>OZ243938.1:0-5206209 GCA_965214095.1 Candidatus Poribacteria bacterium | reverse complement strand
TGTGGCGGTTTGGCAATACTTTTCATTCTCAAAGGACGAATAAAGGAGTTTAGTGATAGTGGCATTGAAGTATTTGTGCGTGCAGCAGTTCTTACGGATACATAACTTTCCAAGTGAGCATTTTTCCGTTCAGAATAAATAGATAATATTGAAAACCTTTCAGCGGTTATTTTTTTAGGTATTACTGTCTGTGCTACAACGATAGCACTAACGGATACCAAGACGAAAATAAACCCGCCAATCCAATAACGACGATTTCTTTTTTGTGCAGATTTGCCGCGCTTTCCGATATAAAAGAGAAAACCACCAAAACTCAACAGATATATCGGCAGTACTATGGATAGTAGTTTTATAATAGGAATCTGTGTCGGCATTTTTGCAAGAAATTGTTTATGCAACTTTTCTTCATGTTGTCGAAATGGCGCGTACCGTTCAGCCTGTAGTTTCTGTGATTTTCCGTGTGTGTTAAGTAGCCAACGCCAAAAAGTTTCACCTACTTTCAACTCAGATAAGGGCGGTGCATTGTAATCAAAAGAGAAGCATATAATCTGACCACTGCCAAAGTCTCGTTTCGCAATGTATATCTGTTCATCGGTACCAAGTAGTGTTTGACATCCTTGTTTCAGTTCAAAATGAATGTTCTTGAAGGTGGATACTGCATCGTCTTTAGATGATTTATCTTCAGAATTTAATCCCAGTTGTTTTCGTAAAACCATTGGAATGCTATGGATTGTTTCTTCACGTATTAACCTGATAGGAAGAAGGTGTTCAACGAAACTATCTTTTAGGAATTGAAAGTTACTGCCGCCTGATAAAATAAGTGTCCCACCACGTTGCACCCAATCTAAAAGTGCTGACTGCTGTGATTTTAATACGCGTTTTTCTGTAAGTGATACCTCACGAATAATAACCAGATCAACAGCATCATAACCAATCCACCTTGTTGGCATCGCGCGGGAATTTTGTAGATAATCAACATACGCCTGTGTGTCTTCGTCATCTAATTGTTTACTATCAATTATCCTTTGTAACTTATCTCCACTTGGGGCTAATACTAACGCAAGATAGTCTTTGCTTTCGATTGATGACGGTGGTGTAATTTCGTGCGTCACATGTGGTACTGAAATAGATGTCGCAATTTGCTTAGCGGATTCGTCTATGTGCTCTAATTCAATATGAAGTTTAAATTTAGTTTTTGGGCAGTAGATATATAATGTTTTCTGTTTCCGATCAGTTTTACTCAACTGTAGTGGTGTGGCATAACGAAAAATAGGTTCATCCGTGTATATATTACGGGTTTCAACCGTGAGTTCTCCGTTGAACACAGCGAGTTCATTCTGGCTCCGCAGGTTTACAGTCAACGGTGTCCATTTTCCTGATTTGTATCCATTGTTAAATCCAAAGGTCACATCCTCAAATTCCACTGTACAGAAGGCTGAAGATGCAATTACAAGGACATAGATGAATGTGGTGATTGTTCTCATGGCAACACCAGAAACAGTGTGTTAAGCATTAGATGAGTATTAGACGAAAAATTGGTGTTTTAGATGAGTCGTGCGGGATTTTTTGAGAGCAGGGTTTCCGTTGCACCATCAAATGCGTGTGTGCTGAAGACACCATTTCCCAGCATAATCATTGAGGCGACACCACCTGTTTTCTCAATTTCTTGTATCGTATCTATCACGCGAGAATCAGTGAGTAAGCCACTTTCTACTGAAAATTGTTTCGCAACAGCAAAACATGATGTAAACAATTCTGGATTCGGTTTTGTACTGGTAAGACTTTGCAAAACGGCTAACGCATTATCCGCAGCACGATTGATACGTTTTGCCTGTTCCTTGTTTCTGAGTACTTCACTCGTCTGAATTGGTCCGAAGTATCTATAAAAAATAGGTTGTTCAGGTATAGGCAATGTGTCGGCAACTAACGGCGCGCCCTCCTTTAACTTAACGAGGCATCCACCATGGTATTGTGAGCAGACATCACCTAATCCTGTCCGATTTTCAACTTCAGCCACATGCGCGATCATTGCTAATGTTTCATTATCTTTATCTGTTCTTAAAAGTTCGTTGAGAGCGTACGTTGTAGCAAGCGAAGCAGCACCACTCAAACCGAAGCCACATCCAAGAGGTAGCGGAGAGATGAGATTTACCTTTATACCAGATATGTTTGTGTTTTGGATTAGCCGTTCAACCACAGACAGAACAGTTGGAAAATTGATGTCTTGTCCGTTGAAGAATACCTGTGTATGTTGATGTTCAGAAACGGTTGCTTCTACTCCCTCTTGAATCGTGAAACCCATACCGAGAGAATGCATACGCGCTGGGTCTGTGTGTGGTATTATTTTAAAGACACTCGAAATGTTTCCGGGTGCAAACGCACTTGCCATATCACTCCTTTCTATCACTAAAACTATAAACCATTTATACGAGTAATCTATCTGTTTCGTCTATTCTGTCGGGTCTCAGTGTCCCTTTGACGGAAAGCATTTTCAGCATATACTCCATCACCAATCTTCGCGGCTTGTCCTCTTCCTGTTACGGAACATTTTGTGCCGTCTAATCGTGGGATGACATACTGTTCAAACCATGCCCCCATCTGTCTGCGCATATCAGTAATTAGTGCGTTCTTAGACTTGTCATCTATCAAATTTTTTCGTTCTCTGGGGTCATTGACTAAGTCATACAACTCATGTGGACCGTAAGGATAGCGGTGGACATATTTCCACTCTTGCGTGCGTATCATACGCACAGGTCCGTATTCATCAAACACAACCACACGATCTTGGGCATCGTTGGTTTTTCTGGATAATGCGGGGACAAAACTTCTGCCGGGTGACATATCGTCATTCGGGTCTGGTAAACCGAGATAATCCAGAAGTGTCGGCATGAAATCGTATTGACTCACCATCGCCTCGCTTTCGCGTCCCTCTGGTATCTTACCGGGTTGGCTCATGATGAAAGGCACTTTGACCGAATTTTCATACATATTCAGCGGAAACGTACCGTTGCCTTTATGCCAAAATCCGTGATGTCCACAGGAATAACCGTTATCACTACTAAATACGACAAGTGTATTCTCACGGATGTCAAGCTCAGTGAGTCGCTCTAAAATCCTTCCGACGTTTAGGTCAAGTGCTGTGATTGCTGCGAAATAACCTTTCAACGAATTGCGATTACCCATGTGTTGGTTTGTGCCACGACCTGCCCACGGATGTAAAGCCTCTTGTGGACACGTTTTAAACGGACAATCATCATAAGAGTCTACGATGTCTTGTGGATGTCCATTAAACGGGGTGTGGGGTGCGTTGTAGTTAACACTCAGATAGAAGGGCCCCTCTTTATTTTCAGAAATAAAGTTTAGCGCATCATCTGTAATTACGTCAGTGAGGTAACCGGGATGCCTTTCAACTTTTCCATCTCGGATCATGTCTGCGTTGTTATATTTGCTACCGCCTCTCGGCAAAGCGAACCAGTGACTAAAGCCGTGTTGAGGGGACATGCTGTCGCCAAGATGCCATTTGCCACTTAGTCCGACAGTGTAACCATTTTCTGCCATCACGTCTGTATAACATGTCAGTCCTTCAAGATAACGTATGGGATTAGGAGGCAAGTTTCCAACAGGACAAAAATCGTGCACACCGTGTGAAGATGGAATACGTCCAGTCATCAGACTTGCGCGGGCTGGGGAACAAACAGGAGTTGTACAGAAAAAGTTGGGAAATCGTGTGCCTTCAGATGCGAGTTGATCAATAAAAGGAGTTCGCACCTCATCGTTTCCTGCACAACCTGCTGCCCAAGGTCCTTGGTCATCGGTTAGAATAAAGATTACGTTTGGCTGGTTTTCCATTTGATTTCCTCCTGTTTGTTCTGCTCCAAGTAATACAGTTGGTGTGACCGCAGCAGCTACAGCACCTGTACCTACGTTCTTCAAGAAACTTCTGCGTGAAATATTTGTGCTTATGGTTTTGTCTTGATTTGACATGTCAATCTTTTGTCCGTTTTTACAAAATAGATATTGGATCAATTAGGAACTATGCCTACTGGAGTGTCCATTCGGACATTGTAGGTCGGGTAGAGGCACGACACCCGACTTTATTGATGATAAATGGCAGCATGTCGGGTTTCGTGCCTCTACCCGACCTACAAGATTAGTGTAGACAGAACACTACTCCCTTTAAATCAGTTAAATTGATGCCTATTGCAAGGTTAGAAGACCTAAACATTCCTTCGGGGTGGTGCATATCTTGGATGGAAGGAATTCTCACCGTAATTACCGTCTCCAAGTTTCGCTGCTTGTCCACCGCCTGTGACTGAACACCTTGCTCCATCCAATTCTGGGTCAACATATCGCTCAAACCACGCACCCATCTGTTGTCTCATATCACCGATAAGTGCATTATGTTCGTTCTCATCAATCAGATTTTTACGTTCCTTTGGATCCTTATCTAAGTTGTAAAGTTCATGAGGTCCGTAGGGGTATCTGTGGACATATTTCCACTCTTGCGTACGTATCATGCGCACAGGTCCATATTCGTCAAAAACGACGATCTCATCTTGGCCATCGTTTGTTTCTCCTGTTAAGGCGGGGACGAAACTCTTGCCGGGTGACATATCGTCATTCGGATCAGGCAAACCGAGATAGTCAAGAAGTGTAGGCATGAAGTCATATTGACTTACCATTGCTTCACTCACACGTCCTTCAGGTATACGTCCGGGTTGACTGATGACAAAGGGAACTTTGACCGAATTTTCATACATATTCAGCGGGAATGTGCCGTTGCCTTTGTGCCAAAATCCGTTGTGTCCGCAGGAGTAGCCGTTATCACTACTGAAAACGACAAGTGTGTTTTCACGGATACCTAACTCTGAAAGTTTATCTAAAATGCGACCGACGTTTAGATCGAGTGCTGTTATCGCAGCGTAATAGCCTTTCAACGACTCGCGATTTCCCATGTGTGCTGCAGCACCCTGCACTGCCCACGGATGTAGTGGTTCTTGTGGACAGGTCTTGAACGGACAATCGTCGTAAGAATCTACGATGTCTTGTGGGTGTCCATTAAACGGGGTATGTGGTGCGTTATAGTTGACACTGAGGTAGAAAGGTCCCTCGCTATTAGCTGAAATGAATTCCAATGCATCATCTGTGATGACATTGGTGAGGTAACCGGGTTGTTGTTCTACCTTCCCATCTCGGATCATATTCGCGTCATTGTATTGACTACCACCGGTAGGTAAAGCGAACCAGTGACTGAAACCGTGCTGAGGTGTTAGGCTATCTCCAAGATGCCACTTTCCGCTCAATCCTACGGTATAATCATTCTCAGCAAGCACATCGCTATAGCATGTCAATCCTTCAAGATAACGAGCGGGGTCAGGTGGCATATTTCCATCACGGATCCAGTCGTGTACACCGTGTGCTGATGGGATACGTCCGGTCATCAGGCTTGCGCGTGCAGGAGAGCAGACAGGACTCGTGCAAAAGAAGTTGGGAAATCGTGTACCTTCTGCTGCAAGTTGATCAATATAGGGGGTGCGGATTTCGTCGTTACCGCTACAACCCATTGCCCAAGGTCCTTGGTCATCGGTTAGAACAAAAATTACATTTGGTTTGTTATCCATATTATGTTCTCCATTTTAGTTAGTAAATTTGGTCAAATGTTTATTCACTTGTAGAGTCATCAACTCTTTGCAATTCCTCAAGGAGACGAACAATATCTCGGTAGCATTTATCAAATGAGTCTGCTTTCCGTGCTTGTTGAAGGTCAAATTGTGCTGCAAATGCGGGTTGGTCGCGTGTTTCACTATATGTCTTACCTCTTTGCATTCTACTACGCAACCATTCTTTTGCACCACGGATAATTTCAGGATTATCGGGAGGACTAATATCCCTTTCTAATCCTCTCTTTCCACGAAGGGATTCTGCCGCTGCAAGAAACCAAGACTCAAATTCATGTTTAGCGAATACAACTGCAATCGGTATATTGTGAAAAACTGGTGATAGCCGATGTAGTAATGTTGGTGCCAATTCTGCCGGGCAGTCATCATCACTGTCAAAAATAATGAGTATAGCACCTTGTTTGTTTATGCTCCGGATTGCTATTCCAACTGCATGCTCAAGTTTACCTGTCTGCGACACTTTATTTCTAGGAAATCGGATAGGAGTCGGTATACCAAGGTCGAGTTCTGGAAAATGGAATGCTGCCACGCGTCGAATCAATATTGGCACGGCTTTGACCTCTCCTTTTCCCTCAACAACACATCCTATATTGACCTTCATTCAAGCGTTCCTTTTTCCTTTATTTTGTCAGAATCGCTATCGTTAGGATCAATTAGTTCAAGTTGTCTCACTATCGGACCATGACCTTTAGGTATCTGTGTAAGATCAGACTGAAATTGATCAAGACGTAAATATTCACCTGGTGTGCACAACTGATCATGTAGGACAGATTTACCTACTTTGTCTACTGGAGCAACAATTGTATTTCCGTCATGCGCTTCGACAGCGAGAATTGAGTTCACATCCAAATGTTTATCATCAAGCAAATCTGGACTGTGTGTAGTGATGATGACCTGTTTTTTGTACGCAGCATCCCGAAGTGCATCAAGTAAAACACCTGATGCTGCAGGATGAAGTGCGATTTCTGGTTCCTCAATCCCTACGAGTGGTACGCGATTGTGTGTGCTTTGATCTCCTTGAAAAAGAGCTACCAAAATCCCCAACACACGGAGTGTTCCATCAGACATACTGTTCGCAAGAAAATGCCAGGGACGTTTGTCCTCTGCTACATATTGCCTGAACTCCAATGTTTCTTTCGGTCCAAACTTGCTTATATTTACGCTTTGTACACCAGGGACAATCAATTGTAGATATTCTTGTATATCTGTTTTTACTTCAGACGATAATTCGCTGAAAACACTGGTTAAGTTGCTTCCGTCTTCTATCAACACTTCACCTAAATCGGGGTCTTGTAGGTCTCGGATTATGTCAGGGTTGAGATTGTAAAACCCCATCTGTGACAATGCATCGTATACTGGTCGAAATTCAGGTAAGCCTGAAGCGTTCACTAAATAGAGACGGTCCCGTGCAGCTGCAGGTGCGACATCAACACTTGTGTCTGTCACATTACCATTAACAACTTTGAAGTAAATATCAGGAGTGTTAGAGTTCTGAATATGAATATTACAGTCTTCTGATCGTACAACATACCTTGTCAAACGTGTCTCGATTTGGAAAGCGTACGAACCGGTAGATCCATCGTTTAGGGTGAAGTCAAGATGAATGCTAAAATGATTTGACTGAGATAAAGATCTGTCAGATCGTTTACATACATCGTTAATACCACCACGCGCACGTACTGCATGGTCAAGCGATGTATTCAAGGCATCCGCAACAAACCGCAATGCATCAAGAAAGTTACTCTTCCCCGAACCGTTGCGACCTACGAGAAACGTCAACGGCTGCAGCTGCACATCACATGCTGCAATACTCTTATAGTTCTTTAGAATGACTCTTTTAATAAACGTTGAATCTTGCATCTCAGTTCCCACATCTTATTATGCTACCGGAAATGCATCACCAACAAGCGGTTCACCATCTTCTACCTCAATAGTCGGAACAAGGACATGTCCAGCGGATTGTGCATTGTTGTATTGGACACCTTGTGCCATAAAGATCATGACAAAAGCACGACGTTGATGATCAGTAACATTCGGTGGAGTGCCGTGCCAATTTAGGCAGTGATGAAACATACATTCACCTGCTTTTAATTCTACCGGAGTACCGTGGCTGATGTCCAAACTCCGTCTTTCCGACCAAGGATTCGGAGGCGGTTCGCGTCCTTCTTCTTGTGCTTTTGCTGTTTCAGCATCAAACGCTGCTTTCGCTTCAACTGAGAAACGTTCGTCTTTGTGGCTTTTCGGCATGACGTGCATGCAGCCGCTGTCTACCGTAGCATCATCCAATGCCAACCAACAACTCACGATATTCGGAGGACTGAGGGGCCAAAAGAAGAAATCGTGATGAAATCCGAAATGTCCGTTATCTTGTGGTGGTTTGGAAATGACTTGATCATGCCAGAGTCGCACTTCGGGTGTTTCCAATAATGCTCGCGCTGTTCCTGCAATTAGCGGATTATGGATGGCTGCCTCATAACTTGCCTCGCGCTTCCACATATTCACAAATTGATGGATTGCACGCGGATGTCCTCTACCTCTATTGAGTTCCTCTCCTTTTCGGTCATGCCCATATTTGAATTCTGGTGATGAATCGTCGCCTTCGTTGAGTTCCAATTCTATGATTGCATCCAATCCATCGCGCATGACTTCAACGCCATCACTATCTAAAACTTTGCCAAACTTTAGATATCCGTTCTCCTGAAAAAAGTCAACTTGTTCTTGTGTTGCCATTGTGTTCCTCCTTGTGCATTTGATATTATAGTAGATTTTGAAATTACTTGAACACTCTGCATTGGCGAGGTTAGGAAACCTCGCCTACCGTGGGGCGAAAGTGTCAAATTATATTTATAATTCACTATAAATGTCTTTATATGTCCACGGTCATTAAATCGGAAACTGATGATTGCCAGCAGTCAACCCACCATCAATCACAAAAACTGCGCCAGTCGCAAAACTTGCTTCATCGGATGCAAGGAATAGTGCAGCATTCGCAATGTCTATAGGTGTTCCAATACGTCCCAACGGATACCAAGGCGTGATTTCGTCCAATATATTCGGATTTCGTTCAATCATCGGTTCCCACACTTCAGTTTGCACGGTGCCGGGACAGATACAGTTGATACGGATATTGTCTTTACCGTGTGCTACTGCCATAGAGCGAGTTAATGCAATAACGCCACCCTTCGCAGCAGAATACGCGTGAATTCCTTGCAACCCGATGAGTCCATTGACAGATGCAATGTTGACGATGCTGCCACCACCTGCCTGTTGCATAATTGGTATCACAGCGTTACTACAATGACTCGTGCCTTGAAGTGCAACTGATAGGTTTGCTTCCCAGTTGTTGTTCAAGACATCTTCAGTTGAACAGATTGCATTGTTGACAAGGATGTCAACTGTTCCATAAACATCAACCGCTTTAGAAATGAGTTCGCCTGCTTTTTTAGCATCAGACACATCAGCATTTACAAATAGTGCCTCACCGCCTGCATCAGTGATAGCATCAACGGTCGCTGTGCCGATGTCATCGTTAACATCATCAACAACAACTTTAGCACCTTCTTCGGCAAACCGTATAGCGATGGCTTTACCGATACCGCGTCCTGCTCCAGTGACAATGGCTACTTTATCTTTTAACCGCATAAAGGTTCACCATACTAATATCCTAATGCTGCAACGTCTGCGATATAAAAAGTTTTGTGCGCTCATGCTGTGGGTTATCAAAGAAATCAGCAGGTACTGCCTCCTCTACAACCACACCTTCATCAAAGAACATGACCCGATCCGCCACTTCTCGGGCAAATCCCATCTCATGCGTAACAACCAACATCGTCATACCTGAATGAGCAAGTTCCCTCATCACGTCTAACACTTCAGAGATCATCTCCGGATCAAGTGCACTCGTCGGTTCATCAAAAAGCATTATCTTGGGTTCCATTGCCAATGCCCTCGCAATAGCAACACGCTGCTGCTGACCACCAGAAATTTCTGATGGATATTTATACGCCTGATCGGCAATACCCATCCGTTCAAGCAATGCTAATGCTTCTTCTTCTGCCTGACGTTTTGACAGTTTTCTCACTTTCATAGGACCTAAAGATATATTCTTTATGTTCGACAAATGTGGAAATAGATTAAACTGCTGGAACACCATACCGACTTCCTGACGGATGAGATTGATATTACGGAGGTCATTCGTGAGTTCAATACCATCAACAACAATTGTCCCGCGTTGATGCTCTTCAAGGCGATTGATGGTGCGAATAAATGTAGATTTTCCCGATCCTGATGGACCACATATAACCGCCTTTTCACCTTTTTTGAAAGACGTGGTAATCCCTTTGAGAACATGGAAATCGTCAAACCATTTGTGCACATCTTCACATATAATAATTGGGTCATTCGTTACATTTTCATTCTGAGTCATTTCAATTTCCTTTAAACGCACACTTTGTATAGAATGCTAAGCTTTTCCGACACCAAGTGATGTTTCAATTTCCTGACTGATTTTAGACATTGCAAAACAAAAAATAAAGTAAATAAAGGCGATGAATAAATAGACTTCAACGTGAAGTCCTAACCAAGAAGGATTTGCAATAACGGTTTTTGCTATACCTAACAGTTCAATGAGACCAACGATATACACTAAAGATGTATCCTTAAAAAGTGCTATAAATTGTCCAACAATTGCTGGGATGACAGAACGTAATGCCTGTGGTAAGACAATAAACAGCATACTCTGAACGTAGTTGAGTCCTACAGCCTGAGCAGCCTCATGTTGTCCTCTGGGGATCGACTGGAGACCACCGCGGACGTTCTCTGCCATGTATGCAGCAGAAAATAAAGTTATACATATCATCATCCTTATAACTTGGTCTATAGTAAAATAAGGTATAAAGATGGTTATCAAGACACTTCCCATCAATAAAATTGTTATCAACGGTACACCACGCACCGTTTCAATATAAAATACTGATACCCATTTGATAGCTGGAAGTTTGCTCTGCCTACAGAGTGCTAATAACACACCAAGTGGAAATGAAACGACAATTCCCACGACAGCGAGAATTAATGTGAGCATTAATCCACCCCACCTACTTGTCTGAACAGCACTTTCTCCGAAACCGTGTAGTACAATCATGATTATCGGAAACGAAAGCACCCATCCAGCGAATATCCAAGGACGCATACTGGTAATACGCTGTCCAAGAAAAAATGCACCTATCAGCAATGCTATATTACCTAATAGCCATCTTCGTGACTCAAAGATTAGCCAGATCAAGTTAAACCTAAATTCAATTGAAACCATATCACTATCTTGCCGTTGAACAATCTCAAAAGGTATAACCAGAAATATAAGAAAAATACTACCAACAATAAATGTCCATCGTTGAACTATCCCACCCCAAACGCCTGCACTCAAACCTAAGAGTACTGTCAATAAATAGAGGCAAATCCATATACGATAGACTTGATCCCGTGGATAGGTTCCGATAATAAAAAGTTGTAGGTTCGCAGGAATAACAGCCCATTCTGCTTCTGTGAATGCCCATGTTAATAGTCCCTTAAAGACAAAATAGAGAAACAACAAGGCAACACAAGTTAGAATTGTGTTAAACCAAGAATTAAACAGATTGTCTCTAAGCCACCCTACAGGTCCCTTCGCATAAGTTGGTGGTTTAATTTGTTGAATATCTACTTGTTCTTCCACTTTATGATGTCCTTTGTCTTAGAATGTATTATAGTAGATTTTGAAATTACTTGAACACTCTGTATCTGCGAGGTTAGGAAACCTCGCCTACCGTGGGTCAAAAGTGTCAACTTATATTTATAATTCACTGTTCGTTCATAGGAGATACAAGACTGCTATGAATCACCGGTTAAAACGGCTAACCCAACTGTTATACCAATTCATTGCTGCTGATGTTGTGAGACTCATTGTCAGGTAACTTACCATGACCATCGCAAAAACTGGGATCGCTTTTCCAGCTTGAGTCAAAATAGTATTTCCAATACGAAATAGGTCGTCATAACCCGCTGCTGTTGCCAAACTCGAGTTCTTAGCAAGGTTGAGATACTGACTTGTAAGTGGTGGAATAATAATTGGAATTGCTTGTGGTAAAATGATTAGACGTAACGTCTGTCCCACACTCAGACCAACTGCCCGCGCTGCTTCCCGTTGTCCTTTTGATACTGCTTGTATACCACTTCTGACCACTTCAGCAATAAAGGCACTGGTATAAACACTTAACCCAATTAGTAGAGAAATGAATTGTGCCGAAAAACGTACCCCGCCAACGAAATTGAACCTCTGAAATTCCGCAGGTGCCAATACGAATGGACTCTCTGGTGCAAAAATCCAGCCTATGATAGCGACTATCAAGAAAACAGGGGCAGCACTCCACTTCGCGGCTCTGGATATATGCTTAAAATATCCGTTGTCAACTCCTTCTTCCATCCTTTGCACCTGGTTGCGATGGAAAATAAATGCCAAGACAAATATAGAGATAACTGACAAAATAGCTGCAGCATAAAGATACCCAATCCAACTACTGAATCCTGCTGTCTGTTGAATAGCGGGAAAATATATCGATCGGTCATTGATGAAGACTGTGTTGAAGAGTCCAATGCTATCGCGCGCTGAAGGCAGTGCACCGAATACGGTAAACCAAAACAATATCTGAAGCAAGAGCGGCACATTACGAAAAATCTCAATATATGTAGCCGCAATGTTTCGTACCAACCAATTGGTTGATAAACGAGAAATCCCAAAAAACAGACCAAGTACTGTCGCACACAAGATTCCTACCAAACTAACCCTTAGCGTGTTCAGCACACCGACATAAAACGCCTTCAAATACGTATCCGAGGGTTCGTATTCTATCGCACTATCGGTTATATCAAATCCAGCTTCATTTTTCAAAAAATCAAGTTTGAGATTCAAGCCGAGATTGTCTAACCCTACAAGCATATTTGCGTAGAGTATCCCTGCTAACGCGAATACACCAAGCATAAAAAGAATTTGTAATAATACTTGAATAACGCGAACATCTCGCCAGAAAGGGATATTTGTTGGATTTTGTTGCATAGTATTTTCTGTTTCCTGCCTTTCTTAACTGTTCCTTTGCGCGGTGGAGGACATCTGCTGACGATAGACTCGATAGAGATGTTGCTTGAGATCAGCATTGATCTCTGGTTTTGATAATTTTGTAAAGAGTTCTATTCTGCTATTTACAAATTCCAATAGAATTTCATCAATCACCGCATTGAACTTATACTCTTTGTTACTTGGAGAATTATCTCCCTCAATCACCTGCCGTAGTTCTTCGTTATCCTGTACCTTTTGGTTAATCGCTGCGATATCAACCTTATCTTGATCAGAAAAATCTGTCTGATAGGCATCATTCAACATGCTAATGATATTGGAGAGAATATCCTGTTCGCGTTCTCTGATTCCTCCTACAAGGCTGCCTATACCTCCTATCTCACTATTACGTGGGTCAAGTGAAATGTCCACATTTTCATGGATCTTTTGCACACGAAAGGAATCTAGGTCTACAGACTCAATGAGACCTTGTAGGTTTGTGTGTTCTCGCTTCGGTAGTTTCTTGTTGAGGTGGCGACCAAAGATATATAACTTCTCCCACGTCACTTCGCTAAAAGTAATCAACTGTGAAATATATCCATAAAGACGGATATAACTTTGTAATGCAGTACGAAACTCTTCTCTTTCATTTTCTTCACGTTCTGACCAATTCTCAACCACACCATCAAGGATTCCTTGCAGCAATTCGTCAGGTTTATTCGGACTATAAAAAATACTGCAGAATTTCTCAATGGTCTCCTCATCATATAATTCAAAACTGCCTAACAGGCTTTGTAGTTCATATATCTTATTTGGGTCTGTTTCCTCTGCAAGTATCGTGGTCCCATAGTATTGTTGAAATGCTTCTTGCACCTGTTCTGGGTCATTTACAAAGTCAAGTACCAGCACATCTGTCTTACCGGAGGTAACGCGATTCAGCCGGCTCAGTGTCTGAACACATTGCAACCCCTCTAACTTCTTATCAACATACATCGTCTGTAATAAGGGTTCATCATAACCCGTCTGAAATTTATTCGCAACTATCAAAATACGATACTGCGGTTCCTTGAAGGCATCCTCAGTCTTAACCCCTGGAGGCAACATATTCATCCCGTTTTCAGTGTAATCCTTGCCACTATCTTTGTCGGTCACTGTGTCACTGAACGCCACCAGACACTCATAAGGAAGTGCCATCTCCCGCATCTGTTTGTCAAACTCCTGCTTGTATCTGACGCAGTGCAATCGGGAAGGCGTAATCAGCATTGCACGTCCCTTGCCTTGTATAGTCTTTGCTGTGTTTTCAGTGAAGTGTTCCAACATAATCTTGGTTTTCATCTCAATACTATGGGGTTGTAAATCAACGTAACTGGTTAATGCCCGCAACGTCCGAGATTTTTCGTATTCTTTATCCTCAGGAACACTTTTTACCAGTTGAAAATAACGCTTAAATGTCGTGTAGTTCTGCAACACGTCCAGTGTAAAACCTTCGCCGATGCTCTGCTGCATGGTATAGACATGAAACGGCACAAAACTATCTGCTTTATTTTTTCGTCCAAACAGTTCTAAAGTCTTGTTCTTCGGTGTACCACTAAAACCAAAATAGGAGATGTGATCTTGCATTCTACGTTGTTCCATAACTGCAATAATTTTTGCATCTATGTCTGACTCTACTTCGTCGGGATCATTATCTTCTATCCCTTCCTCTACTCCTCTTGAGAGCGAGGCTCTGAGGTTTCGTGCAGACTCACCAGTCTGTGACGAGTGCACTTCATCAATAATCACCGCGAATGTTTTACTATTGAGCGCACCTATCGTCTCGGAAATAAAATTGAACTTCTGAATCGTTGAGATAATGATGTTCTTACCGGATTCAAGGTAACCTCTGAGTTGTGCTGAGTTCTTATCTGCAGGATGCACTACCCCTTCAACTTGTTCTGACTGCTTAATCGTTTCACGGAGTTGGCTATCAAGCACCTTCCGATCCGTCACAACAATGACAGAATCGAAAATGCGTTTTGTCTCGGTTTTATCACTGTAGAGATGTGTTAACAGATGCGCCAACCACGCGATTGAGTTCGACTTTCCACTCCCTGTCGTGTGTTGAATGAGATAGTTGTGCCCAACACCTTCTTTCACAATCGTCTTTTCTAATTGACGAATTACGTCCAGTTGATGGTATCTCGGAAAGATAAGCACATTATGCTTTTCATCTTTCAATGCTTCAAGTTTGTCATCGTAGACCTTCTCTGTGACCTCCTGCTCATGAATAAAGTTGTAGATTAACGTCATCAGATTAGCAGGTTGTAGGATGTCTTCCCACAAGTATGCAGTTTTGTGTCCTTTACGGTTCACGGGATTTTCAATATTCTTATTATACGGGAAGAACCGTGTTTTGTCACGTTGTAATTGCGTTGTCATGGAAACCTTTTCATTGCCTACCGCAAAATGCACCAGACACCGCTTAAATTTTAACAACGGTTCTTTCGGATCCCGATCTGTCCGATACTGTTTCTCCGCATCCGCTACCGTCTGTCCAGTGAGACTGTTTTTTAGTTCCATTGTGACCAACGGTAGACCGTTGAGAAACAACACTATATCCAACGAATTCTCATTCTGCTGTGAGTAATGCAGCTGCCGAACTAACGAAAAACGGTTCTGAGCATAAAGGCTTTGAAGGTCAGGGTTCATACCACTTGACGGATACGGATAGGACAAGTCAAAGGAACACCCTCGATCTTTAATGCCTTTCCGCAGCACGTCCAGCACCCCATGCCGTTCAATCTGTATACTCACACGGTCAAGCAGTTTAACAGACGTATCCGCACCATATTGACGTTCCAGTTTCTGATACTCCTCCGATTGCGTGTTCTGAATAAACTTCACCACCTCATTAGGTATCAGACAACGGGATTTATCATAGTCAGAAGATTGTAAAGAACTGTATCCAGACTGATTCAGGTGTGCTTCAATGTGTTCTTCAAATCTTTCTTCTGTATACGTCGGCATAGTCTACGTCTCGTTAAGCAGATGGGGGTTGCTGCTGAATCATAGGTATCATGTAACTCCGAGTCATCGTCTCAGGTGGACTTCCTGGAGAAATGCGTCCCTATTTCCTCTAAACTTTGTGCGGTCATTGCTTGCTCTAAGAGTGTGTCGAGGAGCGGTAGGTTTTGGATGTTGCTGATTTCACGTGAAAGCGTTTCAGGTACGTTCTGAAATCGGATCTGCAGGAGTTTGAGGACCGCGTCCTGTTTACCTTCTGCTTTGCCTTCTGCTTTACCTTCTGCTTTGCCTTGTTCAATGAGAAACTCAGCCGTTGTCTGTGCCATCATCTCTAACTCCTTATAGTCTTGAATATGTTGTCTAATGATATCTACCAATGCATCGCGCTCGTCAAGAGAACGTCGGTGGAATATCAACTGTACAAAATACCGGAGTGCCTCCGCAATTTGCGGGGCGAAATCCTCGTCTACTGATGCTAAATGCGACACGGCATCTGTTAGCACTTCACTTATCTCTGTCTCATCCGAATGTTCCTTTTGAAGCACCCGTAGCAACCAGCCCATTAGATGCCCGGATTGCGTCAACGCTTCTGCTTCTGTCTCCTTAACGCCTAAAAATAACGTATCGAAACTTGGGACGAAACGCTCCAAGATTTCAGGAACATCCATGATCGTCGTCAGGGACACCGGCACTGTCCACGGACGGTCGCCCGTATAAAACAGGATTGGCAGGATCGGCTGTAAACGTCTTTCATTTTCAGGTAACTCCTCACTTTCCCATTCCCGCCGTTGCGACTCCCAGATTTGCACCATGTAGGACAATAACCGAAACCCCATCGTTTTATCCACTGTAGATTGATGTTCAATGAGGATATAGATGAGCAGCACATCAGTGTCTTCTGGAAACGGGACACTCAGTAGGACATCTGACTCGCGTTCTTGCAGTGCTTTAGAGATAAAACTTCTTTTCTCGTATGTGATCCTGTTGAAGTCAAGAAACACCTCAATGTCAGGTGCGATAATTTGGACTAACCCCCGTACATATTCCCCATCTTGAAGCAAGCGTCTGAGGCTACGGTCGGGGAAGTGTTCTATCGGTGTATCTTGTGTCTTGTGCATAGATGTCTATACTTTAACAATAGTTGAAGAAAAATCGTTTTGCAGAGTATAGCATAGAAGCACCGAAAAATCAATGCGATATGAATCGCATGCCAACTCAGAAAATAACAAGATAGGATCTAAACCTCGTTTCGGACATCTATTTTGCCAGTAACCGCTTCGGAGATGAGGGATTGACGGTATTCTTTGAGAAGTTCAATTTTTTGCTGTTCTGCGGCTATCAATTGGTCAATCTGTTTGGTTTTTTGGTCAAGGAAGTTGGCGATTTGGCATTGTTCTGTTTCAGTAGGTATTGGTAAGAGTAGATTCTCAATTGATGGTTTTCCCAAACCGAATCTCGTGATTCCATTTGACTCTAACTCAAAATATCTTCTCGTTCTATCAGATAGAATAAATCTAAAAATGTAATCCCCACGACAAGCGAATGGTCTGATCAAAGTTAAATGATAGCCGCAGACAACATCATCCAAATCGTCCTTGACAAATGTTGGAACACCAATATCATCTGGAGTCTCAGAATCTTTAGTAATTATAACATCACCTTTCCTCAAAGCAAATTTCGAAAACTCACTTTCCTTACAACTCCCCTTTTTCAAAACGGAATCAACTGTAATATAATCGTTGTAATAAACATCTGTATAATTGCATAATCTGACCTGGATCTCATCTGGATAAATGTGTTTATCAACATTACTCGGTAGTATCTTCGCAACGTATTTGAGTCTATTGACTTCCCAATGTGCTGGTATCTCACCAATCCACTCCACACCCGACGGTTTCATCTCCACATTCGGGTCAAGTCCTTTTGTCACTGCCTGATTTATCAGTGCCGTTTCGCCAGACATTCTAATTCTCCATTAGTTTATAGCTTTGTCAGACGCTTTAGGAAATGTAACGCGCCCATATATTTCTTGCAAAGGTAATTCGCACTGAAGAGAAGTTAACAGAAGTTGCTGCTCAAGTTCTTGAAAGAAAGTATAACTCCATTCATCACTCTTTCGCAGAAAACGTTCAACGTTCACGCTATCTTGTGAAACAAGGATATATTCTTTCAAGGAATTGAGTTGTCGGTAGCGCGAGAATTTTTCACCTCTGTCATAGCCTTCGGTACTCGGAGAGAGTACCTCTACAATAACAATTGGGTTCAGGAGTGTGTCAAAAACATTGTCTTCAAAACGCGGTTCGTCACAAACGACACCTACATCAGGGTAAAAGTAGGATTTTGCTGAAGGGATACCGACACGCATTTCATTTGCGAAAACGATACAACTGCTTTCTATCAAGCGATTGTGAAGTTGAACAAAGATATTCCCTTTAATGAGATTATGTGTAAAACTTGCTCCGGACATAGGGATAATTTCACCTTGGATGTATTCGTTTCTGACTGTGTTTGCGTCAGGTTTTGCCTTACGTTCTAAAGTGATGTATTCTTCTGGACTAAGGTATGTTTGGACAGCACTTATCGCCATGATTTCCTCCGTTCACATCTGGGAAGGCTGGTCAAGATTAAAAAATTTTTAATCTTGAGATATTATACCACATTTCTACTTTTTACCAAGTAAATTATGAATCCCGATCTACTCTGCTCCCTTCGTTATACCGGAGACTTCATAACCCCAATACCTCATTAAGCAATCCATCACTTTTCCGCTCAAGTGCTACCATGCAATCGTTGAATATCATCCTCGCAAATAAACACCACTGTCACACCGTTTCTACGGAATGCGTCGCGGAAATCCCACCACTGACTATCTACTGCTTGTAGGATAGACGGTTTTTCTGAGTGGGCAACTGCAACCGCGATAAATTTTCGATCATCTGAATCAAAACTATCTAATGCTGGATCATCTGGAAACTCTTCAAACGCATTCTCTGAATCATCAATCGGTGTGATCGGAACCAAATCACATCGTTCATCTTTGTTTGCCAAGAGCCATCCAAGAAACCTATCGCCAACATCGGCACCATTGGATCGGAGATTTTGCATGTACTCTCGGAGAATTATCCATCTATTATCAAGAACCAGTTTCACCTCGCCATGCATAATTTCCTCAAGCCACTCTCCACAAGTTTCCACGCAATCGGAGGAAGCTTGTGCTGACCGTCCGTTGGCGACCACTACGACATTTGTATCTACAATAACTGCCATTATTCCATCACTTTCCGCCGCCGCATTTCAGCTTTAGTCTTTTTAATTAACTCGCCTGTACTATCGCCAAAGAAGTCTTGAGGCCAATTTCGGATGTTGCCGTATTTATCCATATTGAGGTGTTCAATTTCGGAGGTGCCGTCGTTTATCTTGCAGAAATAGAGTGCTGTGTCTTCTTCTGAAATCTGTTCCTCAGCAATCCGGCGCATCAAACGTAGCAGCAGATGTTCGCTGTGACTTTCAAGAATAATCTGTACGTTCCGGTTTTTCACCACATCGATGAGAACATCTGCCAAATCTGATTGCACTTTCGGATGCAGGTGGGCTTCAGGCTGTTCAAGGATAAGGATTGAGCCCTCATCAGCATAATAGCAAAGTGTGAGCACAGGGAGTACTTGAGAAACACCAAAACCGACATCAGTCAGTGGAACTTCTGGTCCGTCTTTATATTGTTTGACAAGACATTCATAATTTTTACCCTCTTCGGTGACAGGAGGGACATCATAGGAGTAAATCAGATCTAATTTCTGTAACCATTTCAAAATCTGAGTTTCAATTGGATGGCGTAGAATCCGGCTTGAAAGCAGGGCAGATATCATCTTTTCACCGTACATCCCAATGTCTTGTGGATGGTCACCCTCCCAAGTATAACTGTGTTGAGGATACTCTCGGAGTGGACCGAGATGGATAATTCGAGAGAATAGGTCTTCAAATTCTTCCCTAAGAGGCTTAAATTCTTCTAAAGGTCCTACTGGACTATCAACTCCATAACATTTGTATGTGTCTGCTTTTTCATCTATAACATTAGGTAAGTACCTATATCCTCGTTCTGTCCAACCTATCTCAAAGTTGTTATGATTTGTTGAATAACAAAAACGTTCCACCATCACACTTCCATATTTTTCAAGAATGGTGGTTAAAAAAGAAAGGGAATTGATTAAGTCACCTTGAATTTTTATTTGCTTAGGTAGTTTCCACGACACCGATAAACCTAAACTTAGATTCTTATCGTGACGGTGAATAACAGTATCAAAATTGCTTTTACCAAAGTTCAGTGGTAATTTGGAATCATTATCTTTTACAGTCTGCTGGAGCATCAACAGTACCTGTAAGATACTGGTTTTACCGGAGCTATTCGCGCCGAAAAGTCCCGTCAATGGTGCAAACTGCAGGGCTCCAGTATCTTGCCATGACTTAAAATTTTGTGCTCTGAGTTCGGTAATCATCACTTTTCCCTTTTATACACCTAACACCTCATTAAGCAATCCATCACTTTTCCGCTCCAGTGCAAGTATTTCATCAGCAATCTCCTTCAGCGATCGCAACGGTGTGTACTGATAGAAATACCGATTAAAGTTAATCTCGTAGCCAACCTTATCCTTCTTCCTATCCATCCAACTATCAGGCACATGCGGTTTCACTTCTCGTTGGTAGTAATCATCAATGTTCTCAGAGAGGGGAACGCGTTCATGGTCTCGCAGTTTAGTATCAGGTTTCGGATTGCCCTTACTATCCGTAACGACATCTCCTGTTTCTTCGTCAATAAGCGGTCTCTCAACCGTCACTTTTGTATAACCAAAAAAGTTGTTTGGATAGATTTTACAGTGTTCAGTCTCATTAAAGTTGGTATAGAGTTCCGATATTTGTTGGATATGCCTATCGGAAATAAGAGCATTTTTGGCACCGAGATTCCTCTTCATATCGTCGTGAAAGTCAACGGCATTGATAAGTTGTATCTTACCCTGTCGAGCCTCCGATTTTTTGTTCGTCAATATCCAGATATAGGTGGCGATACTGGTGTTGAAGAACAATTTTTCAGGTAGTGCGATAATACACTCCAGCCAATCGTTCTCAATAATCCATTTTCGGATTTCACTCTCACCGCTGCCAGCATCCCCAGTAAAAAGCGGTGACCCATTAAAGACGATTCCAACCCGACTGCCGTCCTTCTCCATCTTGGAGAGCATGTGTTGTAGAAACAGCAACGCACCATCGGAGGAGCGCGGCGTGCCAGCAAAGAATCTACCGTTAGCAGTTTGTGCATCAGCTTTCACAACGGCTTCATCAGACTTCCAACTGACACCAAAAGGTGGATTTGTTATCATAAAATCAAATCTTTCCCCTTGAAATTTGTCATTTGATAGACTTGAACCGTGTCGGATATTGTCGGGGTCTTCTCCAGTAATGAGCATATCGGACTTACAGATTGCGTAAGTCTGCGCGTTCAGTTCCTGTCCTAACAGCCGAATATCAGCAATCGGATTGATTTGTTCGTGGAAGTATTTCTTTCCAATCGTTAACATACCACCTGTTCCACAACACGGATCAAAGATACTACGGACAATTCCCTCCCCTCGCAAATCTTCTTGGTTTTCCGCAAATAGCAATGAGACCAATAACTGCACAACATCACGCGGCGTGTAGTGCTCTCCACTGGTTTCGTTGGACATCTCAGAAAATCTACGGAGCAACTCTTCAAAGACCAGTCCCATCGTACGGTTGTCCACTGCATTGGGGTGCAAATCAACTTCGGTGAACTTATCGCAAAATATGTACAGTCTGTTGTTTGTGTGTAACCGGTCAATAAACCTATCAAGATTAAAGTTTTCAATAATGTCACTTACGTTCTGACTGAATCCACTGATGTAGTTTTTAAAGTTGAGATATATGTTGTTTGGGTCACCTTTCAAACGAGAAAGGTCGAATTTGGAGGTGTTGTAGAAATTGGTCTTTATCTTACTTGTAATAATCGGTGGTAGTGCTTCTTCGGAGACTTGGTCCTTATACTGATTGAAGGTTACGATGGCTGCCTCTTTTCGTCCATCCTCTTCTAAAATACAGTCTAATCGGCGCAGCACCAGAAACGGGAGGGTGATGTCACCGTATTCGTGTTGTTTAAACAAGTTACGCAGCACATCATCTGCCACATTCCAAACGAGTTGTGCCAGTTCTTGATAATTTGCCATATATTCCTTTTCGAGCAGAATAATACCATTTCTATATGATAATATGACATTATTTTGTAGGTCGGGTAGAAGCGATAGCGAAACCCGACTTCTTATAGTGCCATGTCGGGTTTCGTAAACTCTACCCGACCTACAATCTATTATGACGATTTTTTAATTAGATATGGTATAATAACAGGTGCCAACAAGAAATGTGATCCAAAGCTTAAACTGGTGTGTTAGAGTTTTGTCATGTGTTAAACCAAGATTTACAAGATTTCCATTTACTCAGGATTATGTTCATCTTGAGTGGATACTCTCAATCCTGTAAATCCTGGTTCAGACAATATATTCTATCGGAACGGCATTGCGTAAAGCAATCCACCTTCTGTCCAAGGTTTGTTGACACCGCGCGGAAGACCGAGAGGCGCGAGGTTACGCTCAAAGATTTCACCATAGTGACCGACTGCCCCAATAGTATTGCGCGCCCATTCTGCTGGCAAACCAAGTTGCTCACCAATATTTCCAGATTCACCGAGAAAACGTTGAATTTCTGGATTGTCAGATTTAAGGTTCTTCACCTTAGCTTTTGTAATATCATGCTCCTCTGCAAAGAACGTAGCATAAACAACCCAACTGACAACATCATTCCACTTGTTGTCTCCATGAACAGTAACAGGAGCTAAAGGTTCTTTGGAAATGGTCACATCAAGAATAATATGATCATCAGGATTTTTCAAAGATTGTCGCCGTGAAAGCAGTTGAGACTTATCACTTGTCACAGCATCACAACGTCCTTGGTCGTAACTTTGATAAAGCGTATCAGTTTCCTCAAAAACAATAGACTCAACTTTGATCCCTAATGTCCGCATTTTATCTGCAAGATTTAACTCAGTTGTACTTCCAGCAGTAACCCCGATAGTAGCACCGTCAAGATCCTTCAGTGAGGTTATTTCCAGACCTTTACGAAGCATAAATCCCTGACCATCATAAAAGTTAGGTGGACAGAAGTCTGCACCGTTTGCAGTATCACGGGTTAACGTCCAAGTCGTGTTGCGGATTAAGACATCAATCTCACCTGTCTGAAGTGCAGGAAATCTGTCAGCTGCTTTTAAGGAACGGAACTCAACTTTACTCGCATCCCCAAAAACTGCAGCTGCAATTGCGCGACCAAAATCTACATCAAATCCTTTCCATTCGCCATCCTGACCGAGAAAACCGAACCCTGGCAATTCTTTATTGACACCACAAATTAACCTTCCTCTATTCTGCACTTTTTCCAGAATACCACCGTGATTGTCTGCAATCAGAGGTGTCACCAATAAAACTGTTAAAGCCAATGCTATTATACGAAACAATTTCTTGTTCATAAATTTCTCTCCCTAATAAATATGATCAATTGTTAAATTAAATAATTAGATATTGCTAAATAAACATAGCATATCACTTGCCAATAAATGCACGTCCAGTCTTCTCTTCAGCTTGAAACACAACAAGCTCCTGTCCATCAGGATCTTTCACAAGCCAAATATGACCGGCATGCGTATGATGGATGCTATAGGCATTCGCGGCAGCGCGCCCGCGATATGATTCATTGCCATCTGCATCTATCCAATAATAAGTAATATCAGTCTCAGTTTTGTTCACAAAAAGAACGGCAGTGTTGTCACCGTCTTGAGACTTCAACGTTGAAAGTTGACTCGGTTCGTAACGTTTCAAATCTGTCCATCTATCTCCACCTTCACAGTTCTCGTCAAAGAGTTGGTCATAACATGTTGCGAGATCAGCAGGCCACGCAAACTTTGGGGCATTATCAGGATCATATCCCCGCAAATGTGGTAGATTGAGACGTTTGACAGCGTTAGAATACCGCCAATCTGTGTCACCATAAATTTCGGTGAGCAGTTCTGCCAAGTCAGGATCATATTCTTTCAATATTCCCCGTTTACTCACATGATTATGCTGTGCATCGTTTTCTCGGTTCGTATTGAACCAAGATTGTGTGCCTTCAGCCCAATATTCCTCTTTGTTTGTAGAAGCATAAGTGCCTTTCCACAAACCTTTCTCCATTGCTGCCTCATACAAAACCTTAAGCCGTTTATCAAAATCTGGGTCAACGGTACTAAGTCCCATTTGATGTAATGCATGAGCAAACTCATGAATAAGTATATTCTCAGTTCCGTAAGGATCCCCCGAATAATTAAGCAGGTTTTCTTCACCACAACTCACTGAGGGACGTGCAGAAGTTGCCCCCAAACCACGTGCCCTCCGATCCCAATAAAAGTCTGGCTTTAGGTCGCTATGTTCAGGAATCTTTGTCGTCATCTCGTTGTATGCCATAATGGAGAACCGAACATTATTTTCCGCAAGTGCTTGTAGCAAATCTGGTCGGTGTCCAATAACTTGCTGGATGAGCCAAGCAGCTTCCTGCAAAGCATGTGGATCAACCTTCTCCGATGAAACAACGGGAAATCCACCAACATCTATCCACTGCTGGTAAAATTCGGACATTTCAAATTTTTCTTGGATAGTCTGAGGGGGTTCAGTCGGTTTTTCAATGGTATCGGGAGATGACATACTTGCTGCAGCAAATGAGATGAAAGCAGCACCAGTATAAAACAAGATAGATGAGGAATTCATAATTCGTGTTTAATCCTATCGGTTGGAAATTGATACGTTAGAAATCAGGACTTACGTACAATCGGTAGGCACGTTGTAATTGCAGAAACCGTCTGAAATTAAACCATTATACCAATATGCTAAAAAAATCGTGAAATTGACATAAATCCTAAATTGCAACTTACTATATTAACAAGTATAGCATTTTTCTGTAAATTTGTCATATAAAATTCCAGGGTTATTTAGTTTTAGGTTTTTCTTGTGTATTCTTTCACAAATGCTAAATTCCCCAAGCCGGTAGGTGCGGTTTCCTAACCGCACCGGATTTGTGTCAAACACCTTTCATAATAGGTCTTTTCACAGGTTTCGGTGCGGTTAGGAAACCGCACCTACCGCTTTGAGTATTAACTTTCAGTAAATCCTGATGTTGATAATTTATTAAAACAAAATAACCCTGTAAAATTCCAGGGTTATTTATGGTGAAGTATGAAAATAATTGGACACACCACTGTAGGAGCGATCTCCGAATCGCGCCCCGTTTGCAGCCGGGAATCGGAGTTCCCTACCTTTGAGGTCGTTAGGTAGCGGTTCTTGGACTGCGGATCGTTCAGACAAAATCGTTTCCAAATGTCAATTAGAGTGATATAGTGTTGATACTTTTAGGCAATTGGTAATTTTTTCTGTACACGGATCTTGTCTATGACTGGATTCTTCCGAACAAAAAATTACCAATTTTACCAATTAGCAATTAAACGCAAATTGAGTAAATATCGGATATTTTGGTAAATTATTGAATTTGATTCTATACATTGCTGAGGCGAGGTTAGGAAACCTCGTCTACCGTTGATAGAAAGTGTAGATATAATTCTATGCTTCACCATAAATAAGATGTGGACACAGCAATAGTGGAGCGTCCACTCGGACATTGTCCATCGGGTAGTGGCACGACCCCCGCCTTTATTGATGATAAATGTCTGCATGTCGGGTTTCGTGCCTGATGGGCGTCAATTTAGTGTAAATTAGGCGTTTTTCCCAGGACGGTAGGTTCGGTTTCCTAACCGAACCGGATCCTACGCGAGAACCTCTATGAAGGTATTTGGCACAAAGCGGTTCGGTTAGGAAACCGAACCTACCGGTACTTGGAAGGACGCTAAATTGACGCCTATGGCATGTCGGGTTTCGTGCCTCTACCCGACGGACAAGATTAGTATAGACAGAACAATAGTTGTAATTTGACAATAAATTGTAGGCATCCAATTAGGGGAGGGTACTAAAAAAGTGACCATCGGTAATTTTGACTAAATTGCGTAGGCATCGGGTTTATCGGATGTTTGCGTTTTTCACATCTTTAGTACGCCCTATATTGTTATACCATAAATAACCTTGACACCTTATACAATTTCCTTGCATACAGGAAATTTATATGTTACAATAATGGTTATTGTGAAAAAGAAGAAGAATTCCCCGCAGAACGGAACAATTACAGTCAATCGGAAAGCACGGTATGACTATCATCTCCGCGACCGATATGAAGCAGGTATCGTTTTGCAAGGGACTGAAGTCAAAGCAATAAGGAACGGGCTGTTCAATCTGACAGATAGTTACGCACAGATAACAGATGGCGAGGTATTTCTGGTTGATGCTTACATCGGTTTGTACGACCAAGGTAATCAGATGAACCATGAACCGAAACGTCCACGGAAACTGCTGTTACATCGTAGCGAGATCAGAAAACTGGAACGGGCTGTTAAATCCAAAGGTTTGACGTTAATTCCAACCCGTGCATACTTTACAGGTAGTCGGGTTAAGTTAGAATTAGCAGTAGCACAAGGGAAACGTCTTTACGACAAACGTGAAAAAATAGATCGCGATCATGCGGATCGTGAAATACGTTCTTATACATAGACCCACGAGATATATTCTGGGGGTGACACAGGTTTCGACGGAGGTAATTGCGATCTGGGTTGCATGCCGAGGTCTCCGCAGGCCTCGTAAAATAGGCGGAACAATTATAATTGCTGATCAAGAATTAGCATTAGCTGCTTAAGCGGCTACGCTTTGCTGACTTGTTGTCTGTCAGGGAGGTAAAAGCGTCACAATACAGGCTAGCAGTTTGGTTGTTCTCAAGGGACATCCTGCGAATCTAAACTTGAGATAGTCATTTATGAATCCTGCACAGGGGAGTCTAACTGGCGAAACTTAAAACCTGGGATAAGCATGTAGAGACCTTTATCAATCTGCTTTCGGACGCGGGTTCGATTCCCGCCACCTCCATCATAACAATAAACACACAAGAGATTGTGTGTTTATTGTTATCATTTACATTTTCAACAATCAAATCTGACATTTCTTGCTATCTTTCCTCATTTCAATGTCTCAATAGTATAAGAGGACGATGCACGATGGCTGAATTTGGAAATTTACCCACACGTATTCAACAACTTGCAAAAGCAGAACTCCAACAGGATGAGAAAATCTATCTGTGTGTTCTCGGACGTTCCTCATTGTTACGTCCAGATTTTGTTCTTATCACATCGCTGCGTGTCCTCGTATTAGATGAAAAGTTTATGGGGAATATCGCTGTCTCCTATGCAAATATACGGTGTAATGTGTTTTTTAGTGATATACGTTCTGTAAAACTTGCGCGTCTGCTGAAACATCGGTTATTTGGACAAGCGCGGCTTGAAATATATGTCAAACGTAATATTTACTGGATAGATAACATGAGTTTTCATGAGGCGATGCATGTCCAGCAATTTATCACCGAACAGATTGGGAGGTATAACTAATGGGTGCTTTTTGGAAATATCTTGTAGTACCTTATAATGTGTGGTTTACTGCACCACTTACTGTCGTTTTCCTGTTTGCCATTTTTCGGCTGGTTCTCGGTGGATTGGACTTCGGAGATGCTGACGCTGACGTTGACGCAGATGTGGATGCAGACTTTGATGTGGATGCAGATGTTGACTTTGACGTTGATGCGGATGTTGACGTTGATTTAGATTTAGATGTTGATGCGGATATTGACATGGATGTTGACGCTGATGTTGATATGGATGTTGATGCCGATGCAGATACCGAAATTACCACGGATTCTGGTGCAGCTGGTAGTGTCTTTGGAGACGTATTAGGTTTCTTGAATATTGGCAGGGTCCCGTTTATGATTGTCGTAATGTCCCTTTTTACGACTTGGAGTTTCACCGGGTTAATCGTCAATAATATCCTTCGTGTTGATTCCACAACAAGTCTGTTCTTTGGCATATCCTGTTCAGTTGCTTTTGTCTGCAGTGTGTTAAGCACGCGATATCTATCGTTGACTCTTTCAAGGATCTTTCCAGAAAGTGATCCAGCAACAAAAGATATGCATCTACTCGGCTTACGCGGTAGAGTGATAAGTGGACAAGTTACTTCTACTTTTGGAACAGCACGTGTTGTTGTCCCTAATGGGGATACATTGACAGTGAAATGTCGTGTAAAACCTGATGAAACGTTTCCGGTAAAAGGAGATACCGTTATTCTTATAAACTATGATTCTGATAAACGGATTTTTGATGTGAAACCAGTAGAAATGGAACTACAGTAAATACAAATTACCAAAAATAAACATGATAACAAAAGTCAAGGAGAAATGAAATGAGTGAACTTTTTATCCTCATTGTTGGTGGTCTGATTGCGTTATTCGTAATCTTTGTGTTAATCTATAAATCATTCTACAAAAAAGCCCCTGCTGATGCCGCGTTGGTGATTTCAGGTGGCAATAAGAAACGTGTTGTATTTGGTGGAACGCTTGTGAACCCAATAACAAACATAACGCAAACTATCTCACTAAATACCTTACAGCTGCCTGTTGAACGTGAAGGTCAAGCGGCACTGATTACAAAGGATAGTTTACGTGTTGACATTCAGGCAGAATTCTATGTTAAAATTGAACCGAATGAACAAGATGTGCTTAAAGCAGTTGCAAGTCTTGGAGATAAAACCTTGACTCCAGAAGCAGTGAATACGTTGCTGGAAGGTAAACTTGTAGGTGTTTTACGAAGTGTTGCCGCGACCATGGAACTTCAGGAACTCCATGAAAAACGACAAGAATTCTCTGATCAAGTTCAAGAAGCATGCCTTGAAGATCTTGAGCAGAACGGTTTCAAACTTGAAACTGTTGCTATTACCAACCTTGATCAAACCCCACTTGATTCACTTGATGAAAACAACCGTTTTGATGTTGTCGCAATTCAGACGATCAAGCAGGAAGTTGAAGAGAAACAGACTGCAACCGCTAAGATAGAACACGAAAATAAAGTTAAACGTGAAGAAGACCGTCTCAAAGCTGAACTTGAGATCAAGATGCGTGAAGAAGAAACAGAGACCGAAGGTTTAGAGGTAGAGCAACGACTTGAATTCGCCCAAGAAGCACAACGTAAGGAAATTGCTACTAACAAGGCGGAACAGGAACGTCAGGTTGAAGCACATAAGTTTGAACAACTCCAGGCGGTTGAAGAAGCACGAATTATGCAAGAACAGGCTATAAAATCTGCTGAAATTGCGCAAACTCAAAAAATAGAGATGGAACGGATTGAACAGGAACGTCAGGTTGAAGAAAGTGAAATCTCTCAAAAGCAAGCAGTTGAGCTTGCAAAAGTACAACAACTGCAAGCGGTTGAGGAAGCAGAAATCCAGCGTAACCTCACTATTGAAAAAGCTAAGATTGAACAAGAGGCTACAGTCAAAGAAACAGAAATTGAACGTAGAATTGTATTGATTGATAAGGAACGTGCAGAAAAAGAAGCTGAGGCAGAAAACGCTATTCTTGTTTCATTGAAAGAGAAAGAACGTGAGATTGCCCTTATCGATCTGTTATCGGTTTCTGCAGAAAAAGCCCGCGCTGAAGCCGCCGTTGAAACTGCTGAAGCAATAGAAAAGGCTGAACGCGAAAGCAAAATTGAACTGATTCGTGCAGAACAAGAAGCAGACGAAGAAAGAATTGCTAAGGAGAAGATGGCTGATGCTGAGGCATACACCATCGTTGAAACAGCAAAAGCGGAACTGGAGGCAGCGACAGTCAAGTCTGAGGCAACAAAAATACTTGCTGAGGCTTTGCTTGTTGAAGCAAAGGCTGAGGCTGATGGCGAAGAAGCCTTAATTACTGCCAAAAACCAAGCTGAACCACAGGTGCTTGTCAGTGATGCAGTGCATGCACTTGTTGAGGCATTACCTGAAGTTACGGGTGAGTTGATGAAACCTGCAGAACGTATTGAAAGTATCCGTGTACTTGATTTAGGTGGAAATGGTGGTAATGGTAATTCAGGTGGAATGAGTCGCATCCTCGGTTCTATAATCAATGCTGGAGCTGCAATGCCACTCTTGAAAGAACTCGTTAACTTCAGCGGTCTGGATACTGCAAAAATTGGACAGACGATTCAGGATTATGCTAAAGGTCTTAATCAGAATTCAGTAACAGTTTCTGAATCCGAGCCTACTTCTGAATCCGAGCCTACTTCTGAATAAAATTTGCAGCTTCAACTAATGTAAAATACGTGCACACCCCCCGGTAGATGGGGTTTCCTAACCGCATCTATGAGACTGAACAAATACCGGTTCGGTTAGGAAACCGAACCATAGGCGTCAATTTAGTGTAAATTAGGCGTTTTCCCAGGCCGGTAGGTTCGGTTTCCTAACTGCACGGAACCTGTGCGAGAACCTCTATGAAGGTATTTGGCACAAAGCCGGTTCGGTTAGGAAACCGAACCTACCGTAGTGGAGTGTCCATTCGGACAAGATTAGTGTAGACAGAACAGTACTATGCAAATAATTTTGGTTTTTACTATAATACACATTAAACCGAAGATATTTTGAACAATGGAGTATCCCAATGGTTGAAGTAAAAGCAGATTATATCTCCACAAACAATAATGGAACACCAGTCGTCATTCTAAAACAGAAAGAAGGTGCTCCTATACGAAGGTTATTGATTTGGGTCGGAGAAGCGGAGGCAAACGCAATAAAATCATATTTGGATGAAATGTCTCCTCCACGTCCATTGACTCACGATCTTATCAAGAATATCATAGATGCACTTTCGACAACCGTTAATGCGGTCTATATCACCAAAATTGAGAAGTCAACCTTTTATGCGAAGTTGAGTCTTAAAACAGGTACACAAGAAATTGCCATAGATTCGCGTCCCAGTGACGCAATTGCTGTTGCAATACGATTTAATGCCCCAATCTTTGTAGATGAAGGTGTTTTAGAAGAACACGGTTTCCTTGAAGAGGAGAAAAAAGATGGTTGAAGTAAATATTGAATTTCTAACAATTGATCGAAACACTCGCACTCCCCTTGTTGTGTTGAAAGAAAGAGAAGGGGAATCTAAACGGATATTGCTGATATGGATCGGAGAATCCGAAGCGTGGGCGATAGAAAACCAACTGAAACAGACACCTCCACCACGTCCCATCACACACGATCTGCTCAAGAACGTGATTGAGACATTTTCCGCTCAGGTGGATTCTGTTTGTATCACTTCTATTGAAGATTCTACATTTTACGCAGAGGTGACCCTTGAATTGAACGGAGAGAAATTCGAATTAGATTCACGACCTAGTGATGCTATTGCGCTTGCAGTCCGATGTGAAGTGCCAATATATGTTGATGAAAAGGTTATTGAAGAAAACGGATTTCTTGAAGCAGAAGTGAAAAAGGAAAAAACACCGAAACGTGATGCCAAAGATATTTTAGAAAATCTGGACGATGATATTGCTAAGCATTATACTGTTTAGTTGGAGAGTTTGGTTTACGTTTCTAAAAAAACAAACACCTCGTGTTTTTAACCGACTGCGTATTGATCCACCTTCAAGAGAAACTGGCAGAACAGAGGAAAGCAGATGACATCACCCGATTCTTCAAGGATTATTCATGCCTTGAGAACTTAGAAGCAATTTAGGGGAACGGACAAACAGGACTACCTCATCCAACTTTTTCCAAGCAGCTTACGCTTTTTGAATCAAAGCAATATTGACTTATTCTATTTATCATTTCTTTTCTGACTTGTATAAGAAAAAGCATTAATTTCTCTTAATTGACAAATTTGAGAGTTTCCCATTTGAGAAAAAATGATATCTTGTATCAATAAAGGAAACTTTCCTAATTTAGCGATTAAACTCAATGACAGAAATTCGCAATTTACTGGCTGCGAACTAATTGAGGAGATATATGTTAGAAAATAAAGAACAACAGAGTTTATCGGAACAGATTAATGACCTGTCCAGGTCACGTGAATTTGACAAGGCATTAGAAATCAGCGAACAGGTCTTAGAATCCAATCCACCGGATTTGAAGGCTTACAATACACGCTGGGAACTAATGACCGAAATGTTTTCAGAAACAGAAGCGAAAGAGCGAATCTATCCCGAAATCGAAATGGTATTACAAACACACCCAGAATCATCGGATTTATATTTCACTGTCTATATGGGATATACACGTCTTCCTGGCCGTGCCAAGAATGTTCCAAAAGAGATATTTAACAAGATGTTAAATTACCCAGGAACCGACACATATCTGGCAGCACTATTAGAGTTAGCAGAACTGAATGAAGACGAAGATCAGCAGTGGCACTATAACGAACGTGTCATCAATGAATGTACTATTACAGATGGTCCAACTACTTGGTATATGCTGGCTTATGAAAACATGCTGCGGTTAGTAGAGAAGAATCGTTCTCTTGCAGACGGTGTCTACATTGATGAACTGATTGATGATCTCATGAATGCACATCTATATTATTGTAACGAGACTCAGCAAAAGCACATATGGGCATATACGAACGCAGTAAAATATCGAATTAAGCTTAGCAACCGATTAGATAAAGCATTGAAAACTTTAGATCGTGCTGAAATAAGATTAGAAGAGAAGGAAGAACAAGAATGGCTTGAAAGGAAAAAGGGAAGCTTAGAATATGCTTACGAAGAGATCTCGCGCTTACGTGGGAAAGTTTACTACCATCAAGAAAAGTGGCGCGAAGCACATGATCACCTCAACGAGTACGCACCGGATTTTCTGGATTCATTTTGGGCAAGGTTTGGCGAGGAAACGATAGACTATCTTTATATGCTTGGACGATCTGCAGAAGGTATTGAACAATGGGAAAAAGCAAAGTACTACTATGTGGATGCACATTTTGCCCCTACTCCCCATCCTGATGCGCAATCAGGTTTAAAACGCGTCTATCAACAGATAAAGAAAAGAAATCCCAAGACAACCTTTGAGGCATTTCTCAAAGACACCGAAGCAGAATACGAAATCCGAAAAGAAGCGGACCGTATACATATCTGTCAACAAGTGCTGTCGAAAAGAATAAATGAGAAGGCAGAGGATTTTCGTTTAGAAACGCTGGATGGTGAATCATACACTTTATCAGATATGTCTGGAAAAGTAGTATTGCTTGATGTAAGTGCATCGTGGTGTGGACCGTGCAACTTGGTAGTTCCTCAACTCAAACTCGTCTACGAGCATTTTAGCATGAGCAAAGATTTCGTCTTTTTGGGAGTTAATAATGGTGAAAAGCCTGAGCAAGTGCAGAAGTCTTTAGATGAACATAACCCGCCTTGGCCTGTTTTGCTTGATCCAGATTGGGAATTTGCTGAGGCATATAACGTCAGAGCCATCCCGCATTTTATTTTAATTGATAAAAACGGGTATTGGCAATACACGTTCAAGGGATCGCATATCGTGAACGGACAACCGTTAATTTGTATGATTGAATCCCTTCTATCAGATTGAGTTCTCAAAAGATATAATTTCAATATGTATTCTAGTGCTGTGTCCATTCGGACATTGTAGGTCGGGTAGAGGCACGCCCCCGCCTTTATTGATGATAAATGGCTGCCTGTCGGGTTTCGTGCCTCTACCCGACGGACAAGATTAGTGTAGACAGAACACTAGTGCTTAGTCAACATTTTATTTTAGTTCGCGATTTGGAGATCGCTCCTACCGACTGACCACTTATGAGAATCTTTAGAATAACCTGTATATTGGTTTTATTCCATGCCTTCAGTACAATTAGCCTTTGACTTCAATCGTCCCAATAGTTATTCTGTCTATGTCCCTACTGAGATAGGCGAATTTTGGACAGCAAAACAACGTGCTGGACATTCAATTCATGAAATCTCATACCGCGCCTGCTACAAACCACAACTCCCCGCACATTTTATCCAAAAGTTTTGTAAATCTGAATCTGTCGTTTACGATCCCTTTATGGGACGCGGAACGACCTTAATAGAGGCACAACTCCACGGACATAAAGTCATCGGAAATGATATTAACCCACTTTCATTAGTTCTGACATCTCCACGACTCAATCCACCGGCTTTAGCGGAAATTGAGGAAAGGTTGTCTGAGATAGACCTATCTTATGATGAAGAAATTGACCCTGATTTATTAGTCTTTTTTCACGAAGATACACTCAGAGAAATCTATGGTTGGCGAACATATTTTCAACAGGGACGGTTTGATAGAATAGATGCGTGGTTACAAATGGTCGCATGTAGTCGTCTCACAGGACATTCCTCGGGTTTCTTCTCTGTTTTTACACTGCCTCCGAATCTTGCGGCATCAGTAAACTCGCAACGGAAAATAAACGAAAAACGCAATCAGATCCCAGAATACCGCAACACAAAAGAATTGATACTACGTAAATCAAAACAGTTGTTACGACACGACATCCCTGATTATTATTGGCGTGATGATGCAGTTCTCATAACAGGATCCGCTGATGATACACCTCAGATTGTTGACGAATCTGTTGATTTAGTTGTAACCTCTCCTCCATTTCTTGATACTGTTGACTATAAACAGGACAACTGGTTACGAATGTGGTTTTGTGATATAACAATAGAAGCAGGTAAAATCTGGCAATTAAAGTCACTTGATGATTGGGTTGCACGGATGACAGATGTATTTGTTGAGTTACATCGCGTACTAAAACCATCTGGTAGAATTGCTTTTGAAGTGGGAGAGGTACGTAAAGGTGAAATATTCTTAGAAAATGCTGTTGCAAAAGCCTCTCTTGATGCAGGATTTATACCTGAAAAATTGATGATTAACACCCAGGATTTCACGAAAACAGCAAATTGTTGGGGTGTTGCTAACAACAACAAAGGCACGAACAGCAATCGTATAGTGATTTTGAGAAAGGAACTATAACAATCATAGGAATTTCGTTATGATGAAAAATCGTTTCCATACAAAACAACGACTATTTTGTATTTTACTATGCTTCGTTTTCATCAGTTACTATGGATTTTCTGAAGACATAGAATTTGATGAGCTACCAAAATCCATACAGAAAATCGTCCTGAAAGAAATCGGGGACGTTCCAATCGACGATATTGACAGAGATGAAGATGACGGTGAGATTGAATATGATGTAGAAGCGGAAAATGATAGAATTAGAATTGAATTAGAGATTATGGAAGATGGCACATTCAAGCAGAGAGATATAACTGAGGAAATTTCTTTTTCTGAACTTCCCAAACCTGTTCAAGATACAGTTCGTCGGCACGTTGGAACCTTGGAAATTGACGATATAGAACGGAAATCAGAACTTGGCAAAACCGATTTTTTTGATATTGAAGTTGACAATATGGGTGTAGAGATCGAACTTGAGATTGCACAAGATGGCACTTTGATAGATATAGACATGAGTGATCCTATTGAACTTAGAGTAGAGTTAGTTGCGAAATCTAAACTGCCGACTCTTGATGATATATCTCCATATCGGGAAGCACTCGTATTTTATGAATATAAACTCAAGAAACGGCTTGATGGTGAGTTCAAAGGAAAGAAACTTCGTGTTGCACATTGGGCAATATATGATAACCAACCGCAATCAATTGGGGAAGCCAAAATTGGAACTTCACGGACATTAGAACTTTATCCATATCAACAATTCAAAGAACTTGAAAGTATTTATACAAGTGATACACTTGAGTTAGACTTGGACATACCACTCTATCACGATTTTGGACAAAAAATACTTGAAGACCGTTCTATAGATGATAGGTTTGATTACGATTCCATTCTCTCCGAAAAGATGCCTGTCTTTTGGCAATTGAAGGGTCAACTCAAACTTGTTGCTTTGGGGGACTCACGTTGTGAATGTGGAGTAAGGACCGGTTTATTCTACGGTAAGGAAAATCAAAAGACGCCTGTCGCATACAATCTCGCGATTTCAGGGGGTTCATTAGAGGTACAGAAACTTGTTGTAGATGAATATCTGTTGAAACTTCCTAACTTAGAGTGGGTGGTTTATCAGATGTCCCCGCGTGTGGTTAATCGCCATTTTGAAAAATCTTCCGATAGAGTGTTGCGAAGAAGCGATGGGTTTGAATTTGATCAGAAACATGCTAAAACTCTCTGGAGACCATCCGATGACAATGATAAGAAAAAGACAACAGATGAAATCTCTGCTATCCCTTATGTGGGTGTGTATTGGTCTGAACGTCCATGGGGTTGGGAATATAAAAACGAAGTCTGGCAAGATCCTGAAAAGGACGATTTTGATGAAGAATGGGAAATATCTGAAAAAAGGTGGAACCGACTTAAAGCGATGATTACTTCATTAAAGGAACGTGACATTCAGGTGTTGCTATATCTGTCCCCTTTCCATCCTATCATGCGGGGAGAAGCAGTTGTGGATGATGATGGCACAACACAGAAAGGGTATCGTGAATTGGTTAAAGAATTACGAAACTTAGAGAAACGATTTCCCAATCTTGTTTTCGTTGACTTTATCAAGGGTGGAAACCACGATTTTACATCTGAAATGTTCAAAGACCTTGACCATCTGAACGCGCACGGTGCAACAAAGTTGACACAAGAACTTGAAAAAGTTAGGCTACTTAATACTAAAAAACGTCGTAAGTGATGATAATCTACAACAGAATTTGCTATGGTTTTTAGTTCTCATATCTTCGTCTACTATTTCCTTCCGATTGCATTACTTAGTTATTTCCTACTGCCACGTAAAGCGAAACATTTTGGACTCACACTCCTAAGTTATCTATTCTACGGTTGGGCAAATCCACCATTTGTGTTGTTGATGTTTGCCTCAACGGTGGTTGACTATTCATGTGGCCGTGTCATCTCTGGCAGCGAAAATCACCGTAATCGAAAAGTTGCCCTAATAATTTCTATCTGTTCAAATCTATCACTATTAGGTTTTTTCAAGTATTTCAACTTTGGCATATCCAACTTTAACACACTTCTGGATTGGTTAGGAATGCCGATATGGGAAACCGTTCTTCAAGTCACACTGCCTCTCGGTATCAGTTTCTACACCTTCCAGTCGATGAGTTATACGATAGATGTGTATCGTAGTGATGCAAAGCCGATTCGCAATTTCATTGATTTTGCTTGCTATGTGTCAATGTTCCCGCAACTTGTTGCTGGTCCTATAATCCGTTTTTCAGAAATCTCGGATCAACTCAAACAAAGAACGCACACATTAGAAAAGTTTGCACGCGGGATTGCATTCTTCTCGCTGGGTATGGCAAAGAAGATATTGTTAGCCAACCCTTGTGGTAAATGTGCGGACACAGTGTTTGACGCAGGGGTGGTCAGCACACTTGATGCGTGGTATGGAACAATCGCCTACGCCTTTCAAATTTATTTTGACTTCAGCGGTTATTCTGACATGGCGATAGGATTAGGGTTGATGTTGGGGTTTACGTTTCCTAAGAACTTTGATTCTCCTTATCGTTCAGAATCTATTACAGACTTTTGGCGGACATGGCACATTTCACTATCAAGTTGGTTACGCGACTATCTCTATATTCCACTTGGCGGAAACCGTCTGGGTAGTAGGCGAACTTATATCAACTTAGCACTTGTAATGTTGTTTGGGGGATTATGGCACGGTGCTTCATGGAATTTTGTCATCTGGGGTGGAATTCATGGTGGGATGCTTGCAATAGAAAGAAATCGAGGGAAGTCAAGCTACTATGAATCGCTACCAAGACAATTACGAATTGGACTGACATTCCTGCTTGTCCTTATCACTTGGGTTTTTTTCAGGTGTAGTGATATTCCGCATGTGCTTAACTTCTTGAAATGTATGTTTAGCAGTGCTAATATACATGCATCTACGAATCTGATTGCTGGAATAATATATCAACCTTATTACATTTTGACAATGTGTATCGCAGGAATTGTCGTATGGTGTTTTCCACAGACGTGGGATTGGACACAACGATTAACTCCTATCCGAATGGGTGTGTGTATCCTACTATTGTTAATCTCTCTTGCAATTATGTCAACACAAGCTTATAATCCGTTCATCTATTTCATATTTTAGATATGCGAAACTTAGCAGAACACCGCAGAGAAACAGCCATAAAAGACCTTGGCAGCACGAATGTGAAGAGAGACGTGTGCATATTTGTACTAATAGTCTTTGGTGTTGTGCTGCTTTCAGTGCCTTTCTGTCAGATTGTATCCGAAATTAGTCGGGGTAAGTTACCACAGGTTTTTCGCACAGTCGGGGTAATTTCTGATCTAAAACGTGAATCCTTTCAAGAATTTGAGGATACATTAGAAAATGAATCCGTACTTACGAATTGGTTGTTACCCAATGTTCAGACATTCTTGACGAGTCTATTTCGAACAGGAAATGAACAGGCTTATGTAGGTCGTGATGGTTGGTTGTTCTACCGTGCTGATATTGACTCACTAATAGCGAATATTAGTACTAATTTTAATTTGCCTGACAAAACAACTTCCTCTGGTAATGCAGTTGAAGCGATTGTAGATTTTAAACGGCAGTTAGCAGAACGCAACATCAAACTGATTGTAATGCCCACACCTGTTAAACCTTCTATCCACTCAGATAAGTTTTCTGAACGATTCCAAAACTTGTCTTCACCTATCTATAATCCAGCATATTCGGAAATAGTTGCAAATCTCTCTTCTCATGATATTCTGGTATATGACCCAACATCATATATTTTTGATGCTTCTCAACAGAATGCTCAGTATCTTAGAACAGATACGCATTGGAAGCCAGAAACAATGGAAGATGTGGCAAAACAGCTTGCAGCTTTCATATCCGAAAATGTGGAATTCGTCAATAACCCTAACGCTATTTACACCAAAACGGCAACTGAAGTCATAAATATAGGTGACATCGCTAAAATGCTGAATCTTCGTAAGAACCAAGCATTGTTTCCAAAGGAGCATGTCACAACACATGTAATCCAGACTCAGTCAGGTGAAACATGGAAACCAGATCGTAATGCAGAGATACTTTTTCTCGGTGATAGTTTCAGTAATATCTATTCACTTGCGGAGATGGGATGGGGTAAATCAGCCGGTTTCGTTGAACATCTCAGTGCAGAACTTTCCCGTCCGGTAGATAAGATTGTCGTCAATGATGGTGGTTCACTCACAACTCGGCAAACGCTTGTAAAGGAACCGGAACGTCTCATGGGGAAACGTGTGGTCGTATATCAATTTGCGGCGCGTGAACTATTCTCAGGTGACTGGAAACTACTACAGATCCCTGAAATACATTCGAAACCAGAGGGTAAACAGGTAGAAACGACCGAGGTTAACAATGAGATCATCGTGAATGCTACTATCAAAGACAAAACAGATCCGCCTTCTCCGGGTAGTGTGCCATATACTGAATGTCTAATTGCTCTTCATATTGAACCTTCAGATACGTCTGAACTTCCAGATGAACTGATTGTGTTTATGTGGGGTATGCGTAAGAATAGATGGACAGAAGCGACATCCCTTAAAATCGGACAGCGGGTGGAGTTACGACTGCGATCTTGGGCATCCGTACAAACTGAATACGAAAGCTACAATCGTATAGAATTGGAGAATGAAGAGACATGGTTATTGGATCTCTTTTGGGGAGAATTACCGTGATAATTTCAAATGCAAGTAGATTGCTGATGTTGATTCTTTCACTTTTTCTGTTCACATGCGAATTGATTGAATGTGAAACCGAATTAGTTGGACATGATATATTTTGGCAATCGTTAACTGAAAAAGTGAATCACGCACAGGAACAAAACACTTCAGTGGTAACAGGTAAGCAGGACTGGTTGTTTTTTATTCCTGAGTTACGACATTTACTTGTTGGACAATTTTGGGGAGACGCTGCGAAGGATGTTAGTCAAGCATCAAATCTTGAGTATGCGGATCCACTCCCAGCAATTCTTGATTTTAAAGCACAATTGGATACTGTTGGGATAGATTTGATTTTCGTTCCGATTCCTGCAAAGGCTACCATTTATCCTGAGTTGATTTCTGATTATAGTAAGACGATACGCACTGACAAACATCATATTGATTTCTATGACATTTTACGGGAACATGGTGTAAACGTATTGGATCTAACCGATCTTTTTCTTCAGAATCGTTACACCGATGCTGGTGATCTATTTTGCAAGCAGGATACGCACTGGTCAAGCTTTGCGTGTGTTCTTGCAGCGAAGGCGATTGCGAAAAGGATAGGAAAACCGTCTTGGATTGACGCAATTCCAAAACGTAAAGGGACAATTGAAACACGAACTATTGAAATCACAGGAGATCTTTGGAAAGAACTCGGTCATAAGGAAATGCCAAAGGAACAATTACAACTGAGTTATGTCAAAGAGGATGCTAAATCAATTGCAGATACTAAACCGTTCGGCACATCATGGCGTGAGAGTCCAATTGTTCTATTAGGAGACAGCCATAATCTTGTTTTTCATCTGGGTGGAGACATGCATGCGCAATCGTCAGGTTTACCAGACCATCTTGCACATCAACTCGGATTTTCTGCTGATGTAGTAGCGGTTCGTGGTTCTGGCGCAACACCATCACGATTGAATCTGTTTCGTAGGCGCGATAATATGAAAGGAAAACGAGTTGTGATATGGTGTTTGAGTGTGCGAGAGTTCACACAGGGACAAGGATGGCGTAAAGTCCCAGTGATAAAGTGATGAGTTTATATCGTTTTTGTCCCATAGGCATCAATTTGAGGGGAATTTCGCTATAATCCCAGACCGGTAGGTTCGGTTAGGAAACCGAACCGGATCTGCCGCGGGAACCCTCTATCAAAGAGTTTGACGCAAACCCGGTTCGGTTAGGAAACCGAACCTACCGGCACTTGGAAGGACGCTAAATTGACGCCCATGGTTCGGTTAGGAAACCGAACCTACCGGCACGGGAAGGACGCTAAATTGACATCTATGAATATCGTTCCCTTCAGACGAATGTGATGGTATTATTCAGAGTCCTCAGTCGCAGCTGCAGCTGCTTGCTGTTCCAGTTCTCCCCGCCAACCGAGTACCATGCCAGATTTAATGTGATTGATGTCATAACCTGTATAACGATCTTCAAGTGTATCACCGAGTTTTTGGGTTGCTGCCCAGCGGTCCCATGCAGTCTGCATCCATTTGTGTGGCAATGATTCTCTGACTGCTGGATCAAGTTGCCATGCATGCCGTACATCTGTCACTGAAGGTTCGTCTTCAGATTCTCCTGACCATTTTGACCATCCGATAGACAAGGTATTGCGTTCGCGTTCAGGAACGGTATGTCCCGTATGTATTGTTGCTCCGTTTCGAATCAATGCTTCCCCTGCCTTTAGGCGAATTGCTACTTGACTGGGTAATGGGTCACTGCCATTCCAACTGGGTGTATACGGTATACCTGCATCTTTCATGTTTTTCGGCAGCAGCACATCATGTTCAAACGGAGTTCTCCATCGGTCATGACTGCCGGGAACAAGCTCATGACATTCGTCATCAGCCAAAGCCAAAAACATACTCACGCCATTACGTTCTTTGAGGTTCTTAGCGTTATTTTCCTGAATTTCTTTCCAACGGATCCTCTCAACCTCTTCAGAATATGCTTCAGGTCCGTCCCCTCGCACTTCACGTTGTGCGAAGTATGCTTTTCCTGTTCCCCACCACGTTACATCTCTGTGCCAACCGAGTTTATTCTCGTGTGTGCGTGGATTTGCCCATAGTAGCGTGCCTCTAAACGTAAGGTCTTCCGGTTGAAGTCCATCACACCAAGATGCGACAAAATCTAAGAAATCAGTAGAACCGTGAAATTCATTAAAGCTGGGTTCTTCAAAAGCAGGATGTATAATCCCGCGAATTGCCCACGGTTGTTCTTGTCCTGTCCGATGGACATACCCTTTTGAGCAGTCAATTACATCATATTTGTTTTCAGGTGCACATGCTTCGGTGACACGCCGTCCTGCCTCCCGTAGTTTCGGAATCCAAGGGTTGTCAACAAAGTCATTGATAATGACAAACCCGTGTTCCTTCAAGTGTTCTAATCGTTCTGGTGTTGCACCCGGTGCTGAATGTTCTGGATTGAAATCTGCAAATGCGTTTGCACGATAGGTTTCCGCAGTTGGTGTATCGTTAGTGTCCATTTACATTTCCTCCTTTCGGTGTGTAATGAGTAGGTAGTTTACACCGAAGTCACTGTTAAACGAAAATGCGTTAGATCAAATCACTCTGTGTTACTTAAGGTGACGCAATTATGGCATTAAAGGGTTAATTTTGTCAAATTTGTAATATCTGAAGCAGGATATTTAGTTTTAGGATTTTTGTTCAATATTATTCACTAACGTTAATTTCATTATGTGTTTGTATTTCTATTAGTCTGAAGGGTGTGTAAAGTGGTTCATGTCAAAAACTTTACACACTTGATTTGTAACATTTTATGGCAATTAAATGGAAACCTGTGGTATCATTAACATAAAGGAGAGAATGGGTAAATGGCGAAAAAAGTGCCAGGTCGGGTTAGAACACTCGGCGGTTTTCTGAAATGGGCAGAACAATTCAACGACGGTCAATATCTATTCCGTGGTGTGCCAGATAAGACATACAAAATTGAGCCATCTGCCAGTCGCCGTCTACCAAATACTGGCAGGAATAATCCTGTCAGACTTCTCAAAATTAATCAGGAATTGATAGAGAAAGCTCGTCTTCTGGGACACGATCAATTGAGCAGAGAGCGGCTTTCCGATCTGCCGTTATTATCAGAACTACAACACTTTCGTGCAGCCACTTGTCTAATAGATTTCACCAGTAACGCACTCGTTGCACTTTGGTTCGCTTGTGAACAAACCACCACCAAAGAAGAAGACTTAAACAATGAGAACAATCTTGGTGTTGAGAACACAAACGACGAAAAGGAAGAAGTAGATGGAAAAGTCTATGCAGTTCGTGTTGACGATCCATCACGATACAGAACAATTACTTCCGATTTGTTAGAAGATAAGAAGATTGAACACTTCTTTAAGGTGGACAATAATAACAGATATCCGCTTTACCAATGGCAACCGAAACGTCAGAACAATCGTATTATTGCTCAGCAATCAGTGTTCATCTTCGGTGGTGCTAAAATTGAACCCGCAGATGAATGTGTCATCAAAAAGGACGGTAAAGAAGACCTACTGAGAACCTTAGATAAAGTCGTTGGTCTTACTGACGCAACGATCTATCCTGATGCTGATGGTTTCGCAAGATTACATGTCCAAAGTAAACAGGAGTTTAAACCTGATGCCGAAGGTTATCTACAGCAAGGTATTAAGGCACATCAAAAGGGAGAGCGATTAGAAGCAATCAGTTGCTATACAAGAGTTATATCCCCTCCACCAGGTGAACAAGACGCAGATATAGATATTCTCTTCTGGGCACATCACCATCGCGGCATCGCCTATTTAGATGAAGAAGATTCCAGTCAAAATGTTGTAGACTTAGCAATAAAAGACTTTAACAAGGCAATTGACATGAAGAAGGAGATGATAGATACTGAATCTGAAAATCTTCCCAGCAAAGCGAAACGACTAAAACAAGATCTTGCTAAGACTTATGTCCACCGAGGTCTAATCCACTATGGGAAGGGTGATATTGACAAGGCAATAGAAGACTATGCCCATGCAACAGAACTTGATCCTGCCTATGCTGATGCTTACAATCAACTCGGGAACGCCTATCTGAACAGTGGAGACTTAGACCTTGCAATTGACAAAAGCACCAAGGCAACGAAACTTGATCCAGACCTCACTGAAGCATATATAGACCTCGGCATTGCAAGTTTTGGTAAGGGTGATTTTGATGGGGCAATAGATAATTATACCGAAGCATTAGAAAAGGATCCGGATGATACTAGTTCCTATATCAACCGAGGTTTAATACACCAGAAGAATGACGACTCGAAAGAAGCCCTTGAAGACCTTGGCAGAGCCATACAACTTAATCCAAGTGACGGTAATGCCTATTACTATCGAGGCACTGTTTTGTTAAAATCAAAACGTTGGAAAGAAGCCGAGAACAACTTTAAATCCGCAGAAACTAATGGGATAGAAGTTGCTAAGAAATTCAAGGACGATTTCGGTAGCATTGAAGCGTTTGAACAGAACACTGATATTACATTACAAGAGGACATCAAAGTGATCCTAAGGCAAAGTGAAAATATATGATTACACCGTTACCAATATCTAAAATAGAAACTGATCACATATTCAATGAAATTATATTGACATCTTTTCAAGTATTATGTATATTTTGTTGAAATTCGAATACATGCGATTCCAATGATTCATAGTGATTCTCTGGTGATTAATTACATTTTAAAATGGAGGGAGGCTAATGGCAAACAAGAAAGCAGCAGCGATTTCCACAGAAAGCAAGAGTATGCAAACAGACGAATTCCTATCTTCAAGAGATGTTCAAGACATGTTAAGCGATCCAGTTTTCAACGCTATAAAGAACCCCGATATAGATATTACTCCAACAGATGGTAAAAATAAATTGCGTAATGCGATATCCAATGCTGTCAAACGTGATGCAGAAGAAAGCACATTCACTTCTGTGAAGGAAACTAAGCAACGCAGACGCAATATAATAGTTGACACTATTATGAAGCACGGAAGAAACTTAGACAGTTAGTTGACTGTAGGAGTGAACTCCGATCCCCAACGATAAACCAATTTCTGTAGGAGGGATTCAGATTCCCAAGAACAATGAACATGCTAAAGAAACAAAATTCTCAAGACAACCAACAAGACGCTGCTCTTGAAGTCATTGAAGAGATAGAGACAATATCGGCTGATAGTGAATGTATCTATCGTGGTGAGTCAGAAAATGCTGGTAAAGTCTCCTCAAGTCTTTATAGAGAATTTGCCGATTGTGATGTAGAGTTGATCGATCTGGAACTCGTTCAAAGAGATATGATAGATGAAGCCAAACAGTATCTTTACAAAAAGGACGACTTAGATATCTTAGCTGAACTCCAACACTACGGTGGCAAAACCAATCTGATAGACTTCACGTCTAACCATTTGATAGCACTCTTCTTTGCTTGCTATGGGGCAGCTGCTAAAGATGGTAGAGTTATTGTGCAGAAAACTGAGACGATTAAAGACTGGATGCTAAAGCCTAAAAATCCACGACATCGTGTCAGTAACCAAGGAATAGTATTTGTCCAGTCACCACAAGGGTTCATTGAACCAGACGAATCCCAGATTGTCACTATTCCAGCCAATCTCAAACAACCACTACTACAACATCTCAGGCGAGAACACGACATCTCAACAGATACAGTGTTAAACGATCTTTACAGTTTCATAAGAAAACAGGAAATACATCGAGATGCCTACACTAAATATTACAGTGGATTGTCCTTGCAGAATATCGGCAGAAAAGCAGACTCTGTTGAAAAGGAAAATGCTGCTGCTGAAGCTATAAAGTATTATACTCAAGCAATAACGTTGAAGCCGGATTTCCTGAAAAGCTATAGGAATCGAGGGATTATCTACGCCAGCATGGGAGATGTAGATAGCGCAATTGAGGATTTCACCACAGTGATTCATCTGGATCCAAATTATTCTGATATATATCGATATCGAGGGATGGCTTACTTTGTTAAGAAAGATTGGGATCAATCTATTGAGGATTTTAGTAAAGTAATAGAGTCAAACCCATCAAATGTTGCTGTGCAGTGTTTACGCGGGAGTGTTTCTTTCCTTAAAGGAGATTCCGATCAGGCTCTCAAAGATTTTAACACGGTAATTGAACTTGATCCAGAATTCTACGAAGTTTATCACAGTCGAGGACTTGTTTATGCAGGTGAAGGAAGAGTTGATCTTGCAATACAAGACTTTGGAAAGGCGATAGAACTGAATCCAGAGGATAGTAAAGCATATATCAAACGCGGTAATGCTTATGCGAAAATAGATGATTATGAAAACGCAATTCAAGACTTTGGAAAGGCGATAGAACTGAATCCGGAGGATAGTAGAGCATATAACAACCGTGGTTATGCTTACGCTAAAAAAGAGGACTATGATAGAGCAATTCAAGACTATAACAAGGCGATAGAACTGAATCCAGGGGATAGTAGAGCATATATCAAACGTGGTATTGCTTACTCAGAAAAAGGTGATAATGATAGCGCAATACAAGACTATGGCAAGGCGTTAGAACTAAATCCAGAGGACGATATAGCATATAGTATCAGAGGTCTTACTTACGCGGTAATGGGGGATTATGAAAGCGCAATTCAAGACTTTAGTAAAGTGATTGAACTGAATCCTGATGATACTAAGGCATATTTCAACCGTGGTAATGCTTATGCGAAAATAGATGATTATGAAAACGCAATGCAAGACTTCACCAAGGCGATAGAACTGAATCCAGGGGATAGTAGAGCATATATCAAACGTGGTATTGCTTACTCAGAAAAAGGTGATCATGATAGCGCAATACAAGACTATGGCAAGGCGTTAGAACTAAATCCAGAGGACGATATAGCATATAATATCAGAGGTCTTACTTACTCGGAAATGGGGGATTATGATAGAGCAATTCAAGACTATGACAAGGCGATTGAACTAAATCCAGAGGATTATGAATCCTACTGCAATCGCGGCGAATCTTGGATGCATCTTCAAGAATGGGAAAAAGCCAAATCAGACCTCACGACTGCGAAAAACATGGGTTATGATATTATCCAGTCATTCCATAACGACTATGAAAATGTTAAAGACTTTGAACAGAAAAACAACATTAAAATCCCCGCAGACATCGCCGCAATGTTAACGCCTCCTCAGCAATAGCAGTGATAGAAAGACAGTCTCCTTACTGATTATCGAATACTAAAGATCATCATCGTTAGATTAGTAAAGATACACCTTCCACACACCCTAACCTCAACCACCCTTAATTGTCTGAACCAGGATTTTCAGGATTAGTAGATTTGCAGGATTATGAGTTTGTCTCTCCAAACTGCCAATCAAAAATAGAAGTTTCTTCATTGCAAAGAACATACGATATACCAAACCCTAATCCTGAAAATCTACTAATCCTGCAAATCCAGATTCAAACAAATCCACCCCCAAATTACTTGGTCATCCATTGTTCCTCCCCAAAAAACCCTACACACCCATCCCACCATAACATATAATATTACCCATCAATAATCAAATGACAACGCATCACAACAACAACAAAAGACAGGCTTGTAGTCGCGCAATTTATCGCGCCTCTTACATTAAACTATAGTTTGGACAGTTTTTTATAGACTTGAATAATAGTCTGGACAAGGAGCATCACAGTCATCGGACCTATTCCTTCAATGATACACCTGTCGCCCCGCTGGGGCTATAAATCGTTTTGTCACGATGTGCTGGACACATTTCGCCCCGCTGGGGCTGCTCATTTTGATATTCTAACTCATTTTCGTCAAGTTATTATCCTATTGAAAACTCACAAAATGTTGAAAATGCTAGAAATATCAGTATGCAACCGAGAGAAATTGTCCAAACTATAGTACATCAAAAGAAAATAAACAAGAAAAGCGACATTGGTTGTTTTTTCAAAAAACCGACCAACACAAAAAGCTCCAACAAACTCCTACCACAACAAGCAGGAGAGCGACTCACAAAAAAATAGAAAAAACAACCAACCCCAATTCTCTGTTCGTATTCGCGCTTTTGAAACACAGAAAAATAGACGGCACACTTTGAATAGGAACATTGGAGTCCCAAACTCACAATCCTGCAAATCTGCTAATCCTGAAAATCCTGGTTCAGACAAGAATCAATAAATCCAACAAATCCATTGGTTAGTCCGATTTAGGGATTTAACATTAAGCTAACCTTAATGGCTACGAATCCTTAAAACTAAATACCCCTGGGACTCCTAAAAGACTCTTGACAAACCGCCTCAAAAATGATAGAATTACATCATAAAGATAAAGAGAGGACAGCAATATGGCAACACAAACAGAATTACAGTCAATGTTAAGCGCACCCATTGCTTTAGCACCGAACACATACTTGCACTTCTATAACGGTGGCAAACTTCGGGCAGAATTTATGGGTGAACCCGATCCGAAAGACGATTATTACTCAGAAGAATGGATTTTTTCCACAAATAGAGCGATTACACCCGGTAGAGATAACCCTCCAGAAAAAGGTTTCAGTCTTGTTCAACTCCCAAGTGGAGAGATTGTTTTATTAAAAGAACTCTTGGACGCATTTCCTGAAGATACACTTGGTAGCGCGCACGTTGACAAATTTGGTACTGACTTAGGCGTGCTTCTCAAGATTTTTGATGTTGGCGAAGGAGCACACATTCCGATCCACTGGCATCCGAATCCAGATTTTGCGTTAGAACACCTCAATTCTCCTTTTGGCAAGAACGAAGCGTGGATATTAATCGGCACGCGTCCTGGTGCCAAGGCATGGATTGGATGGAAAGAAACGATAGATAAATCCGATTTCCGTGATTTGATGGAAGCACAAGATATTGAAACCTTACGAAGTCTTTTGCATGTCGTTGAACCGAAGGTTGGAGAAGTTTATTTCCTACGGACACCGATTGTGCATTCACTCGGAACAGGACTTTGTGTCCTTGAACCACAAGAACCGACAGATTGGAATATACTTGCCGAATGGGAAGGTTTTCCTTATGATAAGGAAGATGGACACCTTGGACTCGGTTGGGATTTGGCAGTGGATGCTGCTGAATTTGACAAGCTTGAGTTAGATTATCTTAACAACTATATCAGACGGACACCTGAACTTGTGAGAGCAGAAGGTGATAACCGTGAAGACCGAATCGTTCCTGAGGAAGCGTTACAATACTTTGGATGTTCACGTTTGACCGTGACATCAACTCTCAGCATGCCTGCAGGTAAAGGTTTCTATGCACTTGTCACATTAGGTGGTGAAGGTGTACTGCGTGGTGATTTTGAAGATATTCCCATCAAACGTGGTAAGTCATTCTTCATACCGAGATGTTTATCCAGTTACGCCATCGTCAGCACTGGTGATGAACCGCTGGAAGTGATCTGTTGTTATCCACCTGAACTATAAGAAAAGTATCGCACACCGTGTGACGTGATACGCAACGGTAGGTGCACGCCGAGTTACCCCACGGTAGCACGTAATGTTAGACTTTAAGCCTCCAAAACCGAACATGTCCGTCATAAAGGTTGTCAAAGCAATCATGCCGATCGTCAACCGGTTCTATCTGAAAGGGATGACGTTAGACATTGACCAGGAAACAATTGAAAGGTTAGAATCAACACGTGGCATTCCTACGTTAATTTCTCCCAACCATGCGGCTTCAGATGACCCTTATGTCATGTTCTTGTTGTCAAAACATTTATCTCAACCGTTTTACTATATGTCAGCAAGAGAGGTATTTGATAGAGGAAATTTCCTTGGAATCCGCAGTGCTGTGATGCAGCGATGTGGTGTTTATTCAGTGGTCCGTGGAACTGCTGATAGAAACGCATTCAGAACAACACGCGAAATATTAGTTGAGGGGAAATGGCCACTTGTTATCTTTGGAGAAGGGGAAATATCTCACCAGAATGATACCGTGATGCGTTTTGAAAGAGGTGTCGCGCAATTCTGTTTCTGGGCAATAGACGATATGAAAAAGGGTGAAATTGAGACACCCTTATTTGTTGTTCCGATGGGAATCAAATATCGTTATACACAAGATATGTGGAACGTTATTGATACTGCACTTGCGAACTTAGAGCGAAGTATACTTCCGTCTGATGCACGTACGCCTGCTGAACGTTATCAACGTCTTAGACGTATCGGCATCGCCATTCTTTCTACATTGGCAGATGAATATCAATATAAAGTAGACCCCACAGCATCACTGAACCAACATATTCAAGGACTCAAGGAACAGATATTAACCCATGTTGAGAAAATATTAGGTATCCGATCTGAGAACGATATCCTTACCCGTGTTCGTGCGTTGAAAAACATCGTTGATGCCGAGGTATACAGAGATATAGATCAGATGACAGAATATGAACGTAAAATACATGAGGAACAACTTCAAAAATTTCAACAGTTCTATCCTGATTTGGAACGATTGATAAATTTTATTGCGATTACCGATGGATATGTAGCAGAGGAGCCTTCTGCGGAACGTTATCTTGAGGTAATATTTAGGTTGGAAAAAGAAGTTTTTGGTAAGGGAAGTATGCGGGGACCTCGTGTCGCATCAATACGTGCTGGTGAACCGATAAATCTCTTGAACTACTACGAGGCATACAAGACACAGAAGAAAGAGACAGTAGAAGAAATTACGATTGAACTTGAGACAGAAGTACGGAATTTGGTTGCTGGTATATGATTCAAGCGAACATTGTGATTGATTGAAGTAAATTATAATTTTATTCCTGTAGGAGGATAACATGGCAAAAAAATTGTCAATTGGCAGTTGGGCTTATGCATTTGGACCTTATGAAGATAATCCTGTACCATTCGACGATGTCGTAAAACGGTTGGGTGAACTTGAATTTGATGGTGTTGAAATCGGAGCATTTAAACCGCACATAGACATCAACGATTATCCGATGAAGAGTGATCGAGATGCTGTCAAAGGATTGATTAGTTACTACGGTTTGGAAGTCTCTGGTTTGGCAGCAGATTTTTGGTCACATCCAGCACCCGGATCGGACGAAGCACAAGAAGACGACTTTTACTTCAAGTTATTTAGGCGGAATCTACAGCTTGCACTTGATCTCGGTTCACCTTCAATCCGTGTTGACACTGTGTCTGATGCTGAGCAAGAAGTAGAGGGAGTTGAACGTGAGAAAGCTTGGGATCGTATCGTTTCACTTTGGAGACGTTGTGCACAAGTCGCTGAAGATCACGGTGTGTTGATGCTGTGGGAGTTTGAACCCGGTTTTATGTTCAATAAACCGAGTGATATAATCAATTTACCGAAGGCTGTGGATCACCCGAATTTCAAGGTAATGTTTGATACCTGTCACGCGCAGATGTGTGCTACTGTTGGTTCACGACAGGTGGGTGAGAAGGAGACCTTGGGTGACAACGGTGTAATTGAACTTGCACGTCAGTTGAAGGGAGAAATAGGACATTTCCATCTCATTGACTCTGATAATACGCTGCATCATGATGAAACAAGTACTCACGCACCTTTCGGTGAAGGTGTGTTGGACTTTGACGCTATTATTCCTGTCATCATGGATGAAACGGGTTATGATGGGGAGTGGTTCTCTATTGATCTCTGTTTCTGGGCAAACGCCTGGGATGTTACGGAAGATGCGAAAAAATTCCTTACACCCTATTTAGAAAGATATTAGGGATTGTTGTTAAGTTGAGTAGGCGCGGTTTAAGACCGCGCCTGAACATTGATAGGTTAATCCAGTGAAAAAAGGAAGAAAAGCGAAAAACCGAAAACGCGGTGTTGCCTCTCGCAAACAAAAAATAAGAAATCAGAAGGTTGACGACTATAATGAAAGTAGTTGGAGGCAAAAAGAGAAGAGATTAAACAGACTCAAAGAACTTGAAGAAGAAACTCAGGATATATTTGAGAAAGTAATTGAGACCTATACTTTAACAATTGATGAAAAGCGTGAGTTAGAACGCGAGTGGAAACTTGGTATAGATGAAATATTTTATTTTGAAGATACTACACCAGACGAGTTGCTTGAACTACCTATAGACGACTATGAAACTACAACGCTTGAGGAATTAGTAGAAAATTGGGATGGTTTGTCTGAATCATTTTGGCGTGCAAGTTATGATTTATCAAATGCCTTGGGTTTGGCAATGATCAAAATTGACGAAGAAGGGACTATAAAAGGACTTAGAGTTTCATATTAATTTGGATATAAATAGGAAGGCACAAGGCTAGTTTAAGGATCGACATCAAGACGTATACATTCATTTAGAGAGACTCATTTAATCATCGAGTAAACATGCTTAACCTCAGTTCTGTAGATACATTAATCGAACTTGCTTTTGAAGAAGATATCGGTATCGGTGATATTACTACAGAGGCAACAGTGCCATCCGCTCAAATAGGTATCGGGACACTTCTGGCAAAAACCGATGGTGTTATTGCAGGTCTACCCGTTGCAGAAAGGACCTTTGAGAAACTAAATTCTGGTCTGACCTTCACAGCCTTTGTCAATGATGGTGATGCGGTTAGGGCAGGAACTCCGATTGCTGAGGTACAGGAAGATGCAAAGACAATTCTCATCGGTGAGCGAACTGCACTTAACTTCTTACAACGACTCTCCGGTGTAGCAACTTTAACCTCGCAGTTTGTCAATGCTGTTACAGACTATGATGTGAAGATTGTGGATACACGGAAGACAACGCCTGGATGGCGTGCGATACAAAAATATGCGGTTTGCATCGGGGGTGGACAGAATCACAGATTTGGACTGTATGATGGCGTTCTCATTAAGGATAACCACATAGTTGCTGCTGGTGGAATTACTAAAGCTGTTCATCGAGCAAGATTGGCTGCACCGCATACAGTGAAGATTGAGGTAGAGGTTGAAACCGTTGAACAGGTCAATGAAGCACTTGAAGCAAAAGCAGACATCTTGCTGCTTGACAACATGTCGATTGAGATGATGAAGGAAGTAGTCCAGCGAGTCGGAGATCTTGCAATCACAGAAGCTTCTGGTGGGATTACATTGGATCGAGTGAAAGCAGTTGCTGCAACTGGAGTTGACTATATATCAGTTGGGGCATTGACACATTCTGCCATGCCGATGGACATCAGTTTGACGTTAACGCTTGTTGATAGATAGTTGATCCATAGACGCAAGAAGAAACACGTAAGAACAAAAGGTAATATATATTAATGCTAGCCCCTATGAGCCGCGAAAAAATGATTCGCGGTGTTCTTCTTTTCATTTTATTTACGTTGGTTGGGCTTTTGGTTATTTTTTTGGGTTTTGACACACAAAAAAGTATAGAAAACAAGACAGAAGAGTTATTGCAGGTATTTTATGGAATAAGGTTTGAATTTCTACTTGCTGCAAGTGTATGCATGTTACTGGATTGGTTGTGCGGCGGACTCAGATTCCACATTTTTATTCGAATAGTTAGTCCTTCAATTAGATTTCGTGATAGTTGCCGTGCTATTTTAGCAACAACCTGTGTGTCCGCAATTACACCATTCCAAACAGGGGGCGTTGGTCATCTTTATATATACGCGAGATCTGGCGTGCCGCTATCTGGGGCTATTACAGCTGGAATTACTGCCTTCCTTTCGACGTTAATCGTTATCTTTTTCTCAGCATGTAGCATACTTTTATTAGACCCCAGACTGATCCCAAAAGATACAACTTGGATAAGTTTGTTTAGTTTTCTAATATTTGGTTTCGTTTTTCTGGCATTTCTTCTATTACTTTTCAAACCAGCATTCGTATCTCGTATTTTTTATTGGATTTCCGATCAAATAGGAAGAAGGTTTAGTCCTTCTGTTCCATACTTAGAACGAGCTAAGTTAAAAGTAGAACAAATTACTACGGAACACAGTGCTTTTGCCAGGAACATTCTTCGCAATCACAAATGGACTTATCTATTGAGTTTGGCTCTTACTTTTGGTTTCATTTTTGCACGGGTTGGTGGTGGCTACTTTGTAATCAGATCATTTAATGCTAATGCGTCATTATGGGACTTATGTGTTGTTGAAATGTTGTACAATTTTGTTGTCCTATTCATGCCAACACCTGGTGCAAGTGGGTTTGCAGAAGGGACAAAAAGTGTATTAATGAAGAGTCTAATATCTGCGAATTTAATTACACCGTTTGTATTGTTGAATCGTTTTTTTAGTGTCTATTGTGGGGTTATTGCTGGTGGTATTGTAATCGCAATGCAATTGGCAAAAGATATAAAAAGAAGTAAAAAGGATATCCAAGAAGATGCTATACCGCAAATTCAAGCACCTACAATAGCAAAGCTCAAGGATAAAAAGGGAACATAGGTTAATATGGTGGATATGGTTGGCATGTTCTACAACAACTTCTAAGGACTTGTTCGAATCATTTGTTCATCATAAAGAATCAATTATCACAGTAACTCAGAAAGGAGAATCATGGCAGACAACATAACGAGTGTAGAACCTACAAAAACAAAATTAGGTTGGATTGGAACTGGTGTAATGGGACGTTGGATGTGTCAACATCTGATGGATCTCGGATATGAAATGGCGGTCTATAACCGCACAAAATCAAAAGCACAGCCTCTTATTGATGATGGTGCGACATGGGCAGAATCACCGAGTGAAGTTGCTGCAGTTTCAGATGTCATCTTTACAATCGTTGGGTTTCCACCCGATGTGAGAGAGGTTTATCTCGGTGAAAACGGTATTCTGAATGGCGCAAAATCAGGTAGTATTATCGTTGATATGACGACTACTGAACCCTCTCTTGCACAGGAGATATATGCTGCTGCAAGTGAACAGAATGTATCATCTGTAGATGCCCCTGTTTCAGGTGGTGATGTTGGTGCGCGAGAAGCACGACTCTCTATCATGGTCGGGGGTGATGACTCAGCGGTAGAAGCAATTATGCCGCTATTTTCCGCTATGGGTAAGAACATCGTTCATCAAGGCGGTGCTGGTGCTGGTCAACATACCAAAATGTGCAATCAGATTACCATTTCTGGCACGATGATCGGTGTGTGTGAAGGATTGATTTATGGTCATAAAGCGGGTTTGGATTTGGAGACGATGCTATCTTCAATCAGCGGTGGAGCAGCTGCATGTTGGTCGTTGGATAACTTAGCCCCACGGGTTCTCAAGCGCGACTTTGACCCTGGTTTCTTTGTGGAACATTTCATCAAGGATATGAGCATTGCACTGGATGAAGCAAGAAAAATGAACCTGAGTCTACCGGGACTTGCCTTGGTGCATCAACTTTACACTGCTGTGCAAGCACAAGGACATGGACGTTTAGGAACGCAAGCATTGCTGTTGGCTTTAGAGCAAATGTCTGGCACAGAAGTTAGTTAACCTCACAGAGATGCGATTCTTATAGCAAATGTTTCACAGGTATCTTTAGTTCTGTCGAAACGTCATAGAAAGATATACCTTAACTTTTATTGGACGAAATTGTCTGTTTATAAAAGTTGCTGCAAACCTGCTATTCCTTCTTGATATTACCCAATTATCGGGATTTATCTCGTTAATTGGGTATTTTCTTTATAGTGAAATGTAAAAATACGTGCACACTCCACGGTAGATGCGGTTTCCTAACCGCATCTATAACACTGAACAAACACCGGTTCGGTTAGGAAACCGAACCTACCGTAGTGTGTAAATAATTATGATTTTTACTATAAAATTTAGATTTTTTCTTTCAACTTTGACATTCTTGCAACCCATCCCTTACAAAATCGCGTCACTATAGATTGTATGCAATTCCTATGCAATTCCTATGCAATTATTGATTATGGAGGTTTCTGATGGAAAGAGATGATTTTGAACTGATTCAAGAAGTATTGTCAGGTGACGAAACTGCTTTCAGTGCGTTAGTTGAAAAATATCAAAAAAGCGTTCACGCGCTTGCCTGGCGGAAAATCGGTGATTTCCATATCGCTGAAGAAATTACACAGGATACTTTCCTACTGGCATACCAAAGACTCGCCTCGTTGAAAAATCCGGGTCAGTTTGCTGGTTGGCTTTACGTCATCACCAATCGACAATGCAAAGCATGGTTCAGAAAGAAGCGGATGGACATGGACTCCTTGGATTCCACCAGTGAAAAGACACTTGAAAAAACTGCTTATGCGGACTATGTCTGTGACCAGCGTGAGGACGCAGCCGTTGAACACAGACGTAAAATCGTGCAGAAGCTCATGGAAAAACTTCCAGAAAGCGAACGCACGGTGATGGTCCTTCACTATCTCGGTGAAATGAGTTGTGAAGAGATTAGCAAGTTTTTAGGTGTATCTTCGAACACTGTTAAAAGTCGACTTAAACGGGGACGAGAACGTTTACAGAACGAAGAGTCCATAATTCGGGAAACACTCGGCAGTGTTTCATTACCTCCAAATCTAACCGAAAACATCATGCAAGGTATTGACAGCATAAAACAAACATCTCCATCAGGAGGTAAACCGTTGCTACCGTTTGCAGCTTTAGGTACATCCTTTATTTTGGTGATTTTGTTGATGGGCGCGAGCAAACAACTCATCACAAATTTTCAGAAGCCGTATAGTGTAGATTCAAAATCAGAAATTGCTATTGAAATTGTTGATGCGCCTATTATTTTGAATCTTCAATCAAAACCTGAATTGAAAAACCGGGTTGGTGGTACTAACCTCAGCAAAAACAGTAACAACGGTCTAACAGAAGGAACAAAAACAGTGAAAAACAACTTAGCACAAGACCCTATGCAATGGAACCTACCTGAAGATGCTAAAGCCCGCCTTGGTAAAGGTATGATAAGTGAAATACAGTATTCTCCTGATGGGACAATTCTTGCTGTTGCAAGTGGTGTCGGAATTTGGTTCTACGACGCAACAACACATCAAGAGGTCGCCCTGCTCACAGACCATACGGGTTTAGTCAATCGCCTCACATTTAGTCCGGATGGACACACTTTTGTGAGTGGAGACTGGAATGGGACGATTATTCTGTGGGATAGAAGCACAGGTGCACAAAAAACACTTATAGGTCATACGAACTCGCACACAACCATTGTATTCAGTCCTGATGGAAAAATAGTAGCAAGTGGAGACGGTGATACTGTCCAACTTTGGGATACTATCACCGGAGAACATAAGGATAGTTTCACTGGACTCCCGGAAAATATCGGTTATATTTCATTCAGCCCGGATGGCAAGACAATTGTTAGTGTGACTGGGGGTAGCGAAGTCTGTATATCGGATGCAATCACTGGTAAACATAAGAAAACATTCAAAGTGGAAAATACTGATAGTGTATTTTGCGCAGCGTTCAGTCCGGATGGCAAAACAGTTGCTATTGGCAGTAGAGATGGTATTATCTACCTTTCAGATTTAAACACAGGTGAACTCAAGCGAAAACTCATAGGACATTCTGTGGACGTTCAAAGCATAGCCTTTAGTCCGGATGGGAAAACACTCGCAAGTTCATCATATATAGACGAAACAGTACGTATCTGGGATGTGCACACTGGTGAACAGAGGATTATTCTCACTGAACACACGGGAGATATTTGGGGTTTAGCATTCAGTCCTGATGGGAAAACACTCGCAAGTAGTGGAAGTGGAGATGGCACCATCCGTTTCTGGGATATGAACACCGGCAACCAAAAGTCTGCAATCACTGGAAATTCGGACTATGTTTATAGCGTAGCGTTCAACCCCAATAGGCAAATTGTTGCAAGTGGGTATGCCGATGGCACTATTCGTTTGTGGGATGCGAAGACTGGACACCAAATGAGAACATTCAAAGAGTTTAATGACGCAGCATCAAGTATGGTCTTCAGTCCTGATGGAAATACTCTCGCTTGTGGGACTGACGATGGCATCCGTCTTTGGGATCCACACACCGGAGAACACAAAATGCTACTCACCGGACATACGTGGGGTATCCATAGCATAGCACTCAGCCCCGATGGAAGGACACTCGCGAGTGGTAGCGAGGATATGACTATACGACTTTGGAATATGCATACTGGTGAACATAAAATAACGCTCAACGGACATAAGCACAGAGTCTATAGCGTTGCCTTTAGTCCGGATAGCAAAACCCTCGCCAGTGGTAGTGAGGACGCTACGATACGACTATGGGATGTTGACACTGGCGATACCAAGATGATACTCACTGGACATACCGAGAAATTAGAAGATAAGAATAGTCGATACAGTTTTGAAGGTGTTAAGACCGTTGCATTCAGTCCTGATGGCAAAACCCTTGCTAGTGGAGGTGGTGACAAGATCATTCACCTATGGGATATAGGGACAGGCAAAAGTAAGATGACACTCACTGGACATTCACATTGGGTGTTCAGTTTGGCATTCAGTCCTGATGGAAAATCTCTTGTGAGTGGAGGTGTAGACGGTATCATCAACTTATGGGATGCACACACTGGCGAACACAAGAAAACGCTGACTGGACATACAGCTTGGGTTAGAAGCATCGCGTTCAGTCCTGATGGCAAAACCCTCGTTAGTGGTAGTGATGATGGCACTGTGCTGCTCTGGGAAATAAATCCGTAATGTCCCAATTCATCATACCTACGTTGGTAGCTGCACAATTCATTGTCCGTGTTTCGTCTACACACAAAAAAGACAGGTTTTGTTTCAATTATGACAATTCTGCAACCTATCCACCGAAAAAACGCGTCACCGATAATTGTAAGCCAAAATTGATTATGGAGGTCTCTGATGGAAAGAGATGATTTTGAACTGATTCAAGAAGTATTGTCAGGTGACGAAACTGCTTTCAGTGCGTTAGTTGAGAAATATCAAAAAAGCGTTCACGCGCTTGCCTGGCGGAAAATCGGTGATTTCCATATCGCTGAAGAAATTACACAGGATACTTTCCTACTGGCATACCAAAGACTCGCCTCGTTGAAAAATCCGGGTCAGTTTGCTGGTTGGCTTTACGTCATCGCCAATCGACAATGCAAAGCATGGTTCAGAAAGAAGCGGATGGACATGAAATCCTTGGATTCCACCAGTGAAAAGACACTTGAAAAAACTGCTTATGCGGACTATGTCTGTGAACAGCGTGAGGACGCAGCCGTTGAACACAGACGTAAAATCGTGCAGAAGCTCATGGAAAAACTTCCAGAAAGTGAACGCACGGTGATGGTCCTGCACTACCTCGGTGAAATGAGTTGTGAAGAGATTAGCAAGTTTTTAGGTGTATCTTCAAACACTGTTAAAAGTCGACTTAAACGGGCACGAGAACGTTTACAGAACGAAGAGTCCATAATTCGGGAAACCCTCGGCAGCATCCCATTAAGTCCAGATCTAACTGAAAACATCATACGACGTATTGACACAATCAAACAAACATCTCCATTAGGAAGTAAACCGTTGCTACCGTTTGCAGCTTTAGGCGCATCTGCTATTTTGGTTATTTTGTTGATGGGAGCAAGTAAGCAATTCACCGCTAATTTTCAGAGCCCGTATAGCGTTGACGCAAAATCAGAACCCACAATTGAAATAGTTGACGCGCCTATTATTTTGAATCTTCAATCAAAACCCAAATTGAAAAACCGGGTTGGTGGTACTAACCTCAGCAAAAACAGTAACAACGGTTTAACAAAAGGAACAAAAACCGTGGAAAACAACCTAACACAAGATGCTATGCAATGGAACCTGCCTGAAGATGCTAAAGTGCGCCTCAGTAAAGGGTATATAGCCGATATAAAATATTCTCCTGACGGTAAGTTGCTGGCTGTTGCGAGTGGCATCGGTATTTGGCTTTACGATGTGACAGTACATCAAGAGGCAAGTCTAATCACAGCTGATACGAGTCATGCCTTCCACCTTGCTTTTAGCCCAGATGGACGCATCTTAGCAAGTGGAAATGCCGATGGTAATATTACCCTGTATGATAGAATCACAGGGACGCAAGAAACGCTCATTGGACGTAATACAGAGTATATCACATGCTTAACATTCAGCCCGAATGGCAAAATACTTGCGAGTAATAATCGGCAAGGCACTATCCGATTATGGGATGCCATCACTGGAGAGGAAAAGTATACACTCTCGAATGATCCGTATAATGGTTCTGATTTATCATTCACGCCAGACGGACAGACTCTTGTCAGTATGAGTAGGGGAGACAAAATCAGTCTTTGGAATTCGATCACGGGTAAACACAAGAAAACTTTTGCTATGCACCCTGATTGCTCTGCTATTAGTGCTGCGTTAAGTCCAGATGGAATAATAGTCGCTGTTGGTAGTGTAAGTGGCACTGTCTATCTCTACGACTTAAACACAGGCGAACTCAAGATGATTCTCTCTAAGCATAAGGATCACGTTATCCACTTAGCGTTTAGTCCTGATGGAAAAACAATTGCTACTACGTCCTATGGCGATGAAACAATCTGTCTGTGGGATGTACACTCTGGCACACACAGGGAAATAATCACCGAGCACCCGCGAAATGTAGGGCGCGGTGGGTTAGCGTTCAGTCCGGGTGGACAAACACTTGCAAGTGGAGGTGGCGATGGCACCATACGGTTTTGGGATGTACACACCGGCAACGCGAAAAAAATATTTACTGGACATTCGCAGGAGGTACACAGTGTTGCGTTCAATCCGAATGGGTACTATATCGCAAGTGGGGATGCCAGTGGAATTATTCGTCTATGGGATGCGGATACAAGGCAACCCATAAGAACACTTAACGAGCCTAAAAATGGACAGATAGAATCGGCTTACAGTATAGTGTTCAGCCCTGATGGAAAAACTCTTTTTTGTGGGACTGACGATGACATCCACATCTGGGATGCACACACTGGCGAACACAAATTGATACTTACTGGACATACCAGTTTTGTTAAGCATATAGCACTCAGTTCGGATGGAAATATACTTGCAAGTGAAGATGGCGATACTATCCACCTCTGGGATGCACACACTGGCGAACATAAAAGGACACTTATTGGACATAAGAAGTTGATCAATAGTATCGCGTTCAGTCCGGATGGTAAAATCCTTGCAAGCGGAAGTAATGATGAAACTATTTGTCTCTGGGATGTTGCAACTGGTGAAAATAAAATCGTACTTACCGAACATAATGATTGGGTGGAAGGTTTAGCGTTCAGTCCGGATGGAAAAATCCTCGCAAGTGGAGGCAATGATGGGATTATCCATCTATGGGATATAGACACATGGAAAATCAAAATTACAATTAGCGGAGATACATTTTTGATGTGTTTAGCGTTCAGTCCGGATGGAAAAACCTTCGCAAGTGGGTGTGGAGATGGCACGATTCAATTATGGGATACACACACCAGCGAACACAAGAAAACACTGATGGGTCATATAGGGCGGGTTGATAGTATCGCGTTTAGTCCTGATGGAAAAACCCTTGTTAGCGGTTGTAATAATGGTTCTGTGTTTCTTTGGGAGATAGACAATAAATAATACCATTTCTAATTAATAATACCTCATTCTTCTGTAGGTCGGGTAGAGGCACGAAACCCGACACGTCTTGATTGTAGTCATCATGTCGGGTTTCGTGCCTCTACCCGACCTACGAAAAAATGAGATAAGAACAAATAGAATTTGTATAAGACAAACTTAACAACAAATTTACCAGATTCAAACTCTTTTTGTATATGCGGGATGGATGTGGACATTTGACTGTATTACATCAGGCAGCTAAAGTAGATTTGATATTATAGTAGATTTTGAAATTACTTGAGCACTCAGCATCGGCGAGGTTAGGAAACCTCGCCTACCGTGGGTCGAAAGTGTCAACTTATATCTATAATTCACTATAATGATGTAAACATCAGCATCATAAGCGTCAATTTAGTGTAAATTAGGCGTTTTCCCCAGGACGGTAGGTTCGGTTTCCTAACCGAACCGGATCCTACGCGAGAACCTCTATGAAGGTATTTGGCACAAAGCCGGTTCGGTTAGGAAACCGAACCTACCGGTACTTGGAAGGACGCTAAATTGACGTCTATGAATGATGTAAACATCAGCATATTCTATTGGTGGATTGCATCTAATCGCATCGGTGAAATGATACATAGATGTCCGTCATCTCCTTCAGGTTTGACTAAGAAGGGTGAGGCATCATCTGAGAACTCTAAAACGAGAGATGTCGTTTCAATATGCGACAACACATCTGTTAACATCCGAGCATCCAGTCCTATCCGCACACTTCCAGTACTGGATTCCACTGCAATCGTCTCGTGTGCTTCACCAAGTTCAGGAGTATTTGCAGATAGATGAATTCTTTCACTATCTATCTCTAAACATATTGCATTGTTCTTTGGATTGGAAAGAAGGGACACGCGGCGCGATGCGCGCAGAAATGAGTCCTTTGATACAACAGCACGGCTTTCTGTAGACTCCGGGATAATCGTTTGGTATTCAGGATATCTCCCATCTACTAATCGTGTCATCAGCGTCGCATTTTCATCAGAGAACAGCAGTTGGCTATTCTGGAGAGAGATCCTCACACTTTCTGAATCAGCAAACGTGCGTTCAATCTCTTTAACTGCTTTCAAAGGCACTATAAACCCTTCAACGTCTTCAGATGTCTGCAGTGGGGCACAATGTGCTAATGCCAGATAGTTTCTATCGGTTGCGACCACCTCTGTTCTATCTTCAAGTAGGTTGAAATAGAGACCGTTCAGAAGGAATTGTACCTCTTCAGTAGATGCTGCAAAAATAGTTTTTCGGATAACGGAGTTTAGCATTTCACCATCAATAGTTAATCCTTCTCCATTAGTAGACGGTACTGGTGGAAATTCCTCACTTGAAAGTCCGATTATCTTATATGTGCCATCGCCACAAGTGAGTTCAATTCTATCATTTGCAGTCGTAACGAGTTTAATTGGTTTATCAGGTAATTCCCGCACGAGGTCAACGAGTTTTTTTGCAGAGACGGTAATTTCACCTGTATCTGCTATCGTCCCGTCTACTTTTACTTTTATGCCAACTTCCAAGTCGGTCGCGGCACATTCTATTCCCTCATCTTGTGCGCGAATGAGAATGTTTGCAAGTATCGGCAAAGTGTTGCGTCCACTTGTTACGCCTTGGATTGTTTGTAGGTTATCAAGGAGTTCATCTTTTTCAAAGGCAAGTTCCATATAGAAATCTCCTATTATTAATCAATTGCTATAATGAATGCTTTATGCGAACTGCATACAGGAAGTATACTGTACAATCGGTAAATATAAGCAGGAATTAAGATTCCAATGGTGAAGCAGGTTCTAAACGCATAGGCATGATAAAACAAGTATGCTCAATATCTCCTGTAGGTTTCACGATCAATGGTATAAACTCTCCAGTGAACTCAAAAATGAGTGAATCAGTTTCAATATGCGTCAATACATCTAAAAGCACACGTGCATCCAAACCGATGCGTACACTGCCAGTCCCAGATTCCACAGAGACTGTCTCATGTGCCTCACCGAGTTCTGGTGTTTTCGCTGAAATCCGAATCTGTTCTGTATCGATTTCTAAGCAGATTAGGAAGTTCTTTGGGTCTGAGAGCAAAGAGACTCGTTTTGCGGCGCGTAAGATAGCCTCTTTTGAGATAACTGTCCGTCCATCAGAAGCATCACGAAACAGTTTCTGATATGGTGGATATTCACCTTCAACTAGACGTGTCGTTAGTGTCGTGTTTTCATCGGAAAAGAGGAGCTGGTTTTTTTGGTGAGAAATCTTAACTTCAGCTGATTCCGCGAAAATTCTCGCAACCTCTCTAATTGTCTTCAATGGAACGATAAATCCTGCGACTTCATCCGAACTTTTTAAGGAAGGACAATAAGTTAAAGCGAGCTGTCTTGTGCCATCCGTTGCTACCACTTCAGTTTTGTCATCCATAAGACTGAAATACAAACCGTTCAATGTATATCGCACTTCATCCGTTGATGCAGCAAACTGCGTTTTGTGAATAACAGAGCATAAAGTTTCACCATCAATAGGAATACCTACCCCATTTGCAGATGGGAGTTCAGGAAATTCTTCATCGGAGAGTCCAATTATTTTGTAGACACCTTCACCACATGTGATTTCGACTCTGTCATTTGCTGTCGTTACCAGTTCAATCGGCGCATCAGGTAATTCACGTACGATGTCAGATAATTTCTTTGCAGAGACGGTAATAGCACCTTCTTCTTTGATGTCCCCCAAAACTTTTATTCTAATGCCAACTTCTAAATCAGTCGCAGCACATTCTATGTTCCCGTTTTGTGCGCGTATGAGTACATTTGACAATATTGGCAAGGTATTTCGTCCCCCAGCAATTCCCTGCACCATCTGAAGTGTGTGTAAAAGTTCGTCTTTTTGAAAAGTCAATTGCATATTGGTCACTCCTGTATATGACAATATTTAGTCATTGAAATAGTTCTTTGAAAGAATGTTATATTGAAATATATTATTGTACTTCACAACGTTGAAATCGATTGTCAGGTGTCCATAATGTAAAAACCATAAGATCGGGTTTAATCCTATTGGAACCGCTTCGTATAAGTAATAACTAAAGCATCACGTTCTGAATTTCACCTTGACAGACTTCTGATTGTTTAGTATAACATATTATAGAAAATATATCCATAAAATTTGATATATTACCTTCAAGTTTTACGACACAGTAACCTATCTCACCCCGTTAAAAGCATGCATCAAACTAACTTACATCCCACCTCAAGAATCACGAAACGCGCGGTCTTGATAGGTACTGTTCTGATAATTGGCAACAGTTACTGGATAGCCTATGTAGAAATGATATGGCACACAGCACATTTGACAACCGTAGCGATGTCGGTCAATGTTATGTTCGGGATATTTGTAATCACGATGCTGAACATGTGGATACGGAGTTTCGCACCGACGGCTGCACTATCACAACGGGACTTGATCGTTGTTTACAGCATGCTTGCAGTCGGTAGTGCTTTTTCAGGTCATGATTGTATGCCACGTCTTATGGGATTGATTCCATACGCGTTTCGTTTTGCCACTGCTGAAAATGATTGGGAGGCACTCCTGTTTCACCATTTGCCAGAATGGCTTGTTGTCAAAGACCCGAAGACTGTCAACGATTTCTATGAAGGAAATGTCAACTTTTTCACTGAAGGCTATGTGCAACATTGGATTGTTCCGATACTTTCTTGGACAGCAGTTATATTTCTGTTGATGCTGATATTCCTCTGCTTGACATCGTTGATACGCAAGCAGTGGATAGAGAACGAAAAACTCGCGTATCCGATCATTCAGATCCCACTTGAGATAACGACAAACCGTCGTATATTTAGGAACCGTCTGCTCTGGATCGGTTTCGGTATAGCATTTGGGATAAATCTGTTGAACGGACTTCAATACTTCTATCCTGTACTTCCTGAGATACCGGTGAAGAAGTATAACCTGAATATCTATTTTACGCAGAAACCGTGGAATGCGATTGGTAATACACCGCTCCGTTTTCATCCGTATCTGATAGGGTTTTCCTTTATACTGCCATTGGATTTAGCATTTTCATGCACATTTTTTTATTTGATGAAGAAGGTGCAGCTTATATTTGGCAGCTCAACAGGTGTGTCGAAAGTACCGGGATATCCGTTTTTAGGTGAGCAGGGAGCAGGTGCGTTGCTGGCACTGCTTGCTATTGCTTGTTGGCATGGTAGGCAGCATTTTGCTCTCGTATTCTCACAGGTAATTCGTCATGATCGTTCCGCTTCAAAAAATGAAGCAATATCACCTCGTAGTACTGTTATTACACTCGGTTTATCCCTTCTTCTACTTGCTGTCTTATGTGTTCGAGGGGGTATGTCGTTATGGGCATTTTCTGTTTTCATAGTTATATATCTGATGATTGTTGTTGGACTGACGCGTATGCGTGCAGAACTTGGTCCACCGATACATGCAATCGGATACCTAACACCGCAATATATGATGATTTCACTGCTTGGCACGCGTAGATTGCGAGCAGGTAATCTGACAATGCTATCCTTATTGAATTGGCTAAGTGGTGCAAGTTATGCGTCATTCCGTACGCATCCGATGCCTGATCAGTTGGAATCGTTCAAACTTGGTGAAAGGACCGGCGTGCGTAACCGAACGATGTTCACGGTGTTAGTCATAGCCAGCCTTGTCGGTATCTTATCAAGTTTGATACTCTATCCGTATACGATATATAGAGAGGGAGTTGCAGCAGGCTCAGAGCAGATTCATGCGGGTGGTGCAGATACCTATAATTTCCTCTCTTCGTGGTTAGTCAATCCGAAACCGATGGACTGGTTAGCAACAACAGTGCTTGGGTTAACATTCATGTCAAATTTAGGTATTATATTTCTACGTTCTCGTTTTGTTTGGTGTCCGCTGCATCCTGCGGGATATGTTATTGGTGTTGCTCCTGGCACAACAGATATTATCTGGTTTCCCCTGCTGATTGCAATGGTAGCGAAATGGATTATCTTACGGAATGGAGGCATAAAAGCGTATCGTCGTGCAATACCCTTTTTCATAGGATTGGTATTAGGTGAAGCGTTGATGGGGTGTTTCTGGCCTCTATTGAGTCTGGTTTTACGGTCTGCGGTATATAGTTGGATATGATTCTGTTATGGAAGTTAATTGCCATTTCATCTGTGTTTTGGTATTATATATGTATTGAGAAATTGATTGAATAAAATAAAACTAATGGAAAGAGGAGAATGAATGCAACCACAATTGCCTGATGCGCGTAATGAAAATATATTGATACATGTTGGTGGTGAATTGCTACCGCGTGAAGATGCGAAAATATCTGTATTTGATAGTCTTGTACAAGGAGGAGATGGTGTTTGGGAAGGTTTACGTATCTATAAAGGAAAGATCTTTGCCTTGGATCCACACTTAGACCGATTGATAGACTCGGCACATGCGATGGCGTTTGAAGGGATACCTTCTCGTGATGAGATCAAAGCTGCAATCTTTGAAACGCTCCAAGCAAATGGCATGCGCGATGAAGTACATATACGTCTGACGTTAAGCCGTGGGAAAAAGGTTACCTCAAGCATGAACCCACATGTCAATCAGTATGGTACTTGTCTTATAGTATTGGCAGAATGGAAAGCACCGATATATGCAAGTACTGGTGTTCGTTTGGTAACATCAGCTATTCGGAGAAATCCTGCACAGTGTATCGATTCCAAGATTCATCATAACAATCTGATTAATAACATTCTTGCGAAGATTGAAGCGAATGTGGCAGGCGTAGACGATGCGATCATGCTTGACGTATTCGGTTTTGTCTCTGAAACGAATGCAACCAATATCTTTATAGTGAAACGTGGGGAAGTGATTACCTCACACGCGGATAGTTGTCTGCCGGGTATTACGCGCGGTAATGTTATCCATCTTGCACGACAAGCTGAGATCCCTATGGTGGAGCGGAACGTCTCTTTGACAGAGGTATATACTGCTGACGAGATGTTCACTACAGGTACTGTAGGGGAGTTAAGTCCGGTGTTGGAAGTGGATGGCAGACAGATTGGCACGGGGAATCCTGGTCCGATGACAGCACGTTTGCAGGAGTTATATGCTGAAATGACAGCAAATGAAGGTGTTGCAATACCTGAGTAGTTATGCCAATTCTGACAAGTAAATCCCATAAATGAATGTAAGAGGCGCAATGAATTGCGCGACTACTGGAGTGTTCATTTACAAAAGGTCTGTTTCTTATAGTGAAGTTATACCATTTCTATAAATGTTTGTCCCATTAAAATTTGTTAGGAATCTCTTGAAGGACTGCACAAACTGGCAGTTTGTGCTACAAAAATGCGGCGTTTTCTATTAGAAATGGTATTATTATTGAGAAATGGTTTCGGCTTTTTGATAAATTAGCAATTTATCTAAGAGGACTTTCTTACCTTCTGTGATGACTAAATCTATCGCTAATACAAATATCGGCAAGTCTGTGTTGAGATCTGCGAATTTATGTTCATCTTTTTGGGTGGTTATGATGCATTCTGCATTAACCTGTTTGAACTTCCGTTGAATCTGTTGTATATCGGATTCGGAATAGACATGGTGATCTGGAAAGGCTAACAACTCAACTTTGTCAGGATGATGTTTTTCAAGTGTTTTAGCGAATGCATTTGGGTTTCCGATTCCACTCACAGCAAGTAGTCGTTTCCCTGAGAGATAATTCAGAGGCATCGTGGAGTTATCGTCTGTTTGATTTAGTTGGGACAACGATGTTGGTTTGTGGATACTTTCTAAGATAGGTGTATTCGGTGCTAATTGGTTGAGTTCTGTCTTCAGTTGTTCAATGTTTATACCCTTTACATCTGTCCGTGTCAGGAGAATGATGTCTGCACGTTTTATGGATGATTTGGGTTCTCTCAATGTTCCTATAGGTAGGAGTGAACCAGTACCGTAGGGTTGCGTTGCATCAATTATGAGAATGTCAAGGTCTCGTGCTAATCTCCGGTGTTGATATCCATCGTCAAGGATTAGTACTTGACTGTTGAATTTACTAATGGCTGCTTCACCTATAAGGTATCGTTGTTTTCCAACGATGATTGGAATTTCAGAGAGTTGGTGTGCCAGCATGTTCGCTTCATCACCGCTTTCTTCTCTTGAACATAACAAGTTCTTACCATCCGATACTATTGTTATTTCGTTGTCGCTCTTGCGTTTGTAGCCCCGGAGTAGTATTGCGACTTTTGTTTCGTTATTTTGCAGCATCTTTGCAATTGCGGCGACAGTTGGTGTTTTTCCTGTTCCTCCCACAACTATATTCCCAATACTAATGACAACGCACGGAAGTTTCTGCTGCTTAAAGATACCTACATTGTAGCAGTAATTTCGTATCATGGCGATGAGACTGTAGAGACCACACAACGGCATTAGGAATATGCGGAATAGGTTTGGAAGGAAACCACGTTGTTCTGTCGTGATGAAATTATAGAAGGTGCGTTTCATTGTGTAGGGTGGTGTGATGATTTAATTTCGTCTAAGACCAATTGTGCTGTTCTTTCTGCAGCACCAGGTTCACCGAGTTGTTTATGTACTGCTTCAAGTGCTTCCCGTTGTGTAACCCATAATTTGGGGTTTTTAATCAGTTCAATTGTCTGTTCTGTTAGTGATTCGGATGAAAGATCTGATTGAAGAAGTTCTGGGACGATCCGTTTTCCTGCAATGAGATTAGGCCACCCGCTATGTTCTAAAGGTGTTAGTGCTTTGATTATCCTCCAATTGAGCCACGATGTGCGATATAGGATGATCATCGCAGTACCAATGCATGCCGTTTCAAGTGTAGCTGTACCAGAAGTGACAAGCATCAAATGCGCAGCGCGCATGGCTGTATAAGTTTCATCATGAATTATTTTGATTGTTGGAATTCCTTCTATTCCTTTCTTGCAGTCGGATATTAATTCTTCAGAAATACTAGGTGCGATGGGTAGAACCCATTCTGTATCAGGGATAAGCTGCGATATGTTTGCAGCTGCTTTTAGCATGATTGGGAGAATACGTTGGACTTCAGAACGTCTGCTACCGGGCATTAAGCCAATAACAGAGGTATGTTCTTTAAGGTTGAGTTTTTGCCGTGCTTTCCTCATAGATATGTGTGTCTTAGCAAAGTCAACCAATGGGTGTCCAACGAATACTGCATTTGCCCCTGCTTTTTGATAGAATTCCGTTTCAAATGGGAAGATAGAAGCGATGACATTTGTGCGTTTTGCGAGTTTTTTTGCTCTACCTGGTCGCCATGCCCACGCTTTCGGTGGGATATAATAGATGACTGGTACTCCTTGCGATTTAGCGTATTTTGCTAAAGGAGTATTGAATTCCGCAAAATCCACGAGGAGTAAAGCATCTGGACGGTTTTCTCTGAGATGTTGTTTTAAGAGTGATTGTTTTTTTAGGAACTTCGGTAGGACTGCGAAGGCTTCAGCGATCCCCATAACTGCCGAATCTTGTATGTGGATAACAAGTGACACACCCGCCTCTTTCATCATATCGCCACCCATTCCATATAGACTAATATCTGGGCAGCGCGTTCTAAGTGCATGTGCGACATGTGAGGCTTGCAGGTCACCAGAAGGTTCTCCTACAACAATCATAAGTTTCATAGACGGGGTGGACTAGGTTTGTAAAAAAGTGGTAATCGGGTTGGAAACCCTCCAACAAGAGAATATCTCCTGAAATTGACGACTATAGCGGGTTTCCTAACTTCACCGAATACAAGAATTTGATTTATCAAACTCACGTTATTATAATTTGCTTTTGAGTTTTCCCCATGAAGTTGCTAATTTATCATTTGGTGACACAGAAAGCACACCTTCAATGCCAGCGTTCATCAAATGTTGTATTTCTTTCAGTGGACGTACTACATTGGAGATTCGTACTTCATCCATATACCCATCTAAAAACGGGCTAGAACCGCGTCCAAGCCAAACTACACCATCGTTTGGTACAATATCACCACCAATATTGTTTTCACTGTCCAATTCTCCATTGAAGTATAATATACCATCACCAGACTTTGCATCGTAAGTGCCTGCTATATGAAACCAAGTGTTAAGCGGTAACGGTTTTTCCCCAATTACAATAGCACTCACCCAGTCATTTTTAGTAGTCGTCATTCGAAGTATAGATCTTTTGTTGCTTCTCGGTCCAATTTTATATGATTTCTCTTTTGTAACCCCGGTACCTCCAGCTGTTGAATGTGCATTCAGATAAACCCACATTTCAACTGTGAGTTCGGTCACAAGATCAAGACTGTCACTATCAGGAATATCAACGAAATCTTTTGGTCCGTTTCCACCAAAAACAAGCGCGTTTCCAAGTTTTCCATTATCCCAATCTGCACTTCCCATTAATGTGCCATCGTTCCCGTTTCCAGATAAGTCTTTGACAACATCACCGTCCCCGGAATCAAATGTATACAATAGAACAGTGTTTTTATCTTGGGCATAAATGGATTGAGGCAAGATAGATACCATAAATACAACAAATATCATAAAGTATCGCGAAAGTATTAAGTTTACCATCATCAAATTTCTCCTATTCCAGTTTCAATTCGAAATTATAGGTCATGTGAACATAGGTAGTAGACGTGCTTTGTAGGTGCTGACTACTCAGAAATTTGATAATAATTCCAACTTTTATTCAGAATTATTGGAACAATCACAAAAATGCGTAAATCCATTAAAAACTGTCTAAACTATAGCAACAACAGAGAATGGTCATTTTACCGTAGTTATGGCATTAATCCTGGTGAATTAAGTCCATCTGTTTCGTCGTAGCCGAACATGAGATTAAGATTTTGTAAAGCGGCACCTGCTGCACCTTTGCCAAGATTATCAAGTGCTGCCATAGCGACGATACGTTGTGTTCTCTCGTCTACATCTATACCGATATGACAATAATTGCTACCGAGAACAGCTTTTGTTTCTGGATAAATGTCTTTATCAAGAACTCTGATGAATGGTTCGTTACTATAAAATGATGTGTAAGTTTCGAGTAATGTCTCTGTATCAAGAGGATTTTTTAGGCGTGCATAGACAGTGCTTAAGATGCCGCGCGTCATAGGAACTAAATGTGGCGTGAAGGTCAAAGTAACATCCTCTCCAGCAACTGCGGCTAACTCTTGTTCAATCTCTGGTGTGTGTCGGTGTTTTCCGATGTTGTAGGCGACAAGATTTGACTCACGATTTGGATAGTGTGTAGTGTCTTTAGGTTTAGGTCCTGCCCCAGAAATACCCGACTTTGAATCTATGATGATAGAATCCAATTCAATGAGTCTATTGTTTAACAGTGGTATTGTGGCAAGTATTGAACTTGTTGGATAACAGCCGGGATTTGCGACGAGTTGTGCATCTCTGATTTTCTCACGATAACGTTCTGGCAATCCGTAGACAGCATTTTGTATAAGTTCCGGACTGGTATGGTCAACGTGGTACCAGTTGGTATATGTGTCTACGTCATTCAATCGGTAATCCGCACTAAAATCAACCACCCGTAAGTCTTGTTCAAGAATCTGTGGTGCATACGTCATAGCGACTTTGTGCGGAACGGCAAGCACGACAACATCCACTCGCTCTCTTAGTGAATCTATTTCCAATGGTTCGAACTCAATATCTACGAATCCTCGCAGATGTGGTAAGACATGATCCACGCGCTTACCTGCGTAGGTCTCGGAGGTGGCGAGTTCAATGTTTAGTCCACCTTGATGGTTGACGAGGAATCTGAGTAATTCACTTCCGCCATAACCAGATGCGCCTACAATACCTATCTTTGTCATTGCTCTTACCTTTGTATTGATTTTAATTGACATAGTTTATCATTAAGAGAGATAGATGTCAATATTTTATGTACATTTTAGGGATATTTATAGTGAAATTTGAAATTAACAATACACTTTACATTTAGGAAAACACGTTTGTAGTCGCGCAATTCATTGCGCCTCGGACATTATATGAATAGGCAATTGGGACAATATGTTTCATTAATTGTCCGTTTTACTATAGTTTTAAGTTTTCGTAATTATTGAGGTTAACTTGCTGTTAAGTCCCCGCATCGGTCCCATCACTGAATTTATTGGATATATTGATTCTTGTCTGAACCAGGATTTTCAGGATTATAGGATTTTCAGGATAAGAGTCTGAAATATCAAAGTGCCATTAAGAAAATAAACGTCAACCTGGGAATAGGAACTTTGCAGAGCCAAACCCATAATGAATTTTACGTTTGTAAATAATATTGAACAAAAACCCTAAAACTAAAAAACTGTATACTACTGGAGTGTCCATTCGGACATTGCATGTCGGGTTTCGTGCCTCTACCCGACCTACAAGATTGGTGTAGACAGAACACTACTATTATCGCTTGACGAATTCTGTGTTTTTGGATATAGTAATGAACAAGTACTATCACAAATTACAACAGAATTAATATATGAAAACTGAAACAAAAGCACCTGTCCGATGGGGTATTTTAAGTACTGCGAATATTGCCACAAAAATTGCGCGTGCTATCAACCTTTCCTCAAATGCAGAGTTGATTGCTATTGCCAGTCGCACAGAAGAACGGGCGGCATCATGGGCACAGAATCATAATGTGCCAAACGCTTACGGTTCTTACGATGAACTCCTTTCTGATGAGACCATAGATGCGGTCTACATCCCACTTCCACCATCAATGCATGCAGAATGGACAATCCGAGCAGCAAAACTTGGTAAGCATATCCTTTGCGAGAAACCGCTTTCTACTAATTCTGATGAAGCAAAAATGATGGCGGAAACTTGCCAAAAAAACAGTGTCCAACTTATGGATGGTGTGATGTGGGTACATCATGATCGAACTGAGTTGATGAAGCAAAAGCTGGATAGTTTAGGGGACCTGCGTAGGGTTACTGCAGCCTTTACATTCAACTGGCAAACGATACAGATAAATAATATTAGGGCAAAACCAGAGTTAGGTGGCGGTTGTCTTGGGGATCTCGGTTATTATTGTGTTCGTGCTATACTTTGGGCATTTGAAGCGTTACCTACACAAGTTTATGCAACAGCACGATATAAGGTCGGTGTTGATTACAATTTTTCAGGTCTACTTTGGTTTGAAGGTGAACGGATTGCGACATTCGACTGCGGGTTTGATACGGGATTGAGAAGATGGTTTGAGGTGGCAGGAACGCAAGGATCACTTGTCTGTGATGATTTCACTATACCAAGTTCTGAAGAAACGGCAAGGTTTTGGATTCACGGAGAAAATAACGACAAATATGAGACTGATGTTTGTATTCAGGAAGTCAATATGATTGAGCGTTTTTCGTCTAATGTTCAATCAGATAATCTTGAACCTATTTGGACAAGTGCTGCGGTAGACACAATGCGTGTCTGTGATGCATTGCGTGCATCTGAACAATGTGGTGAAATTGTAGTGTTGTAGCAAACTTTTTTGAGTAAATCTATGAAGATAACAAATATTGATACATTTATTGTTGATGGTGGATGGAGACCGTGGATATTTGTCAAGGTTGAAACGGATGAAGGTGTCACTGGTTATGGTGAATGTAGTGACGGGAGAAACCCTAACGGAGTTTCAGGTGCAATTAAAGACCTAACACCGCTACTGATTGGTCGTGATCCGCGTGCTTATGAAATGCGGTTTTGGGATATGATACGCGGTTCACGACAGAGTCCAGGTGGCATCGCGGCAAAAGCAATTGCAGGAATTGAATTGGCTCTTGTTGACATCAAGGCAAAGGCATTGGGAATATCCGTTGTGGAGCTCTTCGGTGGACCGACTCGTGATGAAGTTCGTGTCTACTGGTCACATTGTGGGTCGTCTCGTGCAAGATATTATGAGTTGATGGGTGTTCCACCTTTAAGAACAATGGCGGACATTGCTGCCTTAGGTCATGAAGTGGTTGAGAAAGGTTTCACTGCATTAAAGACAAATATTGTCATACCGGGAGATCCAGCATCTGTTTATTTCAGCGGATTTGGGGAAGGACCTGGTTCTACTGACGGAAATGTATCAACACAACTTCTTAATCACATTGAAACATTGATAGCAACATTTAGAGAAGCCATCGGTCCTGATATCGGTCTCAATCTTGATCTGAACTTTAATTTCAAACCTGAGGCATGTATGCAAATAGCTAAGATGTTGGAACCCTACAACTTATTGTGGTTGGAAATAGATATGTATGACCATGAAGCAATTCGGCAGATTAAGGATTCTACGACAACTAAGATTTGCACCGGTGAAAATCTATACTATATGCGTGAATATATTCCATACTTTGATTCTCGTGCTGCGGATGTGTTTATGATTGATGTGCCTTGGAATGGTTTTGCTCAGTCAAAGAAAATTGGTGATTTAGCGGATGTGTATCAATTCAATGTTGCTCCACACAACTATTATAGCCATCTTGCGACATTTGTCAGTGCGAGTCTCTGTGCTGTTTTGCCGAATGTGCGTATTATGGAAGTTGATATTGATGATGTGCCTTGGAAAGATGATTTGACGACAGATGTACCTGAAATTGTTGATGGCAATATGAAAATACCAACAGGTCCTGGTTGGGGAACAGAACTTAATGAGGATGTTTTGAAAGAGCGTCTCTGGGAGGATCGGCGGGGTGATTGGTAGAAATTTACCGTATCAATTTAAGAAGAATGTCCGAGGCGCAATAAATTGCACGACTACAAACACGTTTAAAGTAGAATTAAGGAAAATTATTTCTGTTAAAGATAACTATAGATTATCTTGCAACCGCTTCAGAACCGAGGTTTTCTTGAATCCATATACGCAGCGGGACATCTTTATCACCAGGGGAAGTATACCCCATCCCTCCTGTACTCTTACCTAAGATTTGTTGGCGGATTGGGTCAGATTTTTCCATATAATGCTCAACCGTCATATCGTCCCGCGGCTGCAACCACCGATAACTATATCCATAGAATATCACTTTACGTGTAATGTCTGATGTATTTCGTCCGACAGAATGCCATAAACGTCTGTCAAAGAATACAGCAGTACCAGGCTTTGCAAAAACGGGTGTTGCGATTTCAGGATCTGCAGTGCCATCTTCAGGCATTTCTATTTTATTTAATTTTTGACTGCCGGGTAACACACTGAAATTGCCACGTCCTGGTACCGATGTATCAGTCAAGAAATAGGCAACTTTCAATGAGACACGAGGACGCGGGTCTCCTTCCAATTCTATGTTCAATCTTCCACTATCCTGATGCCAACCAAGTCGTTTTTGTTTATCATGTTCTTTCTCTGGAAGAGGCGGTAAGGCAATCATATGTGAATGATAGAGTTTGATATTCCACCCCAAAATACCCCATACCTTTGGAAATGTTGTGTGCCAATCAAGAAGTTCAATAAAGATGTCATCTCTGCCTACAAAGTCAAGTATATTGAACCTTGCATGGGGTGGGAATTCGTCTTTACCCAAATGCTCAGCACCAATACGGTCAAATGCAACTAATAATTTTTCAACCATTTCTTGAGGAATTGCATCCTCAACAGCAAAGTAACCGTTTTCTTCAAATTGTTGTTTTTCAGATTCAGTTATGCAGTGTTCTAAACATAGTGGATCCATTGTTTGCCTCTATCTTAGCGAAATGCCCAATAAATATAGATGTGCACAGAGTGTAGTATTTTTAGGAAAACCTGTCAATATGAAATTAAATCAATTGAAGTTCCATGCATCTGTTTCATATTTGTTCTTTGCTAACTCCTCTGCAAACACCAATTCTTTCTCCGACATTTTACCAACATTAAACGTAATTCCTATATCAAATGTTTCACAAATAGTTTGGATAAGTATATTTCTATTGATGAAACATTCTTCCGTATTTATTGCAGATGAATTCTCCTTTACTACCTTTTGTCCCTCTTTATGTTTTGATACTCTTTTAAGAATAGGATTTGGTGGCGAATCCAACGAGATATATCCTTGAAATAAAATACCGTTTCTGTTACGTCTGACTGACACGCCTGCAACCTTTTTCTTGTTGCATAATACATCATGTTCAGCGAGATTTGTCAAACATATATTTTGAGACAAAGTAGCCTGATTTGTAGACGGAATATAACGTGTTGCAGGAATACCGAGTTTGCGGAACGCGTTGACAAGGTTTTTCCCAATTTGTTGATACATCTCTGAGACTGTCTCTTCTCCAGAATAACGCGGTTTAATCAGTGAATAGGTCAAATCCCAACCGTGTATGACTGTACCACCTCCGGTCATCCGTTTAACCAACTCTATGTTCTCTTCACGACATGCGTGCACGTCTACATCTGACGTTATATTTTGAAAATAACCGAAACTGAACGCGGGTGTCATCCAATCATAAAACCTTAGAGTAGGAATGGGATGGTTCTTCTGCGAAATTAGAATTGCTTCATCAATTGCCATGTTCATTGCAGCACAGTTTTTGCCCATTTTCAAGAGTCTACCATTGGTCAACATTAGGATAGTTCCACACGACAGACAGCAGTTGTATGTGCATCACAATACCAGAAATGTCCTTGCCAATAGGTCATACCATGGGGTTCTGGGTGTGGTTCTGGAATATCAATTTTGCTAATGTGTTCACCATTTTCTGGGTTGAGTTGATATATTGCGCGATGGTTCGTCTCAACACACCACAGATCGTCTCCTACCCATGCAATTCCGTGGGGTCTATCGTCAGGCGCAGGTATTGTGTGGATTACCTTGAAGTCATCTTCTACATCAACCTGATAGATTGTAGCCGAGGGTGGTACTGCCGTCCACAGTTTATTGTCTCGCCACTCCAAACCGTGTGCCCCTGTTTGTCCAGCACCTGGTGTTTCGTAAGAGGCAAGTGTTTTACCATTTTCTGGATCGATAGACAATATTTCACAACTATAGGTTGAAGCAAGCCAAAGCGTAGTACCTGTATCCGTAATGCCGCTGCCTCTATCCGAACCAGTTTCAAGTGTCTTTTTCACCTCACCATCATAAGAGACGAGATGAACTTCATTGCTGCGTTGGTCAATTATCCAGAGTCCTTCTTCAGTCGCTTGCATACCGTTTGGTTGAGGACCGGGTGAGTCAAATACTTTTTCGATTGTTGGCATGAAAAATCTCCGCAAAGATCATTTTATTTTGAGGTTTATTGTATGTGGTTGTAGATGGGGTGTCAAGGATTATACTGAACCTGACACGAGAGTTATAAACATCTTTGAATTGTATCATAGATGATTTGAACGATTTCAATAACCTACCTTGTAATAAGCAAAATTATAGCACTGTTATGAAAGTGTGTCAACTTTCCGATCGCCAAAATTCCATTCGCACAGGCCTAATGCATTAATTTATCAAAGATCTGTTATCGTTCTCGTTTAATATATAATAGTCTGGACAAGGAGAATCACAGTCATCATACCTATTTCTTCAATGATACACCTGTCGCCCCGCTGGGGCTATAAGTGGTTTGTTCACGATGTGCTATACACATTCCGCCCCGCTGGGGCTGCTAATATTGATATTCTAACACTTTTTCATCAAGCTATACCATTTCTAATAGAGAATATCTCATTATGAGAGTATAAATTCTAACTTAGCGAGAGAATGTCCGAGGCGCAATGAATTGCGCGACTACAAACACCTATTTTGATTAGGTGTACAGATAGATACTGCCGCTAGTAAACTGGATTCTAATAAACTTAGTTCCCGCTTCATAAGCAGCGATTCCAGAGTTTCCGTGGTGGTTTCCATAACGTTTCATGTTTTTCTTCTCTTTGTAAATTTAGTAGTTACGCCTATAGCACATTTCCAACTTTTTGCTATAGTGAAATCTAAAAATATGTGCACACTCCCAGTAGGTTCGGTTACCTAACCGCATCAATGTGACTGAATAAACACCGGTTCGGTTAGGAAACCGAACCTACCGTAGTGTGTAAATAATTATGGTTTTTGCTAAATGAAATTGTAATTCCATTCCTGATTTTCTTTCTTGCTATTTTTTTGTGTATTGTATATTATATTTATAGGGAGTTACAAACACCGTTCTCATTATATAAGGAGAACTCTATTATGGCTGGAAAACTAAAAGTTGCAGCTGTTGGTTGTGGTGGGATAGGATTATTACACCAACGCGGATATTTACAACATCAGGGTGCGGAATTAGTCGCAGTATGCGATATTGATGCGAATAAAGCAAAAGAGAGGGCTGAATCACTCGGTATACCGAACTGGTATCCATCCATTAAGGAAATGCTTGAGAATGAAGAATGTGACCTTGTTGATGTTGTAACTGCAGATCACTTACACTTTGAACCGGTAATGGAATGTCTTGATGCGGGAAAACACGTTATTTCTGAGAAACCCTTATCCCTTTATATTGATGAAGCGGAACAGATGGTTGCGAAAGCAGAAGAGAAAGAGGTACATCTTGCTATAGACTATAATAGAAGGTTTGCTCCAGGTTATGTACAAGCGAGAAAATGGTTTGATGCAGAGACAATTGGACAGACATATTACTTGGATATGAAACTGTCGCAAGGTGGCCCCTCCTCAACTTGGAAGGGTGAGTATTACTTACTCTATGAACTTCAAACACACGCACTTGACTTACTACGTTGGTTTGGTGGGGAGATAGTCTCGGTGTGTGCACAGATGGCGAAACCCAGAGAACACGAAGCGCGTAATGGAGAAGATGCTTGCTATACGAGCATGGCAATTTCATTTAAGTATGAAACTGAAGTTGTTGCAACGCTTTTGGCGAGTTGGGATAGCGATTTTATTCATCCGATTGAGAGATTAGAAATTTGTGGTTCTGCGGGAGAGATCGTTGTTGATAATGTGCTTAGCAAAGCCACTTTGATGAAACGTGACAATCAGGTTGTGGAGGAATATCGTCCATCTATTTTTAGAATGGAACAGCTTGCCTTTGATGGTACATTTGCACTCCGTATGGCAGCGTTAGTGGATGATTTGCTGAATGATCGAATACCCGCACCAACTGGTCGTGATGGCTTGCAAGCACTGCGAATCACAGAAGCAATAGTAGAATCATGGAAAGAAAAAAGAGAAGCTACAGTTAAAATCAATTAAACATGGTCAATTCAACTAAAATAACACGAGGAGAAAAACATGAAGCATGTATTGTTGTCCTTCAATAACCTTCGTCAGATATTGTCAAGGTCTCTTGAATATTCAATATTTCACAAAAGTATTTTCTTAATTATGTTTGTGTTTTTTATAAGTAGCTGCGGTCCTGTTCCCACAAGTGAATTTGAAGTGCCCAAAAATACTATACCGTCATCTAACAAAACCACGAATGTCAAATCACCACTTGCTAAATCAAATCTACCAGAATCAGCCACTATTAATTTTCAAAAGACTCCATATTTGAGAAATGTATACAAAAAACCATCTATTCCTCGTAATAGATTAGCACTCGTTAATTTTCATAATAAGATACGTGAAATTGGACAACATAGTGCTTTTCTATCCAACTGTTCATTAGATATCTTAAAGGCATTTGTTGCAAAAGGTTGGGCACCAATTGTAATGATTCAAATACGAGAACATACACCGTTTATTTCACCTATATCACATTACAACAACACATCAGGTATGGTCCACCTTCAGAGTCCTAATAGTGAAAGTAAACGTAGATTGACTTTCAAGGAGTTTGAGAAGGCTTGGGATAAAGAATCGCAAAAAAGATGTGTTATTATTACAGCAAAACGGCTCAATAAAGCAGATGTGCAGCAAGTATTGGGTGAATACTTACCTTCAGAAGAATTCAAACAGATTAGTGTAAATAGTCACTAACATTATATTACACTTGTTGGACAATGGATATTGTTAACTATAGTAGATTTTGAAATTACTTGAACACTCAGCATTGGCGAGGTTAGGAAACCTCGCCTACCGTGGGTCGCGGGTGTCAACTTATATTTATAATTCACTATAATATTTCCGTTGTCCCGCAACATTTTATCCATAGATGAGGGAAATATGTTGAAAGCAATTTCTTTTGCAGCAGTTACGATTGATGATAGATTCTGGTCACCACGTCAAGAAACGAATTCAAAGGAGACGATTCCACACGAGTTAGAACAGTGTCGGATAACGGGCAGAATTAGTAACTTTGCTAAAGCTGCGGGGTCAATGGAAGGGAATTTTGAAGGCATCTTTTTCAACGATTCTGACGTTCATAAGTTGGTAGAAGCTGCCGCATACACTTTACACTCCCACCCAAATCCTGATTGGGAAGGTGATTTGGATGGAGTTATTGATACGATAGCCAAAAGTCAACAGAAAGATGGTTATCTGAATTCCTATTTTACATTGGTTGAACCTGAAAAGAAGTGGCAGAATCTCGGTATGATGCACGAGTTGTATTGTGCAGGACATCTTTTCGAAGCAGGCGTTGCACATTATCAAGCAACAGGTAAACAAACTCTTCTTGATGTGGCATGCAAATTTGCTGACCTTATTGATAACATATTCGGTGAAGGCAAACGGGATGGTCTTCCAGGACACCAAGGGATTGAACTTGCTTTAGTAAAATTAGCCCGTGTTACAGGTGAAAAGCGTTACATGTCTCTTGCGGAATACTTTGTCACGAAACGCGGACATAGACCGACAGTTTTTGAGCAAGAATTGGAAAATCCTGATTTACCGGGTGGGTTAGGGGCGTATAAACATCACTACACACGCGATGAGAAATATGATGGCACATATTCGCAAGCACACTTGCCAATTCAGGAACAAACAGAATGTGTTGGACATGCAGTAAGAGCCATGTATCTCTATGCAGGAGCTGCAGATATTGCCTCGGAAACAGGTGATGCAGCAATAACCAATGCTCTTGATGCTCTTTGGCAGAATGTAGAAAAGCGATTATACATTACTGGCGGTGTAGGACCATCGGGACACAATGAGGGGTTCACACAAGATTATGAATTACCAAATTTCTCTGCCTATGCGGAGACTTGTGCATCCATCGGTTTGATTTTCTGGGCGCATCGGATGTTCCTATTGAAAGGTGAGTCACGTTTCATGGATGTATTAGAAACGGCACTATACAATGGCGCACTTTCAGGTGTTTCTCTTGAAGGGACGGACTTCTTCTATCAAAATCCGCTGGCGAGTCGTGGTGGTAGACAACGGAATCCGTGGTTCGGGTGTGCGTGTTGTCCGCCAAATATTGCTCGTCTACTCGGTTCTCTTGGTCAATATATCTATGCTATTGATGACAATGACTTATGGGTTAATCTCTATGTTGGTGGGAATGCAGAAACAACTATAGCAGATGATGTCTCACTGTGTATTACACAAGACACTGATTATCCGTGGTCAGGAGATGTAAAACTTACTGTAAACCCAGAGAAACCTGCTAAGTTTAACCTGAATTTGCGAATACCGGGTTGGTGTAAAGACTTTGATGTGAGTATCAATGGGGAAACGATTAACGTTAAGGATACTAAAAATGGATATCTATCAATTGGAAGAACGTGGCAAGCAAATGATAGCGTTGAATTGCAATTGGATATGTCAGTAGATAGAATATATGCACATCCGAATGTAAGAGATAATCTTGGACGATCAGCATTGCGTCGCGGCCCACTTGTTTACTGTTTTGAAGATGTTGATAATCCTGATGGTGCATTTGAGACACTCACGCTTGCTGAAAATGGTAAAGTAGAAGTTGTTTATGACAGTGAAACTCTTGGTGGTATAACACTAATTCGTGGAACAGGGACTATCTATGATATTGAAGAGTGGGGTAACAACCTCTATCTTTCTGAGCCAAGTGCAAAGCGACTGCCTGTTACAGCAATTCCCTATTATACTTGGTGCAATCGTGGTGCAGGACAAATGGCAGTTTGGGTCTTTTAGTTGACGATGTTTGGACGGTACGAATGTAAGTCTGAACTAATACATAAATATATAAATATAGGAGACGAAATGATTTGTATTACGAGGATAATCCTGCTTAAATTATGCGCAATTATCTTAATAGTGTTTTCATTCGGTTGTGATCAACCGATGACAAAGCCGATGATGGAGATTATTTCTCCACCTGAACCACCGACTCAGACCCACATAGAACGAGCGCGAGAGGCTATGGATCGGGTTAATCAGAGGCGGACAGAATCACTTCAAAAGGCAGACGCAGCAGGTGATTATCAAATTGTTTTTGATGATTCTGAAATAATATTCAATGAGGAACTTGGTTTCGGAAGAGCATTTTGGGTGGAATTGGTTGATATATATAAAGATGAGAAGCGTGAAGACTCAACAGTTCTGGATGGATTTACTTCATTAGAAAACAGTATGGCTATGAGACTAATAGAAAACACATTTGGCAAGTTCTACTTTGAATTCATTCGAACATTTGACCCATTGATTATTGAATATCTTCGTTTGTCTTATGTATATCCTAATGAGACTGAAGAAGCGTTGTTGGATAGATTTAGAAATTCAATCAACGATGGGAAAGTAACGGTAACTTTCACAGAAAACTTCTAATTACTGGTAATTATGTAATCAACGTAGTTTCCACAAGAGAATAGTGCCGTCAGAACTGCTACTTGCTAATGTATCACCATTTGGAGAGAATGCAATTGCTGATATCCACCCATCATTCGCTTTGAATGATGAAATATGTTCACCTGATTGCGTGCTCCATAATTCAATGCTACCATCACGACTGCTGGATGCGAAAAATACGCCATTCGGAGAGAAAGCAATACATGTAACTTGGTTTTGCGGTGTTCTAATTATTCTCTTTGTAGTTTGACTATGTACATCCCACAGTTGGATATTATTGTCATCACCTGCGCTTGCTACTAAGTTTCCATCAGGAGAATACGCTACAGCATAGGACCCTCTTCTATTTCCTCCTGGTGATGCGATGATGCCCTCAGATTGTATATCCCACATTCTGACAGTTCCATCACTACTGGCACTTGCAAGTGTAAATCCATCAGGTGCGAATGCAAGTGAATTGATCCTTCTTACGTGTCCTGAGAGAGTAGTTATTATTTCACTTTTATCTGCATTCAATAAACTTATATCCCCTTTATCGTCTCCTATCGCAATTGTTTTTCCATCAGGTGAATAAGCAATACAATGTAGTTCCGTGGACAGCTCAATAAGTGTTGATTTCGGTTTTCTGCTACGTACCTGAAACGCACGTGTTCGTTCTTCCCATAGTTCAACAGTGCCAACACCACTACATGTAGCAATTGTTTTTCCATCAGGTGAATATGTTATTCCTGTTATGTCAAGGCTATATCTTCTTATGAGCGTTGCTTTATGTTTTCCAGTCTGAGCATCCCATAGGAAACCGAGTCCTTTAAAGCTGCCTGAAGCTATAGTTTTCCCATCAGGTGAATAGGTTAAACATTGAACCCTTGAAGTATGTCCTTTGATGGTAGTTCTGCGCTTTCGAGTTTGTGTATCCCATAGCATTATGATATTATCAGAATCAGCAGTAGCGAGTGTGTTTCCGTCAGGAGAAAAAGCAATGGATTCGATTGTTTTTTTGTGTCCTCTGAAGACAGCTTCTAGTTTTCCTGTTTCAGAATTAATCAACTTCACATAATTGATGTGCTCTATTGCTATCGTGCTGCCATCTGGAGAAAATGCAAGTGAATGAATCTGTCCAACACGTTTGAATAATGTTGTATCATAAGTTCCTGTTTCTGTATCCCACTGCAAAACAGTATCAAGTGGACTTACAGTCGTAAGTGTCTTCCCATCAGGGGAATACACTACCGTAGATATAGGCGTAGATATAGAAATTTTATGATCTACAAGTGTAGATTTGTGTTCACCTGTTTGTGTGTCCCATAATCTTACAGTCTTGTCCCTACTCCCTGTAGCAAGTGTTTTACCATCAGGTGAAAATGCTAAAGATGAGATGTAGTTTGTATGGTCATCTATTGTTGTTAAGAGTTCTTTTGTTTGTAAGTTCCATAGTCTTACTTGGTGTTCATTATTAGACCAATTATGATGTCCACTTGCAAGCATTTTCCCATCTGTTGAAATTACAAGTGTGATAACTTCTTCCCTTTCTCCTTGGTACAAAGTAATTTGTTTGCCGCTAAGAGCATCCCACAGTCGTATTGATCCATCTCTACTACCACTCGCGAGTATGCTACTATCGGGTGAATAAGCAAGTGTCGTAACATCAAGCGTATGTCCAGTGATAAGTTCCAGTTCAGTTTCTTCACCGGGACGTACATCATAAATCCAAATTCCGATTGAACTTGCAACAGCCAACCGATTACCATCTGGTGAGAAGGCAACATTTCCAGTGATTTCACTTTTTCCCAGTCGCGCAATTGCACCTTCTGGTAACCCCCAAGTATTATATTCTTGTGAAGAAACAATTGGGAGAAATATGGCAAATAGTAGGCAGGTTATTAGAAGGTACAGTGGTGTTGTTTTCATTTATCTGCCTTCCTCTGATATTTGGTGTTAGATAAGGTGTTATGAGCGATGAAATCTTCGTTCCAATTCATCGCGTCCCATTTCAATAATGATAGGTCGAGAATGCGGACAGTTGAAAGGAAGTTTCGCCTCAGATAACTCTCGGATTAGATTTATCATCTCTTTGGAGTCCAAGGTATCCCCTGCTTTCACTGCTGAACGACAAGCAAGTGTAATCAATGCATCATCAATTGCCTTGGGCAATTCTACTTCTTCATGCCGTTGGTCAGGGAGTTTGTCCAGTAGGTCTGTGATAGTCTGTGCTGCTGTTCGTGTTGGCAGAGGTGCGGGTATAGCGCGAATCAGTATTGTATTTGCACCAAATTCCTCCAATTCAAAGCCGACGTTGCTGAACAGTTCTGCATGAACCTTGAGTATAGCAAGCTGTTGTGGTGTTACTTCTACAGTCACAGGCAGTAATAAGCCTTGCACTGGGATACCGTCTGATTTTAACTGGTTCACAAATCTCTCATATAACACACGTTCTGCTGCAACGTGCTGGTCAATAAAGAAAACCCTATCTTCTCCTTCAGCGACAATATATGTTTTGAATAGGTTTGTTTTGAGTTCAACATTCTCAAAGTCAAGGAGTTTGAGCGTTGCTCCTTCTGGAATTGTCTGTTGAGAGGGTTGCACAACAGTCTTTGTTTCTTCGTGTTTCGGTTCAGTTTCAACATTTTCAGTTGGTAATGTCTCTATTCTTTTGGTCTCAACTCTCTTTGTTGCCTTTTCCTCTGTCTTAGTGGCATCAGGTGTCTCTGTTTCTATTTCAGGGACAATAGTGGGTCGTGGTCTTGTGAATGGTTTAGATGATATTGGTGTTTTTGTTTCTATATTACTCTTTTCAATAGGAGTGTGTTGTGTCTCTGTAGATGTCTCAATCTTGGGTATGAACTTCTCTTTGTTGATCACGCTGCGGATCATCTTGACAATACCGGTGAATATCGTCCGCTCATTTTTGAAACGCACTTCAATCTTTGCTGGATGGACGTTGACATCAACCGTATCAGGTTCAAGTGTCATAAAGAGAATTGCCACTGCATGTCGTCCGGACTGAACAGTTGCACCGAGTGCTTCTTTTAGTGCAGCCCCAATCATAGGACTTCGGATCGGACGTTGGTTCATAAAAAAGAGTTGATTATCCCGATTCGGCTTCGTAAATTCAGGTTTTCCGAGTAAACCAGAGAGTTTGAAATCGGGTAATTCCTCACCAAATTCAATCAGATTGTCAGCAAATTCTTTGCCATATATCAGGCGTGCCCGTTCCAGATTAGAATCACATGCTCGCACATCAAGTACAGTCTTGCCGTTATGTGATAAGAAGAAATGTATTTTGGGATGTGCTAATGCAGCCCATGTTACCTGCTTGGTGATATGGTTCATCTCGGTGGTGTCGGTTTTGAGAAATTTCAAACGAGCCGGAACATTGTGGAATAGATTGTTGATAGAAATATGTGTTCCTGGAGAACATCCGCTTTCTTCAACTGAACGGAAAACACCACTATCTACATTGATTTTTGTGCCTTGTATTGCATCAGCAGTACGCGTAAGCAGTTCAAAGTTAGAGACAGATGCTATACTTGCCAACGCTTCACCACGAAACCCGAAAGTTTGTATATTTTCAAGGTCTTCAATCCGGTTGACCTTACTTGTGGCATGACGTTCTAATGCGAGGAGTGCGTCCTCACGTTCCATACCTGTGCCGTTATCAGTGACACGTATGAGTCGTTTTCCACCTGCGCGTATTTCAACACGGATGCTGGTGCTATCAGCATCAACGGCGTTTTCTATGAGTTCTTTGACAACCGAGGCAGGTCGTTCAACGACTTCACCTGCAGCAATTTTATTTGCCACATCGGCTGAGAGTATTTTGATTTTTGGCATGTGTTTTTCCAAGAATTTGACACGGATTTTCTATCATTAATTGGTAGTTAATTTAGCACATTCATGTGGAATTGTCAAGTGTATATGAATCACCCTTTACCACATTATTAATTCTTGACAATCAGATACAATAAGCATTATGATACAAACGGAGGAAATGATGCAATTTGAACCGGAAGATTTCATTGTTGAAGAAATACCATTATATGAACCGACCGGTATTGGTACACATACCTATTTTGCAATTCTCAAACGGAATATCAGCACTTTTGATGCGATTAAGAAAATCGCAGAGACTTTACAAGTCAATCAAAGAGATATAGGTTATGCAGGATTGAAGGATAAAAGGGCAATCACTACCCAAGTTTTGTCAATAGATGGAATCACACCAGAAAAGATAATGACCATAGAACTGCCATCTATAGAGGTGTTGTGGGCAGAAAGACATGAACATAAATTGCGGGTTGGTCATCTTCAAGGGAATAGATTCACTATTACATTGCGTGATGTTGTTAGAGATGATTACTCAATTATTTCTGAGAGATTAGAACAGTTGGCAAAAGAGGGAGTTCCAAATTGGTTTGGTTCACAAAGATTTGGGAACAAGCAAAACACCCACCTGATTGGCAAAGCGTTGATGAAAGGTAATTGGGAAGAAGTAATAGTGCATTTATCAACAAACGAGACAGGACAAATCAGTAGGCTTCCACAGCGATTAGATGAAGTAAAAGCGATTAGATATATTCCACATCGACTCAGAAAGTTGTATTTGTCTGCTTATCAAGCACATCTGTTTAATTGCATTTTGGCAAGACGTTTTCCTAATATCGGAGAACTTTTAGATGGAGATGTAGCAGTTAAGCACAGCAACGGTGCTCCGTTCAATGTTGACAACGCTTCAGTTGAACAGATGCGAGCAGATGTATTTGAGATTAGTCCGACAGGTCCTATCTTCGGCTACAAGATGCGGCAACCTACTGGTCATGTGGAAAAGATGGAAATGGAACTCCTATTAGAGGAAGATGTGAAACTGGAAACATTTCGCAAGGTAGCTGGGATAAGGTTACCCGGTACTCGTCGACCATTTCGTATAAAAATGGAAGTCCATGAGATTCAACCTATTGATCATGGGTTACACCTCTGTTTTACTTTGCCGGCAGGAGGGTATGCGACGGTTGTGTTGGACGAACTCTTTAGACCCACAAAATAGCATTACAAACGCAATTATTTCACTCAAAATGCTTGTAATATGACATAATATTAGATATACTATCAGAACATTGAAATAAGATTTAATTATCATTATAATACATAGGTTTTCATAGATGAACATTCTCCACGATTTAAATGAAAAACAGACAGAAGCAGTAAAACACAACACTGGACCGATACTTGTAATTGCAGGTCCTGGTACGGGTAAAACAAAAGTCATTACGCACCGTATTGCTTACCTAATTCGTCATCACGGAATCAAGCCTGGTAATATCCTTGCGATTACTTTTACGAATAAAGCCGCACAAGAGATGCGTGATCGTGTCAACAATGAAATTGGAGAACCGCACGGTTCAAATATTAATGTTTCCACATTTCATGCTTTTTGTGTGAAGGTGCTCAGAAGTCACGTACATCACATCGGTCTGAGTGAAAACTTTGCTATTTTTGACCAAGAAATACAGGATGAAATACTCGTAGAAGTCATAAAGGAGTTGAATCTTCACCCAAATGATTATCCTGTGTGGTTACTACGGAATGCAATCAGCGACGCAAAATGCAAACTTGATTATGCTCAGAATAATATAGAGATTAAACAGGATTATATCGCGGAAATAGACGATCCTGATGCTGAAGCGAATATAGTAAATGCCTTCAATGCCTATCATAGCAAACTTAATGAATACAATGCCTTTGATTTTGATGATCTGTTGATAAGAACGGTGATACTTTTTGAACAAGTTGCTGAAGTACAGCAGGAATACCATCAAAAGATTTCACACATCCTTGTTGACGAATATCATGATGTGAACGAAGTTCAATACCAACTTCTTCGTTTCCTTACTGCTCCACCAGAGAACAATCTGATGGTTGTTGCGGATGCTGACCAGTCTATCTACAGTTGGCGCGGGTCAAATCCGCAGTTCATAGACGATTTCAAAACTAATTACTCTCCATATACAGTTGAATTAGACGATCATTATAGATGTAGTGAAACGATTCTACGCGCTGCAGAAGAAGTAATTGCGAATAATCCTTTGCGACAGGCTCAGCACAGTCTTATATCCCACAAAGATGAAGGACGGGATATATTTCACTATACATTTATGACTCCTGTTGAGGAAGCACGCACTATTATCAGGATTATCAGTAAATTGATTAGTGAACGGAATGTTTCATATCGCGACATTGCCGTATTTTACAGGACACACAGACTCGCGGATGTTCTGACAGAAGAATTGATACGATCTAAAATAAAATTTCAACGGATACGACCAACCAATTCCTTTGATGACGAAAGACTGAAGGGTATTCTTTCATATCTCTGTTATATTCAGTGGCGACTTCCACGTGACTTAGAAATCGCAATTAACTTTCCTGAAAAAAGGGTTGACGATCTTACTTGGGTGCGACTGAAGTGGTTAGCAAAACGTGAAAAATTAGAATTGGAAGAACTCCTACGGAATATTGAACAGTATCCAGAGGATGTCGGTCCATTAACACGAAAGAACATCAGTAGTTTTTGGGAACAATTGGCAACATTGGAAGATGAAATTGAAGATAAAAAAATAGATAAAATTGTCAATATTCTATTTGAAAAATTAGACATGATACGAAGTCCATACCGCAACAAAGAGTTAGCTGCTATTGAGAATAAGTCGGATTTATCAAATTTGGGTTTGGCCCAAGATGTTCTGTATAGTGTTCTTGATCGTGGTGAACAAATTCAGATCACTGCAAGTTATGGCATAGATGAATATTGTTCAGCATATATAATTAGTCAAACACTACAATCTTATCTTGATCAGAATGTAGAAGTCCAATATTTACCCAAAAATGAAACCTCAGATGGTGACAGTGAACAGCTACTCAACAGAAATGCAGTTAATATACTTATTGGCGACTTTGGAGAACTGGGAGAAAAGGGTATAGAGACGAGATCAATTCTTATCGGTACTACCATCTCTGAACAGTCAGATGTGATTCAACTTGGTTCAGGTAAGATACGTTGTATCGCCGCATTAAAACTTTGCCAACGGTTATTGAGTAGATTTGAAACACCGAATATGTCTGATATGGTGATTTATGATTTAGAAACTACAGGTGTTGATATCAGACGCGCAAATATTGTTGAGATTGCAGCGAAACGGCTTAATGTAATTGGCAATGAAGTTGAGAAGTTTTCTCGCTTAGTGAAACCACCCGGTGGATACATACCACCGTCAGTTACGAAAGTTCACGGTATAAGTAGTGAGGATGTAAAGGACGCACCGAGTATTGAGATGGTTCTCCCGAAATTCTATAGTTTCATTCAAGATCGTATCCTAATTGGACATAATGTCGCGCAGTATGACAACCCAATTCTGGAACGTGGATTACAGGATTGTTTAGATCAGAATCTGACAAATCCCTACTACGATACACTTGTCACCGCACGTAGACTATTTCCTCGTCAACGATGTGGTATTGAATCACTTGCTGAGAAATTTGGAATTGAACACAAAACTTTACATCGTGCTATGGAAGATGTTGAAGTAAACAGACAAATTTTCAAGGAATTGATAAGGATTGACCTAAAGAAGCGAGAAGTGCAATCACTTACCGATTTATTGCCGTTTGTTGGTCTTGGTATTCTTGACAAAACAGATATTTCAGTTAAAAACGACAAGAATATTACAGAAGAGAGGGCATTTTTAAACGCTGCTATACGTGTGGTCAAGGAAGGTTCTCAACAGATACATGAAGATCTCCCCTTTGAGTCAACAGAAGAGGAACAAGTTGAAGCTTACTTTAAAGAGTTAGAAGAGACTGATGTTCCTATTATGCAAGAGGACACTGCTTGGATAGAAACTAAATCAAAGTTTCGGACTCTACTTTTGCAATATCTGAAGTCAGATCAAGGGAACAGCCTATTAGAGTTCTTGGGTTTTCAGAAATTACTGACGAATTATGATGAGATAGATGATGACACAGAACAGATTACATTAATGACACTTCATGCTGCAAAAGGCACGGAATTTCCTGTTGTCATAATCATCGGAATGGAGGAAGGGAGTTTTCCGATGTGGAAACAGGACACCACTGATGCTGAGCTTGAAGAGGAACGTCGGCTTTTTTACGTAGGTATGACTCGTGCTCAGAAGCAACTGTTTCTGTCATCTACAATCTACCGATATGGTGATCGTGAGCTTTCTACGTCTATGTTCATCCGCGAAGTGCCTTCCGATTATATGGTACAATGGAGTCCGCGTGGAGGAATGTAATACACGTAGTTTTAGCATTTGATTAGATTTCTGTCCAATTATGATTGATGAATAATGCGAATTGATTGTCAAAGTCACATATTTCCAAGCGAATACATTGAAATACTTGCACAAAACCCACATCCGCCGCAGGTAATTCGTCGTGGAAAGGAGTCTATCGTTACCTATGGTAATGTCCAAACATTTCGACTGCAGAACGATGTATATGACCCGAAGCAAAAACTCAAGGATATGGATGTAGCAGAGGTGGACATGGCACTGCTTAGTACCAATATACCGCCTCCATGCATGCTCTCGCCTGAATTTGGTAACAAAGGAGCACAAGCCATAAACAATGCTATCGCTGAACTTGTAGCACAGTATCCTCACCGATTTGCGGGATTGGCATGCCTACCTTGGCAGAACCCTGATGAAGCCATAACAGAGATGGATAGAGTGAAGGAAATGGGATTCCGTGGGATAATGCTCTATTCTCATATTGGTGGGAAACCTGTTGATGCACCTGAATTTGAACCAGTTTTTGCTCATGCAGTTTCATTGCAGATGCCTATTGTCATGCATCCCACGGTACCAACTTGGGGGGATGCGATAAAAGATCACTGGATGATCGGTATGATGGGATTACAAGTCGATAGCAGTTTCGCGTTATTACGACTGATTCTGAGTGGTATCTTGGAACGGCTACCAGAATTACAAATTGTTCTGCCACATGTGGGTGGGATTCTACCTTATATGAGCGGTCGTATAGATCACCAAACAGAAGTATTGGGTAGAGCAAGGGAGAACATTACAAAACCACCGAGTGCATATTTGCGTCGCGTCTATCTGGACACTGTATCACCTTCGCTTCAGGCACTGCATTTTGCATATCAGTTTTCTGGAGAGAACCATCTTCTTTTTGGGTCAGATCATCCTTGGGTGGATATGCCGAGATTTGTATCCTTAATTGAAGAAATGGATATTCCTAAAAAGGCAAAAGAACGGATATTTGGAGAAAACGCAGCCGCACTATTTGATTTATGGTAAATTATTGAATTAATTCTATACATTGCTTAGGCGAGGTTAGGAAACCTCGCCTACCGTTGATAGAAAGTGTAGATATAATTCTATGCTTCACCATAGTCTAAAGGAAAAGTATGATGACACACGAGTTAACGGATGCACAACGTTTCTTCTTTGAAAACAACGGATATTTGGTATTAGAGTCTTTTCTTGAAGAAGCACATATAACTTCTCTTAGAAGTACCCTTGCAGACACAATTGATAAACGTCGTGAATGTGAGGAAAAAGGTTTACAGCAAACAGGAATGACACATATTCACGGAGAGAAGAGCACACGTATCTTCTATATTCTTGGTGATCATCCGCTGTTCTTAGAACTGTTGGATTGGCAGCCGATGCTACCTTATGTCGCGGGTCTTCTCAATCAGATGCCGCACCACCACGCATCAGATGCCCTTGTTGAATTTGGCGAGGAACTTATGGATCGTCCGATGGGATGGCACATTGATGGACATGATGATGGTTTTCGCAACCTGCGTCCAATTCCCTTGCTACAACTCAAAGTTGGGTACTATCTCACAGATATGACAGATAGTGGACAAGGTAATCTTTGGCTCATACCGGGTAGTCATAAAGCGTTGAATGAACCAAATCATGAAGACTTGCGTTATCCGTATCAATATCCTGGAGCATTGGAGGTATGTGCACCTGCAGGCAGTGCTATACTGTTTCATAACGCGCTCTGGCATTCAGCCGGTATTTTTACCAAGCCGGAAGCGACACGTGAAATGTTATATTACGCTTATGAACATCCATGGATGATTGCCTCACAAGAACATTGGGGGTATCCAAAAGACTTCTATAACTCACAACTTTCACCTGAACAACGTAAGTTTTTTCACGGATTTGTCTTTGATCCGCCTGAACAGAGATGGGGATAAAGACGACACATGGAGGGTTTTTATGCGTCTAACTGAATCGGAAGTATCGTTTTTCCATGAGAACGGGTATCTTCTACTTGAAGATATATTGGATGAGAGGGACTTAGCTTCTGTGATTGATGAGTATTCTGATATTATTGATAAACGTGCTGAGAAACTATACAAGGGAGGGAAGACAACTTCTACATACACTGAAAAACCATTCACTGAACGTCTGCTGTGCCTTGCTGCCGAAGCATCAGAGGTAACATCAGACTTAGACATTATGCGAGCGCGCGGAGAAGCAACGTTCAACTTCCTCAAAAATCCAAAGATCCTTGATCTTGCAGAATCACTTGTTGGTTCTGAGATTGTGTGTAATCCAATACAACATATCCGTCCAATTCTACCAATAGAGAAGACTCAACAATTGCCGATACCTTGGCATCAGGACGCAGGAGTGTGTTGGCCAGACACAGACCCATACTTCATGCTTACGATCTGGATTCCAATTGTAGATGTGACTGAAGAAAATGGGTGTCTACAAGTGCTACCGGGTAGTCATAAATTTGGGTTGTTAACGCACGGTTGGAATGAAGCAGGATTAGCAGTTCCACCTGAACATCAACCACCGAACTTAACACCAGAGGTTTTGCCAATACGCGCTGGTGGTGTAATTTTGTTTCATAATTACACGCTACACAGTGCTAAACCGAATAAATCTGATACAGTTCGATGGAGTTTAGATTTGCGTTATCACGATGTGTATCAACCGACAGGTAGACCCTACTACCCATCTTTTTTGATGCGGAGTCGTCTGCGTCCTGAAGCATGTCAAACAGATTATGAAACATGGTGTAAAAGGTGGGAGTTTGCCCTGCAGAATTCCAAAGGTGTGCAAGCATACCGATGGCTTCGGTAAGATAGAGAGAAAACATGTTTGAAATATCAAATCTACCTACTGTCAATGCAATCCTAAATACAACCAGTGCTGTCCTTTTAATTGTAGGATATGTCTTTATTCGTAATCGGAAAATTGAACAGCATAAGAAGTGTATGCTTGCTGCATTCGGTGTCTCAATACTTTTTTTGATAAGTTATTGTATATATCACGCCAATGCTGGATCTACAAAGTTTTTGCATGAGGGATGGATACGACCAGTCTACTTTACGATACTGATTTCGCATATAATATTAGCGTTTATTATAATTCCTTTAGCCTTGGTCACGCTTTATTTGGCGTGGAGAGAAAGGTTTGATAAACACAGACGTATTGCTAAAATCACTTTGCCAATTTGGCTATATGTTTCTGTTACTGGAGTTCTAATTTATCTGATGCTGTATCAGATGGGTTAATTGTTATAGATTGTTAATGTGAGGAGTATTTAATTATGAGAACGATTCATGCAATGATTGCAATATCTCTATTAACTTTGACATTTCTTTCATACTCATATTCGGATGACTACACACTATGGGAATTGCCAAAAGGTGCAAAGTTGAGACTTGGTAAGGGCAAAATGGCAAACCTGGAAAGCCATCTCACGACTATAGGAAAGGGAAATTCATATCAATTTTCATCTGACAATACGAAACTTGCTGTGATAACTTCTATTGGTGTCTGGTTATACGATGTTATGACAGGAAAAGAGATAAGTTTATCAAAAATAAATGGATATTTGACAGATAATATCATTCTAAGTCCAGATTTACAACTCTGTGCAAATATGCGAAAGCATAAGATTGATATATGGGATTTAAATTCCAACCAAATCAAAACCACCCTTGAGGGTCATACCAATAGAGTTTTATCAGTCAGTTTTAGTTCTGATGGAAAAATGCTTGCAAGTACAGATTATTCGAACAAAATAAGGCTATGGAACATTGAAAATGGGGAACACCGTGTGATTACAACACCCCACAAAAGAGTTTCCAGTGTGATGTTTAGTCCGAATAGAAAAACTATAGTAAGTAGCAAAAAAAAAGAAGTTCTGGTATGGGACATTGAAACTGGAAGTTTTATAGCAAAATTAGAAGATACAACAGGTGCTAATAACATTGTTTTTATCAACGATGGGAGTGCTCTATTCTGTTTTTCTAAAAATGAAGCGAAGTTCTGGGATTCAAATACTGGTAAGTTGCAAATGAGAATTGAACTTGAAGGTCATTATCGACATCCATTTACAATATCACCAGATGGGCAGACACTCGCTACGGCACGAATCGATGATTATAAGGTGCAGTTATGGGATACACAGACAGGTCAACTGAAGAATACACTGGCCAACGATCCACGAAATTTAAAAATCCTGGCTATAGCTAATAACATACCTAAGATAGTGAATTATCCAACAAAAAGAGTTACATCAATTAAATTCAGTCCAGATGGACGCACACTCGCTGTATCAACAAATGGTGGTATAATCTTTTGGAATACTGAGGATGGAGAACCCAAATTTTTATTTAGAGAAAATGGACACTTCTATTATCTAATGTTTAGTCCAGATGGACGCACGCTTGCTGCACGAAGTTCTATGAATAATGAAGAAACACGTATTTACTTATGGAAAATAGATAAAGAAAATACAAAAAAATCTGGACTACGTCATATCATTAAACGCCATAACGGTGAAGTAAGTTCTATTGCATTTAATAATGAGGGAAATATTCTCGCAAGTGGTCATCATCTAGAGAAGATTAGGCTATGGGATGTGGTAAATGGAAAACTCAATACTACTTGTGATGGGTATCCGTATCAATTATATATTCAATCTCTGACATTTGTTCCACACGGAAAAACGTTAGCAAGCCTAAATATGCGTCCTGCAGGAAAAGCAGAAATCTTCTTTTGGAACGCGGAAACAGGCGCATATCAGAAGACTCAAAAAGGACATAGTAAAGCAATAGATAAGAATAGTTATCATATATCACATGGTGGTGGAATATCGTATAATACCGAAGGCAATATCTTTGTAACAGGTGGTTCAGATGGAATGCTACGAATTTGGGATGCAAAGGCTGCAGAATCAGATTCAATATTCCAACGAGTTTTGGGATTTTTCATTGGTCCCCAGAAAGCAAAACTAAAGGGACATACAGACCAAATCACTTCAGTTGCTTTGAGTCCAGATGGAAGTATAGCTGCAAGTGGTAGTAAGGATAAAACTATATGTCTATGGGATGTACGTAATCGGAAACTTATTACTACGCTTGAAGGACATACAGATAGAATACAGACTGTCACCTTCAGTCCTGATGGGAGAACACTTGCAAGTGGATGTGGAGATGGTTCAATCCATTTATGGGATCCAAATACAGGTAAGCACAAAGTTTCTCTTATTGGAAACGATCTTTTTGACCCGTCTCCGAGTCTGCCAAGGGAAATTGATGACCCACCAAATATCACTGCGCGAGGTCGAAGTAAGGTATCCTCACTCGTTTACAGTCCTGATGGAAAAATACTGGCAAATGGGAATGGTGATGGTTCTATCCACTTTTGGGACATGAATTTATTTCAAATCATTTCGTCCTTTAGTGGGCAGTTCGGGTTAACTTCCCTTGCATATAGTTCTGATGGAAGCACGCTTGCGAGTGGCAGTTTGGATGGCACGGTACTCATTTGGGATATTACAGATAAATGATAGAATGTCATAGAGTAAGCGTTTCTTATCCAAAGATTCCAAATTTCTTGTCAAACAAAACATTTTGAAAATAACGAACAATTTCAATACTTGTATATCAAAAAACATGTAAAACACATTACATTTTTTTGATATATGGAGTTTGAAACGTTGATGAAATTATTGAAACATTTTTTGATCTTTATGATTTTCGTGTCTGCAGTTATCCTGTGTTTTGGAGATGGAGACAGAGAAGTCGCACAAGATCAAGTGATGGTGAAATCTACTGGCTATTGGATCTATAACGACCTTGATAAGGGGATTGAACAAGCGGAAAAGACAGAACAACCGTTATTAGTAGTTTTCCGCTGAGTGCCGTGAGTGTCTTGCCAAGACTTTGACGAACAGGTTGTTCGTCACGATAAAGAAATCAAAGATTTAATGGAACAGTTTGTACGGGTTCGGATTGTACAGGGAAACGGAATTGATCTATCTCTGTTTCAATTTGATTATGATCTCACTTTTGCAGTATTTTTCATGAATGCAGACAGAACAATTTACGGACGTTTCGGAACACGGACTGACTTCCGAAATGCTGGCAAAGATATATCTATAGAGGGATTTAAACTTGCACTTGAAGCCGCTCTTGAATTACATGAAGGTTACCCAGAGAACAAGGATATTTTAGCAGCCAAAACAGGTCCTGAACCGTTAAAGAAAACACCCGAGGCTTATCCTGCTTTATTACGTTTTCCATCCGATGTGAATCTCAATCAACGGCTTGGAGGACAGTGTATTCATTGCCATCAAATTGGTGAAGCAAGGCGTGAGATTCACTGGTATGATAGGAAACCGGTGCCAGATGAAGTGTTATATCCTTTTCCAATGCCAGACCTGTTAGGTATTCACTTTTCTTCAAAACATCGTGCGAAAGTTAGTAGAGTCACACCAGGTTCTTCTGCAGAAAAAGATGGATTTGAACGGGCGGATGAAGTCTTAACGCTTGCTGGACAACCGATCATCTCTATTGCAGATTTGCAGTGGGTGTTGCACCGTTCTCCAGAAAACACTACATTACCGGCAAAAGTAAATCGTCATGGAGAAGAGATTTCTCTCAATCTTACACTCAACCCTGGTTGGCGTAAACAGAGCGATATCTCTTGGCGTACGACAACAGGTGAACTGCGTCTTGTTGCCCTCGGTGGGATGACGCTTCAAGACTTGTCTGATGCTGAACGAAAACAAAGTGGGATTGATCACACTGCGATGGCATTACATGTTGAGAATCTTGCTCGTCGCGATAGACGTAGAGGTGGTGGACAGACGAATGCACAAAGGGCAGGAATCCGTCGTGGTGACATCATTGTTGGTTTCGGTGAACGTACAGACCGCCTTTCAGAAAGCGGTGTAATCGGTTATGTGTTACAAGAACAAGCACAAGCAAAGTCTTTGCTGGTGAAATTACTACGTAATGGTGAACAGATTGATGTAACTCTTTCACTGGAATAGATTCATTGTCATACCAAATTAACGAGATCTGTATTGCTTTTGATGCTGAGAACACGGACAGGCAGGGGAACCCTGCCCCTACAATTTAGGTTGATTTGGTATCAGTTATGTATAAAAATAAAAAAGGGTTTGTATGTTACGAAAAATAGTTTCCATCCTGATTGTATTTTTGGCAGCCTGCATCATAGCAGCAGTATTGAACATATATAATTCTGCTGAAGTGGATGCAGAGAAAGAGATAGAAATCGCTAAAATTTCCAAGAAACCTTCCATTGTCGTGTTAGCAACAGTTATGAATAATTTTCGCGATTCGCTGAGTGAAGATCTGCTTACTGATGCCTCCTATCCATTGGGACATAAAGAAATGTATTCTTGGTCTAATTTGCCGCCATCAAGGAATCAGGATCGTGGTGGCATTGAATTCAGTAAGTTGTCAGTTGATCAATTGTCTCTTTTTCAAAAAGTGTTAGATGCTTTCTTGAGTGATGAAGGTTACACAAAAGTTTCTCTAATTACAACAAGATCTGATACAGATTTCATCAATGTTACCCACGGATTTTGGTCATCACGTCCCTACTTTATTGCGTTATTTGGAAATCCAAGAACAGACGGTTCGTGGGGATTCCAGTTAGATGGACATCATCTGTCACTTAACTTTTTAGTGCACGGAGATGAAGTCTCAATTGTTCCTGCACATTTTGGAACGCAGCCAACATTTGTTAACGGCACTGAAGTGCTTGAAGGTGAAAGAGGTAACGCATTATCACTTCTGAATAGTCTTGAGAAGGAACAAAAAGAAATTGCGATTCAGACAGGTCGACGTGGGTTGAAAGTGGGTCCTGGGAGTACAACCGATCCGTTTCTGAATTACGATTATTCTGATTTTGTGGGTGTTGGTTTAAAGGCATCAGCCATGAATGATGCTCAAAAAGAGAAACTAAGAGATCTGATCAAATCGTATGTCTACAATCTTGAATCTGAGTTTGCTGACATCTGGATGACTGATATTGAAACAGATTTAGAGGATACATATTTTGTTTGGATTGGAGGTACAACCGAAACTGATTCCATCTACTATCGTGTCTTTAATCCTGCAATATGGATTGAATTCAATGATGAAGCTCGGAACGACGGTAGACCGAACCACGTCCATACAGTTACCCGTTCACCCAATGGAAAGGACTACGGTATTTTTGCGTTAAATAACGGTCCAAGAACACTTTTTGAACATTACGTTCATGAAGATCATCATAAAAAGAGTGATATGTTGTTTGATTATACTATAGTCAGTCTGCATAATTCAGAAAACATGGAGAAACGCTAATGTTAGATAAGGTTATAGAAGAAGTTGAGGAACAGTGTAGAGCAGAACGGGTGCCGATGCTCGGACCTGATAAAGCAAAACTGCTCGCGAGTTGTATTGAGAAGGCAAAACCTTCTCTGATTGTTGAATGTGGAACAGCGATCGGTTATTCAGGTTTGTGGATATCTCGCGTTTTGCAAACAATTGGGTCCGGAAAGTTGATCACTGTTGAAATAGAGGATGCAAATGCGGAACGTGCTCGTGCTAATTTTGAAAGAGCAGGTGTTTCGGACCTTGTGGATTCCCGAATCGGAGATGCTGCAGAAGTCTTGAAGACTATAGAGGAACCTGTTGATTTTCTGTTTCTTGATAACAACAAAGATGGGTATTTTCCATGCTTCCAAGCTATTGAATCACGACTCACAAATCCAGCAACGATTGTGGCAGATAATGTCAGTAGAGTGGATCAGATGGCAGATTATCTGGAGCATGTGCGTTCCAACTATGAATCAGAAACACACTGGTTTGAAAGTTGGAGACGAAGACGTGGCAGTAATGATGGGGAAGGACAAAGGGAACGGAGACGAGACGGCATGGAAGTAACGATTTATCGTAGTTAAAGTAAAAATCTAATTTTAACAATTGAAAGGATTTATATGAAAGCACATCATAATTTTATTCGTAGATCAAGTTGGCTATTTTGCATTTTGATATTATTCTTATTTATTAACAGTGTCAATGCTCAAGAATGGGTTGAGAAAACGGGAATGATAAATCCGAGACTTTTCTTTTCTGTTACTGCAGTAGACAAAGAGGTTTATGCTGTAGGAGGAATGCTTGCTCAACCGATAGACAGTGTGGAGGCATACAATACAGAAACAGACGAATGGGTTCAGAAAGCAAGTTTGCCATCTGCACGTGCTGGTGTAGAAACATGTGAAGTAGATGGTAAGTTATATGCGATCGGAGGATGGGATGGTGAAAATCCTGCTGTTGGCACAGTAGAAGAATATGACCCTAAGACTGATACTTGGACGCAAAAGGCAGATATGCCAACACCACGTTCATTTTTCTCCGCTGTTGCTGTGGAAGGGAAAATATACACTTTTGGAGGCGTTGCCATGAATGTGGGTCCTGTGTTATCGGTTGTTGAGGAGTATGATCCAACCACGGACAAATGGACACAAAAAACGGATATGCCTAACCCTCGTTCTGGAATGGCAGCTGCAGAACATCATGGTAAAATATACCTAATTGGTGGTGTTGAAGGGGTTGCGGGACCTTTTATTAAAAACGTTGCTGAATACGATCCAAAGACTGACACTTGGACTGAAAAAGCTGCGATACCCACACCCCGAACTGCATTGACAGCAAGTGTTGTTAATTCTAAAATCTATGCAATTGGTGGGACTACAGTTGTTCAAGGTGCAGGCGAAATGACGGTTGAAATTTACGACCCGTTAACAGACGAATGGCAAAAAGGGGCAGATATGCCAACTGCACGTGTGTTTTTGGGCTCAGATGTTGTAGATAATCACATTTACGCTATTGGTGGTGTTGCGGAGGGTCTTGGTCCTCAAATATTACCTACTGTAGAGGAATATAATATTGATAGTCTGGATGTAACAGCATTAAGCAGATACTTAACTTTCTGGGGGCATGTAAAGACAGAAAATTAGACATCTCAGTTAGTCTCTAAGTGCACAAGGCACAATAATAGAATCTACCATTCCGTGTAGCAATTTTTTATCTGCAGGACAAACGGTTGCTTGAATTCCACCAAGTTTTACAGTATTACCAGAGACAAAATAGTATGGGCGCAGGAGTGGTCGTGATGGCATTTCCTGTATTTCCTCAGTCTCAAAATCGTAGTATTGCATACGAACGCGATGCGCGGTGTGGAACTCTTGAAGGACGTGGGGTGTCTTTTCAAAGTTTCTAAGGCTATCTTCAATTGCGGTTTCCCACTCCTCCGTAGGTAAATCATGTCCGATTTTTACCCCACGACTTCCCCATGCAAGCTCCGAAAAGCCTGAAGGTTTGATAACCAACTCACGTTGTTTCTGTGTAATGTTGCTGAGTTGCCGCCAATCAGTTACAGGAAAATTGTCTATTTCCAAATTTGGAATGACAGCATGAGGTGGTAGCGGACGTGGATCAAGTATCCAAGTTTGTGGGATAACTTCTTGTAGAAAAGGATAGGTTTTCTTACCGAGTTGACGTTGCCAGAAAGGTTGCAGAGAAGGATGATGGAAAAGTGCCAGACATAATTTCTCTTCCAAATATGTCTTTGGTGGCGGTGTCATTACAACCGTGCGCTTCTTGGCACTATAGAAGATTAATTCTGCCTTTGGAATATTAGGAAGGTCGAACATTTCATAGAACCGGTAGACCACATCAACGTTGATTTTCCCGTATTGACTTTCAACGATTAGACCATCTTCAGTAAAGATTACCTCGTGTGGTTGCACAGCTGCTGTTTTGAGTCCAGCATCACAAAGTGCGTTGGCAAGCCATAGCATTTCCGGTCGATAATCTTCAGATTCATCGGAAACGACAATCGCCAGATTAGGATCGTCATTTTTCGCCAAAGCGCGTATCATCTCGGCAAATCCATTCACCATACCATCTTTTCCACCGATAATAGAATAACCGAGTTTCGTATATAGTCTTGCTAAGGACCCTGTCGCGCCGATGAAACCTGGGATAGAATCTAACTCTGTAATCATTCTTGTGTCATCTGATGTAGGCAAAATGTCAGGACGAATTACACCGGGGATTTGACTCTTAAAGCGATTCATTCGACCCTGCTGGATAACACTTTCTGGTTTTCCTATATCTAAATATTCCGATACCCAAGTCGGTTGGATTCCTCGTACACTTTGCGAATAGAGTAAATTACATGCACGATAGAACTGTAAAAGATGCGGACCAAGTTTCTCAAACCAATCTAACTCCTCTTTGGAAATCAGGAAAGGTTCCGGTGAGATTCTCCATGAAGTATTGCAGTTGGGGTGTATTTCCCTTTTTTCAGCAGAGAATAACTTCTCTTTTGGAATTTCATTATTTATAAACAGACATAATTGTTTTTCATCCAAACTAAAACTCCCTTGTGGTATGCAATGCTGACAATTTGACTATAGGATGACCTGCTTAACAAAAGCTATTTTATCTTGTGAAGCGATTTTTTGTATAACATCACGCGGAGCTAAACTGTCAATATTGATCAATGTAAGTGCAACATCTTCAACACGGGACCGTCCAACCGTCATATCCGCTATGTTGATGTCATGTTCACCTAAGATAGTTCCGATTAATCCGATCATACCGGGATGATCACGATTATATATCAAAAGTATGTATCCATCCGGTGTTGCATTCAGATGCAGCTGATTTATGCGGACAATGCGTATATCTTTCTTTCCAAATGTTGTCCCTGCCAGTATTGTTTCACCTTTATCTGTGATGATGGTCACTGTCATCAAGTTAGCAAAATCTGCTTGCGATTCACTCTTGGTTTCCGTGACAGAAATCCCTCTTTGTTTTACTAAAAAAGGTGCGTTAACATAATTTACTTCTGTTAATACAGGAGACAATAGGCCTTTTTGTAGTGCTACGGTGATAGGTGTTACATCCTCTTTCTGAAAGAGTGAACCGCTATAGTGTATTTTTATTGCTGACATCTGTCCTTCTACAATTTGTGCATGGAAACTACCTATTTTTTCTGCAAGTTCAAGATATGGACCCAAGATTTCAAAGACTCTCGGGTCAAGTTTAGGTTGATTAACAGCGTTAGCAACGGGTTTCCCACGTAGGGCATCAATGACCTGTTGTGCTACTTCAACAGCAACATGTTCCTGTGCCTCTGTTGTTGATGCTCCCAGATGTGGTAGTGCGAGAAAATTATCTAATTCAAGCAGTGGACTATCAGTAGCAGGTTCATTCTCAAATACATCCAAAGCGGCACCAGAAATTTGTCTTTCCTTTAGGGCAGTATAAAGTGCTTTTTCGTCAATAATACCACCCCGGGCACAGTTTATCAGGCGAGTGGTCGGTTTCATGAGCTGAAATTCTGATTCACCGATACTATGGTACGTTTCACCGTCAAGGATGGTATGGATTGAGATATAATCTGATTCTTGAAACAAGGTCTCTCGATCAACGAGACGAACACCCAAATCGTCTGCAGCATTTGCGGAGATAAACGGATCAAAGGCTATAAGTTGCATACCGAAAGCTTGTGCGCGTTTGGCAACTTCGCGTCCGATTCTACCAAGACCGATTGTACCAAATACTTTACCGTAGAGTTCAACACCGATAAAGTCATTGCGTTCCCATGTGCGATTTTTAAGAGAGATTCCTGCGGGGACAATGTTTCGAGCAAGTGCCAATAACATGGCAATTGTGTGCTCTGCTGCAGCAATCGTATTACCGGTAGGTGTATTGACAACTAAAATTCCATTACGCGTAGCTGCTTCCACATCAATGTTATCTACGCCAACTCCCGCGCGACCAATTACCTTTAGTCGCTGTGCTGCATTAATCACATCTGTTGTTACTCTTGTTCCACTTCTTATTAATAATGCGTCATAGTCAGAAATACGTTCTATCAATTCTTCATGTGTTAAGTCTAATGCAACATCTACCTGAAAGTTGCCACTCTTGATGAGAACATCTAACCCCTGCTGTGAAAGCAAGTCACTCACCAACACCTTGTCCATAATAGTATCTCCTCCGGTAACGCATCAATCTGTTAACATTGTAACACCAACATAGCGTAGTGTCAATTTTAAATTTTAGTTGTAAGGAGCGATATTTAGTTTTAGGATTTTCAAATAACCCAAACAATGAAAGATTCTGTAAGACAAAATAACTCTGTTTAAGAGATTTTTTACTTGACAAAAATTATATAAATTATTATTATATAATTAACGTTAATCTGTAGAAAGGTATACAGTAAAACTCGGATTTATGAACCAAGATAAAAAAGGTATCCGTTTGTGGCCTTTATTCCTCATTCATTGCCTCACAGTTTTAGCAATAGGTTTTGTGTGGTTAATGGAAGCCGGACATCGGCAAGATAAAGTAGCACTTACGGTTTTTATTCTTTTCATTACAGTTGTTCTTGATTTAATTTGGTTAGTTGGATTTTCTCGTTTAAAGTGGAAAGTTAGATTTACCTCATTTATTGTATTCCTTTTATCCGTTGTTGCATCTTTTTTCCTATTCCGTTTTGATGGGTTCAGTGGAGACCTTGTCCCCAGATTTGCATACCGTTGGGGTAATTTCTCAACAAGTTCCATTGATTCATCTTTGACAAATGAAACAACCGGAATACCTCTGACAGATTTTCCACAGTTCCTCGGTCCGAATCACAACGCAGTTATTACTAGTATAAAGTTAAATACAGATTGGAAAGAACATCCGCCAGAATTGATATGGAAACAACCAATAGGTGATGGTTGGGGTGGTTTTGCTGTAGTAGGTAATTCTGCAATTACACAGGAACAGGAGGACGAATGGGAAAAGGTTGTTTGTTATGACTTACTTACCGGCAAGGAAAAGTGGACACATAGAGATAATGCGAGATATTATACCGCGCTTGGTGGACTTGGACCACGTGCAACACCAACCATTGATGGTGAATATGTGTATACTCTCGGTTCTACTGGCATTTTGAATTGCTTAAATTTTGAAACAGGTGCGAGGATATGGTCTACCAACATCTTTGAAGAAAACAAGGCAAATAAACCACCATGGGGTATCAGTTGTTCTCCTCTTGTGTATGATGATTTGGTGATCCTCAGTGCGGGTGGTGCTATTGCATATTACAAGGATACAGGTGATATCGCTTGGAAAGGACACAAACATCAGAGTGGTTATAGTTCTCCAACACTTTTATCTTTTGTAGGAACTGAGCAAGTTGTATTATTTGACAACGGTCTTGTCACTTCACATAATCCTGTCACAGGTGAACTCTTATGGAAGCAGTCATGGCCTGCTGCAGAATGTGCCGCACAACCGACTCCTCTTCCTGGTGACAAACTTCTTATTTCTACTGCTTACGGTATAGGTTCTAAACTTTTTCAGATTTCAAGAGGTAACCCATCGGGAGATTTTAGCGTTAATCTACTATGGGAAACTATCCAATTTAAAGTTAAATTCTCTACTATAATATATCATGACGGTTATTTATACGGTCTTGACGATGGAATTTTTGCATGTATCAATGCAGACGATGGCAAGCGGCAATGGAAACGCGGTCGTTACGGACATGGTCAAACAATGTTAATCTCTGATATATTATTAGTCCTGACAGAATCGGGTGAACTCGTTTTATTAGAACCCAATCCTAATAAGCACAAAGAACTGGCACGATTCCAAGCAATTAATGGACAGACTTGGAACAATCCTGCCCTCGTAGGTAATTATCTACTTGTTCGCAATAATCGAGAGGCAGCCTGTTACCGACTTTCTACCAATTAGAGTTTATATAGTCAATACACAATTTTTCACGAGCATTTATTACCCCATATTGGGACATATTATACAATAAGAGGATGACATATAACAGATGAAAACCTATATATTTAAACTCATCATATTACTGGTATGTTGTAGTCTCACCGTCTTACTCAGTGGAATCACAAGTGTTCAGGCAACACGCGATCTTTCAATTGATTCCCCACTTGAAGCAAAAGTTGATGGACTTGTAAAACAATTCCGTCCCAGAGGAGGGTTAACCCATTCTGACCGGACAAGTTTTGTGGTATATGATCTTTCAAATGATGTTAAATTAGTTTCCATTAATGAGGAAAAACCACGGATGGCTGCATCATTAATCAAAAACTTTGTGATGCTTGTATATTTTCATGAAGTTAAGCATGGACGTTTACAACATACTAATAGAAATCGATACCATTTGGAAAAGATGATCCGCTATAGTTCAAACACTTCAACGAATTACTTTATTCGATTGGTCGGGGGACCTCGGCAGATGCATCGTAAGTTGAAAGCAAACTATCCTTATTTCAAACAGACAGAAATCGTTGAAACTATACCTAGTAATGGACGGACTTACAAGAATATGACTAGTGCACGTGATCTGAATAAATTCTATGTTCAGATGTGGAATAAAACACTTCCATACTCGGATAAGATGAAGTATTACTTTGAACTTCCGAATGGTGATTATATCTATAAAAAGACGCGCATCCCTGCATCAGTCAAGGTCTACAATAAAACGGGTACTGTATATGGACTGATTGGAGATAGCGGCATTATTGTGATGCGTGATGCAAACGGTAAACTCAGACCTTATGTCTTTACGGGATTGATAGAGGATAAATCAAAAACAAACACACGTAGACGGCGTATTTCATTTGGTGCCTGGGTCGGTCAACGTGCAAATGTGCTACGAAGAGTATCTGAAAAGGTGTATGATTATATAAATAACGTATATCGCTGGTAGTTTTTCACCAATGATCCACCATTAGGACAAATATATGCCATCAGTAGTAAATATCGGTAGACGTATTGAACTCGTTCCGATTGACACTCATTTTCATGATATTACGATTGCACTTTACCTAGAGGAGCTTGACGCGTGTACTATTTTCCGAATCCACACTTACAGCTGTAAAGAAGGTGCCTCTGGGAGAATTCAGGAAGTTGCCAATTCTATGCAGGTCTTAGGTGGAATGAGTGAGTTGTCAAATGAGAAGGTTTTCTTTTCTTGTGGTGACAGTCATGAGGCAGCGTGTCGTAGAGTCTTTTTAGAAGCCTGCAAAATTCCACCGAACACACCGGCCGAACCCCGTCCATTGAATACACTTGACAAAAAATCTAAGTTAATGATGACTGTTGATTCGTTAGGAAGCGGCTCTTACCGTGTAACTTCCGATGGTGAGGGACGCGGTGCTGAACGGCGTGTATCTGCGATTGCTGGTGGATTGATGAAGCTTGGTGAAATGCATGCAGGACTGGATAGTGATGGTGATACTGTCTCTTTTCCGTGTGGACGGTCCCATGATGCACTTGTCGGTTTGCTATTAGTTCGTGCGCCAAATGTCCGTGTTATTATGCGTGAAGAGGAAACAACTGCTTCCCGTGGTGTGCTTTCTGCACCCAGTCAACAGATATAGGTTAATGTAATGGATAATAAAGATGGTGAAACCATAAAGGCGATGACAGGTCGTGAACGTGTTCTTGCTGCTCTCCGCAATGAACCGACTGACCGCACCCCTGTTTGCAATCCTACCTCCGTTGCAACAGTGGAATTGATGGATTTAGTTGATGCCCCCTTTCCACAAGCAAATCGTGAACCTGAACTAATGGCAAGGCTTGCCGCTACAGGTTATACGGAACTCGGTTTTGACACGATTATGCCAGTTTTCACGATTATCCAAGAATCCAGTGCTCTCGGCTGCAAAATACAGTGGGAACAGAAGGATAACTGGCCCACCGTCAAGATGCGTGAACCGATATGGGAAGATGTTGACGACATTTCTATTCCCAATGATTTCCTCACACATCCCGATACTCAATGTGTGCTTGAAGCGATTAAGATATTGAAAAAAGAATATGGTGATGAAGTTGCTGTCATCGGTAAGACGATGGGACCTTGGTCGCTCGGATACCACTGCTTCGGTGTAGAACCATTCCTGTTGTTATCGCTTGATGATCCGGGTAAAACAAAACTCGCATTGGATCGTATGAAGGAAGCGACAGTGCAGTTTGGTATTGCACAGATAGAAGCAGGTGCAGATGCTCTTACACTCCCCGATCACGCAACAGGTGACCTTGTGAGTGGAGAATACTATCAACGTTATCTCCGCGACCTACACATTGAATTTGTAGATAGAATTCCTATACCATTAATTTTACATATCTGTGGACGCACTGTGGATCGGATGGAATACATTGCGCAAACAGGAATGGCAGCCTTCCACTACGACTCAAAGAACGAACCGAAAGAATCTATGGATATTGTCCAGAAACGGATCGCCCTGGTTGGCAATATCAACAATCCTGAAACGCTTTTTGCCAAAGAACCGGAAGACGTAAGAGCAGAAGTTATGAAAAATCTTGATGCAGGTGTCCCGCTGATTGGTCCTGAGTGTGCTATCCCCCTTCAAACCACTATTGAAAACCTGCAGGAAATTCCAAGAGCAGTTCAGGAATGGCATAGAGACCATACGTAATAGAAATGTGATCGTATCTCATAAATGATTGTATCGCGTGGTTTCCGGCTACATACCAATCATACCGTTGAAGCGCGCTTCCCTGTCCCCACTAATGCAATACATTTATCAACATCGCGCACACATGCAATTTCAGATAAATTGTATTTTTTTATTGCTTTTCTATTAGAAACATAGTACAATATTTACTGTTAAGAGAATAATACCATTTCTATAAATGTTTATCCCATTAACATTTCTTAAGGATGTCTTGAACGACGGCACAAACTGGCAGTTTGTGCTACAAAAATGCGGCGTTTTCTATTAGAAATGGTATAAGTTAAAGTTGAGCGTTTATAAAATACTCGGATTTTTCTACTGACCGTTTTACTAAGAAAGTGAATTGTTGTGAAATATTCAAAAGTCTTAATTCTATTGGGAATTGCTTCTGTTGTAGGTTTTCTTTTCGTATTTGGTGTAGACCTACAGTGGGGAAATCTTGCGAAAATGGAAACAGATGATGCAGATGTGAACGCATCAAAAGCACAACTGAAACAGGAACTGGTGGCGTATGAAAAGCGTAAACAAGAATCCCATAGTGAAAAATCCAAAGATAATTCAGGTTTCTATCAGGTTATAGTAGAGAATAATATTTTTCGTCCTCTTGGATGGACACCTCCTAAGGAAGAACCAGAATATACCTTGATTGGAACTGCTATTGGCACTTTAGGAACGAATTCAGAGGCTTTTGTAGTGGAAAGACGTTCAAATCAGTTTTATGTTGTTAGTGTTGGTGATGAAATTGGTGATGCTGTAGTTAAGAACATTGATGATAAAAAGATAACTTTATACAAAAATGGTGAAATGATTACCTTCAATACTGATAGTACGGGATTTCTCAAGACCGGTAATAGTCCGTCCCGCTCAAGTTCATCTTCTCAATACGAAAAAAACAGTGATAATGAAAGAAACAATCAAAGAAGATCTCGCTCTAAATCAACTGACATTGCGGCAGAAAAGAAGAGATTGGCGAAAATGATGAAAAAGAATGAGAAGGAAATAAAAACTGTGATGAAAGAAGTAGCAAAGATTGAAAAGGATTTGGGGAAAGCAGAATACAAGATGTTGATAGAAAAGAAGAAAGCCATCGCTGTTGATCTCAAACTAAAAAATTGATAGTTGATTCGAATTATTTGATTTCCAAGAATATACGACTTTCCTAACCCAACCTACCACCACATTGTCGCGTCGGATTTTAAGTTTTCACAGCACCATACCACATTTTATTGCGGTATCTTTGTGTCCCGCCATGTCTCATGATTAGTGGTTCAGGTGGGACACAGAGACCCCATCCTGAATTGAAGTTGATTTCTCACAACCGAATTTAACACTATTCCGTCAAATCCCATGCTGTAGTTTGTGGGATGTAGACGGTTGAAATCATAACTTATCAGGACTAAATGGTCTTGTACTTAATTGTTGAGATTCTGAATATCGGGGTTAGAAACCCCTCCAACAATAACTATATGTGACACTTGAATGGTTCGGGTGCAATTTAACGAATACCTTTACATTAATTATGGATAATGCTATAATTACATATATCGGTATCAATCAAAAAGCACTAAATTGTTTTTATTCTATAGAGGTGGATCAGTTGAATAGAACTTCTAAAAATAAACCCAATATTGTTCTTGTCGGTTTTATGGGTACTGGAAAGACCTCTGTCGGTAAACGGATTTCATCACTTATGAGGATGCGGTATATTGATACGGACAGTGTGATTGAAAGGGATAATGATCGGGCAATTAGCGATATCTTTGAAAAAGATGGAGAATCAGTGTTTCGTCAACTTGAGAGTGAAGCGGTCGAACAAGTATCTAATCTATACAATTTTGTTATATCAACAGGCGGTGGCGTTGTTTTAAAAGAGGAAAACGTTGCTAAACTTAAAGAAAATGGAATTGTTTTTTGCTTAACGGCATCTCCAGAAGAGATATATGAACGCGTTGGCCATCAGACACACCGTCCTTTATTGCAGACCCCCGATCCATTGGAAACAATTCGAACCATGTTAGATGAACGCGCCCCTTACTATGCCAAGGCTGACTATACGATGGATACCACTGGAAGGTCCTTTGATGAAATAGTTGTTCATATAAAAAACATCTATTTCAGGAAGATGAAAACATTTGTGCCCAAAAATCCCGATGCGTAAAATGGAAAAGACATTACACGTAGAACTCAAAGAAAACCGTTACCCTCTCATCGTTGGTTCAGGGAATTTAACCCGAATTGGTGAATGTCTTAAATCACTGAGTAAATCTACGAGAGTGCTCATTGTTACAGACACGACCGTCCAACAACATTATGCACCTTCAGTTCTCGCGTATTTGAAACAGGTAGGTTTTGATACTGCTATGATTGAAGTGCCTGTTGGTGAAAGTAGTAAGGCGTTAGAACAATTAACCAGCGTATTGGATAGTTTGGTTGCCCATCAACTTGATAGGAGTTCAATGGTGATTGCTCTTGGTGGTGGGGTTGTGGGTGATTTAGCTGGATTTGCTGCAGCAATATACATGCGAGGGATAGATTACATTCAAATTCCTACGACTTTACAAGCACAAGTTGACGCGAGTGTTGGCGGAAAGACAGCAATTAATCATGAAAAAGGAAAAAATCTTATAGGTGCGTTTCATCAACCTAAATTAGTATTGATTGATGTTGACACGCTCAAAACCTTACCGGAGCGAGACCTACGCGCAGGACTGATTGAAGTGATAAAAATGGGGGTCATCAGAGATGAATACTTGTTTGAGATGGTGGAGGAAAACTTAGACGCAATATTAGACTTAGATGCAGAAACACTCATTGAATTGATCGCTCGTGCTTGTGCAAACAAGGCAGATATAGTCGCGAAAGATGAAAAAGAGAGCAGGTTACGGATGGTGCTAAACTATGGACATACATTTGGACATGCACTTGAAGCATTGACAGACTACGATGGATTAAGACACGGAGAAGCAGTGTCTATCGGCATGAATTGCGCCGCACGATTAGCAGTCAATTTGGGTATGTTTTCGAAAACTGATTTTGAACGTCAACGTAATCTATTAATTCAGGCACAACTTCCGTTAACCTTTCCATCATATCTTACCCCAAAAACTATATGTGAAACTATGTATTATGACAAAAAAGCATTGGATGGCAATCTACGTCTTATTTTGCCGACTCGTATTGGGGAAGTAGTTATCCGAGACGATGTAACTGATACACAAATTATTGAAGCAATTTCACAATGTAATTAGTTCTTAACCCAAATTCTTTTGAGGGAATAAATGACACATAACAAGACATTTATATGTATAGCCGCATGTTTGCTTATTTTTTTATGCGGCACTTATGCATTTAGTCAAGAACCGACGTTTTCACCTCCGACAAACGTCACTGCGAAAGATACACCTAATGACGATGGCTCAAGTATCACCGTCACATGGGATGCTGCACCTGAGGATAGTGGGATAACAGGATACAAAATCCTACGCAACACTGATTCGGGTGAGTTTGAGGAGATTGGTGAACAGTTAAAACCGACTACGACTCAATATAAGGATTCTTATATAGAAAAAGGGAAAACACATGCATATTTTGTACAGGCAATTACTGATTCTGAAGCGATAGTAAATTCGCAACAGACAGAAGGAGTAATAGCTACTGGACAATGGTTTCACACGGGTAAGACCTCACTTTTTATTGTCATGATAATTTTATGTGCAGCAATTCTTGTAAGTATATACCTTTGCCGTAATAATCAAGATGTATTTGTTCGTCGTATTCCTGGACTTGAAGCTGTCGATGAAGCAATCGGAAGGGCAACCGAGATGGGCCGTTCAATTTTATATGTGTTAGGGTTAGGAGGTGTTGAAAATGTTGCAACTATTGCCAGTATGACCATTCTTGGACAGGTTGCACGACGAACTGCTGACTATGAAACACCCCTACGCGTACCTTGTAATGATCCCATTGTGTTGAACGTTGTTCGGGAGATGGTTAAAACTTCTTACATTGACGAAGGTCGTCCAGATGCCTACCAGGAACAGAACATCTTCTATCTTACCGGTGATCAATTCGCTTATGCAGCAGGTGTTGATGGTATGATGATTCGCGAAAAACCAGCAGCAGTCTTTCTACAAGGTACATTTTATGCGGAATCACTTCTTATGGCTGAAACCGGTAATTCCATCGGTGCCATACAAATTGCTGGCACAGATTCAGAACATCAACTCCCCTTCTTCATCGCAGCCTGTGACTATACCTTGATAGGTGAAGAACTCTATGCAGCAAGTGCGTATCTTTCCAAAGAACCAATGCTTCTAGGAAGTCTCAGAGGACAAGACTGGGGTAAAATCGTCATTTTTGTGACGATCATCCTTGGTGTGACTCTTGAGTTGTTCGGTATCAACTGGATTACTACACTTTTACAGAGTGTGAGATAGGAGAATATATGAAGAGACAAATACCCTTAGCATTCTGCTTTCTTTTTGGCATAGCGATGATCTTCACCCAATTTAGTCCACATTCATATTCCCAAGCAGTTTACAAAGAAGTGATCGATTGGGGGTTAATAATATCGCCATTCGCTATGGTATTGGCAGTAGTGACGCTCATCCAGACACACGTTACACGCATCAACCTTCGTACAGAACATTGGCAATACAGTCTGATTGTATTCGTTGGCATGATAGTGATGGTTTTAATTGGTATTCCCTATGGACCGCAAAACTCAACAGTTGAGTGGTTATATAATAACGTCCAAGTCCCAATGGATGCAACGATGTTTTCTTTGCTTGCCTTTTTTATAGCTTCAGCGGCTTTTCGTGCTTTCCGTGCACGGTCGTTTGAGGCTTTCTTACTTCTTGCTACTGCCATGATTGTCATGATCGGAAATGTCCCCGTTGGCGATCTCGTTTGGAATAAGGTAATGTCTTGGATGCCTTGGACAGACGGTGCATCATGGTTACGCCAATGGATTTTAGATGTTCTAAACAATGCTGCACGACGTGGTATTATTCTTGGTGTAAGTTTAGGGGTCATTTCACAATCTATCCGAATTATATTAGGAATTGAACGGTCGTATCTTGGTGGAGGAGATTAGTCAATGCTTGAAAAAATCATGAATATGGACAGACGAGTAATTTTTATATTAGTTGCTTTAGTTGTTATCTTTCCAACCCTTGTCCCAGTAAGGATGCCAATTACAGTTTCAGAACCAACACGAAATCTTTACGATTTTATTGAAGCACTCCCCTCAGGATCAACGATTATGATTGCTTTTGACTATGGACCATCTTCTCTCGCCGAACCAGAACCGATGGCAAAGGCAGTAATGCAACACTGTTTCAGTAAAGGGATAAAAATCATCGGTATGACCCTTCTCCCTAATACACCAACCTTGGCTCATAAACTCATGCGAAAGATTGCTGCAGAAAACAATGCTGTCTATGGTGAAGATTATGTATTTCTGGGTTACCGTCCCGGAACATTACAAGTTATCCTTGGTATGGGAACCGACATCAGCAGTGTCTTTGAAACCGACTATGAAAATAAAACTGTTGACGAAATTCCGATGATGGCAAATATCACAAACTATGATCAGATTGATTTGTTGCTTGATCTTGCTTCCGGAAGTACAACCGAAGCTTGGATCATTTATGCCAACACAAGGTACGGTTTGAAGGTTGCTGCAGGCGTTACAGCAGTAATTATTGCCCAGATGTATCCTTATTTGCAAACAGGACAGTTGATAGGCTTAATGCCCGGTTATTTAGGAGCCGCAAATTATGAGGAACTGTTGAATGCACCTGGGGATGGAACTATAGGATTAAACACCGCAACCTATGCACATCTTTTGATTATCGGTTTGGTCATTCTAGGCAATATTGCATTTTTTATTCAGCGAAGAAGGGAGGGTTAAATTGATGGAAATTATTGGAATCTGGGTTGCAGCTTTCTTAACACTCTGCATTTATAGTTTTCTTTATAGAGATAATCCATTCTATCGTTTTGCAGAACATCTCTTTGTAGGAATTTCGGTTGGATACATTATTATTATTAGTATCCATCAAGGGGTTATACCATTAGCTTGGGAACCTTTATCTGAAGCAACCAGCGCGCTCTGGGCAGAGATAGTGGGGACAACAACACCAGAAACACGAAATGCACTTTGGGGGTTATTTAGAATATTACCAATTGCCATCGGTTTATTGTTTTTTGCCCGTTTGTCCTCGCGTCATACGTGGTTAATTCGTTATCCTATAGCTATTCTGATCGGATTTGGGGCTGGTGTCGCAATTCCAAATGTGTTGCAGGCAAATATCTTTGCTCAGACACGCGGAACAATTGAACCCTTTGCTGCAATGAATGCAGGAACGCTTTCCGCTTGGGATACTTTCGGAGCTGTCATCATAGTCATTGGTGTAATATGCACCCTTACATATTTTTTCTTTTCTGTGGAACACCGCGGTCCTATCAAGTTGCTTTCAAAGGTAGGTATTGCTTTCCTAATGATAGGATTTGGAGCTGCATTTGGGAATACCGTTATGGGGCGTCTTGCTCTCTTGATTCACCGTGTTGGTTTCCTATTGAATGATTGGATGGGTAGCATTTTCTGATGAAGACCTGATAACCCCAACATCATTATGTTCAACTATAAGGAGTATAGCACATGAAACTCGGATATAGCACATGGGGAATGCCGACAGTCGCCATTGATACTGCAATATCACATCTCGCACAACTCGGATTTGATGGGATTGAACTGACTATCATCCCACGTTTCACTACCGAACTCAGTTCTCTTGATACAGCAGAACGGAAACGAATTGCCTCTCTGTTGAAACAGAATAATTTAGCATTACCTGCGATTGCTGCGCACTCCAGTTTGCTGGAAACAGACCCAGAAGCACATGCAAAGAATATGTGGCGACTCAAGGGTGGTGTTGACTTGGCAGTTGACCTTGCACAAGATGGAGAACTACCAGCAGTGAATACGACACCTGGTGGGAAGCCTGACATGTGGGATGCCAAAAAAGATTTCCTTGCTGAACGTCTCGGTGAGTTGGTGGAGTATGGGGAATCCCGCGGTGTGACCATCGCAATGGAACCGCACATCGGTGCAATTGTTGACACTCCAAATAAAGTGCTTGAACTTCTTGATATCGTCAATTCCCCATATCTCAAAGTCAACTTTGACATTAGCCATTTTGACATTGTTGGCATGCCGACTGAGGAGACAGTATCCGCTTTAGCAGCAGTTTCGGCACATACACATGTCAAAGATCAACGCGGTATCCATCCAGATTTTGAATTCCTAATTCCCGGTGAAGGCACTTTTGATTATGTGGATTATCTAAAGCAGATGCAAGCAGAAGGTTATGATGGATTCATCACTGCCGAAGTGAGTTTTATGGTGCAAGCACGCGAGAATTATGATCCACTTGCTGCTGCGACCCTCTCTTATGAAACGTTGTCAAAAGCATTTGTTGATGCTGGTATTGAGCGAAATTAATTGAAGAATATAGATTCTAATTTTTGTTAGTTTCCTACGTCTCCACCGATTACATCTTGCCAAACATTTCAAATAGCATATAAGGATATCTATGAAACCAAATATACTTCTCCTCATGACAGACCAACAACGATGGGATGCAATGGGTTGCAGTGGTGATTGGGTGCAAACACCTAATTTAGATAGAATTGCAAATGAAGGTGTCCGTTTTACTAACTGCGTGACCACATCTCCGGTCTGTATCCCTACACGTCTCAGTTTAGCAACGGGTTTATATCCGCACAATACGGGTGTTTGGAATAACATGCATCATTCGATGTCTGCTGATACTCCAACTTGGATGCAGACGGTACGTGATGCAGGCTACCGCACCAGTCTTTTCGGAAAAACACACCTTCATCCGCACAACGGAGATTTACGTGACAGAGAAGATTTAATGAAATCGTATGGTTTAGATGATGTTGATGAAATAGGCGGACCACGAGCAAGTAGTCGAGTTCTGTCTCACATGACAGAGATGTGGGAGGAGAAAGGACTTTGGCAAGGTTACCGTGAGGATTATAAAGAAAGATTCAGCACAAAACCCTACATAGTTCGTCCTTCAACACTTGGTCTTGAAAACTATGCTGATGTTTACGTCGGTCAACAATCAAAGAAGTATATACAGAATTACAACCGACAAGAACCGTGGTGCTGCTGGGTAAGTTTCGGTGGACCTCATGAACCGTGGGATACACCCGAACCTTATGCCAGTATGTATGACCCAAAAGATATGCCACCACCTATTCCACGTCAACCTGCTGGAGATCGTCCTCGTGGTAATTTAGACAATATGATGAATCGGATGAATCCCAAATTTGAAGAGGGTGAGGAACAAAGGTTACGTGCAGACTATGCTGGTAATATAACACTCATAGACGATCAGATTGGTGAAATACTTGAAGCAATTGAAGCATGGGGTGAACTTGATAATACCGTCATCATTCACACTTCAGACCACGGTGAAATGAACGGAGATTACGGACTGATATACAAAGGTAACTTCCTCAATGGATCAGTGCGTATCCCTCTACTTGTCCGAACTCCCGAAACAGTAAAAAATGGCACAGAAGGGATAATCAACGACAATCCTGTTGAATGGATTGATATCGGTCCAACATTTGTTGAAATGGCTGACGGTGAATTGAAACATCGGCAGTATGGCAAGTCGTTATGTCCCGCTATTGCTGACACCGAAGCAACGCACCGTGAGTTTGCGATCTCTGAAATATCGGGTGAAATCATGCTGCTCAATAAGGAATGGAAGATTGCGCTAAACGGTGATAGTATACCTTATCTTCTCTTTAATGTGCAAGATGACCCAGATGAAATAAATAACCTTGCTGGACAACCCGAAATGAAAGAGTTAGAAACAGAACTAAGGCTGCAAATTTTAGAACACCTATTTCACACACAAACCAAAAAATAATCCTATGAAGACTAAATCCGATAAAATCAATCGCAGAACGTTCATCAAGAATCTAGGTGTAGCAGGAGCAGGTGCTATATCACTTGTTGCCACAAACACTGGTGTACAGGGAGCGAAGGCAGATCAACAACCTGCAAGTGAGTCCAAGAAACCGAACATCCTTCTTCTGATGACAGACCAGCAACGGTGGGATGCCATGGGGTGCAGTGGTGATTGGGTTCAAACACCAAACATGGACAGAATTGCAAACGAGGGTGTACGTTTTACTAATTGTGTTACTACATCACCTGTTTGTGTTCCTGCACGCCTCAGTTTAGCAACAGGATTGTATCCACACAACACCGGCGTTTGGAACAACCAAAAGCATAAGATGAAACCTGATACTCCAACATGGATGCAAGCTGTCCGAGAGGCAGGATATCGCACGAGTCTATTCGGTAAAACACATCTCCACACGAATACTGGTGATCTTCGTAAACGTGAGCATTTGATGCACGCTTACGGATTAGACGATGTGAATGAGATTGGTGGTCCCCGAGCAAGTATGAAATGCCTATCCTATATGACAGAAATGTGGGAAGAGAAAGGTATCTGGAAAGCATACCGTGAGGACTATCAGGAACGTTTCAAAACGAGACCTCATCTTGTTCGTCCCACTCCACTCGGACTTGAAAATGATGCGGATGTATACGTTGGACAACAAGCAAAGCAATATCTTCAAGACTATAACCGCAAAGAACCTTGGTTTTGCTGGGTGAGTTTCGGTGGACCTCACGAACCTTGGGATTGTCCAAAACCTTATTCAAGTATGTATAATCCGGATGATATGCCACAACCCGTACCTCGTCAAGCTGCAGAAAACCGTCCTCGTGGAAGTTTAGACAACCTTATGAAAAATAAGAAGAAAAGTCCTAAATTTGACGCAGGTGATGTGGCAAAAATGCGTGCGGATTATGCTGGAAATGTTACCCTCATTGATGATCAAATTGGCGAAATCTTGGGTGCAATTGAGCAACGCGGAGAACTGGATAATACTGTCATCGTTTTCTGTTCTGACCATGGTGAGATGAACGGAGATTATGGGTTGATTTACAAAAGTAACCTCCTAAATGGAGCAGTCCGAATTCCATTTCTTGTGCGTACACCTGATACCTTAAAAGACACAACCACTGATCGCACTTGTGATAGTCCTGTTGAATGGATTGATATCGGACCCACACTCGTTGAAATGGCGGGAGGGGAGTTGAAGCATAGACAGTTCGGAAAGTCCTTGTCTCCTGTTCTTGATGACACAGAAGCACCACACCGTGAATTCGCTATTTCCGAAATATCTCGTGAAATTATGCTGCTGAATCAAGAGTGGAAAATGGTATTAAATAGAGAAGGAACCCCTTATCTGCTGTTTAATGTGCATGATGACCCAAATGAAACAAACAATCTCGCGGGGGTACCGAAAATGAAGACTATTGAAAAAAGATTAACAAAACAGATATCAGAATACTTGCAACAGACTCAGACAAAAAATGAAAGATGATTGTCCATTTTCGTGCAGCACTGTATAGAAAATGCACAGGTTAGTGCAGGATTCTGCCGAGAGTCCTGCAAAAAGACCTAAATTTTGCGTTCTTGTATTGGCATACAATTTGCTATTAACAATCTAAATCACCTGTTTTTACTTTTGGAGGTAAAAAGCAATGCGTATCAAAAGAATCGCAGGGGCGTTTTTTATTTCACTTGCGCTCCTCCTCATCGTTGTAACTATCATCAACCTTCGTTTAGATAACCAAGAAACCCAGCAAATCAAAGATGTCGTCGCAGTAGAGACGTTTGAACCACCGGATCCACCGAAACCAAGACTTAGTAGACCAATTGTGAGAGGTATAGTTAGTCCGCAGAATGTTACGGTGCAAGAGACGGTTGCACACACCAAAAGACTATCTAAACCAATTTCCCAAAGGATGATGAAATCGTCAGAGTCAATTGCTTCCAATGTACCTGTGCCTAAAGCGAGTATCCACTCCAACCTGAGTGTAGTAAATAGTACACCACAATTGGCTTATTCGCGTGCAGCGAGCCAACCAAATCAAGTAGCATCATTACAACTACAAGCACCGCAATTAAACCCACCAAACGGTGCAGCGTATCAAGATGTTTTCTATAAAGACCATGGCACCAACCCTTTCATTGATACAGAAGATGACAACTTCTCTACATTTGCGATGGATGTAGACACTGCTTCATATTCTGTAATGCGTCGTTATCTCCGAGATGGAAACCTTCCGCCTACAGACGCTATCCGCGCTGAAGAATTTGTTAATGCGTTTGATTACAACTATACGCCTCCCAAAGATGATGCATTTGCAGTTCACGTAGAAGGTGCTCCTTCTAAATTTGGAGAAGGTAAACGACTTCAGTTACTCCGTGTCGGTATTCAAGGTCGCGTCATTCCAGATACAGACCGAAAAGACGCTATACTTACCTTTGTGGTTGATGTCTCTGGTTCAATGAACATGGAAAATCGGTTAGGTTTAGTGAAAAGAGCATTGACACTTCTTGTTGATCAACTTCGTCCTACTGATAAGGTTGGGATCGTAGTTTATGGTTCTGATTCACGGGTTGTTCTTGAACATACTGGTATAGAGAACCGTGAATATATCACAGAGGCAATTAATCAACTTCGTTCAGAAGGGTCAACGAATGCGGAAGCAGGACTTCGGATGGGATACAAACTTGCACTAAAGAACTCAAAGTCAAATTGCATCAACCGTGTAATCCTCTGTTCAGATGGTGTAGCAAACGTTGGGAATACAGGTCCTGATGCTATCCTTAATACAATAGGGAACTATGTTAAGGAAGGTGTAACGCTTACTACAGTCGGCTTTGGCATGGGTAACTACAACGATGTTTTGATGGAACGACTTGCCAATAAAGGGAACGGTAGTTATGCTTATGTTGACACCTTTAAAGAAGCAAAACGGGTGTTCGTAGAGAATCTTACTGGCACACTACAAGTCATCGCAAAAGATGCAAAGATACAGGTTGAGTTCAACCCCGACACAGTCAGTCGTTTCCGCCTACTCGGATATGAAAATCGTGCACTTGCACATGAAGATTTCCGCAAAGACGATGTAGACGCAGGGGAAGTTGGATCTGGACATAGCGTAACCGCACTCTATGAGATTAAACTTCATGAAGATGCGATTGGCAAACTTGCAACTGTCTTTATTCGGCATGAAAACCCCGACACACAAAAGGTTACAGAGGTTAGCGAAACTATCTCCTCAGAACAATTGAAAGGTTCATATCAAGATGCATCTGCTGAGTTTCAACTTGTCGGTGCAATTGCGGAGTTCGCTGAAATCCTTCGGGGAAGTTTTTGAGCAAAAAAAGGTTCTTTAACTACTGTTCAAGAGACAATTGAAGGCGTTCTTCAGGAGATTGAGTCAAAAACACCTCAGCAAGAAGAGCGGAAAGAGGAGTTGCTTGAGCTTGTGCAAAAGGCACGTCAGTTGAAAGAACAGGAAGAGGGTTAATCTTTCTGCTTAGTTCCTTGTAGATTATAGGGCGGACCTTGTGCCCGCCCTATGTTCTGTCTGATACCATGATTTACTTCCAAATATATTAAACCTTTTTGCCACTAAAACGTCTTAGCGTAATTGTAGAGTTGAGATACCTTTTCTCTTCCCATATTGCGTTTAAGATATATTCCAACTAAATGCAAAACAACTCTTCCATTTACAACTAAGTCACACAAATCACAAACCCAAAAATACAATAAAGGAGATCACGATGAAAAAATCAGAACTTCGTGCATTAGCACAAACTTTATTTCTTCAACGTCCAGATGAAACCCGCAAGTTTGAAAAGCTGCTTATTGAACACTACCTTTTGAATGTCCGAATTCAAAACGCAATTACTCAGACGGATGTTGAAGTCGTTTTCAGAAATCCAAATAATTCGCCAGTTGAGGGTGTGTTCATTATTCCACAACCTAAACAGGAAAGAAACAAGGGATATGAAGTCCGTATTGATAAAAAGGTAATTCCTATTAAACTGGCAAATAAGAAAAAATTAAAAGAGATATATGGGGATGCCTTCCAGACTTCAGATGCTGACATTTTAGAGTCGATTACATCTTCACACTTACAGACGAAGGTGTTAAAGATTCCTGCTAGAGGCGCGTGTAGTGTTCAGATAAGGTATGATGAACGTCTAAATTTTACTGATGAAAATATCACCTACACGCATCCATTAAAAAGCAACCAATCTGTTGGTAATTTTGAGATGTCCATAGTTATAGATAATGGAATTGGGATAAAAACTGTCAATTCCCCTTCACACGCTGTCAAGATTGACCAAGAATCTGAAGGGCTTGCGAAACTGACCTACCAAAGCAACGATGTCCAGTTAGACAAAAACTTTGTATGTTCATATTCCTTGGTTGAACGTCCACGTACAGCTGCAGAACTCCTCTCATTTGAAGAAGATTTTGGATTGTCAGAAGTATCTGAACTAGAATTCCGCAGCGGACGTGTTGGTGTTGCAATGGATTCTCTCGTTAAGGCGAATTCTTCTCCAGAGCTAATGGAACAGCGACTATCAAGGTCTATACCTCTGAATGTGAGAGGTACTGAAAGGCTCATGGAGCAATCTGTGTTACGCAGACAGTCCGTGTCAAGATTGGGATTAACCCCACCAAACGGAACTGCATATCACGATGTATTCTTCAAAGGACATGGCACCAATCCTTTCATTGACACAGAAGATGACAAGTTTTCTACCTTTGCTATGGACACAGATTCTGCATCTTACGCAGTCATGCGTCGTTTTCTCCACGATGGCAATCTCCCACAACCAGAGTCTGTCAGAGTTGAGGAATTTATCAATGCGTTTGATTACAACTACACACCGCCAACAGAAGATGCATTTGCCGTTCACATTGAAGGGGCACCCTCAAAATTTGGAAACGGTAAAAGACTCCAATTAGTCCGTATCGGTATTCAAGGAAAAATCATAGAAGATACTGACCGAAAGGATGCAAATCTAACATTTGTCATAGATGTATCCGGTTCAATGGGTATGGAAAATCGATTAGGTCTTGTGAAGAAAGCGTTACGTCTCTTAGTAGAGCAACTTGGTCCGAATGATAAGATCGGCATTGTTGTCTACGGCACAGATGCACGGGTTGTTCTGCCACATACAAGTGCAGTGAACCGAAAACATATTTTGAATGCAATTGATGCTCTATGTCCTGAAGGTGTAACCAATGTTGAAGACGGGATACACAAAGGATATGAACTTGCCAGTAAGAATGCGGAAAAAGGTTGTATCAATCGTGTTATCTTATGCTCAGATGGCGTGGCAAACCAAGGGGTAACAGATCCCGCTATGCTACTCAAAGAAATCCGTGATTATGTGGATCAAGATGATATTTACCTCACTACAGTCGGGTTCGGCATGGGCAATTTCAACGATGTCCTAATGGAAGAACTTGCCAAGAAAGGCAACGGAAATTATGCCTACGTTGACAGCCTCAGAGAAGCGAAACGAATCTTTGTGCAAAATCTGACAGGCACGCTTCAGGTTATTGCAAAGGATGCGAAAATTCAGGTGGAATTCAACGAGGATACAGTCAGTCGGTTCCGATTGTTAGGGTACGAGAACCGTCAGATGGAACACGAAGATTTCCGTAACGATGAAGCAGATGCGGGTGAAATCGGTTCGGGACACAGTGTTACCGCACTCTATGAAGTCAAACTCTGCAAGAATGTGGATAAAGAGAAACTTGCCACTGTCTTTATTCGGCATGAAGATCCTGACACAGCAGAGGTGACGGAAGTCAATGAAAAAATCAGCGTTGAAGACCTGAAAGATTCATTTGAAGATACTACACCGGATTTTCAGGTTGCTGCCTCAGTCGCACAATTCGCTGAAATCCTACGCGAAAGTTATTGGGCAAAGGATGGTAGTTTAGGTGCAGTGCAGCGAATTCTCAAAGGCATTCTACCTCAACTACAGTCTAAGAATTCCGAAAGTGAAGAGCAGGAAAAAGAATTGTTCAAGCTTGTACGGAAGGCACGTCGTTTGATGGATTTAGAAGCGATGCAGACAAGTTAATTCTGTTCTTAAAATTGACAAAGTCTTTCTGACAAACCTTACATTACGATGGAGGTCTCCAGTCATAGTACCCAAACCTAAAGGGTTGGACTTGTGCTTCATAGACGTTGCGTTTCACCAAAAGGATCATCCGTCTTATTTCGTCTCCACAGTGGGTTCTAAGCAACCTCACTTGCTCTAAAAGAGCAACTTATTATTTGAGAGTGTGTTTTCGGACTGGGTTTTTTACCTCCCATGTCCCTACCACTCAATTGTTATGTGTCTATGGTAGTGAGAGCGTATATGTTTTTCAGTTTTATGCTCCGCAACATATAGCACCAAAGACTGCGGACAACCTCACACACGACTACGTGTGATTGAACTTTCCGAATATATTTTAGCAAGTTTGACATTTATTGTCAAGAAAAACATAGGAGCGGGCATTCCTCCCAAACCTAAAGGATTGGGTCTCCTGCCCGAAGATTAGATGAGAAAATTAAATTTCCTCACGACCATATTAATACTACTCCTCGCGGGAGTAGTCCAATTTGCTGAGGCACAAGGCATAATAATCAGGACGACTGGACGACGTGCACCGCAAATCCAAAACCTAAGAATTGAAAAACACCATGTGAACGTTTCTATTGACAACCAGCTCGCAACAACGAAAATTGATCAGGTATTCGCTAATCCAAACAACATGCAACTTGAAGGCACATATCTCTTTCCATTACAAGATGAAGTTGCCATTTCAAATTTTGTGCTATACATAGATGGACAACCTGTAAAAGCAGAACTACTCGCGAAAGCAAAAGCAAAGAGTATCTATGAAGGGATTGTCCGTTCCATGCAAGACCCCGCACTGTTGGAGTATGTCGGCACTCGTGCATTTCAGGCAAGAGTGTTCCCAATTCCTCCAAACGGAGAAAGACGTATCCAATTGGAATACTCTCAGGTTATAGGTGTAGATTCGGCATTAGCAAGATATACATATCCACTAAAAACCGACAAATTCACGAATTTTCCTGTTGGTAGTCTCTCCGTTTCAATTGACCTAAAGAGCAAGCATGAACTCAAGACAATCTATTCCCCCTCACATGAAGTTGCAGTTAATCGCAAAGATGATCATCGTGCGACAATCAGTTATGAGGGAAATAATGTTAATGTTGTACGAGATTTTGCCTGCTACTATTCCCTATCCGACAAAGATTTCGGGATTGACCTAATAACCCATCGCGATGATCCAGATGAAGATGGCTTTTTTATGCTCCTTATCTCTCCAAAATATGAGATTGATAAGAAAAAGATAATTGAAAAAGACTTTATCTTTATTCTTGACCGTTCTGGAAGCATGAAAGGACCTAAAATAGAGCAAGCGAAAAAGGCACTCCGTTTTTGTGTAGAAAATCTAAACGATGGAGACCGATTTAACCTCATCCTTTTCAATACAGATGTTGAACCGTTTTCTAAAGAATTAGTTTCTGTCAAAAAGGAACGCAAAAATGCAATTGAGTTTATTGATGATATTACAGGGACTGGCGGCACAAATATCAATGACGCACTACTTGCTGCTATATCCGACACACCAGACCCAAAACGACCGCGCATCGTAGTCTTTCTCACTGATGGAGAAGCAACTGTCGGTGTAACAGATGCCACGCAAATTCTCAAGAATGTCTCTGGAAGAAATGGGGATAAATCGCGTATATTCGTTTTCGGTGTCGGATACGATGTAAACGTCAATCTACTTGACAAAATGGCTGAACAAAACGGTGGCACACGTCAGTATGTCAAACCGCAAGAAGATTTAGAGGTCGTTGTTTCATCTTTCTACACAAAGGTGAGCGAACCTATTCTCGTCAATTTGGATTTGGAAATAGAGAACATAAAAACAAAAAATCTCTATCCGCGGAAGTTACCACATCTATTTCGCGGTTCCCAGTTGACTGTACTTGGCAGATATGTAGGCAGCGGGAAATCTGAATTGATTTTGCATGGAGACATCAACGGAGAAAGAAAGGAATTCTCCAATAATGCAAAGTTCCCAAAGAATGAGTCCGATCACCAATTTCTCCCAAGGTTGTGGGCACAACGTAAGGTTGCATATCTTGTTGACGAAGTTAGGCTAAACGGAGAAAATAAGGAATTGGAAGAGGAAATTGTGCGACTCAGCGAAAAGTACGGGATCATGACGCCTTACACGTCATTTCTTGTAACAGAAGAACAGAAACAGAATCCAGTTTTAAGTCGCTCACAAAGAGGGAGATCAGATCTTTATGCAAAAATGGCACGATCTGTTAGTACCCATGCTCCAAAGGTCAGTGAATCGAGAGTTAATGTTGATTTGGTACAACCTGTAACTGCACCAAGCGCAAGAGAAATGGTGGTTCTAGAAAGTATAGAGTTACAAAAACTCCAGAAAGGTGAGCAGTTAGCAGAAACGGCAATTACAATTAAGCAGGTGAAAAATAAAACCTTCCATCTTAAAGATGGTGTTTGGGTTGATACCACATATAAATCTGAGACAAAGACCAAGAAGATTGAATTTGGTACCGATGCATATTTTGATCTGCTAAAGAAAGAACCTGATATCTCACAATATCTTTCAATAGGAAAACATGTGATTGTTTCTTACAAGGGAACCACTTATGAAATTCATCCAGCAAAACAACCTGAGGATGAGAATTCTGACTAATTCCTTTGAATTGTGTATAGGTTAACCTGTCTTTCCTTATTGTCTAACGTGACAAAGCAAGTGAATTTTTCAAAGGTAAATCCGTTTTTACGAATATCTTTGAAAAATCCACCTGCGTTTTTGCGATTCGGTTCAGAAAAAATAGCAATGCCATCAGGTTTTAGATAGTTCTTTAGTAATTGAACTATGGGGTGCCAATTCTGTTCCTCATATATCACATCAGATGCAAGTATGACATCAAATTGACATTGAAAGCACGGCGTATTCCAATCCACCTGAACATAATCTACAGAACGAATACCATTTTGCTGTGCATTGTGTTGTGCAAATAGAAGAGCATCATATTCAAAATCTGAAAAAATCACCTCTGCTCCCACTTGGCTGGCAACTATTCCTGCAAGTCCAAAACCACAACCGATCTCAAGGATATGTTGTCCGGCAATTGTATTACCCAACTCAGATGCGTGACGTGCCAGTCCTATAGAAGATTCCCAGAGGTATGTCCAGTACGGTAGATACAGTCTCCCATCACAATCCTCACGACTCAATGTATCCAAGAATCGATCTGGATCATCAACAATCGTGAGTTTGATTTGTCTATCACCTATCTGAATTATAGTGTCTTTTCTGGGATAATCAAACAAAAGGTTTTTCATCTATCTATACCTAATTGGGAATTATATCACTGTTTACTGCATTTTTCACCTACATCTGTATCCCTAAGATTACTTCCACTTTCTACTTGACATCCATTATACAAATCATTAAAATAACATAAGCCAAACTGAATAGAGAGGAAAACAGAGATATGCCACAAACCGACAAAAATCAACCGAATGTCATTGTCTTTTTCACTGACCAACAACGGTGGGACACATCAGGATTGCACGGTAATCCGCTTGACTTGATGCCGAACTTTGACCGAATGGCACAACAAGGCACACATGTCCGCCGATCCTTTACATGCCAACCCGTCTGTGGACCTGCCCGATCATGTTTGCAGACAGGGTTATACGCGACCACAACTGGATGTCACCGAAACGGAATTCCACTATCGCCAGACCTAAAAACACTCGCACATCACTTCGGAGATGCAGGCTACAATACTGGATACATAGGCAAGTGGCACCTCCATACAGGTAGCACTGGTGCAGTTCCACAAGAAAATCGTGGTGGATACGATTATTGGTTAGCCTCCAATGTCTTGGAAATGACTTCTGATGCATACCAAACAAGACTATTTGATAATGACGGTGAACCTGTTGACTTACCCGGTTACCGTGTAGATGCGTTAACCGATGCTGTGATAAGGTATGTGGACCAGAACAAAGACGATCCTTTCTATCTATTTACATCCTATATTGAACCACATCACCAAAACCATCTTGACGATTACCCACCGCCAGATGGATATAGAGAAAGATACACGGGGAAATGGATACCACCTGACCTTGCCGCGCTGGGTGGATCAACACACCAGCATTTAGGTGGCTACTATGGCATGGTGAAAAGGCTTGATGAAGCACTCGGAAGACTATTGGATGCGTTGAAAAGCCTTGATCTCTTAGATAATACAATTATTCTGTTCACTTCAGACCACGGGTGCCATTTCAAGACTCGCAATAGTGAATATAAACGTTCATGTCACGAAAGTTCTATACGCGTTCCGACTGCATTTCACGGTGCAGATTTCACAGGAGGTGGACAGATACAACAACTTGTAAGTCTTGTAGACCTTCCCCCGACACTGCTGGATGCAGCAGGATTAGAAGTTCCTGATGAGATGCAAGGAAGATCCATTCTTCCACTTACACGTGGTGAGACTGAGGATTGGCAAGAGGAGGTGTTTGTCCAAATTAGTGAAGCACAAATCGGACGGTCGGTGCGAACACAACGATGGAAATACTGCGTAGATGCACCTAAAGGAAGTGGTAGTGGTGGTGGTTCTGATGTATATGTTGAACAATACCTCTATGACCTGCAAGCCGATCCGTACGAGTTACGAAATCTTATCGGATTGCGTTCACATGAAACAGTATCGGAGGCAATGCGTGAAAGATTGATACGTAGAATGGTTGAAGCAGGAGAAGATGCACCGACGATTGAACCCGTACCACAACAGGGCAGTGGACAACGCAGAGTTACGGAAGGAGAAGTGAGAAATTAGATGAAAATCACAGATGTTATTACCCTTGTCATGGGAACAAGTTGGCGGAATTTGACCTTCGTAAAAGTTGAAACCGATGAAGGTTTAACAGGTATCAGTGAAGTGCGTATGAATAACCGCACAGACGCACTTGTGGCTTATATCGACGGTGCAAAACGCAGGCACGTCATTGGAAGTGACCCGTTTAATACAGAAGACCTTTATCAACGCATGTTTCGTGACGACTATGGACGCGCGGGTGAAATCGTCGCTACTGGCATAAGCGTCATTGAAATTGCATGTTGGGATATTATCGGTAAAGCATTGAATCAACCGGTATATCGCCTGCTTGGGGGTGCTTGCCGTGATAAAATCAAAGCATACGCCAACGGTTGGTATCGTGTTGAACGCACACCAGAGGAGTTTCACGATGCCGCCAAAAAAGTGATTGAAAAAGGATATAAAGCACTCAAATTTGATCCATTCGGAGCGGGTTACTATGAACTCTCTTATGAGGAGAAACTGAAATCCGTTTCTCTTGTAGAAGCTGTGCGTGGTGCAGTGGGACCAGATGTTGAAATACTGGTAGAGATGCATGGTCGATTTAGTCCATACACAGCCATAGAAATCGCAGCAGAATTGGAACAATTCAAACCGAGTTGGGTTGAAGAACCTGTACCTCCCGATAACATCGCAGCACTCGCAAAAGCATCCGATAGTATCAACCTACCAGTTGCCACAGGTGAACGTCTCCACAATAAATACGAGTATCGCGAATTGATTAACCTTCAAGCTGCAGATATCCTACAACCCGATATTACACAGACGGGAGGATTCTTAGAAACGAAGAAAATCGCTGCAATGGGGGACATGTGTTATATGACAGTAGCACCACACAATGTTGGTGGTCCAGTCTCAACTGCTACTGCATTGCACTTCGCCGCATGCACCACGAACTTCAAAATTCAGGAGCATTTCAACGATTTCTCTGAGGCATGGGTAAAAGAAGCAGCAACGGGTTGTCCCGAAGTCATTGATGGATACTTTAGTCTACCCGATGGTCCGGGGCTTGGGATGAAACTGAATGAGGAACTCATCGCACAACACCCCTATCGCGAAGGTTCATTCAACTTGTGGGAAGACGATTGGCATAAACGCGAGTATTAAATCCATGCCCTGTCTATTGTAGCAGGGGTTTCCAACCCGATTTATATTCTTAAATATCAGAAATAACGGAGATTATTTCTTTCAACAATAAACAGTGTCTACCCGCTTGAAGTCTTGTTAATAACGAGGTAAGGGAAATTAACGAATCATCCAACAAAAAGAGAAAGTGTAGAAGTACAAATATGAGTTTTCACTATAAAGACGGATACCTATATTGCGAAAATTTGAAAGTGAAGGACATTCAAGATGAAGTGTCCTACAGTCCATTTTATCTCTACAGTCTCGATCAGCTTGAGGCAAACTACAATGCATATCAAAATGCACTTGGTGGTATCAACGCTATCATTGGTTATGCAGTAAAGGCAAACAACAATCTTACACTCCTAAAGCACCTCAACGAACTCGGTAGTGGAGCAGTGCTTGTCAGCGGGAACGAACTGAAGTTATCATTAGCTGCAGGATTTGATCTGAAACGGACAATTCTAAACGGTAATGGAAAAACACTGGAGGAACTCAGTCTTGCTGTTGAACACGAAGTACTTATCAACATTGACAGTGAGTTTGACTTGCGACATATACAGCAAACAGCAAAGCAACTTGATATTCCTGCAAATGTCCTTATCCGTATCAATCCCGATGTTGATCCAGAGGTGCACCCGTATGTCTCAACAGGCATGAAAAACTCAAAGTTCGGCATACGCAATGAACGACTCAATTGGTTTTTAGATGAAATTCGTAAGGATAATCTGCTGAATTTAGTCGGCGTTCACTGTCATTTAGGTTCAACGATCAAAAAGGTGCGAATCTTCCGAGATGCTACAGAAATAATGCTCGATTTCATGAGGTCTATTCAAGCGGAAGGTTTTTCTGCACAATATTTAAACATTGGCGGTGGGTTGGGAATTGACTATGAACGTTCAGGGGAAGATATTCCTACACCCACAAATCTCATCGACTCAATTCGGGGTCTACTCACAGACGACATAACGTTAATCATTGAACCGGGTCGGTCTATCATCGGGAATACTGCAGTTTTCGTCAACCGTGTCACAGGAGTAAAGACGAATGGAAACAAACATTTTATCGTCACGGATGGTAGTATGGCAGAACTGATACGTCCAAGTCTTTACGATACCTACCAACATATTGAGTTAATTGAACCCGTTAATGGTAAAGTTGAAACCTATGATATCGTAGGTCCCGTCTGCGAATCTGCTGATTTTCTGGGTAAGGAACGCAAACTGTCCACACCTCCAGAAGGCACAGGACTTGTTGTATGCGATGCGGGTGCATATTGCCACGCTATGAGTTCCAACTATAACCTAAAGATGAGTCCTCCCGAATATCTCGTTGATGGTGACAAACTCACATGCATCCGTAGGGTTGAAACCCTTGACGATTATTTGCGTGTTTTTGATGTATAGAGATAGTGTGTATAGTTTTGGCATTAATTTCGGACTACTTATTATAGTGCAGGGGCTCTGTGCCCTGCCGTTGTTGTGTAATTGTCAGATGGTAGGACACAGAGACCTTGTACAACAATGGATAACGAGATATTAGCCAAAAACTATACACACCCTATTAACCATTTGATAACTTTGGACTTGCAAAAATATAAGTTAATGCGTTACAATAGGATATGGAACATGAGATAACAACCCCCAGAAACGTTCAGTGGGTTGGTGATTCAAAAGAAAGGTTACAGGCTTTCCCGGAGCAGGTGCGTAAGGATATTGGACACGCTTTGTATCGTGTACAAATTGGCGAGACCCCGCCATCGGCAAAACCCATGAAGGGTATAGAATCTGGAGTGTTTGAACTTGTCGATACCTACGCTACGGATACTTACCGAGTCGTTTACTCGGTTAAAATTGGTCGAAGCATGTATGTACTGCACTGTTTTCAAAAGAAATCAAAACGTGGAATTAGAACCCCAAAGAAGGATATTGACTTGATTAAACGAAGATTAAGACGAGCTAAGGAGATGGAGAAAGAATTATGAGCAGTAACATTAAAGTTGAAGAAGGCAGCGGGAATATCTTCAAGGATTTGGGTTTTTCTGATGAGGTCTCGGAGAAAGAACTGCTAAAAGCTCAGTTGGGAGCTGAGATTTTCCGAATTCTGAAGGAACGAAAACTCACTCAGGTCGAGGCTGCGAAACTCCTTGGCATTAAAAACACTGAAGTTTCTCGCCTTAAAGCCGCTAAACTTTCTGACTACAACGTTGAGCAATTGATGAGGTTTCTTAATCAGTTGAATCGCGATATTGAGATCCGGATTATTCCTTCAGAGAATAGAGAAGGACAGCAGCGGGTGGTTGCTGTTTAGTTCACGGTATGCTTCAATCATGGAGACACATGGTCCCGCTTCCTGTTTCCAGCTGGTTAGGGTATCCTACTTGATTATGATGCAGAAGATAGACTCGTTGGGACTGAGATTGACAATGCAGACCATAAAGTTGACATGGAATGTGTTGAGTTTTTGACAAAATCTACCGACTGATTATTGTATGTGGGTACTTTTGTTCCCTTTTGTCTGAACCACCAAAATCCTAAAACTAAATAGCCAGTCCTAACACCTAATTCATTGACTCTCACTCAAAAGAATGTTATAATTCGCATGTCTTCATTTCTGATAGTTAGGTTACAAGATGTCCACCATCAAATGTCTCGTTTTCCTTATCCTCTTTATACATATCACAAGTTTTCTTTGGGTGCATGCCCAAGAGAACCAGAAACCGATTGAACTGGATCCAATTGTTGTCACGCCGGGACGTTTTACGATATATGACGGTCCCACACCACAACTCTCTCTTTCAAAACAAGAAATAGAAAGATTCCCGTTAGTTGACAACGATATAATGCGGTCAGGACATAATTTACCGGGAGTGATGGCAAGCGATTATAGCGCGCGTTTCAGCGTGAGAGGCGGTGAAAAGGACGGTGTCGCTGTTAGGTTGGATGGCATGGAACTCTATGATCCGTATCATCTGCAGGATTTCGGGGGTGCTATTTCGTTGATTGGACTCGGCCTAATCCACCGCGCAGATCTACTGATGGGCGGATTCCCAGCAGAATACGGACAGAAAATGTCCGGTGTGTTTGATATTACAACAAAGATGCCAAATTCCAAAAAGGTATCTGCGAACTTTGGCATAGACCTAATAAACGCAACTGCAATGATGGAAGGTCCTCTTACAGATAAAGGTGGATGGCTACTCTCAGCAAGACGTGGATACATTGACATAATTCTCGCACTGATGGATATTGACGAAAACTACAAACCGCAATATGCTGATGTCTACGGAAAAATGACTTATCAGTTATCAGAAGCAGATACACTCACGTTAAACGGTATATACGGATGGGATAAGAATCTGATACGCATTGATGATGTTGATAACAACTTGGATTCGCTGTATAACAATTCAACGGTGTGGTTGAAGTGGCGGCATGCATTTGGAACTTCATACCTGACAGATGTTTATGTATTCGGTGGTACTTCAAGTCGAGACAGGATGTCTGGTGAAGCAAATCGTGATATCCGTGATTTCCGTTTTGTTGGAACAAAAGCAGAACTAACCGCAAACGTTTGGGATAAACATACATTCCGTAGCGGTATAGAGTGGCGTTGGTTAGCAGCACAATACGATTACTTTGTCCGAGAGAGAAGGGCGGGAATTAACAACTATAGCGACCCAATACTCGCTGACATTGACGATAGTGGGAGTGATGTCAAGTTGTTTCTACAAGATGAGTGGCAGATTCATCCGAAACTTGCTGTCAACTTAGGTGGACGTTATGTTGTTCAAAACTATAGGGATTCGGATATTCAAAACTACGAGATTGGTCCACGCGTTGCACTCGCATTCCGTCCAATGGATAACCTTATCCTACGAGCAGCGTGGGGTCTTTATCACCAACCTGTTGACATGATGTCTATTCCTGTGGAAGATGATATTCAGACCGTTGGACGTGCAGAACAAGCAACTCATTACATTCTCGGTGGGGAATATAGTCTCAAAAACAATTTCCTCATTCGACTTGAAGGCTACTACAAGAAATATGACAACCTGGTAGGCAGATTAAGAGAATTCGGACGACAATTGCAGATTTTTACCCCCGCTGAATCAGCGGAGGCAAAAGGATTTGACATCTTCGCTACACAAGCAGTCTCATCTCGGTTGACATGGGGACTTGGATATGCTTACGGTATTGCAGAAGAAACATCTGAAGACCAGACCATCTATCGACAGTATGATCGAAGGCACTCCATCTTTTTGAGCTGCAGTCAACAGATCACCTCAACGTGGCATCTCTATTTCAGTTGGCGTTTCCATACAGGGGATCCAAGAACACCTTTGGAACACAAGAATGTGCTTTCAGATGATGGCAATACCATTATTGCTTGTAACCGACTATTTGGTGAAACACATACGGAACGATTACCATCTTATCACAGTCTTGATTTTCGGATAACAAAACGGAGTCCCTATAGACGATGGACACTCACATGGTATTTTCAAGTCTTGAATTTATATAATCACACCAATGTTGATCAATACGCTTTCGGTGAAGAGCGAGATGAGGAAACAGATACCATTACAGATTGTGTTATTGAAGAAGAACCGCTATTTCCTATCGTTCCAACTTTAGGTATAACAGTTACATTTTAGGTATTTGCATTTTGGATGAGAACAGGACATGTTTAGACGTATCAGAGAAATGTTGTATAAAATCTGGGATTCCCTCCGCATTGCCTCACGTAACGGAGCATTGCCGAAAGCAGCACCCAGCGTAGAAGAGGCTATCTTTCCCTACGATCCTGAAGAATACACCATTCACCCCAATGAGTTAAAATATATGATTGATTCAGGCAGGGATTTTGTGTTACTTGATGTCAGGGAAGAATGGGAGTATCAACTCGTGCATATTGAGGGTGCAGTGTCTATTCCTCTCGGAGAACTACCGAAGCGGTTTGGTGAACTCTCACCAATAGATGGAATCGTTGTTTATTGTCATCACGGCATGCGGAGTTTGGATGCCGCATATCTGCTACAACAACTTGGATTCAAGTCTGTGCTGAGTGTTGTCGGTGGAATTGATCGGTGGGCAAATGAGATTGATCAAAACCTACAGCGTTACTAACTAAACCTATTCCTCACCTTTAAAATCTTGACTCTGCAATCCATAACTCTGCATACGATGCTGAAGTTGACGGCGCGAGATACCTAACAATTCCGCTGCTTTGGTTTGTGTGCCATTCGTTTTTGTCAAGGCAGCACTCACATATTCCTTGATAATCTCTTCCAAGGAAACACCACTCTCTGGAATGTCAATGTCAAAATCTGTGGTGGGAAGCGAAGTATCTATTATTTCAGGAGGGAGTTGATCTAAGTCAATAGAAGCGTTTTCGGAGAGAACATAGATACGATGCAGATAGTTTTCCAATTGTCGCACGTTTCCTGGCCAATCATATCGGCATAGAGCAGACATTGCACGTTGTGAGACCTGTTTCGGTTCTGCATCCACATACTCATTGCTAAACTTTTGTATTAAGTAATTCACGAGAATCGGAATGTCCTCAACGCGTTCACGAAGCGGTGACAGATGAAGCGGAATAACGTTCAATCTGAAGTAGAGATCAGAACGAAAAGTGCCGTCTTTCACTGCTTCCACAAGGTTTTTATTGGTTGCGGCGATGACGCACACATCAACATTTATAGTCTGACTACCACCAATTCTCCGTATCTCATGTTTTTCTAATACATGCAGCAGTGTGCTTTGCATTTGAACGGAAATATCTCCGATTTCATCAAGGAATAACGTGCCAGTATCCGCAATTTCAAAGATACCTTTCTTCTGCTGAACTGCATCAGTAAATGCTCCTTTTTCATGTCCAAATAGTTCACTCTCAATTAAGGTTTCTGCAATGGCACCACAATTAATAGACACAAAAGGTTTATCTTTGCGATTTCCAAATTCGTGAAGTGCGCGCGCAACAAGGCTTTTCCCACTACCTGTCTCACCTGTGATGAGCACTTGTCTAACCCCTCGGTGAATGACACGAGACATATTCTTGAAGAGTTGTTGCATCTTATCGCTTTCCCCTACAATATAGTCTACATCAATCACTGATATCTTGTCATCCGTATTAGGTTCACCTTCAGCAAAGGCACCGCGAGTTTGCAAGGCGCGATTAACCTCACGTTTCAACACATTAATATCATCAATCGGTTTTTCGAGGTAGTAGAATGCCCCTTCATGAGCGACGAGATTGACTGCATCGTTCAATTCTGCATAAGCCGTGATAATCAAGACAGGTAACGCAGGATCAACCTTTTTTATTTCTCGTAGCAGGTCGCGTCCCTCAAATCGTGAGGACATCCACATGTCGCTGATGACGACATCAAACATCTGTTCCTTTATTTTTTCAAGTGCTGATGTGCTATCTTCTACCGTATCAACATCGTACCCTTCGCGTTGTAAGATTCGTTGCAGAATGGTGAGTTGTGCTTTGTCATCGTCTACAATCAGTATTGATGGCATGTCTATTATCTCCAAATTTATTGTTCAATCGCTGTTTTTTTGACAGGAAAAGTTATTTTAAACGCAGTTCCCATACCGATTTTGCTCCTGAGTTCAACCTTACCTTGATGAGCGGTGATTATCTGATGTGAAATTGCAAGTCCAAGACCTATTCCGCCGTCTTCGTCTTTAGTGGTGAAATACGCATCGTAAATCCGTTCCTGATACTCTTCTGGAATGCCGATACCTGTATCTCGTATTTCAAGTGAAACATAAGTCGCTCCATTTATCTCTTCAACGGATGTGGTGAGATAAATACTTCCACCTTTCGGCATTGCCTGAATGCAGTTTTGCACGAAGTTAAATATCGTCTGACGCATCAACATTTCATCTAATTGCAAATCTGGGAGTTCATCGTTGTATATCTTGTTGATTTGGACGTTAGACCCTTCCGAAATCAGTGTGAATTCGGATAAGACGGAATCTAAGAGTTGATTTAGATTTACCGTTGTTAGATCAAGTTTTCGTGGACGATTGAGCGTCAAAAATTGTTCTGAAGTTTGCTTTAATTCTCCTATTTTCTCATCAACAATGTCTAATAATTCTCTGGCTTCCTCAATATCTTCTGGTTTGACATCGGGTTGTGAAAAAATTGATTTAAGATGTTGTGCGGTCATTCCGATAGAATTAAGCGGATTCCGTATTTCATGTGCGACACCCCCGGCGAATTGTCCCAGTGCTGCTATTTTTCTTGAATGAGATGTTTTCAGTTGGATAAACATTCGCACTAAATTACGAGTAGCCTTGCTAATCTCGTCTGATGCATAATTTCGTCTTAAGTAGGATGAAAGATTTCCAGTTTCAGCATTTTGGATGATTTCTGTCATGCGTGCAAGCGGTTTAATAATCAGTTTATTCGTCATCAAATCAAACAGTACCACCAACAATATACCGACAATGACGATGAAAATTGCGTGCATTAACAGGGATGAACGTATAGATTTTGCAATAGATGGCACATCGTATAGCACTCGTATATAGCCAGTATTGACGTTTGACATGTGAATCCAGAAGGTGTCATCCTCAAGCCAAAAATCATACATGTGCTTATTCACTGAATCTGAAATTTGCCATCGGTTGTTTTTCAGATCTATATTCACCGAAGCATCAGGAGATAAATATATCTGGTTTGCGAAGAACATCCGCCATAGTTTGAATGAGAACTTGCCTTGATTAAGAAGATCAATTTGGTCTTGTAATTCAGATTGGATTCCCTCAATTTGTACGGATGTATCAGGTGGCAAAACAACATCTTGAGACAAAAACATTTGCCAGAATTCCATCGGAATGTCTTCAACTTTCATCGATTTTTGAGCTTCCAGATGCGTAGGTTCTAACTTCTTCGGTGGAATTGTATATGGTAAAATGATATATGTAACGTTTTTCTCCTCAATCGTATCGGTGATTGCTCCTTTTGTATCAATCTCAAGAAAGTGTTCCTCTCCTAAATGTATATGTGTTGGGATTACGCGTGATAATAAACTGGCACGCACACGCGAATCACCTAATGTGACTTCCACATTCAATACATCCTTCATATCTGGGTTTTCATCTTTGAGTCTATTGATCACTTGATCAATACGGTCTGGATTAAATGCTTGTGACGCAGTAATTTCATCAACAATTGGATTGAGAATAGTGTTCTCAGCAATTAGTTTTATGGCTGTACCTTGTTCTACTCCGACTGCGTGAAGTGCACTCATCTCTTTCCGCAACCTATAACTGTCAAAGAAATAGAAAGCGACAAGGACAGCAATAACTGTCAAGTTTATTATCAAAGAGTATTTCCACTGGAGACGCATCGCTATTCTCCGTGTGCAGCATTGCTCAACCTTTGTATTGTGTTACACCAGTGTGCAAGTTTCTCTTGACGTTGTGTAGGATCCATCTGAGGTGAAAACACACGATCAATTTCTCGGTGTAACTCAAGCTTATCAATGTCTTGCCATACACCCGCAGTGATTCCAGCAAGGTAAGCAGCACCGAGACCCGTTGTCTCAATTTGTGTAGGTCGTTCCACGTCTATACCTAATATATCCGCTTGAAACTGCATCAAGAAATTGTTAGCCACAGCACCACCGTCTACACGTAACTTCTTGAGCGGAGTCCCCGCATCTACTGCCATAGCAGAGACTACATCAGCAGTCTGATATGCAATGGATTCCAGTGTAGCACGAACGATATGTTCACGGTTTGTCCCTCGTGTTAATCCAAAGATAGCACCTCGTACCTCAGCGTCCCAATATGGGGCACCGAGTCCAGTAAATGCTGGTACAACGATGACACCTGCTGAATCGTTCACACGGTTCGCAATCCCTTCTGTCTCATCAGCAGATTCTATTATTTGTAGTTCATCTCTGAGCCACTGTATTGCTGCCCCAGCAATAAACACACTACCTTCCAATGCATAGACTGGTTTCTCATCTAAACTACAAGCTAATGTCGTTAATAGACCTGAATTGGATTCAACTCTATCTGTACCGGTATTTAGCATCAGGAAACACCCTGTGCCATAAGTGTTTTTCACCATCCCAGGTTGCCAACATAATTGACCGAACAACGCAGATTGTTGATCACCCGCAATCCCAGCAATGGGAATTCCGTCTAATAGTGCGATTTTAGCATTTCCAAAGTTGCATGCCGATGGCTTAACTTCAGGTAAAATAGGCTTCGGAACATTAAAAATATCTAAAAGATCTTCATCCCAAGCAAGGGTTTCTATGTTAAATAGTAACGTTCGTGATGCGTTTGTGTAATCAGTTTTATGGACGGTGCCATTTGTCAGCTTCCATAGCAACCAAGTATCAATAGTTCCGAAAGCGAGTTCACCACGTTCTGCTTTTTCTCTCGCACCACTGATGTTGTCAAGGATCCACGCTACCTTTGTGCCTGAAAAATAAGGATCAATCACAAGTCCAGTTTTTGCTTTTACTTGTGATGCAACACCCTTTTGAGCATTGAGATTTTCACAGACATCTGCTGTCCTTCTGCATTGCCACACAATTGCTGGGTGAATAGGTTTCCCTGTCTTTCGATTCCATACGACAGTGGTTTCACGTTGATTAGTGATACCAATTGCGGCAATACTCTTCTTATTTTCCAAGGAATTTAGCACTTCAACGATAGCACTTTGTGTAGCACTCCAAATCTCATCAGGGTCATGTTCTACCCATCCTGGTTTCGGATAATGTTGAGTGAATACCTGATATGATTGTGATACGATGTTGCCTTGTGTATCTACAAGGAGTATGGTTGATCCTGTTGTTCCTTGATCTATTGAGAGTATATGTGTAGAACTTGACATGTTAAGCTGGTAGAGATGTGTTTTTTCTCAATTCTAATGGAGAGTTAGATGTGCGTCAAGTAAAATCTCTGGTCTATTGGGGTAGAGCACCTTGTAGATTAACTAAGTAACTGGACAATTTAGGTCTATTTGATGCGGAGAAGATACGTAGGACTACGGATCAATCACTTTATAGAGAACGATCTGTTCATCGCGTATTGTGTGGAGCGACAGGCTTTTGACCGGATGTCTGTTCTCATCAAAGTGTAATATGGTGGATGCACCTTGATAGTCAGTAATATTTGCTAATGCATCACGAATTGCTATGGGATTGAGCGTTTGTGCTTTTTCAATTGCATTCGCTAAAATTGACATAGCGTCGTATCCTGACGCTGCAGTACTGTCGGGTTTTTCGTTAAACATACTCTCATAAGCATTAACAAACTTTTCAGTATGTTGTAATTCTGGACTAAAATTAGATGCGAAGTAACTTCCTTCTAAAGGTTCATTGTTATCTAAAATGGAGAATAGTTTCTGAGGTTCGTCCCAACTACCGGTTCCAAGGAAGGTCGCTTCAATACCCATTTCTCTGGCTTGTGCGGTTACAAAGAGAACATCCGGTAACACACCTGCTATATATAGAACATCAGGCGATGCAGCTTGGACATTTGTTAATTGTGTGTCAAATTTCTGATCGCCAATTTGATAGGTTTCGCTTGCTACGATTTTCCCACCGAGTTCTTGGAAGTGAGTTTCAAAGGCTTGTGCAAGTGTCTCGGTATATTCACTGTCGCTATGAAATATGGTCGCTGCAGTTTTCGCGCCGAGTTCGGATATATCATAAGCGAATTCAGCAGTTGCTCCGGCTTGAACGGAAGTTGGTGGAACGACGAGAAAGATAAAATCGCCTGCTGAGGTCACATCATTACCAGCAGAACCGGAAATCATAGGCCGTTCAAGTTGTTGTACTACAGGGGCAACTTGGATGGAATTGTTCGAGAAAATGGGACCGAGTATGGCAAGAACATCTTCCTGTTGAATCAATGTTTTTGCAATCTTGACACTCTCTTCAGCATTTGGAACTGGACGTGCTTCTTGATTATCCTTGATGAGTAATTCAATCTCCATTCCCAAAATGCCTTCGCTATTATTGATTTGGGTTTGAGCAAGTTGTGCACCCTTGGCAAAACTGGTGTAGTAACCTGATGGTTGGATGATACCAATTTTAATCGTAGGAGTAGTTTCAGGTGTAGTTACCTGTTTGAGCCTTTCGCAACCTGATAGAGAAAAACCTAAGACTAAAATTGAGGTTAAGATGGAAAAGATCATATATTTTTTGTTCATTTCTAAACTCCTTTGCTGAAGGTAAAGGTTTCGGCTACGACAAACCTATCATTCGTTTCTGCTGACCTATAGATAAGTGATAGGGATTCAACTTGGTATTGTATTGGTTTCCACTCATTCTGTAATTTCTGTTGTGCATGGTCAAGTAATCCGTGTGCAAATTGCCCAACAGATAGATGAGGATTGAATCCACTTGGGAACCTTGCGGTGTCGTCGTAGTCAGGCAGTTGTTGTGTCAATGTTCTGTGCAAATCCACGATTGCGTCTTTTGGTTCGGGGACAAGGAAAAGTGTACTCGATTTACGATGTTTAAATGCATCAAATGATTCAAATGATATAGAAAACGAATCTGTCTGTTGTGCAGCTTCTGCAAGTGATGGGATTATATCTTGGAATTCTTGCTGTGGTGCAAATGGATAGAGCAATGTTATGTGCGGCATCCATCGCACATAGTTGCGATCATGCACTTCACGTATGGCTTGGATAGGGGGTTGTATTTCTTGCGGTGGGATGAGGACAACGGCTGTGGTATGTGTTTTGTTTGGCATTTGGCTATCAGACAATCGGGGTTGAAACCCCTCCTACGATATTCTTATGTTTGAAACTTTCCTGCTACGTTTTTGCACTGGCTCCGCCATCAACAAGAAGTGAGGTGCCAGTTATCCATTCAGCATCATCAGATGCGAAGAATACTGCTGCACGTCCGATGTCTTTCGGCAGACCTAAACGCTGCATCGGTGTCTTTTCCAATGACGACTCAATCTGTTCAAGAGTAAGGTAATCTTGTATTGCAGTCTCAATGTATCCTGGTGAGATTGCGTTGACTGTGATTCCATATTTCCCCACCTCTAATGCAGTGTCCTTAACCATATTGACGACAGCGGCTTTTGCAGAAGCATAAGCAGGACCTGCACCACCACCATAGGCATGTATAGATGCAATTTGGATTATCCTACCAAAATCAGACTTTTTTAGGTGCGGGATAGTCAGTTTAGTAGTTAGGAAAACACCTCTCAGATTTACTCCCACAACTTTGTCCCACTCAGCAATAGATATGTCTTGTGAACCACCGGGAATATGGATACCTGCATTGTTGACGAGGATATCTACTCCACCGAAATGATCAACGGTTTGCTGGACCAGTCGGGTAACCTGAGATTCATCGGAGACATCAGTTTGGACGAATATCCCTTGAGAACCTAATTTCTCTATTTCTTGGACGGTGGGGGTTGTTGTGTCTTTTTCGTGAAATTTGCCTTGTAGTGGGGATTCTTGTTTATCGGCAATGACCACGTTTGCACCTTCACGTGCGAATTCAAGCGCGATTCCACGTCCTATACCTGAACTCCCGCCTGTTATGATGCTGATACGGTCTTTGAGTAGCATAAATAGCATTTCCTTACTTTACGTGATTGCATCAATTCTTCAATAGCGGACTCAATAGCGTGTTCAGGTGCATCGGGGTTGAACCGTTCTAACATTGCGCGGGGTCTATCTGTTAGTAGCACTTCCAATTTTGCTTCTCTGCCAGTTCTAATTTCGCTATTGTCCTCAAATTCGTTTGAACAATCCTGGGTATACCACCCTATTTCTTTAAGAAGCGCGATTGCGGGTTGTTCTACAAGTTGGTTTTCACTGTAGGGGTTTTGCATAATCACTGAATATCAGTACGGAATATATGTTATCTGATCTCGGAAATCTTCTAGCACACTTGCTAGACATATCAATTCAAGCGTATCAATAATTTGCTGGTAAGAGGCACGAGGACGTAATAGTAAAATACCGGGAATATGTCTGCCTTTTTGAAGATGTTCACGCAAATGTACCGGCATTGTACTTCGGTTTGATGAGACGAGGATGTATCCCTCACGTTCCAGAAATTCAAGAATATCCTCATCTTTTGTGCTGAGTGGTGGTACACCTTCACTTCCAATGACCCGAACCTCAACTTCTGGTTGTTTTCGCTTGAGTCCATCTTGGATAACATGCGAGGTGTTTTCATCAAGCAGAAAGCGAATTTGGTATTTATTCATTATTACGCTGAATAATGTCCTTGTGCTTCAAGTTCCGCTTTAATTTTCATGAGGCGTTTGACACCAGGAGACGGGTTTTTTAGTTGTTCCTCATAAGCAGCCTCAGCTTGTTTGATGCCCTTTGCAATATAGGCATCAATTTTCTCCTTATTGAACAGATAATAGGTAATCGTAACATAAATCTGCCCCAACGTCAGATTCGGATAGAGCCGTTGAATTTCCCTTGGGTCTGCCCCTTTAAGAAATTGCTCAATGACAATTTCGATACCGACGCGTGTCCCTTTTATTCGGATTGCCGTTGGATTTATAAAGTCAAACATATTTTCAAGTTCCACAGGGTTCTGCTTTTCCATAATATATCTCTCACTCACCAACGTTTCAGGCAGGAAGCCCACTTCTTTAGGTGTGGGAGGAATGCCTGTTCCTATATTTTGCTTGACAGAAAACGTCAAGTCTGTTATTATATGCCCAAGCAAGTCGGAAGTGTCTTGCATATCGGGGCACGTTGATTATATCCGTGTCCAAGTAACTCGAAGACGATAGTTCGCTTGAACAACTTCCAAAGTCGGAAGTGTCTGAGGTTCTGTATCGTGGGTCGCTGGGACCCCTCGGTGGCATACAGGTAAAGTTACGAGCCAAGACCGAAGAACATCAAGCCTGGCAGAAGATTAACACAATCCCATGCCTTTAGGCTTGGGTGCCTGAAGATCCTCATGGATGAGGTAATTAACAAAAGTTTCATGCTCCGCCTCGTCCATCTTATCCCAATTCAACTTGCGCGAGGCACATAACTTTCAAAGTTGTGTCTCGGCATATTCCATAAGTTCTGCTTGGTTTCGGTTTCGACTGCAGCATTCATCTCTGAAATATCTTCTAAATCTTCAAGACGCTGCATGATCAGTTGGAATTCTTTGATTGTCAGGGACGCAGCGGTTTTTTCGCCTTTGTCATCAACAAGATATTGCGGGTTGATTTTGAGCATTGGTGTCCTCCTCATTGCCTTGTTGATATTATACATCTTCACGGTTGTACTTGTCAATTGCTTTTGGTGAAACACGCGTGTGGTTTTTACTTGAAGTTATTGACTTAGAAGAAGGAACGACCCAGTGAATTGCCCGATCCGAACGCGTTATACGGAACACCCGCAGGTAAGGTGTGCATTCCCCACGTATCGGTTGTCGCATCATAACCGACACCCATAGATACTGCCGGTTCACCAATCAAGTTAACCTGAAATGTGAAATCTTGTCGCACAGTGTCAAACGGAGGATCCCGTTTAATACCGACCCTACTCCAAGAGATACGCAAGTTCCAATCGTGTAAGTTGCGGTTTATACTGACACGTTGCGAGTAAAATTGCCCTTCAATTGGATAGTAGATGAGATTGAAATCAAACTCCAGATCCTTGCTAAAACGGTATCTGCCATTAGCTGTAATTGAACGTGATGCACGTATAGATGTGTGCCGTTTGCTGAAGGAATTACCGATGCTTACATACCATTGTTGACGGGTGTACCTGATGTTCGTCCGAATACCAACCATCTTGAATTGTTTTCCATCATCAGGATGTGGATTTGGATCATGTGTCAGACGCACAGTCATGTTTAGGTTGCGACTGGGTAGGGGGACGATTGTGAAATCGCTATCAATCGGTTCGTATTTACGTCTATAAAGCGATTCAAATTCCGTGAAATCGGCTGTGAATCGCGTATCAAAATAGAAGATGCGATGTGCGGATTGACTGCGGCGCGTTTTGATTTCTATGTTGGTATTGAAGTTGTATGTTAACCTTTTACGCTCATAAAAATAGGTGCTGGGACCAAATGGATAAAGACTGTTATCTGCATCAATAGGCGGTTGATAATCAAAGGTAAGTGAAGATTGAATTTCATGCCGTAACTTTCTAACTGTGGGTATTAATCTTGTGTTGTAGATACGGAATAAAGTGTTTGTTGCTTGGGCTCTAACATTGTAGACACCTCTTATAATGTTCCTATTTTTGTCTTGGTCTTTGGCGTGCCAAATTGCATTTGTATTGAGATTAGCACTTAGTTTTAATTCTCGCAATGGTGTAATGAATACGTTTGCTTGTTTGCGTAAGTCGAACCCTAAATCCAAAGTCTGAAGGAATACGTTCCTCTCTTCGCCATGTTTACCACGATATGTCTGTCTATAGAAGTTTCCGAATTCAACATCCATATCAAAACTGGTGTCTTCCAGTGTTGGGAAAGCAAGGAGTGATAGAATCGGTAGATCAGTTTTTAGTTTTTCTGAAACGTATACCATCCCGTTGTTTATAGTTTCAAAAACAGGTAGTCTACTAAATCGCATCCGAGAAAAGTTCACAGACAATTGTGGCAATTTCTGGAGTGCGGTATTATCTTCTTCAGAGAAATCGTGGATATGCCGTATTTCCAGCCTACTGGTGAAGTCCCCGATGGTTTCCCTGGAGTATCTTAGGTTGCCGTCTTCATCCATGTCTTTATCACTGGCTGTTGAGAATGCAGTGCCGTAGGTAAGAATACCAAAAGAGTTTAGAGAAGATTCGTTGATGAGTCCTAAATCTTCTTTATAATGTAATGCCCGCCATGCAGTTCTTCCGACAAAACTCAACGGACGGCGCCCCTCTTGACGGCTATCCCAAGGTGTATAGAAGGATTGCCTGTGTCCCCATCGCATATTCCAACGTCTACCGATACGCGAGGCATCCTGTCTGCTAAAGGAATATTCGTCTGCCCCGTAGAGATAGATATCGCCATAGTAACTTCGTTTCTTGTCAACTTTGATGAGACGAAACGATTCTTTGGTTTTTATGACGCGACTGTATTCTCCGGCATATAGACTCTGTGCATCGGAAGCGACCTGTCGTGGGTCTTCCCATCTTCCACGAAAACCGTGTTTACGATATACCTCAAAGGTTGCCTCTTCTTCCTCTTCTTCCTCTTCTTCACCGTTTTCACTCTCACCAACTTTTATCGTTGAAGGTTGTGTGGATGTATCCTCTTCAGTAAGTTCATTTGGTTCTTCTGTCGGTACAGGTGGTGGCGTAGTATCTTCTTCAGAGGACGTGTCATTATCGTCAGTTGTAGTGGGTTTTTCTTCTTCGCTGGGTGTTGATAGCACCTCCGCTTCAAAGATTTCCCATTCTGCTTTAAACTGTTCTGCAAGTGCTTCAAATTCAGGTGTTTCATTTTTCTTGATTAATTGAAAAATATAAAGACCTTCTGGTGAAAATACTGGACTACGTTCTGTAATATCTCCGGGTTCTTTCATACGTCTAACAGAGAATTGCCATCCGGAATTCATCTCATTAAGCGGGAGTCCGTTTCCTTCATTTATTTCAGACAACTTTGCTTCTGGAAATTCAGCGGCAAGTTCTTCAAAGGTTTCTCCTGCAAGTGCGCGTTCATGTATTTTATCAGCTAACGTTCGGGTTGTTTGTTGAGTCTCATCGCTTGCTTCTATAGCAATATCTATGCGTCTTAGTCTTATCTCTTTTTCACCGTAGATCTCAAGCACGCGCTCAACTTTGAGGATATGGAAAACGGATTCTGTTCGTAAGAGAGTGCTAACTTCACCTTCTTTGAGGGCAAATGCGACTTCTTCTAAGATTGGGGCAAGTAATGGATTACCATCCTTGTCTTTTTCTCCTTGAGCGATGAAACCCATATCTCCGCCGTCGTATCGTGTATCTGTATGATTAGATTCTGTCTGTGCAATTTGCGAAAAGTCAGCATCTTCTTCCGTAAGACGTTTGAGGATCGCATCGGCTTCTTCCTGTGCGCGGTCAGCATCTTCTTCAGTAATTTTGTATTCAAGAAAGAGTTGCTTGAGCCAATATCGGTCATAATCTCCTTCAAGACGATCATATATCTCCTTTGCCTTCTCTTCAAGTTTTGTGCGTTGTGCTTGTGTTGCATCAGGTGGAATAGGTATATGTATCTCTTGAAACTGTGTATCTCTGAACCGATATTTTCCTTCAAAACCGTAACCTTGTCCTCTACGTGCACTTCTATCATAGAGCAGTGCGCCATCATAACGTCTTTTACGTGCTATGGGTAGAATGATGCCGATGTTTGGACCTTGGTAACTATCTGTTCCAACTCTAACAATAATCTTGGCAACTTTATCTTTGCGTAAGTCTCTGCGGATGGCGGGAAAATAGAACAGAGGGATGCCACCGATACGTAAGACAATGTTCTTTGCTATCATCTCCTGATTCATTTTGATGATTACTTCAGATACACTGAAATGGTAGTGTGGGTGTTTGAGGGAACAAGTTGTGAGAGAACCACCTCGGATATAAGATTTCTTATCCTCTATTTTGAAAATTTCACTACCACCGAAGTACCACGGGTCGCTAAATGTGTAACCATTGCGTGCAATTCCTTTCTTTGTTTCAAGGTTGAAAACAAGTTCGTCTGAATATGTTTCTTCGATGCCGACTTTAAGATAAACATTGCCAGCAGCACGCATTATATTATCGTTGAAGTCTGCCCACACATGGTCAGCCCGTAATACTACATTATCAAATTTGATGAGAGCATTGCCGTGTATCTGAACGAGGTTATCCTGCAAAATCACCTCGTCCCCATCACCAATCACAGTATCATCTTCAGGTGACATCTTCTCAATATCTAAACCTTCTTTAGCTGCAGTTGGAGTTGTAGGTTGTGATTGATTTTCAGAGGGTTCCTGTATTGGAGTCTGTTCGTCTGGTGTCTGTTGTTCCTGAGCAGGAACGGAGTGTATTGGCAGTAAAAGAAAAGTTAATGTCATTACTGCCAAGAGTAGGACACGTATATACCAATTAAGACGATGTGTATTCTCAATTGACTTTGTTACTGGATAACACAGATGACACAACTTGTATTTTGAAGGATGATTTTTGGATATAGGTGGATAATCTTCGTTTTTCTGCACAGTTTTTTTACTCAAACAGTATTAGTTTTCTTTTACTTCAGATGTTGGTATTGCATCCGGTTTAATTTTGATAAATGCGTTTTCCATCAGTGTATCGGTATATGCGATCCATTCTTTTTCAAAGAGTTGTTGGCGTAGAATTGCCATAATTTGTTGCTTTTCCTGTTGCGTCAATTCAGGTGTAATGCGCTCATCAATTTTGTAGATGTATAGACCTATATTTGTTTCAATTGGTTTACTATACTTTCCGATTTCAATAGATTTTACGACTTCCTGTATTTTCGGATTTAACGTAGTGAGGATGTGCGTGCCGAGATCGCCGCCTTTCTCGCGGGTTTCGGTATCATCGGAATGTTCTTTAGCAAGAGCAATGTAATCTTCTCCAGCTTCCAATTTTTTGAATATCTCGTCAGTTTTTTCACTTGCAGCCTTTTTGACTTCATCACTAATTTCATATTGCACGGTGAAATGTCTCAACGTTATTTTTTCGTCGGTGCGTGTTTCAACCATGAAAACATGGATACCATCATCTGCTTTAATTGGTTCGCTGATTTCTCCTGCTTTGAGTTTGGCGAGAACAGTCAGAAATATTTCGGGATAAGAAAGTATTTCAGCAGGTGTTGTCTCAATTAATGCTCCTGCTTTAGAACTTGGATTCTGTTTTGCAGTGACACGTTGTGCAACAGATTGAAATTGGGATTTATCCGCTTTGACCTCTTCAATTGCCTGATTGACAACATCAGCTGCTGCCTCTTTTGCTTGGTCACTCGGCTTATAAGCGATATATATGTGCCGCAAACTCACTCTATCTGCTTTAGTTGGAAGTTGATCCCTATTTTCTTCATAAAATGTTTGAACGTCACTTTCGCGAACTTGTAAACGTGAGAGTATTCTTCCTATAACTAATTTCTCAGTCATAAGGTTTCTTTGAAGTTGCTCTCGGAATGCTTCAAAAGTAAGTCCATCGCGGTTTAATACTTTTTTGAACTCTTCATCGGATGGTATTCGGTATTGTGTTTTAAATTTCTGAATCTGTTCCTCTATTTCAGCATCGGTTATCTGAATTTTTAGTGTTAATGCAGCCTCTAACAACAACTTTTGCCGTATGAGTCTATCAAGTAGTTCGCCTCGTTCTTTTTCTGCTGTATTTAGTGCTTCACGTTCACTGTATCCTTCAATCTGTTGAAGTTCATAGGCACGTTGATTGACAAGTAGATCAAGACGACGTTTGGTTATGACATCATCGTTGACATAAGCAATGATTCTATCAAATATCCGTGCTGAACTTGGTGTTACGATACAACAGATTGCGATCACAATTAACAGTACAGGCATGAATGTATTGGGTTTCATAAGTGCACCTCAGTTGTTGGTTTTGTGCGTAGGGTGAATGTAGGTGGAGCCGTAGACTCCACCATACAAACGTTGTAAAGTGTACCGCTATTCCTCTGGAGTGGTTTCTTCTGAAGGTGAAGTTTGTTCTGGAGGTGTTTCAGTTCCTTCTTCTTCAGGTTTCTTATCTTCCGGTATCCGGTCAATGAAGGTTTTGACTTCTGCCCGTTGTCGGAGTTGTGTAATCCAATCTTTCATCAAAGTCTCGCGCTTTTGACGTTCGGAACTTCTGATAACATCTTTACGGACATCTTCTTCATTGAAAGGTCGCTGAAATTCATCTCTTGCTTCTTTCTTCACGAACATCATGAAATATTTCTCGCCTTGAACTTCCACTTCAATAACAGAAGGATGAAGCACATCGATTTCAGCGTTGTAAGCAGCATCCAGAAAAGGTTCCGTGCCGGGTGGATACGAGTTTCTGCTTATGAAGTCAGTATCGCCGGGTGCAGCAGGATTCGCTCCCGGTCCGACCAACTCACCTCTGTCAGACAGTTCTTGTGCAGCAACAGCAATATCTTTCCCCGCATTAAGTTCAGCAAAGACTTCATCGGCGCGTTCTTTGTTCATCAATGTGATGCACATCAGTTTGACCTGTTCAGGACGAACATAATCTTCTTTATGTGCCTCGTAATAGGCTTGATAATCCGCCTCACCCAAGATCAGTTTGCTTTCTACCTCTTGTGTAGTAATCCTTTCAATCATTAGATCCTGAAGGTAATCTTGAACTTTCTTGAGAATTTCCTGATCTTCATTTAGGTTTTTGTCTTTTGCAAGACATAGAATCATTCGGCTTTCCGCCATAAGCGTCATGTATTCTTCAAGACCTGCTTTATCTTTGTATTGACGTTGTTTGTACTCTGGGAGTTCGCTGATTTCTTGCATCATTTCTTCAAGTGTGATCTTGTGTTTTCCATCCCATTCAAACTCAGCGATGATAGTGCCATCTGCACCGATAGCCTTGTCGCCACAACTGTAGACGAAGGGAAGCGTTGCAAGAATGGCAATAAATAGTATAAAGGTAATATTTCGATATTTGGACATTATTCTTCCTCCTTGACATTAAATTTATTATAGTTACTTATCGGGTGTCTCTGATTCTTCTTCGGGTATTTCGGGTTCAGGCGTGGGGATGTTTTCTGGATACAGTTTCAGTTTTCCCTGTTGTGAGATTTCTTCTACCCATTCAATGATCCGTGCCCGTTTTGCCGCCCGTTCAACTTTCCGTCTTACATCAGACAGCACCTCATCTAATTCCTTTTGCCGTTCCGATTGGTGTTCCTCTTTGCGGAAAATGAGATAAAAAGTTTCGTCATTAACATCGGTTTCAAATACTGTATCCGTCATTTCACCGATTTCCATCTCAAAGGCAGCTTCAATGAATTCAGACCAACTCGGAGAAGCAGATTGACTGAAGAAACCTGTATTGCCCGGCTCCTCTTCGCTTTTACCAGGACCATTTGCGAACTTATCTTGTTCCGTGAGTTTCACAGCCATCTCAACGATATCTGTCCCAGCTAATATCTCGTCTAATGTTTCATTCGCCAAGTCTTCATCATCAAGGGGAATACATATTGCACGCACCTTTGCGGCTTCAACATAATTAGCCTTGTTTTCCTCATAGTATGCTTTCAAGTCTTCCTCGGTATATGAAACCTTTGCATCAACTTCCACTTCCGTAAGTTTTTCAACCATGAGTTGATGCGTATAGTCCTCTAACTTATCAAGGTGGTCTTGAAGTTTATCGAAACCGTGTTCAGTTGCTTGAAGCAATTTGAGTTTTTTGTCAATGTAATCTTCTAAAAATTCTGCTTTTCCTTCCTTATCGGCATAATTTCGCTGACGATAGGATGGTAATTCTGCAATTGCTGCGTCAAGTTCATCAAGAGAAATCTGTATTAGTTCTCCGTTCCACTTCATCTCTGCCAATATTATTTGACTTTTGTCCACTTCTTCTTCGGAAACCCCGTGGTTGTCTGAACGGACAAAAGACCAGGTGAGAAGGCAGGTTGCTACAACTGCAGTAACAACAAAAAATATTTTTTTCACTTTAAAAATCTCCTTTCAGTAATAATCAGGCTATATTGCCTTGTATATACCTATATTTTAGTCAGAAACAACAAACATAGTCAATATTTGTTGCAATTCGGTTAATAATTCTTTGCCAGTTATCTCTTCAATACTAATCAAAAGTTGGGCAGGTGGACGTAATTCAAGTTGTGGGTTTTCATGAATTGCTTCTACCAACTGAGTCACATCAATCTTCGGATTTCTTTCATCAAATGTCACTTTAATGCGATTTCCACCAGCAACAATTGCTGATATTCCTAACTTTTGTGATAGTTGTTTAATGGTTGTAATTTCCAATAACATCTCAACGGGTTCCGGCAGGTCCCCATATCGGTCTTTGAGTTCTTTGGTCAGGTCATCCTTCTGTGTTTCATTTTTCAGAGCAGATATTTTTTTATAGATAGAAATTTTCTGTCGGCTGTCTGGAATGTAGTCATCAGGTAGAAATGCTTCAATCGGTAAATTGATGTTAGTCTCAATTTCTTCCTCTACCTTTTCACCTTTTAACCTACGTACTGCATCATCAAGGAGTTTACAATAGAGTTCATATCCAACATTCGTAATATGTCCATGTTGTTGTGAACCAAGTATATTTCCCGCGCCACGGATCTCCAAGTCTCTCAGAGCAATTTTAAATCCTGAACCGAGGTCAGTAAATTCCTCAATAACTTGTAGACGTTTCTGTGCGCGTTCAGTCATGGATTTGTCTGGTGGATAAAATAGGTATCCATAGGCTTGCTCATCAGCACGTCCAACGCGACCCCGGAGTTGATACAACTGTGCTAAACCGAAAGCATCAGCCCGATTGATCATGATGGTATTCACATTTGGGATGTCCAAGCCAGATTCAATAATCATCGTACAGACCAAGATATCGTGTTTGTGTCGCACAAATTCCAACATCACGTTTTCCAGTTCACGTTCCGGCATCTGTCCGTGTGCAATAGCAACCCGTGCATGTGGTGCGAGTTCTTGTATATTTTTAGCAATAACAGCGATATCTTGAACTCGGTTGTGGACAAAGAAAACCTGTCCATCTCGCGACAACTCGTTCATTATAGCATCACGGATCACTTTTGTGTTATACGGCATCACCTGTGTCTGAATCGGTAACCGATTAGCGGGTGGTGTGTTTATAATACTAAAGTCTCTAATACCGACAAGTGACATGTGTAAGGTACGTGGAATTGGGGTCGCTGTTAGTGTTAACACATCTACTGTCTCTTTAAATTGTTTGATTTTCTCTTTATGTTTCACACCAAAGCGATGTTCTTCATCAACGATTAGTAAACCGAGATTGTCAAAAGTAACACTATCAGAAAGCAAGGAGTGCGTGCCGATTACAATGTCAACTGTGCCTTCTGTAAGTTTCTTCTTGACCGATTGTATCTCCTTCCTGCTACGAAAACGATTCAGCATCTCAACTTGTATCGGAAACGGTTTGAATCTTTTTTCAAAAGTGTCGTAATGCTGAAGTGCCAAAATGGTTGTCGGAACAAGGAGCGCGACCTGTTTTTCTGCCATAACAGCTTTGAACGCAGCACGTAATGCCACCTCTGTTTTACCATATCCAACATCACCACAGACAAGTCGATCCATGGGTTTATCAATCTCCATATCTGCCTTAACGTCTTCAATAGCTTGGAGTTGATCGTCTGTTTCTTGGAATGGAAAGAGAGCCTCAAATTCGCTTTCCCACGGCACTTCTGTCGGAAAACTATATCCTTCATTTGCTTGTCGTGCCGCATAAAGTTTAAGTAATTCCTCTGCCATCTCCTCCACAGCAGCTTTTGCACGTTGTTTTTTGTTTTGCCAAGATTTTCCACCGAGATGGTCTATTCGTGGTTCGTAGGACTCATCTTTGTTCCCAATATACTTCTGCACAATGTCTACTTGGTAGGTTGGTACATACAGCCTATCTTCTTCCCTATATTTAAGGATCAAGAAATCTTGTGATTGTCCATCAATATCCATGCGGCGTATACCTTCGTAAACCGCTATCCCGTGAGAAATATGGACAACATGGTCGCCAACTTGCATGTCAATTAGACTTAATATTGGTGCACCACTCTTGTGTCGTTTTCGAGAAGCAACCCGTTTCTGCGGATTGCCAAATATCTCATTTTCAGAGATGAAAACAAGTTTGAGTGAATCGCTGATGAAGCCTTCAGAGATAAAACCAACAGATACGGATAATTTCTCAGACGGCAGTTCTCGTTCAATCAACATCTCTAATACGCGTTTGGCTTGTTGCCGTGTCTCACAAAAAACATTGACAAGGTAGTCTTTATTTATCCATCTATTGATGTAATCAATTACCATCTGATAGTTGCCTCTACCGAGTCCGAGTGGCTTAAAGTCAAAATACGGTTCTAAATCATCCTCCTCTTGATTGACATTAGCAGGTCCATTTTCAGTATTTTCATCGGATGCAGCAGTTGCTAAAGAGACCGGTATGTTTGGATATTGACCTAATTCAGTTTCAATCGTTTCAGTTGGCACGAGTATATTATCAAGAGTCGGCATTAGTTTTCCTTCTGCCATCCTTCTTTCGTATATCTCCTGCAATTGTTCACGTATCTGTTCTGCTTCATGCATTTGCCAACGCGGTTCCACCATCAAGACCACTGTTTCGTCTGGTAAATAATCAGACAGCATGCCAGTTTCAGGAAACAACATTGGTAAAAATGCTTCAACACCGTCAATATCCTGCGGAATCTCATCAACGATATTTGGATTATTCGTTTGTCTCCTTGTAATAAAGTCTTCTAATCCCCGTGTCATCTCCCGTATTGAGTTGATATAATCCGGTGTATTTGGTGATGTCTTCATCAGTCTTTCTGTTTGTGATTTCCAATGTGAAATTGAGATGTCAGCCAGACATACTTCAGACATAGGTGTAACCACAACAGAGTCATCATGTTCAATTGTAACTTGTGATGTTGCATCAAACAGGCGAATTTCATCAAGTTCATCACCAAAGAAATCAAGGCGAACAGGTGTGTCGGATGTGAGAGGAAAAACATCTATTATATCCCCTCTATGTGCAAATTCCCCTTTCACTTCCACCAACTCAACTTGTCGGTACCCACTACGATTCAGGAAAGTTATCAGATCATGGTACTCTACTTCATCACCGATTTCAAGTCTGCGACAAGCAGAAGTTAACGTGTCGCGCGGTGGCAATTTGTAAGATAACGCTCGAACAGTAGTAAAGACCACACCATTTTGTGTTGTCTCTGATGTGTTTTCAGAGATAGGTTTGCCATTTTTCGTAATCAGGTCATGCAGGCATCGCATCCGATCAACAGATATATTATTTGTTGGAGAAATGCCTTCAAAAAGTGTATTTTGCCAAGAAGGGAATAGGTATAGATTGTCTTGGCGATTTCCCTGCTCTGTATCTTGTTCAATGTTGTGGTTACGAAATGCGCGCACTTCTTCTAACGCTTGTTCCGCCTCACGATGTGAGGGAAACACGACGAGAAAAGATTTATCCGGCACATCGTCAATTATAGTTGCGAGGAAATAGGAAGTTGATGCGTTACGCATCCCTATTAGCGACGGAGGGTTTGCACCGTGCTTCAGGCATTCAACAACATTTTTATAACTCTTCGTTCTTCGTAAAGACTCTAACACAAACTGTTCCTTATCGTTCGGTAGGACTTAAATCAGTGATAATCAGGAATCGGAGTTCCCTCTACTTATCCAAAATATATATAGTAGATTTTGAAATTACTTGAACACTCTGCCTCGGCGAGGTTAGGAAACCTCGCCTACCGTGGGGCGAAAGTGTGAACTTATATTTATAATTCACTATATTATGGTAAATTATTGAAATAATTCTACACATTGCTTTAGCGAGGTTAGGAAACCTCGCCTACCGTTGATAGAAAGTGTAGATATAATTCTATGCTTCACCATAATTCAAAAATCTACTATAAAGAAGAAAGACACCTACCGAAGAATGTTTTATTTTACAAATTCAATCTTCTCTAAGTTGGCTTTCATCTTACCCATTTTTACATTAGCTTCAATTCTGACAGGGATATGTCGACGGTTATCTGTTAACCAAAGACGATACCCGTGTGAAGTGGTCACCACAAGTGTTTTAACGCGCCCTAAACCTTTTACCTTTATCACTTCTCCGCGTTCTACACTGATGGTAGCTTTCACAACCTTTGATTTGATAATCAATGGAAAGAAATAAGTTTTACCTGGTTCCAATTTTTTACTACGCAGGAAATAGATCATAGAAAGTTCATCTTGTGTTCCCACTGGAACTTCTAATTCTTTTTTATCACTTTTTTCCGGTTCAGTCGGTTTCTTCTGTGAGATTTTTTCATAATCTGCTTTCCCATCCTTAAAATTGATCTCAACTTTAGCAGTATATTTTTTATCCTGAAGTTGATTCCTGAAACTAATCGGGTAGAAACTTTTTGTGTCCAGAAAAGTGGATTGACGGTTTTGAAACCGATATATTCTTGCAGCTACAGAACTTGTTTTTGCTTCTGAGGTAATATGGTATGCACTTTTCCTGTCTAACGGTATTCTCTTCTCTATATGGTCCACGCGTTTGCCAGCGGTTACCGGAATCCAAGAAACTTTGATGTTATATGTTATTTTCTCTCCAACTATTAACGGTTGTGCAGCTACATTCTCAACATTTGCAAGCGGAATTTCTAATTGTGCAGGGTCGTTAGCAGTGCTTTCGGAGGATTCCAATTCATCCGATGCAACTTGAGATAGTGGGAAACTTACTCCTAATAACAAAATAATGAGTGACAAGCACTTGACATAATTCACACTATCAACTCCATAGACTTCTAATATAGAAACTAACTGCACAGAAAAACCGAAGAAAAATCATCTGAATAACTGCACGCTTAGAACCGATGCGTAAAAATGAGGGCGTGCATGTTATGATTAGTTTGTTGCATTTGAACGGAAATTCTTCGATTATTATATTCTATTGCAGTTTTTGAAGCATCAACGATATTCCATACGTGCAATCCGATGCCTGTGATTAGGAAAAGTGTGCCACGTATACTGTGGTCAGTCATTCTTGAACGGACTTGGTCTTTGTCTAAGAAAGTGTTTGTCCGCTCATCTAAAAAGCCTGTCCTGAATGTGTCATGACTTCGATAATGTAAGGCACGTGCAATATTATAACTCGCCAATGCAAAGACACCTATTTCAGCAGTCAGAAACAGTGTTGCTTTTAAATAACTGTCTGCATACGCCTGTCCCAAACCAGGCATAGATGCCGATAATAGTGATGCTTTTCGAGAACTACGCATGGAATAATATTGTGTGGAATGTTGACGGTAGAGTGGATAAACAGGTTCTATATCAACATCTTGCGAGGGGCGCGATCCCTGAAACCTTGAAATTGGCTTCGTATCTGTCGGATTTTGCTCTGCTGACAACGCTTCCAATTGCGGAAGTACAACAGTACAGAAGACAAAAAACAGAAGTATAATATATTTATTCACTATCTCTCCTTTCTCATCTAATAGAATAATGACGGTATAGACAACTGCTCAATACGAAAAGTATCAAGATTCCCAGAACAATCCAATCTTATCGTACTGATGATAAGGCAAACTCTCCACTTTTACTCTAATAAATGCTCTCACCGTTAATCTATCTGTATATTATACATAATTGCGTGTGATAAATCAACAAGACTAATTTCGAAGTGTGGAAAAGTTTTTCGCTTGAGGCTATACAGACATTAAATGCCTTACTGTAAAAAAAGTTGGTTTGTAGGAGTGCAACTCATGATGCCTCTTTCTCCGTTGAATGTAAGAGACGCAATGAATTGCGAGATGACAAACCAGACTATTAGATGATGATGGCAGTATAAAGCCTCGTTTCAGTTAATGTAATTTTCACTTATTGGGTTGTGCTGGAGCTAATTGTATATTTTCAGGATCAGTTTGATATGCCCAATCAAATTCCACATCGTCATCTGTAAGTCTGCGAATATGGATTTTAGCGAAGTTCCCATCCGGCGTATATAGTGCATAGATGTGCCCCTCAACGAGTTCCACAAACAGTGTTGTGTATCCGTATTCTGGCACGACATCAACGCCATCAAAGTTTTCGTGATACCCCAAATCCTGCATCACTGTTTCGTTATCTGAATAAAGATATCTGACAAAAACTTCCTCATCTAACCCAAAATAGACATCCGCTGATCTATCGTCCCAAGGGATAGCACCTCTACGTGGATTTGAAAAGTCAAAGCCGCTCCGCTCAGGTTCGAGAACGTAATCATCTAATATGATATTTCTGCCTTCAGGACGAGGTGTATCCCACGCATTTTCTGGACTGAGTTCACTTTCGTTGCCATCGTTATCAATAGCAGAAACGGCATAGTAATACGTTCTACCGTTTCGCACGTTTCTGTCGGTGTAGACGGTTGAGTCAACCGAAAGTTCAGCAATTGAGTCAAAGTCGTTGTTATTTTCACTACGCCAAACAGTGTAACCATCCAAATCAAATTCACCATTTGGATACCACTCAACTATAACGTACCCATCACCTGTGATTGTTCTGACACCGCGAGGAATCGCGGGAGGTTCACGATCTGTTTCGTCATCATCGTCCACATCAATATAACACCCGAATAGCGTTACTACGAGGATTACACACAGAAATAGTGCTGTGATTTCTTTTAATCTTTTTAACATTTATATTCTCCAGTTTAGAAATATTTATTTATATTAGTGTACAACGCTATTCCATCTATGAATGTTGACATACTTTATTATACTATCATTAAGAATCTCATCTATGCAATATAATTTTCCGGGTTATTTAGTTTTCGGTTTTTCTTGTATTTTCTTTCACATACGCGCAAATTTCCCTGACGGTAGTGCGGTTTCCAAACCGCACCGGATTGTTATCAAACGCCTTTCATAATAGGTCTTCTCACAAATTCGGTGCGGTTAGGAAACCGCACCTACCGGCTTGGGCATTTAGCATTTGTGAAAAAAGGACAAGAAAAACCGAAAACTAAATAACCATGGAATCTCTTTAAAAATCTTGACATATTTATGACATCATGCTATACTTAATTCATATTAACTTTAGGAATCAGGAAATGAGATGTCCCAAAAAGATAGTATCCTGTTAACGCTAATACAAATCGCTGTTGGTGTTTTTATAACGCTAATCGGTTGTATTGTATATTTTCTTATTTTTAACAAATTGATCTGGCAAATACTCATCAATGACAGGATTACACACGGGTTTTGGGTAGGACTGCTCTTGCTAATCTCAATATCGCTATCCTACGGTCTAATCATAGTTTGTGTGACTGAAGGGACCCGTCATGTTGGACGGTATTTCGGATATAGTATTCCTTTCAAACCTGTCTGTTCTGGAGCATTCTTGGGTGCACCCGCAATCGTTGGGTTACTTGCACTCCGAAATGTGCCTTGGGAAATTTTTGGCACACAAAATATAATTCTTACCATAATTCTTCCAATTTTTCAAACTATTGCTTTCCTTTTGTCGCTACCTATTAGAGTATGGTTAATGCTCGGACTCCCAGTGTTGATGTTATATGTTTTGGCTATCCCGATAGGTGCTATTTTGGGATATAGATTAGCTGACATTGATAAAATAGAAGTCAACGCACAAGAGACATAAGAATCTAATGTTTCACAAAGTCTCGTTCTACTTATTAGTATTACGAAGGTTTTCATTAACTGAGGTATTGCCCTGTGAATTACTTGGGTTCACGCACATACCGGAGGTATCGCTGACCTATGCAGTATGATAAACCGAAGGATGAATGCGGTGTTTTCGGTGTCTTTGGACACCCGAGAGCAGTTGAATTAACCTATCTCGGATTGCGTGCTCTTCAACATCGCGGCCAAGAGAGCAGTGGGATTGTCGCTTCTGATGGTGAAAGATTTACATCCCATCATGGAATGGGTTTGGTTGATGCTGTTTTTAACACTGATATTTTAGGAGAACTAAAAGGGCATATTGCCATCGGACACAACAGATATTCAACTGCCGGTGAAAGTACGCTTGAAAATGCACAGCCTTTAGTCAGGAATTACAAACAGGGAATCCTTGCCCTTGGACACAACGGCAACTTAATCAACGCACAAAACATACGAAACCATCTCGAAAATAGTGGATCTATCTTTAGTACCAGTTTAGATACGGAAGTCGTTTTCCATCTGATTGCATTATCACGTCAAGCTAATTTAGAAGATAAAATGTTTGATGCGTTCCGAGCAGTTGAGGGTGCGTATTCCTTTGTTGTGTTGGATAAGACAACACTGATGGGGGCACGTGACCCACACGGTTTCCGTCCGTTGTGGATTGGAAAACTCGGAGAGGCGTATGTTTTAGCCTCTGAAACAGGGGCACTTGATGTCATTGAAGCTGAACCGATACGTGAAGTCGAACCAGGCGAATTAGTAGCATTACGTTCAAAACATCTCGGCGTGGAATCTTTCCGTTTCTCTCCGAAACGACCAAGATTATCTCAATGCATATTTGAATATATTTATCTTGCACGTCCGGATGGCATGATGTTTGGTCAAGGTGTACATAGTACACGCCGTGAGTTTGGACGTCAACTTGCACGGGAACATCCTGTAAAAGCAGATGTAGTAATCCCTGTCCCTGATTCTGCAACGATCGCTGCTCTTGGTTATGCAGAAGAGTCTGGTATTCCTTTTGACCTCGGCTTATCAAGAAACGCCTTTGTTGGTCGCTCGTTTATGAATCCGACACAAGACATACGAGAACTCATGGTAAAGGTCAAATTGAATCCGATTCGCGAAGTTCTTAAAGGGAAACGCGTTGTCATGGTAGACGATTCAATTATGCGAGGGACAAATAGTCGTAAACTCGTCAAAATTGTGCGGCAAGGTGGTGCAACTGCAGTGCATCTCCGAATTGCCTCTCCACCGAATAAATTTCCTTGTTTCTATGGGGTTGATACACCGACGCGTGCAGAACTCATTGCAAGTAAACATTCTATTGATGAAATACGAAAATACATTCGTGCGGATAGTTTAGGTTATGTTAGTATTGAAGGCATGCTACAGTCTATGAACAAACCGAATGACTTTTGCACTGCCTGTTTTGATGGGAAATATCGTATTACTGCAAACGATGGTATACCGCGACAATTGCCATTAATCGCGGATTAACTATACCTGTTTTACAAAATCAGGAGTACGCTTTGGCTTTGTAAGTACGTTGGCACTTCAGTTGATTGCAGTCATCGGGTGAGAAAGATGTTACCCACCTCACAAAACTACTCACCGAGGATAAGGAAAACGCTATGATGTATGTACCACCAGATCCACCAAAATCAAAACAAGAACAGTGGAAGGATTCTGTGAGAAGAGAGCAGAAGTTACGAAACAGAAGATTACAGGATAAACCAAGTCTAAGCAAGAGGACGCGGAATCAGTTGAGCACAACACAAGGTATGTCAACGTTAAAACTTGTCCTGATATTCTCTGTGCTGGGTATGGTTCTGAATTGGATTCTACCAGGTATATTACAAAAGTTGAACCCAGAAATGATGGAAGACGATGCAAAATACTATGGAATGCTTTGGGCAATTTGTATAACAGGTTTCTTTCTGCTGATTAGTCTACTCAAAGGACTTATTCAACGAAACAGAAAATCACAACAAGAACAACATCCTAACGTTCAACAAATTAATACTAAAAAGGCCGAAAATAAAGGACTGTTGGATGGAAAACAATAAACCTTTAAATTATGCAGATGCTGGTGTTTCATTTGAGGCAGAATCAAAAGCAATGCAGCGGATAAAAGGATTAGTGACATCTACCTATAGACCGGAAGTCCTGAGTGATGTCGGAACTTTCGGTGGTTTGTTTGCATTGGGTTCATATCAGCATCCTATTCTTGTCTCGAGCACAGACAGTGTCGGCACGAAGTTGATGGTGGCATTTAAGGCTGATAAGCACGATACCGTCGGGTACGATATTGTCGCACATTGCGGCAATGATATTGTCGTTCAAGGTGCTGAACCGCTTTTCTTTTTAGATTACATCGGCATCGGTAAAATGGAACCTGAGGTAATTGAGCAGTTGATGATTGGACTTACATCCGGATGTCAAGATATAGGATGTGCTTTAATCAGCGGAGAAACAGCAGAGCTTAGCGGCTTATATACACCGGGAGAATACGATTTAGTTGGAACAATCGTAGGTGTTGTGGAAAGAGACGCTTTAATAACGGGAGAGAATATTTCACCGGGAGACAAAATAATCGCACTAAAATCATCTGGTTTGCATACAAATGGATATTCTCTGGCACGTAAAATCCTGTTTGATCGATGCAAATATGATGTTGATACATATCTCCCTGAAATCTCAACAACCGTCGGAGAAGAACTGCTAAGACCACATAAGAGTTATGTCAAATCTGTCTTAAAACTTCGTGAGGTGTGTGAAGTTAAAGGAATAGCACATATCACTGGTGGCGGATTGCCCGGTAACATAGTACGGATTTTACCTGATGGATGTCAAGCCAGTATCCATAAGCAAAGTTGGGAGGTCCCTGCAATATTCAACCTACTCCAACGAGAAGGTAATGTTGAGGAAGAAGAAATGTATAGAGTTTTCAATATGGGAATCGGCATTGTCATAGTGATTGCCCCCGATTCAGTTTCAGCAGTCCTGAAATCACTCAATGGATCGGATGAGTCTGCGTTTGTATTGGGAGAGATTGTTTCAGGGAACAAAGGAGTTGTGTTATGACCGCATCCTTCTTAAATGAAGATTCTCTTCAAGAACTGACTGACATATTTGAAAAGACACCGATGCCTGTGGTGATGAGAGCGTTTGAGGAGGCAGAAGATACAGACATCGCAGTGTTTTTATTGCTGCTTGATGTTGCTACGAACAAAGGAGTGACAGATAATTCTGAAGAAATACGGAGGACATTGGTTAGGGGTGATTCATCTAAAGAGGAACCGGAAGGTACACTTACTGCTTATGCACAACAAATGTTCGCGCAGTTTCCCTTTCAGAAACAACTTCGTATTGCAGAACAATTAGCAGTCACGGAGATGGTAGACACACAGCAAGCAGAACAGATATGGACTGACTTTATCACGAAAATGAAAGACTCACTGGAAACTACATTATTCTTCGGAAACAGGGCAAAAAACGTTGCGAAATTTCTTGCAAAAGTTGATATGGAACGTCAGAATCAACTGATGGAAGCCTTGGAGAAAAATCAACCGCACTTAGTTGACACAATCTCTGATAGTTTGTTCACCTTTGATGACATTGTGTATTTACCTGATGATGCGATCATAACGCTGCTACAAGTATTAGAGACAAACACCTTAGCACTTGCTTTGTACAATACGTCTACTGAAATTCAGGATAGATTTTTTGATAATATGTCATCAGAAAAAGTGGAAATGATAGAAACAGCAACTGAGCAGCTCACTTTTGAACAGAGGCAAATAAGTGAGACTGCCCAGCAATCTGTTGTTAGTTTAGTACGCAATTTTGCTGCGAAAGGTATGTTGAAAATTCAATAAGACCTTAGTCTTCTAATTCGAATTCAAAAGGAATATTGAACCTGCCTTCAACTTTTTTCCCGTTTTTCTCTGCTGGAAAATATCTTGTCTTTTTCAACGCAGCAATTGCAGCCTGTTCAAAACCGAAACCGAGTGTAGTTAAAGCAACAATATCTTTCGGAATCCCATCTAATCCGATAGTTGCCTGTAGCACGACTTTCCCTTCCTTCTGTGCGCGTCTGGCATTTTTAGGATAGGTTGGTTTCACTTGGTTTTTGGGTCTCGGGGCAGTCATTCCTTGTTCTGTCACGGTAATTTCAGGTACTTTTAAGGTGGGTCCATCAGCGGATTCTGGGATATCAAGGTCAATAATTGGACCACCCTGTGAGGTTGGTCTATCCAATGTAGGTTTTACATTAGTTTGTGTGGGTTGAATCGGTCGTCTCAATCCAGTAGAAGGTCCTATAAGTTTAGGCCCTTCATTCAACGAAGGTCCAACAGGAGCGAAAGTTGCGTCAGGAGCACTGGGAAGTGTGGGACCTCCCAATGGATTCGGGATTCTTGGATTTGTTGGGACTGCACGTTTAATTGGTGTCTCAACAACATTATCTTGTGCTTTAAATGTTACTTTTGGACGATTCGTGGCAATAACCCGTTTTTTCTGCGGTAGATCTTGAGGGATTAAAGCTGCTGCTAACTCTTCTGTCCCCGTTGCTACTTGATCCTTGATAACAATAATCCCTAAAACAACTGCTATCAGGACATGCAATCCAATAGAAAATGTTAACGCAGCAGAGTTTCGGCCGCCTGTTTTCTGAAGAGTAATCGGCGGTGGTTTATTCTCGCTTGCAGTTGCAAGTCCACTTGCCTGACTCTCAGCAATGCTGACCGTTTTCAACTTCGCGTTGACTTTTGGTTTTTTCCGATCAGCTCTGCGTTTGTGGATTTGTGATACGATATCGGAACTTCTACTCATCTCTTTTCTCCTTACAGTTATCTCGTGATGTCGATAGCGCGCTTTCAACGAACACACTTACCGGAGTTTATGAGATAGTTCGTAAAATCAATCGTTATTGGAAATAAGCTTTTCACATGGAATTATATCATAATTCTGTTTAAGATACAATTATATCATTAATAAATTGATATGTCAACTATTTAATTTTCTTACTAAGGATTCCACCAAAACGTCATTTTTGCCACTACCGTAGAACTCCGTAGCACTGCCTTCGTAGCCGGGTCTGTGTCATAAGATTGATTGAAAACAAAATAGAAATCACTCCCCGGACGATAGATATAGTTAATCAGAAGGTTGGTTGAAATAACTTGTGCTTCAGTATTCCACTGTGCAAATAACTTGGCAAACAGTGTGGTTGAAAAGGAATAGTTGAATCTACCAGAAAAAAGGTTCGCATCAAAAGAATTATTGGGTAGATTGACGCGATTAAATTCGTAGTCCACATTTATACTGATCTGTCCATTCGGTTTTAGATTTCCATCAACAAAAAATTTACGAATTTGTCCATTATAAAAATTCCCTAATTCAAAACCAACTGTGGAACTGACTATTCGACTATCGCTCGTTGAAAAACGTCCTCCGATTGTGCTGAATCGGTATTCTCCAATTGGGATAATCACATCCTCACGAATTTCAAAATCTTCATCAAGCCGTTCAAATCTACTTCTTACATTAATCATGATTGAATCGTTAGTTGTGAACGATGTCCAATGTGTGTATGAGAGATTCCAACGGTCTAATTCATTTTCTTGAGTGAGGATGTAATTGACTTCAGGTCCTGACCACATTTCACGAATTCCGTATTTATTTGGTCGGGGTGCCCACCGAAGATCAGCTCTCATATTCCGAACACCTGGGTCTCTGACAAAACCGACAGCAGGATCAAAATCTTCGTCAATATCCGTGTATGACGCGCCGAATCTAAAGACATCATTTCGCCATTTTGTCCCTAAATACCAAGCATTATTCCGTCCCGACATATTAGGTGTAAATGTTCGTGCCCACATACCCCGTACATCAATACTATCGTTCGGACGAAACTCAAAATCAAATCCACCTGCGCGGTTGTAGTCTCCAACTTCATCCTTGTTCACTGCAATAAAACCGAACCGTGACCCCGCAGCACCATCTTTTGTTATACGCAGGACAGAATAATTGTTGTAGGGTATATCAATCGGATCTTCATCATCCACTTCCGTATAGAATTCATCGGTAAGCACATTCAAAAATCCGATACCATAAGAACCCACCTTGCCGCTTGCTTTACCACCGAAGATAATCGGAATGGCGTTACCTTCTTCCAACCCAATACGTCTACTGTAAAACAGAAGCATTGGGGGTGGACGACGAAAACTCTGCCTCGGTATGCCAAAATCAAAAAGTCCTGCACCTTCCAAAAAGAAGGTGCGTTTTTCGGGAAAAAAGAGATTGAAACGTGTTAGGTTAACCTGTTCCTGATCTGCTTCAACCTGTGCAAAATCTGTGTTATAGGTAATATCGCTGATAAGGTTTGGTGTAATAGCATACTTCGCATCAAATCCGAGTTTGAATTGACGAGTCGTCTCATACACGGCATTATCATCGGTATTCTGTGTTATGCCGGGTAGGACATAAGGCAATAATTCTATATTCCGTGCGGGAGAAATACCATCTAAACCGACAAGTGTCCCCAAGTTTGTAGTTCGATACTTGGCTAAACCACCGTAGGAGGCAGGCACAGGAGCCCATACGGATTCCTCTTGATTCCGTATCAACTCGCGTCCCACATTAAGACCCCACTGCATTGGGTCGCTTTTTTTGAAACGTAACTGGCTAAATGGAATGCTCAACTCAGTCGTCCATGATGTCTCATGGATTTTGGACTTACATGCCACAACAGCATCCCAGTCATTGTTGAGCGTATCTCCGTTATTCGTTATCACCCTATCCTGTATGGCTCCTAATGCGTTAGCACGGAAGAAGAAACCACTCCGTTTATCGTTGTATGTATCCATCAAAATAAAGACATTGTCATTTTCGTGTATGTCGCGCGCATCTCTACGCATCTCATTGGCAATCAGTTTTGACATCTGTGAATCATAACAGATAAATCCGATATAGATATTCTCATCGTCGTAAAGAATCCGTACCTCCATCGGTTCAGAACTGCTTTCACCTTCAAAAGGTTCTATTTGCACAAACTGTTTGATAGCATCTGCTTTCTGCCAATCCGCTTCGTTGAGTTCACCGTCAATTTCAACACTCTCATAAGTGCGGTATGCTTTAATCTGGTAGTCCGTTGATTCGGCAAATACAATAGAAATAGAAAGTAAGGAATAAATGGAGAGAAAAAGGAAAGTTCTGATAATTAAAAAATGTTGGAAAGAAAATAAAGATTTGACCAAATGCGCTGCCTCCTTGAATATAGAGAGTCTTTATAAAGTATATGACGCAATTGGTGGGAAATTGGATTATAGAAAATGAGTTGGTAGAATATCAGTATTCCACTGTAAACGCAAGGAAGGGAATCAAGGGTAGTTGTGCAACAGGGACCTCTTTCGTATAGTTAGCATTATAACGCACTTGAAGAATGTTTGTGCGATTATATGCATTCCAGATTTCTGCTGTAAATCCGCACTTGAATCTATTTATTCTCAAGACAGACCAATGAATACGCAGATCTAAACGGTGATAGGCTTCTGCGCGTTGTAGTTCGCCATAGACAGGAATCCATGTCTCATTTTTGGTAAAGGGGTTTGTATAACGTTCTCTGTCTGCCAAGGGTGCATATAATATACCGCTTTTGTATTGCCAATTAGCACCGAATTCCAAAGTAGAATATGTGTAGTTCAACCCAACAGACATAACGTGCGGGGTACTATACATAAAATCTCTTTCTTTTTCTTTATGGGAATCACGTCTTCTTGACAAAGTATAGGAATACGCCAACCATCCGCGAAACACATCCCCTATTTCGTGTTCCAACGAGAATTCAATGCCTCTCACAGAACCTGTCCGCTGATTTTCATAACGTTTTTCAGCAAGGTTGAAGGTAATCATGTCCTGTAGATTTTTGTAATATCCTGCAACCTCAATCCTCGTTTCAGCAGTCAATCTTTTCTCTATTGCAACAACATAATGTGTGGCATGGCTCGGTGCAATATCCGGATTGTCATTGCCAAAAACAACTTGATAAAGTTGCGGGTTCTGAACATATTTACCATACATAAAACGGAGGTCAACAGGTAGAAGCGATAATCCGTAAGCACTTGTATTATCAGGACCGAGAGTTAAGCCGAATTGACCGCGTGGTTGAATATAAAAACTATCAATCAGGTTATAGTAGGTTGTCCGCAACCCTACGGTGCCAAATAAGTCAACATAACGAGCTGAAAACAGATCTTGCGTTCCTTGCAAATATCCTTCAAGCCGATGCAAGACTTGAGACGATGTGGTATGCACCTTTTCGCCATCCTGTTTCAACCTGAAGTCAAAATCCCAATCACCTTCTTCAAGTGGTCGTGCACCAATACTTGTAAGATTTGATGGCACACTGGCAATATCAAAACCTGATTCTATGAGTGTCTTCGGAAATTCTACCCAATACTGAAGATCCCCTCGGAGCGAATACACACTATCCGAATCTTTATAGAAGTAGCCATCGCCATATTCAAGTTGTGTGCGCGAAAATGACCGTGTTAGAGAAACAACGGAACTGAATGTCTCTTCTTTTTCAGAATGGAAATGGATGCCTTGGGAATCAAAAGGGTTTTCTGAATTCAGTGGACCTCGTAGATCGCTATCAGAGACCTCATCTTCAGTAAAACGAAATTTGGCAGAATCGTCTGCTGCAATAGCATTCACAACCAATCTATTGTACTTACTTAATTGGTAGACTACCTTTCCTTGATAACTCCAGAATCTTGGCACTTCTGTAACCAGATCATCATCAACCTCCAGCAATATCGGTAATAGTTCAAAAAGTGGTCCCATAAAACTCCGACGACCAAATACATACCAATATCCACGGTTTCCTCCTATACTCCCTTCAAGAAACGATTGAGAGTAGACAGGATTCAGATTGAGTTTTCCAGCTACACGTTTATCAGTATTACCGCGCGAATGTATATCAATCACTGCTTGAGAGTCGGCACCATACTGCACACCGTATCCACCAGGATATACATCTATTTTTTGTAGCACATCAGCATTCACTGTGGAGACGATGCCGTATAGATGATAGGGATATCCTAAAGGCAACCGATCAAAATAGTAGATATTATCTTCAGGGTCGCCACCACGTACGGATAGGATACCTACAAAATCATTGAGTGTGCCGACACTGGGGAGTTGATTTAAGGCGCGCAGCGGATCACCACCACTTCCTACAGCACTTGTAATTGATTTGCCGCCAAGTGTGTGCCGTTGTTTCCTTTCAATCCGCTCTTCTATCTTGACTACAGGTGGGAGTGTGATAATATCTTCCGATATTTCATCTTGTACTGGGTCATCTTCTTGTGCTAAAACAGTGATTGGAAGAATAAGAAGTAATAAGATGAGGCTTAATTTCACTGTTTTAGTCTCAAGAAAATACATTAGAATTCGGCTGTAATGCCTAAATAAGGAATAATAGGCAATTGATTAATTGCGCTTTTATCGGAATAATCATCTTCATATTGATAATCCAGCAGATTTTTACGGTTATAGGCGTTGAGTAGTTCCAAAAAGATGCCAAATCCCCAACTGTTGAATCTGAAGGATTTACTCACCCGCAAGTCCAACCGATGATAAGGTGGTAATCTTCCTGAGTTCGTCTCTCCATATTCTGGAAGATAGATCCATTTGCCGTTCAATCTTGGATCGGGCACCCGTTTTGCACTTTCAACAGGTGTATATGGATTACCCGTGCGATACTGCCATTTCGCGCCGAATTCCCACGTCGGTGTCAGATTATAACTTCCTGCAATAGTAGCCACGTGTGTTTGATCAAACGAATAGTAACGATAGGGTTCGCCATCGCGGTCACGTCGTTTTGAAAGTGCATAAGCATAAGATATCCAACCGAAAAACTTGTCCCCACTTTGATGTCTTAGAAATACTTCTGTGCCTTGTGCATAACCCTCACCTTGATTTAGAAAAACAGCAATGTCGTCAGATGTCACTAAGTTAATCAGATCTTTGTAATAGGCAGCTATCTTGATTTCTGTATCAGGAGACAACTCACGTTTAAGCTCAAGGATATAATGACTCGCCTGACTGGATTTTAAATTTGGATTACCAACGCTATCCGAAAGTTGCGCCGGAATAGGTGTTTGATTATATATGCCGTAAGCAAATTGGAGTTCCGAACTGTTGGGTAATTCAAGTCTTAAACTCCCGCGTGGTTGTATTGTAAGTTCGTCTATCCGGTTAAAATAGTCAACTCTTAACCCATACACAACAGATAAAAATGGCAACACATTATACCTGTTCTGTAAGTAACTTTCTATGCGTTGCCCTCGAACTTTCTCGTCTATTGTCCTCTTTGCTTCAAACCGGATATCATACTCAATTTCACCTTCATCCGGTATTCGTGTGAAAGTACCAGAAACTTCTCCCGGTTCAAGACCGACAATCAGTCCTGTTTCCAACCGATTTTTCTCGTTTAACTCATAGGTAAGGTCTTCTCTGAGCGTATAATTTGGGGCATCAATATTAAGCGAGATCAAAGGTCCAAAGTTGACATCAAATAAGAAATTTGAACGTGTAAAGGATAGATAGGAGGTAAGTCTATCCGTAAGTGAGGAACGGAAATGTATTCCCGCACCTTCAAATCCACTTTCAAAACTGGTATTTCCTCTGAAATCTTCGTCTACATTTGCCCCATCTAATCGAACGGCAAACCTATCTCCTGAAGCGAACAGATTAAAAAACAGTTGATGTTTCTCATTCAAGTCGTATCCAGCTTTCAATTGGTAATCCCAAAATCGTGGAAACGCAGTGATTGCACCTGTTGCAAAAGATAGAGAGCCAATGAAAAGGTCAATATAACTTCTACGTCCAGCAGCATACCAATATCCTTTTTCTCCGATTTTTCCTTGGAGTAATCCTTCTGAATATAATAGGTTGAGATTGAACTTTCCACGTAGGTTTTCTGGGCTGCTGTTTTGAGAATAGATGTCTATCACCGCTTGAGAATCTACGCCAAATTCGGCACCATAACCACCTGCATAAACATCAATTCTTTCAATAATCTCGGAACTTAATGACGAAACAAGTCCACCAAAATGGTAAGGATAGCCAACAGGAACGCGGTCAAAGTAATAGAGATTATCCTCATCTGAACCACCACGGATATAAAGTGCCCCACTAAAATCGTTCGCTACACCGATACCTGGAATTGCCGGCAATGCGCGTAGGGCATCTCCCGCTGTGCCAGGAATACGTGTGATTTCCTTGGCTTGAAGACTTCTCTTGATGACCGGTTTCGGTTCGCGTTTCGTTTTGATTTCTACACCCTCAAGATCGTACGCAACAGCATCAATGTAGATTGTAGGTGTAAGATTTTTCCCTTCCTGAACGATTATAGTTATCTTTTCTTCTATTTCAGTACCAGGAAAAGTTATTGATAGAGTATATTCTCCCTTGGGTATATCCATGAACGAGAACGAACCTGTTTCGTCGGTTGTTTTGCTTCCCTCAATTCCAATGATTTGTACCTCTGCTCCTGCTAACGGTTCATCTGTTTCACGACTATAGACAGTACCATTGATCACACCTATATTAGAAAAGGCAACTGCTGGAATTAGCAGAACCATCAGTAGACAGAAAAACTCCTTCATGATATGTAACTCCTATTCTCAATATGTCATTATAGTTGAATTATACAATTTCTAATGCGATAAATGCCACAAATATTGTCAAACATGCGCCTATCAAAAATCTAATGTCAAACCGAAATATATCAGACGTGGTATTTGACCACTTTCACCGACTTCTTGTTCTTCAATTTCGATTTCCTCACCCTGTATCTCAAATGTACCCTCTTCAAGAATAAACTCAAACGTGTTTTCTCGATTGTAGACATTCAACAGTTCAAGAAAGCCTCCGACCTTCATACCAAAAATGTTCCACTTTCTGCTAACACGAAAATCTAATCTATGGTATGGGTTAAGTTTTGCGCTCAGTGCTTTGTCAAAATCGGCAAACAGTGGATTTAACCCACGTGTCACAGGGTCTTGAATAAGAACAATTGTGCTAATTGGTGCTTCAGATGTTCCACTTAAGTATTGCCATTTCGCGCCCACTTCAAAATCTGAACTGAAACTATAGTTCGCCACAATGCTAACGATGTGGGTGTTATCAAAAAGATACGGTTGATATGAGACATCAGGCTTGTCCTTACGTTCTGCGTGCGTGTATGCATAGGAAATCCAACCGAAGAATTTATCTGGCACCCTATACCGTAGAAATCCTTCTATACCCCCAACATATCCATAGCCTTGATTAAGATAGTTGTCAACTGCATCCTCAGTTATTAACTTTCGGACATCTTTGTAATATGTCGCAAACTTGACTTCAGTTTGAGATGAGAGTTCATGCTCTATCTCCATAATATAGTGTTGGTTGAGACTTGATTTTAATGCAGGGTTTCCATTCTCCGATAGCAGCTGAGAAAGAAGCGGACTCTGTTCATAATGTCCGTAAGCGAAACGCAGATTAGAACCAATCGGCAGTTTGAAACTCACACTACCACGTGGCTGAACAGAAACTTGATCAATCAGATTGAGATAATCCAGTCTGAGTCCAAATGCAAATGAAAGTATCTCGGATGCGTCGTATCGTGCTTGGAGATAACCTTCAGTGCGTTGCAAGTCATGTCCAAATTCATAATCACTTGTTTTCGTCGTCCGTAGAAAAGCTTTACCATCTTCGTCATACTCTATATCGGATGGAGTCGTCCGTTGTACCTGTTCAATTCTATCTTCTTCAAAGAGTTCTTCAAATGCAGGATAACTGGAGTGTTCAGTACTATCGGCAGGACTGAATGCAAACAGAAATCCCGGTTCAAGTTGAAGTGTAGGTGTCAATTTATATGACAGGTCTTCACGGAGGGTATAAACCGGAACGTCCACTTTTAATTGATATTCAGCCGATTCTGTAGAACTATCAATTAACATGCCATCTTCATTATAAGTAGTAGCTTGCGAAATTGTAGCGTATAAGTTAATATCAAGGTAATTAAGTGATCGTGTCAGCGATAGATGTGATTTGAGATTCTCACTGAAGTTTGAACGGAGATGGATGCCTTGACCACTAAAACCGTTTTTGAAAAAGATTGTAGATGTAAAGGGCTCGGATTCTGTAACAGGGGGCTCACTTTCATCCAATTCTGAATCAGGAATCTCAATTTCATCAGTTGACTCTTCAGAGGTAAAGTGAAAGTGATCTGTCGCTGCGAATGCATTGACTGTTAGGTGATGCTTCTCTGTTAGCGAGTAGGCAAATTTAAGTTGATAGTCGGAAAAAAATGGGAATTGCTGATCTGATCCTGATTCCTGTTCAAGTAACGGTCCAACAATAAGGTCAAGATAACTCCTACGACCAGAAACCGACATATATCCCTTGTCACCGATACTCCCTTCAAGTAGACCTTCTGAATACCATATATTAATGTTAAACTTTCCATCAAACAATTCACCTATACTATCACGTGCATGGATGTCAAGTACCGCTTGCGAATCTAATCCAAATTGTGCTCCATATCCACCCGCATAGATGTCAATTGTATCAATCGTTTCTGAACTAATCGTTGATAGCAACCCACCCCAGTGAAATGGATAGCCGAGTGGTGTCCGGTCAAGGTAGTAGAGGTTAGAACCTGGTTCACTCCCACGGATATACAGCACACCAAAAAAATCGTTTGGAATACCGATACTTGGAAGTGTCGTCAATCCTTTGAGGGCATCCGTACCTGCGCCTGCAATACGCAGCAGTTCACTCCCACGAATGTCTTTTCGGCTTACCGTTGGTGGCACCCGTTCCCCTTCTACAACAACTGTTTCTAATTCAAGCACTTCACCGAGTGACATTTTTATCTGTGTTGTATGTCCTGCGGTTACTGTTACGGTCGTTTTTGTTGGCGTAGTAAAATCGGGGTGTGTGATTGTGAGTGCATAAGTTCCGGGTGTAACTCCTGTGAACCAGACCTTACCTTCAGCATCACTTTTCTGACGTTCATCGGTTTCAAGGATGTGTACTTCTGCATTCTTTAGTTGTTTTCCGGTTGTTTGATTATAGACTGTGCCTTCAATTGTGCCTGTCTGTGCAAAAACTGGTAACGGTGTGATAGTTAACAGTAATAGATATATTAAAATGTGTTTTTTCATTTAAGTGCAATAACTCCTGTATTAGTTTATTACGCATTATGAAACGATAAAAATAGAATTTCGTTGACTTGAAATGAAATTTATTGGTAGGTTAAAATGGATTGGGCATGCTCAGTGGGTTATTATATCGCACCATAGGTGTCAATTTAGCGTCCTTCCCGTGCTGGTAGGTTCGGTGTTTCCTAACCGAACCAACCGGTCTGAGATTATAGCGTAAATCCCCTAAATTGATGTCTATGGTGCCCATGCAAGAAAGCCCGTCTACGATTTATGAGTTAGGTTGAAAATATAGTATCCTTAAAAACATTTTGCATTAATTGCATTATAATTTGGTGTTTTTGGAAAAAATGACAATAAAAACCTTCGCGAAAAATGAGGGTTGAATGCGGTTGTCACAAGAGGTTATTGCTGATCTGGCTGTGTTGCTAAGGCGCATTTCATGATAGGAAGCACTTGTGATTAAAATATTCACAGACCTACCACGTTTTTCTGTAATCGCTACCAGTTTGGTCTCTTTACAACATTTTGTCGGACCTACACACCCACCACCTTTCTTCGCTGGAACAAACTTCGCATCAATACAGCACTCCCTCACTGTCTCGCGCCAAGTGTCTTTGAGCAACATGCGAAAAGACATCGGTTAGCCATTAGGATCAGTAGCTTCCATCATCCCATATTCTGTAGCGTTTTTATACGCTGACTCTAATGTCTTGATAAGTTCTTGTTTGTATGTAGTGTCGCTGTTGCCTTCAAGGTGTTGTCCCTTTGTTTCAAAGATTATACCATTTCTAATAGATAAGGTATCATTGGGAATTTGTAGATTTATCCTCAATTTGCTGAATGTAAGAGGCGCAATGAATTGCGCGACTACGAGCGTCTGTTTTGATAATGAGTAGTTTTTATTTAGAAGTGGTATCAGATGGATTTTCCCTGCAATAAATGCAAAGATATGCTAAAATGAAAACGAGGACAAACTACAATGAAATACCGAATTCTAATCATCAGTCTAATACTTCTATCCATACTTAGTGTAATCTTTCAATACCACTACCGCGTTGAAGTAGATTCTCGTGAGAACACCGATCTACCCAACTCCCCTTTTTCTCATGACCTATGTAATCAAGTTCTACAAGAACACGTTGAAGATGGACGGGTAGACTACGCAAAACTCAAAGCAAACCCAGAACAATTTGAGAAGTATTTAGACCAATTAGCAACAGCAAAACCAGATAAAATGTCCTACAACACACAAATGGCTTTTTGGATAAATGCATATAATGCCCTTATCATCAAAGGCGTAATAGACCGGTATCCAATAAAGAGTGTGAAAAAGGTGAAGTTGTTTAACGGCTTTTTCTCACGTCTAAAGTTTCATGTAGCAGGGGAAACATACTCGCTTGATCATATAGAACACGACATCATCCGCAAAGAATTTGTTGACCCGAGAATTCATTTCGCACTTGTGTGTGCATCAATTAGTTGTCCTCCTATTGAAAGCACGGTTTATCTACCTGAAACAGTTGAAGAACGATTAGATGCAGTCACACTCAAATTTGTCACCGACCCTGAGAAGGTAAGGTTAGACCGAGATAAACGCAGAGTCTATCTTTCAAAAATCTTCAAGTGGTATAAAAAAGACTTTACAGAAGGCTATGAGGGAGTTGCAGACTTTCTCTCAGATTATCTATCACCAGATGATGCAGAGTTTGTGTTAACAGAAAATGTTGAGTTTCATTATTTAGATTATGACTGGAATTTGAACGATATAAAATGAAAGGATTTGTTGGTGATAATCTATTACCAACAGGAAAAGAACTTATGATAAATACCGCAGTTGTTGGTTACGGATATGCAGGACGGGCATTTCACACCTATCTCGTCGGTTTAGCAGATGGGTTAAACCTATATGCCATTGCAACCCGGAATGATGAACGTCGCGAGGCAGCACGCGAGACATACCCAGATGCACAGATATATCAAACGATTGATGAAGTTATCGCTGATGACAATGTGGATCTCGTTGTCTTAGCAACTCCACACGATACGCACAAAGAACTCGCTATCAAAGCAATTTCTGCAGGCAAAAACCTCGTCACAGACAAAATTATGGCGATGAACACCGCTGAAGCCGATGCCATGATTGAAGCAAGTGAACGTAATGACGTGATGCTCAGTGTATTCCATAACCGCCGATGGGATTGGGATTACCTCACCGTCAAAAAGGTTATCGCCGATGGTCTGTTAGGAACACCTTATCTCTTTCAAGTTGCAATAATGCGTTACGGTGCACCCGGTGGTTGGCGAGGTGTAAAAAGTCAAAGTGGTGGTATCCTATACGATTGGCCCGCACATTTCGTAGATCAGGCACTGCAGTTTGGACAAGCACCTGTGGAATCTGTCTTCTGCGACATCCACTACAACACGAAATGGGACACAGACATAGGCAACTATGCAAACCTCATCATAAAGTTTGAAGACGATGTCCGCTATCAAATTGAGATTGGCAATCTATCTAAAGCGGAAAAACCGCGTTGGTATGTCGTCGGAGACGAAGGTGGGTTAATCAAATACGGCTTGGATCCACAAGAAGGACCTATGCGTGATGGAGATATTGATGCTGCCGAACAAGACCCGGCAAACTATGCAAAAGTCTGGACAGCAGTAGGTGGTGAAAACCGAGAACTTGTGATTGAGAGTGTGCGTGGCACTTGGAAATCCTATTACCAAAACATTGCCGATGTGCTAAACAAAGGCGCGGAGTTAGTCGTTAAACCAGAAGAGATGCGAAAAGTCATGCAGGTTTATGATGCAGCAATGCAATCCGCTGAAACTGGACAAACAGTCCAATTTTAGCGAATTATCTTGTTGGAAGGTTTCCGTGCTACGCTAATGTCTGAACCAGGATTTGCAGGATTAGTGGAGTGTCCATTCGGACATTGTAGGTCGGGTAGAGGCACGACACCCGACTTTATTGATGATAAATGGCTGCATGTCGGGTTTCGTGCCTCTACCCGACCTACAAGATTAGTGTAGACAGAACATTAGTAGATTGGCAGGATAAGACTTCTCAGATAATACCATTTCTAACAGAGAATAGTTCATTATGAGATTTTGAATTTATAGTAAACTGTTGAATTAATGGGACGTTATAGATATGGTATAACTTAGACAAATCAACTTTAACCTAATGAGGCAACCAATGAAACCCCATTTCTTTCATCTCCTAATACTACTTTTCATCTTTTCGTTATGTTTGCCAAACGCTTATTCTCAAGATTCATTGCAATGGAATTTGCCCGAAGGAGCAAAAGCTCGATTCGGGAAAGGTAATATCCACAATGTTGCCTATTCACCAGACGGTAATACTTATGCTGTGGCAACAGATATCGGCATCTGGCTATATGATGCACATACACATCAAGAACGGGTTTTACTCTCTGCAAATAAGAAAAGCATCCGAAACATGGCTTACAGTCCGGATGGTAGTACTCTTGCTTCTGCAGACGGAGGACAAGTCGTGCTATGGAACGTTGCTGATGGCACACAAAAAGCAACATTCCCCACCAAAAAGGATTATATTGTGAGTATTGCGTATAGTCCTGATGGTACTACATTAGCAGGTAGCACACGGGGAGGAAACATTATCCTATGGGACACTGATAAATCCAAGCAAAAGGATGTTCTCACCGGACATACACAAGGAATCAATTATGTCGTTTTCAGTTCAGATGGTAAGACACTTGCCAGTTGTAATTACAACGGACCCATCCATCTCTGGGATGTTGATACTGGTAAACAGAAAAAAGTTCTCACCCAATATACAGGAAAAATAGGAGATCTTGCGTTTCATCCTACGAATAAGAAATTACTTGCAATTGCTGGATGGAACGAAGAAGGTCGTGGTATATTATGGTTATTCGATCTTGATACAACATTCATTGACTCACTTGAGGTCAAAACACGGAGCGTTTCCAGTGTAGTCTTCAGTCCAGATGGTGAAACACTTGCATTTGCGAGTAATGAGGAGATGCAGTTGTGGGATGTAAACACACGCAAGAGAATAGCAGAACGACAATTCGGGTTTCCCAACTATGTTAAATGCATTGCTTTCAATCCAAATGGAAGCATTTTGGTCAGTGTCACAGAGGATAAGATCGATTTCTGGGATATTGCTGGTGCAAAATCAAAGGCAGCACTCAAGGGACATAAGATTCCAGTTAATGGTGTTACATTTAGTCCGGATGGACGCACACTTGCAAGTGGGGGTAATGATGGCACTGCAATTCTATGGGACATTGCAACAGGTCTCCCTATTAAAACATTTCCTATGCAGCCAAGTACAGTGTACACTGTTGCATTTACCCCGGACGGTAAAACCCTTGCATGTGGTGCGGAGGGTTTCATTTATATCTGGAATGTTGACAGCACTGCATTAGAAGCAACCCTCACTGGACATACAGGACCAATCTTTAGTCTTGCGTTCACTTCTGATGGCGAAACCCTTGTAAGTGGTGGTGAGGATGGCATAGTGATTGTATGGAATCTTAGTACTGGGACACACAAATTTGTACTCCAAGAACATACAGACCAAGTCAAAAGTGTTGCTATCAGTCCAGACGGTGTAGTCTTAGCAAGCGGAGGCAGGGACGGTTTAATTTGTTTATGTGATGTGAGAACGGGAGTCCAACTCTCTAAACTCGAAGGGCATGCCCGTAATGTTACAAGTGTAACTTTCAGTCCAGATGGTAAAAACCTCGCAAGTGGTGATGCTAAAGGTAAAGTGATACTATGGGATGTTAGCACAAGTGAAGAAAAGTTGACCTTTGCCGGGAGCCAGGAAGCACTATTTCTCAGCAGTCTCGCTTTCAGTCCAGATGCTAAAAAAATAGCAGTGGGATATTGGAAAGGATTGCTTCTGTACGATATTGCAACTGGAAAAAACACTGCAACCTTTATAGGACATACATCACAGGTCCTAAGTGTTGCATTTAGTCCAGATGGTAATACAATAGCATCGGGAAGCATTGATTCCACAGTTCGACTTTGGGATAGTAGCGGTGGAAAACATTCTGCACAAATTTCTGGATATATAGGAGTAGTTTGGAGTGTTGCGTTCAGTTCAGATGGAAAGTCTTTTGCCCACGGTGGTGATAATTGGTCGTTATATACTTGGGATGAAACGAATAATAATTACAAGACTGTCTACAGGAAGACTCTTCCCAGACCCTTAAGTATTGAATTCAGCCCGGATGGAAGTACATTTGTTATCGGAGGTTTTCATCCAAATGTATTTCTGTTTGATGCAATGACTGGGGAGGAAAAGGCACGATATAAGGGACACGATTCAAGGACAGAAGGTAAAGGTTCAAATTGTGTAGAAAGTGCAACATTCAGTACTGATGGAAAAATGATCGCAAGCGGTTGTAGAAACGGTACAGTGATTCTGTGGGATGTTGCAACAGGAGAGAAAAAAGCAACACTCATAGGACATCAAGACAGTGTGAAACGTGTAGACTTCAGTCCTGATGGAAAAATGCTTGTCAGTGTCGGATATGACGGTATGTATCTTTGGGATGTTGCCACTGCAGCTCAAATAACAAAATTCCCTGATAAGAAAGAATGGATACATGGTGTTGCATTTAGTCCAGATGAAGGCACACTTGCTATTGGCATTGATAAAGAAGTACATCTATGGGATGTTGCCACAAGAAAGCAAAAAGGAACATTAACTAGATCAAAACCTGTTGAGAGGGGAACGATTTTGGACGTTGCCTTTAGTCCGGATGGTAGCAAAATTGCCGCAGTCACAGGTGTTACAGACCTTAGTGTATATCTTTGGGACATCGCAACTGGAACGCAAAAAGCAAAATTCAAAGGACATGCATCTCAAATTAACTCTGTTACGTTCAGTTATGATGGCAAAACATTGGCAAGCGGAAGTTTGGATGGCACTGTGCTGCTGTGGGATATCTCATCATACTGATAAACCTTTGTTGAAGGGTTTCCAACCCCGACTGTGCAAGAAAACCGTTCGTAGTCGCGCAATTCATTGCGCCTCGGATATTCATCCTATAGGAAAATTGTCCAAATTATGAACATCACTGTCCAAATTGTGACAGATAATCCAAGCATCAGATGTATAGAACTCAGTAACACCACACTTACACAATTATCAGTAATTGGCATACAATTTGCACATCTATATTCACTATATCAAGAGGAGAAACACATGAAACTGAAAAACATACTCGGAATAATGTTGATATTGGCAATGGTCTGTATCAACCTACATGTGAGTGCGGACTCGCACGACGAGGCAAAATCGAACAAATACGAGGCATTAAACGAACGCGTCATCGCAAGCATTGACAAAGGATTAGAATGGTTGAAAACGCAGCAAGGAAAAGATGGCTTGTTTGAAATGGCACCAGGTGAAGGACACCCCGGTATCACTGCGCTCGCTATCACTGCCTTTTTACGTCACCCACAGAAAAAATACTCAGAGGAAAAACATCCGTTTATTCAAAAAGCAATTGATCGCCTAATCGCGATGCAGCAGGCAAACGGGGCCATATACGATGCTGCAAAACAACCTGCTTTACCGAACTACAACACCGCAATATCCGTGATGGCACTTTCATCAACTGCAAACCCAAAGAAATATGAGAAAGTCATCAATAAAGCACAAGGTTTCTTAAAAAGCCTCCAAATCCAAGATGAAGAGAGTGTCTATTACGGTGGAATCGGTTACGGTAGTCGCGAGTCAGTGCATGACCTTTCAAACCTCAATCTTGCTATCCAAGCACTAAAAGAGAGCGGTTCCGATGATGATGAAGTCTGGAATAAGGCGATAAAATTCCTTGAACGCACGCAAAACCGCAGTGAAAGCAACGATCAACCGTGGTCGGGCAACGATGGCGGGTTTATCTATACGCCAGATGGAGAAAGCAAGGCAGGAACGGATGAAGCAGGAAGTCCGAGGTCATACGCCAGCATGACTTATGCCGGATTGTTGAGTTTCATCTACGCAAAGGTTGATAAAAATGATGATCGCGTCAAAGCTGCTGTCCAATGGATTGAAAAGCACTTTACCGTAGAAGAGAACTACGGTATGGGTGCACAAGGTCTATACTACAACTATCATACGATGGCAAAAGCTTTGCGACTATACGGAAAAGTTACCTTAGTTGATGCCAAAGGTGTCTCACACGACTGGTATAAAGAACTTGCTGCGAAACTAATATCGGTGCAGAAACCTAACGGTTCTTGGATGAATGAAAATAGCCGTTGGATGGAAGCACTTCCTGTTCTCGCAACCAGTTACGCAATTCTCTCTCTTGATACAGCCTACCCGAAATAAAATTATATTTCACCTATATTTCACCTCAAAAGGCGGACTGCACATCCGCCTTTTTTCTTGTCTACCTAATTCAATTAATCACAGGGTTATTTAGTTTTAGGACTTTCGATCAGTAATATTCACAAACGTTAGATTCATTATGGGTTTGTATTTCTATTTGTCTGAACCAGGATTTGCAGGATTAGTAGATTTGCAGGATTGGGAGTTTGAGCCTACAACGCTCCTATTCAAAGGGACGTTTATTTTTTGAATGCCACTTTGATATTTCTGTCTCTTATCCTGAAAATCCTGGTTCAGACAAGAATCAATATATTCAATAAATTCAGTGATGGGACCGATGCAGGGTCTTAACAGTAAGTTACCCTCAATAATTATAGTTTGGACAGTTTTTTATAGACTTGAATAATAGTCTGGACAAGGAGAATCACAGTCATCATACCTATTTCTTCAATGATACACCTGTCGCCCCGCTGGGGCTATAAATCGTTTGTTGACGATGTGCTATACACATTTCGCCCCGCTGGGGCTGCTCATTTTGATATTCTAACCTAAGTTGCTACCTACAAGATTTTAGACATGTGGATACCGTATTATTCAATAATAAGGCATTATTCTCGAAATTTTGTAGCGTCCACTGCTAGTTTGCGTATTCACAGGCACAATCTAGCAGATTATGCTACATAGGTGGCAACTTGGGTTATTCTAACACTTTTTCGTCAAGTTTTATCCTATTGAAAACTCACAAAATATTGAAAATGTTAGAAATATCAGTATGCAACCGAGAGAAATTGTCCAAACTATAGTTAGATTCATTATGGGTTTGTATTTCTATTTGTCTGAACCAGGATTTGCAGGATTAGTAGATTTGCAGGATTGGGAGTTTGAGCCTACAACGCTCCTATTCAAAGGGACGTTTATTTTTTGAATGCCATTTTGATATTTCTGTCTCTTATCCTGAAAATCCTGGTTCAGACAAGAATCAATATATTCAATAAATTCAGTGATGGAACCGATGCGGGGTTTTAACAGTCCGTTAACCTCAATAATTACGAAACCTTAAAACTAAGAGACCCTGAATTAATCAGCAAAAAGGTAACCGTTTCTTCATAGTTGCGTTACCAATTAAGATGTTTTTAGTCATAATATAGAATTTAAGATGTATTTTGTCATAATATAGAAGATTGAAATGGTAAAGAGTTAACTCTTTGTCATAATATACAGATAACAGATAAAGGAGTATTTAAAATGAAAATCTAGATGCAGTTATTGTCAATAGTTGGATAACGGCATCTTACGATATAACAATGAATATAGTATAATCTTTCTCAAATAGTCTTAACATAATTAAATCATATACATGTTTATGAAAGGGGAGTTTATGAACATGAAACTTGGAGTATGCAGATATGTCCTATCCATATTTTTGTCTATCACTATTCTTAGCATAAGTGTAATATGTTCTGCAGATATTACACCAGTTAGTGAACGGACTACACAGATACAAAGTGCGATAATCGCTGCAGCGGATGTGAATTCTGCTGCGGATGTTACAGATACTCGGTTGGCTGCGATAACCAGTCTAAATCTTCGAGCTAAAGGTATAACAAGCTTGAAATCCGGAGATTTTTCTGGGATGACCGGACTAACGAATCTTAATTTATACAACAACGAACTCAGCAGTTTACCAGATGGCATCTTTAAAGGTCTGACTGCATTGACAACACTTCGGTTAGGAAGCAACTCAATTACCCATTTCCAATTTCAGTTACACTTGAAAAGGTTGGAGACAATCAGGTCAAAGCCGTTGCACCAACTGGTGCTACGTTTGATTATGTTCTAACCATTAGGGTAGCCAACGGTAGTATTTCAGAAGATGCCTCAACACTTACAATTAGCAAAGGAAACACAGAAAGTAATACACTCACGGTCACCAGAACAGCTGAAACAACCGATGCTGTTACAGTGGATATAGAATCTTTACCAAGTCTACCGCGAAACCATTACGGTTATACACTTTCAAAATCAGATGACCTACCGATTGAAGTCATCAGTGCTGTTAGTATTGAACCAGAGACACCTGATGAACCACTCATTCCCGAAACACCAGACAACACAGTACCAGAATCTCCAGATGAAAGCGAAGTGCCTGAAAATAACGCACCCGTCTTTTCCGATGGTGCCATTACTGTCCGAACAGTAACAGAGAACACTATCGCAAATACGAACATCGGAATACCAGTGACTGCAACCGATGCTGATGAGGATACTTTAACATACAGTTTGAGTGGAACTCTTGCTGCATCCTTTGATATTGTCTCTGCGACCGGCCAATTGTTGACTAAAGCTGCATTGGACTATGAAGTGATGAGTGTGTATCCGCTAACTGTAACTGTTTCAGATGGCATGCTAACTGATACAATTACAGTTGTAATTAGTATAATTGATGAACTGGAAACTGCAATTGTCTCTATGTCAGTCCCTGTTAGTGAAAGGACAGCACAAGTCCGTGATGCAATCGTTAATGCAGTCCCGAACATCAGCAATGCAGAGGATGTGACAACTGAGCATCTTGCTGCTATAACCGCTCTTGATTTACGGAATAAAGGCATTACTGAGCTGAAATCTGGTGATTTCTTTGGTCTATCAGGACTGACGAATCTCAATCTCTTTAACAATATGCTGACCCGTCTACCAGTTGGTACTTTCAGTGGATTGACTTCACTTACGACACTTCGTTTAGGCGGGAATCTGATAGATCCCCTTCCATTGATTATTTCGCTTCAGCAGGTTGCTGTCAATCAGTACCAAGCAGTTATCTCAACCGCATCGCCATTCAAAATTGAACTACCAATTAATGTAACCAATGGTAGCATAAGCGGTAATACGGCAAATGTCGTCATAGAAAAGGGGAATATCTACAGCGACACGTTTACAGTTATTCCCACATCCACAATGTCTTTACCACTTGTTGATATTGGCACATTGCCATCAATACCTGTAAACCACTATGGGTATATTCTTACGAAATCCGTTGTATGTAATCGTACATCTCAGGTTGCGGAAGGTATCGCTGCTGCTGTTCCGAACGTTGAGGACTGTAACAATGTTACAGAAGTGGATATAGCATTAATTACATCTCTGAATCTAAGTGATAAGTCAATCATGTCGCTACATTCAGATGACTTTGCAGGACTATATTCACTTGCAATACTTAACCTAAGCAAAAATAATCTCACGGAGCTGCCTAATGGTATATTTTCCGGTTTAGGTTCGTTGAACTCCATTGACTTAAGTGAAAACAGTGTAGATCCATTACCAGTAAACATCTCACTTTTGAAGATCGGAGAAAATGGTATTAAAGTAGTGATACCAACGGGGGCACCATTTGACATAGTACTACCTCTGATGATAGAAAATGGTAATATAGAGGATGGCTCAACTACCATCACTATACCCAAAACGAAAACTGAGAGTAATAACTTTACAGTAACTCGTACACCTGAGACTATAGGAGCTGTAACTGTAGATATTGGGAGTCTACCAGATCTTCCGATGGGACACGTTGGATATGCACTAGCAAAAACGAACGAGTCTCCGTTAGGAATCTATGACAGCATCAAAGTTGCCCCTGTTTTTTCTGAAGGAGATAGCACCTCGCGTTCCATCGCAGAGAATACCGCAGCAGGTGTTAACATCGGTGATGTTGTGTCCGCAACTGATGCTAACAACGACACATTGATGTATAGTTTGGGTGGGACTGATGCAGCAGTTTTTGATATTGATTCTATCACTGGACAATTAAAGACGAAAGCAGCACTTGATTTCGAAACGAAGTCAACTTATGCTGTAACAATAACTGTCTCTGATGGTGAGTTGACAGACAGTATCGAGGTTACAATCAATGTCACTGATCTTGAGGAAGTAGTAATAACACCAAACACAGACCCAGTTTTCACTGATGGTGAGAGCACCACACGCGCCATCGCTGAAAATGCTACTATAGGATCAAATATAGGCACACCTGTATCTGCTACAGATAGTGATGATGATGAGTTAACCTATAGTCTTAGTGGTACAGATGCGTCTTCGTTTAGTATTGATAGTAGTACTGGTCAGTTAAAAACTAATACGTTACTTGATTACGAAACCAAATCTTCATATTCTGTTACTGTTTCAGTGTCTGACGATGAAGATGGTAGTGATAGTATCACTGTGACTATCAATGTCACTGACGTTGACGAGCGATCTGCAAACAACGCACCTGAATTTACTGATGGTGATGAAGCAACTCGTACTGTAGCAGAAAATACGGCACTCGGAGAAAACCTCGGCGATCCATTTTCTGCTACTGATGAAGATGAAGACACTCTAACATATAGTCTGAGTGGTACTGATGCAGCGTCGTTCAGTATTGACAGTACGACAGGTCAATTAAAAACGAACGAACCTTTAGACTTCGAAAGAAAAACTTCTTATTCTGTTGTCATTTCCGTATCTGATGGAGAGGGTGGCAGCGACAGTATCACCGTCACAATCAATGTTACAGATGTTGAGGAATTACCTGCAAACAATGATCCAGTTTTCACAGATGGCAACGAGGCAACCCGTTCAGTAGAAGAAAATACTAGTTCTGGTGTGAACATCGGTGATCCTGTCTCCGCAACGGATGCAGATGGTGACAATTTGATTTATAGTCTTTCGGGTCCCGATGCATCTTTATTTAGTATCGATACTGGTACGGCACAATTGCAAACGAGTTCTGATCTTGATTTTGAGATACAATCAGAATATTCAGTTGTCGTTAATGTTTCTGATGGGAATGGTGGCATTGAAAGTATTGTGGTTACAATTGCAGTCACAAATGTCAATGAGGCACCAGACTTTGATGATGGTGATAGTACTTCACGGACGATTGCAGAAAACACGGATGCTGGGGTCAACATCGGTGCACCTATATCTGCAACGGATGTTGACGGTGATAATCTAAATTACTCACTCGGTGGTACTGATGACGCTTCATTTGATATAGATTCAAGTTCAGGTCAGTTGAAAACGAATGCAGATCTCAACTTTGAAACCAAGAACGCTTATGAGGTGACGATTACTGTATCGGATAATCAAAGTCCAGCACTCACCGATACAATAACAGTAAACATTACCATTAATGATGTTAATGACGCACCAGAGTTCCCATCTACTGAAACTGGTGCGCGGAATATTGATGAGAATACTGCAGCCGATACGGCTATTGGTGCTGCTGTCGCTGCAACAGATGAAGATACGCTCCCTTCTGCTGATACTTTGACCTATACTCTTGGTGGAACGGACATGTCCTCATTTGATATTGTGAGCACTTCGGGGCAAATCAGGACAAAGACAGCACTCAACTTTGAAACAAAGAGTTCTTATTCTGTGGATGTTACCGTTACAGATGATGGTAGTGATCCAGGTCTTACTGATACGATTACGGTGACGATTAGTGTTAACGATGTCAATGATGCTCCCGTATTTTCCGGTAGTAAACCTACGACACGCAGCATTGACGAAAACACCGCTGCAAATATGAATATTGGTGCTGCGGTCGCTGCAACAGATGAGGATACGCTTCCTTCTGCTGACACTTTGACCTACGAACTCAGTGGGACAGATGCTGCTTCTTTTGATATTGATAGTAGTTCCGGACAGATAAAAACGAAAGAACCACTTGACCATGAAACTGATGCTTCACTTTCAGTGACTGTTACCGTTACAGATAACGGTAGTGATCCAGGTCTCACAGATACAATTGACGTAACTATCAACATTAATGATGTCAACGAGGCACCAGAGTTTACAGCTACTACAGCAACTCGTTCTGTTAACGAGAATGTGACGGCTGGTACAAATATTGGTGCTGTCGTGTCAGCAATGGATGTTGATGACGGTGACTCGTTAACTTATACCCACAGTGATACCACCAACTTTGACATAGATTCTACTTCAGGTCAACTCAAAACAAAATCTGATCTGGACCATGAAACAACGGATAGTTACACTGTTATAGTTACAGCCACCGATACTGGTACTTCCGGGGTTACGGATAGTGAACTCTCAGACTCCATTACCGTAACTATTAATGTCAACGATGTCAATGATAGACCAAAATTCGCTGGTACAAGTGCTACGCGAAGTATTGCTGAAAATACCGCAGCGAATATGAATATAGGTGATGCTGTTGGGGCAACTGACGAGGATAAGAATACTGATAACACTCAAAAGGACACCCTTACATATACATTGGAAGGGACGGATGCGTCATCCTTTAATATTGTTAGCACATCAGGACAATTGCAAACCAAGGCAGCTCTTGACAAAGAGACAAAAGATTCCTATTCCGTCACTGTAAAGGTCACTGATGATAGTGGTGACACAAACACGAATAGTGCTTCTATTCCAGTCACAATTACTGTGACAAATGTCAATGAAGCACCGACGTTTGCTACAGGAACTCTAACGTTTTCTATAGGAGAAAACACCGCAACAAATCAAAATATTGGTACTGCCGTTACCGCAACTGATCCAGACTCAGGGGACAGCCCTTCATACAGTCTTGATACTACCGGTGATGCTACTTTTAATATTGACAGCACTACTGGACAAATCAAGACAGAAGTTGCCCTTGATCATGAAACGACAAGTAGTTATTCCGTGACAGTTACTGCCACAGATGGCAGCAGTCTTACTGCAACGAAATCAGTAACTATCAACGTCACTGATGAAAACGATGCTCCTATCTTCCCAACTGGAAGCGATATGCGTTCTGTTCCAGAAAATAGTGCTGCGATTACGAATGTCGGTGAGCCAGTGGCAGCAACTGATCAAGATGATAACATGATTACTTATATGCTTAGTGGAACAGATTCATCCTCGTTCACTATTGATTCGTCAGGTCAAATAAAAACAACGGCAGCCCATGACTTTGAAACCAAGAATTCTTATACGGTAATGGTTGATGCTACTGAAGACAGTGGTGAAAGCAATAATAAGGCTTCTGTAACCGTCACAATCAGTATAACAGATGTAAATGATGCACCAGAATTTACTGACGGTGAGACAACTACTCGAAGTGTCGCGGAGAATATGTCAAATGGTTCAAGTGTTGGAACTCCTGTTGCTGCTTCGGATGAGGATGAAGATAGCGAAGGCAACCAAAAGGACACACTGATATATTCATTAAGCGGAACAGATGTTGACAAGTTTACTATTGAGAGTTCGACGGGTCAGATTAGGACTGCTATGATATTTACTGTTGATATGGACACAGAATATACAGTGGTAGTTACAGCCGCGGATCGTCCTGCTGATGATCCTACTACGACAGAGGTAAATGAAAATGAAGGTGTTCTAACTGATACCATTACTGTAACAATCACCGTGACAAATGTTGGGGGTGCACCTGCTTTAAGTGCCGTTCCAACGCAAACTGCACTGCTATCCAACTATCCGAACCCATTCAATCCTGAAACGTGGATTCCGTATCAGTTGTCAAAACCATCTGATGTCACATTAACCATCTACAATCTGCGTGGTGTTGTGGTGCGGGAGATTGCTATAAGTCAAAAGCCCGCGGGGAACTATATTAGTAGGAGCCGTGCAATGTACTGGGATGGTAGGAATTCACTTGGTGAGAAGGTTGCCGCGGGTGTCTATTTCTACACATTCAAGACAGGAGATTATTCTGCTACTCGTAAGATGTTGATACGGAAATAGATTCTGTCAGCATTGTAGCGCGGGTTTTGTACTCTGATACATGGATGTCAATATGACATCCATGTATCAGGGTTATTTAGTTTTCGGTTTTTTGTTCAATATAATTCACAAACGTTAGATTTATTATGGGATTGTATTCCTATTTGTCTGAACCAGGATTTTCAGGATTAGCAGATGGACAGGATTATATAAGCAACGGAATGCATTACGCAACTTCGAACACCTATTTGATAATGATTGGTTATTCTTAGGAATGGTATAAGAACGGCACGCGGCGCGTGCCTACTACTATGCATGGGCCCAAAGAGGTACGATTAGGAAACCACACCTACCGGGTTTGAGAAATTAGGATTACCCAATTAATAACTTAATCTTCATACAGATTGCGCTACATAGGTGGCAACTTAGGTTATCATAAATAACAAATAAACCATTTCTTATCAAGAACGTTTAACTTATGATTTTTTGTCATAAATATAAGAAGGTGTTATGGGTCTAATCGAAGGAATATCTATCGGCATTGCAGCAATACGGGCAAACAAAATGCGTTCATTGCTGACAATGCTTGGAATTATCATCGGAATTGCTTCCGTACTTGCAATGATCGCAATCGGCGATGGAGCCAAAGAGATCGTGCTACAAGATGCACAAAAACTCGGCGGTGCAAATCAATTCACTCTCTATCGTAGATCAACTAAAAAACTTGGTAAACACAACGTCCGTATCAGAACAAAAGAATATCTAAACTATGATGATGTACTTGCCATTAAATCCGAATGTTCATCTGTAAATGATGTTACTCCAAGAATACGGGACTGGAAAGGGTTGTTAGTCCAATCTGAAATAGGTGCAGAAACGCGCGCAGGGTATAACGGCGTTGACGCTTCCTTCAAAACTGCAATGGACTGGAAATTACAAGCAGGACGTTTCATTTCAGATGAAGATGTGAAGAATGCTACACAAATATGTGTGCTGGGAGATGAAGCTGCAACTGATTTGTTTGGGAATATCTCACCACTTGGCAAAGAGGTAAAAATAGCACGAAGAGTAAGATATTACGACCATCGAGGAAAGAGACGTAGTAGACGTATTACTGATCGCTTCACAGTTGTCGGTACAATGATGCCGAGAGGAAGAAGTCTACGATTCGGTTGGAGTTTTGATACTATGGTCTTTTTCCCAATTACAACAACCCAGGAACGGTTTACAGGTGATGACCGTATCCAGGAAATCATTGTATACGCAAACACCGTTGAAGATGTGCCGAATGCAGTCAGAGAGGTAAAAGATGTGATCCGAAAACGGCACAATGGTGAAGATAATTTCGTTAAAATCTATGAGATGCGAAAGGGTATACGGCAGCTTGAAAAAATAAGCAAAATGATAAAAATCGCCCTCGGTAGCATTGCGGGTTTCTCGTTGCTTGTCGGTGGTATCGGCATCATGAACATGATGTTAGTCGCTGTCACTGAACGTACACGCGAAATCGGTTTACGGAAAGCACTCGGTGCAAAACCATTTGACATAATGCTGCAATTCCTGATAGAATCTGTTGGAATGTGTGCAGTAGGCGGAATTATAGGAATCTGCATTGGTATGTTGGTGGGAGAGGGTATGTCATTTTTGGCCGTCAGAATCGCTGAAATCGTGCCAGAATGGCCTGCAGTTATATCAGGACATTGGATCGCAATTTCAGTGTTATTCTCCGCAGCTATCGGTATATCATTTGGGTTATATCCAGCGATTAAAGCCTCAATGCTCTCACCTATAGAAGCACTACGAAAAGAATAGATACAACCAGTTCACATAGAATTCAACAAAGTCATTATCTATAAGGTAACATTATGCGACTCTTTGAGGGATTATCTATCGGGGTTCATGCTATCCGTTCAAACAAGATGCGTTCATTGCTGACGATGCTTGGCATTATCATCGGTGTTGCCTCGGTGCTTGCGATGATTGCCATCGGGGATGGTGCAAAAGAAATCGTCCTACGCGATGCTCAAAAACTCGGTGGCGCAAACCAGTTTACTATCTACCGCACTTGGTATAAACGGGAAGGCACACAGTGGGTGAGAATACGCAGCAATGAGTATATGAAATATGGTGATGTCATAGCAATTGCTGCAGAATGTCCATCAGTAATCGCTGTAACACCAAGGATACCTGAATGGAGAGGTGCGTTAATTCAAGCCTCCAGAGGCAGAGAAGTACGTGCGGGTTATAACGGGGTGGATGCATATTATCATACTGCAATGGATTGGAAACTTCAAGAAGGACGATTTATTACTGATGAGGATGTGGAAAATGCAGCGACTATCTGTGTTCTTGGTGATGAGACCGCGAAGAATTTATTCGGTGATGAATCACCCGTTGGAAAAGAGATAAAAATCGCCAGAGGAGATGGTCGGTATGACCGATATGGCCGTAGAAGCAAGAACCGATCCACAGAACGTTTCACGGTTGTTGGCACGATGACACCGAGAGGCAGAAGTCTCCGATTCGGTTGGAGTTACGATAGTCTTGTCTTTATGCCCGTGACAACCACACAAGAACGGTTCACTGGCGATGATAGGATACAGGATATTGTTGTTTATGCAAAAACTGTTGATCTTGTTCCCAAGGCGATTGAAGAGGTAAAGGCTGTTATCCGCAAGCGGCACAAGAACCAAGATGACTTCATCAGAATCTTTGATATGCGCGAAGGTATGGCACAATTAGATAAAATCAGTAAAGTCATAAAGATTGCGCTGGGTAGTATTGCAGGTTTCTCGTTGCTTGTTGGTGGTATCGGCATCATGAATATGATGCTTGTCGCTGTTAGTGAACGTACGCGCGAAATAGGGTTGCGGAAAGCACTCGGTGCTAAAAGTTATCACATTCTAACGCAGTTCCTAATTGAGGCTGTTGCAATGTGCAGTGTAGGTGGATTGATAGGTGTGGCTTTAGGGTATTTCGCTGGTGAAGGCATGGCAATACTCGCTGTTAAAATAGCAAAAGTCGTCCCTGAATGGCCGTCAGTCATCTCAACCGAGTGGGTATTGATTTCAATTTCGTTCTCCGCGTTGATCGGTATATCGTTTGGTTTGTATCCTGCTATCAAAGCATCCTCACTCTCCCCCATTGAAGCGTTACGGACAGAGTAGAACGTACCCCATAATTCAAAAAGCAATCCTTTTCAAATAAACCTATTACACAATTATTACGTCAATAAAGTAATTACATTCTAAACAACACCATGTATTACTTGGCAAACAGAGTATGCAGATTTAATACTTATAATTTGTTAATTCCACGAACATTATTCGCTTATTTCTGTCTAAATAACCAAGCGTAGAAGTGTATTATCTTTGCATGTCTTTGGAGACAAGAAATGCGTATATTTGAAGGATTTTTCGTTGGGTTTTCAGCGATTCGTAGTAACAAACTACGATCCTTGCTAACGATGCTTGGAATTATCATTGGTGTTGCTTCAGTGCTCGCGATGATTTCAATCGGGGATGGGGCGAAGGAAATTGTGTTGCAGGATGCCCAAAAACTTGGTGGTGTCAACCAATTCACTATGTATCGCAGCAGCCACAAACGTGTAGGTTCCCGATGGATGCCAAACCGCAGTAATGAACACTTTAAGTACGATGATGTTTTGGCTATTGAAGCTGAATGTCCATCTGTCAAGGTCGTCGTCCCACGCATTCCTGAATGGCGAGGCGTACTCATCCAAACGAATGATGGCTCCGAAGCGCGTAGTGGCTATAATGGTGTCAATGCTTCTTTTCCCGAAGCGATGGATTGGAAAGTTAAAGATGGACGTTTTATCACCGAAGAAGATATGGATCTCAAAGCAAAGGTTTGTGTATTAGGAACTGAGGTGGCCTTAAATCTCTTCGGCACACAAGACCCAATTGATAAAGAAATAAAAATTGGTAAAGGTGGGGACCGTTATGACCGTTACGGAAGAAGAGACCAAGCACGGATGGCTGAAAGGTTCACCGTAGTCGGAACAATGGAAGCACGCGGCAGAAGTCTACGATTTGGATGGAATCTTGACGATATGTTATTTCTTCCTCTCACTACAGCACAAGAACGGTTTACCGGCAACGATAACGTCGTCATGCTATCGGTGCAAGCACATACTGTTGATGATGTTCCGAAAGCCATTGAAGAGGTGAAAGCGGTTATGAGAAAGATGCACAAAAATCAGGATGACTTCTTTGACCTGCGAGATATGCGCGAAGGTATGGCTCAGCTGGATAAGATCAGTAAAGTTATTAAGATCGCGTTGGGAAGCATCGCTGGATTTTCACTTCTTGTTGGTGGCATTGGTATTATGAATATGATGTTGGTCGCAGTGAGTGAACGCACACGGGAAATCGGTTTGCGTAAAGCGATCGGTGCTAAACGATTGGATATTATGATGCAGTTCCTCATAGAATCTATTGTGATGTGTATCATAGGTGGTGCATTAGGTGTTGGGTTAGGTTATCTTGCGGGTGAAGGTATGGCACTTCTTGCAGTCAATATTGTTAAAATCGTACCTGATTGGCCATCCGTTATCTCAATGCAGTGGGTTATTATATCTGTCTCATTTTCTGCTTTAATTGGTGTCTCTTTTGGGTTGTATCCAGCATTAAAAGCCTCCGCACTTTCACCGATAGAGGCGTTACGCACTGAGTAAGAGGAGAACTATATGAACCTTTTTGAATGTATTATTTTAGGTATCACCAGTTTAAAAAGAAATCCGCTTCGTTCTGGTCTGACGATTTTGGGTATTATCGTTGGGGTCGGTTCTGTAGTCTGTATGGTCTCTGTTGGAGACGGTTCCAGAGCTATGGTGCTAAGAGAAATCGAACGGACAGGTGGTACAAAGATTATTGAAATCTACAAAGATGATTGGGATAGGCAATCAGGTACTTTGAGTCGTGCTGCTGGTCAGGCTGTTAGAGGTAAGAGTCGATGGCGTAGAAACCGTGCTGAACATTTGGAAACAGAAGACGCTTTTGAGATATTGAAAAATGCACGCGGGATTATTGATGTTGTCGCAGAAGATGATATGCCTGGCTGGAGTGTTAGTTATAAAGGACGTAAAAAGGAATCACGCATTGTTGCATCAACTGCAGGCTACGACCGTTCATATAACTGGTACACATCAGATGGCAGATTCTTTACGCCAGAAGAAGTTGAATCCTCAAGCAGTGTTGCTGTTATTGGGTCAAAAATCGCTGAAGAGATTTTTCTTCATGAAGACCCAGTTGGCAAAGAGATCAAAGCTTCGCGTCCATCATATTGGCGCGGTATGAGTGGACTCTATGAGGTGCGCCTGAAAGTCATCGGTGTCATGGAAGAAAAAGGCGACGCGATGGACACCACAGGGTGGGATGACAGGTTCATCATACCCATAACAACGCTTCAGGAACGGTTTAAAGGTAGGCAAGATGTTGAACGTATACGCGTGGAAGCTGAGGACATTGAGAAAATTCCACTCGTAATAGACGATTCAAAACAGGTGTTAGGGAGACAGCATAATAACACAGGAGAAGAATATAACTATTGGACTGCAGAAGAGGAATTGGCAACCGCTGATAAAGTCGGTTTGGTCATGAAACTACTAATGGGTGGTATTGCTGGTATTGCTCTGATGGTAGCAGGCATTGGGGTCATGAATATCATGCTCGTTTCCGTAACGGACCGTACCAAAGAAATCGGGCTGCGGAAAGCACTCGGTGCAACATTCAATGACATTATCACACAGTTCCTGATTGAAGCTTCTGTCCTTACATTCGCTGGTGGGATCCTCGGATCAATTATGGGAGTATTTATGGGAAAGGGTACAGCAGCGTTAATCTCTAAATTCGTATGGGAAGGGAGTAATTGGCCCTCGGTCGTCTCGTTTTTAACAATGTTCATTGCATTACTCGTGTCAGTTGCTATCGGTGTTTTCTTTGGGTTATATCCAGCATATAAGGCAGCAAAACTTACACCTGTTGAAGCACTCCGATCCGATTAACCAACAGTCTTAGTCTTACAGAGAACCTTTAGATTTAATACTAACACTACGAAACTTATAGGGTTTTGCATATACAACAATTTTAGGAGGAATTAGGTTTTGAAGAAACTTATTATTACTGCAGCAACTATCGTTATTATTGTGGTTGCAGCGGGATGGGTTGTACTAAGTCGTGGAAAAAACGGAACTGAGCCAGCGCAGGCACCAAGAATAGAACTCGTCAAACGCGGCAATTTCCAAATGACCATCAGAGCCACTGGGAATTTAGAGCCACTTCTTGACGTTGAAGTCAAATCAAACGTTGAAGGTGAAGTCATAGAACTGCTTGTTGATGATGGCGACTATGTTGAAAAAGACGACATTTTAGTACGTCTTGACCCGGAATTATATCAGGAGGAAGAGAAACAAGCCCAAGCAGACGTGAAGGCCGCTGCAGCGCAGCTTATGCAGTCTGAATTGAACATTGAACTTAAAAAAGAACGTCTCAATAGCGACGAATTACAGAGAAAGGCGGCTGTCCGAATCGCACAAGCGAACCTTGAAACGACAAAAGCGGAATCCTTAACTCGCATCAGTTCCGCTGAAACTGATATCCAATCAACAAAAAATCTGTTAGAACAAGATAATATCTCTTTAGAACAGGCAAAAATTTCACTTGCACAAGCTGAGTTGTCTCTCGCTGAATACGAAACATCAAAAAATTCTTCAAAAGTTTCATTAGATTCGGCTAAATCAGAGTTAGATCGCAACACCTCACTCTATGAACAGGAATTGGTCTCAAAGCAGGTGTTAGAAGATACTGAAACTCGATATGCCAATTCTAATACCCAGCATGAAAATGCCAAAAAACGGGTAGAATCACAGAAACAAACCATCGTTTCACAACAACGCACAATTGAAGCACGTAAAACTGGAATAAAAACCCGCGAAGCGCAGCTACAATACCAAGAATTAAACCTTCAGCACCTCAAAAAGACACGACAGAAAGCAGAAGAGGAAAGCCAAATTCGTTTGGATAACTCAAGAACGCAGCTACAAGAACTATTACTCACTATTGATAATGAGAAATTGCTTACGGAACAGTCAAAGGTGAGTGCTGGTGCAAACCTCCTGCGAAGAGAAAGTAGTTTAAAAAATCAAGAAGAACGGCTCGCTTGGACAACTATTAAGGCACCGATGTCAGGCACAGTTACACAACTCGATATTGAACAAGGTGAAATTGTCACCTCCGGACGTTCAGCATTTTCTCAGAGTCCACCTATCATGACAATTGCAGATCTTTCAAAAATGGTGGTCAAAACTTTCATCAACGAAGTTGATATGGAACGTCTTGAAAACAACCAACCCGCTGTCATCAAAATCGATGCTTTCCAAACACAAAAATATGACGGTAGAGTCTATGAAATCTCACCGAGTGGACAACAACAAGACAACATTATCTCGTTTGAGGTTATGATAGAGGTGCTTGATTCATCAGGAAGAATCAAACCTGGTATGAGTGCTGATGTGGACATCATTACTTATGAAGAAAAGAATGTTCTGTTGCTACCGCTTGATGCAGTCATTTCAAAAACTTCTGCCACTGCTGTCACACAGGTAGGCAACACATCCCCCTTCAAAGTTGGCAAACCGGTTGCTATGCAGACGTTGAGTGAGAAGATATTCAACGGCACTATCAAAGATGTTGCAAATGGAAGCGTCACGATTGAACTTGACAGTTCACAACGGGGTCTCATCTCTGGATCTTCTACCGTATCACTATTAATTAATGGAGAGAAGAAAGCGGATGGTGTTCAAGCACAGGTCAATGTTATACGAGGAAAGTATGTCATGTTGGATAATGGAGGCAAAGGTGTTGAAACCCTTATTGAAACGGGCATGCAAAACGAGACAAACGTCATTGTCAAGAGCGGTATCAAAGAAGGTGACCGCGTCATCCTACAACGTAGACAGAGATCACAGGGTGGTTGGGGTAGATAAGAAACGTATTCTTAAGCGTCAATGTAGTGAAATTCCTTTTGTCTGAACCAGGATTTTCAGGATTAGTAGATTTTCAGGAGTATGGATCTGAAGTTTCAAAGTACTATTGATAAGATTAGCTGCACCGATGTTGGTAAAAACAACAATCGGGGTTTCAGATCCCTCCAACAAAAGCCATCATTACAAATCAATCACCTGACCATCATAGGCTAAGTAGGCATTATCAGGAAGATCAATGTTCTGCTCCGCGCATTGATCCTTGAAATACCGATGATCAAGTCTATGCATAATATGTGTAAAATAGGTCTCTTTTGGTTGCAACACAGCACTAATCTCCAGTGCTTGTCCCACTGATTGATGGGTTGGATGTCCCGGATTGAAACTCAACGCATCAATGACCAACACCTCAATCCCTTCAAGTAACGCTTGCGATGTTTCTGGCAGCTGTTTTACATCGGGTATATATCCAAAGTTGTCTATACGATACCCATTCGTATCAACGTTCCCATGATCTACAGGGATAGGTGTGATGTCAAATCCGTGTAATTCAAACCTGCCATCAACTGCATTCGGTAACAGATGTCCAACACCACCGCCTTGAAACGTTTCTTTTGTGAACATATAATCGTAGTTTCGTTGCAAAATATCGAGTGTTTGTGCAGGTCCATAGATCGGCATATCCATTTGTTGTTTTCTGCACGGCATCACAATATCGTTTGTTCCGCTGATATGATCTGCATGGCAGTGTGTAAAGATGACAGCATCTATCCATTCAATCTTGTTGCGATTGATTTGATCCATAAAGTTTGGACCGAGGTCAAATTGCAGATTTTTACCATCCTTTTGAATATGGACAGACGAACGCGTGCGGTAGTTTTTTGAGCCGACCTGCATTGAATCTTGACAAGTTTCGCATTCACACTTATACTCAGGAACACCTGTGGAAGTGCCTGAACCTAATATTGTTATCTTCATTAACTGAGAATCCTTTCATCACACAATGGAAAACAGAACGAGAATAGTTGATGACACTATCCAAGAGCATCATCAACTTTATTGATAGCAGCTGCCATTAACCTAGCATGGTCCTCCTGCATATTGACATTAAATCCGAATCGTAAGGCGCGACCGAGGATAGAAAGCGTTTCAGGACACATATCTCGCGAATATTCAACATTACCTGTATAACGAGGATCACTCCACGGATAGCCTGCAGCATTCGGTGAATGTTTATCCAGAATGGAATCCCAATAGGTATAAATATGTCTGTCAGGAAAGCCTTCGTTGTAAGCAGTGCCAGCACCAAGTCCTTCTGATCTGAGTGCTTCTGTATATTTTTTTGCGAGTTCGACATCCCTCACGATAATCGCTGCACTAATACCACACTCACCACTGGGATCGTCCACGTGCTGACGGATATATCCTTTCGGTTCATCCGATAGTTCAGCAATAAACGCCTTTTTGAGCAAACGTGTATGTCCGATAATATTGTCCAGTTTGGAAAGTTGTACGCGTGCGATTGCACCTAATATTTCACCTGGACGATATGTTTGGCACGAAAACGGTTTGTTCTTCCATTCAGAATCGCTCATCCACATCGGTAACCCCGGTTCAGAAGCAAATGCTGCCCGTTCATAAGTGTCGTAATCATCCGAAAAGACCAACCCACCTTCACCACAAGTGATCACCTTGAAGTAGTTGAGACTCCATGCGCCGGCATCACCCCACGTGCCAGCATATTTTCCGTTGTATTGACCACCGACACATTGACAGCAGTCTTCAACAACTTTGAGATCATGCTTCTTTGCAATAGTAATAAGTTCCTCAAGTTTGCACGGCACCCCCTGCATGTGAACGGGTAATATCGCTTTGGTATGTGGTGTAATTTTCCGTTCTACATCTGCGGGATCTAATCCGAGTGAATCGTCAATTTCTGCAATGACAGGAATCGCGCCAACACCGACGATTGCCGCTGCAGTTGCTATAAAGGTGTATCCGGGTAGTATCACCTCATCGCCTGGACCTACGCCTACGCCAGTCAGTGCACAAATAATTGCCGATGTGCCAGAATTCACCATCAAAGCGTGATTGACACCAAGCCGTGCTGCAGCTTCTTGCTCAAAAGCAGCGACATTTGAACCTTCCACAAATCGAAAGAGTTTCCCGCTTCTTAGGACCTCTGTCACAGCGTCAATCTCACGTTCATCTATGACACTCGGTCCATGCATCCCACCAGGAATCGGTTCTGTGATGACGGGTGTTCCACCATCTACAGCTAAACGTTCTGACATCTTCTCCTCCAGTATCAACATCAGGATTTGTGATACTTTACCCGATACAGTTATTTTTGTCAAGTATCGTTTGCTACTGAGCAGGGTTATTTAGTTTTCGGTATTTTGGTCGGACTTTCTCACATTCGTTAACATTTATTATGTGTTTGTCTTCCTATTTGTCTGAACCAGGATTTTCAGGATTAGTAGATTTCCAGGATTGTGAGTTTGGCTCTGCAAAGTTCCTATTCCCAGTTTGACGTTTATTGTCTGAAACATTTATTATGTGTTTGTCCACCTATTTGTCTGAACCAGGATTTTCAGGATTAGTAGATTTCCAGGATTGTGAGTTTGGCTCTGCAAAGTTCCTATTTCCGGTTTGACGTTTATTGTCTGAATGGCACTTTGATGTTTCAGCTTCTTATTCCGGGGAATGGCAAAAGGCATTCGGACCGTTGATGTGTCCATCTGTCCATCCTGAAAATCCTGGTTCAGCCAAGCATCAATATATTCAGTGATGAGACCGATTCAGTGATTTAACAGTCCGTTAACCTAAATAAGGATGAATCCTTAAAACTACTATAGTTTGGACAGTTTATTTAAGGACTTGGACAGTGCTCTGGATAAGGAGCATCACAGTCATCGGACCTATTTCTTCAATGATACACCTCATGCAGCATGCCACACGCGCATGCTGCCCCGCTGGGGCTTGCATTGGTCGGGGCACATTTTTCTATACACATTTCGCCCCGCTGGGGCTGCACATTTAGATATTCTAACTCTTTTTCGTCAAGTTATTATCCTATTGAAAACTCACAAAATGTTGAAAATGCTAGAAATATCAGTATGCAACCGAGAGAAATTGTCCAAACTATAGTTTAATTATCATAGATCCTAATTTGACAATAGAAATGGCTGGACCGCAATCTGACTGAATAGATTGGACGCACAATTTGGCAGAATGTCTATTATTGGCGAAGGTATAGAATAATAGTCTATCATTTTTTCTGCGTCAAGTGCTAAATCAGAACTGAACAATAAGACGTGTGCCTGCTGTTTCGTGGATCGGAGAAGCACTAGGATTTGAAGATATTTCACACCGAACGATTTGTTCAATAGTCATCGGGTAGGAACGCCGCCGAGGGACACTGACCAAGGATATGGCTAAAAACGATAAGCCGAGAATGCTTTTCCCATGCAATGAAAAAAAAGCGCGATAAACCATAGGTGCATTTGCCATCTTTGTTTCTAACGACTTCGTCGCCTACTAAGATATGAACGCTATCAGGATCAAGCAAGTGTTTGCAAAAACGCCCTGCACATTGCCGACCAAGGCAACACCGTATTGAAAAAGCGTTGAATAGTGCGGTAACTACCTCCTTTTGAAGTCCAACGAGAGATATTTAACATGGTGACCCGTCCTGTCATCGCAAGCAGTGCAAGGACAACTTGACATAACTGACGGATCGCTGTTTTAGATATAGATAGATTAAGAACTGAAAGAAGTGCTATAATTACTTGCATGGGCGATTGTCCTTTCAAAGTTATTGATTGTTTTTTTATAACTTTAGGAAATTTGCCCGATTTATTCAACTGTTTTTGGCGAAGGTATTGTTTTGCTATCCGGTATTCCAACAGGGGGTCTGAGATGGAATCTAACACATTGATAAAACTTTTGAATTATTCTAAGACACACATTCAAAATGGAGAGATGAAGTTTCTCTATTATGACCAAGATTTTATGCAGGAAGATGAAGTGGGTGTAGCACATCGTGAAGTTCTTGAAGACTTGAAGATGCAACTGCGTGAGGAACCACCGAAAGATGATGATCCAGAAGCTCTTCGAAAAGCGATTTTGGAGCAGATTGAGTTGCAAAAAAAGTATGGTGCTTTAGAAGATTCAAATGATTGGTTTCTGTTTGTGGAAGGTAACATCGTGTTTCAAGGTGGACTCGTCCTTAGAGGAACAACTATTTATCGTTTGGAAGTTATCTCCCAATTTGAAAAGTATCCTTCTCTCGGTTCTTTGCGTTTCTATGGTGGTGGTGGTCAATACTATCATTTTTCAAATGGTGTTAAACAGATTGAGGGACTTTTTCCGGGGCATATTAGTAATAAGTCGCATGTGGGTTCTTTGCAAGGTCGTGAGTTAGATAGACCTGCAGATGCTTGTATGCCCCAACTCACTGTGCTGCTTACCATACCGGGGCCTGTTATTTCTATTGATCCTGCGAAATCGGAAGTGGAACTTATAAAAGATAGTGTGGGGATGCCTGTGTATCTCATCAGCAGATTTAATAAGGAAACATATAATATACTTCATGTTAGACTTATAGATGGTTTACCAGAGGTTTTCCGCGAGGAAAATTTTAAATCGCGCGCGTCTTATTTTGGTAGGACAAAGGACTCGTCTAATCCAGGGGATCAGACGCTCTATTTAAGTTGGGTAAGACTATATCGTGATTTTGAGCAGATTGAATCCTTAAATATCAGGATGCCGAAAGTGATTGAACAGCAACAGTTTACCCCGGATGGGTTTATGTATCGTCGTCAGATTGCCGTCATAAAGGAGTGGGACTTCAATCTTGATTTTCCTCAGGACTTTTTTGATTGGAACGAGACGGATCTCTCCACGGATGATGGGAGGTATAAGGTTATTCTGCCTCTGGAAGGTTATTCTGCCTCTGGAGTGAAGGAGTAAATGAATGCATTTCCTTTCTATATTTCTAATGTCTTTTTTGTTATGTAGCAGTGTTTCATTGTTGCAAGGATGCACTTCTAATCACGATCCTAAAGTCGTTTTTCCAAAACGGGAGAAACAATTTCCCGATCCATTCATCAAAAATAGAATCAGAATCGGAGGGCTGTATAGTCAAATCAACTGGGACTACATGTTACGAAGAGAATTTAACCCATTATTATGGCACCCTAAAATGTAAAATAGTTGTTTCGGCTGATGGTACAAGTAGTTGTGAAAGGGACATAGATGGTGCAACTTCAAAATTAGTCAAATATTGTAGTGATACAGTGGTGGATTCTTTATAGTAACTACAACCTTGTCCCTTAAGAAGATGAGTAACGTCTATGCCGCGTGTGTTGGAGTATTGTTTTGTTTTAGTGGTGAGATGTGCTCGCGTATTGTTTCCAAAATGCGCGAGCACTCACAGTGCAAGGTGTTTTAGATTTAAGGGACATTTTATGAGATTTCTTTGCCACTTCTTTTTTACATCATTTTTTGCTATGTGTACTTATAAGGGGAGTATATTCAGAACAGGTAAGTCAAATGGAACCAAAAACACTCATTCAACTTTTGAACTTTTCTCGGAACCTTATCCAAGATGGTGAGATAAAATTTCTTTTATATCAACAATATCCTACCCATCCAGATGAAGTAGGAATAGCACACCGTAGATTGATCAATAATTGGGAAAGACAGCTACGCGAAAATCCGCCTAAAAGTGAGAATCCAGAGGCACTTCGAAAAGAGATTTTAAAACATCTTGAAGAGGAAAAAAGATATGGTTGGTTTCGAGAATCGGAAAAGAACTGCCTTTTTTTAGAGTCCAACCTAGTGTTCCAGGATTTGTTATCTAAGGGACAATTTGAGACCCAACTAATGTATCGAATAGAACATGCGTACCTATTTGATGATTATCCGTCTCTTAAACATCTTCGCTTCCTTAATGGCGGCAATTTACGTCATTTCTTTTCTAACGGTTTCCAAACGCTCATACGTGAGGCACCGAATCAGTTTTCCAATATTAGACTTATTGGTTTTTTAGAAAAATGGGAGTATTCTAATTCAATTGAAGTAATGGCATCACATCAACCACCTTTCTTGGCGATTGATGAAACACAAGCTAAGGTACATTTAACAGAGATTGACACCCGCAATGTGCCGATTTATGTCATAACCGATTATCGTCCTGATGCACATCTGAAGGTGAAAATATATGTGCGTATAGAGGACAAGTTCCCTGAGGTATTCAAGGAAGAGTTCTACTATAAGAGTACATCACCGCGCGCCAATACTGAAGGGTATTTTTTACAATTAGTAAAGACATACAGCGATTTTGAGCAGATTGAGAGATTAAACATAGCTGTTCCGAAAGTTCGTGAGGAAAAGGAGTTTAGTGGTGCTAATAGTTTTATGCGGCGGCACACTGTAATTACGATTAAAGAGATGGACTTTAATCTTGGGCTTCCTCACAATTTCTTCAATTGTGATTTGTCAGACCTTAGTGATGATGAAGGCAGACAGATGCCGATTCGTGATAAAACTCAGAAAGAGGAAACAGATAAGGAAACGACAGAATGAGGATGTTTTCTGTTATTTTTTATAAAAGAATATCTTATAAAATTTCTTGCTTACCATATAGGAATAATAATTTTCTTATTCGGTATCAGAGCAGTGGAGAGTGAAATGGATGCGAAAACAGTATTTCAACTTTTGAACTTCTACCAAACCCTCATCCAAGATGGCGAGATACAATATATATTATATCAAAAGGACCATACCCATCCTGATGATGTAGGTAAAGGTCAGCAGAAGTTAATCTCGTTGTGGGAAAAACAAATGAGGGAAAACGTGCCAAAAAGTCAAAATCCAGAGGGACTCCGTAAAAAAATCTTAAGCCGTATTGAAAAAGAAAAAAAATATGGCAACTTTCGAGATTCAAATGACAATTTCGCCTTTGTTGAGGGGAATATGGTATTTCAAGTGGTCTATGAGGAAACCCCTGGTGATTCTTGGGATGAATATGTATATCGGATAGAAAGGAATTATGTGTTTGAAAATTATCCTTCTATTAAGCATCTTCGATTTCTTGTTGGTGGGCGTCAAGAAGGTCTTTTCTCTAATCGTTCTCAAGACTTCAGGGCAGCCCTTCCAAATCAGTTTAACAAAGATATACACACAGGGTATTTAGAAAGGTTAACCCTGACTACTCCACAAGAAATTAGTATGGCATGCTGTATTCCACCCGGTTTCCCAATAGATGAGACAAAAAATGGTGAGTTTCGTTTTACGAAGGTTGACACTAGTGAACCTACCTATCTCATTGTCTATATTAGTGCAAATAAGAAGAATAAGTTTAAATTACATGTGCGAATAAAGAACAAATTTCCCGAGATTTTTCGAGAGGAGTTTTATTTCCGGAGTAAACTGCCCCATACAGACACAGAGGAATATTGGTTGTTTTTATTGAAAGAGTCCCATGATTTTGAGTGGGTTCCAGAATTAAATGTTACTTTTCCAAAAGTTCGCGAAAAAAAGGAATATCGTCCTGATGGATTCATGAATACGCATACTATATTGACAATAAAAGAGATGGGCTTTAATCTTGGACTTCCTACCGACTTCTTTGACTGGGATGAGTCAGAACTCACCGATGATGAAGGCATGCGCAAGAGACTTCGCAGAGATGTAAAAAGAAAAGAATCTCAGCAAACTCAGGAGTAGGTAGCAATCTAAGTTGTCAGTCATACATCATATTTACTTGCCTAAGGATCGATTGAATGCATTACACTTCTATATTTCTAATGTTTTTAATATTGTGCAGTAGTGTTCCATTGTTGCAGGGGTGCACTTCTCATAGAGAACCGAAGGTTGTTTTTCCAAACCAGGAGCATCAATTTCCAGATCCTTTTATCGTTGGTTCGGAGATCGCCACGACCTTTTCTTTTACCAACGAAGGCAACGCACCACTGCATATTGAAAAGATAGATTCGGATTGTGGATGTGTTGCGACGAACACCACTTTGAATAAGATTCTTCCGGGGGATATAGGGAAAATCCGGGTGGTAGTTGAAAGAGGCGTAGGAAGTTTTCGCCAGAATGTCTTCGTTTCTACTGACGATCCTGCTAAACCAATTGTGAATTTAGAAGTTTCAGGAGTCATTATCCCACCTATGGCATATCCCCAAAAAATCGAATTGGGACAACTTGAGAAAGGAGAAGATATTTCTAAAAAGATTAAATTATCTAATAACTTAAAAAACACCGTTGAGATAACCGAACACACGGTGAGCAATAAAAACATTGTTGCTACGCTACCGAAGAAAAGCATTCCCGCAGGTGAGAGTATGGAATGTGATGTTGTCTTAATGCTAAATGATGTAGGTTTGTATAACGAGACACTAACGATTACTGCACAAGCACAGGAAGTACTCCCTGGAACCGATTCAAAGGAATTGGAGATGTCTATTCAATTTCATGGGCGTGTGTTAGGTGGTATTGTGGTGTTACCGCAGAATTTGTTTCTGGGTGTTTTGGATGGTTCAGGTCCGAGCGTACAGAAGAAGATTCAAATCAAAACCGATGGCAGCCGCCCCTTTGCTTTGAAAAAGGTATCTGCAGATAACTTTTCAGTAACTGCATCTCTTTCAAAGGAAGCACAAACTTCACATGAGCTGGAACTTTCTATTGCTCCGAAGACTAACATAGCATCATCAGGACTTGTTGAGGGGGAGATCAAGATATTTACAACCCATCCGGATGTCCCGGAGATTACTATTCCTATCAAGGCTGTGAACCCATGAAGAATATATCAGTGACACTATTTATGATGTTCAGCATTATCACGGCATGTGAACTTCCTGGTCCACAGCAAGATGAACTGAACAAGGAGCAACAGATGACAGAACCTGAGATGATAAAGATAGAAGGAGGCACCGTCCACCCCTTTGACACCGAGGAAACAGTCACTGTTTCCACCTTCTATATTGCCAAACATTTGGTAACTTATGAACAGTATAATCAGTTCATTGAGGATGGCGGGTACAAGAAAAAGAAGTATTGGTCAAAGGAAGGGCGCGAATTCCTTGAAAAGTATGAATTCTGGGTCCCATCTACGTATCATGAGGAATACCTAAATCGTAAGAAATTGCCTGTGACTGGTGTAAGTTGGTATGAGGCGGAGGCATACTCAAATTGGCGGGGTGCACGGTTGCCGACTGCTGCGGAGTGGACCCTGGCTTGCCAAGGCAACACAAAGCAGCGTTTTCCTTGGGGAGATGAATTTGATTTTGAGGCGATTGATTATCGCGCTCGTTTAGCACCTTATGCTGTAGGAACTCAAGAAAAGAATGTGAGTCCTGTTGGTGTATTTGACCTTGTCGGCAATGTGTGGCAATGGTGTTCAGATGCTTATGAAGGCAAGGATTTTCGTTTGGAGGCAGAACCGACCGGCACAAAACCGGGACCACTGAAAATCCTTCGCGGTGGCGCATGGATGTCTCTCCGAAGGCATTTTGAATCGGATTACCTATATTATGATAAACCATTTCATCGCCTTGCCACTTATGGGTTTCGGTGTGCAAAGGATGTGGAATAGGTGGTGGTATGCACGCCCCCTTCCTCCACTTGCCCACGTTGACGTTTGTCGCAGGAATTGAAGGTATGCGTGCACACGCGATTTCCTATCTGCTCCTGTATAATATTATGTTTATTGTGCCGTTGCTTGTTGTGTTTGGATGTGTCTATTGGGGCACAACCCGTATGCAGCTTGGCGGTATTGGACAGAAACACCTTGTAACCGTAAAGGTAGGCATGGGACTCGTGCTTTTCGGTCTTGGTGTATGGTTGGTGCTAAGTGTTGTTTAGACACTGATAAAATCTTAACACCGAAAGTCGCCTAAAGCGATGCTTGGTGAATGAAAGGCGAAGGTGAAATGTTTATGCAAGCAAATCTGAAAACTATTGAAAATTGGTTCCAATCCCGTTGTGATGGACGGTGGGAGCATAATTTCGGCTTTAGCCTAGAAACAACAGACAATCCGGGATGGATCGCTACTTTTCAGTTATATACGACCAAAACCGAAGCAGAATCCATATTAGCAGTGCCGCTTGAAAAGAACGATGTATCTGTAAGCGTTCGGAATGGACAAATCTGTATCTATTCTGAATCCTTGTTAATGTGCCTTGAAGCATGTGCTTCAATGATTAAAGGTACTGAGTTCCTCTCGGTAGATACAGGAAAGAGTGTCACTGAAGGTCAGTACTCTTCACGCAAAATCGTTATTGGATGGGTTGAGAATGGCGAGAATTTGAAAGGCGATTCTAACGGAAAAGTTAACAAAATTGTTGATTTGGAAGCATCAGAGGTGCTACGAGTGCTTGGCCTTACCGATAAAGTTAAGCTCTTCCATAAGGAAACACATATCTTTGACCCAAAGGCGATTGATTCAACAGATCCCGTGGCCACAACACTAATTCTGATTTACGAATTTCCTATAAACCTAGTCGAATTTCCATGTCCAAGTTCAGGTATTGCCGTATATGAACAACGGGAGCGTCAGTTTGTGCTTCTATCTTCAGCGTGTGAGTTCCATGAGGGAAGTAAAATCGCCATAAAATCCATTAGTGATGAACAAGGTAACAACGAGATTCATTATTGGTTAACTATAGGGAATGACACGACAGCTGAATCCATCAAAGTAGTTTTATAGCATTAACTAATACTTTCAGAACAAAATCACTATTAGATTGGGAAATCCTTGCCTTGTGTTTGTCATAGTGACCCGCAACCTAAAGGTTGGGGCTTGTGCTTCATAGACAGTGCCGATCAGATGAATGTAAGAGGCGCAATGAATTGCGCGACTACGAACGCGTTTTTTCTTAATGCTAAATGCCTCAAGCTGGTATGTGCGGTTAGGAAACCGCACCTACCGTCTAGGGTATTAAACTTTTAGTAAATCTCTATTTTGGAAAATACTTAAAACTAAATAACCCTGCAATCCGTTAGATTTTCTTGACATCTCTCCTCAAGTTTGATATGATATAATATGTAAATCTTATTTGACAAAACAACATGGAAAGTATTTATACTTGACTGTACTATAGAATTTATCACAGATGAGGAGAAGTAAGATGGAGTTCAAACTTGAAGAGCTTGATGGTATTGATGATGAAATATTGGACGACTCTGAGGATGAAATATCGGACGACTCTGAGGATGAGCAAAACAGAGAGTTTACCGATGAGGATGAATTTGATCCGTTAGTTGTTGATAAAGATGACGATGAAGAAGATGCCGCGAATGCTGTGGATGAAGCAGATGACGAATACGATGATGAATACGATGATGAAGATGAACGCACGGTCAAAGGCTCTTCAATTATTTTAGGACAAACGATTGACATCGAACCTTTTAACGAACAAGAAGAAAACAATCTTGCATTTACAGAAGCGATTGCCGCTTACTATGATGACAATGACTATGAACAGGCAATAGAGAAATTTGGCGATGCTATCAAAAACGAAAAGAAGCAGAGAAGGAAACAGTCTGCGACAAACGAAATATTAGCCAAATCGATTTATTGGCAGGCAGAGTCTTATGTCAAAACACATGATATTCCAAAGGCAATCAAAACATTTGAATCTCTTGCAAAAACCTGCAAACACCACTATCTTGCAGTTGCAGCGCAACGACGCACAGAAACATTGAAGGCTAAACACTCTTGACATACTCACCGAGTTAAAACTCCGGTGATTCTTTTGAAAGAATCACACAAGCAATTGTGGTATCAACGACCTTGTTTAGAAAACCTAACAGGCATTCCAGTGACAAAGCCTACTCCAACAGTTGATGTCCCAACTGCACCTCCAAAGGAGGTCTTAAGAAACATTTTCACGTGTGAATATCAACGGGATGAGTTTTGAAACTTCTTTCCCTAACACGCAACAGATGTTTTGAAAACTTTAGCAGTATTGAATAGCAAAGCTTTTACGTGATTGTTTCACTGCTTAGCTATCTGCCGTAGCATCAATCACAACCAATGCCGATTGCTAAAGATATTATATTAGTTTTTAGATGAACTCATAGCGAGTAACATCTAAGCATCGTTGAAAGTTGCTCGAAAATTTATCATTGAATATGCTAAATTACGAAAACCTAAACGTGTTTCTTTGAGTTTATCATAACTTAGAACGAGTCTTCGGTAAGTATCTTGCCACCCGAAAGTTCGCTCTACTTTATACCGGTCTTTGTATATATCTTTTCTAAACCACCGGAACTTGCGAGCGATAGCGATAGGTTCTTTAGTGTTTCGTTTGTTAGGGTAGATCACTGGGATCAGTCCTTGTTCTTTAATAATCTTATGATTCACCTTGGAATCAAAACCAGAATCCAGCGTTAGCGCGGAACCATCAAGTGCCATGCCAATCCGATTGCTGAAGGAGATGAGTTCGGTCAATGCCTCGGGCAAAATCGTTGTATCATGTTGGTTCACTGGTTTGAGGGTTATTGGACCAATGATAAAACCTTTATTGTCGGTGATAGCCACCTCTTTTTCACCTTTTTGATGTTTATGACCTGAATACCCTATGGTGTCACCCCTTTTTTTACAACAGTGTTTGAACCATCACCATGTAAACAAGAGGTGTCAAGTTGATCACTATCATGAAGATGTATGACAGATGCTTCAAAAAGTTTCTCATAAGAACCATCTTTTGACCAACGATTATGCCATTTATAGACGTTAGACCAATGGAGTTCATTACGCCGTGTGCGGAGTTGATCCCATTGAATACCGGTATGTAAAACATAGAGGATATAGTTGAATATCTTATAGAAAGACAGTTTCGGTTTGGGACCTTTTATGCGTTTCTTTAGATGAGGTTTGATATAACGATTAAAATCCTTACGTGAAACCTGCTTCGGAATACCATTGTATCTGAGGGGCTCTTGAACCTTGTCTGCCATAACAACACCTTTCAATAAGTTATAGATATATGAAGTGAAAGAATAGGACATAAATAAACTCTTGTGTTTCCCTATTATATAGCATTATTATGTTTTACTCAATATGAGTTCGATTAAAAGGCAAGTTTTTTCTTGACACACAATAGGAGCGGTGTCTACATCCCCGTGCTAAAGCAACGGGGTCTTGACACCGAAGATATGATAAAAGAAAGGATGATTGAAATTTGTGGACACATTGAAGAATCTTCTTAAAAGAAAAGCAACTAACTTACGTATACACTCTATTTTATCAACATCAGAGGCAGGTTCAGGACATCCAACCACCTGCCTTTCGGCAGCAGATATTGTTTCTGCGCTGTTTTTTCATGTGATGCGTTATGACTGTGCAGACGCGCAAAACCCGAACAATGACCGGTTTATCTTATCAAAAGGACATGCCGCACCACTACTTTATGCTGCTTATGCTGAAGCAGGTATCATCCCAACAGATGATCTGCAAACACTTCGACAGATTGATAGTATTCTTGAAGGACATCCAACGCCACGTTTTGATTGGACAGAGGTGGCGACTGGGTCGCTCGGACAAGGATTGTCGCTTGGACTCGGCATGGCACTGAACGGAAAATATTTGGACAAATCCGATTACCGTGTCTATGTATTACTCGGTGATGGTGAAACCGCTGAAGGTGGTGTTTGGGAAGCTGCTGCATTAGCCTCACATTACAAGTTGAATAACCTTATCGGAATTGTAGATGTAAACGCTCTTGGACAGAGCCAACGGACTATGTATGCTCATGATATTGATACGTATTGTAATCGTTTTGAGGCATTCGGATGGCAAACAATCGGTATTGATGGACACGATTATGATGAGATTTTATCCGCATTAGAGAGAGCGAAGACATCAACTGATAAACCCACCATGATTGTTGCAAAAACATATAAGGGTAAGGGAGTATCCTTCCTTGAAAATGAAGACAACTGGCACGGGAAGGCTGTTGCTAAAGGTGAACAACTTGATAAGGCATTAGAAGAACTCGGACCGCTACACACAGATATTTCAGTTGACATAGAAGCTCCAAGTCCGATAGATAGCGAACCTACTAAGATTAAAGCATGTGAACCACCAGATTACGCTGCTGACGAAGAGGTAGCAACTCGCGGTGGTTACGGCATAGGCTTGGCAAAACTTGGTGCTGCGAATCCAAACGTTGTCGCGCTGGATGGAGACACCAAAAACTCTACTTATGCCGATCAGTTCATGGACCGTTTTCCGGATCGATTCTTTGAAATGTTCATTGCGGAGCAGAACTTGGTAGGAGCAGGAATTGGATTGGCGAAACGTGGAAAGATTCCGTTTGTTTCCACATTTGCAGCATTTCTATCGCGTGCGTATGACCAAATTCGTATGTCTGCGATTTCACAAGCCAATATCAAATATGCGGGTTCTCATTGTGGTGTCTCAATTGGTGAAGATGGACCTTCACAGATGGGTTTAGAAGACATCGCCATGTTCCGAGCGATCCCTGAGTCTGTCGTGTTATATCCAAGCGATGCTGTCGCTGCGGAACGTCTTATAGCAGAAGCTGCTGCACACCAAGGTATCGTCTATATTCGCACTTCCCGTCCAAAAACTACGATGCTTTACGATGCTACAGATAAATTTCCTATCGGTGGTTGTAAGGTAGTTCGTGAGAGTGCTGAGGATAAAGCGACCATCGTTACCGCGGGTGTCACACTTCACGAGGCATTAAAAGCACACGATATACTTGCGAATGAAGGTGTCAATGTCCGTATTATTGATCTGTATTCTGTCAAACCTGTTGATACGGAAACCCTATTATCTGCTGCAGCAGAAACAAACAATACCCTCATAACCGTTGAGGACCACTATCCTGAAGGCGGTTTAGGGGATGCGGTGTTGGATGCTGTTTCGACTGAAGATGTCCGTGTACATAAACTTGCTGTTACAGGCATACCACGTTCTGGCAAACCTGAGGAGTTATTGGAATTGCATGGGATTAGTGCCAATGCTATTGTGCAGAAGGTGAAAGATGTCGTTTGATATTCTTGATGATATACAACGACTTGAGTTGTTATTTCGCGCTGCAATTCAAGTAGAAAATGCCAATGAATTTAGGCAAATTCTGAGTGAACACGATGAGTAATCGTGAAGCAATTTTCTCATTGGTTTTCATCAATGCTATTAGTAACGAGTTTGAAAGGCACTAAGAATTGCAACAGGCTATTGTTTGGGTTGTCGTTATAGTTATTCTCATTCTGGTAGGTTTTGGCATGTACTATGCCTTACGCGTACCGCGGACTGCCCCTAATACATATCCAGCAGATGATGGACCAAACTTTATTGATGTTTCAGAATATCCAGAGGAGATGCAAACGCTTTACGCTGTCTTCACTCGGAGATGCAGCAGATGCCATACCGTTGCACGTCCGATTAATTCCAACTTTAAGGCTGAGGAATGGCGACACTATGTGCATAAGATGATGCGAAAACCAGGGTCCGGACTCACCCCAAAGACCGCTGAACAGATAATCAAATTCTTAACTTATGATGCACAACATCGGGAGAAAAGCGCACCATGACAAAACTAATGCTCACCACTTGTATTATACTGTCCCTTGCGGCAGGATTGCATGCATCACCTGTTCGCAATCTGAAAGTTTCAATTGACAGCAAACTAATCACATTCTCTACATCTCCTATTTTCAAGAATGGGACGTGGTTAGTTCCGATTGAAACTCTCTGTAAGCAGTTAGGTTTAAAGGTTGAGACACCTGATGGGGAGGAGATGATCGTCATCTGTGGTAGTGGAGAATCGGAATTGTGTGTGCCACTCCAATTGGGTGAGCGTGCATTCAGCATTGACAATGTAACTTACGCAAAACTTGAAGACATGACTGAACCGTTCGGTTTTGAAATATATAAAGCCTCCGAAACCGAATTAGAGATAGTTAGACCAGAACGACTTACCCCTAAATTTACACTGTCTGATCTTGACGGTACACCAAAACGTTTGCAAGATTTTCGCGGAAAGAAAACGTTTCTCTACATTTGGGGTTCATGGTGAGCATGCCGTGGACAACTGTCTGGATGGCAGAAGTTTTACGCAGAGCATCGTGATAAACTAAATATTGTCTCCATTGCTATAGATGCCCAAGGTGCGTCTGTCGTACGTCCCTGGCATGACAAAGCTAATGCTGAATTTATCACGCTTGTCGATTCGCAGAATATTCTTGGGAATCTCTTCAACCTAAAGGCAATTCCCTATGGTGTTATGATTGACGAAGCAGGACGGTTGGTTAAATTTCCATTTAGTATTAACGTTGCAAAAAAAGAAACAATAGAAATGCTTGAGAGATGGATATCCGATCCTACCTATAACGCAACATTACTAAGTAGTGCTAAACATCCAAATAAATCGCCAAATCCAAAAGTTATTGAGGCAAATGCGCGTTTTCAACTTGGACGGACCTTGTTAGAGATAGGGAAAAAGACAGAAGCGATGGTGGAATGGAGAAAGGCACTGGCATTAGACCCTAAAAATTGGATTATCCATAAGCAGATTTGGGCAGTAGAAAATCCTGACAAGTTTTATGATGGTAATGTGGATTATGGGTGGCAGAAGGCACAGTTAGAGTCTGAAAAAGATGAGTAAGTTACCCCATTGCAAGTCGTTTTTTCTGCTCATCCAACATCTGCTTCTGGCGTTTTACGCGTTCCGGCACTAATTTTTCTCTTGGTGCTGCTGGTTTGAAATCTAAACGTTCTTTCCCTAACCCTCGTAAGACTGCTAACTCCACAGGTGAGAAATCATCGGGGTTGTCACGATTGAAATTCATCGGTGCTTTGAGTGCAACGGGTGGATTCGTGATAAATCGGGCGCGTCCCGATGGGTTCTGTGATGCAGAATGTAAGATAAACGGATGCAAGAGAACAACATCACCCGCATTCCCCGTAATTTCCACAAAGTCCTGACATTTCTGATACAACTGACCGAAACCTTGTCCCGGTAGCAAACCTTCTGGATGAGCATATAGATGTTGTGCGACATGTTGCACCGAATCACATGCGACAAACGTGCCACCGCTTTTTGGCAGAATATCTGACCAAACAACGATTGTTAGTAATCCTTGTTCAGGACTATCCAGGAAGTGTCTGAAGAAATCACCATCTTTATGCCAACCTGAGTAGTGTGACTCTGGGGGTTGCCATTCTGTATCTGCCCCTAATGCGAAATTGATGATAAAACCATCACCCCACGAAGGTTTTGTATTGGCAATCCTATCTTCACCACCGAGTAAGTCACATATAGCATCCCATGCCCTTGGGGCAATTTCACGAATCGACAAACGATTCATTGAGGACAAATGTATACGAGGCTGTTCCCAAGTTTCTGGGTCATCAGGGGAATAACCGAGACGTTTGAAGGCATAAGCACGCCACTCTGCAGCTAATTCGTGTGAAAAGCAGTTTTTCAGGACAACATGTCCCTTCTGAACGAAATGCTCCACATCTGATTGCGTAAGTGTTTTATAGGTTTTTGTCATATATATTCTCTTATTTTAAATTGTCTAACAATGTCTCTGCAAGTTTGGTAGCGAATTTGTCATCGTTGATATGTGCGTCCATCTCAATAACTGTAACGTTTTCGTTGATGTGTGCTTTTAGATTTTCTCGCCACGCGTCTCGTGCTTCAGGTGAGTCAAATGGTTGTCCTTTTTTATCAATAGCAGATACACCTTGCGTTGGTATGAGGACAGTTGTTGGTCCCTTCGCTGCATTGAGTTTCTGAGCCATGATTTTTCCTAACTCTGCAGTTTCTTCGGCAGTTGTCCGCATCAGTGTGACTGTTGGATTGTGTTGATAGAAATGTCGTTTGTCAAACTTCTCTGGCACAGTGTCGGGAGGACCGAAGTTAACCATGTCCAATGCACCAGGTGCGATCACTTGTGGTAAACCTGTATGTCCAACGGCTTCCAGACGTTCGGGACCTGCACTGAGTATCCCGCCGACCAATTCATCGGCAAGTTCCGTTGTGGTTACGTCAAGCACACCTGCAAGGAATCCACCCTTGACAAGGTCTTCCATTGCACGTCCACCAGTGCCTGTTGCATGAAAGACAAGTACTTCATAGCCAGCGGCTTCAAGGATCTCTCGTGCTTTTGTAACGCACGGAGTCGTTACACCGAACATTGTTGCAGCAATGAGAGGTTTGTCATCTGATGCTTCCGGAATATCAGCCGTAACCATGCCGATTATAGCTGCAGCAGCGTTGGCAAGTATCTGCCGTGACAGACGATTTATGCCAGCAATATCAACTACAGAATACATCATGCAAATATCTTTGGACTGCACATAAGGACTTGTATCACCTGATGCCAAGGTTGAAACCATGATTTTTGGTACACCCACTGGCAATGCTTGCATTGCAGCCGTACCGATAGTAGTACCAGCGGAACCACCGAGTGAAATTATTCCACCAATCTCACCGGCAGCGTGTTTTTCAGCGACGAGAGTTGCTGCCCCTTGTGCCATCACAGTCACGCTATTGCCTCTGTCCCCTTCCGCTTGCAATGCTTTCAAAGAGGAACCGCCTGCTTTTGCAACCTCATCAGCAGAAATATCGGGTATTAACTGCGGTTCTCCTAAGATGCCTGTATCAACAACACATGTTGGGACACCACTTGATTTTATTAGATCTGTGATATAAGCAAATTCATCACCCTTGGTATCCATAGTTCCAACAACCCACACTGTTTTTTCCATCAACAGAATCCTCCAATTGTTTGTTTAATAGTATTGATAATTCTATAGTGAAAGATATATTGAGTCAAGAAATAAACTGACTCTTATTGGAATGTGGGGTTTTTGTACTTACCCATAGGCATCAATTTAGCGTCCTTCCCGTGTCGGTAGGTTCGGTTTCCTAACCGAACCGGGTTTGCGCCAAACTCTTTGATAGACAGTACTCTCGGAAGATCCGGTTCGGTTAGGAAACCGAACCTACCAGCCTGGGATTATAGGGTTATTCCTCCTAAATTGACACCTATGGTTCGGTTAGGAAACCGAACCTACCGGCCTGGGATTATAGCGTTATTCCCTAAATTGACGCCTATGGTTCGGTTAGGAAACCGAACCTACCGGCCTGGGATTATAGCGCGTCCTTCCCCTTAAATTGACGCCCATGGTGGGGTCTTTACTTACCCGAAGACGCGTATGGTATCTGGGTGGACACGGAGTCACCACACTTCAATTGATCTATGAGATACTGACTACAATCAACTTGAAAGAGATACTTGTTCTTTTGCGTGATAGGAACTGCGGACTAAGGGACCTGATTCAACATGCCGAAATCCCATTTCTAAACCTGCATCTTTTAGTTCGGCAAACTCTTCTGGGGTGTAGTAACGTTGAATGGGTAGATGGCGTGGGGATGGTGAGAGATATTGTCCGATAGTCAGAATATCGCATCCAGTGTGCTGAATATCCTGCATAGTTTCCAAGAGTTCAACCACTGTTTCACCCAAGCCTACCATGAGTCCCGATTTTGTGAGTATATTTGGATTTAGTTTTTTACCTGTTTTGAGGAGTGTCAGGGTTTGTTGGTAATTTGCGTAGGGACGTGCGCGTCGGTAGAGGCGTTCCACTGTTTCGGTATTGTGATTGAGTACCTCTGGCTCTGCATTAACAATGACTTCAAGTGCATCCCAATTTCCTTCTAAATCGGGAATAAGCACTTCAACGGTACAATCTGGTCGTTGCTTGCGTGCCTCATAGATGCAGTCTGCAAATATGGATGCACCACCATCCGGTAAATCATCACGGTTAACGGAAGTAATCACCACGTGATTCAACTTCAAGTGTGCGACTGCTTCACCAAGTCGTCTTGGTTCATCAGAATCCACACTATCGGGATTTCCTTTCTTCACTGCACAGAACATGCATCGACGTGTGCATACATCACCTAAAATCATAAAAGTTGCAGTGCGACTGTTCCAGCATTCCCCAATGTTTGGACAACGCGCTTCTTCACAGACAGTATGCAGTTGTAACTCACGCATAAGTTTTTTTAACTCAGTGTAGTTATTACCGCCAGGGATACGAGCCTTAATCCATGATGGGTGTCTGCGTTTGGTAGCATTTGCGGTGACAATTGGGAGGGGTCTCATCGTTTTGTATTCCAATTTTATACCATTTCTATAAATGTTTATCCCATTAACATTTGTTATGAATGCCTTGAAGGACTGCACAAACTGGCAGTTTGTGCTACAAAAATGCGGTGTTTTCTATTAGAAATGGTATAACTTAAAATGGAGAATGTAAGAGGCGCAATGAATTGCGCGACTACGAACGGTTCCTTTCTTAATGAGAAGTTATTTTTCAGAAATGGTATTACTTGTAATGGTTCACTTGTAAAATGGCGGGAGAGGGTGGGAATCGAACCCACCTATCCACTTGCATGGACAAGCCGGTTTTGAAGACCGGTAGAGCCACCAGACCCTATCCTCCCCCATAAGTTAGATAAAGAAAATTGCAGCCATTGATTGTTTATAGTAGATTTTGAAATTACTTGAACACTCTGCATCGGCGAGGTTAGGAAACCTCGCCTACCGTGGGGCGAAAGTGTCAACTTATATTTATAATTCACTATATTTCTGTCTGGATGACAATCTGCGGACGTTTCCATCTCTGACGGTAACACTTTGCGTGTCACAATACTCAAGAAAAGGGACTGCATATTTCCGCGATGTCTGAGCCAATTCCCGAAATTCTGCGACTGATATTGTTTCATTTTTTCGTAGATAATCGGTTAATGTCTCTGTTATATCCTCATAGACTTTTTTGTGAATGAAGTAATTGTCCGCTGCCTTGATAAACTGACCCAAATTCAATAATGCATAAAATGTAGACTCAATCACTTGAGGTGTATACTCTGACAGTAGCGTATTCAGTTCTTTTAGACCGGGAGTGTTAATACCAGCATTGAGAAATAAATTCTCCAACGTTTCTTTTGCGGTTGACTCTTCTTCAGAGAATTGTATTTCATGGGATGCTAATCGTAGCAGATTTCCATCTTTGACTAACTCTTTTGTTTTTATGAGTTGGTCAGTGATTTTTTCAAATGCCACCTCATCCAGTTCAAGTTCACGACTCAATTGTGAACTGTTTTGACCTGCCTGCAAGGGTTGTGATTCATGGAATTCGGACAGTGCTGCTAACAACCTTTTAGTAACGTCTGTGGTGCGGTCAGCATCGGAAACGAGAGGCGTTCTTGCAGATTTATCCCAGCGAACAATTTTCCCTTCAGATTCCAAAGTGTTTAATATGTTTTTTACTTCAGATTGTGAATAGGGTAAATAGTAATATAGAAAAGATTCTTCTACGCATAGCGTCAGACTATTTTCTAATAGTGCATTGACGACCTGCGTGTCGTCAACTTCTTCCCATTGTGCTAATGTGTTGATGGTTTCTTGCGTAAACCTTTTGTGTTTCGGTGCGAATGGGTTGATGACTGCTCCACCACCGACAGTATACTGTGCAGAAAAATCTCGTAATATAATTCTATCACCTCTGAAGGTGAGTATGGGTTGTTCTAAGCGAAGTTGGACTTGTACTTTGTCACCCGGTAGAATTGCTTCGTCAACCAACAGGATCAATCGACAAAAAATCTCACGTGTTCCAAGATAGGCACGGAAACGTCCCCAATGTTCAAGCATCCTTGGGAACGAAGATAAAACTTGTAAAGAGATGTCAATATTATCAGTTACCCTTGAAAATTCACTTGGACATATCACATCCCCGCGTTGTATTTCGTCTGCAGTTGTACCAGACAGATTAAGTGCAGTTCTTTGTCCAGCATGTGCGACATTCGCGTGTTCATTATGCACTTGTATTCCTCGAACACGGACGGTGTCTCCTTGTGGTAGTATTATCATTCGCTGATCTTTATTGATTGAACCGCCGATAAGTGTTCCTGTTACTACGTCACCAAATCCTTCCACTTTAAAAACACGATCAACATACAGTCTTGGAATTCCATCATGTTCTTGTGCTTTATTCGCGAGGTCTACCTGTTGAACAATCGTCTGCTTTAGAGCCTTAATTCCGTCCCCGGTGATGGAGGACACACTCACTGCTGGTATTCCCTCCAGTGACGTACCAACGAGCATCTCCTGTGTCATTTCCGTTGCTTCTTCCAATTCATCAGGCGAAGCCAAATCAGACTTTGTCATGACAAGAATGCCATTTGAGATGTTGAGCAAGTCTAAAATAGCTAAGTGTTCAAGTGTCTGTTCTTGCACCCCCTCTTTTGCATCAACGACAAAAAGGACAACATCCATTCCATAAGCACCCGACAACATATTGCGTATAAACTTCTCGTGACCGGGAACATCAACAATTCCAGCGCGTGAATTATCTGGTAGGTCAAAGTATGCAAAACCTAACTCAATGGATAAACCGCGTTCTCGTTCCTCCTTAAGTCTGTCAGTTTGAATGCCTGTGAGAGCACCTACCAGAGCAGTTTTTCCATGGTCAACATGTCCGGCAGTGCCGATAATAAGGTGTCGTCTGTCTTGCTGCATCAGTTGAGTCCATCATCTGTGTGGATAAGTTTACCAATACGGTTGAACCGTATATTTCCTATAATCTTCCACACTTCCCATATTTTGGGTTTTGCTTGTCCAAATGACCAATATACCATGAACGCTTGTCCTTTGATACGATCAACGTGCACAGGTCCCCAAGTGCGACTGTCACTGCTTTGATCTCGATTATCACCCATTGCAAAGACATGATCTTTTGGAACAAGAAACGGCTTGCCATTGGGAAATTTGCTTTTAAACTGGCTATCTGTCAGTGTATAATCCGCGTATAATTTTGCTTCCCTCATATAATCTTCCGTTTTTCGGAATGGTGGAAAATCACCTCGCCTAACGAAACGTCCACCTACGTGTTTGGTGTAACTACTATCGTCTACTTCTATACCGTTGACATAGAGATTTCTGCCTTCTGTGTGAACAGTATCACCTTCAACTGCTACAATGCGTTTGATGAAGTTGCGGTCAGTTTCATGCGGAGGAATAAATACAAACACATCACCACGCGCAGGTTCATGAAAGTCAAAGACTTTAATGTCTGTTCCTGGAATTTTGAAACCGTAGATAAACTTGCAAACCAGAATTCTGTCGCCGATGAGGAGTGTATCTTCCATTGAACCGGAAGGTATTTTGAAAGCTTCTACAACAAAAGGTCGAATGAACCCAAAAACAAGTATGAGTGCAACTGCAATTACTTGGGTATATTCCCAGACGACTGTTTTGCGGAATTCCTGCCATTTGGACAATTGAGCATCAGTACTCATTATGTATGAAAACCGTAAATAATACGGTTATCCCTTTCTATAAAAACGTGAGTTGTGTATATGTCAACATAAGGGAAGTTAAGATATAATTCCCAGACCGGTAGGTTCGGTTTCCTAACCGAACCGGATTTGTATCAAAACACTTCATAAAAGTCTTCTCGTATGTCCGGTTCGGTTAGGAAACCGAACCTACCAACTTGGGGAAACCACTAAATTAACACCTATAGAAGCAAGAAAGAATCAGTCAAGACCTTCCAATGCACTTATAATGGATGATGAATCAGATCTTGAATAATCAGCATCAATAGATTTATATCCAATCGTCCCATCCGTTTTAATGATAAAAACTGAGGGTTGGGCATAATTATCACTGTTTTTATTTAATACGTTGTAAGCATTGATTGCCGTTTTACTGGTATCAGATAGCACAGTGAACGCGTTCCCAATAGTATCGGCTGCATTTTTAGCAGCAGTGGTGTCATCGTTGCTGATAGCGATGAGTGATCCGCCTGCTGCACTAATATCATCGTAGTTGTCTTGCAACTCACCGAGTTGCGTACGACAAACCGGTCACCACCAACCCCGGTAAAACAAAATTACTATATTACTGCTACCACCGTTGTTGCCATCAAAACTGTAGGTGTTTCCATCACTGTCATTCACAGAGAATGTTGGTGCTGTGACACCGATTCTTAAGCCTTCACCTCGAGCTAGTGGTTGAAGCTGCACAGATGCTGATTTTGTTGTGAAGGTAATGCTAACTGCCTTTTCATTATCAGCACTGTCTTTGACAGTCCCCTTTATTTCATACATAGTATCGTGGCTGAGTTCTTGACCAGAACCTTTTGTGATCGTGATGGTGTTCCCTGAAAGCATTGCTGACCAACCGACATCTACATTGTCTTTATACAACTTTAGTTCTCCACTACCTATTGTTTCATTGAAGGTAACCGTGATGCCACTGTTAGACACTGTTGTGGGGTCAACATCCACTGCACCGTCAGCAGTGCTACTGGTTGAAACTTCTGGCGGAGTTGAATCTTCAACGGTATATTCCAGTGTTTTGCTTCCGTTACCGTTTGTCCACGAAATTGTCAGGGTAAGCGAACCAACAGAGAAAGGACCGCTAATAGTCCGTGACGTGCCAGAACCTGAGACTGTCCCAGTATTCACAGTTACTTCACCGGGGTCGTTGTCAAAATTAATGGTGATACTACCGCTTTCAGAAATATCCCCACTTGCGGGTGACGCACTTGAAAATGTTGCGTCAGGTATTTGAGGTTCATCAGCCTCAACGTTATAGTTCAGTGTGTGGCTTCCGTTGCCGTTTGTCCACGAAATTGACAGGGTAAGTGAGCCTTCCGAGAAAGGACCGCTAATAGTCCGTGTCGTGCCTGAACCTGAGACTGTCCCAGTATTCACAGTTACTTCACCGGGGTCGTTGTCAAAATTAATGGTGATACTACCGCTTTCAGAAATATCCCCACTTGCGGGTGACGCACTTGAAAATGTTGCGTCAGGTATTTGAGGTTCACCAGCCTCAACGTTATAGTTCAGTGTGTGGCTTCCGTTGCCGTTTGTCCACGAAATTGACAGGGCAAGCGAACCAACAGAGAAAGGACCGCTTATAGTCCGCGACGTGCCTGAACCTGAGACTGTTCCTTCACTCACAGTTACTTCACCAGGGTCGTTGTCAAAATTAATGGTGATACTACCGCTTTCAGAAATATCCCCACTTGCGGGTGACGCACTTGAAAATGTTGCGTCAGGTATTTGAGGTTCATCAGCCTCAACGTTATAGTTCAGTGTGTGGCTTCCGTTGCCGTTTGTCCACGAAATTGACAGGGCAAGCGAACCAACAGAGAAAGGACCGCTTATAGTCCGCGACGTGCCTGAACCTGAGACTGTTCCTTCACTCACAGTTACTTCACCAGGGTCGTTGTCAAAATTAATGGTGATACTACCGCTTTCAGAAATATCCCCACTTGCGGGTGACGCACTTGAAAATGTTGCGTCAGGTATCTGCTGAGATTCATCAGCCTCAACGTTATAGGCCAGTGTTTTGCTGCCGTCGCCGTTTGGCCACGAAATTGTCAGAGAAAGCGAACCAACTGGGAAAGGACCACTAATAGTTCGGGACGTGCCTGAACCTGAGACTGTCCCAGTATTCACAGTTACTTCACCGGGGTCGTTGTCAAAATTAATGGCGATACTACCGTTTTCAGAAATATCCCCGCTTGCGGGTGACGCGCTTGAAAATGCCGCGTCGGGTATCTGCTGAGATTCATCAGCCTCAACGTTATATTCCAGTGTTTTGCTGCCGTCGCCGTTTGGCCACGAAATTGTCAGGCTAAGTAAGCCTTCTGGGAAAGGACCGCTAATAGTTCGTGACGTGCCTGAACCTGAGACTGTTCCTTCATTCACAGTTACTTCACCAGGGTCGTTGTCAAATGTGAGTTCAATACTATCAGTTACTTTAATATCCCCGTCTTCGGGATCCGCACTCACAAATGCAGCATCGGGTGTTTGAGGTTCATCAACGGTATCCTCTTCTGTAGTTTGAGTTTCAGCAGGAGGATCCTCTTCCTTTGAATCATCGGTTGTCATAGAAGGATCCTTCATCGTACCTACGGATGTAACTACTTCATCATCTGTCGGACCTTCACCGTCAGGCATCGTCATAGGTTTCATTACCTGACTTTGCATTTCATCACATCCCACAGCAAATACAATTAAGAATGTGATTGATATTATATACAATATTTTCATTAAATATTCCTTTTATACGTTTTATTCTAACGAATTATTTTACCAATTCTATTAAATCGAATATTTGTTACTAACTTCCAAACTTCCCACAACTTCATTGGTCGGTTTGCGGTTGACCACATGACCATGAATGCTTGACCTTTAATGTCGTCAACATCAACAGGTCCCCAAGTCCGACTATCACTACTCAAGTCTCGGTTATCTCCCATCGCGAATACCATGCCTTTTGGCACTATATAGGGTTCAACTTTCGTGTATTTTTGATATTCAGAACTGCGGAAGGGTGGAAAATCCTGTCGATATTTGTTGTTTGGTATGTGTTTTGTGTAACTGTCCTCATCAACCCTTACATCGTTTACATATAGGTATTTACCTTTTGTATAGACTGTATTACCTTCAACGGCAACAATCCGTTTGATAAAGTGAAGTTCTCTCTCATGCGGTGGGATGAAAACGAACACATCTCCACGAGCGGGTTCATGAAAATCAAAGACCTTTATATCAGTGCCGGGGATTTTAATACCATACATAAACTTACACACCACAATTCTATCACCGATGAGGAGTGTGTCTTCCATTGAACCGGATGGAATCAAATACGCATCAACAATAAATGGACGGAAGAACCCAAAAACGAAGATCAGCACGAAGACAAATCCCTTAATCTGATGTAATTTTGCTGTTTTTATTTTGGTTAGTTGTGATTGCTTCATATTATTCTCAATAGACATCAACTTAGTGTTTTACTGCCAACAATCATAATCAAAGTTATTCTCCTAAATTCCTTTTATTTCACCCCATAAAGTAGTAAGTTTTCCTTTAGGTTGTATTCTATATCTAATTTGTGAGTTAGATATTAATTTTGGATCTCCTATTGCCGGATGATCACACAAAGATGTATCTACTCCACTATCAATAACAATTCTCAATACTTTTGCATCAAAGGGTATATAAAAACTGATTTTTTCATAATTGTCTTTACCAGTTAATAATCCCGATTTATACATATTTTTTTTATCAATTTCAAATGTAAATATACAACTACCACCTACAAAACAACTTTCATTCTGATTTTCATCAATCTCAAAATCTCTATCATTAGTTATTCCAATATATCCTTCAAAAGCAATGTAATTATTTCCTTCTAAATTATATTTAAGAGATGAGACTTTTGGATTGTCAGGTGGAGATAGCGAAATACCTCTTTCAAAAGTAGTATTTCTAATAATAATAGAGTTACCATTATTAGTTTTATTATCTGAAATAGCTCGCCATCCCCATCCATTTTTGTATTCAGCTGTAGAATTAAACGGTTTTAATCCTTTTTGATCAGGTAAAGTCTTTTTACCTGAATTAATGTTAAGATATACAACATTTTCTGATGTATCCTCTTTAATAGTTATTGGTTCAAGGTCTTCCTCAAGTCCTAAATCTACATTCTCTTCTATAAATCTTGGAGGCATAACGAAATCGTATCTATGAAAGGTAAAAGCACCTAAAGTATCCATGATCATAAAGGTTAGATTGTTTTTTCCTATTAGTTTACTTCTACTTATTCTCATATCTACATTAGACATTATAATGAATTAAATAGTAGGAGTTTCATAACACCAGGGTCTGAAGTTTAGTCGAAAATTGTGTAAACCACAACAGGTTTCCATAACTAAGTCACAAAACCCTTTCTTCCAATTTCTGAGTTTGTCTTTGACAATGCGGTATCTTTTGACACCACTAATGGCATGTTCAACACGTATGCGTATAGACGCTATCTTTCTATTGATTTCTTTTTCTTTTTCTGTCAGTTCTCCACCTTTCGGTTTTTTCTTCGGTTGAACGATGTGAACATCAGGAAGAGTGAACCCCTGAAAACCGGTATCTTGATACAAGGTGCTTCCCGGGGGCACACAATAGCCCACCTGATCAGCTATGTATTTGTCATGGTGTCTTCCTTCAAAAGAGGGTGTCAATAGGACGACTTTGCAGCTCTCATTGATAATCAGATTATTTTTTGCTGTATGACATTTCTTTTTACCGCTATAATATGCCTTTTGAGCTTCTGGGTCTCTTGGACGCCGTATTCGCCGTTCTATACCATCATGAAAAAAAATACGCTTTATCTTGACTTTGACTTGATACCTCACAAGTATCACACATAGATGTGGGAACTGTTTCCCGAGATGGCAGCTCTTCAAGTTCTGCTAATGCGGTGTTCAATATCGGTAAAAGCAAGTGAATCCATTTATTCGCAAGAGGTTGAGCCATACCAAAGAGCGTGCCGAATAGAACCTGTTTCGGAGCTTCATGAAGATAAATTAATATAAATAGCAACATATCTTCATGTGAAGCAAAACAACTATTCTTGTAGGGTTTATATCTCCGTTTTATGCGCGGTTTTCCATCAAGGGTATGTGTTTCCATATAAGCTAAAAAACATTTAGAAAAATGAGGTAATAGTTTTGTAAACTCTTCTAAAGTATATCCAGTGAGAGATAGAAGCGTATCAGCTTTGTCCTTAATATCTTCAAAAACGATAATGAGAAAACCTCCATTTATAAGATTGTAATTAGAATAACAGAGGTTAACTAAACTTGCAACTAAATCATTATAATGTCTATTAGTATTTTTACCATCAATATATTGCCAACCTAGTACCAATATATCATTATCCATAACGACAATTTGATATAAATCGTTTGGACTTGTAATATTAATCTTGATGCTAATTATATTATCTTTTATTTCTTCAACATTAAATACTTGATTAACCTTTGGATGTTGCCATTTTATTATTCTATCAGGATTGAAAAAATAATGTTTATCTAACCATCTTGCTTCATACTCTAATAGTTCTTCTCCTGATCCCATTATTGTATTCGCTGTTCCAGTATGATACAAACTAAATGTATGTCCTACTTCATGTGTAATTAATCTAACCATAGAGGTATTTGCATTTTCTGCAACTATACATGAACCACCAAAATTGAAATTATATATAGGCCATCCAACACCCCATTGACAACATCCACGATTTAAATTGATTGTGTCAATACCACCTACAATAAAAACATGTACATTTTTTTGATCTTTAAATCTTTCTGGTATTTCTGGTTCTATATTTTCCCAAGTATTAGATTGGTATATATGAGATGGACGGTTAGTATTTATTACATTTACTTTTATATTTCCGTTATGTTCTCTTTCGTATTTAAAGGTTTTATCTCCATAACCGTATTTAGACATTTCTTCAATATATAATTGCTGAACATCATCCATCCATCCTCTAATTTTATCAAACGGGACATTCTGCACATTATTCGGTTTAATATAAATTGTTTTAACCAAATAATTAGCGTTAGCAGAGAATGCTACGAATATTAGTAATATAGTTAATAATATTCTAAATCTTTTCATGTTTTCTAATGATAGTAGATTTTGCAACTCACTTTACATTTGATTTGTAGGAGGGTACATCGGGAATGCCTAAAGAAGCATGCGCGTTTAGCATATTCCATGATTCATACCGTTGATTTGGATTTCCGAATTTCATAGTGTTTCGTTACAATTCGGAGATCGTTCCTACCGAAAAAGTATAAACACTTTTTTCGTTAAAGACTTTATTGACTCCTATCTTCGTTTCAAATCTGCCCATTTTACCAATCGTTTTCCATGATGAGATACAGATAGTGGATCTTCTTTCTCTTGTTCCTGCTCATTTTTTTCCTGCTCCACTACCTCCTGTTCAACTTCTTCCTGCACATCTTCTTCTTGGTCAGCTTCATCACGTTTTCCCATTCCTTCAGCAGGACTATTTGGTTGGAGTGTAAAATCACCAGCGTCTGCATTAACAAACAGCGGGTCTTCATCTATGTTGTCCACATATTTTAAAAATTTCTGTCTGCCATCGGGATCAACTCCCATAAGACCATTTTTAATATTGCATGACTTAATGGTTACGGATCCCTGGGCAAATACTTCAGTGTGTGTCCCATCAGAAGTATTATCCCATACGATTGAATTTGTCAAGTTAAGATGACCTCGGTCTTCAACGCAAATACCGCCACCCCTATTTCCTGCTGAGTTTTGTGTAATTGTACAATACTTGACATAAGCATCGCCGAATCTTGTAAGATCCCATATACCTCCGCCATTCTTCAGAGCAGTATTGTTTGCAATTACACAATCCGTGGCATTTAACCTTGAAGTTGGACTACAGAATATACCACCACCATTTTCCGCTGTATTCTTATCTATAATCGAATTTTTAATTGTTATGCCGGAATAGTCTTGACATATTAAACCACCGCCAGAATTTTCAGTGATATGACAATTTGTTATATCCGCTCCAGCGAAAGAATCGAGATTTATACCTCGTCTACCGTTATTCGAAACAGTACAATTATCGATAATTGCGCTTTCAAGCACGCAGTAAATCCCGTTACCCGTATTGTCAGAAATAGTACAATTCTTGATAGTCGGTACTATCAAGGTTTCAACCAAACTAACATCATCCTGTATAACATCATCCCGAATAAGCGTTAAAAGGAAATCAATTCCTCCAATGAGTATACCTGACCCAATATTACGTGAGATAATGGTGTCTGTAACGTTTAGAGCGGAATTAAGGCAATATATGCCAGGTCTCAGATTATCCTTAACTACACAATTTTTAATCGTAGGTGAAGCAGAAATAAGAGTGATTGTTCCACCAAATTGATGCAATCCATTAATAATAGTAAATCCATCCAACACCGCTTTGTTTGTCTCTCCATTGTGGAAATAAAATCCTCTGGTTTCAAGTTTCTCTTCACAGTCAATAACCGTTGACTCAGCACCTTTGCGAGATTTAAGAGTTATTTCTTTACCCTTGAAATCAATATTAACATTTCCTTCGCCTTTGTAGGTGCCATCATCTACCAAAACAGTATCACCGTTTTGTGCGGTATCAATCCCTGCTTGAATTGTCGGTTGGTCTGCAGGCACATTAATCGTAGCTGCAAAAGTAAGTGGACATAAAAAAGAGAAACATACAATAATTATTGAATAGACGAACATTCTAATTTGTAACATGTTTTTTCTCCTATGGTTGAGTATATTCTATTGCTATTGTTACTAAAATTCTGAAGTGGACTGTGTCTAACCTAATAAACACCGTTCCAATAACCTGAGTTCCACCATAAGATTTGTTGAGATAATACGGCTATTTATTCAACAAAAGTTCCGAATGTTATCTTCGTTTTAAATCTGCCCATCTTACCAAACGTTTTCCATGTTGTGAGACAGCAGTTGGACCGACATGAAACGTTTGTACTCCCATCGCTTCAGCCGGACTACCAGGCTTAAGACGATAATCACCTGAGTCTGCATCAACGAACATCGGATCCTCATCTATGTTGTTTTCATAGATAAAATCCTCACCATCAGTAAACTTCTCACCATCAGGTTCGTAATCTATACCATCAAGTCCATCCCTAATATCACTAAACCTAATAACTACCTGCCTACCTGCAGCGAATACCTCCGCGTGTGTCCCTTCAGACTTATTCCCCCAAACAATTGAATTGGTTAGGTCAAAACCACTAAGAAACATCTTAGCATATATCCCACCACCTTTTTCGTGGGCAGTGTTTTGTGTAATTGTGCAATACTTGACCACTGTTCCGCCCCATTTCGATGTCACCTCAATACCACCGCCATTCTTGGTTGCTGTGTTTCGTGCAATTACACAGTCCGTGACCGCTAATACTGAAGTTAGACTACAAAAAATCCCTCCACCATATTCTGCTGTATTTCCCACTATGATAGAATTTTGAATTTCCATAACAGAATATTCACGTACTTCTAAACCACCACCACGGTTTTGCTCTATTCGGCAATTTGTGATAGGATTCCTGGTGCGTGCCTCGATATTAAAAAAAATACCTTGTCCGCTATTTTTCGATACCGTACAATTACTTATAATAGGGTTAACACTCAACATAGCATAAATCCCACTACCGGTATTATCAGTAATAGAGCAATTTTCTATTGTGGGTGTTGCATCAGTTTCTCTCAAAACAACCCCATCCCTAAACCATTCACCATGTATGCATATTCCGCCACCAGAAGTATTTCTTGCTTCATTTCGGATAATTGTGCAGTCGGTTATAATCGGATCTGCATTAAAAATATATATGCCTCCACCAAGACCAGTCCAACTTCCGTTCCTACGCGCTTCGTTGCTATCAATTACACAGTTTTTAATTGTTGGGGAAGCATAACTAAGATAGATACCACCACCAAATATATGGACCCCATTTTTAATTGTAAAGCCATCTAACACCGAATCAATCGTTTCATCATTATGGAAGGTAAAACCTCTGGTCTCAAGAATTTTCTCACAATCAATTATCGTTGCATCAGCACCATTGCGAGACTTTACGGTTATCATTCTTCCTTTGAAATCAATGTTAACATTTCCTTTGCCTTTGTAGATGCCATCATCTACCAAAACAGTGTCACCATTTTGAGATATATCAATCCCTGCTTGAATTGTCGGTTGATCGGCTGGCACATTGATTGTAGCTGCGAAAGTAAATGAACTGAATAGAAGGAGCGATATTAGGCATAATATATTGATATACTTCATGTTGTCCTCGTGAAAAATGGATTTGTCCGTATATCTGATATGTGTATGTTAATCATCTGTAGCAAGCATTGCTGTGAATGCTTCTTGTGGCACATCAACATTCCCGATCTGTTTGAGGCGTTTTTTACCTTCCTTTTGTCTTTCTAACAATTTTCGTTTTCTTGTAATATCACCACCGTAGCATTTTGCGGTTACATTTTTACGAAGCGGTCTGACCGACTCGCGTGCTACAATCTTAGTCCCGATCGCAGCTTGGATCGGTATTTCAAACATTTGTCTGGGTATCAACTCTTTCAGTTTAGATACTAAATTCTTTCCACGGTTTTCAGCCATTTCACGTGGTAAAATAGTTGAGAGCGCATCAACAGGTTTTCCCATTAAAAGAACATCTAACTTTACCAGTTTCTCTGTTCTATATTCACCGATATCGTATTCAAGTGAAGCATATCCGCGAGTGAGTGATTTTAACTTCGGGAAAAAATCAACAAGCATTTCACTGAGTGGCAAATCATAGAGGAGTTGTACTCTGCTCACATCCAATTGGTTCATCCGCTTATATATACCCCGTCGTTTTTGACAAAGTTCCATTGCATTTCCGATATATTCCCGTGGAACGATTATATCAATACTGACATACGGTTCTTCAATTCGTTCAATGTCCTGTGTTTCTGGCAGATGTGCGGGATTGTCCACTAACACATCATCACCAGATTTGAGAAAAACCCGATACATCACACTGGGGGCAGTACGAACAAGCGAGAGTTCAAATTCTCGTTCAAGCCGTTCATGGATGATTTCCATGTGGAGTAGACCTAAGAATCCGCATCGAAACCCGAATCCAAGCGCAACAGAGGTTTCTGGTTCAAAGGTGAAAGAGGAATCGTTGAGCCGTAACTTTTCCAGTGCTTCTCTGAGTGCCTGAAATTGGTTTGTATCTGCAGGATACAGACCACTAAATACAAGCGGTTTTATTTCTTGATAGCCTGGAAGTGGTACTTCGGTAGGATGCAGATGATGCGTTATAGTATCGCCAATTTTAGCATTGTCAATGTCACGAATACCCGCAATAAGATATCCGACTGCACCTGTATTGAGTTCGGAAGCGGGTTGCATTTGTGGCGTAAAAATGCCAACTTCCTCAACTTCATAAGACTGTTTAGTCTGCATGAGTTGAATCTTATCACCCGGTGCAATGCTACCATCAAAGATGCGAGTGTAAATAATCACACCACGATAGTTATTGTAAATGGAATCCAGCACAAGTGCTTTTAATGGGGCTGCAGAGTTCCCAATAGGTGCGGGTATTCGCTTGACAACTGCCTCTAAAATAGCGGGGATGCCGGTGCCGGCTTTCGCACTGACAAGGAGGGCATCCTCCGCCGGTATACCAACGACCTCCTCAATCTGTCTTCTGACTTCATCAGGTTGGGCAGCGGGGAGGTCAATTTTGTTAATTACAGGGATAATTTCCAGTTCATTTTCTACAGCAAGATAGGCGTTTGCCAACGTTTGTGCTTCAACGCCTTGTGCTGCATCAACAATAAGGATAGCACCTTCACACGCCGCAAGACTTCGGGACACCTCATAAGTAAAATCTACATGTCCTGGCGTATCAATCAAATTGAGTTCATAGACATTTTCATCCTCAGCACGATAATGGAGTTTGACTGCGGTAGCTTTTATAGTGATACCGCGTTCCCGTTCCAAATCCATTAAATCCAGCACTTGTTCCCGCATCTCTCTTTCAGCAAGCGTATTTGTTTGCTCTAAGAGACGATCACTTAATGTGCTTTTGCCGTGGTCTATGTGTCCTAAAATACAGAAATTGCGAATGTTGTGAAGTAATGTTGACATGATATAAATAGTATACTACATTTCATGTCAATTTTCCATAAAAATGATGCCTTAATCTCGTTATTATAGTGGATTTTGAAATTAGTTGAACACTCTGCATCGGCGAGGTTAGGAAACCTCGCCTACCGTGGGACGAATCGGCGAGGTTAGGAAACCTTGCCGACCGTGGGTCGAAAGTGACAACTTATATTTATAATTCACTATAACACGATAGAGGCACGAGAAAACGCACCTCAACCTTCCATCTACAACAGTTTAACCTTTATATTTCGAAACCAGAGTTTTCCACCATGATCTTGAAGACCGATATGTCCTTTACGCGGAAAATCTTTGAGAGCGATACCGAATTTGTTCCTGCTACCATCAGGATTCTCATGCGGTGTATCCCACTCATCTAAATCTGCACGGACAATTTCTTCACCGTTCATTTCAACAATGACGAGGCTTCCATCACAAGTGATAATCATTTCATTCCATTCACCTGCAGGTTTGCATACGTTCCGTGTCGGTTCCAAAGCATCATAAAGTGAACCACAGCAGTGTTTCGTAGCAGGTTCTTTGCCGTGTGTGTCTAAAATCTGAATCTCAAGTCCTGTTTGCACTGGACGTTGCAAATCTGCCCAACGTATAAAAATACCACTATTCACAGTCGGTTCACTCATATATTCCAATGACAAGACGAAGTTGTCAAATTGCTCTTCTGAATAGAGCATATTACCGCCTTTAACAGTGCAGAGAATAGCACCGTCATCCACAGCCCATCCTTCTTCTTTACCAGTGGCACCCCAACCGTTTAGTGTTTCACCATCAAAGAGAGATATCCATCCATTTGTCTGTTCTGCTGCCATATTTGTATTCCTTTTTGAAAGTATAATTAGTATTAATGCAGACTTTCTAAAAAAAGCCTACCTACATCAAGGTTATATTCAAAATCTGATGCCGACCAAGGACTGTTATAGCCTATTATCGGCACATAACTTTCGTGACGCGAACCGTGTGAACGAACTGAAATCGGTTCTGAAGTCACCTCCAATTCACCAAAAACTGTATCTTTGTCTGCCAATACAAAAACGTCACCAATCCTATCAGGATGAAGGTGAAATATACGTGCTGCGTCTTCAGCAGTATACACCTCCTCAATACCAGAGGTCTTTTTTAGTATCTGAACAGCGGAATCAATGCTTTTACTGTCTTTAAGAAATATGTATGCTGCCCCGCCTAAATTGCCATGATGTGCGACATATCTATCCTTAATAATCGGAATAGCGTCTGCTGGGATCCCTTCTTGTGTTAGTATCCGTCCAGGATCAAGTGCGACCGATTTGTCCAACATACCATGATCAGCCGTGATGTATATCTCGCGTTCTGGGTCATCATCAACTATCTCACCGATAATGCGGTCGAGTTCAGCCATGTGTTTCTGTGACATCTCTGCTTCAGGTGGAAACTTGTGCTGCACCCAATCCGTTGTTGAACAATACACAACTTGTGGATCGTATTTGCGTAAAGTGTAATGAACTGCCCGTAACAACCACCAGTTGATTTCAATAGAATAAATCGGTTCGGCAGGACCGATTGCATCAATATATTCAGGAGGTGGTGCTTCAGCCGCAACAGCAATATCAGTGCCACCTTCTAACATTCTCAACAACTTCTGCTTTGTCACGAATAACGCAGTTTTATCAGCAAATTTAGTCTTTTTAGAAACCTCAAATAGTGTTGGAGTCAACAAGAAACGGTTATCCTCAATAAATTCACCTTTTCCTGTTTTTCTATCAACATAATAATTTGATGTAATGCCGTGTTTCTCAGGAAATGTGCCTGTCGCAATACTCACATTATTGACATTGGTCACTGATGGAATCACAGCGTTTGCGTCCTGATAGAATCCTTCATCTGCTAATTTTCGGATATTCGGGATGTCGCTTGCTGCCAAGTAATCCTGGCTTCCAGCGTCAATACAGAGGATTAAGATTTTCCGTTTTTTCACATTTAGTGGAGTGTCCATTTGGACATTGTAGGTCGGATAGAGGCACGACACCGGCCTTTATTGATGATAATGGATGCCTGTCGGGTTTCGTGCCTCTACCCGACCTACAAGATTAGTGTAGACAGAACATTAGTTGCACTTCCGTCAGATTGTTTGTTGATTAGAATTATACCAACTGGTGCAAGATTATAGCACAAATGTTATTCATCTACCATATCTATTTAACTATAGTTTGGACAGTTTTTTGAGGACTTGAACAGTGCTCTGGACAAGGAGCATCACAGTCATCATAATGATACACCTGTCGCCCCGCTGGGGCTTGCATTGGTCGGGGCACATTTTTCTATACACCATAGGCGTCAATTTAGCGTCCTTCCAAGGACCGGTAGGTTCGGTTTCCTAACCGAACCGGCTTTGTGCTAAATACCTTCATAGAGGTTCTCGCGTAGGATCCGGTTCGGTTAGGAAACCGAACCTACCGTCCTGGGGAAAACGCCTAATTTACACTAAATTGACGCCTATGGTGCACATTTTTCTATACACCTGTCGCCCCGCTGGGGCTGCTCATTTTGACGTATTCACACTTTTTCATCAAAGTATTATCCTATCCCAAACTCACAATATATTGCAAATGCCAACAATATCAGTATGTAACCAAGAGAAATTATCCAAACTATAGTATTTAAGAACATACCATTAAAGAAATAACTGGTTAGTAGTCGCGCAATTCATTGCGCCTCTTACATTCCAATTGAAAAAGAAAAATCATCATTAGAAATTGTATAATACCAAATTAATATCATAAAGATTAATCCGTCTGTGAGTCAACTGCAACACGAATTGTATCTTGTCTAAATGATGCCTCAAAGGCATTATCAATTTTTGATAAAGGATATGTTGCACCAATCAATTCTGCAAACGGATAACGTATCCGACTGTTTTCTACGAAACTTAAGGCAGATTTCAGCACATGAGGATGATAGTTGTGAACACCTTGGAGACTGATACATTTTGTAACCAGTTGGTGTAAATTCAGAGGCACATGATCCAATGGATATACATATCCTAATGTCACACATCTACCACCAATCGTTAACCACTCAGTCAGATTCGGAATAGCGGACGGTGCACCACTGACCTCAACACCGAGGTCTATGCCATGACCTTGCGTTATACCTTTCAGGATACCATCAATTTCCTCAGTAGATGTTGTATCAGCGTTAAAGATGTGTGTTGCCCCAAACTGTTTGGCAATCTGTAAACGGGTTTCATTCTTGTCTACAATTGCGACTATTTTGTAGCCTGCCTCTCGTAGAAAACATGCAGCATAGAGACCTAACATACCAGCACCGTGGATAACAGCAGTTTCACCAGAGCGAGTTCCTATTTGTTGTAAACCGTTTACGACAGTTGACAGTGCACAATTTATCGGTACTGCTTCTGCATCGGTTATTGAATCTGGAATATGATAAATAGTGGTTCCTTTCCGTAGCTTCATGTGCGTTGCGAAACCCCCTGTTAGAACATTTTCCCCCACTCCCTGAGCATGACCATATTTGAACATTGTGCTACATTTCTGTGGAAGACTTTTGTTTTCGCAGTAATGGCATTCACCACATGAAGTTGTGAGGCTCCAGACAATTCTGTCTCCAATCTGTAGTGGTTTTCCATCAGTAGAACAGACATCTGTATGCGCGGCGACAGTTCCAATGGCTTCATGTCCAAGCACACATGGCACTTCTGCACTACGTCTTCCAGATACAGTATGAAGATCAGAACCGCAAATTGTGGATAATAACACCCTTACCAAGACTGTGTTTTCTGAAGTTGAAATAGGTGCTTCACTGAACTCAAAAGGTAGACCAACACCCTTAAATAGTGCAACTTGTGCAACTTCGTCAGTATTTTCTAACATAAACTCACTCATATAAATTGATAATTTAGTATTCAGAATTGTGCAACAATTCACTTGCCATGTCAAGCATTAATTCGTATAATAACATCAAGAAATACCACCGAAAGGATACACAGAAATATGATCAGAACTGCAGACGTGCTTATTGAAGCGTTACCATATATCCGTCGGTTTCACAATCGACGAATTGTTATAAAATATGGTGGTGCTGCGATGGAAGAGGATACTCTTATAGATTCAGTGATGGCAGACATCGTCCTGATGAAATATGTTGGTATGCGTCCGATTGTTGTGCATGGCGGTGGCCCAAAAATCAGCGCATGGATGGATAAAGCGGGAAAAGAAACTGAATTTATTCAAGGTTTACGCGTTACCGATGCCGAAACTGTTGAAATTGCAGAGATGGTGCTTGCGGGTTCAATTAACAAAGGTATCGTTGCAAAAATCAATCAACACGGTGGACAGGCGATAGGAATTTGTGGGAAAGATGCCAATATGATTGTCGCAGAGAAACATAAGCCTACCTTCATAGATGAAGATGGAAAGGAAACTGAAATAGACATCGGTTTTGTCGGTAATGTCATAGGTGTTAATACGCAGCCAATTATTACACTTGATGAGGCAGGGTATATTCCAGTTATTGCCCCAAATGGAACAGGCGTTGATGGACAAACCTATAATATCAACGCGGATACAATGGCAGGAGAAATCGCTTCTGCACTTCAAGCTGAAAAACTTATACTATTAACAGATATGATTGGCATCTGTGAAAATGTTGAGGACATCACTTCACTCATATCAACGATTCAAATGCGAGAAATAGAAGCTTATATAAATGACGGTATCATTACAGGCGGTATGATTCCAAAAATTGAGGCATGTGAGAGAGCACTCCTCGGTGGTGTAGCAAAAACACATGTAATAGATGGCAGGATACCGCATTCACTTCTCCTTGAGGTGCTCACTGAAGGTGGTATCGGCACAGAAATAATCAGGTAATGGACAACTACATTTATGGAACAACGAAAGAAAATCGCAGCAATAATCACAACCTATTTTCCAAACTCTCATGCAGACGTAATTGCTACAAAATACATGAAGGGTTATCCTACTGATAAAGGATTTCTTGAACCGCGTGTGGATTTGGTATCCATTTATCTGGACCAGATTGATTCTCGCGACATTGGTGTTAATTTAGCGGCAGAACATAATGTACCGATCTATCCCAGTATCCGGCAAGCATTGACACTTGGTGAAAATGAACTTGCTGTTGATGGTGTGCTTCTTATCGGTGAACACGGGGACTATCCGCATAACGAGTTTGAACAGCACATGTATCCGCGCCGATATATGTTTGAGCAGATATGTGGTGTATTTGCATCAAGTGGTCGGTCTGTACCCGTTTTCTGTGATAAACATCTTTCCTACAATTGGGATGATGCCGACTGGATGTCCGCACGGGCAACTCAACTCAATGTGCCATTCATGGCAGGATCATCGTTACCTGTATGTTGGCGGCAACCCTTTGTGGAACACCCACTTGATACTCCCTTGGATGCTGCTATTGCAATCGGTTATGGTGGTGTTGAGTCCTACGGTTTTCATGCACTGGAGACGTTACAGTGTATGATCGAACGACGGACAGGTGGTGAATCTGGTGTTGTATCTGTTCAGTGTTTGGAGGGACAGGATGTGTGGAACGCAGCAGAATCCGGAGAATGGTCACTTGATTTGGCTGAAGCAGCTTGTGCACAAATTGAGAATAGACCTAATACATCTATCATTGAAGGATGTCCAAGTCCTATAGTGTTTCTGATGGAACATCGTGACGGTTTTTGTTCTGCGGTGTTGATGTTAAACGGATATGTAACAGATTTTGCTTATGCAGCACAACATGGTAATGAGATTCTTGCTACAGAATTTTACTTACAGAACGGAACGCCTTATGCTCATTTTAGTTATCTGAGTCTAAATATAGAAGAGATGTTCGTAACAGGAATTCCACAATATCCTGTAGAACGCACACTCTTAACAACTGGAATTCTTGATGCCATCATGCATTCACGCGCGGAAAAGCATAGAAAACTTGAAACACCACATTTGGCAGAACTTGCATATCAATCCTACCAAAACACACTTATCCGGCCAACTGCACCACGTCCGGAAGGTGCGACATTACAATAACGATCTCACGCAAGGAGTATGAATGAACCCGCATATTACAATAGTTACACTTGGTGTAGAAGATTTGCAAAGAGCCATTAACTTTTATCAAGACGGGTTAGGTTTTCCAAGAATGGATGAATCAGAAGGCATCGCATTTTTTCAGTTGGAAGGCATAATATTCGGACTTTATCCAAGAGACAAACTGGCTGAAGATATAACTATCCCTGATGATGGATCGGGATTTCAAGGATTTACATTGGCACACAATGTAGGTTCACCAGAGGAAGTAGACAAGACCTTAGCAGAAGCTGTGGAAGCGGGAGCAGAGCTTGTTAAACCCGGACAGAAAGTGTTTTGGGGTGGGTATTCCGGTTATTTCAAAGACCCTGATGGCTTTTATTGGGAAGTCGCACACAACCCTTTTATGTAACTGAGGGGTGTGCATAAATATATTATGTGCCAACATTGGCTGCGTCTCTCATCAAGTATTTCTTTATATGTAAATTTCTCCTTTGTGGCAGTATAATCTATAGAGATGCTTTGATTTTGTGGACGGCACGCGGAGCGTGCCTACTACTTTTAAGACTATATTTGAGATTGCTTTTCTTTATGCACACTTCTCATGTAACTATGGTGAAACCTAAATTGAAATGTATTTCTTTCTACGGTAGGCGAGGTTTCCCAACCTCGCCGATGCAGAATATCCAAATAATTTTAGAATTCACAATAAACGAATCAAATCAATTGGAGAATAGAATATGGAAAAAATAAGAATAGCTTTTATCGGTTGTGGTGGAATGTCATCTATCCTACAACAGTGCATTCCAATGATACCCGATTTTGAATTTGTTGCTACATGCGATCTTGTTGAAGACAAAGCAAAATCAAATGCACGAAGATTTGGGGCATTACGTCACTATACTGACTACAATGAGATGTTCAAGAATGAAGACTTATATGCTGTTGCAGTGGTAGGTAGACCGGAGGACAAACTTCATCGGGACATCGGCATCGAGTGTATGAAAAACGGATACCATATCTATACCGAGAAACCTCCGGCAACGACCGCTGCTGGAGCAAAGATGTTAGTTGATGTGTCCAAAGAGACTGGCAAAACTGGTATGGTAGGCACAATGTGGCGGCATGCACCCGCACATCAAATCGCAAAACGTTTGATTGACGAGTACGATTTCGGTTCTGCCTGTCAATATCATACACGTTATCTTGCACCAGGTCCACGAGTGAGTGAAGCAGGTTCACCTTTTGCATGGCACTTCATGTTGGATCAAGTCATACATCCAACCGATTGTATGCGATTCTTTATGGGACAAGTCAGCGAAGTATACGCCATTGGCGCGATTGATGCACCATCCAGTAATGTGTCAATGTCTGTTAACTTAAAATATGAAGATGGAGGTGTCGGCACAATGACACTTGGCACTGGCCCCGTCTTGGAAGCTATGGTTTTTATCAAAGGCACTAACAATCAGGCAATTCAGGTGTTTGAAACAATGAAGTTAAAACGTTATCGTGTCCCGACTTGGCTCGGAACAGGTGGTGGTTATATTGATACACCGACAGAAGAGTGGAATATAAACACTGCTTTTCACGGTATCAGTAGACCCGGGTACCTTGAGGAGATGCGACATTGGGCACAATCCTTAAAAGCAGGGACACAACCACACTCAAGCCTTGAGGATGCATATCAGAACATGCGTGTTTTGGAAGCCATAAGTCAAAGCATAGAAACTGGTGAGAAAGTGCACATCACAAACTGATGAAGGTAATACAATGAGATAAGTAATCATTTGTCCAGATAAAGATGGTTTTTGGATTGATCTTTAACTTTTGAGAAATATCAACTATATATAATTGGAGAATATTGCATGGACAAAATAAGAATAGCCTTTATTGGTTGTGGTAGAATGTCATCTCGCTTACAGCAGTGCATTCCAATGATACCTGAGTTTGAATTCGTTGCCACGTGTGATCTTGTAGAAGATAAGGCGAAATCAAACGCACGAAAGTTTGGGGCATTACGTCACTACACTGATTACAATGAGATGTTCAAGAATGAAGATCTATATGCCGTTGCAGTTGTCGGTAGACCAGATAACATGCATCGTGACATCGGTATAATATGCATGCAAAATGGATATCACATTTATACAGAAAAGCCTCCTGCATCAACCGTTGCGGGTGCAAAAAAGTTGCTTGATGCCTCAGTGGAAACTGGCAAAACTGGTATGGTCGGCACAATGTGGCGGCATGCACCTGCACATCAAATCGCAAAACGCCTAATTGACGAGGACGATTTCGGTTCTGCCTGTCAATATCATACCCGCTATCTCGCACCGGGACCACGAGTTCGTGAAGCAGGTTCTCCTTTCGCATGGCACTTCATGTTGGATCAAGTTATACATCCAACCGATGGCATGCGATTCTTTATGGGACAGGTCAGCGAAGTATACGCGATTGGTGCAATTGATGCCCCATCCAGTAATGTGTCAATATCTGTTAACCTAAAATATAAAAATGGCGGTGTTGGTACAATGACACTCGGCACAGGACCCGTCTTAGAATCTATGGTTTTTATCAAAGGCACGAATAATCAGGCAATTCAGGTGTTTGAAACAATGAAGTTAAAACGTTATCGTGTCCCGACTTGGCTCGGAACAGGTGGTGGTTATATTGATACACCAACGGAAGAATGGAGTATAAATTCTGCATATCACGGCATCAATAGACCCGGGTACCTTGAGGAGCTGCAACATTGGGCACAGTCCTTAAAAGCAGGCACGCAACCACACTCAAGCCTTGAGGATGCATATCAGAACATGCGTGTTTTGGAAGCGATAAGTCAAAGTGTAGAGACTGGTGAGAAAGTATCCATCTCCGAATAGAGGATTTTATACCAATTCTAATAAAGAAGTTCTCAAGATGAAATTTTAATTTCAAACTGTTATAGGATGTAAGAGGCGCAATGAATTGCGCGACTACGAACCATCTATTTCTTTAATGGTATGTTCTTATTCAGAATGGTATTACTATAAAATTGATAAGCGCGTTTGCATAACGCACTTATCAATTCTATTATTGATACCTATTCAACCTTTGGCAAGGTGGGTAGCGTTAAGCGAGGACGGTCACCGAAATCGGGGAGTTCGGGTGGGTTTTCTTCCATCTCTTGGAGGAGAATTTCAATCGCTTTGTCAAGTTGTGGATCATCATCTGTCATATAATCCTGTGGTCTATAATCCACTTCAATGTCCGGGTCAGTGCCGTAGTTTTCTACACTCCAACCCACATCAACAAACCAGAAAGAGTACTCCGGTTGTGTTGTTCTACCGCCATCTACAAAACCTTGATGGGTTGAAATACCGATGACACCACCCCACGTACGTTTTCCGATTAATTTGCCTAACTTCATCAATTTGAAGCAGTGGGAGAAAATGTCCCCATCAGAACCCGCATTTTCATTGGTAACTGTAATCATCGGACCTAATACTGAAGCAGTAGGATATGGATTAGGTGTACCCCATCGTGGAATAGCATATCCAATACGATGGCGAGACAACTTTTCTAATATTAGCTGCGATACATTTCCACCCCCGTTGTAGCGAACATCAATCAGGAGGGCAGGATAACTCACTTCAGCAAGATAACCACGATGGAACTCAGCATAGCCACGGCTTCCCATATCGGGAATATGAACGTACCCCACTTTTCCATCCGTTTTCTCGTGAACATATTTCCGATTTTGTGCTACCCATTCACGGTACCGTAGATCGCCTTCACCACCAAGCGTTTTGATGGTGACAACGCGGTTTGCACCATCACTGGCATTTTTGAATGTGGTTTGCACTTCTTGTCCACCAAGGTTGACTAACAATTCGCCAGGAGACACATTCTGACTGAGTTGCTGTCCACCTATAGATAGCAGGATATCACCCTCTTGGACGTTGATACCGGGGGCATTGAGCGGTGAATCTCTGCGCTCATTCCAAGTATCACCCCGAACAATGTGTGTAATACGGTATCCGTTATTTTCCGCGTCGTAGACAAAATCAGCACCGAGGAAGCCTTGTCCGTAGTTTGGTGAACTGCGGTAATCCCCGCCAGATTCATACGCGTGCGATGTTCCGAGTTCTCCTTGCATTTCCCACATAAGGTCAGAAAATTCACCACGTGTTGCAATCCTATCAAGTAGTGGTAGATAACGTTGATACACATTTTCCCAATCAACGTCGGACATATCCTCAGTCCAGAAATAATCGCGTTGAAGTCGCCACGCTTCCCGATACATTTGCTTCCATTCGGCAGTGGGAATAACAGATGGTCGGATGCGGTTTATGTCTATCCAACCTGTGTGTCGATTAGAACCACCTTTGCTACCCTTTTGACCATCAACTTTTTTGCCAGTCTTCACCACACGCACCTTGTTTCCTGTACGGTATAGAAGGGATTTGTTATCTCCCGAAAGTGTGAAAGAAGCAATATCTGAAACGAGGACCTCTTTTTTCTGTTCTTTGAAATCATAGGCGTGGAGTTTTCCTTTATCACGTTGTTCATCTTCTCCAGGAACATTAGTCGCATGGTGTAAAGGCCAGGTGGTGAAGATTGCTTTCCCCTCAACACCGGCAATCTGTCCGTAACGTCCGTGTGAATACGGGAATGCGACAACGCGTTCCTCAATACCATCTAACTCAATATTGATGGGTTTTTGCTTATTCTCGTCCTCTTTCTCTTTAGATTCATCATCTTTTTCATCAGTTTTTTCTTCTGTATCCTCGTCACCATTTTCCTTCTTTTCTTTATCTTTATCCTCTTCAGGTGCTGGTGTTGCTGGAATAAATGGGTTTGGTAATTCCTTTTGCAATGTAACCAAGAGTGGACGTGTGGCGATAGGAAAACTAAGTTCAAATTGTAATGCATCTCCAACCGGATCAAATTCGCGATGAGATAAGAAGTAGAGGTATTTTCCATCAGGATCCCACGCTGGCGCAAAATCTCTGAATTCTGGTTTAGTTATATAAACTGTTTCTCCCGTTTCTACATTACAGAGTTTTATTGATGATGTTGTTTCTGTCACAGGGTAACTATAGGCGATCCACTTTCCATCAGGTGACCAAGTTGCGCCTCCTATTCGGCCGTATTCGCTCTTATCAAGCACTCGCATTTCTGGTGTTTCAAGTTCAATATGCAGGAGTTCAAAACGTTGGTTTACGATGAGGAGTTGGTCTTTTAAGTCATCACCTTTAGGACATACGGTGAATTGTCTGACATGTCCTATATCAAGTTCGTCAAGTCTACGGACTTCAGCACTGCCATCGCATGTGTGGATTTCTAAGGCTTCTTCACCACCTGCATCGGAAAGAGTAATGATGCGTTTTCCATCGTTCAGCCATCGTGGTGTTCTGTATCGTGTTCCGTTGCGGTTTCCGTGTTGGAGAACAGCACCATCCCAATTTGCCATCGTAAAAAGTTTGCCACGGGAAGTCAGTGCAACAGATCTACCGTCGGCAGATGGCATAGAATCTTGAAGGTATTGGGATGCACTAACAAATTTGCGTTGACGTTGGATACGTGGACTTCTAAACTCTACATCAACTTGATTATTTGTATCGGTATCTATATCGTAGACCCATAAATCGGCACCAGCATGATAGACAATACGCGTGCCATCTGTTTGCGCGGATCGGCAGTAGTAGGTTTCCTGATGGGTGTGACGTTGAATATCTTCGCCATTAGTTTGACAGGAATATATGTTTCCAACGCCTTCGTGGTCCGAGATAAAATAGATGCGGTCTCCAATCCACATTGGGGTGGTAAAATTGCTTTCCACTGGTGTGAAAGGTTCAAATTGTCCGTCACCGTTTTCGTCAATCCAGAGTTGTCCAGCTGTGCCACCGCGATATCGTTTCCATCGTGCGGGTTCTCGTGTCAGTCTACCGAGTATAACACCGCCATCTTTACCGAATGCAATGTGGTTAGCGGGACCGTAAGGAAGACGTTGCGGTTCACCACCTTCAGGAGAAATGCTCCATATCCATGCGCCAAATGCTGAACTTGCACCGCTGGAATATAGGATATTTTCTCCGTCCGCATCCCATCCGACTATACTGACGTTACTACCTTGATAAGTGAGTCTTTTTGCTTCACCGCCGAGAGATGGCATGATATATACTTCTGTTGGACCCTCCTCACGACCTGCAAAAGCGAGATGTTCACCGTTCGGTGATAATTGAGGTGAACCTGTGGCACCGAGATTTGATGTTAACCTTCGGGCAACACCGCCGTTGATTGGGACTGTCCATAAATCATCTTCACAAACAAAAACAATTGTTTCATTAGAAATAGTTGGGAATCGATAGTATCCTGACATTCACACCTCCAGATGTGGAATTAAAATAGATAAAGTGTAATATTTGATAGGCGAGGCTTAAATCATAACCATTTATAGTATATGCAAAATAGCAAGGTAGTGTTCTGTCTACACTAATCTTGTAGGTCGGGTAGAGGCACGACACCCGACATGCATCCATTTATCATCAATAAAAGTCGGGTTTGGTGCCTCTACCCGACCTACAATGTCCGAAGGGACACTTCACTATTCAACTTAGTCATCAATAAAAGTCGGGTTTCGTGCCTCTACCCGACCTACAATGTCCAAATGGACACTTCACTATTCAACTTAGTCATCAATAAAAGTCGGGTTTGGTGCCTCTACCCGACCTACAATGTCCGAATGGACACAGCATTAGTTTAATTATCGTCTAATTTTGCCTGTTCATCAGAATCTGGTGGGTCTCCGAGCCAGAGTTCAACAGCAGGACTGCTTGCGATGCGACGGTTTCCTACAGAAGCATTAATAACAAAGGTGTAAGGTCTTTCCTGTTTATTTCCGATGAATGGGTTACGTCTTAATTCATTATTTCCACTGGTAACAATGTTGGGAACAAGTGTTATTGTTGCTTCGGATGTGCCTCTACGGAGAACAGTTGTTTCTCGTTGGAGTGTCACGCCAAACGGTAAACCCGCCACTGTCAAGTTCATGTTTTGTCGGTTACCTCTGCGTCGATCAACCTTTACGGTAATATCAACGGGACCATCTGGTGTTACCACAACCTCACTGGGTGTAGCCGAAACGATGATGGGGGAGGACTCCGTTACACTGACGACAATACTCTGGCGTTGTACAGTCTGGTCATTATTCCGTATCCGATACACCTCAATCGGTGAAGCTGCACGTCGTATCTGATGACCAGAACCAGTTGTGACAGTGCCGATAACCTGAACAACGCTATGTGCTAATTCAGCGTCAGGTGCAGCAGTAAGCGTGAGAAAACCTTCGTTATTTCCACCTTCTGAGAGAATAGAACTTTTGCTTGCAGTGATACCCGGTGGTAGGTTCTCAACAGAGAGTAATATCGGTTCGGTAAATCCGACACGACGAAGCAGTGTGACTTCCATCAAAACTGTCCCACCTCGACCGATGTTGGGGTTGTCCGGTGTAACAGATAAAGCAAAGTCTGGCACTGTTGGACGGATGTCTAAATGGTAAACATAACCGTCTCCACCTTTACCGGCGATGTCTTCAACCCGGAGGGCATATTCACCAGGACGTGCAAAACTGAAATCAATAATTGCGTTCCGTCTTCCACGTCTGCCAGCATTATTTCTCAGCACACGACCTTCCTCATTCAACAAGGTCAGAGAAGGACTTAGGGGTGAATTCAGTTTCTCTGCAGATAAACCAATAGAATACCCACCGATATCAGCGAAAAATCCCCACGGACCATAGCCGTTTGTTACCTTAACGAGGATTTTGTTTCTGCCTTTTTTCACTGGCAGTTCAATGACATCGTCGCCTCGGTTCAGTGGTCGATGCACATATTTGCTAAAGATGAGTTTGTCGTTTACCCATATTTTAATTGTATCGTCTGATCCGAGAGAGAGCAGGTATTTTTGGTCACGTTCAGACTGGAAGTAGGTCAAAGCATAGCCTGTAACATCATCTTCAGGGACACTTGAGAAGACATTTTCGCCTCTGCTATTGGTTCTATACCATTTTATCCTACGTCCCTCTTTCCCAATATATTCTTTTTTCAGATCTATTTCGACCTCAGGAGGATAGACGGTCTCATATCCTTTTTCGTCTGTGTTGTCAAAAGGATGGATAACCCACCAAGGACCGAGACGTGATCCTTCTAAAATGGTAAAGCGGTAATAGTCCACCTCTCCCGGTTGTGAGATACGACCACTTATTGCCCCAGGTGTTGAGAGGGGTTGTGCACTCTCAATCCGTTTTGCGATTAGCTGTCCCATGCGGACGACTTCTTCAGCAATAAATGCGATAATCCGATCACGATCCGTGTCTGTCATATCAGCGTTTTCTTTCGCTGCCATACGGGTAATGGTAGATTCCCACTGTTCAGAAGTAAGCGCGCGGTTTTCAGGTGAACGAAGTTCATGGCATGCTGTGCATTTAGCTTGGAACAGTATAGCAGACTCAGCATTCTTGGCTTGTGTATCGTTTTCTTCAGCAGATGCTGTGTTGTTTGTAGCGACTTCTATAGAACGTTCAATATCTTCAGAGAATTCGTTTGCAATAAACGGGAAGATTCCATAAGGGGTGCGTATCAACGTGACACCTGGTTGTTGATTATTTGGGAGTTTTACTTCCAATTCAGTTTCAGGTAGATTTTCACCACCAATAGTGGTTTTAATTACACTTCCGATTTTGCCACCTGTCGGGTAAATATATGTGTTGTAAGGGACAACACCCATTGTTATTCTGTAGACAGAATCTGGATTACCACGATAAAGCAGGTCTCGGATACGGAGATAATAAGTACCATCATCTGGTAATGCATAGTCAATAAGCGGATCAAGACTATAAAATCCGTTACTCCGTATAAGTTCTGTTCCTTGTGCATCAAAGAGGGTGATCGTGGGATTGAAAAATTGCTGGCTAATGTTATTATATCTATAGGCTTTCACATTGAAGACACAACGTTCACCCTTTAATCCTTCAAAACTGAAATAATCTTCGTCTCCTCCTGAACTAATAACACCGTTGACGATGATAGGCAGTTCTATGAAAGTTGCGGCCTCCATCTGGTTATTGGATTCTGTTTCAACTGTGTCTTCTACATCAGTGATTTCAAATGGCCAGGCAGTGGAAGCACCATTTTTACCTACAATACGTATTTCGCGTACACCGATTTGGGCATCTGCGGCAATTTCTAATTCAGCAGTCATACCACCAGTAGCCTTTGCAGCTGACTTTAGGTAGTGTGCAATTTTCGTCTGGTCGTCTTCACCGATTTCTGCTCCCTTATCCCGAACCATGCGTTTGACAACAGCTTCCCACTGTGTTCCTGTCATGGAACGGTTACTTGGAGAACGCAATTCATGACACTGTCCACAATTCGATTCAAAAACGGGTTTATGTGTTTCATCAACTTCACCACCACCGACGTTGAGTATACCTTTAATGCCAGGATCACCTTCAACGATAAGAGTATGTGCACCGTCAAGATCGGAACCTTGTATTTTGACTTCAACCTTTTTTCCAACTTGTGCTCCTGCGGGAAAGAGAGAATTGAGACGTGGTGTGGCTTGTGCAAAGAGTGAAATTGGTGTATACATCAAAAAAAGAATACACACAAGCGGTATATATTTTAAACCCCACCTTGATAGTAAATCGAGACGTTGATTTGAATATGAGTATTTACTTTTATTATTGGCACGCATCGAATAGTACCTCCAAAAGGGGTGGAATTCATTTACAATTCCTCCCACAATTATGACATTAAAATTCGTGGGTTAATTCATTATCTTGGATATTCCAGATTCTTACTTTACCATCTCGGCTTCCAGCAGCAACATGTGTGCCGTCAGGACTCATCTGGACAGCATAAACAGCATCTGTAGGTTCATTGAAGGTCCTTCTACGGTTTCCAGAAAGAATATCCCAGATAATTACGGTTGAATCTGCACTGCCGGATGCTATAACTTCTTGGTTGTTCCATACACCGCTATCTACACTATAAACAGCACCTTGATGTCCATTGAATGTCCGAACAGCTGCACCTCGTGTATTACCGTTGTTGTCTTGCGTTACACGCCAGGCACGGACTGTGTTATCAGCAGAACCCGAAACAATTTGTTCTGTGCGCGTTCCATAAGCAAGTGAATAAACTGCATCATCATTTCCATCAAAACTGACAAGCACCGTATAGGTTTCAGGATCCCATACTTTTAGGGTTTTGTCCTCGCTTCCAGTGACGAAATAGTTTCCGTTTGGATGATAGAGGGTAGATAGCACTCTACCGACGTGCTGTGTTAGCCATTTTGCTTGGTCGTCTAAGGGAATGTCATCATCAAGATTGTCAATATCAATCACTGCACTGTATTCATCCATACTTGCGGTGAGTAATTTCCCATTATTTGGACTAATGGCTATTGATTCAATGGTATCAGCGTGAATTTCAAACGTGTTGATGAGTTCTTCTGTGGCAACATCCCACATACGGATTTCTCCGTTTTGTGCGGGTTGACCACCACTTGCGTACAATACTTTACCATCTGTAGAAAACTGTATACATCTGACTCTGCCGGCATGCGGTTCATAGGCGTGGGTCATTTTCTGTGTCTCTAAATCCCAGAGTTCCACCCACTGATATTTGCCAACCGCAATAGATTTACCATCTGGGGTAAATTCAAGTGCCCAGATAGGTGATAAGGTTTCCTCTTTTACTTGTGGATGTTCATCCGCTTGGAGGAAATTTCCAAGTAAAACAAAAACACCCAGTATTAGTACTGTGAATAAAGAGATTGCTATATATTTGCGGATAATCATGTTTACGACTCAATATTAAGTTTGTAGAGGTAGGGACAGCAATGATGAGAAAATAGCAGAGGAATATGGTAGGAAACACATAAGTCATGCTACTACAAGTCAAGCGAAAACGTCCCAACCTCAGTTAGCAGCAGATAGCGTGAGGTTAACAACTCAACGTTAACCCCGCGCTATGATAGATGAATGCTTATACTGACTAAGCCAAGACACCTCGGATTGGACGTCCGCCCCGTGATAGGACAATTCGGACACCATCAGGCGATTCAATGCTCTGATTATAGTCAATACCGAGACTCTGATAGATTGTAGCAGACAAGTCTTCGGGTCGGACTGGTGTTTCAGCAGGTTCCATACCGAATGGATCGGAAGCACCGATTACCTGTCCACCTTGAACACCACCACCGGCTAACATAATTGAGAATACGCGTGAGTGATGATCACGTCCACCATTTCGGTTGACAACGGGTGTTCTACCGAACTCACCCATAGCAAGAACTAAGGTACTATCAAGCATACCACGTTGAGACAGGTCATTGATTAGCGTTGCCATTGTCTGGTCAAATGCATTGAGTTTCCCCGGTAGTGAGGAGAAGATATTGTTATGATTATCCCAACCACCGTTACTGACAGTGACGAAGTTAACACCAGCTTCAACGAGTCTTCTTGCAAGGAGGCAGCTTTGTCCGAAAGTGTCCCGTCGATATGCATCGCGCATCTCTTTCGGTTCTTTTGAGAGATTAAATGCGGCGCGGGCATCTTTAGAACTCATAAGGTTGTATGCAGCACTATAGAAGTTGTCCATTGCTTCAACCTTCGGATTTCCTGCTTCATATTTCTTGAATGCATTGTCAACTGCTTGACGCAAGTTCTTCCGATTTTCGACGCGTTCAAAAGTGACACCTTTCGGTGGTTGTAAATCACGCACTTTGAAATTATTGCTGGCAGGGTTGCCATCCGGCGAAAACGGATCAAGCGATGCACCTAAGAATCCACCACCTGCATAAGCAACAGGTGAGGGAATAGCGATGTAAGGTGGCAAAGCACTTCTTTGTTCTTTCAGTTCTGCAACGACTGAACCGTGTCCAGGAACAGCAAAGCCGGGTAATGGTTGATAACCTGTGATCATATAATGTGTGCCGCGTTCATGTGCAGCTTCAGGAGATGTCATTGAACGGACAATACACATTTTATCTGCTTGTTTTGCCAACCTTGGCATGTGTTCACTAATCTGAATACCGTTGGCGTTTGTATTAATAGGTTTGAACAGACCACGTATCTCTTCAGGTGCATTGGGTTTGAGGTCCCACATATCAAGATGACTTGGACCGCCACCTAACCAGACAAGAATAACCGATTTGGCAGATGCGGGTTTAGCAGTGGGTTGTGCATCAGCCTTAAGACGAAAATAGTCTGTAAGACCTAACCCAAAAAATCCGAGGACACCAGCCTTTATAAGGTCTCTGCGATAAAAACCTTCGCAGTCTGTGCTTGTGCAGTCTCTTTGGGGCATAGTTGTTCTCCTAAAATTGGTTTGCAATTATCTTTTTATACAGAATACTAAACAACAATGATGATCTATGGTCACTAACGAGATATAATCTAAAATGTTTCCTGTATACACTTATAGTTTTGTTTGTCAGGTTGAACTATCTCACTATTCTAACATTGCTTACATATTACATTGGAGGGTTTTGCCTTAATAATGATGCGGAATTTGTAGCGTAAAACCTTCATAACCGCACTTCACGACTTGAATTACTAAATTATATCCTATTAAATTAGTGATGTCAAGGGAAAAATTGCTTTACTTCAGGGTTATTTAATTTTCGGTATTTCTGCTATATTTTTCACATTTCAATATAACAACCTACGATATAAACTCTTAGTAACATTCATCGATTGAAAATTATCAAAACTAAATAATCCTGATATTCCTCCAACAAATCTTGACTAATTCTCAATATTTGATATAATGTGAGATATGAAAGTTGAGTTATTATAATTGTCTCAACTTTTGAAGTGACAAATGCTTAAGAATCACAATTATTCAAAATTGGAGGATTATACCAATGTTACGGTCAACAGTATTCTCGCTCATAGCGATAATAACGTTAATAGCTGTCGGATCAGTTTTCGCAGCCATTGAAGACGATCTTGTTATCTTCTTAACTTTTGATGATGTTGATGGCAAAAATGGCAAGGCAATCAAAATTACTGCTGAAGGTTCGGATTGTGTGAATGTACCAGCTGACGACAAGTTAAAAATCAGCGGTGAAATCACTATGGCTGCATGGGTCTGGATGGAAGTCTGGAACAAAGATGCTCAGTGGTTCGATAAAAACTGCCATAACGGAGGCGAACATACGTCCTACGGTATAGGTGTTTTTGGTGATGGTAATACTTTCAATATGTTCTTAGGTTCAGACCAGAACCGTCAAACGTTGAACAAACCACATAACCTTGAAGTAAAAATGTGGCATTTTGTCGCTGGAACTTATGATGGGGACACAATGAAGATCTATGTTGATGGAGAACTCTCCGTTGAAGAAGCGAAAGAGTTCAACTTCACAGGTACCAACGACCAAGACCTACGGATCGGATGTTCAAAAGACCGGCCACAATATACCTTTGTAAACGGTATGATTGACGATGCAGCAATATGGAGTCGTGCACTCAGCGAGGATGAAATCAACCAAGCAATGGGCGGCGATCTTCTTGCTGTCTCAGCGAAAAATAAAGCCGCAACTACATGGGGGAATATTAAACAAAGAGTTACTAACTATTAACGTCAACTTTCTAACACATGGGTGGCACAGGTGTCTATCCTATAGGATATGTCATCTGTGCCTTCTTCTATAAAACAAGGATAGAACAAATGGTAAGAATCGGCATAATCGGGATCGGATTTATGGGGATGATTCACTACTACGGCATTCAACGCGGAACTGGTGCTGAGGTGGTGGCAATCTGCACACGTGACACGAAAAAACTACAAGGTGATTGGACTGGTATTCAAGGGAATTTTGGACCCCGTGGTGGAATGGAAGACCTTTCTAACATCAATACATACAATCAGATTGACGAATTCCTTGCAGACGATGAGATTGATCTTGTAGATATCTGTCTACCGACGCATCTCCATAAGTCCGTAAGCATGGCATCACTAAATGCCGGCAAACACACACTCCTTGAAAAGCCTATTGCTATTGACATTGACGATGCAAATGAAATTGTAGCACTTGCAGACCAAACGGACAAAGAGTTTATGGTGGCTCATGTGCTCCCATTCTTTGCGGAATACGCTTATGCAAAACAACTTGTTGAAAATGGCGAATACGGTGAACTTCTCGGCGCACATTTCAAGAGGATTATCTCAAAACCGAGTTGGTCGCGTGATTTAGCCGACATTGAAAAGAGTGGTGGTCCCGGTATTGACTTACATATACACGACACACATTTCATCCAATTGCTCTGTGGTGTTCCAGATGCTGTGTTTTCGCAAGGGAAAATAGCAGGAGGCAATTTCGTTGACTTCTTGACGACACAATACATCTACAACGACAAAGAACTGACTGTCAGTTGTTCATCAGGAGCAATATCACAAAAAGGGAGAGCATTTTCGCACGGATTTGAGATGTTCCTTGAGAAAGCAACGCTCCTGTTTGATTTCTCTACACTTGCTGGTGAACCTACGACAACTATGCCGTTGACCCTTATCACCGAAGATGGTAGCGTGGAACAGGTGGATTTAGGTGAAGTAGATCCGATTGATGCCTTTACCGCTGAGATACAGTATGCCGTTGATGCAATCAGCAATAACGAAGAACCGACAGCACTATCTGGTGTTGGTGCCAGAGATGCACTCCTTCTCTGTTACAAAGAAGCAGAATCCGTTAGAACTGGAGAAATCGTAGCAATCCAATAAATCATATTTAGATGAATGCATTTTATTCTATAAATCCAATTGGTGAACTTTATATCCCAACAGAATTTCGTGAAGCGGTGTTCGCACGAGGTGGTGTTAAGTTATTTCCTAATCAAGAACTAAAGAACTTAGGTCGTATTTTCACACATATACAACGGGGTGGTGTTGCTGTTGTAGAGGGAGATTGGCAACAAATTATCTCTGTGATGGACTATATTGAACAGCACAAGAATGAACTCTCTACTGAAACAAGAAACAAACGATATGAAAAGCGCAGATCGCGAGAAAAACGAGATAACATAAAACAGAATAGAGAAAATGCCCTTTCGAAGTTGATGTGTTGGGTAGATAAAGATGGTATACTCCAAATTGATCCCACACCGGACTTACCTTATCTCTTGGAGTTACTTGGTGAGCAACCAGATGCTAACGAAGATTGTCCATTTCTGATATCGGTCATAAAAGTGCAGCGTCTCCAGCGTGCACTTGTGGAAACCTATCCTATTCATGCACTCAATGCATCCCTTGTTGCCTCTGAAAATGTGCTGGCACCGCGTTCTCAGGAAACTGTAGAATGTTTTCAAGAAGCAATTCAGTCCGTCTCGGATAAGTTAACAAAGTCAAGTTCAACTATAGCAGATGTCGGTTGTGGCAGTGGTTGTTTGACACTACTTGCACATCAAGAGTTTGGTAAAGCTGCGGACATCTATGCATCTGACATACTACCGGAAGCAGTTGCTACAACAAAAATGAACATCCAGCATCACCTTTCAGATGCAGGTAAAATACATGTCATGTCGGCAGGTGACCTGTTTGATACGTTTCCATCTGCTCAGTTTGATGTCATAATATTCAATGCACCGTGGGTAGTTGCACGTGTCAGGAGCAGGTCAGAACTTGCAATCCACGACGAAAATCAACAAACATTGAAACGATTTTTTGAACAAGTTCCCAACTACTTAAAACCTGATGGAATCGTGTTGTTAGGATATGCAGATGCGTCCGGACCTAAGGCAATAACAAATCTTGAATCCATCATAGAGGAGACAGGTTTTGAATGCCACTCTATCATCAAAAGACGTGTCGCAACCCACAGGTCAAAACGAAAATGGGAAAACATTCAGGTTTTTATTTTACACAAGCAATAAGTAAATTCTATTTACAAGCAAATTGTAGAGGAGATTAACGAAACACATAATATATAAATTTTGGAGATGAATCATGAGCGAGCCAAAATATCCTTGTCGTGATGCAATTCGAGAGGCAAATGACCTTTATCTTGATACTATGCGTCCATATATCGTCCATAACTTAAAACAAGTAAAAGGTGAACAAGTAGAAGATCTGATTGAAGAAGCATTAAAAGACAACCAAATAGATAATTTTCATGATGGTTTAGAAGACCATGATGACGTTGGATCTGCAATAGATATTAACCATATTCCTCAGATAATTAAAAAACATTGGTCTAATGTTTTTGGACAGAAGTTTGACTGGAAATTAGTTGTACAGAGTGTTTTTTGGTTGATTAGAGATGGACGGAATATTTGTGAACACCGTGGATCAAAGGATTTAGACTTTGAGTTTACTCGAACATATTTGTATCTGATATCTTGCATACTCAGAGTTATCAAAAGATCTGAGAAAATAAGTGAAGTTGATAAAATACGGGATCAATTCTTGTCAGAAAATTCTGCAAAGCAGATTTCAGATATAACAGAACTATTAGAAATAGAAACAACTAAAAAGAAAGAATATAAAAGGAAATTTGAAAAATCTGAAGAGCAGTTGGAGGAAGTGAGGGATCGGCATAATACAGATAAGGTAGAATTGAAGAATGTTAAAAATCAACTGGAAGAAGCACTTTTTCATAAGGAAAAAATCGATGAAGATCTCATTAATATAAAGGATGACTTAAGAACAGCGGAAGATAACTTAAAAGCAGCGGAAGAAGCATGGCTTGAGACTGATAAGAATCTAAAAAACAAAATGACTGAACTCCAGGAGGTTGAAAATGAGAAGAATAGTATTGAAGAACAGTATGAGACACTTAAAAAGAAGTATGAAAAGACGGAAATTGAAAACAAAGAATACACGGATAACCTTACATCCATTGAGAATCAACTTTTGGAAGTAAAGATTGAGAAGAGTAATGTTGAGCAACGTTTCAAAACATTGGTTAATCCAATTTTTCCACCTCTCAACAATGCTTCTGATGTCCGCATTATTGATCGCAGAGACACAGATAGAAAGAAATACCTGATAGACTTGCTTGAAACCAAACGAACTTCTGTAATCTATGTTCATGACAGTGAAAAAATCAAACAATTTATGACATTTATGGGACATGAAAAAGAAGACATTATTGGAGTTCACAACAAACACATCACTGCTGATGAAGAAAAGGAGTTGTTAACAAGACTTGAGAATAGGGAATTATATGCAATCGTCTCAGACGCAATTATTTCTTCATTACCAGAACAACATTCTGTTGATCACTTTATCATTTGCCATCCAGTCTTGTGTTTAGATGAATTTAGCAGACGATGCCAACCTGCTTTCACATCCAAAGACACATACATCCATTTAATATATGATAGTTCACAAGATTTTCAAAATATCATTGAAAGATTAAATCAGAAGTATTGGAAAAAGATGTATTAAGAAAGTTGTTTAAAGAAACAAAGGAATTCATTGAAGCATATAACGGTGTCATTGATATTAATGTTTTGCATAATGAATTAGATTTTGAAAAATCTGGTATAGAAACGGGACTATCTATTTTTGAAGAACTTGGATTTATTGAGAGAAAAGAGGAAAAAGTCAATCTCTTAAATCACAAAGACAAGAAGGATTTGGAGGATTCAAAGATATACGCCGAAGGCAAAGGACTAAAAGAGAAATTAAATCGTGATTCCTATCAACTTGGTATGGATTCCGTTGAAAACCTTTGGCAGAAAATACTTGATATTATAGATGTTGAGAAAAAGGATATAAACCATGAACGAGAACTTAATACAATTAAAACTAATAATGGATCGCAACACGAAACAGAAGTTGTTGAGACTGATAGTGCCGAAACAGAACATGTTGCCAGTCCAAAGAGATCAGGAGCAAAAGTTAACGTAGAACAAGTCAGAGTAATCCATGAACGAGTTGCAGATGGAGAAACACTTCATAATCTTTCAAGAGAATATGGGATGTCATTAGCTGGAATGTGGATTATTGTTAAGCGAAATACTTGGAAAGATATTGAGTAACATCAACAAATGCATCTCCCTATCTTTTTCAGTCGTGTATTATAGAAACTGGTGTGCCATCCTTCAGTAGATGCTGGTTGTCCACTATCACTTGGGATGCTTGTGTTAGACGGGTATTTACTTCAATTTCACTGCCATATACACCCCCAACATTTACCTCTTTCGAGCGAGCAACATTCTCCTCAACGACAAATATGTAACCCTTTCCATTCTGGATGTTTATAACAGAACGACGCGGTAGTAAGGATACGTTTTTGCGTTCTCCCGTTTTGATTGAAATAGTAGCTGACACACCTGGTTTTAAAGCCCTATTCTGGGTTGGCGTAGTGGAATCGTTCTTTGCTAACAATTGTAATGACTGAGGTAATGTAGCATGTACTACAACCGTATTCTCTCCCTGTTTGGCCGTAGGACTTATGTAGTCAATTGTTGCAATGATATTTTGAATGCCTGAAGGCGTTGAAATTAGCACCATATTACCGTTTTTTATTAGGTTAATGTCGCTTATAGGTACTGTCCAAACTGCTTTTAGTATATCCATTGCGACGACTGTGAAAATCGGTTCTCCTGGAGTGGCAGCGGATTTTGCATATTCACCTACTTCAAGGTGTTTTTTGGCGATTACACCGTCAATAGGAGATGTTACCATAGCATCACTAACATGTTCGCGAGCGAGTTTCAATTGTTCTTCTGCTTCACTTACTGCTGATTTTGCAATTGCGATTTCCCGTTCCCATGATTTTGCTTCCACAAGTTTTTGTGCGGTTACAAGGTTTGATTTTGCTTGGGTGACCTTTGATTCCGCTGCAGCGATTTCCCGTTCCCATCCACGGCTCTCAACAATTTTCTGTGCCACAATCAATTCTGCTTTGGCTTTGTCTACCGTTAGTTTGGCAGAACCATCCTTGAACTGATCTGCTGCGGCGACTGCTTCTTCATATCTGCTTTTACCCAACTTGTAGCGAGTTTCAGATGCTTCGTAGGCACTATCGCTGATGAGTTCTTGTGTGTGAAGTTCTTTATCACGTTCATAATCAGAGGTCGTTTTTGTAAACTCTGTTTTGGCGCGCTCCAATCCTTTCTCTGAACTGACTTTTGCACGTTCATAGTTAGATTCTGCGACCTTTAAAGCAGATTCTGCCTCTACCAATTTGTTGCGAATTCGCATTTCAGCAAGAGATTTCGTTTCTTCAAGTTTTGCTTCTGCTTCTGCGACCGACTCTTTTGCAGTCACAAGCTGCGTTTCAACACGGGTTTGTGCGTTTGCTTCAGTTGTTGTCAGTTGCGATTTTGCAACACTTAATGCGACTTCTGCCTTAATCGCTGCTATACTTGCCTGTCGTGCGCTGCTCTGTGCAAGTGCATCTCCTTTTGCTACGGTTTGCCCGGCAACTGCATTGAGATTAATGATCTTCCCTGAGATATTTGCATATACTTTGACTTCCGCACGTGGTTGTAGATGTCCATTGTAAGTCTTTTCCGAGACTATGGTAACCTTTCGTGGTGTTTCAACTTTGACAGAAATGTTCGATTCTGTTTCTTGTGGATTCAAATTAATTGTGGATGCATAGAGAATGATAGTAGTCATCAATATGACAATAATATACTTCGTTTTCAATATAGTTACCTCCTAGTTTATTCAATTTCTATAGATGCTTCTCTCTATTGAGAAGAAATGTAAGACGCACAATAAATTGCGCGTCTATGAACGGTCATTGTGTTATTGGGTATCTTGTTCTTTTGAAATTTAGTTGGATTTGAGTTTGTCTTGGAAATCTTTTGTGAATTTCTTCATTTTTGGATGAATCACGAATTGACAATACGGTTGTGTTGGATTCAATTCAAAATAGTTTTGGTGGTAATCCTCAGCAGGATAGAAAACGTCAATAGGTGTTATCTCAGTTACAATTGGATCATTCCATAGATTGGATTTGTCTGTTTCTGCTTTGGATATTTCTGCTATATTTCGTTGTGAATCGGAATGATAAAAGATTGCAGATCGATACTGTGTGCCAGTGTCGTTGCCTTGTCTGTTTAGAGTTGTTGGGTCGTGTGTGTGCCAGAATACATCCAATAGGTCTTTGAAGGAGATAACATCCGGGTCAAACTCAATCTGGATGACTTCAGCATGTCCTGTTGTACCCGTGCAAATAGACCGGTAATCGGGATCCTCTGTCATTCCGCCAGTATATCCAGATATAACCTTATGTACACCTTCTAATTGAAGAAAGACTGCTTCTACACACCAAAAACAACCTGCTCCAAATGTTGCTGTTTCAATTTTCATGTTTATTTTATTATACTGCAGCTAAGCAAGTTTCAATATTAAATATGCACATTGTCCATTGATAGCGGGCGGGGAAACCCCGTCCCTACGAACTCGGTGGCATCATCTGCCGAAAAAATCGGAAGATTATTATTTGATATTGCTTAACAGTATATTGCCCCTATCATTAAAGAGTCCTTTTTAGTTTTGAATATAATTTGAATATAATAGGTGGAACCAACATAAGAAACTACACTTGAAACGTCAGTATGATTCAGTCTGATCAATCTGTTCAACAAGCATTAATTTGAATGCATCAAGACTTTGAACCTGTAAAGCGGCATTAAAGAACTGTTCAAGTTGCTGTAAATCAGTAATACGATGTAGCATTGGAATTAGTTCATTGACAGCATCCGTCGGGAAGTTAGACTTAAGGATGGTAAGAATATTATTTAGTAACGTATCTCTCTTACCTTGTTCAAGACCTTGTTCAAGACCTTGTTCAAGACCTTGTTCAAGACCTTGTGTCTTACCTTCAGCTATGAATTCGTCGCGTAGCAATTGATAGAATTTTGATTCTTGCATGAATGCCTTCCTTATTCTTTGTCTAAAAAGTAATGCGTCATGGACGATACCACCGAACAGAGATAATGCACAGAACAAATCTGCTTGTGTGTGCTGATCAACCGATGCAGAAGATACAGCATCGACACATTCTTGTACCCACTGATCTATTTCCATTCCCGCAGGGGGTTTCATTAGTGGTGTGAACGGCAACAGACCAGGGTTTTGCATCTCCAATACTTTTTGTCCATCTATTTCAATCAGTCGTATCACTTTGTATCGTAATGTGTATTCGTAGCCATCTGAACTATATTGGCAAAATCCAGGATCATTCCGTCCCGCAGTGGGATAAAAATAGATGACGTTGGAATAGACAGGTATTTTATATTTACTGAAAAGAAATCCATGATATGCTGCATTTCGTGCCCACATAGGTTCAGGTGTACTATCGCGAAGTTGTAGTTCAATGTGCAGTATGACTTCGCGGTTGTTAATGCGGATGCGTTTTGTGCTATCTGTCCGTTGTCCTATAATGAATTGATGTTCAGTATCTAAATTTTCTACTACTTCAACATCATCATTACTTAGTACAAACTGTGAGATCTCGGTTGCAAAATCTGATAATATTGATTTTGCCATGTTATCGTAATTTTGTGCCATATTGGAATTATATATAATTGTGTAGTGTAATGTCAAGTGATTGTGTAGCGACTTTAAATGTTGTGATTTACGCTTTTTGTAGGGTTTGCAACCCGATATTAGTTTTGTGCGTCAGAAATCGGGGTTAGAAACCCCTTCATTAATATCGGATTCAGGATTAATCAGTGTTTTTAGGCAAGTGTCCCAATAATTAACAGCGTACCTTATTTCATTGTCAGATCGGTTGGACTGTTCGAGATAGTCTTGTATCCAATCAAGCAATCGTTGTCTTGGTGCCGTTCGGATTTCTTCAATATTGTCATCATATATGATGTCTTTAAAATCTTGAAGTGTGTCAGATTCAATCTGAAATTCGGGTTGGAAAAACAGCGTCAGATTTGCCATTAAATTGAGCGTTAACTTTTGTATAGGGTCAATTTCAATACTGAATGGCGGGTCAACAGCGAATATCTCGTCATGAGATAACGTTTGCACATAGGTCCATCGTGCTTCAATGTAGTCAAGTTGTTGTCTGATTTTCTCTAAATCAGATAATGTATTGAAGGATCTTGGTTCATGTGATTCTTTAATTGTGATTTGTGCTGATGAAATAGTAGTTGAATAAGAGTGTACTGCATTAAGGAATTCTGCTTCTGCGAAGTTGTAGATTCGGATGCTATCAATATCCAGATGTTCAAGTTCTTCGGGAGACTGAATCAATGCATTTTCAAGTAGGTGCCTGGATTTCTCAATTAACTTATCCGTAAGTGTATTCCCGATTTGAAAGAACTTGACGATAGGATTTGCGAGTAGCACGTTCACTGCTTTGTCTAAGTTTCCTTTGCTGCCATATTCTAAACCGAGGCTAGTTAATGCGAAGGAAGTTTGAATCTGTGTGCGAAGTTTGGATGTGTCTGATAGGTCATCAACCTTCATGGTTATGAGTTTGTGTGCCAGTGCAGCAATGTCTTCGGATAGTGTTTCTGATTTTTGATTGTCAATTCTACCGAGACTATCGCCGTGCACCATTGTTCTTGCGAGAAAGGACTTGGCATCAATGGTTGCATCTGCAACAAGAGAGAATTTACTTGTGCTCATCTTTCTCATCTTCCTCATCGTTCTCAGCAAGTATGAGTGAATCCAGATCGACTTTTTTCTGTAAATCAGATTCGGTGATATTGATTCCAGCTTTACGATCCCGTTCTGCGACTCGTTCAGTTCTTTCAGCTTTTGCCTTTTCTAATGCTCTGACTATATCTTTTTCTGCTTCTGTTTCTTTGTCAATAGCGAACATCTCACGTAATAGTAGTATGAATAGGTCATTATCCGCTTCCCAGATTGCGTTAAGGATTGCTCTTGCTTGATCATCTTTACATTCAATAGATGGCGAACTTGGGTCAATAATACCTTCTTCAATCATCATTGCACTGAGAGCACCTTTTAGTTTTACACGGTTCTTGAGTAGTTCAGCAAGGAAACGCAAGTCAATTTGATGTAGGAATCGACTCAGGTCATCCCGTTCACATTCAGACAGTTCAAACAACCATAGACTTAGTGATCGTTCGTCCAATTTTCCATCACGCCATACAGCTATATCCATGATTTCTTCAAATTGTTCGTTTGATAGACATGGTATCAAACCACAAGCGAGACCTGTTCCAAGAAGTGTATCTAACACTTGTAACACATCTTCTGTTGGACTGTCCTGAATAAGTTCTGTGCAATCTGGGACAAGATAGTATAGTTCTTCTCGTTGTTTTGGGTTGCGAATGGATCGTATTATTTCCAGTTGTTGTTCTTTATCGTAACTTTGAAAAAGTTGTTCAGCTTGACGGGTTGGGAGTGATAGTAGTTTCTTGGCTTCAGATTGCGGAATTACTAATTTCCGACTGCTCATACAATCCTCCAGATAGGCAATTTGAGATATCGTATATTATCTAATCAATGTATTATTTTGGAATGTATATTTGATTGTCAATATGTGTTTTAGTAGGACGAATAGTGTTCGTCCTACATGCACATTTAAGGGTTTTAGAAGTTGTCTCTAACAAAGTTCATGTTTTTGGCAGCGGATGCAATAGGGTCGTCTTTGCCGGGGGTTTCCAGTACGAACCAACTGTCGTATTCGATTGCGTGTGCAGCTTCAAAAACAGCGTTGAAATCTACTGATCCTTCACCTGCGTGATTACCACCCGTATCTTTTATATGCATTTGGACGATGGCACTGCCTAAACTTCGTATTTCCGAAGGGGAGTCATATCCGGTGTTGGTTGCATTACCCATGTCATAATAGACACCAACATAACTTGAACCGACTTGGTCAATAATTTGTTGATGTTGTTCAGCACTTAATGTTGATTCGATTGCAAGGTACACATTATGTTTTTCTGCCGTTTCAGCAGCAGCCTTAAACCCATCAATGAACCTTGGTGCGTTGATATGTTCATCCTTAATTTGACCACCGCCGAAAAATGGTACGAGAATGACATTCGTGCCTAATTGTGGTGCTGTTTCTGCAAGGAACTGCAACTTTGCAATACCTTCTGTGCGGACACTGTCAGTGGGGTGCATAAAAGAAAATGCAGTAAAACCACCTGGTGAAAGTGATGATACTTCAATGTTTGCATCCTCAGCGAGTTTATTTACTTTATCTATACCTTCATCTTGCCAAAGGGTATGGTCTCTATATTTCACACCCATACACAATTCGATTCCATCAAATCCGATTTCTTTTGCTTTTTTGAATGATTCTTCAAATGGGACTGGTAGCATCCCGTCTCTTATACCTACTTTCATATTTCCCTCCTGTTGATTTTGAATTTTAACATATTATTTTGCCAAATTCAAATATATTTACATTTGGATGTGTTGTATCATATTTCTCTTATACTGATAGAATTATGTTTGATTCATAGGTGTATTTTCAAGTCAAATCTCATTTGTGATTTTAGCTCAATTTAATGCCAAAATGTGGGTTCATTGTTTTAATGAAGAAAGAAACTTTTCACATCTTGTCATAGAATTAGAATTGAAATCTGAACTTATTTCTGATAAACTTACATAGGGTTCATTATTTTGTCCAAATTAAGATAATCAATTGGAGAAGACTGCTGTGTTCAACATAAATAACCAGATAGAACTACCACAGAGTTTACGAGAAAGATTGAGCAATAAAGAGATCACAGATCTATCGTTTTCACCAGATGGCTGCTATCTTGCTGCTGGTGGTAGCGAACGGATATGGGTTTATAATTTAGAAGACAGTGAACAGTCAGCAGTTTTGTCAGGACACACAGACCGTATCCGTGCGGTTGCTTTTGCCCCAGATAATCGGACACTTGTCAGTGCAAGTGAGGATAGCACTTTACGTCTGTGGGATACAAACACCTCTAATGAAATTGCGACTCTTGCGGGTGAAACATCGAGTTTAGTGAAAGCATTGGCATCTTCTCCAGATGGGGTTCCACTGACTGCTTGGAATGAAGAAGCAGTCCGCATGTTGAGTAGTTCTACTGCAGATCCGTCTAATATTAGAACATTAACTTTCTCATCTGATAGCAAAACTGTTGTCAGTGGTGGTTCAGATGGTAAGATACGTATATGGGAATTGGAATCAGGCAGGCAATTATCCTCTATATCTGCACACGATGGCTTAGTCTTATCAGTCATGTTTTCGCCTGATGATAGTCTACTTGCGAGTGGTGGTTCAGATTCTGCCGTTCGGTTGTGGGAACTTGAGAGTGAACACCTTCTTTCAACCTTCGGTGCACATTCAGATTCTGTAAATGCATTAGCCTTCTCCGATGATGGTAAGATTCTTGCAAGTGGTGGCAGGGATCCAATAATCCGCTTATGGAACGTTGGCAAAAGGGGACTCATGTCTCGGATTGATGCGCCTGATGGTTTTATCTGGAAATTGTCGTTTTCACGGAGTCGTGAGACGAATGAACTACATCTTACTGTTGTGAATAGAGATGGACAGTTATATGTGAGTAATAGTATTGAGTAGCATTTCTTGTGTCTGAAGCGCGGATTCTTGTCTGAACCAGGATTTTCAGGATTAGTAGATTTTCAGGATTAGAGTTTGATGTTTCAAGGTGCTATTCAAAAGATAGATGGTGAGGTTAGGAAACTGCATCTACCGTCTTAGGGCACTTTGCATTTGTGAAAGAAAATAGAAGAAAACCTTCAACTAAATAACCCTGTTCTTTGCAAAAACACCTTGAAATTAATGAAAAAATATGGCACAATGATAGTATACAATTAGAAAAAATCTCATGTGTTGAACTTTTACACAACGAATAAGGAATGGATATATAATATGCCACTTGGTAGGAAGATACGTTATGGAATGGTAGGCGGTGGACCTGATGCATTCATTGGAGCGGTGCATCGGAAAGCTGCTGCACTTGATGGAGAAATTGATCTGGTAGCAGGCGCGTTTTCATCATCACCGGAAAAATCAAAGCAACAAGGAACAGAACTCTTTCTTGATGATAACCGAGTTTACGGTTCTTATAAGGAGATGGCTGAAAAAGAGAGTCAACTTCCAGAAGGTGAACGAATTGACTTTGTATCAATCGTCACCCCGAATCACGTTCATTTTGATGTAGCAAAAACCTTTATTGAAGCTGGATTCCACGTAGTTTGCGATAAACCGATGACAACGACGGTGGAAGATGCAGAAGCATTATGTCATCTTGTAAAATCAAATGATGTAATTTTTGCCCTGACACACAATTATACCGGTTACCCGATGGTGAAACAAGCGCGTGAACTTGTGAAGGATGGTAAACTGGGAACTATACGAAAAATTGTCGTGGAATATCCTCAAGGATGGCTGGCAACATTCTTGGAAGATGAGGGAGCGAAGCAAGCTGTCTGGCGGACAGACCCGAAACAGGCAGGGGCATCCTCGTGTATAGGTGACATCGGTTCTCACGCAGAAAACCTCGCACATTATATCACAGGACTTGAAATGGAAGAAGTGTGTGCGGATATGACCACCTTTGTTGAAGGACGCTTGTTAGAGGATGATGGGAATCTTTTAGTTCACTATGAGAACGGAGTGCGCGGCGTTCTGTATGCATCACAAATCTCTGTTGGAGAAGAGAATAACCTACGAATCCGTGTATATGGAACTGATGCATCGCTTGAATGGCATCAAGAAAATCCGAATTATCTATCTGTGCGTTTCCCTGATGAACCGGAACAGGTTTATAAACGCGGTAATGATTATCTTGCGGAGATTGCGCAACACAATTCACGAATACCCTTTGGACATCCTGAGGCATTTATTGAAGCGTTCGCGAATATCTATGTGAATGCATCACGGACAATGGCAGCGAAAATTGCTGGTGAATCTCCTGATGAGTTTGACACCGATTTTCCCACTGTACAAGATGGTGCACGTGGTGTTCATTTCATAAATACAGCCGTTGAAAGTGGAAAGCAACGCGGTTGGGTGGATGCAAGTTATACACCGCCAGCATAAAAGAATAGAAACAATTGAGACAGATGACTTGGACAAAATTATGAATAAAGGAGAAAAAATATGGCAAGACCTGTTACTCTATTTACAGGACAATGGGCAGACCTAACACTTGAAGATATAGCCAAAAAAGCGAGTGAGTGGGGGTATGATGGATTAGAACTCGCTTGTTGGGGAGACCATTTTGAAACGGATAAAGCACTTTCTGACGATAGTTATTGTCAAGGAAGACATGACCTACTTGCAAAATATGGATTGAAAGTTTGGTCGATTAGTAATCACCTCGTTGGCCAAGCAGTATGTGACAATATTGACGACCGACACCAAACAATTCTATCAGAATCAATATGGGGTGATGGAGATCCTGCTGGCGTTCAAGAACGGGCTGCCGAAGAGATGAAAAACACTGCACGTGCCGCCGCAAAACTTGGTGTTGATGTCGTCAACGGATTTACAGGCAGTTCCATCTGGCATCTACTCTATTCGTTCCCACCTGTAGACGCATCCCAAATTGATGCTGGATTTAAAGATTTCGCAGACAAATGGAATCCTATATTTGATGTGTTTGATGAGGTAGGTGTTAAGTTCGGTCTTGAAGTTCATCCGACTGAAATTGCATTTGACATCGTTACTGCTGAACGTGCGATTGAAGCACTTGATGGTAGAGAAACATTTGGCTTTAACTATGACCCCAGTCACCTTGGGTACCAAGGCGTTGATTATGTTGCATTCATTGAACGTTTGGCTGATCGGATATATCACGTTCACATGAAGGATGTTTGGTGGGCAGAGACACCACGATTGTCTGGTGTGTTCGGTGGACATTTGAATTTTGGCGATTCAAAACGTTTCTGGGATTTCCGTTCAATTGGACGCGGTAATATCAATTTTGAAGAGATTATCCGAGCACTCAACAATATTGGCTATAACGGTCCACTTTCAATTGAATGGGAAGACAGTGGTATGGATAGAGAACACGGAGCCAGTGAGGCTTGTAGCAAAGTCAAAGGGTATGATTTTGAACCGTCTGAGGTTGCATTTGATTCTGCATTTGAAGAATAGTGAAAAATAGATGGGAAAAGGTACTGTTTATTCTGCTGAATCGAGGTCATTTTACGATAGACGTACAGGAACATACATTCGTCAGGTAACGACTGCTTCAGCACATCACCATCATCCGTTTTTTATCATTCCTGCGTACGACGATGCGATGCAGCGGTTAATATTTGTGTCGTATAGGACAGGAACACCGCAGATTTTTGCTGAAGAACGTAGTTCAGGTCAACTCCGACAGCTCACTGACAGACCGGAATTTAGTGAGTGGTCAGTTCATCCATCACACGATGGTACTGCCGTGTTTTTCACAGCAGGAACAAGTGGATGGCGGCTTGACTTGGAAACGTTGGAGGAACGGGAGTTGGTTAACTTCTCAGCGACTGAAATGCGTGATAGTGGTATGGTTGCTGCAGCGATGGGAACAACCGCACTTAGCCACGATGACAAATGGTGGGCAGTTCGCTATAGTCTGGGAGAAGAGTCTGCACTTGCTATTGTCAATACAGAGACAGGTGATCATGACATTATTTTACGTAGGGATAGTATTGCACACCTACAATTTTGTCCGGATGATTCAAACTTACTCTATTACGCAGGTCCGCTAACTGACAGGGTTTGGGTAATTCATCGTGATGGCACAGGAAATCGTAGGCTCTATGCAAGGAATGCTGAAAGAAACGAATGGATAACACACGAAACTTGGATACCTCGTACACGTGAGTTAGCATTCGTGGATTGGCAACGCGGTGTCCGGTGTGTCAATGTTGACACCGAAAAAGTACGGCAAATTACATCATTCAATGCATGGCATGCAATATGTAACACTGACGGCACATTAATGGTGGCTGATACAAATTTCCCTGACATAGGCATTCAAATATTTGACCCGCGAGATGGAATCGGGGAACCGAAAACGTTGTGTTATCCGAATGCATCATCGTTAGGTGAACATTGGGATGGACCTTTTCCATACAGTGATGGACCGATTCAAGTTTATGCACCGCAACACACGCATCCGCATCCATCTTTCAGTCCTGATGGGAAACATGTTGTGTTCACTTCGGATAGATATGGGTTCGCTCAGATTTATGAAGTGTTGCTTTGATTATATAGATGTATGAAACATTCTCATGATCTTCCATAGCATTATATATCGATAACTTTGACTTTATTCTGGAATAGAATTTTTTCGAAAATAGGATTTAATCAATGCATATTCAGAATGCTTGCTTATTACTCGTCAATTGAATTTATTGTGGTGAAATTTACCCGTTTATTTTCACTTTTGTGAACAGAATTATTCTTGTGCAAGACTATGCTGAACATAAAGGGTTTGTATTACATTACACATATTGACAACTTACCATCCATTTTCGTCAATGGAATTCTTTCACACGAAAGAATTGTAACTGAGAATATTAATTACACTTCAATCTATGACCTGGACCTTGTCAACGATCGTAAGGAAAGATACACCTCTGATGAGAAAAATCTATGGCACTATACTAATCTATTTCTTCAACCTCGTAATCCGATGTTATACAGAATTCTTAAATCTATAGGCAAACAAAATATATCAGTATTAGGGATATCAAAATCTATAATGGAGGATAGACAAGGGATATTCATTACGGATGGTATTGCCTCAAGTAGTCATACTAGGATTTATCCGCAGTCAGAGGGAATGAAGAAAATTGATGCACAACGAGATATTCTTCAATCATCCTCATGGATTTCATGGGATCACTCAAGAAAATTTAGACGTCAATTGATGGCTGAATGCTTAGTTCCTAGTAATGTTGAACCCAAGTATATTAAAAGATTCATAGTTGCTGACAACAGTGTAGAAAACTTACTAAGTGTCCGATTAACCCCGTTGGATTTAAGTAAGAGAGTTGTTGCAACTGAAGAAGATAATGACATCTTTACACCTTCATTCCAGAAACAGTAATTATAATTCATTTATGTTGTCAATTCTTACCAAATCATAACATTGATCAAAAGGTAGAACCATGAAATTCAATAGTCTCTTCTACATTACGCATATAGATAACTTGCAATCTATAATTAAACGAGGTATTTTATCCTATAATAGAATTAAAGATGTAGGATGTAAATTTATACCGATATTCAAAGGTAAAAAACATTCATATAACGATATTGACAAAAGGTCTAAGATTGCGCCTCTGATGAATAACAATAACTTATTGAATTATGCCGGTCTCTTCTTTCAACCACGTAATCCAATCTTGTACCGCTCTATTATTGAAACAGGATTAGAAAAATTAGTTATTCTTGAAGTTGCCAACACAGTCCTTAGTGAACCTGGTGTCATCATTTCTGATGGCAATGTAACTGAAGACTTCACACAGTTCTATCCTTGTTCTCAAGGACTGAAAAAAATCCAACAACATGCTAAAGTGCTTCAGAATGATTGGTGGAGAAAAAGCGATGGATCAAAACGAAAAATCATGGCAGAATGTTTAGTTCCTGAACGTGTAAAGCCTGAATACATCCGCTCAGTGATACTTGCCGATGATAATATGAACCTAATGAACCAGATAATGTCTGATAGTGTTAACTTACCAGTTAATTATCATTCCAATAGGTACTTCCAGCCTAAACATTGCATTACAAGAGGCAATAATATTAGACTTATTGATGGTGGTGACATCTTTTTTTCTGAGTTGCAGACTCTGACAATCACAGTCAATCTTCAAGGTGTTATGGGTAAAGGATTAGCCTTACGTGCTAAAGAACAATATCCAGATGTATATGTTGAATATGAGAAAGTATGCCGTACTAAGAGAATTACTGCTGAACGTCCTTATCTTTATAAACGTGAGGAATCAGTTGCAGATGAGTTGACTGATCTCAAGCCGCATCGTGTGCCCATAAAGAATCCTATAAAATGGTTTTTACTTTTTGCAACGAAACGTCATTGGCGAACAAACTCACGTATTGAGGATATTGAAAACGGATTAAAATGGGTACAAGAGAACGCAAGAAAAGAAGGCATTGAATCTCTTGCCATGCCTGCATTGGGTTGTGCTTTGGGTGGATTAAACTGGAAAGATGTTGCACCATTGATGTGTAAGTATCTTGATCAAATTGGTATCCCTATTGAAATATATCTGCCTCGTGAATACCCAATCGAACCCAAATATTTATCGGAGTCACATCTATTAGGACCTTGAAATATGAAGACAAATCTTTGTAAAAACAGTTTGTAAATCCTGAATATTGTTATAGTTCTAATACCATTAGAACCTATTTCAATCAGTGATAAACAAGTAAGTACTAAAACATCGTAGAAAGCCCAGATAGGCATATTTTTTAGATTTTCTTAATATCTTCATTTCAGTCTTAGTGTTCTGTCATATTACAGATCACATTTGGAAATCACTTGAACTCATGAATGTCAATTAGATAATGAGAATACCAACCAATAGGAGAAAGAAATGCCAGTTGTAATTCCCCGTCTGATAGTAGAGGTGTTTCAACACACCAATTTTCGTGGAAGGATGGGATATGTCTTAGAACCTGTGCCGCATACAGGACGTATTGGATTTCAAGACAATATCTCCTCGCTAAAGATTTATAAGGGACCCAATTTTTCTGGAAGTCCAAATTACAAAGCAATATTATACCAACATGTCAACTATAAAGGTAAGAAACTTGCGCTCGGACCAGGTTTTTACCCCAACTTACATGATGTAGCATTCAACTTTGCAGATAGGGTATCCTCTATCAATTTCGGTTCAACAATAGATGTTGTAGGACCTGAATGGGGAACAATACCGATGATCGTGGATTGCTATGAACACGTAGAATATAAAGGTAGAAAGATTACAATCCTACGTGATATTGCCAACCTGAGAACACCGCAAGGTGGCACTTGGTTTGAAGATAGAATCTCGTCAATTCGTATATTTAAGGGACCGGATTTCCCACCCGATGGTGCTGAGGTTGTATTTTATGAACATCCGGATTTTGAAGGGGCAAAGTTATCCATTCGAATGGAACCTTCCGAATTCAAAAAGGAATTGCCTAACTTACATCTGTTGCCGCAAAGTTTTGGAGATTCAATATCCGCTATAAAGATAGAAGGCTGGGCATCGTCAGGTGAATTCACTGAATTAGTGTTTGAAGACGAATTCATCGGTAACGATATGCGTCCAGAATGGCGATGGGAAGACCCTCAAGGTGGTGGTGGATGGGCTGAACGTCAAGGTTACCTTGAAATGCGGACAGATCCAGGGCAAGACCTATGGCACGGTCCGAACGGACGTGGTGGCGATATGACTGCCCCAAGGCTACTCATGGCAGTGACAGAAGACTTTGCAATTGAAACCCGGTTGCGAGTCTCCCCACAATTACGGGAACACGGTGGTATAATTATCTGGAAGAATGAAAACCAGTTTGTGCGATTAGAGAAGACCTCTGGACCACACGCTTTCCGTGGAGATGTTCGTTTTGAAAGACACGCCAATAGACGTTTCCACCTTGTTGGACGTGGAGGAATGCAGAACGTAAGAGAACTATTCTTACGATTAGAGAGACGTGGTAATCAGATCTCTTCTTTTGCAAGTCAAGATGGAATCCATTGGAAAGGGGTAGGAATTACGCGTATTGCATTGGGTCCCAGAGTAGAAGTAGGATTACATGCACTCTGTCCTGGTAATATTCCACCGACCCTGACCCGTTTTGATTATTTCCGTATCTTCAAACGTAAAGGTGAAGCATCGCAATATGTATCCATCTTTGCAGACCAGCCTGATGGTCAGTCTGACGCAGAAACGGAGCGTGATCGTGCCGATGCCCGTAGACGCGCTATGCGTGATGTATTTTAGTTGGTGAAATACCAGAATTGTATTTACGAGAACTGTGTTTGAATATCAAGATTGTAAATCTTACAACTGAGTTTGCAATTCTTAATTTGGCTTGTTGGATGCATTAATGTGTTTAGCAAGCCTAACCATAATGGGAGACATCATGTTCGCTAAGATTCATATATACACCACTATTTTGATACTATTTGTATTTTCAATAGTGATTATGCAACCAGTTTATGCGGTAAAAGGTGCGGTTGAAGACGGTTTAGTTGCATATTGGTCATTTGATAGTGATACTGTGCAAATCGATAAACAGGCAGAGGATGTTTTTTCAGGTTTAAAGGCAATAGTTGATGGTGATCCTGAACTTGCTTCTGCAGCAGATTGTGTGGTCGGAGAATGCGTTTTACTTGACGGATTTGATGACTATTTTCTTGTTGAGGATTCTGATCCTCCGAAGATTGACCGAGATTGGGATGAAATCTCTTTAGAATGTTGGGTCAAAATCAACGCTTTAGATGATAGTTGGAACCGTATCATTTCACTTGATGATCAACCCACAAATTCTAAAGTTGTCACCCTATATTACGACGATGATGACAATCGACACGGGTTTTTTGTCAAAGCCGGTGGTAAGGCAACGAATGCAGGTCAACATCTCATTCAGGAAGATATACCTGTTGGAAAATGGATTCATATTGTTGGCACTTATGATGGTTCAAATGTTAGTTATTATGTTGATGGTAAACTTGCGATAGATCATACTGTTGCTGCTGGTACAATCCCTGCCGGTGGTCTTTTGTTAGGTATTGGTGACAGGTCAGATGGTGTTAATGAGGATGCTATCCAAGGATATCTTGACGAATTTCGCGTTTATGACAGGGCACTGACTGCGGCTGAAGTTAAAAATAACATGAATGCAGAAGGACTTGATGTGAGTCCGACATCAAATCATTTGAGTGTAACTTGGGGACAAATTAAAGCACGACGGAGGTAAAAGCTTGCAAATTGATGAAGCACAATCCATGGAGACCATCGGCATCGGCGTAATCGGTTGCGGTGGTATGGGAAGAAGCCTGGCAAATGGGGCAAACGCTGTTGAAGGAATTAAAATTATATCTGTCAGTGACCTGCAGAAGGACTTGGCAAAAGCTGCAGCTGATAATCTCGGCACAGAATATACTACCGATTATCATGAACTACTTGCAAATGACAATATCCGTGCGGTGCTTATTGCTTCACCTCCATTTCTACATGCACAGATGGCGGTTAATGCTGCGAATGCTGGCAAGCATGTATTTTCTGAAAAACCGATGGCTCCAACATTAGAAGATTGTGATGCAATGATCAGTGCTGCTGCTGAGAATGATGTGTATCTGACAATTGGGTTGGTTTGTCGTTATCATGCAACGCATTCCAAAGTCCGAGAAATAGTACATAGCGGAGAACTTGGTGCACCAGTCAATATGATGGTTCATCGCATCGGCGGACCTTGGCGTGGTGGGAATCGGACCCCATGGCGGTTAGAACGTGCCAAATCCGGTGGAAGTCTCATGGAAATCAATGCACATGAGATAGATTTTATGCGGTGGACATGTGGAGAAGTTGTCTCAGTCTTTGGTGCGGGTGGGAAGTTTGTTCAAAAAGAAACTGACTATCCAGATGTTGTGCTTGCTTCGTTGAAATTTGAAAATGGTGCAGTTGGATTACTCCATTCCAGTCATGCAGCTGCAGTTGGTGGATATGGTGGACGTGTAGACTGCGAAAAAGGTAGCATCTATTTCCCTCAAATATGGGGTGGTGATGCCTCCATTCAGATTAAACCTTTTGAACAGGAAGGCAGAAGTATCCGAATTGGAGATATTAAAGTGCCACCGCCAGTACAACAGGAAATACGAGCATTTGTAAATTCCATTCGCAATGAGACAGTTCCACCGATTACAGGGAAAGATGGTCGTGCTGCTGTTGAAATCGCACTTGCAGCGTATCAATCCGTAGAAACTGGTCAACCGGTGTCATTACCTTTGTAAAGGAGAATGTATGAAAGTATCTGTGTGGGACGGTGGTTTATCTGAAGCCTATCTGAAACAAGTCACACAACTTGGGGCAGATTGTATCGATTTTGGAAACGATGGATCTTTCCCAGGTGTCAAAGAACAAGGGTATCCAGATTTAGACGAACTGTTGAAAATGAGGAAACTGATTCGTTCTTATGGTTTGGATATCAACCGCGTAACACTGCCAAACATTACAGAGAAGTTTATGAAAGGGCAATCTGGCGGTGAGAAAGAACTTGAGAATACATGCAACGCTTTGAAAGTATTCGCTGAAGCAGGGGTACCAATCGCACGACAAAGGTTCTGGGGTGATACATTCGGTTATTTGATGACACGTTATTCTGCTGTGCATCGTGGCGGATACATCTCACGAGGAGAGAGTCGTGCAGCCACGAAAAACCCACCAAATACACCAACAATGGAAGAACTTGATGAATGGTGGAAACGTTTCTGTGAAGTCTACGGAGCATTAGTACCCATTGCGGATGAACACGATATAAAGTTGGCAATACATCCATCTGATGTGCCGAATCCTGATACACCTTTGGGTAGTTTGGGTTTTCATCGAGTGATTGATGCTTTTCCAAGTAGAAACGTTGGTTATTTATACTGTTGTGGAACACGTGCAGAAGCTGGTGGCAGTGCTATCGTTCTTGATGAGATAAATAACTATGGTCGTAAAGGTCGTATCTTTATGGTTCATCTAAGGAATGTGCGTGGCAGTCTTGCAACTGCAGGTGCTTTTGAGGAGACTCTCCTTGATGATGGTGATATGAACATGTTCAAAATTGTGCGTGAACTTCAGAAAGTTGGTTTTGATGGCTGTATCAATGCTGACCACATTCCAAGGTTAGAGGGTAACGTTGGATTGGCGTATTCTGTTGGTTACATTAAGGCTATATTTGCTGCATTAGCGGCATAGATTCTGGATTACTTAGTATTTATAGTGAAATGTAAAAATACGTGCACACTCTCTGGTAGATGCTGTTTCCTAATCGCATCTATGAGACAGAACAAACACCGGTTCGGTTAGGAAACCGAACCTACCGTCGTGTGTAAATAATACAGAACAAACACCGGTTCGGTTAGGAAACCGAACCTACCGTCGTGTGTGAATAATTATGGTTTTTACTATAACAGAAATAGGCGCGCTAACAAAGCGCGCCTACAAGTTAATCGTTTATTATTGCTTCTACCATGTGTCTGTACGGAAGGGAGATACTGGTAGTCCCTCTTTATTCATAAGATTGGGTTCTGCGATTTGATTCCATCCTAATCGCACTGCAACAGGTGACTCAACCGCATCGCTTGATACAACGACCGTATCGCCATCTATCACAGCGACAGCATCCACGAACTGCTTATCTTCACCTGCGATTTGAACCCATGACAACGGTTCGCCATCTCGTGACACTAACCCACTACCAACATGCTCAAAATGAAGACGGATTGAGTTTCCTTCAATCTCCATAGATTTATATAGAGGACCGGAACAAACAAGATCGTCTTTCCCGTAAGTTTTCGCAAGTGCCCAGAACGCAAGCCTTAGACCGACATCCTGCTTGTTTCTGGGATGAATATCTCTGATGTTACCAATGTCAGTTGTAACAACCATGCCAGTATTCGGCAATTCTAATGTGGCTGATTGTGCTTCCCATATTTGGGGTAGATGGGTCGGATCATCCCTATCATAACCACCCCAAGGTGCAAGTTGTACAAAATAGAAGGGGAAATCACCTTGTTTCCATATCTCACGCCATCCCTTGATTAGTCCCTTCATTTTCTCATGATACATCATCCCTTCTTTCATATTGGACTCACCTTGATACCATAATGCACCGCGAATGGCAAAAGGCACGATGGGATATATCATGTGGTTATAGAGCGCAGTTGGTCTATTATGTGGATTTAAGGCGTGTTGATTCTCAGGCATCTTATATATGATACCGTCGTTCTCCAATGCTTCACGTGTTTCTGCAATCCATTCTTCAATTGCTATCATTTTTTCAGGTAGCTGCCTACGATAGTTTTTATTGATGTCGTGGATTTCTTCTGAAATAGCAGATAGTTTTGGAATTGCATCAAATCCTTCAGGTGCAGTCCAAGCTTCAATGCGTGTTCCACCCCAAGCTGAGTTGATTAAACCGATGGGTATATCAAGTTCTTTGTGCACGTGTCTACCGAAGTAATAAGCAACAGCAGAGAAATGTCTGACACTGTCTGGTGTCGTTGGTCGCCATTCAGCGTGCACGTCTGCTACAGGTAAACCAGATGCCCTTTGAGGGATATGAAACAGACGGATATTTGGATAGTTTGCTGCGGCGATCTCCTCCTCACTGTTATTTGAAGTGTTGACAGACCACGCCATGTTTGATTGCCCCGAACATACCCACACTTCACCGAAGAGAATATCTGATAATTCAATGGTATTTTCACCGGAAATCTCAATTTTATATGGACCCCCTGCTGGTGTAGCTTTAAGTGTAGTTCTCCAATTTCCTTTTTCATCTGTTTTAACTATGTATGTGTCAACTTCACTTTCAACATCCTGTCTAAGAACAGAAATAGTGATTGCTTCATTTGGGGCAGCCCAACCCCATATTGGCGCAGGCATATCCCGTTGTATTACCATGTTGTTGCCGAATACTCTCGGTAAACGGACTTCAGCGAAGGCGGCAGTTTGAGATAAGAATAGTATTGAACTTATTAGAACCAAAATAAGTATCTTCATATTGGAACTCCTAATTGTTTTTCCATTTAAGTTGTATCTAATGATACTATAGTTGTTGTTAGACATTGTAAGTTGCATCTTGTAAACGTTCGGAAAGATAGCTGTTTCGTTTCATTACCTGATTATTGCGTATGCAAATATTGAGTGCCTGTTTTGTACCCACTATTACAACCATTTCCTTTGCCCGCGTGATACCGGTATAGAGTAAATTTCGTTGTAGCATTATATAATGTTGCGTATGTATGGGTATTACGACGACAGGATATTCGCTTCCTTGCGCTTTGTGGATGGTAGTTGCATAAGCAAGGACAAGTTCATTGAGGTCTGCCATATCATAAACGACCTGTTTATCAGCAAAACGTATTGCCAACATTTTCTCAATCTGATCAATTTCAACGATTCGGCCTATATCGCCGTTGAATACATCATAATCGTAATTGTTGCGAATTTGCATGACCTTATCGCCAGTTCGGAATGTTTGCCATCCTCTGATGGCTTGTTCTGAATAAGGATTTAGTACATCTTGAAGACATTTGTTGAAATTCTCTGTCCCGAGTATACCACGTCTCATTGGACATAGCAATTGAATATCGTCAATAGGATGGAAGTTGTAGTGCTTGGGAAGTCGGTCAGAAATAACCGAGGTGACGAGATTGAGGATTTCCTCTGGGTCCTCTTCTTCTATAAAGAAAAAGTTGCGATCATTTGGACCAGATAGATCGGGAATTTGACCAGTATTAATCAGATGTGCGTTGGTGACAATCATGCTTTGTTGTGCTTGTCGAAAGATTTCTGTGAGTGTGACGACAGGTATCACTTTTGATTCTATTAATCCTTTTAGCACATTTCCTGCCCCAACAGATGGAAGTTGATCTGTGTCCCCGATGAGAACTACGGTTGCATGTGTAGGTATTGCCTGCATCAGTCGGTTCATCAATACTATATCCACCATTGACATTTCATCAATAATGACCACATCAGCCTCTAATGGGTTCTCACGATTTCGCTTGAAGCCGTTTTCGTGTGGCGAAAATTCCAGTAGTCGGTGTATTGTTTTTGCTTCTCTGTCTGTGGTTTCACTGAGTCTTTTCGCTGCCCGTCCTGTTGGTGCAGCTAAAACGACATGTCTATTATCAGTTTCAAACAGTCGAAGTATTCCTATTGTCGTTGTGGTTTTGCCAGTTCCTGGACCTCCAGTGAGAATCAATGCACGTTCTGTTAGGGCAGCAAGAATTGCCTCTTTCTGTTGAGATGCAAATTGTATATCCATCTCAATTTCTAACTGTGTTAATGATTTGGAGATGTCTGAACGACTGGCATATCGTCTTTCACTTGAGAGTAGTCGCTGAAATTGGTTCACAACTCCTATCTCAGCGTAGTAAAATGGTGCAAGATAGACTGCACTTTTTTCATCAACTTTGAAAGCATGGTCTGGGATATCTTCATCTGGAAGTTCGTCAGTTTGATCACAGGTTTCTACATATATGTTTTCTGACTCAGTCATTGTTTTGTTTGTTGAACTATTGAGCCAATTGTCCACAGCGGCTTCTTCAGCAAGGATTTCCACTTGACCATTCTGAGATGTTAGAAATACCTCTTCCTTCTGGTATAGAGCCAGGACACCTAACTCAATTGTATGCGGATCCTGTTGAAGTATCTCTTCACATGCCTCTATGAGGTCAGTAGGATGTTGGAAGACATGTCCTTCATCGGCTTTTTGACTAAGTACATATTTTATTCCTGCTTGGAGTCGGTGTGGACTATTTCTGTCAATGCCAAGACTTTGTGCAATTGTATCAGCGGTGACAAAACCGATACCGTAAATATCATCTGCAAGACGGTAGGGGTTTGAAGTTACAATGGGGATAGATTCATTCTGATATGTCTTGTATATCTTAGTGGCATGGGCTGTGTTAACATTGTGTGATTGTAAAAATAGCATCACATTTTTTATTTCGCGTTGTTCCTCCCACGCTTGTTGTATCATCTCCACACGTTTATTACCAATTCCTGGTACACCTGCCAATTTCTCTGGAGTTTGTTCAATAACATCAATTGTATCCATCCCAAACTTACTAACGATACGTGTTGCCATCTTTGGTCCGATACCTTTAATCATACCTGAACCGAGGTATTTTCTAATACCAAGAACATTTGCGGGTTGGATGGTTTCATATCTATCAATTTGGAATTGCGGACCATATTTTGGGTTGTTTGTCCATTCTCCACTCAGCAGTAGACTCTCACCTGCATTGACCGATGCGAGATTTCCGACTATCGTTACGAGTTCAGGATGACCGTATGCAGAAAACCTGCCGACAGTATAACCGCTGTCGGCGTTTTCATATACAATACGTTCCAGAATACCACTTAGTGTTTCCATGTTTTTACCATTACTCAAACAATAGTTCAACTGGACAGGAGAAATCGGGAACTATATCGTCTCCAGTGAGGGTGTCATCACGTGTTAGTGTTTTTATGTCTGTCTCGGACTTATACACTGTGACAGTTCTTGAAACAGGTTCTACCACCCAAACACATCGTGTTCCTGCGTCTAAATAAGCAAGTGCTTTTCCAACGATATGTGATTGAATATCAGTAGGTGAAACCACCTCAATTGCAAGGTCAGGGGGTATAGGTGAACCTTTATCTGGGTCACCTGTTATCCGTTCTTTTGAAATAAAGGCTATATCTGGTTTTAGCACTCTTTCACCAACTTTAAACGAAGTTTCAGCAGTATATAATTCGCCAAGTTTGTTATCGTAGACTATCGGATCTAAATACCTTAGGATATTAACGCTAATTTTACCATGTCTCATTGACGCTGCAGCCATCGGAATTAATTCCCCTTTAACGTATTCATACCCTTCCACATCATCCTCAAGAAATTCATCTAAAGTCATTGTGGCATGTTGTCTGGATAAATCTTGTGAAAGTTCGTGTGTTTCCATTTGAGACACGCTATTATCCTCTAAGCGTTGCTATAAGGTTTAGAACATATAGTAGAATTTAGATTTAATTTGACACTGTGAACTGTCAAGGTTATGAACCTTCGCATGCCAGTGAATGTCCGAGGCGCAATGAATTGCGCGACTACAAACGCGTTTTGGTTAATGTCAACGGTTTACTCAATATTTGTCATCAGTTTCCGAAATGCATTGAGTTGTGGGGCAATAATATGTGGATCATCTGTCTTGTTTTCAAGTGCTTCAATTGTCTTGAAACCGTTACCTGTAATTGCTACAACAATCCGTTCATCTCTTGCGATGTGTCCATCATCAATAAGTTTTTTTGTTGCAGCAAGTGTGACACCGCCAGCAGTTTCTGTGAAAATGCCTTCTGTGGCAGCAAGGAGTTTAATTGCTTCAACGATTTCTTCATCATTTGCATGTTCACCGATACCACCAGAATTACGTACGGTATTCACTGCATATATACCATCGGCAGGATTGCCAATAGCGAGAGACTTTGCTATTGTATCAGGTTTCACTGGTTTGACAAAATCACTGTTTTCCTTGAAAGCATTGACAATTGGACCGCAACCTTCTGCTTGTGCTATGTGTATTCTTGTATTTGGTTTTTCAATCAATCCTAATTGATGGAATTCTTTCAATGCCTTCCCAATTTTTGTTATCAGTGAACCACCAGCGGCGGGTGCAATTATGTGGTCTGGTGCTTCCCAACCGAGTTGTTCAATTAATTCAAAACAGAGCGTTTTTGAACCCTCCGCATAGTATGGACGGATGTTGATATTGACGAATGCCCACGGGTAGACCCCCGCGATTTCACTACACAGACGGTTTACTTCGTCGTAAGTACCCATGATACCTACAACCGTGGGTGCATAGACTAACGACGCGACAACTTTGCCAAGTTCTAAATCAGCGGGAATGAAGATATAACAGTTTAAGTTAGCAATAGCCGCATGTGCAGCGACAGCATTGGCTAAGTTCCCAGTGGATGCACACGAGACCGTGTCAAAGTCGAATTCTTTTGACTTGCTGAGTGCGATAGCAACCACCCGGTCTTTGAATGATAATGTTGGGTGGCAGACAGAATCGTCTTTTATGTATATCTCCTTTACACCGAGTGCGTCCCCAAGATTTTTGGCTCGGATAAGTGGTGTAAAACCAGATTTTAATCCATCAGTCGGTTCACCGTCGATCGGCAATAAGTCAATGTATCTCCATAAACTATCAGGACCTTGTTCTATTGAACGTCTTGAAATTGACTTCTGAATGACTTCGTAGTCATAGTGGACCTCTAATGGTCCGAAACAGAACTCGCAAACGTGAAGTGGTTCCTTTGGATACTCGCGTTCACATTCACGACATTTTAATCCTAAAACTTTATCCATACTTCCTCCAAATATTTTATTCTATTATAGTAGATTTTGAAATTACTTGAACACTCTGCATCGGCGAGGTTAGGAAACCTCGCCTACCGTGGGACACCGGTTCGGTTAGGAAACCTCGCCTATCGTGGGATACCGGTTCGGAAACCGAACCTACCGTAGTGTGTAAATAATTATGGTTTTTACTATAATATCTGTATTCTTCTCTACTATATCTTTTTTTATATAGATAGGATGATCTCAAAATCGTTATCACCTTTCTCTAATGCAAGTCTAATAAAGAGCAGATGTTCATCAATCCATTTAACCTCTTTGGCGTTTGACTCAGTTAGTTGTAAGCCGAGGTGGTTTCCCCAGACAGCAACGGCATAAGGCATTGCTTTTGTTGACTCAATTGTAAAATTGATATGTAATCTTGAACGTTTCCTAATAGGTTGATAGTTTGTCATTCTTGGTAAATGGTATTCTACTCCATGATTTAGAAAACTGTGGTCTGAAACACCGATTCCGATATTCTCCAAAACTGGTGGTGTAATATAATTCTTCATTTCAACAGGTTCCATCGTTCCTTCAACAAACGAACATTGGCATTCGGCATCGTAATAGGTGAACTCCTTTTTGCTTTCAGTATCAGTGTCGGAGGTGTCTGTTAAAGTGTTCTGAGATTCAGGCTTTGATAGTGTTGGCTTAACAACATAAGTCGGTTCAGTCATCTGGCAATTTGTCCAATAGTCGTCTATTATATCAGATAAAGGTAGAAGCTTAATGGATTCTTTGTTGGTTATATATTCTAAATAAGTATCCAGTTTTGCTAATGTTTCTTGACCTAACTGGACGACATCCATTACATCAACATGTTCTACATAGCAGATCCACCGGTTCCAGTTATCATTCTCAATATATAGGTTTATGTTCTGATGAAGGACATCGTTTATGAGTGCAGATCTGAGATTGTGTTTCTCCTTCTGAATGTGTGTTGCTGTATTGTGCGGTATACCAGCGATACTTCCTGCAGCAGGAGTGCTGAAGTTATGTTGTTCTGTAGAAGGATAAAAAAAGCCGAAGGGACAGCCACGATCACCTTCTGCGATGGAGTCGCGTTTCTCCCAACGATATCCCCACAGACCTCGAAATCCTTCCTGTTCTAATGCTTGAACCAATACATGGTTTTTCCATTCTGCCCCAGCGATATTTGGCACTGTCCAATCGAAAGCCTTCTGGAATTTCTTCCATTCAGAACTGATAAAGTTTGGAACAGTTTCTCTCATTTTTACGAGATGTTCTGCTATAGAGTTTGCTGATGCAGATTCGTATAGGGTATTTATATTTTCATGGTCAACTTCATTATCTGATGTAGATTGTTCAGTAATTGAATACCAACCTTCTTTCCATGTTGACGTTATATCGAGCATTAACAAAGGTTCATCACTGTATTCATTATGCCATTCTGTCAAATCATTTGAGAAAGATCGTGCTAAGTCAGCAGTTATTGCCCAAGTAATTGGGATATTGTATTTATGTGCAATAGTGGCTAATAGTCGCATTCCCTCTCTTAGTGCCTGCCGGTCTTCATTTATTGCTGAGCATACAAGTCCATAATATATCATATTAGACTATTCTAAGAAAACGGTAACACCCATATCAGCGTACTTGTTGCGTGTGCTTGGATTACCGTTTCGAAAACAGACAGTAGTTGAACTATCTTCTAATTCTTTCACGACGTACTGTACACAAGCATCTACAGTTTGTAAAGCATGATTCGGATGACCTTCCATACTGAAAGTTAAATCTGTTGGACCGAACGAGAGACAATCTACACCAGTTTTTGCAAGCCTTCTTGCATGTGTTACCGCTTCAATAGACTCAATCTGCATCCACAGCATACCGTAGTTATTCCACCAGTCTGCATATTGCAGTCGTTCCATATTTGCTGAATTTTTTCTTGCAGCACCACCCCAACTGCGTAATCCTTCCTGCGGATAATAAAAGGCGGCAACTGCTTCGTCAACAGTTTCCTCTAATTCTACTTGTGGCACTTCAATACCGGATGGACCGAGGTCAAGGTAGTTTCCAATGAGATATGCGTTGCGTGTATGTTTGATCCGAAAGTTGACTGGAATACCTAAATCGTCTGCCATATTACAAAATGCGACAAGTCTATCTTCAGAGTATGGCGCATGTTGACTGTCAACTGCAACAAAATCGTATCCACCTTTTTCCACTCTTTCAGCGAGACTGTCACGATCTATGGTCATTGACACAGATGCTCCATATACATGGTGTCCATCACGAATACGTTTCTTTAGGTTTGTTTCCGACATATCTCCCTCCTGACAGAGATGTGTCTGTTTGAACACAATAGGATATAACTTTATGTTAAGTGTTCAATTTATCATATATTTGCGAACTATTGTTTATTATATCATATATTGATAATCATTGGCAAAAAATTGGTGCATTGGTGTGTAAAATTGTAGTCATCATTTTCTGAGTTCAACAAAGGCAGAACAATTTGACAGAATGGGAACAAAGAGTATTGGGTTTTGTTGAATTCATTTTTGTCTGAACCAGGATTTTCAAGATCAGATGTCTTTTGGACGGATAGGGGTTGTTGGATAGGATGGAAGGATGTGACGAGAATTGGGAAGATTGACTGTGTCCTGACCAAGATCTGCATGTATGTCAATTTATAGTAGAAACCAAAATTATTTACACACTACTTGTCTAACGAAGCTCGTGTTTATAGCAGCCCCCACACAGAAAACTTGATAGCTGAAGATGTCCGCAAAGAACTCGGGATGCATTGGTATCGTCCTGAACGACTCACACTCGGATTGTGTGTCGCTGTTCTGCGATTGCAAATAGCAAAAACATTATTTTCAGTGAGTTCGAAAGAAAAAGATAACTCACAGAATATTACACAGGTTTTTCGGCAAATCAACGATACACATAGTGATGAAAATACTTGAACCTAACAATATTGTCCAAACTTTAGTTATGCGTCAAAAAAATTGATTTAACGGTTAAGTCCCAGATACTCATAGGGATCAATACCGTCTGCATATGATCTTACCTCAATCCAATCAGGAATCGGATCGTATCCCATTCGTTCGGGAATAGATAACTCTGACATTGACGAACCGAGCCCAGCTGATATATAGCGCCTCACTTCACCATTTTTCTCTGTTACCTCTTGCCATGCCACGTAGATGACATTAGGCTCATCGGGGTAAAACAGACCGTTCTGATCGATACTTGTCATTCCAGCAAAATCAACACCTTCGTTAAAAAGCTTGATTGCGACACGATCCTGGAGCTCACTTATTCTCAAATGATCGGTAAAAGTGAGACCTCTTGACTTAAGACCGTATGATAGTGTCTTTTCCAGTTGCGCCTTGAATTCATCGCTCCAGAGCCATGAAGGTTCCCCATAAAACCCCTTTGGTACTTCGGGATACGGCCCGAAACCAAAAGGCGAGACAGGCACATCTTCTGCCGGTGCTTCTTCAGGTAAAGACATATCCGCAGTGTCAAGCGTTTCAGAGACATTATCTGCCGGTGGCACAACCGTGGTGTCAGACATTTGTGTGTCACCGGTTTCAAGAGTGTCCTGGGCATCGCGTGTTTCATCATCATTTTTCCCTGAATGCAGCAGTGCATCTTTTGCCAACTCTGCATCAATAGCGCGTTGAACATGCCAACTATAGAACCAGCAAGCACCCGCAAACACAACTAAGATAAAAATCCCGGCAAAAACTAATCTACTCGAAAGTAATTCACGTAACATACTATCACCTCTTACCTTTCTTCATTCTGAATAAATATCTCCATCAAGGAAATAATAAACACGATATAACTTTACAATAAAACACTCTCTTTGTCAAGAAAGTAATCAGGGTTATTTAGTTTTAAGAATATTCCAAAACAGAAATTTACTGAAAGTTAACACCCAAGCCGGTAGGTGCGGTTTCCGAACGGCATCGGAACCTGTGAGAAGACTTATTATGAAAGGTGTCTGGTACACGCTAGAATACGCGTGTGGTATTCTGCATTGGTTAGGAAACCGCACCTACCGGCTTGGGAAATTTAGCATTTGTGAAGAAAATAGAAGAAAAACCGAAAACTAAATAACCTAGGGAATAACACTTGCCTATTAACTTCAATATGTGCTAATCTCTTAATATCCCAAAATAAGGAGTGAACTCAATGTATCGTGTCGGAATTATCGGATTAGGTAGTATTGCAGCCCGTTATTCAACACCGAGTGATGAATATCCGTATTGTCATGCAGGTGGCATCCGTCTGTGTGAAACTACAGAGTTAGTCGCAGTTGCAGATATGTCTACTGACCGTCAAGCAGACTTCAAGAGGACTTGGGGGCCAGGATTTCCAGACAATTCAATCAATTATTATGAAACAGATGTGCAATTGTTGGAAAGTGAGAAGTTAGATATTGTTGCTGTCTGTGTGCGGGGTCCGCACCATTTTGAGGTAATGCAGAACGTATTGAGGGCAGACATCAAAGCCATTTTTCTTGAAAAACCTGCAGGATGTTCGCTTGAAGAGGTAGACACTATGACCGCAGGTGCTGATGCGAAAGGTATTCCCATTGTAGTTGACTATACAAGACATTGGGGACCGCATCTCATCCGACTACAATCGTTGGTTAAGGACGGGTTGGTTGGTGAAGTGCAGAGTGTCATCGGGTATTGTGGTGGTGGTGTGCTATCCTTCTCAATCCATACCACAGATATGATTTGTCAGTTTGCTGGATATGACCCCGTGTCAGTCACAGGCTATGTTGAAGGTGGTGGTGATGTGCCAGAACCTTATGAACCAGAGCCTGCAATTGTCGGTGCAACTATCAAATTTGAAAACGGTGCTATCGGTTATCATGTTGGAAAACATGGTGTTAAAGGTGGTTTTTCAGTGGATGTACTAGGAAGTGAAGGTTCAGTGCAAACTGGTTTCTATAGTGGTGCAACGGTTCAGAAAGGTGGTAAGATCGTAGATAATGACACACTTGATTTACCTGAGAATGCAAGTCCATTCAAGGTTGCGTATAAACAGATAACAGACTATCTTGATGGTGGACAACCACCTGATTGTTCACGCGATGATTATACTGCAGTGAATGAGATCGGATTTGCGTCTATTGAGAGTGGTATCACTGGACAGACGATAGAACTTCCGTGTCAAAACAGGAAACGACTCATCTATGCTAATGGATAATTAGGATAAATATGGCATCAATAAGTGAACTTGAACCATTATTCCGTTTCTTTATGCGGTTTTATCGTGGCAAACGGTATGGCACGACTCCAAACACACCGCTTAAGAAACCTTTGAATGAATGTAATGTTGTTCTCATTACGACTGCGGGATTTTATATCAATGGACAGGAACCTTATGTAAACGGTGATTGTTCCTACCGCGAGATTCCCAATTCAATTCAGTCTAATGAACTAAAGGTCGGACATAAAAGCGTTGCCTACGATAAGTCTGATACAAAAACAGATGCCAATCTTGTTTTTCCTATTGATCGTTTTAAAGAACTGGAGAATGAAGGAAAAATCGGTTCTCTTAATCATAGACACTTCAGTTTTATGGGATCAATTTCAAGACCGAAGCATCTCATTGCGGACACTGCTCCAGAGGTAGCAAGGATGCTTAAAGCTGATGGTGTTGATGTTGCATTCTTAACTCCGGTGTGACCGCTATGCAATCAGTCTGTAGGATTGATTCAACGTGTTGTTGAAGAAGTGGGAATATCTACTGTATCTATTACACTCTTGGAAGACATCACGAAGAAGGTGAAACCCCCGCGTGCATTGCTTGTTCCGTATAGTTTTGGACATCCGTTGGGAGAACCGAACAATTCAGAATTACAACATGCGATAATTGCTGAAACACTTTCGCTTTTACAGGATGAGGGAACACCTCCTATTCTAAGAAACAGTATGCAGAAAGGAACATAAGATGGACAAAATGAGAGTTGGAATAATCGGGTGTGGTGGTATCTTTCGTAACCTTCACTCACCTTATTACCATGAACCGACACGACGTGCAGATATTGTTGCTATTGCTGACATTAATGAGGCGGGTGCTAAAGAACAAGCAGATCGTTTTGAAGCAGATGCTTACACAGATTATCGCGCGCTTTTGGATAGAAAAGACATCGATGCAGTTGATGTATGCGTTCACCCGCGTCCACATCTTGAAATTACACGTGCTGCCGCTGATGCAGGCAAGCATATCCTGATGGAAAAACCGATGTGTTGTAATGTTGCTGAGGGTGACGCAATGGTCGCTGCTGCCAAAGATGCTGGTGTTCTGCTGATGGTTGCCTATATGATGCGGTTTGATCCGGGATTTATGAAATTGAAATCGCTGCTTGAGGATGGAACTCTTGGCACTCTACAGATGGCATACTCTAATCAAGTAGGATACTTTTCACCTGAAAAACATCCGTGGCTTTTTGTGAAGGAAGAGTCAGGTGGGATGCTTGTTGAGCAAGCGATCCATCATTTAGACTTGTGGTTGTGGTTGCATGGACCTGCTACATCTGTCTACGGTTACACATCACATGTCCCACTTGGTGGTACATATCCATCTGAAGATAAAGCAGTGGAAAACAATGCTGTTTTGACAGTGCACTTCAAGAATGGTGGTGTTGGTATGATGATGAAGAGTTGGGCTGCACAAGTTGGACATAGTGGTAATGGTTTGGTTACAAGTAATGGATCAGCATCAATTATACGAAATGGTGTGCGTTGGAAAACTCACGATATGGATTCAGCAGAGGAATTCACAGCACCCATTCCAGATGATGATACATATCGAAATATACCGGAAGCACAACGCAATCAACGTTATTGGGGTATAGCCGCGAAAGGTGCGAGTATTGATCATTGGTTGCAGTGTATTGCGGGTGAAGCAGAACCGACAACGCATGGACAGATTGGGAGAGATGGTATAGAGTTGGCAGAGGCTACCTATCGTTCATCCCAATCTGGTGTTCCGATTTCACTGCCTTTGTAGGTGTAATACCAAATTAACGAGATCTGTATTGTTTTGATACTGAGAATACGGGCGGGCAGGGGAACCCTGCCCCTACGATTTAGGTTAATTTGGTAGAATTGGATATGTATTGATTCAGTTGCCTATCATGAATCATTTTTGGTTATTTTCTTAATCCAATACACCGATATCAATGTTGCGTTCTTCCAAGGATCGTCTTCTTCGTGGTAGGTCACCAAAGAGCGGACGGAAATACCCAGCCCCTTCTGGTGATAGATGATATCGATCAGCATCATAGAATCGTGGGTCGAGACTGCGTCGGATGACGTGTCCAGTTTCGTCTCGTTTCAACACTCTTTCAATTGGCAGCATTACGGGTTCTATCCCTGCATCTGTCCGTGTTATTGTAGCAACACCATTATCCATTTCATCAGCGAGTGATCGGACAGCAAGCGACCCAGCTTTAATTGCTGTATCTCTATCCAATTCTGTAGGACTTCCACATCTTTGCATGTATCCAAGTATCAATGCGCGTAAGGCAGAACTTGGTATATCAGTAAGACGTTTCTTCATTGCTTCCACGATAATTTCAGAACATCCTCCAGGCTTTGTGTGTCCGAAGGCATCAAGTTCCGCTTTAGATGTAATCATTAATTCACCATCATCATTTCGTATACCCTCTGAAACAACGACAATAACATTACCTTGTAGTGCATGTATTTCTCGTATTGCTTCTGCCAACTTATCGGGTTGATATGGCACTTCTGGTACAACGATAAGGTCTGCCAAACCGTAGGCAGCGGAGAGAGTGAGCCATCCTGCATCTCTTCCCATTGCTTCTACAACAATTATGCGGTCGTGAGAATATGTCGTTGTTCGTAAATCTCTGACAGCATTAATCACTCTATTTGCCGCGGTTGGGAAACCGGGACAGAAATAGTTGACCATTTTTGAATAATCAACGGCATCCCCTTCAGGTGGATTTATACCCACATCATTGTCAATCGTTTTTGTAACAAATACGGTTGTAAATTGTTCTGAAAGTGCTGAACCGACTGTAAGTGTATCATCACCACCGATTGGGATAAGACCACTGATATTCAATTTTTTTAGGTTTTCAATTGCTTCGTCTAACTTGTCCATGGCGATAAGGTTTGTGCGTGAACTCTTTAGTATTGTGCCGCCATGGTTCTCATCAATCATGTCAGGTGTTAGGGTTAGGTAGCGTCCACCTTGAAGAACTCCTCTCCACCCCTCCATAAAGCCGATAAGTTCAAAACCGAGTTCTTCGGATTTCAGTGCGATTCCTTTTAGGGTGGCATTGAGCGCACTTGTATCTCCCCCACCAGTTAGAACGCCTATTCTTCTTTTCATAGAAAACTCCAATCTTACATTATAGTAGATTTTGAAATTACTTGAACACTCTGCATCGGCGAGGTTAGGAAACCTCGCCTACCGTGGGGCGAAAGTGTCAACTTATATTTATAATTCACTATATAAAAATAATATTTCAAATATGATGAACATAAGTATGTTCTAAAAAACTGATATGTCGTATATGTTTGTTTACTTTATTACTTCAACAAGAACAGGTTTATCAAGCGAAAGTGCCTTTTCCAATGTTGGTCTAAAATCCTCAGGATCTTCTACACGTAAACCTAATGCTCCAAATGACTCTGCAAACTGAACAAAATCAGGATTGACCAATTCAACACCGATACGTTTACCAAACCTACGTAACTGCCCGCGTTCAATGGAAGTGTATTGATTGTCATTCATCACAAGTGTAACTACAGGTAGGTCATACATCACGGCAGTGGCAAGATCGGGACTTGTCATCAAGAACCCACCATCTCCGCAGAGTGCAACGACTTTCCGTTCTGGATATGCGACTTGTGCACCGATTGCAGCGGTTAGTCCAATACCCATTGCAACCGATATTCCTGAAAAGATATAACTTCCAGCAGAATATGTTGGAAAATGTGATAATGCACCATACCCGGTAATATTCACATCAACAGATAGTATGGCATCGCGTGGCATAACATCACGCAATTCTTTGAGGATACGTGGTGGTTCAATGGATGTGAATTGGCTGTGAAGCTGTTTTAGTCCATCACCCCATCCGCAGTCAATGTTTTCATCTTGAAGTCTTGTATTCAGTTGTTGTAGCACTAATTTTGGATTTGCCCCTATTCCAACGGATGCGGGATATTCTTTGTGTATCTCATCAACGTCTGCTTCAATGTGTATCAAGGGTTGTGGTATTTGTAGCGACCAATTTCCTGTGTCACGATAGGTGAATCGAGTGCCAATTGCAATGATGAGATCTGATGCTTTCATTGCTGCTTGTGCAATACCGTCACGGAAAAGACCGATTGAATACGGAGAATCTTCAGGGATAGATCCTTTACCCATACCTGTCATTGCTATGGGTGCATCAAGTAGTTTGGCGAAATCAAGTAGTTCTGTGGTTGCGCGTGTGTGATTTATCCCTCCACCAGATATTATCAAAGGATGTGCTGCTGTTTTTATGAGTGCAACTGCTGCGTCAATATCGTCCTGACTTGCCATTGTCTGAATGCCGTTATTACTTGGCGGAATCGGTAAATCAACATCTGCTTGTAGTGCGTCTGTTGCGAGTTCGATTAGCACTGGGCCTGGTCTTCCTGAACGTAACTCTCTAAATGCGCGATTGACTGCATTCGGAATTTGTTCTACACGGTGAACGATTTCAATATGTTTTGTCATCGGTGCGAAGGCAGCTGCTTGGTCTAAACCGTGAAAACATTTACGAGGATCTTTTTGTGACAGGTAGGATGGATTTTGTCCTGTAATCCACAGTACTGGTGAACATGCAGTATAAGCTTCACATATCCCTATGGAAGCATTGTTTGAACCTGGACCTGGTACCGTCATGCAGACACCGACATCACCTGTTACGCGTGCGTATCCATCCGCTATAAAGGCAGTTCCACCTTCATGCCGTGTTACATAGTGCTGAATACTATCCTTGTTGTTGTATAATGCCTCGTATACGGTATCAAGATGGTTTCCCGGTAGACCGAAAATCACCTCAATTCCTTGTGCTTTCAAACATTCAACAAATAGTGTTCCACCTGTCATTACAGACCCTTTCTGTATCTCAAAAACATTTAATTATGAATATTGTTTCAGTGAGATTTTTCTCTATATTCTCAAGTTTTTAGTTTATGGTTAAACGGACAATTAATGAAACATATTGTCCCAATTGCTTATTCATATAATGTCCGAGGCGCAATGAATTGCGCGACTACAAACGCGTTTTTCTAAATGCAAAGTGTATAGTTAATTTCAAATTTCACTATAGATAAAGATACTTCATATTTAAGATTCTGTCAAGTATTATTCTCACGTAGTTTTCTATTCCAATCTTGTTGACACACGACATTTGAATATGGTAAAATTGACATTGTAATGTTGTCGTGAACTACATTACAAAGATATGTGAAAGTTAATGGGAATTATTTTTTCAAACGATTTAATGTAGTATTAAGGAGGTTACAATGATCTATCGAAATCCTTTTCAAGAACCAGGACAATGGTACCGGGGTAATACCCACAGTCATAGTACAGAATCGGATGGTCGACTTTCAATTTCAGATCGTTTCGCAGCATATCAGGATGCTGGCTACGATTTTCTTGTTTTAACTGACCACCGCAAAGTAAATGATGTCGATGCCCACACCTCATCTGATTTTTTGGCGATCTCAGGTAGTGAAGTCCATCCATCAAATCCTTACGGAGGTCCGACATACCACATTGTAGCGATCAACATACATGAAGCAGTAAACTGTGCCAAAATGCATCCAAATGCTGTAATTGATGATATCAAAGAACAGGGTGGAGAGGCAGTGCTCTGTCATCCATATTGGTGTGGACATACTATTACAGATTACCTCCCGTTGCGCGGGTATTTTGCTGTAGAAGTCTACAATGATACTTGTATGGGGATTGGGAAAGGTTTTTCAGAACAGTCATGGGATGACCTATTAGATAAAGGGGGTCCTGTTCTTGGGATTGCTTCAGATGATTCACACGGCACAGAACACGACTGTTTCCACGGTTGGATAATGGTAAAAGCAGAAGATTTGACTCTTGACAGTATCATGGAGGCACTTAGAGCAGGTTCATTTTATTCTACTCTCGGACCTGAAATTTATGACATAACGTTACAAGATAGTAAGTTACATGTAAAGTGTACCGAAGCAAAATCTATTGTTTTTAAAGCAGAACGTAGTCGAGGTAGGCGTTTCATACCAACAAATGGAGCACTCCTTACAGAGGCTACATATCCAGTATCGGAAAGTACGAAATATGTCCGAATAGAAGTGACGGACGAAACAGGTAAGAAAGCTTGGTCTAATCCGTTCTATTTCTAATGGAAAGAATACTTGTTTGTCATACGGGAGCTTGGATCGGTGATATGGTCCTTCTCACGCCATCTTTGCGTGTGCTGAAACAAGAATTTCCTGATTCCAGTCTGACTCTACTGTTACGACCACTTGTCGCAGACCTAATGAGGACAAATCCGTATGTTGATAGTTGTATTGTAGATTCCAAGACAGAAAATCGGTATCAATCATTTTTTAGAATGGTTCGGATAATACGTGAATACAAGTTTGATTTGGCTGTCGTGATGCATCATACATCGTTTAGAAATGCACTTTATCCTTTTTTTGCACGAGTGCCGATTCGTATTGGTGCCTCGTTCAAAGGACGCGACATATTTCTGACCACAGTTTGCAAGAATAGGACAGATTTACATGAGGTAGAGAAATACCTGAATGTTGTTAATAGACTTCCGAGTAAGAATCACGACTATTCTAATGTCTTTGACAAGACAGGCTGTGAATTCACAACACATTTAGAATTCTGGCATACTGATGAAGACCGACAATCAATTTTGAATATTTTGAATAATGAAGGTGTGACAGATAATGATAAACTTTTGGCGATAAATTTAGGTACAACATGGCGGACAAAAGAGTGGCGTGTGAAAGATTTTGATGAAGTCATAAATCAAACATATAAGAGAATTCCAAATATCAAAATCGTCTTGGTTGGATCGTTAAACGAAACGTCAATAGTGGAGAAGTTGACGTTTGCAGATTCAACGATAAATCTTGTAGGTAAAACAGATATATTTCAGCTTGGTGCGTTATTAGAAATGTGTGATGTTTGTCTCACATGTGATAGCGGTCCTATGCATATTGCTGCGGCAGTCGGTACACCGACGGTATCACTTTTCGGGCCTACGTCTCCAGTACGACACCAGCCATATAGTAAAGGACACACAATCATAGAAAAACCTGTGGAGTGTCGACCGTGCTACAAACGGACCTGCCATCGACGAGATGCGCAATACTTATGCATGCAGGAAATTACTGTAACTGAAGTCACAGAGGCATTAGGAGATAAATTAATCGACAGAAAGCAATTATGATCATAAATTCATACAAGGAATGACATACAATATATGATAAAAGCATTAATATTTGATTTTGGTGGAACATTAGATGCGAACGGAACCCATTGGCTGGAACGAACATATCAGTTTATTCAAAAACATCATCCTGAAATCACACGTGATCAATTTGACAAAGCAGATCGTGCAACAATTTCTGAATTTGCATTCGGTGATGCATCAGTTGAATGGTCTTATCAAGACGGTTCAATGTTACCCGTGGGGGCAGTAGCGAACCGTGAAGCTGCAAAATGCAGCCTACGTGAAACAGTGGATGCTATTGGAACGGGGGTATTTAAACGTCTTGAGTTGAGCGATCAATTGAAAGATGAATATGTAGAATGGTTTTGCAGTGGTGTAACTGAGAATCTAACGAGTAATCGTGCTTGGCTGAAATCACTATATGGCAACTATATGCTTGGTGTAATTAGTAATAATTTTGGTAATACAAAGGGCTGGTGTGATGAATATCAACTGACTCCATTGCTGGATGTGATTATTGATTCTACTGCCTTTGGTGTAGCAAAACCTGATCCACGTATTTTCAATGCTGCCTTAACAGATTTAGACGTTATTCCATCTGAAGCAATCTACGTAGGTGATAGTTATAGTGCCGATATGGTTGGAGCTAAACGGGTCGGATTGTGGACAGCTTGGATGGTTGGTAATGAACAAAAAGAATGTCCTGATTTGTCTGCTGTTGATGTCCAACTCAATCATTTACATGAATTAACTGATTTTTTGTCAAAAATAACGTGAGTTTGTTTTTTTTACAAAGGAATTGCTATGATATGGAAGTCAATTACTATTTTAGGACTTGTAATGTTTATTACCTGTTTAACGTTTGCATCAGAAAAAGATAAAGAGTCGGTCAAAATTGATGAACAGGTCAAAGATTGGAGTCTTAAAGATACAGAAGACAAACTGCATTCATTTGAAAAGTTGTGTGAAGAGAAGAAGGCAATTTTACTCATATTCTTGGCAACACAGTGTCCAGTAGTAGATGATTATGTTGTCCGTATCAATACTTTATATAATGTTTACAAGGAGAAAGCTGTTCAGATAGTCGGAATCCATTCAAATAAACATGAAAAGATAGAGGAAATAAAAGAGTATACAAAAAAACATAAGTTTGCGTTCACAATACTCAAGGATACTGACAATGTTATAGCAGACTATTTTAATGCACGCAGAACTCCAGAAGTCTTTCTCATAGATTCTAAGAAGATACTCAGATATCGAGGTGCGATTGACGATAGCCGACAAGATCCTAAGACGCAACATTTACGGTCTAATCTGGATCTGGTATTAGAAGGTAAAACAGTCCCAGATAAGCAGAAAAAAACGCGTGCGATTGGTTGTCTAATAAAAAGAGTCAGAAAGACAAATATAGATCGCACACCTTAGTCTATTGGAGTGTCCATTCGGACATTGTTCGTCGGGTGGAGGCACGACACCCGCCTTTGTTGATGATAAATGGGTGCATGTCGGGTTTCGTTCCTCTACCCGACCTACAAGATTGGTGTAGGCAGAATTATTTAGTTATGAATATACGAAATTTCCTATCACATACACTCAATGTATTATTAAGTGTTACATTTGTCCCAGTCATTATTATCTTTTTTGTCATCTGCTTTGGAATAGGTGTGGCAGGTGGTTTTATGCTTGGATGTTGGGAGGATGTGGCATCTCTCAATTTACAGAAATTAGAATACAAGCAGGACGCACACACTTGGAGACAACATCTTGAGGTATATTCCTCAATTTGTGAAGTGCAGTTGAAAGATACGGCAGATTTTCTGGTAGATAAGTTAGAACGATTAGATTACGAAAAAGTGGCACCAGATGCAAGTGGTATCAACGATCAAGGACAATTTCTGGTGCAATTAAGTGGAGAAACACATAAACAGAATGGAACAATTCAATTGTTCACACGACAGTTTGATTACCCTCTAATGAAAGAAGAAACAGAACCAAAACGAATAACGTTAAGAATAAAGAGTGGTAAGATTGAAGCTATAAGGAATGTGGACGGTATTTCAATAAGAGAATTCTATCTTGAACCGGAACTCCTTGATGAATTTGCTGCTGATGAGGGAGGTACTACCCGAAGAATCATTCCGCTTGGTGAAATGCCAAATAAATTGAAGGATGCGTTTATTGCAATTGAAGACAGAAGGTTCTATCAGCATTCTGGAATTGACATTATTCGACTCGCTGGAGCGATTGTATATTCTTTACAAGGTGGGGATCGTGTCAGTGGAACCAGTACGTTAACGCAGCAGCTAACACGGAACGTCTATCTGGGAGATGAACGCACACCTGCGAGAAAAACTCGTGAAATATTGTTGGCATTCAGAATTGAAAAGTCGTTGTCAAAGGATCAAATTTTAGAAGCATATCTCAATTTCATTGACTTTGGACGGTTCAATCGTCGTCAACTATTCGGCATACAAAAAGCTGCTATGGAATTCTTTGGGAAGGAAGTATCTGAGCTTGATTTTCATGAATGTGCATTGCTTGCTGCCTTACCAAAGGGAACAACACAATTTTCTCCAATAAGAAATCCTAAGAATGCTATCTCTCGGCGTAATGTTGTCCTCAAAGCAATGTATACACAAGGTTTTATAACACAAAAGGAATATGAACATAGTCGGAATCAACCTTTGGGAGTGAATCAACCGGAATCGTCAATTCTAAATAATAATCGGGATTTAGCAGGTCACTTTATCAATCATATAAAGTCAGAACTTGATAAAATACCTGAACTTCAATCGAGTCTGTATAAAGAAGGATTAAAGGTTTACACGACTATTGACATGTCTATGCAATCAGTTGCTACGAAAGCTGTTGGAAATCACTTACGAGAATTAGACAAGTTTAGTAGATTACCAAATTACGATGCGAACAAAGTAAAAGCTAATAGGATAGATCCTATAAAAAGTTATTTACAAGCAGGTTTTATAGCGTTTGACCCACATTCTGGTGCAGTGAAGGCAATGGTTGGAGGACGAGATTATAAGATAAATGAAGAAAAAAGGAATAATGAATCTGACATAAATTTTTTCAATAGAACTGTTGGAAACAAGAGAGATCCTGCTCGGAGACAACCGGGTTCCGCGTTTAAGCCTATTGTCTTCGCTGCATTGATGGAAGAACCATCGATTGTTACTCCTGCAACGATTCTAATTGATGACATTTGGGGTATCGTTCCTGCTCCCGGTCAGAAAAAATGGCATCCCAGGAATTATAGTAGAACCTTTAAAGGACCTCTTACGGTTCGAGAGGTTATAAAGAAATCAATCAATGTTCCGACAGCAAAGGCAGCATTAAATACGCCAGTGAATGACAAAGGTTTATGGGAAGGTATTGATAGGATTGTCAATTTAACGAAAAGAATGGGTATAGAAAGTCCTATGCAACCGACGCCAGCACTGACTTTAGGTGCATCAGGTATGACCGTGCTTGAATTAACTGCAGCGTATGGCGTCTTTGCAAATCGTGGTATGCTTGTTGAGCCAAGTTACATCAAGTATATCGTGGACGCTGATGGAAAACCTGTTTATGAATTTCAACCAGATCGCACACGAGTTTTAGATGAAAGAGTTGCATATCAAATACATACTTTTTTAGAAAGTGTGATAAAACATGGAACAGGTCGTAGAGCTATTTCATCAAGTTTTGATTATATGATTACTCGTCCAATTGCAGGTAAGACAGGAACAACAAATAAAAATGTGGACGCTTGGTTTGTTGGGTATAGTACGGATTTGGTTGTTGGTGTTTGGGTAGGCTTTGATGTGTATAGACGTAATAGACACAACTATAATGAAGAAGGTGCTAAGGCAGCACTACCGATTTGGGCACGGTTTATGAAAGATGCTTCAAGAGGACCTGAGAAACCATTTACTGTGCCTGAAGGAATTGAGTTCTGGGAAATTGACAAAATCACAGGTTTACTACGTAATAAAGACAAATGTCCACCTGAAAACATTAGCAACGAACCCTTTCTTGAAGGACAAGCACCTACCAAAATATGTGATCAGCATTAGACCTTAATTACAAAGTCAAATCATAAGCCGACCATACCCTTATATAGCCAAGGTTATCATTATGAAATTCAAGGTTTTCATTTCGCTTTTGTTGGTCGGGTGTGTCATCCTATTTGGATTTGTCTACATAATTATAGATATAATTCAGCAAGAGGAAGACAGAAAACAATTGATAGACAGGTTCTCATCAAGAAACGATAGTCCTCCACCAGATATTCCCAGAACTGAAAAGATACCAGATGATATTAGACAGAAGTATGCAGTTGTTTCGGAAAAACCTGAAATTATCGCTGAATTGATTCAAGGAGGCACCCCACAAACTGTCGAATTTTCACCGACAAACTCCAGTTTATTAGTAAGTAGAACCCATGACATGAACACTGAAAAGAAAATCAAACTGTGGGATATCAATAATCCGGGTACACCCTTAGCAGAATTTAGTGGTAGTTCAGCTTCATTTTCACCTGATGGGACTATACTTGCAATCTCAGATTTAGTTGATATTGAAGCGAATGTTAAGTTATGGAATATTGCCGATGTATCATTAATCAGTTCAATACCTGTTCTGGGATTTAAGGTGGTTTATTCACCAAATGGAAATCACATAGCAATTGAAACTCCAAGTTTGGAATTATGGGATGTAAGTAAGCCAACAAATCCTGTAGAATTCTTTAAGTTGAGAGGGAATACTGTTCAAAAAGATCATACATTTTCTCCAAATGGCAGGTTATTGGCAACTATAGATTCAATAAATTACAGCGTTAATATCCGTGAGATTAATGGTAATCAAGTCATCAATACTACCTCTATATCTTTGTTAGATAGACAAAATTCTATAGATAGAAAGTTTGGAAAGATTGATGCTCTACAGTTTTCAGCTGATCCGAAGAATCCTATCCTTGCAATTGCAGATAATAAAGGAGATATAAGATTGTACAATCCACCTGGTTGGCAAGACTATAACACGATTCCAGCTGGAAATGTCTATGATTTTGCTTTTACTCCAGATGGCAAAGTCATTATCAGTGCAGGTAGCAACGAAATTGAATTTTGGTCCGTTGAAAATGGTGAACATATAACTTCAATTAAAGGACATTCCGATTGGGTGAAGTGTGTTGATGTATCTGCTGATGGTCGGTTTGTCGCTGGTGGCGGTAATGACGGTGTGATTCGAGTCTGGAATATAGATGACTATTTGCCTACTAAACAAGAAACAATACAAAATGCTGTTATTCCTATTTACTTTCTGCCTACTAACCGTCTGCCACAAGCAGAGATACCAGAGAAAATTGATATACTATTAAGTGACCTTCAGACATATTTTGCAGATGAAATGGAACGACACGGATATGGACGAAAGTCATTCAAATATGAAAAAAATAGTAATGAATCTGCAAAAGTATACTTATTTGAAGGTAAAACAGCTGATGACTACTATGATGTATTCACCACAGCAAGAGTGAAAAAGGAAATTCAAGAGCATTTTGATTTAACCCACAATTTTTATTTTGTCATCATGGATGAAAAAATAGAAAAGAAATCAGATAAAAATAAATATACAGTTTCAGATGTGGAAAATATTAGTAAAAACATACGAGATATGGAACGAGTGATAAGAGAAATGGAACTACTCGTAAAGGATAATATAATTAGAGAATATGGCGGAAATATTGTTGTTCGGACACCACTCAACAAATATTCGGTGCATAAGATAGCAGCTAAGTTTGGAGAAGCAATAGGATTAAACCGCGATTATCGGAGTCCTTCATATCTTATGTCATACAGTGAAGAATCTAAGCAATTATCCAAGAGTAGTGCTGCATGGTTAAATTGTAGCCAATATTTTAATGCTAATAGGACATTCTATGATGTTAAGACATCAATTCAAAGACTTTCAAATTCAAAAGGAAAAGTCAGATTTAAGATTGAAGATGCTGATGGAATTAGACAGGTTCGTTTATTGGTAAAACCAATGAGCGAAAGTCCTCCTGCTGGTTTTAAGAGGTATCCGGATCCAGTTGAAAACCAAAAAGAATGGGATAAAAACTATAGAGGTAAAAATGATGTTCTGCATGATGCCTTAACATTGAATGGTGAGAAGAAGAAAACAGTTGAATTTGATTATCCAAAATATGCAGACAATCTCATTAACCTACGTGTCATTGATGGATATGGAAACAGAACATATATGTATACGCAACTTGTTGATGGAAGCGGTATATCATTTTCATCTTTGATACGACGGGTCTTTGATTAATGTCAGTCAACTGAGCATACCACATAGAAAACCAATCATTCATAAACGAGAATCGGCCAGGCATTGCAGAGATTGTGTTAATCAGCTTTATTTTCCATACTACTTCACATTCAGCGGATGTGTAAAGTTTTTGGTACTACAATGGTTACTGGGATATTTCACCTAAAACTTTAGATACCCATTCAGTTATACTTTCTTACAAACAAAATGCATAACATGCTATACTACTAATACAATACTGATGCTATTATTAAATCTCAACAGACTTGACAAGTTCCCATATAGATTTGTTTGACAAAAATGAGAGAACACTTTGACGCACGTCCCTCAATATCTCCAATTAATATAAACCCAGAGATTCCTACAGAACCGTTTGAGTTAGTCTCCGATTTTGATCCAGAAGGCGATCAACCTGCAGCGATAGAGAAATTGACAAATGGTATTTTACGTAGAGATAGAGTGCAAACACTACTCGGTGTGACGGGGTCTGGTAAGACGTATACGATGGCAAATGTCATTCAAAATGTGCAACGTCCCACACTCGTCATCTCTCCAAACAAAACCTTATCTGCCCAACTCTATAATGAGTTTAAATCCTTTTTTCCGCATAACGCCGTCCACTATTTCGTTAGTGATTATGAGTACTACCAACCTGAAGCATACATCCCATCTACTGATACGTTTATAGAGAAAGATGTTCGCATAAATGAGGAGATTACTCGGATGCGACTTGCATCTACTGCTTCATTGATGTCACGACGTGATGTTGTGATTGTTGCGAGTGTTTCATGTATATATGGTTTGGGTTCACCCCGCGAATTTGAAGGTCAGAAAATTGATTTGGAAATCGGAAAGATGATTCGGCGCGATGAATTCCTGCGCGATTTGGTATCTATTCAGTATGTTCGCAACGATGTGGATTTTTGGCAAGGGACATTCCGTGTGCGTGGTGATGTTATTGAGGTGTTTCCCGCTTATAGTGAAAGCGCATTCCGTATTGAACTTTTTGGTGATGAAGTAGATAGAATTTGTGAAATTGATACTACCACAGGCGAAATCTTAACAAAACAGAACACTCTTGAAATATATCCCGCGAGACACTTTATGACCGATGCTGATATATTTGAAGAAGCACTTATCAACATTGAACTTGAGTTGCACGATTGTATAGCAACTTTTGAGAAAGAGAATAAACTGTTAGAAGCACAACGCGTTGAACAACGAACACGTTTTGATTTGGAAATGCTACGTGAAGTTGGTTACTGCTCTGGTATAGAAAATTACTCACGCCACTTATCTGGATTGCAAGAGGGTGAACCCCCGTACTGTCTTCTAAATTACTTTCCAGAAGATTTTCTACTTTTCATTGATGAATCTCATGTTACAATTCCACAATTGAAAGGCATGTATCGTGGAGACCGTGCGAGAAAAACAACACTCGTAGAGCACGGTTTCCGTTTACCCTCAGCATTAGACAACCGACCACTCAAGTTTGAAGAGGTAGAAGCCTATTGGGATCAGGTTATATTTGTATCTGCCACACCCGGTAAATATGAGATTGAGGAAAAAGGTGGTGGACAAATCGTAGAACAGATCATACGTCCGACAGGACTGATTGATCCTCAAATTTCTGTACATCCTGTCAGTGGACAGATTGACCATCTTATCGGTAAGATACATGAACGTGTGAAGCAGAAACAGCGTGTACTTGTTACAACGCTTACCAAACGGATGGCAGAGGACTTAAGTGAGTATTTTATTGAGGCAGGTATCCGTGCAAACTACTTGCATTCTGAGATAGATGTATTTGACCGTGCCCGTATATTACGTCAACTTCGTGAAGGTGAATTTGATGTTCTTATCGGTATCAACCTACTACGTGAAGGACTTGACCTTCCTGAAGTCTCTCTCGTGGCGATATTGGATGCTGATCGTCCCGGTTTCCTTAGGTCAGTCACATCATTGGTTCAGACATCGGGTCGTGCTGCGCGAAATGTTGATGGAGAAGTGCTGTTATATGGTGATACTGTCACTGAAGCAATGGCAGATGCGATGGCAGAAACACAACGTAGACGCGACATACAATTGAAATATAACGAGGAAAATGATATTACTCCTGTTACAATTCAGAAAGCGATTGAACAACTCATCTCTGAATCTACGGAGGAATACATTACGAGTAAACCCGAAGATATTGCCCCAGTAGCTGTAGTAGAAGAAACAAATGAAGAAGATATTATAGCGAGAATTGATGATCTAACCCGCCAGATGCACAAGGCTGCAATAGACCTTGAATTTGAACTTGCAGCGTCGTTACGCGATCAGATTAATGAACTTAAATCAAAAATTCCCGGTCTGAAATAGTAGATATCTCGTATATAGTTTAGCGATGAATACGGAATGGGTTGATGTCAAACTCGGTTTTGCCAGTCAATGCCAACTCACACATAATCCTACCCACAAGAGAACAGAACTTAAATCCGTGTCCTGAAAACCCTGCTGCGATCAGAACATTTGGACAATCAGGATGTGCGTCAATTATGAAATCTTCGTCTGGTGTTTCGGTATATAGACATACTTCAGAATGGGTTGCTTTACCGAGACTTGGGATACGTTCTTGCACATAATCATTTATGTGTTTGTCATAATCTTCATCAGGTTCTCGTTCAAACATATCAGGTAAAAAGGGCTTTCCTAATCCATGCCGTGCCACCTTTGCTCCGTTCTTTCCGAAATATGGCATCCCATATATAAATTCATCATCTGCTGTAATTTCTGTGAAGACAGGATAATTGTTAGGTTGAAACAGTGTTGTATTAGTGGGTTTGAAATAACACACCTGCTGCTTTGTCACTGTAAGTGGAAGGTTAAGTTCTGATAGGAGAGAATAAGTCCACGCACCTGCAGTCAAGACAACCTTTCTGCCAAAATATTTATCCTTTTCAGTATGTATGGTTGGCGCATCTGTTTGCCAATCAATCCTCTTCACAGGTGTGTTTTCACGTACAATTGCACCGTGTCGTTCTGCTAATGCCAAATGGGTTAACACACATTCAGAAGCATAGAGAAAACCTGTGTCCTTTTGCCAGAGAATATCATAATTGTCTGGAACACAGAATTGTGGAAATCGTTTCGTCAATTCTTTTGTATGCCACCACTCATAGTTGACTCCTGCTTCATCTAAGCTTTTACTTACGGCTGTAGTATACTTATTCCCTTTTGTCCCAAGATTGACACTACCTGTAATATATAGTAGTTGCTTGCCAGATTCTGATTCAAGCGATCGCCATTCGGTGTATGCGGTTTTCATCAATTCTGTGTAGAAAGGTTTGTCGTAGAAGAATCGGATGATACGTGTTTCACCGTGTGAACTACCATAAGTATGTCTACGATTGAACTGCTCTAATACAAGTACCTTTGCACCAGACTTGGCAAGGTGATATGCGGTTGCACTTCCCATGCCACCTGCGCCGATCACGATGACATCATAGATGTGTGAATGCATTTATTTTCCTATGTATTAGTGTTCTGTCTATACTAATCTTGTAGGTAGGGTTTCGTTCCTCTACCCGACTGCAGCCATTTATCATCAATAAAGTCGGGTTTCGTTCCTCTACCCGACCTACAATATCCGAATGGACACTCCATTAGTAGCAGATTAAATATAATCTAATGGGTTAGCGGGAAAGGATTAGAGACAGTTGTGAAATTTTGGTGACGATCTTCGCCTCGCAACAGAATAGGTTTCCAAGGTCTTTTCAACGAATTATCTTCTGCTTGCCTAACTGATGGAGAGATGTAACGTATTGTCAGACCACAACGTCTGCGCGTAGAATGGTTTGGTAGACTTCCATGAATAATCTGACCGTGATGTATTGACATCTCACCTGCTTTCAATACCAAATCAACTGCCGTGTTTGCCATATCTTCTGTTACAGGAACTTCCTGATTGATACTTAGTAGATTACCTTCCTGTTCAGATTTGCCGTGTTCTTGGATACCTTTGTTATGGCTGCCCGGTATCACTTGCATACACCCATTACCAACATCGCTGTCATCAATTGCATACCATGAAGTGACAGCATCCGGTGGTTCCAATCCCCAATAGGTTACATCCTGATGCCAAGCAACGAATTTTTCTCGTGGACCATACTTGCAGAAAAAGTGTGTTGCTAATAGCATTACATCAGGTCCGATGAGTTCTTCAATTACATCAAGGATTTTAGGGTGAATGGATATTTGCCATATAAACTCGTAATCAAAATGCCAATCAATGAGTCCGATTTCGCATTTTTCTTTGCCGACTTTTGCTTCTAATGCGTCATATTCTTTTCGGTACTGCGTTGCCTCAGAGTCATCAGCGATATGTATGCCAGTCAAGTATCCATTATTCTGATAGGCAGCTAATAGTTGTCCATTTGTTGATTTCATGTGATGTCCTTTTTCAATCAATTTCTGGTATTTTCCATTGACGGAACCATTGAGAATCTATCGGCGGCGGTTCACCAGTATTTTCCATTGTTTTAAAGGTATTCAATACAGGTTTCACTTGTTGTTCCCAAATTTGTTCAACTTCTCCGAAAGTTACAGGTTGACGGTCGGATATATTTAGATGCGCGTATTCATCCAATAATTCTTTCATTTTGTTGCCAAGCCATGTCACTTCATCGTTCACCATTCTTTCACCGATGCGACGGTCAGAGTCATAAGCGTTTCCACCCATAGCGAAGTGTGGACCGGGTTCGTTTTTTTCTGGCATCCGAGACATATCAACACAGTCCGGTTCTAATGCCCACAAGAGTGATGTTTCAACTCTACCTGCATGGTCTCCACCATCACCTTGTCCGCTGAAGCCTTTAGTGTTTGCTTCAAAATCTGGTAGTCCATATAGACGTATTGCGAAGTGTGGTTGAAGTATCTCAAGGAGCATCTTCAGGTCTTGCCAATTCGGTCCGTAATGTCCTGTGAGGAAGATTGCTGCGTGGAATCCGAGCGCATCTGCAGCACGCACATGATAGCAGACATTTTTAAAATGTTGCCATGCTGGCATTGCAGTCATCCAACTCCGCACTTCACCGACATTCTTTTGTGCCCAATTCGCATAAGTTCCTGTTTCGTGGATATGCCAATAGTCTGGAGGTGCGACAATGCCGCCGTGTTGTTGTGCTGCACGACAAGCGATTGCGTGTGCTTTGAGTGCATCCAGTCCGACGGTATTTTGTGGTCCGTGCGGTTCGCAGAGACCGTAGGTGAAATAGACCGCGGGACACTTGTCAAAAGCTGCTTCTAATTCGTCTGGGAACATGCGTTCCCATTGGACTTCGTTTCGCAATATTTTTCTCCTCAATATGTTCAATCAAGATATATAACTACTCTTTCCAATCTTTGAAAACAACGCCACATTTCGGACACTGTGTTGACAAACCCGTTTGTCGCTGCCCACAGTTCGGACACCATGTTCTGATTCCATGTTTACGCCGATACATCGTTAATATGATCAGCCAAACTACTACAAGAATGATGGCAATGAGTGGAAAAGCAATTTCATTATACATTTTTTTCTATCATCCACTCTTCAACAGTCTAATCTCATTTCTGAGTTACTGAACACTGATTGGTCAGGTTCAAAGTTCTACATATCTTCTTTGCACCTGCAAGATTAGGCTGCAATTCAAATGCCATCAATAAAACCTGACGCGCATGGGGGAACAAGTCTATTTCAACATAAAATTCAGCAATCTTTTTATACATCCATGCAGTTTCACGTTTCGGTAGATTTAGATCCTGAATCTTTGACAACGGAATGTGACACATCTGTTGATGGCCTTCAACACTATAATGGTAAAGATAGATTCTCTTGAGACGATCCTTTACCTCTGTAATAAAGTGTTTGAAGCAGGGACGTTGTCCTTCTGCAGACAATAAGGTTTCGTAAATGTGCATCGCTTGTTCTATATTTCTGTGTCGCTCTGAAATAGAACCATCTCCGTTGGCAAATCCAATATTCTGATATGCTTCTGCAAGAAGGAATTCGCAGTCACGACTATCTTCATAGTTGAAGAAATCATCTGGACACCATTTCGTGCCATTACTCTCACATTTCTCACAGAGCTGCTCATACATTGAGATACCGGTTTTATAGTTCCGGTGCAACAGCGCATGAAACAACAATTCCAATTTTGCCCAATCAGAGTTGATTTGATTTAGTCTGTCATAATACGATTGATATTTCTCTTGCTTGCATTCAATGTTCCGTATTCTTCGGTCATATTCAGATTTACGTTTTTCGTCGGAAAGCACATCGTAAGCGTTAAGAACATCGCGGAACATCTGTTCCGCGCATTCAATTTGATCCGGACTATTGTTGAAGTCTATCTTGTCAGGATGATATTTCTTTGCGAGTATTCTGAACGCCTTTTTAATTTCGGATTCAGATGCATCTCGCTTTATCTCTAAGATTTGATAATAGTTTGGAATACGCATAAAGAGTTAGTGTAATTAAGTATGTGGAATTATAATTCCATGTATTTGTGGATTTGTCAAGTGGAAATTTGGAAGGGGAATGTGTATTTTATTAAAAATGTTGATACAGAATCTATTCAGATTTCTACTATACCCATCCTGCTAAAATCAGATGACGCAATTCAAGAAGTAAACTCGGTTGATGTCTTAGGAAGGTTTGGAAGATTTTTGCTAATGTCATCTGATCACTGGGTACTTTAGAGAGTACTTCGGCATATTCATCATACATTTCATCAGTATATTTGAGAACACAATCTCTGATACGACAGATACGTTTGAAGTTTCTTCCTTTCTCACGTTCCCACTTTTTAGCATACGAACTAAGTACTTTCTGAGAGACATCCCCTTTATGTATACCTTCAATAGCAGCTTCTGCAGCATATTTACCAGAGAACATTGCATTTGGAATACCGCCACCTGAACAGGGGTCACTGTGATGTGCTGCATCTCCTACAAGCAATATTCCATCTCCGACTATTCGTGGTAAACCTGTTCCAACTGGTACAGCACCACAGACTAACCCTAATGTCTTTCCCTCTGGGAACTTTCTTTTAACAAACTCGTTTAAGTAATCTATAGCAAGTTTATCACTTTTTCCAGATATACTCCCTCTAATTCCTATCCCAACATTAGCAATATCATCACCTTTTGGAAAGACCCAAATATATCCGAGTGGAGCTTTCTCCTTGCCGAAATAAAAATCCAAATATTCTGGTATGATGTCAATATTTGAGATGAGATATTGTGCACATATACCAACGTCGCGGAGTTGATGTGTTGTATCAATACCTGCCCAACGTCCTACTTGAGATTCTACACCATCAGCTGCGATGACAACTTTGGCTCTACATTTGTACTCGCGACCAGAATACTGGAAAACGACCCCGTTAACAACATTACTCTCTGTGGTGGTTACATCAGTGACACGTGCCTTAACCATGATTTCCACACCAGCATTAGTAGCTAATTCCACAAGTCTTCGATCAAACACTTTCCGCTCAATTACATAACCAGCATCTTCATGATGAATAGTAACAGGAGTTTCATTTGGTGAAAAGAGTCGGACACCGTGTATTGTACGCGATATCCATGCAGGTTCCGGTTGAATAAATTCACACAGATCCACTGTGCCAATCCCCTCCGCTCAGCGGAGGGGTGTTCCAATTTCTTGTCGTTTTTCTAAAAGCAGGACGCGTAAATCGTTTTCAGCAGCAACTTTTGCTGCAATAGATCCGCCCGGTCCCGCACCAACAACTATAACATCATAATCTGAATGATACATATTTCATCTCAGTGAATATTTAGAGTAAATTATTGAATAAATTCTACACATTGCTGAGGCGAGGTTAGGAAACCTCGTCTACCGTGGGACGAAAGTGTAGATATAATTTTATACTTCACCATAGCGTAATCATTTATTCTAATTCTACAATAGGATTAGAAAAGACCTCTGTTTGGAAAATCAAATTCGTATATTTTTCCTTTACGTTCCATAGATAGTACCCCTATGGGACACCCTTTTACACATTTCATACAATCAATACACTTAGGTTGGTCAATTTTAAGATGTGTGTCTACAAGTTCAATTATGTTTTCTGGACATACTGCTACGCATGCCCCGCAATATACGCAGAGTTCTTCTTTTATATGAATCATCTAATTCCTCATTGTTCGTAATTTATTTCTGATACCATTCTATAAATGTTTGTCCCATTAACATTTGTTAAGAATCTCTTTAAGGACTTCACAAACTGGCAGTTTGTGCTACAAAAATGCGGTGTTTTCTATTAGAAATGGTATGATATTCATAATTATATGCATTTATGAAATTCAGTCAAGAAGTATGAGTGAATACCAGGGTTATTTAGTTTTCGGTTTTTCTGCTATATTTTTCACATTTCAATATAACACCTGTAGGTCGGGTAGAGGCACGAAACCCGACAAGCATTGAACGTGTCGGGTTTCGTGCATCTACCCGACCTACGATATAAACTCTTAGTAACGTTCATCACTTGAAAATTATTAAAACTAAATAACCCTGAGTGAATACTGCTAACAAATCAAGAGAATTTAACTCAGACAATGGATTTGATCCCTAAAGTATCTCACGGAGGAAACGAGCAGTATGTGATTCTTTCACTTCAGCCACCTCTTCAGGAGTTCCCATTCCTACAAGGTATCCTCCAGCATCACTTCCCTCAGGTCCCAAATCAATAACCCAATCTGCAGATTTAATGACATCCAGATTGTGTTCAACTGCAACGATTGTATTACCCACATCAACAAGTTTATTTAGGACATTGAGAAGTTTTTGCACATCGTCAAAGTGCAAACCAGTTGTGGGTTCATCCATAATGTAAAGAGTCGTTCCAGTCTGTCTTCTTGCGAGTTCCTTTGCAAGTTTAACCCGTTGTGCTTCTCCACCAGAAAGCGTAGTTGCAGCTTGACCTAACTGGATATAATCCAAACCTACATCTGCTAAAGTTTGGAGTGTGCGTTTAATTCGGTTGATGTTACTAAACAGTTCAAGTGCCTCTAGCACTGTCATCTGTAACACTTCGGCTATGTTTTTGCCTTTGTATTTCACTTCTAATGTTTCAGCATTATATCCTGTGCTATTGCAGTTTTCACAAGGTATCCATACATCGGGTAAGAAATGCATCTCAACACGATTGTAACGTTGTCCATCACATACTTCACATTGCCCATAAGATAGGTTGAAACTGAAACGTCCCCGATTAAATCCACGAAGTTTTGCGTCAGGTAATTCTGCATACATCTCACGAATCTTGGTAAATAGGTCAGTATAGGTTGCCGGATTAGATCGTGGTGTTTCACCTATCGGTTTCTGATCAATGTGTATAATACGTTCAACATGACTTATACCTTGTATTTTGTCATAGTTCTCAGTTACATTGTTTTTCCCAGTGTTATTTTTATTCTTTTTAATTGATTTGCGTGATTCCATTGCCGGTCGTAATGTGCCTTCAATCAGCGAGCTCTTTCCACACCCAGAAACACCCGTCACACATGTAAGCGTTCCTATTGGAATGTTAATGTCAATGTCTTTAAGATTGTTAGTTCTTGCACCGAACAGTTTAAGGCTTTTACCTGAACCTTTTCGACGCACCGCTGGAACAGGGATTTGCATCTCGTTTGATAGATATGACTGTGTTAATCCTTTTTTGGCTGTAAGGTTCGCATCTCTTGCAGAGTCATCCCCGTTATCTGATTGTATGGCGGTTTCCATAGAAATCGGTTCTGCGTTAGAAAATGCGTTTGGTGTTCCAACCGCAACTATTTCTCCACCTTGCTTTCCTGCTTTTGGACCGAAATCAATAACATGATCAGAAGACATAATTGTATCTCTGTCGTGTTCAACAACCAGGACACTGTTACCGATGTCGCGCAGATCTTTCATTGCATAAATCAACCGTTCTTGATCGCGCGGGTGCAGACCGATACTCGGTTCATCAAGGATATAAGTAACTCCAGTAAGTCCAGTTCCAAGTTGGCTTGCAAGTCGGATTCTGCGGATTTCTCCACCAGAAAGCGTTGGGGCAGTTCTATCTAAACCGAGGTATCCGAGCCCGATATCCTCTAAAAAACTCAACCGTAACTGAATTTGCCTTAAAAGTTGTGCTTCAAATTCAGGTGATGTATGTGCATGAAGTCTTGGGTGTGTTGCCCTTGAAGTAATAACGTTTCGCACTTGATCCTTCGCTGATTCTGCTTCCTTAGCACCTGCAGCCGTTGTTAGATGTTTCTCAATAGTTTCTATCTGTCCATTGAAAAACGATGAAATCTCAGCGATTGACAAAGCCATCAGTTCTGCAATTGTTTTTTCAGTATATCTGACATTTCTTGGAAATTCATCTAATCTTGTCCCATAACAATCCTCGCAGGTTGATTGGTCATCCGTTAATTCTCTACCAATACCGTCGCAAGAACTGCAAGCCCCTAATCTATTGTTGAATGAGAAGTGTCGGGGTGTTAGTTGCGGGAAATTCCGTCCACATTTTGAACACATAGCGTGTTCACTGAAAAATTGTCTTTCAGATAATTCTTTACTATCATTCGGTTGAATGATTACAAAACCTTCACTTTCGATGAGTGCTAATTCTACAGTCTCAGTGAAACGACTTATCTCATCTTCAACAAGATTCAGCCGATCAATGACCAAAAACACTTCATGCCGACGACGTTTTCGGATATCAGGTGCTTCATCAAGCCTATAGATTTCACCATCAATCTGTACGCGTGCAAATCCTGTTCGTTGCAATCTTTGAAATGCATCGGCATAATCCTCATTTCCCTTTAGACCGGGTGTTCGTTCTGCACCAATAACGACCTCAGTATCATTTTCGATAGATTTGAAATTCGTGAGTGGTGAAAGTACATCTACTCTTTTGCCTTTCAAATTTTTGAAAGAACGTTCTACAATCTGTTGTGCTGTTTGTGGACGGACTTCCACTTCACAAGATGGACAGTGCGGTTGCCCCCATCTTGCATATAGTGTTCGAAGACCGTCATGTATTTCAGTTATCGTAGCAACGGTAGAGCGAGGGTTCTGGCTTGGACTTGAGTGAGTTATAGCAATTGCAGGTGACAATCCTTCAATCTTAGCCACTTTCGGTTTGTCCATACTCCCAATAAATTGCCGTGCATAAGTGCTAAGTGTCTCAATATATCTTCGTTGTCCTTCAGCATAAATAGTATCAAGTGCAAGAGATGTCTTGCCTGATCCACTAACACCTGTAAACGCAGTTAACTTCTGATGCGGTATTTCAATATTGATGTTCTTAAGGTTGTTTTCACCAGCTCCTTGAACCAAGATAGACTTACGTATTTCGGTCTGTTTTTGATCGAGTAGGTCTTGTGCAACATCACCGTTATCTTCAACTGACGGTTTAGAGTCCAGCGATTTCCACAGATCATATTCCCCATGTAATGCTTGTCCAGTATACGATTCGGATTTATCTTTCACCTCTTCAGGCGTGCCAACTGCAATAATCTGTCCACCATCAATTCCTCCTTCAGGACCTAAATCAATAAGGTAATCAGCAGAATTAATCACTTCAAGATTGTGTTCCACCACCACAACAGTATTACCTTCATCAACTAATCTGTGAAGAATAGTTAGCAGCTTATTGACATCTTCAAAGTGTAGACCAGTAGTCGGTTCATCAAGAATATAAAGTGTCTTACCGGTACTCCGTTTTGAAAGTTCTTTTGAGAGTTTAATTCTCTGTGCCTCACCACCAGAAAGTGTTGGAGCAGGTTGACCAAGTTTGATGTAGTCTAAACCTACATCGTGAAGCAACTGAATTCCTTTTGCAATTTTCGGGAGATCCGCAAAATGCTCAAGTGCAGATTCAATATCCATTTCTAATACATCGGATATGTTCTTGCCTTTGTATTTTATAGTGAGGGTTTCATTGTTATACCGTTTACCGTTACAAACATCACATTCAACCCACACATCCGCAAGTATACCCATGTCAACTTTTTTTGCACCGTTGCCTGTACAGGCTTCACATCTACCACCCGGAACGTTGAAACTAAAACGTCCAGGTTTATATCCACGAAGTTTAGCATCAGGCAAGTTTGTATAAAATGATCTGATTGCATCAAAAACTTTTGTATAGGTTGCAGGATTGGAGCGAGGTGTCCGACCTATGGGTGACATATCAATGTTGATGATTTTGTCTATGACATCTGAGACAGGGACAGGTTCACCATCAACAATCCCCTGAATCTTTTCATAGTCACCCGGCACAGTCTTTGCTTTCATTAAATCTCTGGCAAGTGCTTTGTATAGAATATCATGGATAAGAGAACTCTTTCCAGAACCACTTACTCCAGTTACGCAACAGAGCGTGCCAATCGGAATTCTTGGATCGATACTTTTTAGATTATTTTGCTGTGCTTTACATATTTGTAGCCACTTATCATCATTCTGACGCCGTTCTTCTGGATGAACAATTTCTTTATCACCACGTAAATATTGTGCTGTAAGCGAATCTGTCTCTTTAAATTGGTCTGGTGTGCCAATACCGGTAATTTCTCCGCCTCTAATCCCTGCCCCCGGACCGAAATCAACAATCAGGTCCGCTACCAACATTGTTGCTTCGTCGTGTTCAACGACGATGACTGTATTGCCTTGATTCCGTAGATTAATAAGTGTTTTCAGCAAACCTGCGTGGTCACGCGGGTGTAGACCGATGCTCGGTTCATCAAGGACATACGTAACATCGCGTAACCCCGCACCGACTTGACTTGCAAGTCGTATCCTTTGTGCTTCGCCACCCGATAGTGTTGGTGCAGAACGTGATAACGTGAGATAACCTAATCCAACATCCATAAGGAAACCGAGTCGTGTGCGTATCTCTTTCAAGAGTTCAGAAGCTATCACATTCTGTCGTTCAGATAGTTTCAGACCATTGAAAAAGGACGTCGCATCCTGAATTGACATATTCAGAACTTCAGTAATATCTACATCAGTAAGTTTAACTCCTGTTACAACTTTATTCAGCCGTGATCCATTGCATTCTCTACATGGTGCTTTAGCGAAATAATCTGGCAGGTATGATTCCCCGCCTTCTTCATTAACATACAACGATAGGAATCGTTCTTCATGGGCTGGAATCAATCCTTGAAATCTTCCTCGTATACGTCTATTCCTTCTACGACCTTTTGAAGGTTCACGAAATGAAAGGACTTTATCACCCGTACCATATAATATTGCATGTTGTTGATCCGTTGTTAAGTCTTTCCACGGTGAGTTAATTTTGAATTTAAGGTGTGATGCTAAGGTCTGTAGGACCATTTTCTCCTGATGATCAGGTTTTTCCCATAAAATTAATGCGCCATCCAAGATGGAGCGTGATTCATCCGCTACTATTAATTTGGGTGAAATTGCCATCTGCACACCCAATCCTCTACAATGTTGACACATTCCGTAAGGACTATTAAATGAGAAATGACGAGGTTCGGGTACATCGTAACTTATTTGACAATCTACACAGGCATATTGTCTGCTAAATAGAAAATCTTCACTTTCTGCCGCTTTGGTTGTAGTAGAACGGTTAGAAGCAACAACATTGACAATCAGACTATCATCACCGAGTGAAAGAGCTGTTTCCACTGCTTCAGCGACACGACTATCAATGTCTTCTTTGATAATTATTCTATCAACAACAATATCAATGTTGTGCCGTTGATTTGGGTTGAGTGCGATATTGGAGCTGATCTCGTGGACTTCCCCATCAATTCTTGCGCGAACGAATCCCATCCTTCGGGCATCAGATAACTCTTTCCGATATTCTCCCCGTCTTCCTCTGACAATCGGAGCTAATATCATTAATCGTGAACGTGGTGGAAAACTGAGGATGTGTGATACGATGTCAGCAATTGTTTGGGAACCGACTAACTGGTCACATTCAAGACAATGGAATTGACCTGCACGCGCAAATAGCACTCTCAGATAATCGTAAATTTCGGTGACTGTGGCAACCGTTGAGCGTGGATTATGTCCTGATGAACCTTGGTCAATCGCTATTGAAGGGGATAAACCTACTATCTTGTCTACTTCGGCTTTACCGAGTTGTCCTAAAAACTGACGTGCATACGCTGAAAGTGATTCAATGTAACGCCGTTGTCCTTCTGCATATAATGTATCGATTGCAAGTGATGATTTGCCCGAACCACTAACGCCAGTAAATACAATTAGTTTATCCTTAGGTAGGCTGATATCTATATTTTTTAGATTGTGTTCTCTTGCACCGTGTATTTCAATTGACGCTTCTGCCATAGCATCATTACCTCAATATAGTAGATTTTGAAATGACTTGAACACTCTGCATCGGCGAGGTTAGGAAACCTCGCCTACCGTGGGTTGAAAGTGTCAACTTATATTTATAATTCACTATAATATATAATTGTTTACTCTAAAAATCCACCTAGCTCTTTTAGTTTCTGTGTATCTCTTCGCCAATTAGTCTTTACTGTTACATACAATTCTAAATAGACTGGGGTCTCCAAAAACTTCTCTATATCAAGACGTGCTAATTCACCCACCTGTTTAACGATGTTACCACCTTTTCCAATAATAATCTGTTTTTGTGTCTGTTTTTCTGCATAAATAATAGCTCGTATATAAAGTATCTCATCCGAATTCCTTCGTTGTCGTTTTTCAAACTCCTCAACCACAACTGCACAAGAATAGGGTACTTCCCTTTTTGTTATGAGCAATAACTTCTCTCTAACAGTTTCAGAAATAAAGAATCGTTCTGGAAGATCACTCAGTTGGTCTTCAGGATAATAGAGTGGACCAAATGGTAGGAAAGGCGCAACTTGTTCAAGGAGAGAAGGCACACCATCACCCGTTTTCGCAGAAATCGGTACAATTTCATCAAATAGAGATTTCTCATTGAAACCCTCAATGAGTGGCAAGAGAGTACGTTTGTCAACCAAATCTACTTTATTTAGAACGAGTATCTTCTTGGCTCTTTTTAAACGTTTTATTTCTTTAATAATTTCTGTTTCAATTGCTTCATTTTGCTGTGATACATCAACAACCAATAGAATGACATCTGCATCACGCATTGCACCATAAGCAGTTCGTACCATCTCAGATTGCAGAAGATACTTAGGATCCATCAATCCTGGTGTATCAACAAATATCATCTGATGTGTGTCAGTAGTAACAATGCCGCGAATTTGATTACGTGTAGTTTGTGGTTTGGGGGTAACGATTGCTAATTTCTGTCCTAAGATTGTATTCAGGAGTGTAGATTTCCCTACATTCGGTGCACCGATAATACTTACATATCCAGATCTGAAATCTTGTTCTTCAGATGATCCTTCCGATTCTTGCGGTTGATTTTCTGTCATTTATAGTTCCTATAGTTAATAGTCTGATTATTATGGTGAAATGTAAATATACGTGCACACTCTTCGGTAGATGCGGTTTCCTAACCGCATTTATGAGACTGAACAAACACCAGTTCGGTTAGGAAACCGAACCTACCGTAGTGTGTAAACCATTATGATTCTTACACTGAACAAACACCGGTTCGGTTAGGAAACCGAACCTACCGTAGTGTGTAAATAATTATGATTCTTACTATGATTTGAAAGTTATCACAAATGTCTGTGATGCATCTTTTTCCCTTCACTGTCCAGAGAGAAATAAGGATGTGCAATTTTATTTATACGATCTTTGAGAAATTTCGTTTTACATGAAGGACAGGTTGGAATTTGAGTTATTGCCCTAAAACCGCATTCTGGACAGATTCGTCCAGGACGATAATATAGTCTTCGGTATTTTTTCCCGAACATGTCTGTTTTGTCATTATCAGATTTATTGGAAATCTCATGAAAAACATTAATGATGGCAACAAAGAATGCCAATAAAGACAGACTTAAGCTGACTAAAAGATCCATTTCTTCACCTTTGTATGAAGACTACCGTTTAGGACGCGCAGGTGTTTTTGTTTCCGCAGACTCGTAAATCAAATCCATCAGTTCTGATTGGATTATGCCATTCAAAGGATTGGTGCGTGGTTCTGCCCTTCCCATAATTGCATCAATGAAATTATCATCTGGATTTCCTGCAGACATCTCAGGTGTAATCGGAGGTGGATCCAAAGCTTCGCCACCTTTCCAAACACGTATCCAGCCACCACCCCAACCATCTACTTCTATTCTACCGTTGTCAAAAACGAGTGCCATGTGCGTACCACCGGGACTTGGACAATTTCCACTTATCACCATTGATGCAAGCACACCGGTTTCAAACTTGATGTTTATTGATGAATTGATGTCAACTTCTGTCTCTTGATTATCGGTATAGGCATATACTTCTTCAACTTTCGATTCTACTGTCCAGCAGAGGCTGTTCAATAGATGTGCACCGCTATCATACGCTTGTCCGCCACCAGAGAGTTCCGGTTTCTGCCGCCATGCCCCCACCGTTGCTTTCTTCCAGTTTTGCGTGATATAACCGACGACTAACTCCAATTTTCCAAACTCACCACTACGAACAATCTCACGGATATAGTGGAAATTAGCTGAACATGGAGTATTGTAACCGATTGTCAATATTAGTCCTGTTTTCTCAACTTTCTCAGCAAGTTTGTATGCATCTTCAGAAGATGTAACCATCGGTTTTTCCATTAGAACATGGCAACCTGCTTCAAGAGCTTGCATGCCTTGTTCAAAATGTAAAGTATGCGGAGTGGAAATCACAACTGCATCAGGTTTTGTCTCAGACAACATTTTCGTTATGTTATCATACCCTTCAGGACGTGGTTTAAGGTCGGACAGATTTCGGTCAATATAAGAATTTGCAATATCTGTATTGACATCACAAGTGCTAACGATTTGCACATCAGGATTAGAATTCATCCGTCTTGCGTGTCCAGAAGAATTGCCGCCACACCCAATCATGGCAAGCCGAATTTTTGACATTATTTACTCCTAAAATGTTATACTGTTTACTTGAGAGAAAGACCCTGAATTTAATATTTATGCTGTTTTAGCCAAATCATCTAAACTCAAAGCACCTTCACCGAAAACGCGCCTAAACTTTCCACCATGGCGAGACTTTGTATCTCCGTGCATATAACATACACTAAATGCGCGTCGTGAAATATCTGTCTCATTTGTACCAGAACTGTGTAGCAACCAATTGTGCAATAATACCACCTCTCCTGCCTCTAATTCTAAGGGTAAAGGAGTGGAATTTTCAACAATTTCATCAATCTGCTCTTGATTCAGGAAACCTGAACCGTGAGAGGGGTTTATAAGGTTACTATGTGATCCGGGTATGATATGCACACAACCGTTTTCAATCGTTGCGCGGTCTAATGCAGTATAGATAGTAATCTGTGGATCACGGTCAAGGTCTGTCCAGCGATCTTGGTGCCATACAAGGTATGTTCCCTCACCTGCGGGTTTATTCATAAACATCGCACGGAAACATAGAATAGGTACACCTTCACCGTATATCTTCTCACAAACTTCTTCAAAGGTAGGGTTTTGTAGGTATGCTAAAAATAGGGGGTCAAATTCAAGATTTTGTATTTTGCGATACAACAACGTCGCACCTTTATGTCCAGCGGATTGCGGACCGGGTCTGTCTGTGCCAGGTTCCCTATCAAGTTGCATCATAATTTGGTCATAGTTCAGTGGTGCTTTTCCAAGCATGATGTCATCCATACGCAGTTGTAACTGCGCAAACTCATCATCTGTGGCTACCTGACCAATACGTACAAAACCGTGTTCCTTAAAATGTTCCCACTGTTCATCTGTTATCACCTGTGCCATTCAACACCTCCTACAAGTGAATTTACGATAAAATAAATAGAATAGATTGAATGATCTTATGTTAAAGTATAACACATATAGGTACAAATTGAAAATATTTATGAATATTCACACAGAAAACGAAATACATTTTTTACAATATCATAAAATAATGCAACAATACATTTCATGAGACGCGTCTAATTAAACAAGGGAAGTAATTACACCGAGGAAATTCAATGAAGAATAAAGATTCCATATTGATTCAACGAACATTAGACGGTGACCAAACAGCATTTACAACATTAGTTGAAAAATACCAAAAAGGTGTTCATGCACTGGTATGGCAGAAAATAGGTGATTTTCATATTGCCCAAGAAATCACACAAGATGCATTTCTCAAGGCATACCAAAAACTCGGAACATTGAAGAATCATAATCTATTCTCTGGATGGCTTTACGTTATTGCCACACGTCTATGTTATAAATGGTGTAGAAAGAAACGTATACCGATACAATCCATAGAGACAGTTGATAGTAAAGAGGTGGACCAAGTGGCATATACATTTTATGTTGAAGAGCAACAGGAAGCAGATGCAGATGATGCACGAAGGGAATTAGTCCAAAATCTACTGAAGAAGCTACCAGAAAGTGAACGAACAGTGATGACACTTCACTATCTTGGAGAAATGTCTTGTGACTCAATTAGTGAATTTCTTGGTGTATCCTCAAATACAATCAGAAGCCGACTTAGTCGTGCACGTAACAGATTGAGAAAGGAAGAAGCAATGATAAAAGAAAATCTAAGCAGTTTCCAACTGCCAACACAAATGACAGAAAACATTATGAAGAAAATATCACAACTGACACCGACTACTACACCTATCAGTAAACCATTCGTTCCGTGGGTTTTGTCTGCTGCCTCTGCAATTTTTGTAGTTTTGTTGATGGGAGTAGGTGCGATGAAGTTACATCAGTACCAAACCCCTTATAGCATAGATGCATCGTCTGAGTCTATGATTGAAATAGTTGATGTGCGAAATTTTGTGGAATCTCAAACAGAACCAATAAGTCGAAACCGTGTTGGTGAATCCAGCATACCAACCGAAAACAATGGTATTGGACTGAATTCTGAGGATTCTCTTTTTACCGCAGCACAACAGGATCAGACAGAGGTCTCAAACGTAAAACAGAAGTGGGTACAAACAACAGGACCGGAAGGTGGAACTGTCCCTTCATTGTTTAGAACTACAAACGGAGACGTTTTTGCAGGAACACGAAACGGACTTTACAGACTGAATGATGATGGGTCGGCATGGGAACTTATTAACAATATTGAGGGTCCAATTTATCACGGTGAAATTAGACGTTATTTATGGTGGCCTGTTGTAGAAAGGTATGAACACCTTTATCTTGCAAACGACACAGAGATATTGGTTTCAACAGATAGAGGAGAAACATGGAAGTTTTTCTGCAAGTCAAAAGAGGGAACACCTATAGGCATGATACTTGCAGATGGACTTCCAGATTCAAAAAGTGATCTTACGATTTATCTTGCGTTTCACGATGCAGTATTCCGATCAATTGACACGGGTAAGACTTGGATCGAACTGTCAGTAGGTTTGACAGATAGGAAAATCCGCTCTATCGCAGCCATTAAAAACACAGTTTTTGTCGGTACCGATGATGGATTGTTCCGATATGATAACGAGAAATGGGAATTTATGTCTGTAACACCAGAAGCAGATGCTAAAGACGATTCAATCCTTGATATGGTAGCAACCGAAAAGCATATTTATGTTGTAACAGGTCAAGAAAACAATTTTGCAGTCAGTAAGGATTCTAAAATCTTGATGTTGAGTCATAAGGGATGGACTGTCTATAAATCTAATGACAATGGCAATACTTGGGATTGTATAGATCCAAGAGATAAGGACTCACATTTGAGATCTATGGGAAGTGGGATTGGGGCAAGAATCGCAGCTCAAGATGACAAAATATTATTAGTGGATGGTAGATATCATTATATTTCGAATGATGGCGGGGAAAACTGGATTTTACCGGACTTAATTAACTCAACTTTAGTATACAGCACTATGAGTATATTAGTATATGACTCAAATACTTTCTATAAATCAGGTTATCAGGGAATTTATAGAACTACAGAGGAAGGGAAGAACTGGCATCAATTCAATGCTGGTCTGATAGCAACTATGGTATTGGATGTCGTATCTATGAATAAGATTCTTTATGTTCGAGTCGCAAATAAAGGTATCTTAGCGTCAATGGACTATGGAAAGTCCTGGGAACCTGTTGCATTGTATGAGTATAGTGATAGTCTGATGGTTGACAATAATGGAGTTCTTTATGTATCTGAAGGAAATAATCCAATTTTGCGTCTTTCAGATGAAGAAAATGAACTAATGAATATTCAAGACATGCCAAAATTAATGATGTCTAATGACTCTGATTGGATTGAAATTGATACGTATCCTATTCCTCAGTTGTCTGTTGATATTGATGACACTTCCTTACAACGAGTTGAAATTAAAGAACCCGATAGGATCTCAAATTATGCAGTCAGTAATTCAACATTCTATGTAGAGTTCAGAAACCAGTTATTGAGGTGGAAACCGGGTACTTCTGAATGGTACATTACTTCATTAAAGTATGAAGACAACGATAGGATGGTATATAACCCAAATTTTGAACTTGCAGTTTCAGGAAAGACCTTATATGTAGGAAAACAAGTCGGTCAACTCCTACAATCCTTTGATGAAGGTGATACCTGGAACAATGTTACTGAAAACCTGCCATTCTCAGTTGAGATTTTCCATGACATTACCTATCTTGAACAGAATGTATATGTCGGAACTGATAAGGGTGTTATACGATCAAACAACGGGATAGATTGGAAAACAGTCCCAGACATTGAAGGAAAACCGCTTGAAGTCATAAAGTTTGATGTTGATGGAAATAGATTGTATAGCTTAGCAAAGAATACTATCTATCAACTAAAAGAGGAACTTAGCACATGGAAAAAAGTTACTCCAGAAATCCCATATTCCGCTACATGCTTAGATGTTGATGGGAGTAACGTCTATGTTGGAACTTTTGGACGTGGTGTGCTTCGTTACGCACTTGACAAATAGGAGTTTCAAAATAGACATTTCTTCAACTGAATTGTATTGTAAAAAGATGATTTCAATTCCAAAACTGATGCATTGAAGTTAATATCTATCCAATACCATTTAACTGTCAAGAATTTATCCTGAAAATCAGGGATATTTAGTTTTATGGAATTCTGACACATTTGTTCACATATCAGTATAAAGCGATGCATAGTAGTAGGCACACTCCGTGTGCCGTAACCCGTTCACATTTTGACGGCACACGGAGTGTGCCTACTACTATGCATAACTATTATCTGAACCTAACTCTTAGTAAAACTAATCAATTGGAAAATACTTAATACTAAATAACCCTGACCAAACGAGCTAGAGTTTTAGGTATTTCAGTCTATGTGCTATAATAATGTGGCATCAGTTCTATCGGATACAAACTGCATAACTGATGACCTATAATTACAATCATTCATTTTTCTTTTAATTGAAACAATTCCTTTTCAATTTGCATTTTCCGATTAAACATGCAATTATTGCTTCAAAAATCGCGTCTATATATTTTAAAGTATCATTTTGCTATTGAGGTCTCACATGAAAAACGATGATTCTGAACTGATTCAACACACATTAGACGGTGATGAGAAAGCCTTTGCTACTCTTGTAAATAAATACCAAAAACAGGTACATGCACTGGCATGGCAAAAAATTGGTGATTTCCATATTGCTCAAGAGATTACACAAGATACGTTCCTTACAGCATACCAAAAACTTGCCACACTTACTAACCATAATTGCTTTGTTGGATGGCTCTATGTGATTACCAATCGCAAATGTATTGCGTGGCACAGAAAGAAAAAACCGCAGCCACAATCGTTAGAAACGACTAATCCTGTTGAATTAGAGGAGGTATATTATTCCAATTATATGACCAGTAAACGCGAAGAAGCTGCCAATCGAAAACAGCGAGCATTAGTACGAAAACTGCTAAGCAAGCTGCAAGAAAGTGAGAAAACAGTCGTAACAATGTATTACATTGCTGAAATGACATGCGAAGAAATCGGTAAGTTTCTGGGAGTATCTCCTAACACTGTTAGAAGTAGACTACACCGGGCACGAAACAAAATGAAGAAGGAAGAATCAATGATAAAAGAGAACCTAAATAGTTTTCAACTGCCAACTCAAATGACAGAAAACATTATGAAGAAAATATCACAACTAAAACCATCACCTACAACTGCACCCAAACCATTTGTCCCGTTCGCAGTATCTGCTGTCTCTGCTATATTCGTCTTTCTACTGATGGGTGTGGGTACGCAAAACTTATATCGTTACCAAATACCGTATAGTTTAGAGGCTGCATCTGAATCAACTATTGAAATCGTTGACGTTCCAATCTTCTTAGAATCTCCAACAGAACCTACAGTTAAAAACAGAGTTGGATTTACAAATATAACCAATAATAGCAATAACACTGGACATAATCCTGACACAACACGTAATGCTGCATCACAAGAGGATAATGGCACATCAGATAAGAAAGGACAATGGAGACAAACTCAGGGGCCTGTTGGTGGAGTTGTTGCTAATCTCTACGCAACAAACGATGGAGATGTATTTGCAGGAACACATAGTGGTATCTTCAGACTCTCAGATGATAAAAGTAAGTGGGAACTTATTAACCATCGAAATATATTCTCACATAGAAAACAATTGAGTGGCATGCCATCCGGTCCAATGGTTGAAAGAGACGGTATCTTGTATCTTGTATCAAATAGAGAAATCCTGTCATCCAAAGATAGAGGACAGACATGGAACACATTTTCTGTCCATCCAGGCGGTGGACTTATTGGAATAGTGATTCTTGACGATACATTTTACTTGTGTCTTTCCGATGAATTTACCTTTTCTGAAGATAACGGTGTATACCGTTCAGATGATAATGGTGCATCTTGGAATCGTCTGACACTTTTTGACAAGAATTATCCAAACATTGAACCACGTGCGATAGCTGTTATAGAAAACACGGTATTTGTCGGCACAAATAAAGGACTCTATCGGCTTGATGGAAATACATGGGAGGAAATATTCCTTGATGAAATAGGTGAAAAAAGTACATATTTACCAATTATATCTATGGAAGTTATTGATAATGTTCTCTATGTTGCCAGAAGTTATCATATTGATATTGGCTTTCGTTCGATTCTCGAGAATACACCCATCATGCACCCAAGGGCAGCAAAAGGTTTGTCTTGGGAACTTTTCGTATCAAGTGATCATGGGACTACATGGGAAAAAATTACACCGAGAAAAAACAATACAGATAAAAAGGAGTTGTCCATAGTAAATTTAATGAAAGTGATTTCACCGGACAAAAAAGACACAAAGAATAAAGAAACTAAAGCCTCACATAAATTATTATACAGTCCATTAAAAATTAGTGTAAAAGGAAACAATGTTACACTTGTAGATCAAACGAAACACTACTATTCGTCAGATTCTGGGAAAACCTGGAAAACCAAAGACACAGTGGATCTAGGAAATGCTTCTGCAATAGTTATGGTAAATGAGGACACCTACTACAGAAGCGGAAACTACGGGATACATCGCACGACAGACGGTGGTGAATCATGGAATCAATTTAATTCCGGACTTGTAGCTACAGATATTTGGCAATTGATTGCTGTTGATGGTAATCTGTATGCTAATTCGATAGATGGATTTGTCAATTCAAGCGATGGTGGTGAAACTTGGTCTCCTGTTAAAGGTGATACAGGTTTTATCACACGTATTATGGAATCCAATGGAGAAATTTTCGTGAGAGACGATAAATTAGGTGCCCCTCGTTTTTTCCGTCTTTCCACTCAAGACAATAGTCTTATCAAAGTGTCTGAAATGCCAATTTTAGACAAAATTGATCGGCGGAAGGAAAACCTTCAATTAAATCGTCCTACCGGTTTTATGGGACGAAATATATCCCATGGTAACGGTCTCTTCTCAGAATCGCAGTTTGGCGGTCTTGCTGTTATTAATGGAATATATTATGTTGAATACAACTATCAACTCTTTAGATGGAAACCGGGTAATACCGAATGGTTCAATACGGGGTTATTAGATAAAGGGGTTAGTGAAGATAGGTCTTTTTGCTATGCAAATAATTCATTTATAGATGCTGTAGGATTTAGATTTGCAGTGTCTGAATACACAATTTACGTCGGCGAAAAAGAAGGGCAACTGATGCAATCTCTTGATGAAGGACTGACTTGGACCGATGTATCAGAAAACCTACCATATTTTGTAGATCATTTCAAGGCAATAGTTTTAGCTGACAACTTTGTCTATGTAGCAACGGACAAAGGTGTTATTAGATCAAGCGACGGTATTGATTGGCAAATAATCACTGATGAAGAAGGAAAACCACTTATTATTACAATGTTTACAGTGGATGGGACAACGGTATACGGTGAAGCAAAGAATATGATATACAAGGTAAACAGTGATATTCTTATGTGGCAACAAGTCACACCCAAAATTCCCTATCTGGTTACATGTCTTGATGTTGATGTAAATACCCTTTATGTAGGAACAAGAGGGCGCGGTGTACTTCGTTACGCACTTGACAAATAGGACAACAAAATTCTTTGAGTTTAAGTGGACCTATTTTCTTACCAAATACATTCCAATCAAACTTCGCATTTACATACTTCCAAGCACATGATATAATTTGAGAAAAACTCTATAAAAAATACAGGATTGCTTTCCAATGAAACATATACCAATCACACTTATTATAATAACCTTTGCTCTATTCATCAATCCAGATTCCATCGGTGATGAGTCACTATACGATTTTACCTTTGTCCGATTGAAATATAATGGTAGTTTTCGGTATAAGAGTCTATGGGATATAGACTACCCCGCTGCAGACCGAAACCTACTTACTCAACTTCGCAAACAGACAAACATAAAAGCAAGTCCACAAGAAACTATAATTGAGGTAGGTTCATCTGAACTTTTTGACTATCCTTTTGCATATATCGCAGAATTGAGTAGACTTAACCTTTCGAAAAAAGAAGCTGCCAATCTCCGCGAATATCTTTTGCGTGGTGGTTTTATCATGACAGATGATTTTCACGGAACAGAACAGTGGAAAAGATTTTATAAACAATACAAGAAAATATTCCCAAAACGCGAACCGAGAGATATACCGATGTCACACCCTCTCTTTGACTGCTTCTACGAAATTAAGAGTCTGATGCAAATCCCCGCCCCTGCAGCATATCGTGCAGGAAGAACACATGAAAAGGATGGTTTTGACGTACGATGCATGGGTGTCTTTGATGACCATGGTCGAATTATGATGATGATAAACTTCAATACTGACTTAGGAGATGCATGGCAGAATGCAGCAGAGCCTTACTATCCTCGTAAGTTCTCAGACATGGCATTTCAAATGGGTATAAATGCTATTGTTTATACACTCACGCATTGAGGTATTGTTTTCATGTAGCACATACATATTATCTCTTCTAACAAAACTCCAATTTGTTCATTCTGATGCCTACCTAACATTTTTCCTCAAAAAAAATAAGATTTTACCAAAAAGTGCAATTTTCATCCTCAAAAAGGTGTCTATATATTAAAAGACTATGGTAGATTATGGAATTATTTATACAGTCTACAACGGTGCGATTAGGAAATCGCACCTACCGGGGTATGGAAGTGTATAATTATTTTCAAATTTAACCATAAATGCATTTGAGGTGTGCAATGAATAACTCAGATTCTGATCTGATTCAAAAAACCATAACTGGTGATCAGCAAGCGTTTTCTGAACTTGTCGAAAAGTACCAAAAACAGATACACGCATTGGTGTGGCAGAAAATCGGTGATTTCCATATTGCTCAGGAAATCACACAAGATGTGTTCCTCACTGCGTATCACAAACTTTCTACACTCAAACGCCATAACCGCCTTTCGGGATGGTTATATGTCATTGCAGATAACAAGTGCAAGAATTGGTTCAGAAAGAGCAGGTTAGAATTCCAATCATTAGAAGAAACTGATCCTGTTGAATTAGAGGAGGTGTATTATTCAGAATATATGACACATCAACGCGAAGAAGCAGCAAATCAAAAACGACGTGGCATAGTTCAGAAATTACTCAGTACACTGCAAGAGAGTGACCGCACAGTAGTAAATTTATATTACATCGCAGAAATGCCATGTGAAGAGATTGGTAAGTTTTTGGGTATGTCTCCGAACACGGTTCGGAGTAAACTTCATCGCGCACGCAACCGACTAAAGAAGGAGGAAGCAATAATTGAAGAAAACTTGGGCAGTTTCCAACTACCAACCCAAATGACAGAACACATCATGGAAAAGGTGTCACGACTTATGCCAGCGGCACCAACTGCTAACAAACCCTTCATACCGTTAGCAATATCTGCTGTCTCAGCCATTTTAGTTGTTTTACTAATAGGCTTTGGAACACAAAACCCAAGTCGGTTTCAGAAGCCTTTTAGTTTGACTGCACAATCCGAACCAACGATTGAAATCGTTGACGCACGATTAGTCTTGGAATCCCCTGCTAAACCAGCAATTAGTAATCAGGTTGGTCGTTCTGATGAACTTAGTAACAATGATGGCACAGGACAGGAACCGGGGACATCTCAATTTGCTGCATCACAAGAGAAAGAAGGTATTTCAGATAAGAAAGGAGAATGGAACGAAACAAATGGACCTGTAGGGGGAAGAGTCGTCAATCTCTATGCAACAGTTGATGAAGATGTATTTGCAGGTACACCACGCGGAATCTATAAACTCACAGATGACGCTGCAGCGTGGAATCTTATCTACTCACGTGATATATTCTCAGATAAAGAACAATTGAGCGGCATGCGATCCGGACCAATGGTTGAAAAAGACGGTATACTGTATCTTGCCACAGACAAAAAAATCCTGAGATCAACGGATAGAGGGAAAACATGGAAAACATTCTCTGAGCATCCTGGAGGTGGACTTATCGATATGACGATTCTGGATCAAGCATTCTATCTGTGTCTTGTTGATGAAGTTACCTATTCTGGTGATAACGGTGTATACCGTTCAGAGGATAATGGTGCATCATGGGTTCGGTTGACACCATTTGATAATAAATACCCAAGCGTTCAACCTCGTGCAATTGCTGTTATAGATAACACTGTCTATGTCGGTACCAATAAAGGACTCTATCGTCTGAATGGAAACACATGGGAACAGATATTCCTTGATGAAATAGGTGAAAAAAGTACATATTTGCCTATAATATCTATGGAAGTGAAAGACAACTTTCTCTATGTTGCCAGAAGTTATCATATTGATAATAGTTTTCGAGTGTTTCTAGGTAGAGGTGGAAAACCCATACATGCAATCACTCGTGATTCCTATGTAGAACTACGGGAGACTCCTTGGTCCTTACGACGTGAAATCTTTCGTGCACAAGCAGCAACAGATTTGTCATGGGCACTGTTCCAATCAACTGATCATGGAAAAACATGGAGGAATATTACGCCGAGAAAAGATAATACAGATAAAGAGGAACTATCAACAATCAATTTATTGAATGGGACTTCAAAGGGCAAAAAAGACATTAAGAAAGAAGATACTAAATCACCACATAAGTCAACAGGATACAGTCCATTAAAAATTACCGTAACAGAAAATAAGTTAATGCTTGTAGATCAAAAGAAACATTACTATTCGTCAGATTCTGGTAAAACATGGAAAACCGAAGACACAGTGGATCTAGGAAATGCTTTTGCAATAGTTACGGTAAATGAGGACACCTACTACAGAAGCGGAAACTACGGGATACATCGCACAACAGATGGTGGTAAATCGTGGGATCAATTCAATACCGGACTCGTAAATACAGAAGTTTGGCAATTGATTGCTGTCAACGGCACTCTTTACGCCAATTCGGCAAATGGATTTGTCCATTCAACTGACAAAGGCGAATCTTGGACACTTGTTAATGGTGATACAGGTTTTATCACACGTATTATGGAATCCAATGGAGAAATTTTCGTGAGAGACGATAAATTAGGTGCACCTTGTTTTTTCCGTCTTTCCACTCAAGACAATAGTCTCATCAAAGTGTCTGAAATGCCAATTTTAGACAAAATTGATCGGCGGAAGGAAAACCTTCAATTAAATCGTCCTACCGGTTTTATGGCACGAAATGTGCCGCATGGGGACGGTTCGTTCTCTGAATCGCAGCTTGGTGGTCTTGCTGTTATCAATGGGACATATTATGTTGAATACAACTATCAACTCTTTAGATGGAAACCGGGTAATACCGAATGGATCAATACGGGGTTATTAGATAAAGGGGTTAGTGAAGATAGGACTTTTTGCTATGCAAATAATCCATATATAGATGCCGTTGGATTTAGATTTGCTGTGTCTGGAAACACAATTTACGTTGGAGAAAAAGAAGGTCAACTGATGCAATCTCTTGATGAAGGCATGACATGGAGTGATGTTACAGGAAACCTTCCATATCCTGTAGATCATTACAAAGCAATAACTTTTGCAGGTGACTTTGTCTATGTTGCAACCGATAAAGGTGTTGTGATGTCAACTAATGGAACTGATTGGTACACACTCACCGGTGCAAAAGGAAAACCGCTTATTATTAATATGTTTGCTGCGGAAGGGACAACGGTTTACGGGGAAGCAAAGAGAAGAATATTTCAAGTGAAAAGTGGTATGACTATGTGGGAACAAATTACTCCGAAAATTCCGCATTATATCGCATATACTATTACATGTCTTGATGTTGATGGGAATACGCTTTATGTAGGAACAAGAGAACGGGGTGTGTTACGTTTTTTACTTGACGATTCAACGGATCAGTAACCAATCATAGTGAACATTCAAAGGTCGTCACAAATCGTCCAAACTGCTACAATAGCCTAAGTTGCTACTTAATCCGATAGACGTTTTATACCACAAAACTTTTAAGTCCATAAGGATTTATAATTAACTTCATGCATCCAGCCTAAGTGATTTTCCAGGAGGTACAAAATGAAACGCACCTATATGTTGTTTGGAATGACATTACTGCTCAGTTTGTTTCTGCTTACCGTAAACACTTGGGGAGCTCAGTATATTTCTTTCCATTCTAACCGTACAGGGCAAACTGACATCTACATTGTTGATACAAACGGTGAGAATCTACGCAACCTAACAAACCACCCCGCAGAGGACAATGATGCTACGTGGGCACCAGATGGGCGTTCTTTTGCTTTTGCATCGAACCGTGATGGAAATTTTGATATCTATATTCAGAAATTCAATGAAGCTCAGGCACGTCGGTTGACACACCGTCCGGAGGACGATCCGGAGGACGATTTTGATCCTGTCTGGGCAGCTTTTTCTCCTGCCTGGTCACCTGATGGAAATTGGATCGCTTTTGTAGCAGGGAGAACAGAGGAATCTCATATCTACAAAATTGATATCAACGGCAAAAATCTACAGAGACTGACTAACCTAGGGAAACACATCCGTAACCCAACCTGGTCTCCAGATGGAAAATCAATTGCTTTCGGTGTTATTGGGAGCGGTATCTATGTGATGGACGCAGATGGAAAAAATTCTAGACAGATTAAAATCCAGGTAAATATAATCGCTTTTATTTTCGATCCTGCTTGGTCGCCTGATGGAAAACAGATTGCTTGTGTTCTCGTTAATAATGGGCAGGATATCTACATCATGGATACAGATGGACAAAACGCCCGCCGCGTGTCACCTCTTGGGACTTGGAGCATCCAGCCTGCGTGGTCTCCTGATGGTAAGTGGATTGCCTACCAGGCCGACGATGCAGAAATTGTGAATCCTCCGGAAAACCCGAATAGGGAGCGACACATTTTTATCGTTTCTGTTGAGGGGGGCGAGCCACGGCAAATTACACAGCATCCTAGTCAGGATGATTCTCCAGCCTGGGTCCCCGGAAGTTTTTTCTCCGTTTCTCCGACTGTGGACACCCAGGCAACCCTTTGGGGTCGGTTCAAACAAGCTGAACGTATGACGCAATAAAGAGAATTAAGGTTCACCATGAGGAAAATACCATTTCTAAGTGATTATATTGCATTATTTCGTAAGTTGGGTTTCGCTTGCGTCCAGCTGCGTTGGGTGTTAGGTTTGCTAAATTGTGTAAAACTTGAAATAAATCCGTAAATTGACACCTATAGGTGAATTTATTAACTATCCATTCGAATCAACTCAAAAAGTTGGCGAAGGTATTGATTTTAGGAGGTTATATATAATGTTCAGAAAATTGTGTATAATAGGATTGGCTTTTCTTATAAGTCTTACGGTGATGACGCTGACTGCTGATGCTCAAGAAAAAATTCTTGGTCCGTATCTCTGGATGATTGCTAAAACTGTAGGTGGACAAGGTGGTGCAAATTCTACCCATTTTGATTCACTTGTTGAAGCCAGCAACGGCAGAGTCACGGAAGATAAAATCGCCAAAAACGGTGCAAGAGAAGGCAAGAAAGTTGGTAATTATGAGTGGACATCTGGCACACTTACCGATAACGGAAATATTAATGATCTCGTTAATGAGATAGGTTTTGAGGCTGGTGAGTTAGATCATATAACATCTTATGCGCTAATTGTCCTCAAAACGAAAAGAGCGCAAAAAAACGTAGCGATGGGTGTCAGTAGTGATGACTCAGTTAAGGTTTGGGTTAATGGCGAAGTTGTTCATACCCACGCGGAGAACCGGAATCTCGGCAATGAAGACACCTTCCAAGATGATTTAAAGGTTGATCTAATAAAAGGAAATAATTTGATCATGATAAAGGTCAGTGAACGTGGTGGTGGATGGGGTATGCACTTCGGCGTAGGGGGCGACTATGAATTAGCCAAAATTGATGCCATTTATTTCCCAATTGAACCCGCTGGTAAATTAACAAGGCAATGGGCACAAATCAAGAATATCCGGTAATTCTGACCTGATAACTCACAAGAAAAACTATCGCTCTGAACGTTTTATGTATTCTAATCCGATAGACGGAGAATTGCAGATACGTGTTATAAAAGATTTCAACTTCCAAGAGGTTGCTTCTGACTTCTGGTTCTCTGAATCCGGACAGTCCACGACAATCTTTATTGATCCAGCGGGGCAGGAAACGGTTATCCGAATTCAAACGATGCGTTATTCCAACGTTAGAATTAATGAACACATGCCCTCATCTTGCTTTAACATAGAGCCTCCGACGGGAACAACCGTCTGCACAATGAACTAATACCATTTCTAAAAAATAACATAACCTTTAAAAGATAGATGGTTCGTAGTCGCGCAATTCATTGCGCCTCTTACATTCTAATTCAAAAGGGAAATTCATTAATAGAATTGGTATTATATCGTGAGTGTCCTAACACATTCGGATAAATCCGAATGCTTTCAATGGACTGAAAGGGTTTGATGATTGCCTCCATAATAGTGTGCTGCGATAATCGCTGTCGTCATCACTTCAGCATCTGACAACTGTGCTTGTGGGTGTGTGCGATGACCGATAAATTTTAAAAGGTCGTCACAAATCGTCCAAACTGCTACAATAGCCTAAGTGATCTTCCAGGAGATTAAAAATGAAACGCACCTATATGTTGTTTGGAATGACATTACTGCTCAGTTTGTTTCTGCTTACCGTAAACACTTGGGGAGCTCAGTATATTTCTTTCCATTCTAACCGTACAGGGCAAACTGACATCTACATTGTTGATACAAACGGTGAGAATCTACGCAACCTAACAAACCACCCCGCAGACGACACTGGTGCAACGTGGGCACCAGATGGGCGTTCTTTTGCTTTTGCGTCGAACCGTGATGGAAATTTTGATATCTATATTCAGAAATTCAATGAAGCTCAGGCGCGTCGGTTGACAACACGTCCAGAAAACGATTTTGATCCTGTATGGTCAGCTTTTTCTCCTGCCTGGTCACCTGATGGAGATTGGATCGCTTTTGTAGCCGAGAGAACAGGGGAATATCATATCTACAAAATAGATATCAACGGCAATAATCTACAGAGACTGACTAACCAAGGAAAATTCAACCTTACCCCAGCCTGGTTTCCAGATGGGCAATCAATTGCTTTCGGTTCTGGCGGTGTCGGTAGCGGTATCTATGTGATGGACGCAGATGGAAAACATCCCCGACAGATTATAAAGCTGCTACATGGAGTCGGACCTTGTTTAAATCCTGCTTGGTCACCTGATGGAAAACAGATTGCTTGTGTCGGTAATGATGGGGATGGGAATGATATCTACATCATGGATACAGATGGACAAAACGCCCGCCGCATTTCACGTCTTGGGTTTTGGAGTGACAATCCTGCGTGGTCCCGTGATGGTAAGTGGATTGCCTACGATGCCTACGATGCAGAAATTGCGAATCCTCCGGATAACCCGAATGCGGTGCGACATATTTTTATCGTTTCTGTCAAAGGGGGCGAGCCACGGCAAATCACACAAGATCCTGTGCGAAATTCTTCTCCCGCCTGGGTCCCCGGAAGTTTTTTCTCCGTTTCTCCGACTGTGGACACCCAGACAACCCTTTGGGGGCGGTTGAAACAAGCTGAACGTATGACGGAATAAAGAGAATCACGGTTCACCATGAGGAGTATACCTGACGATGGTTACTTATTGGAACGAAAATCTGAATTAAATTATTTATACACATTCCTCATTTTATCTACTTCCTTGCACACCATATTAGTGTTTTGGCGAGCCTATGTCAAACATTATTGCGTAAGTCCTGTTAATGACAAAATTGGGGGAAACTTTCTCATGAAAAACAAACTATATTTCATTCTAACTGTTCTTTTGACGATATTTGCCTTTATATTAAACACCTTCGCTCAAGACCACACACGTTGGGAGTTACCCGAAGGCGCGAAAGTGCGGTTTGGGAAAGGAAGTAACCGTGAAATTACATATTCCCCAGACAGCCCTAAACTGGCAGTGGCGAGTAGCATAGGTGTTTGGATATATGATGCACAGACAGGTGAAGAACTGGACCTATATACTGGACATACAGGGTTTGTCTATAGCGTAGCGTTCAGTCCAGATGGGAATACACTTGCAAGTGGAAGTTATGACAGCACCATCCGTCTGTGGGATGTTGATACCGGAGAAGAAAAGAGAATACTTAAAGGACATACAGGGTGGGTCGAAAGCATAGCGTTCAGTCCGGATGGAAAAACAATCGCAAGTGGAAGTGGGGACGACACGATCCGTCTGTGGGATGTTGCTAACGGCGAAGAAAAGAGAATACTTAAAGGACATACAGCGCTCGTCACAAGCGTAGCGTTCAGTCCGGGTGGAAAAACGCTCACAAGTGGAAGTTTAGACAGCACCATCCGTCTGTGGGATGTTGCTAACGGCGAAGAAAAGAGAATACTCAAAGGACATACAGGGTTTGTCTATAGCGTAGCGTTCAATCCGGATGGAAAAACGCTCGCAAGTGGAAGCAGGGACAGCACCATCCGTCTGTGGGATGTTGATACCGGAGAAGAAAAGGGAATACTTAGAGGACATATAGGGTGGGTCGAAAGCATAGCGTTCAGTCCGGATGGGAAAACGCTTGCAAGTGGAGGTTGGGACAACACCATTCGTCTGTGGGATGTTGATACAGGCGAAGAAAAAAGAATGCTCAAAGGAGATATAGCATTTGTCATAAGTGTAACGTTCAGTCCGGATGGAAAAACACTTGTAAGTGGAAGCAGGGGCAACACCATCAGTCTGTGGAATGTTGATACAGGCGAAGAAAAAAGAATATCCAAAGGACATACAAGGTATCTCAGAAGCGTAGCGTTCAGTCCGGATGGAAGAATCCTCGCAAGTGGAAATGAGGACAGTACTATCCGTCTATGGGATGTTGCTAACGGCGAAGAAAAGCAAATACTCAGAGGACATACAATGGGGGTCACAAGTGTAACGTTCAGTCCGGATGGGAAGATGCTCGCAAGTGGAAGTTATGACAGCACGATCCGTCTGTGGGATGTTGCTAACGGCGAAGAAAAGCAAATACTCAGAGGACATAGAACGAGGATTACAAGCATAGCGTTCAGTCCGGATGGAAAGACACTCGCAAGTGGAAGTCGGGACAGCACGATCCGTCTGTGGGATGTTGCTAACGGCGAAGAAAAGCAAATACTCAGAGGACATAGAACGGGGGTCACAAGCGTAGCGTTCAGTCCGGATGGAAAGACACTCGCAAGTGGAAGTTATGACAGCACCATCCGTCTGTGGGATGTTGATACAGGTGAAGAAAAGAGAATATTCAATGGACATACAGTGGTCTGGAGCATTGCTTTCAGTCCGGATGGAAAAACGCTTGCAAGTGGAGGTTGGGACAACACCATCCGTCTGTGGGATGTTGATACCGGAGAAGAAAAGGGAATACTCAATGGACATACAGTTCACGTCAGAAGCGTAGCGTTCAGTCCGGATGGAAAGACACTTGCAAGTGGAAGTTTAGACAACACCATCCGTCTGTGGGATGTGACTACTGGCGAAGAAAAGAGAATACTTAGAGGACATACTTGGTGGGTCGAAAGCGTAGCGTTCAGTCCTGATGAAAGAACATTTGCAAGTGGAAGTGGGGACGGCACCGTGCTGTTGTGGGATTACAGGTCTGTGGCTGATGAGACAGATGTGGATGAGCCGTTTTCCGTTGAGTCACGCGGCAAGAAACTTGTCACACTCGGTCAGATAAAGCGTACCGAACTGTTCCAAAACTATCCGAACCCGTTCAACCCGGAGACGTGGATACCGTATCGTTTAGCAAATGCCAGTGACGTGCAGATTACGATCTATGATGCGCGTGGCACTGTGGTCCGCCAACTTGATTTGGGGTATCAACAGGTGGGTGTATATCAAACGCGTGGACGTGCGGCGCATTGGGATGGCACAAACGAGTTCGGTGAAAAGGTGACAAGTGGTATCTATTTCTATCAACTGCAGGCAGACAATGTGTCGTTCCTGCGCAAAATGTTGATTTTGCAGTAAGGTATAACAATGGACTTACGCATTTTCTCTTATAGTAAATTATGTAAATAATACCAACTCTAATTATTTTGACGTATAATCAGTTAGAAATGGTGTTAGAAAACAGAAATCATAAAGGAGGCTTGACCGTAGTGAACATCACAAAACTTCATTTCTTATCTGGATTACTTATTATTTCGACGTTTTTCATAGGGTGTTCTACCTTTCACAATATTGTTTCTGAAGATATGCAAGGCAATTCTGATTTTCGTGAGGTGCGGTGGGGTTACTCACAGGAACGTGTAGAGTTAATTGAAAGAGGTAAAGCACCGTTTACGCATACACCGGATCTACTTATTTACAAATCTGTAATTGAGAAAGTTCCTGTTTATCTTGTGTATAATTTTAGAGATAATAAATTACGTTCAGCTGGATATATAACGCAAAAGCCGACTACAAATGCTAAATATTTTGTTCAAAAGAGTACTGATCAACTTGGTGAACCCAGCCATGAACTTACCGATGGCAAGATGTGGGAATTGCCTAAATCAATAGTATATATTGATGGATATTCAACGCATATACGTGCAAGAACTTCCACATATCAACGATCAAGCGGCGTGTTAGAACAAATTCTAAAAGAAAGACCAGAAGATACCGAAATTGCAGAACGTTGGCACGGTGTCTTGACATATATTGATAGAAATTACTATAGAGAACTGTCAGAAATGGAACACCCACTATTGGGTTTATCTTATTATGAAAAAAGGTTGTTCGGCATCCTAAAAAGACGTTCAACTACGAGCGTAAGGACCCCAACAGGTGCGACAGTTACGTTACCAACGCGGGTAGTACCAACGCAGGAAGAAACAGATCGTTAATTCTCTTCAGACGGTAGGTGCGGTTTCCTAACCAATGCAGAATACCAACCGCGTATTCTGCCGATGGATTAGAATCAAGTTAATTTGGTATTATAGGCGTGCTTCCAAGCGCGCCTTTCTTCTTTGCAGGTATCGCTTCCAACTATCTTAAAAGCCTGAAATCTGATTTGCTATAGTTGGCAATTGTCCAACTATATGCTATCCTTTTATAGTAAAAATCATAATTATTTTCACACTACGGTAGGTTCGGTTTCCTAACCGAACCGGTGTTTGTTCAGTGTCATAGATGCGGTTAGGAAACCGCATCTACCCGTAGAAATTTCTTCATAATTTTCACTGCGCGAAGCTGCACAAAATTGGTCTTTCTCTTTCAATCACGTACTTTTTTCTAATAAATGCAACCTTCATAAGGCAAATAACATCTTTATATTAAAAGATTAGTCTATTTGTGAGGTGTTCCATGAAACATAATGATGCTGAATTGATTGAACGTACACTTGAAGGTGATCAACACGCCTTTGCTGCACTTGTAGAAAAATACCAAGAACAGATACACGCTTTGGCGTGGCAGAAAATTGGTGATTTCCACATTGCACAAGAGATTACACAAGATGCCTTCGTCACTGCGTATCAAAAACTCGCAACCCTCACACATCACAACCGATTTGCGGGATGGCTCTATGTCATAACCAGTAACAAGTGTAACATGTGGCACCGAAAGAAAAAGCCACAACTGCAATCTCTGGAGGAGACAGACCCAATGGAATTAGAAGAGGTATATTATTCCGACCATACGTCTCGTCAACGTGAAGAAGCAGCGAATCAAAATCGTCGAGCAATTGTTCGGAAGTTACTCGATAAACTCCGCGAGAGTGAACGGACAGTGGTAACAATGCACTACCTCGCAGGCTTAACGTGTGAAGAGATTGGTAGGTTTTTGGGTGTATCTCCGAACACGGTTAAAAGTCGACTTCACCGAGCCAGAGAGCGGTTAAAGAAGGAGGAAGCAGTGATACAAGAAAACCTTAGCAGTTTCCAACTGCCAACACAAATGACAGAAAACATCATGAAGGAAATATCACGTCTCAATCCAGTAACGCCATCAGGAAGTAAACCTTTAGTACCTTTAGCAATATCTGCTGTCTCAGCCATTTTAGTTGTTCTACTAATAGGCTTTGGAGCACAAAACCTAATTCGGTTTCAGAAGCCGTTTAGTTTGACTGCACAATCTGAACGAACAGTTGAAATCGTTGACGCACGATTGGTCTTGGAAACCCCTGCCAAACCAACAATTAACAATCAAGTTCGTCGTTCTGATGTGCTCAGTAACAATGATGGAACGGGACAGGAACCCGGGACATCACTATTTGGTGCAGCACAGACGGATGATACTGAAAGAACTAATTTCAAAGGCACATGGAAACAAACGAATGGTCCTTACGGTGGTGAGATAACAACGCTTTATAAAACCACTCATGGGGTGCTCCTTGCGGGGACAGAGAAGGCAGGTATTTTTCGCTCAACTGATAATGGAAACAACTGGACACCAGTTAATACTGGATTAATCAATAGAGGACGATTGAAGTATATTTCTGCATTTGTTACTTCATTCGCTGAAAAGGGGAATAAGATCTATGTTGGAACGCGGGATGGATTATACATTTCTACTGATATTGGCAACACCTGGCAACCCGTATCTGCGTTCCGAGTCCCTGGGCTGATCAGTGCCATTGATATTCTTGACATAGTTATTCTTGATGAGCATATCTACGTTAGTACTGGGATCTACGGTTTTTGGCAGTCAAATGATGGTAATTCATGGGCACAAATCAATGATGGACTCGGAACAAAGTTCCCTGGTCTTCTCTTCGGGCACGACCCGCGTCTGATTCATAATCGCAAGGATGTAGAATCGATTCTTACACAGAGGAATGTCTTTAGCCTCTCAAGTCATGGGACAACGTTGGTTGCTGCTACAAAAAAAGGACTCTTTCGCAGAACAGTGAATGAAGACACGTGGACACTTACCAATCCAGTTGTCGTTGAGGATTCAGATGGGGTCGAGTCAGAAAACAATTCACAAGATAAACCAGGATCAAATTCTTCACCTAAGCAAAATCCTTCACTTAAGCAACATTCTTCATCTGATTTTCATGTTAAGTCGTTTGCTTCAATGAAACATTTACTTTTTATGAGTGGATCTATGGGAAAAGAAACTGGGATCTTCCGGTCAAATGACGCAGGCGACACATGGACGTTCATCACCCCAGAAAAAGTAAAAGAAGAAAGTGATCGCGTTCGGACAATTGCCGGGCAAGGCGAAAGGCTCTACGCCGGCACTAATGACGGTTTGATCTATCTTTCGGAGGATATGGGTGATTCCTGGATACCAATCAATGAGGGGGTAATGCATGATGATGTTTCAACTGTGTTACCAATCAATGATAATACTGTCTTCATAGGCACATCAAGAAATGGGGTCTTTCGCACAACAGATGCAGGGGATTCTTGGGTAGAATGCAACACTGGCATAATAAATACATCTGTCAGCAAATTAGAGGTTATTGGTGATAAACTATACACTGTTGTTGGTAAAAAAATTGTCTATTCTGCTGACGGTGGAGATACATGGCTGTCTATAAACGATCCTTCAAAGCAGAGCAAACGTGGTGTTCTAGACATTTGTGTATCAGATGGTGAGCTCTACATCGCTGCTTACTTTGGTGATGACAAATATATTCCGCCTTATTCAGGTCGTGAGGGTGATAGTGTTTACAGGTTGAATAGAGAAAATAACACTTTGGTTAAACTTTTCACAGATATTGACTTGTATGGAATTGTAAGTATGGATGTAGTTGGCAATACATTTTATATGGGCGCATGGAATGGTGTTGTCTTCAAGTGGGAGCAGAGAACGGGTCTTACCAAACTTGGCTTGGAACATCACAGGATCTGGATATTATCTGCAAATAGTGAGAATGTGATTGCGGTTACTGGAGATAGTGAAATCTACCGTTTTGAAGAAAACCGTTGGGAGCCTATTCACACAGCAGAAATGATTGATGGCGGTTTGACTGATCTCAAAAGGGTTGGTTCAACGCTTTATGTAACCACTTGGAACAAGGGAGTATTTCGCTCCAAGGATGTAGGCGATACTTGGACAGCCATCAACGATGGTCTGGATGAAACATCTGCTACATCAATAGGCACTGATGGTACTGAAGTGTATGTCAGCACACCTACAGGTTTTTTCCAATGGATAGAAGAGAAACAGCATTGGAAGTCGATTGGTTCTCTTACCCAGCAGGTTTCATCCTTAGCAGTAATTGACGGTTTTCTTTACGCTGGCACTTTCGGTAGCGGGGTGTATAAAATTCCGATTGAGAAATAAATCGTCCATAATTGTCTACCTGATATGTTGTAGCCTATTCTTGGTAGATATTTGAGATAATTCAACATAATCATCTATAGGATTCATTATAGTAGATTTTGAAATTACTTGAACACTCTGCGTAGGCGAGGTTAGGAAACCTCGCCTACCGTGGGGCGAAAGTGTCAACTTATATTTATAATTCACTATAATCACACAGTTCTGATTCAAACCCCTTTTTGTTCAACTTCATCAGATCGTCAAACACAGCAATTGCTATAAATTTCAACCAATATGCAACTTTTTTCTGCTTCATTTGTATATTTTAGTAAAAAAGTGCAACCTTTTTCCGAAGTTATGTCTCTTTAATTACAGAGACACAAAAAGTTTGAAAGAATTGATTGTAAACTTCAACTAATTTGATATAGTTATAATGAACACAATAGTGTTTGATTTGTCTTAATGATTAACCAAGAGAAAAACAATAGTTTCACTCCCAGTGATGACTGGACGAACAATGGACAATAGGGAGAACATTATGCTAAAAGATTTTTCAATAGAAAACTGGATTGTCGGTGGAACTGCATTTATACTGATTTTCACAATCGGATGTTTTGTATGGTTTCAATTTCAGATGTCTACCATAGAAATATATGATAGCAATCAAGGAGAGGTTACCCAACCCATTGATGAAACATCAGACACAGATCGTCAGGAAATCCAACATATAGAGATTCATGATACAGAGGACAACGATACAACTGGAAAAAATAGCACTGATACTGAAACCATGGATGATGAATCTGCAGAGGTCACTTAATCACAACAGAGATTATCTGCAAACTTTGATGTCAGTACTCATGCACACCCAATACAGAGATGGCATTATTTAGTTTGAACATAGAGCAATACTCCTAAAACGTAAACCCTAATTTAGTCAACAATACCCTTTAGGCACGCAGAACATGCGTGCCTTTCTTTTTGTCAGTTATCAATTTCTATGCTATCATTATAGTGAAATGTAAAAACACGTGCACACTCCCTGGTAGGTTCGGTTTCCTAACCGCATCTATGAGACTGAACAACACCGGTTCGGTTAGGAAACCAAACCTACCGTAGTGGATAAATAATTATGGTTTTACTATATTATAGAACTGATCCAGATGTAAATATCTTTTGAAAATAATACAAAAGTGAAACCTTTGATATCCAATTAGCATCTATATGTTAAAAGAAGACAAAGATAGTGAGGTGCAACAATGAAACAAAGCGATTCTGAACTGGTCAAACAAACACTTGCGGGGGATCAACAAGCGTTTGCATTGCTTGTGGAAAAATATCAAGAACAGATACATACGCTTGCATGGCAGAAGATTGGTGATTTCCATACTGCGGAAGAGATAACACAAGATGCTTTTATAACTGCATATCAGAAACTCAGCAGTTTAAAACACCCCCACCGTTTCTCTGGTTGGTTATATGTTATTACGACTAATATCTGCAAAATGTGGCACCGTAAGAAAAAGCCGCAGTTAGAATCCTTAGAACAAACCGATCCTATGGAGTTGGAAGAGGTGTATTATTCAGATTATCTCAAATGAACGTGAGGAAGAAAGAAAAGAGATGCAACGTTCACTTGTCAAAAAGTTGCTCAACAAACTAAAGGAGAGTGATAGGACTGTCATCTCACTACATTACCTTGCAGGTTTATCGTGTGAAGAGATCGGTGAATTCCTCGGTGTATCAACAAATACTGTCAAGATTCGTCTACATCGCGCACGCAATCGGCTCAAAGGTGAAGAAGCACTTATTCAGGAAAACTTAGGCAGTTTCCAATTACCACAGCAGTTATCTGAGAGTATCATGCAAAAAATCTCCAACTTATCTCCGGCAGCTCCTTCAGCAAGTAAACCGGTAATGCCGTGGATAGTTTCTTCAGCATCAGCAATTATCGTATTTCTATTGATCGGTGTTGGAGCAAAACAACTAATCCATTTTCAAGAGCCATACAGTATTGACGCAGACTCTGAACGGACGATTGAAATAACAGATGCAAGACAGGTGATTGATTCTCCTGAGAAGCCAACTGTGCGAAATCAGGTTGGACGTGCCAATAATCCAAATACGCAGAATGAAATTGCACAGAATACGAATGTTTCTGATGTCAACCCACATCAGACAAATTCAGCAAAAAGATCTATACAAAATAATCTACTTGATAAAGGAAAAACATCATTATCGGGGGTAGTTGTGGATACAAATGGTGAAGTCGTGCGAGGACTGGAACTTTACATTAAACCAATTGAATTTAATCAAAGAAATGAGGTAGTACCGCGAATTCCTTTGTCCAACTGGACACGTACAATAACCGATATACAAGGTGGATTTTCATTTTCTAACATTGATGCAGTGTCATCGCAGTTAGTTATTCTCCCCGAAGCTACACCAGAATATAAGATCGTATCAATTAAAGTTAGAGATTTGACCTATTATCCTCCTAGTCCAACACATCTTGGGTATTGGTTTGGTAAACCAACTATATCAATTGAGCCAGATATTCCACTTGAAGATACAGTGGTAACCGTAAAACCATATCCAATGCGAATTAGGGGAAGGATACTTTTAAAAGACAAAACTCCTCTTGCTAATGAACAATTTAGACTCACTGTACAGAATGGAGATAGAGATACATTTCTATATTTCTTTAGCATACGCCAAAGTGGAGGTAGTTCAGGTGGAAGTGCAAAAACAGATTCACAAGGTTATTTTGATGCCTCTTATCGTGCATGGGCAACTGAGTATAATGTCTCTATAGAATACAAAGGTGAAAAAGTTAAATCCAGATGGTTTAAGATAAAACCTGGACAGCAAAATGATGTCCACATATTTAGACTGAAGGACACACAGAGAAATCAAGACAATATAAGAAAGCGTATAATTGCCCGACAAGCAATATGGTCGGTTAATCCTGAAAATGGACATGCTTACAAAAGAATTCAATGTGAGAGTTGGCAGGATGCAAAAAATAAAGCTGCATCAGAAAATGCATATCTGGTCACTGTTAGTAATGAAAATGAACAGAGATGGTTGGAAGGTAGATTTGCTGAAAGTAAGTTTTATTGGATTGGGTTAAGTTCCACACAAGATGGAGCATCTTGGCATTGGGAAAACGGGGAACCCCTCACTTACACAAATTGGTTAGAGGATGTTGATTCCAATCACACCCCTAACATTCCTGTTGCTATGGATTTTTTCTCAAAAAGATGGATGGCTATAGGTAAGGATAGTCACTTTAAGAGTAGTATTAAACACGCTATTATTGAAAGGGAAGATTAATTTTTGATTTATACTATACTGAATAAGGATTACATTATGTTACAATCAATTTTAAGACAAATTACTTTAATCGCAATTTTCATTTCATTTGTATTCTGTTTTGCTTTAGATGGAATGTCAGAAGAAAAGACATCCTCATTGGCAGGCCATATTACTAATTCGGATGGTAAACCTATAACAGATATACCTATTGTTCTAATCTATGTGACAGTAGATGAGAATGGAATTAATACAAAATATAGTAGTAAATATTACCCCTTTTTTGTTCAACTTCCACGACCTCCATCTGAGAAAAATGAAATACTACCAGATGAAGAGGAATTGCGCAAGTATCCCCCTTACATCAAAACAAAAACCAATTCCAAGGGTGAGTTTACATTTGCAGATATTGCCGCAGGTAATGTGCAGTTATTAGTCCTACCCAAACTTCTGCCTGGAAAGGAAATGTCAAAACCAGTACCAGGAAATCCAAGTCACTTTGCATATCCCAAAATACAATACGTTAAGATTGGAGAAGTTTCATTTTATCCTCAACAGTTCTCAGTTTTCCCAGTTATTGGTGCAGTAACATTAGGTGTTGCCCCAGGAATTAACTTTGAAAACATTGAACTCCGAGTCAACAACCCTCTAAATATACGTGGTAGAATCGTGGACAAGGACGGTACACCTCTTGCGGATACCACGTTTAGAATTAATATAGGTCAACTCAATTTAGATGAAAATATTGAACCACACTCCAGTCGGTCTGTACCTATAGAGACAGATAACGATGGATTCTTTAACCAACCTGTGTTATTTTCAGGAATCTACGCGATCTCTGTAAATTACCGTGGATTTACTGCTATCTCACCTCCTTTACTTATAAATGGTGAAATACACTACGGAGTTATGGATTTTACACTTAATGGGAATCTTTCAGAAGTTGAAGAGTTACAAACAGATACAGATATTGGCTACCATCAACACCCTTTATCACAGAAGAATTCACATTGGATAATGAATCCAACTAATGGACACATATACAAGAGGATAAATTGTGAAAGTAGAGAAGACGCAGCAACAAAAGCTGCTGAAGAAAATGCGTATCTCGTAACAATTACAAATGAAGCAGAACAGATATGGTTGGAATCGGTTTTTGGATCAGATTCATACTGGATTGGAATTACGGATATTGAGAAAGAAGGCAAGTGGCAGTGGGACAATGGTGAGAAAAGCAAATACACTAACTGGTTAGAGTCTGATGACTCTTCCAGTAAAACTCCAGGCCTACTTAGGTTCTTTGGATTCAAAGATGAAAAAGAAAAAATGGAAAAAGAAAAAAATGATTTTGCAATCATGACAAGGCACGAATATTTTATGAAATGGAGAACAGTAGATATCAATCATTCCGAAAAAGGTTATACAAGAATTGCAGTCATTGAAAAACCATCAAATAAAATAAAGTAGACACATTTCCAATACTGAAACCATAGATATTCCTGTAAGGTGAGAACTTTGTTCCTCACCTTTTTCTTTAATAAAAACCCTGTAATTTCCAACTATCCGTTTCGGTTGGAAAAGCATTGCTATCTACAGTTATCATTAGAAATAGTTTTCACAATATGACATGCATTTGTAATATAAGCACATAATTTGATATGACTTGCATGAAATGTCTAACTCTGATAGAATATTCTTGCTATTTCTCTACTGTACATCATGATTCATAACAAACAACGAAAATAATAACCAAACAACCTATCTATTATACATATTATGAAAAGACTTAACAGAATTATATCTCGTTGCCATGAACGGCATAAGAATCCATTACATCAACGACATACATCAGTAAGACCAGCAGTCTACAATAAAGGGATTCCTTACGAATATACCATTTATCATGCAGATGGCAAATCTTTGAAACTTCATACCTTAGAAGAAGCAAACATTTCCTTTATGCCTATAGGATGCGCACCTGAGAATGATAGAGGACCGCGAACGTTTAGTAATGAAAATTGGGTTCGTCGATTTTCAATTCCACAACACACAGGAAGTTGGCTACAACGGCAATGGAGAAATTCATGGGGTATACAGATTTATACTGGTATTCCCTCACAGAAGTTTGGAGCACCGTGGCATGACATCCATTTCAAGTACGATGCTCTATGTAATGCCCCGGATGCAATTCTGACATGTATTCAGGCACTTATCGATGCAGTTGTGAATCCACTATTGACATTAACAAAAAATGGAGGGATACGACTATCGTTTAGAATCCTTGATTACCTTCATCCTTATAACAATGAAGATAGGCATTATATCTATTCAAACAAATCTGGTAACAGAGTTGAGTACCTTGATATTATAGGTAAACACGGATTGAGTTGTTGGGATTCCCGTTATGAAATTCTCATGGGAAACCTAACTGATCCTCCTATTATTTCAAAAGAAATTCTTTTTACACCCATTGATATCTTGCGGGAGATCTTACATCAACCTGAAAACGGAGATATGAATACATCCCTAAAACTTAATGAGAATAGTACACCCGTATCAAGGGTTCCATTCACACTCGGAACACATAGACTTGATCTCGCCAGAGAAGAATTCCTACGTCGAGGTTATACTTATGTTGGTGAGAAAAACAGTATTCATCATTGGACAAGACACAATGCAGAAGATTCAAACAAGCATGTTGCTCTATGGGAACAAGATAGAACTGTGTGGGTACGTGCAAATTCGCCTGATCTTGAATTGCCAATTGATGCTACACCAATTACAGAAGTCTGGGAAGAAACAGGGATTATTCCATCAATTCACCAAAACCAGATACAGATCTCTGAGGAAATCCTCGCCATACGAAACAATGAACTGAGTCCATTGGCGATCAAACGTAAGCATTATAACCGTTCAAACCAGACGCACATAGACGAAAACAAACAATTATTAGATCAACAGTCCATTCAATTACCTTCATTATATGACGATGGAACAAGAGTATATGCAATAAGAACTTACTCAGATTGGGTAGAATGGGATGATGTGATTTCTACTTTTCCCAATAACAGACGACTATGTATCAATACAGAAGTGCCAGAATCAGCAGAAGTTGAACGATATATCAATAAAGATGACAAGAGATCTGTTGGTTGGTGGAAACCACGATCTCATCTATGGAAACAAGTAAGAGAATTATCGCAGGATGAATTAATCGCAAATCCATTCAGACTTGGTAATGTATGTATTGATTCAGAAAGGTGTGATGCTCTGGAAGAAAAAGGTGGTAATCCCACAGAGAGTATATGTCCGCAATGTCCTGTTAATGAAATGTGCCAAGAACAGGGATATTTGGCACAATCTAAAAACTTAGAGAAAGTGAATTACTTGTTTCTATCAAATCCAGACCTTTTAATTAACCCAAAATATTCTAAACTCGCTGAAGAGTTACTTGAACCAATTGACAACAATTACCGATTTTGTATTATTGATGAACCCAAATCGCACGATCTGTTTCTCAGGTGTGAATTATCAATAGAGAGGTTGTCTGAGTGGGCACAGAACTGGCATGGAGAACCGTTAGGTAACCTCGCAAATTTCTTACTTAACACATTACAACTGAGAGGAAAGTTTTATGGTGATTCTGTCAGACGTATTCGTTCAGCAATCCAAGCTTTCCAGACACAGGAAAATGTCATTATCAAACAGATGTGTGAGACACATATAAAATGTAGGATCGTTGAGCAACCTTATGTTGATCCAGAAACTGACAAGGTCTTAGCAAAATATACTATAAAATTTGAAAATGATATTGATGTATACATTCCTTTAGACAATCTTGCAGCTGATATTCTTAAAGACAAAAGTCTTCCATTTTTACACTTACAATCTATTGTTGTAGACGAAGATATTAGCATACCAATGACTTTGAGCCAAGCTATCCAATTGGGTATATTCAAAATTGAAACTGTGACTGACATTCAGAATATTCAGTCTGTATGTCCAAATTCCAATTGGACAGTTTGGCATCAACTCAAAAGTTTCTTTGAGCATTACACACGAGATGAGGATGCACGCGTGAGATGGGATAAGAAAGTGCTTGAGTTCTGGATTCCTCCAATTTTACATCCAGATATTAAACAACTTTTCATTAAATCCACAACACTCTACGAACAACATTTGAATCGAGCCTTTCCTGATGAAAAATTTAAAGTAGCACATTTAGAACTACCTTCGTGTAACAAAGAAACCAAAATCTTTCAAATTCAGACAGGACTCTATCCACGAGAAATGATTTTGGATTATGATAGGAACTGGGATGTAATTGGAATAAGTCAAATTGGTATAAGTTTTTACAAGGGTATAATCGATGAAATTGAGAAGGATGTGAATGTTGCTCATGCGGTTATCACCTATGTCGCAGGGATCAAACAGTTATCTGAAATCACTAAGAGAGACAATGTCCATTTAATAAAGTTCTCTGACAATATGGATAATTTGGACTCTATTCTTGAAAAAGTGCAAGTGATTTGGATTGTCGGTGCTCCTGAACCACCACAGGGTACTATATGGCGACAGGGACAGATACTATATGGAAACGATGATACTCCGCTGAATTATGAAAGGGACAAAGTTTACGGTCTATATACGGATGAGCGTTTACAAAATATATATGAACGAAATGTAGATGTTCTATTAAGACCGATACTTAACTGCAATACATGCAACAGATTGAAAGGTAAGACAGTTGTTTTACTTACCGGTATAAATCTTGCTGGAATATCAGATAGAACTGAAACCGTCCATTTTGATTGGGAAGATTTCGTAATTGCTGGTGGACTTGACAAATTACCGGAAGTAGTTGCGAAACGAAAAGACTATGAAAAAGAGAGGGACTGTCTTACAGCCAAATCCAGTAGAGAAGAAGTTGAACACGTTTATGGATGTTCCTCAAGACAAGCAAACCGTATTTTACAAAAACTAAGGGGCGGTGCCCCTCTCCGTGTCCCTTACCGAATACAAATTCTAAATCTTCTTGCGGATGGAAAGAATAAGACTGCTGATTTTGTCAGTGCGATTGAAGGTAATCCTGAAGCAGTGAAAAATGAACTCAAACGACTCGTTGATAAAGGCGAAATTATCAGAGTACAACGCGGAGTATATTCCACCCCAGAGGAATAAACACACGGCATTATCTCAGCAAAAGACTCTTCCATTCTATATGATAGATTTTTGAATTAATTGGACAAGATGGTATTGTAGGAGGGAACTCCATAGGCGTCAATTTAGTGTAAATTAGGCGTTTCCCTAGGCCGGTAGGTTCGGTTTCCTAACCGCACGGAACCTGTGCAAGAACCTCTATAAAGGTATTTGGCACAAAGCCGGTTCGGTTAGGAAACCGAACCTACCGGTACTTGGAAGGATGCTAAATTGACGCTTATGGTATTGTAGGAGGGAACTCCAATTCCCGACCTATCGCGAGTCGGAGATCGTTCCTACAGGTTTTTTGATAATATTTTGCCAAAAACTTTTCACACTCAATCAAACAAAAACACTTTACATTCATATTAGCATAGGATACAATAAGACAAAAAATTGGAGAATTGTCTACTATGCAGCTATATGAAGCCGTCAGTCCATTAGATTTTAGATACTATGGCGGCGATGATAAATTTATGCAACGGCTCTTACCTTATGTCTCTGAGGCAGGATATGTCACCTATCAGGCAAAGGTGGAAGCAGCCTTGACTCGCACACTGGCAAACTATGGGGTCTGCTCTTCAAAAATAGCAGATGAAGTCGAACAAGCAGTAGAACAGGTAACAGCGGAAGCGGTCTACGAAGAACAGAAGAGGATCCGACATAACATTCGTTCACTTGTCAATGTAATTCGGAGTAAAATTAGTCCTGAAGCGCGTCCGTATGTACACCTATTCGCAACTTCTGCGGACATCTTGGACACAGCAACCGCATTACGATTTAAAGCACTGATTGAGAATGTCATTGTTCCAGATATGATTGAACTGGAAAAGCAGTTAATAGCCTTAGCACGTGAACATGCAGAAACACCGCAAATCGGTAGGACACACGGACAGCATGCTGAACCAACCACCTTCGGATATGCATTAGCACTCTACATCAGTCGTCTTGGTACACGGATTGAAAAGATACATGAAGCAGGTCAAAATCTACGCGGGCAGTTTTCTGGAGCGGTAGGCGCATTCAACGGATTGTCATTAATTCATGAGAATCCTGAACAGATAGAAGCAGATTTTCTCGCTTTGCTTGATTTAAAACCGTCGGATACGCATACATCAACACAGTGTGTTGAACCGGAGTTCATCTCCGATGTAGCGTATCATGTGACAGCAGCATACACTGTGCTGGCAAATTTCGCAGATGATATGCGACACCTCTATCGGACAGAGATTGCTGAAGTAGGCAGAAAATATAATCCACAACTTGTCGGCTCATCCACAATGCCACATAAAATCAATCCCGAGGCTTATGAAAATGTTAAAAGTCTGTGGAAAGCGTTTGTTCCGCGCATGCAAACCGTTTTTATGGACAGCATTTTGGAACACCAACGTGATTTGACCAATTCCGCCTCAAGCCGATTTTTGACAGAGTTACTCACTGCTTTTGACTATTCAATCTACAGATTGCGGCGTGCATTAGATGAAATGGACGTTAAGGCAGAAAATATGCAACGCAACCTTGATATGAGTGCAGAGGACACAATCGCAGAACCGATCTATTTGCTGATGGCATATTACGGGTTTCCAGATGCTTATGACCACACACGTAAACTGATAGCACAAGTACATCAAACAGGAAAAAGTCTAACCACACTACTATGGGAGGATGAGACCTTTCGACCGTTCCTTGACAAGTTGACAAAACCGCAAAGTGAAGCACTCAGTGCACCAACTAACTATATCGGTGCAGCAGTGAGACGAACTCATGCTACATGTGATGAATGGGAGAACCGTATAGAGAACCTATCCTAAGAATCATTTTAGAACCCTGTGCGGTTAGGAAACCGCACCTACCGTCTTGGGATTAACTTTCAGTAAATCTCTATTTTGGGAAATACTTAAGACTAAATGCCCCTGGGAACAACGAAAGTTCTTGTTTACCAAAGATGTTTGATATTATCTATTTAGGACGTAGATTTGTCCGTTTCATCAAACGCTATCCACGCACATGGATGATAATCGGTTTTCTGATTTTTTTCGGATTAGGTGTTTGGGTAGGCAAAGTTGTACCACTGAAAAAAGTTCCCGCCTATGTAAAATCTTATACCGATCCTGTCTCTAGTGATAAAACAGAGCAAGTGTTTCCTGGGATTGTTCATCGTCAGATATTGGATGATGGTGTTCTGACAAACATTCTTTCAGTGAAACCTGATGCCGTAGACATCCGTCCATATCGTGCACTCGGCGCAGGTATTGGTTCAGAACATTTGCAGTCAATTGCACATCGTAAGAAAGCACCGATTGCTATTAATGGTGGATTTTATGAGATGGCAGGAACTTATCAAGGTGAATCTGTCGGTGCATTAAAGATTGATGGTGAATGGGTAAGTGAGCCAGAGCAAGGGCGTGGGGTTGTTGGTTTCAGAACTGTCAATGGGAAGATTGAGACTTATTTTGACCGTATTCTACTTCAACATGAGATTGTCTTCTCAAATGGTGCAAGGTTGGAAATTGACGGAATCAATCGTGTGCGGATAAAGGACGAATTGATACTGTATCGTCCTGGCTTTCACGCCAACACGTTGACGAATCATGATGGTCTTGAAGTGGTTGTAAGAAATGACAGAATAGTTGATATATATGATGGACAAGGAAGCTCTCGAATTCCAAGTGATGGATATGTCCTATCTTCAAATGGCAGGAAACGTAAATTGTTACTTGAGCATATTGCTATTGATACAAAGGTTGAAATCCAAGAAAAAGTAATACCTGAGAGTGTGGGAGATAGTCATCTGTGGGAAAGTATGTCACATATTATCGGTGGAGGACCTCTGTTACTGAAGAATGGAAGCAAATCTACATCTGAAATCTATCAACAAGAAGGTTTTGGTCCAGCATTTCACAGTTTCTGGCATCCCCGCACTGCAGTTGGTAAAAAGGCTGATGGTACATTACTCTTTGTTACAATTACAGGTGCAGATCCGAAAGTGCGACGTGGTGTCATGTTACATAAACTGGCAAGCCTATTTCAGAAATGGGGTGCAACCGATGCTGTGAACTTCGATGGTGGTTCTTCATCCATGATGATTATAAGAGATAAAGTTGTAAGTGTAAAACGTAAACCTCCTCCCCGTCCAGACTCAGAGGAAAAGCAGAAACCTGATAATACAAAAAAACAAACAGACAAAAAAGAAATAGTAAAGAAACCAGACAAACAAGCAGATGTCATAGCCAAAGAAACAACGGATGTGAAAAAGACAGACGCAAGTAAAGAACCTGATACTCAAAACAAACCTGTTGAAGAAAAGACGGCAATGGATAGGAGAACGATGTCTGCTCGTGGTAACCGTCGTATTCGTCCTCTGCCAAGGTTTCAGGGTCGTCCTGTATCAGATGCCATCTTAATATTCCCACGTAAACCTAAACATTCACGTTAGGTGATTTTCCAACCATTTAATTCTATCTTAATTTTGTGGTAATAATCTAATTTATATGTTAGAATACCATTGACGTGAACAAATATAAAAATGTGTAACTCAAAAAGAGGAAAGAGACATGAAAAAGCATCCAATATTCTGTAGCAGCAAAGTATTACACCAATTCTTGAAATATAATTTAGTCTGTCTGATGCTTCTATGCTTTATGTTTTCAGCAAATGCACAGGAACGTTTTGCTGATGCAGTTGGACCAGTTACCGTAGGTGAAGTCACTTCAATTTCTCCCTTAGTCGTGCCTTATATTACGTGGGGTGGTGAAGCTGCGCTATTCCATGCAAACGGAGGTCTGACAACGCAACCCGGCACAATCATGGAAAAACAAGGACTCAATTTAAAACTGGTACCTGGCGATAATTTCCAGCAACAAGTCCGTGACTATCTCTCTGGGAAGACACCGATACTACGGGGCACGTTTAGAATGATCGCACAAGCAAGCGAAGTAATTGGACGCGATCCCAACACAAAACCTGTCGTGTTTGGACAACTAACATGGTCGGCAGGAGACCATTTTGTCGGACGATCAAATATCCGCAAAATATCGGATCTTAACGGTAAAAAGATTGCTATTCAGAAGGGTGGACCTCATGTTGGGATGCTTTATGATATGTTGAAAACTGCCCGTCTCTCTAAATCCAATGTTCAGTTAGTTTGGGTAGAAGAATTAACTGGAGCAAAAGGTCCGGCAGAACGATTCAGAAATGACTCTTCTATCGCAGGATGTTTCGTTATTACACCAGACATGATTGGATTAACAGGCGGTCCAGAGAATACCGGCACAGGTGCAGAAGGCACTGTAAAGGGGGCACGCGTTGTTGTTAGCACAGCAACTCTATCGCGTTCAATCGCTGATGTATATGCATGTCGTAAAGATTTCTATGACAAATATAAACCTTTTATTGAACGATTCTTTGCAGGTTATCTTAAAGGTGCAGAAGAGGTCGTTTCACTTAAGAAAGCTTATGAGAGAAGTGGTTCTGCACAATACAACAAACTACTGACAATGATGCAGAATGTCTATGGAAAAGATGTGTTGCCAACACTTGAAGAGGATGCACACGGATTAATCGCTGATTGCACTTTCGTCGGACAACCCGGTAATGTTGCATTTTTCAACGATCCAAGCAATACTATCTCAGGATTTGAAGGATTTAATAAAGCTGGATTGGATATGGCAGTTAACTGGGGTTTTGCAAGTCAGAAACATGCATTACTCCCATCAGACCTAAATTTCAATTCCAATGCATTCAAGAGTCTGCTTGCGACAACTGTTGATGCTCCGACACAACTAAAGAAGACTCGCTTTAAGAAAGAAACTGTCCGGGCAGAAATTGAATCATTCAATGAGGATGCTGTTCTAGATGAAAAGACACTAATTTCATTTACAATCCAATTTGATGCGAATCAGGACACCTTTAGTGCGTCTCGGTATAGTTCAGAATTTGACAGAGTAGTAGAACTTGCTTCAAAATATGGCAATGCTGCGATTGCTATCAAAGGACACAGTGACCCATCAAGAACTTTGAGCATTCTGGTAAGAACCGGTTTGTCCAAAGGATTTCTGAAACGGACAGGAACGCGTGGCAGTTATAAATATTTCTTGAACGGTAAACCCTTTAGTCTTGAGAATACTGCTGAATTGATTCGTCTCATCGATCAACGAAAATTTGACGATAGCAGTGATGTTGAAAATCCTTACCAAGTCATGCGTGCTGCTCTGAAGCTTTCCGAACAACGTGGAGAAGCGGTGAAACAGTCTATTATTGATTATGCCCGTAGTAAAAATGCACGCATTGATACAGATCAAATTGTTCCTGTTGGTGTAGGAATTAAAGAACCAGTTATTGCGAAACCGACAAGTCCAGCAGAGGCTGCAGAAAATAGACGCGTTGAATTTGCACTTATCAAAGTATCAGCAGAAGCTGTCGCCGCATCCGATTTCGACTTTTAGTCCTTTTATATAGGAGCCGATTGTGAAACATTTCATCGTATCGTGTCTTATTGTTCTCTCGGTATTCACAATTATTCAGATTGGTAATGGGGAATCTGACCTTCATACCGACAATATTATCATTATTCTTGATGCATCCGGTTCAATGAATGAGAAGTTTCGTGCAGATCAATCAAAGTCAAAGATGGACGCTGCTAAAGAAGCACTTAAGGAAGTCCTATCTAAAGTTCCAGAAAATACCCATATCGGTTTACTTGTTTTCAGCGGAAGTAACGTCCAGAATGATTGGGTATATCCACTTGGACCGAAGAATACAGAGCAACTGTTAGCGGCGATTGAATTACCACAACCAGGTGGCGGTACTCCACTGGGACAATATATGCGTATCGGGACGAATAGACTGCTTGAACAGAGAGAAAAACAGTATAACTATGGAAATTATCGGTTGTTGATTGTTACAGACGGTAGGGCACAAGACGAGGAAAAAGTTGCCCAATATACACCGGAAATTCTGGACAGACAGATTCGTGTTGATGTGATAGGTGTTGATATGCAGACCGATCATCTGTTGGCAAAAGATGCTGATAGTTATCGTAGAGCAGACAACCCGGGTGAACTCGTTGCAGCAGTAACAGAGATCCTTGCCGAAACGGGGGGAACTGGAACAGACCTTGATGGAGAAGATGCTTATGAAGACATTGCACCTCTCTCAGAAGAAATTGCTATGGACCTTATTCAACGGATTACGATGGCACCCAGTAATACTGCAATCACTACGACTAATATAAGAAAAACACCCTCGCAACCGCAAAAGCCATCAACACAAACACCTCAACAACCGATACAGCAACCTGACCAACAAAGCAGTGGTAATAACAATATCTGGATTCTAATAGGTCTCATAGTCGTTATTGGTGGGTTTTTGATTTTTAAGCGTATGGGAAAATTGTAGTCGATCATTACAACTTAGAATGCGATAAGGAATATAGAGATGGAAGCGAAAACAAAAAGCAGAATGGTCATGGTGGCAAGTTGGCTGATTATCATTGGTATTTTAGGACTTGTCTACAAGTTTGTTGTTGAACCCCGTCTTGGTGGTAGACGAGATAAACTTGTTCAGGACACCGGCACACAGAAATATGATCATGAGATTAGAGTTGCACACGACTCCTTTCCCGGTTATGCTATACTTCGGTCTGATGCTGTGAAGAATCTGCTTGGTCGTCAGGCGATTAAACTCACCTTTGTAGACGATAAAGCCGATTATGTCCGTAGAGCACGCGACCTGAAAAGTGGTAAAGTTCAGATGGCGGTCTTTACCATTGATGCATATCTTAAAGCGGGTAGTGTTATCGGTGACTTTCCCGGTTCAATCGTACTCGTCATAGATGAATCAAAAGGGGCTGATGCAATCGTTGCACACAAACGGGGCGTACCCAGCATCCCGAATTTGAGCAATCCGAAGGCGCGTATCGTGTTGACACCAGATTCTCCGAGTGAAACTCTCGCTCGGATTATGATTAATACGATGAGTCTTCCAAGTCTACCTGCATCTTGGGCATCCGATGCAAATGGTGCAGAAGATGTGTATAAAAAACTTAAGTCTGCTGATCCAGGTCAGCCTGCTGCCTATGTTTTATGGGAGCCTTATGTTACCAAAGCACTTGCAATTGATGGCGTGCACCTGCTCTTAGATAGTTCAAAACTGAAAGGGTATATCGTTGATGTATTAGTCGTTCAACGTGAGTTTTTAGACTCACAACGCGAACTTGTCACACATATAGTACAGGCGTATCTTCGCGCAAACTACGACTATTCAAATCAATCAGAAGGCTTATTATCCTTGATTGAATCTGATGCAAAACTATATGGTGATAAACTCAACAGCAATGAAGCGAGTCAGTTAGTAAAAGGAATAGAATGGCGAAACACTGTTGAGAATTACGCACATTTTGGCATTATCTCTGGGAATGCAGCGAAAGATTCTGAGAAACTTGAGATTATGATTGGCAAGATAATGCAAGTTCTGGTCAAGACTAAATCCATTGCGTCGGACCCATTCTCAGGGAATTATGGTAATCTTTTCTTTGAAGGCATATTACGTTCACTCCGCACCGATGATTTTCATCCGGGTGTACTGAACCCTAATGGTGCAGGTGGCTTAGAGGGTATTCTTGTTGACACATCAAATGTTGCAGAAGAGGAAGTGCGTGAAGAAGTTGCATTGAATCCACTTTCTGATGACAATTGGACCACACTTGCACCTGTCGCTGCAATGAAGATAGAACCGATACAATTCGGTCGCGGCAATGCGCGTATTCTACCCGGTAGTAAAAGAGCATTGACTGACATTGCATCAAAACTGAAGTCGTTTCCACAGTATTATCTTAGAGTTGTTGGACACACGCGTAAAGAGGGTGACCCCACTGCAAATAAACTTCTTGCAACACAACGTGCAGAAGCAGCAGCTAAGGCACTAAAGGATGCCGGTATCAAAAACCACAGAATTCGTGCTATTGCAAGCACTCGATCTTCTACGAAGATGCAAGGTGGTGCAGCACAAAGCGTTACATTTGAATTATTGGGTAAACCGTATTAAGATATATATTTTTAGGAGGACAAGGACATGTCAATTGACCGCAATCAAACCGACAAAACAATCCGCACATTCTCGCGTCGTGCATTTATCAAAAGTTCCATTGGACTTGCTACCTCTGCTGTTGCTGCGGGTGGATTACTCAACTCCGCTGATGCACAATCACAGTTTGGAGAATATATCCCTTACGATGCTACTCGTGATATTCATTATTCTACAAGATACGGCACTCGTGATATAATTGAACATAATCATCCGGGAATGGATCCAACAGGTGAAAAGTTCACCTTCGTCCGTCTAAAATATCCTGGTGGTGATTGGTGGACGAATATCGTAAATCATTATCGGTGGAAATCGGACCTTAAGTTCTCACAGGTCCTTGAAGAGAATACTTCAATCAATGTAAATTTGCGTAGACACCCGCAATATGTAGACATTGATGATGACTGGTTATATTCTTATCCTTTTATATTTATGACAGGCCACGGCAGACGCGCACAAATGAGACTCACTGATACACATATACGCAAATTGAGAGAATATTTTGAACGCGGGGGTTTTCTCCACGTTGAAGATTGTGACATCCGCTATGCAAACTTTTGGCCTCAGATCCAAATTATGATGAGACGAATTTATCCTGAAAAGAAGTTTGAACGACTTGACATCAGCCATTCAATCTATCACACACTCTACGACCATAACGAATATCTCGGTGGAGATAAACTAATTCGGGGTTATGAATATGATCAAGCAATCATGGATGAAGATAGGGTGATGGTCTACTTCTGCCCCAATGATATGAATTGTGCATGGGAAGGCAGACCATGTGATCCAGGTGGAATTGAGCAACGAAGTTGGGCATTTGAGCAAGGTATGAATGTTGTTGCGTATGCTATCACAGGGTAATTCCTATATTGTTTCTCTTCGGTAGGAGCGGTTTCAAAACCGTTCCATTTATAGTGAAATGTAAAAACACGTGCACACTCCCCGGTAGATGCGGTTTCCTAACCGCATCTATGAGGCTGAACAAACACCGGTTCGGTTAGGAAACCGAACCTACCGTAATGTGTAAATAATTATGGTTTTTACTATATCGGTTAGGAAACCGAACTTACCGTAATGTGTAAATAATTATGGTTTTTACTATAATGTACACTTGAATCACTTTGGCAATTTCGCGAATAGTTTATCACGAAAACGTTCATAAGCAAGACTGGCACCTGCGATGTTTCCTGAAGCAGGTCCGATTTGTAGTTGAGCAATGGTTCCTGTGCCAAATAGGTTTTCAATCGGATAGAATTGTAAATCTTTGTCCAGTTTAGGTAGTCCACAGATTATATCAACCGGATACTGCTTCAGTAATGTTCTCATAAAGCCGTAACTACGTAGATTGAATCTATATCCTGTTGCAAGAATAACACGAGATACATTTGGGATAAGTTCACGAGTTGTTTCAACTTGTAAATTATCACTATCTGTTTGTCGGATATTTTGAACTAAAGTCTCAGGATAGAAATCAACATTTGTAGCATTCTTGAGTGACTCCATTATATCAGGAGTAATGCTGCCTTCTCCTCTATTCTCTTGGATAATCTGAAACCGCCGTTGAAAATCGGGTTCATTAGCAAATTCAGTGAGTGCTTTGGGACCTAACCAGATAGGTGGAAAATCGAACTGTTCTGTCTTCAACTGTTTTCGTGCAATCAACACTACCTGATGTCCGCGTTCACTTAGACTTTTTGCCAGAGTTCCTGTGGTCAATCCACCCCCAACAATTAAATACTTTTCACCCTCTTTTTTACTTAATTCACAGTTCACAGAGAATTGAGATGCATGAACAATTTTGTCAGGATAACTTAGCATCCATTCAGTATACTCTGGTGGTATGTAGGTGCAATCATCAGAACCGATTGCCAGAATAACACAACTGCTTCGAAATCCAATATTTCCGTTTGATATTAGGCGGAAAGGATACTTACCTGCTCCTTTGTCCCATCGCAACTTCTCCACATCAAATTGATAGAATATAGGATGTTTTCTTATCTCTGATAGTGCATCTTTACAGTAATCCCAAAAGAGTTCGGTTGAAGGCTGTGAATATGGAGGAGCTAATTCCTTTGTTCGGTTATGCTTTTCTGCGTATTCAACAATACCTAACGGCTCGTTGGATATATGATGTACTGCAGGTGATCGTAGATATGTCATGCCTTGACGTTCTGTTTTGTTTCTCCATTGAGTCAGTGGGAAAGGGTGCTGGTCAATGATTGCAATGTGTGGTGCTGCGTTAGGCATGACCCGTAGCAGTCGTAGTGCAATTGAACAACCGTGGATTCCACCACCGATTATAGTTATAGGGATATTCCGATGGGCAAGTGTTTTCATATCTGTGTCAGTCTGTAAAAGGACCGGGAAGGTGAACACTTTTGAGTTGATATGTCTCAGTTTGAAATGTTTCCGTAGCACGATAGCGACTGAACCTATATTGCACGACACCTACTGAAGGTGCAACCCAATAGACTGCAGGAGGACTAATCAGACGAATTGTCGGTGCTTCGATGTCGCCGTAAATCACTTCCTCGTAGACGACATAAGTGCTGTAAGTGCCAGCAGGCACGGTAATAACATCCTTCTCAGCGACAAACCGAGTGGCTGATACTGGATTCCCAGCAGTTTTATCAAACACCGTCCATTCCTTACCGACTTCCAGCGGGAAGTCCCATAAACGCCGTTCAGGAAAGTGCTTTTGGTGAAACACTGGATTTTGAATAGGTAGAAATACATCAAAGGCAGATTCAACGATTCCTTGTGGTGTTTTGTTGATGTATGTTGCGATTATTGGGAATGGGAATCCATTGAAAAAATCGGTGTCTGTTCGGAAATAGAATGCATTTGCAGCCAAGTGGTCTACTGTCACAAGGTTGACTTCATCTGGTTCAACAGGAGTAATTGTGCTAATAGTCAGTTGACGGTGCGTTGTACCACTAATATCCCGCGTCCCTCTAACACGAACGGTAAATTCCTTCTCAGTGTTGGTATTTATGTATGTCCATGCCGAACCTGTGTCGGTAGGAAAATCTATGGCTTGTAACGTTCCTGATGTATTAGGTGGTGTTAGTTTGGTTTCACCGTGCGGGTCAATCAAACCTTCTTCGCTGCATCCTACAATAGACAGTAGTAAGATGATGGAAACACAGCAAAAGGTTTTTAACAAAGAATACTTCATCATTTCACCACAGAGAACTTTCCGGTAGATAGGAAGCCGTTGCCGTCGGTAGCACGGTAAAAGTATAATCCTGCACAGACTTTTTCACCGTTTTGGTTTGTGCAATCCCAGTTTGATGCATTTTCAATTACCTTAATCCTGTTACCAGTGACATCGTAGATTTCAATAGTAAGTCCGTTTGGTAAAAAAGTAGCATGTTGGTTTCCATCTCCTGCATGTATAGGATTTGGCGTAACCATTACGTTGCGATTTGTGTTGTTTGCTATATAGTTGAAGATTTTTCCCTGCCATATCTGATTTCCTGTTATACCATCAGGAGTTATCCCACTAATATGATAGAGATAGGTGCCTGTTTGTGGAAATCCGTTTGTATGGTACGTGCCACTCCATTTTGTTGCTGTTTCTTGTGTCAGAACAATGGCATAGTTGTTTCTACTTGGACTTTCTATAGTTAATTGTGGTGCACTTTGCAATGGGTGTGTGCTTTGCACGTCAACTTGCCATTGACCTGTGCGGACAGGTTCTGTCTTAATGAAGAATGATGGGGATCCGTTTGCAGTATCCACAGCAGGTGTAATGCTGTTTGGAACAATACTTGGTGCTCCCATGATACCTGTTGCGTCTACAGGTATTACTGCATAATAGTAATGAACGTCGTTCGGTTCAGTAAAGTCAAGATCAATATCTTGGAATACTGTTGTATCTTCAAACTGTGTTTGTGTAATATTGACTCTTCCAACAATGCTGATGTCATTTTCGGCTATACCATCCCCGTTGCTATCAACAGCAGCCCGCACCTCATCATCTGATTGAAAAGGTTGTGGTGTGTCAGTTTCAGTGATAATTTCATACCGTTTTCTAACAATGACAACTTGCTGAATGTCGGTTGTGTCGTCAATTGACCAAGATATGATAGGACCTCTACTCCCTTGTCTAACTTCAGCGTTAGAGATTTGACCTTTTGGTGGAACACCTGCCATACAACTGACTGAACCACCGAATGTTCCACCCGGAACAACTACTTGTTCAACATCGGGATGCATATTGATAAGAACAAGCGTAATCTCCTTGATATCGCCACCGAAATCTTTGAATGTCATCTGTGCTTCTTGAGATTTCTGAAAAGTGAACGCCTCTTTAATTACTGTAGTACCGTTACTTTTTTTGACGATAAATTTGGCAGCCCATCCGCGCAAACCTAAATTAGTATGTCTGCTGAGTTCGTTATCTATTCTTATACGGTCACTGATTGTCAGTTGATTCATATCAATCGGAGCAAGGTCTGCCCCGTCAATCTTTATAGCAAATTCTGGCATAATTCCAGTTGGACGAAAGACAAAATATCTTGATGAAAAATGTTCAGGCATAGATTCTGAATCAAAATCTTTACGAACCGGGTAGGTGTTGTGTACATCATTTGGATGAATTGCAACAGGTGGAAACCGTTCTGCATTCCTATATCCTGTTATTTCTGTGCCAGTATAAGCACGGTTGTATGTAAAATAATTCCATACAGTGAAGGTCTTGAACGCTTCAGCAAGTGTCGTGCCGTTGTCTGTAAAGACATCATAGAAATTACCGAATTCCCGATAGCTGCCATCGGTAGCGTTTGCAAAGAGTTGACGAATGGTATCGTAACCAAACCTTTCTGCCATATAAAGAGACCAAATAACTGAACCGTATTCGTGGTCACCGATGCGGCTTTCAAGTGAAATATCTGGAATGTTAAACCAACGGCGGAGTTGATGTATATAATAGTTATATGAATTTGTTTCGTTTGGTTCATCAGGGTCAGGGATATTATCACCATCATCAATAACCCCACCATCGTAGGTCATGACTTCAATCCACGTTGCGGATGCTTCCATGAACCATGTCGGCATGTATGCGTTATATGCAAACTGAATGCCGTGCAGGAATTCGTGGGCACAAGTTGTTTCAAGATATCGGATACCCTCCAATTTTCCAACGTAATCGTAGATGCGAGAGTTGATCATGAAGTATGGTGCGATTGTTAGAGCAGTAGACAACACGCGACCTTCAAACCAGTCAGCAGTTGTGATTCCGAGAGCAGGGAAGGTAAAGAGATACACATCCATTTTGTGATTTCCACCGTTTTGTGCTGCCCAATAATCTATGTAAGGTTTTTTGAAATTCATCAAGTCAATTTGGACATGATATGCACGTTCCATAGCGTCTGCACATAGGTCGATATAATCGGGTACTCCGTTGCGTGGGTGAAAGTCTTCAAGTGGGGGTGCATGGGGGCCGATTCGGGTATAATGCAACTTGAAGTGTGGCGTGTTGAATTTTTCTAACAGTTCAATATCACCAAAGAAACTCCCGGGAAGTCCTGGCCGTAGGAAAATCGGTTTCAGTTCCTCGCGATATTTTAGAGGAAGGTTGTGCCAGTTTTTCGCTATGGTGACAAAACTATCGGTCGCACATTCCATAATATCATCTGTAGTATACCTTGGCTTAAGTGGCTTAAAACTTCGGGCTGTTTGAATTGCACTTTGTAGTTCTGCATCAGGTGGAAGGGCTTGGACTAAAGGTAGTAGTGTTATAGAAAGGAGGATGATTGTAATAAGGTATGATTTCATTTTGTGTTAGTTTGGCGTTTGCTGATATTTTTTGTAAACCAGATTGTTGTAGTTGTAACTGTTAAGCAAAGTGAGTGGGTTTTCCATCAAGGCTGACTTTGTTCTTTTCTTTCCAATATTCCTTTAACCCATTCTTTCCTTTCTTAGATGCCCATGTGTTTAACTGTTCCCTCTCACCAACATAATCGTATAGTGGTACAGCAAAACCGCACGAAGTTTGAACAAGATCTATGTTGAGATCAAATATTTGGCGTGCACCGGGAATCTCTGGAAATAACGGATAAAGAAGTTGCCAATCTGCATCATCCATGTGGATAGCCTGTGCATTGCCATAAAGGCGTAAGATCATTGGGTTACCCTCAAATGCAGTGAACATCAGTGTCATCCGTGGATTTTCTTGAACGTGTGCTGCTGTTTCATTACCGCTGCCTGTCACGTTTAACCACACAACACGGTTTGCGTTTACAACGCGCAACGAATCCATCCCTTTTGGCGAGAGATTAATCCGACTGTCTGCAGTGGCAGTTGCGACAAAGAACATTTTTTGTTGTTCTATAAATTCTCTTAACTTGGGTGTTATACCCTTGTGTAGTTTTGACATTAGTAATTGGATAATAGAAATAGTAATATTATTCTAATTATTCTTGGTGTTTTAGATTTGCCCATGTAGTTACTAATTTGTCAACAGGTTCGACAGGATGCGGTTCTACACCTTCAATATCCTGCACATACTGACCCTTATATAGACGGACGTGGTCAACCCAAACATCATTTCTATCAGTTCCCATGATGATACCCGCACGTGAATTTACGTCATCCTCAGGCATTGTAAAAGTGATAAAGAATTCTTTCCATGCTTCTGTGAGACTGATTACCTGTGATATGTATATATTCCAAGGAGCCCCTTGATGTATAATACGCATAGTTGCGTTTCTTGGTTTTTCACTTTTTGCCCACAAACCGTAGGTATAGATAGTGTCTTTTTCCAAGAAAAATGGTTGCTGATAGAGTTGTATATGACCAACATTCTCTCCTGCCTTGGCGATATTGATATACGCAGCATTATCCCCGATAATAGGTTCTGCTTTTCTGCCTTCTGTTTGGAAGGTGGCATTAGCACTTGCGTGTGTCCAAAGATGCCACTGGTCAAGTTGATTGTCAAAATCACCGTTTTTCAGGATATTTTCTGGTGGATTCTCTGCATAAACGAATGTTAAGAATCCAAACAGCAACATTGGGACGAATAGATTGATAGGAATTAAACTTCTGTTAGTCATGTTCTCCTTTTTCCTCACTTTCACGGTCGTGTTCTCCACCATGTTCAGAGTCATTTTCGTCATGTTCTCCATCTGCGGTATGCTCTCCTTCACCGACTTCAGGGTGTGCAGTCCATTTATCAAAATCTTTAATAGTTACGACAAATGCGACATTTCTTTTTTCACCGGGTTTGAGGTCAAATGCGGGAGTCGGTCCGAGTTCATTTCCATTTGACAAGTGGACTTCAACTCTAACTTGCTTCAAAACTTCATCAGTCGTGTTTTCAACAGAACCTTTGAAGGTGTTACTTTGGGAATCGTAATTCATAATAAGGCGCGCACCCTTTCTAACCTTATCATAGGTTTCGTCTAAGGCAAGTTCAGTTCCTGATTCTTCCAAACCATCGTCAGTTCTCTGTTCTGTCATATTTGTACAACCAATTAGAATGGCTATGGCAACAATTACAACAGCAGAGAAGATTGTGTATGTGTTATGCATGAGTGCTGTTCTTCCTTATTTGATAGGCAATTCAGATTTAAATCTGTGAGTAAAGAGATTGTAACGTATTACTGAATAAATTGTCAATTGAAATGTGATGTAGTGGAGTGTCCACTCGGACATTGCATGTCGGGTTTCGTGCCTCTACACGACCTACAAGATTAGTGTAGACAGAACAGTAGTGTGATTTATTGTCTAAAGATTCTACTTGAGCGTATCTCAAATTAACCACGTCCGACGTAGAGTTGTTCAACAGGTAGCACCGTTGCTTCTAACATATTCATATTCGGTGGAAGTGTTGCCATAAGCACAGCTGCCTGTGCGAGGTCGTCAACGTTCATCATCGGTTCAGATGGAGGCTCTGGACGGTTTTGTATTCTTTCTACGAAAGTGTTACCGGGTTGTAAGCAACTTGCAGTAATTCCATGGGGTCTACCCTCCAAAGCAGTTACTTGTGTCAACCCCCATATTCCAAATTTACTTGAACTGTATGGAGCACTATTTGGTCGGACGCGGTGTGCTGAGATGCTGCCAACATTTATGATACGTCCACCCTCACCTTGTGCTTTCATTATCCGCATCGCCTCGCGTGAGCAGAGAAAAGGTGCGCGAAGGTTCACACCTATTACTTTATCCCATGCTTCTGTTGAGAGTTCGTCAATCGGACCTCCATCAAATGCACCTGCATTATTGACAAGAATATCTAAGCGATTATATTCTGCCATTGCTTTTTCAAATAGAGATTTGATTTGTTCCTCTTTGGTAACATCGGTTGGTACGGCAAGAACATCTGCACCTTTTTCGCGAAGTTCATCTGCTGTTTGCGTGAGTAGTTCTGCATCTCTTGCAGCGATAGTTAGGCTTGCACCCTCGGATGCCAATCCTTTTGCGATAGCTTTGCCAATTCCTCTATTACCACCCGTTACAATTGCAACTTTTCCATCTAATTTTCCCATAGTGAATTCTCCTTTATCAATTTTTGAATAAGTCTATCAGTTTTTTCTGCTTGAGTTGATCCCTCTGCATATCGTATTGCCTGTAAATGCGTATCTAATAATGCTAAATCTTCAGGAGTGTCTATATCATACCACGGTGGAAGTAGTTTGAGCGATGCTTTGATGTTTTGAATACGGTTTAATGTCTGTTGCATTACTTTCGCGGTACTCCATGAAATACCCTCAAAGATAGTAGGTAATGCATCAGATAGAATATTTGTAGCGAAACCGATAAGATAATACCCACCATCTACAGTTGGACCGATGACTGCATCACGAGTATCAAGACCTACGACAGCATCAGATATAAATGATATGGGAAGTGTTGGACTGTCGGATCCGACGATAATAACCTTTTCATACCCGTTTTCTACACCATACTTCGTTGCGTTGGTGAGTCGTTCCCCAAGATCTATTCCATTTTGAGGTATGTAGGTTACATGTTTTCCAATCAATTTCTCTAAATCGGACAGACTCTCTGGTGGTGTATATGCAATTATCAGATCAATATTGGATAGTGTCCTAAGTGCAGCACACCAATCAGTTAGAAATGCCCTGTATAATGCTGCCGCTTGTTCTGCGGATAATGCAGGTAGTAGGCGCGTTTTAACTTGATTTGGTATTGGGTTTTTAACGAAAACTATTAGACACGTTGTCACTTTATAATCACTCATTGTGTTTTGTTCTTGTTGACATCAATTTATCAGAAAACAGTGGTTCCGTCAATATAGAATTGTGTTTGAAAACATGTTGACGCATTCTGTAGAAATTGATACATTATACAAAATGATCTGTCTTTGAAGTCTTCTAGTGAAATGTAAAAACACGTGCACACTCCGCGGTAGATGCGGTTTCCTAACCGCATCTATGAGACTGAACAAACACCGGTTCGGTTAGGAAACCGAACCTACCGTCGTGTGTAAATAATTGTGGTTTTTACTATAACTGAATCTAAGGAGTATAAGAATATGGCAACGAATCAGAAGTATCGCATTGGAATTATCGGTTGTGGTGGCATGGGTAGGTCTCATTCTCGTTCATGGCAAAAACATGAAAATGTTGAACTTGTTGCTGCGATGGATATCTATGAAGAATCTGCGAAAAAGGTAGCAGAGGAATTCGGTATGTCAGCTACTTACACAGATGTTGATGAAATGTTAGCGAAAGAAGATTTGGATATCGTCAGCATAACGACTTGGCAGGGGCCACGTTCAGAAGCGACAGTTGCAGCAGCGAAAGCTGGTGTGAAGGGTATCATGGGAGAAAAACCGATGGCTGCTTCACTTGGTCAAGCAGACGAAATGCTAAATGCATGTGAAGAGAACGATGTAAAACTTGTCATTGGTCACCAAAGAAGATACAGTGCAGCCAGCATAGAAATTCAACGACTTGTAGCATCTGGTGCAATAGGACAACCGACCACGCTTCACCATCGTGCCAAGGCACACGCGGGTTTGTTGAATACTGGTACACATGCGATAGATGGATGGCGTTTTATGTTGTCTGATCCTGAGACTTTGTGGGTAATTGGAACAACATCTCGTACCACAGATCGATGGGAACGCAGGACAATCTGTGAAGATTTATGTATGGGATTAGTATGTTTTGAAGGTGGCGCACGTGCCATTTATGAAGGTGACTTACCGGATCCTGGTGTATCAATGCCGATAGTTGCCGGTACAGAGGGACAAATTCGTAACGGTGATAACGGTACAGTACTGCTCCAGAACAACGATGCGAAAGGGTGGCAGACAATTACGCCTCCACCAGAACCCAAGAATCAGTACCAAGAATTGATTGAATGGATAGAGGGTAAAATACCAACGCATAGAGGAAGAGGCGAACAAGCGCGGTATACCATTGAAATTATGATGGCTATATATGAATCATTGCGAATTAAGGATGTGGTCAATATGCCGCTTGAAACTAAAGAATTGCCATTAGAGTTGATGGTGAACGATGGAACGCTTCCTGTACTTGAAGAAGGTAAGTATGATCTTCGGACTCCGTTTGAAGGACAGACCCGAAAGAGGTAAGCTCTATTTGATATAGTGTGAATCCTCAGATTTAGTTGACACCTAACCTATAGTTGTCAACTTAGTGATTAACCCAAGCAGTTAGGTTAGGAAACCGAACCTAACTGCTTGGGGAATTTAACCTCAGAGGGCGAGGAAACCGCGTCCCTACGGGACTTGTGGTACTTGCAAGTGCATTGAAATGTCTTCTTAATTCTAAACTTTACTATAAATAACCCTGCTAATTCAGAAATAATATGGTATAATTGTAGTTAATATCATATTTTATTTATGGAGGATTTGGATTGTTAAAAGTATCAAAGTTTGGCGGGAGTTCTCTCGCCACTGGAGAGCAGGTTCGTCGAGTCTGTGATATCATTACCGATGACCCTGCCCGCAGGATAGTCGTAGTATCTGCCCCCGGAAAGCGGCACAGCAATGACATTAAAGTAACTGATCTGCTGATTGCATCAGCATCACAACGTTTGATGGGAAAGATTGGTGCATCTGAGTGTGCAGAAGCGATTGAACGTTATCAGGATATTGCAGCGGAATTGGAACTACCCGCAGAGATAGTTGAATCTATTGCACGCGACTTTACAGAACGACTTGAAGGTGACACAGATGATTCGGATCTATATATGGATACGATGAAGGCGGGAGGCGAAGATAATTGTGCCCGTTTGATTGCTCAGGTTTTACAGTCAGATGGAGTGGATGCACACTATGTTAATCCGAAAGATGCTGGACTACTCCTTTCAGATGAACCTGGAAATGCACATGTCCTGCCAGAAGCGTATAACCGTTTGCGTAACTTAAGGGAACGTCCGGGTATCACGATTTTTCCCGGATTCTTTGGTTATTCAAGTGATGGTCACATTGTAACCTTTTCCCGTGGTGGTTCAGATATTACGGGTGCAATTCTTGCGAGTGCTGTTCGTGCAGAAGTCTATGAGAACTTCACAGATGTTGACTCTGTGTTCGCTGCCAACCCATCCATAGTTTCAGACCCCGCTCCAATATCAGAACTTACTTACCGTGAAATGCGCGAGTTATCTTATGCTGGTTTTTCAGTGTTCCACGATGAAGCACTTGAACCGGTGTATCGTGCTATGGTGCCTGTTCATATCCGAAATACAAATAATCCTGAAGCTGCAGGCACTTTAATTGTTCCTCAATGTAACTCAAGAGAAACGCCAGTTGTTGGCATCGCAGCGATAAGCAATGTCTGTTGTGTATATCTCAGCAAATATCTGATGAATCGTCAGATAGGATTTGGTAGACGTTTATTACAGATATTGGAAGCAGAGAACATCTCTTTTGAACATGTTCCATCAGGTATTGACAACATGTCAGTCATCATACGCGAACAGAACTTACCATTAGAGAAAGAGAAACGTGTTGTAGAAAAGATAACGCAAACACTTGCTCCAGAAGATGTCTCTGTTGAACGCGGGTTATCTCTCATCATGGTTGTTGGTGAAGGGATGCAGCATACTGTTGGCGTAGCCGCGCAGGCGACCTGTGCCTTAGCAAAGTCTGATGTAAATATAGAAATTATCAACCAAGGTTCGAATGAGGTAAGTATGATGTTCGGTGTAAAGTCATCTGATATGGAAATTGCCGTTCAAGCACTTTACAAGGAATTTTTTGATGGTCATAACAGTTAAACCAAAAGAATTATCTTCGGGTACACTTTCTGATAAACATGTCAAACAAGCCGTTGAAGCGATTCTTATTGATGGGTATGTTGTTCTGGAAAACATCATTAAAGATGAACATCTGGATATTTTGAGGGAACGCATGGATGCCGATTCGCAAAAGTTGATTGAAGCTGGAAAATGGGGTGGTGCAGGAATGCTCAAAGGACATCTACAACAGGGACCTCCACCGTTTGCACCTTATATTTTTAGCGACATTGTTGCGAATCCTTATGTCATACAGGTGACAAAAGAATTGCTTGGAGATGGAGTCTACAACAATTTTTATAATGGGAACACGAACTGCCCGGGTAGTGGTATACAACCGCTACATCGAGATAGTGATCATTTATGGCAGAATCAGGAAGTTGCTCATCCAACGGCAGAGGTAGTTGTTAATATATCACCGCAAGATACATCAGAGGAGAATGGGAGTGTAGAGTTGTGGCCTGGTTCGCATCTGGATGTGAGTGGCAGACATATTGATGATGACCATGAAGCTGAACGTCGTGAAACCGCACCACCAATTCGGGGAAATGCGAAAAAAGGGAGTGCCTTAATACGTGATATGCGTCTTTGGCATAGGGGTGTTCCAAACCAATCTGACAAACCGCGCCACATGATCGCGATGATTCACCGTATCCATTGGCTCCGTTCAAGGAGACGGTTGAAATATCAGACTGGTTGCGAAAAAGCATTTGAGAACAGTGAACTTGATCATAATGCAGAATTTGTCAAAGAGAAATTGGATGATTATCTCTTCAATCCTAAATTTTAAGTAATTGGCAACAAAAACCACCTTCCCGGCATCTATCTGAACAGCAATTTTCGTATTTAAGTCAGGAAACACAACTTTTGGAGACGCGTATGAAATCTCAAACAAAATGGCAGCCTGCTGAGCCTGATCTCAAGACAGTTTGTGCCAACTATAAAGATCCAGTCTATTCACTATCCCAAGCAGAGATTCCTGCTATTATTCTCCGAAATGCATATTCTGCAGAACAATGTGGCGGTCTTATCAATCGTTTTACCAATATGGGATTGATGCGAGATGAAGTTGATATGAACTCAGCAGACAAACGGACGCGTATTGATATTGGAACAAGCCTTGGTAATCGCGGAAATGACAAAGAAGGTTTTTTGGCACACGCGAAAGCCACACACCATCTTTTTAAACATCTGTTTGATGGATTTGACAATCCAGTCCACCTGATTTATGAATCACTTGCGGCACTTTCTCCAGGAAAGGATGTTAAGGTTGCACGTGAAGAAGATGGTTCTCTCTATGGTCCTGCCATCTTTCGCGTGCATTATGAAACGCATAGTTACAAGCCACACATTGACAGTGTAAAATATCGCGAACAACGAACTGATTATGCTGTCTATCGTTTTGAACACCAATTCGCAGGTGTTTTATGTGTTCAAAATGCAGATGCAAATGGGAAGGGAACTCAAGCCATATTACACCGTTGTCTATGGTCAGAAACTGTTCAACCTTACATTGCTGAAGAAACATTCGACCAATATGCTGCTGAGAATAGTATAGAGAACTGTCAAGTTGATTTGAAACAGGGGGATCTCTACTTTTTCAATACACAATGTATCCACGAAGTTCCTGCTGTTCAAGGAACACGCGCCAGAATTGTTTTGGCAGTGTTTATCGGTTATTCTCCTGACGATGACGAAATTTATGTTTGGTCATAAGGTAACTTTGTATAGACATCACGCTTTAACTGATTATGTTACATAAGCCTTAGAGGTTATCTCGTGATTGAATACGCCTATTAAATACACTAAACAAGAGAAAGGATTTAAAAAATGCAAACCGCATTTCTATTTGGAATATTACAGAAACGGAGACACTCCATAATGAAAACAAACGGATTATTTTCTTTGTTAATTTTACTTACTATTTCACCACTATTCCTGACTAACGTCTTTGCTCAAACCTCTAGTCAATTAAATCTACCTGAGGATGCTACTGCGCGTCTTGGTAAAGGCAGGTTAAGTGAAGTTGAATATTCTTCAGACGGCTCACATTTAGCAGTTGTCAGTTCTATTGGTATTTGGCTTTATGATACACAAACTTATACAGAAACAGCTCTACTAACAGGTGATACTGAGACAGTCTATAGTGTTGCCTTTAGTCAAGATGGTCAGACGCTTGCGAGTGGGAATGCTAATGGTTCTATATGGCTGTGGGATGTTGCCACAGGTTCACATTTACATACATTCAGTGGACACACAGATGCTGTTTTAAGTGTAGCATTTAGTTCGGATGGTCAGACGCTTGCGAGTGGTAGTAGTGATACAACTATACGACTTTGGAATTATTCTACACGAGAATATCAAAGAACACTTTCAGGTCATTTTGATTCTGTTACCAGTCTTACTTTCAGTACTACAGGGATGACACTTGCAAGCGGAAGTTTAGATACCTCTGTTCAGATATGGGATGTTGCGACAGGAGAACAGGAACACATTCTTATAGGTCATGAAGATTCTATTTATAGTGTCGCTTTTAGTCCAACTGAATCAACCCTTGCAAGTGCCAGTCGTGATGGAACAATCCGCCTGTGGTATACTGCCTTTGGGGTTTTGAAGCAAACACTCATTGGACATCAAAGTTTTGTATATGATGTGGCATATAGTCCGAATGGGAATACAATTGCAAGTAGTAGTGCTGATGGCACTGTCCTTTTATGGGATTCCGTAACAGGTCAAGCGCAACAAGTACTTACTGGCCACACGAATGTGGTGCTTAGTGTTGACTTCAATTCTACTGGTGGGACGATTGCGAGTGGCGGCGCAGATGGAACGGTCCGACTATGGGATGCGATATTTGGTGGACAACGACAAGCACTTACAGGATATACTGGTTATATATTAGACACAACATTTAGTACTGACGGCAGCACAATTGCCAGTAGTGGTTCTGATAACGTAATAAACTTGTGGAATGCAAATACAGGTCAACATAATCAGATGTTGTTAGGACATGAGGATTGGATCTGGAGCGTAGTATACAGTCCTGATGGAAGGACGATTGCAAGTGGCAGTGATGATGGAACAATACGACTGTGGGATAGCTCCACAGGTGAACATCAGAGAACTTATGAAGGACATACAGATTGGATCTGGAGCGTTGCATATAGTCCTGATGGATTTAGATTGGTTAGTGGTAGTGAAGATGGAACGATACGTCTATGGGATGCTCTCTATGGTGGTCACATTATGACACTTGAACCAGAAGGTGGTTCAATACTGAGTGTTGCATTCAGTCCAGATGGCAAAATGATTGCAAGTGGCAGTACGGATGAAACAATACGACTCTGGGATGCAGGTACTGGTGAACTTATAAAATCTCTTGTTGGACATACCAATTATGTGAGAAGTGTTGCATTTAGTCCCAATGGAAATATACTTGCAAGTGGTAGTGATGATGGTACTGTGCGATTGTGGGATACTATCTTCGGTGTTGAATTGGAAAGACTTACTGAACATACCGATTTAGTCTGGAGTGTAGCATTTAATAGTAGTGGTGACATTCTTGCGAGTGGAAGTAACGATAACACAGTTCGCCTATGGGATACTATTTCTGGGGAACTTTTGGAGACACTTACTGGACACACAAGTGGGGTACTTAGTGTTGCATTTAATCCGAACAGCAATTCACTTGCAAGTGCAAGTTCTGATGGCACAGTCCTTGTTTGGAATTATACGCCACCCTTAACCTCATATCCTACTGTAAGTCTTTCTCCAACTCCCATACAATCTCCGGCAATCGGTGGTCTCCTCACATTCAACCTTAATATAACCAATGCAGGTAGTCTTTTTGGATACCAAGCTACCATCAGATATGATGAATCCGCTTTACGTTATGTGAGTAGTTCAAATTCAGATTTCCTTGCATCTGGGGCATATTCTGTATCACCTATTATTGAGGAGAATACTGTCACGATTGCTGCGACATCGCTTGGTGGACAGAGTTTTGGGATGGGTACCTTGGCTGACCTAACATTTGAAGTTGTTTCCCTTAAGCCGTCCACGATCACTGTTTCTAAGGTTAGGTTGACCGACATCTCAGGGAATGTATATTACGCGCGTGTTGGTGTGGCACAGATAACTGAACCTATGCGTCGACAAGGTGACCTAAATGGTGATGGTGTTGTGAACATTCAAGATTTGACTTTAGTTGCATCAAACTTTTCACAGGAGGGAGACAATCTTGCAGATGTCAATGGTGATGGTATTGTTGATATTGTGGATCTGACAATTGTAGCCGCAGCAATGGCTTCTTCTACTCCAGCTGCACCCGCAAAATGGATGGACGGTGTTGAGCATACTTTTACAAGATCAGAAGTGCAAGCGTGGTTGGATGAAGCAAAACAATTGACATTGACAGATCCTACCTTCCAACGTGGTATTTTAGTTTTGGAACAACTACTTGTAGCATTAACACCGATAGAAACTGTCCTGTTACCAAACTTCCCGAATCCATTCAATCCTGAAACTTGGATTCCATACCAATTGTCTGAATCCGCAGCTGTGGCTATTCATATCTATGCTACGGATGGACATTTGATACGTACATTAGATATTGGTAATCAATCTGCTGGACATTATCAACACAAGGATAATGCAGCGTATTGGGATGGTACAAACAACTTAGGTGAATTCGTTTCAAGCGGTGTCTATTATTATACACTAACTGCTGGAAAGTATACAGCGACGCGTAAAATGTTGATTTTGAAATAAGTAATTCTCAAATCTATGGGCAATGTATGAAAATCCGATCATGCATTGTCCATTTTTTTTACGCATTCCTGCCTCTTCTATTGCATCATCCCTTCTGACTTTGGCATGAACCTGTCCTATTTGCAAAATCCAGAATATTCTCAAGTTCTATTCCTTCTAAATGCACTAATCTGTGCAGCATGCTAATTGTATGCACATTTTGGTGCAGGATGACTATTTCTAATACAATTCTGATGAATAAGACTTCAGAATGCGGTTATTGGTTCACACTGCGGGAAGAATGTAGGAGAGGCAATGAATTGAGTGATTACAAGTGTGTCTTCAGTTAATGAGAAGCAGCCCAATTAGCAGTCGTATTAGCAATATGACAACTGGCATAAGATTTGCTATAACATTATGTAAGAGTAAGGGTTCATGTTGAATTGTTAAGTTTGACAGGGAACGGATATTAACTCCTAATACTATTTTATAATGGGTTATCCTTAGAACGAATAGTCCTGACTTTAACAAACTCTCAGCAGGAACCTATTCTGCAACGCGTCGGATGGTCATTCGAAGAGAGGAGCGAAAATGAGAACTATAAGAGTTTTTACAATAATACACTTTCTGATATTTTATCTCTTTTCATCTATTACATTTGCTCAAGAGTATATGCGATGGGAGTTGCCTGAAGGGGCAAAATTACGTATTGGAAAAGGTGCCATCAACGATTTACAGTTTACTTCTGACAATAGTCAATTGGTTGTTGATACAGACATAGGAATTTGGATGTATGATTTCAGTACAGGAATGGAACTGGATTTTATTGGCGAAAATCGGCAGGAGAGTTTCCGATTTAACCCTGGTATGATTTTGGGTCCTAACGATCTGACGTATATAGGTTGGGATTCCGACAACACGATACATTTGCGAGACATTACAGATGGTAATTCTATAGTGTCTATGAAGGGAGATACAGAAGGAATTCGTAGATTCACTATCAGTGCTGACAGAGAAACCCTTGCTGGTATTTTTGATAAGGAAATTCGTGTATGGGATCTTACTACTGGTGATCAGAAAACATCTTTGGTTATAGATGTAGACGGGTCAAGAGGGGCTATTTTGAGTCCAGATGGTACGATGCTTGCAATTCTTAGAAGTGAGTCGGATAGTCGGTTGCTGGAATTATGGGATGTTAACACAGGTTCACCTTTAACGACATTAACAAGGTACGCCCAAAATATGCGTGAGCTGCTATTTGCTCCTGATGGAAATACTCTTATAAGCACTGGTAGTTCCTCCATCCAACTATGGGATATATCCACTGGGAGTAGAAAAGGTAATTTTAGAATTCCATCTTTTAGGAGCATTGTCATAAGTCCCGATGGGAAAACGGTAGCAAGCAGTAGTTTTGATGGTTTATTTCTTTGGGATTTGACTACTGGTGAACTCAAAACAGCATTTAGTGGACATGTGTTAGGTGTTACTTCAATCGCTTTTAGTCCGGATGGTAGAACTATTGCGAGTGGGGGATATGGTGAATTGAATTTATGGGATGTTGAAAGTGGTGCACGTAAATTGGCAATAGCAGATCATTTTTCCGCAGTGAATGATATTACATTCAGTCCTGATAATAGCACGCTTGCAATAGGACGTTGGTTCACAATCGATTTGCGGGATACAGTTAGTGGACAGCAAAAAACGACTTTCTTTGGGTCTCGTTATTCATATAATTTATATTTAGACTATAGTCCGGATGGGACCGTACTTGCATCTTCATTATGGGAAGGCGTAAGTCTTTGGGATGTAAATACAGGTGTTCCGATTACAGTTGTCCGTGGATATGGAGAGGGAATCCAAGGCACGCGTTCAGGATATCATTCAGTTGCATTCAGTCCTGATGACCAATTGCTTGCAGCTGCAAATGGCAATGCCACAATACATTTATGGTATGGGGGACGCACACAGAAGGGGACTCTTATCGGACATTCTAACAGTGTGACTTCAATTGCTTTTGATAACAGTGGTCGTTTGCTGGCAAGTGGCAGTTATGATAAGACGGTGCGCCTATGGGATGTAGTTGATGAAACAAATTTAGCAACCTTTGAAGGACACTCAGATGCAGTAATCAGTGTAGATTTGAGTCCGGATGCACGACATATTGCAAGTGGAAGTAAAGATAAGTCATTGATAGTATGGGATGTTCAGAGTGGTAATCAAAAATATACTTTGACTGGACATACTGATGAAGTCAAAAGTGTTGCATTTAGTCTGGATGGCCAGGTACTCGTCAGTGGTGCAGGATGGGATGACTCCACAGTCCGTCTTTGGAATGTGAATACGGGTGAGGAAATAACTACACTTACAGGTCATTCAATAGGAAACATTAATGTAGACTTTGCCCCTGATGGCAAGACATTTGTAAGCGGTAGTGCTGATGGAACAGCACTTATATGGGATTTAACTTCATTTGTTGACATTGGAGATTTAATCACACATCGTGTTGAAGATGTGAACCGTGATGGTGTTGTAACTATAGAAGATTTAATTCTTGTCGCAACCCAATTCGGTCAATCAGGAGAAGGGAATCCAGCAGATGTAAACGTTGATGGTGTTATTGATGTCGCGGATATTTTGTTAGTTGCTGCAGCACTTGCAAGTGATAATGGAGCCCCATCAAGATATGCAGCATCCATCCGATCACTCTCTTCTTCTGATGTGCGACAATGGCTCAAAGATGCTTCTCAAGTGAACAGTCATTTACCTGTCTATAAAAGAGGAAGGACTGTTCTTGAACATCTACTGACATTGTTGTTGCCAGAAGAAACTGCACTATTACCTAACTATCCAAACCCATTTAACCCAGAGACATGGATGCCCTATCAGTTGGCAAAAGATGCAGAAGTTAACATCTATATTCATGCATCTAACGGACAGTTGATTAGGACACTGCAATTAGGTCATAAGATTGCAGGAATATATAACAATCCTGACAGAGCGGCACATTGGGATGGTAAGAATGAAATTGGAGAACCTGTTGCAAGTGGTATCTATTATTACACACTCACAGTAGGTAGTTTAACAGAAACACGACGAATGGTAATCCGCAAATAGGAGATATAATCATGAAAACATTACGGTCAACCTTTTTCTTATTCCTCCTCACAATAACGTGCTTTTTGCATCATGCAACTTCAGCAGATTACTCACAATGGAGTTTACCGGAAGGAGCGATAAAACGTTTAGGTAAGGGAACGATTTATGGTAATATCTCTTTCTCTCAAGATAGTTCTCTCCTTGCGGTTGCAAGTTCTATCGGTGTATGGTTATATGATGGATATACAGGTGAAGCAGTCAATTTATTCACTAATCATGCGGGTCCCATTACAAGTGTTGCAATTAGTCCTGATGGTAAAACGGTTGCATGTAGTAGCGAATCTGAATTCTATTTGTGGGATGTTGACACTGGAAACCTCCAACTTGCTATATCTGCACATGCGGGAGACATAGAAGATGTTGCATTCAGTCCTGATGGGAGAACATTGGTAACTGCAGGTGGATATGACGAAACTGCAAAGTTATGGGATGTCTCGACAGGGGCAATGATTTGGTCAATTAAATCACATACCGATACTGTGAATTGTATTGTCTTCAGTCCAGATGGCAAGACACTTGCAACAGGTGGTGAAGATGATGAAACTGCAATAATTAAATTTTGGAATTCCTCTAACGGAGAACTGGAAGCTACTCTGACAACAAGTGAAGAATCTGCGATATGGGGTGTTCAAGATATTGCCTTTAGTCTAGACGGAAGTAAAATCGCAAGTTGTCAAGGTTGGTGGGATTATGGTGACACTACAGTTAAGATTTGGGATGTTGCTTCATTGACACTGCAATCAACTCTCAGGGGACATGTTGAGAGTGTCAATAGTGTTTCCTTTAGTGCTGATGGAAAGTCACTTTCAAGTGGTAGTTATGATAATACGGTATGTCTATGGGATGTTGACAGTGGGACATATAAAACAACTTTGATTGCCCATAGACATGCCATAAACAGTGTTGAATTCAGTCCTGATGGACGTACTCTGGCAAGTGCAAGTTATGATGGTACTGTGATTTTGTGGGATGCCGAGAGTCTTAAGGAAAGAACTACCATTACTGAACACACTGCATGGGGTGCTGGTATAGCATTTAGTCCTGATGGCAAGAAGATCGTTACTGGTTGTTCGGATACAACTGTTCGTATATGGGACATTTTTTCTGGACGAAATGTATCAACACTTCGCGGACACAGAGGACAAGTCGTTTCTGTAGCGTTCAGTTGGGATGGACTGACGATAGCAAGTAGTGGAAGCACCTCTTTTGATAGGGCATGGGATTATGGTGATAATACAATAAGGCTATGGGATGCAAAAACTGGCAGACAAAAGTCAATTATTATTGGACACAGAGATTATGGTGGGAGTCTTACCTTCAGTCCGATAGATAACAAACTGGCAAGTACTGACCGTTCAAAATTCATTTTGTGGGATACTACAACTGGTAACTCTTTGTGGACGGTAACTGGCGAGCAGAACGATAATTTTAGAGTTGCTTTCAGTCCAGATGGGAGTACTCTGGCATTGAGTAATCAATCAGAAGTACATCTATTTGATATTGCAACAAGACGGTTAATCAAGACATTTACTACCTACTGGCAGACATACAGCTACGTCGTCTACAGTCCAGATGGACAAACAATTGTTAAGGGTGGTAGTGGTGATGAAGTGCATTTATTGAATGTTCATTCAGGTGATATAAAGACAATCGCCACTGGACATGTTGGTAGATATCCTCAAATCAATGCAGTGTTTGGTCCAGATAGCAGAACACTCATCACTACTGGGAATGATGGTGATAGAACAATCAAATTTTGGGATGTGGTCAGTGGTAAGGAAAAAATGACTATTCATGGTATTCCCAACGGTGTGCATCAAATCAAATTCAGTCCAGATGGCAGCACATTTGCAACATTAGACGAATGGGGAACAATATTAATATGGAACTATCATTCAATAATCAATCCAAACAGAAATAACGCTGATGTGAATGGTGACGGTGTTGTTGACATTACCGATTTGGTATTTGTTGCAAGTAACTTTGGACAAACAGGTTTTAACGCAGCAGATGTGAATGGTGATGGTATCGTTGATATTGCGGATCTATTGATAGTTGCGGGGGCTATGGATGAAGTAGCAGCTGCTCCTATAGAAACAAACCGGGATTATTACATATCACCTACCAAAGCCGATTTGCAAGACTGGTTGAGGCAAGCACAACAATTGAACCCAACGGATGTAATATCTCGAAGAGGAATTCACATTCTTGAACAGATGCTATTAGCCATAACCCCAAGAGAGACATTACTTCTTCCAAATTACCCAAACCCATTCAATCCAGAAACCTGGATCCCGTATCAGTTATCAGAGTCATCGGCTGTATCAATAGAGATATATTCTTCTGAAGGACAGTTGATACGGACTTTAGATATTGGAGAACGGTCTGCTGGACTGTATCAAATCAAGGGGCAGGCGGCATATTGGGATGGCAAAAATGATATAGGTGAACCTGTCGCGAGCGGCGTTTATTTCTATACGCTAAGTGCCGGTCAGTATTCTGCAACGCGTAAAATGTTGATACGGAAATAGGAGACATAGCTATGAGAACATTACAACTGTCAATCGCATTATGTATTTCCATTCTTGTTTTTCTTCCCTCAAGTGCCTTTGCTGAAGATTATTCTAACTGGAGTTTGCCTGAAGGTGCAAAGTTACGTATTGGCAAGGGAGGTGTGGGTAGTTTACGGTTTTCACATGATGGCAATCGACTAATTGTTGGTGGTAGCATTGGTTATTGGATATATGACGCACATTCTGGTGTGGAACTGGATCTAATACCAGTGAATCCAAATAATATAATTGGCGTAAGTCCAGATGCACGGATGTATGTAGAAAGAACTGTAGACCATACAGTTAATGTCCGAAATTTATCAGATCGTAGTGTCATAACAACTTTACAAGGAGATAATTCTGATATCTATTATGTGCGATTTAATCTTGAAGAGAATATACTTGCAAGTGACATTGGTAGTGAAATACGTGTGTGGGATCTCACCACAGGTGAGCTAAGGACCTCTATTGATTTAGAAACAGATTGGATATATGATGTAGTCTTGAGTCCAGATGGAACAAAACTTGCGAGCATTAGTAAAGATTCAAAAGATTGTGTTTTTCAATTATGGGATGTAGCTACAGGTTCACATATAACCACATTGTCCAGATTTGCGTACAATATTAGCGAGCTTGTATTCACTCCCGACAGCAATACAATTATAAGTGGAAGTGAAAACTCTATCCAATTTTGGGATATTGCTGCTGGGAAAAGAACCCTCAATTTCAGGACTCCAGACTTCCATAAACTTGCTGTAAGTCCAGATGGAAACAAACTTGTAACTGGTGGTCAAGAAGGATTACATTCTTGGGACATGGAAACAGGGAATCATCTTGCTAAATTTGGTGAACATCAGTGGGGATTCTTTTCTATTGCATTTAGTCCAGATGGTAAAACGTTGGCAAGTGGTGGGAGTAATGAACTGTATCTGTGGGATGTAGCAAGTGGTGATCGTAAGTTAACGATTTCTGGACATACAAAGGGGGTTGTAAGCTTAGCAATCGGTCCAAACGGTAATATCCTCGCCACTTCAAATTGGGATAACATCCACTTGTGGGATCCTAACACAGGTGAATACAAGCAGATGATATATGGACGTGGATGGCTCTCACATCATACTAATTTAGTTTTCAGCCCCGATGGGAACACACTTGCCAGTATAGATTATGGGGCAATTCACCTTTGGGATATTTCAAACAAAACACAAATAACGACCATTTATCAGTGGTTTGGACATGGACATGGACAGGGATGTACATCTACTTCATCAGACGGATATACCTCAGTTGCCTTTAGTCCGGATGGACAATACATTGCATCTGGACATTGTGACAATACAATACATTTTTGGTATAAAGGACGAACCTATATAGACGCGCTTAAAGGACATACTGACGAGGTAACTTCAATTGCATTCTTTAGAGATAGTCCCACACTTGTTAGTGGTAGTTATGATGGCACAGTACGTTTATGGGATTTTACTTCCCGAACAAATTTAGAAACTTTCGCCGGACATACAGATAAAATCAATTCCATTGCATTAAGTCCTGATGACAGTATTGTTGCAAGTGGAAGTGATGATAGGACGATTATCATAAGGGATATGGCAACTGGGCAGGCGAAGGTAATTCAGACGAATCATACTGAAGGGGTACACGAACTTACATTTAGCATTGATGGGAAGACACTTGTCAGCTGTGGAAATTGGGAGGATTCGATCATACAGATATGGGATGTTACTAATGCGGAATTGATTACAAATATCACAGCACATACTTATGGAGGTGGCGTAGTTGACTTTAGTCCTGATGGTAGAACTCTAATAAGTGGGAGTAGAGATGGAACTATTCTGTTTTGGGATTACAATCAGTTAATTGGTGAAGATGTTGAAACACAAGAAATAGCTGAAGATGCGAATCGTGATGGCATTATAAATCTTCAGGACTTGATTTTTGTTGCATCCCAATTTGGACGAGTCGGAAATTCCAATACAGCTGATGTCAATGGGGATGGCGTTATCAATATCGCGGATATCCTATTAGTTGCTGCTGCACTTGCTAATGAGAATGCAGCACCATCTAATTATACTAATTCAGATAGAGTATTAGATGCTGCAGTAGTTGAACAATGGTTAATTCAAGCACAACATCTCAACAGGAATATACCGAAATTCCAGATAGGTATTGCAGTTCTTAAGCAACTATTAGCTGCGATGAGTCCAGATAAGACATTGCTTTTGGCTAACTATCCAAATCCATTCAATCCTGAAACTTGGATACCGTATCAGTTGGCGGTGCATACGGATGTAACATTACACATCTATTCTGCTGATGGACAGTTGATTCGGACAATAGCATTGGGTAAACAATCCCCTGGGATATACCAGAATCGTAGTCGCGCTGCATATTGGGACGGGAACAATGAACATGGTGAACCTGTCGCAAGCGGCATCTATTTCTATACACTAACTGCTGGGAATTTTACAGCAACACGCCGAATGGTCATACGAAAATAGGAGGCAAGAAATGAAGACAACACGATACATTATTATACTGGTTGTTCTGTTTTCAACTATCTTTTTATCAAGTGCTTTTTCGCAAGATTACATGCAGTGGGGTTTGCCAGAAGGTGCGAAAATGCGTATTGGAAAAGGAGAAATATACGGTAAAATAGCATTTTCACCAGATAGTTCCTTGCTTGTAGCTGCAAGTTCTGTCGGTGTCTGGATTTATGATGGACATACGGGAAAAGACCTCAAATTGCTAACAGCCGATTTAGATTATGGCTCAAACCTTGCAGTCAGTCCTAATGGTAAAACTGTTGCGTGTACTAATTCCAACGAAGTTTATTTATGGGATGTTGACACTGGTAACCTCAAACTGACAATATCTGCACATAGCCGAGATATTTCAGGTATAGCATTTAACCCCACTGGCGAAACGTTCGCGACATGTAGTAATTATTACAAAGATGGCACTATCAAATTTTGGGATGTCTCAACGGGGGCATTAATAAGCACAATCATTGCTCATGATAGTGGTATTAAAACCATCACCTTCAGTCCAGATGGAACGAATCTGGCAAGTAGCAGTTATGAAGGTGAAATTACTACGATGAAATTATGGGATGTTGAAACAAATGAACTCAATACATCTTTCATTTTGGTAGAAGATAGGTTTTCATACGACACTAAAATTGCATTTAGTCCAGACGGTAACACAATTGCAACTTGTGGCGGAAGATGGCCAGCACATATTTTTCTTTGGGATATAGCAAGTGGTTCACTAAAAAACACACTGATAGGACATACCGGTGGTGTCTACGATATTGCATTTAGTCCTGATGGGAACACACTTGCAAGTGGCAGTTTTGATAAAACAGTCTGTCTGTGGGATGTTGCTACAGGTGATCATAATTCTACAATCATAGCACATACTGACTACATTAAGAGTATTGCATACAGTCCTGATGGATCTACATTTGCAAGTTATAGTCAGGATGGAACTATTATTCTGTGGGATACAAAGGATTTTGAACAAAGAACAACAATCACTGGACATATTTCAGGTTTCCCAAGGATAGCATTTAGTCCAGATGGAAATACAATTGTAAGTGGAAGTAGTGATAAAACCTTGAGACTATGGGATACTACAACAGGTAGAAATACAAGATCCATTGTTGGACATATAGGTCCGGTTATATCAGTCGACTTTAGTCCAGATGGACGGACTATAGCAAGTAGCGGCGGAATTGTATTTGGTGATAGATGGTTCGCTGAAGACTACCCGATTAGGTTATGGGATGTTTCCTCTGGTTCTCAGATAGCAACAATAATTGGCCATGAGTGGGATACCTACCGTGTCAACTTTAGTCCGGATGGAGGGTTACTCACGACTTACGCAACTAACAGAAAACCGATTTTTTGGGATGCAACCACAGGCAATTATCTATGGACATTCACCGGAACTTGGGAAGGTGTTGGGTATATGGCATTCAGTCCAGATGGACGAAAAATCGTATATGGCAATACCGATGGCATATATCTCTGGGATGTTATTGGTAGGAAACAAATTGCAAGATACAACGGTTCTATACCATTAACTACAAATATTGCTTTCAGTCCTGATGGGAACACTATTGCTGCGGGTGGTGTTGGTCAGGAAGTGCATCTATGGAAGGTATATACTGGAGAGAGAAGGACTTTTATCACAGGGCATGAGGGTCTATTTAAAACAGTACTTTTCAGTCCAGATGGAGAAACCATGGTAACTGCTGGTGGATGGGAAGATGGGAGGTTGCAATTTTGGGATCCGGAAACTGGTGCTTTCAAACTGATGTTACGCATGCCACTTGGCGTATATATGTTAGCGTTTAGTCCAGATGGCAAGACGTTTGCGTCATCGCATGAACATGGGACAATACTTCTTTGGGATTATGGGTCATTCTTTAACACATCAAGCCATGCTGCAGATGTCAACAATGATGGTGTTGTTGATATACATGATTTAGTAGTCGTCGCTGCAAATTTTGGGAAAACTGGAATAAACGATGCGGATGTGAATGGAGATGGAGTTGTTGACATAGCGGATCTAATTTTAGTAGCAGGTGCGATTGTAAATGCAGCTGCTACCCCGACAATATTAGATTTCAGTGAGGAATTTACTTTAACAAAATCTATTGTGCAAGGCTGGCTGACACAAGCACAAGAACTTGATAGTTCAGATTTAGGAGTGCAGAGAGGAATCCAATTTCTGGAGCAACTTATACTATCGCTGACACCAACTAAGACACAACTTCTTGCAAACTATCCAAACCCATTCAACCCTGAAACCTGGATACCGTATCAGTTATCAGAGTCATCGGATGTGAAAATAGAGATATATTCTTCTGAAGGGCAGCTAATACAGACTTTAGATATTGGTGAACAGTCTGCTGGACTGTATCAAACCAAGGGTCACGCGGCATATTGGAATGGCAAAAATGATATAGGTGAACCTGTCGCGAGCGGCGTTTATTTCTATACGTTAACTGCCGGTCAGTATTCTGCAACGCGTAAAATGTTGATACGGAAATAATTATTCAATGCTAATATACGGTTTCAGTTTTTCTAAGGTCTTTTCACCAATACCCTTCACTCCAGTGAGCGCATCTACCGATGTAAAATCACCGTGTTCTTCACGATATTTGATTATTTTTTGTGCCGTCTGAGGACCGATACTTGGAAGTGTCTGAAGTTCTTCTGCAGAAGCGGTGTTTATATTGAGAAGGTCTGGATTTTCGTCAACAGATAGTTGTTGTTCTTGTTCAGAAATAGGTTCATTAGGCACTGCAATAAAATCAGGTTTACCAAGGAATAGTGTGGGATTAAAACGTCGTAGACACCAGAACCCCGTGCCAACCAGAATGAGAATAATCAGAAACGCGACACCACGCCAATAGTGTCTCTCAACAACACTCTCAAGATTTGTGGATGCCTGTTTTTTGGTCATTGATGCAATACCCTATGATTCCCAAATCGGTTCTTCTGTTTGAGCTCGGTAGTTTACTACACGTGCTAAGACAAATAATAGATCTGAAAGTCGGTTAAGACAACGGATGATTTCTGGGTTGACTTTTGATTTTCGTGTAAGACGCACAACACACCGTTCACTTCTACGGCAGACAGCACGCGCCACATGTATAATTGATCCTGCCTGACAACCACCCGGTAGAATAAAGTTTGTAAGTGGCGGTAACTCGTCTGAGAGAGTATCAATCATGGATTCCATCTCGGTTGTAAAATCCGAAGAGATACGCATATCAGCAGACTTTGTATGTGTCTCTGGTGTTGCAATATCCGCTCCAACAGAAAACAGATGGTTCTGAATGCGAGTAAGCATATCAGATAAATCTGCATCATATATCAGTGTCTGTGCATAACCGATGTAAGCGTTCAGTTCGTCAATAGACCCTAATGCCTCAATCTGCAGTGTATCTTTAGGAACACGTGTACCACCGTAGAGTGCTGTTTCACCAGAATCGCCAAATTTTGTATAGATTTTCATGTTGATTTATTCTATACTGTGTTCCGAAAGGAGTCAAGCATATATGAATAATTTACCAAACATAGATTGTAAAATAGAAATGGTCAACGTTATAGATTTGCGTGTGCCTACTTCTGATACACTTCTCGGTTCAGACCCGTTCCACAAAAAACCGAACTATTCTGCTGTCCTAACAACGATAGAAACGAACACAGAACATCAAGGAATTTCAGTTGCATTCACTGCAGGTGCTGGAAACGACTGGATCGCTTACGGTGTTAAAGACCTTGCTCAACTTATAACCGACATGGAACTGAATACCTTTATCGATGATCCGGGTGCGTTTTTCCGTCTACTCATTGATCATCATCAATTGCGGTGGCTTGCAGATGGTGTCAATCGTATGGCAATCGGTTGTATTGTGAATGCAATGTGGGATCTCTGGGCAAAAGTTGTTGAAAAACCTTTGTGGAAACTGCTTGTTGATTTACCGCCAGACAAGATTGTACAGTGTATCGATTGGCGTTACCTACGGGATGCCCTAACACCTGATGAAGCAGTTGATATACTGAAATCAAACTTGGATACACGTGAAACAAGAGAGAACGTTCTATGTCAGAAGGGACCGAAGGCGTATTCTACTGCGGGTTGGCTTGGTTTGACTGATGAACAGATCATTGAGACTGTCAATAAGGTGAAAGCATCAGGTTTGGACTGCTTCAAGATGAAAGTTGGACAAGATTTAGATTTTGATAAGAAACGACTTGCTTTCATTAGGAAAGCAATAGGTTACAATGCGCAATTGATGTTGGATGCCAATCAGGTGTGGGGAGTTGATGAAGCAATTACCCACATGGAAGCATTGACAGAATTCCGACCGACTTGGATTGAAGAACCGACTGCGCGAGATGATGTTCTCGGTTTTGTCAAAATCGCACGCGCATTGGAGAAATATGATATTGGGGTTGCTGCCGGTGAACAAGTTCCATCACCTGTCATCTTCAAACAACTTCTTACAAGTAATGCAATTCAATTCTGCCAAATTGATGCAACAAGACTTGGCGGAGTCAACGATGTGATTGCTGTGATATTGATGGCTGTGAAGTATGATGTGCCTGTATGTCCACACGGGGGTGGCATCGGTTTGTGCAATATGATTCAACACTATGCAATGTGGGATCAAATCTCTGTTGCTGCACATTCAGATACACAGGTTGTTGAATATCTTGAATTTCTACAAGAAGGTGTATTTCTTGAACTGATTCAAGTGCGCGATGGTGCTTATGTCGCTCCAACAGTTCCAGGATGGGGTTTAGAAATGCATCCAGATTTTGTGGAAAAGCATATCTATCCTACAGGTGCCGTGTGGCAAGGCAGAGAAACATCTGGAGGGATAACGTTTTTAGCATAATTTGCATCAAACCAATGTTCTCTATTGTTCTGTCTACACTAATCTTGTAGGTCGGGTAGAGGCACGAAACCCGACATGCATCCATTTATCATCAATAAGCTCGGCTTTCGTGCCTCTACCCGACGGACAATGTCCGAATGGACACTCCACTATGTGTGTTCATCCTCTTGTTGTGTATTTAGCTGCTCCTTTATATCTGTCAACGAGGCGTTCATTCTTGCTAATATGATTAAGACTTCACAGACGATACGTAATATGACTGGAAATAAGACAAACCAATAAAATAGAACGAAAGGTAATTCATACAAATTTGTACTACCAAAAGTCAGTAAATTCGTAACAATTTGACGGATACCTACAAAAATACAGACATATAGTCCAAGCCTAAACACAACAGGTACGATAGTTGGGATTAGTATCCTTTTTAAATTCAAGAAATCTTTCATAGGTCCACCTTATGTCTATTCAAAATGTATGCTCAGTTTCTTGCATTTGTCGCCATTTGTTTATAATCTGCCGCACCAGTTGAAATCCATCCACCAACACCTACGAGTAGAAACTGCACACCTGCTTTCACATATTTCTCAACGGAATCATCTAAAGCCAATGTGCCAGCAATACGTCCTGCATCTTGGATACGTGACAAGGTGCTGTCAATTGTGTTCTGCACATCAAGGTGCTGATGATTACCGATGTGTCCCATAGAGGTCGCTAAATCTGATGGTGCTACAAAGAACACATCTATGTGGTCAACAGTGAGAATCTCAGCTAAGTTGTTCACTGCTTCAATATCCTCAATGAGAACAACTAACAACGACTGTTCATTTGCCACCTCAAAATAGTTGTCCACACCATAGCCTTGTCGACTCGTGAACATTCCTCGGTGTCCAATAGGTGCGAACTTTCCACCATCCACTACGTTCTGTGCCTCTGCTTTAGTGTTAACATGCGGGACGACAATCCCCATAGCACCGCAGTCCAATGTGCGGTAAATTAGTCCTTGGTCATTACGATTGACCCGCACGACTGATGTCATCCCCCATAAATCACAAGCGCGTGTGAGATCACCGAGATTTGTTGCGTCTGCACTGCCGTGTTCACCTTCTAACCACACACCATCAAAACCGTTGGGTCCGAAGGCATCTATGTCATCTGCATTCGTCAGTCCTGCAACGATGTATGCAGGTTCACCATTTGCTAATTTTTGCTTAATCTTATTTGGTCTAATTTCCATTATATTCTCACTTTCAATAATTCTATTTTACCAGGAATTCTTCTGGTAGGACTTTATGAACTGTATCAATTACTAATTGTTCAACACTGGGAGCAAAACACGTTGGTTGTCCGAAATATATCATCGCACCGCCACCTTCATATCCGCCTTCAGCTAACACCCGTTCAGATGGAATATAGCCGGGAAAAGCATTTGAGTATGCACCTACCCATAGACGTTTGGCATCATACTCTTTCTTGAGACGTAGAGAAAAATCTACTACTACCTCACTTGCAAGGAAGATGATAGCTAACTCCTCACCAAAAGTCCATGCTTGTACTGGATATGAAATATCTGTTTTGATTTCCAGTCCATCTTCTATCATTTCAAGATGTTTTTGGGCATGATATGCGGTTGCACCACCTTGTGCTGCTTTTTCTTTCCATTCTTCCTGAGTAGGTAATTTATCAAATAGCAAATTTACTCTTTCAAAGGTACCTACAGGTATATTGGTAAGAGAAGTTGCTTTTCTCTCAAGTTGATGATTAACCTCTTCAGCAAGTGCACGACCGTGTTCCTTTGCATAAGCGAGACGTGTTTCAAATACTTCCTGTTTTCCTTCAGGCATAGGACGCATCCGAGATTCTGGATTTGCATCTGCCCCACATCCGATAGTAATTAATGCGGTTACATTTGGATGTGCTTTCTGTATCTCCTCTTGTGCAAATCCTGCCCAGTCACCGCAGATATGGTTATCCGAACCTGCTAAGGTTGTGCAGTGGCAGGCATAACTTGCCCATACAGCATGAAGGTCTCCATCAACATTTGTAAACTGCATTACAGGTAGCGAATGATCTACTGGTCCACCATCTGTTCGCCGGTTCTTAGCAAAACCAACTTCACCAATGTTCCACGTTAAATGACATGGTTCTCGTCTTGTGATTGCTTCCATTGCAAGTGCTTCCAACCAATTGCCAAGTTCACGAGTGTAACGGTCTATTGTTTCCTGTTCTTCAGGTGAAATATCTCCACTGAATATGAATGCTGCTGAGTTAGTCAGACAGGGTGCACTGTGCGTGTGTGTAAAACATGCAACAAAATTCTCACGAGGAATTCCTGTTTTACCTTCAATACGAGCTGCCAAATCCTCTGTGAATTCATCAGGTAATCCGCAGTTTTCAACGGTTATCATAAGGACAGGGTCTTCGTCATCACCACCGATAACAAGAGCCTTCGCCCATATCCGTTGAATGATTCCTTCGGATACTGTTCGTCGACTGCCATACCCGTTGAGACGGATTGGGTACTCAGGGGTAATGTCAATTTGTGCAACACCAACTTCAAAAAGATTTTCTTTTTCTGCCATTACTTAATTCCTTTACAATTATATTTCATACAGATAATTGGCTTACCTATCCTATTACAATATTTCCTATCTACTCCATTTCCATAGCATCAGCAAACACATCTTCAAGTGAATGTTTTACCTCACGCAATTGGCGCAATTGAACTCCAGTTTCATGTGCTAAATTAAAGAAGAACCTTCCATCAGTCTGTTCATTTGCTGTTGATGTGACGCGGACGCGTCCATCTGAACGTAACTCGGTGTCATAAGGAAGCCTATCCAATGCTGCAACATAAGCATCACGATCTCCAACTATTTTAAGATCGTAAACTTGTCCCTGATTTTTTCGCAATGCCTCTATTTCTCCGCTGATGACAAGACTCCCGTGAGATAAAGCAATTACATAACTACATGTCGATTCTACATCGGGTAATAGGTGGGAAGATAGAATCACATCAATACCTTTATCCACAGCAATGTCCTTAACAAGTGTTAACATTTCCTCTCTACCCGTTGTATCCATACCATTTGTTGGTTCATCAAGTAGCAACATCTTTGGATCGTGCACCAATGCCTGTGCTAACTTCACACGTTGCCGCATTCCCGCTGAATATCCACTGATAGGACGGTATCGTTCTTCATCAAGACCAACATAATATAACACTTCATGTGCACGTTGCATTGCATCTCTTACTGGCATGCCACAGAGTTCACCTGCATAAGCGACAAGTTGAACGGCAGTCATCTGTGGTATTAAACAATCGTCTTCTGGCATATATCCTACCTGTTGACGAATTGATAAATTATCAATTCGCACATCTAAACCGAAAACAGACGCATTCCCACGACTTGGATTTAGGAAACCGAGTAGCATCTTAATCAATGTGCTTTTCCCCGCACCATTGGGACCAAGCAGTCCGATTGCGCCACCACTCTCTAATTTCACAGATAATTCATCTAAAGCAGGATTTGTCCCAAAAAAGACTGAGACGTTATTTACATCTAATAGCATTTGTTAAAAATCTCTCTCTTTATATATACGTTGGACGCGTTTTCCAATCCGGGTTAATATTTCATAAGGGATCGTATCTACTTTCTCTGCCAGTTCATTAACACTGATTTCTTCGTCTCCTTGCTTGCCAATCAATACTGCCTCATCTCCTACTGAGTAGCTACCTGAAAGTTCTAATTTGACGATAATCAAGTCCATGCATATTGTTCCAATAATAGGACAACGTTTCCCACCTATCAACATCTCACCGCAATTTGACAACGCGCGAGGATACCCATCACCATAGCCAACTCTTATACCAGCAACGCGTGTTTGTGTTTGTGTCTTGTAGGTCAGTCCATAGCTTACACCTTCTCCCGCTTCTATGTCTTCTATCCAACTGATATATGCCTTCCATGTGAGAGCAGGTTTTAATGGAATCGGTCTCTCTTCTCCTGGATATATACCGTATAAACTCAAACCGGGACGGACAGCATCATAATGGGATTCAGGTATGGCTAAAGCAGCTGCACTGTTTGCTGCATGTAATATTATATCATCTGATACATTCTCAATTGCTGAATTGAATCGCTCTAACTGCATAAGTGAAAAACTCTTATCTGGTTCTTCTGCAGTTGCGAGATGCGTGAACATACCTGTAATCTCAATTCCAGGTAGCGTTTTTAACTTGTTCAGAAAATTGTCTGTTTCTGAGTACTGTATTCCACTACGATTCATTCCTGTGTTTATATCAACATGAACTTTTGCCCTTGATGAAATACCCATTGTCTTTTTTAGATGTGAGAATTGCGTACTCAACAATTCTGCAAAAGACAAATTATCTACAGTTGTCGTTATTTCATTCAAAATAATTGGAATACTGTACGCTGATAATGGTGTAAACAGAACAAGTATGTTGTTTGTAATTCCTGCGTCACGTAGTTCATTCGCTTCCTCAACTGTAGCAACAGCAAACATATCAACTTTATTGCGCAAAAGATCGGCAACACGAACTGCACCATGTCCATAAGCATCTGCCTTAAGGACTGCTATTAATGACTTTCCCGTATGTTCTTTAATTGCAACAACGTTTTGAAGGATTGCATCAAGGTCAATTTCTATGTGCGTATGATATTGCTGGTCCACAATCGTTCCTATACGATTAACGTATTTCAGATATCGTTCCTTCAGCACCGATCAACGTGAGTTTTCTCAATAACCACGCGTTTTCCATTACATTCACAACTTCCAACGTCATAGTCAACTCATAGTTTCCACGTTCACGGATAACAGAAGATACATCTACTTCATCGGCAATGGGAATCATTTCTAAAGGTTGGACTTCACCGATTGCACGATTTCTTACAACGGATGCACCGTTGATTGAGATACTTAAGAATGCACCTGTGCGTGCTGTGTCCTGTAAAATATCGTATCTTAGACGTAAGTTCTCCTGGATTATTTGCTGCACGTTCAATTGAAATGTTAGGGATTGTGTGAACGAATTCCCTTGCCAGTAGCGATTAGGAGAGGCAACTATGGCAGGTCCAATATTGACAGTAATCCTTAGTTCATCCCATTCTGTTACAGTGCCATCAGAGACTTCAAGGGTAATGGTGTAAGAACCTTCTGTTTCAGGTGCAATATAAACAACGTTCGAACCTTCACCAGATATTCTTCCACCCGTTGTACTCCATTTGTAGACCAGCACATCAGTATTTCCAGAGTATGTTATGTTAGCAGAGATAGTTGTGGTATCTCCAATATTGATGCTATTGGAGGCGGATGCTAAATCTACATCAAGCATCTCTGAATCTAAACTTAGTGGATCGTTTATATCACAACCAGTAAGAACACAGAGTGAAATTAGGCCGAAGATTAGTAGAATATGGATTTGTATATATCTGTTTTTCATATAATTTATATTATACCATTATAATGGTATAATGATTAGATTGATTCTGTTTTTCTTCCTCGAAACCACAGGAACAATAAAATGAGGACGATAGAATTCACAAGCAACATTGTTGAAATGGCATTTAGTTCAGGTGTGATACCAAATTTTATACTTGAATATATATGGACAGATAAGGTGGTATAGCCAACACCTGCAGTGAAGAATGTGATGACAAAATCGTCTATAGAGAGTGTAAATGCAAGTAGTGCCCCACCAATGATCCCTGGAGCGATGAGCGGTAAGGTTATCCGCCAAAATGTTTGCCATTCATTTGCCCCAAGGTCAAGTGCTGCTTCCTCTACCGTTGCATCGTATCCTTCTAAACGGGCACGAACAACAATTGTAACATAGGCTATGTTGAAGACTACATGTGCAAAAATTACTGAAGTTAGTCCTAATGGATAGTCAACCACCGTTCTATAGAACGTCAACACTGCGATAGCCAGAACTATATCTGGAATAATCATTGGAAGGAATAAAGCTTTAATGAGTGTACCACGAAATCGAAACCGATATTTTTCTATCGCAAGTGCTGCTGCTGTTCCAATGATAGTTGAGATAAAAGTTGCGACACCTGCAATTATCAGACTATTCTTGCATGCACGCCACACATTAGGGTTCTTAAACAGTTTCCCATACCAAGCAAACGAAAATCCATCCCATACTGATATCTGATTGCCACTGTTGAACGAGAAAACAATGACTACGAAAATAGGAAGATAAAGAAATAGAAAGACTAAGATTATATTGGCTTCAAGTAATCGTTTCATTCTTTTGTTTAGCAGTAGTATTTGTTTGTCATAAGTCTCTTTAAGTTTCTATAGATTCACGACCTTTTAAGGCGCGAAAATACAACACCGTTCCCATAAGCACGATTAACATGAGTATGAAAGAGAGCGCAGCACCAAAGGGAAAATCTCTCGCTGTCTTAAATTGTCGTTCAATAACATTTCCAATAAAACTGACTTTTCCACCACCAAGGATGTCTGGTGTTAGAAATGCACCTACGGTTGGAATAAAGACTAACATTGACCCAGCAAGTATACCGGGTAGACTCAATGGTAATGTTATGTGCCAGAAAGCATGTCTTGCAGATGCTCCCAAATCCTTTGCTGCATCTATTAGAGATAAATCCATCTGTTCTAACGCAACATATAGTGGGAGGATCATAAATGGTAAATATCCATATACCAGACCTATCTGCACAGCCAATGGTGTGTTTAAGAGTTCAAGAGGTTGAAAACCTGGAATTAGAACTGAAAGCGATGAGTTCAGAAGTCCTTCTGTGCGGAGTATGAGTATCCACGCATAAGTGCGAATGAGAAAGTTGATCCAGAATGGCACTACGACAAGCAGCAACAGGACATTACGGAATTTAGGACGGTAGTATGCAAGGTAATAAGCAAAAGGGTAGCCCACAAGTAGGCAAATGGCAGTGCAAACGAATGCCGTTGAGACTGACCGCCAGAGGATGCGTAGATAGATTGGATCAAAAAAACGTTGGTAGTTTTCTAAAGTGAAATGTGCTTCTATACCACCGTACGTACCGCGTTTTAGGAAACTATAGATAAATACAGAAATGAGAGGAAGAAAGAAGAATATGAGAAGCCAGAAGATAACGGGGGAGAGTAGGATTAGGATGCGGATATTACGTGGCATTTTGTGTCATATATTGATAGACATTGTTTTGAATTTTCCACAGATGGGTGTTTTCCTTGAAAGTACATGACAACATTTGTTGAATGAATTGTTCTGATTCACCTACTCTCACGTCTTTCGTAAATGTGACGGATATTATCTTCGCAGAGAAATTCTATAACCAAACCATACTCAATGAATACACTTCTTAATCCATACCATTGGCTATCAACCGATTGTAGAATAGTAGTCTTTTGCTGGTATTCATTTTCATATACGACTGATACTGCAATAAACTTCTTGTCGTCAGAGTCAAAGTTTATGAATACGTCGGGTAATTCTTCAAAACCGCGCAAATGGTCGGTTGGTGAAATATTCACTTGTATACATTGCTCTGGATTCTGATAGTTTCTTATGAACCATTCCAAAAAGTGACCGCTATTACGTCCATTGGTTGTTGTATCATCCTCATCAAGGTAATCTAAATATTCTCCGAGTATTAACCTTTGATCATCAATTACGACTTTTTCGCTACCATCAATAATCTTATCTAATCGTTCCTGACATGTTACTACACATTCGTCCCAAGCCTGTTCAGACATACCTTTTGCGACAAGGATCACATTTGTATCTATAACAACTGCTGACATTAACCCTCTGCTTCCTTCTGCCGCTTTATCTGTAGACGTGCCATTTTCGTAAGATCACCTCTCACATTACCAAAAAAGTTTTTTGGCCAATTTGTAATATTGCCAAGATCATCTAACTCAAGCGACTTGATTTTAGATGTTCCATTCTCATTTTCACAGAAATAGAGTGCCGTCTGATTTGCTGCAATTTTTTCTTCTGCTACTCGCAACTGCAAACGCGACAATAGATGTTCACTATGACTTTCCACCAAGATTTGTAATTTTCGTTCGTTGACAACTTCTATCAGTAGGTCAGCAAGTTGTGCTTGAACCATCGGATGTAGGTGAATTCCTGGTTGTTCCAGAATCAAGGTTGAACCTTCAGGAGCATAGTAGCAGAGAACTAAAACGGGTAAAAATTGGGATAATCCATACCCCATATCAGCAAGTGCAATTTTTGGACCATCTTCTTTCATCTGGATACGGACATCATAATCTTTACCATTATGATTGTTTGATCGTTCTAACATAAAAGAATTGGCAAGTTTCATTTCACGTAACCATTCAGATATTCTCTCCTCAATTGATACTTCTCCCTCGTCGTATAGAATTGTTTTTCTATCAATACGTGCAGAGAGTAAAGCGTCAATTGTTTTATCCCCCAATTTACCAATATCTTTAGGATGATCGCCTTCCCAATGATACTGTCTTTGTGGATGTGCGCGAATAGGACCAAGATAGAATACATGAGAAAAGTGTAGCTCAAATCCTGATGAAAAAGTATCAAGCATTTCTGATTCTTCAATATCTTTTGAGGATGTAAGACCGTAGCAGCTCTTTATATTGATGTCAGAAGTATTTTCATCATTATTCACTGTGTGCTCCGATTGCCATGAGTATTTAGTGTTATTATATAGACTTTTATAGCATAAAGAATTAACACATAGTTTGTCTCTATTCTCAATGATTTCTGTCTCAAAAGTAAACCTAGATATAGGCATAAGTGCCCAATCTTTGATTAAATTCGGAGAACTGACTGCAGCCTCTATCATAAAATATAGTTCATTTCCAGGGTCATGTTCATGAATCACCTCGCGAAAATCTCTGAGATTTACATAAGAAGTTTCATCACCAAAAAAAATAACTTCCTCTGCATCTTTCCTCTCTGCAGTCTGTTTAAGCAATAGCAGCATCTGCAACAGACTACTCTTCCCAGAACTATTTGTCCCGAAAAAGCCAGTCAAAGGTGCAAGTTGGACCTCACCACTATCTTTCCATGATTTGAAGTTTTTCATTCGAATATGGGTAATCATGCCAATCACCAACTCTTATAGTGAAATGTAAAATTACGTCCACACTCCCAGGTAGATGCGGTTTCCTAACCGCATCTATAACACTGAACAAACACCGGTTCGGTTAGGAAACCGAACCTACCGTAGTGTGTAAGTAATTATGATTTTTTGCTATAATATAATCCACAGATCAGACAAAATCAATCAGCGGCAGGAGCGAAGGTTTCAGGATTTTCAGCTGCTGCATCGTAATCTTCAATCAGTTTTGTTATACTCGGATTTTCACCGCATAGTGGGCAATTTTCATCACGAGGGACTTTCATTTCGCGATAAGTCATACTAAGTGCATCATAAAGGATTAGCCTACCGATAAGCGGTTCACCGAGACCAAGAATATACTTGATCGCTTCAGTTGCCATCATCACGCCAATTACGCCTGGGAGCACGCCCAGGACACCGGCTTCACTTCAGCTTGGCACCAAGCCGGGTGGTGGAGGCGTAGGATACATGCATCGGTAGCAGGGACCTTCGTTGGGTTTAAAGAGCGATACTTGCCCCTCAAACTGAAAAATACTACCATGCACAATCGGTTTATTCATCAGCACAGCAGCATCGTTGACAAGGAATCGCGTTGCGAAGTTGTCGCATCCATCAACAATCAGATCGTATTCAGAGAATATCTCCTCAACATTGTCTGCAGTGAGTCGAAGGTTATACGGTGTAATCTCAACATCTGGATTGAGTGATTTTATCGTTGTAGTTGCCGACTGAACTTTCGGGGTGCCAACTGCTTCTGTGCGGTGAAGGATCTGACGTTGTAGGTTGCTCAACTCCACAACATCTGAGTCAATAATCCCCATCTGTCCTATACCAGCAGCACCAAGATATACACCAGCAGGCGAACCTAACCCACCAGCACCGACGAGTAACACTTTCGCATCAAGTAGCTTTGCTTGTCCGCGTTCACCGACTTCGGTAAGCATGAAGTGACGACTATATCTGTCAAGTTGATCATGTGACATCTCTTTATCTTGTGCAGTTGGGAATCCAGCAGTAGACCAGCCTCTGTATCCACCCGCCATGGATACGGTATCTGTATATCCCATCTCACGCAGGGATTTTGCAGCGAGGAGTGAACGTGATCCAGCAGCACAATACACCACTACCTTTTGATCTCGGTCCGGAATGTAATCTTCAACAGAGAATTCCAGCATCCCACGAGTTACGTGAACAGCATCGGGTATATAACCCGCACGGTATTCATCTTCATCGCGCACATCCAACAGGACAAAGTCACTTCCGTTTTCCTTGTCTTCTTTAACGTCTGTGGCTGTGACTTCTGGAATCTCTGTTTTTGCCTCCTCTACGATTTGCCTATACGATTTCATAAATGGTTCTCCAAAGTATATGGTTACTTTTTTCGTCAATTACGACTATTTCATGTGTTTAACGGTGGAAAATAAACTTATGGATTCCTTTGTAATCCTAAAACGATTATAGCATGATTTTCGTGCCTTGTCAATCATTTTGATATGTGTATTAGTTTTCATATTTTCTGTCTATCAGATAGTGACACATTTGGATATCCATGGTTAGATATGTTGATATTTGCTTTGAGGTATGTTATTATGTGACTAAAGAGTTTTAAAACTTAGAGGTGAAAGAAAAAGTGAATGATGGGTTTGATGATGAGTATGACTCATCGCAGGGACCAGGTGACACTTCAAGTCTTGGTGTAGAGTTATCCGCACAACAAGTTGAAATTCACCGTAACCTGAAATCTATTGGACCTGAGATAGCTGCCTATTATCTGGATGGGATTAGGATTTTACAATACGAAGGTTTAGAAACAGCGGCAAGTCTATTAGCACATATTGCACGGGAAATTGATGGGGTTTAAGGGATATCCTGTCCGAAGATATAAAAGAGGAACTTGAGTTTACCATTAGTACACCCGATGATGAAGTCTTGCAATATAAAAAGAAGAAGAAAGGTGACTTTGCTTTTGACATTAATAGACCTGGTAACGTAAAAATTAAGTATGGACCTATTGAAGGAAAACACAAAGCATCAATTCTACAATCGTTGGGAATTGACGAACTATCACCACTTGCTGAAAGGTGGATAAATGTCACTAAGGACTTCACCAAATATGTCCATCGTCGTGGGGCTTGGAAGGATCCACGTAGGATAGAAGAATTCCAGGGTTTCTGGCTTGAGTTTGAAGTTATATTAGTTGATTGAGTTGGGAGTTACCTTAATCTGCTTGACAGATTGGACTGGATTCGGAATGCAGAACCTACAAGGTACAACAAGGGAACGTTGCACAACCTCTTAAAATCCGAGGCAAGACGAAGAAAGGGCATAAAGATATTGCCGATGAAATCTGCAATCGATTTGGAAAGGCAGGAGTTGACTTCATAAGATCCGTTTATGAAGAATCTAAGCGTTAACCATCCCGCTCCCAAAAACTTGACTTCTGATGTCATTTGTAGTACCCCTTTGCACCAATCAAAAAATACAATTATCCGTAATGAACCTGTTGCTTTAAAAGAGGATATTCCCAATGAAAAAGACATACATGTTTGTCGTCATCTTGTTCCTGTTTTTTGCCTTGTTATTGCCAAACGTGCTTGCCAATAATTACAGTCAATGGGGTTTACCCAAAGGTGCTAAAACTCGTCTGGGTAAAGGTAGCATAACTGGCAATATCGTATATTCCCCAGATGGTAATCAACTCGCTGTAGCAAGTTCAATCGGTATTTGGATATACGATGCACACACCTACAAAGAACATGCATTACTCACAAAGCATAAGTGGTATGTCCAATCCATCGCGTTTTCACCAGATGGAAAAACAATTGCAACTGGGAGTGATGAGACTGTACGGCTGTTGGATCCGACCACAAGAAAGCTCAAAGCCTCTCTTATAGGACATTCGGATGCTGTCCGAGTTGTAGGTTTTTCTCCGGATGGGACTACACTTGCAAGTGGAGGTGAGGATGCAGTAGTACGTTTGTGGGACCTATCTACGGGTTTACATAAAAGGGTTTTTATAGGACATGCAAGTTTTATCACTTGTGTAGCTTATGCACCGGATGGTACAACTGTCGTGAGCGGGAGTTTAGATCATACAGTGCATCTGTGGGATACCAACACCGGTATGCACAAAAATATCCTCGTAGGGCATACTGGACATGTTACTTCTATAGCGTATTCTCCAGATGGAAAAACAATCGCAAGTGCGAGTGAGGATAAGACGGTGTTTCTGTGGGATGCACACACTGGAGAGAAAAAAACAACACTCATAGGGCATATAGGGCCTGTACGTTCCATCGCGTTTTCACCAGATGGAAAAACAATCGCAAGCGCAAGTGAGGATAAGACGGTGTTTCTGTGGGATGCACACACTGGAGAGAAAAAAACAACACTCATAGGGCATATAGGGCCTGTACGTTCCATCGCGTTTTCACCAGATGGAAAAACAATCGCAAGCGCAAGTGTGGAAACGGTGCATCTATGGAATGCAATCACAGGGAGACACAAGGCATCCCTGACGGGACATTCAAAGTATGTCAATTCTATCGCGTTTTCACCAGATGGAAAAACAATCGCAAGCGCAAATTTAGATCATTCAGTGCGTCTGTTCAATACTGCTACAGGACAGCATGAAACAACACTCATAGGTCACAGTGAGAATGTCTATTTTGTTGAGTATTCTCCGGATGGTACTACACTCGCCAGTGGGAGTGAGGACGAAATACGTTTATGGGATACGGTCACCGGACTACACAAAGCCATCCTCTCTGTACGTAGTGGACTTGCTACTTCTATAACTGCCATGGCGTTTTCACCAGATGGAGAAACAATCGCAAGTGGAGGTAGGGAGAACCGTGTGTTTTTATGGGATGTTGCGACTGGAGAATACAAAATCACCCCCGCGAGACATACGGGGCGTGTCACTTGTGTTGAGTATTCTCCGGATGGCACTATACTCGCAAGTGGAAGCAAGGACAGAACAGTATGTTTATGGAATGCACACACAGGACAGTATAAAGCCACTCTCACTGGGCATAGATTGGAAATTGCTTCCATTGTATTTGCCCCAGATGGAAAAACAATCATCAGTGCGGATTTGGGCGGGAGGCTGCGTTTGTGGGACGCACACACGGGGCAGTACAAAACCACTCTCACCGGGGAGAGGAGTGGAGTTGCTTCTTTGGCATATTCCCCGGATGGCACTACACTCGCAGGTGCGGGTTGGTTTAAAGTGCATCTGTGGGATACACACACAAACCAGCAAAAAGTTGATCTTGTAGGACATACGAGCGGGATTACTTGTATTGCGTATTCTCCGGATGGCACTACACTCGCAAGTGCAAGCAGAGATGGTACTATCCTTTTATGGGACTTGCGTTAGTTACCACATAAATCTCAACTCAGCGTGTACCATGTTCGGTTAACATAGTCGGACATACCTGACAAAACTTCACACACTGCTTATATTTTAATTCCCATCCTTCTCACAAAACATGGTATAATATTAATATGCTCAAAAACATATCATACTTTACTATCATAAAGGAGAAATTACAATGTCTAAAGTTTTCTTGGTGTTATTTATATGCTCGTTTGTTGTCCCGAGTATATGTCTTGCTAATCCTGCTGATGATGGACTTGTCGGCTATTGGTCCTTTGATGAAGGGAATGGAAAAACTGCCGCAGATATAACTGGCAATGGACATGATGGAGAATTTGCTGGAGATCCGAAATGGGTCGCAGGAAAGTTTGGTACTGCCCTTGAATTCGATGGTGCTGACGATCATGTTGTTGTGGATGATGACGACGCATTAGACCTAACTGATAAAATCACACTAATGGCATGGTTTAGTCCTAATGAAGCACTGACAAGTAGGAGGTTGATGGTTAAAAACGATTCTATCTTCGTTATTTTCGACTTCGGTGCTTCTAAGGATAGTATTGATTTCCTTGTGAAACCAGATAACAACTTTGCTGAATCCAAAACAACAGATTGGAAGATTGGTGAATGGTATCACTTTGCAGGGACGTTTGATGGAAAAACACTAAAGGTCTATATAAACGGTATACTTGAAGGAGAAGGTGCGAATAACATTCCAATTACACCATCAGACTTAGAACTTTGGATTGGTGGTGACGATTTTGGCAGACCAACGGATCATTTTCCAGGTAAAATTGATGAGGTGCGTCTTTATGACAAGGTCCTAACAGAAGCGGATATCCAAAACGTCATGGACACACCAGCAGATGTAGAACCGCAAGGAAAACTTACTACAACTTGGGCGGATATAAAAGAAAAATAAAAGGAAACTGTATGGCAACCCACCAGAAACGCCCCGTCGTACTCATCATACGAGATGGATGGGGCAAGAATCCTTATCCTGAATATCAGGAATCAAACGCTGTTCACCTTGCAAAAACTCCTGTAGATGACTGGTTAAGGCAGAACTATCCAAATGTCCTTATCCACACTTCAGGTGAAGATGTGGGACTACCCGCTGGAGTTATCGGCAACAGTGAAGTTGGACATCAAAATATCGGTGCAGGACGGATTGTCAATCAAGAACTCCTACGCATCAGCACAATGATTCGTTCCGGTGAGTTCACGCGGAACGAAGTGTTTTTAAATGCAATCGCACATGTCAAGAATAATAATACTAATCTACATCTCATGGGTTTGGCGAGTGATGCTGGTGTTCACAGTTCCCTTGAACATCTCTATGGATTACTCTCGCTTGCCAAGAACAACGGGTTAGAATCCAATCAAGTTTTACTACACAATTTCAGTGATGGTCGCGATTGTCAACCTGATCTCGGCATTAAGTTTTGTGAACAAATTGAAGCGAAAACTAAACAAATAGGTATTGGACAAATTGCCTCTGTTATCGGTCGTTTCTATGCAATGGACAGAGATGACAGATGGGATCGTGTTGAAGTTGCATACCGTCTGTTAACCGAAGGTGTTGGCTCACATGTAACCACAGCGACACAAGCGTATAGTGATTACTACAAAAACCCTGACGATGCAAATCGCAAAGGTGATGAATTTATCAGCCCCTCTGTAGTTCTTGATAGTAATGGTAAACCACTTCCCCGTATTTCTGATGGGGATGCTGTTATTTTTTATAATTTTAGAGGTGATCGTCCCCGTGAACTTACAAAAGCATTCTGTTTAGATTCTTTCCCATACCATGCTGAAGGAAAAGACGGTGTAAAGCGCGAAATGGGTTTTAAACGGAATTCGAAAACGAGCGTTAAATTTATAACAATGACTGAATATGAACAGGGATTACCCGTTGAAGCGGCGGTTATAAAACCACCGAAGATGTCTAATACACTTGGTGCTTATATCAGTGATAATGGATTAACGCAATTCCGTTGTGCAGAAACAGAAAAGTTCCCACATGTAACATTCTTTTTCAATGATTACCGAGATGAACCATATATAGGAGAAGAACGTCAAATTATCGCTTCACCGCGCGACGTTACTACTTATGACCAAAAGCCTGAAATGTCAGCTCCAGGGGTCACTGATGAGATGTTGCGTAGAATAGCCATGGATAAATATGACCTGATGATTCTGAACTATGCAAATGGTGATATGGTAGGACATACAGGTTCACTTTCGGCTGCAATTGAGGCAGTTGAGGCCGTGGATGAAGGTGTCGGAAAAATTGTAAATGCAGTTTTGGAAAAAGGTGGATCACTTATTGTCACTGCAGACCACGGCAACTGTGAGCAGATGATTGATCCGGATACAGGTGGCATTCATACAGCACACACAACTTATGATGTTGATCTAATTGTTGTGAATGATAAATATAAAGAGCATCAACTCCGAACTGGTGGTAGATTGGCAGATATTGCCCCGACAGCACTACAACTTCTCGGTCTACCACAACCTTCTGAGATGACAGGCGAATCCCTAACTTGAATGAGTTCAAACTATACCCAAATAAATTGTCTCTATAATTACTAAGGAGATTTTGGAATGTCCAATTTGATAGAACAAGTTCGTAGTGATTTCAGGCTATTTGCGGGTCGCGCAAACCCCGTTTTAGCAAAAGAAATTGCTGCGAAATTAGGTGTCGAACTGGGAAAAATAACTGTCGGTCCGTTTCCAAATAGTGAAACACGTGTACAGATTGAAGAAAGTATACGGGGAACCGATATCTACATCGTACAACCAACGTCAGAACCTGCCAACGAAAATCTGATGGAACTCCTTATAACAATTGATGCTATGAAACGTGCATCTGCACGACAGATCACGGCGATTATCCCATATTTTGGCTATGCACGACAAGATCACAAAACCACTGGTAGAGAACCTATAAGTGCAAAACTCGTTGCTAATCTATTGACTACTGCAGGAGCGAGTCGTGTTATTGCTATCGATCTACACGTCCCACAAATTCAAGGGTTTTTTGATATTCCAATGGATCATCTCACTGCACTCACCACATTAGCAGACTATTTTCGTGGAAAGGATATTGAAAACGGTGTCATTGTTGCACCTGATGTAGGACGTGCTAAGCTCGCTGAAAAATATGCCAAAATTCTACGTCTACCTTTAGCTATTATGCACAAAAGACGGAATGGTGCAGATGGTCAAGATGTGGAATTCGTTGAGTTGGTCGGGGATGTAAAAGGCAAGACTCCGATTATTATTGACGATGAAATTGCTACGGGTGGCAGTATTTATCAGCAAGCACAAGCCTTGGCTGAAGCAGGTGCAGAACCTGCCTATGTGAGCATAGCACATGCTGTTCTCGTAGGTCCTGCATTAGAAAGACTGAAGCATCCATCAATTCGTGAAGTTGTTACAACAGATACAATCCCGATTCCAGTTGAAAAGCAACTTGATGGAAAAATAAAAGTGCTTTCCATTGCTCCACTGCTCGCTGAAGCTATATTAAGAGTCCATCAACAAAGGTCTGTGAGTCAAGTTTTTCGTGATAAACATCTGGATTTTGCAGTGTAACTATGTTTTCGCTCTTGCTGAACAATAAATGATTCCTATACTTTATCTTAGTCATTGTGGATCAAATATCGGTGGGGGCGAAAAACAACTCTATTACCTTGTAACGCATTTGGACAAGACATTATTCCATCCTTATGTAATTTGTCCTGATGATGGTATTTTCGCACAACAGTTGAGAAATGCCAATATTCATACCACAATTATTAAGATTCCACATTGGCGAAAAACTAAATCTATTCTATCCCGATATATATCTTCTTCAAAATTAATAGATTTTGCTAAACATTACAATATCCAAGTAGTGCATACTTCAGATTCATGGTTCAATCCATACCTTCGGCAATTGAGAAAAAGTCTGAACATTCCAGTTATCTCACATGTAAGGAATATACTCAATCCTACACAGATTGCTAAGTACGACTTTGATCGTATGGATCAAGTTATTGTTATTTCCAGTCAGTACAAAGAATTTCTATTGGATCACGGTATCGCATCGAATAAAATAGATGTTATTCTAAACTGTGTTGACTTGTCAGAATTTCAACCAAAACAGATATCAGAGAAAAATCAGTCTGATCTTTTTGTTGTAGGATTGGTGGGACGAATTGAACCATTCAAACGACAGAAAGAATTTGTTGAGATAGCATCAAGGGTATATAACCAGTGTCAGAATGTCAGATTTCAAATCATCGGGTCATCACTTGATACTCCGAAACATAAGGCTTATGAACGTGAAGTGAGAGAATTGGTCGGAAAATACAATCTGGATAATGTGATACAGTTTACCGGACATCAAAACAACATGCAAAGTGCATTGCATGAGATGGATATATTAGTAACCTTATCAGCCGGCAGTGTCATTGCTGAGGCTATGGCATCGGGATTACCTGTCATTGGGACACAAATCGGTAGTACATCAGATATGATTGTTGATGGTGTGACAGGATGGGTTGAGACGTTAGACTCAATTGACTCAATATCAAATAAGATTGTTCAATTTGTTAATAACCGTGAACTCTGCAACAAAATGGGAAATGCGGGGAGAAAACATGCAGAGGAGAGTTTTAATATAGATTTACAAAGCCAAAAAATGCAAACGATTTATTTGAGACTGCTAAACAATTTCAAATAAAATTGCTTGACAAAATCCTCAATTTTTCAGTATACTTTATGTAATGAGACAAGACTACGATAATATAACAAAATTTATAACTACAGATAATCCTAAACCTTTTACTGAATTGATTCTCGGTTATCAAAATGTAACCGTGTTGGAAAACCTGACGACTGAACAAATTACACTGAAGTCATCTGTAACGGATAGTACTTTAAGAGTTCAATTTCCTGATGAAGTTGCTATTCTCCATAATGAGTTTCAGACACACGACAGCCAAGAACCAATGCATTACCGCATTGCTGGATATAACGGTTTTCTTATCAGAGAATATCAATTGAATGTGTACACAAGTGTCCTTTACTTACATCCACGGGCAGGTAGAAATGATCCTGGATACTATGAGTATAATGGTAATGGATGTGAATACAAAATAAAATATAAAGTCATAAGGTTGAATGAAATTGATGGACAACAAATATTGGAGGCTCAAATACCAAGTTTGCTCCCACTTACACCTTTGATGAAACCGTCTCAAGGGATGAATCCAACGCAATGGTTGGACGAATGTGTAGATGCAACGATTAATGCAGGTGTAGATACGGACATCAAGAGTATTATGTTTGCATCAATGGGCATATTTAGTAGTTTAGTGTATGATATGGAAAATTTAAAACAGTCTTTCCCTGATAGTTTTTGGTTGGATTTTCCTTTAATTCAAGAATATATTCAGGAAGCAAAAGAACGTGGTTTAGAACAAGGAATAATGCGCGGTATGGAACGCGGTATGGAACGCGGTATGGAACGCGGACAAATATTAGTTGTAATTGATCTTATTCTTGAATCACTTGCTGATCGTTTTCAAGATGACAATGTTCAAGAATTAAAACCGTTTCTTGATGAAATTGATGATTTAGACCAGCTTAAGCATTTATTTAAAACAGTTCAGAGGATAGAAAACCTTCAGGAATTTAAGAATATACTAAATAATCAGGAAGAATCTTGATTGTTTTATATATGTAGGAACGAGATACAATTGAATGGGAATGGGATAGTTTCATTGAATATAGGAGCATTTTGAATGCTAACACAGGAACAGATTGATTCTTATCAGAAAAACGGTTATATTGCTGTCGCTTCAGTTCTATCAGGGGAGGAGGTGTTAGCACTTCGCCGTGTTACTGATGAATTTGTTGAAAAATCCAGAGAGGTTACTGAGCATAACGACGTTTTTGATTTAGAACCAGGACATACTCCTGCCAACCCGCGTGTACGACGTATCAAAAATCCATGTCTATACCATTCAGTCTACGACCAAACCTTAAGACACCAGAATATCCTTGAAATTGTATCACAACTCATCGGACCAGATCTTCGGTATAATGGACATAAACTAAACATGAAGTATCCCGAATATGGCAGTCCTGTTGAATGGCATCAAGATTGGGCGTTTTACCCGCATACAAACGATGATCTGCTTGCAGTTGGTGTAGTAATTGACGATATGACTGTTGAGAATGGCGCATTGATGGTGATCCCAAGTTCACACAAAGGTCCTACTTTAGATCATCATCAGAACGGTGCGTTTGTTGGTGCTGTTACTGATCCAAATTTCAAACCAGAAGGTGCTGTGCCTATTGAAATAACGGCTGGTGGCATTACAATACACCACGTTAGGACATTGCACGGGTCTGCACCAAATACATCGGAGAAGTCACGTCGTTTGTTGTTGTTCCAATACTGTGCTGTAGATGCTTGGCCCCTCAAAGGCATTCCTGATTGGGAGACTTTCAACGACTTCATTATTCAAGGTGAACCAACAAACCAACCCAGAATCGTATCAACTCCTGTCCGAATGCCAGAACCTTATTCTGACAAAAAAGGTTCAATCTATGAAGTTCAATCTATCCTTGAAAACCCAATATATACGAATAAACAGTAACTAAGATAACGAAACTAAAATGTCTTCTACAACTGCGGGTACTAAATGTGAGATAGATTCACCTTGATCTAAACGTTTACGAACTTTTGTAGAAGAAACATCAGCATAAAAGTCGGGAAGTTTCAGACACGATATATATGAACTATAGGGTTGAACCATTGGGGTGTCAAGAAACTCTTTTATTGTTTCAGTATTTACGTTCTCACGATTTGCTACTATAAATCTACATTGCGAAAATAAATCTCTTAGTTCATTATTTATTTCTGTATAATACTTCGGATCAAATATTCTCACTAATGTATCATATCCAACTATGAAGTGATATTCTGTATTTTCAGGATATACTGCTTTCAATGCACTTATCTTATCTATATAACGACCATGACTGGAGATACCGATTGACACATTGTTCCCTTCCTCAGCAAAACCTTTCAACGTAAGAATTCGTCCTGCTAACGGCATCCCACATTCATCTTTATCAACATTTGCTTTTGCAAGTAGAAGCAGCATTTCATCCAGTTGGAAACGCACTTGTGCTTCTTCAAACATTTTGATATGTGCAATAGTGATAGGATTAAATGAACCAGAGAAAATTCCTAACTTTTCACCGGTTTCACTTATCGGATATGCAGACCGATGTACAATCACTATTTCAGGAGCGGCATTTGTGTTTAATTCATTGATAAGATGTGAGTATTCTTCAAAATCAGGATAGTTGTGAAACTTGTCAAGGCATTGCATTACTCATCCTTTTTCACTTCTTCCCAAATTGCATCAAGTTCGGTAAGTGTTTGATCAGATATACTTTTTCCTTGGTTCTCTAATACATCTTCCATTCTTTTGAAACGATTGATAAATTTACGATTAGTTCTTCGCAATGTTTCTTCTGCTTGCAAATCCAAAAAACGACACAAATTCACTATAGAAAAAAACAAATCGCCGATCTCATTCTCTATTGCATTAATATCACTATCTTTCAGACTCTCCTTCACTTCGTCTAATTCTTCATCTACTTTGTCAACGACATCAGTGATGTTATCCCAATCAAATCCAACCCGCGCTACACGTTTTTGTATTTTCTGTCCTCTTAACAGGGCTGGCAAAGCGTTTGGAATACCGTCAAGTACTGATTTTCTATCTTCATATCCTGCTTCTTGACTCTTTATTTTCTCCCAATTATTCACAACATCTTCAGCATTATCAACTTGAACATTACCAAATACATGTGGGTGTCTACGAATTAATTTCTCAGTCAAAGTTTCAATCACATCATATATTGTAAAATCTTGGTTTTCAGCAGCAATCTGTGCTTGAAGCATTACATTCAGTAAAAGGTCTCCCAATTCCTCTCTCAGTTTTGACGGATCCTCTGAATCTATGGCTTCAACTGTTTCGTAGGTTTCCTCTATAAGTGTTGATTTCAGTGATTTATGCGTCTGTTCTCGATCCCAAGGACATCCGTTTTCGCTTCGTAATGTCGCTATTACTTCAACGAGAGATTCAAATAAATCATCATTCATAAAGTTACTATTCCTTTATTCGGTGTCATTTTCATGGAGGTTTTCTAATTGGAGTATAAGTTGTCCAAGCTGGAATCTGAGTAACATAGTGTATATTTGGAGTAGCAACGTTACCTGTGCATCTGTCGTTAGATCACTGACTTGTATTAGTTGCATAAATTTCTCTGCACGATCTCGGATTTCTTCCGACTGTTCCAGATCAATCGGTTCTGCTTGCTTATTACTTTCTTTTATGTACTGCCATATCCTGTCTTGTATTTCAAGCATATAGTTTTTCGTCATAGCAGTACGTGCCTTCTTAGCAGAATCGACCCAGATAGTATTCGCTTTCCAATTCAACATGAATGCTACACTATTGATTAAAACATCACGTAATGAATCTTCACCTGAAAGCAATTCCTCAATATTTGTGATACCTTCTGCTTCAGCGGAGAAAGTACGAACACGTGTAAAATCTTTCAAATTTGTCATCAAAAATTCATTTTCACTGATAAGGTTCCAAAAACTCGCGCTCGTTGAAAGTAGTATTTCAACTTGTGAATTTATTTCATCAGGCATCTGCCCGCGTAAACAGAAATTGTGGACACTGTGCAAACGACTGCGGAATCTCTGCAAGTCAACAGCAGTCTGAAATTCTGATGGATTTGCCACCTGTGGAAGTAGATATTCACGGATATGAGATAATATGGTATCTATGGTTGATACATCTGCGTTCATCTTTAATGCCTTCACTTTTTATTATATCCATCATGATAGCAAATCTATGTGTAATATTCAATGTAAATTGATGCTATGGATGTATAAGAAAAAAGTCGTCAATTTCATAGAAAAGTGTTATGATATCCATCAGAGAACTCCTTTGTATGTATTGTAATATCTCATAATAACAAAGGTGCTCTCTATTTGCTAGTTTTTAATTATCAACTCACGTTAAGATGATATGGTTATGAAATCATGAATCGAATACTGATAGATACGGATCCTGGTGTAGATGACGCACTTGCACTGCTACTTGCATTAAAATCTCCAGAATTACGTATTGAAGCAATAACGACTGTGAGTGGAAACGTCCATGTTGACCAAGCGACCCAAAACCTATTGAGAATCTTAAAACTCCTTGAATTATCTGAATATCCGATTATTGCGAAAGGCGAAGCACAACCCTTGGTAAAACCACTTGTAAAGGCTGAAGACGTTCATGGAAAAGATGGATTAGGAAACATTAGCGAACTCCAAAATCCGGACAGCAGTCCTCGTTATCCTTTAGCAAACTGTGAAATTGAAAAGATTTCTGGTGTAGACTTAATTCTTGAGATGGTTAACCGTTTTTCTAATGAATTAGTCATCGTTGCTTTGGGTCCTTTGACGAACATATCAGTTGCAATCCAAAAGGATCCTGAATGCATGCGGAAACTTAAAAGCATCATCATGATGGGTGGAGTCTTCAGTGAATATGGTAATGTTACAACAACTGCGGAGTTCAATGTCTATGTTGATCCTCATGCTGCACATGAAGTATTCAATTCAGGTGTACCAATTCACATTGTCCCGTTAGATGTAACCCATCAGGTAGTTTTGACAGGCGAACGATTGATTGCAGAAACTGAAGGACACGACTATAAACTAACCAATTTCCTAATAGAATCCACACAAGCGTGCATGGAATTTTACCATGAAAATGTTGGTTTCTACGGTTTACATGTCCATGATGCATTACCTATCGGTATATTGGCGTATCCTCATCTATTCGAAAACGTAGCTGCTTTTGTACAGGTCGAAACCGAAGGTAATCTAACGAGTGGGATGACTGTTGCAGACTTACGTAGTGATCGTGTGAACGCGACACCAAATGCAAATATTTGTATCAATGTAGATTCAGACAAGTTTTTAGAGCACTTTTTTGAACGGCTTCTAAGTTAAATTCGACTACTGCACCCCAATCAAGTGTGAAGGTATATGTCTTAGGTCAGCATGCGGGTCCGGTTTAAGAGAACGGGGAATATCTAATTCGGGCATTTTAAGTTTGGCGAATTTAACACGTTGTTCATCTGTAAGTTCAATCTGAATTTCTCGTAACAGATCTTCAATTTCTTTCAATAATATATTCCGATGCGTAATAAACTTTCGTACTTTTGTCCTTATTTCTGTTAGTCCGCGCCTTCTTTGTTGTGTGCTCAATCCTCCATCATATCTGTACAGTCCTCTATCGTTTGCAAGCGTCCGATATTCGCGGAGGTCTCCTTCCAACTGTTTTCTTTCAAACTCGTAATCATCAACAATGTCGCGAATAAGTTTCAGCTTGGGTTCAATCGTCTGTCTTTGATTACTTGTGAGTTGAAGTTCAGTAGTACTTTTCTGAATATCAACCAATTTTACGACCCCACATCCTAATAGACAAACGGATAATGTGAAAAGAGTTATTAGCTTACTATTGTCCAAAACCAAATTCCTGTTTTAGTTTAGTGAATACAATTCACCATATTTTGTGCGTAAATAGTTGATATATGGTTCGATTGTCATAGATTTACCTGTTGCACGTTCTATGATCTCAGGTGCTGTGTATTTTGATCCGTGTTGATATACATTGTCTTTTAACCAATTATGTAGTGTGTTGAATTCACCTGCTTCTATCTCGCTTGGTATTTCCGGATGCGTTTCCAACGCACTCGTGTAGAATTGTGCCCCTAAGATATTGCCCAATGTGTATCCTTGAAAAGAACCCCCGATAAGTCCAAAATACCAGTGCACGTCTTGTAATACACCATCTTTGTCATCGGGTGGAATAATACCAAAATCCTCTTGAAATCTTTCACGCCAAGCATTTGGCAAATCTTTTATTTTCATCTCTCCTTCAAGCAGTGCCAACTCAAAATCAAAACGCAGCATGACGTGTAAGTTATATGTTACCTCATCTGCTTCTGTCCGTATCAGTGAACGTTCTACCTTATTTATTGCACGATGGAATGTATCAAGTTCAACAGAACCAAGTTGATCTGGAAAGATATCTTGTAATTGCGGATAAAAGCATTTCCAGAAACCTTTACTCCGACCAACGATATTCTCCCATAGACGCGATTGACTTTCATGAACACCAGCAGATGTTCCTCGTGCAAGAGGTGTGCCCTCAAAATCCATACGGATACCTTGTTCATAGAGTGCATGACCTGTTTCATGCATTGTGCAGAAAAGTGCCTCTCCAAGACTATCTTCTTTTGAACGTGTTGTGATACGGACATCACCGAGAGAGAACTTAGTCATGAATGGGTGGTGCGTTTTATCTTGTCGTCCACGGTTGAGGTCATAGCCAAACTTCTTGGCAACCTCCATACCAAATTCTAACTGCTGTTCTTCAGGAAAATGTTTATGAAGACATGAATCATCAGCTGTAGGTTGTGATGTAATTGCAGCAGCTATTGGAACAAGTTCTTTTCGCAGCGCAGAAAAAACACGACTGACATCTGCAGCCTTCAACCCGTAATCTCTCGGTTCAATCATTGGATCAGCGATATGGTCATATCCAGGAAAAAAATTAGCACATTTACGACTATATTCAAGTGTTTTTTCAAGATAAGGACGAACTCTCTCAAAGTCATTCGCTGGTCGCGCTTCTGTCCATACTTGATATGATTCTGATGTATGGGTAGTTACTTCTGCCATGAAATTTGCGGGTATTTTTATAGCACGTTCATATTGTCTTCGCGTGACTCGTAGTAGACCTGCTTCATCAGAACCGTAATCCAAACTTTGCTCATAAGGCACCAATGCATCGAGCAGTTTTCCTATGGTTGGATCCGTGAACTTCTCATGTGCTAAACGTCTAAGTGTCGCAGATTGACGTGCACGTGCTGCTGCACCTCCAGTTGGCATATATGTGGATTGATCCCAATGAAGCAATCCTGCGGCTGAATTAATGTCATTTACTTCAATCAAACGACTTTTGAGTTCATTGTATTTGGCTTGCATTGTATTCTCCTGAATATGATTCTGTATATAGACAATCTCCTTACTATCTATATGTTAACATATTCAGGTCTTGTGTTCAATCACATTTAGAACTATGGTAAATTATTCAATTAATTCTACACATTGATCAGACGAGGTTAGGAAACCTCGCCTACCGTTGATAGAAAGTACAGACTATTGTTTGACAAAATAAGAAATTCAAGTTATATTAATATTATCAGGTTTTCCTCAAGGATGGAATCATGGCACACCTAAATTTGAGACAACACAATGATTGGCAACTCAACGGTTTTCTAAAACTACCGGCATTCTTTAACGAAAAGGAAGTCAAATCAATTCAAACATGGGTATCAGAAATCTCATCGTGGCAACCGACAGAAGACAAGTGGATGCATCATCACGAATCTACTGAAGATGGAATACGACTCTCCCGTTCAGAAAATTTCGTTCCTTACCATATTCACTTAAAGAACATCGTAACCAGCGGAAAAGTCATTGAGGTTGTGTCTGAATTGATGTCTGAACCGGCAATACTTTATAAAGAAAAAATAAACTACAAGTACCCAGGTGGAGGCGGGTATGCAGCGCATCAAGACGCACCCGCTTATGAATTCATTGATTATCATGTTACTTGTCTTATTTCAGTTGATGTTGCTACATCAGAAAGTGGGTGTCTCTATTTTTCACCTGGGAGACACCGGGAAGGTTTCATCGCACTTGATGAACAAGGATGCATTTCCCCTAATGTTGCGAAAACAATGAATTGGGTTGCAGTTCCAACTGAACCTGGAGACATCCTACTTTTCGGTTCATATATCCCACACAAGAGTCCACTTAACCTATCGCATGAACCGAGACGAATTATTTATCTTACTTATAATGCAAAATCACAAGGTGACTGGCGTGAGAAGTATTATGCAGACAAACGAAAAGCCTTTGCACAATATGCAAAAGACGGTTCCAATCGAGATGCTCAAATAAGTAAAATCGCACATTTTCAAGGAAAAGCCATAAAACATGCAGAATTTGATAGACCACACCTTAACTCAGAAGATGAGTAATGCCAACCCTCAACAAAAGGTTGACGAACTATTCAGCTACATGCTACATCAAGGACAGACTTTTTACGATGAGGCAATTACACAGTTGGAACACGCACTTCAGTGTGCTGCGCTTGCCATACAGCACAGTGCAAGCAAGACACTGATTACAAGCGCGCTCCTTCACGACATTGGGCATTTTGTTATGGACGAACACAATGCGGAGGTATCGTTTCTGGACACAGATCTAAACCATGAAGAGATTGGAGCAAAGTATCTGCAACCATTTTTCCCAGAGGCAGTCACAACACCGATTCGTCTACATGTGCCTGCGAAAAGATACTTATGCACGGTTGATGCATCTTATTATGATGGACTATCGGATGCATCTAAACGAAGTCTGAAACTGCAAGGTGGTATCATGTCAGACGACGCATGCAATGAATTTGAAGATATTCCCCACTATCAGGATGCATTGACATTGCGCAGATGGGACGATCAGGCTAAAGTAAAAGGACAAGAAACTGCTGGGTTAGAAACTTATAAAGAAATCGTACAACAGTGTCTAAAATAGTCTATACATTTATATGAGGCATGGCATTACAGGAGAGAAAACATGAATTATGAAGCAATAGAATCTAAGTTTATCGCAACCGCAGAAAAAGGAGAAGTATCCTCACTTCTTATCAAACCAGAGAACGCAAGATGGCTTCTGGTACTTGGGCATGGCTCGGGAACGAATATGCGTTCTTCCACGCTACAGACCATCGCAGAAAGACTTGCAGATATAAATATCGCAACGTTCCGTTATCAGTTTCCATATATGGAACGTGGCGGTGGTGGTAGAGAATCCGAGGCAGTCGCACTACAAACTGTCCGCTCTGCTGCCGCAGCAGCACACGAGGCAGCAAGCGACTTATTCATACTTGTCGGTGGACACTCCTATAGCGGACGAATGTCCTCAATGTCGGCTGCAAAGGAACCGATTGAGAATGTAAAGGGTCTTGTATTCTTCGCATTTCCACTACATCCATCTGGGAAAGAAGGTATAGAACGCGCAGAACACCTTGCGGATGTAACTATACCGATGTTATTTCTCTCTGGTACACGAGATAAGTTGGCAAAATTGGAGTTGTTGGAACCGGTCTGTGAAAATCTTGGTGACATAGCAACCTTACATTTGTTGGACACCGCAGACCACGGATTTAAAACCCTAAAACGTTCGCGTAAATCTGACGAGGATGTCTTTGTTGAAATGGCGCGTGTACTAAGTGAATGGATTGAAACGCTGGCATGAAAGTCCAAAATAGCATGAAATTAGGTAATACAAGCAATTTGACACATAATTGAAATCACATCTTCATGGTAAGTATGACATCTAAGCGTGTCTTTCCCTCAGCAATGATCTAACAACTAATATATTTCTATTTTAGATGACTATTTGACCATGAACATTCAAATCAGGAAACACTTATGATCAACAAAATTTTCTCACAAAGTATATTAGCACTATTGATAATTGCGGGTATCGTATTCATAATTGCTGGAATTTACGAATACGAAAGTCCAAATAATAGAGAATGGAATGTTTTTGCTGGTAATCCATTTATGAACTATACAAATGAAATTAAGGGTTGTAGTTATTTATTAACAGGAACATTCTTCATTTTTGCAAGTTTATACTTAATCGTTAAAATTAAGGATACACAATAACGAAAGCGAAGAACTAAGCGGCAAACCACCTGTCTATGAATTATTTGATGAGGAACTCCAACTGACTATTTTCGCAGCTCACCAAATCCCGGAATTCTACTCAAAAGGAATACAAAGCCCTAACGGATACTAACGATCCCAACTTGAATGCATCGTTCCCAGATGCACTATCATCATATAGAGTTTCCTGTTGAATTGGCAGCATAAACGTTATAGAAAGAGGAACATTGTATGGAGTGGCTATAGATGTTCCGAATGATACCATACTAAACCGCAGCCCCGTATTGATATCTATTTCTCCTGCCCAATGCGCGTAGGATTGATATAATCCAAGATAACTTGTCTGAAACGACAGCCAATCAGCAGCCCGATAATTCAGACCTGCAGTATAGGTAATGTCCTTTGAACCGAGATATTCTTTCCTATTCTCATAGAAAGGATACTTACCACGGATACTTGCATTCGCTCTCAACCCACTAAGTATCGGAAAACTGTAGCGCAAATCTGCAATTGGATTAAACGTGCCAGTACCGAATTGAATATGGAGATGCTCCATCCCCATTTCTCCAAGTGTCCACGGATTATCTTCAATTTTTCCCAATGGGATTGTTGTGCCGAATTTTGCTGATAGCATGTCATGATTCAGAAAGATCCCATGTCTTTGATAACCCAATAAAAGATCCATATCTGAAAAACCGCGATATGTTTCGTCGCGATGATGGATTTCTTGATAGAGTAAGATTTTTCTTCTCATCTCTTCATTATCTATTTTATCAAGTCCACCAACATTTGCATCTTGATCTTTTATTTCATAAGGCAACATTGCGTCCAACTGAAACTGTCTACTGATTTGATATTTAAACCCAATATCAAACCGAACAACGTTCAACTTAACTTCATGTCTATGTTCTGGAACTTGTTCAGGAAGGCTGCCAACCTGAGACAATCCATTGTATTCAATATGTCCACCCTCGGCGTTGAATGTCCGTGTACCAAGACTAATTTGAAATCTCTTATTCTCTGAAGTTAAACTAACTTCACTTCCACCTCCCTGAGGGATAGTGGGATTACTTCACGCGCCTCAGCTCTCTTGTGCAAAACCGAGGGGTAGAAATATGAATTGGATAGATAATATCATCAAAAGCAGATGTTTCATTTTAGTTCCCTTTAATACAATCTGATTGTATTTTTTGCTATGTATATTGAATATGTGTTAACATCAACCTCTATTGTTGACAACGTGTTGTGACCAGATTCAGACTTATTTTGTCTAAATATTAACATTTTAATTCTTCTTATGTCAATGTAATTCTTATGTCAATGTAATTCTTATGTTCTTTATTGCGCTAAAATTGCCATAGACTAAGTGCTGTTTTGCCTAAAACCCATTCTAAATCGCCAGGTGTAAAGAATTCCATCTCATCACGAACAACCGACAAAGTCTCTGAATAGGTGGCACGACTTAAACAGACAGGCCAATCAGTTCCCCACATAATACGGTCTGCGCCAAATGCTTGATACACTTTCTTCACCTGTTCGTATGTATCTGTCCATGGATAACTTGCTTTTGAAATAGACCAAGTATGACTTATCTTCACATAAACACGAGGATATCTTGCTAAATCTAACAACAATTGCAGCTTCTCTGGTTCCTCCGGTGAACAGTCTGCCATGTGGTCAATCACCACATCAAGATCAGGATGCTGCTCTAACAGTGGTACCAAGTCAACCAATCTCTCTGCCCTCGTTAGAATTAACATCGGCACACCTAATGACTCCGCACGACTGAAGATAGGCGGCATCAATGGACCTTTAAACCAATCTCCATCAGCACCAACAGATGGACTTAAACGAACACCGTGAAATCCATGTTCCTCAGTCCAGTAAGTTAGATGATTAGGAGCATCCGAATCTTCAGGATTAATTCTACACACACCCATAAATTTGTCTGGGTATCTTTTCATCGCATCAGCAGCGAAACTATTATCCCACAGATAATGGATAACCTGAACAAGCACAGTCTTTTCAACACCGTTTGCTTCCATTAGTTCCAACAACATTTCTGGAGTAGCATCATCAGCAGGATGATTTCTTTCCCGTGCCCACGGAAACTTTGGGTCGTTTTTCCACACGTGAACATGCGGATCAATTATTCTCATATTAATTCTCCTTAGGTTTTCTTAAATATCCATATACTCCTAATGGCAGACAGTAAAGGAGAATTAGGATACGCAGGCTAAATCCTGTAACGATCGCATTTTCCATTGAAGTGCCAAAATAGTTTAAGAACCAAGCAAATGGCAATTCGGTTGTTCCAAAGTTACCTACTGTTTGTATTGGCAGTAGATTGAACCCGTTAGTAAATGCAAGTGCAAACAACACTTCCGACAAGGGAATACTCACACCCATCTTTGAAACAAGATAACACTGAAATCCGAAACGGATTGTAAGACATAGGAGTGAATAACCCCACACCTTCAAAAGTTGTAGGTTCAGTCGGAACGCCGTTATCTGATCAAGTATACTGAGTAATTTGTTGACAATCCATGTAATTGACGACTTATCCAATTTCAATAGTGGTCTTGCACATCTCAATGCTACCGATGTACAGAAGTCTGGTGCTATACACGCCAAAACCATTACAAACAACAAACCTATTCCCACAATTAATGGCATCAAAAATAACACAGACCAAGTAAATTGATTACTCAATTTTGGCAATAGGAGCGTTGCAGAAAAAACCATCAATGCTATTAACAACACTAAATCAATAAGACTTGCCATCAAGAGTGATGCAATTCCCTGTGTAGCATCTACATTTTGTCGCTTTTGCATTAGATAGACATAGGAAATGTCTCCTGTCCGCATTGGGAGGATATTACCCCAAAATGTGTGCATTGCCAGAATAGGAAATATTTGAAGTACACTGGACTTCAAACCCAATAAAGTTCTAAATCGTAGCGTCTTTGCAATCACCAATAGACAATAACATATAAACCCAACTATTAACGCATGAATTGGTATTCCACTGAGGGTCTCTGGTATCTTTCTTAGGTCAATCTCTTTTAGTAAGAAATATGAGATTATAACTGCTAATACAGTCGGAATAACAAATCTGGCAATTTTCTGAAGTCGCGTCTTAGTCAAAATCACCCTACCGTTAAGACTGATAATCAAAATGCTTTGTATATTCTTTCACAAGATCACCTTTGCGAAAACCTGGAACTGCGGTACCACATTCATTAGCTAAACCAGCATAGTCAAGTTGTTTTAACCGAGATAATATTTCACTACTGTTGGCTTTAATCAGTATCCACTGTTTATTTCGTTCACATTTTTTCTCATCTGTCTCTTTGCGTGAATAATCTTGCCAACCTTGACAGGGAACAGCGAAATCAAACTTATTTTGAAATACTTTTTGAGCATCAACTGTATTGTTATATTGCCATAACTGAAAATCATCATGCCTGATAGGTAAAGAGGTATATTGTCTCATGTCTTGATGGTTGCTTGGTAAACGTGTCCAAATCTGAAATTCTGTATTTACAGAATAAGATTTACCTGAATCAAGGTAGAAAGCATCTCTTTGGAGTCCTAATCTACTAATAAATCGCATACTTTCATCAAGTTGCTTATGCACGATATATTTCCTAAAGTTGACAGGAACGATAAACGCAACTATATCTGCTAAAACAGCAGCATGATTGAAAAAAGCAATTGCCATCTTTCCACGTTTCCCGAATGGCGGATTCCCAATAATTGCAGTGTTTTCTGGAGAATTAGGTAGATCAATTATGGAAAAGAAGTCTTGCTGATTTACATCTATACATTTTGGGTTGATGTCTATACCCAATCGCTGCTGAGGAGGCAAGAGCTTAAAAAATGTCCCAGTTCCTGCAGATGGTTCAATAAAAAATATGTCATTGACAGAACGGTTTACTGATGAAAGTTCTTCAAGGAAGTGTTCCCAACAATTAGCTGCGACTTCAGGTTTCGTATAGAATTGATCAAATAAATTATCCACATTTCTGTTCCCTTGGTGAGTTGATTTATATTACAATGTTCAGTGTAAAATGTCAAGAAAAATGAAGGATTTGCCAAAGACCATCATTGTCCTGGTCTTACCCATATCTAAAAAGAAGAGGAGCACAAGTAAACCAAATATCTTACTGGTTGCGTGGTGCGATAGTGCGGTTTACCATAGGCATCAATTTAGCGTCCTGGGATTATAGCGTCCTTCCTCCTAAATTGACACCTATGGTGATGTCCAGGTTTATTACCGAGTTTCTGATACAATGATAGCGGCAATGGCAAGGCACGCAAGGCATACAAGTGCTATAACACGCGGTTGGGTTGCGAACTTTTCCAGTCGTCTGATTTCTGTTGCATATTCCCTATAATAGATAAGAGCGCGCGCTGAGTCTTTCTTTATACTATATGTTGTTAATCTATGGGATGGAATTCTGATACTTCCTCCAGAAGGAGGGGTCATGGGTGGGTGAACAGTGATGTCCTGTTTTTTGCTTTTGCGTTTTTGTTTGTGATCTTCGGCTGCATGCTGGCGTGCTTGTAATCGGATTTGTTCTCTTTCTATCTTATCAACTGCTGGTGCAGAGAAAGTATCTATTTCATAGTGTGCTACGGGTTTACCGCATCCGATAACGACGACAACAACAAAAAGGAGTGGCAGATTTAGTTGATTTTTCATTAGGAAACTCCTATACACCTATATTGTCTGAACCAGGATGGACAGGATACAAGGGTGACCAAGATAACTCCTTGGTGTTTCTAAGTGCCACTCAAGAGGTAAGTATCATCTTTTAGATGCGAACTTCAGCGTGACAACTCTTATCCTGAAAATCCTTGAATCCTGAAAATCCTGGTTTAAACTCATGTTAGGACTGCTCTAACAATGTAGTAACAGCATCATTTTCGCAATTAAAGCATTCAAAAACCGTAGATAAATGAGTCATAACAGTAATCTTTTTAATGTGTTCGTTCATATTAATTATTGCGAGTCTCCCACCACGTCGCAGGATGTCGGTAGATATTTTCATAAGTGTACCGAGTCCAGCGCAATCTATGAGCGTAACCTCTTTAAAATCAAACACAAGTTTTGGATAGGGTATGCGTCCACAGATAGTTCGCTCCACAGTTTCCAAAACCTTACGGTTATTCGGTGTGATAAAACGTCCCTTCAGTCTAAAGATAACGATTTCTTCTTTCTTAGATACTTTGATGATCATAATGTATGTGTCCGACCCTCAAGCGAAAATCTCAAGAGTCCTCCCCTGCCTGAGCAAGAATGTATATAAATTAGAAAATCCATCTTTACAGATGATAATGTAACAATTATCATAAATCCTAACTTTTAAAGGTTGTTTGGTATCAACTGGTCAGGGCACCAGATTAGGTTGTTTTCAAGGAAAGGAGTCTGTAACATTAACATACAGATCAATTTGAGATAAGATATCGTATGTTATTGAAAAGTTGATGAAAGCATAGATCATATAATGTTTCCTTTGATTACAATCAATTGACAAATAGTGTCTTGAGCGAAATACTCAGAAAGATGCTATATCACAACAAGGCAAAGTTAAAAACTAATATAAGGACATAAAATATGCAAACTATACTACATAATGTACCGTCTTAATATCAGTAAATTATACTTTACCTTAATTGATAAGTCAAATTAAAGTGCAAAAAACTCACCTACACACCTTTCATCTTCGCGCATTCCCAACTTCGCCCTTCGTAGACGCGCAATCATTGCGTCTCTTCATAGTAGTAGGCACACTCCATGTGCCATTCTTATATTCTCCGCGCCATCCGTGCAAACCCCCGATACAGACATCCCTTCCCATCGGTATGCAAGGTTTCCCCACCTCGCCTCAACAATGTGTAGAATTAATTCAATAATTTACCATAAAATCTGAATCTTGACTTTGGATAGGAAACATGATACTATATAGTGAATTATAAATATAAGTTGACACTTTCGTCCCATGGTATGCGAGGTTTCCTAACCTCGCCGATGCAAAGTGTTCAAGTAATTTTAAAATCTACTATATATCTAAAGTTTGTTTTGATCCTGTTTAACATAATACTGAATTGATAATTGTTGCTTATTCACATGTGAAATTTGTAAATGCGAGATGCCCAACCACGGACAATTGATACTTATCAACTTCCAAACGGAAATGATCCTTTCACCGAATGGTTCAATTCAATTCGAGATACAAGAGCAAAAGAACGGATTCGAGCACGACTACAATCTGTTAAGCTTGGCAACCTTGGTGAACATAAATTTGTTGGTGATGGCGTTTGGGAGTTAAAGATTGATGTTGGTACAGGTTATCGTGTCTATTATGCTCAAGTTGACCAAACAATCGTTCTCCTGCTTTGTGGTGGAGGCAAATCTTCACAGAATAGAGATATTGAACGTGCAAAAAACTATTGGACAGAATACAAGGAGAGGATAAATGACTAAAAAACTTGGAACTTGGGACAAGTTCCTGATTGAACAACTTGCCGAAGAGGAAGATATGAGCAGTTTCCTTTCTGCCGTAATGGAAGAATACGAAAGCCATGGGAATGCCGCCATCATTCAGATTTCCTTAGAAAGTATCATTGAAGCGAAGGGTGGAATCGCCGAAGTCGCAAAGCAAACAGACATTGACCCACAAATCCTTTCCGATGTCCTAACAAACAAAGAATCCCTACACATCGACACGCTAACAACCGTCCTCAAAGCAATTGGATGTCGTCTATCAATAGTCCCATTAGACGGTATTGAATCAGACTATCAAAAAGCACCAACACTAACCGAAGACCACCGAGATACAGACCACAAAACCGACACGCTAGAAATAATGCAATCCTAACCAACCCAAAACAAACCCATCACTTCCCTCACCCATTTGATCTTCATTGTTGGAGCGGTTTCTAACCGCGATTAAAGCCACCATACCATCCATTGTAGTACGGGGTCTCCGTGCCCCGCAATCTTCAGCACCAGAGGTGCGAAAGGTGTATAGATCAAATGCTCCACCATCAAATAAGCCCCAGAGGGGCGACACACAAAAAATGCGGACATGCCACCACTTACATGTCCGCACTGCTCACAAACAAACACAGCCAACGTGCAAGCACAACTCACAAACAAACACTTGACAAAAAACCCAAGAATCATATAATAAATAACCATAGAACTAACGCCACAAACTGAACGAAGGCACAAACACTAAAACTATGCCATTCCAATCACACTGCAACCACTACCTACAACAGATAGACCAAACCCGCGCCACAGACGAAGCCACCGCAGAACTATCACTCCATCCAGACCTAAAAACACTCCTTGAAAACGTCACCGCTGAATGCCTCAACAACCCCAACGTCCGATACACACTGGAACCCAGAAACATAAGCGAAATCGGACGACCCGACATCATCGCCAAAGACGGTCTGCTACCCATCGGATACATTGAAGCAGAAGCACCCGACACAGACCTTGACAATCTCACAGGACACGCAGAAGAGCAAAACGACAGATTCAAGGAAAACCTTGACAACTTCATCCTCACCAACTTCATAGATTTTGAGTTGTATAAAGACGGACAACGAATCAACACCGCACGAATTACCGACAACACAGACGATCTCAGGGCACTCATACAACGATTTCTGGATCACGCCATCCAAATCGGCACACCAGAAGCACTCGCAGGATACCTCGCAAGACGCACACGCGAACTCAAAACACAGATAGCAACCACACTCACCGATGAGACCACCGAAACCTTCGGCATATACGAAGCATTCAGAGAAACGCTCCTTCTTACACTCACAAAAGCCGACTTCTCGGATATGTATGCACAAACGCTCTCTTACGGATTGTTCGCCGCACGATGCACACTCCCAAACGCTACCCATTTCTCACGACTCACCGCAACCGAATCGCTACCACAATCCAATCGGTTTCTGAAACGACTTTTCCGTCACGTTGCAGGCATGTCATCCGAACAGAACGTCACATACATCCTTGACGACATCGTAACGCTACTCCAGAACGTCCCGACCGAGATGCTCCGCACTGCTTTCACACCCAGAAACCACCTTGAAGACCCGGTGATCCACTTCTACGAAACCTTCCTCGCTCAATACGACCCGCAAAGGCGCATTGATCGGGGTGTCTACTACACACCGCCACAGGTTATATCCTACATCGTGCGATCTGTGGATAGCCTGCTCAAAACAGAACTCAACAAACCCAGCGGACTCGCAGATGAAAACACGCTCATCCTTGACCCCGCAACCGGAACAGGTGGATTCCTACTCTCTGTGCTTAACAACATACGTGATTATGTCTCAACGACAGACGGCACAGGCACTTGGCATCAATATGTCAATGAAAAGTTAGTCAATCGCATCATCGGATTTGAATTGCTCGTTGCCCCATATACCATCGCGCATCTCAAGTTGAGTCTATTCCTACAGACACAAGGTTGGCAATCCAATGAAAACCTGCGCATCTATCTCACCAACACATTGGAACAACCCGCAGAGATGGTGGAATCCATCCCATTTGCAGCGTTTATATCAGACGAGGTGAACGCTGCCCTCTCCGTAAAACGCGACGAACCCATCCTCGCCATCATCGGCAATCCTCCATATCCTGAAGATTCCGCTAACCCAAGTCGTGATAGTAATGGCGATTTAACTTTCATTGGTAGACTTATTGAGGATTACAAACAGATAAATGGGGAACGACTCAATGATAGAAACTTGAAAATGCTCCAATCAGATTATGTCAAATTTACACGGTGGGCGCAGTGGCGAATTGATGAAAACGGTGAAGGTGTTATTGGCTATATTGTGAACAATAGTTTCCTTAACGGACCTGGCTTTCGCGGGATGCGGAAAAGTTTGTTAGATAGTTTCAACTCAATCTACATACTCAATTTACACGGAAGCATAAGAATACAAGAAAGAGTCCCTGATGGTGAGAAAAACGAAAATGTGTTTGACATTTCACAAGGTGTTTGTATTTTATTGTGTGTTAAAGAAAGGGATAACCGAACACAAGCAAACGTTTTATATGAGGATGTGTGGGGAACACGTCAAGAAAAATACCACGAACTCTCAGAAACTAATGTTCGGACTACAAACTGGTCTGAGATCCTCCCTGAATCACCTTATTATTTGTTTGTCATACATGAAACAGATTTCCAAGTTCAATATACAAAAGGTTGGAGAATAAGTGACATCTTTCATACGGAGTCAGTAGGGATGGCTACAGGACGGGATAAATTGACAATTCATTGGACAGCTGAAGATGTAAAGCAAACGGTAACTGACTTTGTATCACTTGATCCTGAGGAAGCCCGTGAAAGGTTTAACTTGGGAAAGGATACGCATCATTGGCAAATACCTCGCGCCCAAACAGATCTCCGCAATAACCCAGATGTTGAAAAGCACTTAACGGCAATTCGCTACCGTCCATTTGACATACGATGGACATATTATACTGGACAAACAGGTTTTCATTCTCGTCCAAACTATAGTATTATACGACATTTGCATGACGTTGAAAATATAGTGCTCTCTGTGTGTAGAATTGTTACAAGTGCTGCATGGAACCATGTTTTGATAACAGAAAACATAACTGAAAAGAGTTATGTTTCAAATAGAGGAAGTGAAGCTACACATCTATTTCCACTCTACCTATACCCCGAGCCCGATGGTTTACTGGAAACAGGAATCAAACTCAACTTTAAACTCGAATACCTCACTGCACTTGCAGAGTCGTTAGGACTCCCTCAAACCGACCCCCACCGACTCCCAGACGGCATCACACCCGAACAAATCCTCGCCTACATCTACGCCGTGCTATACAGTCCCACCTATCGCAACAGATACTACGAATTCCTCCGATACGACTTCCCCCGCATCCCATTACCACAGAACACAGACCACTTCCACACCCTCGCAGAGTTAGGACAAGAACTAATTGACCTACACCTCCTGAAAAACGTCCCACAACCCACCCATCGCTTTGAAGGAGAAGGCGATGGCATAGTAGAACGCGTCCGCTATATCGATAACAAAGTCTGGATAAACACCACCCAACACTTCGCCGATATCCCCCAAGAAGTCTGGGAATATGAGATCGGAGCATATCAAGTCTGCCATAAGTGGCTAAAAGACAGGAAGGACAGACGCTTAACCACAGACGACCTCAACCAATACCGCAAAATACTCGTCGCCATAGCCGAAACCATACGAATAATGGATACAATAGACGACATTTTACCATCCCTTGTATGAGCGGTTTCCAACCGCGATTGTCTGAACCAGGATTCACAGGATTTCCAGATTTCCAGGATAAGACATTGGTGCATCAAAGTGCCATCCAGAGAACAAATATCAACCTGCAAATAGGAACTTTGGAGAGCCAAACTCATAATCCTGAAAATCCTGGTTCAGACACTCCCCTTACATTTCCGCGCCATCACAAACAAAAACCCCCGATTCACAACAACACTTGAATTAAATAAAAAAACCCTGTATAATATAATTTAACGTTCCATATCAATAGGGGGTTGCCAACAACAATGAAGACTCTAAATAGGATAATCCAGCAATGTCATCAACGACATCAGAAGCCGCTACGTCAACGCAAAACAGAGGCAACACCTGCGATGTACACAAAGGATCACCCGCACCAATACACCGTATACTGTGCACACCGCCACCCATTGATGCTTCGCGACTTAGAACAAGCACAGATCTCATTCATGCCTATAGGACGCGCCCCGTGGAATGATCAAGGTCCAGAAGATTTCAAAGGAAAACGATTCTTAAAACGCCAAAGAATAACTGATTGGGATATATCACAGTGGCATACATCGTGGGGCATAAAAATATACACAGGCACGCCATCAGAACGCAAAGGCGCACAATGGCACAATCTGCACTTCAAATATGAAGCAATCTGTGCAGCACCAGACGCTGTTGCCGATTGTATTGAAGCACTGACCAATATCGTCTACAACCCGCTCCTAACATTAGGAAAATCCGGTGGACTCCGCTTCTCATGTAGAGTCCAAGATTATCTACATCCCAACACAGAAACTGCCAAATACTATATATACAAAGACACACCGAAAGCAGAAAACACCTATCAGCGCGACGTATATCTTGAGATATATGGCGACGAAGGACATATACGTTGGGATGCACGCTATGAAATCCTCACCGGAAACCTATTAGACCCACCAGTCGTTGACAAAGACGTATTATTTGCACCCATCGATGTCCTCCGCGCAAAACTTCACGAACCCGCACCTGATAACACAGAAGTCAAACAAATTGTCACCCGTGTTCCCCAATCTCTCGGTTCAGAAAACCTTGACCTCGCAAAAGAAGCATTCCTACAACGCGGATTTGCCTATGTCCGACAAGAGGACGATATCCACCGCTGGACGCAATCCCAAGAAACAGAACACACGGATGAAGTCTCACTATTTGAAAGAGACGGAGTCGTATGGATCCGCGCAGCCACGTCAAACAGTGGACTCCCAACCAAACCAACACCAATCACAGATGTGTGGGACGATACAGGCATCTCCTTCATAATAGATAATGCGAAACTACCTATTCGCGGCAAAATCAACCAAGTCCGACAAGATCAACTCAGTCCATTAGCGATAAAACGACCACCACCCGTCTTAGGACAAGACGATAACACCGAAAAAGATGACATACTCCAAAGAGATGTGTTTCAAATTGAAGACGTGTTCAACAGAGGTGTACGCATACTCGGAATCATTACTGGCATAGGTCCGTGGGACGAACAAGCAGAAGAAACATATTTCCATAGCGGTGGGGCAATTACTGTGAATACGCCAGATAAAATGTTCGCAGAAGGCGCAGAAAAACACTTTCAAGAACAGAACATACCTGGCGTTCTCTACTGGAAACTACGAACACACCGATGGGAAGAAGTAAAAGATATTCCACAACAAGAACGGATGAAAACCCCATTTCAAAATGGAAACGTCTGTGAAGACGCAGATAGATGCACCGCACTTGAAGAAAAAGGCGGAAACCCAAACGAAAGCATCTGTCCACACTGTCCCGTCTATACCGAGTGTCAGCAAAGCGGATACCTATCCCAATTCAACGCAGCACAAAACGCAACAGTGCAACTCTTGACAATCCCACAACTCTTTCTTGACCCACAATACAACGAATTAGTTGAACAGATACTACAACGAGAAGACGGAACCGAACGACTGATTGTCATCAACCAACAACGAACACATAAGTTTTTCCTTGAATGTAGACTCACAAAAAACGTTATGGAGGAATGGACTACGATCTGGCAAGGCACCGAATTAGGCAACTTCGCCAAAACACTCCTCAGCGCATTGGATATTAAAGACAAACACTACGGGGACGCTGTTAAAGGTGTCCGCGCAGTCATCCAAACCTTTGAATGGCAAGAAGAAAAACTTATCCAACAGATGTGTCAAGTCATCACACACACAAACGCAGTAGAAACAGATGTGCCAATGTCTTTGACACAGGCTATTGAATCAGGTATCTTGAATACAGATACTGTTGACAACATTCAACAATTCCCAACCGTGTGTCGGCAGCAAGACTGGACATATTGGCACCAACTCAAACAATTCTTCACACATTATGAAAGAAACACGGACGCACCGATCCGATGGGATGGCGAAGTCCTACGATTTTGGGTACCACCAGTCCTTCACCCCAACGTCAAACGACTCCTATTGGTATCCTCCGTCTTTTCTGATGAACATCTACACAGAGTGTTCGCCAATCAAAACCTACAGACACATTGGACGGAACCCATACCATGGAGCCACGGAAGCCGAGTCTTTCAGGTGCGCACAGGCACATATCCATCAGAAGCTATCCTCGATTACGACAACTGGAGCCATGTCAGACTCTCAGAAACTGGACAACGATTCCTACGCGGCATTCAAACTGAAATTGAAAGCAATTTGAACGTCAAACACGGAATCATAACCAATCAAGATATTGCCAGACGGTTGCACGACATCGCAAAGAATAGGAATGTATGCTTCGTAGATCACTTCCAGAAAAGCAGAATGACAGATACTCTTCCTGAAGAGGCAGATGTTATATGGGTCATTGGAACACCACAACGCACAACGAATGCCATTTGGCGACGCGCACAAATGTTGTTCGGAAACGATGAAAAACAGCTCTCTTATGAATACGAAATGGAATCCAGCACATACAAAGACCCACGACTCCAAAGTATTTACGAGGAACAGGCTATTTATTCACTCACGCAGATTATTGTACAGGCTGAACTCGACAGATTGACTGACAGACGGATTGTGTTGATAGCAGGCGTACCACTTCCCAACATTACCAACAGACCAGAAACTGCAATCTTTGACTGGGAAGATTTTGAAATCGCAGGCGGATTAGATAAACTCCCGGAGATAATCGCCATACGCGAACGATTTGAACAGGAGCGCGAAAACCTAACCGCAGACTCCAGCAGAGAAGAAGTGCAACGCGTATTAGGGTGTTCTCAAAGACAAGCAAACCGCGTCTTGCAAAGACTTAGAGGCGGAAATATACCACGTAAAACCTTCAAAGAGCAAATCCTTTCTCTCCTCACGGACGGCGAGAAAAAAACTGCCGAAATCACCGCAGCCATCGACGGACATCCAGAAGCGATACAACATGAACTCACACGACTCGTAGAGTCAAATGAAATCGTCAGAATACGCCGCGGCGTATATGCATTACCAGAAGAATAGCGTTATATAACACTGTTAGGTTGTGAGTTAATCATATTGAAATAGGCGTTTCGTTGTCAGTCTTCGGTCATCTCCGCTTCCGTTGAAAGATAATAATACCCGACGATTATACACATCTCGTCCTCAGATGTAAATCCGAACTCAATCGACACATCGCGATCGTAGTTGTTATGGGTGCACTGAAAACTTAGTCCATCGGTCGCATCAAGCATTAGCGGTGGGTTATAGAACGTGATCGGTGCGTTATCATAGACGATACTCCTGTGAAGCAATTCATTCGTTGACATCCGCGTAATTTCAAACAACTCACCATGTCTATGCATGTGAGATGACAGTGTCATTATATTCATGATGGCATCGGAAGGGACACCGCGTCGATCAAGTTCATCTTCAACATACCAGTCCATTTTTGCTATACGGGTGAGACCCGGTGGAATGTTAAGATTCGTATTGGAAACGAAAATCTCTTTCGCCTCATGCTTGACTTCTTCAGGCGGAACCGTGTAAATATTTATATAAACCTCACCGACGAGTGTTTCTGTGCCTAATAAGTTGATGTAGTGAGAGTTTAAGTCGAACAGCGTGTCACCAGGGAGACGCAGCGCAACACCTTCAGGAAACTCAAAGGAGAGATCCTTAGATTGTGTCCCGCCAACAAAGAACCGGTGAATCCCTATATTTCCAAATGCTTGCGGATCCTCTGGATCCAGTTCACGAAAAACGTGGTTCGGGTCAACGCCTATTCCCGGCGTGACACCCGCTTGCAGAATGTCTTCTTCTATTGCTGCATCGGTGAGTCTGTATAAGATAAAGTGATGACTACCTGTCGGGTAGAATATCTCGAATCCACTGATGAATATATCGCCTTCTATCAGATCACCATTTTCATCTCGGATCTGTGTTGCGTAAAAGACCTCGCGTTCGGTACCCGGTTCAATTGTGTAAGGCGGTAAATGCAACTGATACCCCTGCCCAGGTAGCGGTGCTGCCGGTGGCACAAATCTTTCTTCGGGGTCTCGTAGCAAACCAAGATCACCAACCCCTTCTATTTTACCTGTCTGTGGCGCACCAGCAGCAATCCATTTCCGAATAGCATCTATTTTGCCGTCGTGAAGCACACCACTACTAAGGGGCATTATTTGTCCATGCTCCTGTGATATAGGGGTAATCAGTTTCGTCAACAGGAAACTATTTTCAGGATTGCCTGGATCAACAAGTTTCATACCCGAATCCGATGCCGACGGGTTCTCTGGGGCTTGTCCAATTAGCTCCTCATAAGAAGCCGTATAGCTGAGGTCCAAACTTGCAACATTTGTCGGTGCCGCATGGCACGCACTATTCACGCAGCTTTTATCAAAAATATACTCTTGAATAGCGTGATAAGTTGAATGCTCCTCCGGTAATGTTTCGCCAAAACGATTGCTGACGCGAACAAGATCAAGTATGTTGATAATACCATCGCGATTGACATCAGGGTCATGTAGAGCCGTGCGATCCCGCGGCTGTCCAAAAGCAGCAGCGACAAGTACTAAATCTTGAATATTTACCACCCCGTCCTTGTTTACATCCTCTAACAAAGTAGGGGAATCGCTGTGTCCAAACACAGCTGAAGATACAGTCAACATAAGCACAAGAAACAGATACAAATTTACGATTTTTTTCAACATCAAGAAACTCCTAACTTTCTATTGAATTATGTCAATTATTGTAATTAATTTATTTATAGTGAAATGCAAAAATACGTGCACACTCTCCGGTAGATGCGGTTTCCTAACCAATGCAGAATGCCATACGCGCATTCTGCCTAACTATGAGACTGAACAAACACCGGTTCGGTTAGGAAACCGAACCTACCGTAGTGTGTAAATAATTATGGTCTAAAAAATCGATGGCACTTCACATGGTTATCCAAATGATTCTATGCTAAACCATCCCAATACCTCCACATATCTTCAGGGGTGTCAAACTTAATCTCATCAAGGTCTTTCCTACGGTATCTGCCGATAAGAGCGATTCTGACATTACGTCCACAATTTGGTCCTGCTGTATGACTCATCTGATGATGCCAGAAACATACATCCCCGCCTTCACCTGTGAATTCATAGCTGGCTCCCAAATCAAACGGAGCAACGCCGCCAGGTAGGCTATCCAAGTCGTGATGCCTGAAGTATTCTGCCCAGATACGATGACTTCCAGGCCATATCGTAAACCCGCCGCCGTGTTTTTCCACAGTATCCAAATATACAGATGCACCGAGCGTAAATGCGCCAACGACACCTTTGGGAACACCGTTTGACGGTGTATGGTACCCATCAAGATGACCGAGTGGTTCGCGAAATTCTCTGTCAGGATCAGGAAAATTGATGTGTGGACCTGCCCCTCCACCTGTATGAAGTTTATCTTTACCAACCATTTCCTCAGCCATATCAAATACTTTATTTCCGTAGATTGTTCCCTTGATAACATCTTCGCCACCAATAGGAGCAGTACGATATCCTTTCTGAATCCAGGATTCAGGATCATTTCTATCTTCGTCTAAAGATTCCCATACTCTATCCAGTGCAGCATCAATTTCATTCTGATCAAGTGCACCCCGTACAACCAGATATCCGTTCTCTTTGAAGAACTCTTTGTCTGCGTCTGTTAGATAAGCCATAGATTTGTATTCCTCAATTATTATGAAGTAACAATAAACCCGTTTTCTTTAACGACTTTTTGATATGCATCTTCTTCAATACTCAATCCAAAGCCGGGAAGATTTGGTATATTTACATAGCCGTTTGAAATAGAATAATTGGAATCGTCTATACCAGGTGTATCAGCATGATCCCATTCAACAAACTCAAATTTCTCAATCTTCGCAGCCAAATGACCTGTTACAAAGTTTCCGTAATATCCTCCATAGTGATGCGGTGCTGTGCCAACGTTGACTGCATCTAATTCAGGTCCCAATTCAAGCCATCTTGTGAAACCGGGATGGAATATGTCGTATTGCACAATGTCTATAAGTCCATTTTTTGCCCAATTAATCAGGTTTGGAGAAGCACCGCCTTCACCATCAGCGATTTTAGTTTTTATACCTTCAGTGTCTAACCATTCCTTTAATATGCCATAAACACGTGCATCTTCATGAAATGCTTCTTCCATCCAATAGACATTTGCTTCAGCTGCACCACCTAAAACCTGTTTTGTAATGTTGAGATTGTATCCGTTGTTTGCGTCAATAAGGATAGTGGCATCGGACCCCACAGCTTCACGCACGGCTTTGATAACATCAATATCACGTTGTGTTCCCTTTTCAAGTGACATGTGCATCGCGCCACGACCAACCTTGATTTTATATGCATTATGTCCGCGTGCCTTACCTTCAAGTGCTTCAGAGGCAATGAGGGCAGCAGCTTCAGCATTATCATCAATGTGCAAGTCATCAATGTAAAGAGAAGTATCATAACAAGGTGCTTTGAAGTCTCCATTTTTACCTGATAACATTGAGTAGACAGGTTTTTGTTCCAACTGTCCAACTAAATCCCATATCGGATATTCCATGAATTGATAATCTTCATTTACACCGTTTTCACTATCAAAAACATCTGATAGGTTGAAACCAATGATAGATTCAGCTTTTTCACGAGATATTGATGAAGTGCCTATACCACAGACACCTTCAGTGGTAGTGAGTCTTGCGAATGCAGGTCGTACGTGTAAACCGTGTTCACCAAGACGTGAATTGCATCCTGCTTTACGCGGACGTTCTCCTGTCAACCGTCCCCATTCAATACGTTCTATTTTGACGTTATCCAAATTTACTCTCCTTATAGTAAAAACCATAATTATTTACACACTACGGTAGGTTCGGTTTCCTAATCGAACCGGTGTTTGTTCAGTCTCATAGTTAGACAGAATGCGCGTATGGCATTCTGCATTGGTTAGGAAACCGCATCTTCCGGGGAGTGTGCATGTATTTTTACATTTCACTATAATAAATTCCATATCAATTACAATTGAGTCTGTAAGAGATTGTAGCTTTTTGTGTCTAATTTTTTATAGTCCTCAATTTCGTATCGGTTACCATCAGCATCTTTAATTAAAACACGACCATTTTCAAGGGTAACTATATCGTATCGTGTGCGGACACCGAATTCTACATCTCCTTGTGATGTTTCAACCTGCCACGTCGTGACACCGAATTGTCCATAAAGTGAGTTAATCTTAGTAATCTTCGGCATAAAATATCTTTTTTGCAGTTCTTCTATGAGAACATCACGAGAATTGGATGAAAGTTTATTCACATCTTCAACTACCCCAATTTCATTACCATCACTATCAAATAGAGTGATATAACGCATCGTATCACTAATAGGAAAACTACGTGCAGGTTCAATTCTTGTATATGTTGTTCCATCGGAAAAGTCCACAACAAGTTCTGCAAATGCATTGCGACTGATACTCATGCTATTGACATCAAGGAATTCTAATTCGTCTGTAACTTTAATTGCTTCATGCATCAAGTTTTCTCCTACAACCCACTGATTACTGTTACCATGCACGGATTCTTGATAATTCAGTCTGTTTCTGACACAGATTAGCATAAGTGCCGTCTTGTGCAATCAATTGCTCATGTGTGCCAATCTCATCCACTTCACCATCTTTCAAAACGACGAGACGATCTGCATATTTTAGCGTTGAGAGTCTATGTGCAATTGCAAACACTGTTCTCCCTCTGACAAGTCGTTCCAACGCTTCTTGGATTTTAGATTCTGTTTCAGTGTCAATAGAAGATGTGGCTTCGTCAAGGATCAAGATACGTGGATTCTTCAAAATGGCACGAGCGATGGAAATTCTTTGTCTTTCACCACCAGAAACGCGTGCGCCTCTTTCACCGACCATAGTATCATATCCATCAGGAAATTTGACTATAAAATCATGTGCATTTGCAGCTTTCGCTGATGCAATGATCTCTATCCGAGATGCACCTGGTTTTGAATAACCGATATTTTCTGCGATTGTTCCATCAAAGAGGAAAGGGTCTTGCAGGACAACACCAATCTGTTGACGCAATGATTTAACGCGTATGTCTTTGCTATCATGTCCATCAATAACGATTGACCCTTGCATTGGGTCATAGAACCGCGTAATGAGATTGACGAGAGTGCTTTTTCCTGCACCACTGTGTCCGACCAAGCCGATCATCTCACCTGCCTCAACTTGGAAACTCACACCATTTATAGCATTCTTCTCGTTATCGTAAGTGAAGAATACCTCTCTAAATTCAATGTCACCTTTAATGTTGTCAATTGTTTGTGCATCATCTCTATCTGAGACGGTAGGAGGCGTGTCTAATATCTCAAAGACGCGTTCTGCGGAAGTACCCGCTCGGATAAATCTTTCATTCATTTCACAGAGAGTCCTTACAGGACCAAAGAAACGCACCATATAATATTGAAACTCAAATAGTATACCAAGTGTCAATTCTCCTTGAAGTATCTGCCATCCACCCACTAACCAGATGATTATTGAAGCTGAGTAGGTTATAAACTGCATGATGGGTCGGTAAAGTGACCCTAGTTTTGCTGCGTTCAATTCACCAGAAAACACTTGATATGTCAGTTCACTGAATCTATTTATCTCATATCGTTCTCTTGCAAAGGCTTTGACAACACGAACACCGGGAATTACACTTGCCAGAATTGTACTGATATTCGCATAACGTTTCCACAAAACCTGATATACTTTACTCATCTGTTTACCAAATAAAATTGTAAAAAAGATGAGACAAGGAATCGGAATTAGAACCCATAACGCAAGCTTCCAACTTGCAGCGAACATTAAAGCACACATAAATATCAGTGTGAGTGAATCACCGATAATATCTTGAAGTCCGTTTGCAATGAAATCTCTAAGCCTTGACACATCGTGCGTAATTCTGGACATCAGATTGCCAGTGTCACGATCATGGAAAAAATCAATAGAAAGCGTATTCAGATGTTCATAAGTCTGATTTTGCAGCCGCCTTGTAATGTTCTGACCTACCCAAGCCATCATATAGCCGCGTACTGAGGATAAACCCATATTAAAGACACTAAGACCAACCATAATAAGGATAATGGTTAGGAAATGCCCGAAACTACCGGCAAGCGGCATGCTCCCAAACCAACTGCTTAATGTATTACTGAGACCCTCAAGGTGTCCCCAAGATGTCTCTGGTAGCTGCTCAGGAATTGCTTGTCCATCGGCATTTGCAACTGCAAAAACATTGCCAGCAGGTACCAGGATATTATCCACCAATTCTCTGCTAAGTTTACCAGGATACACATCAATAAATCGGATCACTAACATCATTAGGAAGGCAGGAATAATGACATATAGGAATGGAAGGGCATATTTGAATAGACGGAAAATGAGTTTGCTTTTTTGGACACAGTTGATACAGACACCTGACCAACTTGGGATGGGTTCACCACATTTCTCACATCGTGATCTATCTCCGCCGCTTCGAAAACCGGGAGGACCACCACGTCCACCTAGTCCAGGTCTTCTACGGCCACGCTTTTCTGAAAGAACGGAACCTTTTGATGAAGACAAGGTCTCTAATTCAGCGACTGTCATGTTGAATTTTGGAGTTAACCGCTTAGAATATCGCGCCAACTCAACAGCACTTTCGGAAGTGGTAACCTTGAGAATGTTATTGCCGTACATTTCAAGGATTTCAATATCTTCTACTGCAGTGAGAGACACTTCTTGTATGTCGTGACCAAGTGCACCGTTCTGATTGAACGCAATAAGTCTTTTATCTGTTGCTAATAGCCAATCTTTACCATAAGTGCCATCAAACTGTAAATCGGTTGAAACGGCAACCTTTATTTCTTCTCCATTATCAAGCAGTTCTTGGGCACGTTTTTCAAGGATTTCCGGGATTTCTTCCTTGGTCGTTAATTCATTATCACCTTTTTTTCTATTGCGTGGTTTACTACCAAATGATCCCATTCCCATCCGATGCGATCTACCGCGTCTTGAACCCGATGATGGTCCGTGCATAAATCAAACCTCATAGAAGTAATTTATATAATTGGTACTCCTGATGTGTATATGAAAGTGTTGTAAACTAATATGGTATCTTTATTTAACGTGTTTTTTGGTAAAAGGTTGAAGAAAAGTTGACGGTATTCTATACAAGACCGTGTTGTCCTATAAACTAAATATACCTTGAGTATCAAGATGGAATTATGTTATTATTAATTTAAATTATTAAGGACATTTCGTAGTTATCTGTCCCAACAATCAAACCAAATTGAACTAACATATACTAATTTTTCCCAATATCTGTTGGAGGAACAAATGCGTAGCCATGAAATAGATTACGAAATTTTTGGAAACGATATGCAAGTCGTTGAAGTAGAACTGGATTTAGGTGAAACAATCGTCGCGGAAGCCGGTGCAATGAACTGGATGGATGATGATATTGAGTTTGAAGCCAAGATGGGTGATGGCACCAGTGGTGGTGACGGATTGGTCGGAAAACTCTTCAGTGCCGGAAAACGTGCTCTCACTGGGGAATCACTGTTTATGACTCACTTCACCAACACAGGCAATAACAAAAGACGTGTTGCATTTGCAGCACCATATCCTGGACATATTATACCTATAGATCTGAGTGAAGTCGGTGGAGAACTGACTTGTCAGAAGGATGCATTTCTTTGTGCTGCACATGGAACTGAGCTTACTATTGCCTTTACACAAAAATTGGGAGCAGGTTTCTTCGGAGGAGAAGGTTTTATCCTCCAACTACTACGCGGTGATGGAATGGCTTTTGTACATGCTGGCGGTACAGTTATAAAAAAGGAACTGAATAACGAGGCTATTCGACTTGATACTGGATGTCTTGTCGCTTTTACCCCAGGTATCAATTATAGTATTGAAAGGGTTAAGGGACTGAAGTCTATGTTCTTCGGTGGTGAAGGACTGTTCCTTGCTACATTACAAGGTACTGGCACCGTATATCTACAGAGTTTACCATTTTCCAAGTTGGCTGACCGAATTATTGAGCAAGTTCCAAGTGGTTGATATTTAAATTGAGACCTATAGGTTTCGTTCCTCAACCTAACCTATAACGGATATTAGATTTAATTATCAAACTCACGTTACAATAAGCAAGGAGATGACATGAATAGAATCAAGTGATGAGGAATGTAGAATAATTGATCTCTAATACGAGAATCGCCATCAGACCAACAAGGAAGACATTGAAGGGATATTGAAATGGCAGTATCTCATAGAAAGAATTACAAAAAAAGGTTTTACAGGATAAACGGCGTTTTCTACAGTATAAGTGCCGTTTCAAAATCAGGAAGGATTTTAGCACGGAAAGAAGTTGATTGTTTCATACACACAAACTAATTTGAGGTAAAACTCATACATAAAGAATATTATGGAGGTGATAAATGAAATTCATTTTTACTCCTTTGCGTGCTTATTTTAAAGAGTTATGATTAAAGGAAGAATATTTCAACTTTTTTTTGTGTGTGCTTCTAAGCTGTATTTCGCACGCAATTGTTGTACCTGAAGGTATGGTGTTTATACCTGCAGGTGAGTTTGAAATGGGCCGTAACGATGGTCCCACAGATGAAAGTCCGAGACATGTCGTTTACGTTGATGATTTTTACATGGACATCTACGAAGTAACGAACGAACAATTCAAAGAGTTCATTGATGCTAATCCAGAATGGCAAAAAGAAAACATTGCTGATCGGTTCCATGATAGCACATATCTAAGGTTATGGGATAAGAACAACTACCCCACGGGAAAAGGTAATCATCCAGTTATTTATGTCAGCTGGTATGCCGCTATGGCTTACGCACAATGGGCAAGAAAACGATTACCGACAGAAGCGGAATGGGAAAAAGCGGCTCGTGGTGGTCTGGTCGGTATGGCATATCCATGGGGTGATGATACGGATCCTGAGCAGGCTAACCATGCAAGGTATGTCAATGATACCGAACTTGTTGGACAGTATGATCCCAACGGATACGGATTATACGATATGGCTGGCAATGTGTGGGAATGGTGTTTAGATGAATATGATAATGAGTTTTATGTGAAATCTAAGAACCAGAATCCCTTCAACAAGGATTCTATAACAGATGTGATAGATAATTTCAAGAATAGAAAGACTTCTCGCGTCTTCCGAGGCGGTAGTTGGTCAGATAACATCATTTTTTTACGGGTGGATAACCGTGATGCTGGAATCCCAAATTATGCAAGTGCTTTTGGCGGTTTTCGTTGTGTGCACAATCCCTGAAAGGAATAACAATCACAATAATAACCCTAAGACTTCAGATCAGTACCAAACGTATTTCATATCTTTTTTAGGGTGTGTTATTCCGATTGTCCTTGAATCATACGTTCCACTACCAGGCCAACGATGACAGAGGCACCAACACTTCAGGACACTTACCAATGAATTCACAACGCTATTAGATAAATTTGATGATATATAACCCTGAGTGAGCGTGGTATTGAAAAGGTATCATCTTATAACAATACCTTCGCCAAAATAACCTATTATATTAGTCAACAAACCTGTAAGAATAATGTAGAAATTCCCAGAGGACTGATAGGTGAATAGAGAACGGCTATCCTGCTACTAAAAACCCGGAGAATGCCTCAATGGCATTCATACCATTGATTTCTTAATTTCTTGATTTGGTGTCTGCCATCCGCATTGTAGGAGGGTTTCTAACCCCGATTTTGTCAGACTAAACCTGTATTATCAGGATTTAAACATCATCTAAATCGTTTGGAGTAATATTGAAAATACAATCTATCAAAGCTTATCAAGTTGATCTTCCGCTACACGAAGGCAGTTACAACTGGTCAGGAGGAAAATCTGTATCCGTGTTTGATAGCACAATCGTCGCTGTTGAAACGGATGAAGGTATAACAGGTTATGGAGAGGTCTGTCCTTTGGGACCATTCTACTTACCTGCTTATGCAGAAGGCACACGTACTGGTATTGCTGAACTTGCACCGCATCTCATCGGTGAAGATCCAACGCAACTGCTACCGTTGAATCAACGTATGGATATTGCTATCAAGGGACATCCTTATGTGAAGTCTGGGATTGACATCGCGTGTTGGGATATTTTGGGCAAGGTCTCAGAACAACCGGTCTGCACACTTCTTGGTGGTAGATATGGTGATGATTTCATGCTCTATCGTGCAATTTCACAGCAATCTCCTGATGAGATGGCGAAGAAAGTAGCAACCTACCGTGCAGAAGGTTATCGCAAATTCCAGTTGAAAGTGGGTGGTGATCCAAACACCGATATAGAACGTATCCACGCCGTCTCTCAACTCCTGCAGCCCGGTGATGTTCTGATTGCAGATGCAAACACTGGATGGTTAATGCATCAAGCTGCCAGAGTCGTCCGAGGTGTGAGTGGTGTGGATGTATATATTGAACAACCGTGTTTGTCTTATGAAGAATGTTTGGCAATACGCGAACGCACAGATCATCCGTTTGTGCTTGACGAAACAATTGACAGCATCCATACTTTGTTACGTGGACATGCAGATAGAGCAATGGATGTCGTCAACATTAAGATTAGCAAATTCGGTGGTCTTACTAAGGCAAAATTAGCAAGAGACCTGTGTGTTGAACTCGGCATCGCCATGACGATTGAAGATAGTTGGGGAGGAGATATTACAACAGCAGCAATTGCTCATCTCGCGCATAGTACACCTACTGAGTTTTTATTCACAGCAACAGATTTCAATAGTTATGTCTCTGTCAGCACCGCGGATGGAGCACCACAAAGAAAAAACGGAAGAATGGCTGCCTCAACCGAACCGGGTTTAGGTATAAAACCGCGGATGGAAGTGTTAGGTGATGTGGTTGTGAATGTGGAATAATGCTATGGCAATAAGAATCCTTACTGCTTCAGATGTAACAGCTGCACTGCCTATGCCGAAGGCAATTGATGCTATGCGTCATGCATACAGTCAACTTTCAGCGGATAAAGTAACCATGCCCTCCCGCCAACATATATCCACAGACAATGGTGTGACACTAATAATGCCTGCATACCTTCCTGAAGGAAATGAATTTGGCATTAAAGTCGTATCAGTATATGATGAAAACCCAAAGCAGAATCTACCTCGAATCACAGCAACAGTGTTAGTTCTTGATCCAACAACAGGTGAACCAAAAGCAATCATGGATGGTGCAAGTCTCACAGCAATTCGAACAGGTGCAGGAGGGGGTATTGCAGCTGATTTGCTGGCACGTCCGAATGCATCAACAGTTGGTCTTTTCGGAGCGGGTGTTCAAGCAAGAGTGCAGCTGCAAGCCGTCATGGCGGTAAGGACAATAAAGCGAGTTAATCTCATGAGTCGTACACAGACTTCTGCAGAACGGCTTGCAGCTGAGATATCGGAGTGGACAGATGCACCAGAAGTAAACATCGTTTCTCACTCAAAACAGGTCGTTGTAGGTGCCGATATTGTCTTATGTGCCACAACTTCTGCGACACCACTTTTTGATGGGAATGACCTTCAACAGGGGACACATATCACTGCAGTCGGCACTTTCATACCAGAGAAGCGCGAAGTTGATACTACCACTATACGCCGTGCAGACCTTATTGCAGTGGATTCACGAGAGGATTGTTTAGAGGAAGCGGGTGACCTTATTATTCCAAATGCTCAAATTGATGCGGAAATAGGGGAAATTATCAATGGCAACAAACTTGGACGACAATCTGATGACGAAATCACTTTCTTCAAGTCTGTAGGCGTTGCAGTGCAGGATGCCGTCGCTGCATCAGTTGTTCTGTCAGAGGCAGAAGAAAAAGGTTTGGGTGCCGTCATTGATATAACACAATAATTTGCAGATCTGTCTTATTCAGACAATAGATATTGGATTATCTCGGCTGCAACTTCACCTTTTGGATTATCTTTATACTGTGTATGAAACACAACTGCTATTCTGCCACGATCCCCATCTCGAACAATAATGGGGTCAGCAAAGGTTGCATTCAAGCCGCCGGTATCAGTCGCTAAAATCTTTTCAGCAAACCATTCACCTTCAAGCTGATCCAGAGGAAACGTTCTGTCAGATGCAAAATTATTCAAACTGGGTGTTAGCGTTTTACCTTCTTCTGTAACAATCATTCTTGTGTTGTGTGTATAAACATCAAGCTCAATATCAGGAATATCCATTAGGTTTTGTAACGCGCCGCGCTCGTTTGCTTTTTTACCTTCAGAACTGTTATAGCCAAAATAATCTGCCTGATTCAAAAGCGTATCACCATCCGTTGATTCAATCCATTTTTCAAGAACTGAATCATTGGGTTGAGCATTTCCAGAGGGATAAATGCTGTGAGGTAAAGTGCCGTAAAGGATACAGACATTCACGGAACTGTTGGCTGTTGTTTGAAGCATCCAGTGTCTAAGTGAGTCCTCACTTCCGGTAATGTCGACTTGTATTCCTTTCGGTTCCAATAAGTTTCTCGTTATTTCTGCTTCAATTTTCGCATTTTCAGGCCGTATCCACAAGGTTTTACCTACATAAATCAATACATCAACAGGAGATTCATCCACCACTATTTCAATGGGCTCTGAAACCGCTACCTCCATTTGCTGTGTTTTATTGCAACTGAGTAATGAAAAGATGCATATAATAAAGACAAAATTAACTAATCCTTGGTTTTTTCGCATTAATACCTTTCCTTGAATAGTATTACCATTCCTAATATATTATCTCATTTTTGTAGCACAAACTGCAAGTTTGTGCTGTCCTTCGTTTCATTTCTAAATACCAGTAATGAGACAAAAATTAATAGAAATGGTTTAACTTAAACATTAATAGGTAGATAATTACAATCTGCCTTTCAGACAATAGTAAAGACTATTTGAGAAAAGTACGGTTTGCCTTGTAACATCTACATGTCATATAGTAACGAACTTAGTACTTAAACGATTATTTTGACAAATCATTACGAATTATTATGCAAGAAAATATGATTAATGCAGTTTTCTTCGACCTTGATAACACCCTCTGTGACTCCGATACTGCTTGGAACTCAGCGGTTGAGGAAACATTTCAACTATTATGTTCGCATGAACCAAAGGTATCTATAGAAGTGCTAACAAAGACGTGGACGAAAGTTCATTTGAAACTATTTCAGCAACTTGATGCTGGGAAATGTTCGATGGCAGAAGTAAGAGATCATCGTTTCACTGCTTTATTCAAAGAACTAAATCTGACATCAGGTAAAATGGCAGAGGAACTCAACGATTTTCTCAGTAACCAATATGTCACAAGTCTGTGTCTATACGAAGATGTCACTGTGCTTGAGGAACTCAACGAATATCATGTCGGTATCATTACAAACGGTGCGTACGATGAACACAAAGACAGTCAACTTTCTAAAGTAAGACATTTGGGACTTAGCGACCGCATTCAGTCATTGACAATTTCTGATGAAATCGGTGTGAGGAAACCAAAATTTGATATTTTTGCAGTGGCTTGCAAAAAAGCGAATGTCCCGTTGAAAGAGGCAGCACTCGTGGGAGATTCTATACAAAATGACATCGTTGGTGCAAACCGAGCAGGAATGACGAGCATTTTGATTGACCGAAAATCGAATCTATCAATTACAAATATAGCAGATGGACAACCAGACTATCTGATTACAAATCTATATGATGTTTTGGATTGTTTGGAGGCTAAACAGAATTAGCATAGCATTGAATGAAGGTCGTAGTTGTTAGGACAGATTGTTCGTTTGGTTGAGAGTCGCTTAATCCTATTCAGTGATTAAATAATTGATGATAATCTCCGCCGCAACTGCCCCTTTCGGATTCTTTCCATGATGCGTTTGATGTACCATCGCAATTCTACCCCTATCACCATCCGTAGATTCAATTTTCTGCGATTGACCCCTCAGATTGTATATTATTAAAGCGAAAACCCTCCATTCAATATATCCCATTTTACAATGCTATATAAGTCATGTCAGGTTATAATAACATAATAATATAATATTAATTTATATTGACTGTTATATGACTATATATTATAATAATCTTAATCCAATCGGACTAAACATAGGTAACTGTAGTAATGCTTAACACTATGTAGTACTGCTAATGCAATACAGAAACAATAATGCCGTCTACATCAATTAGTTAAAGCTACGCTGTCTTGACGGCAAAGAACCGCTAAGCTCAAGGAGATCTCTCTATGCATGTTTGTTCTGTTCTATCACAAGTTTGGAAGTCAAAAACAAAAAACGTTTTTGGAGTGCTAAACCTGCTCTTGTTAATACTTGTTTTGACAGGAACGGTTGAAGCACAACAAACCGCTCTAATTCGAGCAAGTGATGGAGTTGTCTATCAAATTCGATTTCGCAATATAGATCCGAAGAATAATTACGAAATAGGAAATTTGACATACGATAAAGGAGACTTTATAGACGACTTTTCTGTATACGATGAAACAGGTCAGGTGAAATTATGTCCATCAACCCAAGATAATATAACTTGGGAACTATATACTGCAGCCCGTGCTATAGCAAAAACGGAGCGACATGTTCCAATTCTTGATACATCAGAACTCGCCGCAGACTTGGAGCAATCTGTAAGAAACTTGGGCGTTAATACAATAGCTGATCAGTCTATTGATGCCGTTGTTGATCTATTGATAACGGATACTGCCCTTGAAAATTTAAATGTTGTTTCTATCCTAACGGGTGCGCCATCATTCCTTATAAAATCTGTCTCCCTTGTTACGAGTTTTGGCGAAATTGAGATAAAACTCAGACGTGTGCTTTATGCTTATTCATTAGCTTCCAGATACGCAACAATTGCACAACATTTACAGAAATTAGCAAATCACCACGCCCCACGATTATGGGATGCAATCAATGCTGGTGAAGTTCTGGATTTTCCTATTAGACTAGAAGGTAGATTAGCTGATTATTCTGATGAAACAGGATTGTTTGATCCATTGCATCTTCAACTCTTAGCTCAAGTTTACCAAGAATACGCAGCAAGGGCTGCCGAAATTGGTAAGGTCTTAGGTGAAAATCCTGATGCCTCGGATATAGCTTCGGATGTATTAGGAATTGGCTCTTTCTTGAGTTCTATTGGGAATTTTATTGATTTTACGACCGATGAAATTGCTTTAGAACGTCTTAATACTCGATTAGATGGTTCTATATATGGAACCCTCTATCGGAATATAGAACTGATTTATAAAGATGCTGATTTTGATTTAAAATTGCACGGATTCTGTTACCCTAGCGTATCTACAACTTTTCCTCGCTCAATAAATGAAGGTGAAAGTATTACTTACACTATTGTTCTGAAATCTGCACCAGAGTCCACAGCAGTGTTGGCTTTAAGTGATGATAATCCAGACATTACTTTTTCTCCAGAGTTGCTAACTTTCACACCCGATAATTGGTATATACATCAAACTGTGAGAATCAATGCAGCAAATGACGAAGACACTCAAAATGAGATTGCATCCCCCAAGTATACAGTCACAGGGTACGGTCCCCCTGATATAGAGGATCACATTTATAAAGAAGCATTTATACTTATTATTGATGAGGGTGAAGATATTCTTTTGCTACCACAAGATGCAATTCCTATACAGTCATTGACACTCGGCGGTTTTCCTGTCACTGTTGACGTTGCCCAACACTTTTTAGCCCAAAACAGGCTGACCTATGAAGTAGAAATAAATCCCAGTAACATCGTAAGCGCATCTATTTCTGGTTCACGAGTCACAATCATACCTATATCACCAGGTTCTGCGACAGTGATAGTCACTGCACGAGGTGCCTTAAACACAAGTTTAACCGCGATACAGACGATACCTGTTTTAGTTCAACAAACAGATGCAGTGATTTCGCGTCCCACAAACACTGATCCGATATGGAGACCTATTGCCATCAGCAACCTAGGTGCTAAGGGACTACGGGTAGGTGCCTCTGTGATTGTCAATGGACTGGCATCAGGAAATGTTCTCAATGTAAGAGATGGTGCAGGAACAACCTATCAAGATATAGGAGATGTCACAAATGGTGACTACGGACTCATCACAGATGGTCCACGCGATGTTAACGGTTTTACTTGGTGGAAAATAGACTGGAATACTGAGGGATTGGATGGTTGGAGCACAGAAGTTGTCGGTGGGTATCAGTTACTATTTCGTCGTCCACCAGATCTGGAAATCCGAAACCTTAATGTAAGTGATAATGAGGTAGCTCCAGGTGAGAAAATTGAATTAGAAATTGAAATACAAAACAACGGTCCCGGTGCGTCTGCGCAAACAGATGTCTACATTTATTACTCAGAGAATCGACATTCTGACCTTGAGGACTTAGCAGATGATAGTGATTTGCGTGGTGGATGGAGACTGAGTGTCCCATCTATTAGCGAAGGTAGAACTGAAACATTAACCTACAGAGTAGATGTTCCTACAGCAATTGATTCTTATTACTATGGTGCACTTCTACCAAGTAATATACACGCATCTGATAATACGGATCATCTTGATGAAGATGCAATACGTAATAACTTAGCGAAGGAGGAACGCGTCCGAGTTGTCGGAACCCCCGACTATATCGTTGACTCCATTTTGCTTTCTGGAAATAGAACGACTTTTGCCCCAGGCGACTCGTTTACGTTGAGAACCACTGTCCGTAATATCGGATTCGGTGAACCTTCATCCTCAGCCACGTTGGATTATTACCGCTCTTCCGATGCACGTATTTCCACAAGTGACAAATGGCTTGATGATGAAACTGTGTCCAGATTAGGCGCAAATGAAACTAGTGATGAATCCATTCGTTTAATCGCACCCTCTAAGCCGGGTGTCTATTATTACGGGGCATGTGTGTCGGATGTAAGAAATGAGAGTAATAGAGACAACAATTGTTCTGGGGCAATCGCAATCACTGTGGGAAATGTGATAACACCCGTTGAAGTTGCGGTGTCGCCAGACTTGGTTGTTACACTTTCATCAAACAGCAATTGGGTTGATCCAAATGAATACATTAATTTGACAGCGAATATCCACAATCAAGGAAAAGCAGATACATTAAATTCAACAACAGTCCGGTATTATCTCTCCTCGGATACGACAGTTTCATCAAATGATCAATTACTCGCGACAGGTTCTGTGAGACATCTCACTCAAGGGGATTCAGACAAAGAAGAACTTGGTGTCCGAGCACCAAGTCAACCCGGACAATATTATTACTTTGCCTGTGTTGACAGCGTTACAGGTGAAGATGACACGGGTAATAACTGCTCAAACTGCATCTTAATCAATGTGCGCGGGTCGGACTTAGTTGTGGAATCGGTATCAGTCGACTTATTAGGACAAACAACTGGTATCAATCCCAAAGGTGAGTTTACATTGAATGCAACCCTCAGAAATAAGGGGACGGACAGTGCAGCGTCAACAACGGCACGGATTTATATCTCCGCAGATCAAACCTTTTCGGAATATGATGATTCTGAAGTTCAAATTGCCGACATAAGCAGTCTAAATACAAGTAGGTCAACTACTATACAGTTTTCAAAGATCCGCACTCCTTTTACATCCGGTAAATTCTACTGCTTTGTCTATGTAGACGGTCTCTCTAATGAAACAAACACAGACAACAACAGCTCAGAACCTATTCAGATAACTATAAATAATGTATCGCCTCGTAGACGTGGTCGAATTCCAACACAGACCTTGAATATCGGTGCACCAAAGTCTTTGGGAGTGTCTAATTACTTCATTGATGATAACCACGACACATTAACGTATCAGGCAAGTTCTAGTGATGACAACATTGCAATGGTTACCGTAGTTGAATCCCAAGTGACACTCACACCGAAAAAAGCAGGCAGCACGACCATTACGGTTACCGCAAACGATGGCACCCTTACAGTAACACAGACTGTCTCGGTTTTTGTAATAGACCCAAATCAAGCACCATTGGCAGTCGGGACGATTTCTGCGTTGACGTTAACCGTCGGAGATGCACCTGAAGAGATTGATGTGTCAAGTAAATTTCGTGATCCAGACAATGACAATCTCAAATACACCACAAACTCTAATAACACGATTGTAGCAACGGCAACCATGATAGAGGCCAAACTGACAATCACACCGAAAAGCGTTGGAAACGCAACAATCACAGTAACGGCAACCGATGGAAAGTTGACAGCAACACAGACTGTCTCTGTATCTGTGATAGCAGCGAATCGCGCGCCTACCACTGTCGGCACGATTTCCGCACAGGCACTGATAGGTGGCGGATCGTCAGTATCGGTAAATGTCTCTGACAAGTTTAGTGATCCGGATAATGACACGCTCACCTATTCGGCAAGTTCCAGCAACACAAGTATTGCAACTGCGAACGTGTCTGATTCCCAAGTAACAATTATCCCCGTGAGTGCAGGAAATGCAACTATCTCGGTAGCGGCAAGCGATGGGAAGCTTTTTGCTACACAAACCATTTCTGTATCCGTTGTGGATCCAAATCGGACACCGGTGGCAGTTGGCACAATTTCTGACAGGACGTTGACCGTCGGGGATTCTGCGATTCAAATCGATGTCTCCAGCAACTTCAGTGACCCAGATAATGACACGCTCACCTATTCAGCAAGCTCAAATGACGACAATGTGGCAACTACAAGCACATCAGGTTCAACGGTCACCATCACGCCAGTAGGGACAGGAAGTGCGACAATCACGGTTACCGCAAGTGATGGGGAGCTGACTACAACACAAACCATTTCTGTTACCATCACCGCTGTTGCAGTTGCGAACAGCGCACCATTTACAGTCGGAGCAATATCCTCGCAAACACTAACCATAGGTGATTCTGCTATCCAAATCGATGTCTCCAGCAACTTCAGTGACCCAGATAATGACACGCTCACCTATTCAGCAAGCTCAAATGACGACAATGTGGCAACTACAAGCACATCAGGTTCAACGGTCACCATCACGCCAGTGGGGACAGGAAGTGCAACCATCACGGTTACCGCAAGTGATGGGGAGCTGACTACAACACAAACCATTTCTGTTACCATCACCGCTGTTGCAGTTGCGAACAGCGCACCATTTACAGTCGGAGCAATATCCTCGCAAACACTAACCATAGGTGATTCTGCTATCCAAATCGATGTTGCCAGCAACTTCAGTGACCCAGATGGTGATACTCTCACCTATACAGCAACCTCCAATAATACGAATGTAGCAACGGCAACCGTGTCCGGTTCTCAAATCACGATTACGCCTGTCGCTGCTGGGAGTGCGACTATCACGGTGACAGCAAGTGATAATGATTTGACTGCTACGCAGACTATCTCTGTCACGGTGACTGCTGCCTCCGTTGCGAACCGCGCACCTATCACCGTCGGAGCAATATCTTCTCGGACGCTGACGGTCGGTGAGCCTGCTATTCAGATAGATGTTTCCAGCAACTTCCAAGACCCGGATAGTGATACACTCACCTATTCAGCAAATTCAGATGATGACGGTGTAGCAACCGCAAGCGCATTGGGTTCTCAAATCACGATTACGCCTATCGCTGCTGGGAATGCGACTATCACGGTGACAGCAAGTGATGGAAGTTTGACAGCAACGCAAACAGTTTCTGTTACCGTCATCGCTGCTCAGGTTGGCAATCGTTCACCTGAGGCAATCGGCTCTATTTCTGCACGGACGCTGACTGTCAGGGATGCTGCTATTGTCATAAATGTGTTTGCAAACTTCAGTGACCCAGATGGTGATACCCTCACCTATTCAGCAAATTCTAATAATGATAGTGTAGCAACGGCAACCGTGTCCGGTTCTCAAATCACGATTACCCCAGTAGGTGCTGGGAGTGCGACCATTACGGTGACAGCAAGTGATGGGGAGTTGACTACAACACAGACCATTTCTGTGACTGTCACTGCTGCACCGATTCCAAATCGCGCACCCTTTACTGCAGGAGCAATATCATCCCAAACCCTAACAGTAGACGAGTCGGCAACAACTGTGAACGTATCCAGTAACTTCAGTGACCCAGATAATGATACATTGACCTATACTGCGAGTTCTAACAATAATAATGTAGCAACTGCAAGTGCATCCGGTGCCATAGTGACCATTACACCTGTGAGCGTAGGAAGCGCAATTATCACCGTAACCGCTAGTGATGGGAGTTTGTCTGCAACGCAGACTATCTCTGTGACTGTAGAAGCAGCAACTCCTACCATAACCCTAGTCAATGAACGCACTCAACAAGTACAGGACGCTATTGTGGCAACTGTTGATGGTATAGATTCTGCAGACGATATAACAGCGACACACCTTGCGGCAATCACGGCACTTAATCTAAGTGGTAAGTCAATTTCCTCCTTGAAATCTAGTGATTTTGATGGTCTCACTGCTCTCACATCACTCCGTCTGAGTGAAAATTCGCTCAGCGATATATCAGTACTTTCTGGATTGACTTCACTGACATCGCTCCGTCTGGATGACAATTCCATCAGCGATATATCAGTGCTTTCTGGGTTGACTGCACTGACAACGCTCTATCTGGATAACAATTCCATCAGCGATATATCGGTGCTTTCGGGGTTGACTGCACTGACAACGCTCTATCTGAATGGCAATTCCGCCAGCGATATATCAGCGGTTTCTGGGTTGACGACGTTGACAATACTCGATCTGGGTGACAATTCCATCAGCGATATATCAACAATATCAGGGTTGACTTCATTGACAAGGCTCTGGCTGTATGACAATTCCATCAGCGATATATCAGTGCTTTCTGGGTTGACTTCGTTGACAAGGCTCGATCTGTCTAACAATTCCATCAGCGATGTCTCTGCTCTTGAAGATTTGACATCACTAAGAAACTTATTTCTTTCAGGAAATTCAATCACAGATTACGGACCTCTCCGCCGACTTGTCGCTGCAATAGAAGTTGATGGTGGAAGTTTAAATCTTGACATTAAAATTCCTCCTGTTACCATAACCCCAGTCAATGAACGCACTCAACAAGTGCAGGACGCTATTGTGGCAACTGTTGATGGTATAGATTCTGCAGACGACATAACAGCGACACACCTTGCGGCAATCACGGCACTTAATCTAAGTGGTAAGTCAATTTCCTCCTTGAAATCTAGTGATTTTGATGGTCTCACTGCTCTCACATCACTCCGTCTGAGTAGCAATTCGATCAGCGATATATCAGTACTTTCTGGATTGACTTCACTGACAGAACTCCGTCTGGATGAGAATTCCATCAGCGATATATCAGCGGTTTCTGGGTTGACTGCACTGACAAAGCTCTATCTGGATTACAATTCCATCAGCGATATATCAGTGCTTTCTGGGTTGACTGCACTGACAGAGCTCTATCTGAGTGGCAATTCCGCCAGCGATCTATCAGCACTTTCTGGGTTGACTGCACTGACAGTGCTCGATCTGGGTGACAATTCCATCAGCAATATATCAGCAGTATCAGGGTTGACTTCCTTGACAAGGCTCTGGCTGTATGACAATTCCATCAGCGATATATCAGCAGTATCAGGGTTGACTTCCTTGACAAGGCTCGATCTGTCTAACAATTCCATCAGCGATGTCTCTGCTCTTGAAGATTTGACATCACTAAGAAACTTATTTCTTTCAGGAAATTCAATCACAGATTACGGACCTCTCCGCACACTCGTCGCTGCAATAGAAGCTGATGGTGCACGTTTAATTCTTGACATTAGAATTCCTACTGCTGCTCCTGCGATTTCAAATCCCACTCAAACATCCCTACTCCCCAACTACCCTAACCCCTTCAACCCAGAAACGTGGATACCGTATCAGCTGTCAAAACCTTCAGACATCATACTAACCTTCTACAATGTGCAAGGTGTCGTCGTCAGGGACTTAGCATTGGGACATCGGGCAGCAGGAGTCTATTATACCCGAACTCGTGCTGCGCATTGGGATGGAAAAAACAATCTCGGAGAGAAGGTGTCAACAGGTGTCTATTTCGTCAAATTCAAAGCAGGTAATTATACGAAAACAAGGAAAATGTTGATTAGGAAATAGGTGACAGTAGCAGGCACACTCCGTGTGCCGTCCGCTATTCAATATGAAAAGGAGAAAATATGATAAAACGAATGCACACTATATTTTGTGTCCTCATTGTTCTCATCAGTTTAAACCAAGTTACCACCGCACAAGAGGTAGCATTTACCGACACCAATTTAGAATCGGTAATTCGAAGGACGCTTGAGATACCACAAGAAACAACCATCACACAACAACTACTACAGCAGGAATTAATAACCCTGAACGCCAGAGAAGCAGAAATCACCGACCTAACAGGCTTAGAACACGCAACGAACCTGACAAGATTGAGTCTGAACACAAACAACATCAGCGACCTATTACCGCTTGCAGGCTTAACAAAATTAGTAAGTCTATCCCTCAATTCCAACGAAATCAGCAACCTCAAACCACTCGAAGGACTAACAAACCTTACAACGTTAAGGCTCAATGAGAATAATATCCAAAGGCTGGTGCCACTTTCCAAGTTAACGAAACTCGTGGAGTTACACCTCGAATATAATGATATAAAGATCATAACACCGCTTCGGAACTTGGTAGAACTGGAAGAATTATATCTCAGAGAAAATCGGATTGAAAATATTAATCAACTCGCAGCATTGACGAACTTAGAAGTTTTAGACATATCGGATAATCCGATTGCAGATGTTACGCAAGTCCATCAATTGATTACTTCTGGAGTAGATGTTGAGTTTGATTCACCTGTACCTCACGAATCCCAAGTTGCCCAGACAAATGTGCTTTTCAATGAAATTCGTAACGCTGCTGATGATAAAAATGATTGGATAGAACTCAGAAACATCAGCGGGAACGATATTCCTCTCAACGATTGGGAGATTAGCATCCTCACCCGTGAAGATGGCACTGACAATGAGGAAACCGAGATCGTAGAATTTCCTGATTACACGTTACCTGCTGATGGTGTTCTGCTGATTACCAATACCGATCCGAGTGAGACGACACTCCTGCGAGGACTGAATATCAGAACACCAGATATCAGGACAGGCGCGCAACATCACTATCTCGTCTCGGAAGAACTAATATTGCCGAACGCCCACTATCTGCTGTATCTGCGGAGTGCACGCAATAGCAACGACACACTGGAGGACATTGAAGATGTCGCAGGAACGTATTTCCACGACAAGTTGACCGCTGATCAACCCTTGACACAAGACACTGCATGGGAACGGTCAGCTATCTCTCATGTTGGCTATGCAATTGAGGCGTGGGGTGAAAGCAGATATCAAGGTGGCATCGGATATCAACCCACTGCACCGAAAGACACAAGCCCCGGCACCCCGGGATACCATAACAGTACAATATCAACAGATTTCCGTCGTGGACAAATAAGCATTAGCGAGGTCATGTTCACGAACAAAATCGGTAATCGAGATGTACCACAGTGGATTGAACTCTACAACAACTCACGGACAGAAGCAGTCAATCTCAATGGCTGGAAACTTGCTTATGAATACCGAGACGGTAGACAAAATAAATCCGATGAAAAAGAACTTCAGAGTTTAGTTATTTTCCCGAAACAGACAGTTGTTATAGAACTCATAGCGAGTAACATCTAAGCATCGTTGAAAGTTGCTCGAAAATTTATCATTGAATATGCTAAATTACGAAAACCTAAACGTGTTTCTTTGAGTTTATCATAACTTAGAACGAGTCTTCGGTAAGTATCTTGCCACCCGAAAGTTCGCTCTACTTTATACCGGTCTTTGTATATATCTTTTCTAAACCACCGGAACTTGCGAGCGATAGCGATAGGTTCTTTAGTGTTTCGTTTGTTAGGGTAGATCACTGGGATCAGTCCTTGTTCTTTAATAATCTTATGATTCACCTTGGAATCAAAACCAGAATCCAGCGTTAGCGCGGAACCATCAAGTGCCATGCCAATCCGATTGCTGAAGGAGATGAGTTCGGTCAATGCCTCGGGCAAAATCGTTGTATCATGTTGGTTCACTGGTTTGAGGGTTATTGGACCAATGATAAAACCTTTATTGTCGGTGATAGCCACCTCTTTTTCACCTTTTTGATGTTTATGACCTGAATACCCTATGGTGTCACCCCTTTTTTTACAACAGTGTTTGAACCATCACCATGTAAACAAGAGGTGTCAAGTTGATCACTATCATGAAGATGTATGACAGATGCTTCAAAAAGTTTCTCATAAGAACCATCTTTTGACCAACGATTATGCCATTTATAGACGTTAGACCAATGGAGTTCATTACGCCGTGTGCGGAGTTGATCCCATTGAATACCGGTATGTAAAACATAGAGGATATAGTTGAATATCTTATAGAAAGACAGTTTCGGTTTGGGACCTTTTATGCGTTTCTTTAGATGAGGTTTGATATAACGATTAAAATCCTTACGTGAAACCTGCTTCGGAATACCATTGTATCTGAGGGGCTCTTGAACCTTGTCTGCCATAACAACACCTTTCAATAAGTTATAGATATATGAAGTGAAAGAATAGGACATAAATAAACTCTTGTGTTTCCCTATTATATAGCATTATTATGTTTTACTCAATATGAGTTCATAGTAAGTGAAACATTAGAATCAAAGCAAAACATTCCAGACAGACGTGTCTATGACCTTTTTGCTTTTCGTTTTGGAGATTTTCAGGTTTCTGTAAGAGGACAATCTTTTCTCGCTTCAGATGGTTTCTTCGTACGACTATCGTCACGAAATGGTGCAATAATAGACACAGTTGGCAATCTTGATGGTGATAGTGACACGCAGGATACACCACTATGGGAATTGCCTTCTGGGACCACTGAGAATGGTGCGCGCACTTCTATGCTCCGACGTTATCATCATCAAACACGTAACCCTCTTGCAGGCACTGAAATATCAAGTTGGCGAAGTGCAACGGATGCGAAACTTGGTAAGTCTACCTACTACGGAGATCGGACAGACGTAGGAAACCCTGGCTATACACTTGGCGGTGTGTTGCCTGTTTCCCTGTCCAGTTTCCAAGCTGAACAGACTGCGGAAGGTGTTGTTATCAAATGGACAACCGAATCAGAGGTAGACAATGCGGGATTCTTCATCTACCGTAGTCAAACAAAAGATGGAGAATTCAAGGTTGTCAACCCGACTATGGTACAAGGTGCTGGCACAACAGCTGAACGCAATGAATACACCTGGACAGACAACACTGCTAAACCGAATACTGTCTACTATTATCGGATTGAAGATGTATCATACGCGGGAGAACGAGAGCAGTTAGCAACCGTTCGAATAAAAGGACTTGTATCGGCAAGCGGCAAACTTACCACTTCGTGGGCGGATTTGAAATTGTCGCAGTAAGTGGTCTGCTCCAATCTTCTATGGTACATTTTTATATGATGTTTTGGACTGTTGGGAAGGCAACAGCATTAGAATTGTATTGAATGAAGGTCGTAGTTGTTAGGACAGATTGTTCGATTTGGTTGAGAGTAACTTTTAATCCTATTCAGTTATTAAATAATTGATGATAATCTCTGCCGCAACTGCCCCTTTCGGATTCTTCCCATGATGCGTTTGATGTACCATCGCAATTCTACCACGATCACCATCTCTTAGAATAATAGGATCTGCACCTATTGGTTCATCATCTCCAGATTCACTTGCAAATATCTTTTCTGCGTACCATTCAGCGTCCAGTTGTTCCAATGGGAAAGGTCTGTCTGATTGAAAACTAACTAAACTCGAGGTTAAAGTTCTTCCGCTATCAGTGATTAGCATCTGTAGTTCTTCAAAATGCTCTACATTAATATCAAGATGAGGAAGGTCCATCAGATTTTGTAGCGTTGCTTTGCTGTTAGGTGTTTCATCTGAACTGTAGTAACCAAAATAATCACCGTGGTTCAGCAACGTATCACCATCCGTAGATTCAATCCAGTTTTCTGCAATAGACCCCTCAGGCTGTGTATTTCCTGCAGCATAAATAGTTGCAGGTATCACACCGTAGAGTATACATACATTCGCTTTTCCGTTTGCAGTTGTTTCAATCATCCATTCACTTACCGTATCTACACTCTCTGTAATCGCTGCTTGAATTCCTTTGGATTCCAATAGGTTTTTTGTCGTGTTTGCTTCAACTGCTGCAAGTTCAATAGTAATCCATGATGTGCTTCCTATATAAATTAAAACATCTTTTGGTTTATCAGCGGGTTCTTCCATTGATGCATTGGTTTCAACGGAATTTGGCTCTTCCTGTATTTTCGCACAACCCACAAATGACACTATACAACAAACAGTGAATATCGCGGCTAAACAATGGTATTTCTGCATTAATGATTTCCTTAAGTTTAATATAAATTCCACAAATTGAAGTTCTGACTACGTCTTTATTATATAGTGATATGTAAAAACACGGGCACACTCCCCAGTAGATGCGGTTTCCTAACCGCATCTATGAAACTGAACAAACATCGGTTCGGTTAGGAAACCGAACCTACCGTAGTGTATAAATAATTATGGTTTTTACTATAATAGACGTTACTTCGGTATAACCCGTTTCACTTGACCGTTTACACCGCCGATTGTGATACTACCATCGGTAGGATGTACCGCAAGGGCATAAATCCAACCTGATATTCCTTGAATCTCGGCAGTAATTTCCACTGATTCTGGATCAACAATACGTATCATACCATCATCACAGGCAGTTATGACTTGAGTGCCGTTTTGCATCCACGATACGTCCAACGGTGTTCCCTTCAAACGAGCAAACTTTACCATTCTACCGATTGTCGGTTGCCAGAATCGAACGGTTTTGTCATCACCTACAGAAACGAGCATAGGTAGGCCAGAATCATTTGGACGTAAGGCAAGATCGTGTACAGGAAGCGTGTGATTGTTCATACTTCGTAGTAACTCACCGGAATTTAAGTCCCAAACTCGAATGTTTTGGTCTATTCCAGTACTCACAAGAAGTTGATTGTCATTGAGAAAACAGAGAGATGATACACCTCGCGAATGTCCTTCAAACTGCTTAATCGGTTTTCCTGTTGATAGGTCCCACAAGATGATACTTCTGTCCAAACTTGCTGAGGCGAGAGTATTATTATCCTGCCAAGATACAGCCATAACAGAATCTTTATGTTGTTTAAGGAAGCGGAGTGACTTTAACTCATTCCATGAGAATATCTCTATAATACCCGCAGTTGCTGGATTGCCGCCGCCTACTGCTAACCGGTCACCATTGGGTGAAAATGCGACATCATGGATATTGTATGCTTTCACTTCCATCAACTTTGTTTGGTTAAGTGATGGATAATCGTAAATATGCAATCCCGCTTGTGAACATGCAATCACAGATTTACCATCTGGAGAAAACACAAGTGAGGTAATTGGCGGCATGACGGTAGGTTGATGTATGTTTGATTTTGATGGATTGTGTTGTGATTGATTCCCTTCCCAGTCACCAAAGTCTGCACCTTGCTTAATCCACTCTTCAAATTGATCCGTTTCCTGTTTTGTTAGTGGAGTGCTATCTTCTGTTGGTGGCATAATACCTGTTTCGCCTTCTGGTAATGTAATACGATGATAAAGAAGGCTATCATCAGGTTCACCTGCGACTATAACTTTACCATGCAGACTCTCCCGAATACCCATCACACTGTCCAGTTGAACACCACCCTTCGGTTTGGTGACGTTACCGTTTGGATCTATATTAGATGCACTATGGCATTTGAAACATCGGTTCTGTAAGATAGGTAAGATTGACTTTTCAAAATCCACTTCAGTTTGAGGGTTAGCAGATAGGTCTGAAGTAGAAGGTATGAAAAGAAGAAGAAGAGATATTATTGTTATGATTGCCAGAATGTCTTTATGGTACATACTTATTTCTTGGTTTGTTAATGATTCATCACAAATTCATTGCATGTCAGGAGACTCCACACCATATCCTCAAGAACTGCCTGTTGTGATTCTGCAGACGTATTGAAATCAATGTGTTGTTCCCAGAATGCTATATCACTATCCGTTGGATACCGACTTAATGCAGCAATGTAGAAATCTGTAACAATATCCCTCGCGGATTTATTTTGAGTAAGCAGTTTATCCAATCTACTGTCTTTAACACCGATTCGCGCATTGAGAAGGTCACCGTTGAATAGATGAAGTTTTCGTTGAAGACCGTCGATTGCTTCATCCGAATTCTCGCATGAAGTTTCACGTGAACATCTACCGAGTATGTCAAGTGCGTCAGATTCTGTATTTGGATTAACAAGTGAGATAGCGCGTGTGCCTATCGGTTCGTTGCCATACGAATCTGGCACGCCAAGAACATCAGAAATTGCATCAGCTAACACCTCTGGTGATAGTGGTTTCTTTACTGTATGAGAGTAGAAGCGATCATCTGATCTGTTTTCCGGTAGGGCATAGGAACTGCGTGCATAAGCGTCACTTAGGGCAATGAGTCGTAGTGTTCGCCTCATTTCATATCCATGTTTTACAAAGTCCTCTGCTAAAGCAGTCAATAATTCAGGATGTGTGGCGGGATTGGTTGAACGAAAATCATCAACAGGTTCAACTAAACCTCGACCCATCATTGCTTTCCATAGTCGATTCACAATGGCTTTTGCAAAATATGGATTATCTGTATTTGTAAGCCATTCAACTAATTCACCCCGACCATCAGAGATATCTAAAGGTAAGTACTCTTCACCGGGAATACGTGGAATTGCCTTTTCTCGTGTTGCTGGATGAATAACTTCAGCAGAAGGTTTTACTTTGACGACTTGTTCATCTTCAATTTTTGCGAAGATTGCAGTTAATCCGTGATAATCGTCCTGTGTCCACTTGTCGAGTGGGTGATTATGACAATTTGCACACCGCAACCGGACACCCATGAAGAGTTCACTCATAAATTCCGCTTGTTCACGCGGACCATTCACAGTTCGGTAAAAATTCGCTGGACCAATCTCATGTGAATCACCCGTAGCCAAAATTACAGAACGCGCAATCTTGTCATATCCAACACCTTTTCTAATCTGATTTGAAAGCCATTGGTGGTAGACATCCGCACCTTGTGTGTTTCTTTCCTTAGCACCAATCCGTAGCAGTTTAGCAAATTGCAGAGTCCAATACTCGTTGAATTCGTTTGACTCAAGCAATTTATCAACCAAATTCTCTCTTTTCTTTCTACTGGCATCTGCTGTATATGCTTTGACCGCATCCGTAGTGGGAATACGTCCAGTGAGATCAAGTGTCACCCTCCGCAAAAAGGTTACATCATCTATAGTGTCAGAAGTAGGCAATTTCAAAATAGAAAGTAATTTATGAACTTCGTTATCAATGATTGTGTCAGCTGATGTTGTAGGTTGGGATTCTTCTACTGTATTTTGATTGTTCTGTATTTTTGCATTGTTTAGAGGTGCAATAAGTTCTATCGGTACAACTTCCGTTAGGTAACGAGCAAGAATGATTTGCCGACCTGGACGATTCAATTTTGCTATCGCAGTTGATTCATCAATTTCAATTGCGGATGTATCCTCTGGCGTAAAAACAGTCCATCGAGTAACATCTTCCGATGTAGCATCAGAAAAAAATGCCTTTGCTTGCAGTTGAATTGGACTTTCAAGATTTGTTATCACTTGTTTTTGTGGTGATATTTCAATACGTTCTAATTGACGTAACGTTTCGTAGGAGGCACCTTGTTGGATCCAGTTGCGGAGTATTCGCGCAGCTTCTCCATTTTCGTCCAAGACCTGACCGCCTCCATGGCTGATTTGTGCTGTCGGTTTTAGAATGACAAGGCTTTGCTCAGGATGCATTAGGTTGATACGTCTGCCCGCGAGTTGTCGAACAATTGACTTATAGTCCGCTTGTGGATTGCCGCCAAAGAGCGATAACTTGAACTCACCTCTACCTGCGGCTGAGCCATGACATGCTCCAGCATTACACCCAAACTTTGTAAAGATCGGTATCAAGTCATTCTCGAAATCAACAAAATCATTCGTAACTGAGGATTGATTAGGTGTTTGGTATTCATTGGCATACGTTACAGTTTGAACCAAATATCCACACAAAGTTAGTACCGATGTGATTAGGATTATCTTGATTACCTTCATTATTCACCTCGTACTTACGCAAATAATTCGGAAACGACCTTAGCACCGTCCGGGGCAACGCGTACGGGTCTCCCGTCGCTGGTATGAAGTTCAAGACTCGGGTCAATGCCGAGTAGCGTGTAGATTGTAGCTGAGAGATCCGATGGTGTCACGAGACGTTCTTTTGGAAATTCACCGAGTGCATCGCTGCTCCCTATAATCTGTCCTCCCTGCACACCGCCGCCAGCCAACATCACACTGAACACATTAGGCCAATGATCCCGTCCACCTTGCGAGTTAATTTTTGGTGTGCGACCGAACTCACCCATGACAACAACGAGCGTTTCATCCAACATACGCCTGTCCGTAAGGTCTTGAATCAGCGCGCTCAATGCGCGATCAAGAGATGGCAGATGGGCATTTCTGTCTGTTGGATAACGTTCCTTGAGTGTGAATATATCTTGATGTGTGTCCCATCCAGCATGATTGACTGTCACAAATGGAACTCCTCGTTCCACTAACCTTCGTGCAAGTAGACATGCATGTCCGATACCGTTCACGCCGCCTTGTCCATAACGTTGACGTATATCCCGCGGTTCTTCTGAGAGTGAAAAAGCAGCTTTTGCTTCAGGAGATGTAATCAGATTGTAGGCACGTTCTAAATCCGGATCCGTTTTTGTAGTGCCATCTGCGTCTTTTGCATTACTAAATTCATTGAGTGCATTGACAAACTGTTTACGGCGTGAAAGACGCGTCAAATCAATCCCTTCATAAAAGTCAAGGTCGCGCACCTTAAAATCACTGTCTTTGGACTCACCACCAACAGAAAACGGGCGAGTTGCACTTGGTAGGTATCCGTTTCCTGATAATTCACCAGTGAAGTTTGGAACTGCGATGTTAGGTGGTAAAGCAGATAATGCATCACCATCAGACTTCTGAGCATTTTGTGATCTGATATAGGCGATCGTTGATCCAAAAGTCGGATACTCCAACGCAGGTGTAGGTTTGTAGCCTGTCATCAAGTATTGGGTGCCAAGGTTGTGTTCACCAAGCGGTGATGTCATTGAACGAATGATCGCGAATTTATCCATTATACTCGCTGTTTGTTCCAGGCATTCACTAATTTGTATTCCCGTAACATTTGTAGGAATGGTTTTCAGTGGTCCTCGAACCTCTTGTGGAGCATCAGGTTTCGGATCAAAGGTTTCCAGATGACTGGGACCTCCATCCAACCATATTAGGATACAGGATTTTGCCTTTGCTGTGATGATATTATTGTCTGCAAAGACGCGTTGTAAGTGAAAAAAGTCACCTAATCCTAAACCAAGTGCTGCTAATCCACCAACCCGTAAGAAGTCTCGACGACTGACTCCATCACATCGTTTTACTGCGTTCATTTGTTTCTCCTCATATCACACCTGCTTTGTTTTTTGAATCAACGTCAAATGCGCTTTGGCAATTTGGCGGGTTTTCAACCTTGAGAATCATTTGGACATGGTAGTAGGCACACTCCGCGTGTCGTCCACAAGCGAAATGATTACGGCACACGGAGTGTGCCTACTACTTTGCATCGCGCATTTATTCACTGCCGCTTTCCATACGCTTATTGTTAACATTATTAAGTCCGAATCCAATTTCTTTAATACCCGCCTCTTTTGCTATATCCATCACTTTGACAATCTGTTCATGAAGTACATCTTGTTCTGATTGAATAATAAGCATAGATTTTTGTTTTTCAGGTAAGTTACGGAGGAATGTAATCAATTCATCAAACTGTACAACGGTTCCATCTAAGTGTACAACTGATCCGTTTAATACAAGAGTTCCGGTTAAGAGCATTTTACCAGCTTCTTCACCCTCTGCGGGATTTTTGATTTTGATAATTGGATTTTTTACGTTCAACCATCTTTCAAGCATAGCAGGTTTGACATCAATTGCTTCTCCGATAGCACCAAGCACATAAGGGTCGGGACGGAGCATCGGTTGTGCGAAAGCAAAGTTGTAAAGCACTTTTCCATCTTTGGCGATGATAACCGTTTGCGCTACATTACGATTTAACCCGTAGCTGCCTGGACCTTCCCGACCGTCCTGAGAGATACCAAGTAAGACACCATTAGGAATATGTGGGACTAACTTACTGGCTTGATTCTCCAAGGTATCGGGTGTGTCCCCTAAGAACACAGCACTGATATGCATTTTCTGTTTAGACTTCTCGTTGATTTGAGCGAGTAGACGAGAAACACCAGCTAACCCACGCAAACCGAGACCACTTTCGTCTTGAAGGAAAAGAACGAGTGGTTCTCCATCTGCCTTGGCGATGACATCGTAAGTTTTGTCCTTAACGTCACCATTGAGCCCCTTAACCATCAATTGTGGCAGTTTTTCACTGGGTTGTGGACCAGAGAAGAGCGTTGCGCCTTGTACCTTCTTGAACTCAGCGGGATTCTTAACTTCAACGTTACCTCTACTATATCGGTTTTTGCTCTCCCGCTCTGCTGCGGAGAAGGTTTCAGTTAGATGCCGCGATATTCCGCTGGCCATTTCGTCAACCTGTTTGACCAGTTCTTCCAAGTGATGATCAACCTCAATCTTTTTACCCTCCCGCTTTGCTGCGGAGACGGTTTCAATTAGATGCCGCAATACTTTCATATCCGCTTTGAGCTGTCCGCTCAGTTCTCCCAATTGAGCAAGTCTATCCTTTTTACTCTTCGTCATTGCTGCGGAGAGGCTTTCTTTTGTGCGCTGCAACTTTTCACGAAGTCTATTGAGTTCTTTGCGTATCTCTTCCGTGCGGCTGCTTTTATCCTCCATTTGTCCTCCGCCGCGTTCCGGACGTGCATCTTCAGCAGATGCTTCATTCAACCATTTCTCTACTGATGACGGATCCGCTCCAATTGTCTGCGCTATGGCACCGATGACATGTGGGTCAGCATAGAGCAAAGGTTGTGTGAAAGCGAAGTTATGAAGCACTTTTCCATCCTTTGCGATGATAACTGTCTGTGCCACATTACGGTTCAATCCGTAGTTCCCCGGTCCTTCACGACCATCAGGAGAAATACCGACTAATGAAACGTTCTTCGGCACATGCTGTGTGATTTGTTTCAACGCAGCGGAATCATCGCTGAAAAATACAACGCTGATGTGCAAGTCTTTGTCGGATTTGTTGGATATTTTATCAACAACACCTGCAATATCATACAACCCACGCAACCCAACGCCACTCTCGTCTTGCAAGAGGAGGACAAGCGGTTGTCCATCAGTTTTGGCAATAAAATCGAATGTTTTACCTTTTGCTGCACCGCGTATCCCAGTTGCCTTCAATGGTGGAAGTTTCTCACCGGGTTGCGGTCCAGAAAATATCTGTTTTTCATCTGACGTGCCAAAATCTGCTGGGTCAGCAACTTCTACTTGACGACGATTTTCGTATCGGCGTTCTCCGTGCATCATCTGAGTATCACCTTCTGCCTTCTTGAGAAGTTGTTCACCTTCTTCCCAAGTGATTCCCAGTTTTTTGAGATGTTCTGCCACCTCCGATCTTGGTATTTTTCCATTCCTGATGGCTATTTGAAGTTCGGCAAACTTAGAAGCGATTGTCTTCTTGTCCAAATCGTCTTCCTTATACCGTTTCGCTGACGCTTCATTCAGCCACTTCTCCAGTGTAACGGGTTCTACTTCAATCGCTTGTGCGATGGCACCAAGGAGGTATGGGTCTGTATAGAGCATCGGTTGTGTGAAAGCCAAATTGTGCAAGACTTTTCCATCTTTTGCCACAATGACGGTCTGTGCTACATTACGGTTCAATCCATAGCTTCCTGGTCCTTCACGTCCATCTTGAGATATTCCTCTTAATACGAAATTTGGAATTTCATTTTTATACATATTCCGCGCCCATTCAGGCAATTCATCTATATCATCTGCGAGGATGACAACACCTATCTGTAGTCCTCGATTAGATTGTTCCGCATTAGTTGTCTCTTGTCGTTTATGAATTCTATCAATATATTGTAACATGCGGATCGCATTTGCAAGACCTTTTATGCCGACACCATTGGCATCTTGCAGGAATAAAACGATAGGTTTTCCATCTGTGTGGGTAGCTATATCAAATCTCTTACCATCAATTCCTTTAACTTGGAACGGTGGGAGCATTTCACCAGTTTGTGGTCCGGAGAACAAACGGTTTTCCTGTGATCCATAAAATGCTGATGGGTCCAAAACCTTTATAGATTTGTTTTCCTTGTATTCTTTCTCATCCTTCATTTTAGCGGATTTTTTCTGTTCAGCAATTTTCTTATCTGCTATTTCAGAATCCTTTGGTGTTTGACTGAAAAGAGTCCCATGAAAAAAAATAAATGGTGACAACTTAGCATGAGCATGCTGAGGTAAACAATAGACAATTAGGAGCACTGCCAAAATTATCAAACAGGACATCAATCGCAATACTCGGCTATTATTATAGGTAATTGTGGAAGTGGTTCGAGAAAACAATACTGGTATCGTATATTTTAAATTAAGTAATTCATTCATATTCATCTGTTTTTTCCTCATTAACAAATATATATCTAATATGACAAAACATCAACGCAAATGTTCTAAGTTAAAATTTTCCGAAAACCCGCACAAATATTTCCATGAAGTTTTGATCGTTTACATCCCCAATCGCACGTTGGTCTATGTATCGCGCCCCGATATGTAAAAAAAGCTGCTTACGATAAGCAAAAAAACTCTTCTCCATTTCAGCCAATAATGCCTGACGTACATAATCGTTGTCATCTTCCAACATGTCGTTGAATAACAAGATCTGACCACCACCTGTTAATTTGATCGTCTTTGTGAACTGATAAACGACTTTGAGAATAAGGGCAGGAGTCATATCACGCACATGTGCCTGGTCAAATTGACGTAATCTGATTTCTCGTGTTACATCTCTCTCATCAATCCTTCCTTGAAGATTGAGATATTCAAGCCGGTCTTCTGCCATACGGAAGCCGTTGCGGATCGTATATTTAAACATCGGACTGATTTCAAGTGATTTTGATGGTCGGAAGCGATACAGAGATTTAAAAATGCCTACTTCATAATGTTCATTATCACCGTCGAAATCGATATCATATTGCAGCTTTCCCCGTGCAGTGGTAATCATTCGATCAATCCCTTTATATTCCCATGTGAATTTTGCAGTGTTAATCAGATCATTCTGCATCAATAAAGGGTCTTTTCTCCGTTTTTCAAGTTCTGAACCACCATCTATATAGAAAAACTCTATGCTTTCATCAGACAACTTCTCCTGCACTTCGGGTTGTCTACGATAGAGATTTTCATCTTGCGAAGTTAAAAAGCCGGCATAATACCAAGTTTCATCAGGTATATTGTCTTCTACTACTTTGATTTCATTCTCAATAATCAATGAAGAGGCGTGCGCGAGTTCTTTTTGATATATTATGTTAGCATACGCTTTTCTTGAAGTGGGTTGATTGCGGTGTCTAAGATTCTTCTCATATTGCACCCCAATATCCAGATCAATGATGCTCTTTTGCTGAGTTATTTGTTGATTCATGAACAATCGTATGCCTTGTAGACCTATGTCAAATTCGTAATTTGGGTCTTTATCATTTTCCTCCTCGTCACGAACCCCGTTATTATTCCTATCGGTTTCATCAAGGAAATCTTCATCAACATCAAAGAGTAAAATGTCGTCTTCATAGTCAAAGGAACCGTTGTTATTTTTGTCCAAATCACCGGGAATTATCAGTGATGGAGGGTCAGGAAATGTATTGTCTGAGTATCTATCTTGGTCATCGTTGTCACCTACAGAACGCGATGCGTCAAAACGCGGACCGACACGAAATGCTTCTGCTTGAAAAAGGGTGTCTCCAACGGTACGGAATGCTTTAAATACGGTAGTAGTCGCTTCAAAACGGGATCCCAAGTCTTTCCGTAAGGAACTCTTAGGTGTTATTGCAACCTCTGCCTTCAACCCATAATTTGTAAAATTTGTCTCCATATCCACCGCATAGACTGGTGCTTTCCTGAAATACCAAGAGAAACCAATTTGGGATCTGCCGAATTTCGTCACTTCTCGCAAACCGATACCAGAACCATCAATATTTCCCTCTTGACCGTTTAGTCTGTTGAGTGTGCCAGGAACCATTAAGATTGTCCAATCGGTATAGGGGGAACGGACTTCCCAACGGACACCGTTGAGATCAATCTGATCAAATGTGAACTTTGTAAAAGTGGTAGGAACTTCACCCAGACTGAGAATGTTTTTGACACTACCAGCGGTCTCCTCAATCACTAACACACTATGGAATCCGCGACGAAAGAGTCTGTCAAAATCAAAATTGTCTTGTCTGACTCGTTCCTCTTCAGTATCAGCAAGGAAATTCCGTCTATTTGTAAAGTCATATTCTACGCGTCCGGATAGGAATAACTTACCGAAAAGACTATATACATCCTCCGCATGTATCCGTGGTGTAATAGTAAAGCAAATGAGGATAATTAAGAGGTGAAGGCAACCTTTAACACCGAGATGATTTGTAATTCGGTGCTTTCTACAGTCGTTGTTAATATCCATAAGAATACATCTTTATAGATCAGAAAGATATTGTGAGCATTTATTGTCTGATCCAATAATCGCTATTTTGTCTACTCTTATAGTGAAATGTAAAAATATGTGCACATTCCACAGTAGATGCGGTTTCCTAACCGCATCTATAACACTGAACAAACACCGGTTCGGTTAGGAAACCAAACCTACCGTAGTGTGTAAATAATTATGGTTTTTACTATAATAATTATCTAATAATATCTTCCGGACCATAAGCCTCTGTAAAAGTAGTCCAGATTCCTGTGTTTTTATCAAAACGACTCAATCCGCGATATGTGCCAAACCATACATACTTATTTCCAATTGCCATAGATAATATCCCGTTGTGTGCTAAACCATCTGTCCGCGTGTAGGTTGTCCAAGTGTCATTCAATTGGTCATACCGACAGATTCCAGCATTGTAAGTACCAACCCACATATCAGTCCCATCAACACCAATAGTGGTAATTTTATCGCTTGCAAGACCGTCTTCAGTCGTATAGACTCTCCACTCTTCTGTTAGTTCATTGTAAACTGTCACACCTTGATCGCTACCAAACCATACACGATTTCCATCTATTGCAATGCAACTGATTTCGTTACTGGCAAGTCCATCCGCTTCTGTAATCGTCTTCCAAATGTCCCGACCAATATCGTACTTACTTATACCCCTACGTGTACCAACCCATACATGTTTCCTACTTGCAGTGATGCACCATATTTCATCAGTGACTAATGACTCAGCAAACTCCTTAGACACCGCAGATGGTTGGATTTCAGTACCAGAAGTATATGCAATCCATGCGTTAAGGTCGTCAGCAGTTCTCGGATATTTTCCGATCCCAGAATTCGTGCCAACCCATATATTGTTACCATCTGTACTTACCGATGTTACATTATTGGCTGGTAACCCATGTTCAGTTTTGTATTGGTCCCAGCGAAGCGCGATCTTATCAAACCTATTCGCACCGTCTCGGGTGCCTACCCAGACATATTGTTGATCAACCACTATTGAACTAACAGCATTATCTGATAGCATACCCCGTGATTTTGGTCTATGTCTGTGCCAATGTCCGTTATGTGTTGCTATTTCCTCAGAACCACCAGTCTGTCTATAATTTTTCCATGTGCCGAACTCTTTATCATATCGCGATAAACCATTATCCGTTCCCACCCACACAAACCTTTCATCAGTATCCACTGTGCGTACGGTTCTACCAGAAAGTGTTGGTAATTGTGGTAAAGGAGTCCAAGATTCACGCAGTTTGTCATACCGAGAAAGACCACGTATAGTTCCAACCCAAACATATCGCTCATCTACTGCTAAACCATATTCACCAACGTGGTTATGTAACAACCCTTTGATATTTCTAAAAGTTGACCAAGTGCCAGATGCAAAGTGAAACCGTCGTAGACCTTCATTCGGTGCTGCTAACCAAAGATAGTCATCATCTGCAGCGAGTTCAAGTGTGCCTCTTCCTGACGATATTGTCGTCCACTCTTTGTTCATTCGGTCATAACGAGTGACTACATTATCCCAAGGTCTGTAAAGAATCCATACGTCGGTATCTGTAGCAATCACTCTTCTTATAGTTTTCGCTGCAAGGACATCATTGGTGGAAAAGGTAGACCATTTTTTAGTCTTTTTATCATATCGGGATAACGGACGATTACTTCCTCTATCATATTCTGAACGAGCGATCCAGATAAAGTCTTTATCTATTGTTATCCATTCTGCCCCTCTCCCTGCCAGACCATCTGTAGGTTTGAATTCTTTCCATTCCTTTGTTTTTTCATTATATCGGGTGACAGAATGTCCGGATGCATACCAAACTTCAGGTCCATCAACGGCAAGTGCTCTTAATCTTTCGTGTTCTTCATGTCTATCCGGTTGTTTGACTATTTCCCATGTTCCAGTCGTTTTATCATATCGGTTCAACTCCATACCCACCATAGGTAGAATCCACACACTATTTTCACTAACTGCGATCTTGTCCATATCATCTACAGAAAGACCATCTTTCATTGTAAAGTGTTGCCAAAAACCTTTCACTTTATCGTATCTTAAAACACCGTAATCTGAAGTGAACCAAACTGCATCCTTATCAACATAAGTCCAACGCAACACTGTCATTGTTTTCTTCAGAGTAGACTTAAAGATATCAAAACGGGTGTAACGTTGCCAAGTTTGTGTCGGACGGTGGTAACGTAAAATACCGCCATTTCGTGAGGACTTCCAGTTAGAAAACCAAATGTAATCTTCATCAAACATTATATGTGATACTTGTGTTTCAACCAAAGGTTGTCGCACCGGACGGGATTGGTGAAATACCTCTTTACCATCTGCAATATCGTATTCAACAAGACCGATTGATGTCGCTAACCAAAGTTTCTCTCCCTTATCACATATAATATCACGAATATTGTGTGTAATTTTGCAGGACTCCCACTTTTCAGTTGCTATCGTATACTTTCCCAAACCCTGTGGTGTTCCAACCCATAGTACACCATCATGAGATGAAAGTGCTGTGATGCTTGATGATCCCAATTCAGTTCCAGATGTATTTTCATAAGATATAGGAATCCATTGTTGCTTAGCGTTATCAAATCTTGCGAGTCCCTCCTGTGTTCCAACCCACAGCGTATTGCCACTGACAAGGATTGTATTTATAGATCTGTTTTTGAGTCCATCTGACTTGTTCTGCATTTGTTTTTCAGTTATTGAATATTGCCAAATACCTTTCACGCCAGCAAACCAGACATTTCCATTCCAAATAAGAACAGATGTGATAAGTGGGTTTTCTGGTTCGTCTGGAAGTTTAAGTTGAGTCCATTTTTTCATGTCTAAGTCATACATCGCCGGACCCAGATTTGTCCCTAGCCAAATCTGCTTTGGGTTATATGGCACGTCTTGGTCTATTTCTGCAGTTGCTACCACAGTTACAAATGCCTCTCCTTGCGTTGGACGAAAAATGTGCCATTTCCCTCCAAGGTGTGTGCATGAACCGAGTCCTCGTGCCGTACCGATCCATATTGCAGCACTATTCGGTTGTCTATCTTGTTTATTACCAAGTTCTTTCGCACTCAGCGTTGAAGGTGGTGAGGTGACATTTACCGACATCACATAGTTGGTTGGGAGACCATCTTCTTTAGAGATTACTTCCCAAGTACGTTCATCTGGAGAATAAACTGACAGTCCAGATACAGTTGCAATCCAGAGTTTCCCCGTATCATCCTGCGTGATGTCACGAACATCGTTATCAGCAAGGAAATCAGCTTGTGTATAAATCGTCCACTCACCAGTCACCTTATCAAAACGACTAATTCCATCTTCTTTACTTGCAAACCAAACATCATTCCCTTGCGTTGTAATCCAACTTACATTGTTACTCGCTAATCCATCTGCAACGGTATAATGCACCCATGTATTGACAGGTTTGATGAAACGGTGGACACCAGCATTAGCAGTTCCAAACCACACCTGAAAACCGTCGGATCGGATACAACTAATCACATTGCTTTTTAATAAATCTGTTTTGGTATATGTCTTGACAAATGTCTGATCAACTTGATTGTATTGACTCACGCCTCTGTGTTGTGTGCCAAACCAGACGCTGCCGTCATCTACTGCGATCGTAGCGATCTCATTGTCAATCAAACCGTCCGACTTTGTATAGTTATTCCAAGAATCTGTGTCTCGATGATAGCGACTCACTCCGCCTTTGCTGAATCTCGGATCCTCATCCCATCCGTGTGGATCAGGATTAATCTCTCTATCAGTTCCAACCCATACATATTCTGGTTCTACAGCAATTGTAGTTACGATTCTGCTTACTAAGCCATCTTTACGAGACCGTACTGCCCAACTGTCAATCGTTTTATCATATCTGTTTAGACCGTTTGAAGTACCAAACCAGACATAGTTCCCGTCTACTGCGACAGAAGAAACCTCATCACTTGCCAGTCCATCAATGCTACGATAGGTTGTAAATGTATTAGTCTCAGAATCATAACGACTAACGCCTTCATCTGTAGCGAACCAAACCCATTTTCCATCAATCGCGACAGCGTTTACCATATCATTTGCTAACCCATCCTCCATTGTGTAATGTGACCACGTATCCTCACTGTGTTGCCAACGAGAGACTCCTTTTGCTGTGGCAATCCACACATTATCTGGATCTGCAGCAATACAGTTCACTTCGTTGCTAATCAGTGTGCGTTTTATTTTCCAATTCTTTTTGGGTTTGGATTCATTCCGAGACGTACCGAATGGTGTATCGGATTCCGGGTCTGTGATACCTAATGGTCCGCATCCGACAGTCTGGAACAACGTCATTAGTAGCAAGGCAGGTATTATCGTAGAAAGGAATAACCGTTTGTCTTGGTGGGATTTAGAGGGAGGGACAGTATCGTCTGAATTATTATTGAAATACATGCTTATCCTTCAACCATCATGTGCCAACCATTGAATTATGGTTTTAATATTGACAACAATTATGACATAAAAACGTTTACCAATCAAGAAAAGTTTATTTAGCAGGGTTCTTTATAATGAAATGTGAAATTAACATACACTTTACATTTAGAAAAACGCGTTTGTAGTCGCGCAATTATGAAGATTAATTTATTAATTGGGTAATCCCGATTCCCTCAGGTCCGGTTGCCTAACCACACCAAAACCATCATTCTAGAGGATCAACTCATTTTCATGCGTGTATTTCAGTCCCAGCGGGACGAAAGGTGTATAGGAAGGCGACACCTATCCATCACACAAGCCCCAGAGGGGCGACAGGTGTCTGTACATGGAATTAGGGATACACCTTTCGCACCGTTGGTGCTGCTGTCTTCAAATGCCAGCACCTTTTCGTCCATAACACAGGTTCAAGTGACGCAGAAGACATTTTCCTAATCGCATCTAAAAAGTCTATAAAAATACCTAAAGAATAAATTAATCCCCACGTAAGAGTGCTGGACTTTGATCTCAAATTACCCTATTTGTTTCCTAATCTTCATTAGGCGTTCCCCGGGTATGAATGCGCCTATGGCATTCACTGGGATAAGCGTCTGAAACATCAAAGTGCCATCCAGAAAATAAACGTCAACCTGGGAATAGGAACTTTAGAGAGCCAAACTCATAATCCTGAAAATCCTGATCCAGACAAGAACTCTAAAACTAAATAACCCTGAACTGATATTGAGGCGTTTCCCTAACTGACGCACATGTTCACAACAAGCACATTCAATATATCACATTTTACAATACAATAAATGTCATATTAAACCAATATACTATGATAAAACACTTAATTTTTATATTGACTTTTATATGACTATATATTATAATAATCTTAATCCAAGTTGTTACTTACAAGATATTTAGCACGGATATACCGTTTCTAATAGAGAAACGCTGATTATTCACAAAGTATTGTAGCGCAAACTTTCAGTTTGTGTCCTTGTATGCACAGACAAAAAGTTTGTGCCACATAGGTAGCAACTCCGGTTATTTTAGCTTTCGGATGCTCGGAAGACATAAACACAAAACTTGATGATGTAACTGATACGGTTGTATGCCTCCCACCACTATCCTATATCAAAGGAAAACCACACATGAAACCAATAATGCGTTTTACACTAACTCTCCTCACTTTTGTAACCATAGTTATTGTGTTGAACAATCTCCCACAATGTGCATCAGCAGAATATGTCGTTAGCACAATATACTTTCATCCGAGCGACATTGAACCGCAGGAAGACAGGATCGCAAGATTAAACACTTTAATAAAGGACGTTCAACAGTTTTACGCTGACCAGATGAAAGCACACGGGTTTGAGAGAAAAACATTTAGGCTTGAAACAGATGAAACAGGAAATTTAGTACCGCCACGCATTATTAAAGGAAAGTACTCCAATGCACAGTATAATGAAGCTTTAACCCCTCCAATTAACAAAAATATCTATCCATCTCAAGAAATAAGTGAACAGTTAGACATATCTAAGAAACTAATTTATCTGAGGTGGATAGACCAGTCTAATCCTGACACTGGACCGAGCGTAGGAGGCTCAGGATACGGGGAAACAGTTCGTGGGGGAGTATCAATCATATTGACAAACATTGACAATGAGGATTTATCGTATCCATATTTCTCTCGTTTGTGGTACGTTTTGGTACACGAACTCGGACACGCTTTTGGCTTGAGCCATGATTTTCGAGACGATTCCTACATTATGTCTTATGGACCAGACTCTATCACGGAGAAACTGTCGGCTTGTGCTGCTGAATGGTTAGATGCCCATATCTATTTCAATGACGTTGACGGCACAAGCAACGAAAACACAGACATTAAAATGCTGAAACCAAATCTTGGCACTCCACCTGGTACTATCCGTTTACAATTCGAGATAACAGACCCTGATGGACTCCATCAAGCACAATTACTTAAGAACGATTTTGATGAACGTGATAGTAGAGGAAGTAAGGCACTACTGGAATGTAAATCCTTAAATGACAATAGAGATACTGTCGAATTTGTTACAAATGAGTTATCATCACAGGAGATACCATCAAATGCTACTGATAGTGCAAGACTCAATAAAGTATATCTTAAGGTCATAGATGCACTCGGTAACTTTAAACTTTGGACGTTTGAAATTGAACTACAACCTTCCTCCGAAGTTGTATCAATACCCGATACCAATTTAGCAATGGAAGTGCGAAAGAATCTCAAATTACAACCAAACATTATCCTTACACAAATAGATATGCTTCGGTTGAGGAATCTATCGGCTAACGAACAACAAATAACGTCCCTTGAAGGCCTTCAATATGCCGCGAATTTAAGATTTTTATTCCTTAGAGGAAATCTGGTACAAAATATCTCACCACTCAATACTTTAACAAAATTGAAGTACATAGACTTTACGAACAATCAAATCAGCAACATCTCTTCCCTCAAAGGAATGAATCTATTAAGATCATTAGAGTTGACGAACAATCAAATCAGCAACATCAATCTGCTCACTGAACTAACGAATTTAAGACATTTATATCTTTCAAATAACCAAATTAGTGATGTGACTCCTCTCGCAGGTCTTTCTAATCTTAATGAATTAAACCTTGTAGGAAACCCAATTAAGAACAGAAAACCGCTCCTTGAACTCTTGCAAAAGAATCCGGATGTAAAAATATATCTTTCCGACAAAAATGGTCGCACCAAGGTGCTACCTGTCACTCTATCCCATTTCCATGCAGAACTCACCGATGTTGGTGTTGTCATCAAATGGACAACAGAATCCGAAGTAGATAACGCAGGATTTTACATATATCACAGTGAAACAAAAGGCGGTGAGTTCAAAGTTGTCAATCCGAGCATGATACAAGGTGCAGGCACCACAGCTGAACGCAACGAATATACGTGGACAGATACCACCGCTAAACCGAATACTGTCTACTATTATCGGATAGAAGATGTGTCGCATGCGGGGGATCGCGAGCAGTTAGCAACGGTGCGGTTGCGAGGGTTAATCTCCGCAAGTGGAAAACTTACGAGGATTTGGGCGGATTTGAAAATGTTGCAGTAAGATGTCTTTTCTAATCTGATAAATGTCACATTCAAACACCACAACTAACGATTATAACTGACAAGGTTTGGAAACACCCAACGCAGCGGTAGTAGACATAATACTGATAATAGGTTTTGAAATTCTTATACCACTTATGATGAAAAGGCACAAATATCATCATGACTTTGCTCGGATGAAGGCACCAATCTACTGCAGATGTAGCTTTTCCTGAGTATTTCCAACTGATGTTGCACATGATATTGTTCATATACAGGGAAGAAATCGTCTATTTCACAGACATTGTAATGATATCCATCAGAGAACTCCTTAGCTTTGTTAGTTTTTGGTAAACTTCACAATAACTAAGGGGTCTCTGTTGACAAGTATTTAATTATCAAACTCACGTTATCAAGACAGAATAATGTGTTTTAATCTAAAAGGAGAAATGTTCATAATGAAAAGTTTAACGCGAATATTAATGGTATTTTGTGTTTTCGTAGCAATCGGATGCTCGGAAGACATGGACACAGATGATGAGATGGATGTTGAATCAGTTGTTGTCATGGAAACTGAAGCTGATGTTTTAACTGAAATGGATGTAGAAGAGGAACCGTCAGAACAAGACCTCTGTAAAGTCGGTGATCTGTTGATGCCGGGAGATAGCTGCATTGACCCCGGCACAGGTAACACATTCTCTGTACTTGCTGACGGCAGAGGGCAGTTTGGCTTTGCTACTGTAGGTGAAGGGATATTTTTAGAAGGTAATATCAATGGCAAGTTGCATGACTTTATAGCTGTACGAATAGAAGGCGACACATGGGAGATCAGAAAGGTAACCCCTGAATAAACAAACTGCCCGCGCGCAGGTGCAATCACATTTCGCGGAAGCACAACTACAAGGATTTCTCACTAAGGCACGCGCATCAGGAAACACTTCTCGCACCTACCAGCGTGGCATTGACGTGGTAGAACAACTATTGGCACTGTTCACACCTATTGAAACTGCACTCTTAGCAAACTTCCCGAACCCCTTCAATCCAGAGACGTGGTTTCCATATCAACTGGCGAAACCGAGTGATGTTGGGATAACGATTTATGATATTCGTGGACGTGTTGTGCGTAGTTTGAATTTGGGACATCAGGTTGCGGGTATCTATCAGAACCGTTCCCGTGCGGCGTATTGGGACGGTCGCAACGCACATGGAGAACCTGTAGCAAGTGGTGTATATTTCTATGTCCTTCGTGCCGGTAGCTTCACTGCCACCCGCAAGATGACAATCAGGAAGTAGGAGTGGTTTCCAACCACGATTACACATTGTATTGCGGGTCTCCGTGTCCCGTCCATTGTTTGAATGTAGTAGGCTTCGCCCTACAATGGATGGTAAGAAATGAGTGCCAAAAACTTTACATACTTTTATTTAATATTATCAATGGTCATCAGTGTCATGCATTTTCTCAAAACAATAAAGATGCGTAAGTGATCGGAGAATTAACTTGTTTCCAGCGACAGCTCCGGATGCTACAAATTCTGTGTCAAACCTGTTGGTTGTCAATAAATTGAATGTCCGACCCACAGAAATTACCGGCACACTCCCATCCATGTTAAAAAAGTAAATTTTTCCATCCGCATATAATGGTGATGCCCAATAATTGCCACTCGCACGACCTTTCCATACCGTTTCACCATTTTTTGCATCTAAACACGTTACAACGCCTCCTTCATTAATCATATACAGCAGATTATCAATGATAAGAGGCGAAGGTATTTCAGGAGAACCTTTACGGTGACTCCAAACGATGTGCGTATCGGTTACATCTCCTGCACCTGATGGATCAACTGCTAACAGCTGTTTTTCTATACCCGTTGTAAAATAGACGAGATCATTTGCGAAAATTGGTCGACATGCAACATTCCAACCCCATCCAACATGACGAACACGCCAAAGTTCATCACCTGTTTTAGGGTCATAAGAAAACGTAACTTCAGCAGCAGGACTTATCAATTGCTTCTTTCCTTGAAATGTGATAATTGTAGGTGTTGCATAAGATTTTCGGTTGTCATTTGCTTTCTCTTTTTTTACTTTTTCAATATCTTTCACACCCTTTTCTTTCAGGACCTTCCCAAAATCGGAGTCAAAATTCCGATGTTCTAACCAAATGGTATCCCCTGTATTTTTATCAAGTGCTGCAATGAATTGCATATCTACGCCATCAAAGGTGAGAAAAATAGACTCGCCATCAATAATCGGAGAAGAAGCCGGACGCACACGGTGATCGCAGTTGAGATTTCTACGTTCCCATAGGATATCACCTGTTTCCGAATCCAAACATGCTGTGCCGTAAGTGCCATAGTGGACATAAACTCGTCCCGCTTCCACAATAGGTGTAGGTGAGGCGTGGCTATTTATATCGGGATGTTCAAGTTGAGGGTTTTCAACGTCGAATACCTTAATGTCATGTATGATGTCACCACTTTCAAGATCCACACATATAGCAAAAAGTTCAGTACCATCCGTCCGAGCCGTTGTAAGCCAAATCTGATTTTCCCAGACAATAGGTGATGAATACCCTTTATCATGAATAGGTGTTTTCCATCGTAGATTCTTGGTCTCGTTAAATTCTGTTGGGAGATTCGTTGCAATAGTTGTTCCGTCTCCGTTTGGACCCCTGAACTGATTCCAGTGATTTTGGGCATAGGATGAATTTTGAAACGACAAAATGCACAGAAACAGAACTGTTAGAAATGTAAATCGTAAGTTTTTCATGTCAAATGTTGTATCTCCACTCCAAAGAAATGAGTATTCTCATTTTACCTAACGTTGCGGTGTGAAAGTCCAATTCTTTAGATTTGGGATGAAACACTGCCACAAACCTTGATTTTATTCAAGAAATGTGGTATATTCTATATGTCAACTGGATAGGAAAGCAATCATTGACAACCTTGCCAATGTCCTATCCAATCCACTTGCTTGGACAGAGTTGATGTTGATACTCTCAACGATACCACATTCGGTTGTATACGCTGCAAGTTGTGATCCTTGCCAGTCGTTTGTGATGAGTTCTGGAATCGCTTTATGAGATTGTGGCGGTGTTCCCTCCACAACCGCGAAATAACAGAACAATAGACAAAGTATCTGGGACGATTTTGGGGTAATAAAGTAGTCCCTGTTAGTCGTGTCTTGGCGGGCACCCCCACAATTGCTGTGCTGGTAAACTTGGCTTGAACCCAAGTGAGTAGTCTATAAGCCTATAAAAGATGCCCACATTTTCAAAAAACTCTCGGAGTGAGAAGATGACCTAAAAGAACCCCAATCCTTTAGGTTTGGGAGCCGTCAGACATAGTTTAATTCTTAGTATTGATTGTTTTCAATATAGAAGTAAAATCCCACACAAACACAGTTCCATCTATACTCTGACTTACAAGTGTTGATCCATCCCGACTAAATAAGATATCAAAGATTGCAAGTCCATGATCTTTGAGTGTTTTCTTTTTTATACCGGTGTCAGTATCCCAAAAGTGTAAATTAGAATGATAACTACCATTTACAAGGTATTTCCCATCCGGACTATATACTAATGAGCTTATGAAACCTGTTCGTCTTTTAACAGTTTTGATCCGCTCTCCAGTATCTGTATTCCATAGATACATAGGTGTGTTAATTCCTCCAGATACTATTGTTTTTCCATCCGGACTGAACGCTAAATCTTCTAATATCCCATTCGCTCCTTTGAATGTCCGAATGAGTTTACCTGTGGAAACTTCCCACATAAAAATCTTCGCATCATTACCAGTACTTGCAAGGTATTTCCCATCCGAACTGAACGATAAACCTAATTCAAAGGAACTAAAGGGTTTAATAACATAATTGTATTTTTGACGACCTGTATTAACATCCCATAACCTGACACTTCTATGACTCTGACTTGCAAGTAGGTTTCCATCTGGACTGAATCGGACATTTTTTATTTCTCTTATATGTCCTCGTAGTGTTTTCTTATGTTGTCCTGTTGCAACATCCCACAACCGAACATTCTTATCACGACTACCACTCGCTATGGTTAATCCATCAGGACTGTAGGATACGGAAGTTACAACTGATTTATGTCCTCTAATCACCATTTTGTGTTCACCAGTGTTTGCATCCCACAAACGTACGGTTTTGTCCAGACCTCCACTTGCTATTGTCAAACCATCCGGACTCAACGATATGCTAGTGGCAAAATTTCTATGATCATTGAGTGTATTCTTATGTTTACCCGTTTCAACATCCCATTGATGAACGATGCTATCCCGACAATAACTTAAAAGTGTTTTTCCATCTGGACTGAATAGTACTTTATGTATTTCATTGGAATGCTCTTTGAATGTCTTCTTATGTTTTCCTTTAGCAACATCCCATAATTTGACAGTTTGATCAAAACTTCCACTGGCAAGTGTTTTCCCATCTGGACTAAATGCAATAGATTCTATACTATGTTTATGTGCTTTAATTGTCTTCTTCAGTCCACTTGTATCAATATTCCACAAATTGATTAATTTGTCACGAGTTCCACCTGCAAGTATTTGTCCATCCGGACTAAATGCAAAACTCTCAATATGGTCTCTTGGTACCTTTAAGCTTTTCATTTTCTTGTCTTCTGCAACATTCACTATTTGGATACCATCATTCCATTCATAAGCAAGTAGTCTTCCATCCGAACAAAAGGCCATATTTCCATGTGTATAAGTGCTAAGTTCAGAGTGATGTGCAAATGTAGTAGTATCCCAAAAATCAACACTGCCGAGATATCTACTTGCCAAAGTTTGACCATCACCAATAAACGATACATAATCAAATACGAAAGCCGGAGCATGATAAGCATCACGAATGAAAGTAGCTTTGTGCTGAAGAGTTTCTGTGTCCCATAAACGGAGAGTTTTACTACCATCTACTGTCGCAAATGTTTTTCCATCCGGACTGAAAGACATTCTGAGTTTTTTACCAGTATTTCCTTGAATAGCACCAACTTCTTCTAAGGTATTTGCGTCATAGAACCATATTCCAGTAGAACTGCCAACAGCAAATTGTGTGCTTTCTGGAACGTACGCAACATCTAATATCCTACCTTTCCCAATACGTGCTTTCACACCGTTTGGTAAATCCCGCTGCGGTGTCTCTGGAATAAAATCATCTGGAGGTTTCTTTGTTGTTACGATTATGGATATTATGGAAACAGAAATTATACCTATCGCCAGCAAAATTAAAAGCATTCTGTTTTTCATTTTTCTAACCTTATTGGTTATGTTGATTTCATAATATACCAAATTAACGAGATTTGTCCTGTTTTTGATGCTGAGAACACGGCCGGGCAGGGGAACCCTGCCCCTACGATTTAGGTTAATTTGATATTACTTATTGTATCGCATTAATTATGGAATACAAGTCCCATAACAATATCGTACCGTCAGCACTGAAACTTGCGAGTGTCTGTGTATCAGTACTGACAGAAAAACTGCGTAAACGAGACGCATGTCCCACCAACATTTTGACGTATTCCCCGCTGCTTACATTCCATAAATGAATAAAATTGCTATAGTCAATATTGATGGCAAATAGATTTTCATCCTCTGTAAACAAAATTTCCTGCCAATAACCCCGGAAATGTACTGAGATTGGTGCTGAGAGGGTCTTTATCTGCTTCCTTGTTTCTATATCCCACAAACGAACACTTCCATCCCAACCTGCACTTGCGATTTGGGAGTCATCTGGACTGAACATTAAATGACTAATTTCTGCAATATGACCTGTAAATGTTTTTAGTGTATTTCCTGTTTCTACATCAAAGAAAAAAATGTCTCCATTTACACTTCCGCCAACAAGTATACTTCCATCACGACTGAAAGATACACAAGAGATACCCCGCATCCGTTCAGCGAGAAATGGCTTATGTTTTCCTGTTTCAACATTCCATACAAGGATGCTTCCACCATCACTACCACTTGCCAGAAACTTTCCATCTGGACTAAAGGATAGACTCTTAATGAATCCAAATTGATCTGTAAATTTCCTAATCAACTTTCCACTGCTTGTATTCCATAAAAGAATTTCACCATTCAAACTTCCATTTGCAAGAATTTTCCCATTTGGACTGAATACAATACTATCAAGTTGAGATGGAGGATTATAACGTGTTTGAATTCGGATAGGATTGTTTTTTACAAGATGTCCACTAAGTGTTCTCTTTAATATACCTGTATTGCTATCCCACAGACGAATAGGTGATTTCGCATTTAGTGTTGCAAGCGTTTGTTCATCTGGACTAAGACGAATACTTTGACCGTAGTTAAACTTAGTGAATTTAATTGTTTTTATCGTTTTATTTCCACTTCGTTTGTCTCTTATCCTAATGTTATATTTGTCTTCGGTAGTTGCATAAGTTTGTTCGTCAGGACTGTATGCAATTATTTTGTCTATTTCACCAGACTGTTTTTGCGGATTCACTATTATTTCTTTTTTACTTTGCCATAATTCTACCTGTTCTTGCCCAGAACCAATAGTCAATGTTTTTCTATCAGCACGAAAGGATGCACCGATTGTAAGGTTAATTTCTTTGCTTTCCTCCGTGGAGACATCCCAAATGATAGCTTGCTTCTCTTTAGTTTCACATATCAACATCTGTCCATCAACACTGAAGTATGTGTCCTGAATTTTATGTGCCAACGGTCTATTCCCACTCTTAGGAATTGGAAGTAAGGTGATTTCTTGATAATCCTTTGTGTCATAGAGCCAAAGACCAATTGAACTTACAACGGCAAACAATTTTCCATCAGGAGAATAGAGAATATCTTTGATAATTCCTTTACCAAGACGTGCTTTTGTGCCTTCAGGGAGACTCTTGTGCGTGTAGTTCTGAGCAATACCGTATTGCAGACATAACGTTGAAAAGATACAGAACAGCAATACTGTTATTAACAAGCGCAGATGAAATACCTTGTCATTCATTTATATGTTTCCATTGTGTCTATAGTAAAACCAGAATTAGTACACACCACGGTAGGTTCGGTTTCCTAACCGAACCACAGGGGTCAATTTAGTGTAAATTAGGCGTTTTCCCCAGGACGGTAGGTTCGGTTTCCTAACCGAACCGGATCCTACGCGAGAACCTCTATGAAGGTATTTGTTCAGGCTCATAGTCAGGCAGAATGCGCCAAATCAACGGTATGAATCATGGAGCATGCCACACGCGCATGCTTCTTTAGGCATTCCCCGTATGGCATTCTGCATTGGTTAGGAAACCGCATCTACCGTGAAGTGTGCATATATTTTACATTTCACTTTGAATCAGTTGGAACTTCTGCACAGCCTCTTCCAAACCGACAAACCGACTATATATTGCAACATGACTCAGTTTACCTTCCCAGTTCCTTCCACCACTTGCTTCATCACCGAAAATAAGTGGATATAGTTCCCAATTGCTGAAGTCCCCTTGAATTCCATTACTCGTCTGGACTAACTCACCATTAACATAGCAATGGACATTCCCAGAAAAATAACTGACGATAACATGTGTTGCCTTTCCTGATTCAATTTCACCGAATGAGAACTCGCCTCCTTGACCGTTTGTACCTGTTCGCGGTGTTCGGATCCTCATGGCAAACTGCTTTCCATCCTGTCCCAAGGTAAAGTTGCGATGGGTGACATCCTTTGAAAACGATATTATGCGCGCCGGACCGCTCTGATTTAGATTGTCTGTGCTGACGAGACATTCAATTGTTAATTGATTGCTTTTCTTGCATGCTGCAAGTAGTGAATCATTAACATTTTGTATGATAAATGAACCACCAGCCAGATCCATTTGTCCGTCTTCAGCAAATTTTGCTTCATCTCGGGATTCGATTTCATTGGTATCCTCAAGTGTACCGTTCCAAACAAACACAAGTCCGTCGCGTGATCCAGGAAATTCTGAGTGAGTGCCTATGTCATCAGGAACAGCAGGCATAACATTAATGGTAAGTGCAGTTATTGCCGATGCACCATCTGCATCTGTAACAGTGAGCATTACGGTATATTGTCCAAGATTGTCATAAACGTGTATCGGATTCGATTCATCAGATGTTGTGCCATCTCCGAAATCCCATTGTTGCGTCAAATCGTCTGATGCAGAAAATGAGACTGTAAGCGGTGCACTGCCTTGAAGAACATCTGCAGATGCTTTTGCTTCTGGACGCAGTTTCTCACCCGGTGCATAAGGTGTGAAACGGTATGCAAAATCAGTTTGCGAAGACGCAAATGTATATTCGCCTGGTTGTGCAGTCCCAACAGGTAGGATTTTCATATTCCAAGTATCAATACCATCAATTTTATAAGGTTGGTCACCATGCAGTTTAACTGTTATTGTTTGCGGTTCAGTTGTATAAACTAAATAGTATTCACCCTCTTTAGCAAGGACATATCGTCCCTTATCATCTCCGACCGGTTCAAGTGTATCAAATGCTGGTGCATCTATCATGAAGTCCTTTAGAAATGCAATACGTGCTGGACTTTCACCACGGAGTATGCCTCCCTTTGCCCACCACAAAAGGTCTTCAGGATGTTTGTATGTTTCTCCATGTCCAACATAACATCCTGAAACTGTACCTGCCCAAAAATTCTGCACCATCTGTCGTGCGGTGATGTTTCCCCATCCTTGAGGTATATCTCCTTCATAGCGACACTCATCATAGATAACCGGTTTATTATATCGTGTGCGGTAAAGGATGCCTTCAGCCATATTTGACGTTTGAATACTTGTATGTGTCACCCAAGGTTTATTGTGGTCATACCAACCTCTGCAGTTATGTATCCCGCGTAACCGTTGATATGGATCGTGGTCTCGTATAATCTGAAAAAACCGATCCCAATCAGATTCCTCTTTTGCTGGCATAATGTCATATTCATTCGCAAGAGACCACCATACATTGCGGAATGCCGCCAAGCGTGCAACAGCGTAACGGATATAATGATCATCGCTTTCAGCATCCATATTCTCAAAATCCCATCGGTCATAAGTGTGGAATAGGATTATATCTGCTTCAATACCAAGTTTCAACAAGTCTTGTACTCTCTGCTCAAAATGCTGCCAGAATTCTGGATTGAATCTTGTGAAATCCCAATCTTTGAGCGGTTTTCCCTGATATGGATAGTAGACGGGTTCATTCTTATTATAGGAATAATCTTTAGGAAAGATACACATCCGCATCTTGTTGAAAGGTGCTTCCGTGAGAGTTTTGAGTGTCTGTTCCTCCATCTCCTCTCCCTGATGTGTCCATGCATAGCATGTCGTTCCGAACTGATGATAGGGCGTACCGTCAGCGTATTGTAGGTAGAAATCCTTATAGACTTCAACCGGACCGTTGTTGCCTTCAGTCGGTTCAATACATGTAAATTGACTGGTTTTACCGTTCAATTCTGTGCTGCTACTTTTTGTAGTGTATGTCCATTCACCAACTTCGTCTGGCATGAATCGGATTTTGTATATACCATTCCCATCATAGAATCCTTGCGGTTCAAAAGTGCGTCCACCTTTTACGTCACTTCGTTTAAATTCTGCTGACAATTCTACCTCAGTGAAAGGATTACCTGTATCGGGTCCATTCAAGGTCACTTCATATAATCCCCAACGTTCAACCATAGACTTCTCCTTGTCTTGTTTCATCTGTGCGACAGTATCCCCAACCAAGATGATTACTATTAGGAATACGAAAGCAATAATTTGTTTTAACATCCTATTCCAGTTGTTAAGTTTCTAAGAGTTAACGATAACATGATTAAGTTTCTCTTTTGAAGACATTTTCTTTTAGATTGCTCAAGTATACTCAAATATTTGAGTCGTGTCAATAGATTATGCATCCATCTATAAGTCTTGAATGTAGAATACATTTTGAACAAGTCTGTCCAGAAATTGAACAGCAAGTTTGCAATTCTCAACGCTAATCCGTAAGAATCCTGATATAAACCTGTTTTCTATCAATAAGATCTTTGGCATAATAATTGCTCTATGAATAATGTGGACTGTGGTGTTATTCATTATTATTTACATTTGATATATTGTAGAGGATTTATATGACTAAACTGACATTTCTATTCTTAATACCAATCTACTTATCATTGATCGGTTGTGCCGTTCTCTTTACAGAACAGGTATATGTTCTGATTGATCAACCAGTGACAGAAAAGCCAATATTTTATGGAGTCATCTTCTCCATACCAGAAAAAGCAATTGTGCGAAAAGTTAGACTGCTTGGTGTTGGGAAGTACCAAAACTTTGATATTTCAGTCCGTAAGAGGGCAAATCGTTGGGAATTAAAAAAGAAAGTCCAAGGTGGGATCACTTTCCCGTACGATATCTTCCTATATGCCGAGACAGATGCAATTAAAATCATTAAACCTATAACAACTGGTAGTGGACGTATTGATACGGTTGAATTTTACACTATTGTAGATAGAAAGTGAGGTAATACCATTTCCAATAAAGAATAGTTCATTATGAGATTGTGAATCGCGCGACTACGAACACCTATTTTGATAATGACAAGTTATCTCTTGGAAATGGTATAAGTATATGCCCATGAATGTGCAACAAAATTAAGTATTGCACATTCATGGGCAGCATTTTTCTTACACATACCAACTGATATTGATTCTTAGGGATTTTACAGTTCATAACTTGTGGCATATATCTTGCTTATATATCTCAAAATTAACCATTGAGGATTGTCTGTTAAGACCAACTTTCTATTTGAGTAGGGAGAATTAACTAAATGAAAAAATTAAGACATGTGACGTATTCTCTACTTACATTGACTTACATCTTTATTACATTCATTTTCATCGGTTGCGGTGCGCAACCACTTGGACCTTATGAACCCCTCTTACCTGCTATAGAAAGTGAGGCAAAATTCTCTGATAGATTCAGATTAGAAGAAGAACCTCAATTCTTCCGCGATCTTTATGGTCAAGAGGTGGTTGAAGGCAGTGAAATCAGTAGATACTCAGATCAGCAAGAATTTGATAAGAATGGGAAATTGGTTATTGGATGGAGTGGACAACTTGACAGCCTGAGGTTCACAACACAATTGGACAGGGCAATCTTGGTTGAAGAGACTTTTCTCGGCAGACATACAGATATTGCTATCGGTGATCATATACGACTAAAACCAGATACACTGTTCCATAACCAATATATAATCTCAAAGACAGAATTTGATGGACTCCGTTGGGACATCTCTTTCGTTCAAGAACATCATCTATTTTCTTTTCTTCACTCACGTATTTCTAATCCTATCAGGTTAGTTAGAGCAGCAATGGATCCAGAAGCTATAGGATTGGATCTTGGTCGGAGAAACGGGTGGAATCCGCTTTCACGTGTCAGAAATATTGAAAATACACGACTCATCGGTTTTCGCGGACAAACGCTTTTAACAGAAAATCTTCGTGTTGGTTATACCTATATTAATATGCACAAACAACATCCTGAACGTATAATCTCCAGCTACATGGGAACAGTCCCAAATATACCCCCAGAGACAATCTCTGTTGTCTTCCGAGATGACTCACCTGAAGATAATTACACAAGAGCCTTCACAGATTTTTATGAATATGACCCCGATTTACATAGCGACAATATCCAAGAAGGTGTAGGCGCAGCATTCAAAAGTATGCGAATAACAATCGTTACTCAGGCACTTACTGAATTAACTCCTGAAGAGATTGATGAAGGTCTTGAACCTAATCCATTACCGAAAGAAACTCACGTGTTTGATATTTCTGCAGACCAACTTGTACCTGTTGGCACATCAAATATCGTCGATTCAGTTGACAGTGAATGGAAAATAGTGACTGGTTTCAATAAAATGAAATATGACTTCAACCTTTACGATATTGATATAAACATAGACCCACGAACAGTCAAATCTGTTGTTTTTGAAATGATTGTTGCGGGTGATTATAACATTGCTGTTATTGGATTGAGTAAGGCAAATCAAGCAGGTGAAAATCCTGATCTCCAGGAATGGATCAAAACTTCTGATGGTCACATACAGATGCCATATCGTGATGTTATACAAGCTCCCGGTAATTATGGACAATCTCCAGAATACATAAAAGATAGAGATAAACTGAAGGACAATCCAAGCCTATGGAACGGCGAAGGTAGACCTCGTAAAGTCAGTTACCGATACGGTGCTGCCCGTGCTGCCACACTTTACGGAATCGACCTTGAAGGAAGAATCGGCAATATCTTCATCAGAACACATTACTCCGTCAATGGCAAATACAAACAGTATCCTACACTTCCAAAAGATAAAGTAGGATATAGTCGAACGCAAACAATCGTCAAGACACCTGATGGAGATCAACCTTCTGGTGTGACTATTAACCCAAGAACGGGACTTCATGTTGATGCCAACGGTGTTCCAACCTATTCTGAAACGGAAGGTGAACGTTTTGAAGCATTCTTAGGTGGAGATGGAACAGATGTTGATGCAGATGGCAAACTCGGTAGAGAAAAGGCGTGGTTCATACACCTTGAATCTCGATTTGAAAAACTTCACTTAGCAGGTGTCCTATATCACATTGATCCAGGATACACAACCACATATTTGAATCTTGGTCCAAATCCAAACAGGGGTTCAGTTTTTACTCTTGATAAGAATGTAGATATAGATCGACTACCTGGAGAAATAGACTCATGGGAAGTCAATAATTATATTCTGATTGAGGATGATGATGATCAAGATGGTTGGCCCGATGATGTTGATTTTGACGGTGTAATTCCTCGAGCAGATGACAGAGATCAAAACGGTGTATTAGATTATCATGAGGATTTTCTCATTTTTGATGCAGATCCGCCTGTATTCAAGGGTATAATAGATCTGAATAATAACGGAACAATAGATACAATTGAAGATAATCTTGAACCACAATATGAATACGGTATTGATCGTCAAGGTTATCACATCAATGCAAAATATGATCTGCTAAACAATCTCTCTCTACAGATAGGGTGGTTGAACGAAAGAGAAATATCAAGTAGGCGCAAAAACAACTCAAAATATGTACATGTCATTTATGATCGTGACATCCCAGATTTTGGTAGCATAGCATTCCAAAATCGGTTCGTCAGAGTTCAGGATGATATTCCAGATTACACAATCACTTTACCTGTTGGTGAATTAGATACTGTATCCATCAATGATGAACTTGATTATTATAACGCTCGGAAAAATACGACAATTTTCCAATGTATCTATTCTGCAGTGCCTAACTTAACACTTGAAGCGAAATCTTTAGTGGTCATGCAAAAACAACTTAAACAAGATGAAACGAACGCACTGTTCACAGATGTAGAATATGACCCAATTACAAAAAGTTTTGAAGCAGATGAACGTGTTGATTTTATGGTACTTGAGAACCAGATTCGCTCTTCAGGTGACCGGCGGGAATCTCCATTTTATCCTGATCACGGGATAAACGCGCTGGATCCAAATGACACAGGTTTGATCTATGACAAAACGAACTGGAAAAAACGACGGTATCCAGATAGAAATATACGGAATCAGTTAACTATTCTAAAGGGAAGGTATGAAATACCACTCGGTGATCTCCCACATTTTAATAGAATTGGTGTTGATCTTGTTCTAACACCGATGGCTAAGTATGTTTGGGATAGGGCATTTGACCGAACTGCAGAGGAAATACCAAAAACACTCAATCCAGACTTGTTCGCACCAACTGATTTAGAAGTCGTTGAATATTTGCGATTTAATCGCAGAAGTCGTGAGGACATACTTGGCGTACGACTTGATTACCATTTCTCACCAAAAATTAAGTTGCTTGGTGGATTCCAATACAGGAAGTTTGTCAATAGAGATCAAAATTTTAAGAAATATCTGCAGAAATATTCTGTTGACACTCCTGTTCCGTCTATCTATCGTCCTGATTTGAGAACACGAATTCTTGAAATCCAGACCATCAACAGAGGACAATGGCTTGGGGCAACTATTATCGTTCTTGCAGGTGTCCGTAGGACGACTAATCTCTTCAGGAATACTGTTACGAACACAATGTATGTTAGAGCAATGGCAGGATTCTAATCTATTACTAACACAGGTGTATTGACGACACTTGCTTTAGCATAGTCGTCAATAGAATTACTTATGTAGTAGATTTTGAAATTACTTGAACACTCTGCATCGGCGAGGTTAGGAAACCTCCCCTCCCATGGGACGAAAGTGTCAACTTATATTTACAATTCACTATTTGTGATTAAAGGAGAAAATAATATGAACTATCAGTACTGGAAGCGACCCCATCTGCTGCTAATTCTGATTGCCATTATGTTGATTAGTAATCATTTAGATACCAATCATGCTTATGGGAAAGGGAAATTATACTGGATTGAAAGGGATGAAGAAACATTGCAAGACAAAATTATACGTGCAAATTTGAATGGCTCCAATATTGAGAATGTAGTTACAGGTTTACAAGCTGCTGGTGACATCACTTTGGATATACGCAACCGTAAGATGTATTGGATAACAGACTATGCTTCAATAATTCAATCTGCAAACCTTGACGGTTCCAATATTGAAAATGTCATAACTGGATTCAATCTTGGACCAGGTGAAGGAAAATTGAGGATAACGTGTCAAAACGGGAAATGTGAAGGTATAGCAACACCAAAAGATGGAAAGCATGTTAAACTACCACATGAAAAACTAATTGCTCCCATCTGTATCGCTATTGACGAAAACAAAAACAATATCTACTGGGGTAACGATCATTTAGATATTTTTCAAAGTTCAAATCTTGACGGCATCAATATTGAAGATATTGAAATTAGAGAATTGATTGTACCATTTAACATTAGAATGAAACAGTGGCTTCATCCAATTAATATTGAAATTGACAGTGATACAAGTAAAATTTACTGGACGGATGGACTTGCTAGCAAAATCCAACGCGCAAATCTTGATGGATCTGACCCTGAAGACATTATTACTGATATGCGTACTGCTTATGCATTAGCATTAGATTTACACGATGAAATGATGTACTGGTCGAACACTGTTACCGGAAAGATATTTCGGGCAAACCTAAACGGAGATAAGACAGAAACGCTTGTTACAGGACTAAATTTTCCTTATGACATTGCATTAGATCTACGTGCCGGAAAAATGTACTGGTTAGAATTAGATTGGCAATCTGATATTGGAAAAATACAACAGTCAAACCTTGATGGTACAAACGTTAGGGATATAATCACTAATTTAAATTCTCCATCAGGTTTAGATATAGACACTGAAGGGCCTTACGATGTTTCACCAAGTTCAAACCAACTGACTACAACTTGGGCAAATATGAAATCCAAGTAAAGGATACATCTCATGAAAAATATATTGTTATCAAACCAATGTCTCCAGTTAGTTTTCTCCATAGTTATATTGTTTTCTGCTATTCAAGGCATTACTTACGCACAGGGAAGTCCAAAAATATACTGGACAGAAACGGATAAAATAAGACGTGCTAACCTTGATGGAACCAATGTTGAAAATGTCATAACGGAATTGGATTCACCATTTGATATTGCATTGGACTTAACCAACCGTAAGATCTACTGGGTTACCTTAAGATATAAGAGAATATATCGTGCAAACCTTGACGGTTCTGACATTGAAATTATCATCAATCGTGATACAATGCTTGAAGAACAAGGAAAACCGCTGCCATCCCCATGCAGCATTGCAATAGATACAATAGGAAATAAGATATATTGGGGTAATGTGTCTGGACCATGGAGAATGTCACGTGCAGATTTGGATGGTGGCAATATTGAAGATATAAGAATTCCACCTGTAAATGGAGGGATTTTTGATATTAGAGTCGATGCTGAAGACATTAAACTTGACCTAAAAGCAGGTAAAATTTATTTCCAAGATTCTTTTGAGGATAATATCGCACGGGTGAACATGGATGGATCAAATTACGAAATACTACGTGGAGGTGTTATACATCATGACAGAATAGCCCTAGATTTGGTTAACAGTAATATATATTGGACAAAAATGACTCGTGGTGAAATAAGAATAGCATCACTTGAGGGAAAAAATGTTGAAACTTTACTTGCCGATCTAAACACTCCTACAGAAATTGTTTTGGATGCTCACTCTCAAAAGATATATTGGATTGAAAAAAATCACAATATCAATAAGAGTAAAATCCGAAGAGGCAATCTTGATGGTACAAATGTCATCGATATACTTACAGGATTGAATTATGTAATAGGTCTCGCTTTAGATACCGAGGGGGTGTACAATGTTACTCCCAATACAGATAAGCTAACAACAACATGGGCAAATGTAAAAACACAATAGAATCTCCATATATAATCCAATACTCATACATATCCGGTACTACTACAGTGCCGTTTTTTATTGCACTTTCAATCTATACTTGGTAATATAGTTTAAAACCTGAATATTCAACTTCGGAGCATTATATGAAACAATACCGAATAGCAATCATCGGACTCGGAGGAATGGGTGGCAGCCATGCACAAGCAGCAAAGTTAGAGGAAAACTGTGAACTCATTGCTGGAGCAGAAATCAATCCTGACCGTGCAAAAGCATGGGGTGAGCGATTCAGTGTCAAAGCAATCTATGACGACTATGAAAAGATGCTTGACGAACAGAAACCAGACATCGTTATCATCCCAACGCAAGCACCCATGCACCACCCTCCCACGATTGCAGCTGCAAAGCGCGGTATCCATGTTTTCTGTGAAAAACCCATCGCACTCAACCTTATCCAAGCAGATGAGATGGTAGATACCTGTGACCAGAATAATGTAAAGTTCGCAATCAACCATATCAAACGTGCAAGTCCATACAATCGTCATGTTCTTTCACTAATTGAGAAAGGCGAAATCGGTGATGTTGTGCTGATGAAAGCCACAGATAAAGGTGGACGCAAGGTAGGAAATTCACTCATGGAGATGGGAACTCACTTATATGATTGGTTACGGCTTTTCGGTGGGGATGTTGAATGGACACATGCACATCTGATGCAAATGGATGGACGCGAATCCACCGTGGACGACATTAAACTCACACAAGAGGTACACCCTCATGACCGAGATGCTGGACTTGTTCTGGGGGAACGTGGTCATGCTTCCTTTCGCTTTAAGAACGGTATCCATGCAGATGTCCAATTCCTTGCACAACCCCAAACCAATGATAACGCTTATGGTATAGACATTATTGGCACTGAAGGCCGTATCGCTATCCGGGAGAGCGTCGGAACCACAATGTTTATTCATAAAGGGCAACATAAAACACCAGATCAACCTTGGGATCCAGTGCATCTTCCTGAAGAAAATATTGATGAAAAAGGCAATCAGCGGGATAAAGGTTCTATACGTCTGCTACTACAACGTCTTATGTTACGTGATCTGATTGAGGCAATAGAAGAAAACCGAGACCCGTTTGCAAGCGGCAGAGACGGACGTGATTGTCTTGAAATGATACATACCACATGGGAATCACATAGACAGAAACGTCGCATTTATATGCCCCTAACACCGCGTGATCATCCGCTTGAAAGATGGCGAAGCGACCAAATATAATTAGTAAAAACCAAAATTATTTACATACGACGGTAGGTTCGGTTTCCTAACCGAACCGGTGTTTGTTCAGTCTCATAGATGTGGTTAGGAAACCTCATTTACTGGAGAGTGTGCACATATTTTTTGCATTTCACTATAACATACAAAATTGAAATTAGGAGTAATGTAAATGTCTGAAATTAAATGTGCTCAATGCGGATCTGATAAAATCATGCAGAATCTTGCACTGAGTGAACAATCATTCGGAAGTACTTTGATGGTTACACTTCAAGGCAACCCTAACGCAAAGATCTTCAAAGGCTTACATCGTGAACCATTACGAGCAACAGTTTGTGGTGAATGTGGAAATGTTGGTCTATCGGTTGAGAATCCAAAAGGTTTATGGCGAACCTATACCGAAGTAAATTAATAACATAGATATGGAGAAAAAGATGAAAAAACGCAGAGGCATTTTCGGTCCATCAAAGGACGAAATCTGGTCACAAATCGCAACAGACATCGGTGGTGAATATATTGATGGTGGGTTTTGGAAGAAGGACGTACTCATCTACAAACACGGTGAATGGCAAATTCTACTTGATACTTACACCCAAACAACATCTACTGGAACAACAACTTCCACAACAACATATACTCGGATGCGTGCACCTTTCATTAACAAGGATGGTCTCTATTTCAAAATTACACGAGAAGGATTTTTCAGTTCAATCGGAAAATTCTTCGGTATGCAGGATATTGAAATAGGTGATCCTTTCTTTGATGACAAGTTCATTATAAAAGGTAATAATCCTGAAAAGATAAAGTTACTCCTTGCAGAACCAAAGATAAAGGAACTATGTCAGCAACAACCGAGAATATACTTTACAATAAAAGATGATGAAGGATGGTTCGGCACCGATTTTCCTGAAGGTGTTGATGAATTGTACTTTTCCTGTGTAGGTGTAATAAAAGAAACAGCATTGCTGAAATCACTATTTGGACTATTCTGTATCACTTTACAACGTTTGGTGCAAATTGATTCCGCTTATGAGGATGATCCACAGATTCACTTAAAATAGTTGTATTGACTCATTCAACATTATATGCTAAACTTTGTAAACACATTCAAAATAGAAAAATGTGGAGAGGCATTCGTGAAACCATTTTACAAACAACAATCCGGTATAACGCTGGTACAACTATTAATTGTCATAGTCATTCTTGCAGTTATTGCAGCTGTACTCTTAGCACCTCGATTACTCGGTCAAGCAGGACGGGCATTACAAACACAAGCTGCGGAAGACATTGAAACGCTTGGCATCGCTCTTGATAGGTATGCCAAAGACAATGGAGACTATCCATCTACGGAACAAGGATTAAAAGCACTTTGGGAACATCCTGAAGAACCGCCAATTCCAATATACTGGTTAGTTCCATACATTCAGATACCGATTACCGAAGATCCATGGGGAAATCCTTATATTTACGTACGTCCAGGAGTGCATGACCAATATGGATACGACCTAATATCCTTTGGCAGTGACGGAGTTGAAGGTGGATCCGGTGAAGCAGAAGATGTGGTCAGTTGGATTCGTCGTGATGAATAGAATACCTGTCAGTATATTAGGCTATTGAATTTTATATAGGATCATATATTCCTGAAACGGAGGAATCAATATCATGAAAATCACAGATATTGAAGTTATCAAGGTGAGAGTGCCATATCATGAAGGCATCTATGAATTGATGACAAGTCGTAATCTCTATCAGATTGATCATGTTTACAAAGTCCATACAGATGATGGAATCACTGGTATAGGGGATGGTTCATTTCAATCGGAAGAATCGATTCAAAAATACATCGATAGAAACCCGTTTGAGTTTATGAGTGGTTGGGCACCGACACCTTTACAACAGGCTTTTTATGACATCATGGGAAAATCACTCGGTGTGCCAGTCCACCAACTCTTAGGTGAAAAAGTTAACGATAAGACTTCATTCGGGTATTGGTCAATCGACATGACACCTGAAGAATGGGCAGCAGAAGCAAAACATGCTTATGCACTCGGTTATCGGCTACATAAAATCAAGGCACGTCCTTGGTTTGAAGTTCGTGAACAGGTTGCCGCGATCGCTGAAGTAGTACCAGACGATTTTCAACTCCGAGTAGATGCTAATGACTCGTTTAAAACACCAGAACAAACCTTGGAGGTCGCACGACAACTTCAGGATTTCAACATTGAGTCATTTGAAACGCCGATACCTCAATCAGATATTGAAGGATACCAAGAGATAAAACGACACACCGACATGCCGATTACAATTCACTTCGGTAATCCTGATCCTGTTAAAGCCATCCGAGCAAGAATGAACGATTCATTTATTATTGCATATCCTGATTCACGCGCTGCAAATGCTAAACGAGAAGCAATCATATCAGAGTCAGCAGATTTACCGGTATGGATACAGATTGTTGGACTCGGTATAACAACTACTTTTGTTATGCATCTCGCAGCTGTGATGCGAAACGCGACGATGCCATCAATCACATTGAATGCTTTACGCGCTTTTGACATCGTTACACCCTCAACAATCCCACTTGATAACGGATACGCAACGATACCCGACAAACCAGGATTAGGTGTGGAATTGGATGAGGACGCTCTGGATAAATGCCGCGTCTAAATTGGTTTTACAACTTTTTGGAGGTAATATGATGAAAACTCTTATTTTGTGTTTGACAATACTTATATTTGTTATGTCCTTTTCCGCACATGCAGCAAAACTGGGTTTAGTTAGTGCATGGTTATTTGAAGAAGGAAGAGGAAAAGTTGTTGAAGATATTGTCAGTGGACACGATGGTAACATCAAAGGCACACTGGAATGGGTTGACAATGGCAAGTTCAGTGGAGCACTGGAATTCCCAGGAAATGGTGATAGTTATGTTCGAATTGACCATGATAACGTTTTCAACTCTGATCCATATACATTTGTTGCTTGGGTAAAACTGAATGCTGCTTCATGGCAGTACATCGTTTGGCGTAATGGGGAAGTTTGGCCCGAGGCCAATCTTGTACGTCATCTTGATATATGGATCCATGATGCTGACTATCCAGTGTTTATGTGGCACGTCAACGGGGAGGAGTCGCGTATGCCGGGTAAAACTATCGTTGCAGATGGAACATGGCATCATATCGCTAAAGTCTATGATGGCAGCAAGGTTCAGATGTTTGTTGATGGTAAATTAGAAGTTGAAATGGCGAGTGGTGGAAAACTTGATACCAGTAAATCACCTATCTGGATAGGAGCACGACCTGGCAACGTTGCTGCAACAGGTCTTTTTGATGAAGTAGGCTTTTTTACGAAAGCACTCACTGAAGCACAAGTCAACGATGTAATGGAAACAGGATTAGAAGACTATGCTGCTGTTGAAGCCACTGGAAAAGCAACCATAACATGGGGATTATTGAAATCTAAATCACAATAGAAGTATGCAACACGCGTACAATATAGAAATGGAGAATACGCATTATGCAAATGCACGTTGGTGGTAAATGGGTTGATAAATCAAATAAAATAGACGTTCTAAGTCCTTTTGATGGGTCAGTAGTTGATACTGTACCAAAAGGAGATGCAGCGGATGTCGAAACTGCTATTCAAACCGCAGAACGCGGCGCAAAAATCATGGCAGGTTTGACAGGATATGAACGATATGAAATATTAAGGAAAGTTGCAGACTTAATGGTTGAACGGGCTGATGAACTCGCTGAAGTTATCACCCGTGAGGAAGGAAAAATCTTAGCGGAAGCAACAGGTGAATCCACTCGCGCATCTGAAATCATTGCGCTCTCGGCAGAGGAAGCAAAACGGATGACTGGCGAAACAATTCCGCTTGAAGGTGCACCAGGTGTAAAAAACAAACTCGGGTTTACAGTACGTGTCCCTTGTGGTATTGTCGCTGGAATTAGTCCCTTCAACTTCCCACTACATCTTGTTTGTCACAAGGCTGGACCAGCAATTGCAGGTGGAAACGCTATCATTATCAAACCGGCAACGGATACACCACTTTCCGCACTGAAATTGGTAGAGTTATTCTTAGAAGCAGGCACACCTCCTGAAGCTATTCAGTGTGTGACAGGTCCGGGTGGTGAAATCGGCGACACTCTTTGTGCGGATCGTCGGGTCAGAAAGATTACCTTTACAGGAAGTCGTGACGTAGGTGAACATATATGTAAAGTGGCAGGATTGAAACGCGTGACGATGGAACTCGGTTCAAATTCCCCGCTCATTGTGATGCCTGATGCCGACCCGGAAAAAGTCGCAAAAGCAGCAGCAGCTTCCGGCTATTCCAATGCTGGACAGGTATGTATCTCTACGCAAAGAGTAATTGCTCATGAAAAGATCTATGGAGATTTTTTAGATGCTTTCCAAGCAGAAGTATCCCAGATTGGTATCGGCAATCCGTTGGAATCTGGTGTGCGTATGGGACCAATGATTCGGGAAGCGGACGCTACGCGTGTCACTGAATGGATAGAAGAAGCAGTCTCGGACGGTGCTGAACTCCTCACAGGTGGCGAAAAGCAAGATCAGTTTGTAACACCTGCTATTCTCGCTAATGTCAAACCTGAGATGAAAATATCCTGTGATGAGATATTCGGACCAGCAGTCGGTGTCACCCGTGTCAACGACATTGACGAAGCTATCGCGCTTGCTAACGATACGAACTACGGATTGAGTGCTGCTATCTTCACACAGAATATTGATTGGGCAATGCGTTTTGTCAGAGAAGTGGAATCAGGAAATCTAATGGTGAACTGGGGTACACAATGGCGTGCAGATCTGATGCCGTATGGTGGTGTGAAAGAAAGCGGAATGGGCAAAGAGGGACCGAAATACGCTATTGAAGAGATGACTGAAACTAAAATGGCAGTCTTCCATTTAGATAGTTAGGTTTACTGTTTTCAACTATTACATAAAAGGTACGCTCCGGATGCGTGCCTTTTTTCAGTTAACTACAGGTAACATCAAACCAAAAAACAACTTCATTTCAATTACATCAATTATTCCTGATTTTCTCTTTTCTCTGTCACAGACTTCGCACATCGGAACCCTTCATTTGGGTTTGTAGCAGTAGGTGCTCTCCAGTACCGATTTGAAATGCGTACTAATTGTGCACTATTTAGCCATGAACCACCACGCAAGACACGGTTACCTTTTAGGTTAATGAAATCATCAATTACATCATCAATACTCTTTGCATCGGCAAATGGATTTTCACGTGGACTACTGCCAAAGAAGTTCTCATCATAAGTATCAAGACACCATTCGCGTACATTGCCTGCCATGTCGTATAATCCATATCCATTCGCTGGATAGGAACCAACCGGGGTGATTTCCTTGTCAGTTCCGTCAAAATAGTTAGCATTGGTTGAGTCAATTGTATCTCCCCATGGATACTTCTTACTTACCAATCCACCGCGAGCTGCTTTTTCCCATTCTGCTTCAGTCGGTAATCGTTTTTTTCCCCACTTTGCATAAGCCATCGCAGCATACCAACTCACATACACAACTGGGTGGTTGTCTTTGCCAGATGGAAAAAAGTTCCCAATCCAATCTGCTAAGTAATAACCATCATGGTATTTCCGCAAAATTTTGTCTTTCTGCCACTGCGGGTTTGCATCAACAAACTCTTTATATTGGGCGTTTGTCACCTCATGTTTGTCTATATAAAATGCATTGAGAAAGACAGAATGCAGCGGTTCTTCATCTGAATCCCCACTATTACTTCCCATTTGGAATTCACCTTTTGGTATATATACCATTTTAAAATCAGATGACTCAAGCTTAAATTCATAAGGTATTCTAACTCTATCCTCAATAGGTTTACCATTTTTTTTAGCTGGATAAAAGGTGCTCTGCTTTAATGCCTCAATTGATGCTTCCTCAAAACCAAAACCTACCTTGGTAAGTGCTACAATGTCCTTTGGTAAACCGTTGATGTCAATGGTCACTTGGAGAACAGCTCTACCTTCTTTTCCAGCGTTTCTTGCTTCTTTGGGATACTTGGGTTTAACTGTATTCTTGAATTTTGCAGGTGCTTTAGGATACTTTAGTGCTATTAGATTTGTGTGAGGTCCATCAGGAGAAGTATCAGCAAATGTGTTCACTGAAATGAGTACAATGAAAATTGTAATTGTATTGAGTATTCTACGCATCATGATATTCACTTCTGTTTCCTCAGTGGACAATTACAAAATAGGCGCGTCTTTTATAAATGGACGTGCCTATTTTAAAAGTACTTGGGTCAAAATCAAAGTCAACAACAAGTTTTGATTTAGGATTCGTCTTCTTCTGTCGCGGATTCAGCGATGACTTTCTGTGCAACATCATCGGGGACAATCTCATAGTTTGAGAATTCCATGGTGAAGTTGCCACGCGCACTCGTCATAGATTTCAAATCAATGGAATATCGTAGCATTTCTGACTGCGGGACAATAGCCTGAATTATCTGTCGTTTCCCTGCCTGTTCAACACCCATCACCTGTCCTCTACGTCCGTTTAAATCTCCAATAATACTCCCCATATACTGATCAGGCACAGTGATTGTAACGTTCATGATGGGTTCAAGCAAACATGGATTCGCTTGTTGTACAGCAGTAGCAAAAGCCATAGATCCTGCAATTTGGAATGCCATATCCGATGAATCTACATCATGGTATTTTCCATCATGTAAGTCTATTTGGATATCAACCAAAGGAAAACCTGCCAGGACCCCTCGTTCCATTCTCTGGCGTATACCTTTTTGAACTGCTGGGATATAGTTCTTCGGTATCGCCCCACCTTTAATGTTATCAACAAAGTCAAAACCTTCGCCTCGCTGTAATGGAGCGAGGTTAATCGTGACATCACCAAATTGCCCCTTACCACCAGATTGTTTTTTGTGTCGTTCTTGAACATTCTGCACGCTCTTGCGTACAGTTTCTCGGTATGCAACTTTTGGCGGTGCAACCACAGTTTCAACCCCAAATTTCTCTGCTATTCTTGCGCGATTAACTGTAATATGAAGTTCACCCAAACCTGAAACAAGTAACTGCTTTGTAACGTCGTTTCGTTCAATCTTGAAGGATGGGTCTTCCTCACCAATCCTTGTAAGAGCGTTAATGAGTTTCTCATCGTCACCCTCACGGACTGGGGATATAGCATAAGAGATAACTGTATTAGGAAATTCAATTCCGGGTAACTTTATAGCTGCGTCTCTATCACACAATGTATCTCCGGTACGTGTTTTATCCAATTTCGTTATTCCACCGATATCTCCTGCCGGGACATTAGCAGTATTAATCGCTTGCTTACCGTTCATAAAAGTGGGTTTGCCGATTCTTTCAACTTCTCCACGGCTTGAGTTGTTTACTTGTGAATCTCCTGCTAACGCACCTGAATACACACGGAAAAGACTGAGTTGACCTGAAAATGGGTCTGCGATTGTTTTGAAAACAACAGCAGATAAAGGTGCATCGGTTGAAGGTTCGCGTGTTTTAGAGTCGTCTTCTACATCTTGGATTTCTCCTGCTTGAACAGGTGATGGACAACAACTAACTACCATATCCATCAACTGCTGAACACCTATATTCTTTAGCGATGAACCGCATAGTACTGGTACAAACTGATTTTCAGAGATCCCTGTTTGCAGACCTTTCTGTATCTCTTCCTCAGAGAGCTCACCTTCAAAAAACTTTTCAATGAGTTCATCATCGCTTTCAGCGGCAACTTCAACGAGTGCTTCCCGATATTCTTCTGCTGTGCCAGCTAAATCGTCTGGGACATCTGACTTCCCAACAGGTGCGTTTCCATTTGGTTCAAGAAAGGCACTATCTTGAATTACATCTACCACACCAGTAAACTGATCTTCTTTACCAATTGGGATTTGAATAGGAACTGCTCGTGTTTCTAAGATTTCAGAAATACTTGCAAGTGCATTATCAAAACTTGCGTTCTCTTTATCCATTTTGTTTATGAAGAGAATGCGTGGAAGATTATACTTGTCGGCAACCTCCCAGACTTTTTCTGTTCCCCCTTCAACGCCTGTTGTGGCGTCAACGACTACGACAACTGCATCCACGACTCGAAGTACACCATGAAGGTCTCCGTAAAAATCTTCTGCTCCTGGAGTATCAATAAGGTTAAGTTTATTTTCCGCCCATTCCGCAATACACACGGAACAATTGAGTGAGGTCTTGCGTTCTATCTCATCAGAGGCATAGTCAGCAACCGTGTTTCCGTCATCCACGGCTCCCATTCGTTCAATTGCACCACCGTTATAAAGCATCGCTTCAATTAGGGAAGTTTTACCTGCCCCTGAATGAGCAATAATTCCGATATTCCGAATTTCTTCTGTTCTGTATTGTCTCATTTTGTAGTAAGTTCTCCTTTTGTAACCATACGGAATAGGTCAAACTATGCCGTTATAAGATAGTATAGTTTAGCATAATTGACAATATTATTACAACAAAAACCTTTAGGTCATAGCAAATGAGAGTTAGCATGGGTGATTGAGAAATAAATTCCACATTTGTTTCAGATTGTATATAATATACATAGAAGAAGATGAACCATAAAGGAGATTTATGAAAAACTTTTACTTTGCAGCCGGTGCTGCTTTTAGCTTATTGAGTGTTCTGTTAGGTGCCTTTGGCGCACATACACTTAAAGGTAGACTCTCAAAGGAGATGTTAGATATATTTGAGGTCGCGGTGAGATATCAGATGTATCACGGAATTGGATTGATTGTCGTTGCGTGGGCATTTTCACAATGGCAAAGCAACTATATATCTGCTGCGGGGTGGTGCTTCATCATCGGTATATTGATTTTTTCTGGAAGCTTATATATTCTCAGTCTAACAGGTCTACGTTGGTTAGGTGCAATTACACCGATTGGTGGGTTAGCCTTTATCGCAGGTTGGGGATGTTTAATCATAGCTGCCTTTCATAAGTAATGCAGAGACATTCTATTGACTATACTTTCCTTGAGATGTCTCCTCCCAATTCCACTGCCTAATCAAACTCACATTCTAATAGATTTTGATAACATTTGTCATGATCTATTTCGGATATTCTATCCTATACCGAAAATGCCCTTTTTTGTGCAGCTTCACATCTCAATGCCCTTTTTTGTGCAGCAATATCGTCAGAAGTGTGGATGTACCGCATATTCCACCTATTTAATTGGCATATAACTTGCTGTATGTTACAGTAATATCATCCTTTGACGAGGTGAGTTATGCACAGCAAAAAAGTATCTGGTGCTCTGTTGACTTCAATTGCAATCCACTGTCTAATCGTGCTGATTGCTGGACTCTACTTTGTTACGCACACACAGACCTTCAAAACCTTCATCGGCGTAGATGTGCTAAACACACCAGAACCACCCAAGCCACCACAAGTCCGTGAACAAATTGTTAAACCTGTCCACAAGACAACTGCAATCGTAGAAAACATGTTTGTTGCCGATCCTGTTGAAACGCAACCACGTCTAATAACTGTTGCACAGCATACACAACCTCAACCTCAGATGGCATCGGAAGTATCTATATCTAACCGGAATGTTAAAGTAAGAACACCTATCAATCCGAATGTGCCGAGAATAGTTAATCCCAATGTCCCAAAATTGGAAATAACAACACCTGTGGATTTACCAGTGTCAATATCACCCAAGGCTTTACCAGTTGTGGGTCCTTTAGCAAGTTTGTCTACTGCGGGTCCTGCTCATATCGGACGTCCACTCGCTGGTGTCGTTCAGGTAAAGGTTAATTGGACACGTCCCCTCGGTTTATCGATGTCGGAACATGTCGGTGTGACAGAAAGTGCCCTTTCGAATGTCGTCCGTGCAATTCCACTTGGCCCCGCTGAAAATCCATCAATAATTGACGGTGACCCGTGCGGTGTTGTTTTCGGCAGAGGTCGAGATATACGCGGTGTGTTCCGATTCGCACGCGTACGACACACCCTTTCAGATTGGTGGGCAGATTCGTCAGCACTCAACGCACTTGCCAAATGGCTCAACGAGAAAACTAAAATCAAAACAGATATGAACGTAGATGGTGGGTCTATCAAGTTGACAGATGCAAACTTACAGAAATCACCACTGGTCTTTATGACAGGACACGATCCAGCATTCACGCGATCCCGAAATCTGATCAGTAGACAATATGGCGGTGGTAAAATGGACAACCGTTTTTCTGAAGCAGAAGCAGCAGGACTCCGCAAATACCTCGTTGAAAAAGGTGGGTTTTTAATCTTTGACGATTGCGGTGTCAACGCACCAGCACAAGCAATGGTGCGATTATTCTTCTCACAAATGCGATATGTGATGCCTGAATACACAGTTGAACGCGTAAAAAATTCACACGAGATTTATCACAACTTCTATGGGATGGGTGGACCTCCTGTGGGGTTTGATATTTATTGGTGGGGCACACGACCGCCAAGACGGAACTATCTGGAAGGGATCTCTGTCGGAGAGAAGTTATCGGTGCTTGTGATACGGCGTGATTATATGTGTGCAATGGAAACTATAAGTATACCGACACGCAGTGTGCATTATTCGCCGAACGTGTATCGTTTTATGACGAATGTTGTTGTATATGCTTTGACAACTGGTGGTATTTCGGATTACTCAAGGTATGTGCCACAAGAAGCGTTAACGGAGAAGAAACTTCCAACACGCGCACCGCAAGCCGCACAAATAGGCGCGACTCAATAACCTAATACCACTTCTGACAAATGCATAGTTGATTCTATAACCTACCATATATAGTTGGAAAGATCCTGTAGGGCAATGACAGTAAAACCGTTGTCTGATAGAAATTCCATATAAATTTCAAAATCATCCGGTTCTGTGTGAACCCACGGATGTTCCAGATCCGGTACTCCGTGAAACGTCAACACAGTTATATTACCATCTTTAGCCTGCTCAAGTGCCCACGTAAAATCATCAAAATCCCAATTCGGTCCCGACGCACCAGTGGTTGGAATGAGAAGTCGATGATGCACTTTCGGGTCATAAGCGGGACCTCTTCCACCCTCCGAATTATATGGAAACTCTGGGGCAACCCCGCGACGGGCGAACTGAAATCCGTGTGAATTCACAACATTCACTGCAGATTCATTATGACTATACCCAGGATAACAGAAAGTTGTCGGTTTTGCGATGCCATATTCCATACATTGCATATCAATATAATGCAGGTCGCTTTCTAAATCTTGATCACTTTGTTGTGTAACATTCCGATGATGTCTGGTATGGTTTCCAATTTCAAATCCCGATTCATGTAATTCTCTCACTTCTTCCCATGTCATATAGGCTTCTTTATTCTTGAGAAATCCAAGTCCTTCTGTGATGTAAAAAGTTGCACCAAAACCATATTGCTTGAGAATTGGTGCTACAAAGGTTGCTTGTGACTTACATCCATCGTCAAAAGTCAAGACTACAGTTTTATCAGGAATCTGTTTTTGTAAAGTATGTTCCATAACGTATCCTATAAATTTTATCTGTCAACATCAACAAATAAACTACGTTATTATACATAAGGGTCTTGTGTTGGTCAATTGAAATCAATTGTCAGATCAATGCAATTCAACTGTCGCGTAAGAAATCAGGGTTGGAAACCCATCCTCCAAGAATGTTTCGCGACAATTGGATAACGCTGACGATTGTAATTTTGATATTGACAAAAATTCAGATTGACTATATGATGTGAGGTGGAGGTTAAAACTATGATTGATCGACGTGCATTTTTAAAGTCATTGGCAGGATTAACCACAGGAATTCTCCTGTCTTCAGGGGTTTCAGAAGGTCAGGAAGTAAAACCTTCTACTGACCGCTTAGGCACACTTTTGCCGTTACGGAAATTAGGTAGGACAGATGAATCAGTCACAATATTAGGACTTGGTGGATGGCATATCGGTGAAATGGATGAAAAAGAAGCACAAAAGACGCTTGATGTTGCATTGGAAGGTGGTGTAAGATTTTTTGACTCCGCCGAGTCCTATCAGAAAGGTGGAAGTGAAACACGGTTAGGCAAACTGCTAATTCCGAAATATCGTGACGATATATTTCTCATGACAAAGACAAACGCAAGAGATGCAAAAACTGCACGAAAACACCTTGAAGGATCACTCAAACGTCTCAATACAGATCAAGTCGATCTTTGGCAGGTACACGCTGTTCGAAATCCTGAAGATGTTAATGAAAGGATTGAGAACGGTGTTTTTGATGTCATGGCTGAGGCAAAAGAATCAGGAAAAGCTCGATACATTGGATTCACAGGACATACAAGTCCATCCGCACACACCCGCGTATTAGATAAATCGGATATATTTGATGCGTGTCAATTGCCGGTAAACATTGCCGATGTCAGTTATGAAAGTTTTATTGAGGGTGTAATTCCATCGCTTGTTGAAAGAAACATTGGCGTTATAGGTATGAAGTCCTTAGCAAATGGTGGATTTTTCGGTGGAACCAGACATGGCAAACACGGACCAAAGCCAAGAGTTGTGCCTAATCGGGTAAGTATTGAAGAAGCAATACGTTTTGTGTGGGCATTTCCCGTCAGCACACTTGTCACCGGACCTGATAATGCTGAACAATTACAAGAAAAAATAGATATTGCTAAACGGTTCTCTGGTATGCAGCAAAAAGAACGTGAAGAACTAATAGAGAAAGTTGCAGACATGGCTGGCACAACAGTAGAGTTTTATAAAGCGTAATTGCTTTATACTTTTCTTGTTGATCTCTGTGGATTCTGTAGTTACTTTATAATACCATTTTTAAATAACAACCTATCATTATCAAACAGGTGTTCGTAGTCGTGCAATGCATTGCGCCTCGGACATTCTCCGCGTCATCCGCGCAAATCCGCGATTCAGAACCAAAATCCGCGATCCACATGATGATAGTTGACTGCCAACAACTGCTAACTGACCGTCAATAACCAATGCAATCCCAATAAATCCACCCTGAAATCCATTCTCCCAACCCCAAAATTCCCTTCATCCCCCGTCTACAACCAGTTACATTAGGTGTGGGCATAAATAAAATCGATTCTAAGCTTATGTCGTAGGTCGGGTAGAACGCAGTGAAACCCGACACAATCGTATCCAGTCTTGCATGTCGGGTTTCGCAAACTCTACCCGACCTACAAAATCTTGTCCTTTTTGCACTAAGAATGGTGCCTATCCACATGAAGAAGTTTGTGACGTGTGTCACCATCTATGTTGATCCACCGATTATTTATGCACACCCCTCAGTTACATTATAATACCAATTCTAAGTGATAACTTGTCATTATCAAAACAGGTGTTCGTAGTCACGCAATTCATTGCGTCCTCGGACATTCTCTATCTCAGTTTGAATTCATAATTTTATAATGAACTATTCTTTCTTAGAAATGGTATAACCTTACTGATATTGAAGGTTTGCCCCAACTGGCGAACACGTTCACAACAAGAACATTCAATATATTTCATTTTACAATACAACAAAAGTCATTTTAAACTAATATATAATGTTATTATAATACAAAAAATATTGACTCTTATATGACTATTTATTATAATTATTTTAATTTAAGTTGGTACTGACAAGACATTTGTCAGTGATATACCGTATCTAATAGAGAAACGCTGATTATTCACAAAGTATTGTAGCGTAATTTTCAGTTTGTGTTCTCGTATGCAGAAACAAAGAGTTTGTGGTACATAGGTAGCAACTTAGGTTATCTTAAATCAATATATGTAAATAACAACAATACGACACATACTCTGTATAGATCGTAATCCTAAGAACACTATTTAGCTTAAATAGGGGAGAATTAAAATGAAAGTAATAAAACTTGCTCTCTATTGCATATTAATTTCTTATGTTCAAGTTTCAATAGCTTATGAATACAGTTGGGAAAATACAGACGAACTTGGAGGGGCAGATCAGGTTACAGCGGTCGAACCGCTACAAGTCACGTTTCTTGATGAACCGATGAAGGTGATAACAGACAGTGCTGCTTTGCGTCTGATGCAGCAGTATTCTGTCTATCTCGGTACAGAATGGAGTTCAGATAATGCATATCGCCTGCTACAAACATTTAAATCCGTTCCGCAACCTATAAACGACCTCTATGATCCAGAACCGAAAGTGCTACACACTTTATGGAAATTGACCACAAATCATATTGACGGTGACATTGAAATAGATACAAGCAACAGACAGACAATTGTCACTATTTCAGAACACGCATTTACTTATGCAGAACCGAGATTAGCGAAACTTGAGGGTGTAGTAGGCAGGTTCTTTTCCAAAAGGTTGCATCACGCAGTTGTCCGATACGTAACAGATGACGGAAATGACCGGGAAGCAATTGAACGTATACTGAACGAACGGTATGAGGTGAGTTTAAATGTCCCCGACTACACACAATTAACAGAAAACACAACCGGTGAGCACGCTGCGCGATTCTCAACCTTTAAGAATGAAGAGGTGCTGTTTCTTGTCAATATGCTTGAAGAATTCCCATCAGGTATGCACAAAACTGCAGGACTGAAATATATCGTGCGGCGATTAGATGGCACACCTCACCCGTTATATCCGACTGCCCCCGCAGTCGCATGGGTTCAAAGCGGATATATTGAGTTCATGGAATCCGCTTTTCAGAATTTAGGCTCGGACTATATCCATAGGTTGATCCTGCATGAAAAAGCACACTTTCTATGGACACACCTATTCGATGAGCAGCTCAAACAGGATTGGATTGAACTAGGCGGTTGGTATGAAAATCCTGATGATAAAGATGGATGGTCAACTACGAAACAACTTGAATTTGTATCCGCGTATGCGCATGCCAAGAATCCTAATGAGGATATGGCTGAGAGTATCAGTTTTTACATGGTCCGTCCTGATGCGCTCCGATCGCGTGCGCCAGATAAATACGATTTCATACAAAACCGGATTATGCACGGGACACGGTATATATCGACCATCCGTGAAGATCTAACCTTTCAGGTTTATAACCTTTATCCAGATTTGGTATATCCAGGACGAATCATAAGAGTGGATATAGATGTCATTGGCGAACCGGAAGAGGATAAGCAGGTAATTGTAGAAATTGAACTACACCAGACAGGGGATTTAGACAATGCCCGCGAAACGCATATCAGATTATTTAGTAATAAGGGTACCTTCTTTGAGCTTTGGCTTTATCCTATAAAAGACGGTGTATATACGGATACAAGCCATATTCTGCGGGGTGAGGGTGTTGTCTCACGTTTTTCCGCACACGGGTTTTGGGGACCAGATTCAATTACTCTCGCTGATGCCCAAGGCAATGAACGGCACCAATCACAAACAGATTTTGGCTGGAAACTTTTTATCAACAACCCATTAGCCGACACAGATCCGCCGATGTATGTCAAAAACTCCATGAAACTCTCCTTGGCTGAGGGTATGGAAGATGATAGACCACTCCAACTTTTGACTGCGCGTTGGAAAATCATTGAAAAAAATGATATGAATAACATTGCAGCAAGAGTCAACGATGAAAGTTCCGAAACCTATTCACGCAGCTCGTATGGGTATGGCACATACGACAAAGACACTGGTGAAGCAACTGTTGAGTTGATTATTCCCGATTACTTCCAAAGTGGGTTATATTCACTGAACTATATTTCAATGGAAGATATTGCGTTAAATTTCCGAGGGATATACTTTACTAACACAGAGGATCATCTTCTTGTAAAAGATGAGATTATTGATGAGAAACCTGCCACGATCAATATTGTAACAACGAATCCTGATAGCAAGCCGCCAGTTCTTGATTTGAACCAGATTACCGTGGTAGCAGAACCGACAAATCCGGATGAACCGAACGGCGAAACAAAAGTTGATATTACTTTTCAAATCAAAGATGATATCAGTGGATATAATTACACAGCTATTGATTTACGTGATCCGCACGGTGTAATACACACCTTTTATCATTTTCATAGCGATTTTCACAAAACATATTTCAAAGGAGATCCAACTGTCTTTACGACCTACCACAAAACGATTATTCTGCCTGTTGGCAGTGTGCCTGGAACATGGGGTATTTCACAGATGACCGTATGGGATAAGGCACAGAACATCCTACGCGAAGACTTTACGGAAATCGTACGTTTTGAAGTTGATGATATGTTTTACACACAATATGATGTCAATGCCGATGGCAAAATCAACATCTTGGATTTAGTCATCGTTGCACAAGCCTTCGGTCAATCTACAGATGGTCGCGCAGATGTCAACGGTGATGGCACTGTCAATATACAAGATTTAGTAGCGGTTGCCGGTCATATCGGAGGAGAATCTGCAGCGGCACCGTCACCCGCTTCGCACAATCTAACGGCCGAACAGATCCAAAGTTGGATCACACAAGCAAATATAGTTGATGACGGTAGTCCTGCTTTTCAGAGAGGCATCCGTGTGTTACAAGACCTATTACTCAAACTACGTCCAGAAACGACTAAACTATTGCCCAATTATCCTAATCCATTTAATCCTGAGACGTGGATACCTTATCAGTTAGCAAAACCGAGTGAAGTGATCATTTCAATTCATGCTGCTGATGGGAAATTAGTTCGTAAGTTTGACTTAGGAAATCTGTCCGCAGGCACTTATCAAAACCAGAACCGTGCGGCATATTGGGATGGCAAAAATGAATTGGGTGAATCCGTTGCAAGTGGTGTGTATTTCTACACATTAACCGCTGCTGAATTTTCTGCAACACGGAAGATGCTGATATTGAAATAGTATCATAAGACCACAGGATAGCTTGAAGGGAATTAACTGCTAATTCCCTTCAAAATCAGCAATCTACGACATTAATGCTTATGTTGTCTCTCCGAAATGACTTGCCACAGTTGTCAAATCCAATATATTAACCTTCCCATCTCCATTGACATCTGCTGCAGGTGGCGGATTGTCTGCGCCAAAGTGGGATGCGACAAAAGTTAAATCCAATATATTAACTCTTCCATCGTTATTCACATCCCAAGGGGTTTTGGGTGGTTCCAATATCTCTGCATTTTCAATAATAACCTGATGCGGTGCTCCACCCACACCAGAAATAATCACCTCTGATAAACTCAACATTGAAGCTTTTGCATCAAGAACTTCAAATGTAATTGTTACCAGAGTTCCCTCTGTCCCACTCGCTGTAATATCTGGTGCAGCAATAATTTGAGCAAATGTTACTGCATCTGTCGTAACATCCGTTGGTACTGGGAATGCATTATTTGCAAAATATGTGCCATGTTCCAGTGAAACAAATTGAAGAGCTGATGGATCAAAATTTATTATCCCTTGATAACCTGCAACGCCAACACCATCTGCAATATCAACAGTAAAGATGAGCTGTTCACCCACCTTAGGTGATACAATAGATGCTGGGACAATCTTTACTGTTACAACAACGGGAACTGGAACACTTAATAGCATCGCGAGTTCGTCAATTGCCTCGGGATCCTGAAGCAATAGTTGCACATCCGGATCACTAATAAAAGCGATAATCTCTGAATCTTCTTTAAGCAGTCTAATGATTTCGTCATCAATATCAGGAAGAAAGGTCTTAAGAATGTCTGGATTATCAATAACAAGTTGGATAGTTGCAGGAATAAGTAGCTTCTGTATTTCTGGATCTTTCAATTCAATAAGAAGAATTGGAAGTTGTGCTTGTATGTCTTCCCTCATGAATAAATCTAAATACCTTTCATGAATCTTTTCTGCAAGAGATACCAGGTTCTCCATGAGTAATGTTTCAAGTTCTTCTATAGCTGTAACATCCTGCAGCAAAGTTTGAACATCTGTGTCCCTAAGAAAGTCCTGTATCTCCTGATCTTCTTTCAGTAATGTAATGAAATCGTCATCAATATCAGGAATGTATTCTTTTAGTAGATCTGGATTCTTAACGATAATATCAATTGTTGTTGGATTTATTATTTTCTGTGGTTCAGGTTGTTTTAATACATCAAGGGCTGTTGGTAGTAATGTCTTGATATCCTCACGTTGAAAAAATGTGCGGTATTTTTCAAATACCTTTTCAGCAAGGGACGGTTCCTGAGCAGAAGTGTCAACAACAAAAGGACAACTCATACTTAGGATACATACAAGTGTGAGATAACATAAGAATATTAGTAAATTCTTTGTATGGATGGTTTTGGTAGATTGTATTCTAAACACTTTGATCTCCTTTCATAGTTGATTTTTCATTAGGAATATGTTTTATGAATTAAGCCATCTTTAATAATTACGTATTTATTTGGTTTTTATTTCAGAATTGTTTGTTGATTTAACTCTGAATGTATTTAGGGTAGTTTATTGAAACGAGTACACACTCTTGGTTGTAGGAGGGAACTCCGATTTCCAACTGTCATAGTATTAGTTGAGATTTGGAGATCACTCCTACAGAATATGTCTTTGATATTGCGGTATGCAATCATAAGAGATGCTATGCCATTATTTCTCCTGCAGTAGGATTCACTCTGAAACCACCTGCCATAATGTTATTATATGGTTCATGCGGTTCACGACCTATAGGACGCATCTCTGGGGTATGATAACCAAATCGCACTGCTTTCCGCCACTGTTCTGTCCGATTTACTTCTGACCAATGAATTAGACAATAACTAAAGAAAATCACATCCCCCGCACTTGCAGGAATCGGGATGGAATCTATGAAATCTGGATGAAATTTATCCGTTGGCAAATGCGGTGCAGTGCCTTCACCTGTGATATGTTCTCGTGGTCCTTCCTTGTGGCTTCCGGGTACGACCCGCAATGCACCACTTTCATAAGGAGCATCGTCAAGATGAACGAGACAATCAACAAAATCCAGACCATCGTGTGGATAGAACGGATAGTCTTGATGCATTGGAAAAGGTGTTCCTTTTTCCGGTGGTTTTGCATGGAGAACAGTATGATGCCATTGGACTGACTCTCCAATTAAAGACCTAACAGCACCGGTCAAACGTTCATGAAAAATCACTCTACCCCAAGTTGCAGAATAGAAGTGAGGATTGTGCATGAAGACTGCTTTTGTTGTCTGCTGGTCTTCCTCTTTTAGATACTTTGTTCGCCAAGGTCCTGGCCAACCAATAGTTTCTTGTCCCCAGTTGTTAATTATCTTTACCATTTCGGATGCAAGTTCTTCAGTTTCTTCAGGTGAGAAGAGTTGCTCTACTTTGAGGTAACCGTTCTCATTGTAAAAATCCACTTGGTCTTGCGTTAGCATGATAGACTCCTTGTTCGGATATACGTTCAATGTTAATGATTATATAAATTGTACGCATTTAATTCATACTTGTCAACAAGAATTCATACTATTCTAAATGAGAAAGTGATTGACACAAATAATGATAGTAGGTATCATTTGATATATCATTATCTTATTGCTACCGATAGGACATACTGATGCGAACACATTTTACAGTATTAGTGCTAATCTGGTTATGTGTACCATTTCCTGAACTTTCAGCAGAAACAAATAGACATGCTGAATATGTAGAATTCGTGGAAAAGGGTTTCCGTGCCCTTTTTCAAGGAGATAATCAGGCAACAATAGATGCATTTAATGCTGCGCTTGCAATTGAACCAGAACATCATGAAATACTGCATTACTTAGGTATGATATATGCAGAGGATTCCTCTTGGAACAAGGCAGTAGAGGTATATAACCGTTCTTTGAAAATTCAACCAGATAACATTGAAGTGCTTTACTCATTGAGTGTTGTCTATTTCAAACTTAATCAGTGGGAAGATGCGTTAACACCGCTGCAGAAGGTTGTATTACTCTCATCCCAACATGCACGCGCCTATGAGGTGCTTGGTAAAGTTTATGTCAAACTTCGTCAGTATGCTAAAGCAGTGGAAGTGTTAAACAGAGCCATTGAACTTAAACCTAATGCGCCAGGAAATTATAATGAACTTGGTAATGCTCATCTTAATTTAACTGCTTATGATGAAGCTATAAGGAACTTCAAGAAAGCGATTGAAATCGGTCCACCGGATTTTGCTGAACCACATTTCGGTCTCGGTACTGCATATCTTCGTTCTGGAAATCAACAGAAAAGTAGAGAAGAGATGCAAATATACCAAACATTACAAAAAGTAGCAGCGGATCACGAACGTTTCACTCGGTTAACACGTGTGGATCCAAACAATCTGGAAGGTTGGGTAGGATTAGCAAAAGTGTTAATGCAACAAAGGAAATACAAGCGAGTAATACCGGTTTTTCAAAAATGTATTGAACTGGCAAAGGCACAAAATGCGTCTGCGGCAACAATCGCAGGTTTTCATCATGGTCTCAGCCAGACTTTCATTAATCTCAAGTATCCAAAATTAGCGGTAGATTCTGCTAAAACAGCAATACAACTTATGCCTAAGCATGACTTGTTTTACAATACACTTGGAAGTGCTTATGCAATGTTAGGGGATGTGCAAAATGCTATTGCTGTTTTTCAAAAGGCAGTTTCCTTGAATGAAGAACAGCCCTATTATCATCTAAATCTCTCAAAACTCTACGACAGCATTGGCCAACAAAAACTTGCTAAACAGCATTATCAAGCATATCAACATTTCTTATCTCTACGGGAACAGCAAAAGAAATAAACCACAAACTTGGCTATAGTCGTGCAAAACAAAATATTTTATACAATATCTATTCTAATCATAATATGTTGCGTGAATATAAACTTCTGTGTGAATGCGGAAGATGAAAACATTGAGATGATATTGATTCCTGCTGGGACATTTTCAATGGGAAGCAATGCACGTGCTGCAGATGAAAGACCTAAGCATAAAGTTCACCTATCAGCGTACTATATTAGTAAGTATGAGGTTACAAACGCAGAATATTACGAATTTTGGTATAGTCTTCAAAAAGAAATGGATGAAAACTCTCAAGATCAAATACAACATACGCCTGAGAGTTTCTCACGTCTACCACATATTGGAAGTTGGCCAGAACGTGCAAGTAAGTTTCCTGATCATCCTATTGTTGGTGTATCTTGGCATGATGCAAAGGCTTATGCTGAATGGAAAGGTATGCGATTACCGACAGAAGCCGAATGGGAGAAGGCTGCACGTGGCTACACAGACAGATTATGGCCGTGGGGAAATTCAATGCTCCCAAACGCAAACACATCCGAAAAAAACGATGGTTATGAGAATCGTATCGCACCTGTAGGTAGTTATCCTAAAGGTAAAAGTTACTATGGAGTCATGGATATGGCAGGAAACGTCTGGGAATGGACTTCAGATTGGTACAGTGATATTTACTATCTGCATAGTCCCAAACAGAATCCGAAGGGACCAGAGGTTGGCAGCTGGCGTGTGCTCAGAGGGGGTTCTTGGATTGACAAACTTACACGATGTAGTACAACCTTCCGATTTTATCTGTATCCTACCTTAAAGACATCCTTTGTCGGTTTTCGATTGGTCAAAACAGCAGAAACACAAAAGAAATAAACACCTTCCGAGAAAGAGTAACCCTCATGTCAAGAATCTTTATTTTACTTATACTTTTCTTCATTTGTGCTACATTCTGCACAGCCGATAAACTCCCTCTATATGTTGATGTTACAACAGAAGCAGGTATAGATTTCAAACATATTAACGGAAAAACAGACCATAAGCATATCATTGAAACTATGGGGTCAGGTGTCGTCTTTTTTGATTATAACTTAGATGAATACATAGACATTTATTTTGTAAATAGTGGTCCTGTTCCAGCTGATGGAGTTTCTAAGGAGAAACTTGAAAATGAAGCCAAGAATATACTCTACAGGAATGATGGAAACGGACAATTCACTGATGTTACTTCTGAGTCAGGTTGCGGTGATACAGGATACGGCATGGCAGCTTCCGCAGGGGATATTGATAACGACGGTGATCCTGATTTATATGTTGCTAACTTTGGACAGGATTCACTCTACCAAAATAATGGAGATGGCACATTTACCAATATCACAAAAGCTGCTGGTATAGATAATATGTTATGGAGTATTGCTGCAGTATTTTTGGATTTTGATATTGACGGTGATTTGGATATATTTGTTGTGAACTATCTCATATATGATTTATTAATGCCTGTTACTTACTATAAGGGGATAGTGGGGTATGGACACCCAAGAAGTTATGCCGGCACTCCTGATGTGCTCTATAGAAACAACGGTGATGGTACTTTTACCAATGTGACAGAAACAGCGGGATTAATCAATCCGAGTGAAGGACGAGGAATGGCTGCCATTGCTTTTGATTACGACAATGATAGATATCCAGATATCTATGTCGCAAATGATACCAGTCGCAACTTTTTGTATCATAACAATGGAGATGGCACTTTCACAGATGTAGGATTGTTTCTTGGTGTGGGATATGATGAAAACGGTATAGCCGAAGGTTCAATGGGAGTGGATAGTGGTGACTATAATCGCGATGGATTACTGGATATCATTGTTGCAAATTCAGAAAAAGCAACACTCTATAAATTGCATGATCCAGGAAACGATGGATTCTACTTTACCGAAGCCACAGTGGAAAGCAAACTACAGCAACCAACTTTACCTATAGTCGGATTTAGTCCACTTTTTTTAGATTATGATAACGATGGAAACCTTGATATATTCTGTGCAAACGGACATCCACAAGCAGTAATTGAGCGACTGACAGATTATGAGAAGTATGCACAACAGGATCAACTCTTTCACAACAAAGGTGATGGCACATTTTCAGATGTGTCGCAGACATCAGGTACATACTTTTCTGAGGAACTTGTTGGAAGAGCGGCTGCATCAGCAGACTACGACAATGATGGTGATATTGATATTGTGATTATGAATTCAAACCAACATGCAGTCTTGCTAATGAATGAAGGTGGAAATAGGAAGAATTGGATAAACATTAGATTGATAGGAAAACGCAACAATCGTGATGGAATAGGATCAAAAGTGATAGTAAATGCAGGTGGAATCACTCAGATTGCTGAAGTAAAGAGCGGATCAAGTTATGCATCAGGTAGTGATTTGAGATTGATGTTTGGTTTAGGTAATACAAATATAATAGACAGTGTTAAGGTAAAGTGGCAAAATGGAACTGAACAGAAAATAGAAAATGTTGGTATCAATCAGTTATTAACGATTACTGAATTGGAATAAACCATTATCTTTGATATTCTACAAGAAAAAACCCGTATCCATGAAAGATACGGGTTTTTATTATCTATAGTGTCGGACTTTTATTTACGTTTAATATCTGCCCAAGTTGTGGTTACTTTACCTTTCGGTTCAACAGGAGTCAAAACATCAAGGAATTGATCATCCATAGTTGGAGCGATCCTGAGATCTTCATCACCTTCAGAGAAACGAAGATTGACATAATCTCCACCACCGCCTTCACCACACTTCAAGTGCAAGAAGTTTTCACCCTCAACGAGGTCTACTTCTGTAGGTTGCGTTGCTTGTTGAGCACCACCAGTCCAACTGGGATTGTTATAGACCTTTCTGCCGTTCAGCCATATTTCTGCGTGGTCATCGTGTGCGGGGTGTATCGTCGTTGTCCTGTCATCGGGGGACAAGACGAGGATGATACCGTGCCAAGTGATATTATCTCTTAAATGACCTGGAGCATTGTTTGGTATATCATGACTTTGATACATGTTGTTTGTGCTACCAATGTCAAGGTTCACAATTGACCATGTAAGAATACCACCGTTATCTGCTGGTAATCTTACTGGTGTTCTTCCTGTGAGTCCAGCACCAAAACGTGTAGAAACACTTTCATTTGTATAAACGGATTCGTTATTACTAGTGTCAATTGTTCCTTCAGCAAGGTAATCTTTTTCGGCAGATGCAGTGAATCCACCGGTTCGAATGACTAAATCAAGTCCCCACCATTTTTCTATCCATTGATCACCCGCTGGCTGCCAGTTCTGTGCATAAGCCAATGGTGAAATGGCAATAAGAGCAACTGTAAGAAAAATTGCCAATTTTTTCATAGCTATGAAATCTCCTTATTCAATCTGTCCAAATTTGATAGTTTAGATAAGAAGCGCGCTTCCAAAAATATCAAAAATAAACGACATATACTAATATATATATTCCCGGTTTGCTAGCATATCCGAAAATATTTTAATTAATGTGAAAGCAGTAATTTATGCTATCACATGGTATAAACACTGACAAGTGAAGTAATCCAACATTGTCAAATTCAGTTTGTTTATATCACCACACGGTAATTGTTTAGTATTCTTGCATACGTGTGGTTACTCAAATATGTTTCAAATTATAGCATTTATCAAAGTTAATTGCAAGAAAAATTGTGAAAGATCTTTTTGCATTTAAATGTGAGGTATTATAGGTATAAGTGTCTAAAATGTCTAAAGTTGTTTCCCTATGGTTGTATACGATTACTGATCAAGTTTTTTGTTTGAAGTTGAAAATATAGCTAATATTTCACTACACTCTTCATAATGTGATTTAACTACATTCCATTCCAGCATTTTGGCATCAACAATTACTTCAAGCCAATATTGTGTTTCAGCACATTATGCATTTTATTTCTAAAGTCCTTTCGACTTCGGGCACGATTTGCTTCCCTATAATTTGCACCAACAGAAGTACCTGAACCTGTTAGTTGGTCTCGAATACGCATCCCCTCAGGCGAATGTGGAAGTTGCTTGGAAAGAAGAACAATGTTCGCAGCAAATTTCTGCGTCCTTTTTTCTAAGATTTTAGCAAATTCTTTATTCTTCATTCAACAACTTAGTTTCAGTTAGATTAACTTTAGACACTTTAGACACTTTCAGCTTATCTTATGCTGCTAACTCTTCATTTGCACGTTTTACAAGTGCGTTCATATAGGCGATAGTATACGCAGTGCCAACGCGATGGTCACCTGCCATACTTGGAATATGATCTGGAATTAGAACGCCATTAAAGTCTACTTCACGCAGTGCTTTTGCTACTTGATACATGTCTTGATAGCCGTTATCAACAAATGTTTCAACGAAATGTGGCAGTGGTTGGTCAACATTGCGGAAATGCACTTTGAATATCTTGCCGCGTTCACCGAAATAACGGATAGATTCAATGACATCTTTCCCCATCAAATCCCCACCTTCCAGCCAACAACCGACACAAAAACACATGCCGACATTTGGACTGTCTGCAATTTCAAGGGCACGTTTATATCCCTCAAAACTGCTAAAGATACATCTTGGAATTCCTGCAAGATGTATTGCCGGTGGGTCATCAGGATGTATTCCAATCATTACGCCTGCTTCCTCGGCTACAGGTGCTGCCTGCTTAATAAAGTAGGTGTAATTATCCCAAATCTCTTCTTCACTATATTCTCGACCGTGTGAAAGCGGCATTGGATATTTCTTACCACCCCAATGTCCTTCCTGTGCACTCTTGAGATTAAACGCACGCGCACTTGCACCACCACGCGTCGTTTCCCGTTCCGTACTCCAGATACCGTTCCCCATGTGTGCATAAGTCGTATATGGAATGCCAGCTTTACCTAAATCTCGAATATACTGTTTGTATTGCTCAATCTTTGCATCACGGTTTTCTAAGTTTAGAACAATACCATCTTGATTATGGACATCACTGTTCCCAAACCCATATATTTTCAAACCAGCATTTTCAAATATCTCGCGACGACTCATAAAATAGTCGTAATTTGCATTTGCACCGTTTGTCCAGAGCACAACATACTCAACATCCATCTGTCTTGCAAACTGAAGGTCTGCTTCACTCGGTTCAGGAGACATCTGTGCAGTAACTTTCATACCTGGTGGAATTTTCTTTAGTGGATTACCATTGCTATCCATTTATATCCTCCATTTTCATAGAAAGAGGTGTAGCGGCTTATTCGTTATCCAATGCTTCCTCTTTGAGGCGGTATAACTCAGCAGTCAATTCTTTGACAACATCTGCATATTCAGGATCGTCATAAACGCTGCACATCTCATTCGGATCTTTTTCAAGATCAAAAAGTTCCCATTCAGGTTCTGTGAGTTGGTTCACTGAACCCGTAGTTCCCATAGGATCCCCATAGTAATATATGAGTTTGTGTTTGTGTGTACGAACACCGTAATGTGCAGGCACATGATGATGTGAGAGGTGCATCCAGTAGCGATAATACATCTGCGTTCGCCAGTCATCCGGTGTTCCTCCTTCAAGAATTGGTCTTAAACTTGAACCCTGCATGTTTTCTGGAATTGGTAGACCTGCATAATCCAACCAGGTTTCAGCAAAATCGATATTTAATGCCATTGCGTGAGTAGAACTTCCTGCACCGATAGCACGTGGATAACGCACAATAAACGGCATTCGGAGCGATTCTTCATACATAAAACGTTTGTCGTACCACCCGTGGTCACCTAAGAAGAAACCTTGATCGGAAGTGTAAATAATCATTGTATCATCAGCGACACCGTCTTCATCAAGATAATCAAGCAATCTTCCAACATTGTCATCTATGGAAGCGACACATCGCAAGTATTCTTTGATGTAACGTTGATATTGCCAGTTAGCCAATTCTTCATCTGATAAACCTTCTGGTGGAGGACCGAATCTCTCAATCTTTAGGTCTCTATCATTCATGTGTCCAAAGACACGCATTTTTGCTTCTTTTGCAGCATTAGAACGGTTAGAATAATCATCAAAGAAGTTGTCCGGCATTGGGACATCCTCATCTTCATACATGTGCACATGTTTCTCGTCTGAATCCCAAGGACGATGTGGTGCTTTGTGATGACACATTAGGAAGAACGGATTATCTTTATCCCGATTTTTCAGCCAATCCAACGAGAAATCTGTGATGACATCGGTAGCATAACCTTCATGCTTTGTTCTGCCGCTTTCTTCAATCATAACAGGATCATAATAATCACCCTGTCCCGGAAGAACGTTCCAGTAATCAAAACCAGAAGGGTCAGCATCTCCACCGTGTCCAAGGTGCCATTTGCCGACCATAGCGGTTTGATATCCATCTGCTTGAAGCATTTTGGCGACATTCGGTTTTTTCCCATCAAGTTTATCACCTAATGTCTTTACACCGTTGAGATGACTATGTAGACCTGTCAAAATATTTGCCCGACTCGGCGTACAAATAGAATTGACACAGAAGCAGTTTTGGAAAATCATTCCATCATCTGCGATACGGTCAAGATTCGGGGTTTCATTAATACGACTTCCGTAACAACTCATCGCATGAGATGCATGGTCATCTGACATTATGAATAGTATATTCGGTCTGCTCAATTGTTCCTCCAATCAATTATGATAATGAAATACAACGAGAGTATTGTTATTGTCGCTTACGCTAAAGGTAATAATTCATATCATATATTTTATTTCAATAGGTGTCAATCATTTTTTGAGAGATATATGTAAAATCAGTTTAATCCTAATGTCTGATTGATTATCATGTGATTTAACGTAAAAGCAGTACAAGCAATGCAACCCAACTCAAAAATTTAATTTCACTCCACTCTGTGATTGGAATGAGTTGTAATGCGATTATAAAGAAAATAACCATTACACTGATAACATAAATTATGGTATAAATCGGTTCGCGTTTTACAAATAATAGTCCAGTTTCATTTGATATAAGAGAGGGAGTATCATTTAAGTTATTTTGTTTTGGAAGAGATTCATTTTGATTTTCATACCAATTTAACCATTGTCGATGTTCATGGACAATTCCTTTGAGTCTACCTTTTGCGTCTTGTATACAGGTAATGATTGCAAAAATTGCAATAACAGCAAATCCATAAATGTATTCATGCGACATATCAGATACGATCTTTTCAATTATCTGGAATATTCCTATCGACTGCCTTTCTCTTATTGTAAACTGCATGGGGTCATCTAACAATGTTCCCAAAAAAAAGATAAAATGCCAACAAATAAAATGAAAGATATATATCATTGGCTTACGGAATATTTCTAAAATAATGTTCTTTACTGAAATCAATACCGAACTTAACCTGAATTTTTCAGATAAAGATTGGGTGAGTATATTATTGTAATTGGGAATATCTTCTTCTTGATTGCGATACCAATTCATCCACTCTTGTTGTGTGTTTGCAATACCGTTCAGTTTACCTCTTGCCAATCGGTAACTGCTGATGAAACTGAGAATTAGAATTACATGCAATGTATCTATAAGAGTTTGCAGTATTTCGTATATATTACTGTGTCTAGGACCATCAAACAGAAAAAAGAACAAGACCCATGAAGCAAAATGAATAAGGAGAATCACTGGACTTCGAAACTGATATCTTAACGTATGCCAAACTTTCATTAGATAACTCCAATTGACAAAATTATAGTAGATTTTGAAATTACTTGAACACTCTGCATCGGTGAGGTTAGGAAACCTCACCTACCGTAGGACGAAAGTGCCAACTTATATTTATAATTCACTATAATATCGGATAGACATATATCAACTTAAGAAAAGCTTGAATTCTTATCAATCACAGTTAAAGTTGTCTTTTGGATGTCAATTCTTCAACTATTGTTGTCAGCAAACATCAGAATATACGAGATCAGAGGTGAAAGGATCTTTATTTTGCTTTGATTTCTTCCCAAGCACGACTGTATTGTTGGGTAAAATCGCCTTGATCTCTTATCCATTCAAGGGATTGTAATACATCTTCTGAGGGGTAGATATATTCATGTATAAGTATTTCTTCTGGTAAGTGATCCTTTGCTGCTGGAACGCAAGTGCCATACTTGGTAAATGCTGATATTTTTGCATTAATCTCTGGACGAAGAAGGTAGTTGATGAACTTTTCAGCAAGGTCTTTATGAGGTGCGTATTTTGGAATACAGACATTATCAATGAATTGACTTGATCCCTCTTTAGGAATTACATAACGTATAGATGGACGTTCTGCAGCAGCACGAAAAGCATCACCGCTCCAACAGTGTGCCATTACAACATCTCCTGCAATAAGGAGTTCTTCAGCCTCATTCTTGTATTGTTTTACGAGTGGTTTTTGCTCAAGTAGTTTTTCTTTAGCTTGATTCAGTTCTTCTGGATCGGTTGTATTGAGACTATATCCAAGCATTTTTAATGCCAATCCAGGTGTTTCACGTGGGTCATCAAGCATACTGAATTGATTCTTATATTCTTCATTCCATAGTACTGTCCAACTATCAGGTGCGGGAGAAACTACATCTGAATCATAAGCGATGCCTGCTGTACCAAATGTGTAAGGAACTGAATAACGGTTTTCAGGATCAAAGTACTTGTCAAGGTAATCGGGACTGATAGAATCAAAATTAGGTATATTATTTCGATCCAACTCAGCAAGCAAATTTGATTTAATCATGATAGAAACCATATAATCTGATGGCATAATGATATCGTATCCTGAAGCACCAACCGATAATTTTGCAAGAAGATCTTCGTTTGTAGCATAGGTGCCAACAACAACTTTAACACCAAATTCTTTCTCAAATCCAGTTCGTATCTCATCATTGACGTAGCCAGACCATGTAAAGACATTCAACTGTTGTTTTTGATCACTACAACTACTTATCAGTAATGGCGAAACAATCATACATATAATTAGTAAAGAATTGACGGTATAACGTAAATAGAGATAAGATTTTGATATATATGGCATATAAGCCTCCAAAGTATCCATGTAAAAGTTTGTGGACGTTCATATCATAGATTCGAAACTTCTAGAATACCAAGATCCTAAAATTGACAGGGCAATCGATTTATGCTAATCTACACATATAGATTGTTAGATATCAGATTTTTCAGTGGGTAGTCCTGATGCTTTCCAACCCCGAAAACCTCCAGTTAGTACTGAGACATTCTCATAACCCATGTTTCTTAAGGTGTTTGCAGATAGGGTAGCACGAGTTCCACCACCACAATAGGTTACAATATGCGTATTTTCATCAGTTGTTATCTCATCAATGTCAAGTTCAAGATAACCGCGGGGGAGTGAGACAGCATTTGGTAGATGTTCTTCTTCATAGTCAGGTTCATCCCGAACATCAATAAGGATGACAGACTTGTCTGTCTCCGTAAGTTCATCAGGTGAAATGTGTCCAACGTTGGCTTTTGCTTCTGTAACAAGTTCTTTTAAAGTCTTTAATGGCATAATTGTCCTCCGAAAATTGTGTATGATGAGTGAAGTAAGTTTGGTGTGGATTACTACCAAACATTGTGTAAAATATAGCATAAAAAGTTAGAACAGTCAATTATATTATAGTGCAGAAACGGAAGGAGAAAATATGGAATTACTAAAAAAGTCGGTTGATTCAGTTATTGATACGGATCGGATTGGGAGTCCTGTGTTTTTAAGATGTGTCCTCAATGTTGCAAGTGAGAATACCACGCTACTTCAACCCGCAGCAGAGATTGCAGCACTGTCAAATGGATGGATACAATCAAATCCACAGACTGTTTATGCACAGGGAGATGCAAACGCAACACAAGTGACAGTAATGGTTAAATATGTTGATGGACAGATGTCAATATTGAGTGTTAATCGCGTTGAAACTGAAACGGCAATTGACGTAATGTTAGTTGGAAACAAGGGTGTGATTTATCATGAAACACCGATTGGGAAACATTATCTCAGTGGGACACCACCACAACTTGGAAGGATAGAAACACTTACAGAGTCTATCACACAGGCACTTGCAAGTGATCAACCTATTAGGGTGGAGGGATAAGCATGGCAACAAACGGAAAATTTGGAGTCCTATTACTCGGTGGACATCGTACACATCAGGAAAACTATTCGGTATTATTTGCCAATGATCCCCGATGTCAACTCATAGCATTTGCAGATGAACAGGACGCACCAGTGGAACGGATTGAATTGGCACAATCCCTTGCAAAAGAAAGAAAGTTACCATTCATCTCCAATCTTGATGAAGCTTTAGCGCGTCAAGATGTGCATATTGTTAGTTTATGCACTGAAGTAGAACGACGCGGACGTGTTGGGACAAAATGTGCAGAAGCAGGAAAGCATATCTATCTTGATAAACCGATGGCACTAAATGCAAAAGATGCCCAACAGATCGTTGATGCTGTTACAAAAAACGGTGTAAGGACACAGATGTTTAGCAACATACATAGTTCGTGGGCACGGACGGTGAAACAAGCACTGGATAGTGGACACATTGGAGAACTTCAAGCAATTCATTGTGATGTAATGTTTGCAAAAGGACATCCAGGAAGTGCACCTGTGGGCCAAAAACGAACACAATACCCGACTTTAGAAAGGTATAGCTTCGTGGAAGCAAAACCAGAGATGTTTGATATCGGTGTTTATGCTGTATCAATGGTGAACTGGTTGACAGGTAAACGAGTGGAACAAGTATTTTGTGGTACTGGAAACTATTTTTTTAAAGAACATGATGGCTGCGATGTTGAAGATTTCGGTGCTATGGTATTATCATTAGAAGGTGGGATTACTGGTACGATTGCTGCAGGACGATATGGGTGGCAGAGCCATCCACAAGGTGGGGTTCGGAAGGTACATCTCGTTGGAAGTAAATCTACATTGACATTTGATGCTTCATCAAATAGATTAGAGGTGTTTGCTGCAGAACCTGCATTTGAACCACCAACTCCACACCCACGTGATCCGATGGGAATGTGGAGCAGCACACAATCAGAAATTGGAATGCGACCAAAACAACAATGGATTGATGTCGTCAGTGAAAATGACGGGCAACGAGAGTTCAGTGCGTTTGTTGACTGTATTGAAAATGGTGTTGAAAGTGAAATGAACGCTGAATTCGCTGCGCACTCCGTAGAGATAATTTGTGCTGGCTACCGTTCCGCTGCAAGTGGTGATGTGGTTAGCTTACTGATATAATATCAGTTCAAGAATTTGAATGTTTTTGATAATAATGTGCGTTTCTTCCGATTCAAACCCAACTTTATTTGACAATCAGGTAAAAACATGATTTAATTTGCTGATTAAACACCAAATTTGAATGAATTATTGATATCTTATAAGATATTGTATCCTCATTCAATATTAATAAAACTAATCGTTTTGTAACAATTAGATATAAATAAAGCCTTGGGCTATTATTTTATCGGGGAGAATCTTTTATGAAGCATACGATTGTAAAAAGAAGAATCAATGCAAAAGTATTTGTAGGCATTTTTCTGTGTTGGAGCATTGTGGGTACTTGTTTTGCACATAGCGGTGAATCTGGTCATTATCATGATGATAGTACTACCCGATCCGTTGCAGAAAATGTTTCAACAAATACGAATGTTGGTAGTGCTGTATCAGCACATAATTTTAGTGCCTCATTAGGACGATATGTCATTAGGGGAACCGATGCAGGTTCCTTTACTATTAATAGTAGTACAGGACAATTGAAAACGAATACTGTACTTGATTATGAAACTAAGTCATCTTATTCATTAACGGTTGCGGCACAAAAAGGTCGTCTTAGTCCTCTTTCAGATTCAATTACTGGTCCGATAGTTACTAATTACACCGATACAGATACAATTTCTGTCACCATCAATGTCACTGATGTATCCTTGCAGTTTTCAGATGGAGATAGTACAACCCGCTCTATAGCAGAAAATACTGCTGCTAACACAAACATCGGTAATCCTGTTGCCGCAAGTAATTTTAATAGCAATCTTGATAAGTACACACTTAGTGGCACAGATGCGAGTTCATTTAAAATTGATGGAAGTACAGGTCAGTTGAAGACCAAAGCCTCGCTTGATTACGAAGTTAAGAATTCCTATTCGGTAACAGTTAATGTGTTTGCTGGAGAACAGACAAATAGTGAGGATTCAATCAGCGTTACTATTAATGTTACCAATTCAACTGATACAAGTTGTCCTTCCGGTTATACGCTCTCAAATAATGACTGTGTTCTTATTGTGTATGGGGTAGGTTTCGGAGAAGTTGATACGGCACCATCTGTCAGTAGTGTTGAAATTGATCAACTGGTGCAGCTGCTTTCTATGGATAAAGTTATTTTTAACGAACTGTATAACGGGGCAAACGATGCACATGATTGGTTGGAGTTACGAAATATAAGTGATGAAGAAGTGGATTTGTCGGGTTGGCAGATGACAATTCACGTGGGTTCAGGAATGACTACAATTACATTTCCCACAGGGGAAACGATTCCTGCTGGTGAGGTGATGTTAATTGTAAATACAGATCCGAATTCATCTGAGAGTCTATTAGCAGATCCTGGAGACGGTTCTGTTCGTTATGTCATTGATGAAAGCTTCAGTTTACCACCAACTGATTTTGCGTTGTTCCTGCAAGGTGCTGATGGCGGGTATGAAGATACCGTTGGTAATTACTTTCCGAATCGTCCTGTGAAACCTGAAACTGCACCTCTACTTACAACTGATGTCGCATGGTATCGGGCAAAACCTGCTATTATCGGATATCAAGCAGAAGCATGGGATGAAAGTGGCTACAAAGATGGTCTCGGATATGATGATGGTGTGTCAGAAGAATTGAGTCTTGGCACTCCCGGCTATCGGCTGCCGCTGATTGGTGACTTGAACGACGACAATGTTATCAACATATTAGATTTAGTATTGGTCGCATCTAAATTCGGAGATTCGAGTGCCCTGGAAGCCGATCTCAATGGTGATGGGTTGGTGAATTTTCAAGATCTGGTCATAGTAGCGAACGGTTTTGGGAATGGCAATCTTGCTGCACCATCAGCTAAAGGACTACACGCATCACAAGTACAACAGTGGTTGCGACTTGCTAAGCAGGAGCTTAATACTGGGCAGATGAAACAGTCGTTGAAGGTTTCAAAGCAAATGCTATCTTTGCCGATTGATAGGTCTGTCCATCAACCCAAGCGAACGTATGAGCAAGGGATTCAGGTGCTTGAACAACTCTTAGCAACCTTGATTCCGCAATCATCAGCATTACTCCCAAATTATCCAAACCCATTTAATCCTGAGACATGGATACCTTATCGTTTAGCAGAACCGAGTGAGGTGCAAATCAGCATTTATGATGCACATGGTAGTATTGTGCGTCAATTTGACCTCGGTCATCAATCTGCTGGCTTATATCAAACTCGTAGTCAAGCTGCGTATTGGGATGGCACAAATGATATGGGTGAGTCTGTTGCGAGCGGAATCTATTTCTATAGAATCACAGCAGGAGAATTTTCTGCAACCCGGAAAATGCTAATCCTGAAGTAAGTGTATTCATATAATTTATTCAATTGAACAGACGGGGTTTGCTCCGTCTGTTTTCTTTCTATCATTACTATAGTGAAATATAAAAATACGTGCACACTCCGCGGTAGATGCGGTTTCCTAACCGCATTTATGAGACAGAACAAACACCGGTTCGGTTAGGAAACCGAACCTACCGTAGTGTGTAAATAATTATGGTTTTAGCTATATTATTCCAATATCTCTGTAACTTGTCCTAATCCACTCAGGTACAAGTAGTTTGGTTTACCCATCAAGGAAACACATGAGAAAACCTCTTATTCTCGTATCAAGCCTATGTCTCATTTCAATAACTATTTCACATTTGAGTTTTGCACAGAACGGTCCATATTCGTATCTTCCTGAAAATGCGAAAGTGCGCTTAGGGAAAGGTAGAATAAATGGAATCACTTTTACTCCAGACATGACACGGCTTATCATCGCTACTTCTGCCGGGATTTGGAGCTATAATATAAACACAGGTGATGAACTACCTTTACTCAAAGGATATGCGGGTTCTATATCAAATGCCACGTTTTCACAAGACGGTAACGTTCTGGCAACCGCAAATGAAGATGGCACCGTCCGTTTGTGGAATGCTGCAACAGGTGAACGGATTGCAATCCTCTCTGCACACACCGACAGAGTGAGTACAGTGGAATATTCACCTGTTGAGAGTACAATTGCAAGTGGAAGTTGGGATAATACAATTCGGCTATGGGATGTTCGTACAAACCAACTCATAGAAACTCTTTCTGGACACACACGCTGGGTGACTTCCATTGCCTATTCACCTGACGGTGGAAGACTTATCAGTGGTAGTGAAGACAGTTCGGTACGAGTCTGGGATGCTCATACTGGACAGCTTCTCTTTACGCTTACAGATCATACCGGATGGGTACGTTCTGTAGCATTTTCTCCGAATGGCAGGTGGTTTGCAAGTGGCAGTAGTGATAGTACGGTACGTATATGGCATGCTGATACAGGAGAATTAATCAACACACTAAAAGGACATACAGATGCAGTAACAGCAATCACATATTCTCCTGATAGTAGATGGATATTAAGTGGCAGTAGTGACAATACAGTACGTTTGTGGGATGCAGAATCGGGTTATCTTGTTGCTACGTTCATTGAACATACAAAAGGTGTGACCTCCGTATCATTTTCTCTTGATGGCACAATCTTTGCCAGTGGAAGTGAAGACGGTACAGTCCGATTGTGGGATGTCAACACATGGGAACCCTCTGTTACTTTGATGGACTATACCAACAGCAAAATCTCTCTCGCTTATTCAAAAGATGGTGCTATTCTTGCGAATGGAAGTGAAGATGGCAAAATACAATTGTGGAATGTGGAAACAGGTCGGTTTCTATCTTCCTTTACCGCACATCCATTTCGCGTTGTATCAATGGCGTTTTCACCGGACGCAAAAACAATTGTCAGTAGTGGTGGCTATCGTGACAAGGAAATTCTGTTGTGGGATACGGAAAGTCAAGATCTCAAATCTACACTAATGGGAGATAATTTCGCGGTTTATAGTGTTGCGTTCTCACCAGATGGAAACACGTTTGCAAGTGGCGGAGAAGATAAAATGCTACGTATATGGGATGCTAAAACATGGAAACTTATTGCTGCGTTACCAGGACATACTTGGAGAATTCTAAGTGTTGCATATTCTGATGATGGAAACACAATCGCAACTGGTAGTAGAGATAACACAGTACGTTTGTGGGATGTAGAAACAAAACAACTTAAAGCAACGCTTAGAGGACACGCCGATAGAGTCTTTAGTGTTGCCATTTCACCAGATGGCAATACAATTGCTAGTGGAAGTCGAGACAGGACTGTACGATTATGGGATGCGAAGACTACAGAGACCAAAGCTGCGTTAGTAGGACATACATACAGTGTACGATCAGTTGCGTTTTCACCAGATGGCAGTACTATTGCAAGCGGTGCGGAGGACGGAACTGTGCGATTATGGGATACTAAGACAGGATATTCCGTTGATACACTAACGGGACATACACACATAGTACGTTCCGTTGCGTTTTCTCCAGATGGCACAACACTTGCGAGCGCAAGCCAAGATGGGACAGTCATCCTATGGAATTTCGCGAGATTGCGCGAACAAAATCAAGAATTGCTGGAAGAGATTTCACAACTTCAACAAGAAAGAAAAAACAATACGAATGTACGGATTATTTACTTTCGTCCAAAAGATCGTCTACTTCAACAAAGAATAAATACGCAAGTAGACAGAGTAATGGTGAATGTCAAATTATTCTATGCTCAAGAGATGAAAGATCACGGTTTTGGTATAAACACATTTACTTATGAAACTGATGCGGATGACAACTTAGTTGTGCATCATATTGTAGGAAGATACGAAGAAGCATACTATAGAGACCAAGCATTTATAAAAATTACTGAGGAAATCAGTCCAAGATTTGACATATCAAAAAACATCCTTGTTGTTTTTTTGGAGATGAGTGGGAACATTTTTGGCATCAATGTGTGCGGGTTGGGTGGTGTCCATCCATCTGGCGGAGGAGTTGCAATGTTTCCTGTCGTAGATGACTGTTTCAGTTTTCGCATTGTTGCTCACGAACTTGGACACGCTCTTGGCTTATATCACGATTTTCGGGAACCGAATCTAATGTCTGCGAGTAGTGGTTATTTTGAGAAACTCACTACATGTTCTGCTGATTTTTTGAGTGTACATCCGGCATTCAACGCAACTCAAAACGATGATGATGAGACAACACATATCCTCCGTTTATTACCACATTACACTTCACGCAATACAGTCCGTTTCCGTTTTGAGGTGTCGGACTCTGATGGGTTACATCAAGCACAGCTACTTACACCTTCAACATTTGAGGACCCTATAAAAGGAACAAAGGTGATAGGATGCAAAAGATTGGACAGTGAAACCGAAACGATTGAATTCATTGTCCCCGATTCGTATGCTACACCTCAGACATCTGTTGGACTCCAAGTGGTTGATGTATTAGGAAACGTGGTACAAGAATGGCACAAAATTGAGAAAAATAGTATAATCCATCTTGATGTAAATGACGATGGTGTAGTGGACATATTGGATTTGGTAAAAGTTGCTACCAGTTTTGGTGAAACAGGAACATTGAATCGTGCCGATGTCAACGGAGATGGTGTTGTCAATATACAAGACCTTGTGTTAATTGCTAATGGTATAGATTAACGGTGGAGGTACAATGTGAATTTGATTGAATTCATTTTACCCTCTAATCCCCATAACTTCTAATTGGGCAATCTGTTCTAACCATGATTCCCTTGTTTCTGGTGAATAATCCACTGGAAGTAGAGATTTGCGTGTGCAATTCAAAAATGCTTGCAATGTTTGATAACGTCGGATTGGACCAATATTGGGTAGAATTCTATCTGATATGACATCAATGATCTCGTCAACAGATAACTCACCCTGACGGTTTTTTGCAGCCTCAAGGTCAGCACGAAGAGATGCAAAACTCGCAGCAGAATAACCTTCAGTGTGCGATAACAAGAGTTCAAATGCCTCGTCCGAGATTGCTTCAGTGTAGACATTGCGCAATGTCCAATGAAGAAAAGTCTTCCGATCTTCACCTGTTGGATCAAGAACAGGAATAACAATATCACCAACCCGACCCTCTCGACGTAGGTCTGGCGAGAGATTATAGATACGCGCTGTCATCAATAGCCATGTGATATTTCCACGTAGTTGCGGGTCAGACATCATCGCTTGAATCTTACCAGTAAGTCTACGTTCCGTTGCATGTGCATCCTTGCCAACATCACCGAATTGTGTATCCGCTTCATCAACAAAAATAAGCACATTTACAAGTGCCATAAGTAATCGTCTGAGTCTTTCAAAAATAACATCTGTCTGACCAAACCACATACTACGAATGTTCTTCAGAACTAAAACAGGTATGTCCAATTCCCCCGCGAGTCCCTCAAATATGAATGTTTTTCCACTGCCAATAGGACCACAGACACTGAGTCCAGATAGTGAATCCTTTCCAGTAGAAGTGATTCGTGGAATTATCTGTGACCTCAAAAACTCAATCAGTTTGTTATTACCAACTATATCTGTGAGTGTATGTCCAGGTTTTTTAAACTCAACAACATCTTCACCTAATTCTGCTTGGATGAATTCTGATACTTTCTCAATTACAATATCAGGTTGTAGTTTCTCACCAGAATAACAAGCAGACACAAGCATCTGCCTTAATGCTTGTAATGATAATCCTGCAGTTAGGACTGCCAGTTGAGATTGACTCCCCCATAGATTGAGTTCTTTTTTCTTTTCTTTTTGCGTTCGATTAAACCATGAAATAAAATGTCTCCGTGCTTCTACGTCAGGAGATTGGATTTCTACATCAACTACTTGTGGAAGACGTGTGATACGGGAGTTGACAAGGCTTTTGGATTCCGCAATAAAGACAACGGTATCTGTTCCTTTCATGAACTCGGAATCAGAAACCCAATCTTGAATGATACTAATCCTATGTCTGTCAGCCAAACTCAAAGTTCGTATCTCACCCTCTGGCAATAACATATCTGTTGCTTCTATTAAGATGAGTAGTTTTTCATCCAATAAACGATCACCATTGACATTTGTAGAACGAGAAATCAAACAGAACTGTCGGAGAAGTTCAAGAGCCAATGTAGGACTACCGATGGCTTCGTTTAGGTATTCTTCAAATGTGTCCTCAGTTTTATCTGCCTTGCTTCCTGCCTCATCTGTACTACTTAGTTCTGCGAAATGACTGGGAGTTTTGGATTTGGATGGTTCAGTAGTTCCTCTCCAAGAATTAAAAGCGTTCTTAACCCTTTCACGATCACTTGTATGTAAAAAACGGAGAGGTCCATTGAGTTCGTAGACTATTAAGATATAACCAGAAATATCCCAACTATGTGTCAGAAATGACACGAGTGGGATATAATCCTCGGTATCTTCATCGGAAACATAAAAAATGTCGTGTATATTTCCGTGAAGTACGATGCTTCGCGATGTGCCGGAATTTATTAGTAATCCAGCTTCTGTTCGGAATTTGTAGGTAGGGTCTTTGATAGCGATTGTCTTGTCCTCCACCCTTCAAGAAAGATCAGCCTTTTATTTCAATTTGCCTGAGCAAACATTTCCCATCGTGGTAGAAAACCTTCAGTCAAAAAACTGTCAAGTTGCCAAATATGTCGTTGCGGTTCCTTTTCAAAAAAAGTTCCCATTGCCAAAACAAGTGCATCCATAAACCCATACGAAGTTTCAATTTGTGATAATCTTTGATAAGTATGTAAGAAAGCGGTATGAATACGGAGAAAGTTGAGTGCGGCGAAACTGAATGCATTTAGTTTTAAGTTGTTGTCTTCAGTCTTTTCCCAATACCATTCAGGTTGATAAAACCTTTCAAGTCGTTCTTTACAAATTGCAACTGCATTTTCAAGAATGTCATTCAATTCTTTGTAATTACTTTCGCTCTCTTGAATATCAAATTTTTCACATATCTCATTATGTAATCTATTTTTGGCTTCATCCGAATCTACCCAAGTCTGAAATGCTTCAGATGCGCGTTCAAAACAGTTGTGTAGATCCTCAAGCGTTAAATCAAGTTTGCTCGGATAGTCCTTAAGTAGGGACGAACTTGGCATTAAGTTGACCTGTTCAGGATGTAGTTTTAGGAATTTGTATTCTACAACATCCGCCAACATTTCTGCCAGAATAGGCGTAAATGCGACAATAGATCGTTCATACAACTCAGAATCTATAAATTTTGTAAGAATATCCGGATCCAGTTGTATTTTCCCCGAAGCAGTTTTGAGAAACGCATCACCAAATGTAGTATGTTCACCTAAGACAGAAGCAGATTCCATTACAGATAGTGGACGGTTAAAAAGTGATAATTCTGTATAAAGTTCCTCAAAATCAAGCAAACTCTCTTGCCATTGATGTCCCCAAGTGTCATGAATAAGATACTTATCCAGTTCCTCTATGGGTAGAAAGCCGATCATCCGTGTGAGTGTAGTTGTTACCAAATCAATAGATAGGCCTGTGTCATCAGCAATCATTGTTCGGAAACTGGGATCAAGTTCCTCGGCGTTAAATGTACCAAAGACTGGAAAGTGTGCGAAAGGTTCAACCTGCCAAATCCTTCTGAGAAATTGCGCGTACCCTAATTTTTTACCTGGCTTTACATTATGAGATTTATCTGTTTCTTTAGACTTTATATTACCTGGAGATTCTGTGTCAATCTCCTTCACTTTAGAAGGCAAACAGAAGTAAAGTGCGGAGCAAGTTTTTATCAGTTTTACTTCCCCGACATCAAAAGGGGCAGTGGGATATAACTCTTGAAACAGTCTGAGTACATCACTATCCAATTCAGGATTTCCAGATACCAGATTGAACCTTGTCTGTAGACATCTCATAATTTGATGCCTGTGTTGTAATGGTGCAGTCCGATTACCAAGTTTACTTGTCAGTCTTTCTAATGTATCGGAAGATAATTTAAAAACCTGTTGAATCTTAGATTTTAATTTCTCTCTATCAGCGACATTCGTTGGGGCATCAGGGGAAAATCGTGTGAAGATCTTGGAACCTGCAGTGTCAAGGTTTTCTATATCTTTGTGATTGACAAGTTCAGGATATTGGTCAAGTGATAACCAAATTGCCTCAACAAATGAATTATCCAATACTGAATGTAGAGAGTCAAAAGACTGAGTATTTTGATATGAACGCAAAGTATCGCTTGTTTCAGCAATCAAGTTATCGTGAAGGTGATAGAAAGAATCAAGCATCTGAGACGGTATCTTTGACCGTTTTTTTGCTGCTTTAATGTGGTGTACCTGCGTCTCAAACGACTTAAGCCTTTCTAAAACCCCTTCCCAACAACTCGGTGTATTATCCTGATGCCACGTGTTTACGTTCATTAACAATCTCGCTTTTATTTGATATATTAACATATCAAGCGGGTATCTATGCCCCAAATACAGTATGTATTGAATAGGCAGAATTACCCGCAGATACGAATTAGCTTATTTTAAATAATTATAACGGCAGTTCTGAATCACTCTGTGATTCGCTCTTTGCCTCATCAGTTTGTGCTGGCGTATCGGTTTGTTGTGCTCCAAAGATGAGTGAGTCAAATTCATCAGAAGCGGCAGTAGTACTCGCTGCAGCAAGAAATTCCTCTTCTTCTGCACGTGAGTCTGTACCAGCGAGTTCTTGTGCTACGACTGCACGTCCTTTTGCTTTTTCACGAATTTCACGCATCCGTGTCAATTCAGCAGAAGTTCCATCCGTACTAATACCAGACAACATATCTGCGATTTCCTCTTGTTCCTTGGCAGTAATCAGGTCAGCAACAGCCTCAGATTGTTCTGTTTTAATTTTATCAAGATCACGGTGCAGCCCAGTAATTTGAACTTTGTGTGCTTCAATATCATTTTGTGCCCTATCAATATCTTCTTCAAGTTCGGAAATTCTCGCGTTTTTCTCCTCCAAAGTTGAATGAAAATCGTTAAATGAGCCAACACACCGGACATATTCTGGATGTTGTTTGATCTCTTCATCTGACGTACCAGCTTGTTGCAATTCTGCAGCCGTACTTTTCGCCTTAGCAATTGCCCCTGTCTTCATCTGTTCGAGTTTGCCTATGTCTTCGGTAAGTGCCTTGAGTGAGTTCTTTTTTTGTTCAACAAGTGCAATGAGTTGCCCAATTGCTTGTTTGTATCGTTGGATATTACCTTGTTTGTCACGGATAATATCCTCATAAGCTCCGCGAATAGCATGAGGGTCTTCCATCAATTTGTCAGCCTGATCATGAGCACGACCAGTAAGTGTATACCAAAACGCTTTAAAAAAACGGGTGAATCCGTTTGCCATTGTAAATCCTCCTATATGAAATTAACTGATTATTCATAATTGTTATTTCTTGATTTTAATGTCAATCTACTTTGATATCCGATAAAACTTCATTAATTTTCTCTTTTTCACGAGCAGTAATAAGGTCTGCTATCGCTTCAGATTGTTCTGTTTTTATCTTTTCTACATCACGGTGAAGGTGTGTGATATTAGATTTATGATGTTCAATATCTGCTTGTGCACGTTCAATATCCAGTTCAAGTTCGTCCACACGAACGTTTTTCTCCTTGACGGTAGAATCGAAATCATTATATGAACTGATGCATCGTGTATAGTCTGGATGCTGTTCTATCTCCCTGTCTGATAAGCCAGACCCTTTTAGTTCTAAGGAAATATTTTTGGACTTTGCAGTTGCAGCCTTCTTCATCTTCTCAAGCTTATCCATATCATCTAAAATACTTTTCAGTGAGTTCTTTTTCTGTTCTATAAGAGGAATGAGTTGTCCTATTGCAAGTTTGTATCGTTGAATATTATTCCTTTTATCGTTGATTATGTCTTCATAAGTCTGTCGGACAGCATCCAGATTATCTATGAGTATTTTCTGAGTTACTATCCCGGATGTTTTGCTGTTAACTTTGGAATCGTGTAAAACTTCAGATTTACTTAGTTGACTATGTCCACGTTTACTGGGTTGAATATCTTCACGGTTGTTGAGCTCTTCAGCAAACAAATCCTGTGTATTTTCCGCATTTTCTTTTTCTATATCTTTCTGTTCAAGGGCACGTCCAACTTGTGTATACCAGATTGCATTGTATAGCCGAGTGATTCCGTTTTGCATTGATTCCCTCCAGAGCTAAGAAATGAATTCATATCAATCATATTCACTGATAATTGCTTTCTTCCGTAGATTCAACATTCTGATGCGTTGTAATTGTTGATTCTCCAATTGAAGTTTCCACATTAGACAAATCAACATCAATATTTGGTGTAGATTCTCGTATTTGCTCGTCAACTTTCTTGGCAAATGCGAGACTTTCATCAAGTTCAGTGCGGAGTCGTGAGAGTTCTGTCTCATTGCTTTCAGGACTAATTGTTATGACGCGTGCATAGAGATTTGTAAGTTGTACTATTGTCTGCTGAACATCAGCGATTTGTTGTTCTCGGTGTTGCTGTAATACACGTTTGACGGTTGCCAATTTTGAATCTTTTGACTTCTCGTACATTTTCAAGGTGTCTTTGAGACATTGAACTGCTTGATTGAAAAGATCTGAGACTTTACCAGCGATTTCAGCACTTACGGTAAGTGGCAAAGAAGCCATCCAACCTGTGTCCATTGCTTCTTCTTGAAAAGATTCGTGTAACATCCGCAGTTCTTCAAGCATTTGTTCGGTTCTTTGGTCACCATCTTTAAGCAATTGCTGATGAAGTGCGTTAAGTTCCTCTTCCTGTTGTTGATGTGCATCATGAAGAAGTTCCTCATGAACCTTTTTTGCAATGTCATCCGTGCCAGAAGTCCACTTCGTTATCAACGCGCCTATTGGTAATCCAAGACCGACGACAGCACCAGCAAACAAATATAGTATCTGTGGTTCTAAATTGAAAACCCATGAAGCAAAAACTCCAAGTACTCCCGCAGCAAATGGGTAAATGGTAAATGGATTGCTAATAAGATGAAGTAGATATTTCTGACGAAATAATTTCTTATCAATCAACTTTATCACCAAATTGCATACACTGTCATTAGGTGGAAGCAGTCGTATTATCTGTTTACTTTTTGTTGATGTCGTTATTGTTTCTTTACGAATTCTTTTAGACAATTACCTCACATATATTATCACAACTACCAGATGTTTGTAAAGAGAAATACCATTCCAATGAATACAACTTTTAATTTACAATGCATAGTATAGCAGAAACTAATGGAAGAATCAACAATATGATGTAATTAACAGGGTTATTTAGTCTGAGGATTCTTGTTCAATATTAATCACAAACGTTAAATTCGTTATGGGTTTGTATTCCTTTTTGTCTGAACCAGGATTTTCAGGATTTACACGATAAGAGTCTGAAACATCAAAGAGTCATCCAGAGAATAAACGTCAAACTGGGAATAGGAACTTTGCAGAGCCAAACTCATAATCCTGCAAATCTACTAATCTTGAAAATCCTGGTTCAGACAATAAGAAATGACACCACTATAATATCTATGGCAAATTATTGAATTAGTTCTCCACATTGCTGAGGCGAGGTTAGGAAACCTCGCCTACCGCTGATAGAAAGTGTAGATATAATTCTATGCTTCACCATAAATATTCCGATGCACAATGATATCTTATCTATTAGAACTAAACACCCGAAAATGTTGTATTCATTGACAGTCAAGTTTGTAATTGATATAATGACCAACTATTAGATGCTAATATCGGCACTTTCAGGAGGGAAAATGGATAGTGAAGTTATGAGTAATGAAGAAAACTATGCTTTTGATGTGGCAGGATATTTACATATTCCAAGTGTCCTAACACAAGATGAAGTGGCAGCACTAAACGAGGCATTAGAGTCTATTGGAGAGAGTGATACGCTATTAGGAGGGACAAGTCCATACCGAGAATTGTTCCGAGACTTATTGGTACATCCAAAATTGGTGTGGTATCTGAATCAGATTATCGGACACGGATTCCGACTGGATCAAGCACCTCAATTGTTAGGACAAAGCGATGGTGAAATAAACACAAAACTTGTAGGTGGAGATGAACCGCGAAATCCATCCTTAGCATATCGTCAACAGAACGGACGAAGAAGTTGTCAAGGAGTGAAAGCGATCTGGGTATTAGAAGATATCGCAGAAGGCGACGGTGGTTTAGTTGTTGTTCAGGCAAGCCATAAGAGTAATGTTGAAACCCCACACGACTTGATGAACGGAATTGACGATATGGGATTAGTCCAACAACCAACAATGAATGCAGGAGATCTGTTTTTACTTGCTGTACCTACGCTCCAAGGTCTTCATCCGTGGAAAGACAAACCGAAAAAGCTTCTATCATATTCGTATATTGCCCGTGCGGCAATTCAATCCAATCCAATTGGACCACATTCAGAGACCGAATCTTTACCGGAATGGGCAGATGAAGCGACACCAGCACAAAAGGCTGTCATGTATAGACCCGGATTTAAAGGTTCAAATCCACCACCTGTGTTAAATACTAATGGTGAAAAGACGTGGGTAGAAGAGGACACATCTGTCATGCATCCATCCATATATATTCGTGATCCGGATTCTGGAATTGATGAGAAAGAATTTTACTTTTGGGATCTGAACGGATATTTGGTCGTGCGTGGTGTGATGGATGAAAGATGGCTTGCAGAGGCAAATGAGGCAGTAGATAAATATCAAGATCGTATCGTCGTAGGTGATGAACTGGCAAGAGGTTCTGTTAGTCAAGCTGGCACGGGTCGTCCACTCTTACCAGGATTGTTAGACCTTCCCGACCCATATAATGCTCCATTCCGCCGTATGATCGCACATCCAACTGTAGTACAGCGGCTCAATTGGATGGGGGGAAGTGGGTATCGCACAGGTGGAGCGACTGTCTTCTGTGCAGTTCAAGGAACTTCAGGTCATTCACTGCACGATGGCAATGAACCGATAAGTCCTTCACGTGGTTATGATTTTAAAAACGGACGCAGTTATGCTGAGACTGTCACTATCACATGGCAGTTGCGAGACGTTGAACCCGGATTAGGCGGGTTTGCATGTGTACCAGGCTCACACAAGACTCAGTATTCTATGCCACGCGGAATTCGTACGTGTGATGACACGATGGGGTTAGTGGTACAACCTGTTATGAAAGCGGGAGATGTACTCTTCTTTATGGATGGTGGTTGCACACACGGTGCCTTAAAGTGGAAAAATTCAATACCCAGACGCGGTGTTCTGATTAAGTATCAGTCGAAAAATACAAATTGGGGTGGTGGTGTGGTTGATCCGCAAGACCGATGGGGTGATATGGTTGAAGATATGACCGAGGAACAATTTGCTTGTTATGCGAGGACCAGAACGTGATGGTCGACAACGGACTGTACCGCGATTAGTCGTAGTAGATGGACAAGTGACAGTTTCGTATGATCCAGAAGGAGATAGTTATTCTTCTAAATTTAGAAAACCTGGTGAAAAACGGTGACAGTAGTTCTTAATCTGAAAGAACTCACCGTACATGCTGCCTCAACAATTGTCGCATCAGACATATAACACAGAGGAAGGTGTCCCAATGACATCAACAGATAAGACACTCGTTAGTTGGTTCTGTTTTGATGAGGAAGATCCAAAACACTGTAGCGTAATTACCGTGCAAGCAGCAGACAAATATGACGCACTTGCTTTTGGAAATGACGTTCCAGGTAAGTGGTCTACTGCGAGTGATGAAAACACACGCACACAAAGTCCAGAACAACTGGCACAGAATCCAGAACAAGAAATCATCCTTGGACAGTTCATGATGATGGCAGCTGTCTACAAGGATAATTCTGTTATCGTTTATCGTGATGGAGAAGTGTACGCAGACTATATTATTGAAGAACCTTTTGATTTTCTAAACAGTCCCTACCTCCAACTCGTAATTGGATGTGTCAATTTAAATCCTAACTATGCTACATCATTCAAGGGAAAAGTTAAGGATGTCCGAATATATGCAGAAGCTTTAACGCAGGAAGAAATTATGAAGTTAAAGCCTAATGAATCATCGGATATGCAACCATTCAGTTGGTATGACTTCTCGCAAGATGCATGGTGGGAAGACCGTGCAGGAAAATTTCCTGAGTTTGTGAACAGAGCAGCAGTGAAGGAGAATGAAGAGGACGATTACATAGTTTTTGATCGCGACGATAGACACATGTTTACCATGGACAACGAAGCAGTTCGTATTGTTCGTGATTTTCGCCAACGACTCATGCATGATCCAAGTCGTCCGACATATCATCTGGTTAACTCCGATGGAGATTCCGAAAGAAACTATCCATTTGATCCGAACTTTATGATCTATTGGAAAGGGCAGTATCATTTCGGTTATATGTACAAGGGTGACGAACACGCTTTCGGTCATTTCACTAGTACCGACCTTGTTCATTGGAGAAGGCGTAGGGATTGTGCCTTGGGCACTGGTGGCTGTGGCACTGGTGGCACGATTATCACAAAAGATGGTAAGAAAGTTATCTTTGTTGGCATATTCGGTGGACGCGCAACTTACATTGAAGCATCAGATGAGCATTTGGAGAACTGGTCTAAACCTATTGAGATAGATGTGCCACAAGAGGCACGGGATGCTGAGTATTGGACTTTCTGGGATCCAACGACTTGGGTGGAGGGTGATTACTATTACATTTTTACGGGTGACCATGCTATGGAGGATACACGTCCAGGATTTGGCAATTGGTATAAAAGAACAACACTCATGCGCTCAAAAGACTTTAAAAACTGGGAGTTTCTCGGTCAATTTATGACAAAGGAATTACCTGGACTTGAACATCACGACCATTCCTGTACCGATTTCTTCAAACTAGGCAACAAGCACATGATGCTACTTATCAGTCATGGTTGGGGAGCGCGATACTATCTTGGTGAATGGAAAAATGACAAGTTCACACCCGAATATCATACCAGAATGAGTTGGCGTAACAATTATCGTGGCATACCTATCTATTGGGCACCGAAGACTTTTCTAACACCAGATGGACGTAGAGTTGTTATTACCAACCTACTGTCTAACCTTGGTAACACTTTATGGAGTTGTGTTTTCTCATTGCCTTGGGAGTTGAGTCTTCCTGATGACGGGATTGTCCGAATTAAACCAGTACGAGAGCTTGAATGTCTCCGCTATAACCAAACAGTTGAGAACAACATTACAGTTAAAAACGGTGAAGAATATAAACTGAAGAACATCTCAGGTGATACGCTTGAACTCAGTGTCACAATCAAACCTACTGATGCAATTGACTACGGTGTAAAAGTATTCTGCGACAAAGACAACAAAAAGGGGATTGAGATATTCTATTCTGCTGATAAGATGATTGTTTCGGTGGGAGATGGGAATGATGAGATAAAACCGTATGGCAGTTCTCAACCTTACGGTGAGGCACCGTTTGAATTGCTAAAGGGAGAGGATTTAAACTTACGTATATTTCTTGACAGACCGCTTGTGGAAGTTTTTATCAATGAACGTCAAGCAGTAGTAGACAGAAAAATACATAATCCTGAAGATGTTGGAATATGCCTATTCAGTAAAGGTGGGGATATTAAGGCCGATGTAACGGGTTGGAAGATGGCTCCAGCAAATCAATGGTGAAGAAATCTCTATTCATAAATTAAAATACTGTGTTTGGCTCTTCAAACTTCTATTTTATATGTCCTTACAGTAATTCAATACTGTCATTCACCTATTGTATCATATCAAGTCTACATTATATGTTGAATAGACTATCTAATCGTATGAATCAATCAAAGAACACACATCTCATGATTTATTAACTTCAAGGCACACTCTCATGTTTATATACTCATGAGTTTTCTTCTATGGAAGATGCCGTTTACGCTTTTTGGTTTTGCTGTTTGTACAGCATGGAATAAAGGATGTAATTATTCATAATAAACTCTACACAATAAACGATATGCTAACATCACACCTAAAAAATCTTAGTAAGTCAAATAATATAAAGAAGATAGGAATATGGGTTATTTCAATCCTGTTTATTTTTGCAGGATTCTACACAAATGCAGGCCGTGTCGCAGAACAAAACTGGTTCAAAAATCATCAACGAGACACCGAAGGTCATATAATGGGAAGGATGGTCAAATCTCGTCAGCACGGCATCCTATCTGCTGGAGGACTAAATGGAGATGGAATCGTCACGATAGTTGAAAATGATACAGGAACTACAAAGAAGGTTGCTAACCAATATATAGCCTATCTCAATGGCCGCACTTTTGATACATTCTCAACCTACAACTCACAACCTGGTGGTCAAGGTATGATTTTTAGCCTATTAGACAGAATCATTCCTTTCACACCTATAGTTAAGTTGTGGATTTTTTGGGGTTTAACTTCTCTACTTTCAGCAATTGCAATCACTTATGTTATCGGTTGGTTTTATGAGGAATTCGGTGGATGGGTTGGAATATGCGTCCTATGTTCTGTAGTTCTATCCCAATGGTTGACAGTCTTTGGTCGTAATCTATGGTGGAGTTTATGGGCGTTCTACCTACCAATGATCGTTGTCTTATATTATCTGAAGAACAACAGAGATTCAGATGAACACCAAATTGCCAAGTTCGGTATTTTAATCTTCATAGCGGTCTCCATAAAGTGTTTCATCAACGGATACGAATACATCACAACAACACTGATAATGATGGTAACACCGTGTATCTACTATGCTATTCTTGACAAATGGAACAGAGATCAATGTCTGAAATATTCGTTTGCAACAGCAGTCGGTACTGGTGTTGCAATTTTACTTAGTCTAATAATGTTATGTTACCAGATTGGTGCTATCAAAGGTGGATTTATGGATGGAATTGAGCATGTGATATGGTCATTTGGAAAGCGAACTTATGGAGAAGCGGAAGACTTTCCACCCGTATATGCAGCAAGTCTTGAAGCAGGAGCAATAGGGGTCGTCATTACCTACATGAATGGTGTTTTCTTTGATTTCAACAACTATCTTTCCCAAACAAATGCATTTGTCACAAACCACCTATTCAAAATACGATATTATTATCTCATAGTTCTGTTTATAGCAATATCTGTTCTACTATCTGTGCTGATCAAAAGGGATATAGAGGAACTTTCACAGAAATGCAAAGCATTATTTTGGACAACGTGGTTTTCAATTTTAGCTCCATTATCGTGGTTTGTAATCTTCAAAGCACACTCATACATCCATACACATATGAGTTTTCTACTGTGGCAAATGCCATTTACACTCTTTGGTTTTGCTTTATTCGGTGTTGCCGTTATTGTATGGAAGAAAATCAAATTGCGTTAAAGCCTTAAACAAAATAACCCTGTCAAAAATCCCACCATTATAAATAAAAACACCTCACAATCCAATTCCACACAAAGAATAAAATAGTATTTGGTCATTACAAAATAGTATTGAATAATATTAATTTGTCTAAACCATATCAAAATAATTATGTCTTAATCTGATTGAGTATAATACCTCAATATACTCTGATTGATTATTGAAACATATTAAATCATTAATAAATGTATTAATAATGTGAGTTCGGTATTAGAGAATTTGAGTTTTTATCTCTGAATTTTCGCACATTACAGCGGTAGGTGCAGTTTCTTGACAATGCTAAACATACATTGGTGTTGAATCCCTGCAACATTCACGGAAAATCGTTAATATCGAATTCACAATAATTTAGAAAGGTTTGCATTATGCACACTCAGATTAAAACCAGTTTTTTGTTTTACACGTTTACGTTGTTTGTATGCCTCAATTTCTTTTTTTTAAGCAACACCGATGCACAAACCGATAATGATCCTACTCCCACATCCCCTGACTTCACCTACACTTATGAGAGTATTAATGTGCCGGACGTAGACTTTTTAGCGTTGACAGCGAGTAGCGATTTTGAGGACTACGCAGGCTACACGAATAGTGCCGATGGTGAAAAAATGGTCGGGTTTACACTTATAGACGGCGTTTTTACAACCTATGACTTCCCCGGCGCGCAGAACACTTACTTCTATGCGTTCGGTAATAATGGATTAGCTGCGGGACACTACGAAGATAGTGATGGTCTTCATCACGGCATCATTTTAGAAGATGGCGAGTTGCGGCAATATGATTTTCCGGGTGCCATCGAAACGGAGATATACGGTTACAGTGATTCAAAGGACGTATTAACCGGTAATTTTATAGATGTCTCTGGCGTTCAACGTGGATTCTCAGGTGACATAATCATTGAAGTACCTGATGCAACAGCAACTTATGCTGATTTTGTGAACGCAAGTGGTGCTATTACAGGCAGCTACATAGGCGCTGACGGTCTATATTATCCATACGTGCGCACTTCAAATGGCACATTTGTATTTCATGACTACTTGGACTCATCACTGCTGGAATACTTTTTTATCCACGGTATCACTGATACAAGGATTATCGTTGCACGCGCTAAAGCGAGAGATGACATTCCGCGCTCCTATGTCGGCACATCCCAACAAGGATTATCTGAATTACAGTTTCCGGGCAGCGTTAGCACGGAGGGTTGGAATATCAATCAGGACGGTTCTGTCGTCGGGTACTACGACTCAGCAGATGGACAGAGACGCGGGTTTCTCGCAAAACCCACTGCCGAAACCGCTGCACAATTCAGAAATATAGCGTACCCGCCACCCCCTGACTTCAACTATACTTATGAGAGTATTGATGTTCCGGGCGTAGATTCCTTAGCGTTGACTGCGAGCAGCGACTTTGAGGATTACGCTGGCTATACGAAAAGTCCCGATGGCGAAAAAGAGGTCGCCTTTACCCTCATTGATGGCGTTTTTACGACTTATGATTTCCCTGACTCGCAGGGCACTTATTTCTATGCACTCGGCAACAATGGGACAGCTGCCGGACACTACCAAGACAGCGATGGTCTCTATCACGGTGCCATCTTAGAAAATGGCGAGTTGCGGCAATACGATTTTCCGGGTGCCGTTGAAACGTTCATATATGGTATCAGTGATGCGACCGGCGCACTGACAGGGAATTTTATTGACGCTTCTGGCGTGCGTCGCGGCTTCTCAGGTGACGCAATCATTGAGGCACCCGAGGCAACAGCAACATACAGCGATTTTGTGAATGCCGCAGGCTCTATTATCGGCAGCTACGTAGATGCTGACGGTCTATATCATGCATACGCGCATCTACGGAGTGGCAGGTTTGTAATTCTGGACTACCTGGACCCGTCCAATCTGGAATACTTTTTTCTCCACGGGATTAACGACGCAGAGGGCAGTGGTGTGTTTGTGATTGCTAGAGCCAAAGCGGTGGGGGACCGCCCGCGCTCCTATGTCGGATCATACCTGTATGGGCTACATGAATTGCAGGTCCCAGGCAGCGTTAGCACAGAAGGCTGGAATATCAATCAGGACGGTTCTGTCGTCGGACACTATGACTCACCAGATGGACGTAGGCACGGGTTTATCGCCAAACTCACTACCGAGGCAGAGAGCCGTCATTTTGGCAACGCTTACACCGTGTCCCTGTCGAAAGGTTTAAACATGCTGTCTGTGCCATTAGCACCACCTAAACCGATGAACGCAAAATCACTCGCAGGAATAACAGGGGCAACCGTTGTAATAGCACTTGATTCTGAAAATCAACGTTTCGTTGGTTGGACACCCGCTGCACCTAACGACGGCTTCACGATTGAAGGTGGACAAGGTTATATCGTTAATGTTCCAGAAGCTCGCAATTTTACCTTCGTCGGTTCACAGTGGACAAACCAAACCGAGGAAGCTGCAGCACCCATTGCAACACCAACACCTCAAAACGCGTGGGCATTCGTCATGAGCGGTCAATTGGAAGGAACGCAGAATTACGACGGGTATCTAATCACAATCCGAAACCTCCGAACAAACTCCGTTCTGACAGCACAAGTAAAAGATCAATACTTCGCTGCTGCAACCGTCGACTTGGCGCGGAAGAGTGTTGTGCATGTTGGAGATACACTGGAAGTGACGGTATCCGATAAAAACGGCAATATCGCTTCAGAGAAATTCAGTTTTGAGGTAACACCCAACAGTTTGGAAAATGCACTACTGACTGTCAATCTTGATGGGATTGGTAAACCGAATGGTAACCTCTTATTACAGAATTATCCGAACCCATTTAACCCTGAAACTTGGATCCCGTATCAACTGTCAAATGCCGGTCCTGTTTCTATATCTATTTTTGACACAACGGGTGGACTTGTCCGAAAACTTACTCTTGGACATCAATCAGAGGGTTTCTATTATAACCGAGGACGTGCTGCTTATTGGGATGGCAAAAACACTTTAGGTGAAAGAGTCACCAGTGGTATCTACTTTTACAAGTTAGAAACGCCATCATTCCAGCAAACACGACGACTCGTCATTGTAAAGTAGCGTCAATCAGTAACCTACTGGTATCACAGTTGCACAGTGTAACTGTGATACTCCGTATAAGCATAACAAAAGATGTCCAAACCCTAAGTTACTGAATTGTTAAACGTTAACTTGCGAACTTCAAATACAAGCATCATAACTCAGGACAGGGTATCTAATATAGGACTTACGTAAATTGAACAGGCAAAGTATGATTTTGCTGGAAATGCCTCGTAGTGAGAGTATACAGGTGTTTTTAACCTCTAAATTCCCTTATCAGAGGGACTTTAAGAGGAAGTGGGTAAGTCCTGTAATATATTATATTATTTTTTATCTTTGGAGAAAATACTTTAAGTGAGGTTTGCATTATGCACACTCAGATTAAGACCAGTTTCTTGTTTTACACGTTTATATTGTTCATGTGCCTCAATTCCTTTTTCCTAAGGGACACTGCTGCCCAAGATAACAGTGAATCCGCTGTTGCGTCCACCGGCTCCAGCTATACCTTTGAGAGCATTGATGTTCCAGGTGTAGATTTTTTAGCGGTGACAGCGAGTAGCGACTTTGAAGATTACGCCGGCTACACGAAAAGTGCTGACGGTGAAAAAGAAATCGCCTTTACACTCATTAATGACGTATTTACAACTTATGATTTCTCCGGCTCTCAGAAAACTCATTTTTATGCCTTCGGTAATAATGGACAAGCGGCCGGGCATTACCAAGATAGCAATGGTTTGTACCACGGTGTCATTTTGGAGAATGGTGAGTTGAGACAATACGATTTTCCGGGTGCTGTCCAAACGGAGATATACGGTATTAGTGATGCAACCGGTGCACTTACAGGCAATTTTATAGATACTTCCGGTATTCGCCGAGGATTTTCAGGAGAGACAATCGTTGAGTACCCTGGTGCATCAGCAACTCATGCCGATTTTGTGAATTCAAGTGGTCGTATTGTAGGCACGTACATAGACGCTGAAGGTCTATATCATACATACCTAGTTGATCCAGAAGGTAAATTCGTAACTGTAGAACTTTTGGACCCGTCCAATTTGGAATATTTTTTTCTGCATGGAATCAACGATGTAACGATTGTCATTGGCAGAGCAAAAGCAGTGGATGATGTCCCACGCACCTATGTCGGTTCGCTTCGGTATGAACTACATGAAGTGCAGTATCCAGGTAGTGTTGTCACAGAGGGCTGGAATATTAATCAGGACAGTTCTATCGTCGGACACTATGATACAGCCGATGGACGTAGACACGGGTTTATCGCAAAACCCGCACAGGATACTGCTACGCAACCCGCTACCCCAGACACCGATTTCAACTATGTATTTCAGAGCATTGATGTTCCAGGTGTAGATTTTTTAGAATTGACAGCGAGTAGCGATTTTGAAGACTACGCTGGTAACACTCGGAGGCCTGATGGAAAAAAAATAGTCGGTTTTACACTGATCGATGGTGTTTTTGCGACCTATGATTTTCCCGGTTCCAAAAATACGTACTTCTATGCACTCGGTAATAACGGGCAAGCTGCTGGGCATTACGAAGATAGTGATGGTCTCTATCACGGTGTCATCTTAGAAAATGGTGAACTACGGCAATACGATTTTCCGGATGCTGTCGAAACGCAAATATTCGGTATCAGTGATGCAACCGGCGCACTGACAGGTAATTTTATAGGTGCTGATGGCGTTCGCCGCGGATTCTCAGGTGATACAGTTGTTGAGGCTCCTGAAGCATCAGCAACTTATGCCGATTTTGTGTATGCAAACGGTCTTGTTGTAGGCAGCTACGTAGACGTTGAAGGTCTATATCATTCATTCGCGTATAGACCGGATGGCAGGTACTTAGTTGTGGACCATCTGGATCCATCCATTCAGGAATACTTATTCCTTCACGGAGCCGCAGATGTAAAATCAAAAGGTTTCACAGTCATTCTCAGATCTAAAGCTAAAGGAGACATTCCGCGCTCGTATGTCGGTTCATTCCAGCACGGACTACATGAATTGCAATATCCGGGAAGTGTTAGAACGGAAGGCTGGAACATCAATCAGGACGGTTCTGTCGTCGGAAGCTATGTCTCCGCAGATGGACGTAGACACGGCTTTGTCGCAAGACTCAGTACTAAGGAAGAGAGTGATCACTTTGGTAACACGTACACCGTCACACTCACCAAAGGTTTAAACATGCTGTCTGTGCCATTAGCACCACCAAAACCGATGAACGCAAAATCACTCGCTGGAATAGCAGGCGCGACAGTTGTAATAGCACTTGATGCCGAAAATCAGCAATTCATAGGTTGGACACCAAGTGCGCCAAACGATGGGTTCCCTATTGAGGGTGGACAAGGTTATATCGTAAATGTCCCAGAAGATCGCAATTTTGCGTTCAACGGTTCACGGTGGACAAACCAAACCGAGGAAGCTGCAGCACCAATTGCGACTCTAACACCTCAAAACGTATGGGCATTCGTCGTAAGTGGTCAATTAGAAGGAACGCAGAATTACGACGGGTATCTAATCACAATCCGAAACCTCCGAACAAACTCCGTTCTGACAGCACAAGTAAGAGATCAATATTTCGCTACTGCAACTGTCGACTTAGCGCGGAAGAGTGTTGTGCATGTTGGGGATACACTGGAAGTTACGGTATCCGATAAAAACGGTAATATCGCTTCAGAGAAATTCAGTTTTGAGGTAACACCTAACAATTTGGAAAATGCACTGCTAACTGTCAATCTTGATGGTATTGGCAAACCGAATGGTAACCTCTTATTGCAGAATTATCCGAACCCGTTTAACCCTGAAACTTGGATCCCGTATCAACTGTCAAATGCCGGTCCTGTCTCTATATCTATTTTTGATACAACGGGTGGGCTTGTCCGAAAATTTACTCTTGGATATCAGTCAGTAGGTTTCTATTATAACCGAGGACGTGCTGCTTATTGGGATGGCAAAAACACTTTAGGTGAAAGAGTTGCCAGTGGTATCTACTTTTACAAGTTAGAAATGCCATCCTTCCAGCAAACACGGCAGCTTGTAATCTTAAAGTAAGTTCAATCAGTATAGAACACATAGGTGTCACAGTTGCACTATTGACGCAACTGTGACACTCCTTTAAGCCTAAGAAAGACCTGTAAATCGTAATCTTCCATATCCCTCCCTTGCTGTAAACGTCAACCTGTCTATCCTTAAATTCCATAAAGAAAATCAAGAAAACAAATGAGATTCTCCTTGCCTTTTTTTGAGAAATGTTGCATACTTTTTGTTACATCTAATTGTGTCAGGACACCTTGTTCTCGCTTTTAGTCTATTGCTAAATGCAAAATTGCGAAACTTAAAAGTATAAGCAACACCCCTCTGAACGGGATATCTGACAAATTACTTTCCATCTATATAGAAAATATCTTAAGTGAGGTATCCATTTTGCACAGTCAAATTAAATCCAGTTTTTTGTTATATATGTTCACGTTGTTGTTTTGTCTCAATTCCATTTTCCTGATGAACGCAACAGCACAAATTAACCAATCTGTTAACGACAACTATACATTTGAGACGATTGATGTTCCAGGTATAGATTTCCTAGCGTTGACTGCGAGTAGCGACTTTGAGGATTACGCAGGTTATACGCTGAGTACTGATGGAGAGAAATTCGTTGCCTTTACACTCATTGATGGTGTTTTTGAGACCCACGATTTCCCCAATTCAAAAAACACGTATTTCTACGCACTCGGTAATAATGGGCTCACAGCGGGGCACTATGAGGATACCGACGGACTCTTCCACGGTGTCATTTTGGATGATGGAGAACTACGTCAATATGATTTCCCGAACTCTGTTCAAACGGAGATCTACGGGTATAGCGATTCAACTGGGGCACTGACCGGTAATTTTACTGATGTATCTGGTGTGCGTCGTGGATTCTCAGGAGATACAATCGTTGAGTTCCCCGGAGCATCTGAGACTTATGCCGATTTTGTTAGTGGATTGGACAATGTCGTGGGTAGCTATATAGATGCTGAAGGCACATATCATGCATACCTGCGTGGACCTAATGGTAGTTTTGCTACGCTAGGTATTCCAGAAATACCAAATATGGAATACTTTTATCTACACGGGATCAATGATGCACTGGTTGCCGTTGGCAGAGCGAAATCAGTCGATGGTGTCCCACTAACCTTTGTTGGCAACCCCGTCGCTCTACAAGAATTTAAGGTTCCCGATAGCGTTAGCACGGAAGGTTGGAACATCAATCAGGATAGTTCTGTCGTCGGACACTATACCTCAAGCGATGGACGTACACACGGATTTATCGCTAGACCTTTAAAGCCGACTACTGTGCGACGTCCTCCTGACCTAAACTATACTTTTGAGACGATTGATGTGCCAGGTGTAGAGCATCTCGGAGTGACAGCGAGTAGCGATTTTGGTGATTATGCAGGAAACACGAAAAGTACTGATGGGGAAAAAAATGTCGGTTTTACACTCATCAATGGTATTTTTACGACCTACGATTTCCCAGGTTCAAAGAACACTTATTTCTATGCCTTCGGTAATAATGGAGAAGCTGCAGGTCACTACGAAGATAGCGATGGCCTTTTCCACGGTGTCGTCTTAGAAAATGGTGAGATGCGTCAATACGATTTCCCAGGTGCTGTCGAAACGGAGATATACGGGTATAGTGATGCGACAGGGGCACTGACAGGTACTTTTATAGATGCTTCTGGTATTCGCCGTGGATTCTCAGCGGACACGATAGTCGAGTTTCCCGGAGCACCGGAAACTTACGCAGATTTTGTAAGTTGGACAGGTCATATCGTAGGCAGCTATGTAGATGCTGAAGGCATATATCATGCATACATGCGTAGTTCAATTGGTAGATTTCTATCTATTGACCTTCCAAACGCACTAAATCTGGAATACTTTTTTCTCCACGGTCTCAACGAGTCAAGAAGTGTCGTCGGCAGAGCAAAAGCAGTGGGTGATGTCCCGCGCACTTATGTCGGCAGCCCCCTCAACCTAAAAGAATTGCAGTTTCCTGGTGCTGTGAGCACCGAAGGTTGGAATATAAATCAAGACGGCTCTGTCGTTGGGCATTATGACTCAGTGGATGGACGTAGACACGGGTTTATCGCCAGACTTGACACAAAGGAAAAAAGTGATCAATTTGGTAATATCTATAACATCACATTGAATAAAGGGTTGAACATGCTTTCTTTGCCTTTAGCATCACCAAATCCTATGACTGCAAAATCACTCGCTGGGATAGCAGGTGCAACAGTTGTAATTGCACTTGATGCAGAAAATCAACGTTTCGTTGGTTGGACACCCGCCGCACCTAACGATGGATTCACGATTGAAGGTGGTCAAGGCTATATCGTTAATGTTCCAGAAACTCGCAATTTTGCCTTCGTCGGTTCACGGTGGACAAACCAAAACGACGATGCGGCTGCAGCACCTAACATAGTCAAACTGAAGGAAACGTGGGCATTCGTCGTAAGTGGAAAGTTGGAAGACAAAGCTATCTTTGACGGCTATCAGGTAATTGTCCGTAACCTAAGAACAAATGGTGTGATTACCACACCGATACAAGGTGAATACTTTGCAGCGGCAACGGTAGACTTAACGCGAAAAAGCGTTGTTAAACTTGGAGACGTGCTTGAATTACGCGTTATCGGTCCGGATGGAAACTTTGAATCACAAAACATTCAGTTTAAAGTAACTTCAGAGAACTTGGCAAACGCTGTTTTGACTGTCAATCTTGATAGTATTGGTAAACCGAATCAGAATCAGCTTTTGCAGAACTACCCGAATCCGTTTAACCCTGAGACGTGGATTCCGTATCAACTCTCGCAAGATAGTCCTGTATCGTTAACCATTTTCGATTCTACAGGTCAGTTGATTCGCACCCTTCCGCTCGGTTTTCAATCTACTGGTTTCTATAACAGTCGAGAACGTGCTGCATATTGGGATGGTCGTAATACACTTGGAGAACGGGTTGCAAGTGGTGTCTATTTTTACAGACTTGAAACCCCATCCTTCCAACAGACACGACGACTCGTCATTTTAAAGTAGGGGCAACCCGCAAAGAATTTAGAAGTGTCACAGTTGTACTATCAAAGCAACTGTGACACTTCGTTCAGCCATATTTTGTATCTAATGTGAGTTGGATAATTCAACCCGACCTCCTATGGTTACTGAATTGAATTATCAAACTCACTTCATATCTTATAGGTTCACAAATTGTAGTTACCTTGAAACCTTTATCGCTCCCCATACAATAGCCAGTTTCTCTTGAGGACTAACATCAAGTCCGTTTGCATTGAAATTCTGTCTGATTTCATCACCTGACAACGCTCGATTATATATCCCTACCTCGTCAATTAACCCTTCAAAATATCTACGTGTGACTTCGCCGCTTCTGACAGATGCACCAATGTACAAGTGAGAGTCTGTGGTAACATCTGTTCCTTCAGAAGGTCCACCCTCGGCATCAAGCTTGTTATCAATATAGATGCGAGTCGTATCCGATCTATCGGAGACAAAGACCACATGATGCCAATCTCCATCTACAACATCACTGACAGAATTAAAGTCGATTTTGGGACCTCCACCAGCTTCATTTGCTATTGTCATCTGTAGTTTAGTCGCTAAAATTTTCCAGAGGATTCTGGCGTTGCCACCTCCATCTCCCTTGCTAATGATTGTGGACTGTCCTCCGTCCAATTCTGGTGGTTTGTCAACCTTGATCCAAGCCATCATTGAGAAATCTTGGTCTGCATGAAAGTCCAAACTACCATTCCCAGGAGAAGGAACAGAAATAGCGTCGGGTTCTCCTCCGAATTCAAACGCTTCACCGATTTTGCCTTTGACATGCTTAGGTGTACCTACAATCGTTCCGTCATTTCCTCCTACAAGATCTATAACGGTTTTTCCTTGAACATCCGCATCATCAAAACTCCAATAACTAACTAAACCTTTTTCTACAACCTGACTTTCAAGTGGATTCGTGTGTAAAACCAAGAAAGCCAGTACTAATACCAAAGCATTTTTTGCTTTCATCTTTTTATCCTCATCAAAATCTATTATATAATCGTTGACACTAATGCGAGTTTTATAGTCTTATAGAGTATTCATATATGACACAATTTTCTAAATTATAGCATACAAAGTAATTGATCTGCAATTTTTTGAATAATTGGGAGTGTGTAATGAATTGTAAATTGAAACAAATCGTGGTAACATAATCCAATATTCTTGATATAGAAATTCGTTCAGGAACAGTTAGGAGAGATTATGAATCACATTAGAATGAACCGATGGATTGGCAGAGACCAATTGAACCTCAACGAAATCAATAGTAACCGCTTCTTAAAAGCTGCGACTCTCTTTGCAGACACTGCAATAGAACATGGGAGAGATAGATACAGCGGTAACGACATGCCACTCTTCGCTGATTGCCTTGATATAGACCATTTAAGTGCACCACGTTCAAAGACTTCTTACCGATCAGGTACTGAACCTAAACCAACAGTATGGTGTTTCTTTCAAAATCAACAGAACCTGATGCGATTATTGGCTTCTTTAAGTCAATTCACTGGAGATAGTAAGTATGTTGATGCTGCAGGCAATGCTGCAGAATTTTTGTTCAACAACTACTGGTACCCTGAAAGTGGTGTTCTTCATTGGGGTGGACACGGATATGTGGACTTAGTTACTGCCAATACTTACGGCATGAAGGGTGTAGTACACGAAATTGAAGATGTATACCCTTACTGGGAATTGTTGAGAGCGGTGAATGAAGAACGGTGCGAAAAGTTAATGAAAGGCATCTGGGAAGTTAATATGAAAGACTGGGATGCACTTCACTACAACCGACACGGGGATTTCAGAAAGCAAGTTGACCATGAAAGTACTTGGAAGAGAACATGGGATGGATTTAAAGAACCTAAAATCAGTGGAGATTTGTCTTTTATCAGTGTTGCTCTGGACTTAGCTTATGCAGGATACAGTTTAGGATATCAAAAACAGGAGGAAGCACCACGAATTTGGGCAGAACGTATATTGAATCTGATAATCAAACAACGTGATCCTGAAACTGGCATCTGGCCAAATCTGGTTCATCCACAGAGTTCAAAACGCGGTCTCAATGTGTTCGGCAGAAAATATCCACAAGCAACTGAACCGAGAGTCTATGTCGGCAACCAATTGAACCATACTATTACACAGATGATGGGTATGCTGACAATCGTTGAAAATGCATATAAGTATGGACGTGTCGGTGAAATAATGCACATTAAAGAGGCTGTTGAACAACATATCATCGGTTTCTTAAACGCCTCCTACGACGCACAAAATAACAAACTAAAAAGCATCATTATTGATGGAACAGACCTTACAGATTATAGGATTATAGGACCATTTAGAGATGCGAAGTTATACTTTGGCGCGAAAGAAGGTGGATCATTTTTACCACAAAATATAACACCGCTATTTACTTCAGTTTGTGCGCGCGGATATAGAATTTCTGAAGGAAGAACTGAATTCAGAGACTATCTACGAACTATGTTCATGAACTTTGGCATTGGTGACATTGGTAATGACAAAAGCAGTGAACCGAATTTGAACTTTGAGACAACTGCCCTTGAACCTGCGTATATCTTTGCATTAGTAGATCTATACCGTGTAGAACCAAAATCAGATTTCCTAAAGATGGCTGAACATATAGGTGACAATCTACTTAAACAAAGACAACACAAAGACAGTGGACTCTTTACACTTGAAGATGATTTTGTTTTTCATAGCCGTGTAATGGACAAACCTGAACTTCAGGAGGGACATGAAGGAAAAACTGTTTATGAACTCCTACAGGATAATCATAAAACAGCAAATCTTGATGCAATGGAACCATTGGCATTACTCAGCATTTACGCCGCACAGACAGGAAAATATAACATAATACCTGGATGGACTGCCGGTGGACTTTACCTAAAGGTGAGTAGTGTTGGTCATATCGTAAGCAAAGAAATGCAATTATGGTTTGATAAGCCAGCTCTCAAGCAATTTTACAAAGACAATAATATTAACTGCACCTGGTCTATTGATGAAGACTAAAATGACTTTAACAGGAGAACATTCATCAATAGGTATTCAACCATCAATTTTTGCCAACTGTACAGGATTGCAATTTCCGTTGAGAGTCAATAAATATGTTGACAACTTCCTCAAAGTTAACGTAGCATAGTGTTAAACATTGACCCGTAGTTATCAAAGGAGAGAAGCAATGAGAAGTCTGAATATACGATTCCTATTATGGCTAATTGCAATATGTCTCACAATACACAGTATATCTTCAGCAAAAAACTTAGCACTTGAATTAGATGGATCCACAGCCTTAGAAGTACCTAATAGTGATAGCATCAATCCCATAAAAGCCATAACAATAGAGGCATGGATGAACATGGAAAAGACAGTTGGTGAATGTCTTGCCAAGGATTGGGGAGGCAAAAGGGATTATATTTTTCCAGAGATTATCCAAAATGGAACAGGATTGCGATTTGTACTCTGGCCAGGTACGAAAATCCTTGATGTTCAAGGCTTTAAGCTTAATGAATGGCAGCATGTGGCTGGTGTCTGGGATGGAAAAGAGATGCGAACCTATATTAATGGTAAGAAAATGGGAAGTATCCCCTATGATGTACCAGAGTTAGCGGCCACCGATGCGAGTCTATATATCGGTGTGGGAGACAGTATAAAGTGGTTCTGTCAAGGACTTATTGACGAAATCCGTATATGGGAAGTCACACGGACTGAAGTAGAAATCAACAGATTCATGATGAAAATTCTAAATGGAGATGAGGACGGCTTAAACGCACACTATAGCTTTGATAATAGTGATGCCAAAGATAGCACAAAAAATAAAAATGATGGTGAAATTGGCTTTGGTAAACCGGTATATGTTGATGTGACAAACCAACTGAAACTTGAACCCCTCTCTATAGACGTTACAGACAAACTCACTACGACATGGGCATGGTTGAAGCGGACTCGCTGATAGTGTCTGCCGTATGAAAGGAGTACCGAATATGCCGAAAGAACTATCACTTGTCGCCTACAACGATTTAGACAGCCAAGTTGAAGCACTTGAACGGGATGGTTATGTCTATTTCCCAAGTGTACTTGATTCAGATGAAATCGCTGAATTGCGTGCGACAATGGATAGATTGCAAGCAATGCCAGAGTCACATGACCGTGACGAAACGGTTGAAAAAGGTGATGCATTCCTCCACAAACTCATCAGCAATTCCTTTAATCGTGACTCACTATATCTTCAATATCTTGATAAATCACCTGTGATTGAAGTTGTTGAGTCTGTGCACGGCGGTGATTGCCACTGTATCGGAATGCATTCGTGGCTGACAGGACCGGGACGACCTGATCAAGGGTTACATACCGATTGGTTGCCAATCAGTCTACCATCAGAAATTCGTTCCGATTCACGCATCAAAATTCCAATCTTCATCACCACAGCACATTACTATCTCAACGACATGTATGAAGAATTGGGACCGACGAAGTTTGTACCGGGAAGTCACTTCTCTGGTTGCACTCCAAATGGAGCAACAGAGTGGAATAACCGAGGTGAAGAGAGCATCTTATGTAATGCAGGAGATGTTGTGCTATTCCGCAGTGAAGTTTGGCATCGTGGGACTGCCAATACCAGTAACGAGGTCCGTTACCTCATGCAAGTGCACTATGCAATGCGTATGATTACACAGAAATACCCACCCTATCTGAATAAATTCCAGTTTGATCAATCGATTCTCGACCTTGCTAACCCACGACAGAAACGGTTGCTTGGGGATCATCAACCAAGTAACTATGATTGATGAATTTAGGGTAACGTTGTATAATATCAATCATCAAACCAATTTAACATTACAATATCGTTCAAAGGAGTTTCTAATGAGAAATAAGCAAGACTTTATCATTGTAAAAGCCATATTTCTACTATTGATTAGTATTTCTATCACGTTAATCGGGTGTGAGAGAATGCAACAGCAGACAGGAATTATTCCAACCGCACCTGAAAAACAGGCAAAAGCCGTGATTGGTTCATCAAACGACAGTGGAATAACCGGAGAAGCAGTTTTCACGCAAAACGGCGACCAAATCACGCTCATGATTGATATTCAAGGTGCAACCCTCGGTCTTCACGCCGTTCATATACACGAATACGGCGATTGCAGTGCACCCGATGGCACATCCGCTGGTGGTCATTGGAATCCCACAAGTGTTGCACACGGAAAATGGGGAGAAGGTGAGTTTCATTTGGGAGACATCGGGAATATTAACGTCGGAGAAGATGGAACAGGTAGCATTTCCTTAACCACTGATCTCTGGGAAATTGGCACAGGTTCAGACATTGATGTTGTAGGTAAGAGTATTATTGTCCATGCTGATGCTGACGACTTCACCTCACAACCTTCTGGTGCTGCGGGCATGCGTATCGGTTGCGGTGTAATTGAATTATCAGAATAAATGCAATAGTCCTTACTTTACTTTTTCAAGGATGTCATGCTGGATTCGGGGCGTGGACAGACAGCAGGACACCTTAAATTACTATGGTGAAGTATAAAATTATATTTACACTTTCATCCGACGGTAGGCGAGGTTTCCTAACCTCGCCGGTGTAGAGTGTTCAAGTAATTTCAAAATCTACTATATAAGCAAAAAGGAAAACTTAAATGGCAAAAGAACTCTCACTTGTCGCCTACAATGATTTAGAAAGTCAAGTTGAAGCACTGGAAAGAGATGGTTATGTCTATTTTCCCAATGTACTAAATAAGGATGAAATCACCATATTGCGAGATACGATGGATCGTTTAGAAACCATCCCCGAATGCTATGATAAGCACCAAACACCAGACAATGGTGGTGGTTTCCTTAACAAAATCATAAACAACTCATTTAATCGTGATCCACTCTATCTCCAATTCCTTGACAAATCACCGATTCTTGAAGTAGCAGAAGCAACGCATGGTGGAGATTGTCATTGTATCGGTATGCAATCATGGATCACGGGTCCTGGACGACCAGATCAGGGGTTACATACAGATTGGCTGCCCATTAGATTACCCACAGATGTTCGTTCCGATCCACGCGTCAAAGTTCCAATCTTCATTACAACAGCACATTACTATCTCAATGATATGTATGAGGAATTAGGACCGACAAAATTTGTCCCGGGTAGTCATTTCTCCGGATGTTCTCCAGATGGACAGACTAAGTGGAATGAACGTGGTGAGGAGAGTATCTTATGCAATGCAGGGGATGTGGTGCTTTTCCGCAGTGAAGTTTGGCATCGTGGTTCAGCAAATACCAGCAACGAAGTCCGTTACCTCCTACAGGTACATTTTGCTCAACGGATGATTACACAGAAATACCCTCCCTACTTGAATAAGTTTCAGTTTGATGAATCGATTCTTGACCTTGCTAACCCACGACAGAGAAGGTTGCTTGGGGATCATCGACCAAGTAATTATGATTGAGTCCAGATACTTTTGATCATCAAGAAAACTATGACAATGAAAAAACTAAAGAGAATCCAAATAGGAACACCCTTTGACTTCGGTGAAAACCGGTTTTATTTTGGAAAAGAAATCGTTGAATTGTCTGATTCTTCCCTACTTCTCAATGATTTCAACGCGTTACACAAAAAGATGAAAGAAGATGGTTATCTCTTTATCCGAGGATTCCATCCAAGGACTGATGCAGAGAAAGCTGCACATTGGACATTACAGAACATTGCACAACGTGGTGGGTTACAACCTGATACGAAGATTGAAGATGGTATCATCGGAGAAAGAAATCAGACATTTAGTTTCTTTCGTCAAACCGAGGTCGCTCACGCAAAACCGATTCTTGATGTTGTGGATAGCCAGCTAACTATGAAGTTCTACGAAGAATTCCTCGGTGGTCCTATCATCACTTTTGATAAACGATGGCTGCGGTGTATGGCAAAAGGTGGACATAACCATTTTCACTACGATAGCGTTTATGTTGGCCGCGGCACACAAAACCGTTACACGATGTGGAGCGCATTGACTGACATCGGATTGGAAAATGGACCACTTGTCTTATGTCTCGGTTCCCATCAACATGATAGGTTAAAATCTACATACGGCGCGACTGATATGGACAGAGATTTGACAGATGCAGTGTTTAGCACTAATCCACGCGAGATGGTTGATAAATTCGGATTCACATTGGCAACAGCACACTTCAATCCCGGTGATGTAATTATTTTCGGATTTTACATGATGCATAGCAGTGCTCCCAACCGTTCTAATCGCTACCGCATCAGCATTGACACACGATATCAACTTGCATCCGATGAGAAGGATGACCGTTTCTTTTTCCGTGAAGATGGGAGTTGGTTAGGCAACTTTTACAACAAAGGTGTGAGTTACAAACCGATGGCAGAACTTCGTCATGAGTGGGGATTAGAATAACACCTTTACCATGGAGATAACTATGATTTCCAAACAATATAAATTCACAGTTTTATTAATTATCTTACTGTCTTGTTGTATTGTAAACAGTGTTGACGCTCACATCGCATCAGCTACTGGAACTGTTTATCTGGATACAAACAAGAATCAGATCAAGGATAACAATGAGAAGGAGTTGCAAGGGGTTCGTGTTTCTAATGGACATGATGTTGTCCAAACCGATGACAACGGCAAGTATTCGCTTTCAGTCAATGATGACACCATTATATTTGTAATTAAACCACGTGGATATATGACACCAGTTGATGAAAATCGTCTCCCTAAATTCTATTACATTCACAAACCGAACGGTTCACCGGAAGGATTGAAATATCCTGGCATCGCGCCAACCGGTCCCATACCTGTGTCAATTGATTTTCCTCTCTACGAACAAACCGAACCTGACACCTTCAAGGTGCTCGTTTTCGGGGATACGCAACCTCGTAATATGCAAGAAATTGAGTGGTTAGCACATGATGTTATTGAAGAAGTTATCGGTACCGATGCAGTATTCGGTCTCAGCCTTGGTGATCTGGTAGGAGACAATTTAAACTTATTCACACCTCTCAACGAAGTTATCTCTACTATAGGTATACCATGGTATAATGTCTACGGCAACCATGATATGAATCGTCTTGCAACTGATGACCGTTACGCTGACGAAACTTTTGAACGCGTTTATGGTCCCACCTGTTATTCTTATGATTGGGGACCTGTCCATTTCATCAACATTGATAATGTTCGCTTCCTCCCTGATAAGGAAGATAATCCACCTTACAAAAGCGAGGTGGGAGAACAACAGTTGACGTTCATCCGAAATGACTTAGCTTTTGTACCGAAAGATCAACTCGTTGTTTTATCCATGCATATTCCGTTGACCGAGATACAGGATGTGAAGAAATTAATGGAACTACTCAATGATCATCCGCATACTTTATCACTATCTGCTCATACACATATCCAAAGAGATGACTTCATTGGACAAAAGCACGGATGGGAAGGCAATGAGAAACATCACCACCACAATCATGCAACCACATCAGGTAGTTGGTGGCAGGGGACACTTGATGAAATCGGAATTCCACACACCACCATGCGAGACGGTGCACCGAACGGTTACGGTATCTTTACATTCAGCGGCAATCAATATTCAATTCGGTTTAAAGCAGCACGACGACCTGCAGATTATCAGATGAATATTTGGTCACCGTGGGAAGTGACACAATCAGAAACTGCTAATACAGATGTACTCGTCAATGTATTTGGTGGAAATAAACGCTCAATGGTTGAAATGCGATTAGGACAAAACGGTCAATGGAAAGAAATGACCTACTTGCCTCAGAAAGATCCATTTTTCAAAGCACTCAAGGAACGTGACGAAGCATACCACATTGAACGGAAACTCCATACCACTGTTAGAGATACGATGAAACTACTTATGAAAGAGGATACAGAACTGCCAAAAAGAGGAAAACGGCTAAATTATGGAGTTCCAAAATCATATCATATATGGCAAGCCAAACTTCCTGAGAATAGTCAAAAAGGAACACATATCATCTATGTCCGAACAACTGATATGTTCGGTCAAACATTCACTGGACGCAGAATTATCCGTGTGAAATAACTATAATCAAGCCTACAACTAATGTAACATATTTCACAATTGCATATTCAAATCTATATCTAGTAATACCATTTCTATAAATGTTTATCCCATTAACAATTTGTTAAGAATGTCTTGTAGGATGGCACAAACTGCCAGTTTGTGCTACAAAAATGCAGCGTTCTCTATTAGAAATGGTGTAATGTAAGAGGGACTATGAATTACGTAAATACAACAGAGTTATCCAATAATACTATTTACAACGTTAGAAACAACTATGCAATAGTACTTGTCTTGTAATCCGATTAAGTCTATACTTTTCCATATCCTAACATAATGGAGAAGATAATATGAACATTCAATTGAACGATAAGGTTGCAGTAATTACAGGCGGATCAACTGGCATCGGAGCGGCTACTGCAATTCAATATGCCGATTCTGGTGGTAAAATTGTTATTGGTGATATAAATGAACTTGACGGACAAGAAACAGTAAAGTTAATCCAGAAAAAAGGGGGAGAAGCACTATTTTGCAAGACTGATGTATCTATTGAAGACGATGTTATAAATCTGATGAAAAGTGCTGAAGATACTTACGGTCGCATTGATACTTTAGTAACTTGTGCTGGAATACTTGAAGGTGCAAGTGTTCGTATAGAAGATTTTGATGCTGCTACTTTTGACTCAGTGATTGATGTTAACCTAAAAGGCACTTTTTATGCCCTCAAGCATGCTGTTCCAATTATGGGAAACACTGGCGGAGGTGTAATCCTTTGTATTGCATCTGGAGCTGGAATACACGGTGGGAGTTCCTCAGTTGCCTATGCTTCAAGTAAAGGCGGTGTTAATGGTCTGCTCATGACAGTGGCAAATCAAGTAGGAGGTTTAAACATACGTATGCACACAATTTGTCCTGGTGGACTTGCAACACCTCTAAAATTGGGTCAGATAGCACAGTCAGCCAGACGCGATGGGAATGACCCAGATAAAGCGGTTGAAAATGCCTTGAAATCATTGGCTGATCCAGTCGGAGTTGCAAGAGTTCTCACATTTATTGCATCGGAGGAAGGATCGTATATACGCGGATTAATATCAACGAGGTAGGTGAATCAAACTGGATATTACGTATTTGGATTAAGTATATAATCCATGTTTAGCCACAAACTTTTTGAGTACCTGTAGAAAAAGATTGGAAATACAGCAGAAACAAGACCCCATACACAAAAATTGACTAAGAAAGGAATAGAGTTGAATAGGTCAATGACAAAATAGCCCGGAAAGACCAAGAACACTGTCGCACCATAATTGATATACATTGCACCAATAAAATAACCCTGTTCACGTTCAAATTTCAAATTACATTCGGGACAATTAATATGCATTGTGAAACGTTTGACAAAGAGTGAACCTGTACTACATCTTGGACATTTGAGTCCAAATCCACACCTTAAGCCTTTCGTGAGATTTTTAAATATGTTCTTCATTGACAATCTAATGAAAGTTGACATTAACTCTTTATTTTCTAATATGTGTTATCATCCCAAAAGACTCTGAACGTCCGAAGCAATATTTTGAAATCATTCCAAAGCGATAGATTCTCAATGTACTCTAAATCCACAGAAATACCATCACGGATTGCCCCGCGTCGATGTGGACTCAACTGCCACAAGCCAGTCATTCCTGGACGCACGAGATGTCTCTGGTTTTCCCAATCCTCGTATTTCTCCGCTAGGAAAGGCATCTCAGGACGTGGTCCGACAAGACTCATATCGCCTTTGAGGACGTTAAACAATTGTGGGAGTTCATCTAAGCTTGTTTTACGAATCCATTTCCCAATAGATGTGATACGAACATCTTCGTTTGAATCAGGTTTCTCTGAATAGGATGGCGTATCAATATGAAGACTTCTAAACTTAAGAATGACAAATAACTTGTTCTTGAAACCTACCCGTTTGTGTGAGAAGAAAATAGGACCGCGTGAGGATAGTTTAATTAATATCGCAATGAGAATCATCAATGGTGAAAAGATAAGAATCAACAAGAATGCTGCCACAAAATCTAAGAGGTATTTGCCATGCTTTGCATAGAAAGTGGAAAGTCTCTTATGAGTAACTTGTGATGTGTTATCGTTCATAGGGGATAGAATAGAAGTGCGTAGGAAACGCAAATTTGTTAGAAACTGGAACATAATTCTTCACCATACCCGGACAATCAAAGATTCACTTCTTTTTCTGTAATTCTTCAAATACGTCTATGTATTGTTCTGCGATATGATCCCAATTGAACCGCTTCCGAATCTGTTCTGGTGCACGACGACGAAAATCCTCAACCATCTCAGTATCCTGTTCTAATGTTTCCATTTCATTTTTCAGAGAATCGGGGTCTTTATCAAAGAGTACACCGTATTTACCCCCTTCTAATACTTCATGGTTAAAGGGAGTATTCAACGCGAGGATACAGTTAGAAAAACCCAATGCCTTCAATATGGATGGATTGATACCCCCAAACTGATGTCCGTGGACATAAGCAAAACAGTGATGGTGGAGTTCTTTTATATGCTCAGAACTATCTATATGTCCAAGAAAAAGGACATTTTCATTTGCCATGTCCTTAAGTTTATCCAAGAATTCGTTTTCAAGTTTATTTCCTTTATAGTCTGCTCCACCAGCAATAGCAAGCTTTTTACCACTATTTGATTTTACAAATGCTTCCACAATTATGTCGGCATTGTTATCAGGAACAAGTCGGCTGGCTATTAGATAGTAATCACGTGACTGCAATCCATAATCCTCAAGAACTTCAGGATGTTCTGAAGGTTCAATGTTAGCTCCGTAAGCAATATATTGTGTCTCAGCACCTAATTCCTCAAGATACAACCGTTTCATCTCTTCTGCATCTGTTATAACAAGAGGGAATGCAGAAGTCGCCATCTTAGCTGCCCATTTGAAGTAGACTGCACCTATACCTTTCCATTTTGGACGCAACCATTCCATTCCATCAACATTGATAACTGCTCTTTTACCACTAATTCTGAAGAACCAACCAAATGGTCCGTTTCCAGCATTCCAGACAAAAATAATATCAGATGGTGAAAAAGATGCATGTAATGAAGCAAAAAAACTGTGGCTTAGCGTGCTGAATATTTTATGTTCTATACTCGGTAAATATACTAATTTGATTCCCTTCCATTCATCAGGCTTCTCTTGAAAAAACCCATTTCTACAGTAAACGATAACTTCGTGTCCTGCTTCAACCCATCGCGGCGCAAGTTCACTCATAACCGTCTCGGAACCACTATATGTCGCTGGAAGTCCTCTAATGCCTAACACCCGAATTCTCATCTTAGATCCTTACTTATGATTCCACTCATACATTTATTTACTCTACAGAACTGGCTATTAATTCACAAAATATACGATGCGTCATAGTGACCCACAACCTAAAGGTTGGGGCTTGTGCTTCCTTGACAACAGCGTTTCTCCAAAAGGATCACCCGTCTCACGTCATCTCCACTTTAGGCAGCTAAGCCTGCCTGTTTGATATTGATAGCTGCATTGATGTCTCTATCGTGTTCAGTATTGCACGAAGGACATATCCAGTGTCTATCTGAAAGTGTTAGCTTATCGTTTGTGTATCCGCAGTTACTACAGGGTTTTGTTGTCGCTGTCCATTGTCCGATTTTGAGGAAAGTTTTATCGTGTTTCGCACACTTGAATGCCAACACTTGAATGAACTGGTAGCAAGCGAGATCACTGACTTTACGCCCCCAGAGGCGTTTCATACCGTCTATATTGAGGGTTTCAAAACATAAGGTATCAAAACGCCTGCAAAGAGCTGTCGCAAGTTTCCAGTGCCAATCGGTGCGTTGTCGTGCAATTTTCCTATAATGTCGAGACAAAGCGCGTTTCGCACGATACCAGTTGCCAGAACCTTTTATCTTGCGACTCAGACTTTTGTTCAGTGTTCTCAACTTGTTCAAGGACTGTTTCAAAAACTGCGGAGACACAATCTTATTACCATTAGAAGTTGTGAGAAAGGTTGTCAATCCGAAATCAAAGCCAGCACTTTCACCTGTCTTTGCTATGGGTTTCGGTCTGTCAACATTATCACAAGAAAAGCATATCCAGTAATCGCCACACCTGTCACGCTTGAGGGTTATTGTTTTGAGGTCTCCGATAATATCACGATGTTTGTGAAAGGAGAACCACGTATCTATACAGTTGATCTTGATACGGTTCCCTTCAAGTTTATAGCCTGCCTGTGTAAACGTCATAGAGTTGTATTTATGTTGCGGTTTGATGTGCGGTCTACCGACTTTGCACGTTGTTTTGCCAGCCTTGCGATCTTCCATATTTCTGAAAAATGCATCATAAGCTTTGCCCATACGCAGCACAACATCTTGAACAACTTGACTCGGCAAGTCTGCCCAATGAGACTTTGTCCGCTTTTTTAGTTTGGCAACATGTGCATTCATTCTATATGCGGATATGTTTTTGCCATACATACGGTAATATCTACACTGCAATCGCATAATATGCACATGAATCTGGTGCATATCGTCAAGCATATTGCCAAGTTTTAGCGTGTTCTTTTGATTTTGTCCCTTGTATTTATAGGTTTTTCTCATGGTCCGCCTTCTCGGTGAAGAACTCCTTACCCATCGTTAGTAGTGTGGCAGATGCTAACGACATCCACCACTGAAAAGGTATTTGTATTATAGTGTGTTTCTTTCTCAAAGTCAACCTTTTTGCCCGTCTACATCCCGCAAGCTAAAGCATGGGAATTTGACGGGAAGAGTGTTAAACCTGATAAAATCTTCATAATTTATATAATTGACACTTGTGTAATTGTCTAAATCCTGAATAGTATCTTAGCCTGAATTTCATTGCCCGTTTCGTGTATACCTTCGCGATTACCTTTGTTCCTGTTCCAAATGCGATTCCATTCGCCATAGAATGAGTAGTCTCCAATATTGACCCAGTTAAAACCAATTTTCAAACGGTGTTCACTTTCTGTTATGCCTGAAAGAGGAGTCCAGACATCATCTTTTGGGGCATCTGCAGGATGATTCTTATTTATATCACCTTGTCCATGACGTTCTAATTCATATCCAAAAACCGTTTCAAGCTTATCTGTCCACCGTCTACGAAACTCAAGCCATAGATTATCAGCATCAGTTCCTATGTGATGTCCTATTACAGACGTAAAATGTTTGTATACGTTTACTGGATTTACATGTGTATATGTATATTGATTGATAAATGTATATTCAGCATGGAAATCGGTATCTGATAAACCAAAAGCGTCTGTTAAATATATCCCTCCAAGGATACCAAATTTTGTATCCCAATGATAGAATGATGCTGCAGGATTTCCATCGTCAACCAATACTTCTCCATATATCTCAAAATTGTCTTTAGGACGGAATCGCAAGTCAACACTTGCCAGCACATTATCTCCACTACCGGGTGCACGACTATCCGCTCGTGAAATTGTCTGTTCGTTTATGAGATAGATATTAACAGGATTCAAATATCCAGCTTCAAATCTGTTTCCGTACACAACGACCTCAGATAAACCTATACCAAACCAATTCCAAAAAAATCCTTCAATTCTGTGTCCTGAAATAAACTTATCATTGATTTCTTCTACTTGATCTTCTAAAACCCCAGTAAAAGCAGTGAAGGAAACATTTTTGAAATTGGTTTGAAACTTCAGCATATCCATAGCAATAGGGTTTGGTGAAACCATCAGATTTCCATGATAGCCAGGTCCCCATTGAAGATTGTCTGTTCCAAACTGCATGTCTAACATCGGAAGTTTAAATTTGATATAACTATTTGCTGCAGTTCTATTTTTTAGTTCACCTTCCAATTGTCTATATTTAGATTCATCTGGGTATACATCATCAAATATATCACCGTATAAAAACCGATATCCTATGTCTGTAGTAAAAGCAAAACTTTCCGCAACCTGTCCATATACTTGTGGAAACAAAGTTGTAAGGTGCATGTTACCTTCATCAGAAGGTATATCAGATGCATTATCTACAAGACGTGTTATCTCCCGTTGACCAGCACGAAGATCAAATGAAAAACGATAGTTAGCATTGTCAGTTAGGGACATAATATGTAATCGTCTATCTGGAGCAACCCCTGTTCCAGCTTCAGAATAAAACGCTAACAATTCCCGTAGACGTTTTTGGTCATTGTCGCTGAGTTCTATCTCACCATTTTCATGTTTTTGTGATGCTTCTAAGAGTAATGCCGTAACCTGTTTTCTTGTAAATGGGAGAGAACCTCTTGTCACACCCGACACTGCACGTTTATTAAGTAAACGATGAATAAATTGGTAGGTTTCAGTATTGAAATCAGACAAATTGGGATTGAGCGGGACATTTATGAGAGATGCTGCTTGACAAAATGGCAACAAACATAATTGAGAAAGTATGTATATTATTAGTATAGCGCGCAATAACATTTGTAGACTTCCTTCCTATATATAATTATTTATCAAATGTCTATTTTCTTATAACCATTTTTCGTATTGATTTTGAATTGTTTGTGGCAAGACAATAGTAATATATTCCACTTCCAACTAATTCGCCATCACGATTCCGACCATCCCAATATGCTGCCTGTTGTTTACTTCGATAGTTACCTGCTTCTTGATGTCCGATATCAAGTCTATGGACTGATTCTCCTCTTAGATTATATATTTCAATCTGGACATTTGCATCTTGTGCCAAGTCATAAGGAATCCAAGTTTCAGGATTAAAAGGATTTGGATAGTTAGGAAGTAGTTTGGTCTGTTCGGGTATGCTGTTAGTTACCAAAGCTTCTAAGTTAGCAATTCCGGCACGAAAGACATCTGAACCATCATCTTGGATGTATGCTTGTGTAAGCCATTCAGATATACTGTCAATATGACCTTGTGAAATAGAAAAGTTGGATTTTGGTGCAGAGGCATAACAAGTTTCTCCAAGATGAGATGCGACTAATAGCAAGTCAATAATATCAACAGTTCCATCTTTGTTCACATCAAGCTTTGGATTCTCATTGTTATCGTTTCCGAAACTATTTGAAACAATCATTAGATCTTGTATATCAACAGTCCCGTCATTATTGACATCCCACGGAAGTGTAATCGGAATTGGTAGTTGTTCCAAACTATCAGATTGAGCTTCTTTCCATCCAGCTCTCAAACGTTGACTTAGTTGCTCAACAATATCTGCATTTTCAGGTAGGTCCGCAACGTTAATTGTTTCATTTGGATCAAGATTGTAATCGTAAAGTTCACGACCAGCTTCTCCATCAGTACCCCATTCTGTGAAACGATATCTGTTAGTACGCATTGAATAAGATCGGCCTACAGATCGTGCTATGAGACTGAAAGCTGCACTTTTCACTTGTCGTGTAGGGTCTTCAATTATAGGAAGAAGGCTCAGACCTTCTAACTCATCAGGTATTGGAATATCACAGACATCACATAATGTTGGATATATGTCTACTAGTTCAGATAATGCATTTGTCTGGCATGGTTGTTGGCCTGGAATACTTATTAACAATGGAGACCGAACACCTATCTCATATAGTGTGTTTTTCCTCCAAGTGCCATGTTCACCAAGATGAAAACCGTGGTCCCCACAAAAAATAATGACTGTTCTTTCTGTTAACTCAAGTTCGTCTAATTTCTGTAAAACTCTACCAACTTGGGCATCCATATAACTTGTTGATGCTGCATAAGCTCGAATCAACTCTAAAGTCTTGTCATCAGAAATTGGTTCATCACCTGAAGGAATATCTCCAAAGAATCGTCTAAATGAAACTAAACTGTTGTGTGCAATGGATGGAGCATTCGTTGGATAATTCAATGTAGGTGGTAATGAGAAAGGATTTGGAGAATATAATTCAAAATATTTCTGAGGAGCGTTGAACGGTAAATGAGGTCTGTCAAACCCAACTGCTAAGAAAAATGCTTGGTCTTTAACATCGGATAAAAAATCAACTGTCTTTCTTGCTGTCTGTCCATCATTTAAGTCATCGTCAGAGACATCCAATGCTTTCCAAGTTGGTCCTCCAGATGAAGGATTGGGATAATGTTTAACCTTACCAAAAGTGTATGTATCATAACCATTGTTCATAAAGTGTTGGTACATATCCACAGATTCGGGGATTGTGTGTTTATAGTCGGCAGCATTGTTGTAAACTTTTGTTGATTCAGGGCGTAAACCTGTCAGAATGGACGCTCTTGAAGGGTTACAAAGTGGATATTGACAATATGCACGATTAAAAAGCGTTCCTCGTCTGGCTAAACTGTCAATATTTGGTGTGTGCATTTCAGGTACTCTGTAACAACCAAGCATTGGTCGTAAGTCATCTACAATAATGAACAGAACATTATACTTGCCTTCTGCTCTTGCACTTCTACGAGGTAATAGACCTGTGGTAAGAGTGGCAGCACCAGCTTTAAGACTTGTGGCAAGGAAGTTCCGCCGTGTAATAGACCGCGACCGTAGACGCTTCTGCATATTATTCCTCCTGACAATTGAAAATTACTTAGTTACCACCATTTTTCTTGTGGAATTATAGCTTCCTACTTGCAGTGAAAAATAATAGATACCACTTGCCACAGGTTCCCCAGCGGCATTACATCCATCCCAATAAGCTGCACTTGATTGTGTACGGTATGTTCCTGCAGATTGGAATCCTATATTTAGTTTGCGGATAGTCTCACCTATTTGGTTGTATATATATATATTCACATCTGTATCTTCTGCAAGATCATAAGGTATCCATGTTTCAGGATTAAAAGGATTAGGAAAATTTGGAAGGAGCACATTTTTTTTCGGTATAATATTGGCAAATAACAGTTCTAAGTTTGCAATTCCCTTTTGAATTATATCTGAACTGTTTTGATATTCGCGTGCATCAATTAACCATCTTTCAACTTGTCCAGCATACTGATGATTAACTGATTCTGATTTAGGTGCTGACCCATTAGTAGTTTCACCCAAATGAGCAGCAATTATCAACAGATCAATTATATCCACACTACCATCTTTGTTGACATCAACTGTCGGATTATCTAAATCTACCTCACCAAAACTGCTTGAAACTAATATCAAATCTTGTATATCAACTATACCATCATTGTTGACATCCCAAGGTAAAGACCTCGACTGGGGAATTCGTTCTGGTATCTTTTCAGGTAATGCCTTCTGCCAACCAGCATGTAACATTTCGCTGAGATGTGTAACCAAATCTTCGTTTTCTGGGAGTTCTGCGATGTTCAGTTCGGAATATGGATCAACTTCGTAATCATAAAGTTCTTTTAGGTTACTCGTTTCGGTGTAGCGATATCTATCTGTCCGCATACTAAGTTGCTGATTTCGTTGACTAAATGCAGCTGTCTTCCAAGGAATTGTTGGTTGTTCAATGGCAGGTAACATCGTAAGTCCTTCTAATTCAGGTAAAATTGGAATTTCGCACGCATCACATAATGTGGGAAATATATCAACCAATTCAACAAGAGCGTCTGTTCTCATTCCAGATGATTTTTGTCCAGGGATACTAACAATCAAAGGTGAATGGAGTGTTGCTTCATATACGATATTTTTTCCGATAGTACCGTTTTCTGAAAGATTATATCCATGGTCACCACAAAATGCAATAACAGTATTTTCCATAAGTCCAAGTGCTTCCAGTTGATCCAATACATGACCGATTTGTGCATCTGTATAACTTGTTGTCGCTGCATAGGCGCGTATAAGTTCCAGAACTTTTTCATACGATATTGGTTCATTATTGTCAGGAATATCTTCATAAGGTCTCGCTTCATTCCAATGTGGAGGATTAATATCAGAAGTTTCTTCACCAGATAGGTAGGGAAGATTAAAGGATGTATTTTCGTACAACTCAAAGTACTTTTTTGGTGCTTTAAATGGTAAGTGTGGTTTATAAAATCCAACAGCAAGAAAGAATTGTTTGTCTTTTATCTGGTTCAAAACCTGAACTGCGCGTACTGCTGTTTTACCATCTCTTAATGCATCGTCATCAATATCAAGTGCTTGCCATGATGGGGTTGTCTCGTAGTCAATGCGAGTCCAGGTGGGTCTCCATGAAGGAACACTCCAAGAATTCTCATCGTCTTGATAATCTGGAAGATGAAATACTCTGCCAACGGATTGAGAATGATAACCATTGGTTTTGAAATGTTGTGGGAGTGTAACTACATTTGGTACTGTGTCCCGAAAAAAATATCTGTTATTTGTTACACCCGTCGTATCAGGACGAAGTCCTGTTAAATACGATGTGCGAGAAGGACTACATAAAGGCCATTGACAATATGCGCGATTGAAGACAGTACCTCTCTCGGCAATCCTATCAATATTTGGTGTATGCATTTCAGTATGACCATAACATCCAAGCAATGGACGTAAATCATCTACCATGATGAAAAGGACATTATGTTGTCCTTTTGCAGCAATGTTGAGATTTGGTAAAAGACCTGTTGTGAAAGCAGCTGCACCTGCCTTCAAACTTGTTGAAATGAAATCACGTCTGGAGATGGAGTGGTCGTGTTTAGCATATTTAGGAGATTGTTTCGTTGAATTGTTTTCCATTTACCTTTATCTAATCCAATTTGTTATTATCAATTTCTATGTATTATACCCTAATCTTGTCATCGTGTCATGGAAAATTGGTGCAATACTATGATGTAAATCAAAATGTTCCCGCGGTGGTACAGGTCGTAAAGTATCTCTCGCATAATCCAAAAAAGTTGTATCCAAATGCAAATCACAGAACTCACATAATTTCGGCAATACCTCATCAGGATTTGAAGTAAGTTCCTCAAAACGCACCTTATATATACATTCAGATCTTGTCTCCAATAATCTTATTCCTTCACGCATTGTTACCACCCATTCAACAACTGCTCTGTCCAAATGCCGATCAAAATTGCCAACTTCCGCAGCGACTTTTTGAAAATCAGTATCGGTATAAACTAATTGTTCGACTAACAACTCCCATTTTCTATTGTTGATACCCCACCAGTCATGTGTTTCATCATTCCTATAGACACCATTTCGTTCCGACCATGATGCAATTGATTGACAAGTATCCCAACCATTTCTAATGAGAAGGAGAAATCGTGCATCCGGAAAAAGTGTCTTGACAAAATCTACCCTAAATATTAGTTCAGGATACTTATCTACAAGCCGTCGTGAAAAGGTACTTGACAAGTATGCCCCAAATATTTGTTTTGCCTGATGACAAATATTACTGTTTGCATCTTCTGATGTGAGTTGAAAAAGACCTTCGTCTTGACTATAACTACCGATGACATCTTCCTGAGGGTGAATGAGATGCCATATTGCTTTCGGTTCATTGAGGTAACCGACATCTTTATGCATTGAAAGCACCAATCCAAGAATTGTTGTCCCGCTGCGTCCTATGCCTAAGATAAATATTGGTTTCTCTATCGATTTAAATTGTCTTTTACTATTGGCAATGCTTTTTAGAAGTGACAATACAAAAGGATTGATCCAACGACCTTTTGTAGTTGCTGGTCGTCCTTCAAAAAAAGCATAACTAATCAAACGAGTTAATGCTTTCATGGGACGAGTTCTGATGTAATTTGAATTTAACTGGGCTATCATATTCTTCCTAAGACATAATACCATTTCTGATTAATAATATACCATTTTATCGTCGGTCGGGTAGAGGTATGAAAATTATTAGAATTGGTATAAGCTATACTAAATGCAATTCTAACTACAATCGTCTTCGTATCGTTTCTCTAATGTTTTTTATTCTGTCAAGATTGCATAGAAATGCTAACACCATTTTAATCGGAAATGTAATGATGTCTAACAGCAAACAAAAAATGTTCGGTCTAATCCTAACTGTTTCGTAGTTGTGCTTTTCCATCAATTTTCTATTCAGTTTCTGATTTATATATATTTCTGATGAATTCAGTTTTCCTCCCGGAAGATTATTTGCACTCCAATTTCCTGCTCTATTGGGATTGATACCGGTTGTTGTCGGTTTATCTGTATCTACGGAAGAACCCACTTGCGGCACTTGGAGCATGGAGGGTGTATATTCTATGTCTGCAAACTTACATAGAACTTCAACTGTTTTTTCAGGTGAATCAAGTAGTTGTTCAAAATAAACTGTATGGACTCTATCATGTTCAGCAAATTGATCTGCTGCTTTTACCGCAGTATGCCATATCCTACTAATTGTAATTGGATGGTAGTTAACCCAATCACGTAATGATTCTAATAGTGGTAAGTCTGAACCACCCAAGAATCTACGTTTCCATTTCCGTTTCTGAGACAACAACACATCGCGCGGGTCACGTATCATGTTTATTATCTTTGCTTGCGGATAAACTTTGAGTATTTCATCAATATAGAACACATTTCGTGGTGTCTGATCACAAGGAATTGATTTACCATTCAGGTTTGCCTCATATTGAAGAAATGTTGAAAAAAGTTCAGTGGGTGAAATTGGAATCCCAGTAAAGTCTGTACAAAGTTTCTGTGCATCTTCCTTATATTTCTGTGCATCCCCTTGTTTACGATACCCTATTCGTTGAACACAAAGAAGTCTTGAAGCCAATTCAATTGCATCTGATTCGTTCAAGTCTAATGAGTGCGCTGGCGACCATAACTGTCCAAAAAAATGAAGTTCTCCGAAGGTAAACACATCTCTGTGCTTTCCCAAAATGCGTCCCATCATTGTTGTTCCACTACGACTGTTACCAACAACAAACAACTTTTTTTCAAGATTCACAGACTTACCTCAATTATTCCAAAGCTGTTTTTAGGTATTGCAAGTTTTTTAATCCTCCCGCTCCATTCCTGGATTTCAACTTCAATTTTACCAGAACCTTCCATCTCAGCATTCCCACCATTCGTTGCGGATAATCTATCATTTGAAACATGACGGAATACGACATCTTTCTTTATTTTTTTTCCATCTATGAGTAGGTTTAGCATGAGGCCATTTGCAGTGCGATTACTTACCATAAGAAAAACTGTATGACTATTCCCAATTGCCTGAATCTGAACACCAGGAATTTGTTTGTTCTCATAATCTAATTTGCCTGAAAGTTCTGGCAAGCTATCAGTTGAGACAGCGTATTGAATATCCGATTCTGAAAATACTTCCCCAATTAACTGAAATGAAGAATAAACAGTGCGTCGAATAGTATCACCGTAATCTGATTCAGGTTCTCCTCCATATTTCCAAAATGTTTTTGTAGAAACTGGTGTGATCCGTGAAAACACTGGAAATCCTTTCCCAGGTCCTGCTAAGACATGAAAATTTGCATGTGTGATTTTTGGATAACTCAGCAATTTTAGAAAAAAGTCTCCAACATACATTGCATGCAGTTGTGTATTTGCCACACGATTTCCGGGATTGGCTATATTCCATTCTGTGATCCACATCTCTTTGTCTGGAAATAACTGTTGATAATAAGACATTGCCTCTTCACACTCATAGTGAATCCAACCGAATAGGTAACGACGCATCACATCTATTTCAACATTTTTTACCCCTTTGTATGCATACACATGCACGGAAAAAGCATCAAACCAATTTGTTGACGAAGGTGCCGAATAATTTGCGAGTTGCTCATCCCATTTGCGTTGTACTCTCTTGATTAAGAATCCTTCCCTATGAAATGCTACAGGTGTTGCACTGACAGATACTTTTATATTCGGATTGACTTTTTTCATTGCTAATGCATGTTTCTTTGCTTCATTCATATAAATTTCTGCAGTGCGAAATTTCTTTACATAATGTGGTAAGTAGTACTCATTACCAAGTTCCCAATAATTGACATTGTACCCTTTCTCTATTGTATAACGAACCCATGCAGCACTCTCTTCTGGATTACCTGTCCAGAGATTGACTACAACAACAGGCGTAATATCCAAATCATTACAGAGTTTCATAAAATCGTCAAAAGAGATGATACCATCACGACGTTTCTCAAGTTTTGTAAAATTCGCTTTATTTCGTCTATTCAGTTGAGTGCTGAGTGTTGAATTCATTTCATCTTGACGGAACCCAGAAATATCCCAATGATAGAAATTACCAACTGTGCCACCAGGGAATCTTAATGTCTTTGGTCGTAATGCTTTCGTCAACGCAACAAAGTCCTCATCAAGATAACCGTAATCACCACTCATCATGTTTGAATTAAATCCGTAGAGTTCTTTCCTTAGCGGAGTGCTTGATTGAGTATCTATTTTTATCTGTAGTGAATTCATAGGATATTCTGGCATATCGCGATCAAGAACCATTGTGTAGAGTAAGAGACCCAATAGCAAAATCGCAGAGACAAATATAAGTCTTGCTAATTTTGAATTCCAGATCCTTTGCATTAGGTTTACAAGAACGTTCATAACGTAATCCTTAGTGGTTTATATGTCTGCATTGCTGTATCACTTACAAACATTAATGCAGCACACATCCAAAAGTAAAAGCCGTAACCTCTAAATTCAAGAGTTCTATTAAAAAATAAAAGGAAAACTGTAACGACCACAAGACAAAGCATTACTAATGCCATTTCCTTTGTATATTTGCTAACCGTATTCTTATATAGACTTAAAGAAGCGGTGAATAGCTTGTAAAATATCAACATGAATAATCCTAATCCTAACAATCCATAGAAACACAAAATTGCAACCCAATATACATCCTTAAATCCCTTCTTGCTGAGTATTTTTAATAGGAAAGATCGTTTACTTTGATTAAGCCTATCTATCGTGGTGTTTTGATCGGCACCGTATCCCAGTAATGGCTTGTTAGCAATTACAGTCGGAACATTCCCGATAAGTGCTCCGAGACGTTGTTTCTGTGCAACTTTAACATAGGAACCAGAAAAGACACCGGTAATATTGCCTGTAAGTCCAACCTTTGCCTTCCTTGGATTGACATATTCCAAGTCAAACGGATTTACAATAGCCAATATAACACTAAATACCAATAATACAATTAGTGATAAACGTAGTGTCTTTTTCCACCCATATTGAAAGAAATACCAGATAACACATGCGAGCATGGCGGAAAAGGTTGCTGCACGAGAATAAGAACGCGCAATAAACAATAGCAGAATACCGATACCGAGGAGATTCATATATTCAAGTCGCTTTATACGCGATAAAAATATAGCAAGTATAACAATCATGAAAACGCCATATATTACCGTATCACCCAATGTGCCATAAATGCTACCTATCTCTCTTCCAAGTTCAAGCAATCTATATTCTTTTGTAAATCCTGCCACTTCAAGTGTTGATGCACGCGGTAAGAAGAGATCATACAGTGTAGGACCGCCCAGCCATTGAACCACGCCAACACAAATCTGAGCAACACCAATACATAAAATGATTCTTAAGAGTGTATCAATACGTTGCTTTGAAATCGGTGAATTTACCACAAGATAGAACAAGACGATATAACGCGCAAGCGGACGAATGTTATAAAGACTTCCGATAAGGGGTGATCGGTTGATTACCATTGAAAGAAAAACAACTATATAGAAACCTATTACAGGTAAATCAATAGGAGTCTTGACAAAAGGTATGCCTCGATAAAGTTTGTGCAGAACAAGTCTACCAAACGCGGCATAGATTAGGATTTCTCCTAAAAATCGTAGATATGAATAAACAGAATCACTCACAGGTAGGAACTTCAGCACAAATTCTTCAAATGCAAAGTAACCAGTGAGAAAATAGATGATAGACATTTTTTTAGATGAGTAAAATCAATTGAGATTTTGCCAATGTGTAAGGTCTTGTTTTAGTAACTCTGATAATTTCTTATTGTATGGATTGAAATACTTACTTAATTCCATAGATGTATTCGGATTTATCTTAGGTGGAGTAAATGGTTTTTCGTTTAAGTCTAAGACTGTTTTTCTAAGTTTATACGCCGCTGAATCTGGAACAAGTTTACGTATCGCACGTCTCAAAGGATTTCGAGAAGCAAGGAACTGTGTAAACAAATACCCAAATCTATCTGACCGAGGCATCGCTGCTTGGTTGAACTTTTTCCCAACTGTTGGTTCAAATTCTGAGTTAACTCCCATTATTGAGAATATTTGTTGACAGATGGAATTAGCACCAGTAGTTAACGTATCTGTCAAATAACAGTGTACCTGTTCTTCTCCAAACATAGAGATGAGATCGTTGATATGAGGATAATAAGTGCTGTTAAATTTGTATAGACACTGTCGCCATTTAAACCAGTCCTCGTTATGTCGTTTTTCTTCAGCATCAAGTGCATCTTCAAATGTTTTTATATTCTCCCATCCTCTACGACGCGCCCACCAATATGCTGAATATGCACGTGAAACCGGTTCTCGTAATAGGACAACAAGGTTCATTTCTGGATTGTGTTCAAATATCCTTTGCATTTTTTCAGTAGAACACATTACCATTACATTCTTAGCTATGATGCTTTGGTTATCTGGACATTTTGAATAATACTTTGCATAAGCCGAATCGTACCCTTTGTCATACTCGTGGTCTTGCAGAAAGTAGGTCATTTCAGGTTGAGGATGTGCAAAAATATCAGGATGCTGACCTAAGTAACGTAGTAGGGATGATGTGCCAGCTTTCTGTGCACCTACAATCATCAAATGTATCTTGTTCTTGTCAGTTTTGTCCATCTGATTAAATCACCCTAAGTAAAAGGTTCCCATGGTGGTTGTTTACCTAAGAGTTTTGATAACTCATCTACATCTTGTTTGTAATAATCCACTAATCGTTTCTGTATATTCTCTGATAGGGTGACTCTCTCAGCAGATCGAGTGTTTAATCGCATATAAATCGGCTCAAACCCTCTCCTCATTGCACGTAGAGTCTTATGAATAAGCGGTTTGTTATGAGTCCATCGGCGCACTTGAAATCTGAATGACCTATATTTCTGGTGAAAATCTGGGTTTCGCATGGTTTCAGTCCGATTAGTAACCTGAAATGTGTAATCATCAAAAAACGTCGAATCTAACTCAGCAAAATGACATAAGTCCTTCATAACATTTGATAGATTTTTTGACAGATCTTCATAAAATATTGTCTGTATACGATCTTTCCCAATATGATCAATATAATCTCTTAGATATACAGCATATCGTCCTTGCGGTAGCACCTGCATAAACTGTGCATGCTCTATATCTTCTTTGGAATTCGCATCAACTTCTTGAGTAGTATTATCGTTCTGCATTCCCTCAGCAATCTCAAAAAGTTGTTCTACATATTCATCTATACTCAGACTATTTGGTAACCTTCCAATCTGTACTGCGAAACGATACCACGATATTATCCTGGAAATCGGTTCTCGCAGACTAAAAACCAGTTTAGCATATGGTAATAATTCACCAATATTATTAAGTGCTGATGAACAATACAGATAGTCTGGTGTTGATTCAAGCCTGATTTGATTATCCGGACATTCTGAAAATAGTAAATTGTATTCCTCAACATCACCATTATATCGATATTTTGAAGGCAATGGATAGTCAGAACTGAGAAAGAATCGTGTTTCCTTATATGAAGCAGCACAGATAGATGGGTGATCTCCAAGATATGAATACAGAGATGTCGTGGCTGCTTTTGTTGTCCCACCAATAATCAGATATTGATACTCACTGACCAGTTTATTTGAAGATTCCATCTTTTAGACAATGCTTAATAAAATGCATATACCTTATTATATCTGAATTATAAATATAAGTTGACACTTTCGTCCCATGGTAGGCGAGGTTTCCTAACCTCGCCGAGACAGAGTGTTCAAGTAATTTCAAAATCTACTATCTATCTGAATTACTCAAGATTTTGAATACAAAGACACACCAGTTTTTCTTAGCAGAAATATCAGATTACCAACGGCGAGGAATGCTGTAACAGACACTGTTATTGCGATTCCATTTAGTTCCCATACGGTTACAAGCATGTATGCAGCGACGAAGTTAATAACTGCCATCGTCAGCATATTTCTAAATATCAACTTGAATGCTTTCTGTGCATATAGTCCCGCATTTAGCACAGGAATAAGACATGAAAATACTGTGCCGACACTAAGCCAAATAAGGACTCTCCCGATAGTTTGAAGTGATTGTTGATCAAACTTTCCACCACCAAATAGGAGTTGTGTGATATATGAAGCACTCAAAAGCAGTAGGAATGTTACAGGTATAGCAATAAGGATGACAGCACGAATGTTTCTTAACAGTGTTTGTTTCAGTTTCTGTTTGTTTTCTTCAATACTATTTGCTGTCATTTCAGGCAAACCAGTCGTAGCGATGCTAATCCCAATTAATGTCTGAATCGCAGAGAATATCTTGAATGCACTATTGTATAGCGTTATTGCTCCACTCGCAATTTTTCCAACCAAAATAATTTCAACCAATATACGTGCAGTGATTTGACGGATTGCAAAACCGAGTGTTGGGTATGAAATAGTATCTTTCAAAGTACGCAACTCTCCATAAGTTATCCAAGAAAAACGATATCCGTATCCAATTTGATATATTCTTGTACACAACCAACAATAGTATACTACAAAACCAGATGTATATGCTATTGCAATATATTGAACAAGGTGTATCTCTCCAGGAAGGAATATGAAACATGCGGTTGCGATGGCGGGAGGAAGGGCATTCCGAATAGCAACAGATTTAAACCGACTCTGGCTGTTTAATAATGCACCGAGAACTGTACTTCCTGTTCCAAAGATGATAATAGGTGCACTTATACGTAATAGCGTTGCCATGGTAGCATGGGCATCAGCAGAACTACTTGCTAATGTAAATCCTGCAATTTGCGTTGCAAATACTTCAATCAACAGCATGAAGACCAAACTGACGCAAAGCGAAAAATTCAAGATTCCGTATGAGAAAGCTTGAAAGTCTGTTCTGCTCTTTACATTAGCTTCGTTGATAAATAGGGGGACAAGACTAAATTTTGCCCCTTCTCGTATTATCGTATCAACTATCAGAACAACTTTCAGAGAAGCAATTAAGGCATCTGCTGTTTCATTTATGCCGAGATATCTGGGAATAAATACATGAAATAAGAGACTCAATCCCATTCCTATTGCGGTAATGAACATTACCCAATGGGATGGAGTAGGTCTCAGCTTTACCAGTAATTTCAAAGCATTTTTGATCAAGTTTTACTCGCTCTTTCAGAACAACTCATCTCTTTCGAATCTTCTCAACAATATCAGTAGTATGAATATAGTCAGTATATACAGTCTGAACAGGTGTATCTATCCCTAATTCTTGAAGTATTTCTCTTAATCTGGCATTCCCATCAGCACCTTCAACACATACATCAGGGGCAACTTCTGCAACTAAATCCAATTGGGATTCTAAAGAAAACACTTCCACTGCATCCACATGCCGACATGCTTCTATCAGAGCAATACGGTGTTCAAGCGGATAGATAGGTCTATTTTCACCTTTTACGCGACGAACTGTATCATCCTCGGCAACACCTACCACAAGACGATCTCCACAAGCTGCCGCTGCTTCAAAGAATTTCAAATGTCCATAATGAAAAAGGTCAAAACAACCCGTAACTAACACTGTTTTCACGTTTGCAGTTCCAATGCTCTAAATGCATACTTTGCTGTTTGTTTATGTTGATAGACCTCTGCATCAGGTGGAGCCACGAAGTTGAATGGAGTCTCCAGTTCATTCAGTTCCGGAGCAAGTTTTTCACCATATCCACCAATTACTAACACCTCAGATTGATAGCAAACTTGCATCAACTCAAGGATCGAGATGATATATTTCATATCTTGAAGTGAAATTGGATTTGAAACCCTTTTTACAAGTTGCTTATGAAAACTCCCGTTTGCAGTAATAGTCCAACGTATTCCCTTGGCTTTTTCATCTGGTCTTGGAAGAAAGGCAATTTCTGGATGACTTATCACAACCCACGTTCCCGCAATAATAATTGGTTTGGGGTTAAACACAGAAATACAACTATGATCGTGTCCACCACCAAAGACATAAACCCCTTTTTCTGTTTTTCCAACAATAGTAGCAGAACTCATAAATTCTGTAGAGAAGGGTAACGGTTCACATCGGTATTTTTTTAGTATTTCTACTGCCCATTGACGTTGAGAAATGTTAAGCATACCACTATTGCCTGCGTGTGTCAATTCCCAAGTATAAATCTCTTTGTTAACAAGGCGAGAAGCAATATATGTTGATACAGGCAACGCTGGACCTTCTGTATAAGTCTTAAATGTCAATAATGTTTGAAACGCTGAACCAATATCTCGCTCAACATCGGTCGCTGTTCCTACTTGACAATAATGATCTTCAGTCTGAAAGGATTTATTGTGAGTTGGTTGATAAGCAGTATTGTTATAGATTACACCTTCTCCAAAACTGAGCGGAAAGATCGCTTGATAGGTGTAGTTATCAAAATGTGATATGACCTCTCTAACTCCTTCCTCAAAAGAATCGGGTGTTGACATATCTGTTGGAATCTTATATTCTTCTACGATCTCAATTGAAGTATTGAACAGATATCCTTTTGTAAATGAACAACCAATGTCAAGTACTAAGATTTGCATTTCTATTCCTTTTTACAGCCAGGTAAACTCTTTGTATCTTTCTGATAGTCTTCTATCCTATTGAATTTAGCGTGGTGTCCTTCATAAGGTTTCCAAAATACGCTCTATTTGATGATGACTAACTTTCTTGAGAGATTTATAATTCGTACATTTTAGTTGATATCAACGAAGTAAGTAATCATTTCAACCTGATAATGTATTATTGATTAGTTGAAAAATTGTAGGTTTTAATTCATTATAAGGTATATTCAATATAATAATATTGAAAGATAAGAATTGTAACTATAGAGATTTATTTCAGAAGAAGAATCTTTCTCGTGGTAATAAATTCACCTGCTGTGAATGTAATATAATATATACCACTTGCTACAGATTCACCAAGATCATTTCTTCCATCCCAATAGACTGCTTTGGTTTGATCCTTATAGGTTCCTGTAGCTAAGTGTCCTAATACAATTTGTCTTACAAGTATTCCATTTGTAGAATATATGAATACGGATACATTTGTCGGTTCTGAGAGTTGAAAGGGAATCCAAGTCTCCGGATTGAAGGGGTTTGGATAGTTTTGCAGTAGTTTTGTAGATGTAGGATTTTCAACATAGGAATTAAGAAACGCCAGGAGTATCTCCAATTTAACAATTCCATTTAGTATGATTGGGTCCTCAACATTAAGTTGCTTTCCCTGTGCTATCCACGCTGCAAGGTTTTTGTGTATGAATCCAGTCGATTCAACACTATTCTTACTGAGTGATGGTGCAGCAGCTGTAGACATTGCAGCAGCGACAAGAAGCATATCAATTATATCTACTTTATTATCTATGTTAACATCTGGGTATATGTCCATCTGTTCAAGAACGTCTAGCTCTGTTGAACCGAAATAAGTTGCTATTACAACAAGATCTTTGATATTTACGACACTATCTCTATTTACATCCTCTGGTTTGTAGATTGGTGTTCTTTGATTACTAATATCATACATGTCTAAATTTGATACCAAACTCTCAAGTGGAGAGAAATCATAGATTTGATTACTACTAAGATCCAACTCTACAAGGTTTATCAATCCACTGAGTGGTGATACATCTGAAATGTCATTGTCGTGAAGGTCTAATATTCTAATGTTTACCAAGTTTTGAATCGGAGACAGATTCGAAATCATATTTCCATCAAGATCTAAGTCAGTTAAACTTACCATCCTACTGAGTGGTGTCAAATCGGATATCTTATTTCCATCAAGATCCAACTCAGTTAAACTTACCATCCTACTGAGTGGTGATACATCTGAAATTTTATTGTCGTCAAGATCTAAGAATGTTAGACTAATCAAATCTCTTAACGGAGACACATCAGATATTTCATTGTCATGTAAATCAAGGACTTCTAAACTTGTTAAACCTTTGAGTGGGGCCACATCCGAAATTCTGTTTTCATCAAGATCCAACTCTCTTAAATTGATTAAATTATAGAGTGCGTACACATCAGATATCCGATTCCCATCAAGATCAAGCATTTCTAGGTTTTTCATATCAGCAAGTGGAGACACATCAGATATCTGGTTCTTGTGAAGTGCTAGAACCTCTAGATTAGTCAGACTTCTAAGAGGAGATACATCTGATATCCGATTGATATGGCAATCCAATCGCAATAGATTCTTCATATCTTTGAGAGGTGACACATCAGATATCTGGTTATTGTCAAGATCTAAGGCTATCATAGAATTCATATTTTTGAGTGAAGACACATCTAATATGAGATTGTCAGAAATATCCAACGATTTCAGCTTTGTCATTTCTCTCAGTGGTAAAATGTCTGATATCTGATTGCAATCAACATCCAATTTTATCAACTTTGTCATATTTTTCAGGGGAGACACATCAGATACCATATTACTTTCTAGATCGAGGAACATCAAATTTGTCAAATGTCTGAGTGTTGACACATCGGATATCCTATAGTTGAACCCAAGGCCAAGGTGCGTAAGTTTCGTTAATTCTTCAAGTGGAGACACATCAGACAACCAGTTATATCCAAGACTTAGGTATGTCAGATTTTTCAAGTTTTTTAGTGGAGACACATCAGATATCTGATTACGATCCAGATGTAGCTCCTTTAAATTGACTGCAAACTCCAAGCCGGTAAGATCTCGAATTCCAGTAGTAGTCGCAAAAACATCGGGTTTCCTACAGATCCGTTGCATTGATGAAATCGGCTTTGGGTCTGATCCCTCAACTAGGCATCTACTGGCATCAAGCGAATGTATTCTTGCCATATCTGTCTGAGCAATTTTGTCTCCTACTTCTTTACCCAATGCTAACGCAATTGCTTCACGGAGGCTAGGATCCGGAATATGGACAGCTTGTGCAGCTGCTATTTGCTGTGAAATGGCTAAGAGCATGTAAGATATCGTAACCAAAACGAGAATATGAGAAAATACTCTGTTCTGGTATGAGAAAAGCAAGTATAACGATTTCTTATACAATCGCATGATTCTCATTCTATGCTCCAATATTGTAAATAAAATAAAAAACGTATACAGGAAATTGGTTACTTTTTGATAACTAATCTTCTCGTCTGTTTAAATGTTGGTGTTGCTAACTCGTAAAAGTAGATTCCACTTGCAACTTTTTCTCCTGATTCATTTAATCCATTCCAATAGGCAGCTTTATCACGACTAATATAATAACCTGAATTCTGAAGTCCTGAATGGATTTTCCTTACGATTTTCCCAGAGGAATCATATATTCGAATTGTGATGTTAGAATCTTCAGCCAGTTGATAAGGAATCCATGTTTCAGGGTTAAACGGGTTTGGATAGTTTGCATGTAGTTTAGTTTTCATTGGAACTTTAACCGGTATCAAGAGTTTTTCTAAGAATCGTTTTACAATTGCAATTTGTGTAGTATCATCTGACAATTCTTCAATATTTTCATAAAAGGATAAAAGCAATGCAATTTCTACTTCTGATAATGCAGTATGGTTAGTTAACTTTATTCCAGATGTCGGTAAAGTCTGTTCAGCAAGAGTTGGTGCTGCAGTATCTTGGTTTTCTTCAATACTTTTGATAACATAGATGACATCATCAAGATCTATTTTTCCATCTCTATTTACATCAAATCGTGGGTTTGATGTTGAACTTTCTCCAAAATGAGCAACGATAATAAGAAGGTCAAGTATATCAATGTTACCATCCAGATTCACATCACCACGCGGTGGTTGCTTTCCTTCTTCAACAACTTTCAATACTTGGTTTACTTCAACATCGGTCAACTTCTGTAAGATTCCACTTGGCCAATGAATTTCTAATTCACTGACTTTCTCGTTTTGAGCTAATCCAAAGTGTATACGTTTCTGATCTTGTTGTGCCCAATGTATGCCCCCGTTGCGTTCACGAAGTTGTTTCTTGCCATCAGGTGTGGTAGCAAAAAGACGCGCACCAATCCCATCCCTATTTGATACTGTCCCTTGTAAATCTATTTGAAGCCAATTGTTACCACTCCCTAAGTTACGGAAAAGTTGATCCGGTCCATTGTTAAATGGATAGACTCCTCTACCATTTGTAACAAATAAGTCTAAATTACCATCTAAGTCATAGTCCGCCATCGTAACACTCATTCCCTTTCCTGGAGTGTTTGCTTCGGCACCACCAGCGTCAGGCACTTGAATAAAAGAACCATCTCCTTGATTCTCATAGAGTTGGTTAGGAAGATTTGCTGCACTATTAGAACGAACAATATAAAGGTCAATATCCATATCATTGTCAAAATCCCCTGCTACCACAGAACGAGCTTCAACTGACTCAGAGAAATCATTTCTCAAAAAATTATTGGGTGGTTCTGTTACAAAAAGTATTGACTTGGGTACATAGAAAAGATCTAAACCACTGAAATTAATTGTTTCAACTTCAACTATCGAATTTACCGAAGATATAACAGCTTCAAATCCTGTCCAATTTGTATCAATAGGTGGATTCGTATGGTATAAGACTGTCCATCGGTTTGATTCTGGCTCATATCCAATGTATGTTCTCCATTTTTCGTTTTCAGGCCGATCAGCCAACCCAACGACTCTCGGGTCAGTAGGATCAAGTACAACAGTAAATGATGAAACATTTCGCTCACGATCCGTTGGTACAAATTCTCCATCAAATGAAAACACATTATTTCCATTTTTGCCGATTACCAAATGGTGAAGTTGCGATGCCCAATCGGAATGCACCTCAAATTTGACAAGTCCTTCTGTCTTAAAACTAAAACCTTTTTCACCGATATTAGCTTTTACATTGACTCTTATCATGTAAGAATTTGTTTCTAGATCAGTGAGATCACCTGCGTTTCTTACATTATTTGCTCCTGATACATCAATGAAAGATCTATACACACCACGTGCTACAAACACATCTGGAACTAAATCACCGTTGAAATCGGCAAACGCTGCATCTTGCACACTATAGACTCTAGGGAAATTGAAAGCAGCTAAAATATCATTAAAGGGTGTAAATGATGTATCATATATATGTGCGGGGTAGAGATTACCATCTACAAAAATTTCCATAACACCATCACCAGTAACATCAGCAAGTTGGGCTAATGCGGAATCTTTTTCAATATGACATCCTGATTCTGTATTTACATTCTCAAATCCTGTTTGAGTTTGCTCAAAAATTGTTGATGATACAAGATTACCAGTCTGGTCAGTTTGGGTTTTTCCAGTTACCAAGAGATCAAGGAGTCCATCTTTGTTCCAATCAAACCACAATGGAGCCCTACCTCGCAGTAAAGGCATGTCAATACCGAATTCAACTGCACGCTCAATTAGTTTATTTTTCTCATTGATATAGAAATGATTATAATGAGTTTGGTTTATCCGATTCGTCGCACCTCCAGCTCCACATAAGACGATCAAATCTTGGTCACCATCATTGTCAAAATCTGCCCATGCAACACCATGCGTGTCTGCGAAGTGATATGCATCCCATACTTGGTCAATAATATCTGTAAAAGTCCCATCACGATTGTTCCTGTAAAGACTTGGTTTGTGCTTGTAGTTAGTTGCCCATAAGTCGAGATAACCATCTCCATCAAAATCACCCCATGCATTTCCCCAACTCTCTCCAATTCGCGTGATTCCTGCCTGATGCGATACATCTTCAAATTGGATATCGGCAGAAGATGGTAATAAGTTACAAATTATTCCATAAAGTATAATAAATATAATACTTGAGATTTTAGGCATATATATATTCCTTATTCTAATATCTGTGTGTTGATAAAGTAAAATGTCTATTACGGAATGACAATAATTCATCAGGACTTAAGGTTCAATATAAACTACATTGCTAATTGATTCAGAAACTTCAATAATAACCTTCACACTATGTGGATAGAGTGCTCTAATTTTGCTGTAGACAATTCTTGGAGTTCAATCTCTAGGGGAAAACGGTGATACTTTTTTACAATTGTTGTGCTTACGCTTCAAGGTTCTTGTCAACTATAATATAGTATTAGATAACAATCGGTGAAACAAGAAATACTAGACAATCTATTGGAAACTATCGTGTTTTATCATTGGTAGACTCTATTTCAGTAGCTACTATGAGCAAATCAATAATATCAACATCATCATCACTGTTGACATCTGGATAGATGTTCATCTCTGCTAGAGCATCTAAGTCAAAATCACGAAAGTTAGATGCAACTAAAACCATATCTGTAATATTTACAACACCATCGCGGTTTACATCCGCCTTGTTGAAAGTAAGTTCTGTTATCAAGTGCGGAGGAGGTGCAGTTTGATTACTATTGTCATATTCTATGAGATTATTAATCACACCAGAAATCGGTGCGAAATCAAATATATGATTGTCATGAAGAACTAACCTTATGAGTTTTGTCATATCTTTAAGTGGTGATATATCGGTTATATGATTTTCTTGAAGTCTTAAGTTTGTCATTTCTCTCATATTCTTAAGTGGGGACAAATCTGACACCTGGTTACCATGAAGATCAATGAAAACCAACTTTACCAGAACACGAAGGGGCGATATATCCGATATCTGATTATCGTTAAGATTTAAATATCTTAGATTTGTTAAAACACTAAGTGGGGACAAATTCGAAATTTTATTGTCGTCAAGTGCTAAGTATCTCAGATTTGTTAAGACACTGAGAGGTGAAAAATCCAATATACGGTTTTCATCAAGATTCAAGAATGTTAATAGTTTTAGATCTTTGAGGGGCGATACATCCGATATGCGGTTGTATCCAATATGTAAATATGTTAGATTTTTCAAATCTTTAAGAGGTTTCATGTCTACTATCCTGTTTCCTCTAAGTGAGAGCCAAGCTAGATTTGACAAATCCTTGAGTGGTGATATATCCGCTATATTCCCATTTCGATGAAGATCTAACAGTGTGAGTTTATTCAATCCTTTGAGTGGAGACAAATTCGAAATCTGATTTAGACCAAAATGCATTACTTTCAAATTTCTAGCATACTCAAGTCCTGTTAAATCAGTGATGCCAACTTCAAATGCATCAAGAGATTCTAACTTTGCCATATCAGCTTGTGTGATGTCCTCACCGACTTCTTTGTTGAGAGCCAACTCAAGAACTGCACGCAGTTTTGGATCAGGAATATTGATGGTCTGCGCGTTTGCTATCTGGCACTGTGTTAAGAAAAGTGCACAGACAGTGAAAATAAGGACGAGGATTTGACTAAGTCTTAGTTTTTCGACGGCGAAACGTGCACCACTTGAGACATCACAAGTAAAAAGTATCAATTGATAGACTCCTATAATACATTGGTTTACTTACGCAGAAGCATTTTACCAGTTGCAGTGAAATCATCGGCAGTAAAGATATATAAATAAATCCCACTTGCAACTAACTCACCAAAGTTGTTCCGACCATCCCAATAAGCTGCACGGGATTTACTACGATAGATACCAATAGACTTATTTCCGAAATGTAGTGACCGTACGAGTTTTCCATCAGCAGTATAAATGTAGATACTTACTTCTGCGGGTTTCGCTAACTGATATGGTAGCCAAGTCTCAGGATTAAACGGATTTGGGTAATTCAATAATATTGCTGTCTTATTCGGAAGGTCATTTCCGAGAGAAAGGACCTCTAACACTTGCACTAAAAAGGCAATGCCTTTTTGCAATTGTGGATCATCCAAATCAAGCTGCTTAGCGTGCGAAATCCACTGTGATAGATTTTTTGTTGTCATATCAGAAAATTCAACTATTTTCATGTCAAGTGTTGGAGCATCAGCATCTGCACTCATTTCCGATGCAACAATTAATAGGTCTATAATATCAACATTACCATCCTCGTTGACATCAGGAAATATGTTAGACTCAGCGAGAGTTTCTAAGTCAGGATCATGAAAGTTAGATGCAATCACAACAAGGTCTGTGATATTCACAACACCATCTCGGTTTACATCTGCTAAATTGACTGTAGGTTCCACAATTAGGTCCGGAGGAGGATCCGTTTGACCACTCGCATCGTAGTCCATTAGATTTCCAATCAATTCTTCAATCGGTGAGAAATCTGATATATGGTTGTCATGCAAGTCCAAAACGATAAGGTTTGTCATCTCTTTTAGTGGAGTTACATCTATTATTCTGTTACCGTCAAGGTCCAATACTGTGAGTTGTATCATGTCCTTGAGTGGTGTAATATCTATAATCTCATTATCGTCCAGATCTAATTCTGTTAAATTTTTCATGTTTTTCAGTGGTGATATGTCTTTTATATTATTGCCATGTAGATCTAGTATTTTGAGTTTAGTCAAACCTCTAAGTGCCGAAATGTCTGATATAATATTGCTATCAAGATCTAATTCTGTAAGGTTAATCAAATTCTTAAGTGGTCTCAAATCCGTAATCATGTTGTCATTAAGATCTAAATATTTTAGGAACACCATATTTCTTAGTGGTGAAACATCTGTAATCCGACTGTGATCAATATCCAGCCAGGTTAGTCTTGTCAGACCTTCAAGTGGAGAAATATCTAATATCTGGTTGTCATCAAGATCCAGTATCATCATCTTTGTCAACTCACTTAGTACTGATATATCTGTTATTTGATTGTCATCAAGATCCAGATATTTCAGTTTCGTTAGATGTTTCAGTGTTGTTATATCCGTAATCTGATTATCAGATGCATCTAATTCATTAAGTTCTGTTAATGACTCAAGCGGTGTCAAATCTGAGACTTGTGTGCTGTCAAAATCAAGATATGTCAAGTTTGTTAACCCACTGAGTGGTGTTAAATCTGATATTCGATTCACCTCAATATCCAAGAATGTTAAGTTTGTCAACGATTGAAAAGGTGATACAGTCGAAATTCGGTTATAAGCAACATGTAAGTATGTAAGATTTACCAAATCCTTTAGCGAAGACATATCTGATATTCTATTGCCTCGAAGGGAGAGCCAAGTCAGATTTGTTAAATCTTTGAGGGGAGAAACATCTGAAATATTACTGTTCCGATGCAAATCTAGGACAGTAAGTTTTTTCAAACTTTTCAATGGTGTTATATCAGATATTCGGTTAAGACCAAGATGCAATTCATTCAGATTTACAGCAAACTCAAGACCACTAATATTGCGAATACCAGATTCAAATGCATCAAACACTAATAGACTTGCCATATCTCCTTGAGTAATGTCTTCACCAACTTGTTTACCTAATACTAACTCAAGAGCTGAACGAAGAGCAGGATCAGGTATGTTTACAGCCTGTGCAGATGCAACTTGAATCAAAAAAATGAACTGCATACAGACCAAGAAGATTAGGTGAATGATGATAGCAAATGTATGGGTTTGTCTTTCATAAGGATAACGTGATGACAGAGTTGAATTAAAAAGTTTCATTAGCATTTATGATCCATAATTATATTAAGACTTGAACAAATTGAGGAAGACTGAATGATAAAAACAGAAGGAGTAAGTTGTCTTACAATTTCATTCAGTCTTCCCTTTCTATATTCTTAGATTTTCACTAAGGGGAAACAGAAATGAATTTTACTAAAGTACGATTTGGCAGTATGAATCTTAATTTTCTGTATTTTCTGCTTCGGGTGTGGGGTGTACGATTTGGAAATCGCCAGTTCCATTTGGAATACGACCGATAGCAACATCCGTTTCCTGCTCACCAAATACAACGCTATCCAACACCATATTATCATTCGCATCAGTATCTACCAACAAGACCGTTTCACCACTTTTAGATAGTTTGAAGTTAGAATGTAAACCCTCAGTAGCATCTTCATTATCATGATCTTCATCACACCATACAATGAGATATCCATTGGCAGCAATCTCTGTACCATCCGGAAATTGCCATTTAGTTGGATTGTCCACTTTATCACTAAGATACATTCCAGTAAGATCAATAGAACTGTCAGTACGGTTAAATAATTCAACCCAATCGTCGTTGTCCCCTTGCGGATCCATAGCAATGTTATCATTATCCGCCATGAGTTCATTAATAACGACTGGAGATCCTTCTAACATACCCATCACTTCCGTCATTTCCCCAGGATCTGTCACTTCTGGTGGACCCATGGTGTCCGTTTCAGGTGCAACAGGATGCAGCACATCTGAAGCGTACTCACATGACATAATTAATGATGAGCAAATCAAGACAAATATCAATGTAATTTGTATTTTTTTCATATTATCCTCCATAAAATAATTTTAATAAATTTATTCTCAGCTATTAGTATAACATAAGCACTTATCCATAGTATCATATAATCCCATTTTACAAAATAATGGAAATTGATGCAACACAATATACATTCTAATTATTACAAAACTTTTTCATAAATGTGACATATCTTTTGATAGTGTATATCAGCATTAAATTCTCTTTCCATTTTCGTTCTACCAATTCTCCCCATCTCTACTGCCTCAGTTTTATGTTCACCCATCCACAGCAATTTCTCACGCAATGAATCAGTTGCAGCAGACGGAACAAGGAATCCATCCTCACCATCAACAATTAACTCAGGGATTCCACCAATGTCAGCACCGATTACAGGTTTACCATAAGCATAAGATTCTAAGACCGACATAGGACAATTTTCATACCATTCCGATGGCAATACAGTACAGATACTCCCTTGAATCAGTTCTTTGAGTTCGTCTCCCTTCTTAAACCCTAAAAGTTGTATATGATCACATCCATTTTCCTCTATAAACTGTTTCACTTCAGTCATTGCTTCTCCATCCCCAACAATATAAAACGGAACATGTTTTAGGGGTGCGGCTGCTTCAATAAGAGTAAAAATCCCTTTACTACGATGCACTCTCCCGAAGTAGAGTATATAATCCCCTTCATCATAATTCGGTGTAAAGTTCGTAACGTCAGTAAAGTTGTGTACCGTTGAAATCTTATCTTCCGGCACGCCATACTGGATCATCTTTTTGCGTAAAAAGTGAGAAACCGATATGAAATGGTCAAACTTATCAACAGAACCGAGATAGCGAGATACATAAGACTCTACCACACTCAATGTAGTACGTGTCAGAGATCTTCTATTACACCTTTTAGGTAATGCACGCCAAAAGTGTTTTCCTTCGCAATCTTCACAAATCTCATCGTTTGACAAATGACTATATACAGGACAAGTAATTTTGTATTCATGCAGAGTTTGAATCAATGGAATACCAGCTTCTTTGAGATGACCTAAAATTGAAGCCGTTAACTTACCGTAATATATATGAAAGTGTGCAATATCAATATCAGTATTTTTCAATAAACGTTGAATGGATTTGGAAGCATCACGAGAATAAATAAAACGTAAAAGATCAATTGGTCCAGGATTTTCAAAATCTGCTGCCCGCGGAAAATACTCATCCCATTCGGTCGGTTCATTTTTAGGATGTGCAGCAGTGAACGGAATCACCTTGTGACCATTTTTCTGTAATACCTCAGCCATAGTGAAGAAATAACGGTCGGATCCACCACGAACAAAATGATTCTGAGAGATATTCAAAATGGTCAACATTGCCTATCACTCCCTTGGTCCAGCCTCCGTGAACCTTGTTTCTGCAATCGGAAAATAATTCACAGTTCCCAATTGTTTTGTCACCAATTCTACATCAGCAGAATCCAGTATCATCTGGTCAATTTTATCACTATCAATTGTCCCCCACCAATTGTTTGAAATTAGTAGATCAAATTTTACATTTAGTCTTAATGAGAATTCATTGGTTTCTAAGTTGTTGAACTGGATAATCGATTGTACGTTCTCACAGAAAATACCAGTCTCATTTTCTCTTATTACATTGGACTCAATTTGTGGTCTATTCTGCCGTTCAATTGTACTAATACCTATTTCATTATTGAGTATTTTATTGTATCTGATTATTGAATCACTGCCATTCAACGCTATTGCAGTTTCGTTATTCTGCAGCGTGCAATCTATCAATGTAGGAGAAGTGGATCTGATGTCAACGGCTACCTCTGCGTATTCTATGACTAATCCTCTTAGAAAACTATCTGCATCTTTTGTAAAGTCAAAAAAGATTCCTTTCCAATCCCCAGGTTGTGGATTTGAACTATCTGATGTAAAAGTCACAGGTTCATCTAATCTTTCCTCTAACAGAGATGTTCCAACTTTTAGTAAAGCTCTCAGACCAGTGACCATTATTTGTGCATCCCGATCAAATTTAACAACCGTTCCCGGCATAATCTCAAGTACTATATCTGCCGGCACTACTAATGTGCCTTTCACTACATAGGTGTTTTCAGGCAACCATGTTTCATCCTCAGTAAGTTGATAATCATTAAAAACTACTTCATTCTCCTCAGTAATTCCATTAGTTATCGGAGAAGGGTCCTGACATCCACAAAGGAAAATACTAAGACTATAAAAAATTACACATAAAAATATTGATAGATGTTTATACTTCATATCAGTGTTTGTTGTCCCTGAATCTTCAAAAATTCATAAAAATATGGGAATATATTTCACAGCCTTGGGTCAACTGATTCACTTTCAAGTGCCAATACTCCGAATACACATTCATGAACTTTAGACAACGGTTCACGATTGACAAATCGCTCAAGTGCCTCCACTCCTAATGCAAATTCTCTGATTGCCAGGGAACGTTTGTGCGATAATCCTCTTGCACGAAGCCGCTCTAAATTCTTCTGTAACGTATATTCAGGTCCATAGATAATACGTAGATACTCTCTACCACGACATTTTACTGCAGGTTGTACAAGTCCACGCTTACCCTTCACAACAAAATCAAAGGGTTTGATAACAATACCTTCCCCACCTTGAGAAGTAAGTTCCTCCCAATGTTGAATTGCCAAGTTAACACTATTCTCGTCTTTCAAATCAACCAATCCATAGGATGTGCTGAATATCACACTATTCTTGGAACTATTACATAATTTTGAAAGCATTTCCATGTGCCACAAATGATCCTTGTCAACATATACTTTCCCTTCCGATGCCAATAGATGAAATGGCGCAAGTTTTAAGTCAGATACAGAATCCACTGACCAACAATATTTCCGATATGCATCAACATACCCGCTTATAGTATCTGAACGTTTCTGATAACTACCCAATAACTCCTCAACTTCAATACCTCGATTACCAGTAGTTTCTAATGATGCAACTGCATCTGCCAAGGCAGCACGCGCAGATGTACCGACAGGTGCATATTGTTGACGTAATAATGCTTGTGCTTTTACTGACCACGGCATTAACTCACAATCAAGACAAAGCCAATCTGTGTCCAAAGTCTCCCACAATCCTGCATCATCGACTACCTGCTTTACGGAACTTAGCAGGGCATTTTCCATTGTAGCATCATCAAAAAATGGTCTGCCAGTACGTGTATAACAAACACCAATTGTATCACCTGATGCACCAAACCGTTTACGAGCAGCTTCCGGATCTTTACATACAATAACAATTGCACGCGAACCCATGTGTTTCTCTTGCCATACAACTTTGGAAACTCCTTGATTGCGATAGTAAGTAAATCCTTCAGCAGGATGCTCAAGAAGACCCTCTCTTGTTGATGTCTCAGTCGGAGACATAGTCGGTGGAAGATAGATTAACCATTTCGGGTCAATGGCAAACCGACTCATGACTTCCAAGGCATTGATAGTATTCTCTTCACGAATTGTAACATTGTGATTTAGGCGTGTGCTGATTATTCTCTTACCTATTACATCATTTATATCAAGGATACCATCATCTTTCTGATTCCCTTTAGACCTTTCTGCTTCCGTTGTTTCATTCAATGGTTTAGCAGGTTCATAATATATCTTCTTTGCAGGAACAGAAACATATTCCTTTTCGGGATAACGTAAAGCAGTTAACTTGCCTCCGTAAACACAACCCGTATCAATGTTTATTGTGCGATTCATCCATTCAGGTTCTGCAACCGATGTATGACCATAGACAACAGTAGCTTGTCCCCGATACTCTTCTGCCCAATTCAATCTAATAGGCAAACCGAATTCATCTGTTTCTCCAGTAGTCTCACCATATAGAGCAAATTGACGAACACGTCCCGATGCACGACCTTGATATTCTTGCTTCATTCCCGCGTGTGCAACAACCAATTTACCTTCATCCAAAACATAGTGACTCACCAATCCTTCTATGAAATCGCCAACTTTCTCCCTAAATTCTGGTGTTTCATTTTCTAATTGCGTAAGCGATTCTGCTAAACCATGTGTCTGTGCTACGTTTTTTCCTCTAAGAGCACGTGCTAGTTTTACATCATGATTCCCCGGCACACATAAGGCAATCCCATTTCTGTGCATCTCCATAACCAATCGTAGCACTTCAACGACTTTAGGTCCTCGGTCAACATAATCACCAACAAATAGGACTTTTCTATCCCGTGGAGATACGATAACAGGCACATCACCATCTTTTGTAGTTACTTCATATCCAAGCCTCATCAGCAATTCAACAAGCTCATCATAACAACCGTGTATATCACCAATAATATCAAACGGTCCAGTTTCATCCATCCGATTTGTCCACATCGGTTGACGTTCAATCTGTGCAGACTCAACTTCCTCTGGTGAAGACAAAACATATAGAAAGTTCCGAAACCCTTCGCGTTTCAATGAACGTAATGATCTACGGAGTTGACTTGTCTGATTACGAACAACATGCGGTTTGAAATTTCGGTCAGGTCGGGTTTCGTTTCTTTCCTGACAGAATTTAGCAGGAATATTCAAGACAATTGCAACTGATAGATAGTGATATTTCCGAGCCAATTCAAGCAACGGTTTCCTTGCCTCATGCTGAACATTGGTTGCATCAACGACAGTTAACTTACCTGCAGCAAGACGTTTGGCAGCAATGTAATGTAGAACTTCAAACGCATCTTTTGTTGCATTTTGGTCATTTTCATCGTCAGAAACAAGTCCTCTACAGAAATCGGATGAAAGAATCTCTGTCGGTTTAAAGTGCTTCTTAGCAAAAGTTGATTTGCCCGAACCTGATGCTCCAATAAGCACTACAAGTGATTGATCTGGAATATTGATCTGCATAATTTCATTTCTATTTATTGCGTAAACACCGCCATCTGGGTAGGTGAACCAACAACGGAATCTTCTTCTCCGATAGGATAATACATAACAGTATATCCAAACCGTTTGGCAACATCCGATGCCCAAGATTCAAATTCACGCCGTGTCCATTCAAAACGATGGTCTCTATGCCGAAATTTACCCGCTGGCAAGTTCTCAAATTTGACATTATATTCTACATTAGGTGTTGTCAATGCTACCATTTTAGGACAAGCATATTCAAATACAACACGTTCAAATGCAGCAAGGCGCGGTTTATCTAAGTGTTCAATCACCTCTATCACAGCTGCAGCATCATATCCCGATAAACGACTATCCCGATAACATAACGATCCTTGTATAAATGACAGTCGTTCCTGTTCCTTTTCTGATAAACGATCATAATGCAATCGTTGCTGTGCGATTTTCAACGATTGATGTGAGACATCCATGCCAACGACTTCTTCAAACTGCTTGTCTCGCATCAATTTTCGTAACAGTTTTCCTTCACCACATCCTAAATCCAAAACACGTTTTGCTCCAGACTCCTTGATAATCTCTGTGGTCTTTGTTAGTCTAACTTCGTTTAGTCCAATATGTTCTTCTATCTCTGTTTCGCAACGTCCAGCAATCTCTTCCTCTTCAGCATCATCACCTAATTGTGTCAGTGCCTGACGTGTAAGTCTACGTTGATGTTTAAGATAACGACTGACAATCGCTTCCTGTTCTGGATGTTCGGACAACCAATCTTCTCCGTGTCTTAGGAGTTTCTCTATCTCCGCTTCTGCAACCCAGTAGTGCTTTTCATCATCAAGTACAGGAATTAAAACATAAAGATGTCTTAACATCTCGCTTAACAAACACTGTTTTTCAAGTGTGACTGTATAGTAACGACTGTCTCTCCACTCTTGAAAACTTGAGTCTAAAATATGTCGTTCAGAAATGACAGAATATCCAAGCGGTTCAAACAATCGTCTCAAGAACTTATCGCCTCCACGACAAGGTAGTATAGACAACTTCGCAGTTAAAGGAATAGGTGTTTGAACAAGATCGGGACGGTCTTTACATTTACCTGACAATGCACTGCTATAGACCTTCGCAATCGCAACACTCATAAATGAAGATGCGACATAAGGACGATCATTGACGTATTCAGCAAGCGCAAAATTCTCACGATGTTGTCCATAGCCTCTCCGCACAAGTCCGACTGAATCTACATCAAGCAGCAATGCAGCTGTACATCTTTCGTTGTCCGCTTCAGGATAAAAGATATGGACACGTCCGAAGGCAAGATCAAAAGTCTGTAGACGGTCAGGATGTTTATGTAATAGATATCCAAGATCGGTCGCAGGAGAATAAGATGTGGTGATTGTTAATAACATTGCTTGAAGGAAAAGATTAAAGAATAAAGAACTGATGTTGAAATTATACCTCTTGATTACTTTATTGTCAAGAAACTTAAGATGTCAGCAGGGCGATTTAGTTTTAGGATTTCTGATTTTCAATTGACAAAGAAAGAGAAAAAATATAAAATAGCAAGACTTGAGCAAATCCAAATTAAAAAAAGATATAACGCGAACAATAATTATGTTCTGGAAAAGATCGTTATTTTATCAAGGAGTTTATTCATATTTATGAAACGCATTACTCTTTTACTTACTGTTTTCATTACTGTCTTTTCCTTAAATCTTTACTATGTTTCTGCTGATGATTGGCCCCAATGGCGAGGTCCTAACAGAGATGGCGTATGGAAGGAAACCGGTATCATTGAGAAATTTGATGGTGAGGAAATACCTATAAAATGGAGTGTACCTATAGGAAGTGGGTACAGTGGTCCAACTGTTGCAGAGGGTCGCGTTTATATTACAGACAGACTGACAAAACCGAAACAGGTTGAACGCGTTCACTGCTTTGATTGGCAAAATGGTGACGAAATCTGGTCTTATACGTATGATTGTATCTATAGGATTCAATATCCTGTAGGACCACGAGCAAATGTTACAGTACATCAAGGTCTTGCCTATGCCTTAGGGGCAATGGGACATCTACACTGTTTTGATGCAGCAACTGGTGAAATCAAATGGAAAAAAGACCTTAATTCAGAATATAACATTGAAATGCCAATCTGGGGAATTGCATGTGCTCCACTTGTAGAAGATAATCTTCTTATCGTTCAAATAGGTGGAAAACCGGAGGCATGTATTGTTGCATTTGATAGAATTTCGGGTGAAGAAAAGTGGACTGCCTTAGAGGACAATGCTTCGTATTCAGCACCAATCATCATTGAACAAGCAGGGAAAAGAGTCTTAATTTGTTGGACAGGATGGAATGTAACCGCTATTGACCCGCAGACAGGTGAATTGCATTGGAAATATCCGATTCCACCAACAAATTGGGAGATAGGAGTCGCAACGCCAATTCATAACAATAATCAACTGTTCGTCACTAATTTCTATGAAGGTGCAGCACTATTGAAATTATCTAACAAGAAATTGGATTTTGAACTTGGTTGGCATAGAAGAGGCGAAAATGAGAGAAATACTGATGCCATTCAAACTACGATGTCAACACCTGTATGGATAGGGAATCATATATATGGTGTTGACAGTTTTGGAGAACTCCGTTGCATTAAGGCTGAAACGGGTGATCGTATATGGGAAGACCTTACTGCTGTGCCAAAAGCACGGTGGAGTACAATACATTTAACACAAAATGAAGACAAGATTTGGATGTTTAATGAACGCGGTGAACTCCTCATCACAGTCCTATCACCAGAAGGACTAAATATCATCAGTCGTGCAAAATTAATTAAACCGACTGTTGATCAATTGAACCGCAGAGGAGTAGGGGTGACTTGGGCACATCCTGCTTATGCATATAAGCATGTATTTGCAAGAAACGGCGAAGAACTTGTGTGCGCTGATCTTTCAAAAAAATAAGAATGCAAAATTATGGAGGTTAAATTGGATTCCAAACTCGCGATTGCTAAGGGTGGGACACCTCACCCACCCGTTGACCTACAAAAAGGTCAACAACTTCACGGATTTGAGGTTAAAAACATCACACAGATTGATGAACTACGTGCAGTAACTATAGAATTGACACATCCGAACAGTGGAGCACGTATACTACATTTGTATACCGATGATTCAGAAAATCTCTTCTCTATTAATTTCCCCACACCACCTACAAACGATACTGGTGTTCCACATATTCTGGAACATGCAGTCTTAGCTGGTTCACAGAAATTTCCTGTCAAAGAACCGTTTTTTGAAATGATAAAGATGAGTATGGCAACCTTTATCAACGCCATGACAAGTTCAGACCACACCTATTATCCAGTCGCGAGCAATGTCAAGAAAGACCTATTCAACTTAGCAGAAGTCTATTTTGATGCAGTCTTTCACCCGCTACTGACTGAGGAGACTTTCAAACGGGAAGGACACCATCTTGCACCTGTTGATCCAGAAAATCCCACTGGTGATATTAAGATTACCGGCATTGTCTACAATGAAATGAAAGGTGTTTTCTCGGATCCAGAATCAAGATTATATCGATCCATGACAAGTCGTCTATTGCCTGACACATTATATGCCAAAGAATCAGGTGGTGACCCTGATGCAATTCCAGACTTGACATATCAGCAGCTGAAAGACTTTCATGGAACTTATTACCACCCAAGTAATGGCTTCTTTTTTCTTTATGGAGATATTCCAACAGCTGACTATCTTGCATTCCTTTCTGACAAACTTGACAATATACCCAAAAACAATACTACTGGCTCATTAAATCCGCTGAATAAAAATGTCACACATCAACCGAGATGGGATTCACATCAATCTGTAATTAACACATACCCCGTCGCACCAGATGAGTCGTTGACTGAGAAGACGTACTTAATGCTGAGTTGGCTCATCGGTGATGCGACTGACCCAGAAGATGTTGCCATGTGCCATATTCTAAGTCTGATACTTTTCGGTAATGAAGCTGCACCGCTGAAGAAAGCAATTATCGACTCAAAGTTGGGAACAGATATTATTTATTCCGGTGCAAGTTCCATTGGTCCAAACAGTTCATTCTATGTCGGCATTAAAGGTAGTGAGAAGGAACGAACAGAAGCTTTCACCAATCTTATAACCGACACACTCACCGAACTTGCAAACAACACTTTTGATAGTGAATTGGTAGAGGCTGCTTTCCAACAGTCAACTTATCACTATCAAGAGGTAGCCCCGATGTTCCCACTTCGTATACTGTTCCGCGTTATTGAACCGTGGATATATGATAAAGATTCGGATACTTTCCTAAGAATGGGAGAGAGTTTGGCTGTTATTCATAAACGTTGGGAAGAAAATCCCTCTATCTTTAACGATCTGATTAAGGAACGTTTGCTTGATAATCCACATCGATTGACAAGTGTTCTTTACCCAGATCCAAACATGCAGAAAAAACTTGATGCTGAATTGGAAGAACGAACTAAGGAAATCAGAACACAACTTACCGATGATCAGGTATTAAAGATTGCTGCTGATGCCGCTGAATTGGAACGCATGAACGGTGAACCAAATCCACCTGAAGCATTGGCGAAATTACCACAACTCAGCATAAAGGATTTACCCGATAAACCGAAACATATACCCACTACTGTAGAAAAAGTTGGTGGACAAGATTTTCTTAAAAGCGATGTTTTTGCAAACGGGGTTAACTATTTTGTTTTGGATTTTGATATACGCGGGTTACCGGAACACCTCTGGACATATATGCCGCAGTATTTGAACGCTATTCGTAAACTCGGTGCAGCAGAAATGGACTTTACGGAATTGGCACGACGAAAGTCGGCAGTTACTGGCGGAATCAGTTGTGGTGTAGGATTTCGTACGCATGCACTTGATCAAGACCGTTCACTGCAAAACGCATACTTCCATCTTAAAGCACTTGATGGCAAAATGGATGCTGCACTTGATGTCCTCCATGATTTAGTCTTTTCTGTGAACCCACGAGATAAAGAACGTCTTCTCGACGTAATGGTACAGACTGTCGCAAAATATCGCACAGATATGGTCCAAAACGGTTCAAACACAGCAATTCACCATGCTGCCCGTGGATTTTCATTACAAGCACATCTCTCAGAAATTGTATACGGTCTCCCACAACTCAGACAAAGCGAAACCTTACTCAACAGTTTTGACGAACTAAACGCTGATCTCATGTGTCATATAGAAGAGATCCGTGATTTCTTCCTAAATCGTCAACGTGTGACTGCTGGGTTTGTCGGAACTGACTCTGTTTACCAAACAACACGGACTAAACTTGGAGAATGGCTGGATTCTATGCGAGATGAAGCAATCAATACAGACCCAATGGCATTTCAACCCTACGATACTCCGACACGTGAGGGTTTAGCAGGACCGATTCAGATTGCACATTGTGCACACGTAATGTCTGCACCACACTATTCACATCCAGATTCAATCTTGATCTCTATAGGTACACATCTTGTGCGTATGGATTACATATTGAGTGAAATTCGATTTAAAGGTAATGCTTACGGTGCAGGACTTTCTTATAGTTCTTTTGATGGAGCACTGTATCAATCCTCGTTCAGGGATCCGCATGTAGCACGAACAATTAATGTGTTTGAACAGACTATTGACTACATCAAGCAAGTTGAATGGACACAAACGGATATTGACCATGCAATCATCTCATCGGCGAAAGATGCTGAAAAACCAATTCGTCCAAGTCAAGCAATAAGTAACGCGCAATGGCATCACATCGGGGGCATAACGAGAGAAATACGAGAGGAACGTTACAAACAACTTCGGAGGGCAACACCTGATGAAGTGAAGCGCGCACTTGTACAGCTTTTTGAGGAAAATCTTGATAATGCAGCTGTCTGTGTTGTCTCCAGTCGTGAAAAACTTGAAGAGGAAAATCAAGAATTAGAGAAACCCCTTGCTATTGAGGATATATTAACCTAACAGAAGTTACTACCTATTCTTTGTTGGAGGGGTTTGAAACCCCGATTGAAAGCAAGCAGCAGCTTAGGTTAACTTGATACAGTGGATGAATCAAAACCATCAAATAATACGCAATGGGTGCAACAATTTATAGTAAAAACTATAATTATTTTCACACTACGGTAGGTTCGGTTTCCTAACCGAACCGGTGTTTGTTCAGTCGCTTAGATGCGGTTCGGAAACCACATCTACCAGAGAGTGTGCACATATTTTTACATTTCACTATAAAGTAAAACTGTAACCATTCTTAACAATAGGAATAATTATGTACAAAAGAATTGCAATTTTGATAATGTGTATCTGTGTGTTAACCGTTATCACAGTCTGGACGACAAACACAATTGCTTATCAACATGTTGATAAGACTGAAAGCACGGATAAGTTTCAAGAAAACTGGCATCATTGGCGTGGTCCTCTTACAACTGGTGCAGCAGTGAATGCAAACCCGCCTACAGAATGGAGTGAATCTGAAAATGTCCGTTGGAAAGCACCTATTCCTGGAATGGGTCATGCAACACCAATTATCTGGGAAGATATGATATTTATTCAGACTGCAGTTCCAGTTGAGATGTCTGAAACTGATGACGCAACGGATGACTCTCAGCCTGAAAGGAGACGAGGCAGGAGAAGAAATAGACCCCTGCCTATATTCAAGTTTGACCTTCTTGTGTTAAACCGAAGTGATGGCAGCATTAAATGGCAAAAGACATTGAACCAATCAAAACCCCACGAAGGTATACATAACGATGCAAGTTTCGCATCTAATTCTCCTGTGACAGATGGTGAACATATCTATGCATATTTCGGTTCACGCGGTCTTTACTGTTTAGATTTTAAAGGCAATATCAAGTGGGAAAAACATATTGGGATCATGAATAAGAGAAACACCTTCGGAGAGGGTAGTTGTCCAATTATCCATGGAGATACAATCGTTATTCTACAAGACCATGAAGGACAATCTTTCATAATTGCTCTTAATAAGCACACAGGTGATGAAATATGGAAGATGGATAGGGATGAACCAACAACATGGACATCTCCAATCGTTGTTGATTACAACGGCATCTCACAAGTAATCGTTCCTGCATCCAATCGTACCAGAAGTTACAATATAACAAATGGTGATTTGGTCTGGGAATGTGGCGGTTTAACAAGAAATATTATTCCATCACCCATCTATAAGAATGGACACGTCTATGTTATGAGTGGACACGGTGGATTCTCAATACAATCCATAAACCTTGAACTCGCTTCTGGTGATATTACTGGAACAGAGGCTGTTGATTGGCAATATGACAGAGATACACCCTATGTGCCATCTGCACTACTGAGCGGTAATATTATCTATTTCCTAAAAAGAAATGATAATATACTCACTGCTATTGAAATAAGTAGTGGAGAGGTAATCTATGGTCCACATAGGGTTCAAGGAATCTCAAATGTGTATGCATCAATTGTTGGAGCAGCTGGTAGAATATATATTGCTGACCGGAACGGTTCTGTTGCAATTTTAGAAGATGGACCGCCCCTTAAGGTGTTAGCAGTAAACCGCCTTGACGAAAGTTTTAACGCATCACCTGCAATCGTTGGTTCAGAATTATATCTGCGTGGCACTAATCATCTATACTGTATCGCAGAATAAACACATTTAACTGTTATCTATGAAAGGACTTTATATCATGAAAAAAACAACATTCTTGACAATAAGTGTTTCTGTCTTGGCAATACTTGCCTTGCTGACTTTACAAACAATAGCAGATCAACATGCGGCTAAGACAGACCAGAATTCCAATATATATAACAATTGGCATCATTGGCGTGGACCACTTGCAAACGGTACTGCTGTCAATGCCAATCCTCCAGTCACTTGGAGCGAATCAGAAAATATCCGTTGGAAAGTGCCTATCCCCGGTCTTGGACATGCAACACCAATAATCTGGGAAGATAAAATATTTATTCAAACAGCAATTAAGGTTGAGAAAACCGAGGAAGAAGAAACTGAAAACACCAATGAAGCTGAATCGGTGGATGAAAATCCATTCAGTGGTTTTTTTCCGCAAGAACAAGGTAATCGTGACCGTGGAGGCAACCGAAATATTGACCCATATCAGTTCAGACTCATTACTTACAACCGCAGTGATGGCAGTATTCTATGGGAAAAAACGCTAAGAGAGGAAGTACCACATGAAGGCATGCATAATGACTCAAGTTATGCTTCAAACTCACCTGTAACCGATGGTGAACACATCTATGCATATTTTGGTTCGCGTGGATTATACTGCTTGGATTTGACAGGAGATCTTATTTGGGAAAAAGACCTTGGTGATATGCGTAAAGCTGGTACTTTTGGTGAAGGGAGTTGTCCAATTATCCATGAAGACAAAATTGTGATTTTGCAAGATCAAGAAGGTCAATCCTCTATTGTCGCACTTGACAAGCGAACTGGAGACGAAATATGGAAAATGGAACGAGATGAACGTACAACATGGACATCACCCATTGTCGTTGAACACAATGGAACATCACAGATTATCGTACCTGCAACAAACCGTACACGGAGCTATAACTTGGCAAATGGTGATGTGTTATGGGAATGTGGTGGTATGACACGCAACGTAATACCTTCTCCTGTATATACTGATGGACATGCCTATGTCATTAGCGGATTTCGTGGCAGCTCCTTGCAAGCGATAAACCTTGATATCGCTGATGGGGATATTACTGGTACAGATGCAGTCGTGTGGGAATATAACCGTGATACTCCGTATGTACCATCACCTATGTTGAGTGGAGATATTATCTACTTCCTAAAGGGAAACAATGGTATTCTTTCAGCAATTGATAGAAACACTGGATCAATACATTACGGACCTGAAAGGGTAGCAGGTATTGGTGGGGTTTATTCGTCCATTGCTGGGGCAGCCGAACGTGTCTATGTTGCAAGTCGAAACGGCACGGTAACAGTCATTAAAGATGGACCTGAGTATGAAGTATTAGCAGAAAACAAATTGGATGATAGTTTTAACGCATCACCTGTTTTCGTCGGGTCAGAGTTATTCCTGCGTGGAACACAATATCTCTATTGCATCGCTGAGTAATCAATTGTTGTTAAATCTGTAAAGGCGGGTTTTGAACCCGCCTTATCACTTTGATCGCATAAGTAAACCTAATAAGTAGCCCGTCCACCGCTTACGTCATAACATTGTCCAGTCACAAAACTTACTTCATCGGATGCCAAGAAGTTGACAACTGCTGCAACTTCTTCAGGTTTTCCAATGCGACCCAACGGAATCTTGTTGATCATATAGTCAATCGTTGACTGTGCCATGCCATCCATAATTGGCGTTTCAATAACTGCAGGAGATACTGCATTCACACGGATATTATAGTCTGTGACCTCTTTAGCCAATGCCTTTGTCAAGCAGATAACACCTGCTTTTGATACTGAATACGGTATTAGTGTCGGATTGCCTTCCTTACCAGCAATGGATGCAATGTTCACAATCCTACCATAATCCTGCTCAATCATTGGACCTATAACCGCTTTACAGCACAGAAATACACCTGTGAGATTTACACCAATGACAGAATTCCAATCCGATTCTTCCAAATCTGTCAAAGGCAAAGTTCTCCCAGCAATGCCGGCATTGTTCACGAGAATATCTACACATCCAAATTCAGTAAGCACTTTGTCTACAGAAGCATTAACATCATCAGCATAAGAAACATCTGTTGGAATCGGAATTGCTTGTCTACCATGTGCTTCTATCTCTTCTGCAACTTCCTCAGCAGAAGATAGGTTCAAATCCAGAATAGCAACATCCGCACCAGCATTGGCAAGCCTAAGTGCAATCGCTTTCCCGATTCCTTGTCCTGCACCCGTAACTATAGCTTTTTTACCTGTTAAATCCATCGTTTATTCACCTATTACAACTCCGTATTCACCAACGACTGCTCCTTTATGACCTGATTGATAATGGAGATGTCTTTCCCCAACTATTGGTTGTGAACTTTGTGCTTCAACCGAACCACGCACATTACCCATCGCGCCTTCATCTACATCCGCACAACATCTCGGTTTTATCCTACGATGGAGACTACGTTTAACTTCACCTTTCTTGTTCCGGACAATGATATTGACTAACGCATCTGCTTCACCAACATTTAGAAAACGAAACCAGTCTTTTGCACCACTTGCAATTTCAGGGAAAAACAACCTTATTCCAACATGTCCGCCTTCTTCTGACGCACCCGGTAGGTCAATGACCGCAGTGCCGCTATGCATGTGGCGTTCAGCAACAATCGGTTGATCACAACGTATCATGATAGACGACTTGATTTTAATGTCCTCCATCTTCGGCATCCAACATTCAAATGGATTCAAGTCTCGTTCCATTGTAGCAACCGGATTGCCAGTGCCATCTTCATGTGCAATTAATGTAACCTTTCCTGTCTCTCTACCCACATTCACAATGATTGACCAATCTTGCCACGCAGGTCCTACTTCTGGAAAATAGAGGGTTCGTGGTGCATCAGAGATGACTTGACCATACTGTCCAACACATGTTTTGCCGCCCTGATAGTGTAGGTGCCGTTCTCCAACGATTGGTTGTGAACTCTGTACCTCAACTGTGCCATTCACATTTCCCATCAATCCTTCCGCTAAATCCCAACAGCAATACGGTTTGATTGAGCGGTGACGCTGATTTACAATATCCCCACGCCGATTACGGATGATGATGTTGACCAATGCATCCGCTTCACCTACATTCAGAAATCTGAACCAATCGAGTGCTCCAGCAACTAATTCAGGAAAAAACAATCGTAGTCCCACAGTTTCGTATTCTTCTGCAGCACCTACAAAATCAAGTACATTTGTCTTGTTGTGCATGTGCCGTTCAGCTACAATCGGTTGATCCGATGTGAGTTGCATAGAGGAATTCTCTTTTATCGCTTCGACGTTTGGTGTCCAACATTCAAATGGACCAATCTCACGCTCCTCTGTCCAAGTGGGTTGACCGTTCCCTGCGTGCCTTGCTATGCCTGTAACGCGTGCTTGTTCATTACCTACATTGATAACCTGTACCCAGTCTTCCCATTGAGGTCCAACCTCTGGAAAATATAGTGTTGTCGCAAGTGCCATTAAAGTCTCCTTAGTTGAAGTGTAATGTTTTTTCTTGATTATATCTACTGTTTCAACTACAATTTTAACGTAATTTGATGTAATATTCCACAAAATTTATTTTACTAACGGAGGATAAAATGGCTCGCACTAAACTTTCAGAAGTAGAAATTCAGAAAAACTTGGACAACCTTGATGGATGGACAGTTGAAGAGGGTAAACTGCACAAACAGTTTCAGTTTGACAACTTCGTTTCAGCATTCGGATTTATGACACAACTCGCTCTAATTGCTGAATCTATGAACCACCACCCAGAATGGTTCAATGTATATAATCGTGTGACAATTGACATGAGTACACATGATGCTGATGGAATCACAGAATTGGACTTTCAATTCGCAGAACATGCTGATTCCTTAGCAAATTGAAAATGAAAAGTTGAGCAGAATTTTTCTATCTTTTTTGAGAGTGATGTCTCTTACTTAGGTAACACTATAATGATAAAACTATTGGAGAGAAGAAATGAAAAAATCTGTTAAATTGAGTTATGTTGTGCTTCTCACAGTCATCCTGCTTTCTGGATGCGACTGGTTCCGTGAATCAAAACAAGTAGCACAAGAAGAACTTGGTCCCAAGGAACTATTACGAAAATATGAATGGTTCAAAAACGCATCAAGTCAACTTGATAAGAAACAAGCGGACATAAAAGTATACCAAAAACGTATTACCACAATGTCGAAAGATTATGTTGATTTGCCACGGAACAAATGGCCGCGTGAAGATAGAGAGCAATACAACCTTTGGCAATCAGAAGTGGCAGGCATTAAGGCAAGCTACAATACACTTGCTGCAGAGTACAACTCTCAAATGTCAAAGATTAACTGGCGATTCACGAATGTAGGTGAGTTACCCAAAGGTGCTGAAACCCCTTTGCCACGTGATTTCAAACCCTATCAGGAGGAATAAATCTAAAATGAAATGGAATACATTCTTACTATCACTGATAATATGTGGTTTATGTGTTATGAGTGGATGTGATACAAAAAGACGTGAACCTGTTGCGAGTTCTGGTGTTAAACCTACTCAGGTAGAAGTCCCAGTAAATGCTGAAGGTATCACGGTGGAACAGCAGAATATTCGTGATAGGTTGATCATGGATAACGAAGTCGGCAGTATCAAACATCTATACGTGATCTCTGCATACAGTGGACAGACGATTATCTACTCCACAGTGCGAGGAAAGGTGACGAGTAGTGGAAAACGTCTTTCACCTACATCTATCGTGGTTGGGGCAAGCGGTGAATATAGACGACCCGGTTTCTCTGTTGATCATGACAAAATGGTAACAGATGAAGTTGTGCAGGATGATGGTACGTACGGATCATCTATCCCATATCTATATTGGTGGGATACGAAAGGAGTTTATCATCAGCACTATGTTTCAGGTGGACAAATCATACACGTCTCTAATGAGCCTGTCAGTGTAAAAGGTGTGGTAATAAATATGGCGATAGAGGAAACGACTGAGTGATATATTCTTTTTGATAATGGTTAGTGCATAATGAGCCTAACGATTTTATCTTTCTTCTATCGCTTCAACGTTTGCTCGGGGAAGTGTGACCTTTTCACCACCATCAAATTCCACCTGCAATACGCGCACATGTGCTTCGGTTTCCAACTGCTGAAGTTCAACGGGTAATTCAGATATGTGTCCCAATCTGCCAAAATGTGGTTCACGAATAACTCGTACTGGACTGCCAATTTCCAACATGCCCATCTGTGCTTCACTGTCTGTGTCTACATCTTCAGATACCAAAGGTATGAGTATTTCAGGTCGGACAACACCTGCACGAATTTGTGTGGCACCGTTGATAGATGTTTTCATACCTTCTCTTTTCTTCAGTAGACTAAAAGTGCGTTCTGCCATAGATATGCTTCCAAAGCCTTCAGTAATGACCAGCGTTATACCAAGTTGTTCTGAACCTGTAATTGCCACACCCAATTCATATCCGAGAAGTTCACGTAAATCTGCATCATCAATGCCGCCTGCGATGATACCTTTTACGCCAATCTCTGTTGCTTTCTGAATGGCATCGGTTGAAACAAGTGAACCACCCACAAGTATTTGTTCCTTGTATTCGGGTATAATCTGTTCTGCAGTAAGTTTATCACTTGTACTATCTGACACGATTGTTAAGGAACCCACTGTTTCTCCACCAACGCCGAATATTCCTTGAATGTAAGTACCAAAAGTTTCAACGATGACACCTTCATTTGGTACGGTATCAATTACAATTCCATCAGCATAAGCTTTAACTTCTACAGGAACTGGTGCTTCACGAAGGATTACCTGTCCCGTGACATCAGATATGGATTCAATAGTGCCATCAATTGGTGAACGCACTTGCGATTTGAAAAGACCGAATAGTCCTTTTGTTGATGCAAAGATCTCATCTTTGGATACGCCATTACCCACAGGTATGAGTAAGTTTTCTTCAATCTCATCTGGAGGGACACTAAGGAGATTAGCAAGGTTTAACAACTGAACATTGCCAGGTAATTCTGACTTTGCAACGACATCTTCAGCCTTAACCTTCATGCCAGATTCTACAATCACGTCCCCTTCAAGCGGAAGTCTACGTATTTTCTGTATTTTCATCCCTTCAGTGACTTTCAGTCCGGGTGTATATGCCTGTGCCATTATTTGCCTCAATTTCGGTAATATTGTAACTATTTAACGTAAGTTCGGAAATAAAGTCCGAGTTTGTGGTATTTAGAGAACCCTTTTGATATAATGAAATCATTATCCAATACAAAAGGAGTTCTCTGATGTTTATCATATCACTTTTCTGTAATATTAACGACTTTTTTAATGTGTATAAAAAATATAAAGTATCTCAACAACTGCCAGCGGATCGCCCCCTTGAAACGCGAGGTCGTCCGCGCACTCTACATCCTGGTGAGGTGATGACGATCCTTATCCTTTTCATCAAAGCGATTATCGAACATTAAAAGCTTATTATGAAAAATACGTCCGGTGCTACTTGCAGTGGACTTTTCCGAACTTAGTGAATTATAACCGCTTTGTGGAACTTCAACAAGAAGTCCCTCAACCTTTTTAGAATAATCTGACCAACGGTATTATTTTTCAGGCAAATCCATAAGATTTAAGTCAGGAAATGGTTTGCCATCAGTGTCGGTGATTCTGAGGAAGAATCCCCAACTGAGTTCAGCGTTGCCAATCTTTACGAGTATCGTGTTTTTGCCTTGATTGAGCTTGGTTTGCGTTAGGTGTTTGTCAAAGACTGCCCATCCAATTTCTGGTTTCGTAAGTATCTCTTTGCCATTGAGCCAAATTTTCCCTGTGTCATCACAACCAAATCGGAATTGGACATCTCGTTCATCAGGAGAGTTAACAACCACCCAAGCATAAGCAGTAGAGGAATTATTATTCCTACCGAAATCAACAAATCCATCAAACACGTCGTCAGAATGCAGAACCCATTTTACTTGACCATTTAGTCCTTCATATTCTGCATCATAGTCAATCTGCATGGTGTCTTCCTGAATGTAAGCCGTATTATAGCCAATGTTGTCCTTATTATCAAATGGACCGAGTGTGTGCCAAGAGTATTCATGTATGATACCTGTTAGCCTCATTTCTTCTAATGCTTGTTCTGGCATATTCTGTTTGTGATAGTATTCAGCTAATCCAAGGTGTTGATTAACATGATTGGTCTGTTCTGGCGGTTGTGCGTTGAGTAGTTCATCTGTAGATTTATATGTAAGACCTTGTATTGGATTACCGTCATCATCAGTGAGACGAAGATAAAAATCCCAAGCCATGCTTGAATTACATACCTTTATAAGGATAGTATTCTCTCCCTTCCTCAATGTAACTGGAATTGTATAACGATCAATCATGACACCACTTGTCCTATAATGACTATAGACCTTTTCTCCGTTCAACCATATAAAGCCTTGGTCATCACTATCAAAACGCAGAACAATATCCTGTTCCTTAGGTGAGGAGACAATAGTCCAGACATACGCTGCACTCCACTCATCGTTTTCGGGAACAAAATTGTAATGTCCATCTAATAGTTGATATTCAGCCTTCTCCCAACTGATAAGTCCGTCTCTTCCATAGTATTCTGCTGTTGGGTCAATTTGGGTCGTTTCTTCAAGAATATAGGCATATTCTGTGCCAATTGAATCAATGCTTTTGAAGGGTCCTAATGTAATCCACCGCGATTCAGGGACGAACCCAGATTTTGTCATGATATAGTTTTCTGTGTTTTCGGTGGTGTCGTTTTTACTGAGATATTGTGCGATTAAACGATATGCATTTGCCCGATTTGCCCAATTGGTAGTTGGAATTATATTTACTAATTCGTCAAGTCTTTGTATGTAACCCTCTTTGTCCTCAACTTTCTCAATTGTATCTGCGACAGTATTCCAAAACGAATTGTATGAATAATTGGATGTAATATAACCTAATGCTTGTTTGAAATGTCTTAATGCCTCATCAACTTTTCCGTTTGCAATACACGCTTTGCCAAGTGTTGTGGTGTATAAATAACTTGTTCCTGTGTAATCATGCACAGCAAGTTTTGCATTCATGAGTGCTATTTCAGGGAAGATTCCTTTAGCAAGTAATTCCTCTGCAAACAACCGGTAGCTTGATGCATAATTTCTACTGTTTGCCGCTCCCTGCCGTATTTTCAACCATTTTTCGTTTGCATCTTCGGCTTTTTCTGCCTCTCCAATTTTTCTGTATAGATTAGCCAATTGGTCTTGAAAATCAGCACTTCTCGCCATTTTGTGTTTGAATTTTTCAAGGATAGCAAGGTGTTCCTGTTCCTGTCCTTCAACTGCATATAGTTTTGAGATAGCTTGGATAGCAGATTCATAATCACTTTGTGACAGTGGTGCTTCTAATGCTTGAAGATATAATGTTTCAGCATTTGCTTTGTCGTTTGTCCGCAGATAGAATTTGGCTAATCTGTCATAGTTCTGGTATGATGCGGGTTCAAGCTCTAATGATCTTTCATAATAAGTTTTCGATTTTGCCAGATTGTCATTTCGTGTGCTTTCAAAAATAGGACGCTGGTATTTCTCCAGTTTTGCATCTCCGATTAGAGTGCCATGGTTCTTGTTCGGTGAAGAATCAAATATCTTATCATCTTGTTGCGAATCAAATTTCCAGTATCCGATTAAACCGGGTTCATCTCCAGTGAGTTGCTTATTCATATCAGCACGTATATCTTCTGTAGATCGTGCTACGTTCCATACGCGCACTTCATCAATGTATCCGTTGACATAGTTATGACCCGAGAATATCTCTTGTGTCCACCCAATTCGGAGTGGGAGTTTGCTGCTGAATATCTGATTCACACCTTTGAATCCATCTCTTGCAATTTCATTCCCATCAACAATCAATTTTATTGTGTTGCTTTTGCCGTCAATAACGCCTGTTAGATGTGTCCATGTGTTGGGTTGGATTATATAATTTGATGGAAAAAGGCTTACATGACTTTCACCGTTAGGAGATGCTGCAAACTCAATTGTCCCGTCATTCTTAAGGTTTAGTAGATAGCTTCTATTTTTGAATTCTGTATCCCATGTATTTGTCTTGGTAACAATCGGAGAATAATCTTTTGGATATTCATTGCATTTATACCATACTGATACCGTTAACTGATCCGACATATTGTTTAAAATCTCACTGTCATTGATTTCAACATAACTTCCATTGCCATCAAGTGAGAGTGCAGTTCCATCTATCACTTCACCTGTTTCTTGTCTTTCATCTGGTAGGTTATTACAGAGTTCCGCAAGTTTCTTATACCATTTGGGATTATTGGGTTGAAGTTCCTTTATGGCTTCATACTGTTCGACTGCATTTTTGAACTCTTTTGCCAGTTCATAATTCTCAGCAAGCAGTAAACGTGCGTTTATATCATCCGGACGATTTTCTACGGTTTCAAGTTGTTTAGGAATCCATTTTTCATAGAGTTTACCTTGCTGCGTAATCTCGAGAATTGCACTCTCAGCATTTCTTCTATCATAATCATAGTCGGTAGTTATTACGACCTGCCGATACATATTGACAGCATCTTCGTATTGTTCTTTGTTTTTGTATATTTCCCCAAGCATTGCCCACAATGTTTCCTGAACTATGCTATTGCCATAGCTACGGTTTAACTCAAGAGCAGTTTGTGCGTATTTGAGTGCTAAATCGTTCATGTCGTTCTGGAGACAAATAGAAGCGATATGACTGAGTATCCATATATCGTCTGTTTCTGGACTTGATGTGAATGCAGTTTCAGCCTTATCTATAATCTCTTGAGCTTTAACCGGATGTCCACTCTTTTTCGTAGCTGCGGCAGCGTAGAAATAATTCCGTAAGTTGTAAGGTTGAATTTTGTTTAGTGTTTGGTAAACTTCAGCAGATTTTTTGTAATCTTCGCTATCCCAATGGATCTCTGCAAGTGTTTCAAGATAGTCCACCTTGTTAGGATTTTCTTTGAGTTTGGCTTCGTATATTGTCTTCAGCTTCTCAAGTTTATTCTGATTTCTATAGGTACGGATCAGCGTTTCACGTGCCCTTTTTGCATTTGATGAGACAGTGATACTTGTTGTTCCGTAAGAGGTACTTCTTCTGGAATCAGCACGTAGAGCGATTTTATCATAAAGTTGTGTTGCTAATTCGGTTTGATCATTTTCAACATATACCTCAAGTAATTCATTTGACAACCTATTCTTTTGATATGAATCTGTAGTCATATCAATGGCTTTCTTAAACGCTGCCACAGATTTTTCTGTGTTACCTGTATTCAGCAGATGTCGTGCAATTTGTGCCTGCTTATCCGATGTCAGCATACCCTTTGCTTCTATATCCTTAAACTTTTCTTCTAATTTACCTTGATAACGATATATGTTTAGTATCTGGTCTTCAATATCATTTCTTTGGTAGCTTGATGTAGTGTGTTGAAGTGCATTGTTGAAAGCATCTTCTGCCTTGACAAAATTATCAGCGCGTAGGTACATATTTGCCAGATTGAGATAAGTAGATTGGTTTCCTGGTGCCAATTCATTTACTTTCTCATAGTTTACTATTGCGTCATCAATTCGATTTTCATCGGCATATAGTCCGGCAAGTCTTAGGTAGTGTGCGCCAACTTCAGGTTCTTCCTGTATGTATTTCTGTGCAAGTTCATAAGCATCGTTGAGTTTGTCAGCAGATTGAAGACATTGGACAAGTCCATCTTGGTATAATGTGTTTCCTGGGTCTAATTCAAGCAGTTCTGTCCATATTTGTTGGGACTTATCGTGTTGACCGATGCGTGTATAGAGATCAGCAAGTTGTTCGCGGGTGTAAAAATCTTCTGGTGTGGTTTTGATGATACGGTTGTATATCTGAATTGTCTTATCAATTTTACCTATGTATTCAAATTCATCTGCATAGTCTTGCTGCAAACTGATTGGCAGTTGTTTTATTTCCGCATCAGTTATAACATCAAGATCACCACGTCGTTGTTTTATATCCAAATACTTTTCTTGAGAATTACTTCTTTCATAACTTGATGCCCCAAGATTGTTGATTATTTCTGAATAGAGTGTTAGTGCATCGTCCCACATTTGATATTGCATATAAGTGGTTGCGAGTTTTCTCTTGTCATATATTCTGCCCCATCCATCTGACATTGATATGAGTTTTCCCATCTTTCGTGTTGCGATTTGTGCTTTTTCTATGTCACCTTTTTTCAGATGTTCCTCTGCAAGTTTTTGATAACCCCTCTCAAGTTGCCATGAGTTAGTGTTTTCCAATTTTTCTACAGCGGCTTCAAGGAGACGGAACTGTAGTTCGGGCAGTTCTTTGTCTCTACAAGCATCCGACAGATCATATAACCATTGCGTAGAGATAGACGTGTTTACTTTTTCAGTCACTTGATCAACAAAGTCTTTTACACCTTCAGTATCATCAGTTTTTAACTTCATAGAAGTTATGACATAGAGAAGGTCTGTATCAGTCGGATTTTCAGCGAGTTTAGCTTGGTATTCGTCAATTAAGTTGTGTAATTCAACGCTATTTTTATATATATCAGCAAGTTTTAGAACAAGAGGAATGGTTGATTTTGATTGTTCTTGTTCATTGATTTTATCTTTCAAGTAATTGACTGCTTTCTCAGAATTACCCGATGACAGATAGATTTCAGCAATTTTGACAATGAACCCTGTATCTGATAGAGATGATCTATCACTTTTCTGCTTTTCAGTTAGAAACTGAATTGCTGTCTCAGGGTGACCTGCGTTGACATAGATGGATGCCAATTCTTGGTGGAGTGCTGTCCAACTTGGATGTGTCTTGATAATCTTCTCAAATAACTTGATAGCATCTTCAGTTCTATTTTCAGTGAGACATCTGCGTGCGACAACAACGGTGAATTCGCTGCCAGCATATTGTCCAACAGGCATGATAATGTCATTTGTGATTGAAATCAGTTCATCCAATTTTTCAGCTTCAACGAATGCATCTATTGCGATGTCATGTTCGTAGTCTAACACACTGGAATTACTCTTCAAGAGAATGGCGTAATCTGAAATTGCATCTGTAGCTTTACCGTTTTGTTCTAACATTCTGACGTATTGTAGTCTGGTATTATTGTCCTTTGGTCGTAAGGCAAGTGCTGACTCATAAGCTTTTGTTGCTTTATCAATTTGATTCAAACGTTCATAGTGGACAGCCAATTTAATTTGTGCTTGAAATGAGTCAGGTTTGTTCTGTGCATCTTGGACTAATTTCCTTTCATTATTCTCTCTATCTTGTGATGTGCGGTATGAATTTGCGGATTGAGAGATATTCCGTGATGATGCTGCTCTTCCACTTCTATTGGAATTGTTAGAGAATTGCATTGCGCGAGTATAAAGTTCTTGACTATCTTTTGCTCTACCAAGTGAGTTGAGATGGTAAGCTAAATTTGTCAAGAGAGAGGTGTTTCTCTGTTTCATAACTATTGACTTGGCTTTTAATGCAAATGTAATTGCCTGCTGTGTAAAACCACGGTCATCAAGCATATTAGAAAACTGGTATAATACATCGGCACTATATGAAGAATTTAGTATTTTTGGAATTAACTCTCGTAATTTATCCATATCCCCCAATTGTGTAGCAAGTTCCAACATCAATTCGTAGTATTGAAGTTGTTTACTTGCATCTACCTGTGTAAGTTTTTCAACAATATTCATTGCTTCGCGTACATTTCCAGTCTGAATATAGAGAGCTGCAATATTGTGCTTGAGAATGAGGTCATCAGGGAATTCATTCTGTAGTGAAACAAGAATATCTTTAGCATTCTGTTGTTTGCCATCCCACCAATAGCAGTATGAGAGTGCTAAACTCGGATAAAGACTGTTGTTACCTTCGGTTGTATCAAACACATTTTGGAGTTTTGAATATAAGCCATTTGCTTGATTATGTATCCAGAACTCACGGAAATTGTATTCAAGGAAGTCTAATCGGTCTTGGTTGAAGTATGCTGATTGTGGTGGAAAGTTTGTTGGTAATGAACTATACCCACTTGTAAATGAGGACTGTGAAAGTAAGGATATTCGTCTTGGGTTTACAGATTTGGGTTTTGTTTTCTCAAAGAATACCCAGAAGGTATCAATTGCCTTTTCAGGTTCTCCTTTGTCAAGGTAAGTTTTAATGAGATGTTTAAATAAGTATTCATAATTATATAGACTTTGTGATGGCGGTGGCGGAGCAAGCCTCATGAGGTGTTTTTGTGCTACATCAGTCTTTTCTGCACGTATAAACGCCATGACAAATGCATAGACGGTATCAAAATTTGAGGATTTTTCACTTTCAATTTCACTTAGGAGTTTATTGGCTTCGTCTTCATCTCCTTTACGAAACAGTGATTCTGCATATTTTGCCATAAATTGCAAGCGATCATCAGACGTAATTGAAGGTAATTCCGAAATTCTATCTTTGAACTTATCAGGTGTTAGTTCTTCGTTCAGCACACGTTGAAGTCGTAAGTATCGGTATGCAGTATCGTTAGATGTGATATCAATCAACTTATCAACAACTTCGTCTGTCTTATCATTATACTGAAGTAGATTATATAATCTTGCTAAGGTTACGTGTGCATTGACATCAGTAGGATTTGCATCGGCAGCATCTTGCAATTTATTGACGAGATCATTCACTTTTGCTTGTTGCTGTGCAATTGTTGTCAGTTGTACCAGTGCACCAACTTTTGCATCGTCTAATGTCTTAGGTCTCCATCGGACTCTACCTGTTCCTGTGGTTGGCTTACTCTGAATATCTGAGATAGTACTGCGTGATACAGTGAAATAATTGTGATTTATAATGTTTGTGTTTGTTGCGGATTGATCGGCTGCTATCTGAGTTAAACTATCTGTATTTTCAGACATGTTTAGGATGGCATGGAAATAAGGGATTGCACGTTCTTTTTCATAGATAGCCACTAACATTGCACCAACTTGATAGAGTGGGAGGTGTGCATCAGTGCCACTGATTTTTTCAGCTGCGCGTTCAAGGACGATGAATGCTTGTTCTTGCAGACCGTTGCGTAGCAATAAAGATGCAAGTTTTACTTCTGCCTCAAGCGTCTGGTTTTTTGCATGCAGTAGTTTTGTCCAGACTTGTATTGCTTCTTGTTCACGTCCAAGATCAAACAGTATTTTCCCAAGCTGCTGCTGGTTATCAGAATTTGGTTGAACTTTGACAAGCTGTTGTTGATATGTTAGTGCTTCCTGTATTTCATCCATCTCTAAGGTGATATTTACTAAGTGGTATAACAATGCAGGATTATCTCTTTGTCTGTTCAACGCTTGTGCCAATTGAAATCGCGCACCTTCTATATTACCTTTCATCCGTTGAAGTTCAGATAGTGCCAGAACAGCCGCAACCCAAGTAGTATTTGATCTTGCTAATTTCTTGAGTTTTGTTCTTAATTCTTCCGGTCGACCAAGGTCGTCATATATTTCTGAGAGTGGTTTTATCAAATCAAGTTTGTCATTGACACTATCGCTGAGATTCCAACATCTCCAATATTGTGCCAAAGCGTGTTGCGGTTTTTCTGCAAGCAAATAAACCTTTGCCAATTCAATTCGTGTTTTTATTTCCTCAGGTCGTAATCTAATTGCATTTTTTAGACTATCAATTGCGGAGTCATAGTTTTCTGATTGGACAGCAATTTGTGCGAGGAGTTGATGTCCATCGGGATTGCGTGGACTATTTGCGATGACCTGTTTTGCAGTATCTGTAGCGGAATCAAAATCAAAGATATTCAGATGTGACTTAGCAATTTTAGTATAATATTCGCGAGCATTTGCACTGTCTATCTCAATAAGGTTTGTGTAGATATAATTTGCTGCATCGCGTCTACCTTGACGATAGTATACGTTTGCAAGCCAACGGTTTATGGTGATGTCATCTGGCATCATCTCTTTAGTCTGTAACAATACTTCCATCGCATAACTAATGTTTCCCATCTTCAGATACATCTTTACGAGCTGCTTCTGATGTGCGAAACGTTCAGTTTCAGATAGTGCAGTATTTTCAAGTTCTGTTTCTATTTCTTTAATCTTCTCTGTGAGTGTTCCTTGTCTGCGATAGAGTTCAATCGCTCTATCATTCATTTTATCAGCAAAAAATTGATTTGGCGCAAGTTGCATCGCCACGTGGTATTCAACAAGTGCTTTGTCATATTCTTCGTTCTCTGTAAGGTATTTTGCTAATGTTTCTCTATAACTATATTCTTCTGGCATCAACTCAGCAGCTTTTCGTATAGCTGCGATTGATTCCTTTTTGAAATGTTTGGTTTTTAGTAACTTCGCAAGACGATCATAGTTGACAGCATTTGCTTTGTCTTCAGTAACCATTCTGTTCCAAGTCTCAAGTGCCTTCTCACGATTCCCTTGTCTAAGATAAAAATCACCAAAATACTCAATATAATCCAGATTGTTTGGGACAAGAGATAATGCCTTTTCATAATGTGATGTGGCTTCTTCAATCCATTCGTGTCCAGTATATATTTCAGCCAAGGTTAGGTAAGTGCTTGGATTGTCAGGGGATTGGTCAATCAAACGTTGATAAACCTGTTCTGCTTTTTCACGGTCGCCAAGTTGATGATAGAGTTCACCGAGTTCTCTGTATATACCGATATTGTCAGGATCTTGTTTGTTGAGAGTTTCATATTCTGTAGCTGCCTCATCAAACTTTTCTGCATATCGGAGTGAGGCAATGAGATTTAGTCGTAGATTGGTGTCAGTGGGTGCAAGTTCTAATCCTTTGTGGTATGTCTTGATTCCTTCATCAAGTTGCTGATTCTCAATGTATGCAGCTGCGATCAAACTGAGAAGTTCAGGGTCATTCGGATTATCATCAAGTTTCTCTTTGTAATAGTTTATCAATCCATCCCAATTGCTATCTGAAGCGAAGATACCGATGATACGGTGTTGTATGTCTTTCCGTAACCAGTTACCTTGCGCGGTAATTTCAAGTGCAGTGTCATATCTTTTCACAGCGTCTTGAATGTCACCTTTAATTTCAAGGATATTCCCGATTTCTCTGTGGCTCAAACAGACTCTATATGGGTCGTCTTTCTTCAATTTTATTATATCTTCATGTTGTGCGATAGCCTGTTGATATAGTTCTTGTTCACGGAAAAGTTCAGCGAGTTCAATGCGTGCAAAGATGTCCATTGGATCGAGCTCAGCGATTTTTTGCCATGTCTGAATTGCTTCATCTACTCTATCACGATGGAAAAACGAGTATCCGAGAGCTTGATATATTGATGTCAGTTCATCTGGAGGAACATCCTGGACTTTCTCTGACAGATCGGCTGCTTCTCTCAATTCCTTTATAGCTTCTTCATGTTTGCGTAGCGTTTTATATAACTTTCCTAAAGCAAAATGTGAGTAATAGTTATCTGGTGACAGTTCAACAGCGCGTTGATAGGAAGTGATGGCTTGTGTGTCTTTTCCAAGCCTTTTGTAAAGATGCCCCAAGATGAGTTGGAGATTTGGATTGTTAGGTTCATTTTGTGCTTCGGTTTGATATTCGTTGAGCATTGCTTCTAAGCCATCCCCTTCAAGATAGAACTGATAGAGGCGGTCAAAAGTACTTCCTTCTTTTGGCTTGCCAAGCAGTATCTGTTTATAACGTGCTATGATGCTCTCATCGTTTGCTGATTGCTGAGCGAAAGAGAAAATTGGGATTAAGGAGAGTGCAAATATCAGACACAGAACGCATGTGAAATATGAAATGTTTATTCTTTTAAACATTAATACCTCCGTGTAGAACCTATATACAATAGTATAAAGTATCCAAATTCATTTGTCCATTCTTGAGTTTAATCAAAAGATCAACATTCTATATACAAATCGGAGTTATGGATTTTACAACGAACACAATTCTTATGGAGTAGATTTCATTGATGACAGAATTATCAATGCGCAAACACAGCGTGACTATTGTTTGATCTTAATCAATGAAATAATGTGGATGTATTTTAATCTTTATAGTGAATTATAAATATAAGTTGACACTTTCGACCCACGGTAGGCGAGGTTTCCTAACCTCGCCGATGCAGAGTGTTCAAGTAATTTCAAAATCTACTATAATACACACGCTGAGAAGGTGTGTAGATATAATTGGTTAGTTTACTAAAAAATAACGGACAACTTGATTAGGAAGAAGCGAGTACACTATCCATTAATTCTTGCCACCTACCTTCAAACTTCTGACCGAATTCTTTCTCTCCACCGGTTGACAAAGAACCTGAAATCATCGGTTTGGTAGCATTATTTCGTTCCCAGATATCTTTTCCACCGAAATCATTATGTAGGAAATGGAGTGCTACGCCTGCGCGTTCTTTGTCAGATAGATTTTGTCTTGTGCAATGTGCAACCCCGTAGCAGAAGAATAACACGCCACCTGCCTTTAACTCAATAGGAACGGCGCGTTCTTCCGGTGGATCGCATCGGATATGATGATCGCTTAGTGGGTCGCGGTAGTGTTCGTAAGATTCGCGGTGGCTGCCGGGGATAACATGTAAACATCCATTTTGAATGTTTGCGTCGTGAATAGCAATCCACATAGCAGTACCGCGTAGTGGGTCAGCTATTTTGAAATATGCATTATCCTGATGCCAACTCGTACCTATACCAACTTTGGGTGGTTTCCAAAATGCTTGGTCGAGTTCCAGCATAAATTCATCACCAATAAGTTGCTTGACAACGGAGACAACTTTAGGATGAAAAGGCAATGCTTTGTGTAGATCGCTGCGGTTGTTTAGTGGAATAACTTGTAGGTTCTGTCGTTCACCTTCATTGTTGCGTTTCGTTCCATCTTCTTGAATAGCACAGTTGATTCCTGTGCCTTTTTCAAGTTCAGTATTGTATATACGTTCTAATTCAAGCCGCAGTGCATCAGCCTCAGTTGTTGAGAAAAAGTCTTCAAATACGATATAACCATTTTCTCTGAATTGTGCAAGTTGTGTTTCTGGAAGTTGCATAATGATTGTAATTCCTATTTAGGTAGGTTGTACCTGTTATTGTCCTGTCTATGCTTTGAAGGGGCGAAAACCACGTACCATCAAACCGCGGTCAGAATTGGATTTCTTTGCTTCTTCAGCGGCAGCTGCGCGTTTCTCTGCCTCTGCACGATTTGTGGTGGTAGTGCCACCAATTATTACAAAGTCATCTGTCCGTCGATAACGGTTGATAAATACCGGACGCGGTTTATCTGACATGTTCTGTTTAGATCCGTGTACTGTCTTAACATTGAAGAATATAGAGTCTCCTGCATTACCAACAACAGGCAGTGCACTTTCCCAAGGCCATTCATCCTCCTCTAAACCAAGATGTGAAAATGTATCCACATGTTTCAATTGACCAAGTTGATGTGAGCCAGGAACTACATACAACGCACCATTCACAAGGTCAGTATCCACTACATAATTCAGAATACCAACGGGTCCTTGAAAGCGATGTTCAAAATAAGCTGAGTCTTGATGTAGGTGTTTGGGATGTCCACCAACAGGTTCTTTATACAGACACTGTCCATTTCCAAATATCTCAACGTTCTGACCTAAAATCGCTTCAACGATTCCAATAGCATTTTCATCAAAAGCAGCTCGGAAAAAAGCTGCACTTGTCTGATAATTGATTGAGAGGACCATAATCTGTTTGTCACGATCATATCCTTGTGGAGCAGGGATGAAGAGAGTGCCGTTTGGCGTTCGCCATCCTTCAGTTATCTGCTGTGCTTGATCAAGAAGTGCCAAAGATTCTGCTGCTGCAGCTTCAATATCTTTATGTATTTCTTTGATATAGGGATTCATCAGACCACGCACGACAAGACATCCGTGCTGATCAAATATATCAGCTGCTTTCTGAAAATCTAAATTGTCAACCGACATTTCTATGTCTTCAATGTTTATCGTTTGATCTTGATTCATAAAACACTCCTCAATTGTATCAATCCAAGTTATGTAGTACCAAATTAACCTAAATCGTAGGGGCAGGGTTCCCCTGCCCGTCCGTGTTCTCAGCATCAAAAACAGGACAACCTCGTAAATTTGGTATAATAGTCTGATAACCCACTCTAATTGAAATCACAGATTATCCCCAAGAGGGTCTGTTACCAGTTAATTCTTCTAAATAATCTGCGGATTTTTTTACATTTTCTTTGATTTTCTTTGCAGCGCGTATTTTTTCTGCTTCTTCTGTTCTATATCGAATCCTATATGAACCTTTATGATTCCGTCGAAGGGCAAATTCACCCGGAACATTTCTATTTACATACGAAAGCATATTGTGCAGCAACCAATAAATATCAATAGGAGAAAATTGCAAATGACAATGTTCAGAATTTTCCTTGACAACTTCCAAAGTGTCCTGGACTATCTCTACCACTTCTGCAAGGGTATAGTTTTTGTTTTCTTCCAATTTAACGTGATTCATTTTCTCATTCCTCATATTTTAATGGTAGGCATTTTTTCAGGTCTTGCATCATAAGCTTCTCCACTATTTACACTATTGCGTATTTTTATGAGTTGTGATGCGATACTAACAGCAATTTCAGGAACAGTTTTGGAGTTTATATCCAGTCCAATTGGTGCATAAACGCGTTGCAATCTTTCTTTCGGTATTCCGATTTCAAGCAGATCATCAAATATAAGCTTTATTTTCCTCCTGCTGCCAATTAATCCGATATAACGGGCATCCGATTCCACGACACTGTGGAGAGCAGATTCATCGTGTTGATGTCCTCTGGTAACAATAACTACATAAGTCAAATGATTTTTTGGATATTTTTTGAGTTCTTCAGCGATATCACCAATAATAATTTCGTCTGCTTCAGGCAATCGTTCAGATGAAGCAAAATCTGCCCTATCATCAATGATAACAATGTCAAAATCTAACCAGTTGCCGATATGGCATAGTGCCTGTCCGACATGGCCTGCTCCTGCAATGAGCAACGTAGGTCTGGGTTGAAGAGGTTCAAGAAAGATGGATGTGTTATCATTCTGATTAAAGATGTCTGCATTATTTTTTGTAAGGATGTCGGTCATCTGATCTTCAACATCCGATTCTAATAGAGGATTTCCTAATGTGCCAATTCGTTCACCGTTAGATGCGAAAATCATCTTCATTCCGACATTTGAGTTTTGCTGATTGCTTTTGACAACCGTTGCACAGACAAGGGGTACCTTTGCGGCATTTAATTCCTTTAGACGTGTAAATATGTCTGCCTCTGAACGAGTTTTAGGTACATCAATGAAGATCTTCATATTTCCTCCACAGATGAGTCCATCATCCCAACCGTAATCACTATCCAGTTGAAACTCCAAGAGACGAGGCGTGCCATCTTGCATCAATCCAATAGCTTGTCGCCGTGCTTCGGCTTCAACACATCCGCCTCCGAGTGTGCCAATATTACGTAAATCGGGGAGAATCAGCAGTTTTGCCCCCGGTTTTTGTGGTGTAGAGCCTTTCGTTTCAACCACAGTACAGTAGGCACTAACCTGATCGGATCCGATTAATTCTGGGATTTTTTGATATATTTCCCGCACCAGTTATCTCACTGTTTGTAGAACATTACGGAGAAATCGTCAAGAATGGAAATTTATCGGTGTCAACTAAAGTTTTGTGATGCACTTTGCGCGACGAGTTGTTTAAACTGTTCTCGCTGTGAATCCGTTAGGTCTAATGGGATAATTGACTCTATACCGTTGCTGCCGATTTTTGATGGAACGTTTAGGAAAACAGAAGTCGTATCAGTAGAAATTAATGTGCCAACACTCATAACACGTTTCTTGTCCAGACTGATAGCAGAAAGAACTTGTAGAATATGACTTGCTAATGTGTACTCACTTGCCGAAGTATAGGGACATCGTTTTGAAACGAGTTCCGATATTTCTTGTATGTCAGATTCATCCATCAATTGTGATAACGGAATGCCATTGACCCTACAATTTTGGGGTAACGGATAAGTGACTTCGTCATTACCAATAGCCAAAGCAGAAATATCATTAACAGAGAGAGCGAGTCGGTTTGCTATTTCAGCTTTTAGATGTGCTGTAGAGACTCCATTAGCAATTCCAATGATGTTATTCAAGTCTTGTGTTTGATGTATCCATGCAGCAATGTGGTTTGCATAAGGCATTGCTATCAATACAATTGCATTCTGGAGACTATCTTGAATATTTTGACAAATTTGGCGAGTAATGGCAAGATTGGTTGTTTTTAAAGCGTGTGCAGCGTGAAAACCAAAGGGCAAGGACGCAGGCAGCAGGACAACTACTTGTGAATCGGATAGTTCCTCTGAGGAGTTTGCCATACTTATTTGTGTGTCACTGGGACTCACTGCAGCTGCTATAGTGAGGTCTTCAATGCCATCAGCAATTGTCTTCCGATTTGATGTACTCCGGTTGACATGTTTAATTCCTGCCTCGGAACCTGTAAACATGACTATTTGCTGTGCCAACTCATTTTGAGAGATACCCCAAGCAACTGAAAGTGCTAAATGGTTGTTTCCTATCAATGATATTTTCATACTGCATGTTCCTATAAAAGTGTATCAACAATCTCTTGAAACCGAGATTCAAGATTTTCACGTTGCACATCCATCTCCGATTCTGCAACAAGTTTAGTCTCAAGTAATTCGTCATATCGGTCAACATATTCCATCAAGTTTTCTACCTCTTTTTCATAGCATACAGCAGAAGTTAACACCTTTTCCTTTACGACAATGGGTAGTTCCTCAGTGGTAATCTGAGTTAATTCCCAACGCCACACTTTTTCAGATATATAAGATGTAAATTTATCTAATACTTCACCTTGATAACTACTTTGCTGCAGTTCTTTCACCTCTTGAATTAATCCTAAAACTTGATTGAAGAGATCATCGGTTAGTATTTTACGAAGTTCCATTAATATCCGACCAGTTGTGGAAATTGGCAGTTTATTCTGTAAAAGAAATACCCGCAGATTTGGATAATCATCCAAAGTCTTGACTTCTGTTAGCCAAGTATCACCGATAGTAGGGAGATCATTAAGATCGAAACTTAGGACTTGTTGTTTTCGAAAATCTTCAATTTCAGAACCATTTCTTTTGAGTCCAGCATTTGCCAGTTTACTGATGACATCTGATTCACTATAAGGTTTCAAGAACGAGATCATATCAGCAACTTTTTTCTGTTCTGCCTGAATCGTTTCAAAGGTTACTTGCCCGTTGTTTTTGGAATTAACTGCATTCCGTTTTTTGTCCTTTCGTTGTGGACTCGTAAACCGGCTCGCACGCTTCGCAAGAGTCTCATCATATCGTACCAATTCTTCTCGTAGAAGTGAAAGCGTAACGTCGCCATGGATTGCAAGTTTCTCTGTAGTCGTAATATCCTGTAAGTTATGTCCAGTTTTTGACATAACAACTTTATTCAAGTTACGTTCCAGATTCTTGCGATCCTTTTCATTTCCTACGACCAATTGGCTATTTAAGGTAAGATTCATCAGACGTTTTGTCTGTTCAGGCACACTGATATTGATGTCGCATGTAGGCTTAAATGCCGATAATAATTTCTCACGTGTTTTTCCATTAAGGATTAAACTCCACAAAGTCGCATAATATACACTCAGTTTTTCAGTTTCAGTAGGTACATTCTCAATCCACATTTCAATAATGGCATCATAGTTTTCAATCTGACCAACAATACCCTCAAGTTCTGCATCACTAATTTCAAATCCAGGGAATTTCGTTTTTTGGCGTGTTGAGTGGTTATTACGCTGGTTAGATGAAGATTTAGATGACAATAGTATAGACTCAATCGGTTCAATAACTTGCTCAAACTCCTGGTTGTGCCGATATGCAAAGTTTGCTATCTCAAGAAGATTTAACATGAAACTTCGCAGCCTTTCAATTTGCTGTGGATAGAAGTTTGACCGTAAAACTAAACGTGTCATTTTTTCACGTACAGTTCCTGATGTCCATTCTGGCAAAGGTATTATTTCTTGTAATACATCATTGGAATATACCTTTAAATCAACCGAATTAATAAGCCCGGAAGCGATAAGCTCTGTTTCAAAAACAAGATCATGGAATAGTGCGTTGGCATGTTCAACAACCTGATTCGTTAGGGTATAAGTTGACTGAATCATCTGGTTAAAGGTCAGTTGTTCATTCTCTTGTAGCTGCCAAAACTCTATTATCGGTTCGATTTTGTCTCTAAGAAATTGCGATGTCTCTCTTGAAGCATCTTCCACAAAATGTTCATCCAGATATTCTGCAAAGAAATCACAAAACGTATTCAATGTATTCGACAATTCACGAGTAACGAGGTCATCCCAAACTTTATTATGAATTTGTTGACCTCGATTCAGCATGAGAGCTTTCAGTCGAGTCTCAACCCCTTGTTGATATTGCATTATCAATTGATATGCATGGGGATTTGCTTTGACCATATAATTATCGATTGTTTCTGTACACTTAGCAATTGCGTCTTCAATTTCTTTTTTTGATGCCTTGAATTCAATTGGTCGCAACTTGATGGCGTTGGGTTCAAGTGAATTGAGAACTGCTGCAGTAGGAAGAATTCTCACTTGGCTATCCGATTCATCTTCTGATTCTTCAACAAATCGTGAATGTAAAGCTAAAGTGTATTCTAAATCAAGGAGATCTGGATACTGTTTATTGAGCGTACGTATGACAACCAAAGCAGTATCGTATCCTTCTTTCTCAATTTCTCTAACCACTTCATCTTCGTTGAGATGCACTCTATTAATGTGTGTCTGTTCAGGAATTATAACCTTTGCTGTATTCCTATCAATATTTCCTGACTTTGAAAGTATGTACCCTCCTGTTTTAATATTGTTAGGTAATGACAAACGTACTTGTAAGACTTCTTCTGTCAGTTCGGTAAGAGCCAACGATTTTCCCAAGTGTTGAACAGTGATATTAGTAATAACACCATCAGCAAAATCAGTGATTTGCCGTGTATTACGTTCTAACTCCTGAACACTCTTGTGAACGCGGTCATAATCGTCAATTGCATCGGCTTGTACCTTTTCCTCATCAATCCAGGATATCCATGCCCCTGGACGATATTTTATTTTTAGAGTTAGATTACCGTCTTTTGAATCAAACCCGGGCAGAATTGCGTTTTCGGATGTCACCTTCGGTGTCCAAATGATCAAATGTTGTTTGTTCTTACTGCCGAGTGCTAATCCAAAAGTATCACCCCAACTTATTCGTCCTTCCAGACCAGCTTTGATTTTATCGGTTAATGTAAAGAGTGAGTCAGCGTTTAAATCAAGTGATATATCATTCATTGCGTCAATTAAACATGCCCTCCACATCAGCTTTAATCATACGAAATACTATGTAGTTACTTCGCAGATTAGAATTTACAAACTATCTGAAGTTCGTCTCTGCTGAGAAAACTTCAGGTGATATTTTTCATATTCAATTCGTTCTCAATTTCAAGTCCCCACACATCCCAACCTTTAACTTTCTTACGTGCAAAAAGTTCAAGTTTATTCTGTTGAGGAAACATCTCATCAATCCTTTTGCGTACCTCATCAGGTTTTTCTGAATGTTGGTTACGTTGTGATTGCACAAGTTGTCTAATATTACGCAACCCTCTCGGTTGAGGAATTGTTCCATGTTTGAATACAAGACACAATTCACATTGGCTCATTGTATAGAATCCAGGGTTTACGCGGCATTTATCCCATACAAATGCAACTGTAGCCCAACGAAATCCCCAGGCTTTACCTAACCGTATGGCTTGGTCGAGATGCGGTGATGTACTCCACATGAAAAGCAGGCAGTTATCTGAAGTAATGGATGCAATATTCCAATTAGCCATTTCATCAACAGAAAGGGTCGGATAATGACGTATGGCTCCACCACTATCTTTTCCACCTGAACCTGTGTGTTGCAGTTGACCTTTGTAGTCCCAGGGTGGATCTGCGTAGAGTATTTGATATTTTTTCTTCGGGAATGGCGGGTGCGAATTCATATTAAGTTAACAGACTAAACTTTATAATATTATACAACAGTATTACCCAAATTACAAGCGCGATTGTAGCACGTTATCAGAATACGATCTTATATGCTACTTTGCGTCAACACTTAATCCTTCCTGAGCAATGTCATTGTTTGCGACTAACATATCACGATCAAATATGAAATCACTACGTTTACCACCAAGTTTCTCACCTTCAGTTTGTTGCTCTCTGAAGTATTGTGGTAACGTCAGTCCTGTCATACGTATAGCGTCTTCTGGGCATGCCTCTACACAATAACCGCAGAATATGCATCGGAGCATATTGATTTCAAACACATCAGGATATTTTTCACGTTGGTAACCTTCTTTGGTTGTCCAACCTTCTGGGGCAGGTGCTGCCTGTATTGTAATGCAATCAGCTGGACACGCAGTCGCACATAAAAAACATGCCACACACTTGATTTCATCTTTTTCTGTAGTGGTTAATTTGTGGATACCCCGATAGCGATCATTACGTTCATTGACGCTTCGCGGATCTTCAGGATATTGGACGGTTAGTTTCTTCTTCGGGATGTGCTTTAACGTTGTGAACATCCCCTTAAGCAATGCTGGGATATAGAGTCTATCCCAAAATGACATCTCTTCGTTAACTTTCATAAACGATATTCCTTTCTGAAGAATTCAGTATAATCTCATTTTGTATTCAAGTTTGCAACTGTATAATTCGGTGCCTCTTCGGTAATATCAATATCATGCGGATGGCTTTCTCTATAGCCACTACTTGACATACGCACAAATTGAACATCTTGACGTAAAGACTCAATATCAGGTGTTCCACAATACCCCATAGCTGACCGTATTCCGCCAACCAACTGATAAACAAAATTACTCAGTTTGCCTTTATGTGGTACTCTTCCTTCTATCCCACGTGGCACAAGTTTCGCCATTTCTTCATCACTTACCTGCTGACCAAGAGCCGTTTCACGTTTACGCAATGCTCCCAAAGACCCCATCCCACGATGCATCTTATATGTTCTTCCCTGATATATCACAGTGGATCCTGGACTTTCGTCTGTCCCCGCAAGAAGACTCCCAATCATGACTGAACTTGCACCAGCCCCAATCGCTTTGGCAATATCACCAGAATAACGGATACCTCCATCCGCGATAATCGGAACATCCGCTTTATCTGCTTCCTCAGCACAATCATAAATTGCTGTAATTTGAGGAATGCTAACCCCCGCAACAACACGAGTTGTGCATATTGAACCCGGACCTACACCGACCTTAACAGCATCTGCACCCGCCTCAATCAGACTCCGTGTTGCTTCAGGTGTAACAACATTGCCGGCAACGAGTTCCACATTTGGAAATTGGGATTTTATATATTCGGTTGACCGAATTACATTCTTGGAATGTCCGTGTGCTGTATCTAACACTATAACATCTACAGCTTCATCTACCAACATGCCAACGTTTTCCAGCGGTGTGGATGGTGTCACTGCAGCACCAACACGTAATCTCCCTTCTTCATCCTTACAAGCTTGCGGGAACATCTGCACTTTATCAATATCTTTGATTGTAATAAGACCACACAGTTGGAATTCGTCATCTACTATCGGCAACTTTTCTTTGCGGGATTGATGTAGAACCTGTTTCGCTTTGTCAAGTGTTACCCCAGGAGATGCCGTAATCAGTTTGTCACCAGGTGTCATCCGAGCCGTAACGGGAAGATCCAGATTGTCTTCATACTTCAAATCCCGGTTCGTTATCAAACCAACCAGAACACCATCTTCTCTAACGATAGGCACACCACCAATACGATAGCGAGAGGAAATCTCAAGCGCGTCGCGAATCGTTTTGTCAGGTGTTAATGTAATCGGATCGCTTATCATACCACTTTCAGAACGTTTCACCCGATCCACTTCAGACACCTGCTCTTCAATAGAACAGTTGTAGTGAATTATACCGATACCACCCTCGCGTGCAATTGCTATTGCAAGAGCAGATTCGGTTACAGTATCCATAGGGGCACTACAGATAGGAATGTTAAGACGTAGGTTTCGTGTCAACTGTGTACTCGTGTCAACATCGTCGGGGAGAATGCTCGATTCCGCTGGAATGAGCAAAACATCATCAAAAGTTAACCCTTCTTTTGCAAACTTCAGGGGAAATTCTTCGGAAATTTTGGTGTCCATTGGAATCATCTCCTATTTAATAGATTATGGTGGGTGAGAATGGTTCGCTATTCTTTTTCTAAAAAATGCTTGCCAACTATTTTAAATTATAGCATATTATCGTTTTTATGTCAAAATAATTTGAACATGAATCGGAGAAATTCAACTGTAGAACTTCCGTGTTTTCTGAATCTCAAATTAAAACGGATTACACGGAATGCACGGACAAGGTTTTAACCCATCAATTTACCATTCACATATGCTAACCGTCTTTCTTAAAAACGGAACTCAAAAATACCAAACGTTTATCCGCGTCATCCGAAAAAAACCTGTGATTCTACAGTATCTTTTCCAAAACAATTGCAACTGTGCTAAAATATCGTAAAAACAATTTAAGGAGTTAGTAATGGGAAACCTAAACGTTGGAATTGTTGGACTTGGTTGGGTCGCAGGTGCACATATTGAAGCATTCAAAGCGGTTGATGGGGCAGATGTTACCGCTATCTGTTCACGACGCGAACATGATGAATCTGTATTAACTGAAACCTATGGCACACCGCTAAAAGCATATACCGATTATGATAAGATGATTGCCGATCCTGACATACACATAATTGATATTTGCACACCGCATCCTTTTCATGCTGAACAGGCAATCGCTGCTGCAAAAGCAGGAAAACACCTTATCATTGAAAAACCGATATGTCTCACATATCAAGATGCTTTGGCAATCCGTGATGCTATAAAATCAACAGGGGTCAATGTATGTGTCTGTTTTGAGTGCCGTTATAGTGCACATTTCACAATGATCCGTTCCGTAATTGACAATGGTCTACTCGGAGAACTACATTACGCAGAGGTGGATTACTACCACGGCATTGGACCTTGGTATGGACAATATGAATGGAATATCAAAAAGGACTTCGGCGGAAGTACATTGCTCACTGCGGGGTGTCATGCACTTGATGCACTACTCTTCTTTATGGATGGCAATGTTGAAGAAGTAACCAGTTATCATACAAAATCCATAGGTGAAGCATTTCAACCTTACGAATACAAAACTACCAGTGTCAGTCTGCTAAAGTTTGAGGGAGGACAGAAAATCGGTAAAGTTACCTCTTGTGTAGATTGCCTGCAACCATATTATTTCCACATTCACCTTGTTGGAAGTGAAGGAAGTTTGCTTGATAACCGAATCTATTCAGCAAAACTAAAAGGAATGGACAAAAGTAAGTGGAGCACACTTGAAACATCACTCATTGACTCCGGTGATGTGAGTGATCACCCGTATGAACCGCAGTTCCAAGCATTCATAGATAGCATCGGACGAAACGAACCGATGCCGTTGACAGATTTTGATACGGCATTTGAAACACACCGCGTCGTTTTTGCCGCTGATAGGTCAGCAGAAACTGGAGGACAGTCGATCAAGTTGTCTGAACTTGCAGTATAATACCATATCTAATTAAAAAACCGTCATAATAGATTGTAGGTCGGGTAGAGTTTACGAAACCCGACATGACACTATAAAAAGTCGGGTTTCGCTATCGCTTCTACCCGACCTACAAAATAATATGAATATTGAGGTCATAGTGACCCACAACCTAAAGGTTGGGACTAGTGCTTCACAGACAGTGCTGATCAGAGCTACGTCTTAATCCGTCACCACAGTGGTTGCTAAGCCAACCACTTGCCCGAAGGCAACTATTTGTTTTTGACACGTGATTTTCAAACGGGTGAGCGTTTTTCAATGCGTCTACCCTAAACGTGCAATAGATGTTTTTGAAAACTTTAGCAGTATTGAATTGCAAGACTTGGACCTAATTGTTTCACTGCCAAGCGGTCTACCACCGCATCAATCAGAACCAATGCCGACTGCAAAAAAGAGTATATCAAGTTTCAGTGAAAATGTCAAGACTTTATGATATGTATTTAGTCCTATTCACTTGACACTAATTCTGCTATCTAATATACTGAAGAAAGTTAAGACAACTCAAACAACTGCAATTATGACAATATCAAATGGTATTAGAAGATGGCACGACAGCTCAGAATGGTCAGACCCGACCTCAATGATTTACCGAAATTAGAACTACCCTCAGGATACCATCTGCGAACTTACCGAGAAGGGGATGAGATACATTGGGCAAACATCATTAGTGATTCATTCGGTGGTAGACCACGAACGGCACAAGACACACAAAACGAAATTACCAATCGTGACGTATTTGCTCCTGATGGACTCTATTTTATTACACACCAAGATATACCTATCGCCACTGCCTGTGCATGGAGACAGTCTGTTGATGAAACAGATGTTGGATACGTCCACATGGTTGGTGTTGTAGGTGCACACACACGGATAAAACTCGGTAAATGGGCATCGCTTGCTGTCCTATTCTATTTTAAAGAGAATGGGTTTACTTGTTCTATGCTTGATACAGACGATTTTCGTCTCCCCGCAATCAAGACTTATCTCAATTTAGGATTTATACCTGTCTATGTAGACGAAACTCAAACACAACGATGGCAAGGCATCTTTAAAACACTTAAACTCCCACATATTACTGATCAAATTTCACAAGTCCAAGAACTGTTGCCAATTGAATTGTGGGCAAAAGTCTCGCGTTAGCGATGAATATAAAAACGCCTAACCTGCTAAGGAATTACACATCCTACCTATCTATTCTCTTGATGCCTACTATTCTTGTTGTCGGTTTTGTAATACGCGTTCTTGGAATAGGTGTGGGGCTACCCGATACCCCCGATCCACGTGAAGTCCTGATTGCAGAAGACATCATAAATCTTATCAATTTCTCCGCGCCTCCAGAAATATATAATTGGCCCGGAACTGCATGGTTCTATCTGATTACATTCGTTGGGAAAGTGCTTTCAATCTTCGGATTGGATATAACAGAAACACGTGTGATTTGGTTAGCACGGTTCATCAATGTTGTTCTATCCACCAGCACTATCTGGCTAACATATTGTCTCAGTACAAGGTGTTATAATAAACGGGTCGGTCAGATTGCTGCGGCTTTCTTGACGGTGGCTATGTTGCACGCGACGAATGAATCCCGTTTTGCACTTGTTGACATTCCAGCCACTTTCTGTGTGACACTGTTCCTGTGGTTCGCTGCCAGAGATTCTGGTCTGACTTTCCGAACCTGTATATGGCTTGGGATTGTGAGTGGGATATGTATCGCTGTGAAGTTCCCAACTGTCTTTGTCCTTCTATCTCTTGTCATTTTTATTCGGACAGAACACTTTTATCGGAAGTTTGTCGCAATAATCGCTGTTTGTGCCTTGACATTTACGGTTGTTTGTCCGTATTGGTTGATTGACATACTGTCGTCCGAATGGAATCATTTCTTTGAAGACTTTTGGTATGAATCCAAACACTATCATAGCGGACATTTCGGATTGTTCGCAACGGGTGATACAGGATGGATAGATCGATTTCTATATTTGTGGACACTCTTGAAGTGGGGTGTGGGTTTACCACTTGCATTACTTATATCTATTGCTATAGTGTTTGCTATAGTAAAGTTGATACTTTCTTACAAAGAACTGTCAAAATCAAACGAAAAAATTCGCACAGGATTCTTTATCCTTGCTTTTGTAGTTCCGTATCTACTCTTTATTGGAACGTTTAAGGTCTCCTTCATACGTCATCTGTTGATTCTATATCCAGTACTTACCATCCTTGCAGCTGCACTTCTTATAGCAGTTGACAAACGGATTAGTGTGCTCATTGGTGGAGTTATATGGTTATATTCATTCGTCTATACTGTTGCTTTTGCTTCAGTAATGATGTCGCAACCTACAGGACAAGAAGCATCAGCGTGGGCATCCGAAAACATCTCACACGAAAGTTCAGTTTCACATGCACCAGAGATACTATTTGATTGGCTCGTACCTGAATTTGATATAGAACTAACAGACGAAGATGCTGAATGGGCTTTAGTTATTTATCCAAACATGGAAGTATTCCAAAAATATGAACAGAAGCCAATAGCGTATGAAGAAATAGACTGGTATCCACTAAAAGGGGTAGGTATTGAAGAGACTCTACAATATTATGATAAGATTTTAGGGGAGAGTAGCCGTTATGAATTACAGAAGACCTTCCAACGAGTGCCACAGTTCTTAGGTATAACAATATCTGATAATGACACACCATTTCCCATGCGTGCACTGATACATCCTGAGATACGAATATATCGTCAGGTTAAATAGACGAGTATTGTCCGCAAATTAGATATTACAAAACAATTGTGGAATTAAATATTCGGAGGAGAAAAGCAATCCTTCTGAATCGGAACGAGGGCACTTAAAATCTGATTCAGCACATCTGCTGGGATTGTGTCGGCATCAATAATTCTTACCAACTCTTGCGGATAGTGGTCAATAATCGGTTCGGTAAACTGCTTATAATAATCCCACCGATACCGAACGACGAATTCATCTGAGTCGTCATTGCGATGTTCTTTGATGGCACGTCCACGAATACGTTCAAACATCACTTCGCGGTCTTCACATACCATGTAAAGCACTTTAAGTACCTTAATGTGTGGAGATAATAATTCAACTTGCTCTATGTTCCGAGGGATACCATCAAGAATAAGCAAGTCCGTTTCCGGATTATAGATCTTTTGCTTCACTTTGTTTTTCACATATCTCTGCCACGTTTTCACCGTAATATCGTCAGGCACTAACTTACCACGTGAAGCATAATCATGAAATATCTGACCTAAATCGGACTCCTCATCAAGTTCTCGGAACATATCTCCACTGGAAATGTGAAATATGCCTGGGATTTTTGACAACAGTTTTCCCTGAGTCCCCTTACCGACACCTGGTGGACCGACTAACACTACAGACCTATAAGAGTGTTCTAACTCTGGCAAGACCAACTTCTCCTTGCATATAGGTGGTTTCTCTGATCTCATTCTTTTTGTTTTCCCTACTATCCTTAATTTCAAACTCTATCTGGATTAAACTCAAATATCAATTGTAATACAGTATAGACCTTCACATCAATGTTATTTTCCAAGTAGATGCTCAAGAATATAAAAATCTAATCCTTCATAATCTCGTGCTGCAATAAACTCCTGTTCTACTTTTCTGTCAAATGTTCTCACTTTTTCGAGCAAATTAAGAAACGTCCTCCGACTACTCAGTAGATGTTTCGTTGAAATATCGCGCGGTTGGGTCCGCATCACTTTAACATCTAAGCCGACAAATTCTCCATTTCTTCCGTATCCGTTCTCTTCAAGGACGCGCACTTGATTAAAAGCACGTCTTAAATTGGCAGAACCGAACGCCTTATCCTGATCAAACTTCAGTCCGTTCTGGTCATTCAGATGCACACTCCACAGTTTCTTATGGAAAAGGGCATACCCCATCTCATCTGATGGTTCCAACCCTGCAAGTATAGCATGCGCGCTCTCTATTAATCCACCAACACGTTCAGGATCTGTGCTTGAGTATGATAAACCGATAGCGTGTCCTATTGTTGGAATATAAGCAATATCCATCGGTTCATTCGGCTTTGGTTCAATTAGAATACGTATCTCCGGGTCATAGTCAAGTAGCACATTAATGGCATCTAATATATGTCCGACCGCGTTTGCAGAGTGCTTTGTTTCACGGATATAAGTGCCTTCCCGGGCAAGCCACAACACAAAGTTCTTGCACTCAAGGACGTTGGCAATGTCTATACAACGTTTCGATCGTTCAATCGCATAATGTCTCTCTTCTGCTGAGTTTGAAGTGAAAGCTCCATCAATCGTCTGTGGTGATTCCCATAGGCGTGGTGCTATTACCTCTGTTGTCAAACCTTGGTCATCAAGTTGTGCTTTAACGCTTCGTGTACGTGAGATTAATTCTGAATGCGTTTTGCCATCAATGTCAGGAACGACATCATCATCATGAAATTGAATACCGACAAAACCGAGATCCCGGTAAAAACTTACCTTTTCATCAAAACTATAGGAGTCCCGAACAGGTGGTCCAAATGGGTCAGCACCCTCGTGTATATTCCAAGGACCGAATGAAAAACGATATTCTGTAAGCGAATTGGACATCTAAATATTACTCCGTGACAACAAGTATGTGAACACACCCCTTTATTGTCTTTATAGCAATGTAACGTACCTATACGTTAACGAAATATAACTGCAAACAGTTACTACAATCCAATAAACGTCTTGACTTTAATAATAAGTATAAAGTATTATATAATACGTGTCAAGTCTTTTAAAATTGGGGTAGTAAATAAGATATCTGTGTGTCGTTCACAATACAAGCGATGCAGTCGAACACCATATCTATTATTCTGATCCACCTTTTCATAGCTTCACCCTATTCACTATTATGTTGAGATTTATGATTACGTCAGGTTATTGGCAAAGCATAATTTGTCTTGTCCTATTAGGAATTTGTACATCAGTCCAGTCAATAGACGCACTCAACGTTGTGCAGACTGGCACTGAACGTTCTACAACCCTTAGTGATCAATCGGAAAAAGACCTGACACAAACACCTTCCAATACTTCTTCCCCACCAACCATAGAAAATACCTTTAGGTATGCCGACACCTTCAAAATAGAACTCCATTTAGACATACCCGGTAATATAAAAATATTGGCGATTGACAGTAATGTAGAAGTCAAAGATACCATTAGTGTTAAACTGGAAAAACACGTACTCGTGGAAAATCCACTCTTTACAAAGGAATATTTGGAAAAAATCAGATTAACAAACACTCAAAAAGATGGAGTGCTTCAGTTGAATTCGCAGTTACCAGAAGACATCCCCGATCAGACAAACAATAAAAAAAGCACATCCGACTTAAAAAAAGACTTGCAACTAAACTATGAAATTAAAACACCGCCAGATATTGCTGTAGATCTCAGGATTAGAGTTGGAGATGTCTACATTCATCACTTACGCGGAAAAATAAAAATAACCAATGAGTTGGGAAACGTCCATTTGGATGAGACCACGGGAATCTATCAAGTGGAAACATATAGTGGACGCATTCATGGACAAATACTATTGACACCTGGACAGAGCGAAATAAAAACGCAAAAAGGTTCGATTGATCTATCCGTACTTGACGACCTTCCTGCCCCACTCGATATAACTGCATCGGGTGGTAATATCAAGCTACTCCTTCCGATCAATTATTCTGCTGATGTTGAACTCAATAGTGAAAAACAACAGTATCTTATAAATCTACCATCCGACATTGAAAATAATATCGGTATCATCAACGAGGGAGGTCCACTGCTCCGTTTAAATGCCACCGATGCAATCTCAATACTAACGAATCCAAGATTACGTAGTAAATCCAATGATGCCAATCAGGGAAGTGATCAAGAATTACCAGCATCTAATAGCGAGTTACCTATCCCATTAGCCACAGAACCACCAACGATTGATGGAGATTTATCCGAAAGAACCTGGCTATATTCAAATACACTCTCAGCATTTCAGAATCCCGCGGGGACAGAAACCGCTGAAAATCAGACAGATGTGTATATGATGTATGACACAGACAACTTTTATATTGGAGCAAGAGCGTTCATACAGGAATCACAAGTTCCGCGCGTGTCACAAACACAACTTGATTCACCTATCTGGGAAGATGAATCTATTGAAATCCTGCTTGATATGGATCCAAAAACTGAAGTGTATTCACATCTTATCATCAATCCGATTGGAGGTGTGTTCGATCAAATGGTCACAAAAGTTGGTTTCCCAAATTTCCGATTCGCACCCAGTGGCGTAAAAAGAGAAAAGAGTGATAGTTCAGTCGTCCAGTTCAAGGCTGATAGTTCATGGAATTCAAATGCAAAAGTTGCAACTAAAATCAATGCTAATTATTGGAGTTTAGAAGCAGCTATTCCACGAAAAACGAAGAAAACAGACGGAAGTGAAACTTGGCTCCTCAACGTTTTTCGCAATTCACAATTGAAAAAGGATGTAGGCAACGATATAAATCCGGTTGTTCATCGTGAGTATAGTTACTGGTTGCCTATGTATGATGAAGAATATCCGTGGTGGCCCCATTGGAAAGAGGGAATGGGAAAATTAAAGTTAGTTGCGAAACACCCACTATTCCCAGACACGTTTGATATATCAGATTATTTTATAGTGAATACTATTGAAATTGAGGGAAACAGGACAATTCCTTCTGATGTCCTATTAGGAGGAATTCCGATTACAATTGGTGCTACAATTACAAACGAACAATTGTCTTACCTAATTTTGCATTTAGAGAATTTGGATTGGTTTGAAAAGGTGGAATTGACTACTACTATTGTGGAACAAGAAGAAACTAAATCCGCACCAACAAATCCACCAAGCACTTCTACAACGGATGATACCGACACTGTCAAGAATGATGGTCTACCGAAGGAAGGACTGTTGAAAGTCAATGTGAAAATCAGTGTGACCGAAGCAAATGTGCAGTTTGCAGAGAAAATAAACATCCGTGGGAATAGGAGTTTTCCCGCACTTTTCATCAAACGTTGGGTTGATCTGTTTCCAGGTTATTATGCTAAAATAAATATACACTTGAAGCAACAAATCATTCAAGATTTCTATTTAAACCGCGGCTTCTCATTTGCAAATGTCACACATGAATATACCAACGACCAATTACAGTATAACATTAGCGAGGGCAGTATTGATGAAATTCGGTTTACTGGCAATCGTCGTATTCCAGAGTCGGTACTAACTACTGCATTGGATTTGGATAGCGAAGGTGTATATTTTCACTCTTTAGGTCAAAACAAGATCAATAACCTACAGAAAGAACTCAAAAAGAACAATGATGCCTTCAAGTCGGTTGGCGATTGGCAAGCACAAAAAGAAGGTGGCAAAAATGTTCTAATTGTAGATATAATTGAACATCCGTTAGTAAAATCCGGTTGGTTTCCAATACTCGGATTCAATCGTGTGCACGGGTTAGTATTAGGTGCGGGTGGAAACTTATCAACCCATCTCTTGGATGAAGAACATCTCTTCGGTTCATTCAGTCTCGGAGTATCAAGTCGTATTTTGAACTATCAAGTCGGTGTGGAAAATACATTTTTCACACGTTTCCCATTGACTATAGGGGTGGGTTCATACAAATTAACGAATAAGAGTATAAATGACTTCCGTTTATTACCTGCTGAATTTAATCTAAGCGATTCGTTCTACGGGACTTCTGTTGACCATTTTTTTCAAAGTCAGGGAGAACATGTCTGGATTGCAAAGAAATTTGGGCAATCATCTCAATTAAGACTTGAATTGACTTATGAGGATCATGATAATCTATTCAAATCAACGGATTGGAGTTACTACAATAGAAGCAAAGTCAAACTCGGAAATCAACGGATAGACACTGGCACACAAAACATCGTTTCATTAAGATACACTTTTGACACACGAGATCATAAATCAACTCTGGATGGTGCTGACAATCTCGCGAGCCAGATGATTCTGAGACCCAATCCACAAACACGACGAGGTTGGCGAGGAAATATTGGTATAGAAATAGTTGGCGGCAGCCTCGGTGGAGATTGGACATATAATGCTTATCAATTGGAATTAATACGATACACGCCATTGATTGGTAAACATAATCTAAATGTCCGTATGCTTACCGATTTCTCTGATGGACGACTACCAACACAACATCTATTTTACCTTGGTGGATTACCAAATCTTCGCGGTTTTAGACACAACTCATTTGTAGGGGATAGACGATTTGTGCTGAATCTTGAACACCGATATGTGGATATAACCTATATTGAAGGCTTTTCAGATGTTTCAATCGGATGGGCACTCAGCACTTTTTTGGATGCAGGACAAGTTTGGTGGTATGATGAAAACCCGCTTACCAATTTTTCATTGAATGATTTCAAATTTTCTGCTGGTATTGGAATATCAATCTTTGTCCGTCCACCAGGTGTTGATTTGCCTTTAAACTCTGTGTTTGAATTCGCGCTGCCACTCAATGTAGAATCTTCGGCACGGAAACTATTAATTCTTTGGCGTTTGGAACAGATGTTCTAATTCCGTGATATAATATAGGAAGAAAATGAAAAACACACCACTTTACGAAATACATCAAACACTTGATGCAACCTTTGTGGAATTGCACGAAGGATGGAATATACCATTAGTTTATACAAAACCTAATCATGAAAATAAAATGGTTAGGTCTGATATCGGAATTGTAGATATATCATACCTTAGCACACTATGTTTAACGGGTGAAGATCGTGCGAAATTCTTACACCGTATTATATCAAACGATGTTGAAAACCTATCTGTCGGTGAAGGAAATTACGCCACACTCTTAACAAATCGTGGTAAAATTATCGGTGATCTCCGGGTGTATAACTTTGAGGATAAAATCTATATCAGTACTGCCCCCGAATGTGAACAACAAGTCTACACAGAATTGGATAAATATATCATCGCGGATGATGTAGAATTAACTATTGAAACAGGTAAAGTCGGCGCAATTGCAGTCTACGGACCACATTCAATTGAACTGGTGGAGTCTGTTCTAAATTTAGAAGACCTTAGCACATTACCAGAACATCATTCTCGCAGTTCTGAAATTGATGACCAATGGATTGGATGTGTAAGTGCACATAACGTGGGAGAATATGGATACCATCTTTATGCATCATCAGACACATTAGTATGGCTATGGAACAAAATAATGGCTGAAAGAGAGGATATCACCCCGATTGGGTGGGAAGCACGTGAAGCACTACGAATTGAAGCGGGTACACCAAGATACGAAACTGAACTGACAGATTCAATTTTCCCGCTTGAAGCAGAATTAGACCATGCTATTGATTTTGAAAAAGGGTGTTATATCGGACAAGAGATAGTCGCACGCATGAAATATCGTGGACATCCCAACCGATTGTTGCGTGGAATAGAAATAGATGCCGATGAATCTGTGCCACAAGAATCGTCTATTATCGTTGATGACAAAGAAATCGGATGGGTCACCAGTTCTGCTTATTCACCTACACTTGATAAACACATTGCATTGGGATACATCAGAATGGCACACACTGAACAGGGCTACTCTATTCAGATTAAGACAACAGAAGGTAAGGTTGACGGGACAGTTGTCAAATTGCCTTTTGTATCTCATATAACTTAACACTATGACATTGAATAATTTTGTAATATAATACCATTTCTAAAATATACAGTTCGTAGTCACGCAATTCATTACACCTCTTATATTCCAAAGCAAAAGGAATTCATATTTATAATTGATATAAAAAAGGAGAGAACTTATGGAAGAAAAAGTGTTCGTGAATTTTTTGTCGGTAGTGTTACGTAACACCTCATACAAGAAACCGAGATTCCACTTTTTCTGTATCATTAAGGAAGAGGATAATTCTATTAATAAGGGGGGAATTCAATACTCATGATATTCAACAATTATTACACGCGTATAGTGTATATACTTCTACTAACTCTATTACTTGGCGGGTGTGGTCTAAGCAAGTTATCCAGTATTCAAAAGGAAGGCGACTTGCAGGTGGTTGAAACCACACTTGAGAAAAACCTAAAAACGCTTGAACGATTAACGAAGTTAGGAAACAAGTCCTTAATTGTTAAGACTTCACGCGCTTTTTCTTCTTACGCCGGATTTCTCGAAGATAAGATGGAGGAGGCAGAGATTGCAGGTGATTTTGAAACTGCAGATGAAATGCGTAGCAAGGCTATTGAACATTACGTCCGTTCTGAAATGTATGCATTCAAAGCATTGGCAAAATCCAATAAGACCTTTAAAGAGGCGCGTACAGTGAATCCAGATACATTCGCAAAAGCAGTTCAGAAAATCAAAAAGAAGGATGTTGAGCCGTTGTTCTGGGCAGCTTATTCGGTCGGACGCGGTATTAGTCTACAGAAAGACGACCCAATGCAGGTGGTTGACCTTGAGCGGGTTGAACTGATGATGAAGCGCGTATTGGAATTAGATGAAACCTTCTATTTCGGGAGTGCACACCTATTCTATGCTGTCTTTTACGGTGACCGATCGCCAGCAATTGGTGGGAATCCAGAAAAGGCAAAGGAACACATCGAACGCGTAGATGAAATTAATGATGGAAAGTTCCTGATGAGCAAATTCTATTTGGCAAAATACTATGCCTATCCCATACAGGACGCACCACTATTCAAGAAGGCTTTGCAAGAAGTTATTGACGCGCCACCAGACATTTTTCCTGGAGAAAATGCAGCAACTTCTCTTGCAAAAGCACGATCTGAACGATTACTTTCACAAATTGATACACTTTTTGATTTAGAAGAAGAGGAAATAGAATAATGAGGAATTTCAAAACAATGTACAAGAGAAATGTTTCAAGTATTGTATGTGTGATTATACTATTAATTGGATTACTATGTTTGCCAGCAACACTGCTTGCTGTTGAGTCTATAAAGTTCGCCACACTTGCACCGAAAGGTTCTACGTGGATGAACAATTTCAATGCAATGGCGAAAGAAATTCAGGCTAATACGGATGGACAGATAAAATTCCGTTTCTACGCAAACGGTATCCAAGGTGACGAACTTGATGTGATCAGTAAAATGCGAAATGGATTAATCCATGCTGGTGCTATGACTGCAACAGGACTTGGCGAAATTAATGAAGAAGTACTGATCTTCCAACTCCCGCGCATGTTCCGAAGCTACGAAGAACTTGACTATGTCCGACAACATCTCCGTGAAGATCTATACAATGTATTCTTGGATAAAGGATATGTCCTAATTGGAATGGGTGACATAGGGTTCTACCACATTTTCAGTAATCATCCCATTAGGAATATTGATGATCTTAAATCACCAAATGTCAAAATGTGGATGCGAACAAATGACAAGATCGCACAGATGTTCTACAAAAAAGCCGATATCGCAACAGTACCAGGAGAAGTTACACAAGTCTTGCCGGGTTTATACGCTGGAAGGATAAATGCAGTAACGGTCTCTCCTTATGTTACAGTTGCACTACAATGGGCATCCAAATTTAAATACATGACTGATCTACCTGTTAATGTCGGTGTCGGTGCGACAATTATTACAAAAGAGAAGTTTGATAAACTTACACCCGCGCATCAGAAAGTTATCCTTGATGCCGGAGATAAATATCAGACTGAATTGATGAAGAATGTTCGACAGGACAATAAGAATTCACTTGACGCACTTGTGCAGAAAGTCGGGATTGAAGTTGTCAAGTTTGAAGAGGATTCATTAGAGGCTTGGGATACCCTCGCTACAGAAACGCATCAAGCTCTTGTCGGGGAAATATACTCTCAAGAGTTTCTTGATAAGATTAACAAATTGCTAAGTGAATATAGAGAAAAGAAGTAAAGTTGGTTTAGGTTATAGTCGGCAAATCTGTAGGCGGGTAATTCAAACCCGCCTAATTGTTCTCGTTACGTCGTATATCTATTCCTACCAACGTTCGGTTTCAAGTGATTCAACTACATCAAAATGGGAATCGCGTGTAACGAGAATTAATCCATGCTGCATCGCTATCGCTGCAATCCAGATATCATTATCTGGTATAGGAGTCCCTTTACGTCGTAATTGATTTTTTATGATTCCATACCACTGAGCAGTTACAAAATCACAAGAAAATAACAGATGCTTTTCAATGAACATATTGATTCTATAAAGATTCTCAGTGACTTGTTCAGACTTCTGTGCACCGAAGAAAAGTTCACCAATAATTGGCGGGGCAAGGGCAACATTATATGTAGTCTCTACTTTCGCTTCCACGGCTTTATCGCCAGAAAATAAGGCAATAACAATGTCCGTATCAAGCAGATATCTACCACTCTGATTCATCAATCTGCTCACATCCTTCTTCAATTGTTTGTTTCATTATTTCCAAATCCGATTTTGAAATTGTGCCTACAAATTGAAGAAGATTTTTACCAGGGTATTGCTTTGGCAATTCACCTGACAGCTCTAATATGAAATCTAACACTGTCCTCTGTTGTTCAAGTGGAAGACTTTTCAACCGTTCCACAATTTCTTGTATAGTAGTAAAATGTTCCATGGTGCTGCCTCCTTTACAATAGAATCACAATAAAGCAATTCCCACAACTATTTTCATTCATCAAGTTTAACATAAGATTGTCAAAATTCAAGGTTCACTCACCCTCAAACTGCACATAATCCGCGATTTTAAGTTTTTCCTTCCTTGTCCATCGCTTTAAAATACTTCTTTCTTTTGGCGTTGGCAACCGATTCCTTTTACCACGAACTTGTCGAATAAGTTTTTCAGCCATTAACACCTCAATCGTCAAAACATTGTTCTTGCCATATTCATCTTCCGTTTCCATTGACCATATTGAAGTTTTTCCAGTGAAACACGATTCTGAGTAAGTGACAACACAGTGCTTCATGACTCTACCTTCCTCAATGAGTTCATCTGTACTTAGCAGTTCTTGAATACGCCAATATCTGGGTGTGTAATTGTCCATCCGTTGTTCTTTTACAACTAAATCACCGATTTCTGAGTGTTCCCACTCGTAACTTCCCTGTTTTGACTCCTTACCAAGTTGACGATGCCAATCATTAACTTGGCTAAGTAATTTCCTGGGTGTCCTACCTCTCATACTGAAATTGGGTTGTGGTGGTCCAATTTCTTCCACAACACCCCTTTCAACAAATACACGTTGATTGGCAAACTTATGATTCCAGATGAAATCTACTATTGGGTTGACATGCTGAACATCCAACATCGGATTTGCAATAAAGAACCTTATAACATTCAACCAGAAATCATCGTTGCTAAAATTTTTAATCAGATGGGTTCCACGAAGTGCATCCATCAAACGTTTGTCCCCACCGAGTGCCTGTACCTGTCCCCAACGAAGTGCTTCATCAACGTTATAATGCTTTGGAGCACTCAGAAAATGATGTGCCATCTTTTTCGTTAGTGTAATCGGTATCTCAGGGGCAGTGCGGATATTTTGTCCAGAGCCGATATGTTTATACCAATTCTGATAAGTCTCGTTTTCTATCAACCACACACGATCCATGAATTGTGGAATATCATACTTAGCAAAAAGGTGACGCAGAAGTTGAGAAAACTGCCAATCACGGTTATGTCTTTTTACAAACCACGACTCAAGAGGACGAATCCAACTATCAGCATGGTTCGCAATCATCTCAATTCCTTTAATATATGAAGTATCCTTCAACAGTTCAGAATTTTCACCAATGTACAACATAAGTCGGAGTAAATCTTCACGAGAATTACTTCTCTCAAATGCGTATGCGATCTCTTTTGCAATCGGATTTCTCAGATTTTCTCCATCTAATTCTTCTTTGTAAATTTTCGGAAGTACCTCCTTCAAATTCCGCCCTTTTTTCTCATTCGCCATTATCTGAGAAACACTTATAGATGATAAAGCACTTAATTCATTAATACGTTCACGATAATTTTTCCTCAATTTACAACAGAAATTATGTTGACGACACCAAAGTTTATACTCTTCAACCGTTGAAAGTCCGAGTTTATGTATATGATCTCGCATCGTCCAAGGCAAACGTGCAAATTCATCTTCAGGCGTGACTTCTTTCTTCTTCTTTTTAGCCATTCTAACACCTCCGATTTAACACATTTTCGGATGCACTTCTATACTATAGTGGAATTTACAATTAATAGGACACGCCTCAGAGGGCGAGGAAACCTCACCCCTACGGGACTTCTGCTACTTGCAAGTGCATTGAAATATCTTCTTAATTCTAAACTTTACTATAAATTACTTTGACACTCTTATATGTATAAGACCACTCCGATTCCTGACTATCCAAGTGTTAGGTCACAATTCGGGAATTGCTCCTACAGCAGATGTCAACTTATTTTTTTATTTCGCTAAAGACGATAACTTTTACGGCAATTTCGCAGTAGATTATACGGTGGATTCTACAGTGAAGGGAGCGAAAATAAATTAACGAGGTGGTGAATTATATGGTTCGACAACAATAGAATGTACCTCATAAAAACTCTCTACCGGGAACAAGTTTTCCAAAAATCGACCTGTTAGGCGCAACTTTTCACCTACACGTTTTAGCCATACTGATAATTTTAAACAAAATAACGTGTTCCCATCCGAGTCTAAGAATGAAATCATTATAGGTTACCCTCCCACTAAATCGTTTGCACGTCCCGTTTGGCGTAGGTGTCTCTCTGCATCTTTTCTATTTTTTTCATATTTTGCATAAATTATGCTTTTCTCTGTAGGGATGTGTCTAAGTTTAAAGTAATATTCACCAACTTCACGACCGTCTACAATATGACGTTTTGGTTTATACCTGATTTTCATCACAAAACGTCCTTCATCCTCATGGGTATAAAGATATTCTCTTGAAAGATAGTTAGGCATACACCCAATACAGAATGTCAAAGTTATCATAATTGAAAGTAGATGCAATTTATATTTTTTCATTGTTCTCCACCGTATTCTTAGTAGGTTTAAGTTTAACTAAGATTTCTCACAATGGTTCTAAACCTAATAACCATAAAGACGCAACGTTTATGTGATTATGAAAATGCGCTCGGGTATACAATGATTTTGCTTGTTTTTCTGTTAGAAAGCCCATCTTCTTGAACGTTTTATACTATTTTGTATTGGAAATAAGTCAGTTTTTTCACAAAATAGGAACAAAACAAGATACTTAAATTCGCATTTTCATGCTCTTATATTGAGAGAATGTTGATAGGCGTTGATAGGTACTAACTTTACAGTGTATTGAGAAATCTCAACTGTCTATTTCTTAACCGCACCAAACGTAACACCGCGCAAGAGATGACTTCGCATCAAAAAAGTAAAAATAGCAACAGGTAGGAGAAAAACAAAAGTGGATGCAGCAATCTTACCCCAGTCCATTCCAGCAGAACCGGTAGCACTTGTGATGGAAGGCGGAGATGTAACGGCTACACCGCCAACATTAGTAAGCACAAGCGCAAAGGCAAACTCGTTCCATGCTGTAATCAAGCAAAATACTGCAGTCGCAGCAATTCCTGTTACAGACTGTGGCAAAACAACCTTCAAAAAAGTTTGAAAACGGGTATAACCATCAACGAGTGCTGCATCTTCATATTCCTTCGGTATCTCATCAATAAAACCCTTCATAAGCCAAACAGCAAATGAAACATTGAAGGTCGTATAAAGCAAAATCAAACCAAAATGAGTATCCAATAATCTAAGCGAAATATACATCAAATAGATAGGAATCACAACGACAACAGGCGGTAACATACGTGTGCTGAGGATAAAGAACAACAGATCGTCCTTGCCAGCAATTTTGAAACGAGAAAAGGCATAGGCGGAAATAGTGCCTAAACCAACAGCAAGAATTGTGCTACCCCCACCTATAATAATACTGTTGAGTAACTGATAGAAATATTTTGAACCATCATTCGCAAGAGCAATACAGATCCCAATGGCTGCAAAGATGACTGGAATGATAAACGCCAGTCTTTCCTTTTTATTCGGGAGCGGAGAACCATCCATATTTGGAATAACAGCAGAGATCTTTTTCTTCCACGGAATAACTATAAGGCAAGCTATCACACAACAAACTATCAAAGAAAAAAAATGATACCGCACATCAACTTTCAACCGAGAATGCGGCACTGTGCTGAAAAAGCCGAATAAACAAGTTAAAACAAATAGAAGGTTCCAGAATAAACCGATAATCCGAAGTGATATACGACGCAGCAGTTGTGTATTGACAAGCGAAAAGAACGCAAATAGAATCAATCCAGAAAGTATTTGCCCAATAAACAGATATGTTACGGTAGAAACTTGCCCCTCAGGCATCAACTTTTTATAACTTTGAAGCGATATATCAAAGATGAACTGCGGCAGTTTTGTGTTGATATCTGAAGGTGCTTTCAATGACGTTACCACGATCCAATAAATCGGAATAATGTAGACTATAACAGCAAATAAAATAATCGCCATTATGATGATGAATGCAATCAGTTTCCATATCGAATAAGTTCTCATATAGATTAAGTTTCTCCCTTAACACGATTGAGATATTTCACATAAATGTTACTGAGGGCAACGATGATTATAAGGAGAATATACGCCATCGCACAAGCTTTCCCAGTATCATAGTTTCGGAAGGCAAGCCGATAAAGGTTCATGGAAACAGTCTCAGTGACAGTCCCCGGACCACCCTCACGGGTAAGCACATAGACAATGTCAAACATCTTAAATGCATCCATAGTGCGGAACAATAAGGCTATAAGTAGTAGTGGTGACACTAAGGGTAATGTAATCCAACGAAATTTAAACCAGGATGAAGCTCGGTCTACATCTGCTGCCTCATAGAGATATTTAGGTATGGCACTCAATCCTGCCAATGCAATCAACATCATAAATGGAGACCACATCCACGTATCCACAATGACAACAGATAACATCGCAATCTTGGGATCGGTTGTCCATTCAATAGGTGGATCAAAGATAGTGTTTAATACAGGTAAGTTCAGAAGAGGACTTAATAGATAGTTCAGCAAACCTCCATCATCTGAAGCAAGAATAAATCGCCAAAATAGTGCGACAACCACTGGGGACAACATCATCGGAAGCAGAAGCAACGTTGTCACCACACCTTTTGCAGGAAAACTACGGTTGAGCAGAAGTGCCAAACCGAACCCAATCAGGAATTGCGCAGCTACTGCCAAAATTACAAAATAAGCAGTTGTACGGAAATATCCCCATACATCAGGGTCCGTAAGGACTTCTATGTAGTTCTTAGCACCAATATATTCTGGGGCATTTGGCATGTTGGCTTTGTAGTCATGGAAACTCAAATACAGGGACCATAGAAGGGGAAAGATGTTCATTAAGATAAGCAAAATCATCGTTGGCATGATGAATGCCATCTTAATCTGATAATCGCTCATCCCACGCGAGAAACGGTTGTGCTGCATATTTTTTAGGTCTGTTCCGTATTGTGCGTGCGTTGTAGCACATTCTTCCAGTATATGGAAAAGCGCGCTCATAAAGCGCGCCTACCTAAATGGAATTTTGTAATACCATTTCTAATAGAGAACGCCGCATTTTGTAGCACAAACTGCCAGTTTGTGCCATCCTACAAGACATTCTTAACAAATTGTTAATAGGATAAACATTTATAGAAATGGTATAACATTTCCAACAGAACTATTCTGTATCACTGTTATCCTTCATGGCTTCCGTAAAGATTTCCTCATGTTTTTGGGCAATAGCATCAAGTGCTTCCTTTGATGTCTTGATACCGGTAATTGCCTCACTCCAATTGGTTTGGCACTCATTTAAGAGTTGGGCATATTCAGGTACTGCCCAGAAATCACGAAGATATGGGAAACTTGCAGCAAACGCCTCATTAAAAGGGGTCGCTGTCTTGAAGGTATCCGATTCCAAGACTTCTTTCATCGGTGTAAAACCACCTAACATCGCCCATTTTTCCTGCACTGGTTTCTGCATAAACCATTTCAGATATTGCTTCGCAATGTCCTGATTTTTAGAATAGGAGGAAATTGACATGCCTTGTCCGCCGATACTAATATAGTGTCCTTTGGGGCCCTTAGGGGCAACAAAGAAACCACTCTTATCATGTGAGATTTCGTTTGTATCAGGATCAACAACACCCGGGAAAAAGGCAAAATAATTCATCGCCATCGCAACTTTCCCTTTAATATAAGCATCAAGTGTTTCTGCCCAATAGTAATTCGGGGCATCCGGTGGGGCAAATTGAAGCAAATCTCTATAGTAATCAAGTGCCTTGACCGCATCCTCTGTATTTATATAACCATCAACTTTCTTGGTCTCTGGGTCACCATAAGAGGCACCAAAACTCCACATGACCTGTTGGAAACCCATCGTAATGCCGTCATATTCTTTACTATACCATGTAGCAATACCGAAGAGATCATCATCTGGACGGGTGAAGAATTCAGCAATATCACGAAGCTGTGAATAAGTTGTTGGTGGAGCAAGTGCATAACCGTATTTCTCTTCAAACGCAGACATTTCAGCAGGATCTTCAAATAGGTCTTTCCTATACACATATCCTGCCGCATCCACTTCAGCAGGTAATGCCCAATACTTGCTACTCCCTTTCGGGTACTCGGCAAAAGCGGTCATAGCAGGTCCATATATAGCAGGCACATCTATGTTCGCATTGATCCATTCTGTCAAGTCAATGTAATGTCCTCCAACAGAATTTCTTCCCAACCATTGACTGTCTCCTATCACAATGTCATATAAATCACTCTTCCCCACGAAGGAATTGTCAATTTTATCTTGGAAAGCAGGCCAAGGAATCTGGACAACATCCACTGCAATTCCTGTTTCAGTTGTAAAGTCTTTAGATAATTCTTGTAAATAATTAGCTGGGTCCCATTCTGCCCAGACAATCGTTAATGTTTTTTCATCTTTTTGACCGCACCCTACTATAACTACCAACATTAAAAGAATAAAACTTATAGACAAACGTCTCATTTCTGTAACTCCTTATTATTCTATAACACTTTTGATCAATACCAAACGTCCCTTCTGGTTCGTTCAGACAACCAACAATCCCAATTTAATTCATGATTATAGCAAAGAGGGTGTATTTAATGCAAGAAAATTAAGATAAGTTCAGGGTTATTTAGTTTTAATAAATTATCAACATCAGGATTTACTGAAAGTTAATACTCAAAGCGGTAGGTGCGGTTTCCTAACCGCACCAAAACCTGTGAGAAGACCTATTATGAAAGGTGTTTGACACAAATCCGGTGCGGGTTAGGAAACCGCACCTATCGGCTTGGGGAATTTAGCATTTGCGAAAGAATACACAAGAAAAACCTAAAACTAAATAACCCTGAGATAAGTTGCCAAAGGTAAGCTTTGGCAACAACATGTATTTACAACCAGTCTAAAAATGCACTCAACTACATCCAATTATGTTTCACTATCAACATGCTTACTTTTCAAATTTATATCTCCACCAATGCAACGGAGTTTCAGTAAAGGACCATCACCATTAACAACCCCATACAGTTGTCCAGATATATGTTCATCATCAGCGACGATAACATCCGGCAGTTCAGATACTACCGCTCCACCACTACATTTTGCATCAACCTTTAATGCAATATCAGAAGGCAATGAAACTGTGATGTCTCCACCTGAGACTTCTATAGTTGAATCGCCTTTGAGTTGTCCCGATATACCTGCGTTAATAGAACCACCAAAGGTTTTGGCAGTGATCGAACCATCATTGTCCAGGTCGATACTTCCGCCTGAAGTCTGAACCTTTGCCTCCCCCTTACATCGGACCAACTTGATACTACCACCAGATGTTTCTCCGATGATTTCACCATCAACATCTACACAACGTATACTTCCACCAGATGTAGTCGCGTCAACACTTCCGATGTTGTTATTTATCTCAATGTCTCCTCGTAATGCTTCAATCCTAACATCACTTTCACATTGAGCCAACCTGACATCACCATTGACCGTATTGCCAAAAATTGGACCTGTGATATTCTCAAACTTCAGTTCCCCACTGTTTGTTTGCGATTGGACTGCACCACTAAAATCATGAACAGTAATATCACCCGCCGCTGTTTTTAAATATACACCGTGGAAAGTTTTGGGAACTGTAATATCAAAATGGATATTCAGTCGTTCTGTGTTTTTTTTCCAATACCGTTTACCATCTTTAAATTTCGCATCAATTTGAAGTTCACCTTCTTTTGGATTAATGTTGACTTGGAAATCCTTAAGTAAATCCGTTGCATGCCTATCTGTCTTGAACTTTGCTGCCCGGTGCACGACAACATTAACTGCCTCGCTTTCTGCTGTCCGAATGTCAATCGTTCCAATGTCTACATCAAGTATCAACCTACCATCCGGACTCACATTGAACGATTCATTGATGTCATCCAGAGTAGTCTCAGTCATAAATTCAGGAATCGCGTTCCGTATCAAATCACCAATTTTACCTTCTTTCAACTCTTCCTCAATGTTCTCAATGAATCTTTTCCCAAGAATGTTGGTCACCATGCCTTTTAGATCGGGAAATGATCCTAATCCCTCGCTTAGATACGCTGCAAGATGATTACAAGCAATACTAATTTCACTATAATTAGCATCTTCATGTAATGGTTCAAAGAGCGCATCTGGGACAGCATCTAACGCACTCAGTCGTTTCAAGACCTTATTGAATTGAGAGACGCATCGCCTTTCTCCATCCTTATAGTTCTCTGTCAATGCTGAATTTTCTGCGATCTCTGCTGTCTGCTCAAGAATTTGAAAAAGTCCACGTATTTCTTGTTGTCGTTCCTGTTCCATGCTACAAAATATCTCCATATCCACGTTTTTCTAATACGGTTTTTAGTAAGTCTTTCCCTTTATGAAGTCTCCATTTTACCGTTGTTAAGGGGAGCGAAAGTGTTTCGGCAATCCGTTTCTGCGGCATATCTGCCCAATAATAGAGCGTGATTACCTCCTTAAAATCTGAAGGTAGTGAATCAATCGCTTCCCTGACATCTTCATGGGTAGATTCCTGTTCCACTATTTGTGCAGGATCTGTTGAAGCAGGATCTGCCTCTATTTGCAATTCTGTATCTACATCGTCATGCAATTGTATTCTACTTGATCGTTTCATGAAACGTAGTGCGCGATTACGTGTAATTGAATAGAGCCAAGAACCAAATCTATTTAGATTATCAAGTTGCGGTAATGCCTCAAATGCAAGTAAGAATGCATCTTGGACAATGTCTTCCGCTTCAATTGGGTTTCGGACAACCTGTTGTGCTACGGAAAGCATACCGCGTTGATACCGGTACACTAATTCATCAAACGCTTTGTGATTACCAGCCAATACCGCCACGATGAGTTCCGCATCCTCAGCATCTTTCAATTCGTCTGGATTCATGAAACGTATCTCCTTATCCTAATGAAGTAGAGACAGTATTGTTCAAAAAGGATAGTATTTTTATTTTAGCAAGAAGATACGTACAGTCATCGTGTTTCTTTCTCAAGGTCAACCTTTTACCCATCTACATCCCGAAGCTAAACTAATGCAGGCGGATTTGACGGGAAGAGTGTTAAAGTCCTTGCTAATGTTAACACATCTATTTCAATTGGGTCGGCATCCCATAATACATTTACCACTTCACGAATTGTTGCCCCCGTGGTAAAAACATCATCAAAAACGAGGATATGTTTGTCACGTATTTTATCAGCATCCAGTAGATTAAATGCACCTTTTATGTTCGTTTGACGTGCTTCTCTGTCTAAACTGCTCTGAGGTGATGTATTTTTTTCTCTTATAAGTACATCTTCTATTACTCTAAGACCAACAACTTTCGCAATCCCTTTTGCAAGGAGTGTAGACTGGTTGAATCCGCGCTCACGTAGCCGTTTTTTGTGAATGGGTACTGGAAGGACGTAGTCATAGTCAGTAAGGTTTAAGTCGCGTGGTATGTTGTCTAAAATAAGTTGTATTAGTGTATGACTGAATGAAGGTCGTTTGTTGAATTTGAATAGATGTATCGCTTGTTGTATTGTAGTTTCGTAAACAGTGATCGTTCGCAATTTACCAAAACGTGGCGGTTTCGTTGCACAAAAATTACATAGGTTTTCAGCCTTTGGCATTCCGCAGATCTCACACCAAGGTGGCTCAATATATTCAATATCTTTCCAGCAAGCATTGCATATATAAGGTGCAGATTCAAGTCCGAGTTGATTTTCACAAACTTTGCATTGTGCTGGATATAAGAATGTAATTGCAGTTTCAATGGTCTGTTGTAGAAAGTTGGGTCGTATGTGCATATTTGGCTACCGTTTATGTATGTCGTGGTATATTAACACGGATAGGGTATTATGTCAATAATGTTTGCAGCCATGTAGGGCTATTTAGTTTTTGGTTTTTCTTGTGTCTTTTTCACAAATGCCAAACGCCCCAGGACGGTAGGTTCGGTTAGGAAACCGAACCTACCGTCCTGGGGAAAACGCCTAATTTAGTGCAATTCTTTTTCTCTGAACTAGGATTTTCAGGATAGTCGTTTGAACTTTCAAAGTGTTTTTGATAAGATATGCGGCTCCGATGTCTATAGAAAACATAAAACCGGAGTTGGAAGTTCTGTCAACAGATAGTATGGTGGCGCTCTGAGATTTAGTCTGGAAGAATTACTTACAGATAAACTGTTATCAATAGCTAACTGTACAGATTCTGGTATCTGTTGGTCATCAATCAATATGGTCATAGTGACCCACAACCTAAAGGTTGGGGCTTGTGCTTCCTTGACAACAGCGTTTCTCCAAAAGGATCCCCCGTCTCACGTCATCTCCACTTTAGGCAGCTAAGCCTGCCTGTTTGATATTGATAGCGGCATTGATGTCTCTATCGTGTTCAGTATTGCACGTAGGACATATCCAGTGTCTATCTGAAAGTGTTAGTTTATCGTTTGTGTGTCCGCAGTTGCTACAGGGTTTTGTTGTCGCTGTCCATTGTCCGATTTTGAGGAAAGTTTTATCGTGTTTCGCACACTTGAATGCCAACACTTGAATGAACTGGTAGCAAGCGAGATCACTGACTTTGCGTCCCCAGAGGCGTTTCATGCCGTCTATATTGAGGGTTTCAAAACACAAGGTATCAAAATGCCTGCAAAGGTCTGTAGCAAGTTTCCACTGCCAGTCAAGACGTTGTCGCGCTATCTTCCTATACTCCCGCAACAACGCACGGATAGCACGATACCAATTGCCTGATCCCTCGACTTTACGACTCACACTTTTATTCAGTGTTCTCAACTTGTTCAAGGACTTTTTCAAAAACTGCGGAGACACAATCTTATTACCATTAGAAGCTGTGAGAAAGGTTGTCAATCCGAAATCAAAGCCAGCACTTTCACCTGTCTTCGCAAAAGATTTCGGTGTGTCAACGTTATCACAAGAAAAGCATATCCAGTAATCGCCACACCTGTCACGCTTGAGGGTTATTGTTTTGATGTCACCTGTTATTTCACGATGTTTATGAAAGGAAAACCACGTATCTATACAGTTGATCTTGATACGGTTCCCTTCAAGTTTATATCCTGCCTGTGTAAACGTCATAGAGTTGTATTTATGTTGCGGTTTAATCTTTGGTCTACCGATTTTCTTTGCTGTTTTACCTTCTTTGCGGTCTTTTATATTCCTAAAAAACGCGTCGTAGGCTTTACCCATACGCAGCACAACATCTTGAATAACTTGACTCGGCAAGTCTGCCCAATGAGGCTTTGTCCGCTTTTTCAACTTCGTAATATGACGATTCATAGTATAGGCAGATATGTTTTTCTTATATATGCGATAATACCTCTTCTGCAATCGCATAATATGCACATGGATCTGATGCATATCGTCAAGCAGATTGCCAAGTTTTAGCGTGTTCTTTTGATGTTGTCCCTTGTATTTATAGGTTTTTCTCATAGTCCGCCTTCTCGGTGAAGAACCTCTTACCCATCGTTAGTAGTGTGGCAGATGCTAACGACATCCACCACTGAAAAGGTATTTGTATTATAGTGTGTTCTTTCTCAAAATCAACCTTTTTGCCCGTCTACATCCCGCAAGCTAAAGCACTAAAGCATGGGGATTTGACAGGAAGAGTGTTAAAGAAATCGCGACTTTGTGAAGCTACAGAATCTGGATCAGATGATGACGTTTCTGGATCTTGTTCGGGAGTCTTACCCTCTTCTCTTGTAGGAATTGATGAGGGAGATGATTCTTGCTTTTCTGCACAACTTGATAATATCGTAACAATTACTTCATCGTTCTTTTCTAATTCATCCTTGTAGACTAATGCAAACATGGGTTGTGCATCGCGATATTTTTCACAAATGACACACATCGTTTGGTCAAGTTCATGCATTGTGAAATCGTATGGTGAATATATGTTAATTAACATATCGACATTTGATTCAATAGTGTTTCCTTGAATGAGAAGCGAGTTGATTGCGTTTTTGGCAGCAATTGTTGCTCGATTTTCACCCTTTGCTTTCCCAATACCTATTAGCATAGTTCCCTTATCTCGGAACAGTTCTTGTATGTCATCAAAATCTATATTTATCTCCCCGGTTTGTAACAGTAAGTCCAAAATTAACATTACTCCATCGGAAAGGATATCATTTGTTAGCTGGAATAATCCACTCATCTGTAACTTTGGCTCTTGTGAATCCAAGATTTGCTGGTTTGGAACAACGATAACAGCATCTGCACACGAATCTGGATCATCTTGGAGTTCACTCAATCCTTCATCAGCATTTTCTTTTTTGTGTTTTTCCTCAGTGTCAAGCGGTCGGGTTGCAATGCAGACAGTTAATGTTTTATGTACACGAGCTAAAGATGTGATTACAGGTGCGACTGCAGTCCCCGTTCCACCACCCATACCAGCAATAATAAAAAGCATATCGGCATCGGAGACAATGGATTGAAGTTCATCCATGCTTTCGGCTGCTGCTCTTCTACCAAGTTCAAGCTTCCCTCCCGTTCCTTGTTCTTGTGTAACGGTTGCACCAATTTGAATCTGAGTGACTTCTTTGCATGAATTTAAAGCCTCACTGTCTGTATCAATTGCATAGAAATCTATGACAATTTCATCATTCACCCCAAAATCTATTATGTCAGTATCTTCTTTTTTGATGAGATGTTTGACAGCATTGCATCCTGCTCCACCTACACCAACTATCTTACATTTAATTCCACCATTTTTATGATTGTCATGTTTTGTTGACATTGTGTTCTCCTTTGTAGGTTCAATTTCAAATTCTTTTCGTAGTAGCTGTCGGACTTCGCTCAGTTTTGACTTTACCGTACCAATTGGTAGGTTGTATTCTTTAGAAATATCATTGATACTGAATAAATCCAAATAGTACATTTCTGCAATAGAACGTACTTTATTCGGCAGTTGATGTACAGCTTCTCTTGCATCAGCACGCAACTTTGCATCGTGAAACCGTCGTTCTGCTTCTCTATCAATCTGTATGGTTAAATCTTCGTAACTCATAATGATTTCGGAGTGTTTGTTCTTTTTTGAAGCATAATATCTATTGCATGCACTATTTGCAATTTTACGTAACCATACCCCAAAACTTTCTACATTACGGAGTCCAATAATGTTATTCCAAACAGCCAACCAGATATCCATGAGGATTTCTTCTGCGTCGCGTGTTTGTCTTGATTTGTCTAATACAATGTTCCAGATTCGTGGACTATACCGAGATATTAATTCGGTGAATGCAGCTTCGTCTCGACATTGGACAAGTCTCACCAATTCTGCATCAGTAAAGTTGTTTGGATTGTCAAAATTATGATTCATAGATAGATTCCCAATTAGAATTTGGCTTTAAAGAGGGTGAAGAATTTGAAATTGGTTTAAAAAAATGACGTTAGAAGTTAATTGTTCTTTCTTGATGCCATGTCAAATCCGACAGCTGCTACCAGGACAATCCCTTTAATTATATCTTGCCATGCAGGTCCCATATTTGCCATACTCATTCCATTACTTAGGCTTGCCATGACAAATGCACCTAATATCGCCCCAAATATTGTTCCGCGTCCACCCATCAAACTTGCCCCGCCGATCACACATGCTGCGATTGCATCCAATTCAAGCAATCGTCCTGCCCCTGGACCTGCACTCCCAAGTCGTGTTGTCATTACAACCCCAGCGACTGCCATTAATGCCCCCATTAATGCAAAAACTTGCAAAGTTATAAGACGTACGTTTAATCCAGACAAATAGGAAGCTTCAGCATTTCCTCCGATGGCATAAACATACCGACCGAACCGAGTGCGGTTTGCTATAAAATGAAATATGAATGCAAGACCTAATAAAATACATACCGGAAGCGGAATTCCTTTGTATGAATTCATTACCATGACGAATACTATAGTACATCCCAATGTAGATAGTAGTTTCATCATCGTTGGAAGCTGATCTTTGAACGTCTTAGGCAATTGTGATGAAATGAGTTGCCTATAAAACACATAGACGCTCAAACCAATTCCGATGAGCATTATCCCCCATCCAATCGTAGGCGGAAGGTGGGTGGTTCCGATAGACTTTAACCAATTGTCAGGAAGGAGAATAGTTTCACCTTTTGTGAATGCCAACATTAGTCCACGATACAACAGGAATCCACCGAGTGTGACAATAAATGCTGGGATTCGTTGATATGCAATGAGAAACCCATGCAATACACCGATTAGTATGCCGATGAAAATTACTAAAATGAGAGTCAGGATTATTGGAAATTCCCACCAAACATGTAATATTGCAGTGATAGCACCAAGTAGACCTGAACCGAACCCGACTGAAAGGTCAATATTTGCTGAGATGATGACTAATACCATTCCTATTGCAAGAATAGCAGTAACTGTTGCTTGTCGTGATAGAATTGAGAGATTGCGTGTAGTGAGGAAAGTGCCATTTGTAATGAGAGTGAAGATGATCCAGATTGAGATGAGTGCAATCACCATCGCATACGTGCGAAGATTCAGATGCTTCATATTTGATAGTTTGTTATGTCAGAGCAGTTCCGAACAGTGTGTTGAAGTTGTTAGTCGTTATACTGCCGATTTCCTCGGTGGTAATGTTACGTAATTCAGCGATCTTTTCTGCTACTGATAGAACATACGAGGGTTCGTTCCGTTTTCCACGACGGAATTGAGGCGTTAGCCAAGGGCAATCCGTTTCAATTAATAATCTTTCCATAGGAACTTCAAGTGCTACATCTTGGACATCTTTTGCATTTGGATAGGTTACTATTCCTCCTATGCCTATGTGGAATCCTATTTCAATACTTCTGTGCATTAATTCAACATCACCCGTAAAGCAGTGCAAAACGCCAGAAATCTTGGTTCTACGTTTTTCCAAGATTGGTAGGATATCTGTATAAGCATCGCGGTTATGAATAATGATTGGCATTTCCATCTCTTCTGCAAGGTCTAACTGTTTTTCAAATGCGTCCTTTTGAATGTTATGTGGAGACAGATTACGGTAGTAGTCTAATCCTATTTCTCCGAGAGCGATTACTTTCGGATGGACTAATTGGTCTCGGAATGTTGATAGAATGGCGGATGTCAAATCCGTTGCACTGTGTGGATGCATTCCTACAGTTGCATATAGGTTATCATATTTTTCCGCGAGTTTAACAGCTTCTTGGCTTGTTTCTAAGTCAAATCCAATTATCAAGATATGTGAAACACCTGCATCTAAGGAGCGTTGTAGTACGGCATCTCGGTCTGAATTGAACTGATCTATTTGTATATGAGCGTGTGAATCTATGAACATATTACATTAAAGGTGTTCTGATGACTGTTTCAAGTGTGTGTGCTTGTGGTGATTGTGAAACAAGGAATAGAATGAGATCAGCGACATCTTCTGGTTGTGTAAGGTTTTCAAGTATATCATCAGGATGATTATCACGACGCATCTTCGTATCAACGGGACCAGGACACACAACAGAAGCTTTGACACCGTGCGGTCTACCTTCATTGTTGGTTGTTTCAGTGAAGCCAATGACAGCAAATTTGGAGGCACAATAAGACCCACCGTTAACATGTCCATACTTGCCTGATACCGATGAAACGTTGACAATATGACCGTATTTCTGTTCACACATAAAACTGAAAACTGCTTGTGTGCAAAGGAATACCCCTTTTAGGTTTACTGCCATTGTCAAGTCCCAATCTTCTTCACGTATCTTTTGTATAGGATTATGTATGGCTACACCAGCATTGTTCACAAGGATATCCACCTTGCCGAAGTTGCCGATTGTTTTTGCTACTAAAGTTTCAACATCTGTCTTCATTTGAACATCTGTCTTGATGGGAAGTGCGCGTCTACCGAGATTTTCAATCTCTGATGCGACTGAATTTATTTCTGATTCTGTGCGTGCGGCAAGAACAATATCTGCACCTTCCTTTGCAAATGCTAATGCAGTGGCACGTCCAATGCCACGTCCTGCTCCTGTGACAATTGCTATACGGTTTTCAAGTTTCAAATTAATACCTCAATACAAAAGGTTTCTATTATTTTTTGATTTCATGAATATCAGAAGTACAATCCAACAAACCAAATTTAAGAAACTTTATACAGAGAAAGTTTCTGTTTGTCAAACATTATTCCGTGTCCTGGACGATCTGGTGGTGAAAAGTGTCCATCTTTCAACGTTAATGTATCATGTAGTACTGGGTCAAGTGATGGAATGTACTCCACAAACAACGAATGTGGCACAGCAGCAGAGAGATGTACGTGTAAATCCATAAGAAAGTGCGGAGAAACGGAGAGACCGAAACATTCTGCAGTGTGCGCGACTTTCATCCATTCTGATATACCACCAACACGGACTGCATCGGGTTGTAAGATGTCTGCTGCACCTTGTGCAATGTATTCCTTGAAAACATATTTGTTGTATATCGTTTCACCGATGGCGATTGGGATGGTAGTTTTCTCGCGTAATTCCACATGGCTTTCAACATCATCTGCTTCTATTGGCTCTTCAAACCAGAATATGTCAGCTTCTTCAACACGACATGCCAGTTGTATAGCTTCGCGTGCATTCCACTTCATATTTGCATCGATCATTAGATAAGGTTCCTGTCCGATTGCTTTTCTAACAGCGAAAATGCGATTAATGTCTTCGTACAAACTGTCACGACCGACTTTGATCTTTATACCTTTATAACCTTGTGCAACATATTCTACGGATTGCTTGACAAGTTCATCCTCTGTGAGATGTAGCCAGCCTCCATCTGTATTGTAGACAGGAACAGAAGCACGTGCCCCACCGAGGAGTTGATAAAGTGGTAATTCTGCACGTTTTGCCATAAGGTCCCAGAGTGCTATATCAACAGCAGCCATTCCTAATCCGACTATTCCGCCTCTACCGACCCAATGTGTTTCCATCCACATCCGATTCCAAATCCGGTCAATATTTGAGGCATCTTCTTCAAGAAGGATTGGTGTGAGGTATGCATCTATAATCTGTTTTATTGCTTCTCCGCCTTTACCGATTGTGTATGAAAAACCTGTGCCGATGACACCGTCAACATCTTCTATCTCAATGAATGGGAATTCCATTGAAACGAAAGCTTGTATAGCATCGGTGCGTTGAACTTGTGGTGGAATGTCATATAGTGAAGTGCGAACAGATTTAATTTTCATTTAGACTTTCTTTAGTGTAGACTTATGTCAGTATTGCACATCAGATGTTGTTTTCTACAACCGACATGCAATACTATGGTTTTAAAATGGCTATTTTAGCTTATTGATCATGCCCTTTAGGTTTTCAGTGCAAATACGGGAGGCTTCCTCACCGGCTTCAGAGAAGGCTTTTCCACCAGGTCTATTTAACAGGTCATCGTCAATTTTGAGTGTAGGTCTCCAATGTGTTTCAAGACAAAGATGTCCTTCATATCCCTCGTCAACAAACGCTTGAAGTTGTCCCTGCCAATCTATAATACCATCTCCGACAGGAACAGATTCCATTTCACCACTATCAGGATTTGGTGCAGCATCTTTTAAGTGTGCATGTATCATAGTGGGTTTCATCTGATTATATGCATCAGGATATGGTGTTATACCTTCCTTTGCGTGAGCTTCATTCGCTGGGTCCCAGATTCCACGTACGTTTGGTGAATCGATTTCTTCAATGAAACGTGCTGTAAGTTTAGCAGTACTAAGCGAGGTAGTGGATTCGTTTTCCATACCTAATGTAATACCTTCACCATCGATTATTCTACGCAGTTCATCATAAGCCGAGATAATTTCATCCCAACGTTCTTCAGTTTTACCGGTATCCCAAAAAACGAAAGTGCGAATAAGGTTTGTGTCAAATGCCTTTGCTGTGCGAATACATCCTTTTAAAATGTCAAGATGTTCCTTACGTTCTTCTGCGTTGTCCATATCACATTTGAAGAATGGAGATGCGACACCGATGATTTCTATATCTGTGCCATCAAGTAGACGTTTCATGTCGTCTATGTCTTTGTCTGTAAGCTGATGTGGTAATTTATCCCATACTGAACGAATTTCAATTGAATCTAGTTCATGATCTTGGACAAAATTGACCACGGTAGAAAATTCTTGAGATACCTCATCACCTATAACACCAATTTTAAACATACTTATAACTCCTTTGATACTTTTCTTGTATATTAGCATAGGAGAGCATAATTATCAACAACGATTTTAATGGAATGATGAGTTAATCAAGAGACGTTGTTTCCATTCTACTTGATTGTCGTATGCAAAATAAAACACAATTTCAAAAAATGGGTTTCATTTGAGAATAGTTGGTTGACTCTAGAGCAAGAAATGTAAGATGCACAATGAATTGCGCGGCTACAAATTAGCTGTTTCCCTAATGATATGTTCTTTCTTAGATATGGTACTAATATGTAATCCTGTTCTATGCTGAAATAACTTGCACAAGACTATCAAACTTTTTACTTGATTACGTAAAATTATTATGGTATTATATATGTATTCTTTACCAATGGAATTGTTAGTTCGTAAAAAGTAATGACATATTGCTAATTGTAAAGTTAATGTGCTTAACTGCGTCAGATTTGACATCTTTCCCGCAGGTGTGTTGCAGATGACGTTGGTTGCGGGTAACAAAATAAAGGAGATGCATTCGTAGGTGAAATTGCTTGCCTAAGATATGCTGTAAATAGGAGAATGAGAACAGGAATTTGGGTACCTGAATACGACACACCTGAAATATGGCATAATGAAATTTCCCGTCGTAGTTTCTTCAAATATGGCGTTAGTAGTTTTCTGGGACTTGTTGCGATGCAGCATTTTGGAACTACCGCTAACGCACAATTAGAAACGGTGATACCTCGTGCTAAACAGTGTATCGTGATGTTTATGAGCGGCGGACCAAGTCAATTAGATACTTTTGATCCAAAAGATCCTTCGGAGAAAAATAGCGGACCTTTCAAGGCGATTCCTACAAGTGTTAAGGGTATAGAAATATCAGAACATTTACCGAATGTTGCTGAACAGGCACATCACCTCTCCATTATTCGGTCGATGGTATCCCGTGAAGGTAACCATGAACGTGCGCGGTATTTGTTGCATACAGGCTATGCCCCTGGTGGTGCTGTACGCCATCCTACATTGGGGTCATTGACTTCTTACTATCTTGATGACGATGAGTCTAAACTCCCTGCTTGTGTTAATATTAGTTCTCCGACATATTCTGGTGGATTTTTGGGGGCAACACACGATCCTTTTGTGGTAAATAACCCAATGGAAGAAGTTGAAGATATTAAGTATCCGAAACAGATGGATACACACCGTTTTCGTGAACGCCTCAAAATGCTAAAGAATCTGGAAAAAGATTTCATCAGCAAACGTTCTGGGATTGGTACAGAGACACATGAAGCCATATACAAGAAAGCGGATGAATTGATTAACTCCCCAAAAATCAAGGCATTTGAACTTGATGAGGAACCGGAAGAAGTCCGACAAGCTTACGGAAAAACTAGGTTTGGTCAAGGTTGTTTGATGGCACGCAGATTGATTGAGTCTGGTGTGAAGTTTGTAGAAATCACGCTTGATGGTTGGGACACGCATGAAAATAACTTTGAAAGAACAAAAGAACTTCTTGATGTTGTTGACCCGGCCTATGCTATGCTTATCAAAGACTTAAGTGAACGTGATCTTCTTGATGAAACAATTGTGCTTTGGCTTGGTGAATTTGGTCGCACACCAAAAATTAATATGAATGATGGACGCGATCACCATCCGAATGGATGGTCTGCAGTCATCGCAGGCGGTGGTGTTCGTGGTGGACAAGTTGTTGGCAGCACGAACGGTGATGGATCCAAAGTTGTCTCTGCACCGGTTGCTGTGCCTGACTTGTTTGCGTCCATGTGCTTTGCACTTGGGATTGATTATCAGGAAGAGAATATGTCTCGTTCTGGACGACCAATTCGTGTCGTTGATGATGGTAGTGTAGTTGAGGAATTGTTTATATAATCCTCCGACTACGGATACATTTAGGTGAAACATTTGACAAAATGCATCTATCTTACATAATACCATATCAAGTATGTATTCCTGCAAAGGTGTGATAAATGCGTGTAATTGCGGGGAGATATAAAGGAAGATGTCTTGCTGCCCCAAAAGGCACTAATGTGCGACCAACAAGTGATAGAGTCAAAGAGTCCATCTTCAGTATAATACAGAGACATGTAATTGAGGCAGAATTTTTAGATCTGTGTGCAGGAACAGGGAACATTGGGATAGAGGCACTTAGTCGTGGTGCTAAACACGTCACATTTTTGGACAAAAACCTCAAATGTGTTCAATTGATAGAACAGAACTTAGAAGCGATAGGATTGAATAACAACCATTCTGATGTCCAGCTGATTCAATCAGATGCAATACACGGAATTAATCAGTTTCATCAACAATCCAAGTCATTTGCACTTATATACTTTGATCCTCCATACGATTCTGATCTATACAATCAGTGCCTCTCCTATATTTCTGACACAAAAGTGCTTGAGGATACTGGAATACTTCTCGTCGAACATCGTAAACAGAGAGAACTACCAGCTGTTTATAATAGACTATGCTGTTATAGAAACAAGCAGTATGGTGATACATGTTTAAGTTTTTACCGAATTGAACATAATTGATGTATTCCTCTAATTAAAAAACATAAAGGTCTTGTTTAAAAAGGAAAACGTGCATGAAACTTGAGGACCTATCCATTTCTCGTCATGGGAAACTCGTTGTAATTAACCATCAAGAATATCAAATTGAATATAATCTAACAAAAGGAACATGGAATTTTAGTGATAATAATGGCAAGTCGATCATCAAGAATGGGTTCACACATATAAGTCTTGCAGATGGAACCACTTTGAAAACACTTAATCCAGGGTTACGAGAATTCCGTACTGAACCTGTAAACACTGATGCCTATGGGACTTACCAAACATTTCATTTTATCTACGAAAACATATCAGATCAAGAATTATCTAAGAATTCCAAATCCACTCACGCTGATTCTGACGAAATAGAGAATCCTTCCAAATCGGATACATCTAAAACCTCTTCAACTGATTCAGACGAAGTTTCCAGTGCATCTGGTATCCGTATTCATACCTACTTTACTTGTTATGTCACTCAACCTTATGTTCTGTTAAAAGTTGAGGTAGAAAACGGAAACAACGCACCGATTTGTTTGACAAATATCACGCTGATTGATATTTCAGCACAGAATGGTGCAATCCAATTAGATAGTCATCCGTCTCAATATCATCTGTTCTTAAGGATACCCCCGATTTCTCCCAGTGCAACTGCACGTCATAAGATCTACGATGGATTTCACTTTAATCGTGATAACACTGTCCCACCTTGTCAGGATGGTATACTTCACGACACAGTTAGCAAAAAATCACTCGTATTTGGGTTCATCACGGCCGATAAGTGGTGGCCTCGTATGCAAATCGGCTATGAAAAATCAAAACGTAAAACTCCACAAGGGCTGACAACATGGGCACTCTATAACGATTGTGAAGATACAGAATGTCCATCAGGTAAAGTGGTTTCATCAGAAATAGGATACATAGATTTTACAGATGATGCCAAGTCATCCTACATTCGATATACAGAACGACATGCGGCTGAAGGAAATTCATCAACAAAACAGAACGCGGACATTGACGACAAAGCACCTTATACTATAACTAACAAATCTGATGTTGGATGGTGTTTTGCGGATGACAACATGCAAGGAAAAGTGAATGCAAAAGCGATCAAGAAAGAAGTAGAATCAATCTCCAAAAGTCCGTTATTTAATCCTACTCTCATTGGTGGCATAGATTACATTCATTTAGAATCAGGTTGGCAACCGCATCCAGGCAACTTGTCTCTGAACCGTGATAGTTTTCCAGAAGGAATGGTGCCTATAGTTGACATGATTCACAAAAGTGGTTTTAAAGCAGGAATATGTATTGACCCGTTTGCTATTGAATCTAATTCTGATTTTATTAAGAGGAATCCTGATACTTGTTTACGGTACAAATCTTCTGGACGTTCACAAACTAATGTTAAGAAACCTGCACATATCAAACCAAATGAACCTATTGAAGTTCACCTACCTGATAGAGAAAGTGCTGTCGCCATCTTAGATGTTTCACATCCTAAAGTTCAAAGACACATCCGAAGTGTCATTAAGAAGATAGCAAATGAATGGGGATATGATATGATAAAGATGGATTTATCAAGTTATACAAGTGGTATGATGACGGTTGCTTCAAATGCAACATGGTATGACAAATCTCTTTCCTCTACGGAATTATATAGGTACGCGTTAACTATTCTGAAAGAAGCCGTTGATTCAACAAAGAACGATGTTAAACTTGCAGGGTATAATTTAATTGATGGTGTATGTATTGGGAGTTTTCCACTGAATTACCCACAATTGCGACAGAAATCCATAGATCACAGTGATAATTGGCATCAGCAGAAAGGGACAAAGCATAGACTCTGTCGATATGCAGGCTATTTAGGCGAATACGGTGTTTTATGGAAACATGTTTTTGGAGAGTTAGTTGTTGGTGAACCTCGTCCTGTGAATGAGACAATAGTTGAGTTGACCGCTGCTGCATTGAGTGGTGCATCAGTACAAATCGGGAACACTCCGAATCAAATTTCAAAACACCGTGCTGAATTAACAGCAAAGATTTTTCCGCTCATTGGACAAGCAGCACAATCAGTTGACGTTTATGATGAGGTACTACCACGTGTTTTGCATCTACCAATTGAAACACAGAGGGAATCATGGGAACTCATAGGAATCTTTAATTGGAAAGACCAACAGGATGATTTACAATTAGATTTAGATGAGATAGGTCTTAATCCAGAAAAAGATTACCTTGTACACGACTTTTGGATGAGTGATTATTTGGGTATTGTATCCAGAAATGTAACGCTCTTGAATATGGGACCACGTTCTGCGAAATTATTGTGTTTGAGAGAACAACAAGAAACACCGCAATTCCTTTCAACGGATATGCATTATACACAAGGCAGTGTTGAAATTATATCTGCTGGGTGGGACGAACATAGTCAAAGTTACCTTGTCATCTGTCAACCGCCTCGTGAAGTTGAAGGTTCGGTATTTGTACATGTCCCTGAAAACTATATCCCAACAGGTGTGTCAGCGTATGGAAGTGAGTATAAGTATCGTTGGGAAAAACCGATTTACCAGTTGACGTTTGGTGCATCTGACTCAGTGATCCACGCAAGTATTCAGTTTATGAAGACAGAAGGTGGTTCCAAATAATAATTTGGAATTAACGCACTACACACATGCTTAATCGAAAAACTGAGATTGCAGTTGATGCAGTTAATATAGCAAGTAAACTCTGTTCTCAAGTGCAATCAGAGATGGTATCATCCGATGCTATCCGAAAGCAAGACCGAAGTCCTGTCACCGTTGCTGATTTCGGTTCACAAGCCCTTATATGTAAAGCAATAAGCGATATCTATCCCAATGACATTATTATTGCAGAAGAAAATTCAGATTCCCTTAGACAGAATCCAGAACTCCTTGAACGAGTGACTGAATATGTCCATCAATTTATTTCAGAGAATACACAGAAAAGGAAAACAATCTCTTCTGAAAACGTATGCGATTGGATTGATATTGGGGATGGTGAAAATGTTAATAGTTTCTGGACGTTAGACCCGATTGATGGCACGAAAGGATTTCTACGGCAAGATCAGTACGCAATTGCCTTAGCGTGGATAGTTCAAGGTGAAGTTGAATTGGGTGTCTTAGGTTGTCCCAATCTTCCCTTAAGATTGGACGATCCTGATTCTGATCGCGGCTGTCTTTTTGTCGCTGTTAAAGGAGAAGGTACATCTATATATACATCCAATGGACAATATTTAGGAAAAGCAAACGTATCAGCAGATTCCTCACGATTAGCAGAAAGTTTTGAATCCACACACGGTGACGGAAATACACATATAAAAATTGCAAAGCAACTTGGTCTCAACAAACCACCACTACAAATAGACAGCCAAGCGAAATATGGTGTTGTCGCACGTGGTGAAGCCTCTCTTTATCTTCGTCTCCCGAATCCTGCATATCCTGACTATAGAGAATGTATCTGGGATCACGCTGCAGGACAGATAGTCGTTGAGGAGGCAGGTGGTAAAGTTACAGATGCAAATGGTAAACCGCTAAACTTTCTTGACGGTAGAAGGATGATCAACAATCGTGGAGTTGTTGCGACAAACGGAGTATTGCATGAGGATGCATTGTCCCTAATATCTGCGATTTAAATAGAAGAGTTTGTTTGGTTTTAGAGTAAGAATAAAGGAGTTTTTATGAAAGCTGGACAGATCGTTGCTCCGTTTCAAATAGAAATAATTGATATTGATAAACCGGATCTTGCAGATTATCCTGATGGTACAGTGATGATAAAAGCACTACACAGTGCAATCTGTGGAAGTGACATGCCACATTTCGTTCTGGAAAAACCCTCTAATCAGTATCCGCTTGGAAAGGGACTCTCTATTCATGAAGCAATTGGGGTAATCGTTGATAGTAAGTCAAAGAAATTCAAGGTGGGAGATGAAGTTCTCGCACTCCCAAGACATATTGGGGGATGTTCAGAATACTTTCTATCTGATGAGAGTGTGACTATTCCTTTAGTAGATTTTCATAGGAAAGACTGTATGCTGATGTCACAACCTTTAGGAACTGTTGTTTGGGCATGTCGGAAGTTAGACAATCTACTCAATCAGGATGTTGTCATTATTGGTCAAGGACCGATGGGATTGCTGATTACTCACATGATTAGTAATCTCGGAGCAAAAACTATCGTCACAACCGATTTGGTTGATTTTCGTCTTGAAGTTTCAAAACAGATGCGTGCAACACATACGGTAAATTCTGCGAATGAAGATATTGTTGATGCTGTCAAAGAGATTACAGATGGGAGAATGGCTGATCTTGTTATTGAAGTGGTGGGACATCAAACTGAGACAATTAACACTTGTCTTCAACTACTAAAACGTGGCGGGACTCTCCTGGCATTCGGTGTACCGGACGATGAGGTGTACAATTTTCACTTCTCTGAGTTTTTCAGAAAGAACATAAGATTTATCGGTTCTGTTGGACCAGATGTATTGAATGATTTCCCATTAGCAATGGATATGATTGCTCAGGGACGAATAGATGTATCACCGATAATCACACATCATTTACCATTTACAGAAGCACAAAAAGGTTTTGAGATGGCACTGCATAAGAAAAATGAATCTGTAAAGATAGTGTTTGATTATCCTTAATGTCGATGAATTACAAATCCGATATATGCTCTAACATTATGTATTTGAATGTCCGAGACGTAAAGAATTGCGCGACTACGAACAGTCATTTATAGAGGTAACTCAACGATACGACCTTCACGACTTGACTGATAGATAGCGAGGATAATTTCAACCGCTTTTCGACCTTCGCGACCGTCAACTAAATGGGATGCATCAGTTTCAAGACCATAGATAAAGTTTTCCATCTGTCTTCTGTGGTTATCGTTATTGATTGCGCGTGGGTCGGATGCACCGCCGCCGGTATCAGTGTGTTGCGCGTATTTCTCGCGTATCTCTGCATCTTCAGGAAGTTCAGGATCAAATTCCCATTTTGTAATGTCTTCTTCTTCCAATATAGCAGTGCCTTTAGTTCCACAGATTTCGGTCTTTTTGAACATACCGGGATATGCAGCAGTCGTGCCTTCAATGACACCTAACGCACCGTTGTCAAACCGAAGTGCTGCAACTGCCGCATCTTCTACTTCAATGCGTTCGTGTGCTAAAGTATCTGTAAATGCTTGCACAGACTTGATAGGACCCATATAATATTGAAGCAGATCAATGGCGTGAATAGATTGGTTCATCAATGCACCACCACCATCAAGGTTCCAAGTGCCACGCCAACCACCGCTGTCATAGTATTCTTGAGAACGGTACCATTTGATATATGCACTACCTAATGTTAACTTACCGAACCGTCCGCTATCAATGGTAGATTTTATGAGTTGAGCACCTTCGGTAAAACGGGAATTGAATATGGCACATAGACGAACATCTGCATCATTACAGGCTTGTATTATTTCATCACAACGTTGCAATGTTATTTCAAGCGGCTTTTCTACGATCACATGTTTACCTGCTTCTGCAGCGGCAACAGCAGGTTCAAGATGTGCACCACTGGGTGTACAGACACACACTATATCAAGATCATCGCGTTTGAGCATCTCATTGTAATCAGTATAACCGTCAACATTGTATTTATCAGTGAGTCGTTTTGCATTATCAGCATTACGAGAACTCACTGCTACTAACTTTCCATGTTCTAAATCAGCAATTGCAGCAGAATGAAAATCTGAAATCATTCCGCAGCCTATGATACCAAAACCGTAAGTTTTCATTACTTGTAATATTCCTTAAAAAAATGATAAGTATAAATAGGTAATTACTATATTGTAGCAAATTATGAATAATAACGACACTTCAAATCAGAGTCAAGAACCTATAGAAACTGTTGTATCAGACTCTAATATTAATAATGAAACCGATGCATTAGAAGATTCTGATGCTGAGCAAGCACCTACAAATAAAGGATTCAGAATTGGTTGCATGACATTTTGTATTGCAGTGACCTTGCTATTCTTGTGGGTGTGGCAGCATCAATCTCAGTTCAACGATAACTATAGAGAAGCACTATTCTTGATGCGAAACGGAGAACACGAAAAGGCAATTGAATCGTATCAAAAAGCAATCAAAAACAAAAATCGTACAATATTCTTCAAAAATGAACCTTCGGCATATAACAATCTGGGACAAGCATATATGTTTGCGGGTCAATTTATAGAAGCGATTGATACCTTCAAAAAAGTAATTCAGATGAATCCGGATATTCCTGAAGGTTATGTGAACTTCGCCACTGTTTATTTACGGATGAACGAACCGACAAATGCACGTGAGATTTGTCTACATGCCCTACAATCTTTCCCTAATGCACCTCTTCTTCACTATAATCTGGCAATTGCTTATGCACTTACTGATGAGACAACAGAATCTGTGAAATCCTTAGCAAAAGCGATAAGTCTTAATCCTGAACTAAAAGACTTTGCGAAACAAGAAGGTGCTTTACAACAGATTCTACCTTTTCTGAATGACTAACAGTATTCTACATTATAATGAGTGCCGCTTACCATTATCACGGAATCACTGCAACATAAACCTGTGAATGCCCCGAAACATCTGATGTATATACCACGGATGTTTCGTCAGGACTAAACGATGGATGCGGATGTGTCCACTGTGGTCCATACACGGTATCTACCTTCATCTCCATCCAACTCAACGCTTTTTCTCTATCACCTGATTGTTGCGCAGCTGCCCAATCTTCAGCAACGGCATATCTATCTTTTTTCCACTGACTTCCGCTTGACGAACTCTGAGGATAACAAATAGGCACATGCTCACCTGTTTCCACATCAGCCAACCGCAACCCAATATCAGGGTGAACCGTATCGCACAAAACCTTTGTTCCTGCGCGATTACTTGCAATGTGCCATGCATTAAAATCGGAGATAGTTTGCATCTCAAGAGTATCTAACGATATACGCCGTAGAGAATAGGGCCAATGTGTAACTATCAATTCGTCTTGTGAACCGAGAAAAGTTTCATGCACAAGAAACTCGTTGTTATCATGTTGATAAAGATTACGGTTATCAGATCCATCACGTTTAATCGTCCACATACGTGGGGCAGGATCCCCAGAATATGCTATTATGTCTGCCCGTGTAGGATGGAACTGTGGATGAATAATTGTCTGATTGGGTGAGGTGTAGATGATCTCACCACCACTGCCATCGGTAGCAGTTACGGTAATGTGTGATTTGTCATCACGTTTCATTGCCGTAACTATATACTTCTCATCAGCACTCACACTGCACTCACCAAGACTTCCCTCTGCAAATTCTGCTAACACACGTTCTTCCAGTGTGTCAAGATGAATTGCCTTTATAGTTTCTCCTTCCGTGTAATAGAGTTCCTTTCCATCTTTTGATATTACACCAGAATATCCATGAACTGCTTCACCATCAGTTATCTGAATTATTTCACCATCAGGAAATTCAAGTTGATAGAAGTTAGCTTTACCAGATCGATATGAAGTGAAAACTAAACGTTTTTGGTCAGGTGTAAAGGATGAAGTAAGGAAATAAAGATTGTGGTTGATTGTGTTGTCGTTAGTGAGTTGATAGATATGTGCTCCGGTCTTTTCGTCTTCAAATTCCTGTAGTTCTGAAGGATGCCCCGAACCTTTGCCGTAATTGATCATTCTATTTTCCTAAATCAAGTTTTGTCTGCGACATATTGCAGTCTACTAAATACTAATCAGTTTACCATAAATCATTTTGATGTGAGATTATGACACAATCATAGCAAATTTAATGCACTTTGACAAGGACAATTTTTCAATTGAAAAGTAGCAAGTACAATCCAAATTATCATTGACTCAGAATTATGAGTAGTGGTATACTTTAACGAATTTATAGGTATTATTTCTTTATACTGGCAGCATTTTGTTTAACATATATGTTTTATTTGGGAAAAAATGAGAATTGGAGGAGGAATTGTAATGAAACGTAGAATTATATTGGCATCTCTATTGACTATATTATTTTGCCTAACACCGTTTGTCTTTGCGCAAAAAGAATGGAAAGTGGTTAATGAATCTACATGGCAGGCAAGTTTTTCTGATGTCTTTTTTGTAGATGATATGAACGGATGGATTGTAGGTAGCAATTCAACTATTCTAAATACTGCTGATGGTGGTAAGACTTGGAAACAACAACCCAATCAAATGTTACCATTCGTAAACGAGTTTAAAAAAGTCAGGTTTATTACACCTAAGATTGGTTGGATTGTCGGTGAGAACGGCATGGTGCTAAAAACAGTTGATGGTGGACAAGAATGGACAAAATTAACTACAGATACCCGCGTAGCACTTTTAGGAGTCTCATTCGTAGATGAGCACCACGGATGGGCATGTGGCGATGGCGGTTTTGTGATGCATACAGACAACGGTGGACTTTCTTGGCAACGGCAGGAAATAGAAACAAATAACACAATTGAAGGCATACACTTTGTAAGTCCTCATGTTGGGTGGGCTGCAGGTGGTGGCGGCACTCTGCTTCATACTACCGATGGTGGAATGAATTGGGAATTTCAGACAAGTGCGACGGTCAATACACTTGATGCAATCTCTATGCTTGATGACACTACTGGATGGGCAGTGGGTGCAGGTGGTGCTGTTGTTTCCACACAAGATGGTATCAATTGGGAAGTACAGCAGAGCAATGTCCCAAATTCCAATGGTATGCCAGAACCTATATGGGATGTCCATTTCACTAACAAGAATATGGGAATTGCTGCAGCGGAATTCGGTGTTGTACTCAGAACGTTTGATGGTGGAAGGACATGGCAACCAATTGATTCTCGTCCTGTTGCAGCACGTTTACAAGGTGTGCACATGAAAAGTGTTGCCGAAGCGTGGGTCGTCGGAGATAAGTCAACAATCTTACACACAATGGATGGTGGAGAAACGTGGGATGTTGTCTCTAACGCAAAAGAATTACGAGCGGTACATTTTCACAACGATGATCTCGGATGGGCAGTAGGATTAGCTGGAAGTGTTATACATACGAATGATGGTGGAAAAACTTGGGCACCACAAAATAGTGGAGATGTATTTGAACTTTTCGGTGTCGGATTTGTAAATGATAAGAAAGGGTATATAGTTGGGAGTAATGCTGCTTTACTTGAAACGCTTGATGGTGGAAAAACGTGGAAGAGCGTGAGTGACCCTGGGGATGAAGGACACGGTAGAGCCACGCGAATCCAATTTGGTGGTGCTATGGGTTGGAAAGGTGCTTTAGGTTCCTATGCCATGAGTTTCGCCTCTTCTACCCACGCTTGGGCAGTTGGAGAAACTGGAAAAGCCATGACAACTTCAGATGCCGGTGATACATGGGCAGGTGTTGATATTGACCCTATGTTTACAGGAGCAGGATTTAACAATCTTTTCGGAGTACACTTCATTGATAACCTAACTGGATGGATTGTTGGGTTTGCAGGTACAATCGCCAGTACTGCTGACGGTGGTGCTACTTGGAAAATTACGTTTGGTTCTGCAGAATTACAGGATGTTTATGGAATTAATCCACAAACTGCTTGGGCAGTTGGCAACCAAGGTACAATCATGATCACGACTGATGGTGGTGGAACATGGATTGATCAAACTGTACCTACAGAAGAAAATATAAATGCTATTCTATTTATTACTGAAAAAGAAGGTTGGGCAGTCGGTGATAAAGGCATTATATTATATACCCAAGATGGTGGTGTGACTTGGTTAAAACAAAACTCACCCACTGGAAACAATCTAAGAGATATTGTTAGAACAGAGAACGGAACTTTGTGGATCATCGGTGATTCAACGACGATTCTCCGTTACTAATTTCATATTATAGTAGATTTTTAAATTACTTGAACACTCTGCATCGGCGAGGTTAGGAAACCTCGCCTACCATGGGAAAAAGTGTCAACTTATATTTATAATTTACTATTTACACCCATTTCAGTATAAAATAGCAAGTGTTAATGGACTTTGAGATACGTAGTCACATTGTAAAGAACATACAGTAAAACTCTGTCCAGCAGATTGATATATTAGATGAAAGTTGAGCAGATACACGGCCCCAAAGTAAAACCCTTTCAGATTGTTGAACTTGAATACTTTTTACAGACAGACTCGCCTGCTATTTTTTCTTCCTTCGGTTTACAGAAAGATGGTAGAATCGTAGTTACGCGTGCCCCTGCAAGACTTGATATAATGGGTGGTATCGCTGATTATTGTGGATCATACACATTTGAAATGCCATTAAACCGTGCCGTCGTCGCTGCATGTCAAGCGCGAGAAGATAATATCCTTTCTGCTATTACTCTTCAAATCGATAGTCAGATTAAGCAACATGTTAGAATGTCTCTCAATGATTTCTATGATGAGGGGAACCTAAAATCTTATTCAAAGATCAAAGAACTCTTCAATACGGATTCGCTTTCATCATGGGCAGGCTATGTACTCGGTTGTTTCTTTGCTCTGTTAAAAGAAAATAAGGTAGATAAGTTTCCGCACGGTGCTGTGGTCATCATCAAAAGCGATATCCCAATGGGTGCTGGTATTGCTTCATCTGCAGCTGTTGAAGTAGCAACTTTGTCAGCAATCAATCAACTTTATGACCTACAATTAAATGATAACGAGATTGCACATTTTGCCCAAATAACTGAAAATAGAGTAGTCGGTGCTCCTTGTGGCATAATGGATCAAATAACTTCTACTTCAGGTATAAAGGACAAGATTTTGTCAATCCTATGTCAACCTGATCATATACTTGAAAATATCGAATGTCCTAAAAATGTGAGTTTTGTTGGAATCCACACTAAAGTGCCTCGAAGCACGAAAAGTAGTGCCTATATTGACACCCGTACAGCTGCGTTTATGGGTTTGTCCATATTGAAAAAGGAACTTGGATGGAAAAAACTTGATAGCAACTATCTTTGCGAAATATCTGTGCAAGAATTTCAAGAACACTGTGAACATCTATTACCCCAACTGATTCGAGGTAGTGATTTCCAAGATCAGTACGGAGAGACAGTTGATCCTGTCACAACTGTTGATCCTGATAAGGATTATGCCGTCAGAGATTGTGCAAAACATCCCATTTTTGAAAACGAACGGGTGTTAAAATTTATATCTGCACTGAAGAATGTAAATGATGCTCCTGAGAATGTGCATGATTATCTCACCGAGGCTGGTCGTTTGATGTATGAATCTAATGATAGTTATCGTGATTTAGCAGGACTGGGTGCACCTGAGATAGATGGTATTGTCAACATCGCACAAAAAATTGGAGAACAAGGTGGAATCTACGGGGCGAAAATCACTGGTGGTGGAGGCGGCGGTACTGTTGCTATCCTTGGCTATGGTGATATATCTACATCATTGACACAAATCTTATCAGCATATAAATTGGCTTGGGGCATTGAAACAGAAACTTTTTCCGGCACTTCAGATGGTGCATCTAAATTTGGACATATTGTTTGGGAATTGAAAGAGAATGAACCTATAACACATTTTTAATTGAAGAAATACTGAAACTTAAGCATCAATATAAGTAGATCCTTCTATGTGTGAGGTAATTGCTTTAGAGAACATTGAATGCTGAATATGATATAGCGATTGGATTTCATCTGTGCAAAATATTAGTGAACCCAATACTAAACGTGACTTTGGTGTCACTTGGCGTGCCATACTCATTGGTATCCTCTTAATACCACCCAATGTGTTCTGGGTCATTGAAGTTGAGTGTGTGTGGCATTCTGGACATCCAACGACCATCTCACTCTTTTGGAATGTCGTTCTTAATATCTTTTTTCTGATTCTGATAAACCTATTCATAAAACGAGTAGCACCGAGAGCCGCACTCACTCAAGGTGAGATGATCACGATCTATGCAATGCTGTCTATTGCGTCTGGTCTTGCTGGACACGATACGTTGGCATTAACTATTCCTGCGCTTCCACACGCATTTTGGTTCGCTACATTAGAAAATGATTGGGCTGATACCTTTCATAGTTATATACCGCAACACCTTGTTGTATCTGATAAAGAGGTATTACGCGGTTTTTATGAAGGCGATACTCCATTCTATAATGCCAAAATTGGTGGGGCATGGATACTACCTACATTGTGGTGGACATCTTTCATCTTGGCACTTGGTACCATCATGATATGTCTGAATGTCCTAATCCGAAAACAGTGGACAGAACATGAAAAACTTGCATATCCTATCATTCAACTCCCGATGGCGATTACAGAAGGTGGAGGTAGAGGACAACTCTTTCGCAACCGTATTCTATGGTATGGGTTCATCATCGCAGCAGCTGCGAATGTATGGCACGGTTTAGCACACTTTTTCCCAATCTTACCCGATTTCAGTGTGCGACATAATGCCCGTAACTGGGGGGCATTCTTTACTGAAAAACCTTGGAACGCAGTCGGTAATATTCCAGTTCCTTTGTACCCATTTGTCATCGGCTTAGGGTTTTTATTGCCTCTCGACCTATCATTCTCACTTTGGTTCTTCTATCTATTCGAGAAGATACAACGTGTTTTCGGTAGTGCAGTTGGTATTCCAGCACCATTTCCCTATGGTAGTGAACAATCTATCGGTGGATGGATGGCAATTTTTGTTATCGCCCTACTTGTTACGCGCAGGCACATAGCAAAAGTTGGAAGGACTATCTTAGGTATGTCAAATGGTATTGATGATTCAACAGAACCGATTCGCTATCGAACTGCTTTTTTCATAATCGCACTTGCCAGTTTGTATATTATCTGGTTCTGTTTGAAGGCAGGGATGACACTGCCAATCATTTTGCCATTCTTCGGTTTCTTTTATGCGATTTCAATCGGTATTACACGAGTACGTGCAGAAATCGGCCCTCCCGCGCATGAAATGGCTGGCATGTGTAATGCACAACAATTTTTAGTCAATATTCTTGGAACAAGACGAATCGGGCCGAACAACCTGACGGTGTTTCCATTCTTTTGGTTTTTCAGTGGACGCGGTTATCGTGAACACATTATGCCACATCAATTGGAAGCATTCAAAATGGCTGAACGTGCAAATATGAATACGAAACGTTTGGTTTTGGCAATGGTAATCGCTCTCGTACTCGGTTCACTTGCATCATTCTGGGCAACACTCAGTGAACTCTACCGTCTCGGAGGTGCAGTCACAGGGGCGGGAGGTGGAATTGGTCCATCGGTTGGACATATTGGCCAATTTGGATGGCTATCTGGTCTCTTTGCATTCCCACGCGATCCTAATGTACCGGCGATGACTTTCATGGCAGGTGGAATGGGTGTTACATTCCTTTTGATGTTTTTACGGATGCGTTTTATATGGTGGCCCCTACATCCTGCTGGATACCCAATATCCATGACATTCGGTGTAGGCTATTTTTGGAGTTGTTTGGTAATCAGTACCTTTTTGAAGTGGATGGCTCTCCGATTCGGAGGTCCAAGCACATACCATAAAATGATTTTCTTCTTCTTTGGAGTAATCCTGGGTGAATATTGCATAGGTGCGTTCTGGAGTGTCTTAAGTGTCATTATCCGTGAACCTATCTATGATTTTGCACCGGGGTAATATATATCATGAAAATATCAAAAATAATATGTATCTTATTAATACCGTGTTTAATCGTTACTTCTCAATCTTTTGCTGCTGATGAAGGAGCACATGCTGCAGAATTCCTCAGTCATGGCGTTGGTGCCCGTGCCATTGGTATGGGGAGCGCATTTGTTGCAATCGCAGATGATTCTACGGCTACATACTGGAATCCCGCAGGTTTGACGAATGTGAATAATAATAGTTTCTCCACTATGTATGCAGATACATTCCGATCTGGTGATGGGAGTTTCTTTAGTAAAGGCTTGGTGAATTATAATTTCGTTAACTATGTACATCAGATAGAAGATATTGGTAGCATAGGTTTGAGTTGGATTCGCCTCGGTATTGACGACATTCCAAGAACAACCTTCATTGACATTGATAATAATGGAAATCTTGGAGATTATCAGGATATAAATGGGAATGGTGTTAAGGATGAAGGTGAACCCTATATTGATAGGCCTACAGTCGCTGATTATTTCAGTAATGTTGATAATGCCCTGCTAATTTCTTATGCACGGCAAATTCATTCAATGGTCGCTGTGGGAGGAAATGTTAAATTGCTCAGTCAATCTATATATAATAACAGTGGCAGAGGATTTGGAATTGATATTGGACTTATACTAATGCCTATGACAGGTGTTAGAGTCGGGACAATGGTGCTTGATGCAACAGGTACGCAGATTCGGTGGGATACTGCTGACAAACCTGTATTCACCCGCGGACGAAGGTTACGATTCGGTGCGGCATACCAATTTACCTTTCCAAGTTTTGGCAATGGTAGTATTGGCATTGACTTTGAAACGGATCAAGCAGACTATGAAGAAGAAACAGACTCAGGTGGTGGGATTGTCTTTCGTACAGGTGGTGAATATTTGCTATTCAATACACTTGCATTACGATGTGGTTGGAACGGACACGGTTTTTCTGCAGGATCAGGTCTCCAATTGCGGGTGAGTAGTATGACATTTTTTGTTGACTATGCATTCAACAGTCACTCACTTGGCGGTTCACAACGCATTTCTGTTTCTGGACAGTTTTAGGTTAGTTGGTATTAATTTATTTTATGTTTTTTACATATAAAATAAGGGAGTATATTATATGAAAAGATTACATCTACATATTTCGTTGGTGATGTTATTAGTTTCTATATGTCATCAACCCATTATATTTGCACAAGATTCACCTCAATGGCATTTACCAGTTGGGGCAACTACACGTCTCGGAAAAGGTTGGCTTTATGAAATCCAGTATTCACCTGATAACAAACAACTTGCAGTTGCAGGTACTCTTGGCGTATGGATATACGATACAGCCACTAATGAAGAAATTACACTTGTTGATGGATTTGGATGGGGTGTTTCAGCCCTTACTTATTCCCCTGATGGCAGCTTACTTGTTGCTGGAAGTACAAATGGAATAATCCGAATATATGATTCAGAATCGTATGAAATTCTTCATACGATTGAAACACATTGGCGTAGTGTTCGCAGTCTCGTATTCAGTCCTGATGGATCCACATTTGCAAGTGGAAGTAGGGATAGAACTGCTCGTATTTGGGATCCTGTTACTGGAGAACTTCTACAAATACTGAGAGGTCATACAGATGGTATCAATTGTGTTGCTTACAGTGGTGATAGTAGTACTCTCATTACTGGGGGACGGGACGATACAATTAGAATCTGGGATGTGAACACAGGAATGCATCTTCAATCGCTTGAAGTGCATCGTGACAATGTAGCAAGTGTTGTTGTTAGTCCCGACGGAAAAACTATGGCAAGCGGAGATCTGAATTCGATAATTCATCTATGGGATACATCAACATGGACAATTAAGAAAACGCTTCATGGACACACATCACATATTTATGATATGAAATTTAGTCCAGATGGAAGTTTTCTTGCGAGTGCAGGTGAAGATGATACTATTCGTATATGGGATGCAACAACAGGTGAATTTTTACATTCAATAATTGGACATACTGCAGATATCGTTTTTCTTGACTTTACACCTGATGGATCAGTCCTTACAAGTGGTGCGTGGGATGCCTCTATACGTTCATGGGATCCAGTTACAGGGGAACATCTTGAAACTATCACTGGACATACTGATGTGGTTATCAGTGTTACCTATAGTGCAGATGGAAGTATTCTCGCTACGCGTAGTTGGGATAAAACCATCCGTTTGTGGGATGCTGATACAGGAGAACTGCGGCATACGCTGATCGGACATCAAGATGATGTTGACATAGTGGTGTTTAGTCCCGATGGTAAAACGCTTGCAAGTGGTAGCCAGGATAATACCGTCCGTCTATGGAATGCTATTACAGGTGAACACATCAAGACCCTAAGAGGACATTGGTCTTATCTGATAAGTCTCGCATTCAGTCCTGATGGAAGTATTCTCGCAAGTGGTAGTGAAGATGATAGTATACGTCTGTGGGATGTCGCCACAGGTAGGTATATGGGCGGATTATTTGAGCATGAGGCAGGCGTTGAAACCCTTTCTTTCAGTCCAGACGGTAGCATGCTTGCAAGTGGTAGTCGAGATGATAAAGTCATTGTATGGGACCTTGAAACCCGTGATGAAATACATACTATCAGTGAGCATGAAGACGATGTTTGGACAGTTGCTTTTAGTCCTGATGGAACTAAACTGGCAAGTGGTGGAGGTGACACAGTGTCACTATGGGATGTTGCAACAGCAGAACTCCTCCAAACATTTAGAAGGCCAATTGATCGTCCAATACCTGTAGGTGTACCTGAAGAATTGATAGGAGATCTCCCCACAGATCTTCCAGCGAATGCAACCAGTATTGTTTTTAGTCCCGATGGACAAGTCCTTGTTAGTGGTAGTTACGATGCAACCATACGTTTATGGGATGTTGCGACTGGTGAACAGCTTTATACGCTTGAAGGGCATACATATTCTATTACAAGTGTTGCTGTCAGTCCAGATGGTACTAGGATCGCAAGCGGCAGTTATGATGGAACTGTCCTGCTTTGGGCATACCCGCTTCCAATGAATACAACTCAAGTACTTACAATATTCGCTGATGTGAATAGTGATGGAGTCTTGAATATACTGGATCTCGTTCTGGTCGCATCAAATTTTGGACAAACTGGTGAAAATGCTGCAGATCTAAATGATGATGGTGTTGTTGACCTTTTGGATCTTTATTTAATGGGGAATATATTGAATAATATTAACTCTGCACCTTCTGTAAATTCACTTTCTGTTGACACTTTAACTGCTGCTCAAGTACAAGAATGGCTTACAGATGCTAAGCAACAACCGTTCCAATTCATTCAGAATACGGAGGAGGATTTGTCTTCATATCAACGTGGTATAGATGTGCTTGAGCAAATCTTACAGTCATTTGCACCTATAGAAACCGCACTTCTTGCCAACTATCCAAATCCGTTTAACCCGGAAACATGGATACCGTTTCAGTTATCTACTCCATCTGATGTAACTGTTTCGATACATGCTGCTGATGGAACATTAGTTCGTAAGTTTGACTTAGGAAATCTGTCCGCAGGCACTTACCAAAACCAAAACCGTGCAGCATATTGGGATGGCAAAAATGAATTCGGTGAATCAGTTGCAAGTGGTGTGTTTTTCTACACATTAACCGCTGCTGAATTTTCTGCCACACGGAAGATGCTGATATTGAAGTAATCTGAACGAAAAATTACCAACATTTAAGGGAAGGCTGCAAAGTCTTCCCTTTTTCGTTAAATACTGCATCCATTAACATGTAACAACGAAAAGATAAATACATGACACTTATTAAAAGTATACAATGGAGGTATTAATGTCTTCTCTTATATCCGTATATCCGATAATTTTTGCTGCTATCCAAAACATGACAGATAATCCAAAATTACATATCGATCAGGAAAACGAACTTCAATTAACCGAACAAGAAACAAAGAAAGTGAATTCATGTGCACACAATCTGCTTTCAATAGGAAATGCTTTAAAAGCGTATGAAAAGAAACATAACATATTTCCCGAATGGCTTTCAGATCTTCATCCAAACTACCTGAAAGACTCTGGTGCCTTGATATGTCCAGCAGATTTAGATCAAGGCATCCCAATTATCCCTTATGATACTGATCCGACACTACCTGTTAGTTACAATTATGATTGTGATCCAGAATACTATCAACAATGACTAAAAGAGGAACGACATGTTCACAACGATACTAATCCAATTGTCCGATGTCCACACCATGCAAACCCCATTTCAGAACATACATTGTTGTCAAATTTATATTTAAACCTAAGTTTTTCAAATACCATTTTTCCATCTGAAGGAGATTGGAGAAAGCAACCGATAAAAGTGTACGGTAACCTTGAAGCAGCAATTGATGGATATGAAAAAGCACTTGAACTCGCACCTGAAGACCCAAATTTTTTCTACCTCTACATTGAACTTATTCGTCTTTATGTAACTGCAGAACGTGAAAAAGATGTTGAAATGCTTATTGTTAAATTCAAATCTGTCATGAGACCACATGATGAGGACATCATGCGGTTCAGAGACTATTTTACACTTATGGAGATGCTACGAGCAGGCAACAAACATAAGGAGGCACTTCAACTGTGTAAGAATCTTGAAAGAACAGAACAGAAAAATCCATGGCTGAAGAGTTTATATAGGGAATTGGCAGTGACTCACGAAGAATTAGGTAATATGGAACTTGCAGAAATGTATTTTGACAAGTACGATGAAAAAAGAAAGATGGTTGGAAAGCCAGTACCTGGCTTCACCGTGACTGACATTGAAGGTAATTCGTTCACGCTTAAGGACTATTATGGTAAGGTTGTTTTACTTGATTTTTGGGCAACAACGTGTGGTCCTTGTATTCGAGAAATGCCCAACGTGAAAAGGATATACGATTCCTATAAAGATAGGGGTTTTGAAGTAATCGGGATTAGTCTTGATGGTGATGAATCTGATATGCAAAATTTCCTTGCAAAATGTCAACTACCATGGCGACAGATATTCAATGGGGAGGATGGTCATCTGAAAAAGTTGTTCGGTATTCGTGGCATACCGTCATTATGGTTAATTGATCGCGAAGGTAAAGTGATTTCATATAAATCCCGTGGTTACAAGTTAAGAAAACTTGTTGATGAAGCAGTGAAAACATAGTTAAAAGAGATTGACGAACCTATTATTGTAGTAATGGATGTTCAAAAACGGTTTCTGTTCCGATCTCAATATGGACTGGTGCCAAATATGGATGGATAGCTTCAATATCCACTTCTACACCGAGTCCAGGGAGTTCCTTAACTCGAACTAATCCATCTGTATCAACCTGAAAAGGTTCTTTTGCAATTCGTTGTGATAACTCAGAACCCGCAGCAGGATACTCTAATAAGTCGAAATCTGGATTTGTTACAAAAACATGAAGTGCAGCTGCAAGACTTAGATGACTTTTAAAGGTGTGATTTACATATTGAACACCGCGTTGTTCAGCAAGTTGACGCACTTGAAAAGATGGCATTATACCACCAATACGTCCCGTATCAATCTGGACGAACTGAACACCACCGTTTACAATTATGTCTTCTGCCATGCGATATGTGCTTGAACCTTCACCAGCAGCGATAGGGACACTTGGATTCTTAGATATAAGTGAACTATAAGCATCAATAGCATCAGGAGCAAGCGGTTCTTCCAACCATGTCGGTGTATAGTCAGCAAATGCTTTAGCACGTCTGTATGCAGTTTCGTAATCAATTCCCCATACTACACCTGCATCTATCATAATTTGGGCATCAGTTCCCATGCCCTTACGTGCTGAACGCACAAGCGCAATATCGTTTTCTTCTCCAAATTTACCCATCGGTCCCCAACCAAATTTGGCTGCACGATATCCGCGTTCACTCAAATCCTTAGCGAGATGGTATGTATCTTTAGGGTTATTTCCGAAGAGAACTGAAGCATACGGGAGTTTAGGATATGGAGTGTCAGAGGAGTTAGACATCTCAGCGAGTAGACGGTAAATGGGTTTACCTAACTTTTTCCCAATAATGTCCCACAACGCAATTTCTGCTCCACTATATGCATGCTGTATCTGTTGAATATCCAATCCGTTTCTTAGCACTTTTTCACTGAGTCTGAGAATATCATCCGGACAGTTTAACGTTTCACCAATTAATGATGTCCTGATATTGATGATATTTCCATGCGACATAGGACAACAATAAACTGCGATACTGACTAAAGGTGATGCATCGCATTCACCCCATCCTTCAATCCCGTCATCAGTTCTAATCCGGACTAACAAAGTATCTTGTGTGCCATCTGCTGCAGTTGTAATTTCGGGTATTCGCAAATAAAATGGATCTACTGCAATGATTTTCATGCTTCTGCAGAATGTTCTTCCTCAGTAGATTCAACATCCTCTGCAGGAATAGCAGAAATAGTTGCTTCCTCCTGGTTCTTTACAGACACTGTCAGAGAACGCAAAACAGAAACAAAAAACCAACCTAATAATCCAGCTGCTGCACCAGCACACACAGCAATTGCAGCCCCTCTTGGTGAAACAAATTCATCTAACGTATCTTTATCTACAGTGCATGAAACATTATTGATGTTCTTAATTGCTACACTCCGATTATCACCGTGTTGGACAAATTCTATTGCAGGTGGTTCATCTGATTCCAATGTCAGATTAGCATTCAAATCTCCAGTATCCACATCAATACTACGTTCACCTTGTTCACCAACCCATGATGCTTTAATACCTTTTATACCTTCATCATCACGAATCGGTTCTAAATGTGTATTTGACATTACACGACCCAGAAAATTGAGTGTAATGTCTTTTGATTTCGTTACTGCCAGTCGTAAATTTTGTAAGTTCATCGTTTATCCTCCTCAGGAATACGTCCATATTATTGTCACATATTTTAGAAAAAAAATCAAACATATTGACTATAATTAAAGACAATACATCTTGACGATCCAATATGAAATGATGTAAAATTAATGTTATGTATTGTCTGTATTCTCTGAATTTCAGTATTTTAAAATTTAATTACATAGACAATTATTATATAAAGGAGTTTTATGTACATTAGACACATTAGAAGATCTGTCTCTGTATTGGTAGTGGTTGTGATGTTGGTGATGATATATGGATGTGAATATGCATCAGATATTTTTTATCCTGAGCCACCTATAATGGAAGAAACAGATGAACAAATTAATATTGGTCTTGTTTTACCACTTTCTGGAAGACTTGAATTATCATTTGGTAGATACATTGAAAATGCATTGGAACTTGCTAAAAATGAGATAAATACCTCACAATTTGCGGGTACTCACATCAATTTTATAATTGAGGATAGCCAAAGCACTGTTGATGGGGCTGTTGCAGCATACAACAAACTGATAGATGATGGTGTATCCGTAATTCTAGGTCCTGCTACATCCTCTGCGGCTAAAGAGACATTTCCTATTGCGGGAGAAAACAAGGTTGTGGCGATAAGTCCCACATCTGCTGCACGTGGTCTGAGTGCGTTAAGTGATTATGCTTTTCGTATTGCACTTACAACAGATGTCTTGGTGCCTTACGGAGTGGAAACAACACACGAAAAGCATAAATATAAAAAAGTTGCGACACTATATGATGAAAACGATGCCTTCTCTACTGATGCAGATCAAGCATTAAGAAAGACATTTGAAATGTTAGGTATTGTAGTGGAGCCAGCAGAGACATTCATGGGTGGTGATGCAAGTTTAAAAGATCAATTAGGTCGTATAAAGGAGTTAGAACCAGATGCAATATTTGTATCTTCCTTACCATCAGAAAAATCTATTGTTCTTCGCGAAGCAGCTGCACTCGGAATCACAGTACCAATTATTCTGCGAACATTAACAGAAGCTGATGTAGAGGCAGCTGGTGAAGCTGCAGAGGGGGCAATCACCTATGTAGGTTGGGGAACTGCAGTTGATAAACCTGGAAATCAGACTTTTATTCAGAATTACACTACAAAATATGGTCTTGCACCAAATAACTATGCTGCACGTTCATATACCACACTTTATGTCCTTGCTGAAGCAATAAGAAACGCGGAATCAAATGATCCTGATTCTATAAAAGATGCACTTGCAAACATTAGTGACTATGACACTGTGATGGGCAAGTTCTCCTTTGACGAAAACGGTGATGCTGTCTATGAACCAAAAGTCTTGATTGTCAAAAACGGTAAATTGGAACTTTTTGAGTAGAAGTGTCTACTTATACATACACAGGAAATAATTTAACTAATATGAACGAATCATTAGATCAATTTTATACGAAGAGAGAAATTGCAATTTCGTGTTGGATCCATTTTACAAATATACTTCCATCTTTAAGTAAAACTGTTAACGATCTATTCTTTGTTGAACCATCTGCGGGTACTGGTGCATTTTATGACCAATTGCCTCAAGATAGAAGATTAGGAATAGATCTTGTCCCAAAATGTGAAGATGTAAGAGCACAAGACTTTTTCGCGGTTTGTAGTCTACCTAAATCGGTAAAGGAAACTGCGATTATCGGTAATCCTCCTTTTGGTAAACGTGGAAAATTAGCAATTGCATTTTTTAATCATGCAGCATTTTTATCAGACATTGTAGCTTTTATTGTTCCTTTATCATTTCGAAAGTATGCTGTACATAAATGTCTTGATCCTGGAATGCGTTATATTAGCAAAATGATACTACCGCGAGACGCATTCATACTAGATAATGGAAAACCATTTTCTGTCAATACAGAATTTCAAATTTGGACACGTATTCCAAGTAAACATAAGGATATGCGCCAAAATAAACCTTTACCGATTTGTCATCAAGACTTTCAAATTTGGCAATATAATAACACAACTACCTCTTTAAAAGTCTTTTCTAATTCGTTTGATTTTGCTGTTCCTTGTCAAGGTTGGCAAGATTATACGCGGAAAGAAACGGATGAAAGGGGATGCGAGAGAAACAAACAATGGATTCTTTTGAAAGCAAAAGATCCGAATGTATTAAAACGCTTAATGAGAATTGATTACGAACGGTTGGCACAAGAATCTGCTACTGCAGTACCTGGATTCAGAAAAGCTGACCTTGTGAAGGAATATACAGATAATTATGAGTAAAATTTACGAATTATTCTACAGTATAAAACATAATGCCAAGAACTATCTCAATGCACCAATTGGAAAAGACTTTGAAGAAAGAATGATGGTACAATTGAATAATATAGGATATAATCGTATATTAAAATCAGATTTAAGTAAGGAATATATTTCAGATATAAAAAAACGAATATTACAAAACGATGAAATAATTTCCAATGAAACAAATTTTAAACAACATTATTTGTACCAACCTTTTGGTTCACAAAACTATCCTGACTTCATTATATTTGATAAACGTATTCTGGTATCTATAGAATCTAAGTTTACTGAAAAAAATCATACCAAACCTGTGTGGAATTCTGGAATACCAAGACTCAATGGGTTATTTATTTTTGGATCCTATGGGAAACAGGATATTACATTTTTTCGTGGGTGTAATGTAGTTAGTAAAGAGGAAAGATCTTTATTTCAACAATTTTTTGCCGAAGAAAAGGGACGTGCCGACTCATTTAATAAGCAAAATATGTCTAATCAAGAATTTGGGTTTTCTGCTTATGTGCGTACCGCCTATGAGCAAAAGAAAATGTACAATGTCAATGCAATTCTGAATTTCTTTGATAACGACAAACGAACAATTATGGAGGAAGCTGTCCTGTCTTATTTACAAGGATTATAAAATATCCATTAGTTTTGAGAGTGTATAGGTATTCAATTTGAGATAGTATGTAGTCTCAGAAGACCATACCTTTGAAAATTTAATATCTTATGTATTTATTATACAAACCTTTCCAAACGATATGGTTTGAACCAATCTACATCAACACTATCTGCTATTTCCAATGTTACCATTTCACCCACTAATGGTGCTAACGTCACTCCACTATGCATTAATGCAATATACATATTCTGTAGTGCTTTGGTAAAACCGATTATAGGATACCCATCAAGTGGCATCGGACGATAACCAATAGGAGTGGGAATGGCTTGTGCATTGCCTATTCGTGGTAAGTGAACCTTAGCATACTCAAGGAGTGTGTCTGCCTGGCGTTGTGAGTCGTCACGATTAATGCCTTCTTGTGTTCCTTGTCCAATCCTAAGAGTACCATCAGACAATTGTCGTAGATGTAGATTTTGAAAGTTCTCTCGGACCGGTGGTGCATGGATTACTGAAACATTGTGTAACACCTTTTGACATGGCGTTGTCTTGATTACTATTCCAGGGCTGCATTGTTGAGGAATGGACACTCCAACTCTTGAAGCCAGTTGTGTTGTCTCTATTCCACTTGCAAGGATAACTATATCACAAGGATAAGCAGTATTTGTTGTAATGACAGTTTTGATTTTATCATTGTCTATTGTGAAATCAGTAACATTTGTATCTGTAATGACTTCTGATCCATTTTCACACGCTTTTTCAAGACATACTCCTATGAATTTATCGGTTTCTATGTGTATATCTGCGTCTGAGTAGGAGGCGGTTACAATATCTCCTGGACATAAATCAGGTTCTAATTCTATCATTTCATCTCGTGAGATTAATCTACATGGATAACCCCAAGTTTGTAGTTGGCGGATGCGTTCTGCTAATTGTTGTGCCCGTTCATTAGTACACTCCCACCGCATTTCTCCACCGTAATGGATACCGATATCTTCATCAAATTGTCGTTCTAACCGATACCACATATCTAAAGAACGACGATTGAGCGTGTGGTAATCACGAGGATCCTTGCCAAAAGCATTTACCCATGCAAATGAATGTCCAGTTGCACCTGATCCCGGTGTATCACGTTCAAGAATTGTGATGTGATATTTTGATCTAAGCGAGAGATTATAGGCAATTGAAGCACCTATCACACCTGCCCCGATTATAACAATATTTTTTGGATTTGTTGACATCATTGGCAAAATCTATGTAATGTTATTGTGGTTTTTTGAATGAGTATGAGTCAGGTACATTGAACGGAAGGAATAATTTATGTCCAATTTTATGATGATTTAACGATGTGCCACAACGATAAAACCTGTTAGACCTGTTAGTAATAATTGAAAACCTGTTTGATAAAAAAGGATAAGAAAAGGTTGACAAAGTGAGATTAAACCGAGGACAATCAGTCCAATTGAAATTCTTTCACAGAGAACCTTTTGCGAATTGACAATGGAAAAAACAACTATACCTGGTAGCAGTAATGATAGAGCAGCATTTCCAAGGTTGGGTAAAAACGTTTGATATAGAAAAATGAAACCAAGAGATATGCAGACTGAAGAAACTATTGTTGCAATACGCTTTGTTGCAGTCGTCATTCCATAAGCTATAGAACATGTGAATAATAGATGAAATGCTGAACCTTTAAGAATAAGTGGTACTGGTAAAAATAGGAATATTAAACCAATTATTAAACCGACTCCTGATATAAGAGAGATTAATAACTTGTTTTTGAATGAAATACTTGCCAATATTGCGGCAAGACTCAAAAGGACAAATGATATACCTTTTAGAAGAACGCTACTATGTGCTAAACGTTCAGGTAACCAAGTAATGTTATCCAATTTGATATATAGAAATAATAGACCCAGTATAGTGAAAAATATTGCCAGGATTTGATTTCTATCAAGTTTAATCATATTAGATTATTTTCTAAAGATAATAGAATATTCAATTGATTGCTCAACATCTTATTTGCCAGATTTAAAAAAACGGTCTAGCCATGACTTAGATTTTTCTTCTTCTAACTTATTAACCTGCACACGTAAATCAGCTTTTTCTTCTTGAAGCGTCTTAACTTTTTCTTTTAACTCATTAATATCAATTTGTAATTTGTCATTATCTTCACGAAGATATGTAATGTGGACAACTTGAGAAATTAAGTTCTCAATAATTTCATTTGTTGGTATGTTAAAACTGAGATGAGTGATTAACGGTGCTAATCCATCAATCCGTAATTGTAGGATGGCTTTAGATGTTTCATCAATTTCTTCTGATGGTGAAGCAACGACCCGAAGGAAAGGTTCAATCTCTGGATGTTTTCTTTCTAAAGTTTTCTTGATTGTTGATTCATCAACACCGATAATTTCTGATACATCAGTGGGGTTCAAATAGAGGTCCATAGAATCTACCTAAAAACGGAATTATCCAGTAGTAACTACATAAGATAAAGTGAATATTCTGTGTGTTATTTGAGATCACTGTATTGGGTTTTCTTGTATTGATTCAGTTTTTAAGACTCGCAGCATATGTCGTGAATAACTTACAAATGAAATACCAACAAAACACAATGCAATATAAAGACAATATAATTCAATATCGTCAGGAAGTGGGAAATCCATCGAACGAATTAGGTATAGGATTAGTGCGATTGCTAAAGAAAAACTCGTGCACTTACCCCACCAATTTGACCGAGTAATCATTTTTGCGCGATAGGCAAGATAGACATTGCCTAAAACAATTGCAACATCACGAAAAATTACAGCGAACAATGCCCATAAAGGAATACCGGTTGTTTCAGCAGTTGAAATTGCTATCGCGACTATTCCGGCTCCAATAGCAAATTTGTCGGCAATAGGATCGAGAATAATGCCAAGTTCAGAATGTTGATCCAGTAGACGTGCAAAAAAACCATCCAGTATGTCTGAGATTATCGCGATTGTCCCAACTACTACAGCATGTTTGTATTGTTCATTGTAAATGTACCAAAAGAGAAGTGGAACTATCAACAACCTGAACATTGAGAGAAGATTGCTGATATATAAGAATTCTCTCCCAGAGATATGGATAGTCCGAGTATCCGTGAATTGAGGAATAGGAGGCTTGAGTACCATTGCTCTTTTTGACCTACTGATGTCAACCCAAAGAAGTTGACACTGTATAAACTCTATCAAATTATTTATTTTCAATTGTTCCGAGCTGATAATTGGAAAGCAATTTGTTTATTCAGTTTTTTTAGTATATCAATTTCACGTTTAAGGAGTTCATCGAATGATTGTATTTCTAATAGGTCTTGTTTCTCTTCAAGCGAGATTCGTAATCGCGTTCCTATTTGATATGCTAATAGTTGAGGATGTTGCGGTATCTCCTCTGGTGGCAACCAACCAAACATTAAAAAACTTGATAATGTTTCATATTCAATATATATTTCACGCGTATCACCTGCAATTGCATCAAGGCTTGTATCTGGTTCAGAATCTAAAGAGTCAAGCATTTTGACGCGTCCAACGAGATAAGGTAGTTCATCATCAACTTCCAGTATCTCAAACCTTGAATGTCCTGATGTCATAATATTCATCCGTCCATCAGGAAATCGATCTACTTCAACTAAATCAACAGCAGTACCGATTTTGCATGGTGTAGCATTCTCACCGACCTCATCGCCATCTTTAATCATTACAATGCCGATAGAGGATTCATTTCTGATACAGAACTTGACCATTTCTCGATATCTTGGCTCAAAAATGTATAATGGTAGAACGGCACCTGGAAATAGTACAAGATTCAAAGGAAAAAGTGGTAGTGTTTTTTCTTCAATATTGTTTTGTTCTGAATTCATATCAATACCTTAGTCTGTTCACGTTAGGACATCAGAATTTATATTAAAACCGTTTACTGTTTTATTATGAGATGCTATAAATTTATTTATGTTACTCTTATTATTGTGACACATATATTATAGTTTTGTCAAGAAATAATTGGGGACGTTCAGCGTTATTTATGGTAGAGTTTTGAATTAATTGGACATTTTGGATATGTAGGAAGGAACTCCAATTCCCGATTATCACTGAGTTAACTCGCTATTCGGAGATCGCTTCTACAGGGACTTTGCATTATTATTTTCAATATTCACTATATTTGATTTATAATCATAGAAGTGGTAGAATGTATTAGTTTAGATACGAGACAAAGCATAATCTGCTGTTCAATAATTCCTACATTAGAGATTTACAATAATCATGAGTAAAATTACACAAGTAGAAGTATTTCCCACTGCCATTGCGATGAAGGATGTTTTTACAATCGGCACCGGTTTCGTTGGTGATCCGTCATCCGCTGGTAACCACATATTTGTCAAAATCACTACGGATGATGGATATGTCGGTTGGGGAGAACAACGTGCGCTACCATCTTGGAGCTATGAGACGACTGAATCAATCACAACAACTATTCGTCAATATATTACACCTTTACTTCTTGGTAAAAACCCACTCAGTCGTAACGAAATTGATGACTCAATCTATCAAACATTGAAACCGGCTGTAAGTAATGGTCACCCATTTGCTAAAGCTGCAGTAGACATTGCACTACATGATTTGTGTTGCCACATCTTAGATATACCGATTCATACACTTCTCGGTGGAATGCGACATTCTACATTACCCCTGAGTTATGCATTGAGTATTGATACTCCAGAGATAATGGCATTGAAAGCAAAGGCATTATCTCCGTGCACATGTTTCAAGGTCAAAGTTGAAGGAAACCCCGAATTAGATGAGGAGAGATTGAGAGCAATTCACGAGGTATCACCTAAAGTAAAACTGTGGATTGATGCGAATCAATCTTATACTCCTGCAAATGCGTTACAATTACTCAGACGTGTTGAAGATATCCACGAGATCTATTGTATGGAGCAACCGGTAGCAAGTCAAGATTGGTATGGAATGAAGAGAGTCAAGGATGGAACGTCGGTTCCCATTGCAATTGATGAAGGTTGTTTTACATATTTTGATCTTAGTAAAATAGCACGTATTGATTGTGCAGATGCAGTTGTTTTGAAGATTTGTAAATCTGGTGGTATTTCTGAATGTCTCAAGAGTGTCTATGTAGCAGCTGCAAATGGCATGGAATTACTTGGTAGCGGTTTAACAGAAGCAGGTGTAGGTTTTATGGCGAGTGTACACTTATTTTCAACGTTGGATTTAGCACTTCCAGCCGAACTGAATGCGCCTGTGTTTCTAGATGATATGGTGATAAGTGGTGTAGAAATTAACGATCACATCGTAACTGTTCCAGATGGACCGGGTCTTGGGATCACAGTGAACGAAGATTATATCAAAGAACATCCACTGCCAACCGCTTCTTTGATACTATGAACAATTCAACAACTATTCCAATAAAGATCACCCCTGCACACAACAGATATGGACTCTTGATACCAAAGGTGGAATCAGCAGCAAACCCACCAAATAGCGGTCCTAATAAACTACCAAATCCCAGAGCTGCTTCATGCCAACCGCTTTTATTTCCTTTATCTGAATGCATGTGCAATCCGTAATAGAGACTGCCGAAATATGTAAATGCCACAGATACTCCAATGATGGCAAACGCAAATACCCAGAATACTATGTTTTCTATCCACCATATTCCGATGAAACATAAAATCGCTAATCCTTGCATTAACACTAATGGTCCTATGCGATAGTGCCACCGTGTGGAATAACTTGTTCCAAGAAAAAGAAATGAAATAGTTTGCATCCCTCCGAGTGCAAGCATCATGTTTCCGAATATAGTTGGAAATATCCCCATATCCTTCGTCAGTTTTGGATTAAGCCATCGTAAAACACCGAGTGCAAACCAAGATGTAAAATTTGCACACCTTGCAATATTTAGGTATTTCTTGCGTTCTGATGGGGGAGGAAACAGTGTTTGAGTTTGATCCGATTGCTCTCCTAAGATGGCTTTTTCAGGTTGTGAATTGCTGAAAAAGATGGTAATCAATGTTATCAATCCAGCACCGGCAGCAAGATATAATGGGGTAAATGGTTGTTCATCTTTATATAAATATCCTGAGACAGTTGGACCCAACGTTATTCCCGTACTCCAGAATAGATTGAAAAGCATGACCCTGTGAATTAACTTTCCTTCACCTTCTCGTTCTGCAAGCCATGCTTCATAGGCAGGCCAGAAGAGTGCCATGCTGATTCCAATACACGGGAATATCAACAACAGATGTAATTTACTACTGCAAAAACGGAGTAAAATGCTTACACTTGCAATTAGGAGACAACCAATATATAGCATTCTGTGCCGTTCAATTCTATCAGATAATTTACCACATGGGATTGCAAGAAACGTATAGAAGGCTGTTGCAATAGCAACCAATACACCTAAGAATGTAGATGAAAAATTGAGCGTACTCGAATAAAATGAGGAATTAGTTAAGACACTGCTAAAGGCAAAATCAATAAATAGTGCGGGAAGATAGACTATGATAAGTTGTGTTGGTTTAAGACGCATTTAGTGCAGTATTGTGGTTGTGTGTTTCTTCTATCACTAATTCTAACTTTTGTATGCTATGGGATTCTGGCATACGAAATGGATCAGTTAGTTTGTTCCAATTCCTCTACAATTTTGACATCAACTGTGTGGTAACCTACTGCGTCGACTGGTTTAGCTTTGATACCCATTTCCTCTTGAGTGACTCCACTGTTAGTGGTGGCTCTGGCGTAAATCTCAATGGGACCTTTTTCTTTTGGGACTTGCCATTTCCATTTCCATAGCACCCATGCAAGCGGAGTGTCTTTGGCCCAAATCTCTGTTTCCTGCCATGTTTCTCCGTAATCAATACTGACTTCAACTTTCTTAATTCCACCATGGTGTCCGGCATCAAATGCTGCACCACTCACAACAAAATCAGTTCCTACTAATATCTCTTCTTCTTGACTTGGTGTGCCAATAACAGTTGCTAATTTTACATTAGCAACAGGATCCCATCCACGTTTTTCCCAGTAACTTTCGTGTTTTTCTGCCAGCTGTATGTTCACTATCCATTTTGGATTTTTTGTTCCATAATGACCAGGATTGAGTAGACGGACAGGATAACCGTGTTCTTTCGGTAGTGTTTCACCATTCATTTGGTATGCGAGAATAGTGTCCTCGTGCATTGCGTCTTCTAAAGGGATCGCAGTATGATAGGAATCAGCACATTGAAACACGACTACTTTTGTATTTTCTTTTACACCAGCTTTCTGGATTAGGTCACGAAGTCTAACTCCTTTCCATGTGGCATTCCCCATCTGTTCTTCCCCAATAGGATCACCGATGCATTTCAAAGTTCGCATTACCTCAACTGTTTCCATAGATTTGATTTCATCAAGAGCAAGCGGCTTAATTTGTTTCTCTACTAAACCGCTTATTGCTAATCTCCAACTTGCAGCATCTAACTCTACTGGATCACCTAATTGCAGGATATAGAATTCTTCATTTGGTGTAATGAGAGTTCGTGGTTTAAGCAAAGGTGCATCATCTGTTTGTGCTTCTAACTGTAGCGGTAAAACTAATCCCGCAGCACTAATTGCACTCAATTTGATGAAGGTTCGTCTTTTCATTCTAACTCCTTAAAATGAGAATCATTTTTTGCTATTTCTGCCATGCATCCGCATTGTTATTTTCGTTACACCTCTGATCATGATTGCAGTGCCAAAAACAAGAAATAGAGGTATTCCCCAGTGCCATTGATAGAAAAAGGACAAAATGAAAAAGACAACCATTAGGAAGATAAGGATATTTAATAGAGTTCTGTTTTCATACCATTTCTGCATTGATTTTAGTTCAATTGTTTAGGTGAAATAATCTATGTTGATAGGAGATGTATTACAATTTTCAATGATATAGATAATACCATGTTATTGGATAAATTTCAATATAATATATAAACAGGACAGGGTATTTAGTCTTAAGAATTCTACTTGATTTGACTAATAGTTTAGATATCGTAACGGAATACAGAGATATTATAGTGGTATCATTGTTTATTGTCTGAACCAGGATGGACAGGATTCAAGGATGTGCAAGATAGATACTTGGTGTTTCTAAGTGACATTCAAGAGGAAAGAGTCATCTTTTTGATTTGCACTTCAGCGTGCCAACCTCATAATCCTGAAAATCTACTAATCCTGAAAATCCTGGTTCAGACAAAAAGAAATACAAACTCATAACAAAATTAACGTTTGTGAATAATAGCGAATAAAAACCTAAAACTGAATAACTCAGCAAAATCAATATTCTGATTGTATGATGACCAAAAAGATGTTATGATATTGTTCAAATAGGCAATCAAGTTTCTGAATATATACACAGAAAGGGACGGATCACTCAATGGCAAAGAAACCTAATATCTTATATTTGATGACAGATCAGCAGCGTTTTGATACGGTAGGTGCACTTGGAAATCCTATTATTCAGACTCCAGCACTTGACAGACTTGTTGAGGAAGGAACGAGTTATACATCTGCGTACTGTCCTTCACCTGTATGCGTTGCGTCTCGTTGTAGTTTCCTACTTGGACAGTGGCCTCACGAAACAGGCTGTACTACCAACTCTGCGATGCCACAGGACCGGTCATCTGTCATGGATATACTTAATGAGGATGGGTATCAGACACACGGTATAGGGAAAATGCACTTTACTCCGCAAAGTCGTAAGTTGTGGGGATATGAGACCAGAGATTTCTCAGAAGAGGGTGCTGGACCAGATGATTATACAGAGTCCTTACATGAAAACGGATATGACCATATCATTGCTCCACACGGTGAAAGAAGTGAGTATTATTATATACCTCAGCAATCGCAACTCCCTGAACGACTCCACCACACACAATGGGTTGGTGATAAAACATTGCAGTTCCTTTCTGGACGTGATGCTGACAGACCGTTTCTGTGCTGGTCAAGTTTTATAAAACCACATCCTCCTTTTGAATCTCCTGTTCCTTGGAACCGACTTTACCGCTCTGTAGAAATGCCGCTTCCGTTCCTACCACCAGATTTTGAGCAACTCCATACACATTGGAATCGACATCAAAATCGGTATAAATACCGGGACCAAGGTAGAGATTTAAACCTTATCAAAACTATGCGTGCTGCATATTATGCCGCTATATCTTTCATTGATTATCAAGTTGGACGAATCTTGGAATATCTTGAATCTGAAGGAGAACTTGACAATACATTGATACTTTTCACATCGGATCACGGGGAACTGCTTGGGGACTATGATTGTTATGGCAAACGTTCTTGGCTTGATGCCGCCGCACGTATACCGCTCCTTGTTCGGTATCCTGAACGATTTGAAGCCAACGTTCAGTGTGATACACCTACCAGTCTTGTTGATGTGTTCCCAACGAGTCTAAATGCAGCAGGCTTGACACCAGATGCAGACCGAAGTGGGATAGATTTGGCAGAGATTGCTAATGGAAATGTTGATCGTGATGCAATAATTGGACAATTAGCAGGTGAGAGTAGAGGATTGTATATGTATTTGACAGATGAATACAAGTACATCTATTCTGCCGCGGATAGAAAAGAATGGTTGTTCAGAAGACTTGCCGGTAGACTTGATGAACGTAATCTTGCCGGAAACCATGCTTATGGCGGTATTCTCAGAGAATACCGTGATAGGTTGATCAACTGGTTCAAGAATGATGGCTATGAGCAGCCACTTGATGGTAATAATTGGCGCGAATTCCCTCAACCTTATGAACCTGATAATCCCGACGCTGATCAACTTTTTCAAGATGGACGTTCTTCCAGTGACCAATTACCACCTGGATATGTGCCACATATTGACCCAATAAGAAGACGTAAATGAATATATAGCTATTATGTCTAAATGTCTAACATTGATTAGACATTTAGACACAATAGAATTGAAAACATGGCAATTCATCGTTCAACCAAAGTGTTGTTCTCAAAAGCTGCTTGGTGTGCATATAATACCTACCGTAAGGGTCTATCCTTCCCCCACCAATTCTCAAAAACAACTTCTTTGTTCAATTCCTCTCGTGATACTATTTTGGAATATCAAAGGAATCGTATTCGACAACTCTTTCAGCATGCTGTCCAAACAACACCTTACTACCGTGATCTGTTCAAAGAAATTGGATTGAGACAGGATGGCTTGACTCAGTTATTTTCTACGGATTCAATTGACATATCAATAATTCCACCACTTGAGAAGCAGACTGTCCGTAAACAACTATCCAATCTTCAATCGGAGTTAATTCCATTACATAAACGAATTGAAAATGCTACGGGTGGTTCTACAGGCACACCGTTGAAGTTCTATCAGGATAGAACCTATTGGAATCAAAGAAATCTAAGTGTATATTATTTTGACAGATGGGGAGGATGGGATTTTGGAGAACCGCAGTTAGTTATTTGGGGTGCACAGACAGACATCAACGCGGGTAGTCGTTGGAAACAGAAACTGAACCGTTATTGGAGAAATCAGTTCTGGCTTGACGGATTTCAACTTACAGAATCAGCAATGCAAACAACATTTGAGAAGATGCAACAGTGGCAACCCAAGACTATTCTGGCATACCCTTCCTCTCTACACCAGTTTGCAAAATACCTCAATGAACAGAATCTTAAACCTAACTGGGATTTGAAAGGTATTATTTCTTCTGCGGAGATGTTGTATCCACATTATAGGTCGTTAGCAGAATCTACCTTTAGCACGAAGATATATAACAGGTATGGAGGAAGAGAGGTAGGATTAATTGGGATGGAGTGTGGTGAGGGAAAGATGCATATCAACTGCAGAGACATATTTCTTGAGATAGATAGCCTTGATCCATACAACATTCCTGGCGATATACTCATCACACAACTAAACAACTATGCTATGCCTTTTATTCGCTATCGCATTGGTGATATTGGAAGATTATCTAACGAAAGATGTCCGTGTGGCAATCAATTGCCAGTATTGGCAGAACTTCTGGGTCGTAGTACTGCAACCTTTCGCACGAAAAGTGGATTGTTGGTGCATGGTGGGTATTTCACACAACAGTTCTATAACATTGAAGGTGTTTCGCAGTTTCAATTAATCCAAGACTCTTTTGAAAAGTGTACACTGAAACTTGTGATAAACGAAGAATGGACAGAGAAAACTTGTGATGAAATTGTATTGAAGATTCAAGCAAAAATGGGGACAGACGTGACTGTTGATGTGGAGTATGTTGAGGAAATTCCTCTTTCAAAGTCTGGTAAAAGGGAATTTACGATTTCAAGACTGACATAGATCGCACAAAGGGGCATTCCTGCTTGTTCCGGCTGGTAGATATGCTAAAATAAGTCCATCTACTGGAAGACTCCTATCTGCAACAACACCGGTTGTTCTTTCTGCTGTCAATCCTTTTGAGAGTAGAAGATAGAAAGTATCCATCTTCCATCCAGGTGTTGTGAAGAAATTGCCTTGACCTTTTGAGATTACCAAATCGGTGTGTAACAGTTCATTTACAAATTCTGGTGTTGCATTATACAGATTAGTGCCAATCGTCTTTGCTCCTGAAGAAATAAGGGTAACAACTCCATCCTGTATTGCTTGTTTTATAGATGTAAATTGAGGATAGGCCGTAATATCATGTAAATCTGCTAAAGTAACATCGTTGCTTGCATTGTCTGCTTTGCCAACTATAGAGATCCGATGACCACATTTTAACAAGTCTTGAATTAATGCCATATCAAATATGATTTCCCCATCATTGTCAGCAAGCAACATAATTTGTTTGGGTTTCCCTTCAATGACTTTCTCCATAAACATATCATAGCAGTCTATAGCAAAAGGTGTTTCAACTGCTGCGCGGAGTGCCTGAGAGAAATAATTTGGATTTGCATTTACCTTTTCAACAACACGTGCACTGCTGTAATCGATGACATTTCCTGAGACTACAAGTTTTAACCTTGTCAACCATTGTTCATTCCAGAACTCTGGTAGGAGTGAGAGTGCCGTCTGTCGTGCTTTTAGTTTATCGTGAACATAAGGATTAGGATTGCCAGAGAAATTCTGCACCATCTCAAAAATTGTCCCCCACAGTTCCTCGGCAGTGAGTGGTTCAATTAGATAGTCTCCGTTGGCACGAAGCATATCCAACAAAGTATTTACAGCATTGGATATGTCTTGTTGTAGTTGTGGGTCTTGGGTAGCACGTGGAATTAACTCCGTTGCACTATGTGAACTGACATGATTGCGTAGGTTTTCCCAATCGGGTAGATCTTTCTTTTCACCGAAAGTGTAGACACCAGGTCTGTAATTAGCAGGTATAATTTGGTTGAAGAGTTGTGCTGAAACTCCCTGAGGTGTTTTAGCATAAGGTACACCTAATGTTTGATTTTTCAATCTAATCCCAGAAGGAATAACGGTAATATATGCCTTAATGTCTGTCAATTCAACACTTGTACCGATAGTCACACCGTCAAATGTACTATTGGAAATATAACTTGCAGTTGAGAGACCAGTGATCGGTTTTGCTAACGTAGTTGGTAAAACATTTGATTGAATTGTTGTATCTTTTGCAGACACATTCTGTAGACCTACAGAGTCTCCTATAATTGTTGCCCCAGTTAATGAAACATCTTCAAGTCTACAGTAATCACCTATTTTTACATCCTTACCAATATGAACTCTACCAAGTAGATAGCATGCTGACCCAATTTCAATATCATCACTATCCAAAGTTATCTGAGCTGCAGGATCAACACGTATTCCTTTCTGCACAAGGATATCACGGGTCTTTGCATAGATGGCAGTTTCACCAGACAGGACATTTGACCAGCGATTAACTCCAGACAAAACTTCTTCGCGATAGATAAAGGCATTAGTTTTTAATCCATCCTCATAACAGAGACGAATCAGATCAACATGATGGAGTTCGTCGTTTCGGTTTGTATGTGGCTGTAAACGATGTATCCGTTCAAGTAACACACTCTTTCGTATTATTGTAATTCCAGTATTTGTATATGCTTCACCACATTTCAACTGTTCCCACATTTTGTCTTTTTCAGACTCTGTCATATCGTACCATTCTTTTGTTCCAAGGAATTTCCCTTCTGAGTCAAATAATAGTCCACCCTTGTCTCTTACAGTATCTGGTATTTTTCCACATAAAGTAACGTCTGCCCCTGACATGAAATGTGATAACCATGTTTGAGCAATAATGGATTTATCCAAAAATGGTTCGTCACCAAATGATACACCGATCCATTCAGCGTCTGACTTATGGATTTCTGGGAGGGCAGCTTGTAATGCACCGCCTGTTCCATTCATTTCTTCTTGAATGCATGTGATTGTACTTGCACCCAATAAGGATTCAACAGAATTGCTATTGGTAAGACGAGTTGCCATTTGTGGATTGATGACAACAATATGTGGTAGATTCCCCGGCAGATATTGACGTGATAGCTGCAACATGTTCTTTTCACCAAACATAATATCTAATGTTTTGCTAAAACGTCCTATTGGATCTATGCGTGTGCCTTTGCCTGCAGCAAGGACAACCCATTGAGGGGACAGGTATGTTTCAAGACTATCTGATGGCAGTGAATTAAGGAAGGTATGTAATGTTTCTAAGGGGACATCCATATCTGCTGTGATGTCTTCAAGTTTACAATCGAGGATGTTTTCAATGAACTCAGAGGTATTCATGTATAGAAGTATATGGCATGCATGTGCAGCGGGATAAAATATGATAGAGTTTATAGTAAAAACTATAATTATTTACACACTACGGTAGGTTCAGTTTCCTAACCGAAAGAGTTTATAGTAAAAACTATAATTATTTACACACTACGGTAGGTTCGGTTTCCTAACCGAAAGAGTTTATAGTAAAAACTATAATTATTTACACACTACGGTAGGTTCGGTTTCCTAACCGAACCGGTGTTTGTTCAATTTCATAAATGTGGTTAGGAAACCGCATCTACTGAAGAGTGTGCACGTATTTTTACATTTCACTATAATATTCTTTTGAGATATGTATCAGTGAGGAAGATACTCCCCGCTGATATGGGATCAAGTCAACCTAAAATCTAATTTTCTTTTGAAGTGCCCATGTAGTAGCTAACTTATCTTTAGCTTCAACAGGAAGGACACCGGTAGATAACTCTTCTATCTCATCCATATCCAAAACTCTGTCGTAAATACGAACTTCGTCGATGAGACCGGTCCATGATGTTCCATTGTTATCTTTTGCACCTTTTCCAACGATGAATTTGGTGGCACCGGAAATTGCTCCTTGGTTGGCTGCATCATTGTGTGTAGGATTATCGTCAAACTCACTATCAATATAAAGTGCAAGTTGTTCACCACTTTTCCAAGTAAACACAAGATGTTGCCACTCAGTAGTTTGTATATCATCTTTACTTTCATACGCCTGACCGCCACCAGTTGTTGTGATGGCACCTTTAACAAGATTAACTCCGCCTTTCGTTGACCAACTTGCGGCATCGTACCGTAAACCGAATACATTATCTCCGCCATCCGGATCTACTGCGAAGACAATTCCTCTATCGTGTCCAACAGAATCAGATTTTACCCAAACAGAAATTGAAAAGGCTTCAAGTCCGTTGATATAATCTGCGCCGTTATCGTCAACGACAGAACCTTCACCGCCATCGAATCTTGCCGCACCTTCAATTTTACCTTCATTTGGTGCCCAAGTGGCTGAACCCATAAGTTCTCCATCGTTGTTGTTTTTGCTTTCATCAAACGCAGTCTTTCCTGCGGCTTCATCAAATGACGATTAAGCCGTTCTGTAAAGTTGCTAATGCAATAGAACTGAATGCTACTGCAATGATGAGTGTGATTAGTGTTAGTTTGGTGTTAATACGCATTTTAATATCCTCCTTAGGTTTTGTTTAAATGCGAACTTTCGTTTTCAGACTTTCCTAATCCGAACTAGAAGGTGTTTTGGATTATGTATGGATTTGTAGTTAACTCTCTATGACAAAGAGATTGAGATTTAGTAGAGAGGTAAGTCGTTCAACTTAATCTTCGTACCTGACTCCATCATCTGGAAGTATATTACAGAAGTTCCATAGTTTTGAAGGATTGTTACTGATTCGTTTGACATTTTGTGATTACTCTTTTTCAGTTATGAGTGTTTGGTAGTAGAGTCTATCGCTGATTCGTGTTCCATGTAAGCGAAGATCGTCTAGTATTGGTTTGATTTCTGGAATGATTTGCATCGCTTTCGCGACACGTAGAACACCAACTGTTCCAACCACAGATAAACCTTTCGCGATTGCTATATGTCTTGCGACTCTGTCATCAATAATGATTCTCTCTGCTTCAATTTCTTGTGCAAGTACAATAGCACCACACTCGCCTAAATCAATAAGTGTTCGGTTGTGAAGTATTAAGACTTGATCTTTATCTTTTATCGGCTGGCAGATGATCCAATCTGCCGATGCTACCTCTGCCGCACCGGGTTTTCCTACTCCATTGACGACGACTTCAGTATAAACTTCCTCTGGAATGTAAATTGAACGGTATACTTTCTGCAGTAACTCTAACCGATTGATTTTCGAGAGTGCTATCAACGGTGTGCTATTCGTAACTACCTTCATGATTCAGATTCATCAAAATCTCTTAACGCGCTTTCAACTTCAGCGTTAAACGTTTCCACCGTAGGACTATCGTCAAAAGGAGAGATTCCGGCTTCATACATCAGTTCCGAGAGATCCCATCGTGAAATGTTTAGTAGTCGTGCAGCTCTACCGGCACTGATGTCGCCTTGACGCAAAAGCTCAAGCACAAAAGCTTCTCTTGCCTTGCACTCAGCGTCAATTTTGTGCTGCAGTAGAACTTCATCAAGCGGTAATGTAAATCGGACTTCAACTTCTGTTTTTGCCATTCAACTCACCTTGTGTTATTCACCTTTATTTCCTATAGTTCTGTCTGTTGCGCGCTTCTGATATAATCGTCGTGGCGTTTGCCGATGTCTGTGACATCAGATTGCAGCATTCCTGCTAGAGCGGGGAGCGGATCCGGATTATCTTCGTGTACCCCTTTAATCACTTGTACCTCCGGCAGTGACAAGGTGTTAGGACCACTTATATCATCCCATATAAGTGTCCCGCAAGTGCAAGGAGCAAATCGGTTTGCCGCGTTCTTTCACCTGTATCTGTGGAGTCTGTAATCTTAAGTGTTATCTCTAATATTTCCATAATAAACTCAAAATAATACTCCGAATGAAAAGGTTGTACTGTTGCTATTCATAGAGATTCTACCATAATTTACATTAAAAACAAAGTGTTTCTTCGCTGTAATTTAGAATTGAGTTTAGTCAAGTGGTAGCAACAATTGCTGTGCCGAAGTAGTATATTCACTTTTGTCTTAGTCTTTTTCGCTTCGGTTGCTGATCTACTTTCTCATCTCTGATTAACTCTAACAACACACTTGCCGGTACATCGCTTGGGTCTTACGGAACAAGTTTGCCAGAAAACGCATGCTTGAGCATATATTACCGCAAACGTTCCGCGCGTTTTAGTTCTGCCTCAATGGTTGCTTCTATTTCATCAACGACTGAAAGTGCTGCTCATGTTCAGACAGAATCTGTTCCTGTTCGGTTAGCGGCATAAGATGCATGCGGTGCTAATCGCTCCTCAAAATAATTATAAAGTGTGACGGAGGTACGTTGAGCTGTCTCGTAAGTTGGTGCGGGTAAACCGAGGGTCTCCATTTCTTGACGCATTTTCCTTGTGCCTTCACTTAAAGCACGTACAACAGGTTCACCGTTTTCATCTTTCATAAACCGCATCCACTCAACAATCTTCTGATTGCGCAGCACGGAACTAAGCACTGTATCCGCGAGATTAAAGCGTCGGGGGACTTCCTGAGGAATACCACCCGGATTTTCCACCACTAAACCATTTCGATATGCAATACAATGAATCGGTGCGTTGGCTCCATAATCTCTATGAATAACTGCATTCACAACTGCTTCATCAACAGCAAAGAGTGGATATTCGGGGTCTTCAATGAATCCACCGTTAGAACTCCGTCTTATCATTGTGCGGAAGAGTGCAGACTCTCTGAAAAAGGTTCGCAGCTTACGAATTATTTTTGGGAGTGCTCCATCAAACTCTTTATCAAAGGTTGTCGCGCCACGGTAACCTGATTCTTCAACGTCAACTTCAAAACGTAAAACTCTTACATGCGCTGTTGGAAACTTCTTTCGTGGATTTGAAGCAAAAAAGAGGTAGCCGGCGTTAGTAAATGAGCATTTTTCACCCTCAATTTGCTTAATGGCATCTATAGTCAAGAGAAATGCCTCTGTACTATATTCATATTGAGCATCCCTTGTCTCAAGGAACACACTTTTAAACTCCTCAACTACCTCTTTATCAAGTTCATCGGGATCGTAGGGACAGCAATAGGAGGTTTCAAAATCAACTATCCTTTTATCACGTTTAAGTTGTTCACGGTCTTGTTCAGTCAAATTGAGAGACTGAGCACCAAACCTTTTCCACGCTTTTGGAAAATCTGTGAAGGTGTCACAAATTCCATTTGGTGTCCACGGGACATAAAGAAGATGTAATCTTGCTGCTTTTGAATCCGGTAGTACAACTTCTTTTAACTGCGTAGCATGGTTACTTAAGTCTCGTGCCACCTGCAGAATACCATTTATCGTTTGTTCGTCAACATGTTGTGTGCCGATAATCGAGCCATCATCCGCAATGCCGAGTGCTAAGAGTCCACCTGATCTATTACTATTAGCGAAAGCAGAAATACACTGCTTGATCTTATCCTTCAATGTGTTGATCTGATTGTTGGTATCAATGCGGACCTCTTTTCGTTCAAAATATTGTCCTTCAAATTTATCGGATTGTAGGAAATCAAGATACTCTAAAGGATTATCAAAAACTTCTTTTGGGGTTGGCATTTATAGATACCTCTTTGACTTACTCAAGACTTGCTATTAAACAATTACCGATCTATACAGATTGTAACATAAACTTGCTAAGGCTGCAAGCATTAAGAAAATGAAACCGAATTCTACTATCTGAAAGACTTCTGTATAGACACTATCAGTATTTACGGAAAATAAGTAAAGGAATTGGGTAGAAAGAAGTATAAAACCTTGGTGGATAGGAAGTATATATCAATGCACAAGAATTCGGAGTGAATCCTAAATTTGGATATAGGAAAATGGGCAGATTAATTAACCTGCCCATAATTTCAAAGTTTGTTAGACATTACACACATCATAGGCGTGTTGCATAGCATCAAAAGCATCACCTTTTGGACTAAACTCATGCCCAACATATAGGTCGTAGTCAGTATTGGCAATTGCACGCATCACAGCAGGATAATATATTTCCTGTTCGTCATCAAGGTCACGACGACCCGGGTTTCCTGCCGTATGGAAGTGACCGATATATTCAATATAATCGGTGATATTGCGAATGAGGTCACCTTCCATAATTTGCATGTGATAGATATCATATAGCAACAAGGCACGCGGTGAATCAACACCTTTGCATACCTCAACACCCCACTCTGTCTTATCGCACTGATAGTCAGGATGGTTAACTTTACTGTTGAGCAGTTCAACGCAGAGGTTAACACCCTTTTCTTCTGCAGCCTTTGTCACGCGCGACAGACCAGCTATAGTGTTATCACGACCTTCCTCTTCGGATCTGCCTTCTCTATTACCAGAAAAACAGATAAGACCTGGAATGTCATTTTCTGCTGCGATATCAATGTTCTTGAGCAATTCATCTTCTATTCTGTCGTGATTGCTTGGGTCATTCAATCCGGACGGAAGTGATGAATGTCCAACAATGATTGCAACCCGCATCCCGTTATCTTGAACAACGGACCAGAGATCGGCGGGTAGCATCTCAATAGATTTATAACCGATTTCAGCGGCTTTCTTAATAACGTCTTCCGGCTCTCTGTCACGCCGGAAACCACCAAAGGTGATTGACTGATTAATTGGCATAATTTATCTCTCTAAATAATCAAAAAGTATCTAAATAAAATATAGAAACCAGGACTAAAAATCGTGTAAATGGTTACACTAAGTGTTGCTGTAACCATTTATAGATCAATAGATTTACCTGTTCTAAACGAAGTGCTTGCGGCAAGCATAATACGAAGTGTCTGCAGTGCATCGCTGTATGGTGAAAGGATTTCGGAGTCATCTCCACTCTTAACAGCGTCAATAAAGACACGGTCGCGATCTTGTCCACCTGCCCCTGAAAGCGGTTCAGTTTCACCTTTTCGGTTTACGTTATTTGGACCGCCGACTGTGACGACGAGACCACGCGTGAATACTTCAAGATGCACGCGACCAAAACCTTCTAATGCACAGGCAGAAACGATGTTTGCTACAGCACCGTTTTCAAATTCAATGTTAACCATGCTGATATCATCAACATCATAGTTTTCAACGTGTGTCATGCTTCCACTGTTCGCAACACCGTGTACTGTCTTGCCATCGCTACCAACAAGAAAACGACAAAGATCGAAAATATGGGTTGTTTGTTCAACGTGTTGTCCACCGGATTGTGCTCGGACTCTCCACCAAGGAGTTCCGGGCATACCACCCATCCAATATCCGAGTGCACCGAGTATTTGTGGTTGCTCTTCAAGCATTTTCTTAGCACTTTGAGCATTGCCACCATACCGCCAGTGATAACCAACACTGGTTATGACACCAGTTTCATTAATGTAGTCATTGATTATAATCGCTGGTTCAATTTCCGAATGGATCGGTTTTTCAATGAACATTGCGATACCTTTTTCACAGGCAATTCGTTCCTGCTCACCATGTGCAAAAGGCGGTGTGCAGATATAAACTGCATCCAAGTCTTCTTTATCGTACATCACGCGATAATCGGAATAGGCATTCCCACCGAACTCTTCGGCGCGTGATTTCGCGCGATCTTCTGAAATATCACACATGGCACAAAATTGAACATCTTCAAAATTGTCCTTAAGGTTACGCATATGCGCACCTGCCATGCCACCAGTTCCTATAAAACCAAGTTTAACTTGATCCATAATTTCTCCTTAATTCTGAGTAGTTACGGAAAATCCTTTAGTTATATGTTATCAATTTAGTTTAGCAAAAATGAACATTTATTGCAAGAGATATAAAATTCTGATATAATTTGAACTAACTTTTTACTGACTTAAAAAAAAGACAAGAGGAGAGAACTTGATGGGTTTCAAATTTGGATATAGTACTTTGCGATGGCAACAACCGGATTTTGAGGAACTATTGGTACAACTTAAGAAAGCAGGTTGGGATGGTTGGGAAATGCGGCAATCTTTAGACTGGGCGGGTACGCCACGCCGAATTCGACGGATGTGTGAAAATGTTGATATGCCTATCTGTGCTGTGACGGCACGTGGATTACCAATTGATAAAAATTACGAACAGATGGAACTCAATTTGCGTAGAATCGACTTCGCCGCAGAGGTAGGAGCGGATTGTTTCATGTTTATGGGGGCAGGAAAACCAAATGATAGACCCATAAACAACGATGATCTAGCAAAACTTGCTGATGTTTCTGAGGAATGGGCTGAATACGGTTCACGTTATGGCTTAGATGTCTGCTATCATATCCATACCAATACAACGGTGGATTCTATTGAAGATTGGGCTAAATATATGAGTTTACTACGTAAGTGCAAACTGTGTATCGATGTTTCCCATTCTGCCCTTTGGGGATATGATCCAATTGAATCCATACGTAGATACAGTGATGTACTTGTATATGTACACCTACAGGATTATGCAGGTTACTCAGGTGGTGATGGGAGTTCTTATGAGGTAGATTGGGTTGACGTTGGCGGTGGAGATGCAATGGATTTTCCCGCTATAATGTCAACTCTGAAAGAACTCAATTATGACCGATGGATTACAGCATGTCCTGGAATGGTAGAAGACCGTACGGATGAAGAACGGATGACAGTTAACCGAGAATATCTAAGACAATTGGGATATTAGTTTTCTTATAGTGAATTATAAATATAAGTTGACACCCGATACCCACGGTAGGCGAGGTTTCCTAACCTCGCCGATGCTGAGTGTTCAAGTAATTTCAAAATCTACTATAAATATAAGTTGACACCCGATACCCACGGTAGGCGAGGTTTCCTAACCTCGCCGATGTAGAGTGTTTAAGTAATTTCAAAATCTACTATAAAATGAAGTTCTCAAATGTTAGGAACAACTATCTCTTTAAAGAACCAACATGATAAAGATACACATGTTTTCTGTTTAGGAGAAAAAATATATGAATGAATCGGGAAGCGGCATCCGTTCTATTCTTGCTACGGATTGTGGTAGCACCACAACAAAAGCAATACTAATTGAGAAACGTGGTGATGAATATCAACTTATCGTACGCGGTGAAGCACCCACAACAGTAGAAGCACCTGTTGAAGATGTCACTGCTGGTGTAATCAATGCAATTACAGAAGTAGAGGAACTTGCTGGACGAAAACTGTTGGATAATGGAAATATCATCAAACCACAGAGCGGAGATGAAGGTGTTGATGTTTATATATCAACAAGTAGTGCGGGTGGTGGACTGCAGATGATGGTAGCAGGTGTTGTACGCAATATGACTGCAGAGAGTGCGGAACGTGCGGCACTCGGTGCAGGTGCTATCGTGATGGATGTGATTGCGTCCAATGACAAACGTCTACCTCATGAAAAAATTGAACGTATCAGACACCTGCGTCCCGACATGCTTCTACTATCGGGTGGGATTGATGGTGGCACAACTTCACATGTTGTTGAATTAGCTGAGATCATAGCAGCAGCTCGACCCCAACCACGTCTTGGCATTGCATACGAACTCCCTATTATTTATGCAGGTAACAAAGACGCACAAGAACTTATTCGCGAACGTTTGGAAGATGTGATGTCTTTGGAGATCGTTGATAATCTTCGTCCTGTGTTAGAACGTGAAGAATTAATGCCAACACGACACAAGATTCAAGAACAATTCCTTGAGCATGTGATGGCACATGCACCCGGATACAAGAAACTGCTTGAATGGACAGATACACCCGTTATGCCGACTCCAGGTGCAGTTGGAGAAATAATTCAAACCGTTTCTGCACAGCACGATATGCAGGTCGTTGGCGTTGACATCGGTGGTGCAACAACCGATGTGTTTTCTGTGTTCAAGAACCGAGAAGATGAACCAATCTTTAACCGGACTGTGAGTGCGAACCTGGGTATGAGTTATAGTGTTTCCAATGTACTCGCTGAAGCGGGTATTGATAATGTCTTACGTTGGGTGCCATTTGACATAGAGGAAGGGGATCTTCGCAATCGCGTTAAAAACAAGATGATCCGACCTACAACCATTCCTCAAACACTACAAGAATTAGTATTAGAACAAGCAATTGCCCGTGAAGCACTGCGATTGGCATTTGTACAACATAAACAGTTAGCCGTGGAATTGCGTGGTGTTCAACAACAACGCACAATCTCAGAAGCTTTTGCTCAGGCAGAAAGTGGACAAACACTTGTTAATATGCTTTCATTAGATATGTTAGTCGGTAGTGGTGGCGTTCTGTCACACGCACCAAGACGGCAGCAATCCATGCTTATGATGATTGACGCTTTCCAACCAGAAGGTATTACACATCTTGCTGTTGATAGCATCTTTATGATGCCTCAACTTGGTGTATTGGCGCAAGTTAATGCTGAAGCAGCAACACATGTATTTGAACGTGATTGTCTGATTCATCTCGGCACTTGTATATCGCCAATTGGTGTTGGAAAAGAGGGTGAATCATGTCTCTCAATAGAGATAAGTGTTCCAGACAAACCGGCTATCACTGAAGACGTTCCCTATGGTGAGATACGTCTATATCCACTTGACATTGGTGAAACCGCTTCAGTGAAACTTCAACCTTCAAGAAAATTTGATGCTGGGGCAGGTCGAGGCACACTCCTGGAAGCAGAGGCAATGGGTGGTGTTGTTGGATTAGTTGTTGATACCCGTGGAAGACCGCTTGAAATTCCAATAGACTCCACACAACGTGTTGAACAGCTAAATAAGTGGCAGGAAGCATTAAATACCTATCCGACTGAATAGATGCGACTGCCGCGAGTTTGATAAAATATAGTAAAAACCATAATTATTTACACACGACGGTAGGTTCGGTTTCATATTACACACGACAGTAGGTTCAGTTTCATATTACACACGACGGTAGGTTCGGTTTCCTAACCGAACCGGTGTTTGTTCGTTTTTATAGATGCGGTTAGGAAACCGCATCTACCGAGGAGTGTGATTGAAAATAATAGGACAAAGTTCCTGTAGAAGCAATCTCCGAATCGCGAGTTAACTCAGTGATAATCAGAATCGAAGTTCCCTCCTACATCTCAAAATGTCCCATTAATTCAAAAGTTTACCATAACTGATTTCTATCAGACAGATTCCAGGAATCCATCAGACAGGCTCTCGGTCACTCTTTTTCTAACTTATGCTTTTCTCTCCATTGTGGGTACTCACGTGTGAGGAGTTTGGCTGCCCAACCACCGTAGTAGTCATATCCGGTACGGCGTTCCTGTCCAATCTCAGAAAACACATAGCGTACAACTGAGTCCCGGTCGAGAAAGATTGGACGGTTTGTGCCGATCTCGTAGAAACGTGCCCAGAGTGGTCCCGCATCCGGATCCGCTACGATCCGGTTATCAGTCTGTCCCTCTGCGTCGGTGAATTCATCTAAACGCATACCTTGGATCACGACGCTTCCGAACCATGCAACAGCTCCCTCAATAGCCGCAATTATCTCTGGTGTGGGTTCTTCAATTGACATCAAGAAACGCACAACACCGACACTTTCCGCACCTGAGATTGATGGCGGCTCATAGGAACGCGCCCACGCAGGCTCAAGCGTCTTTTCATCATGCTGTGCACACCAAGCTGTGAGTTTACCATTCTGTTTGATCTGTGTACGCAGAATGCAGTCTATGCCCTTGGTTACAGCAGCTTTAGCCTTAGTGATGTACTCTGTTTTCAAGAACCCATAGTCTGAAGATTCAGAAACATCACGGAGGAGTTCAAGTATTCGCTCCATAACTCTGTCATTGAAAGTAATGTGTCGATAGTAGCCTTTCCTTAATGGATAATACTGGGGCCACCCACCGGTCGAATATTGTGCTTCAAAGATATGAGAAAGACCTTTGAGGAATGCTTCTTCGTAGCGCGGTTCGTTTGTCGCAAGAAACGCACGCACAAGAAACCTTAGTTCGTTAGTAGTCGCACCATTGTCAAAAGTTCCCCGTAGGTCTTTGCTATCACCATCAAACGGCTTAGAGGCAGTGTCTTTATTCTTTGGCCAACTGCCGTACGGTGTCTGCCACGTGAGGACGTTGTCGGCAATGCGACGACCTTCCTCCCCTTGGAACCATTCAGTGGATTGTTTCGTGTATTGAGAAGGAACGGTTGCCTCGGATAATGAAAGAAATAAGAGACATGTCACACAGATGAAAGTCAGTTGTAACTTCATAGAGATTTCCTTTCGTTAGTTTGCTGGATGATTCATTCTATGTTAAGATATGTTATACCAAACTCATTATTGAGTCAATAAAGGCGTTAGACCTTTTCAAGAAATAAATTATTTTTTCTTGACACAAATATGTATATAGTATACGGTGGTAACTCTGTTTAACACAAATGTATATCTTAATGAAACATACTATGTTTCTATATTTTTACGGAGGTTTAATAATTTTATGAAATCACGTTATAATTTGAATCAGACAATAATTTTGATTCTTCTACTGACTTTGGGTTTTTCATTACATACTTATGCACAAGGACAGGTCAATGTTAAAGGTGGACCAATACCTGAAGCTGATTGGATGGTAAAAGTTGCTGGGGCTGAATTGAACGAGGATCATTCTGGTGTAGACACATGGATTACGAAATGGTATGGTCCTGACGGAAATTATGAAACCAATGGTGGATTTGGTGCAAGTGCTCCCAAAGACCTAATAGATGAAGGCACAGATGGGAAATTGACACAATTGTCTCTTTCCACTGCTGTAGGATTGAGGAAAACAAAATCTGTTGATATTAATTGGAATAACAATGGTGGTGAAAGAGGATGGACTGTTTTTGAAATAGATCCTGCTGATCCTCATAATATACAGAAAGATGGTGGTGGGGCAGATAATTTTGACACTTATGCTATCTGTGTTATAGACGCACCTAAAGCAATGACATCCGTTATGTCTCCAGCACACGATGACCATGCACAGATTTGGATTAATGGTGAAAAATGGTACAACAATCCAACATGGACTGGTGCAGTACAACAAGTTGACTTCAACATTGAAGTTGAATTGAAAAAAGGTGCAAATGTTGTCCTATTCCGATGTGGAGAAGGTGGTGGTCATGGATACCTTAACCTGCATTTTGATGATGATACACACGATGCTGTAGAAATCTACCCAAAAAATGCAGATGACCAAGCAAGTTTCTTAAGGGAACTTGATGGAGTCTTACCTGTTGAACCAACTGGTAGATTAACAACAATATGGGCAGATATTAAACGGAATTAATCTACAATTCATACATTAGTATTGTTTGTATGACTTAATGTTTGGTGAATAGGGATAATAATTATATCCCTATTCACCATTTTTCTTTATCTCTTTATGCAAAATCTTGTGCTATTGTTTGGAAATACATTTGTCTGAACTGAAGATTAATGACAACACTATACATTTATTTGACTCAAATGGTATTCACAACGTTCGCCACAGCTTACAATGTAAGTTTTTAGTAAAACACACAATGGTAATTCAATGAACTTTCTAATCCTGTAAATTTCCTTATCCAAAAGTAATCCAAATATGGTATGATATATTATAAAATACATGGTAAGTTGAATTACCAATTACTTTCAGACTTTCAAGCATAATCTTATTATTTTTATTAAAGGTGTAAAAATGAAACATATAAATGTTGTTCTTCTGACAGTCGCATTAAGTCTATGTTTGATGTTAAATTTAACAAACACTACCTCAGCTCAAGGTGAAGTCAATCTTGATGGCGGTCCTTTGAAAGAAGCTGATTTTTTCGTAAAACCACCAGATACAGTAGACGAAGACCATTCTGGCTATAACACATGGATCGGCAAGTGGTATGGACCTGATGGAAATTTCACAAATACTGGTGGCCCAGGAAATGTTATTACAAGAGATCTTATTGACGAAGGTACTGATGGCAAACTGACACAGGTTACACTATCTACCCTCGCCGGTTTGCAGAAAACAAAAAATATGGATGAGATTGATTGGGGAGATGCAAACGGAGGACCTCGAAGCTGGAATGTCTTTGAATTAGATACTAATAGTGATAATAATATGAATAGGAATGGACCGGTTGATAACATTGACATCTACGGTATCATTATAATTGATGCACCAAAGGCGATAACATCTGTTATGTCACCCGCCCACGATAATAATGCACAAATCTGGATTAACGGCGAAAAATGGTATTATCACCCCGATTGGACCGGCGGTGCAAAAAAGGTTGATTACAACGTTGAAATCAAGCTCCAGAAAGGTGCTAACGTGCTGCTATACCGCGTAAGTGAAGGTGGAGGAGGTGCTTATATGAACCTACATTTTGACGACGAAACACATGATACCGTTGATATCTATCCAGATGCAGCTACAAACAAAGAGGAATTCTTCAAAGAAATTGATGGGGTCCTACCAGTTGAACCAGTTGGTAAGTTGACCACCATTTGGGCAAATATAAAACGGAATTAATTTACACTATAGTCTGTAGAATTCATTGTAATCCATATAACTTGGTGAATAGGTCTAATATACAATGCCTATTCACCATTTTTCTTAATTCCTAAACAATAGTAAGAATACATGATAATTTGATTGTTCAATCATGCAGTCATTCTGAACATATCTGCTAACATATTCTTGATAATTGCACCTTTTAGCGTTATAATTGTTATATGTTATACAGAATCTTTCAAGTTTTTCTTCTAATGCTACTTTTACCTATACTTATCGGATGGATCGGTACCTGGACACGTCTGATGAAAAGCGGTCACGAAGCTTATGTGATTCAGGATTATGACACAGCGGTGTCAGCATTTCAAAAAGCAGCAGTAGATAGACCTAACAACCTTGTCGTTCATCATAATCTGGGTGCTGCATTATATAAAATAGGTAGATTTCGTCAAGCTGCAAACGCCTTTCAAACAGCACTCCTCAAAGTAAATGTTCCAAACAAAGCTGCTGTTTATTACAACTTAGGAAATGCTCAGTTTCAGATGCGTGATCTTGCTGCAGCAATCGAATCATATAGATCATCACTCCGTTTGAATCCACATGATGTTGATGCTAAACATAATCTTGCTTTGGCACTTCAACAAATGGCAGCAGAAAAACCCAACATTACACCACAACAAAATGACAACTCTCAAATGCAAGATTCTACGAAAACAGAACCGAACAATCTTTCAGATAGTGAAATAGACCAACTCCTTGAGAATTTGAGTATGAATGAAAACAGACGGCGACAAGAGATCCTCAAGAAACAACTCAATACCGGTATCAGACGTGCTAAAGATTGGTAATATACACATTATTCTCACCAAGTCACTATATAGTATTATTACGCTTAGCATATCACTGATACTTTTCCCCCTTGATGTTGAAGGCAAAGATATTGAAGTTACTGCCATCGTCTCTCCCCGCTTTATCCAATTCAATGAAAAAGCAACTTTAGAACTTAAAATATCTGGCAAAACACAGATAAATTATATCGGTTCACCACAATTCAATTTCTTACCCAATTTTCTCACTGTCCCTATTGAATCAAAAACCACACCAAGATTAGTTGACGACAAAGTAGCAGTTACAATGGCATGGGTGTATGAACTGATACCGCAAGTGATTGGAGAGATCGCTCTGCCTGATATCAGTTTCTTATATCAAGGTGTACCTTACTTAGCCAATCCAGGGAAGATAATAGTTGGGGCAACAGATACGTATCACAATACCTCTACTGGTGGTGTTCATAAAGTCATGGCAGAAATTGATAATCAGAAACCTTTTGTAAATGAAGGAATAGAATATCGGTTCCGATACTTATATACAACTGTTTTACCAACAGTGGAACCACCTACGCCATCATTACCTGACTTTGATGGATTCGTCGTTGAGAAACTAAATGATGAGAAGAACACAACTGCAAAGGTCGGTGGTAAAACATTCTATGTTCAAGAATATGTCCGACGATTGTATCCACAAAATATTGGCAAGATCCTGATTGAATCATCTGAATTAAAACTGCACCTAAAGGGTAATCCAAAGACCTTGAAAACAAAAGCAATTCCGCTCAATGTACAACCACTCCCTGAACTTGGAAAACCAACTAATTTTAGTGGGGCAGTCGGTAATTTCAGTATTGCCGCACAAGTAGACAGGAAAAAACTTAAGGTCAGAAATGCACTCACTTTATCTTTGAAAATCACGGGACAGGGACATCTTAGGAATCTCACGCCACCGAACATCTCATCAATTAGAAATCTTAGAGTTGAACCACCTACCCAAGTCAAAGATGCTACTAAAGAAAATTATCAATTAAACTATGTTGTTATACCCTTAAAGTCTGGTATTTTACAGATTCCTGCTATTGAGTTTTCATACTTCAATCCGAGCATAGAAACATATCAGACGACATATACACAACCAATACAAATCACAGTAATGCCAACTTCATCGGCTGCACTTGATCCTGAATCAAGTTTTCCATACTGGACTTTGTGGTTGTTATTGATCATGATAATTGGAATACTAATTCCTGTAGGATTTCTGTTATATCGTTCTAAAAGAAAAATAAATAGTATTTCCTCATCATCAGATAACAACCCATCTCATACCGAGGATTTATCTGTCTCAATAGATTCTTTAGATGATGCAACGATAGATATGAATCCAACGTCATTTGGAGAGGAATTGACACGAATTCTACATCAATATCTGTGTAATATAATAGATGAACCATATCGTCAGTTAACTATTGCAGAAGTCCAAGAAGTATGTAATCATGTGAAAGTGTCCCAGTCAATCATAGAGGAAATAGAAAAAATCCTTACAAAATGTGAATACCACAGGTTTGCACCTGTTCCACTTTCCACTGTAGAAAGGGAGGATTTAATCACTCGGCTGAAGACTGTGTTGAAACATCTGGAAACTACTGAAAATCAAAGAGTATAAGAATTTTAGCAATTATATTACATATCAATTTTACAAGGACGACACTATATGCCAGATATATTGAACCTATTAATTAGATGGATACATGTCATTGCAGCGGTTATATGGATTGGGGGGAACCTTGTTTTAGCAATGGTTATTGTTCCATATTTTCGTCAGAACTTACCGCCTGTGCAGCGTATAAAACTACTAACACAAATTGGCAAACGATTTGAACCGATTGTATGGGGGTGTGTTGGTATCTTATTCTTCACTGGATTAATTAACATTTTCAACGCAATTGGTTTTACTCCATCTGCTGACTCTGCAATTACAACTTCATTTATGAGAACACTGTTTATCAAATTGATGCTGTTTGTTGTACTCGTAATACTTACAACACTCCACAGTTTTGTGTTTGGTCCAAAACTGGCTAAAGCAATAGAAACATTGGACGACTCGTTAGAAGAACTACCTTCTGAAATCCAACCCATCCGAAAGCAAATGTCTATAGTGTCAAGTCTAATGGGAGTCGTATCAATACTTATACTTCTTGCAGCGGTAGCCTTAGTTATGGGAATATGAACAATTTCTTGACAAATATGTCTAATCTGATAAAATCTCTAAATCTGTCTATTTGAATCATTTTACTTTGGAATTGTAATCATTATACTTCCAATCAAATTTAGGAGACATTATGTATACACGGTATAGTTTTTTACCATTAATATGTTGCTCATTAATCTTCATAGCTGGATGTCAACATATGCTTACCGATAAAAAATGGAGTTTGTTTGCTGAACAAGAATGGAGTGATAATTATGCGTTAATGGAAGGCACTATGTCTACCAATCCAGAAATGATAGATGGCGATGTGAAAACTGTTGGTGAAACAACATCCTCTACAGGACCAGGAAGACTCTATGGCTCAAGTAATGCAACAGAAGTAATTGTATCATTACCTGAAAAGAAACTCATACGTAGGATAGTAATCCATTCTGACAATATCAATAAATTTGCCATTTATGCCGATAGAGGTGGGACTGTACATTCGGACACAGATTGGCAATTAGTGAAAGAAGTTAAAATGGTGAAATCATATCCAGTTGTCGTTCCGTATATGGACACAAAACCTACCGCACGATTTCGAATTGTTGTCTTGGACACGAAAGATGATGCTACACAAGCACGACAAGCAAAAGCCGACTTATATACTGAAATTGACAGATTTGATAGAGAACAGGAAAATTATAGGTATAGAGAAAGACAAAATCGTTTCTATCGCTCACGATATCCAGCAAGAATCAGTGAAATTGAATTTTACGGATTTAAGTCTGCCAAAGAAACTGCTGCCAGAAAATCTGATCCAACCCATCAACGAGAAACTGAACTTGATCAGATTTTGGAATAGAAATTACGCTAAGTATTCTTCGTTTGTGTAAGAAGCATCAAATTACACATTGTAAGGTGTGGCGTTTATGCCACACCTTTTTTGTATTCTCGATATCAAACAAAAAGCCTAAAACTGAATTTCCCTCGCCTTCATAAACATCAATCTTGACATTATCACTTGATTTTGATATTATATCTATACACTCTTCAACATAATCAAGGTAAAGAAAAAATGCAGTACTCATATATCAAAATAGTTCTTATATTTTTCATAGGATTATTTACATTCTGTACGAATTATGTCAATGCTGAACAATATGTTATCGTTGACAGAGGAAACGGTGATAGACTTACAGGTCGGATGGTTGGCGCATCAGACACACATTTTGAAATAGAATATAACGGTCAGATTTTAAGGTTTCCATTAGAAGGAAATACACTAAGTTTTATATCAAATCAAGAAAATGCTCCTGACCAGTTAGCAATGAAATATTATCGGAAAGGACTCGATCTGTTAGAACTACAACTTCCAGATGTCGCAAAGAATACATTTGAATTAGCAATACAGGAATCTCCAAAATATGCCGATGCACATTACCAACTCGGATTACTAAATAAAACTGAAGAAAACATACAAAAAGCATTAATCCATTTTAAATCTGTCCTACTGATAGATGCCAAAAAATATGACATTGTTCCCCTACTTCAAGAAATTGGAGAAAATGCAATAACTGCAGAAAACTATCTTCAAGCAGTTAACGCATATCAACTCATCATAACCCACTATCCAGAACATCAATCAATAGCAAAGATTAGTTATCAGACAGGATTCCTATTTGGAGAAAAACTAAATGATCCTGCTGCCGCACTTGACCTGCTTATTGATGCAACTACACATTATCCAAATTCACCTGATCATGAAAAAGCAGTATATTTAATCGGTACAATACAAGCAAAATCCGCTGATTATGAAATTGCCCTCAGAACGTTGCGACAATTCATTCTGGTTTATCCTGATAGTCCTTATGTCAATGATGCGCTATTAAAACAAGCGACAATTCATCTTCAACTTGGAAATAGAAAAAACGCAGTTGATATTGCAGAGTCTCTCTTACATCAGAATCCTGATGATATATCAATGATGGAACAAGCCAAAGAAATAATCCGAGCGAGTGTCTGGAATATCTATACAAACTTTCTGCCTGACCCCAGTATTCAAACAATCGCTGTAGATGGTTCAACGCTCTGGATAGGTACTCCAAAAGGAGTAGCACAAATTGAAACGGGAGGAAATGGTGGTTGGAAGGTGGTTGAAGCAGATGCATGGATGATTAACTCACACCTACCTACAATACCCGATGTCAGATCAATCGCAGTCAATCCATCTGGTGTTTGGATAGGCACCAGAAACCAAGGTGTGATACACTATAATAAAATAACCAACAATGTCAAGAATTATCCAATTGCTGATGGACCAACGTGGATAAGAGACATAGAGTTGGATGCTGAGGAGATATGGTTCGCAACAGATAAAGGAGTTATTCGAAAGATATTTGACTCTGGAGAACAATTCCGTTACTATGGAAACGATCCAGTTCCCGATGATATACATTCAATTGCTCTAACACCTGATAAAGTATGGGTTGGCACCACCGGTGAAGACATTGTGGTATTCAATCGAGAAGAAGAAATCTGGAATCCAAGTCTATTTATTGACATCAAACAGGAAACTCAAATCGTCCAGTTTGATGTAATTGATGGAAAAATGTTATTTTCTTGGTATAACGAAGTAGATAGAAATAACGGTTTTTTCAATGTCAATTGGGATGGAACAAATGGAAGATCCTCATCAATATATGAAGGAACTGAACAAAAGGAAGATTTAGTCAATATCTTTGTTACTGGATATGTTGATAGAAGTCTATTAGAAGTAGATGACATTCAACCACCAGATTATATGGTTCTTTGGATTGCTGATAATGAATATGTGACAATTTACCACCCAAGCAATGATGAATATGCAGGAAGTATCGGATACCCAAATATAGTCCTTGAAAACCTATCAGTCCAATGCATCACAATTGATAAAAACCGAGTCTGGATCGGGACATCAAAAGGGATGCTTACAATAGAAAAAGATATAATCATACAACTCACGGAATAGCAAAACTGACAATGTCCGTAAATCCTACTCAGTCATGCAACAAACAAATACAAAACAGGTCGTACGCTGGAACCTGTCAAAAGAAACACATACTGAAGACGAATTAGTGGTTGAAGAACCCCTTGAAATTCGAGTCGGACAGCAAAGTCTTATCGTAGTTATGCGCACACCCGGACATGATTTTGAACTCGCTGCAGGATTCCTATTTACTGAAAACCTTATCAAATCTGAAGATGATATTCAGATCATTGCTTATTGTGAAGATGAGAACACGCTTAACAATGACAATAACCAATATGCTCAAATAGATTCATTTCAAAACATCATCAATGTTCATCTAAAAGACAAGTTCGTGCTTGAAGAAGCAGGATGGCAACGAAATTTTCATGCGAATGCAAGCTGCGGTCTCTGTGGAAAAATGACGATAGATGCCGTAAAACACCAAGTAAAACCACTGGAAATGGATTTTAAACTACATCAAAATGTGTGTTATCACCTAAATGACAAATTGCGTGTTGAACAATCTGTATTTGAAAAAACAGGCGGATTACACGCTGCAGGACTTTTCAATGAAAAAGGTGAACTCCTTATTGTTAGAGAGGATATCGGTAGACATAATGCAGTCGACAAGGTTATTGGACAAGCACTTTTGTCAGATATGCTACCACTTGACAAACATATCTTGATGGTCAGTGGTCGCGCAAGTTTTGAAATAGTTCAGAAAGCACTTTTTGCCCGAATTCCAATCGTTGCGGCAGTCTCCGCTGCATCAACACTTGCTGTTGATTTAGCAGTAGAAGGACATATAACCTTAATTGGATTTATGCGGGAAAATCGAATGGTGGTGTATAGCCATCCTGAACGAATATTTTGCGAATAATTACAGTACAATGGGTTTCATCAAGAAATGCTATCTTTTTATGTAATAGCGTCTCTATATAAGCAAACACAATAGATAGAGTCTGCGTCAGTGTATACGTAGATTCTTGATAAATAGGAGTAAAAAATGATAGATTTCATTTTTGAGAGCATTCAAGGAACAGTAAACTTACTTTTCTTTGTCGTCGTATTAGGTACTGTAGTTGTTTCATTTGTATTCGCAGATAGATTACAAAAACAACATAACGCAGATTTTCCATGGCCTAAAGCATTAGCAATAATCGGCATTGAAGTCGGTCTCTGGATAGCGTTTAATATCTTCTTTGAGATTTTCCAAGCAAATTGGTTGTGGATTTCAATAGGCACAATAATTGTACTATACATAATTACGAGAAGAAAAAAACGTAGATACTGATAAAGAAATAGATGGTTCGTAGTCGCGCAATTTATTGCGTCTCTTACATTCTCAAGTTCAGTTTTAGATCAGAATATCATATTGAGAACTTCTTTATTAGAATTGGTATTATATGGTAAAGACCCTCACAGGATAATAGGAGAATACTATGCCCCGAACAGGTAGAGCAGTGGTGGCTTTCGGACAAGATTTTGAGATTCGAGAATACCCAGTTCCTGAACCTGAACCCAATACGATATTGCTGCGTCAAGAATTAGCAGGGATTTGCGGAACTGACCTACACAACTGGCAAAACGGCTTTAAAACTGAGATACTATTAGGACATGAAAATGTCGGTATCGTAGAAGCAATTGGCAAAGATGTGAAGACAGATTATGTAGGTAAACCTATCAATGAGGGAGATAGGATTATCTTTGCACCCGGCACAGATTACGGTGGGTATGGATTTCAATGGAATCCTGATGAGGCTCCTCACTTTCGTGGTGGATTTGCAGATTACATGTATCTCACATATCCGAATACCTGTTTTATGAAAACTGAAATTTCACCAGAGGTAGCAGTGCTTATAGAACCTTTCACAGTAGGTGTCCACGCAGTTATGCGTGGCAAAATTCAATTTGGTGATACTGTGGTTGTACAGGGTTCTGGTGCAATCGGTCTGGTAACACTCGCTTGTGCAAAAATGAGTGGTGCCGGAAAGATAATTATGGTTGGCGGTCCAGCGGGACGCTTGGAACTCGCAAAACGGTTCGGGGCAGATGTTACGATTGACATTGAGGAAGTTACCACTGTAGAAAAACGAACTGAATTGGTAAAATCTGAAACACCACGAAATGAGGGGGCAGATGTCGTCTTTGAATGTGCAGGTTTTCTCCCTGCTACGCCAGAAGGTTTAGGCTATACAAGACGTAGTGGCACATTTGTAGAAGTTGGACACTTTGTGGATATGGGATCAATTGACTTCAATATCAATCAGTTATTGATGCGTAAAAATCTACGACTTGAAGCGATTTGGGGTAGTCAATACGAACACTTTGTTCGTGGATTACCATTGCTTGAGAAAAGCGATTTACCATTCGCTGATATGATCAGTCATCAACTCCCACTCACACAAGTAGAAGATGGATTTAAGGCACTTGATGGTGGATACCGTATAAATGGTGAAACAGCAATAAAAATTGCTGTTCGCGCACAAGAATAATTACAACAATTTACAAGACAGGAGAAATAACTTATGTCAAAAACCTATCGCGTTGGTTTTGCTTCGTTAGTTCACGATCATGTTTGGGGTGAATTGGGACGTTGGAAGGAACATCCCCAAGTTGAGATCGTCGCAGCAGGTGATGTCAACGCTGAATTACGCACCCAATTCAAATCAGAGACAGGTGTTGAGAACGTATATGATTCATGGCAGGAGATGATAGACAAAGAGGAATTAGATATCGTTCAAGCATCTGCTGAAAACAGTACTGGTCCTGGAATCGTTGCGGCAGCTGCAGCAAAAGGAATTCACGTCGTATCTGAAAAACCTATGGCAGCACGACTATCACAAGCAGATCAGATGCTAAAGTCAGCGCAAGATGCAAAAACCCTCTTGATGATTAATTGGCCAACCGCTTGGAGTCCAGCGTTGAACAAAGCGATGCAACTCATCCAAGAAGGCGCGATCGGCAATGTATTACATTTCAAATGGCGGTCAGCACACAATGGTCCCAAAGAAATCGGCTGTTCACGTTATTTCTACGAATGGTTATACGATGAGGAGAAAAACGGTGCTGGTGCATTGATGGACTACTGTTGCTACTGTGCCGATATGTGTGCATATCTGCTCGGATTACCCGAACAAGTTACTGCATTCCGCGGCACTTTTGTCAAAGACTATCCTGTTCCTGACGATAACGCAATCATCCTGATGAAGTATGCTAACGCCTTCGGTATTACAGAAGCATCTTGGACTCAAAAGACAGGTTATATCACACCAAATCCTGTTGTCTACGGCACTGAGGGTGCATTGACAATATCGGGAAACCAAGTCAGTCTTACACCCGCAGGCAGTGATGTTCAATCCATAGAACCTGATCCCTTACCTGAAGGCAGAAGAAATGCACCTGAATACTTAATTCACTGCTTGGAATCCGGTGAAGCGATTGATGGTTTGTGCTGTCCAAAAGTTAGTCGTGATGCACAAGAAATCCTTGAGGCAGGACTTGTTTCGTCTGATAGTGGCAAAGCAGTCAACTTGCCAATGAAATAATACCATTAAAGACATATAGTGAATTATAAATATAAGTTGACACTTTCGACCCACGGTAGGCGAGGTTTCCTAACCTCGCCGACGCAGAGTGTTCAAGTAATTTCAAAATCTACTATAGCAGGTTTGTAGTCGCGCAATTCATTGCGCCTCTTACATTTCTTCTAAATGATACTTTCATTCATAGAAATGGCATATGTTTGAGTTAATAATAGCATTATGTAAAATAAGGAGAATCTAATTGAGCGAAAGAATACCTATAGCATTACAGTTATATTCTGTCAGAGACGATTGTGCAAAAGACCTATCCCTCACACTTCAAGCAGTTGCACAAATGGGATATGAAGGTGTAGAATTTGCTGGATATTATGACCGATCTGCAGAAGAATTACGGGGTATGTGTGATGACCTTGAACTCAAAATAGTTGGCACGCATACTGGATTGAACACGCTTCTTGGGGATCAGCTTGAGAAAACCGTGGAGTTCAACAAAACACTCGGTAATCCGTATCTGATTGTTCCAGGATTAGGAGGAGAATATACCAATTCACAAGATGCTTGGAAAGATACTGCTAAAATCTTCAACGATATTGCAGAAAAAATCTCCGACCAAGGTCTATATACTGGCTACCACAACCATGCAGGTGAGTTCAAACCTTTGGAGGGAAAAATCCCTTGGGACACTTTTGCCAGCAACACCCACGATGAAGTCGTATTACAGATAGATACGGGTCATGTCCTACGCGCAGGTCAAGACAATATCCCATTCATTGAACGATACCCCGGCAGATACAAGATCGTGCATATCAAAGAGTTCTCCGCAACCAATGACAAAGCACTCATCGGAGAAGGTGACTTGGCATGGGAGGAAGTCTTTGATGCATTTGAAACGGTCGGCGGCACTGAATGGTACATCGTTGAGCAAGAAAGTTACCCGTATCCTCCGCTTGAATGTGCTAAACGTTGTCTTGAAGCTCTAAGAAAAATGGGAAAAATATAGGTTTGAGTGAACCAGATGCATCGCGACCGAACGGTCAATCAGTCACCGTTGAGACAGAACTCTTACTCTGGTGGGAAGATTATTATCTACCTGTATTTGAATATATCCTCCCCAAAATGGGTGACCTACAAGGTAAAAGGGTGCTTGAGTTAGGCACTGGCACAGGTGGCACTGCAACGCTTCTTGCCAAGAAAGGTGCATCAGTCGTTGGCATTGACCTTTTACCCTTTCGTTTAGATGAAGCGAGGGAGAGGGTCAAACACCACGATGTCTCAGATGCGGTTGACTTTTCACTCATGGATGCCACACAACTCGCCTTTCCAGATAACACGTTTGATTTCGTTATCTCAAAATCCGTGTTAGTGTTCACTGAACACGCGCAAACTGCACAAGAGTGTCACCGCGTTCTTAAACCGGGTGGAAAGGCGATTTTCGTTGAGAATATGCGTCATCATCCAGTAGTTTGGCTTTATCGCAAACTCTTCTTGAAATACTCACAAGAGTTGCATTATTTCTCGCTTGCCGATATTGAAGCATTAGATGTAGCATTTGACAAGGTGAATCACAGAGAATTCCATTTCCTATCTATAGGTTCGCTTTTTTGGCAAAAAGTAATCCCAATCCGTTTCCTTTATCAATGGACCCTTCAATTTCTCAAAGTCTTAGATAAAATACTATTACGACTATTTCCTTTCTTAAGACGTTTCTGTTGGATTTCAGCCATCATCTGTCATAAAAAGGTTTGAACGCCTGCACTATTTGTATCCGATATTAGAGAGAAAGATTACTTTCATTACTTAGGAGCAACCATGAAATCAACGTATCACATATTTGCATTTATTCTTATGTTTGTGGGAATGACATCTCATGTTCTTGCACAAGACAACACACAAGTTGGTCTACCCGATGGTGCTATTGCACGACTTGGTAAAGGCGGCATCAATGTCATGCGGTTCTCACCAGATGGAACGCGACTTGCGGTTGGTACTGATGTTGGGCTGTGGCTTTACGATGTTCCAGATGGGAAGGCAACTGCATTGTTCACAGACAGCCTTGGAAGAGTCAACGCACTGGCATTTTCAGATGATGGAAAAATACTCGCAAGTGGTGGAAATGGAAATCCTACAATTCAACTGTGGGATTTAGAAAACGATACTCACCATTCCACCTCGTTTTTTAATAGGGGATTTAGCACTGTTGTTGCCTTGGGGTTTTTGGGTAAAACACTGATCAGTTATGACAATAGTGGAAGAATCATCTATTGGAACATAAGCAACGGTGATATTTTATCTGAAATAGCAAAGGTAAATCCAAATCAAACTGTTACAATTTCACCTACAGGCAATTATATTGCTGTAGCGGATATTCAACACAAAATACATATATATGATACATCCTTGAGCGATAAGCATCTTGTCTTTCAAGCCGATGATTTAAAGGATGGTATTTTTGCCTTATCCATTACATCGAATAATGAAACAATGCTAAGTGCTGTTGCGGACAATTCTGTTAGAATTTGGGATATTGCAGAACGGAGACTGACAACATCTTTGATTGGACATAAGTCCACAATCACTTCTGTTGCCATATCACCAGATGACAAACTATTCGCAAGTGGAGATACTAATAAAGAAATTATCCTCTGGGATGTTGAAAATCCTAAAAGACTTAGAACATTAATTGGACACAAGAACACCATTAATGCTCTAACTTTTTCACCTGAAGGTGCAAGTAAATATAGCGGATGTCTTGCAAGTGGTAGCCTTGATGGCACAATCCGCTTCTGGAATCCTGACACAGGTGAAGAACTTGTCACCTTTGCTACAGGACATACGAAATGGATTAAAGCTATTGCCTTTTCTGAGAATGGGTCAACACTTGTAAGTGCTAACATGATTGGGACAGTTAATGTTTGGAGTTTGAATGGTTATGAAGAAATAGCCACATTTACTAAGAGTGAAAGCGAATATGTTTCTTCAGTTGCATTTACCAATGATGCTAAACGTTTTGTCTGTCAGGGGTTAAACAATTATTCATTTAGATTCAAACCTTATGGTTTCGGATATACCACAAATGCAGATGACAGTCTTGAAATACTACCTATACGAATGTGGGACATAACCACTGGTGAAGAAGTATTAGGTCCTTGGAATGATCATTCATGTAATATACTTACATTTTCACCTGATAACAACATTCTTGCCATATATGGATCAGAAGATGTGTTGGGATGGAATATTGATTCTGCAGAAGAATCGTTTAATCTATCAACTGAGGATATATCGTTCATTGAAAACATGATTATGTCACCTGACGGTAAATACCTTGCAATCTACGAATCCTCTGACAAACCATTTATATGGCAAACAGAAAAACCAGAAGAACCTCCAATACAAACTAAAACGCGTGTCAAATCTATGGCATTCTCTCCAGATGGTAATAGAATTGCTGAATTAAGCGGTGAGAATATTTTCCTACATGATTTAGAAATGTTCCCATCTGACGAACCTAAAGAAATTTATGCAGACCTACACGGACATATAATTAAAATGATCTTCTCTCCCAATAGTAAAATCCTTGTCGCTACTGGATTTGTTGAACTAATATCCAATATCAGAATAAAATTATGGGATGTTGAAACAGGTGAAGAAATTAGAACTGTGTCTGGACACACTGAACTTATAGAATCGCTTGCTTTTTCACATGATGGGAAAATACTTGCCAGTGGTAGTTTTGATGGGACTGTGCTGTTGTGGGATTGGGAGAAAATATCTAAAAGGGACAATCAATAAATGATACATGCCCCTCCGACACAAACACTTCCTGCTTTCTGAGTAACATCACCGGCAACACTGTTTTCCTCTCCAATTTCAAATTCTGAAATTAAAGATTCAGATTGTTTAGCAGGTTTTGTAAGATTTATCTGTAATGAGTCGTTTGTAGTCAGGGTATATGTACAACCAGCGTATAGCATGGAAAATAGAAATACAGACAAGAGTGTGAGGACAAAAATGTATTTGGATTTCACTAAATTACACCTCTATTTTTTGTAGGTTCACTTGGTCAAGAGAGTTGCTTCCAATTTCAAGTCCGCTTGCTGATGTAATATGGTTAGCATATTTTGACATAGAACTTAGACCCATTTCTTCGCGCTTTTGGTTGACAGTTTGAAGGATTAGCACATCAAGGATAACAGGATCCGCACTTACAAACATCCCACCAAATTGCCATATACTTTCTGCGTGATATGTAGGACCTTTGTTATATGAAGCCTGCAACCCATCAACGATGTTAAGGACGACTTTATCCTTAATTACCTTGTTCTCATAAATCTCAGCGATAGCTGGATTGCAGTAGAGCGGTCTACCATGAAATCTCCTTGTATTGTCCACACTACCGAAAGCCATGTTTTTGAGACATCCACTGATTCCCGACATTTCGTGTTGTTTCAGAACAGGGACATTTATTACGACATCCACCATTTCAGTTATGATGCGGGAATAAAGTGAGCGGGTGCTTTCATTTTCGCGGCGAGTGATGCTGTCCTTTTCGGTTTCGTAGAAAACTTTGTCGTCGTAACCGATGTCGTTTAAGTTAGTTGCCAATGTACGGACATCGCTTTGGTCTGTGATAATGGGAAATCCTGCACTCAAGAGATGGTCTTCAAACCGATCCCATATAATGATCTGTTTTCTGAGAACTCCCGCACTGTTCAATGAATCAACAATTTTATTTACTAAGACAGCATGTGTGCTTAATTTTGGTCCGGCAAGTGGGTTGATTTTAATTCCAACAATGTTTGCGGGTAAAACAAAATCTCTCCATGCTTCTTTAGCTGTTTCGCGTCCTGTGAGTTTTACCATAGCTTGATTGAGCATCTCGCCTACAGCATCTTCATCAAGTCTATCATCTTCCCATACTTGTTTTCCAAGAACTTCTATGACAGGAGTTAGGTTTTCTTTCTGTTGAGGCGTGGTGAGTACACGACCACCGATTTGTGCAAATGCTGGAAACGCGCTAAGGGCCGCACCACTAACAGCCCCCATTGCGGTAAGGAATTCACGACGGTCTAACTTATTGCGTTCTCGAACTGTCTCTTCACAGTCAGACATGATGTCTGCAATTACTTTGTCGGTAGTATTCATCAGAGTTTACCTAATTCCCTTAGAATGGTAGCGGTAGGTACACGATTAGAAAAAGAATCAAGCGACTTCCACGCAACCGTTCCATCCTGAGCAATAATATATGCTGCTGGTCTTGCAATTGTTTCGTTAGTTTGATCCAAGACATTATATGCGTTGATAGTATCTTTATAGGTGTCTGCAAGAACAGAATACGTGAGTCCTTCATTCTCAGTAGTTTTCTTTGTAATACTAACATTTTCAGAACTGATAGCAAATAGTTCTGCATTATTGCTTTTGATTTCTTCGTAATTATCTTGCAACTCAACGAGTTGGGTTGTGCATAACGTTCAGCCACCCGTTCTGTAAAAGACAATTACCACATGTTTGCCGTTTTCAAGATGTTCTGACAGTGTGTGGATATTACCATCTCCATCGGACAATTGAAAATCAGGTGCGTGTGTGCCAATTACTAAACCTTCTCCTAATTCTGCTTCTGCTTCCGTTTCTGCAACTGTAATAGGATCAATTTCTTTAGAACTATCTACTGGATTGTCAGTTGAACCACAACTTAAAACACTAAATATCAATAGTGCTAATACAAGGTGCATACAAGTTTGTCTCATATATCTAATCCTTTCTTTTGAATCATGACAGATATGGATTATCCATTTCCCATTAATGACAGAAGAGCTACCAAAGTTTTCCTAATTCTTTCATGATTATTGCTGTTGACACTCGTCTATCAACAGTATCAAGCGATTTCCAAACGATCGTACCATCAGATTCAAGAAGAAATGTGGATGCTCGTGGAAAACCAGGAAATTCTTGGTTTTCTACATTGTAAGTTTTAACCGCTTCAAGGTCTAAATCGGAGAGTACAGGGAACTCAAGATTTTCATCCACAACTGTCCTTTTTGTTGTTGGAATATCTTCAACACTAATAGCAAATAATTCAGCATTTTTTGATTGAATCAATTGATAATTCTTTTGCAACTCACCGAGTTGCGTCTTACATGCAAGTCAGTCACCACCTATGTAAAAGACAATAATAACATTTTTTCCTTCATCAAGAGCATCGTACAATGAATGCATTTTCCGGTCACCGTCTGGCAATTCAAAATCTGGTGCTTTTGTAAAAATAGGTAACCCTTCTCCAGGTTCCTCAGGTTCAATTTCCCTGTCTCCAATTCCAACTGGTGTTAACTTTACATTCAATTTCTCAGTTTCATCGGCAGATATTGGATCTATTGATATTTCATGTATTTCATAGTCTGCATCTTCAATAGTCAAGGTAAACTTCTGTCGAGTAGGAAGATTATTAAAATTGAATATACCCTCATCTGAGGACAAAGTCTCGTCCTGTTTTCCATCCTGATCAGTAAGTTGAACGAGTATCGCTGGCAGACGAATTCCAGTCCTATTGTTACGAATAAGTCCAATAATATGTGAGACAGGTCCTGACAATTCTTCAAGTGTGATAGTATCCAAAGTAACTGTTTCGCCTGCTATGACTGTAACTTTGAGTTCAGTATCTTGAAAGCCTTGCGCTGAAATGCGTAAAGTATACTCTCCAGCTTCAATTTTCCTGAGTGTGAATCCACCATCACCTTCCATCTGTGCGACAATTTCACCATCCTTTAACAAACGGACTTGGATTGTCTCATCAACACTTGTTGATACTTTTCCATGCAGAACACCGGTTGTAGTTTCTACTTCTGGTATTTCGCTGATCGGATTTTCTGTAGTCTCACATCCGATTGTGGAAAAAAGTAATAAAGGTATTATGATAAATATCGACATATTTTTCATTTCTTGCTACCTCATAGATGAAAACATACCTAATAGATCTTTCTATTTACCCAACTGATCAAGAATGTCTTCAGTTGGAATGCGATGACCTAAGCGTTGATCAAGGAATTTCCATGCAACTATACCATTCTGATCAATTATATATGTGGCAGGACGGGCAATATGTTTGTTGTTTGGATCAACGACATTGTAATCTGCAATCGTCTTCTTTTCACTATCAGCGAGTACAGCGAACTTAAGTGCCTTTTTATCAACAGTCTGTTTTGATGCTGCGACGGTATCGGAACTGATAACGACGAGTTCTGCCCCTTTAGATTTTATGTTGTTATAATCATCTTGCAACTCTCCGAGTTGGTCAACGCAAAACGGTCACCACCCTCCACGGTAAAAGACAATCACTGCCTTCATGTTGTCAATAAAATCGGCAAGTGCCCGTGGTTGATTATTGCTGTCAGGCAACTCAAAATCAGGTGCTTGGCTGCCGACACTTAAGCCTTCACCTGGACCCAATATTTCTGGTTCGAGAATAGCCGTAAGTTCTACATCTATTTCAAGGGTCTCATCTGCACCAATTGCGTCTATAGAAACTTCTTGATCTTCGTATCCTACCTGACTAATTGTTAGAGTGAATGATTGATCAACCGGTAGATTTTCAAAGGTAAAAGCACCTTCATCAGAAGTCAAGGTTTCATACTCTTCACCAGATTCGTCAGTAAGTTGGACGAGAACATCAACTAATACATTCCCAGTTTTTTCATCAGTTAATATGCCATTCAAATGAGAAACAGGTACTTCTAAAGGTGAGAGTGTTACTTTATCTAACACGTTGGTTTCACCAGACACAATTTCTACATTTAATTCTGTTGTTTCATATCCTTTTGCAGAAATTTCAACAGTATATTGACCTTTTTCTATATCACCAAGGTCATAATCTGCATCAGAATCTGTTTGTGCAATGAGTTGACCATCTTTCAATAGACGGACATGAATTGTAACCCCTTCAATTGATTCTATCTGCACCTGAAGTTTGCCAAGTTCTAATTGCACCTCTTCAGGTTCATCGATTGGGTCTTCCGTTGAACCACAACCGAATCCAATCAACATCAACAGTGCTAATGCAAAGAGTGGTAATGACTTTTTCATGACTATTTGTTTCCTTTACAAAATGAAAACTTCAGTATTTCTGTATATGATTTACACAATTCTCACGTTTTTCTACCAATTGTGACTAAAATGTTGTAATTTTTAATGGTATTCTGATTTTTCGGCACGCTTAAGCAATATTAAATAATAATCTTCCGATTTTTTCGACAGATAATGCCACCGAGTTCGTAGGGGCGGGGTTTCCCCGCCCGCTATCAATGGACAATGTGCATATTTAATATTGAAACTTGCTTAGATGAAAATTAAGTTATTAATTCGGTAATTCTCATTTTTCCAAACCCGGTAGGTGCGGTTTCCTAACCGCACCGGACATCTCTAAGAAATTACCTGATTTATTTCTTAATCTTCATGAAAGCGCGCCTACCTTTTGAGCGAATGTTCTGTAACATACATGCAAATAGTGTGTAGTAGCAACAGAGAACGTTCCCTATACTTTATTACACATTATTTTGAAGTGCGTTCTTTGATTGTCCCCCAAGTCGTAGCAAGTTTCCCTTGTGCTTCAACAGCAGTGACACTTACAAGACCGTCAGACATGATAGAGTTAATATCGTCTTCAGTTAATGCTACGTTAAAGAGTGCAACTTCATCAATGATTCCATTTGTGTATCTGTCAAAATGTCGACCGATATGAAACACGCCTTCAGCTGTTCCGTATCCATCGTCAGTATTGAAATCAACTTCAGCTTCCATATTTCCATCTATCCAAATGGATGCATTTCCTGTATCTACATTTGCCACACCCGCAACGAAATGCCACTGATCATCCCCAATTTCAGTTGTACTTTCTGGTCTGAAACTTGCATTAGCACTATCCCGTAAGAAGAAAGTCACTTTGTTATTGCCGCCTCCAGATCATGTACCAAGGCGTTGCCTGCGTTGTATCTTCATAATTCTTTCCTGCAAGTGAACCACCGACCACTGTTCCTTTGAAATGAGCGGTGAGCGAAAAGGATGTTCCAGCTTCAAAAGCAACATTTTCAGAATGTTGTACTTCAACCCAGTCATCTGTTCCATCAAATTGCAATGCTTTTCCAAATTTGCCATCTACCCAAGTTGCTCCGTGAATTTGACCTTCACTGTTTTGACTTGATGAATCACCTGCTACAGTGCCTTCACCTTCATCAAAAAGCCACAATCCTGTGATATTTTCATAACCGTATTCTGCATAACTTGGATATGCTATAAGTAAAACGAGACTAAATAACAAAGTTAATGTAAATCCAAAATATTTCATCAAATATATCTCCTAATTTTATTTTATATTTCGCTTAATGTTAGCCCATGTTGTTGTGAGTTTCCCTACAACGTCTACTGCTGCAGCCTCTTCTAAACCATTTTCCATGATAGTGTCCATATCATTTTCGGTCAATGCAACATTAAAGATTCCAACATCATCAATTATACCTTTTGTATATCGATCAAAGTGTCGTGCTATATGAAAAACGCTATCATTTGTACCATACCCTTCAGAAACATTGAAGACTCCCTCAACATTCTTTTTTCCATCGATCCACAAGGAAACTTTCTTTGAATCTGCATCTGCGACAGCAGCAATAAAATGCCATTCTTCATCTGAGACAGGCACTGTACTATTTATTTTGGACTCCGCATCTGCTGAAGTGCGAAGAAAAAAAGATACATTTGCATCACCACCACCATTCCATAACAAATACCAAGGTTTGACTTGCGTTGTATCTTCATAGCCTTTGCCGACAAGAGAACCTCCTACTGCTGATCCATTGTAATGAAGTGTAATAGAGAAAGAAGTTCCTTTTTCAAACGCAACAGCATCCGAGTGTTGAACTTCAACCCAGTCATCCGTACCATCAAATTCAAGTGCTTTTCCAAATTGTCCATCAACCCATTTTGCACCACCGATGATTTCACCATCGTTGCCGTTTCCTGACGAATCTTTTGCTGTGTCTCCATTACCCTCATTAAAGAGCCACATTCCCATGATGTTATCGGCATCAAACGCAGCCTGTGTGGGAAGGATCACGAAACATACAGCAAATAGTATAATTACATAGATACGTATAAATCTCATCTCGTCTCCTTTCGTTGTTTCTTGTTAGTTCCAATATGCCCTATATTATTTCATTTCAATATTGGAAGACCAATTATTGGAAAGTATAGCATAAAAATGTTGATCTATCAAATATATTTTCAAGAAAGGGTGTGTAAAGTTTTTGGCACTAAGTTCTCACCAACCATTGTCTTGCGGAGTCTCCGTGCCCCGCATTCTTTCAGTCTCAGAAATACACCCAGCTCATTGATAATCTCTTATTATGACTGAAGCTAACTCTATTTTTTCGCGAAGGTTTTTTCATAAATAAATCCAAATTATAATAGAAATTAATGCAATTAATGCAAACATTCATGACATACGCAGAGGTATTCAATCGTTGAATAATTGCTGTTTTCTGACCAATGCCCACTTGCAGGCAGGCATCCGAGTTTCCGACTGCCTTATCTCAACAAATTGACATCTATGGACGAATCCAAGCAAAACTGGACAACAGTCACAATAATTTCAGATATTGTTCCAAATGGGTATGTAAAGTTCTCGACATTAACCGCCAAATTCATTGTCCGAGGGAACTCCGATTCCCGACAGTTCGCGATTCGGAGATCCCTCCTATAGAATGTCTGTGTCCATTTTGCCAAGAACTTTACACACCCTTCAAGAAAAGCAGGTCATACCATTTCTAATTTTACGAACCTACACAATTCCTGAATCTCGGATTCTTGTCTGAACCAAGATTACAGGATTATGCTTCTGAAGTTTCAAGGTGGTATTCAAAAAATAGACGGCACACGGAGTATGCCTATTACTATGAATGTAAGAGGCGCAATGAGTTGCGCGGATGCGAGCGGGTTCTTTCTTCTGGATCGCAGATTTCAAGCTTTTTAGGAGGTTGTAATTATAATGTTATGGTGATATTGTAATTTTTAGATGAAATTATATAAGAAATATAGTACAATACATAATTAGAATTAAGTGTTGAATTTACAATACAAATCACAAAATTTATTTGGAGACAGATATGTTTGGTCATTGGGAGATAATTGCGGTAGTATTAGTTGCCTTACTACTATTTGGTGGGAAGAAGTTGCCTGAATTGGCACGTGGACTTGGTAAGAGCATAACGAACTTTAAATCAGGACTTCATGAGTCTCAAGAAGAGGAGAACGCAACTACTACACAACAGGATACCGAAGCACCACAGAAAGAGGAAGTTAGTTAGATTTTGAGTTATCATGAAAGATAAATTACCAGATTTTCTTCAAGGTGTAATTGAAGAATATCCAGAAGTATGGCAAGCATATCAGGCATTGGGTGAGGCGTGTGGCACTTCGGGTTCGCTTGAGCCGAAAACTGTGCGTCTTGTTAAGCTTGCATTGGCGATAGGTGCGAAGTCCGAAGGTGCGGTGCATTCACATACGCGTCGTGCGTTACGTGAGGGTATTACACCAGATGAGATCCAACAGGTGGCTTTGCTGGCTATAACTTCAATTGGGTGGTCATCAAGTATGGCTGCGCTATCTTGGATTAAAGATGTCGTGGAAAAACAATCGGACACTGATTGAGCATATTAGCATGAAAGTTTGTCATACACTGTATCATCTGATGTTTAAGATACACATTCATCATGTATTATTAGTTATTATCTTATTGCAAACCTCGATGACTGTCAGTTCTGATCAATATGAAACTGAAATGAAACAAGGTACGCAGTATATAAGACTAAAGATTTATCCGAAAGCAGTTGACACCTTCCAATTGATACTATCAAGGAAGCCAAATGATATTGATGCCTTATTTCAATTGGCGAATGTATATAAATTACAAGATGAATTAGCGTTAGCAATAGAAACAGCAGAAAAGATATTCTCAATTGCGTCCAAGAAAAAGGATCACACAAATGACCATATAACAGGATTAACACACCTTCTGTTATCGGAAATTTACAGTGAACAGAGCAAATTGGATGTTGCTGAAGTTCATGCGATAGCAGCGGTAGATAGACATCCATTGGTTGCTGATACTCATTACCGTCTTGGTTATATCTACACACACCAAGCGAAATTTCCGGATGCATTGGTTGCATTTAAGAAAACTCTTCAACTCAACCCAGATTTTCCTGAAGTGTATCAATGGCTTGGATTAATTGCCTTAATGCGGAACAGACCACAGGAAGCTATTACCTACTATAAAACTGCGATTCAGAAAAAGCCGTTTATTCAAAGCGCATACTATAATCTTGCTAAGGCTTATCGTTTAATTGGTGATATAGAGTCAGCATCTGTGCAGTTGAAACTATTCCAGAAGATGAAAGATTATTATGACCAGACTTATACCATAGAAGGTTTTTTAACTGAAGATCCAGCCAACGCATCACTCCGTATGCAATTGGCGAAAATCCATGCAGAACATGCGAATGTACCAGCTGCAATTAGGACATATCAAGCAGTAATTCGGTTAAATCCGAAGTTTGTAGACGGTTATGATCAGTTGGGTAGGTTCTATATGGAACTCAATAGCCTACATCGTGCTATACCACTTTTCCATAAAGTTCTTGAGTTGAAACCTGATGCTGTTGAAGCACACGTTAGATTAGGGTGGTTGTATTCACAACAGGATTCTGATGAAAAGGCGATATCACACCTGCAGAAGGCAATTGAGAAGATGCCTGAACATAGTTTGGCGTATCACGGGTTGGCAGAAATCTATGCACATCAGGGGCACATAGATAAAGCGATTGAGATATATCAACACATTACAAAAATAGTTCCTACCGATAGAGATGCTTGGACAGAAATTCGGAGATTGGAACGTCTGAAGAAATAAATAAAAATGATTCAGACTGAATCCTTATGTATAAGACAAATTTATCAAGAATTTTTACTATCCCTCAATTTATCCACCCTATATTTCTTGTGATTTTAACCTTATTTTTTAATAATGATGCTGCATTATCGGAACAGATTTTCGTAGATGTTACTGAGTCTGCTGGAATTGAATTTGAACATACCGATGGTAGAAGTGGAAAGAGATTATTCAATGAATTTCTCGGTTCAGGTGGTGGTTTTTTTGATTATGATGGTGATGGAGATCTTGACATTTATCTTGTGAATGGGGCAATACAAGTAGATAACGCACAAGAAAAGTCACCTACTAATGTGCTGTACCGAAACAATGGGAATGGTACTTTTACGGATGTAACTGAAGCTGCTGGTGTTGGGAGTACTGCTTATGGAACTGGTGCTACAGTTGGAGATTATGATAATGATGGTGATCTTGACCTTTATGTTACAAACTTTGGAGCAGACCAACTTTATCAGAACCAAGGTGATGGTACATTTAAAGATGTAACTATGGAAGCAGGAGTTGCGAATCAGGAATGGGGAACAAGTTGCGTCTTTGTTGACATTGATAACGAAGGTCATTTGGACATCTATGTGACGAACTATGCTAATTACCATCCGAAAGAAGATAGACGTTGCGATGAACGTGGGGTTCATGTCTATTGTGGACCTCATGCGTATCCTGCTGTTCACGACACTTTTTACTTAAGTGATGGAGACGGGACGTTTACTGATGTGTCGGCGCAATATCGTCCATCCGACCTTTTGCCAATGCATGGATTGGGTGTGACCTTTGGTGATTATGATGGCGATGGCGATATGGACTTATATGTTGCCAACGATCAGGATCCGAACTTTCTATTACAAAATGATGGAAAAGGTAAATTTTTAGAGGTTGCATTAATTTCTGGTGTTTGCTACAATGATATGGGAAAAGAAGAAGCTGGGATGGGAACTGATTTCGGTGATTATAATAACGATGGGAAACTTGACATCACTGTTAGCAACTATCAGACCGAAACGAACACACTTTACCATAATCACGATAGCAGTTTCTTTCTTGACAATACGATACCTTCAGGAATAGCCGAGATCACGCATGGGTATCTTGGTTGGGGTATCAAGTTCTTTGATTATGATAACGATGGTTATCAAGATATTTTTGTTGCGAATGGACATTTGATGGATAATATCTCTGAGTTGGAGAAGCATGTATCATACCCGCAAAAAAATCTGCTATTTCGGAATTTGGGAGATGGAACGTTTGCAAATGTAGTTTCAGAGGCTGATGGGTTATCTTTGAAGAAGGTCAGTCGTGGTGCTGCGATTGGTGATTATGACAATGATGGTGATCTTGATATTTTAGTTACGAACTGTAATCAGATTCCAGATTTGCTTCAGAATGTAGTTGGTAATAGGAACAATTGGGTACAAATACAATTAGATGGATTGAAGAGCAACCGTTCAGGATTTGGAGCGAAAATAAAGGTAGTCGTTGGTGAACATGTTCAGTACCGAGAAGTGCATGGTGGTGGTAGTTACCTCTCTTTCCATGATATACGAGCACATTTTGGTGTTGGAAAAGCGGAACAGATTGACCTCCTTGAAATTAAATGGCCTTCAGGTCAGATAGATAGGAAAACAGATCTGTCTGTCAATCAGAGGTATTTAGTTATTGAAGGCAGAAAAGTCATTCAATTAGATTATTAGGTTTTGCGTTTTTTGGTAGTATGAAAAGTGAGGAATTATGAAGAAAGTATTACTTGTTTTAGCCTTCTTTCTGTCTGTTTCAACTATCGTGTTTGCTGCTAATGAACTTGAGGATTCGCTTATCCTCTACATGTCGTTTGATACGATTGATGGAAAAGAGACATTTGACCATTCAAATTATGGAAATCATGGTGAGATGAAGGGTGATCCGAAACACGTGAAGGGCATGTTTGGCAAAGCTCTTGAACTTAACGGCGAGGACGAATATGTTGAAATCCCGCATCATGAATCCCTCACTGTAACAAAAGAAGTGACTGTAATGATTTGGATCAATATTGGTCGTCATTCCGGTCCTGAAGGTGCCAATTGGCAAGGGATAACTGCTAAAGGTAACGGACCTCGTTCTTACAGTTTCTACACCCATTTGCAGTCGAAATGTCTACACCTTAGTATTGGTCCGGCAGGAGGTTTCGGTGGCAGTTCTTGCGACACACCTATCAGTTTGAATGAATGGAACCATGTTGTTGCCCAACTTGACAATGGCACACATCGTTATTATATTAATGGTGAGATGGTCAAGGAGATTGACGGGAAAGTGGACGCTGTTGGGGACGCTGATACAGCCCCTGTTGCGATTGGTGCTGCGGGTCCTGGAAATATCAGATATTTGCTCGGTATGATAGATGAAGTTCGTATCTGGAACCGCGCTCTGACTGAAGAAGAGGTTAATGATCATAAGGAGAAAGGACATTTTGAGATATTTGCTGTTGATCCTCGGAATAAATTAGCCACTACATGGGGTAGTTTGAAGGGACAACAGTAAAACAAGGACGTTCATATTGTATCGTCCTTATAAGTGTATCTGTAGGATAGATTTGAAAACCTATAGAACACTCTAATAAATAAAAGGAGAAAAATGAAAAATATAATTGTTATTATATTAATTGCAATGCTTGTGGTACCATTTGTCCATGCACTGAATGAGCCGGAAGATTCGCTAATTCTTTATGTCTCATTTGACAACCTTAGCGATGATGATATGGCAATTGACCATTCCAAGTATGAGAATCACGGTGAATTGAAGGGCAACCCGGAATTAGCTAATGGTAAACATGGAAAGGCAATTGAGCTTGATGGCTCAAGCCAATGGGTTGAAATTCCACACCATGAAAGTCTTACTGTTGATAAGGATGTTACAGCAATGGCTTGGATCAATGTTGAAAGACACTCAGGACCTGGTGGCGTAAATTGGCAAGGAATCGTTGCAAAAGGAAATAGTCCGCGTTCTTATAGTTTTTATACACATTTACCAACAATGTGTCTTCACTTCAGTATCGGTCCTGCGGGTGGTTTTACTGGTAGTACCTGTAATACTGCGATTGCATTAAATGAATGGGTTCATGTCGCAGTACATCAGGAAGCTGGTATACACCGGTATTGGGTCAATGGTGAGATAGCTGGTGAAAGTGGGGGTAAAGCGAATCTTCCGGGTGGTGGTGATACATCAAATGTCTTCATCGGTACTACAGCGGAAGGTGCAGGACGGTTGTTACTCGGATTAATTGATGAGGTTCGTGTTTGGAACCGTGCCCTTTCTGAAGAAGAGGTCAATGAACAGATGGATAAAGGACATTTTGAGCTCTTCCCAGTTGATCCACGACATAAAGTTGCAACTACTTGGGGGACAATAAAAGGCCAAATAAAGTAATTACACTTTTGTAATTAACTATTTTAATAATCTATATAAAACGACTTCAAGATTACTTGAAGAAAATAAGATTTGGAGGAAAAATCAACAATGAGGTATATGATTTTATTATCAATACTTGTTCTATTTGTAGCGTCATTTGCGCATGCAGCAGTAGATTCCGAGGAATCTCTTATCCTATATTTCTCGTTTGATGAAGTAGATGGAAGTACTGCTATAGATCATTCTCAATATGGGAATGATGGTGAAATCATGGGGTCTCCGCAGTTAGCAGATGGAAAGTTCGGGAACGCCATGAAATTTAATGGTGAGACTGATTGGGTAGAAGTACCACATGACGATATTCTTACAGTTGAAACAAGTGTAACTGTGATGGCCTGGATAAATGCTGAAAGACACATGGGACCTAATAACCAACGTTGGCAAGGGATTGTCGCGAAAGGTAACAGTCCGCGTTCATATAGTTTCTATACTGAATCACCCAGTGAATGTCTACACTTAAGTGCAGGTGGCGGTAGTACCTGTGCAACCATGATCCCACTTAATGAGTGGCAGCATGTTGTTGGTCAAGTTGATGATGGCGTGCACAGGTTTTGGCTGAATGGAGAAAACATCGGTGAATTTCCTGGAAAAAGTGCTCTACCCGGTACTGCGGATACGTCTGCAGTCTTTGTCGGAACAACTGCGGAAGGTGCAAACAGAAGGTTCCTCGGTTTGATTGATGAAGTGCGTATCTGGAGCCGTGCCCTCAGTGAAGAGGAAGTAATTCGAGAGATGAATATCGGTGTTGAACGTGGTACTGCTGTTGAGGCACTGGACAAATTAGCCACTACCTGGGGTACCATCAAGTCTAACAAGTAACAGGAAGCACTATTAGTTTAATTCTTTTATGTAGGTGAACTCTGTTGGGTTCACCTACATTTTTGAAATTATGTAGGATTTTGTTGTATAGTCTGATATAGCATTTCTAAAATTGAATTTCTCTTTTTACATTATAGTGAAATCAAAAAATATGTGCACATTCCCGGTAGATGCGGTTTCCTAACCGCATCTAGGCGGCTGAACAAACACCGGTTCGGTTAGGAAACCGAACCTACCGTCGTGTGTAAATAATTATGACTTTTACTATAAATGTCCGAGGCGCAATGAATTGCGCGACTACGAACAGTCTTTTTCTTGAAGGGTATGTTATTTATTAGAAGTGGTATTTTTTTCAAAGGAGTGAACTCACGAATGAATGGAAAATTTATAGTATCTGCAGAAGTTGAAAGAGATGAATTAGATTGGGGGACGATTGGTTGGTTGAGTCGTCCTGCTACGACTGGCGGGAAAGATATTGTTGCAATGGAAGTTAGTCTTTCTCCGGGTTTCGGACATGACTTTCATAAACATCCAGACCAAGAAGAGGTGATATACGTCATTGAGGGTAGTGTGGAACAGTGGTTAGAGGATAAGAAGCAAGTATTGAATGCGGGTGATTCTGTTTTTATAGCTGCAGATGTGGTACATGCCTCCTTTAATGTGTCGGATCAACCTGCGAAGTTGTTTGTAACGCTAAGTCCGAGCATGGGTGAAGAAGGATATCAATTGATTGACGTATTTGATGAAGCCCCTTGGAATACGCTACGTAAATAAGTAACATTACGGGATTAGAATACAATGGTTGGCACATCAGTTTCTGAATCATCCTTAGAACTCAGGCAGCGGATGCGTGAGTTTTACGAAACATCGGAATCCTACAAAGACTTGTTAGCTGCGCATGATGAAACTTATCTCCGACATTATGTAGAATTAGTCACCCGATTTATTCCGCAGGATGGTAAGATTTTGGATCTTGGTTGTGGGAACGGCATATCATCTCGTTTGCTAAATCAGTCGGGATTTGATGTGGTTGGAACAGATATATCCTCTCTATTCTTGGAAGATGCGCGAAAATGGGAAAATCCTACGTTACAGTATGAAGTTTGTGATGTTTTGGAGTTGCCTTTTGCCGACGAGTCTTTTGATGTTATCTGTTCAAATGAACTTGTAGAACATCTTCCTGATGTAGAAACGGCATTATCGGAGATGGTTCGTGTTGTTCGTAAAGGTGGCGTGGTAGTGATTTCTGGTCCAAATCTCTGTTCACCTATAACACCTTTTCTCGATTGGATACGATTGATACGTGGCAAACAGGGAAGACCTGTATGGGCAGAGACGAAACAACAAGCATTTCAGCAGTTCATACATAATTGTAGACTCTATTTCAATAAACGATACTTTACTAAAAGCCCGCGTTTTTTATATCGAGAACCGGCTTTAGAAGTGGACGCTATCGGTGGGGACGCAGACAGTGCATATTATGCTAACCCTATTGATATTGCCTACTATTTTAAGATGCATGGGTTCAGGATAGTAAAGAAAGCCGTTGGGTTTGGCTTAAAAGGGAGATTAGTTGCAAATATGATTCCATATCTTAGCCCCTATATTACAATGGTAGTGCAAAAATGAACATTCGTGCAGATGATTTCGTATTAGAAATTGGCAGTGGTCACAATCCAAATGTTCGCTCAGATGTCCTATGTGATAAGTTCATTGATGATGACGAACAACGTGGTGGCATGATTGTGACAGATCGTCCGATGGTAGAAGCTGATGGGCAATTTCTACCATTTGCAGACGGTGCCTTTGATTACGTTATCTGTTTGCATGTATTAGAACACGTTGAAAATCCTGACAGACTTCTTTCCGAAATGATGCGTGTTTCATCAAGAGGTTATATTGAAACTCCATCAGAAATAGGAGAACGGATTTACGGATGGCATTATCACAATTGGGTAGTGAACCGGATCAATGGTCGTCTGGTTTTATACAAGAACCCAAAGCGTGCAGAATTTGGTCAGCTTTTCCATACTTTAGCTGCACAAGACAAGTATTGGAGAAAGTTTCATATTATGCACCACGACCTGTTCCTTGTCCAATACGAGTGGGAAAGGACGATTAACTACGAGATTTTGCGTAAGTCAGATTCACCAATCAATTTGTCTTGTCCGAAAACTATAGAGAGATTATTAACATTTGATTCAACAGAACAGATCCATAAAGAATTATGGTTGATGTTCAAAAGTATTGTTCCTCGTGGTATTGTGTCATTTGCGAAATCACTTTTTGCGAGAAGCCGGATAGGTCGACCGACGAAAACACTCAAGGACATTCTTGCCTGTCCGAAGTGTAAAGCTGACATTTTGTGGGAAGCACATCGTATTCTTTGCCAGAACTGTGAGAAGTCCTATCCAATTGTTGATGGGATTCCGAGAATGAATGTAATGCCAATGATGTCGTAATAATATCTTGACTATTATAAATCATTAAGTCTATAAGATAGAATAAAGAAAATGAATACAAACAACATAGAAAATAGAAATATAGTGATAATAGGTGGTGGTACTGCAGGATTTGCTGCGGGAGTCTACACCTCTCGTGCAATGTTGGAACCTATTCTTATTACAGGTGAAGCATTGGGTGGTCAACTTTCATTAACACTTGACCTTGAGAATTATCCTGGCTTTTTTGGTAATGAAGCATCAGTCTTTATTCAAGGCATGCAGGAACAGGCGGAAAGGTTTGGAACTGAAGTCCAATTTGACACAGTAACCTCTGTAGATTTCGAGAAACATCCGTTTGTCGTGAAAACATACGGTAAAGAGTACCATGCGAAATCTGTGATTGTATGCACAGGAGCTTCCCCGCGTACTCTTGATATACCAGGTGAAGAGGGATATGGAGGTCGTGGTGTGTCCTACTGTGCAACTTGCGATGGCTTTTTCTTTCAGGATCAGCGACTTATCGTTGTGGGAGGCGGGGATGCTGCTTTGGAAGAAGGTATCTTTTTGACGAAATACGCATCCGAAGTGTATGTCGTCCACCGTCGCGACCAACTACGTGCCAGTCAAATAATGCAGGAACGTGCATTCAAAAACGATAAAATCAAGTTTATTTGGGATACCGTCGTTGAGGAAATATGTGGTAATGACGAAAAGGTGACTGGTGCAAAACTCAAAAATGTCAAGACAGGTGCGACTGAACTTTTTCCGATTGATGGTGTGTTTATCTTTATAGGACATATTCCGAACACTGAGTTGTTCACAGATGTCATAATTATGGACGACCAAGGTTATATCATCGTTGATGAGATGCAACGGACGAACATTGATGGTGTATTTGCTGCAGGAGATGTTCATGATCATGTGTTTCGTCAGGCGATAACTGCTGCAGGTGCGGGTGCGGCGGCAGCAATTGCATCAGAGAAATTCATTGCAGAATTGGAAAATCGTACTTATCCTGGAAATTGATAATACGAGCGATTCTATAGGTCAATAACCCCTTTGAACTGGAATGTCCGAGGCGCAATAAATTGCGCGACTACGAACCAGCAATTTCTGAATTTATACAGGTGGGGATCGTGTAAGAATTTTCAGTCTATCAACGCTTGTTAGAGACTACTGGTAAAGAGCGTTACCAAGAAGGAACAGAGTACCGAACTTGAAAGGAATGTAGTAAGTGGCAAATCAAGAAAATCAACGACTTTCACTGGGTTTAGACTCAAGTACACAGAGTTTGTCGGCATTCGTTATTGATGTAGATACTGCTGAGAAGTGTTTTGAACACTCCATTGATTATCGTGCTGATGAGCGTACGAACAGTTTCGGTATTGGAGAGGATTATATCTTGCCCCCGAAGTCTGATGGTGAAGCGGAACAACCTCCATTGATGTATATGGCATCACTCGATGCGGTATTTGCAGATATACGTGAGGCAGGCGTTGCTTTAGAGAATATCGTTGCTATCAACACATCTGGACAGCAACATGGACATGTGTATCTGAACAAGAACGCTGGGATTATACTTTCTAACCTACAGAGAGCAGAAAGTTGTACGTTAGCACTAAAAACGCTTTTAGGTGGTATCTTTTCATATTATTCTGCTCCTATCTGGATGACTGCTAATACTGTTGAACAGACCAAACATGTGAGAGAAGCGGTCGGTGGAAAAGCGGAGATGATAGAACGTTCTGGTTCCGATGCACCGCTCAGGTTTACAGGTGCTGTGATTCGTCGTGTTGGAGAACAATCATCACGTTCTTATGCTGCAACAGATAAAATCCAACTCATCAGTAGTTTTATTCCGGCAGTACTGTGTGCTAATCCGATAGTTCCTATTGACACAGGCAATGGATGCGGTATGTCGCTGATGAACTATCGTAGTAAAGAGTGGGATTCAAAATTGCTTTCTGCAACTGCCGATGATTTACCGGGAGGATCGGAAGGATTACGAAGTAAATTGCCAGAACTTGCTCCACCAGATTCTGTTGTTGGAAATATCGCTACGTATTTTGTAGAGAAATACGGTTTCTCAGCAGATTGTGCGATTATTGCTGGTTCAGGAGACAATCCACAGGCGAAAGTTCCTGTTGCGGGAGACCTTCTCAGTCTTGGCACAAGTTTTGTCAATATGGTATCAACAGATGGTGATACACTTGATCCTGAAGGGTTTGCAAATGCTATGTATGATGGTATTGGTCGTCCGTTTATGTTTGGATGCCGCACGAACGGGGCTATGGTGTGGGACGCTGTTAGAAATAATTACGGACTTGCTAAAGAGGAATATGAACCAGCGGAATCTGCTTTGCAAGAGGTGTCCCCCGGCAATAATCTGACTTTTTGGCAACCGAAGACAGAGTCGTTTCCTGTGTCAGGGGCATTTGATTTGATTCGGATAGATGAATCTGATACAGCAAATTTGGCTAATGACTATACTGGTGTAATAGAGACAAGTCTGACAGCTGTGTATATCTATTCCAAAGTCTTTACAAAACCTTCGCAAGAACCTTTGTATGTAACAGGCGGTGCGACTGGCAGTGAACAGATTATGCGACGTGTTGCTGGAATTTGGAACCGTCCCGTAGCCTCTATAGAAAAAGGTGGTGCTGCACTTGGGGCAGCTGTTGCTGGCGCGAAAGGATATTGTCAACATATTGGTGAAACGTTTGACGTGGAAGACTTTAGTGCTAATGTGCAAAAACGAGGCGAACTCATACACCCCAACCCGACTGATGTTATAGCATATCATGGTGACAGCAATTATATCCAAAAATTTCGCGAAACCTACGAAAAAATCATTAATGAAAATCCCCTATGAAAGAATTAACACATTTTGATGAGAAAGGCAATACGCGGATGGTTGATGTAGGTGGTAAACCGCAATCATTACGCACTGCTATTGCCAAGGGTCATGTGACTGCCAAACCAGAAACGCTGCAACTTATTTCTGCTCAACAGATGAAGAAAGGGAATGTGTTAGAAGTCGCTCGCCTTGCAGGATATATGGCAGCCAAGAAGACAAGTGATCTTATCCCGTTGTGTCATCCGCTTAATCTCACTTCTATCCGTGTTGAAGTGACAATTGTGGAAGAACAAATTGAGATTGAAGCTGAGGTGCAAACTGTCGGCAGAACAGGCGTAGAAATGGAGGCCCTCACAGCGGTGTCCGTTGCAGGTTTGACTGTATACGATATGTGCAAAGCGGTAGATAGAGAGATGTGTATATCTGGAATAAGGTTAGTTAAGAAATCAGGTGGAACGAGCGGAGATTTTGCGTTATAATTTGAATAAGATGTAAAACATGTAGATGTTCTGTAATAAATGGCGAAATACCAAACTTTTGGCAACAACAGACAAAGTTTAATCGGAGAAAGAAAAATGCGTAGTACAATCACAGCAATCATTGTCGTTTTTCTCATAGTAACCTCAACGACTTTTGCAGCAGATTATGTTCTAATAGTCGGTGGTGCTGGTGGCGAGAAATCTTATTATGACCAGTTTTGGAGTGCGACCTCTCGATTTCATCAATTGCTTACAGAACAATACGGTTATCCTGCTGAACAGATTACTTTCCTTTTTGAAGATTCCGGCATGCTGCCGGGACTTGTTGATGGAGAAGCAAGACGTGAAAAAGTTTTGGATACATTCACACAACTTGCAGAAAAGGTACAACCGACAGACAGATTTATCCTATTGATGATTGGACATGCCACGCGCACTTCGTCTGGCGTGAAATTCAATTTACCGGGACGGGACATAACTCAGCAAGAATATACCGATAACATAAACAATATAAGTGCAGAACAACAGCTGCTTGTTTTTGGGTTTCAATATAGTGCGAGGATCGTCACAGACATCAGTGCAACGGGAAGGATTATTATCACGTCAAGTTCAGCAAAAGAAGGATATGCTTCTCAAGCAGGTTTTGGTGACCTTTTCGTTGATGTTTTCTCCGAACCAACTGCGGATACTAACATAGATGGTTCTATCTCGTTGTTGGAAGCGTATATGTGGTTGCAGACCCGTATAGACGAATGGTATGAACAAGATGGTGCGATGCAAGGAGAACACCCTCATCTTGACGACAATGGTGATGGTCGTGCTTCCCGTAAAGACGTAGAAGCGAACGGAGAAGGCACGCTCGCTGGTAAGACGTTTTTGGGCAAACGGCTTATTCCACTCCCTAAAATAGAAAATACCGCTCAGAATCAACAAGAAGACTCGGATGTATTACCCGTTCCAAATACACAAGATAATGGTAATGTTGAGCTTGAAGAGAACACAGCAGAACAGGAACTGTCTGGGATGAGGGGAAAATCCTCACTTCCTTACAACTTTATCAGTGAAACTGATGAAGCAGAGATTCAATCACGGATAAAAAATGCCCCGTCACAGGCAGAGCATCCTGATGATGGTGCAGTAATCTTGTGGGAAGGAGAGGTATTTGACCTTGATGAGGATGGCAAACGTGTACATTCCACACGTCGGGTTGTAAAAATATTCAATAAAGATGGACACCATCTTGGTAAGATCCGTATTCCTTATGCCCAAGGAGGAGACGACGTCACGATACATCATGCGCGAACCATACAACCTGATGGGACACGCGTAGAATTAGATGAAAGTGATATTGTTCGTGGTATTACACCCGCAAGTGCTGCTGAAATGGGATTACTCGTCAATACGCGTCTGTTGTATTTTGAATTACCTAAGATTTCCGATGGCTGTATCATTGACTATGCTTATTCTGCAAAAAACCTGCGGGATGCAATGAAAGGTGAGTTTTGGCGGCAAGTCTTCTTCCAAGTTGATGAACCTATCCAATATTACCGTCTAACAACGCACATACCTAAGAAGAAGCAACTCTATTATGAAGTTGATGGACCACAGATAGAACCAACAATTACAGAAAATAACTATACACGCACCTATACATTTGAGACGAAAGATGTTCCTGCATTACGTAGTGAACCTTTGATGCCAGCTGTTTCAGATTTAGCATATAGCATTAGCTTGACATCACTGGATTCTTGGGATGAATTAGTTACTTGGTATGCTACATTGATTCGGGAGCAGGATAGGATTACAGATGAAATAGAAGCAAAAACGAAAAAGTTACTCTTTGGTGCATTTACACGTGAAGAAAAAATTAAGAGACTTTATGAATTTGTTGCCTCAAAGATACGGTATGCAGGTGATGAACGTGGTATTTGGGCGATTAAACCTTATCCTGCCGGTGAAGTTCTGAAGAAAGAGTGGGGTGATTGTAAAGGAAAATCAACATTGCTTTCAACGATGTTGCGCGTTGCAGGGATTGATTCTTATCCTGTGCTGATTTCAGCTGGTAAGGCAAGTCGCATTGTGCATGATGTGCCATCACTTGCTTATTTCAATCACATGATTTTGGCAGTAGATGGTGGCAAAAATAAAGAGTTGATTTGGCTTGATCCGACTGCCCATACTTGTGCGTATGGTGATTTTCCTGCCAGTGATCAAGACAGGTGGACATTGATTATCAATACAGATGCACAAAAGGCTGACGGTAAAGAATTAGGTGCACCTATCGTTGAAGATCAAGTGCTGGACGGTGATAAAGTAAAACAACATTTATATGCCTTTCGCAAGAGTCCGATGCTTCCTGCAAACTCAAATATTCGTCAAACAGAAACTCATGTTATTGTCAAAAATGATAGAAGTCTTGAGGTTACGCACGAGTTACGTGTGTCAGGAGAATTCAATTCAAGATTACGTGCACGTCTGTTAGCTACAAGTCATCGCGATCAAAGGATTCAATTTCTACGTGATTTATTTGAATTAGATGAACGTGCAAAAGTTGAGGATTTTGAAATATCTGATATAACCGAGATGAGTCCGGAATTAAAGATAAAACTGACGTGGTCTTGTCAGGAGTATTTATATGAGATTGCGGATCAATACATTCTTGAACTTCCTGTTGTTAGTAATCCGTATGCGAAGTTGTTGCGAGATGAGGAACGTGACCATCCTGCTGTTCTCGGCAAGGCTTTAACATTTGAAAACCATACCACTGTTGAAGTGGAAGCACCTTATCGTATTCGGATGATACCCCAGAATAATGAACTCCGCACTGATATTGCCGAAATTCAGTTGGATTACAAGAAATCTGAAAAGAAAGCAGAGATGAAGCAAGTTGTCCGTTTTAACGCACCAAGAGTGGATGCTGCAAAAATTGGACATCTGAAAGATGTTGTGAGGATTGCTACCAGCAAAAGCACGAAACGATTTATCATAACACAATAGCATCAGAATTAACGATATTAACATTTAGATCAATTTTATTAACCATAATTATTTACACACGACGGTAGGTTCGGTTTCCTAACCGAACCGGTGTTTGTTCAGTGTTATAGATGCGGTTAGGAAACCGCATCTACCGGGGAGTGTGCACGTGTTTTTACATTTCACTATAAGGAGTAAATAGATGCCAGCAACAGAAGAAGTCCAAGCAATAGAAGAGTTGATGGAAAGTCAAGAGTTGATAGTGACACAACTGAAAAAAGTTATTATCGGTCAAGAAGAGGTGATCAACCAGATGTTAATGGCACTTTTTGCCGGCGGTCACTGTCTCGTTGAAGGTGTACCAGGTTTAGCAAAGACGTTGATGATCAAAACGCTTGCCGATATTCTCAATCTCAAATTCAGTCGTATTCAGTTTACTCCGGATTTAATGCCTGCGGATATTATCGGTACAGATGTACTTGAGGAGGATCGTACTACTGGACATAGAACCGTCCGATTTATCCAAGGTCCGATTTTTGCGAATATCCTTCTTGCAGACGAGATAAACCGAACCCCACCAAAGACTCAGGCTGCACTTTTGGAGGCTATGCAGGAGCATCAAGTTACTGCTGGCGGAGAGGAATATACACTCACTGAACCATTCTTTGTACTCGCGACACAAAATCCAATTGAGCAAGAAGGCACATATCCTTTACCTGAAGCACAACTTGATCGGTTCATGTTTAAAATTGTAATTGATTATCCAGCTGAAGATGAAGAGGTAGATATCATCTCGTCAACAACGGGGGCAGAGGAACCAGAATTGGAAACTGCTCTTTCTGGTGATGCGATTGTATCACTGCACCAAATCGTCCGAAGAGTTCCTGCTGCAGATAATGTTATACAATATGCTGTGAAGCTTGGTCGTGCTACTCGTCCTAAAGAAAAGGATGCACCTGATTTTGTTCAACAATGGGTACGATGGGGTGCGGGTCCTCGTGCTGGTCAATATCTAATCTTAGGGGCTAAAGCCAGAGCAATCCTCAAGGGACGTTATAATGCCTCTATTGAAGATGTGAAAGCAGTTGCACCAGCCGTGTTACGTCACCGTGTTTTAACAAACTTCCATGCTGAAGCAGAAGGGGTTGGTCCAGATACAGTCGTTGAACGTTTGATTGAGACAGTAGAAGAACCTTCAGTTCGAATGTAATTCTTGTTGAGTAGTTTGTTGATCAATATTTGCCTTCACTCATCTAACGGTATTAAATCCTATGAACGTATCGGTTATCATTCCTGTGTTGAATGAAGAAGATGCAATATCAAGTGTCATCAACGATATACCTAAAACGTTAGTGGGAGAAATAATCGTTGTTGACAATGGATGTACTGATCGCACCGTAGAAATCGCACGTAAATATGGTGCAAGGATTGTGACTGAACCACGGAGAGGGTATGGTAGTGCATGTTTGGCAGGCATAGCTGCCGTTCAATCACCAGATGTCGTAGTGTTTTTGGACGGTGATTATAGTGATGACCCAACAGAGATGACGGCACTTGTACAACCAATACAGGATGGTCAAGCAGAATTCGTGATAGGTACACGAAAACCGAGTGAAAAAGGTGCCTTACTACCACAAGCACGTTTTGGAAACAAACTTGCAACAAATCTGATGCGTGTCTTTTTCGGAGCAAAATATACTGATTTAGGTCCATTTCGCGCTATCCGCTATGATAAACTCAAAACGTTGAATATGCAGGACAAGAACTTTGGATGGACGATAGAGATGCAACTCAAAGCGGTAAAAATGGGAATGAAAGTGTGTGAAGTACCTGTGAGTTATCGGAAACGTATCGGCACATCAAAAATTAGTGGGACATTTGTTGGGAGTATCCGAGCAGGGACAAAAATTCTTACTTCCCTCTTTCGGTATGGAATCCTACACTGATATTATACCAATTTTGGTAAATGAAATTGCGATAGGAAATTCATTAAGGATAGTGAATGTGAGAGGCGCAATGAATTGCGCGACTACAAACCGTTGACAAGAGGTTAGCAAAGATGATTACTGAATTTTCTGTCAAGGCTGCGGATTATCAGGAATTTATGGATTCGTTACCAGTTGGTTCAGTGGACCTTGTCTTAACTGACCCTCCATATTGTATTAGCAAAAAAACTGGCTTTTCTGATGTTGTGAACGGTGTGGAGAGATTTGCTGTCAGCATGGACTTTGGTCCCTGGGATCATGTAGAGATTAACCTTGATAATATGGCGAATGTGTTCTATAAATCCTTACGTCGTGGGGGAACTGCTATCGTCTGGTATGATCTGTGGAAAATAGGTAAGGTGAAAGATGCGATGGAATCCGCTGGATTCAAAATGATGCGTCAGATAATATGGCAGAAAACCAATCCTGTGCCGTTGAATATGCGTGCTACTTATCTTTCAAATAGCAGAGAAATGGCTGTAGTAGGTGTCAAGGTTGGGAAACCTACGTTCAACAGTGAATATGACTCAGGAATTTATGAGTATCCGATACCCCGACATAAAGGTAAAAGACAACACCCAACTCAAAAACCTCTATCATTGTTTGAGGAGTTAGTCTGTAAACATAGTAACCAAGGAGACCTTGTTGTAGACCCGTTCCTTGGTGCAGGTACTACGGGTGTTGCGTCGGTGAGAAATTTTAGGAATTTTACTGGGTGTGATATAGATGAGAGTTACGTCAAAATTTCTCAGGGACAGATAGGAATGGCACAGAAATCACTAAAATGATAAAATTTATATCAGAAAAATATTGGTGGGTAAAACAACTAAACATCTTTGAAGACCTTTCCGATGCTGATGCCTATTTTTTAGAGCGGATTCTCTCAAACAAAGAACTAAAGCATGAGGAACGCATCTGTGAAGAAGGTGTTTATTTCATTAAAGAGGGAAGGATAAAGATTACGGATGACACCACAAACGATAGCGATGAAAAAACCGAAAAACGCTTGATGAATGCAAAATCGGAGGAGAAGCAAGAGACTAAAGAGGTGCTGGAAACAGGCGAAATGTTTGGTGTTTTCTCAGACAAAGAGATGATACTGCGTAAAAACTCTGAAGTGCTTACTTATGCAGAATGTTTGACTGAAGTTTGTATCGGCATTGCGACATTCCGTGATTTTTCATTCTTTCTCAAACGGAAACCGCATTTAACTTTACCACTACACCGAAGGACGTTGTTAGAGACATTTCTCAGAGATAGAAACAGGAAACAACAAGGACAATTTAGTTCACACAACATCCTAAATACGAGCAGAACTGCGGACTGCAAAGACTTCAATGCTTTTAGTAATGTTGCATTTAGAACTACTTCTTCTCGTTTCGCACTATTATTGCTGAATCTTGCAACTGCACCTGATAGGAAAGGTATTGTATTAGTCCCTCGATTGTCAACAAAACGACTCTCAAGATTAACTGGAGCTTCTATTGAAACAATTGATCAACTATTAAAGACTTTCAAACAGTATCAGGTTATAGACAAATATTGGGGTCGGATACAGATATTGAATTCATGGCAGTTAAAGAAAATCGCGGATGCACGAAGCAAAACACTAACTCCCATAAAAGAAGCACCTGTTATCCCAGATGATGATCTTGATTTAGCAGCATTTCTCAACGGGCAAGACCAAGGAGAACCTGGCACTTCATCCACCTTTAATGTAAAGTAGAATATGTTTATTGAAATTGCTAAACTATTGAATATCAATATTAGGAGAATATGAAAAACAGTAATCCATATCTAAATCTTGACCAGCAAATGGTCGGTGATATTTACACGAGCAACGAAGTCATGGACAATCTGACAGTATTGTGCGATGACTTTGGTTCACGTTTTGCCGGGACTCCAGAGGAATATAAAGCAGTAACTTTTATCTCTGAAACATTTTCGCGCTATGGTTTGAAAGATGTCCGATTGGAAGAATACCCTTATGCAGGATGGACGCGAGGTAATGCTACACTGACAATAACTGAACCCATTGAACGGACAATGCACTGTATTTCACTGCCTTACTGTCCATCAGGTGATATTACCGGTGAACTTCTATCTATTGGTTTTGGAAGTCCAGGTGAATACAGCAAACTCGGTGATACTGCCACGTCAAAACTTGTGATGGCAAGCAGCGCGTCTCCAAGTGATCTTGGTAGATGGGTCCATCGCAAAGAAAAGTATGAACGCGCAGTGCTGAGTGGTGCAAGTGCATTCATCTTTGTAAGTGAACACCCCGGTGTTGGACCTGAAACAGGAAGTCTACAGAACAATAGACCTGCTCCTATTCCCGGTATATCAGTTTGTAAAGAAGATGGTGATTTTTTGACGCGGTGCTTAGAACGATATGACAAAGTAGTGATGCGTCTGCAAACTACAGATATAAATGAACCACGCACATCTTGGAACGTTGTCGGTGACCTACCGGGAAATGAAAATCCTGATGAGATGGTGGTTTTGGGGTGCCATTATGATGGACATGACATATCACAAGGGGCACACGATCCTGCTTCTGGTATGGTCTCTGTTATAGAAGCAGCAAGGGTCTTATCAACTTATGCATCTGATATATTGAAACGGACTGTCCGATTTATTGCATTTGGAACTGAAGAAATTGGATTGACTGGCGCGTTTCGGTATATTGATGCACATACAGATGAATTGGATAATATCAGGTTTATGTTGAATATGGATGCGGCGGGCGGAAAAAGTCGTAAGGGGATTGTCCTGCATCATTGGGAATCGTTGGAACCGTTCTTTATGACAGCACAAGAACAGATACATGCAGATATGCCTGTTGGACAGAAGGTGCATTCCTACTCTGATCATTTTCCATTTTTCCTTGAAGGTGTGCCTTCGTGCCACATGGGAGATCCGACTTCAGCACCATCAGGACGCGGATTTGGACATACTGCTTATGATACACTTGAAAAGGTGGAATTGGACAACTTACGACGTGCAAGTTCAGTCGGGGCAAGGATTGCTCTACGCTGTGCAGACGCAGATGACTTTCCTGCGAAACGTAGGACGAAATCAGATGTTCAGGAGATTGTTGATAATGATCCAGGTTTGGAAGGCTATCGCATTTCTTTGAAACTGAAGGTATAGATTTTCTATATTGATAGACACAAAATATAATCTATGACCAAGTTCTTATTACATTATGAGATATAGACGACTTTTTCTTTTATTGCTTGGGGCAATATCCGTGTTCTTTGTGATTTTGCTTCAATCTGATGTATCAGATGAATATACTGAGCAAGACATTCAGGATGCTGTTACACAATCACGACGAACAGCGATAGTCAATGCTGTGGAACGGGCAAGTCCTGCCGTTGTGAATATTAGTGCAACACGGACTCAACGAACTTCTCTTGATGAATGGATATTAAGAGAATTTATGTGGGAACTTCCTCCTACTCCAAAACGTAAGTTACGTGAAGTGGGATCAGGAGTAATAATAAGCAAAGATGGACATATCCTTACTAACTATCATGTTATAGAACAAGCAGAAGAAATCAGGATTGCAATCGCTGATGGACGAGAGTTTAAAGCAGAGATCATTGGTTATGATTTTCTGTCGGACTTGGCTTTACTAAAAGTTGATACAAAGGAAGATTTACCTCATATTGAGTGGAGCGATTCCGACAATCTACTGATTGGTGAATGGGCACTGGCTATTGGGAATCCGTTCGGACTATCCCTTGGGAACGCACAACCATCAGTAACAATTGGTATCATCAGTGCTACGAAACGTTCGCTAACAGTGGAACCGCGCTACTACGAAGCACTTATTCAAACCGATGCCTCAGTTAACCCGGGAAATAGTGGCGGTGCATTGGTAAATGTTAATGGAGAACTCATTGGTATTAACACTGTCATTCGTTCAACAAGCGGAGGATCTCAAGGTGTTGGTTTTGCTATTCCTGCAAATAAAGCAAGACACGTCATTGAAAAGATTACTGAACACGGAAGTGTAATACCACCCTATCTTGGTGCAGAAATTCAATCTGTCAACGAGGACATGGCAGAAAAACTCTTTGGGAAAGAAGAGGCTAGGCAATCAACTTTCTCTCGCGGTGTTTTAGTATCGGAAATTGAAAAAAAGAGTCCTTTTGCTGAATCGGGAATAAGACGTGGTGATATAATATGGTCAATATCTGGTCGTCGAGTCAAGGACAAGAATGATTTTAAGGCAATTTTTCGTATGCTTCCGCTTAATGAACCTATAGAGTGTGAATACATCCGTCGGGACAAATGGAGAGAAACTGTATTGAAATTTAAACAACTGGAATGGGAATATACACCACAAAGATGGGGTGGGATCACATTTAAGCAGCCGGATAAAGAGGTTTTACAAGAGTATAATAGACAAGGTGTAATCATCTCAGATATTGATAAAGATAATAACTTGCATGGGAAACTCAAGAAAGGTGATTTCATTTTCAAAATTGATAACCTTGCCATTCATTCACTTGAATTCTTTAAGTTAGTAGATGAGCAGATACATGCACCAAGTGAAATTATACTACACTATGTGAGAAACGGGAAAGAGGATTATATACAAGTTAGATTTTATAGAAACATTCGAAGGAGATAAGTGTTTTTTAGGAAACTTGTAAGATTTATCAGAAATGTAACAGAAAGTTGTGAGGAATTGATGGAACATCACCAATTGTAAATTGACCTTGGAGAATATAAAATGAAAATGCAGATACCTATCATCATTATTGTTTGTCTCTCTTTAGTAGTTATTCTCTCTATACATTTTGTTGGAGGGAAGAATACACAAACCATCTCAGAAGGCACTGAGGAAAGTCATAATTTTCGTTCAATCCGGTTTGATGCTCAGAATGCTTATGCATCACAGCAATACGTACAAGCGATCCGATATTACGAGGAAGCATTAGAGTTACGCCCAAATAATGCGGAAGTATGTAATGACCTTGGTGCTGTTCATTACGATCTTGGCTTGAAGAATGCAGGACCGGAATGGCCGTCATGGAATGATATTGATTTGAACGGTTCCGAACAAGAGGCGATTACAGAACTTGAACTTGCTTTACAAAATGTGGAGTCGGGTTATTTTAGAGTTAATACTGATTCGTCTGAAATAGCAAAAGTGGTTCTGGAGGAAGCCAAAGCGAGAGGGGCATCGGTATTTCCTTTTTACGGAAGCACAATGACAACACTGAATATTTTAGTTGGACCTACAAAAGAGCATTTCTTATATGCAAAGGAATATTATCTCAGAGCAATAGATTTGAAATCTACCTATGCGAAACCTTATCGTAATCTCGGTTCATTCTATATGAAAATCGGCATTATAGATAAAGGTGTTAATTATTTACGAGATGCTTACAAACGCCAGCCGAATGATACGGAGCTTGCCGAATATCTCCATCAATTTAAGAGTGGATATTAGCTACCAGTGAAATCGGAGACTGTAGACTATAGATATTCATATAAGATATTATGAAAAGCCTGATGCAAAAACGGTGTTCTGATTGCGGATTTATGAATCCTGCTGTCAAGTATTGTGGTGAATGTGGTCACAGACTTGATAATTCAGACACCTCACTAAATAGTCCTCCTATTGGCAAAGCAGAAAGACGGCAATTGAGTGTCCTGTTTTGTGATGTCATTGATTCTACAGCTTTGACCGAACAACTGGATCCAGAGGATTTGCGTCAGGTCTTGGATTCTTATCGTGCATCTGTCGCTGATGTTGTTTTAGAATATGATGGACATATTGCACGTTACTTTGGTGATGGTATCTTAGTCTACTTCGGTTATCCGATAGCACATGAAGATGCAACTCGCAGGGCAGTTCAAGCGGGATTAGGGATTGTTGCTGGTTTAGAAAAGCTAAATTCTCGTTTACTGACTACTTTTGGAATCAAAATACAGGTGCGGTTGAGTATTGACACTGGCTTGGTTGTAGTGTGGGAAGTAGGAATGCCAACAGTTAAGACAGGTCGTGATATTTCAACCCTTGAAAGATATAGTGTTGAAGCAATAGATATTGTTGGTAAAACACCGAACATAGCAGCGCGTATGCAGCAAGTTGCACCACCGAACGGAATCGTAGTCGGTGAGACAACACTCAGATTGATTGAAGGGCATTTTACATACCAGGATATGGGGACAATTTCCTTGAAAGGGATTGCTCAACCCGTTTCTATCTATCAAATTCTTAGTGAACACCCTGAAGGAACATTTCTCGTTTTCCAAGGTGATCAGGAAACACCTTCACAGAGCAGCAGTGTAACCCCATTAATTGGAAGAACGCGACAGATCACGACTTTGAAGACATTATGGAAACGTACAACTGAGGCTGAAGGTCAAGCAGTGTTGATAGAGGGTGAAGCAGGTATCGGCAAAACTCGTTTAGTCACAGTGATTGCAGAACAAGCAGTTGAAAACAACGCACAAATTTTGGAATGCCGTGGTTCACCTGATTCACAGAATAGTCCTTTGTATCCGATTTTGACGTTATTGCGGCAACAACTGTTGCGATTTGGCGAATCGGAACCAGGGTACATCCGACTGAATAAACTGGAACACTTTCTGAATTCACTTGAGATGTCACCGAATATGTTGCCGCTTTTGGCAGAACTGTTGGAGATAGAAGCGGACTATCAAAGAGTGGACTTAAAACCTGTGCAGCAGCGTCGTAGGACTTTGCAATCCCTTGTGCAGATTTTCCTTAAATCCTCTCAACGCGAACCTTTATTGCTAATAGTTGAAGATTTACATTGGGCAGATCCTTCTACATTCGAATTTCTACACCTATTAATTTCACGTGTGCAATCTGCACCGCTGTTTGCCATACTGACTTCTCGTGATGAAATTGGGTTACACCAAGAAAACTCACATTTAGATGGCAGGGCAATGCTTAATACCCTTACTGAATTGGATTGGGTAACTCAAATGAAGTTAAAACGGTTGAACCGTAGACAGGTTTCACTGATGATAGAAAAGGTAGCAGGCGATCAAACTATCCCCGCTGAAATCGCGAAACAAATTGCAACTAAAACAGAAGGAGTGCCATTATTCATAGAAGAAATAACACGAATGGCACTTGAAACCGAACTGGAAAATATAGATGTGTCAACAGAAATACCAGCAACGCTTCAAGCATCGCTGACAGCAAGGCTTGATCGTTTAGGGGCACGTAAAGAACTTATACAACTTGGTGCGACCCTTGGCAGAGAATGGACAGCAGGACTATTACATAAGGTTATCGTGAGTATGACAGAAGAACCAGAGGAAGGTGAATTTCTTGCATATCCAGATCAGTTCACACCTGTTAGTATAAATGAAGACCAAGAAGGAGATCTCACTTGGGTTGACAAAGAATTGCAGAAACTTGTAGAAGCAGAGATATTGCGATCTCGTCAAAGTCCTGAGAATAAACGGATTTATAGATTCAAGCATCCGTTAATTCGAGAAACAGCGTATCAGGCGTTGTTAAAAAGCACACGTCAAGCATACCACCGTCGGATTGCGACAGTATTACGTAAATCATTCGGCGAAGTCGTTAAAGCACAACCGGAATTCGTTGCGTATCATTACACTGAAGGGGGAATGTTCGATCGGGCAATTGAATTCTGGCAACAAGCAGGTCAACACGCTGTAGAAAGATCAGCAAATGTTGAAGGTGTTCGTCACTTGTCACAAGGTTTGTCCTTGTTAGAAACTATGCATGAAACACCTGCTCGTGCGGCACGTGAATTAGTACTTCAAACTACATTGGGACCGGCACTTATTGCAACCAAGGGTTATGCTGCTATTGAAGTAGAAGAAACATACTTGCGTGCTAAGGAGCTCTTGGAAACTATGCCGAACAACGAACGCATGTTACTCAGATTCCCAATTTTGTTTGGTTTATGGCTCTCCTATTTGGTAAGGGCAAAATTACAAACTGCTCGTGAACTTGGTGAACAGTGTTTAGTGATGGCGCAACAGCAAGAGAATCCAGTGTTGGAAGTTGAAACACATCGTGCTTTAGGGGCAACGCTATTCTATGAAGGTGAGTTAAAGACGGCACGTGCTCATGTTGAAGCGGGAATAGAAAAGTATGATCTGCATCAACACCCAGTGGATGCGTTTTTTTACTATCTCGCTGATCCGGGAATGACATTACGTGCTTATGCTGCACCTTTGATGTGGTGTATGGGGTATCCAGAACAAGCATTATCACAACTGCAAGCATCACAACAGATGGGTGAGGAAAGACCTCATCCGTTCAGTCAGGTTGTCTCTTTACAATTTGGAGCATTGTTATATCAACAACGTGGTGAAACAGAGAAGGTTGATGAGTACGGGACAGACCTACTCAAGATGTGCAGAGAACACGGTTTTTCAGTGTGGGAACCGACTGGTAAAATATTCAAAGGTTGGGCACTTCAACAACATTCTGAGAACTCACATGAAGAAGGAATTGCTTTAATTCGTGAAGGATTTACAGAATGGGAGGATAACCTTTCACGAATATTGAGTCCTGTCTATCTTGGGATTTTAGCACAGGCTTATGAACAACGTGGAATGGTTGAAGAAGGACTTCAGACTATAGAAATAGCACTTGATTTCGTTGAAGAGAGTGGGATACGTATTAATGAAGCAGAACTCTATAGACTGAATGGGGAGCTTTTACTAAAATCTGATTGGGAGAAGTCATCAACTGATTTAGAAAAGAGTGAGAAATCTGACTGTGCATCACAGCTTAACCGCTTTGTAGAAACCTGTTTTGAGAAATCGTTGACTGTTGCTCGTAATCAGTCTGCAAAATCATGGGAACTCCGAACTGCTGTCAGTTATTGTAGATTCATGATGACACAGAATAGACACGAGGAAGCATACAACCTGCTCAATCCTATCTATGATTGGTTTACAGAAGGCTTTGAAACAGCTGATCTGACCGATGCATTTGAGTTGTTACAGGCTTTGAAGGGAGAATAACACAATGAGACTTGGTGTCGTTGGCATAGTGAGCGATTTTCGAAAGTTAAATCAGCAGGAAATTGATGCAGTTAAGGAATTGCAGTTCACAGGGATTAGTTACCACTTTGCAAGTGCTAATATCCCACAGGTTTCCGCAGATGAATGTGAACAATTTCGTTTTCTCCTTGCAAAAGCAGACCTTGATCTGGTACAATTTGGTATAACTTATTCGGAATGCTTGTTTGATCCGAATCCTTCTGTTCGTCAAGCAGCGATTGAAGCAGTGAATTGTGGTATGCCAGTGGCGAAGGATCTCGGTGCGTTTCATTACCTATTCCGTCCGGGAAGTCTAAATCCGGAGGGGGCGTGGACATCGCATCGTGATAACTACTTACCAGAATCGATGGAGAGGTTAATTGAGACATTAAAACCGATAGCAGCGCATGCGGAACGCGTGGAATTGACGCTTGTCATGGAGACACATGCAGTCTCAATAATGGATTCACCTGAAACTTGCCGAGAAGTGGTTGAGAAGGTCGGTTCAGATAGGTTGCGGATCGTGATGGATTTTGTGAATCATTTTCAGACACTGAGACAGGTTTACGATAGTGAAGAGAGGCTTAATCATATTTTTGATGTTATGGGACCGGTCGCACCGATGGCACATATTAAGGATATCCGTGTTGAAAAAGGATTAGTTTTGCATCTGAATGAGGAAGTTCCTGGTGAGGGGGAATTGGAATTGAGTGTTGCATTGAAGCGGCATGATGCTCTCTATCCTGATGGTTACGGGTTAATTGAACATCTGCCAAATGAAAAAATCCCTCTTGCGAATACTAATGTCAGGAGAATTGCATCTGAAAACGGAGTGCCTATTTATTAAGGTGCTATTTAGGGGAGGATTGTATCATGTTTAGAAAAAAACAATTTGTCCAACTGATTCTCATTTTAGGTATAGTACTTTTATCTATCACCGCATTTGGTCAGGAAGAGGGTATTGCTGACGAATTGCAGGATGGTACGGGAACTATATGGAACAGAATTCTGTCAGGTGTATTTGTTGTTGTCGCAGTGTTCGTCTTCCATGGCATCGCTTATCTTGTACGATTGTTTAAGAAAGATAGACTGCAAAAGACACTTATGAACAAGTATGTAGTCTTTCATATGAAAAACGGACACCGTTATCATGGAACAATGCGTATAGATATGAAAGGTGCTGAGATTGTATCCGAAGAATCGAGGCAGCGCGGACAAGCTCCGAGTTATATTTTCAGCAAGGATGAATTACAGAATAATATTGGTGCTTATATCAGATACCATGACATTATGAATGAACGTGAAAAACGTGAACGTGCATGGGATCATGAACGTCTGCTTAATCCTCCCTTATCTCAACGGGTTGTCCGTAGAATCAGAAACATGTTTGTTGAATTAGGAGGAGCCGTGCAAAATGCAATAAACATGATTGGGCATGGTATCAAAGGTGCGACAAAACCTTTACAACAACAGTTAGAACGTATTGATAAGGCTGCAGCTGAAATGGGTGGAGAAAGTAATACGGCGAGCGAATTAAATCAGTTACAGAAAGAAACCGAAAAAGGTTTTATGGCAGAAGAAAGTTATGAAAGGATAATTGAACGTCTTGTCGGAACTCGCGTAAAGTTCAGAATACAAAGTGTTAAGCATGCTGACGGTGAATACATGGGGCTGTTAAAAGATTACAATAAAGAGTATATGTCCTTCATGACTGTAAAAGACAAGGATGGGCATGAATTCAGAGACCAATGGGGATATGAGATAGAATACAAACATAATATTAATGGGATAAACCGTCGTGATGATCGTGGACTCAGAACGCGTATGGTAGAACAAGAGGGAAAATACTTTCTGGTTTTTGAAAACAATACAGCTTATTCTATACAGGTTGGTCATATTAGACTGCATGACGGATCTCCTCCTTGGGGAAGAAATTTGGAATTTAAGTGGCACATAGAACCCCTTAGTGTTAGGAGGTTACGTATCAATCCGGTATCGCAACATAAAATAGCCCCCTTTGATCGCGTCTCAATCCCGGAACACCGCACTCCGAGGAATTTCAAGAAAATCAACGTTGAATTTCGATCTTTCCGTGATGCTGATGTTATCTTTCCGCGTAAGGGTATATGTACGATTATTGAAAGCGGAGAAAAACGACAAGTAGAGACGTTCAGCATAACCGCATTAACAGATGCGATGCTTGAAAAGAGTGAAACTGAAGAGATAGCGATTGAGGATTCTCAAGGACGTCCGATCCATGGTATGAACCTTGTGCATGGATACATTACTAATGTCAATGAAGATCGACTTGACGTGAAGTCTGTTGATTCAAGTTATAGTCGTCGATGGGAAGTGGAAGGTGCATACGCACATTTTGATAATGCATTGCGAAAAAATATTCCTATACATAAGAAGGCGATTCCATACTTCTCACATAAACTTGCTGCCCAAAACGAAATTGTAGAACAGATACGTGAAAACGAACTTCAGAAGGAAGCGTTTGGCATGCTAACATATCCGATAAAGGTAAAGCGGCGTTTACGAATTCCTATGATGAAGAAAATAATTCCATCTAAGGCTGAACTCCGTCTACCTCTGAAAGTGATGGCACTCACAAGCAATGGCACGAATGTTGAATATCCTATTCTTGAAAGATTTGAATATATCAATGAACACCACATGCTCTATGAACCTGTTGACACTTTACGAAATGACCGTCTGGCAAAAATGGATATTCTTTGGATTGGTAATGGTGAAATCTACAAGGGTGGCTATCGATTGAATATTGATTCTGAACACCGTATCAAGAATTTTGTGAGTCAGGGTGGCGTAGTCATCGTTTCTGGACAAGATGTGAAGGCGAACTATAGACAACGTCGCGGTGCTGGTTGGATACCTGAACCATTGACTGGTATAGAGTATGACGAAGAGGACGAACTTTTGCCGACTTCACAAGGGAGACGTGCTCACATATTCAACAAACCGAATGTGTTGAACACTACACCCGATACGAAAGAGGTTCCTTTAGTCCGGCTTGACGATATGTGGGTGGACCCACTCGGTAAATGGAATTCTCTTGCAAAGTCAACGAAAGAAGATGCATCGGCTCTGCTTACATTGCCGTTTCAGAAGGGATTGTATATTGTTACCAGTTTGAAGAACGATACAGAAAGAGATGCAGCTATCAACAATAAATTGATGGAGAACTTGCTCTTTTATTCTGTGAAGTGGTTGGATAATCGGAAATGGAAAGAAAGGTTTATGTTGAAATAATACGGCGTATATTAGACTATAAACAAAGGTGTTATTGGGTAGTTCAGGGTTCCTAATAGCACCTTTTGATTTTTAATTCTTTTTATTTTGTTTCTTTTTCCCAGCGTTTTTTGGAGCTGCTGTTTGTCCAGCACCGTTTTGCTCATTAATATATGCTTTTCTAAGGTCTTCTATTGCTTTTGCAAGTGCGTCAAGATGATCTAATGTGGTGGGTTCTTTTTCTCCATTTTCAGTTTCCGGAGTAGCCGCTGGTTGTTTCCCTAAATAGACTTTACGCAATGCCACATCAAACGATATATCAGCAGCAAGTTCACGATCAGCAGCTTTTACTACAATAGTTTGCAATGTAGGTAAATTCAATATGGGATCTGTAGGGTCATCGCTTTCTGCTTCACCAGAACTTATTCGCTGAAAATATATCGGTTCAACGTAAAATATACCCTCCTCAATAGGAATAACATGTAAATTTCCTCTTATGACTCTGTTGGGTTTCCAGTTACGAAATAGTTCGGCTAATTCAGGATTCTTAGGAATATCGTCTTCAACATGTTTAGGTCCCTTAATATTCATATCATCTGGAAGTGAATAAACAATACGTTCTCCATAGTTTGGTGGATCACAACGAGTGATTAACCATCCCTTCATAAAATTATCTTTGAAAGGAGGAGTAAATGGTATCATGTTTACAAATTCTGTTTTTTCTTCCCCAGGTAACTTTAACATAATGTAGTATGGCATCATCTCTTGGTTTGGAGATTCAGAGTAATAAGCTTCTTTAGGAATTTTCCATTGATCATTATTATTGTAAAAGTTTCGTTCGTCTATAACATGATAACTTCCATATATTTTTGCTTGAATCCGGTTAAGATAATCTGGAAACCGACGGTGTCCTTTCAATCCTTCTGGCATATCACTGATTTTTTTAAATAGAGTTGGGAATGTTTTCTGGTAGATACTTGTAATCAATTCATCATCTTCTTCTGTATAAAAGTTAACTTCGCCGCTATATGCATTAACAACTGCGACCCCGGAGTTGCGTATATAATTAAATTTCTTGAATCTTTTAAACCGAGGTTCAGTATGAAGTTCAAGTTCATTATATTTGATAGGTGCAGTATCATCTTTGTAGAATTGGGAATTTGGATATCTACTGCTTGTTACATAGAAATCTACCATCCACCACAACTGTCCATCATGAATAACAATGTAAGGGTCTGGATCGAAATCAAGAAATGGTGCAATGTGTGATATACGATCAACGACCAAACGGTTGTTATGTCTAGTGCCGATCTTACGCCAATACATAACCCGACTATCTTGATTCAAAGCTGAGTGACGCAAAATATAAACCGATGTGAATCGGACTGCATAACAGAACCTGCGAAACCAACCACCTAAGCGAACTCCACCTGTTCCTTGATAGTGATATCCGTTGTTTATGTCACCTAAGTTCTCTGTTTCATCTATATCTATCTGCTCCTCTTTATTCACTTCTTTTTCTGTTTCGCTCTCTTTATTCTCAGTAAGATCGGTTTGTTTCTCAATTCCTTTTGCTTTCTCTTCTTCCACATTGTATTCAGGTTTTTCTGTATTTACGATTACATAATCATGTGTCATCTCACCATAGTAAATCCGCGGTTGACTTATATCTAGTTCTTGATAATTTAAGCCTTCTTTCTGAGTAATAGGTACACCTTTCACCCATAAATCTGGTGTGCCATTTTCATTTACAACATTCACAGGAGCTAAACAAACGCCATATCCGTGTGTAAATTTTAGTTTAAGTTCTCCCCACTCTTTGTGTCCTGGATCTGGATCTATTTCACGAGCAGAGATCAATACCTGTCGATATTCTCCCTCTTCTTCGTTTGCACCATTTGATGTATTCTCAATGACTTCAGTAGAACCATCAGATGTATTATCTTCTGATGGTTCAGGTGAGGAATCTGCTGGAGTTGGTTTAGTAGTTAAATAATATCTATCAACATCCGCATAGGGATGAAAATCATGGTGCGATTCAGGTTGTTCATTACGAAGTATATTATAGAATACTCGACGATCCCAGAATTGGATATTCTGTTTAACCTCTGGGTTCTCTTCAATTAAATCAATTGTTGTCAGTCCTTTATCCAAATCTTTTTCGGAAATATTATTTATGTCAAATGCTTTTCGCGTGTCTCTGATATGACTAGCTAAGAATTTTAATTCTGGCCCCTCTGCATCCCCCGCAGTTCTAACTGTATACCAATGTATACCAATTGGATATATCAGTATCAAACAGAGGTAACTGATTAAAGAAATAACAATTAATGTATACCATATTTTGCGTTTTCTCCAAAAAAGATTGAAGATTACCACAACTCCGATAATAACAAGAACAATACTGTAAACATGGGTTGACCCCACGAGTTTACTATCAGCATAAAACAAACCGTGATATGCCGAAAGTCGATCTGAAAGTGAAGGTGTATATACCTTACCCCACAGATTTACATATCCTCGCCAGATTGCCACTGCTAACAATATCAACCACAGAATGCTACCGTGCAGGACGATATTTCTTTTTACAAACCCCATGGAACGTGCGTCACGACGATAATAGAAGTTGTATAGCAAACCTACAACAATACAGGTTACCCATAGCAAAACCCATACCCATAGACTGATTGCATTATGCATTGGATAAGTAAACATATAGAAATTTACATCTTTTCCAAAGAAGCGTGTTTCTGTTTTGGGATTCTCATTAACATTGACATTAGCAATTTCTGTATCCTGTTCAAAATCTAATATATCGTCATCCTCAGATTCTGCCTTCACTATTTCTGTTGTCCCTTGGTCAACATCAGTTGTTTCTGTACCTTGTTGCTCTACATCACCTATTTCTAGTTCCTCTTGTTCGGCATTTGCAAGAGCTACTTTTTCCTCTTTAGGCTGTCCTTTATAGAGGATGTATTCGTCATGTAGAGACATCATTGGAACTGCGAAGATTATGGCGATGAGTACTGATCCACAGAAGAAGGTGCGGTGGAAGGAGACTGTCTGGTCATGAACCCAACGGGAAAACTCTCTCGTTTCTGGACAGAGTCGCTTTGCTATAATCGCGTTTATATTCATGAACAATAATGCTGCAAAGAAAAATGCGAAGAAGAGTCCCCATCGTATTTTTATGATTTTCCAAAAGACATCTGGATAACCGACGTTTTCAAAAAACCAAAGGTGTTCTGTATAGAGCCATGAATACGGATAAAAACTACTTAGGAGTGCAAGTCCGCCGATTCCCCATAGGAAATATGCTTGGAATTTGAGGGAAAGTTTACGATACCATATTCCTCTGCGATATCGATAGATACCCCATATAAGTGTGATTATAATTACAACGACATTTAATATTAACCAGGCAATTGAAATGTCAGGAGTCATGGGAATAACCTCTGTCTACAGATATGTCTTGATGTAACTTGAAAACCTTAGTATAGAATACCATCATTTTTTGCGATTGTCAAGGTTATCGGTGTGTGGACAATATTGAGAACTGTTGATTATTTTTTGATTATGTGTTATTTTATCAGAGCATCAATGGGGAGGTTATTTTTGAACTACAAACAGAAAACTTTTATCTGTGTTCCGATATTCATAGTTATTTGTGTTGCATTGATATGGCAATTCCCGAATGTGATATCCGATGATGGGACTGTGCGGTGGTATAGTGTTTTACCGCCTCTTATTGCTATCACATTAGCAGTGATAACAACACGGTTGTTTTTGAGTCTTGGTATTGCAGTGGGAATGGGATTGTTGCTTGCATTGGGTCAACAGAAATTGTCGATTGAATCTTTTTTCACTGAGGTAGTTTGGTTTGTCCGTGCTGTCACTGTTGGGAATGATGGAATTGATCTGTTCAACTTCTGGGTAATCCTGTTTGTCTTATTCATGATGTCAATGATTTCAGTTGTGATTGCATCGGGTGGGATAGGTAGTGCTATATCACTGTTATCCTACCTTGCTAAGGGTGTTCGTTCTACACAATTGATTACGGCATTGATGGGAACTGCTATTTTTATCGGGGATTACAGCAATGCGATGCTTGTTGGACCAACGATGCGACCTATTACTGATAAGTATAAGGTCTGTCGTGAAAAGTTGGCATATATTGTTGATTCTACGAGTGCTCCGATCGCTGGACTTGCCTTTGTTAGCACATGGATTGGCTATGAAGTGGGATTGTTTAATAGTGTTGCAGAAACTATTGGATTGGACAGTGATGGTTATTCTATGTTCTTTGATGCACTGCCGTTCCGTTTCTATTGTATATTGACAATCTTATTTGTAATTGTCAATGCGGTTAGTGGTCGTGATTACGGTATGATGCGGCGTGCTCAGAAACGTGCTCAAGAAACTGGAAATGTATCTGAACCTGATGCTAAAGTTATGGGAGGTATCAAAGTAGACAGTGATTTTGAAAAAATTAGCACTCAGATTTTATCTGCGTTTATTCCGTTAATTATGCTCTTTGGTTTGATCCTTGGTGGTTTATGGGTTGATGGTCAAGGGAGTGGATCAATTTTTTCACTGACTTCATGGAGAGATGCACTCTCTAATGCGAATAACGTCAAAATACTTGCTTCTGCTGCGATTAGTTCGTTTATCGCATCCATTATCTGTGCTCGTATCTTTTCAAAAAGGACTTATTCAGAGATATTAGCAGCTGCGAAGGAAGGTCTATCCGGTGCTTTGTTACCCATTGCAATTATATTGTGTGCGTGGGGGATTAAAGCGAGTTGTGATAAGTTGATGACAGGTCAGTATATCTCTTCACTGCTGAGTGATGTTGTTTCTCCACTCTGGTTTCCTGCACTTGTTTTTATTGTCGCATCGCTCACTTCTTTTGCTACTGGTACAAGTTGGGGAACGATGGCGATTCTTATTCCGACTGCAATTCCTGTTGCTTTTGTGCTTGATGGGGACGTTTACGGTATTACTACTATCATCTGTTTAGGTGCTGTATTGGATGGTGCGATTTTTGGTGATCACTGTTCGCCAATTTCGGACACGACTATTCTCAGTGCGATTGTGAGTAGTTGTGATCCGATGCATCATGTGAGAACACAGATGCCGTATGCTTTGACGGTTGCTGTCATCGCTTTGCTATGTGGTTATCTGCCTGCTGCGTTGGGATTACCTTCCTATATTGGTATTCTTATAGGATTAGGGGTTATTGTGTTGTTTTATTATGCATTGTCGCGGTTTCAAAGGGAATAGTGTATTGCTTTTGTCTGAACCAGGATTTTCCAAATGCACGGTATGAATGCTCTTTTGGAATTTCGCCGGTATTCGGCATGATTCTCCGACTACTAATGTCCGAGGCGCAATGAATTGCGCGACTACGAACGGTTTATTCCCCTGACTACTATACTTTAGGTTTGTCTGTCTGGGAAACGAAGGATTTTTTTTGCATTTCCACCCATAATGTCTGCTAACTCTGACTCAGACAAATTCGGCATCAATTTCTCAATTATAGTCGTCAGTTCACCATAACCCGGATTTTCCAATATCCACGGAAAATCTGTTGCCCACATCAATCTCTTTGAACCGAAATCGTTTAGTAGATTGTGATGCATTCCTGACAAATTTTGATACGGATATGGTTCTCTACTGAACGCGTACTGACCTGATAGATGTACAGTGACGTTTTCAAATCGAGCTAACCGGTAGGTCGTATGCATATTCAGGTTGTATCCAGATATTTGTATTTGCGGTCTTCCGTGTTCATCCAACGTGAATTTTCCTTTTCCCGGTGTCATTGCAAGATGATTGAGCACAACACGAACCTGTGGAAAGATTTGTATGAGAAATGGCAGTAGATGTGCATCAATTGAACGGGGGTATAACCACATCACATAATCTTTTTCTGCTGCACATTCCCAGATGGGATATGTTTTGAATTCACGGACATCTTTTGTTTCAAATATATCTCTCGGTCCCCCAAGATCAAATAGTCTGAATCCGATAATTCCAGTGCTGTCCGTCAATTCTTTCATGTGTTTTGAAGGATTTGGGTGATCTGGTGGTACGAGTCCGATACCAAGAAATCTATCAGGATATTTGCTGAGGCAGTGAAGCAGATAACTATGGTGTTCAATGCTTGTACCGCCTATCTGAACAAGAACTGCTTGGTCTATATTGTGTTTATCCATTTCGGATAACAGTTTTTCCGCAGGTTCTTCGCGTTCAGCAGGACAGATGGGTGTGGCTTCCCGTGGAAATTTGGGTGAAACCTTTGTGAAAACATGGAGATGTGCGTCTATTCTCGGCATTTTATTTCCTTTTTGCTTTCAATCTGCTAAACTGAAAAGTTTGCGACGTTCTGGTGTTTTGCAGTGTTCAGAGATTGCTGCGTACTGTTCAGGCCCAATACGACCGGGTGTGTGTTTTTCGTATATCAGAATGATGGATTTTCGTGGCGTATCTGTAGAGTTGTCCATAGATGTATGCCATCCACACGAATTGAACATAATGGCTGTGCCTGCTTTTCCTGGGAAAGTTCTGTGTCCTGTCATACTCTCTTGCAACAATGGACGTATGAAGGGTCCAGCATTGGGTTTATGACTACCGGGGACAAATCCAAATTCTCCACAACCTTTTGGAACATCATTGACATATATTTGCACTTTTATGTGGAGTGGATTGCTTTGTCCTACATCCGGATGCCATACTGTGTAACTTACAGGCCACGGTGCGACTGTCCTGACTTGTGGACCAAGCAGTATCAGCTCATCGTTAGTGAACTCCATTAATGCACCGTAATAACTTGGGTGGTCAATCAGATCAATGAAAATTGGATCTTTCTCAAGTGGATTTGGAATGTCGTAAAATGTGGCTGCTGCATCACCAGTTTCCACTCTTTCTAACCACTCGTCTTTACATTCCAATGCCCAATAATCAAAGACTGATTGTAGCCTTTTTAATTGTTCACCTTGAATCGCGTTTTCGAACACAAGATACCCTTGTTGTTCCCACTGTTCTTTCTGTTCTGGTGTTGGTCGTATCATTATTTCACCTTTCCTCTGCCAATTATTTTCCAAATTGCTTGAACTGTTTCTCCTCGTACGGCTATAAGTTCATCGTGTAAATTGCTTGTCATCCCTTGGTGTAGGGGGATAACAGAAAGTCTATCACCGACACGAAACTTGTATGAACATGCACTGACATCTATATGTCCATGCTCCACCGACATACCGTAAATCTTAGCATTGGGATGTTCTATGATATGTCCATACGGTGAAGGTGGATAACTTGTAAAGGTCTTTTGTCCTCCATCAATGATGATTCGGTCAGTCGTTGGTGTGCTAACAACAGTTACGATGACTCTGAGGACGCATCTATCTGGAGAAAGCATCTCCGAATTGCCAATGCGTGTCATGCCCTCGTATACATAAGAACCGCTACGTGTTTCGGTGCATCCGATTTCTTTAGATGCTGCTTCAGCACCAGTTCCACCACCGCTGATAATATTAACAGGAATACCATCTTTCTTCAAGAGATCTATCGTTTCTGTGATAAATTGTTTCGCGTTGACATTGCTTGGATAGGTCATCAGACCTTGAAAATCAATACCGGACATTTTGACGACTTTTTGTGCGAGAAGGAGGGTGTTTTTGGGTGAGTTTACTCCACATCTTCCTCCACCAGTATCCATTTCAATGATAACTGGAACTACACAGTTATCTGAATTTGCTTGTTGAGAAATACCTTTTGCAGTTTGTTCAGAATCAAGTGCTACTGCGATTCTTGCACGTTTGGATAGAGATGTCAACCTTCTTAGTTTGGGTTTTCCAACAATGTTGTATGGAATTAAGATGTCGTCAATACCTGCCTCTACCATTACCTCTGCTTCACCTAATTTTTGACATGTTATTCCTTGAGAACCTGCGTTCAGTTGTAATTTGGCAATTTCTGCGACTTTGTGTGTTTTTGTGTGCACGCGTAGTGGAACGTCAAGATTACGACATAAGGAAGCCATTCCATTGATGTTATGTTCCAGTACATCTAAATCAGCAATTAGTGAAGGTGTGTCTAAATCATTGATGTTCATTGAGTTTCTCAAACAAAGTGATTATTATCTATTGTTGGCATTAGATATATCTGATACATCCCATAGGAGCACTGTGCCATCGGATGAGGAACTTGCGAGCTTATGACCATTAGGACTGAACTGGACGGAACGAACCCAGGTTGTGTGTCCTGTAAATGTCTTTTGGATTCTACCTGTCATTACATCCCAAATCCGAATGACCTTTAGACTACTGCTTGCAAGTAGATTTCCATCAGGACTAAACGCGACATCATCCGTATTTTTATTGGTTGGTTCAGAAAAAGTGTTAATTAGTTCTTGAGATTTCAGATCCCATATTTTGATTGTGTTGTCGTTGCTTCCCGTAGCAATTAGGTTACCGTTTGGTGAAAATGCGACACATTCTGCTGATTCTTTATGACCTTCAAGTTTTCCTATTGATTCTCCTGTATTTGCATTCCATAATCGGACAGTTTTCTCATCAGTGGCACTTGCAAGTATATTACCGTCAGGACTGATTGCTATATCCCGAACCTTTTGGTTCATTGGAATATGCTGTATATTTTTACCAGTATTAAAGTTCCAAAAATTGATCATAGAATCCCATCCACCGCTTATAAGATAATTTCTAATGGGAGACAGTGCTAAAGAGCTTACATTTTGTCCATGTTCACTAAGTTGATTTAATATATTTCCATTCTTCATATCCCATAGAATAATCTGTCCGTTGTAACTTCCCGATGCAAGTATTTCTCCGTTATGTGAGTATGTTAGGGAATATGGACGTTGCGTGTGTCCGTTGAGTGATAGATGTATCTCTCCTGTTTGTATATTACGGACGTTTATGGTATCATCTGCCATCACGGTGGTGGCAAGGAATTGTCCATCCGGAGAAAAGACGACTGATCTGCTGTAATTTGTATGTCCAGAAATTGTTTTCTGAAGTTTGCTATTTCCAATGTTCCAGATTTGGAGTGTTCCTTCACCTATACTTGCGCTGGCAAAAGTACTACCATCAGGTGAAAATGCTACTTTAGAAATGGGATCAATGTCTTTGTTATAAGTATTAATTAGTATTTCAATTTCAACTGCCCACAATTGGATGATTTCCTCAGCAGATCCAGATAGGATATACATACCGTTTTTTGAGGAATCTAAGGATTTTGTATACCCGATTTTACCTGCCAGTTTCTTCAGTAATGCACCTGAATTCACATCGTATATCTGTAAATCACCGTTTCTATCTCCTGCGACAATTCTGTGTCCATCTGGTAAGAATAGGAGTTCATATATGATGTTATTATTTGTTGCAATTTTATTATTAAGTCCTCCTGTTTCCAAGTTATACACCCAGATGTTGCCTATATTTGTGAATGCTGAACTTGCAACCATTCTGCCATCGGGAGAAATTGCAATTTCAGCTGTATTGTCAGAGAAACCAACTAAGGTTGACAACGTTTCACCCGTTGCTGTATCCCATACACGAATAGTTGCATCTGTGCTTCCACTTATAAGAGTTTTCCCATTTTGACTATAAACTAAATACTTGATTTCAGATGTATGTCCCGTGTAAACATCTTGTAGTTTGAGTTCATCTATATTCCAGAGTTGTATGTTGTTTTCACTTGCAGAAGCAAGTATTTGTCCATCAGGACTGAATGCGATTGCAGAATAATCATTCACCCCGTCTGTGAGAAGTGCAAGTTCGTCGCCTGTATGGACATCGTAAATCCATACTCCTATTGTAGTGCTGACAGCGATACGATTACCATCTGGGAAATATACTATATCTTGGATGACCCCTTTCCCAAATCGGCGGGTTGCATCTTCAGGTAATTGCCATTGGGTGTGATCTACGGCATGACAAAGAGATACTGATAGCGTAGAAATAAAGATGAGGAGTATGTGATAAAGTTGTGTGTTCTTCATCGTAAATTTGACACGTCCCACAGAAGGACGGTTCCATCTGCACTACCACTTGCAAGTGTTTTTCCATCTGGAGAAAATGCTACAGATAAGATATAACCTGTATGTCCCGCGAAACCTGGTTTGGGTATTCCAGCTATTGCATCCCACAAACGAATTTTCTTATCCCAACTGCAGCTTGCAACTATATCATCCAATGGTGAATATGCTACAGAAAGTACATACCATGCATGCCCAGATAACAACCGTGTATTTTGTCCTGTGCGTGCATTCCACAAACCGATTCTTCTATCATCACTTGATGTGACCAAGATTCTCCCATCTGGACTGAATGTAAGTCCTGTTATTTCATTGGTATGTTGATTATGTTGGTTTCTAACTATTAGATTAGGAGAAGAGGGTTTCTTGTGTTTACCAGTATTTGGATCCCAAAATATAATTTTGTTATCACCTGCACCTGTGACAAGAGTTTTTCCATTTGGAGAAAATGCGACAGCTCGGACTTTTTCTTTATGAGATTCCAGTGTATGTAAGGTTTCACCTGATTGGAGGTCCCATATCCGTGTCGTTAAGTCATAACTTCCGCTTGCAAGCTTCGTTCCATCGGGAGAAAATGCGACCGATGCCACGACGTTCAAATGTTCACGGAGTGTCTTCACAAGTTGACCAGTTTGTGCGTTCCATAAACGGACTGTGTTGTCTTGGCTACCACTTGCGATGGTTTTTCCATCAGGTGAGTATGCGACACTAAAGACCGTTTGTGTGTGACCGAACAGTGTATTCTTATATGAGCCTGTTTGTGTGTTCCAAAGATCTATAGTGCTTCCTGAATTAGCACTTACGATGGTTTTGCCATCGGGAGAAAAAGCAACAGATTTGACATCTCGATTATGTCCGACAAGCATCATTTTCTCTCGTCCTGTACGAGCATGCCAGAAACGTACAGTTCCATCATAGCTTCCACTTGCGATGGTACTTCCATTTGGAGAATATGTTACAGAAACAACATGATTTGTGTGTCCAGTAAGTGTTCTCAACTGTTCACCTGTGTTGATGTCCCATCGGTGGATATTATTGTCCCAACTGGCACTTGCGAATGACTTGCTGGCACTTGCGAATGACTTGCCATCGGGAGACATCGCAACGGATACGACATACCATGAATGTCCTGCGATTATGTGTTTGTTCAAACCGGAGTTTGTATCCCATATTCCAACGGTGCCATCATCACATCCCGTGACGATAGTTTTGCTGTCTGGACTGAATACAAGCGAGGTTACAGCGCGTTCATGCCCCGATAAAATTCTTAGAAGTTGATAGGTGTTGGCATCCCAGAGTTGTATGGTTGCATCGTTATTACCACTTGCGAGGATAGTGCCATCTGGACTGAATGCAAGTGCTCTTCCCCAACGTGTGTGTCCTGATAAGGTCTTTATAAGTTGTGCAGTTTGGATGTCCCATAGGCATACGGTTGCATCTTCACTTGTGCTTGCGAGCGTCTTTCCATCTGGACTGAATGCGACTGAACGGACATCATCTATATGTCTGATGAGTGTTGATTTTCGTTTTCGTGTCTCTATGTCCCATATCTTTATGGTGTTGTCATTGCTGCCTGTCGCCATTAACTTTCCATCAGAACTAATTGCAATGCACTCAATGCTATCTGTGTGCCCCGCGATGAGTGCAGTTTCTGCACCTGTGTCTGTGTCGTATAACCAAACACCGATGGATGTAGAGACTGCAATGAGATTGCTATCTGGTATGTATTTTATATCATAGAGTTTTCCTTTTCCTAAACGTGCAACTGCCCCTTGTGGCAATTGCCATCGGATATAATCTTGAGCCATGCTACTGGACAATGAAAATTGGAATAGGATGAGTATGAGTATTAAATTAATGTTGAGCTTTTTCATAACGAATTGTCGCTTATTGAAAGATGATATGAGATAAATCTTTGTGGAGGATATTATTTTTCGTCTTGATGACTCTATCTATAGACTAACATGTCAATGATTATTGTGTCAAGGTAAGATTATATTAGTTGTGCAAGAGGAATGGAATGACCTGACACCTCTTGCGCGTAATGAATGGATTTGCTGGGTTACATCTGCTAAGAAACCAGAGACGAAAATGAAACGGATTGAACGAACACATGCTGAATTGATAGAGGGTAAACGTAGACCTTGTTGTTGGCCGGGTTGTCCTCATCGTTAATATTGCGTAGGAACACGGTGCTCAGGTGATGAATTGTTGTGAAGTATCTATGAGCTTATTTCCCATAAGATGACGGCACCATCAGCACTACCACTTGCAAGCGTTTTTCCATCCGTACTGAATTTCATACTATTCACCTTAATTGAATGACCATAAAGTATCTTCTTGCGCTTACCATTTTCAGTATCCCATAAATTAATGGAACCATCCTCTCTACCGCTTGCAAGTGTTTTTCCATCAGGACTAAATGCTAAGCAAATGGTCATATCTGTATGACCGGTAAGTTCCATTATGGATTTGTTGGTGTTAGTATCCCACAGTTTGATGATGCCATCATTTCCAGCACTTGCTAATGTCTTCTCATCTGGACTAAATTCGATACAGTCAACGCCTCCAGAATGTGCCAAGAAGGTCTTTAAGTTTTCACCTGTGTCAACATCCCAGAGTTGTATGGAGTTTCCAAGATTTCGAGTCGCTATAGTTTTCCCGTCTGGGTGAAATGCGATACCTCTTACACAATTATCCGGACCTAATTGCACTTTCTTTTCTTCACATGTTTGGACATCCCATAATCCGATATTGTTATCAGTGTCTTTACTCACAAGTGTATTGCCATCAGGACTGAACGAAATATCTTCATAGATTTCAGATTGTCCAGTTGGTATTATTTTGTGTTCACCTGTGTTTACAATCAAGAGTTTGATACCGTTGTCAGCTGCACTCGCAACGAGAAGATTTCCATCAGAATTGAATGTGATACCGAATGCAGTATCTTGGAACTGATAGTATGTTTCAATGTTCTTACATCTTCTTGTATCCCATAAACGGATCGCGTGATCACTTGTTTTACTTGCGATTTGATTTCCATTTGGATTGTAGGCAATACTCATAACATATTCTGAATATCCGGTATATTTTATTATATTGTCACCTGATTGAATATCCCAGTTTCGGATGGTGCCATCCCCGCTGCCACTTGTTAGTGTTTCTCCATCAGGACTGAACGCTAATCCTCGTATATAGGATTCGTGTCCTTTGAATGTCTTTATGTGATTTGCAGTGTGTGTATCCCACAGTTTGATGGATTTTTCATAAAGTGATGCAGATGCAAGTGTTTTGCCATCCGGACTAAAAGTTAAGACATCAACATGTTCTTTATGAGCAGTAAGTGTTATTATCAGTTCATTAGTTATTCTATCATAGAGATATATCTTTCCATTGTCACTACCTACAGCGATTATTTCTTGAGTTGGACTAAACGCAGTACTGGTGGTTTCACAATCAGGATGTAAGTTGGACGTCATTATTGGCTCATACTTTTCGGTATTCAATATACTAATTTTATCTTTCCAACTTACACATACCACTTCCTTACCATCAGATGTGAATGATACCTCATTTGCATGAAAAGATTCTTTTGTAATAGTATGCTTAATGTTAATTATTGTGTTAGACTGCTTAAGATTTATTGATGAAACATCCCAAAATCGTGTAGTTCCATCGCGACTATCCGTTGCGATTGTTTTTCCATCGGGACTATACGCTATTTTCCATACAATATCTGTATGGTCATCAAATGTTAAAGGGAAAGGTTCACCAGTTTCTGTATTCAGAATCCAGACTTTACCATCGTCATATCCTCCTGTAATGTAATGTCCATCAGGACTATATGCAACGTAATTGACTTCATGATCATTAACTCTAAACAATGTTATTACTTGATTAGTAAGAATATCATATATCCATATACCTATACCACTTGCGACAGCAAGTGATTTTCCATCAGGTGAATATGTTATTCTGTGTATCCTACCTTTCCCAAGTTGTGCTTTAGCATTTCTCGGTGAGAACCCTTGCATAGGATTATGTTCTAAATTGTCTTTCATTGTTGCAATTCCTTTTTGTTGACTCATCCTATTTGTGTCTTGAAGAGAACTGTCATGTGTCCGCTTATGTTTGATCGGTTTCAGATGAAAATCTACAATCCTAAGACGATTCCGAGCGCGACTTAATCTGCTTTTGACAGTGTTTGGTGATATACTTAGATGCTTGCCAATTGCTTCGCATGTCATTTCTTCAATGTAGTGAAGGATCACAACTGTGCGTTCCTTATTAGGTAGTTCTTGTAGCAGATCATCAACTATTTCTCGGAGATATTCGTTATATTCTTCTTCTCTGAGATCAGCAATATAATTTGCATAGGCAGCTTTCTCCAATGCTATTTCAGGGACAGAATCCAACGATTGCATGTCCATTTTCTTTTTTCTCAACCATGCAAGACATTGACGTTTAGCAGAGACATGGAGCCACCCAGAGAACTGTTTAGGTTCATTCAAGGTTGAGAGTTTTTTGAAGGCATGAAGAAATGTATCTTGTGTTATTTCTTCAGCGATATGGTAATCACCGGTTATTCTCCATGCAAGTGCCTGGACACTTTTCTGGTATTTTCTTACCAATAGATTGAAAGCAGTCTCGTCACCTGATAAAATGCTGCTAATTAGTTCTGTGTCGTCTCTTTCCATCAGAAAACTCCAAAATAATTTACACTTACAATAATAGGTGACGCGTTTTAAGGGAAGGAAGGTTGCATGTGTGTAATAATTTTCGTGAAATTGGTCGGAACATATTCATTCGTGGAAGATATAAGTGTATTCAAAATTTTGTTGAATTTCTCGATCTTCCGTTTTTTTGTAATGACCACTGACAAAAGATCAAGTCCTATGGTATTATTCCCCACAAGAGGACGGTGCCATCGTCGCTTGCACTAAACAGAGTTTTACCGTCATGATTGAACAATAAACTCTTCACCCTTGCAGTATGTCCCGTTAGTAATTTTTTCAACTCACCTGTCTGTGTATCCCATATTCTGATATCCCCGTCTGAACTTCCGCTTGCGAGAAGATTACCGTCATGACTAAAAGCTAAAGTGTATACAGGATATAAATGGCCTTTAAATGTAATCTTTTTAACACCCGTTTCAAAGTCCCACAGGTGTATGTTCTTGTCACCACCGCCACTTGACAGGGTTTTTCCATCAGGACTCAATGCAAGGCTCTTTACCCCTTCAAAACTCAATGGATTTCCCTGATGAAGTTCTGAAGCATCGGTGTGTGCAGTGTAAGTCTTTGTGTTCTTACCCCCAATAACATCCCATAGACGAATCGTATTGTCTTCACTGCCACTGATAAGAATTTTTCCATCAGGTGTGTAGACAAGACTATATACTCTGTGTTTATGCCCTTTGAGTACGTTGTTTAGTTTTCCTGTGTGTATATCCCATAGGCGGATTGTCATATCTTCACTTCCACTTGCAATGGTCTTTCCATCGGGACTGAGTGCAATGCTATGGGTTAATCCTTCATGTTCTGTCATGTGGAACATCTGTCTTCCAGTATTAGCATCATAAATACGGAGACCTTGATCAACTCCTGCAATTATTGTTTTTCCATCAAGAGTGAAAACTAATTCTGAGATAGTATTTATATACCTATCAAAAGTCTTGACATGTTGCTTGGTATTTATATTCCAATAACGGATGGAACCATCATCATAACCACATGCGATATATTTTCCATTTGGATGCAAAGTCATACTACTCACAAAATCCGAGTGTCCTGTGATCTGATGTTTCTGTTTTCCAGTTTTGGTGTCCCAGAAACGGATTGTTGCATCTCCACTTCCACTACTTGCGAATGTATTTCCATCAGGACTGTAGTCTAAACCCCATAGATCACCTGTGTGTTCAGTAATAGTCCGTATTAGTTCACCTGTATGTGGATTCCATATACGGACTGTTTCATCAACATAGCATGAACTTATAAGTGTATTTCCATCTGGACTAAAGACAAGACGTTGTATGTCAAAGTTATGTCCAGTGAGTTTTCGTATCAGTTCACCCTTAAATATATCTGCGAGATAGATAATACCGTCTCGACCACCGATTGCTACATATTTACCATCCGGACTGAATCCAACGCAAAATACACCTTCTTTCATTTCCACAGTGAATGATTTTATTTTATCACCGTTAGCTGCATCTGAAATACATACTACACCGTCAGAAGTTACACTAACAATGATTCTGCCTAACGGACTGAATGAGAAATCTGCGATATATTCTGGTAATCCATTAATAGTATCCTTATGTTCACCTGTTATAGCATTCCATGAGATGATAGTATCCTTTTCACCGCTTGCAATAACCTTTCCATCATTGCTAAATCTCAAGATGTTCTGTGCAAATCTACCCGTATGTGCAAATAACCTAATTTGTGTGCCAGTGTGTATATCCCATAGAAGGATGGAGTTGTCTTTTCCGGCACTTGCTAAGGTGTTACCGTTTGGATTGAATATAATATTAGTGACCGAACTTTTATGGTCTGTTAGAAGACTGATTTCTTGATACGTTGTTGTATCGTATAACCAAAGACCGATTCTGGTTGCTACAGCGAGTATTTTCCCGTCAGGAGAATATTGTATCTCATTTATTTTTCCTTTACCGAGGCGTGCTATTGCACCTTCAGGTAGATTCCACTGCATAGCATCTTGTGCATCACATGTATTCAAAATAAGGATGCTCAATAAAATGAGATTAAGTATAAAAGGGATTTTAAGCATAATATCTCCAAAGTAAAACAAATTTTCTGGTTGATGTTCCGATTTGAACTGTAGTGTAAGAAGTATGCTGAATTGTTTAGGACACTGCACCTACCGTTCTTTGTGACCATAGAATTACCCAGTGGTCCTCTTAAACTTCATTGAGTTTATAGCAAACACATGTTATTGATTAAGGTATGGTTTCATATCCCACAGCAGGATAGAACCATCCTCATAACAACCAACTAAAAGCGTGTTATCATGTGAAAAGCTGAGACATCTTGGACTATCTTGTGTCGTAAATTTAGCAATCGGTTCTTTCTCCTTTGTTATATCCCAAACGCAAAGATTGTCATTGCAATTCCATGTATCTGGACTGCACGCAAGATACTTACCACATGAAGATACCGTAAGAGACACTAAATGTTTACGATCCCACCATTCTGGCTTTGGAATAGACAGGACTTCTTCATCTTTCAGGAAATCCCATAAGTCTATAGTGTCGTTATTCCAATCACACCAGATTTGGTTGGACTCCGAGGAAAACGCTTGATAGTTGATGCTGTCATCATACGTATACCTATCCAAAAGTTTACGTTCAGACACATCATATATTTGTCCATAATGACAGATAAGGTATTTACCATCTGAACTGAAAGAGATATATTTAATGTCCTCAGGCGATTCAACTGTAAAGGTGTCATAGATTTCATTTGTTGTTATATCCCAGATATAGATTCTATTATCTTCGTCATGGCATGCAAGTAAGTTTGTAATCGGTGAGAAGATAACATCTGACAACTCAGATTCTATTGGAAATGAAACAATCGGTGTATAATTACCAATTTCCCACAGACGCACACTATTTTTTTCACCAGAGGTGACATAGTATTTCTCCTCTGAGGAAATAACAACAGAAGTATACCGTTCACCGTAACTATCAGGATCATGTTTCCTTTTTTGTTTTGGTTTGAAAATCTTTGAAGGTAGGTTTGGAGTTGTGATATCATAACTCAAGACACCCAAACCTGACTTAGCAAATAAAGTCTTGCCATCTAATGAAAACTGAAGAGAACTTGGCCACACTCCTGACGAATGTTCCAGACTGACAGCTCGGTTTTCACCTAATTTCCAATAGTGGAAATTATGTTCACTCTCAAAAGCAAGATGGACCCTACTTGAAAAGTCAGTATTGAAGAATCCTGATTCATTCTGGTGTCTATAAAGTGTTTCCCCTTCTTCTAAATCATTCACTGAAGCAGTATTATCCTTGAAGTGATAAAAAGTAGAGAATAATCTATTATCTGGTGTATAACTTATTGATTGCAAACCCTCTTCATTTGGTTTCTGATATGTAGTGTGTAGTTTCCATTCGTGTTGATCATTTGAAGATGTGTTGGGAATGTTCCAAACTTGTGTTTGACCATTCCAATCACATGCAGCAAGTTGTTTTCTGTCTGGCGAGAAGCATATTGTAGCAATGTTTTCTATGCCACTAAGTGTTGAGAGATGTTTACCTGTTGCAATATCAAACACAACGACTGTGTTTGAAGACAACACAGTCCCTTTTTCTTCAATCATTGGAAATCCATCTCTGTTGTAAGGTTCGGGGGTTCCATCAGGAGAAGCGAAAGCTAATAGACGGTTGTCAGGTGAAAATGCAAGCGGATTCGTACCCACATATTTTCCTATGCATTTAGGCAAATCAGTTGTTCCTATTTCATGAACATTTTTCGGAAGTTCCCAGATTTCTGTACAACAGTAGAGTTTGTTTTCAGGATTTGCGTGTCTACTGTAGCCACCAACTGCGAGATACTCACGATTAGAAGAAAAGACAATTTGTGTTGATGGGGGGACACGTTCTTCGCGGGGTATTTCCATTATACATTCACCGGTAGTTACTTCACATATTTTGATATGTCCATAGTAGCTTATTGCGATCCATTCACCGCATGGAGAAAATGAAACAGATGCAACTCCATTCCCCTGCTCCCATAATGTTATGAGTTCACGTTTTTCCACATCATACCACCATAGACCGAGATATGTTGCAATTGTTAGGAGTTTTCCGTCGGGTGAGAATGCTGTATCCTGTATCCCACCTCGTCCTATCCGTGTAATTGCACCTTCTGGTAAGTTCCATGTGCTTGGATCTGTACTGCCGTGATCAATCTGATAAGGAAAGTAATTTGACATAGTGAAAAACTCCTTTGTTGCTTTAGTATCGGACATTCACGATGGTATCTATATCCCATAGGATTACTGTGCCATCTGTTCCACCACTTGCAAGTGTTCTGCCATCAGGACTGAATTCTAAGTCGTCTACATCAAATATATGTCCTGTAAGCAATGCCATTTCTGATTTGGTATGTATATCCCACAACGATATATTTCCATCCTCACCAGAACTTGCAAGCATCCTTCCATCAGGTGAAACAGATAACACATAGACATGGCAAGGTACTTGGATAGTTGAAAAAACTTGATACGTATCAATATCCCAAAACCTGATCGTTTTATCTGAACTCCCGCTGATGAGAATGGTATTGTCTGGTGAAAAAACTACTGTTTCAACGATAGTATCATGATCTCTTAGCACAGTGAGCGGATGTCCTGTGATTGCATTCCATAAGCGAATTGTGCCGTCAGCACTGGAACTGACAAGCGTTCTACCGTCCGGTGAAATAGTGACAGTGCCAATCCAATTTGTATGCCCCTTCAAAAGTGACAACTGTTTACCTGTGTCTATATCCCACAATCTGATGGTTTCATCATCACTTCCACTTGCGAGCGTTGTTCCATTTGGTGCGAATGCCAATGTGCGAATCATTGATGAATGTCCTTGTAGGATTGTTCTCTGACTGCCTGACTCCAAGTCCCATAAAACTATTCTTTCGTCTCTACTTGCAGTGGCAAGTGTTGTTCCATCTGGTGAAAAAAGCACTCTATCAATTGAATTGTGATGACTTTCATACGTAGAAGAAAGTTCATAAGTATTCAGATCCCACACTTTTGGTATACTTTCGCATGTGCCAGCTGCAAGATAACAACTATCAGGTGAAAATGCCACAGAACCTATCCATGAAGTATGTCCTGTGATAATACCTATTTCATTTCCTGTTATCAGGTCCCAGAAACGGATAGTGCCATCTTCACTTGCACTTGCAAGTGTTCTTCTGTCTGGTGAAAATGTAATCAAATGTACATCGTCAGTATGTCCTGTGAATCTTGCATGTTCGTTTCCTGTATCAGCGTTCCATATTCTCACGATATTATCACCACTACCGCATGCAATGAGCGTGCCATCAGGAGAAAAATCTAAGAACATTTCATTGACATTGCCAAGTTCTGTGGCAAGAGTTACTTGCTTTTCACCAGTCTTGACATCCCACAAACTCACAGATTCATCAGAACTACGACTTGCTATAAGGATACCGTTTGGAGAGTATGCTAACCCCTCAATAGGTTCATCACCCTCGCCAAATGTGCTTATATGTGTACCGTTTTTAGCGTTCCATAAATTTATAGTCATGTTATCACCACCCGTAGCAACGACATTGCCATCTGGAGAAAAAGCAAGTGTATAAATGGGGTCCGAATGTAGAACAGAAAAGAGGAAACGTCCAGTCTGTCTGTCCCAATAACTTGTTTTTTTATCCCAACCAATAGTGACAAGTGTTGTATCATCTGGAGAAACTGCGAACCCAAAGACATCTTCTGAATGTTTTGAGGTGATGATCCGACGTACATTTGAGTGAGCATTCCATAGTAAAATTGATTCGTCATCGTATATTGTGACAAGCGTGGTTCCAGACCAAGAAGACGGTAACTGTGTTGAACCATTACTGTGTCTAGAACTTAGAAATGCAATTTCCTTATAGGTATTGGTATCATATATCCATATACCTATAGGTGCGAGTGTTGCAAACTGTGTACCATCAGGAGAAAACCTGATTCTTCCAATACCACCTTTGCCTAAACGTGCTTTTGCACCTTTTGGTAGAGACCATTGCGATATTTGGTTTGTATTTAGCATAATTAAAATTTCGTTCTTGTATTGATGATTAGACATTATTATGTGTTAGTATTCACAGTGTGTGAAAAAACTATTGTCTGTATTTATAGTGGAATATACAATTAATAGGACACGTCTCAGAGGGCGAGGAAACCTCGCCCCTACGGGACTTGTGGCACTTGAAAGCGCATTGAAATGTCTTCTTAATTCTAAACTTTACTATAGTGCAAAATTTGATAAAACTATCCGGGTAGGCGTGGTTTATTAATTGAGATATTGTATCTACATGATAGGTAATAAGGATGTGGATTTGTATTATTACTCATCGATTGGTAATACTTCACACGTAGGTTTGCGATGGACTTTGACGAAGTTAGGATAAAGTTTATCTTTGAATGTGTTAATGGATAGTTGTATATAAGGCAAGGATGCCGAACAAAAACACGCCTAAATCAATGGTTGTCAATATTATACCCTTTCTATTGTTAGAATACAAGCAAATTTGTATGAGCAGCAGGTTTATTTACAGTGTATCTCATAAATGCAATTTGTCCGAAATCACCTGATCGAGTGTCCGGTAAATCGTGGTTTGAAAATATGGTATTCTTAAAAACATTTTGCATTAATTGCATTATAATTTGGTGTTTTTGGAAAAAATGACAATAAAAACCTTCGCGAAAAAGAAGGGTTGCATGCGGTTGTCACAAGAGGTTATTGCTGATCTGGCTGTGTTGCTAAGGCGCACTTCTGTGAGTTTAGGATGTGAAGAAGCGAGTGTGAGTGTTGGTTCGTATTATCGTTGGCATTGGGAGTCTCGTAAGTTTTCGCGCCGGCGTGTTCCGAATGCCGTTGATACCCCTTATGTTGGAAACCGTGCCTGCCGCCTTGGGGCATTTAGCATTTGTGAAAAAACAACAAGAAGAACCGAAAACGAAAGACACTGCAAATAGTAGATTTTTCTTGAGTTTTTTGTTGTGTGTGATATACTACTGAAAATCTTTTTGTTCCAACCCTTGCGTATGAAGCAGAGATTTTGTCTTGAACATCGTTTCAAACTTAGTTTATTGATTATCGCTAAATGAGAGGTATTAAATATGGTTAATTGTGCATTGCTTAGTGGTAGAGGAATGGGTATGATGCATGGTGGAAACTTCCATAACCATCCGGATGCGGAAGTTGTTGCGGTATGCGAAATGAATCCTGAACTGCTTGAAAAAGCGAAAGAACATTTCGGTGTTCCTGGTTACACAACCATTGAGGAGTTGTTAGCAAACTGTGATGCAGAACTTGTCCTGCTGATCGTTAACGAAACGCGTCGTATTCCACCATTAAGCGAACTGATTGCAGGTGGACGAAATGTGTTTACAGAAAAACCGCTGTGTGGATTAGAGGGACAAGCACGAGTTCGTGAAGAGGATCTCAAGATTGCGGCACCGGCAATCAAAAGTTGGCGTGAATCAGGGTTGAAATTTGGCATTGATTTTAATTATCGGTTTATGCATCATTTCAGAAAACTGCACGATGATGTCGCTGACGGTGTGTTAGGTGAAATCAAAATGGTTCATGCCCGTGCACATTTCAATTGCTGGTCTCATATCATAGATCTGATTCTGTGGACTATAGGTCGACCCGATTGGGTGAGTGTCGTCGGCGATCCAAATGAGTCAGGTGGATGGGCACGATTGATTCATATCGGTTGGCCGAACGGTGTCATCGGTACACTAAGTGGTACAAATCTATGGGGTTATGATGATGATCCGCTTCGTATCAAAGTTCTTGGAGATAAGTCGTACGCTGAGGCGAAAGGTTTAGACGGGAAATACTTACGCCGTAAGGCAGGTAACTCTGAAGTTGAGGAACGATGGGAAAACGAACAGGGTAATCCTGAAATGCCTGAATCTTTCAAAAGGATGGCAGATGGTGTAATTAAAGCGATGCAATCTGATAATGCTTTCCCCGCAGATGGTAATGCTGCATGGAATGAATTGCTCTTTGAAGCTGCTGTTCATAGATCGGCATTACAAGAAAATGCACGTATTTCTCTTAATGATGTAGAAGAAGACGCATTTGCGTAAAATTAGAATTAGGCGCGGTTTTATACCGTGTCATTTTTGAGACATTTCAGGTGACAAAAAACCCTCCCTACATTGTAGGGAGGGTTTTTTGGTTAAGATGACAGTTCTTTCTTTTTTTGAGAAATACGCAATACAAATTCTAATTGAGATTATCTCACTATGGTATTTTGAATTCAAACTTATACCAATTCTGAAAATAAGACTTCATATAAGATGATTTTTCACTCTAAGGTGGAAAATATAAGAGGTGCAATGAATTGCGCGACTACGAACGAATTTTTTTATAGCAAAAACCATAATTATTTTCACACTACGGTAGGTTCGGTTTCCGAACCGAACCGGTGTTTGTTCAGTCGCATAGATGCGGTTCGGAAACCGTACTATAGACGGCAATTTAAGTAATTGTCCTCCTGTTAGTGACATTATGTTAGGAACGTTGCTTAAAATGAATTCATTGAAAATTGTGATAGGATATGCTAAAATTGCATGTAGAAGACAAGAATAAACACTTAATTCTCGGATAAAACGGAGATTCAATCCACATGAAACGTTCTGTATTTCTTATAATTGCGATTTGCTTCGGATTACTCAGTAGTTGGATAGTTCATGCACAGCAGACAACACCTCTGGTGGGAACTGGCACACAACCTCAAATTAAACGGATGACTGCAAGATTGTCTGGTGAGGTAATTTGGAAAGGTTTTGACCTATCTCATACTAACGTATCTGTGTATCGTGATGAAAAACTGAAAGACATTTACACCAGTGGTGTATCAAAATTAGGAACTGGCACATTTACGCTTCGTGTGGAACCCGGACGTTATTATTTGGTTGCTTATGTGGATGTTGATGGTTCCGGGAAGTTTGATGAGGGTGATGGATACGGTGTCTTGGGTATAAAGGATTGGAGTAATGAAAATCAGACGCATGTTGCCATCGAAGTGGGTACAAACACAGCGATAAAAGGCATACAGATACCGATTACAGCAAGACTTCAAGGCGTTGAAGAAACACAGAAACTTGTTCCTGCAACTGCATATAAACCGAGTGAATCCCAACAATTCAAAACAGAACTCATAAAGGCAACATCAGGTCTACGTGGTACACTTAACTATTCGGGAGAAAGTGAAATTGCCGAAGAGCACAAACTTGTTCTTGCCTATACAGATACATCGTGGAAATATCGTGCTGGGATTGCTATTGTTAATAACAAAACAAACGAATGGGAACTCCGTTTGAAGCCTGGAAAATATTATCTCATGGCAATAGTTGACAAAAATGGTAGCAACAAACTTGATGATGGTGATATTTTCGGTTTCTATGGTCTTAAAGACATATACAAGAAGGGAGCATTTCCAGAACCTGTCTTGGTTAAACCCAGTTCATTTGCTGAAGGTGTTGAAATTCATCTCACTGCTACCTATAAAATAGTAGATCTTACAGAAACTTCAGAAGGGACAGCGATAATATCAGGACGCGTTTTTCCAATACCACAAACTGCAACAGAGGTTCGGATTGAAGTTTATGATAATTCTGCCTTTGTAAAACCCCTCGCGACAACGGTTACCAACCCTGATGGCACATATCGTCTTCAACTTCCTCCAGGAGAATACTACATCATTGCCAATCACGATGCTGATGGTGACGGTAGATATAGCAAAGGAGATAAGTTAGGCGGATTGGGAACGGATTCAATTACTACAGAACAACCTGCTGTGACCACATTTGATACAGGCGAAACACGCGATATCAATATCCGATTAAGCGCACAGTATGATGCAGATGGTCAACTTGTTGCTATCAACGATCCGAATATAACCCCATCTATCGTTGATTTAGGAGCGAATCCATCCCCCGGTGTGCCACAAGAAGTAAAGATGGGGAGTATTACAGGGAAAGTGACTTCGTTCTTTGCCTCACATAGTGCTAAACCTAATAATGAAAACGCACCATCAGATGAAGAGATACCCGTTCCTGATGGGATTCTAAGTCTTTCCACAACCCCTGATTTCAGTTCTTCTATGGTAGTTCCACTTATCCTTGATGAAGATGGAAACTACCTCGTTGATGTCAAACCGGGTAGATATTTTGTCCTTGCTGTTTTAGACCAAAATCGGGATGGTGCATCAGGGTTGTCAGATGGCATCGGCGTTTTCGGAACACATCAACCTGTTCGTGGCACACCGGCTCCCGTTACTGTCTTGGAGGGTATGACCACGCCACACGTTGATATTGATATTATGGCATCTTATATTGACGAGACAGGCACGATGTCTGAAATTGAAGATGGTGGACGGTGGAATATCGCGCGTATGCATGGTGAACCTGAGGATATTTTCAAATACACACAACAAGGCAAACAGATTGAAGAATGGATGTATTGGACAAAAGGTATTGGGTTTAAATTTGTAGCGGAAGGTGCTGGATGGAAATTAAATGATCAGGAAGAGTTTGAACCTAATACACAGAATATAGGTAAAGATCCAGAAACGTCTGATGAGAAAAAACAGATTAGTGCTAATGAGACGAAAATAGATGAACCTGATAATGTGGAATTAGGTAGGTTTTCACTCTCTGGTGCATCCGTTTCAATCTTCTACAGTCACGATGGTGTGTTATGGCGTATTGCCCCAACAACGGCAGATGATATAAAACTAAATGCTTTCCGTGATGTGCCTGTGGATTCTCGGATGGCACCACTTGGAGTAGGTCATCGTCCCTCTGTATCTGTGGACGGAACCCTTGTCTACCATGATTTTGATAACAATGTTCTAATTAGAGATATTAAAACTGGGAAAAGCACGGTTTATTTTGATGGTCGTGCTCTCGCAGAAGATGTGAAGATTTCGCCTAATGGCGAATATATAGCATATTCACGGAACGAAGGGAACGATAGAAAGAGGATTGTCATTCAAAATATACGCAATGAGAATATATTCCTTGTTCCTTCAACAGCGAGAGAAATGACGCATCCTGCTTGGAGCATAGATGGTCAATTCCTTGCTTATGCTACTGCGGGTTCAATAGAAAATCCTGCTGCAGATACAAATCGGAACATCTTTCTATTCAATCAAGGAACAAACAGTGTTGAACCTATTGTCATTTCCCCAGCAGATGATGCGGAACCCTCTTGGCATCCTGTTGACCGTAATACACTTGTGTTTTCAAGAGGAACTGATGGAAACGTCCGTCAGATATGGGTGGTCAATTATTCATCTACCGGAGTACGGACAGAACAACAGATTACTGAAATGGGTGGAAGCCGTCCTGTGTGGGTGCCACCGAATGGCCGTTGGGTTGTTTATGAAAACAATGGACAACTCTGGACAGTGGATTATCAAAATCCAGGAAGTGAATCTCCGTTGATGAGTAATGGGAAAGTTGTGTTTGGGTATCAACCTGTTGCAGTTTCTTTTCAGAGATGAGTGTTAGAATATAAACTGGAGACAACTGAACCTAAAAAATATAGCGAACTAACGTCAAGGTAACATTCACTATGAATTTAGAATGTTACCTTTTTTATTGTGAAAAAAGAGAAAATACAATAAAATTATAGGAAATAAAAATGATGAATTTGTCAAAAATAACCTATAACAATCGCAGCTTTCAGTTCTTGAATTTCTAATATTTGATATAGCAAGGTGTAACTATATGTATAGCTTAAAAAGATTTCTCCAATTAATGTTCATAATGGTTTTCTTTATACTACTTCTGTCATCAGCATCAGCACAATATCTTCTTATCCCAATGGACAACGTCCAAACAAACCATCTGAAGGCTTATGGACTAACATATTGGGCATTGGAAGTGCCGCGGGAATACAGTTGTTACTGGTGGCTGAACTATCGCGGTGGGTCGTTTGTGACACCTGATGCGGCGGATGTGAAACTACGCGCTGCACAAATGGGTGTTACTTTTGAAACGTTGAGTGCTGTTGAATATCAGACAATCAAAGAGACTGTCATTGAAACAAGTAATATGGATGAGATATTACTTGAAAAAGCACCGAAGATTGCAGTATATGCACCACCAGAAGCGTCTCCATTTCAAGACCCTTGGGACGATGCGGTGAAAATTGCCCTGGATTACGCGGAAATTTCGTATGACCAAATATGGGATAAAGAGGTGCAACGCGGTGCATTACATACCGACGGTTACGATTGGTTACATCTACATCATGAAGATTTTACTGGACAGCACGGCAAATTCCACGGTTCATTTTCGCACCAAGTCTGGTATCAACAACGGATGGCACTATTTGAGAAAACTGCAAAAGAAGCAGGTTTCAAAAGTGTTTCACGTCATAAAGGACAAACCGCACTGGACATTGCAGATTATGTAGCAAAAGGTGGATTCATATTTGCCATGTGTTCTGCCCCTGAAACGTTAGATATTGCCTTAGCATCAAAGGGCGGCACGCTTGATATCGTTGATCCTGTATTAGATGCTACACCGCTTGCACAGGATTTTCAAAAGAAATTGGACTTTGAACACACATTTGCATTTGAGAATTTTACGCTCTATCCGAATCCAAACAGATATGAATTCTCTGATATAGATAATCCGAACCCTGATAGGAGTCCACAAACAGGTGTTGAGGATTTCAAACTCTTTGAATTCTCAGCGAAACATGACCCTATACCTACAATGTTGACACAAAACCACGTCTCAGAAGTACAGGGTTTCCTTGGACAGACAACATCGTTTAACAAAAACACGATTAACCGTTCAGTCACGATTTTAGCCAATATTGAAGGTACAGACTATGTGAAATATGTTCACGGGACACTTGGAAAAGGCACATTTACCTTTCTCGGTGGACATGATCCCGAGGATTACCGACACCTTGTTGGTGAAGGAAAGATACCAACGAATCTTGACCTGCATAAGCATTCACCTGGTTATCGGTTGATATTAAATAACATTCTGTTCCCTGCCGCACGCAAAAAACCACAGAAAACCTAATAGTCGTCAGTATTCAGTAAACTGACTTGAACACTCTTGCTGAATGCTGAAGTCTGATAGCTAATGATTATGAAAGCAACACTTGCAACCTGCAACTTGAATCAGTGGTCACTTGATTTTGAAGGTAACTGTGAACGTATCATTGAGTCAATTGATCGTGCGAAAGCAACAGGTGCCCGCTACCGACTCGGTCCTGAGCTTGAAATCACAGGTTACTCTTGTGAAGACCATTTTTTGGAGGAAGATACGTTACGGCACAGTTGGGAATCGCTTGCACAGATCATAATCGGTGGTCATACTGATGGTATCTTGTGCGACATAGGTATGCCTGTGATGCACAAGAGCGTGCGATATAACTGCAGGGTGTTTGTCTGTAATGGTAAAATACTGCTAATCCGTCCCAAAAAAATACTCGCTGCAGAAGGAAACTACAGAGAACCGCGTTGGTTTGCAGCGTGGCAGAAGGGGTGGACAACCGAACCGTATCAGTTACCACCTGAGATCCGTGAAATCACTTCACAGTCGTCAGTGCCGATAGGATGCGCAGTCCTCGTGACAAACGATACAATTTTAGCTTCTGAAACCTGTGAAGAACTATTCGCGCCGCATTCACCACATATTGACCTTGCTGCAAACGGTGTAGAGATTATTGCAAATGGGTCAGGTTCGCATCACGAACTACGCAAGCTCAATACACGTCTATCTTTGATATGCAATGCTACTGACAAATGCGGTGGGATTTACCTATATGCAAATCAGCAAGGGTGTGATGGTGGCAGACTATATTTTGATGGGTGTGCCTCTATTGCTCAGAATGGACATATTCTCGCACAGGGATCGCAATTCTCTATCAGCGATGTTGAAGTTGTTTCAGCAACTGTTGATCTCTCAGATGTGCGGTCGTATCGTGGTTCAAGAATGAGTGGGGCGGTACAGGCAAGTCAAAGTGTATCAATACCACAAATAAATGTTGATTTCTCGGTGACCGATAGAGAAAAACGTAATGTTACCATTCCGATGACTGAACTCAACATACATACACCTGAAGAGGAGATTGCACTTGGTCCTGCCTGCTGGTTATGGGATTATCTTAGACGATCTGAAGCTGGAGGCTATTTTGTGCCACTATCAGGTGGATCGGATAGCGGGGCTGTTGCAACACTTGTCGGGTCAATGTGTCAACTGGTTGCAAAATCGATTCTGTCTGATGCACAACACGTGATATGTGATGTTGAACGATTGCTTGGTAAAGATTGTGTAGAAACTATCAAAACTAAATATGACGATCCTTTTCTTGCTTCACAATATCTTGCAGATCAACTGCTGTATACATGCTATATGGGAACCGAGAACAGTTCTCGTGAAACGCGGCAGCGTGCAAAGCAGTTGGCAAGTGAGATCGGCAGTTATCATCTAAATATCAATATAGATACACTTGTAAACGCACTGCAAAAGCTATTCATTGGTATCACTGGCAAAACCCCTAAGTTCAAAACCGAAGGCGGCAGCACTGTTGAGAATCAAGCATTACAGAACATTCAGGCACGTCTACGGATGGTTATCAGTTATCTCTTTGCACAAACCTTACCGTGGGTTCGCAATAAACGTGGCACACTTCTCGTCTTAGGTACTGGCAATGTTGACGAAGCATTGCGCGGGTATCTCACAAAATACGATTGCAGCAGTGCAGACATCAATCCGATAGGTAGTATCAGCAAAACAGATCTTCGTAGTTTTCTAAGATGGGCACAGGAAAATCTCGGCTATCCCAGTCTTGGAGATATATTGGAAGCACCACCAACAGCAGAATTGGAACCTATTACTGAAACCTACACTCAAACTGATGAAGAAGATATGGGAATGACTTATGCGGAGTTGAGTCGTTTCGGTCAGCTACGGAAAGTGCATCGATGTGGACCTGTTAGCATGTTTGAAAAACTTGCTCAGGAATGGAATCATCTTCCGCCAGATGAAGTGGCTGAAAAAGTGAAAAAGTTCTTCCGGTATTATGCAATTAATCGGCACAAGATGACAACCCTAACCCCGTCATATCATGCAGAACCGTATTCTCCAGAAGATAACCGATTTGACCTTCGGCAGTTTCTATACAACACACGTTGGAGTTGGCAATTCAAGAAGATAGATAGGATGTGCGAGGAGATGCAAGACGCATGATTACACCTAATTCCTCAGTTACATATAAGAAATTAAGCACTCTTCTTTTCTCTATTTTTGTATTCTTTTCATCTGTTTCGCTATCAGTATACGCTACTCCAAATATTCCGAATAACTTTGACGGTTGGGTGATTGACACGTTAAATAAGCTTGAAGTATCAGGTGTTACAGGTGGCTTTCATCGTCACACATTGCCGCTATCTCGTGAGGATGTCGCAAAGATTATCCAAACTGCAGAAAAACGTTTCCAATCAGGTGCTTTCACTATATCTGACATAGACAGAAAACTCCTTGAGAAACTCAAACGAGAATTCCACAATGCGTTAGCACAATTGAACCTACAAGATGCACAAAATTCCGTGCTACAAAGAACTTATGTTAATATCCAACCGGAAATGCGTGTTGCGAATGAGGAAATTGCACCTGCTCTTCAAAGTGGACTGCATTTTGGTATTGGTAAAGATAGTCACAGATTGAACATATATTCTGAATTGGAAATATCCAATTTTGAACAAGGTCAAGATTTTTTAGATAACTATTATCTACCAGATTCACCTCCCCTTTTGAAATCTGCTGACCAACGGTATGAACGATGGCACTGGGATTATGTTGTTGACTTCAAACGGAGTTATCTTCAATATAATCTATCATTTTCTAATGAGGCAAGTTTAAATCTTCTCTTTGGAAGAGATTATGTTTATTGGGGAGCAAGTCCTATCAAGTCTGTAGGTATATCTGATAACTCACCTCCGTTTGAACTTGTCCGTCTCACTGGAACAATTCCTTGTAGAATCGGCACACTCAAAGCAACTGCGTTTTCAGCACAACTAAATTCAACATGGTTTGACGATGGCACGACACGTTACCTTGCGAAACGCTATCTTAGCGCGCATCGGGTGGACTATCAATTTAGTGATTGGCTTGAAATAGGTGTATCGGAATGGGTGCTGTATGGCGGAGATGTGGAGTCAGTAAGATGGCATTACCTCAATCCTATAATTCCGTATTATGCAGTGCAATATAATGCCGAGAATGATGACAACATGATGTTGAGTTTTGATGGCGCAGTGCGACCAATTGATGGTGTACGTCTATATGCAGAATGGCTGGCAGATGATTTTCAGTATCAATCTGATTCTAATGACCCGCATGCGGTAACATGGCTTACTGGTGTGGAGTGGTATCCAAAGTTTGCAGACCGACAACTCGGTTTCCTCGGAGAATATGTGCGTGTCAATCGGTGGACATATACACATCTGGAACCTGATAATCAGTTCACGCACTTCGGCACAGTGATTGGACATCCGATAGGCACGGATGCAGATTTACTCACGTTTCGTGTGTCTTATCATGCAACACCTTCTGCAATAATTGAGGGAAGCTTTAGCCATCAACGAAACGGTGAAGCAGATATTACTGATCGGTTTTACGGTGAAGATTTTGAGAACATACCTTTTCCATCAGGGGTTGTTGAACGGCTTACTGAATTTCGACTTGGTTGGAAATATAGACCGATTAAGGGGGTTAAAGGTTCTATCAACTACGCTTGGCGGCATATTCAAAACAGAGATCACGTTGAGGATGAAACTGATCAACAACACCGTTTTGTTTTCTTGATTGCTTATGCTTGGGGAAACTAAGGTATAAGGACATACCTACATGCTGAAGATAACAAAACGCATTCTCATAAGACTCATTTTGTGTGCAGTTCTAATCGTTGGATTTGTCGTATTTGTCCGTGATTGGAACGGCGTACGGATACTTGTACTTACACCCAAAATATTGAAATATCGTCCGGTGATACAAGAACATGCTGCTATGCATCACTTGGATTGGCGGCTCATTACTGCACTGATTGTGCAAGAATCTGGGTTTGACGAGAATGCGGAGAGTCATGCAGGTGCGATGGGTTTGATGCAGCTGATGCCAAAGACAGCGAAAGAACTTGGTGTCACTGACCCATTCAACGCTAATGAGAGTATTGCTGGCGCGACACGTTATTTCCGTAGTTTATACGACCTGTATCCTGACAGTTCACATCCGAATCGTGTTCGGATTGCATTGGCAAGTTATAATGGAGGTCGTGGACACATCAAGGATGCCCAACAGATTACTGCACACAGACATGATAATCCAAATCAATGGGTGTGTCTCAGCAGAAATCTTGTCCTTCTTACAGAAAAAGATAAGGTATTGCATAGCAATGTGTGGGAGGCTGGGGAACCACCGCACGGATATTTTCAAGGTTATCCTGAGACACTTGAATATGTTGATAGAGTCATGAGATATTATGCACGACTATGCTATTATTCTGATCTCGTGCATAGGGTGAAATCGTTTGCAAATTTATAGTGAAAGTTATATCATTTCTATAAATGTTTATCCCATTAACATTTGTTAAGAATGTCTTGAAGGACTGCACAAACTGGCAGTTTGTGCTACAAAAATGCGGCGTTTTCTATTAGAAATGGTATTAGAACAACTTATTAGAGAGGACATTTATTATGAGTGAAAAGATCTATCGTGCTGCAGCTATCGGACATACTGGAGCAGGCAACTTCGGACACGGACTGCATACAGCATATAATAACATAGATAATGTTGAATTTATCGCTATCTCTGACCTAGATGAAGCAGGAAGAAAAAAAGCAGTTGAAGAATCTGGTGCGCTACGCAGCTACACTGATTATCGTGACATGTTAGAAAAAGAGGATTTAGACATTGTAAGTGTCGGTCCGCGATGGGTGACTGAGCACGTTGATATGGTAACTGCATGTCTTGAAGCTGGATGCAGCGTCTACAGCGAAAAGCCGATGACAGGATCGCTTGAAGAGGGTGATAAGATCGTTGAGAGTGCAAAGACAAACGGAGGAAAGGTTGCGGTTGCGCATCAAGCGGTTTATCTACCTGCAACACATACAATCAGGCAGTTGCTCCATGAAGGTAAAATTGGCACTGTGCAAGCAATTTATGCCAGTGGAAAACAGGACAGACGTGGGGGTGGAGAGGATATGATTGTCCTTGGCACACACTTGTTCAATATGATGCGTTTCTATGTAGGAGATGTTGATTGGATGCAGGCACACGTCTTGAAAGATGGTCAAGAGGTAGTTTCTGGTGGTCATCATGAACCCACTGAACCTGTCGGACCGGTAGCAGGGGATTGTATAAATAGTTACTTTGCTTTCAAGAGTGGTGTCACAGGTTTCTTCCAGTCACGTAAAGACCAAGCCGGTTCAGGCAGATACGGTATGGAGATTGTAGGTAGCGACGGTATTTTTTCTCTTCGTGGAGATGTTGCAAACAGACTGATGGTTTATCCGTATCCAGTTTTAGTGCCTTCAAATCCTGATCAGGCATGGGAAGCGATTGATCTGGATGATACCCCATTCTCCAAAGGAAACGAACTCGCTATACTGGATCTGATTGATGCAATAGAGAATGATCGCAAACCGATTTCCGCTGCAGAGGATGCAGTCGCAGCATTGGAGATGATCTTAGGTGCTTACGAATCTCAACTCACAGGACAACGCGTGCAATTTCCGATTGTTAATCGGGAACACCCATTGAGTCGTTGAGGGTCTGAACTCTAAGCTAAATTGAAATATGTATGTTTTTCTATATCAGCGACGCGGAAAGAAGGTATCAATCCCAGCTTCAACGTCTTCTATAGGATGTCCATACTGTTTCTGATAATTGTCATTAGTACCACGTTCCGTTTCGGTTAACTCAGTCAATGGGAACAGTAAAGTCTCACGGCTGCGTTTGCCAGATTCATTCATCGCAATGTTCATCTCTTGGTCTTGTCTTGCAAGTGCTGCTCCGTATTCAGGATCGGTATCATTGTTGACAGCATTCGCAATACTAAGGAGTTCATCAGCAACAGCGATTTGTCCTTCAGAAAGAGGGTAGTGCTTGAGAGGGTTTTCCCATGTCACCGTCTGTTCTGGTAATTCAAGCTCGATCTTTTCAATGACATCAACGCCATCAACGTCAATAGTTGTGCGTTTGGCTCTATGTGCAATACCCTTTGCCCCAGATTGCAGGTCAGCAGCAGGTGTGACATAGATTTCGTCTCCAACGATTGTTCCTTTACTACCATCAATCTGAGAGATACCTGATTGTCCGCGACCAAGTGAACGTGCATGGATGACATTGGAGTAGACCATCAGAGCAGTTGCGTTATTATCAAATTCAATAAACCCGAGACTCCATCTTTCACTGCTGTGGTCACGTTTCATTCTATCAATTATAGGGATAATGGGAGTTGATTGAGTAACACCGAGAGCAGATTTTGGTTTACCGCCAGCACGCAGGCGCAGCATACTCATCCCATGACAACCACCTTCATGAAAAATTCGGTATATACGTGCTACTTCACCAATCACATCTGCTTCAATGACTTTGGATAGAAATCGTTCGCGCGGGGCGCGGTAGTAGTTTTCTGCTACCTCAAGTTTTACATTATTTGCTTTTGCACTTTCAATCATCATATCTGATGTTGGGAGTGTAACCGCAATCGGGGTTTCGCACAAGATATGGACACCTGCATCTGCCATAAAACAAGCAATGGAATGGTGTGCAACACCTGGCACCGTTATGTCAACGACATCAAGGTCTTCCTGTGTGACTAAATCTCGGACGTTAGTATAAGGATTGGCACCGTATTGTTCTGCATATCGTGTTGCGGTTTCTTCTTCAATGTCGCAAATTGCAACCAAATTGTAGACATCTTTGAGTTTTGCAATGACAGGTAGGTGAGAACCACCACCACGTCTGCCAGCACCGATGAGTGCAATATTAAGTTTTGACATAGAATAACTCCTTTATTGTGCGTTCTATCCAATTTCTGTGTGTTATAGTGTAATGTAAAAACACATGCACACTCCCCGGTAGATGCGGTTTCCTAACCGCATCTATGAGACTGAACAACACCGGTTCGGTTAGGAAACCGAACCTACCGTAGTGTGTAAATAATTACGGTTTTTACTATAAAATAACATCAATGTTGTTATACGTCAATGAAATTTGGATATAGATAGATATAAATATGTTAGCCATAATACTAAAAGATCTTCGTATATATACCAATTCTCGTAAATATTTGATTGTTCAGTTTGTTGTTATATCCGTTCTAATTCTTGTGCTATTTATCGGAACGATGGAGTTTTATGCACAAGGAATTGATACAAATAAGAATGGCATTTTGATTGATGTTGGCAAACAAACGTATATTATATTCATTCTGTGTATATTCTTCGCACAATTTGTGGTACCAAGACATGCAGTGGATGCGATACGTTTAGAACATACAGGTAACAATTTCAAAGAGAATCTACAGAGAGACGACAGCAATTGGACATTCTTGAGATTAACCCCGTTAGGAAATTGGAAGATATTAGGTGGTAAGATTACTGCGGTTGTCGTATGGTCATTCTGGGTGATATGGTTCACAATTCCGCTGTTTGCACTATCAGGCTTTTTGGGAGGCGTGTCAATAGGACAGTATCTGCAAAGCAGCGTAGTGATATTTGCAAGTTGCCTGTTGTATGCTCTGATTGGAATAGGATTTGCGTTATGGTTATCCCCGCTCAATGCAAAAGGCATTAGTTATGGGATTGTACTAATCACAACTTTCTTGCCACTCTTGCCAATATCACCGTTTACTGATATACCTATGTTTGAAATATTAAGTCCGTTGGCTGCGCTATTATCAATCGGACAATCTGAAGTAGGGAATTTGTGGATGTGGAATGCAGGATTGTATTGTGTGCTTTGCCTAATGATATTCCCCGTTTTGGTGTGGCGAATGTCCAGGATGTAATTTACGGTTTCCACAGTGTCGCTTCAATATATCGTTCTCCATCGGGTTCTTCATCAAAATAGTAGACTGTTACAATGACACCGTCGGGACGTTGGACAGTACGAGGATAGCCGATATCGGGATCCCCGCCATTATCTCGTAAAACGATCTCTTCTCCCCACGTTTTTCCTTCATCATCGCTCAACTTTGCACAGATACGATGCGGTGCATCTCGGTATCCGTAGATTAGACATAATCTGCCGTCTAATAGATGTGTTAATGTCGGCGGATTCCCACCACGCCCCGTGTTATCAACAGGTTGGTTCATATAGTCCCATGTCTGTCCGTTATCATCTGAAGCATAAAGGTCAATCCAATTACTTAGTTTTTCCCAATCTCTATTAGACTGTCTGCTTTTCCCACGACACCGAACGGCAACCAAAATTCGTGTGTCAGATAGACGAACACTCGCTGGCATGATGGCAAATCCATCAGGTTCGGGTCCAATTTGAGATAGCAATGAGAAGGATTTTCCACCATCAGTTGAGCGCGCACAGAATATCAGACCTTCCGCACCATCCGATTTAGAGGCTGTTAAGAAGAGTAGACATTCATCTGAATCAGAGACCATATAATCAGTGCGCGCAGCGATTCCAGTGTAACCGAACATCGGTAGTTGATAAGGTCCCTCCCAACTATGACACCGATTAGTAGAAGTATAAAACCACGAATATGCCCCTGCTTTGAGACCTGACCTACTACACATCATTGCAAAATCGGGATGTGTAAAATCAACACTTTGCGGTGTGCTATAGCTGGAGTCCTTTTGATTTTTATGTTTGTCCTGAACATGTTCATTTGCTGAGAGCGTGCCTGCACCTGGGAGACGACAAGGTGTCTCTGATACAGTCCAAGTTTCTCCACCGTCTGTGCTACGTGCTTGCATTGCAGTAAAAGGTTTGTCTTTGTCGCGTTTGTGGAATCCAGCATCGGATTTGTGGTATCCAACAGTAAACCCAACCACGATTTCGTTATCCCATGACCATATCCCATAGTTTGCTGGCCACCCTGCAAAACGTCCCGGTTCACGATATATCGTTACTTGTTTCATATCTGTCCTCCAAAAAGTCTTTGATTTGCTTAGTATAGCAGTTACATGTTGAATTTTCAATCATCATGTTTTAATTGACAAAAAAGATAGATAGGATAGAATATACACAGATTTTAGATTACATATAGAAATAATACATGAGAGGATGGATATATGGAAAAGACACATCTACTTTATGCGCCACACCTTCACGCGATTTCACGCACAATCTTTGTTGCCGCTGGGACATCAGAGCATATTGCGAATGATGTTTCAGAGATACTCATAAATGCACATTTGGCAGGTCATGACTCTCACGGCGTTCTTCGCATCCCCGCATACCTGAGAGCAATTGAGGCTGAACAGATAATTCCTTCTGCTGAACCGGAAATTGTTGCTGAAACAGCGAACACCTTGCGATATGATGGAAATAAATGTTTTGGACACTACGTTTCACGTGTAGCAATGCAGAAAGCAATTGAAAAGGCAAAGACTTCTGCTGTATGCAGTGTGAGTATCTTCAATACAGGACATATTGGTCGTTTAGGGGAATATGCTGAAGACGCTGCTGCATCGGGTTGTATAGGACTTATTACAGTTGGCAAAGGTGGTAAAGGGGCAGGACCGACTGTGCCTTTTGGTGGGGCAGAGGGAACATTCAGTACCAATCCAATTGCTATCGGTGTGCCAACAGGTGATGGAACACCGTTTATTGTGGACTATGCGACAAGTGTAATTGCTGAAGGGAAAATTCAGGTGGCACGGAGTAAGGATGCTGATTTACCAGAAGGATGCATATTAGATAAACACGGTCAGCCGAGTGTAAAGCCTGCTGATTTCTATGATGGTGGTGCTCTCTTAGCCTTCGGTAGACATAAAGGATATGCCCTCGCTATGTTCACATGCCTTCTTGGCGGATTGGCAGGAACATTCAATGCCGATACTGGCGACATGGGTGGAATCTATATGCAGGCAATTGATGTTAGTGCCTTTACGCCTCTCGCAGACTATCAGAAAGGTGTTCGTGCGTTCTTGGATGTCATAAAATCAACACCACCCGCTGCTGGTTTTGATGAAGTGTTAGTACCTGGAGATTATGAATCACGTTACCGTTCAGAACGGCTTGAGAATGGAATTGAGATACCAGATACAATCTATAATCAACTTCATGAAGGGGCAGAAAAATTAGGTGTCTCAATAGGTGAAGATATTATTGTTGCAGAAGATAAGGCACGTTATCAATAGTCTATGTTATAATTCATTGTATCTGTTTGAGGTTATACTGACCGTTGTCATAAATGATGATAGTCTATATTGAATATTATACAGCCATGCATTACAAAAAATATCTTCTCGTCCTTCTAATCTTCTTAATATTTCCACTTACTATCATTGCGCAAGAACACACGACATTAACCCACGGTGGTAATGTATATTCTGTTGCATATTCTCCTATCAATTCGTCACTTATCGCGAGTGCAGGTGGAGATCACACCATCAAATTATGGGATTTGGAACAAGATGGATCTACAACATTAGGAAGTCATCGAGATATAGTTAATTCTATTGCTTTTTCACCAGATGGCAAGTATCTGGTTAGCGGAAGTGATGACTATACCATGAAATTATGGGATGTCTCTGGTAAAAGACATCTTGCCACGCTCTCACATATTACAGACCGATACCGATCACAAATCAAAGCCGTTGCCTTTTCTCCAGATGGACAGAAGATAGTTTCAGCAGGACTACACCTCAAGATTTGGGATATTCACACACTCAGAGAGATAATGACAATTAGACATCGTGATTGGATTTTTGCTGTTGCATATTCATCTGATGGTAAATATCTTGCTTATGGAGATACCGATGGACAGATTAGTGTAAGGAATCTTCAAACACAACAAGATATAGTTCAATTTAGAGGGGATGCAGATTCTATTTCTGCATTGAAGTTTTCTCCTGACAACCAATTCCTTGCAAGTGGCGGTTTAAATGGAAGTGTGAAGTTGTGGAATCTACTGAGTTGGTCACTCATAGGTACATTACCTACCTCAGCGACAGTCACAGGACTGAGTTTTTCACCTGATAGTAGCATTTTGGCAAGCACGGATTATGAAGTAGTAAACCTGTGGACAACACGCACTGGAGAACAATTAACCACGTTAAATGGACACGATGGTTGGGTATTTACAGCAGATTTTTCACCTGATGGAACACACCTTACGAGCGGTGGCAGCGATGGCACTTTACGACTCTGGGATATTACATCTTTTCATACTGTGTCGTCCGAAATGGTGCGCATTATCTATTTCATTCCAAGTGACCGCACTGCACAAACAAATATGTGGATGAAACTGGATAGTCTCATCAAAGGTGTTCAAACATTGTACGCTGACCAAATGGAATTCAACGGATTTGGTAGAAAGACATTTGATTTTGAAAAGGATGAATATGACCAAACGATCATATATCGCGTTGATGGAAACTTCATTGATTTCTACTATCATACAGATACAACTAACAAAATACTGGATGAAGTTTCTAAGCAGTTTGATCTGGAAAAACATGTCTATTTTATCGTAGCGGAGGTAAGCAGTCAGGCAATTGAAGAAGAACATGTGTGTGGTGTTGGTGGCAGTCTGTGGCGTGGATTAGAGCATGCAGTGAAATCTAATGGGGGATATGCTGTTATTCCTGCATCCGGTGATTGTTTTGATGAGGAAGTCGGCACCATCGTTACTGCACATGAACTTGGACACGCTTTCGGTTTAGACCACGATTTTCGAGACGATAGTTACATCATGTCTTATGGTACTAATCCTTATCAGTTTTCATATTGTGCTACAGAATGGTTGAGTGTTAGTCGATTTTTCAATCAAGAAAACATCACTTTCAACAACTTGACATCAATGCATATTCTCACTTCTGATACGTATCCCCCAAATGCGTCTGATTTTTCAATTATATTTCAGATTACTGATCTTGATGGTATTCATCAGGTGCAGCTGCTTGTGCCTACAACCGGTGATGATCCTGCGACTGGTATAAAATTACATAGTTGTCAACGTATAGATACTCAAAGTGCTGCTGTAGAATTTGACATCACATCGTTAACGTCATATCCACTCAACACTATTGTCTTACAAGTTATTGATGTCTATGGGAATATCACACAACAAGACTATGTGTTAAAGGCAGGAGAACCGTCGTCCGTAGTCAACCGGTCTGATGTGAACGGCGATGGCACGGTAGATAATTTTGATCTTGTGCTTGTTGCTGCAAACTTTGGGGAAACCGTTATCGGTAACGCCATTCCGAATCCTGATGTGAATCGGGACGGTGTTGTTGATATTATTGATTTGCTTTTGGTTGTGAATGAGTTGAATAATGGTGATTCAGCTTCACCAACGTCCTCGTCCCACAATTCAGATCTCAACCCAATTGATGTCCAACATTGGATTAATCAGGCGAAAGGTCTACCTGTAAGAGATGAAGTAATTAGCAAGGGTATAACGATACTTGAACAACTTCTTGCTGTGTTGATACCATCAGAGACCCAGTTGTTGGTGAACTATCCAAATCCATTCAATCCTGAGACGTGGATTCCGTATCAGTTAGCGTCAGATGCTGATGTGAATATAACGATTTATGATGTCCGTGGCAATGTTGTCCGCAAGTTAGTTTTGGGACATCGGTCTGCCGGAACATACTTTGGTAGGGATAGTGCTGCTTATTGGGATGGAAAGAATGATCGTGGTGAGTATGTTGCGAGTGGTGTGTATTTTTATGTCTTTTCTGCGGGTGATTTTCGTGCAACGCGGCGGATGTTGTTGCGGAAGTAGAATTGTGCCTAAAAAATTAATAAAATCTTGACATTTTTTGTGTATTTTGCTAAAGTTATGGCAATTACTAAAGAACTGATTGTAAACATATGTCACTTAGAGAACTTTCCCTCAAACACGAATACCGTTCCGATAAGTCAGAACTTATTAAGGATTTCTATACTCCGTGTCTAAAAAATGCCACGCGATATTGTCGCGCGGTGGCATACTTTACTAGTAATGGTCTCCAGCAAAATGTCAAAGGATTACCCACATTTATCCAAAATGGAGGACATATTAGTTTAGTAACAGGTCCTAAATTAATGGCGGATGACATTGAGGCTATCAAAAAAGGCTATGAAGAGAGGAAAAAGAAAGTAACTACCACTTCTGAATATGAATTTTGTGATGTCTCTGACGATAGATTGAAGTTACTCACTTGGCTAATTGCACATGAATATTTAGATATCAGAATCGCACTACCCTCCGACTTAGACGACACTTATCCCCGAGGAATATATCACGAAAAAATCGGTGTATTTATAGATGACGATAACTATGCCGTAGCATTTACTGGTTCTTCAAATGAAACTGTTGGTGGATTAATAAATAATTTCGAGTCTATTGATGTGCATTGGTCATGGAATGATGCACAAGAACGTGTTCAACAAAAAATTGACAACTTTAAACGATTGTGGAATAATACAACAGATAAATTAGATATAATAGATTTTCCAACTGCCGTTAGAAGAGATATATTGGTCTATCAAACTGTCTATGAAACTGAGCAGAATACTACAGAGGAAACTCAGGAGATTATTGAAGAGAACGCTTCTTATTTACCAAACAGTATAAAATTAAGAGATTATCAGACTCAAGCAATTGATGCATGGTTTAATAATGGATGTCGTGGCATCTTTGAAATGGCAACTGGAACTGGTAAGACATTCACGGCTCTATCTGCTCTTTCAAAACTTAGAGAAGAAAAGAAACGGCTGTTTGTCTTAATTGTGTGTCCATTTCAGCACCTCGTTGACCAATGGCATAAGGAAGTTGTAAAATTTCAATTTGAACCGATCTTGGCTTATAAAAGTTCTGCTTCATGGGTTGAACTGTTTAATAAGGCATCAGTCCAGTACAATTGGCACAATCGCAATGTTGTATGTGTCATTACGACTGCGAAAACCTTTACTAGCGAAATTATGCAGAAATTGTTTTCTAAAAAAACACAAGGTGCTGTTTTGATTGCAGACGAGGTACACCACCTTGGAGCAGTTAGTAGCCGAAAAAAGTTGTTAGACGTTTTTGATTGCCGTTTAGGTTTGACTGCGACTTTAGAAAGATGGTTTGATGATGAAGGCACAGATGCTTTAAAAGAGTATTTTGGCGAAGTTGTTTTTTCTTTTCCCCTTGATAAAGCAATTGAAAAAGGCTTCTTATGTCAATATGAATATCATCCTCACTTGGTCAAATTAACTGAGGCAGAGCTTGAAAAATATGAAAAACTCACTGAAGAAATTTCCAAGCAATTTTATAGGAAAAGACCTGATGAGCCAAATGAACCACTTAAGCACTTGTTGAGAAAACGTGCTAAGCTGCTAAACAACGCTGAAAACAAGTTGCCAATTTTATTAGAGTTATTAACTGAAAAGACAGACATGATTCATCATACACTTTTTTACTGTGCACCGAAACAAATTGACTTAGTGCTTTCGTTACTAGCAAATTTAGATTTACGTGTTAACAAATTTACTGCAAAGGAACCCGCGTCTGAAAGGCTAGAATTGCTGGACATGTTCGCGTCAGGCCATCTTCAGGCACTTGTGGCAATGAAGTGTCTTGATGAAGGTGTTGATGTGCCTAGTACCCATAGGCGTCAATTTAAGGATGCACCAAGACCGATAAGTGTCAACTTTTAATCAGAGGAAGTATAAATTATGAAATAAAACTTCTGTAAAAATGAAAACACCTCATATATAATGTAGATATAGATTTATTATGGTCTACAAAGAGGTGTTTCCTAATGAATACATTATCACAAGTTCCCAAAGAAATGCAACATATTCTTACAACTATAGCCAATGATGCAGCTCTCAATACAGGTTTTGTCAAAAGAAGTTGTAAACTCAACGGTAGTCGTTTTGCTCAAATACTCATTTGGACTTGGTTAGAAAACCCAGATGCCACCTATACACAACTTGCGCAAACCGCTGGTGTGCTGGGGATTTCAATCTCACGACAAGCCATTGAACAACGATTTACATCTGAAGCAGCAGAGACCCTGAAAGTTATCCTTGATGCTACTGCGTCCAAGGTTATTTCTGCCGACCCGCAAACGCTTCCGCTCCTTGAAAAGTTCACTGGTGTCTATTTACAAGATAGTTCTTGGATTACACTCCCTGATGTGCTCCACGAAACTTGGGAAGGTGGAAGCAAAAAGAATAAACCGAACACAGCTGCCGTGAAACTCCACCTGCGTTTTGATAGTGCCACAGGCACTTTTGAACACTTTGAACTGACCAATGGTATCACCGCTGATAGTGCTATTGAAAAGCAGATTGACATGCTACCCGCCGGCAGTTTGCGCCTCGCAGACCTCGGCTATTATTCACTTGATACCTTCAAAAGACTTTCCGATGCAAACGTCTTTTGGATATCACGCTACAAAGTCCAGTGTTTTCTCTATGATGAAACAGGTGACCCTTTTTGTTTGCTAAAATGGCTCAAGAAGGGTTCTAATAACTTCAAGGACAAACAAATCTTTATAGGTAAAAACAAGCGTCTCAAAGCACGATTAGTTGTTCAAAGACTTTCAGAAACAGAAACCCAACAGCGTATTAAGGAGATAAAACATCGTGCAAAGCGGAAGTATACGAAACCTTCACCCAAACGACTTCAGCTCGCAAGATGGAATATCTACATTACTAATATAAAAGTAGACCATCTGACTGCTGAACAGATTTGTGCTGTCGCACGCATCCGATGGCAGGTTGAGTTGATGTTCAAGTGCTTCAAAAGCATTGGAAAAGTTGATACCTCCCGTAGCGACAAGCCATATAGAATCTTATGTGAGTTATATGCAAAACTCATCGTCGCAATTATGCGGCACTGGATCATGTTAAGGGTCGGTTGGCGATGTCTAAAACATAGTCTAACAAAAACAGCAGAACTTATTAGCACCTTCGCACGCACACTTGCAATAGGTTTCCGCAAGTCTATAATGTCTTTTCGGCAAACTTTTGATGAAATAAAACACGCTTTCCAAAATGGGTGCTACATTGAGAGACGTGCTAATAGAGACACAACATTAGAACACCTTGAAAATGCAGCAAAAAATCACTAAATTGACGCCTATGGTGTTGATGTGCCTAGTACCCAAACGGCATACATTCTTGCAAGTAGCAGTAATCCGAAGGAGTTTATACAACGACGGGGTAGAATTCTTCGTAAAGCACACGGCAAAGAAAAAGCTGAAATACATGATCTAATTGCCGTTCCACCTTCTGGGTACCAGCAATATTCAAGTTCAACATTTGACACAGAGCGTAAAATAGTTGAAAAGGAATTGAGAAGGTTTAACGAATTTGCGGAATTAGCATTGAATAAGAATCAAGCACGTGTTAATATACATGACTATGCTAAAATATATAATCTATTAGGTATATTAGGAGGATCATAATGAAAAATAAGATAGAAGAATATATGGACAGTTTACCTAGTGAAGTGAGGAATGTAATTGATAAAGTACTTAAAGCAGAACTTGAAAGGATAGATATGATAAAGCCCAAAGGCATAAAAAATACAATTGAGCAGATTATTCATGAGGAGATAAAGAAACTTGAAACTTAACTATATTACATTAAAAAATTTTAGATCCTATTACGGTGAACAGTCTCTTTACTTTACAACTGATGAATCTCGTCATGTTACTGTGATTCATGGAGCCAATGGTGCTGGCAAGACTTCATTATTTATGGCTTGCCACTGGTGTTTTTACGGAACTGAGTCTGTGCGAAGAAAATTTGGCAATATTGGAAAGTTAGAAAATAGACGTGCTTTGAGGGAAAATAATTCTGCTGAAACCTTGGTGGAAATCGGATTTACCTATCGAGAAAATGAGTACTGTGCAAAAAGATCTACATTTGGAGATAATAAGACAACATTTTTGTTAAAAAGTAATAATCCTTTCGGATTAAAACGTAAACATACGGAAGATGATGCCTCAGATCGGATTAAGTCAATAATTCCCGAAGATGTAAGTGTTCATTTCTTTTTTGATGGGGAACAGATTTATAACTTTACTAAACCCGGTAACGAAGAGGAAATCCAGAATGCAGTGCGCAACGTCCTTAGAATTGAAGAGATTGATCGAGGCCGGAGGCACCTAACAAATATCGCTTCAGAGTACCGTAGAGAACTTAAACGAAATTCTACAGGTAATTTAAAGGTATTACTTGATGAGAGAGAAAACAGACAATCTCAGCGGGACAAGTTTTGCGAGGATATAGAGAAAAAAAAGGCTGAAATTGAGGCATCAAAAAACTTAAAGCAAGATGTAGATGACAGACTAAAAACAATTGCATCATCTCGCGAACTTGCCCAAGAACGAAATAGTATAGAGCTAGAATTACAAAAACTAAAAGATAATAAAGAAGATAGTCGTATAGAAATACGCGCTCTTGCTAACAAAGGATTTTTTCCTTTGGCCAAACCTGTTATATTTAAATGCTTAGAAATAATTGAGAAAAATGATATTCCAAGTAGGATTCCTACTGCCTTTTTGAAAGATCTTTTATGTCAAACTAACTGTTTGTGTGGTCGTCCAATTCCTAGTGAAAGCATTGAATATCAAAATATCGTAAATTTACTTGAGAATACTGTGACTTCAGACTCGGAGAAATATGCTATAAGCGAAACTGAGAATAATTTAAAAAGATTGTTGAACGATGAGGTGGAAAAAATTCCAATGCAATTGAAATCCTCCTTGGGAAATGCCCAAGAGTTAGAATCTAAAATCCAGACAAATGAAATCCGTTTAGAAAATATTAAGGAGAATCTTGGTAATTTTGATGATGACGAGGTCACTCAGCTTGAAGCAGCCCGAAAGGGATACGAATCGGATATACGGGATTATGAAAATAAAATTAGTCTTACAAAAGGACGAATTGAAGAAATTGATCGAATTATTAGCCAGTTGGATGAAGATATAAAGAAGGAAGAAAGTTTAAGTACTGCAACAGAACTTTTGAAACGTTCCTATGAACTTACCAATGCAGCTTCTTCGGCGATGGCTGAAATATACGAGATGCATGCAGCAAATATGCGAGAACAAATTCAAGAAGAAGTTCAACCAATTTTCAAAGGTCTTGTTAGAAATGCAGACCATTTTGTAGAAATTACCCTCACAGAAAATTATAAGCTTTTAGTAATTGATGTTTCTGGTGATGATGTGCTCCCTGAGATGTCAGCTGGGCAGCGTCAGATTCTCAGTCTCTCATTCATAGGCGCACTTGCAAAAATGGCAGTTAAGAGAATGATCCCAAACTTGGAAAATGAACCTTTTCCAATTGTAATGGACACACCTTTTGGTAGACTTTCCAAAGAACACAGAGAAAATATAGTTGATGTCTTTCCCGATATTGCGGATCAATTAGTTTTATTTGTCACAGACGAAGAATTATATGGTGATGCACGGACAAAACTTGAGTCATCAATTGGAGCAGAATATGTGTTGCAATTCACTAAGGAAGATCTGAAAAACACGACGACTACAATAAAACGTATACCATAGAAATGAATATAAGGTATCTCAACTGGCTAGTGCTTAGTCAACATTTTATTGTAGTTCGCGATTCGGAGATCGCTCCTACCGACTGTCCACTTATTGTAGAAGGGGACTCCGATTCCCAAATACTATTATATCCATCAGTTAACACTTGACTTAGCACTAGGAGTATAATAATGAAAAATGTTAAACAACAGTCAAGAGAACAATATCGTATTTCTATTGATCAGTCTCATCATTCAACGTACCAAGAACTAGCTAAACGTCCTGATAGAGAGATCTCAGAAAAGGACACAGATACACGACCTTTTGAAAACATGAAAAACCTTTTCATGTCAGCTACATTTTTAGGATATAAAAATCAAGAACGAATTCCTTTAGCAAAAGGAACTGATATTTTCAATTGGCAAGTATTTTCAACAGACGAAGTTTCTTTGCTTGATGCATTGGCTGTTACTGAGACAAACGGAGTTGAGGTATTAACTGACCGAAACGAAATTTTAAGGATTGCAGAGGAATACGCTAATGCGGGAATTCTACAAATAGAGGAAGAAGTACGTGAGATGCCTGGTGATAAAATTGACAATCTTCTTGATTTATTGGCGAATTGGATTCAAGACGATTCTATCTAGAATTCAGTTGGAAATTTTGGATGTTAGGAAATAAATAATGTCAAAAGACAAAAAAGGACAGCGATTTGAGAGAGAGGTACTGAAGACCTTAAAAGGTATGGGGATTGAATGCTACGGTTCTCACGGACAAATTCCACTCCGCAATCTTTATCCCAAGGAATCACCAAGCGGACACCTGGAGATTGACATTGTCTGTTTGGAAAAGGGAGTTTGTATACTAATTGAAACTACCACTGAAAGAAGTAAGCCCAGCAAAAAGATAAAAAGTTTTATTAGACACTGTAAATTAATCAACGAATGTCAATTAGAAAAACTGAAACTATTTTCTCACTTCCAAGGAATTCCAAAAGATAAACTACCAAACTTTACCGGTGTATCAACTTGGCGATACTTGTATATAGGAACCAGCAGCGAATTAACAATCCAAAAGATATCTCCAACAGATTTTCCTGAAACAGATTGTTTGCATATTTTTGATGAAGAAAACTGGGAATATTTTAAAAACCTTGAACGTGCTATTAAATCTACAGCGAAATATGAGTTTTTTGCTTCACAGAAAATTACACCAAGAGATCTAAAAGATTCTGTTTTAGGTGACTCTCTACCAGTTAGAAAATGCCTAGAACTTACTAACATTAGCCTTGGTTCTGGTCAAGCCCGTGCTACCATTGTAGTAGCGATTTTTACACCTGATGAGCTTTTACGAGTTGCCCGAGTTGCCCGTTATCAAGGACAACCGCTTACTGTATCTGCAAAACGCTCTACATCAATTGATGATTCTACTCCTAAAACAAGTAGTGGTTATCAAAGACTTTTAAGTCACCAAAAATTAGAGAATTTAGCAGGTTTTATAAATGATAACTCTAGGATTACTTTTCCAACTAATCTAACATTAGTCTTGTCTAAAGAATGTAAGATTGATGAAAATGGGTTACATATCCCTTTTGAATATGCTTCAATTGATGTTATTGATGGTCAACACCGTTTGTTTTCATACACTTTATCTGATGATGAACAAGTTAGGAGAGAGTCAAAACTGATTGTGACTGCGATCAAGTTTAATACAAAGGACTCGGAAAAAATAAACCGCTATGCAGCGCAAACCTTCATCACCATTAACAGAGAGCAAACCAAGGTTAAACGGGATTTAATCCTTCTCATTTCGTATGATGTCCTTGATGTAAAGACACCAGAATCTGTTGCAGCAAAAGTCCTAAAAACATGTGATTCTAAACCTAACGGTGTTCTTGCAAGAATATTTGCGATAAAAGCATTTATCAAGAAAAATCAGTTTGACCAAACACCGATTCCAATTATTTCCGTAATTGAAGAATTAGCTCGTATCTCAAAACTTGAGAGTTTTAATGCTATTAGAAATATTATAGGTGAACGCATAGGAGGTACGGACGAGGGTGAAGAAACTTATGACATACTTATCCAAAATGTAGGAACATTGTTAGAGAGTTATTTTTCGCAAGTTAAGAGTGTGTTTTCTGAAGACTGGGGAAATCAAGATTCGCTGCTGATGTGTGCTAAATATATGGGAGCATTCATAAGATTGTTAGGGACGTTTGTAGATAAACAGTTAACATTAGAACAAGTGGAAGCGGAACTACGTAAGATAAAACATAACATTTATACCACATATAACAGGGGACGAGTTAAGGAATCTGCCGTTGTATTTTATCCAGGTGCCTATCACTCCGCGCAAAGAAACTTACCTAGCAAGAGAGGTGGAAGTATTAAAGAAATTCACGAATTACTAAACAGAAGTCGATTATAAAGTCTCGGAATCATGAATTAGGAGGCAAATCCTTCTGTCCTCAAGGCAAAATATTTCCGAAATCCTCTAACCTCTTAACCCGACCGTAAAGCAAACGAACCCCACGATTTAAATGTGCACGGAAATATTTTACAAGTATCTCATTATCCTCACACATACCGTTATCAATCCCTTTTTCCTCCAATAATGCAACAATCAGCGGATCCCATTCTCCCATCAACGTAAAACGATTGAATTCCGATCCATCTGATGTATCTGCATCAAGTTCGGGTTCATTAGATTCTGCGAGGGAAAGCATCAATCCGATTCTGCTGAGAACATTCGGAAGTAATCCTGTCCTTCCTTTCAGAATGCTGAGCTTATGACGTGAATCTTCTGAGATATGAATTCTGTTTAACTGCATAAAACCCTACCCGAAATAACCCTCTTTAATGTCGGAGTGTTCGTCTGATTTTTGATACTCTAAATGGAACGTGTGTGAGACACAAGGTTCCAAAAGTGAGAGTAAATGTTCGTCAATTTCAGTGTCAGTAGAGAGCAGTATGACTTGGTGGCTAACGTTCGGAAAATAACGTTCAACAAGAAGTTTGCGGTGACTGGTATCTAAACGTCCGAGGGGTGTGTCAAGAATCATTGGGAGTGGTTTTCCAGATGTTTTTGCCAATCCCCATAATAAAGCTGTTGTATATATCTGTTTTTCACCTGCAGACAATTCATTTTTTGACAACGGATTGTTGTTCGCATCATAAAGGGTTACCTTGAACGTCTGGGAATCAATTTCGACATGTTTAATTCGATTCGTTTTATGTGATAGTTGATTGAAACTCTCAACGATAGCATTACCTAGTGTTGACAATTTTGTTTGTAACAGTTGACTTGTATATTTGGAAAGAACTGACTGCACTTCGTTTACCCGTCCTTGGCGTTGAATATGTTCTTGTGCAAGCTGCTGATTATAACGCAATCTATCAAGTTTACGTTCAGCAACATCAAGTTGATAGGATGTAGAGTGGATTGAGTCGTCTGTTTCTTGCACTTGCTTGTTTAACTGACCAAGTTTCTGATTTAATTCAGATAGTTTTTCAATCATTGGTTTTAGCACTTCTTCTGTTGGAGCTCTCTGTAGTAACGCCTCAACCTTTTCTAATTCAGATTGTGTTTCTCTCAATGTATTGTTCAATTCAGCAAATTCTGTAGGAACAACGTCTAGACACGCATCAATCCACTCAAATAGATTTGCGTATTCAGAAGGTGAACGGTCCCGGATTTTCTTGAATCCGCGTAATTCCTTTGGACGTTCAATTCGTTTTTTCAAAATTGGAGAGAGTTTGGAACGAACAGCTTTAATCTGTGCATCATTTAAGGAAGCATCCTCCCATAGTATAGCAGAGGCAAGAGTTTCAAGTAATTCATCATTCTGTTTTTTCAAAACACGTTTTTCTGACTCCCACTCATCCAATTCAATCTCTTTTATCAGTCTATCTCTTAACTTACCAAGTAATTCCGGTACTAATGAAAATGGGAATATGTCTTCACAAAAATCCCGAATGTCATTTTCCAATGCTTCGATATCTGCAAGGAGTTGTCCTTGCTGTAGAATAAACTTATCCCTTTTCTTAGCATAAAGACCACCTTCAGAAGCTATGCGTGATTCTTGACGTTCAATCTGTGCTTCTAATTTCTCAATTTCAGCATGTAGTGTTTTATTAAGATCTTCTGCATCTGATAGAGACGATTGTAGAGAAGAGATTTCACATTCTATTGCTTCTATTTCTGTTTGAACAGGTTCTGGACTATCTCGTTTGATCAATCGGTTTGCATATATTCGTAAATCCGATTGTAACCTTTCCACATAATTAATTCCAAGCAATGCTTTTATTGAATCTGCAAGAAATTCATCATGGCTTGTGTCATCAACCAATTTCTGAATATCTTCTCCGTCAAAAAAGAAAAATTGTGATACACCAACTGGAATAAGTTCATTGATATGATCTTGCAAGTGTGATGCTTCGGACATTACATTCTGACTCTTGTCTTCACTGAATGTTAGACCCTCTTTTACAGAACGGTTACTCTTTCCGAATTGTTTCCATTCACGTTCAACACTACAGAGTTTTCGTTCACCACCCCGTGCATATTCAAACTCAAGTGAGACCGATGCTTGATTCAATTGTATTTTTTGAGATGGAGTGCGATGGATCATTGCAGCGAGATATTCATGATATTCATTAGGAGATACACGAGAACCTAAGGAACGTTTACCGTAGAGACAAAGCCTGACTGCATCAAGCAAAGTTGTTTTACCAGAACCATTCATGCCACCAATGAGGATTATAGGTCTACTGTTATATGGGGTGAGTGTAATAGTTTGCCGACCACGGAACAAACCGAAATTATTAAGTGTGAGTTTGTGGAGAATCATTGTTGTACACTACCATCTAAGCTATTACGGGCCTCTTCTTCAGAACGCCAATCTTCATGGAAAATAGTGTCAATTCTGGATTGGATTCCTGAGCGCCGACTCATGCCATCCATCTGACGTTCAGTATCTAACAATTTTGCCACAAGTGTAACAGGCACTCCATTCTCGTCACAGATTTTTGATAACAACTCCTTATCAGATGCAGTAAAAGCCGTTGTATCGTCAGCAATCCACTCTCGTTCACCGACGACTTCAGAATAAATCTGTGGTACTGCATCCTCCCAATCTTGGCGATTGGTTCTCCAGATTCTGCGAATTTCCTCAAGTTCGTCGTCAGTGATGAGTTTCATATCCGAGTCTGGACCGTCTTTACGAACTTTTTCTTGCGTTTTAAGCAGTCTTGTCAATAGTTCTTTACAAAAGTCAAGGGTATAGGGACCACGTATGAGTTTATCATTCTCATCGAACGTTATTCTTCCGTTGCTACGACGATGTTCGCGAATTTCATGCTTTTTTTCAGGATCTTGGGTATCTGCAAGGAAATCTCGGAAATTCAGCAAAGGCAGCATCCAATCTTCTCCGTTATCAATCAAACCTTCCATTGCTTTGTCTTTTGTTACAACAGTGCATGTCCAACATCCAAAGCGGCTATTTCCACAGGAAGGGGTAGTTTCATCTACGACGAGTGGACATTCACCTTGAGCATTCGTATTTCGATAGAGAGTGACTAATTGTCTATTGTCACCTCCCCAAGGGGATGGATTGGATAACAGGTACATCCAGACATCCTCTAATGAAAAATTAACAATAGGTGCATAAACATAAGCATTCGGTAATGTAGTATGTCGCATAAGCAGAGAGTTTTGTATACTGTGTAGACTTAAAACTTGATCACGTGTATTACTCTCCCCCTTACGAACACCCAGTACCATAATTACTTCACCATATTCTGCAACTTTATCCAAAATAAACCGGTTTGCAGGTTTTATTTTCATTCGGTCAGTGCACCACCGAAATCGCGAATATGGAGCAGGATATCCTTTCCCAATCAAGTTGACCCAGAAAGTTTCCTCAGTAATTGGCCGGACAATCTGTGTATGAAAAGGCATATTTTTTTCACGCGCAACTGCTTCAAGTTTGTCCAGCGTGCCCGTTATGTAACTTACGATGACAGGAGTTTCAACGAGCGTATCAGAAGACACCACAAAAACAGGAAACTCAAGCTTTTCTGGCGGTAATTCTGAAAGGGCATACCATATTAGTTGGAGTGCTGTAGTAGAATCTTTTCCACCGCTGTACCCAATTACCCAAGGACGCGCGTTTTCAAGATAAACTTGTTGTATTTCTTGGTGAATGTCTTCTGGAGTGCGTGTATCAAAGATACTGTAAGATGTATCTGCCATATTTCCGTACCTTCCTTCAAAAGAAAAACGTTCCGTTACAGATTGACGTTTCATTTGGATTAGAAACAAACAATGTTATCGGACGAAAGTAAATCAACTATTGAAAACCATAGGTTCGAAAAAATCAGGACTGATATCTTTGAATGAGAGAACTGTGATTTTGAGTTGTTCTAAAACCCCATGTTGATTGAAGTCAATTTTCCATGGCGTTTTGAAATTGAAGTAGTGTGTTCCTTCAGGGACATTTTGTGGTTTATTTTCTACTTGAAATACTGATAGCATTGCAGAATCTACATAATAACAATTTTCTAAGTTATCGTAGAATGCACCATCTCCACCAGTCCAAAAATAGGCGTAAGGTTCATAATCCTTATAATAATCAGGGTCGGCAATAATATAGTGTCCTGGTGGCAAAGTAACTGTGTCTATTGGCATTTAGAAATTATCCTTTAAATTATTAACGAAAGTATATTACACTTTATATATTATGACATATTTTTTATAAATGTATAGATATTCTATCATATATTGCTAAAAAAATCCATGAAAATCTGTTTGCACCCAGGATTATTTAGTTTTAAGAAATATCAACTGAACGGCATTGCTGAAAGTTTATAGTATGAGTTGCGTTTAGACCCACGCTCCTTTTCTTCATAAATGTTCATGGTAGTAGGCACACTCCGTGTGCCGTCTATCTTGTGCTTTAAGGTATACGGCACACGGAGTGTGCCTACTACTATGCATTGCTTTATATTGATATGTGAACAAATCTATCAGAATTACCGAAAACTAAATAACCCTGGTTTGCATCACAAAATATTGCAATCCATCAATTAATATATTATAATATATCCATTAACCAAAAAATTCAGATAGGTCCGGATAGTTGAAACAACTTAAATATACTACGAACATACTGTTCATCGTTGGAATAATTTGTCACGTATTGCTTCTCAGTCTGATGCCGTTCATGCACTGCCATGAACATGACCTTGAACACGAACATTGTCATGAGCATGAAGACAGTGAACCATTACATACGGATGAGAGATGTCCAGCATGTGTATTTATCACAACACACGTTAATTTCAATATCCAACCTACTACTATTCCCACAATTGCTCTTTGTGATACCAAAATACCACAAATAACAATCTCCCCCAAAACATTCAATCCTACATCAAATATACAGAGAAGAGCACCCCCAAAATGCTCTGGTTTATCAGTAAATATTATTTTTTTATAGTAAACTTTTGAATTATAGTATATTTTGAAATTACTTGAACACACTGCATCGGCAAGGTTAGGAAACCTCGCCTACCGTGGGTCAAAAGTGTCAACTTATATTTATAATTCACTATAATGGGACATTTTGAGATGTAGGAAGAAACTCCGATTCCCAATTACCACTGAGTTAAATCGCGATTCGGAGATCGCTCCTACAGGTACTTTGTACTATTATTTTCAATGTTCACTATAAATAATTGTTCTGATGTCAATTTATCTTGACAGAATGGATGAAGTCTATTTGATTTGTATAATTAGTGTGTAGTTTACCAAGCATACATGTCTGGTTTGCGCACCTTTGTCCAATAGTTCTTTGTCCTGATAAGAAGTTAAACGAGTATTTATTTGTTGAATTGTGATAATTCAAACTTTATTCATATATTGGAGAACAAAATGCATACATATTTTTTAGGACGCGAGATTTCACGTATATTGTTAATAGCTATCGTTGCTGTGCTACCTTTTATGGGAGGCTGCAGCGAAGACGATAATCCGATCACTGATGACCATGAAGAAGAAATCATTCACGCAGACGCAGATGGATTTGTATTAATGGTAGATGGAAATGAGGTCTATCGTCAATTCAAAGGTGAACACGAGGGTGAACTCACCGTGTCTGTTGGTGACGAAATTGAAGTTCAGGTCAGTTTCCTTGATGACCACGAGCACGAATTTCATCCGGGTGAGGATGAGGATGAAGACGATGATCATGATCATGAAGAGGGTGAAGCAGAAGAAGTCTTCGCTTTAGGTCTATCGGAATACGATGATACAATCATTGAAATTCACCTTGGTGAAGATGATCATGACGATGAAGATGATCATGACGATGAAGATGATCATGACGATGAAGATCATGGATTGAGTTTTGGAGTGGAAGGCATATCAGCAGGGAATACTGAGATAAAACTCCAACTCCTGCATGGCGACCATCCCGATTATACTGCAGCACTTCTCATACCAGTCACTGTAGAATAAGGAGAATTTCCATGTTGTACATTGGAAATTCCTGCTTATGTAGAAAATCAAAGGTAGGTACGTGTATAAAACGCACCTACCTTTTCACACTCATTTTGACATTCAGTTGTATGTTATGTCATAATCGAGATACACACAGCAACCAAGTAGCAACCTATCAGCTACGCGGTGAAGTCTTAGATATACAAAACTATATCAGACTTAGCGACGTAACTGTCCGTATTATAGGGGTTGAAAAAACAACGCAAACAGATAAATTCGGTCAGTTTAGAATTGATGCTATCTCAGAGGGACAACATACGTTTCAGTTTACAAAGGTGAACTATCTGCTGCATGAACAGGTTGTTGATGTAAATGACACAACGTCTTATCTGCAAATCGAAATGAGAACTGAAGCAGAACAACTTGATACAGTTACTGTACTGGGTGCGAGACAATCTCTTGATCAATATAAAAAAACAAGTGACATATCGTTAGATGAAGTTGAACTGGAAAGACGGATGGGAATGACATTGGCGCAAACGCTTTCAGATCAACTTGGGATTTCACAACGCACCATGGGAAGTGCAGTTGCCCGATCTGTAATAAGAGGATTAGGTGGTGACAGATTACTCATCCTTGAAGATGGGGAACGAAGTGGGGACAAATCTGCCTCCAGTGCAGATCATGCTGTTGCTATTGACCCAACTTCTGCAAAAGGGATAGAAATCACACGTGGTCCAGCATCCCTTATCTATGGTTCCAGCACTTTAGGTGGCGTGATCAACGTCAAACGCAGCAGTATCCCAGATTTTCTTCCTAAACGTCCAACCATGCGTTTGACTTTACAAGCAGAATCGGTCAATACAGGGTTAACTGGGACAACAGGATTGATGGTGCCTGTCAATGACTTCGTAGGGAATTTAGAATGGAATCGTCGTCTTTCAGCAGATACGCAAACACCAGATGGAGTCCTTGAAAACACAGAACTATCTAATCTCAATTATACCATTGGCACTTCACTCATCAAGCCATGGGGATATATCGGTGTATCTGGTGGAGGCTATCGTTCAGATTACGGCATTCCAGGGTCACCTGAGGGACATATCCATGGGGTCAACATTGCTTTGGACAGACAACGTTATGATGGGATGCTGGAATATCGTTTTAACAAGAGTTGGATTGACAAAGTAAAACTGCGGACAGCCTATACACGATATGAACATCAGGAATTAGAGTCAAATGGTACGCTTGGCGTGGAATTCGGAGTTCTGACATACAATTTCTCCGTGATGACATACCTATTTGACAATGTTATCACAGGTTTGTGGGGTGAATACAGAGATCACGCAACGGGTGGCTTCTATTGGACACCGCACACCCGTGAATTTGCGCTGGCTGGATACTTTACGAATCAACAAGAGGTTAATCGTCTGACCTTACAAAGCGGGGTCCGATACGAATTCCGACGTGCAGAACCTTTTCATCCTGGAACTGTTATTCAAGCAGGTACTGTTGAAAGACGTGATTTCGGTGGTTTTTCTGGTGCTGTATCTGGAATCTACCAGTGGAATGACAATCTAAGTACTGGTACAACCATCATGAAATCATACCGTGCCCCTGGCATAGAGGAACTTTTCTCTGATGGTCCGCATCTTGCCGTGTATTCTTATGAAATCGGTAATGCAGATTTGGAAGCGGAAAACGGGTATGGCGGCGAACTCTATGCAGAATATACAAGCAACAGATTCAACCTCAACGTGGCACTATTCCAGAATCAGATTTATAGTTACCTCAAGCCAACAAATACTGGTGAAAAAGAGTGGGGTAGTGGTGCTGCTGGGTGGTTGTGGATATATCAATACAATGGACAGGATGTAGTTATGAATGGAATTGAAACAAGTATAGAAACAGAGATACTTCCTAACTTCGTTGTAAATATTGGTATGAGTTATTTGAATGGGACGATTGAAGACGAAGGTAAACCTTTGGAACGTATTCCACCACTCAATGGGAGACTTGCTTTAAATTATACTTTATCTCCCTTTCATTTTCACCTGACATCAAAATATTCTGTAAGTCAAACACGTCTTGGTGAATTTGAAGAACCGACTGATGGATATGTTATCCACAATGTAGGGGTCTACTTTAATTACAGTTTGTGGCAGTTTGAAAATCTAATTGTCCTTGAAGTAGAGAATCTTTTTAACACTGCCTACCGTGATCATTTATCCCGAATTAAAGCTGTGATGCCAGAACCGGGAAGAAACATTAAATTTTTGTATAAAATGAATTTTTAAGTAAGTTTCAATATTAAATATGCACTCTGTATGGATATTTCTATATCTACAATCCATACAACAATAGGAGTAAAGAATTGAAAAAATATTTTAGTCAAGGATTCGTAGACTCTGTTGGCGCATGTATATCTCTTTCATGTGCTATCCATTGCATGGCGATGCCCCTTTTGGTTACATTTTTACCATTGATTGGTCTTGGTTTTTTTGTCAGTGAACCCGCGGAATTAGTCATCATCGGTGGGGCAGTTGTGCTTGCATTAGGAAGCATCGTTTGGGGAGTTCGTCATCATCGTCGTTGGAGGGCATTCCTTGTCCTAATCGTAGGAATTGCATTTATTGCTACTGCACATATTTCTGCTGAAGGAATTTATGAGGTGATCTTACATATTTCTGGAGGACTCTCTCTTGCATCCGCACACCTCGTAAATCGACATCTGTGTAAAACCTGCGCTGCATGTGAAGAAGAACATGCTGGCGTATCGCATTAATTAACTTAACGTAAGTTCGGCAAAAGATTTAGGGATCTAAAGGAAGCGTTGCTGTCGGGATCCGTTTGCATTCCGGCCAGCGGGTTTCTATCAAGAAAGGGCACGTGCTGCCTAAAGGAGACCATACAACAGTGTTTAATTTTTTAAATTCGCAGAAGCAGAGTGACCCACAGCAACTCGTCCAAGTCAAATCGTGGGTCTCCCAAGCCTTTGACCTATCAGAAGACATCTCCGTGATGATTACTCAGTTGCAGTGCACCGAAGAAGGCTGTCCGCCTATTGAAACGGTCATTGCAATCATGGAGACACCGGGAAAGCCCCGGCAATACAAAATTCACAAACCGCTGTCAGAGGTAAAGCAGACGGACATCGTTAGTTTGACCGCTGACTAAATTCAACAAGGAGAGAAAGATGAACACAAGCATGCTAAACAATCAAGTCCCCGTCACCGTGTTAACGGGCTTTTTGGGGTCTGGTAAAACCACGCTTCTCAACCGCATTCTCACCGAAAACCATGGCAAACGTATCGCTGTCATCGAAAACGAGTTTGGCGAGATCGGTGTCGATAATGATTTGGTCATCGGTGCCGAAGAAGAGATTTTCGAGATGAACAATGGTTGCATCTGCTGCACGGTACGCGGTGATCTCATCCGTATTTTGGGGAATCTGATGAAGCGTCGCGATAAGTTCGACTACATCATGGTCGAAACCACAGGGCTTGCGGACCCCGGGCCAGTTGCTCAGACGTTCTTCATGGACACCGAAATGCAGGAGAAACTGCAACTGGATTCCGTCACGACGCTGGTGGATGCCAAACACATCTGGCAGCACATCGATGACAGCGACGAGGCGCGTGAACAGATTGCCTTTGCCGATGTCATTTTGTTGAACAAGGTTGACCTTGTGACCGAGTCAGAGTTAGATCAACTGGAAGCCAGAATTCGCGGCATGAACGGTGCAGCGAAGATTTATCGAACGAAAGACGCCGTGGTTGAAATGGACAAGATTCTCAATGTCGGCGGATTCGATCTCGACCGTGCGATGGAGGTTGACCCACAGTTTATGGAACCGGAGTATCCATTTGAATGGGCTGGTGTTTATAACCTATCGGAAAGCGCGTATGAACTGGTTCTCCAAGAAGGTCCTGACCCGATGATGAAAGTCGCGTTGGTACCCGTAAATGAGTCAACCGTTGAAGCTTTGGAGGCCGCTGTTGAGCCAGTCGTTATGGTTTTCTCCGATGACGAGTATGAACTTTCGGCGGGTGGCACCCTTCAACCGAGTGGACAACTCATTTCGTTGAATCTCACAGCCGATGAATTACGTTTTGATGTGCAGCTCGACCGCCCCGGTGCTTACGCGCTGTTTACCGAGCATCATCCCGACGAATTTCAAGCGCAACTCTTTGGCAGCGGTACCCTTGTCAAGCCAGTTGTTGAACGCGAATTTAAGCCAGACCACGAACATGATGACGAAGTCACATCGGTCGGCATCACAACCCCCGGCGACCTCAATCCTGACCGGCTGAACGATTGGATTAGCGACCTGCTTCGGACAAAAGGTGTCGACATCTTCCGCATGAAAGGTATTCTAAGCATCAAGGGGGAACCCAACCGCTTCGTCTTCCAAGGTGTTCATATGCTCTTTGACGGTCGCCCTGATCGCCCGTGGGATGGTGAACCGCGCTACAATAGCCTCATCTTCATCGGGCGTAACCTCGACCGGGCAGAATTGACTGAGGGGTTTGAAGCATGTCTCGCATGAACAACCTGAGCAACCGCATTCTCCAGCCCTCTCAACTGCGCGAAAATTGGACGGCAACCATCAGCGACCACGTCATTGATCTGGCGTGGTCCCCTGATGGGAAATACATCGCTGCCGCGTCGGTTCTCGGTCCGGTGACAATTTTTGAAGGGCATCGTCGAGCGGTTATCCATGCCTTTGAAGGGCATGAATTCGGTACAATGTCGATCGCATGGCGTCCAGACGGCAAGGTGCTTGCAAGCGCAGGACAAGATGGGAAAATTCGGTTGTGGGATATGACAAGTGGCGAAGCGACCCATTCGCTTGACGGGGGCGCAGCATGGGTTGAGCACCTATCTTGGAGTTGCGGCGAAAAACCGATACTCGCCTCTGCCGCGGGTCGTAAGTTGAAACTCTGGAACGTTGTCGGTGAGCTTGTTCGCGAATATCCCGACCATCAGAGCACGATTTCTGGTCTCCAGTGGAAACCGCGTGTAAAGCAACTTGCCTCGATTACCTACGGCGGTGTCTCGCTGTGGGACCCGCAACAGTCGGAAGCCCTCCAGCGATTGGAATGGCAAGGCTCATCACTGGTGATTGCGTGGAGCCCTGACGGCAAACACATCGCCACCGGAGATCAAGATTCGACTGTACACTTCTGGATTATGTCTACCAGTGAGGACTTGCAAATGACTGGCTATCCGACGAAAGTGCGAGAAGTCTCGTGGGATGCCACGAGTCGATACTTGGCTACGGGGGGCGGTGAGGATGTTACGGTGTGGGATTGTTCCGGTCGCGGACCGGCTGGTACCAAACCCATTACGCTTTCCGGGCATCAGGATTTTCTCAGCGTTGTGCGATTTCAACATCGCGGAAAACTGCTTGCCTCAGGCTGTGCCGACGGTCTGGTCTACGTCTGGCAATTGCGAGGCAACCTACGTTCTCGGGCGGTTCATGAAGCCGCTTTGACAGCGGGGGTCACAAACCTCGTTTGGTCACCGAATGACCAGTATATTGCTGTTGGTGACGAGTCGGGTGGGGTGAGCGTTTTTTCGATTAGTTGAAGTTCAACATTCTAACAGAGGCAGTTGTACGATTTCTTATACCATTTCTAATAGATTAGGTATCATTGAGAATTTGTAGATTTATCCTCAATTTGCTGAATATAGGAGGCGCAATGAATTGCGCGACTACGAGCGTCTGTTTTGATAATGAGTAGTTTTTATTAGAAGTGGTATTACTTCGGTTATCTTATGGAGATAAAGATTTGACACAACGAAACCCAACCAATTGACTCGTGGAAGCAGGATCATTGCCACGTCTATATGTAATCCATATCCTTGGTTGACCACTTTCTACCCAAGAACCACCCCTGACAGAACGTGAAGAACTGATGTTCCTAAAATTCTCAAGAATATCTTCTATGTTTCTGTCACCACTCAACGGATTGTTCTTGGGTGGATCGTTGTAAAATTCATTGTCATATTCATCCAAACACCATTCCAACACATTGCCAACTATGTCATATAAACCGTATCCGTTTGGAGGATAATCACCGACAGGGGTCGTGGCACCAGTGATACCGATATTCAAACTATAATTAACCTTATCGTCATCAAGTGTATTTCCCCATGGATACTTTTGACCTTCTACACCACCGCGTGCGGCTTTCTCCCATTCTGCTTCAGTTGGCAACCTTTTACCTATCCACTTTGCATAGGCAGCTGCTGCATACCAACTTACATACACAACAGGATGATCAGCAATATCACTTGGAAATGTATTATCAGACCATTTTGCCAGATAATTGCCATCATGGAATCGGTTGGGGATACTATTCTTTTGCCATGATGGATTGCTCTCAATGAACTTTTTATATTGGCTATTCGTCACCTCATAGATGTCAATATAGAAAGCATCAATATGGACAGCATGTCCGCTCTGAGCAATACTTCCTGCCTCTCCGCTGACACTCCCTAATTGAAATTCACCTGCAGGAATGAGTGCCATGCCCTCTGGGATTTCAGTTTCTTCAACAGTGTAGGAAATCGTTCGGTTTCCTCCATCCCAATTGAGTTCAATCTCAAGATTCCCTAATGGGAAAGGTCCGACAATTGAAACAGTATCACCAGTTAGCGTAAACTCTCCATCCGAGACCGTAAGATTTCGTGGTGTGCGTTCAAATGTGATTGAAATTGTAGAATTAGTAAAGATAGTACTACCATCAGGTGGATCCACCGATTGAATTACAATCGTATCCTCTGCTTCTTCTGCACATCCAATATGAAATAATGCGGGTATGAATATGAATATGAATATGAGAATGATATGTAATAGACGATTAATCAAAATTTCTCCTTGTAAATCGTATCGAGTATTTAAAAAATAGTTATTGATGGTTCGTATCAAACACCTGTTGCATTTCCATTTTCAACAACTCAAACAGTTTACTCTTCAAGTCAATTAGGTCTCTCTCTGTTATATCTCTTGGTCTTGATAAAGGTACATCCACTGTTGCTTTTATAGATGCCGGTCTGGCAGTTAGGACATAGATTTTATCCGCAAGTACAAGTGCTTCCTCAATATCATGCGTAATAAGAAGCACTGTTTGTCTGTTTTTGTTCCATATATCCAAAAGTATGGATTGCATCACAGTGCGTGTCATTGCATCTAAAGCACCAAACGGTTCATCTAATAGTAGGATATCTTTATTGAATAGTAGTGTCCGAACTAATGCAACCCGTTGACGCATACCACCAGAAAGTTGCATCGGATAACTTTTTTCAAACCCCTGCAAACCAAGCTGCGTCAATAATTCAAGTGCTTCGATTTTTGTATCAACAAGCGATGCGCCTTGTATTTCTGGACCAATGAGGACATTCTTCAATACTGTTCGCCATTGTAGAAGGAGGTCTTTTTGCTGCATATATCCGAATGCACCAATATTGCCTTGAAGTCGTTTACCATTTAGGTAAATTTCACCTGAAAGCGGTGTTATAAGTCCAGAGATGATATTGAATAACGTACTCTTACCGCATCCTGAAGGACCAAGTAGTGCGACAAACTCTCCTTTGTTTACAGAAAAGTTTAGGTTTTTCAACACTTGTATTTTCGTTTTATCCTGAACAAATTCATGTGTTATACCTTTTGCCTCAAGTGTAGTCATAAACCTAAGTATCCACTAAGAAATCTGAGTTGTATTATATTTTGAAGAATATTATTAACTACGAGCAGCACGTTGGTGGAAATAACGAATGAGAGGAATAACATACGATTCATCTGTTCTGATATCTATGTTATCCACCTTACTTGTCCGTAATGTCCGTAGTCGTTCCTCTCCTGATTGACGTATATGTTCTGTATATAATTGCCTGCCATGATCCGACCTTGTATCAACAACGATCTTATCACCAGTCTCTGGGTCTGTTAATGCAATTAGTCCGACATTCGGCATTTCCAATTCCCTTTGATCTGTTAACGTTATAGCAATTAATGAATGCCTTTTTGCCGTAACACGCAGCTGCTTTTGATAGTCAGTATCCTTGAAATCAGAGATAAGAAAGACAACACTATGTGGTTTTAGTATTTTATTTGCAAAGGATAATACTTCAGAAATATCTGTTCCTGCATGATTAGGTTCAAAACGGAGAATGTCTCTGACTACTCTCAGGACATGTCTTTTTCCTTTTTGTGGTGCTACATAATGTTCTACTTTATCTGTAAAACACATCAGTCCAACTTTGTCGTTGTTTCTGATGGCTGAAAATGCAAGTAGTGCTGCAATTTCTGCTGCTATCTCGGCTTTGGTTTCTGAAATACTCCCAAACTGTGTTGATGCACTCATGTCAACAAGAAGCATCATCACCAATTCACGTTCTTCTACGTATTTTTTGATATATGCATGTCCCATCCGTGCTGTGACATTCCAATCTATTGTCCGAATTTCATCGCCTTCTTGATACTCACGCACTTCGTCAAAGGTAATTCCTTGTCCTTTGAATATACTTCTATATTCTCCAGCAAAAATGGTATTGACTAAACGATTAGTAAATATATCAATACGTTGTATCTTCTTCAGTATCTCTTTTTCATCCATACAACTGCCGACCAGAATCAGATTTTGGTTGCATTATTATTCATTTGCCATTATATTATCAGATAAGTAGTGAGAAATCAACAACTTTGTAAGTGTGAGGAGACCAATGCAACAACTTTTAGACGGTACCAGTATTGAAATCCACAATAATATCCAAACAGGAAACATCCGACATGCTGTTTTTGATTTTGATGGGACCATCTCTCTCATCAGAGATGGTTGGCAAAACGTGATGGTACCTATGATGGTTGATTTCCTCAAAACCGAAACCAACACAACTGAAACACGCGAAAAGTTAGAAGCAATCGTCGTTGAATTTGTTGATAGATTGACCGGGAAACAGACGATCTATCAGATGATGCAATTGGTAGAAGAAGTTGAAAAGCGGGGTGGAGAACCAAAGGAACCGCTTGATTACAAAGACGAATATAATAATCGGCTACTTCCCATCGTTGACAAACGAATTGCAGACCTTGCTGATGGAACCTTATCCGGTGAAACACTACGTGTACCGATGTCACTGGAATTCCTGAAGAGTTTGCATGATATGGGTGTTCAATGCTATCTGGCAAGTGGAACAGATGTTGAATTCGTTAAGAATGAGGCTGAACTTCTCGGTGTAGCAAAGTTTTTCAATGGTGGTATACATGGGGCATTGCGAGAGTACAAGAAGTTTTCCAAAGCGATGGTTATTCAGAAAATACTCACAGATTTTGAACTGAGTGGTAGTGAACTGCTTATTATTGGTGATGGATATGTTGAGATTGAAAATGCGAAGGCAGTGGGAGCGATTGCTGTTGGTGTTGCGTCTGTGGAGGATAATATCTACAATATGAACGCAGATAAAAGAGAACGACTTATTCGCGTGGGTGCGGACATCATTATACCTGATTTTCGTGATGGGAAAAGACTTATATCATATCTGATGACTTGATAAGTTCAATGGATAGGTTACGATAGAATATCCAATATAATTATTGTCTTTTCAGATCTCCCCATAAGACTGCAGTCTTACCAATAGAATGCACATTTAGACTGCTGTGTGCAGGGACATTCGGACCAGAAATAACAAAATCATCTAATGCAAATAATCCAAGGTGTCCTCCACCCCGTTCCACATAAGCAATTACTCCTAAACAATCAATCGTAGTCATTTGTTCAACCTTGAATTCAGTCAGTAGATTATTCTGTGATATAAACTTGAAATGTCCGTTGTCAAATGATATTTCCATTTCCTCAAGTGGAAAATGTTCTGAATCTACTTGATGAGCAATTTCAAGTATATTATCTGAACGTGGTGTTTGTATTACACCGTTTCTGAATGGCGTTTTATTTATTGGTAAAAATGATCCGTTAAGAAAATGAAACGTATTACTTATTACATTGTTTCTTTCATCAAGCTGACCTATTAGAATACCAATCCTGTCAGTATTACGCAGTTTCTGTACAATCTTCACTCTTACATTGAGTTTATTAGCCTTAATTGGAAAACCGACAAACTCAAGTGGAAATATTGCAAAGATACCGGGGGATGGCGGTGGATCAATCCATACATCCAACATTCCATCTTTAGTCTTCCATACAGTTTTTGGTGCCCAAACACCTGTACCGAAGTGTTCATCGTATTCTTTCCAAGAATCAAGATTACCACCATTGAAATTCTCTACCCAAGTTTCAGCGGATAGCATTTGTCCAGAAATACATACTACCGTTAGAATAACCAGAAACAGTGTGAAGAATACTTTCATTATGTTCTCCTATTATGGACATGTGCATTATGAAGAAATGTCATTTCGTGATCTGACAGATTTATTGCTGTTTTATTTCACCCCATGATATTGCAGCCTTACCCTTTGCAGTGACATTCAAAGTCTTTTCCTGATGAGGAACCATATCCGAAATTACGAAATTATCCATAACAAAATGCGCGAGTGGCACCTCGCTCGTATAAGTTATAATGCCGAGACAATCAATGTATGGTAGATTAGGTTCGTCGAACTCAAGTATGTGCTCTCCTTCAGAGAGCAATTCGAAATGTCCCTTATTAAAGACTATTTCTATTTCCTTAAGATTCTCATAATTGTGATCAGGAACATCACCTAATTCTATTGCACCCCAGATGCCTTTGTGGAGGATTTTATAGGTACGTCTGAATGTACCACCTGTCCAGTCATACTGTCCGATAAAAATACCAACGTTTGCGTTATGTGCTTCAAGGACATCAACCTTTACATTAAGTTTTTCAGCCTTGATAGGTAGACCCGTAAATTCTAACTCATAAGTTTGTAAGAGAGCATGGTTCAATTCTGGCTGTATCCATACATCCAGGTGACCATCTTTCGCTTGCCACGTCGCTCTATTACGTTTTTTCTGATGTATATTCTCTGTCCATGAATCGAGGGGTCCCTCATTGAAATCTTCAACCCAGATTTCATCTATTACAGTATCGTCTATTGGTTTATTGTCTTTTGGCTCAACAACAACGGCTCCTGGTGCAGGAATAGTTGGTCCTGATATCTCAAAATCATCCAAATTTACTGTAGCAGAAACATTACAGTTTTCGGGAAAGACTACAATACCGATGTAATCTATCGTTTGAATACTGTTCGTTTGGAAGTCCATGATGTATTTACCTTCTGAATAAACATAGAAATGTCCACGATCAAACACCACATCAATCTCTCTTAAATTTAGTCCGATCTCTGAGACAGTACGACGATGACCCCAACTATCGGGAGTGCCGAGTGTGTGGTTTGCAAAAAGATATGCATGTTGGAACACTTGATGAACAATGCTGTCAGGTTTCTTACCGATGAAAATTCCAGTATTCGCATTTTCAAGAGAATCAACTTTTAGCTTGACGCGAATTTGTTCTGTCTCTATAGGGAAGGCTGTAAATTCAAGTGAATAATTGGTTTCCAGATTAAGTTGATTAAAAATATTTAATCGTCCATTACAAAAAGGGTGTGTGTGCACCTCCAATTGACCGTTTTTTGTTTCCCATGAAACTCTTTCACGCTGATATTCACGACTAGTCCATGAATCAAGATGCACTTCACCAAAGTCTTCGTGCCAAGTATTGACATTCGGACCGGTTAAATCTTCAGGAAATTCTGGGGCATTTACGTCATCAAGTGGTGTAATATCCCATAAACGCACTTCATTTCTTCTCCCTACACTTGCGAGAGTGCGTCCATCAGGACTAAATGCCAAATCATACATTTCTACTCCACCTTCTATCAAGGTATCAAGTAAAGTTCCTCTTTTTACATCCCATAAACTGACACCTGTATCCTTTCCACTGGCTAGGATGCTACCATCAGGACTGAAAGCACCACATAAATAAACCCTACCGCGATAATTAGGAAGTCGTCGTATTAATTCTCCTGTATTAGCATCCCATAAGTCAATTCCATCCCATCCGACACCAGCTATTGTATTATCATTAGTACTGAATGTAACATCAAAAAGTTGATGTACACTTGATTCAAGTGTGTGTAGTAGTTGACCAGTGTTAGCATTCCAAACTTTGACGTTTTCATCATTCTTACCGCTATTGGCAATGAAACTGCCATCGGCACTGAAAGTCAAACCGTTAAGTTTCTCTGCATACCACGTGCGTAAGAGTTGACCAGTGTCAGAATTCCATAGAATGATATTTCCATCCGAATCTGCACTTGCAAGTACATCTGAATTCGGTGAAAATGCAACGTAGTAGACATTACCAAGATGGCCTCCTAAAGTCTTTTGCAGCTTGCCAGTTTCTGAATTCCACAGATTAACAACTTTTTCTGTCCCTTCAGCACTTGCGAGTAGACTTCCATCTCTGTTAAATGTTATCTCTCCATGAGGATTTGTATCTTTAATTGTTCTTATAAGGTTTCCAGAGTGTGGATTCCATATACGGATTGTTTTGTCTCTTCCTTTAGTTGCGAGTAGGCTACCGTTTGGACTGAATTCAACACTATAAACAATATCGGTGTGACCAGTCAGAGTTGCGATAGGTTCATCTGCAATAATAGAAGATGGTAATGCAAAAACTGAAAATAACAGGAACGTGATAATGATAAGAGGTATGTTTTTCATGAAAATGGTCTCCAAAATTATATACTATTGTCTTAGTAGATCGGGACACCCACAGTTACATATACTTGTGGTATATGTGTTGTATTTCATGATAGATTTCTTCAATGTTTTAGCACATATTTTAGCAGTAATTCTTTATGTTCGGGGTTAGAAGGCCTCAAACAAGAAAAATAGGGGATGGAATCCACTTCAACAAGATTATTGGGTTAATACAATGGCATTATTTATCATCTATTTCCACCTCTATCCATTTGCCATCACCTACATTGACACTCTTTTTAATTTGGATGATGTTTTTATCAGTTAACTTACCAGATGCTTTTAATTCTGCAAGAACCTTTTTTAGATCATCATCTGATGTAATTTCTATAAAGTTTGCATTACCCCAGTCTACACCTTTAGGATCAAATTGTTTATGTAAATTTTTTATGTCACCCATGTTTGCTTGAATTTCATCTGACTGAGATTGTAGATCGGATGTTTCTGTATCTGATGCATCTGCTTCTGTTACAATAGGAACAGGTCCTTCATAAGTAGGTGTAGGTTTTTCGTCCTTGTTATTATTCTCAATAGGCATGCTATCAACATAGGAAGGCTGCTTTTTATCAACTTTTTCTGTAGATTTCCTTTTCTGTTGTTCTATATTTGATCTGATATTTTCTTTCACGATTTCTTCATCAGCTTCAGTTAATTCTTTGAATATCGTAGTTGGTGTTTGAGATGTGTCCCGCTGGTATATACCATAAACTGATATCCCTGCAATTACTACGATAACTCCTATCAGAAATATAGCGAGATATGCCTTTTTGGTTGTTATGATTGCCATTGATTTTCTCCTTCTTTAGATTTTATAGTTAAAACCATAATTATTTACACACGACGGTAGGTTCGGTTTCCTAACCGAACCGGTGTTTGTTCAGTCTCATAGATGCGGTTAGGAAACCGCATCTACCGTGGAGTGTGCATGTATTTTTACATTTTACTATAAGAGCATAATCATAATATACCACAAAATGAGTGGACTGTCCAGAATATTGAGATCGAAAATAGGTAGGATGGGCGGTACAGGACTTGAACCTGTGACCTCTTGCATGTCAAGCAAACGCTCTAGCCACCTGAGCTAACCGCCCATAATGCATGATGGAGGTGGCGGTCGGAATCGAACCGACGAATAGAAGTTTTGCAGACTTCGGCCTTACCACTTGGCTACGCCACCTTGTAGTGTACGTTATTAGATTGCACACGTACAAATTATGTTTTTATATAAAAGCGGGAGACGAGATTTGAACTCGCGACCTCCACCTTGGCAAGGTGGAGCTCTACCACTGAGCTACTCCCGCAAAGGCTCTTAGGGTTTGTTTTGACACTAAAAGCGTATTTATTGTAACATATTAACATGAAGATGTCAAATTAAATTCATTATCTATCTGATGGTATGTGCATCTTACTTCTTTGGCAGTTATAGGTTAATCTTGTTTTTCTCTACCCATTTCAATCAGATGTGCACCTTCTAATCCTTCACGCACATCATCGTCATAACTGGTCACAATCACCTGATATTCTTCTGCAAGTTGACGAATGAAATCTACCATCAATGCTTTTCTCTCCCCATCTAAATGTAACGTTGGATCATCAAATACAAAGAAACCGGTATTACCTAATACCTTTGCAAGTGCTACTTTAAAGCAGAGATATAGAAACATCTTTTCGCTTCCACTGAGCAACATCAAACTACGATCAACCCCATCTATATTCAGTGTAGGAAGTAGATGTTGACGTTGTAAGTCAATATGTGTTTTGCCAAAAAGTTCCATCTGTCCAAGCCAATTTTGTAATTCGGATTCTACAGGTTTGAGTATTTGACGTTGTAACGTATCAATGGTCTTGTCAACACCTAAACAAGCGAGTTCTAAACATAAAGTTGTCTTCTCAGTCTCTTCCGCTTCTAGATTGACTTTCTGAAGTTGATTAAGCCTGTCTTGCTGTACTGCCTCATCCTGTTTAAGTTTTGAGAGTTTTTTACGTAGACTATCAATACGCACTTTTAACTGTGTCTTATCTATATTCTCAGATGATTCTGAACCACTTTCATTAGACTCATTCGATAAATCAGTCTCACTATCAACACCTTTTGCACTCAGTCGTGATTTAATATCAGAAATTTCATTTTGAGACTTATCAATATCACCTTTCAACTGTTCTAAACGTGACACACGTGCTTTTAGGTTGTCAAGACGTTGCTCAAGTGCCTGTCTACTTTGCAGGTTTTCTGTCTTTTCCGATAGTATTTTATTATTTTCCTTCAAATCAGTGGATAGCTGCGATTTTTCTTTCTCCTTTTCCTCAACAATCTTTATAAGAATTTCCTTCTCAACTTTCTGATGACAGGTTGGACAATGTCTATCATCATTCTCAATCAAAGTGCGAAGTGAGTCGCATACATTGGTCAATGCTGTAACCTGGGAATCAAGGCTGCCGGTTGTTTTGATGAGTGTATCGCGTTCCGCTTCTAATTCCTTCGATTCCTTAATCGCAGTTTCAACGGTCGAGATCATCTTTTTCAGATGTGAGAAACCATCAAAACCGCTTAGTGTCTCTTTCTGTTCCTGAAGAAGTAAATCCAATTGTTTTTGCAGCTGTTTTCTATTCTGAATCCATTCATTAATTATTTCTGAATCTCCACTTTCTCTACTGTATTCCTTTTCCAATTTCTTCAATTCCGCTTCTATTTTGTCAATCTCAGGTTTATGAGGGTTTTGGGCATTAAATCTAAGACTCTTTTGATGTGACTGAATTCTTGTGCGTTCCCGTTTCGCAAGCCGACGTGCATCGATGAATCTTTCGCGAACTTCAATCAATCTATCAATACCAAGCAGTGCAAATAAGATATCGCGTCTTGTTGCTGGTTGACGGGCAAGGAACTCAAAAATTTCACCTTCACGTAGGAACGCAGTCAAGGCAAGTCGGTCATGTGAAAAACCGAACTGCTCTTTCAAGGTTGCCTCCACAACAGTGATACGGGATTCATCAAAGACTATATGCCATTCATCCCCTTTTTCCTGTCTGAGCTGGAAACGTTTTTTTGTTCCACGGAACAGCATATAACGTTCATCATTGTGAACAAATTGGAGTCCAGCAGTACCGCTATACGAATTGGCACTTTTTATAGCCGATGCATCAACCCGTGGCACAATCGGTTTCCCCGTCAATGTGAAAAAGATCGCATTGACAAGCGTACTTTTACCACTGAAGTTTGGACCAAAGATAAGGTTGATACCCTCAGACAGCTCAAAATCTTGCTGTTGAAAACAACCGAAGGACTTGAGACGAATACGTTCTAATCGCATATTATATTTCTCTTTTTTCTTGTATCAGATCATATAGCATTTGCGCTCTAACCTTATCACGCCCATTCGATAATGTAAAATCAAATGCCTTCACAATCGCTTCAAGTTCATCAGGTCCGAGTGTAATATACTTCGGGTCATGCTGAATAAGTGCTTTTATCTCTTCTTCATAGATTTCACGTGTTTCTTTATTAAGGACGGTATCCATTATCATACCTCGTTTTGTAGCTTTTCAACCATTTACATCATTTATATTTTTGATTTTATTTTCATCAAACGATCACCCGCTTCATCTAAAATATCATCAGACATACTGAACATAAAACGAAACTTCGTTTTACCGAGATGTGGACGACTGTAGAAACTGGATCCAGGCACGCCACCTACACCGATTTCCTTTACTAACCAATGTGCGAACGCGGTATCATCTGAAAATCCAAAATCTGAAATGTCTGTCATAATATAGTATGCAGCCTCTGGTGGATGACAACGAAAACCTGCATCCGTCAATATATTAACGAGTCTTTGGCGATTTCTGTCATATTTTTCCACCAATTTTGTGTAATAACTTGATGGCAAGTTGAGAGCAGCTATACCCGCACGTTGTAAAGGGTGCGGAGCACCAACGGTTAGGAAGTCATGCATCTTTCGTATAGCATTGGATAATATTTCAGGTGCGACTACATACCCTAATCGCCACCCGGTCATAGAATAGGTCTTGCTTAACCCTGACACTGTGATTGTCCTATCCTTCATTAGTGGTAGACTGCCAATGCTGATATGTGGTTTACCATCATATATCATATATTCATATATTTCATCTGTAATAGCAATGCAGTCGTGTTCACAGCAAAGTTCGGCTATCTCCTGCAGTTCCGCACGTGTAAATACTTTTCCGAGAGGATTATTGGGTGTGTTAATTATAATCGCTTTCGTGTTTGATGAAAATGCGTTTTTCAATTCATTTTGGTCATAAGTAAATAGCATTCCTCCATCTTCTGTTTCTGTCTCCTGGAGTGCTACATACACAGGTTTTGCCCCTGAGATAATTGTATCCGGACCATAATTTTCATAGAAAGGTTCAAATATAATGACCTCATCGCCAGGGTTGATGATAGCAAGGAGAACGGACAACATACCTTCTGTTGAACCACAGGTTACAGTTACATTTTTGGCAGCATCGGTTTCAATACCGTTGAATGTCTCCATTTTATGTGCAATTGCTTCACGAAAATCGGGTGCTCCCCAAGTGATACTATACTGATTGTATCCCTCTTGAATAGCAGCAATCGCAGCCTGCTTTACTTCATCTGGAGGTTGATATGCAGGCGTGCCTTGTGACAAATTGATTGCATTATGCTTTAAACATAACTGTGTCATGCCACGGATGACAGATTCTGTGAAACGTTCGGATTTGTGGGATAGTTTGGTTTTAAGTGAAATTTGTGAATCCTCACTATCTTCTTTTTATAGAATCGTCTTTTATCTTTCCCCAAATAGTCGCAGCTTTGTTTATAGCCTCAACTGCAAGGGCACCTTCTAAACCGTTTTCCATAAGCATCAAAATATCGTCTTCCTCCAATGATACATCAAAGAGTAACATTTCATCAAACAAACCTTGCCACTCTCTTCCGCCGCCATCCCATGAACCAATTCTGCCAGGTCCAAATTCACCGGCCAAAGGACCCCATTTACCTTCTGCATCCAATTCACCATCAAAATACACACGAATAGTCTGTTCGGTACTACTGTATGCAACTGCAAGATGGATCCACTTATTCAAAATACTATTATCTGCAATGAACCCGGTATCTTCCCATCCAGGATGTCGGACTGGATCGTTTGAGTGAATTGCTATTTCCATTTTATTGTCCGTTCTAAATTGATAATGCACAAAACCTGCTGCCCAACCATTGCGATTGAAAAAGCATCTCCAACTGTTAACTCTTCCAGTAGAATTGAACCATTTCAGTAGTGTAAAGTCTGCTAATGGACCAATCTGAGGGACCGTAACCCAAGCATCTGTCCCATTTAATTCAATTGCATTGCCAAATTTACCCTTCACCCATTTTGCGCCACCGACAAGATTACCATCATTCCCCTTATCTGATGAATCAGATGCAACTTTTCCATCTGCTTCATCAAACAGCCATGCACCTACTATAGTAGTAGGATCGATTTCAGCATGGCTAAATTGGACGATGAAAAAACCAATCGCATAAAAACAAATTATGAACCGTTTCATTTTCTTTCTCCTTTATCATCAAAGATGCAGAATAAAATACATCAGTTGGCCAAGTTTAGTTTTATCACAGTTTATCTGATATATGTACTTGTAACAACTCACTACTCAGTTCTATAACTTAAAATAATCCCATCATCCAACGGGATATCAACAGAATCTAATAGTGGTGTATTAAAGACAAATTCTACATAATCCAACATCTCATCACGCATGGTAATTGTATCATCAGCAATCATTAAACCACCTGAACGGATGTTTGGCAACACTAATTCTAAGTATTGAAGGTATTGACCTTTCTCAGCGTCAAGAAACACGAGATCGAAAGTAAAATCACATTTGGATATTTCCTGAAGTGCATCCCCAACACGAATCTCAACAATATCATCAAGTCCTGCTTCACTGAGATTTGACTGTGCTTCTTTTGCGCGTTTTGGATCGTTTTCTAAGGTGATAAGTCTACCACCTGTTTCCTTGAGTGCAGCTGCAAACCAAATTGCAGAATATCCGTTGCTGGTACCTACTTCAAGGACATATTTGGCATGAATTGATCGGGTGAGAATTGATAGGAACTGCCCGTTTTCTGGAGCGATATTGGTATACTGTTTCGCGGTTTTTTCAAGACGGGTTAATATAGATTCATAGACTTGCATATAGATTTTATCATTTTTGTACTGAAAGAAAGAGGCGGCAAGGAATGCCGCCTAATATGATTGATTAACGAATACTCTTTATTGAACCCCAGGCAGTGGCTAATTTGTCTTTAGGATTGACATCAAGTAATTCGTCAGATCCTAAATTCATACTCTCTTCCATTTCAGCATCAGAAAGGACGCGATTCCATAGACGGACTTCATCAACTACACCTGGCCATTTTTCACCTGACCAAGTGCCAATCTGAATGCGACTTGTAACGCCTGCGGGGGCAACAGGATTACCAGAATCGTTCTCAAGTGTGACTTCTCCATCCACATAGATTTTTACTTTACCGTTATTGTCCGATGAATGTGTATAGGATAGATAATACCACTTACCAACTTCTAATTTCGTCACATTATCGTTGATATCCTTGAACCCACCACCAGCACCATTTGTCCAAACTTTGATGCCATTTTGTGGATTCATTCCATAACCGAAACCGATATGTCTTGCACCGCCACCTCCACGTGTTCCAAAGATGACTGCATGTGCACTTGGTAGTTGGTTCAATTTAACCCAAGCTGCTTGTGTAATCTCATCTTCAATAGACATTATAATGAATTAAATAGTAGGAGTTTCATAACACCAGGGTCTGAAGTTTAGTCGAAAATTGTGTAAACCACAACAGGTTTCCATAACTAAGTCACAAAACCCTTTCTTCCAATTTCTGAGTTTGTCTTTGACAATGCGGTATCTTTTGACACCACTAATGGCATGTTCAACACGTATGCGTATAGACGCTATCTTTCTATTGATTTCTTTTTCTTTTTCTGTCAGTTCTCCACCTTTCGGTTTTTTCTTCGGTTGAACGATGTGAACATCAGGAAGAGTGAACCCCTGAAAACCGGTATCTTGATACAAGGTGCTTCCCGGGGGCACACAATAGCCCACCTGATCAGCTATGTATTTGTCATGGTGTCTTCCTTCAAAAGAGGGTGTCAATAGGACGACTTTGCAGCTCTCATTGATAATCAGATTATTTTTTGCTGTATGACATTTCTTTTTACCGCTATAATATGCCTTTTGAGCTTCTGGGTCTCTTGGACGCCGTATTCGCCGTTCTATACCATCATGAAAAAAAATACGCTTTATCTTGACTTTGACTTGATACCTCACAAGTATCACACATAGATGTGGGAACTGTTTCCCGAGATGGCAGCTCTTCAAGTTCTGCTAATGCGGTGTTCAATATCGGTAAAAGCAAGTGAATCCATTTATTCGCAAGAGGTTGAGCCATACCAAAGAGCGTGCCGAATAGAACCTGTTTCGGAGCTTCATGAAGATAAATTAATATAAATAGCAACATATCTTCATGTGAAGCAAAACAACTATTCTTGTAGGGTTTATATCTCCGTTTTATGCGCGGTTTTCCATCAAGGGTATGTGTTTCCATATAAGCTAAAAAACATTTAGAAAAATGAGGTAATAGTTTTGTAAACTCTTCTAAAGTATATCCAGTGAGAGATAGAAGCGTATCAGCTTTGTCCTTAATATCTTCAAAAACGATAATGAGAAAACCTCCATTTATAAGATTGTAATTAGAATAACAGAGGTTAACTAAACTTGCAACTAAATCATTATAATGTCTAATATGAAATGCATCGTCATCAGCGATTTCAACGAAATCTGCAGACGCGTTGAATTCCAAGGCATCACCAAATTTACCTTCAACCCATTTGGCAGCACCCATTATTGTACCTGTAAACCCATTATCAGATATATCCTTTGTCTCGTTACCATTTCCTTCATCAAGTGGCATATTTAGCACAAGACCATCAAGTAAATCTGCAGATGCAAATGTGCTACAAATTAAGACAAGGACTAGAATAAGACAGAATTGTTTCATGATATACCTCCAATTGTAAATATTTACGAAAGATTATCACAAATCACAAAATTTGTCAATAATTTACAAAACATCAAGAACGAATTACCTTTGGAACAACTTCCAACTCCTACCCGGTTTGTCAGCACGTAATACCTCAACATTCCCACGATCCGCCATCGTAACATAGCACGTGCACCCATCCGGTCCACCAAATGCAATGTTTGTGCAATTTTTCCCAGTCAACTCTACTTCCAATAACACCTCACCATCAGGTGACAGTTTTGCAATCGTGCCTTTACCGTGTCGAGTAACATACAGATTACCCTCAATGTCACACCGCATGCCATCCATACCAAAATCGGGGAATTGAATTAATAGTCGCTTATTGCTTACCTCACCATGAGGCGATAGGTCATAAGTCCATACATTACGTTGCACAGATTCATTGACATAAAGTCTCTTTTCATCTGGACTCACCTCAATTCCGTTTGTAGTTCCCATATCCGCTTCCAATAACGTAACCTGACCATTCGTATCAATTCGCCAAATCTGTCCGGTAGAATTACCCCAATTCGGGTCACTCGCATAGAGAATATCATTTGCACCGATAGCAAGGTCATTCGGTTGGTTCATATCAGACTCGTGTGCGTGAACGCTAATTTCACGGGTATCCATATCCACTTTCAAAACATTGTGGTTTGTATAGTCTGCTATGAACATATAACCTTCGCTATTGAAGCGGATACCGTTGCCGATGCTACCGTTTGACAATTCTACGAAAACACTCGCTTCTCCTTCTGGTGTCACTTTTCCGATTGTATGTTGTCTATCAAAGTTGACGACATAAAGGTTGCCATCAGCATCACATGCAGGTCCTTCTATCCCTGATGTGAACCCGTTGACTGGTGTGAATTCTTGACTAACAAAAAGCTTTTCGTTCATTCTATTCTCCTAATTGATATAGATAATTGACGTGTGGTATCCTCTATTTTATCACAAGATCCATATTCATGATTGGTAAAAATAAAATAGACAAATCTATAAAAAGACAGCATAATTATAATGGGGGTAGGATGAGTCTCTAAGTCAAAGATTTATATAAAACATAAAAATTAAAACTACTATACATAGATTGAAATAAAGGAGCAATAAATGATAGGTGCAATTATCGGAGATATTGTTGGTTCCATATATGAGTGGGAACCTATCAAAACCAAAGAATTTGAATTCTTTACTCAGGAGTGTTTTTTTACAGATGATTCTGTTTGCACATTAGCAGTAGCGGATATATTATTGCACGACCTACCACCCGCAGAGACGATGCAAAAATGGTGTCAAAATTATCCTGGCAGAGGTTATGGTGGTATGTTTGCACAATGGATTCATGAAGATCCTCCTGAACCATACAATAGTTATGGTAACGGTGCTGCGATGCGTGTTTCTCCCGCTGCATTCCTAAATCGTGATAACCTAGACGCTGCTCTTGCTGCATCCGATAAAGTAACTGAAATAACCCACAGTCATCCTGAAGGCATGAAAGGGGCGCGTGCAACTACACATGCTATCTGGCTGGCATTTCAAGACGAAAGTCCAACGAACATCCGCAAAGTAATTGCAGACGAATACGTTTATGACTTAACCATGTCTGTTGACGATATACGACCTGACTACTCATTTGACGTGACTTGTCAGGGCACTGTCCCACAAGCAATAATTTGTGCGTTGGAATCGGAGAGTTATGAAGATGCTGTCCGGAATGCAATATCAATTGGTGGCGATGCTGACACACTTGGAGCAATTGCAGGTGCAATCGCAGAAGCAATGCATGGAATTCCTGAGGAGTTTATTGAAAAGACAATGAATGAATATCTTGCGGATGCTCAGGATATATGTGATGTGATAGAGAGGTTGTATAGTGAAAGTTGATGTAAAATATTAATTGTTGGAGTGGTTTTCAACCACGATATGCAGAATCGCGGAAGGCACTGAAAACGCGGCGAAGCATCTATAATTCCCCAACTCCACATGCTCGGTGCTTTCCGAGATTCTGTCAGAACACCATAGCAAGATGCCCACATACACCATTGGATACAGGAAATTTCGTTTTCAATATCTTTGATGCATCTTCTTACAGTCGTTAATGTATTGCAGATCATGTTTTTTGCGAATCCATCATGGTAGTAGGCACGCTCCGCGTGCCGTCCACCTGAGAGGAAATTACGGCACACGGCGTGTGCCTACTACTATGCATCGCTACAATTCAACCTAACTCTTAGCAAAACACATCAACTGGCAATTTATACAACAAAATAGGCCTACCATTTGATAGAATCTTGTTGACAGAATATGTAACCTATGTCAAACTATTTACATATTCAATTTCCAAAAGAGAATTATTATGGATAACATAAAAACTACCTCAAGAAATGCATATAATCATGAAACTTATGAAGAATATACTATAGATTTTCCAACAAATGATGAAATAAGTAATGCCATTCTTAAGCTTGATTTTCCTACTGAAGGAATTACGATAAAGGAGTGTAAAAATAGATTATCCGAGTATTTCAATTTATCTGAGGCACAAAAAGCTGCTACGATGAAGAATCCTTATAGGAGCAATATCTTTTATTTCATGGTTAGGGACGCATTACACTCTCTCAAGGATAAAGGCAAAGTGGTACAACCTGACGGAAAAAGGAAACCATACTTTCTTGTAGAAGAAGGAGAAAATCCAAATCAAGAAGAAGAACTAAAGGATGTTCAATTTCAAGATCAAACAGAAGAGGAGAATACTATTGAGGCTATTGACAGAATTTACCAAAGTATTCATGAAGAATTGGCAGCAGAGCTTTTGGATAAAATAAAAAATAACACCTCAACCTTCTTTGAGGAACTTGTTATTGATCTCTTAGTAGCCATGGGTTATGGTGGTTCACGAGAGGATGCAGAAGCTGTTGGACGTAGTGGAGATGGTGGAATTGATGGTGTCATTAACGAAGACAGACTCGGTCTTGATGTGATTTACGTTCAAGCAAAACGGTGGGAAGCAAATGTTGGAGAACCACCAATTAGAGATTTTATAGGAGCATTAGATGGAAAAGGTGCACAGAAGGGTGTATTCATAACAACATCTGGTTTTAATCAGTCAGCTGAACGTTTTGCTGAACGAAGCACAAAAAAAATTGTACTTATCAATGGGACTCGGCTGGCAGAACTTATGATTGAGCATGATGTTGGCGTTTCTACAACCAAAACTTACGAAATCAAACGAGTAGACTCAGATTATTTTGATGAAATTACATAATAAATGCTCCAGCCACATCACAACTGGAGCATTACGAAATTTCACCTAAGACCCTAAACTACCTCCATCCAAACACCGGGAACAAATCCAGGATATTTTCCTTCACTGAACGCAGGATAGTACACACCTTCATTCTCAAAATCGTGGACTGTCTCTCCACCATCAGGATTTGGAATATGTACCCTACAAGTATAATCACTCTGATGGAATAACTGCTGTGGTGTAGGTGTTGATGAGTCAACACTATATTCTCTTAATGCGTCCTCGTCTATATCAACTCCCAAACCGGGTTTATCAGGAACTTCAATAGTCCCATCAACAACTTCAAGTCGTTTGGCAAGTAGATCCGATTCCCACAATTCGTGGCATGTAATTGCGGGCAATTCAGCTTGTGAAAGCACAGCACCGAGATGCACACAATAGGCAGTAGTAATGCCTGTCCCAACCATCTGCAGCCAAAACGGTTGATCAAACGAAGCACAGAGTGCATTCGTACGTAGTAGGGAGTTTACTCCACCACCGACAACAAATCCACCAGAACAACGTGCATGCAGACAGTTTTCATTCCAGTGTTCTACAATCCTTTTTTCTACTGCTTCCTGTAATCTCGCTGCACCTTCCAAATCTGTCCCAAGATAAAATGGACTCTCATAGATTGCGACATTCGGATGGTTATCCAGTTCTTGTAGCACTGGAATTGCATTATCCGCAGTTCTGAGGAAACCGTTAAAGTCAATGTCAAGACGGTAGTTATCGGGTACAGCATTACCAACAGCATCAACCTGTGCAAATATATCACGCCAAGGTCTTGCTTTGAGTTTTGCAGAAGTATAACCCCGCTTCACAGATTCCTGCACCTCTGCGACCCAGTCCTCCGGTGGCATATCAATATCCCACCATGAAATCGGACTACGATCCCGCGCTTTTGGACCGATCAAATCTGACACAGACACGCCAACACTTTTCCCAACTGCATCGTACAGTGCCATCTGAATACCGAAACCAACACCATCATCATTCATACAAGCGAACGGGTTTTGTCCAATCAAACGTTCAATATTGCCAGACTCATCAGATAAGTTTTCACCATATCCAATCTCTGAATTACTAAGTTCCACTCGGTAGACACAAACGCGTTCACCGTGTGTTAAAGCACGGTACATGTGCCGACTGACACGATCACAATAAAACGGTACATTCAATGTGAATGTTTCAATATGTTTTATACTAAGCATATCATTCCTCCTCATCAATGGATTGTTAGGATTGTAGCATATTCTGAAAATTATGGTGAAGAATTATCATAACACACACAATTGATATGATTTGCACTCCTGATGTTTAATTGCTATAATTACAGATATAACATCTACGAATAGAAACCTCCTTAACTATTGAGGTAAAATATGGCAAGGATAGAATCTTTTACAATATCAAACGAACTATTAAATCAACCAGAACAACTTCAAGAACGGGCAAAACAAGATGGGTATCTATACTTTAAGGGGTTGATAGATTCAGATTCAATTCTAAATTTACGACGAGATTTCTTAGAGATATGTCACCAACATGGATGGGCACAGGGAGGAGATTCACTGATGGAGGGAATCCGCATAGGAGGTCCATATATGGAGGGTGACGACGGATATTGGCCTGTGTTAGACGAGTTTCAATCGTTGGAATCGTTCCATGCTTTTGCACATCACCCAGCAATTATAAATATGTGTGACAAATTGTTTGGAGAAAAAACCCTGGTGCATCCTCGGAATATTGGAAGAATTATGTTCCCAGAAAACACTAAATATACAACACCTGCACACCAAGATTTTATCCATATCCGTGGAACAGAAGAAACCTATACCGGTTGGATACCGCTTGGTGATTGTCCGACGTATTTTGGAGGATTGACAGTATTGGTAGGTTCGCATCGGTCTGGCATCTATCCTGTCCAACCTGCATTCGGGGCAGGAGGACTTGGCATTGACACCGAACCTTTAGAAACTGATGGGTTACATTGGGTTTCTGGTGATTACGAAATTGGAGATGCGATGTTCTTTCATAGCCATACTGTACACAAGGCATTGCCAAATCAAACATCAGACAGGATTCGCTTATCTGTAGATTATCGCTACCAAGGATGTTCACAACCCGTGACTGAAGGCTCCCTCTTACCGCACTTTAACCGAATGCAATGGGACGAAATCTATAAAGGATGGAAATCAAAAAAATATCAATATTATTGGAACGATTTTGAACTCAATCGCGTATAAGAATTGATGAAAATATGTGGATATTGCTACTAATGGTTGAAGATTACTATCAACAAACACAGTGAAATAGCATAAATTATGCGAAATTCTATACTCTCATTTATAGGTTTAACTCTCTTAATCACAGCAAATCTTATGGGATGTAACCGAGATGTAATAGAATTGATGCCCATTAAAGACGTTGAAGTAATTGCAACAGCAATAGACCTACCGGACGCGCCGGAAGTTTTTGCCATTTCACTTTTGGTTGTTGGCACACTATCAGGGGATAACTGTATTGAAAACTACGAGATAGATCCTGATATTATGCCTCATGTGTTTGATAGATACCCAATTTTTTCGGATGGTGATACAATTTTTATTGAGATCAAACAGACAATAATGGGAGGTAACGTTGAATGTTCTATTGCCAGTCCATATTATATTGATATGATTTTTCTTGGATACTGTAGAGCAGGGGACTATACAATAGATGTGAACGGCTACTCTGAGACATTTAGTGTGGGGTGATGTATTCGTCTATTGTATTCTTTTCTGAGTACCGCAAACAGGATTGGGTGCACTTGAACCTAATTGAACAAATAGTTGGTTAGTAGTCGCGCAATTCATTCCGCCTCGGATATTACTCAATATAGATATGAATATGCAATTGGGACAACATGTTTCATTATAGTAGATTTTGAAATTACTTGAACACTCTGCATCGGCGAGGTTAGGAAACCTCGCCTACCGTGGGACGAAAGTGTCAACTTATATTTATAATTCACTATAATTGTAAGTTTTGTTACAAATCATTTAGTGCTACATTATTATTCAGAATAGGTCCTATATTCATAACGCCTATCATATCTGAACTATTTACAAAAACAAAAACACATCAAGGAACAATGACTTTTGTCTAAACGAAATCTCTTTCTCATAATTATATGCAGTTTGTTTGTCACATTACCCACCTATGCAGAGAATTACACAGGTGATTTTCTGACAAACGGTATCGGTGCACGCGCACTTGGACTTGGCGGTGCGTATGTTGGTATTGCTGACGATGCAACTGCAACCTATTGGAATCCTGCGGGAATTGCCGGAGGAACTCACAATTATCAAGTCTGTTTGATGCATGCCGCAAGACGTTCAGGTTTAGGGACTTTTAGTTACATCAGTGGAACAGGCAATTTTTTACCTTATGTAACAGTCGGTTTGTCATGGATTAGAGCAGGGATTGATGATATTCCAATCTATTATGACGTACCCGCTTTTGATCCAGCAATCAGTGCTGACCAACGCAAAAACAACCCAAGATACCGACCAACAGAACAAGATTTCACTCCATCCGGGTATCTAAATGATAGCGAAAATGCTTTTGTGCTTTCACTGGCAACGCGCTTTGCCGTCAGTCAATCTTGGTGGGACAACTTCGGAAGAGATTCAATCCCTCCGGAATTCCTGTTCGGCATAAATGTAAAAGGCATCTATCAAAGATTCAGTGGGGTTGGTGAACTTGATGATGTAACGTCTCTATTCCACAACTACGGTAGCACAGGATACGGTTTTGATGCCGGAATGCTAATCCGACTACCAGATATGAATGCACTATTCGGTCTCGCAAATGCAGGCGGATTTGCCCTCGGTGTGAATGTGCAAGACATATCTCAGACCACCCTAACCTGGAATACCGCTACTGCTGATAAAGAATCAATTCCTGCAAATCTGAATATCGGGATTGCATATTTTACTAAACTCATTTTCAATCGAGAATGTGTCATTTCTTATCAATGGCAGGAACGTTATGGTGGACAATCACATGTGGGAATAGAATATGAACTTACGCAACCGTTAGCGATACGAATAGGTATGCGTGACAGTCGGTTGACAAGCGGGGTCGGTCTACAACTCAATCAGTTCAGTCTTGATTACGCGCTTCTCATCGGTGATCTTATTAACACCCATTTCTTGAGTGTCCTATGGACATTCTAATCTCATTCTGTTTTTGATAAATCCGGTTGCTTTTGCAATATAAGTATCAATGGAGAGATGAGGAGAGGGACCATTACCAAACCATCAAGCACAATAGGTAATCCATATTTATCACCCAATTCACCAACAATTAAATTCAACAACCCACCAACACCCCATGAAGCACCCATCATAAAACTTGCTGCGATACTCTCATGACCCCGCAACATCATTTGCGCCAATATAATGTTGATTGTAACTGAACTTGTAAGAACCATATTACCTAAAAAGAGCAACACAAGGAAGATGATACCATCTGTATGAAGGGATGCCAAGAGTAATGGTGGTGCTAAAACAAGCGATAACAGCAATAATACCAAAGTGTTGATTTTGGACAATAACCACCCACTTCCCATGATACCCATAGACCCAGCAAAGATAAAGACTCCGATAACTAACGAGCGATTCCAATTAGAATAGTTAAGATCTTTTAGGTAAACAGAAAGAAAGTTCTCTAAACCTGCAATTGTGACAGTTCTGAGGGAAGCGATAATAAATAGGACAATGAGTGGAAGAAGGTGTGGATTTGCAACACGCCAAAATGATTGACGACCTGTTTTTTCTTCGTCTGATAGCACCCGTGCTGATGCTGTAAGATCAAGTTCATCATCAAAATCTAATACTATGGGTACCAGTATAGCCACAAGTATCCCGATTTGCATTTCCCATGCAAGATAGTTTAAATCCTCATAAAAATATGGTAACACTAATAGGAGCAGAGGTCCCAGAGCGCGGCCGATATTCCCGCCAGTGAGGAAAATTGCGATACCCATACCTCGTGTTTCCGCTGCGAGTGCTCCCGCATAGGTAGTCGCTTGTGGATGGAATGCCGCAACGCCTAATCCACCAAGAGCTAACAAAATAAAGACAATCCATACTGATGGGGCAATCCCCACAAGACTTAAGCCAATTGCAGTGAATGCAACGCCGAATGTTATAAAATAAACTGAACGAAACCTATCGGAAAGCCATCCGAACAATATCTGTCCGAGCGAACTGAAAATACTATAAATTGAAATGAGCACGCCAGTAAAACTATTCCGATTAGCTTCGGAAGCAAACCTATCCAATATAAATGGAAGTATATGTGGAAATAGGGTAGCGTAAGAGTCAAGGATGGTATGTGTGAATGTGAGAAAGATGAACTGATTACGTGCTGGTGGATTTGATGGTTGTTTCTTTTGCATTAGGTTAACGGTAAACTCAATAATTTTTTAGGATTATAGCACATTCTCTCATTCATGTCTCAAGTTTTTTCAGTTTCCTTCTTGCATGCCAATATGACAACTGCCGAAGATAATAACTGACATTCTTCGAAATCTTCTCAAACTCAGGAACAAACTGACAATTCCCGCCAAGAATGACCAACTTCTCCTTCGCACGTGTCATCGCAACATAGAACACACGGCGTTCCTCAGCGATGATATTATCTTTGCGAGGAAACCGTCTGTCCAACGTGTTGTGGATTAGGATAACCTTTTTCCACTCCCGACCTTTTGCTTTATGTATTGTTGTAACTTCAATCCCTTGCGGAGAGTTAAAATCGGACAACATCTCCTCTATTCGTCCAACTTCATAGTTTGTTCTGACAAGGATTGCTGTCTCCATAGGTTTGGATAGTTGCTGCGGAAGTATTTCATATATCGTAAAGGGTGTCGTTTCAACGATTTCTATTGTGGATTTGAGTGGGTTATATGATCGCAGATTCTTTCGTATTCTGGGGTCGTTACGTTCAATCAATGCTCTTGCATGCTCAACAATTGTTGAATTGGAACGAAAGTTGCGTGTAATCTCATATTGTACAACATCTTGTCTGTTTGAGAAGTTTTGCATTATATGAGAATCACCACCACGGAAACTATAAATCGCTTGATCATCATCACCGACAGCAAACAGATTATCTGACAACTGAGATATTAAGCGAAAGTCAATTGGAGCGATGTCTTGAAATTCATCAACGAGTACAAAACGATATTTATCCGTATAATGTTGTCTTATTTCAGGATTGGTTTCTAACAGATGCGCAGCATAGATAATCATATCCTCAAAATCAACAGCGTTTGCTGCAGATTTCTGATCCTCATACTTCATCGCAAATTCACGAGTGACGATATTTGTTATACTATTAGCATCAAAGAGACCTCTTTTTACCTGTCGCTTTCCACGCATGACCGTTTCTTTGATGTCGTTGAATCTGTTTACTAAGCCTTCAAACTCAGGATCCCTATCAAGATGATCTGTATATTCAATTCCAAAATGTTGGCAGAACATCTCAAGCATGAGTTGATTGCTATACTTTAATCGCATCGGATCAGCACGGTTGAACACGCTACCACGGTTTCTGTGATGTCTAATCCAATATGCTTCACGAGAGTTTGCGTCTATACCATGCACCTGTTCCAACACTTCAAAAGTAAAGTGATTTTCACCTTGAGATCGGATTGCTTGACGTAGACGGTCATTTGATGAATGTGTGAAATGTTCTCTCCGACGACGTTCAGGATTAGTCGACTGTCCAATGTAACATTTACCAGTCTTATTCTGTTCTATTCTATAGATTGCCACATTGGTTGAAGATGCCGCATGGTCTATTTCTCGTTTTTCTTGTGCGATGATTCGGTCTATTTCACTTGACCAAATTTCGGGAGGACGACTGAATCCAGCTTGTTTATAATGAGCGTAGACTATGTCTTTACCGAAGGCGTGGAGTGTACGGATTGTTGGTAACCCATTATTAGATGGTTGCAGCTTTAATAGTCGGTTTTCCATCTCTTCAACGGCTTTTCTATTAAATGCTATTGCAAGGATATTAGTTGGAGGGATGTTGTGGTTTTGGATTAGATTTAGAATTCGGGATGTTACGACAGTGGTTTTTCCACTTCCCGGTCCAGCAACTACAATAGCAGGACCGGATAGGTGGTTGATGGCTTTCTGCTGATTTTTATCAAGTTGCATGTGGATGAAAACTAACTAAAAGGTGTTAACCCCGAACATTCGGGATTGCAACATTTAGGAGGAATTGACTGATGGAAAAGTGTAACTGCTGGACGACGACCTGCTTGTTCATGTCCAGCTTGCGGATCAAAATCAATCCAGACAACATCACCCGGTACTGGTATGTAATCGGTTCTTGCTACCATTCCTCGTTGCCTACTGCACTACCTGTCTCAACTTCCTCATGCCTATTGTCATCATTCAATTGCGATAAGAGTTCATCCAAGCTATATTTTGGATTTTTTGAACGGGTACGTACTGGTTCGGGACGATGAGGTTTCAATTTACCGGATTTGACAGCTTCAAAAAAATCTTTATATTCAGGCATCTGTGAAAGAAGGTCATCCAAGGTATATTCTGGTTTCTTCGATCGGTTCCGCACTGGTTCGGGACGATGTGGTTTATCGCATACTGCGGACTTCATTTCTTCGTTGCAACCAGATTTTTCTATAGAAACACGATACTCTTTTGGCATTTTAATATAATTTAGAAAGGCAAAGAATATGACACATTCCTGCGTGGTAATTTTTACATCAGACATACACATTTCCTCCAGTTCATCAATTATAACTTGTTGTGTATAGAAAAATCAAGTGTATTCTATAGGAAATATCACTTCGGAACACGTCTTACCCATAATAACAAAGCGATGTTCATACCACCAACAAACCCAAATATGTATGATTGTATACCCGCTAATTCTGCTGTCGATTCAATCAAGAATATTCCGACTACCGGTAGTCCGAGTGCGAAAGAGGTGAAATATGTTAAGCTCTTTGCCCCATTTGCCTGCCAGAATGTTATCTCTCGTCTTAGGACTTGTAGGTATGAATTTTGCCAAAGGCGTGATGTCCACTTGCCCTGCATAAATCCGAGCACTATTCCAAATGCATATCCAAAAGTTAACCATCTTAAATCAATACGAGGGTCTTTTGATATTGCTGCGACCCACATTACCTGTCCAATAATTGTTATGATGATGAATGCCCAGAAGATAGGCAATTTCATGTAGAAAGGAAGTAATTTACGCGATAATTTATTACTCATGAAAAAGTTGCTTTTACATATTCAACAGCGTTTTTGAATATCGCAAGACCATCTCCTTCTTCAGGAAGGTCTTCCCGTGTCCACCGTGGATGGTTGTATCTTGTCAGAAACCGTTCAGGATGTGGCATCAAACCGAATATCCTACCAGTTTTATCACAGATACCAGCAATATCAGCATCGGAACCGTTGGGATTGTATGGATAGTCAGTATTGTTTGATGAAGATTGTTTACCATTGCTGTAACGGAATACCACCTGTTTGTTAGATTCCAATTCTGCCAAAACTTCATTAGGTGCATTAAACCTACCTTCAGCATGTGCGACTGGGAGATAGAGTTGCGGCTTAATACCTGTAGTGAAAACACACGGACTCTGCTGAGTATCTAATTCCACCCAACGACATTCAAACTTTGCTGATGTATTCATAGCTAAGGTTGTCGATTGCGATAATTCTGTTTTCTCTTTAATGTCTTCAATTCCTGGTAATAATCCTGTTCTGACAAGAACCTGGAAACCGTTGCAGATTCCAATAATAAGCTTATTCTTCTCTACAAATTGATGAAGTGCATCTCTCAACTTATGCTTCATTTCAACAGCGAGAAGTATTCCCGCTGCAATATCATCACCATAAGAGAAGCCGCCAGGGATAGCAAGTATCTGGTAATCGGATAAGTCTGTATTGCCAGAGATTAGGTTCTGAATATGAACTAAATCGGTTTTTGCACCAGCAAGTTGAAATGCAACATCTGTTTCTACATCACAGTTTGTTCCTGCTGTTCGTAGGACAAGCACATTCGGTTTCACATCTTCCTCCCTTTATTGATTAAACACATGTGTTTGGCTAAAGTTACGGAGCCAATGGAGTTTGCCATGCAGATTTGAGAGTCTCAATCGATGAATTGATGACACGGTTTTGAGTTATTCCGTCAACAACAAACTCTTGTGAATCTATCACTTGACCTAAACAACCGATTGGAACACCTTCCATGTGATGTTCAAATGTTGTCTGATTTTTAGGTTCAATTTCAACGAGGAAACGACTATTTGATTCGGAGAATAGTAGAAAATCATCATAGGATATATCCTCACCAGTAGGCACATTACTCAGGTTTAACGACATTCCATATCCACCTGCAAATGCCATTTCAGCAGCTGCAACGCCTATCCCTCCCTCTGAACAGTCATGACAAGAACGGACTAAACCTCTGTTGATTGCTGAGCTGAGTGTTTCCATTGTCAATTTACCTTCATTTGTGCGGACAATAGGCGCGATATTTCCGATATAATCGTGTATAGCAAAGTAGTGAGAACCACCCAATTCTAAGTATGTATTTCCAACGGCATAGATGAGATTTACCGGAGATTTCACATCCATCGTCACTGCTTTGCAAATGTCTGGCATGACGCAAATTGCGGATATGAGTAGCGTGGAAGGAATGGCACGTTGTTCACCTGTTGTTGTATCACGATATTCATTGTAAAGACTATCTTTACCCGATATGTAGGGGGTACCATAGGCGGTTGCAATGTCATAACATGCCTTTGCAGCACGAACTAACGCACCAAGTCTGTCAGGTTTGTCGGGATTACCCCAACAGAAATTATCAAGTAGTGCAGTTTTCTCCAATGTTCCACCGACTGCGACGATGTTCCGTAGAGCTTCATCTATTGCAGATGCAGCACTGATATAGGGGTCAACATCACTATATTTGGGATTGATTCCGTTTGAAACGATGACAGCCTTCTCACTCCCAATAATTGGGGTTGCAACGCATGCATCACTTGGACCATCATTCTTGACACCTACCAATGGTTTGATTACTATTCCACCCTGCACCTCGTGGTCGTATTGACGGATAACAGATTCTTTACTTGCTATATTTGGACTTGCGAGGAGTTGGCATAGGTCATCGGCATAGTCATCGGCAATACCATCACGTGATTGCATCTCTTTATGCTGAGGTATCTGCCACGTTGCTTTCTTCACATGTTGCGGTAGTCCTTTATGTAGAAAGTCCATGTCTAAATCAGCGACCGTCTCACCTTCATATAAGACCTGCAATCTGTGAGAATCTGTAAAACTACCAAGAACAGTTGCTTCTACCATCTCAGCGTCACAAATCTCCTGAAGTCTATCTAAATTATCAGGAGGAACAGCAATGACCATTCTTTCTTGTGCCTCTGACAACCATATTTCCCATGGTGCAAGACCTTCATATTTTAAAGGGACACGTTCCAGATGTACTTCTGCACCAGTATCCTCTCCCATCTCTCCAACAGCCGATGAGAACCCGCCTGCTCCACAATCTGTTATGGAGCGGAACAGGTTTTGATCTCGTGCCTGTAGTAAGGCATCAACAATCTTCTTTTCTATAATTGGATTGCCAATTTGCACAACACTTCCAAGGTTTTCAGATGTATCATCCAGTTCTGCTGAGGAAAAGGTTGCACCGTGTATCCCATCACGTCCTGTGCGTCCACCTAAAGCAACGATTAAATCGCCAGGTTCTACAGATTTATCACATCTATCTCTTGGGATGAGTCCCACGTTGCCACAGAAAACCAGAGGGTTTGCGGTATAACGTGAGTCAAATAAGATTGCACCGTTTGCCGTTGGAATACCCATTCGGTTGCCGTAATCACGAACACCTGCAACAACGCCATTAAATACGCGCTTCGGATGGAGAGTTCCTTTTGGTAATTTATCGTAGGGAGTATCTGGCAAACCGAAACAGAATACATCTGTGTTTAAGATTGGTTTTGCACCAAGTCCTGTTCCGAGAGAATCTCTGATAACCCCACCAATCCCTGTTCCTGCACCACCGTAAGGTTCTATTGCGGAGGGGTGATTATGAGTTTCTACCTTGAATACTAAATTGTATTTTTCATCAAATTCAATAATTCCTGCATTGTCAGAAAAGACCGAAACACACCACGGTTTGTCTATCACTTCCGTTGCACGTTGAATGTATGTTGGAAACAAGCCATCAATTTCTTCTGTTTCCTTGCCATCTTCTGAATAGAGGATAAGGCTTTTGAATGTCTTGTGAACACAATGCTCAGACCATGTTTGAGCGATGGTTTCAAGTTCTACATCGGTAGGGTTACGTTGGAGTTCAGCAAAATGTTTCTGTATTGCATGCATTTCATCCAAATTGAGTGATAGTGTTCCTTCTCGGCTTATCCGCATCAATTCGTCATCATCTGCATTCAGAATTTGAAACTCATTCACCTTAATTGACATTTCAATCTCCGTTATTTAGTGGTTACATCTGCATTAATACCTACAAACATACTCCATTTATAACCACTCTGGCTGACCTTAACCAATAATAGATTATTACCTGCATTTAAATCTACTTTGAAACTATTTTGAAAGTCTTTTGCTCCTTGATTGATAGCATTTTTGTACACCACATTACCGTTTAACCACACTTTAATAGCATCATCACTGCCAACGAACATCAATACATCAGATTGAGCAGAGGCAGACTTAAGTGTGATAAGGGCGTATGCAGTATAATCTTTAGTATACTTTGAGTAGTATTTATGTTTTGGGTTACTTGTATCTATTATACGTTTTCTATTCACAAGTTTGTTGATATTATCGTCGTTGTCGTCCGTGATTCTTTCCTGAATCCAAGAACGTTTACCAACAAAACCGCGTACTCTGGCTCCTTTTCTTGAAACAATATCTTCAGTGACAACTCCTTTGCTCAAGGTGGAAAGTGAATCAACGTCAATGGAGCTTGCACCGCCTTCTCCTTCACTTGTTGGGGCAAACATCCAAAGCCAAGGACCAGTAATTTTTTCAACATCGTAGATGAGATGCCAAATATCATGGTGAATATCAGGCTTTTCCTTAAGTAAGGTACGAATAGGTGAGACATCTTCAATTGGGTTCCCTCTTAGCGATACTTCTTTTAAGTTTGTCATTTTTATGAGTGGTTTTATGTTCCTGATTTGATTATTATCGATCTTCAAAACACGCAAGTTCTTCAATTGTACAAGCCGATGTATGTTGTTAATCTCATTCATACTGAGATTCAAACTTGTTAGATTCGTTGCATGTTCAATTCCAGTAAGGTTGGTAATCTGATGATTGCTAACATCAAAATCTCCATTAGGATTGAGTCCATACAAGTTTAGCATATCCAACTGTGTGATTCGTTTTCCATGGGGTAGGTTTAATGCTGTACGAACGGCAGCGGCTAATTTGACATCCGGTATGGACACAACTTTGGGTGAAGGCAGTAGAGAATTCGTCCTAATTGTAAACTTTTTCTTAGTGTAAAACCCGATTTTATCAATGATTTGAATCGTTATAGATTTAGTATTAGGTGTCAATTGTGTGGTGATAAATTCGACTGTGTCTTTCTGACCATTCAAGACTTTAAAATCATGCAATTTTTGAAATGGTGATTCATGAGATTCTGGTATTAAGAATTGTGCTTGATGCAGTCCATCAAGATCAGTTATATCAAATATAAAGCGGACTGAATTAGTTTTCTCTATGCGATTTGCAGATACCGCCTTAATGGTCGTAAGTAGATTTTTACCATATTCTCTTGTGTTAAAATAATGATGTACATCCAACCATTGTGCTGCACAGAGAGATGTTGTCATAGGTTCATTTATAAACTCATCTACCCATGTCTTCAAATTATTGCGATAGTCATGTACTAAACCAAATGCATGTCCAAGTTCGTGAACGGTCACTGCCGTATCATAAGAACTGGAACTAGAAGCAGGAATTACAACTTTGCCACCAAAATCACCAGTTGGTATACCAAACCCAGATGCGAAACCATCAAGGACATCAGAACTACTATCTAAAGCAGCCAGATAGATGTTGTTATAAACGTCAAATCGCTTATCAATTTCGTCCCAAATTTTACTTGACTCCTTCTGATAATATGCATCCTTGTATTGCCCCTTCACGTGATGTACTACAACTTTACCGGTGGAGTTAGTTTCAATCTTAAAGGTCTTTCTACCGAATCCATGGTATTCCATCTGTGAAGCGTAAACGTTCTGAACGTTTTTAATTAATTTGTCTAACTTTTTGTCTATATCTGGTTGTGGTGAAAGGTCACTTGGCAGAAAGTAGATTAAGCGGACGGTATTCGGATCACCTATTGATAATTTTGATTTTTCTATTTCATTGACATAGAGTGTTCCATCTTCAAGTCCTCCGCTGACGATGGTTGTTCCATCTGCGGAAAATGCTGCCTCCATAACCCAACCAGTATGTTTTGAAAAGGATGTAACTCTTTCGCCATTCTTAACATTCCAAACAACAACAGAATTACCGGCACTAGTGATGCTTTTACCATCCTGTGAAAAGTCAAGGTCTGATATCGATGAAACATCTTTATATTCTTTAATTATCTTCCAATTCAACACCGACCATAATTTGATTCTCCCTTCAGATCCTCCGCTGACGAAAGTTTGGCTATCCGGTGAAAATGCAATAGCACCAATCCAATCTGAGTCACCATCCAATTGTTCAATAACTTTTTGCTGATTGACATCCCAGATCTTAATTAGTCTACCATCAACTGCAGCAAGTAACTCTCCATTGGGTGAAAACACAACTGCGTGTACCCAGTCATCGTGTTTGAGTGTTTGCTTCTCAATCCAACCATCAACATCCCATAGTTTAACACTTTGATATCCTGCGCTTACAAGCATCTTCCCATCAGGAGAAAAAGCTAGAGAGTTGACTGCAGAGAGTGAAGATTCAGGAAATATATGACTAAACGTAGTAATGACTTGTTTCTTATTGACATCCCAGATTTTAATTTGACGGTCATTACCACCAGTCGCAAGTAATTGCCCATTCGGTGAAAATGTCACTGAATTGACTTTATCCGTGTGTCCGGTGAGAGCGATAGTAGTGTTATCAAGCAAATTCCATAGTTTGATGGTGTTGTCATCACTGCCACTTGCAACAAGAGAGGGATTGACAGGAGAGATTTCGATCGCTTGGATAGAACTACCATGTTTCAGAACTTTGTTTTGCTGGGCAAAACCCAATATAGAAAAATGTAATAACGCGAAAGTAACAAGTAGATATCTGAATTGCATGTGGAAATTCCTTGTGAATACTTAAGTTGGGTCCAATATTTTCTCTACGTAAAAGGGTTTCTACCTACAAATCAACACGAGAAATACCCAACTATTGGCAAGTTATAGTAGATTTTGAAATTACTTGAACACTCTGCATCGGCGAGGTTAGGAAACCTCGCCTACCGTGGGTCGAAAGTGTCAACTTATATTTATAATTCACAATAATGTTGTTTCAAGATTGACATGATTCCAACCGTTTCAAATCTGGTATGTAGCAACTTGAAACTTGATAGAGTAGGTCATATCAAAAAATAATGGCAACTAATTTCACTCTTTAAACGAAGCCGTAATACGTGGAATACTCTCCTCACAAGCGAACCGTTCAATACTTGAAGCACCTACAAACCCAACAGTATCTGTATTCTCATTGATATACTTTGCATCAGGTGCTTTTGCGATAGGTCCACCGTGTGACAAGCAGATGACATCAGGATTCTGTGACTTCGCTGCATCACAAATCTCCTGAACTTTGACTGCTGCGTCTTCAAGCGTAAAAGCAGTTTCCGCACCGATAGTGCCACCAATCGTTGTATTCATGTGTGCGATAATCACATCTGCCCCTGCTTTTGCCATTTCTTCTGATTCTTCAGTGTTAAAGACATATACGATTGTGAACAGATCCATTTCATGAGCGATTGCAATTGTCTCTACCTCTTTATAGAAACCCATACCTGTCTCTTCAAGGGTTACCCGAAAAGTGCCATCAATCACGCCGACGGTAGGAAAGTTATTGACTCCGTCAAAGCCTACATCGCGAACCTGTTTTAGAAAGTTGCTCATCCGTCTTGTAGGATCAGTCCCATTCACACCGGCAATAACAGGTGTTTCTTGGACAACAGGTAAAACTTCACGTTCACCCATTTCCATGACGATAGCATTTGCATCTCCGTAAGCCAGCAGACCAGCACAAGAGCCAAAACCGGACATTCTATACCGTCCAGAATTGTAGATGACAATGAGATCCGCGCCGCCTTTTTCAGCAAATTTTGCAGTAATACCTGTTCCTGCTCCAACAGCAAGAAGTGAATTGCCTTTATCTAACTCCGCATTGAGTCGTCCTAATACCTGTTCTCGTGTATAGTCTGGCATTGAGTTTTCCTTTCTTTATAGTGGTCAGTGGTCAGTGGTCAGTGGTCAGTAAGCGGCAGTCAGAAATGTGAAGACTGATTTAATCATTATCCTCTTGTTGACCACTGAATACTGAGAACTTATTACTGACTGCTGACCACTGAAAACTGATAACTAATCTCTATTCATCCCGTGATTCCGCTTGTAAACGCGCTGCCTCACCCGGAGTCCCAATATGCATTGTGTTATATGCTTGATCCGATGATTTGAAGGGACCCACATCTTTATGTCCGTGCCAATCACCTTGGTTCATTATTGGGTTCGACAATCCTGTCTCCTTCTCACGTTGAAGTATCCAATTCTTCATCCGAGTTTCCAAGACGTTCACAATATCTGGGTGTTTATCTACAAGATTTTCATTTTCATCAGGATCCGAGATGAGATTGTAGAGTTCAACAGGTGGCTTGTAATGGAAATCTGGTTCAAGAGCGACAATGAGTTTCCATTCAGGTGTCCGCCATCCATGTTTACGCATCCAAGTGCATTCAGTGATATAAAATTCGCTATCATAGGAAGCAATTTCACCACTGATTAATGGCGTGAGACTGTCACCATCAAAAGCGATGTCTGTTTCAACGTCTGCCAATTCAAGGAGCGTTGGCACAAGGTCTTTGTGTTGATTGTATCCTGACACACGTTTTCCTGCTGGAACACGACCAGGATATCGGATTATGAGAGGAACATGGAGTGTAACATCATAAAGTCCGTGGTGATCAAACCAGCATTCATGGTCATACAATGTTTCACCATGGTCGCCATTTATGATTACAATTGTATCGTCCAGAACACCCCGCGTTTCAAGCGCGTTAAATAGCGTCTGAATACATGCATCCATATATGCAACTGCACCATCGTATTGTGCGATCACATAGTCCTTGTCTGTAATCCCCGCAGGCATCCAAGATGCAAAGTAATCACAAAACGGCTTGAATGACATCACAGGTTCCATAGACTTGTTATTCGGATCGCATTCATCACCGTGATAGAACATTCGTTCATAAGGGGCAGGTGGTAAATAGGGTGAATGTGGATCCATGTGACGTAGAAATAAGAAAAATGGTCTCTCTTCACTCTGATCAATTAGTCTATTTAACTCAGGCAGTGTGGTTTTGTTAAGGTTTTCTGCCTTTGGACTGCGTCCAGTTTCATCCGGACCCCAATTTGAATAATCAAAATAGGTGTCAAATCCACGTGCACTTGGACCACCAAAGCCAACACAAGTCGTATCATAGCCAACTTCTTTTAATATTTCAGCTAAGGTTTTCACTTCTTCACGTAAAGGTCCTTTGTGACGAAGTGCCACGACCTGTGTGCCAAATGTGTCCATTCCTGTTAACATAGAGGCATAGGCACTTGTAGTGGGAATGTGGGCACTGTAGGTTTTTTCAAAAAGAGTGCCACCTTCTGCAAACTTATCAATGTGTGGTGTTGTCTGTCGGTGATAACCGTAGCAACTCATGTGAGTTGCAAGAAGTGAGTCCACACCCATCAGAACGATATTTGGATGTTTTGCCATGTTCCATATTCTCCTTTACAAATCAATTTATAGTATGGGTTAAGTCTTTAAGGTAAGTGTCCTATGTTTCCCAATCCTTATGCCAAACAAGTGTATTTTGAACATCGTCGTCAAGCACATCACCTATTTCGAGCGAGTTGAAGTAGTCTTCTGGCAGGATATTTCTTTTTCCGTTGAATGTGCATCCATCTGGCATGAAACCGCAAGTCATTGCCCGACGGTGTGAAAATGTCATGTTTGCACCTGCCCCGTGAGCAGTCAGACCGTTATGCCACACCATAGAACCTGCAGGACACGGGGCAGATTGTGGCTCAAGTTCCTTCCATTCAGAATAGACATCAAATAGTGCGCCTATATTTTCACCGATACCAACATTATCAAAACGCGCCGTTTTATGTGTTCCGGGAAGATACCACATACATCCGTTTCCAAGCGTGGCATCATCCAATGCAACCCAAAATGAGACAGCATCTCGTGAGTCAAATGACCAGTATGGGACATCAAGGTGCCAAGCAGTAGGATTGCCGTTGGGAGGTTTAATCAGTGCTTGGTCGTGCCAAATACGCATGCCGTTCGTTCCAGCCAATTGTGTCGCCATCTTGCCAATTTTCGGGTCATGCACCAACTTGCGCATGCCGGGGTGTGAATCTGACAAACGTAGACATTGTGTAAAGACGCGCGCATAAAAATTCGATGGATCCAATTGATTTGTGAAAAACTCAACGGAGTTTCCAAGACGTTCTGTTACTGACTCATCAGTACACCTACGCCATTCAGTCAGTTCATCTGCATCAAGAAAATTTTCAATAACAAGAAAGCCGTTATTCTGATAAAATTCAATTTGTTCAGCGGTGAGTTCGTGCCGCATCTCCTTGTTCTCCTCCCATAAATTCAGGTAATATTGCTCTGTAGTATCATCTAAAATCTCAATTTGATTACTCAACTATCGTATCATGTAATAGGTTAATAGACAAGTGAAATTTTAGGAATTGTCTTTACGAAGAGCATTCTGAAGTTTGTGTTCATTGCCTATTTCCAATTGACGCAAGTAGGCAAAATCTGTTATATTAAATATATCCTGAAAGCAAAACACACAGAAAATATTTAACAATGCATAACACACAACCCAGAGAAATAGAATTTTATACAACACAGAATGGGAGAACGCCTTTCACTGAATGGTTTGAAACACTACGCGATCAAAAAACACGAACCAGAATTCGGAAAAGACTTCAACGACTTGAGGATGGAAATCTTGGTGACTGCAGTTCCGTTGGAGACGGTGTTTATGAGTTACAGCTTCACTTCGGTCCTGGAATACGCGTTTATTTTGGTATTGATTCGAACCGGATTGTTATCATCTTATGTGGTGGAGACAAATCGTCTCAGCAACGTGACATTAATCGTGCACGAACTTATTGGTTAGAATATAAGGAAACGCAGACATGAGAAAATTTGAAACTTTGCATGAGTTTCTGATGAAAGGTCTTGCTAACCGGGAAGAAGCAATCGACTATCTCAAGTTGACATTTGAGGAATATCAAGATGATGGTGATACACTTTTCTTTTTGAAGGGTATAAAAACCTTTGTTGAAGCACAAGGAAGCATAACAGAGTTGGCAAAGCGGACACACATGTCACCTGATGCTTTACAAAAGGTGCTTTCTACTGACAAAGCACCACACCTTGACACACTCTGTAATATTCTCAATGCTCTCGGATGTCGACTTACTATTGAACCATTAGCATCCGAAAACACTGGTTCTAAAAATACTCCAGAACAATAAAATATTGATTAGGGATAATCGCATAAACTAACAAAATAATGCTTCATACACACCCCAGGGAAATAGAATTTTATACAACACAGAACGGGAAAACTCCTTTTACTGACTGGTTTGAATCATTACGTAACAGAACAACAATTAACAGAATTGAACGACGAATCAACCGACTTGAGAATGGTAATTTTGGTGACTGTAACCCCGTAGGCCAAGGTGTTTTTGAACTACGTATCCACTTCGGACCTGGATATCGTATATACTTTGGTGAATTTGAACATACAATTCTTGTCCTGCTATGTGGGGGTGATAAATCTTCACAGCAGCGTGACATTGAACGTGCCAAAACTTACTGGTTAGAATATAAGGAAGCACAACGATGAAACAATATCCCAAATGGCGTGATTATCTGATTAAACGCCTTGCATCTGATAAGGAAGAAGCAATTGGCTATCTTGATGTAGCATTGGAAGAATATCAACAAGACGGTGATATACCCTTCCTTCTAAAGGGTATCGCCTATGTTGTAGAAGCACAAGGAGGCATAACAGAGTTGGCAAAGCGGACACACATGTCCCCTGATGCATTACAAAAGATACTTTCTGCTGACAAAGCACCGCATCTTGACACACTCTGTACTATTCTCAATGCTCTCGGTTGTAAACTTTCAGTTGTCCCATTAGAAGTTGGAGAAACCGATATGGAATCTACATCCGAAGATCAAAGAATCTCTGCAGCAGGATAACGTTTGTCTCCAGGAGACACATCAGTCGGAACGTTTAAAACTGCCGACTCAGGTGGTTCCATAATTTGGTTTTCATTCACTGGATCATCTGTATCTCTTCTCCATTGCTCTAAACGACCGCGCATCTCTGTCAAAAAATCTGCATAATCTGGATTTTCCGCAAGGTTATGTGCTTCAGACAGATCAAATACGACATCATATAAACGTTCCGTTTCAACAGGTTGGTCTGCCCAACCATTTTCCAACATATATGATTTACTGATGCTATCGTCGCAGTTTGGCAATGCCCACTGTTTCGCATCATCATACCGTCGTATGTATTTCCACCGTTTTGTGCGGATAGCGCGCTGCGGTTCATAGCAACAGTGATAATTCACTTCAGCAAAGACGGCATCTCTTATATCATCAGTTTCTCCACGAACCAATGGTAGAACTGAGTGTCCTTGCAACCACTCAGGAGGATCAATCTCTGCCAAATCACAGACAGTTGGAAATAGGTCAATCTGACTTACTAATCCGTCAACGACTTTTCCACCATCAAACCCACCAGGGCCTCGGACAATCAACATCACACCGATACCGTGGTCACTAACGTGACATTTCATACGTGGAAATGCAAGACCGTGGTCTGTTGTGCAGATGACAAGTGTGTTTTCAACAAGTCCGTTCTTTTCCAATGAGTCAAAAACTTTTCCCATTTTCCAGTCAAGTTTTTTTGCAGCGTCAATATATTCCGCCATATCCTGCCTTGTTACAGGATTATCGGGAAATGGAGCAGGTGGTTTCACATAGCGTGGATCGGTTTTCGATTCACCATCTGGAGGTGAATCAAACCCTTTTGCTTTGCGATGTGTTTCACTAAATCCGATGTCTAAGAAGAATGGTTGCTCATGTTCTTCGTCAAGGAACGCGCAGGCGCGCTGTTCTGCACCACCGTTGCCGTTCTCTTGTGCTAAAACTCGTTGGTAACCAGTCTCTTTGACATTCCTTACCACATGCTGGAATCCTGCTAATGCAGTCATATATCCTGCATCATTCAGTGTATATGGTAGAAGATGTTTAGGAACAGGTAGACTCCATCCGCGGTTTGCCAATCCTCCCATACCGCAACTGTGGGCATACTGTCCTGTGAGAAGTGCTGCACGTGATGGTGAACATGTTGGGTTTGCACAGAATGCATTACGGAATAGGGCACCGTCTTCTGCTAACTTCTGTATGTTTGGTGTCGGTATTGCATGACCGTAGGGTTGCACATACCGTCCTGTATCGTGAGAATGAATATAGATGATATTTGGTTTGTTCATGATACTCCTGATAATATATAATTTGAGGTACTACCTAACTCAATCTGTGATCTCGTTGATATGTTGGAGTATAACACATACTGTTAACCTTCTCAATAAAATTCCATTGATATGAACTCATTGATATGGTATCTTGGTAAAAATTAAACTCAACGGTAAAGCATTAAAGGAGACGACAGTAAATGAATAAAGAACTTTCAAGGCTTGAAAAAGTTGAATTGAACGACGTTTGGGAAAATGAACCACAACATTTCACACCGTGGTTGGCTGAGGAAGAAAATCTGACTTTCCTCGGAGAAACCCTTGGTATGGCACTTGAAGTTGAGGGAGTAGAGATAAGTGGAGAAGGCTTTCGTGCCGATATTCTTTGTAAAAATGAAGATGGTTCGCGAGTACTTATTGAAAACCAATTGCATGAAACAGACCATAAACACCTCGGTCAAATTTTGACTTATGTGGCTGGTTTAAATGCACAAACAGTGATTTGGATAGCAAAAAAGTTTTGTAATGAACACCGCGCAGCTCTTGACAAACTAAATGAGATGACAGCAGACAAAGGTTTTCAGTTCTTCGGCATAGAAATAAAAGTTTGGCAAATTGGAGATTCAGACCGTGCTCCACAATTTGAAGTCGTTTCTAGTCCTAATGACTGGAGTAGGACAGTGATTCAGGACTCTGAACGCGAGATAATCAGTGATCTCTCTGAAATCCAATTATTATATAAGAAATTCTGGTCAGAATTTGGCAAACACCTAATTGAAAAGAATAGTATGCTTAGAAAACCAAAACCGCAACCTATAGCAAGAATGGTTTTTGGAGTTGGGAAATCTGGTTTTGGTATTTACGCAATTCTGAGTACTAAAAACAAGCAAATTCGTATCCAGTTTACCATACGAGGTCACAATACTAAAGCATACTTTCATTTGTTACAGGAACAAAGAAAAGAAATAAATAGTGCATTTGGCGAAAACCTTGAATGGGCAGAACGTCCGGAACTTGAAGAGAGTCAAGTGTATTTGGTTAAAGATAACACAGATCTGACAGATGAGTCAGACTGGAAAAATCAACATGAATGGTTAACATCAAAATTAGAATTGTTTGACAATATCTTCCGTTCCCGTATCAAAGCACTCAATGTCGCAGACTGGGAACCACCAGAAAACGAAGATGACCAATAATTCAATGAAAAACAATGATACCCTACACATCCTTGCCTTAGATGGCGGCGGCACACGCGGTATATATTCTGCACAACTCCTTGCCAAAGTTGAAGAAACATACAATGTGCAGATCAAAGACTGCTTTGATCTCATCGCAGGAACAAGTACTGGATCAATCATTGCTGGTGCTGCTGTTTCTGATATTCCAATGACCGAAATTGTTGAACTCTTTGAAACTGAAGCACCTGACATTTTCCGTAAAAAGTGGTATCGGAATCCTATATTTTTCAGCAAATATTCAAATGAAAAGTTGGCAGAGATAATCGCACATCATATCCCCGCAACGCCGTTATCAGATATTGCAACACCACTTCTGATCACATGTTCGGAGATAACAACAAGTGAGTCCCACATTTTCAGATCGAAATACTGTGAAAAACTGAGTGAAACTGAATATTCTGATGGTGATGTATGTCTACGTGATGCGATTGTGGCTTCGTGTGCCGCACCGACGTTTTTTGCTCCGAAAAACATAAAAAATCTTATGCTGTCGGATGGTGGTTTGTGGGCAAACAATCCTTCTATTGCTGCATATACTGAGGCACTCACATCCTTTGGAAAGACTCCATCACAGATAAAGATATTGTCTTTAGGGACAGGACATTCAATATCAATGTATAAAAAGAAACGGGGATGGGGTTTCATTTCAGGATGGGGTGGAATAAAGTTAGTTTCTTTCGTAATGACATTACAATCTCAAGCATCAGCAAAATTGGTCGGTCGATTACTCAATGAGAATTACTTACGGATTGACCCGAAAATAACCTATTGGGATATTGACACCGTTCTCCAGTCAGATAATCTGAAGTCTTTAGCAGAAAGAGATTTCAAAACACATACATCAGATATTGCTGAGTTTATTGGTCAGTCAAGAAACTCATGATGGCCGCAGCGAACTGATCTGGACAATCATCAAATATAAAGTGTCCAGATATAGTTGATTTGTTAGAACAACCGATGGAAATAAACTTTGCATTCTGAATAAATTCTTCGTATTGACGACTTCCGTTTAGCGCAATATCGTCGTCATCACCGTGTACTATCAATGTTGGAGCAGTGATATGTCCTACTGCATCACGATAGTCCGGTGATCTACCCGTGCTGAAGTAGACAGCAAATGTGCTCCATCCGCCTGGCGATGGTGGTGTATCCATCTGTGTCATATCATATCCCATCCCCTTCAAAAGGTAGTGTCCGACTTCTGAATGTAAATCAACCAGATCACTATCTGTTTTAGAGAAGATGTTCCCAAAATTAAAGTAATCCTTCATAAGCGTATCATATTTATTATGATCTTCTTCTGGTAGTTTCTGCCGAACGGCATCAAAGAAATTGTTGCCTTTCTGTGGTGGTGTTAACATTCCTGCAGGTGCAACAAGTATTAATTTCTCAACCCTCATGGGAAATTCTGCAGCATAAAGTGCTGCAATAAATCCACCAAACGAATGTCCGATAAGTATTAGCTTATCTTCACCAAGTATACGACGAATACGTTCAATATCTGCAATTTGTGCGCCTACACCAAGTGTCTGTTCAAGCTTTGTAACATTTTTAGGATAGTTTTTTGATTCAAATCTATCAATTGGACGGGTAGAGTCACCTGCTCCTCTTTGATGATAATAGTAGAATGCGTATTGTTCTTCTAACGGTTCTAATCCTTTCCAAGCATTTGCGTACGGTATTCCCGGACCTCCGTGAACGATGATGATTGGTCTGCCCTTTCCATAGACATCATAATGAATTGTGATATCAGACTCCACGCGCCAAGATGTAGGATCCGATTGCTCTGGAGGTTCTAACGGACCGCGAAGGTTTTCAGCACTATTTACTGAACCGAATATATAAATAGGCTGTCCCATCTTCCAAAACATATAGCCAGCTGCAATTGCAATCACAACAGCGATGATTCCAATACCTATCAGTAGTCTTTTTACAATCTTTTTCATGAGTAGTATTCTCACATATAAGAAAAGCCCGATTTCTGTCGGACATCAATGGGATATATGCTTTATTAACTTTTGGAAGTGATCTGCATCTTTAGATCAAACCTGTATCTGTAAGTGTATCACGGAGTACTTCAAGATTCATTGGAGAGAGCGGAGCCAGTGGCAATCTGACTTTTCCATTGAGTTTGCCCATCAACTTCAAGGATGTTTTTGCAGGAATAGGATTCGTTTCAATGAACAGATTAACTGCTAAAGGATATGTTTTGTAATGAAGTTTACGGGCAAGTTCAAGATTTCCCGCGTGAAATGCGTTACACATTTCAGCTATGTCAGAGGGGGCAATGTTTGCCACGACAGAGATAACACCCTTTCCACCAACCGCCATAATCGGTAATGTGTTGACATCATCACCAGAAAGCACGACAAAATCATCCGGACATAAGTTGACGACCTCGCTTGCGCGTTTAAGTTCACCTGTTGCCTCTTTGAGAGCAACGATGTTCGGATGTTCAGCAAGACGTGCTATAGTCGGAGAAAGGATGTCTGTACCACACCTGCCGGGGACGTTGTAGACTACAATGGGAATATCAACGGTATCAGCAATTTTCATGTAGTGGGCATAAAGACCTTCTTGGTTCGGTTTGTTGTAATATGGCGTAACGATAAGTGCAGCATCAGCACCCGCAGCTTTTGCGTGTTTCGTCGCGTGGAGTGTACGAGCCGTTGAATTTGAACCTGTACCAGCAATCACAGGGACTCTTCCATTCACAGTTTCAATTGTGATATCTATGACGCGACCATGTTCTGAATCAGAAAGCGAAGGAGATTCACCTGTTGTTCCACACGGGACGATACCGTGTGTTCCGCCTTCAATCTGAAACTCAATCAGTTCCTTGAGTTTCGCTTCATCTAACGAGTCATCGTCCTTAAAGGGTGTGACGAGTGCTACAAAAGACCCCTCAAACATGTAATCCTCCTTAATCACTAAACACCAAAAAGTGCTTTGTTCTTCTTAATAATTCCAAGCATCCGATGTGAGTTCACCAGCAAAAATAACGCGGGCATCCCCCTCAAGAAACACATTTCTTGCGGCTTCATTCTCTAAATCGAAATGTATTTTTAATACGACCCCACTTGCTGTTTTGACAGAAACGGGTGATTGGACCCTGCCTAAGACTGCAGAGACAATGGCAGAAGCAATAGAACCTGTTCCACATGCCAGTGTCTCGTTTTCTACACCACGTTCATAAGTCCGTATTTCAAGTAGTTCTTCTGAATAGATATGGATAAAATTTGCATTTGTTCCATCAGGGTTAAAGTCATTATGATAACGTGTTTGTTGACCCAAATCAAATACATCTGTATCTTTCAAGTCATCCACAAAGAAAACGACATGCGGAACACCAGTATTTGCAAATCCAACTGTGTGCTTACCATCTTCAAGTTTCAGTGGAACATTAATCCGTATATCCGTAGGGTCACTCATACCTACTTTAACGTTATCACTGACTACTTCTGCTTCATAAATTCCCGCATTCGTCAAAAATCGCATCTTTTCAGGGACGATTCCATGAAGAAAAGCAAATTTAGAAATACAACGGGCACCGTTTCCACAAGTTTCAACCTCGCCACCATCGGCGTTAAAGTACCGCATTCGGAAATCAACATCATCAGAATCTTCTACAAGAAGCACTCCATCAGCCCCAACCGACATTCTTCGCTGACAGACTTTAGATACAAAATTCTTGAATTGGACATCAGCACTATCAACGATATTGCTGAGATTGTTGATGATAACAAAGTCGTTACCGGCACCACTAAGTTTCATAAAAGGTATTTTATTCATCACTATATCCTATTCTTCCTTTTCTAATATCATAAAATTAATGCACGATTACGTCAAGACATTTTGATACTGCATCTGGTTTAAAGGTAGTTGGTATGTGTCTGCTTGAGTACTGTATGCATGGCTTCTGAGTTCCTCAATGATGGATAGTACACCATCGTAACTATCACATGTTACCAAACGAGTACGAAAAGGTTTTACGTGCGGAATGCCTTTAAAATAGTTGCTGTAGTGTCTCCGCATCTCTATCAAACCAAGTTTCAAACCTTTCCATTTTATAGAAAAGTCCAGATGTTTTCTGAATACTGCAATACGTTCATCTATCGGTGGAGGGTCAAGTATCTCGCCTGTGGCAAAGTAGTGTTTAATTTCATTGAATATCCACGGGTAACCTATAGCAGCACGACCGATCATGATACCGTCAACACCGTATTTTTGTCGCTTATGAGCTGCTTTTTGCGGACTATCTACATCTCCGTTACCGAATACCGGAATAGTCATGCGTGGATTGTCTTTGATTTTACCTATGAGCGTCCAATCTGCTTCACCTTTATACATTTGACGACGTGTTCTTCCGTGAATTGATATTGCACGGATACCCACATCTTGTAGACGTTCTGCAACTTCAACGATATATTTCGTGTTATCATCCCACCCTAATCGTGTTTTCACAGTGACTGGCAAAGTGGTCTTCTTGACCATTTCTGCGGTCATTTTAACCATCTTTGGAATGTCTTGGAGAATACCTGCTCCCGCACCTTTACATGTAACCTTTTTCACCGGACATCCATAATTTATATCAATAATGTCGGGTTCAACGCGTTCAGTGATTTCAACAGTTTCTCGCATCACATCAATATCGTGTCCAAATATTTGTATACCAATAGGTTTTTCATATTTGAATATGTCTAACTTAGCAACACTCTGAGCAGCATCACGGATGAGAGCTTCTGAAGATATAAATTCGGTATACATGATGTCCGCACCATTTTCTTTACAAACGGCGCGAAAAGGCGGATCACTGACATCTTCCATCGGTGCCAACAAAAGGGGAAATTCTGGTATATTTACATCGCCAATTCTTAACATGATCTTTGTTTGTTTTTATTTTTCATTTACTAAAGATAATTATGTAATGAACATTCACATATATTGTCTTCAAATCCTATGTATTTTACCTCAAAGGAATTAGGTTATTATACCTTGAAACTATGCTAATGTCAAGTAAATCAGATTGTATACTCACTGCAAAAACAAAACAGATTCTTGACATTTTTCATGTTTCGTGATAAACCTGTACTAAGATATCGTACTATCTATTTTATTGTATTGAGAGGAATTCTATGAGATGTATTTTTGCCGGAATTGAGTACGCAGGAAAATCTACTTTGATAAACCTTTTGACCGAATATTATCGCCATCGGAAACTATCAGTTCATGTTGATGACCACTTTACTATTCCCGATTCAACGTTGAGTTCAGAATCAAGAGCAGCATACATAAATTTCCCTGATGATGTCAAGGAACGGATGCAGCGTATGCAGATCCAGTATCACGTTGAGGTAATCAAAAACTATCCAAACACACTGATTGCCGGTTGGCATATTGAGGAAATAGTATATACTTCTGTCTATGGTGGCGATCCTGATAGTCCGTATTATAGTAACTATCATCACCGCGCACAACGTGGATACGAAGTACAAGTTATGGAAGCGCGTTTGCCGGATGTTGTCATGATTCACGTTACAGCAAGTGATGAGGCAATTCAACAGCGAATGGAAGAAAACCCACACGAATACCAAATTATCAAGTCAGCGGATATACCTAAACTAAAACAACGTTTTCAGGATGAGATAGACAAATCTTTGTTTACACAAAAAGGACGAACAATCGTGCTTGATACAACTGACAAAACACCTACTGAATCGTTAGATGAACTCCTTCTCCTTTCGGAACCACATATTACCTTTGGTGAACTTGCTATTCGTATGATGGATGTTCCCGATGTTTCATATCATGTTAAGTATGAGAACGGTGTTCGTAAAATGGAACATGATTGACAATTACTGTATATATAGTAAGAAAATATGGTATAATTTTGTCAAACGTATAGCTAATGTCTTTAGAGAAATTATAGTAGATTTTGAAATTACTTGAACACTCTGCATCGGCGAGGTTAGGAAACCTCGCCTACCGTGGGGCGAAAGTGTCAACTTATCTTTATAATTCCCTATAATTGCTTTTAGACTTGTTTTAGTCGGAGATATTAATGTCAAAACAATTAGCGATTTCTGGCGGAACTCCCGTTAGGAACACAAATACTCACCCGTGGCAACAATGGCCAATAAATACCACAGAAGAATGGGAATCAAAGGTTGAACCCTTACTACGTGAAGTCTATTTGAGCGGTAATGAGGGATCTGGTGGTTCTATGATACCCCGTTTCTGCGAACAATATGCTGAATACACTGGCACACAATACGCCATATTTATGCCACACGGTACTGACTCAATCAGTGCTGCTTTAGCAGGGGCACTTGACCTTGATGGGTTCAGTGAGGGTGGAGAAGTCATCGTACCAAACTATACTTTTGTCGCGACAGCAAGTGCAGTCTTAGAACGGAGCTGCACCGTAGCCTTTGTAGATGTCTGTCCAGACACATTCACAATTGATCCCGATGCAGTGGAAGCAGCGATTACTCCTGAAACCCGTGCGATTCTCCCCGTACATCTCGGTGGGCATCCTGCAAATATAGGAGAATTAAGAGAAATAGCACAACGTCATCAACTCAAAATAATTGAGGATTGTGCACAAGCACACGGTGCCGAATACCGCACAAAAAAAGTGGGTAGCCTGAGTGATGTAGGTGCATTTAGTTTTCAGTCATCCAAGAACCTGACATCTGGTGAAGGTGGCATGGTCACCACAAACGACAAAGACATTCACGATAGGGTATGTGCCTTTATGAATGTAGGACGCGCTCCCGGCGGTGCAAGATGGGAATATCCGCGGCTTGGATGGAATTATCGTCCATCTGAATATCTCGCAGCCATTCTGTCTGTCCGATTAGAACTACTTGAAACACAAACTGGCAGACGCAATCAAAATGCAATCTATCTGTCTAATGCTTTGGAAAACATCCCAGGAATCACGCCACCTAAACTTGCATCTTGGGCAACTAAACACGGATATCATCTTTACTGTATGAAATATGATCCAGAAGGATTTGGTGGTAAATCGCGACAAGAATTTGTGAATGCATTATCTGCTGAAGGAGTCCCGTGTTCAATCGGCTACCGTTCTCCGCTTTCCGAAGAACCTGGAATGGCTCATGTCACTGAAAAATATCCGCACCTGATACGCACATTAACCTGTCCAAATACAGAAATGGTATGTGAAACGAGTGTGTGGCTTTTCCAAAATATGTTTCTCGGTACGGAATCGGACATGGATCAGATTGTAGAAGCAATTGAAAAAATTGGTAATGCATGGAATTGAGCTCACACATATCAGAGACAGGACGAAATAAATTTGCAATTGAAATGGCAAATATAGATGCAACCCAAATTAACAAACCCATTCTTGTATATGATGGGGACTGTGATTTCTGCAAATATTGGATTTTTCGTTGGAGACATGTCACCAATGACCGTATAGATTATGCTCCATATCAGGAAATAGCTGCGAATTTTCCTGAGATACCAGTTTCCGAATTTCAATCCTCTGTGAAGTTGATATTAGAAACTGGACAGGTCTATTCAGGTGTTGAAGCAATTCTACGTGCCTTGGACAACAGCACATTTCTTTGGTGCTACACCAAATTACCCGGTTTTTCTCACACTTCAGAAGCAATCTATCGATTTGTGGCAAAACATCGTCAACATTTCTCTAAGATGACCCGACGGTTGTGGAAAAAACATACGGATTGAAATCAGATAGGAGGATACATGACCAGTGACTATTTAACCGTTGCGATTGATGCAGCAAAAAAGGCTGAAGATATAATAACGAAATATTACCATGAAAGCACTCTCAAAGTTGAGCTAAAGAGCGATGAAACACCTGTCACCCGCGCAGATACAGAAGCGGAAAAAGCTATCAGAGAAACTATCAAGAGCACATTTCCAGACCACGGATTCTTAGGTGAAGAATTTGGGACAGAAGTAGGAACATCACCTTATACGTGGATTATTGATCCTATTGATGCAACTAAGAATTACATTCGTAAAATCCCTATCTTTGGCACGCAAATCGCACTGATGAAAGAAGATGAACTTATTCTCGGTGTTTCCAATGCCCCATTGTTAAATGAGCTACTATATGCTGAAAAGGGTAAAGGAGCATTTCTAAATGATGATCCGATTAAGGTTTCAAATGTTTCAGAACCTTCAGACGCAATGATTTGCCATGGTGGATTGAAATGGTTTGTAGAAAAGAACACATTTGATGGTATCTACAACCTAATCAACGACACGGCACGTTCCCGAGGGTTTGGTGATTTCTATATGTATCACCTTGTGGCTTCTGGCAGAGCGGACGTTGTGGTTGAAGCAGCAATAAGTGTCTGGGACATTGCTGCAATAACTGTTATTGTGCGGGAAGCAGGAGGCATGGTTACGGATATACAAGGACAAACCATCACGAAAGACACTGCTTCACTGGTAGCAACGAATGGAGTACTGCATCCAACTGTATTGAGGTATTTTAAAGACACTTAATCGTATTCCCTCTGCCTCAATGTGTGAACTTTCAAATTTATTTTGATAGATATTTTCGTCGACTTGTTCAGTCACATAGATGCGGTTAGGAAACCGCATCTACCGGGGAGTGTGCACGTATTTTTATATTTCATTATAATACACAACAACGGATGCACATTACAAGACCACATGTAAGGTATTTTCTTGCTGCTTGAATTGCTATGTATAATATGCTATACTTGTTCAATAACATATAATAGAAATAGAGATAAAATATGCACCTCAACTACCAAAACGTACTAGATCTATCCTACATAGTAGACGAAAATAGTCCGCGGGAACTGCCGATAGATCCTGTTAACATATACGATCAAGCTACATTAGAGAAAGATGGATACTTTGAGAGCCGTGTTGATATGTCCGGACACTGTTCTACACACATTGATACACCTTGTCTGATGTATCCAGATGGATATACTGTCGCAGAAATACCTAAAGAGAAATTGACTGGTAACGCAATATTGATGGATTTCTCTGCCATCAAGAAACCGACTGATGCGGTGACTGCTGAAGATGTTGAAAGATGGATGTCAGAAAATTCGGATATACCAAAAGATAGCATCGTGTTTATGCGGACTGGAATGGATAGATACGTCTATCAAGATAACTTCAACCGCGAATGGATTGGTTTCAGCGAAGATGCCGCAGAACTCCTCGTTAAGAAAGGTATAAAAGTTATTGGAACAGATGCTTGTAGCATAGACTCTGTTGCAGGACATCCTCCGTTATACGATGGTCTACCTCCTGCACACCTTGTTTTTCTTGGTGAAGGTATTCCGCACGTCGAAGATTTGTGCAATTTGAGTCAGCTACCAACACATTTTTTCGTTGTGATTGCCCCCTTAAAGTTAGCAAAGAGTTCAGGTGCGCCAACCCGTGTTCTTGCATTTGTATAATGTAAGTGTCCTAATTGCTCTCCTTCGGATTACTATAACCATAGTAAAATGCAACTGATTATCCCTGATGCACTCTCAGATTCATTACGTGAAATCGGTAAGATAGGTGGCAAACATGTCTATCTGGTCGGGGGTTCTGTGAGAGACTTACTTCTCAAAAGACCAAACTTAGATATTGACATAGTAGTGGAAGGAGATGCAATCAGTGTAGCGAAGCAGTTGCAAGAATATTGGAATGGAACTTTGCAGATACATCCACAATTTGGGACAGCTACTGTCACACCAGAGATTCCGACAAAACCAAAAGTCGATTTCGTCACAGCTCGCAGTGAAACGTATCAAAAACCTGCAACGTTACCTAAAGTAGAACGAAGCACAATTGCACAGGATTTACTACGTAGAGATTTTACAATCAATGCATTAGCAATGTGCTTAGATAATGATGCGTTTGGCACTGTTATTGATAAAACTGATGGATTGAAGGATCTAAAAACTGGCACTATCCGTGTTATACATAACGATAGTTACATAGATGATCCGACCCGCATTTTTCGTTCTTGTAGGTATGCGGGACGGTATAACTTTCAAATATCAGATTGGGATATTGAGCTCATACACAAGGCTATTCCATTCGTCTCACAACTCAGTAGTGAACGGATACGGAATGAAATTGAGAACATATTGACAGAAGAACAGGCACCAAAAATTATAGACATGCTTGATGATTTTGGCGTATTAGAAGAAATATCATTCGGATGGAAAAAACCTTCTAACTTTCATTGTGATTTTGAAACAGCACATTCTGCTATATCGTGGGTTTCTGAGCATATCTCTGACACAGATTTAGATAATAGTCTCATTCTTTGGCTTGCATATTTGGGTTTAGATAATAAACAAGGTCTACCGATTTACATTATTGAAGCACTCAGTTTCAAATTAGTATTAAAGCATCAATTGCGGAGAATTTCAAACGGACAAAAAGAACTCTCAGATGAAGCAGAGATACGATCTGGAATTGAAGAGATTGGAATATCACTTTCAAAAGAAACATTCTTTGAATTCCACAACGGAAAGTGGTGTATCGTAGACAACAAAAACGAAAAGACTTACATCTATGGAGATAAACAGTGCTACCAAGTGCAGACACCAAATACCGCGTTTCGGAAACTTCAACCAGTCATTGGAACTCTTGCTGAAACAACGAAAAAAAGTGATATTTACAACATCCTAAAACCTTTTCCACTTGAAGCCATTGTGTTGGCTTTTTGTAATACAAATATATCCGAAACACAACGGACTAAGATTGGTGATTACCTACTTAACTTGCGTCCAATAAAGCCTATTATCAACGGTGATGACCTAATTGAATGGGGTGAGAAACCGAGTAAAAACTTTGAAAGATTACTCAAAGATATATTTCATCATCAATTGGACGGTAAGATTAAGACGAAATCCGATGGATATACACGTTATCAACAACTAACGAACCAAGAAAGAGATTAGATTTTTCATATCATAAGATATAGAATCAAATTATGATGGATTTATTTTCACCAGACAACATTGCCAGGGCGATTCTTGTCGTCTGTCAGTTCATTATACTCTTAACGTTTCACGAATGGGGACATGCCAAATCTGCCAATATGTTAGGAGACCCAACGGCAAAAGATTTAGGACGCATGTCATTCAACCCAGCAGTACACATTGATCCCATTGGAACGTTGATTTTACCTTTGATAGGGTCACTTTATGGTGGTGGATTTTTTGGGTGGGCAAAACCTGTTCCAGTTGATCCATATAATCTGAAAAATCCGAGAAGAGATCTAATGCTGATCGCCGCTGCAGGTCCTTTCATGAACATCATACTGACTTTCGGCATTTTCGGTATTATCAAGGCATTGGAACTATCAATAGATTTTAAACCCTATAATTCCGAAACGCAATTGGTTATCTATAGATTCTTAGAAAGTTCAGCAATAATAAGTGTATTTCTTGCGGTTTTTAATATGTTACCTCTATTTCCATTAGACGGATTTAGTGTAGTAAACGGTCTATTACCAGAACGGGCATCCCGTGAATTTGAAAAACTTGCCCCTTACGGTATGCCAATTCTAATGGGACTTATATTTTTACCATACTTAATAAATATACAAAGTCCGCTTAGAATACTCAGTATCATAAGTTACAATATTGTTGATATAATTGCGAAATTAATTGGTTTACGATAAATTTGTATGATATAGTAAATTCTACGCATTACTCAGACGATTATGTTAACTGAACTCTCTTTAACACATCCTTCCTCACACCCAATATATGCTGTCAAACTGGACGGTTTTGAGGGACCACTTGACCTCCTTCTACATTTAATTCAGAAGGAGGAGATGGATGTCTATGATATACAGATAGCCAAAATCACCGACCGTTATCTTGAATATATTAATCTAATGGAACAATTAGATTTAGATTTAGCATCTGAATTTTTGGTCATGGCAGCCACGTTATTACAAATTAAATCACAGAACATTCTTCCGAAAAATGAAACAAAATCCAGTAATTCTATTGATAACCAAGAGCAACTCGTACAACAACTATTAGAATATAAACGGTACAAAGAAGCAGCACAAGTATTAGATATCTATGCAGAACGTCGCACATCAATATACAACAGAAGTTCTAAACTGCATTCAGACTTAGATGGCACCCGTTCTTATGAGATTAAAGCAACACTTTTTGACCTGCTCACTGCTTTCAAAAATATCAATGACCGAGTTGCCGAACTTGATATGGATGATGAATACGAGACGGTTCAAGAAGAAACTGTCACTGTTGAAGAGAAGATGGAGTTTATTGAAAATCAGTTAGGAACTTCGGACCAACTGCTTTTTGATGATCTCTTTCCACTGTCATCAAGGAAATTAGACCTTATTGTTACATTTCTTGCTATTTTAGAACTCATCAGATTAGGTAAAATCGTTTCTGTCCAGACAGGTCTATTTGAAAGCATATATCTGGTTAAAGCAACGAGTATTACTTCCACTACATAGAGAATCAAGGAAATATCACACAATGGAATCAGAAATAACTGTTGTTGAAGATCAAATAGAAAAACTTGATACAATACCACAGAATAACACGAAATCAATATTGGAAGCAATTCTGTTTGCTGCGAGTGAACCGATTACAGTTAAGCAGTTTCAGCATGCAATTCCAAAAATGAATGTCCGCGAGATTAGAAAGGCACTCTCTGAACTTAAAGAAGATTATCATGAGATGAATAGAAGTTTCCGATTGATAGAAATAGCAAATGGCTATCAGATATGTACACGACCAGAATATTCGGAATGGATTCGGAAATTCTACATCCAACAAGTGCGTGTCACACTATCACCTTCCGCATTAGAAACACTTGCAATAGTTGCTTACAAACAACCTGTCACACGAAATGACGTATCCACAATACGTGGTGTAAACAGTGACAGTGTTATCAGTGCGCTTGTTGAGAAAGGACTCGTCCGTGTATCTGGCAGAAAAGAAGGTGCTGGCCGTTCCCTCCTGTTTTCCACTACCGATTCTTTCTTACAACAGTTCGGTTTAAAAGACCCTACCGAATTACCATCTATTGAAGAGATAGAACAACTGCTCACTTCATCAAACAGTCAGGAAAATATACACACCGTTCAAGAGGAAACAGAATAATGAATTACAATGCTTGGTTTGAATGTGAAAATGGATGTAAATATCCTCTCACTGAAATCATCTATCGCTGTAAAAACTGTAATGGGTTATTACAAGTCAATCACGATATGGATGTGTTGAAGCAGCGAAGCGCGAAAGATTGGAAATGCCTTTTTGAACAACGTTATATGCGTACTCAATATCCTTATGGAAGCGGTGTCTGGGGTAAAAAAGAGCTTGTTTGTCCCATTGTTGATGATGATAATATCATCTCTATGTATGAAGGTGGCACAAATCTGTTTTGGGCAGAACGGTTTGGCAGTCAACTCGGGGTCTCCGATCTCTGGATTAAACAGTGCGGAAACAGTCATACAGGTTCATTCAAAGACCTTGGCATGACGGTGCTCGTCTCAATGGTAAACCAGATTATATCGGAGTCAGGGAACATCCGTGCCGTTATGTGCGCCTCAACAGGAGATACTTCGGCATCATTAGCCGCCTATGCCTCCGCAGCAGGTATCCCCGCAATAATCTTATTACCTAAAGAAAAGGTTACCAGAGAGCAATTGATTCAACCCATCGCAAACGGGGCATTGACACTCTCTCTTGAGACAGATTTTGATGGCTGCATGGCAATCGTCCAAGAACTCGCAGCAAGCAAAGAATTCTATCTCGCGAATTCTATCAACTCACTTCGTATTGAAGGACAAAAAACTATCAGTATTGAAATAGTGCAGCAGTTTGATTGGGAAGTGCCCGATTGGGTCATCATACCCGGTGGCAATCTCGGTAACGTCTCTGCTCTCGGTTTAGGTTTCCTAATGATGTTAGAACTCGGTATTATAGACAAACTGCCGCGAATTGCATGTGCACAGGCACAACGTGCTAATCCGCTTTATCGCAGTTATCAGACAGGATTCACGGAGTTTAAATCCATTACAGCACAATCTACCCAAGCAACTGCTATTCAAATCGGCAATCCCGTTTCAATACACCGAGCAATTCGTGTGCTAAAACAGTTTGATGGCATAGTCGACCAAGCATCAGAAGAAGAGTTAGCAGATGCAGCTGCCAGAGCAGATAGAACTGGACTCTTTAATTGTCCACACACCGGTGTTGCTTTGGCTGTACTCATCAAAATGATTGAACGGAAACAGATACAGAAGGATGATAGAGTTATCGTGATTTCAACAGCAACCGGACTGAAATTCCCAGATTTCAAGGTGGCATATCACAATGTTGTTCGCGATCAACCTCCGCCGCGTTATCATAACACACCACTGGAATTGGAAGCTGATTACGATAACGTGCTCAAAAACATAGACAAGCATTTGACCGTGTGAAAATTATCTATAAAAAATAATGCAAATGTGTTATAATCCCAACTTAAACCGATAAAAGATAGGAGCTATTGAATGTCAGATCAGTTTCAACCCAAACCTGAACATAAGTTCACTTTCGGGTTGTGGACCGTTGGAAATCCCGGACGAGACCCATTCGGAGATGTCGTTAGACCACCACTAAAACCCACCTATAGCGTAAAAAAACTAAGTGAATTAGGAGCCTACGGAGTCAACTTGCACGACAACGATCTTGTTCCGTTTGATGCTTCTGCCAATGAACGTGACCAAATCGTTCGTGAATTCAAGCAGGCACTTGATGATCACGGTATGAAAGTACCGATGGCAACAACCAACCTGTTTTACCATCCAATTTTTAAAGATGGTGCGTTCACCTCTAACGACCCAAAAGTAAGAGCGTTTGCTATTCAAAAAACTTTGAATGCAATAGATCTCGGTGTAGAACTTGGGGCAAAAGTCTATGTATTTTGGGGTGGTCGTGAAGGTGCAGAAGTTGATGCAGCAAAGGACGGTCCAGACACAGTAAAATGGAACCGTGAAGCAATGAACTACTTCACGAACTACGTTCTCGACCAAGGCTACGACCTAAAATTCGCATTAGAAGCAAAACCGAATGAACCTCGTGGAGACATATACTTACCTACTACGGGGCACATGCTCCATTTCATTGAGACTCTTGAACACCCAGAAATGGTGGGTGTCAATCCTGAATTTGCTCATGAAACGATGGCTGGTTTGAGTTTTCTGCATGGTGTTGCACAAGCGTATGAATCAGGAAAACTCTTCCATATTGACCTAAATGACCAGAAGATGAGTCGTTTTGACCAAGACCTACGTTTCGGATCAGAAAACGTTAAGAGTGCGTTCTTCCTCGTTAAGTTTCTTGAAGATGTCAATTGGGATGGTAACCGACACTTTGATGCACATGCATACCGAACTGAAGATGAAGAAGGGGTTTGGGATTTCGCAGCAGGATGCATGCGGAGTTATCTGATACTCAAAGAGAAAGCAAACCAATTCAATCAAGATGCTGAGATTCAAGGAATCCTCTCTGATTTACGCGCCCGTGATCCCGAACTTGAAGCAATCATGGCAAATTACAGTGCAGAGAGTGCTGAGAAATTGAGAAAGATTGACTTCAAACCTGATACAATCGCTAAAAAAGGACTTGGATACGAAAAGTTAGATCAACTTACATTCGAGATTATTACCGGTGTCAGATAATTCAATTGAATTTGTCTGACTATCCTGAAGAATCTGGAATTGGCTTATGAGCACACTTATAATTGCTGTTTTAAGTTTTGTTGGCTTTATTGTCGCATACAACACCTATGGCAAATGGTTAGCAAGAAAGATATTCGGTTTAGACCCCGAGGCGAAAGTTCCGAGCCAAGAACTCAAAGATGATGTAGACTTCGTTCCTACAAAAAAAGAGATTATTTTCGGACACCACTTTACAAGCATTGCAGGAACAGGTCCAATCGTGGGTCCGGCAATCGCAGTGTTTTGGGGATGGTTGCCAGCCTTGCTCTGGGTCGTCCTCGGTTCTGTATTCATCGGTGCTGTTCATGACTTCGGTTCATTGGTCGTCTCACTCCGTAATCGTGGACAAAGTGTAGGTGAAGTTGCCGGTAGAATGGTCGGACCCCGCGCCAAATTCCTGTTCCTGTTTGTTCTCTTCATGGGATTGACCATCGTCCTTGCTATCTTTGGGTTGGTCATTGCTCTGATTTTTTCCTACTATCCTGAATCAGTCCTATCTGTCTGGATTGAGATTCCTCTTGCTGTTGCTATTGGTGTGTGGATTCACCGTCGTGGTGGTAACATCCTCATTCCATCTATCATCGCGCTCGGTATAATGTATATTGGCATGGCGGTCGGTGCATACATACTGCCGATTGATCTAAGCACTTGGTTAGGTATTCCACTGCTTGGAGAAACTTATTTGAATGTAGTCGTTATATGGACGTTAGTCCTGTTTGTTTACTGCTTCATTGCATCTGTCCTACCCGTATGGACTCTCTTACAACCACGAGATTTTATCAATAGTCACGAATTAGTATTAGCACTCGTTCTATTAGTGCTTGGTCTTGCAGTTGCTGGATTATCAGGACAAGCAAACTTATTTGCATCTGCCCCAGCAGTTGCTTCAGACATACCACCCGATGCGCCACCAATTTGGCCCTTCCTCTTTATTACAATTGCCTGTGGTGCAGTTAGTGGATTCCACTGTATGGTCAGTTCTGGCACTTCAAGCAAACAGGTAGAATCTGAAAGCGATGCACAATATGTAGGATACGGTGCGATGTTGCTTGAGGGTGGACTTGCTGTTGTCGTGATAATTGCGTGTTGTGCTGGGATCGGAATGGGTATTTTCAACCGCACCACAGACTCCACTATTGCTGGAGGATATACATTTCAACCTATTCTAAAGGAAGGAAGCACTCAACCTGTTATTAATCAAGATGCATGGAGAACACGTTACGCAACGGGTGAAGAAGTAGAAAATCCCGATGGTAAAATTATAGTTGTTGGTGGTGGTTGGGCAAGTCACAAACTCAGAGAAAAGGTCAGTGCTTTTGTTGATGGTGGTGGAAATTTCCTTGCATCTCTCGGTATTCCTTTAAAGATGGGTATTGCAATTATGGCAGTACTTGTTGCCAGTTTCGCAGCGACAACCCTTGATACCGCTACACGATTACAACGGTACGTAATTCAAGAACTCGCACAGACTGCAAAGTTCAAACCACTAACAAATCGATATCTTGCAACTGCGTTTGCTCTGATACTCGCTGCCGCAGTAGCGTTGCTACAGGGACCGAGCGGTCCTGGTAGTGGAGGCATGACTCTCTGGCCGCTCTTCGGTGCAACAAATCAACTCTTGGCTGGATTAGCATTCATGGTCATCGTCTTCTACCTCGTGCGTCGCAATAAACCGATATGGTTCGCTTTCCTTCCAATGGTAGTCATGCTCCTCATGCCTGCTTGGGCAATGCTGCATCAGATGTTTAATCCAGATAACGGATGGTTGTTTAATGGCAATTATCTTCTCTTTGGATTCGGACTTATAGTAGAGGGATTGCAGGTCTGGATGATTGCTGAAGGCATCATCGCATGGCGTAATGCGCGTGGAAATTATCCTGAGTTACCACCTTTGGAAACCGCAACTGCTGATTAGTTATTGTAACCTAAGTTAATCCCCATCATCTGAAAATGTCTATCAAATGCAAACGCCTTTGTGATACTTTTCACATTGCATAATGCAAAACTTATGCTGGCTATATCAAAATAAACTCTTATTCGTAACATGGAAGGAATATAGAAATCATTAGAAGGAGACTATTCTATGGCAATCCGTGTGGGTATCGTTGGCACAGGTGGTATTTCGCGTGCACATCACCGTGCATACACAGCAGTAGGTGGATTTGAGATTGTCGCAGTGTGCGACATTCTCGGTGAAAAAGCACATGAGGCTGCGGAAAAATGGGGTGTACCTAAAAAGCATGTATTCACAAGCTACAATAAGATGCTTGAGATGGATGAGATTGACACGGTGAGTGTCTGCACATATAACCAAGCACATCGCAGACCCACCGTCGCAGCTTTGAATGCTGGAAAGCATGTTTTCTGTGAGAAACCGATGGCAGCAACACTTGCGGATGCAACGGCAATGGTACGCGCAGCGAAAGCATCAGGAAAAATACTTCAGATTGGTGTTAAAAGTGCCTTTACGCCACAACTGCAATTTGCGAAGAAGGTAATAGATGAAGGGTTCCTCGGAGATATATACTATTCCGAATCAGCAAGATGTAGACGGAGAGGAACTCCAGGACGGACATTTATCTATAAAAAGACAGCAGGTGCAGGTGCAATTGTAGACATTGGTATCTATAACCTACACAACTCACTTTATGCGATGGGGTATCCGAAACCTGTTCGTGTATCTGCTATTACCGAAGATTATATCTCAATGCAGGATCCGAGATTCAAAGATAAAATGGACGTTGAGGAGTTCGGTGCGGCGTGGATTCGGTTTGAAAATGGTGGCATCATGCTGTTTAAGATATCGTGGGCAGTTCATCAGAACTCACTCGGTGGAATGTTCTGTCTCGGCAAAGATGCGGGTATCTCTTTGGACGGTCCTGTTGTATATGCTGATTCCTATAGCCAGGAACTGCAAAAACTCGTTCAATCAGAAGGTTTAACTGCAATTGCAGACCCGCCAGAGGGAATGACGACAATCAATATCAAAGGATTTCCGAAGGTAGATGTATGGGAAGCACAGATGACAGCGTTCCGTGAAGCAGTCAAGTCTAATGGTGTGTCACCGCTTCCTCCAGAAGGTGTGCTACTGACCAACGTGATAATGGATGGTATCTTCCGATCACATGAAAGTAAGAAAGAGGTCGGAGTGAAAGTGCCAGAAATATAGTTTATAGTGAAAACCATAATCATTTACACACTTTTATTTCACTATAAATGTAAGAGGCAGAATGAATTGCGCGACTACGAACGGTCTCTGTCTTAAGGGAATGTTATCTTTTAGGAATAGCGAACATACGTTACAGATACTTATTGACGTTTTGACTTGAGCCTTCCCCATAGGGTCGTCAGTTTTCCTATTGCCTTGACAGATGACGGTTGTTGTTGGGAGATGGCAAGTTCCTTTTCAGTCAAAGGGCGATTCCATACCTTCACCTCATCAATCAATCCTTTGTAAAACCGATTGAGATGTTCGCCGATCCAAATTGACTGTCCACTGTTGATGTCCAGTGTGTTGTCATCCTTTTCCTCAATCAATTTTCCATCTACATAGAATCTGATCTTTTTTGCATCCTGGTCTCTGACACCAGCGAGGACATGCCATGTGTTGTCGTTCAAGAAATCTGGAGAAGTTATCCCCGCGCTATTAGCACGTCCCTTATCACGAACAGAAAATCCCATCTTGCCCCGTGCTGCTGCGTTGTCACCACTGACAGAAAGTAACCATACTGCATCAGTGGCAGGACGATAGTTGCCAACGATTCCATCGTTTTGTGCAGGTTGATCGTCCGTTTTGACCCACACCTGAACTGTCAATGAATCCCCAGTGGCAAAGGTGATGGAAGCTGCCAGTGGCACTTCAACAAAGTCATCCGTACCATCAAACAATAATGCATCACCGAACTTACCCTCAGCAGTTTCAGCGTTACCATTTATCGTTCCATCATTACCTTCTTCAGATTGATCTTTTACGGTATCACCTTGAATAGTGTTTTCATCAAAACTTAGATGTAGGACTAACCCATTAGTTGGATTGGCTTGAATATGCGGTGCAATACTGAGGAGTATATAAAACACCGTGAAAACTACAAAGACTTTCTTCATGATGAACTCCTTTTTTTGATAACGTAGTTACCGCCATGCATGTGTGCGGTAACAACTCTATATGTTTTCTAAAATGGTGGTTGTTTTGAATCTTTAGATTCTGCATCGGTGGTGTATTCAGTTTCTGATTCCTCGGCTGTAGGCACTTCGCTTTCCTGATCAGCAGCGGTTAATTGCTTAATACGGGTACAAAGTTCCTCAAACAATTTGGGATTAGTTTCAGCGGCTTTGAGTTCGGCGGAAAGTTGTGTCCACTGTTGTTCAGACATGTCGTTTCGGGATTCTACACTGTATTTTCGTTTTATGTAATTCCAGAGGTCTCCCTTACTAATATCCTTTCCTTGAAGTGGTTCTGATAATTGGCTTGCAATAGCGAATGCTGCCTTTTGTGCATTTGTAATGTTATCACCAGATTGTGGAATCTGTTGTTGCTGTTTAGGGTTGCCACCATCTACTTGACGTTTCAGGTAGAAATTCAACACATCACGAATAACTGGGACAGGAAGTAACTGTTTGATTGCGTTTCGTTGTGCTTTATGTATTGCTTTTGTGAATGCATAAGGGTCGGGACGATTTCCGTTCGTTTTCGACTGCTCATACGCACCCCATCGTGAATTACCTGTGATTGTATCTACTGCCTTGACAGTGGCAATCCAAGAATTCTCACGTTCTTCATATTCCATATCTTCTACCTGTATGCCGCCTCTTCGGTTCGCTGCTTCGTTGATACCTGCTAACGTCAATCCTTCAATAAGCCGTCCTCCAACTTTGAAAGAGTAAACGTAATCTTGTATCGTCTGTCCAGTCATCAGTTCAACGATTGCTTGATCGTCAACTTGGTCAACGACTTCATATTCAGCGGTTACAGGAACTATTTCATTGTTTTTTTCTTCAGACATTGCCTTCTCCGTAGATTTAATTTCGTAATATTAGCATAACATATTTTACATTATACGTCAAGAAATATTTACATTCGTTAAAGTGGGTTTTCTTTTGATAGATTAAGACTTACTCAAATTTCACGATTCTCCAATAATATAATAAAAACCATAATTATTTACACACTACGGTAGGTTCGGTTTCCTAACCAAACCGGTGTTTGTTCACTTACATAGATGCGGTTGGTAAACCGCATCTACCGGGAATGTGCATATATTTTTTGATTTCACTATAAAATTTTAGATAGTAGATTTTGAATAGTCTGAGTTGCCAGTGTTGAAGCGAATTATGTAAGATGCGTAATGAATTACGCGACTACAAACGAGTATATAGTTAATGAAAACCAGGCAATTTGAAATGGAATTAAATATCATTCAGTTTCAGATTCAGGTTCCAGTCCATATAATGCATTTCTGATTAAGACAAGATCTGCTATATCCACAATTCCATCTTTGTTAACATCAGCAGGATTGTCCTTTCCTTTTTGTCCGAGCCGCGTTGATACAAATTCAAGGTCTGCATCATCTAATTGCCAATCAAGGTTAACATCTTCTGGCATACGTTGTGGTTCAAAGACCCATGCACGACCAATTGCTGGTAGCGAACGTTCACCATCATTGTGCGTAAGGTGTGCCTCCTTTATTGTCAAGGTTACATCTGCACGCTCAATCACTTCAAATGTGATGGATGCGATTGGACCATCTTTTATGGTTGCCCCTGACGATGCACTACCTGTAAACGCTATCGTATTCTTTTTCACAACAGGAGGTGATATGTCAATGTTTCTTATGTTAGTGTTTTCGTTGTCAGGGATAACACGGAGTGCTTTTGCATCGTACTCTAACATAAATTGATATCCTGAGACATCCTGACCATCAACCATATAAATATCAAAGTTAAGTTGTTTACCAGCAGGTGGAGATTGGACAGAACGTGGTGTGATTTGCAGTCGTGTCACAGGTGTTTGTCTCATTTCCCAAAAAAGTGCGGTGCCATCATTACTTCGGCTCATAAGAGTTGTACCGTCTTCTGAATATTCAAGGTTTGTGACAATACCCGTATGTCCTTTCAGAATACTCTGAAGTTTTTCTGCCTCAACGTCCCATACATTGATGGCAGTACTGAGTCCGGTACTTGTCAACATCGTACCATCTGGTGAAAAGGCTAAAGCGTGTGTTACTTGATAATAACTATTACTCTGTCCTGACGAAGCCACTAATTTGGCTTTCTGTTTTTTTGTGTCTACATCCCACAATTTAACATCGCAGCTTGCATCTGTGCTTGCAATCGTCTTTCCATCTGGGGAAAACGCAATGGCTGTAACTGCCCGAGACCTTTTTCTTAATTTCTCTATTACGATATTTGTAATTTTGGAGCGTTCCTTTCCTGTCTTTGTATCCCAGAGTCGTATTGTATTATCGTCTTCATCCCATTGTCCACTGCAACTTGCAAGTAATGCACCATCTGGTGAGAAGGTTATAGCGTGTATCTTATCTGTATGTCCCTTCAAGGTTGCTATCTGTTCTTGTGTATGTGTGTTCCACAGTATGATTTCATAGCCGTGCATTTCATTTGCAGCGAGTGTTCTCCCATCAGGTGAATATATAATATTTCCAATTTCAAAGCTATTATCATCTGTTGTGAGTGTAGCAACATACTTTTCGGTTGTCGTATCCCACAAACGGATTGTTCTCCATGCACCTGCAGCAATAATCCTCCAATTGGGTGAATGAGCATAAGTATTGGGTTCCCAAAATTCATCCACATCAGTTTTTAGTGGGAAAGTGACAATTCGGTTTTTATACCTATCCCAAAAATCAAGTCCTCCGGTACTGTTTGGCATAGCAAGGGTGGATCCATCAGGTGACAAGGCTACGGATGCAGGCACATGCACACCACCTTTGAGTTTCATGAGGAGTTCACCTGATTCTATATCCCACAAGCGAATTGCCCCATTACTGTCAACACTCGCAAGTGTAGTTTTGTCTGGTGAAAATGTAACCACATCGACTCTTCCATCATGCTCTCCAAAAACTGCCAACTCTTCACCCGTCTCATAATTACGAAGACGTAACGTTCTGTGCCAGTCTTTAACAACAGTGATTAGGTCTCCTTCTTGAGAAAAATCTATGGATAGAAATACTTTGGCATTATCACGTTCTGTATAAGTACTTATTAATTCGTGTGTATCTGCGTCCCACAACAAGATTGTGCTATTCGGCCTGTTCTGTGCTGATCCAATTGCGGCAAGTTTAGTGCCATCTGGAGAAAATAGGATTTTATGTTGTCGAGAATCGTTTCTTTCCTTATTAAGTAAAACTAATTCTTTTCCATTGTGTGCATCCCACAACTGTATCTTATTCTCTTTCGTAGTAGTAGCAATTGTTTTTCCATCTGGGGACATATCAGACTGGGAAATAGTATCGACATTACCACTTATGATAGTGCCTATTAGTTGTCCAGTGTGGATATTCCATATTTTTTTTCCATTGGAAAGAGTACATCCATCTGAGAAAAACATCAAATCCCCGTTCCCCTCTCTTCCTTCATCTGCAAATGTATCTACGGGTTGGTATGTATATGAATTCCACAGATTTATGTTCCCATGAAATTGACTACTTGCAAACAGGTCACCATAAGGAGAGAACGCGATGACAGACTCATTTGCCGCGTTCTCTTTGATTAGTGCAATTTCATCACCCGTATTCGCATCATAAATCCAGATTCCAATAGAAGTTGCAACAACAAGCTGCGTATTGTCAGGTGAAAACTCCATAGCATTTACTCTACCTTTACCAAGTCGCGTGGTAGCACCCTCAGGCAAAGCAAATTGTGTGTAATCTTCTATAGGTTGCATATTCTGCTGTGGATCGTATACGGTGCTGCCTATAACAGTTGGACGCGCTAAACTGCCATCAGATTTTTCAAGTCGAACTTTTGATAGGCTTAGGTACAAGGCTTTCTGATCAATAACTTTAAATGTTACACTTGCAAGTGTAACATCACCATGACCAATTTTACTTGAAGCTGTGGATACAAGTTTTACGCGATTTGGATAGATATGTGTTACTTCAGCAGAAATCTCACCAGTGAGGTAGTCTCCATTTTTACTTGAGACATAACGAAGAACAGTGTTATCAAAATCTATTGTTGTGTGAAAACCAGTGATATTCTTCGCGCCTTTAATGTCAATGTTGAATGTCAACTGTTCTCCAACAGCAGGGGATTCCACGAGATGTGGGGTGAGTTTTACAACCGTGTTTGTATCAACGACAGGTTTTACTTTCCATAAGTAAACGGTTTTGTCCTCACTCAAACTCGCTATAATATATTGGTTTTGTGTGGCAATGTCCTTTTTACTATACGTTGTTTTTGACATGTCATTTGGTTGCAGGAATGCTAACGAAGTAATCCCACCAAAATGTCCAATTAATGTATCATAGAGATGTCCTGTCCGTGTATCCCACAATCGTATTTTAGCATCCCGATAACCGCTGGCAAGCATTTTCCCATCAGGAGAGAATGCTAACGATGTTGTACTAAGTCGCTTGTAAGTTGCGGTGTATTCGCCTGTTTCTAAATTCCATAAGCGGATTTCAAATTGGGTTGCGCTCGCGAGTACTTTATTATCTGGTGAGAACGCTAACGATCCAATTGTGCCAAAACCAGTCGTATAGGATATTATGTGTTCTGCAGAAACGGTATCCCACAAATGGATTGTCTGTTGTTCATCACCTGTTGCAAGGAGTTTACCATCTGGTGAGAATACTAAAGCAGATATATATTTATTGTGTTTTGTGAACGTTGCTTTGTTTTCACCCGTATGGGTGTTCCACAGTTGCACCGTGCCGTCCTCTTTACCAACAGCAAGTATTGTTCCATCTGGCGATAGCATCCTTGATCTTGTATCTGAAAAAACATCCTTATGTTGTTCTATGAAGGGTTCTCTACGTTCCCCTGTGTGCACATTCCATAATAGAAATTGCTTATCTTTATTTCCGTATGGAAATTGCGGAAATTCTTTATCTCTATTTCCATAGCCAGCATTAGCGATTGTTGATCCACTTTGTGAAGAAAGGATGTAGTAACGGAAGTGTAGATCGCTTGTGAGGCGCGTCTTTAGTTGACGTGTATGAATATTCCACAACAATATATCTTTACTCTCAGAAGTTATAAATGTCTTGCCATCCGAAGAGAGAGCCATTTGTGACCAAGAATGTGAATGGATGAGGGTGTTCTTATGTTGATTAGCTTGTGTATTCCAAAAACGAATTGTGCCATCAGAACTTCCAGTTGCCAAGGTTTTCCCATCCGGTGAATATACTAAGGTATTTACCTCACCTTTATGTCCAGTAAGAGTTGCTTTGTGTTTTCCTGTTTGGACATCCCACAACATTATTGTCCTATCCCAACTTCCACTGGCAAGGGTTTTACCATCTGGGGAAAACCCCACTGACACGACTGTTCTATAATGTCCGATGAGCAATTTTAGTCGTTTTCTTGTTTTTGTGTTCCATAGGCGTATCGTTTCGTTAGGACCACGACATGCAAGTATAGTACCATCTGGTGAAAACGCTAATACCTTATCCGATCTTGTTCGTCCGTGTATCTTAGTGAGGTGTTCACCCTTTTGCATATCCCATAGGTCTATCCTTTCATCATCACTTGCACTGGCAAGTGTCGTACCATCCGGGGATACTGCTAATGATGTAATGTACTCGTAATTTTCCTTAAAGGTGAATTTATGCTGTAGAGAATTCGCGTCCCAAAGTTGGATAAGACTACCTGCACTAATAAATGTCCTTCCATCTGGAGAGAATAAAACTGTCTTAACGCCTCCTTGCACTTCCAATGTAGCTTTGATCTCATGTGTCTGCACATCCCAAAAACGGATGTTATCATCCCAACATGCGGTTGCCAAAGTCTTACCATCTGGCGAAAACGCAATAGATGTGTTATAATAAATAATACGGTTCAAATTATCCCGAAACTCTACAATCCTGGAAAATTTGTATCCAGCAAACAGTGCCAGTTCTTTCCCTGTATGTGTGTCATATAGCCACGCGCCTATAGAAGTTCCCACAGCAAGCAATTTACCATCCGGTGAATATGCCATATCAGTTATCTGTCCTTTACCGATACGTGCTACAGCATTTTCTGGTAGTGACCACTGAGAAGAATCTTCAGCAACAACATATTGAAGAAAAACACATAGAAATAGTAATGTTGCAATTAGAAACCTATAAAGTTTCACAGTTCTTATCCTCCGAATACCATTTTACATACGACTATACCTGCATGTCAGCAATTTATATGCCAATAGATATCACTGTTTAGATGTGTATTAGCATACATAAGCTGAAGAGCTGCACAGAAAAGTACATCCAATGTTCTAAAATGTACACTTTTGGGTTTCATTTGAAAATAACCTTGATAGGATAAGAATATCATTCTGTTTCAGATTCAGGTCCATATAATGCATTTCTGATTAAGACAAGATCTGCTATATCCACAATTCCATCTTTGTTAACATCAGCAGGATTGTCCTTTCCTTTTTGTCCAAGACGTTTTGATACAAATTCAAGGTCTGCAACATCTAATTGCCAATCAAGGTTAACATCTTCCGGGATACGCGGTGGTTCAATTACCTTTGCTTGACCAACTACTGGAATTGAACGGCTGCCATCACTGTGAGTAAGGTGTGCATCCGTTATCGTTAAGGTTGTGTCTATGCGTTTAATAACTTCAAATGTTACGGAGGTGATTGTGCCATCTGTTATGATTCTACCCTGTGTTGCATTTCCTGCAAGTGTAATGGTATTTTCCGCAATTTCAAGAGGAATTGTATTGTTGATCTGAATTTCGGATTTTGAGATGTAACGTAGTGCAGATGCATTATAGTTTATTGTAAATTGATAACCGTTAACATTCTGTCCATCTGCAATATCAATGTTAAATGTGAGTTGTTGACCAATAGGGGGAGATTGGACAGTATTCGGTGTGATGTCCAGACGTGTGACAGGGGATGCACTCATTTCCCATAAAAGCACGGTGCCATCTATGCTTCCACTTACAAGTGTCGTACCATCCGTTGAATATTCAAGAGATGTGACCTGACCTGTATGTCCCTTCAACACTTTTTGATGTTTTCCGGTTTCAATGTCCCAAACATTAATGGTAGCGCGAGGTCCACTACTTACCAAGGTTGTCCCATCTGGTGAAAACGCTATTGCAGAATACTCACTGTAATGACCGTGAATGTTTTCTAAATCCGCTTTCAGTGTAGTTCTGTGTTTTTTTGTTTCCGCATTCCACAATTGAATGTCGGCACTGAAATCTATACTGGCAACAGTCTTTCCATCAGGTGAAAATGCAACAGCCAGGACAGGTAATCTCATATTTATGTTCGCGCGAATCAAATTTGCGAATGTAGTAATATTCTCACCAGTCTTAGCATCCCAGAGTCGGATTGCTTGGTCGTCTTGCGACAAAGTTTCAGCAGTGACGATTAGTGTGCCATCTTGAGAAAACGCCAAAGAATAAATCTTTTCCGCATGCCCATTAAGTTTGAATTTTTCTTCTCCGGTAGACACATTCCACAATTGAATAGTCTTATCATACATGCTAAATGCTGCGAGTGTCTGTCCATCAGGAGAAAAAGCAAGAGTTCTTATTTGCCCTTTATGTCCTTTCAAAGTAACAGTTTTTTGTAGACTATTTGCATCCCATAACACCACATCATCATAGGCACCACCTGCAAGGATCGTCTCGTCGGGTGAAAACGTCACAGCTGATGCAGCATAAGGATCTCTTGCTCCCTGAATTGTCCCTATATTTTTTAACGTCAGGCTATCCCACAACTGCAACGGTTGATCACGGTTTGCAGTAACGAGGGTTGTACCGTTAGACATCATCGCCACTGAAAAAATAGCATTCGTATACCCAGAAAATATTGAGTGGAGTCTACCAGTTTCTACATCCCACAAGCGGATTGCCCCGCTACTTCCTGCACTCGCAAGCATAGATTTATCTGGTGAAAATGCTGCTATATGGACGATCTCATCATGTCCTTCAAGCATTGCGATGTTTTCATCAGTATCAAGATTCCTGATATAGAGTTTTTTCCGTTCTCCAACTACAGCGATTGGGTTACCTTCGTTAGAAAAATCTATAGACACAAATAGAAAGGAGTATTTCTTCTCAATAACGGTTTTTTCCAATTCATGTGTTTGTGTATTCCATAGCATAACTGAACCGTTCTGTCGGTTACGTGGTGATACAATTGCACTCAACTTAGTTCCGTCTGGTGAAAATACTACTTGGTGGTTTTGAGAGGTATATTCTCCACCTTCATGCAGTTTAGCAATTTCTTGTCCAGAAGCAGCATCCCATAATCGAACATTGCTTCGCCGAGTCGTAGTTGCAATCATTTTACCGTCAGGTGAAAAAGTCATCGCTTGTACGCGATCAGAATGGTGCCACTTTAGGGTATTTTTATGTTGTCCCGTATGAATATCCCATAACGTTGTTCCATTTGCAAGGGTACGTCCATCTGAAGAAAACGCTATTGCATTGTTATTACTATATCTATGATCGATGTCAAAAGCTCTTAGTAGCTGCCCGTTTATTAGATTCCACACACGGACTCTGCGATCAGAACAACTACTCGCTATAAATTTACCATCAGGTGAGAATGCGATTTTAATAGCACCGGCAGCGTTATCGGCAAATAGTGATTGTGCTTCGTCATTGTTAATGTCATAAATCCAAATTCCAATTGAACTCGCTACTGCGAGTTGTGTGTTATCAGGTGAGAACTTTATATCATATATTGTGCCTCTGCCTAAACGTGCTTTCACACCTTCAGGCAACGCCAATTGCATAGTATCTAAAGAGATATCCTTCATTATTGCTGGTTTGCTAACAGAACTGCTAAATACTATAGGACGTGAAACACTTCCATCCTGATTTTCAAGACGTGCTCTCGGCAGACTTAAGGTTGATGCTTTCTGGTCAATAACTTCAAATGTAACACTTGCAAGGGTTCCATTGCCGTTCATTGCAGCATCAGGTGAAGACGAACTTACAAGCTTAACACGATTTGGAGCACTTTTCCAAGACGGTTCTATTGAGACATCAAAGGTCGCTTCATTTGCAAGAAAAGTGCCTCTTTTACTTGAGACATATTGGAATGCTACAGGGTCATAATCCAGTGTCAGTTGAAAACCACTGACCTTTTCTCCACCTTCAATATCCAAATTAACCGTCACCTCCCTACCGACACTTGGGGATTCTATAATGTCTGGAATTACTCTTACAGATGCTTCTGTTCCAACATAAGGTCTAATCTCCCATAACAGAACGGTGCCGTCTCTACTTCTACTTGCTAAGGTTGTTCCTCTTGGTATTGAAATGTTGATTTCATTATTTTCTTTTAATTCGTTTATCTGCTGCGGTAAAAAAACTAACTCCTCAATAACACCAGTATGTCCAATGAGAGTATCCATGAGTCGTCCAGTTTTTGTATTCCATATACGGATTTTTGCATCATAACTGCCACTTGCAAGGATGGCTCCATCTGGTGATAATGCTAATGCGTTAAATCCCGGCATGAGTCCAGATGTGCTGAAAGTAGTAGGGAGTTGAGATTCTGTTTGCATATCCCATAAACGTGCCTCGTGGTCGGTACAACTAGCAAGCATTTTCCCATCTTTTGAGTAAACTAATTCTTTTGTGCCACCACTATGTTGGGTTAGGACTACTTTATGTTCTCCAGTGACTGCATCCCACAGTTCAATTGTACTTTGGTTATCTCTTGTAACAAAATGGTTATTATCTGGAGAGAATACCATAGTACCAAACTCACCTGTCTGTGTTGAGAGGGTTTTCTTAAGTTTACCTGTGGTTATATCCCACAACTGTATTCCCTTTTCTCTGAGATTGATTGCTAAGGTCTTACCATCTGTCGAAAGTTCACTTGAGGATACATCTTTTACATTCTGTGAGAAAGTTTCTTGACGTTTTTCTGTTGAAATATCCCATGAATCCAATTTTGTTTGATCTTCACTCCTACTGATACCTATCAGGTTTTTTCCATTTTGAGAAAAGAGTGCGGGGGTGGTGAAATCGGTGTCTCCGATGAGATAAGTTTTCGGTTTTCTGGTGTGGAGATCCCATAGTATAATATCGCTTAATGCACCAGTAGCAATCATTTTTCCATCAGGAGAGGGTAACATGGTAAATATAGTTTGTGGTTGTATTAAGGTGTGTATTAGCTGCCCAGTTTTTACATCAAACAATTGGATCTCACCATTAGTCCTTACAACTGCAAGTGTTTTTCCGTCAGGTGTGTATTCAACTTCATTGAATCGCGTGCCGTTTCTTGGCAAAGTCGTTATCTGTTGTTTAGTTTTTGCATCCCATATACAGATCATTTCAGAACAAGAACTGGCAATTGTCTCGCCATCAGGAGAATAGGCAACGGAGTTAACAACATTCTTATTACCAGAAAGATCGGTTATCTGTTTCCCAGTCGCAGTATTCCACAAAGCTACAGTATTGCCTTTATTCCCACGGCACACAATTATCTCTCCATCTGGTGAAAACCCAAGCGTATTGAGGTAAGATGTATGTCCTATAGGAATGCTTTTGTTTTCACCAGTTCTTAGATTCCACAATATAATAGAATCTCTGACAGTACTGGTAATGAGTGTTGTCCCATCAGGAGAAAATGCAAGGGCACGCATTGATGTCGGATCTTCTGTAAGGAATTTTATTTCTTTGAAAGTGTGTGTATCCCAAAGTTTTTTATCAATTGCTAATGTTTTTCCATCTGGAGAAAATAGGGCAGAACGGTGATGCCCCTTGATTGTGGCAATAAGTTTGCGAGTTGGGACATCCCATACACGGACTTTGCCATCCCAACTGGGACTGGTAAGTAATTTTCCATCTGGTGAGAATGATAGGGTGGAATAGTGTGACGCATTGCCAGAAAACCTTTTGAAATCTTCATTCGAATACCCAGTAAGCAGCGCGAGTTCTTTGCCACTATTTGCATCAAACAGCCACATGCCAATATAAGTGGATACTGCAAGCAGCTTACCATCAGGTGAATACGCCAAATCGGATATCACCCCTTTACCGAAACGTGCTATAGCATTTTCAGGCAGTGACCATTGAGAAACATCTTCAGCACCAACGATTGGTATCAGTGCCATAAGTGCCAGAAAGGTTATGACAAGAATTCTCATGGGTTTCATTCTGTAGTCTCCTCTTCATTTTTTATTGTGGCACGTATTCGCTTACCGTCTTTGTCAGATAGAATTAAATCTATTATATTCAAGGATAATAGATTAGCATCCAATACTTCAAATGTTACGGTAGCGAGTGCTCCGTCACCATTTCCTGTTCCTGTGAGTGCAGTTGCGGCAAGTGTCAACTGATTATTCTGGAGTATTGGTTGGATAAAGAAAGCGTTATCGGGAAGAAAGTCTCCATTATCACAAGAGATATATTTTAGTGTGGTATCATCATACTGCACACTTAACTGGTATCCGGCGACGTTTTCTGCTCCTGTAATCTCAATACTGAATGTCAATTGATCTCCCACATTAGGTGAGTTTGACGAAGGAGTGATTTTCGTAAGAGTAAATTGATCCTTTGTATGCACAGGATGCCATAAAACAATAGTGCCATCATAACTGGCGGAGGCTATAGTTCTGTCCTTCGGTGAAATATCTAATGACGAGACAGATTCGCTATGACCACTACGGGTAGCTATATGTTGATGCAAAGGTATATCCCAGAATTCAATTGTGCCTCCACTTGTTCCAGCGAGAATTACCCCATCTGCAGAAAACGCTAATGTCCCTATACCGAATTTTTCAGAGAGGGTAGAGAGGTTCTTTCCGGTGTTTGCATCCCACAACTGTACCGTTTCACCGCTACTAATGAGATTTTTGCCATCTGGAGAAAATGCTAATCTCCAACTCTTATCCAGATGTCCTGAGAGTGTTTTCTTGTGTTTTCCTGTGAGGGCATCCCATAGGTGAATCTCCCACTCATCTCCAGTGACAAGTGTTTTCCCATCTTTTGAAAACGCTATAGATGCGGGACCTTCAACAGCATACCTTTTTCTTCCTGTCATTGTATTCCATACTATAACCTCTTTACTCCCACTTGCAAGTGATTCTCCATCAGGTGAGAACACTAATTTATTGACTGCATCTGTATGTCCTACCAGTCTTCTTAGTACATCACCACTTTGGACATCCCATATATACACTGTTTTATCCGAACCACTACTTGCCAGCATTGTTCTATCCGGTGAGAAAGTTAACTTGTGAATTACATCCACATGTCCGTTAAGTGTTGCGCGCTGCTTACCTGTCTGAATATCCCAGAGTCTTATTGCATGACCTTTACTTGCACTTGCAAACATTGTTCCATCCGGTGAAAGTGCGACTGTAATTATGGGTGCTGTATGTCCATTAAGTGTGGTCCGAAATTTGTAAGTTTCGGTATCAAAGATCCATATTTTTGTTGTTCCGTTTCCGCAGACAAGTGTATTGCCATCAGAAGAATGGACGACAAAAGGTTTGCTATACCGATGTTCGCGCTGCCGTGGATAAGACATCTTTGCTTTCTGCTCTCCTGATTGTGCGTCCCATAGCCGTATTTCATCAAAGCTCCAACTAGCAAGCGTGTTTCCATCTGGAGAGTACTCAAGTCGTGCATTCCATCCAGATCTCCCAACAACTTGGACTGGATGTGGTCTCTGTGGAGAGTGTATCAGATGTGGATCTCCCTTCAATGTCGTCTGAAAGTCGTTACTGTTTAAATCCCATGACCGAATTGTCTTATTTTGCCAGTCTTCAGTGGTTACAAGTTTTGAACCATCATGAGAAAACGCAACTGAGAAGACTGTTCCGAGTTGTGCGTTAAGTTCTGCTTTCTGTTTTCCAGTCTGAGCATCCCACAAACGAATTGTACCGTTGTCTTTACCTTGTCCACAGACTAAGGTTCTGCCATCTGGTGAAAGTATAACTGATCTATAATGAATGTCGCTAATTAGTGCTATCTGTTTACCGGTATCCGTATCCCACAATCGTGCAGTTGCATCGTTCCCCCAACTTACGAGTCGTTTATTTTCTGGTGAAAACAATACTAAAGCCACATTTTGGGTGTGTCCTTTGAGAGTGTTTTTATGTTTTCCAGTGCCCCCGTCCCATAATCGGACTGTGCGATCTGTACTTGCACTTGCAAGTGTTGAACCATCGGAAGAAAATGTCAGATCAGAAATCCATCCTGAATGTCCTTTTAGTGTCATCTTGTATTTCCCTGTAGAAACGTCCCACAACCGAATAGTACTATCAATTACTTCTATTACCTTTTCTTCTTGCACAAATGGTCTAACTTGACGTATTTCGCTGCTTCTACTTGCCCCTGTTGCAAGCGTTTTACCATCAGGTGAAAATGCTAATGCTTTGGTATCCCCCGTATGTCCAGTAAGCGTCGCGCGTAGTTCATAAGTGTCGGTGTCCCACAATCGAACTGTCTTATCGTAACTCCCACTCGCCAGTATTGAACCATCAGGAGAATACACAACAGAAGTAACCGCATCCGTATGTCCTGTAAGCAACTCAACTTCCAACCCCGTGTGCACATCATGAATCCAAATTCCTATATTTGAGCAGGCAATAGCGATGTTATTGCCATCTGGTGAAAAAGCGAAATCGGTACCGTGTCCTTGTCCGATACGCTTTATTGCACCATCAGGCAATGCACGTGGAGGTGGACTGGGACCACTGCCGAAAACTTGTAATTGTATTGTGATTAATATAAATGTGAGTAAGGATACAGGTTTCTTCATATTGGTTATGATGCCTCCATGTATCAGGAAAGTATTAAATATGAGAAGAAGTAGATGTAAGATTTCTACTGCAATGAATTTTATCACAATTTCAAAATGTTATTCAAGTATTATTGTGTAAGTTGTTTCACAATATCGTAGTAGAAGCGAATTCCGAACTTTGTTCTGCCTATTTTTCAACTTGCTATCTACAAGTTAATGTGGTATAATTGTTGTATCCTATAAAGGAGGAAGATAGAATTGGCGTATATAATTTGTGAACCTTGTGTAGATGTGAAGGATACCGCGTGTGTTGTTGTGTGTCCTGTGGATTGTATACATACGGTTGACGGTGAAAATCAACTCTATATTGACCCTGACGTGTGCATAGACTGTGCTGCGTGTGTTGACGAATGTCCCGTTGAAGCGATTTATCAGCAAAGCGATGTTCCAAGTCAGTGGGAATCATACATTGATATTAATAGTAAATTCTTTGAAACATTTGAATATCCAGAAAAAGCTGATGGAGATTCTGATGAAGCAGGTAAGTCGAGAGGGAAAGAACAGGGAGTCCCTGAAGAATTTGTGCAGCTGCCAGATACTGTTGGGTCGTCTTTACGTCAACCTTTCGCCTTCATTACTATGCTCGGACAACCGCTGCTCGGTGCTTTCTCTGCAAGATTTAAGACGGAGTTAGAGGGCATGGCAGGGAATCCATGGGTTTTCAGTAGTGCTATTTCAACTGGCATCAACAGTTTGATCAATTTGATTCTTTATCCGCTTATACTCTTTTTCATCGGGATGCAGCAAGGCGGTTTCGGACTTTTCTCTTCACAAGGCAACCTCATGCTCTTTTTGGGAATAGTGATAGCCATCGCTGAAGGTGTTTTTCGTTTTAGAGATGAACTCACAACGACACCTGATGCTGAACAAGCACGTTACGGTGCTTCATTTTACGGATGGTTCCCTTCGCTCATTGCTACGCCACTCCTCAAAGGACTGCGCTCTGCTTTGGTAAAAGTACCTGCAGAGCCGAGAACAACAATGCCCGGTGCTGTTCAAACTGAGGGCACAATATTCTCTGACGATATCACAGAACGTTACCGTCGCTACGGCATGGTCAATCGTGTATCCGAACTTGCTGATCATTATCGTATTGAGATTGAGTTTCCTCGTTGGGTGCCGAATTCCTCAGTTAAAGAGACCTTTGAGTTACCGGACAGAATGCCGGACTACGCTTATGAAGTCTATCTAAGTTCCCCTTATGCCCCAGAAACATCGCCTACTCAAGAAAGTGTTGTGACTGTTCAAACACAACTTCCAAGAGATATAAAAAACCCCAAGCAATTTGCTGATCCGCGGTTTGAAAAGGTCGTTGGTCGTACCAGTTCGTTTCCAGACGGTTTCAGAAATATCTTTACTATCCCAGGACAGCCTGAGGATTTCTACTCAAAGTACCAAAATAGGATGCTTGAGATTATCGTGCCGAAGCAAGGCACGTATGAAGAACTCGCGTTAGAACAGCCTGTTCACTATGCAAAACTTAAGGGATAGAGAGACGTTAATCGCTTGGGACAAAGATTATCTCTGGCATCCTTTCACACAGATGCATGATTGGTTGGCAGAGGAACCCGTTATTATTGAACGTGGTGATGGTGTTTATCTGTTTGATGTTGAGGGCAATCGGTATATTGATGGAATTGCGTCTATGTGGACAAACGTCCACGGACATAATCATCCCGCTCTCAATGCTGCACTTAGGAATCAGTTAGATAAGATATCCCATTCAACACTGCTTGGTTACAGTAATATCCCTGCTATTCAACTTGCACAGAAACTTGTGGAGATCACCCCAGTTGGTCTGAACAAAGTTTTTTACTCTGACAACGGCTCAACAGCAGTAGAAATCGCGCTGAAGATGGCGTTTCAGTATTGGCAGCATAAAGGACAACCACAACGAAAACTCTTTATTCACTTTGATAAAGCCTATCACGGAGACACTGTCGGTGCTATGAGTGTCGGTGGGATTGAGAGTTTTCATCATACCTATAATTCTCTCCTTTTCAAAAGTATCCGTGTATCTGACTCCGAAACTAATCATCCATCAAAATCTACTACAGATATAACGAAAACCCGTTGGTTGAATGCGGTGGATCGTGCCATTTCTGATCACTCAGGAGAAATCGCAGGTATCATATTAGAACCTTTGATACAAGGTGCGGGTGGCATGATTCTTTCACCGAAGGGTTTTCTGAAAGAACTCTCGGAATTGGCAAAAAGGAGAGAAACACTTCTGATTGTTGATGAAGTGATGACGGGATTTGGGCGCACCGGAAAGATGTGGGCATGTGAACATGAAAACGTTACACCAGACATTTTATGTTCAGCGAAAGGATTGGCAGCTGGTTATTTGCCACTTGCAGCAACGATAACTACTGATGAAATCTATAACGCCTTCCTTGGAGAATACAGCGAGCTCAAGACATTTTTCCACGGTCATACGTTTACTGGGAATCCGTTAGCATGTGCAGTGGCATTAGAAAACATAGCGATATTTGAAAGAGAACGTCTACTTGACCGACTGCAAGTAACAATCAGACATTTTAGGAACCGTCTGCTGGCGTTCTACAAGTTACCACATGTGGGTGATGTACGTGTTTGCGGTATGGCTGCAGGCATAGAAATAATGGATGATCCCAACAACGCAATTCCTTATACTTTTGAAGAGAAAATGGGTATTAACGTATGCAAAGCAGCACTTACTGAAGGGGCAATTCTCAGACCTCTTGTCAATACCATCGTCTTGATGCCACCTCTAAATATATCTATTCCAGAGTTGAATTCCTTGCTTGACATTACCTACCGTGCTATTGATGCTGTCACAAAAAAATAGGACGAGTCTAAAACCCGCCCTATAATTTGTCTGCTCTAAATCACAGTATTAGAAACTTCCACGACCAGTTGCAGTGTTCTGTGCTTTATCGGTTACCCGAATTGTAATGCTATGAGCACCTTCGGATAGTTTTCCAGTTTCTAATAATAAGGTCTCTTCTTTGGAATCAAAGATGCCATCATCTGGGAATATGACTTTCCACTTTTCGTCGTTGTCAATCTTATAGACAGCTTTCTGGACAGTGTTCATCATATCCGAGACCTTACATGTGATTTTAAATCCTTCACCGTTTGGTTCAACTTCAATTTCACCGACATTCGGATCGGTATTATCAATACTGAACGGTGCACTTTCTTTCTTGGCAGTTTTTTCCCATCCGACAGGATTGCTTAGCTTATCGGTAGCAACGACCTTCAGTTTGTATCTGCCATCAGCGATTGAGGTGATATCCCAATCATAACTGGGAGCAGCGAGTTCTTTTTTGAGGAGCTGCCAGTTTTCTTCATCAACACCTTTGTAGTAAACGGTAAATTGTAGTGTGTCCTTATTGACATCTTCAACTTTCCACTCAATTTTCCATCTTTTGGGTGATGAAGCTGAGGACGAGCCTCTACTTGCACTGCTTGATGGCGGACCGGCTGAGGGACGTTGTGAACTACTTCTACCGGCTGCGCCTACAGAAATACTGGTAAACCGTGGCTCAACATTTGTTTGAGCAGATGCGAGTATTACCTTCTTCAGTGTAGGTGATTTGGCAGGATCAGTTGTAGTGAACTTTGCTCGCCATTGGATATATTGTGCATCCGCATTGGGAATTTGCGATCCTTCAGGTGTCATGAGTTCATCTGACCATTCGTTCCATGTATCATCAGGTTTTCTGGTGTTACCTGAACGAGTAGCAAAACTAATTGAAGTACCTTCTGGTACATCAGCTTCCCACGAGAGTTTACCCCAACGTGACAAACTCTGTGCGTTGTGAACAGAAGATTCAATTGTGCCTTCCTCAACATGTTCTGCTGTAAGCTGGAAGAGTTTACCTGGGTTACCAGCAGCAAGGATCGTCTTCATGTTATCCGAATTCTTTGTTTGGTATATCCCTACGACATCTTTTGAAGAAGATTTGCCAATTTCAGCAAATTCCCCTGTACCTGTTTCAACGCGAAATAATTTGCCATTGCTTCCGGTTCCAACCAGTAGATTATCGTCGTCTTCCAAAACAATAGATGAGATCAGCGGTTCTGGTGAACTCCATACTTGGGCAACTGTTCCATCGGCGTGAATCCGATAAATAAAGGATTTGTTTTCCTTGGGTGGACCGCTGCCTGGTGCCTGTGGTGAAGGCACAGATGGACCTCTGCTTGGACGTGCACTTCTACTACTTCTATCAATAGGTACGGATGTAATTAATGAAGCATAGACGTTGCCTTTACTATCCATGACCAGATTCCGTACATCTTTCTCCTTGGCTTGATATACTACGTTTGCAGTTCCATCTTCACCGATTTTGTAGATAATACCGTTTCCGCTACTACCAGCATAAAACCCACCATCATAAGCGACTAAAGAAACGATATTCTTTTCTTCAGCATCAAATAGAACATTGACTTCGCCGTCAGGTGTAATTTTATATACTTTGCCTTCAAGACCCGTAGCGGCAAACAGGTTTCCTGCGTCGTCAAGATGCATAGACCATACGTATTTGTCGCCTTCTTTTAGAATGGTTTCTGGCGGTGTAGATTCATCTGTAATTTTGTAGATCAACCCATCAGGACCTGTGCCTGCATAGAGGGTATCATCTGCTCCGATAGCAAGACTATATATTTCTACTTCAGGTGAATCGTAATAAAGTGAGAAATTTTGACCGTCTGCGTCTATTTTGTAAATTTTGCCTTCGCTGCCTGTTCCAGCATAGATATTGCCTTCAGAGTCTTCAACGAGTGCCCAGACACGTGCCTCATCTATTTTTGAGAAACCGTCAATTTTGCGTGATAACATGGCATCTCCGGTGCTTGAAACAGAAATTTTCTTAATTTCTCCTGATTCAAAATCCGATCTCTGATGTTGTTCCCACAATGATGTGGTCACAGCCGATGCAATACATACGGGAATTAAGAGTAATGCCATCAGGCTCCAAAAGCGAAAAAAGCTGCGCATAAAACATATCCTCCTGTTACAATTGCGCGTAAATGAAAATAAATCCAATATTAGATTATTGTGCATTCCTATTAACGGCTACCGGCATAGAAGCAGTGCCAACGATAATGTAGTCAGTTTCAACCTTATCCGTATGTACCACTGTGCCAAACGTGAAACCATTTTCTCCACTTCGGAGTGTGGTGTTCATCACAGACATAACGGAAAGCGGTAGATTAGGAAATTCCTCACCTTGAACGGTTAATCCGGGTTGTGGTACGGAGAGTTCAAGGATAAGGTTTGTGTTCGGTTCACCGTCATTTAATAATTTTACCAACTGATTGATGTTTGTCGCACGAGAACTTCCTGGGGCTCGTGAACGTTTCCAACTCTGATACGAGTTTGCACTCATTGCTCGTAGCAAGACAATTCCATCAGGTGTATCTTTCGGAATTTTAATTTTAACTGATAATGTCTCAGTTTGCTCAAGATAGGGACGAATAGTATATGTAATTTCTACTTCTTCCCCTGGACGATAGACATTCTTATCAAGTCGTGATTTCAGAATCACCGCTGTCTTTCGTCTATCCTCTAATTTAATATCAAAGTCAATAGACTCTATTTTAACTTTAGCATAAGGATTCACTAACAGATCCAGCATCGGGGATAATATTGTCTGTGAGACGTTAAATCCAGGGGATCCGCTTGATGAAAAGATGTTGTTTACGACGACTTCATTATTGTCTAATTCTGGATGATCTTCAAGTTTAATTTTAGCCATTACATTGACTGTGTGATCATTACCAGAGAATTCCATCGCGCTTACTAAACCCGAAATTCCAGAAGCCGCATAAAGTGCTGTGAACGTCTTATCTCGTGCAGCTTCATAGGATAGATTATGCACTTTCTTATCAGATGTTTGAACCTTTGCTGTCACTGGAATAAAGTGATGCGTGTTCGGAAGTTCTTCAATTAGCCCAGCAATTGCGGGAACACGATCTTGTACCAAAGTTCCGATTGGTTGCGTTGCGGAAGCAACTTTAGATGATCGAGTCCGACTTGGCAGAATAAAGTGGACATAACCTCCAGACAACGGTAGGTTGACATTGCCCTCACCAAACGCAGAATGTCCATAAGCAAGTAATTCTTTCTTCTGTTTGTCAACATAAGTGATAGTTCCAAAGCCAAAAGATGCAACATCACCCCGTATTACCTCTTGTCCAACAATCTGTCCCGGTTCAACAGGGGATTCTTTGACAGGAGCTCCACCTCCTGCTGCTTGGAGAGGCACCATATTCCCTCTTGCAAAAAATGGTTTTAGTAGCTGCAGGGTTTGTCTATCAAGCCTTGGAATGGTGACAGGTATTGCCAACTGCAATGAAAACTCTTCAACATTCAAGTCAAAATCTGATGCCATGTTGGCATTATCAATCGGATTTGTGAACAAACCGTTATCGCCTTTAGGAAGAAGGGTAGGCAACATATTGAGACCTTCCTGGACAAATTCAGAACCGAGTTCGGTCTGTTGTGTGTGAGCATATAAAAGGTTGGGTTTCATACCGCGTTCTGCGACATCAACCATTTGTTCGAATGGTGTGATTCCAAAGTTATTTGAGTGTTCACGTTGATTGAAATAACCAAGTGAAATAGCTCCCATTAACCGTCCATTAATGTAGACTGGACTACCACTCATTCCACCAGCAACACCGGTACGCTTAAAGTTCTCACTGGTACCTTCTGCCCATACCACGTGCCATCCTGGATTTGAGTTGTATTCAATGCTGGTTACTTCATAAGTAAATTCTTCAGCATCTGTACCAGAAAACACTGTGTATCCTTTACCTTTCATGCCTTTTTTTACTTCAGACAACGGCATGAACTCGTCAGCGTCCCATTCAATTTGTGCGTTTGCATTGAGTACAATCATGCAGAATACTACAAGCACACAAAGTAAATTCTTTTTCACTACTTTACTCCTCTTTGATTTATTGAAATCAATTTACATGTATGACACAACTTAGATTTTTTGTTAGAACTCATGTATCAATAAAAAGGTATATCTATTGCCACACAACGAATGATTCATGTTGCAAAAACCAGTTTATTTGTAATGGATTAATGATACCATGTGAATCTGAATTATGTCAACTTAAAACTTGGAATATGTCCACCTTGGACTGTTACTGAGCAATTGTGCTTGAATTTTGTTATGTCTGCAACATTGAAATACATACATTTCACTTGAAGATTCTACGATTATGCAAGAGTATGCCAAAGTTGTCAATAAGTTTACCTTAGAATTCATACAGAAATTTTGCGATACGGATGGTAACATACTTTGGGAAGAAATCGTGAAATTCAATTCAGAAGACTCCTCACCCTGAATGCAATTTCAAGTTCTTTTGGATACCAATAATCTAACCATTCTTACCTAACCTATCTCTCTCCAATTACCAAAGAAATCAATCCACTCTTACCTTTCACCGAAAACACCTTTTCATTCAGAACTCACAATTTACTGGACACATAGCAAATCCCATGCTATGTTAAGCACTATATATCTTACATTCATTACACATAGGAGAAACTATGGCTAACGAAGACTTCACCTCTAAAGTTCCGCATTTTACGTTCGCGGAAACATTGGAAGAACAGGAAGAACAGTTAAAGACTAATCCCTTGATGATACGGTTGAACGAATATCGTAAGACTTATGAAGGGGATCCGCATCGTCCAATCTACCACTACATCAATCCAGAAGCGATGCTCAATGACCCAAATGGATTATGCTTTTGGCAGGGACGTTGGCATCTTTTCTATCAGGCATATCCACCGGAAGACACACGTCAACACTGGGGACACGCAATTAGTGATGACCTTATCCACTGGCGCGACCTACCTTACGCGATTTATCCTAATCCAGAGAGATGCTGTTTCTCTGGTTCCACATTCGTTGAAGAAGACCGCGTGATTGCAATGTATCACGGCACAGTAGTCGGCAACATGGTTGCTGTATCAAGCGATCCACTTCTCTTAAATTGGGAGAAGGTGTCTGGAAAGGCAGTAATACCCTCAAGGCATGCTGATGGCACAAATCCTGTCTATCGTGTTTTCGATCCATGCATCTGGAAAAAGGATGATATGTATTACTCGTTATCGGGTGGAACATTACCACACGGTCCTGCTGGAAAACCTGTGCGTGCGAATTTCTTACTCCGTTCTGCTGATTTGGCGAATTGGGTTTATCTACATCCATTTGTTGAAGACGATCAATATACATTGGTCGGTGATGATGGGGCATGTCCCTATTTTTGGCCTATCGGTGACAAACATATCCTCCTCTTCTTCAGTCACATGAGTGGTGGACAATATCTACTCGGTGATTACGACAAAGCACGGGATAAGTTTGTCGTGACAGGAGGGGCGAAAAACAACTTTGGGGCTGCATCCCCTGCTGGTGTACACGCACCCTCTGCGACACCTGATGGTGAAGGTGGTGTCATCGTCATCTATAACATGAATCCCGCTAAACCGACGAAAGGCTGGAATCAGATTATGACGTTGCCACGGCGGTTGACACTTCTCCCAAGAGACGAAATCGGTGTTGAACCTGCAGGTGATATAGAATCGCTAAGGTCTGACCATCAACATGTTGATGCGACAACGTTACCTGCGAATCAGGAAGTTGTATTAGAAAACATCAATGGCAATGCAATGGAACTGGAATTGGAAATAGACACGAAAGGCTCACCCATGGTTGAGTTGAACGTGCTTCGTTCACCGCAGAAAGAGGAATTCACCCGTATTGCATTCTTCAGAGAACGCGGTATGCGAAATCATGACTCAGAAAGGAATGTTCGCGAAAGTCTGTTAACGATAGATTCATCATATTCATCACTTGCACCGGATGTACGTTCGCGTGCACCTGAAACTGGCGGTCTGTCTATTTTGGGAGACGAAACGCTCAAACTGCGAGTGTTTATTGACAAGAGTGTCGTTGAGGTATTCGCTAATGGTAGGCAGTGTGTTGCTATGCGTGTTTATCCTGACAGAGAAGACAGTGTTGGCGTATCTTTGCGTTCTCAAGGGCAAGACAGTCAGCTTGTATCATTAGATGCTTGGCAGATGAAGAATATCTATGCTTAGTATGCTGCGGTTCTTCAATCCTACATTCATTTGCTGTTTGTAGGTATTGAAGAACCGTAATCTTATGAACATGTGTTGGACTTTGACTTAACGAAGGCTGCAGATATTGTAACGGAAGCAGTATGGGAGAGCGACGAATGAAGAATCGACTTGAAAAAGTCACAGCATTTATTACACAAGAACGGAATGGTATAAAGATGCTGCTTGTATTCAAACACCCTACTGCAGGCATTCAAATTCCCGCAGGTTCTGTTGAAGTAGGTGAAGATATTGAAACTACAGCCATACGCGAAACTTATGAAGAAACAGGTCTACGAGATATAAAAGTTGAAAAATATCTCGGTTGTTTTGAAAATGAGTTAGAACAAAACCAACGAATTATCACGAATACAACCAAAGTCTACATAAAACCCGATCTGACTGCAGTTCCATACAAAGACAAACTTACCAGAGGACTCACTGTCGATTACCATTCAACCCAAGAAGATTTCACACATATTTCGTACATTGAATATGTATATAACAGAAATTTCAAACCAACACATATTGACCATAATATTACAGGATGGGTGCCGAATGAACACTTAAGTGCTCAGAAAAAACGACACTTTTTCTATCTATCCACACAAGAGAAAACAGAGGATGCGTGGGAATTGAAGAGCGATTTAGGACATATTTTCAAGCCTTACTGGACACCACTTTCACCAAAACCTAAAATTATACCACCACAAGATAAGTGGTTGGATTTTGTTTATGAGAAATTACCAACTTAGTTGAGTAAATACTACAAAACTCGTTTTAGATTACGAGATTACTATCGGGAGGTAAAGATGGCAACATATCGTGCAGGTGTTATCGGTTTAGGACGGATGGGGAGCACTTTTGACGACGAAATAACACAGGGAGGGTCGCTCTTCCTGCCATACTGTCATGCGCCGAGTTATGATGCATCACCAAAAACAGAATTAGTCGCTGGTGCTGACCTTCATGAGGAACAAGCAGAGATATTCGGTGAACGTTGGGGACTTGGTTCAGAACATATCTATAGCGATTATCGTGAGATGTTAGAGAAGGAAAATCTCGATCTTGTCAGTGTCTGCACGACAGCACGGGTGCGTTCAACTATTGTACAGGATGTAGCACGTGCGGGTGTCAAAGGCATCTGGGCAGAAAAACCAATTTCGCTCAGTCTCGCAGAAGCGGATGAGATGTTAGATGTCTGCAATGAAAACGGTGTAGTCGTAGCAATCAATTGTGCAAGACGTTGGAATCCTTTCTTTAGTGAGGCACGAAAACTCATTGACGAAGGTGAAATTGGTAATGTGCTGCAGGTTACAGTCTATGCTCAATGTGGTCTATCACATAACGGCAGCCATGCAATTGATATTCTACGATACATGGCAGGTGGCAATGTGGAGTGGGTTTTCGGTGAGATGCAGTCTGACGAATCCGCCGAAAGTGAAAACGACCTGTCGGGTAACGGCTATCTCGTGTTTGACAACGGTGTCCGTGCATATCTGCGTAGCACATCGTGTGGGGCAGCACCTTGGGAAGTAGATGTTATCGGTTCAGGTGGTCGTATCCGTTCAATCAACAATGCTGAGAAGTTTGAATTGATTCGCGTGCTGCCCGGTGGTCGTCGTGGACGCGGTGTTCCTGCGACTTGTCCGTTTCCGTATCCTGTTCGGATGCAAGGGATGGGATTGACCATTGTTGACGACATCATTAACGCGATTGAGAATGGTGGTTCGCCTAAATGTTCTGGTGAAGATGGACGGGCTGCTTTAGAGGTTGCTATAGCACTACGTGAGTCGCATCGGCGCGGTGGTGTCAAAGTGGAACTGCCGGTTGAAGATCGGAGTCTGCGTATCCTTTCGTCTGAAATTCGCGGTGATGACACGCCTGCACGGGTTAGACGGATGCAGGGATGATGTACGTGAGATATATAATAACAAATCTAAGTTGACAATTGCCATTGAACATGGTACGATTTTAACATAGTTTTCATCATTAAATTGTTTTATGCAGGAATTAAACTGAATTACTAACACGACAACGGTGCGAGAAATTGATGTTGTGTGGAGTTCTATTTCTATGCGCCGAGATAAATTACTGGAAAGAATGAGAGCAAATCCGCGTAATGATTGGCGGATGAGAGATGTTGAAACCCTTGCGAATCGCTATGGTCTATCAATAAACCGTCCAAAACGCGGAAGCAGTCATGTCACACTACGACACAATTCCGGGGGTAAGTTAACTATCCCTGTCCGTCGTCCGATAAAACCGGTATATATTCGAAAACTTGTTGAAATGATTGATCAGTTGGAGGAAAATCATGAATGAGCTAGGTTACCCACCTAAAATAAGTATATTAACAACAGAAGAAGGAGAAGGTTACCTGATTGAATTTCCTGACTTACCAGGTTGTGTCTCTGATGGTGACACTATTGACGAAGCGATTGCAAATGGAAGGGATGCCATCTTATGCTGGATAGAAACCGCAAAAGAGCATGGCGATGTGATTCCTCAACCTAAGACTTCTCTACTTACTTCTGAACACATAGTGGAAGGAAATAGAAGAGAAGAGAATCCTTCAGGTATTAACCATGACAAGGTAATACACCAGGACGAACCTTTTGCTATTGCTTCACAAACTTGGGAGTTTGAATGGTCTGTAACTTCAATTGCTTCCTTATAACCTAACATGCTATGAGAACATTGCCAGACCTTCATGAACATAAGTATTAGATGTGTTACGACGTTGTCTAAGTATTATTTTTTATGCTTAAATGGAATAGTTTCTAACATTAAAATTAGGATAGAGGAACATGGGAAAGATAGCTGATGCGACATTTGAAGGCAAATATGGAACCTATGCCTTTGAAGTATATTCTACTGATACAATATTCAACACAGTTGGGGCAGTCTATATCTTATCAAAGCGTGATGTAGGTTCGGATGGGAGGGCAACACACACATTTCTATACATTGGTCAAACTGAATCGTTGAAGGAGAGAATACCAAACCACGAAAAGTGGCATTGTGCTAACAATTACGGTGTCAATTGTATTTGTGTCCATAGCGATAATGATGTTAATTCTCGCTTACGTAAAGAAGTTGACCTACGTGCAGTAAACAAAACTCCCTGCAATGCCCAATAATATACGCCTAAGACAGTAGGAGCATTGCTTCCGTAGAACTTAATATCATGCCACAAAACACTGCATTCATCTACCACCCAGACTACCTCAACCACGACACAGGTTACGGACATCCTGAACGTCCCGACCGACTCAGAGCAAGCCTTGCAGCCCTCCAACAAAGCGATGTTTGGGACCAACTACACCACATTGACCCAACACCCGCAACTCCTGAACAGATTGCTTACGCACATAATCCCGGATACTGTGAACATATCCAGCAATCCTGTGAGTCAGAAATTCCATTGACCTACGACACACCTGTTGGATATGAATCCTACGATATTGCCTTGCTTTCAACTGGCGGTGTGCTGTGTGCAGCAGAAGCAGTAGCGACTAACAAGGTGAAAAATGCCTTTGCTATGGTGCGTCCACCGGGTCATCACGCTACACCGGGACAGAGCATGGGGTTCTGTTTGTTCAACAACATAGCCATTACAGCACGTTACCTACAACAAGAGCATGGTGTAGGTAGAGTTGCTATTGTGGATTGGGATGTCCATCACGGTAACGGAACACAAGATATTTTCTATGAAGACGAGACGGTTTTCTTCTTCTCAATCCATCAATCTCCCCTATACCCCGGCACAGGTTCACGATATGAACAGGGGAGTGGGAATGCACGTGGTACCACACTAAACGTCCCAATGCCACGTGATACTGGCGATGACGAATATATCAGAGTCTTTGAGGATGTTCTTATTCCAGCATTACAAGATTTTTCACCAGAGTTTATCCTTATCTCTGCAGGATTTGATGCACACCACCTTGATCCACTGGCTAATATTTATATAACTGCAGAAGGATTTGGAATGTTAACCGATTTGGTTTTGGACGTTGCAGAGGAAGTAGCATCTGGCAATGTCGTTTCAGCATTAGAGGGTGGTTATAGTTTAGAAGGTCTTTCCGAATCTGTTGTGACACATGTGGAACGTTTGAGCTGCTATCCATAGTATTGGTAACTACTCAATGTCTTTCGCACAACGGAATCCGAGCGCACCAATACCGGCATAATTTGGACCGGTACCATGTCTATTCGCAGCACGTAACCATTCAGGATTACCATTCCATCCACTACCACGTAGGACACGATTAGTTACTATATTCTCAAAATCATTAACGATATCTTCAACATTATTATCAACCGCAACAGGATTTTCACGAGGTGAGTTTGCGTAGAAGTCACTCAGATAACCGTCAAGACACCACTCCCATACATTTCCTGCCATGTCATATACACCATAATCGTTCGGAGGATAATCACCCACAGGTGTTGTATGTCCAAGTCTCTTACCGTAATTGGCTCTTTTTGCGGTAATATCATTTCCCCACGGATATTTTTTACCTTTTAGTCCTCCACGGGCAGCCTTCTCCCATTCAGCTTCTGTCGGCAGACGTTTGTCTACCCAAACAGCATAAGCCATCGCCGCATACCAACTCACGAAACGCACTGGATGATCACCTTGGTCATTAGGATAGTTGTTTCCTTGCCAGTCAAAGAGGTAATTGTCATCTTTGAACTTTTCATCAATTTGGTTCTTTTGCCAAGCTGGATTCGCAAGGACAAAATCCTTAAATTCTGCATTCGTCACTTCGTTCTCGTCAATAAAGAAAGCATCAAGAAAAACGGTATGCACTGGTTGTTCATCATTATCTGCGTCTCCATCATCACTTCCCATCTCAAATTCACCTTCAGGTATAAGCACCATGCCATCAGGAGCAATAGGTTCTGGGTCAGGTTCTATTTCTGGTTTATCTACAATCTGTTCTGGTGTGCCAATGGTGTAAGTTAAATCACGGTCTCCACCCTCCCAAGTAATTGTGAGTTTTAGTTGCCCTTTTGGAAACGGTCCCTCTATAGTAACCGTAGTACCAGAAATAGTAGCAGTTCCTACATTCACTTGGACACTGCCGGGATATTTATCGAAAGTTACAGTGATTGTGCTGTTTTCTTCAAGTGTGGAACCAGGGGATGGATTTGCGCGCAGCAGAAGCGCACTTTCATCATCTTCAACACGTTCACCACATCCAATTATGTTAATTGAAAACATAATCACTATCACTGATGCATATATTCTTAGCAAAGTTTTCATAGTTTCTCCTATACAGACAAATTTAGGCTTTTTTCCCAATATGAATCGCTACAATACCCAAGGTCTTCCGATAATACTCAACATCTGTCAGTCCACACTGTTCCATCACCTGTTTCAATGCATCACAATTTGGAAACTGCATGACTGAACGCGGAAGATACCCGTAAGCATCATCTTTATTGCGGGAGATACAATTGCCAAGGAACGGCAAAATCTTCGTAAAATAGAAATAGTAGAGTCCGCGGAACACCGGATTGACCGGCTGTGTGAACTCCAGAATGGCTATTCTTCCACCGGGAACAGCAACGCGCGTCATCTCACGGATACCCAATTCAAGATCAGATACATTCCGAATACCAAAACCAACTGAAACAATGTCAAAAGTATTATCCGAAAATGGGAGGGTTAGGGTATCAGCCTCAATCGGAATGAACGCGTATTGTCTATTCTGTCGTTCTACCTTCTGCTTCCCAACAATTAACATCTCATAGCAAAAGTCCGAACCGATAACAGAACCACCCGCTTCAAGCATATCAGCATAAGCAAGTGCAAGTTCACCTGTCCCTGTGCAAACGTCAAGCACTTTACTTGTTGGCGTTACACTGCTCGCTTTGACTGTCTCTCTACGCCATACACGGTCAAATCGCAGACTTAGCAAGGAATTGAGAAAATCGTAGTGTCGTGCAATAGCAGAAAATAACTTCTTGATACGGTGTGCCTGCATAGCGTTTTTGCCGAGTTTCTGATAACAAATCCCATTTATGGTAAAGCATAGAATTATATCAACACTTTCTATCAACGGTAGGCGAGGTTTCCTAACCTCGCCTCAGCAATGTGTAGAATGAATTCAATAATTTACCATAGATATTATGTGCCATATTTTAAGACGAATGTGAGAAGTACAATGAATTGCGCGACTACAAACGATCTATTTCTTATAGGTAAGTAATTTTCAGAAATGGACTAATCCTGAAAATCCTACAATCCTGAAAATCCTGGTTCAGACAACTACTACAACCGCAGCTCCGCGCCGAGTTCCTGATTCAGCCGTTTGACAACTTTTTCATGAAGGTCGTTGACTTCCTTATCCGTCAAGGTCACGGTGGTAGAATGATATGTTATTGTATATGCCAGACTTTTCTTGCCTTCTTGCACTTGATCACCCACATATACATCAAACAGTCGCACCGATTCCACCAGATCCCCACCAGTGGAATAGATAATATCTATCGGCATATCGGATGGCATTTCCTGATCTACAACAATCGCAAGGTCACGCAAAACACTGGGATAGACAGGAATCGGTTCAAATCGTTTGGAGAAATCTGCTGCGTCTGCCAGTTTATCAAGATCAAGGTCAAAGAGATATACCTTGTAAGGAAGTTCGTAATTATCAAGCACCTCTGGATGTGCTTCACCCAGAATCCCGATACGTTGATCTCTCAACAACACTTCAGCATTTCGCCCCGGATGGAATGTTGGCTCATCAGTTTTCGCATATTTCCAATCGGTAATGCCGCATGTCTCAAGTGCTCCCTCAACAAGCCCTTTGATGTCAAAGAAATCTGGTGGGTGATACGGATTTCCGTAGACTCCTCCCCCTATTTCACCTGCAAGAATGCCAGCAATGCGTGCCGGTTCTTCGGAATTCAAGAACACTGTGGATATCTCAAAGAGTGCAATAGTATCTATCTGATGATTATGGTTATGGAGAGCATTTTCAAGTAGACTCGGCAATAATGTCGTGCGAAGGATTGACATCTCTGGACTCAACGGATTTTGTAGTTTCAATGCATCACGGAGTGGATTGTTTTCAGTTAAACGTATTTTGTCAAAGCAGTTCGGATGGCAGAAACTATAGTTTATCGCTTCCATCATACCTGAACCAAGCAGATACTGCTTTATGCGTCTGCGGACTTCATCTAAGGTGTTAGTCGTGGGAACAGGGATGTCGCCTTTTGGCAGCGATGTAGGGATGTTGTCATACCCGTGTACACGCGCAATCTCCTCAATCAGATCAATCTCACGTGTAATATCTCTACGGTATGTCGGCACTGTGACCTGATAGACATAATCCTGTTGTTGTAAAGTGTCTACACCAAACCCTAAACGGAGCAGAATCTGTTTAATCTCATCTGCTTCAAGTTCGGTTCCTAATATGAAGTTGACGCGTTCAGGACGAAGCTGAATCTGTAAGAGTTCACATTTCCCCGGATATTCATCAATAATCCCTTCACATACTGTGCCACCTGCCAACTCTACAATAAGTTGCGTTGCGCGGTCAATTGCCGGAATAACTGTCTCTGGATCCACACCTCGTTCAAATCTATATGATGCCTCTGTGTTCAAACCCAAGGCTTTTGCGGTTGCACGAACACTTGAAGGATCGAAATTAGCACTTTCCAGCAGCACATCACACGTTGTGCCAGTGATCTCTGAATCATATCCTCCCATAATTCCAGCAAGTGCTATAGGTCTTTCTGCATCAGCGATCACTAACATATCAGGCGTGAGTTTGCGTTCCTCTTCATCAAGGGTTGTGATCTGTTCACCTTCTGCTGCCCGACGCACAACAATGCGGTTTTCTCCCAGTTTGTTGTAATCAAATGCATGCAACGGTTGTCCATACTCCATCAAGACAAAGTTTGTAACATCCACAATATTATTGATAACACCAATGCCGACAGACTCAAGTCGCTGTTTTAACCAATCCGGTGATTCCCCTATTTTCACGCCACGGATCACACGTGCTGCATAACGAGGGCAGAGATCTGGTGCATCAATAGTGACAGAAGTGATTTCGCGAATGTCAGTGCCGTCTTCTTGTATATTCACTTCAGGCAATTTTATGTCATTACCTGTTTCTGCTCTAATCTCGCGAGCGACACCGATTAAACTCAAGCAGTCTGGACGGTTCGGGGTTATTTCCAGTTCAAAGATTGTATCATCTAAACCCAAGGCATCGGTGAACCCGATACCGATGGGAATATCAGAGGATAATTCCATCAGTCCTGCAGCATCATCAGAGATTCCCAACTCTTTCTCTGAACAGAGCATCCCGTGCGATTCTTCACCACGTAGTTTAGCGCGTTTTATTGAGATACCAGTGGGTAAATCTGTGCCTATTGTTGCGACAGGTGCGAACATTCCTTCACGTGCATTTGGTGCGCCACAAACTATCTGGAGTGTGTCTTCCTCACCAATATCCACCTGACAAAGCACAAGTTTATCCGCATTCGGATGTGGTTTGATGCAATTCACTTTACCGACGACGACACCTTTTAATGCAGTGCCAAGTTCTTTGATAGATTCTACTTCAATCCCTAACATCGTTAACCTTTCCGCAAGTTCTTCCGCAGAAAAGTCAAAGTCTATGTATGTTTTCAGCCAATTTATTGTTACGTTCAATTTATGAGTCCTTTTTACAGCAAATCAGAAATTTACTTAATTTAATGTGAATCGATACTTTATTTATGTGTTTTTCTTGCTTATGACCTTACTCTCACAACTCCGACAGGTGCGATTTCCTAATCACAACTTATGCATCAATTTAGTGTAAATTAGGCGTTTTCCTAGGACGGTAGGTTCGGTTTCCTAACCGAACCGGATCGTACGCGAGAACCTCTAAGAAGGTATTTGGCACAAAGCCGGTTCGGTTAGGAAACCGAACCTACCGGTACTGGAAGGATGCTAAATTGACGTTTATGATGCGGTTTCCCAATCGCACCGATTCTAATATATGATTATATCAAACTTGCTTTAATTTGTTTAAAACTGTCTTAAGAACCGAAGATCGTTTTCATAAAATGTGCGGATGTCTGGGATACGGAACTGAAGATTGGCGATACGTTCTACACCCATCCCGAAGGCGAATCCAGTAACTTCTTCAGGGTCATAGTTGACAGCACGGAACACCTCTGGGTCAACCGCACCTGCCCCTAATATCTCTATCCATCCTGTGTGTCCACAACTACGACAACCTTCACCTCGGCACACAGTGCATGTAATATCCGCTTCAGCACTCGGTTCAGTAAACGGAAAAAAATGTGGACGGAAACGCATCCGCGTCTGATCACCAAACATCTGTCTGGCAAAAGATACTAACAACCCTTTCAATTCACTGAAAGTGACGTGTCTATCCACAAGCAACCCCTCAACCTGGTGAAACATAGGTGTATGTGATACATCGTAATCCACACGATACGCTTTACCGGGAACAATAATACGAACTGGTGGTTTCTGGTTTTCCATCGCTCGGATTTGAACTGGGGAAGTATGGGTCCGTAACAGATGACCATCTGTCAGATAGAAAGTATCATGCAGATCGCGGGCGGGATGGTCAGGTGGTGTGTTTAGCGCATCAAAATTATAATGTTCCGTTTCAACTTCTGGTCCCGTCACCACTTGAAACCCCATTTGTGTGAAAATCGATTCAATCCGTTCTAACGTCTGCATCACGGGGTGTGCTTTCCCGTAAGCAGGTTTTCGTCCAGGAAGTGTAATATCAATTGATTCTGCAATGAGTTGCTGTTCTTGATGTTCGCTCTCCAGTGCGTTCTTCGTCACTTCAAAAGCTTCCGTTAAGGATGCACGCACCTCATTCGCGAGTTTTCCAATAACAGGTCGTTCTTCTTTAGAAAGTTGCCCCATGCCCTTCATAACATCTGTCAACTTTCCTCTGCGTCCAAAGTATTCAATTCTCAGCGATTCAAGTGCCTCTGCAGTTTTCACATCTTTTAATGCTTCCTGTGCTGCTACTTGAATTGCTTCTAATTCTGCTTTCATAGTCGCCTTATAAAAAATTTATGCCTGTCACACTGTCCCTCTATCTCAAGTTTTACTTGAGATATTTATGGGGACGAAAGCGACAAGCATCTACTTCCGCGGTACCACCCCGCTTGACAGATTGTTAAATCTGCCCGCTTCATTTCTTTGTCAATTGGCTCCAGGATGAAATTCAGTCGTTGCTCCCAAAACCGCGCTTCCAGCCGATGGCACGGTATCTCTGTTTGAGATGTCTCAACGACCTACTTTGCCCTTCACTGCCGTTCAATCTATCCCTTTGCCAAGGTGGCAAGTTGTTCAAATCCTGATGCATCATTCACTGCAATGTCAGCAAGGACTTTTCTATCTAATTCCACACCTGCGGTCTTTAGTCCGTGAATGAATTTACTGTATGTCAATCCGTGCAGTCTTGCGGCGGCATTAATACGCATAATCCAGAGTCGTCTAAAGTCGCGTTTTCGCGCACGTCTATGTGTATAAGCGTGATTCCACGCTTTTTCAACCGCTTCCACCGCGGTACGTCTGAGATTATTACGTCCACCACGAAAACCTTTGGAATGCTTAAGAATCCGTTTCCTCCGTTTCCGGCGGATATTCCCTGTTTTTACTCGTGACATTTTGAACTCCTAATAAATTAAACGTTTCAATCGTTTCTCATTGCTTGGATCAACTAATGTAGATTGTCGTAAACGTCGTTTCCGTTTCGCAGATTTTGAGATAAATAAGTGTCCCGCATACGCTCGATTACGGCGAATCTTCCCTTTTGCAGTAAATTTGAAACGTTTTGCTGCGCCTTTATGCGTTTTCTTTTTCGGCATTACAATATCCTCTATTACGGCTTTTATTAACTGACTTATTGAAGGTCCTCTTTAGATAGGGTGTAGACATAAACTTACAAAATAAACGAGGAGAAACGTTGTCCCCTCGCAAAAGGTGTATCTCTTCAATAGCCGTCAAATCAGAAGGGATACAGAATTCTATGAACACAAATATGCGTTGTTGTGCCGTTCATAGAATGTATGAGACACTAACTTATGAAGATTTCGGTGTTAGAAGCATGGTCATGACACGTGTTTCCATCTTAGCAGGTTGTTCTACCTCTGCCAGTTCAGCCACGTCTTCTTCCAATCGGGAAAGCATGTTTCTGCCCAACTCTGTGTGGAGCATCTCCCTACCGCGAAAACGCACAGTTGCCCGTACCTTCCAACCGTTTTTCAAAAAGTCTTCAACATGACGTTTTTTGAATTGGTAATCATGTTCGGCAGTATCTGGTCGAAACTGTATCTCTTTCAGGACAATCTTCGACTGTTTCTTTCGGGCCTCTTTTGCACGTTTATTCTTCTCGTATTGATATTTCCCGTAATTCATTATCTTACAAACAGGTGGTTTCGCATTTGGTGAAACTTCAACCAAATCCAAACCGACTTCTTCAGCACGATTCATCGCCTCGCGTGGTGTCATCACACCAACCTGATTGTTTTCTTCATCAATAAGCAAAATTTCTTTGGCTCGTATTTGATAATTAGAACGAGTCTGTCTTTCCTTCGGTTTCTGATTACGTCTGCCTCTATAGTGTATTTTTCACACCCCCATGAATAATCCTGCATGTGCAATATAGTTACGTGTAATTGAACAAAATGAACAACCCGTATAGCGATTACACACGACTAATCTTGTATTTACCTTTTCTGTAAACTGGACGACAATTAATCAATCTTTACAAAATGTTGATACATACTAAACACTATTGAATGTTTAGCCAAATATTAATTACGGTATTATATCACATTTACAATACAAATGCAAACTTAAAAATATCCGATTGTCCACAAAGTTCTTAGTACAATAATTCCCCCTGCTAAACCACCAATTATAATGATCAACGTTATACTGATAGTTTTGGCAAAACGAAATATGTTCTCAGCGAATTCTGGTTGTTCTTTTACCCACGCACGCGCCAGACCGAATGTTAGAACAACACTAATCAGGTTCAGCACTGCTGCACCCATAAATGCTAAGAAAATCCCATTGAAGTCTACCATCTCCATCGTTTCTATGATTGAACCATAGGCTGAATAACGTAGGATGAGAACGATTAGGATAGCAGCTAAAACCAGAATAAATCCTATGAAAACTATGAGTGTTCTTTTAAATTCACTTCCCATCTAATGTTTGACTCTTTTAGGTAAAAGGTATTATGTGGCTATTGTAACATATTTGCAACGGATTGGCAAATTTGGCAGGGTTATTTAATTTTAAGGAGTCGTATTCATTAATAACCCTGGCAAAAATATTAGATTACATTGACGAATGAGACATTTCATGATATATTAACTCTTATTAAACTAATAGATTCTTGTACTATATTACAATTAACATACATAAGAGATTATAATTTAATGAAACAGCAGCCCTCAAAAATATGGCGATACCAGAACCCAGATATTGACACGAGTCTTATGCTGGCAGCGGAATTCGGCATCACACCACTTGTAGCACGTTTACTTGTTAACCGCGGAATAAAAACGGTTGAACATGCGAAAACATATCTATACCCAACCTATGCTGACCTTCACTCTCCGTTTGACATGGCAGATATGGCAAAAGCAATTGAAAGAATCCGGAATGCTATCAAAAACGGTGAACAATTATGTATTTATGGTGATTATGATGCAGATGGCACAACTGCAACAGCACTATTGGTCAATGCATTTCAACATATTGATTTTCCAGTCAAATACTACATCCCACATCGGTATGAAGAAGGATACGGTCTTAATAAACAAGCGATTAAAGAAATCAGCGAGAAAGGATGTAAATTACTGATAACTGTTGACTGCGGAATAACTTCAATTGATCAAGTTAAATTTGCAAATCAACTTGGTATGGATGTAATTCTGACTGACCACCACCAACCCCCTGAAAGCGACCCTCCTCCTGCTTATGCAATCATATCACCGAAAATTCCAGGAAATGAATATCCTTACACCGATCTGGCTGGCGTTGGATTAGCTTTCAAATTAGCACAAGGATTGATAGAAGATGAGGCGTACCTTACTTCATTGCTTGATCTCGTCGTGTTAGGTACAGTCGTTGACCTCGCACCACTTACTGGTGAAAACCGTACGTTAAGCAAACTTGGATTAGAAGAAATCAGTAAGCAAAGCCGTATCGGAATACGCAAACTGTGTGATGTCGCTAAATTTCCTGATAACGAATTAGATGGACAGGCTTTATCATGGGGATTGGGACCTCGTATAAATGCAGCAGGACGAATGGATACTGCAAAAACGGTTGTTGAACTCTTAACAACTGAGTCAGCTGAAACTGCTGAGAAACTTGCCGATGAATTAAATTCATGTAATCAGAAACGAAAAGATTTAGAAAAAGACATACAGGAAAAAGCTAATGAAAAACTCAGAATAGATGAGAACCTTGATGAGTATAAAGGGTTAGTTGTGGCAGATAGCGAATGGGGTCCACAAGCGAAAGGAGTCGTAGGGATTGTTGCAGCGCGTCTGCTTGAACAGTACTATCGTCCGATCTTCGTACTTGTGATAGATGGGGATGAAGCCACAGGGTCGGGACGATGTATAGAAGGAATGAATCTTGCTGATAGTTTGAATAGCTGCTCACACCTTCTCATCAAACATGGCGGACACAAAGCAGCTGCGGGAGTGACACTAAAGAAAGAAAATCTCAATAAATTTAAAAGAGCATTCAACGAATTCGCATGCGAACATCTTACTGAAACCGACTTAATACCCAAACTTACCTTAGATTTTGAAACAAATTTACAAACCCTTACGTTACAAACTTTAGAACAGTTCTCAATATTGGAACCATTTGGCTTAGAAAATCCATCTCCACGCTTTATTAGCAAGAGTCTTTCAATTGTAGGTCCACCTACGTTGATGGGAAAGGATCAACTTCATCTGTCAATGAGAGTAAGCAATGGGGCCTCTAAATTAAGAACGGTAGGTTGGCGGAAATCTGAACACTACACAACATTGAGTCGACCAGCCATTTCAATAGATATGGCATATTCTCCTCAAATCAATGAGTATAATGACACTCGATCCGTTCAACTTATTCTTGAAGAATTTCGTGTGCGTGAAAGATCACCAAACCAAACGGTTTTTCCACCCAGTGATTTTCCTTCATCTGGAAGAGTCGTTGACTCAAGAAACAAGAACAAAAAAGAATATCTCTTGGGTTTGCTCAATAACAAAAATAAGTGTATAATATATGTACACAGTCCTGAGAAAATAGAACAATTGTTGACTCATGTTATACCTGAACATGCAGAATCTACAGGTCGACACGACCAAACAACAGTATTGGAAGAAGAAATTAAACTATTGGAAAAACTTAAGAGTGGAGAACTTGCCGCAGTTGTCTCTTCAGATATCATATCAGAATCTGCAATAGATACTGTTCCTGATGTAGAGCATGTTATATTTTGTCACTTAACAAAGCAATCTGCGGATTTCTTCAGCCGGAGCAAACCAGCAGCAAATACGCAAAATACGACATTGCTACATCTCCTATACAATACTAAGACGGATGTAGAATTACTACAGAATGCATTAAATAAAGTGGTTCCAGACAGAAAGTTTCTTACACTTCTTTACCAAGAATTGAGACAGAACGCTAGAACAAATTATATTGGTATTGAATCACTTACCGATTCATTTGAAGATACTTCAAAACAAGTTATCTACACCGGACTCACAATCTTTGAAGAATTAGGTTTTATTGAAAACAGAACTGAATCTGATAATCATACTATAAAGTTACTTCCATCAGAAAAAAAACAATTGAATAGGTCAACAACTTATCTGAAATGTGAATGGTTACTGCAGAACAGCCAAGAATTTCTGAAATTCCAGGTAGAAGAGAATAGTCGTCAAATTTGGGAGCAAATTAAAGATGAGTGTGGAATCCCTATTACAGATTATTCAGAAACATAATCCAGAAGCTGAAACAGACTTTGATTTCCTCAATAAGAGTTACAGTTTCGCCGAGTCCGCACATAGAAAGCAGTTGCGTAAATCAGGTGATCCTTACTTTATGCATTGTGTGAGGACTGCAGAAATCCTTGCGCAATTGCGATTAGATATTGACACTATCTGCGCGGGTTTGATGCATGATGTGTTGGAAGATACTGGTGTCACGCGTAATGAAATGGAGGAGAAGTTTGGGGAAAATATCGCTCATTTAGTTGAGGGTGTAACAAAAATCAGTCGATATAAATTCAGTGGTGGTAAACGGAAACGACAAGCTGACACATACAGAAAATTATTATTAGCAACCGCTGAAGATATGCGTGTTATCTTGATAAAATTGGCTGATCGGCTCCACAATATGGAGACCTTAGAATACTTATCTACAGAACAACAGCAACGAATAGCTAAAGAGACACTTGAAATATATGCCCCTATCGCCCACCGTCTTGGTATTTGGTCAATCATGAGCCGTCTTGAAGATATGTCGCTCAAATACCTACTCCCCGATGTATACAGAGAAATTGCAGACCTTCTTAAAGACAAATTGGAAGAACGACAAACCTATTGCAAAAAAATGGAAGCAGTAATTCATGCAGAGCTCAAGAAACACGGAATCATCGCAAATATCAGGGGACGAACGAAACATATTTATAGCATCTACCAAAAAATGCATCTGAAGGGTACACCATTTAAGGATATTTGTGATTTAGTTGGACTTCGCGTAATTGTTGAAGATGACTGGCATTGTTATAACGCACTTGGTGTATTGCATCTAAGATGGGGATACCTTCCTGACCGGCTCAGAGACTGGATTGGCCAACCGAAAAAGAACGGGTACCAATCACTTCACACCACTATTTTAGATCGCGGAAACCCGATAGAAATCCAAATTCGGAGTAAAGCGATGCATCAAGTCGCGGAAAATGGTATTGCAGCACATTGGAGTTATAAAGAAGGTGTTCCTACAACCAAGGAAGCATTATCTATATTCGCCAATTACAAAGAAATGCTTGAAGACATTCAAGAAACACAAGATGTCCCCGGTCAATTCATTGAATCAATGAAATTGGAACTATTTCAGGATGAAGTTTATGTTTTTACACCAAAGGGAGATATTCACGCGCTTCCATCAGGTTCAACTGCAATTGATTTTGCATATAAAATCCATACAGACATAGGAAACACATGTTGTGGAGCCGAGGTTAACAATATCCTAAAACCGATCCGTGAACCTTTACAAAATGGTGATCGCGTACACATATTGACTAACCCGAAGAGCTCTCCAAGCAGGTCATGGATTCGATTCGTAAAAACATATAATGCACGCTCCAAGATACGACACTGGTTTCGTGATAAAGACAAAGCTGATGCAATTGAATTAGGAAAGACATTCCTCAAAGCGGAACTGCAAGTATCATACCTGAATGCAAGCGATTATATGAAATCTCCTAAACTACTTGAGATCGCTCAACATCTTGATTTTGAGGATGTAGAAGAACTATATATCCAAATAGGTAATGGCAACGCATCTGCAACGCAGGTGGTGAACCAGTTAAGACCTGAAAAGGAAAAAGACGCGGAAGAAGTTCAGGTGCCGAAACGCAAAGAAGTTCCAATCCAACTGGAAAATGGTATTGACTTGGGTATGGTACGTGCAATGAAGTGTTGTAACCCAATTCCTGGTGATGACACTGTAGGTTATCTGACACGCGGACGTGGGGTTTCTGTACATAGAACTGGATGTGCTCGCTTATTAGATGAACCGGAGCGGTTCATTGGAGTTAACATGTATGCAGATGAAGGTGTGACATATCCAGCACAAATATATGTTGAATGTGACGATAAACCCGGTATGTTGGGGGAAATAACAACTGCGATCGCTCGCTTCCAAGTTAACATTCGAGAAGGCACTTTCAAATCTTCTGACAAAACAAGAATTGATGATACTGCAAACGATTATTTCACTTTGGAAGTAACGGGTATCCAACAGTTGAAAGAAGTAATGGATACAATTAGAGACTTGAATGGTGTGGATAGGGTCGTCCGAAAGATGTAAGGTCTTACACATCGGACGACATGCGGGAGATGACTTTAGCAACTTTACCACTACGAATACAAGACGTGCATACACGTATTCGCCTCGGACCATTTTCGGTCATAGTCCGAACACGTTGAAGATTCGGTAGCCAACGGCGTTTGGTGTGCTGTTCTGATGCACTGATTTTATTCCCTGTTCTCGGTCGTTTTCCACATAATGTACATACGCGTGACATTCTACGTCCTCCTTTACAAATTAGATAAATTTAATGCTTAAAGAGTATCACATTTGGAGTATAAATGCAAGTTTTTCTTTCTAAACACTTTATTTTTATTTTATTACTAATACTATCTGTTCACCTTGGTTGTGGAACAGATGATGACGGAGACAATGTAGATCCTAAAGTACCTACACAAACTGAGTCAAGTAATACTGGGAGCATCACAGGTATTGTAACGGATAATCACACAAACCAACCGATTACTGATGCAGTTGTAAAATTCTTAGATATGGAAGTAAGAACAGATGCAGAAGGTAAATTTACATTATCGGAAATCCCATATACAGACAATCAAAAACTCACCGTTGAAGTCAAGTTTTACGAGACTTATTCCAAGACCATTGTTTTGAACCAGAAACAGTTGACTCTAAATGTAACATTGACACCTATTATGGGGACTGTGTCTGGTACTGTTAAAGATGCCCAAACTAAGAATCCTATTCCCGGCTCAGTTGTCCGTTTAGATGGAAAGGAAGTGCACACGGAAGCGGATGGGGGTTTCACTTTTTTCGACATACCTTATGTAGCAGAGCATGAATTAGTCGTTCTTGATCCTGATTACCAAAGTTACACCCACAAATTTATACTTGATAGAGAACGGTTGGTTCTACCAATTTCCATAACCCCTTTACACGATCCTACTGACGAATTAAATGCGTTTCTTGAAAACTTATCGGACCTACTTGAATCGTTAGACTTTGAAAATATACCGAAAATCCAATCTCTTTTTTCAGAATCTTATGTCGCATCTGATGATCCCGTTACGATATTTGGTGTTGCATCAGGTGTCATCCCACCCAACTATGAAAGTGTTGAACCTACATTCACCAATGTTTTTGAAAAGTATTCACAACTGCATTTTTTGTTTAAAGATAGAGAGATGGATATCACCCATGCGAGGAAAGCATCTATAGAACTGTTGTTGGAAGTAGACTCAGTGAACGCAGAAGACGATGGTGTGAGCCACCTTGAAGCGAAGTGTATCTTTGAATTTCGACGGGAAGAATCGGAGTGGAAGATTGTATATTGGGAACTTCTGAATTTAGACATCCGGTTGTAGTCTGTTTGCTAAAGCAGCAAATTCCGTTATATCTAATGTCTCTGCCCGTCTTTCTGGTGCTATGTTTAGGTCGGTTAACGTGTTTGTCAAAGTCTCAACTGTAGCATAGCGACGTAACGTATTTTTAAGCATCTTTCGCCTTCCCCGAAATGCCTCTCTAACAACCCTAAAGAAATGGACTTCATCGTTCACTAAAACCCTCGGTTCTTTAAGCATAGTCAGTTTAAGGAGAGCTGATTCGACTTGTGGTGTTGGATAAAAGTTCTCAGGGGACAATTTCACGACTAATTCACTATCTGCATAATAGGATATACCGATTGTCAAAGCACCATAGTCTTTACCTCCGGGTTTTGCCACTATTCGCTCAGCGACTTCCCATTGCATCATTAATATACAGTTATTTAGCAAGTTCGCATGGTTCAGAAGTCTCCACAAAATAGGAGTAGTTATTCCATAAGGAAGGTTAGCGATAACCTTTGGACATGTATCTTGGGGAATGATGGATGGTATTGGTATTTCAAGGATATCCGCCTGGATTATATCTGTGTTTTTGTCATTAGCAAATTGCACTTCTAATTCAGCATGTAATAACGGATCGATTTCAATTGCAATTACGGTTTTTGCTATTTGAGCCAAAGATGCTGTTAGGCATCCAAGTCCAGCACCAATTTCAATAACAACATCCGTTTGTGCTACTTCACCAGCATCAACAATAATGGATAGGACTTCGGGGTTAATAAGGAAATGTTGTCCTAATTGTTTCTTTGGGTATGTTCGATTTGACCTAAAGAATGTTTGGGCGTGTTGAAGGAGTGTCAGTCGGGAATGGTTCACTTATTTCCATTACCATGCTTTCTTGATGTACATTCTCAGATGCGAAGGTAGCAAGTACACACTATTGTTACAATAACCTAACAACGCGATCCAAAATTGCAGTTGCTACTTCCCGTTTGGAAAGACGAGGAAGTTGTTCACAATTGCCTGTTTTATCCATTAAAGTAACTATATTCGTATCACTTGCAAAACCTGCACCTTCAGCGAGTATGTCGTTTGCAACTATCAGGTCACAGTTCTTGCGATCTAACTTCCCTTTAGCGTTTTCAAGTACATCATTCGTCTCTGCTGCAAAACAGATAGTCAACTGATGGTCTTTGATTTCGCCAAGTTTCTGTGCAGTATCTGGATTTTTCTCCAATGTAATTGATAATGTGTCTGTGTGTTTTTTTATTTTGTGTGGTGTATACTCTGCTGGACGAAAATCTACAGGGGCAGCTGCCATTATGGCGATGTCGGTTTCATCAAACTTTTCAAGGACAGTCTCATGCATCTCTTGTGTTGTTTCAACATGGGTAATATCAATTCCATTGGGTGGTGAGATCGTCGCATGTCCACTAATCAATTGAACTGATGCCCCGCGATGTGCTGCTGCCTCTGCGATGGCATATCCCATCTTTCCACTTGATCCATTGGTGATAAACCTAACAGGATCAAGGTATTCGCGCGTTGCACCTGCAGTAACCAGAATTCGTTTCCCCCGCAGATCTTGATGGACACCTAATATTTCATGTGTGCGTTGAAGAATTATATCCACAGAACTCAATCGTCCAATACCTTCATACCCACAAGCAAGGTCACCGCTTTCTGGTTCAACGAATTCAATACCATGTCTACTGAGTTCAGATATGTTTTTTTGCACGATAGGGTTTTTATACATGTGTCCGTTCATCGCAGAAGCAATGAGAATCGGACAGTGAACAGAGATAGCGACAGTAGAGAGTGCATCATCAGCGATGCCGTTAGCCATCTTGCCGAGCATGTTTGCAGTTGCGGGAACAATAGCAAGCAAGTCTGCCCGGTCAGCAAGGTCAATATGTGGAGGCTTCCAATCATCACCTGTTTCAAACAGATCAAGCAGCACGGGATTCCGTGACAACACTTGAAATTGTAACGGATTTACCAAACGAGTGGCGTTTTCTGTCATTACAACATGAACAGATGCACCAGATTTTACCAACTGACTGGCATAATCAAGTGAACGATGGATTGCGATTCCACCAGTAACACCTAAAAGTATAGTTCGGTTTTTGAGTTCCATGGGAAGTATGGCTCACAAGTCGTCATTATTTGGAATTCCAAAAGATTGGATGAACTCGGAAGTTTGTTCAGGATTAATGCGGCACCGTTCTGCAGAGATAATAGCTTGAATATTACGTATAGTCTGTTTCAATCTACCTTTATGGTTGATAACACAATAATCGTAATGTGTAATTTGTTGTATCTCAGTTTGTGCGATCTCTAATCTCTTCTGTAGTTCTACCTCAGATTCGGTTTTTCTTCCTCGTAGCCTACTCTCTAAAGAATCATAAGACGATGGTATCAGGAATATTAGGATGCTTCTGACAGGTGTGAGGTCCTGGTTTTTGACTTGTAGTGCTCCGTTTACCTCTATTTCTAAAACAGTATCCTTGTTATCTTTACTTGCTTCTTCAACTTCAGATTTCGGTGTCCCATAATAGTTGTCATGGTATTTTGCCCATTCTAAGAATGCATTTTGTTTGATCCGTTCCTCAAATATATCGCGTGTCAAAAAATGGTAATTCACACCGTCAACTTCATTAGGTCGTGCGGCGCGTGTTGTAGCGGAGATTGAGAGTCTTAATGTGTTATCAGAATCACACAATGCATTTACAACTGTGCTTTTCCCACACCCAGAAGGCCCAGAGATGACAAAGACTAAATTAGTAGGTTTGAAAGGTGTAGAACTCATTTCTATATTGATGAGTTTAGTCTGCGGCTTCAGCGAGTTCTAATAACACAGGTGATTCGACTCGGATAGCATCTTTTATGCAGACCTCTTCACATAACTTGCAGCCAACGCAATCTTTTGGTTTCACCAATTCGCAGATCCCGAAGAAACTTTCAGCATGCTCACCTGTCTCAGGGTCTTTCAGTTCCAGACATTCCCACGGACAAATATGGACGCAGAAATCACACCCAGAGCAGAGTTCTTCATAGATAACAGCAATTGGCCTATGAGTTGGTCGTCGAATAAATTTACACACATCACCAAATTGGTCACGGATTGCTTCTACCGGACAGACCATCCCACAAGCACTACAGTCAATACAGATATTTGGGTCAATGATGTGAAGCATATTGCGGTCCCCAGTGATTGCATCCACGGGACAGTTGGTTAAACATGCCATACATCCGATACATTCTTCAGTAATAAAATATGCCATAGTTGCGGCACCTCCTGATATATTGTATTTTAACATATCATAACAGAAATGTCAAATTCTGTATCAAAGACATTCATTTTCCCTTCACTGAAATAATGGCATGAAAGGCATTGATGTCACCTTTGTTACTATACCAATCTCCGGTAGCACCTAACTTGAAAATTTTGCCTTTTTCAAAACGGTATTTTATATTATCACTTGTATCGGGTTCAATTCCCCATGCAGATTCCAATGCCTCATCTGGAATTCCTTCTGTTGGCAGTTCCGCATCTTCATCAAAGAGATCAAATGATCCGTAAGCCTTTGCACCACCTACCTGTATGTCAATAGAAAGTAATCCACCATCTTGAAATGCGGTTGTATCAATATTGAGAACGGTGTAATCTTGTTTCTCACTTCCTGGTGCACGAAAAATGTCTAATACTTCTTTGGAAGGATGTGATTTATCAAGGACTACGTTTATCTCACTTGAAATGGGAGTAACAATACCCTCTTCATCTTCAGTTTTGTCAATTTTCGATGAGACATCTATTTTGTTATCAACGGTTATTTTAGCGACATAAGCGTTTATTGCACCGGCTCCACCCCATTGATCTCCAGTAACACATAATTTAAACAGTTGACCTTTATCAAAATCGTATTTTAGTTGACTGGTTTCGTTTGGAAATACACCCCAACAATAAGCAAGTGCATCAAGAGCCTTCTCATATTCATCACTTTCTTGACTGTGCCATGCTGCTGGGTCAATACCTTCAGGAACTTTCTCAGATGGGATTTTTCTATTTCCATCAAGCAGAAAAAATAAGCCGACTGCATCATCTCTGCCAACTTGGAAATCAATAATAAGCGTGCCTCCGTTTTCAAACGCAGTTGTATTAATGCCGATAACTGTATAGTCCTGATGTGCTTTCTTTGGAGTTGATATTGTGTCTAATACCTCTTGTGATGATTGTTCTGGCGTAAGAATAACATCTCCCAAACCGGGACGGTTTCCATTCATTGAATCCTGGAGAAATGACATGTATGCATCAAAATCGTGCATTCTCCCTAAGTTATCAAGGAACTCATTGTAATCTAAACCACCCATCAATTCATAATCATGCGATATAACAAAACAGTCTACAGGTGAGCCTTTTACCCATCCTTTCATAATTACTTTTGCTAAGATGTGTGAGGCATCAAAGGTGATGCATTCACGTTCACGTCTTTTGGCAATCGGTTCCTGTAAACTACCGGTGCGTCCTAATTCTGCATTAGCAACCCAAGTATTGATAAAGTTTTCATTCAAGAACGTTATTATTTTCTCATTAGAGAGGACACCTGTCCTCAAGATTTTACCAGTCCCTCAGCAGGACTCATCCGCAAGTGGACCGTCGGTGGAAATAGCGTGAATTGGTTTCTGTTGTGTCGTTGCAAGTACCATCGCTTCTTCCAAAGATACCCAGTTTATCTGTTGTGATTTGTAGAAACGTAATATCAGTGCACGTTCCGCTTCGCCTTGGGGTATTGACTCAATAAATTCTGTTTTAATGACAGAATCCCCCGCAGATAGTTCCATTCTTGGACAATATCCGATTTCAGCACAAGTATCCTCATTTTCCCGTGTCCAACCTGCATCAAAGTTCAGTGTAGTAGGAGGCACATACATCTTGAAATGCACAATTTCCTGCTTAATTTGGTCAACTTGCAAATGTCCTGCGAATTGTGATGGTGTAAACTTACCATTATTCATGATAAATTCTGCATGAATACGAAAAATAATTTCAGCATACCTATCGTTGTAAGCGCGTAGACATCCCCACAGACCGTAAGAATCCCCTGAATCAATAACCAGTTTCAGCACTGGACGTGGGTAGAGTTGTTTTAGTAAAGCCAATGGACCTTCCTCTTGAATTTCCCAACATTCACCGACCGAAACAGGTTCCAATGGTAGAAAAGATTGAAAGATTGATAAAGGATATTGCTTCTCAGGTTCTGCAACACGTAGATTTGCGAGTTCGTCCCATTCAACATGGAAGTTGTATTGTGTGTATTCAATCGGTGCTATGTATCCTTGGACTGATATTTTTTCGCTATCATTTAGTTTTAGATTGATTTTCATTTTATTCTACCTCAACAGTGATTTTTGCTCGATATGCGTTAATACTTCCCTTTTCGTTAGATGCCCATCCCATACCAACCAGTTTATATATTTGTCCTTGTTCAAATTGATGTGTCATCTGTCCTATTTCACACGGATCATACCAACCAACGTCGTGTGCACCATCAAACATGCTACCATCTGGTCGTTTATTATCAGCATCAAAGGACAGTTTATGGTCTGCATCAAGCAAAAAGAATGAACCATACGCTTTATCGTTGCCCAATTCTATATCAATAGTCAGTGTGCCTTTGCTCTTAAATGCAGTCGTATCAATAACAGCAACGGTATAATCCTGATGTCCAAATTCTGGTGTGCGAAATACGTCTAATACTGTATGTGATGGATTATCGGGAGTGAAAACAATATTCCCTAATCCAGGCAGTTTTCCTGATAAGGTATCTTGGAGAAACAACAAGTAATTATCACTTTCAAGTGTGCCGTCTTCACGTCTGTTTTCTCCAAGGTATTCATTGATCGGGACATGTCCTATTGCTTCAAGTTCTGGGGATATGATCCAAGAGTCTACAGGACCTCTACGCCATTTATGACTGATGATAGCCCACGCCAAGGGGTGTATTTGTTGATATCCCAATGTATCACGCATGTTTCTCAACTCAATAGTACGTATCCATGTGTTGATATAATTTTCATTTAGATAATTGATAATTCGGTCATCGGAGAGGACAACTGCCCTCAAGTTTTTTCCGCTGCCTCAGCACGCTTCATCATCAAGCGGTCCATCAATAGATAATGCATGGATCGGTTTCTGATGTGCCTGTGCTAATTCTACTGCGTCCTCAAAGGGAACCCAGTTTATTTGCTCTGATTTGTAGAATTGTTTTTTTAGTTTCTCTTCTGCTTCTTTTTGTGTAATAGATAAAGCAAATTTTGTATCTTTCTGTAAATCTCGCAAACCGCCATATAGTTCAATTTTTGGACATACACCGGAAGCTGTACTATAATAATGGTTTGGATCGTCTTTATCTTTTTTCCAATTTACATCAAACCATTTTCCCTCAGGAACGCACTGACGAAAAGAAACGACATCCTGTTTGTTCCGGTCAATAATAAGATCTCCCGCAAAATGAGAAGGCGTGAACCATCCATCTTCTAATTGAAATTCTGCATGAATACGAAACACAATATGAGCATGTTGCTCGTTATATGCACGTAGACATGCCCACAATCCAGCGGAATCCCCAATATTAATATGCATATCCAGATTCGGATTGGGATTCAATTGTTTGAGAAGCTCCAATACCCCATTTTCTTCAATCTGCCAACAATCACCGATAGCAACAGGTTCACCGGGAAGAAAGGCTTGGAAATCCGTTGTGTTATATTCCTTTTCTGGTTCGTTTACACGCATATTCGCCAACGCATCCCATTCTTCGTGAAAGTTAGGTTTCATGTCTTCAATAGGTGCGATGTAGCCTTTGACAGTTACTTTTTCTTCGTTTTCTATATTAATCGATATTTTGCTTGTTGTATTCATTTATTTTTCCTTTACAGAAATAATCGCGTGAAAAGCGTTTATATCTCCCTTCTTACTAAACCAGTCGCCTGTAGCACCAAGCTTGAAGACCTTACCTTTCTCAAAACCGTGTGTGATTGTACCATTGTTCCCGGGTTCAATTCCCCATGCAGAACTGAGTGCTTCCTTTGGTGTACCTTTTGTCGGCAGTTTTGTGTCATCATCAAACAGATCAAACGACCCGCATGCTTTTGCATTACCAACTTGAATTTCAATTGTTAGTATTCCACCATTACCAAACGCTAATGTATCAATATTGACAACAGTATAATCCTGATATCCATGTCCAGGTGCACGAAAAGTCTCTAATGCCTTCTGTTTCGGTTGTTCTCTATCAAGAACAATCTTCATACCAGTTGGAGCATTTTCTTCTACAGAAATTTTAGCGTGAAATGCATTGATATAAGGAATATCCTCATCCCAATAACGTGTAGCAATTAACTTGAAAAATTGTCCACTGTTGAATTGATGCTTTATCTGAAGTGTCTCATCGGATTCACCCCAAGTCCATGCAAGACTATCATTCTCCGATACTTCTCTATCCGTGGGAAGTATATAATCACCGTCACATAAATAAAATGCACCTTCTGCATCATCTCTGCCCATTAGAATGTCAATGATCAATATACCTCCGTTTATACAAGATCTGGCATCAATCATGACAATAGTTAGATTCTGATTGTTTTCTGAGGAAGTTCTAATAACATCCGATAACTCGTGAGAAGGATTGTCATAGGTCAGAACAACATTCCCCAAACCTGGTTGTTTTCCTTCCAATGCATCATTGAGAAATGTAAGATAATAAGCCTCTTCTGATGGTAATGCTCTATTTCTACGGTCATCGTCCAAGTCATTCACGAGTTGTCTACCCATCAGTTCAAACTCTGGTGATATGACGAAACAATCCATCGGCGAACCTTTTTTCGTACCGGTTTTCCATCCCTTAATGATAGTTTGTGCTAACTCATGGTTTTTGTTGAATGTTTTGCCTTCTTGTAATCGTCTTTTTTCTATCGGTTCTCGCAAACTTCGGATTCGTCCCAATTCTGCATTAGGCACCCATGTATTGATGAAGTTTTCATTCAAGAATGTAATAATTTGCTCATTAGAGAGGACACCTGCCCTCAAACTTTTACCACTCCCTCAGCAGGATTCGTCTGCCAGTGGTCCATCTATTGAAATAGCATGGATCGGTTTCTGTAGGGTTGGTGCCAATTTCAGTGCTTCCTCCAAGGAAACCCAATTGATTTGCTGTGATTTGTAAAAACAACGTATCAGTCTGTGCTCTGCATCTTCCTGTGAAATGAATTCCGTGAATTCTATACTATTTGGACCTGCATCATTTCCTGCGCGGAGTTCCATTTGTGGACAGTATCCGATATCAGTCCACCATGAAGGTTCGCTATCGCCTTCCAATGTCGTATGCCAGTTGACATCAAAATTTAGTACACCCTTTGGAACATACATCTTAAAACTGGCAATTCTACCATTGCATCGATCAATTATTAGATTACCCTTAAATTGAGATGGTGTGAACCAACCGTTTTTTAGTTGGAATTCAGCATGTAGACGAAACATGATGTCGGCATATTCATCATTGTATGCGCGGAGACATGCCCACAGGCCACAAGAATCTCCCGCATTCAGGTGCATATCTACATTCGGTTTTGGATGAAGTTGCTTTAGTATTTCCAATACACCATCTTGCTTAACTTCCCAAAAATCACCGACAGCAATGTTACAACTGGGTAGAAAATCAGTGAAAATTGAAGTGAGATACTGTTTCTCTGGTTCAGTTGCGCGCAGATTTGCCAATGCATCCCATTTGACATAGTAGTTGTATTGTGTGTATTCAATCGGCGCGATGAAGCCTTTGACGGACACTTCTGCACCATCGTCAAGATTAAGTGTGATTTTGTCTGATAAAGTCCTCATTTATATTCTCCACTGCATAGATTATTCGTAATCGCTTATACACATTTTCGGATGCAGTTTTGTAGATTATTACTTATCTTCCTCATAAAGTAGGCGAGGTTTCAAACCTCGCCTAATGAATTTGGAATTTACCTTAAGCTTTGCAATAGAAATATAGTGAGTACTAAAGATAGATGTAGAATAATTGCATAACAAGGCAAATTGAGAAAATACCTCACAGTTCCAAGATTTGATTAATAACGATAACTTGCATCATCCTCATTCAACATAATCTGCAAGCACAATTACATCAAACCCAGAAACTTCAAATTTCTTCAAGTTCTTGTCGTTAGTAAAAAATAAATCACATCTATTCTCTAACGCTGTGGCAATAATTAGAGCGTCTGGGGTGTGAGTGCTTGGATATTTTGCGCGAAGTTTACCTGCCAATTCTGCAATTTCATAGGTGACAGCAAGTACTTGTATTGAAATTGAAGATAGCAAATGTTTAAAACGTTCAACATCTGCTACCTTTCCATCTGCAAATGGTTTAGTTACAAATTCTGTTACTGATATAGCCGATAGAAAACCCTTAATATTGTCATCATTAGCTTCGTTGAAGATTTCCTCTGTTAAATGATAGTACGGTTCAATCTCTTCAAAGTAATATATTAAAACAGAAGTATCCAGTAACACGGTCGCATCTTGAAAGAGAACTGAACGAAAATTTAGTGCCTTCTGTTCCATGCATCCCTTTCTGACTTGAGATAAGCATTGATATCTTCAACACTACTTCCCCAAGTACCTTTCATAGTCCCTCGCATTTTCTGAATCAAGTCTTTTTTCTCTTCTTTAGACAGTACAGTGGTGGCAGATGGGAGTACTTTGATTTCAAGCTCAAGTTCTTGCCCGTCAGGAAGATTGAGTTCGTCTAACGGTTCAATTACACCATTCTTGTAGGTAGCTCTAATTTTATTTGGTTGTGCCATTTTTTTGCCTCCAATTATGTTTCTTATGATTATACCTGCTGCAGTTTAAAAGATCCAAGTTGCAGAGAAATAATTTGAATGAACAGGCTTTGTGGCTACTGTTGACCTAAGTTCTCAAAAGCAGTAATATCAGATTCATACTGCAAAGTCCAACCAATCTCATCCAATCCGTTGAGCAAGCAATACTTCTCAAAATCACCGATTTCAAATGTGTGTGCAGTGCCATCAGGACAGATTACCGATTGTTCCTCTAAATCAACCATTAGTCTATAACCTTCGGTATCTTGTGCTTCTTGACTAAGCGAGGTAACAACGTCAGCAGATAAAGCAATAGGCAGTATACCGTTCTTATAACAATTGTTGCGAAAGATGTCAGCAAATGATGGTGCAAGAATTGCTTTGAAGCCATATTGCTGCAATGCCCACGGGGCATGCTCACGGGAACTACCGCAGCCGAAGTTTGCACCAGCAATTAGAATACTTGCGTCTGCATAGCGTGGGTGGTTGAGTACGAATTCCGAATTCCGATCACCATTTTCAAGATAACGCCAATCAAAAAATAAAAATTCACCGAAACCAGTTCTTTCAATTCTTTTGAGGAATTGTTTTGGGATGATCTGGTCGGTGTCAACATTAATTCGGTCAAGTGGAACTACAAGTCCAACGTGTTCTTTGAATGCTTCCATATTTCTGTTTCCTTCTATGTGTCTTTAAGTAGTCTCTTTTCTAAATAGGGTTACACATATCAAGCAATTGATTGTAATACCTCACTAGGTTCCATACGTTTCCTATCTGTCTGATCAAAATCTGTATCAAAACTGATGAGTTGCATTTCATATTTCACAGCTACTGTGTATTGGTATGCATCGTCAAAGTCAAGGTTATATTTAACCGATGTCAACTCCAGCGTTTTAAGATCTTCCGCAGGTAATGAGAGAATCCCGACTCCGTCAACAATTATATCCTCTGTGAATGAACTGAAGAGTGTATAATTCTGCAATCTATATAGAATAATGCCTATGGAATGAAGCGACAAATCTGTAATGAAGATTGTGCTTAAGTCAATATTCTGTAAGAATGATTGGACATCGTCTTTTTTGTCTTGTCCCAACAATGCTTCAAGAAAAATATTGGTATCAGCAAGAAACACTAATCCCTCCAATCTGACGCTTTTTTCTCAAGTTCAAGGGCAGTGAACTCATCTCTATACGCATTTAATCCACCAATCCATTCCAAGTTTGGTTTTTTCTTCTGTTTGGTACTTTTTTTGGTTCGCAAAAAATCAATGAAATGAATTACCTCTTCTTGAAGTTCCAAAGGAAGTTCCCTAATCTTTTCAATTATAATAGATTCCATTTTTACCTCGGCTGTTTCCTAAATATTGAGTGGATATTTATATAATCTCTTTCATCTTAGATTAGTCTGTATTTGACTTATTCAAAAGTACGTATGTCTACAAAAAATCCAGCTACCGCAGTCGCAGCTGCCATTTGTGGACTGACAAGGTGTGTGCGTCCACCTTTGCCTTGTCTACCTTCAAAATTCCTGTTTGATGTACTTGCACAACGTTGACCCGGCATCAAGGTATCAGGGTTCATACCGAGACACATACTACAACCTGCCTCACGCCATTCAAAACCGGCTGCGCGGAATATTGCATGGAGTCCTTCAGCTTCTGCCTGTCGTTTTACTTCCTGTGAACCCGGGACAACCATTGCATTGACGGTGTCTGCTACTTTTCTACCTTTAACTACTTCTGCTGCAGCACGCAAATCACTAATACGTGAGTTTGTACAACTTCCGATGAATACTCTATCAACACTGATGTCAGTCATTGGAGTTCCTGGTTTAAGATCCATGTATTCCAAAGCATGCTCTGCTGCCCGTTTTTCATCAGTAGTGTGCATGTCATCAGGATTTGGTACCAGACCTGTTACATCCGTAACCATACCCGGATTTGTGCCCCATGTAACCTGTGGTGCTATCTTAGTAGCATCAAGTTCTAAGACACGATCATAAGTAGCACCATCGTCTGTTGGAAGTTGCTTCCATTGTTCAACTGCTGCATCATACGCTTCACCTTTTGGGGCAAATTGTCTACCAGCAATGTATTCGTATGTTGTGTCGTCTGGTGCAATCATGCCAGCACGTGCGCCTGCTTCAATTGACATATTACATACCGTCATACGTTCTTCGATGCTCAGAGAACGGATTGTCGAACCTGTATATTCCACAACGGCTCCATTGCCGCCGTCAATGCCGATATGTCCGATTATAGAGAGGATTATGTCTTTTGCTGTGACACCGTAAGGCAGTGTCCCATCAACGCGGATTTCGAATGTCTCCGATTTGTGTTGTAATAGACATTGAGTCGCCAGCACATGCTCAATCTCACTTGTACCGATACCGAATGCAAGTGCTCCGAATGCGCCGTGCGTTGAAGTGTGGCTATCTCCACATACAATAGTTCTTCCGGGCTGCGTGATACCCAGTTCTGGTCCTATGACATGGACAATGCCTTGTTCAGGACTGTTGATGTCATAGAGAGGGATTTCAAACTCAGCGCAGTTCTGTGCGAGTGTTTCCATCTGTTTTGCAGCAATTAGGTCTTTGATAGGTAGACTTCTATCCGTAGTTGGGACATTGTGGTCCATCGTTGCGAAAGTTAAATCGGGTCGTCTCACCTTACGGTTGTTGATTCGCAAACCTTCAAACGCTTGCGGTGATGTCACTTCGTGGACAAGATGTGTATCAATATATAGAATCGGTACCTCGTCCTCTGATGCTCGTACGAGATGTGCATCCCATATCTTTTCGTACATTGTTTTTTTCATGCTTAATTCAATTTCCTCAGATGTCAAATTAAAATAATAGAAACTAAAATTGGAAAACTAATTCAGTTCATTTGCATTCGTTTTCGATTTCTTCAGAGATGATATAATACCATTTACTGTTGTATCTGAAAATCTTATTAACGAGTTCAGTGCCGGCGTGTTCTCTAAAAAGGCAGCTTGTAAACTGAGTGCATTCTCTTCAAGAGATAACCACGCAAGCAATGATACTATATCGTCTGGGTTTGATATGTGTTCAGTTCCGAGTAATGCTTCCAAAAGAGTAATCAGGTTCAATTGAAAACAAGCAATAGACGACTGTGCTACATGTTCTATATCAATTGGCAACTGTCTGTTTGCTGACAACGTGTCAAGCAATGATATTATATCGTCTTCTCCAAAACTGGCAATTGATAGTTCATTGATGTTTGAAAGGTAGACACTGTCAGCAACTTGAGATACTGTCGTGCCACCATATTCGAAGAATTGTTTTGTTGAGGTATTACCTGCATTAGCCAATGCATTATTAAACTCATTCCATTTGGCGGGGTTGATGCTACTGAAAATGACCCCAAATCGTTCAATGGGACTTATCTCTATTTCAGAGTTCCCATCTGAATCCAACGATCCCTGAAACGATAGAATCGAATCCTTCTTTATAGGAGTCAAAAATGGCTCGAACTTAGAAATTGACAAAGCGACTTCTCCAGTAAGTGCTGGTATCACATCTGCATAAAAATCCGTGTTAAATTCACTTTCTAAGAAACTAAGAGCGTCGTAAAAGCCACCATCAGCATTCTGCTCTATATATTCACGTAGTAGAGACCAGAGTGTTTGTGTGACAATCGGTGATATGGCAATGAAGAGATCATCTTTTCCAGACATGGTTCGGATTGTTTTCTTTGAATCTAAAGTATGTGCCATTTGTGTCTGAATTGGTAGTATTTCTTCTATGTTTTGAAGGGCATTTGGAGTAAATGGGGCATAAGCTTTCAGAAATTCTCCCGGTTCTTGAAGATTTAATGTTGCTGAGATATAGGTGAAAGGTGTTAATTCTTCTATCACTTTTTCAAAGGACATTAAAGCATTGCGTTTTTTTGCGTTATCAATGGTGGCAATATTGGAAAAAACAAATATATCTGCATCACCTGTTTTTTGCGTTGCTTCAACAAATCGCTCATTTTTCAAAATTGAAGGAGATTTCTTTTTATAAGTATTTATAATGGTTTTGAAACTTCGTTCACCAATCCCTATTACAAAAAACTCATCAACATAACCGTATAGTATTTTATTTTCATCTAAATTGAGTTCGCTATATTGGATTGATCTGTGTTTTCCTGCGTTCTGTTTGCGTGTAGTTGCAAACACACCTAAAATTCTTGGTGCGATTTTTTTCAAACGTTGGATCAGTACCATGTCCCCTTTAGTATCCACAATATAAGCCGCATTGACGCTGTGTTTTTTATCCAACCATATTGTTAAACCACTACTGTGACCGAATAGATCAAGAATCTCTGATGTTCCCAATACATTCAATATTCCAGTTATTTCATTATTTTTAATCGTGTTAGGTATCTCGTCAAGTCCATTCAATTTGACAAATAAAAAACTATCATAGGGTATAAAATCATCAATAGATGCAGCGTTTAATGCGAGAGTAAAACTTACAAAAAACAGAATTATAAGAGTTTTCATCAATGTGCATTTCATCAGTTTACTCCATTATATTTTATTTATGATATTTTTTTGAGGAAAGTTGTGTTTTAGGGAAATCAAATAATTTTATGAAACATTATTTGAAAATACCGAACATTTTCGTATTTGAATTGTTAGTAATTATATTAACATATAAGATTGAAACAGTCAATAGAATTGAAGATTAAGAGTATTGTTTAAATCCTATTTGTGTGATATAGTTAACAGTGATGAAGAGAATTAATGAAAGGAATAAATTTGATGAACACAGAAATTAGTCAAGAGATACCTCGATCAGAATTGCCTGACGGTGCAAAATATCGCTTTGGTAAGAGTAGCATAACAGGTAATGTAGCCTTTTCTCCCGATGGCACAAGACTTGCTGTTGCAGGTGATATTGGCACGTGGATTTATGATGTCAAAACTGGTGAGGAAGTAAGTCTACTTGCAGGACATACAGAGTATGTTTGGAGTATTGTATATTCGCCGGATGGAGACACAGTTGCTTCTGGAAGTTATGAAGAAATATGGTTATGGGAAAGTGAAGCTGGTCTCCCAAAAGCAACACTCTCAGAACATAGAGATTATGTGAGAGCATTAGCATATTCACCATAAGCGTCAATTTAAGGATGCACTAAGACCGATAAGTGTCAACTTTTAATCAGAGAAAGTATAAATTATGAAATAAAACTTCTGTAAAAATGAAAACACCTCATATATAATGTAGATATAGAGTTATTATGGTCTACAAAGAGGTGTTTCCAATGAATACATTATCACAAGTTCCCAAAGAAATGCAACATATTCTTACAACTATAGCCAATGATGCAGCTCTCAATACAGGTTTTGTCAAAAGAAGTTGTAAACTCAACGGTAGTCGTTTTGCTCAAATACTTATTTGGACTTGGTTAGAAAACCCGGATGCCACCTATACACAACTTGCGCAAACTGCTGGTGTACTGGGGATTTCAATCTCACGACAAGCCATTGAACAACGATTTACATCTGAAGCAGCAGAGACCCTGAAAGTTATCCTTGATGCTACTGCTTCCCAGGTTATTTCTGCCGACCCGCAAACGCTTCCGCTCCTTGAAAAGTTCACTGGTGTCTATTTACAAGATAGTTCTTGGATTACACTCCCTGATGTGCTCCACGAAACTTGGGAAGGTGGAAGCAAAAAGAACAAACCGAACACAGCTGCCGTGAAACTCCACCTGCGTTTTGATAGTGCCACAGGCACTTTTGAACACTTTGAACTGACCAATGGTATCACCGCTGATAGCACTATTGAAAAGCAGATTGATATGCTACCCGCCGGCAGTTTGCGCCTCGCAGACCTCGGCTATTATTCACTTGATACCTTCAAAAGACTTTCCGATGCAAACGTCTTTTGGATATCACGCTACAAAGTCCAGTGTTTTCTCTATGATGAAACAGGTGACCCTTTTTGCTTGCTAAAATGGCTCAAGAAGGGTTCTGATAACTTCAAGGACAAACAAATCTTTATAGGTAAAAACAAGCGTCTCAAAGCACGATTAGTTGTTCAAAGACTTTCAGAAACAGAAAACCAACAGCGTATTAAGGAGATAAAACATCGTGCGAAGCGGAAGCAGACGAAACCTTCACCAAAACGACTTCAGCTCGCAAGATGGAATATCTACATTACTAATATAGAAGTAGACCATCTGACTGCTGAACAGATTTGTGCTGTCGCACGCATCCGATGGCAGATTGAGTTGATGTTCAAGTGCTTCAAAAGCATTGGAAAAGTTGATACCTCCCGTAGCGACAAGCCATATAGAATCTTATGTGAGTTATATGCAAAACTCATCGTCGCAATTATGCGGCACTGGATCATGTTAAGGGTCGGCTGGCGATGTCTAAAACATAGTCTAACAAAAACAGCAGAACTTATTAGCACCTTCGCACGCACACTTGCAATAGGTTTCCGCAAGTCTATAATGTCTTTTCGGCAAACTTTTGATGAAATAAAACACGCTTTCCAAAATGGGTGCTACATTGAGAGACGTGCTAATAGAGACACAACATTAGAACACCTTGAAAATGCAGCAAAAAATCACTAAATTGACGCTTATGGAGAGCATTAGCATATTCACCTGATGGGAGCACACTTGCAAGTGGTGGGGCGGATAATATTGGTATACTGTGGGATGTTGCTACGGAAGAAACAAAAGCGACACTCAAAGGCCATTCGGGTTCCATCAGAAGTATTGCGTATTCACCTGATGGGAGCACGATTGCTACAGCAAGTTCTGACGAGACAGCAATATTATGGCAAGCTGCAACTGGACAATCTAAAACAGTACTCAAAGGACATACACACGTAATTAATTCAGTCGGGTTTTCACCCGATGGTTCAACAATAGTAACCGGTAGTTCCGATGGTACAGTTCGCTTATGGGATGCTTTTAATACTCGTAAAAAAAGCACACTCGCAGAATTCAAGTTCTATATCTGGGGAGCGACATATTCGCCAGATGGTAATACAATCGCAATCGGAGGCAGAGATGGAGCAGTGCGAATTGTGGATGCTGTTAATGGCACTGCAATAAAAGAATTCAAGGGACACATCGGTTCAGTAAGAAGTGTGGCCTTTTCTCCTGATGGCAACACAATAGCAAGTGGTAGCGAAGACCATTCCGTGCTTTTATGGGAACTTGATCAATAGGACAGCAGTTAACGATTTATACGCGCATAACGACTGGCATCACTAATGGACTCCGTTTCATCTGTTTAGCAAATAACTTGCGGAGTGCAACTCGAATCTCATCTTGTACTATTTCTGTTTCTTGCTTCTGTTCGTTTGTTAAGTTTTCAATGACATGGCGAGTAATCTCTTTGGCTTCATTGACGAGTTCTTCAGATTCGTCCATATAGACAAATCCTCGAGATATGATTTCAGGTTCAGTTGCAATTGCACTACCATCACTGTGAAGCACGATGATAGGAATTACCATTCCATCTTGTGAGAGTTGGATTCTGTCCCTTAGTACAATATCCTCAAGTTCAATTTCTGGTTTTCCATCCACTAACACTCTACCAGAACGTCCTTGTCGTTCATACACTTCACATGACTCAGAAGTCAGTTGTATAAGTTCGCCATCTTCTGCTACATTTATGTTTTCTCTTGGAATACCGACAGATTCAGCAAGTTCTGCATGGCGGACAAGGTTCTGATATTCACCGTGAATTGGAATGAAAAACTTGGGTCGCAATAAATTCAGCATAAGTTTTAGGTCTTCACTTGAACCGTGTCCAGAAACATGGACATTTGCATTGCGTTCATGGAATATGTTGACACCGCGCCTCAGTAAATGGTTGATAACATGCCCAACAGATCTCTCATTTCCAGGAATGATTCTTGCGGAGATGACAACTGTGTCATTCGGTTCAACATTTAAAAACGGATGGTTATCAAGTGCAATTAATGCCATCGCTGAACGGGGTTCACCTTGACTCCCAGTGCTCAAAATAACTACCTCATGCGGTTTAAACATAGCAGCATCTTTTGCATCTATTAGGTAATCCGGATTAATTTTAAGAAGTCCAAGTTCTGTGGCAATACGGACGTTGTTAGTAAGTGAACGACCTGTAACAGCAATAAGTCTGCGATGTTTCACCGCCAAATCAATAAATTGTTGGATACGGTGTAGACTTGAAGAAAAAGTGCAAAGAAACAGTCTCTGTTCTGTTTTCTGATAGATGTTGTCTATTGAATCATAAATGCTGCGTTCAGATGGAGTCTGTCCAGGCCAATTAGCATTAGTACTGTCGGAGAGTAGTAAGTGAACTCCCTCTGTCCCCAACCGTGCTAAAGTTTGAATGTCAGTCAAATTGCCATCAATTGGTGTGCCATCAAATTTAAAGTCTCCTGTGTGGACGATTACCCCAACAGGTGTTCGGAGTGCGATTGCAACTGAGTCAGGTATACTATGTGTAACATGTATGAATTCAGCAGAGAAATCACCTAAATTAACGTTATCACCGGGAGTGATAGCATTCAAAGATGCTTTACTCAACACCCCGTATTCTTTCAATCTACCGCTTGCAATCGCAAGAGTTAATTGTGTGCCATAAACCGGAACATCTAATTGCTGAAGAACATACGCCAAAGCTCCAATGTGATCTTCGTGACCGTGCGTCAGAAGTATTGCACGGACCTTTTCTTTTCGTTCAATTAGGTAATGGATGTCCGGAAAAATCAGATCTACCCCTGGCATCTCAGCGTTCGGCAACATGAAACCTGTATCAATGACAATGATGTCATTTTCAGTCTCGTACACCATCATGTTGAGTCCGAATTCTCCTAATCCTCCTAAAGGAATGATTGAAACGGGGTAAGAGTTTTTAGATTGATTCCCGATTAGTTCATTGTTCTGTTCATCTGTAATATATGTATTTTCCATAAAAGTTTATTTAACTGTCAAAACTATAGTGAAATTTGCAATTAACTATACACTTTGCATTTAGAAAAACGCGTTTGTAGTCGCGCAATTCATTGCGCCTCTTACATTATATGAATAAGCAATTGGGACAATATGTTTCATTAATTGTAAGTTTTACCATAAATACTTGGAATGCATTATTGCCAATGTAGATCAAAAAATTCGTGAGTCGTTGAGGTAATCTGTTGCATACTTCCAGTTTCAACATCTATAACGAAGATTTCACTTGTCCGTCTACCATTCTTATCTGCACCAATAAAAGCAACCTGACGACTATCTGGACTCCATGTGGCAGACCGTCCTCTGTAAAGACTGAGATTTCTATAGCTCTTAAATCTACCGTTTTCAACTTTCGCAATGCAAATCTCTCCAGATGTATAAAACAGAATTTGTTTACCATCTGGTGACCACTCCTCAATGTATGTACAAGGTGGTTCGTTTAGCTGCAAGAACCATGTTCTTCCCATACTAACGACATCCGGTTCTGCAAGTGCCAGAACTCCTTCGGTCCTAAATGCTATCCATTCTTTATCTGGTGACCACTTGGGCCATTGTATTCCCTCCGGTAATACTTCCAGTATTCTTCTATTCGGTTCTTTAACCTTTTCACCTTTTGCATCCCAATGTAACCATCCTTTTGCCCAATACCTTGTACGCCATTTGCTTACTTTTCCATTCACAGGAATGACCCAGTTCTCAAGTCTATCTTTGGGACGGTCAAACTCTACGACAACGAGTACCGCATGACCGGAAGGAGACCACCAGAAATCGTGAATGTTATACATTTTCTTCAACTTTTCCGTCTTTTCAGAACCCTCAGTCCACATCATATACAAAGATTTCTCACTATTTACACCAGATATGTATGCAATTAACTCGCCATCAGGTGACAATCTTGGTTTGCGTGATAACCCATCATTCGTTAGACGTTTGAACTCCGTGCCATCAGGATTCATAATACCTATATTATAGTGATGGAATTCCCACCAATTGGATTTATCCTGTCCTTTCTTCAATGTATTTGTTGTTGCACGGAACCCATCCTCATTTTGTAACGGTTCTTTAATGGCAAAGACCAATTTGCCTCCATTAGCCTCAATATATTCAACAACACCTGTCATCATGAATATGATAAGAAAACACAATTTACATAATAGATGCATAACTTACCTTAATCACTAAACAACAATGTTGATTAATCCTCGCTTAGGAACGACAATCACTTTTCGAACGGTTTTACCATCAATGTATTTTTGGACTTTTTCGTCTGCAAGTGCAGCTGCCTCAATCTCTTTCTCAGTAGATTCAGCAGGGAGTTGGAGACGGTTTCGGAGTTTTCCGTTAATCTGGACTACGATAGTTACAGTAGCAGTTTCCAGCACCTTCTCATCATATTGAGGCCATGACTCATGTGCGATAAATCCAGATTCACCGAGACGGTGCCACAACTCTTGAGCGATGTGCGGAGCATACGGTGAAAGCACATGCAGAAATATCTTTACAGTTTCAATTGGTAACGACTCTGTCTGCGTTGCTGTATTGACAAAGATCATCATTTGGCTAACTGCGGTATTCATTTTGTCAATTGACTCCGTATCTTCCGTTACCTGTTTGATTGTTTCATGAAGTGCACGCCAAAGTTCAGATTCCGTTGTTCCCGATGCATCAGTCAACTTCTCGTTAAGTTCATTGGTCTCTTGATCAACAACTAATCGCCAGACACGTTGCAGAAATGTATAGACACCTTCTACACCAGCATCTTGCCACGGTGCACTTTTTGTAACCGGACCGATAAATAACAGATAAAGACGAAGGGCATCCGAACCATATTTATCTATGACATCATTCGTATTGATAACATTGAATCGGGATTTAGACATCTTTTCCATCTGTACGTGAAGTGCTTTTCCAGATGACTTTACTGATGCATTATCCTGATTTCTCTCAACTTCATGTGGATAGAAGTATTTTCCCGCATCATCTTGGAAAGATTCAGCCAAAATAGTTCCTTGGTTGAGGAGTCGTTGAAAAGGTTCTATAGTAGAAACTAAACCACAATCGTATAGCACCTTATGCCAAAATCTTGCATAAAGTAGATGTAACACTGCGTGTTCCGCACCACCCATATATTGGTCTACTGGCATCCAATAATGTTCAAGTTCAGGATCAAAGGGGGCATCTGTATTGTGTGCATCCAAGAATCGCAGGTAATACCAACATGAACCTGCCCACTGTGGCATAATATTCGTTTCTCGCGTGGCAATTCTTCCATCAGGTAGAGTTACCTTTAACCAACTCTCATCTGCACGCGCAAGAGGGGGTTTGCCGTCTTCAGTAGGTTTGTAAGCATCAATCGGTGGAAGTTCTATAGGAAGTTGGTCATCTGGCAATTGAACAATAGTGCCATCATCAAGATGTGCAAGTGGGAAGGGTTCTCCCCAATACCGTTGGCGTGAAAATAACCAATCTCGAAGACGATACTGCACCTGATGTGTGCCTTTTCTCTCTGTCTCAAGCCATGCAATCATCTTTTCTTTTGCATCATCAACTCTCAATCCATTGAGAAAATCTGAGTTAACACAGACTCCATCTCCTTCGTAAGCTTCCAGTTCGATTGGTTCTTCTCCACCACTGATTACTTCAACGATAGGTATGTCAAAGGTTTTAGCAAATTCATGGTCTCTTTCATCGTGTCCTGGTACAGCCATGATTGCCCCTGTTCCATAGGTCATCAACACATAATCTGCTACCCAGATCGGTACAGGTTTGTTGTTACACGGATTGATAGCATAGGCACCTGTGAAAACACCAGTCTTTTCTGTGGCAAGGTCTGTGCGTTGCAGATCGGATTTATTACTTGCCTTCTTCACATATTTAAAAACATCAGAAACTAATTCTGGTTTTGTAATTTGTGAGACAAGTGGATGTTCTGGGGCAAGCACGCAATAGGTTGCACCGAAGAGTGTATCTGGACGTGTTGTAAAGACGGTAAAGTTGAGCTCGCTATCTTCTATACCAAAAGTGATTTCAGCTCCTTCAGATTTACCGATCCAATTTCTTTGCATCTCTTTCAGACCCTCAGGCCAATCTAGTAAATCCAAGTCATCTAATAGACGTTCTGCATAAGCAGTAATTTTGAGCATCCATTGATGCATCAGGCGGCGTTCAACGGGGTCACCTGTTTCGACATATTTGCCATCTTTCACCTCTTCATTTGACAAAACGGTCCCTAATGCCGGACACCAGTTTACAGGAACTTCATCCAGATATGCTAAGTCTTGTTCGTATAAACGTAGAAAAATCCATTGAGTCCATCTGTAATATTCTGGGAGTGATGTGTCAATTTTCCGAGACCAATCGTAGGAAAGACCGATACGTTGAATTTGTTGTTGAAAAGTCTCTGTATTTCGTTTTGTAATATGGGCAGGATGTTCATTCTCGCGAACAGCAGTTCTTTCGGTGGGAAGTCCAAATGCGTCCCAACCCATTGGGTGCATTACGTTGTATCCTTGCATTCTTTTATAATTTGCAAGTACATCGGTGGGAACGTAGTTTTTAGCGTGTCCTATGTGTAGTCCTGCTCCTGAAGTGTATGGAAACATACCAAGCACATAAAATTTGGGCTTCTTTTTTAAAGTGTCAATATCATTTGAAATTTTGAATGCTTCTTCTTCCCGCCACTTAGCTTGCCAATACGGTTCTATCTCTCCAGGGGCATAACTGTGGTTCTCCATTATATTTGTTCTCCTAACATTTTATCATACCGAATAAGGTTAATTTTTGCAATCAGCATCGTCCTGCATTAATTATGTAGATTAATCTGAAATCTATGTTATACTTAATTCGTTGTAGAATTTTAACACAAAATGGTATATTATGTCAAAACAAATGCAAGGGTTGTATGAATAATGACTTGTCAACAAAACTTAGAGAATTCTCAATAGAAATGCAACATTTTAAGAATATCCTTAAGGCAACGATGATTCATTTTAGGTGCAGAATTTTTGTTCTTTGTAAATTTAGAGCAGGAAAAGAGTATTCGTGAAATTTAACATATCCCGCCGTCAGTTTCTAAGTTATGGAGCAGTAGCTGCTGCATCGGCAGCTGTAGGTTTCGGTTTTTCTGGCGTGAGTAGCAAACTGAAAAAACATATACCCGGATTAAAACCTGACCCTCCATATAGATTCAAACCCACACGCAACCAACTCATCGATTTACCAGAGGGATTCGTTGCACACGCATTTTCTCGGACAGGTGAGAAGATGGATGATGGGTTGTGGGTACCTGGAAAGCATGACGGTATGGCAGCATTTCCTGGACCTAATGGGAAAACAATACTCATTCGTAATCACGAGTTGGTCGTTAACGATAAGATAGTTGGACCGTTTGGTTGGAATAACGAAAAAATCAATCTTGTGGACACAGATAAATTCTACGATTTAGGACATAAGAAAGCACCCTCACTTGGTTCGACCACTACACTTGTCTATGATACTAAGACGATGACGCTTGAGACACATTTTTTGAGTTTGGTTGGCACTATCCGAAATTGTGCAGGTGGCATAACTCCTTGGAATACTTGGATTACTTGTGAAGAAAATGTGCAAAAAGCTGAGTTTACTTATGAACAGGATCACGGATACAATTTTGAGGTGCCGGTTACGACCTCACCCGGTTTGGTGGAAGCTATCCCTTTGAAAGCGATGGGTCGTTTTTATCATGAAGCAATCGCTGTAGATAATCGTACTGGCATCGTCTATCAAACAGAAGATAGAAATGATGGTTTACTTTATCGGTTTTTGCCAGATGAACCAGGACAACTTGCTAAAGGTGGAAAACTACAAGCACTGGTACTCAAAGACCTGAAGTCTGCAGATACTCGTAACTGGAAAACCCGTAAGCATAAATTCGCACCTTGGACATATCAACCAATTCCTAAATTAGAGAAATTATCTGTTACCTGGGTAGATATTGAGAACGTGGAATCGCCTGAAGATGATCTTCGTAAACAAGGTGTTGAAGGCAAATATGCTGCAATGTTTGCACGCGGTGAAGGTATTTGGTTCAGTGGAAGTGATTTTTATATTGCCTGCACGAACGGTGGATTTGAACAAAAAGGGCAAATTTGGAGATATACACCAAGTCCTTATGAAGGCACCAACAGGGAAGAAAAAGAACCTGGAACTATTGAACTCTTCATTGAACCGAATGATAGTACACTAATGGAAAACGCCGATAACCTAACTGTAGCACCTTGGGGTGACCTAATTATCTGTGAAGATGGTTCAAAAGACCAATACATCGTAGGTGTTACACCTGAAGGGAACACCTACCAATTTGCAAGAAATGCGTCAAACACCTCTGAGTTTGCAGGTTCAACGTTCTCACCTGATGGATCTACACTCTTTGTCAATATCCAGAATCCTGGAGTGACTATTGCAATTACCGGTCCTTGGGGTGAAATTCGCCAACGGAAATTGTCATAAATCCAAGACAGCCGCGCAAATCCAATTCCGCAAATATACAATCAATTTTTGCTTGCATTTCAAACGAAAATCATCTAAACTAACACATCAAAATAATTGCTTATCTCAAAAGGAGATGACTTTATGGCTGTCAAAGTTGGAATTATTGGTACAGGTGGAATCTCACGTGCACACCGTGGCACCTATGAAAAAGTAGGTGGTTTTGAGATTATCGCCGTGTGTGATATCATCAAAAGTAAGGCAAACCAAGCCGCAGAAGAGTGGGGTGTTCCCAAAAAAAACGCTTTTTCAAGTTACAACAAGATGCTTGAGATGGACGAACTGGATGCTGTGAGTGTTACAACTTACAACCAAGGTCATAGACGACCCACTGTTGCAGCATTGAAAGCAGGTAAACACGTCCTCTGTGAAAAACCGATGGCAGCGACGCTTGCAGATGCAACTGCAATGGTACGCGCAGCAAAGGAATCAGGCAAAATCCTGCAAATCGGTCTCAATCCCACATTTAGTCCGAGACTCCAATTCTCAAGGAAACTGTACGATGAAGGATTACTCGGTGATATCTATTACTCTGAATCCGCTGGATGTAGAAGACGTGGTAATCCAGGACATACTTTCATCTATAAAAAGACCGCAGGTGCTGGGGCAATCGTTGATATCGGTGTCTACAATATGCACAGATCACTGTTTGCGATGGGGTATCCGAAACCGGTACGTGTCTCTGCTATCACTGAAGATTACATCTCTATGCAAGATGATCGATTCAAAGACAAGATGGATGTAGAGGAGTTCGGCGCAGCATGGATCCGATTTGAGAATGGCGGCGTGATGGTGTTTAAAATCTCTTGGGCAGTTCACGCAAACTCACTCGGTGGCAACTTCCATCTTGGTACAAAAGCAGGGATTTCCTTGGATGGACCCGTTGTATTCGCTGATGCATATTCAGGGGATCTCAAGAAGTTTGTTGAATCAGAGGGATTAACAGCAGAACCGGACCCACCCGAAGGGATGACGACTATTAGTTTCTCAGGATTCCCGCCAGAAGATAACTGGGCTGCACAGATGTCCGCATTCCGAGAAGCGGTCAAAGCAGATGCACCATCCCCGATTTCACCTGAGGGAGTACTCCTGACAAATGTGATTATGGATGGTATCTTCCGATCACACGCATCAGGTAAGGAGGTAGCGGTTAAGGTTCCTGAATTCTAAACAAATGTATATTCTATCGGCGAGGTATTATGAAGATAGGTTTATTCTTTCAGTAATTCTCAATATCACAAACCTGGTAGGTGCGGTTTCCTAACCGCACCAGATTTCACCGAATACTATCGAATTTTTTATTTATCTTCCTATGCCTCGCCATATTTCAACAGTGTACCACAAATATCCTGCCACGTTTCCCTCCATATTGAACACCCACCTGTTGCGGCGCATACAACGTATTATGTTGCTTGAACACCTTATTCAGTAGTGAAGGATTCATAGACAGCAACACCATTTTTCCACCTGGTTTTATCACTGCTTCAAATTGTATAAGAAAATGTCTGTATTGATCCTGCATAGTGTCATTTCTGTTGTAGATGTTATCAATCGGTAAATTGCATACGATTTTGTCAACAGAATTTGGTTGTATCGGCAGTACTTCTGAATCCCAATGAATGAACTGCCGTGGTTGATGCTTTCTGCCAAAGTTCCTTTGTGTAGCGTATATCGCTTCTTCAGATATGTCACCACCGATGAGATAACGATACCGTGCTGAAGCAGCTCGTTCCAACAAAATAGTACCTGCACCACACATCGGATCTAAAAATATGTCATCCTGATTCGGTCTTGATAACATCACCATGCTATAGGCAATGGTCGGTTTTAACGTTTGTGGAACCTGTTCTTGTTTGTAGGACCGTTGTGACATATCGGGTTTTGATAGGCGAATGCTGATATACGCATCATCCCCATGCACCTCAGTCCAAACATCTAATCCTGAGTCCGAATGAGACAGATACCAGCCTTTATCAACCAACGATCTCTCTACAATCTGCTGAAGATCCTTTTTTTGAAAATTTCGTAATCCCGACATGCGACTAATGACACGAAATGAAATCCGTTTCCGAACACGAATTCCAACCTGACGACAGACATTTATTGCATGAGTAAAGTTGTTTCTGTTGAGAAAACTACGGATAGCAGTAAGTGAACGGCGCGAACGGGTCATCTTGGGAATGTGTTTAATGACGAGAAATAGACACTCAGCTGTCCTAAGAGACAGTAAATCTTTCGGATTTCCCGTGTATTGAAATACAATACGTTGCGGTTTCCGCAGGATAATTTTGAATTGTTTAGTATCACCGTAACGTGCGGTGATCTCTTGTCTGGCAAGGTTTTCCAACCCCGCAGTTACGAAAATAGAATATATCATCTAACTCTTTCTATGGTTGTGGAAAATTAAGATGTCTATGCAAAAATTGGAATGTCTTGTCGGAATTAATCTGATGTCCACCATCAAAAAACTCAATTTCAGTCTTATCCGCAATACCGAGACGCACATAGAGTCTACGTACTCTTGCGAATTCATGCGCCACCCACTCATCGGGAGCCACACCATCATCATGTCCTCGCTCCACCATAAACGGACGTGGTGCAATGAGTCCTGCCATCTCCGCATAGTTGAATGTGTTACCTAAATCGAACTCTGGCATCTCATACTCACCCGTGAACATGTAACTATACCGTGAATCAAAAGTAGCATTCTTCACAATCCATTCGTTGAAATCGGCAGAGCAAATAGAACATGCATATCTTTCAAGGACGGCTGGTACTCGCATGGCAGTCTTACCACCATAAGATAATCCATAAAAACCGATTCGGTCTTCATCAACATAAGGCAGTTCTGCTAACCAGTCAAGTGTACGTTCATGTTGACGAATGATCAACGAGAAAAGCGACCATTTGATCGGATTTGCTTTGCGTTGTATTACACGAAAAGCATCACCACCAATATATGGATTTTGTGGCGCGTAGGTAATGAAACCCCGATCTGCTAACTGTGCGGCATAAGAATGATAAACCGAATTGATGCTCGGGTCGGCTGTATCTTGTGCTCTACCTCCTAATCCGTGTTGGCAAACGACAACTGGTCGTCTTTCATCCTGCTTAAGATCGTTTGGCAGTAGCAAAATCCCGTAAGCAAAGACATCTTTATAGACATCTAAAACAACTTCATAACCTTTGAATTTAGGTTCATCATAAATTAGACGCGTTCTCGGATTCGCTGGTACATCAGGTGGGGGACATCTACCAATGACCTCATCCCAGAAATAGTTCTTCATTTCTACACAAGTTTCTTCCCACTTGTCTAATGAGGATGTATCTGTTTTATTCCAGAAGAATGTCCCACGACGTGTTTCGGCTTCTCGCAGAAACCGTTGTGTTAGATTAACGAGTTGGATAAATTGCCGTTGTTGACGTGCATCGTGATCAAAGGACTCTTCAACGATCGCGGAAAGAGTCCTGCGTTTGTCAATATGAAATTCATCCTTGGTGATGCTTGCCAAGAATGTGGTCAATGTCTCTTCGGAACCTGGTGAATCATCATCTGGATTGATAAGATTTATATTATCAGCACAATCAAGTTCCTGAAAAACTGTGCAGGCACGATTGTATTCATTTTCAGCCGATTTCTTTGGTGGAGAGACAAGTTGCCCTGGAGCTGCACCCCTATGACCATCTCGTGCTGCGGGTGGACCCATCACCTCTGGTCCCCGACTCGTTTCTATGATTAGGTTTCGCGGTGCAATGAGACTTGCAATCTCTGCATCACCAAATTCGTGTAACAACCCCCACACATTTCTGTAGATGGGCTCACGCCAAACATCTTGCCGTGATTGAAAGTATCCACTGACGACCGTTGACTTTATCCGAGTATCCACAGCTGCACTATGAAATGCGACCAATCCACCTTCTCCGTATCCAATAACTCCGATAGGGGCATTAAACGATGACATCCAGTCAACGAGAGATAAGACTTTTTGAACTTCATAGCCAATGATGTGTCGCCCCATTTGGTATGCCATTCGGTAGATGAACTCACGATGCGGCTGATTGGTATTGGTACCGATTTTGGGGTTTCCTGAGTATGTATCCTCACGATTGATAAGAACAGGAATTACAACACGGCATCCTGCATGTGCTAAATGTCTTGCGAACTGTGCGGAGGATGGTAGTTCTGCTGTAATACCAGTAATCATCTCAGGAGTCCAATCCGCATCGGGTAAAGCCACTATCTGTGCAACGACAGGAACATTTTTCATGGGTTCTAAGAGCAGTCCTTCCCCTTCAACTTCGTCAAACACCTGCCAGCGAACTCGTGATATGGTAAAGTTCTCACCTTTTCCAATGTGTGCTGTTGCTTTTGTTGTTCCTATGAATGTAAGTTCATCTATAGGTAATCGGTCATCATAGCACCCAATCTGCTTTATGAATCGTTGTCTGTTCGGTTCAACAGATTCTGCATAAGCATCGTGAGAATTATAGTTCCGATTCCACATAGCGTGGCGGTTTTCTGCACTTGTCTCAATAGTCTGAGTCACATAGTTGTTAAGGTCTTCAACCATTTGTGCCGACAGGTTACCCTCAAGAGTGAGTAGTGTTGTTCCTTCTAATACTTGAACATTTTCATTTGACATAATCTTCTCGCTTGTATATATATATATTAAAGCATCCCAAAAAAGGATGACTGTTTGATTATACAATCCCTTCAAGTCTCAATAATTCTACTTCATTTCTTGTCAAATTCAAGTCCTTAATTAACACTTCGTCAGTATGCTCACCGAGATTAGGTGCTGGTGCATCTACATTTCCGGGTGTATCAGAAAGTTTTATCGGAACACCCGGCACTTCTACTGAGCCTGTGAGTTGGTGTACCACCTCTGTTATCATCTCTCTTGCCTGCACCTGTGGATGATTGACTACTTTATCAATAGTATTGATAGGACCGCAGGGTACCCCTATATTTTCAAGTGCTTCAATCCACACATCTGTTGTCCTCCGACACATAATCTCTGAGAGAATTGGATGTAGTTCATCGTGATTATCGGTGCGTTTGTTATTCGTGCTGAAACGCGGGTCTGTAATCAGGTCTTTCCGTTCAACAAATTCACAGAATTTTGACCACAGAACATCGTTTCCGATGGCGATGATAATATGTCCATCTGCAGATTTGAATGCTTCAAATGGCGTTATTACAGGGTGTCTGCTACCAAGCGGTTGCGGATTATCACCCGTCGCAGCATAACGCACAATCGCATTCTCCAATACGGCTACAAGACTGTCTAACATTGCAACATCAATATACTGACCTTTACCTGTTGAGTTGCGATGATGGAGTGCGGACAGAATACCGATTGTTGTAAAGAGTGCAGCAGTAATATCACTGATAGATGTACCAACTCTGACAGGAGATGCATCAGGTTCTCCTGTTATACTGATAATTCCACCCATTCCTTGGATAATCATATCATACGCACCCTTTTCAGCATAAGGTCCGGTTTGTCCAAAGCCTGAACAGGAAGCATATATCAATTTCGGATTTTCAACGGAAAGCGTATCGTAATCCAAACCCAGTTTTTTCATAGTTCCTGGACGGAAGTTTTCAACTATTATGTCGTTCTGTTGAACAAGTTGTTTGAATATGGTTTTACCACGTTCTGTTTTCAGATTTAGTGTTACACTGCGTTTGCCACGGTTTACACTCATGAAATAGAGACTAAATCCGTTTTTAAAGGGGCCAAAGTTTCTTGATTCATCTCCCGTCTCTGGTTGTTCAATTTTTATGACATCGGCTCCGAGATCACCGAGAATCATCGTTGCATAAGGTCCAGCAAGAACTCTTGTTAAATCTAATACCTTTATTCCATCCAATGGACCTGCCATGCTGTGATTCCTTTACGTAAACAGTTGCTTTTCAGATTAACAATTGCTAAAATAGTCTCACAGGTATATTAGCAGCTAATAGTGACTATGTCTAATAGTTTTTACTGACAAGTAGAGTCCTTTGGAGGAGAATAAGATGGATAAAGTCAAAATTGCACATATCGGAACTGGTAACCGTGGAACGAATACATATCTACCACTTATTTCTAAATTATCTCAAGATTTACAACTTGTTGCCGTCTGTGATGTTCACGAAGTAAAAGTCACAGAACAGGGATCAAAGTATGATGTTCCAGCCTATACTGATACCGAAGAGATGTTGAAAAAGGAAAATCCAGATGTATGCTCCATCGTGATAACACCAAGCAATAATCACGTGCCCGGACTTCTCTGTTCCCAACACGGGATAAGTTATTGTACTGAAACACCGATTAACACCGACCTTAAACGTGCAGACATGATGATTGAAGCAGCCAAAGAACACGGCACAAAGTTGGAGGTTAACGAGAACTATTATCGTCGTCCATCTGAGCGAATTAAACGAGAGATGATCCTCAATGGTGTATTCGGTAAGGTAAACGTTGCTTACAATGACTTTCGTGGTCACGGCTATCACGGCATTGGACTGATCCGCAGTTACGTAGGTTTTGACAATGAACCTACACAAGTATACGGTTTCAACAAATCGTATAGCGTTCAAGAACACGAATGGCGAAAGGGACAACCAATCCGAAAGAAAGAGGATTGGTTACATACAGTCATTGAATTTGCAGATGGTGCAGTTGGTATATTCAACTTTTCCAGCCTTTCTTACGGGTCTCCACTACGCGGTTTTAATGGAACGAAGTTTTATGCTGAACGCGGTATGTGTTTTCGCGACGATGCTGTAATTCTAAATGAGGCTGCTGATGCACAACGTCCTGTAACGATTACACGTAAAACGAATAATGTTGATGGTTATGAAACAACTGCTGCACTTGTTGCTGATACAGACCCAGAAGTTGTATGGGAAAACCCATTGCAGTATTATCCACTGAGTGATGGAGAAATCACAGTTGCCTCTGAACTTATGAGCATTGCAAATGCTGTCCGCAATGACACGGAACCGGAATATGGTGCATATAATGGACGTAAAGACAGAGAAATTGACGTTGCTATGGGACGTTCCTGTGCCAACAACGGTGCGCCTGTTACCTTTCCTTTTGAATACTAAAGAGTCTTTCATAATTTTGTGTAATACCATTTCTATGAATGTTTATCCCATTAATATTTGTTAAGAATGTCTTGAAGGAGCACACAAACTGGCAGTTTGTGCTACAAAAATGCGAAGTTTTCTATTAGAAACGGTATAATAAGGTTTTTGGCGGTGTGAAAGCCCAAATCTAAAGACTTTGGCTTTCACACCGCAACGTTTGGTAAATAATGGTTCAGACAGGAACACCAACGATATTATTCAGTTTCTTTTGGTTGAGAACTAAACATTAACTCATCAGCAGGATCAGCAATCTCCATGCGAAAATCCCACCATCCATTATAATCTGCAGACAGAACTGTCAATGTGTTCCAACCTTCCTTCAATGTCATTTCAAAATGTGCCCACCACGAATACAGATTTTCACCGGGGATCGCAGCGTCATGAATCTCTTCGCCGTTAAGAAATAATTTACCGAGGTTACTCCCCCAACCCATTTGTGCAAATACTCGTTTTTCTGATGGACTCTTGATATAGGTAACCCCATAACCGTAAGCCATCTCAGCATTACCAAATAGTTTATCTAATTTGATCCGTTCTATTTCAGAAATGTGTTTTTGCCATCCGATTTCTCCTGATTTTCCTTGATAGACTTCATCAAGGTCTACTTCTTCAATCGGTATCTCAAAAAACTGTTGCGGAGCATCCTTTGTGTTGGTTGGTGCCTTCTTTAAACCAAGCTCAAATGGACCGAGTAACATCCAGTTTTTTAGCACACGCATGTGTTCTCTTTCAATCGGGTGAAACAATCTTGTTCCACTTAGCAGTTGTTCACCACCATATAAAACTGAATATTTGTAGATTGGAAAAGGAATGAAATCGTCAGATGACACCGTAAGAGTAACGTTTGTTTTTGAAGTTTGACCGGGTTTCGTGTCAATTGATAGTTTGTTTGGTGTGATCTGCCACTTTTCATTAGGGGTAAACACTAAATCAAACTGTATCGGTTTTTCAAGAGTGTTTTCAAATGTTATCTCAAGGTTTCCACTGGAAATAGATTGATAGTTTGTTAGTTTGAAATTAGGTTTAAAATTGAGTAGCTTGGATACCTTGTCTCTGAACATTGAGGTCGCTATGTCGGCAGGATGTATGTTACCCGGTTCTATGATTGCGATATTGACATCATCATTATCCACAGTGACAAGACTATAGTGGTCAAATGCACCATATTCTTTGACTTCCTGTGGTGTGAAACCACCCCCCGTTGCACCGAGTACAAAATATCTACGATCATTACGGTTATGGAGTGTTAGGTTGTGATAGTGTCCTGCAAATACAGTGTATGGTCTTTCACCGAGTACTTCTTCAATCTCATCCCAGCCTGAGTGTTTCTGCAGCCATAGCGGTCTATGTAACATGACAAATGTATGTCGCACATCAGTGTATAATTGTAGTTGCGTATGAACATATTTAATCTGTTCCTCTCCAAACCAATTTGTCCATTCACCACTATTCGTATGCCATTCCTCTGTATTGAGTAAAAGAAAAAGACAGTTCTTATATGTAAATGCAGAATAGGTGCGACCAATGTGTTTTACCCAGTAGTCATACATAACACGATTCGTAATGTCATGATTCCCAGGTAATGGCAGAAATGGGATGTTTAATTTAGATTGATGCTCCCAAAATTCCTTCCATTCTGTATCCAATTGTCCCTTGTCAGATGTATCCCCTTGGATAAGATCCCCAACCATGATAGCAAAGTCAGGTTTCAGGGTGTTGATCTCATCTATGGATCGGTCAAAAATGTGCCATTTATTCAATCCACCACCTGTTTTGTCTCCAATGATTGCAAAAGTAAATTTTTCTGGATCGTCTGTAAAGGGACGTTCTACAATTGGCATCCCTTCAGGAAAATCAGGTTTCTGTGCTTTTGTAGATACAACTGGACTGAGTATAATGAAATGTAATATAACAACTACGATTATTCTTATAGGGAATTTAGGCATATAATCCTCCAGATATTTCTTTCTAATGTGATGAAATCATAATAATACCATTTCTAATAGAGAACGCTGCATTTTTGTAGCACAAACTGCCAGTTTGTGCCATCCTACAAGACATTCTTAACAAATTGTTAATGGGATAAACATTTATAGAAATGGTATAAGCATATCCAAGTACTTGCAAGTATATTGATGTGAGTTGTCAATGTCAAAGAAAAAGTGTAGATGCTTAATAGGATTATGGTAGATTTTGATTAGATTTGTCTGAACCAGGATTTGCAGGATTAGTAGATTTCCAGGATAAGAGTTTGAAGTTTCAAGGTGTTATTCAGAAGATAGACGGCACGCGGAGCGTGCCTACTACTATTAATGTAAGAGGTGGTATAAGTTGCACGACAGATAGACGGCACGCGGAGCGTGCCTACTACTATTAATGTAAGAGGTAGTATGAGTTGCACGATTACAACTATTGTGATAGTGAGAAGGTATTATTTAGAAATGGTATTATTTCTTGGGAGTAGTGCAAAAAACATATAGCTTTGCTGTTTATTCAGCATCTGGAATCGGTAAAGTGTCACGAATTACTGGTTCCATCTTTTCTGAGTAAGTATCACCACGGACCCACATCACAGGACGTATATTAGCCCCCTCTTTCTTAGGTATACGTTCTGCGTTTGCACTGATATAATGTGCGACGTTACACCGCCTAAAACGTAGGCTGTGATTATCAGTGCTTTTGTGTAATAGTTGGTTGTTGAACCAAATAACCGCACCCGGTGGCACTTCAACTGCAACTCCATCTTCGTCCTTTGCATCACGAGCAATTTTGAACTCATTTTGCTGTGGACCCTCTAAGTCCTCATGTTTGAGTATACCTAACTTGTGACTACCCGGTATAACATATAAACATCCATTGTCTTTGTCGGCAGCATCAATTGCAGTCCACGTCCCGACTGTCATCTCGGTTTTATATTGCCAGTTAAAATACCATTTATCTTGATGCCACGGGAAACCCAAACCAATCTTTGGAGATTTCCAGATATACAGATTGCCGAGTCCGAGTATATTTGGTCCGAGTAAATCAACAATGGGGTCGGTTAGTCTCGGGTCGCGAACACGCGCAAGAAATTCAGGGATATAAACACTTACATGATGGATTTTGTGCATCGCCTGGATACCGGATGCTTCAACTTTACCATCTCTAACTAATGCATTTTGGTTTATATTATCTGCGGGGAAAGGTCTTTTTCCATTAGCGATGTCATCAGCAATCTGACGGAGAACATCGTTTTCTTCTTCTGTGAAAACGTCATATCGGACAATGTATCCGTTTTCATCCCAAAAAGAAAGTTCATCGGGTGTCATAGCAAATTCACTTGGCATTGATTTGTGGTGTTCCATTAGTCCTCCAAATCTTCAGGGAAAGGTAAGACATCGTGGTGGACTGGTTCCATTTTTTCTGAATGTGTATCACCGCGCACCCACATTACAGGTCGGACTTTAATTGCTTGTTTTTTGGGGAGTCGTTCAGAATCTGCACCGATATAATGTGCGACACTACAACGTCTGAAACGCTTGCTTTTGTTATCAGTGCTTTTGTGTAGGATAGAATTGTTGAACCACACAACCGCTCCCGGTGGCACTTCAACCGCGACACCATCTTCGTCTCTTGCATCGCGCGCTACCTTAAACTCATTCTGTTGTGCTCCATCAAGGTCTTCATGTTCAAGTACGCCATATTTATGACTACCGGGGATAACATATAAACACCCATTATCACGATCTGCTGCATCAAAAGCTGACCACGTACCGACAGTGCTTTCTGTAATATAGTTTCGGTTAAAATACCATTTGTCTTGATGCCACGGGAAGCCTAATCCGATTTCTGGTGGTTTCCATATATACAGATTATTGAGCCCCAGTATATTTTCACCTATTAAGTCCACAACAGGATCTGTTAGACGCGGATCCCGTGTTCGTGTCAGGAATTCAGGAGAATAATGGTTGATATGGTGAATACAATGCATCGCGTGGATACCAGATGCCTCAACTTTACCATCTCTAACTAAGGCATTATGGTGCACATTTGCTGCTGGGAAAGGACGTTTTCTTTCAGCTATTTCATCAGCGATTTGACGTAACACATCATTTTCTTCTTTCTTAAAAACATCATAACGAATAAAATAACCGTTTTCCTCCCAAGATGACTGTTCTTCAGGGGTTAGCCTATACTTTCTCTCTTCTGATGAAGTATCTGTGTCCATTAAATCTCCTCTGATATACTTGTTGTTTGGATTAGAATGGTACAGGAACACCAACCCGTTCAGCAACATTTTTCAACTGTTGTTGGTGATCAGTTCCTATGGGAATACCGATTTCAGTCCATTCCTGTTCACGTTCCCATTCTAAGCCTCCCGGTAGGTCAGCTCTGTCATAACCCGGGGCAGGTTGCATCTGTCGTGCATCTTGGATATGTTGGTCAATCTCAGCCTTAAACTCATCAATTGGTCGGAACCGTGAAATATCAAATGCAGCAATGAATGCACCTTGATTAGCACCTTCCCAGATTGTTGGTGGATCTGGGGGTTTGTCAAACAACCATATTCCTGCCATAAAACCGCCAAGCGCATGACTTACATGACTTAAACCCAACATCTTAAAAAAAGCCGCCGGACTATTTTCAAAAGCCTGGTCTAATGGTAGTCTTGCATCAATACCTATTGCCATATCAACGACTATGGGTGGTTGATTTCCTGCTGGAATGGCAAAACTCATTGGAGACGCTCCAGTCGCATTGATGATTGTTCCACCAGAACCATGTCTAAATCGATGACAAGACACCGCAAACCCAACACAATCCACTTCAAGAGCGAGTCGCGTATACTTGCCAGCACTACCAAAATGGAAGTGATTTCGGCTCGTTGCCGCTCCCATTCCCATCTCTTTTGCCTTATTGACTGCTGCCTCTGCTGCTTGATAAGAGGCAAAGTGTCCCATTCCCCCATCACCATCAAAGACTGCAGTTGTCGGTGATTCATCAAGGCATTGCACATTTGGTTTTGGATTAACCTTTCCATCAAGCATCATTCCAACATAACCGGGGGTCTGACGCGTGCCATGACTAAACACACCGCGCAGATCCGTTTGAACAAGTAGGTTTGATATGTGGACAGCATCTGCTTGTGAAACACCTGCATTCTGGAAAATTTCACCAATAAAGTCTCTAAGAATATCTGGTAAAACACGGATAAACTCTTTTGGTACTAAATTCATAATTGATCAACCTTACTTACTGCTAATCAGATTCAATAATTGGAATTACATCCCATTGAACTTCTTTTTCCATACCGGGATAGGTTTTCCCGCGTATCCACATGGGAGGACGTTTGATATTTATTGCTTCAGGACGTATCCATTCAGTTCGTGCGTCAATATAGTGTGCAACATTTGAACGTCTGAAGCGATCACTGTCGTTATCTGTGCTTTTATGTAGGACTTGGCTATTAAACCAGATGACAGCACCAGCAGGTGCTTCCACTGGAACACCATCTTCATCGCGAACCCCTGCTGCTTGTCTGAACTCTCCTTGTTGTGAACCATCCATCTTTAAATGATCATAGACTTCATGCTTATGACTTCCAGGTATAACATATAGACACCCATTTTCTACATCTGCATCATCAATAGCAGTCCATGTAGCAACAGTAGTTCCCGTTTTATATTGATGGTTGAAATACCATTTATCTTGATGCCACGGGAAACCTAACCCAATTTTTGGTGGTTTCCAAATATAAAGATTGTTGAGTCCGAGTATATCTGGACCGAGAATATCAACTACTGGATCCGTAAGACGTGTGTCGCGTGTGCGTTCAAGGAATTCTTGACAGTTACAACTTACATATTGGATATTATGCATCGCATAGATACCAGATTCTTCAACTTTACCATCTAATACTAAAGCATTTTCAAATATATGATATTCTGGAAAAGTTCTTTTTCGTTCAGCAATTTCATCTGCGATATTTGCGATAATGTCATTTTCTTTTTTTGTAAAAACATCATTGCGGACAAAATATCCGTTCTCCTCCCAAGATGATTTTTCTTCAGGAGTTAGTCCGAATTGTCGTTCTTCGGATGTTGTGTCTGTACCCATTCTTGCTCCTATTCAGATTATTTACTAACCATCAATTCTGATGTAAGCAAAAGAAGAATGCTTGTAGTTACCAGTGATTAGCAACTACAAGCATCTATAAATTACATAGAAAAACTACCGACAAAAACGTTATTGGCTGCGTCCCCTTGTTGCCAGTTAACCGGAAGATACGTATCTTTATATTGATAGACTTCAGATTTTCCTACAATAGCATCCTTGACTTTTGTAAGAGTTTCATACCAGATTTGATGAGGCTGTGTGCATTTCGCGCAAGGATAGCGGTTCACAGAAAGTGTCAAAACTTTCCCAACCGTAACATCATATTTTGTTCCCTTTTTTGAGTATAATATAGGTGCGATTTGTGTAGCAACTACATTCCCTAACACATCTGCATGTTTCGTGGTTAGCATATTGGAAAGTGCTGCATGCTGTTCTGGTGTGGCATTTCTGTCAATATAAAGTACACTTTTGCGAGTTTTCGTATCAATGGCTAAGTTATCTTCAGCACTGATAACTGCAACAACGGTCAATCCATCTAATGTAACGTTGTTCCAATTACCTTGATGTATATTCCATACAAGTGTAGCTTCTCTACCACCCTCTACATATTCAGCACCGAAATGACATGCACCAACATAGACGCTTGCTGAACGTGCTTCAAGATACTCGCCTTTAACGAATGGGGTGTTTGTGGCAATTGCAATCCCTGATGCAAAGATTAGAGCAATTGTTGTGATTACTATTAACTTTTTCATTACTATTCTCCTGTATTTAATCAAATTCAGTCTTGAAAGTTATTTTGATCCAACCTATACTTGAAATTATATCAATATGTGGTAGAAATATCAAGTGGCATTTTCTCTAACACTACGTTACAGATGTTGGTATTTCCTGTATCACAGGAATAACATAACTCCGTATAGACAATCCATCTATATTTTCTGTTTCATCTTTTGGTTCAGGAGTATTCCGATGATCAAACACAACATAATATCCTGCCACCGCCTTCTCAGATTTCACATAGGCAGCAAGTTGTGATTTCCCAGATTGATATCGGTTGACTCCACCCCATATTTTCGTTTCAACAATGTATTTTCGGTTATTATGTAGTATCAGCAAGTCCATTCTTCCACGTCCTGTCGGCACTTCAAGATACATCATACCACCAATTATAAGCACAAACTGACTCAAATATGCAAAGAGAAGGTGTTGTCCCACATATTCTTGTGGGGTGTCTGGAACCTGCAAAATCTTGTAACCAGCACGAGCAATAAAATCTCGAAAGTTATCCATGACAGCATCCATCTGAATATGTCCATCCGCTGTGAGAAAATCTTGAAATCCGTCTTTAGTTTCTTCCGGCAGGTAATCTTGTTCAAGACCATTTATTGCGGGTCTAAAGGTTTGTATAATGCAATAATGATAGATTGGGTTGACGATTTCACACGATTTATCAGTTCCTTCAACGACCACACCATAAGTAGCGAGTTCACTTATGAGTTCATTGTATAAACTAAATTCTACACGTTCATCGGTAGAAGCAATCTTCATAAGAAGTTTTTCAAATCTTCTATCTCTTCGGATATTTGTTATCAGATGATCTACATTTGTATTTCTTTCGCGTAGCAGTTTTAAATGTGCTTCAGAAAAGTGTTCCATTGTAATCGATTCAGTTTTCGGGATATCCATTTCTTCGGTAAGTATTTGAGCAAATCGGTTGACAAGAACAGGTTGACCTGCAGTCTGTTTGTGGATAGAAGAGATAACTTCTGATTCAAAAGGTTGTCCAACTTCTTCAGTATATTGTGATAACAATTCCTGAACTTGTTCCAGTGAGAAATTAGACAATCTAAATTCATCTTGAATATTGAAAGGGGATATTGAACGGTCATAATTGAGTTGTGTTATGTTTTTGACACCAACGATACCAACACTGTACGGGCAACGTTCTCTTCCGGAGAGATAGATTTGACGGAGGGTATGTAGAAATCCTCTTAGAGCATCAGGTGGGATAGCATCAAATTCGTCAATAATTATAACAAGTCGTTGATTACTCAACAAATGACCCAGTCTTTCAAAAAACTTTCCCATTGTTGTATGATCGGTAAACTTAGATGTATTCAAAAAATTAGTTAATTCTTTAGATAATTCATTTCCTCTATTTTCAAGAACAATCTTTATTTTAGTAAGAAGATCATCGTTAAAATATTTGTAAAAGGAGGATTCTGAAATATCAACGTAAGATTCAAAATTGAGTTGTATTGGGATGTAACCAGTCTCTTTTTCTTCAAGACTGTCAAGAGCATTACGGAATAAGGTAGTTTTCCCTGTTTGACGCGGGGCAAAAAGGACAATGTACCGACCCATTTCCAAACGAGCTGCAAAATCCTCTACCTCTTTCGTGCGGGAAACAAAATAGTTATCCTCAGGATAAATAGGACCACGTGTTTCAAACCAGCGCATATCTATTCTCCTCTAAATGCTTAGAGAATTAGAATTAATAATTGTATGGAAATCTATAACATATCCCTGTCTTCAGCACTACGTTACAGATGTTGGTATTTCCTGTATCACAGGAATAACATAACTCCGTATAGACAATCCATCTATATTTTCTGTTTCATCTTTTGGTTCAGGAGTATTCCGATGATCAAACACAACATAATATCCTGCCACCGCCTTCTCAGATTTCACATAGGCAGCAAGTTGTGATTTCCCAGATTGATATCGGTTGACTCCACCCCATATTTTCGTTTCAACAATGTATTTTCGGTTATTATGTAGTATCAGCAAGTCCATTCTTCCACGTCCTGTCGGCACTTCAAGATACATCATACCACCAATTATAAGCACAAACTGACTCAAATATGCAAAGAGAAGGTGTTGTCCCACATATTCTTGTGGGGTGTCTGGAACCTGCAAAATCTTGTAACCAGCACGAGCAATAAAATCTCGAAAGTTATCCATGACAGCATCCATCTGAATATGTCCATCCGCTGTGAGAAAATCATCGAAATCTATCGGTTTGTCTTGTGGTAGATAATCCTGCTCAAGTCCGTTTACGATCGGTTTAAAGGCTCTAATAATGCGATACTGATAAATGGGATTTACAATTTCACAACTTCCATCAGCACCTTCAGAAATAACTCCATAAATCGCAAGTTCACTAATTAGGTCACTGTCCAAGTTAAATTCGACACCATCATCATAAGAAGCAATCTTCATAAGAAGTTTTTCAAATCTTCTATCTCTTCGGATATTTGTTATCAGATGATCTATATTTGTATTTCTTTCGCGTAGTAGTTTTATGTGTGCTTCAGAAAAGTGTTCCATTGTAATCGATTCAGTTTTCGGGATATCCATTTCTTCGGTAAGTATTTGAGCAAATCGGTTGACAAGAACGGGTTGACCTGCGGTCTGTTTGTGGATAGAAGAAATAACCTCTGATTCAAAAGGTTGTCCAATTTCTTCAGTATATTGTGATAACAATTCCTGAACTTGTTCCAGTAAGAAATTAGACAATCTAAATTCATCTTGAATATTGAAAGGGGATATTGAACGGTCATAATTGAGTTGTGTTATGTTTTTGACACCAACGATACCAACACTGTATGGACACCTCTCTTTTCCAGAGAGATAGATTTGACGGAGGGTGTGTAGAAATCCTCTTAGAGCATCAGGTGGGATAGCATCAAATTCGTCAATAATTATGACTAACCGTTGATCACTCAACAAGTGTCCCAGTTTTTCAAAGAATCTTCCCATTGTTGTATGATCGGTAAACTTAGATGTATTCAAAAAATTAGTTAATTCTTCAGATAATTCATTTCCTCTATTTTCAAGAACACTCTTTATTTTCGCAGGAAGATCATCGTTAAAATATTTGTAAAAGGAGGATTCGGAAATATCCACATACATTTCAAAATTTAGTTGTATTGGGATATAACCATTCTCTTTTTCTTCAAGATTATCAAGGGCATTACGGAATAAAGTGGTTTTCCCTGTTTGACGCGGGGCAAAAAGGACAATATACCGACCCATTTCCAAACGAGCTGCAAAATCCTCTACCTCTTTCGTACGGGAAACAAAATAGTTATCCTCAGGATATATGGGGCCACGTGTTTCAAACCAGCGCATATCTATTCTCCTCTAAGTGCTTAGAGAATTATATCAGAAAATTGTATGGAAGTCTATGCTATAAATCTGAAATGAAATCATGTTCTTTGATTTTTTCTAGTGAATAATCATCCTCAAGACGATTAAGCAGAAATTGGATAGTCTCGTTTAGCACAGGATGCACAAGGTCAGGTGCAATCTCCACTAATGGAACAAGCACAAAACGGCGGTTATGCATCTCTGGATGTGGAATAATAAGTTCAGGTGTATGGAGACACATCTCTCCATAGATCAACACATCCATATCTATCTCCCTTGGTCTCCAACGCGCCCGGTGTTGTCTACCAACATTCGTTTCAATATCTTTTAGAGTCTTTAGCAATGTGTGTGGGGAAAGGTGCGTTTCTACTGCAACAACACCATTTAGAAACTTCTCCTGTTCTTCGTAACCAACAGGATCTGTTTCATATAGAGAAGAGATCTCTTTTACGATAATGCCATCTACCTGAGATAAGAGACGAAGCGCATTTCTGATAAAGGAAAGTCTATCATCAATGTTGCTACCGAAGCCGATATATGTTGTATGCACAGGAATTAAGATGTGGTGGAGGGTTATGAAAATCTATCAACTAATCGGAAAAATTACGGACAACTAAACATGTGTTATGTCCACCGAAACCGAATGCATTGGAGATCGCTACCTCAACCCTTGCATCACGACTCTCGTTCGGAACACAATCTAAATCACAGTCCTCATCTGGTACTTGGTAATTGATCGTAGGAGGAATAAAACTTTTTTGCATTGCTCCTATACATCCAATAAGTTCAACTGCACCTGCAGCACCGAGGAGATGTCCCACCATAGATTTTGTAGAACTAATTGGAACTTCGTATGCCCTCTCTCGGAAGAGCGATTTTATAGCGTTTGTCTCTGCTATATCACCTTGTGGTGTGGATGTGCCATGTACATTGATATAATCAACAGTTTCTGTTGTAAGTTTGGCATCACTTAATGCAAATTCCATCGCTTTGGCAGCACCTTCACCATTTGTTGGCGGACTAACCATATCATGAGCATCCGAAGTCATACCGAAACCTACAATTTCAGCATAGATGTGTGCTCCACGTTCCTTAGCGTGTGATAGTGATTCAAGGATTAACACACCAGCACCTTCACCCATCACAAATCCGTCCCGCTCTTTGTCAAATGGACGGGATGCTGTAGCAGGATCATCGTTCCGTTCAGACATTGCGCGCATTGAACAGAAACCAGCAAAAGCTAAAGGTGTAATCGCGGATTCTGCCCCACCGGTAAACATAACATCTGCATATCCATGTTGTATCAACCGCAAGGATTCACCGATGGAATGGTTAGAGGTTGCACAAGCGGTAACAGATGCAGAATTCGGACCTCTGAGGTCGAAATGGATAGAAACTTGTCCTGATGCCATATTAATTATCATAAACGGCACAAGAAACGGACTAACGCGTTTAGGTCCTTTTTCAATTAGGATTTTAGCGTTCTCCTCAAGTACACCTATCCCACCGACACCAGACCCGATTTGCACCCCCGCACGATAAGGATCAACTTTGGTCATATCCAAACCAGAGTCATCATGTGCCATCATGGAAGCAGCGAGGGCATATTGGATGAAGAGCGGAAAACGCGATGCGGATTTCTTATCCAGATACTTTTCCGCCTGAAAATCCTTGACTTGTGCGGCGACCTGAGTACGATATTCGCTTGCATCAAAACCGGTTAAAGGCCCGATACCGTTTTTACCGTTAGCAAGCGCATCCCAATATTCTTCTTTCGTATTGCCAATCGCATTGACAACACCAATTCCTGTTATTACTACTCGCTCCACGAGATCGATCCTTTTTGAAAGTAGGTTAGGAGGGCAGTAATTAGACATTACTTACCCTCAACATTTAATACGCTAATGCTAAATTATACATGCTCATCTAAGTAATCAAGCGCATCCTGAACAGTTTGTATCTTTTCAGCATCACTGTCCGGAATTTCAAGGTCAAATTCTTCTTCAAGTGCCATAACTAATTCAACGGTATCAAGTGAGTCAGCACCCAAGTCTTCCATAAAAGACGCATCTGGTGTAACGTTATCTGATCCAACACCGAGTTGGTTAGAAATAATTTCAATAAGCCGTTCTTCGTTTGTTGCCATTTTGTTTTTACATCTCCTATTTTAAGAGTGGATATCACAATATATATATATATATATATATCGTATCTCCACAGAAGTTATTAAATTAAAATAAACGTTACATCACCATACCACCGTCAACCTGAATGGTTTGTCCAGTGATATAACGTGCTGCATCGGAAGCTAAAAAGCAAACAGTGTCTGCAACGTCCTCCGGTGTGCCAAAGTTTTGTAAGGGTATGAGTTCTAAAAGCCTATTCTGAAATTCTTCAGGTATTTTCGCTGTCATGTCTGTTGTAATAAATCCAGGAGCAATTGCGTTTACGGTGATACCGCGAGTACCTACTTCTTTTGCTGTAGTCTTTGTAAGTCCAAGAATACCTGCTTTTGCTGCGGCATAACTTGCTTGTCCAGGATTTCCCATCAATCCGATGACTGACGAGATATTGATGATACGTCCATTTTTCTGGCGTATCATCGGACGAAGTACAGCACGTGTACAATACATTGTGCCAGTGAGATTTGTCTGTAACACTGCATCCCAGTCTTCATCTTTCAGCCGCATCAGTAACATATCGCGTGTTATGCCTGCATTATTTACAAGGATATCAACTTGCGAAAACTGGTTGATCGTCTCATCAACAAGTGTATCAACGTCTTCCTTTTTTGATATGTCTGCAGCAATTGCGTGTACGGTGTACCCCTCACCTTCCAATGCCGTTGCAGTTTGAGAAACACTCTCTGTTGAACGTGAACAGATAACGACATTTGCCCCTACTTCACATAATCTGTGTGCAATTGCAGCACCAATACCGCGAGATGCACCAGTTACAATCGCGGTTTTCCCACTAAGCATATCTGCGTTAAATACACATTGGTCAGTTTTTTGATCCATTTATGCACCATTTCCATATTCATCTGTAATGCGCGAAAGTGTTTTAACATCTTCAACATTCAATACTGAACTATCAGGTAGGGTTCGCTTTACTAATCCTGATAGAACTATTCCCGGACCAACTTCAATAAAATCTGTGATTTCATGTTCTTCAATCGAGTTTAGTGTTTTTTCCCATTGCACTGGCTCAATTATCTGCTGCAATAGCAAACCTTTGATGTCATCTATATCAGTTACATACGCGCCTGTTACGTTCATCACAATATCAGTTCGTAATGGTTTAAACGCCACCGATTCAATCACAGACCTATATTTTTCTTGCGCAGATTCCATCAATGGCGAATGAAACGCACCGCTCACTTGTAATGGACGACATCTCCTTGCTCCAATTTCCTCTGAGGCAAGTGCAACTGCTTCGTTAACTGCCTCAGTTTCACCTGAAATTACTAATTGTCCAGGGCAGTTGTAGTTGGCAATCTCTACTACGCCATCAACCTGATTGATTATATCTTGGAGTTGTTCAGGCGGCATGCCAAGTATAGCTGCCATTGTGCCATTCTCTTGTTCTCCAGCTTCTGCCATGAATTGTGCACGTGCCTTGACTAATCTTAATGCATCCGTAAAGTCAAGAACACCCGCGGCTACAAGTGCGGAATACTCTCCTAAACTATGTCCTGCAACAACTCTTGGGCAAATTCCTTCTCCAGTCAATACTCTTAATGTTGCTACACTACAAGTTAAAATCGCGAGTTGCGTGTTTTCAGTCTGTTTTAATTCTGATTCCGGTCCTTCAAAACAGAGTTCACTTATTGACCTACCCAAAAACTCATCTGCTTCATCAAAAACTTTAGATGCAACCGGATAGGTCTTTGATAATTCAGCACCCATCCCAACTTTTTGTGAACCTTGTCCTGGAAAAATAAATGCAAGATGTGTCATTATCTGTGCTAAATTATACTATAAAATAGTGGGTGATTATTTTTAGAGGATATTTCATTCTATCCGTCAACCATTACAAACGAAGGAGCGTGCTTCCCCATGTCAAACCTGCCCCGAAAGTAACCAGAAGTATTAAATCGTCAGGTTTAACGCTACCTTCCCGAATTGCTTCATCCAATGCGATGATAACGGTTGCCGCAGAGGTATTACCGTATTTATCAACGTTGACATATACCTTTTCGCGCGGCACACCAAGCCTATGACCAACTGCTTCAATGATACGTAAGTTCGCTTGATGAGGAATTAACATGTCCACTTCATCCACACTTACATTGGCTTTCTTTAGTACCCTCTCAGCGGCTTCTGGCATCAACCTTACACCCAATTTAAAGACTTCTCTCCCATTCATCTTTATTTTATTGAGATTGTTATCTATTGCATCTGTTGTTACGGGCATTCTTGACCCGCCAGCTGGAATGCCAAGTAGGTCGATGTCTGCATAGTCACCATCAGATCCAATATAGGAAGCGATAATACCTTTTTCTTCATCTGTACTTTGAACTACAGCAGCCCCCGCACCATCACCAAATAAAACACAAGTATTGCGATCATTCCAATCAACTATGTTATTAAAGACTTCTGCGCCAACAACGAGAATGGTATCATACTGTCCAGAAACAATCAATCCATTTGCTAAATCAAGTCCATACAAGAAACCTGCACACGCAGCGGATATATCCATTGCGGAGGCATTTTTCGCACCTATCCCTTTTTGAACATAACAAGCAGTTGAAGGGAAAAAAGTATCAGGTGTCACTGTAGCAACAAGGATCATCTGTATGTCAAGAGGATCTACTTGTGCTCTCTTGATTGCTAAGCGAGCAGCACACACACTTAAGTCTGAAGTAGCGATGTCATCTTCTGCAATTCTTCGTTCAACAATTCCAGTACGTTGGCGAATCCATTCATCACTGGTATCCACCATTTTTTCAAGATCAGAATTTGATAATACGGTTTCAGGCAGATAAGAACCCGTCCCTGTGATTGTTGCATATCGATTCATTGTAAAGAATCCTTTTCAGCTGATTAATACGACAATACATAAAAAATAGTATCTGTGTAACACGGCATGAGTTGAGACAAATTAATCTTAACTATCCTGTTCTTCTGTTGATTTAAACACTGACCGTCCTTTGTAGTGTCCACAATGGGTACAGACTCTGTGTGAAACCATCATTTCTCCGCAGTATGAACAGTCTGTTATCACCTGACTTGAGAGTGCATGATGACTCCGTCTCATTCTTTTCTTGGATTTTGATGTTTTACGTTTCGGATGTGCCATTATTCGGGTAATTCTCCTTATGTTTCTTTTACTTAGATTTGCTTTCCAATTTTCCTGCTTCTAACAATTGTGATAGTTCTGCAAAAGGTGAAGTCACTTCAGAAGAATCAGTTTCAAACACACCTGATTCTTCACAGGTGCATTTCTCCTCATTAAGATTTACACCACACTGAAAACATAAACCTTCACACATTTCTGAACAGAGTGCCCAGATAGGAATTTGTAAGATTAATGCCCTTCGTGTATCTTCAGAAATGTCCAGTGATTCACCATCATAGTAACGTTCTCCCTCTTCAATATACTCAGATTCAATCTGATCAGACTTGTCACTCGGTGTGAACTGAACTTCAAAAGTTGCTTCAATATCGGTTATGAACGTCTCAAGGCATTTACCACATTGCATCTCAATATCAGTAATTACCTCAGACTTCACATAAACATCAGCCTCTCCATGACGCAACAACACAACATTGCCGCGGACAGAACTGGTAAATTGCACCTCTTCTAATTCAAAATCAAAATGTGAAACAGGGATATCCACATCATGTGAATTAAAAACCCCATCATGTATGTTTCTTACGTCAAAAACCAACGCGTGTTTCATTGTTTGACTATTGCATTTAAAATGCTACTTCTTCTTCAATTCTAATCAGTTTTGCATCACCTTTAACAACTTCAAGTGTATAAATCTGTTTAAGTGCAGTTTGCATGTCCTCTTCTCTGGCTTTATGCGTCAACATCATAAGTGAAACAGTTTCGGTACAGTGCGGTTCCTTTTGAATTACTGAGGCGATACTAATATTACAGTTCCCTAAGATGCTACAGATGCTTGCTAAAACCCCCGGCCGATCAATTACCACAAAACGTAAGTAGTAGCGCGTTTCAATATCTTCAATAGAGCAAACACTGATTTCAGTGTGCGATTTCTCAAGCCAAGCTTGTGAGATCGGAGCATTTACACCTGATTGAATTGCTTTTGCAGCATCAATAATATCTGCAACAACTGCACTGGCTGTGGGCATTTCACCCGCACCTTGTCCATAAAAAAGCGTCGGACCAACCGCTGAACCTATTACACAGACTGCATTAAAGGGACCACCAACATTCGCCAATAAACTCCGTTCTGGCAATAGCGTGGGATGCACCCTTGCTTCAACACGATTGTCATCAGTTAACTTAGCAATTGCAAGTAGTTTTATTGCATACCCCAGTTCGCGGGCATATTGAATCTCTTTCTGTGAAATGTCTGTAATTCCTTCAACATAAAATTGTTCAACTGAAATATTCACACCATAAGCAAGCGCAATAAGCAACGACAACTTTTGAGCTGCATCAATTCCTTCAACATCCATCGTCGGATCCGCTTCTGCATAACCTTTTTCTTGTGCTGCCGATAAGACATCCATATATTCAACGCCTACTTCACTCATTTCTGTTAGAATGTAGTTACAAGTCCCGTTGACGATCCCACAGAGCGATTGTATCTGATTGGCAGTGAAACTCTCTTGAAGCGTTTTTATAATCGGAATACCACCTGCGGTACTCGCTTCAAAATTAAGACTCACCCGATGTTTCTGTGCTAATTGGAATAGGTCACTGCCTTGCTCAGCTAACAGTGCCTTGTTTGCAGTCACAATATGTTTTCCGTTCTGGATTGCACGTTTCATGAGTGAATATGCATCTGAAACACCACCGATAAGTTCAACGACAATATCAATTTCCGGGTTATCAACGACTTCGTTTGGGTCAGTGGTTAGACAGTCAGACGGAAGATCTATCCCTTCACGTATGGCAGGAAGTGTCCGTTTTACTACTTTCTTTAGGTTTAATTGTATATTATTATTCTTAGATATAAGGGTATTCTGGTTAACCAGTATTTTTGATACACCGGTACCGACTGTTCCCCATCCTAAAATGCCTACATTGATACAAGTTTTTTCCACGACTATAACTGCCTTTATGTTAACATATTTACCCAATAATACAACAAAAAATCGGGGCGACTGGATTCGAACCAGCGACCTCTTGAACCCCATTCAAGCGCGCTTCCGGGCTGCGCCACGCCCCGAAAATTAAGAATGTCACCCAATTATTTTATCATAATTGCGTTGAAAAGTCAAGTAAAAATAGATTGTTGACGCTCAATTCATCTATCTAAGAAATATGGCAGAACACTGAAAAACACAATATCCTGCCAAAGCATTTGTGTGATCTATTTAAACTCTGAAGGTATCATTGATTGCAGATTCTTAAGACTAATACCTAAGCTCTCAAACGGATCGCGTTCATAACAAGAATCTTGTTCAATGATATACCATTCAACTTCAGCGTATATACATGCGTTCAGAATTGCAATCCAATTCAGATTTCCCTCACCAACTTCAGCATAACGTTGTGAATTCCCAACCACAGCCATATCCTTAAGATGCACAATATGGGCACGTCCCTTTAACTTACGAATCCAATCCGCAGGGTCCCCACCACCATGTTGTATCCAATATGTATCAATTTCGCTATTGAAGTATTCTGGATTACTATCCTCATACAAGATTTGTAAACCAGTGCGTCCATCATCATAACGTTCCAACTCAAAACTGTGATTGTGGTAGGAAAAGGTAATTCCCCCTTCTGCAAGGCGCGCTGCAACTTCAGATGCTTCTTTAGCAAACTTAGAATATCCTTCTGTGCTTCGGTATTCACCGGGAAGTCCTCCGATTGCTGCATGTTTGCATCCCCACAATTGGTGATCATCAATAACTGCTTGTGGTTCATCACGCATCCGGTTATAACTGGTGTGAGTCGCACAAATCGTGAGACCTTCATCATCAACTATTTTCTTGAGTGCCGCAGGTTCAATCGGTCCCAATGCTGAACATTGAACTGCATCGTAACCGAGTGTTTTCACCTTATTCATAGTCTCTGCAATATCAGATTCAGTTTTAGTAAATTCCCTGACCGTATAAAGTTGTGCTGCAGGTTGTCCTGTGAGTTTTGTTGCCATAATGTCTCCTTAGTATATTGAAATAAATCTTGAGGTAGTATACTAATTATATGTGTTGGTGTCAAATTCTAATTGACGTATAGAGGAAAATAATTTGCACTACACATACTATTTTTGATAAAATAAATATATGATAAATCCATTTTTCTTTGGTGGTAAAGGACGAGGAATCTTCCGCTTTCTTCGTATCTTACTCAATCTACCAAACTTCATCCGGTTGACGATGCGTCTTTTCAAAGATGAACGTGTGCCTGTCTATCGTAAAGCCATACTCGTCGTCTTTGAGGTGCTTGCTGTTATCTTTGCAATAGCCTATTTAGTCTTTCCGTTTGATTTCGATTTCATCCCTATAATTGGTCGATTTGATGATATTTGCATTGGAGCATTCGTGATACTTGTACCGGGGGCCTGGCTATTTATTAAATCCTGTCCTAAACATATAGTTCAAGAACATGTAGATAGAATATCAAGAGGAGATTCAACTACCCAAGCCTAAAGGCATTGGGATTGTTAAGAGGTTCAAACAGCGATAACTGAATGATTTTCTTCTCCATAGCCTTTGTTGCTTCGTTCTTGTTTCTCGTTTCATAGAGGGTGGTAACCCACCGCTCTCCACGACGGGCAGCAGCTGCCCGAAAAAGTATGTTTACTGCAGCGTTGTGGTCTCGGTCAAGCGAGTGTCCACAATATCCGCAGTTGAATGTCCGCACCGATAGCGATAACTTTTTCGGTGCTTTCTGCCCGCAGCAAGAGCAAGTTTGCGAGGTGTTCTTCGGATCAACTTGGTGGAAATGGAAACCGTCTCTTTCGGCTATGTTCCCACACCACTCAAAGAAGTGTGCCCAAGACGCATCGCTGATACTCTTGCTGAGGTATTTGTTCTGAACCATATTGGCAGTATTTAGATTTTCGGTTACCAAGACATTATTTTTCTTATGATGGTAGAGTTTGTAAACGAGTTTACCGATAAAGTCTCTGCGTCTGTTTACAGTGCGCTCCTGATGTAAAGCGAGTTTGTGGTGTTGTTTCTTTCTACGGTGAGAACCTAACTTTTTACGAGAAAGGTCTTTAGCGTGCTTGCGGAGTAACCCCTCCGCTTTGCGATACCAACGCGGGTTTCCAACTTTTTCACCCGCAGATGTCGTCAAATAGTGGTTCGTGCCGACATCAACGGCAACAGCACGGGTCGGTTCCACTTTCGGCGTATCACCGATGTCGCAGGAGATATGTGCATACCACCCGGAGGCTTTTTTCACGATAGTAACCTCTTTCGGGTCACCTTGGATGGGACGGGACATCCGCATCTTGATTTCACCGAGTTTGGGCACAATCAGTCTATCTAAACGGTGCTTCGTTGGACGAATAGGATTTTGACGAATGCCTGCTTTGTTCTTACGTAGACTCCAGGTGAGAGAACGGATACGTTTGCGATAGCGTGGGAATCCCGGTTTTTCACCGCCTTGTTTGACACGACGGAAAAAGTTCGCAAAAGCTTTGTTCACACGTTGAAGTGCGTGTTTCTGAAACTCTTGCGGCACAATGTCGAAGTCTTCATACTTTGCACGTGCTTGTGTCAGAAGCCGACACTGTTCAGCATAACTTACAGAACGTTTCTCTTCTTCATACGCACGCATACGATTCAGTCGCGCTGAGTTGTGTAACTCACACAAATGCGAAAGATATTGATATAACTCGGTTTCTTGCGTAGGTGTCGGATACAAGCGGTATTTGAACGTTAAAACCATTATTTACCTCGCTGGTTCTCTACATACTTGCGAAGCACTTCTAAAGCGATACCCCCTGTGGAGGCGATAAATTTAGAACGCGTCCAAAGCGAGGGAATACGAGATTTCAGAGAGGGATACTCATCACGCAACACACGAGAAGTCCAACCTTTGATCCTGCCAACGACAGATGCAGGAGCGAGTTGGGGACTACTACTCATCAGAATATGAACATGGTCATCCATCACTTCACAGGCGTGCACTTCATACCCATAAACCTCTTGCTGTTCATAGATCAGTGTTTTGAGCCGTTCAGCAATAGGAGAGACAAGCACAGGACGACGATATTTTGTGCACCAAATCACATGGTAATCACAACTATAGACTAAAGAATGAGTTGATTTGTAGGTAGAGGGTTTTTCTTTAAGTTCTAACATTCTATATATTCATTTATTAGATATATATTATATATAATAACATATATTTAGTTAATAGTCAAATATATTTGGGCTAAAGCAAAGAAAAGTTCTCATATCCCAAGTCTAATGAAGATTAATTTATTAAACGGGTAATTCTCATTTTCTCAAACCCGGTAGGAGCGGTTTCCTAACCGCTCCGGACTTCTCAAGGAAATTACCTAATTTATTTCTTAATCTTCATAAGACTTGGGCTTCACGGACTATGAGAGGTGAATTATAGATTTTTTTGCAACTATTTTAAATTATTGGTGTGTTTTTAGTGCGAAAACACAAATGATATAGTCTTTTTTGTGATTAAATTTACTGGAGGAAAAAATCATGTTAAATTTCAGAAACTTACTACACCGAAAAGTAGCACTTATTTTAATTATATCTGCACTTGCTGTTGCAGCCGGATTCATTATTAGTCATGATGGCGATAAATTTGTTATACCGGCAGCAATTGGTGATACGCACAAAAAATTCGTGGAATCGGAAGATTTCCAATATCTTGACCGTGCGAACCGCGCATTTATAAATTTAGTAAAACACACAAGTCCATCTGTTGTCCAGATAACAACGATTAGAAAACAAACAATTGAACGGACAAATTCAAGGTATCAAATTATCCCTCCAGATGGTTTTGATACAGAAGAATTCAGAAGATTCTTTGACAGATTTGAATTGAATCCGAATCAAAGAGATTTTGAGGAAGGAAATCCAAACAATCAACCACCTACCAGGCAAGCCATCGGAATCGGTTCGGGTGTAATCGTTAGTGATGATGGATTTATACTTACAAACAACCATGTTATTGATAAGGCTGATGAAATAATGATAACCTTATCAAATGGAAAACAATACGATGCGGAGTTAATTGGAACTGATCCAGCTGAAACGGAAGGTTACGGAACTGATTTAGCAGTTCTTAAAATAGACGAAAAAGGATTATCTCCACTCCCCTTCGGGAATTCAGATTCACTTGAAGTCGGTGAATGGGTTGTTGCAATTGGCACTCCTTTTAATCTCTCTCAGACAGTAACGCGCGGTATTGTGAGTGCGAAGGATAGATACCGATCCAATATTAAATATAGCAACTTCATTCAGACTGACACACCGATAAATCAAGGGAATAGTGGTGGGGCATTAATTAATATCCGTGGTGAATTGGTCGGTATAAATACCCTAATTGCTACAAATGGATATGCCGCAGGTAATGTAGGTATAGGTTTTGCAATCCCAAGTAATCTTGCGAGTGATCTGCTGCCACAACTTATTGAACATGGAAAAATTATCCGTGGTTGGCTCGGTATAAGAATGGACGTTGTTGATCACGATATGGCAGAAAAACTGAATCTTGATGAACCACGAGGTGCTATTGTAGTAGTAGTCGGTAAAAATAGTCCTGCTGAAAAAGCGGGTATACAACGGCGCGATGTAGTCCTTGAATTTAATGGGCAAACAATCAAAGACACTTCACATCTCATGCGAACTGTTGCATCTGCTGGAGTCGGTTCTAAAGTTAAAGTGAAAGTCCTAAGAGAAGGAAAAGAAATTCTCTTAACCGTAAAACTTGACAAACGGACTGAAGAAGCATTAGCAAGTTTTGATTCACCTGAACAAGTTATTGACAGTCATGTAACTTTATCGGGAATGCGTGTGCAAAACTTAACTCCTCAACTTGCAAAACGTTACGGACACCAAGATGAAACTGGCGTCATTGTCGTAGAAGTTGAACAAAGAAGTCCTGCCGCAAGAAGTGGTATCAGACCTGGTTATCTCATCAAAGAGGTAGATTATACAGAGATTAAAACCTTAGATGATTTTTCGAAGGTTGTTGACAAACTCAAAGAAAATAATGAAAAGTTAGCTCTCATCTACTTCAAAGATCTACGTCAACGTGCGAATTATGAAACACTAAGAATTCAATCGGACGATAGATAAACAGTCACTACAGGTGTCAATTTAACGGCCTTCCAGTACCGGTAGGTTCGGTTTCCTAACCGAACTACCGGCCTGTGGAAAACACCTTCGTAGGACGCATTTCATTGTCCTCTTACATTACTTGTTCAAAATGCAAATTCATCTATAGAATTAGCATAATTAAACTTGAAGGATATTGGTTTTTGTGATATACTTCAAAACGATTATCCTTCTTATGTTAAGAGGTTGAGATTCATGATAGGACAACGTGTTGTATGGCCAAGTCGCGCCAAAGTAGATATTGAAGAATTTGAAATACATGCCATCAAAGATGATGAAGTATTGATTGAATCTGAGTGTACACTCATAAGTCCTGGGACGGAACGAGCGTTTTTGTTAGGATTACCAAATGCAATGGGAAATTATCCTACCCGTCCAGGATATAGCAATATTGGAAAAGTTGTAGACGTAGGGAAAAATGTTAGTGGTATAGCAATAGATGACCGTGTCGCATCTACCATCGGTCATACCAGTCACGCTATCACATCTCCAAGTAGATTACTTAAGGTAGAATCTTCAGATGTTTCCTCCGAAGAAGTTGTCTTTTTCAATCTCAGTGCAATTGCATTGCAAGGAATACGGAAGGCAAGAATTGAGCTCGGAGAACCTACATTGATACTTGGACAAGGACTCATCGGATTGCTTGCTTTACAACTCGCTAAACTGAGTGGTGCATTTCCCTTGATAGCAGCGGATTTAACAGACAGTCGTCTTGAACTTTCAAAATCAATTGGATCAGACTATATTCTAAACCCAGAAGATAAAGATTTTTCTCATCAGTTAAACGATGCGACAATGGGAAAAGGACCAACAATAGTAATTGAGGCAACTGGTCATCCAGAAGGTATTTCCACTGCAATGAAAGTTGCAGGATGGGGTGCAAGGGTTGTTCTATTAGCAAGCACCCGTGGTGAAACTCCAATGGTCAACTTCTATCGGGATGTACATAAAAAGGGATTGATCTTATATGGAGCACACAATTCTATTCGTCCCCGTCAAGAATCATCACCAAATTTTTGGACAAGCGATGATGATTGTCGTTTGATGATCTCTCTAATTTCACATAATAGGTTTAATGTCAATCCACTGATAAGTCACAAAGTTCTTGGACACGAAGCACCGAAGGCATATCAAATGCTAATGGAATGGAATCCTGGTCTGCTTGGTGTTGTTCTACAATGGAATAAAGACACTTAGAATTCTTCTTATTCTAAATAAGGAAACAAATGGCACGCGAATATCCAATTGAAAAGGTGCGCAATATCGGAATTGCAGCACACATTGATGCTGGAAAAACAACAACCACCGAACGCATCCTTTTCTATACAGGAAAAAAACATAAAATCGGCACAGTAGATGAAGGCACCGCAGAAATGGATTGGATGGTGCAGGAACGCGAACGCGGTGTAACAATCACTGCTGCAGCGACAACCTGCTTTTGGCAAGACCATGCTATCCATCTAATTGACACACCCGGACACGTAGATTTTACCGTAGAGGTAGAACGATCCCTCCGAGTATTAGATGGAGCGATCGCACTTTTCTGTGCTGTCGGTGGTGTTGAACCCCAATCAGAAACGGTGTGGAATCAAGCAGAACGGTACAACATACCCCGTCTTGCATTCGTCAATAAGATGGATCGTGTTGGTGCAAATTTCTCGCGTGTCCTTGAGATGATGCAAGACCGATTCGGCACAAATCCTGTCCCACTGCAAATACCAATCGGTGAAGGACGTGATTTCACAGGTGTTGTTGATCTGATTACGATGAAAGCCATTTATTGGGACGATACTGATCAAGGAAAGACCTTCGAAGAAAAAGATATTCCATCTGAATTCCAAGAAGCAGCGAATACTGCCCGCGAATCACTCGTTGAAAATGTTGCCTCTGAAGATGATGAACTACTTGAGAAATATATTGAGGGCATAGAGATTTCAAACGAAGAACTAATTGATGGAATACGAAGTGCAACACTCAAAGGAAGTTTTATTCCAGTCCTATGCGGCAGCTCTCTAAAAAACCAAGGAGTCCAACCACTTCTGAATGCAGTTATTAATTATCTACCTTCTCCAATTGATGTACCGCCAATTGAAGGTGAGGTGTCAAAACAGTCAAAAAGAAAATCGTCTAAAAAAGAAGAAACACAACAGGTTGAAAGAGTTGTTCGTCATGCGGACGACACAGAGCCATTCTCTGCATTAGCATTTAAAGTGGCAAGTCATGACACAGTGGATAAGTTGGTCTACTGCCGTGTCTATTCAGGAACGCTCAAACGAGGTGAAGTCGTCTACAATGTAGCGACTGAAAAACGTGAGAGAGTTAATCGTATTCTACAGATGCATGCAAATAAAGAAGAAACTTGTGATGCAGCTTATGCAGGTGACATCGTTGCACTTGTAGGGATGCGAACCACAAAAACTGGACACACTCTGAGCGATCTGCAGCACCCACTGTTACTTGAATCCATTGAGTTTCCGCCTCCAGTCATATCTATTGCGATTGAACCTGAACGTGCAAGTGATACGGACGATTTAGAAGAAACACTTGAAAAACTAATGGATGAAGATCCTACTTTTACAGTTGGTATTGACAAGGAAACTGGACAACGTATTATCTCTGGTATGGGTGAACTTCACTTAGAGATACTTACTGACCGGATGATAAGAGAGTTTGGCGTAAATGCACGAGTTAGTAAACTACAGGTAGCATACCGTGAGACAATAAGCACTACAGCAAAAGGACGCGGAACACATATTCATAAGACTGATGAGGAAGGTATTTTTGGTGATGTTGAAGTTCGTGTTGAACCTTTGGAACGGGAGGAAGGTTTTCAATTTGAGGACAGAACCGATGAAACTCAGATACCACGTCAGTATGTTCACGCTATAGAAAATGCACTTGAAGGGGCAATGGGAACAGGTGCACTCATGGGTTACACACTACAAGATATTAAGGTGACATTGATCGGTGGTTCCACACATGCTACCGACTCTTCTGAGATCGCCTATGAAGCAGCCGCAGTATTGGCTTTTGAAAAGGCTGTCAGACAAGCAAATCCACTACTGCTTGAACCAATAATGCAAATTCACATAACTGTGCCAGATGAACACCTTGGTAAGGTCATCGGTGACCTAAATGCCAGACGCGCACAAATCAACGAGACAACTACCCAAGACGCAAATAATGTCATCAATGCCATCATACCATTAGCAGAAACATTCCAATATACAACCCGTCTTCGTTCTATGACGCAAGGACGCGGGGCATTTACATTGGAATTTTCACACTATGATGTTGCACCTTCATCTGTTAGTGGTTCAGTATAATCCTATCAAGATTCACTGAATACTTCCATCCCCGCCGACCCATCAGCAATTTTCCGAATCTGATTCTCGAATCCGGGTGGGGAAAGTGTCCATGTAATCCAGAGCGGTTCATCTCCTGTGTTAACAAAACGATGCTCAACATTCGGTGGAAGATATATCACTGTACCTGGTGTCAGGTCTGTCACCTCATCATCAATGTATGCCTGTCCTTTCCCACCAAACACAAATATAATCTCCTCTGAGTGGCTATGAGAATGCATCGGAATCTCACTGTGTGGATCAATTTCCTCAAGTCCCATTGCAAACCGTGTGTCTTTCTGAGTGTTGGGTTCTATGAGTGTATAGAGCGTTCGTGGTGCATCGCCTTCAATGCAAACCACTTCGGCATCTTCTTGATGATAAATATATTTCATTGTTTTATTTTGGTGTAATTTGGGATGCGATGAATTCAGGAATAGGAATTGCGCGTAATGTTTCTCCAGGATTTGTTACACAGCAAACAGTCGTTAACTCTCCACGTGCAATATCCTTACCTTCAAGTGTAAATGAAAATTGATATGTCAGTGACTTGGTGCCTTTCTTGGAAACCCAAAGGTGTATGTCCACCTCATCTTCAAATCTCAATGGACTATGATATTCACAAGATGCGGCAAGCCTAGGCCATCCTATTTTATCACCGTTCAATTCAGTTGCTACACTTGTACCTAAACTCCGTAGGAATTCGTGTTCTGCTGTCTCCATAAACACAAAGAACCTTGAAAAATGGACGATACCTGCCATATCGGTATCGGTGAACTCAATCTTCCGTTTCGTGCGATACTCTGTGTGCATTTTGACAAACTCATGCTGTTGGAACTAAAATCGGGTAAATCTCTGTTATTCAGTCAGATATTAGTTCTTAGGAAATTTTGGCACATCTTCGTAACGGCTCCACGTCTCACCGTATATCTTCCAATAACCATCAGAAGGATCTATCATTAAATCCAACTTTTTTGTGCCTATATCGGAATATGCAGGACGAGAACCTGATGCGGGGATCCCCTTGAATTCTTGTAAAAACTCTACATCTGCGACTGCTCTATCACCATTGATTTGAAGATTAGAAATCTTAACCTGAATTTCCGAATAATGAACATTCAACCGCTTCATTTTCTGATGCAGTTGCTTCTTGGTAAGATATGAATGTGATTCCTTTCCATTTCGGACAGATACACGTGTGATTAATGCCCTTTCTGCATAGATAGACATATAGGTATCCATATCTTTATCTTCCCACGCTTGTTGCCATTTCCCAAGTATTTGACTGACTTTGAGCTGTGTATCAATCGGAGCATTTCCTTCATAGATACCAGAGGATGTCTCTTCAGGTATAGGTTCAACGATCGGATTCTCTTCTTGAGGAATCGGTTGGTCAGAAAGATAATCACCATCAACTTCATCATCGATTATTTTCCAACGTCTAACGAAAAACCCTTTCTTCTCAACAGTTAGAGTGCGGGAGTGAGGTTCAATAGGAGTCCCATTACTGTAAGTAGTGACGCTAATGTTATCAACCACATGTCGAGTTTTTGCATTCGAAAGCAGCTTATAGGATGCATGACTAATATCAACATCTGCTGAGTCAGACATTAGGTCAAGTGCAAGTTGATAACTATTCTGTCGCTTCTTACGTGCACTTTTGTCCCAAAGAGATGTGTATTTCTTTTGATCCCCATTTTCAAGGGCTGTTTTCCATTCCATGACTATACCTGCAGCAGGACTGGTAGCCTGAGATGGCGTATCATCCGATCTTTCCGCTTCAAAAGCAGAAAGATCACCCCCGATCTCCTCTCTAACGACCTCATCACTAATCAGTTTCCAATGTTGCCTGATGAATCCTTCTTTTGCGATAGTTAATGTCCTTGATTGAAGTCTCGGCTCACCGATTGCATGGATGAGTATAGGTATTTCCTCAATCTGTAGATAGTTTGGAAATTGTGCTACTTTTCTTGTTCTATCAACAGCATTTGCAATATTCACTTCAATAACGAAGTTTTCAGCAAAAAGTCGCGTTGTGTCTTGATAACCTGAATCTATTTGCTCGCGTGCGTTCTTTGACCAAAGAGCATCATAACTTTCAAGACTGCCAGATTCCATTGCACTTTTCCATTTTGCCAAAAAACCAGAAGAAGTTTCACTTGAACGTGTAAGTAAAACACCTGCTAATGCGATAATGATAACTATTGCAGGAATTGAACCCCATTTGATGATATCTGCTTTGGAAATTTTTGAATTGTTCTGAAAATTATTCATTTACATGACTCCTTAGAATTTAGGTACATTCTTATAGATTTGCCATATCTCACGATATGCTTTCCATTTTCCCTGCACCTGATGTATCCATATTTCACGGAACCAGATATCATACAATGCTGTATCATCCTCGGTTTCAGCAGCTGAAACTAATCGTCTATATTTAAAAGTGCCGATGACACTTTCCTGTTCTACCTCAGTGGTACTATCAAATTTTTCCCATTTCTGAGTATTCATCTTACGGAGATCAGTTTCCAGTTGTCCACGATCAAGTTTATTTTGATTCTCTTTACTTTCTATCGTAACAATCTTGTTTGCTGCCATATCAGGAGTGTAATGAGCAAAATGTGCGTCAAGATTCTTGCTATTCCAAGCACTCTCCCATTGATTGAGTGCAGTTTTCCCCGTATTGATCTGTTGTGTAGAAAGTGTTGTCCTACCAGTACGTTTAGGTTCGTTACTGTGAAGTTCTTTTTCAAAAGCCCGTGCTTCCGCAGCCGCTTTACGTAAATATTCTGCATGCTCAGTAGCAATATTCTTCTTATTTGCTGCTACAAGTTTATCAGTGAAGATCTTTGCTTGTTCACGTATCTGTTTTCTGACTGCTTCTGCTTCTGCAATTGCTGCACGTTTTTGCTTATTCGCAGATTTCATCATAGTGTCAGTGACATCAATCTTCCGTTTGAGTTCATTCACCTGGTTGCCATAGGTCTTGACTTCGTTCTCATAACGGGTGGCTCTTGCCCGAATTGATTCTAAAGACTCATTAACTTCCGATACTTTTCGTTGGAGTTCTCTTTGATCATTCACCAATTCCTGATTTCGGTTTTCTAATGTGTTAATGTTATTCTGGAGTGCTTTCTCTGTATCACGAAGTTGTTGGACCTCTGTTTCTAATTCATTGTGTTTTCTTTCATTGGAACTTAGGTCTTTTTTGAGTTTAGTGATCAGAGCGTCTTTTTCAAGTATTTTTGCGTTATATTCAGCATTTGTCGTATTCTGATTTGCTTTTCGTTTTGCTATCTTTGCATGCGCGATTGCTTGATTAGCATATTTGAGGGCATCTACCCCATTCTTTTCTTTATATGCATCCTTCGCTTGCTCAAGATAGGTTTCTGCCTTTTCAAATTCTTCAAAGGCAAGAGAATGAGCATTTGCATCACGCGCTGATCTTACTTCCTGTTCTGCTTGGTGGAGTTGAGTTTCTACATCCTGGGATTCAATCGTTCCCAGTTTTCCACCGCATGCAGCAAGAAATAGCGTGCTTATGAGCACAGCAAACCCAAAATAAGCACAAAATGTAGGGTGTTTTATTCCCCTAAATGTCTGTTCTTTCAAAACACAGAACTGTTTCATTTTTCAACTCCTTCTGATAAAAGTAAGTAGTTCATCTAATCATCGGGCAGGAGACCCCGCTGCTTTAGCACGGGGAGAAATGCCCGTTCCTATCTATATTGAAAGTTTAGTTTAGTTAACACCTTGAAATCTCTTTGTTTTGCACCCGTTGTCAATCGTTCCCCATCAATGCTATAGATTGAAAACAATCCTTTTGCGTTGACACCTGCTAATCTTGTCAATCCATATTTGATATGCTTGACAAGTGTGTTCTTGACCAATCCTTCTTTTAGCAAAGTGCCACCATATCGTGAACGGATACCCCCTTTTTTCGGTTGTTCTCTGTGTAGATTGCGTCTGGCTATCGGTATGGGTGATATACAGAATATATCTGTCGTATCTGGTATGCTATCACCGCCGACAGTATGATAAGCAAGACACCAACTATCCACACAATGTGTGTCAAAGGTTTCTGCTAACTTCTGTTTAGACTTTTTCAACCCAAGCCTATCACGGATTTCCTTTGTTTCGTATCCTTGGAGTGTTAGCAGGTGCCATCGCTTCTTGATTTCAGTATAGAACCACTGCTTACCAACTTCCAATGGACTAAAAGATTGATTCCACTTTTTAGCGCATTTGATAGTCCGTGCTTTGATGTCTTCTACACATACATGACTAATAGGATAGAGTTTAGATAACCAATTAAGGACCCTTAACTTCCAATCCCATCTCGCACGCGTGCCAGCAGGTAGACGTTCTCTGTTAGCAAGTTTGTTTGTCCTATTTTTCCGATTAGGACACTTCCGTGAACGCCTACATCTACGAAGTTCACGTCTTTTTTCAACCTTTTTACCAACCTTGTTATGTGCGTCCGCTTGCACATTCAGATAAGTATGTTTCTCTGATTTCACACTAAAGCCTTCTTTCTTACTACCAGGATCCACACCAACCACTATGTCTTGGAGTTCAGTGTCTGATGGATCAACATTTAGTCGGACGCAAAATATACCATTATTCCAAAAGGGTGTCGCTTTCCCTGTTTGTATCCAACGCCTCGCCCGTGAGGGTTTTGTAGGCATGAGAGGGTGTTGATTTTTGTCTATTACTGGAACTAAGATGTGTAAACCTCCGAAGAGTATATATTGCCCCATCCAGATCGGGTATTCGTAGAGGAATCGGACTTGGGGAGCATCCGAAACATACATTGGACTGCCACGTTCAGAACACCCGATATATGACTGTAGAAAATAGTTTAACTTGTGGAGTGAACGTTTGGCATGCGCTTCGCACAAGCCCCGATGCTTTAGCACGGGGTTATTGACCGGGATATAGTAACTTTACTGCTGGAAATTATTCCTGACCATTTGAAATATATTGTTAGAAAATTTTGTACTGCTATCAAGTCAATAATCATTGAATTAAGGTAACATAATAAAGAGTATGATGTCAAGATAATCTTAAGTGACCAACTGATATTTCACTTGACTTTATGCCCAAAAACATGTATCATGAGTAATTGAATATTGAGATAGTAGTCTACCTATCTCAATATCTGAATAGTTTAATCATAAGAAAAAAACAAATAACTTCTACGAGGAAAAATGCACATAAGTCTATTGAGTAATCTTCTATCCACCACTTATTCAAGTGCCGATAATCAATTATCAATTGTAACGTTTAAAACAGATAAAGGAAACATAATAATTGAACTTTACCCCGACTGTGCACCTGCCACTGTTAAGAATTTTGTAAAATTAGTTGAAGCAGGATTCTATGACGGTTTGACATTTCACCGCTATGTAAAGGGTTTTGTCATACAAGGAGGGGACCCCGACGGTACTGGCACTGGTGGACCTGGTTGGACGATCCCAGGAGAATTCCAGAATCCAGAACTTAAAAAGAAAATGCCACCACACGAGAAAGGTGTTATTGCTATGGCACGCAAGCCTTCACCAGATTCTGCGGGAAGTCAATTCTATATCTGTTTAAACGAAGATACTAACGGATATGCACATTTAAACGGCAGTTATACTACATTCGGACGCGTCATTGAAGGAATTGATGTTGTTGATAAACTGCGTGAAGGTGACATAATGACCGAAGTTACTTACACATCTACAGAAGAACAGAACTGATTATTGTCAATGTTATTAGTTATTGAAAGGATCAGCCAATATGGAAGTATGGAAACAACTTGTTAGGGATACCGTCAACACACCAGAAAAACTTGCCGCTATATTCGATGATGTAGACATTGAAGAGATGCGTCGAATACACAAAGAATTTCCTATCCGAATAAATCCATATTATCTCAGTCTAATTGAGAAACCCGGTGACGCGATTTGGAAGCAAGTGGTTCCAGATACGAAAGAGCTCATCAGCACAGGTGTTGAAGATCCACTTCATGAAGAGGATGATAGTGATGTGCCTAACGTCACGCATCGATATCCCGACCGTGTTCTCTTCTATGTGAATTACATGTGTCCGATCTATTGTCGTTTCTGCACGCGAAAAAGGAAGGTAGGAGATCCTCATTCAATCTCTGAAAACAATATTGAAATAGGTCTTGCTTATATTCAGGAACACCCTGAAATTCGTGATGTAATTATTTCAGGCGGTGATCCGTTGATGCTAACTGATAAGAAAATTGATATGATAGTTAGCGGACTCCGTGCTATCGAACATATAGAAATTATTCGAATTGGATCACGTGTCCCGGTAACCCTACCCCAACGTATTACACCCGAATTGTGTAATATCTTAAAACGAAACCACCCATTCTATATCAATACCCACTTCAATCATCCACGCGAAATCACACCTGAAACGGAAAAAGCGTGTGGTATGTTAGCCGATGCAGGTATTCCACTCGGAAACCAAGCAGTTTTACTCAAAGGCGTAAATGACGATCCGCAAGTTATGGTAGAACTGATGAAAGGCTTACTGCGGATACGTGTTAAACCTTACTATATCTATCAAGCAGATCTTGTCGTGGGAACTGACCATTTCAGAACAGCAGTCAAAACAGGATTAGATATCGTTTCTGCATTACGCGGACATATCTCCGGACTTGGTGTACCGCATTATGTCATTGATGCCCCCGGTGGCGGCGGAAAAATCGCCTTAATCCCTGATCCCGTCGTTGCTTTTGATGACGATGAAATCCAACTCCGAAACTTTGAAGGAAATACCTACAGTTATCCGAGTACTCCCTTCTATGATGAAGATTGGCTTTAAGCAACTATTCCTCTTTCGTTGTTTCTATAGTTTGCTGCTTAATGAAGGGACTCAACAGATCAATTGGAATTGGGAAGATAACTGTTGAATTTTTCTCCGCACTTACTTCAACTAATGCCTGAAGAAATCGAAGTTGAATAGCGGTAGGAGTTTCGCTAAGGATTTCTGCAGCATTGGTAAGAACTTGTGCAGACTCAAATTCACCTTCTGCATGAACTACTTTTGCTCTCCGTTCTCTCTCCGCCTCTGCCTGCTTTGCCATCAGACGTTGCATCTCAATTGGTAGATCAACGTGTTTTATCTCCATTGAAAGAACTTCAACACCCCACGGTTCACACTGCTTCTTAATTATTTCTCCTAAATCCTGATTGAGTTTTTCACGTTCAGATAACAGATCGTCAAGTTCAGCACGACCAAGCGCACTTCGAAGCGTTGTTTGCGCGGTTTGACTAATAGCAAAACCGAAATCTTCCACTTCAATGACTGCTCTATCAGGTTCCGTCACCCGAAAGGTCAGAACAGCATTAACATTGACAGATACGTTATCTTTAGTGATTACATCTTGTGGGGTAACATCGTTTACGATCACTCTTAGACTAATGCGCTGCATCCGTTCAATCCAAAAAGGTATCATCAGAACTAACCCTGGACCGCGTGTGTTGGTAAATCGTCCTAATCTGAATATGACTGCGCGCTCGTATTCTTTGAGAATCCGAACGCTCGTTGCTATCATAATAATCACTCCGATTGCTATGGCAACATGATATGGTTCTATTCCTGGTAACATTTATATTTCCTTTCTATTTACCGTGTCCTGTGATGTCGCGTATCTTTTGAAAAAAGGCACGTTTCCTCGGAGTGTTTATTTGCCACTGCACAGGAACGGATTGATACCCATGATGGTAATCATTTTCACCCGGATCAAAATATCCCCAAGAAGCGTATTGACTGATAGCAGCCATACAGTTATTCATCGGTTTATCAAAGTCAAAATGGTCATCTTCATTGAACAGTATCGGCATCGGACGGTAACCAGGGACATGCCGTGTCTGCTGAACCATTTCCATGATACGATTCGGATCTCTGACACCGTTGCCGTGAACAAGTATAAAGTCAGATGCACGCACCACATTTTCAAATGGCACACGTCCACCACCATAACTTGTCCCAACCAAATATCTTCTGCCATCTCGGTTTATGGATTTAACACGTTCAATCAATTCATGCACTCTTTCTGGTTGTAGTATTTCATGTGAATACCTAACGTTACATTCGTTATTTACTTCAACAATAACGTTGGTATATCCGTTATCAAAAAGCCAGTTAGTAGCATTATCAGTTGCGCGTTTTACTGCATCTTCATCTTTCAGTCGATGGTCTTGTCCAAAATAAAAGTAACCAAGAATAACCACCATACCAAGTTCATCAGCAAAGTCAATGATACGTTTGAGACGAGAAAGATAATCGGGATTTAGACTTCCATCGGCTTCTATTCCCGAATTATGCCACGGCTGCGATTTTGAATATCCTTCTGGACTTCCACCTTGTAAGTTTATTGTGAATGCTAATACTCCGTGTGCATGCCACGCTGGCATTGCCGACAAAAATTCACGGGTGTTGCGTTCTGCATCCCATTTACCCGTATCCGGATATTCCCAACGGTGTATTGTTTCCGGATTTCTATCATCAAAGATGCCTTGCACCATACGACTATTAAGCAACAGTCCTTCTATCTTGTGTCCTTCGTAGTTACGTCCTGAATAGGTAATTTCACCATTTATATAAAATGCATCTTCTACGATGCTGACATTTGTTTGCATAGATCTCCTTAACTCTATTATTTGATTTTCAACATTTTAGCATTTTCCAAGAGATTGTGCAATAAAGTAGTGTTCTGTCTATACTAATCTTGTAGGTCGGGTAGAGGAACGAAACCCGACATGCAGCCATTTATCATCAATAAAGTCGGGTGTCGTGTCTCTACCCGACCTACAATGTCCGAATGGACGCTCCAGTAGGTTCTTTAATAGGGTTATTTAGTTTTAGGATTTTCTTAACTCCTACTAAATACCCAAGCCGGTAGGTTCGGTTTCCTAACCGAACCGGAAACTACAAGGAAACTGATTATGAAAGGTTTTAGCGCAAAATCGGTTCGGTTTCCTAACCGAACCGGTGTTTGTTCTGTCTCATAGATGCAATTAGGAAACCGCATCTACCGAGGAGTGTGAACGTATTTTTACATTTCACTATAATAGTAACTACTGTATCTTCTGTGAGAGTGCCTTAAAATACTGTCTGAGTTGTTCACGATATTGGAAAGGTATATTTTCCAATTCCTTAGCATTTGGATTAGTTTCAAGTTCGCGAACGATTTCTAATAACTCAGGATGTAACGGAGGCACATCTTGAGGAGGAGTTGTCGGTCTCTTGGCAACTTCGGCTTTCCGTTTTTTACCGACATCACGTTTTTGTAATGATTTTAAACTATCTAACATTCTTGTAACTATTCTTTCTTGCTGTTCAATAACATCATCATTGAGTGTGCCTTGCTCAAGTTTTCTCTCAACATCACCCATTTCCTCAGCTACATCCTTTAGACTTCCAAGCATTTCTGCAGCTTCTTCAACTAACTCTGCCAGCCGTTCAGTTGCTTCGCGAATTAGTTGTTGTTGTCCGGCAAGCCGTTCAAGTCGCTGTTGGAGTCCCGGAGTCCTCCCTTGTTCACGCATCTGTTGACTCAGGTTCTGTGCCATCTGATTCAACTGCTCTTGACTTTGCGCAAGTTGTTGCAGCTGCTCCAACATATCCTGCAATCCACCCGCACCCATCTGTTGGTTCATCTGTGCCATCGCATTGAGTAGGTCAAAAACTGCTTGATTGAGATCAGCAAGTCCTTGTCTTTGGATTGGGAGCGCAAGATTGGTCTGACGATCTTCCAAGGCACGCGCAGCACGTTCCAACGCATCACTGGATTCATTCAGTCGCCAAACTATTTTGGGGTCTACCTCCATCTGTTGTTTACCAAGGTCCCATAGTTTATTCGCAATTTGACCGATGCTGTTTGCTGCACTAAGCTCCTTACCAGCAAGCTGCTGCAATCGTAGAATTTCACTCGGTATATATTCCTGCATGTTCGTTGTGACAAGCTCCCTCGTCTGATTGATGACATTCTCATGCAGATGTGAAAGATACAAACCACTCTTTACCGCTTCTCGCATTGCAGTTAATGTCTGATCCGCATTTGAACCTTCCATAAACTCCAATGCATTATCTAATCCTTGTGCTAATTCTGTCATTGTTTGTTCAGCTTCCCTACCTGTACTGAGGGCATCCTGTGGCTGCGAATTCCGCAAATTCTCGCTCGTATTTTGTAGGTTTTCCGATAGATTCTGATCTTTCGTATATTCATTGAGTCGCTTTACTTCGTCCGCAATTTTCTGGATTTGTGGTGCAGGATTATCTTGAGATTCTGCCATTTCTGACATCTCGTTACCAAGTGTATCCAACTTTTCACTGAGTTTATCAGATTCCTGATTGATTCGATCTTCCTTTTGTGCAACATCATTGAGTTCAGATTGTTCTAATGAAGTATCTGCTTGTAGCCCTTGTTCTGAGTCTTCATTTTGTTGTGTATCAGTTGTTTCAGATTCCGTTGCCTCTGAATTAACTAACGAATCCATCAATTCCTTTTGCTGGTCCGCGAGGTCTTGTGCCTGCTTGGCTGCTGCTTCAAGTTTCTGCTGCATTATCAATTGTTGATATAAGGATTTCATACGTTCAAGTTGCTGTTGGAACTGCTCTTGATCGAAATTCGCTTCTGTCATTGAACGTTCTTGTTCAGTCAACTGCTGTTGTGCTAACGCTTCGTTCAATTTGTTCAAGAGTTCTTGATGCTCTTCTGTAAGTGCTTCCTTCATCAATTCTTGAAGTTCCTGATATTTCTGAATGGTTTCTGGTTCAAAGAGTTGATTTTTCTCTATATCCGCAGTTGTCTGTTCCATACCAGTGATAAGTTCATTCGCTTTCTTCTCTATCTCTTCCTGGGATTCAACAACCTGCTGCAACAGTTTCTTATCTGAATGCGAAAACTCTTGGAACTTACGGATCTTGTCAAGGAGTTCATCAACAATCCCTGTTGCTTCAGACTGTTCATCAAATAACTCGTCTAATCCGTACTGTTCTGCCTCTTGTTCTGTCGCGAGGTCTTCATATAATTCGTCCAATGTTGGATATCGTAACGTGAATGTACGTGATTTACCGATATTTGGTCCGGAAACATCATCAGTGTCAAGTGCCTGCACATAATAGGAAAGTATATCTCCAGGAAATAGTCCAATTGGGTCAATATCCCAAGTATATGCAATGAACTGTGATGTCTGTGGTGGGGATGTGTTTGTTGGAATTTGCTTCAGTGTTACAATTCTATCATCTACATTCTCTTTTTGGAGTCGATGCACCAATTGGAGTGCTTGTATACCATAGTCATCAGTTGCTTCAACTTTGAGTTTAACAAGCATATCATTATCTAAAACAAGGTCTTTGCCGGGTTCAACAATTTCAACTTGTGGGGGTGAATCCTTGTAGACATTCAGTGTATAAACAAGAGGATCAATGTTTGTTAATCCTTCGTTATCCTGAATCTGAATATGGTATGTACCTGCCTGCTCCGCAATAAAACTTCCTTCCATTCCCGTTTCTGCATTAACTTTCAACTTAATCAGTTCTGCATCTTCAAAGATTAGATGCGCTTCGGACAGCAGCTTATTGCTTTCACCTGTAAACACAACCTCAGTCCCAAAGAGTACTTCCGCATCTCCAGTATTCGCTTCAAGAGTTTGTGACGGAACTTGGGTATATGCTGGATAGTTAAGCTGCAGTTGGAAGGTCTTGACAATCGGTTCATGACTTACCGCAATTTGATAATGCTCAGATGCTATATCTTTTGTTGAAATATAGTATTGTAAGGAACGATCAATGTTCTCAATCGTAGTTGTATAAGGAATCTCTGTCGGCTCTCGGTTCATCAGAATGGATTGCCACGAACCGTTATCAACAAGATGGGGTAATTGATTCTCTGCCATTTCAACATTCTGTTCAGTATCTGCTGAGTCTTGCATAAGAACTTGATTGTCCTCAACTTCATCGCCTTGTACTAATCGGTAATACACATAAACAGAGGCATCAAGGTGTCCACTAACTTTCGCACTGATAGAAACATCTTCACCACGCTTAATCTTGACGTTCCCAGGACTTACATCTTCTATCTGTACCGTAAATCCTTCCATAGGTGTTTTTGGTAAAGACTCCAATGTTTGCGAAAATCCCTTTAAGGCAGAAGGCAAAAGGAAATTAGTGAGTGCTAAAATTCCTATAGAAATTACAGCAATTCCAGCATTTCGTTTTATTTGCCTATATTCAGTTTGAAATATCTTTTTCTGTTCAATTTTCCCTACATCATCTTGTGTCTGCTCTATCAACTGTTCAACAAATTCCTGAGCATACCCTAATCGGTTGTTCTCAAGTGTAGGTTTAAGTTGAACTGCACTGAGTATCCTATTTTCTATGTTTGGATACGATTTTTCAAGATACGCAGCAACTTTTGTATGTGAAAATTTACGTAATTGCGGTACGACAAGAATGCGAAATGTAAAATAAATCAATAAACCTAATGAGACTATCACTATTCCACTGCGGAAAAGACGCGGAAGTGGCAGATATAAAACCAGAAGAACTCCTGTCATTACAATAGCAACCGTGCTGAACCATTTCAGCAGGCAATCTGAAAAGATTAGCCATCGCCATGTACGGCGAATGACACTGAGTTTGCTAATTATTGATTGGTATATCAAGTTAATGTTTTGATTTGACATTGTTCTCCCTTTGTTCATATTGACCTATAAACATTTGATAAAGTTATTGAGTCAACACATATACAGCGATGTTCACAGCCATTCTTGACGCAAGTTCACGCACTTCTGGCGTGTCATCAGGATGTACTCTCGTATCTTCCAAGCCATCACCAATATCCGCACTGTATGCATAGAAAACCACCATCCTACCATCATGAAATAGACCAAAACCTTGCGCAGGTTCTGAATCGTGTTCATGGATTTTTGGAAGTCCCGGTAAATCATAAAAACAGTGATAAATATGATGGTTATTAGGAATTGGCTGCAACTCCTGATCCGGAAATACCCGTCCTATCTCCCTACGGAAACTTTCGTCTAATCCGTAATCATCATTTACAAAAAGGAAGCCTCCGTTTGTAAGATATTGTCGTAATGCAGACACTTCGTTTTCTGTCAACCGAACATTACCATGTCCTACAAGATATAGCAGGGGATATTGATAAAGCACATGATCAGTTAGTTTAAGTATTACGCGGTCATCTGCCGTTTCAATATCTGTCCGATCACGTAACAACTTGAGCCAATTGCCAATTGCAGATGGATCACCATACCAATCTCCGCCACCGCCATACTGAACTTGTGCAATTGTAAAGAGTTCCCCTGCGTCTTTTGTACCTATTATAGAAAAGAATAGGAAAAGACAGCAGACGATTAATTTTATTCTGGAAAAACATCTATTGAGCATAACAAATTACAATTTTATATTAAACCGATACGTTTTCGTATAAACCATTCCGCACCCAACAACCCTACGACTGCAATTAAAATAAAGGGATGTGCCCACAGGTCACGTTCTGTATCAACAAAGACAGGTTCCTGAATATCGCTGATTTTGTCTATGATAGAATGGGCATCCTCTATATTGACATATACACCACCCGTCTTTTCAGTTAGTTCTGTAAGTAACGAAACGTTCAGTTGAGGTGCTTCTAATTCAATAAGTTGCGGATGAACAAAAAACTCAATCTCATCTTCTCCTAACGATATATTACCTGATTGACCAACAGCACGTATCTTGTATGCACCTATTTCATCAACTTTTAACTGTGCGGTATAATTCCCAACAGTACCCGCTTGTGCGTCCGTTGACTCCGTGTGTGTTTTCAGTGGAAATGTAGTACCGTCTGGTGTAGTAACCGTTAACCGAATTTCTGCATCATCCTGCGGATGCATAGTAAGTGAATATGCCCTTATGTTGATTGAGACCGTATCGCCTTGTGCATAAGTCGGTGAGGATGTTGTAAGATAAATCCGATTTCCATCCGACTGTTGTGACATCCATCTCAGTGTTTGTGCCCAAAAACGTGGATATACGGATTGGTATGTAGTATCTTTATATGCGTTCACACCAAAGTGCCAATTCCATATTCCTTCAGCCGCAAATAATAGACTTTTGCCAAGACCCACGCGTTGAAAAATCAGAATCGGTTCACCGTTCTGTTTTGTAATCAAAGTTGTTGCCCCCGCCCTAAGTTGGAATCTGCGATATGAACGGGTAAGCGACGGTAGATTCTGCCACATCTTTCTGTTGCTGTCTAAAGTATCGGAGAGTTGTAGAATTGGGTGAAACATGCCAGGCTGTGTTAACTCAACAGAGAATTCTACTTCCTGTTCTAAACAGCCATCAGACGGAATTTGTATAGGAAGTATCTGTGCAAGTCTTGTGTTCCTAAACCCGTCTACACCTAATGCATTATGTGATGGCAGAAATATAACTGATTTTCCATATTGTTCTACAAAGTCAACTATTAATTGTTGTTGTGCCGTTTTGAGATGTTCAGCGGTTAAATCCCCTAATATCAACACATCATATTTTAAGAGTTCATCTTGAGTCTCTGGAAAGCGAGAAAGGTCTGTATCATTGGTTTGGGGATAATAGCCATCGTTTCCCACGAGTAACGATTCTGGATCTGTTTTCTTAGTCAGTATAGTAAATATCGGTTCAATATCAGGATCACGTTCCAATGTCCGCTTGAGAAATGTGTATTCCCAGCGCGGTCTGCCTTCAAAATACAACACATTTAGTTTTGCCTTCACCACCTTCAGTGAAAAGGTCTTTTCATTGTTAGTATCCGTAAGTTCTCCGTCTAATGTTGGCAGTATGATTTTATATTGGAAATTCCCTTCTGTCTGTGGTGTTAGTTTGAGTTCAACGAGGTGTTGTGTTCCTTTCATCAATCGTTGTCCATTTAACATTACAGACTGCTCAACATCAGACTCAGGGAAATTTAGAATGGATGCATCAACAAGCCGATTTGATCCAAACTCGCGAAGAGAAACACGGACTGACTCCTCGTCATATCCTGTCTGCACAACATTTATGCGGATGACCGTTTCATGTCCAGTATAAGCAATAGGTAGAACATCAACATTCTGAATCAGTATATCTTTTGGTGGTTGTGGTGAACCGACTCCAACTGTATAGATTGGTGTCTTCAATGCTGCAATATCTCCAACAGATAATGTTGAAGCGTTATGTGCACCATCTGTAATTATGATGATACCTGCATTCGGTTGACCGCGCCATTTCTGTGCCGTTTCTTCAATCGCAGATAATATATTCGTAAGCGACCCTTCTGGTGCTAACTTATCTACACCCGTTATCTCTTCCCTTAGAGTTGAATCAAAACTGTAAAGATGCACATTGTATTCACTCTTTAGATTCTGAACAAATTGACTTGATTCATTAAAAAGAAGGTTGCTTACTTGATCTATTCGCGAAATATCTGATTTGCCAAGAGAGTTATCTTCAAGCTGCATACTCCGAGACGTATCTACCAAAATGGAGAGATGCGTTGGCGGTGTAACATCTTTCTTTTCTATGATAACAGGGGCTAATAGGCAACAAAGCAGAATAGCAATTGCTACAAAACGTAATACTATTAGTGAATACCTTAGCACACTCTGTATTGGTCGCTCAATTCTGATATACCCATATACAGTAATACCAACCGCAATAAGTATGCTAAGAACTATTACCCATACTGGTAAAAAATATGTGAAACGCATTATGTGTATGCTTTCTCAATGTAATCTATAGACATTATATCTTGATAAAGTGGTCACTGTCAATACAATAATTTAATAGAAGTGTCCGAAACATAAAAATGATTACCAATTTGGTAAGGATTATGGTATAATATATCTGTTTTTAATTTCAAAAATATTATAACATAATGACTGTAAACTAAACTCTTCAACTAACAAATAACAACTAACAAATAACAACTAACAAATAACAACAAATAGGAGAAAAATGCATACTGTTTCATTACACGGAATTGTTACAGCAAGACAAATTGTATACAATTACCTAAAACCTTCACCATTACGATACTATCATGAATTATCTGATAAACTGGGATTTGAAGCATACATCAAACATGAGAATCATCTCCCTACAAGAAGTTTCAAAGTGCGTGGCGGAATTAATTTTATGTCTAAATTACCTGCTGCAAACAAAAAACAAGGTGTAATTACTGCAACACGCGGCAATCACGGGCAGTCTATCGCTTATGCTGCAGCACTGTTCGGCGTAAAAGCGACTATCGTTGTTCCACACGGAAATAATCCAGAAAAAAACTCTGCAATGCAGGCTTATGGTGCAGAATTAATTGAACATGGAGATGATTTTGATGAAGCACGCGCATTGTGTGAAAAAATAAAAGATGAACGTGGTTTATACTACATTCACCCATGTATGGAACCTGAACTCGTACACGGTGTAGGCACATATTCTCTTGAAATCTTTGAAGACCTACCCAATGTTGATACGATTATTGTTCCTATCGGTGGTGGGAGTGGTATAAGCGGGGCAATTACCGTCGCAAAGGCAATAAATCCCACAGTAAATATCATCGGTGTTCAGGCTGAGAATGCTCCCGCAATTTACCGCACTTGGAAAACAGGAAAGTATGTTGAAACCGATACATGTGATACTATCGCAGACGGTCTGGCAACACGTGTACCTTTCCCAATACCGTTCTCAATCATCAAAAGTGGAGTCCACGACATTATATTAGTCAGTGAAGATGAAATCCAAGAAGCAATACTATCAGCACTACGATATACTCATAATTTAGCAGAAGGGGCTGGGGTTGCTGCACTCGCAGCAGCATTTAAACTTGCTGATGAATTAAAGGGACAAAATGTGGTCATGATTATGAGTGGAGGGAATATCGATATCCAGACACTCAAGAATATCCTAATCGACTCCTAATCATACCAATTGTGAATCACATAGACAGGTGCGGACTCTTCCGTTAATTCTATCTTCACATGTTCCGCACCTTCTACAAATTCATTGCGAAGTGCGTTTGACAAGTCAGGATGTATATGAAGGGACGTCAAATCCCATCGTAGATTTTCACTACTCTTTACAACTACATGCGGTTCTTCGGCTATAAGCGATACTCTTTGCAGTCCCTTATTCTTACGCATTAAATCTAATCCTGATAACACATAATGAATCGTCTGATACGGATCACGCATTTCAACTTTGTAGTCCTCATGTTTTTCCTTAGTATGAAAATGTCCAAACCGCATTAACTTCAGATTCCCAAGAAAATGATCCGTTTCATATCCTCCCGGTTTCGGTAACCCACCATACAGGATAATATGGCTGCAACTATATGTATCCAAAGCATATTTCACCGCTAACTGTCCATCCGTCATATCTTTATCAATTTGTCCAACCCATTCTTCAATAATCTGCTTTGCTTCAACTTGATTTCCTTTAACTGAATCCATATCACCAATTAGCACATCAGGGATGATAGGTTTTCCTTCATCATTATTCAAAAGATCAAAGATACGAATACCACCATCAGCACAAATAAGCGGGTAACTGTTTTTCACAGCACACACGACTTCTTGCCGATAAAAGTCCAGATGACGTGTATTATAATATCCATTAAGAAATATCAATGCGGTTTTCATATACGGTATAGGATGGAAGCAAGTCTGCAGGGTGATAGGATTGTTTCACTCGTTTCAGGTTTTCTAAGCCAGAATCGTCCATCGCGTTTACCCACTTATATTTTTGCATTAAGACTCTACAGAATTCACGGTAGATAAACTGCGCGAGTCCATGGATACTTAGATCGGATATTTCAAAAAGCACACAAAACATATCCGAGTTCAATGGATAACCAAAAGTATATGCTTTGATTTCACCTTCAATACGGACAACGCTACCAATCAGACCAAGGTCCTGTGCATGTGTTATCCCTATTCTATGGGCACTTCCAGAATCAGCAAGCATTGCAAGATAAATCTCGTCGTCACAACATTCAGCACGTGATCTGTGCCAGCAATCATACAATTCAAAGCACGTCTCCATATCATCCTTATGAAAGGGTGTCAGTTTTGCTGAAGGATAACGTGCGACAAAAGCATTATAAGCATTTCTTTTGCTCTTATATCCACTCCCACTCAAATTTACAAGATTTTCAGTTCTATAAATATATTCTGTCTCTTTCTGAACAATATGATACTTCTCGCTTCTAAAATCCAAAAGAAACGACTCTGGCACATTCTCAATACGTGCAATCTGTGGATTCTTATTTGATTCCAAGCAATAGTTGAATGCCGCTATTGCAACTTCATAAGAAAAAGGTTGTCCAATTGGTAGAATTGGTAAAAAATAGTCTTCTCCATATTCTGCAAAAACACAGAAATGATCCGCTATTATAGTCCAATAATACTCAAAATGCTGACTCCATATATAATGTGGAGCAAAAGCATAACTCGCAAGCTGCGTCCCTATTCTGGAAGCAAACGAATCGAAAACAGATTTTGATTTAAGGGTTAATGGGTGTAGTTCCATACAGGAATCTTAATTGAGCGTATGAAATACCTTCACTGTGTCTTGATAGGTTCCTATAAGACTCCAGTGTGTTGCAATTATCTGCTTCACCTTATCTGTCTCAATGTAGTCTATGATTAATTGCAAATGCTGTTGAAACACGTCTGTCTCAAAATACGCTTCCGAATGAGGGCAAAGCATATCAACACCCAACACAACACTACTTCGGTCTTCATTATACATCAGCGCGAAAGGATAAAGTTGGCAATCAAGTGGACGATAAGCGTAGATAGAACACTTATTTGTTTCTGTTTCAAAGAATGGACAGATATAATAGTCTTTATACGGTTTTAACGCAATTTGTGAACTGATTCCATCCTCTCTATGGCGGAATAAAGAGGCATCTGTTCCTTGTGATAACAGGCATTGTTTCTCATCTTTTGTGAAGATTGGTGCGAGTGGACTGTCTGACTCCAAAAACCGACAACATACATCACAAGAAAAACATACTTCACTGGGAATGATTTGATAGAGTTTAGCATTTGACATAACAGAAATGTACTATCTAAATTCAACTATGAATCCAAAACTTTACCTATAGTCTCTATCACAAGAAACACATCAGACTCAGTTAAACCAGGATGCAAGGGGAGACTAACAACACGTTCAAATACTGCCTCTGCATTCGGAAAATCACCAACATTATACCCATATTGCTTCTGATAAAAATCAAAAAGATGTAATGGGATATAATGGACACTACATTCTATCTTTTCTTCACGCAAGGATTCAACAAAATCATCACGATTGCCTGATTGTAGTTGGATTATATACAGATGCCACGCATGTTCATTTGCATTTTCCGGATAATACGGTGTCTTAATTTGAGAGTATTTTCGCAATTCTGTGTTATAGATTTCCGAAAACTTCTGACGACGTTCATGCTGTTTGTTGAGCTTCATCAATTGACACAGACCCATAGCAGCTTGAATATCGGTCATATTGTATTTGTAACCTTCAGAGGTAATGTCGTATCGCCAAATACTTCGTTTTGACTGACGTGCCCAAGCATCTTTGTCTATACCGTGTAATCGCATCGTTCTGAGTGTTTCAGCATGCGCATCATCATTTGTCGTAATCATCCCGCCTTCACCAGTAGTCATATTTTTATTCGCATAAAAACTGAATGATGACAGATCCCCGATATTTCCTATAAAACTGCCATTATATCTCGTCGGAATAGCATGGGCAGCATCGTCTATCAACACCAGATTATGTTTTTCACATATTTTTTGCAACGCATCCATATCACAAGGGAGTCCTGCAATATGAACAGGAATAATCGCTTTTGTCCGAGGCGTTACCGCTGACTCAATCTTCTCTATATCAATATTCAAAGTTTCTGGATTGATGTCCACGAAAACAGGTTTTGCACCAACATATCGGATCGCCTCAGCAGTAGCAGTGAAGGTATAAGGCGTTGTGATAACTTCGTCACCTACACCAATACCCGTAACTACAAGACTGAGATGTAACGCTGCAGTGCATGAACTCACTGCAATGGCATGCTTGACACCGAGATATTCAGCAAAAGCACGTTCAAACTCACGCACACGTGCTCCTGTACTAATCCATTTTGATTCAAGAACTTGGCTAACGGCTTCTATTTCGGTTTCATCTATCCACGGTCGGCTAAAAGGTATAAACGGCTTTTCTTTCAAATGCAATTCCTTTTCAATTATCGTCCACAGTCGGACCAAGAATATGTATCATCGCTTGAAGGGCAAGGATGTAACTATACGCACCAAATCCCCCAACAACACCTTCCGCAACCCCCGATATATACGAATGATGCCGAAATTCTTCACGGGCATATATATTGGATAGGTGAATCTCTATCACTGGCACACCGACAGTTGAAAGCGCATCACGGATAGCAATGCTTGTATGCGTATATGCAGCTGGGTTAATCAGAATGCCATCCGCCCAATCTATATGGTCTCCGATTATGGATACGATCTCACCTTCATGGTTAGATTGCACTATTTTCAACACAACATCGTGCGGAGATGCTGCAACAAACTGATCGAGGATTTTATTGATGTCCTGTAATGTTTGGACTCCGTAAATCTCTGGTTGTCGTCTACCCAATAGATGTAAATTGGGTCCGTGTAGAACGAGGATATTCATGCGTGTTTCAGTCCTTTTCAATGACTATTTAACAATCCATATATAATACCATATTCTATTTGAAATACGATTTGAAATCAACAGAATTATTCTTATAGCATTCTACCTCTTGTCGGAAGGGTTTCTAACCCCGATATTCTGAATCCCACAAAGTGTCGAGAACACAGGCTCGCAGTCGCGCAATTTATTGCGCCTCGAACATTTTTTTGTGTTCCGTGTTCTTTCAAGATACACTCAGTATTTTTTGAACTGCTAAAACACGATATTCATTATATGCTATTATTGAATTTTTGCACAAAAATGTACATTTTTTATTTTCGTTTGCCCCTATATGTACAATTAGGTTATTGAAATGTCAATAAATCCACGATTTCGGACTACATAAAACTGGCACAAATATTGCTCATACATAGACAATACAGAATACGATGAGGAGATCAAAACAGTGCGAAGAACCAATGCAATTTCAATTCTTACCTATACCTTCATAACGTTAACTGCAATCCTAAATATTGGTTGCAGCTTGAGTGTCCTTCAGCAGACTCCCGAAACAGTTATAGAAGATAAACCGCAAGAAACTATTTTCACTGTGGTAGATACAACAGATATTGAAAATCCAACACTCACTACTTCTATTCGAATTCCATATCCCATCAATCCAGACAACAATGTCGTTATTGATGAAAATCACGCATACTTTACTACTGAAAACCACTTACATACAATTGATGTATCAACGCCAAAACAACCTGTCTACCTGAAATCTTTAGAATTTGAAAATCGAATTGGTAAGGTTGTTGTTTTTAAAAGTCTTCTTGTCGTTGGATCAAAAAACGAACTTCATTTCATTGATATATCAGAACCATCACAACCTATTCTTCATGTTACCAAACATCTAACTAATCGCAATCCAATCATCGATTTTGATGTTTGGGACACATTTCTCTATGTAATGGGTGAAAACAATACGCTGTATGTCTTTACAAGAGGAGATGAACAACCTAAACACATTAGAACAGCAAAATTGTCTGATCGTTGGAGGTTTATATATCCGAAAAACGCTAGCCAGATGGTTGAACAGGTTAAATATCCATTGACAAGCCAATCAAGTTATCCTCATGAGTTGACACAAGGTTTACTGACAGATCGTTATTTTTTGCAAATCAAAAACAGCAAAGATGTCTCTGTTCGCTCTTCATCTGCATTTGTCGGAGTGGCAAAACTGAATACATCAACAGATCATATTACGGTATACAATGCAGGTTATATTGCAAGAGGTGACCGACCACACCTCACACGGACTGGTGCCACTCTTGTCAATATTCACAGAGATTATCTTGACTATCTCTCATCACAGACAGAACTAACTTCCACAATCAGAAAATCAGATGATACTAATGAAAGAGAAGAAACAACGAATCTACAGCAGTTTAAACTTGTATCCTCCAACGGAACGATAAATTCTAAAGATAAACAATTTATGGGTTCTATCACTGATTTTCAAATTTCAGGTAATCTGCTTTATGTCCTAAATGCAAAAGGTTTTCTTTCAATATTATGGTTGTCATCAGTTGAGGATGAATTCTTTACATATAGACCCGAATTTCTATCACTAACATCATTACAGGAAAACCACCCCAAGAGCCTAACTGTAGGTGAGGATTATGTGTATCTCATAGCAACACCAAAAAATTCACAACAATGAACAAACACTTGGATAGGAATTGATCCACCTTCAACAGATTGAGGAAAACCACCAGTGAAACTGCCAACTATTCAAATCGCATCACATCATATCACCCGTCTGATTATCGGTGGGAATCCATATAGTGGTATATCTCACCATTCCATTGCTGCTTCAAAAGCAATGGAGGATTACTATACCACAAACCAAATAATTTCAGACCTTACACAAGCAGAACAGAATGGCATCAACACCGTGCTTGCTCGTGCAGATAAGCATATTATGCGTACACTCAATGAATATTGGAATACTGGTGGTAAAATTCAGTGGATTGCCCAAACCCCAAAGTCATCAGAATATAACAGTCTTAACGATTATCTACAAATCATCGAACGATATAATCCCATTGCTATCTATCATCACGGTGGCACAACCGACATGTTGTTTGCTGAAGGAAAACTCCATACAATTCATGACAACCTAAAACGCATTCGTGAACTCGGTTGTGCAGTTGGAATCGGAACACACGACCCACATATATTAAAGCATTGCTATACTGAAGGATTTGATGTTGACTTTTATGTATGTGCGTTATATAATCATACCCATAGGCGTCAATTTAGTGATTTTTTGCTGCATTTTCAAGGTGTTCTAATGTTGTGTCTCTATTAGCACGTCTCTCAATGTAGCACCCATTTTGGAAAGCGTGTTTTATTTCATCAAAAGTTTGCCGAAAAGACATTATAGACTTGCGGAAACCTATTGCAAGTGTGCGTGCGAAGGTGCTAATAAGTTCTGCTGTTTTTGTTAGACTATGTTTTAGACATCGCCAACCGACCCTTAACATGATCCAGTGCCGCATAATTGCGACGATGAGTTTTGCATATAACTCACATAAGATTCTATATGGCTTGTCGCTACGGGAGGTATCAACTTTTCCAATGCTTTTGAAGCACTTGAACATCAACTCAACCTGCCATCGGATGCGTGCGACAGCACAAATCTGTTCAGCAGTCAGATGGTCTACTTTTATATTAGTAATGTAGATATTCCATCTTGCGAGCTGAAGTCGTTTGGGTGAAGGTTTCGTATACTTCCGCTTTGCACGATGTTTTATCTCCTTAATACGCTGTTGGGTTTCTGTTTCTGAAAGTCTTTGAACAACTAATCGTGCTTTGAGACGCTTGTTTTTACCTATAAAGATTTGTTTGTCCTTGAAGTTATTAGAACCCTTCTTGAGCCATTTTAGCAAACAAAAAGGGTCACCTGTTTCATCATAGAGAAAACACTGGACTTTGTAGCGTGATATCCAAAAGACGTTTGCATCGGAAAGTCTTTTGAAGGTATCAAGTGAATAATAGCCGAGGTCTGCGAGGCGCAAACTGCCGGCGGGTAGCATGTCAATCTGCTTTTCAATAGCACTATCAGCGGTGATACCATTGGTCAGTTCAAAGTGTTCAAAAGTGCCTGTGGCACTATCAAAACGCAGGTGGAGTTTCACGGCAGCTGTGTTCGGTTTATTCTTTTTGCTTCCACCTTCCCAAGTTTCGTGGAGCACATCAGGGAGTGTAATCCAAGAACTATCTTGTAAATAGACACCAGTGAACTTTTCAAGGAGCGGAAGCGTTTGCGGGTCGGCAGAAATAACCTTGGACGCAGTAGCATCAAGGATAACTTTCAGGGTCTCTGCTGCTTCAGATGTAAATCGTTGTTCAATGGCTTGTCGTGAGATTGAAATCCCCAGCACACCAGCGGTTTGCGCAAGTTGTGTATAGGTGGCATCTGGGTTTTCTAACCAAGTCCAAATGAGTATTTGAGCAAAACGACTACCGTTGAGTTTACAACTTCTTTTGACAAAACCTGTATTGAGAGCTGCATCATTGGCTATAGTTGTAAGAATATGTTGCATTTCTTTGGGAACTTGTGATAATGTATTCATTAGGAAACACCTCTTTGTAGACCATAATAAATCTATATCTACATTATATATGAGGTGTTTTCATTTTTACAGAAGTTTTATTTCATAATTTATACTTCCTCTGATTAAAAGTTGACACTTATCGGTCTTGGTGCATCCTTAAATTGACGCCTATGGTGCGTTATATAATCATACCAAACACAGAGAAATGTATCTATCCGCTGACCGCGATATTGCAATCTCAACAATACAAGCCATACCAACGCCAATAATCGCCATAAAGGTATTGGCAGCAGGTAGAAACGAACCAAACGAGGCATTTAGATTCGCGCTTGAGAATATCAAACCGAATGATGCAATGGCCATCGGGATGTATACCCGATTTCAACCAGACCAGATTCAGCAAAACGCTGTCACTGTAACTGAACTCATTAGAAAGATAGAACATGAAACGAATAGTTGAACAAGAAGTAATGGACACAGTGGAAGCCGCAGCAGAATACGATGCAATGGAGCACGGTGAAGTAGACGAAGCATTCGTCAATCGGGTTATTGAACTCGGGGCAGATGCAGGACACTACCTTGATGTCGGCACAGGTCCAGCACAAATCCCTATCCTACTTGCACAAAAATGTCCAAAAATACAAATCACTGCAATTGATCTATCAAAAGAGATGTTGAAAATTGCAAAACGACACGTTGAAGATGCCAATCTAACGGATCGCATTACACTTGAAATAATTGATGCAAAAGTCTTGCCCTACCCAGACAACGGATTTGACGGACTCATCTCCAATAGCATCGTACATCACATTCATGATGCTGAGAAAGCACTACAAGAAATGGGTAGAGTTGTAAAACCCAATGGTGTCGTGTTAATTCGCGATCTCATTCGCCCCGAAACGCCAGCAGATGCCCAAGCATTCGTTGATCGTTATGCCGCTGATGACACCCCCTACCAGCAGAAACTCTATTACGATTCCTTCCTCGCAGCATTCACCATTGCCGAAGTCAATCAGATGCTATCCAGGATGGACATGCCGGGTGCAACAGTAGTCCAAAGCACTGATAGGCATTGGTCAATTGAACGTTCAGTATAATCTTTGAATAAATGCATAAATTCCATTCACTTGACAAAAAATTTACCACTGCTATAATACCATTCAAATCTACACACTAATCCCTAATCTGACTCCGATATTTTTCGTCAGACAAGAAAGGTATTATATGAAAGTTCTAATCACTGGTGCAAGTGGTCGCCTCGGTCCCTATGTTATTCGAGATTTAGCAGAGCGACACACACTCGTCCTCATGTCACGCAGACAACCTCCCGATGAATTCGCAAACATCCCCTTTATTCAAGGTGACTTAAACAACTTTGAAGACTGTCAACGTGCCGTTGAAGGTGTAGATGCAATTCAACACCTCGGTGCACAACCAAACCCTGTTGACCACCCCGATTTACGACCACGTGCTGAGGAGCAAGGTGTTCAATTTGATGCAACATTCAAAACCAACATGCTCGGAACATATTATCTACTACAAGCCGCAATTGAAGCAGATGTGAAGACTATCGTCATGTCCGGTAGCAACTGCGCATTTGGACACGGTTTCCGTATCAGCAAAACACACATTCCAATAGACTACCTTCCCCTTGATGAAGAACACCCTTGCTATCCCGAGGATTCTTACAGCTTCTCCAAACGTTGTGGTGAAGATTTACTTGCCAGTTATACACGTGCCTACGGTATCCGAACCTATATGACCCGTCCTGCAGGAATCACGCCAGAAGAACGAAGAAAGCAGATTGCAGAAAATGCCAAACCAACAAGCGGATGGACACCATGGCTCTGGTGTTGGGTTGGAAGTGAAGATGTAGCAAGTGCACATCGTATGATAATGGAAAAAGCAGACACACTACCACCCCACGATGTTTATCTATTAAATGCAGATGATACAGTTGCTTTAGAACCATCACTTGAACTCGTTGAACGATTTAAACCTGAATTCCTCCCAAAAGTCAAATCGTTAGAAGGATATCAATCGTTTTTCAATTGCGATAAACTCAAAAACACTGTTGGGTGGCAACATGAAACTTCGTGGAGGAAATATCTTGGCAACTAACAACATAGTACGTATCGGTGTAATTGGTGTAGGCAGTATATCCGTGAGGGGAATCCTCCCGCATCTCACACAGGACGATGTGCAAGACAGACTAAAGGTCACCGCTGTCTGCGATCCTATTCCCGGTAGAGCACAAGCTGCAGCCGAAAAATTCAATGTGCCGCATGCATACCAAACTTTTGAAGAACTATTAGCAGATGGACATATAGACGCAGTCTCTATTGCATCACCTATTGGACTTCATTATGAGCAAGGAAAACTCGCCATAGAACACGGTCTACATGCACATTTCAATAAAACAATGACAACCACTGTTGATGAAGCAGATGATTTGATTGAATCTGCCGCACGAAAGGGAGTCAAATTAGTCGCATCACCAGGTCAGATGCTACGACCTATTCATCAAGAGATAAAAAGACTAATTGAAGATGGGGCAATCGGTACGTTAACATGGGCAGCAACAGGTTCATCCTTCGGTAGATACCACGAAAGCGAATCTGTCCGACAAGGGGATGATGTCCTTTCTAATATCAATCCTGCATGGTATTTCCGAAAACCGGGTGGTGGCCCTCTATACGATATGACCGTTTACGGATTACATACGATGACAGGTATCCTCGGTCCTGTCAAAAGGGTAACTGCTTTCTCTGGGGTGCGCGTGAAGGAACGTGAATTCCGCGGTGAAATGCTACCGTGCGACATGGACGATAACACCTTTATATTGCTTGATTTCGGTGAAGCGTTCTTCGGTTTCATATATGGCGCAGCAGCAGGACACGCTATCCGAGGTGGATTGGCAATAAATGGCACTACTGGTTCCATTGAGGGAAGCACAATCAACGGAAATCCGATTGATGCACCAAAAAGGGAATTGCCACACGTAATTGGTCCACATAGAAGTATACAGGAAGCACATGTTTTTGAAGACATCATGCAACTTGTTGATTGGATTCGCGATGACAAACCATCCATCGTGACTGCTGAACACGCACGGCATGTTATTGAGATATTTGATGCAGGATACCGATCTGCACAAACAGGTCACGCTCAAACGTTACGTACTACATTTTGAAATTGTCCATTGGCATAAAAGGAATACTATGTTCACCCATACAAAGAAAATCGTTATATTTTTTGGATTCCTGATTCTTGTAGGTATTTCTGCCTGTCAACAGAACCCGCGTCTTCCAAAACCGTTAGAAACCAATTATTCACCGGCAACCCAGTTCAGTTTGCCTGGGGGAGCCAAAGCACGCCTCGGTAAAGGCGGAATACAAGGAATTGAATATTCGGGAGATGGAACTCGCCTCGCTATTTTTTCTTCTATCGGTGTCTGGCTATATGATGCCGAGACTCTTCAAGAACTGTCACTGTTTACGAAACATACCGATTTTGTTTATAGTGGAAGCATTTCGCAGGATGGCACCAGAGTCGCATCAGGTAATTATAATGGTTCTATACATTTATGGAACACTACTACTGGAGAACTCTTACACACCTTGGATGGACATTCATTAATGGTTACTGCTATGAGTTTCTCCCCGGACGGAACAATACTCGCTACTGGTGGTTATGATGGACACCTGAATTTGTGGAATACCGCAACAGGAGAACATCTCAAAGGATCAAAGAGACACACCAAGCCTTATACTTGTATCAGATTTTCGCCAGATGGTCGCATACTAGCCACTGGAACCGAAAGCGAAAACTATACAGGAAGCACCACGTTGTATTTATGGGATGTTCTTACTGGCACAACCCTACATACGATTAAGGAACATAAAGGTGAAGTAACGAGCATCAGTTTTTCTCCAGATGGGAAGACTCTCGTGAGTGCTTGTAAAGATAATAGTGTGCGTTTTTGGAATGTTACAACAGGCAAACAAATCAAAACGTTAAATGCGCATTCCTCTTCTGCTGGGATCGAAAGCGTAAGTTTCTCGCCAGATGGAAAAACCTTAGCAAGTGCTAACTATCGTGAGGTGCGTTTTTGGGATATTGAAACGGGGGAACTCATAAACTCTCTTGAACCACCAAATGGGAATGTTAAGAACATTCGTTTTTCACCGGATGGGAAAACCCTTGCAAGTGCAAGCGAAAACGAGATTCATTTTTGGGATATTGAAACGGGGGAACTTCGTAAGACATTAAAAGGGTATACCGGCAGAGTTCATAGCGTCCATTTTTCGCCAGATGGTCTAAAAATCGCAACCGGTAGCGACGATCGAATGATACGGATATGGGATGCAACTACTGGAAGTCTGAGCACCACCTTTGATCGACATGTCTCCAGAGTCGAAAGCGTCCATTTTTCTCCAGATAGCAAAATACTTGCGACTGGTAGTTCGGATAAAACGGTGCGTTTGTGGGATGTAGAAACTGGAAGACTTAGAAGAACTCTCAAAGGACATGAGAACATAGTTTTAAGTGTGCGTTTTTCCCCTGATGGTCGAATAATCGCAAGCGGTGGTCTTGACACTAATGTGTTCTTGTGGGATGCTAACACTGGTGAACACCTAAAAACACTACAGAATGACAAGTTTGTTGGCAGCCTTAGTTTTTCCCCAAATGGACGAAAAATCGTAACTGATACGAACAAGTTAAAATTATGGAATGCTGTCACTGGAAGACGTTCAAGAATCATTGGACATAATCTGGGATCTGGTGTGAGTTTTGCACCAAATGGTAGAACAATAGTGACCGGTGGTCACAATGAGGTACACCTACATCCTGTTGGAATGTTTGGAATCACGAAAACACTCAAAGGGGCAACAGGTGGGTGGGTTGAAAATGTCAGTTTCAGTCCAGATGGTCGGACAATCGCAAGTGCTAATAAAGACGGAACAGTGACTGTATGGGATGTGTCTGACAGAGATCCAATAGTGAATTTCATAGGACATGGTTCAATCGTCAATCAAGTCGTCTTTAGTCCCGATGGTCACACGATTGCTAGTTGCAGTACAGATGGCACAGTACTTTTGTGGGATGTACCCAGAGGCAAGTTACGAAAAGATAGAATGTCGGACAAGTAATCAGACTCTCAATTCGCACAATCCTTATGTTAACATTTTAGAGGAATAATCTTTATGCCGAAAGCATTATGTATCGGTGAACTTCTCATCGATTTCGTATCCACAACGCCTGATGTAACCCTTGCTGAAGCACCAGGATTTGTCAAAGCACCAGGGGGTGCACCAGCAAATGTTGCAGTGGGTTTGGCAAAACTTGATATAGATGCAGGTTTCATCGGAAAAGTCGGTGCTGACCCATTTGGCGATTTCCTATCTGAAACTCTCCAGCAGAACAGTGTTGATACTAAATATCTCATTGCAGGAGAGACTTCCCGAACAACATTAGCATTCGTCGCAACACGTTCGGATGGTATGAAAGATATTACATTCTATCGTCATCCAGGTGCAGATATACAACTCTCACCAGATGAGATAGATACAGATTACATCAAATCCGCAGACCTGTTCCATTATGGGTCTGTCAGTCTTAGCCACTCCCCGACGCGCGAGGCAACACTCAAGGCAATTCAGACTGCAAAGGATACCGATACGTTTATCTCCTATGATCCAAATTTGCGATTGATGCTTTGGGATAATGCAAACGATGCAAAACATTGGATTTGGGAAGTAATGCCGCATGCTGATGTCGTAAAGATTTCTGAGGAAGAATGGGAATTTATAACAGGTGATACTGAATTGGCAGCTGGTATTGAACAGATACTTGGACTCGGCGTGAAGTTGCTTGTTGTCACTTTAGGGGAACGCGGTTGCTATTACACAAATGGCAATGTAGATGGATATGTAGATGGATATGCCGTTGAAGTCGTGGATACACTTGGGGCAGGTGACGCTTTTGTTGCTGCGATGCTATCACAACTGATCAAACATACCGAATTATCCTCATTGACAAATGATGAACTTGATGACATCATGCGGTATGCGAATGCTGCAGGGGCACTTGCAACTCAGAAAGTAGGTGTTATACCTGCATTGCCAACCCATGCGGAAATTGCACAATTTCTATGATTGTTGTATTTTAAAGAATTTCGTTTGTAGTAAAAACCATAATTATTTACACACTACGGTAGGTTCGGTTTCCTAACCGAATCTATGTTTATTCAGTCACATAGATGCAATTAGGAAACCGCATCTACCGGAGAGTGTGTACATATTTTTGCATTTCACTATAATTGAAACTTTGTATATGTTCTTTGAAATAAATTTGCTTTTTCTATTCAGATTTGCAATACTATTGCATTACAATTGAATTGTTGTAAATATCAATTCCTATAGATAATTTATGTTACTTTGTTAACTCAATATTGGCTAAGGTCTTATTGCTAATCAGATAGCAACCACCAATGTTACTCAACGAAGGAGATAATCGAATGGATCGATTGAGAATAGTTAGTTTAATGGTTTTTGTCTGCTGCGTTATTTTATGTGCTTCAACAATAACTACACAAGCCGCTAAGTTGAATATCACAGTGACTGATGCACAAACTGGCAATCAAGTAAAGAATGTATCTGTTACCGTCAAACCACAAACAGGTGATTCAACAAAAGGGATGACTGATGATAGTGGTACAATTGAGTTGTCAGATTTGACAGCGGGTGTTTACACAATTACTGCAAATGCATCCGGGTATACTGATAGTATAATGACAAATGTAGAGATTACTGAAGATGTAACAAAATCTCTGGATATTACACTTTCGTCTGATGTCATTGAACTGGATAAGGTATCCGTGTCAGCATCGCGCCGTAAAGAGAAAGTACTTGAAGCTCCCGCATCGGTAGCTCTTTTAGATGATTCACAGATACAAGACCGTGTTGCAATGAGTGTTACTGAACACATGAAATCATTGCGTGCTGTGGATATTGTCACTTCAGGTATTGGAACCTCGTATGTTGTTGTCCGAGGTTTCAACAATGTTTTTTCTGGTAACCTACTATCCCTTGTAGACAATCGTATCGCAAGTGTGCCATCACTACGTGTCAATGCATACACAATGATACCTACGATAAACGAGGACATAGAACAAATTGAAGTCGTTTCTGGACCTGGTGCAGCATTATACGGACCAAACAGTGCCAACGGTGTGATGCATATACTAACTCGATCTCCTTTCACATCACAGGGAACAACTGTGAGTATTGGTGGTGGAGAACGTCAAATCCTCACAGGTTCACTCAGACATGCGGGTGTTATCAATGACATAATCGGATATAAGTTGACTACCAATTATACACGTGGAAATGATTGGGAAGAAGGTCGAGCAAAAGAGGATCTTGAAGGTAAACTTGAACCTTTGTTTGATACATCCTATACTCGTTTAGAAGGTAGAATTGACTATAAACCCAACGATGATACGACAGCGATTCTCTCCATCGGCGGAACAGATGCGTCAGGCATTGAGTTGACTGGAATCGGTGCTGGTCAAGCAAAAGGATGGCTTTATACTTATGGTCAAACTCGTTTTATCTATAAAGATCTTTTCGCTCAGATCTTTGTAAATATGAGTGATGCGGGGGAAACTTATATCCTACGATCAGGTCTACCAACCATTGATTATTCTAATCAATATGTCGGTCAGATTCAGCACAGTTATGGCATCGCTGATATCCAACGTTTTACCTATGGATTAGATGTCCTACTCACTCGTCCCGATACAGATGGCACAATTAACGGTGTTAACGAAGATAACGACAACATTAATGAGATAGGTGTTTATCTTCAATCGGAAACCAAAATCCTGCCACAACTTAAACTGATTGCAGCTGGTAGAGCAGATACACACAACCACCTTAACGATGTCGTCCTTTCACCAAGAGCAGCACTTGCATTCCAACCAAACGATGATCATAACATTAGGTTGACATATAACCGTGCCTTTAATACACCAGGAACATCAAACCTATTTCTTGATATTCTATCAGCACCTGATGCATTTATGTTAGGTGCCAACTTTGAACCTGCTTTAGGATTCAGTCCAAATATTGACATTAAAGCACAAGGTGTACCTTCGGATAGTGGGTTTACTTTCAGGCGAAATGAGAGCGGTCAACCGCTATTTCGTTCACCATTTTCTCCCTTAGCAAAACTTGAAGAAGGATCATACATTCCCCTGGACGACCCACTTTTTACAAACGTCATGTGGGGTGTTGGACGTGGGGCAATTCTAGGTAATTTTGAAAGTGGTCTGAGAGCAAAATTCACTCCAGAGGAACTACCTGCGATTATTGGTGCACAGTCACCAGAAGAGATACAGGCACTCGTGTCAAGCCTTCCTCCTGAAGTGTTGCAATTGCTACCTGCTACATTCCAACAACCTGGTGCAATTACAGCAATTCCAGCAGAACAGGTACCACAGTTAGTTGCACAGTTATTTGCAACACTTCCGTCAACAGTTGTGGCAGCACTTGCAGAAACTATGGTGACTGACCTGACATCAGGATTAGCCAGCATCGTTCCAGAACAAGCTGCTGGATTAACAAATGTGTTGCGTTCACTTGACCCTGCAACAGGCACGTTTATAGATATTGCTGATGTCAATAATGTTGACCCACTCAAACCAACAATTACCCAAACTTATGAGGTCGGCTATAAAGGAATTCTACTCAACAGATTGGCTTTTTCTGCTGATGTGTATCACTCAAGGATCAACAACTTCATCGGACCATTATTCGTTGAAACACCCAATGTTTTCCTTGATGCTGCTTCATATCAAGAAACCTTAGGCGCGCAACTCACAGAAGCATTAGCTGATCCACAGAATGCATCTCTGAATACTGCCTTGCTGGAGTTTGATAAGAAAGAGAATGGTGGAAACGAAAACGGTTCACCTGTGGATGAAATAATAACAACTTTCGCTTCAATTCCGTATGGTACTGTAACACCTGAACAAGCAGTGGATCCAAACGCTGTGATGCTAACCTACAGGAACTATGGCGATATTTCTCTCAATGGATTAGACCTGAATATTACCTTATTCCTCACACCAAGTTGGAGTATCGGTGGGAATTACTCGTATGTCAGTAAAGACCTCTTTGAAAACGTAGATGGAATTGGTGATATTGCTTTGAATGCACCAAGAAACAAGTTTGGTGCCAATATCCAATACACCAACATTGATCTCGGTTTGGGTGTAGGACTACGTACACGTTTTGTACAAGGTTTCCCTGTCCGGTCAGGTGTATATGTCGGGGAAGTGGAATCGTATTACACAGTTGATCTGAGTGCGGGTTATGATATTCCACTCGGTCCAAAACCGCGTCTTTCGGTAACAGTCCAAAATCTGACAAATAATGTCCATCAGCAATTTGTCGGAACACCAGAAATTGGACGGTTAGCGATGGCTCGGTTGACACAAACATTCTAATGGTATAAAAAACAATGCGCGATGAAAACGGATTGATACCGTTATATTCATCGCGCACTATATTAATTAGATTTGTTAGTCGCCTACCTATTTCAAAGATTTGATGCTACCCCATGTTGTCGTGAGTTTATCTTCAGGTTCAACTGATGTGAAGGTACCATTCATTACCTCGACAATTTCGTCCTGTGGCAATGCACGACTAAAGATGATATATTCATCCAATAACCCTTCAAACCAGCGACCTTCTTTATGATGACCAATTCCTGCGGTAACACCCCAGTTATTGGACAGTTTACCAGTACCTGTCCCTGAGTGTGTTTCCTCGCCATCAACATATAATCTTATATCACCACTTTCACTATCGTAAGTGCCAGTAAAATGAACCCACCTATTCGCTTCAATTACTGAACCAGGGTTGATATTGAAAACCTCGGTATTTGTACCATCCCTATGGAACCATCTGACACCAGCAGGACGGATTTCAACGTGGAAAAGTCCGCTGGCATGGTCTGTACCAATTGCATCCAGTAGTGTCTGTGGGTCACTTGAACCGGTATGGTTAATCCAAGCAGAAAGTGTGAAACCATCAACAGGACCGTTTTTAAATTCTGGACCATTCATATCAATCCATGTGTTGGTTTCCAAAGCAATAGCCATACCAAATACACCTTCTTCTCTCGTCTCACCGCCTACAATTTTTCCATGATTACCATTAACTGAACTGTCTGTTATAGTTTCACCTTCTCCATCAAAGTTATAGTAGACAGAGATTGTTGGATCTGACAGATCCGCTTCAACTGAAAGAATACAAAATCCAATTATAACTAAAACAACGAAATATAATCGAAAGATGCAGTAATTACCTTTAAGCATTTTTTTCCCCTTATTTGTAATATGCAGAGTCATAAAGAACGTGGTAGATCTAACACAAAACATTAAATCAACCACACTTTTATGTTTTACATCTCAAAAATATTATTGCTAATAATTCTCAGATGAGAAACAATTAACGATTACAATTTACAGAAATTTATGCAATTTGTCAATAATAGATTTTAACAGTTTAGGGATATTTAGTTTTAAGGATTTGTAATCATTAAGGTTAGTTTGATGTTAAATCACTGATGTGTAATCTATCCAATTTATGTTGAATCATATACCTATATATGTTATGATACATACATCATGCATCATTATGATCATAAATTTACCTGCCTGAATCCAGAGGAATACAACTATGAAAAAATCTATATTTATATGCATAATAGCAGTATTGATAATCTTTACCAGTATGCAAACTACGGCAAGAACAGTCGTCACCGATGGTTTAGTGAGTTATTGGACATTTGATGAAAAAGATATTGCTGAAAACACCGTAAAAGATATCTGGGGTAATAACAATGGGACTATTGTCGGTGATCCAAATGTTGTCAACGGAAAAGTGGGTGATGCATTAGAATTTGATGGTACTGATGATTATATAAATTTGACAAATCTTGGTGATTTCGGTAGCAAAATCGGTATGTCAACATTTGAAGCATGGGTCAAAACTGATTTTAAACAGGAATGGACAACGTTATTTAAAGTCCTTGATAAAGACTGCAGTATGGCATGGGCAATTGATGTTAATCGAAGTGCAAAAGTAGGATTTCTACTCGCTCAGAATATTGTTCACTATTATGTCAGACAACAAGCAGCAGAATGTATAGATATTGCAGTTGAGATTGAATTTGAATTATCGGATGGAAATTGGCATCATATTGCATTCGTTGTTGAAGATGCTGCGGATACAAAAATCAATATCTATATGGATGGACAACCACAGAATGTGGTCGTTGGAAAAGGAAATAAATTAGACAACTTTATTCCCTTTGTAGAACCAGTCTATATTGGTGCAGCGAACAATCGTGGTAATGTAGAAAGACACTTTCCTGGTGTAATAGATGAAGTTCGAATATATGATCGTCCTCTCTCAGAAGATGAAGTGATCCAGAATTTTGAATCCAAAGTAGGACTTGGTGTTGAGTTTAGAGATAAGTTACCGATTGTATGGGGAGAACTGAAGACAAAACTTTAGCACCCTATTAGTGTCTTGAAAACACTCTCAGTCACTTGAAATTCAGTACTTAAACAATAGGATGTACAAAACGTCTTAAATTAAAAATATAACAAAAATGATTAGGAGGAATAAAATTTGCGAAATTGCAAACCGACCTTATGTCGGTCTTTTATTATTATACTTTTATTTGCCATACATGTTTCCGTATGTGCGGATGATTGGCAAAGTTGGCGCGGACCCAATCAGGATGGCACATCCGCAGAAACTGGATTAGTCTCAAGTTGGTCTGTTGAAGGTGAAAACCTTCTGTGGCAAGCAGATTTTATTGGACGGTCTACACCAGTCGTACTCAACAGTAGAGTCTATGTCATGGGACGCATCGGTAAGGATATAACAGAACAGGAACGTATTGCTTGCTTTGATGCAAAGACAGGTGATATGTTGTGGGATGATACATTTAATGTCTTTCACACCACTATCACATTCAACCGTGTCGGTTGGACAAGTCCTGTTGGCGATACAGAAACAGGTAACATATACATACACGGTGTTCAAGGGATCTTTAACTGCTATGATGAAGATGGGAATATCGTATGGTCTCGTTCACTTACTGAAGAATATGGACGAATTTCTGGATACGGCGGCCGTGTCCACACGCCGATTATCGCTGGAAATCTTGTCGTTGTAAGTTTTCTAAATACGAGTTGGGGAGCACAATCTATACCACGACACAGATATTATGCATTTGATAAACATAGTGGTGATCTCGTTTGGGTCTCAACCCCTGGTGGAAGACCTTTGGATACTACCTATTCTACACCAGTAGTCACTAATATAAATGGACAATCACTCATTATTGGCGGCAATGCAGATGGTGGTATCTATGCAATGAAACAGACAACAGGAGAGATGGTATGGGGGTTCAAACTAAGTAAGCGCGGCATCAATACCTCTGTCATTGTTTCCGGCACAAAGGTTTACGCGACACATAGTGAAGAGAATTTGGACACTACGAAGATGGGACGCGTCGTTTGTATTGATGCTACTGGTACGGGTGATGTTACTAAAACACATGAAGTGTGGCGTTCTGATGGAATCAGCGTTGGATACGCCTCACCTACATTGAAAGATGGACAACTCTATGTTGTGGATAATTCTGCAAATATGCAATGTTTGGATGCTGATACAGGTGAATTATTATGGGAACATAGCATCGGTACAGTTGGAAAAGGCTCACCCGTATGGGCAGATGGAAAATTGTATGTGACTGAAGTCAACGGTAAATTCCATATCCTTCAACCCGATACGGATAAGTGTGAGTCACTGAATGTTCAAGAAATCACACGAGATGACGATGACCACTATGTTGAAATCTTCGGTTCACCAGCAATTGCTGATGGACGTATCTATTTCACAACGGAAGAACGCATTTATTGTATTGGGAGGAAATAATGAAGAAATATAGTTTAACCACAAAACAGCATGTATTCTCACTTAGTCCGTTTGTGGTCTATGCTTGTTTAGTTGTCTGCGTTTTCACTATCGGTTGTGCCAGTAAAGAGATGACAGAACCAACGATGAGTACTGAACCTGCAGTTTCCCTTCTGATAACACCAACAGAGTCTCTTACAACAGGCGATCCCGTTGAATTAACCGTCATCGGTTATGATGCAAGTGGAAATCAGACGAGTACGGTCGACACATTAGAGTGGGTGAAAACCGGTTTAACTGGAACGCTTCAAGATAGTAGATTCACACCAGATGTAAATGCAGGGGCACATGCCGGCACAGTTACCGCTCAATCGGGTGAGATGAATGCAACTGCTCGGATCCGGGTAATTCCTCCTCTTCCGTGGACAGAAAACTTTGAATCGGTAGAACTTGAAAAGATTCCTACACATTGGATTGGCGCGACCGGAAAGTTTTTCGTCCGAGAAATGGATGGTAAGAAAGTTTTAGTTAAGACACCTGTGCAACGCGGTTTGAATCGTTCCAACGTCTATATCGGACCGTCAACAATGAAAAACTACGAGATTCAAATCGACCTTATGGGCACAAAGGATAAACGCCGCTTACCTGATATGGGATTAATTGCAAACCGTTATACGTTAGATATGCAGGGTAGACATCAAAGATTACAAATTCGTTCATGGGCTTCAGACCTACGGATGGCAAAGACAATTGACTTTGCATGGGAAACCGATGTTTGGTATACAATGAGAATGAAGGTTGAAGTTGTAAACGATAAAGCGATGATTTACGGTAAGGTATGGCGAAGAGATGACCCCGAACCAGAGGACTGGACTATTACAGCAGAGGATCCACGGCCAAATAGTGAAGGGAGTCCAGGCATTTACGGGTATTCCGCAACTGTAATCTATTACGATAATTTAAAGGTATGGTGATATATGATTGTTGAAAAAAGCAGTGGTGCAAAATGCACCACTATTCAGATAAACAGGTCTCATAAACAAAATAGTCTTAAAGATTTTATCTCAAAACATAATTTGAGTTTGGTCATTCATTCAACTATCCTTTTGATCTTTACAATTGGATTACTTTCTGTTGCTGCTGTGTCAGAAGTAGATGCAGAAAAGGAATTCGCTCTCTGGGGTGGTTCGTTAAGCAGAAACATGGTCTCTGATGAGAAAAACATCCCTGATAAGTGGGATTTAGAATCTGGTGAAAATATAAAATGGACAGCAGAACTCGGGTCACAAAGTTATGCAGGACCACTCGTTATCGGTGGTAAAGTGTTTGTCGGCACAAACAACGAAGCACTGTATAACCCAAAATTGACAGGAGATCGTGGAAACATCATAGCGTTTAACGAATCTGACGGAGCATTTCTGTGGCAAATTACACATACTAAACTAACTTCGGGACGCGTAAACGATTGGCCTCTTCAAGGAATCTGTTCAACACCATATATTGAAGGAGATAGACTCTATTACATCTCAAACCGTTGTGAAGTCGTCTGTATTGATACACAAGGATTTATGGACGGTGAGAATGACGGTCCATATAAAGAGGAAGCGGAAACGAGTGAAATAGATGGAGACATCATCTGGATTTACGATATGATGGACGAGTTAGATGTCTTTCCACATAACCTCGCGACCTGTTCCCCACTTGTTGTGGGAAACCTGCTCATCTTGGAAACAAGCAACGGTGTTGATGAAGGACACATTCACATCCCATCTCCAGATGCTCCAAGTTTTATAGCATTAAATAAAAACACAGGAGAACTTGTTTGGGAAGATGCTTCACCCGGGGAAAATATACTTCACGGACAGTGGTCAAATCCAGCTTACGGGGTTATCAAAGGTGTTCCACAAGTTGTCATCCCTGGTGGAGATGGATGGGTTTATTCATTTAAACCAGAAACCGGTAAAATTATCTGGCAGTTCGACTGCAATCCAAAAGACTCTGAATGGGAACTCGGTGGTCGAGGCACACGGAATAACATTATTTCTACACCGGTCATATATGATGACAAAGTTTTTATTGCTGTCGGACAAGACCCGGAGCACGGTGAAGGTGTTGGACATTTCTGGTGCATTGATGCATCACAGACAGGTGATACTACTTCAACCGCAGGGGTTTGGCATTTCGGTGGTGAACAGTTCAATCGCACGATGTCCACAGCTGCCATACATGAAGGACTCCTGTATATTTCCGATCTTAGCGGATTCTTATACTGCTTAGATGTAAAAACTGGCGATCATTATTGGACCTATGACACCTTTGCTGCTATCTGGGGGTCACCCTATGTTGTTGATGGTAAAGTCTATCTTGGTGATGAAGACGGTGATGTTGTTATCTTAAAGACTGGAAAAGAAAAAGAGGTGCTTTTTGAAACAAACTTGGGTAGTGCAGTCTACACGACACCTGTAGCAAAAGACGGTGTGCTTTACATCGTTACACGAAATCAATTGATTGCAATTTCCGAATAGGAGTCAAATTTCTGGTGGCAACATCATAAGTTATCACAGTAACTGAGAGACCAAATAGGTGATTGCGACAAAGTACTCAGACTTCTTTCAAGTATGGTTGCCCAAACAGCATAGTACCGATAACTCTATGATTATTACCGCATTATAAGAGAGATTATGAATCTAAGCCAAAAAATCAAAGCGGCACGAACTGCACTTGATGTACATGTACGAGAAATAATCAACTGGCACTTTAGTCCAGAAACTGGATGTCCATTCTGGTTAGAATATGCCGAGAATCTGGACTTTGATCCACGAAAAGAGATTGGTGGTTATGCCGATCTCAAATGTCTCGGACATTTCCAAGATGAATGGTTAAGAGGAGGACCAGTCCGACGTTGGGTGCCAAAAGCATATTCGGATCATCCAATTTATGTATTTGAAACGGGTGGGTCAACAGGAGTACCAAAATGCCGGATCAGCATTCGTGATTTCCATATTGATTATGAAATATTCAGCAAAACTCTTTCTGATGATGGATTTCCACCCGGTAGTGATTGGTTGATGTTAGGTCCAACGGGACCACGACGGTTACGTCTCGCTGTTGAACATCTTGCCCAACATCGTGATGGTATCTGTTTCCTTGTTGATCTTGACCCGCGTTGGGTTAATCAACTTGTTAAGTATGGTAAAAATGAGGAATTGGATGCATATAAGAACCATGTAATTTCACAAGCTCTGAACGTCCTAAAAGCACATGAAAACGTCCAATGTCTGTTCACCACTCCAAAGTTGCTTGAAGCATTGTGTGAGAAAATCTCATTAGAAAAGGTTGGAATAAAGGGGATCTTTTGTGGTGGCACTGAGATGGATGCACAATTTCACCGTTTTGCACGTGAAGAACTCGTACCGGGAATAGATTTCGTGCCTACTTATGGAAATACGTTAATGGGATTAGCCACTTGTAAACCCTTCAATCCTGCGGATAACTATGCTATTATCTACTATCCTCCTCAGCCACGGGCAGTCATAGAATTGGTCAATCCAGATAATCCTGATGAATTGGTCGATTTTGGACAAACGGGTCGGGTGATGCTCACGACATTGACAAAGGAATTTTTCGTGCCCCGTTTCCTTGAACGTGATGAAGCAGAACGTGCTGAACCGATACCTGAATACCCTTGGGATGGTGTTGAAAACCTACGCCTGCTAACAGAACTTCAAGAGAGTGTTGTAGTTGGTGTCTATTAATCTTTTTTTTGATTGAGATTTGTCAACAAAATTGAATTACAAACACAACATAGGAATTTGAGTATGCCAATAAAAATTGAAAAACTCTTTCGCTCCCCTTATGCTGTTCCTAATGGTTTACAAGTTACTGACGATGGTTTGTGGATAGTCGATCAGATAACCGACAGGGTTGCATTAGTAGAAATCACATGTGATCCAGATTATTCCGTTCCAAAACTTATCCGTGATATTCCCAGTGATTCCTCCAACACAAGTGGAATGGCATTCGGTGGTGGTGCATTGTGGTTAGCCGCAAATGGACCTGGAGATCGATGGCGGACAGTCAGAGAAACAGATGCTAAACCCGGAATCGGTGAAATTTTCAAAGTTGATCCTAACTCTGGTAAAACCCTCGGAAGATATCCCGTACCAGAAGGGGGTGGTACACACGGTGTTGAGTATGACAACTTTGACGAAGGACATCTCTGGGTGCAAACACTCAAAAATCAGGAAATACACAAAGTACGTGCTTCTGACTGGTCTGTTCAACATACTCTACCTTTACCTTATGGTAGGGCACACGGCACAGTCCGAGTTGAAGATGGTCTATGGGTAACACATACATCTGATAGAGTTATCGTCAAACTTGACCTTGATAATGGTTCAATCATTGATCAAATTGAAGTGTCAACAGATCACCCTGAACCGCACGGCTTGTCAATTTATGGAGATGATTTCCTCTATTGTGATGCATCTTCTGGATGGGTTGCTAAGATTACAAGGTAAGCAAGAGAATGATACACATCCCAATTTTACGCGCTGGACGTTCTTATAGAAGTCTGAAAACCAATAAAGTATCACACATCAGAACAGGTGAGACTTTAGTTGAAGTCAGTCAAGCCAACAGAGGACTGATTGCAAAAGACCTTCTTGACTTACCACTCCATAAGCAGACGCTTTCGCAATATTCTGTCGCTGACTTGATAGCAATATGCTTGGATGCAGCACGTCTATTCACTACCGCAGACCTTCCACTTGATGACGGCATGCAGTCTCCTGAGGATTATATCAAGCAAGTATCTGGAACAACTGGTCTACCAGAAACTCTCTGCTCACAAAACATGGGGAAAATACAAGGAATCTTAGAGAACATTGAAACGGTTTTAGACGGTTTGACACGTGGACTTGATTTACAAATCCTTGACGCAGGATGGGGTATCCAAAATGAACGGACGATGAGTTATGTCTGTGAAACGGATGGATTAGGTGCAGTGTTGCCAAGCAATTCTCCCGGTGTTCATTCGTTGTGGATTCCAGCTGTCCCCTTAAAAGTGCCACTCGTGTTAAAACCGGGTCGTGAGGAACCGTGGACACCTTATCGGATTGCTCAGGCATTTATGGAAGCAGGAATGCCTCCAGAAACATTCAGTTTCTATCCCACCGATTATCCTGGGGCAAATGAAATACTATTTCGTTGTGGAAGATCAATGCTCTTTGGGAGTGGCTCAACTGTCGCATCGTGGGTAAATGATCCACGCATTGAAATACACGGTCCAGGTCGTAGCAAAATTATCATTCATGAAGGTAAAGATGACAAATGGGAAGATTATCTGGATCTCATCGTAGAATCGGTATCAAAGAATGGAGGCAGGTCATGCATCAACGCTTCAGGGGTGTGGGTAACCGAAAACGGCAGAGATATCGCTGAATCTATTGCCTTACACTTGTCCCAAATTGAACCGAAACCCCTTGACCACCCTGACGCAGGTATTGCAGCGTGGGCAAATCCAAAGGCTGCCCACAGTATCTCTGCATTGATAGACAGACATCTGAAAGAACCAGGCGCAACAGAATTGACTAAAGGTGATCGCGTTGTTGAATTAGACGGTTGTACTTTCCTAAGACCTACAGTTATCTGGTGTGAAGACCCAGAACATCCGTTGGCAAACACTGAGTTTCCTTTTCCATTTGTGAGTGTCGTGGAAGTACCACCATCTCAACTGGTTGAATCCATTGGGTCAACACTTGTGGCATCTGTTATTTCAGATGATGCAGATTTCATTGAGAAGTTGATTACTACTCCTCAAATAGATCGACTAAATATAGGTGCTATTCCTACAAATCAGATTTCTTGGGATAGTCCACATGAAGGCAACCTATTTGAACATCTCTATCGCCAACGTGCCTTTCAGAAACGGTAATCTTATTAGGGAACATTGTATGAACGATAAACATAATGTAATTCTCATCTTTGCAGACGATCTTGGACGGGGCATGTTAAGTTGCTATGGACAGCAGCATTTTGAAACACCCAACATTGACCGTCTTGCCAATGAAGGCATGAAATTTAATCATGCTTACGGTTGTGCATTCTGTGCACCATCTCGCGCCAGCATGTTGACAGGTCTCCACGATTGCCATCAAGGAACATGGACATATACCCGAGCTGGAATATACCAGAGCATCAGCACTGGTGAAATGAGGTATGATGAAATATCAGAGTTAATCCATACAACCGGTTTGCAGGCAGAACCTAACGATGTGTTCTTGGCACAAATTCCAAAGGAAGCAGGCTATTCCACAGGACAGATTGGTAAACTTGAATGGGGTTTTGCAACAACAGCAGAACGTATACACCGCCATGGATGGCAGTATCATTACGGTTACTATGATCATCAACGATGTCATGGGTTCTACCCACCATTCCTCTTTGAAAACGGAGAACTGAGAAACATCCAAGGTAATACGCATACCGATTGTGCGAAACATCCAAACTCCGAATCAGATGAAAATATGGAGATCCGCAGAAACCGTGATGGAAAAGCAGTATATTCACAAGATATTTTCAACGACAAAATAGTTGATTTCCTTCGCAAGAACAAAGATAATCCATTTTTTCTATACCACCCTTCTCAGTTACCACACGGACCTATCTCTATACCTGAAATTCATCCATCAGTCAAAAATTTATCTGAATTGACGACTTATGAGAAAGAATATGCCTCTATGATTCTCAAACTGGATGAGACAGTTGGTATCATCTTAGATGAACTTGAAAAACTTGGGATAGATGATCGCACAATGATTGTCTTTACATCGGATAATGGACACGAAGTGTATTACCGCCAAAAAGGACGAACTACGGGACGACAGCAAGGTTTGAACGGTGAACCTTTTGATGACATTACGACGAAATTCTACACAGAAACTGGCGGAGATGTATTTGATGGGAACGATGGGATGGCTGGTTTGAAGTTCTCAAGTTGGGAAGGTGGCACACGTATACCTTATATTGTCCGTTATCCAAGTATGATAGAACCAGACAGTGTGTCAAATCACATGCTTGCGAATTACGATTTCATGCCGACCCTTGCTGAACTCGTTGATGTAGATATGCCAGAAGCGAAAGATGGTGTTTCATTTTTGCCAACCTTAACGGCACAGAATGATGAACAACAGAACCATGAGTGGATAGTCTACGCCTCACGGCTTGGTCCTGCACTGGTGACAGAAGATGGTTGGAAGTTACGATATATCAACAAAAATGACAGTTTTCAGTTATATCACCTGTCTAACGACTATCGTGAAGAAAAAGACTTATCTGCTGAACACCCCGATTTAGTGTCGCACCTGAGTGCCATTCTTCTCACTGCATGTGATGGTGATTATGGACATGGAACACCGCAGGCACATCATGTCTCTTATCCTAATGACAATTGATTTTTACATTCTGCTTTTGATTATTAAACATTAAGTGGGAATTTCTCTGTTATTAGCATCAAAGGTTTTCTGTCGGCTACTACTCTATATGTCCGACTCAAGAATGGTGTTCCCTCATAATATGCAATAGTACTTGGTAGACCTGTTACACGTTCTACACCCCACCAAAGCAAGTCCCGACGCGTTTCTAGTTGGCTATGATGCAGTAGCACACCCAGACCATTAATACCTGCATCCAATCCATTCACAACAGATTGTGGCAGTCGTTCATGAACAATTTGAGATACTGCATAGGCATGGATTTTTGGTGTTTGGTTATCTGTTGATGGGGACTGAAGCACAATTTCTCGAGCGATGATGTTACCACCTGTTGACATTTCTAGCCAGTTATGATTGTTGTGGAGTTTTCGTCTGGCTTGGTAAAGCAGCACAACTTGGACTGGGGTGAGTTGATATCCCTCTATAAATCGAGTGACAGTTCCATCTGTGACAAGTAGGGCACGCTGAAATGGAGACAAACGGGTTAGGCTAATGTCTTTAAGGGCTGCAGGTCTTTCACTTTGTGCGATAAAGAGTTCCTTCACGCGGTTTTTCACAAAAGTATTTGGATTTGACGGGGTATCAATATTCATCTAATAGTATCATGAAAGATCTACAGAATAGACTTCCATTCCGATTTTCATACTTATAATGTGGATGTTAATCATCCCATTAATTGTTAAATAATTAAAATTTGAATATATACAGATGCTATTTCATTAACCATTTAAATGATACCCTACAATGACTGTATCATGCAACTAAAACACTTAAGAAATAATTTATCTGCTGTATTCTCTAATAGTTACTAGACCATACATATACAATTCTAAAGTCATATTTATATCCTTATCAATCAAGATAGACAAATCGCAGTAAAAAAAGTTCGTATATGATAATATCAACAGTTCTGATAATTGCCTAATTACTCGAAAAGTGTGTCATATTAAATTTGGTTTGACAACGTATAGATTTGGTGTTATAACTTAATTTATGGTAAAAACCATAATTATTTACACACGACGGTAGGTTCGGTTTCCTAACCGAACCAGTGTTTGTTCAGTCTCATAGATGCGGTTAGTAAACCGCATCTACCGGGGAGTGTGCTCATATTTTACATTTCACTATAATGTAATAAACGTAGATTTATAGGAGAATAGACAATGAAATATACACAGCAATTTCCATACAATAATTTAAACAGTACAATCAAAAGATATAGGATGATACGTTTTCATCTTCCCATTCTCTTAGTAGTGTCATTGTTATCTTTACCAATTTTAGGTTGTGGCACAGCAGTAATGCAGAATGATCGTTATTTGACACCCAATTTACCTGAATCTGAACTGGCTACAATTCAGATTGATACAGATGAACAGTGGATTCAGAGAATAAACCAGCTTGCATTACGGATCAACGGAAAGTTAGCTTTGCGAAAGAAATTTACCGAAAATACAAAAAACACGAAAGACGAAGTATTCGTTGTCCCAGGCAAACATACCATGGCAGTATTGGTTCTGACAGACACTTATCCTGATGGAGTAAGAAAAGACCTTCAAATCACGACAAATTTATCTGCGAAAGTAAAATCAGGAATCACATATATTCTGAAGGGAGAATTTGATAACAGTGTTGATGATGATCTAACAGTTGAATTAATTGACACAAGCACAGACGAAGTCATAAGTAAATCTAAAATGACCACAAAATCTACTTTTGATGGACAACCATTAGAAAAAACTTCAAGTTTTTCAGTAAAGTATGAATTTTGATTGATTTACTCCATTAACACTCTTCAGTCCCGTAGGGACGATACATATATCTCTCTATGCCGTTCCTACGGGACTCAAGACAAAGTGGTTAACCTCTTGCTATAACATATTGTCCCTACGGGACTCAGACGATACAAATTACAAATCAATATCCCCGATTGGCACATATTGCGATGTTTCCTTACCACACAGAATACAGAAATTTTATTTATCAAACTCACGTTATTTTACGCATAGGCAAACCGTTCTACACGCCTCTCAAGTGGTTCCATTCCTTCAAGAATGCGTCTTAGAAGATTGGCTTTTTCAGTTGCATAATCTGGGTTATCCCAATGGTTAATTCGTTCCGCTGGGTCATTTTCCAAATCATAGAGTTCGCCATAGGGATGTCCACAATACCAAGTTAATTTTCTCGTATCAGTTACAATCGTTTTAAGACGCAATCCATTTGGGTCATCAACACATTCAATCAACAATGAATCACGAACAGACTTCTGTTCTCCTGAGAGCAATGGCAGTGCGTCAACACCATCAGAATCCGCAGGAATAGGCAAACCCGCAGCAGCAAGGATTGTAGGTACAATATCTACATGACTGAATAGTGCTGCTGTGCGTTGCCCCGATGGAATAGCTGCAGGATACCTCATCAATGTTGGGACACGGATAAGCTGCTCGTAATGGAAGGGACCTTTCATCCAGAGACCGTGGTCTCCCAACAGTTCACCGTGGTCTGTAGTGAATACCACAAGTGTATCTTCTCTTAATCCACGCTCATCCAGACATTTCAAGATTCGTCCCATCTGTTGATCAATAATCTTCACCATATTGTAGTAATATGCTCTACCCATACGTGCATCGTGCTCTGACACTTTACGAAAATCTGCCCCACCGCCCTGACCTGCCATAGCAAACTTACCGCGGATTTTGGATTTGCTTAGTTGTCCACACCGTGCTTCCAGGAAATGAGGTGGTTTGTCATCCAACTCACCTTCAACGAAGTCTGGTAGTGGTACTTCCGAAGGATCAACACGTTCCGCAAATTCTGTTGGGACGCAGTGCGGATGATGTGGATCTTGAAATCCGACTGCCAATAAAAACGGTTTATCTTTATTATGACTGTTTATAAAGTCAATTGTGCGATCTGCTGTCCACACGCTATTGTGATATTTTAATGGTATATCCCAATCATGTGCCCCGCCACCAAAACCTGTTTCAGAAAGTCGTCTCGCTTTGCTAAAACTCGCAAACTCATCCGCTGAAACTTGTGAACGCACCCATTCACCGTAATGTCCGGCGATTCCATAAGTTGCATGACCAAGTGCCAACTCAATAGTTTCAAATCCGTAGTAAGGACCACTGAAATCAGGATAGCGTTCGGTGTTATTCCTTGTTTCCATTGAATGTTCTGGGGATGCACCAAAGGGTTGGAAGTGTGCTTTGCCAATATAGTGCGTGCGATATCCTGCTTCAGACAACCGATGTGAGATCATCGGTTCGTCTTCAGGCACGTTCATTCCTACATTCCACGCGCCATGTCGGCTGACATACTTGCCGGTAAAGATTGATGCACGGGCAGGAGTACATACTGGATTCGTACAGTATGCTCTTTCTAAACACACACCTTCAGATGCGAATTGATCAAGATGTGGCGTGTCTGTGAAATCGGAACCGTAGCAACTCAGTGTATCTGTTCGTTGCTGGTCAGTTGTTATGATAATGATATTTGGACGTTGTGTTTTCATAGATTATTTTTCATTGGACGATTATGTGATTAGTTGTTCAATTATGTGCAAAATGGTTTCAAATAGGTATAACTCTGTTCAGCGGCATCTTCTGGTTCCATTATCTCTCTGAATGCTTGATGTACTGTAACATAACCGTCATAGCCAATTGCTTCTAAGCCGCGAAACACTAATGGATAATCAATACCACCTTCGTCTTGTAAACGGATAGGGTCGTGCGGAACATTGCCGTGAATCCAAGTGTAAAGCACAGTCTTCCCTTCTGGTCTTCGTATATGGTTCTGGAGATATACATTGAATAGATAGGGTGAAAACCTCTTCAACGTTTCAACACCATATTCTTGTCCACAGAGATCAAGGTTGGCAGGTTCATAAATAATACCAAAGTTGTCTCTTCCAACGCGTTTTAGCACATCAATTGATCCATCTACCGTTTCAAATAGACTCTGTGTATGCGACTGATGTGCAAGTCGGATGCCACGTTCTGCTGCTTCATCAGATGCGCGTTGTGCCCAAACAATGTCTTCCTCAACCTTCATCGCAATTCGGATTAGGTCAGATCCAAGAAGTTCGGTTAGATCGAGATAAGGTGTTATATTTCGGAGTCCATCGGGTCCCTGTTCGTTGTTCAGTGGAACTGGAAAATCCCCTGTAATCATTGAGATCGTTAAGTTGTGTTTATCTGCTTGTTTGCGTGCTGCAGTGATTTGCTCCAAAGGTGAGTGGATACCGACCTGCGATGCACGCATACACATCGCTTCGTATCCGAGATTTGCTGCGAGTTCTGTTAGTTGGACAAAGGTATGGGTAGCATCTTTTTTTGATGCGTTTTCGGCAACACGGACAGAGAGTGATAGTTTCATGAGTTCCAACCTCCGATGATGAGGCAAGTGTAATTCCAACACTATACTATATAAGTATGTCTGCAATTGAAAGTGCCATCAATACTAAACTGATCATACCATTCAATGTGAAAAATGCGAGATTGACCCGAGACAGATCGTGGGGTTTGACGATGGCATGTTCATAGATAAATATACAAACGACAATTCCCACGCCAATATAGTAAAACAGACCTAACTCCGTAAGAATAGGTATGCAAAACAGTAGTCCAACAGCGATTATGTGTAGTGCGGATGAAAGCCATAGTGCCCAACGGATACCTATTCGTGCGGGAATTGAATGCAGTCCGTGTTTCTTGTCAAAATTGACATCTTGGCATGCATAGATGATGTCAAATCCTGCTGTCCAAAGTAACACAACACAACAGAGAACAATAGGTGTCAAATCAAATTGTCCTTTGATAGCAATCCACGCACCGACCGGTGAAATTGAAAGTGCAAGTCCTAACCAAAAATGTGATAGCGAAGTAAATCTTTTCGTATAAGAATACCCCATAATCACTGCAAGAGCAACGGGGGACAATGCAAATGCAAGTGGATTAAGTCGCCAAGCAGCTACCACTAACAAACCTGCTGAGACGAGTGTAAATACCCAAACCGCTGCTTTCGTGATTAATCCTGCTGGTATTGCACGCATCGCGGTTCTCGGATTCTCGCTGTCAATTTCTGCATCAGCAAGACGGTTGAAAGCCATTGCACAACTGCGCGCCCCAACCATCGCAACAAGAATCCATCCGAGTTTTGATAGTTCCGGAATGCCTCCCGATGCAATAAACGCACTCATAATTGCAAACGGCAATGCAAATACAGTGTGTTCAAATTTGATCATCTCAAGGATAATTCTTAGTTTCTTCATCAACGACCTATTCTTTCCACCGTTGGGTTAGACCAGCCTCTATACCGAATTGATCTAAGATTTTTGTTACAACAAAGTTTATCTGGTCATCAACTGTTTTGGGGAAATGATAAAACCCTGGCATTGCTGGCAAGACACACACGCCAATACGTGACAATTTGAGCATGTTTTCAAGGTGGATGGAACTGAGTGGGGTTTCGCGCGGCACTATAACAAGCTTCCTTCGCTCTTTGATGCAGACATCCGCAGCACGATGGATAAGATTGCGTGAAATCCCTGCAGCAATTGAGGCCACTGTCCCCATACTGCACGGTACAACAATCATTCCTTCTGTGCGAAAAGAACCACTTGCAATGGATGCACCGATATCAGATTCATGATGATAGACAATGTTATCGGAAGTAGTATCAATAAGCGATTCTAACTTGAAGCTATCAATATCTATTTCAATCTTCAGTTCTTCCCACAAAGCACGTGCCCCAGACTTAGAGATAGTCAGATGTACTTCTATATCTGTGCGTTTTGAAAGGACTTCAAGAAGACGCACGCCATACACAACTGCACTTGCACCTGTTATACCAACAATCAGTCGCTTCAATTAGTGCGTCTCCAAAGCAAATGGCAACAAGTTACCATTTTCATTAAATTCCAAAGGTTGTAATTCACCGACTACCTCAAGATTTGAATGTAACTTCGCATCTTGGAGTAGTGCTTCAGATAGATCAAGTTCAGTCAATCTTAATGTACTCTCAATCCGTATGACACGCGCATTCTCAGGCTTCGTCAAACCGATGGTGTTGAGTGCAACTTCAATGGCTTCTTGATCCGTATCGTAGTAGAATGGTATCTTTGACTTTTGTGGACCAAGCGCAGTAATTCCGTTCATATACGTTGCGTGTCGATCAATTTTATCTACCAATCGAGTTGTAGTGAAATCTGCAAGTCCAATACCTGTTGCGTTACCATCACTCTCCTCAGTCAGATCACGGACGAATATGCGTAATATTGCAGGTTTCATGGGTTCAGGTTCAAAATTCTGCATCATCCTACCGATAACATTCGTATCCATGCCCGTTCCACTGATGTTTTTTCCAGTCCAGTCTATAATAAGCAGATCCAATTCATCAAAAGGTAACTTGCCCATCATTGATTTTGATTCAACAAGTAGTTCACGTTCCGTTTGTAGAAGTCTGGCAGCAGGAATAGCAACAACCTTAGCAGTATCTTCATGCGCATTTTCAATGAGTCCAACACCGAATGCAATCTTCCCCGTGTCAAGGATAAATCCACCGACAGCAGTGATAACATGTTCAAAACCGTATTGGAAAAAAGCACGGTGATAGTAGTTTGCCCCCTGCTGTTTTCCCAGACCGATGACCATCATTTTCATCAGTCCACTCTCAATAGACCCGTTGAAATCGGTATGTGCTTTTATACGGTTGATCGGTACAATATGGTCTGCTTGTGCTGCATATTTATCCATGAAAACAGGCAAATCGTCTGATCCTGCTTGTGGTAATGTACCGAGTTTCACGACCTCCATTGACGCTTTGACGGGGGCACCTACTGTCTCTTGAGTAATACCGTAATGTTCTAATACGGCACGCTGTCCTTCTGCAGTTGCGCCACCGTGGCTCCCCATCGCTGGAACGACAAAGGGTCTTGCACCGATCTTCTTGAGATAATCAACGATTGCCTTCACTGCTGTTGCAATGTTGGCAACACCACGACTCCCTGCAGTTAATGCAACGGTATCGCCTGGTTTTATAATAGATATGGTTCCGATACTCTCTAATTCCGCATGAATAGCTGCAGGGAGGTCGGTAAGTACGGGTGCGTCAAAATGTTGATTGACTCGGACCATTTTGGGTAGTGCCATTCTTTTCCATCCTTTTATTATGACTTTTAGCGTATCTTATCAAATATTTATGAGAATTGCAAGTATATTCGCATTTATGGGTATGTAAAGTTTTTGGCATCATAGACATCAATTATAGTGAATTATAAATATAAGTTGACACTTTCGACCAACGGTAGGCGAGGTTTCCTAACCTCGCCGATGCAGAATGTTCAAGTAATTTCAAAATCTACTATAGTGGAGTTCTTCCTTGTCTGAACCAGGATTTTCAGGATTCAAGAATGACAGGACAAAAGATTCAGTCTTTTCTCGTAGCACAACGCGTTAAATAGCCTTGAATACATATAGATGAAAACCCTCATTTCCAATCGTTGAACCTGTAAAGGAACTTATTAGAGTGAGTTGATACTGTTCTACCAACTCTTCACCTAATTTGCGATTCATGATAATCAACACATCTTGATGATATTGTGTACTTAACAATTCGCTTACCTCCACAATGTCCCCATTTGAAACACCAAGTGTTCGTGCTTTATCCCATCTGACAAAAGAGCCGAATCGGCTGCCTTTCGGATAGTAGACCTCCTTTTTGCCCAAGTATCCTACGACAGTACTGACAGCGAAATCTGTGTCCCCAACCATCAACATCTCATGCATATCCTGTTGTTTGATATATTCAGCAGTTCTTTTGCCGTTAGAGAAAGTATGGCGATAGTCCATAGCAATTGCAGTAATTCCCCCAAGATAATGAAAAATTAGGATGCACGAAAAAACAATACTGAAACAACGTTGTGCGATTACACATACTCGATCAAATGGTAAGTTAATCTCTGGACAATCGTGAAATATCCAACTCGTCAAAACGAATGTAAAAAATAGAAATCCATGGTGACGTATACTACCACCATATTTGACATAGAAAAAAGCAAGGAGTCCAACAGTAGCGACCAGATAGATGAGTAGGGCAGTGGGACGTTTTATGAAGCGAAGTATACACCATAACACGATAAGGTAGCATAACGGCAAACGAATTAACTGGAACAATGCATACTTGTTGAGCAGATGACTTCCCCAAAAACCCATACCTGCTCTTGGTAGTGGGAACATCGCTTGTGTGATGATTTTTGTGATATTGTTGACACGTTGCATACCAAACTTAAAGTGCCATCCGACAGCGAAACCCGTATCCGATGGTGGATTGAGTTGCAACACAGCAGTCAATATACCTATGCCGATAAGGACAAAACCTATCCAGATATGTTGATCATTCTCAGATAATTCCTTTTCCTTACAACAGTAGAAATAGAGATACTCACATAAAAGGGCAAATCCAATTGCAATAGTTACAATTAAAGCATGCACACTTGTATGTGCCAGTAGAAACAGGACAACACCTATCCACACAAATCGTCTATGACGATTTTTATATAGAACACAGAAAATTGTAATAAGTAGTACACCAATGGCATAATTTCTCGCAACGATAGCATATTCGTAGAGTGCGAAGTATCCAAACGAGAAAAGAAATTTCTGAATCTTATTGAACGGTGCAAATCGTGTAAATAGGAAAACAGTTGTAGCAGCAATCAGAAGATGAAAAACTTGCATCATGATAGGTGATACAGTGATTCTACTGAGAGGCATTAGGCATAGATGCCAGAAGGCGGGATGCCCCTCATATTTCATGTTTGCAAAGAGTTCAAGGATAGATGCACTATCCCTTGCAAGAAGCCATGCCTGTATTTCGTCTCGCCACATTTCATGGTGTAGTGCAGCAAAACCACCAGCGAGAAGGAAAACAGTAGTCACACCAATCGCGTAATAGTTCTTTTTAGTTTGTAGACAGTGAGGATGTAGAGATTCTAAGGATAAATAAGGTGTAGATACACTGTTTTGTTGAAGAAACATTGAGTACCTCTATTGTACTCCTAAGCTTGAAATAGGCAACCACAAACCACCGGTGCTGCGTGTGATGAATTTATGAAACGGTTCATCTCGTCCAACCACATCCACCTTGATATTTTGTTGGCGCATTTTCCGCAAGACATCACTTGCCGTATAGTTCCCACTAACAAATTCATCAGTAATTAAGATGAAGTGTACATCTGCATTTTTTCTGTATTTGACATCATCAGCAGCGCGTATGAGAGCATCTAATGCCTTTTCACCACCGCTGCACTTTACTTGTGCAAGCCATCTCTTGATATTAGAAATAGAACGAGTTTGTGGTAAAATCTCAAAATCCAAACCCAACATTTTTTCACGAAAGATCACAACGCCAAGTGTAAAATCAAGATCGGCATCATCAAAAAATTTAGTCATACGGTTCAGATGATTTCGGACCGCATTAATGTTATCTCTCATACTTCCACTGCCATCAATAACAAAGACGATATCCACATAATCAGTACTGCGGTTGTCTACGATGTGAGACCCAATTCGCGCCATAGTGGCACTCGGCATCTTCAGATCACTAACTTGTGGTAATGTATTATCTATAGAGGGTTTAGATGACTGCGGTTTGCTGACTTTTAACACGCCTGAAGATCCCTTTTTACCTAACCTTCGATGGCTTCCTATGTTCTGATCTCCTATCGGAGCATTAGATAATTGGTAGGATGCACCGATGCCTGATAAATTTGGATTCGGTAGTGTTATTCCTGCAATTGGAACAACGGGATTCTGGTCTGAAAATGGCTGTGCTAAAGGTAAGGTTACCTCGGGAGTATTGACTGCTACTTCAATTTGTGTCTGTTTGGTAGGTGCAATCTTTATAGGGATATATTGCTCGCGTTTTATACGTCGTGGAACCCGTTCCGTTGGTATCTCTGTTATTTTAAGATGCGTTACCTCTCTAATAGAATTAGGTTCATGTTGATATAATCCGGTTATAACAAGAAGCAAAATAGCATGTATACATACTGAAAGAATGAGGGCAATACTAATGTTTTTTGGAACTATTCGTTTCATCTCACACATCCAATATTTCAGTATAATGTATACATAGTTTGGTAGGCAATTCAACCGAACTAAAGTTCTTATAATGTCAATTATCTCATAAACAATAGCGTAATTTCAAGTTAAAATGAATATACACTCCCTTATTTAGAAAAATGAATTGACAAAATAAATTGAAATCTGATACTATGCATAATAAAGTGTATTGCTACGATTACCCACGTCCCTCAGTTACTGTTGATATTGTGCTCTTTATGGATACGTCGCCGTATCCACAAGTCTTACTGATACGTCGTAAGAACCCACCTTTCAAAGACTTGTGGGCACTTCCAGGTGGATTTCTGGAAATGGATGAATCCCTCCAAGAGAGTGCACTTAGGGAGTTACACGAGGAAACGGGTATATCAGACGTGGTTTTGACACAAATAGGTGCTTATGGAGAACCAGATCGTGATCCACGCGGACGGGTAATCACTATCGCTTATATGGGGATAGTTCAATCTGATCAACAGGAAGCAGTCGCGGGTTCTGATGCAGCGGAGGTCTCCTGGTTTTCTACAGCAGATTTACCCATGCTAGCTTTTGACCATAAAGATATCATTATAAAGGCGTTAGAAGAAAGAAAATGAAACACTTTGGTTTAACAATAAACCTAAAAGACGACCCCGAATTAATTGAACAATATAAAGCGTACCACCGGGATGCTTGGAAAGAAACGTTAGCAGCTTTAAAGGCTGTCGGTATCACGAAAATGAATATCTATCTGTTAGGAAGACAGTTGTTTATGGCGATGGAAACCGTTGATACTTTTGACATAGAACGCGATTTTCCTCGTTATCTTGAAGAACATCCTAAATGTAGAGAATGGGATGAATTAATGCGAACATTCCAAGAACCTGTTGAAGAAGCTCAATCGGATGAATGGTGGACACAGATGGAACCCGTATTTGAATTATAGATCTGTTGAAATATTATTAGAATGGTATAAACTATGACAATTACTTACGACTTCATAGCATTCAGTGGTAGGCTCGCAGACAACAAATGGTCACTTGGCATGAAAGCAATTCAAGGCGAAGTACCATTAGATATTGTCTTACCGAATATGCAAGTTTCAGATGCTGAGGATAACGACATAATTGGGATTTTGACGAAAGAAGGGATATCGCGAGAAAGCTCTGATGTGATGGAACTCTACCGTTATCTACGGCAGTTAAATCCAAAATCAAATCAAGCTTTCGGGTATAATGAAGTCGCAATACGAAATATCCATACACATCTCAATTCTCTACAGGTAGATCAGGAACTCCGAGTTCAAATTACTTATACCGAACGAAAAGAGAGTTATATTCCCGCTGCCTATAATATTAAACTACTGGGAATTTCTCCTATTCAATCATCCGAGAGTACAGATATAGAAACTGAGATTCCTGATGAAATTGAATCTGATACACCGACTGCAGAAAATACACAAGATATGTTACCTACAGAAGACAAACCTATAATCCCTATAATCCCTACAAACTTCGCTACATCAAATCCAGATATTCCTGTTTATAAAACAACGAATACGTTGGAAAAATTAATAACCTTCACTCGATCGTTGCAAGCTGAATTGAAAGAGGTAACAGACAATCTCACTTCAATGAATGAAAAAGTACAATCATTAGAGGAAGAACAACAACGATACCGAGAACAAGAGAAACTGCTACAGGATATCTTTGATCAGCTTAATATATTAGAAGATTTTGACAAACGGATTAACTCTCTTGAAAATGACCGTCATCAACTTGACAAGTTGCGACAAACATTGGCAACTTATTTTAGAACATCAAATCGACAGACTCAAGCCTTGCTACAAGAAGTCAGTGATGATACGGATAATTTCAACTCTGAAAATTAACTCAGGCACAACAACACTTAAAGTTGAAAGGAGTCACCTTTCATGATGAAGATTGGCACTATGTCTTTAAATGTCAAAGGTGCTAAAGCAACGGACTTTGCACAGATCGTATATGACCTTGGGTATGATGTTATAGAATTGCATTATAGAGCATTTGAATCTACTGATGTTAACTATCTACGTGACCTGAAGAAAGACCTTATGCGAAAAGGTCTACCATTAGGCTACATCGGTATCAGTAATAACTTTGGCAAACCAGTTGCAGAACATCCAGAACAGATTGCCCTAATCAAGAAATGGATCGACGTTGCTGCATTTATGAGTTGTCCGATTGTACGTGTATTCGCTGCTTATGTCCCCGCGGATTGTGAAGATGAAGAAACGTTGTGGTCTCCGATGATTGAAGGTTTCAAAGAGGTCGCTGAATACGGTTACGAATCTGGGATTCTTGTTGGTCTGCAGAACCACAACCACAATAACGTCACCCGTGATGGGGATGCTGTTCTACGAGCGTTAAATGAAACCGATCACCCCTATTTCACACATATCTTGGATACTGGACAATATGCAGGTTCACCCGGAGCAAGTGGACATCGCGGCTCATCACATCCAGGTTACGACTGCTACGCAAGCATTGAACAAACTGCACCACATGCTGTTTATGTACGAACAAAGTTTTATCAGATTGATAGTGGTGTTGAAGAATGGTTAGATTATCCACGCATTTTAGACATTTTACAAGGTGTTGGATATAACGGATGCCTTTCAGTCGTCTATGAAGGAGAATCGGACCCGATTGAGTCCATGCGAAAAGCAAGAAATTATCTGGAGTCATTACTACATAATCAGTAATCTTAGAGGGTATGATGAAAACACGTGCCGCTGTAATGTATGAACACAATCATCCTGTAGTTGTTGAGGACTTGGAGTTAGAAGAACCGAAATCTAATGAAGTTCTTGTCCGAACTGCCGCGAGCGGGGTCTGCCATTCTGACCTATCCGTTGTCACAGGTGCTATCTACTACGATGCAGCAGTTGTTCTTGGACATGAAGGGGCAGGTGTTGTAGAACACGTTGGCAATGATGTAACAGACTTTCATGTTGGAGACCATGTGATTCTGTCATTTGTTACTTATTGCGGTAACTGTCCTATGTGTCAAATGGAAAAGGTATGTCTGTGTGAAAGTTATAACGTCGCGCGCGGATTTCAATTAGATGGCACTTATCGTCTCTACAACAAATCTGGTGAAGGCATCCTTCAGATGGCACGTATCGCAACGATGGCGGAATACATGGTCGTGCCACATCAAAACCTTGTCAAAATAGACCCACATTTCTCGTTGGAAAAAGCAGCACTTGTCGGATGTGGTGTAACAACTGGTGTCGGTGCTGTCCTAAACACTGCAAAAGTTGAACCTGGTAGTTCCGTCGCAGTTATTGGAACAGGTGGAGTAGGCTTAAATGCCATTCAAGGTGCTGTCCTCGCACAAGCTGAAAAGATAATCGCTGTTGACATTACTGAAAAGAAACTTGAGTTTGCAAAGAAATTTGGTGCTACGGATGTTGTTAACGCTACTGGTGTTGATCCCGTTGAAGCCGTACGGGAATTGACAGATGGTCGTGGTGTAGATTATGCTTTTGAAGTGATCGGGAATCCAGATACAATTGTACAGGCATATCGTATGGTACGCGCAGCGGGAACTGCCGTAATTGTCGGAATAACGCATCATGAAAAGGAATTCAGTATCCCCGCACAGCACTTCGTTACAACTGAAAAACAGATTATCGGTTCATTCTACGGTTCTTGTCATCCACGTGTGGATATGCCGAAACTTCTCAATTTATACACCGAAGGTAAGTTGAAATTAGACGAGTTGATAACACGTCACTATCAACTTGATCAGATTAATGAAGCATTTGCTGATATGCAAGCCGGTGAAAATGCCCGTGGTGTTATCCTCTTCAATTAATACCTTTCCTATTTCACAAAAAGTGAATGAATGACATGAAATCTGTACACACATCTGTCCGTGAACAGTTTAGCCAACATGCTGAGTATTATGCACAAAGTAGTGCACACGCGCAAGGAGACACCCTTGAGGTAATCCTTGACTTCGCAGAACCGAAAGGTTCAGAAAAAACGCTTGATATTGCTACAGGTACAGGCTTTACTGCGTTCGCACTTGCACCAAAAGTGTCCAATGTTGTTGCAACAGATCTTACACCGGAGATGGTAGCTAAAGCATCCGATTTAGCACAGGAACAAGCGATAGAGAATGTTATGTTTTCGGTCGCTGCAGCGGAATCCCTGCCGTTTGCTACTGCTTCATTTGATTTAGTTACCTGCCGACTTGCACCTCATCACTTTCAAGATGTCCCCAGATTCTTGAGCGAGGTCCACCGTGTCCTTCGAACAGCAGGTCTTTTTTGCCTTGTAGATTCTGTCTCGCCTGAATCAGAAAAGTTAATTGCGTGGCAAAACCGCGTGGAGAAATTACGCGACAATTCTCATGTATTTGGTTATCCACCATCTCAGTGGGATAAAATGTTTATAGATGCTGGATTTGAAATTGAGGATGCCGTACATACGCGTAATGCTCAGATGTCATTTTTGTGGTGGGTGCGTCCGCGAAAAAACCCACCAGAAGTTGTACAAGAAATCCGGGATGCCTTTGCAATGCTATCTCCTGATGACGCAAAAAAGCAATATACTATTGAACCCGCAGGTGATGATTTCTATTTTTCGTGGCCAATGTACGCAGTCAAAGCCAGAAGAACCTAAATAATTTGACACATTCTTCCCTCAATAGGCGAGGTCTCCTAACCTCACCGATATTGAATAGAAAAATAATTTCCAATATCCACCATTCCTTGCTACTTATCTCTAACCAAAAGCCGATTTCTTAGAAAAAACATCTTGTTGTTAACTAATTATTATTTTTTTGTTGCTTAATATAGTTAATATTTGTTATACTCAATTAATCACACCAGAAGTTATCAGTTACAGAAAATAGAGGATATTCTTATGGCTCCTGAAAAAAACATGATTTCCGATTCACATTTTTGTCAGCTTGATCAAGCAAATCAAAGGCTTACGCAAAACTGGAATGTACTTGCTAAAATGCGTGAAAACGGTGGGTTAGGAGAAACGAGTTGCCTCATTAAAGCAGAGATGGAATATTTCCAATCGCTTCAACTTGTTATAAATGCCATAGAAAGTGCCATCTTAGATAGAAAGAGATGAGACACGTTATAAATATCATTGCCCGATTTTTAGTTGCAATTCCCATTTAGATGTGGTAAAATTAGATTGCGTAAAGTCTGAACGCCTTGCTTGTAGAGGAGGACAGGCGAGTGGAAGTCACCGTTTTGGTACTAAATGCAAGCTATGAAGCTATCAATGTTTGCAATCTCAGACGCGCCTTGAAAATGGTATTCAAGGGTACAGCACAGACAGAAGAAGTGTCTGAAAAAGAAATACAATCACCATCAACCGCAGTCAAAGTGCCGCACGTAATACGTTTAGTAAATTACGTGCATGTACCGCGCAGTGTCGTGAAGTTTTCACGGAAAAACGTACTTGCACGTGACCAGCATACTTGTCAGTACTGCCATCGTGAACTTACTGCATCCATGCTCACGCTTGATCATGTCATCCCAATTTCAAAGGGTGGAAAAACGACGTGGGAGAATGTTGTGACCGCATGCAAACGATGCAATAACAGGAAAGGTAATCAGATGCTTCATGATACGCAGTTCAAGTTGAGACGTGCACCGAAAACACCTTCAATTTTGACCTATTTGCAGCTCAACCGTCATTTTCGTGGGTATCATCCATCGTGGAAAAAGTATCTTTACATTAATTAACTGAAAAACGTAAAGTTTGCAGTAAAGCACGATGAAGTGGTAAAAGTCAATTTGACTATGCACTGACAATATGTCCTATCAACCTCATCCTTATAGACTGAAGAAGTCATGGGAATTTCAAAGAGCATATAAGAAAGGTGAAAAATACTGGGATACCTACTTCGTCATTTATGTCTACCACACACAATTAAGACAGCCTCGCTTGGGAATAACCGTCAGCAAAAAAGTAGGAAAAAGTGTCCAGAGGAATCGTGTCAAAAGGCTCATTCGTGAAGCGTTTCGTCCGCTTAAGATAGAACTTCTGCCGCACTATGATATTGTCATTGTTGGCAGAAAAGCCGCTTGCAGGCTTTCAGTGCATCAAGTCCGTGAAAGTTTCCACAAACTATTTCGCAGAGCATCTATCTTAAGGAACGCACAAGAAAGTAAATAGAGAGTACTTGATATATAATCTCTGTGGTGAATGTGTGTTTGATATTAATCGGTTTGAGGGAACATACGGATTGTTGGTCAAAGTGTCCTCAAGCGCACGTAATAAATAATTAAAATGAGCCGCTTCGTTCTCTACATAATACGCGGGTATCGCCGCTTTATCTCCCCATTATTACCACCATCGTGTCGTTTTCATCCGACCTGTTCACACTACGCACTACAAGCCTTTGAAAAGTATGGCACCTTTAAAGGTAGTTGGTTAACAATAAAGAGATTGATTAAATGCCATCCTTATCATCCAGGAGGATTCGATCCACTCAAGTAACTATATATTTACTTTTACCGCTTGCGTATAAGGAATAACACGAATTTCGCAAATTAATAGAAAATAGGAGCATCTAAATTTAAATGGGATCACGATATATCCTTGCAGTTGTTCTAATGCTTGCAGTCATGATTGCATGGACACTAATATTTGGCAATCGCTTTGCACCAGAACAAGAAGAAATACCAATAACTGAACAGACACCACAAGACGACATCCCCGGCGTTGAACCCAATGAAGCAGATTTAACTGATTCGGGACAGCAGCTTACTTTTCAGGTTAATCCTGATGACCCAATTGTCAAGGTTCAAACGAATACCTATGCTGTTACATTTAACGAGAAATTGGCGATCGCTCACCGGTGGGATTTGGTGGAAAAGAAGGAAAATGGGAACCTACGATTCCCTGACAGATCAACCGACACTACTGATACTCCTTTGAACCTTATACCTGAGACTGCCCTCAACTGTCTCGCACTAAAACTGGGTAATAAAGACCTGCAATTTGATTTAGATTTGCGACGCGCTGAGTGGACAGCAGATAAGAAGAACATTGAACTCAATGAGACAAGAAATCAAGATACGCTTACATTCACAACTACAATCAAAGACCAATTAGAAATATCAAAAAGGTTCACCTTTTATAACAACAGTTATACAGTAGATTTAGATGTAATGTTTCAAAACTTGAAAGAAGATTCTACGCCGTTGCATATTGGTGGAATTGAACCTGCAAATGGTTACGAACTGCGATGGGGACCAGGAATCAACGCTGACCTGCTCATACACGAAAAAAAGTCAGGAAAACCTGGTCGTCGTGGAGCCGAAGGGGCAAGGGCTTATGTCGGTACAGGAAAACCTAAACGCGAACTGAAAAATGAACTCGTGTATGCGACTGTTCTCTGGGCAGGGATTAATAGTAATTATTTTAGTGCAATAATGATTCCCGACCCGCAACTTGAGGCAACCTATAAATTGGATAGTCCAAAACCAAATGGACAGAAAGATATTCTCATTGCGGCTGCTACAGAGACAGTTAGTTTGAGATTACCAAGTTTTCAACTATCATCTCAGAATATGCAAACGCATACATTTCGTCTATATGTCGGCCCCAAAGATGATGCAATGCTTAAACAGATTGTCGCGCCGAACGCACCCGAATCTTCTCTCGCTCTTTCTAAAGTTATAGATTTCGGTTTTTTCGGACCTGTTGCATGGGGAATGCTCTGGTTAGTCAAACAATTGTACAAAGTGTTTCAAAACTATGGTTTATCTATCATTATCTTGACTGCATTAGTGAAAATCATATCTTTTCCACTTACGCGAAAAGCGCATGTTTCTATGAAGAAGATGCAGCAACTACAACCGCAATTAGTTGAACTTAAGGAAAAATATCGGGATGACCCACAAAGACTAAATAAAGCAACAATGCGTATCTATAAGGAAAACGGTGTTAATCCATTAAGTGGGTGTATCCCGTGGTTACCACAACTCCCTATTTTCTGGGCACTTTTTTCACTACTTGGAAGTGCAGTTGAATTGCGGGGCGCGCCTTTCTTCTTCTGGATTGATGACTTGTCTGCCCCCGATGTGCTAATAGAACTTCCCTTTACTATACCATTGATTTTCACACAGATAGATGCAATACGGTTCTTGCCAATACTAAATGGTTTGACCACATGGCTTCAACAGAAATTTGTTGGAGGAATGTCTGCAACTCCCCCAACGACAAATACACAGGCTAAGATCATGCAGTTTATGCCACTAATCTTCGTGTTCCTTTTTTACAACTGGGCTTCCGGTTTTGTGTTATACTGGCTTTGCAATAATGTCTTTACTGTTGCACAACAGTATATACAAACAAAATATTTCCACGATGGTGAACCCGATATACAAGAAAATACACTGAAACGAAAATAAGATTAACATAGATGTTATATAATATCTTCTGATTGTTTATGAAAGGAGAGTTGCCACTTGCAAAACTATATTGAATCTGAAGCAGAAACGGTAGAAGAGGCTATTGATCTTGCACTCAATGAACTGGATACAACTCGCGAACATGTCAATATCATCATCATTAATGAACCGACTAAAGGCATTTTGAGTTTTGGGGCAAAGCCTGCAAAAGTCCGTGCGACTCTCAAAGAAGATGTAACGACTGCACCTGAAACTGTATTGAAAGAAATACTTACGCGCATTGGAATTGAGGGTGAGGTTAATTCCGATCATATTGACGGTAGTCTGCACCTTGACATGGTAACCGACTCCCCAGCACTTCTAATAGGAAAACATGGACAAACACTTGATGCTATAGAAAGGATCCTCAACTGTATCATCAATAAAAATGCACTTGCAAAGAAAAAGGTATTTGTTGATACAGAAGGTTACCGTGAACGGAGAGAACAGTCTCTCGTTGACCTTGCCCATCAGGTTGCAGCAAAGGTCAGACGGACACGACAAGATGCTGTCCTTGCACCAATGTCAGCTAAGGATCGACGCATTGTTCATCTCGCTCTACAATCTGATGATTCCATCTCAACCTTTAGTCAAGGAGAAGGTGATATGCGACGTGTTGTTGTTGCAACACAAGACAACTATTGACCTTAACTATTCAGTAAACTTGTGAGATTTCAAACCTATTTGACCGAGTCCTTGCTAACCTTGTCTAGTATATCCATATAACAGGATTGCACTATGAGATTTGACGATACCATCGCTGCCATTGCGACACCACGAGGTGAAGGCGGCATCGGGATAGTACGCGTCAGTGGTTCGCTTGCAATCCAAATCGCATCCAAACTGTTTCGTCCTTCCCGCGCCATTTTACTCAACGAAATACCATCACACTCGCTTATACACGGATATGTCATTGACACGTCTGCTTCTGACGAAATCGTTGACGAAATACTGCTCGGAGTGATGCATGCACCCAATACATATACTACTGAAGATATTGTGGAATTCAACTGCCACGGTGGTTCTATTCCATTAACATCAGTTCTTGAATTGGTCGTAGAAGCAGGTGCAAGACTCGCAGAACCCGGGGAGTTTACAAAACGTGCTTTTCTCAACGGAAGACTAGACCTTGCCCAGGCTGAGGCGGTAGCAGATCTCATCAGTTCTAAAACGGAACTCAGCAGAAGAATCGCTGTTGATGCTCTTTCTGGAAAACTATCTGAAAGTGTTAATCAACTAAGTGATCGTCTTGCAGAGTTATTAGCAGAAATAGAAGCGTCAATTGACTTTCCTGATGAAGACCTTGATTTTATGAAAGTTGACGCACAACTTCAGACAGCGCGAACAGTCCAAGCGGATATAACGCAGTTGATAGAATCTGCTTCAGAAGGGAGAATTATCAAGGAAGGTGTTAACGTTGGCATATTAGGAAAACCGAATGTTGGAAAATCAAGCCTATTTAATGCCCTACTAACCACTGCACGTGCCATAGTCACAGACATACCAGGAACTACACGCGACACAATTGAGGAAACAATTAATATCGGTGGAATTCCTATCAATCTGGTTGATACAGCAGGAATCAGACAAACGGATGATATCGTTGAACAGCAAGGTGTTCAACGGAGCAGAGACGTTCTTGATAAAGTAGAATTACTACTCTTAATGTTCGATGCATCAGAACTATTGAATGAATCGGATATTGAATTACTGGAAGTTGCGAAGTGCCACCGTGCGATTCTTATTCTAAATAAAACTGATCTTCCTATACTAACAAATCCACAGAAGTTATCTGACCATTGTCCAAATGCTTGTATCATCCAGACTTCAATTACGGCAGATATAGGTATAGATGCTCTGAAGAATGCTATCCTTGATGAGTTGCTTGGTGGAGATTTTGTTGTCGGAGATTCACCGATTATTACTAACACGCGTCATCAAGACGTTCTGCGACGTTCTCAAAAAGCACTTGATGATGTAATCACAAGCTTAGAAAGCGAGATGCCACCTGATCTTGTTTCTGTTGATTTGCGAATAAGTCTGGATGCACTCGGGGACATCGTAGGAAAAACAACAACAGAAGATATATTGGATCGTATCTTCTCACAGTTCTGTGTTGGCAAGTAAACAATACTGAACAAAATATCGTTTTCTGTATAAATTTAGTAAGCAATTGCAACCTATAATAATTCATGGTGTGTGCAAAACTTACAAATGGTCTGGAATCACAAATTTATCATTTTTCTGGACAGACGTCATAATAGCTGCTATACTTATGAAAGTACAAAAAGATATACGACTTTATAGGAATGGGTTTATATATTGTGGATTTAGCAGAACCCACATATTAATTGTAAATTAAAATTAGGAGAGAATTAATGTTTAATTCTGTTGTACCAAAACATTTCAGTTACTTTGCTGCACTCACTGCTCTATTACTGATGGCAGTTTCAATCCCTGTATTTGCTGATAATCATGAAACTACCACCGAAGAAGCCAGTGAAGCACAAATCCAATGGGTGGATACAGTAGAAGAAGCTACAAAACAATCCACCGAGACTGGTAAACCGATTATGATGGACTTCTATACAGATTGGTGAGGTTGGTGTAAACGGCTGGATGCCGACACCTTCACCGATGCGAAAGTCATCTCACTTTCAGATAAATTCATCAACATCAAAGTTAATCCAGAGATTGAGGAACGTCCCATAAACGAGGAAACACGAGAAAAGTATGGCGTTAGAGGTTTCCCAGCAATTGTGTTCGTTAGTCCAGATGGAGGGGTAATTACGAATCAATCAGGATATCTTCCTCCTGATAAATTCGCTCCAGTAATGGAAACGGCACTCAAGAAAGAGATGGAATTCAAGGCAAAATTGGCGGAATACAAGAAGAATCCTGAAGACCTCAAACTTAATCGAGAAATTGGTATTCTCTATATAAATCGTCAACAATTTGAAAAAGCCCTTCCAATCAGTGAAAAACTCCCAGATGATCTTGAACTAAACAGTCAATTTGCTTTAGCATATTTGAAGATTCAACAACTTGACAAAGCACTCCCATTCAGTGAAAAAGTATTTGCAAAAGATACGAAAAATGAATCAGGGAATGTAACTAAGTTGCATACACAAATTGGTGTTGCTTATGCGACGCAGCTACAGCGAACACCGAGTGACGAAAAGTTGGGAGAAAAAGCTGTAATGCACTTCCAAAAAGTCATTGAAAATTATCCAGAAAGCAATGAGTCTGAACCTGCTCAATACTATTTGGGAATTACATATCATATCCTTAAGCAGTTTGATAAGGCAATTGTTGTGTTTGAGAAGTTGCTTAATCACGGGAAAAATGAAAATCTGCTACGGCAAACTGAGATGATGTTGAAACGCGCTCAGGATTCCTTAGAGGCAACTCCGAAGGATCAGTAAGATTTCAGAAATCAAGGATGTAACAAGGTGACTTCTGCAGGGGTGAGAAAACGATACTTCCCCTGTGGAAGATTACCTAACACTAACGTTCCTACCTGTATCCGTTTCAAACGGATTACCTTATGTCCTACCGCTTTAAACATTAAACGAACTTGTCGCTTTTTGCCTTCGTGAATTACTACTCTATATTTTGCAACTCCTGCAGTATTACCTCTTTTTCTATTTTTGGACAATACAGATGTAGCAGTAACCTCCAGTTCTTCAATCTTGGCAGGTGCAGTTTTACCGCCGGTGATAGCAACACCGTTTCGTAGACGTTCAATGCCACGATTACTCGGAATACCATTAACCCATACAAGATAGGTTTTTTCTACCTCATGACTGGGATGCATCATCCGATATGCAAAATTTCCATCGTTTGTAAATAACAGTAATCCTTCCGTATCTAAATCTAAACGTCCAACGGGGTATATTGACTTAGGTAGGTCGGTTAGCAAATCCATGACGGTAGGTCTGTCACGTTCATCATGACGGGTTGTCAAATAACCGGGTGGTTTATTCAACATAAGATAGATATGCTCTGTTATTGGTTCAACCTTATCTCCACGATATTCAATATCATCAGTTTCTGCATCAATCGGATGTCCAGGAACAGTTATTGTTATACCGTTAACAGTAACAAGTCCATCATGAATGGAACGCTTAACTGCACGTCGGGATGCGACACCTGAATCAGAGATATATTTTTCGAGCCGCACTATTGTCCCCTACCTTGACTACATTTCTACTTGCCAATTTCTTTCTGCTGCAATACGTCTGAGTTCCCGATCAGGATTCACAGCGACAGGGTTTCCAAACAGTTCCAGTTTGTAGACATCAGAATGGTGGTTTCCATAAGCATAAGAAGAACTAAGATCAAAGCCATGTTCTGTTGCAAGTGCTTGAGCAAGTGCTGCTTTGTTTTCTGCATACGGTCGCAGACCAACACGATTACCTGTGAATCTGCCATCTTCCACTTCAAGTTGGTCAGCAACCATGATGTCAGTCTGAAGGTGTTCATGAAATAGTTCCACCAAGAATGAGAGTGAACCTGACATTATAATAACCGTGCGTCCTTCATTACGATGCGTATTAATTAGCATTGAAATGTTTGGTGCAATACTATTACGAAGTGTTACCTCAAAACATTCCCGAGCAAGTTCGCACAGGTTTTGCTTTTCTAAACCACGTAAATGGATTTTGTATGATTTTGCTTCTGTATATGATCTGACTTTCAGAAACTTGGCAGTCCAAGCAAGCAGATTTGATATAGGCATTTCCCCATTACTTATCAGATGCTTGAGAAAGACTTTCTCTGAAGATTTACTGATTAGCGTCCCATCAAGATCGAAAATAGCACATGATTTCATCATTTTACATTCTGTCCTAACGCGGTTCGGTAAGCTTTGACCGCTGCTGTCATACCGATATAGAGTGCATCTGCCATCAGATGGTGACCGATTGATACTTCAAGTAAGCCTGGTAGTTGCTGCATCAACGGAAGATTGTCGAGATTGAGATCGTGTCCTGCATTCGTTCCAAGCCCCACTGCGAGTGCTTTCGCTCCAGCCTGTTTCAAAAGCGAAAACTCGTGGGTAGTATCTGCCTCGGTTTTTGCCATAGCATAAGGTTCAGTATAGAGTTCAATTCTATCTGCCCCAATGTCTACCGTCCGCCCTATCTGTTCAAGATCAGTTCCACTAAACAGACTGACGCGGATACCAACATCTTTTAGTGATTTAATTATGGGCTTTAGCATCTCTCCATCTTTCTTGATATCCCAAACGGTGTGACTTGTAATTTCACCTCTAACAACAGGCACAAGGGTGCATTGTGTCGGTTGTACGTCTAACACCATATCAATCAGTTCAGGTCTCGGATCACCTTCAATATTATATTCAATGTTTGTGTTATTCTTTGAATTGATCTCTTTTAAGTGTTTGGCAATCTCATAGACATCTGAAGGTCTGATATGCCGTTGATCTTCGCGAGGATGTACTGTTATCCCTTGTGCCCCCGCATCAATACAGGTGTCAACGGCTGTTAGGACATTGGGTATATCACCACCCCTTGAATTTCGTAATGTTGCGACTTTGTTCACATTGACACTGAGACAGATCATTATTACTCCTTCTGTTTATTGATTTTCTACTTTGTTGAACTACGGAAAAATACCGAGTTGCATATAAGATTGGGCAATCTTATGAATAGCATTAATATACGCAGCTGTTCTGCCATCAACAACATCTTTTCCGTACTTAAATCTAGTTTCTCGAATTTCTTCATAAGCATTGATCATTGTATCCTGAAGTCCAGAATTCACCAGATCGGTTTCATCTGCTCCATGAACCGTTTGACGTTCATCATCGGAAAATTGATAACCTGTAGCTTGTTCAATAAAGTGTACCATTGCCGTGTAGGCACTTTCTTCATATCGTCTTGCCAACCTACCAAAACCGACGTGCGATAGATTTCTCAACCATTCAAAATAGGAAACGGTAACACCACCTGCATTGAGAAAGGTATCAGGAACGATCATTGCTCCACGTTTCTTCAGGATTTCATGTGCTCTTGATGTTGTAGGACCGTTTGCTGCTTCCGCAATGATACGTGCTTTAATACGCGGTGCATTCTCCGCGGTAATCTGGTTCTCAAGTGCTGCTGGCACTAAAATATCGCATTCTAACTCAAGTATGTCATGCGGATTTTCAACAAATGTTGCGTCCGGAAAATTCCGAATTGAGCCGGTTTCATCTCTAAACTCAGAAATGCCTTCAATATCCAAACCTTGTTGATTATAGATAGCACCGTCTGCTTCAGCAATTGCAATAACTTTCGCTTCTGCTTCATTAAGATAGATTGCAGCCGGATAGCCAACCTTTCCAAATCCTTGAATGACAACAGTTTTTCCACGCAGTCCCGGCTGAATTCCAACCTCTTTCATATCATCTACATAACTGCATACCTCTTCCAACCCATAGACAACACCACGACCAGTCGCCTCTTTTCGTCCTCGTATACCGTTTTGCTCAATCGGTTTCCCTGTTACACATGCGATGGCATCCAGCTTATCCGGTGCCATTGACAGATATGTATCAAGAATCCACGACATCTCGTTTTCACCTGTGCCATAGTCAGGGGCAGGAACATCAATACCCGGACCGATATAGTTCTTTTGTATCAACTCATAGGTATAGCGGCGAGTGATTCGTTCTAATTCACTTTCGGAATACTCCTTCCGATCAAGTTGTATTCCTCCTTTAGCCCCACCAAAAGGTAGATCCACCAGTGCACATTTGTAGGTCATTAAGGCAGCAAGTGCCATAATCTCATCTTCGTTTACCAATGTACTATAACGGATTCCACCCTTCGTAGGAAGTTTGTGGTGGCTATGTTCAGCACGCCATCCGTGAATCGTCTGAATCGTTCCGTCGTCCCGTTTAATTGGAAAGGTGAAATGGCATGAACTGTTGCAAATCTTTATCTGTTCCAGCAGTCCTTGTGGGTAATCTGTGAACTTTGCTGCCTTATCAAAGGACTCATTAATTCTTTGAAAAAAAGACAAGTTTTCAGTCATCTGTTTAACCTTCAGGAGTATTTATTACGACTTTTTTCTGGAAAATATCAAGATAAACCCATGCTAATTCTTCGCAATAAAACCACGATTCCTTATTTCTGACGAATATATTTTTGTAACCTTGCGTCCGCTTGAACCTCACCAACGTATATATCTCCGTGTGAGTCTAACCAGATACCGTGTGGACATGCAAGAAACTCACCAGGGACAGTGCTACCACGTTCGCTACCCCATTGAGATACTACTTCACCATCTAACGTCATTATTGATACGCGCTGTCCAAGTTCAGCAATATACACAAGTTCGTCTTCGTCAATATAAATTGTGTCGGGTTCGAGAAGGTCTCCCCACTCTTCAATATATTCTCCATCCAAGGTGAAGAACTGGATGCGGTTGTTTTCACGATCTGCGACCATCACTCTATTACGCGGGTCAACACGAACACAATGAGGCAGGTCAAATTCGCCTGGACCTGTTCCCGGTTTTCCCCAAGATTTAATCAACTCACCTTCAGGAGAAAACTTGTGGATACGTGCATTACCGTAGCCGTCACTGATAAACATTTCTCCATCCGGACCGAGTGCTAAATCTGTTGGTAAATTGAAAGGTTCACCTTCTGCACCGGGTTGATCCATTGTTCCGAGTGTCATCAACAGTTCGCCATCCGTTGTGAACTTATGCATGACGTGCGTTTCACGTTCTACGCAGAAAACATTGTCCTCATCATCTATGAAGATACCGTGTGCATCTTTGAGGATGTCATCTCCCCACGAAGTTAAGAAATTACCATCTCGGTCAAACACGACCATCGGATGTTCGCTACGACTATAGACATAAACGCGATCCTGAGAATCAACTGCGACAGCGGGAATCCAACCGAATTCCCAACCATCTGGTAATGTCCACCAATTTTCTTCCACTGTATACTGATGTGTTCCTTGTCCAAATATCATGAAGCACTCCTAATCTTAAAAAATGAATTGTGAGTCATTTTAACAGATAGAGTGCCATATATCAAGATGAATTTAACACACTTGCACTGAGTCAATAATCAATGATATAATTTGTGAAGATGAGCAAAGTGTAATATGATAAATAAATTAGATATTACCTATTGAACATAGAACTAATAAAGGGGAGTTATGAAACAAATTTTAACCATTGCAGGTTCAGATTCAGGGGGTGGTGCCGGGATACAAGCGGATATCAAAGCAATTTCTGCAAATGGCGGGTTCGCTATGTCTGCGATTACATCCGTAACAGCACAGAACACGGTTGCGGTCACAGATGCATTCGATTTACCTATCCAATTGATAGACGCACAACTGGACGCAGTATTTTCCGATTTTGATGTTGCCAGTGTCAAGACAGGAATGCTCTCATCGTCAGTAATTGTTGAAACAGTTGCACAGAAGTTACGGCAATACTCACCTCAAGCCATAGTGGTGGATCCCGTGATGATTTCCAAAAGTAAGTTTCCACTACTAAAAGCGGAAGCGATCAACAGTCTCAGGCTCTCATTAATTCCACTTGCTACAGTTATCACACCGAATATCTATGAAGCAGAACTTCTCGCTGAACAGGAAATACAGACTACTGATGATGCCAAATCTGCAGCGAAAACTATTGCAAAATTGGGTTGTAAAGCCGTACTTGTCAAGGGTGGACATCTTGATGATGAAAAGGCAATAGATGTGCTTTACACAGACAGTGATTGGACATTTTTTGAATCGGAACGTATTGAAACAGAAAACACACACGGCACTGGATGTACTTATTCAGCTGCTATTGCTACACATCTGGCACTTGGGAAGGATCTAATTGAGGCAATTCAAGTGTCAAAAACTTATATTACGAATGCCATAAAACATGCATTGGAAATTGGACATGGCCACGGTCCTACCAACCATTTCTATTTTTTGAATTAATTATAAAGGTTTTCGTCCAGCAAAACCGTTATCAATTTCATGCCAATACCCGATCTCCTTTTCACCGTATCGCCAACAGAGATAAACTTCTTTACCATCACGGATGTGTGGAAAATCAACTAATGCGGGGTCAAGTCCTTTGAGATGACAACCGAGTTGTTCAATTCGTCTGACAATTTCCCTGAGTTTGTCTCCTGTCCGCATGAGTAAAAGTGCGTTTTTATTCCCGCCGTTGTGGGGAATTACCTCTAAGAAAGGTGTAAGTTCTGCGTGAAGTTCCTCCAGTTGGTCCTTCAATTCAAGTAGGTCGGTGATGTCTATGTTCAAATCTGGAATACATGCGTTTGCTTCTTCAACCGTAAAATATCTTGTTTCTTGCATTATTTGCTCCTTTGTTTTTCATCAATTTATACGAATTTAGCGTAGATGTCAAGCATCTAAAATCAAATTATGATGTTCAACAAAAAACAGGATCATTTCAACATTTACTGTGCTTCGTTATCTTTGACTATTAGCAACATTAGAAAATGACAACCATATATGGAAGAAATAGCAACGCAAACCACTGAGGATCAGAATCAAAATGTTACCCGTGCTGCAGGAATAGTAAGTCTTGCAGTGATGGGATCAAGGTTACTTGGACTTGCACGGGAGATAGTGATATTCAACTATTTTCCTACAAAACTTGGTGCGAGTGCTTTTCACCTTGCATTCCGTATACCCAATTTCCTACGTGATATGTTCGGTGAGGGCATATTAAGTAAGGCATTTATCACAACGTTTATTGCTACGGAAGCCGAAGATGGAGAGGAAGCAGCGTGGAATCTTGCAAACCGCATTTTCAATCTGACTTGCGTTGTCTTAATATGCATTGTTGCATTAGGAATTGCATTCGCGCCTACTATTGTTGAGGTATTAGCGCGAGAGGATTTTGACGAGATTTTAGATAGTAGCAAACATTTCGGATTTGATACAAAGGTAGAATTAACCATATATTTGACACAACTGATGTTTCCATACCTGCTTTTTGTTTCTCTTGCTGCCATAGCGATGGGATTGTTAAATAGCAAAGGGAAATTTGGTATACCTGCAAGTGCTTCAACTTTTTTTAATTTTAGTTCGCTTGTAATTGGTATCAGCGGTTACTACCTCTGTCAGGCACTTGGAATGCATCCGACCACCGGCATGTCAGTCGGTGTCGTTGTTGGTGGAATTGCGCAATTCCTGATACAAGTACCGTCAATGTACCGGGTTGGATTTAGGTATAAACCGCTCTTGAGTTTGAAAGATACGCGGGTCCGTGAAGTGTTGCGATTGATTGGTCCTGCTATCTTAGGTGTTGCTGCTGTTCCGATAAATCAGCTGGTAAATACATGGTTTATCACCACTGGGGATGAGTGGCTGCCGTGGATGCAGGGAGCATATCGTATCATGCATCTGCCTCTCGGTATATTCGGGGTGGCAATCTCTACAGTAGCACTTCCGCAATTAGCTAAATACGCTAACACAGGTGAAACTGAACAATTTCGTAATTCTCTCTCTTATGCTATCCGTCTGATGTTGACTGTGATTATTCCTGCATCTATCGGTTTGATGGTATTGTCAACGTCAATCTGTCGTTTGCTTTATGAACGAGGGGCTTATGTAGAATCTGATACCATCGCTACAGGCGGCATTTTGTTCGTTTATGCTTTTGGATTGTGTGGGTTTTCTGCACTTAAGATTGTTACGGATGGTTTTTATGCTTACAAAGACATCCGTGCACCCGTAATAGTCAGTTTATGCGGTGTGGCACTCAATATATTCCTCAATTATATGTTTATCTTCCGTGAACTTATTTTAGATCCACGAGCGGTAGTATTCTCAACCGTGCTGACTGTAACAATCAATAGTGGTGTTTTATTACTACTGCTCCGTCGAAAAGTTGGGCGGTTAGGTCTAAAACCGGTAATCTTATTGACATTTAAGATCATAATTGCTTCAGCAGTGATGGGTATTGTGTGTTGGTTAACAAATGGGGTTATTGAGCAAGACTTACTTGGAACTGAGGGGATCATTCCGCGTAGTGTAAACGTATTCGTTCCGATTGGATTTAGTGTGTTGGCATTGGCTGCGATGTATAAATTGTTGAAGGTTTCAGAATTTGATGACATTTTAAATATATTTAAACGGAGATTTCAAAATCAATAGTTCATTGGATTAGAGGAGAATATGCTAACAAAACGGATAATACCATGTTTAGATGTACGTGATGGAAAGGTTACCAAAGGCATTGCTTTTCAAGGTAATGTTGATGTTGGTGACCCTGTGGAAATGGCACGTTTTTATTACGAAGGTGGTGCAGATGAGCTTGTCTTTTATGACATCACCGCAAGCAATGAACGGCGCGACATTATGATTGATGTTGTTTCTGCAGTCGCTTCAGAGATATTTATTCCATTTTCTGTAGGTGGTGGGTTGCGGACACTTGAGGATATGCGACGCGTGTTACTTGCTGGGGCAGAAAAGGTAAGTATAGATTCTGGTGCAGTGCGAAATCCTGATATAATCTCGGAAGGTGCACACGCATTTGGCAGTCAATGTGTCGTCTTGAGTATGCAGGTGAAAAAAGTTCCAAAGAGTGAACAAATTCCAAGCGGATATGAAATCTATATTGATGGTGGACGAAAGCCTGTCGGATGGGATGCACTGGAATGGTCTTCCCGTGGCGTAGATTTAGGTGCAGGTGAGATTGTCGTCAATAGTATTGATGCCGATGGCACAAAGGCAGGATATGAATTGGAACTGACAGGGAAAATTGCAGAGCTTGTACCTGTGCCAGTTATCGCTTCTGGAGGTGCGGGTAACCCACAACACCTACGCGATGTTTTTGTTGAGAGCAATGCAGATGCTGCCATCGTTGCTTCTATTACACATTACGGTGAATTCACGATTGAGGGCATCAAAGACTATCTCTCAGATGAAGGCGTGAGTGTGCGAGATACATGGTAGTAATGTGTATTTAAAAGGTGATTATTATTGACATTTGCAATCCAGTGCTATAAAGTATACGCAATCTTTCAGGACATTTTGCAATTTCTTTATACTGACATGAGGAAAAACTGAAGTTGACATTCGCTCAAAGGAGATAAATATGCAAGCACCTAATGAAACACATCAACAGGAATATGAACCTTTCCGCGTTGGTTTTCTAAATGTATCATCGTATTCACACATGCCGTTGTGGGCACCCGCAATAAATCCAAGAGTCGGTCAGAAAGATAACCCATTCACAGGAATGCGTATCACACACTGTTGGGACATTGAGGACGATAAAGCACAAGCAATCGCAAAAGAATACGGTTGTGAGGCGGTCAAAAATTTTGATGACATGTTAGGTAAAGTAGATGGTGTAATTTCAGGTGGATACTATAACCATCCGTGGAATCACATTCTGCATGAACCTTATCTTGAAGCAGGTTTGCCGAACCTAATCAATCGTCCTTTTTCCAATTCTCTGGGAAAAGCACGAAAATTGGTCGTTTTAGGTGAAAAATATGGTGCGCCTATACTTGTTCCATCAAGCCACGAACATAACGATGCAATTTCACGGGCAAAGGCATGGGCAAGTGATAAACAGATTGTATGTTATACTGCCACCAATTCATTTGATGACTACCCAACACACGGCATACACGGAGTCTATATGGTGTGTAAGGCAATTGTTGAGGCAGGAAATCCCGTAGTGTCTGTTTCATATCAGGCGGACAGTTGGCATAGTCCACCCGGTGTCATTACAATAGAACATGTGAACGGTGAGGGACATAAGTTTTATGGAACACTTCATCAGGTAAGCGGTTCATGGGGTACTGTGCAGATACACACATCTGCTGCTTATGGTGGAGAGAATTTCAGAATCCACACTGGTACTGGCTTCCCGTTTGACAAGACAGAAATATGGATTCCGACAATCTGGTCATTCCAAAATATGGCACTGCATAACGAAATGCCACAGACCTATGGACAGATTATGCATAAGACTAACGTTTTCCTTGCAGGTTGGAAATCTATCTTGGAAAACGATGGGAAACCTGTGAAACTGACTGAAGTTGATGAAGGTTGGGAAGCTCCTGCTGAACTGCCAAATCATCCTGATCACGACACGATAGCACTGTTTCGGAAGAAGTTTGGAGACGGTTGATGATAAGATTGCGAACAGTAATATGCGGGGCACAGAGTCCCCGCATTACAATATTATTAGAAAGGTGTGAAAACTAATACTACTTCTTAATACGTGCCCAAGTCGTTGTCAATTTACCACTTGCCTCAACATCTGCTGAACTCGGATCCATACTGAATTCAATTTCGTTTTCATCCAAGGCACGATCCCACACCATCACTTCATCAATGAGACCGTTGAACTTTTGACCAGTTGCTCCCCACGAACCGACCATTGTATCCCCTGAAGTTCCTTTGTAGAGTGATTTACCTTGATCTTGAGCTTTCTGTTCACCGTTGATATAGATTCTTCTGGTATTTGAATCAGCATCACACCAGAAACAGATATGCGCCCATTCATTCGCTTTCACTGCTGCAGCTGCAACAAGATCATTACCATAAAATCCCATACGGACAGTGCCATTGTTGTAAATCCGATAGTGCAGACTTGTATTCGCTCCGTTTACTTGGGTCTGTGTGAAAACACATTGCTGATCTCCACCTACCAACATTGGGTTTGCCCACAAAGTCACTGTGAAACTTTTGTCGTTTATAGAGATATGTGGTGCCTTTACCTCACCAGCTGAGGTGAACTTTATTGCCTGCCCAACCTTGCCTTCAACAAAATCAACTGTTCCGACAATTTCACCATCGTTTTTGTGGGTAGAAAGGTCTTTCACTGTATTTCCTTTGTCATCATCAAAAGAAAAATAGAGCATCAGTTCCTCATCCTTTAGTTTAAACGCATCTGTATGGTGTGGTAGCACCAGCATTGTGGTAATGATGATTAACGTAAATATCATTCGATACATTGATTATTCCTCCTATAAGAATTTATTTAGTTATTGATATAATCAACATATCAGAAAGTGCGAAATATGTAAAGAGTTATTCTTGAACAATCAGGACTATTTAGTTTTAAGTACTTTCCAAAATAGAAAGTTACTGAAAGTTAGTACCCAGGACGGTAGGTGCGGTTTCCCAACCGCACTGGAACTTACAAGGAACTGACTATGAAAGGTTTTCACACAAATTCGGTGCGGTTAGGAAACCGCACCTACCGGCTTGAGGTATTTAGCATTTGTAAAAAGAACACAAGAAAGACCGAAAACTAAACAACCCTGTTGAACAATAACGTACGTAGGAAGCAGGAAGACATCTGACAAGTTTCATTGATACCTACACAAATTGGCGATTCCAATCATGATGGGATTTGGCAACACTCTCTGGATTTTTCTGACTTCGTGCAATGAACCCTGGCACATGTGCACGTCCAGTTGGTAGACCAATCTGACTATACCGCGTATCAACACTCCATCTGACCGTATTGCCTGTGTTCGGTAATCCACGGTGTACAACCCGTTCACTCGTAAGTAAGATATCTCCCACATCAAGTTCGGTAGTGACAATGTCTCCAGGAGGTAATTCTTGATCACTGATACCTTTTCCACCCGTATGACCGGGTGTTGGGTCATTGTAGTTGTGTGGGATGAGATTGTAACGGTGTGAACCGCGTATAACTTGCATGCATCCGTTCTCCTTGTATGCCCTCGCCAAAGGCAACCATACATTTACTACCAAAGTCTGCCCCGCCTCTTCAGGTATTAGATACGCAAGGTCTTGATGCCATGGAATTACAGTAATATCTTGTTTGGGTAGTTTAGCACGGAAATTGAACTGTGGATGCGCTAATATTTCTTGTCCAATGAGGGAACCAACAACATCAAGCAATTCAGGAGCAGTTCTGAGCGTGTACATGCCAGCAGTCCGAATTTTCTGATGGCTGAAACTATTCCGCCAAATCCAGTTTGGATCGGCACAGGCGTGAGAAACCAAGCCTAATCTCGTTTCAAACGGTTCGTCATCATACGTTTTAGATGCATCAAGCACGTCTGCTTTGACTGCTGCCTGTGTGCCTTCCTCTACCTTGTCAGAAAGTTCATCCATCAGGGGTTGAAGTGCTGTCATCGGTAACAGATTCTTAACGAGCAGGAATCCATCTTCGTGGAATTGTTGTTTTTGTTGTGCTGTGAGTTCGGTATGAATATTTGGTGTAGGCATCCAATTCTCCTAATGTACATTTTCTGGGATAATCGTAACAGATGATGGATTGAAACTCATCCATCGGTCAATCCTCTACCTCTCAGGTCAAATTTCATCTAATGTTACCCTAAAGAGAACTTACTGTAACGTAAGAACAGATCATAATATCCTGTTAATTGACAATCTTTACAAGTGCGGGGTTTGTAAGATGTGCTTGTAGTCCATATAATTTAGATGCCGATCCTGTATCCAGAAAAACTGTGCAATCAGGATGTGTTTGCAAGATAGATGCGGGATGCATTTGTGTAATCCCACCAGATACACAATTCTGTACCGCTTCTGCTTTACGTTCATCTGGTACTGTACATATAATAGTCTTTGACTTCATAATTTGACGAATAGACATTGAAATAGCATGGGTCGGTACATCGTCTAACCCATTGAACCATCGTTCTCCAACTTGCTGCATACGGCAGTCTTCATCTAATTCAACCACAATATATGGGTCTTCAGTCTCAAAATCAGCAGGAGGATCGTTAAAAGCAAGGTGTCCATTCTCACCGATTCCAACAAATGCTGCATCAATCTGTTTTTGAGTGATTATCTGATTCAGTCTATTACATTCTACTTGAGGATCATCAACTTCACCATTAAGGAAATGTACTGTTCCCGGATGAACTACATCTACTAAACGTTCATTAAGATATTTCCTAAAACTGGCAGGATGTGTGTCCGAAATACCAATGTATTCGTCCAGATGGAACATCGTTGTTTTTGTCCAGTCAATTTCTTTATCATCAGTTAATGCACCCAAAAAATCAAATTGTGATGCGCCTGTAGCGACAATGAAGGAAGCATGTCCGTTGGTGTGAATGGCTTCTTTCAGTGTTGTACTTGCCACGAATGCTGCTACTTTACTGGTAGCTTGTTTGGTGTCTGTTATGAATATATTCATTTTTCTAAATTAAATCTTTCGTTTGCAGGATTCGAATAAAATCCTTTTTCCAACTCGGTGATAGAGCGGGAAGTTTTCTGGCTTTATCTATCTGTTCATGATTGCTTGTATCAAAGAAACGTAGGTTGAGTATCTCTGTTACGCTCATCTGTTCTGAAGCAACATCAATGCAAGAAATTAGATCATCTGCAGTAATAACCCCTTCTTCCAATACTCTGAAATAAAATCCAACACGTCTACTTTCAAGAAACTGTTTCGGGAATTCTGGTAATCCCATCTTGTACCCCAGTTTGAAACAAGGCACGCGTGGTTGCGTAATCTGTAGCTTGACATCTGAACCAATTTGAAAGACATCACCGATATGGATTTCTTCTTCCAACATACCTGAAACAGTAAGGTTTTCCCCGAATTGTCCATACGATAGATCATCTCTATTCAATTCTTGCTGCCAATGTGGATAATGTTCATAAGGATATCCGTAGATGGCTTTATAGGTACCGCCATGCACCTTTAGATCTCCCTGACCGTCCCCATCTATGTTGTTTTTTCTAAGCATTACGGATCCGGAAACTGGTTCCTTGAAGATACCTGTATGTATGGTTTTCCCGTTGTATTCTATAGGTTTCGGTTTTGAAACATTTATGGATATGAGTTTCATCATGTGGTTTAATATATATGTATGTTCAGGTTGTGTCAAGTGTAATTTAATCAAGAATACAACCCATATAGTAGGTCTATTGTATTTTGGTTGCAACCTATTATTCGATTTATAATCAGACATTTTCAAGATTAATTCATTTTTTTTGATTTTTTGCACCTTTTTGCCAACAAAATTACGTCACTAATAATCGTAGACTTTTTATGGTGGAGGATTCCGATGGAAAGAAACGATGTTGAACTGATTCGAAGTATCTTGTTAGGTGATGATTCAGCGTTCAGTGACTTAGTTAATAAATATCAAAAGAGTGTTCATGCACTCGCGTGGCGGAAGATGGAAGATTTTCAGGTAGCCGAAGAAATTGCCCAAGATGCCTTTCTACAAGCATACAAGAAACTTGCGACACTAAAGAATCCGAATCAGTTTGCCGGATGGTTATATGTAATCACCAACAACCTTTGCCTCGACTGGCACAGAAGGAAGAAACCTGCTATGCAATCGTTAGATGCCACCGATACAACGTTATTGGAAAAAACTGACTATGAACGATATTTGGTTGAACAACGAGAGAAAGCATCTGCTGAACATCGTCGCGAACTTGTAAGAAAACTTCTTGAGAAATTGCCTGAGAGTGAACGGACAGTTGTTACACTACACTATCTCGGTGAGATGACATCAGAAGCAATTGGTAGGTTTTTAGGTGTATCCGTAAATACGATTAAAAGTCGCCTACGACGAGCTCGGAAACGTCTGAAGGAGGAAGAACTGATGATTCGTGAAACGTTGGGGAGTGTACAACTGCCAAACAACTTTACTCAGAACATTATGGATCAGATTGATAGCATTGAAGTAACGGCACCTGTAAACGCCAAACCCTTGTTACCTTGGGCAGCGTTAGGTTCAGTGGCTGTTTTGGCAATTCTGCTGATGGGAGTGGGTAATCAATTATTGACTCTCTTTCAGATTCCTTACGATTTAGATGCACAGTCAGAAACCAGCATTGAGATCGTTGATTCGCCTATTATCCTTGATATCCAACCGAAACCTGAAATACAGAAACGAAATGCTAATATAGTTATAGGAAACAACAATGGTTCCAATAAAGAAGAAACTGAAGCCGTTTTAGTCTCGGAAAACCAAGGGGATCCGTCCAACGATTCTATTCTCAACCACAATTTGACACAGACAAGAAGTCCAGGAGAAGGAAACGTAAATGAGATTTTTCAGACATCTGATGGAAATCTCATCGTTGTTTCACCCACAGGTATCTATAAAATGACAGAAGATAACAGTGAGTGGGTGCTACTCAACAATACTGTCCCATCTGATACATACTATAAAATGCCTATGACTGAATGGGAAGGTGTGCTATATATCGTATCAGAGGATGCTATTTATGCTTCCAAAGATAGTGGCATAACTTGGAATTCTATCGGTTCACGGCCAAGTGGAACAGCAATTGAATTGTTCGTAATTGAAGAAAAGTTCTACCTTGTGATAGATGATAAGATCTTCATTTCCATGGATGTCGGCAAAAATTGGGGACTGTTTATCGATGGTATACAGAATAGAGAAATTACTACTGCAGCAGCTATTGGGAATACTATCTTTGTCGGTACGGATCGTGGAGTCTTCCGACTTAAGTCTGATAGATGGGAACAGTTAACTGTGGGCACTTTCAGAACAATAGGTTCAATGGCAGTTACTGAGAGGACGATATATGTAGTGACAACACCTAACGACACCGAGTTCACACAAGATGAGTTGAAAACCAAGTTAATACGAGAGATAATGCGTAAGGAAACTTCAAATAAGTGGGAGATATTTCGTTCAGATAACTTGGGAGATTCATGGCAAAAAATATCACCTAAAAAAAGAGGCATTGTTGACTTACTTCCGGGGAGCAATAAATTGGGAGGAAGTGTCTTGGCAGCAGGAGAGACACTAATTGCATTTGGTTTGGGTAATAGTTACCGTTCCCATGATAGAGGTGAAACCTGGACAGATCTCGGATATAGTATTGATTCAGCAGGTGGAATACATTCTACTTTTCTTGCAATAAATGAAGACACTTTCATTAAGGGAAGTTTCTACAAACTACAACGTACAACAGATGGTGGTGAATCGTGGCAACCATTTATGAAAGGGATTGTAGGCAACCAGCTAAACCGTTTAGTGTCATACAAAGATCGTCTATACGCACATTCCGGTTTTGAGGTGATTTGTTCCTCTGATGGTGGACAAACTTGGACAAATATGATTGATGATTCAGGTAATACTCGTCTTTTCCTATTTCCTTATATATTGGTTGCAAACGACACCTTTTACGCCTTTTCCCGTGATGTAGATAATAGGTGGAGAATTGCCAGTCTCTCTGCAAACAACGAAATATTAGTTCCTGTTGAAGGATTACCACCAATTAGTGGGTACATACCAAACGAAAACTTTATCAGAACTAGTGGAGAAAGTGATGCATCAATCATTGCTAATGGCCCCACAGAAACTGAAGCATTGACAGATCAATATCGGAATTTACAGGCAATGCTCAATGTTGTTACAATTGGAGGACTTGCTGTTTCTGGTAATATATTCTACGTGGAACGTGATGGTAGACTATTTAAAAGTTACGTCGGTCATTCTGAATGGATTGATACTGGATTTAATACAGGTGAAGATTTTAGTTTTTTCAGAGGCAGTCTTGCTGTAAATGGTAAAACAGTTTATGTTAGTAAAGATGACGGTCACTTATTTCAGTCTAATGATGACGGAGAAAATTGGATAGAGATTACTACTCACCTGCCTCTGACGTATAAGCACATCAGAGACATTGTCTTTGTAGACACAGCAGTTTATGTTGTAACTGACAAAGGTGTGTTATATACACAAACCGGTGACACGTGGAATGTGTTAACAGATGATACAGATTCAACAATAGAAATTGTGAGTTTAGCAGTCAAGGGAACTACAATATATGGTGTCAATAATTCTGGAATATACTATTTGGATGAACAGGATGTATGGGTAAAGGTATCCTCAGAGGTTCCAGATCAAGTTAGTAAACTTGTAATACATGAGGATCGTTTTTACATTGCAACAAAGAACCGTGGTATATTTCATATTCCTATTGATATGGAAAACAGATGATTGCACACAAGAAATATGATATAATCTCATAAACTTAATCAAGGAGCAATAACTATGTTTAATAAAGTTACACGACAATCCTTCATCACTTTGATAGTCCTAATGTTCTCTCTTTCTTTCGGTTTGACTATCCCAACGATCGCACAATCTGAACAACTAAACTCAGATGTGGATACGAAAAAAATTGCTGTCCCAGATGGAAGTGTTCTAAACTTAGTCCCAGAGAACACTTTAGGACTCATTTATTGTCCAAGTCTGAATGAGTTGGACAATAGAATTAGGATGATGATTGATGATTTAATGCCACAATTAGGTCAATCTAATTTTCTGGCACAAATATTAGCGGGATCATTTGGAGCAGGTTTTGAAAGGTTGGACGAATTAGAAGAAATTGGATTGGATATTAACAGAGATTTTGCCGTTTTCTACTTAGAACCGATGCAAGTCGGTGGTATGCAGCCCTTACATGTCAGTGCCGCGATACATTTAACTGATCCTGATGCGATAATGCAGGTCATAGAAACTGAAGCTGCTGATAGCGAACCGATAATATATGAAGGTGTAACCTATTGGAGCACGCCAGATGGCAGTGGGAATTTTCTTATATTGGGAGACACTCTCATCTTTTCACAACATGCAGATATATGTAATAGCATAATTGATACACATAACGACAAAGCAGCATCAATCATACAGAATGCTGATAGCAATATGTTTCCCGCAGAGATTTTGAACGGAACCGATCAAGTTAACATTTATTTGAAACTTGAAACTATTGCTTCGCAATTTGGTGGTTCAATTGATGTGTTATTGAGCGGGCTCACTGAGAGTCTTGAGTTACAAAACAATCCAATGACTGCTGAACTTGTTCCTCCAATTGAGAGATGGATTAGCAGTGTAGCAGGTTTTCTTGATCAGTTAAATTATATAAGTGTTTCACTACAAGTAAAAGATACTGACATTCAATTCAAGCCGTTCATGAAATTCAAAAATGATAGTGCTTTGCTAAAGAATATAAATGAAACATCAAATGAATTGACTAACATCGGTGTATTGCCAAACGTGAGTATATTGAATAGTGCATTTCAAGGTGTGCCGAATATATTGGTTGCATTCAGTACTTTTTGGTTTGATGTTTTACCCAAAGACACACCAGGTCAACAGAAGGAGTTGAATCCACTTTTTCAAGAAGTCAAAAACCATTATGAATCATTAGCGGATCGGTGGAATATGTCTGTTGACTTTAAAGACTATCTTATTCCAAATTATCTTTTTGTCTATGAATTGAAAGATGAAGAGAGTGCACATTCATTTATGAATGACGAGTTCTTAGAAAAACTCCATTCGCATTACGATGCTTATGCAGGTGAGGCAATAATGCATAACGGTGTAGAGATAAAAAACTTCATCTTTCCTAAGCTTGAAATGCCTAATCAAGACGATCTTCCCATGGATGCTGATTTAGTTCCAGCTGAATGGCACTGGAATTATGCGTTTACAGATGGACATCTCTATTTTACAACAGGTACTGGTGACGAATCCATCAAGGCAGCTTTGGATAATAGAACTGATGAAGGTGATAAATTTTCTGGTAATCCAAGTTATGAAAGACTTGTAGAAAGTTTGGGAACAGACAACAACATTTTTTTGGCTATATCTCCAATAATCGCAATAAAACACTTTATGCCGATATTAGGTAAGATAGATCCAGAAAGTGCAGGTGCATTGCAAATGTTTATGGTGATATTTATGAATCTCCCTGATAATTACAGCATCGGTGTTTCCGCAAAAACAGAGAACAATGGTATTGACGCTAAATTGCTCCTGTCTCTCGGTGATTTTAGGCAACTTGTACAGATGTTTGGAATGTTTTTTGGTGGCGGACAGATGCAATAGTATATGCTCAAGGAAATGCATTCTTAAGTAAACACATTTGGGACGGTGGTAATGCCTTGCATGGGTGCTATCGTTCCAAACCATATATTGTGATTGCCACATTTCGATCCTTTCACAATAATCATTGATATTTGGACTCAAAGATGCTACGATAGAATAAAACAAAATTGGAGAATCCAATGAAAAAACCAACATGTTTAATACTAACTATTATTGGAGTCTTGTTGCTAATTGTTGGCTTAATCTTCGTAGTGCCTTGGATTGTTGATATAGTCCAAGAATTCGGCAAGATGCAAGAAAAACACGAGGAATATACAATTTCAATCAGACAGTATGCTAACACTCCGCTTAACGAAGAACAACAAAGACTCTATTTAATAATACTAAAGGAACATATTGAAATATCTACAACAGAAAAACCAGACGAATTAGAAAGCATGTTATCTACGGAGCCATATCTAACATATTTGAATTTACAAGATGGAGAAGATTATTCCGAGTACGCTGCGTTTATCAATATGATGCCAACACAGAATCACAAAGCTGTTGTTTTGTCAAGGCTCTCGCAGTTTCTTGAAACTGACATTGGAGAGGTAACCCAAAATATTTGGTTAGACTTCTATTACAGACTTCGTGAATGGGGTAGGGATGGCAAAACCCAAGCAAATACCAGTAAAGAATTTAATGATTTATTACAAAAACATTTGGTCGAACCATTAATGGAGAATAGTTCTGACACCGGTGGGTTTTCGTCCAAAATCATTAAGATGGGTATAGTTTCTGCAGTAATGGTGGAAGACAATGCAGTGTTTCACAGAGCATGGAAATCCCGTATCCAGAGTTACGGACTACAAGAAGGTTATCTTATGTCGGCAATTACAACACCAGAAGAATTCGCATTGATGCGTTCATTTTTTGAAAATGCGGATGCATTTGTAAATTGGTTAACAGAACCTTTTGGATTACAAGAGGAAAGTGTAGAACCAGAAAACCAATAGAGGAATGCTGTGTATTTGTAGTCAATGAAGATACTACAATGTATCTCATTCATGTTTTAGTTATGTTACCTCAGATTACTATAGTTGGGACAATTTTTCTAGCGTAAGTTGGGACAAGCATTTGGATCACCGTTTATGTTATCAAATCAGCACACACTGGACAGAATGAAACTTCTCTTTGCTCCAGCGGAGCAATATGTTATAGTCACATTGTGGACCAAGGTTTCTGTTCCAGCGGAGCGGCATGTGATTCCAACACAAAGCACTCCGCTGGAGTGCTTTGTCTTCGTGATAATAATTCTCCTTATTTGGGTAAATCAAGGAAAGTATAGGGATCTATACCGCCCTCTTCAAAAGGGACAAGTTTAATCCCGGGGAAATCGGCTGCGGTTATGCTTTCACCGCGCGCTTTTTTTTCCTTTCTGATAGTCCTCATGTAATCACCATCATCAAGATGCCCCAGAGATCTTCGCAAATATTGTTTTCCATCGGACTCACCCCATATTACATAGCGGATACCTTTTATGATCGGGTATACCAAGCCGTTTTCCATAATAGAACCTTCGACAGGTACCCCTTGCTTTAGAAGTTTGATCTTAGTATCCTCAATTCTGAATTAGCACTCTTGCGTGGCCAAGTAATTGGACCGAACCCTTCCGGTAATTCTGGATAAGGTCCGAACCCGTAGGGAGAGATAATCTCATCTTGAGATGGAGGATGAATACCGTATGCTGCGAGCAATTCTAGTGAAGGGGGTTCCGTTCCTAAGTATATTCTCCCATCCACGATGTCACCGATCTGTAGAAGTTCAGGTGAACTCGGTTTCTCTCCGGTTGGCACAGTGCTATCCGTAGGGGTTTGATCGGCTGCTATTTCTGACTCACTGTTGCTATTCGTTTTCTGAGCGAGTTTCCATTTACGAGCAACTTCTTCAGTCTTAGCGGCTTGTTCTCTATACGGTGCAAGGGTGTATTGGTACCAAAAATAACACCCACAGGCAATGATAATTAACAGTAATATACCACCAAGTATCCACTTATTGGTTATGATGTCGCGTACCATGTTATACCTACTTAGCGTTAGAATAAACGTGTGCGCGTGTAGCACCAATCCGGTTGAGGATGTTACAGAAGAAATAATTAAACATACTGCACCGGTTCCTCTGAATCGCACACCTTGTTACTAATTCAAAAATATGATAACATTTTGCAAAAAAAATCAAGAGTTATTTCGTCTTTGTCAGAGCATTCAATTGGCAAAAAAAATTTATGTTGGCGGGTTTCTAAGTCCGAATATTCATGCTTGGGTTTAATAGTAAAAACCATAATTATTTACACAAGACGGTAGGTTCAGTCCTAACCGAACCGGTGTTTGTTCAGTCTCATAGATGCGGTTAGGAAACCGCATCTACCGGGAGTGTGCCCGTATTTTTACATTTCACTATAAATCGGGGTTATACCATTTCTAATAAAGAATAGTTCATTATGAGATTATGAATTCAAACTGAGGCAGAGAATAATATAAGAGGCGCAATGAATTGCGTCTCGGACATTCTCTACTTTAGGGTGAACCTACAAGTCTCATAATGAAATCCTATCTTTTAGGAATGGTATTAGAAACCCCTCCAACAACAACGACACTAGACAATTGAATACCTCTGTCGTCATTGTATAGAGAGTATGTCTCCATAAATCTTATGTAGTGCGGGGTCTCTGTACCCGTCATGTCAAATATAACGTAAGAACAACGGTTCACAGAGACCTTACACTACAATGATTTATGAGATTAGATCTAAAAGTGTCTATCCATTCCTTTTGCTATTATGTTCGGCCAAGGTAATGATTAATTCACTCAATGTAGGAAATTGGTCTCGTGCTTCGGGAGATAAGTCAGCAAGGTGGGTACTACTCACAAGGCGATACATATCTGCAGCACCTGTTAATATATTTGGTGTCAACCCAACATCAGCAAAGGTGTCCGATATTTCTTCCATTTCACCAATCCACCGTTTCGCCTTAGTCGGCATACCTGGTAGACCTCTTTCCATTCTCTCATATAAGACGGACTGGCTCAATTGAAATTCTTCTGCAAGTGCTTCGGATACACCCAACAATTCTGCTGCAGTAAGCAGCTCAGTACATAGTGCGGTCAAACCTTTTGTCAAAGAAGCATAGCACATCTTAATTGCAGATGCGAGTCCAATCTCCTCCCCAAGTATCCGGACATCCAATCCGTATTCCTTCAGTTCTAAGAATGAAGTAATTTCTGGTCCTGATGCATAAAATCGGGTTGCCCCCGGTGTTCGCGGGGGTGGACCGATGATTGAAGCATCAACGAAATTACTCCCTACGGATGTAATCGTTTCACTGATTCTATACACCGTCTGTGGTGCAATTGCATTGCAGTCAACATAGGTTAAATTTGTGTCAACCTTCTGCAATGCTTCAGCGACCTTTTCAGCCGCGGAAGTTGCTTGTGATGGTACCATTATTGACAAGATCAGGTCTGCTTCAGTTATCAGTGTTTGGTAGGTAAGCAAGTCTACGATGTCCGCTTTTTGTGCAAGTTCACGGGTACGTAAACTTCTACTCTCAAGGCAGGTAACAACTCGTAATCCGTTTTGACGAAGGACATCTCCGACGGTGTGTCCCATATCACCAGGACTAAGAATACCAACGGTTCTTGGCATAGTATTCCTTTCAATCTATATAATATCTTGATGGTTAGCGGTGGATGTTAAATCTGAATACCAACATCATTGAGAGCTTTGAATACTAACACCGCACCTAGTACTATTACTACGGTAGCACTGATAATGGGAAGACGTTGTAGCCAAACACCTCTACCTGTAAAACGTTCAATCACAGGTTTTGCCATAACCATCATGATACCGATAGCAACCAATACAGCCGCAAGTCCCAGAGAGAATGCACACAGAATGATTATACCCCATGTTAGTTTATTGAGACTTATCGCAAATAGAAGACCGATGAGTGCATCCACACACGGGACGATTCCACCAGAAATACCAAGGGATAATAAACTCCAGAATCCTGTTCGTTCTGTAGGTACGTGGCTATGTGTATGACCAAATCCGTGTGAATGCGTATGTCCATCTCCATGGTCGTGGGTATGTTCATGATCATGGGGATGATCATGTCCGTGATTGTGTGTTCTACCAGAATAATACTGCTTCATATTTTTCGCAAGCAGCCATCCGCCGATACCAACAATGAGCAAACCTGAGATAAGACTCAACCATAGAACAATATCATCATGTGCAATGCGTTCTTTAGCAAACAACAGAATGATACCGATTGAAATGACACTGAAAGTGTGTGTAAAGGTGACAATCAGACCGAGAAAGATTGCATCAATAACCCTTCCTTTTGTTCCAACAAGATATGCTGCAACAACTGCTTTTCCGTGTCCGGGAGTCAATGCATGTAGACCACCTAATACAAAAGATACGACTAATGCGATAACTGCTAACTGGAATGTTAAGGGTTGAGTTATCAACTTTTTTATCTTGTCGCCAGCATGTTCATGATTCGCATCAGCAAAAGCGAAAGTGCATATAGCAAGTGCTATTAATATAAGGCTAAAAGTGTAAATGTATTGTTTTTTCAAACTATTAAACCCTCTTAAACTTTTGGAGTCTTCTTTCAGCGATGACTTCGCTGACATAGATGTCTCCGTGTGAATCTATCCAAATTCCGTGAGGGGAGTCGCTAAATTGGCCTGGAGCAGTTCCCTTCTCACCCCACCGACCGATGATTTCGCCATCAAGAGTCATGATACAGATGCTTTGACGCGCTTCTGCTATGTGAATGATATTGTCTGAGTCAATGAAAAGATCGTTAGGGGAACCGAGGTCAGTCCATTCAGTTAGGAATTCGCCATTGTTATTGAATATCTGGCACCTTAAATTACCTCGGTCAAGAATATAAACCTTGTCGTTATGGTCAACAGTCACATCGTGTGGCAGGTTGAATTCACCGGAACCAGTGCCGGACGCACCCCATGAAACGATAACTTCACCCTCTGCAGTCATACGATGGACGCGCGATTGACCGTAACCGTCAGAGACATACATCTCTCCAGATGACGATAGGACAGCACGGGTGGGTTGGTTGAAAGGTGTTCCTGGTGTTCCCGGTTTATTCACTGTTCCATAAGTCTGCAACAGTTCTCCATTAAGCGAGAATTTCCGCACAGTGTGGTCTATAGTGTCAGTTGTCCAGATTTCATCATCTGGACTAATCCAGATACCATGGGGTTTCTTGAATATATCTTTACCCCATTCTGTGATAAAAGTTCCATCTGCATCAAATACGAGCATTGCAGGTTGTGGACTGCGGTTGTAGATATACACACGATCATTTGAGTCGCATGCCACACCGGAAACGAGTCCAAGTTGAGGAATCATCCCCCAACCTTCAACTACCTCATATTGGTAAACACCTGTGCCAATTGTTGCCATCTATGATCTCCCGGTAATATAGTCTTATCTATCAATGTAAAAATTCAGAATCTGTTGGTATGAATACACCGAATTTATTTTAATGATAGTAGGAATATATAGAGTTTATGTGTAGATTACAAACGGAGCGTTTAATGGTTAAGTATAATCATACGTTATTTCAAATCAATTTGCAAGTTTTTTTATTCTGAAATTCAATGTATATACGTGAGTTTGGCAAAAATACAGGGTTATTTGGTTTTAGGATTTCTGTTCAATATAATTCACTAACGTTAATTTTCGTTATGGGTCGTATTCCTTTTGTCTGAACCAGGATTTTCAGGATTAGTAGATTTTCAGGATTGGGAGTTTCATAATCCTACGTGCCATTCAAAGATCGAGTTTGTTCTATGAATAGGATATTGGGAGAACTAACGCATAATCCTGGAAATCTGGAAATCCTGGTTCAGACAAAGGTGGGGCACGGAAACCCCACACTATATTGGCGATTACATGGGGCGTACTCAAACTATAGTAGAATTAGAAGAAACCGTTTATATACAGTATAGCACGGTATGTATCGGCTCGCTGGAATCCTGTTGCATATAGGTCGCCAGTCTCATCAATATATGTATAGTTATTCTTTCCGAAGAAATGTGTAACTTCAAAGTGCAATCGGAATGTTCGACTTAAATCGTAATGGATTCCACCTCCCCAATCAGAGAGTTTTGCATAGAAATCGAAAAATCTGAAGTTACTCCTATCAAGTGCATCATTGATGAAATCAAGATTGATAGTACTGAGGTATGCATATATCCGCGCTTCACGATAGTTATAGATGCCCTGGTCTCGGATCCAAGTGAAATCAAGTTGAACCCGGTTATCCCAAGAGGATTCAGTTGACCTATCATCTTGATTGAATCTACCGCGGAAATCTTCAAAATCTTGTGCTCTGTAAAAACTCGTATCGGTCATCCGCGCATAAGTGAGTTGATTGGATAATCCAATACGATAATTCTCATTCAGATCGTATTTGAAGGTCAGGAATGCGTCAGCAGAATCCTGAATTATTTGCTCATCAAAATCGGATTTTGTGTATAGGTCGGCATCAAGATCGTCCTGATTGTCTATTTCAATATCCTGCATATCTCTTGTAAAACGTAACTTCAGTTCTGTTTGAAACAGTGAAGAGAACAAGGATGTGTTGGGAGCATACTTGCGAAACTTTAGCAGTGATGGATTGAGATAATAGAGGTTTCCAATCCTGTCAATCCCTTTCAGTTGAAGATTGGTATCAGTTTCAGTCTCTCGTTGAAAAGGGATAAGTATTTTTTGTGTCAACTTTCCATCTGCTGTAAATCGTTGGACTCTGCGTAGTCGGTAGCGGAATGTCCGTGCAAGTCCATCAATTCGGCGCGTTGGATCGTCAAGTCGTTTTGGTAACGTAGACAGGAAATCCTTGAGATACTTTGCTTTGTCTGCAACAAGGAGTGTTCCATCTGTTAATGCAGTAATTCGAAATGGTGCGATAAATTCTCGATCTGCATCCCCGTATTCTCCAAAGGCAAGAACAAACTTCCCATCTGGATTGTATTTCACCACCCGATGACCTTTTTCATCTACAATGTAAAGGTTGCCTGATTTGTCTACTGTCATATCAGCAGGTTGGAAAACTTGTCCAACTCCCGGTTGCGATATTTCAAATCGGAGAATTGGTTTTCCATTGGCATCAAGTTTGTATATTGAACCATCGTCATATACATAGAGATTATGTTGTGCATCGATTGTAAGTAAAAAGTCGCGCTTGGTGTCACCTTGTGGAATGATGAGCGCGTATTTGCCATCACTGTCTAAACCTGGTGCTGCTGCTTCAAGGTTGTCAATCCTTTTATCGTAATCCTGTAATAGAAACGTAGATACATATTGTCCTTGCGCGTCAAATTTGTGAACACAGGGACCATAGTTGAATAGTTTTGGATGCTTTGTATCTTCTATGTGTTGCAGAATCCAATCCATCACATAAATTGAACCGTCGGCACCAATTGCCGTTGCTGATGGATTGAGAAATCGGAATTTAGCCGTATCTGTAACCTCAATATCAAACAGGAATTCCCCGGTCTCAGAGAACTTATGTATTTTGAAGTTCTCATTGTCAGTGACATAGATACTCCCATCAGGTCCAAATGCCATGAACAAGGTTTGAGCAAATTGTGCTTCTCCCTCACCTTTTCCACCGAATTCTCCAACGAATTTGTACTCTTGCGCTGCGTGGAGAGCCATCGGAATTAACAACAAAGTGCAGAGCAATAGGGTTTTAAGAATTCGCATTTGATATATTATATTTGATTCCTGTTGGTATATATTGGTGGATAGGATATGTCAACGGTTAGGTGTTCTGTTGTGGTGATTCCTGATGTCTTTTGCGTATATTGTCTAATATACCGTTAATAAACTTCGGGGAATCAGTTGTGCTGTATGATTTTGCAATTTCCACTGCTTCATTTATGGATGTTGCTGCATCAATTTCATCTATGAATAAGATCTCATAAGTTGCAAGTCTAAGTATTGATAGGTCAACAATAGGCATCCGATGTATTTTCCAATTTTTGGATGTAACTTCGAGTTCAGCATCTATTGTCTCCAAATTTGAGGTTGTGCCTACAACGAGTTCCTGCGTAAAGTGTCGCAAGTCTACAGAAATCTCCCGGTTCAACCAAAACTGCTTTATGACAAGTTGTACGGGGTCGGCGGTTTGATGGATTTGATATAGCATTTGCATCGCTATGATGCGAGATTTTCTACGAGAGGGCATTAGTGTTCCAATTTTATGCAATGTAATTAAGACGTGTTATATTATACGGGTTTTTTGGCGTAGTGTCAAGAAAAATGAATAGGTAAAGTGCCAAAAAATAACTTGACATAAGTAAATTTATATGTTAATATATATTTATTATTTATTTTAAAACGTATGTTCTATAAAATATAACAATATTAAGAAATTTATAAGAACAAAATAATGGAAACTATTATGAATATAAGTTAACACTTTCGACCTACGGTAGGCAAGGTTGCCTAACCTCGCCGATGCAGAACGTTCAAGTAATTTCAAAATCTACTATAAAAGACGATATTCATGCAATTCATCATACATTTCTATACAAAAATAACGGACAAATGTCAGCATCTCAGAAAAATCTTACAGTTTACAAAATTTAAATTTTAGTACCACCAGATTATGCCCTATAAAGCCATACAGAGACTGCGTGTATAGACAATTTGTCCGTCTTACAGTTTGTAAGAGATTTCTTACAGTTTCGTAACTTTTCAAGAAGGAGGCAAACCATGAAATTACAAGATAAACACAATGAATTTGCTGTCAGATGCTACACAAAATAACGGTATGAATGCGCATATGGCATTCACCAGGATAAGAGACTGAAGCATCAAAGTGCCATCCAGAAAATAAACGTCAACCTGGGAATAGGAACTTTGCATAGCCAAACTCATAATCCTGAAAATCTAATAATCCTGAAAATCTTGGTTCAGACAAAAAGAAATACAAATCCATAACAAAATTAACGTTAGTGAATTATACTGAACAAAAACCCTAAAACTAAATAACCCTGCATAATAGGTTTGCAATATTTACAGTAATATGATATAATTCTAAATTGAAAAATGGCTATTGAAGTTCAGAAAACCTTTTTAATCCCATCCAGCGAGGTGGAAAAAGGATGTTAGTTTATATTTTTGGAGAATGCATACATAGTGTTTGTACTAACAAAATATGTTTTTCTGTAAAGACAAACATGTTGGAACAACAGTTTTTTGTCAATACATCAAGTATGACTTTGGATATAAAATTTATTTGTTGTTATAAATATAATAATCTGTTCCTTCTCACAATTTTGTGAGAGGGTTTTTTTATGGTGTCAATGTAGCAATTAGAATTTATGAAAACATAGCTATTACATTTGGAATAATCATCATGAAAATGCGAGACAAAGCACAAGTTATGGACGCTGAGGAAATACGGCGTGCGTTAGTCAGAATTGCACATGAAATATTGGAGCGTAATCATAAACACATTGAGAATATGGTGTTAGTCGGTATAAAAAGTCGTGGGGATACCCTTGCATACCGAATTGCAGAAAATTTGGGACGAATTGAAAATATCGCAGTGCCAGTTGGTGCAATTGATGTAACACTTTATCGTGATGACCTCAATTTGCATGAATCACAGATTCAGGTGAATACCACTGAAATGCCGTTTGAAGTGACAGAAAAATGGGTAATCTTGGTTGATGAAGTTCTGTATACTGGACGTACAACACGAGCAGCGATGGATGCGATCATGGATTTTGGTCGTCCCGCTGCTATCCAACTTGCTGCTCTGGTGGATAGAGGACATCGAGAACTTCCTATCTCAGCAGATTATATTGGAAAAAATGTACCCACTTCCCGTAAAGAATTCGTTAGAGTACAATTAGTAGAAGAACATGGTGTAGATTCTGCAATGATATGTGAAGTGGAAACAGAGTCAGTGACACCGAGCTAAAGCTTCGGTGCTTGTGCGAAACGCATGCCAAGCGTTCACTCCACAAGATTAAGTCTTGACTACAGTAAAATATCGGGTATTCTGAACGTGGCAGTCCAATGTATGTTTCGGATGCTCCCCAAGTCTGATCCCTCTACGAATACCTGATCTGGATGGGGCAATATATACTCTTCGGAGGTTTACACATCTTAGTTCCAGTAGTAGACAAAAATCAACACCCTCTCATGCCTACGAAGCCCTCACGGGCGAGGCGTTGGATACAAACAGGAAAAGCGACACCCTTTTGGAATAATTGCACATTTTGCGTCCGACTTAATGTTGATCCATCAGACACTGAACTCCAAGACATAGTAGTTGGTGTGGATCCTGGTAGTAAGAAAGAAGGTTTCACTGTGAAATCAGAGAAACACACTTATTTGAATGTTCAGGCAGATGCACATAACAAGGTTGGTAAAAAGGTTGAAAAACGTAGAGAACTTCGCAGAAGTAGACGTTCACGGAAGTGTCCTAATCGCAAGAATAGGACAAACAAACTTGCTAACAGAAAACGTATACCTGCTGGTACGCGTGCGAGATGGGATTGGAAGTTAAGGATACTGGATTGGTTATCTAAACTCTACCCTATTAGTCATGTATGTGTAGAAGACATCAAAGCACGGACTATCAAACGTGCCAAAAAATGGAATCAATCTTTTGGTCCATTGGAAGTTGGTAAGCAGTGGTTCTATCAGAATATCAAGAAGCGTTGGCACCTGCTAACACTTCAAGGTTGGGAAACAAAGGAAATCCGTGATAGACTTGGGTTGAAAAAGTCTAAACAGAAGTTAACAGAAACCTTTGACGCACATTGTGTGGATAGTTGGTGTCTTGCTTATCATACTGTCGGCGGTGATAGCATACCAGATACGACAGATATATTCTGTATATCACCCATACCGATAGAAAGACGCAATTTACACAGAGAACAACCGAAAAAAGGGGGTATCCGTTCACGATATGGTGGCACATTGCTAAAAGAAGGATTGGTCAAGAACACACTTGTCAAGCATATCAAATATGGATTGACAAGATTAGTAGGTGTCAACGCAAAAGGATTGTTTTCAATCTATAGTCTTGATGGGAAACGGTTAACTACAAGTGCAAAACAAAGAGATTTCAAGGTGTTAACTAAACTTAACTTTCAATATAGATAGGAACGGGCATTCCTCCCCGTGCTAAAGCAGCGGGTCTCCTGCCTGAAACTTTGATGAATAACACGGAAAAGATTGACAATGTGCTGATACGTAATGGTCATATCATTGATCCTGCGAATAATATTGATGAAGTTGGTGATGTGCTGATAATTGATGGTAAGATTGCTCAGGTAGGTGGAATTCTTGAGCAAGATGTTGGTGATGTGATTGATGCGACTGATTTGATCGTTACGCCTGGGTTAATTGATATGCACGTTCATCTTCGTGAACCTGGATATGAACATAAGGAGACGATAGCGTCAGGGACATCAGCAGCATCAGCAGGAGGATTTACTTCTGTTGTATGTATGGCAAATACATCACCAGTGAACGATTCACCAGAAAAGATTAGACACATTTATGCGATTGCGGGTCGGGATTCTGATGATAACAGTAGGACATCAGCAAATGTTTTTCCTGTAGGAAGTATTACACAAAGCCTTGCAGGAGAAGAGCTGACAGATATACGCGGAATGCTTTCGGCAGGAGCAGTGGGTGTCAGTGATGACGGTGTTACAGTTATGAACTCTGCGTTAATGTGTGAAGCATTACGTTTGAGTGCGGAACTTGATTTTCCTGTTATGGTACACTGTGAAGAACATAACATTAATGCGGGTGCAGTGATGAATCTGGGTGAAACATCGCAGAGGTTGGATCTAATTGGAAGTCCGAACGCTGCGGAGGATATTATTGTTGCACGTGACATCATGCTGGCAGAATTGACAGGGGGGCATGTGCATATTTTACATGTTAGCACAGCAGGAGCGGTTGATTTAGTACGGTGGGGAAAAGAAAGAGGTGTCAACGTGACATCTGAAGTGTGTCCGCATCATTGGATTCTCACGGATACAGAGGTAGAAAAACAGGGAACAAACGCCAAAATGCATCCTCCATTGAGGACGCAGAGGGATATTGACGCAGTAATTGAAGGATTATGTGATGGTACTATAGATGCGATTGCAACAGATCACGCACCGCATACACCGTCAGAAAAAGCACTTGGGATGGTTGATGCGCCTAATGGCATAATTGGTCTTGAGACGTGTGTACCACTTACACTGACCTATTTGGTTGAAGCTGGACATCTAACATTGAAAGAAGCCGTTGCTAAGTTGACATGTATTCCCGCTGAGATAGTAGGGATTGATCGTGGGACACTCTCCATCGGTGCGATTGCAGATGTCACACTTATTGATTCAGGAAAAACAGCAAAGTATGAAGTAGACAAATCGTGTTCAAAGAGTAGAAACACCCCATTTGATGGTTGGGAGCTTAAAGGTTGGCCAGTAATGACAATTCGAGCGGGTATTCGGAATTGAATATCTCTTATACACTGAGGTAAAGATGAAAGCAATTCTTGCGTTATCAGATGGAACTGTTTTTGAAGGTGAGCAGTTTGGTGCGACTGGCGAAACCGTCGGTGAAGTGGTCTTTAATACAAGCATGACAGGTTATCAAGAAGTCCTGACAGATCCGTCCTATAAGGGACAGATTGTAACTATGACGTATCCGTTAATAGGTAATTACGGTTGCAATGAAGTTGATATTGAATCTATCGGTCCGCAGGTAGAAGGCTTCGTCGTGCGTGAATATAGTGCTTATCATAGTAACTGGCGTTCACAATGGAGTTTGGATGACTATTTAGCTGAAAATGGAATTATAGGTATTCAGAATATTGATACCCGTGCTTTAACGCGTCGCCTTCGCGTTCATGGCGTGATGAACGGTTGTCTTGCTACCGAAGATGGAGATGGTATTCTGAAAGCAGAAGAACTTATTGAAAAAGCAAAATCTTGGCACGGCTTAGTCGGTTGGGATCTGGTGCAGCGTGTAACCTGTCCGAATCCGTATGCCTGGAATGATCGTATTAATTCCGACTTTCAGATAGAGGCGGGTCCTCCTACAGAAAAGGGTAAATACCGCGTGATTGCTATGGACTTTGGTATAAAGTACAACATTTTGCGTCAACTCACTGAGCATGGATGTGAAGTCCAAGTTGTTCCGGCAACAACACCTGCAGATGACATACTTGCTGCGGAACCTGATGGTGTATTTCTATCCAACGGTCCAGGTGACCCTATGCCGCTTGATTATGGTATAAAAACTATCCAAGAATTAATGGGCAAAAAACCGATTTTTGGTATCTGCTTGGGACATCAACTGTTAGGGCTTGCGCTTGGTGGGAAAACATATAAACTGAAGTTCGGTCATCGTGGTGCAAATCAACCTGTAAAACACTTTGAAACCGATCAGGTTGAGATAACTTCACAAAATCATGGTTTCTGCGTTGATATTGATTCCTTGCCGAACACAGTTGATATTACACATATAAATTTGAATGACGACACACTTGAGGGGATGCAACATCGAGAGTATCCTGTGTTTTCTGTCCAGTATCATCCTGAAGCATCTCCTGGACCACATGATGCCAGTTATCTCTTTTCAAGATTTACAGAGATGATGGATTAAACTTTGGTGATCATTATGCGGTATTCTTGCCTCTTCTTTGATTACAAAACACTGATAACTGACAACTGATAGTTATAAAAAAATGCCAAAACGAACAGATATAAATAAAATATTAATTATAGGATCTGGTGCGATCATCATAGGTCAAGCGTGCGAATTTGATTATTCTGGCACGCAAGCGTGCAAAGCCTTAAAAGAGGAGGGTTATGAGATTGTTCTGGTGAATAGTAATCCTGCTACCATCATGACAGATCCTGATTTCGCAGATCGCACTTACATTGAACCGATAACAGCGGATACAGTAGAACTTGTAATAGAAAAAGAGCGACCGCACGCATTGTTACCGACATTAGGTGGACAGACAGCATTAAACGTATCTGTTGAATTAGCAGAATCGGGTGTGTTGGATAAATATGATGTTGAGTTAATTGGTGCGAAACTGCCAGCGATTCAGAAAGCCGAAGACCGTGCGTTGTTCAAAGAAGCGATGGTAAAAATTGGCTTGGATGTTCCGAAGAGTGGTATAGCGCATACATTGCAGGAGGCAATTGCTCTTATTGACGAAATTGGTTTTCCTGCTATAATCCGTCCTGCATTTACACTCGGTGGTACAGGCGGCGGCATTGCATATAATATTGAAGAATATCAAAAGATGGTATCTGCAGGACTTGCTTTGAGTCCGATCAACGAATTACTTATTGAAGAATCTATTATCGGTTGGAAAGAATTTGAATTAGAAGTGATGCGTGATGGCAGTGACAATGTTGTTATAATCTGTTCCATTGAGAATGTGGATCCGATGGGTGTTCATACTGGTGATAGCGTCACGGTTGCTCCGATACAAACGTTAACTGATAAAGAATATCAACTAATGCGTGATTCTGCGATTAAAATCATCAGAGAAATCGGAGTTGATACGGGTGGATCGAATATCCAGTTTGCTGTTGATCCGAAGACAGGTAAACAAGTTGTTATAGAAATGAATCCCCGTGTTTCCCGTAGTTCGGCACTTGCCTCAAAAGCAACAGGATTTCCTATTGCCAAAATTGCAGCGAAGTTGGCAGTTGGTTATAATCTTGATGAGATCCCGAATGACATTACCGCAGAGACCCCTGCATGCTTTGAACCAACAATTGACTATGTTGTTGTCAAGATACCGAGATGGGCATTTGAAAAGTTTCAGGGTACAGATGAAACGCTCACAACCATGATGAAATCCGTTGGTGAGGCAATGTCCATCGGTGGTACTTTTAAAGAGGCACTTCAGAAAGGATTGCGTTCTTTAGAAACTGGATGGTCAGGTTTTGACAATCATCCTCTTGAACAGATTCCACTCTCAGAAATCTCCAGCAAGTTAACTATCCCAAATGTAGAACGTTTATTTTACATAAAATCGGCACTGAAACGTGGTATGAGTATTGATGAGATTTATGGCTATACACATATTGATCCGTTCTTCTTGTATAATCTTCAAGAATTAGTTGATTTTGAGAATAATTTAGAAGTATCAGACCTACAAGCGTTCATTGAAAATGGAGATACTGCTGAAACAGAATCTGAGTTGCTTTTACTCAAAGCGAAACAACTGGGATTTTCAGACAGACAACTTGCTGAATTATTTGATGTATCTGAAAACCAAGTACGTGAAACCAGAAAAAGACTTGGCATTGAAGCAACATATAAGACTGTGGATACTTGTGCTGCAGAGTTTGAGGCGGAAACTCCATACTACTATTCCACATGTTCATCTGAAGATGAGGTGCGTCCTACTGATAAAGAGAAAATCATGATTTTAGGAGGCGGACCGAACCGTATCGGTCAAGGAATTGAATTTGACTATTGTTGTGTTCACGCAGCGATGGCACTCAAGACCGATGGTTACGAAACAATCATGGTGAACAGCAATCCTGAGACAGTGAGTACAGATTATGATACTTCTGACCGTCTCTATTTTGAACCTTTGACATGTGAAGATGTACTGAACATTTTTGATAAGGAGAAGCCGATTGGGGTTATAGTTCAATTTGGTGGACAAACGCCGCTTAATCTTGCAATGGTACTGAAAGAAGCAGGTGTCCCAATAATTGGTACAAGTCCTGAAGACATTGCACGTTCTGAAAACCGTCAATTATTCAAAGAGGTGTTGGACGAGATTGGTCTGATGCAACCTCCAAATGCGACCGTTACCTCAAGTGAAGAAGCGATCCCCATTGCATCATCACTCGGATATCCGGTGATTGTCCGTCCGTCATTTGTGCTTGGTGGCCGTGCGATGCAGATTGTATATGATGAACAGCCCTTACAAGAATATATGGACTCTGCAGTTCAAGCATCCCCTGAGCATCCGGTTTTAATAGATAAATACCTGGAAGAAGCGATAGAGGTGGATGTAGATGCTATTTCAGATGGACAGTTTACCGTTATCGGTGGTATCATGGAGCATATTGAAGAGGCAGGTGTTCATTCAGGAGATAGTGATTGTGTGCTTCCACCCTACACTCTGGTAGATGATCAGATTGACCAACTGAAGGAATATACCTATTCACTTGCGAAGGCTTTGAATGTCTGTGGGTTGATGAATGTTCAATATGCGATCAAGAATGATGAGATTTATGTTTTGGAAGTTAACCCGCGGGCATCGCGTACCGTTCCATTTGTGAGCAAGGCGATTGGTGTTCCATTGGCAAAGTTGGCAGCACGTGTGATGGCAGGCAAAACATTGAAGGAACTTGGTTTCACAAGTGAGATAGTACCTGATTATTTTAGTGTGAAGGCACCCGTTTTTCCCTTTAACAGATTTCCTGGGGCAAACTCACGTTTGGGTCCTGAAATGAAATCTACAGGTGAGGTGATGGGTATTGATACGGATGTATCTCGGGCATTTGCGAAGGCACAGAAAGCGTGTGGATATACCTTACCTTTGAAAGGCAATGCCTTTATCAGTGTGCGGAACAAGGATAAACGCGCTGTTATCTTCATAGCAAAAAAACTAACAGATATGGGGTTTGATCTCATCGCAACACATGGCACAGCAAAAGTTTTACTCCGGAATGGTATGGATGTCCAACTTGTTTATAGTATTGGTAAAGGCAGACCGACAATCCATGATTATATCAAGAATCATGCAGTTGACTTGATAATCAATACCCCTACTGGGGATTTACACCGGACAAACGAACTACTTATCCGCCAGATGGCAATTGAACATGACATTCCTATTTTCTCGACGATTCCTGGTGCTGCGGCTGCTGTTAACGCTATTGACGCATTACAACGGGGTGAAATTTCTGTCAGCCCACTTCAAGATTATCATAAGTAAAGGTTGAGTAACAGTAAATACCATGTCAAACACAACAATTCAAAGAAACACCCGTTGGGTTCAGGCTCTTGATAGGATACTCCAAGTAATTAACTTAGATGAGGATCATCCAATACGGATATTGACAATTGAGGATGGCAGAGAAGTGGTTGTCGTGCAACCCAACGCGTTTACAGTGTCCCGTCTATATGCTACAGGTCGTCCAGATGGTGTGAGGCCGCACGGTCTAGATTCGTACTACGATTATTTCTCTGGTAAATTAGCAGAATATGCTGAAGAGAATGGGAGTAGAGATGGTTTTGAACTGACAGAAGATGAATGGGAGACTTTATTTGAGGAGTCTTTTCTGAGATATACCCGGTATTTGCTGTTTGCAGGGATTAAACGTTGGTCGGATGTTCGTCGTGATACAGATACGAATTTGTCTGTAACAAATATGGCACGTGAATTTGCGCCATCAGAAATTGCATGGGGGAGTTATCAATATAAAGGTTATATGCTTATGATGAACAGCATTGCCAAAGCGGAATTGAGTCTGCAAGATGATGATCCAGAAACTGCCCTACAACATATTGACGTAGGTATTCAGAAGATTGGTGAATTCTGTGGAGAATGTCTGCGCGAGGAACAAGGTGAAGCCGAAAATATTACCCGTGAACGTTACCTTAGCAATCTGTTAGAATTTCGCTCAGATTTAGAGACAGGCGGAGAAGACGACAACGATACCAACACAGATGAATCATCAGACGATGATCAAGAAGACACAGATCTTTTGGCTGAATTGGAACGTCTGTTGAATGATGATGATAGCTCTGAAGATGGAAGAGATTAGGTGGACCCCCACGGTAGTGTATTACATATACAATTACAATGTAGTCCACCATACACTTATTTGTAAACTTCAGAAGGCAATTAGGATTCCCATTCTTCATGAACTCTCTGTCGAGTTGCCAGCATCAAGACACCACCCAGAAACAGGAATGCGATACCTCGTACCAAGACATGCCAGTAAAAATGAACTCCAGGGATAAATGTAATAGCAAAAGATAATGCGGCAATTATCAGTAAATATGCTGATGTGGGATTACCCCAAGTACGGAGAGAAAGACCGTAGGAAAGAGCTGCTAAAGAAAATAGGAAGGCACTAATTTTTATGAGTGCATTTCCCCATTCGTCCCATACTGCTATGAAGTTATCTTTGACTTCCTCAGTTGCTGAATTTTGTATGAGTTCTTTGATAGTATTCAAAGGTGCTGTTTGTGAACCGTGTGCGATTAGTTCTATCACAACCCAAAGTGCTGCAAAACCGACACCTAATAAGGCACCCGTTTTCACATCTTTAATTAAAAGTACAGTTATAGCGATTACTGTTGGAACAACTAGAATTGGTATTACAACACTTATTCCATGTATCACATCTTGACGTTCGTCTCCTTGTATAAGAAACAATATACTTGTAAATAACATCAAGAGACCCCCGAGAAATGAAGTTAATCCGCCAATAAAATAGATTCTATTTGAATCATCAATCATATACATACTCCCCCTTTTGACCCTTGTGTAAATGATAAATATTCTCTAGTTAAATGATTAAATGCAAGATATGTCCTTGATTAGAAATGTACTAGATTAATTGAGATTTTGTATCAATTAGTATACACATATTGAGATTCAATGTCAACAAAAACCTATATTGTTTAAACCTTTTTGTAATTGAACATTTATATTGACGCTTCATACAAATATCAGGTATAATCTATATAACACCAAGGTGTGGAAGATATTTCTGTAAATTGATGCAGACAATATCCAATATCAGTTCCATAATGCTTCGTTATATTATGATTTAATTTGTATCCTTCACTTGATATTTTAATGTTGGATATTTGGAACAGAGAACAATGAATATTGACAATAACGTCCTGATTGTAGATTCAGATCAGCGTCAACGTGAGGTAATTTGCCAAACGCTTGATGGTGAAGGTCTGGAATTAACTGTAACAAGTAATATGTATCAGGCATTTCATATACTTGAACACGAAACGATAAACATCTTAATTGCGCCTTTAAAAGCTGAACGGATTGATGGTCTAACGCTCTTGGATGCTGCTGCGAAACATCATCCTGATATTGGAGTTATCTTTATCACTGTGCCAAATGTATTAGAAACTGATATTGGTATTAAGGCGATGTTGGCACATGAAGGCACATTTTTTCTTTACAAGCCGCTGAATCCTGTGCATTTGAAGGCACTTTTAAAAAAGACACTCCGCAATCAACGTCTGACCTTTGAAAATCGCAAACTCAGATCACAAATTGATGAAAAAGAAGGTCTCTGTAGACTCACCGGTAAATCACCACAACTTATGCAGATTCGTGAGATGATTACTCAGGTTGCTCCGACGCGGGCGACAGTGATGATCTATGGTGCACGAGGTACTGGAAAAGAACTGGTAGCACGAGCTATTCATCATAGGAGTCTACGAAAAGGAGATTTAATAGCATTTAATTGTGCCACACTCAATGAGAATTTAGCAGAGTCGGAATTATTTGGTCATGAACGCGGGGCATTCAGTGGCGCGTACCTTCAACGTAAGGGAAGATTTGAACTTGCTAATGGTGGGACACTTTTTCTTGATGAAGTATCTCAACTCAGTCTATCAAACCAAGCACGTCTCCTTCGGGTGTTGGAAGAACGTGAATTTGAGCGCGTAGGTGGAGATAAGACTATTCAGGTTGATGTTCGGATTATCTGTGCTACTAATCACGATTTAGAAGCTGCTTGTAACAACGGTAAATTCCTTCCCGATCTGTATGATCGCCTTAATGTAGTATCTATCAACCTGCCGAAACTAAATGAGCGGATGGAAGATATACCACTGCTTGTGAACGATTTCTTAGAAGAATTTTGCAGAGAGAATGGTAAAACATTGAAGAATTTCACACCGGAGGCAGTTCGTACACTCATGAAATACAGTTGGCCTGGGAATGTGCGCGAATTAAAGAACTGTATTGAAGGACTTGTTGTCATGTCAACCGAACAGACATTAGAATTAAATGACTTGCCTGAGCGTATCCTAAAGGAAGCGGAAGAAATGCATTCTGTGCTGCCTTCTGCACCAACTTTGCATAATGCTGATTCTTTTGGCAACGGCGGTCACTCTCTAAATGTGTCTGTCGGTATGTCGCTTGAAGATATCAATCGTGAAGTTCTACGCGCTACGCTTGAATATACTGACAATAATAAAGCGAAAGCAGCAAAGATTCTTGAAATTAGTCGGCGGACAATACAACGAAAAACTAAAGAATACGGTTTATGCGACGAAGAAACTGATGTCTAAACCTAATCACGTTTTGCTATGAACAGAAAGTTCTACTGTGATTACAGTGATAGCATATTTGCATAAGACCTGTTATAGTATTCTACCTCATCTAACATTGCTGCTGCTGCTTCATCAATTATTGCGACTGTGTTTGGATGCATCTGTAAAACGGATGCTGGTACCATTGAAGTAATAGGACCTTCTATTGCTTTGGCTATTGCTTGTGATTTTGATTTTCCGCAAGCTAATAATAGGCACATCTTTGCTTCCATAATAGTTTCTATTCCCATTGTTATTGCCATTTGTGGAACAGCATTCACATCGCAATTGAAATGTATGGCATTTGCTTCAAGTGTGCTTTGTGATAGTGTAACTATACGTGTGCGTGATGCAAGTGATGAACTTACCTCATTAAATCCTATATGTCCATCTGTCCCAATGCCTAACATTTGGATGTCAATACCACCTGCACATACTATTTTTTTCTCATAAGCTGCACAGAACTTTTCATGATTATCTGAAGTGTTCTGCGGGATATGTTGATTTGCCTTTGGTATATTGACATGATCAAAAAAGTGATGTGCCATGAATGTGTGGTAACTTTGCGGATGCTCAAGTGGAATACCAACATACTCATCCAAATTGAAGGTGGTCACACCAGAAAAATCGAGACCATCTTCTCTATGCATGCAGACGAGTGATTTGTACAACTCTATTGGTGTACTTCCTGTTGCTAAACCTAGGACAAGGTTTGGTTTTTTAAGGATAGCATCACGAATAATGTTGGCTGCAATAGATGCAATTTGATGGTGGTTGGGTTGAATAATAACTTCCATATAGATTCAGAATATTAGACTTCTCCTGCAATTATTTTGCTCATATCTTCGCTAATCTGATGTACGGTGCCTTCTGGGTCATCCGCACCAACCGGCAGTTCAGCAGTCATGTAATCGTCATAACCGACATCATTTAGAGAAGTCATCACGGCGTTCCAATCAATCGTACAGTCTTCAATCAGATATGTAAATCTATGTTCATTGGCATTGAAGCCTTTGACATGGACTTTGGAGATGCGTGAACCGAGTGAACGTATCCAATGTTGAGGAAAACCGTAAGCTACAATGTTGCCAACATCAAAATATGCTGTCACAGCGTCACTCTCAAATTCATCAATATAACGTGCGAATTCAATGGGACTCAACAGGAATTTATTCCAAACATTTTCTATCGCAATACTAAGTCCTTTTTCCTTTGCAGTTGGTATCAATCTCTGTATTTCTGCTTGTGACCGTGTATAAGCATCTTCATAAGTTATCTGATTATTGACGACAGCTGCGACAAGTAGGACAGTATCTGCTTCAATCACATCAGCAGTAGCGAGAGAATTCAGCATTGCTTGATGGCATTCTTCTCTCACTGATGGATCTTCATGTGATAGTGGATGTGACCAATGTTTTCCGTTCATCACACTACACAATTCAATTCCAATCTTGTCAGCTAATTGTTTGATGTTAACGCGTTCTTCATCTGAATGCAAAGTTCCTATTTCAACGCCATCAAAACCTGTTTTTTTCGCGATTTTAAACCGTGCTTCGGTTGAATCTCCGGGAAGTGATCCTATGCATATACCTTTTTTCATTGTGTTCCTCTGAAATGGATTTACTGTGATAAGAAAATGAATAAGGGATGGTATATTCAACCATCCCTATGTTGTTTGGAATTGACATTAATCGCGTTGTGTTTTTAACTGCCCCCATCTAATAGTAAGTTTATCTTGTGCTTCAACAGACAGTAAGTCACCATCCATTACACTGGAAACTTCATCGGCAGTGAGTGCTCTGTTGTATATATAGAGATCATCCAGTTGGAATTTTGCTGAATTATAGTCGGGAGATTTGCCGATATAGATTAAACCTCCACCTTGCGCGTGCTGTGCGGGAACGTTTTGATTTTCGACTAATTTGCCATCTACATAATAGGTCAATGTGCCACCTTTCTTGACACCAGCAAGATGGTACCAATTACCAATATCAAATTGGTCTCCTTCTCCATCTGGACCAGAGCAGTGGGTTCCTTGGTTTCCAGCATCAAACCGCCAGTGGATATTCAAGGTGTTTGTACATGTCCATATTCCAGGAGAACGGTTAGACCCTGGTGCATGTTTTGCTATAATCTGGTCCCAACCACCAGTGTTTCCTGCAACAAAACGCAACCAAAATAAGTATGAATTATCCTGATATTCTTCCAATTCTTTGAAAGAAGCAACTGTTACACTGGAACTGGCTTCTGCACATTCTAACGAGCCTCTTCCATGTTTAGCCTCTTCGGTAGTTATCTCAGCATTATTAATTATAGTAGCATCATTACCACCACCAGTTTCATCGCTGATAGTCTTCCCATTTGCATTATCAAAACTGAAGTAGAGGATTAAACCGTCGTCTTTCACAGCATGTGTTGTTGTTATTCCTACAAAAAGTAGGAGTGGAATTGACAGATATAGTAAAATTCGCATTGTGGTGACCTCCATATAGAATATGTTTGTAAGATGTGGATGTATCAATAAAACCACAAATTACTTTTCAAACCATTGTTTTAATTTAAATTTAGTTGTGTGATATTTTATAGGAATCAAATTTTTTTGTCAAGGACAATAAATTATATTTAGGGTTATTTAGTTTTAGGATTATGTGTTGAATATTATTCACAAACGTTAAATTAATTTGAAGCTTGTATTTCTATTTGTCTGAACCAAGATTTTCAGGAGTAGTAGATGGACAAATCAACGGTATGAATGCCTTTTGGCATTCCCCAGGATAAGAGTTTGGAACGCTGGAGTGCCTATTGAAAAGATGACCTTTATCTTGTGAGTAGCACTTGGAAACACAAAACACCTATCCTGGAAATCCCATAATCCTGAAAATCCTGGTTCAGACAAGAATCAATAAATCCAGTGATTAGATCAATTCAGTAGTTGATATATATCGGGGTTAGAAACCCTCCAAGAAGTCATAGGTCGCAACTTAGGTTAAATGGTATCTTTTACAACATATTCACGTTTATAAAATAAATTGTATTTTATCTTGACATATTTTTACAATTTATGTAGAATTATATCAAGTTAACATAATATTGCTGGGTACTTATCCCTTAGAATGTTGTTATTCTGCTTTGGTCTATATGGTAAAGATAGTGGTATAGCATTATAAAATAAAATATTAACGAGTTAAAATTGGCATGTATACATGAGGAGGAATTATCTCATGCGTTTTTTGAGCTATATAGTTATTATAACGTTACTTGGTTTCTGTGGTGTTCTCTCCACACAAGCAGCGTTAGATGATGGTTTAATTTTGTATTTCAGTTTTGATAGAGATATTGATGGTACTGCAATTGACGGTACAGGTAATGGAAATAACGGTACAATATCAAATGCTAGTATAAATACAGATGAAAAGAAAGTTGGCTTGGGTTCATTAGAATTGATAAATGAAGATGCGGGTGTAGCAGTTGAATCTTTTTCATCATTGGAAAGTTATCAAGATCATAGTTACGTGTTTTGGTTACATTTTATTCAAGCGCATAATGGGGCATGGAGTCAAATTTTTGCCAAGAAAGCTCCCGGTTCTGATCGTTCACCTGGTGTATGGGTCTGTCCAAATTCTTTAAATATTCATTATCGTTTTAATCCTGGGAACCTAGGTTCTGGTTGTGCCGGACCAGGTGGTGAAGACCAACTCTTTGAAGTTGGAAGATGGTATCATATTGCTGGTGTTAAAGAGGGTGATAAGTTCCGTTTTCATATTGATGGCGAAGTTGCCGGTGAATATGACGTTCCAGCGGATCATGCTCAAGGTGTAGAGAAATTGTATATTGGTCAGACAGGATATAGGTCTGCAACCTTTTATATTGATGATTTCTTTGTATTTGATCGTGGACTCTCAACAGATGAAGTCTCAGATATTATGGCAGGTCTACTCATCTCGGTTGAACCACAAGATAAGCTGACAACGACATGGGGAACACTGAAAACACACCGCGATTAACATCTAAATCATTGACAGAATATGTACTTTTAATGTAAAGGGAAAATCTATTAGTATTTTCCCTTTACATTTTTAAATCTCCGCATCGGTAACAGATAATGTTAAGCATTTGTCTGCGTATATGCATCAGTATTTTTCTCTTTCTTTTTTCTATTGTGCCTGCGGTAAAGAGTGACACCGATTCTGGTAACAATCCTTTACTCCTCGGTCTAAACTTTATGGAGATGGAGCAGTATGATAAGGCACTGACAGTATTTGAAGAAATCCGCAGACAAGATCCAAGTAGTGGAATCTACTGTTATATCGGGATGGTGTATCAAGAACAGAACAGACTCAGTGATGCAGTAGAAGCCTATAAGAAGGCATTAATTTTTCAAGCTCCTCCTCCAATACATGGCAGTGCACACCTTCATTTAGGTATTGTGTACAAGGAACAAGGTAAAATCACTCTATCACAAACCCACCTAACTAAGTCTATATCCCTTAATCCGAAGACGGCACAAGCATATATTCATCTCGGCGAAGCATATCTCCTAACACGTCAATTTGATAAAGCAGGAACAGCCTATCGTAAGAGTATTGAACTGAACCCAAAGTTTACTGAATCGTATTACGGTTTGGGTAGGGTTGCAGAAATGCAGAGCGATTATTCTTCTGCTGTAGAAAATTATCGTTTAGCTATAGTTCAAAACCCTTATGACCCGCAATCGTATTATCGTCTTGCAATTGCTTACAGAAATCTCAAGAAGTATGAAGATTCCAAAACTGTAATGATGCAATTTGAAGTGATGAAAAGATATTCTGACAATGTTCATCAGTTTCGTGAAACGATCTATAAGCATCAGAACGAGCCAATATTATATTTAAAGTTAGGTGAACTTCATGAACAACATGACAATATTGCTGATGCACTACGGGTTTACGAAATTGCTAATAAGTTGCACCCGACATATTTGCCAATATACTATCGTCTCGGCAATTTGTTTATCGATCAGCGGGATTTAGAAAAAGCGACAGCAACATTTCAAAAGATTACGGAAATTGACCCTAAAAATGTTCAGGCGTGGTTGAAATTAGGCGTTATCTACATCAATCGTCAACAATTTGAACCAGCGATTGTTGCCTTCAGGCGTGCAATTGAGGTGGATGAAACATCTGCTGAGGCATATAATAATTTAGCAAGACTTTATGCTGGACTTGGTAGAGAAACTGGACAAGCAGTCACACTTGCACAGAAAGCAGTTTCTTTGTCACCAACATCTAAACATTACGACACACTTGCGTATACATATTATCGTAGTCAACAGTATACAGAGGCATTAGAAACCATCAATCGTGCACTTGCACTTGATCCGAATATGGCTGAATATATTAATCTTCGTTCAAAAATAGAAGAAGAAATCAAAAAGAAATAAAACCACTAAGTGAAGAAGTATTGTCTGAGGAAATTCAGTATGGTCATCAAAAATCAGATCAATGTCGTCGCAATATGTGGCAGTTTGCGAGAAGGTAGTACTACTCACGCCGCCCTATCGCTTGCTCTCACAGGAGCAGAAGAGGAAGGGGCAGAAGTAGAATTAATTGATCTACGTGAATACCGACTTATCTTCCAGAGTGCAGTTGCGGATGACTCTGATTTTCCACCTGAAGTTCTCAAACTTAAAGCTAAAGTCAAACGGGCAGACGGTATCTTACTCGGTACTCCTGAGTATCATGGTAGTTTTAGCGGTGTTTTAAAATATACATTAGATCTCATGAGCTACGATGAATTTGAGAATAAGGTTGTAGGTTTAGTTGGAGTGTCCGGAGGTAGGATGGGTGCAGTGAATGCGTTGTCAATGTTAAGAACAGTTGGTGCGGTACTACGTGCATTTGTTATTCCAACTTCAGTTTCAATTCCTCATGCATCGGATGCGTTTGATGCTGATGGTAACTTATACGATTTGGAAATGGTGGAGCGGGTCAAGAAGGTCGGTCGTGAGGTTACTCAAATCGCAGCCTTACATAATAAGAGAAAGCAATAATACAAATGAATCAATTACATACATGGAATAGATGGATCGGTACAGATGAATCTGGAAAAGGAGATTACTTCGGTCCATTGGTTGTGGCTGGTGTATATGTAGATACTGAGTGTCGTGATACGTTATTGGAAATGGGAATAACAGACGGCAAAATGGTCTCAAATACACGGGTCAGTAAACTTGCCGATTCAATGTGGAAGGATTATGAACAACACATTGTAGTTGCGCAAAAGATGCCAGACAATTATAATACTCAGTATGATGAACTTGAGAAACGTTGTGAGAATTCATCCAGAATCCTTGCCGATTTACATATTAAGGTGATTCAAACGCTTGCGAAACGCATGGATGTGAAACATGCACTTGTGGATGAGTTTCCGTATAATAATTTATCACGACTACTCACACAGCGAGACATTACCATAAAACTTGAAACGAAAGCAGAAAGAGATGTCGCTGTTGCAGCAGCTTCAATCATTGCCCGTGATAAATTCCTAAAAGGGATAGAGACATTATCTAACAAATATGGACTCCAATTGCCAAGAGGTGCTAATCAGGTCATTGCTGCTGGTAAGGAATTTGTTAGATTGAATGGTGAAGATTCGTTGCGAAATGTGGCAAAACTCCATTTCCGTACAACCAAGTCTGTATTGAGTTAATATCTGTGGGTTATCTTAAGCGATTTGTCTACAGCAATGAGCAATGGATATCTGGTATTAGGTATAAGAGTTATGGAACATCCAGACAAGTTCTTTTTTGTCCATTACGCTGAAGTCGGTTTGAAGGGCAAGAATAGGATCTATTTTGAGAAGAAACTTGCGCGAAACATAAGATTGTCATTGCGCGGAACAGGTTATGCAGAAGTAAAACGACTTCACGATAGAATTGCGATATATCTTAACCAAGATACTGATATACCAGAAATTGAGAAACGACTAAGAAGAGTGATGGGTGTTGCGCATTTTGAAATTGTTGTTCGTACCAGCAAAGATATTGATGCGATAAAAGAAACTGCATTTCAGTTGACAAATGGGAAAGAATTTGAGACACTTAAGGTAGAAACAAAACGAACAGATAAATCCTTTCCACTAACTTCACCTGAGATTAGCCGTGAAGTCGGAGGGTATGTTATTCAAAAGACCGGTACAAATGCTGACATGCACAATCCGGATTTACGATTTTGGATAAATGTTACACACAGCGATACATACATCTATACTGATAAGCTTCGCGGCGTTGGCGGATTACCTGTTGGTGTGAGTGGCAAAGTACTTGTGATGCTTTCTGGTGGGATTGATTCTCCGGTTGCAGCGTGGCAGATGATTAAACGCGGAACGAAGGCGGTATTTATTCATTTCTATAGTTATCCGTATACAGATAAAGCCTCTTTAGAAAAGGTTGTAGAATTGACTCGCATCTTATCCGAGTCGAACTATAGAAGCGAACTTTATCTTGTTCCATTTGCTGAACTTCAACAAACTATAGTAACAGAAACACCTGCGCCATATCGTGTCTTGCTGTATAGAAGGATGATGACACGAATTGCACAACGTGTTGCGTCCCTTGTTGATGCCGAAGCCCTTGTTACTGGTGAAAGTTTGGCACAAGTCGCATCGCAAACACTTCCGAATCTCCGTTCAATTGAGGTCGTTGCGGAAATACCGATACTCCGTCCATTAATTGGGTTTGATAAAGTTGAGATCATTGCCAAAGCAGAAGAAATAGAGACATTTGATGTATCTACACTCCCACATGAGGATTGTTGTTCACTATTTGTCCCTAAGCATCCAGCAACACACGCAACACAGGTGGAATTAGATAAGGCAGAGGAAAGAATTGATGTAAACACACTTGTTGAAGAGGCTATGAATGGACTTGAGAAGAAGATAGTTAGTTTTTCTTATGAACATTGACATTGAAAGTGAATTATAGTAAAACCCTACATTATTACTTGTTGCACTATTTGTGTATCCCATTCACAGATACTAAGGAGGTAATGGTAAATGGAAAAGATTTTACTTATACGTCTCAGTTCTCTGGGTGATATTGTATTGACGACTCCAGCGATTCGTGCCATCCGTGCCCATTATCCTAATGCTTACATTGCGATGTTAGTTGCAAAACAATCAGCGGATGTGCTCCGACAGAATCCCCACCTTAACGAGATAATTCAATTTAATCGGTCTGCGAAGGATAAGGATACAGGAGAGATGTTGCGGATTTTACGTATTTTACGACAGCGAAAGTTCGCGCTAATCTTTGATTTTCAACGGAAGTTACGTACAGAATTATTGATGTATTTGAGTGGTGCATCTGAACGGGTAGGCAAAGGTATGTTATGTACGTTACGTGTTCCAGAACACGGTAACAAACATGCCACTGACCACTATTTTGATTTGTTGCATGCTGCCGGTATCCCTGCTGAAGACCATCAATTGGAGATGTTTCTTTCAAACACAGAACGTGCTGATGCGTGTTACACATTTGAAGAATCAGGTATTTCAGAGATACAATTGAAAGTCGGGTTATTCCCCGGTGCAGGTTGGAAGTTGCGTGAATGGATGCCGGAACGTTTTGCTGCTATTGGTGATAGACTTGTTGAACACTATGATGCTCAAGTCATAATATTCGGTGGACCAAAGGAAGGGAAACTTGTGCATAAAGTCAAGGATCTAATGCAGTGTCCATCAATACCTTTTGCTGGAAACCTTCAGATACGTCAGTTAGCTGCTTGTATAGAAAAATGTGATCTGTTCTTAACGAACGATACAGGTCCCATGCATCTTGCAGCTGCCGTAGAAACACCCACTGTAGCACTGTTCGGCCCTGGTAACCACAATCGATTCCAACCTATAGGAGATTCGCATACGATTATTAGACACGATGTGCCTTGTAGTCCATGTAAACAATTCACAGATAGATGTAAGGATAATATCTGTATGAAAGGTATAACTATTGATGAAGTATGGCATACTATACGCAGGACAATTGACAAATAATATTAGACCGATATGTTACGAATTACCCACAGACGCTACCAAAAACGCGCAGAAGATTGCCACCTAAGACCTTCTGAATAGCTTCATCAGAATAACCGCGTTCACTCAATTCTTCTGTTATTCTTGGATATTCTGATGCGTCTTGAAGTAGATCGCCTCCCCCGTCAAAATCCGAACCGATTCCAACATTGTTTATACCAGCCACGTCAATTGCATACTCAATATGATTGATTAGTTTTACGAAAGGTGGTTTATTTTGCCACCCATCTTCCGTTATGAATCCTGGTACAAATGTAATTCCTACGACACCACCATTGACAGCGATAGCCTTCAGTTGTTCGTTGGTCAAGTTGCGAGAATGGTTGCATAATGTCTTGCAATTGCTATGCGATGCAATTATTGGGGTGTTTGAGACATCCAATACATCCCAGAAACCGCGTTCACTAATGTGTGAGACATCAACGAGTATTCCAAGTTTGTTCATCTCTTTCACCAACTGAATCCCAAATTTTGTTAAACCACCACCGGTTTCTCCTTCATCGTTCCCAGTAGAAGCCCATGTGTTGGGGTTATGTGTCAATCCTATAGAACGAACACCGAGATTGTAAAGACAACGGAGTATATTCAAACTTCGTTCAACGGCTTCACTGTTTTCAATAGCAAGTATTGCACCAAGTTTTCCATTTGATTTGGCTGTATGAATATCTGTAGTATTTCGAACAATACAGATATCGGATTCATTAGTACTTACCTCTGTATCAAACCATCCAAAAGCATCCAATGCATAAGAGAGATGGTTTTTCCATGCACGTGTTACATCAACAGCAAAAAACGCGACATCAATTCCACCCTTTTGCATTTTCGGAATATTGAGTTGGATCCCTATAGCATCTTCTTCTGGTGGTACAGGTCCACGAAGATAGGCAATTGTCCCCCTATATTGATTTTGGTTTTTCGTGTTTTCATCTGCAAGTGTGATGTTTCCACGACGGATATGAGCGACGATTGAATCGTTATGAGCATCAATGATAATAGACTGTTTATGTAAATCTTGAATAGATGTAGATTCAGACATTCAGATATTCCTTTAAACTGTTCATCATGGTAAAATTTGCCAAGAACGATTTTTCTGTTTTCGGCAATGTGGTTTTGCCTTAAATTGTCCCAAGGATCAATACCGTAGTATCCAAAAAAATGATGGTATGGTGAGGAAGATAATTTGCGTATGTTATCGTTAGATTCAGAGTTAATTGTCATATAAGGACGCTAATTTTCACTTATTACTTTTTGAAACAAAATGTCATAGTTTTCGTTATATATGTGTTAATATTGGGGATGAGGACATGATTATTATGAACTTCATAGCAAGAACAGATATCGGTTCTCTTCGTGAGAGAAACGAAGATTCATTCTATTATAACGAAAAAAATCGTCTATTTGCGATAGCAGACGGCATGAGTGGTCATGCTCGTGGTGATATTGCAAGCCGAGTTGCTCTTAGGGTTTTTGAAGAATGGGTGTCGGAAACTCCTAATCCTGCGAGCGATTTAGCCCCCATCAACCGGTTGAGCATATTAGAGAAACTTGCAAATGAGGCAAATCAGCGCGTTTATAGTATGGGACAAGAGTCTCTTCAATACCAAAGAATGGGAACAACGCTTACTGCTGGTTTTGTTACTCCAAGTTTCTTGGCTTACGTTCATGTCGGTGATAGTCGTTTATATGTTCTACACGACGACATTCTAACACAAATTACGACCGATGATTCATTAGTCCAGAAGATGGTAGAGAAAGGTGAAATCACTCCAGAAGAAGGTCGTGTCCACGCCAAAAGAAATATTATTACTCAAGCTATCGGCTTAACAACTAAAATATCACTTGCATCTGATATCTATCCTCTTGCTCCTGGGGATATAATCCTTGCTTGTACTGATGGATTACATGACCTAATAACCGATGATACTGAAACCCGAAACATAATTTCGTCTGCCCCTACACTTGAAGCAGCAAGTGAAAACTTAATCAGTAGAGCACTTGCTTATGGTGGAACAGATAACGTTACAGTTCTCCTTAGTAATGTTGATTAATAAGATGAATTTCTAAAAAATGTTCAGGATTGTCCTTCACCATTTGCCGTAACAAGTCCCAATACCATCTCATCCTCATCAAACACTTCTTCTGTTTCTAAAATTTGTATCCCTTCCATCTCAGGTAGTTCAACGTGTGGTGCTTCTGCCCATAAACGTTCTAAACTATAGTAAGATCGTCTTTCATCTAAGAAAATGTGAACAACAAAGTCAACATAATCTAATAATATCCAATCAGCTTTCTTAGCACCTTCACGATGCCAAGGTTGCTGATCCCATTTGTCTTGTAGTTCATCCAATATTGCTTCTGTAATTCCTTCGACTTGTACATCAGAAATACCACTGAAAATTGCAAAATAATCTGTAAAACAGTCTAATTCGCGAAGATCAAGAATTACAGGATTCTGTGCACGGCGACTTACTGCAGCGGATGCGGCTGCTTTCACTATTTCAATTGTATTATTTGTTGCCATAAGATAAGTCTCCTATAAGTGAGGAAATTATTGTTGTGTTGGTCCTAAGTGTAATCAATTCTCAGTAGGTTTGATAGGTTTAAACGAAAATTGCTTGCTAATGGCGAATATGTTCCTTTGTTCCGCACAATTCCTGTTCATACCTATTCTATATCAGGAAAAGTGCTATTGTAGGTATGTATTGTATTTGGATGAATTATGCCACCATTATGCAAGAGAAATTCAATCTTATACCGTGCTACCGAATGAACAGCTCGGTCTAAATCTGCCTTAGCCATTTGTCTGACCTGTTCAGCTTCTTTATATTCACGATTCGGTTCTGAAAAATCAGCAACATAAATCAATTTGGCTGTCAAACCCATTGATGCATTACCAGTTGTGTGACAACGAATTGCTTCAAGTATATCCAAATCTGTTACGTTGAACAATTCAATTGCATTTTTTACACCCACAATCGCATGTAATAATGCAGGCATAATCTTCTCTATGGGGTCGAGTTCTATTTGAAACCGTGCTATAGCCTTGTACAACTGGTCGTCACTCATCCATTTCGCGACATCATGTAGAAGTGCTGCCAAATTAACTTTCCAAACATCAGCATCCTGATGGTATCGTGACAATGCGACTGCAGTCTCCTGAACAGAAATAACGTGTTCAAGCCGTTCTGGATCAAGTTTCTTTATGAGATAATGTAATATCTCAATTGACTTCGGCTGATTCCTTAAGTCATCTGATTCAGGAAACGATGTGTCTATGATTTCGTTTACTGCAAGCGTTTTACTTGTCAACATATCGATCAGTCATCTGGATAATTTGATATAACATTAGAAAGAATCTGAATGGACATCACTCAAACTTTGTTCGTATCTTTGTCACGCAATTTCTCTAGTATATCTTCTTGATTTTCGTCACTGAATCCAGATTCATAATCTGTAATGCCATCAATTTCAGTGATAGGTGTACTAATGCTGTATTCGTTGTTAAGCCATTTTCCCAAATCTATTGCTTTACACCTTTTACTACAAAATGGAAAATGTGGCGGTAACGGTTCTTCTTTTTTGTAGTCAAATTTATAGTGAATTCCGCAGATACTACACTTCATTTCACATCTACTCCTAAGCACACTAATTTGAACTATATCTCGTGAAACTTAATTCATCAAACGTCACAAAACCGAAAATCATAAAAATCTAACTTTATTTATCACTGTATAACTTATATTCGTTGATATAGTCAGCAACAGAATCTGGAACAAGATATTGTATAGAAAGATTGTTTCTTATACGTTTACGAATTTCAGTTGCAGAAATGTCAATTCCTGTAATTTTATAAGTTTTAACTTTGTTACGAATTTCTGATGGAACGAGTTGCAAGTCATAATTGGGACGTGTAGTTACGATCATTGTGCACTGCTTCAGCACACCATCAAAGTCTTTCCAAATCTTATATTCAATTAATGAGTCAGCTCCGATAATCCATGCGAGTTCTGTTGATGTGTCATACCTGTTTCTTAATGTTTCAATTGTCTGGATCGTGTATGAAGGCCCCTCACGATCCAATTCAATACGAGACACTTCAAAATCCGGATTGTCTGCAGTTGCTAACAAGACCATTTGATAGCGATGTTCAGCGGATACCATGTCAGGTTGAGATTTGTGTGGTGGTCGTGCTGATGGGACAAATAGTATTCTATCATATCCTAATCCATCGCGCACCTGTTCTGCACATAATAAATGTCCGTAATGGATCGGATTGAATGTGCCCCCCATGATTGCAATTTTCATCAGATTCTAACTTGTTTACTTACCGAGAAAAATTGACCTTATCTAATATTGTTGTTGATAGAGTAATACAGTGGAATGACATAATCCAACTACAGAATAATGCCTTTATTCAACTTTATAAAGTATAGCAGTCTCATAAATTGAATTCAAGATTATTCTCAGAATACAACATTAGGAAAAAGCATATATGTCTTAAGTTTAGTTCTTTTTCAAGATATTTCGTTTACATGACGATAATCACGTATTTTTTGGCATAAATCTTGCTATATTCATTTAATATATTTGAGGTAATGCATGTCTGAAACACACATACCTGTCTTACGAAATGAAATTCTTGATTTTCTTCATCCGCAACCAGATAGTGTTTACGTAGATGCTACTGTGGGGTTAGGTGGACACAGTCATTGCATATTAAAGGCTTCAGATTCATCTTGCAGATTAATTGGGATTGACCTTGATGAAAGTGCGCTTGCTATTGCGGAGAAAAGATTATATCCGTTCAAGGATCGGTTTGTTCTGATACACGGCAACTTTGCTGAGTTGAAATGTCTATTGAATACCTGTGGGATCAGTAAAGTTGATGGTGTCCTGCTTGATCTTGGTGTGTCTTCATTTCAGTTGGATACACCTGCCAGAGGATTTAGTTTTCAACATTTAGGTCCTTTAGATATGCGAATGGATGTACGATTAACTAAATCAGCAGCACAGATTGTAAACAATTACACATCGGATCAACTGATTCATATTTTCAAAGAATACGGTGAAGAACGGTATGCGAAACGAATCGTACAGAATATTGTAAAAGTAAGGACAGAGTCACCAATTACCACAACATTACAACTTGCTGAAATTGTTGAACAAGTTTATTCCAACAAGTCAAGACATTCAAAAGAATCCCGAAAGAATAGACATCGTGTGAAGAGAATTCATCCTGCTACCCGAATTTTTCAGGCATTACGTATTGAGGTTAATGGAGAACTAAACAATTTAGTGAGTGGTTTGGACGCTGCTGTATCAGTTTTAAGACCTGGAGGACATCTTTGTGTTATCAGTTTTCATTCACTTGAAGATCGTATTGTTAAGCAGAAAATCAGACACTATGCAAGAACTTGCATCTGTCCACCAAAGACACCGGTCTGTATATGCAAACATGAGAGAACATTAGATGTTGTCACCAGAAAACCGATGTTAGCATCTCAAAGCGAAATAGATGCAAATCCAAGAGCACGTAGTGCCAAATTACGAGTTGCGACCAGAGTGTAGCGTTAATATAAACACTATAATGTGTATCAAAATTTAAAAACAAACGTATAAAATTAATAAGATGCATAATCAGAAAAATTACGAAATACTATTTCAAGAAAAGCCGAAACCTGAAAAAGAAGTTGGCATGGTATTTGTCTACATAGTATTAGGAATATCGCTTTGTGTTTTTGGTGCCAGTGCATGGTTTTCATCGTATGCCAAAGGCGTGTTTTTTAAAAGTAAACCAAACTTTGAAAGACAGCAAGAAAAAATGCAGGATGAAATCCGCAAACTAATATTGGAAGAGACTGCATTGACTGATGTTGAAAGAGTCCGTACAATCAATAAGGAATTAGGTTTAGTTGATCATACGATAGAACCTATAGATCTTCAGAATAGATAGTGTGTTACTTTTTGACAAGCCTAAGTATTCCAAATTTGATACACTTCTATCAATTTCTCAAGATAGGTATTATCAAAATATTGCGTATTAGTTTACACTTTGATTCTATGAAAGAAGTAATCTACAATGAAAAGCAACACGTTTCTCTCAATCCGACGACTTGTTTTTGTGTTAATCGTCCTACAGATTGGTTTTCTCCTATTGATAGGTAAACTATTCATTATTCAATTTCCTGATGCTGATTCAGCACTTGCAGACCGAAGGGATTGGCGTTCTGGTGGCAATAACGATGTGAAACGCGGAAAAATACAGGATAGGCATGGTACTGTTTTAGGAATTAGCCAAGACCTGATATCAGTTTCTGCTGATCCAAAAACCTTCAATAGGAAATCTAACGCTGCCAGTGTTGCCAACGAATTAGCTCCTCTATTGGATACCATACCTTCCCAATTAGTCACTTTACTCCAACGAAAGAGGAATGGACGTTATGTTGAATATGTTTGGCTCAAGAAAGGAATAGAGTATGATAGGTTAGAAGCGATTCGAGGCATAACAACAGAACATCGAGGACTGAAGATTGAGATAGAACCGAATCGTGTTTATCCGAAAAAGACACTTGCTTCTCAGGTCATCGGTTTCCTAAATGATGAAGGTATGGGAGAAGGAGTAGAATATCAATACAAAACTTATCTTAATAGGATCCATTCACCAATATCTCAAAGAAAAAGTAATTCTACATCTGCCTCATTTAATCCGCAATATACCACCAGTTCTCTTGGTAATAGCGGTAGTAACATACTACTTACCATTGACGAAATCATTCAGGACATAGCGGAGAAAGAGCTTGAAAAGGGATGTAAGGAATGGAATGCTGCTAAAGGCACAGCGATTGTGCTTGCAGTAGATACATCAGAGATATTGGCAATGGCAAGTTTCCCTACGTATGACATCAATGTTCAGACTAATGCGAATGAAGAAGCTAAACGTAATCTTGGTATTTGGTACCTCTTTGAACCGGGGTCAATCTTTAAAATAATCGCAACGTCTGCAGTATTGAATGAAGGGATTATGACACCAGAATCAACAGTATTCTGTGAGAATGGTCGTTACCGTCTCACGAAACGCCGTGTGATTAAGGATGTATCTGGAAAAGGTCATTTGACACTGACTGAAGTGATACACAAATCTAGCAATATCGGTATGATAAAGATAGTGCAAGAGTTACTTGGCGTTAGACAAGACCTGTTCCAAATCTATGTAGAAAACTTTGGATTTGGAAAACAGACAGGTGTTGACCTTCCTTATGAACAAAGTGGTAACTTATATGCGCTCAAGCGATGGGATACAAACTCATTGGGTTCCGTGCCATTTGGACAAGGTATCTCAGTTACACCTCTACAGATGGTAAATGCGTTGGCGGCTATTGCTAATGGTGGAACATTACACAAACCTTATATTACTAAGGAAATCAGAGATGAGAGAGGAAACTTAATCCGAAGGACGTATCCTACTGAAATTCGGCAGGTAATTGACCCTGATACAGCACAAACAATGACTAATATTCTTATCGGTGTGGTTGAAAAAGGTAGTGGTGCTCGGGCTAAAATAGAAGGTGTTAGGATTGCTGGTAAAACCGGGACTGCTCAGAAAGCTGAAAAAGGTAAGGGGTATGCTGCAGGAAAAGAGGTAATGTCTTTTATGGGATTTTTACCTGCTGATGACCCAAAGATTGCAATTATTGTTACTCTTGATGAACCCAGTGGAGCAAGATTTAGTGGAACGATTGCAGCTCCTATATTCAAACGGATTGCTGAACAGACTCTACCTTATGTTGAGAGAATAGGATTATTTGACTCATCACCAAAGAAAAAACGTAATACGAAGTCCCTATATGCTAATAGAACAAGCCGGATAACGAATCAAGGCGGCACGCAAGTATCTAACTACAAGACTAAGACTGAGCAAAGTTCTGCAAAACCGAGTCAATCACCAATCAGAAACAGTCCATTCGCTGACGATACACTTGTGAAAAATGGAGAGGGTTATGAAACTCCAAAACCTTCTGGACGGAATTGAAGTTACCAAAATCTCAGGTGACTCCAATCCGACAATTGCTGGTGTTGTCAGTGATCACCGTAAGGTCAAACCTGGATATACATTTATCTGTTATGAAGGGTTGAATGTAGATGGGCATTCATTTATTGCTGGTGCTATTGAGAACGGTGCCAAAGTAATCATTTCAGAGAAAGAAGTATTCGATTTCCCTAAGGATATAACTTCTGTCATCACTTCCAATGGACGAATTGCACAATCATTATGTGCTGCGAATTGGTTCGGCAATCCTGCCAAACGACTAAGATTAACGGGTGTTACTGGCACAAATGGAAAAACTTCTACTGCACATTTAATCCATGGAATACTCAAGGCGAATGGAGTGAATGCAGCTGTATTAGGCACAGTCGGACATTCTTATGATGTTGCCGACAATGTTTCAAGTAAACAACAGAAAGCAAGTGTTGAAATTCCTGCATTACTAACGACCCCAGATGCATTCCAACTCCATGAGATGCTAAAACAGATAGCCGATGCTGGTATAGAGCATGTGGTTATGGAGACCTCGTCTCAAGGGCTGGCACAACACCGTTTGAGTGGTCTTACTTTTGAAACCGGTGTCTTTACCAATCTAACACAGGATCATTTGGATTACCACGGCACAATGGAAAATTATTTGACTGCAAAATTGAAGTTATTTGAGCAGTTGAGTGATGATGGAGTGGCAATAATAAATGCTGATTCCCCTGCGATGAACCGTATCGTTGAACATATTCCTGAGAATACAATCATAAGATATGGTCTTGAGAAACAAGCTGATATAACGGCACAAGAGATAGAAGGTTCTCTAAAAGAACTGTCCTTCACAGCGATAAACACACTGAATAACTCAGGCAAAACTAATTTCAGTAATACTGACCAACAAATCAAAGCGTTAAATGTGTCTATAAGTTTACTCGGGGCGTATAATATCTACAATGCACTTGCTGCGATAGGTGTAGGTTTACGTTATAACTGTAGTGCCTCTGCAATTCAAGAAGGTCTTTCAACTACAGTGGTGCCTGGACGTTTTGAACGTGTAATATCAAATAGGAAGAGTGATTTAGATTTTGCCGTGATTGTAGATTATGCACATACTCCTGATGGACTGGAAAATGTCCTTACAGCTGCACGCGGAATCTCAGAAGGGAAACTAATTTCAGTATTTGGTTGTGGTGGGGACCGTGACAGAGGAAAACGTCCGAAAATGGGATCAATTTCAACACAAATTGCAGATATGAGTGTAATTACTTCCGATAATCCACGCACAGAAAATCCCGCTGAAATCATCTCAGATATTGTGTCAAAATTACCACATGATGCAGCATTTAAGTGTATTCCTGAGAGACATGTAGCGATTCGAAAGGCTATTTTCGAGGCAAATCCAGGTGATGTTGTCGTAATTGCTGGTAAAGGTCATGAAAATTATCAAGAAATTCACGGAAAACGATATCCATTTGATGACCGAGAAATTGCATCAAAAATACTTCAAGAATTGTCTATAGAGGCTAAACAGGCAACAGAAAGATAATTTAGTCATTCAGTAGACATGAATTGAATGAGAAAAAGCGAGTGAGATGGTAATTTGATGGGTCGAGTGAAGTTCATTGAGATTGACAATCTGAAAATCGCTTATCAAGTTGAAGGTTCAGGTACACCTGTAATTCTATTACACGGTTGGGGTGCTGAAGCAAATACTTTCAGTTATGTATTTGATAGATTATCAAATACATATCAGATATATGCACTTGATCTACCAGGATTTGGACTGAGTGAGATTCCGCCAAATGCCTGGGATGCTTCTGACTATGCCAAACTGATTGCTACCTTTTATAGTAACCTCAACATTAATAAGGCACATCTTATCGGACACTCGTATGGAGGAAGGATATCTATCGTCTTGGCAGCAGAACAACCTGAAAAAGTTGATAAACTGATCTTGGTGGACAGTGCTGGGATAATTCCACCACGCACTATGAAATATTATTACCGAATCAGTCTTGCTAAAATAGGTCGATTGATACGGAAGTGTGGGACTTTAGGCAAGCGTTTGGCAGATAATATTGCGAATCGTGTAGGCTCAAGTGACTATAAACAAGCAGGACCGATGAGAGCAACAATGGTGAAATCTGTGAATCAAAACTTACAACCACTATTACCGAACATACAAGCAACAACTTTGTTAATTTGGGGAGAGAATGATACAGACACACCGATTTCGTTTGGTAAGATAATGCAGGATGAGATTCCTAACGCTGAGTTAGTTATCCTCAAAGGTGCAGGACATTTTTCGTTTCTTGATAAACCTAAAGAGTTTTGCCAATCTGTTGAAACCTTTTTGGCTTGAACTACTGTTTTGAATGACATGGATTGTCACTCAGGTAATTTGAAGAAACTTGGAACGTTATTTATCTGTTCTATCGAAAAGAGATGTCAATGTGATCGCAATGAATTGTGTCTGCTGAATATCATAGTATGCAGGCTATTCATTGCGTTTTTGTTGTCAACACATTGAATCAACAATCATATAGGTAAAAGAATTATAAGCCATGCTTAATGAGATTTTATTCTATCTTCTGATTATCACTTGTTATATTAGATCAGTCATCAGAACAACAAGTGGATTACACATACTTCAACTGGACGGGTATAAACCCCGACGGTATCTGAAATGGATTTCAGAACACATCCGAAATTGTTTTGAAGTCATAGAGATACTGCTAATAGTAGGTGTGTTGATAGTTATATCAATTATTCCGAGTGTTTTGTCGACTTGGTCTTATTCATCGATATGTCTTATATGGACAGCATTCCAGGTCTTTAGAATTGTTAAACGTCAGAGAATCACCGCGAAAAAACCACTCGTTTTCACAGCCCGTGCTAAACGCCTCTTCGGATTTTCGCTTGCTTTGCTTGTTGGTATTGCTATATTGTCTGTTAGTTTAGTGAATGAAGAGAATTGGCGTATTGGACTCTTTCTATTCAGTGAACTTTCAGTGCCTATACTTGCTGTCAGCAGTTTCCTAATTTGGCCGTTGGAACAAATAATCAATAACGCATATTTACGTGATGCAAGAAAACGAATTAAAACTCTACAACCAAGGATTGTAGGCATCACAGGGAGTTATGGGAAAACAAGCACAAAGTACATTCTACACCAAATTCTATCGCAAAAGTACAACACATTGATGACCCCAGATAGTTATAATACACCGATGGGTATATGTAAGGTAATCAGAGGAGATTTATTGCCTGAACATGACATTTTCATTGTTGAAATGGGAGCATACAAACGTGGGGACATCCGTGATTTGTGCCGGTTGGCACCACCGGAAATCGGAATACTTACTGCAGTTGGTCCAGTTCATTTAGAACGGTTCAAAACAATTGAAAATACAACGCGTGCCAAGTATGAATTAATTGAGGCTTTACCACAAAACGGACTTGCAGTGATTAATGCAGATAATGAAATCTGTGCAAATTTGGCTGAAACTACCGATACTGTTCCAGTCGTCCAATATAGTATAGAAGCAAGTAATTCCGTTAGGTTGAGTGCAAAGAATATCATACAGAACGAAAAAGGGTTGACTTTTACTGTGATTGACGAAGAAGCGGGACCTGTTGAAATCACAACAAGGCTTTTGGGTAAACATAACGTGTCAAATATACTTGCTGCTGTTGGTGTTGCACTGCATTGCGGTATGACCTTGACTGAAATTCAAAGTGCTGTATCTACATTGGAACCTGTTCCTCACCGATTACAGTTGATGGAGGGTGCTGCGGGTGTAACAATTATTGATGACAGTTTCAATTCAAATCCTGAAGGTGCGAAGGCAGCGCTTGAGGTACTCACAGACTTTTTAAGTGAAAAACAGGGACAAAAGGTATTGGTTACACCGGGTATGGTAGAACTGGGTGAACGAGAATACGATGAAAATAGACATTTTGGTTCAGAAGCAGCGAAAGTTTGCGACCATATCATTCTTGTTGGCAGGATAAGAACAGCACCGATATTGGATGGACTCAAAAACGAAAACTATCCTGATCAAAAAATATCTATCGTGAACAATCTTGATGAAGCACAGCAACAACTGCAGACAAGATTGAAACCGGGAGATGTAGTCTTATTTGAAAATGATTTACCAGATAATTATAACGAAGCATCATAATATACATCAATAGATTAAGGTTAAGTCCTAAATCAGATTTAACCGATGTTCTAAGAAAGGAACTAAAAGGAAATAACAATGAACGTAGCGGTCATTTTTGGAGGGAGATCACCCGAACATGAAGTGTCTATCGTCACAGCACATCAAGTCAAAGCTGCATTAGCTGAGAACCATGATACTATTCCAATATATATTACGAAGGAGGGTGTATGGTTAACAGGTGATGAACTCGGTGAATTAAGCACATTCACTGATGGAGTATTACCAAATGTCAATGATCATGACATAGTTACTGTTGAATTCCAAGCAAATCCAAGATTCAGTGTATTGCCAAAACGAAGTGGCATATTTAGTAAGAAAAGAGAACTGAATGTTGATGTTGTGTTTCCTGCAATTCATGGTGTGAATGGTGAAGATGGTAGTCTCCAGGGGTTGCTTGAACTGATGGATGTGCCGTATGTAGGGGCTGGCATCGTCGGTTCAAGTGTGGGTATGGATAAAATCATGATGAAGGCTGTGCTTAATGAGAACGGATTGCCAATTGTTCCGTATATTCCGTTTACAATACATGATTGGAATTCTTCAAGTGATGATATTGTCAACAATATAGAAGAAAAGATTGATTATCCGATGTTTGTTAAACCAGCAATTAGTGGTTCAAGTATAGGTGTTAGTCAGGCAAAAAATACGGAAGAACTTCGAGATGCAATTGAACTTGCATGTCGGTATTGTCGTCGTATTCTCGTTGAAAAGGGTATTGAAAATGGGTATGAAATTAATTGCTCAGTAATGGGAACACATACACCTATCGCTTCTGTATGTGAACAACCGCTTACCAGCACAGAATTTCTCAGTTTCGATGATAAATACATTCATCAAAATTCAGAAACTGAGCAGACTTCTGATGATTCATCTGTATCTGAAAACACGACAGGAATGGCAGGTGCACAACGAAAAATACCTGCACCTATTCCTGATGAAATGACGTTACATATTCAAAAGCTTGCAAAGGACACCTATAATATTCTTGACTGCATGGGAATTGCCAGAATTGATTTTTTGGTTAGTGCTGATGGACAAGTATATGTGAATGAAATAAATACAATTCCGGGTTCATTTAGTTTTTACCTGTGGGAACCAGACGGTGTCTCCTTTCCGGATTTGGTGTCCCAATTGGTTAACCTTGCCATAGAAACCAATAATGAGAAGAACCGACTAATCTATTCATATTCAACAAATCTATTAAGTCAAACTGGTGCAAATCTCACCAAGTTAAAGTCTAACTCACAACAAGAGGAATGATACAAAGGAATAGTCAATACCGTCGTGATTGTACTACATCTTTGCTTCGTATTCAAAATATGATACATCACCTACTGATTACACCTTGCTCACGTTAGAAAACTCACATTTATATGTTTTATCATTTATTCTTTCAAAACCTTATAAACCTATATCAACCATTTGAAGTTTTTGGTTCGATTCCTTTCCGAGCAGTATATGCAACTGCTACAGCTCTCGTCATTTCGCTTGTATTAGGACCTTTTATGATTAAAAGGTTGAAACAGTTGCGTATAGGTGAACATATTCAAGAAGAGGTAGAAAAAGCACAGCAAAATGATGATCAGAGCAAAGCTGGTACACCCACAATGGGTGGAATCTTAATCATAGTAGCTGTGCTAATTTCCATTGTTTTTTGGGCAAAGTTGGATCAACCTTTTATCTACCTGATGATTTTGACTACACTATGGTTTGGAGGTCTTGGATTCTTAGATGATATGTGTAAACTTAGTAGAAAACAATCGCTTGGACTACGCGGCTGGCAGAAGATTGTTCTACAAACGGTTGGGGCATTAGCCATAGCATACTATCTTTATCAATGGGGTCCATTTGAAGCAAATGATCCAGCAAGTCGTACGGCATTACATCTTCCGTTTTTTAAAGACTACAAACCTAATCTGAATATTCTTTTTATTCCTTTTGCTACTTTAGTTATTGTCGGAACATCAAATGCTGTGAATCTGACAGATGGTATGGATGGATTGGCAATAGGATGTACGCTCTTCGTTGCAGGTACAATTGGTGCATTGGGGTATCTTGCAAGCCACAATGTTATTGCTGAACATCTCAACCTATTCCATTTACCGATCGGTGGAGAAGTTACGGCTATCTTTTGTGCATCGTTAGTTGGAGCAGGATTGGGATTTCTATGGTACAATGGACATCCAGCACAACTGTTTATGGGAGATACTGGGTCATTGCCTCTCGGTGCTACGCTCGGGACATGTGCACTCTTAATTAAACAGGAATTTCTCCTAATTATCGTGGGTGGTATCTTTGTAGCAGAGGCACTTTCAGTCATCATACAGGTTTGGTCTTATAGAACATTCGGTAAACGGGTTATAAAAATGTCACCGCTGCATTATCATTTTTTGCTTTCAGGTTGGAAGGAATCAAAAGTAGTAATCCGCTTTTGGATTGTCGCACTTATCTTGATGTTGATAGCGTTGAGCACGCTTAGGATTGGATGAGAATATATCCGCAAAATATCCTCCTTTCCAAATTCTACGGTAAAAAAGATGATTGATTCCTCTGAACCAAAAAGTTATTCTGACAAACAGATCACTATTTTTGGTGCAAATAGAAGTGGCATAGCAATTGCACGTTTGCTTCATGAACTTGGTGCAAATATTACACTCACAGACACCCGTGACAGAGATACGTTATCTGCTGAACTTTCCCAATTAGATGGGATACCGATAGAATATCAACTCGGAGGGCATGGAGAATCTTGTATCGCTAAAGCAGAATTCGTTGTCGTTTCACCGGGAGTTCCTTTAGATATTCCAATTCTATGTGATGCGAAAAAAAGAAACATACCAATTTTGGGTGAATTGGAAATATCCGCTGCGCTTTGTCAAGCACCTATAGTTGCGATTACAGGTACAAAAGGAAAGTCAACAACAACGCTATTAACCGCAGCAATTCTTGAAAGTAGCGACCTTTTTTCTAATGTCGTTGTTGCCGGAAATATCGGTGTACCATTAGCAAATAAAGTTGGAACATTATCCGAACAGGACATTGTTGTTGTTGAAGCAAGTAGTTTCCAGTTAGAAAGCACTGTGTCTTTCCATCCGAATGTAAGTGTATTTTTAAATTTCTCGCGTGATCATCTTGATCGTCACAAAACAATGGATGCTTATTTAAGTGCTAAACGGAAGATATATGCAAACCAGAAGGAATCAGATTGGATAGTGCTAAACGGAGCTGATGAAACAATAAAACGACTTTCACATAACACCGAAGCAAAGAAGGCGTTTTTCACAGACAATCTTAAAGAGACAGACAAAGGACTGAAGGACTATTGTGAAAAAATGGGGTGTAAGATTGGTGCTGGTCTGCAAAGGAATGGTGATGAAATCAACATATTTAATTATCATAGTGAGCATGAAGACTTGATTTGTAATATCGCTGAAATTCCATTAGCGGGAACACATAATGTACGTAATGTGCTTGCAGCGGCAGTCGTGGGAACTATTTATGGTGTGCCAGTAACGGATATCCGACAGGCTTTCATTGATTTTGATAAGAAACATACTGCTCTTGAACACGCTTATGAAAAAGTGTCTGCTATAAATGGTGTAGATTACATAAACGATTCTAAAGCAACCAACGTCATAGCAACAAGTGCAGCTCTTGAATCAATCATAAAAAATACATCTGCAGATGCAGATAATAAACGGGTGTTCCTAATTGTCGGGGGATTTGATAAAGGAAACAATTATGTACCCTTGATTGATCTCGTTCGAGACAGTGTAAAATGTTTGATATTGCTTGGAGAACACACGTATAATATACAACAGACACTTAGTGGTTGTGCTAAGATGCAGAATGCAACTTCAATGAAAGAAGCAGTAGAATATGCATATACTCATGCCGCACAAGGCGATATAGTTCTTTTATCACCTGCTAATGCGAGTTTTGACATGTATTCAGATTACAAAGAACGCGGTGAAGATTTCAAAAATGCCGTAAATTCACTTTATACAAGAAGTTAGTATGAAACGAATAAATATTCTATTTTATAGAACTCACATAAAACAATATACTAAAGATCCATGCAAAATCAAAATACTATTCATTTTACAAATTCTACTACCATACCAGTTAAAGGAGAACAGGTACAGAATACAGGAAGCGGAAGAGTTGACGCAGGCTTGCTTGCTGTAACGCTTCTGTTGGTTGGAATAGGTATCTTGATGGTTTACAGTGCTGGACATGTTTTGTCAATGAAACAGTACGGTAATAATTATCAATACTTAAAAATCCAATCCATTGCTTGCTTCATAGGTCTGGTAGGTATGGGGGTTGCTTCATACATCCCGTATAGGTTCTATGAAAAGTACAGCAATCTCTTGCTCTTTCTTGCTTTTGTCTTACTTGTTCTTGTTTTCACACCGATAGGGTTTGGTGTACAAGGGGCAGATGGCGGGGTATTTAGAAGATGGATTTCTGTAAAAGGTGTCAATTTTCAACCTGTTGAATTTGCAAAGATCGCATTACTGATTCATGTTGCACATTTTTTGGCACGAAAGCCGGAACGGATAAAGAGTTTTTTACATGGCGTTCTACCAAATATCCTAATTATCGGATTGATGTTTGGTTTAGTCGCAAGACAACCAGATTTCGGCTCAGCAGTCCTATTAGCCGCGACTGCCGGATGTTTACTCTTTATTGGAGGAATCCGTCTTTCACACACATTGATGTTAATCACAGCAGGTGTTGGTTTATTGTCTGGGTTTATATTCAGTAGTCCGTATCGTTTGAAACGAGTAACTGACTATTGGGCAACGCTTCAATCTCCTGATGCCGCAGGTTTTCAACTTGAACGTTCATTAGAGGCATTACAGTGGGGCGGATTATACGGAGTCGGAATTGATGATAGTGCTGCAAAGATTAATTATTTGCCCTATCCTCATACTGATTTCATCTTTTCAGTTTTAGGAGAAGAATTTGGATTTATCGGTGCAGCAGGTGTTACCATAATCTTTATGATATTCATTTGGCGAGGTATATCAATAGCAAGACGAACAGAAAATCGATTCGGTGCGTTGTTCGCAACTGGACTTACGCTTGTCATTGGTCTACAGACATTTATCAATATTGGTGTTGTAACTGGATTACTTCCTACAAAAGGTATAACACTTCCATTTCTTAGCTACGGTGGTTCCTCTCTTGTAATTAGTTTGGTTTGTGTAGGTATAATGTTGAATATATCGCGAAGTGCTACAAGAACAACGCCAAAATCAAGAAGGCTTTAAACAGAAATGAGATTGTTGATTCTGCTTATACTAATGTCTTCATAACATATATAATTTATTTCTACCAAAATTCGCTGATGGATGTAAAAAAAGAAAACACACGACCTAATAGACAGGACGTTCAAACTGATAATATGGATATAGAAAATGGAGCGAAGAGATTCGTTCTTGCTGGAGGTGGTACAGGTGGACACATATATCCTGCCATCGGAATTGCACAAGCACTTCAACGTTTGAACACGGAGGTAGACCTTGTTTTTATCGGTGGGAGCAATCGGTTAGAAGCTACGCTTATTCCTCAACACGATTTCCAATTTCTGCCTATCACTGTTGAAGGGTTCCCTCGCAGCTTGACATGGAAGTGGTTTCCTGTTATCATTAATGTATGTATCGGTCTATTACAGTCATTGAAGTATTTAAAGCGTATAAAACCAGATGTTGTGATCGGTACAGGCGGTTATGTTTCTGGACCTGTTCTCTTTGCTGCATGGTTGCTTGACATTCCTATAGCAATTCAGGAACAGAATGTGTCCCCTGGTTTGACAAATAGCATTCTGGCACGATGGGCACAGGCAGCCTACCTTGCATTACCGCAGGAAACCCCACGATTCCCTGAACACATCGTAAAGGTTACTGGTAACCCTATTCGTCCTGGGATAACGGAATTTGCACGGGATGAAAATACATACAGAAAGTATAATTTATGTCCAAATAGCAAAACAGTATTCGTAATGGGGGGCAGCCAAGGTTCTCAAACCGTAAATGAAGCTTTGATAAATGCTGCGCCATTAATAGCAAATTATTCCTGTGCACATAATTCTGAATCAAATGTAGATGGAGTAGAATCTGAGAAGAGTTCCAGAACGATTCCAATCCAAATTATTCATCAAACCGGTAAAATAAATGCTGATGATGTGCATGCAGCTTATGTTGAAAATGGAATACCCCATCATGCTCAACCGTTCTTTGATAAGGTAGAAGAAATCTATAGTATAGCAGATTTAATGATATGTAGAGCGGGTGGAATGACTGTCTCTGAAGTCACGGCTTGCGGAATTCCCGCGATCTTTATTCCGTTACCCGCTGCTGTTGGTAATAACCAAGTAGATAATGCGGAATCGGTTGCAAAGACAGGTGCAGCCATCGTTCTTCAACAGGAAATGTTGAAACCAGAAATTCTTGCTGATACCCTACATAATATTTTAACAGACCAAGACGCATATTCAAAAATGAAATCAGCAAGTCAGAAGTTAGGGCATCCCAGTGCGAGTCAAGCAATTGCCGAATCAGTATATAGACTTGCATAATCGGTGTAAACAATAGATACCTACCCATCGTTTTTGAGTATGTTAAGCATTTACGCTGGAGGTCCCGGTTGTTAGGTAAGACTCAACACATTCATATTATTGGTATAGGAGGTGCAGGATTGAGTGGTATCGCTGAGGTACTACTTGACCACGATTTTTATGTCACTGGATCTGACATAAAGAAATCGGCAACAACTGAACATTTACAAAAATGTGGAGCCAATATATGGTATAGTCATTCTTCATCAAATATTGATGGAGCAGACGTAGTGGTAATATCTCCAGCAATTCCTGAAAACAACTCTGAATTGCAAGCAGCAGTAAAGAACAAAATCCCCATTATTCGGGGAGCCGAGATGTTGAATGAAATTACACGTATGCGATATAGTATTGCGGTAAGCGGCACACACGGAAAAACGACGACAACCGCAATGACAGCAGCAGTCTTGGCGACTCTTGACCCAACAGTTGTTGTCGGTGGGAAGTTAATAAATGGTAGCAATGCCCGGAGTGGACGCGGTGATGTGATGGTCATTGAAGCAGATGAGGCTTATGGATCAATAGAGATGTTTTATCCAACCATTGCCGTTGTCACTTCTGTAGATGCAGATCATCTTGACTATTACAACAGCATAAAAGAGATCGGTGAAACTTTCCTCACATTTGTCAACAAAGTTCCCTTTTACGGTTCAGCTATATTATGTCTTGATCATGAAAATATAAAGAATCTATTGACAAAAATTAATAGGAGATTTGTAACCTACGGACTTAACTCACATGCTGATCTGATTGCAGAAGATATCCAGATTGATGGTCCTACGTCTCACTATAGAGTTCGATCGCACGGCGAAATGTGTGGTAATGTTCATCTTAAGATGCCCGGAAGACACAATATCTCTAACTCCTTGGCGGCAATTGCAGTCGGACTTGAATTAGAGATTCCATTCTTAGATATAAAAAACGCACTTGAATCTTTCCAAGGCGTTCATCGACGTTTTGAAGTTTTGGGTATTGTTGATGATATAGTTGTTGTTGATGATTATGCACATAATCCAGCAAAATTGCAAGCGGCATTGCAAGGGGCAAGAGATGGATATGATCGTCGTATTGTTGCTGTTTTTCAACCACATAGATACGCACGAGTGAGGGATCTCGCAGACGAATTTTCACGATCATTTGATCAGGCTGATGTTCTGATCGTTACATCTATCTATGGAGCAGGCGAGGAACCGATAGAAAATGTATCAGGCAAAAACTTGGCAAATGCTATAAAAGCACTTGGACATCCCAATGTTAGTTATATTACTGAAATGGATGATGTGGTTGAACATCTCAATGAGATTACACAACCACATGATTTGATAATCACTTTGGGAGCTGGAGATATAATGGAAGTCGGACAAAAATTTCTTAACAAATGTGCTTCCTAATTGAGTTTGAAAATGAAATTCTTTAATGCTAAAAAACGGAGAAAGGATGGACCTGAACATCGTATTTTCAAACCAAAAAGGATACGAACACCAAGATATCGTACAAGAAGAATAGTTATTTATGGTACCGTCGTTATCACTTTTTTGTTTTTGACGAAGTTATTTGTTGGATTATTTGATATTGATCAAGTCCATGTAATCATAAATATCACTGGTAAGTCACACTATACCGAAGGAGATATTTATGATGTGTTAGGAGATAACCTCCAAAATATCATTACTGACTCTGAATCTAAAACGGCTACATATTTGAAGAACAATTTAAGTTATGTTAAGGATGCTTATGTCACAAAGAATTATGTAAAGCGACAGTTATCTGTTGAAATTACAGAACGAAAACCGTTTGCACGAGTGCGGCATATACAATCGTCAGGTGAAAAATCAAAAGATTTACTGAAAAACGCAAAAGGGATGCCAAAGACTGATACATTTTACTTGATAGATGGAGCTGGTTATGTGTTAGAATTAATACAACGAGAAGATTTTACACACAAGACACTTATCTTAGATGAAGGAATACATTTTCCTGAAGTTGGGAAGCAGCTCAAGTCTGGAACAACCCAACGAGGTATTCAGATTTTGAAACTCGTAATTAACAGAAAACCTGAACTGAGAAAAAACTTAAGGAGCATTGATGCCAGAATTTCTGACAAAATCATTATTGAATTGGCTGATTTACCTATGCCAGTATGGATCGCTTCCGATATGCTTGAAACTGGACTTGATAATGTAGCTCTGTTTATTCAGCAACAAGGACTCCTCATACTTCAACAAAAAAAATATAATCTAACAAATAAAAATCGTATGGGTAAGAAGGTAAATTCTTTACCAGATAAATATACATATTTGGATAGCAGATATGCAGACACACTATTTATAGGAGGTGACAGCAGATAGATGGCAAAAGGAACCATTATCACTGGATTAGATATAGGATCAAGTAAGATTTCTGCCGTAGTATGCCATGCACTACCGAGTTTGGATGGCCAGATGGAAATTATCGGTGTTGGTGTTGCAAACTCAAAAGGATTGAGAAGAGGTATTGTCGTAGACATCAATGCTACAGCAGCAGCGATTCGTGAGGCAATTTCAGAAGCAGAACTTATGGCTGGAATAAACATTGAGTCTGTATGTTTGGGAATTTCTGGTGAGCATATCAACGGACAAACATCACGCGGCGTAATAACAGTCAAGAATACTTCACAGATAACAAAGGATGATGTAGACCGTGCTATTCAATCGGCAAGGTCTATAGCACCTATCCCAGATGGACAGGATATTCTACATGTGCTTGAACAGAACTTTGTTGTTGACATGGATATTAAAATAAAAGAACCAATTGGCATGTCAGGTGCACGTTTAGAAGCAAATGCATATATCATCACTGGAAATACAAGTGGAATTCAGAGTCTGTTGAACAGTGTAGAAAGTGCGGATATTCCAAGTGTTGAAACCTTGGCAGTTGCTCCACTTGCCTCAGCAAAAGCTGTTTTGCAGAGAGATGAACGTGAAGCAGGAATTGCACTTGCGGACATTGGAGACCAAACAACAGACATAATTGTGTATAAAGAAGATGCTATTGAACACATCGCTGTTTTTCCCGTTGGCGGACAACACGTAACAAACGATATTGCACAATATTTAAAAGTAACACTTCCAACGGCTGAGGAACTAAAACTACATCGTGGTTGTGCTTGGACTCAGTGGATAACAGAAGAAGACGCTAACCCTGTGCCTATTACAACCGAGTCATCTCCACCGAGGTTTATAAGTCGACTTGAATTAGCGCAAATCATTGAATATAGAATGGTAGATATACTTGAAGCAATAGCAAGTGAGATCTCTGGCATGCAACTTCCAGGTGGATTGGTTCTTACGGGGGGCACTTCACTCATGGATGGATTAACTGAACTTGCTGAAGAGATTTTACAACTACGTGTTCAAGTTGGTTATCCAATGGAATTAAAAGGATTGACAGACAGGATTAATTATCCTATGTTTTCCACAAGTTTAGGTTTATCTATGTATGGTGAATCATTACGACGTGAAGAAAAACAAGCACAAACATTAAGACGCAGTTTAAGTCCGATGGGTGGGTTTTTCAGAAACATAAAAGAATGGTTCGGATACTAAATAGAATAAACCAGAAGGTTAAATTACAATCTAATAGATACTAAACTTGATGTGCTACTTCCTAAACCATATATAGACAGGTCTATTTAGTATTCAGATTTTCACTTTATCATGATTGTATGTTGGGTTGAGGAGCGAAACCCTTCATACAACAGATACACCGAATTCACGTTAAAACTAAACAACCTTGATGACATGATTCAATTTATTGATTAAAAAGCATATTATATGTATAATAGTGAAACTATGATTTCAATACATATAAAGACAGAAAAAGTCGTATTTTATGGTAAAACTTACAATTAATGAAACATATTGTCCCAATTGCTTATTTATACAATGTAAGAAGCGCAATGAATTGCGCGACTACAAACGCGTTTTTCTAAATGCAAAGTGTATAGTTAATTTCAAATTTTACTATAGTTAAAAAGATAAGTTCAGTAAAATTAAACGGAAGAGATTAGGTTGAAATAACACATATATATTTAGTGTTTGTTCGGATCTTAGGTTATGTAATGAAGATATTACCACTATACATTACTTATCAGAAATTCTACCTACATACTAAGATTTGCACAACGAGTAAATTTAAATCTTTAGATCTGGTATTACTGCATTATGTTTATTGTAATCACAGACAACATTTTGATATGGAGGAATTAGGTTGCCAATGGTAATACACGTTACTGTAATTGACGAAACTAAACCGATGCAGTAGAAGTGCTAAAGGATGAGTTATCCAAGGGCGACTAAAAACAAAAAATGATAGCTTTTGAACAAGAAGAATTTGAGAATGCGAGTGCAAAAATTAAGGTTATTGGTGTAGGTGGAGCTGGTGGGAATGCAGTGAGACGTATGATTGAAGCTGCACTCACAGGTATTGAATTCTATGCAGTGAACACAGATCAACAAGCACTCAGCACATGTCATGGTGCAACACAAATTAAGATCGGTGAGAGCACAACCAAGGGCTTAGGGGCAGGTTCCAACCCAGAAATCGGAGCAAAGGCTGCTAATGAAGATCGTGAATACCTTCAAGAAATTGTTGAGTCAGCACATATGGTCTTTGTCGCAGCTGGTATGGGTGGTGGAACTGGTACGGGTGCAGCTCCAATTGTCGCATCTCTGGCAAAAGAAAAGGGTGCCTTAACTATCGGAGTCGTAACGCGACCTTTTAACTTTGAAGGAAGACGACGGGCAGAAAACGCCGAAGCAGGTTTAAAGGAACTTCGCAACAACGCAGACTCAGTAATCGTTGTACCTAATCAACGTCTGATTGATAACTTTGATAGAAAACTCCCGATTCAAGACGCGTTTAAGATTGGAGACGAAATCCTATTACACGGTGTTCAAAGCATTTCTGATATTATCACGGAAGCAGGTGAGATTAATGTTGATTTCGCGGACGTAGAGACTGTCATGCGCGATGCCGGAACGGCATTGATGGGTATGGGAAGAGCAACTGGTGACAATCGTGCAATTGCAGCTGCTGAGCAAGCTATTTCCTCACCATTACTTGAAGAAACCAGTATTTCTGGAGCTATTGGGATGATCGTTAATATCACTTCTCCGCCTGATTTCACAATGGCTGAATTAGATGAAACAATGCGCGTCATCGTTGAAGCATCTGAAGATGCAGAACCAATCTTTGGATTGGTTTACAGAGATGAACTGGAACTCAAAGATGAAGTTCTGGTGACAGTTATTGCAACAGGTTTTGACCCACCAACAGATGCAAACTTCAATGCTAGGCAGGGAGGCGGTCAGAGTGGCGGCTTCAATCGTCAAGTACAACCAAATCCGATGCTGCAGGGAAGTAGGATTAGAACTAATGAGGCTGGTGGTGCTGGAAGGAATCAACCTGGAACACAACGGAATGCTTGGGAACGTCAACCGCAAGAAAGAGAAACGAGTTCACCGCCTCGACCAACGCCCCAACAAAGACCGCCACGTGGTGGACAGGAACAGCAAGAAAACACTGAGCAACCGGTCGATGATGAAAAAGATCAGGACAAAGAAAAACAGTGGGATATACCATCGTTCCTGCGTGTTCAACAGAAAAGAGATAAACGTAGAAACTAACTACGATTTTATCTACTAAACATTTTAAGAGGATTCAAATTGGATTTATACCAGCATACTCAGCAGCTATTAGAAACTGAACAATATGCTATTGAAGGTCAGCGTACAGCAACAAATATTAGAAAATCAAATAGGTTCGCACTTGTTTATCCAAGTACATATCAACTCGGTATGTCGAGTTTGGGTATGCAAGTAATCTATGCAACGTTGAATGGACGCGAAGATACATCTTGTGAACGTGTTTTTATTCCTGAACCACAATATGTCAATGAACTCATAAGGAAGAAGAAACCTCTTTTCTCTTTAGAAACGCAAACGTCTCTGAATATATTTGATATTGTTGGTTTCTCAGTATCCTTTGAATCCGACTATGTGAATATTGTTCGTGCATTGAAATTAGGCAACATCCCGCAGCTTACGGAAGAGCGTACCGAATGGGACCCACTTGTCATCGCAGGTGGAATCAACATATCATACAATCCTGAGCCTCTGGCAGATTTCATTGATGTCTTCGTCGTCGGTGAAGCAGAATTGACGATACACACATTCATGGATAGATTCCATGATTGGAAAATGTCAAACTCACCCAAGGCAGACCTTTTAGAATCTCTCGGCAAAGAACCGGGTTTCTATGTTCCCAGTTTTTATGATGTTGCGTACCAAGATGATGGAACGGTTGCGAATGTTCAAGCACAGAACGGCTTTCCTGCAAAAGTAACTTCAGCAGCAGTCCCGGTCCTGGATAATGTTCAAACCTGCACACACATACATACACCAAATACTGAGTTTTCTAACGCCCATCTGATTGAAATTGTCCGTGGATGTGGAAGACAGTGTCGTTTCTGTGTTGCAGATTATGCACGAAGATGGCCGAGACATCGTTCCGTAGAGAACACACTTGCATTGGCCGAAAAAGCAAGAGGAATTACCGATAGAATCGGTTTAGTCGGTGCCTCTATATCCGATCATCCGCAGATCAACGAGATCGCTTCAGGTTTAGTAGATAAAGGATTCCGTATTTCATGTGCCTCGCTACGCGCAGAAACCGTTGAAACACCACTCCTTGATGCACTCGCTGATAGTGATCAAGGTACTATCACTATCGCACCCGAAGTTGCAACCGAAGATTTACAGAAAGTCGTTAACAAAGCAATTCCAAGAGAAAGACTCTACCATGTATTTGAAGAAGCATTGAAACGAGACATACTCAATCTGCGTTTGTATTTCCTTATTGGTGTCCCTTATGAAACCCCAGCCGATGTGACCGCGATTGTTGATATGGCTAAAGAGATGCGAACTCTCCTATTGCCACATGCGAAGCGATCTGGAAAGATTGGTCGTATCAGTTTTACCATATCACCGATGGTACCAAAACCGCATACACCGTTCCAATGGGTTCCAATGGAACCACCAAAGACAATTGCGAAAAAACTTGATTATTTAAAACGTGAAATAAACAGACTTGGAAGTATAAAAGTATCATCAGCAAGTGCTCGGATGGCACATCAAGAAGCAGTACTGGCCAGAGGAGACCGCCGACTTGGAAAAGTCATATTAGAACTTGCAAACGGTAATTCTTGGAACAATGCCTTTCGTCAACACGGATTAGCACCTGATTTTTATGCTTTACGACAACGAAGTTTTAGTGAAATTAATCCTTGGGACCATCTTGATCTAAATGTTAAACCTCAATTCTTACAGCTTGAACATAACAAACATGAAAAAGGTTTTATGACAAGTGCATGTGATACCACAGTTTGCAAAAAGTGTGGTGCATGCTAAATTATTTGTGGTTACGAAGTGTCTGGTGTATAAGAAATATTGTATACTAATTTAGAATAAAAGTCACAATGTAAGGAGGAGACAACAGTGTTGAAACGAATCAATATCATCGCAGCATTCTTGACAGTACTGACAATGTTCATTGTTCCTCTTGCTTCACATGCCGGTTTAGATGATGAATCACTCGTTCTATACCTATCATTTGATGAAGGCAACGGTAAAACTGCCAAAGACGGTTCTCACACGGAAATGATGGTGAACTGATGGCAAATCCCTCATGGGTTGATGGACAATATGATGGAAAAGCACTTGAGTTTGATGGTGCAAATAAGCAGTACGTAATAGTTCCTATCAACGATAGTTTACAGTTAAGGAAGCAGTTTTCTATTGCATTTTGGGTTAAACGCGGAGCCAATCAAGTTGCGACTTGGAATTATATGGTAGCTGCTGGGTCTCTTGTCTGGGCAACGATATTTAATAATGATAATCAAAAGACTTATCTCTGGTCTAAAGCTCCTGGTTGGGCACAGAAAGGTATCACTGATGAGAATCAACCACAAGACTGGGTTCATATTGCTGTAACGCATGATATAGACAAGGATGTTAGCATTTACTATGATGGACGAAGAGTAGGCGGTGGTGCAAAACCACCTGAAGTAATACAGATTGACGGTTCAGTAATGGTCGGGGCAAGACATCCCGGATTAGAATTTTTCACGGGCATTATTGATGAAGTGTTCTTGTTCAATCGTGTCATTACTGAAGCAGAGTTAAACACTATAAAAGATGGTGCTTTCTTGCCTGTAGAACCTGCAGAAAAATTGACTACGACTTGGGGAGCCATAAAAACTGACCGTGAACGATAGGTAGGTATGGTTAGGTAAAAGGGCAGAGATTTTTTTGCCCTTTTTATTTTATAGTGAAATGTAAAAATGTGTGCACACTCTCTGGTAGATGCGGTTTCCTAACCGCATCTATGAGACCGAACAAACATCGGTTCGGTTAGGAAACCGAACCTACCGTAGTGTGTAAATAATTATGGTTTTACTATAATCGGATACGATGACGCATTTCTACAAATCGTTCAAGGCATCAATAATCTGTTCTGAATTTGTGCGATGACCATATCTATCGCCAAGGTCTACCCATGCAATTCTACCGTTTTCATTGACAATGAAGGTTGCTGGACGTGCCAAGAAAGGATTACCGCTTTGTGCTCGTACGTTGTAGGCAGCAATGGTGTCAACATCACCATCAGAAAGAAGCAGATAATCAATTCCTTCATCTTGACGTAATTCACGAATTCCATTTGTGTTATCACTACTCATGACAATTAGTTCTGCTGCACCAGCCGCTTTTATATTTTGATATCCACTTTGCAACTCAACGAGTTGTTTTCTACATTCCGGTCAACTTTCAGTAGCAAAAAAGACAAGAGTAACTTTCTGTCCTGCATAATCAGATAGTTCATGGACATTCCCATCTGCATCTGGTAGTGAAAAATCAGGGGCAGTTGAGCCTATTGCTAACCCTTCACTAGGAGGTAGTGTTTCTGGTTCAAGTGTTAGAATATCATTGAGGTCATCTGAATCCAGACAAGCCATAAATGCAAATGTTATGACTAAAATGACACTATAGATGACTTTATTGATATATTTATTGTTCATTTTCAGGTTTTCCTTCATCTCCTTGTGATTGCATCCATTCTTGAACATCAGTACGCATTTCTTCAAGAATCGGATGTGATGTTTCCTCAAATGCTATATTATTGAATTCGTAAGGATCTGCATTGACATCATACAGTTCCTCAACTGGGTGATGTTGTGTTAGAAAAACAAGTTCAGCAGTTTTTGCATCACTCTTTGCCTTTTCTACCCAACTGTTCCAAACTTCAGCATGACTTTCAGGAATCCTTTCCACTTCAGTAAAATGCGTTGTCCATCTGTTTTCAGGATTTAGATTCAGTATATATTTGTATTGACTATCACGGACACACCTTTGCGGAAAGACATTCATGTTTCCATCGCGTGTGTGCGTTCCGTATATTTTATCACGGAATATCTTTTGCTGTCCACATAAAACATTTCTGTAGCTTCTACCATCCATTTTCTTTGATGGTTCGCCACCAGCGATGTCTATCAGTGTTGGTAAGAAGTCAATATGTGAAATCATCGCATCTGTAACGGTTGCTGTAGGTATTTCACTGTGCCATCTCGCAATGAACGGTAGACGGATACCGGTATCATACAACGTCCACTTACAATGCGGAAACTCAGAACCGTGATCGGTTGTATAAATGAACAGTGTGTTGTCTGTATATCCATGTTTTTCCAACATTTTGTCAACATCACCGATACGTGTGTCCATAGTGGTTATGTCTTGATAGTAATTTGCAAGTGCCTTTCGGGTGATTGGCGTATCAGCGATGTAAGGGGATAGACTCAATGCGTCTGGATTGTATGTTTTGTTCGGTTCCCAAGTTACATGTGGATTGCTATCACCCAGAATAAGGCAGATCGGTTGATTTGGATATTCCTTACGATGTGATGATAGGAAGTCTTCAACTGGAGCGGTATCAAGTCCTTCAGCGCGATATTTTCTACGATGTTCTGCACGCTTGGGGAGAAATCCGCCGATATATTCAAAGTCAAAAAGTTCTGTTGGTTTTACATGCGTTTTTCCAGCGATGGCTACACGGTAATCAAGTTCCCTAAGCAGTTTCGGTAAGGTAGCAAGATGTGAATGACATTCTGTGTGATTTCCCATTGCCCCGTGTCGTGCAGGATAAAGACCTGTGTATAACGTTGAACGAGAAGGAGCACAGGTCGGTGTAGGTGTAAAAGCATGTGTAAAACGCAACCCTTCATCAGCAATGCGGTCTAAATTTGGTGTTTGGATATCCGTGTTTCCGTAGCAACCGAGGTATTCCCACCCATGATCATCGGATAGGTATATAACGATGTTGGGTTTTTGCATCTAATATTCCTTAGCAATTCGAAATGGTTCTGTAGGATCCGTATTTCCGTTCTCAAGCTTAACAGTTTCAGGTGGAAATTGTGTGCAAACTTTACCTTTTTTCATCACCCAACGTAAGTTCTGCCAGTAATGTCTACTGTTTTCAATAATTTGAGGATTTGTCCATACACCTGCAACTGCAATGCGGCTTTTGTTACTCTTATTTGGTGGACTATAGTGCCACATACTACTGTGCCAAAAGACGACATCCCCAGCATCCAATTCAATATGATGCACACTATGTTTTTCCAGCATCTTCTTCACATCTTCACGGGGGAGTTCACCGTGTATACTATCAGGATATCGGACGTGTTCAATTATCTCAGTTTTGTGGCTACCGGGTATAAATTGCATGCATCCATTTTCCCTAGTTGCAGGTTCAAGTGGTATCCAAAAATTAAAGGGTTCTGTTTCCCCATCACGCCATAGTCCATTGTCTTGATGCCAAGGTGTTACACTGCCAGTCCGTGCAGGTTTTAGGAAACAACTGTTATATTTCATTATGATGTCGTCCCCAAGAAAATGCCGTGCTATGTTGAGCAGTTTTTCTCCTGCATAGATATTGAGCCAAATCAGTGGGGATTGAACACAGAAATTAGCAAGTTTTCGGTATCGCGCAATTCTTCCTTGCGGAGAATCAACCATCGGATCCATAGGGTCAATGTCAACAAACTGTCCGGGTTCAGGAAGCATGATGACATTTCGGATTACACCGCGTAGTTCGGCAGTAATGTCTTGCGAAATGACATTACGAAGGATGAAATATCCATCATTTTCGTATTTTTCTTTTTCCTTTGTGGTCGGTTCCCATTGTTTCATAAAAACATTCCTTCAGCAAAATGAAGTCATTTAGTTCAATTTTCATTAAGATTCGAAAAAAGCAGTAAAAAACTCAACTATTTTGTAACCAAACCTATAAAATATACGTAGTCATTTTAAAAGCGTTGTTGATAGCGGAGAAACTATACTGTAAAAGGGGTTGTAGTGCATTAAGCGCGAAAAAGTAATAATGCTTGTTTATTGACATTTCATCTTCTCAATTTTGCAATATTTCGTTACAACAAATTAGCAGTTTTTTTAGTCCGAGTCAAACAGAATAATATCGTCATTTTCAGGAAACCCCACTGATTACACAGAAAACACAAATATGCTAACGAAAGATATGGTCCAAGACATCCCAATGGATCCAGGTGTCTACTTTTTCTATGGTGCATCAGGTAAGATCTTGTACATAGGTAAAGCAAAATGTCTACGTAAACGTGTCCGTTCTTATGTGCATAAAGTTAAGAAACGTCGTTCCAAGATCAAACGATTAATCAGATGGACAGCGTCTGTAGATTATCATGTGTGTCAATCGGAACAGGAAGCACTGTTTCTTGAATCGCGTCTTATTAAAGAACACCAACCCACCTATAATTCTGCGTTGAAGTATGGCACGCAGACTTGGTATATTCGCATCAATGTTGCAGATGATTTTCCACTTCTTGAGAGAGTCCCTGAGATTTATAATGATGAAGCGAGATACTTCGGGCCACTTTCCAGTCGAAGATGGACGGATGAGGCAATTGATGTGTTGCAACGTATCTTTATGGTGCGCACTTGTCAAGGTAGCATCACACCGCAAGAAGGATACCGTGCCTGTCTACAATATGATATGAAGCGATGTTATGCGCCTTGTGCTGCACGCATCACTCAAGAACTCTATAGTGAAACGATAATGAATATCATCCATTTGCTTGATGGCAACTATCTAAGAGTTCAAGAGAATTTGGTTGCTAAACGAAATTCGGCTTCGGCATTACTGCAATTTGAAAGAGCTGCAGCTGTTCAAAAGCAGCTTTTACGTCTTCAGAAAATCTTTCCCTTCCTTGATGCTCATAGAGAACATTCCAACAGAAAAAGAGTTGAAAATTCACTGCTCTCATTAAGTCAGATAATGTAAAAGTCGCAATGAATTGCGCGACTACGAACGGTTTATTTTCTTTTAGATTTTGGATGTGTAGGAGGGAACTCCGATTCCCGATTATCACTGTGTTATGTCGCGATTCTGAGATCGCTCCTACGGTGGTGTGTCCAATTATTCTTATACTTCACCAGAAACACCCTATATTCCAAATAATTAACTTGACAATATATATTTCAATATGATAACATAGTTATGTAAATAACAAAGGAGGTATAACGATGTATATCGCGAAATTTGCGCTGATTACTCTCGTTACCTTTGCACTCCTGACAGGTTGTGCTATGATGGGTCAAGAAGCAGAAATGGCTGAAGAGACCGAAATGGCCGCTGGTGAAACACCGATGGAAAAAACCACGGAAAAAACAGCAGAAAAACCTATGTATCAGGAAGTGACTTTTCAGGTGGAGGGCATGACATGAGGTTCGTGTCCCGCCATAGTGCAGTCTGCACTAAAGAAGGTCACGGGTGTAGAAGAGATCATCAGTGTTTCCAGAGAAACAAAATTGGTCGTCGTTAAGGTGGAAAAGGGCAAAGTTACAAACGATACCATCATCAAAGCAATTGATGATGCCGATGCTCGCTTTACCGCATCTATTGCCAATTAATAGTCTTGTAGGACGAGTTAAACCGTCCTTCATCTGATACTTTTTACATATATTGCTTGATTGTCATAAGATGATTGAGGCAAATTGATTGAGATAGATTATAAACCTAATAAGTATCCTTAATTGTGTTTATAATCTATCTTATTATGAGGACATATAAGAAATGTTGAAGAAATCGTTTTTTATCGTGGTTTTGATGCTTGTTGCCTTTGGTTGTGCAAATCAGCAGAAAGAAGACACAGCAGAAAATCAAACTGCAGACATTGTTGTTGAAGAAATCAGCTTAGCCGTAACAGGTCTGGCTTGAGGCTCTTGTGTTTCCAAAGTGCAGTCTGCACTTAAGGATGTTGCAGGTGTCACAGAAGTCGTGACTGTTTCACAAGCTGATGAAAAAGCCGTTGTGAAGGTTGAGAAAGGTAAAGTGGATACTACTGCATTAACAGATGCTGTTGCTGCAATAGAAGAAATGGATGGAAAGCCGCGTTTTACTGCTTCTGTTATTGCTTCAGCTGAGGAATAAATCAGATTTGAATGTGTTGAGCGGAGTCATTATGTAACTCCATTTATCTCAATGCCAAGTGGTAAAACACACAATTTAATACCCTCATGTGCCTCACAGCCATGGGGTTTCTTTTTATGTTTTATGACAATATATAAAATCAAAACACTTATATTAGGAGTTGTGTTCATCGTTATGTTAACGCAATCCAGACAAGTATTTGCAGAAGAAATATCGCCAGTTTATGAGAAAATTGATCCATATTTAGCGACTCCTGCAGCAGGACATCTCAATGAAATACCTGTTGTAATTATGAGGTTTCTGCCTACTACTGATGGTATCAATCTGGATATTTCAAAAGCACCGGACTTTTGGGATTTAGGTGAAATAAGCCTTGATGAACTCAAAACAAGGATAGATCAATTTGATAAACGGGTTAAGTTTATGCTTGAAGAAGGCACCAGATTTAGAGGATATAAAAACTCAACAGCAGTACCTTCTATTGGTTATCGTGTTGTGGAATATATAACCGTTTATGAGCAGACTCCAAAGGGTCCTGTCAGTCAGCATTTAGCCGATGGCACGCCGCTGTATTCCCCGGATTACCATAAGATATTTGAACGTTTCAACATTGAGCATTATGTGAACGATTTAGGTGTCAAGGAAATATGGATGTGGATGGGTGGTGTGACCTCTGATTTTCCGTGCTATGACCCGAATATCCATAAACCAGAGGATTTTAGAAACTGGTGGGAATCCAACATGTCAAGTCCATTGACAGGAGATATTTCCAATAGTAATCGAGATAACACAGATCTACCCATCTATAAGTCAACATATACAGTTTATGGACAAAACTTCAGAAGAAGTCATGCAGAAGCGGTACACAATCATGGACATCAATTGGAAGCGATATTGAGCCATGTCAATCAACTGCAATTTGGTAATACAGACCTGTTTTGGAAGAGATTTGTTGGCCAAGACAAAGAAGGTAACTTCATTACTGGTCGTGCTGGATGGACGCACATGCCACCGAATACGACCAAACATTATGACTATACTGAAACGATGACCTTAGTTGAAAGTGATATTGAAGATTGGACACCAGACAATAGCGGAAAGAAAACACTTGTCAATGTAGATACTTATGGCAAACTGAAGTATGCATTTCCCGATAAAGACCGTGATAAGATACAACAACTGATAGAGTCTAAGTGGTATATATACTGGATGCAGAATATGCCTGGACATAACAACGGTATCAAGTATGAGAATAGGGTTATGTCAAATTGGTGGGAATTTACAGCAGATTGGGATAAGGCAATTTCATCTGATTTAGGTCTGGTATCAGAATAGTTTTCAAGCCTGACACTGGCATGCGTTTACTGGACATATTCCCGCACTACACAGTTCTTCTACAGGTTCAAACTTAACAACAGATACTTGTGTCGGGAGGGTATCCGGTTCACGCAATTCTCTCACCGAATCTCTTAAAACTGAGACAGCAGACTTAATAAAGATACCTGTAATTAATAGACCTACAATCACATCTGGCAACATTGAGTTTGTGATTGCAACGAGAGCAGCAGCGACAAATACACTTGAGTTAGCAATGATGTCGTTTCGCGAGCATATCCAAGTTGAACGCATATTTATATCATCTGACTTGTGCCTTGACAATAATATCAGACAACTCAAATTTGCAGCCAGAGCGATTAAACTCATGGCAAACATGAAGTTAGACTCAGGAATTCCACCCGCGAGAAATTTATAGCAGCTTTGGATCAACACGCCTACACCAAAGATTGCCATAATACTACCCTTGAGCAAGGCAGACCCAGCACGCCAACGGTAACTTTTTCCAATTGCGTATAGACTGAATCCGTAGACCAAAGTATCGCTCATCATATCAAGAGAATCAGCCTGCAGAGCAACTGAACCTGCCAGTATACCTACAACCATTTCTACACAGAACATGACACCGTTGATGGCAAGGACAATCCACAAGGTTTTGGATTGTTTCTCTCGGAGTTCTTCAAGTTCGTCTGCTTTTTCGTGGCAACAATTGTCCATAAGTTCTCTCGCTGATTTCTAAATCCTCTACATTCAAGTATATAGTGTTGTTAATTTCTTAGATGTACTTCGCTCAGTATATTACCATATACAGTGAATGATTGCTAATGAATTGCCTTGTGTGGAGTGTGTAATTGTTTGCCCATAGGCATCAATTTAGTGTCCTTCCAGAGGTGGTAGGTTCGGTTTCCTAACCGAACCGGCTTTGCGCCAAACGCTATGTCAGAGGGTTCTAGCGGAAGATCCGGTTCGGTTAGGAAACCGAACCTACCGGCCTGGGGAAAATGCCTAATAGTGCGGGCACAGAGACACCACCCTACAATGGTTTATGTGAAAGACGTGGATCAATAATAGACGCTAATTGATGTAAAAAAAAGATTTGGGTAGCTACCAAATTCGGATTTGAACTGGGTTGAATCTTCGTTTGTCGGTGTTCTTCCAAAACTTATCAATCCACCTACAGAGAGATGGATGTCTTCTGCGATGTTATACGCTACATTTGGTGCAAGCCAGATGGAGGGGTCTGTTAGGTTTATCAATAATTGTCCTCCGAGACTAATCAGTGGGGTTAGTTGATGGTTAATCCCAGGAGCAAGATAGTGAACACCTAAAAGATAAACACCCCCACGTGTATAAGCAGATTGCTCAATGTTAGTGAGATAGTTATCAGGATTATCTATCCCTGCTCCGTTGTAGTGATACTCAATGAATGTGTATGTTTCACCATTGAAACTATAATCTAAACCCACTGAAGTTCGCAGATAGTTATTCGCTGAATCTGCTTTCTCAACAAAAGCTTTTGTTATCACATAAGCAGTTTCCAACCAGAATCCAGCACCTAATATACCGCGGGTGACATCAAGTCCAATCAGCAAATCTCTCTGAAGCTCCATTAATAGCATTGAGAAATCGGTTTCGGCAGCGTTCATCTGTGTTCTAAGAAAGATTACACTTTTGTCAAAGTCAAAATCTGTTCCAAAGATGTATCCTGTATCTATTTCTCCCAACATACCGATTGGAATACGAATACGTAGTGCGTCAACACCTACTCGGTCTTCTGTGTCCAATTGATCGTGAGTATAAGGTGCAACAACATCAGTTGGGTTAACTACTCGCGCACTCCCCCATGCAACAGCATCTCTACCGATGGATATGTCGGCAAAATCGGTACTAATCTGTACTGATGCACGATCAAGATTGTGATAGATACCTACACTACCGATTGAACTATCAGCATCTGGATATAGCAAGGATTCAAAATCTATTGCGCGGTAGTTTGAAGAAGCGATACCGACTGCAAATGGGGACTCAGAAAAAAGCGAAGGATCTTGAACACGCGGCGCAGTATCATAAGCAAAAACAAAGGAAACTATGTCAGTAGGATTGTAAGATAAGTTTAGACGTAATCTATTAACCGCAGCACCCATCAGCGGACGGTCAGGAAGTGGTGTCTTGAATGCGGTAAAGAAGTTTTTGTAATAGCCACCGTAACTGAACTCAGCAACAGCAAATTGGACATAAGCAACAGACATGAGACAGATAAATACCGTGATGGTATTTCTTAACTGTTTTTTATTACTATTTTGTCTCATCGCTGTCAATTTTACCATCGCGTAGGGTAATTAATCTTTTTGCACTTTCCATTACCATTGGATCATGTGTTGAGAATATAAATGTCATTCCTGTATCCGAGTTAAGTTTACGCATCATCTCAAGTAGGTCTGCCCCTGTTTTTGAGTCAAGATTAGCGGTGGGTTCATCTGCGAGGACTATAGATGGTTCTGATACCATTGCCCGTGCAATTGCAACCCGTTGCTGTTGTCCACCGGAAAGTTTCGTAGGAAGTCTGTCCTCCACGCCTGCTAATCCGACAGATTCAAGCATGGCAGTCACGCGTTCATGTCGTTCAGTTTTTGGAACACCTGCCAAGAGCATAATATATTCAACATTTTCTCTCACTGTGAGCACGGGTATAAGGTTATATGCTTGAAATATGAATCCGATGTTATCTCGTCTATAATCAGATAGTTCATTTCCACTCATCTCCGACAAGACATTTCCTGCAAGCCATACCTTACCTTCTGTTGGTGTGTCTAATCCAGAAATGATATTGAGAAATGTTGTTTTACCAGAACCGGAAGGACCGACAATTGCCGTTAGTTCACCAGATTGAATCGTAAGGTTAATTCCGTTTAGGGCATGTATCGGTATTCCATCTGGATCATAAACCTTGGTGATTTCTTCTGTAACAATGACATCTGTCTGCTGTATATTTTCCATAATAGTTTCCTAAAAACTCTGTCGCATTGCGTCAACAGGAGACATTTTGGCAACATGCCATGCGGGATACAATCCTGCGATTATTGTAAAAATAAAGACAGCAATCGGATACTGGATGAACTGTTCAACTGCTAATACAGGATAGATATATTCTTGAATCGTCACACCCATCATTTCAATTCCAGTAAAATTAAGACCGTAATGTGCTAAGATTCCAGTTAATATGCCACCGAGTATCACACCGATTACGATGCTGACTATTGCCAATGCTCCTGCTTCAAATATGATTAAACGTGCCATCCCAAAAGGTCTTGTGCCAACTGCCCGCAACACACCAAACTCAAACATACGTTCATACAATGACATAAAAAGTGTGTTGACTATGCCGAATGCGACAACGATGAAAAGTATAGACCCCATAATATACTTACTGTATTTTGACATTTGAAAAAGTGTATTGATTTGAGGTAGAATATCTATCCAACTCACAATTTCATTGTCATGTATGTCGTAAGTATCCCAAAATGCTAATTCTTTGTCCAAAGAGATCTCAGTTGAGGTGAATTTAATTGCAATTTCATGCACGTCATTACCAATCCCAAGCATCTCTTGTGCTTTATTTATCCGAACAAACACCATACCACTGTTCATTCCTTCGTCTGCAAACTTAAAGATACCTGAAATCCGGAAACCAACCTGTGAAAACTCACCTCCATAGGCTTGTGAAACCGTAACGGGAACTTTGTCACCGAGTTCAACTTCAAGGATTTCTGCGAGTTTTGACCCAATAACTATGTCATTTTCATTATTTCCTTCAAAATAGTTACCTTCAATAATCGCATCGTCAATCTGAGATAGGAATCTTTCAGTTCCCGGAAAAATCCCTACAAGCATGACACCGCTATTCATATTTGCAGCGGATCGGATCATACCAGAAGCGAATGTCCTACGTGTGAAATACTGTACGATTGATTCCTTCGCGAGTTTACGGGTAATAGTCTCAATTTCCTGAATAGTGAGTGTTACCTCTTGTTCATCACGAAAACCTTCGCGATGGATCTGTGCATCTCCAAGAAAGGAAGCAGTGGCAGTTTTAATCATGTTCTCTTTCATGCCTATCATATAGGCATCAACGAAAATGAGTGCAGCAAGACCGATACTGATCGCAGTTGCAGCAATAATAGTACGTCTTTTATTGCGAAGTATATTTTTCCATGCAAGTTTGATTAAGATTAGGATCATAATATATCAACTTTATCGTGTTCGCATAGCCTTTGCAGGTAGAATGCGTGCTGCTTTTATCGCAGGATATAAACTTACTAACAACGCGGACAACATCACAGTGAAAGTAGGTATTATGAGTGTTCGGATATTTACCTCAGCATGTAATTTGTCAAATTTCATGCCGCCATAGGTGAATCCATCAATAAATTCAATGCCGTAAACGGATAATAGATAGTTTATGGTGGTTCCAATTACCGCACCAATGATAATACTTGCTAATGCGATAATGACCACTTCACATAATACCAACCAAAATATTTGTATCGGTTTTGTCCCTACTGCCCTCAACAATCCATATTCGCGCGTTCGTTCCAGGACCGACATCAATACAGTGTTGAGAACACCCATAGCAACGATCAGAATAATAACAAAACGTCCGATTGCATCCCCCTGTTTGTCGGCTTGCATAGCGTTATAAAATGACTTTGCAACCTCCTGCCAAGGTAACACTTCCAGCGTTAAACCTCTGAGTGTGTCTTTAATGGTACTCGTAACTCTTCCGACATGGTTTATATCTGAGACAATTACAACAAACTCGTGGATACGACCTTCAAGCACAAATAACTCCTGTGCAGCTGCAAGATTTAAATAACATGTCGTTCGATCTGTTATGTCGTCACCACTGTCAGTTATTCCAACAATTTTGTATAGGTCATTGGCAATTGAACCGTCTGCAGCCTGTGAAAAAATCACGAGATCAGTGCCAATTTCTGCCTTAAGTATCTTTTTAAGTCCCTTCCCAATGACTGCTTCATTTAGTGCAATTTCCTGAAATGGTCTACCTTCAATTACTTTCTGAGAGAATTTAGTTGCATTTTGCTCTCTTTTTATATCTATGCCAACCACCCGGACAGCAGTGCTCTTTTCTCCGACAGAACCGAGTCCAGCGGCATATAATCGTGGAGACCATGCTTCCACGCCTTCGTTGTTTTGAATCGTGTTCCCAATTGACTCATAGTCGGTAATGTTTTTATAAAGTGAAGGTCTATCCAGATATCCTTCCTGATGCACCTGTATATGTCCGATGCGGTTGCGTGTGAACATATCAATGATGTTGGAATAGATGCCATCTGACCATCCGATAAATACACATGAGAGCATAAATCCGACGATCATTGCCAGCGCAGTAAGGATTGTGCGTCGCTTTTGACGGAAGATGTTTCGAAATGCAATTTTGAGTATCATAGAAGTAATTTAGTGCTTGTGAAGTTGTCCATAAATTAGAGATGAAACAAACTATCTATTTTGAGATTAACAATGTCACACGGTGTGACTTTTCCGTATCTGGATGATATATGAGAATATCCTTCTTATTATCTCTATTCATGTCTACTGAACGCATGTTTCGCTCATCGTTAGGCATACTGACCGCAACTTTTTGGGGTTGCTTTGCATATAACTTTGGTCCTGGTATACCAAGATAGATATGCATCTCATTCCAGTTTTTGCCAATTATGATATCATATCTGTTATCACCATTTACATCTCCATATAGGACAGCAGGAAAGAAGACACGTTCTGTTTCAAAGATCTCTAATGCGGGTCTAATTTTTCGTCTGTATGTTGGTTTTCGTTGGTAAATTCCTTCGTGCATTCGGTAACACTCAAGATCTATTGCAATAGATTTCCCCGCCATTGCACGTATCATACCACCGAGGGTAGTTTTAACGTCCTTATACAGAATATCTACATCACCATCTCCATCTATGTCTTCCCACCATTGATATGCATAACCCCATGGTAGCAATCCACCTGCTTTCCCTTTTGGTCTGATTGATAGCCTACCCTCAGAACTGAACTTTATACCTTCGTTTCCCATTTTGCCAAAATAGATCTCATACATACTCTTGAGATTACCCAGGCTTCTTCCTTCTAAGGTATGTATAACCATATCCGTGACACCATCACCGTTTAAATCACGAAACATGTGTAACACGCTACGTTTTGTTTTCTTTCTGAATCCTGAAATCAGGGCAAATGTGTTTTCTCCTTCATATCCGAATGCTAATGAATATACACCATCATTGTCAAATTCTACATCAACAGTAAATGTGGTAGGAACAGCAGAAAACGTGCCTTGAGGATTTTGATGATATACATCGAAATGATCCTCGTTCCAGAAGACAATATCATTTCGTTTGTCACCATCGTAATCTACCAGATGAAAACGACTCATATACCATAGAACAGTGAAGGAATTGATCCCAACATCCCGATAGATTTGTTTTTCATCCAATGCTGTTTCATCAAGAAAAGGGTCGGATGGACCAAGTTTTATTGGATACGTAAACATTCCATTGTCTAATTGTGTGGAGACCCAAAACCCATCAATATCTGGTAAAACAAAATCATCACGACCATCACCATTTGGGTCTTGACTGATATTAACATAGGGTATTTCCTTCAGATTGAGAGGATTGAAATGGATTGTAATATCAATGAGTTTATGTAGTACTTCTGTTTCAGGATCAAACCAATTCAAGTGACCATGTTGATATGTGATAAGTCTGTCACGTCCATCAATGTTCGCAATGTCAACAAATAATACTTCTTGATGTAGTGTTGTCTTTATGCTGAGTTCCCAATTTTCTTTATTGAAAGAATAAATGGATAAGTGTCGTGCATTGTCCTCGTCAATATTCAGGACAGCAATATCCGCTGTTTCTCCGTTCAATAGGAAACCCGTTAGAATGGACTGATGTTTTGCAGAACCAGTTAAAATCTCGTATTGCTCAAAGGAATATGGATTCGGTGGTAGGGGTTGAACATTCTTTTTAAGTGTTTTTGAACATCCTAATAGTGAAATACAGAAAACATAAATGGAAAGCAGACCAAATAAAAAAGATCTAAAAATATGCATGTATTCCAGCACCCACATAAACTCCTGCAACACCTTTAGAATCAGAACCGTTATATTCTCTTCCAAACCCTTGTCCGATTCCAAGATTCAGTCCGAGTGGAATACCTCCGAGTGAAAAAACGAGTTCTCCACCGAATGAGATTCCAGCCGCGAGGGTAGTATTTTCAAAACTATTATTGTCGTCATCAGTTTCTTTATGGAAACGCCATCCACCTTCTAAAGAAAAATAGAGTCGTGCTTGATTCCACTGACCAATATGTTCATAGATTGCGTATGACACACCACACCCCAACATGTGATCAGTATAATCATCAATTTGGATGAAACGACCAACAGCTTGCAGGTAAACGGGTGCAAGTCCATTATATTTGAAACTGATTCCACCAAAGGCAGGTGTAGCACCTTGTGAACCTATACCAAAACTTTTTGTAAGTTCTGTTGATTGAGCCTGGACTGAAACATTGTAAATCATACTCAACAACAGACAGATTAGGCATAGATATAAACAATTTCTAAAGTTTTGCGATAAATCACAACTATATTTTCGTGTTTTACAGATTATTTTCAACCTTGTTTATTTCCTTTTCTGGAGATTTCTGCGTGAGAAGATCTTATCATCAATTTCAGAGTCATATTCAGCCTTCAAAAATCTTATCACCGTTTTGTGTCCTTCTTTGTTCTGCGGGATCATTTCCATCACAGAAGGTATAGTCTTTTCACCGAATGATTTTATATCTTTAAAATTTAGCACTCTCATCAATCTGTCTTTTTCATCAAAGAAATGTTGCCACACAGGGATATGATCATCTTTCCTAACTGCAGTAACTACCTTTCCCCATACAATAGGAGAGTCTTCTTTGGGAGTTAACTCAACGTAAATTTGGTCAGGGGACGCATTTTCAGGCGTAATCAGTTGATATGTATAGTCGTTGATCAGTGACGACTCTCTCACAAGGTCGTCATTGGTGAAATCGGATCCCATCCACGACCCCATCATCATTGATGGTGAAATCTTGAATATTTTGTTGACTTTCGGCAGATAATTCCACATCTCTTTACCGATTCTGAGTGTCGTGACATCCTTTTCCTTTTTCGGTGCGGTAATCCGTATAAATGTCTTATCTGTTCCTTTTGTCCACACAGTCATTGCCAGTGTCCGTTCCCAATTTGGTGTGACAATTTGCATCTCCATTTCTGTATTGCTTGTATCACTTCGGTAGAGTTGATCTATATGCTTTAGAATCTCTTCAACTTCTCCATCTAATGCTTGGCCTGTAGGAACTATCAAAAAAGCCATAGAAACTATCAACAGGAAACTGTTGATAGTGCCTTTTACGATTATTTTTGATAATGATGTTGATTTTCGCATGTTCTGAATTCCTTACACTAAAGAACATTAAGGGAATCTTGTCATAGTACCCCACAACCTAAAGGTTAGGACTTGTGCTTCCTTGACAACCCTATCCACAATGCTGAATATAGTACATCACAAAACAATTCATAAATCAAATGTTTTTTGACCCAAGCATAATGAAGATTAAGAAATAAATTGGGTAATTTCCTTGAGAAGTCTGTCAGCATAGGCGTTAGGTATGCTGACTTGGTTAGAAAACCGCACCTACCGGGTTTGAGAAAATGAGAATTACCAGTCAATTCCTTTCATTTTCACTTGACAATATCCCTCGCAAGTGTTAAGATATATAAACTTGTCAGAGATAAAGAAGAATGGAGTAATACGCATCGTATGTCAAAGCCGAAAAGAAAACGCAAAAACAGACATACAGCAGACGAAGCACTACAGTTACCTAAAACGAAACCGTTACAACTTCGATATTATGGTGATCCTGTCCTCCGCAAAAGAGCAACACCTGTTCAGGAAATAACCGAAGCAGAAATCAAACTCGCTGAGGATATGTTGATGACACTATACGCAACTGGTGTCGGTATCGGTCTCGCAGCCACCCAAGTTGGCGTACTAAAGCGGTTTCTCGTAGTTGACATCGGTGGGGATGATGAGGAAGACAAATTTGACCCACTACTTTTGTTCAATCCAGAGATATTAAGTGCAGAAGGCGAAACAGTGGTGGAGGAAGGATGTCTTAGCATACCAGATGTCCGTGCTGATGTGAAACGTCCAGAGAAGATTGCCGTTAAAGCATTGAGCATAAATAATAAAGAAATCCAATTTGAAGCAGCGGGACTTCTCTCACGTGTGCTGCAACACGAAATTGACCATCTCAATGGCACACTCTTTATTGACAGAATAAGTGGCTTGAAAAGACAATTGCTCAGAGATGAACTGAAAATAATCCAACAAGCCGAAAGACCACAGTAATACTTAAGGTGTGAATTTATGATACCAAATCCATTACAAACAAAAGTAGAACACCTCTACGAATGTTTAAGTGATTATCAAAAGGTAATTGTTGCCTTCTCTGGTGGTGTTGATAGCACATTTCTTGCTGAGGCTGCCCATCATGCATTAGGTGAAAACTCCCTTGCAGTTACTGCAATTTCTGATTCCTATCCTATCCGTGAAATGAAAGCCGCACAGGATATTGCCAAACAGATTGGCATCCGATTTGAAACGGTACACACCGAAGAATTAGACTTGGAAGGATATGCAAGCAATCCTACAAACAGATGTTTCTTTTGTAAGACAGAACTATTTGACAAACTGCGTCCGATCGCAGATAAATATGATGTTGGAACTATCGTTTACGGCGCAATCCCTGATGATGTCGGCGATCATCGCCCAGGAATGGACGCTGCAAAACAGATGGGTATCAAAGCACCATTGATTGATGTCCACCTAACAAAAGCAGAAATCCGTGAAATTTCTAAAGCATGGGACCTACCGACGTGGGATAAACCTGCTTTCGCATGTCTTTCTTCAAGATTTCCTTACGGTATGCGTATCACTCGTGAGTTGCTACGGCAGGTTGATGCTGCAGAACAATTTCTCTACGATTTAGGTATCCGTCAGTTTCGTGTCCGACACCACGGTGAACTTGCACGAATTGAACTTGATGCAGATGAAATTGTCCTCTTACGTCAAGAAACAATACGAAATCAGATCAATGATCACTATAAAACACTTGGGTACGAACACGTCACACTTGACTTACAAGGATATCGATCTGGTAGTCTAAATGAAGGAATTACCAAAATCATTACTGGAAAATAGTTTGATTGATTAATTTCAACATACAATGCAAAGGCAAGGATGACATTATGAATGATCTAAATGGAGTTTTTACAGTCATTGCCGCATATCCAGTTCATATATTGACTTTTTTTGGTTGTATTCTACTTCTTATTCTTGTAATTCCTAAACGGAAAAGACAACATAAACAATTGTCAATTTCTCCTGATTCCGTTGCAAAAAGTGCTGAGTACACAGAGAACGAAAAACATCTACTTGCGGAGAAGATAAATGAAAACAGAAGTAATAATCTAAATAAGAGTTTTGCAGGTTCAATGAGTAAAATAGGTATGCTCTTTTCCACTCTCGGATTAATTGTACTTACAGTATTATTTGTGCTTGGCATGATACTGTTGAAATTCCAACATAATTAAACTGACACTATTGAAATTAACTATCACCAAAGCAATACACTTTATATGTCCACCCATCAAACCCAACCGTTAATCGGATTAGAGACCTTCAGTTGGAAAAAATGGGATGCTTGTACCCATTGTGGTCTCTGCTTACCTACTTGTCCAACCTATCGCGAATTAGGATTAGAAACCGATTCCCCACGGGGTAGATTATACCTCATGGGAAGCGCGTTCAAATCACAAGATGCCACACCCCTCAACGAAGAATGGGCAGAATATATCTATCGATGCTTAGATTGCCGCGCTTGTGAAACAGCATGTCCATCCGGTGTCCACTTCGGTGAACTCTTGGAACAAGCTCGCGCGATCTATGAACAGAACGCGCACCGATCAACAAGTCACAAATTCTGGAGCAACCTTGTTTTCAAGCAAATCCTACCGAACAAAGAACGATTAGACCTTATCTTTGAGCTGATGTGGCTCTACCAAAAACTCGGCATCCGATGGTTAGTTCAGAAAAGTGGTATACTCAAGTTGATGGGACAACTTGGACAGATGGAGTCGTTATTACCTAAAATCCCACCACCACGTCTCAAATATACAATACGCGACATTACCCCCGCAATAGGTGAAACCCGATACCGTGTTGGTTTTATCCCCGGATGCATCATGAATCAAGTTTTTACCGATACTAATTTGGCGACAATACGTGTGTTGTCAGAGAATGGATGTGAAGTTGTTACACCACGCAAACAGACATGTTGTGGGGCATTGCACCTACATAACGGAGAACGCTATTTTGCTTCAGAACTTGCAAAACAGAACATTGATGCGTTTGAAAACGAACAATTAGATGCCATTATCATCAATTCTGCTGGTTGCGGTGCAGCACTGAAGGAATATGAAGTGCTGTTGGAAAACGATCCAAATTACACAGAGAAAGCGGAAAACTTCAGCCACAAAATGCAGGACATCAGTGAATTCTTAGCAGAAATTGAAATGGTCACACCCAAAGGTAAAATACCACTCCGAGTTACTTATGATGAACCGTGTCATCTCTTGCATGGACAACGGGTAAAATCACAACCTATAAAGGTTCTACAAACAATACCAGAGATTGAGTTAATTGAGTTAACTGAATCTGACTGGTGTTGTGGCAGTGCTGGTATTTACAACATAACCCAACCAGAACTATCACAAGAGATACTTGAGCGGAAGATGCAACACATTGCTGATACTGAAGCGGATATAGTCGCAACTGGAAATCCTGGATGTCTACTGCAGATTCAACAAGGTATTCATAAACGCGGATTGGATATGAAAGCAATGCATCCTGTGACGCTATTAGATTATGCCTATCGTGGTCTTTCTCCTGAAAACTGGGTTGAGTAATCCAATAACCGCATGTGATAAGCACTGATAGCAAGGTATCCAACATAATACAGATTGGACAAAAAACGTGACATCATTTCAAATTAATGGTAATATAATAATATGGTATTATCAAATGTAGACATAGAACAATATATACGCCAAGGAAAAATAAAGATCAACCCTGAACCAGATTCAGAAACACAATGGGGTAGTTGTTCAATTGATTTCAGATTAGGTAATATTTTTCGCGTTTTTGAACATAGCAAACATCCGTTTATTGATTTGAAGGAAAAGGTGGATGCGGATGATCTCATGCGAAAAGTTATGGTCCCTGATGGAGAGGCATTTACGATGCAACCAGGTGAGTTTGTTCTCGCCGCAACGCATGAAAAGCTTGAATTAGCAGACGATGTGATGGCGCGACTTGAAGGACGCAGCAGTCTCGGAAGACTTGGGATTATCGTCCACAGTACCGCAGGACTATTCGACCCCGGTTGGGTAGGAAATGCTACGTTGGAGTTAGGAAATCTGGGCAGAATGCCAGTAATGCTTTATCCAGGTATGCGGATTTGTGCCTTTACATTTGAACAACTTTCTTCACCATCAAGTATGCCTTACCGACACAAACCGTCGAATAAATATGCTGGGCAAGATGGACCTGAAACAAGCAGATTTGCTGAAGATGTTGAATTAAAACAAGACAAATCTTCCTAATTCTGCTGAAATTTTGGGCAATTTTATGCCTAATAATTTAGCATATATTTTCGCTTGGGCTTGTATTATATATTTTTACATTTCTATTAAAACGACATTTCTATCTATGTTCATACTAAATAGGGTATGAACCTGTCCTCAACAAAGCGTATTCAACGCGCTTTTATTAAGGTGTTTTTCATATTGGCATAGACATTGCACAGTTCACTTCATAAGAATTATATCGAATTTTTTACTTTGTACAATCAATATGATAACGCTTCACGTACGTATGATATGATTGCAAAATTTTGATTCATTAGGAGGAAATGCGAATGACACCAAGTGAGGTGGTTGCACTTGCAAAAGAAAATAATGTTAAAGTAGTTGACCTAAAATTCATGGACCTGCCGGGAATGTGGCAACACTTTTCTATTATGGTTGATGAATTGAGCGAAGACCTATTTACAGAAGGTATTGGTTTTGATGGGTCAAGTATCCGTGGCTTTCAGGCGATCAACGAGAGTGATATGTTGCTATTTCCCGATCCCGCAACTGCGTTGGTTGATCCAGTATGTCAAATCCCAACATTGAGTATTACCTGTAATATAAAAGACCCAATTACATTGGAGAATTACACGCGTGATGTGCGGCATATTGCACAGAAAGCTGAAGCATACCTTCAGTCCACTGGCATTGCCGATACAAGTTTTTGGGGACCTGAAGCAGAATTCTATCTATTGAACGATATACGTTACAGCCAGACACCGAATTCAGGTTTTTATCACGTAGATTCAGTTGAAGGTAGTTGGAATTCTGGACGTGAAGAAAATCCTAACCTCGGTTACAAACCGAGATATAAAGAAGGATATTTCCCTGTTCCACCATCAGATACACTTCAAGACATCCGGTCTGAAATCTGTCTGAAACTTATTGAATCCGGTATTGATGTAGAAGTCCATCACCACGAAGTAGGAACGGCAGGACAAGGTGAAATTGACATCCGTTATGATACACTAACAACGGTCGGTGATAAAATCGCGTTGTACAAATACATCGTTAAAAACGTTGCCCGTTCTCATAATTTAGTCGCTACTTTCATGCCCAAACCGCTCTTCCAAGATAACGGTTCGGGAATGCATGTACACACAAGTTTGTGGAAAGATGGAAAGAATGTATTCTTTGATCCACAAGGTTACTCACTTCTCAGTGAAACAGCACTTTATTGGATCGGTGGTTTATTGGCACATGCGCGTTCATTATGCGCAATCATTGCCCCGACGACCAATTCCTATAAGCGTTTAGTTCCTGGGTATGAAGCACCTGTCAATATTGCTTATTCACAGAGAAACCGTAGTGCCTGTGTCCGTATTCCTGTATATTCCAAGAGTGAAAAGGCAAAACGGGTTGAATTCAGAACACCGGATCCGTCTTGTAACCCATACCTTGCATTCAGTGCATTGCTTATGGCAGGACTTGACGGAATTCAGAACAGAATCCATCCAGGGGATCCGTTGGATAAAGACCTATACGACCTTGAACCAGAGGAACTTGATGATATTGAATCTACGCCTGTTTCTCTTGGAGATGCACTTGATGCACTTGAGGATGACCACGAATATCTTCTCAAGGGCGATGTCTTTACTGAAGATGTACTGGATGTTTGGATTGATTACAAACGCGAAAATGAGGTAGATGCCGTTAATATACGTCCGCATCCTTATGAATTCTTCCTCTATCATGATATATAGAACACATTTTGTGTAAGGTGAGAACCCTGTGCTGAGAAATAACATATAGTATTGATACACATAAGTTGGCAGGTAGGTTATCAATTTATTTCACAGAGCGGGGTTCTACATCATGCATTTATCAAGGTGCAAAATATAGGCAATCGTCAAGTTAATATCTGAATTTATTGGTGAGGATAGTTTCATATCCACTCATCAAACAACTATAAGATAATCTAAGGCGAATCTCTGGATCCGCCAAGACAACCCTATCCAATTTGCGTAGGTATTAGGAGAAATCCAATGAAAAAATTAGAGTGTATTATTCGTCCCTTCAAACTGGAGGAAGTAAAAGAAGCTCTTAGCAATGTCGGTGTCCGGGGAATGACAGTCAGTGAAGTCCGCGGATTCGGACGTAGCCGAGGGCATACCGAACTTTATCGGGGAAGTGAATATACGATTGAGTTCGTTCCGAAATTAAAAATCGAAATCGTTGTCGCAGAAGAGAATGTAGATAAAGTCGTTGAAGCGGTACAGCAAGCGGCATCTACCGGAAAAATCGGTGATGGCAAAATCTTTATCATTCCTATTGATGAAACTATCCGTATCCGAACAGGAGAAAAAGGACCCGCTGCTATCTAAATTTATCTCTGTCATACACAATTATTATTTAATGGGACAGGTATTTATACCTGTCCTTTCTGTTTGTAACCTACATAAATATTGATATTTTGTTAGAGACAGCAGCAGGAATCACATACTGCATTCTGACAATTAGATGTCTCAGATGAATACATTTATTTTTCCTTGACATTCAGAGATTAACATGATAATATTATTAAGGTTTTATCCTGATATGACGTTGGTTTGAAATCCTTTTCACCAACCACATCTCAATATTAATACATTAAAAAGAAATATTATATGCAATGATTGAAGTCAGAGAACTTACCAAATCTTACGGACCAACGCTTGCTGTTGACCAAGTCTCATTTGATGCTAAAGCTGGAGAAGTTGTAGGATTCATTGGCCCGAACGGTGCTGGCAAGACTACGACAATGCGTATCCTCACCTGCTATCTCACCGCAGATGCTGGGAATGCTACCGTTGCCGGTTACAATGTCCTTGAACACCCCATTGATGTCAGGAAAAATGTCGGTTACCTCCCTGAAAGTGCACCGCTATATGTAGATATGGGAGTAGTTGAATACCTCAAATTTATGGCGGAAGTTCGTGATATACCTAAGAGTCAACGCAAAGAACGAATTAATACGGTCATTGATATATGTGGACTTGAAGGGGTAATACAAAAAGACATTGGTGAACTCTCCAAAGGTTACCGACAACGCGTCGGATTAGCACAAAGTCTCATCCACGACCCACCTATCCTGATATTAGATGAACCTACATCTGGACTTGACCCTACCCAAACTATTGAGATTCGAAACTTGATTATTGAGATGGGGAAAGAGAAACTTGTTCTATTCAGCACACACATTTTACCTGAAGTTGCCGCAACATGTAGCCGAATTCTGATGATCAATCAAGGTAAGATAGTTGCAAACGGCACATTAGAGGACCTAATTGAACAAGTTCGGAGTGAGGATAAGGTACATCTTACTATCAGAGGAACTGAGGAAGAAATCACACCTCAATTAAGAGATTTGGATGGCGTGACTGGGGTTGCCCATGTGAAGACAGATAACGGTGTCGTGAGTTATGAAATAACGACCTCACAAGAGGGGTATGATGCGTCAAGCAAATTATTCCACGCTGCACAACAAAACCAATGGGATCTCGTTGAACTTCACCATGAAACGATTGATTTGGAAAATATATTCCTTCACTTTACAACAGGAATAAACAGTCATACACCCTCTAATAGCATAATAGAAGAAAGGGATTCATCTGAAGAAGAATAATACCGAAAATTATATTAGTCGTTCCTTGAACACCCTACACCGAAAATAAGATTGAATACTATGCAAAACATCAACGCAATTTTCAAAAAAGAATTTAGAAGTTATTTCAATTCACCCATTGCATATATCTTTATTACATTTTTCCTTGCTATTTCATCATGGCTTTTCTTCAGAACTTTTTTCATTAGTGGTCAAGCCGAAATGCGAGGATTCTTTGGGTTAATGCCGTGGATTTTTTTATTCTTTATTCCTTCTGTTACCATGAAACTTTGGGCGGAGGAGAAAAAGATCGGTACAGCAGAAATACTCATGACCTTGCCGCTAAAGGACTATGAGGTAGTTGTAGGAAAATTTCTTGCAAGTTTTGGGTTGCTCGCAGTAACTGCACTCTTTTCACTTGCACTTCCAATTGCTGTCATAGTTCTGGGTGATCCGGATGGTGGCACTATTATATGTGGTTACATCGGACTTCTCTTGATGGGTGGTGCATACCTGTCTATCGGATTATTTGCTTCAACGATTACTGAGAACCAAATTGTCGCATTTATTCTTGGGATTTCTGCATGCTTTGCTTTACTGATTATCGGAGAGGACATTGTGCTTTTTAGCACTCCCAATTGGTTATTTCCAATATTTAGTTATCTTGGACTCGGTGTTCACTATAGTAGTATCCTACGCGGAGTCATTGATTCACGAGATATTATATACTATTTAACAATCACTGGATTTTTTCTATATCTGAGTACACTCATGGTAGAAAGTAGAAAATGGCGTTAGGTTTAGGAGGTAAATTGTTTTGGCTGATAAACGGATAAGATACGGTGCTAATACCTTAGCATTTGCTGCACTCATATTTGGCATTCTGGTTCTGATTAATTTTCTTTCCGCACGTCGTTTTGTACGATTGGATCTCACTGAGGATAAACGTTATACCGTATCCAAATCAACCAAGGAGACTATTAAGAATTTAGATGACATTGTCACAATCACCGTATACTTTTCAACGGAACCCGCACGAGTAGGTCAAATACTACAGGATGTCAGAGATGTTTTGGATGAATATAATGCGTTCTCACGGAGACTGCAAATTGACTATATCAATCCTAGCGATATGGACGATGCGCAAAAACAGGAACTTCGTTTTAAGGGTATACAGGAAGTTCCAATCAATGTTTTTGAGAAGGATAAAGCCGTCATTGCAAACGTCTATATGGCTATTTCCGTAGGTTATAGTGGAAAAGAGGAAGTACTACCCGTTGTTCAATCTACTGCTAACTTAGAATACGAACTCACATCCACAATTGTGAAAGTGACGACCAAGGATGTAAAGACTATCGGATTCTTGACCGGACATGATGAATATGATATCAATGCACAGACGCAGGCAAATCAGCAACTGCGGCAACTCTTAGACAAGAATGCAGATGGACAATATAACATCACGACGGTTGACCTTCAAACAGGAGAACCTGTTGACCCATCTGTAACGACTTTAGTTGTTGCAGGACCAAAACAGATGTTGACAGAAAGAGAGAAATATGAGATTGACCAGTTTATCATGCACGGTGGAAGAGCATTATTCCTAATTGATCCCATTACGATGCAACCCCAAACCCTACAAGGCACACCACTTGCTACTGGTTTGAACGATCTACTTGAACACTACGGTATTAAACTCGGGAATAATCTTATAGGTGATCGCAGATCACATGATTCTGTGCAGCTACAACAAGGTAGAATGACCTTTATTCAACCTTATATCTATTTTATCAAAATCCACAAAACCAATTTTTCAAAAGAAAACGCTATTACGAGCCAATTAGAGGAATTGACTTTACCTTGGACAAGTTCTTTAGAGACCTTGACGAAAGAGGGGATAACAGCAACAGCATTAGCAAAGACTACTGAATTTGGACAAAGTTTTCAAGGTGTATACAACCTAATGCCCGGTTCACCTATTCCACAGACAGATTTACAAGTGTTTACTGTTGCTGCAGCTTTGGAAGGTAAATTCAAAAGTTTCTATGCAGATAAAGAGATCCCAACCACAGAACCAGAAGCGGATTCTGAAGGTGAAAATGAGGATGACAAATCTAACACAACACCAAAAACTGAAGACCGAACTACAATTACAGATAGTACCGATACGCAAATTATTGTTGTCGGAACAGGAGGAATCCTATCACAACTGAATCCAAAGAGTGCCAAGTTTTTCTTAAACTGTATTGACTGGTTAACCCTTGGAGACACTCTTATCGGTATACGTTCACATTCAATAACAAGCAGACCCTTAAATGAAGTCTCGGGTTTAATAAAAAATCTCATCAAATACTTGTGTACCGTTGGTATTCCTCTGTTAGTCGTTATTATCGGGTTAATTCGGTATCTATTAAAAAGGAGGGTAAAACGGTTGGTTGGAACCTACGGTTCACGGATATAAGCATATTAAATCAATCAAAAGAACAATGAAAAAGAAACAACTACTCATTCTAAGTGGAATATTTGTTTTTTTACTGCTCCTTGTCCTGATATTTGAGAACCCATTCAGGAAAAGTGATTATCAAAAGAAAGTTGATGAAGCAACTGCGCTTTTCCCGAAATTCGACAAGGAACAGGTAGCAAGAATAGAGATTATTGCTAAAGGTGAAACATCAACTCTCACAAAACATGATGATAAGTGGCTTGTCACTTCAATGGATAACTACCCTGCAGATACAGAAGCTTTAAATGATTTGTTCACAAAAATGGCAGAATTTGATAATGCCAATAAAGTCTCTGACAATCCAGAAAAACAAGCTGAATTCCAGGTTGATAGCAGCGGTGTTGAAGTGAAATTGATGGATGCAAATGATAAGTTGATAGCACATCTGTTTGTTGGGAAAAACACTCCCGGATTTTTAAGCAGTTATGTGCGTGCTGCTGATTCCAAGGATGTTTACGTTGCAAAAGGTTACCTACAAGGAGTTTTTGATAAAAGCACACGAACTTGGAAAGACAGAACTATTTTTGACTTCAATAAAGGCATCGTCACAAAAATAAACATTACTTCACCTGAAGAAACAGTTGAATTGATGTTAGATGCTGAGAACAAGTGGCAAATGTTACAACCAACGACAGCTGCTGTGATTCAAAATCAAGTTGATAATCTGCTGAATAAGTTAAGTAAATTACAGACTGACGACTTCGCTGAGGCAAAAGAACTTGCAGAATACGGTTTAGACTCCCCTACATCCTCAATTTCTGCTATACTTAATGATGGTTCAACCAAAACCTTACATATCGGTAATGAGGATGGTGGAAAACTATACGTAAATAGTGATGAAAAGGAACAAGTTTTCAGACTACTCAAATCCAATGTTGACAATCTAATCAAGAAATCGGACAAACTAATGGAGAGTGCAACAACCGAAGGAACTAACGAAGGCAATCCATCACAAACAGTTGAGGAAGTATCTCCAGATTAAAGTTTTCTGTCTACGTCATGACACATAGTTTTCTTCAACATTGCATTTCATACGTACTTACAATAATTGTTATATTAACTCCCAAAAAGATATAAGGAGTATAATTATGAAAACTATGGTCTGTTTAGCACTACCCATATTCATACTTCTCACCGGATGTGCATCCATCTCCAAAACTCTATCTGAAGAGAACACGAACGATTACGATTTCCGTGAGACTCGATGGGGGGACAGTCGCCAACGCGTCCTACTTGTTGAGAAAGATATGCAAGTGTATCAACGCACAGATGACGTGCTGGTATATAGAAGTAAGATTGCTGGTGTCCCCGCATTTCTCGTCTATACATTCAAAGATAACAAACTACGAGCAGCAGGATATATCACAGAAAAACCGGTAAAGAGTGCACAGAATATTACCAAAATGTGTGTCTCAAAACATGGACAACCGACAGAAAAGCCAAAAGAAGGTATGTTGTGGAAAACCTCCGATACTGTCGTATATGCACATGCATATCCATCACACATAACCGTAAGCAACGCAAAATTTGAGAGGACAAATGGTGGTATATTAGTTGATGCTGTACGTAACTATACAAAACTAAAATCAAAATCAATTAACCGTTGGGACAGCGTATGGTCATATATTGATGCTGATTTTTACAATGAACAGCACAAATCAGTACCACAGTTTACGGATTTATCTTTCTACGAAAAAATGTTATTTGGTCTTATCAAAAGGAATGAAAATATTCATTTTACAAACAATGCAGGTGTTTCAATCTCTATCCCACCTGAACAGATCAAGTTGTTTGGAAATTAATGTAATGAATATATAAAAATCAAGGAGACTCTAATGTCTACATCACAAGAAAGTTCGGGTTGGAATACCTATTCTTTCAATTTTCGAAATTGCATGCTTCTAATTCTAATATTGCTGGTTTCAACACTGACTGCCTGCGATAGAAATCTTGTTTCACAGGTTTTTACACCGTCTTTATCTGGTAGGACAATAAATGTCAATGGAAGCGGATCGGTATCAGGTGAACCTGATATCGCAACGCTTAACTTAGGCGTTTCTGTTGAGAGAGATTCTGTTGCAGATGCACGCGAAGAAGCAGCAAGTGCAATGACAGCATTGATTGAATCGCTTGAGGCAAACGGTATAGCGGAAAAAGATATAATAACGCAGAATTTCAGTATCTATCCGCAATACGATTATTCGGAAGGGGAACGCAAACTTCGTGGTTATAGAGTGAATAACAGTGTTCAGACAAAAGTGAGAGAATTGGATACACTCAGCAATGTGATTGATGATGCCGCCGAAGCAGGTGGTGACAGCATCGTTCTCAATTCCATTCAGTTTATGATTGAAGATACTACGCCATTACAAGAACAAGCACGTGCGTTAGCTGTGAAAAATGCTGAAGCAAAAGCACTCACTATAGCAGAAGCAAGCGGCGTAACACTTGGGCAACCTGTTACTATAACTGAAAACTCATATTACGAAAGTCCACCAATACCGTATGCTGTTGCGGAGTCAGCCTTCGCTGATGATGCTGAACGTACATCCACACCAATCGTCTCCGGTGAACTTACTGTCACTATAAGTGTTACAGTTGTATATGAAATTGAGAGTGAGTGAAACAATTATAGTAAAAACCATAATTATTTACACACTACGGTAGGTTCGGTTTCCTAACCGAACCGGTGTTTGTTCAGTCTCATAGATGCGGTTAGGAAACCGCATCTACCACGGAGTATGCGAGTGTTTTTACATTTCACTATAACACTACTTGCTGAGAATTGACTCATAAACAGTAAGCAATTTTTTTCCGATGTTTTGCCAATCATAATCCTGCTCAACGCGTCTTCTTCCGTTTTGACCAATTTTCTTACGTAGTGCGGGATCAGTGAGTAAACGTATCACAACTTCTGCAAAATGGTTCGGTTCATCAGCAATCATAATCTCATCTCCATCCTGAAGTGTCAAACCTTCCGCCCCAACAGTGGTAGAAACGACTGCTTTCCCCATTGCCAATGCTTCCAGTATTTTGAGGCGCGTACCACTGCCGATCCGTAACGGCACAACGAATACCGTTGCAGCTGAGAAGTAGGGTTTGATCTCTGGCACACGTCCTGTTACCACGACACCGTCTCTTTCTGCTATGCGTTGGATATCTTCTGAAGGATTTCCTCCGACAATAGTAAAGTTGACGTTTGGCACTCTCTCACGGATAATCGGTAACACCTCATTTGCAAAGAATGAAACGGCATCTTCGTTTGGATACCAATCCATACTACCGATGTAGATAAGATGTGCTGCGTCTTCAGATTCAGAATCAGGCATAAAATGAGAAACATCAACTCCATTAGGAATGACCTTTACAATTTCGTTCGGACAGTGTTTTTCAAAAATGGCAGCATCAATTTCAGATGTGCAGGTCACTGCATTAAACTTTGGACTTAGCACACTTTCATAACGTTGGAAGGCAATTTGCTGTGTCCAATATGCCAATTTATAGAATATGTTTGTTGTTTCACCTGTTAGACGATGCCAAATAGCAGAGTCAACATTTTGCTGTGAGAGAACACTTGGCAGGTCTGATTCTGTATGGAATTGTGCAGTATGAAACATCTCATAATGTATAATGTCAAAAGACTCAGATGCTAACAGTTCCTGTAACTTTTGTCGATAGGTAGACACATTGTAACGGGCTACTGTAATCGGTTTTCTTCTAAAAAACGCACTGAGGAGCGTAGACAGAGAAACACGAGGCAGTGTGTGCAAATGTTTGACAAGATGGACAACTATACCATATTGTTGGATATGAGAAACACTGTCAACATCGGATGGTTGAGTCTCTAATGCCAGTAGTGTAACTTCGTTGTCCTGTGCAATTTGTTTGAGTAGATTATAAACGCGGATGCGTCCTCCGTCGGTGAGAGGGTAAGGCACGGTGGGAGACAAAAAAAGGATCTTCATGTATATGTGGACAACTGTTGTTCTGACCTGTAACAGATATAGAGTCTATGTTTTACAATATAAACAGATAAAGTTACATTATTTATTTGAGAGTTCACTATTTTGAGGAGGAACGGGTTTTTTAAATACACCGAACGCTTCTTTCAATCTATCCATGACACCAATTACCTTGACTTTTAGTTTCTGTCGTGAACTGAGCGTTGGATCAGGAGGATAGAATATGAATCCACTCTTACTTGGAATCCACCCTTTCAATCTATCGGTAATATCAATATATAGCCAATCACTTTCAAGATTTAGACGGACATTCAACCAACCATCCTCGTTTCTGATAGCATACTTCTGTGTATCATCAATTACTTCCCAACTCATTTTGTCTTCGGCAGCAATCAACTTAGCTTTTTTAGATAAAGGTATATTCTTCTTCTCAAATCCCTCGTAAATGTCGGGGCTAAATGTTCCTTCACTCAAGGTATCTGTAGATGCTGTATTAACTTTAAAGAGTAGCGTCTTAATTGGATACTTCGATTGTTGTAGAATATCCAATTTTTTCTGACCAGACTTTATTTCATAAGTCTGGAGAAATTTATTATCTTTCAACATCCACTGTTTTCCTGCTTTAACAACGGAGAAATCCAGATCCTTTGAGAGAGAAACCTTGTTTTTGTTAAATACATCTTCAAAATTGGGTAGATATATTCTGAGTTTATTTCCATTTCTTTGGACGGTGTAACCTGCACCATTTTCATCTGTGAGCATCCAATCCTTACCGCTTAGTACAACCTTAACATCAGGTGATTTTGATTTTATTTCGACTCCACCTAAAGAATTTTGAAACATTTTTTTCCAGTCAAAGGAGGTCTGTAGTTCTTTGTCTAATAGACCGGCACTGTATTTTGCCCTTTGTCCAAGAGCCACACTGAACAACATTTCATTAGAAAAAACACCAATGTTTAAGTTGCTAAGATACCTCAGGTCAATATCAAAAAGATAATGACTTTTGGTATATGCGATCGGCTTTGAGTTCGTAGTAGGTCTTCCGCGAATTGCTGAACTGATGTGAACTTGTAATTTTGGTGCTTCCGTTTGTGCAATCGGTGGTGCATTGAGGACATATACACAGAATAAAAACCCAATGACGATTGCAACAAATAGAACTATCAAGAATGTTTTAAGTATTATTTTCATGATTCACACATCATTCACAATAATTTAGTAGATTTGGGATAAACCTTGTAAAATTGGGTTGACATTTAACCTGACTCAATTCACAATTGTATACAATCTATACATACTTCTATTATAACATTACATTCAATTGAAAAACAACATCAAATGCAAGACATTAATCCTTTAGCTGCTGAATTGAATAGTCATATCCGCACGACAGCCCCCACGGTTTACTCATTACTTTCAGATTTAGGCAAACGTATCTACTTGCCAAAAGGCATCTTAAGCCAGAGTGCGGAAGCATCTGTAAAAGCACACCGTATGAATGCAACCCGTGCAGTCGCAACGGCAGATAGTCAACTGATGCATTTGAATGTTTCACATCATAGTGTGCAAACACTTTCTCCAGAGAGTGTTTACGGGTACCCACCAATTCTCGGTAATATAGAATTACGTAGGTGCTGGCAGACTCATATTCGTTCAAAAAACCCCTTACTTGAAAAAACACATATCAGCCTTCCGATTGTGGCGAGTGGAATGACACACTGTTTCAATCTACTCTCGGATCTGTTTGTGAATACCGGTGATACACTCATACTTCCAGAAAAAAATTGGGGTAATTATAGACTGATATTTGAGACAAAAGCAGGTGCAGTAATCCAAACCTACCCATTCTTCAATACAGACATGTGTTTTAACATCAATGAATTCAGGCGGACACTATATGAGACTGCTACTGACAAGGTGCAAATTCTGCTGAATTTTCCACACAATCCGACCGGATATGCAATTACGCGCAATGAAGCACATCAGATTAGAGATACAATTGTGTCGTGTGCAGAGAATGGGAGCAATCTCCTTGTCATAGTTGATGATGCTTATTCCGGTTTTTGGTATGATTCTGATGTCATGCATGAATCCCTTTTCGGTGTATTAGTCGGATGTCATTCCAACGTTGTGTCCGTAAAGATTGATGGTGCTACCAAAGAGGAATACGCTTGGGGTTTACGTGTCGGGTTTTTGACATTCGGTTTACCGGAAAGTGCAATGCAACCGATTGAGGAAAAACTCAGTGGGTTAATCCGGATAAGCACATCAGGTGCAGCACAAATATCGCAAACACTTATCCTTGAAGCAATGAAATCAGTTGGTTATGGTGAACAGAAACAACGGCACTTTGAAATACTAAAAGATCGAGCCTTGAAGGCACAACAGATAGCAAATGATACACGTTATACTGAACTTTGGGATGTCTATCCTAACCACGCTGGTTATTTCATCTGTCTGTCTTTAAAAGCTGGGAATGCAGAGACTGTTCGTCAAATCCTGCTCAATGAACACGGAATCGGCATAATCGCACTGAGCGAAACTGAGTTACGGGTGGCGTATTCATGTATTGATTTAACCGATATTGAAGATGTCTTCACGAAAATTGCACAAGTAGTTCAGTCGCAAAAATAGTATGGATTGATTTTACTTTCTATATATGCATCTTATGGAACTGTATAAGAACCGTTCCATAAGATAATAAGTTTACCGTTCGCTCTTCAATGCGCCCCAAGTCGAGGTGATTTTACCACTTGGTTCAACGGGGAGTTGACCGATTGTATAGCGGAAATATATGTCGTCTTCAACATCGTTTGGTCCACACCATACCCAATTTGCGGTACATTCTGGATCACCAAAGATATCGCGCATTGCTGCTGCGCCTCCACCCCAGATTCCGGCACCAAATTTGTCATAAATCTGAAGTTCTGTTTCCCAATCGCTGTCATCAAAACCCACTTCTTCCCAACCATCATTTCGATCTGCGATAGGTTTTCCTGCTTGACATCTCCATCCATCTTCACCAGTACCGATGTAGTCAGGTTTGTCGTCTAGTACAATATCCGCGAGGAATCCTCCTCTTCCTTGAGCACCCGGTTCGGCATCGTGCACATATACTGCGATTACAGCAAAGCCGTTATCCAATTCAAAATCTGATACAGTCGGTTGATCCCAGTTAACGTGTTCTGCAACCTTCTCTCCGTTTACATAGGCAATCCAAGTGTTATCACCACTGACCCGTAAGGTTCCTTTTTTGGGAACTGCGTTAGTAGTTCGTATTAGAATTATACCTGCTAATAATAGAATTAATATTAGGCAGAACATACTCCCATTCTTCATATTTTCCTCCATATTGTGTAATAGTTGAACATAATTGAATATGAATTCACTATAATTACAGTCTTGTTTATTTTATGTTTCATACACGATTAGAACATAGCGTGAGACTATTGGTTTGCCCTTCTGATCCATTCAATGTTTGTGTGAATGTTTCAACACTGGGTGTATCAATCGCAGTGAGATGTAACTCTGTCAAATGATCAAGTGGTGTATCAAAGGCAAGTACAGCGAATTTATTTGCGAATCTATCCATCAAATGCTTCACAATTTCATCATATTGTGCCATACACCGTATTATACCTTAGTAATATGAAGACTGTCAAATACTTCTCCAACACTAATCAACTTTCACGTTTCTCAATTGTAGTAGTGGTTTCCAATACTTTAGTGCGGTTTCTAACCTAACGATAGACATCAAAAGAGAGATGGAAAGTGACGATGTGGGTCAGCAGGTTCACGAAAAAGTATCTTTTGCCGTTCAGTTAATTCGATATCCTGCGGTGGTGCTACACGACGTGATGTCCATGCCATGTGCGAGACACAATATTTGTATAAAAGTGAACGCCGCTGGTGTTTACCGTTCCATGCAGCTGTTCCGTGTGTTAGAGCTTCAGAAAACATAATCGCAGATCCAGCAGGAGCGTTTGGGATAATTACACATGGTGCTTTTTCAGGGGCAGCTGCTATTTCGTGTGGCAGTCTATAGTTGCTTTTGTGGCTGCCCGGAATGCAGCAGAATCCACCATAGTCAGGTCCTGTGTCGGCTAAATTCCATGTTACTACGACAAAACCGTTGTGTATCTCGTTATCTCTAAATGGGAAATATTCTCCGTGTTTTGCCTTTGAGGTAGGAGATGAAGCCCCATAATCGGCGTGCAAACCACCTCTTGACATTCCGTCTTTCATATACATACCGTAGATACGGTCAAGACGAAAGCAGTCTCCCAAACGAAAACGGAGTATTTCCATTATCTTTGGCTGATCAAGTAGGTTACAGAACGATTTACCCCACTGTAAGAATCCGGAACCGTCTGGTGCACTGCCAAATCTTTGTGCTTTTCCCGGTGGAGGCAATTCCTGTTCGTCAATGCGTTGATTGAGTTCAGCTACCTCATCTGAATTCAAAACATCCTCAATGACTAAATAACCTTGTACATCAAATAGGTATTGTTGTGTCAGTGTGTCATTCATGAATTTAACTTCCTATATACAAATAATTGAAACTGTAAGTGGTCTTTCACCTAATAGTCGCCGGTAAGTGTTAATTGTCCTACGAGATTTGTAATGAACTGATATGCCACACGTCCCGAACGTCCACTGGATGATGCTTCCCATTCCAATGCTGCACGATGTAATTCATCGGTCTGTATCTCAATTCCCAATTTTTGTGCATAATGGGACACAATCTGTAAGTATGTATTCTGAGAAATTCTGTAAAAGGCGATACGCAATCCAAAACGGTCACTGAGTGATACTTTTTCTTCTGTTGCCTCCCGTGGATAAAGTTCATCTTCCTCATTCTGTGGATACTGATTTTCTGCTACTTGTCGTGGCATCAAGTGTCGACGATTGGATGTTGCATATATGAGGATGTTATCTGGACATTCAGAAATACCACCTTCTAAAATCGCTTTCAGTTCGCGATATTCCGGCTCGTGATCGCTAAAAGCAAGGTCATCACAGAAGAGGAGGAACCGTTCTGGTCTGTCCCACAGCAGCTCTGCGATTTCTTGTAGATGAGCAAGTCCATCTTTTCCGACAGCGATTAAACGAAGTCTTTGTGCCGAATATTGTTTCAACATGGCTTTGACGAGTGATGACTTTCCCGTTCCCCTGTCTCCCCACAATAGTGCATGATTTGCGGGGACACCATGAAGAAACTGTCGTGTGTTTTGATCTAAGACGGTATATTGCGAATTTATACCGATTAAATCGGCACTATCAACAAGATGCGGGTGTTTAACAGGCACAAGGTGTCCGTTTCCGTTTTGCGTTTGCCATTTAAATGCGATATAGTTGTCAAGACAGTCGTTTGATGCGTCTTTTGTGTTTGCTTCCAAACGAGTTAGTAAAATGTCTATCTTTTCAAGCAGTTGTATAAAAAGTTCTTCTTGCTTGTTTGTTTTTTCTGGCATAAGGTATATGAATAGTCTAATATTCCCGACCGAACATTGTCAATCACTTTTAGCATGTAGATTATTATCTATCAGAATTCTTCAAATATCCCCAAGTGATCGCTAATTTTCCTTTTGAACTGACAGCGAGTGGCCCACTAAACTTCAATGTTCCAAGATTCGCGGAATCGTCAGGATTCAAACCGTTCCAACACATAAAGACTAAATCAGCTCTTTTTTCGGGGTTATCTGTCCCCTCTTCATATCCAGGAGTAAACCCGATTTCGGATCCGTCTTCAATGTTTTCCTTGGTAATCCAATCAAACGGCATAGCTACTTCGTAAATCATTCCACCTTCTCCCAATTCTGGAGTAGGTGTAATAGCGATGTCTGAGTTAGGTACATTCTGATTTTTAACTGCACTGAAGTCTGTAACAAGTGCTTTATTGTTGATACGTGCAAAATTGGGTTTAAAGACCGGGACACCGACACCTAGTTTTTCCCAGTCCACATACAAAAATATTGAATCACCGCCCCAGGGTTCAGCAGCATTTGCAGCTGGAGCAAAGATATCATCCATTACTGCAGCAGCAAAATAGAAATTATTTTCATCATACATCGTTGACCATGTCATTGTCAGGTCATCTTTGCCTTTCCACGAACCTTTACCACGGTGTAGTTCTTTTTCAGAGTCAAAGGCAACCCAGACAGCATATCTCCAGTCATCAAGTTTACCATCTATTTTGGGTTTACTGGGAGGTATGCCTGTGATTGATTCTCCATATTTCAGCCCAAAATCGGCACTGTTATCCTCTGGTAGAAATTCACTATTCACTGAAGTAACAAGGAGAAAACACAGAATGACAGATAGAAATGTTAATTTTTGCATCTTCCTTTCCTTATGTTATGATTCTGTTTTATTATCATTTTACCCGTTCATCTTTTGTATGTCAAACAAAATCGGATGTGTGAAGTGTGGAAGGGTTGTAGCCGCACCTGACTATGGAATTATTCAATTTTATGAATCATTCTTGAGTGCGTCTCTAACTAAACTCCTTAACTCCTCTCCTCTTGCTTTGTGCGAGATTAATGTGCCATCTTTGTCAATAAGCCACTGTGTTGGAATACCGGTAATATCAAATTGCTTCGCAAGCGGATCCTCTTCCCACCTTTTGCCACTGGAAATTTGTCGCCACTGGATGTCGTTCTCTTTTATATATTCTCGTAGTACTGCTTCTTCATCATCAAGACTGACTCCGATGATGTCAAATCCTTGATCCTTGTAGGTGTCATAGACCTTTTTGAGATTAGGCATTTCGTGACTGCAGAATCCACACCATATACCCCAAAAATCAAGTAATACAACCTTCCCACGATATTGCTGGAGTGAAATTGGTTTCCCATCAAGGTCAATTGTAGAAAAATCTGATACAACTTTACCCCACAGTTCATATTTCGGATCGGATTTCCGATCATAGGCTGCAGCGGCTTCAGAATTTCCAAGTTTGTCGTTGATATATGCAAGTTTGTTGAGTAAATCCCGGTCCTCTGGATATTGTTCTTCAAGTTGTTCAAAAATAGTCAGACACTCTTCACGTTGATTCGTCATCTCAAGTAATTCACCAAGGAGAAACCATGTCTTTAGATTGTCCTGATTCATTGTCATTTTAAGGCGGTTAACAAACTTCTTGGCATCCTCCATACGTCCAGCATCAATATAGAGATGGACTAATGTTGTATATGCAAACTCGGCGACAAGATGGTTTTTTGGTTGGTGCTTTAGTCCTGCTTCCAAGGCTTCTATGGATTTTTCTGGACTTCCATACATGTCCTCTGGCGTATATTCCCAATTTCCAGATGAAGTAAATACTTCAAAAGCAAAACTCAAGTTAAGACATGTAAACTCTTGATTTTTATGGTGTCTGCAACGCACCAGTGGCATAGCATCTCCGTAAATCAAACGTTGTTCAGACTTTTCCTCTCGGTACTCTGGGTGAAACTGGTAATCATAACTGATAGATCTATTTTTATCTTCATTGAATGAATGAAATACCTGTCCATTCTCTTTATCAGCAGGACAGATCAGGTTGCTTGCATCTTGTAGATAATTGGGGTGGAGATCGGATAACCACTCAGGGTAATCATCGTTGTCGTTGAGATATAACTGAACCGCTTTTCCGATAGTATTCAAGTTTTGAGTACATAAGTTGATGATTCTCTTTTCCTGTTCAACATTCTGAGCTTCATTCTGTTGTGTATTTGAATCCATTATTTTCCTCTCAGTTTATTGTTTCTGATGGTATAAGTTAGTTTGCTGACACCCGATATCTGATTAAATATCAGTAGAATTATTTTGTGAATAAGGACTATAATCAAAGGTTTATACGCATTCAATTTTATAAGAGCATGCTTGATGTGTCAACACTATTCCTATACTATCCATACCAGAAAAACTTGACAATTCAATGAAAACACCTTAAAATACCTTGCATTATCCATTTACAAAGGAATACAGCGTGAATTCAAACAAAAGGAAATATGGGACTGTCGTCGGTCCCCATCCTCGCACTGCAAAAGCAGGATTTGACATGCTGGTTGCAGGTGGTAATGCAGTTGATGCTGCTGTGGCGGCTGCGTTTGCTGAAGGAGTTGTTGAACCTTCGCATAACGGTATTGCTGGTTATGGCGGCTGTATGCTTATCTATCGTAAGAAAACGCAAGATGTTGTAGCGATTGATTACAACAGTGCTGCACCTGCCTCCGCTTCCGAAGATATGTTCACAATTGAGGATGCCCCCGATGCAGTTGCTGGATACCGTGTTCCGGGACGTGTAAATGTTCACGGACCGCTATCTATTGGAGTGCCAGGCGTTGTCGCAGGTCTCTGTTTAGCATCAAATGAGTATGGCAGTCTTCCACTTTCTGATGTGTTACGTCCTGCTATCAATTCTGCTCGTTACGGATACGCACCCAATGGTGCTAATCGTGGTGGGATTGCAGGAAATGCTGAACGTTGGAAGAGAGAGTTTCCTGAAACAGCACGTGTGTTCCTTAAAAATGGCACCCCGCCTAAAAGAGGTGAAGTTCTCACTAATCCTGACCTTGCAAGGACCTTGGAAGCAGTTGCTGAAGGTGGACACAAAGCATTTTACGAAGGACATATCGCAGAAACAATCGCAAACCATATTCAGGAATTAGGTGGGTGTTTGACATATCATGACCTGAAGAATTACCGTCCCTTTATTACAGATCCTTACAAAATCCAGTACCGTGAGTATTCTGTCTATACCTCGCCACTCGGTGCAGGAGGACTAACCACTTTGCAGATGCTTCGTTTGGTGGAAGGATATGACGTTGCTGGAATGACTCTCACAGAAAGGTTTCACCTCTTTGCCGAAGCAATGAAAATATGTTGGGTTGAAAGGCTTCGTCGTTTTGGGGATCCTGCTTTCGTTGATATTGATATAGATGAAGAGTTGTCTGATAGTTTCACAGCGAAACTCAGTAAACAATTGAAGTCAGGACTTGAAACACCTCAACCCGGTGAAGTAGTCTACTATGAGCCGATGAGTTGCACAAGTCATATCTCTACTGCTGATGCGGAAGGGAATATGGTATCGTTGACGCAGACACACGGTGGTGGATTCGGTTCAATGGTAACTGTACCTGGAACTGGTCTGCTATTTGGACACGGTGTGGGTCGTTTTGATCCGAGACCCGGTTTGGCAAACTCTATTGGACCTGGAAAACGTCCACTCCACAATATGGGTCCTTGCCTTGCAACATTGGACGGAATGCCTTTTGCAACTTATGGTATACCTGGCGGTCGTACGATCCAGAACAATCAACTTAATATCAGCGTTAGTCTAATTGACATGCAAGTCAGCGCGCAAGCTGCGTTAGATGCTCCGCGTTTTCACTGTGATGGTGCTGAACCAATTCAGGTGGAATCTCGTGCTGGTGAAGAAACGCTTGAAGGATTGAGAAAACTTGGGCATGATATTTCAGCAAGCGGTGGTATTGGTGGACCAGGTCATGCAATTCGTCTGTGGGATGGAGGAATATGTCAAGATGGTGGTACTGATCCACGCGGAGAGGGTAAAGTCATATCACGATAATGTCTATCTGTGTTGAAAATATAGGATGGAAAGAATCGTTTATCTCGATTCATATATTATACCATTTCTAAAAAATAACATACCCTTCAAAATATAGATGGTTCGTAGTCGCGCAATTCATTGCGCCTCGGACATTCTAATTCAAAAAGGAAATTTATTATTAGAATTGGTATTACAACGATTGGAGTATGAACAGATATGTCACAATTTGTAAAAGCTGCGACAACTGAACAGATACAACCCGGTAGATGTATCGGTGTCAAAGTTGAAGGTGTTTTAGTCGGTATTTATAATGTTGAAGGTGAATTTTTCGCCATGAACAATATTTGTCCACATCTTGGCGGGATATTGACTTACGGTTTCATTGACAAGAACTGTGTCACCTGCCCGATGCACATGTGGGAGTTTGATGTTAAGACAGGTGAATGTGTTTGGCCAGGTGAGGAGAAACTACCCATCTATCCTGTGAAAATTGAGGGTGATGATATCCTCGTGAATGTGGATGAACCGATGAATATGGACAAACCTGAGTGAAAAATGATTTCAGATAGATAACAATATCACAACATTATTATGGAGTATTTTATATGGCATATCTACTCACCGGTGGTATGGGCTGCATCGGTAGTTATGTAATTCGGGATCTTTTAACCGCTGGTGAAAAAGTGGTCGTTTACGATTTTGCTTATGACCTAACCATTCCAAAAATGGTACTCACAGATGCGCAAATTGAAGGTCTAACTTTTGTTCAAGGAGACATAACTGACCTTCCACATGTCTTACGTACAGTGCAGGAACACGAGATTGATCGTATAATTCACCTCGCATCGTGGCAAGTGCCAGCTTGCAATGCGAATCCTCCCCAAGCATTGAAAATAGTTTGCGAAGGCACAATTAATATATTAGAAGCTGCACGTGTTTTTGATATAAAACGTGTTGTGTGGGCAAGTAGTGTCGCGGTGTTCGGTTCTCCTGAAGATTACAACCACCAACAGATACTCAACGATGCACCGCACTACCCAAAGTTTATCTATGGTGCATGCAAGTCTCTCAATGAGAGATATGCGATGCATTATTTTGATGCTTACGGTGTTGATTCAATCGGACTACGGTTTACTGCTGTTTATGGTGTAGGTAGGACTCGGGGTATGAGTTCATTCACGACAAAGATGATTGAAGACGTTGCGATGGGTAAACCCCACGTATGTCCATTTGGAGACGACTCTGTGGATTGGCAATATGTTGAGGATGTTTCAAGTTCAATTGTCATGGCATGCACATGCCCGACGACGAAGACGCGTGTTTTCAATATTAAAGGGGGCATCCGACCTGTCAAAGAGGGGGTTGCATATTTGGAATCTTTGGTGCCTGATGCTCAGATTACATTGGAACCGGGTGTATTCGGTATTTCGTGGGACTATGACGCATCTGCTATTGCTGATGAGATGGGATTTACGCCTGCATATACGATGGAAGAAGGGATATTGAAAACATATAATAAGTTTCGGGAAAGAGCGGGATTGGAATTAATCTCGCCATGATGGAAGCGTGTTGAATTATGAGATGTAAGCGCGCTTAGAAAGCGCGCCTACTGTTACTGTGTCGGTTCAGTTTAGTAATACTTTTTCATCTGCGCCCAACTGACAGCTAACTTTCCGCGAGCATCAACAGCAAGCACTCTATCCCATGGTATATTATCTCCGTCTCTATCGGCTTGATGTACATCGTCAAAGTTTGGGTGCCCCCAACCTCCGCTACTATTATCTATAACAACAAGTTGAACTGTATCACCTTTTAGATCAGAAACATCCCACTCTTTGCGCGTCATTGTTTCGTTGTTATCTCCTGTTACGGTTCTAACGACATCGCCATTACTCACGAGGTTGACACAGCAAGGTTCTGCAGTGTCCCAAGCACGGTTGCCACCACCCATAAGGAAGTTCATAGTTTCTCCGACAATAGTGAATTCAATAGAGGTTAAAGTGCCTTGTGGGAAATCAGGTGCTTCACCACCTTGAGCATTCTGTTGCATATCACCTGGTTCCTGTCCAAGTGCTGCGCCTTTAACCGGTCCTTGGTATCTCTCTGCAAGTCCAAGCCACCAATCGCCTTGATGTTTTGAGGGTTGTCCTCTGTCTCGTGCTGTTGGGTTATCTCCCCATGTGGGTTGAAAATCAAATGCATCTCCTGTTTTCTCCTCCCAATCGGTAAGGTCTCCTGTTTCAAAGTCATTGTTAAATGATCGTGCAAAAGCAGTGTCAACAGACATAATGACAAAGATTGCAAGAAAACAGATAATCAGGAGTGATAAAGCATATTTATTCATCAGTCATTTCTCCTTCTGTTTAGAATAGTTATGATATATTCAGTTCATGAAGAAACATGAACCGAATATTTTATCTAATAGTACTTTTTCATCTGTGCCCAGCTGACGGCTAACTTTCCACGTGCGTCAACGGCAGTCACCTGTGCCCATGGAATATTATCTCCACCTGCATCAGCTTGATGTACATCGTCAAAATTAGGATGACCCCATCCACCACTGCTTTGATCTACTACGACAAGTTGAGCGATTTGTCCTTTCAAGTCAGCTACATCCCACTCTCTACGTGTCAAACTTTCTGTGTTACTACCGGTCATTGTTCTAACGACCTCTTCATTAATGACAAGGTTAACACAACAAGGTTCGGCAGTTCCCCAAGCACGGCTACCTCCACCCATTAGGAAATTCATAGATTCACCGACAATTGTGAACTCAATAGAGGTTAATGTGCCTTGGGGTGCATCTGGAGCAACGTTGCCGTTTGAGTCCTGTTCCAAATCTCCTGGATTCTGTCCGAGTGCTGCGCCCTTTTCCGGTCCTTGGTATCTTTCAGCAAGACCAAGCCACCAATCGCCTTGGTGTTGTGAGGGTTGACCTCTGTTACGAGCAGTTGGGTTATCACCCCAAGTTGGTTGGAAATCAAACGCTGTTCCCGTTTTTTCCCAATCGGTAAGGTCTCCTGTTTCAAAGTCATTGTTAAACGTTCGCGCAAAAGCGATGTCAACAGACATAATGAACAGGATTGCGATTAGAAAAAAGATCATAATTGAAAAAGCGAAATTATTCATCTCACATTCCTCCTTATTGATTGAAGTTCTGTATTAAACAATGTATCTGGAAAAGTAGTTAAGTATTACTGTTCTTGGACAAGTAACCTGTCTTGCAAATTTACTTCTTATAGGAAGATCGATTTAGAAAATAAGGTTGGTTATTTTTTACCATAATTGTCTTGGCAATTATCAGTTCAAATTATTATATATAATACCATATAAGATTGTCAAGGATTTTATGTCTTGAATATTTTCGCTGTAGATGGACGATGAAACAAACTCAGACCAAATCCCTGACCAGAATCATAGTGATGACACAGATTATTGCGGTCAAAGTGCGTCTTTCGCTCTTGAAGGCACGTGCCCAAGAAAAATCGTGATGGGATTGATTGTTATAGGACCGGAAGTGAGGGAGGAATCGTGGAATATGAGATTTATATTGTTGATAAACGTTGCCACAGGAATCAAGTAAATATTTCTCTTCAACTGAGATGATGGGAAGATATTGAATGAAATATCCTATAATTAAGACAGGGATTAACCAAAGCACATTAGAAAAAATAGTGATACCGAGACTGAGCAATAGGTTTCCAAGATAGAGAGGGTTGCGAACATAACTATACGGACCTGTTGTGACAAGATCTCGTGCCGCACCGAGTGCTGTGGCTCGTGTCGTTCCTCCTGCATATCCGACTGCCCAAATTCGGATTAATTCTCCTATTACTATGAATAGAACACTTATGGATACACTGATCCAAGTGGGATTTGTGAAATATAGAAGTGCGATGATAAACGGGATCGGAGTGAAACTGCGGATTTTAAAGAAGAAATCACCGAGTTTTGAAGTGTTCATTTGCGGATTATATTGAAATTGATACAAGTATTGATTTGGTAGGAAAGTTGTTTAAGAATTGCCATACAGATCGAATTCTCATCAACAATTATCTTGGTGTACGCCAGATTAGGAGGGTACCGACAATCCCATAGATTATGTTTGCCCCCCAACATGCTAAAAACGGGTGTAACTTCCCGTTCTCACTCAAACCTTCCAAAGTTGCAAAGGAGATTGCCCAATAGATAAACACAAGAAAGAATGCGATAACCAATCCAGCGAAAAATCCTGCTTTGCCAAATCGGACTGCAATCGGTGCGCCTAACATTACTACTACAACAGCAGCAAACGGATATGCAATTTTGTGATGTAACTTAACATGTTCAATCCGCGAGATTTGACCTGCTTCCTTTTTATATGCGATCTGTTCCTTTAGCTCTTTTATGGTCATAGCGCGTGGGTCTTTATCACTACCAATGAAACGTGCGGGGTCTTCGTATCGTTCTATAGATTTCTGATCAAAAGTCTCATATCCAACTTCAACACCATTTTCAAATAGACGTATATCTCCATTGCTCAACTGCCAATGTGCCTCAGTCCAAGTCGCCTTTTTTGCATAGATAATACGTTCAAGTTCCCCTGTGTTATCTGATTCCCAAATTGTCAATTTGCTTATTGCTTTATCATCCAGACTGATTTGATGTGAATAAAAAATACGATTGTCTTTCCCTTTGAAAACAAGATTCCTTCCATGTTTCGGTCGGCTTTTTTTCTGCAATAGATTTGCTTCATGGTATATAGGTGAGGCAACTCGGTCATAGAATATTGCGAAGACTATACATAGAATCAGTGTAACAATAATTATGGGTGTAAGGATTCTATAGACACTTATTCCACCGGCTTTCATAGCGACAAATTCGTTATTGCGAACCATACGACCAAGGACAAAGAAAATGGCGACAAAACCAGAAACCGGCACAATCTCCATAATCCGACGCGGTGCTTGGTATAGAATGATTTTTACCGCTGTGAGATAAGAGATACCTTCATCAAAGTGTTTAATATCTTTATCTAATAATCTGACGACTACAACGAGTGCACTAAAAAATAAGAAGCCGATAAAAAAGGCTTTAAGGTAATCTTTTAGTAGATACCTGTCCAATATGTTCAAGTTTTCTTACCTGTATGAAACACATTAAGATTCCGCGTTCCTATTGACAACTATAGACACTTTGCGTTCTCTATGCTGTATTGATTTAAACTTACCTTCACCGAACATCCTTGTAAGCAGTGCAATACCAATTACACCGATGACGAGATTTGGAAACCACATCGCTAAGGCTGGATGTAGTCTTCCATTGATTCCAGAATTTTGACCTATCTGAAGCAAGAGGTAATACAGTAGTATCACTGCTAACCCAATTCCAAAACCTATCATTCTACCGTTCTTTTTCACCATAAATCCAAGGGGGATACCGACAATACCAAACGCTAAACATGCAAATGGGAGAGCAAACTTCTTGTGGAATTCTACTCTAGCATACTGGAGTTTATTGATGGTATATTCAGAAACTTTATCAGGTTTTAGGTTTATAGAATTCTCTAATTTATTGATATGTGTCTTTAGTTCTCCCACACGCATCGTCTGTGGATGTTGCGATTTATATTCACCGCGTTGCAAATTCTGAGTAAAATCAAGGGTAATGCTTTGTTGCTGAAATTGGGTTACTCTAAAACCTTCTGATCCATCAGTTTGTGGTTCAAAGGTTTCGCCATCGTAAAGCGTCAATTTAGCGTTACCATTTTCATATCCGAGTGTAGCAGATTTTGCCAACGTTAGACGTGGCTGTCCTGGATAAATTTCATCCCAGATTCTTACATTTTGTAGTCTTTCTGTTTCTGGATCAGTCGATTCGTACATCCAAAGTTTACCTTCACTCTGAAGTTCTTTCATGACCGTCCCCTCCTCCAGTATGAGGGCAGGATTGTGTTTTTGAATGTCACGTTTTAGGGAGACCGATGCGAGAGTAGCCTTCGGTAAAACATATTCCATCATTGCCAAGTCTATTACACTTAATAGAACAGTAGCACTCAGAAGTGGTATCATAAGTTGATGGAATGCAATCCCGTGTGCACGCATAGCCATAATTTCCGAATCTGTGGAGAGTCTTCCTAACGCTAAAAGGATTGCCACTAACGCAGCCATTGGAATGGACAAGACTACTGTTGCAGGCATTACATACAACAGTGATTCTATCAAATAAAAAGGACTAACACCCTTTTTTACGAAGAGTTTAATAAGTCTAAAAAGTTCATCAAACAATATAATACAAGTAAAACATAAGAGTGCTATTAGGAAAGGAGGAATGAACTCTTTTAGACAATAACGAGAAAGTATTTTCATAATTTCTTGAAACTATAGTAAAGTTTAGAATTAAGAAGACATTTCAATGCACTTGCAAGTACCACAAGTCCCGTAGGAGCAAGGTTTCCTCGCCTTCTGAGGCGTGTCCTATTAATTGTAAATTCCACTATAATATGCAATGATAGTTTTTAAACAACTCCGATTTCAAAATGCATTAATATTCACAGAAATAGCAAGCATAATCTATTAGTTGCTTTCTTTAAGGAAAATGTTTATAAAATATTCGTTTTTAATTAGAATTTGCGCTGCGAACATGTTATCATGTTTATTATGAACATTACACTGGAATCAATTCAGTTAACAGAATCGGATTTGTCAGAGTATTCGGCACGTCTAAGTTCTCAACAAGAGTTATATTCGGTCACTGCACCTGCAAAGCCAATTGCACAATTTGGGTGGCGTGATCGGTGGTGGTTAAACGATGCCCCTGCTGAACAAATCGCACTCAATTATTGGTTTTATGAAACTGCAGATGAAGCCAACAGTGCTGCAGATACGGGCCGAGTTCGGTTGTCTGCGCAATCATTGTCAAAATTTGGTGGACGCGAATCTGTCTATCAACCGGTTGACAATGACAAAGTTGAAATAGGAGATTCAGTTTGGCAAGCTGGAGCGAATTGGCTTTTCGTTCGCGACACTGTTGTCGTATTAGTCGCTGAAATCGGCGGACAAATACCTGCGGAGACTACACTTGAAATCGCCCGTAAAATCCAAAATAAACTTGACAACTTGCTTGCGTAGGACAATATCCAGCGCGCAGTACATAAGTCCTATGCTTTAATACTGTTGGACCCAGTTTTCCGATTGCTTTGCAAGTTGAATGTTTTCTACCCCTCCAAATTGACGATGCTCAAACCAAGGCAAGGCGTTTTCTGCGGCTGCATTTGAATTATGGAAATTCGTAGTCGCCTCATTCTCAAGGAACTGTGTCACAGCACTGATATCTGGATAGTATTCAAAAACTCTTTTCCATATTGCGCGACCACATAGGAATCCACTCGCGCCTGCTGCCGTTGCAAGTTTGACGTTTTCAATAAACTCCTCAATATCTACTCCTGCACTCAAAATAACCCAAGGTAAGGTTGAAGTTTCATCCAATTTCTGACAGATATCATTAACTTCACTTAAGTCATAAGCAGAAGCTCCTGCATAAAATGTGCTGTCCTTGAATTCCTCAGTATATTTTAGATCAGCGGGAAATTCTAATTTTAAAATATCCACTTTGTAGGATGGATCTGTGAATTCTTCTACGCTACGGATGACCAGATCCGGTTTCTGTTTTGCAAACTCAACGGTTTTCGTCGTGCCCTCAAACGCATAACTTACAAGTTCAAGCAGAAATGGTAAGTCTTGTTTTTCACATTCTTCACCTACGTGACGAACAAAAGCTTGTTGATGTTTCAAAGTTACTTCAGAAGCATCTGGATGGTAATAAGCGAGCAGTTTGATAGCATCTGCTCCCGCCCGTTGTGCCTTTGCAATTGTCCAGTTTTCAATAGGATTGGAAAGACGTTCATTTTCACTGACACCTTCGCTTACATATCCAGATTCTTCATAAGCCAGAAGTAGTGCGACATCGCGCGGTATTTCAGTAATTGAATACGGGTGTCCATAAATCGGGTCTGTCAAAATTGCCGTGGCATTTGGTGCAAGTATTCTTGTAATCAATGTTTTTAGGGATGCGACATCATCGTATTTCACATCTGTTTTTTCAATGCCAAGGACATCTGCGAGTGCGGTCACCATAGAACCGCGTTGGTCAATCGCCATCATTTTGAATCTGCCACTTGCATCTGCAAGTTTCATAAGTCCTCTCAATTTCCCAGATGAAATAGCCGTAATAGCCATTGGATTGTATTCTCCTTCTTAATATTCGCGTTCAACAAAGAAATGAATTAAAGATAAAAACAGTTGTTTTGCCCTATTATTTGGTAGATGGGCAAAATTCCGAGTAAATAGTTCTGCTGCTTCCTGCAGTAGTTTTATAGAGCACTTCTGTGCATATTGAATAGAGTTATACTTATGCATCAGTTGTAGGACACTTTGGACTTCAGCATCAGTTTTTTCAGCTCGTGGTCGTGCCATGATGTCAATAACGGATTGGGCTTCTTTCGGTGTACAAGAATTGAACAGATGGATAAGAACGAGAGTTCGTTTACCTTCACTGATATCTCCTGCAATTTCTTTTCCGTATCTTCCGACATCACCGATTAAGTTCAAAACATCATCCTGAATTTGGAATGCGACACCTAAAGTTTTCCCAAGTTCAATAAAAACATCAGTTTCTTCAGCATTTGCCCCACCTATGATAGCTCCGACACGGCACGGTGTAATGCATGTATACCATGCAGTTTTCTGGATACACATAGTCCAGTAATCCTTCTCGTTTATATTCCACCTATTGTGGCGTACCCAACTCAGTTCAATGTGTTGTCCTTCAACGACCTGATTGCTTAATTGTATAAATTCAGAAAGTATCTTGAAAGCGAGTTGATGTCCAAGTATATTATTGTTTCTGTGTAACATCTCCCACATTTTGCAGTGCAATGCGTCTCCAACATTAATAGCCATTGGGATACCGTGTTTTTGATGGAGGCAAGGATCACCGCGACGGAGTTCTGAACCGTCTTCAATATCATCATGGATGAGCAGCCAATTCTGTAGCAGTTCAAGTGCGGCAGCAGTATTGACAGCGCGTTCAGCATCCCCGCCGAATGCTTCACAGATGAGCAGACAGAGTGCAGGTCTCAACCCTTTTCCCGCACGTTGGGGATAATCTAACATCATTTGATAGAGTTCATGCACGTCTTGGTGTTCATGGGATGTAGGAAGAAAATCAAAGATACATGCATCTACTCTGGTTTTGACTTCCTTTAGATATGCAGTGACGCGTTCTTTGGTTGGTGCTGGTTCGCTCCCAAGTGTTGACATGGGACTCCTTGTGCTACTACTTGATAGTTGTCATAAAAATTGCATGTATCGGTTACAAAGTATACTACATTATGTAGTGAAATTCAAATATTTTGTGATATAAACACAAATTGAAAAACTTGCAATTATTGGGCAACTAATGTATAATCTTTAAATATAATTCATTTGAAAAAACTAACTATTAATCATATTTGAATGGCATTACTAAAGGATTTTCATAGCACAAAAACAATATGAATATACACGAATACCAAGCCAAAGTTCTGTTAGAGTCCTTCGGTGTCAACACACTGCCGGGTAGAGTTGCAGAATCACCTGAAGAAGCAGAAACTGTTGCACAATCAATTGATAGTTCAAAATATGTGGTCAAGGCACAAATCCATGCAGGTGGACGTGGCAAAGGTGGTGGCGTAAAACTCGCGAATTCTCTGGCTGAAGTTAATCAACTTGCTGAAGATATACTCGGTATGCAGCTTGTAACACCACAGACAGGTCCTGAAGGAAAACTCGTTAGAAAAGTTCTGATAGTCCAAGCCGCTGAAATACAGAAAGAATTCTATCTCGCTATTCTACTTGACAGAGAGACATCACAACTCACACTTATTGGAAGTGAAGAAGGTGGCATGGATATTGAGGAAGTCGCAGAAAAGTCACCCAATAAGATTATTCGGACACAGATTGATCCAGCCTTTGGTTTAACTGAATTCCAAGCACGAGATTTTGCTTACAAACTGATCACAGACACAAATTATCGTCAACTTATCCCAAATGCGACCAAGTTAATTACTTGTCTTTATAATGCGTTTGTTGAATGCGATTGTTCGTTGATAGAGATTAATCCGTTAGCAATCGTTGGTGAAGGAGACGAATTAGAAATCGTTGCGCTTGATTCAAAGGTCAACCTTGATGATAACTCACTCTGGAGACACTCTGATATCGCTGAAATGCGGGATCCACATGAAGAAGATCCAAGCGAATTAGAAGCAAGTGAATCTGGCTTAAGTTATATTCGTCTTGATGGCAACATCGGTTGTATGGTGAACGGTGCAGGGTTGGCGATGGCTACGATGGATATCATCAAGCAAAAAGGTGGTGAACCTGCGAACTTTCTTGATGTTGGTGGTGGTGCATCCGTAGAGGCTGTCGCACACGCTTTCCGTCTCATCCTTGCTGACGAAAATGTAAAGGCTGTGCTGGTGAATATTTTCGGGGGCATTATGAAATGTGATACTATAGCTACGGGTATTGTTGAAGCAGCGAAACAAGTCAAACTCAATGTTCCTCTTGTCGTTCGGTTAGAAGGTACGAATGTTGAATTGGGAAAACAGATTATCACTGAATCGGACCTGAACTTACAATTGGCCGAAGGACTATCTGAAGCAGCAGAACTTGCTGTGAATGCAGTGAACATTGCATAAAGGCACTTTTTGAACAGACAAGATAAAACGAAAACCCGGACTGACGAGATTAATTTACCACATCAAAAGTTTGACATCGTAGCGAAGGACCCATTTTATAACTTTCCAGAGGATATGCTCCAGTTTCTATTGAATGAGAACAATTTTGAGTTTATTGAACATGTTGACACCAATTTAACCAATGTTGATGTGCGAAACATGGACATATTGACAAAGGTACTGCTTGATGGACATCCTACATTAATTCATTGTGAAATTCAGACAGATGATAGCATGAATCCAAACATGGTACAGCGGAATGTTGGATATATCGGTAGATGTTTTGAAAAATATGGATTACCAGTCTACTCTTTTGTGATTTATCTCCGATCAACTGCTGGTAAAAGAGATCCTGGTGGCTATATCCAAGATATACCTGGTCACCGATTCATTGTTGAATACCAGGTGATTCGTCTGAATGAGATTGATGGTGAAGCAATTCTGCAGGGAAAACAACCTGGTTTGATGCCGTTTACTCCGTTAATGAAACCTAAAGCTGGCATGTCAAGTCTTGAGTGGACAACCCACTGTGTTGAGTTAACGAAGGAACTTTCCATTGACTTGACAACAAAGAATAATTTGTTGGTTGAGTTATGGGTAATGAGTGGTTTACGACATGAACGTCAAGACTTAATAGAAACTCTATCGGAGGATATTGTGAACAATTCATCAGTCTACGAAATGATTATTGAACGCGGCATGGAACGCGGCATGGAACAAGGAATAGAACAAGGAATAGAACAAGGAGCAAAAGAAGGAATAATTGAATCTATTGTTGTTCTACTTGACAAACGTTTTGAAATGAACACTACACCTGTCTTGTCACCATTGCTTGAAACCATTGACGATTTACAACAGGTAAAACAACTGTTCCAGGAAGCAATACAAGCGGAACATTTAGAAGATTTTATTCGCACAATACAAAATACACAGAATGGAGCGTAATTGCTATTTGCAGATTTGTATTCTATTGTTCAAAATAACAAAGTATTCCAAACCTAAATGATCAAATAGACAGTAACGAGAAAATGGCAAAACTTGAATTAGCAGATTTAGAGGTAGCAGGTAAACGTGTCCTTGTTCGTGTGGACTTTAACGTCCCGCTGCAAGATGGGAGGATTACGGATGAAACCCGTATCACTGCAGCCTTACCGACATTGTTAGACCTTATTAATCGCGGGGCAAAAATCATCCTTGTTACACATTTAGGTAGACCCACAATCGGATCTCCCTCAGATCGTAAAGAACTTTCAACTGCTCCGATCACTGATGCACTCAGTCGCAAACTTGGTAAACGTGTTGCACATGTTGATGATTGCATTGGTGAAAAAGTTCAGAACGCCGTTGAGTCCTTAGATGATGGCGAGATCCTACTTCTTGAGAACGTCCGATTTTATGCACAGGAAACAGCCAACGAACCCGAGTTTGCTGAGAAACTCGCTTCATTGGTAGATATATACGTCAATGATGCATTTGGTACTGCCCATCGCGCCCATGCTTCAACAGAAGGGGTAACGCATCACCTTGAACAGTGTGCCACTGGTTTGCTTATGGCACGCGAAATACATTACCTCAGCATAACTCTTGAAAAACCTAAACGTCCATACATAGCAATCCTTGGTGGAGCAAAAATTTCGGACAAAATCAGGCTGATTGAGAATCTATTAGGGAAGGTTGACAATCTACTAATTGGTGGTGGTATGGCTTACACATTTCTTGCGGCTATGGGTGTTTCTATTGGAAACTCACTTGTTGAAACAGAAAAACTTGATTTAGCAAGTTCACTGATTAAGAAAAAAGGATTTTCAGATACCGTTCTCCTGCCGGTAGATCATGTTGCTGGTAAAGCGTTTGATCCTGACACCGACTCTGCTATTGTAGATGGTGAGTCTATCCCTGAAGATTGGCAAGGATTAGACATCGGTCCAAAGACTGTTGCTGTATTTAGCGAACGAATTGCATCAGCAAAAACAGTGGTATGGAACGGTCCTTTAGGTGTCTATGAGTTTGAAAAGTTTGCTAAAGGCACAATCTCTGTGGCTAATTGGATCGCAGAATCTGATGCAGTAAGTATAATTGGTGGCGGTGACTGCGTTGCAGCCATACAACAAGCGGGTGTTGCTGATCAGATTACGCATGTTTCCACGGGTGGAGGCGCGTCATTAGAGTTTTTAGAGGGAAAATCACTACCGGGAATTGCGGCATTAACTGACAAATAACTGACTACTAACAACTGAGAGCTGATAACAATAATATGTTTGATAAAATTACACCTCGTAGTGAAGACTACTCAAAATGGTATACACAGGTCATCCGACAAGCAGAGATGGCAGATTACGCACCTGTGCGCGGATGTATGGTAGTGCGTCCTTATGGCTATGCGTTATGGGAGAACGTCAAGGAACAACTGGATACTCGTTTCAAAGCGACAGGACATCAAAACGCTGCCTTTCCGCTGTTCATTCCAATGAGTTTCATTGAAAAAGAAGCAGAACACGTTGAAGGTTTCAAACCTGAACTCGCTGTTGTTACACACGGCGGTGGCAAAGAATTGGAAGAACCTCTCGTTGTGCGTCCGACATCGGAAACCATCATCGGTTATATGTATAGTCAGTGGATACAATCATACCGTGACCTTCCTGTACTAATCAATCAGTGGGCAAATGTTGTGCGATGGGAGTTGCGTCCGCGTCTTTTCCTCAGAACAATGGAGTTTTTCTGGCAAGAGGGACATACTGCACACGCAACACATGAAGAAGCAGAAGAGGAAACACTCCGAATCCTTGATATTTATACCGATTTTGCAGTCAACGAAGCTGCTATACCTGTTATCCCCGGTCGTAAGAGCGATAGCGAAAAGTTTCCCGGTGCTTTAACTTCCTATACGATTGAGGCGATGATGGGTGACAAACGTGCACTCCAAGCAGGCACATCACACGACCTTGGACAGAACTTTGCTAAAGTCTTTGAAATACAATTTCTGGATTCAAACCAGAAGCAACAGCACTGCTGGACAACTAGTTGGGGTGTTAGCACTCGCATGATTGGCGCGATTATTATGACACACGGAGATGATCAAGGATTAGTGCTTCCACCACGTCTTGCACCTACACAACTTGTTATTGTGCCGATTATTCCGAAAAATAACGATGAAGCGAAACAGGTCGTTACACAAACCGTTGACGCTATCTGTGAGACGTTAGGAAATATCCGCTATCATGTTGATGACAGATATGAATATTCTCCCGGTTGGCGATTCAACGAATGGGAACTCAAAGGTGTGCCTTTACGGATAGAAATCGGTCCCCGGGACATTGAAAATGAACAGGTTGTTTTTGCCAGACGAGATATCCCCGGTAAAGAAGGTAAAACATTCATCCCGATTGCAAATGTTGCAGAAACTGCAACACAGATACTTGACACAATTCAGTCGGATATGCTCAAACGTGCTACTGAATTCCGAGATGCAAATACCTTTGAGCCTAATGACTACGAGGGATTTAAAGAGATTGTTGAAAATGGATTTGCAAGGACATGGTGGTGTGGAAACGAGAAATGTGAGGATAAGGTGAAAGAGGAAACGCAAGCAACTATCCGATGTATTCCGATGGATCAGCCTGATGGGAATGGGACGTGTATTGTGTGTGGTGTGGAATCAGAGGAGATCACGATTTTTGCACGTGCGTATTAACATAAAATGCTATCCTCTACCTATTTGTTAAAGGATGGAGTTGATTTGGTAGAATACTAAACGCAGAAAACCACACAAATATTCTGTGTTAATTCACTCTCAGAGGTAAATGAAAAGTTCTCAATTCCAAATATAAAATAAGGAGGCAAACTTATGCTTCTCCGATTGTTTGCAGGGTGCTATATTTTATCTCTCGTTTTATGCGTAATGGTTGTCCAAGCCGCTGGAATTGCTGTCGTTGATTTTGCCGATGAATGGACAAAAGTGGATGCGTTACGTCAGACATTGGATGAATTCGAAGTTGAGTACGATGATCTTACTAATGCGCTTGAAGGTGGACAACTAACTTTTAAAGCAGAACATAGAATCTTCCTTATCGGAAGTATGACGACTAACAACGCTGTACTTCACCAAAACCTTGATAAGAATGCAAAAGCGATTCAAGAATTCGTTGAAAATGGTGGTATTGTCTGGGAACCAACTCAAGCTGATCAGAACGAAGCGAATGTAGATTGGTTGCCCCCTGAATTGAGTTGTGTTCGGAGTGACCGTGATAGTCCAGATTTTGAAATTCTGGCAGCAGACCATCCGCTCTTTAACAAACCAAACAGTATGAATGAGGAAATGTTTAGAGACTGGAGACACCAGAATTGGCCTACTGTTTGGGAAACTATCAATTCTCAAAAAGGATTTGACGTGCTAATGGAAAGTTTGGGCGATCCTGTCATCATGGAAGCAATGTATGGAAATGGTAAATTCCTGATGATGGCAATTGCACCAGATAAATATCATATCGTTGGTAACGATGATAACACGAAAGACATGGCAAAACTTTTCATGGAAAATTTGCTGAACTATGTTGAAGAATTTGCCTCTGTTGAAGCAGATGGGAAACTCACAACGAAGTGGGGGAAATTGAAAAAGTAATACTGATTAGAAAAAAGATTCATGCTTGCCTTGATTATGCACGCGACTTAACAGAATTTGAGGAAATTACATAATAGAATTGCGGTTATTTGCTACACAATGTATTCCACATTAACGTTAAAATATAAGAAAGACTTAACATGCACTACACATCACAACAAAACGATTGGTTAGTCCACCCCTTTCATGAACCCGCTTCAGTAGAAGAAACTGACAATCAACTCATACTCAGTAACGGACTCATTCAACGAAGGTTTGTCATCGCACCGAATTTCGCAACAGTTGATTATTCCAATCAAATTACCGAAACCAGTTTTCTACGTGGCATCAAACCAGAGGCAATTCTGTCAATTGATGGACAACAAATTGAAATAGGTGGATTGAAAGGACAACCAGACTACGCATATCTTGATGACGAATGGATTGCAGATCTGACCAGTGACGAGAATACATTCCAATTTCGCGAATATACTATCGGTAAACCTGAACCTTGCTATCCGTGGGAAAAAAGACGTACTACAACATCCTCACCATATCCACCAGAAGGTGTGACGCTGACGGTTGCGTTCTCACCACCCGAATCAGTTGATCGCCTTCAGGTGTGTGTGCATTATGAACTATACCAAGGCATTCCAGTGCTGTCCAAGTGGATTACTATTCGCAATGATGGTCAAGAACCGATTCCGTTGGATGACCTAAGCTGCGAAATCCTTGCAGTCAACGAGCAGGAAAAACATCGGCTACATGTTGAGAGTGATTATGCTTTTAGTAGAATGCAAACAACACAATGGGGACCGGATGAAGAATACCTAACGCAAGTTGATTACCGTTATCAGATGCCACTCTTGATGACAAGCCACTATCCACTCGGTCCGGGAGTATCTATTCAACCGGGAGAAACCTTTACAAGTTTTCGCACCTTTGAGATTCTGCATGACAGTGATGATCGTGAACGCAAAGGACTTGCACGCCGCAAGATGTTTCGAACGGTCGCACCACAGGTCACAGAGAATCCAATTCTCATGCACGTGCGGAGTGCTGAACCAGAAGCAGTCCGTTTAGCAATTGACCAGTGTGCTGAAGTTGGATTTGAGATGGTGATTATGACCTTTGGTAGTGGATACAATATAGAAAGCACAGACCCGGAATACATCGCTAAAATGAAGGGGTTAGCAGATTATGCACATAGCAAGGGCATTGAACTTGGCGGTTATACGTTGATGTGTGCATCACGGGGTGTAGGTGAAGAATTCAACTGTATTGACCCTGAAACGGGTCAACCCGGTAGTAAGTTTGGACAGAGTGCATGCCTTGCAAGCAGCTGGGGAGATGGCTATGTCAAACGAGTTCTGAATTTTATGGATGCAACGGGTATGGATATTATTGAGACAGATGGCCCCTATCACGGCGATGTCTGTGCATCAACCAAGCACGAACACCATAACGGATTGGAAGATTCGCAGTTGCGTCAATGGGAAGCATGCGTTAACTTTTATCATGAATGCCGAAAACGCGGCATCTATATCAATTCACCAGATAATTATTACCTCAACGGTTCAAACAAATGCGGTATGGGTTACCGCGAAACGAATTTCAGTTTGCCTCGCGAACGACAAATTCTAATTGCTCGACAGAATATTTACGATGCAACTTACGAAAAGACTCCGAGTATGGGTTGGATGTTTGTTCCATTGGTGGAATATCACGGTGGTGGACAAGCCGCGACTTTTGAACCGCTTTGCGACCACCTTGATGACTACGAATCGCATCTCGCACAGAACTTCGGCAGTGGCGTGATTGCCTGTTATCGTGGTCCCAGACTTTTTGATACTGAACAAACGAAAGCAGTTGTCAAGAAATGGGTTGACTTTTTCAAAAAGTATCGTACAATATTAGAGTCTGATGTTATTCATGTAAGACGACCAGATGGACGTTCTGTGGATTGTATACTCCACGCAAACACACGACTCACCCCTTGTGGTCTTGCAATGCTATATAATCCTACACGAACAGAACAAAATATTACTCTAAATTTACCACTATACTATACTGGATTATCTGAGACTGCCAAAATTCGTGAAAAAGAAGGCGAACCCAAACAGTATAAAATCGACCGCAACTATAACGTTGATATCCCGATTAAAATGGAGGCAAAAAGCGTTAGTTATCTCGTTATTGAATAAAAGAATATGAGCATACTCGTAAACAAAAACACAAAAGTCATAGTGCAAGGTATAACAGGACGTTCTGGACGTTTTCACACGGAACAGTGTGTGGATTACGGAACGCAAATTGTCGCTGGTGCTGTCCCCGGCAGAGGTGGAACAGATGTCAACGGTATCCCTGTATTTGACACTGTAGTTGAAGGTGTGGCAGAAACAGGTGCGGATACTTCTCTAATCTTCGTTCCTGCTCAATTCAATGCAGCGGATTCTATCATGGAAGCTGCAGATGCTGGTATTGAATTAATTATCTGTATCTCTGAACATATTCCTGTTCTTGATATGGTAAAGGCAAAAGCATTTACTCGTAGCAATAAGATCATCGTGAATAGAGTACTGGCAAGGATGCGGAGAGAGGACGATCCGTCCTATGATAGTCAACAGACTCAGTTAATCGGACGTGATACAACTCGGCTAATCGGACCGAACTGTCCGGGAATCATCACGCCAGGGGAATGCAAAATCGGTGTGATGCCAGCGTTTGCCTATTCTCCCGGTCATGTCGGCATTGTCTCCCGAAGCGGAACACTAACCTATGAAGCAGCTTATCAACTCAAGCAACTCGGTATCGGTCAGTCTACTTGTGTCGGTATCGGTGGTGACCCTGTGATAGGAACTAACTTCGTGGATGTCCTCAGACTATTTGAAGAAGATGATGAAACACATGCAGTTGTCTTAATCGGTGAAATTGGTGGAACAGCAGAGGAAAAGGCTGCCCAGTTTGTCAAGAATGAAATGACAAAGCCGGTGATCGGTTTTATCGCAGGACAAACTGCACCTCCCGGAAAACGTATGGGACATGCAGGTGCAATCATCTCAGGTGGACAAGGGACTGCAGCGGATAAAATCAAGTCACTCAAAAACGCAGGAATTGCTGTGGCAGACGATCTCACCACAATAGGAGAAACCGTTGCAGAAGTATTAGCTTAAAGATATTTCCACCAATCAACTATGAAAAGAGACATCATTTATCTCCAGAACAAGAAACAACAGCAGCAACCCATCACCGTGTTAACCTGCTACGATTACCCCACTGCATGCATGCAGGATGAAGCAAGTATAGACATCGTGTTTGTTGGGGATAGCGTCGGCACAAATATCCTCGGCTACAAGAGTGAGATGGAAGTGACGATGTCGGATATGCTGCATCATCTCAAGGCTGTGCGCCGTGGTGTAAAAGATGCTTATTTACTCATTGATATGCCTTATGGGTCTGACCGAAATTCCAAGCAAGCTATTGCCAATGCGAACCTTTTCTTGGATAACGGTGCTGATGGTGTTAAGTTGGAAGGTGGAACGGAGAAGATCCCCATTGTTACCGCACTCACAGAACACGAAATAGATGTGTGTGCACATATTGGACACAACCCACAAATTCACGGCACTAAAGCGTCAACACATGGTAAAACGGTGAGCAAAGCGAAGGAACTCATTCAAACTGCATCCGCACTTGCAGATGCAGGTGCAAAACTTATAGTTCTCGAAAAAATCACTGAAGAGATTAGCCAGATAATCACAGAGACGATTGACATCCCCACCATTGGCATAGGAGCGGGTAGATTCTGTGATGGACAGGTGCTCGTTATCAACGATATTTTGGGGTTAGGCACCCCATTCAAACACGCCAAACGTTATCAAGATTACAACCAACTCACCTTTGAGGCGATATGTCAATATAAGCAGGAAGTAGAAAAAGGTGATTTCCCAACAGATGCTAACGCTGCACATATTGCCGCTGACAAGTTAGCGCGGGTTCAAAAGTGGTTGGAATCAGAACGTTGATACACCTAAACTTATTCACCTACCTTTAAATCTGCAAGGACTTCATCCCAATCCCACATAAGAATCGTGCCATCTCCGCCGCTTGTAGCAAGAGTTGTTTCATCTTCAGAAAATACAAACTGTGATATCCAACTTGAATGTCCTGTCAGATTAGAAATAATTTTACCAGTAGTTGAATTTCGCAATTGAATTATTCCATCTCTATTCCCACTGACAATGATTGAGCCATCTGGAGAATATGTTAATGACGTTGGCGGATTAGATTTGGCTACATCCTCCAGTCGCACTATACAGTCATAGGCGAGTGTGGTGGGATTCCACCTATAAAGGTGAGTGCCTCCAACAAAGGTGTTTCCATCTGGTGCAAATGCGACTGCACCTTGGTCTGGAATAGATGCTAATACTGCACCGGTCATGGTATCCCACAATCTAATTGTTACGTCCTTATTTGTCCAGCCTGAAGTGATAACAGTTTTGTTATCAGGAGAAAATGCTAAGCTGTAAACATAGGTCGTATGTCCCTCAAGTCTACAACGAGTTTTACGGTTAGGCACATCCCATATTTGTATAGTATTGTCTTTACGAGCACTTACTGCAAGGAGTTTACCATCAGGAGAAAAAATTACTTTAGATCCAAAACTAAAATATTCTTCATCACCTATTGTAGACAAAACACTCTTTGACTGGGTATCCCATAAGCGGACAACATTGTCACGGGTTACAAAGAGACTCCCATCTGGTGATATGGCAACTTCAAAAACTATATGATTAGCTTTATCAACCATATCAAAAGAAAGCCTATTGCCATTGTCAGCGTCCCATACAGAAACGAAAAAATGAGAATTACTCAAACCAATACTGGTTAGTGTGTTCTTAGTAACATCTTTCAGTTCAGATATGTTGTTAGTGTTGAATGCCAATGCAGTTTGCGATCCTGAGTGTTGTGTCAGTGTAATTTGTTGATTGCCTGAATCGGTATCCCACAATCGGATAGTCCCATCAGAATTTGCACTTGCAACCTTTTTCCCATCTGTGGAGAAGTTTATTGTAGCGAATTTTGAGTTTTCTGCATGTCCTTTTAACATTTTGTAAGGTTGAGGCTTGCCTGCGATTTTGAAGATTCGGTCAGAAATGGAGTGTTTTCCGCGTTTCTTAACTGTCCAGAATCGCACTATTCCATCAGTACTCCCACTGACAAGATGACTACAATCTGGTGAAAATGCTAATGTTTGGAAAGGAACCGCAGCTTTAAATGTATACTGAAGCGAACCACTTTCAACATCACATATTTTAACTATATTGGAACTGTCAGCAAAGGCAAGTGTTTGACTATCGGGAGAAAAGACTAATGTTTCAATATCATGCTTCGTTTCTTCTACTGTGAATACACACTTTCCAGTGGTTCTGTCCCATACCTGGATAGCAGGCATCTTATATTCTATACCAAAAAGTTTACTACTAAGTGCTGCCGCAAGGAATCTTTCATCTGGTGAAACTGCTACCTGCATATCCATTTCCCTCTTAGTCAGTCTTACATTATTTGACTTGTTTTCTTCATCAACAAGATTCCACAGACCAGCTGTCGCATGCCACGAAAGATTCATCCTCCACCCAGTATGAACAAGTATTATGTTTTGTGCTTTAATTTGAAGGACATTATTACTCCGACACAGATCCGGTAGAATAGATTTCAAACTGTCTTCTTCTAAACTCCATAAGTCCTTGTTCCCAGTTACACCTGGACATTCAATGGTGTTGCCATCTATAGGAGAAACCAGCATATTGATGTATGATCTGTCAAAACTTAGGTTATCACCTTCAATTTCTGTAAATAGAGCAGTTTCTTCACCAGTATTTGCATCGTAAAGCCAAACACCGATGGCTGTTTCAACGGCTAAATGTGTGCCGTTTGGAGTGAATTTTATTCCATTAACTTTACCTTTACCTAAACGCACTTTCGCTTTTTTCGGCAATTCCCATTGTGTATAATCTTTCACGGTTTCCTCCGTTTGTATATCTTCAGATACAGTGGTACTATTATCATTTTGCTTCTCTTCAGGATCAATTAGCTGTGCTAATACGTTCGTATTTCTTATTTGTGTCCGCACATCTGGCTTAGATTCTAAGTCCGCGACTATTGGTGCATCAACAATCTCAACCGTCATCTCTGCAGTAGCATCTAAACTATAAGGTTTCTGAAAACGCGTTAGATATTTGCTATTTCCAAAACCGATCATAAGCAACACCACTACTAATGTGGAAGCAGCTACTGCCCAAGGTGCTAAAGGTTTACTACTAGACGGTGATATAGGTTTCTCAACCGAAATCTCGCGCATGATGTTTTCTGTCAAATTTGGTGATATTTGGAAGTTGTCTAACGCCTCCCTTATAATCGGTTCCTCTTTCCTTAAACGCTGCTGTGCGCGACGAAGACGACTCTTCACCGTATTTGCCGATACACCCAAAAACTCACCAATCTCTGTGCACGACATCTCGCCGAAGTAATGTAGCGTCACAACAGTACGTTCACTTTCCCCAAGTTTTGCAAGCAGCTTTTGGACGACATCGCGTTGTGTCTCTACAGCAATCCGTTCGTTTTCCTCAAGTACATACTCAGAATAGGTTGCATTCTCAGGATAAGTAGTATCCATGTCTTGCATTAGCTGCGACCGTCGATACTTTTTACGAAACCACATTCTACAGAGACTTGTGGCAATAACATATAGCCAACTTGAGAAACTTTGAGATTTTTTCAACGTTGCAAGTTTCTGATATGCTATCAGGAACGTGTCCTGTGTAATTTCTTCAGCGATATGGAAATCTCCGATTTTCCGCCACACAAGCGCATGAACCTGCTTTTGATATTTATCTACAAGTTCCGTGAAGGCATTATCATCACCATCAAGAATAAGGTGAATTAATTGTATATCGTTGTTTTTCATGGTACACCTCCGATTTCACCCTATAATGATGCCACGAAACGGTGAATCGGGTGCATAATTCTGCATTAATAGGGGTGTGTTTAGATAAGAAGATTAGAGATGCATTCCTACAAGATGACTGATCCTGTATATGCTGCCATTATCAGTTTCCGACATCCCACAACAACACGGTACCATCACTACTGCTACTTGCCAGGATCTTACTATCAGGACTGAATGCGAGGCTTTTCACTGGATACGTATGCGCTTTAAACTCGATAATGAAATTACCGGTACGGGCATCCCACAGACTAACGGTATTGTCCCAACCACCACTCGCGAGCATCTTTCCATTTGGACTGAACGCAACACAAGAGTTATCTCTACCTTGCATTCTAACTGTCCGAACAGATTCGCCCGTCTGCGGATCCCAAAGACGTATAGTTCTATCCCCCGCCGCACTCGTTAATAACGAGCCATCCGCACTATATGCAACCGTATGCACATAATCCGTATGACCTTCAAAACGGGTGACAACTTTATTCGTAGTCGTATCCAAAAGCAGCACAGTGTTATCATTTCCACATGCTAATTGAGAACCCTCCGGACTATACGCAATGCAAGATACAATACCCTTCGTGTCCACAGTAAGGATTTGATGTTTACCTGTCTGCACGTCCCATAGAGGTATGGTAACGTCATCATTTGTGCTCAGAAGTTTCTTTCCATCTGGACTGAAAGCAAGATCATTGATCCAAAATTGACCTTCATCCAGTATCCTCAGAGATTTGCCTGTTTGTGTATCCCATAAGCGAATAACATCGCCATCATCGGCACTCACAACGGTATTCCCATCGGGACTATAGACAACCTTAGCGACATGCCTTGTATGTCCTTTCAGCACACGCACAGATTCACCTGTCTGTGTGTCCCATAAATGAACGGTGTTATCCCTGCTACCGCTCACCAAAAACTTGCCATCCGGACTGAACGATACGCTATTGACACCATTTGTATGACCAGTTATCGTTCGCATCTGCATGCCGGTGTTTGTGTCCCATAAACGTAGGGTACCGTCTCGGCTACCGGTCCGCAGTGTCTTTCCATCCGGACTGAAAGCAATGCTCAACACATAAGACTCGTGTCCTTTCAACGTGCGGATGTATGCTCCCGTTGCCGCATCCCACAGTCGTGCGGTGTCGTCCCAGCTTGCGGTTGCCAACATTTTTCCATCCGGACTATAGACAACGATATCAACGAAGTCCGTGTGCTCCTCTATCGTGTAGCGTTCTTCGCCTGTCTGCACATCCCACACCCGCATGGTAGTGTCATCACCGGCGGTGGCTATTGATTTGCCATCAGGACTGAACGATACGTATTTTATTTTTTTTGTATGTCCAATGAATGTCCGCAGCAATTCACCCGTTTGTACACTCCATAACCGCGCAGTCATGTCTTTACTGCAACTTGCCAGTAATACACCATCCGGACTAAAGGCAACGCTTATGACACCAGATTCATGTCCATCCATTGTCCGTAGTTCTGCGCCTGTCTTTATATTCCACAGACGGATAGTATTATCATAACTTCCGCTTGCTAAAATTGATCCGTCTGGACTGAACGCTATGCCTTCAACACCTTCCTTATGTCTCGTCATTGTCCGTAGTTCTGTGCCTGTGCGTGCATCCCACAGACGGATAGTCTTGTCACCACTTCCGCTGACCAACAATGACCCATCAGGACTGAACACTGACATCAAAACAAAATCCGTATGTCCTGTGAGGAATTGGAGTGGTTTGTCTGTGTGTGCATCATAAATCCAAATGCCGTTGCTACACGAGACTGCTAAATACTTTCCATCAGGTGAATAGGATATATTTCCTCTTATTCCGCCTTTACCCAGCCGCATTTTTGCATCTTCGGGTAAACCCCATCGGGTATAATTTTGGGCAAAAGCGTTTTGGACAAAAACATATATCACTAAAATCAGAACCGCAATTCTTGGCATGAGATCTTTATCCTTTTCAAAGCATTTTTCACCTATATTATACCATGAGTCCTCAACAAAATGCGGTAAGAATATAGACTATTGGCAATTTGTCTGAAGGAAGGAACTTTTTATGAATTTTTCATGTAATCAGAACCGACCCAAGCAACACGGAGACATTAGAGAAGTTGGTTGTAATGTCAAACGACTTCATCACTACATATCCATTATCTGAATGCTGACTTTTGATAGACAAAGACATGTTTGAAGCTGCGCGTTAAATTATTCTCTCTTGTGGAATAGGTTTGAAACTCCAATTAGTGTGAGGTATGCCAGCCTACTTCCTTACACATCCATGTAGATGTGTGAGACAACAATATTCAACTGAATTAATGATAGGATTCTAACAGACTAAACTGCCACTTATTCTTCTGCCGATACTTTAAGCATTTCATCCCAATCCCACACAAGGATTGTACCATCTTTCCCTGTACTGACAAGGGTTTTTCCATCAGATGAGAATACCAGAGACTGCACAGACCCAGTATGTCCCTCAAGCGTTGCCAGTATACCCACAGTAGACAATTCCCATACTTCAATTCTACCATCTATGAGTCCACATAAAAGCATGTTGTTATCCTGTGTAAACCGTAACACTTCCGCTGAACGGAGTAGTTCCCTGAAACTGATCTGTTTCTCAATGCCCAATAAATGGATGCGTCTAGTACTACCGATAGCAAGCAATCCTCCATCTGGTGAAAATGCTAATGTCGATATAGCCTCGTTATATGAAATGCCAACATCTTCAAGCAGTTCTACATTTTTCGTATCATGCTCGCTATCATCAGATGTACGATTTATCTTAGCACGAACTAAACGTCGTGTTTCCTTCGCAAGTGGTACTTGTGTGTCAAAGAGCGGATCTCGAATATGTCTCTCTCCAGTATCGACATTCCACTTATGTACTTTTCCTCCCATTGTACCACAGACAATTTCATTTCCATCAGGTGAGAATACCAAAGTTGTTACTCTCGCATGGTGAGAGTCACCCTTGTTATCAATGTAATTATTGAGAGGAATTTCAGTGATCTCATCTGTCTCAGTATTCCACAAGCGAATGTTCCCGTGTCCACCAAAAGCTACCGTGTTTCCATCAGGTGAAAAGACAACAGCATCAGAATTTCTCGCACCTTTCAAATTCTGCAACTCATTTCCTGTTCTTACATCCTTTAAACGGATAATATCATCAGGTATACTACTGGCATTTGAAAAACCATTGCCAGTTACATAGATTGCCTTACCTTCTATGCCAATGTTTGCAAGTTTTGTTCCATCAGAGGAAAACGCTACTGCAGCCAATCCGTCTCGATATCCTGAGATGTGTTGGATAGTTGTTAGCGAAGTATCCAAATCCCATAAATTTATTACCCCATTGAAAGCAACACTTGCAAGTGTTGTGCTATCTCCAAGAAAAGACACCGTTGGCACCCATTCCAGATGCCCCGTGATAGTGGTTGGTAGAAGAGTTCCATTATCTGTATTCCAAAACCTGACAGTCCCATCCGCACTTGCTGATGCAAGTGTTGTTCCATTTGGAGCAAATGTTAGTGCTGTGATTCCGTTAATGTGACCTGTGAAAGTCATGAGTCGTTCACCAGTTGAAGTATCCCACAATTGAACTGTCCTATCAGTACTCCCGCTGGCAAGTTTTTTTCCATCTGGAGAGAATGCTAAAACGTTTACCCATTCTGTATGTTTTTGAAGGATAATCGGTTCATCATCACCTAAAATATTCCATAATCGAACCAATGTATCTTCTCCACCACTAGCAAGTCGCGTGCCATCGGGAGAAAATGCAAGTGTGAAAACATGTTTACTATAACCTGATTCACCATAGGTGGCATAACTCTCTCCACTGGTTGTTTCCCACAGATCAATCGTTCCATCCTGATTACCTACTGCTAATTTGTCATGTGAAAGTGCATAAGGTTCAGATAAAAAGGAACTAGGAGGAATACCAATAGGGGTTACGGAACTTCTGCCAGTATTTATGTCCAATCTGTTAATATTGTCTCTTGATTTATTCAAGCTGACGAGTGTTTTATTATCATCAAACCGCAACACTGCTGCAGCAGGTTGTGGTTCTGTCAGTATTTGTTTTGGCCTGGTAGAAACATCCCAAATAACAAGTTCATTTTCACTACTTCTACCACTACTTGCAAGGGAAAGTCCATCAGGTGAAAAGGCAATGGATTGACAATTACCTGGATACATGGATAATTCCTGACCAGTTTTGACATCGTATAGCCACACACCGATATTACTGCCTAGAGCAAGTAGAGAACCATCTGGTGAAAATTGCATTGATCTAATTCCACCCTTTCCTAAACGTGCTTTCGCAGCTTTTGGCAGTTCCCATTGTGTATAATTTTCCACAGGTGTCCAATCTTCAACTATTTTCTCTGCTTGTGTCTCTGTAGTAAGCACAGTGGTATCGTTAGGTTGCTGTTCAAGGTTATTTCGCGCACCAAAAACGTTTGCCCCCGTGCTCTGTGTTTGCACATCAGGTTTGGACTCCAAGTCCGCGACTATCAACGCTTCAACGATCTCAACCTTCATCTCTGCAGGCGAATCGAGACTATACGGTTTTTGAAAAATCCCAAAAGATAGATGGTTTCCAAAACCGATCATCAGCAACACCACTGCTAAAGTGGAAACAGCCATTGCCCACGGAACAATAGGTTTACCACCAGTCGGCGTGGTGGGTTTTGTATGTGAAATCTCGCGTATAATGTTTTCTGTCAGATTTGGTGATATTTGGAAGTTGTCTAAAGCCTCTCTTATCATTGTTTCCTCCTTTTGTAGTCGCTGCTGTGCGCGACGGAGACGGCTCTTAACCGTATTTGCTGATACACCCATAAATGCTCCGATCTCCGCACACGACATCTCTCCGAAGTAATGCAATGTCATAACAGTTCGTTCACTTTCCCCAAGCTTTGCAAGGAGTTTTTGGACGACATCGCGTTGTGTCTCTATGGTGATCCGTTCGTTCTCCTCAAGCACATACTCAGAATAAGTCGCTTCTTCAGGTTGCGTGATATCCTTATCTTCCAACAGTTGCTTACGTGAATTCTTTTTACGCAACCACGTGCTGCATCGGTTCGCTGCAATCACATAGAGCCAACTTGCAAAACGATGCGGATTCTTGAGTGTTCCGAGTTTCTGATATGCCTTCAGAAATGTATCCTGTGTAATCTCTTCGGCAATATGAAAATCTCCGATTTTCCGCCACACAAGCGCGTGAACCTGTTTTTGATATTTCTCTACAAGTTCCGCATAGGCAAAATCATCGCCATCAAGAGCGCGGTGGATTAATTGTGTGTCGTTGTTTTTCATGGATCACCTCCGATTTCACATATAGTGACACCTTGAAGGTGCAAATCGGGTGCATAATTTTGCACAAATAGGAGTGTGATATGATAAAAGAGTTATGATATGATTGTTGAAAGTGATATTATTAATTTCGCTTACGTTTTAACCCGACTAAACATCCAGAGGTACAACGTCAGCATACACATAAGTAGGAGGAGAGGTGTTGCTACTGTGAATTTTGTCATCGTCGTCTTTGGAGGCAGAAACAATATCCCTCTCCACGATTTTACCGGGTTTCGCAGCAACTGGAGAACTGAACATAGGACCATCAACAACACAAGTATGAAACTCCCCATTCTCACCGAGTGGATCCACTTCATCAGGTAATTCCGCAAGGAGTTCCGCATCAAACCATCGTCCTGCAAAATCAGCAGGTACTTTGGTTGGATTGAGAGCAGTGACAATCGCACGCAAACCAGACGCAATCATCTTATTGGCAAGAATTGTCGTATCTTCACCCCAAACCGGAAATATCGGTGTGAAACCTGTTCCATGCAGTTTTTCCTCACGATACGCGCGGATATCTTCAAGAAAAAGATCACCGAATGCAAAATGAGATGCTGTCAAATTCTTAGGTAACGCTTCTACTTCAGCAAGAAACTTACGCATCGCTGCTTCATATATCTCATTTGAACAAGGATACGGAATCGGTATCTCATACAACGGCACATCGAGTTTCTCAGCCTGTTGTTTCAAAACCCACGCAGGTGTAGAATGGATAGAAACACGGTCAAAGGTCTTTGTAACAGTGGTAAAGATACCACGCACATCGTATTTTTCAGGTTGTTGACGTAATGTATGTAATGCCCAAGCCGAATCTTTTCCTGAAGACCAAGAAACGAGAACAGGTGTAGGCACTTTGTTTTCTTTTGAATTTGTCATATCTGTTATTTGTTTCCAATTCCTATTTATAGTGCCAAAAAGTTCCCTAATAGACTCTTTCCGGCTGTTGTCAGAATTGATTCAGGATGAAACTGAACACCCCAAATCGGCAAAGTTTTATGGCGAATCCCCATAATTTCATCCGCATCCGTCCATGCAGTGATTTCCAAACAATCCGGTAACGTGTCTTTCTTAACAATCAACGAGTGGTAACGTGTCGCTTCAAACGGATTATCCAATCCCTCAAATAGCTCTCTATCATTATGCATTATCATTGAGGTCTTACCATGCATCAACCTATCAGCACGCACCACTTCACCACCAAACACATCACCGATACACTGATGTCCAAGACACACTCCTAATATCGGCACCTTCCCAGCATAGTGTTTTATCACATCGTTTGAAATTCCCGCTTCTCGTGGTGTGCAAGGTCCGGGTGAAATCACAACCCGTTCAGGTTCCAATACGTCTAATTCATCTATGCCTATTTTCCGACTGCGATGTACCTCTAAATCCGCACCGAGTTCACCGAGGTATTGTACAAGATTGTAGGTAAAAGAGTCGTAATTGTCAATCATCAATACCATCTTTTCTCTCCTATAATATTAGACCTTGTTGTGCCATTTCAATAGCAGTAAGCATTGCCCATGCTTTACTAACGGTTTCATAGTATTCATTTTCAGGTATTGAATCAGCAACGACACCGCCACCTGCTTGCACATAAGCAGTCCCATCTTTGATGACTGCAGTTCGTATAGTAATCGCTGTGTCTGCACTACCAGAGAAACTGAAATAGCCTACTGCACCACCATAGGGACCACGACGCGTAGATTCCAGTTCGTCAATGATCTCCATTGCACGTATTTTTGGTGCACCAGAGAGTGTGCCTGCGGGGAGACAAGCGCGAATAACATCGTAAGCCGATAGATTTTCACGTAACCTTCCAACAACATGTGAGACAATGTGCATCACGTGGGAAAACCTTTCAATTATCATCAAATCGGTAACCTTGACAGAATGGTATTCACATACACGTCCAAGGTCGTTTCTCCCTAAATCCACAAGCATGACATGTTCTGCCCGTTCCTTAGGATCGGAAAGAAGTTCCTCCGCTAATGCTTGGTCCTCTTCAGTATTCTTCCCACGCGGACGTGTTCCAGCAATTGGCATGGTTTGGACAATACCATCCTCTACCCGTACCATCATCTCTGGAGAAGCCCCTACAATGTCAAATCCATTACACTTAAGATAATACATATAAGGTGACGGATTCACCACTCGCAATGCGCGATAAATATCAAACGAGTCAACAGATACAGGACGACTGAACCGCTGTGAAGGCACGACTTGAATAATATCCCCCGCAGCGATGTATTCTTTGGCGCGTCTTACCACATCTTCATAGTCAGGCTTCGTGAAATTAGATTGTGGATCAGGTATCGGATCAGGATGGTGTTCTGTATTCTGTTCTCTGTTTCCAACTGCAGATATGTCAGAAACAGTTGTCAGTTTTTCAACCAATGCCTCTATTTTCCCAATTGCATCGGCATAAGCTGCGTCAACATCTCCATCAATATGCGCGTTTGCAACAACTTTGATCTGATGATTAACATGATCAAAGATCAGCAATGTTTCTGCAATCATGAAAAAAGAGTCGGGTAGTTGTAGTTCATCTTCATTATCATCTGGCAATTCTTCCACGAACCGCACCATATCATAAGTCATATACCCAACAGCACCGCCGTGGAATTCTGGTAGTCCATCAACTTTGACAGGTTGATAATTGTGCATCAACTCTTCAAGTGCTTTCAATGGGTCATCGTATTCCTTGCACACCTTCTCACCCTTCGTCAAATACTCAATGGTCACCTCATGTCCCTTCGTATGGAACAGTATTGACGGTTGACCACCCAGAAATGAGTAGCGTGCAACTTGTTCTCCACCTTCAACACTTTCTAATAAGAAGGCAAAATTGTCTGGCATCAACTTGTAGAATGCTGATACCGGTGTCTCCATATCTGCCAAAATCGGACGATATACCGGAATCGTGTTGCCTTCTTTCGCTTTGTCTCTAAATTCCTTCAATGTAGGATAATACATTGCAAAACTCCTTTTCGTATCCTTAGCCTGTATCTAATATTGTAATATAGTCAATTTAGCATACAAGTTGACACTATCGTTCCGCGGTAGACGAGGTTTCCTAACCCCGCCGATGCAGAGTGTTCAAGTAATTTCAAAATCTACTATAATACCTTCATTATCTATCTTTGGTATAAATAACCAACTATCTGATGCTAAGACACGAAAATAAGCAAAATTATTTTCTAATAAACCGCATCCGCATCAAATATCTTTTCACCTACGACTTCTGTTGACTCACCATCGGGGGAGACTTCCCGAAAGAAGCAGGAACGGTACCCAGTATGACATGCTGCTACCTTCTGCTCAACCTTTATCAGCAAGGCATCGCCATCACAATCGACCGCGATAGATTCGACAGTCTGTGTATGTCCTGAAGTCTCCCCCTTAATCCACAACTTTTGGCGGGAACGACTCCAGAAGCATACGCTACCCGTTGACAACGTTTGTTTGATCGCTTCCGCGTTCATATAACCTACCATCAGGACTTCATTATTTTCGCGATCCTGAATTACTGCGGTGACTAATCCGTCCCTATCATATTTCAGTTCAGATAGTATATTCATGTGTTCTCCTTCGAGATTAAAAAAACAAAAACCTTATGCCACATAGGTTGTGTGCATAAGGTCTACAGATAGCTTTAAAATAATAAAACAAAATCGTTAGTGCACACACACCCCTTCACTGATATTGGAATGCCACCAATGCCAATCATATCCATTTCTATTCAAATAGGAGTGTATAGCAAAAGCCATTGTATTTACCTTTTCAATTCTTTTGTTTTATAATACCTTAATTTTTAGTTTGTGTCAAGTTTAATCCACATAGTATTTTAATCGTAATTACTATTACTGTTCGTAGGTGCGAGATTCCAGATAAGAAGACTGCCGCCGATACTGCTACTAACTAATGTGTTGCCATCTGGCGTAAATGATAGACTTTTTATAGATGAATGTTCATTGAAGGAACGCGTGGATATACCAGATGCAACATCCCAAAATTGGATAGTTCTGTCAGAACCGCCGCTTGCAATTGTTTCTCCATCAGGACTGAATGAGACACAGCGAACCCAACTGGTATGACCTCTAAATGTGTGCAAATTTGTTCCTGACATAACATCCCATAGGCGGACGGTTTGGTCCCAACTCCCGCTTGCGAATGTTTTCCCATCAGGACTGAATGAAATACCTTCAACAGTCCTTTTATGTCCCTTATAAGTGTGCAGATGTTTGCCAGTAACAACATCCCATAAACGGATAGTATTGTCATGGCTCCCACTTGCGATTGTTTTTCCATCCGGACTGAATGAGACACAAGCAACATCCGATAAATGTCCTCTAAGCGTTGACAAATGTGTTTTAGAGTCAACATCCCATAAACGGATAGTATTGTCATGGCTCCCACTTGCGATTGTTTTTCCATCCGAACTGAAGGCTACACTGAACACTCTACCCGTATGTCCGATAAAGGTGTGTAAGTGTTTAGCAGAAGCAACATCCCAGAGACGAACAGTTTTGTCCTGACTTCCACTGATGATGAATTTTCCATCTGGACTGAATGCTACATTCTCAATAGAAATTTCATGCCCCCTGAGAACTTGCAGTTGTTGATTGGACTTAATATCCCACAGGCGAATACAGTCATCACCTCCATATCCACCCGCAATTGTTTTCCCATCCGGATTTATTGTTATATTACTAAGACGTCCAGTATGTCCCGTGATAGTTATCAGTTGTCTACCAGATTTGACATCCCACAAACGGATAGTTTGGTCCCAACTCCCGCTCGCGATTGTTTTCCCATCCGGACTGAAAGAAATACTTCGAATATGACTTGTATGCCCTTTAAAAGTGTTTAGGTGCTCCCCAGATTCGACTTCCCACAAACGAATAGTATGATCCCAACCGCCACTTACAATAGTTTTTCCATCTGGACTGAAAGAAATGCTATCTACTCTACCTCCATGTCCTTTGAGAATACGTAGGTGGTCACCGGGTTCAGTATTCCATATCCGGATGATACCATTCTCGCTTGCACTTGCGATTATCTTTTCATTGGGACTAAAGGAAATATGGGTAATCCCAGAATTATGACTCCTGAAGATTTTATTCCTTTTAAATGTCCACAAATGTGAACCAGAGACCACATCCCAAAGATGAATGAAACCAGTTTCATCTCCACTTACGAGCATGCTACCGTCTGGACTGAATGATACACTTGTAATTCTTCCTTTATGTTTCCTGAAAACGTGTAAGCGTTCAGCAAATTCGGCATCCAACAGATAGATGACATCATTTGCCCCTCCATCATAACCCCCAATTGCCAAGAGTTTACCATCAGGACTATACGCGATACTATAGCCAGAATGTGTTGTGAGTACTCCTAAATGCAAACCTGATTCAACATCCCACTGACGCACGCTGAGTCTACTTACACTTGTAATGGTTTTTCCATCCGGACTAAACGATATGCCGTTCAGACATTGTGTGTTACCTAAAAGAAGATGTAGTTCTTTTCCACTCTGTGCCTCATAGAGCCAAATACCCATTTCACCCGCGACAGCGAGTAGTGTACCATCTGGTGAATATTTAATTTCTTCAATCGTGCTCTTACCGAGACGTGCTGTAGCACCTTCGGGTAACTCCCACGTTGTGTAGTCTTTGCCAATAGCAGGTGGTAGGATGAACGTTGAAAAAATCAACAAGATCAATAGAATTGAAAAAATCTTCGTTTTCATAACAGAATCCATCTATCGTGAAAGCAATAATAGAACACTACAACGAATCCTAATTTATATCTCACTGTCCCATTCAAACGGACGATTTTCCAAATAAGGACGTAACAATTCACGAAGCCGCTGATGGGCATGATGTAAATGAGTTTTTACCGTTCCCTCTGATCGATTGATGCGTACAGCCACCTCTTTAATCTTTAGCTTCTTTTCATAACGTAGTCTAAAGACATGTTGTTGTTTCGTTGGAAGCTGATTCACTGCTTTGTTAATAATATCTCCGAGTTCCTCCATCTCAACCAGATGAGACGGAGATGGATGCTTGCTAACCAATAACTCCTCTGGTTCAACAGGCAATTCGTCATACGACACTGTTTTTCTTCTATTTTGCTGTCGCGCATGGTCAATACAACAATTAATTGCTATGCGATATAGCCAACTATAAAATGCAGATTCACGTTTAAATTTTGGGAGTGACTTATATGCTTTCAAGAATGTTTCTTGACAGAGATCTTTTGTAGTTTCCGCATCATTCGTGTGTCTGTATATGAGTTTTGCAATACGATTCTGATATTTTAGGACAAGTGTATTAAACGCGCTCTTATCACCATTCTGGAAGTTTGTAACCAATTCATCATCGTCAATTTCTTCTAATTCCTCAGCAGCAAACAGATTCATATTCCCTCTGGTTTCTTGCATTCAAATTCTCCTATTTATGTGGATAACGGATTACAAATTGGACATGAAAAATATTCGGGAAGCATTATAATTATACACAAAAAGTAGCGAAAGGTTCCATATACCTTAATGTAAGACAATGGATGATGGTATTTTGTTCAAAAAATATGTATGAACAAGTTTTTCAATTATTGACCCACAGACGTTCACTCCCACAGAGGAAGATATAATACTACTATTAATGAGATAGAATTGTAGAGATATACCTCACTTGGTTGCAATCCACCTTACATATCGTACTTATTATACCATTTCTATAAATGTTTATCCCATTATAGCAGATTTTGAAATTACTTGAACACTCTGCATCGGCGAGGTTAGGAAACCTCGCCTACCGTGGGTCGAAAGTGTCAACTTATATTTATAATTCACTATAACATTTGTTAAGAATGTCTTGAAGGACGGCACAAACTGGCAGTTTGTGCTACAAAAATGCGGTGTTTTCAATTAGAAATGGTATTATGTTATGTTGTGTTGTGTTGTGTTTTGGGTTGAAAATGTGGTATCCTTAAAAACATTTTGCATTAATTGCATTATAATTTGGTGTTTTTGGAAAAAATGATAATAAAAACCTTCGCGAAAAAGGAGGGTTGAATGCGGTTGTCACAAGAGGTTATTGCTGATCTGGCTGTGTTGCTAAGGTGCACTTCATGATAGGAAGTACTTGTGATTAAAATACTCACAGACCTGCCACGTTTTTCTGTAATCGCTACCAGTTTGGAATTATAGCGTAATTCCCTTAAATTGATGTCCATAGTGCGGTTGCCGAACCGCACCGAAACCTGTGAGAAGACCTATTATGAAAGGTGTCTGGTACAAATCCGTCAGAATACGCGTGTGGTATTCTGCATTGGTTAGGAAACCGCACATACCGTCTTAGGTATTTAGTAGAAGTTAAAAAAATCCTAAAACTAAATATCCCTGGAGTCCTATCCCTTTTACTTGACAAGAACAATTACTTTTGTTAAAGTGATGTTATTGCCTTAGATATAAGGAACACCTATGCGTCGTCACAGCATTCAAAGAAAAATCGTTCTCCCTTTTCTACTACTGTTTGCCCCCATTACCATCATCGTGCCATTGATAACAGTTGAACTCTTCGCTTGGAAATATAGCGAACAGTTTATTGATGAAACGCAAGGATGGGTCAATGTCATTATGGAAACAGGTTTTATTCGAGAAGATATTGAAAAGCATAAACAGGCTTACAGTGTAGAGGTAATGATCTTTGGTTCAGATTTCACACTTAACGTAAGCACATTGACTGATTTACCCTATGATGAACATAATCGTGAAAATCTAATAGAAGTATTGCGGCTCAATCAGGTCAGAGATTCTTTTCAAAATGAGAAAGATCCACCAATTACACATGATGTCACACTCGGAGGAAAGCACTATAAAGTTTTCTATCGGTCTGTAGAACTCGGGAGAATATACTGCCTTCTACGTCCGATGGAGACGATAGCCGAAGCAAAACGCACTCTAACCTTGTATATGTTGGGCATTGCTATAGTTGTAACTGCTCTCGTTGCACTCATCAGCCATCGCATCGGTAAGAATATCACTGAACCGATTAAAGACTTAGTTGGGTTTACGGAACAGGTCGCTGAGGGCAATCTTGATGAGCAGTGTGATGTCAAAACACACGACGAAATAGGTGATTTAACTATAGCATTCAATCAGATGACAACGGAACTTAAACAATCACGTGATAAACTGATTCAAGCAGAACGTTTAGCAACAGCGGGAAAGATGTCTGCTTCTTTTGCACATGAAATCCGTAATCCGTTGTCCTCTATGCGGATGTTGTCCCAAATGCTCATGCAGAAACCGAAAACATCAGATGAACAGCGGCAGTCCTTGCAGTATATCCTTGAAGAAATTGAAAGGATTGACAACATTGTCAAAGGTTTGATGGATTTTGCAAGTCCAACAAAACTCCACCTTGAGCAACAGTCATTAGCATCACTCTTGCAATCTGTTTTATCCTTGATGGAAGCAAACTTAACACACCATCAGATTGATTTATCCTTAAAACTTGTGTCCGATCTTCCTGATTTACATTTTGATTCAGACAAAATCAAACAGGCATTCATGAATGTCGTTTTGAATGCAATGGAAGCGATGCCTCAAGGTGGCACATTAACTGTATCTACATTTCAACAAAATGAAAAGGTATGTATCAGAGTCATTGATACAGGTATTGGAATTCCTGAAGATGATATTGAACATCTCTTTGAACCGTTTTTTACACGAAAGTCAAAAGGTACTGGACTTGGGTTAGCAAACGTGAAACGTATTGTTGAGGAACACGGTGGGACGGTTGAGATTGAAAGTGTGTCTGGTGAAGGCACTACGGTTTCGTTGTGGTTGCCGAGTGAGAATTCAGGAGTAAACGACAATATTTAATTTGAACAAAAGCAACGAATTACATATAATGAACAATAAAATTAATCTGTGTAATTACAAAACAAGGATGGAGAAATAGTGACAAGAATAGAAATACCGCGCCCAGAATATCCAAAACCCGTTTTTCAACGCGGCACTTCAGATGGTGTTGATTGGATAAATCTCAACGGCACTTGGGAATTTGCTTTTGACCCGGAGGATATTGGCATCAATGAAGAATGGTTTTCTTCAGATTCCCCAGATTATCCATTGGAAATCCGCGTGCCATATCCATGGGAAAGTCTTGCAGCGTGGGGAGAAGAAGATCAAGCAGACAGTGCAACTTACCTCAGTACAAATGCCTACCTAAAGCCAGATGAAATAACTTGTGGTGGACTTGTTAATAGTGGGAACTACAAACACGAACCACGGCATACAATCGGTTGGTATCGCAGAACAGTCGAAACACCTGAAAATTGGGGCGATAAACGAGTCATACTACATTTCTGTGCGGTTGACTGGGAAACCGCAGTATGGGTAAATGGTAAGAAAATAGGTGAACATGAATGTGGATATCTTCCATTTGAATTTGACATCACAGATGCGCTTACAGCAGGCGAACAGGCAACAATCGTTGTCCGAGCTTATGATGCACAAGACCACGGAGAACAACTCGCTGGAAAGCAGATAGGATGGTATACCCGTACAAGCGGCATCTGGCAAACAGTCTACCTTGAACCCAGAAATGCAACATATATTGAGCAATGTCCAATCACTCCAGATATTGATAAAAGCACAGCAACTATTAATGTAACAATTGATGGTGAAATTACATCAGGGACTGAATTACAATGGGAATGCGATGGTATGAGTGGACAGGTTACTGCATCAGAAAATACGGAGATTGTTGTGGATATTCCACCCGATAAACTCCGACTGTGGGATGTGGATACACCAAATCTATATTATGTCACGTTGAAATTGGTCTCAAATGACTCTGTTTTAGATACGGTTCAGACATATTTTGGTATGCGGAAAGTCTCTATTGAGAAGGCACCAGGTGGGGACTACAACTACATATATCTTAACAACCGTCCTGTTTATCTGTTGGGTGCACTCAATCAGTCATTCAATCCAGAAGGTGTATATACTTTCCTGACCGATGAAGCAATCAGAACGGATGTGGAACGTTCCAAAGAGTTTGGCTTCAACTTCCTTCGTTTGCATATCAAAGTTGACGAACCGCGTCTCTACTATTGGGCAGACAAATTGGGACTGCTTTTTATGTGCGACATTCCAAACTTTGGCAACTATACAGATTTAGCAAAAAGTAGATTTGTAGAGACGTTGCGCGGTAACATTGCACGTGATTTCAATCATCCATCCATCATTTCATGGTGCAACTTCAACGAAACGTGGGGACTTGGTGGTGGCGGTTACAAGGAACAAAAGGATCGTCAAGAATGGGTGCGTGAGATGTACCATTTAGCTAAAACGCTTGACCCTTCGCGTCTTATTGAAGACAACTCTCCTTGCCTTTATGACCACGTTGAAACAGACATTAACTCTTGGCACTTCTATATCAATAATTACCAACATGCCAAGGATCACATCGCTAATGTTGTTGAACAGACATACCCCGGCTCAAAGTTCAATTATGCTGGTGATAACGAACAGACAGATGTCCCATTGATCAATAGTGAATACGGTGGCATCAGCGCAGGGGCAGGTGACAAAGATGTTGCTTGGTGCTTCAAGTATCTGACGAATGAGTTGCGGTTACATCCAAAAATCTGTGGCTATGTCTACACTGAACTACAAGATATTGAGTGGGAACACAACGGTTTTATGAACTATGACCGATCCGTCAAAGAATTCGGCTACGATTACAATGACATCAACACGCTTGATTTTATTGCAATTGATTATCCACCCGGTACAACAGTTGCTCCAGGTGATATAGTTACTGCAGATATATACACAAGCCACTTCTCACATAAACAAATTGAAGGAACCACACTTCACTGGCAGTTGGATACACTTGAAAAGAACGGTGAACTGACGTATGGACTTATCAGTAACAGTGTTGAAATCCCTTTCCCACAATATCAGGTAGAACAGGTGCATCAGCTGAAACTTACTATTCCAGATACAAATGCAGCAGTTGGCACATTGCATGTGTGGGTATCTGATGAAACAGGTGCTGTCGTCGCACGGAATTACATCAATTTTGAGATATACATTAAGGATGCAGCAGGTCTAACATCGCTAAGTCATCTTCCGGGTGACATATCATCCAGCAGGTGGGATGGTGCAACGGATGTTAAGGATCAACTCCTAATGGCACAAGGTGCAGGATATGTTGAATATCAGATGCCGCTGCCAGCGAAACTCAATCCTGATGAGATAACAAAGATGGAGCTTGTATTCGAAGCATCCTCATCAAATGGGGGTTCACGTCAAACTGAACCTGAGAAATATCCATCAGATGTTACAATCTCTGTCAACGGTACTGAAGTGGATACAATCTCAATACCCGATTGTCCCGCAGATGCACGCGGCGTTCTCACATATATTCACGAAAACCTTGGGAACTACGGATACCTATACCGTGTTCAGTTGGATAAGGAAACATGTTTAAGTGATAATTCCAATGGGACAATTTCAGTGCGTTATGAAGTTAAAGGGAATGCAGAAAACAGAGGTGGACTTACCCTCTACGGAAATCGACGCGGTAGATATCCAACTGCACCACATATTGTAATAACCTAAATTAGGAGGAATCATTGTATGGCAACACACCAATTTTTATTCACACGTTCACCAGGATTAGAGGGTTCTTGGCCCTTCGTTCATGAACAGATGGTGAAACGACTTGAGGAATTAGGGGTAACACTCGTTCTAAATACAACCAGTAAAGACCCTATACATCAACAGGTGGATTTGAGCGAAGTTATCGGAATCTCACATTTTGGCGGCAGTTTCACGGAGGATTGTCTTGAAAATGCTCCAAAACTCAAAGTCTTCGGTACAATGACAGATAACACTGGACACGGTATCCCATACACGAAGTTTATGGAACGTGGCATCCCAGTGATTGAATCCACACGTGCCTGGTCACAATCTGTGGCAGAATGTGCATTTGGACTGGCATTGTCATCTCTGAGACGCACAGCACAGTGGCACCACAAGATGACAATCGGAGAAAAACTGTGGGATTGGGTCAACCCGATATGGGGACCAGAGAAACTTCCTGTAGCACATCAATTCTGCGATGACCCCGACTTTGTGAACGGTGATCTCGGCACAAAACAGATAGGGGTTATGGGACTTGGACAGATTGGTGGAAAGATTGCAAAATGGTGCAGTGCATTCGGTGCAACGACGATGGGATATGACCCTTATGTTCCTGACGCGTTACTTGAAGAGTGGGATGTTGAACGCGTTGATATGGACGAACTTGTTGACCGTGCAGATATTGTATTCGTTGCTATTCCACCAACACCATCCGCACGACATTTACTGAACCGTGAACGTATATACAATCTGCGTAAGGGGTCATTGGTCGTTATCATCACGCGTGCACATGCTGTTGATATGGCTGCGCTGCGTGAACGTATTGTGAAAGATGAACTCGCAGGTGCATTTGATGTATATGACAGAGAACCGGTACCCGTTGATGACGAACTCAGGAATAGAGATAACGTCGTTCTCACGCCACATATCGCAGGTCGGACAAAAGATGCAAATCTCCGTGTTGCTGATATGATTGTTGATGATTTTGAAAGTGTGCTAAATGGTGAAAAACCCCTTGGCGCGTTGACACCTGATGCAATTAAAGTGCGAACATCTGATAATCCTCAGGAATAACTTTGTATAGATTAGCGACAAACCTATACACATTGTTTGGTGGGGTCCAGAGACCCCACCAAACAATTCAACTCCTCAAAACAAACCAAAATAAAACCCAACAAGTCAACTTGTCTTCCTACCTTATCGTTTATCATTTCAAACAAGTCTGTATATTTTATTTGTTTCTTGACATCCTATCTTGCAATGGATAAAATGACATCTGGATTGCGAAGATAGAAAAACTAAGTAAGATAGGAGTAAAGATGTTTAAAGCAATTACATTTGATTTTTGGCAAACACTTTATGCAGACACACAGGAAAACTGGGAGAATCGGCAAGCAATACGGATTGAAAACTGCCATCAATACCTGACAGAACAAGGTTATTCCTGCACTACATCAGATATAGCCGTTGGTTTGGATGACGCATATAAGGTATCAATGACAAGTTGGTATGAACACAAAGGTGTTTCGGTAGAAACTTGCCTGATGACCTTTGCTGAATCGTTAGAACTTTCGCTTGATGAGGCAGAAATCACTGCTCTTATTGGCTGTCTTGGGAAAGCATTTATGGCATCACCACCAGTATTGATAGCACATGTAAAACCTGTATTGGAGAGTCTAAGTGAGAAATATGCTCTTGGCATAATCTCTGACTCCGCCTTGTCACCGGGGAAATATGTGAGGCAATTAATGAAACAAGATGGTATATATCAATACTTCTCAGCGTTTACTTTTTCTGATGAAACTGAACATACAAAGCCTGAGGTAATACAATATATCTCTACGTTGGAACAACTCAATGCTAAACCTGAAGAAGCGTTGCATGTCGGTGATATTGTGAGAACGGATATTGTAGGTGCAAAGAATGCTGAAATGAAAGCAATTCGTTTTGCTGGGTTCAATAAATCTGAAACCGATGACACTCTCAGTGATGCTGTGATTGATGATTATAGACAACTGGAAGACACATTAGCAGAACTCTCAAAATAGACATAAGGGGAGGAAACCATGAAAAAAGTATTGGTCACTGGTGGAACAGGATTTATCGGGAGACGAGTGTGTGATGCCCTCCAGACGAAAGATTACGCAGTGAATGTCGTATCAAGAGACACTAAACGGGCCAAAACAAAATTGCAATCTGTAGATGAAATATATGCTTGGAATCCTGAAACCGAACAACTCCCAACTGAAGCAACATCTGACATACATGCGGTAGTTCACCTTGCTGGAGAATCTATTGCAGGCAGATGGAATGCCAAGAAAAAGCAACGGATACAAGACAGTCGTGTTCTTTCCACACGGAACCTTGTTTCCTCACTCGCTGCATCTGAATCCAAACCTGAAGTACTTGTATGTGCTTCTGCCATCGGTCTATATGGTGCCACAGGTGACGATAGTTTTACAGAAGATGCTCCTGTTGGCACTGATTTCCTCGCAGAAGTCTGCCAAGAATGGGAAGCAGAAGGTCATAAAGCAAGTGAACTTGGCATACGTGTCGTTCATGTTCGCATTGGACTTGTGCTTGGCATGGGTGGTGGACTACTGGATCAAGTGCTTCCTCCTTTCAAAATTGGTGCAGGTGGTAAACTTGGAACTGGTAAACAGTGGATGTCTTGGATTCATATTGATGATGTGGTTGGGATAATTACACATTCTTTGGAAAATGATGAAATACAAGGTGCATTAAACGCAACAGCACCTAATCCTGTTAGAAACATAGAGTTCACGAAAACGCTCGGTTCTGTTTTGCGAAAGCCTGCGATTTTTCCAGTACCAGCATTCGCATTACACATGCTGATGGGGGAATTCGCTGAATTTGTGATGTTGAGTCAAAATGTTCTTCCTGAAAAAACAGAAGCAAGTGGTTATGAATTTCAGTATTCTACACTTGAAACTGCACTTGAGGATTTGCTGAAATAGCATGAAAATTGACAACATTAGACTTTCTGATTACGGGAAAGCCTCAAGTATTCCTGCACCTGTCAACCAGATGATGACCGATTTTGCAGTCGGTTTTCGTGATGGATATGACATCAATCTTGGTGTGGGATATGTGAACGAAAGCACAATCCCACGTCTTCAGATACAGACTGCGTGTGTTGCAGTGCTTGCTAATCCTGAAAAGTACCGTGCATCTCTGAATTATGGTGGTGCACAAGGTTCTCCTAATCTGATTGAATCTATCAAAAGATACTATATTGACAACAAAATCGGTGGTATCACACAAGACACTTTCTCCTCAAGGGATGTTGTTATCGGTGCGAACGGAGCGACCAGTTTACTGGAAAGTATCACCCATCTTCTCCCTACTGGTATCGTCATCACTGCCGACCCAACGTATTATATCTATTGCAACGACCTTGAAAGGAAAGGCTTTAGCGTTACTGCAATACCAGAAGACAATGAAGGTCTACAGACAGAACTATTGGAACAAAGATTAGAGTCATTAAGCAGTAGTGAGAAATCTGCTATCCAGTTTCTCTATCTTGTGACCGTCAACAATCCCACTTGCACTATTCTGTCAGATAACCGAAAGCAAGAATTAGTTGAGATAGTCACTCGGCTTTCACATGAAGTTGGACACAAGATTCCGCTCATTTTTGACAATGCTTATACCGAACTTGTGCATGATGACACTATTGAACCTTTGGAGTCTGCATCCTGCTACGATGAACTTGGTATTGTATATGAAATTGGAACACTGTCAAAGATACTTGCTCCGGGATTACGTATCGGTTACCTTATTGGTCCAAAAGGATCGTTTCTCAACAGCATCGTTCAACGCACAAGTGACATCGGTTTCAGTGCACCGCTCATCAATCAGGAAATTGCGAGTTATCTGCTGGATAACGGTATTGAGAGTCAAATTGAGAAGGTCAATAGTGGTTATCATCAGAAGTCTGAACAGGTGAAAATCTGGATTGACGAATTACTTGGTGATAATGTTCAATCTATTCGTGGTGGAAGTGCCGGTTTCTACTATTATCTGACACTGACTGATACCCCCACCGATTCAAACTCTGATTTTTTTAAATTCTTGACTCGTACAACAGGACATGTAGATATTGACGGACCTACGAACAATCCGAATCCAAAGGTCATTTATATTCCCGGTGAACATTGCGTACATCCACATGGTGAGATGGTTAATGTTGGTAAACGTCAGATGCGAATCTCTTATGGGTTTGAGGAACTCCCACAAATACATGACGCTTTGAAACACATGAAAGATGCAATAGATTATTCTGACTAATTTGCCATTTCTGGCAAGGAGTCAGAAAACTCTAACCAACAGACTATTCATTCTGTGATTCTGATTTTGGCTGTATAGTAGAAAGCAAACCGTCATTTTCAATTATTGCTTGTCGCGTCATTATCCATAAGGTAGACTGCGGAGCTGTTGTCTGCCATGCCCCATTAAGATTCATAATCACATAATCCTTTTCATCGTCTGTAAGTGTTCCGTCAGGAAAGAGTTCATTAGTTTCCCAGTGTTTATAGGTAACAGGTTCACCACCATCCCACTTCCATTCACCCTCTTTTTCTAAATCATTGAGTCCTATCCAGAAGAATCTGCTGCCATAGATTTCTTGAATCCATTTGTGTTCAGCTTCATCGTTAATTGAGATGAGATGTGCACCGTTCTGTATTGCTTTGTGGTGAGCATCATGCCAATCTTCACATACTATCAACTTGTAGGAATGTCCATTGACCGGATTAACAACCCACACATCGGGTATCTGTTCTTCGTCAGCAGTGGTTTTGTCTTCAGCAGTTAAATCAGGAAAAAGTAGTTTGCCATTCAACTTCAGGACAAGGTCATCCTGTTGTAACTTGTCTTTGATTGTGATTGGTCCTGCTTCTGCATTGAGGAGGATGTATTCTACATGAAAGTAATAATCACCCGATTTTTCAACATAAATGGAAAAATTTCCGTAATTATCAGTCTGAATATTTGCACTTGATGTATATCCATCCGCATCCCCTAACCGGCGTATTTTACCTTGTGGTGCCTTTATTCTTAACTTAGTATTTCGGTTTTTTAATGGAGTTCCATCTGCATTGACAATTTTTCCCCTTATATTTATTCTCTGTTTTACGGTAATTTCTACATTGTCAATTTTAGTTCCAGGATTTATTCCAAAAATAATATGGCTTAAAATAGATTGTTGGTCTAATGTTTTTTTAAAAATCAGATTCCCGATTTTGACTGAGAGAATCTCAAATTTTGTCCGTAAGTGATCTAAGATACGTATATTGGAAGGTATCTTTGATAACGTCATATCATCAGGTAAAACGAATAATTTAAGTGCTCCATACTCAATCCCATTGAATGAAAATGTCCCTGTAGAAGTTAACTGAGATGTGAGTCTATTTCGAGGAGGCAGTCTGAAGTCAGTGTCAACTAACGGTGTTGAATCTGTAATGTTTTTACGGGGTTTATCATCAGTAGTATCACTGGTTGTCCCGATACGATACCTTTCAGATAAGAAGTAACCTTCAAGGAGTTGCATTGGCTGTAGACCTATCTGTATATCCGAAACTGTGTTTCCAAATGTATCTACAACGCTGCCAGTGAATGTTGATTTCTCCTCTGATGTCAACGTTGTTCTAAGAATTGATTTTTCTCTGTCCATCTGGAAAGTCCGCAATCTCAGCGTTTTATTTATATTCTCTTTATCAAAATTACTGTCAGTTTTGCCACCAAGCATTAGAACGAGATTATCCTCTTCTGGTTTTCCTGTAATGAACATTTCATCTGTTCTTGCAATTTTTTTCTGATATTCCACCGACAACGTAAAATAACCTGGACCTTCAACATATTTTTCAAAATAACCATCTGCATCAAGTTGAACCAACATTCCAAGTGTTATCGTTGAAGTGCCATTTATTGTCTGTCCACTTAGGTTGAAGCGCACATCAACATTACTTAGTGGTGTGCCATCGGGATTGAGCACCCGTCCTCTTATTAAAGTTCGTTTACGCACATGTATTTGAACATCTTGAATATCTACTCCATCCACAATTGAAAATACAAAATCATCAGAATAGTTTGAGTGTTTATCTGGATAGTAGATAATTCCTTCTATAATTATCATGCTTATAACATAAGGTTTATTTTTTTTCGGATGTAAGTTCATTTTGACTGGGAAATTAGTTCCTGATACAGAGAAAACCCCATCATCATCTGTAATTGATAAATCTGTTTTTTCATTATTGAATTCACTTAGGGCAACCGTCACTTCAGGAACAGGATTGCCATTGTGATCAATGACGTGACCTGAAAATGTCTCTGCCATTGTTAGTGGTGAAAATAATATTAACCCCAGAAGTATGAAGAAAACTGAAATGGAATGAAAGATTTTAAGTCTCATAGAACAGGTATCCTCTTAATGATAGTTGCTGTTGATGTTTATTGTAAACATAGAATGCAATTTATGTGCCAATATTTATGCACAGAATTGGTTAGGAAACCGCACCATTGGCATCAATTTAGTTTGATTTTCTGTCTGAACCAAGATTTTCAGGATTTACAGATTTACATGATTATGAGTCTGACGTTTCAAAGTGCCATTGTTAAGATAAACTGTACTGAAGTTGGTAAAAAAGTGACATTCCAAATCAACGTTGAATGCGCGTTTAGCATTTAATGTGTTTAGGAAGTTCTCCAAAATATAAGAATTCGTAGTTGGAAACCACTCCAACAATGTCCGAGACGCAATAAAGCGCGCCTCGGACATTCCCAAAACCTCGTAAATCTTCTAATGCGACTTTATTTCTTAGAATTGGGATTAAAACGATACACCTGTCACCCCGCTGGGGCTTGTTTCCTTTTTATATCTGTTTGCTATACACCTTCCGCACCGCTGGTGCTAAATGTAAGAGGCGCAATGAATTGCGCGACTACGAACACGTTCTTTCCTAATGAATGACGATCAATCAGAAATGATATAATGATTGTAGAGCTATGGGATACTTTCTAATTTTAATTTTAATTCCTCAAACCTTTCTCCAGGTTTAAGGAGAATAGGTTCCGACTCCGCTATCATATTTCTATATCTCAGACCAAAAATATAATGCATGGGTTCGTGTTTCTCCGTCGGATAATAGATAAAGAATCCGTTTGCATCAGTTTTTGGTTTTCCACCTGAACTTCCAAATCCCTTTCCATCTTCAGTATATCTTGATTCACGAAGATTGAATCTTACATTGGCAACCGGTATGCCATCATCAGAAAGAAGTTGACCCCGTATCCGCATTCGTGATTTTACCGTAACGACTACATTTTTATTTTCAGTTTCTGGATGAATTCCAAATACTATTGGATCAGCGTTTCTTTTTGGATAAAAAGTTATCCCTTGTTGACGTATAGATAGCACTTCATAATCTGGTTCAAAATCTTCTTGTTCCATATCATAGAAGCCCATTGTACGCAGCTTGTCCTTATCCTTTTTGTCTAAATCATCGCTATTCTTTTCCGCAAGACCATCTGGTAGGAAAGTGTTTATCTTATCTGTCAATAACCCCAAGTATATACTCCCAGAAGAAATGTTTTTGAGAGTAAAAGTGCCTTCATTATTTGTTCGTGAATGTTGCGATTTAAAATAATATTGTCGAAAAAAAGTTGTATTTACACGTTCAATTTCAGTCGGTTTTACGGAACGAATGTATATAGGTAGATCCGCTACCGGTTTACCTTCTATATCAACCACCTTTCCTGATAGTGTAGAAGTTTGTTGCGGAACAATACTGTGAGGTGGTTTACGATTTTGGTTATTGATATTTGTCTGAGAAGGTGTATTTGTATTACTATCGTCCTGTAGTTGGGAAATTGTTACTTGCTCCTCACCCAAAATGAGAACAACATTATATGTCCCATGTGTAGATTTCAGCTCAAACGGTGCTGCACTTGCTGTTTGCTTATCATAGGTTGTAGTCATCCTGCAAGTATATGTTACATCATTATTCCAGAAATTATCAATGTAGTGCACGAAGTATCCATTTTCATCTGTATCTACTGTCATATCCAATGTAGATTTTCCACCTTTACTTTCAATTTCAATATCACATCTTATTGTTTCGTTTGCGAGTGGAGTGCTGTCGCTATTTAGGACTTTTACACGCAATTGCGGCTGCTTGAGTATGACTTGAATATCTTCATGGTGTGCATCTGGAGATATTGCAAACACAACACCTTTTTGGCCCGACATCTCAGTAGGATAGAAATACAAACCTGCCATTTGAACCTTTGACATGCGATATCCAGATCTAAGACGAGGAAATAAGGTTAATTTAACGGTGCCACCTAAGGGATTAGTAACCGTGAAATGTCCTTCTATATTCGTTTCTGCCTGATATACAGACATATCTATTGGATCACCGTTTTCATCACTTGGAATTATTGGAAACCATCCTCCATTTACATTTCTAACTGGGGTTAGTGCGATTTTTATACCTGAAATAGGATTACCTGCTTCATCAATCACACGACCAGAGTTAGAGAATGGTAACTTTGCATCCACGTTCTGATCCACACTGTCGCTCTTATTTTGTGCATCAACATTGCCAATCTGATTTCTGACATTTGGGTCTGATGGGAGATTCATCATTACTGATGCGTCAACGATTTCTACTGACATTTTTGAGGTAGCATCAAGGTTATATGGTTTCTGAAAATGTGCAAGGTATTGTGAGCCGAGGCCAAGCATGAGTAATACCACAACGAGTGTTGACGTTGCAGATACAATTGGAATGAATGTCTTGGTTGTAGGTGGATTAATCTGCGTTCCTGTCTGTTTTATTTTGGTGATGATACTATCTGTTAATGCAGTTGATGGTTGGAAACTTCCTAAAGTTTCTTTGAGCATGTTTTCCTCCTTCTGTAATCGTTTTCTTGCGCGATGGAGACGGCTTTTCACCGTATTCATTGATACACCTAAAAACTCGCTAATCTCTTTAACTGAACTCTCTGCAAGGTAATGGAGTGTTATGACAATTCTTTCACTCTCAGGCAATTTTTGGAGGAGACGATTGACAAGATCCATCCTATTTTCAGATGCATGATCCTCACGTTGTTTCGCTGCATAATCTGAATATGCATGCAGCTCAAGTTCTTCTGTAGGCATAGTTTCCAACGATTGCATCTCATGCGCTTTTTTTGACAACCAAGTTTTGCAAAGTCGATTTGCGATGACATATAACCATCCCGCAAATAGTTGAGGATTCTTCAGAGAACCAAGGTTTCTATATGCACGTAAGAAAGTGTCTTGTGTAATTTCCTCGGCAATGTGAAAATCACCTATATTCCGCCATGCAAGGGCATGCACTCGATTTTGATATCTGCGGACTAACTCCGCAAAAGCATCTTGATTACCATTCAATGTATTTTGTATTAGTTGAACGTCTGTTATTTCCATGTGCCTTCTCCAAAATAGATTGTCTCATATACAAAGACTCCTATTTCTGATGCAAAGGTTGCAAAAAATCTGCAAATACGTAGGAAAAATGATAAAAAACTGAATTCTGTATAGCAACATGTGCTGCATTTTGAAGTGTAACTTTCTATGTAGTATAGCAGGAATGTTGCATTAGTTGAAGAAATAGGATTAACTAAAAGGCAATGTCAAGAATTCTTTAGCTAATGATCATCACCCGAAAATTAGATTGACAAAATACAAACGAGGTGGTACCATAAAAAATTAAAATTTTATGGACACTTGGTGTGCATTTAAGGTGAACTCTATATGAAAATAACGAAATTAGAAACTTTCCTTGTACAACCCCGTTGGCTCTTTCTCAAAATACATACAGATGAAGGCTTGGTAGGTCTCGGTGAACCGATTTTGGAGGGACGCGCGAAGACCTGTGCACAAGCAGTTGATGAACTTGCACCTTATCTCATAGGTGAAGATCCGAGACGTGTTGTTCATCATTGGCAGGCGATGTATCGTCACGCATTTTATCGTGGTGGACCAATTCTCACAAGTGCATTGAGTGGCGTTGAACAAGCATTATGGGACTTAGCAGGAAAGTCCCTTGGTGTCCCTGTTTACCAACTTTTTGGCGGTCCAACACGCGATAAAATCAGACTTTACAAAGGTGGTGGCGATGCACATAGCATTCAGGAATGGATCGACAAAGGGTTCACAGCTTTTAAAACAGGTGTTGCTGGTGGTAGACCTGCACGTATTATTGAAAACAAGGCGTTCATTGACAAAGCAGTTGATCATTTTGCTTCACTACGTGAAGCTGCGGGGACTGAGGTAGACTTGGCAATTGACTTTCACGGTGCCGTGAGTCCGCAGACAGCAAAGGTGTTAATTAAGGCGTTGGAACCGTATCAGCCGATGTTTGTTGAAGAACCGATCCAGTGCCAGAATGTGGATACGCTTGCAGAGATTGCTCGTAGCACACATTTACCGATAGCAACAGGTGAACGAATTTTTACCAAGTGGGGTTTCCGTGAGATTTTAGAAAAACAAGCAGCATCCATTCTACAACCTGACCTATGTCATGCGGGTGGTATCAATGAAGTGCGTATTATCGCAGGAATGGCAGAGGCATATTATGGTGGTATTGCACCGCATAACCCGCTCGGTCCGATTTCGTTAGCAGCATGTATTCAATTAGATGCGTCTATTCCGAACTTTGTCATGCAGGAACACACCACTCTTGGTGAAGGTTATCTCAAGAATCCATTTGTCTTCAAAGATGGGTTTGTTGAACTGCCAACGGGTCCTGGTTTAGGGATTGAGTTGGATGAAGATGCGCTTGAAGATAAGATAGACCACGATTGGCGAAATCCAGAATCTTACCATCCTGATGATGGTTCTGTTGTGGATTGGTAGGGAATAGTTGTCAGTTGTAAGAAATGTAATACCAATTCTATAGATGATTACCCTTTTGCCTTGGAATGTATGAGGCGCAATGAATTGCGCGACTACGAACTAATTATTTCTTAAAGAGTTCTGATTTCTTAGAAATAGTATTAGAATTTTCGCATCTGCCTTCAACTGAAAACTGATGGCAAAAACTGAAAAAAATAATTTACGGATCTAATAGCAATTATGAAATTTATAATGTTCACAAAACATCTGGAAGGTTTAGAAATTCCAGAGATTATCACTGCGTTGAAATCTGTTGGGGTTGATGGTGCTGACCTTTGTGTTCGTCCCGGTTATCCCGTAAATCCAAAAAATGCAATTAAGGCATTACCTGAAGCCGCAGAGCAATTTGCAGATGCAGGAATGTCGATTCCGCTTGTTACGACTCCTGGCGACTTTTTAGATCCTACAAGCGAAGACACAAAACGTGTTTATGCGGCTGCAGGAAGTGCAGGTGTTGATAATATCAAATTGGGATATTGGCATTGGCATGCAGGAGATGGTGGCTACTGGTCTCAGGTTGATTCAATACGCGAGCAACTTGATGGATTTGCTAAACTCTCTGAGATATATGGTCCCCGTACTTGTATACATAACCATTCGGGAACTTCTATGGGACTAAATTCATGTGCGGTGATGAACCTTGTGAAGGATTTTGATCCCAAATATGTTGGTGTTTTTGCTGATACGGGTCATCTGTCTATTGTCGGTGAGCCAATTAACATGGCACTTGATATTGTCAGTTCACATTTAGCAGTGATAGCTTTCAAAGACCTTGCACGTTCACCCGGTATGAAAGGTGGCAAAGTTGTTCGTATGGGGAAAGGGTTTGTTGATTGGGAAACAACCATTAATACGTTGCAGACGATGGAATATACAGGACCTGTGAGTTTCCATAGTGAATATGGTGGTGAACCTGTAAAGAGTGTGATTGACCTTGCCCGCGTAGATGTGCGTTTTATTCGCGCATTGATGGATAAATAAGGAGATAGCATGGGACAATTTGAGTTAGGGTTGAATACAAGTACGATCCGTCCTGCAAGTTTGATGGATAAGATACGGATTGCCGGAGAAACTGGTTATACAGCAATTGAGTTGTGGAATAACGATCTATCCGATTATGAGGATCAAGGAGGGTCGCTTGCAGATGTGAAAAAAGCATTAGATGATAATGGTCTTTCCGTGCCAACCGTCATTGCGTTGCATGGATGGCTCGATGCAACTGGTGCTGATCTTCAAAATGCATTGGATGATGCCAAGAAACGGATGGCACAAGCCGCCGCAGTAGGTTCAACCTATATTATTTCAAGTCCACCGCGCGAAGTTGCAGACTTGCAATTGGGTGGCGAGAATTACAGAAAACTACTTGAACTCGGACGAGAAATAGGTGTTAAACCTGCGATGGAGTTTCTCGGTTTTGTTGATGGTGTTAATCAGGTGAAACATGCATGGGAAGTTATGGAAGTTGCTGATCATCCGGATAGCACAATTGTGCTTGACCCGTTCCATATCTATCGGGGTGGTGGAGAGATTGAGGATATGGAGGGTATTCCTGGAGAAAAAATCGCAGTCTTCCACTTCAATGACGCTCCTGCTGAGCCTGCACGTGCAGAACAGTCTGATGCGGATAGAGTTTATCCTGGTGATGGTATCCTTGACCTGAAGCGGATGATCTCTATTTTGAAAGATGCGGATTATTCGGGTGTTATTTCGTTGGAGTTGTTTAATCCGAGTTATTGGGAAGAAGATCCGGAGGAGGTTGCTCGGATTGGGTTGGAGAAGATGAAAAGTGTTTTGTCAAATTAATAGTTGACTTTTTTGTTAATTCTATCTAAAATATCCACATTAAGACGTAATGTGATATAATATGTTGATATTATGTCATAGTCTTAATGTGGTTTTTTCTTTTAAGATAAAATCTGTAATGCTTGAAATAGTAGGTTCTTTACCATTTCTGATAATTGTTGGTATATTCACTATATTCTTGGTTATTAGTATTGTGAAGCGGGCAGTACGTTTGTTGATTTGGGTTACTGCTATCTTTGTAATAGTCGTAATCCTTGGTATAGTGAATCGGTTTGAATTGATTAATTAATTTCAATTCCCTTTGTAATAGAACAGTTTGAATCTGCATAATGCCAATTCTTTAGTTGAGGATTATCTGACATACAAATTCAATATTCAGCATAGATTTAATCGTTAGTACTGAGTAAAATACATAATTTCAAAAAGGAGCAAATTACAATGAAATATAACATCATAGCAACGGTTCTAATAATTCTGTTTATAGCGAGTTGTGAGCCACCACCCCCGCCAGGACCATCAGAACCAACTCCTGAACAACAATGGAATTTTTGGTTAACACTACAAGAAGAGACTGGTCGTAAAGTTCTAAGTGTTTCAGAATCACAACAATGGATAAATGAAAATAGCGGAAAAATAGCAATGCCCGACAGTCTCTCTTTTATGGAACAACATTTAGTTTTGGAAGAACCTTTCCTGCAACAGATAACTATTATTACAGTTGATCATAATAGTAAAAAAAGAGTTGTAGCGAACGGATTTGACTATCCCTCTCCTCCGCCATATCCACCGACAGGTTTTTTAGATGAGATTGAGTCTAAAAATTGGCTAAAAACGCACGGTTATCAACTTGTGAAAATTACTGATGGATACATGATCAAAAAGAAGAGTCCTGGAGTTAATATCAACATGACACTTAAGGGATCCGGAACTGCAATTACTGGACTTCTGGAAGGAGTTAATTTGATGCATCAGAACGGAAAGATTTTCATCAGCAAATAGTTGGTGACTTCTGAGTAAACACGCTTCGTTACCGATCTTTATAGTAAAAATCATAATTATTTATACACTACGGTAGGTTCGGTTTCCTAACCAAACCGGTGTTTGTTCAGTCTCATAGATGCGGTTAGGAAACCGCATCTACCGGGAGTGTGCACATATTTTTATATTCTTTTCATATAACCAGATTCCACTTTGGAATCAAATTTTGATAAAAGGTGATTTTTTATGAAAAAGTCAATTTTGTATAGAAAAGTAATTGTGTTAACTTCAGTAATTGTTTTACTTTGTTCGGGTTGTCAAAGCACTGGTTACAGTCAAGATATTGATTTTTCAGATATTGAAGTTGAAGTTAGAACTATCCCGAGACCAGAATTGAGTGTTGATGAGATTTATAACAAGACAATTAGATCTTTAGTATGGGTGATATCTGATAAATTTCAGGGGAGTGGTGTGTTAATTGATACAGAATTGAGACTTGCGGTCACAAATCACCACGTAGTAAAGGATAATGATGAAGTTGCAATATTCTTTCCAGTCCGCGATCGATACGGAGTCTTGATTGACGAACGCAACTTTTATGTTAATAAGAATAACTTAGGGGTTCTGAAGGGAATTGGTTATGCTGTAGAAGGTCGCGTAATTGCTAAAGACCCTAAAACGGATTTGGCAGTTATTCAACTTGATGGACTTCCAGATACTGCACGCGAAATTGACCATAATTTCAATTATCCAGCACATCTCTATCTGGAGAGAAAAGATCAAGTTCAGATCTTCGGTAATCCAGGAGGTTTGAAGTTATGGAAATATGCTGCAGGAACATTTCAATCTGTTGACAGTGGCATGATTAAGTTCACTGCTGGTATCTATAAAGGTAACAGTGGCGGTCCTGTCCTTGATGATCAAGGAAATTTGATTGGGATTGCTACTCTAAGTAATGAACGGCACACAGCCTGGGCTGTTCCTGCTATCTACATAAAAGATCTATTGAATACACTGCAACCAAGACATGTGTTCTCAATTACGAATAATACTACGTTCACTGTTAATTATTATGTCAAGTGGTCTGCAGGTGGCAAATGGAAACAAACGACAGTTAAACGAAACCAAATTATGACTCATTGGTATCCCGGAAAAGTTGTTCCCACTGGCTACCCAAAGATTCAGTTTGACTATATTGCTAACGATGAAAAGGTCACTCCAAAAACTTACCCCTTAAATACCTATTTTCGGCAACTGGGATCCGGGGTTCAACCTGATTACATCAAAGATGCTCGTGAATATCATTTCGGTTATAACTCGCGAACTGAGATTCTTGATTTGTATGATTCTGAGAAGAAATGATTTGTGATTTCAATGTTCTGAATATAAATTGACATAGCGGTTGTGTTGACGACCTCCATAGACTAGTCGTAAAAAGGTATCTTTATTATCAAAGAATAAACCAGATACTTCTTTCCTCTTTAGATCTATGATTTTATTGAAGGAGATTTTGATGAGAAATTCAATTTTGTATAGAAAGATAATATTCCAAACTTTAATTGTTGCCGTGTTGATATTTTGTGTTGAAGGCATTTGTATAGGACAATTATCAATAACTCCAGATGTAGTTAAAGATGGTTCAACCCAATTTGTCGTATGGATTGTCACTAAGGATGGAACTGGGAGTGGTGTCCTTATTAACAAGAATCGTAGGTACGTTGTTACCAATGACCATGTTACCGGCGAAAATAAGGAGGTGCAGGTCTTTTTTGCTGTTAGGGACTCATCGGGAGACATAGTTAGGGCACGACCATTTTATGGAAGTACGGATCATCAAAACACATTAGAACGTCTCGGTTATGTAACAAGAGGACGTGTCATCGCAAAATATAATCATTTAGAAAACGAACCAGACTTGGCAATAATCGAACTTGATGGCCTTCCAGGATCAGCTGTTCCACGTAAACTTCCTCTCTCAATTGATTATTCTAGAATAGAAGGTAAACCTGTGCATATCTTAGGACATCCAGACGAACGACCTCTATGGCACTGGAAAGCAGGATTCTTCAAAGAGGAAATGAATAGTGATTTACATATATATGCTGATGCTTATTTTGGAAATAGTGGTGGTCCAGTGCTCAACATGGATGGGAGTCTAATTGGAATTGCCAGAGCGATAAATCAGGATAAGGGTATTACTTTTGCTGTTCCAACATCATCTATAATTGACTTATATAAGACATTTGAAGGAGTAAAAATATTTTCAATCTATAATAACACTGAACAGCCTATCAGTTATAACATTCAGTGGAATGAAGATGAAGATGAAAATTGGAAAGAAGAGGAACCTTTAGAACCCAAAAGAGAACGACTTCACTCACTACTCTCCAAAGATATTCCAACTGGATATCCGAAGATCCAATATAAAGATTCTCAGAATAGTGAAGAATCATCGGAGAATGAACAGGAATTAGAAACCAAATCTCGGTATTTCGGTATAGGAATCAAAGATGTTGGAGATTTGAATGACCACATTGAGATCAATGATGCACTGAGATACCAATTTATGGCTGATCCTGAAACAGAGAAAATTTCTCTGGTGAAAATGAAACTGGTACAAACATTTATGATCCACAATAATACTAAAGCATCTTTATTTTTTTACTACAGATGGCACGAAGACGAAAAATGGACAGAAGAGTACATAAAGTCAAATGAAAAGTGGAGATACGGACAACCGTCAGAGAGGGTGTCTCCAGGTTACCCAGTAATCCGTTTTGACAAGATCCAAGGTGATAGAGAATACCCCGAAAGGAATAGGAGCTCTATAACACTTTTAACACAAACAGGTTACTTTGACAAGACTACTAAAATCAAGGAGGACATAGAACAGATAGGGGGGAATCCACCTCTATATTATCAATTTAAGAATAATGTGGAAACAAAGGGTATATCCTTGGAAGAATTGAAGCGCACTCAGAGATTCATAATCAATAACCCTACTGATGTTCGGATCCTCTTTCAGTACAAATGGCGTGAAAACGATAAATGGACATTAGATATTATTGATCCGAAACACCTGAAATTTTACGATAAACAGTATGAAATTGCCCCTTCAGATTCCGCGAAAATCAATTATTCAAAAAATGTAATTGAAACCGAAGATTCCACGAAAATCAGATCGAATATTGTTGTTTCAGAAGATAACAAATCTGCTGAAAATATCCAGAAGATCGGAACCCGAATAGGCTACTCTAACAAAAACAGTGAATTCATACCAGACCAGTATCAATTTCTACCCTTTGAATATCATTTTAAGTACAATTCAAAAGCAAAGAAGTTATCTCTAAACGAAGGATTACAGAATATCCCTCAAAAATCAAAAGGATGGTCTTTCTCTATACTTGGTAGGTCTTTCTCTATGCTTGATGTTCTATTAAGTATTTTGATTGTAGTACTTGCTGTACTTGTTGTGAATACTTATTTTCCAAAAAGACCTGTTTTTATAATTCACAACAATACGAAAAGTAACATGAGTTTCCAAGTTAAGTGGGAAGAGGATGAGGATTGGGATATGGTAGATCCTTTAGAACCAGATGATTATACAATAGAATGGAATGTAGCATCACCAAAAGAGATACCTCAAGGATATCCTAAGGTTCGTTTTGAATCTATTGTTAACGATAAGAAAGAAACGACAGAACAAACGTTGAAATTTGACACACGCCGTTTTTGGCACAAGTCAGAACCAAAAACTAGTTCGGATAGTAATAAGCAGTACTATTTTGAATTTAATCCTGAAACATCTATGCTCAATCTTGTGGATTCAGAAAGTAGCGATGCGTAATTCTGTCAATGCTATTATACTAACGACCTATAAAGATTAACAATATGTATTATAAATGTTTATAGATCCTCGCCTTCCATTCCGCAGTTACGGATATGGAAGAGTGGTTTTTTGATTTCTATAGTCAATATATTATTTATTTGAAACTACACTGCTTTTCGCTAACGATAAGGAGTTGTATATGACCGTATAGTTCTATCAAAAATACATCAATACCTTCAAACATTCAAAAGTGTGTCAGAGTATCAAGTTTTGTGTCGGTTCCCAACCTGCTTCAGTATCATAAATTTTTGTTCGGCTCAACTTGGTTTGCATGTATCGTTCTGCAAATTTATAAACCTGCAGCGAAAGGACCGTTAGTAATATACTATGTTTTCAACAGATCATATCGCTCACGTATTAGAAACAGGAAAACTGAAGAGCAATAAAAGGAGGAACAGATGAATACACATTGGAAAAGTGGACTATTCAGAATAGTAATCGTTTTGGCTTTTTTGGTTATGGTACTCTATGAATTAATCACAAGAGAAAACCTTTTCAGAAGTTACTTTACTTGGAATAATGGATTGCTTTTTACCCTTAAGATCATCATAATACCCGCCGCTTTGATTTACCTAATTGTATGGACCATCAATTGGTGTAGAATTGGCTTTCAGGAACCGAAACGAAAGATCAACTGGCGGGAAGGTGGGGATCGACTTGCTGCCGCCTTGGGTTTACTATTACTTATAGGTTTCTTCATTTGGATGTGGGTACTATCTGAAAGTCTGGTAAAAGCGTTATTTGCTCTTGCAGTTATAATTGTACCGCTTGCTATATTAGGTGGGATTGTCTATTGGGTCGGCGAGGGCTTTAAGAAATCAAACAAAAAGAGAAATAACGGTTGATATTTCAGAATTTTCCAAGAATTAATATTCTGATTTCAGAAACGAAGAGAATATTTATGTGCTAACAAGCAATTATGACCGGAAGCAAGAGTAAGGAACTATGAGAATCAGGTATATACCAAGTTCTGTTCATAGAGCATTAGGTAAATTCATCACCCCAATTTCCTCGTATTTGAAACGGAGATTTGGGAAAGTTTCAAACATACTGTGATAGTCGTTGGTGTTCTTCTATTAGTGGTTGTATTGTTGATTTTTTTTCAGACAATTAAAGGGTGGTTCACCGGACAGCACAGCAATGAGATTCCAGATGATATTACATATCATGAACCACAACAAGGTTTTGACCCCACGATGCCACCTAAACTTAGGACTGAAAACATTGAACTTTCAGAAGAGTTCCTTGACGGTGGAGATAAAGACCCAAATGTACTTTCTATCACTATTCGGAACTATGGAAATAGCGATGCCAAAAATCTTACTATTGTGCTTAAACTCTCCACAGAACCTGAAGATATCAAAAAGAGAAGTGTCGTTTCCTGAAATTAATGATATGTCAACAATTCCCAAAGAGGGTGGGTCAACAACTGAGAGAATTAATATATCCGGTTCAGCGAAACTTTCCAATGGTAGTGCTGAAATTAAGAGTTACGTTGTTTATTCAAATTTCAGACGAATATATCCCATAAAACCTTTTAAATTCAAAACTCGAAAGAAAGCCACACCCAAATTGGAACTTAGGGAATGGGAAGTTAAGAGTGAAGCAACCGACAAACAGAAATCCACCTGCAGGAGGAGTTTAGATTAGAGTTTTATGTGCAAAATAATAGTAATGTAGAAGCAAAAGATGTTATTGTTAAAGTTCAAAATGATCAACAAGGTGTGTCATCATTGGAAAAAACAGACGAAACTGAAAAGAATGTCATTAGTTCCAAGTTTAAAGAAATAAATAAAAACAGTCCTCAGTTGATTTCACACAAGTATCTTACTAACCAGAACTTTAAAAAACCTAAATTAGAATTTGATATCATCGTCACCACCGAAAATAACATCAAATACGGTTTTACAAAGAAAATACAACACCCAGTCAATCTAAAATTGAGTCTCAGGGACAGGTTACAATAGCAACTAATGATGACGAATCGCCATTGCATGAGAAACAGAACGGCACAAAAAATCAATGGATTTACATCTCGTTAACCATTCTTATTATCTGTGTAGTATTATGTTTTGTTTACTTCAAATGGTATCGCAACCGCAAGATTAAGAACAACCAAAAATCGCCATATATAAGAGTAAGATTGAGGTGGTCCAATCCAAAAACAGTTCTTCCTGCCAATATTGAACCCCAAAGTTGCCACATTCAACCCCGTAAGTGGCAACTTTTTCATTTAATCATAAATATGTTGACTTTCCTTACATATATGTTATAATAATTCAAATGCCTCTTACATATTTTCACATTCACAATTGAGAATTAGAAAAGGAAAACTGAATGAACTATGTTGATGGATTATTGTCGTCGTTGACGCGAGTGAAAGATGCTCGGACGCTACGCGCTTCCTCGTGGGATACCACAGGACGCAACAACGATGCGTGGGATATCGCACCCGGTGAAACCCGCGTACTTGCAGATATTAAAGGTCCAGGATGTATCAACCACATCTGGATGACGCAACCAAATGGGTATCGCAACGTGCTGATTCAGATGTTTTGGGACGATGAGGAACATCCGAGTGTTTTATGTCCGTTAGGTGATTTTTTTGGTCTTGGAAACGAAATCGTGAACTCTTACGACTCTATTCCGTTTTCAGCATCTACACACAACAATAATCAGTTTAATTCAGGATGTGCACTCAACTCATATCTACAAATGCCGTTCAACCAATCTGCCCGGATTGAACTTGTCAACGAAGGTGGGACATCACACAGACAATATTTTTATGTTGACTACGAACTTTATCCTATACCATTCGGTGAGGATACTGCCTATTTCCACGCGCAATTCCACCGTGAAAATCCTTGTGATGGATGGGGACATGAAATCACAGTTAACACTGCGGAAGCGAATATCATCAATGCTGAACGTCTCGCATGGGATAATAACTATCTCATCCTATCCGCAGAAGGAAAAGGACACTATATCGGTTGTAACCTTTCTGTCAGCAACTTTCAAGGCACGTGGTGGGGTGAAGGCGATGATATGATTTGGATTGATGGCTATAAATGGCCTCCAGACTTACACGGCACAGGTTCAGAGGACTATCTCAATCAGGCGTGGGGTATGCAACGAAATGCATTTGCCCATAACGGTTCATCTATTCACGAAAGCAATACAAAAGGTTACCAGACATCTTATGTGTATCACCTTGAAAATCCTATCCGTTTTGAGAAGGAGATACGGGTTACTATTGAGCATGGACACGGTAATCACTTGAGCAACGAAACATCTTCTGTTGCCTATTGGTATCAGATAGAACCGCATAAACCGTTTGGCATCCTACCCGTTGAACAACGCAAACCTGTGCTGAAAGATGAAGATGGCAATTGGATCATTGACGAAACCAGCCAAACACCTTCATCTGAAATTGTCCTCAACGATGAAATGAAACAGAAAAAACAGCAGTGGCAAGAAAAACAGTAATACCATTTCTTGCTAAAAATTGACCAGAGGAGAAAGAAATATGATGACGTTTTTCCATCATCTTTTAATTGGAAAAATGGAAGAAGATACGCACAATGATGAGGAGGGAGTTGAACCAGAACAACCAGAGTCTGAACATCAAAATGACACTCCCGAACCTGTTGAAGAGGAAGATCCTCAGGACACCCAAAATGATAACGAAACTGATTCACCTGACTTGGTAGAGGATACACCTCCTGAACAACCAAAAGAGGATGAAGAAGCAACATCTGATTCTGAAGAAACTTCAGAGGAACCGACAATTCCTGAAGTTGAGATTGTATCTGATCAAGATGACGTTTCTGAATCAGAACAGAATGACGAATCTGAAGATACCTCAGAAGAAGATGATCCGACACTAAAGGGACAATCTGAATCTGATGATAGTTCTGAAGAGGAAGGACCAACTGAATCTCAAGAAACCCAAGAAGATTTTGAACCGCCTTCAGTTGAAGTTTCATCAGGGACAGAAGATCAGGCTAATACCGATGAGACTCCAGAGGAAAAACCAACCCCTGAAGAACAAGAAACATCAGAAGTTGAAGAAACCCCTGTACCAACAGATGCTATTCGTCCCTATTCGTTTGGTGAAAGTGAAGAGTTATATGATTTCGTTGCTATGTTTGATGAGAGTGAGTCTTCTGGTGCTGAACAGATTTCTGCAAGTATGTCGGACATTTCTGGTGGCGTTTCAAAACCTGCTCTCTTTGAACACCCATCGTCAACCGAACCATCGCGAATAGTCTATAAACTTGAACTGCCTGCAGTCAAAGAAAAGGAAACGCTCTTTCTCCATTTCTATACCGGTCTCAGAGACGGTGTGGTATTTGACGATGCTGAAAGACAACCTGGCGGTGTCAAGTTCTGTATAGAAATTTCTGGTGAACACTGTTTTGAAGGTGTTTCAACGGAATGTCACTGGTCACAGAACGGTGTGGATTTAACACGTTTTGCTGGGAATCAAGTGGACCTCGTTTTTATTACACATTGTAACGTTGAAGGGAATAGCAGTTATGCCTGGGCATTATGGGGACAGCCACAACTTTTAAAACTGACGCGGACTCAAGATGCTTCAACTGAAGATCCACCTGTGTTACGGCAAGAAATACAGTGTGGTATGGCAATTGCGAAGTTCCCAGAAGACCAGACTGTTATCTTTGATATTAATCGTGATGATTTCACCCCTTCTCAAGATATCGCTTCGGAAATACATAATCAATTGGATACCGAACCGCTTGAGTTGACACTATATGCATCACAACCGAGATTAGAAATTGTGAGTGTTGGTGCAACTGCAGCAGTAGTTACTACAAGTGAAGCCTTTGAAATCCAATGTACAATCAAAAATGTTGGGACAGGACCTCTTGCTAAAGGGAATAAGGCAAGACTTACCATAGGTGATGTAAAACTAAGACGCGGACGTTCTGCACATAACCTGAAGACACTTGCAGTTGGTGATACAACGACCTTTGTATGGTATGCACGAGGCATTTCGCGTCCTTCTACGATTAATTTCACAGTCTCGCTCAAGTCACGATTTGTCAAAGGAAAAGGGCAAATGAAAGGGGTAGTAAACATTCGACCTGCCTTGCCTAAGTTTGATACGCAGGTCGACTCTGAACTCCATACATTTTTGCATGATCAACATCTGATATTAGGCAATAAACACCTACGTCTGATTCTGGTTCACAACGGTTCACAACCACAAAAAAGCACACGCAAATCAAAAGGCAGAACAAATCCGCAAAAGGTTACGCAACAAGGTTATGAGTATTTCGCCATTTTCGTAGCAAAGGGAAGTGCCTATCAACAGGTTGCAACTTCAAAAACGGTTGCACAGGCAACATACCGTTCTAATGATACTATTCATAACATAGACTTTGCACCTGATAATGTCCAATTAGCAGGAAACAGTCTTGGTGAAGCCATTGTGTATCTAACTGGTGAACAGAAAGATGTGGATGGTGTCAATTGGAAACTTCAGTTAGAGTTTAACCTTACCGAAGATACAAAGCGAGTTAAGACGACATATCGTTTAACTGTTGACAAGGAACGTGAGCTGCTTGCGTTGCGCGGTTTAGAAATTTATGCGGGTCACAAGAGTTCCCGTGAAAAGAAAACAGCCGCCCTTTTCCCAGGCTTAGAATACCTTGAGGGTGACGAACCATCATCAAACACGCGTGATGCTGCGCCGCCTCTCAACAACAGACTTGTCCCACATCCATATAAAATTACTATCCCAGTGATGGCAGTTGAGATTCAGAAATCCGTTGTTGGTATTATGTGGGATCCTCTGCAAAGTTGGGATGGGAATGCACAAAATGTATCTGCTGTATTCGCATCACCCAATTGGCATCATGAAGAGAGAAATCACTTGATGGCACTTTTTCTTCCGACCATACCCGACTGGGTTGAAGAAAACACATTGATTGCCAAAAAAGCTTACGAACTCACCCCTGAACGTGAAATCACATTGGACTGTGAAATTTTAGCGGATGGCAATGCAACTATATTAGAAGCGATCTCACATTGGACATCCGCCTATGGCACTCCGAAAGCTTTGGAACCACCTCGTAGTGATGAAGAAGAAGTCCTGCTCTCACGACACGGTTTTATGCACACTGTCTGGGATGCGGAAAATAGGCAATCCAGACACTGTGTTGATTGGGCATCACGGAATGAACCCGGTTTTGCAACTTTACTATGGTATGATTATCTTGTTACAAAATCTGAGGAAGTTAAGGAACGTGTCAAGGAGATTGCGGAAAAGACCATTGGAGATGTTGGGGCAGGTGGATTAGCTGCCCGCGGTTCGTGTCACATTCTAAGTGGAGAATTTCCTTTCTACTATGGGCACTTAGATGCTGCTCTCGGTTCTTATGAAGATGAGGTGCAGCCGATAATTGCATCTCAAGCTGATGACGGTAGTTGGGGATTTCAACCGTCTTCTGAGAAAACACAGAACCTTGGAAAAGCGGGTGATGTTGTTCTTGGAACTTGTGCTGCAAATGCACGCAGACTTCTAAAGCATGCACGCATAACAGGAAACAAAGCATCGCTTGAAGCAGGTAAAAAAGCACTTTCTTATATGGATCGTTTTTCTGTGCCACGCGGAGCTCAAGTATGGGAATGTCCGCTCTATGAACCCGATATCCTCGCAGCAGCACATGCAATCGGTGCTTATGTGGAAGCACATGAAATCATGGGAAATAAAACCTATCTGAAAAAGGCAGAATATTGGGCTGAAACAGGTTTGCCATTTCTTTATCATTGGCATCTGCCTGACCGACCCGGTATGCAGTTTGCTTCTATCCCAGTTTTTGGTACTACATTCTACACACATTCATGGTTAGGTGTCCCTGTTCAATGGAACGGTTTAGTGTATGCATATTATTTACAACGTCTCAATCAATATACACAAGAAGATAAGTGGCGACAGGTTGCGGAAGGCATCACTGTGAGTGCTATGTACCAACAGTGGGAAGATGGTGAACTGAAGGGAACTTATCCTGATGGATTCTATGGATTCTGTACAGAAGGTAAAGGTCCTCACCTCAATCCAGAGGACATTATGGTAAATGTCTATACACTTAGTGGACTTGACCCAGGCGTAAAAACAGCAATCACAGGTTCAATCCATCTGAGTTCCGGTGCAACTCCAGAAAACTTGACTGCTTCTCGTTCTGGTGAATTAAAGTGGACTCTGAAATACGCAGAAGGCGAAGTAAGCCATACGCTAATAACGGGATATGAACAAACCCCGTCGCTCATCCGTTCACAAAGCGCAGAGAGTGGTAGCAATAAAGACGATTCTGCTATTGATATACCACAAGTTGAATCACTTGAAGAAGTTACATCTGGATGGCGTTACATACCTGAAAAAGACGCGATCCTTATTAAACAGGTTCACATCACTGAAGAGATGCAGTTTCAACTTCTTAAACATGTTGAATAAATTAACTTAATCCTATATAGTATCAATTGTTGTAGGAAATTTGAATCAATAACGAAATAACGACCTAACCCCTAAACTATACTTTTAATAGTAGACATCTATGTCGTATAGGAGGAATCATGTTAGCGAAAAGAATTGTCTCAATAACACTCTGTTTAGTTATGGTATCGCTCTGTGTTTTTGCTGTATTTGTAACCACTGCGAATGCGCAAGATGAAGGTGATGCCCCTGTAGATCCCTCAATGTTCCCTTGGAAAATGATTGCGAGAGACATTATTTTAGTAGCCGTCTTTAGTATTGTCGGTTTAGTCATACTAATGGTGGGTTACAAAGTCTTTGATTTAGCGACACCGTACGATCTAAACAGGCAAATTGCAGAAGATAACAACGTTGCTGCAGGTATTGCAGTTGCAGGTGTCCTTGTGTCACTCGGTATTATTGTTGCTGCTGCAATGGGTTAACAGACCAAATTTTTAACAATAATTATTGATTTAGGAGTGAATTTGGAATCATAGATACTGTTCACGACGATTCAGAGTTCACTCCTGTAAAAAAGTAAAACTATGGAAAATGACAAAGTAGAAAAGACAACGTACTTATCAGAGCAAGTTGTTAGCCAAGAACAAATTCAGGAATGGGTAGAAACCTTCAACCGTGATGGATGCCTCTTCCTTCAGAACGTGTTAACGCCTGACCACTGTGCAGAACTCAGAGAGGATTTAGATTGGGCACTTGAGAACAATCCAAATGGACTAAACAGTGGAAATATGGAATCTACAATGCATCTATCGCATCGTATGTTCGAACATAGTAAAGCAAACCTAAGGTTGTTTGACATTGAACCAATTGTATCATTTGCTGAAGCACTGATTCCTGGAGAATGTCATATTATTCACAACAATTCCTTCCAAACACGTCCTGGGGGTGGTATTACTTCTTGGCACCAAGACGACTCACCACACTATATTGTTACTGATGGTGAACCTCCAACGAATGTTCGTCTTCCTGTCATCTTATTTACTGCCAATTACTACCTAACCGATGTTACAGAGGTGGAACATGGTGGAACAGAAGTTATACCCGGGTCTCACCTGTTTGGTGCATCACCCTCAAACCCAATAGATGGAACAAAATGGAAAGATAACATCAAATACAATCTTGGCAAAGCGGGTAGTGTCATTATGTTCAACAATCAAGTGTGGCATCGTGGTGGACCAAACCAAAGTCAACGCACTCGATACATTACACAGATTACATACGCACGCCGTCTGGTAGGACATAAATACAAACCGTTTATGAATTACGTAATGCCGGAATCAGTCTATAAGGATGCAAATCCAAGACTACGTAGATTATTAGGATTTCTCAATAGTGGTGCTTATGGTTAGATAGTAAATTCATCTGAAGTATAAATTGAATGATAATGAAAACAGTTGCGTTTTCGGAACAAGGTGGTATTGACGTATTAGAATATCAAGATGTCACCGCACCTACCCTTGATCCTAATGAAATTCTCGTCAAAGTCAAATCTTGTGCTGTCAACTACCTTGACATCCACGCGCGACGCGACCGTCCTGAGATAAAGCAGAAACTTGAAGAAACGAGTACCCCTCATATATTAGGTTCTGACATTGCAGGAGAAATAGTCGAAATATCTGGTGAACATCCGGAACTTGCTATCGGAAATCGTGTGCTTCTTGCACCTTGTATTCCCTGCGGTATCTGTCATGACTGCATCAACGGTTATGAGAACCTATGTGACACCCAACAACTTCTCGGTTTCCAGACTGATGGTGGTTATGCCGAGTATGTCAAAGCACCTGCTAAGAATGCGATTTGGATAGCAGAAACGTTATCTTTCGTGGAAGCATCTGCTTTGCCGATTGCTTACCTTACTGCATGGCACATGCTCATCACACGTGCACAACTCCATGCAGGCGAAGATGTCCTGATACTCGGTGCAGGTGGTAGTGTCGGGAGTGCAGGACTACAAATCGCTAAACTCGTTGGGGCACGTATCTTTGCTACAGCAAGTACAAATGAAAAGTTAGCACGTGCGAAAGCGCATGGTGCTGATGTTACTATCAACTATTCAGATGTTGATTTCTCTGAAGTTATACTTGAGGAGACAAAGGGTCGTGGTGTAGATGTTGTTTTAGAGCATGTAGGTGCTGCGACTTGGGATAAAAGTATTAACAGTCTAGCCAAAAACGGTCGGCTTGTTTCGTGTGGTGTTACTACTGGAAATATCGGGGAAATCAACATCCGTAAGATGTATCAAAAACAACTCACAATTATGGGGTCTGCATTAGGCACGTCTAAAGAACTTAGAAAACTTGTTCGTCTTGCAGAACTGGGATTGTTAGTCCCTATAATTGATCGGACACTCCCATTAAAACAAGCAGCTGATGCCCATCAGTTGTTGGAATCTCGTAAGAACTTTGGGAAAGTGTGTTTGATTCCATGATGGTTGGAACAGACTACAAAACTGTAGGATTATGCACCTACTGGTGACTGTGAATACACGGCATCCTCACCAAATTGTTCAATCAACCATCCACGTAACGGTACGTCCTCATCAGTTGGAACATAACGTCCATTGTTTCTCACTGCGTCACCAAGCAGTTGACGACGAATAGGATCGCATCGCTCATAAAGATGTTCAACTTCCATATCGTCTTTCGGACGAATCCACCTATATCCGTATCCATAAAAGAGTGCCTTTCGTGTAATTTGTGAAGTGTTCGGACTACGAGAATGCCAGAGTCTTCTATCAAAAAGGACTGCAGTTCCGGGTTCTACACATACCGGTATTGCATCATCAGGCATGTCATCTGCTGTCTTTTCACGTGGGTCACGACTGATTTCCGATTCAGATAAAGGCACATCCGAGAAATGACTACCGGGACGGATATAGAAATTCCCGCGCCCCGGTTCGGAGACATCCGTAAGGAAAAATGCTACTTTCAACGAAAGACGCGGACGTGGATGTGTTTCCATCTCAATATTCACGCGACCACTATCTTGATGCCATTCCAACCATCCATCCCCATCTTGTGCATCTGGTGATGCAGGCGGTTTGACGTGCATGTGTGCATGGTAAAGATAGATATTCCATCCGAGAATTCCCCAGACTTTGGGTAGGGTTGTGGGATTGTCAACAAGGTTCAAAAATGCATCATCTTCACCTAAGAAATTGGAAAAACCCCAGTGATTACCGGGTTTCGCTCTACCTGTCGCAAGTGCTTTTTTATGGAGTTTGTCAACGGCAGTAGCAAGGTATTCCACCATATCAGAAGATAAGGCGTTTGGGACGTAGAGGTATCCCTGCGTTTCAAAGTGGTTTCGTTCTTCTTCTGTTAGTAGGTGAGAAAGGCATTGTTTGTTCATGATCTATACTCCGAACAAGCTCATCAAGTAGAATATGAATCTCTCTTATCTGATACTTACACCACAATTAGGTATGTATGTGCAAGAAATAACCTTGTTCAATTCTGTCCACCCATCCCTACAAAGATCGATTAGGATGGCTAAAACCAACACCACGTTTTGATGCCTCTATAAAACTGAGTAGATAATCAAGGTCTGGATCCGAAGGTAATTCCGCTCTTGCTTTAGTAACAGCATGTTTTAAGGGTAAACCTGAACGGAACAAAATACGGTAGGCTTTCTTCAGGAGGGCAAATGTTTCAGGTGATAATTTAGATAACGGATTGATTTGGGATGTCCGTATACCCAAACGATTTAGGTCACGAACACGGGCAGGTTGACCAGCAGATAGCATGTAAGGTGGTATGTCTTGAACGATTTTTGAACAGCCCCCCGCCATCGCCATTCTACCGACACGCACAAATTGATGTAACGCAGCATACGCACCTAAACGTACATCATCTTCAATGACGACATGTCCAGCAAGCGTAGCGAAATTCGCCATAATGACTCGACTACCGATAATACAATCATGAGCGATGTTTACCCAATTCATAAACAGATTGTCATCCCCCACAACAGTCTCATCATCTTCAAAAGTAGAACGAGAAATAGAAACATATTCACGCAACACATTTCGGTTGCCAATGCGGACATAACTCCGTTCACCTTTATATTTCAGATCTTTTGACGGATTCCCAACTGAAGCACCGAAATATATCTGGCAATCCTCACCTATCGTTGTCCATTTTCCTATCTGAACATGCGGTCCAATCACAGTATTTGCACCAATCTGCACATGGTCTTCAACAATGGTATAAGGTTCAATACGAACACCTTCTCCTATTTCGGACTTTGGTGAAATGATTGCCGTTGGGTGAATGTTTGTTTCTATCACAAGTACCCCTCTACTTTCTTATAGTTATTCACATTCAAATGAATTCACAAGGATTTTGACATGTTAGGTGCTCTCGGTTTCATTCGCAGCCAGTGCAATAGACAATTCCGCTTCGGTAGCAAGCGCACCATCTACATACACCTCACCAGAAATTTTTGCCAAAGTGCTACGTCGTTGAATAATCTCTATTTCTAAACGGAGTTGATCTCCCGGTATAACAGTTTTGCGAAAGGTCGCTTTGCTAATTGAACGAAAATAACCGAGTTGATCCTCTTCTCCGATTTCTTGTAGCAGCAGCCATGCCCCAAGTTGCGCGAGTGCTTCCACTTGCAGAACTCCTGGCATAACAGGTTGAACAGGAAAATGCCCTTCAAATATAGGTTCGTTATATGTTAGGTTCTTTATACCAACGGCACTTTTTCCGTTCTCATACTCAATGACACGATCCAGTAAGCACATTGGATGTCGATGTGGTAAAATTCGATAGATGTCTTTTGCCTCTATAGGTTGAATCTCCTGACTGTCTCCCGATTTGACTTGATCAAGTATACCTTTTTCCGCCAGTGCTTGAACAAATTCCGCATGGAATGTATGTCCAGTTCGCATCGCTATAACTTGTGCTTTCGGTAGATATCCTGCAAGATAAAGGTCTCCGATTAAATCCAGTGTTTTATGACGCACAAATTCATCATGAAACCGCAAATCCGAACTTGTTTCACCAGTTTCTTTGACAACTAAAACATTTTCATAACTTGCCCCTTTCCCAATTCCAAGAGCCTGTAATGCTTCAATCTCCGCTTCAAAACAGAAACTACGTGCAGGAGCAATGTCATTGATATATGTCTCTACTGTCATCTCCCATGTTGCAAATTGTGGGGATGTAAGCGGATGATCATAAGCAAATGTCACCTCAAAGGTATCAGATGGGAGAAAGAGAAGCTGCTTATCGTCATCATAAACAACGAAAGGCTCAGAAACTTCAACATAACTGCGGGGTGCATCTAACTGAACCAATCCTACTTGCTGTATTTTCGTTACATATTGCAATGCACTACCATCAAGTCCAGGGGGTTCCTGTGCATTTAATTCAACTATAGCATTGTCAATCTTAAGTCCAGCAAGAGCAGATAAAAGATGCTCTATACTACTAATAGTTGTTTCACCGTGTTGTAGACTTGTACATCGTGGCAAAATATCTTCCCAGTTCTCAGGACAGACTTTCACTTCAGGTGAATCCGGTAGGTCAATCCGTTGAAAAACAATACCGGTATCCGCAGGAGCAGGTTTTATAGTTAGTTCAACCTGTTCTCCCAGCATCAAACCTATGCCGGTAAATTTGACTTCGGACTGAAGTGTTTGTTGTGATTCAACATTTCCCATATAAAGTATTTGACTCCGATCACATGTATATGTTTATTTATAGATTATTTTGTTTGATATGTTGTATATTATACGACTATTGGTTCCTTAATGCCGCTCTTTTCCGTCGAATCTGACGAATCATCCGATTATGTTCATCAAGCGTCTTTGAGAAATGGTGTTTCCCTTTCTCAATAGCCACAAAATAGAAATAAGGTGTTTTCTCCGGTCTTAACGCTCCTAAAATACTTGCCATACCCGGATTACCAATTGGTCCCGGTGGTAGACCTTTATGAAGATATGTATTATAGGGTGATTCAACCTTTAGGTCTGCTCTTGTCAACAATCTTTTTGGATCACCCAGAGCGTAGAGCACAGTCGGATCAGCTTGAAGTTTCCATTTATGTTTAAGTCTATTGTGAAATACGCCTGCAATTCGGGGAATCTCTGATCCAGAACCTGCTTCCCTTTGAATAATAGATGCTAACGTAATCACTTGATGACGAGTTAACCCTAAGACCTCTGCTTCTTCAGCCAACGTCTCAGTCCATCTTTTGTCAGATTCAGAAAGCATCATCTGTACAACTGTTTCTGCGCTACTCCCTTTAGCAAATTTGTAAGTGTCTGGAAAAAGATAACCTTCCGCTGAAATCCCTTCTGGCAGATACTTTTCCAATAATTCAGGGGATTTCATCGCGCTACGAAACGTTTCTATTTTGCCTAAACCAGATTCCTTCCAAAGTTCAGCTATCGCTTTAGCCGTAAAACCCTCTGGTACAGTAAAGGTTTTATATTCAATATGCCCTTTTTTCAGTTCATCAAGAATCCGCGTAAGCGGCATATCCCGACTGAGTTCGTAAGTACCTGCACGGAGTTGCGTTCCAATACCACGATACCGAACTGCAAGTTTGAATGCCAGAGGACTACGGATCAGATTATTTGTAGCCAGGTGTTTCGCTATTACTGATGTGCTACTTCCCGGTACAATTGTTACTGAAACAATTTCCTCTGACGAAGCGGTCGGTGATATGTAATATGCCCCAACTAAAACAAGACATAAGCATAAGATTCCAAGACATCCGAGTGTATATAATCCGAATCGGACAACTCGTTTCCGAGTTAATACGGCAACAATATTCCGTAGAAACATGGACTGTCTCCAAATCAGTAATGCCAATTATTTGAATTCTACTCAACTGTTCAAATATATACCAATAAATTGCCATTACTCATCCACTGAATGTTCGCGTAGATATTCATCAAGGATTATCACAGCCGAAACTTGATCAATAATTTTTTTTCGTTCCTTCGGATTCATTTCCAGCGTATCTAAAATATCCTCAGCTTCAGCAGTAGTAAATCTCTCGTCCAAGAATTCAACTGGTACATCCAGTCCTTCCGACAATCGAGCCCCAAATTTTTGTACCTTCTCTGCCTGTGTGCCAATTGTCCCATCAAGTGAGATAGGTAGACCAATAACGATGCGTTCTACTTCATGGATAGAAACCAGATCACCTATTGCGATAATATCACGTTGTCTATTTGTCCGAGTCAGTGTACATAATGGGTGAGCTCCACTTCCAAGCACGTCGCTGACTGCAACACCAATTCTCACGTCACCGACATCTAAACCGAGTAATACAGACATACTCACTCCTTCTAATTTAAATCGGGCATGCTTTATGATATATACTACATAAAAATTTTACACCAAAAATCGTCTGTCGTCAAGGACAATTCTCTTTTGCCATAGTGAAAAGATGTGGATAAATTATACAGACTCTGATATAATTTATCCACAAAAAAGTCAGTTCATCTTATTCTTACAATATATTCTATAGTGAAATATAAAAATATGTGCACACTCCCCGGTAGATGCGGTTTCCTAACCACATCTATGACACTGAACAAACACCGGTTCGGTTAGGAAACCGAACCTACCGTAGTGTGTAAATAATTATAGTTTTTTACTATAAAACACAAATCTAATAATATCTGTATGTCAAAACACTCACTATTTTATGGGGATAACCTCACAATTCTTCAAGAGCATGTCTCAGATGAGAGCATCAATCTTATATACATTGACCCGCCCTTCAATACTGGAAAATACCAATTGCGTACTGAAATACAGGTAGAACAAGATGATAAAGGAGATCGGGTAGGTTTTCAAGGAAAGACTTACAAAACTTACAAAGGAGAAACCAGACATTACTCAGATAAATTTGAGAGTTCAAATGTATACTTAAAATTTCTGCGACCACGTTTTGAAGAAGCCTATCGTGTTCTTCATCCGTATGGCAGCTTTTTCCTTCATATTGATTATCGTGAGGTGCATTATTGTAAGGTAATACTTGATGAGATATTTGGACGCGAGTCATTCATCAATGAAATAATATGGGCTTATGATTACGGTGGGAGATCAAAATCACGCTGGCCCACGAAACACAATAATATCTTGTGGTATGCTAAAACACCTAAACTTTATACATTCAATTATGAAGAGATGGATAGGATTCCATATATGGCACCCGGTTTAGTGGGTAAAGAGAAGGCAGCGCGTGGCAAAACACCGACTGATGTCTGGTGGCATACCATCGTCAGTACAAGTGGACATGAAAAAACAGGGTACCCGACACAGAAACCACTTGGTATACTAAATCGTATTGTTAAAGTACATTCATCTCCAGGTGATATGTTATTGGATTTTTTTGCGGGCAGTGGTACATTCGGTGAATCTGCCGCTATACACAACCGTTCCTCAATCTTAATTGATAGCAATATCGCTGCTATCCATACAATTATGTCAAGATTGAGGAGCTTTGGAGTAGACCTTGTTAACGCAAATTACGAGACATTGGGATCAAATCCGTAAATGTATAATACAGTTGATAGGAATATGATCAATAGCATTAGTGAGTTTTAGATCCCTAAACGTCATTCATAACAATCAGATTTTTTCTATCTTCTCAGGTATAGGTGTCTCTTTTAAGTAAAATTAGCACATAGGTTTTCATTCTTACAATATGGTGAAGATCGGTATATTCAAGATGTTATTTCCGGAGGAATTGGACAATGAAGAGATTAAAACAGATTTCAGAACAGATTAAGGAGAACATCAATCAATTCATAGAAAATGCCGAAAAGAGCGAATCTGTTCTTGAAAAGATGATTACGGATATGAAACAGCAGATACAAAAAGCGAAAAAACTTGTAGCAACCGCAATCGCCGACGAACAGAAACTCAAACGTGCATATCGCGAAGCAATTGACGCGGCGAACAGATGTGAAAACAGAGTTGATATATTGCTACAGAATAATGACGACCAAGAAGCAAACGAACTTCAGCAGCAAAGGAAAAAGTACTTACAACTTGTCCATGACTTAGAACATCGAATCCTTGCACAAGAAACCGTCGTTGCACAACTCAAGACGGAACTACTTGAAGTTTATAACCGTTTCATTAACATTTCAAATCAAGTTGATGCGTTAATTCAAAATCAAGAGCATGCAAGCACTCGGGATGAATTCTATAAAGTATTGGCTGAATTTGAAGACATTGAACTTGTCATTGATATTGATCAAGTTGTTCAGAATGCTGAAAAGATGGCAAAAAAGGCAGAAACTGAAGCGAAAATGTGGGAACAACGGAACCAGCGGAATATGCTATCAACCGAAACAGCTCAAGAAGATTTCAACGTAGATGCAGCATTAGCAGCTCTAAAAAAGGATATTCTTGGCAGTAGTCAGAATGATTGAAACCTACAATCTTACCAAATACTTCGGTCAGTTGTGTGCTGTAGATTCACTCATGCTGCAAGTTGACGCAGGTGAAATCTTCGGGTTTCTCGGTCCCAACGGGGCAGGTAAGACAACCAGTATCAACATGTTGACTGGATTACTTCGTCCATCTTCTGGAACAGCAAAACTTGCTGGATACGATATACAAGAGCAGAGCTTACAAGCAAAAGCAATCCTCGGTTTGATGCCCGATACACCCCATTTATACGAGGCTTTGAGTGGACGACAGTTTGTTCGGATGATAGCAGATTTATATGAAGTGCCTCCTCAACAAGCTGAAAATGAAATGGGAGCATTACTTGAACAGCTTGAATTAGATGACGCTGCTGATGACCAAATTAAGGGTTATTCCTACGGCATGCAGAAGAAAATACTGCTTATCTCTGTCCTCATACACCATCCACAAATTCTATTCCTTGATGAACCTACAAGCGGATTAGACCCCAGAAGTGCACGCACAGTGAGAGAAATATTACGCCAACGTTGTGAACAGGGATGTACCGTCTTTATGACAACACACATTTTGGAAATCGCGGAACGGATTTGTGATAGAGTGGGTATTATCAGTAAGGGAAAATTAATCGCTGTTGGAACACTCGCTGAGCTACAGAATAGGAAACGAGAAATGTCTACACAACCTATAAAGAATAATACCGATGAGGTTGAGACACTAGAAGATATATTCCTTGATCTTACTACAGACACCTAAAGGTTGTGAAAAGTCTTAATTCAATATCTCATGTTTAGACATATTGCAATTCTTCTTAAAGCAGATTATTATGCATGGCTGAACAACCTAAAACACGATAAAGAAGGTTGGCGAAAGAGTATATTCAAGGTCATAGGTTACCTAATCTTTATAGCATCGTTATCTATATTAGGTTGGACGCTTTTCTCACATTTACATAAAACCAATGCACCATCTCAACTCATTTTTAGTGTGATTAACGGATTCATGGTATTCGGTATAATTATTGTGGCAAAAGAGTTGATGGAAAGTTCTTTGAAAATACTATATGAAGCAACTGATACGCAAATGTTATACACCGCGCCAATTCGACCAATAACTATCTTCGGATACAAGTTCATCCACATCACTGTCTCGCGTCTCATGAGTATGCTCTGCTTTTTAGGTCCCCCGTGGGTGGTTTTCGGTCTGACATATCAACACCCGTGGCACTATTATGCAGTGTTATTACCCGTATCTATCGGCCTGCTCGTTCTGATTGCGAGCAATGTCACAATAAGCATGATGGTAATTGCGCGATTCTTCTCGTCATCCGGTCTTCTTACAATACTAAAGACTCTTGGGACTGTTGTTGGTGTGTTAGTAGGTTTCTTACTTTCATTCATCCTGTTTGCTGGATCTGATTTGTTCCCCTTGAAAAGTCTTCTGCTGGATTGGACAACATCAAGAACAGCTGATACAACCGTAGTTTGGTATCCGCACGAATGGATTGGAAAGTTCTTAGTAAGTTGGGGAAATGAAACTACGATTGGTATGCGATTGAGATGGATACTTGGTTGGTTCGTTATTAGTATCGCATCTGTTGGATTGGCATTTCTCACAGCACAATGGATATATCAAAGTGGATGGGAGAACATACGACAATTAAAAACGAAACGTAAACCTGCACGCAAGAACGGGAATGCCACGACTTCACACATAAGTGCTTTTACATTATTATTTCGACGTGGAAAGATACAGTCCTTGATGTTGAAAGACTTTTTAATCTTCATACGACATACTGGACGGGTAATTGCAATCATCATGTTAACCTGTTTTTTGATTATCCATATCAGTGTGCTATTTTGGGTGGGCGCGGGACCTGATGAATATACAACTGAACTCCTGTCCGTTCAGATTCTTCTCTATAGTTTCCTTATCACATTCGGTATCAGCTGCAACGGACTTCGGGATGAAGCAAAGACTTGGTGGATGATGAAATCTGCACCTGTCAAACCGAACTTACTATTCAACAGCAAATTTATGATTGCTTTACTTTGTGCGTTGCTTTACGCTGAATTCTGGTCTATAATAGCAATATATCTGCTGCGAGTTCCCACAGACAGTTGGGTGATTTTGCTGTTGATGCCAATTATAACCCTTCCAACAGGATGTGCATTGAATACGACAATAGGCACTTTACCTTGGATGGCAGAACTGACGAATCAACCAAAACCGCTTTTGAGAGTCTTAACTTTTACAATGACACTTTTTTTTAATATAGCAATCATAATCGCACCTATAGTAGCATGGCATTCACAGAAAATACTGATTTTCTTTATTTCTATAGTATTCCTCGCTGCTATGTTTGTAATGTTATATAGTATCGGAGTAAGTAATCTTCGCAGGTTATTAGTTCCGCAGTAAACGTAATCTTATCATTACAATTGACAAGAATCAATGGAAAAAGGATAATGCTGATAGAATATGAAGGAATAACACCAAGCGTGCATTCATCAGTCTTTGTAGCACCAGGTGCTATGATAATCGGTGATGTAAAAATAGGTGAAGAATCAAGTATCTGGTTCAACTGTGTATTACGAGGAGACTTAGAACCAATACATATCGGATGTCGAACAAACATCCAAGACGGGACAGTAATCCATATGGACAAGGAAATCCCATGTCTCATCGGTGATGATGTTACTGTTGGACACGGAGCAATTCTCCATAGCTGCACTATTGGTAACGAAGCACTCATCGGTATGGGAGCAATTCTATTAACCGGATGTAAAATCGGTGAACGAGCAATTGTTGCAGCGGGAACACTTGTACGTGAAGGACAGGAAATTCCATCTGGATCCATTGCAATGGGTGTACCAGCAGTGGTCCGACGAGAAGCAACAGAAGCAGAATTTGAACGTGTCCGAAACGGAAAAGATGATTATGTCTACCGTGGCAAAATAATGCAGGAAAGTATTACAAAATAGTCTATAATTGAGATGTATATAACACATTACCAAGAGTTTTGAAGAAGGAGAAAATATGGCAAAACTTAAATGTTTGATGATTGGTGGAAGTGGTATGGCTGGCGGTTGGATTCACAACTTCCGTAATAACTTCAGTGACCGTGTTGAGATTGTCGGCTTGGCTGATGTAAAAACTGATGTCCTAAAAAATCAAGGTGAGGCGTTAGGACTGAGTTCCTCTCAACTCTTTACCGATTTTAATGAAGCATGTGCATCTGTGAAAGCAGATTTTTGTGGGGTTGCAACCCCACCACCATTTCATAGTCCCGCAGCCGTTGCAGCAATGGAAAATGGAATGCCAGTTATCTGTGAAAAACCTATTGCAGATACATTAGAGGCAGCTAAAGCGATGGTACGCACTTCACAGAAAACTGGATTGCCTTGTGCCATCATTCAAAATTACCGATACGCGAACAATAAACAGGAATTGGTGCGTATCCGTGAGGAAGGCAGATTAGGACGATTACAGCACATTGTCGGTAGATATGCGTGTGATTATCGTCGGTATCTGTCTTGGGGTGTAGACTGGCGGCATGATATGGACTTTAGTCTGCTCTTTGAGGCATCAGTACATCATCTTGATATGCTACGTTTTCTCTCTGGTGGAGACTGTGAAACACTGGTTGGATTCGGTTGGAATCCTGAATGGTCCAGTTTCAAGCATTTCTCAAGCGGTTACTACCTGATGAGGATGGATAACGGTGTCCACACATCTTATGAAGGAAATAGTACCGCAGCAGGTATCATCAATTGTTGGAATGGAGAACATTACCGTGCAGAATTTGAGGAAGGCACTGTTGAAATCGGTGGTGGAAACCAAATGACTATCCATCGGGTTGGTGGTGAGAAAGAGGTCTATGAAGCACCTCCTATCAGTCATTACGCACATCAATATCTATTTAATGAGTTTTTGGATTGGCTTGACGGTGGAGAACCTTCTGATACGCGGATCGAAGACAATATCAAGAGTTTCGTTCTCGTTATTGCTGCAATGGAAACAACAGAAGATGGACAACCGAAACATATTGCCGATTATCTGAGCGATTTAGATTTGTAGATTATGCTCAACCCAAACCCAGAAATACCAATTGTGCTTGACGATATACCTGAAGATGAACAACATGTCTTACTTGAAAGACTTGCACAATGGATTGTCCGACGCAATCTAACGACACCTGCGATTCTATTTCTTGAAACTGGCAAACCACTGAACTTTTTGGGATCGCAATTATTGATTGCCTTCAGTCCATTTGTGCAGGCTTTTTTTAAAGGTGACCGATACCACAAAATCGCACTCATACTGGAAAAAGATGAAAACGTGGAATTACTATTACAATTGATAGAACAATCCGAAGGATGAACTATGGTAAGAAGATAGGAGAAACTTGATGGCAGTAGAACTGAGAATGCTCCAAATGGATCAGACAATGACAAAGGGTAAGATCGGGAAATGGCTTGTTCAGGAAGGTGATACCGTGACTGAGGGACAACCTTTGTTAGAAATCGAAACGGATAAAGTAGTGCATGAACAAGAATCCCCTGCAAACGGCATTATTGCACAAATACTTCCGGAAGAAGGTAGTGATGTCCCTGTCAACGCATTGTTGGCCATAATTGCCGATCCGGGTGAGGAAGTAGAACGCGTTGAAGCTGATACAATGGAAATCCCACAGCAGACAGAGGAGTCAAAACAGACTACCAAAAAACCTTCAACACCCTCAAAACCGAAAACTGTTTCTACGTCTCCATCGTCACCTATAAAAGCATCCCCTGCCGCGAAAGAACTTGCTGACAAACTCTCTATTGACTTAACACAAATCAAAGCCTCTGGTCCTGGAGGACGCATTCTTGAAAGTGATGTTCATCGTTATATTGAAACGCGAGAACCTACTACACCTGAATCCACACGGCTAAAAGCCTCTCCACTGGCACGGAGATTAGCAAAGGAATTTGGCCTTGATTTGACATCCATTGCAGGTTCCGGTCCCGATGGTAGAATTGTCCGTGATGACGTGATGCAAACAGTTGATGAGATACCAGAACACGTTTTCCGACCAACACCCGCAGCTTCAAAAGTTATTGAACTCAGCGGCATACGGAAAATCATCGCTGAACGTATGACAATGAGTCTTCAAACCAATGCAAGTGTGACACTTCATACCGAAGTTGACGCGACAAGCCTTGTGGAACTACGCGATCTGTTCAACGAAGAACTACAGAAAATAGAGAAAAGCCTTACTTATACCGACCTACTTGTCAAGATAGTTGCTAATTCCCTTGGTGAACACCCACGACTTAATGCAACACTAACAGATGCAGGTATTCAGTTACAAGCAGATATCAATATCGGGGTTGCAGTTGCATTAGAAGATGGACTGGTAGTGCCTGTTGTTCGCAATGCAGATAGGATCGGTTTATCCGATATATCAGAACAGATAAAGACTTTAGCAGAAAAAGCACGGAACAACCAACTTACTCCGAGCGAACTACAAGGTAGCACTTTTACAATAACAAATCTCGGCAACTATGGCGTTGATGCATTTACCCCCATCATCAACCCGCCAGAAAGTGGCATCCTCGGTGTAGGCAGGATTATCAAGAAACCGATTGTCCACAACGATGAAATCGCTATCCGTCACATGCTGTCACTAAGTCTCACGTTTGACCACCGAGTTGTAGATGGAGCACCGGCTGCCCAATTTCTACAAACCGTGTCACAATATATTCAGAACCCATATTTAATGCTCCTATAAGGATAATTTGAATGAAACAATTTCTCTCTCTATTTCTTGTTGTAAGTCTGTTATCAGTAGTGTCTGCGCAAGAAGTTGATTTTGACAGTCAACTCGTATCCGATGTTAATGCGGATGGTGTGATAAACATCCTTGATTTAGTGTGGGTAGCAAAACACTTTGATGAAATGCCAGATGATGATCTATCGCCCAATCCAGATCTAAACGGTGACGGCACAGTTAACATTCTTGATCTTACACTGATAGCCAATCATTTTGGAAAGTATTCTGGTATACCACTCATATTATCTGATGAGACTTTTGATAAAGTGATTAGTAATGCGAAACTTCCCATCTTGGTTGATTTCAAATCTGACACATGACCATACTGTATTCTAATGAAACCGGTGGTTTCTGAAATTGCGTTAGAATATCGTGATGTTTTCGCAGTTGCAAAATTAGAAGTGAAGGAAAATCCTGTAATAACAGCAGAATACGGCATCCGTGGCACACCGACATACAAACTGTTCTATGATGGAAAAGTAGTTACCACCATCTTAGGAGCAATGTCAAAGGAGAGATTAGTTGAACGGATTCTTGTAGGATTAATTTCGGTGATAGAACCACCACTCACACAGGAACAGGCAAACAGCGAATAAGACAGGCCATTGCCATACTTCGCGTTTGAAGGGTTGAAGGTGCAGTTCATTATCGTTTTCTTCATTTTGATTGTTAGATTGTGTAGTGGTCGGTGAGAGTGTAGATTCAACTGAATCAACTAAGTTGATAGCAAACCGTTCAAATAAGGTATCTCCTACGAAAACAGAATAAACACCGATTTGGTCTGTTTCTGAGAAAGTTGTATTTTCCAATCTGACCAAGGTATCATCAGGTTTTCTCACTTGAATATCAAGGTCGTCCATAGGAGAAACACCAATTTTCAATAATTCTCCTGTACGAAATTGTTGGTCAGAAAGGTGGGTTTGATTTGTCAATGATTGGATAGGATTTGTGTTGGACTCAAACCAATTTAAGCATTGATACACTAACAACGGTCCATCTGGAATTGTAGTTGAAAACGGTGAGATTTCAGAATTAAACGCATCAAATTCAAATACCAAAACCTGTCTCCCAGATTCTGTTCCAAGCCAAATTAGTGTCCCCGCCTCCGTTTCAAGAAGTGAATCACCCCAGATAGGTAGTTTCCGTGTAATAGATTCTTTGACACCCATCCCAATTAGAGACACGTCTTGCATCATCGGATGTGTCTTGTTTTCACCGATAACGTTGACAATGCCGCTGTCCATTTCAACAGGAGCATCTGTCAAACTCGGTAGTTCAGACCGCCAATCAATAAAGATATAGTTCTTTGTATTAGTAGACGCATTCAACAAACTATGTCTCAAAGGCAATGCACCATCAAAAACAACAACATCCGCATCACCTGAACCGTGAAACTCATCTGTTGTAACTGTTTTCAATTCAACATTGTCTCCGTAATTCCGCAGTAGGTTAATTAAGAATGATTGGTGCCTATCACTAACGAGCAGTATTTGAAATTGCTTCTCAGCACTCAGAATTGTCCAAACTCTATTGTCCAACTTGAAGTCGTCAGCCACATCAACAAGGTTGAGACTAATGACTTCACCATCTAACCTTTCAGCATTTACCGAAAAGAGTACAGTCCTCACGTCTCCAGCAGAAATAGACACAGTTTTTTCATCAATAGACCTACCTATCGCTAATTCTAAACGCACGTCTATTTCTCTGGTTGTATCTGTCCAATTCTGAATACTCGCCAGCACATAATATTGATCGGAAATCCTCTCTACATTGAATGTTACAATTCCAATATTATCTGCATCATTGCCAACAGGAATTTTGGTAATAGGCACAGATGTATTAGGAAGGTTTTCGACCGAATCACTGATGAATATTATCTGATCTTTTGGCGAATCCACATAACGACCAGCATGATCAAAGACAGACGTGAAGTCTCCACCAATGTCTGTCGAATTGATATTGTCCACAGCAAGAATCAGTTTATCTTTATCTGTTGTCCAAGTCTGTTCAATATACGGTCTGGGAGAATGCGTGGTCATAATCATCATTCCACCACTTGCTGATACTTGTCTAAGCTGTTTCTTTATTTCCTGTTTAGCAAGTGTCAAGCGGGTCTCTCCCATCTCTTTTGATTGCATACTTGCAGAATTGTCAACAATAAAGATGATTTTTCCATCAATGATACCGGGGACACGCAACGCAGGTCGCGCCACGCTGACGACTATTAGGAGTAGAAATATACACTGGAGTATTGGAAGTAGAAGATTTCGGAGACGTTGAAATGGAATATTTGCTTTCTGATCTTCTGCACTTTCACGCCATAGCATTATACTGGACACAACATAACGTTTACGTCGCAGTTTCAGAAAGTGCAAGGCAATGACTATAGGTATAGCACCTAATAAATAAAACGCAATAGGATTCAAAAATGCCATTTTTCAACATTAGGACGAATAGGTTTGGAACATTTGCAAGGATGGTATAGCATAATGTTCCGATGTTATACTCATTTTTATTTTCGTTAGTTAATAGAATCAGAAATTACGATTTACATTGCTATTCATGAAAAAACAATCTACGCACGGGTTTCTCCTCAAAAGGTTTTCCATCACTATAATGTTGAAAGTTTTGATAAGTATTCATGGTTCACTCCAATATCCTTTTATACAATAACCAGGATACATAAAGAGTGGGTATTAGATAAAGCAATACATGTAGGGTACTAAAGAACCAAAACGAAAAATTTGTCTTTCCTTTAAGTGACCCATTCGCTGCTTTAACAAGTATACCTTTTAATGACCACACCAAAAATAAGAAAACAATGATTAACAAAAATGTAGGCATAATTCACCTATAATAATGAAAGTTGTTCAGGTTCGGGGATTCCCCGTTTTTTGATATTCCAAAACTTTTCACCTTGTTATAGAGACTTGCTATGAGTTGGATTCTTCTGCTGGAGGTCCTGAAGGAGCAGGTGATGTATCTCCATTTTCTCTTTCGTTGAGACTCTTTATGACCTCCTCTGCATCTAACTTACCTACCTCACCGTAGTTTTGCAGCAGTTCACATTCTTCACGAACCCTATCATATTCTTCAAGTTCCAAATAGATGTTCGCCAAGTTTTTGTGCATCTCACGAAATACGCCAGGCCAATTGCGTTCACCTTCTTTGTCAACAATCTTCGTTGCGTTTTCAATAGCAATACTAACAACATTATCAAGTTCAGCCTTTTCTGTAGCGGAAAACGGTACATTCTCTTGACGACGTTTTTCGTTGTAGGCACGCAAAGCACCCAATGCTTTATCACATTGGTTGTAAGTCTTTTCTATGCTCATTACACCTTCAAACATTCTCGAAAAAAATCCAGTTCTCATAAATCGAAGTCTCCACAAGGGTTCTATTGTGAATCATACTATAGTAAAACCATAATTATTTACACACGACGGTAGGGTCGGTTTCTTAACCGAACCGGTGTTTGTTCAGTCACATAGATGCGGTTAGGAAACCACATCTACCGGGAGTGGCACGTATTTTTACATTTCTTTATAAGATATTCTATCCGAATTTTAGTCAGTATTGAGCAGCTCTGAATGTAGCCAAAAAGGCTATTGTGTGGTTTTTATGTCTGCCCATATAACTGCTAATTTTCCTCTCGGTTCTACCTCAAATGCAGTGCTTATGAGTTTGATGTTATCTATAGCCCACCACCAATCGTTCCTGGCATTAAGGAGACCGAAACTAATAACCATTAAATAGGCTCCAACAACATGAGACCATTCCTTCATATCGTAGGAGTCAGGGGTACTTAAACAGGTTAACAACCAATATCTTGTGTTGTCAGTCTATAATCCTAATTGAAAACCGATATTCAATTAACGTACTCGGATGATTCGTTTGCCTATGAAAGTTTGATCAAACATATCAGTTGTACGGATGTTGATAACGTGTGTTCCTATTGGTATATTTGCAGGTAGTTTCGATTGCCAGATGTGCGTTGACTTTGGAACACCGTAAACAAGTCGCTTCCCTCTTTGTGGCAGTTGGTTGTCTTCCTTCAACATTTCCTTCATTTTTGCCCGAATTTCAGTATGCATTTGCCGTTCAAGGTGGTATGCTTCGTCCCGTTCTTTGAGTGCTTGAAAGTATGGGTCTTTCTGAGGCGTATAGGTCATCGGCTTCCATTTCCCATTTTCACCCAGACGGATTTCAACCTTTGAACGTTTGGTGCCACCAAAGATGTTAACCAATACATCCGTTTTGCCAGTTTCCGATGATGCTACTTCCCATGGTGCCCATATATTCATTTGGTAATCAGCGGGACGACGTGCAGCCTTAAATCGGATTGTATATTGATTTCCATCGAATGTGAAGATGCCATATCCGTTAGGTGCACCATCTCGCATCGTTGTGTGAGGAATTCCAACTTCATCAAACGTACCTTGCCACCAGCTGCCTGATGTGGTTGCATGATTGTGATGATGATGTGCGTCATCGCCATGCCAACCGTGCTCAGGTCCAATGAAGTCATCATGTTGTACATGTGTGTGTGCAGACAAGGACAATGTATGGGGACGGTCACCGAGAAGATTCATCAGTTTCTGTACATCACGCATCTCAGTCAATGGAATATGCATGGATATCACAACAAGTTGATCTTTCGGCACAAAAGCAAGATCATTTCGGACAAAAGCCAACTGCTGCTCTCCCACCTCACTGAAGTAGACAACTTTATTATCCTTATCACGGGACCAATGTACATTGTCGATTATGATGAAATGGACTGGTCCCCAATCGTAGGAATAGGTGGTGGGACCGAATACGCGTTCGAAAGTTTCATCGGCAAATTGGTCAACTTTAGCAAGACGGTTCATATCATGGTTACCATAGACGTTGTACCACGGTATCCCTACAGTAGCCATCACCTCGTTAAGGGGATTGAACAAGTTTAGATCATCACCTACCAAATCACCCAGACTAATTCCGAACACTGCATCAGTACCTATAACTTCTTCAACCACATCATGAGCCAACCACATAATCTCTTGCATATTAGTGGGTTGTGTATCCCCGAAGACGAGTGCCTTGAAGGTGTCAGGTTCGGACTGTTCAGTGAGGGGAAAATCAACCGACTCCGGTAACGGTCCAGTTGGAGCGACACCGGCATACTTTAATCCATCTGGTGAACCGTGTGGTTTGTGTATGTAATAAAACTTCGGTAGTTGGTTCTTATCAACTGATGTCATATAACCACGAGGTTTAATGACAAAAAGGATAGTGTCATCACTGACTGAGAGGGAGTATTTGCCGTTGGCATCGGTTTGGACAACATCATGTCCATTAGACACACGAACACCAGATAATCCTTTCTCATTATCGTCCATTACTTGATTTCTATTCGAATCCAGAAAAACAGTACCAGTAGCAGTTGAATCTGCTGCGACACTGTTTCCAATCCAGAACGAAATCAAGACAAGTAGTAAAACTGTAAAATACTGTTGCCTGCAAATCACACGATTCTCCTTGTTATAGTTTACACCTAAAAAGAAAAGAAATGTGTATGATACTTCCAATTACAGGAATATGAACATCCTAATAAGTTGATTTCAATTGTCCCCAAGTAACCGCTAATTTGTCTTTAGCTTCAACAGCAAGAACACCAGCAACGCCAAGTTCCATAGAGGCTTTCACCTCTTCCTCTGACAATGCTTTTGAATAGATAACAACTTCATCAATAATCGCATCTTCAATAGGATGGGTATTTGGACCTTCACCAGCACCAACAAATATTTCTGCTTCTTTCCACTTCGGAAATTCGATGTTTTCATCGTGTGATCCAATAAGTTCGCCATCTATGTATATTTTGCCATCTTCTCCATTAGCAACTAAAACATAGTGATACCATTTCTTCAGTTCAAATGTGAAGTTAGCCAGACTTTTATCCTGATGTTGACCGGCATCCCAAAATGGGTTAAGGGTTGGCGACAGCATCAATCGGAACACACAACATCCAGCATCTATGGTTTCAATTGATATGATACCGCTATGACTTGTGCTATTGTTGATGTATACCCATGCTTCCAATGTAACTTCACCATTTTCACCGATTGGAACGACAAAGTCGTTAGCCGGACTTAGTACGACAACACCACCATTCAAATGGATTGCTTCACCAAATTGACCATCAACCAGTTTGCCATTACCAACTAATTCCGCATCGTTCCCATTTCCAGAGTCATCTTTAAAAGTTTTTCCATCAAGTTTGTCAAATGAATAGTAAACAAGAATATCATTTTCCTCAACCGCGTGAGTGAAACTTCCAGCAAAAACTAACAGTGCTGAAAGACCTAACAATAACATTCTTCTTATCATTTATAGTATCTCCTCTTTATATTAATTGCGTTATTTTAGCAGGAATATTGAGCATTGTCAATAACTAAGTTAAGTGCGATCAGATTTATTCGGTTTTATGTTTTTCCCAACTACTACTAAATGCCAAAGACGGTAGGTGTGGTTACCGAACCATAGGCATCAATTTAGGGGAAATCACGCATTATTACCCAAGACGGTAGGTTCGGTTTCCTAACCGAACCGGCTTTGTGCCGATCCCGTTCATATAAAGTTTTCGCGTAGGATCCGGTTCGGTTAGGAAACCGAACCTACCAGACCTGGAAGGACACTAAATTGACGCATAAGGTGTGGTTCAGAAACCGCATCTACCGCCTAAGGTGTTAACTTTCAGTCGGTATTATCGTGTAAGTTTTTCCTGCTTCTGTATGAAAATTAGCAACATGTTTTGATTGAGAGAACTTGATTCTTTCACCATCGCATGTCACATTTACCTGTTCAGATGTTCTAAACCAACAATCATTGCCAAGTGTAGATAATAGTTGTGCTTGAATGAGTTTTCCATCCTCCCACTCAATATCAACTTCAAATCCACCACGTGCACGCAAACCTTTTACATAACCTGTTCGCCATGCTTCGGGAAGCGCGGGGAGCGGATGCACTTCACCTGTATGGCTTTGCAACAACATTTCTGCGATTCCAGCAGTGCCACCAAAATTGCCATCAATCTGAAATGGTGGGTGTGTATCAAACAGATTCGTTAAAGTACATCTTGCAAGAAGTGTTTGGAGATGATTAAATGCTTCCTCTCCATCCTCAAGTCTTGCCAAAAAGTTGACTAACCATGCACGACTCCATCCTGTACCGCCACCGCCGTGCACCAAACGATGTTCCAACGATTTCCTTGCTGCTGCTGCCAACTCAGGAGTCCCACGCAGTGTTATCTGACAACTCGGATGTAATCCATACATGTGCGACATGTGCCGATGACCGGGTTCTGGTTCGTCATAATCGTATATCCATTCTTGTAGTCTACCCGTTTTCTCACTTATTTGAAGTGGTGCAAGACGATCAAGTGCAGAAACTAATTCTTCACGTAAGTCAGCATCTTCACCGAGCACATCTATACAAGCAATACAGTTTGTAAAGAGTTCATGAATAATCTCCAAATCAATCGTTGCTGCATAGGTGAAAAGTGAACGTGTGCCGTCTGGTTTCAGAAAACTGTTTTCGGGAGAGTGAGATGGATTCGTAACCAATTTCCCAGCAATCGGTGTTCCTTCTGGTGCCTCAATTAGGAAATCAAGCATAAAACGTGCAGCACCTTTCATCAAAGGATATGCCTGTTTTTTCAGGAATTCCACATCACCACCGAAAAGATAGTGTTCCCACACATGCTCACTCAACCATGCAGAACCGATAGGTGATATACCCCAGATACCATCAGCAGGCGTAGTGAACCCCCAAACATCGGTGAGATGATGTACTACCCATCCCTCAGCACCGTAATGCCGTTTCGCTGTTTGATTGCCCGGTTCAACAAGTGTATCCATGAAATCAAATAGTGGTGTATGACACTCCGCAAGGTTGCAAATTTCCGGCACCCAATAGTTCATTTGAAGATTGATGTTTGTATGAAAGTCACTGTTCCACGGTGCCTGCATATGTTCGTTCCAGATGCCTTGCAGATTTGCTGGTAAGCATCCTGGTCTCGAACTTCCCATCAGCAAATACCTGCCATATTGGAAATATAGAGCGACCAATCCAGGATCAGATGCTCCCTCTTTAACCGCTGCCAAACGTTCATCAGTTGGTAGATTGTCCGCATCGGAAGTACCAAGATTTAAATCTACACGTCGAAATAGTGACTGATGATCGGCAATGTGTTCTGATAGAATTGCATCATAAGACTTGTTTTCTACACCAGCAAGGTAACTTTCACACAACTCATGCGGGTTTCCACTTGCATCATTCTGATTGATGTAACTTGTCGCACCAGCAAGGAGTAAAGTCACATCACTTGCATTCTTCACAGAGATTCGGTCTCCATCCGACTCAATATCACCACTATGTGCCAGAACTTGCAGATATGCAGAAAACCGCATTCCTTCATCACCGCACTGTCCATTCAATCTCAGTAGATTATCTGAGATGGCTTCAACGGTAACGTCTTGTTCACGTGTCATCGTTGCGTCAAAAACTATATTCTCTGATGTATCACATGTGATATGTATGACGATGAGATTGTCAATTGCAGTTGAAAATACTTCTCTGCTGAAGCTGGTATCTCCGATATTATATGTGGTTTTGGCAATACCTGTGTCCAAATCAAGTTCTCTGCGATAGTCCGACATATCACCATCATGTGAAAACTCAAGGATGATGTCTCCCAAAGACTGATAGGACTTGATTCGGTGTGGAACACCTAACATCGTTTCACCTGCCAGTTTTGTTGCTTCCTCGTTTTTGTCTTCAAAAAGTAGTTGTTGAACTTTTGGAAGTGCTTCCAAAGCTTTTGGATTATTCGTATCGCGAGGACCTCCATCCCATAGCGTATCTTCGTTAAGTTGGATTCGTTCACGTTGGACGCCACCGAACACCATCGCACCGAGTCGTCCATTACCTACAGGCAATGCGTCTGTCCACTGCTCAGCGGGTTTGTTATACCATAAAACATAATCATTTGTATCTTTCATATATCATCTCTCCTTCAATTTATAGTAAAACTTACAATTAATGAAACATATCATCCCAATTGCTTATGCATATAATGTAAGAGGCGCAATGAATTGCGCGACTACAAACGAGTTTTTCTAAATGTAAAGTATATTGTTAATTTCAATTTTCACTATAGTTGGGTGATTTACGATCAATCACTATTTAAAACACCTATGATTTAAACCTTACGTCCCATGCACATCGAAACCCTATGTTTGCCATATACTGTGAGAAATATAAAGTGCTGATATAACTTGTTAGAAGAGGTTTCCCACCCCAACGTGCAGCGATATGGATAGGTTCTGATGAAGTAAAATGTGTACCACCCCGTAGCACGCGATCTGCCTTCATGTTCAAAAAACCAGATTTTAACATCTTCATATCTTCATCTGTATTCACACCGGCAATTGGATTGCGAATGGTAGAATTAGCATAGTAATCTGCATCATATAAATCCAAACACCACTCCCAAACGTTGCCAACCATGTCATGCACACCGTAGTTATTTGCAGGATATTTTCCAACAGGATATGTTTCACCGACATCCTTACTATATTCAGCATTAGCAGGATCAATCCTATTTCCCCATGGATATTTTCGTGCTACTGTTCCTCCGCGTGCTGCCTTCTCCCATTCCGCCTCTGTCGGTAACCGTTTACCTATCCATTCCGCATAAGCCATCGCAGCATACCAACTCACATGAGTTACGGGATGGTTGGCTTTTTCTTTTGGATAATCGTTCTCAATCCAATCAGTCAGATAGTTTCGACCATGATACTTCCTGAGTATAGAATTCACCATCTGTCTGGTTTTTTTACGTCTAAACTGTTTAGTAGGTTTTTGCCAATTCGTGTTTGCATCAATGAACTCTTTGTATTGTCTGTTTGTTACTGGATATTTATCAATACAAAACGCATCAACATAGACATTATGTATCGGCTTTTCACGGTCATCAGCATTCTCATTCTTACTCCCCATTAGAAATTCACCTGCTGGAATGAGAACCATATCATCTGGAATTGGGATGCTTAGTGAGGTTGGATCCGGGTTGAGAATTTCATCCTGTTCTGGTATAGGTAATTCTTCTTGCCAAATAGGATCAACTGTTTCCCAGGTATCATTCTGTATCGTAGAAATGTGTTCAAGACGTGTCTGTGGATTTAGAAGTATGTCACGTGCTTGGTTCAAAACTGTCCGCCACTGTTCTTGTGTCCTGCCATCTGGTCTTGGAAGTCCACCTGCCTTTAAAGATGCACTATAGGCTTTTTTGTGCGCTATGTCAATCCACTTCCTAATGGTAGATTCACTTTGGTTTTGAAGTTCCTCAAGGTTGAGATTGAGAACATCAAAATAATTGAAAATCTCTCCGACAACTAACCCTGATAACTTTAAGATTTCGTCCGCTTCATCAATAGAGAGACCATACTGTCGTACTGCTTGTTGAAGCAAACCAACCCGTTGATCTGCTGAGATTGACTGAGAAGCAGTGCTGAGTAGATCTATGGCTATTTTGAATTCTTCACGTTTAGACATAACTTAGTGATCCATTTTATAGAGCAGAGCTGGAGATGGAATCCAAATCTGAAGTGTCCCTATGATTTATACAAGGGTTCCCCAAACACATCGGAATCCAGTGTTTGCAACGAAATTAGTATGGTGTGATATTGGAAGTACTATGGTGTATTTCGGATTGCTATGTCGCCGTGCAGCCGTGTGGATCGGTTCGGACGAAATAGACTGTGTTCCACCACGCAGCACTCGATCAGATAAAACGTCCAAGTAACCTGTTATAATATTCTCAATATTTTCATCTGCGGCATACAAATCAAGACACCATTCCCATGTGTTACCGACCATGTCATGTACACCGTAGTTGTTGGCAGGAAATCTTCCAATACGATGTGTTTCTCCAACCTTCATCTCACATTCAGCGTTCTCTGAATCCAAGACATTGCCCCATGGGTATCTTAGCGAAGAGACACCTCCGCGTGCAGCCTTTTCCCATTCAGCTTCTGTTGGTAGTCGTTTCCCTATCCACTCCGTATACGCCATCGCCGCATACCAACTGATGTGAGTAACTGGATGGTCTTCTTTCCCAGGCGGTAAAACGTTTCCATCCCAATCATTCAGATAGTTTCCTCCGTGATATTTACTAAGTATAGAAGGTATTTTCTGTTTGGTTCTACTTTTTGTGTCTCGTTTTGATGGTTTACGCCACTGTGGGTTTTCCTCAATGAATCTCATATATTGTGCATTTGTTACAGGATACTTATCAATATAAAATGCGTCAACATAGACTTTATGTTCCAAATGGTCACTTCCCATTAAGAACTCGCCTGCTGGAACGAGGACCATATCATCAGGAATAGAGACAGCTATAGGTTTCGGATCGTGTGTTGTGATTTCATCTTGTTCAAAAGTCCTTGGATCTGCTTGCCAAGCGGAATAACCATCTTCCGATTTATCTGATTGAACATCTGTGATGTGTTCAAGACGTGTCTGCGGATTTAGAAGTGTATCACGCGCATGATTCAAGACACTTCTCCACTGTTCCTGTGTCCTGCCATCTGTTCGCGGAAGTCCACCTGCCTTTAAAGATGCACTGTAGAAACTCTTGTGTGCATCATTCACGAGTCTAGCTATTGTAGTTTCGTCTTGGTTTTGAAGTTTATCAATGGACAGTCCCAACACTTCAAAGAAGTTAACGTTCTCGCGGACTGCTAATCCTGCCGCTTTGAGAATGTCAATCGCTTCCTCAACAGAGAAACCGTTTTGTTGTACTGCTTGCTGCAGTAGTGCTTTGCGCTGTTCATCGGTAATCGTTGATGAAAGTCCTTTGAGGGTATTGATGACTGAAATGAATTCTTCGCGTTCTGTGTTATGTTGGTTCATGTTTTTATGATTGCTGATTCTGAGATGTTTTTTTGTATTTTGAATCACCATGACGGTATATCCGCAAGGACAGATCTATTTATAGGTGCTTCCAAACCGTAGCGTTTCGCGACTTGTTGGACGAGATCAAGTAACCATTCTGGAGCAAAATGTGCAATCACTATCTCTTCAATCAAGAGATTAAGTTCAACTTCATAGTGAATACCGTGAGGACAAATATCATGCCATTGATCTATTTCTCTTAATGATAAAGTGTCAATGTGATCTCTTATTCTGACCAAATCCAAACCGATAGGAAGTTTCTGAATGATGACTCTCACTTCATGTTCATGCTCAAAACTTTTTCGTTTATGTAGATATGGAAATAACAGATCGTCTTCAGATATCCTATCATTCTCATAGTCAACGTATTGTACCTTTCCAATATGGATTTTTTCATTAACCTTGAGAGATTTTATTAGCGTATTGAGATTTGATCTTATAGCAATGCCGCCATTCACACTTGTATACAATTTCCACATCGCTTCAGATTCGTAAGTGCTTTCATGCCAACAACTAATCAATGAAAATCGTGGTAACTGCTGCATTATTAATCCATACATGATTATCTCATCATCTGTAAAATCAGGATTTAAGATTGAACGTGAAGTAATGTTGGATTTTGGGACAGAACCCTCAAATGGGTCTCCGAGTTTGTCTGCTCTTGCAAAAAACAGTGCTTTGTTTTCAAGAATTGATAGGAGTTTTGTGAAGTCCATATATCTCCACAAAATAGAATTCATAGACAACGTATCGTGAACGCAAACAGTAGAATGAAAATCTGACATCACAGTATATGTTATTCGTTTTAAATTCCTTGACCATTTATTTCTACGGGAAATTCTTAGTTTATTGCTCAACAACAATCAATACAACAGAACATTTATATCAATTATTTTTACCTGTTATCTGATTCCTATAATTTTTCTGTTCCGTTTTCAATAAAGTGATCGCCTGTGAAATTGTGGACTCGTCAAGTGCTTTTTCAAACAAGTTTTTTGAAACTTCACTGATTACACCTTGAAAAGCTGTAGTTCCTTGTGAATGAATACTTGCATTGTTTCCATCTCTAATCCGATTCACTATGACCCCTATAACGTGTCCTGCAGCATCTAAAACTATAGATCGAAGTAGTCTATCATCATCAATGTTTAAGAGTTTTTTAGAACCAAGTGAAATTTTTACTTGATCTGCTATTAGGTTCGGAAAGTCATTTAGATAATTCATCTGATTCACCACGATAGTATGATTAATTACTTTAATCTATTACATTTGAATTATACCCACTCTGCATATCCACTATAGACCATCATTGCACTTATGAATACTTGATTTGGGTATCGCCACACATCTGCGACAACACGATCATAGGAAATATCAGTTGGTTTGAGTATTACGCGTTTTCCTTCCAAAAGCCCTCTCAAGTAAAGCATCGCTTTTTCACCCAAAGGAGTATTAATCTCTGAAGCATTAATATTTGCTATGCGAACTTTTGTGTATAAACTTATATTACCAACTTGTCTCATCAATGGTAGTAGATCAATATCCTTGGAAATCGGAGGGTCCACCTCAAACGTATCCCCATCAATCACCTTTGTCACTTGATAAAGTTTCATGTTGCCTTCCTCCTCAACAGATAGAATAGAAGTGCATTCAATATACGAATTTTAGCACAGCATAAGACGAAATACAAGAAAAATGACAGAAACATTGACACTTAAGCAGGAACAGTTCTAACACAACGAAAACCGATTCTTCCGAGAGTACGTCTCGGATTATTCTTATAACGGAAAGCAGTTTTCAATAAATGAGGTGCATCAAGCCAAGAACCACCACGCAAAACACGTAGCACACTTTCATCAGTAAATTCGTTTGTAACAGAGTTGACTGAATTCGCACCAGAAATAGGATTGTGTTGGGGTGAATTTAGATAAAAACCAGCATCATACACATCAAGACACCACTCCCATATATTTCCTGCCATATCATAGAGACCGTATCCGTTTGCTGGATATTGCCCAACTTCAGCCGTGCCACCATTCGTGTTGCTATAGTTTGCCATCGTAGAATCAATTGTGTTTCCCCAAGGATAATTCTGTCCAGACACACCACCACGAGCAGCTTTCTCCCATTCCGCTTCTGTAGGTAAACGTTTACCTAACCACTCCGCATAAGCCATTGCAGCATACCAACTCACCCACGTCACAGGATGATTTGCTTTGTCATCCGGATAATTGTTCTCATGCCAATGTTTCAAGTAATCACCATCGTGTTCAGGTTTTTTCTTAGTTGAGTTCCACTTTATGTTCCAAAAATACAAGTCAGTAGGTCTACGCCATTGTGGATTAGCCTCTACGAACATCTTGAATTGTGCGTTAGTGACAGGGTATCTGTCCATAAAAAATGAATCCACATAGGCAGAATGTATCAAATTTTCATCGCTTCCCATCAGAAACTCACCACCGGGAATGAATACCATGGATTGAGGCGTATTTTCGGGAGGTTGCACCTTTTGGGTAGAACTGACATTGGATAACGTAGTCCTTATAGTAGTTTGCGGTGGTTTTGGTAAAGTTGATTTAGGTTTTTGTATTTCAAGTTCTATTTTTGGGTTAGATTCTTCAGTTTTCTTTGATACGTTTTCCTGGAGCACGTATTTTTCCAGATAATGACGACGTTTATGAGGGTGTGTCAACGTATCACGCGCCTGATTTAATAAAGTGCGCCACTGTGCCTGTGTTCTGCCATCCGCACGAGGTAATCCACCAGCCTGTAACGAACCATTATACGCTTTTCGATGTGCTTCATTAACGAGAACCAAAATATCAGCATCGTTCTTCTTTTCTATTTCATCTAAAGTCAATCCTAATACTTCTAAATAGTTTATTCTTTCACCCACTATCAATCCTGAAGCATTTAATATTGCCGTTCCCTCATCTACCGTAAGACCATATTCCTGTACCGCCTGTTGAAGAAGTCCTTTTCGCTGTTCTGGGGTAATAGACTGAGAAGCAGCCCGAAGGACATTAATTGCTGCGATGAATTCTTCTCTTTTTGACATACCTAAATCAACCAAATACAAACGAAACAAGAGTTAAGAATAATATTCAATACGATTTTAACCGAACATCCCAAGCACATCTAAACCCAACATGTGCAGCAAACTTTGTAGAAGACGTAGGTTGCCGTATTACTAAAAGCCTAATACGTAGGATTGTGTTAAGAGGTGAACAACCATACCGATTGGCAATTGGCATCGGTTCTGATGTTGTGAACAACGTCCCTCCTCTTAGAACACGGTCAGTTGAGAAAACTCTAAAATTGCTCAATAATTCATCCAATTCCTCTACCGTGTTAGCACCAGCAATAGGATTTTGTTTATGTGATGTCGCATAGAAATTCAATGCATACTCATCCAGACACCACTCCCATACATTCCCTGCAATGTCATGTAAACCGTAGTTGTTTGGTGGGTATAGTCCAACAGAATAGGTCGTACCGACACTTTTTCCACAATGAGCCATGTCAGGATCCAGGTTATCACCCCAAGGATAGTGTTGTCCAATTAATCCACCACGTGCGGCCTTTTCCCATTCCGCTTCAGAGGGTAAACGTTTTCCTGCCCATTGTGCATAAGCCATTGCCGCATACCAACTCACATTAGTGACCGGATGGTTTTCCATACCAATTGGAAAATTATTCTCATACCAATGATTTAAGTAGTTTCCATCGTGAAACCTACTAAAAATAGACATTTTCTGTTTGATTTTGTTCCATTCATTACGTCTTGTTGTTTTTCTCGATAACGGATTGGCATCTGTAAACTCCTTAAATTGTGCATTCGTTACTGGGAATTTGTCCATATAGAACGTATCAACATGAATTGTATGATCAGGGGTGTCAAATTTAGAATCTCCTAAAGAAGATTCAACACTTCTCCCACGGTATTCACCTTCTGGGATCAACATCATATCTTCTGGTATAGCAAGTTGAATTGAAGTTTGATTCAAATTCGGCAATCCATCTTGTGGAAATGTCTCATCAAAATGTGAAGTTTCAGTATTTACGATTGCTATGTGTTCCACTCTTTTTTGTGGATCTTTCAGCACATCCCGCGCTTGATTCAAAACTGTTCGCCACTGTTCTTGTGTTCTGCCATCTGGACGCGGCAGTCCACCCGCACGCAACGATTCACCATAACATTTTTGATGAGTTTCCTCTATAAAACTGAGGATGTCATTCTCACTCTTATCCTGGATTTCTTCTAAAGATAAACCTAACACCCGGAAGTAGTTCATACTTTCACCAACGACTAATCCAGACGTTTTCAGGATTTCTTCAGCATCTTCTGCAGAAAGTCCATATTGCTGCACGGCTTGTTGGAGTAGCACCACCCGTTGCTGCGTGGTAATGGTCGGCAAAGTTGCCTTGAGTGTGTTCACCACACTGATATATTCTTCACGGTTAGCCATAAACAATGATTCCCAATAATATCCTCAATTTACAATTTCTTTCACACACCGAAATCCATAATTATAATGTGTAAAATTCGGAGCCGCCCATCCACAATAAGCAATCTGTGTGGCACGTTCACTGCTTGCCCAAGAACCACCACGGACTATACGAGGAGAATTAACTTGTAAAAAATCCTTCGTTATATTGCCTATATTTTCTGCTATCATATCATAACGTTGATGTTTAGTATTCTCGTCATATTCATCCAAACACCACTCCCACACATTTCCGACCATATCATATATGCCATATTCATTGGGTGGATACTTATTAACTTCTGTTGTTTTACCGATATGCATACCGTAATTCGCCTGTTCTGTATTGATACTATCTCCCCACGGATATTTCTTCCTATGTAGTCCTCCGCGAGCTGCCATCTCCCATTCTGCTTTGATCGGCAATCGTTTTCCAATCCATTCCGCATAAGCCATCGCAGCATACCAACTCACATAGATAACTGGATGGTTTGTTTTATCACGAGGAAGTCTTCTTCCAATCCAAGATTCCAAGTAACTTCCATCATGCAACTGACTGGGAACATTCTTTTTCTGCCATTGTGGGTTAGCATCCAGAAATTTCATATATTGTGCGTTGGTGACAGGAAAAATATCAATAAGATAACCATTTAGGTAGACATTTTGAGTTGAAATGGGTGTATTGTTAGATTCTTCGTTCTCACTGTCCATCTGAAACTCACCTGCAGGAATAAATACCATATCATCAGGCACATCAACACCATCAGGTAATGTTTCATATCTTGATTCGTGACGAGGTCTTTCTACTGCGACAATATCGGATTCTTGGAATTCTGGTGTGCTTTCTGCTGCTATTTCCGTTATCTCTACAGAATCTTGAATGATGGCAAGGTGTTCACGTCTTTTCAATGGGTCAATCAATGTATCACGCGCTTCATTCAGAACAATCCGCCACTGTTCTTGCGACCTACCATCAGGACGCGGGAGTCCACCAGCGCGCAATGATGCACTATATAGACGTGAATGTGATTCATCAACATAATTTGCAATTTCTGTTACACTTTTGTTCTCAAATTCTTCAATTGACAACTCTAACACTTCAAAATAATTAATTTCCTCCCCAACTATCAGACCGAGAGATTTGAGTATCTCTGATGCATCCTCAATGGAAAGCGCATAATTCTGTACAGCTTGACTCAGCAACCCGCGCCTTTGATTGTCGGTTATACTCGGAGATACTTCTTTGAATGTGTTGACGACTTCTATGAATTCTAATCGTTTGGACATAATTTATGTTCCAATAATCTATAATTACAATAGATACAAAATGTACTAAAAACTAAACACCTCAAGTATTCACATCCATCACACATCGAAATCCAAATGTAGGAAATGTATCCATCGGATTACCGCTAAATCTGTGAGAAACGCGTACACCTTGAGAATCAATATCCCAAGGACCACCACGTAAAACGCGTGGAGACTTAATATTTCTAAAGTTATTCACCACCCAAGACACGTTGGCTGTATCTGAAAATGGATTTTTTGGTGGGGAAACTAAATAGTATTCTGGATCGTAAGCATCAAGACACCACTCCCACACATTACCACTCATGTCATATAACCCATAACCATTAGCAGGAGTGTTTCCAATCGGTGTAGTATCGTCTGAATTGAAGTCAACACCATCGATAGAATCACCCCATGGGTATTTCTTTCCCCCTATACCACCACGTGCTGCTTTTTCCCACTCCGCTTCTGTTGGTAGCCGTTTCCCTACCCACCGGGCATACGCCATCGCAGCATACCAACTCACCTGAGTAACAGGATGCTCCGCTTTACCATCAGGGAATGTATCGTCCTCCCAATCTTTTAAATAACCCCCATCCTGAAATTCTATAGAGATATGTTCTCCATAGATATCTGTTTTACTCCATTTTGGGTTAGCATCAATAAAACCTCTAAATTCCGAATTGGTCACTGGAAATATATCCATCAGGTAGGCATCAAGAAAAACAACATGATTCGGTTGTTCATCGTCTTGTGCCTCTTCATCCTCGCTGCCCATTAGAAACTCACCAGCAGGAATGAATACCATATCTTCTGGCACAATTACATCATCAGGTATAGTTAAATGACTCAATTCTTGACGAGGTGAATCTACAATTTCTGATGCTTGTATAGTTGGTATGCTTTCAGTTTCATCTATTTTTTGTTCGTCCGTATTGTGTTGAAGCATGGAAATGTGTTCACGTCTTTTCAATGGGTCAATCAATGTATCACGCGCTTCATTCAGAACATTCCGCCACTGTTCTTGAGACCTTCCATCAGGACGTGGTAGTCCACCTGCAGCCAAAGATGTTGCATAGAGTTTTTTGTGTGTAGAATTAACATGCGTAGTAATGGCATCTTCACTTAGGTTACTGAATTCAGCAATTGAGATATCCAATATCTCAAAATAACTATCATTTTTTCCAACAACCAATCCCGTTATTCGTAGAATCTCAACCGCATCATCAACTGGCACTTCATACTCCAAAGATGCTTGACGCAAAAGACCTTTTCGTTGTTCATCTGTAATAGTAGGTGAAACTGCTTTGAGTCTACTGATAAATGCTTCAAACTCATCGCGTTTAGACATGTTCACTACTCCAATAATTGTCCATATCGGATATGTGTTTGATTCATAGGAATACTATGACGCAACAGGTATTATACACCGAAATCCTATGTTAGAATTCGCGTATGTTGGCAAGACACCAGATCGCTTAGCAGTTCGGACATTCTCAACTGAATTGTACCACGATCCTCCCCGTATCACATGATGTGATTTAGAATTCGTATAGTTTTGAACAATTCTTTCAATACTCCCACCACATACTGGATTATCTTTTGACGAAAACGCATAAAAACTCTTATCCCACTCATCAAGACACCATTCCCACACATTACCCACCATATCAAATAAACCGTATCCATTTGCAGGATAACGTCCAACAAGGGTTGTTTGTTGACGTCTTTTTTCATAATTTGCTTTACCACCATCAATCACATCACCCCATGGATATTTTTTGTCTTCCAATCCACCACGCGCTGCTTTCTCCCATTCTGCTTCAGTAGGTAAACGTTTTCCAATCCACCGTGCATAAGCCATCGCAGCATACCAACTGATATGAACAACGGGATGGTCAGTTCTCTCCTCTGGGTAGTTATTCTTACCCCAATGGTGTAGGTAATATCCATCGTAATATTTAAAAGAATGAAAAAATGTGAAGCCGCGCGGTTTGTCCCATAGTGGGTTCGCATCAACGAATTCCTTGAATTGTGCATTGGTTACAGGATATTTGTCAATATAGAATGCATCAAGGTAAACATCATGAACCGGCAATTCATCTTGAAATGCTTCGTCATCACTGCCACCCATTTTAAACGCACCTGCAGGTATAAGCTCCATGTCCTCAAGAAGATGTAAAGGAACAGGTGGTTTCTCTGCCTCCTCTTCTACAAAATCTGCAGCTATGAGTGGTGCGTTTCGTGATTCTGGATCGATGAGTGCATCGCGTGCCTGATTGAGGAGTGTCCGCCACTGCTCCTCCGTCCTACCATCAGCACGAGGTCGTCCCCCTGCTTTCAACGAAGCACTATATAGTTTTTCGTGTGCGCCCCTAACCTGATTAACAATTTCCGACTCACTTCGTGTTTCAAAACCCGCCCTTGATAATCCCAACACTTCATAATAATCAATACTCTCACCAATTACCAAACCAGATGCGTTCAAGATTTCAATCGCATCATCCATTCCAATACCGAACTGTTGGACTCCCCTCCGAAGAAGTCCCTTCCGTTGTTCATCAGAAATAGACGGTGAAACTCTTTTAAATTCGTTTATAAGATCAATAAATTCGCCTCTATTTGACATGGTAAATCACTCTATAAAATAATCAATGCGTTTGTAGTCGTGCAATTCATTGTGTCTCTTACATTCCTCAATGTATGGATGATTTCCTTATGGGACGATATACTCTAATAGGTATGTGATCTACTATAGTAGATTTTGAAATTACTTGAACACTCTGCATCGGCGAGGTTAGGAAACCTCGCCTACCGTGGGTCGAAAGTGTCAACTTATATTTATAATTCACTATAATACCAATTCTAAAAATGAATTTCACTTTTTAATTGGTAGATTCTTGAATTAATTGGACATTTTGGAAATGTAGGAGAGAATCCGATTTCCGATTACCCCTGAGTTAAGTCGCAAATTGGAGATCGCTCCTACAGTGGTGTGCATAATTATTTTTTACTTCACCATAAATGTCCGAGGCACAATGAATTGCGCGACTACAATCAGCCTATTTCTTTAAGCGAAGTCATTTTTTGGAATGGGTATAACAACATCAATGATGGCAAACTGTCTAAACCATAATTATGGTATATTAACCATGAATCAGTTCCAACAGCCTTCTACGTAGCCATCCCGAGTAAATAACTTTTTACGGTATGGTGTTGTGTCTTCCAGCCATTCAGGGGGTATGTGTTGTGTGTATCGATGCGGTGGACCTGCTTCTTTGAATATGTCTATCACAAAGATGCGATATAATTGCGGGGAATCTACAGGTTTTGCTTCTACGCCGTGGAAAATGCGTGCGTCTATGTAGACCATACTCCCTGGTGGCAGATCGAGCCGTTTCTCTTCCAGTTTACGTCCTGCTTCCTCGTCGAATTCACCAGCAAGCATTCGTTCTGGTGTTGCTTCTGCCGTTGGTGCAACCTTGTGACTACCCGCTATCACTTTCAAGTTGCGATCACCCCGCGTGAAACCATTCGGATAATATAATATCTGAATGTAGTAGTTATCACGTTCGGCAAGATTGACAGGATTCTCATGCTTCCAATGGTGATGGTCTTGATGAAACTGGATAGGTCCGATCCCACGGGGTGCAATGTTAAGTGCAGAATGACAGTAGTGGTATGCGTCACCAATGGTTGCACGTAACAGTGCCGTAATGAAGGGATCGTCAATAAGTCTGTCGCTATATATTCTACGTTCGTTCCATGGACGAATAAAATAAGCACGTTCCGGTGTTTCACCGTCCTCTAATGCCGCAATGTATTGACGCGTCGGTTCAAATTGATGCGTTATTTCCTCAATTAAACCTTCTCTGCCATCGTCCGTGAATATATCTGGATATGCGATATATCCATCATTATGAAACGACTCTATGTCTTGATTGGATGGCGTTGATAAACGAAAAAGTGAATTAGGTTTGATTGACATAAGTTCCCTCACATTCTACTGTGTCCTTCTTGTTCAAACTTCTCCAATAACTGTGTTAACCTATCAACAATATCTGGATGCGTAGACCATAGATTTTCTGTTTCGGACGGGTCATCATGAATGTGATATAATTGTCCAGGAGAATCTGGTTTGGGACCACCGCCACTTGGTGGGGGCCATCCTCCTGATCCTTCCGTGCCTATAATCAATTTCCATTCTTCGTGACGTATAGAAAAGACACCGTTACTGGAGTGATGCACAATTGCTTTACGAAGTTGGTGATCGGTTTCTTTTCCTAAGAGTGCTGGTAGGATATTACAACTATCTTGTCCAGCATCATCCGGAACATCTGTTCCGACTATTGCTGCACACGTTTCCATGAGATCCGTTAAGCACACTAATTCATCTGATGTGGTATTCTGTTCTATCACGTTTGGCCATCTTGCGATGAAGGGTTCGCGGTGTCCGCCTTCCCAGATATGTGCTTTGTATCCACGCCAATCTCCACACGACTTGTGGTCGTAGATATTATACGGCATTGGACCTTTCCCACCCTTAATTCTGTCTCCGGGGAGTGCTCCGTTATCACTTGTAACGATTATTAGTGTGTCGTCAGTTTTTCCGGTTCGGTCTAATGCGTCCATGACTTCCCCGACCATCCAGTCTACTAACCAAACTAAATCTCCACGCGGTCCAGCATCACTCTGTCCGCGTGCAAAGTCTGGCACAACCTCTTCAACACAAGGTTCATGTGGAGCGGAAGGGGTCATATAGATGAAGAATGGATCTTCAGAATTGGCTTGTGTCTCAATATATTCAACTGTTTTCTGAGCAATCATTGGGTCTGCATCTTTATGCTGCCAACTCGGTGCAGTCATACCGGGACGCCCCGTGAAATCAGGTTCTCCACGATATTCATTCGGTACTTTAACAAAAGTATCGTTTTCTATGAATCCGTAAGGGGGTTGGCAGGTTGGACACCCCGATGTGCCGTAGAAATAATCGAAACCGATATCATTTGGTCCACCTGTGATTGGTGCGTGAAAATCGATATTTTCTTCCAATTCGCGTTTGGCATTACCCCACGGTAGTGGTGCATCAAAGTTGAAGTCGTAGTCCGATTTCGTAGAGAATCCAAGACCTAAATGCCATTTACCGATACATGCAGTGTTGTATCCTGCATCTTTCAGCAGTCCAGCGACTGTCAGACGTTCAGGTTCAATTAATGGGGGTTCGTATCCGTAAAGCACACCACGTTTTAGACGGCTGCGCCAGCAATATCTGCCAGTTAAGACACCGTATCGTGTGGGGGTACATACTGCTGAGGGAGAATGTGCGTCTGTAAAGCGGATTCCATCTTGTGCAAGTTGATCCATGTTTGGTGTGGGTATTTTTGAATCAGGATTATAGCAGCCAACATCACCATACCCCATGTCATCTGCCATAATAAAAACGATGTTTGGTAGTTTTTGATTTTCCATATCTTACACTATTAGCAAATAGCAGTACTAAATCCTCCTATTGTATTTTTTGTTTCAAATCTGCGAGTTCTTTTTCAATTGCTTCATCTTCAGCATAATTGACAAATTCATGATTTACTTCCACATTCTTGAATTCTACATCTACCTCAGATGCTGCTTTTGCTAACGCTGCAGCTTCGGTAACATTTTGCCCCATTTTCTTGAGTATCTCAAAAGCCTTATTGCCCTGAAGTTCTGTTAGAGTCTGTTGGAGATGTTCGTGTGCATCAACGTTTCTGTGTTGCGCGAGGACAACATCCCTTTCTCTCTGTGTTTGTTGGGTTTTTTGATGGAGCGTGTCAAGGAGTGTGGTGAGGTGTTGGACTGTCTGCTTCTGCTCTTCCCACTGTGTCTTATATCGATTTGCGAGGTTTCTATATTCGTTTCGTTGTGCAAGGTCTTCACGTGCCAAGTCTTCGCGTCCTGCTTGTAGGGAGATTACTGCGCGTTCCTCACACTTATCGGCTTGTGCAACAGCATTGTCGTGCGCATTTTGAAACTGTTTTTCTATGCCAATTGATGCATCAACCTTCTGTTTTGCTTCTGAAAACCGATTTGTGATCTCAAGAATAACATCTTCTAATACCTTTTCAAGATCCTTTTCTTCAGTTTCTTTCTCTTTTACTGTTTCTAGTTCTGTCTCAGGGATAATTTCAACGAGTGGCGAGTCTAACTGAACAACAATAGTTTTTGCAAGTTTGTCTCCCATTCTTTGTCTTTCTTTTCCTGTTGCGAATAACCAATCAATCGGTTGAAATAAACCGGCAAAGCGACGAACAAAAACATCCTTTAGGTTTGCTGGTTTCCCGTCCTTCAAACGAATAATTTGCAGCGACATTAACCGCTTTCCAAATCCACCACCTTTTTTTACTCCATCCATCAATAATATACCGAATGTCCATAGGACAATACTCAACAGAAGGATCATTCTATTTGTAAATACATCTGGATTCCAAATATTCAAGATATCGTCATAAATAGGGTAAAGGATAAACCCGCTAAGGAATACAAGTGCTTGGCAGAAACCTAATAGAACAACGTCCAGTAAGAACGCACCGACTCTTGACCATCGAGAAGCTAATTTGAATTTTTCACCTATGACTTTGACAATAGACATAATTTTGGTGCCTTTTCATTGTATACTATGGTTAGGTGTGTAAAGTTTTTGGCAATAAATTCCAGTAACCATTGTAGTGCCAAATCAACGGAATGAACGTCTGTAGGCGTTCCCCCAAATCAACGGTATGAATGCCATATGAAGATTAAGAAATAAATCAGGTAATTTCCTTGAGAAGTCCGGAGCTGTTAGGAAACCGCTCCTACCGGGTTTGAGAAAATGAGAATTACCCGTTTAATAAATTAATCTTCATAAGGCATTCCCCGGGAATGAATACACTTAGACGAATACGCGTTTGGTATTCCCCGGGTCTCCGTGCCCCGCTCATTCCTTGTCCTGTAAAACAACGGGCGGGCACAGAGACCCGCCCCTACAATTCATGGTGAGAAGTTAGTGACAAAATCTCTTATTATTTGTGTAATATAAACGAGAAAACTAGCGCGCTTCAAAAGCGCGCCTACTGTCTGTGTGTAAGTCGTGATAACGACACTTGAACTGAAATGAGAAAGTTGTATGGTTTTTATTGTCAGGGATTATTGTAATTTTGATTTTAGTTCTGCTAAGTCATCGTCTATTGATGCTTCTTCAGCGTATCCAGTATATTCCTTGTTTAGTTTCATATTTGAGAGATCGTTGTCTACTTGTGATGCAGCTTTTGCTAAAGTGACGGCTTCACTTACATTTCGTTCCATTTTGTTAAGTATATCAAATGCGGCACCATCCTCAACTTCAGTTAAGGTTTCTTGGAGATGCTTCTGTGCATCAACATTTCTGTGCTGTGCGATAACGAGATCTCTTTTTCGCTCTGCTTCTTCTGTTTTCATTTCCAGTGTTTCAAGCAGGTTAGTCAGTTCTGCAACAACATGTTGTTGTTCTTCCCACTGTTTTTTGTATCGTTCTGCAAGTCGTTTATATTCGTTTCGTTGTGTAATATCTTCGCGCGCTAAGTCTTCACGTCCTGCTTGGATTGCAATTGTCGCCCTTTCTTCACATCTTTCAGCCTGTACCAAAGCCCCTTGATATGCACTTTGAAATTGCTTTTCAATTCCAATAGATGCATCAACCTTTTCTCTTGCCTCTGTCAACCGAGCGGTGATTTCAATGATAGCATTCTCTAACACCTTTTCAGGATCTTCTTTCTTAGGTGGGGCATCATATTGAATGTGGGGTTCATATTTCACAACAACCGTTTCAGCGAATAGGTCTCCCATACGCTGCTTTTTGTTTCCCAATGAGAAGAGAATATCAAAGGGTTGGAAGCAAGATGTCAATCTTCGAACGAAAGAGTCTTTAAATGTACACGGTTTTCCGTCCTTCAATCGGATCACCTGCATTGACAAGAGACGTTTCCCAATTCCCTGACCGTTCTTGAAACCATCTAAGAAAAGCATCCCCCAAACCCAGAACAAAAACGGTGCCAAAATAGAAAATGGTGCAAAAAAAGTTGGTATTATACCGAAGAAATTTGTAAAAATGGATAGTATTGCAGACAACCAAAAGACGATAATACTATCCAGAAAAAACGCGAACATCCGTGCAAATCTGGATGCTAATCTAAACTTTTTTCCTGCTATTTCAAGTAACTTCATTGTATGAAAATCCTCAGTTTTGAGAAAACCCGTTTATGTTTATTATATATTTGAAGAAATTATAATGACATGAATAGTTCCGGGTTTTCTCAACCCATTACATATTTATAATAGAGTCAGATATAATCAAAAGGATAGTCACATTTCGTAGTTACATTGATGGCACCGTAACTTCCACTTCACGTCCACCATTTTCTGAGGAATCGATGACTCCCTGAATGACTACGTTTGTAAGCATAATCTCATACGGGTCAATCGGTGAAGGTTTTCCTTCTCTGACTGCATCAATGAATGCACTATCTTCTTCGTGGAAGACGTTTACCGGTTTAAATTCGGTGTATGTTTCGTCGTGAATCTCACCGTCTTTGTCGCCGTAAACGCGAACACCATCTTGTGGACCACGGACTTCACCGATCCCGATTCGCAAACCTGCTTTTTTACCGAGGAAAATAGTGCCACCGAGTGAATCCATATTCATACACCAACAAGTCTTGAATACCAAACGTGCACCGTTATCAAAAACGACCCATCCTACACCGAAGTCTTCCACTTCTGTTTGTTTCAGTCCTTCATTCCAAGTGTTGTGTAGACTCAGGTAGTTAGAGGTAATACCAGAGACAGCAACAGGTTTTGGATGTCCCATCAGATAGAGTGCAGTATCTAATGCGTAAACACCTATGTCTGCTGATGCACCTAATCCTGCGGTTGCTTTACGAATGAAACTTCCACCGGGATTTCCTCGCCGTCGATCCGCCACTGTTTCGGCATAATATATATCCCCAAGCGTTCCTGCGTCAACGATTTCCTTCGCTTTCTTGACTTGTCCGGAATAGCGAAGTTTGAGACCGATCATAAGTATCTTATCATTTTCTACTGAAGCACGCCACATCGCTTCCGCACCTTCCAACGTGGCCTCCATCGGTTTTTCACAGAAGACATGCTTGCCTGCGTTTAATGCGGCAACAGTTGGTGCAGCATGGACACCGGTCGGGGTACATACGTACACCGCCTCAATTTCGTCCATTTTGAGCATTTCATTGTAATCATCAAAAGTATTTTTTATTCCCCATCGTTCTTTTGCACGTTCTAAATTCGCTGGCACAAGATCGGCAGCTGCGATAATTTCGCATCCTTTAATCTCAGCTAGTGTTCCACAGTGTGCCTGTGAAATACCGCCTGCACCGATCAAACCTAATTTGACTGTTCGCATTGACATCTCCTCAATACAGATTTGTTCTATAGATTTTATCTTATTTTTCTGTATAAAGTCAAGTGAAAAACTGATGTAGCAGCGATATTCAATTGTCGCGGTTTTTTTTGTTGGAGGGGTTTTCAACCCCGATTTCAAGAGCATAGGATAAAATGGGGTTAGAAACCCCACCAACAAGAGTATTTTGTGATAATTGGATAGCTCAGGACACTTCAGGTAGGGTTATTTAGTTTTATAAATTGCCATTTGATGAGTTTTGCGAAGAGTAAGGTTTGAATTGTAGCGATGCATAGTAGGAGGTATACGCCGTGTGCCGTAAATTCCTTTCAGGTGGACGGCACGCGGATGAGGATTAAGAAATAAATCAGGTAATTTCCTTGTGAAGTCCGGAGCGGTTAGGAAACCGCTCCTACCGGGTTTGAGAAAATGAGAATTACCCGTTTAATAAATTAATCTTCATGAGCATGCCTACTACCATGTTTGTTCACAAGCTAAATCGTATCTCAAAACTATTAACGTTTGTAATGAAATAGAGCAGAAAAACATAAAGCTAAATAACCATGCATTTCAGTAAAATAACTTGATATACATCATGGTATCTGCTAATATATCTATTTATAAGAGAAAGAAATTGGAGAAATAGTTGACATGTCAGCAAACGCTATAACGGTCTATCGTCTAATATTGACATTTATTGTCCTTGCAATCTTCGGAACAAACACATATATAAGTATTGCGTGTATTGTAACTATCCTTATTATTTTTATCATGGATTCCGTAGACGGTATTGTAGCGCGTAAAAAGAATCAGACCTCCACATTCGGTGCTGTCTTTGATATTGTTGCTGACAGGATTGTTGAAAATGTATTGTGGATATATTTTGCTTATAAGATAGAATTCATACCTCTTTGGATGCCAATAGTTGTTGTGACTCGCGGTCTTCTGACAGACGGTGTGCGCAGTATTGCTCTGACAGAAGGAAAAGCACCATTTGATATGATGACTATTCCGTGGGCGCGTGCATTGACGAGTTCGCGTATATCCCGCTCAGTTTATGGCGTAGCCAAGACGGTTATGTTTCTTCTGCTTCCGACCGTGTATGTTCTCAAATACACAGATGCCTTTCCAAACATCCCTATCATTGTCACTGATTCCTTTATGTTGGTGTCTTTGATACTTGCATACATTACTGTTGTGATGTGCTTGATTAGAGGGATTCCTGTGCTTATTGATGGGTGGAGATATGTTAAGAAGTAACGATGTGTTAGAGAAGATATAGTTTAGACAATTTAGGATTTTGGAATTATGAAAGCAGCCCTATTTTACGGTGGAAAAGACATCAGGGTTGAAACAGTACCCGACCCGACACCCACCCCAGAGCAGGTCCTCGTTAAGGTGGATGCAGCTGGAATATGCGGCAGCGACCTACACGGATACCATCGACAACCAGAAAAACCGCAATCTCCCCGTATCGGTGGACATGAACTTGCAGGAGAAATCGTAGATATTGGCAAGGATGTTACTGAACATAAAGCCGGAGCGCGAGTTGCAATTGAACCGATAAGTCCCTGCAACACCTGTCCAGAGTGTTTGAACGGTTACTACAACATCTGTTCTAATTTACGGCATGCGGGTGGTGGTTTTGCGGAGTATATGGTCGCGTCCACATCAAATGCTTATTTTCTTCCCGCCAGTGTTTCCGTTGAAGGTGGTGCATTAGCAGAGGTGTATGCCGTGGCTGTCCATGCTGTCAATAGGGCGATGGTCTCACCCGGTGATCGTGTTGCAATTATTGGTAGTGGACCTGTCGGATTGACGATTGCACAGGTAGCAGATGTAGCGGGTGCAACGTCTATTGCTGTTTTAGGAAAACCGGATGCACCGATACAGATTGCACACAAAGCAGTTGATGCAGTACCAATAAATGTGGATGAGACCGACGCAGTAACTGCTGTGATGGAGTGGAGTGATGGACGCGGGGCAGATGTTGTTTTTGAAGCGGTCGGTGGGAAAGCGAATACATTAGAACAGGCAACGCAAATAGCGGCGAAACGGGGACGTGTCTGCATGGTAGGTGGACATGGCGCACCACTCACCTTTTCAGAAAGATTTGCTCGCAGCAAAGAACTTACTATTTTATGGTCATTTTGCTACGGGAGACGCGGAGGAAAAACTGAATTTCAGGTTGCGATTGATCTGCTCGCTGCAGGAAAACTTGACCCGAGTCCGTTAGTTACGCATCAATTCCAGTTGGGTGAAATATCTGAAGCATTTGCGGTTGCAGCGGGAAGAGATGAACACGGATCTGTGAAAGTGCTTGTTATGCCAAATAAATAATACGGAGATAATAAATGGATAGCCTTAAAACACTCATATTTGTTGGAACAGAAGGTATTTACCACGAGCATGAAGGAAATGGTAAATATATCACTGCTATGCTCAATGAATCAGATAATATTAAAGCAGATTTCTCACAAGACTACAATGTGCTCGCTGATGGTCTTGATGCATATCAGACTGTGTTATTCTACACGGATGTTGGTGAACTCACAGCAGGACAAGAGGAAGGATTGCTAAGTTATATAAGTTCAGGTGGTGGTTTTTTTGGACTGCATACAGCTGCCGCGTCCTTTAGGGAATCTGAAGGTTATCACAGCATGCTCAATGGGTTTTTCAACGGACATAGTCCTTATATGGACTTTACCGTCAATGTGAGCGATGTTGATCACCCTATCACACAAGGATTAGATGACTATGATGTAAAGGATGAACTTTACTATTTGAAGCACAATCCCGATGCCTCACATCATCTGATGCATGCCTATGATAATACCAAAGATGAAACACACGTCATGGCGTTCCATCACACTTATGGTGAGGGAAGGGTGTTCTATTATGCACTTGGACACGATATGGTCGTGCTTGAGAACCCAAGTTTTCAAGAAGTAATACGACGTGGTGTGTTGTGGGTTGGAAATAGGATTTAATCTTTATCGGATGCAGTAAAGGTTACTGAGCGAGTATTTCATTTGCAACAGCAATATCCCGATGTATCTGCTTAACTAAAGCATGCATATCTGAGAATTTCCGTTCACTCCGTATTTTTTCAATAAAACATATCTCAATAGTTTCACCGTATACGATTTCGTCGAAATTGAATAAGTGGCTTTCTACTTGAAATTTCGTCCCATCAAATGTAGGTCGAATCCCGATATTCAAAACACCGTCAAACCATTGATTTATTACTTTGGCACGGATTGCGTAGACACCGTTCGGTGGGCAGATCTGTTCACCCGGTTCAATATTTGCAGTTGGAAATCCGATTTGACTGCCGCGGCCATCACCTTGAACAATAGTACCGCTCATTGAATAGTTTCTACCCAACAGTTGCGATGCTAAACCGAGGTCACCCCTCGCGATTGCGTGACGAATACGGGTGCTATGTACAGGGAAGCCATTGAGCTGCGTAGGAGGGACAACAGATACACCGAATCCAGATTGCTGTCCTATAGATTCCAATAACTCCGCATTCCCTTCTCTATCCTTGCCAAATTGACATGCATAACCAACAACTATATGTTTAGCACGGCATAACTTTCGTAGAATGTCGTCTACAAAAGTTTTTGGCGACATAGTAGCGATCTTTTCATTGAAGTTCGCGAATATTGCGATATCAAAACCAAGTTCTTCAAGGATTTCAATACGTTTGGGTAAGCACATTAAGACTGGTGGACAATTCTTTGGAGCAAGATATGACAGCGGATGTGGATAAAACCCGAAGAGAACACTTACCAGTCTTTCCGCAGTTGCACGTTCACGAACCTTGTCAAGGACATCTTGGTGACCAATATGTAATCCGTCAAATACCCCAAAGGTAACCACCGCATCCTGCGTAAAATCAGGGATAGATTCCAAATTAAAATAAGTTTGCAAAATCTCTCTCCACGAGTTGTTGTTATTTGAAATGACTATACTGAAAAGATTTTTTGGTCCTAATCTTCTTTATTATCGTAGACCTTAGAATCAATTTGACACTGTATCAACGGAGACTAGGATTTCTCACCTACCGTAGGAGGAAAGTGTCCTTCTATTTTTCGGATTTGTCATAACCGATTCAGTGAATCATCAATTTATATCTTTAATACGTTGATTGGTACTCTCCAATAGCAATTTTATCGCTGAAGTTGGTGGTTGGTTGATACGACAACCTGAAGCGCGTTCATGTCCACCACCATTAAATTCGGCTGCAAGTGCTGCAACATCAACTCTACCTTCGCTACGTAAACTAACTTTTGTATTTCCATCCGGTAGTTCACATAGACAGAGAGCAACCTCAACACCTTCAATGGCTTGAATTTGATTTACAAAACCTTCCAAATCATCTAAGGTTGTATTCGTATCCTCTAACATAGACTGGTTAACCAAAACCCATGCTATTCTGCCTTCGTTGCTGAGTTCTAATGTCTGAAGAGTTTGACCTAAAAGATGGATTTTTCCCAGTGGGACATGTTCATATATTCTGCTGTAAACTTCATCTGGGGCAAAGTCTCCCAATTCAATCAAATCTGCCGCTATCCGATGGGTTTCAGGTGTTGTGTTGCTGTAACGAAAACAACCTGTATCAAATATTAGGCCAGTATATAGGCATAAAGCACAATCTGGGTCAATTTGTATTTCTGTCGAATCTATGTATTTGTAAATGATCTCAGCAGTTGATGAGGCATCAGGTAGAATAATGTTGTAGTCTGCAAATTCCTCCGCAGTAATGTGATGGTCAATATTCACAACCGCATTGAGTGGTATTAGACATTTGTTGAGAAAGTTGCCTATCCTGTCACGCGAACTTGCATCAAGAATGATCAATATTTCTGGACTATAGTTTAATGCTGCTTGAGCGTCCTCTATGTTCTCCCAATTTGGCAGAAACTGATACTTTTTGGGAACAGGATCTGCATTGTATATTTTTACAGTTTTTCCTAACCTTTTTAGGTATAAGTAAAACGCTAATTCAGACCCGATTGCATCACCATCCGGGTTAACATGCGTTGTAAGTGCGTATGTCTTGTATTTATCAATAAGGGTATGGAGGGTGCGAAAACTATTCATCACAGTTCATTTTCTTTCGGTTCATTTTCCAGTACTTCATCTTCAATTTCTTTAAGGAGACCATCAATCTTCATCAGATGGTCAACTGAATCATCTAAACTAAAGCGAAGTTCAGGTGAATGTTTGAGTGATAAACGTCGGTTCATCTCACGTCTAAGAAACCCCGCCGCACTCTTAAGACCAGCAAGTGTCGCTTCCTTCTGCTCTGTTCCTCCAATAACACTTACTTTTACATTAACATATTTTAGGTCTGCAGATGCCTCAACATGTGTGATGGTGCAAAATGCAACTCTCGGGTCTTTCACTTCACGGTGAATTACCTCGCTTAATTCTCTTTGGATAAGTGCACTTACCCTGTCTTGTCTTCTATTCTCTATCATAATTGTCACCCTTTCTGGACTTGGAAGCATTTTTTCTATCTTTTTAGTTTGTACAGTATTTCCTAAATAACTACAAAAACATAGGATTAGTAAAAGAAGTCGGTTTCATAATCAAGCAAGACAACAGATGAATTTACTTCAATAAATCTAACACATTGAGACAAAATTTGATTTACAAATTTAACTTCATTTGCCACAGAGACCACTCCAATAACAGCCGATTGATGCATATCAAGTGTGTCAACTTCGGCAATAGAAATGTTGAATTTATTCTTTAACCGCGCAATTAGACTCTTTAGTATCCTACGTTTTTCCTTCAGGGATTGACTTTCTGGTAAATATAACTTTATTTTACAAACACCGATGTGCATTTGGATAATTTATCTATAATATAGGTTGAATGTATACAATTTATTTATTCACGGATATATGCTCCAGGAGGATTCTTTTGAGTAACTGCCCTTATAGCAGATTCCACAATTTCGGTTTTAAAATATCTGGTAAATCTATTGATGGCACTAGTACTTCCCGTTCAGCCGTAAAAACGTTGTTTGTAGACATACTGTGCTTTAGGAATATGCAAATTGTTCTGATGGTTTCGTGTGCAGTGAAGCGATATCAGAGGAGACACTTGCTTCTCACCAAAGAGCAATTTTGGCAGACAAGAAAACAACAACGGAATGAATGTTAACTTTCAACGTTTGAAACGAGTTTAAAGGTACGAATTAGGTGTAGATTCACGTCCAGTTTTTGATGATGGAAATTAAATTGACTTGCATACTTATAAAGTGCGTGCGATTTGTTCATGGACATAACATTCTAACACATCTCCAATTTTTATGTCATCAAATTCTTCAATACCGATTCCACATTCATAATTGGCTTGTACTTCATTAACATTGTCTTTGAATCGTCTGAGTGAATCAACTTTCCCCTCGAATATCAACCGATTGTCACGGAGGACACGTAAGGGTTCGTTAAATGTAATTTTACCCCAATTGACGTAGCTGCCAGCAACTAAACCACTCCGTGGCACTTTAAAGATTTCTCTGACTTCAGCGCGTCCAATAATGACTTCTCTGACTTCTGGGTCTAACAAGCCTTCCATCGCAGATTTGATGTCTGTGATGATGTCGTAGATAACCGTATAGGTGCGAACATCAATTCCTTCGGTTTCCGTTGCTTTAACCGCCTCTGTGGTAGGATGAACGTTGAAACCGACAACGATACCATCTGACGCTGAAGCAAGAAGGATATCAGTTTCAGTGATTCCACCAGTTGCTTCATGTATAATATTTATCTTAACTTCAGGTGTGCTTAATTTTAAGAGTGATTCTGAAATGGCTTGTACGGAACCTTGCACATCGCCTTTAACAATGACGTTTAATTCTTTGATGTCACCTTCTTGGATCTGTTGGAATAGGTCATCAAGACTAACATGACTGTGTGCGCCGAGTTTGGAGATACGGTATTTATCTTGGCGTTCTTCGCTAATAGTTCGTGCGTCCCTTTCAGAGTCAACAGCAAAGAATAGGTCTCCAGCTTCGGGAACTCCTGTGAATCCGAGGACTACCACAGGTGTTGAAGGTCCAGCAACTTTGATCCGTTTACCATCATCACTCATCATCGCTCTGACTCTGCCAGAATATCGTCCAGAAACGAATGTGTCACCAACATGCAAAGTACCAGATTGTACTAAAACGGTAGCGACCGCACCCTTTCCTGTATCTACTTGTGCTTCAATAACGACCCCACGGGCAGGTTTGTTTGGGTTTGCTTTGAGTTCAAGAAGTGCGGCTTCAAGGAGTAGCATTTCTAACAACGACTCTATCCCTGTACCTTCAATTGCTGATACTTCAACAACGATAGTTTGTCCACCCCAATCTTCTGGCACCAAATCATTATCGACCAACTGCTGTTTTACGTGGTCTGGTCTTGCCCCGGGCACATCCATTTTGTTTATGGCAACAACGATGGGGACTTTTGCTGCTTTTGCATGGTTAATTGCCTCAACGGTCTGTGGCATAACACCGTCATCCGCGGCAACGATGAGTACAACGATATCAGTCGCTTGTGCTCCTCTCGCACGCATAGCAGTAAATGCTGCGTGTCCAGGAGTGTCAAGAAAAACAATGTTACCTTCTTTTAATTCTACGTGGTAGGCACCAATATGTTGTGTGATATTTCCTGCTTCAGACTCACTGACATTTGACTGACGAACAGAGTCCAAAAGTGATGTTTTTCCATGGTCAACGTGCCCCATAATTGTAATGACAGGTGCGCGCGCCACCAAGGAGTCAGGTGGGTCTTCTTCATCAGCTAATATCTTTTCTTCAAGTGTTTGTTCCTGAACAACTTTGAAACCGAAGTGTTCCCCAAGTACTAACAATGTTTGGTAATCTAATCTTTGGTTAATGGATGCCATTATCTTCATTTTCATCAATTGCATGATCAATTGTGTTGATTGTAAATTTAGCAATGAAGCTAATGTCCCGACCGTCACCCCTTCTTGAACCTGCATTATGTCATCTGCGGGGGTTTCATCTTCATTGATTATCTCTTCAGTTTCTTCTATTTCTTTTTCTATTCCTATTTTTTCCTCTATGTTTTTCTCACTTGTTTGGGTATCATCTTTTTCTGGTTCTGGTTCTGGTTCTGGTTCTGGTTGCACCTCTTGTTCAGGGGCAAGTTCAGATTCCACTAACATAATTGTTTCGGGGTCCAAAGTACTCATGTGGTTTCCAATGTCAAGTCCTAAATCTTCAAGAAAAACAATCAATTCCTTGCTACTCAGGCCGTGTCGTTTCGCTAATTCGTAGACGCGGACATTCTGACTATGTGATGTTTTTCTAAGTGTATCATCTGATTGTTTTTTACTCTTACTCATCGGCATATAACTCCTTATCAAGAATTGTCAGTTTGAACTCGTTGATAACTGATTTCGGTAATTGCACTCGTAGCAATGCGTTTATCCGTTTAGGGACTTTGAATGCTTCCTGAATGCATGACGTAGAACGACAGACATAAACTCCGCGTCCAGGTAGTTTTGTCAACGCTTGTATTTTCAATGACTCTCCTCTATGACATACAAAACGGATTAAAGTGTTCTGTGGAAATTTACAACGACACCCAATACAGGTGCGAATAGGTGGTTTCACGCTCTTCATCAATTTACTACGGAGAAATAGTGTAGCAATTAGACTCCTAAAAAAATGAAGCATTACAAATAATTAGTGTGTGACAGTTAACTATCGTTGCTTTCAGATGTATCATCCAATGCAATATCTGCCTCAGAAGTCGCATCGTTTTCACCTTCAACGGCAGTATCCTCTTCTGTGTTTACAGGTGTTTCATCTGCTTCTATATCTTCATCAGAATCCTGTACACTTTCTTTAAAGAGTGTTTGTAATGACACAGGAACTTCGGATTCACTCTTTATGTCAATATTCCATCCAGTAACTTTTGCTGCGAGTCTTGCGTTTTGTCCGCGTCTACCAATTGCTAACGACAATTGGTCTTCTGCGACAATGACATTCGCGCTTTTGTCTTCATCGTTAAGTTCAACACGTCGTATCTCTGAAAGTTTGAGTGCATTCTTAATATAGACGCGAGGATCTTCGTCCCAATCAATAAAGTCGATCCTTTCATTTTTAAGTTCACGAACCATAGTTTGAACTCTTGCCCCTCTCACACCGACACAAGTTCCGACAGCATCAATACCATCTTCAGTTGCGGCGACTGCAACTTTAGCACGGTATCCTGGATCTCGTGCAACAGCCATCACGCGAACTTGACCTTCATAAACTTCGGGGACCTCTTGTTCACAAAGCCTTGTGATCAGGTCTGGTTCTGTTCTGGAAACAATCAACTGTTCACCGGTCATGGTATCTTTTACTTCAATAATCAAACACCTTAAGGAATCCCCACGATTATACCGATGGGGTTGCGGTATGTGGCTTGCAGGTAACAACGCTTCTGTCCGCAACACTTCTGTACGTTCCAAATCCATAATGACATTTGGACCATCATACCGTTGTACATATCCAATAACAAGTTCACCTTCGCGTCCTTCAAATTCATTGTAGATGAGTTCGCGTTCAGCTTCTCTGAGTTTTCCAAGCAGTATCTGTCGTCCTAATTGTGCTTGGATGCGACCAAATTCCTCAGGATTGATTTCAACTTCTAATATATCGCCAATTTCTGCATCAGGTTTGAGTTTCTTTGCCTCCTCAACCGGAATTTCCGTTGAGAAATCTTGCATTATATTTACAACCTTCTTAGGGACGTGACACTTTATCTCTTCACTATCCAGTTGAATATCAATAGAGACCTTAGCTTCCGGCCCGTAATGTCGTAGAGCAATGACACGTAGTGCTTCTTCAATAGCACTTAAGAACACATCTTCCGGTAAATCGGTGTGTCCCATCATTTGCCGAATCGAATTTTGTAAACTCTCTCTTCTTTCCTCAGTTTTTTGTCTCATATTTCTCCTAATCAGGACACAGTCTGTAAATTATAGTCTCTTTTTTAATAATTTAGACATGCTGTATATGCACAAAGGTCGGGGTGTCTCACCTGTCATTGCACGACCGTGTCTATTATATTCAGATTACACCATAAATTTTATTACTGACTACCAGGCCAGTTGAATGTATCCTTTACAAACTTGTGAAATATCAATATTTGTGTTTTTCCCTGATGCTTGTTCTAAAACTATACATCCGTCTACAACATTTTTTAGCAGTCCTTGAACTTCAAGAAACTGTCCGTTAGTTGAAGTGGTTTCAATTTTAACGGTTCTCCCTATATTTCGTTGAAAATCGCGTGACGTAGTCAACGGACGGTCTAACCCCGGTGATGCAATTTCTAACTGCTTATAGTTATCCAATATTTGATGTACTTCCAAAACCGGACGAACCGTTTTATCTACAGTCTTGCAATCTTGAATAGACAATCCTCCCTGTTTGTGTATCAATAATCGGAGTATCTGATTTCTCCGATTTCCTGCCGTTTCCACAGCCACCAATTCATAACCCTGTCTTTCAAGCAGAGGGATTATAATATCCGAAACGATAATGTCTATTCCTTCTGTCATAACTATAACCTTCTAAAAACAAAAAACGCGATTGTTCTCGGTTGTGGAGAGACCTCGCGGTTCTTCATAAGCGATTTTCTATTCCGAGTAAATTGGGAATAGACATTCGCAACTACCACTGTAACTACAGCGGCATGATGAATTTGACCTACAGACATTAGATTAGCATGCTAACACTATCCTTTTTGGTATTCAAGCCAAATTCAAGTTCCACACCAATGATTACTAAGAAACCTGATAATTTCACAGCAAGTTCCTTTGAAGAAAGTTTTTGTTTAAGACGTATGAATATAAATAAGTTTAACTTAATGTACATACTTTTGTCAAGATTTATTTTATTTTTCTGTCATGCATGTTATACTATTTGCATGAGTATGTTTCGTGAACACTGGCTCGGTGGATTAACCGCCTACAGTGTCTTTTTCATATTTTCGTTGATATTGTCAGTTTCTGTTTCAATCTTATACGGATCATCATTTGACTGGAATCCGACGATTGAAATGGATCCTTTAGGTATCCTTGCATGCTTCATCATCGCGTTGCTGTTCGGCTTGTTTCCCGATGTAGACATCAAAAGCAAAAGTCAAAAGATATTTTATAGCGTTCTGTTTGTTCTGAACCTATCGCTTTTTTTTATTTTTCAAAGATACTCAGAGTCAGCAATATTAGGATTGTTTGCCATGGTTCCAATACTTAGCAAACATAGAGGTTGGACTCATTCCAGGATTACTATGATTCTGCTTCCAGGTCTGTTTTTGGTTATTCCGCTTTATGTAGAATATTCCGGTTATGGTGTTGCATGGAAGGAACTTCCAGAATTGCTTGATTCGTTAGTTGAGCACGAGAACCTTGATGAGACCTTCCGAAGCGGCTTGGCATTCTATGTTGCTGGTCTAATTGGATATGCATCACATCTTTACCTTGATGGAATTCTATTTCGTTCTCGTAAAAAAAGAGCAAACCGGTGAATTTAGAGAAACTTGGTATGCATGAACTACGTAACAATCCAATTCTGCGATCTCTGCATGCTTTTGCTAAGAAGCATGGTGTTGAACTATATCTTGTTGGGGGTGTCGTGCGCGATCTGCTTCTGAACAGACCGACCACAGATTATGACTTCACGATGGATTCGGATGCGATTACATTTGCAAAAAAATTCGCTCAAGGCATCCGTGCACCGTGCATTCCTCTTGAAGAAAACCCTCCTACTGCAAGAGTAATAGTGAAACCGTCTGACCTTGTGCCAAGTGAAATGTGCTTAGATTTCGCACAATATCGAGCAGCAAGCCTTGAGGATGACTTATGTCTCCGAGACCTGACAATAAACTCTATGGCGATACCATTGGAATCTGTAATGGGGTCTGAAAACACCGTAATAATAGACCCATGTAATGGTGTGAAGGACCTGGAAGCACATCACCTACGCTTTCCCAGCGAACAGGTTATTCTTGATGATCCGCTTCGGTTACTGCGGATATTTCGCTTTAGTGCGGAGTTAGGATTTAAAACGTCAAATTATTCCCTTGGGTTAGTTAAGAAACATAAAGATCTGCTACGACAAGTCTCAAAAGAACGTATACGAGAAGAATTGTTGAAAATACTTAACGTACCTAAAGCAAAATCCTATCTACAACAGATCGCTAAGATAGGTCTACTATCACAAGTATTTCCAAAGATTGATCTACAGATAGCGAATTGGTCCGAACTTGGAAAGTTTGAAGAAACACCGATTCCCACAGCACTTTCATCTTATCAGACAGAAATAGATGCTTACTTGATAGAAGAATTAGGTCAATATGCCATCCGTCAATCGTTGATTAAACTATGCATTCTTCTGCATAGAGATGTTAAAGACATAGGTAAACAACTGCGTTTTAGTAGAAAAGCGGTGCAGTTTATGAATTGTATGGTAGATGGGTATCCACACCTGACTGATGACAAACTGACAAAGAAACAGATAATCGATTTCTTAAGGGTGCCAGGGGCCGAATGGTGGGGTGTGCTTTTGTTTTCTGCTGTCATGCATTCTATCCCTGACAAAGTACTGAGGCAAATCGTTGATACATATTATCAACATATTTTACCTATACAAAAACAGGGGCGACTCATCACAGGAGAAGATCTTATTAGGAAGTTTCAACTTAAGGAAGGAAAAGAGATTGGTATCTTGTTAAGACAGATAGAAGATAAACAGTTTTATGGTAAGATTCAAACGCGAGAGGAGGCACTTGCTTTGGTAGAGAGATTATTGGATAGTAATACCAATTCCTTATAAATCTGTTTGTCTACCACGTAGAAATTTCGGAATGAGAGAAACCAAGAGGACAAGGACAGCGGCTAAAGACAGATAAAGTAGCGTTTTGAAAAGATTACCCTCACCACTGACTAACGCACCACCGATTTGCACATACGCGATAGTTCCTGGCAAAATAAATATCGCCGAAACAAGGACGTAAGTTGAAAATCTTATTTTTGTTAATCCATAAGCGTAATTCTGTAAATTGAAGGGTATATACGGCATTAATCGCGTGAACATGACAATACGCCATCCTTCCTGTTCCACCTTTGCATCTATTCTTGCAAATTGTGCGTTTCCTGAAATCCAACCCGCAACAAGTTCGCGCGCAGCATAACGCGCGACGAGAAAGGCAAGAGCAACACCGATTGTTGCGCCAATCCACACATAGACAACACCCCACACCGGACCGAATGCAATTCCTGAAAGCACCGTTATGGGTGACCCCGGCAAAAAGAAAAGTGTCGCAACAATATAAAGACAGATATAGACTATGGGCGCGATTATTCCAAAACTTGAAACCCATTCTTTGAGTTTGGGTGTGTTTTTCAGATGAATATATTCTGTTACACCGTAATTTCTCAACAGTAGATAGGCAAATACTCCGAGTCCGATTACAATAATTAATTTAATCAGTTTACTTTTCATTTGCTTTAGCAATTGCTTCCAAGTATGCTTTTATCTGTGATCGGTATCGGACAGGTATGCGATTGTTCTCAATTGCCAGCGCGTACTCTCGTTGTGCGGCTAGTAAAACATCGCTGAACGGTATATAGTCAGGTTCTGTTTCTTGATTGGCAGTATTTCCACTAAAAACTCTGGTGATGCTTTGGGTTTCCGTTGATGCCTCCGGTTTTAATGTTAATTTATTACGTGAGATTTGTATTGAGGGGGTTTCATTGCCCGTGAGAGGAGTTGACGTGGTTTCATCAGTAGTGCGAGAAACAACATCATTTGTCGTAGATGTGAAATCGGATGTGCTGTTTTCAACCTGAGTACCTTGTGTTTCTATGTTACCAGATTCTTGACCCGGTGCACTACTACTACTGGCAATTTCCCTTGAAGACTGGTCTGTGTCAATGCCTGCTAATGCAATATCTTTACGACTATCTATCAACTGTTCTTCAAGAAGTTTGAGTTGATTGGCTTGATGCAGTACATCTGCAATTTCTTGTAGTGTATCGGGTGAAACTGTTTGTCCTTGAATTTGCTCTAACGTTTGACGAACTTTCCCTTGTGGTATATTCTCAGCCAATTTGGCAAAAAGTTTTGTAAGTTGCTCCTGAAGTTCAGGTGTTAGTCCCGGTTCTTCCGATAGACTATTAAGTTCATCAGCAAGTGCAGTGGTATCCATATCTTTGAAGTGCTGTGTGGTTTGGGTTGCTTCTGCTATAGCCGTTTCATCTGGATGTTCTGATTTGTGTTTACGCACTTCACTATTCAATGTGTGTAGATGTTGATGTGCAGCATTAGCATCTGTTACCTTTTTCAACTTTTCTATAGTATTACTGATTTCTTCTTTGATCTTAGAATCACTTACATCAACAGATTGTTCAGTAAGATTAGCAATTGTCATGGCAATGGCATTTTGTTCTGCAGCAGTTAACGGTGTTGGCAAATCATATTGACGAGGTATCGCAAAAGATAGTGCAATGACGACAATAGGAATAGATAACCATTTTAATATTGGTGGCATAACATAAGGAATTATCTTTTTTGGATCACAGTTTGCGATTGCTTCTGCTGAATCACCAATTTGTAGATCAACAATTTCACCTTCTTGGTTTTTCTGAATTACTTCTAATGATGTATTGACACGTTCTTTCAGTTGCATTGTGTCATCAACAAAGGTGGCAATTTTTGTCAACTTTTCACGATGCCTAAGTCCGAGAAAAATACCTATTACAACTGCAAATCCAACTGTACTTATAGTTATGTTTAATATAGTGAATGGAAATGGGATCAGACGAACAGCGATGTATAGAACTGCCATAATACAAACTTCAATGAAAAGACAGATTGTTACATACTTTATCATTACCTGATTGCGTGCTCTGTTTTGAAGTGTTTTTAGTTGGTCTATGATGATTTGTCTTTGATTTTCCATTCCATTTTCTCCGAAGCAGCAAACACCATTTCTGGTGTGATAGATTTCAAGTTTTTGCGTGCTACATCTGCATAGTCGTCCCATTCTTTCGGTGATAGTGTTTGCATCAACTCACATCCTTGTCGTGCAATTACTGTATGTTTGTCCCATTTTGGACCCCATTGAGTTGGGTTTGATCCTCCGAAAAGTGCAATTGTAGGCGTTTTCACTGCTGTGCTTAGGTGCATCGGTCCCGTATCATTGCTGATGTAAAGATGGCAACGTTGTAAGAGTCCGGCGAGTTGCATCAGTGTTACATCGTCAACAATAGTGGATGAAAATACCATCTGTTTCTGCACCTGATGTGCAAGTTCTCCTTCATTCGGTCCTGTTGTTATGATGATATGTGCATCATAAGTATCGTGGAGCATGTCACCGATAGTTGCAAAGTTGCCAACAGACCATCTACGATAAGATGTTGCTGCACCTGGATTTAGTCCGATAATTGGTCTGCCATCATTTAGATTCTTACTTTCAAGGAAATCGTCTCCCCATACTTTCCCCGCATCATCTACAAACACATCTGGTTCGTCATCTTCAACTTCTATCTCAATTGCACGAACAACATCAAGGTATCGTTGTGTTTCGTGCTGCGATGTGTTGTTAGGAACTGAAACGTGTAGCAACCTTTTCCCACCTGAATTGGTTTCGAGTCCTATACGAAACGGAATTCTGGCAAGAAATGTGAGTAACACTAAACGGAAAGTGGGTTGTAGGACTACCGCCATATCAAACTTTCTCTGATGAAGTTGATGGATTAATTTAGGAACTGACGACTGATAGGTAATAACTTCATTCAAGTGTGGGTTTGCTGAGACTAAATCCTCCCGTGTCGGTGCTACCATATAGGTAATGTATGCATCGGTGAAGTGTTGTCGTAAAGCACGAATAACAGGTGTTGTTAAAACAGTTTCTCCCAATGGTGCGAGTCTGATGATTAGGATACGTTTTATCTTATCGGATGCAAACATCGTAATATTTCGTCTGTTGCTATGAATTGCTTATTTCTTATTGTCACGGTATAATACATCAAAATATGTGGAGTGTCAAGGTGAAACCGTATCTTAAAACTTTGAAACAAAAGTATCTACTTGGGTGGGAACGACAGTCAACTGTAGTTTTGATTGCTGCTGCGGTGATACTAACGTTGCATAGGAATTACAGTCGTACCCGTTATTATCGTGAGAATTTAACAGAGTATTTTGATTTTCTGCCTTTGGAAGCAAGCCACCCATATTATTACTGGTTTTTGACAACTGCTATTTCACTGTTTCTTATTCCTGTCATTGTTGCAGCAATTGGTACGAATCAACGACTGCGAGATTACGGAATTCGTTTGGGGAAGCAGAGACTTGGATGGAGTGTGACGTTGGCATCATGGTTGTTGATGATACCCGTTGTTATTGTAGCGGTCAAGGTGTACCCTCCATTTGCACAGAAGTATCCATTTTGCAAGGAAGTGGCGAGTAGTTGGCAGGCATTTTTACCATATCAGTTGGCTTATGGCATCTACATGTTTTCTTGGGAGTTCTTCTTCCGTGGATTTATGCTCTTTGGATTGGAGAAGAGATTCGGTAACTATAGTATCTTAATTCAGACGATTCCGTTCGCAGTTATGCACTTTTCTAAACCGTTGCCGGAGGCACTTGGATCAATCGTTGCGGGTATTTTATTGGGTGTGCTCGCTTTGGAGACACGTTCATTTATCTATGGTGCAGCGATCCATTGGCTTGTCGCTATGACAATGGATACGGTTTGTGTGCTCGTATCATAAGTATGAGATTAACTCCATTGCATATAATCAAAAATACTGATATAATTTTCATAGGTCAAAAACAATATCTACTATATTTCATGGAACTACCTGTCAAACTTCATAAGGAGCAGGATATTATGGACAAACAGTTCAAAGTTAGAGCAGCACATTGTGATTACCGGGCAACTGAAGAGGAAATCTACAAGATACTACGTAAAATAACCGATCCACTCACCCATTCTTGGAAACCAATTGAGTCTGCAAAAAAGGTTGTTATCAAATTCAACATGATGAAACCGCATGAACGTATCATCTATTTTGAAGGACGTAGACGTGAACTGGTGGATGATGCGGTATGCCGCGCTGTATTACGATTGCTAAAGGAACGAACTACCGCACAACTCATCGCTACAGATACCAACCCGTATACACACGGAAATAGAATGCCACCAGGATTTAATTACGAACATCACCTCAAAGAATTTGACGTGCAGTTTGTTGATTCAAACTTGCCACCCTTCAAGGACTACGATGTGCCGGATGGCGGTTCAATGTTTGATCGTTATACATTGAGTGCCTGTTTTGACGATGCGGATGCTGTTGTTTCAGTGGCGAAGATGAAGAACCATGCATTTATGGGGATTACTTTATGCACAAAGAATCTGTTTGGGTTGCCCCCGATGTTGCTTCCTGAAGGTAGGACACGAAGCTATTATCACCACCTTATACGTTTATCTTATGTTTTGCCAGATCTTGCGTTGATCACAAAGCCGTGTCTCAACATCATTGATGCACTCACAGGACAGTGGGGACGCGAATGGGGAGGTGAAGGCAGGATATGCAACGCACTTATAGCAGGTGATCATCCGATTTCAACTGATACAGTCGGCATGCACCTGATGGGTCATGATCCGGCATCCGATTGGCCTACACCTCCATTTAAGCGCGATCGCAATCATATACTCATTGCAGCACAACGGGGATACGGAACGGTTGACCTGAATGAGATTGATTGGGAGAGTGAAGTTAAAGCTCCACTTGCTGAGTTTGATTCTGTGGAAACGGATACACCAGAAATGGTTGCAAATTGGCGACGCACAACCTGTGAACAAGGTTTAGTCTATCTTGACAACCAGAAAAAAATGATTGATAAGTATCAAGGGAATTTTATCTATCTGCAAGGTGGAGAAGTTGTATGGAGTGGTCCCGATCCATCTAATCTTGGGAGTCGTCGTCAACTTAGCGGTGAAAAGAAAGACAGCGCGTTATGGCTCAAACTCGTTGATGCTGAGGAACACGAAGGTGAGCAGTTTAACGTCTATGATGAATGTATGAAAGACTTCGCAGCGTAGATTGAAGGTTGGAATGAATTAGGGAAAAAATGATAAGGTATTGACAGATGAGTATCACCGAAGCGCAAAAGAAGCAGTTGGATGAGCAGGGATGTATTGTCATTCCTGATGTGCTTTCTAACGAAGAAATTGAGATGTATCGTGAGGATATACTTCGTATAGCAGATGAAGAAAAACAGAATGGTTCAGCCCTTCGTCATTCTAATGATCATGGTCAGCACGTGAGATGGTTGCCTAACAAAGGTGAGATTTACGACAAACTCGTTGCACATCCTAAAGTGATGCCGTTCTTTGAACATCTGCTTGGTCCAGATTATACATTAAGCACACTTACCTCAAACATTCTCGATCCGGGTGCACCTGACGGTGGGTATCACGTTGATAACGTTTTGGGTGGCATGCCAGAACCACTCCCGAGTTTTCCATTGGTGGCTAACAGTCTATGGTTACTTGATGATTTTACTCCAGAAAATGGTGGCACACGTCATGTTCCTGGAATTCATCTTCAACAGATAAAACCGCCTGCGGGAACAACACACCATCCCGACGAAGTACGACTTACTGCTCCAAAAGGTTCAGTATTCTTATTCAACGGTGCAATCTGGCATTCAGCAGGTGCAAACAAGACGGATCGTCAGCGCGTTGCCCTTATCTGTTTTTGCTGCAGGTCATATATTAAACCGATGTTTGATTTTGTGCATTTCCTCAAACCAGAAGCATTAGAACGGGCTACACCTATTATGCGTAGGCTTTATGGGTTTGACTCACAACCCAGACCACCGGATTAATCATTACATTTGTCTGAACAAGTTTTTCAAGATGAATAAATGACCAGGATTTTCTGTCTTCACGTTGGATGACAACGGGAGAAACAGAAACCCATCCTACCATGGTTAAGTATCCTAATGTTTTTAGGTTTAGTTATAAAGTGGTTGATTGAGTCAATTGCTTTTGCTTCTGATGGAAGACACTCGGAAGTGGAAGTATAGATGGATCGATACCACTATAGAATATTCCATAATTGAGGATTGAATTTACTTATGGAAATAATCCAATATACCTCTGACCTACTGACACCTTTGACAAAGTTTTACAATGATTTTACAGTTGATGTTCCTCATTGCTATCCTGTCAAAGAAGATGATTTAGAGTTTGCTACGAGTGGCGTTATAGGTAAATCCAAATATTACTATAAGGACGATTTTAAGTCAGAAACTGCTTTTGTCGCGGTGCAAAATGGTAAAGTGAAATCTTTTATACATTTAGGCTTGTCACAAGATAGAGAGCATAATATTGACAAAACTGCACATATCCTGTTTTTTGGATACGAAGTTAATGCCCGACAGGTTGGACAAGCAATTCTTGAAAAGACTGAAGATTACTTGCGTACTGACGGCTCCTAAACCTAAAGGATTGGGGTTCTTTTAGGTCATCTTCTCACTCCGAGAGTTTTTTGAAAATGTGGGCATCTTTTATAGGCTTATAGACTACTCACTTGGGTTCAAGCCAAGTTTACCAGCACAGCAATTGTGGGGGTGCCCGCCAAGACACGACTAACAGGGACTACTTTATTACCCCAAAATCGTCCCAGATACTTTGTCTATTGTTCTGTTATTTCGCGGTTGTGGAGGGAACACCGCCACAATCTCATAAAGCGATTCCAGAACTCATCACAAACGACTGGCAAGGATCACAACTTGCAGCGTATACAACCGAATGTGGTATCGTTGAGAGTATCAACATCAACTCTGTCCAAGCAAGTGGATTGGATAAGACATTGGCAAGGTTGCCAATGATTGCTTTCCTATCCAGTTGACATATAGAATATACCACATTTCTTGAACAAAATCAAGGTTTTTGGCGGTGTTTCATCCCAAATCTAAAGACTTGGGCTTTCACACCGCAACGTTTGGTAAGAATATAACACAGGTCTATGCCTATTCAAGACATTATAGGTATCCTTGCTATTACTTCGCTTATGCGCAGCTTTCCGACAGACTTGGTCACGTTAAAGCACTGCTTGGATATAACGGGTACAGACGTATTCATGGACAAGCAATCTTTGATTGGGAGAACTTCAATGTAACACCAACTCCGCCAAAGATACCTATTACCTTCTCTATAGAATGGACAGAGGGTCGTGGAGAACGGGCAAACTGTACCGTAAAAGCTCACAAAGCAGAGGAAAAAGTTGGTGAATGTCATAGTATCTCAGCAGGTGTTTTTTCACGACATCCAGACGCACAAGACTGGACATATACAGAATGGCTTGGAATTGAAGATGACTTTCAAGGAAAAGGATTTGGGAAATTCTTACTTCAGTATTCGCTTCAAGAGATGCAAAAGGCAGGTTACCGTCATGCATCCATAAGCACAAATTTGGAGAATTATCGAGCTATTCTCTTTTATAGTAATCTCGGATATAAGGTTGTTGACTGGACTTATGAATATCAAAAAGCAATCAAATAATATATGCCACACACAGCAGTGCATTATGCAGTAATTTGTCGTCGCGCAATTCACGCGCCTTTTCAATTGTTGGAGGGTTTCCAACCCCGATTGCTCTCCAACCCCGCCAATGTCTGAACCAGACAAAATCCCGTTCGTAGTCGCGCAATTCACGCGCCACTTCCATTGTTGGAGGGGTTTCCAACCCCGATTTTCCCACTCGTAGACGTGCTTTGTAAGCGCGTAGAACTTCTCACCAAACATCACCGAATTTATTTTTATATTCATGTAGTTTGTGCACCAATAGACACAAACAAAAAGGTTGCACTATACAAGCATTCAAGTAACTTTGTGCTTTATGATAGTTCTATGAATTGCAGATATAAGTCATATTAAATCAACTTATTTTTTATAATACATAATTAGTATAGTTGAGTTAATATGATTAATGATATATAATATTTTAGTTTCTTGTTTTTGAGGCAGTTTGAAATAAGGATCGGGTGAATGAAATAAGTCATCGCTTATTGATATAAGTCCACTTGAAAAACTAACGGACCTACAACGGCTGGAAATCGACTATGAATTTAGCGATTTAAATGCGCTCGAAAGTGTATTCGAAAAACTTACAAACTACGCTGGTTATGGTTCAGAGGTACTGAAATTAGTGATATAAGTGCCCTTGCAAAACTAACGAACTTAGAAACATTCAGAATTGGTAAGAGTAATTATTTATTTAACCATAAATGCAAAATAAATTGATTTAACATATTTTTATAAGTCATATAAGTTCATAATATATATATGTATATATAGTAGATTTTGAAATTACTTGAACACTCTATATCGGCGAGGTTAGGAAACCTCGCCTACCGTGGGATGAAAGTGTAAATATAATTTTATACTTCACCATAATGATTCAAAATTACTTATATGAATGTAGTTTTTCATGGGATGTTACTACTCAAAATGGTTTTTATATGGAGTAAATTTATGAGACTCAACTTTGAAATGTCACGTGTCGCAACAGTATGCATCAAAAATATCGTTGTCATACTCGCTTCCTTACTATATGTTGCGGTTCTTCCAACAAATGTTTCTGCTATCACGCCGTACGAAGTCATGAAAAATGCCTTAGATGTCTATGACAAAATTGATAATTACAAGGCAGATGTCCAAACGTATGTAGCACCATCAATGGATGTATCCGGCAGTATCTTTGATTCGCAAGAACCGATAATATCCTTCAACCTATTTTTTAGAAAACCTAACGAACACGTAGTAAAACAGGTTCGTAAATCTCGACACGGTATTTTCCGGGTTGAGTTGCTAAGTGCCCTTCAAAAGTTAAATGACACAGAATTACAACTGAAAAGTAGAGAAAGTATGAATGGAAAGAACTGTTATGTTTTGGAGTGCAAATCAGCAGAGGAAGACAATACAATCATAAAACTCTGGATCTGTCAAAGAGATTGGCATGTGCAACAATTTTCACTTATCATAAAATCTTTCACATTGGTCAACACGCAATTTAAATACCCGATTGGTGGTAATAAACGAATCCGATCTCTGCCAATAGAAACAAGGAGTTTTTTTCCATTAGACATTATAATGATTTAGTTGCAAGTTTAGTTAACCTCTGTTATTCTAATTACAATCTTATAAATGGAGGTTTTCTCATTATCGTTTTTGAAGATATTAAGGACAAAGCTGATACGCTTCTATCTCTCACTGGATATACTTTAGAAGAGTTTACAAAACTATTACCTCATTTTTCTAAATGTTTTTTAGCTTATATGGAAACACATACCCTTGATGGAAAACCGCGCATAAAACGGAGATATAAACCCTACAAGAATAGTTGTTTTGCTTCACATGAAGATATGTTGCTATTTATATTAATTTATCTTCATGAAGCTCCGAAACAGGTTCTATTCGGCACGCTCTTTGGTATGGCTCAACCTCTTGCGAATAAATGGATTCACTTGCTTTTACCGATATTGAACACCGCATTAGCAGAACTTGAAGAGCTGCCATCTCGGGAAACAGTTCCCACATCTATGTGTGATACTTGTGAGGTATCAAGTCAAAGTCAAGATAAAGCGTATTTTTTTTCATGATGGTATAGAACGGCGAATACGGCGTCCAAGAGACCCAGAAGCTCAAAAGGCATATTATAGCGGTAAAAAGAAATGTCATACAGCAAAAAATAATCTGATTATCAATGAGAGCTGCAAAGTCGTCCTATTGACACCCTCTTTTGAAGGAAGACACCATGACAAATACATAGCTGATCAGGTGGGCTATTGTGTGCCCCCGGGAAGCACCTTGTATCAAGATACCGGTTTTCAGGGGTTCACTCTTCCTGATGTTCACATCGTTCAACCGAAGAAAAAACCGAAAGGTGGAGAACTGACAGAAAAAGAAAAAGAAATCAATAGAAAGATAGCGTCTATACGCATACGTGTTGAACATGCCATTAGTGGTGTCAAAAGATACCGCATTGTCAAAGACAAACTCAGAAATTGGAAGAAAGGGTTTTGTGACTTAGTTATGGAAACCTGTTGTGGTTTACACAATTTTCGACTAAACTTCAGACCCTGGTGTTATGAAACTCCTACTATTTAATTCATTATAATGTCTATTATTTAATAAGTATCTATTTAACCGCATTACAAATTACGAAGTAAATATAAATCTTTCATCGCACATTTTTCAAGATGAAAGGACAACAGGAAATAAATAAAATGGTCAATAAATATAGCTTGTGTAGATTGAGTGTTTGTGTATATTCAGTTATCATATTACTATTTTTTCTGAATTTCCAGCAGATGGGTTTCTCTGAAGAGATACAAGAACCTATAACTTACACTTCTGAATTCAAGCCTTTCGGTGACGGAATTAAATGGAAAGGTTCAGTTCCTGATGACTTTGATACGATCAACTTATCTTTTGATGTTAATGTAGATCCTGGAACAGTACAAACAGAGATAAATGCTGATCTATTTTTTGAGCAGAATAATCAGCTGTTGCGGATACAACCGCGCACTGTAACGACAGCACAGGATGCCTATGTCGGGAAGTTTACATATTCCGCAGGGTTAAGTGTTTCAGGCGCGATAATTTATGATTTTATGCTGCCTATACCATTTTTCTCAGAGATACACGTCGACTACACGCAGACGATACCGGATTTTTCTCAAATCAATGACACTTTGCATGGTGAAACTTTCTTTAACACATTGCTTCTCAATGGTGAGTCTATTCAGGTTGAGGGAGGAATTGAAGACCTTATTAAAATAGAGTTAAGTGCCGTTCAAATTGCTGAATCGCTCGCAGACTTGATCAAAGAAGGAACATTGCCGAAGATCACCGCAAAAAAGGCGGGTGATATTATAAAGGAGTATTTAAAAGAGGGTGGGATTACATTAAATGCTGACCTCAAGAATACTTTCACTTTGTCAGGAGACGGGATAACAGTGGATGGACAAGTTATTACGAGTGATAATCAGACGGTCTCCGCTTCCAGTTTTGATCCTTCACTTGACTCTTATTCTATACAAAGCAGCTACGATGAAGGTTTTACTGCTGGGGTTGATGCTGTAATTAGCAGTGAAATCCAACTGGACTTTTCTCCATTTGGAATCGAGTTGTGGAGTTATGATAAGAAAATAGTCGACGTTCCAATGCCAATTGTATCTGACCTTGAGATAGATAACATCAATTTCAATTCAACACCTGATGTCATCACATATTATACAGGCACAAGTAATACACCTGTCACGAACAACGCACCCGTCTCTGTGGGGAGTATCTCAACATCAACATTGCGAATTGGTAATGCAGATACTATTAACATATCAGATAAGTTCACCGACCCTGATGGCGATACACTCACATATACAGCTAGCTCCAATAATAGCAGTGTTGCCACTGTCAACGTATCAGGTTCAAACATCACGATTACACCACAGACAGCAGGGAGTGCAACGATTACCATTACAGCAAGTGACGGTGAATTAACTGCAACGCAAACAATATCTGTCACTGTGACCAGTCAGGTTGTTAACTTACGATCAGTTACTGTGAATGCTCCATATCGTGCGCCGACAGTAGGAAGTGCTATTCCTGCAAAGACGATGACTGTAGGTGACACGGCACTGACCCTTGATGTATCTGCCTATTTTAACAATCCAGGCGGTAATACACTGACATATACAGCGACCTCCAGTCAAAGCAGCGTTGCAACTGCGTCTATTTCGGGGTCTAAAGTTACAATCAGCGCTGTATCGGCAGGGACAACAACGATCACGGTAAACGCAACTGATGGGAATACAACGGTAAAACAGACGTTTTCAGTTACTGTGAATGCTCCATATCGTGTGCCGACAGTAGGAAGTGCTATTCCCACACAGACGATGACTGAAGGTGATGCGGCACTGGTCCTTGATGTATCTATCTACTTTAACAATCCAGGCAATAATACACTGACATATACTGCGACCTCCAGTAATAGCAGCGTTGCAACCACGTCTATTTCGGGGTCTAAAGTTACAATCAGTGCTGTATCGGCAGGGACAACAACGATCACGGTAAACGCAACTGATGGGAATACAACGGTAAAACAGACCTTTTCAGTTACTGTGAATGCTCCATATCGTGCGCTGACAGTAGGAAGTGCTATTCCCACACAGACGATGACTGAAGGTGATGCGGCACTGGTCCTTGATGTATCTATCTACTTTAACAATCCAGGCAATAATACACTGACATATACTGCGACCTCCGGTAATAGCAGCGTTGCAACCACGTCTATTTCGGGGTCTACAGTTACAATCAGCGCTGTATCGGCAGGGACAACAACGATCACGGTAAACGCAACTGATGGGAATACAACGGTAAAACAGACCTTTTCAGTTACTGTGAATGCTCCATATCGTGCGCCGACAGTAGGAAGTGCTGTTCCCGCAAAGACGATGACTGTAGGGGACACGGCACTGACCCTTGATGTATCTGCCTATTTTAACAATCTAGGCGGTAATACACTGACATATACAGCGACCTCCAGTAAAAGCAGCGTTGCAACTGCGTCTATTTCGGGGTCTACAGCTACAATCAGTGCTGTATCGGCAGGGACAACAACGATCACGGTAAACGCAACTGATGGGAATACAACGGTAAAACAGACCTTTTCAGTTACTGTGAATGCTCCATATCGTGCGCCGACAGTAGGAAGTGCTATTCCTGCAAAGACAATGACTGTAGGTGACACGGCACTGAGCCTTGATGTATCTTCCTACTTTAACAATCCAGGCGGTAATACTCTCACTTATACAGTAGAATCCAGTGTAAGCACAGTTGCAACTGCGTCTATTTCGGGATCTAAAGTTACAATCAGCGCTGTATCGGCAGGGACAACAACGATCACGGTAAACGCAACTGATGGGAATACAACGGTAAAACAGACCTTTTCAGTTACTGTGAATGCTCCATATCGTGCGCCGACAGTAGGAAGTGCTATTCCCGCACAGACGATGACTGAAGGTGATGCGGCACTGGTCCTTGATGTATCTATCTACTTTAACAATCCAGGCAATAATACACTGACATATACTGCGACCTCCAGTAAAAGCAGCGTTGCAACCACGTCTATTTCGGGGTCTAAAGTTACAATCAGTGCTGTAGCGGCAGGGACAACAAGGATTACGATAACTGCAAATGATGGCAATGCAACGGTAACACAGATCTTTTCAGTTACTGTGAATGCTCTATATCGTGCGCCGACAGTAGAAGGTTCTATTCCCGCGCAGACGATGGCTGTAGGTGATGCGGCACTGACCCTTGATGTATCTGCCTACTTTAACAATCCAGGCGGTAATACTCTCACTTATACAGTAGAATCCAGTCAAAGCAGCGTTGCAACTGCGTCTATTTCGGGGTCTACAGCTACAATCAGTGCTGTAGCGGCAGGGACAACAACGATCACGGTAAACGCAACTGATGGCAATGCAACGGTAACACAGACCATTTCTGTTACTGTCAATGAAGCCAACAGAGCACCGACAGCAGAAGGTTCTATACCCGCTCAGACGACGACTGTCGGGTCATGGTCACTGTCATTAGGATTGTCTTCCTACTTTAGCGACCCAGATGACGATACACTTTCTTATTCTGCAACCTCTAGTGATACCAGTGTCGCTACCGTGAGTGTCTTACGGGATACCATTACAATCACTAATAAAGCGGAAGGGACAGCAACGATTACAGTAACTGCAACCGATGGTAGTTTTACAGCAACACAGACCATTTCTGTTACTGTGAATCCCGGAACAGTTAAAGAAATTCCAGACGCAAACTTACTCGCAAGTCTACAAAGAATCCTGAATTTAAGTTCGGATAGCAAGGTCACAGAAGAGGGACTGATGAGAATAAATTCGCTCTATATACCAAGTTTAGGTATTAGTGACCTTACTGGATTAGAGTGTGCGACGTCTCTCACAAGGTTAGGTCTGCAGGGAAATGATATTACTGATCTTACTCCACTTTCGGGGTTGACAAAACTCAAGGTGTTATATCTTGATAGTAATGATATTACTGATCTTACTCCACTTTCGGGGTTGACAAAACTCACGGAAGTATATCTTGATAGAAATGAAATCACTGACGTCAGTGCGTTATCGGGTTGGACAGACGTCAAAGAGTTATTTCTTTTGTATAATAAAATTACTGATATTAGCGGTTTATCGGGACTAACAAAACTTACGAAATTACATCTACGTAGCAATAGTATCACTGATATCAGTTCGTTATCGGGATTGACAAATCTTAAGGTGTTATATCTTGCCGAGAACCGTATCAGTGATATTAGTGCGTTATCAGGATTGACAAATCTTACAGAATTATACATTTGGACTAATAGTATCAGTGATATTAGCGCAGTTGCTAACTTGACAAATCTCACGAGTTTAGATTTTGGAAGCAATAGCATCAGCGACATTAGTGATTTATCTGGTCTGACAAAACTCACTAAGTTATACCTTGAGGAGAATAGCATCAGCGACATTAGTGTTTTATCTGGTCTGACAAAAATCAGTAGGTTATGGCTCAACGATAATAACATCACCGATGTTAGCGCGCTTGAATCTTTAACCGAACTCACTTACCTATTGATTGCAGATAATCCTATCACAAATTACGCACCGCTCCGCCGACTCCAAGCGGGCTCTCCACGGACGATCGTCATAGACGTTGATATTTCAACAGATCCCGGTATGGCTCCACTAACACTTATACCCACCGAAACAGCACTACTCCCAAACTTTCCAAACCCGTTCAATCCAGAAACTTGGATACCGTATCAACTCGCAAAACCTACGGATGTAACGTTGACTTTCTACAATATTCAAGGGGAAATTGTGCGGAAAATAACATTGGGGTATCAGCAAGCAGGCGTTTATTATCAACGCGAACGTGCTGCCTATTGGGATGGCAAAAACGAACTCGGAGAGAAGGTGACATCGGGGACATATTTTGTTAAATTCCAAGCCGGTCAATATACAAAAAGTCGGAAGATGTTGATTATGAAGTAGTTTGTCCAGACAAAAAGGAGAGAATATGACAAAAATAATAAATACTATATTTTGTGTTCTTACTGTTCTTATAAATATAAACCAAATTGCGATAGCACAAGAGGTAGCAATACCCGATGCGAATTTGATAACCGCAGTGCAAAAACAATTAGATTTGCCTCAAGATACAACGATCACACAACAGATAATGCAGGAATTAACAAAATTAACAGCACAACGCGCACAAATTAGCGATTTAACAGGATTGGAATACGCCACAAACATAAAACACCTAAATCTGAATGGAAATCAAATATCCCAGATCAGTGCCATCTTGGGATTGACAAATTTACAAACGCTATCGCTTCGTTCAAACAAGATCACCGATATAAATCCGATCGCTAACCTTACAAAATTACAGACTATATGGCTGGGTTCAAACAACATCACCGACATGACACCCATCAAAGGATTGACACAACTAAAAATCTTATTCATTGAATCAAATCAGATATCTGACATCAGTGCCATAAAGGACTTGACAACAATTGAGCAGTTATCTCTATTTGACAACGACATCAGCGACCTTAACGCATTAGCAAGATTGACACAATTGAAGGTATTGTCGCTTGGGGTAAATAGAATAAGTGACATCGGTCCGCTTGCAGGATTAGGCAATTTAGAAGAATTATATCTCAATGAAAATCAGATCAGCGATCTTATGCCATTGGAAGAATTAACCGCATTAAAAGGTTTGTGGATTGGAGACAATCAAATTAGTGTCCTGCCGACGTTATCTAAATTAACGCAATTAACTGACCTGTCGCTTGAATCTAATAACATTCGGGTTATAAGTCCCCTAACAGAATTGACGCAATTACAAACTTTGGTGTTGGCATCTAATCAGATCGCGAACATAAAACCGCTCCAGGAGTTGAAAAATTTAGAGGGAGTGGATATATCAGATAACCCGATTTCTAATATTTCTCATATCCAGGAACTGATTAATTTAGGGGTGGATGTTGATTTTGATACTACGGTGCCACACGAATCAAAAGTCGCACAGACGCGTGTGCTTTTCAATGAAATCCGAAACGATACTGACGACAAAAATGACTGGGTGGAACTTCGCAACATCAGCATGGTTGATATTTCTCTCAACGAATGGGAGATTAGCATTCTTGACCGCCAAAATAACACTGACAGACAGGATATTGATATTGTGGAATTTCCAGATTATACATTACCTGCAGGCGGTGTTTTGCTGATAACAAATACAGATCCAAGTAAGACTGCATTGTTGCGTGGCCAGAATATCAGAACACCAGATATATATAGAGGCGCACAACACGACTATATGGTCGCTGATGAACTTATACTACCAGATACACAGTATCTGTTGATTTTGCGAAGTGATCGCAATAGCAACGGCACATTGGAAGCTATTGAGGATGTCGCAGGAACATATTTCCACGACAAGTTGACCGGAGATCAACCCTTGACACAAGGCACAGCATGGCAACGGTCAGAATCACCAAAGGTTGGTTACAACGTTGAGGCGTGGGATGAAAGCGGATACCAAGCCGGTATCGGATATCAAAACACTGCACCGAAAAGCACAAGTCCCGGCACTCCCGGATATCATAACGATTCGTTAGTAACCAATACCAGTCGTGGACAAATCTACGTTAGCGAGGTGATGTTCACAAACAAAATCGGTAACCAAACAGTGTCACAGTGGATCGAACTTTACAACCGTTCACAGACTAAAGCAGTGAATCTCACTGGATGGAGAATAACGATTGAGTCAAGGCACGGCAACCAGAATCGCCGTGCAGTTTTCACGTTCAAAAATCTGAATGTCCTACCGAACCAGACAGTGCTAATAGTAACGGCAACTGCCAGTAAATCTGACAATCTACCTGATAGACGTATCTACAATATTCATAGTCAACATCTTACAGATTTGATCGAAACATTTCCCGATTTAAGACTACTTAGTCCAGATGGATTTTCCCTACAAATTTCCACACCGAATGGTGTTGTGGTTGACACGGTTGGGAACCTTGATGGAGATAGTCAAACACAAGACACACCCGCGTGGAATTTACCATCAGGCACCACAGAAAACGGTGCGCGGAGTTCTATACTAAGACAGTATCATCATGAAACGCGTATGCCGTTTATCGGCACGGAAAAATCGAACTGGCGAAATGCGACAGATGTGAAACTCGGAAAAACCACATATTATGGTAATCTCACAGATGTAGGAAATCCTGCCTATACCTTGGGCGGTATATTACCTGTTACGTTGTCGCGTTTTCAAGCAGAACAGACAAAAACTGGCGTTATCATCAAATGGACAACCGAGTCTGAGGTAGACAATGCAGGTTTCTACATCTACCGCAGTGAAACAAGAGATGGTGCATTCAAAGTTGTTAACACAACTATGATACAAGGTGTGGGTACAACAGGTGAACGCAACGAATATACGTGGACAGACACAACTGCTAAAACCAACACCGTCTACTATTATCGCATAGAGGATGTGTCGCATGCGGGTGAACGCGAGCAGTTGGCAACTGTTCGGTTAAGAGGGTTAATCTCCGCAAGTGGAAAACTGACGATCCGTTGGGCAGATATGAAAAAATAAAAGTAGCAGGCACGCTCCGCGCTCCTTCTTTTTTTGAACAAGGATTGGCAGGATTGGGAGTTTGAATCTCATACGCGCTAACGAGGATCCGAATACATCTACCCGTTAGTATAGAACATACTATTAGTATAACTCGTGGTGTCATTTGATACAAACTATAAGTAGGTTGGGGTGAAGTACGAAACCCCATAGGTGTCAACTTAAGGATTTCTGCTTTTGTTGGAAGGGTTTGTAACCCCAATCTTAAATATCCATTTGAATTTACTGCTGTAACGTGCTATACTATATTTAAACGCAATGTATCAGAGGGAAATTCACATGAATTGTGAAATGAGTGAAACACGAATGCGGATCCTTCAACTATTGAAGATGCGGAGTAGCATGACTGTCAACGAGTTGACAGATGCTCTGAATATCAGTTCTATGGGAATTAGACAGCATCTGTCAATTTTAGAGGGAGAAGGCTTGGTTGAATTTCATCAAGAAAAACAGGAACGTGGTCGTCCGCATCATATTTACAGTTTGACCGAAGAAGCAAACAGTCTTTTTCCAACGACTTATGCCAATTTTGCAATGGGTTTGATGCAAGAAGTCGCAAAATTCAATGGACCTGGATTCATCAATAAAGTGTTCAGAAGTCGTATGAAATCCCAACTTCAAATGTATCAGGAACGACTTCGTGGCAAAAACATAATTGAACGTATTAAAGAACTTGCTCATATTCGCGACGAAGAAGGATATATGGCACGTTTTGATGAAAATGACACCGATTATGTACTGATTGAACACAATTGTCCAATCGCAGCGATTGCACAGGAATATCCACATGTATGTGAGATAGAATTGGCACTTTTCCGCCAGTCATTAGGCACAAAGGTTCACCGAGTGGAACACCTTATGCAGGGGAGCCATAGGTGTTGTTATCGTATTCCTAAAGCAGAATGTATGAATTCGGAATCAGAATCATCCGAAAAGAATAAGTAATACTACTTTTATTTGAATACTCTTGCTTGTTTTGAACATATCATATTTGTCAATGTAAGAGGCGCAATGAATCGCGCGACTACGAACAGCAGTTTTGGTAAGGTTAAGCTATTATTTAGAAATGGTATTACTTTTAGGTATGTGAATTCATTTCACGATTTAAAGGCAGCATCAATGTCTGACGAAACAGGAAGACGCGATTTTTTCAAAGAAGCTTTCAATCAGATCATGAAACCTGTCGCTGAATTCATTGATGATAGGGTCTTAAATCCATTCCCTTCTGATGATCAAAATCGTGTACTTTTGCGTCCGCCAGGTGCTTTGTCTGAACCGGAATTCTTGGAAACTTGTCTTCGGTGTGGAAATTGTGTCAGAAATTGTCCGGCAAATGCAATACTACCATTAGAAAGTTACTCTCCTGACCTTAGAAATACACCTTACATTGACCCTGAAGAACAGCCATGTGTCATCTGCGAATCATTAGCATGCATGCATGTTTGTCCAAGTGGTGCGCTACAACTTGTCTATGCTGAAGATATCCGTATCGGACTTGCTGTTTTCAATGCTGAAACTTGCCTACGCACAAAAGCAGTTGAATGTAGTTACTGTGTAGATACCTGTCCTATTGGAGAAGATGCTATCAAGTTCTCTCCAGAGGGTGTTGTAGAAGTTCTGGATTCTGGGTGTACGGGGTGTGGTGTGTGTCAATATGCTTGTCCTACAGATCCAAAATCGATCGTGATAGAACCGTTACCTGTTTCTCCGTAACATCATGTCCTTTCTTCCACAACTCCTTGTGCAAACATCACCGACAAACCCAAAACTGCGTGACATTAAACCCCCTATTGAAATTCCACCTAATCTGATACCTTACTTCATCCTTGGTATAATCATCCTCGGTGTTGTTTTTGGTATGGTATCGTTATATCTTCGTAAACGCAAACCTGCCCCGCTTACTCAAATAGAAGATGTCGTTATATTTCCTGCCCATGAGATTGCTTTGGAAAAGTTGAATACACTTGATTCGACATCTTGTGATTTGGAAACATATCATACTCAAATATCATACATAATCCGAGAATATATTTCCGCACGATACAACATCCCCGCATTGGAGTTGACTACTGTCGGACTTCTGAGACAGATATCAAATGAACAAATTGATGAAATATATGTCAAACATTTACAAGGTTTTCTTATGCATTGTGATATAGTAAAGTTCACTAAATATCAACCCAAAGACGATGAAGCTGGTGCACGAATGGAAGATGCACGGTGGTTTGTGGAGGAAACGAAAACAGCAAATACTTAGTATTTGACAAGGTTGAAATAACATTAATTCTATAACATCTAAGGTAAAACAGATCTATTCAATGGTCGAGATTCTGTATTTTCTGAATTGCGTTAGAACTCTCCCAAAAATTGCGAATTCTAACAATTGAATGCTTCTGGAATTTATGAGAAAATACCTTGAAATTTTAAATCAACCGTGTTATCCTATAATATTAGTAATACAGAAATTAAAATCATTAAGATATAGCAAAAGTTAGTTGAATGTTATTTTAGAAAAGATAGAATCTTATTGCTAAGCAAGAATCCAAACCAATCGGGAAAACAGGATAGATTAGTTGGCGTTATAATTACTAAAAATAGATCTACTTCATCAATATGGAATCATAATATAAATCATTAAATATTAAGAGATCTAAATTGCCAATAATTATTTATCTTATGTGAGAGAATCGGATTACCCTTAACAAGGAGGCAACTCAGCGTGACCAATACAGTTTTGAAAGATCAAGTGTGTCTGACAATCCCGATGGACCGAGACATGGAGCTTGTAGCAGCCAAAACTGGTTCAGTTCTTGCCGAATTGAACCACTTTAACGAGGATCAGACTGAAGAGATTCAATTAGCGATCATAGAAACATGCATTAACGCCTTTGAACATAGCCAAAGCGAAGATCGACAAGTTTTCATTAAATACATAGTTAAGGCTGATGAATTGGAATGTAAAATAACTGACCACGGTGTCGGTTTCACAGCAGAAGACCACCATAACAGAATCACTAACCGTCAACAGATCCATACGGAAATGCGAAAACGTGGATGGGGTTTAGAGATTACAATGACTCTGATGGATGAATTCAATATTGAGAGTGGTGAAAACGGAACAACGGTTAGTTTTATAAAAAGAACGGCATCATAATTTCAAAACGGACATTGCATTCTGAGGAGGTATAGGTTTGGCAAATAAATTTGATATTCAGGTACGTGCTGAGCACGAATATGCTGTGTTGGAAACAGCAGGTTATTTAAATGATGCTCTCGGTGAAGATCTATCAAAAAAGGCACAAGAACTTATTGAAAAAGGATATACACAACTTGTAATTAATTTAGAGCAAACTGCTCTGATTAACAGCATAGGTATCTCTATACTGATAGAAATTATAGAGGCACTTGATGAACGTGATGGCACTTTGAATTTTTGTGGGTTGTCCGCAACACAAGAACGGACTTTTCGTATGATGGCAATCGCAAAATATGCTGGTATCTTTCCAGATGAAAAGACTGCCATTGCAAATTTTTAAACTGCTTTAAACTAGACTCACCCCAATAATGAACCTTAACTGCCCAATCCAACGTTCTCTAACCCAATGGGTCTACAGGATTGAATACCTGAAATTAGTTGAGAAGACATAAAAGGAACAATCCGATATGCACCTCAGTTCTGCAGAAGAAACTATACAAAGGTTAATCTTTAGCCTATCCGAACTGGAGCAGTTAGGTCAAACACTAATCTCCGGACATAGCAACTTTAAGCTTTCAAGTAAGACATATTTGCGCATAGCACTCGGGACTCTTCAGGTAAGACGTGGTGCAATTCTATGTTACCACGAAACAGATAACTATCTGTCAATCGCTGCCTCAACACCAGAAATTGATGATACACAATTAGACATTCAACCAGACGAAGTTGCATGTTTGCTTGAATCTTCATCTGTTGAACTAGACAAAACTCCGGAAGACTTACACAATTTTATTAACAGAAATTCGGATCTACTGACAGACAATTCTATGCATCGCCTTTGGGTGCCATTAAAAATACAAGATGAGTTCCTTGGAATCCTTTGTTTGGGCGAATTCTTGGGACGTGCAAAATTAGAAGAATGGGAGCAAGAACTCCTAACTATTCTTGCACATCAGATTTCTATTGCAATCGCATATTCTCGTAATGAGGAACGTATACAGAGTGAAAAGTTTCGGTTGTTTATGTTGGCAGAAAGTGCACCACAAATATGTCAACTTCTTGAGCCTGAAGATGCTGCTGAACAGGTAGTTCATCAAGCAGTAGCACTTCTTGACTCTAATGTTGGAGCACTGATGCTAATTCAAACAAACCAACCGAACCTTGAATTACACTATGCGTTTCCACCGGATATTTTGGTGGCTGATGATCCTGAAAATGATCCTGAGAAAAAGTTTATAATTTCAATGGAAGATGTTGATGAAAGTGAATCCCAAATGTCTCAGCAGATGTTAGTTAATGTTGTTAAAGAGGGTAGACCGGGACAATGTTCAGCAAAAGTGGATTCACTGTTTGGTGGCAGAAACCTGATGGCGGGTCCAATTCAAGGTCGAGATGGTGATATATTAGGTGTACTCGTTGTGGGTGACAAAGAAGAACGGGGTCGTAGAAACGCAGAATACACATTTGAAGATGAAACACTCCTTGATTCATTTGCCAAACAGGCTGGTGTAGCGATAGAAAACGCACACCTACATCAAGAAGCACTTGAAGCACGTCAATTGCAAGCTGAAATGGAAGAAGCACGCAAAATTCAAGAAAACCTAATCCCTGATACGCTTCCTGACATACCTGGGTATGAGGTGGCTGGACACTACGAACCACGGGGACCAGTTGGTGGAGATTATTTCGACTGTATTGAATTGTCTGCAGGTGGATGGGGGCTTGCCATTGCTGATGTCTCTGGAAAGGGGATGCAAGCAGCGTTATTGATGGCTACGCTACGGGCCGGACTTATCTCCGAATTATCAAGTGCAACAGTTCCTGATGCAGATGAACTTGCTGATATGAAAAATGAACTGATTGACATGGCAATGACCCTGAATTCGTTACTATATGTTAGTGGCACAGAAGAAAAGTATGCGACATTCTTCTATAGTCATCTTTGTCCAGAAACGGACACTTTGACATCATTAAATGGTGGACATAACCCACCGCTAATAGTGAAAAACAACGGAGACATTGTGTGGCTCGGAGAAGAAGTTGGCGGGTTACCACTCGGAATGTTTCCAAATGATATGGTGCCGCTCATCGCAAAATATGAGGCGGAACAGACAATTCTGGAAAGTGGGGACATTGTCATCTTCTATACAGATGGAGTTACTGAAACCGTCAATATAGACGATGAATTTTATGATGAAGAACGGCTTGAAAAGGTGTCTAAAACTTGTCCTGATAAGGATGCTTCTCAAATATGTAATCTGATTTATGAATCTGTAATTGATTTTCAGGGAAATGCTGATCAATTTGACGATTTAACCCTTCTTGTTTTACGAAAAAAATAGGAAACCAACACACATGCAACAGCGATTAGAAGGACGAAATTACTTAAATCCCACCATTCTTGCACAAATAGGGAACCTTGAACTCATTGCCAAATATGTAGTGGAAGGATTTATCTCTGGTTTACACAAAAGTCCTTATCACGGGTTTAGTGTTGAGTTTTCGCAATATAGACAATATATGCCGGGAGACGATACAAAACACATTGACTGGAAAGTCTATGGAAGAACTGATCGTTACTATATCAAGCAGTTTGAGGAAGAGACAAACCTCAACTGCTATATCTTGTTGGATACGAGTCAGTCTATGGCACATCCCGCTCCTGAAGATTTAGCGGAGATAGATGAAATCCAACAAACCGATGAATCATCAACAACAGGTCCATTATCCAAACTCCGCTATGGATGTTTTCTCATCGCTTCTCTCTCCTATTTCATGGCGAAGCAACGAGATGCAGTTGGATTTGCATATTTTGACGACAAAGTCCATCAGTACTTGCCAGCACGGAGTAGTGCATCGCACATGCACACTATCTTGTTAACATTGGAGAACATTCAAACGGAAAAGCAAACACGCATCGGAGAACCGCTACACCAAATCGCAGAACGGCTTACGAAACGGGGGTTAGTCATTTTGATTTCTGACCTATACGATGAAAATCCTGATGAAGTTATTGAAGGTTTGGAACACTTGCGATATGATGGACACGAAGTCATTGTTTTTCATATTCTATCTCAACAGGAAGTAGATTTTGAGTTTGAAAGACTCATCAGATTCGTCGATTCTGAAAGCGACCAAGAGATAATTACAACTCCACAAGTGATACAAGAAAGTTATCTCAGTAATTTTAACGAATTTATAAATCATTACCGAACAACATTAAACCAATCGGATATAGATTATAATTTGATGAATACGACAACACCGATTGATAGGGCACTCTCATCATATCTAGCGAAACGACAGGGATTTATATAATAGTGGTAGTTATAGCGAAATGTAAAAATACATGCACACTCCCGGTAGAAACGGTTTCCTAACCGCTTCTATGAGACAGAACAAACACCAGTTCGGTTAGGAACCGAACCTACCGTAGTGTGTAAATAATTATGGTTTTTACTATAAACTGTGTAAAGAGTGAACGAAGGAGATAAACACGATGGGTCTTTTAGCTGGAATGTTTGCCGTAGCAGGGGCAGTAGGGGCATCTATCCCTCTGATTATCCATTTATTGAACCGGGAACGGGCACGGCGACTTGTCTTTAGTACTGTTCGCTTTATTCAGATGTCACATCAAACGAATGTGCAGCGACATAAACTAAAGCGATTACTTCTGCTACTGATGCGTATGTTGATGCTACTGCTACTCGGTTTTGCCTTTGCACGACCATTTTTTGCTGAGGACCCCGCAACAGCACCCGAATTAGGTGGTGTGAGAAATGCTGTGATAATTTTGGATACTTCTTACAGTATGCAGTATGCAGACACATTTGCAGAAGCCAAAAAAGAGGCAATTAAACGGCTTGATAGTTTAGAAAGTGCAGATGCCGTAGCACTTATTCTATCTGCAGACAAAGCAAGACAGATATTACCAATTGACTCTGAACATAGTCACATCAGATCTGCCATAGAAAATGCAACGTTAACAAATTATACAACGGATTACCTTGATGCTATACAAACTGCTAATGAAATACTTAAGGCTGTTTCAGTTGGTCAGAAGCAGATATATCTTGTTGCTGACCTGCAAAAGAGTGGATGGGAAAGTTTCCTTGAAACGGATCGCTTGAGTCCAGATGTTAATATTGAATTTGTTGATGTTGCAGCTGAACAGCAAGAAAACAGAGCAGTTACAGTTATCAATGTTCCCCCTATTGTCCTTCTCGATCAAAAAGATGCAGAATTGGTGGCACGTATCCACAACTACAGTAATGAACGTGTTGAGAATCTCCCCGTTAGCCTTTTCATTGATAATAATAAGGTAGAAACATTACAATTGGATATTGAACCTAATGACAGTTTAGATGCTGCCTTTAGGATCAAAATCGATCTTCAAACAGAATCGGCTCATACAGGTAGGGTTGAAATTGAGAGTGATGACCTGGAAATTGACAATGTCCGTTATTTTACTGTCCAAAGTATGAAGTCCATCAAGGCGCACTGCGTCAATGGTGAACGGAAAAGAAATGATATAGATGATGAAACCTTCTTTTTGACAAGAGCACTTGTGGATGTTGGGGATGATGGCGTGCCAATTGATTATACTGAATCTACTACTATTCCATCCGCAGCTGTCATACAAAGATATGATGTGCTAATCCTCGCAAATCTCAGCAAAATGAGCTCTACTGAAGCAGAAAGGTTGAAAACTTATGTCAATGTTGGCGGCGGATTAATTCTCACAATGGGAGATCAGGTGGATTCTGGTGTTTATCAACAACTACTTGGTGGAACCGAAAATTCACTCTTGCCTTGCACATTAATGCAAGCTGTTGGTGATCCCATCGGTAAAGAGGAATTTCAGGTTATTGCGAATGTAGAATATCGACATCCCATTTTTGCACCGTTTAGTAATCCAAATCATGGTGATTTTGCCAAAGGACGTTTCTTCCGTTATTATCAGTCAACACCCACATCTGATGCCTCCGTCATCGCTGTTTTTGATGATGGAAATCCAGCAGTTGTAGAAAAAATATATGGAAACGGACGTGTATTATGTTATACTTCCACGATTGATAGGGAGTGGAATGACTTGCCTATACACGGTGTCTTTCTTCCGTTCCTTCATGAAACCATAAAATATTTGGCATTGAAGCAAGCTGGTAAAGTGCCAGATTATCGGATTGGTGATGGAATAGAATACAGTAGTTCTCAAGAAAATGCGGGAAAAGAGGTAGCAGTCTTTGATCCTGACCGTAAAGAAACAAGGATGTCACTAAATGAACAGGGCAATCTCTTTTATGAAGATACATTAAATCCAGGTATCTATTCAGTGCATCAGTCTGGTGAAGAACAACGCTATTTCGTTATCAATGTGGATACTGTGGAGTCGGATTTAACGCCCCGGAATCCTGAAGAATTGACCAGCATGCTAATTGGTACGACAGAAACAGATCGCACACCAACCGAACTTACACCTGAAATTGTGAAAAAATATAAAGAGGATGTAGAGAGAAATCAGAGCCTTTCTACATTTATCTTGTTAGCTGTATTTGCACTTGCAATAACGGAGATGTTCCTGGCAAATAGGGTATAGTCGTAGAAAGACTTCATATTTTGATTAAGCCATAGGAGGAATATAAACAAATGGGTCCTGAAATATCAGAACGAATTGATGTTCCAAATATCGTATCTGACGAAGAATGTCAGTTTTTTATAGACAACGGTTACCTTGTCGTACCGAACTTGCTTTCCAAAAGTGAGATTGAAGAACTCAGACAAGATGCAGTCAGACTTGCTCGCGGTGGATATGAATGCGATAATATGAATCCACTGCCTGATAGTGTTACAGACGAAGAAGCAATAGGTAGGATTCTCTGTATCCATCAACCGCATTTCGTAAGCGATACTATTGAGCAGTATGTCAAGCATCCTAAAATCTGCGGTATTCTTAGTCAAATAACCGCTGCACACCTGCCTTATTGGGACGGTAGTGTCAAGTGTATGCAGTCCATGCTATTTGTCAAACCACCTAATTTTCAAGGACAGGCGTGGCATCAGGATGAGATCTATATTCCCACTCGTGACCGTTCCCTAATCGGTGCATGGATTGCAATGGACGATGCTAATGTTGAAAACGGGTGCCTGTGGGTGCTCCCTGGTTCACATCGTCAAGGGTATCTCTATCCACAACGCAATCACGAAAATCCTGATGAATTTGACTTCGCTCAAGAGAGTTACGGCTTTGACGGTTCTGAAGAAGTCCCTGTTGAGGTGGAAACTGGTGCACTGGTTTTCTTCAACGGATATTTACTCCACCGTTCCCGCAAAAATCGTGGCAGTACATTCCGACGTGTGCTTGTTAATCATTACTGTAATTCATGGTCGTTGTTACCGTGGTCAATCAGAGAAGGTGAACGCCCCGCAAGTGCTGACCGTCGCTGTGTTGTTCCTGTTTCAGGCGTTGACCCGTATTCTTGGAAAGGATATGATGAACCACCGAAAAGCATAGGCTTGCGAACATGTAAAGCAGTCAACGAACTACCACCTATACCTACGGAAGAGAATGGTGCACAATGACAACACAACAATCTACTGAACTTCACAACACATTAGAAGATATGATGAACCGTATCTCTGCTGGTGGCGAAATTACAGATCAACTGCTCCGAATTCAGCAGTTATCAACCGAAATTAAAGAAACCGCACCAAAAATGCTAATGCACTATTTGGAACGGAAAAGTTATACAAAGGCGTTGGAGCTACTTAAAGAATTGTAATTGCGTAATAACATTGCTTGAGCAGAACTAATTGATTTCCATATATGTCAATTAATGTATCCTACTTATTGCTGGAAGGTTTTGTAAGTCCGATTTTGTAGGTTTAGGTTCACAACATTGGGCTTACAAAACCTCTATCAAAAGAGAATCTGACTATCATGTCATTGTATTGCCAGCTATGGATTGTCATAATTGACAACACTAAAATATTACAAGAGTTTAACTTATGACAACACAAAATACCAATAATGTCCGACATACTGAGAGGGCAATTATCCGAGATGATGAGAGAAAACCGGATGAGATGCGTCCTGTTACAATACAGCGCAATTATACTATACACGCAGAAGGATCAGTCCTGATAAATACAGGGAATACGAAGGTTATCTGCACAGCATCAGTGGATGATCGGCAACCACGTTTTATGAGAGAGCAAAACATTCAAGGTAGAGGGTGGGTTACTGCAGAATATTCAATGTTACCACGTTCCACTTCTGAACGCATGCAACGCGAAGCAACACAAGGACGACTCGGTGGACGAACCCAGGAAATACAAAGACTCATAGGCAGATCGCTACGGGCAGCTGTTGACCTTGACATTTTAGGTGAGAGGACAATTTGGCTTGATTGTGATGTCATCCAAGCAGATGGTGGAACACGTACTGCCGCGATAACGGGAGCTTATGTGGCACTTTGGGATGCATGTAAGACACTACAAGATCAGAAGATAATTGATGAGTTGCCTATCGTTGAGAATATCGCCGCAACAAGCGTTGGTATTATTGATGGAACGCCAATGCTGGATCTCTGTTATACTGAAGATTCTGCTGCGGATGTTGACATGAATGTTGTCATGACAGGAAGTGGTAAGTTCATTGAAATCCAAGGCACTGCTGAACATAACCCGTTTACTCGTGAAGAGTCTGATGAATTACTTGACCTTGCTGTAAATGGAATTCAACAACTTGTTCGTCTACAGAACAGAATTATGCTTGAGAATCTTGATGAAGTTAGTATTGGCAACCCGTAATCTTGGCAAAGTCAAAGAGTTGACAACAATGCTCAACACAGATAAAGAGCATCGGAACATTCAGATCTTATCGCTTCAGGATTTTCCCGATGCACCAGAAGTGGTTGAGGATGGAGATACATATCAAGAGAACGCAGCCAAGAAAGCAACAGTAATTGCAGAGTGGACAGGACATCGCACACTTGCCGATGATGCTGGATTAGAAGTTGATGCACTTAACGGTGCACCTGGTATTCATTCAAAACGATGGGCAGGTGAGGATGCTACCGATGCTATCCGTATCCAGAAGTTGCTTGAAGCAATAGAAGGTGCGACAAATCGGAAGGCACGATTTGTCGCAGCAATCGCCATTGCTGAACCGAATAATAGCAATGACATAAAAGTTGTTGTGGGAAAATGTGAAGGACAGATCACCCAGACACCGTCAGGAGAAAGCGGCTTCGGATATGACCCAATTTTTGTGCCAGATGGATATGAGGAAACTTTTGCGGAATTAGGTGAAACTGTCAAAAACAGCATCAGTCATAGAGGAGAAGCGTTGCGATTAGCACTTGAATTAATATGATCATTCAAAAGCACTATTAACACATATATGAAATCTTGATAGAATACATACTTCGGTATTATAGAAAGGAATATTAATGGCAGCATTAAAAGACTTACGGAACGGATTAGTAATCCGACTTGATGATATCGTCTACACTGTAGTAGACTGTGAACACGTTAAGCCGGGAAAAGGAGGAGCATTCGCCAGAACAAAAATAAAGCGAGTCAAAGATGGGGCAGTTCTTGACCGCACTTTTCGTTCCAGTGAATCTATTGAAACTGTACGCCTTACAGATCAAGAGATGCAGTACCTCTACAGAGAAGGTGAGTTGCATTGGTTCATGGACAACGAATCATTTGATCAGCATCAACTTCCAGAAGCAATGCTCGGTGAAAACGTGAAGTATCTAAAAGAAGGTGAGAATGTTATCGTCAAAATGGATGGTGCTACACCCCTTGCTGTAGAATTGCCAACCTTCGTTGAACTCCAAATTGTTGAAACTGACCCAGGGTTACGTGGAGATACAGTGAGTGGTGGAACAAAACCGGCAAAATTAGAGACTGGGGCTGTCGTCAATGTCCCGCTCTTTGTTAAAAATGAAACGACCATAAAAGTAGACACACGGACTGGAAAATACGTTGAAAGGGTTTAAAACATGAATAAAAACGATAATAGTAAAGAACAAGATTCTACGGCTGATGCTGAAATCAACTCTGATCTACTCATTGAACGGCTTGAGCAACTGATTACAATTGCAGAACACTCAGATTTAGCCTCGATTCGAGTTCGTGAGGGTGAAATTGAAATTGAGATTTCACGCGCAACCGTTCAGCAGATTACTACTGCACCTACATCTACAGGTCCAGTAGCACCAACACTTGTTACAGAAAGCGAAACAGGTGATGATATAATTCGTTCGCCTATGCCTGCCCGGTTTTATCGATCCCCCGCACCCGATGAACCCCCATTTATTGATGTAGGCGATTCAGTTGGGGCTGGTGAGCCTATCGCTACTTTGGAAGTCATGAAAACATATAACGATGTTGAAGCACCTTTCGATTGTGAAATCCTTGAAATCTTTATTGAAGATGGAGAAGCAGTTGAATATAATCAACCCCTCTTCCGTGTGAGGCAAAACTAAGACTATGTTTCAAAAAATTCTGATTGCCAACCGAGGCGAGATCGCTATCCGTGTCATACGTGCCTGTAAGGACATGGATATAAAGACTGTGGCAGTATATTCTACAGCAGATAAAGATGCACTCCACGTCAAGTACGCGGATGAGGCATACTGTATCGGTCCACCACCCTCCGCAGAAAGTTATCTTAAATACGCGAACATCACAGCTGTCGCAGATTTTGCTAATGTTGATGCAATACATCCTGGTGCCGGTTTCCTCGCAGAAGATGCACAATTTGCAGAGATATGTGAAGCACATCAAATTAAATTCATTGGACCTTCCATTAAAGATCTGATTACTATGGGGGACAAGATAACTGCGCTTGAGACAGTCGCGAAGGCTGGATTGAAACTTGTTCCAGGTAGCCAAAGTAAAAAACGGAAAAAAGATAAGAAAGCGACAGTTGAAACACCTGAAGAAGCAGCTGAACTTGCTGAAAAAATCGGTTACCCTGTCGGAATCAAGGCTTCAGCAGGCGGCGGGGGACGTGGTATTCGCATTGCATACAATCGTCCGAGTCTGTTCAACCTGTTTCATACCGCAAAAGCAGAAAGCGAAGCCGCTTTTGGAAACGGTGATGTCTACATTGAAAAATGGATTGAAGACGCACGACACATTGAAGTACAGGTTTTAGGGGATGCTCACGGCAATGTTGTGCACTTCGGGGAACGCGAATGTTCTATTCAACGCAAACAGCAGAAATTGCTTGAGGAAGCACCTGCAGCGTCCATATCCACTAAAGTCCGTAATGAAATCTGCAAAGCAGCTGTCAAGGCTGCCAAGTCAATCGGATATAGGAATGCCGGCACAATAGAGTTTGTCGTTGATAAAAACGAAAACTACTATTTCCTTGAGATGAATACGCGTATTCAAGTTGAACATACCATCACAGAAAGCATTACCGGTGTCGACCTGATTAAGGAACAGATAAGGTTGGCGATGGGTGAGGAACTTGGGTACAATCAATCTGACATTCACATCAAGGGACACGCAATTGAATGTCGCATCAATGCAGAAGACCCAGCCAATCAGTTTATGCCTTCTCCTGGTTTGGTAACAGACTATCAGCCTCCTGGCGGTATCGGTATTCGGGTTGATGGATATGTTTACAACGGTTATACGGTACCACCCCACTACGATTCACTGGTGGCTAAATTGATCGCAATAGGTAGTGATCGTAACGAAGCAATTTCCCGGATGAAACGTGCGTTATCTGAATTTAAAATTGAAGGCATAAAGACCACTATTCCACTCCATCAAGATATCCTTAATGACGAACGGTTTTTAAACCGTAATATCTTTACCAACTTCCTAAAATCATGAAGACATATATAGATACAACAATCGGAGATAGACACATTTCCCTCTCCATTCTGTGTCTTGTCGTATTCTTGTCTATAGTAATATATGTTCATGCACAGTCCCCTACTTTTGTTGATGTAACCGACGATGCAGGTATCCGTTTCAAGCACTCAATTGGTTCACGTTCCAGTCTTCTCCCAGAAGATATGGGTTCAGGTGCAGGTTTCGCAGATATTGATAATGACGGTGATCTGGATTTATACATTGTAAATATCAATGGGCCTTTTAAGAATATTTCATCAAAGCAAGTGAAAAACGTACCTACAAATGTATTATATAGGAATAACGGGGATGCGACTTTCACAGACATAACTGAATCTGCGAATGTTGGTGACACAGGTTACGGGATGGGGTGTGTCTTTGCAGATTATAATGGTGATGGCAACCTCGACCTATATGTAACAAACTACGGTGAAAATGTTCTCTATCGCAATAATGGGAATAGTACATTTACTGATGTGACTCAAACGACAGGCGTAGGTTGTCCACTATGGAGTACAGGTGCTGTGTTTGCTGATTATGATGGAGATGACGATTTAGACCTATATGTGTGTAACTATGTTAAATACAATCTTGAAAAGTTGCAGGAAATGAATATCGGTGCAAACCAAGCAGAAATATATGGACCAAGTGCCCTGAATCCCACCGTTTTTGAATCGCAAGACAACGTGCTGTACCAGAACAACGGTGATGGGACATTTACAGATGTTACGATTGAAGCGGGGGTAGCTGCATCGGGTGGGAGAAGTATGCAGGCAATCTTCAGCGACTTTGATAATGACAATGATGTAGATCTCTATGTTGCAAATGACACATCGGAAAACCATATCTACAGTAACAATGGAAATGGTACGTTTACTGATGTCAGTGCTGAGTCTTGGGCAGCAGACTTTCGCGGTTCTATGGGATTAGCAACGGGAGATTACGACTCCGATGGGGATATTGACTTATTCATCACGCACTGGATTGATCAGGAAAATGTGCTTTACAGAAATTTGTTGAATGAGGAGAACAACACGAAACGAATCAGATTCGTAGATGAATCCTATACCACTATGTTGGCTGAAGTTAGCATCAAGGAAATTGGTTGGGGTACTTCCCTATTTGATTATGACAACGATGGCGATTTAGATGTATTCGTTGCTAACGGTAGTACTTTCCAGAAATTAGATGAACCAGAAACACTCATTCCACAGCACAATCAACTGTTCCAGAATGATGGTAATGGTGTATTCAGTGACGTAAGTAAAAGCACAGGTATTGCCGATCTTCCCTTTCGTGTCAGTCGCGGTGCTACTTTCGGAGATTATGATAATGATGGTGATGTAGACATTTTCATCGTCAACAATTATGCGAAACCTACTTTACTTCAAAATCAAGCTGATACTTTGAAGAATAGCAACAAATGGTTACATGTGAAATTGATAGGTACTAATGAAAACCGATATGCTGTTGGAGCGAAAATACAACTTACAACCGCTGATGCCACACAGATACGAGAAATATATGCTGGTGAAAGTTACATGTCATCTAACAGTTATGCCGCTGAATTTGGATTAGGTAAGTCAACACAGATTAAGTTGTTGAAGGTTATCTGGACTAACGGAAAAACGCAGTCACTTCAAAATATAACAGCAAATCAACTGATACAGATTACGCAGGATTGGTAGATAGACAACTATAAAACGGTTGTAGTGTACTGACGACTTTTGTGAGATGGTTTTGTATGTCCAATACGAAAGCAACTGCTATGAACACCATTCCTGATGTTTCAGAACAGAAACCTGATTCTTCTCCAAAATCTGCCCTATTGACAGAATCAGATATGTCGCTCTTTGTAGACTACTATCAACTCACAATGGGGAATGCAGATTTCAAGAATAGAAACGATTCTACTATTACTGCAAACTACTATGTCCGCAGAATTCCACAGGGAAAATATCTTGTCACAGCAGGACTTGAACAAGTAATCCACTACATACAAAATCTTAGTTTCACTGAGGACACTCTCAAATGGTTATTACAACAGAGTGAATTGAGCGTAGATTATGTTGAATCATTGAGAGACTTCCGATTTGATGGTTCTGTTTATGCTGTTCCTGAAGGCACAATTGTGTTTCCTAACGAACCGATTATCAATGTTACTGGTAGATCTCGCGATGTTCAACTCTTTGAGACTTATCTGTTGAGTGTGATGAACTTTCAGACATTGATTGCTACGAAAGCATCACGTATAGTTCGCGCGGCGAGAGGAAAACCAGTCTTTGATTTTGGTGCGAGACGTGCTCACGGTAGAGATGCGGGTATCCTTGCAGCACGTGCATCATTTATCGGAGGGGCAAGCGGGACATCACTTGTCATCGCTGGACGATATTTTGATATTCCGTATGTCGGCACGATGGGTCATAAATTCATTATGGATCGCTCTTCAGAGATAGATGCATTCCGAGATTATACCAATGCTTTTCCACACAATTCAACGCTTCTTATAGATACTTACGATACGATTCAGGGAGCAAGGAATGCGTGTATCGTAGCAAAAGAGATGGAAGGTCGTGGATTGCAGTTGAAAGCAGTCCGTTTGGATAGTGGTGACCTTGTGTCGCTTAGTAAACAGGTGCGTAGTATCCTTGATGATGCAGCACTTGAGTATGTTCAGATTATCGCAAGTCATGAACTTGATGAATTTGGGATAGACAAACTTCTTGAAAATAACGCACCGATAGACAGTTTCGGCGTTGGTACCCGTTTAGCGACAGGTGCAAACTTTAATTCACTTACGGGAGAAGGTGGACCCTCTGCCCTCGGTGGTGTCTATAAGTCTGTAGAACGAGATGGTATTCCTGTTGGTAAACAGACGATTGATGAACCTGCCAAGGCTACTATTCCCGGTAGAAAACAGATATATCGTTATACTAATACAGATGGATTTTATTGTAAGGATTGTGTTACACTTTGGGATGAATCGATCCCTGATGGCGAGCCGCTCTTAATTCCTATTGTAATAGACGGAAAATTGTTGTATAATTTTCCAAAGTTAATAGACATTCAGGCACGGACAAAGACAGAACTTACAAAATTACGAAATACGCATCAGATTTTGTCGGATGCTAAACCCTACCCTGTTGAGATACATCCGAGTTTGATTTAAGTATGAATTTTGATAATGTGTGCGATCCTAAATCAGTTCGGTTGCAAGTGAGAATATGGCAGAATCTAACAATTTACACACCAAAGCGTCACGCGTCCTAAGAACTTGTGATGCGGCACGCACACATTTTTTAACATGGCATAACATTGTTGTTATGCTTGAAAGCTAAATGCTGAAGGAACACAAAATTAGTGTCTAAAGAACCAAGCAACTCGCGTTCCGCCGATGCGGTGGACATTGTTCATCCTCAACCTATACCTTTCATATTGATTCACCTCGCATGTTTTGCTGTCTTTTGGGTAGATGTTCAACCCACCGATTGGATTATATGCGGCGTTCTTTACGTTATCCGTATGTTTGGTATCACAGCAGGATTTCATCGTTACTTTTCACATCGAGCATTCAAAACAAGCCGTGCCTTTCAATTCTTTTTGGCATTTCTCGGACAGAGTTCGGCACAACGGGCTACCTTATGGTGGGCAGCGAAACATCGAGAACATCATAAATATTCTGATACAGAACAAGATGTACATTCACCAGTTAAACATGGATTTTGGTACTCCCATGTAGGTTGGATTTTGTGCAAACGCGGGCTAAGTGTAAATTACAGTCTGATAAAGGACTTCCGAAAATATCCTGAACTTGTTTGGCTTGGGAAATTCCATACATTACCTGCGATACTATTAGGTGTTTTCGTTTGGGCAATTGCAGGCTGGTCTGGACTTGTCGTGGGTTTTGTAATAAGTACTGTACTTCTATATCACGGAACTTTTGTTATCAATTCTCTTTCCCACATCTATGGGAAGCAACGTTATGACACTGGAGACAATTCTCGCAACAACATTTTTCTTGCCATCATTACATTGGGAGAAGGATGGCATAATAACCACCACCATTTTCCGAGTGCTGCCCCACAAGGTTTTCGTTGGTGGCAAATTGACATCACTTACTATATTTTGAAATTATTGTCTGTTTTTAGAATTGTTTGGGACCTTCGCTTACCGCCTCCGCATGTCGTTGCAGGCAAAAGTAAACTGTCTCTCGTTGCTATTGAAAATGCTGCCCAACAACTTGCCGCGAGTTTTTCGGTTGAACAGATTAGCAAAACTGTATTACAAGTATGGGCACATACGCCAAAATTAGAAGAACTCCGCAGACGCGCTCGTATCGGTCAAGCAGAGGTCGAAGCATTTCTCAAAGAGATGAAGATCCTTGAGTTACCGAAAACAGAGAATCTTAAAGATAAAGCACAAACCATGTTTACACATATCCCATCCTTAAATCCGATTGTTGAACGGGCAAATCAAATCATCGTTCACGCAGTTTCGGTTTGGCTACTTCAGAACGACATGTGCGAAACAGCAGTCGGGGTTTAGTGGGTATTATAGTAAAAACCATAATTATTTATACACTACGGTAGGTTCGGTTTCCTAACCTCGCCTCATCAATGTGTAAAATTAATTCAATAATTTACCATAATTGACCTCAAGTAGAAATGCACTATTCTGTGCAGTTGGACGAGGGGTTTGCACTCTTATGTGCAGTTCGCTCATGGTATTATACAAAGAACCCACCAGTGCTGAGGTCTTAGACTGGCACAGAATTTGCTATCATAAAGGTGAGTAAAACTAAACCTGTAGGTTGGGTTAAACAAACATCCATTTGGATTTTAAATTTCGCAAGTTTAATCTAACCTATACACTCTTTTTTCTCATCTATATTCAACCGAGGGAGTCATCCAATGGAAACCGATAAGAAATACCGAATTGCGCCACCCGGATTTACACAGGAACAGTGGAATACATTCAATAAAGACGGAATTATTTTCATTGAAAATGCAGTATCAGATGAAGATATCGATGTGTATAAAGATGCAATAGATCGTGTTGCCGAAAGTAATCCCAAATATACCGCAGGCGGTTACCTTGGAATGGAGAATATCGTTGAACGTGATCCCGTCTTTACAGAGTTGATTGATCATGACCGTCACGTTGGATACGCTTATGATCTATTCGGTGAGCTTCTCAAATTGCATCAGAGTCAATTTTTTCTACGTCCACCTGGTGGCAAACAGTATAATCAGTGGCATCCAGATGGTGCACGCGCACTCCCTTATGGTGTGTTTTCACCCAATCTACCTCTGCAAATCAAAATAGGATATTGGTTGACAGATCTACCTCATGAAAGAATGGGAAACCTTGTTGTGTTGCCGGGTAGCCACCGACAGCAATATATGAATGGATATGATACACATAAGAGTCTACCTGGTGAGTTAATTGTATGTCCTCGGAAGGGAACAATGACAGTGATGCACTCCAGTATTTGGCATCGTGTGGAAACGAATGATAGTGATGTGGTGCGATATAACATCTTTGTTGCTTATTGTCCGTCTTGGGTTACACCTGCGGATCGGTTTCATTCATCAAAAGATTGGTTAGAAACGCTCAACCGTGAACAACGAATCATTATGCGGAGTTATAGCCACGCCTATCATAATGCTAAGCCTCCTGCATCAGAATTTCCACTATTTCTTGAACGGGATACTGGATCGGAAAAAGATGATGAGATGTATTTAGATCATGTCCAACTACACAGACGTAAACGACAGACTATGCATGAAAGAATAGCATCAATAAATAACCTTAATTGATTAGTTGAGAGGTACACTTGAATAAATTTAATAGACTGATAAAGTTGATGTCCGATGCAGCATATTTTATGCTGATTACAGTAGAGTTTATTTTCGGACTTTGGGTTAGTCTTATCCCTATTGGTTTAGCAATATATTTCAATGTTAAAGCATGGCATACAACGGACCCTTTACTGTCAAATTTTGAACGTTTTAGAGAAACGATTAAATCTACATTTTGGGAAAACCTATTAGTCCTTGCGTTGATGATTGTGCTCCGTAAAATAATCTATTGGGCAATTGAATATTCAAAGAAAATAGAATCAGAATAACAAACAAAGTTTGAGTAGATTATAGTAAAAACCACAATTATTGGCACACTACGGTAGGTTCGGTTTCCTAACCGAACCGGTGTTTGTTCAGTCTCATAGATGCGGTTAGGAAACCGCATCTACCGGAAGTGTGCACATATTCTTACATTTTACTATAATTAGTATACAACAATAATCAATATAAACTTTTTTGGCAGTTATGAAATACCTATATTTAAAAGACATGCGTTTTCGTCAAGCGAGAGTTGTGTTAACAGCACTCGGCATTATTGTACTGATTTCGCTTATTTTGCTGCTTGGTGGGATAATGAACGGCATGCGTATCCAAGCACAACAGTATGTTAAATCTACTGGTGCTGATATCTGGATTTCTGGAGAAGGTTCAGGCGGTGCGTTTATCGGTTTCTCACTGTTGGCAGAGGAATACATGGCGGGTTTGAAATCAGCGGAAGGGTTAGTACCAGACTCAGCCTCTCCGTTGATTTTTGCACAAGCACGACCAAACGTTAATGGGAAACCTACAAAGGCAATGGTTGTAGGATATACATTAGGAGAACTCGGGGGTCCCAAACAGGTCGTAGAGGGCAGAATGTTTACACCCCGCACTTATGATGACTATCGTCCTGAAGACAATGTGTCTTATGAAGTGGTTGTTGATGAAAAAATGGGACTTGAAATAGGTGAAGTTATCACTATAAGTAAAGACCAAGTTCGAGTCGTAGGAAAAGCAAAAAGCCTGATGTTTGTATTGGATACTCCATTATTATTTATGGATGTTCGTGTTGCACAACGCGTTATTCTTGAAAACACACCGCATATTAATATGATGGTTGCTAAAACACTACATAAACAACTGCAGGAACAAATTGGTGCTAATATCGGTACACTCCAAACACCTGATCAAACAACATTGAACATAAACAATCTTCAAACTGCAGAAGAAGTTGCAGCCAATTTAGACGCTTGGGATACGATTGAAGCACGTAGTTTAAACCAAACGCTCTCGGATATTATGGAGTATTGGGTTGACGAACCGATGAAGGCAGTGCAGTTCTTACGGGTTATGCTATGGTTAGCAGCAGGATTGATTGTTGGAATGATTACCTATGTGACGATGTTGGAAAAGACGCAAGAAATTGGCGTTCTGAAAGCCATTGGTGCATCAAATAACTATGTCATACTGCTCTTACTCAAACAGGTTGCATTAATTTCTCTCATTGGTGTTTTCATCGGATACTGTCTCTCTTACATCTTTGCTGCTGCAGCACCTATCTTTGTAAAGATACATTTTGTAGAATCCATCATCGTGGTATTGATTAGTTTTGTTGTCTGTTGTGGTAGCGGTTATTTAGCGGCGCGTAAAGCCATCAGAGTTGATCCGATGGTTGCGTTTCGGGGTGAAATTGATACTACACAGATGCGGTCTACAGATATTGCACCAGCAGTGGCTACAATATCAACAAATTAAGGAAAATCCCATAAGGTTGTGAATTATGTCAGCAATCATAGAAGGTATCGGTCTGACAAAACGTTTTGGTTTCGGTGATGCTGCTGTTGTCGCCATCGATTCTGTTGATATCCATATAGAAGAACGTGAATTGGTGATGATTATGGGAGATAGTGGTTGTGGAAAGACAACACTTATCAGTCTACTCGGTTGCATATTGACACCTGATGATGGAGAAATCCGAATTGATGGGGAACAAGTTGATACTGTAAATCATGATCTTAGCATGATTCGTAGAGAAAAGATCGGTTTTGTGTTTCAAATGTTTCATCTGTTGCCGTATCTCACAGCGATGGAAAATGTGATGGTTGCGATGGACATTGCTAAGACAAAAGCATTTGAATCAGAGAATCGCGCGATTGAACTACTGTCTCGCGTAGGATTGAGTGATCGACTACATCATCGTCCTGGACAACTTTCTGGCGGTGAAAAACAACGCGTCTCTTTTGCCAGAGCCCTCGCCAACCGACCCAAAATCATCTTTGCTGATGAACCGACCGCAAACTTAGACAGCCGACAAAGTGATAATTTGATGAATCTCATACAAGAATTACGACATGAACATCAAACTACCATTGCGATTGTAACTCATCATGAAGGACTCAAAGAGAATGCAGATCGCATTATTCAGATGAAGGATGGGAGGATAATTGATGCATGAGAACTATTACGTTGGTTAGTATGTTAAGACGAAGTATTTTTATTGCTATCACATTTCTGTTTCTCTTTTGCCCGCCAATTTTTGCCCAAGATATGTCAACACCGATGGTTGAAAAGAACTTCCTCACAAGTGGGTTTTATGGTGGTGGCTTAACTTTCATAAACGGTGATGTTTTTGTTCGACTTCAACTTCAACCGGAATTCCCGATCGGCAATTTCGGTCTGGGTTTTGATTTTGTGTTGCTCTACAATCCTTATGCAGAAGTTGGAGAAGATCGCTTCCTGGCAGAGGATGGTGAGACATGGGACAGCTTCAGCACTTGGTTAAGATTGATCCGCTATTTCCGTTATGGACAACCTTACGATCCTTTATACTTCCGACTGGGTGAATTCGACTATCTCACGATAGGACACGGTTCAATCATGTCAGGTTATTCTAATCATGATCGGCGTGGTTTGCATTTTAACATCAGAAAATCTGATAGGAAATATGGTGTTGAAACAATGTTGAATGACTTCGGTGCACCCACTATTTTCGGTGGACGTGGGTTTTACCGACCATTTCTACGGCAAGAAAACAACAACCTTTTGACGCGATTTGAAGTCGGTGCTACTTATCTTACCGATATTGACCCTAACTCTCTGGAAAAAGGTGAAGAACCCTTGAATGCAGTCGGTGTAGATTTTGGGTTTCCAATTTTTGAACGTAGTACTTTTCGACTTGATTTGTATAACGATATTGCTGCACTTAATCCTCCTCCAAAACCAGATGTTATAGATTTAGAAGTTGATGATACTGAGACACAACCGGATGATTCCACAACAGATGAGGTTACATCAGTATCAGACTTGGGTATTGGAAATGCTACCGGTATCGGTTTTGTGCATAACAAAGCGATTATCAAATTAGAATACCGTATTTTCAGTGATGGCTACATTCCTTCTGTTTTTGATTACACTTATGAAATAGGAACGCCTGAGTTTTGGGGATATGAAGAAACCGATGAAGCGAGACACGGTTATTACACACAACTTATTTGGCAACCACTACCCCAAATCAATCTACTGGGTGCTTTTGAGAGATATAACAATAACACATCAAAACTCTATTTAGGCATAAAGGAATCTAGTTTAGTTCCACGTCTTTCATTTCGTGCATTCTATACTAAACGGAATATTGGTGAAGATGGCATAACAGGTTTCTTCAAGGATTTGATTGATCTTGATGAAAGGTCTGCTCTTAACTTAGAAATCCGATATGTTGTTGTTCCTCCTGTTCAAACGATTATAATCAATGAATATCGCTTCCGTCGTGTAACGACAGATGAAGGTGTTGTACAATTTGAGCCTATCCATAAGACCTCAGTGATGGTAGGGATTGCAACAGACTTTTAGCACTTTATGGAACAGATAGAAACACAAGAAGTAACAGCATTTACAAAACAACGTCCCGAAATACAGGGCATTTCCAAATGGATTTTTGAGATTTGTGCCGTCCTTTTTGTCGGTTTCTATATTTATAGTGCAGGTTTTGGCACGGCTTCCGAACAGTATCATCTCGGTTTATATCTACTTTTTACTTTTGTCTTAATCGGTATCCTCTATAAATTTCGTCATCGTTCGCCTTCCTCTCGTCCCTCTATAATTGATATATTATTGGTAGTTTTCAGTGTATGCTCCATTGGTTATTGGATAATTGATTATCCCAATATTGTCGACCGTGCTGGTGCTTATACGCAGTTGGATATTGTGATGGGTGCTCTTGGACTCATCGTAAGTTTTGAGATGAGTCGTCGGACGGTCGGTTGGGGTTTGTCAATCATTGCTGCAGTGGGAATCCTTTACGCCCTCTTTGGTCGTAGTATGCCAGAAGTTATTCAGAATCCGGGTTTCTCATTACGTCGTATTATTGAACACTGTTTTTTCAATCAAGACGGTATATTCGGTATTATGGCAAATGTGATGGCGACTTATGTTATCCTTTTTATTTTCTTCGGTGCGTTTTTGGAAAAATCTGGTGTTGGTCAGTTCTTCATTGATTTGCCGATGTCACTTACAGGCAGGTCAATCGGTGGCGCAGCCAAAGTGTCCGTTGTTACCTCTGGTTTTTTCGGTTCTGTTGCGGGTAGTGCAATTGCCAATACTGTTACCACTGGTGCATTTACGATTCCACTGATGAAACGCACAGGTTTTCGTCCGCACATTGCGGGAGCAGTAGAAGCATCCGCGTCTGTCGGCGGACAATTCTTGCCGCCGGTGATGGGTGCAGGTGCATTTCTGATTGCAGAACGGACCGGTGCACCGTATAGCACAATCGCTCTTATATCAATTGTGCCTGCAATCCTATATTTTATGTCCGTATGGTTGATGGTGCATTTTGAAGCGAAAAAACAGGGCATTGAACCGTTACCACAATCAGAAATACCCAAGTTATCTGTGCTTCTAAAAACGGGGTGGTATTACCTATTACCGTTGGTTTCACTCATTGGTGCACTCATGACTGGGTATTCAGCATATAAAGCTGCATTCTACTCCATACTTGTTACGATTGTTGTGAGTTATTTCCGTCCTGAAACGCGTTTGACTCCCAAACGGATTTGGGAAGCAATGGTTGCGGGTGCCAAGAACTCACTTGCTATCGGTGGTGCGGTCGGTACCATCGGTATTATCATCGGTGTTATAAATCTAACAGACTTGGGTTCAAAGTTTCCTGATTTAGTTTTGTCTGTTGCGGGTAGTAACCGAGCGATTGCGGTGTTACTGCTTGCTGCTGCTTCATTAGTGCTTGGTATGGGTATACCCGTTACTGCTGCGTATCTGATTACCTCTCAACTTGCTGTACCGATACTAACGAGTCCTGAGATGGGAATATCCGTTATTGCCTCTCACTTGATTATTTTTTGGTTGAGTCAAGACTCTAACATTACGCCTCCTGTTGCGTTAGGTGCTTATGCGGGGGCTGCAATTGCGCGTGCTGACCCGTGGAAAACTGGTTGGGCATGTATTAAGTTTGCTAAGCTGCTATATATCATGCCACTGCTTTTTGCTTATACGCATATTCTATTTATTGGCGGGACACCGATTCAATATGTGACTTCTGTAGTGACTGCTCTTGCTGGTACTATCATTTTCGCGACTGTTGCGATGGGTTACTTCATGCGTAAAACGACTTGGTATGAGTCTGTTTTGCTTGGTGTTGCGGCATTGCTCGCTTATATGAATTCTATCTGGACGTTTGTTATTGGTATTGTCCTCCTTGGTGTTGTGTATATTATGCAGACACGGATGAAGTCGTGAGAGATTGAGCCATCACTTCTTGTTGGCAATTTCCTGAAGACTTTGTAGGATGTTTTCAGCGGCACGTTGGGATTGTTCTTGATTATATGTTTCTACTGCGGTTCCTGATCTATACAGATTTCCCATATAGTATCTCCTAAAAATAAAGTATGTCCATAACGCTGCATCTATGTAATGACCATTCAAGACGGCATCTACTGTAACGTATCCAAGCACCCCGTTTAGTCCAAGTGCGTTCAACCCGCCTCCCCAGCTGCCTGCATACATCTGACCTGTTCCCGGTATGACTGCGGATAACACTTTGGCGACTTTTGTAGACTTTTGTGTGAGATTCATCGCTTTCTCAAAGAGTTGATTTAGCGATTCATCAGTGGTATAGTCCTTAAGGATTTTACGAGCATCCTCCCATCGATACTGGTAAATATACGTCACTGCTTGTAAAAATAGTGAACGTTTGTATGTTGTATCACTTGTGTTTCGTAGCATCACTTTGATCAATTCTAATCGGGCAAGGTCATAGTTTTCTGATGCGATGAGTGTAACTGCGAGGTTAAGTTGAAATACAGATTTATGCTCGTCTGTATTTGCGTTTAAGACGGCATTTCTCAGTGCGAATATTGCTTCTTGCCATAAGCCTTGTGAACGATATGCGAGTCCGATCTGATTGTAGGTTTCTGAGACGCGTATATCGTCTGGATGAAAGAAAATGAACCGTTTATATTCTGTGATCGCAGCATCGTAATTGTTTAATTTAATAAAGTGATCACCGAGTGTAAGCGGATCTTGCAATGCTATTGATGTAGAATTGAAGAAATGTGGTAGAAATATTGCGAAAAAGAGTAGTGTGGTAAATTTAGTTTTCATAGTGATAAGTCTCTTCTGTTTGCTATTTTCAATTTAGCATGTATTGTTATTTATGGCAATGTTGTTTTTGTGTAACGTGTAAAAAGAAATCGGGTTGGAAACCCGTCTAACAAGAGTACATGTTGTAGGAATTGACCATAAGTTGTGAACATGATACAATTCGTCAATGGATTCTATACCAAAAGGAGGATTGTGTTATGGAAACAACAAACAACAATGGGAAGATGCATGTAGGGGTACAGGGTGTAGGGACATCTCCAAAAGAGTTGGAGTTTCTTGTGCGGCATGGTGTTACACACATGGATGCTTCAGTCAGAAACACTCAACCCGAGACGTTGATGCAACACAAAGCAGAAGCAGAAGCTGCGGGTGTGAGTCTTGAGATGATTCATATTGGACTACCAAGAAGTATTACATTGGCTCAAGATCCACAACGAGATAGAGACCTTGATGGCGTGTGTGAGACCATAGAGCATGCTGCGAAGGCAGGTTTACGTGGTCTGAACTATAATTTCTGTATCCTGAATCATCAACGGACAGAAAGCACGCTTGGACGTGGTGGTTCAAGGTATAGTACATTTGATTTCTCTAAGTATGACAACGATACACTTTCTGATGCAGGTGAGGTGAGTCGGGAAGAGGCATTTGACAGAATTGCATACTTTCTTGAACATGTCATTCCTGTTGCGGAAGAAAACAAGGTTCAGATGGCATGTCATCCTAATGATCCACCTGCGCCAATTTTACGAGGTGTTGAACGTTGGAATTATCCGATATTTGATGGATTAAAAAGATTTGCTGAAATCAATGAAAGTCCATATCACGGATTTAATTTCTGCTGCGGAGTTGTATCTGAGGGTTTAGAGGATCCCGGTTCTGAATTATACGAGATTATTGCGTATTTTGGTGAACGCAAAAAGATATTCAACATACATTTCCGCAATATACGGGGTGGTTTGCACAACTTCCAAGAGGTGTGGCCTGACGAAGGTGATGTGGATATGTATAAGGTTGCACAAACCTTACGTGATGTGGATTATCCGTATATGTTGATGCCAGACCATGCACCATCTCATCCTGACGATACTGCTCCTGAAGGTGTGTCTGGACGAGTTCGGCAGGCGTGGGCATATCAATTTGGATATATAAATGCGTTGATTCAAGCTGCGTATGCTTAGATATGGTTTAGAAGATTTGGAATCCATTTTATTGGAGGTTGGGTAGGGTTTAGTAATACGATTTGAATTAGCGTATCTTTCTTATGCAAGGAGATGTCCTAGTGGAGTGTCCATTCGGACATTGTAGGTCGGGTAGAGGCACGAAACCCGACTTTATTGATGATAAATGGCTGCATGTCGGGTTTCGTGCCTCTACCCGACCTACAAGATTAGAGTAGACAGAACACTAGATGCAATGCATTGCGCGACTACTAACGCGTTTTATGGTGAAGCATAAAATTATATCTACACTTTCTATCAACGGTAGGCGAGGTTTCCTAACCTCGCCTCAGCAATGTGTAGAATTAATTCAATAATTTACCATAGTTATTGTAAAGCGTATTTTTAAATCTAATCAGAACAAAAATCACATATTTGGAGAATACTATGGCAAAACAACCGAACATATTACTGATTCTTGCAGATGATCACGGTTATGGTGATATTTCTGCACATGATGGACCATCAATACAAACACCGAATATAGACAGAATTGCGAATGAAGGTGTGCGTTTTACGAATTTTTATGCGAATTGTTCAGTGTGTTCTCCGAGTCGTGCTTCGCTGATGACAGGACGTTATCCCGATAGGGTTGGTGTTCCGGGAGTGGTTCGCACACATGCACAGAACAATTGGGGTTACTTTCGTCAGGATGCGATTACGTTACCTTCAATGTTGAAGCAGAAAGACTATCGTACGGCACTTATCGGGAAGTGGCATTTGGGTCTTGAAGATGAGAACCATCCTTGTAAACGCGGGTTTGACCATTTTCATGGTTTCCTTGGTGATATGATGGATGACTATTATACACACCTTCGGCATAACAACAACTATATGCGGGACGATTATGGTACTATTGATCCGAGAGGGCATGCGACAGATCTGTTTTCTGATTGGAGTGTTGATTTTATTCGAACGCATGCACATACTTCCCATCCATTTTTCTTATATCTCGCGTACAATGCACCGCACACACCAATTCAACCCCCAGACGATTGGATAGAACGCGTGAAGAAACGTGAACCAGATATTTCTGATCAACGTGCGAAGTATGTTGCCCTTGTTGAACACATGGATGCCGGTATCGGACGAGTGCTTGACACACTTGAGGAGACTAATCAGTTGTCAAACACACTTGTCATCTATTCGTCGGATAATGGAGGACAGATGAATGTTGGTGCACACAACGGTCCGTTGCGTGGTCAGAAAGGTGAGATGTATGAAGGGGGAATACGCGTACCGACTTGTGCTATGTGGCAAGAAAATATGCCGGAAGGACATGTGTCGGATCAGGTTGCTATGTTGAGTGATTTGTTACCGACACTATGTGAAGTTGCAGATGTGCCTGTTCAACATGAAATTGATGGTCATTCGATTTGGGGAACATTTCAGGGAGAAAAACAGGATTTGTCTGATCGTCTCTTATATTGGATACGTAGGGAAGGTGGACAACAGTTTAGTGGTCAGTGTCAGCATGCAGTTCGTCGAGGTGATATAAAGTTGCTGCATAACCGTCCATTTGAACCGTTGGAACTTTATGACCTATCCAACGATCCTTTAGAGACAACAGATATTTCTCAATCGGATAAAAAAATGTATAATGAGATGAGAAATCTGTTTCAGGAGGAGACTCAGAGAGCGGGAAGTGTGCCGTGGCAGAAGGGGTAAAAATAATTAATATCTTTGTCAGTCCACTGGTATTTATTGCTATCCTTTTGGGTCTCAGGTGTCTCTATAATTGGGGAGGTATGCGAAAAATATGGATAAGAAAAAAAATGAAAATGATGCACATTTAGAAGAGAACAGTGATGAGGCTGAAATGGAATTTGATGTAGCAGTGGATACCTTTCCATCAGAAGACAATCCTGAAATGTCGTCTCATAGTGAGTTATCAGTAATCCAACAAAGTTTGGCTGCGTTACAAGAATTATTTGAGAAGCAGATTGCTCGCAATCAGAATCAGACAGAGATGTTTGACAAGATTTATGCGGAGATGAAGGACTATAAAGAGAGTTTCCTTCTGGAAGTACTTCACAAACCGATTATCCACAATCTGATTCAACTTTACGACAGTTATCTGTTGCTTGAATCTCAACTTGATGTCATACTTGAGGCGGAAGATGGAGTTATCTCTGATGGTTTAACACAATATCGGAACAATCTTGAGAATTTCCGATATAAATTGGAAGAGGTATTGTACCGTTTGGATGTAACACCTTATGCGGAGTCCACAAGGACGCTTGATCGGCAACTGCATAAGACTCGCCAAACAATATCAACAGATGATCCTAAGCAGGACAAGACAATTGCTGAAGTACATAAAATAGGGTTCAATTGGCGTGACAAGGTATTTCGTCCGGAAGAGGTGACAATTTATCGTTATTCCGATTCAACAGAAAACAGTGAAGAAATTGTAAGTAAATCTACTTCTGGTGAGAAAGGGGACAATACGAATGGGTAAAGTCGTTGGAATTGACCTTGGGACGACATTTTCAGTGATTGCACATGTGAATGAACATGGACAAGCGGAGATAATACCGAACTTAGAGAGTGAACGTATTACACCTTCGGTTGTAATGTTTGAAGACAATCTTGTAACGGTTGGGAAGATAGCGAAGCAAAATGCACGGGCAGTACCAGAACAGATTGTTGAATTTATTAAGCGCGAGATGGGTAAATCCAAGTCGGAATTCTTTCGCACGTTTGATGAGAAGGACTATTCCCCCGAAGAACTCTCTGCGGTTATTCTCACGAAACTCAAGCAGGATGCGGAAACTTATCTGGGTGAAGAGATAACGGATGCTGTTGTTACTGTCCCCGCTTATTTTCACGATGCTGAACGCGAAGCAACACGAAACGCTGGTAGAATTGCAGGATTGAATGTCTTGCAGGTACTCAATGAACCGACTGCTGCTGCACTTGCTTATGGGATGGACCAATTGGGAAGCAATCAGAATGTATTTGTGTTTGACCTTGGCGGTGGCACGTTTGATGTGACGATCATGAGTGTATCTGAGTCGGAGATACAGATGCTTGCGACAAATGGTGACCATCGTTTGGGTGGAAAAGATTGGGACGATAAAATCATCATGCATGTCGCAGAGATGTTTGAGATAGAACACGGTGAGAATCCATTAGTTGACCTTCACTCATATCAAGACCTTCAATTGGATGCGATTACTGCGAAAGAATCTTTGTCGTTAAGACAGAGAGCATTGATCGTATGTGGTTACAATGGCAAAACAACACGTGTTGAGTTGACACGTGAGAAGTTTGAACAACTCACCTCGGACTTGCTTGAAAAATGTCGTGTGCTGTGCAATGTTGTCCTTTCTGAAGCAGATATGTCGTGGGAAGATATTGATAAAATCCTATTGGTAGGTGGTTCAACACGGATGCCGATGATACAAGAGATGATAGCTACACTTAGTGGGAAAGAGATCAATCCGCATGAAGTCAATCCTGATGAAGTCGTGGCTCTCGGTGCAGCGATTCAGGGGACTCTCCGTCAGATTACGGAGGGAGATACAGAGACGGTAGATATGCCCGAGGCAGTTATAGACCGTTTCATCGGTCCTGATGGTGTTCCGAAAGTAACGGTTACTGATGGTGCAACACATAATCTTGGTCTTATTGTTCTTAATGCACTGCGTGAGTATGTTATTCATGTGATGATACCGAAAATGACAGCAATTCCGTGTGAAGTAGCGGATAAGTTCTTGACGGTGGACCACAATCAACCATCCGTGTTAATTGAAGTGGTGCAAGGACTTGAGCAGGACCAACGTAAGGATGATATTGATCTGTTTGATGAATACAAATTGGGTGAATGTACACTGGAACTACCCCTCGGTTTGCCACAAGGGGCACCGATTGAGGTGAACTATAAATACAACTTAGACCAGAATCTTGAGGTGACCGCTAAATCTCTCTCAAATGATGAGGCGACTGCTGTTTACGATCTTTTCTCTATTATTGAACGACCTACGCTCAATGAAGATGAGGTTGCACAGGCTAAAACAGAACTTCAGGATCTTGTTGTTGAATAGTGTTTTGCCAACAATGTATTTGTGTCTGATATACCATTTTTCAGAAATGGTATAGTATCTCCTAACTTCGTCCGAAGTATTTTTGCATAGGAAATGAATTTATGTCCAAGCGCGAAGAATATATTACGTTTATCAGCGCGCTCAGAACAGCTTCACCGACAATAACAGATGAACAACGTAAAGGTTTTGTTCGGTTAGGTGTTCAGGAATATGGACTCACTGTTGATGAAGCCATAGACATCCTCAATTCATCAGGAATACAGGTCGGTGAGCAGGTTGATTATTTTCAGGTATTGGGTTTGTCAATCTCAGAACTTGAAAACCTCAGCGAAGTAGAGATTGTTCATCGTGTTGAAGCAGCACATAGGACGTTATATGCTGAATCGTTGAAAGCAGGTGGTCGTCCCCGTGCTGATGGCAAGACAGAGGAGCAGTGGCGGACACTCTTGAATCAAGCCCGTGATTCTTTAATAGACCCTAAAAGAAGATTGGGACATCTGTCAAGCATACAACAAGAGACGGTAAGTATTGAGAAGACGTTGAGGACTCCGAAACTTGACAACATGGCACTGATTCCTGCAGGTGAATTCCAAATGGGCAGTGCTGATGACGAAGCTTATGGTGATGAACATCCTATCCACTCCGTTTATCTGGATGCGTTTTATATTGATAAATATCCTGTGACAAACTCACAGTATAAGGCATTTGTGGATGAAAACCCAGAATGGAACCGGCATAACATTCCTCATGAATATAGTGATGTTGACTATCTAAAGCATTGGAAAGCGAACAGTTTTCGTGATTCTCAAGCCGAACACCCAGTTGTCAATGTGAGTTGGTATGCCGCGATGGCTTATGCTCAATGGATTGGCAAACGACTTCCTACAGAGGCAGAATGGGAAAAAGCAGCACGCGGTGGTGTCAGTGGGAATAAGTACACGTGGGGTGATGATGCAGATCCATCAATGGCAAATTATGACTGGAACATCGGTGAAACTACTCCTGTTAGGCAATATCCTCCGAATAGGTATGATTTATATGATATGTGTGGGAATGTATGGGAATGGTGTCTTGATGCGTATCATGATGGTTTCGCTATGGGGTCATCGCCTCGCAACCCGATCGTTGGTGCGAATTCGATTGAGTGGGTTGAGAACCATTTTTTAGATGTTGAAACAAACCGCGTCCTGCGTGGTGGTTCTTGGCGGATACCTGCATCTTTAGTAAGAATTGCGAATCGTAATGCAGAGTCACCTTCCTTTTCGCTGAATGTAATAGGATTTCGTTGTGTTTGGTCTGTGCTATCTGGACACGGTGCAGAGAGACACCCTGCTGGAATCCAATCAAATACTACCAATTCCTAAAATGAGCATAAAATGTCTAAACGAGATGAGTATATTTCATTCATAAATGAGATAAGATCAATTTTTCCTACAATTTCTGATGGACAACGAAAAGAACTTCTCCGTAGAGCGGTTCAACAGTATAACGTTTCAGTTAATGAGGCGGTTGATATACTGAACGAATCTGGGTTGGTTATCGGTGAACAAGTTGATTATTTTGAGGTGTTGGGTTTAACAATCTCTGAGTTTGATGACCGATCGGAAGTTGATATTATCTCTCGTGTAGAAGCAGCACATAAAAAATTATATGCTGAATCGTTGAAAGCAGGTGGTCGTCCTCGTGCTGATGGTCAAAGTGAAGAGCAGTGGAGAACACTTCTGAATCAAGCGCGTGATATTCTAATGGATGTTGAAAAACGTAATGCGTATATCAACAGGCTTGAAAACAGTGTATCACCAACACAGGAAATAGTTTTAGATGCAGAAGAATTAGCACATGAAGAGTCTGCTACCAATACACCCAAAAGTGATGTTAGTTCTGTACCTTTAGAAAATGATGGGATGGTCTTTATACCGGCTGGCGAATTCCAAATGGGGAGTGACGAATATGATTCACATGCAAACGAAAAACCTGCACATGCAGTATATGTTGATGGATTCTACATAGATAAATATCCTGTGACAAATGAACAGTATAGGGAATTTGTAGATGCTAATCCACAATGGAATAATCTTGGGATGTATAACTTTCAATTTATTTTAAGAAAGTATCGGGATAGTGATTATTTGAAGGACTGGTTTAAAGGGAAGTATCCCAGTGGGAAAGAGAACCATCCAGTGAATTGGGTAAGTTGGCATGCTGCGATGGCGTATGCAAAATGGGTTGGTAAACGCCTACCGACTGAAGCAGAATGGGAGAAGGCAGCACGTGGGGGATTAGTTGAATACAAGTTTCCTTGGGGCAATGCAATTTCTAGAGAATACGCAAACTATGATAATCGGGTTGGAGAAACGACACCCGTAGGTAACTATCCTGCAAACGGATACGGTGTGTTTGATATTATAGGCAACGTAAGTGAATGGTGTCTTGATGAATGGAATAGCAAATTCTACAAGTTATCGGAAAAAGACAATCCTGTTTCAGGTGGCAGTATAGAAGAGATTTTGGATGCCTATTTGACATCTAAGAAATATCGAGTGATCAGAGGTGGTTCATGGAATTCTGAAGAACAAGATGTACGAGTTTCAATTCGTCGCACTTTAGCTCCATGGAGAACGAAGAGTTATGTCGGGTTTCGTTGTGTTATGCCGAGTCAATCCTAAAACTATACATGTGGCTTTCAATTGTCAAGTTTTCTAAGCAAAAAATAAAATAGTGCTTCCAAATGTAAAATGAGACGCAATGAATTGCGTTAATTCAAACGTGTTCTCTGTTATATCGTGCTTACAAAGCCGTCTTACAAGAGTGCTTCCATAACAATTTTCCAGTATTAATATAAAGAGAATTAACATGTCAAAACGCGACGAGTATATTACGTTCATAAATGAGTTGAAATTGATTTCTCCGACAATATCGGATGAACAACGTAAAGGTTTACTCCGTCGGGCGGTTCAACAGTACAACGTTTCGGTTGATGAGGCGGTTGAGATTTTAGATGCATCAGGATTAATAATAGGAGAGGAGATCAACTATTTTGAGGTGTTGGGTTTATCAATGTCTGCGATTGATAACCTATCGAAAGTTGATATTATCTCTCGTGTAGAAGCAGCACATAAAAAATTATATGCTGAATCGCTGCAAGCAGGTGGTCGTCCTCGTGCTGATGGAAAGTCAGAAGCAGAATGGCGTACGGTCTTAAATCAAGCAAGAGATATACTTACAAACCCACAACGGCGGCAAGAATACACCGAGGAACTAAATATCCAGAATACCGATGATACACCTGAAAGTGTTCCTATATCTTCAAGAAATGCAATTACAAAACCGCAAATTAAAATAGAAGATACAGTTTTCTCAGAACATAAAGGATCCGTCAATTCTGTTGTATTTTCCCCGGATAGTGCTACACTCGTCAGTGGTAGTTCAGATAGCACAGCAAAGGTCTGGAATGTACTCAGTGGAACACTGAAATGGACATTTATTGGACATCAAGACGAAGTAACTTCGGTCATTTATTCTCCCGATGGTAAGACAATTGCAAGTGGTAGCCATGATAAGACAGTTCGTTTATGGGATTCTGACACAGGTGAACTCAAAAATACTCTCACTGGCCATTACGGGGCAGTAAGTTCAATCGTCTATTCACCTGATGGCAAGACACTCGCGAGTGGTAGTCACGATAGAACGGTACGCTTGTGGGAAGCCAATACAGGTGAACTAATATATATTCTCAAAGACCACAGCAATTGGGTAAGTTCTCTCGTCTTTTCACCTGATGGTAGGACAATTGCAAGTGGTAGTTATGATAGGACTGTTCGTGTTTGGGATGTAGTTATGTTTTACAAAAAATTCACATTGAGTGGTCACAAAAATAGTGTACATTTAGTGGTTTATTCACCTGATGGCAATACTATTGCAAGCACAACCCTAAATGGTAATATTTTTATGTGGGATGCTGCAACTGGTGGACGACAGAACTTTATGGCAGGACACCTCTCTTGGTTTAATTCTTTATCTTTTTCACCCAATGGTTCAACACTTGCATGTGGTAGTTATTATGGTTTGATACGTCTTTGGAACACTACCAGAAATGTATTTTTTTCTACACTCACTGGACATAAGTCCACAATAAAATCCCTTGCATATTCGCCTGACGGACAAATTCTTGCAAGTGGTAGTACGGACAAGAATGTACGTTTATGGGACCTGAATCGTGATCGTGATGCACCTGATAATCCTATGCATCATTTCTAACGGTATAATTGTATGGCAAACCGTGATGACTTCATTACAATAATTAGTGCGCTGAGAGATGCTTCTCCAACTATATCTAACGATCAACGTAAGGGTCTCATACGCCAAGCAGTGCAAAACTATGGTCTATCTGTTGATGAGGCTACAGAGATATTTGTGTCTCTCGGTTTGGTTGTTGGTGAAGATATAAGTTTTTTTGATGTATTAGGATTTTCTACTGATGCGTTCCGAAGCATAGATGAAGCAGAAATCCAGAATCTTGTTGAGGCTGGACATAAAAGATTGTATAGTGCTTCTTTGCAGGCGGGTGGTCGTCCCCGTGCTGATGGTAGAACAGAAGGACAATGGCGTACACTCTTAAATCAAGCGCGTGACGTTCTCATAGATACAGAAAAGCGACAGTTATATATTGCTTCTCTACAAGGTAATGAGACATCACCAATAGAATTTGTATCAGATCAAACAGAAGAAGTTCCTGAACAGACGCTTACTGTTCCTTCTGAACATGAAGAACTCTCTATACCGACACCGACAGAAAAGGAAGGGATGCTACTTATCCAATCTGGTAGTTTTCAAATGGGAAGTGAAGAGATAATTGCATATAGCGATGAGAAACCTGTACATTCTGTCTATTTAGATGGTTACTATATTGACAAATATCCTGTGACGAACGCACAATATAAGGAATTTGTTGATGCTAATCCAGAATGGTGCAAACCAGCAAAATGGTATGAAATGGGAAAAAGCGGTATAGAAAGCATTCCACGGAAATATCACGATGGTGAGTACTTGAAGAATTGGAATTTTGGGATTTTTCCGAGAGGAGAGGAAGACCATCCGGTCACTTGGGTGAGTTGGTATGCTGCGATGGCTTATGCGCGTTGGGTAGGTAAGAGACTCCCAACAGAGGCGGAATGGGAAAAGGCTGCACGCGGAGGACTCACTGGAGAAAAATATCCGTGGGGAGACACAATAGATACCACTTATGTGAACTATGATGCTTGGATTGGTAAGACAACAGCTGTAGGTCAATATCCTGCAAATGGCTACGGCTTGTATGATGTAGTGGGAAATGTATATGAATGGTGTCTTGATAAATGGGATAGAAATTTCTACGCGCGTTCACCAGAGAACAACCCAATTTCAGGAGAAAGTATAAATGGTACTGTGAATAATTATACGGAAATCAAGTCTTCTCGGATATTGCGAGGAGGATCCTGTGTGAGTACACCTCAGAATGTACGGGTTGCTTACCGTTCTCGGAATACACCAAGATATACGTGCTATAGCATAGGGTTTCGTTGTGTTATGTCTGAGGATTCTTGAATATACTTAACGGTACTTTGGCGCGATAACCCCGCATACAACTTCACAACCATGTTGACTTAAACCGCTGTTTAGGGTACAATCTTTGTAAAAAAGGGAGTCAGAATGAACATATCAGATCGTCCTAACATTCTTTGGATATCTTTAGAAGACACAACACCACGGTTCGGTTGCTATGGTGACCCAATCGCACGTACACCAAACATCGACCGACTCGCTGCCAGCGGATGTCGGTTTCCAAACGCGTTTTCAACAGCTGGTGTCTGTGCACCGAGTCGTTCCGCTATTATCACAGGCATGTATCAAACCTCTATAGGCACACACCACATGCGGACAGGACATACCAACCGCAATACACCGAACATGCCAACCCCCTATTCTGCAGTGCTTCCTCACTATGTTAAGACCTTTACTGAATATCTACGAGCTGCTGGTTACTACTGCACAAACAACAACAAAACAGACTATCAGTTCACCCCACCTATCACTGCTTGGGATGACAACAGCAACCAAGGTCACTGGCGAAATCGTGAGGAAGGACAACCTTTCTTTTCAGTTTTCAATCCCACTGTCACACACGAAAGCGGAATGTGGGACAGAGACGACAGACCAATAACCACTAATCCTGATGATGTGGAGTTACCTCCATATTTACCAGATACACCGAAAGCACGCGAAGCATTAGCACGACAATACGATAATCTCGCTACTTCAGATGCACGTGTCGGTGAACTGTTAGACCAATTGGAGGAAGATGGACTCGCTGAAAACACTATCGTCTTTATCTGGAGTGACCACGGAGAAGGACTCCCACGTGGTAAACGGTGGCCCTATGACGCAGGAATACGGATACCACTCATCGTACGTTGGCACGAGGAAATTACACCAAACAGCGAAAGTGATCAATTAGTCAGTTTAATTGACCTTGGACCCACTGTATTATCGTTGTGTGGTGTACAAGTGCCGCAGCACATACAGGGACAACCCTTCCTCGGACCACAGAAAGTTGAACGTGATTACATCTTCGCAACTCGCGACAGATATGATGAATCTTATGACATGATACGTGCTGTGCGCGATAAAAAATATAAATATATTAGAAATTACTATCCAGAAAAACCTTATCTCCTCTGGATTCCTTACCGCAACCGACATCCTGTGATGCAGGAAATGTGGCGACTTTATGCTGAAGACAAATTAGAGGGTGATCAATTGACCATGTTCCAATACCCCCGACCCGCAGAGGAACTCTACGATGTTGAAAACGATAAATTTGAACTCAGCAACTTAGCAGAGGATGCCTCACATGCAGATGTGCTTGAACGGATGCGGAATACATTAGCAGAATGGCAATCCACATTCGGAGATATGGGAGATATTTCCGAAGAACAGATGAAAGCGAAGTGGTATCCAAATGGAGAACAACCACAAACAGCGTCCCCAATTTTCATCCCAATAAACACCTCAAATCCAGGCAGACAACCAGCTGTGGAGAATGGAGAATGGGAAGCACCAATGCTATTACAACTTCACTGTTCCACACAGGGTGCATCAATCGCTTATACTATGGAACAGGGAGAGGATGTACATTGGATACTGTATACAGAACCACTACGTTTACCAAAAGGTGAAACCACCATACGCACAAAAGCAATACGGATTGGCTATAAAGAGAGTGATGAGAACTCCCTTCATGTAAAGCTTATTTAGTTTATTTCAGCAAGGAGAAACATTTAATGGCAAAAGAAAACAATCAAGATTATTACGTTTACGTTGGCACATATACACACGGTGATAGCGAAGGAATATATGTCTATCACATGGACGGAGAAACAGGTGCATTAGAATATTCCAGTAAGATAACGGGTGTGGTAAATCCATCATTTTTGGATATCCATCCCAGTGGACGTTACCTTTTCTCGGTAAATGAAATTGGCGAATTTGAAGGCAAAGCAAGCGGCGCAGTCACAGCATTTTACATTCATGGAAGCACAGGAGAGATTAGCTTCCTAAACCAACAGGCTACAGGTGGTGGTGCCCCTTGTCATGTGAGTGTTGATGCAACAGGCAAATACCTGCTTGTTGCAAATTACGGCGGCGGAAGTGTCGCTGCATTCCCCATCGGAAAAGATGGCAGGCTGGCTGAAGCTTCAAGTTTTGTACAACATCAAGGATCAAGTATCAATCCCGGACGGCAATCTGAACCACACGCACATGCCATTATGATCGATCCTGATAACCGTTATGCATTTGCCCCAGACTTAGGTCTAGATAAAATACTCATCTATCAACTGGATTTAGACAACGGAAAACTCAATGCGAACACACAACCATGGGCACGGGTACATCCAGGAGCAGGTCCAAGACACCTTGATTTTCACCCAAATGGAAAATATGCGTATGTTATCAATGAATTGGATTCTACCTTCACTGCATTTCGCTATGATGCAAACACAGGTTCACTCACTGAAATCCAATCTATTTCTACGTTACCCGATGACTTTGATGGAACAAGTCACTGCGCAGATGTTCATGTGCATCCATCTGGGAAATTCCTCTACGGTTCAAATCGCGGGCATGATAGTATCGTCATCTGCGCTATTGATCAAGAAACTGGTATGTTAAATTATACCGGTTGTGAATCTACACAAGGGCAAGCACCACGAAACTTTGGATTGAATCCTGAAGGCACCTTTCTTTTAGCTGCTAATCAACAGACCAGTAATATAGTTACATTTGCAGTCAATCCTGATACTGGTCAACTCACTGATACAGGAAACGTCACTGAAGTGCCGAACCCAGTTTGTTTGAAAATGCTTGCATGTAGTGCATAACATTAGGTAAACTTACACAAAGCAGTAGGCGCGCTTTTTAAGCGCGCCTAAATCATGATGTGTGTCTAATGTCAGGAAAACCACATACATCATTAGTTCCTACTGCTTTGATTCTTCCGCCAATATTTTTTGTATCTGCTGAATCTCCAGACCGAGTTGTGCATGAAGATCCACAACACGTTGAAAGCGAATTATGAGTCCAGCTAATCCTTCTACATCTGTCCCAGTCTCTAAATCTAATGTATTGACAACTTGCTGTGGTTTCGGTTTCTGACTTTTAGCAGTTTTTGCTGATGCATCTGTTTTCTGTGTCTGTGTCCATGCAGAAACACACTTTTTCATACTGAATGTCTCTTCAGAATCATCTGACCGCACAATACAAAATGCGCGTGCCCCTGCCTGCTGATGTTTCCCAACCTTAAAGAACTGTATTTCCTTGTCCCCAATTTTCTCTTCGGCATCGGGATGGCATAAGAAAAGTTCCTGGATTATTGCACCATCTGTCCCTGTTAACGGTTCATCCATCGGGAAATTGCTTAACAGATCATGTACATGCTTTCGCACATCTGCAACTGATGAGAACGTCTGTCCTCCAATTTCAACCATTCTCTTTCTCCTTATTATTTACATTCAACAACATAATTCTAGGTACGCAATCATATTCTTATCTAATCATTTTAGACGAAAATGTTTTTCCGTCTATCATCTATTCTGTCTACGTTGTCTACGGTGTTCCTGAAGTTTATCCCAAGGGTATATAAAGCAGCGGTTCGTCCAGTCTTGGTACAAACCATCTAATTCTTTCACCTTTTCCGAATGCTTGTCGGCGATATTGTTGATTTCCGTTCGTTCCGCTTGGAGATCGTACAATTCCCAATCACCAGGGAATCTACAGACAAGCTTCATATCCCCTTGACGAATAGCACAGTTACCTTCGTGTTCCCAAAATAGGATTTCTTTACCGTTATCTTTATCATCAAAAATTGGAACTAAACTTGTCCCTTCTAAAGGTAAAATAGGGTTGCCTTCATGTTCTTCAGGATATGAAGCACCAGATACCTCAAGACAAGTTGCCATGATGTCTGGAAGCTGCCCTGGTTGATGACGGAGTTCACCTGCCGAATTGATTGCATCTGGCCAATGTGCTATCAATGGCGTTGCAATTCCCCCTTCGTGCACCCAGTGTTTATAAAGACGGAACGGAGTATTTGATAGATTTGCCCACGGCACACCATAACTCTGATAGGTGGTTTCGGGTCCTGGCATAATACTCGGATCGTTACCACGATAAACAGGTTTTCCATCTGAGGTCAACTGTGTGCTAATATGTGTATCTCTATCACGCACTGCAGGTGGACCACCGAGTTCCTCGGCACACCCACCGTTATCTGCTAAAAACAGGATAAGGGTATTCTCTAATTGTCCCGTTTCTTCAAGTGAATCAATGATTCGTCCTATACCAGCATCCATGCGTGTTATCTGTGCTGCATAGACCTCCATCCGACGTTGGTTCCATTCCTTATATTGTGCTTCACTCCACGGAAGTTGTGATGGATCGCGAGCAGTCAGTCCCCATGATTCATCAAGTAACTTCATTTCACGCATGCGTGATAGACGTTCTTCTCGGAGTTCATCCCAACCTGCTGCAAACCTTCCATTGTATTCCGCTATGTCTTCATCGTGTGCATGTAGCGGCCAATGCGGTGCGGTGTAGGCAACATAAGTGAAAAACGGACTATCACCTTTCTTATTATGGTGATTCTGAATAAAATTCACTGCTTCATCACTTACAGCATCTGTAAAAAAATATCCTTCTGGCAGGTCATCACTATCAAGACGCGTATTATTCCGCGTCAATGTGTTCGGTTTCCAAAAGTTAGCAGCCCCTGTAATTATACCGTAATATTCATCAAAACCCCGCTGGCAGGGCCAACTATGTTTAGGACCATCTGGACCAGTATGTCTGGAAATATGCCATTTTCCACTCATATACGTGCCATAGCCTTCGGATCGGACAGCATCCGCAATCGTGATGCAACGATCATTCAGGTCTCCACGATACCCTTCTAATCCATCATCACTCATCATGTGTCCTACACCGGTTTGATGTGGATGGAGACCGGTAAGCATTGATGCCCGTGACGGACAGCATCGTGCGGTATTGTAAAATTGCGTCCACCGAAGTCCACCTGCCGCGAGCCGATCCAAATTCGGTGTATTGACTTCACCACCATAGCACCCTAAATCTGAAAATCCCATATCATCGTTTAGGATGAGAACAATATTAGGTTTTCTGTTGTCATTCATATAATTGCTTCCCCTTATAATATATGTAGGATAAGATCATAATCAAAATTGTTAAAAATAGAATCAGAATAATTTATTAAAAATTAAAAGGATGAAGTTATTTCTAAACTATAAAAAAGCATTAATTTCTTAAGTTAGATATATCATCGTTGGTTGTCTTCAATAGGAGACTACTGCCATCCTCATCCGCAAGTAGATTGAAGAATTGTTTGGCTTCTGTATATGCCACAGCAGGAATTGACTGTTGCCTTAATGTCAGAACTAATTGATAAAGGACTATATTCTCATGTTGTCTATACTGCCTATGCAATGAAGCAAAACTCGTCTCCTTTTTAATGTCAGCAGGCAACACAGTTGACCAACCATCTGGTAAGTGAATCTGAATTGTTTTCTCTATCTGTATCGGATAGTATAGGTCAAGAGGATAAAAACGTTCTGCAGCGGCTACAATTTCCGCATAGTCAGAAAATTCATCTATCGGCATCTGAAGCAAAGCTTGATCATTGAGTTCCGTTACACTGTTTTCAATGTGAAAGTCTACTTTTATTTTAAGTGGTGAATCCGAATCATATAAATCGGAGATTGTGGCATCGTCTATAACGATATTTGGAAAAAGCGGATTGAGTTCAGCAGCAAGAGTGTTCTTCCATTCTGATGGTGGAATCTGTTTATAACTCCAACGGGTACTTAGATTATATTGTCCAGTCAAACGAATTTGTATTTCACCTCTTGTCTTACCTTCATCATTTAACCATAACTCCGTTTTAGATACCAATTTATTTGATTCTGCTGGAAATATGGGAATATCAACAAAAGTACCATCTCTATCTCCAATAAGGAATCCCACTCGTCCTTGGTTCTTATAAGGTAAATCTCCGTAACCACAAGTATTAGATGTAGGGTCCATCCAGATATATTTCCGTTTTCCCGTTGGAACAGCTGCGATCATGTGATTAAATTGACTGAGTGATGGCAAGGTCATATTAACTCTTTCATAAGGAGCCGTGCTAACCATTACAGGATACGCCTTGATACCAACGAGATCCAACATTGAAATAAGCAAAGTCGTTTTATCCTTACAATCTCCATACTGTTTTTGCAGCACTTCCGTTGCAGCAGATGGTTGGTAGGCACTCTGTCCAAGCTCAATTCCTACGTAACGGATCTGTTTGGAAACAAAGTGATATATTGCCCGAATAATATCGTTGTCGGTTTTTAGGTTTTCTATGAGTTGTTCTACAGTATACTGTATATGCTCGTCAGAAACATAACGACCTTTCGCGAGATCTTTATACCACTTGTAAACGTCCTGCCAAGATTCAATTGATGAATAACGCAACCGCATTGCTATGTCATTGATATGCGGCATTCTATCTTCTATCTTTATTGCTGGCACTTCACCATTCCGCCATACATACAAGACAATCCCATTGTCATCGTAAGAAATCTCTGGTTTAATCTCAAAGTTATCGGTTTCCCACTGGATAGGATAATCCTGTGGGAATCTCAATGCAAAGACCGTTTCAAGTGTAACTTCTGAAGATTGAAAGTTATAGCCACCTGTGATCCAGGTTTTATTTCCGGTTACCTGTTCTAATTTATCTTCAAGCGTCACTTGGTATTCAATGCATACACCTGGAGACAACCCTACCATAGAAATCACACGCCACATCATATCAGAATACAAATTGTAGGATAACAAACCTGGGGGTGTCACATCATTGAATGCTTCTTCAGGCGGAATATGTTCTGTGCCATCTGGTGCAATTGTTCGGGCAATGTTCACGCCAATATTTTGGGTATTCGGTTGATATGGAATTGCAATATCACCGTATTTTTGTATCCCTCTTTCGTTGAGTATTTTAACAACTTGATGCGTAGTATAACGCGACCGTCCCGTAGGTAGGACATCATGGCTAAAATGGTTGAACAGGATGAGGACATCAGCATTAGGGTAATCTTCTGAGGTAGGAGCATCCGCAATGATTTTATTAACATCTGTTTCAATAATAGAGACAGGTGGGACATTTATTGTGGTAGTCGCCACAGGACTAAGTTGAGCAAGTGCTTGCAATCTTGACTTCGCATATAGGTTATCGGAGTCAACTTCAAGAAGCTGCTGATATTGAAGTTGTGCTTCAAAGTAACGTTGGTGGTCTTCAAAAACTGATGCCAAACGCTGCCTTGCCCAGATATCATTAGGAAAAATGCGAATTGATGCTCGTAGCTGCGCAATCGCTTCACCGACTTCACCCCGCATCAGATATATTAATCCTAAATAATTATGTAAATTTTCTGATGCCGGACTCTCACATTCCGGATCAAGTGTCAATACCCTAAGAAGTGTAGCTTCTGCTTCATCAAGTCGGTTTAACTGCTTGTAGGCTAAACCGAGATGGTTTAGGGCGTAGAGATCATCATCTGAAATACTTAGCACACGTTCATAATACTTTGCTGCATTATTGTAATCATTCAATTGCTCAAAAATAAACCCAACATAATTAAGTGCAGTGATATGATTTGGCTCAAGTTCTAAGAATGCGTAAAATGCGTCCCGTGCTTTTTCATATTCATCAAGTTGTAGATAGATTTCAGCGATTTTATAATAGGGTAGGCTTGAATTCGGATGGATTTTTATGGCTGCGTTGAATGCTGCAAGCGCATCCTGTAATTGACCCCGTTTTATCGCTGCATTACCCGCATCAACATTGTCACGCCATTGCTGATTTCTTTCAATCAACGGATCAACGATCTCTTGTGAACTTGATTGGGTACTCTTGTAAAACACACAACCAGAAATCGTCAACAGTAGGAGAATCAGAAAAAACGGTAAACTTCTATGCGTCATTATTCTTTTTCTCCACTATCTGAAAAGAGTTTAGGATTATTAGCATGACGATCTCTATCACGACCTGTTTTCTTTAGAATAGACTGCTTGAAAGCATCTTCAAGGTGGACTCCTGTTTGATTTGCCAAACATATCAGAACAAAAAGGATATCAGCTATCTCGTCAGCAAGATTTAGATCTTCTTCATTGTCCTTAAAACTTTGATCACCGAACTTGCGTGCCATTATTCTCGCTAACTCACCCACCTCCTCCATGAGAATAGCAGTATTTGTCAGTTCCGAAAAATATCGCACACCAACTGAGTTAATCCATTCGTCAACTATTTTTTGGCAGTTTTCAAGCGTGTAATCCATCAGACCATCCGTTTTCATCTTAATGTCTGTCGGTATTGTAGCAGTATTCAAAACTGATGTAAACACTTTTCCAATGCAATGCGTTAATTAAAGTGGTTCATGAAAAGCAGTATTACACCATTGACAAAGACGATTTCCCGATTCATTATACCTGTTAGTTGGAGTGCAATTCAATATAAGACCTCAAGCAGCTCAGGAGGGAGGCACGAGAGATGGAAGCAGGAATTACATAGGCGAGTTGTGTGCTAAAGAAGCACACGACTTTAGTCGTCGTGAGTATCACAATACTGAATCTTGACAATTGGATGTTCCTTGGTTTTCAATTAGGAAAACCTTGATTTTTCTGCAAATTTACATTATAATTCACTATAAATCTTATTGTCAAAAGGAACTATAAATGGGAATCACAGATAAAGAAAAACAATTTTATGAAGACAACGGTTATCTTCTAAAAAAAGGACTCGTCTCCGCAGAAGACATCACAAGTATTTTAGAAGAAGTTGACGACATTCACAACCGTATGGCAGAGAATCCAACGCAAGGCATAGGTATTTCGTGGGAAGTCTACGAAGATGATCCTGATCACCCACCGCTAATTAAGCAACTCATGCACAGTGAAGTAGTGAGTCCAACACTAAACAGACTTCTCCGCTCCGATGCCGTTCTGGATGCGCTGGAAGGCATGATGGGTCCTGACATATCACTGTTTCATAGCAAACTTCTACCGAAAGCAGGTGGTGATGGCACAGCAATTCCTTGGCATCAAGACTACGCTTATTGGAAAAATGACAACAACAAACCAGTTATGATAAATTGTCAACTTGCAATAAGCGAAGCGAACCTTGAAAATGGATGTATTCAGTTTGTGCCAGGAAGTCATAACTGGGGTTTGCAAGAACATGAACGTAAACATCAAACATTCGGTGTATTTCTACCCGGACACTATCAAGAACGAGAAGACGCTGTTGCAGTAGAAATGGATCCTGGAGATGCCGTGTTCTTCAATGCGCTTATCATACACGGCTCTGCACCTAATAATTCGCAAAATGACAGGCTAATGAATACATTCGCATATAATGTCACAGGTAATGGAACAACGCAATCACGTGAAGTCCTACGTGGCAAGGAAATGAACTCATGAAAAAGAATAGTTCCGTTTGGACATTTTTTAGTATCCTCTTTATTGTAGCTATCGTTGGTTGTGGCATCGATGAGAATGTCCCAAGAAATAAGAATTTTGCCCCAGTAATCTCTGTCTTTGAAACAGATTCGGAGATAGTTCTACCAGAAGCAGAAGTATCCATTCGACTCCAAGTGTATGATCTTAATAACGATATCTTAACATACACATGGTCTGCAGCAAATGGAGAAATATCTGGGGATGAATCCGGGGCAATCTGGATCGCGCCAGAAGATGAAAAAAAATATCCGATTCATGTGACTGTAAGCGATGGCAAAAGCTCTACGACAAGCACCATTGATATCCAAGTATGGCGTGGACGAGAAGGTAACTATTACCCTTTAGCAGTAGGAAATAAATGGACATACCGTGATGCTGAAGGCACAGAGATAATCTTTGAAATTATAGATACTATACAGATTCAACTTGCAGATGGAAAAACCGTTGAGAGTTTTGTTCTTGAAAAGACGAACACTGCTGAAGATTTGGAAAATGTTGCGGACTACTCCTATCTTGGACCTGAGTTAGACGACAATGGGAACATAATAGGCATTCTCCAACACGCACAGAATATAACCCCTGGCACTGAAGATACGATAATGTTTGTTCCATTTCTACCTTTGTATAAATTTCCGCTTATACCCGGTTGGAAATGGGACGTCAATTTTCAAGCAAAATTAGCACCTGAACTCTTTCCATTAGACCACGGTAAAGATGAGTTCGAAGTTCTCTCTGAAGAAACTGTGACTGTCCCTGCTGGTACTTTTGAAAACGTGTTCCAAATCCAAGAATCATTTCACTGGATTTTTGAACTTCAGGGACCTGATTTTGACCTTGATATTACAGTTGTCAATAAGTGGTTGGCTCCGAATGTCGGTATCATTAAATTCACGCAAACGCAAACCAGAGGCGGCGTGCCGGTAGAATCAGAATTTGAACTTGTCTCTTATGAACTTGTTAATGAATAATATCATAGCATAGGATTCCTATATTGAATAATTTGACATACTCACCGAGTTAAAACTCCGGTGATTCTTTTGAAAGAATCACACAAGCAATTGTGGTATCAACGACCTTGTTTAGAAAACCTAACAGGCATTCCAGTGACAAAGCCTACTCCAACAGTTGATGTCCCAACTGCACCTCCAAAGGAGGTCTTAAGAAACATTTTCACGTGTGAATATCAACGGGATGAGTTTTGAAACTTCTTTCCCTAACACGCAACAGATGTTTTGAAAACTTTAGCAGTATTGAATAGCAAAGCTTTTACGTGATTGTTTCACTGCTTAGCTATCTGCCGTAGCATCAATCACAACCAATGCCGATTGCTAAAGATATTATATTAGTTTTTAGATTAAAAGGCAAGTTTTTTCTTGACACACAATAGGAGCGGTGTCTACATCCCCGTGCTAAAGCAACGGGGTCTTGACACCGAAGATATGATAACAAATACTCCACAGATATCGACAACAACTGTCGGTTCGTATCCAGTGCCATCTTGGCTTCATGCAATGCCGTCAGAACAAGCACTGATTGATGCGACCCGAGTTGTAGTAGATATACAACGGCAACACGGTATTGACCTACCCACCGATGGTGAACTATACAGATTTGATGTCAATCATCCTGATACCAATGGGATGATTGATTATTTTATAAGGCCGCTTTCTGGTATTAGATCAGAAGTTGGACGACAAGATTGGGCTGAATTTAGACAGATGCAAACGATGGCATTCCGTGCCAAACCCGCGGGTGTTGTTGAGGATACTTTAGGTGAGGGCACATTAAACCTTGTATCTGATTGTGAACGTGCGGTGGATGTTGCAGGTAATAACTTAAAATTTACTGTCACTAGTCCATACATGCTTGCCCGGACTTTGTTGGACAAACATTACGGTGACTTTGACAAGTTACTCACCTCCTTGGCTGAGACAATGTCTGCTCAGGTGCGAGATCTGAAATGCCGATGCCTTCAAGTTGATGAGGCAAATATACCCGGTAATCCACAAGACGGTCCTCGTGCTGCTGAGGCAATCAATATTGTTCTCGATGCATTTGATGGCGAGAAGGCGGTACATTTTTGTTTCGGCAATTATGGTGGTCAAGTAATCCAACAAGGTAGTTGGAAGGCACTGATAGACTTCCTGAATATGCTAAGATGCGACCATCTTGTATTAGAGTTGAAACATCGTCCGAATGCGGATCTTGATGCACTCAAGGATGTTTCCGCACAAATACAACTCGGTATCGGTGTCATTGATGTGAAAGTTAATCCAGTTGAAACTCCTGATGAAGTTGCAACCAGCATAGAAAAAGCAGAACAGGTATTAGGTTCTGGAAGAATTGGTTGGGTACATCCAGACTGCGGGTTTTGGATGCTACAAAGGTCAGTCGTTGACCGGAAAATAGAAGCACTTGTCAAAGGAAGGAATAAGTATTTAGGAATCGATTAGCATACTGTGATGACATCAAATTGCTCCATAATTATAGTGAAATGTAAAAACACGTGCACACTCACCGGTAGATGCGGTTTCCTAACCGCATCTATGAGACTGGACAAACACTGGTTCGGTTAGGAAACCGAACCTACCGTAGTGTGTAAATAATTATGATTTTTACTATAAATCACAGATTGAGTTCATATCAACAAATATGAAAACAAGTCTCGGTGGTGTGTGCATTGTACAACGCACCACCATTTGTTTATTCCAAATTGTACATATTTTATTTGGTGATGTATGTTTCAAATACACCTACCACAACTGAAAAAATATCAAAATATATCAGGTATTGCTGGCATAACCGGTTTTCTGTTCGGAGCAGTTATCTCAGGAATTGGAATTCTGATATTTGGTTGGCATTGTCCATTTGGATACGGGTTATTTCAAACAATTGCATTTTCATTACTAATTGGGATCATAAGTGCTTTTGTTTTAGGTAATCTTGTTGCATTTCTTTTGATAAGATTTGTCAAATATCGTCATGGAACAAGAAAAACTTCACAACGAGAAGGAGATTTTGATGGGAATTGAGTTATTCGGTCTTGATATTTTGTATATTATTCTACTAATGACAGTTGGTATGTTTGCTGGGTTTCTCAACACCATTGCATTTGGTGGTTCTCTCTTGACTTTACCCACTCTTGTTTATCTTATACCTTTTGCAATTGATGTTTCATCCCTTCCTACGGGAACTGATGAAACAAACATTGCTAACGGAACGAATCGAGTGGCGATTATCTGTCAAAACTTCAGTGCAATTATGGGGTTCCGCAGTAAGGGAGTATCAAATTTTCGACACGCTATAAACTTAACAATCCCTGCCGTGATCGGTGCAGGAATAGGAGCATACATTGCTACCTTGACACCTTATAGCGTATTTAAACCTGTTCTTGCTGTTGTAATGATTACAATGCTAATTCTGACACTATTTAATCCAACAGAATGGTTACAGAAAAAAATAAATCCGAGTGGAATGCAATATCAAATTGTCACATTTATTGCTCTATTCTTTGTTGGTATATATGGTGGCTTCATACAGGCAGGGGTTGGTTTGTTAGTCATTGCTACCTTGCGAATATTGGATGATAGCGATCTGGTGATAACTAATGCACATAAAGTCTTTATTATATTCTTTTATACTATCATTGCTTTAGGTATTTTTATTAGCAAGGGGCATGTCAATTGGGTTTTGGGTTTTACATTGGCGGTTGGTAACGCAACTGGTGCCTGGATTGGAAGTCATTTGGCAGTAAAAATGGGTGACAAATGGATAAAAGTGGTATTAGTGGTCACCGTGATTGCTTATGTAATAATACTCCTATGGGATACAGTTCACGATGTGTTGATTGCGTAAAGGGTAATATTGGCTTAGACTCTTTCTTAACTCATATATGTGAATGAAATGAACTCAACTTTTCTCTGTTTCCTGAACTCTTTCTAATCGTATAGCAAATAATTCACTGACTTCTTCTCTTGAAAACTCATCTAACAATTCAGATACCTTCTTTGATATATCTGACAGTTGGTTAACATAGGATAAATTGTTCTGTTTTATTATCTGTTCTCTCTTATCATTTTCCTCATCAGAGACTACTACGATTGTTCCATCCACACTCTTTAATATATAATTCTCATTGTCTATACCGAAAGTATCATCATAAACAGATATTATGGGTTGCGGTAATCTGAGCAGTTTGATTCTAACATCTTTAATTGCTGTTCCCAATTCCAATGACGTTAGTTTTTCTATTGATGTGTTCTGTGTGAGTGGAAGGTTCCATAATATCACAGGCTTATGTAAACGTTGGGCAAGATCAAGCAGTCGTAGAAACCGCCTCCAATCTGCTGGTTGTTCAAGACTATGAGGATTTCCTTTCAATAAGACGACCTTTAAGGTTTGAAGTTCTGCAAGTCCTGCAAAGTCAAAGTTTCCCTGACCGCCTGCTCTGTCGCCGTATAGTTGAATTGTCTTATCAAAAGGCTTTAATTGATAATTAAAATTAAGTGAATGCATTATGAATATAATATAAAAAAAGCAGGGAGGTGTTATACACACCTTCCCTGCTAAAAGTCTAGCGAGTATGCTTATTCGCCACTACGTCCGCCGATTGCATTTAGGACAAACCAACCGATACCAGCAGCAACTGTCGTAACAAAGACAAGTGCGCGTTTGGATGAAGAGACCTCTTCATGCACACCTTCAGCATCTTTTAACATCATTTTCAGTTCGCTGATTCCCTTTTGATTTGCTTCAATCTGTGCTAACACAGTTTTCACATCACTTTGTATATTTCCGATGTGTTCTTGTGTAGCCTTAAGATTTTTTTGAAGTGATCCAAGCATCTCATTAGAAGAATCAAGATGTCCCTGTAGTTCGTTTAACTGCTTTTGTAATGCATTTTTGTTATTTCTCACTACTTTTTTGACATCTGTCGCGGCATCATTATTTGCTTTCTTAATTGCATCAAGTAAAACTTTCTGTGATTTTTGGCTGGTTTCAAGAGCTTTAATTTGTTTTTCAAGCTTATCAATGCTTGCATTCAAACTCTTTATTTCACCTGACAATTTCTCACGAGTTGCTTCAGATTCTTCAAGTTCAGCACGTAATTTCTCCAACTCCTCCTGATCAATTTCAACCTTATTTCCAACTTCCTCAACAATACCATTCATCATAGAGACTGGTATCCGTAGGCTTTCGCCTGGATAAATAAGGTCAGGATTTGTGAAGTCATTATACTTACTCAACTCACGCCACCGCAAAGGATCCTTCAAATGTTCTTGACAGAGATCCCAAAGTGTATCACCTTTTACAATAGTGATCAGTTTAGTATCCTCACCACCTTCTTTTGGTGTGATTCGTGCTGTAGCAGATAAGATATACACCCCACTGAGTGCTACACAGAGATAGAGAATCAAGGTTAATTTTAGTGTGGATTTAATCATATTCATTAGTATTCTCCTCTTAAGTCCTAATATGTGTAGGAAACAGAAACATAATGTGTGCTTCCATCACTATTAATTCCACTTGATATACCATCTTGGATAGCATAATCAACTTGAAGTCCAGCAACATTCACACCGAATCCACCGTAGAGGTTCTGAACATCGCGGGATGCTCTCATGCCAGCCCGTAGTGCGAATTCTGTTGATCTGATATTCATCAACCGATATTCTACACCACCACGCATGCTAAATGCGCTGTCATCAAGATTGACGAATTCTTGCTCAATATCAGCTGAGAAAGTAACAACATTACCCATATAAAGATCATAGGCAACGCCAACATTAACCACCATAGGGACAGTACCTTCACCAACAGATGCGCCAAGATATTTACCAACAATTCCATAATGGAAAGTAGGAACTTGCATTTCTTCAACATCTATATGTAATGCGTGGCCCATCAAACCGATATCAACACCACCGAAACCGCTCTGGTTTTCAACTGAGTCTACACCGAAATTGTCAGAAAGCATTCTGCCAGTTAGACCAACATTGAAGTTTCCGAATGCAATTCCGTAGGAAAGTGAATAGGCATTTGTGCTGTAATCGGCTTTTCCACCATAATCACCTGATGCATCATATAAACTATAATCCGATACACCAAAATTAGTTGCAGCAAGACCGACAGCTCCAGCATTACCGAGAGTTTTTGTAACTGCGATGAAATTATGACTTCTATCAAGTGATAGTCTCTGAGTAGAGAAATTGAGGCTAAGATCCGCCGCTGAACCAAGTCCGGCAGGATTCCAGACAGTGGCAGTGGCATCTTCTGCAATTGCTGTGAATGCGCCGCCTAAACCAATTGAACGCGCACCTGCCCCTAAACGTAGATGAGGCATTAAATTTACCTCACCCTCTGCAAAGCAGATAGGTGACACAGCAAGGATAAGAAATGAAACGGTAATTAAACCGTATAGCAATTTTTGCTTTGTGTTAGACATTATATCCTCCATTGAAGTCTCACCATTGGAATTGGGAACATATCCCAATTCCAATATGTGGACTTATCTGTTTACTTAGCGCGTCAGAGCGAGCTTAAGAATGGCGTATTCAGGTTCAACACCATCTGTTACCATTATTACACAGAAATAGATTCCGCGAGCTAAGTCTTCACCGTTGCTTGATTTTCCATCCCAACCGATTGAACTGAAGGGATTTGTATCTGAATCAGCTGCAGGTGTATAATAACCAGCTTCCATTATTTCGTTATCCACAAGCACGCGCACGGGGCGTAATGTTACGTCATATATTGTGATAGTAACATTTGAACGACGTGCAAGTACGAGTGAAATCCGAGTTTTATCCGTGAATGGGTTAGGATAGTTAAATGGTGCTGCCCTCAGAATTGGCACATCGCCATGCTCAACAAAGAAACTAAACTCATAAACAGCAGTGTTCGCTTCACGAGCACCTTCTGCTTCATCAGAGACGTTTCCTTGTTTCTGCGCGTTGTCAGACACCTCTATCTTAACCGTATATTGTCCAGGTTCAAGGTCAGCAGGAGGCATATAGATTACCTGTGTTGCTGACTTTTGATCATCTGTGAGGTTAATCAACTCGTCATTGAAGACAAACCTTATGGATTTAACGTTGACACCGGTTTCTGCATCACCATAGGTGACCGAAATAGTTGGTCTCTTCTCATCATCATGTGCATACATCAAGCGTGCACCATTCTGTGGTGATGAAGAAGTGATCAATGGTGCAGCAGTATCAAAGTCAATAGAGAATCCACCTTTTGCAGAAGATGTATTGCCGTGTGTATCGGTCGCTCGAACTTCAATCACATAAGTGCCTTCATCAAGAGGCATCTCAGGCATGAAGTCAGAACGGGTGATCCCCTCAGAACCATCCTCATCATCATTCTCCATGTTACCTTCAACAACTTCACCACTACTATCCATCACGGTAATAACAATCTCAGCCACACCTGATGCATCATGTGCACTTGCCGATATTGTCGGAAGTCCAGCATGAAGTGTACCAGATGGTGTGATTGATGTGATCGTTGGTTTGATGTTGTCTGTAACCACTGTGAATGACCATGTATGAGACGATGATCCACCTTCACTGGTAGCAACTACTTTCAGTGTATGTGTTCCATTTGCGAAACTTCCTTGCGTCAGGACATTGCCATCAGCAATTTGCTGTGTAGTCGCACTATTTTGAGCACCTGCAATAACAGTACCTAAAGGAAGGAATCCTTTATGTGTATCAGCTTCATTGCGAATGAAGAAGTCAACACCTATTATATCAGACTGCTCATCACTAACGACAACAGAGACATTCACCCATGTGTCCTTGAGAGTTCCTGATGGTGCAACTTCAGAAATGACAGGTGGCGTTGAATCCAACTTAACATTGAATACAACAGTATCCATTGCTGTCTTATTATTGGCAGCATCCGTAACTTCAACGTTCACAACATACTCGCCAGTTGTTAATCCTTCTGGTGTATGCATGAACATGTTGTCTTCGGGTTCTACCTCAACATCTTCGCCGTTGATAGTAAATGATGATACACTTACATCCATACCAGCGTATTCAACTCTAACAACAACTGCTTCACCATTACCATAAGTTTGTGCAGGAGCTGGTGAAAGAATTTCAACAGTTGGTGCTGGTAGATCAACCATGAATTCAGCAGAAGTCATTGCTGATTCTCCGTTAGCATCTGTTACTTCAACTTCAACCTTATGCATACCATGTCCCAAAACACTTGGGTGTTCAGCTGTAAATTGGTTTCCATCTTTGGTAACTTTTGCGTCTTTACCTGCAACAGTAACTTTCACTTCAACTTCACCAACACCTGTGAATTCACCGCTAATAACCGGTGAGCCGTTGGTATAGGTGTGTCCAGCAGTTGGTGATGTAAGTGTTACGGATGCCATTGGAAATTCTACTGTAAAGACAGCAGTTGCTTGTGCAGTTTTTCCATTTACATCTGTCACCATTACAACAACCGTATGCTCACCTTCACCTAAACCTTCTTCAGGTGTATAACTATCTGCGCCGTCTGCTAATTCTACTTCCTCACCATTAATTGTCAGGGATGTAGAAATAGGTTCTGCAACGCCAGATGATTCCCAAGTTATTACTGGTTCGTCATAACTATACATCTGTCCAGAGGCTGGTGAATGAAGTGTGACTGACGGACCAGGTATATTCACTGTGAAACTTGTAGATGCTTGCGCGGTTCTACCGTTTGCATCAGTGATTGACACCATGACTGTATGGTCTCCATCACTCAGTGCATCTGTTGGTGTATAAGAGAATTCAGTATCAGTTACTTTCATTACCTCTTTACCGTCAACAGAGAGTACACCTGCTATTGGTGTAGCACCAGAAACTTCACCCGTGATAATAGGCATGCCGTGGTCATAGACTTGACCTGCTGCGGGTGTTGTTATGGACGCTGTCGGGACAGGCAATAGGACAGAGAAGATAACTGTTGCCTCAGCAGTCTTACCATTGGCATCTGTCGCCGTAGCAACTACTGTATGCTCACCATCACCTAACTCAGCAGCAGGTGAATACGTGCCATCATCATTCATTGTCGCAGCTTCACTATTAACCATAACTGAAACTGTTACGGGTTGTGCTTCGTCGTCGGCAGAAGCTTCAACTCTAATACTTGGCATACCGTGGTCATACATCTGCCCTGCAGTAGGTGAATGGATTGCTACGGAAGGACCTGCGATATTTATTGTGAACTCGGTCGTTGCTTCTGCAGTATTTCCATTGACATCTATCACGGCGAGAGTGACTGTATGGTCACCATCAGCCAAGTTTTCAGTTGGTTCATAAGTGAAGTCATTACCATCAACAACCATCACACCTTCGCCATCATCAATGGAGAGTGTTCCTATTACGGGGTCAGCTCCAGAGAATGTGCCTGTAATAATTGGTTTACCGTGGTTATAGACTTGACCAGCAGTTGGTGTGTCAATAGTTGCGGTTGGAACTGGATATTCAACTGTAAAGGTTAATGATGTTTGTGCGGTTAATCCGCTACCATCTGTTACCTCAACAGAGACTGTATATGCATCTTCACTGAAACCTTCATCAGGCACATAAGTGAAGTTGCTTTCATCTACTGTTACCGATTCTGAAACATCAACATCATTCACGGTAAAACTTGTGATATTTACTTCACCACCACCGGCAAAAAAACCAGTGACACTTGCTGGACTTGCGTCAAATGCCTGTCCAGAAGCAGGTGCAGTAATCATAACAGTTGGATTGATACCTTCAACAGCAAATGCTATTGATGCTTCACCAACGTTACCGAGGCTGTCAGAAACTTGTACTGTAAACTTATAGGCACCGCCTGCAAGTTTGTCAATACGAGTGTAGACAACTGAGTCGATGTCTTGTTCAACCATGCCTTGGTCTACATCAATGGCAATTTCTTCTTGGCTTTCACTGTCAGGTCTTACCCGTGCTAAGCCTACCATTGCTGTGTCAACACTTATTCCAACACCGAGATCACCATCATTAAACATAGCATGAAGCGTAGGTAAATCATTTATCGCTTCACCTTCAACAGGTGATACGAAACTAATCATAGGTGCGGTATTATCCAAGTTGACCATTGCCATTGGGAAGGTTACAGAACCATTGCGTTTGGTTACTTCACCTCGTACAGTATAGTGACCACTTGCAATCTTTGATAGTTCTGATGCCATCAGCGAGAATGCGTTTTCAGCATCACTACCAGCAGCAAATGCAGCCTGTTCGCCATTGACATGAACAGCAGTAAGATCATCAACCATCAATGTGCCATTAGGAACATTGAAACTAACGCCGATGGACTCACGGAGAGGAATCCTTTCAGGAAGTTCTCCATCAACCATTACGCCATCAACTGAAGTTACAGTAAGATCTGTAATATCACTTACACGGAAGTTATTGACATGAACAGTTACAATAGGTGATGGCATATCTGCTTCACCTTGTACTTGAACATTACCTTCTTTATCAGCAACGAGGGCATAATACATGTAAGTTCCATTTTCAAGAAGACCTACATCTATTTCAATATACCCATCATCAAGGCTTCCAGCAGCTTCTGTTTCTGTTCCATCAGGAGCAGTTTGAACAAGCTTAAGGCTACCACCAGCATAAGTAATTGGTTCAGCAGTTGGTTCAATATGGAATATTCCAGCGGGTGAATTCACACCTTGATCAACAATACCACCAACCGTGTAGCTGCCATCTTCATTGGCTTCAATCGATTGCATATCACCATAGGCATCTCTATCAGAAACACCAACGATATTTGTGGGACCTAGTGGTGGAACATCATCAACATTATCTAATGAGAAGGATGCTTCAACACCATCCCGTTGTGGGTATTCAGGATGATCGATATTCTTTGGTGTGAGCGAAATCGCCCGCACTTCATATTGGTTTTCGTCTACAGATACATCACGTTCAGATGCATCGCCACGACTGATTGTATCATCTAATTTGATGGTACCTTCTGCTGTGACGGTATCTTCAAGTGCTAACTCGCGAGTATCAACGATAAACTGCCATTTCATGAAACGTCCGGGAATTGCGACTACAGATTCACCACCTGATTCAGTTCCTGCTTGTGTAATTCCGATAAGTCCGCCAGTAATATCGTCTAAATCGGCAATACCTGGCACATCGGAAACATCTACTTCAACGGGCTCTACAGCAGTACCTGTAATACGTTCCCATGTATCATCAACGGGTCGTTTCACTTCAACACGAATTCCTTCGGTTGGAGGTGATGTAACATAGTATGTATATACATTGAAAGTAAGTTCACCTTGTGGTGCACCACTATCAGGATTTACCATACCATCTGAATTTTCAACGGTTATTGCTATCACACCAGGATCATTTCTGTATGTGTTTTGCACATTGACCGTGATTTCGTCACCATCATAATCGTCAGCTTGGACATTCCCATATTCCATGAACATTTCGTCTGCAGCAGTAGCATCATCATACGCTTCTGCTTTATCATACGCTAATGCATGAAGTTGGAATGTAAAGACATCACCTTTCGGATTGTAGATAAATTCGCTTGGATTATCTATATATGCGTCCTCAAGGTATCTGTCATTGTGAACAAACTCATCAGCATCCATAAGTGTGCCAACATCAATTGTTACAGTAAACACACCACTACCTTCAGCGGTTTCAGTGATTTCACCGATAATAGCACCTTCGGGCAGTGTCGTTAGCAACTTGACTGAATGGTATGTAGGACGATCAGCAGATGGTGTAATTGCAATAGTAACGGTCGGAGAGTTGATCTCTGGATCATACTTATCAACGAGACCGCCAACGGTGTATGTTCCATCACCATTGTCTTCAAACACATGATACATCGCGTCAATGCTTGTTGCAACAACATTCGTCGGACCAAGCGGTGCGACATCATCATCGTTGTCAACTGAGAACATTTCCGTATATTCCTCACCTTCAGCTGTCGGATTTTCATTAGGATTATCTGGTAGACTACCATCAACAACAGGTGTAGCACGAACCATATATTGGTTGTCATCCATTGATGCATCACGAGCACCCGGGTTATCCACTGTAATACTATCTTCTAAGAGTGTTGTATCTACAGTTATAGTCCACATTAGGTAACTGCTGGTTTCATTAATGTGAATCATTGAAGCATCTGAAGGATAGATTTCGCCTAATGTTTTACCTTTAAACATAATTGCGGCGGCATCTACACCACTCATACCGTTTGCATCACCCATTTCAACAGTACCAACCATTGACCATTTTTCATCACTTGCGCGTTTTACTTCAACAAGAAGTGATGTAGTTTCAGGTACGGTTCTGCGTGGCGTATGTGCAATCAGTTGGATTGTGCCTTGTGGGGCACCACTATCAGGATTTGTCATCATGACAGATGTTTCATCAAAATCAACATTCAGGACTTTCGGATCAACTGGATGAACATCAGCATCAAGATTAATGCTAAACGTTTCTGATTCATCAGTAAGTTTCAGACCGTTCGTAGTAACTGTCCGAAGTTCAACGGTATCACCCGCCATGACTAAATCATCAAAATCGGTTACGCTCCATGGAAGTGTGAGTGCTGTTCCTGCTGGAACACCGGCTTCGGCTAATTCAAGTTCATCGATGGTCTGCCAAGTTCCTTCAGCATCCAAATATTGAACCATTACTGTTCCTGGATGCACCGTGCGCTCATCAACCACGACTGTTAACGTAACATCTGTAGCATTACTATAGATAGTTCCACTTTCATACGCTTCATCCGCATCACCATCACCATTGAGATCTCCTAAACTTGCCATAGTGACACTGGTTCTATCCCATTCAGGGACAACGACTCTCAAACGTGTTGGAGCCACATGAGAACCAACATTAAAGAGTGTATCAATACCCATCGCACGAATGCCGTAATTACCAAGCATAAGTGGCATATTTGCACCTTGAATAGGTATTGTCATCATGCGTGATGGGTCAGAGGTGATTGGAAATAAGTTTATGTCATCAACAACTGCGCCTAATAGCTCTGCGAGTAACGCATATTGATCTTCACTTATCCTTATTCCAACGAAATCTTCTATAGCATCAATAATGATTGTGTCTATATCAACACCTGGAATAGGCACATCACCTTGTAGCGCACTAATTATGAATTCTAATGGAAAATCACTGATATTAAGTGTGGTATCAGTACCTGGAACAGCAAATTCTGTCAGATCATCTGGTAAATTTTCAACAACAAGATCCCAAAGATCAGAGGATACCATAGAATTCAGAACTGTCAATGGCAACCAAGTGCTCAAAGGTCTTCCATGCTCATCCAATTTGATAATCTGGTAAACGAGATAACCTTCACCTTCTCCTACAGTGCCTTTTGTAACAGTGCTTGTAATGTTAATCAAAGCAGGCGTATCTGCGGGAGTTGCAGTAGAAACAAAAACACCATCTCGGTTCCAGTAACCTGTTGCATTTCCAGCAGGAACGATGTTTTCATCCATTTCAGTGATGGTTGCTTCAGGTGCAGAATCATCAGCTGTAATTTCTTCAACAATATGATCTACAACATCACCATCAGCATTAACAACACGTGCCTCAAAGTTCACAGGTCCATCAGCAATTGGGTCTATATTTGCATACCAGAGAGACTCTGTCGCTATGTCAACATAAGGCAAACTGAATACAGAAACCAGCATCGGATCAAATGTTGTCTCAAAGTGTGTGAATAAGTCATTGGCACTATTTAGCAATGCATTTTGGAGTCCTCGAATTTGATTACCAGGAACTCTAATCTCTGATGCGTTGCCAGCCAATATCTCATTAACTAAAGGTGCAACAATTTGGATGATTTGATTTCTTACATCATCTGTGAACAACGCTTCCAATATACCACGATCATCCAATTGAATGTTACGCGGATCAGGCATTGCCCAACTGTTGATCTCATAAGTCCTAGTTGCTTCAAGCGTATGTGTTCCATCTACTGAATTGACCGCTTCACTAAGTGCTTCTGGGTTGATAAGTTCAAGCATCACTGGTTCAGCCAATGTGACTTCAAAATAGTAGTAGATATTCGCTGCAGGGTCTCTTTCTTCTTTTGGCGGCGGAATACCTATTTCACTTTCCCAAACCACACCTTTCTCACTCTGCACTGGATCCATATCAACAGCAATATATTCACCATCAATACCAGTTTGTGAATAACGCAGGACAACACCTGAGAATAGTTGGTTATCAAAATTTGCATTCGGCCATGCTGGTAAGTTCATCGCAGCAAGCGTTTCATCCAAACTGAATGTATATGGAATCGTATCCTGTTGGAATACTAACGGAGTGATACGCGTTGCATTTGCAACTTTATAACCATTTAGACCAACTTCAACGTTACCACCAAGAAGTGTATCTGGAACTCGGACATACACATTCAGATTATCACTTGCAAGGTATTTCGTAGTATTATCTACATTGGTATAGATGATTTCATTAAGGGCTGGTGCAATTGCATTCCCAAAGTTCTCAAAATCCAACTGCGAATCCGCTTCCTCAGCAAAAATAGAGGAAGGTTGTGTTGCAGTTAACATTTGCCTAATCTGTTTCTTTGGGAGAAAACCTGCTGGCACTTGATTCAAAATAAAATCAACAACGGGTTCAACAAGTGCGTCAGGATTCTGATTAAAAGCATCAAGAGTAGCTTGTCCAGCAGCCTCAACAATAAGACCACGGATAAACGCTCTACCATGCACCCGGTTAAGGGATAAACCACCAACTCGTGACGTTCCGTTCAAGTTTGAAGTAATTTCGCCAATTGGCGGTAATTCATCACCTGTCGGAGGTTCTGGCTTATCCGGTGGTTCTGGAGGTTTCTCTGGCGGTAACTCCGCTGCACCAAATGTAATCACAATAGTTGCAGGGGTTGAATCCGCTGTCCCATCGTTAGCTGTCAGAGTCAACGTGACAGCCGCGCCAGGAATGGTAGACATTGCCGTGGTGGGAGCAGTCTGCGTAACCCGGACACTGTTGCCAATGACCGTACTGCTGTAATATCCCGCTGCCTCAGCTGGATCTACCGAAATAGATGCTGTCACAGTAACCGGGTCTTGGTTAGCATCAGCAGTAGTAAAAGCGACATTAAACGAACCACTTTGAGCAGTTGTCGGACTCGGGGTTGTAATAGATATCGTCGGTGGTGCTGGATCTGGTGGAGTTGAATCTCCTGGATCCGTAATTGCCTCAGACTCATTGATCAACCTCAAAAGCTCATCAAGTCCTGCCGCAAGGTCATCACCAGTAAGACTCAATAATGCCACAGTGGTGTCATCTTGAAGTACTTTTTGAACATCTGAGTCAGCAATAATTGCAATATGGTCATCTGTTAGTGTGACTCCTTGAGATTCAGCAGCAGCCTTTAAACCTGTCCCAGAGGGGTCGCTCCCTACCAAAGTGATAGCTAAATTAATTAGAGAAACGATGTCCGCATCTGTAGATTTAAGTCCTTCAATAATCTCTGGCAGGTACTGTTTTACACTTGCACGTCGAAGTACCTGATTGTGTTCGTCAAACACCTGTTTAGCAAGTTGTTCTGGAGTTTGATCCGCATCTTGCCCAAACACTGTGTCTGGAATTGAACTGTGAAAAACACACAATAAAAAAATCAAAAAACAAACAAGTGTTCGTTTTTTCATTAACTCTTCCTCCTCGTTAAGTCTACGCAAATACGAGACTAAATACTGAAGTTTTTAGATGGGCAAGCGGGAAACACTATAAAACGACCGGAGGTAGGTGTCTGCCCATCCAAAATAAACATCCTACTACCAAGCATTTAATTTCTTTCCTTTAGTACGTAAATCAACCCGCGGATAGTGTCAACGTATCCGTTTTGTAAGGTCAAAAGCGAGCAAAATGTGGCACCGAAGTTTTGTATTTGACCAGCGGGAATCTTTATGGAAGGTTCACATAACAGATTCAAATGATTACGTAACATAATGTATTTAACTTAAAAAATTGTGATCATAATATAAGAACGTCTGTTATTTTAACAAAAGTAACAAGATAAAGCAAGCATTTTAATCGGGATGTGGCGTTTTATGTTAGAAATTCGGTAAATTTCCCCGCCTATTTGTATTTTACGATTAAATTGCAATCAATGTATAATATAATACCATAATTAATAAATTATGTCAAATGAAAATTCTGAATTTTTACCAAAATATTCTACATACATAAACAATTAAAAAATAATCTATTTGACATAGTACTAAAAAACGATTAATTTGTCAACAAAGATTCTCTTGGGATGTATAGAGTTTATGTTTCATTAACAGTACCAACATAAATTACGGCACAACCATAATCACTTCTGCCATAAGCACCCACTTATCTTCAGGTGTTTCTGGCGTGAGTTGATACCTTAAACGAGCTGTAAGATTGTCACCCACGTTCACGGCAAAAACAAAAGTGCGTTTCTCATCTGGTTTTAGACGATTTGCCGTTTTTTCTGAAATTAAAACCTGTTTTTCCTGTTGCTGAATGCCATCAGGTGAAAGGTGTGTCACATCAAGAATGATAGTCCGTAACGTTCCACCCGGCATAAGATGTCCGGCTTTGTTTTGTAGAATCACTGTTGCCTTCTTACCTTCAAACTCTATCTTGACCGTCGCAGCACTCTTAAGTTGAGCAACACTACGACTACCACGCCATGTATGTTTCCTCCCTTTGATGCTTTCGTAACTTGCTGTGCTCTGCATCCGATTGACAATAGGCATGTGGCATGTAGCACAACTCTTCTTTTCTTCCGCATATCTACTGTCAAGAAAACTTGATACCTGATCGTGTTCGGGGACACTTTTCTGACCATGACACGTAGCACAGAGTTTTGTTGGTGACGTATAGATAGGATCGGTTACATTTGCATGGAAATTTGTTTCAGCACTTGCAGGAGGTCCATGCATTGCGCCATCCGTATCCAGATGACATATTAGACATGAAACGCCTGAGTCACGTTGTTCGTTACGCAATTTTGGCATTTTCCCAATACCCGTCACAAGTATCGGTTCTGGTGCATGACACGGGTCACAACTATTTTCTCTATCCTTTATCTGTGCTGCAGCTGCTTGATAGACTTCATCTGTCCATGCTTGAGCATGCATAGATTTTTCCCATTCTCGCCAAATGGCTGGATGACAACTCTTACACTTACCCTCTTCAAATCCGCGAAACATGTCGTGATACTTATCGTCATTGCTACGCACATCAGATACAAAGGACAAAAAGAGTGAGAAAATACACATCCCCGAAAGACACAAAAATATACTAACAATACCAGTGCGTGAAATAACTATAAAACGCATCATCGTTCTTCTACAATGCATTGAGTAACTTCAATGCTGCTTGTTGTCCACTATTGATACAATCAGGAATTCCGATTCCGTGATAAGCATTTCCTGCTAAAGCGAGTCCAGAAAAGTTCTCAACTAAGTTCTCTATCTCACTAATCACTTTTTTGTGTCCGACGAGATATTGTGCCATAGCTGCTGAATGTTCGCTTACGACTGAAAAAATAGGGTCATTTCTAATTCCAAGTAATTCCGTCACCTCTTTAAGTACAGTAGCAACCAATTTATCGGTGTCCGTTCCTTCGTCAATTATATATGCGTTTTCACCAACAAATGCACGCAATAAAACATGATCCGTTGGAGCACGGTTTTCAAATTTTACACTACTAAACGAACACCCGACTATATGCAATCCTTCTGTTATTGGAACAACAAACCCCATTCCATTCAGAGGATGCAACACATCTTCACGACGAAAAGCAAGATTCACTGTGATAGACGATTTATACGGAATTGCAGAAAGTTTTCCCGCAAGAGAAGATGAAAAAGGAGATATTAGTTTGGCGGTATGGTGGGTAGGTAAGGCGATACAAATCAGATCTGCTTCAAACTTTTCACCGTCATCAAGACACACAATCCAACCTACGTCACTCTCGCCTTGCTGAATTGTGTTCACTCTCTTCTGTAAACGAATACAATCGGATAGTCTTTCCGCAAGAGTATCAGTTAATGTCTGCATACCTGCTGTAAATGATTGAAACAGACTATAACGCGGTCCACTTGTGTCACGGCTTGTTTGGGCTGCTTTCCGTTTTTGTGCCAAGAGTGCTTTGATGATGCTTCCGTGTTCTCGTTCCATATCCAGAAATCTTGGAAACGTAGCATTTAGACTTAAGTCTTCGGCATCTGAGGTGTAGATACCACCTATCATCGGTTGTGCCATCCGTTCAAAAGCCTGCTTTCCAAGTCTACGTCTAACAAAATTTGCAACTGACTCATCATCTATTTCGCTGCGCCGGGGGATAAATAGATCAAGCGCAATACGAAATTTACCCCATAGACTAAAGATAGGACTCTTGATAAAAGGACCAAACGAACCTGGTGCCATCATATAAAAACCTTCTGGCACTGGAAGCAACTTACCTTCTCTTACAACGAAGCTTCGTCTGACCTTTGGATTTGTGCCAATCAGTTTATCAGAGATACAGAGTTCATCACATAACGCTTTTCCCCACGGTTTTGTCGTAATGAAGGCATCCGGACCGTGTTCTACGATAAACCCATCTCGGTGTTCAGTTTGAATTACACCGCCAACGTTATTGGATGCTTCAAGCAAAGTGATTTTAAGAGGAATATCTCTTTCTTCTGCTTCCTGTCTTAAGCGATAGGCTGCACTCAAACCAGTGATGCCACCACCGATAACAATTGCACTTATCTGTTCTTGTGACATCAAAATACCCTCTCATATATTGAGGTCGTCAAGTACGAGTTAACTCAGTAATAATCGGGAATCGGAGTTCCCTCCTACATCTCAACTCTTTCACAAACAAAATCCGCAAGCATGTGTATGAATTTTGGATGGTCGCCTACTGTTCCAGCACGAATAAATTCTATGCCGCACGTATCTGCTATCTCTTTCGCTTCAATGTCAAGGTCATATAACACTTCAACGTGGTCACACAGGAATCCTATCGGAGATGCAACAACAGTCTCAACACCTTCTTTTTCCTTAGCAACAAGCCAATCGTTGATATCAGGTTGCGTCCAGGGAACAGTGCTTGTTTCCACTTCACTTTGGTAGGCAAAATCGAACCGTGTTTTTCCAAGTTCATGCGCGACTGCTTCACCTGTTTTTTCAAATTGTTGGGAGTAAGGTGAAATATCTGCTGCTGCTTGTGGAATTGAGTGTGCTGTGAAAACCAGTTCAGCACGATCTAATTTGTCACCACTGGCAGATTTGATAATCTCAGCGATCGCACCAACATATCCTTCGTGAGTATACCAAGGTTCAAGATAGTCTATAGTTGGCTTTTCACCTTCAACAGCATCAATCCCCTTCTGGACAGCCAGTTGATACCATTCCCAACTCACTTTGGATTGGTGGGGTGCCATAATAATACCAAGGATTTTGCGATGTCCTTTTTGTGCCATTTCAGCAATAACTTCCTTTAAATAGGGTGACCAATGTCTAAATCCTGCAAAAACGGTCAGTGGTAAGTTCCGTTCTCTTAATGCGTTTTCTAATGCTTCAGCTTGTTTGTACGTCAATTTGTTGAATGGTGAGAAACCACCTAATTGTACGTAATGGGATGAGATGTCTTTCACACGGTCCTTCTGAGATTCGGCATCACCGGCAATACCTTCAACAAAACAGTACGCCTCACCAGGACAATTTTCGGTATCGTATTTTTTGCAGCATCCAGAGGTCGGTCCACCAAATGCGATGAGTAAAACGCTATCGTATTTCATATATTCTCCTATGCCATATTTGCCAATTGTGCTGGCATGAAACTGGGGTCAACAGCAACCGCTTGTGCAAATGCTTCCCGGGCAAGTTTCTCATCTCCATTTGTCCGATGTGCAAGTCCTATTGAAAAATACGCTTGCGCAAGTTCTGTGCCTTCAATGCCGTTGACTAAGGCTTTATATATTGACTCCATACCGGGTGTGGGATCATCACCATTTCTAAATGCAGAAAAAATGTAACTTGAACCGAGTAATAGGTGTGCAGGGGCATAATCCGAATCTATTTCAAGTGCGGTGTTAAGTGCGTTTTTCGCCTCAAAGAAGAAATCACCTTTCTCAAGAACACTTGACACCGTGCGAGATGCCTGAGTCAACAGATTAGCATATTCAGTCCAGGCCTCTGGAAGATTCGCATATTTATCTGTAGCTGCTTTCAAAATAGCGATTGCTAATCCCAAATCATCCCCTTCTGCAACCTCATCTGCTGTCTCTTTATACGACACAAATTCTGTCAGTTCTTGTGTTCGTTGACATAATTCATTTACATCTGCTGATGGAATAGCAGATGGTTTGAAGTGCTGCCATCCAGGTTCCGGGTCGTCAATCAATCCGCGATATACCCGAAGAATAGCATAACGAGGTGTTCCCCATACTTCCGCGATGTCACGAATCCAATTCGGCATGTTAGCCTCCATATCCGACAGCAATTCTGCTAAAGACATACCTTGTTCAACTCGTTTACGAACTTCAGTTAAGAAATAAGACTCAATTTTCAGCAACAAGTCAATCTCTGCATCGTGTGCTAAAGGACCGTGTCCCGGTAGCACATGTTCAGGGTTGTATGTTCGCAATTCCTGAATAGTGTTAATCCAATCATGGTTCGCCATGAGGCCTTCATTCATAACAGGTTGTCCAAAAATAGGGAAACTACCGGTCATAACGGTATCACCAGACACAATACATCCCTCTGCTGGAATTCTGATTGCAGATGCGTCATCTGTTTCTGCTTTACCCAAATGTACGAGATGCAAGGGTTGATTTCCTAAATCAAGTTCCGTTTCGTGAGTAAATGTCTGCTGCGGCAGAAACGGTGGATCCCCAAGTGTGAAACCACGTGAACGCAAAAAATCCTCTTGTCGCGGTGCTCTATTCACCATAAAATCTTTGGTCATTTCGCGTGCAACAACCGTCGCACCTTCTTCCCGAAAAATAATGTTCCCATTGGTATGATCCCAATGATAATGTGTATTTATCGCATATAGTATCGGTTTATTAGTGATTGAGCGAATAGCCTTTAACAGCCTTTTACCCATCATCTGATTTACTTGGGTATCTATAACAGCAACACCATTTTCCCCCAAAATTATTGAGGAGTTGACGATATTACGAAATAGATAAACACGATCTGTTACCTTAATTAGTTCTCCGTATTGTCGTGGAGCAAATGGGTTTTCTTGTATGCTTCTCATTAATATTCCTAAAAAGTCTTTGCTATCTTTACGAAATGTTGGACATTCTCAAAAGGTGTGTCTCTGTGGAGACCATGGCTTAGGTTTAGAATATGTCCTGTCTTTTTTCCTTTTTCAATACATTCTTTGACTGCATCCGTAATCTGAGAAATAGTGCCATCTCGGAGTAAATCATTATCAACGTTTCCTTGAAATGCAACTGAACCATCTGTCTCGGATTTTGCCTTTTCAAGGTCAACACATTTTCCAATACTTAGGACACCTGCCCCACTCTGGTGCATTAGATTAATGTATGGACACTCTTTTGCAAACAGTATTCCCGGAACATCTGAATTAATTTCGGCAAAAATTCGTTGATGGTAGGGAAATGCAAAACGTTCATATAAATCCTGTGATAGGACATCAGCGATGGATTCAAAAAGCTGCACAACTTGAACACCTTGACTGATTTGATAATTCAGATAGTTAATAGTCATTTCAGTCAATTTATTTAATAGTTTGTGCATGATTTCCGGCGTATCTTCCATCATCTCAAATACTGGGGTCGCAGCTTCAGACATTCCTTCACCTTTTTTCATCGGACTTTGCCCCGCAATGAGGAAAAAGGCAAGTGTCAAAGGTGCTCCTGCAAAACCGATGAGTGGCAATTCACCATTCAATCTTTTCCGAAGTGTGTGTATCACCTGTCCAGTGAACTCCAATTGTACATAAGGATCGTCCAATGGACTGAGTGCATCTACTTGTGATTGTGTACGTATTGGACGGTCTAAAACAGGTCCGGGTGAGAATCTGAATTGTGCTCCCATCGGAGCAAGTGGTGTAAGTATATCCTTATAAACAATAATTGCATCTACACCGATCCGTTTGGGCAGCAATGATATTTTTACTGCAGATTCAACATCAGTGTCTGATATTGGGAAGGGACAAGTTCGGAACAGACGTTCCAACGGTAGGTTAAGTTCTTCTCGGATTCGCCGATAGAGAGGGTCTGATCTCCCTGCCTGCCGCATCAACCACACAGGCACACGTTCCACAGGTAAACATCTCGCAGCGCGAAGAATTAAATCGTTTTTCAATTGTTGTGTCACTTTCGTTAACGTGCTTTCAAACGTGCAATTTCCTCTTGGAGTCGTAAGACTTCCGCTTCGGCTTTTTCCCTTGCTTCAGATTCTTCTTGCACACGAACTTCAGCTTGTTCTGCGCGGACTTCAGCTTGTTCTGCACGGTCTGTCGCTGCCTCAGCAGATGTTTGCAACCATTCCTTCGTATCTGGATCGTAAAGACCCAACCCATCATCAAGCAAATGAAAATTCAGGTTTAATACTTCTGAATACAGGACATCATCTCCCACTGTGGCAACTTCATTGTAGGTATCCTCAACAAGCCGATAACCCATCAGCGGTGCGGGTAAATAACGTCTATCAACATCATATAAGAAATACTCAGGAATACCCATGGAAGCATAGTGTTCAACTTTCCACTCTAAGTCATTTTTATATGTGCGCTTGCTTGAAAACTCCATGACAAAATCGGGTGGTTTACCTACTTCCCATACCTTATAGGTCCGATGCTCCTTCCTTCCGATACCAAAAGAGACGAGAATATCAGGAGACACTGCGGTTCGGAGAGGTCCCTCAATGTCGTACATCATGATATTACCAGAGATATAGACATCGGATCTTTGAGCAAAACGCCACTCAAGTACTTGACGCGTCCAAAGTATCCACTTTATGTGGAGATCCGTATCTGCCATAGGTTTACCATCCGATTCAGGATAGAAGTCTGCAGTTTCTGTCGGTGCGTAAGGTGTCTTGTGCACGTTTGGATAGGTGTCCACGGTGTCTCTCCTTTCCGCAAAGTTAGGATTAACGTGAATGTATCATGAATTTTGAACTTAGGTGTAGATCAATTTGGTCCCATTTTTTACGATACATTTCATTGTGAGATATCTCTTCTTTTTTTACGACGTTCCAAAAATTGTCTTAACTTGACAAAACTCTTGACATTTTTCATTATTCTACCACTTTCACGTTCCTCAAGATATAACAAGAATCCCATTACATAGAGACTTAGCAAAAATAGTAAGAATCCAGATATGCATTGGACAATTGCGCGGTAATTTCCTTTAATATTTAGGTATGGGGTGACTTCCACATCTTCAACTTCTACATCAGGCGCACTCTGTTCAGGCCACTCTATTGATACAAAGTCACCCCATCCTGTGATGCCAAGAGACAAAAAGACTATGGATAATGCAAAAACGATGAAAAATGGAATACCCATGTTCTACTCAGACTTAAGAAGAAACTTTTATCAATCCTTTTGTGCATTTATCTTCGCGATTTCGGACTTTCGTAATCCCTTCAACAAGTGTATCAAGCGAAAATTCATGACTGATGATTTTGTCCATATTGACATCACCACTGGATATGAGTTGAACGGCTTCTTCCCATGTGTCAGGTGCTAACCAGGAGAACCTGATGGTTTTATCCATGAGAATGGTATCAAGTATCGGAACCTGCATCACATCTTTGTCCCCGGGAAGTCCAAAGATTACAACGGTTGCATGTCTACCTGTAACTTCAAGCGCAGAATGAATAGCATCAAGTGAACTTGTCGCAGTAATGGCTCGGTCTGCCAATTCACCATTGTTGAGATCCTGAATTGTTGCACCGAGGTCTTCAACGTAGTGCGGGGAATCTTTATCGCTAACGTTAACAACAACATCCGCACCAAGTTCCTTACCACAATCCAAGCGATAATCACGGGTCCCAACAAGCAGCACGTTCTTCAAACCACGACTTTTCAGCACTTGTACCATCATCAAACCGATAGGACCAGGACCAAAAACAACAGCAGTTTGTCCTTCTTCAGCATTGAGATTGTTGATAGCATACAATCCACATGCCAGCGGTTCTGTCAGTGCCCCTTGATCATAAGTAACATTCTCAGGTAGTTTCACAGTCCAACGATAATCTGAAACAGCGTATTCAGCGAATCCTCCATCAACACCTACACCCAAAATACGTTTTTCTGGACATAGGTTTGACAATCCCTTTTTGCTCCAAAAAGAATTTGGGTTGGATTGAACAGGATTAACAACAACTCGATCCCCAACTTTGAATCCACCAGTTTTACCTGCCTCATTCCCAACTTCAACGACTTCACCTGTAAATTCGTGTCCAAGGATGAGCGGTCCTTTTCCGTCATCTGTTTCAAGTGAACTATATCCGAAATAATATGCTACATCCGACCCACAGATTCCGACTGACCGCACTTGAACTAATAGATCATTATCTCCAGCTTCAGGCACTGGACGATCTTCAAGTTCCATTGATTCTGGTTCATAGAATATTTGCGATTGCATTATGTTCCTCCTAAACAATAAATGTATGATTTTAGTTTAGCGTACTAATGTTGAATTTACAATTAAAATAATTTCCTCGTTAGAGTTCTAAACATATAGTTATCGGTATGAAGACCAACATAGAATAGATTACTTCCGTATCAACAATTTCCGAGTTGATGTGAAATCATCTGCAATTAAAGTGTAAAAATAGATTCCGCTTGCAACTTCCTCCCCAACATCGTTTTTACCATCCCAGTGTATTGCACGATTAGGACTCTGATAGATACCTGCAGCTTGATGTCCTAACGTCAATGTCCGAACAACAGCACCATTAGCAGCATAGATTGTCAAAGTAACATCCGCAGGTTTCGCAAGTTGATACGGTATCCAAGTCTCAGGATTAAACGGATTTGGATAGTTCGCGAGCAAAGCAGTTTTTTCAGGAAGTAACGATGCTAATAGTTCCTTGAGATTATCTATTCCTTGTCGGAAAGCAAGTGATCCATCATCTTCAATTTGTGCCTGCTTTATCCATGCTTGGACAATTGCTGGTGTTAGTTCATTGCTGTCTATGACAACAATTGGAGCTGCCGCGGAATCTGTTGTCTCACCTATGTGTTGTGCGACAATGATAAGGTCTTGGATGTTGATCTTCCCATCTTGATTTATATCTGCAAAGGGGTAGTCGGATGCATCCTTTCCAAAGACACGGGAAACAAGAATCATATCTTGGATGCTAACACGTCCGTCCCTGTTCACATCCCCGATGAGTTGTTCCTTTATCGTGAAGATAAACTCATGTGGTCCGGCAGGGATTGTCTTTCCTGATATAGTTAAGAATTGGAAGTTATGTAGGGCTACTTGTTTTTCACCTTCAGTTTTTGCTTTGAAAGTCACAGAGAGTAACACTCCTGTGCCCTTGACTCCGTTTGTAGTCAATGTCGCTGAACTGAATCCTTCGATTTTGCCAGCAGTGTTATCAATTGTTCCTTTCTGAAAGAAGGCACCTCCATTCTGTGTCATGAAATCCCCTTCGTTGACTTCAAGCACTTCAAGTGCGGTTGGATCAAAAGAAATATCAAATTGCCATTCCGCGAAATCAATGACATTTCTTGCGCTGAAATCGAGGGTGAACGTATCTCCAGCATTGATTGGAGAATGAGAGAGGGTCCACGCCACACCTGGTATAGATACGGTGAATTCTGTGCTGTCTGGAAATGCGAAGCTGTTATGCAACATTCTCTCACCACTCACACCGAATAACAGGATATTTTTCCCTTTTTTCAACGTAACAGGGACAACTTGGAGTCGTCCCCATTCACTGTGTAAAAGATTTCCATTTAGCCAGGCTTTTACAAAATATCCACCAGGAATGTATAGCGTTGTTTCCTGATCCCGTGGTGAATCCAGAAAGGTACACCCATAAACAATAGTCTGCGTACTTAGTTTTTCTATCCCTAAAGTTTCCAGCTGTTCACCGAGCTTGTTCCCGTACCATTCGTGTAGTTCCCACACATTTGCACCAACTGAGGCACCCTCTATCGCACCAGTAGCTGCGATGTCTGCTTCTGTTACGGCACCGTCACTTGCATTTGCCATCGGTTTCCATCCTTGCCCCCAAGCATCATGATTCCCTAGTACTACCTTTATTCTATCACGCAAATCACCATTCCGAGGCACGAAAAACGCCTTCAGAGGCGATATGTCTGATATGTTATTATAGCTGAGATGCAGTTTTCTCAACGCAATGAGTCCAGCGAGTGGAGTCCCGCAAGTGGTGAAATATCAAAGATGTTATTATATGAACTATAGGTGCCCCCAGCTTCAGATGTGCTATAATCCCCCAGAGACAAAGACTCCAAATTAGTTAGACCTCCAAGTGCCAATACATCGGATATGTTGTTATTATTGAGATTCAGAGATTTTAGCGCAGTGAGTCCCCCAAGTGGTAATAGATCCGATATGTTGCTATCGTAGAGAGATAACGTTTCTAAGTTCGTAAGTCCGACGAGGGGTGAAATATCTGAGATTTCGTTCCCCGATCTACCAAAGTATCTCAATCTTTCTGATATGCTGCCGGATGAAAAACGAACAATTTCTTTCCCAGCGATCTCCAAGTGCTCTAAGTTTGTAAGTCCGGCGAGAGGTGAAATATCTGAGATGTTGTTGTCTCCAATGATCTCCAGATGCTCTAAACTCGTTAGTTCTGCAAGGGGTGAAATGTCAGAGATGTTTATGGCACTACGGATATAAAGGCTTATTAACCCCGTTGCGAATTGGAGACCTTCTAAATCTTGAACAGTACCAAACACAGAAATTGTCGTAAGTGCTTCCATCTCCTCCACTGTAATTTGGTAATCAAAAGGATCTTCTGTCCATTGGAAATTCTTTTTATTATCAAATGACGCTTGCGACCAACGTGCATTATCAAGGATAGATACAATAACTTGACGCAGTGCAGGGTCGCGGATGTTTACAATAGTCCCAAGAATGTGTTCGGGGATCGGTTCAACGGGTGTTACTATGCTTTCTTGTGGGAAATTCAATGCGTGAACAATGTCGGTCCACTGTTGTGTCCATGTATCCCGTTTGATGGTGCCGTTCTCTAGTACCAGCAATCCTAAGTTTTGTAGATCAACATTTTGTTGAATTTTTTCAAGGAGGCTCGGGGTCTGCAAACCGAGAGAAGCGGCGGCGTGTGCTGCATCAAGCGGTGCTTGAAACGCTTCATGGGATCGCTGAACGGGTTCAATGCCACCAAACACACCGCCAGTTGCCTCAAGTGCTTCCCTGTAACGTTGCGTATCTTGGGTGATAAGTGCATCCATCTCGTTTTTTTCTACATAGAGTGTTAACACCTGTTCTTTGTTAAAGGGTGGGTTATCTGCCTGTTCAACGGTAGCACGCACTTCGTCTTCAAACGTCTTCATTCCTTCTGTGTGGCATCCGATACAGGAAAGTCCATTACGTACAGCAGGATCACTCGAAGCAGGATTTGAAACGATATCTGTCGGTGCTACATTCAGTCGGTTGCCCTCCGCATTTACAAGATAGTATGCCTGCAGTCCATTCGGCAGGTTAAAAATAATTTCGCTGCCGTCGTGTTCAAAAGAAATTGGATGCGTGAAAATGTTCTGTGTGCCAACACTTCCGGCGAAGTCGTAGCTTTTCCAGTATGCGCCGTGTTCGAAAGTGTGCCGTTCAACAACTCTGTTGTGATTTGAGACACCAGAGTCGTTGAAACCCGCGCGCCAGACATGTTTTCCAGGAGTGTTCAGAATATTTTCTTTAACTGATACCCCAAGCAATACTTCAAGTACTCGTTCTGTTAGTGGCAGCTGCAAGATATCGTAATAGAGCGGTGGCAACGATGCGGTCGCGAGAAACCAATCCACCTGAACAAACGGCACTTCACTGTTCGTCTCCTGCTGTAGTAGCGTTAGTTTCTCTTTAAGATTCGTTTGTGTTGGTGCGTCAAACGTCATTTGGTATGGATATACCTGTTCAATCTGCGTCCATGCTTCATTTCTAACATCCCATTCATATTTACGTAGGTCAATGTAGTAAACAGTTTGTTGAATATCTATTGGTTGCGGTTTGACTATTTCACGCCCCCAAGAGAGGCTATTTATCAGTTTTGAGAGTGCACGCCGATATGCATTTAATGTTTCAGTCGTCTCGCCTGCATTATAGAGATGTGTTAATGTAAAATAACGGGCAAACGATTTATCACGCATTGAAAGAGAATTAACGTGGTTTCCAATCGCTTCAAGCATTACATCAGTAGAAATGAAATTGGGTTTTAGTGTGGGAATAGCGTCCCAATCAGGTGCACCTGCTAATATCCATTGCCGTATCGTCTCAATCGCTGTAGGTTCAAGCGCGGGTTGTCCAAGAGGCATCCGTTTTGCAATATCCGTTTCAGTGAGTCGTTGATAGAATACGGAACCGTCTGGATCACCAGGAACGACTTTTCCATCATCAATGAGAGCCGTATGTTCAACGATCAGTGCCTCTGTATAAGAACCGTTTTCCCCGTGGCATATCAGACAGGACTGCTCAAAAATCGCATAAGCTTGTTGTGCGAGATTCTGTTGCGCATTGACACTTGTAATAAAAATGAATATCAATAGAACACTGAGTATTTTAACCTGATGCTTAAAGTTCATTTAATTTTACCCTCTCATAGATTTATTTTGATTTAGATATTGTTACAATCAGAATATATCACGAATATGTTCTTGTCAAGTTACCAATCAAAATAGCAATTCTATTATCAATAGATTCTATTCCATTCAAAACAAAAACTGCATAGACAAAAACAGATACCAACTACAAAACTCTCCCAAAAAGACGGTAATTATAGCAATGAAAAGAAAACCCGTAGCAGCACGCGTCGCACCAAGTTCATCCTTCGCAACAGATTTCGGACGCAAACAGTCCCAAGTAATAAAATACAAAATTAGTGTGCCAGCAAAACCAATACCTACCCGCATCCAAAGGATGAGTTGAAAATGAAAGTTAAACGACACAACATCTTGTGCTTGCGATCTAACAAACATATTCACAGAAAATAGAACAACAGATACAACAAGTGTCCACAGCAAAACAGTGTTAAATCTTCTCAGATACGACACAGGCAAATCCGGTGTCACAAGATACCAATGACCAAACCACATCCCCGTATGTACTATTCCAAGAAGTAATGCAGAAACCAAGAACTGAAATGTTAGAATATATTTTCCACCAGAAAATTGAACAACTTCAAAGTATTCGGTAGCACTGAGAATTATCCAGATACACCCGCAAAGAATCCCTACATAAAATAATACATCCGTTAGAACAGACGATTTTAACCACCAACTCCATGTATAGCATAAGACAATTAAGACAAAACAGAAAACCAGAATAGATTCATAATTCGGCAATTTACCTAAGAAACTCATAAAAGTAACAGGTATTTTATTAAGGTAAAGATTGGCACAACGCGCCAAAACACCTACCAGTAGATAGATCCCACCCATCAACCGATAAAAATTGGCATTCACTACACCTTTCGGTATGAGTAGCATCGCTGCAAACCCACCTACAGCGAGTTGACTGAAAACAAGATAAAAGATCTCTGCGAGACTGAAGACTTCTGTGTTATCTGGCATCTACTTGTAAGAAAACCCCATTATAGTATGCAACCATAATGGGGTTCGGTAAATCAATTTAGTAAATATACCAACATATATTGAAGGTATAAACTGAATTTATTGAATTTCGACGACTGCGCCGATGGCTTCAAGCTGCTCTTTGGTTTTTTCTGCGTCTTCTTTGCTGACACCCTCTTGAATGACAACCGGTGCAGATTCAACCTTCTCTTTTGCTTCCTTTAAACCGAGTCCAGTAATGGAGCGGACTTCTTTAATCACAGGTATCTTCTGTCCACCGATTTCTTTGAGTTGGACATCAAACTCGGTTTTTTCAGCAGCTTCCTCTTCGGCAGCTTCAGCTGCACCACCTGCCGCCGGGACTGCACCCGCAACTGCCATTGCTGGCATAGCAGAAGCACTCACACCAAATTTTTCTTCAAGTGCTGTTACTAATTCGGAGAGTTCCAAAACAGTCATCTCGCTAATTTCGTCTATCAATTTTTCTATATCTGCCATTTTTATAATCCTTTCTAAATCTAAATTATAGTTATGCCTATTCGGCTGCTTTTTTCTGTTCGGCGATCTGCGTTAACACAGATGAAACCTGACCAATTGTATTACTAAGCACATTAACAAATCCCTGCATAGGTGATCCGTTATTCAACACATTAACAAGTCCATAGAGCGGTGCACCAATTCCACCGATAGCCTGTGCAATTAATTCCTCTCTTGAAGGCATATCTTGAAGGGCTTTAACGCCATTCGCGTCAATCACCTGTTTTCCAAGGATACCACCTTTAATTTTGAGACTTTCATGTTCCTCAATAAAATTAAAGAGGATTTTGCTCGTAGCCGCGGGGTCATCACACGCCGCAAGTGCGGTGTTACCTATTAAATATGGGGCAAGCCCTTCAATCTCTTTCTCTTCCGCAACAACATTAATTAACGTATTCTTGCAGACTTTATATTGGACATTTGCTTCACGTAACTGTTGTCGCAGATCATTCACCTCTGCAACAGTCAGTCCTTTAAAATCTGTCAATAGAATCACGTCTGAGTTTTCAAATAACTCACGTATCTGTCCAACCTGCTGAACATTTGCTTCATTCGGCATAGGTTAGCTCCTTTCACATTGTGACTACTCCATAAGCAAATAAAAAGCCTCCAGAACACTGGAGGCTTGACCTAACTACGGTTGTTAAACTTGTTTCGGTATTTTCACACGAAACATCTTCAACTATTACCGAGTCTCGGTAGGTAATTAAGCCAGAGCCCCTACTTTCTTCAACTCTATTCTGCTTTACGAAGTTGTCGTCTGTCCTTTATTATTTATTCACTAAAATTATGTAGTATTAATCACACAAATTCTTGGGGATCTATTCGGATACCAGCACCCATCGTCGCTGAAATCGCAATGCTCCTAATATACCTTCCAGATGTTCCAGAAGGACGTGCCTTCACAAGTGCATCCATTACTGTCGTAAGGTTATCCTTGATCTGATTTTCTTCAAATGAGACTTTTCCAATTGGCACATGAACAATACCCGATGTCCGTTCAACACGATATTCTATTTGTCCTGCCTTGATGTTCTGAAGTGTTTCTGCAACATCCATTGTAACAGTACCGGCTTTCGGGTTAGGCATTAACCCACGCGGTCCAAGGACTCTCCCTAACTTCGGCATGATACTCCGCATCAGGTCAGGTGTAGCAACAGTCGCATCAAAATCCAACCAACCATCAACGATTTTATCAACTAACTCATCAGTTCCAACAAAATCTGCCCCTGCTTCCTCAGCTTCACGCGCCTTGTCGCCTTCAGCGAACACAACAACACGAATAGATTTCCCTGTACCATGTGGAAGTGAGACAGTGCCACGAATATTCTGCTCAGCAACTGCAGGATTTACACCAAGACGGGAAGCCAAATCAATAGTTTCATCAAACTTCGCGGAGCCTGACTGCTTTACAAGTGATACTGCTTCGTTTACTGTGTATAAATTCTCTTTTTCAACATGCTGTTCAAAATCGCGATAACGTTTTCCTCTTTTCGCCATAGTTCTCTCCAAAATTGCTTATTCAATGTTAGGTTATGTTCAATCCCATACTTCGTGCTGTTCCTTCAACCATACGAACTGCAGCTTCAATATCTGTAGTATTTAAATCCGGTAATTTCGTTTGTGCAATCTCACGAATCTGGTCACTGGTAACATTGGCAACCTTATTCCGATTCGGTTCTCCGGACCCTTTAACAATTTTCGCGGCAGTTTTTAAGAGAACTGCAGCCGGAGGAGATTTTACTACAAAAGTAAAGGAACGATCACTATAACACGTTATAATAGTGGTAACAATCATACCACTTTGCTGCTGCGTCTGGGCATTAAAGGTTTTGATAAATTCCTGCAGATTAATCGCATAAGGTGCCAGACTCGGACCAACCGGTGGTTGTGGTGTTGCTTGTCCAGACACTAATTGAAGTTTGACTTCACCTGCTACTTTTTTTGCCATTTATATTCTTCTCCATATCTTCCTAACAATTATAACCTTTCAACACCCATGAACCCTAATTCAAGTGGAGTTGAACGTCCAAAGATTGTAATTGAAAGACTTAAGCGTTGACGTTGCATATCAATTCCAAGAATCTCAGCAGTAAAAGAACTGAAAGGTCCCTCAATCACGCGAACTTTATCACCAACATTATATACCATCTCTGGAACAGGCACGTCTTCTTCTACGGTTGAACTTTCAAGCATTCGTTCTACATCTTCAGTACTCAATGGAATCGGGTTGGCATTACCGAGAAAATTCATCACGCCAGGTGTTTCTTGCACAAATGACCATGCTTTCTGTCCAAGTGAATTTTCAGCATGAGGACCAATTGCATGCATGGTGTTGACAAGAACATATCCCGGATACGTTGGACCGCTTCTTACCTTCCGGTTTCCATCAACATTCCTTACAGTGGTAGACATAGGAACATTTATCTGTAAAATTTCATCACGAAGTCCCTTGTCAGTATCGGTATCAGACAGAAGCCGTCTCTCAAGGATAGACTGTATTTTCTTTTCGTGTCCAGTATAGACCTGTACGATATACCAATTGCCATTCATGATTAATTCCCACTCAAAAATAACTCTCTTAAAAAGGACATCCCAAATCCTCTAAGTGGCTCATCAAGTCCCAGAACATAGGTGCTAGCAAGAACTACGATTAGAGGTATACAAGCGATGATTGTTATGTGTATCCGACGGTTTTCTAAACCTTTACCAAGAACAAATACCGAAATAGGAATTATTATCAGTAGCAGATTCATGGGCCATGTCCAAATAGGTCTACCAGAACTGCCATCAACCAACCACAGGAAAAGTCCTAACAATCCAGACGCAACCAATACTACAATCGTACTACCACGAACCTGTTCCGCGTCCGGTTTAGAAACCTTTTGCCATTCCAATATAATATTCTGTATGTAATTTTTTATTCTTGCTATCATGATACAAGGCAGGCCAGGAGGGATTCGAACCCCCAACATCCGGTTTTGGAGACCGGCGCTCTACCAGTTCGAGCTACTGGCCTGTACGATGAATGTTATCGTATCTCCTTATGGAGTGTATGTTTACGGCAGAAACGACAATATTTCTTGCGTTCATACCGATCCTGCTGAGTCCGTCTATTACGGGTTGTTATATAATTTCGTTGTTTGCATGTATCACATGCTAAAGTTACGATGTCTCTTGGCATAATTTACCAACCTTCGTTTTTATTGATGTGGAGCCGACGACCGGAATTGAACCGGTGACCTCGTCCTTACCAAGGACGCGCTCTACCGACTGAGCTACGCCGGCAATTCAGTAGGTATCACAAGCGGGAGACGGGATTCGAACCCGCGACGCATGGCTTGGAAGGCCAATGCTCTACCAGCTGAGCTACTCCCGCACAAGAACGAATGGGGGCGGACGGATTCGAACCGCCGTAGGCATAGCCAACAGATTTACAGTCTGCCCTTTTTGACCGCTCAAGCACACCCCCAAAATGAAGCTGACGAGAGGAATCGAACCTCCAACCTAGTGATTACAAATCACTTGCTCTACCATTGAGCCACGTCAGCACACAAACATTTATCTCTTCACTTTACATGAAATGTGTGCATTTCAGACTATTGTTAGAGTCCTTGGTTATTCCACCTTTTAAGTATACAAACTTTAGATGTATTTGTCAAAAAAATCTTGGTCTTCAGCGGATTACTCAGAACTCTCGTCTAATCCAACTTCGGTTTCTTCCTGTGTCTTATCAACTTCCACTTCTGTGGGTTCTATTTCATCTGCATCAGAGGCATTTTCTCCATAGATGTCAGCTAAAGGATTTTCTTCCTCCGCTTCTTCATGCTCCTCAGATTCTAATGTGAAAATAGGCTGACTCTCAGATTCTGGAGTATCAGAATCAAGCTTCTGGTACGATAATTTACCCGAAGCCAAGTCATCAGTTGCTTCTGAAACAGGTTTCTGTTTTTGAGACAAACCAGCTCCCAAAAGTTCATCATTTATTGAACGCGCACGTTTTGCAATTACATTAACTGCAAGGTATTTGTTTGGCACTTTTTCAGCCAATTCCTCAAGATAAACTATTGCCATTTTATCATCTCCGTGAATACAAGACTCAACTTATAATTATACCAATATTCTCAAGTGAAGTCAAATTAATTTTTGACATATACTTAGGAAAAGTGGTAAAATACTATCATAAACTTGACACAATTTCAGAAGGAAACAAATACACATGGTTCCAACAGTACAACTTATTTTAGAAAAAGCACTCGCTGGTGAACGTTTAGACTTTGATGATGCACTAACGCTCTTCAAAAGTCATGACCTGCTTCCACTTGGACACGCAGCAGATGTTATCCGACAACGAAAACACCCTGAAGGTTACATCACATATATTGTGGATAGGAATATTAATTATACCAACTGGTGTTATGTGGATTGCGATTTCTGTGCATTCTACCGACATAGGAAAGACCCAGATGCTTATGTCATGGAACGTGATGAACTCGGACAAAAAATACAAGAAACACTTGATTTAGGCGGAGAACTTATTTTGATGCAGGGTGGTCTCCACCCAAAACTCAAATTAGAATGGTATGAAGATTTACTCCGTTGGATCAAGGCAAACTACAAAATTCATATACACGGATTTTCTCCACCCGAACTTGATTGGTTCGCAAAAATAAATCGGATGTCGCTAAGAGAAATGCTTATTCGACTACGGGATGCTGGACTTGACTCTATTCCTGGCGGCGGTGCCGAAATATTAACTGACCATGCACGAAACATCATCAGTCCGAAAAAGTGTACCGCAGACGAATGGCTTGAAGTAATGCGGCAGGGACACATGGTCGGACTAAAATCCAGTGCGACTATGATGTATGGACACGTTGAAAGTTACGCTGAACGCGTTGAACATCTCATGCGGTTACGCGAACTACAAGATGAAACCGGTGGATTCACCGCATTTATCTGTTGGTCATTTCAACCAAGTAATACTGAACTCGCACACATTCCACCTGCAGGCAGTTTCGAATATCTCAAAACTCTGGCTATTTCACGCTTAGTTCTGGACAATATTGAAAACTTCCAATCTTCCTGGGTAACGCAAGGTCCCAAAATCGGACAACTTTCACTGAAGTTTGGGGCAAACGATATGGGTGGAACGATGATAGAAGAAAACGTCGTTAGTAAAGCAGGAACTGTCTATTGCATGCCAATAGAGGAAATTGAACGTACCATATCTGAATTAGGATTTGTCCCAAAACGTAGAAACTTCTTCTACGAGATTCTCAATTAACGATAGTCCTCATGGATCCAAATATTTGCTGCCTTTTTCCTTGCAGCTAACCAATTGGCATAAGCATCTTGTTTCTTCTGTTGTAGCAAACTTTGGTAACGTTTCGTTTTCAGACTCGGATCAGTTTGGTACGCTTCCAAGTCTGGTTCTACCCGCTCAACTAATTCAATTATATAAGCAGCTGAATCTCCTTGGAATGGACCCCGCACATCACCTACTGACATATTAAACGCAGCGAACATCACATGCTTAGAGTTTCCCATGCCAGATACATAAGAACTGCCTTTATTCAGATTAAAGAGGCTGCTTTCTTGAACAGACTTTTCTGAGGTATTTGAGTCTTCAGGTGCTTTATACTTCTTGATAAGGTCATCCAACGATTCATTGTCAGTGTACATACTAAATAGTTCTTGTGCAGCTGCGAATGCACTCGCTTTTGCCTTTCTATTACGCAAACCGTCAGACCCAGTGATTACATCATCTTTCACTTCCTCAAATTGCGGAATTGTTGGTGGTTTCTTTCCAAGAACTGTCGCAACAAAATATGCAGACACATCACCACTGTAGCTCTTTGTTTCAATTGTATTTGTCACACCCACTTCCATATCAAAAAGTTCCTTAACCAATCCACCGTAAGTAAACAAAGATCCGATATCTGGAATACTCAATGCATCTTTTGGGAAAAAGTCAGTTTCACCCACAGATAGTGAAAGATTTTTATACATATCATCCAAAATTGCTGACTCATAGTCCCCAATTTCAATGTTAAAGAGTAGATTTTCAGCTACCTCTTTGGCACCATCCACTCCATTGATCTGAACAAGTTTATCACGAATTTCACCTTCCACTTCAGCGAAGGGTTTGAGAGTTGATGTAAATTTTTCTTCCAAGGTAATTATATGATATCCGAACCGAGTTTCAACCAACTCACTCACTTCACTAGGTTTTAAAGTATCAAAACACGCTTCTTCAAACGGTTTGACCATTTGACCACGACCAAAATATTTGCCAGGTGGAAGATCCGGATTGGGAGTGCCTAATGCCCCGCCATCCGCGCCAGAGGGTCCTTCTGAATGTTCCTTCGCCAAGTCAGCAAAAGATGTTCCCGCAGCTAAACCTGACTTAACAGTTTTTAGTAATTCTTCTGCTGCCGTTTTAGTTTCTGCTTTCTGTTCGTCTGTCGCATTCTCTGGGAACTTCTTTAATATGTGACGTGCTCTAACTAAATCTTCTGTCTTAAATTCGCTCTCATTTTCTGTATAATATGTGACAATATCATGTTGTGTAACAAAATCCACAGGATTAATTTTGATGAACTTCACATTCACCTGTTCTTCTGTTCTATAATCATCTCTGTTTTCTTCAAAATAAGCTTCCGCTTCTGCATCATCAACGTTTACTGTTGAAATATAATCACTATGTCGAAACTCAATATATTTTACCTTTGCCTTTTCTGCCTCAAGGTGAAAAGATTGTTCGGCTTCTGTATCCGTAACCAATTCAAGCGTTTGAATGCCTTCGCGTAATGCTGTAGAACTAAGAAAGAGGCGCACATTCTGTTTATAAAGTTGGGCTACATCAGGTCCAAATTGATTATACTGTCGAACTCTATTTTCATCACTTCGGATATAGTACTCAACTTCAGCCTCGCTTATATTGGCACTACCTTCAATTGCCCGACTAATCAAACTATCAATTATCTGTTTTTCCATCTCTTTTCGATCAGTAACTCCACCAAATCTATTGTTTTGCTGTGACCGCATTTGCTGCGAGACTAAATCCTCAAAATGTCCTCTTGTCACTTCTAATGCATCTATTTTGAGCACGACTTCTCCCTGAGCACCTTCGCCCCGTTGACCACTTGAACCACTAAACAACTGTGGCCCAACCATTACTGAGACAAGCACAAAAATAACAGCAATCACCCACATAAAAATTTGGGCAATGAATTTCTCACGCAGAAAGATCATCATAACGTTCTGTTTTCTCCTAATTCTCTTATTTGACTTCAGTTAATGATACCCAATTATGATGAATATTTCAATTATTTTTTCGTTTAACACTTGCATTTTGTTCTGATTTATCATATAATTCCATAAAAGTGCCTATGCATATAAATAATATCACAGATTTTAACTTGGAATACACCTTAGAATCTGGACAATCATTTCGATGGAATAGGATAGATAATGCCTATTACGGTGTCGTTGAAGGACGAATACTCAAAATCTGTCAAGAGAATGATACCTTAATTATAGATAGTTCGCGTGATGAAGATGAAATCACTTTTACATCGCACATGTCACATTATCTTGATCTAAATAGGGATTTAGCTTTTATACTGGATGCGGTGAATGTTGATGCCTATATTGATAGGGCAATAGATAAGTTTAGAGGGATGCGACTGCTAAACCAGGAAATTTGGGAAACCATAGCATCGTTCATATTATCACAGAATAACAATATAGTGCGTATCCGAAAAATCATCCGAACGCTTTCTGAACAGTTTGGACAGAAAGTGGAATATGATGGATATGTGGATTACACTTTTCCAACACCCAACACACTTGCCAACGCCGGTATTGACAAAATTTTTGAATGTGGAACAGGATACAGAGCGAGTTATCTTTGGAATGCTGCCAACAACGTCGTCAACGGCATATTAGTGTTAGAAACGCTCAAACAATTGGATTACGTTGATGCAAAACATGAACTGATGAAATTGCAGGGAGTTGGAGAAAAGGTCGCAGATTGTATCTGTCTCTTTTCTCTTGGACACCTCACAGCATTGCCTATTGATGTGTGGATAAAACGGATTTTTGAACGCGTATATCTCCGTAAAACAGCAAAAGCAACAGAAATACAAGATTTTGCCAGACAATATTTTGGAGAATATGTTGGCTACGCACAACAATATCTATTTCATTATGCACAAAACCAACCTAATTGGGACGACGTTGAACATCTTGCATTAAGTAATAAAAAAAGAAAAATCTGATATATTCCTTGTTTTTGATTGGTAAATCTACTCTATCGTATCTTGAAATTTGTGATATCGATCATAGATTAATCGCTTTGTATTTTAGATTAGGAGGATTCAATGTCTGAAACAACAGGTGAAAATGTAGTTTTTCTTTTAGAAGAACATGTAGACCTTGCTATCTCTACTGTAAAAAGATTAAGAGATGAAAAACTTGCACTTGAAGCTGAAATCGCACGACTCAACAGCGATGTGATACAAAGAGATGCAAGGATCCAAGAGTTGGAAAATCTCAACGATGAAATGCGTGAGGCATCGGAACTCGCACGATCAGCTACTGAAGAGGAACGTGCCGGTATCCGAAGACAGCTTGAAGGTCTCATGGCTGGTCTAGCTGAAACCGATGAAACATCAGAAAATGATGATGATTCAGAAGAAAATGATGAAAATGAATTAACATTTAAGGCAAATAATATAGAGTAAAGACCTTGAAACAAATCTTGTGCGTGTTTTAGTCCTTTCACACTCCTATATAATGAAACCGTATCGGAGAAAGTTTGATCTTATCGCAGCCAAACCGGATGTCACTATGCGTGTCATCACACCTAACCGATGGTACGAAAGTTTTCAGAAGATTAATTTCGAACTTGAACCCGACATCCACTGTGAAGAGGTCCCTTGTCCAATACGGTTTTCTGGTTATGGTAGTAGATTTTTTTACAGAAGAGGTGTCTCCCAACACTTCAAGGACTTCAAACCCGATATCATTCATCTTGAAGAGGAGGCGTGGAGTCTTAATGCTTTGCAGACAGCGCGGCTGAAACGCAAGTTCTGTCCAGATAGCAGATTCATTTTCCGCACCTCACTCAGTATTCCATCAAAACAACGTTTTGGTCCTTTGCCCATTTGGATCGAAAAACAGGTTTTCCGAGAAACCGACATTGCTTTTCCACTCAGCGAGAACGCAGGTAAAATACTAAAACAGAGGGGTTATCAAGGCAAGCAAATTCCGTTTCCAAATGGAGTTGATGTTTCACTTTTTCAGAAACACGATACGCGTCAACTGAAACAAACTCTCGGACTTTCAGATTCTTTTGTAATCGGTTATGTCGGACGACTTCTTCAAATGAAGGGTGTTGATACACTCATTGAAGCAGCAGCAGAACTTGAATTCCCATTCAAACTACTATTACTCGGAAGTGGTGAGGATAAATCAAAGTTTCAAGAATTAGCTACCCAACATAATATTACAGATAAAATTGTTTGGATTGATGCCGTTCCCCCAGAAGAAGTACCCAACTATATCAACTGTATGGATACATTAGTCCTGCCTTCCCGCACAACTCCAGATTGGGTAGAATTTTTTGGTAGAGTCCTCATTGAAGGAATGGCGTGTGAAGTACCTGTCATTGGATCAGATTCAGGTGAAATTCCACAAGTTATCGGGGACGCTGGTTTGGTTTTTCCTGAAGGAGATACTAAAGTCTTAGCAGAAAAAATTACACAGATTGCAAACAATCTCTCGCTATATCAATCTCTGCAAGAACGCGGGTTAGTGAGGGTACAAAACTTTACATGGGAGACAATTGCAGAACGCACTTATGAAGTTTATCAACAACTCTTAACTGAATAGTGCCAATTATGTAGACTAACAGAAATGGAGTTGAAGAACTGGGAAGATGCCTCCGACTGGACTCGAACCAGCACGCCAATTAAGGCACAGGCCCTCAACCTGCCGTGTATACCAATTCCACCACAGAGGCATTTAATTATTATACTTCCCAACAGGCAGAAAGTCAAATTAATTGCAGAAATCCTACACTTAATTTGGATATGTCAATTAGCATTTTCATAACTTCAAATTGAGAGTAAGAAATTGTTGATAGACATTGGCTTTTGAGAGCTTTTTAGAATTACCAAATGTTGTTACTTACTTGACTTTTTGGTGTATTGGTGTTATTCTCTAATTGTGTTTAGGGGCTGATAATTACTTATCAAACTCTATCCAATTTTATCCACTCTTTTGCTATTCTGACACAGCAAAATATCAGAAGGTATGATGATGGAAAAACTACACGAAAACCCATTTGTTGTCCATGAACTGGAACGTATTCTAAAGGACGATTATCCATTCTTGGAATATAGTGACCACATGTCCAAAAAATTGTCAGAAAATTTTTTGGAGCAAGTGAGTAATGATGTCCTATATATCCGAGTAATACCCAGAATGGAGCGGACAAAACGTGACGGAAGGGTTATTGAAGATATATGTGATAAATTATCTCAAGCGACACAGATCCAGTTTATGTCAACAGTGTGTCCCCCAAAAAGGTTTTACAAAAGCGGTGATGAAAGTTATAGACAAAATGTAGATACCGAGTGGACTGCGTTTCGTTTATACAAAACAATGATAAACCAAGACCCCAACATTCACCATGGAGCAACAGTGTTTATCGGGACTCGTGTACCGATACAGTCGCTAATTCACCATTTGGGAGCAGGAGAGAGTCTTGATGACTTTCTTGACGGATTCCCTTCTGTGTCGCGAGAGCAAGCAATTGCATTTTTAGAATTCGCATTGACAACGGCAATTGAAACATACGCACAACAAGGTAGGAAATCAAAGTGACATGCGCGTTCTACTTGACGAAAACTTAAACTAGCAATTAGTCCGAGATTTTGATCCCGATTGCTACGTGACAACTGTAGATCAACAAGGGTGGAAAGGAAAGCGAAACGGTGAACTCCTTGAGCAAGCAGCAGAGACGTTTGATGTGCTGGTGACAATGGATAAGGGCTTTGAATATCAACAGAACATCAGCGAATACGCTATCGGTGTCATTATCATCTCTGCTAGAAGCAATAAACTACAGGACGTTCAACCTATTATGCTGGAAGTGAATCAAGTGATCAGAGACGTGCAGCCCGGAAAAGTCATCCACGTGAATGCCAATGTGTCATAACCGCACACCGTTATCTGATACGTTTCAAAGGAGAATCGCAATAAAAAAACGATATAAAATCTTGTTAGGAATACTTAGATGTGTTCTTATATTTTTAGCAGGCGGATGGGCACAAGAAAAGTTCAACCTCGGTGCCGACATTTCAACCAGTCACATCTTGAAGAAAGATTATAACGCTATGCTCCGACGCTTATAGAATGGCTTGCCTTCAAATTGAATTTGGATAATCATTATTTTGGTTATGATGATGATAGTTTAAATGGTCGTGGCTACTTGAAAAATGTCAGTCTTATACCTTTTTTGACATACAATCGTCTAACATACCTACATCCCTTAGGATCAAACGAATAGGAATCGGATACGAATGCAAAATTCTGAACCAGCATTAGAACAACTTCTCACCAATACACTTGAGGGAGAAGTACGTTTTGACACTTACTCAAAAGCACTTTATAGCACAGATGCAAGCCTTTACCAAATTGAGCCAATAGGCGTTGTTATTCCCAAACACAAACAAGATGTCATTAAGACTATACAGTTAGCAGCTGAAAGAAAAACACCAATTCTCCCACGTGGTGGCGGAACAAGTCTCGCTGGACAAAGTGTTGGTGAAGCAATCGTCATTGACATGTCCAAATACATGAATCAACTGATTGAAGTTAATGTTGATGAACATTGGGCACGTGTCCAACCAGGTATTATTCTTGATGAGTTAAACCAACTTCTAAAACCGCACGGACTCATGTATGCACCAGATGTCGCAACAAGTAGTCGGGCAAATGTCGGTGGCACCATCGGAAATAATTCTGCAGGTTCACACTCACTCATCTACGGGAAAACGATTGACCATGTAATGTCCTTAGACCTTGTGCTCGCCAACGGTGATGAAATTACCGCCGATCCGCTCTCATTCACAGAAGTCGCATCTAAAAAGGAAGGAAATTCCTTAGAGGCAAACATATATCGCGAACTATGTAGAATCTGTGCTGAAAATACGGATGAAATCCGTAAACGTTATCCACGTATACTACGAAGAGTCGCAGGATACAACCTTGATGAATATGTGTCTGATGCTGGCACAAAAGAGGTAACTCCCTACCGTCGTGATGGATGCGATGCACACCGACCATTCAGTCTCGCCAAAATCGTTGTCGGGTCCGAAGGTACACTTGCAACTATCGTTGAAGCGAAAGTCAATCTCGTTCCTGTTCCAAAAATGACATCTCTGTGCGTCGTACATTTTAAGTCGATCATTGATGCTATGGAAGCGATGCAACCTATATTAGCTTGCAACCCCACAGCAGTTGAACTTATTGACAAAACAATACTCGGTATGGCACAAGGTTCCATAGAATTTTCACGACTGACCAGTTTCATACAAGGTGAACCGGAAGCACTCCTCGCAGTGGAATTTTACGGTGAAACAGACACTGAACTACACCAACAGATGGACCATCTTGAGAATACATTACAAAGTGTTGAATTTGGGTATGCTTATGTCCGATGTTTTACTACAGAAGAAAAAGCACAAGTCTGGGAAACAAGGAAAGCAGGTCTCGGTCTACTTATGGGCATGAAAGGTGATGCAAAACCGATTGGATTTGTTGAAGATGCTGCTGTTCCTATTGAAAACCTACCTGAATATGTCCGTAGATTTGATGAAATCGTCACGAGTCACGATACCACTGCATCTTATTACGCACACGCCAGTGTCGGTTTACTCCACAACCGACCAATAATCAATCTAAAATCTGAGTCAGACATACAAAAAATGCACAGTATCGCAGGTGAAGTGCGCGACCTGCTTCTGGACCTTGACGGCGCAATGAGTGGGGAACATGGAGATGGACTTGTACGCAGTGAATGGATTGAGAGCATGTTCGGTCAACAAATATACCAAGCACTTCGAGAGGTAAAAAACGCTTTCGATCCAGACGGTATTATGAACCCCGGTAAAATCATTGATCCTCCCTCGATGACTGAAAATCTCAGGTTCGGTCCGAAATACAACACAATCAAAATTGATACTTATTTCGATTTTTCATCACAAGATGGGTTCGGTAGAGCCATTGAAATGTGTAACGGGGTAGGGGCATGCCGAAAGACATTAACTGGAACAATGTGTCCATCTTTTATCGCAACACGAGAAGAGGAACATTCTACCAGAGGTCGCGCAAACGCACTCCGTTCCGTTATCTCTGGTGCTCTACCACACACTGATTTCACAAGTGAAAGACTCTATGATGTCCTTGATCTATGTCTCGGTTGCAAAGCATGCAAGGCAGAATGTCCATCCAACGTAGATATGGCGAAAATAAAATATGAGATGCTCGCGCACTATCGCAAAGCAAACGGACTACCATTACGTAATCGTCTTTTCGGTGAAATCGGTTCCCTCGCTGTTTTCGGTTCAGCATTTGCACCCATCTCAAATTGGGCAACAAATAACCCGTTATCTAAGTTCATAGCCGAAAAAATTATTGGTATTGATCGCCGCAGAGATATGCCCACCTTTGTTCACAACACTTTTGAAAAATGGTTCAGAAAACGACACACACCACAGACATCAGATAAAAAAGTCGTGCTCTTTCATGATACTTTCATGAACTACAGTGAACCCAATATCGGTAAAGCAGCAGTCCATGTATTAGAAGCCGCTGGATATGAAATTATATTACCAAAGAAACAGTGTTGTGGCAGACCACTCATTTCTGAAGGCATGCTTGACAAAGCCATTGAATACGGAAATTACAATATTGAACAACTCCACCCTTACGTTGAGGAAGGCATACCAATAGTGGGATGTGAACCGAGTTGCACCTCTGCCTTGACCGACGATTATATTGAACTCATTAACACACCTAAAGCAAAACGGGTTGCAGAGAATACTTATTCACTTGAAGCATTCTTGATACAGGCTCATGAAAACAACGACCTCACACTCACTTATGAGTCTGAACCGCGTGAAATATTATTGCACGGACATTGCCATCAGAGAGCACTTGATGGAATTCAACCAGTTCAGCAAATGCTTGAATTACCATCAACACATAACGTTACTGTCATTGATTCCAGTTGTTGTGGCATGGCAGGTTCATTCGGATATGAAAAATCACATTACGAAGTCTCCATGAAAATAGGAGAACTCCGGCTTTTTCCAACTATCCGTGAAAAATCTGGGGAATTCACACTAACAGCATCAGGATTTTCTTGTCGACACCAACTTGAACACGGTACTGGCATCCTACCAAAACATCCAATCGAAGTAATAAGTGAATCGATTGCACAAAAGAAAAAATGAACCGTCGTTATTTACCGAGTTTTGCTAAACCTAAAGCAATTTCAACTATTATGATGTTGATTGCATCCGCTGTATATATCGGCTTTGCTATATCAAGTCTAATCTGGGAAATTAATCGACTTATCGGAGGATAAAAATGGATAAGAAAACACAGAAAACCTTTTTTGAGAAAGAAGGTTACCTTGTTGTTGAAAACCTATTATCACCTACAGAGTTAGAAGAATGTCAAGCAGAAATACAACTGATACATGAATTTGCTGCTGGACAGGAATCTGAGGAACAAAAGGAATGTGCTGATGTCGCACGCAGACACGTCCAACGAGAACCTTTCGCGCAAGATAAAACGCAAGGAGATGAATTACCTGTCCTAAGAAAAGCAGAAAATACACGTCAGTATTCTGAGGTGTTTAAGAATTTAGCGCAACATCCCAACCTTGTAGCAGTCCTTCAAAACCTTCTCGGAGAAGACCTATTGCTCTTTAGAAGCACCTTAATGTTTAAGCCTGCTTTCCACGGATCATCTCATGGATTACATCAGGATTCGGCATATTGGCCAATGGAACCACCGAGATTAGTAACGGTAAGCATTTCCCTAAACGATGCAACACCAGAAAATGGATGTTTCAAAGTAGTACCACGCAGCCATTTATGGGGTGTTCAAGAATGGGGCGGAATAGCACGACAACAGGACGCAGAACTCACAGACCGTAAGGAAGTTGCCGAACAACAGATGGATGTACCGCTTACCGCTGGCAGTGCACTCTTCTTCCACAGTTTGATGGTACACGGTTCAGGTCCCAACACTACTCCTAATCCGAGAAACACTGCTCTGTACGCATATTTCTCTCCGGATGTCAGATATGTTACCAAAGATGGAACAGGAGAACGCACATTCCCTGTCGTGGCAGGACTAAACGGAAAAACAGAGATGAAGTTCACTGCACAGAAAACTTCTTAAACTGGTCCTACGAATATTATAGACGTGTTTGTTTGTCAGATTATAGTGAAATCTAAAATTACAATACACTTTACACTAACAAAAAAGTGCTTGTAGTGTTCTGTCTATACTACTGGAGTGTCTATACTAATCTTGTAGGTCGGGTAGAGGCACAAAACCCGACAGGCAGCCATTTATCATCAATAAAGTCATGCCTCTACCCGACCTACAATGTCCGAATGGACACTCCAGTAGTCGTGCAATTCATTGCGCCTCTTACATTTTACATTCTAATTCAAAAGTGAATTTTATTTTTTTGAATTGGTATTATAACTCATGGATTATTTATGAAGGTCACACTTGAAGGACACAGAGCGATTGTTACTGGTGGAGCAAACGGAATCGGCAAGGCAATTGTACACGCACTCATAGAAAATGGTGCACAGGTCGCAATAATAGATATTGACACACAAGCAGGCACTCAAACTGCACAAGAAATTCAGAAAGACGGCAGCACTTGTATTTTCGTTGAAGCTGATGTTAGCAACCCAGAACAGATGGAAGCAGCTGCCAAAAATATCGCTACGCAACTCGGTGGAATACAAATACTCATAAACAATGCAGGTATCAACACAAGAAGCGAACGTGTACCAATCCATCAATACACTTTAGATGATTGGCATCGCATCCTTCAAGTCGACCTAACAGGTGTTTTTGTCGTTAGCCGTGCCGTAATCCCTCACATGCTTGAAAAAACTCCCGGACGTATTGTCAATATTAGTTCTATAGCAGGATTAGTGCCGCTGCGTCTTCAGAGTGCGTTCGTCGCAGCAAAAGCGGGTGTCGCAAATCTTACACGGTCAATGGCGTTGGAACTCGGACCGCAAGGAATACTCGTCAACGCAGTAGCACCGGGTTCAACATTAACCCGCGGCACAAAAGCACTCTTCTATGAACCGGATGGAGCATACACAGAAAACGCTGAAAGTCTCCTATCGCACATCCCACTCGGACGACCAGGAAAAGTTGAAGAGATTGCTGCAGCCGTGCTATTTTTAGTCGCACCAGAGGCAAGTTATATCAACGGTGCTATCCTTACGGTTGATGGCGGTTGGACTGCAGGATACACGCGAGACTGGTAAGAGCAATACAATAACCATCATACACTATGGATTTGGTGGTGAAGTACAGATGAGTACCTCCAAAGTCTCATCACCTGTATTCTCAATGCCGTGTTCACACCACGGTGGAAGATGTATAAACGTACCTGCTTGCACAGGCACTTTTTCATCAGCAATCGTCATGAGTCCTTCACCACGCATGATAACATAACACTCCTCAGTATGATGACTCCCCGGTTCCAAAACAACATGCGGAGGCACAAAAAACATCACCATCCCTAAATTTTCAGCAGGTGCTTTCGGGTTCGCAGGATGTACAACACGCACACCAATCCCATCACAACCCGGATACTTCACTGGTACACCATCTTGAACAGTGACAACATTAGCGCGCACTTGTCCCTTAGGTTTCGGAATTGGAGGCTCTCCTTCGTAACCTTTAAACAGCTTAATCTTAGCCATCTTCCACCTCTAACCTCAATCTACAACAGGATTACTTAGAACCCCGATTCCTTCAATCTCTACCTCAACCACATCTCCTGCTTTCAATGCAGTTGTGGTACCGGGGGTGCCAGTATAAACCGCATCACCTGGATTTAATGTTATCGCTTGAGAAATAAAACTAACAATCACAGGTACAGGAAAAATAAGATCTCCCGTAGTTTGAGACTGCACAACGTCACCGTTAATCCGGGTCTCTAATTGTAAATCACCATAGTCAACATCAGTCGCAATGAAAGGTCCCATAGGTCCAAATGTATCTGATGCTTTCGCACGCCACCATTGCATATCATTCGATTGCCATGTGCGAGCACTCACATCATTCCCACAAGTTACCCCTAAGATGTTTGCTGCCGCTTCTTCGGGAGTCGCTTTACTTGTTAGTTCCTTCATTATTACAACCAATTCACCTTCAGCATGAACTTCATCATCACCTGATGGCAGGACAATATCACCACCCGGATCGTTAATACATGATGGTGTTTTGATAAAGATTTCTGGATTTTGTGGTTCAGGTGCATCTCCCAAATGACTCCGGTAATTCAATCCCACTGCTAACACTTTAGAGGGTCTCGTCGGAGCGAGTATTTTCACTTCTTCTAATGCAACAGATTCACCGGTTTCATTAAAATCAGTAAAAGGACACGCATCTAATGTTTTTAAATTATTTCCATCAATAATACCATAGCCAATTTCTTCATTTAATTCATATCGAGCAAGTTTCATATATAAATCCTCCACTATCATTTTCACATGAATCACCCATTTTGTCAACTGATTAAGATTGTGCAGGGTGTGTAAAGTTTTTGGCACTAAGTTCTCACCAACCATTGTCTTGCGGAGTCTCCGTGCACCGCATTCTTTCAGTCTCAGAAGTACACCCAGCTCATTGATAATCTCTTATTATGACTGAATCTAACTCTATTTTTTCGCGAAGGTTTTTTCATAAATAAATCCAAATTATAATAGAAATTAATGCAATTAATGCAAACATTCATGGCATACGCAGAGGTATTCAATCGTTGAATAATTGCTGTTTTCTGACCAAGTCCGAGGGATCTCCGATTCCCGACAGTTCGCGATTCGGAGATCCTCCTATAGGATATCTGTGTCCATTTTGCCAAGAACTTTACACACCCGATTGTGCAGATTGTGCACCAGGGTTATTTATACCAAATTCTATTAATGAATTTCCATTTTTTAATTAGAATGTCCGAACCGCAATGAATTACGCGACTACGAACCATCTAAATTTTTAAAGGGCATGTTATTTTTTAGAAATGGTATTATGGTGAAGCATATAAATTATATCTACACTTTCTATCAACGGTAGGCGAGGTTTCCTAACCTCACCTGATCATTGTGTAGAATTAATTCAATAATTTACCATAAATATCCTGCTCCGAATTAATTTTACTTGCATTATTTTTGAATTATGTTTATAGTTATACGGGGGTATAATTACGTATGAAGAATGTATTAAAGTTCCAAGAAAATAAAAGATTTAAGATTATCCAATTCACTGATATTCATTGGCAAAACGGTGATCCCGCCGACCAGAAATCTGCAGCTTTGATGGAGAGTATTACTAAAGCAGTTGCGCCTGACTTAATCGTTCTGACAGGTGATATATTATCGGGAGGCGGATGTGATGATGCTATTGAGTCTCTTCGTCAAGTAATAGAGGTTACCGAAAGAAACGGTACTCCTTGGACGGCAGTTTTCGGTAATCATGATGACGAAGGCACTGCTAACCGTCAAGAACTTATGGCTGTCATGCAGGAAAGTAATCTTTCCATTGTGGAACCAGGTCCGGATGATGTTCCAGGAGTTGGTAATTTTGCTCTAACTGTTCAAAGCGTTGATGAATCGTCGCCTGCAGCACTACTATATTTTATTGATTCAGGAAGTTATGCACCTACAGATATAGGTGGCTATGACTGGATCAAACGTGCTCAAATTGAGTGGTTTCTCAGTGAATCTGCAAGACACAACGGTACATTTGAACACCCGCTACCGGCACTCGCTTTCTTTCATATACCCATTCCTGAATACCACGAAGTATGGGATTTTCACACCTGTTATGGTGCAAAATATGAAGATATATGTGCGCCCAGAATTAACACTGGATTCTTTGCTGCCCTACACGAAGCTGGCGATGTTATAGGCACATTCGTTGGACATGATCATATCAACGACTTCTGGGGAGATTTGCACGGGATTCGTCTATGTTATGGGAGAGCTTCTGGTTTCAGCACCTATGGTAAAGATGGGTTTCCACGCGGCGGACGAGTGATTGAATTAATTGAAGGTGAACGTCAATTTGAGACCTGGCTCCATCTTAACGATGGAACCATAGTACAAGATCAACCACCCCATACACCATTACAACGCACTTTCACTAATGATTAACATTTCATTTTATTGTTTTGAGTCGTTCTTGAGTAGACATATTTGATGGATATTGTTCAAAACTACAATTCAACAATATAGGATTTTTGGGAATATTATACACTATGGATTCTAATCTTTTGGAGGACAACGTGAGAGCACAACCACAGATCTCTATTCGCCATGAGGGAGACATCGCAATTTTTGACATTACCGGTTACCTAACCAACGAATCTGAAGAAGCAATTAATGACGCTTATGCAGACAATGGAGTACAGGACTCAACAAAACTATTACTCAACTTTGATAGGCAAAGTTTCATCACAAGTAGTGGTTTTGGGACTATAATAAAATTACTATGGAAGACAAGGGATAAAGGACAAGAATTGCGAATTGCACATCCGGCAATGCAGGTACGAACTATTTTTAATACTATTGGTCTCACACAAAGCATAGGTGTATATGCTTCGGAAGAAGAGGCATTGGAAGATTTCTAAGGTTACGGAAAGAGGGTATACATGTTCTTGTTAAACAACACACCTAACAAACTCCAAAGACTACCCGCAAGGAATTGACCAAAGATAAGTCCTAAGAATAGTGGTAACGCATTACGGTAGGCACGCACGCCACCACCCGTGAAAAGTATCCTTTTGAATAACCACCCCAAGAATATGGAGAACCACATCCATCCAATCGCCCAACCGTTACCCACAGCATATCCTACTGGATAAAACGGCCACCATAAAAACTGCCGTTTGAGGACTGTCAATACACCAGTAAATAAGAAACCAAAGCCAATGTGTTGGATTGCAATTAGATTCGGCGCACGCGGTGAAGTAATCCAGTTTTGAAGGCGGTTAAATTCACCGACACCCCACCGAGCAAACCGAAATTCATAGTAGAGGGCAACGTGACCAACTATGGAAATAACTGCACCTACAATCGACGCAACTATCAACGCAATTACAATCCTATTCTCTCGAAGCCGGAACTGCCGACCAATTTTAAATGCCTCTAATTGATGTGGCATCGGATGACACCGATAACCGTAGGCAAGCCACGATAACAATGTTGTGTTCGTCAGATTCTGCGCTCCCAAAGGACGACTGCCAAAAAACAGTAGCATGATGCGGTCAGGATGTACACCGTGAAGTTCATGTGTAGGGGGACCAAGTTCAGCACGCATGCGTGTCATACCAATACATAATACCAAATAGATGCCAAAATATCCGAGTGCTACCCACGGAGATAACCCCGCAAAATACCAAAATACTAACACAATTGCTAAGCCAATTATCAATCCAAAGACAGCGAGTTGATATAAACCATCTTTTGACCTGAATGAAAAAACGCCACCAAGGACTCTTAATATTTCTCTCCTACTTGTTACCAATGCAAGTAGTCCGATCCCGATCCAAGCACCTGTCCGTTGTTCTGTTTGATAGCCGATAGCAGTTGTCCATCCCGTGGCACTAAAAGCAACGCGCTGCAAGCCCCAGAACAAGTAAAATCCCCAGAAAGACAACGCTAAATCTAACGGCATGAGATAACCAAGTCCTATCGCAAATGGATATACATAGATCGGTAAACGGCCCATTGCATTCCAAGGACGATCTTCAAAAAATAGGAGATACTTGATTTTCAAAGAAGGGATGACAGGAAAAAGATAATTGAGACCTGCCATGATCTCAAGTCCAAAGGCAATCCCAAATCCAAGCCATATCAGTTTGTTACGAAATAGATTAGAAGTATTTCCAAGCAATTCAACAGGAAGTGTTGTCAATGGATAACTCAACTTCTCATGATCTATCCACTGTTTCCGTATGATGATGTTGATACATAACATCATAAAGAGCAGAACGATTACCAAGAAACTCCATGCGACAATAGGCCAAAGCCATGCTTCCATATAACGAGGCTGCCAAAATGAATCATCCGCTTCAAAATAACCTTGTAATATCTTACGATCAGTAATTGTCAACCACGTTGGTAGAAAGCGAAAGAAGATATCTGCCCATTCATTTTCTGGTGTAGCAAACCACCCTGCATTAGCAATCATCGGCACTAATTGCCGCACGATGTCGTGTCCAGCAAGAGCTGTTGCCACCGAAACCATAATGTAGGTCATTGCAAGTTCACGTGACGTAGGGGCAGCGCGTTTTAATATTCTTCTCAGGATTGGGGCAAGAGCAGCCAACAGAAAGAAGGTAAAAAGAACGGTAGGAAAAATCGAAAAATCAGTAAGTTCCCAAACAACACGGTTCTCAGCTGAGATTATCCAATAACATGTAAGAACAATGAGGATAGAACCGAAGAGGAGCGTACCAACAATAAAACGAAGGGGTGAAGATTTCTCAACGTCCTGTAATGTGCTTGGTTCATTCGGATGCATGTTCCTATCATATCATATTTTATGGATTCTATGCAATGAATATTTGTATGCCCATTGCCATAGATACCTTGATTTACATGTCATGGCGTGATATGATAAAGATAATGTGATAATCAATTTCATCAGAGGAAGAATCCGTGCCAAAACTGCTAATGATGCCACCACACAACACTGAATTACAAAAATGGGCAGAACATATTCAGGACGAACTACCCACATATACCGTTGTCCTACCGAAAACAGATGAAGAGGTTAACACACATCTACCCGATACAGATGCTGTTTACGGTTGGGTATCACCAGAACAACTACCTTTCGCGAAAAAGTTACAATGGTTACAAAGTCCTGCTGCCGGACCATCCCCTGGTTTCTATTATTCTGAATTAGTTGAACATCCGGTAGTTGTCTGCAATATGCGTGGTATTTACAATGACCATATCGCACAGCATATCCTGATGTTTGTACTTGCACTTGCTCGTGGATTACCCTACTATATGAACGCACAAAGCAAAGGTATTTGGGACAACAATGCCAGAAAGAGTGGATACATTGACCTTGCTAAGGCAACTGCAGTGATTGTCGGTGTTGGTGGAATCGGACATGAAACTGCACGTCTCTGTACAGAGTTCGGCATGAAGGTAATCGGTATTGATGCTAGATGGGAATATGACGTGCCTTTTGTGGAAAAACATCAACCCGCGGATTTAGACAAACTCATCCCAATTGCAGATTTTGTCATAGTAACTACACCACATACACCGGAAACCGAAGGAATGTGGAACAAAGAACGTTTCACACTAATGAAAAACACAGCATACTTCATCAACATTGGGAGGGGTAAAACAACTAAACTTGATGATCTGATAGAAGCTCTTGAACAGGGAACTATTGCTGGGTGTGGTTTAGATGTATTTGAGATGGAACCTTTGCCTGCAGAAAATCCGTTGTGGCAAATGCCAAATGTGTTGATAACACCACATATAGCAGTCAAGGATGCAGAAAATATATCGGAACGTCATTTTGAAGTGTTTTTAGAAAACGCACGACGTTTCGCTGAAGGAACACCACTACTGAATGTAGTGGATAAGTCAATGTGGTATTAATTCCATTTTAATTTATCACTTCTCATTAACCAGAAACACGCTTGTAGTCGCGCAATTCATTGCGCCTCTTACATTCATCTCAGGGTGAACCTATAATTTCATAATGAAGTCTTATTCTTAGATATGGTATAAAATGTTCGGAAAAATGGATTTCACAGTGAAATTGGGTAATTAAAAACATGATTGAAAACATAGATGAACTATCCCAACGTTGCTGTTCTGAGAATAACTCTATCTTCTGTCCAATTATCCCGATACCATGTGCATGCCTCAAAAGTATCGTTCAGAGCACCCATACGTTGCTTTAACATCTCACGGAAATCATCTCGGACTGTCTGTGATGTTGGTTCATCAATGAGATTACGGGTTTGGAATGGATCCGCCACATTATCAAATAGTTTCTCGTGTCCATCCGGACGGTGAACAGCGTAAGTATACTGTTTTGATCGGAGTGCTCGCCATTCATGTCCATCTTCCCATTTCGCAGTACACCCCATACCTTGCATAAATGCAGCCTCTGGTTCATCAAATGGTTGAGCAAACGCAGCTGAACTAAGATCTGAACCCTCAACATCTGCTGGTATCGGCAGATGCATCATTGACAGAAGTGTCGGCATAATATCAGGCGTATTCAAGCATGTATCAGCAACATGACTTTCTGGAATTTGATTAGACCATCGGACAATAAACGGGATACGCACTGCCTCTTCGTAAAAGATGTTTTTTGCCTTACGTCCCTGTGCACCGAACATCTCACCATGATCAGATGTGAAAACGAAAATAGTATCATCGCTCAAACCGAGTTCATCAACAGCACCCATCAATCTACCGATATTCCAGTCCAAGTTAGTCGTCATCGCATAATAGACACGCATCCATTCTGGTAGGTTTTCACGCATTTTCATATTCATCATTGCCCACGCATCACCATAAGGATCGTTTTCTTCTTTATAGTTAGGTGGTAAAGGAAAATCAATATCCCTGAAAGTCTCATAGTATTCTTCAGGAACGTTATTCTGTGTCCAAGGGTCATGCGGTGTACCGATTGACAGGAAAAGTGCAAATGGATCGTCTTCCTTTGATGCCCGTTGTAGATATTCAATAGCTAAATCTGTCTGTCCATCTGGCTCATAACCGGGAATCGTAATCTTTTCTGGACTGTCTTTATGGTAATACGTATCAAAATAGGTGTGATGAAAATTGTATGCAGACCATTCTCTATCAAAACCGAGACGATGTGGTCCAGGTGGGATATACGAATTCTGAGGATCGTGATGATTACCCAACTGCTTTGCCCATAGATGCCATTTGCCGATATAACTTGTCCGATATCCGTTCCGGTGTAAAACGTGTCCAAAGCAATCATGGTTCGGATTCATGCGGAGTTCGTTGATTGCCATACCAGTGCTACTGGCATATTTCCCAGTGAAGAGTGAGGCACGATACGGTGCACACATCGGACTACCAGAAACTGCATTACAGAAGTCCACACCTTCTGTAGCAAGTTTATCAATGTTCGGTGTGTGCGCACGCGTATCTCCAGCATAGCCACATGCTTGATAACGAAGTTGATCTGCAAAAACATAGATAAGGTTTGGATGTTTCTCTGATAATGCCATATAATATTCCTTTAATGATTCGGTCAGTTAAACAAGTTTTCTCCATTTTCCATCAGTGACGCTATTAATGAGAATACGTGCCTTCTGACTCTCACGCACCTGTTTTTCTATTTCTACGGGATCCCATTCTGCTAATAATTGCGTTTCCAATTCACTACAGACATCTTGATATTTCGGTTCATTCGCAAGATTGTGAAATTCACCCGGATCTTCATTTATATCGTAAAGTTCTGGTGGATCACCGAGACTGTAGTTGAATTTGTATCGTCCCTTTCGTAGCATAGCCATCGGTCGTTGGACACCGTGCGCAAGATACTCAGAGAATGCATAATCTTTCCAATCAGTCGCATCGCCTTCTATCAAAGGAATCAGGCTATCGCCATCAAAATTGCCGATAGACTGTCCACCAGCAATGTCAACCAACGTTGCCGTCAGGTCAACAAGTGAAACAACTTCATCCGTTCGCTTACCTACGGATATCCCATCAGGAAACATAATCTGTAGTGGAATCCGAGCCGATGCTTCATAAAAATTTGATTTACGCCACATACTGTGTTCACCGTTCATCTCACCGTGGTCGCTGGTATAGATGACAACGGTATTCTCCAACTGCCCTGTCTCCTCAAGTGTTAGAAGTAGATTGCCGATTTTCTCATCAAGATAGGTGATCAACCCATAATATCCTGCACGTGCACGTCGGACCAAATCCACCGGAAAATCGACACAACCAAACATGCTACGCATTCGTTGATAGACTGGATGCTGATTGTCAAGGTGTCCTTCAGGTATATTGGGGAGGTCAATCTCATCAAGTGGATACAGATCCCAAAAACGTTGCGGAACAACGAGAGGGAAATGGGGTGCAATGAACGATACGTTGAGTGCCCACGGTTGTTCCTGCCGTGCTGAATCTCGGAGATATGTGAGTGCCGCTTCCTCTGCGAGGTCATCAACTTCAATCTCCGTGGTTGTTCCAGGTCCTGCTTGTACCAATCCTTGCCAAGGACGTGCAGCCGGCGGTGTGCCTTTGTCCCAATCCGTAAGTCCGTGTTGTCTTTCTGCATGTAGGTCTCGTGCAAGTTGTGCACGAAACCCGTGCAGCTGATCCATTCCGCCGAAATGCTGTTTGCCTGAGAGCATAACGTCATAACCAACATCACGTAATAAATGTGCCCAAGTGACAGCATCGGGTCGCAAAGGAGCTGCATTGTCCCACGCACCAATATGATGGATATATTGTCCTGTCATGAAAGACATCCGAGACGGCATGCAGAGTGGAGAATTGCAGTAGGCATTTGTGAAGGTTACCCCATCATCGGCAAGTCTATCCATGTGTGGTGTTTGAACAAGAGGATGTCCATAAGGTCCACTAAACATCGGTGCATGTTCATCAGACATGATGAGGAGAATGTTGGGTTGGTTTGCAGGCATGGTGTTTTAATTCATTGTTTCTAAGTAATACTATTCTTAATTGAGAACATACCATTATAGAAATAGCTGGTTCTAAGTCGCGCAATTCATTGCACGATTTACATTTACAATGACTAACAAAGATCCTAATGCGACTTTAACTTTCAGAATTGGTATAGCATGAAAACCTATGCTAATTTTCATTCAATTTAGTTTGTAGATACTCATACTGCAATCGCTTTCCGTACACACTCTTCTACAGCAGTCCAGTCCAAATCTGATAAGTGTCCAATTACTACTATCAGTTCTCTCTGTGGAAGTGTCACAACGAATGTTCTGAACGCACTCGGTCTTCGTAGTCCTGCTCTTGTCCAATCCGCAATTACATGGTCTGTAGGTGTTGTCGCAACAGCCAAATTCGTGGTAATAACTCCAAGAATTACGTCTCTGTGGAAGCATGGTAATTTATTGTAGAGAGAACAACAGCGGGACGTCTCTTAACCCCTGTGACTCCCGGAAAATCAGCAATCACGACATCTGCTGGTTTCACGGAGACCATTCATCCCACTCCTTGTCCCCCTCAGTGTTCCACCACTCAGTAGGATCAATACTTGACATGTCATCAGTAGGTATCCATGGTTCTCGGAATATCTCTTGCCAATCATCAGAAAGAGATAGCAAGTCACTTTGTAACCTTTCACCCGTGAATAAGAACCAGTATTTTCTTGTTAGTTCTACAAGGTAGCCAATACATTCATCCACATCTCTTAAATTGGGCTCGTTTTTCGGTGGTTGCACGTCGTAATGATCGACCCTCTTGTCAGCGACATCCTCAACTTTTTTACCAAGTGTTTTTATCTTATATAGATCGTTTTCAACTCCTTCTGGATTAATATGATCCTTATCTAATCCTGAGAACTCCTGTGAAAAAACGGTATCTGCTACAGCACGTTCAGTGGAAGAAAATAAAGCCACAAAATGCTTTCTTGATAGCAATTGGGGGTCATTTCTTATTTCATACAACAGTTGAACAAGAGAGTTATCTTGGTGTCTTTTGATTTGTCTGCGCAATGTGATTGCAGTGTTCCCGACATAGGTATTCCATAAGAATCTAACAAATGGATTCTCCTTCTGGTCTTTGAGATATTGATTATCACTTACGATTTCTCTTATGTCCGAGAAGATCTTCTGATGTTCGGAGAGCATTTCAACATCATCACGGATATGTTTCAACCACTTTTTCCACTTTTCAATTTTCTTTTCCATGTTGTCTTATCCCTATTGTTATACATTTATCTGGTTCTCGTGCCTATCACTACCGATGTTAACCTACTTCATAATAATACCATAAATATCAAACGATGGCAACGATATACATTTAGGCACCCAATTCTACGTCTCACTAGCATCATCAAACTCATCCTCATGCATAATCTCCTGTAGTCCAGTAGCAATGCGGAAGGCAACAAGACAAATACAAAAACATAATGCAAACAACCCTTGATGACCGATAAGCGGTACGAGTAATCCACCAATCGTAGATGCGAAACTGGCAGGTAATAACAAAGTATTCATAAAACCGATATAACTCGGACGACTGCGCGGGGGTGCTATGTTTAACATATACGCCATGAATCCAACCATCATACCGTTTGACAATACACCACTTATTGCAAAAAGGAAGAAAAAAGCAGGTAATATAAAGGTCTTTGGAACTATACCTGAAAAGAACCCGATTGCTGGCGGAAACGCCATCAAACCAGCAGTGATAATCAGCAACCATCGCACGCCGTATCTTTCTCCGATATAACCCCACATGGCATTTGAAACAACACCGCTAAAAGCAGAACATACGATGAAAAAACCAATAGTTGACTCGGGAACACCTAATACATACAAGGCATACGGTGTGTAGAAAGGGATTCCCATGCCAGCAAGGTGCAATCCGATGCGGAAAAATATAAACCTACGATAATTCTTATCTGTCCGTAAGAAATGAGGTCCCTGTTTTAAGTGCTCCCACATAGGTATACGCTTCGCATTAACAGGATGAATGGGTTCACGTATTCCCAAGAAACTGACAAAAGATAGAAAGGCTGCAAGCACAGAACAGATAAAGAGGACAGAGTAATTTGATGGGAACACAAGTTCAGTCTCTATCTGAAAGATGGAACTGATGACATACATCGTTATTGTTCTGAAACTTTGTGTAATCCATCCAAAAACACCATTAAATTCATCCTCTTTCACAAGCACGGCACGCACAAAAAATCCTACCCATATACCAAAAAATCCACCGCATACTTGTCTTAGGCTGAAAAAGCGTGCACGCCGATTTGGTGCTATAGATTTAGAGATGATGTCCATATAGGGGAGCGTTGAAACACCCATAGCTGAGGAAGATAAAAAGTAGAATCCTAAAAAGCAGGCTACGAGTAGAATCGGATTTTGCGCGCCAATTCTTACAGTGCAAAAGAATATAGCCAGCCACGCGAACACACGCATACCCATCCCGATTGCATAATATGGCATCTTACGCTGACGATGTTCCAGCAGATTAGATACCAACAGCTGTGGCCACATCCAACCGGCTGTCATCATTGAGCCAGTCAGCCCCACAAGGAAATTGGATCCGGTGAGTTTATGCACGAAAGCAGAAAGCACCGTTGACGCATCCACAAAAGCAAGGTTGATACGCATGAAGGTGCCTTGAAGCAGTGCGAACCCAAAGTTTCTTAGTTGGTGATTCCCTTTTTTGGACATTCTCTTCTCTATCTATTTCAATATGGAATACAACATCATTTCTCTGAATATCTTCCTTTTACGAAATAGACCGTTCGTAGTGGCACAATTCATTATGCCTCTTAAAGCCTTTTCAAGAGAGAATATCATTAATGGAAATGGTATACGCTACAGCAAATACTCTATATTTTAGGATATAATGTTCACGAAATTGCGCGTTGTTTTTGACAGATTTATTTCAATAAGGTTGAGTCAAATAGTCTGCTAGGATATTATGTGAGACCGACTCTAAAAGTTAAAGTCGAATTTGGAGCTTTGTTAGTCGTTGTGAATGTCCGAGGCACGATGAATTGCACTTCGTAAATGCGCGTCCGACATTCACCAAGTAATCCTGAAAATCCTGGTTCAGACAGTGTTAGAAGATTCCCGTATTTACCAGTATATTTTGCGTTAGGGTGTGTAGAACTAAAACGAGAGAATAGATTATTCCGGCTCAGGTGTAGTAAGGTCACCGCTCAATATCGTAGGACACCAGAACTTTTCAATATATTCAATGATGAGACGCGTTCCGTCTTCATGACTAACATAAGGCGGTTTGAATGGATTATACATCGCATCTGTCAGATCACGGGCTAGGACCACGTTGAAACCCCACTTTACCATCGGCTTAATAGCAAAGGAACGACCCAACACACACATATTCGTATGAACTCCCATAAATATCAGGTTCTGAATGCCTTTATCAGCAAGTAAGTTATATACCTCCTGACCGTTATCACTGATCACATCACCGTCATCAATTTCTATGGCTGGGTGTTGCCGGTGCCATGCTTTGTAACTGTTCGCTTCACCAGTGTCTGAACCGCCATCAGAGGCATCAACAGGTTGTGGGGGATCGGGCATTTCACGTTGCTCAGGTGGGTCAGCATGTGGAAACTGCTGCATGGCGATGCGTGCGGGATGCTCCTCGTAGAAATCCATCGTATCAGACGGGGCATGGATTATCTGCACACCACGCTGTCTGGCACGTTGCAGCACAATGTTCATCCGAGGTGCCATAATGTTCACCCGTTCAGTTGCTCCCCACGACCAATGTTTATTCCACATGTCCACCACAATAATAGCAGTTTCATCTGTTTGCCAGTCCACTTCCTCCTCAATAATTCGCCATCCGTGTCTACCGACAGTCCGCGCCTCCTGTCTCCGTATTGAAAGAGAAAGCGTCTGTCCGTTAGGTGTCGCATGAAAAGCGTTTCGTGCAATATCAAATATCATAGATTCATACCTCCATCATTGTTGGGATGGGTCTCTGTGTCCATCCATTATTACCGTCCTAACATCAGATTTATATGATAACTTTTAGATTTCCTTTCGCATCACGTAAGCATCTCCACCGTTGCGATAATATCTTTTTCGTTTGCCGTATACCTCAAAACCGTATTGCCGATAAAGTTGCAGTGCCGCGGTGTTATTGTCAGCGACTTCAAGGAATATCACTTCTGCAGCGTTCGTCTTGATGATCTCAAAAGCATAGTCAAACAGATATTTTGCCACACCCTGCCGCCTATACGTTTTATCCACTGCGATATTCATTATATGTGCTTCACCGAAATTAATGTAAAACACAATATACCCAATAACTTTTTCAGATAACCGCGCAACATATAGATGCATGTGTTTCTTCCGAGGATGCAGTTGTCTCTTGAAAAAGGACACGTGCCACGGATCAGGAAATGCCTCTGTCTCTATTTTCATCACCTGTTTTAAGTCTTTAGATTGCATCCGTTCAATAAATACATCAGGCATTGGCTTATCTATCATCATTACGGCATTTTAGCATGAGGGTATATACCGTGTCAAGTCTGGTAGTTGCCAAAGTTGCCAAAAAAAGTTGACATCCAGCCTCGGACATGCTATAATATTGTAGCAATTATACATTAGGAGGATATGAAAATGGTACAAGTAGAAGTTACTGTTTCTTCAGAGGAATCTTTTGATAGAGCACTTGCAAGATTTAAAAAAATGTGTGGTAAAGCGGGAGTTGTTACGGAAATTAAGAAACGCAGTTTTTATGAAAAACCGAGTGAAAAACGGCGTAGAATTGAACTGAAACGTCAACGTAAGGTCAAACCCAGAACAACAGAATACCGTCCCCGCTACGACAACAGCAGATAGAGCAGTTCTAGGAGGAAGAATATGACCGTTCAGGACGTTGTGGAACCTGATGGTAACTATAAAGGACTCTTAATACAATACTGCCAAGAACGCGGATTGAGTCAACCGCGCTTCACTGAAACTCGACACGGCACACCTGACGCACCCAGTTGGAAGGTGACTGTGCATTACGGAGACAGAATTCACGAAACGATTGACCCGATTCCCGGTGCGAAGAAAGGGGCTCATCAGTTCGCTGCAAAACAAGTGCTTGATGCAATCAATGAAAATCGCCAACGTCTTTTGACAGGTGATCTAACCACAGCAGACGATGAGAATCAAGAGAGTATTGACGTAGATATTATTGAAGCACAAGAAAGTATTGAACAGATTGATGCTTCATGGGAACTTGTCACAGGCGCGTTGACAATAGCGAATGAACGACTGACTTCCGCACAACCCGGCCGCTATCGGACGATTTCCGATGCGGAATTTTCTCGGAAAGTAGCACAACTTACTATGCTGATCGTGAGAGATTTGGTAAATGCAGCGGATGAAGCGAATGTCCAATTTCCACAAACCTAAGCAGTGATGGCGGTCAACGTATTGACCCTGTCTTTGTTGTAGTTAGACATTAACCATGATTGATCGGATCAAAAACCGATTACGACAACACAGATTTTTAGCCCCCCTAATGGGATGCCCTTATCCCGCTCCTCATTGGAATAAATCTGTCAAACGCATTATACGAGAACTTGGTCCAGAAGCGAAGATTCTGGATCTCGGTTCTGGCATGCACCGTCGCGCCCCGAATGTTATCAACCTTGAAATTGAACCAACCCCCACAGTAGACATCGTCGGTGATGGACACAACCTGCCTTTCGCTGATAACTCTTTGGATGCGGTCATCTCTGAAGCAGTACTGGAACATGTTAGCAATCCGCAACAAGTCGTCGCGGAGGTACATCGTGTGCTGAAACCGGATGGATATGTCTGTGCTGCCGTTCCGTTTCTACAAGGTTACCACGCCTCTCCACACGATTATCAACGGTGGACGACAACAGGATTTGCTGCGTTATTCTCTCAGTTTGATGAAGTTGAAAGTGGGGCATGTGCTGGACCAACTGCTGCGCTTCATTGGATTTTCCGTGAGTATGTCGGTCTTGTCTGCTCTTTTGGGAGTCTATTGCTTGCGAAGGCTATCTCTCTCTTCGTTGGGTGGTTGACGTTTCCATTGGTGTGGTTAGATTCATTGTTGATGTTGCATCCACATTCGCATATCTTAGCTTCTGCGGTTTATTTTGTTGGAAGGAAGATGGGATGATAGGACCATCTTGTAGGCACGCTCACAATGCGCGCCTACAAAATTATCCACTACTCCACCGGTTGATACTCATTCGCATCAACTAAATACAAAAACCCAATACACATCTCATCCGTCGTTTTGTCACCCCATCCTACTGGGACTGGCGGATTATGCGGATTTGCGGGATTGCTTGCGGAATTGTCAAAGTGCGCAACAAGCGACACATTTGTACCAGCCGGTAAGAAAATCGGCTTTTGGAAGTAGTAAATGTCCTGCCAATTGAAATCCCAATCCTGAATCCAAATAAGGTCAATCGGATCACCCGTCGGTGGCGTTGCTATAATCTTCATATCACGTCCCAACAGATGCATATGCGGCATCGTAGCCAACAGATAAGCATCCCTTTTCACACGTCTGGAAGCTTGAACGGTAAATTTCTTCTCACCTGCAGGAATTATGAATTTGCTATTAATCGCTGAAGCAATCAGTAGCGGTGCTGTCTTCTCGGTCTTATTGAAGTATAAACCAACACGCGATTGGTCACGCTCAATGTGTCCGGTGCGGTAGTAGTGCACCTGCATCACAATATCAGCACCCTTCGGCAACAGATACCCAACACCTTCTGGCAATACATAAGGTTGAAGACCGGGTGCCCATCCACCGAGTGAACCTGCTATGTCAATACCTGGACCTGTGCCTTCTGTCACATATCCTGGTTTCGGGTCTTTCGCTGCACGTGCACGTCCTTGTCCTTGCGTGTCTAAATAGAGAATGACATGGTGTACCGTCTTACGATTGCCCGGCTGCACATCTACTGCCTGTACATACATGTCTGTGTCAAAGTCTGTAGGTATGATGAAGTGGCGATATTCGTCCTCGCCTTCTGGTTCAATCTCATATTCCACTGGCATTTCAACGATATGGTCAGGGTCACCGAGTTTCCAACCATCATGGAACTTTGGATTTGGCGGTGTTTTGGACAAGTCACCTGCTGGCGCGCCTGCTTCTGCCCAATCGGTAAGCATCTGTATCTCTTTTTCGGTCAAACGACGTTCATTCTTGAAATGACCGAATCCCTCTGCCGGTTTCCAAGGCGGCATCAGACGGGCTTTCGTGTATTCTGCTATCTCCGTTGCCCACGCTTTTGCATCTTGGTAGTCAGTGAGTGCAAACGGGGCAACTTCACCCTGCCTGTGGCATGATTGACACTCCCGTTGGATTATCGGTGCAATGTCATCGCTATAAGTAATTTCTGCTTGTACATACGGGGTAATCAGTGTTAGTCCTATTACTATAATTAGGAACTTTTTCATTAGATTAGTCTGTCCTCCTATTTTCGTTTTTTAAATTATAACATCTATATTGAGAAAATTCAATTCATTTGTGCACACTCGCTATTTCCACTTGTCTATCATTAGCGTTAATGATATTATATACACTAACTTGAGATTTTAGGAGAAAGTATATGCAACTTACACCTGAACAGAAGAAAACATATCAAACACAAGGTGTTCTGTTAGTCAAAAATGCTTTGACAGATGAAGATACTCAACCTGTTATTGATGAAATATCGGATTGGATTTCTGAACGTGCGGATGAATTACACCAACATGGTAAAATTGAGAATTTGTATGAGGATGAACCTTTTGATAGACGTTTTGGCAAACTCCTTGCTCAATCAGGAGAGATTGGCGGTGGAATGGACATTATGCACTATCGGGGTACGGCAATTTTTGAGTTCATGAGAAACGACAACCTGCTGGATGTCATTGAAGGGGTTGTTGGACCTGAAATCACATGCAATCCGATTCAACATGTGCGTGCCAAACCGCCTGTTATTGATGGAAATGCAAGTTGGGCAGGTGGTGTGCCGTGGCATCAGGATGCAGGTGTTATGATGGAAGAAGCTGAAAGTTCAAATGTAGTTACATGTTGGCTACCGTTAGGTGATAGCACCATTGAAATGGGGTGCCTGGAAGCGTTACCCGGTGTTACCGATGATATTGGATACCTGACACATCAGAAAGAGGGTGGTACCATGATAGTGCCTGATTTGATGCCAGATTTTGAACCGATAATGCTTGAGTGTTATCGTGGGGATATTATCTTATTCAGTCGTTTTGCACCACACCGTTCGCAACCGAATAAGTCAGATAGATGCCGTTGGTCATTAGACTTGCGTTTCCAAACGACAGGACATCATACTGGTAGAACTTCTCATCCTGATTTTGTTGTTCGCAGTCGAAAGAATCCTGATTCTGTATTGAAGGATCACGCGGAATGGTGTCATCTGTGGGTGGATGCGTTTGAAAACCCAAGCGGTGTGGCTAAGCATAGGTCAATTTAACACTGTTCATTGTATTTAATCTGTTTTCGTGATAATATAAAAAATACGTAGGTTTTAGTATAGAAATTCAAAGTAAGGGAACTTTTTCTGTTCTCTATTTTCTGTTTTTACATAGGAGGTCCATTTTGTTAAGAATATTCACTTATGCGATGGTTCTGCTGCTAATACTGTGTCTGAATATGTCCGGTGTGGCAGAGATCTCGGAAGATATGATTGTTGGGGCATGGCTCTTTGATGGCGATGCCAAAGATATGTCAGCAAATGGTTTTGATGGTGAAGCTGTAGGTGGTAAATATGTTGAGGGCAAAATAGGTCAAGCGATTGAACTCAACGGAACAACTGAATGGGTTACCATTAGTAAAAAAATGGGTTCATTTGAAGAGATTACCTTCGCGCATTGGGTCAAATGCACTGGTAGAGATGGAGCTTGGCGGACATTCTACAATGTTACTGGTTGGAAAGGTGGTGACATTCACTACCAATTGCACCATGACAATAGAGTGGAATTTTCCATCAACGGCAATCCTGGTGGAAATGATCAGTTTGCTACTTTTCGCGTTACAGGTGAGGAATTGAATAAATGGATTCATATTGCAACGGCTTACAGTGCAATAGAAAAAAGATAAGATTTTATATCAACGGTGAACTTGATGCCGAGAACGATTGGGGTGGAAATCCTGGTGTTCTTGACCCTGGTAGAATTGGTGACTGGGGTGACAGCCGACAGTGGCAAGGTCTCATTGATGAATTTGTCATCTTCAATACCGTATTGAGTGAAGATGACATAAATTCTGTCATGAACGATGGGTTGGAAAGTGGTCTTGCTATTGATCCTAAGGAGAAGGTCACAGTCACCTGGGGTAGTCTCAAGAAATAGAAAACATCTATTTTTTCACGAATAGGATGTAGTCATTATTAGCAATTTATTCAACAATTCTAACACAAATAGTGTATAATTTTCGGCAAAATTCTGAGTATCCAGCGCGCTTACAAAGCACGCATACCGTATATGAGTAATTTCTGACTAATATAAAGGAGATACATTTTGTTCAAATTAACAACAAGCATTTTGGGTGCATTGATCCTAATACTCGTTTGTCTACCCATATCTGCAGAAGTGTCGTTAGATATGGTTGCCGCAGCGTGGTTATTTGATGGCAATGCAGAGGATTTTTCGGATAACGGCTTTGACGGTGATGCACAAGGCGGTAGTTATGTTGATGGAAAATTCGGCAAGGCAATCCAATTGAACGGTTCAAATGAATGGGTTAATATTCCTAAAAGGATAGGTTCATTTGAGGAACTAACTTTCACTCACTGGGTTAATTGCACTGGTCGGTTAAATGGCTGGCGTACTTTCTTCAACAACACAGGTTGGAAGGCAGGGGATATCCATTATCAATTGCATCCAAATAACAAAGTAGAGTTTTCGATTAATGGTAATACCGGTGGTAATGATGCGTTTGCAGACTTTGCATTTACATCGGGAGAAATGAATAAATGGGTTCATGTTGCAACAGCTTACAGTGCAACTGAGAAAAAGATCAGGTTTTTTATCAATGGAGAACTTGATGTAGAGAGCGATTGGGGTGGTAACCCTGGTGTTCTTGACCCCGGTAGAATTGGTGACTGGGGTGGTAGCCGACAGTGGCAAGGTTTGATAGATGAATTTGTGATTTTTGATGCATTCTTGGATGAAGGGGATGTTCAAGATGTCATGAATAACGGTTTGGTAACAAATGTCACTGCTGTTGACCCAAAAGCAAAACTAGCTACTACATGGGGTAATATAAAAAAGTAGCGTTAAGTATTTCTCATAGTAAATTACTTTCCTGATTCTCAAGATAATGGACGGATCCAATATCCGTCCATTATCTTGAGAATAACTTTATATTGAAACCTAAGTTGCTACCTATAATATTTTTTCAAATTACAACTATTGTTCTGTCTACACTAATCTTGTCCGAATCGACACTCCACTATTCTTAGAGAGAAAAGAATGACATTATAACTGATTCTGGACATATTATTGTAATTATACACATATCATTTCTACAGAACTCAATAGGTTGCGAAACATTTTATCTATAAACATATCGTCCCTACAGGACTAACACTACTAATAAAGGAGAGTACACATGATTAATAAAGTAAGGTTTATTATGGACATTAAGCGTATAGTTGTAGTCTTCATAGGACTTCTACTAATAATATTTCTGACGGACATAACTTATGCTGCAAAACGTGATAAAGAATATGTGGCAAAACAGATTTCTAATCTCAAGATAGACGGTAAGATTGGCGAATGGGAACGGGCAGAGATAGTTGCCTTTGACGAAGTAAAGGATGTGGGTGGTGCATTGCCCAATGCCAAAGATTTTGAGGGACAAGGACGCGTTGCTTGGAGTGCATCCGACCCCACTCGTATCTATTTTCTTGTTGAAATCACAGATGATAAACTACAGGACATCAACCCACCGGACAGTAACTGGTGGCAGGACGATAGTGTTGAATTGATGTTTGATTTTGACAACGATATTATAAGAGATTCACTTGTTCAATGGACACTTGGTGCGAATGGTGAAGATCTTTCTGCGGCTGCATCAAAGGCGAATACGGAATGGGAATTGGTTGTGGATGGTAATAATTACATCTATGAAATTGCAATAGATGCATCAGCAGCACGTGGACCGAATCCGGGTAACGCGACGAAAGGCAATAACTTCAAAGCAAAAGATGGGTTAACTATCGGTTTGAGTTTCCATTACAATGATTGTGAAAATGGCAGTCGGGAACTTCAGGCTGGATGGATGCCAGGTCAGGCATGGGATCCAGTGGCTTACGGTGACCTGACTTTTGACAAAGAGTTTTTGGATGTTGAACCTACCGGTAAACTTGCGTTGACATGGGGTGCACTCAAGCAGTCGATCTAAATCATTTGTTTTCCTATCCGTATTCCCTTCTACTTCTATGTGATACCAATTCTATTAATGATTTTCTCATTTGAACTTGAATGTCCGAGGCGCAATGAATTGCGCGACTGCGAACCAGTTTTATGGCATCTAAAGGTAATCATGTAGAAACGGTTTAATGATAAGGAGTTGCTCTCCCAATGTATAATCTAAACGGCAAAGTGGCATTGGTTACAGGGTCGGGAGGCAGGAACGGCATCGGACGCGCTATCGCATTGCGTTTAGCTAAGGAAGGGGCAGATGTTGCTGTCAACGATATCGCTGAAAATCCTTATGCTGCTGATGATACGGCTTGGGGTGGTTTATCGGATGTTGTTACGGAAATAGAAGCGATGAACCGGCGGGCAATTAGTGTTGTCGCTGATGTTTCGGATGCAAAGCAGGTAGAGAAGATGGTGGATAAGACCGTTTCTCATTTCGGTAGCATTGATATCCTTGTCAACAATGCTGGAACAAAAGCCGGAAAGGATCGTGTTCCTGTGGTTGACCTTACCGAAGAGGACTGGGATAGAGTGCAGCGTGTGAATGTGAAAGGTGTGTTTCTCTGCTGTCGAGCGGTGGCGCGTCATCTTATTGCACAAGGAACTGGTGGAAAAATAATCAATCTTTCATCACTTAGAGGAAAACAAGGTGCGGCAAGTTATGGTGCATATAGTGCATCAAAATTCGCAGTCATCGGATTGACGCAATCCTTAGCACACGAACTTGCACCTTATCAGATTAATGTCAATGCGTTGTGTCCGAGTCTTGTAGATACAGAACGTGTGTCGCATTTGGCATCAGCACTTATGTCAAAAGACCTTTCTGCTGAGGAACAACGTGCAGAATTTGTTCAGCGATCTGAGCAGTCTGTACCGTTAGGACGACTTGCAACGGGTGCGGATGTTGCGAAGATGGCAGCGTTTCTTGCTTCGGATGAAGCTGCGTATTTGACGGGGTTGTCTATTCCTGTTGCGGGTGGGGCATTGATGGATTAGTTTAGATTTCGTTGTAGTCAAGTTGTTTTATGACTTCATTGAAAGGATTTTAAATTTTGGGGATTACAGTTATAATTCTTACCTTCAATCTTAAGTGATCCTACATATACAATAGTACGATTAAGTATTAACCAATCCATTTCACTGCTAACCTGTACATCTTTCTCTCATATTTCATTTATGTCTCCAAAGAGCAACATCTTTGGTGAATTTTCACGTTCATATTCAATCCATTTTTCAGCAAAGTCTGAAAACTCAGGGTTTATCTCTATACCAAGAAATTCAATCCCCAGTGTCTGTGCTACAACACACTCTGAACCAGAGCCTGCAAATGGAATAAGTACCTTACCGTTATTTCCATTGATACGAGACAAGATGAGTCGTCTCGTTAATTCCATCGGTTTTTGAGTGGGATGCTTTAATATATCGTGTTCACGATGTACAGATAGTTCGGCAGGAGGATAAACCTGAGAACCGCACGTCTTACAAAGAAACCATCTTTCAGATCGACCTGCACCACCCGCTAAGGCAGGAATTTTTATAACATCTCTCGGTAAGGCACCGTTCTTGTGTGCATTATAGATTGTCGTTTTTCCAACTGATCCGTACCGCGAAGGCGTGTCCTTTCGTACTTTACCTGCTGCGTTCTTTAGGAAACTTTTGGTATACGGTTCCCTGATTTGGTCTATTTCCAAATCAGTGCGAGGTGTATTCGGTTTCCAAAGACATAATATCGTTTCGTGTGACCTTTGCCAGAATTTCAATGAAGGTACCGTTTTATTAGTATAGTGCCATACCAGCCAGCGTTGCTCGTGAATAGGGAAATGCACCGATATTCTTGCAATAATTTCTGGAAATCCATACAAGTAAAGCAAACCGTCATCTGTCAATAGTTGAAGACATTCCTTTATCCATGCTTCCGTCCACTCAACATAATCGTCAATCGGCATGACTTCAGTGTGATCCCCAAAGTCTTTGCCAATGTTGTATGGTGGATCGGCAATAATCACATCGTATTGCTTTTTTGCCTTGATGAGTTTAGGTAATACCTTCGTTGCATCTGCAACGATAATTGTATTAGTTAATGTGTCTGTATTCATGATTGTTCACGCACCAACTGCTGTGTTAATCTATTGATATCTTGGAGTTAAAAGGCGTAATTGGATATAGTCTAAAACCAGATAATATAAGTATATCAGATTAGTATTAGAATTACAAATTTAGCCTTCCAGCAACTTCTATAGAATCTATAGGAGTGAAAGCAAGAACTTGACAAAATTCCAATAATCAAGTAGAATTCATAAAAAAAATTGGAATGGAGATAAGAATGAAACTTGCGATATGCAACGAAATGTTTGAAAATTGGAAGATAGAAGATGTATTCACTTACGCTGCAGAATTGGGTTATGATGCGGTTGAAATAGCTCCTTTTACATTGGCAGATTCTGTTTTGGATATCAGTGAAACAGAACGAACACAGATACGAAAGGCTGCTCAAGATGCTAAGATAGAAATTGCTGGACTGCATTGGCTGCTTGTGTCGCCACCAGGACTCTACATCAACCATCCTGAAGAAGACATCCGGAACGAAACGAGAGACTACTTACTTGCTCTTATCAATCTCTGTGCGGATTTGGATGGCAAGATATTGGTTTTTGGTTCTCCGCAACAACGGAACGTTATGGAACCCCTCAGTTTTGAACAAGCTTGGGGTTATGCACAGGATACCTTTACGGCAGGCGCGGAACTTGCTGGTGAAAGAGGTGTCATATTGTGCATGGAACCGTTATCCAGTGATCAAACAAATTTTATCTCACATCCTGACAAAGCGGTTGAAATGGTTGAGGCAGTGAATCATCCTAACTTTCAGATGATTTTGGATGTGTGTAGTACGGCTAAAGAAGGATTGGATATGCCGACACAGATTCGTAACTGTGCCAAACACGTTGCTCATTTCCACTCCAATGACGATAATGGTTATCTGCCCGGTTCTGGAAATGTGGATTACCAGCCGATAATTGACGCGTTGAAAGAAATTGACTATAGCGGTTATCTCTCAACAGAGGTGTTTGATTTCAAACCAGATCCAAAGACCATCGCAAGCAAGAGCATTGACTTTTTGAATACTCTATTATGAAATATGAAATCCACAAATGTTACAACGCTTTCGATTCCCTGAGATCTGAGATGGGACGTTGGCTTCAACAGAGCATGCTTCTCGACCCACCTGGACCAAACAAGGGTGGTGAGGATGAGGCAAACTACGCACTCTCTTGGTTTCCACACTATTTAATCACTGGTGATCCGACCGTTCTGCGACACTTTGATGTGCTCAAATCTGAACTCGCTGGTTGGATAGAACGTGATTGTGTGCATGGGTATGAGCCGAAAGCAGAAGCACACCACGGACCTGAACCTTTCCTGCTTTTCCTACCTCGTTATATCGGTCTCAAACCTGATGATTCTGAAACGATAGCACTCCTAACAGATGCTGCCGAACATATCGGCAATTGGGTGCCGGATGTGCCACCGTGGTACGACTATACACGCGATGTCTTTATCGGGTATAATATCGGCACGGAATATGTTGAGAACGATGACAGGAACGCATATCAACTTGCGGAACACTTCCGTTTTATTCACATTGCCCTTGCGGCATATCGTTATTCTGGAGAGAAGCGATATGTAGAGTGGGGATTGCGCTATGGACGAAAACGTGCTGAACGTATCATTGAAGCACCGAATCCGATGCCGTTGTTGTGGGATTTGGATGGAAACGGTTTGAGTGAAGAAGAGGTTAACACAAAGAATCTACACCGATTAGTCGCGAGTTCACATCACATACCGGGTGATCCTTTGGCAGGGATTGAAGTTCTACTTGCATCTGGTGCCATCTATGCGTTGGGTGACTTGTTTCTCTTGTCGGGAGATGAGATTTTTCAATCTGCTGCGAAACGTATTGTTGAACCACTTATCCCATCACTGAACGATCCATTTAATGATCCTGCAGCCGCAGCCTTGAGTTATTATCGTTGGATATTTAACGATACATGTTATGATGATGCTATAGTAGAAGGTTTGCATCAGCTTCCATCTACTCCACCTGAACTACTTGCCCTTGTATTTCCTGAGCAATACCGTCGCAGAGAACCGGGTGTCGGTAAACGCGCGGATATGGCTTATTGGGGTGAATGGTCGGATGATGGTTCTGTGAAACCGATTCAGGAACCAACAACTGCGACACTAACGCTTGCATATCAGATAACAGGAGAAATTGGATATGCGTTACGTGCCTTGAAAAATGCCGCAACGCGTCTGACTATGGCACGGCGCGTCCTACGAGGTGGCAGAGAACATGCGGATATGGGTGGTGCGGTTTGTTCCGTTGCAGCGGGACATGGTCGTAATTGGGGACAAGGTGCAGTCACCGCTTGCTATGGTCCTCTAATTCTTGGCTCTCGCGAGATCTTGGGTAAGGTCTCCCCGTTAATTACAATTAGAAAGGAAGATGGGACGAATCAGAATCCATCAACTCTACTTTCTTTGGTAAGACCTATAGTTGATGAGGAAGAAAAGGTTGAAGTAATCTTCTATAATAGTGGTGATTCACCGCTCAAATTCTCTTGGCAAGCACATTTACAGTTAGATGTAGAATGCAAGACTATTGAAGACAGTCAATGGTTTGAGGAGACGCTTGAAGCGAACGAAATGCAACAGCGGAGATTATAGAATATTAGTCTGATTCTGCATCGGTTTCTTTTCCGAAATACTTGGCGACTAGCGTTAAATCCAGAATATTAACCTTCCCATCGTTGTTAACATCCCCTTCATCAGTATCCTCACCGAAGCGAGCAGCTACATATACGAGGTCTAAGATGTTGATGACACCATCTCCTGTCACATCATAGTCTGAGATATTTGGCAGCAGGTTGGAGCTAACTAATGTATAAACGATATCTTGACTATTCTCAAATTTGACTGGACCGAAGTCCGGAGCAAGCCACAGGTGAGAAGTTGAACGCGTTCTTGATAACGCAATCTCATTTATTGTGCGTATCGTAATTTTTGGACAATCTTTAAATATCCCCGCAGGTGTTTCAACATCTTCTTTGTCAACAACTTTACTGATACTTGTGAATAGGACCGGTCCGACTAAGATGACTTCTGTTTCAGTTGAAAATTCCCATGTGTCACCGACTTCCAGAGTCAACGGGTAAAAGAGGATCGGTGGGTATAATAAGCCAGTTGCGACTCCGAAAGGGTCACCGAGTTCCACTTCATATTTATAAAGTTTAATACCTTCCTCGTCAAAATCCACAAAATATCTCTCAGCCGTGATTGAATCTGTACCTACAGTCTCATGCTGAATTTTCAGTAGTGAGAGATTAATATCGTTGATGGTTTCTTCAGATGCTTCAATTGTGTAAGTAATTCTTTCAGCTCTATCCTCGCTTTCCAATACCCACTCGTTGCCAAGATCTGTTGGATAATATATCTGTGCACTTGCGATAGCAACGTTGACCAAGATGAATATGGTAACGATTAGAAATACAGATATGTTGTTTCTTTTCATTTTTTCTCCTCAACTGAAAAGGTATAATATCAATTGAATATAATATAACCCTTTTGAGTTGGCATGTCCGAGGCGCAATGAATTGCGCGACTACAAACGGTCTATTTCATATCTTATAGTAAAAACCATAATTATTTATACACTACGGTAGGTTCGGTTTCCTAACCGAACCGGTGTTTGTTCAGTGTTATAGATGCGGTTAGGAAACCACATCTACCGCGGAATGTGTACGTGTTTTTACATTTCACTATAATAGATGTCTATAAGATTATATATCATAGAAAAACGCCTTGATTTTGACATTTCAAGCGATCTATTAAGTTATTAGATTGCTTGTGGTATCAAGGCGTTTTTACAAGGTTCATTGTCAGCTTATTTCAGTATGACCATTCGGCGGGTTGCAGAGAAATCGTTTGTTTGTAGTGTATAGAAATATACACCACTCGACACAGTTTCTCCCGTCTTATTTTTGCCGTCCCAATAAGCCGCGTTTGAAGTTGTCATATATGAACCGATTGACTTATGTCCGAGATTTAATGTCCGCACTGGATGACCTGAAACATCATAAATCTGGATTGTTACATTCGCTGCACGATTCAGTTGGAATGGGATCCAAGTCTCTGGATTGAACGGATTCGGGAAGTTCTGTGCAAGAATTGGTTCCTTCAGATGGACATCACCGACACGCATCTGCACGCTCAGATATGCATTGTTTATATCTGAGGAATTTATGGCGCGTTGGTAGGGACCGGACACGATAGTGCCTTTTCCATCAACGAGTGTGAACTCAATTTTGTCATTTACTTGGATAACACTCTTGCGATTTAGGTTCGCCCACACAGCCGAAACTTGACCTTTATCGGATTCGACATTCTTACTCGCTATAACACCTGTACGTAGGTTTTTAGCAAGCATTGTGTAGGATGCCTCTGCTTGTTTGCCTTGCAAGTTGCTTGTGATGACAAATGCCCAGGCACTCTGTATTGTAGGAACTTTTGGTGCGGCAGCTGCTTCTTCTGACTGCATTGTCCATGCTGTTCCTGTGAAGGTTGCCATTCCACCTTCTGGCGTATTTACGATATATCCGCTACTCCCATCTATCTCATATCCATCCCCTTCCTCTGCAGCTGAATAACCGACGTACGCTTGTTTTTCTGCGTCCAATCTGATGATAATCGTTGCACTTAATTTCTCAGCGAGAGATTTTGCAGTGTATGGCTCTTCTGGCATCAGTGGTATTGAGATGAGATTTAATCCTGACGCAAGATGAATGTTAAATCTGGATTCAGCTACTTCCGGTTCCTCTGGCATCTCCGGCACCACAGGTTCTTCAGGGGTTTCCGGCACCACAGGTTCCTCTGGGGTTTCCGGCACCACAGGTTCCTCTGGGGTTTCTGGCACTTCAGGAGTTTCTGGCACTTCAGGAGTTTCAGGTTCTTCAGCAGCTGCTTCAACCAAGTCATAACTTTGGATTTCGTAGACTATTTCCTGATCGTCTTGAAATTTGACAGGTCCTATGTCAGGTCCTAACCATTGATAATAGGTTTGTCGAAGGGTGGTAAGTGCTGTGACGATTTTTCTACTTATTTCCAGTTTGACACAGTCCTTAATAGTTCCAAGGGGAGTTTCAAGATCCTTAATTTCAACGACTTCAATTGTGCTTGTTGTCGTTGCTGTGCCGACTAAGTTTAGTTCTGTAACGGTAATGAGTTCCCATTTGCGTCCGAGCGGCAGATCTGCGGGGAAAAATAGCGCGGGTGGATCAAGCATTGCGGCTGCAATACCGAATGCGCCTTCTTCTAATCTTGTTCGGTGAAGCTTCAAGTCGCCAGCATCATCAGAGATAAAATAAACGTCGTTATCAACTGCCTCTGTGCCAAGGGTTTCTGTGAGGATTCTTAGGATAAAAACACCTTCACCCTCATCAGTTTCGGGTTCTTCAATAGAATATGTGCGTTTTTCAGCACCATCGGTACTTAAGAAAACCCAAGTATTGCCGATTTCTGTTGGATAATAATCTTGTGCTGATGCGGTGAGTGCAAAACCACATATTAGGGTTAACACTAAAATAGTTTTGAACGATGATATGTAGTTAATCATCTTCATATATTGTCTCCTTTTCAAAATAAAACTTAAGTGAGAAGTCATAGACATTACATTGACTGATATTTCCAAACAAGTGGATGCGAATGCCAAAAGTGTATCCTACGACAGCGTTCATATTGTGTGCTTCATAGTGGATATCATCTTGTTCTGATATGTATCGGTATCCTAACCACATTCCGATTGCCATTAGTAAAATTGCGATGGCTAAAACAATTAATACCACTTTCCAATTTACCATAGTGGCTTTTCCAAATAATTCGACCTACTGACTTGTATTTATTGTTACATTAATAATTCGTTCAGTTCTACCTTTGCTGTTTTCTGCAAAAAGTCTAATTGTCCCTATGATTGGGGCATTTTCAAACCGTCCAGCAACCCATAGGTCTTGTTTTCGTTGTAGGTTTGTTGCGAAACCTGTTCCATCACCCGGCGGAACGATATTTCCAGATACGGATACTATTCCCAAATTCAATAATTTATCTGGCTCTGACACAAAATCTTCAACATTTTCAAGTATTTTGGCGTTGAGAATTCCACCGAGACGTGTTCCAGTGACAGTAATATTTTGAGGTAGTGATTGCCATACGGGAGGATTCTGGGCAATAATTTCAGGCGGACTTCTTTTGAAACTTGTGATTTCATATACATCGCCATCGTCATTCTGAAACTTTACAGGACCTACCCCGGGTGCTAACCATTGATATGATGTTGATGATAGATCAATGTTAATCTCAACAGTCAAAAAATCTACTTCCAATTTTAGCTCAATTTTTGCACAGTTCTGGAATGTACCAACTGAGGTTACTATGTTTTCAAAATCAACCACCTCTAAATTGGTAGTACTTCTAATTGGAAGATTAAGGACTTCTGTGTCTGCCGCGATATCCCACTTGTTCCCTAGTTTTAATTCCTTTGGAAAGAATGTTACTGGTGTTTGAAAATTCGCAGTAACAGTCTCTTTCATATTAAGAGCTTGTTGTTCTAGGATAGTTTTGTGAAGTTTAATTCCATCAGGTTCATCTGTCAAAAAGTATTTGTCTGTATCAATAACTTTGTCATTGTTAAGGTTTTCAGTTACAATTTTTAGGAGGATAAGATGGCTATCGGCATCATCTTCAGGTACTTCAAGTGTGTACGTTTGACGTTCTTTTCCGTCAGTGCTATCCAAGATCCACTCATTACCGATTTCTGCGGGGTAATAGTTTTGTGCTGTCACTATCATTGGAAATGTAGAAAAAAATAGCAACACAATTAGTGTTGTTAGGGATTGAATCAATGCAGACTTTTTCAAGATGTATGCTCCTAATGTAATTTGCAATAAGATGTATGAATGTAATTCTATGTCATTAGCAATGTTGACTCTTTAAAGAATACGTGTGATAATGTCTATATGTTACTATTAAACACATAAAGAATTCAAGTTTAAATGACGTAATGTATGAATAGAAACAGGATAAATCTACAATAACAACTTATAGTGAAATGTAAAAATACGTGCACACTCCACGGTAGATGCGGTTTCCTAACCAATGCAGAATGCCATACGCGCATTCTGCTTGACTATAACACTGAACATACACCGGTTCGGTTAGGAAACCGAACCTACCGTAGTGTGTAAATAATTATGATTTACTATATTTAGGAGAACAGAGATGCGTTTGAATGGGCGCGTTGCGATAGTGACGGGTGGCGGCGGCGGTATTGGTAAGGCAACATGTATTGCTTTTGCTCAGGAAGGGGCAGATATTGTTATCCCCGAAGTGAATATGACGAATGCTACGGCAGTGTCTGAAAAAATTACGGCTCTCGGTAGAAGGTGTTTGGTGGTTGAAACGGATGTTGCCGATGGTGAATCCGTGCGTGCGATGGTTAACAGGACACTTGAAGAACTCGGTCGGATTGATATTTTAGTCAATAACGCGGGAATTTTCAGTTATACACGTATTGATGCATGTAGCGAAGAAGAATGGGATAGGATGATGGCTGTTAACCTCAAAGGTCCTTTTCTCTGTTCGCAGGCAGTCATGGAAACGATGAAGGAACAGAAATTTGGGAGGATAATCAATCTCGGTTCTTTGGCGGGACAGGTGGGTGGTCTGGTTGCGTCCGCACCTTATTCTACGTCAAAAGCGGGAGTCATGTGTCTGACGAAATCGTTTGCACGAGTCTTAGGTGAATATGGGATTACGGTGAACTCAATAGCACCGGGTATTGCTGCGACAGAGATGGCAAAGAATCATCCTGATATGACAGATCAGATTCCGTTGGGACGCGTTGCAGATCCATCGGAGATTGCAAGTGCTATCGTTTTTCTGGCTTCGGATGAGGGACAATATATCACTGGTGCGACTCTTGATGTTAATGGTGGTATTCGAATGGGTTAGTATATTTGAAAGGAAATTGGCAATGGAATATAGGACACTTGGACAGGCAGGTGTGAAAGTATCGCAGCTCTGCCTTGGGACAATGATGTTTGGTGGACCGACGAATGAAAAGGATTCCATCCGAATTATGCATCATGCAATGGATGCGGGGATTAACTTTCTTGATACTGCGAATGTGTATAACGGCGGTGAGTCTGAACGGGTTATCGGTAAAGCAGTGCGTGAGAATCGGGATAAGTGGGTAATCGCAACGAAGGTTCACGGGACTATGGGAGATGATGTCAATGAGAGCGGTTCCCACAGATTTCACATTATGTCGGCAGTTGAAGAGAGTTTGAAACGGCTTGGCACTGACCATATTGATGTGTACTACTTACACCGATGGGATGCATCTACTCGAATTTCGGAATCATTAAGGGCACTTGACGATTGCGTGCGTCAAGGTAAGGTTCGTTACATTGCATGTTCTAACTTTGAAACATGGCGCGTTTGTGAAGCACTCTGGACAAGTGAGAAATTAGGATTAGAGGAATTTGCGTGTGTTCAACCACTCTATAATATTGTGAATCGGGATGCAGAAGTGGAGTTGCTGCCATTCTGTGCTAAGTATGGAGTCGGTGTCGTTCCGTATAGTCCGTTGGCTCGGGGTGTCTTGTCGGGTAAGTATTTGACAGGAGAAAAACCTCCGAAGGGATCAAGGGCTGCACGTAAAGATCGACGGATTGGACAGACTGAACTTCGCGACGAGAGTTTTGATGTTGCACAGCAACTAAAACCTTTAGCAGATGCACACGGGAAGACTTTGACACAATTCGCGTTGGCATGGGTGTTAGCAAATCCCACGATAACATCTGTTATCATCGGTCCTCGCACGATGGAACAGTTAGAGGATAATTTGGGTTGTTTAGACTGCACTATCACAGAGGAAAATGAAACGGCAATTGATGCATTAGTACCGCCTGGGGAACACACAGGAAAAGGATATAACGACCCTGCGTATCCGGTTCTTGGTAGAAATCTAAACGATTAACTTCCCCACAGTTCAAGACCTAACAATTTCTTTCCAAGGTCGGATAATTCTGCTGTTTTTCCTGTCTCATGTTCTTTTTCTGCGCGTTCACCACCAAAACCTGCCATTCTATTTTTCCATGCGTTGATGCGACGTTCTCTCGCTTCTTGATTTGCTTCACCTGTTGGGGTCATCGTGATGTATTGCGCAACGCGCGGTACATCAGCAGTATTGATACCAGCACTATGTGGTAATGCACTATGCCAAATAATCAGATCCCCTGCGTTGGCAGGTACAGGAATCATGCCTAATGCTTCCAAATTTTGTTGACGTGGGTCTGCATCTTTGGGTAGACTCTTTATCCACTCCTCAATTTTGTTGTGGAAACCGGGGACACAAACAAATGCGCCTTGGTTCTCTGCGGTATCTGTTAAGTAAAGGACACCTTGCACATGAAAGCGGATTGGTAGGTCTATGGACATATCCCAATGCAGTCCAACGCTGGTTCGTTCATATTTGCCGGGTAGATTTGGAGGACTCATACTTGCTCTGTCAAAACTGACCCATAGTTTCTCGTTTCCCCAGATTTCTGCGAAAGCTTGGTGGACACGTGGGTATTGACGCGTTGCCCATAATGCAGGATGTTGATAGATTTCTACCATAATGCCACGAGGCGGATCAGTGTACCAATTCTCTGGTGTGTTAGCATCCATTTCGAGGAAATCCCAAACGGCGTTTTCTGCGTTTTGGATTAATTCTGGTGGTGCCGCATTCTTGATAATGACATAACCTTTTTCTTTCCAAAATGTCCGATCTTCTTTGTTTAATACTGCCATCTGTTTGCTCCTTTCTGTACATTTATTTCTCGTGTTAAAACGATAGTCTACGTAAAAACGATGATAAGAATATGATTATCAGTCCCAAAACGATGATGATGTTCAGCCATGGTGTCGGTTTTTTCTGAAATCCTTCAAATACTGGATACGGAAACGTCAGCACAACTGCAACTGTATATATCAGAAATACGATAAAGAACTTGATACCTAATATAAGTATGTAAAGCGAGTAATCTACTTCAGTTTCTTGTGCGGTGACACGTGCAGTTCTGAGGAATGATATAAAATTATATACGCCAGAAATTAGCACAGTCAATAATGTAATCCAAACGACTCTACTAAAACGTCTTAATGCGGATAATATTATGTTTTTTGGTTCGGGGAAACGGTTAGCAATTGGGATGAGAACGACGCGGAAGAAGAAGAAACCACCAATCATGAGGACGACAGAACCGACATGCACCCATTGGACGAAAGGTTTTAGGAACATTGTCACATATAGAATGGAAAGCAGACAAGTTATCGGTTATCAGAAAGAGTATGCTGATAACCGATAACTACATTTGCGTGATTAGACTATCGGTTTTGCGCCGACAGGATTGAAACAGGAACGTGATTGTTTGCATGCGTTTGGTGAAACAAACTGATCATCTGGTCCGACGACCTGCATTGTACAGTTGCACCAATAGTGTGTTCCTGGATTTTCTTCAACAAGGTTTTGCAGGTTGCCACCTGGAATATAGAGTGCTTTTGTCCGCAGATTTTGACATACTGTGCGATTGTACATTGGAAGTGTTTTTTCCTCTAACATATTATTCCTCCTTAACTCACTGCCATCATCGCGGCACGGCTGATGAGATTTTGGGTGAGTGTCACCTTGTATTCGTTATCGTTCAAGGGACGTGCTTTTTGGACCGCTTCCTCACCTGCCTTCATGCTAACTGCTTTGTCTACCATAGTACCAGTGAGAACAGTTTCCGCTTCAGTAGAACGCCAAGGTTTTGGAGCAACACCTCCGAGAACGATGTTTGCGGATTGACATGTGCGTCCTGCCATCTCAAAGACACCTGCTACACTTGCTAAAGCGAAGTCGGGTGCACCTTTCTCACGTGCCTTCAGATAGAAACTCTTTGTATTCAGTTTCGGATTTGGTATCTGAATTTCAACGACGATTTCGTTCGGTTGAAGCACATTTTCACGAAACGGATTATCTGATGGTAAGGTAAAGAACTCCTCAACTTTCATAGTTTTCTCACCTTCTGGACCAGTGATTTTCATTGATGCGTCGAGTGCAATCAATGCAGGTGCAATGTCTGAAGGATGCACGATATAGACCGGATCCCCACCGAGAATAGCGTGGTATTTGCTGAGTCCATCAACTGCATAGCATAGGTCTCCACCTTTTTTGATGCAATTGACGGTTTCATCACGGTAGTACCAGCAGCGCGGACGTTGGCATAGGTTTCCGCCTATTGTGCCGACGTTACGAATCTGCGGCGTAGCGACAGACGCTGCAGCTTGTGCAAGCACGGTGTAATGGTGCTGAATAGTCGGGTGCATAGCAATATCAGCAACTGTCGTTAATGCACCGATAGTTAATCCATTTGCGTCTGCTGATATACCATCCATATCAGGCAATGTCTTGAGATTAATCAGCGTTTTTGGTGTTTCAATGTATTCCTTCAGTTCGCTGAGTAGGTCAGTTCCACCTGCTATTAGCATCACTTCACCCCATCCGCTATCGCTCAATAACGAGGTAACCTGTTTCAGACTTGTTGCGTTGACATAACTAAATTTATCCATTGCTTACCTCCTTATGCTTTCTTCTCAGTGAGTGCTGTGAGAACTTTGTCGGGAGTAATCGGGAGTTCGCGGATGCGGACACCGATTGCGTTATAGACAGCATTTGCGATTGCCCCGAGTGTAGGTATACACGGTGGTTCACCGACACCAGTGACTTTCCGGTGTGTATCAAAAACGATAGATTTGATTTCCGGTATTTCGTAAGTGCCGGGGACTTTGTAATCTTCAAGGTTAGCGTTGAGCATTCGTCCGGTAAGTGGATCCATAATTCGTTCTTCTAATAGGGTTTGTCCTAATCCCATGATAACACCACCATTAATTTGGCTTTCGGTGGTTAATCTGTTGATTGCTAATCCACAATCTTGGACAGCGACAATCTTTATGACTTGAACATTCCCCGTTTCGGTATCCACTTCTACCTCAGCGAATTGAGTGCCAGCAGCACCACCTTTACGAAGTTCTTGATCCCAACTGCCACCTTCACTGATGCTTTCCATTCCGAGCAGACCTGTAGCCTGATGCCAAGTGACTGTCTTTGTTCTGTCAGATGCGACATAGATAATGCCATTGCCAACGCGTAGGTCGTCAACGGGTGCTTGAAGTAGAGGTGCTACGTGTGCAAACAGTTTCTGTTTTGCTGTTTCGGCTGCTGTTTTGATAACAGGCGCAACGGATGCAGTTGTTTGACTTCCGCCACTACCACCTGATCGAAGACCAGGACCACTGTCTCCAATCTTTACGGAAATATCGGTAGGTTGTAGTCCGAACTCTTCAGCGACGATGATAGCGATAGCCGTTCGGATACCAGTTCCGAGGTCTTGTGTTCCAGTGACTGCTTCAACGGTGCCATCCGCATTGATGGTAACGCGTGCTTGTGTGCCTCTTCCGCCGCCACCGCCCCATTGACCACTACCGACACCTATACCGCGTTTTTTCACACCTGTGCCGGAACCGGGAATGGTGTTGCGTCTGTGCCATCCGATTTCTTGTGCACCGAGGGTATATTGTGCTTGACGGACTTCGCTTGAGTCGTTTATACGTCTAAACTCAAGTGGGTTCATTCCCAGTTTTTCTGCAAGCTCATCCATCAAGGAATCCATTGCAAAAGCACCTTGTGGGTGTCCGGGTGCACGCATGGCGCGTTGGTTGCCAGCATTGGTAACTACGTTGAACCGTTCTGTTCTTTGATTTTCAACATGGTATACATAAGGACCGGTGAAACCAGCTCCACTGGATATTCCTCCTGTGCCATATCCTTGCATGTCATACGCAATGAGACGACCATCGCTGGATGCACCTGCCTTGACTTGTTGTGTCATTGAGGGTCTGTTTCCAGCGACGAGGTGTTCAGCCCTCCTTGTCAACATTAATTTTACGGGTCTGCCAGTGATTTTAGACAGTTGTGCTGCAGTATGTCCTTCAACACCAGGGCCGAATTTGCTTCCAAATCCACCACCCATGTGTTCCGTGATAACTCTGACCTGGTTTGCAGGTAGTTCAAAACGCCGGGCAAAATCATCTCTGACACCAAAAACCGCTTGTGTAGATGCCCAGACGGTTAGGTTCTGATCATCTGTCCATTCTACGACGTGTCCGTGTGTTTCTAAACATACGTGGGTTTGAACAGGTGTATGGTATGTTGCTTCTACTGTAACGGCTGCTTCATTGAAAGCTGCATCTACATCACCTTCTTCATTCTTGCCGGGATTACTCTTATTCCCTTTCCAATCATCTCGGATCTCTGGTGCCCCTTCTGCCAATGCATCTTCTTCTGTTACAACGTAGGGTAACTCTTCCAAGTCAACAAATATCAATCTGAGTGCGTCTTTCGCAATCTCGTCAGTTTCTGCAGCGACTGCGGCGATCTCCTGTCCTTGATAGCGAAGTTTCTTGCCAACTTCAATTATTGGCAGGACAGCTTTTACACCCGGCAGTTCTTCGGCACGAGATAAATCTATATCTATCACGTTTGCATGTGCAACATCAGACCGCAGAATCCTTGCATACAGCATACCCGGACGATTGATATCATAAGTATATTTTGCTTTTCCAGTAACTTTATCCTTACCGGACAAACGGGTAATCCGCTTACCAATAAGTCTTGACTGGCTTGCTTCTCCCCATGATGCCATATTTTTTCTCCTTCTCAATAAATTACGCGTTTACATTGACTACCTTATAGGAAAAGGTAAGTAATCACTACATTTTTTGAGATGCAGTTTCAACAGCGTCAAATATAAACGGGTAAGTGCCGCAACGACAAGTGTTGCCCGATAAGCCTTCCTTGATCTCTGCGATCGTAGGTTTGTTGTTTTCATTCAAGAGTGCTACGGATGAGACGACAAAACCGGGTGTGCAGAATCCACACATCAGTGCATCGTGTTGAATGAATGCTTCCTGCACTGGATGTAAGTCAGCTCCGTTTGCGATGCCTTCCACGGTGGTAATCTGTTTTCCCTGTGCGTCCATTGCAAGCATCATACAGGCGTATACTGGTTTGCCATCAACGAGCACGGTGCATCCACCACATTCACCTTTGTCACAAATGAGTTTTGCCCCTGTGAGATCAACGTTGTTTCCGGTTGTATCAATTCCATCGCGCAGTACGGATAGTAAAGTGGTGCGTGCTTCAACCTCAATTTCGGTGACCTCTTCATTGATATTCAATTGAATTTTTGCTGATGCAACGGCTTCGTCAGTTTGTGCTTCTGCTGCTTTCTCATCACCGACTAATATGGCGGGGGCAACGGTTGCTGCGACTGTACCTGTTCCTACCCCTTTGATAAAACTCCGTCGAGAAATATTCTTACCCTGTTTCTTCTCTTTATCTTTCTCTGACATACTTTCCCTCCTTCGCCTTAGAAAATCCGATTAAATCTATAATGCCTAAGGTAACTTATATGTTCTATCAGGTTGAGAAGAATATATCACGTACTACTTTTTTTATCAACAAAAAATTTGTTGATAATTGGTTGGCATTTAATTTCAGATTAAGGTAACATATTTAAGCATTTCATCAAAGAGAGAATATCTATCAATCCAATTAATCAAAACGATGGATTTCTCATATAAATAAAGCAAGATTACCACAAAGATTGATAACCGTGGTGGGTAATATACCTAATTTTTATTTTCATAAGGAGTCATGATGGCTGAGAATACTTTTGAAATCACCGACGACACATTTGAAGGAACGGTAATTGAATCCGATACGCCTGTCGTTGTTGACTTTTGGGCAGAATGGTGTGGTCCGTGCAAAATGATTGCACCTATTTTGGATGAGCTTGCCGCAGAAAATGCGGATACATTCAAGGTTGGGAAGGTCAATGTGGACGACAACCGTCAAACAGCAATGAAATATAGTGTGCGTAGCATTCCAACATTGCTCGTTTTCAAAGATGGGGAAGTAGCGGGTCAAATTGTCGGTGCTATGAACAAAGAAGCACTCAAGAAAAAGATTTTGGATGCTCTATAATACCATCTGTATGTAGAAGTTGGAGAGCCGGGGCAGCCTTGCTTCGGCGCGCTTCTATAGATAGTTGTGTGCCTTTTCTATGTTCTATTCTATATCAGGACGCTATGTTTTGGCGATTTGTTTACAATGCCTTCGCGCTGCCTATAATCTTCATCAGTTTCTATTTTGCTGGTATGTTTAATCGCAAAATTCGTGAGGGGATTGTCGGACGCCAACAGGTTTTTGAGAAATTGAAACGTCAACTCAATGATGCCAGGAATTTAGAGAAAACAGCATGGTTTCACTTTACTTCTGTAGGAGAATTTGAGCAAGCAAAACCACTGATTGAAGCGATTTACACAGAAACCCGTATTATACTAACCTATTTCTCTCCTTCGGTTGCGCCTAATGTAGAATCCTATCCTTACGCTGATGCATCCATTTTTCTTCCTTTTGATACCTCCTACAATGCAAAACGTTTGATTAACCTGATCAAACCTACGTGTCTAATTTTTTCCAGATATGATATATGGCCCAACCTTGTCTGGAAGACTGCAAAGAACGAGATTCCAATAGTTATTATTGCGGGTACTCTTCATCCTCGGTCCAAACGACTTGGAATAATTGGCAAGTCGTTTTTTAGAAGTGTGCATCGGTTTATTGCGCTACATTGTGCTATTTCAGATGAGGATGCAACACGATTTCAGCAGCTCTGTGTTTCAGATAATCAGGTTGTTGTTACAGGTGATACACGATATGAACGGGTTTATCAACGTGCAATTTCAGTTGAACCTGACACTGCGTTTTTTCCTGGACAGACGACTTTTAAACATCCTATTTTCATTGCGGGTAGCACTTATGCAGATGATGAAAAAGTGATTTTTGAAACGTATCAGATTTTACGGGACACCTCACCTGAACCAACTCCACATCTGATTTTAGTGCCACATGAACCGACTTCTGATCGGGTTGTTGAAATTCAGGTTGAATTGGATAAACGGGAAATATCACACATAAGTTATTCAGAACTCAACGGTGAAACTAATTTCAGTGACATAGAAGTCCTTATCGTTGATACTGTAGGGATTTTAGCAAAGTTGTATCAGTTAGCAGATGTTGCGTTTGTTGGTGGGAGTTTCCATGGGAGTGTGCATAATGTGATGGAACCTGCAGCAATGGGTAAACCGATAATTGTTGGTCCAACAATACAGAATGCTTATGAAGCTTCTCTATTATTGGAGAAGGGAGCCGCCAAAGTAGTGCATACACCTCAACAGATGACATCAGCTATTTCTGACTGGTTGGATAATAAAGAAGAACGAATTATTACCGGGAAGATTAGTAGGCAAGTGATAGAGGATAATCTCGGCGCGGTGGAACGGACACTAAGACATTTGCGACAATATATCTAAACTTTCTAAGGCAAGTGTCTGTTATTGTTTGATTCCATTTGAATCCAAAGCCTTCTGGAAATCTTCTGGAGTATCAGCAAGGCTTGCAGCACGAAGTAATACCTTGAGATGGAAGATCATCAATTTCAACAAGTTCAGGTTTGAAGGCATTTGCTGCGTCTGGTTGCAAACGTACTTCCAAGACATCAAGAATATCTTCAAGTGCACGTAACTTTTCACCCTGTTGTATACCTTCTTGTTTTCCTTGCTGTATACCTTCTTGTCTGGCTTCAAGCGTAGCTTTTTCTGTTAGGTATTGAACGAGAGGGGATTCTTGCACGGTTTCCTCCGAAATTAAATCAATAATTGTTTGATGGTCATATTTCAAGTTTCCTAAAACAGCTAATCCTGCAAAATAAGCGGGTTTGTTTGGGACATCAATGCCAGTGAAAAGAACGGTTAGCGAATAGGGATGATTTCAGTATCAGATTTTGTCTGGTAACGTATAGTTAATGTTGGACGTAGGCTTTCATCAGCTGCTTCTTTTGAAGAGAAAGTTATGGGAGCACTGCCATCGCGCAAAGCGAACAGATAGCCGTAGTTGTAATCAGGATTTTTAACCCAGAATCGGACAGCATCGGTGATTAATTCGCTCTTGAAGATATAACGTTTTCCAGTTTCTTGAATTTCATAAGATCCATCAATACGATGCGCGACATCCTCCGATCCGTTGAAATCACTTTCGTTATCACCATCAATTCCTGCTAACATCGCTTGTGCCGGAGGTTTATTCCACGGCATGTTGCGATGTAATGGACTGTTGTATGTAAGTTCGTCCTCTTTTGCGCGTTCGGCTTTTCCTCTGCCTTCTTTCCAAGGCAACAAAACACGTCGCAGTATCACTGTCTGAGCAGTCTCGTCCTCAGATTTCTCAACATGGAGACTAAAAGTTACATCTAAGACTTGTTTCGGTTCTCTGATATTCATATCTTCAAAGGCATCAAAGAGGTCAAAAGCAACAAAAAAGACAGTGCCAGCTGGATTACAGAGAAGTGTAGATTCAGCACCAGAATTGTTGTTTCTTGTCTTACGGTCTTTATTGACAATCAGACTAGTATCTTGTAATCCGCCTGAAAATGTAACTGCGTTACCACTTCCGAAGGTGATTTCGTTTTCCTCTGGTAATGTCACTTCAATTGCTGTCTGCGTGTTTTTTAAAGAGAATTTATATGTTTTCCCTATCTCTAATGGAGATGTGAAGAGCATGACACGGTTCAACCTATCATCAAGTAGCGCGAAATCGATTTTGACATCTGGTGTTATCTCATAAATTGAGGTATCTTCAGCGGTTTCCTGCAGCAACTCACCATCATATTGGAGTTGAATTGCTGTTTGTGAAAGTGGAATTACTTTCAATAATTGCGGTGTTTCCTCAGCTTGCTGGCTTGATGATACAAAATAGAATAGAAACAGAATACATAGTAACGATATATAAGTCTTCACGGTGTGCCTCCAAAATTAGAATTATTCTACATCCTTTGTAATTAACACTGCATTAAGAACTTCCCGTTCTCTATTTCCTGAAGGTTTGTTGATAACTTCATCATTGACAACAAAAGTGCTTGAAGAACCCCCATCAAGATTGATCGCTTCAGTTGCTCCCAGTTCAATAAGAATGTCAGCAAGTTCGTAGAGAGTTAATCCCATACTATATTTTGGTTGCCTGCCATCAGCGACAACCAAAAAAAGTGTATCGGCATTATAAGCGAGTGCTGTTCTGGGTTCATGACTCAGATTGAGCACTTGATTACGTTTACCGGGGACATGCTTTTTCTCTTTATTGTGCATATCAACAAGCATCTGGTTTATCTTTCCATTCTTGAGCAATCGTAATCTTCCACCGAGTGCGTGTTTTACCTTATTCCATTCAGGCGGTGTGAGTGAGACATTGATTTTCCCCTTTGCTCCCGCTTTGAACTGAGAAATTGCTGTGTCTTTAACCTGTGAACTTATCCAGAGAACGGCACTGTCTTTAGGGATTGCAGTGTTACCGGCGGTGGAAACTGCCTGAACATTGTATGATTGCGTGTAGTTTGGTGTCAATGGTAGTGTGAGTCCACTAAGTATTATTTCCTTTCCTCTGCGGCGGTTGGTGTGAGTAGAGTCCCCAAGACGTGGCGTATAGAGTATTACCTTACATCCATCAAGTCTTCGCTGATTGATACATCCGATATCTAATGTATGTGAACCTATTTGTATAGTTGCTTTCATTTGCACGGGAGTGCTGAGGAAATCACCGGTATCAGTGACTCCGAAGCAGGCATCAGTGTCCGTTGGTTGAGTGATCAGTTCACCATCTTGTATATGTAGACTTTCTAATACACCACCGTAACCTCGCATATCACCGAGAACACCGAAGCCTCCGTTTACAGCGACGACAACGCGGCGGTCATTCTTTTGTGTATGACGTTGGGCAATAGATCGGACAGTCTCTTTGCCAAGAACTTGTGAATTTGCGAGTCCGACCTCAAAATGTAGGGTTGGTTCTTTCCGAGAAATCTCAGCAACATATAGGATGCAAGTTTCCTTATCCCAGTCGTAACGGTAGATGTTGAGACCTGTTGACAGGTCAACAAAGAGTTGTGTTTTTTTGCCACCTGCGTAAGTAATAGTATTTGTTAGACATAGCAAAAAAATAACGATGCATATTCTTCTACAAAAACGCATGTTCACTCCTTTGGACGACAGATTTCAACTGCAAAGTAGGTGATGGGTTGCTCTATTGGAGGTTTGAGTTTCTTGACTTTAAGGTGGACAGAATCTATTGGATACTGCTGTAAGATCTCTGTTGCTATTGTCTCTGCTAATGCTTCTATCAGCTGAAAAGATCTTTGTGTGCCAATATCAATGATTAGATCAACAACACTTGCATAATCAATTGTGTCTTCAAGTGTGTCGGACTTGCCTGCATCTATCAGCGGACAACTCAACGTGGCATCAACTTCATAGTGTCCACCGACTTGACGTTCTGCTTCAGGAACACCGTGATGTCCGTGAAATCTTATACCTTTTATGATGATATTGTCCATGTTTTGTTGTGTTTCTTCGTAGTTTATTTCTATATCTATTTTACCAGATGAATGATGAAAATACAAGGGTATGTAAAGTTTTTCACCATAGGTGTCAATTTAGCGTCCTTCCAAGTGCCGGTAGGTTCGGTTTCCTAACCGCACCGGCTTTGTGCCAAATACCTTCATAGAGGTTCTACCGTAGGATCCGGTTCGGTTAGGAAACCGAACCTACCGTCTTGGGGAAAATGCATAATTAACACTAAATTGATGCCTATAGTGCGGTTTCCTAACCGCACCGGACTTCTCAAGGAAATTACCCAATTTATTTCTTAATCTTCATACGGGACTAAAGAGTTGAATGCTACTCGGTTTCTACAAACATTCTGTCCCTACGGGACTAAAGAAAACAGAAGCGTGTATCTCTGTGCCAAAAACTTCACACACCCCAGTTAAAGCAATTTCTTGACAAGCTCTAAGAAATATGTTATCATAGATTTCACATCACAAAATAGATTATTAGAGATTGCATAAAGCAATTTCCTGCGGGGCAGAGATGGGTACGTGGAATTCAATGATAACCTTAAATTTGAGTGGGACGAGAACAAGCAAACAAACAATGTAAAAAAACATAAAGTAACTTTTCATGAAGCAATGACAGTATTCTCATCTTCTCTATCATTAACAGAGAACGATGATCTACACTCACAAGATGAAGAAAGATATAAAACTACTGGATATTCTGTTAAAAACAGATTGCTGGTTGTTATTCATACTGAACGGGGAAATGTAATTCGCATAATCTCAGCTAGAAAAGCTAATAAATTAGAACACGGAAATTACCATGAACACCTTAGAGAATACATACCACCTAAATAATTTAGAATGGGACAGTAGATTAGTTAATGAACATAAAGGAAATCTTGTAGAAATTGCAGATTATATATCTGTTTTTAGGAAGCAGCCTTTTGAAGTAGGCGGATTGGAGAATAAACATTTTGATGTAATCGTAAATACTTCACATGGTGGCATACCTGTCGCAACAGTATCTAAATCATATTCTCTTGTTCAACATTCTGAGATACTTGAAATTATTACTAAAGCATTTGAAAATCTGGGATATAACATAGATGAAACCGAATGCAACTTGTATTTAACAGAATACGGCGAGCGTATGTGGTTGAAAATACAATTCTTGAAAGGATATATATTTGATCCAGGAGATGGCCATATACTCATACCTCAGTTGCATGTTAGGAACTCTGTAGATGGAAATGCTCAATTAGCTTTTGAGTTATCTTGGTACAGACTTGTTTGTTTGAACGGGCTTATGTGTTTAGACACAGAAAGTAGATTTAGTAAACGACATACAAGGTCTTTAAATCCTGGATTACTGATTGAATATCTAAATGAAAACATCTCAAAAATTCAACGAGAAAAAGAAGTATATACAAAATGGAAACAGAAAGAACTAAATGCTGATACAGATGCAGAAATACTACAGAACTGGATTGACACTATAGTCTCTGATAAGTGGGGACGCAGGAATGCTGAAAGAGTATATAGTATTCTGGAAACAGGACAAGATGCAAAGATCACAAGATTCAAAGACAAAAAAACTGAAGAAAAAAAAGATTGTTATATGATTAGAATTTCTTTGGAAGGTAATGTGCCTGGAGCACAACCTGCAGAAAATATCTATGATGTTGCTAATGCCCTTTCTTGGATTTCATCTCATCAGAATTCACTTCAGAAGCAATATAAAATGATGCTACAAGTTCCAAAGATGTTAATGGAGCTTGAGGATTCTCTTGAATAAAATCTACTGAATTTCCTCATCTTTGTTCTATAGCAATGCAATACATATCAGAAAAACTGTACTGCCATCGGAAATTGTGTCCACAGTCTAAACCCAGATTACGGTATAATAACACTCTAACTGAAAAGAGTATCCGCTGGCAGTACATTCTTATAAAAGATTTGACGATAGTGCGTGGTGATTACATTAGTCAGTAGTTATCTCATTAGGCAGCCCATCAATAATTCGCGTAGATTCTACACTCACATAAACAATCCGCTTGATTGCTTCAATAATATCGTATGGATCTGAAAACCAATCGTTTATACTGTTTCTTGAAGGGATTTTGCGGCGAAAATTGTTAAGCACAATTCTTCGTTAAATAGTTCATAGACAGGTATTTTTCCACTCAATTGTTCACTTTCGTTCAGGATGATACCTACACCTTCACCACGTCCCTCTAAAAAGTGTCTCCGCTTCACTTCTCCTCCAACATCATCATCTAAATTAATTTCCGAAAGTAAACGTGCTAAGAGTTCATTACGGGTAGCTTGGTTATAGGGTAATTTTTCAATTGTTACAGTATTTGCTAATGCACCGGGAGAATATAGTTCCAGTCGATCAGCAAACATGAAAAGACGAATTCTTGACTCGTCTTTAGAATAATCTCTATGTACAACTGCGTTAACGATTGCCTCGAAAACGGCGCGCATGCTGTATTGAGGTCGGTCTATCCTACCAATGTCCTTACGCGCTGATACCTCATTGTGTTTTTGGACAAACTTAAAGGCATCTATAATCTGTTGGTCAAGTGGTCCTCTAAAATCTTTTGCATCAATTTGGTAGTTCGCATCTTTTACTTTGCCGCTATAATAAACGGCTTGAATAAAACTGTTATAGAGAAAATCATCAGGTGTATCGTGACACATTAAAACGCCAGCAACAGTAGCACGGGTCGTCTGTCCTTCTTTAACAAGTAAACTTCTTTTCAAGAGTAGGTCTTCTATCTCATCTTCAGAGACGTTTTCTGTGATGCATCGTCGATATAACGATTCCCTTAATGTTCTTCTATGTGTGTTTGGGACAGGTAGTGTGTCAAAGTGAATTTTGCGCGGCTGTGAACGGGTTTGAAACAGTCGGGCTAACTGTTGTGTTGACATCTCTTTCTTGCATCTTTCTTTACGGGTGAAATAACCGTTAGACGTTTTATGAACAAAAAGACTACGCGACACATCAATTTTTAGTAGGTTTTTACCATCAAACCTTAATTTTTCTGTGAAGATGGGAACGGTAGGTTCAATCCAGTCATTGCATATTTCAACAACCGTTTTTTCTATCCTATCCAGCTCCGGCAGTTCAAGGCCAACAATTTCCCTATAGTCGTCAACGCCGATAAGTATTACGCCGCCTTGGGCGTTTGCAAAAGCAGCAATCTCGTCTGCCAAACTGTTTCTGTGAGGCATCTCTCTTTTGAATTCAATTGTTGTGTCTTCACCAAGAAATATTTTTTCTATGAGTTCGGTTCGGTTAGTATACATTGATCTACCTTTAGAAAAAAGATGGTCTTGGAATTTGTTGCAACTGAGTGTCCAACCATCTTATAATTTCTGTGTTCATTTTATTCTATAACAGTTTCTTCAATTCCAATTCAAAAAGTACAGGGGAACCTTATTCCGCAGTTATTTCAGCGGGCAGATTATCAATAATGCAAGCAGATTCCACACTCACATAAACAATACATTTAATTGCCCTAAACCAAACCGCGCGGAAAAGTCTCAAACTCTACATCAGTTGGATTGCATTGTAGCGTTGCAAATGGGACTGAATTGTCTGCATTTCGTTCAGGTTCAGAGACAAAGTGCCTTCTTGACTTGTCCGCATTAATTTAGTATCATCGCTATAAATCTATTTCACACTACACACTATATGAATAATCCAAAGATTCCAATTCGTACCATATAACATCAATTTCAAGTGGACATAGTTCCTTTTTGATTCTTTCAATGTGGTTAGTTATGTTTTGAGTTGGTTGTTGTTTATCTATACATGAAAATAAAACCTTATCTGGTTTTACTCTCTTGGCAATCTCTGCCATATCATCAAAATCCTTTTTACTGAAAAGACTCATTGACTGCTTGACTTCACCAATAATGAATTTACTATCCTGAATGCATGCGATATCGACTTCTGCAATTGAATCTAAGTCTAAGTCTACAGACGAGTTGTCCTGCTGTTCAGCACATAAATTTAAATTAGGAGAATAGAGAAAAGAACATCTGCTTTCATTGAACAATTGTCCCAAAACTAAAATTAGAGGCGTAGTTCCATGTTGGGCATGAGCAGCATGGGCGAGATTATTCAATCTATATTGCCAAGTAAGTTGTGGATGAAGAGGAAATGGTCTCCTACATCCTTGACATGTTAATTGTTGTCCGATGTCGTCTACATGAAACCATGTTGTTATACCGCAATTAGGGCATCGTGGGTTTACACCAATCTGGATAATATTCCTCTCTGTTAATTGTGAAAGAGCATCTTTCACATCTTCGGGTCTAAAACCAAAACCCATTAGGTCCCTTTCGGAGTAGTTACCTGTTGATTTTACGCCTTCAATAAAGGTATCTCGCCTTATCTCTGCTTCTACTTCAAATGCTTTGAAAGGAACTTCTTTCTGTTTTAATTTTAGTTTTTTTGCGATGTCTACAGCTTGTGTGGCAAGTGCCTCAATAGCATTTTGGTTAGAAGATGTCAACGGTTCCGACCTATTGATTAGTTTTCTCAATTTGTCCTCGACTAACTTTTTCGCATTCTGTTCTGCGCGAGTGTTTTTGCACAAGAGATCAAACATTGCCCGCCAATACGGGTTCCTGAATATTTCGTAAGCATAGGTCAGATTACCAAACAGTTCGAGTACACCTTGAAGATATTTTCCTTTATCTGATATTTTTGAGTAATAGTATGGGGCAATCGCAACCTGAGTCCGTGGATCGCTATCAACATACTCAAAACGATTATTACCATAAAATAGTGAAGCTACTACAACCTCAGGATTTTCAAGCGTGAACCTTAATACTTTTTCTCCTCGTTTCATCAGGGCGGTTGGGAAACCGTTCTGTCGGATTCTGCAAAATCTATCAAACATGTTGCGCGTCAAATGGTTGCGGTTTGGAAACTGCCAAAAGGAAAATTGGTTTCTTATTCTTATTATTGGTGCATCATGATTATTGTACATATCACTTGTAAACTCAATATAAAAATCTGCCATCCAATGTCCGTCCAGATCGCGTTGGGCAATTCCATTAGGTTCGGTTAATTCAAGTATGTTTGTATTACCTTGTCCCCTATGAAGTTCAATATTACTATCTCTATCGGTAAATGGATTTTGACGCAAGGAGAATAATGGATCTTCAGAACGAAAATTAGGTGTTTGTGGTTCATCGTAACATTTTACGTTAGTAGAAAACCTTAGTTTATTCCGGAACCTACTTGCTATATTCTTAAGATCCTCTTCTTCAGTGCTGAAGCTAACAAACTGGATTGCTTTGGAATTTTCACGCTCAATCCAAGAATTCTTGTTTATCCAAGCACAGAGCGCATCTTCCATATCTGGATCAGTAGCTAAGGCAGTGGGAAGCCATAACTGATGCATATACTGCCGTTTCCATCGACTTATCAACCAAGGTCTGTTCCAAAAATAGACAAGATCTTCTATAGTATCACCTACAATAACTTGAAAACGATCTTGTTCTTGTTTTTCAACATCTCGTTCTGTATTCGGAAAAGCACAAATTTGATCACGGTATATCATATTATTAGTTTTAGCGAGTTCTGATAAAGCATCAACGAGACTTTCCCGATCAACCGTTAAGTAGATATTTTTCTCAATCTCATTTTCATCAGAGTTGAGAATCTTACTTTTCCTATAAGGAAGAACACATAATCTTCCATCCCTACGTTCAATGTAGTGTATACCATTATTTTCCCTATCTATTATTGCCCAATTTCCAGGTTCTTGCACTGATTCTTTACTGAAAACTTCCTGAGAAAAAGGTATACCTTTTTCTTCAAGTCCTTTTTTTATAAATCCTTCATGTATCTCTTGAGGAACTTCTCCGCGCGACAATGCTGTCTCAAGCGATATCGGAATATCAAATGCATCCCAACCGTAATGATGTCTTCCGTCTGCAGATACTCCAAAATTGCGGTCAATGAAAAGTTTATCTACGCCGGAGTCCATCTCATCTACATTAAAAAGCCCAAGTATTGGTTCTCTAAACAAGACCAAAGATTCACGGGAATTTATTGATTTAGGATTTACACGTGCAGGAGAAATGCGGGTACCTACTTCTAATCTTGAATTGTCATCTTCTCGAAACTCTTCAATTGTCAAAGGAGAGAGGAAGTTTTCAAATTTTTCTATGAGTTCATTGCTCAGAGGCACTAAAGGTTTGATAACATCTGGGTCAAGGTCGCGTAGAAACTTCCACCAATTATCTTCGATTGCTTTTCCATCAGTTAGAATAATTGGGTTGTATCGACCACCCCACAATCCCCTGTTGTAATTTATTATTTTATCGACTATCTCAATGCTGTCCTGTGAAGGACTCACAAGGAACACGATCCTCATCGGGCGTTTATCTATGTAAATGGAATAGGGATTAGTGAACATAATAACGTATAAGGTATTCCAAAAGCTAGATTGACTATCAGTAGACGATAACTGAACTTATGGGAAATTTGAAAAGGTAGGAGGTAACTCAAGAAGGGTTATTGCATGCACATCCAAGGGGGACTTCTTATATGTCCCCCTACTTCTATGTGAGTATTTAAACCCACTCACGAACTTCTTCCGTGTCCCCTTTAGGGTTGTTTGCGGATATTAGGTTTATATACCTTGCCAAATTTTTTCTGAAATTTCCTAACATAAAAATACCTCCTAATATATAAAAATGGGATTTTTGAACCACCCATTTTGTTAGTTCAGTTGACATCATGTTAGTCAACATGTTTGTATGAAGGCTACTGAGAGCCTTAGAAGTGGCATTAAAGAGACCTGTGTCATTAAACAGAGTCTCTTGGATAAGCGTTCCGAACATACATGCTATCAGGAGAAACACGAAAGGCGTTCCGACACTCATAAATTCACGTTTAGTAAATATGAGTGTCTGCCATGGATCGTTGAATCATTTGACGTTTGCAGAGTCGTAATGATTCATAATAGTATATTAACACATTCTCTCACGTCTTGTCAAGGAAAAGTGACGAATATACTTAACTCAATAAACAGACACTTTACCCATCTGTTATCTCCCCAGGCAGTCCATCAACAATCCGAGCAGACTTCACACTCACATAAACAATCCGCCGAATAGCACCAACAATATCCCGTGGGTCAGCAAACCAACCGTTTGGGTCGTTGACAATACCACTATCCTTATCAGTCTTAATATAATACCTATCAATAAACCACTCCAGCGGCGATCTGCCGTTGACGACATAGCGATGAGCATCTTCGGGAATACCTGTTAGGTGGACAGGTTCGTTGATGAGAAGCGATCTTCTTTCAATATCTCCAAAACGCATGGCTCTTTCCGTTAGCCGGAAAATGTTCGGGTCTGTTGGTGGTGAGGACATATTTGGATACTCTACTGTGAGTGGATACTGTTCGCACGTCTCGTAGTTGAGATGGAGGTCTGCCAACTTTTTACCTGCTTCTGCGAATGCGCGGAAATCTGGCGCATAAGGGATACGCGGGAGCATCTTGGATAAGTCGTTAGCGAACTGTTCTCGGTAACTTGGAGCGTGGAGGATGCCGTAGACATAATAAAAGATGTCATCCTTTGTGATAGAGTCATCGCTGTAATGTTCTTGGAATGCTTTTAGTGCGATATCTGATATATTGTCAATACGATCAGGTGAGTCGTCAACATCAAGAAGCGTTTCTGATGCGTCTGGTGTATCCGATGGTGTGGGATATCGGTAGCGGGGGAAGCATTGTCCTTTAGAAATTAGTTCAAGATCTGGCAGTATATTGGTCATAAAAGCAGAAAAAGGTATTTTTGATCCGATACCCGTTGCACAGATTACCCAATTCTCGCTGGAACTGTCTGGGAAAATCTTATCCATTTGTCCCTTTCTGGTAATGAAAGTATAGTCACCATAACAATTGGTGGCAACAAAGGGGCGATAGATAACCTTTCGAATGTAATCATCATTAAATCTCGATTTTTTCTTTTGTTTTAGTCTATTCTTGAGTGTGTCATCCCACTTAATATTTATGGAATTGTGACGCGTTACCTCTTTTACATTAAGACCCGGATTTTTTTCAAGATCGGAAACAGCTGCGAGATAATCCTGAGTCATCAACAAAGCTTTCTGTGCACATGTATCTCGTGAAAAATTATATACGTAGGCATTTCTGTTTGTTGACAATCCCAACGAATATAATTGAAATATTGCATTTTCGATTTTTCCCGCTTTCATTTCTTTTGTACCAAGTGGATAGAATTTTGTAAATTCTTGGCTTCGTTGTCCAATCCAATCGTGATGTTGATCTGGTATGACCGTCTTCCAATCACTAATCTTTTTAATAGATTCCGCCTCACGCAGTACTTCCAGTTTCGCCTCGCGTGTGAGATAGTCGCCAATATCACGGTATTGGATTTTGCAACCCTCATGTGTAGCGTTAGGGTTCTTGACGAGGATCATGACAGCGACAGGTGTACGTGAACCACTACCGAACACATTTCCCCCTTCAGCACGTCGACGCTCTCCAGATGTATATGCATCTCCTCGTAAGTGCAGGATATGGGCTGAACTAAACTCTTCCGCCAAACATGCTCGAATCCCTGCATCGGCGTTCCCGTCAATCCAAGAACCATTGGTGACAAAGGCTACAACCCCTTGTTTATCAATCCTGTCGGATGCCCAACGGATTGCCATCTTATATGTATCATAGAGAGTCCGTTTTAATGTTGTTTTTACACGTTCAACATACGTTTTACTAACACGTTCTGCAAGAGTTGGGTATTCCACATTCGGATTGTCATCTGTGGAACTTCGTTGTCCTGCGGAATATGGAGGATTACCGACGATGACTTGGATTGGAAGTTTCTGTTGGCGTTCGGCGCGTTTGTTGTTATCTGGCAGCCATTCTTTGGGAAAAAGCGTAGGGTCATCTTTTTTGTTGAGATTGAAGGTATCGGTTAGGACAATGCCGTTGAACGGTTCATATCCTTTGTCAACGCCGCGCCGTCCGCGGAATGTCTCCTCTATGTTGACGGTAGCAATGTAGTATGCCAATAGGACGATCTCGTTTGCGTGGAGTTCTTCTCGATATTTGCGTTCAAGGTCAGCATCTTGGATAATATCGGACTGCAGCAGGCGTGTGAGAAATATACCGGTGCCGGTGAACGGATCCAGCACATGCACGCCTTCATCACTGAGACAACGTCCGAATTCATCTTGCAGCACCTCGTTGGCACTATGGAGTATGAAATCCACAACTTCAATCGGTGTGTAGACGATACCAAGCCGTTCTACCTCCTTTTTCAATGCGGTAACAAAAAACTTCTCATAGAGTTCCAACAAAACGCGTTGACGTGCTTCGCTATTGTCAAGTCCTTGTGCGCGCATGCGGACACTTTCGTAGAAACCTTCCAGATCACGCGTTTCGTTTTCCAGACCGAATTCACCAAAATCGTTTTGGAGTTTATTGAGTGCGTTTGCCACCGGGTTGCCGGACGCAAAATCGTAGTTATCAAAGAGTGCTTCAAAGACGGGTCGTGTGATAATGTGTTGTGCCATCATATCAATAGCACTTTCACGGGTGATTGAGTCGTTGATTGTCTCCTTTAACTCGTTGTGAAAATCGTCAAACCACATTTGCAGCGCGCTATTATCAGGATTCTCCAGCAGATTTTCAATGCGTCCGACGAGTCGTTTGAAGATATCTGCGACATCCTTTGCCCAACTTTCCCAGTATTTTCTATCACCACATTTCTCCACGATTTTGGCATAAATTGCATCGGCAGGAATACCAAAGGGCAGCAGTAACTGCTTAGGGTCGATAGTTCCATCTCCATTTCCACCTTTGCCTTCACCTAAATGATCATCAATGATAATAATATCACCTGGATCGTTGTTAAGGTCAATTTTATTGATTTCGGCATTGAGTCTATCATCGTGTGAACGGAGTGCGCGGAGGACACCCCACACGGTCGCGAACCTTTCGTTATCGTTGAGTGCGTCGACAGGGTCAACATCTGGCGGAATAGCGACTGGCAACACGATATAGCCGTATTGCTTACCGGGTGCTTTGCGCATCACACGACCAACTGCCTGCACGATGTCAACGTGTGAGTTGCGCGGTGACATGAACAGCACAGCATCAAGCGCAGGGACATCAATCCCTTCGGACAGGCATCGGGCATTGGAGAGGATACGACAAACATCATCCGTATCGCCTTTTAGCCATTCAATAAGTCTTTTTCTATCAAGGGCGTTCTTTGTTCCGTCGACGTGTGCGGTTTCGCATGTGAAATCGTCAGGACGTTGGTCTTCCGATGTCCGTTCAACGGCACTCTCTATAATACCGTTCCAATGGTTCACAAGGTTCTGTGATGACTTGATGGTGTTTGTGAATGCAATGGCGCGTGTGAGGGGTTTGATTGTCCTGTCGTCTGGTGATTTCCTTTCGGGGTTCTGTAGTGCACGCCAACAGCCGACAATCTTAGCTGCATCGCTGATGTTAACCTCACTGCCACCATTGCTGAGATAGTTGTGTAACGTATCCTGCACACCTTGTTCGGACATTGCGAGCACGACAACCTTATAATCAGAGAGTAGGTCTTGCGCCACTGCTTTTGAGAATGGGAGTCGGTGGAATTCGGGACCATAAGTGTTTGGATCGTCCATAGAGAACACTTCAATATCGTGTTTTGCTGCTTTTGTTTTCGCGCTTTGCGTATACAGACGGGGTGTCGCGGTCATATAGAGTCGTTTGTTGGCACGGATACGTTCAGTATCGTGGACGAGAACGAAAGGTGAGGTCTTATCATCGGGTCTGTCAATGCCGGTGGTTCTGTGACCTTCATCGCAAAAAATAATATCAAAAGGTGGAGCACCGGCATCTTGTGCTTCCGCGACTTTTGGGAGTGACTGATAGGTGGAGAATACGACGCGCATGGTGTCTTCGTCTCCAGCACTGTTAGAAGATTGTAATGCTTCGGAGATGACAGTTTCATCGGTGGTAACAGGGAATTCCAGTTCATAGAGGGATGCGTCCTCGTCTGTTCTACCTGCCTTTGTATCGGAGCATATTCCGATGTAGCGATGTGGCACTTTCTGCTGTTCTGCCCATTCACGCATCGCTTGTGCAAACAGTCCGATGGATGGCACGAGATATAACACCCGTCCACCCACACCAGCGATTTCCTCTGCGATACGGAGTGCGGTGAATGTTTTCCCTGTGCCGCACGCCATAATCATTTTGCCGCGGTCAGACTCTTTGAATCCTTTGACAACATCGTCAAACGCATTTTGTTGATGTTCGCGTAGGCTGAAACTTTCCAGTTGATAGTTTAGGTGGTCTGGTTCTTGTAGGCTTAGGTCGGGCCACTGAACAGGTCGACTTGCGAGGTCTGCTGCGCTTATCCGTTGGCATGGCGGTTCTAATCCATCAATGGCTTTGATGAGGTTTGCACTCCAGCTTTTGCCAGTGTCAACAAAGATCCGTGCGGTGAACGGTTGCCGATTGGATTCTGATATGAAGGTATCAATATCAGATTTTGATATACGTTTGTCTTCTGCGTAACATTTGCACTGGATAGCGCAGATACCACCCGTACGTTCTATGGCAACGAGATCTATACCACGGTCTACAAGGTCAAATCCGGGTTGATTTTCTGCCCATTCTCCCCATAGATATACCTCTGAAAATCGCTTTTGGTAAAATGGGTCTTCAAGCAGATATGCCCTTATTAACCGTTCGAATAGCCTACCTTTTCCGAATTGTGTGTTGGCGTTTTGTCGGATGTAGTTGAGTGCATCGTAGAATCCGTTATCTGATTCTTCGTTTCCGAATGGTAAAGGCATTTGTGTTGCTTGAGGCATATCGGTTTATCACTTTCTTTGCAAATAGTCAAGGCTTCTTGTATGAGATTATACAACAGCAGCACGATGTAGTCAATCAGATATTTTCCGAGTGGCGTGTAAATTTATTGACAAAATATGATCAAAAGACCTGTCAGAGCAATCTCTGATTCCCGACAGTTCGCGATTCGGAGATCGCTCGGACAATGGAAGAAATCGCGATGCGGAGATCGCTCCTACAGGATGTCTGCGTCCATTTTGCCCAAAACTTTACACACCAATAATACAATCCGAAATTGACACACTTTATCTGTTATGATATACTCTTATTAATAACATACTTACTGAAAATAGAAAAGAGAAGGAGTTCGAATGAAGGTTACAGTCAAATACTTTGCCGTATGCCACGAGATGTTGAATAGATCCGAAGAAGAGATGCAACTTCCTGAAGGTTCCACTGTCAATACGATATTAAAGCAACTTGAAGAAGAATGGCCAGAAATTGCGGAGTTCTACGAAGTGATGCAGATGGCTGTTAATTGGGAATATGCTACCGAAGAGACAGAACTTGTAGATGGTGATGAAGTGGCGTTGATACCACCTGTGACGGGGGGAAGAGATGTTCAAGATTACTGCTGATGTTATAACTGGTGCAGAGGTGCGGGAAGCTGTGGAAGCACCTGATGCTGGCGCAGTGATTCTGTTCTTTGGCACTGTTCGGAATAACACAGATGATAGACCGACAAAATACCTTGAATATGAGGCATATCCACCGATGGCAGAAAAAAAGATGGCGGAAATTGCTGATGAGATTGCGGATAAATGGGGTGTACATCGAGTCGCTATGATACATCGCATCGGTAAGTTAGAAATAGGCGAAGTGAGTGTGGCTGTAGCCGTTGCCTCTCCACATCGTAAAGATGGGTTTGAAGCATGTCAGTATGCGATGAACCGTCTGAAACAGATTGTACCTATCTGGAAACGCGAGGTGTGGGAGGATGGCGATGCCGAATGGGTGAAACCGGATGCTGTGTTTTTTGAAGAACTTCCTGAACACACGTAATTGGCAGTCGATTTTCAGTCATCAGTCACCTGATAATACCATTTCCAAAAGATAACTTGTCATTATCAAAATAGGTGTTCGTAGTCGCGCAATTCATTGCGCCTCTTAACCAACGCAGAACCTATCAACAAACTGACAAAAAATATCTGTTCCCTTCTCAAACTGATCTATTGCCATCCATTCATCAACAGTATGTGCCTGTAGAATACTTCCAGGACCTATTATGACAGTTTCCATGTGATTGGCAAATTCCGCAGCATCTGTGCCGTATGCCACAGTATGCGGTTTTGTGTCTCCCGTAATTTCAAGTGCTGCTTTGATGATCTCTGCATCGGGTGGTGTGCGAACAGGTCCGGCATTGATGAATAGGTCAAATTCCAGTCCATATTTCTCTGCTGCATTTCGTCCACGATCGATCCAATATTGGATATCATCACCCGGCATCGGACGGTAGTTGATATTACATACACTTCGCGGTGAGGTGATGTTGGCAGTGCACTCTCCATCACTTAATGTGATATTCCAATCTGTATAGGGTGGCGTGAACTCAACGTTATAATATTGCGGATCGGACATCAATTCTTCATAAATATCCCTCATTTCTGAAAGAAATGGAATGAGTTTAAGGTTTGCGTTGTCACCTTCACCTGTGCTGCTATGCGCTGCGCGTCCATACGCGGTTACTGAAAATCGGACTGCTCCTTTATGTGCATAAACAGCCTTTAGTTCAGTCGGTTCACCAACGACCCCGTATTGCGGGAATCCGTGTTCTTTAAACATTTCGGATTTTTCAGCGACAGCAGTTGCCCCGAAATAACCTACCTCTTCATCAGCAGTGATAACTACATAGAGCGGTGCATGTAGGTCAGCAGCATCGTAACGTGAAGCAGTCTCAATCATGCATGCGACACTGCCTTTCATATCGCAGCTGCCACGTCCATACATTTTTCCATCAACGATCCGTGCTTCAAAGGGATCCTCCGACCATCCAATGGCAGGAACGGTGTCTATGTGACCGAGAAGTCCTAATCCACGTTTTCCATTATCAGGTCCTTTCCTTCCAATCAGATTTACTTTTAGGACACCTGCTGGATCATTATATTCAACTCTCTCAACTTCACATCCGATTGATTCTAATGTTATTGTTAAGAAGTCCATGACTTCAACGTTACTCTTTGGACTTACTGTGTTGTATCCAATAAGCTTTTTGGTTAGTTCTATTGCATTCATAATTCTTGATAGTCAGTTTTCTCCAATTTATGGTAAGTCTTAAAAATAATTAGACACAATGCATCGGCGAGGTTAGAAAACCTCGTCTACCGTGGGGAAATATCAATTTATTTTAGGTGCTAATATTTAATAAATTTAATTTTATATGACAACGATATTACTCATTCGGTTTATTTTCTTTAAGATGAGACAAGGACATTGAGTCCATTCTTGATAATCTCTATCGTAGCAGGGGTTTCACACATCGGTTCTCCATCGGCATAAAGCATCACAGGCGGATTGGTTTCAATTTTTAAACTACGGGTTTGATGTATTTCCACTGCTGGATGAAATGTATGTCCACCCCAAAACAGCGTAACCATCAACCCGAGCACAGTGAAAGATGAAACTGAACGAATGATACAAACATCAAATAGTCCATCGTCAAAACGAGCATTCGGTACGATTTTAAATCCTCCGCCATAACTACTTGTATTACCTGTTGCGGTGAGTAGAATTGGACTTTCATATATCCCAAAGTCTCCTTCAATACGAACAGATGGACATTCGTAGTCTTTCAGTGTGACTATTGCAGCGTAAATGTATGATGCAGTTCCTGCAAAAGGGGTAGCGCGAGATGCCGCAAGACGACTTACTTCAGTATCGTACCCACACGTGGCTATCGTGGTAAAATAGTGTTCACTCCCTTTTTCTGAACGGACATGCCCTAAATCCATACTTTTGGTGGTGCCAGTTAACAAGGTTTGAATGGCTTGCTGGGGTTTTCGTGAAATGTTCATAGCAGTTGCTAAGTCATTGCCACGTCCACATGGAAGAACTCCTAAAGTAATATCAGTATTGCCTGCAATCGTATTGACGACTTCGTGTAGTGTTCCGTCACCACCACAGGCAAATATCCATTTGATACCGTTTGAAATCGCTTCCTCGGTAAAACGTTTGACATCACCCATTCCGGTAGTTAGTTTTAACTCACCTTTACGACCGGCAGATGTCAATGCCTTGTGCGCTTGTTCGGCAACTGGTTTGCCTTTACCTTTACCAGAAATTGGGTTTGCGATGAGTATGTATTCGTCCATAATACAATCCTATGCTGATTATGCTAAGAAGATGTTGATAATAAGATGTTACTTTATTACTGCAATTTTGCCAACCTTCTTTTGTTCCTCAAATTCAAGTATATAGATATAGATTCCGGTTGCCACATCACCGATTTTACCATTTGTCAACCACCATTCTTTGCTGTTGCCATCGCTTTCTGTAACGTTCAAATGCTCAAGAAGTTCACCCTTTGGTGTAAATAATTGGATCAGGGTACCTATAGGTATTCTATCAAAGGTGATCGCAGCTTTGTCTGATATATTCGGACGGACAGGATTCGGATAGACCCTTACTTTGGTGAAATCTCTTACTTCAGAAGGATCTTGATTCTGTTGAAATTTAATGGGACTTGTTCCTACACGAACCGGGTTTTCATCAATATCAGTTAGATTGTTAATTGCAATCTCATATTGATTCGTTGTATCATTTGTGAGTGCTTGTAATTTCTCTGGATTGAATGTTAAGAGTGCACGTGTTCCCATTCTGTCTCGGATAGCGGATATTGGCAAAAGACCTGCCAACTGGTTCTTTATCCTCAAAAGATACCGTCGTTCATCGCTTATGGTTGAACTCATCTGTCTGTCAAAGGTAACAATTATCCAATTCGGAACCTGATAGTTAGTATTGACAATTTTGGGTGCTGTGCGTGGTGTAACTGAAACTGCTTCACTACGATCTGTTTCAGTGCCGTTTTCTCCCTTCGTCGTGACAGCGTACCAATAGGTCTGATCTCTCTTTACTGTTCTATCCAAATATCTGGTGGAAGTGTGGTTCTGTACCATCACTTCAAACTTGGAGTCGTCCGGTGCTTTTCCTTTTTCTCCAAGTGCACGATACAAAGTGAAACCTATTGGAACATCTGTTGCTTCTATTGCCTTCCATTTAATCTGAACAACCTTTTCTGATATTGGAGTAGCATCAATGTCCCACGGTATTAGGACATCAACTGCATTGCTATTTGTAGCAGTAACGGATTCAATGATATTTAATCTATCATCAACGTTGATATAGAGTTCATCAAAACCATTCTGATTCAAGTCAGCTGAGAGAAGGAAAGGTGTTTCAGTAACTTTTTTGTGAAATGTCGGTACAAACGTCGTTCCATCCCATGCCAGAATGTATAGATGAGGAAAGGTATGCAATATAAGTTCGTTATATCCATCCCCATTGATTTCCGCAATGGCAATGCTGTTACCATTCATCCGATATGGTGCTATCGTTTGTTCCCATAGCAATCTATATTTACCAGAAATGTATGTATAAACAAGGAACTTCCAGAAAAGTGATGCGGAAGTAATATCTGGTGGTGAAAATGTGCCACCCACAACTAATTCTGGTATGCCATCTCTTGTTAAATCTCCGGTAGTTAATAACTTAACATCATCTACATTGAGATTCGTTTGCCACTGTAGATTGAAACTGTCATTTGCCAAACCGGAGTATACGAACAGATCCCCATCACTATCCCCAAACACTATATCAGTATTTCCATCTGCATTGAAGTCATCAATTGCAATCTGTTGGGCAAAGATGTTTTTTCCTTCTGTTTCATCAGTTAATTCAGCAGTTATGTCAAACTGGTCATTTCCTCTATTCTCAAAGATAAGAATTCGGTTATTATTGTTATCAACCCCAATAATTTCAATTTTTCCATCACCATCAAGATCAGCACTTTTTCCACCTGAGATGAAAGGTGTCTCCCAGACAATTTGGTTCGGGTATCCATTTGGTGTTTTGCTCTCTAACAAAAAAGTGCGCTCTGTATCACTGGCAAGAACTTCCAACAATCCATCTGAGTCCGTATCTCCAACCGACCACGGTTTAAATGTCGCTAAATCAATCTCTGTATTCTGACTGACAACAGAGTCAGCAACACTTGCATTTTGAGTAAGTGCGTGTACCAAGTTAAATTTTCCTTCTGGTGAACGTTCATATATGACAAGACTTTTAGGTACTATGAGACTTTTTGGAGATGGATCAGACAGTGGTGTTGCAACAAGTTCTGGCAATCCGTCTTTATCAAAATCTGCAACTGTATTTGCAATTTGTAGTGCTGAAATACTGAGCCTTGTGTCTATAAAACCGTTTGGAGATATTGCACTACCGATAACATCAATTGTATAATATTTCCCATTGTTATCATTAATCGTTTCTAATCCGACAGTATTCAATGCGGTAATATAGAATTGGTATTTTCCTGATGTCAAATCAAGAGAAAATAGATGTTCTTTACCAAGTGCCCTCTCCTCAATCGGAACGAAGGATGAGATTCTATCGCTTTGTCTATAATAGAAAGTACAACGGGTTATATCATCTGTTGCCCAAGAAAAAACACTTGTAGTACTGTTACCATATAACGTTTCAGTGACGTAAATGGAGAAAATATCTGGCGGTGATCGGTCTACCGTAACCACAACCTGATCGTGTATCTGTGTTCCATCTCTCCCAGTGACGACAAGACGGACTGTGTAGACATCTTCGGGTATAGTTGTAGTATCCCAAGTAGCTAAGTGTTCACCTACTTTCGGCGTTGTTACGTGTTCGGTGAAAGGTTCGAATGAAGTTGGAACAGTAGAACTACCATACAGGAGCTGCCAACGATCAAATTTATAGCCTCCCACAGTGCCGATAAAAGTGATTGAATTCGATCCACCACTGTTTGTTTGCGGCAGATGAATTCGGGCATGCATAACTCCACTTGATAGCAAAGCACGTTCCGCATTAAGTGTTCCAGCACCTACAAGTTTTGGATCGAGTTCATCACTATCTTCTTGGAGAATAATATCAGAGGACTGGATGAGGATTTGCCTGATCTCTTCGTGTGTGAGTGCAGGACGTTTTGAAAGCATCAATGCAGCAACACCTGCAACATGGGGTGCTGCCATAGAAGTACCAGTTAAAATGCGATAGTTGTTGTTGATTTGTGTACTTAGAATAGCATTGCCGGGTGCCCCGATGTCTACTGAAGCACCGAAATTGCTTCTGTGGAAACGTTGTTTGTGTTGGGTTGTTGATGCTACTGAGATGACTTTTTGATATGCAGCAGGAAAAAAACTCTCAGATTCCTTTGAATTCCCGGCAGCTCCGATTAATAACACACCTTGTGCATGAGCATAATTGATAGCATCCTGAATGACAAAGGAGTGTTGATTACTTCCCCAACTCATATTGATGATGCGTGCCCCATTATCTGTAGCGTAGACTATGGCTGCCGCAGAATCATCATCCTGCATGCGTGAACTGCCTCCAAGTGAGAGTCCTGCACGAACTGCCATCAATGGACAATTCCATGCCACGCCTGCGATACCGATACCGTTGTCTGGCATTGCACCTGCTATCCCAGCAACATGTGTTCCGTGTCCAGATTCATCAATCGGTTCATTGTCTCCATCTGTGAAATCTCCTTCTGCTTGTACATTAGGGGCATCTGTGAAATCCCAACCGTGTATGTCATCAATGTAACCATTGCCATCATCGTCTAATCCATTCTCCGCTATCTCACCAGGATTCATCCAGATTTTCTGTTTCAAGTCTTCATGTCTATAATCGATCCCAGAGTCTATGATGGCAATAATTACATCCTTATTTCCTTTCTCAACTGCCCAAGTTTCTGGTAATTTTATCAACGGCAAACTCCACTGTTCTGGATATTGTGGATCGTTAGGAACAATTGTATCTGCTAATGTTGGACGCAAGTAGTTATATGACACCTCTTCAATAAGATTGCTCTCTTCAAACGATCTCTTAACTTCTTCCATGTTTGCGGTGATTGAAAATCTTAGAAGATATGCTCTCTGTAGATCTGATGAACGAGTAGTAATTGGGAAAATACGCCTTTGTGATTCTACATTGTGCTTTAGAAACAGTTCTGTTATAGCAGCTTTGGATCGCAATTGATGTAGTTCTGTTGCAGCTTCGGGAGTGAGTCGAATTAATAACTCTCCTGGCGTAATTTCAGGTGTTGCGGCATTCCCGTTGTTAGTAGTATAACAATAGATAATTCCGACTATTAGGAAAACTGATAGATGAAGAATTACTGTTGAGTGCTGTTGATTCATACGATACTATTCCTGTTGTTCACCTTCTAAAATGTCAGTTATTTTCCCTGTCTTGTCGTCAATAACTGCAATTGCCAGATTACCCCAACCGTGGTTATAGAAGCTGACTGTCCATGCAAAACCTTGAAACCATGCATATTCACGAACACCCTTATGGTCCGATATTAAGCTCTTAATACGTAGATTGGTTTTAGCAATGTGAAGTATTGTATCCTCTGTTTTCTGGTGAACATTTGTCTTGATTGGTTTCTGTAGTTGTCCGTTTTTACCTATTTCTATTCCTGTTGGTAATTTTTTGAGTGTTGGTTTCGCAAGTGTTCTGAGTAAAGTTGTGTGTCGCAGATATGCATCGCGTTTTTCAACATATTCTTTCAATCCATTGGCAATTGGTATTTTATCGTATTGCATAGCGCACATTTCAGCTGCATCTGCTTCAAGTTTTAGGACTCTTCTATAATCCTTTCTCAGTTCAGCGCGTTCTTGCTGTTCTTTAAAAAAGGTGACATATACACCAAAATTATAGAACCTGTCTGGATAATGTGGCAACCACGTATTCATAAATTTAGCGATCTTTTCACGTTCAGTTTTTAGGACATTCTCAGCAGTTTTTGACTTTTTCCATGCATCCTTAGCCTTTTCAAGGTGAAACAGTCTCTGTTCCTGAATTTCATGTGCTTCCTTTTCTGCTCGTTCTGTCCATTTTTCATATCCATTACTTTTGTAGTAATTGTGTATGATTTTATTCATTGGAACAGAGATTAGATTAAGGCATTCTGCGGCTGTTTCGTGCCATAAAGCAAGTCTACCGAAGTCTCCACGTTGTTTGTAAATTCTGATAAAGATGTTCGCATTGGCAGTACCTTCAAAAATAGCATCACACGGTTCCGAGAGTATCAGTAGAATCGAGAAGAATAGTAGAACAACATATCTCATTGTTTGGTTCATCTGGATTAATGTGTTAGAAATATCCGCACGGTTGCTGAAAATGTCTCATCAGGTGCAAGCACAATCACTCCTGCTGGAATACCTTTTGCTTCTAAATTAATAGCATCTGTCGGGCAAGTGTAAGGTTCAAAACAGATAGCATCCCTATCTGGCGGAGTATAAACCACTAATTCTCTAAATTGTGCATCTGATTCCATCACCATACCGTATCCTGTATCTTTATTTTCAATGCTACACCGACTTACACCGTCAACAAAATCGACATCTGTGAAGACATGATCAAGTTTGAGTTTTTCAAACGGTTGTCCATAACGTAAATCAACCGTTCCATCAACATCAAGTTGTCTACCTGTTGGAACAAGCACATCATCCAATTCCCAATACTTGTTAGCAGGAACAGTTATTACAGCTTTTGACGCATCCGCTTTAGCGGAAATGTCTACACTAAAATAAGGATGTATACCAAATCCCATCGGCATATTACTCTCTCCCGTATTCTTAATGACAATACCCATTGTCAATACGCCATCTGTGATTGTATAGGTAATTTCAATTTTGAATGGAAAGGGATATTGTCGGATGACATCTGGGAATTCTTGTGAGTTCAATGAACATACCAATGTTGCCCCGTTTTCATCGACAGTATGTTTGTCAACTTTATAGGGTCGATTCAAAAGCAGACCGTGTATTGTCGTGGGAGATTCAGGTTGCTTGTCAAACTGATAAGTTTTTCCTTCAAATTCCCATTTGCCGTTTCGTATTCGGTTGGGAAACGGGAATAGTATTGGATTGCCGTAAGCAGTTGGACGTTGTGCCAATGTATTCAAATCAGGTGGCGGATCTATCAAGTTATACCAAAAGTGTCCATCGCTTACCATAAAAGAATAACAATTATTTCCGAGTGCAGGAACAATTTCAGCAACGGCTATACCCTTTTGTTCTATGGAATAGATGTCATAACCGTCTGACTGGTGTGAATGTCCTGCTATATAAGTTGTTTGTGGCATCGTTTTACCTTTATCAGCGTTTACAAGTGTTTTTGAAAGTAACAGAATAACACAAACTGTTCCAAGACAGAGGAGAAGGAGAATAGAGAAGGTGTTAAACTTCATTGCTTTTTCTCTCAACTATTTTTTCCACACCACTGAATACCGCGCTGCAATACCTCACGGAAGTTTGGATTTGAATAGGTAACGTTGTCGTGTCCACTCTGGAGACAGAAAATACGCGAATTCCCATATTCACGCACCCAACCTAACACGTCCATACTGTCTGGATGATTGGTTGTTAGCAGGATAGTGCTATCTTCATCTGCTGATGTCATCGTATAGGTTTCATCACCCATTTCCCAATCGGCAAGTCCTTCGGTAATGGGGTGGGTCTTATCAATGATTTGCACTTGGAATGTCTGTTTTGGAAAGTAGTCAAACTCAGCACGTTCATCAATGCCGCACATATCAGAGAAAGCATCCCACTCTGGAAATGCGAGAATAGCATGGTGAAGGATGACAATTCCTTGTCCTTTTTCAGTCAATCTCAAAATAGATTTTGCCTGTGCCTCTGATGGATATGGACGGTGAAAGTTGTAAAAGACAACGGTGTCATATTCATTCTGCTTTGGATTATCCACAAAGTCATCTAAATCTTCTCTGACAAACGTTATGTTTTCCATACTTTGAAAAACTGCGTCAAAATCTTTTTCGCGAAAACCGTGCTCTCCTGTTACGACAGCAATCTGCATCATATTTAGTCTCCTTACTGTGAACGGCTCTAAGCATAGAAACGAGTTTCTTAGTTATCTGAAGATGTCTTGAACATTTAATACCTGCTCCACTGCCATAATTCTCTTAACGTCGGACGTTTACCGTACATTAGAATGCCAACCCGATAGATTTTTCCGCTGAAAAATGTAACAAGCAAGACAGTCGCACACATCAGCAAGATATTAAGTGCAATTTCCCAAAAGGGTGGCATCAGCACGTTGATGCGCATGAACATTAGTATCGGCGAGAAAAACGGGATGTGCGAGAGCAGTATACTTAATGCCGAATCGGGAATTCTAAATAAATGAAACATCATGATAAACGGTAAAATTATAAGTAGTGTGAGTGGTCCCATTGTTTGTTGTGCTTCCTCTTCACTGTTGCAAATTGCACCGACAACTGCAAATAGTGTTGAATACATAAAGAAACCGACGATGAAATAAATGAAAAAGTATGTAAGCACCCCACCGCTACTCTCTTTGAGGGTTCCAATCGCTTCAACAAGCTGCGTTGGTAGACTATCAATGCCAAAGATTCCGAGTAGCGGATCTATGTTCATTACCAATAGGACACCGAACAACACCCAGACAGCGAACATTGTAATACAAACAGAGCAAACACCGACGAGTTTGCCGAGTAAAAGTTGATGCGGTTTTATTGACGAAACGATTACCTCAACAATTCGTGTCGTTTTTTCTTCTAACACACTCCGCATGATTGAGCTTGCATAGATGAGGACAAACATGTAAAGCACAATAACGAGTATGTATCCGAGTCCGATCCGTGCTCCCGTTTCAAATGGATTTTCAACTTCTGTTTCGCCAGTTTTTCCTTTGCTACTTTTAATAGCGAAAGCGTTGAATCTGATAGAGCGCATGAGTCGGCTGACTTCCCTTTGATTATAACCACTCTCAGCAAACCGTTTGTCACGAACGATTCTTGAGATGACACTTCGGAACGCACTTTGCACCTCAAAATTCGTTGTTGTTCTTGAATATAATTTAACCTCACCGTTTTCAAAAATATCCTGTGGTATTACAATGTATGCATAGAGATCTTTTTTGTCAACACGCTTCCTGAGTGCGATTATTGCTTCTTCCGTCGTAGCAGACTTCTCTTGCAGTTGATAGACAAGTTTTCCTTTATGTTGAAATGTCCGATGGTCCGCGATAGCTGCTTGCATAGGTGCAAAGATTTCCCCTGTCTCGTCTATAACCACGAGTTTTCTCATCTCTTTGGGTTTGGATTGCATGGTCGTGAGAAAAGCAGACAAGAACACCATTCCGCACATCAACAGTGGCATAAGAAATAAAGAAAAGAGAAACGTCTTTGATTTAATACGCGTCATGTATTCACGTTTGATGACGGTGAGAACTTTATTCGGCATCTTCTACCGTCCCTTTGTGTGCTTCAACACTACGGACGAAAATATCGTGCAGTGTCGGTTCCATTAATTCAAACCGTGTTACATCAACCTTGTTATCAACCAGTTCACGTAGAAATGGACGATAGTCCTCAGGTGTCTTAAGCTTCACCTCAGCGTACTGACCAAAATCATTACAGTCTTTGATCCAAGAGGAGTTACGAATAGGTTCAATGCTACCGATGTATTCAATTTCCACCGAACTCTTTCCGAAACTCTGCTTAATTGTGCGGAGTTCACCCTCAAGCAAAATGCTGCCTTTATTGATAAGACAGATGTGATCACACAATTTTTCAACTTGCTCCATCACGTGTGTTGAGAAAATTATCGTAGCACCGTTGTCTCGCAGTTCAAGCATCAAATCTTTGAGAAGCGTCATGTTAATCGGGTCAAGTCCAGAAAATGGTTCGTCCAAAATGATCAACTCTGGTTTATGCATTACAGTTGTGATGAACTGAATCTTCTGTGCCATACCTTTTGAGAGTTGATCAACTCGCTTGTCTCCCCATTCGTTTAGTTGCATAAGCACAAACCACTTTTCTATCTCAGTTATAGCCTCATGTTTACGCATGCCTTTCAATTCTGCAATAAAAAGAACGACATCGCGTACCTTCATTTTTCGGTAAAGTCCGCGCTCTTCCGGGAGATACCCGATACTGTCCAAGAAGTTTTTGATCTGTCGGTTTTCACTAAACGTAATCTTGCCGGAATCTGGTGCGATAATGTCCATTATCATGCGAAGCGTCGTCGTTTTACCAGCACCGTTGGGTCCGAGCAATCCGTATATAGAACCTTTCTCAATGCTAAATGAGATGTCGTCAACAGCAGTGAAATAGCCAAATTGTTTGCGGACATTTTCTAACTGAATCAGATTCATTGTTTTATCCAAGTTTGCCTGGAATCGGTTGGAAATTATTAACCTATCACTAAATAGTAAAAAGACTCTCTAATCAACTATTGCCTGATATGTGAGCACTCGGAATTGGGGGTGGAATGGAGAATCACCAATTAATTGTGTCATAAAAATAGCGACCAAATCTTCCACTGGATCAATCCAAAATGTTGTACTTGCAAGACCACCCCAACTATAGGTACCCACCGAACCGAGACTGTGCGTATCAGCGACGTTGGTTATAACTGCAAATCCTAAACCGAAACCGCTTCCCGTTCTCCATAGTGGTTGCCAATCTTCCGCTATATGATTCATCCGTATCAGTTCAACGGTTTTTCTTCCAAGCAGACGGTTCCCGTTCAATTCTCCTTCGTTCAACATCATTTGGCAAAAACGGAGATAATCTGCTGCGGTAGACTGCAGTCCTGCGCCACCTGCATGGAAAAAACTAAGTGGTCCTGTTGAGACAGGTGGGTTCTCAAGCACTTGGATACCACCATCTTCAGTCGGTTCATATAGAGTCGCATAGCGGTCTGATTTTTCTTCTGGAACTGAGAAGTCTGTATCAACCATACCTAAAGGCTCAAGAATGCGTTTATTCAAAAACTCTGCAAACGGCATTCCTGAAACAACTTCCACAAGATATCCGAGCACATCAGTAGACATACCGTAATTCCATGCATCACCCGGATGGTGTAAGAGAGGTATTTTACCGAGTTCATTAACCATGTGTTCAAGATCACCCTCGAAAAAAGTTGCTTCTCTGTATCGATCATTTATCGGGTGCACCCAATCGCCACCATAGATGAGTCCAGATGTATGCGTAAGGAGATGTTTGATGGTCATCTCCCGTTCTGCATCAACGATTGCATCTCCGTGATTAGCGTAGACCTTCATGTCCTTGAATGCTGGAATAAAGTCCGATACTGGTGAATTGAGTTGATAATGTCCTTCCTCATACAGCATCATAACGGCAACACTGGTTATCGGTTTTGTCATTGAATAGATGCGGAAGATCGTATCAAATTCTATCGGTGTTGCAGTTGCGGTGTCCTGCAATCCGACTTTTTCAAGATGGACGAGTTTACCTTCTCGCGCAATCATCGTCAATGCACCAGGGATTTTCCCATCGTCTACCCACCGTTGCATAACGGGGGCAATTTTTTCCAACCGCGCGGCTGACATACCGACTTCTTCTGGGACAGCGCGCGGGATACCATAGTCCATAAACATTTCTCCTTTAGAATATCCAATTATTTTAGTTTTCAGATTGACCAGAACTATCCATTGCCTGATAGGTTAACCTTTCAAAGTCTCCTGCAAAACCGTGGCGATTATTCATTAACTGTGTCATTAGAACAGCGACAAGTTCGTTCTCAGGGTCAATCCAGAAAGTGGTTGCAGCCGCGCCACCCCAACTATATGATCCTGTAGCTCTTTTGTCTTTCTCGGTATCTTTACGCGTGACAACATGGAAACCGAGTCCGAAAGCACCATCTTTGCGGTATTGTAGATGTGGATAGCGTATAAGTTCAACGGTATCGGATTTTAGTATTCGTTTTCCATCCAATTCACCACCGTTGAGTAGCATTTGACAGAAACGCAGATAATCCGCTGCAGTTGATACGAGTCCCCCACCACCAGAAGGGAAAAAAGTGAGATCATCGGTTGCAAGTGGGACGTTTCTTGCAAGTCTGAGTCCTCCCTCTTCGGTAGGTCTATAGAGTGCTGCAAAACGTTCTACTTTTGCTTTTGGCACCGAAAACGCTGTATCATTCATTCCGAGTGGTTGGAAGATTCTGGTTTGTAAGAATTGTTCAAAAGGCATTTCCGAAACAACTTCTACAAGATAACCGAGAACATCCGTGGAAACACCGTAGTTCCACCGTTCACCGGGTTCAAAAACAAGCGGGATTTTCGCCAGTTTTTCTACCATATCAGCTAATCCCGACCCTTTTTGGAATATTTTTAGTTCGCCATAAAGCTTATCAACAGGTTTGCCACCCCATCCGTAAGTCAATCCTGAAGAATGTGTAAGGAGATGTTGTATTGTCATCTTATTCTGTGCATCCTGCGTTTCTGTCTGCTCTTTGTTAAAGACCTTCAGTTCCTTAAACGCAGGAATATATTTTTCCACAGGATCGTCAAGTTTAAGTTTTCCCTCGTCATATAGTATCATTACAGCAACACTTGTAATCGGTTTGGACATGGAGTAGATTCGGAATATCGTGTCTGCTTCTACCGGTTTTTGTGCATCAACATCACGCATTCCCTGTGAATGAAAATGGACGATCTTTCCATTTTTCGCTACAACAGTCAAGAAACCCGGGAGTTGTCCATTATCAATATATTCTTGCAACTTTGGTGCAATTTTAGCAAGACCTTCACTGGAAAAACCGGATTTCTCAGGTTCTGCCAATGGTAAACCATGTTCTGGTGAGTATGTAGCAGCTCCACAAGCGAATATAGAGATGCAAAATAGCGACAATAATGTATATCTAAATATTCTCAAGTTGTTCTCCTTTGATATAGTGAATTATAAATATAAGTTGACACTTTCGCCCCACGGTAGGCTAGGTTTCCTAACCTCGCCTTTCGCCCCACGGTAGGTGAGGTTTCCTAACCTCGCCAATGCAGAGTGTTCAAGTAATTTCAAAATCTACTATAAGATCAATTACACATTAAAATTAGGTATGGTTTTTCTCACAGATTACGCTATTTCTCTGAGTCTATCAAAGCCTGATAGACGGATTTCCTGAATTCGCCTTGAAATGGATGTTGGTTATTGAGAATCTGTGTCATCAAAATCCCAATGAGTTCTTTTTCTGGGTCAATCCAAAAGTTAGTCCCAGCCAAACCACCACCACTAAATGTTCCAGTCGACCGTTGGTTTTTTCGTGTAACAACATGGAATCCAAATCCATAAGACCATCCATCTCTATGATATTTTTGATGAGGAGAATGCATTAATTCAACGGTTTCTGTCTTTAAAATGCGCACACCATCCAATTCACCACCATTGAGTAACATCTGACAAAAACGGAGGTAATCCACACCAGTTGAAACAAGTCCACCGCCACCAGAAGGAAAGAATGTCATATTATCAGTTGCAAGAGGAGGTTTACCCACAAGATTTAATCCACCTGCTTCAGTAGCTCTATATATCCCTGCAAATCTTCCCACTTTTGATGGTGGTACTGAAAACCCTGTATCATCCATACCAAGCGGTTTGAAAATCTTCTTTTGTAAGAATTCTTCAAATGGCATTTCAGAAACAACTTCCACAATATAACCGAGAACATCCGTAGAAACACCGTATTTCCAACGTTTACCGGGTTCGAATACAAGCGGGATTTTGCTAAGTTTCTCTATCTTTTCTGCTAATGTTGAATTACTGTCAAATACTTTTAATTTGGTATAAAGTTTATCAACAGGTCTATCACCCCACCCGTAAGTCAGTCCGGAAGTATGTGTGAGTAGATGCTTTATCGTCATCTTATTCTTGGCGGTATGGGTTTGTGTCTGTTGATTATTAAAAACCTTTATGTCTTTGAATGCTGGAATATATTTCTCAACTGGGTCATCAAGTCTAATGTGTCCCTCGTCGTACAGTATCATCACAGCAACACTGGTAATCGGTTTTGACATGGAGTAGATTCGAAATATCGTGTCCGATTTAATCGGTTTTTTACTCTCAACATTTTGCATACCGAGAGGTTCAAAATGGACAACTTTCCCTTTCCGTGCAATGACAGTCAAGAAACCCGGAAGTTGTCCTTTGTCAACATAACCTTGCAGCGTAGGTGCGATTACCTTAAGTTTCTCACTTGAAACACCAACGTCCTCTGGTACTGCCACCGGAAGACCATATTCAGGGATATCTGGACCAGATCCATAAGCAAGTAGACAAAAACAGAACAGTGATAATAACGTCGTATACTTAAATGCTCTCAAATGGGTCTCCTGATTGATTTACCGAACCTGTTTGATATAACCCCACCGTGTAGTTAGTTTTGATCGTGGGTCAACACTCAAAATTTGTGCTAATCCGACATTCATTGCCTTGTTTATTTCTTCTTCTGATCGGGCGATGTCAGAAATACGGATCTCTTCAATAATTCCCAGAAGTCCGTTAGGATTATCTTTCTGTGGTGCACCTATAGTAATCGCATCGTTACTTTGAAATGTAACCTCATTTGCCTGTTGACCTTCTAATTTACCATCTACATAAACCCGAGCCGTGTTCCCATCAAACGTAAATGCAAGGTGATGCCACGTGTTGTCTGTAATCACAGTGGTCGCATTCATATTAAATGCACATCCTCCATTTGCTCCTATCTGTGCATGTAAGACACTCTCAACATTATGTACCCAAATCCCATAGTTTCGGTTTGTACATCCTGCTTGCTGTTTACAAACAATCCCTTGCCATTTCCCGGTAGCAGATGTAACTTTAACCCACGCTTCAATACTAAGCGTTTCTAATTCCAATTTGTTAGTTGAATTAACGGCGATATAACCACTCGCATCGCCGGGGAATTCCAAACCAATTCCAATCTTTGCATCGACCCAATTGAGTTTACCGTTTATTTTTCCATCATGTCCATTGCCAGAAGCATCTCGGACTGTATTCCCACCTCCTTCTTCAAACAGCCACACTGCAACGGTATTTCTATCTACAGATGCGTATGATGAAAAGATACAAACAAACACCATAATTGTGATGACTACGAAACTCATTTGCTTTTTATTCAATGGCTTTAAATACACGTTTCTTCCCTCCTATACTGAAGGTATATGTTGTGATTTCTAAATACCCTACGATATGTAAATTCAAAATCATTTGTTTGGATTACATATTTGGTTTAGGGTTGTTTTGAGACTGTGCTTATGTTATCAGATAGTAGATTTTCTGTCAAGATAGAGATTAGTGTTTTGGGGTTTGCAGAGTCTTTCAATTTTCGAGATTCTCTATTGCTTAATCTCGGCTTTAGCGGTTCTGTCACAAAACACGTGTCAGAACTTGACCTATAATGTAGTTTAATGTATTTTTCAAAGTTAGATAAACACTCATACGATAATATAATCATGCAAAAACCCCGTGCCATTCCAAATTTAGAAGCACGGGGTTTTACTATTTATGTTGATATATAAATGTTGCTTAATTACCCTACTCCTTAATCACAAAAAACTTCTCCTCTTTAATCCGTTCTTCAGGAAAACGCGCACGCGCCCAGATCGCTTTAGAATTCTCAATCATCTGCGGATGACCGCACGCATACACAACCGAATTCGTATGGTCAAACCCCAGCTGATCACCATATTTCCGAATAACATCCTCAGCACGACCACTTTCACCTTCCCATTCCGGGTCTTCCCAAGGACGACTCACAGTCGGAACAAAAGTGAACCACTCCTCTTGAGCAGCCAATTCATTCAATTCATCCATATAATAACCGAGTTCCCAAGAACGACTCGCACCCACGATAGAAATAATCTCATGTGGACTTGCTTTTCCCTGTTCCTGTTCAATTTTCAGTGTGCGGGCAATGCTGATATAAGGTGCAGCACCAGTGACAGTCCCCGCCATCACATGACGAGTCATTCCACTTTCAGTATCCATCACGAATTTCCCTACAAGACGATCCCTGATGAAAACAGTATCACCCAGTTTCAACTCCCAAAAAAGTGGAGTTGTAGCACCCTCAGGCACCAACTCAACAAAAACTTCCATAAAAGGTTCATGCGGAGATGAGACTATAGAATAGGGACGTTGGACAATCTTCTCGTCAACTTCAAATCCGATAGTCGCATATTGCCCGGGAATAAAGGGGAGTTGCTGATCCGTTTTGAATTTAAAAGCCGCTAAATCTTCAGAAAAATCTTCACGTTCAATGAGTTCACCAATACAGTATCGCGATCTGGAACTTTTTCTTTGCATATTCTTATCCTTCAAATTATTATTTCGGTTCTGTTAAACTACCATATATTATACTAAATCCCAAAGTCTATATCAATTATTTTTTCTTTTTTTCTTAGTTATGAATCTATGACAAACATCAAATGAATTCTTGAAGCTATGAAATACTGCTTGTTTTTTAGAGGGTTCACGTGTTAAACTAATCACAAAAATGAGAAAGACATCTCAGGAATGAATCTTGTGAAAAGGAGTCTGTAAATGAAAAGATGTTACTTTATCTATGCAGTCCCCTTGTTGATTGTAAACTTGTTTACATTAGATGCAAGCCTGGCACAAGATTACACAACCCAGTGGCACTTGCCTGAGGGAGCGATCGCGCGTCTCGGCAGAGGATTAGTTTACGACATCAAATATTCGCCAGATGGATCTCAGTTTGCTGTCGCGACTTCTATAGGAATTTGGATATATGATGCACTCTCAGGCAAAGATATCAAGTTTCTAAACACACCAGACAATAGAATCAACATAGTGACATTTTCGCCTGATGGTAACATGATCGCCAGCGCATCAGGGAGTGAAGTGCTACTGTGGGATATAGATGCAGAAAAACCCTTTATGACTTTAACCGCCCCCGCTGGAATCAAAATCTTATCTTTCTCGACGGATGGAACAAAACTCACTTGTGTTGGAAATGAGGGACAGATTCGCGTATGGAATTTCGGCACCAAAAAAACGCAAATGGAATTTGAGGATATAAAGTTTGGTTCAGAGTATCTGATAGGTTCATGGTTCAAGTCGGTTGCGGTCTCTCCAGATGGTCAGTTATTGGCTGCAGTATTTTTTGCCCAGCGAGCATATCAATTTCGAGTGTGGAACATTAAAACTGGGAAGTACCTGATATCTGTAACCAGTAACGATAAACATAGGACAGGACTTGTGTTTTCACCTGATAGTGAAATCCTTGCAAGCGGCGGTCACATCGGAGCTATTCGATTTGCAAATTTGGAATTTGCTAAACGTCAGGAAACTTCTATTCGACCTACTAATAGTGGATTTATTACATTAACTTTTTCACCAAAAGGCAGGTTCCTTGCTACTGCCCATGGGGATGGTGTGAGGTTGTGGAAAAAAGCAGTTGAACGAAAGCCACCATGGACACCAGTTATAGGCGAAGATAATCACCAGCTAATACTCAATAAAGGTAAAAACGATATTCATAAGTTGGCGTTTTCACCAGACGAAACCACGCTGCTTGCTGTCAGTAGTCATGGTACAATCAGGGCGTGGAACACTATTACCTGGGACCAAGCGTTCTGTTTGACAAAACATCTGCGTTCCATAAAGAGGCTTAAGTTTTCCAAGGTAGATGGTGCGCTTACCCATGTACTCACCAGCTATTCAGGTTCGGGAAACATCCGAATACAACAATGGGATATGAATCTGGCGGAACAACTTTTTACTGAATACTTAGATATCAAGGGCAGTGGTACAATTTCACTTGTCGGTAAAACTGTCGTTTACAATAATTGGGATGGTTCTTTAGATGTGTGGGATGTTCAAACCAAACAGCAGATCACTATTTTAAAAGGACAACCGACAAGGGATCCACATAACCAATTGACAATTTCATCTGATGGTAAGATCGTTGCAAGTGGTGGTAGAGATACAGTTATTCGAGTTTGGGATACCACCAATTCCGATATGAACATGCCTCAATACACTCTTAAAGGGCATACTGCACCAATTTGGAGATTAGCATTTTCACCGAATGGAGAAACTTTGGTTTCCAGCAGTTGGAACGCTACAAATTGGGAGTCTAAAATTCGCATCTGGAACATGACTGATGGAACACCATTACACACTATAACAAAACATAGAAATAGAGTTGAGACATTAGCGTTCTCACTTGATGGAAAAATTCTCGTGTCTGCAAGTAATGACTCTACAATTCGTTTATGGAACACGGTCAACGCCACTCAAATTTCTGTTATCAGAAACCAAAACGGAGTAAAAACTTTACAGTTTGCTCCGGATGACAAAACATTATTAATTGGCAAGTGGAATGGAACGATTCATCTTGCGAACATAGACATTAATTACAATTTGCCACTTGTAAATTTGTTATCGTCAATGCTCAACGGATTGAAGAATTCCATCTCAAAGGAAGACCCTATTCCATTTTTTAGGGGGCATATAGGGGCGGTGTCGGAATTGAAATTCTCTCCTAACGGCAAAATTCTTGCCAGTGGAAGCAGGGATGGCACAATTCTTCTCTGGGATTGGGAGAAAATTGCTCCTGATCGTTAATCGGAAAATACAATACTTTAAAAGGAATTATCACTAAAACATTAGTAGACAAAAAATGAAAAATATATTATTTCTCTTCATCGTATTTTTCTTAGTTCTAAACCTGTTTTTTTCATACTGCTTCGCTCAAGACTACACAAAATGGCATCTACCCGATGGTGCAAAAATGCGGTTGGGGAAGGGCGAAATAAACGACATTAAGTTTTCACCTGATGGAAAACAATTAGCAGTCGGAACAAGCATTGGGATTTGGATTTATGATGTTCAATCCCTTAAAGAAATTACCTTTATGAGATCTGAGAGAGATACTATTAATGCAATTTCTTTTATTGATGATGGTGAAACGCTTATAACTGCAAGCGAACTTGGACCGACATTGACTTGGAAGTTGAATACACAAACGCCTCCAACAAAACCTATCATTCCCCAAATACTAAGTCATTCTACAAGATTAGGATATGCAATGGGACCATCCTTATCACCTAACGGTGAACTACTTGCTAACGGATCAATGGGTGGTTCAATAACTTTGTATGATTTACAAGGTGGTCAACGTAATGCAAATTTAAAAGCACATACCAGACCTTCTTTTGCTACAGCATTTTCTTATGACGGAAACACTCTGGTCAGTGGAAGTGAAGATGGAGGTATCCATTTATGGGATGTAGCCACACAAAAACGCAAACAGACACTTACCACATCTTCACCATCTCATGCGATTGCTATCAGTCAGGATGGCAAAAAGGTTGCAAATGGAAATTTTGGTGGTGGTTTATATCTATGGGACGTTGAAACAAAACATAAAATCCTAACATTCAGAGGACATACGGATGCAATTCAGGCAGTTGCATTTTCTCCTGATAGTAAAATGTTAGCAAGTGGGTCGTGGGATGCAACAATTAGAGTGTGGGACACTATTACAGGTAAACAGATTGGTATAATTAAAGGACATCCTCACTTTGTTGAAGAAATGGCATTAGCACCTGATGCAAATTCTGTCGCAGGCACATCTCGAGGTGTAATCAGTCTATGGCATATCAAAACTGGTCGCGAGAAACCGACACAAAAGATGAAATCTTATGGCTTAATAAGAAAATTAGTTTTTTCAAACGATAGTCAGAAACTATTTAGCGTTGACGGATTCAAACTGACAATTACTGATGTTGCGACAAATAGAGAAATATCATACATATCTTTTAAGAAACACAAAGGAGGCTATCCTGGCACAACGTTTTCTCCAGACAATTCTTTTATTGCTAATGGGTCTACAGATAGGAAAATTCGATTGTGGAATGTTTCAACAGGAGATGAAATATTAAAGTTCCGTTCCGGTTTTAAGGAAGTAATCATTGACTTAGCTTTTTCTGCTGATACAAAAATGTTAGCAGGAGCAGGAAAGGAAGGAGATATTCGTGTCTGGAACACAAGCAATGGAAAACTATTATACACACTCACCGGTCACACTAAGAGGGTTGAATCCTTAGCATTTTCTCCCGATGGAAAAATGTTAGCAAGTGGCAGTTGGGATAGTACATTGCGGTTGTGGGATCTCGGCACCAGAAAACAGATTGCTAAACTTGGAAATTCATTTGCTATTATCGATGTCATTTTTTCATTAGATAGCAATACTGTTGTAAGTACTAATAGATATAACAGAATTGAATTATGGAATGCAAAATCTGAAATAGATATTCCAATTGCAACACTATCTGGACACAACGGTTGGATAAGAAATCTGGCATTTTCCGCAGATGGCAAAACCATGACAAGTGGAAGTGACGATGGAACTATACTCTTATGGGATTGGGAGAAGTGTATTAAGGATATTGGTACTAATTGACAGAATACATTCAGGAGAATTAAATGAGAAAATCTTTATTGTTCTACATATTAATAATTATCACTATGAATTTGTTATTGTCATACGGTTATACACAAGAATACTCTAAGTGGCGTTTACCTGATAACGCTAAAGCACGACTTGGTAAAGGATCTATTAATGAAATTAAATTTTCACCTGATGACAAGTTGTTAGCAGTAGCAACTTCAATCGGCGTGTGGCTCTACGACGCAGAAACCGGTGCAGAAATCGCTTTGTTGAAGGAAAAACGGATAGGTCACAGATATGCAAGTACGATCGCCTTTTCACCCGATAGTAAAACCATTGCAAGCACCCTCTGGCGGTTTAGTGGTCCCATTCAGTTATGGGATACAACTTCAGGGGAGTCCGGTTTTCTAATAGATGATGAAATTGGCACAATTAAGGTATTGAAGTTTTCAGATGATGGCATCAATCTATTTTGTGCACATCTACAAAGAGATGTCAAACTCACTGCATGGAAGATCCCAACAGGTAGTCAAATACTTAGTTTTTCAGGGGATCAGAGATCAAGTGGTGGCATTCATACACCTTTAGTAATTTCACAAGATACGAATCTCCTTGCTTCTGCAAGTGGGAATACTGTCAGGATTTGGGATATTGATAAAAACCTTTTACTCCATACGTTAGATGAAGATGTTGGTGTTCCAAGGAATACTTCATTGGCGCAGACATTAGCGTTATCACCTAATGGAAAGATGCTTGCGAGTGGACGTACGACTGTCCGACTATGGGATGTAGAAAGTGGTGAAGAATTGGGAGCATTACCGACAATACCGCGTGTTGCGGGGGCAATGACATTCTCTCCAAATGGAAAAATACTTGTTACAGGTGATTATGCAGGAACTATTTCGCTATGGAATCTTCCTCTGATAAACAATTCAGGACCAACAACCATTACAGAACACAACTCATTACCAATTAAATCCTTAGACTTTACATCAAACAGCAGATTTCTTGCAAGTGGTAGTTCAGATAGCACTGTTAGAATATCGAATGTTGCGAATATGAAACAGGAGTTTGCTATACATGGGCACACAACGGCAGTTAAATGCTTAGAGTTTTTACAAGATGGTAAGACTCTGTTCAGTTGTGGTGCTGATGGTACATTTCGATTTTGGGACTCGGAAAAGGGAACTGAGCAACTATTTCCTACAAAACAAAAGTGGCACGTGTTTGCACTTGCAATGTCTAAAAACGAAAAAACAATCGCGCTTGGAAGTGTTGATGGCATAATTCGTTTATGGGATGCTGACACACGCACACAAATTGCAACTTTGATTGGACACACACATGGTAGTGTGTTCAAACACCTGCAATTTTCTGAAGATGGAAAGACGCTTGGCAGTGTGAGTTTTTGGGGTGAGACAATTGTGTGGGATGTTGAAAAGCGAAGGGAATTATACAAATTGCCAAGAGCCAAATCATCTAATCTCATCCCGAATGCTTATGCATTCTCACTAGACCTCAAAAGATATGCATTTGCAGTAAGAACTAACGAAATTAATCTGTGGGAACTACCATCAGGCGAAGTAAACACATTAGAATCCAAATCAACTTGGTGGCATCCTTCTAAAAAACAAGATTTCTATGCACTAACTTTTTCACCTAATGGACGTTTGATCGCAAGTGGCGATTGGAGTGGAGGGTTTCAATTGTGGGATGTTAACACCTATCAACACTTAGTTGATTTCAAACAGTCAAGAGGAACCATTAAAGCCTTGAGATTCTCTCCTAACGGCAAATTCATTGCCAAAGGTGGACCATCGGGTGAGGTCGAATTATGGAATGTAGAAACTCAGTCACGGGTATGGTTCAATCATTCTGCACATTCAGATGAAGTAACTCAATTCACATTTTCACAAGACAAAAAAACTCTTGCAAGCGGCAGTAGAGATGGAACAATTCTTGTGTGGGACGTAAGTCATGTCAAGTAGATATCAAATATCAATAAATATATATGCAGATAAAATGTCTAATTACCATGTTCAGAAATGGATAGTATAACCTAAGTTGCTACCTATTCGTGATCACACTTGTAGGAAGGGTTTCTAACCCGATGGATTTTGAATTATCATACAGTAGAAGGAACTCAATAATGTATAAACCGACTCTTGTCAAAATAGCATTTGTTCTCCTTTTAACGGCAATCAATACAATCGGATTTGCTCAAGACTACACAAAATGGCATCTACCCGATGGTGCTACAATGCGAATTGGAAAAGGCAGAGCAAATGACATTACATTTTCACCAGATGGCACACAATTTGCCGCCTCCACAAATATCGGTATATGGATTTATAATGCAGATACTGGAAAAGAAATTTCTCTGTTTAAACAGGAAGGAAAAGGAGTCGGTAAAATTGCATTCTCACCTGATGGAAACACCCTTGCAATTGCAACAGGTATGTCAGGACGTGGAGAAGTACAATTATGGAACATCACTGAGAATAAAGCCATTGCATCTATGCCTTCACCTATCGGAATATCTTCACTTTTCTTTTCAGATGATGCAACACAACTCGCTTGTGCTGGATATTTTGGTATAGTTAATATATGGGAGATAGTCACAGATGCTCCACCAATTCTGATTACAGAAATGAAATTAGCATATAACAGTTGGGGTGATTCATGGTTGGTGAAGCTCTCACCAGATAGACAATATCTTGCAATCGCAATACCAAATTGGCAACACAAAGAATATCCAGTCGAATTATATGAGGCATCCACTGGTAGACTATTGTACACACTCAATGGTCATAAAAGATGGATCAAATCTCTCGCTTTCTCTCCAGATAGTAAGACAATCATAAGTGGAGACGAATATGAATCCATTCTTATGTGGGACACCGAAACAGGAAAAATAAAGTCTACAATGAAATGGAGAAGAGGAACATCAACACACTCTCTGGCATACTCACCAAAGGGCAGATTCATAGCAAGTGGACATTATAACGGGGTCAGACTGTGGCAAAAGAAACCAGATGTCAACGTCCCACGAAGAGATACTATCGGAGAATATACGAGCATTAGGATTTTAAGAGAACATGAGGATTATATCTACAAATTCGCGTTTTCTCCAGATGAAGAAACATTACTCACTGCCAGTAAAGACGGAACAATTCAGGCTTGGGATACTACCACTGGAGATCAGCTTTACACTTGCACAGGTCACCTTGAAGGTATCAGGGATATCGCTCTATCTGAAGATGGTGATTCCATTACCACGCTAAATCAACCATACAACCCTCCAGGTGTTTTTCAACAACGACGATGGGATATCAACACTGGTGTCCAATTGTCTTCAACATATCAAAAACACATAGATGGATCTACGTTGGTTGTATCACCAGATGGAAAGACGTGTGTAACTCACGGCACATCTGGAAATTGTGCTTTATGGGAAATCACAGAAAAATCATTAAGAAGATTGTCAAATTTCTCCTTGGCAGACTATCCGAGAAGTGGATTGAATGTCAGATTTGCATACTCTAATGATGGAAGTATGTTGGCTGCAGGAGGGGAAGACTATTCAGTGCATGTCTGGAATATTATTGACAAGCAACAACCACCACAGATTCTATTCACAGCAAAGGAACATACACAAATGGTCTGGTCATTAGCGTTTTCACCAGATGGAACAAAGCTTGCTACGGGTGGTAGAGACCAAGAGTTTCGGGTATGGGATGTGGAAAATGCAAGGACTATACATACGCTTGAAGGACACAGATGGCGTGTAAACGCTTTCGCCTTCTCTCCGAATAATCAAGTCCTTGCAAGTGGAAGTTATCAACTATTTTTGTGGCATGTCCAATCGGGAACGCAACTCAAGCACATCAAACAACATAAAAATGCTATTATCCAAGAGTTAACTTTTTCACCTGATGGGAACATCCTCATTATCGCAGCACGGGATGGTCTGAAATTATACGATCTACATTCGGATAAACTTATTACAATCAACCCACAGTTCACAAGTATAGTCAAATTGTCTGTAGAAAACAATTTGCTGATTAGTGGCAGGGATTCTGGTGTAATCTTAATTTGGGATTGGGAAAAAGTTCAGCAACGGTTGAATGACAATTAGATTGATCAATAACTCGGTAGGTACGATTTCCTAACCGTACCGATTCAATATATTTGAATTGTCAAACTCACGTTAAATTACATCTCAGCCAACTTCTTCTGCAACCACACCCGCATCGGGGCATGTCCAGGATCACAAACCTCAATGAAATGTCCCGGCAACTGTTGTCCTATCAATGCTTCTATATCTCTACGACGTTCAGATACAACTTCAGGATGATCACTCGCAACGTTATTCCTTTCATCAGAATCGTTTAGAATGTCAAAAAGTTCATCTCCTTTATTATCTTTATATCCAACAGAAGTGCAGAAATTCCAATGGTCATCTCGCACACTCACACGTCCAACTGCATTGCCAGTTGCAAAACCTGCCCAACCATTGATGATACGTTCACGTAGATACGCTTTCTTTTGCGTAACGAGTTGCCACATATCCTCACCATCAGTCCATCCGCATGGAATGCCAACAAGATTGAGCAGTGTCGGCATCAGATCGTGGTTTTGCACAAAAGCAAATATCTCCTTGTCATGCGGTCCTGAAGGATGACGAATCATCAGGTTTAGTTGTGTATTGAAAGGATGGAGTTTGTTCGCACCTTTACCAAAACTCCCATGGTCGCGCATTTGCGTTCCATGGTCAGACATAACTACAATAATCGTCTCATCACGCATATTAAGTGCTTCAATCTTATCCAACAACACACCAACCCATTTATCCACAAAGGTCACTTCACCGAAATAGAGTGCTTCAATCCTGTCCCGTTCCTCCTCAGAAGGTCCGCCACCTTCATTCGCACTGCCGGGAGTGATAAAGTCTTTACCTGTGTAGTCCGGCATATAAATATCTGCATAGGATTTCGGTGGATCCCAAGGTTCATGCGGGTCGAAACTATCCACCCATAAAAAGAAAGGACCGACAGTGTGATTATCTTCAAGCCAATCAGCAGCAGCACGGAAAACACGAGCACAACTATAGTCGTCTTCCGATTGACGATGCCGTTGCGACAAAAGATAATTCACAATTCCCACATGTCGTTGCCAGTTGATAGGTTCGCGAACATGCTTTTTGAGAGTGTCCTCAATCAGCCTCGGATCCCCGCTATGCCAATTATCTGATTCCTGTCCACGGATAAAATCAAAATGTGCAAAACCGCGAGAGAAGTTCATTGTCGGTTTGAACATGTGATACGTATCTGCAATCAGAGCCGTCAGATACCCGCGTTCCAAAAGCACCTCAGCGATGGTATCCTGTTCGGGTGGTATTTTGTGCCAACCGGGTGCGTGATGCCAATGTCCACGACGATCAAAGTTATATTTCCACGGAAAACTCCGCATGCCAGTGAAGTTACCCCTTCGTATCTGTAACGTCGGTTGACCTTCACCAAAAGCGCGCGTAAAACGGACACTGTCCGAGGCAAACGCATCAAGGTTCGGTGTCTGCACATGACTGAACTTCTTGCCTTCACCGATGATGTCTGCTCTAAAAGTGTCTAAACAGATACATACAATATTCATACAGTTATACCCCTTTCATTTCATCTAAAATTCTTTCAGCTGCCTCTGACGGATTATCAGCTTCAATAATCGGTCTTCCAACAACAATGAAGTCTGCTCCACGATTTATGGCTTCAGCAGGTGTTGTAATGCGCCGTTGATCTCCTATCTCTGCCCATTCCGGTCGTATCCCTGGTGTGACTATCAAAAATTTGTCACCGCATGCTTTTCGTATCGGTTCAATCTCCAACGGGGATGCCACAACACCGTCTAATCCGGCTGCCTGTGCTAATTGTGCGAGAAAGACTACTTGGTCTGTCAGTTGCCGTTCTGAACCGAAATTTTGCTGAAATCCGGTTTCATCAATACTCGTCAGAATTGTCACACCGAGTAGAATAGGTCTTGGAATACTTGCTTTGTATGCGGCATCATCTGCGCTGCTTCTTGCAGTTTGCATCATCTCAAGTCCACCGGAAGCATGCATGTTAATCATATTTGCGCCATGTTTCGTCATCATGCCGACATCACGCGCTACTGTGTTCGGGATGTCGTGGAATTTCAGGTCAACAAAAGTTCTATATCCGTTCTGTTTGAACCATGGAAAAGCTTCCATACCAAGCGTACTGAACGCTTGAAAGCCCATCTTAAACCAACCGACTATATCCATGAGCGTTCCAGATAGCCAATCAATTTCTTCACCGTCATCCATATCCAGTGCAACTATCAATTTGTTCTTCAATTTCATTTCTCCATATAGAGTTTATTCCGCTAATGTCTCTTCTACGATTCGTTGTGTCTCGTTTATCGCATTTTCAATTTGCGTCTGACAAGTGTAGATGTGCTTTGCATTCTCGTTCAGTTGTTCCTCAAAACTATCTATCATCCGAGACACCTCCGCGGGTGAAGTGCCACCAAGACTCTGGTTATTCTGAATTGCCAATTCTGCGTCCAAAATCTGCTGCAGTTCAGATATAGGTAAATCTATATCTTTCTGTTTCAGAAGGTTTTGGGTTAATTCCCAATCCAAGAACGTCTGCTCTTGTTGAACCAACTCCCCAACAATCCACCCTACAATCTCGTGAGACTCACGGAAACTAATCTGATGCTCTTTCACCAGATAATTTGCTAACTCAGTGGCAGTAGCAAAGTTTGCATTTACTAAATCGGTCATACGATCCGTCTTGAATTCAGTTGTATTGAGCAGATTTGGTAGAATACCGAGACATGCCTTCACAATATCAAACGCTTCCCACAGTGGTGGTTTATCCTCTTGAAAATCTCGGTTGTAACCTAAAGGCAATCCTTTTAGGTTGGTCAACAGATCCATCAATGCCCCATAAACACGTCCTGTACGTCCGCGCGTCAGTTCCGCAATGTCCGCATTCTTTTTTTGCGGCATAATGGAACTTCCCGAACTATACGCATCGTCAAGTTCTGCAATACCGAATTCGTAAGTTGTCCAATAGACTAATTCTTCGCTAATTCGTGATAAATTTGCCATTATAAGAGACAAAGCAAAGAGCGTTTCTGCAATGAAATCCCGACTACTGATAACATCAAGTGCATGTTCATGTGTGGAATCAAAACCGAGTAGATCTGTGGTAATGTTTCTGTCAATAGGGAAGGTTGTACCAGCAAGCGCGCACGCACCAAGAGGATTTGTGTTGACAAGTTCGTAAGCTGCCTGTAAACGTTTTTGGTCTCTGAGAAACATACTCACATAAGCAGTTGCCCAGAAACCGAGACTTATCGGTTGTGCGTGTTGCGTATGCGTATACCCCGGCATGACCGTATCAACATGTTCTTTTGCAATACTTAGAAATGCATCACACAGTGTAGAAATACCACGATTGACATTCAGAATCTCATCCCGAATATAGAGTCGCGCATCAACAAGTACTTGATCATTACGAGACCGTGCAGTATGCAACTTTCCACCGAATTCAATCCTTGCATTCTCTATCAGATAAGACTCCACATTCATGTGCACATCTTCTTTATTTGGATCAAGAGTTAATGTTCCGTTTTGGTAATCATCCTCTGCTTTGCGTAGCCAATAGAGTATCTCTTTTAGATCAGCATCGGATATAATATTTTGCCGGGCAAGCATAATCGCATGTGCTTGACTTCCCCATATATCGTATCCGATAAGACGTATATCTGCTTCAATAGAGTGTGTGAAGGCGACTGTTTCTGAAGTAAGATTTGAACTAAATCGTCCACTCCAAAGTGTTTTATGTGAGGTTTTCATGTTTATCAGGTCTTACCCAACTTGCGGAGGTCTACGTGGCGCATTCGGTTGGATAATCTTACGTTGATCAGGTGTCAATCGACCTAACAACTCATGTGAATGCGGATAGTCAAAACGTTCACGGACATATTTAGGTGAATAACGATAGACAATTGACCTACGATACCCAGGATTAGTCCGTTCTGCAGAGCCGTGTGTAATGGCATCTGTGAACATCACAACATCCCCTGCCTTCAAATGCACCTCTTGTGTAGCAAAGGCAGTACCAGCAGGTTTTCCGCTAATGCCATCGTAGACTATGCCTTTCCCATCATGTTTCAAACGCGGGTGAATCTCAGCAGATTTATGACTACCGGGAATTAATACAGGAGCACCGTCTCCGGGGCCAATATCGTTAATTGCCATCAAGACATTAATCTGTCCAACAAGCCATTCACCTGTATTGATTTGACGAAATGTCAAATAACTCAACGGCACATGTCCCCCGCAGTGAATATGAATGAAACCACCGGGACCACGCACATTCAGGAAATTCTCGTGTATGGATAAACCATTCACCTCATGAACATATTTCCTAATGTGATTTACCCACGCGGGATGGTCAATTAATTTTTCAAATACCTCGCCACCCTCAATGATATTCTGAAAATTGACACCATTCTCAATGTTATAGGTATGCGTTTCAATATTGCCAATCCATTTCGGAATACGTCTATTATCAGAGTCTGGTTCCCACGGTTCCTCAACATAGTCCCAATGTGCATCAATCCATTCGTTTATCTTATCAAGATCCTCTTGGGAAATTGCATTTTCTAAAACAAGATAACCTTGTAGATCAAATAGATAATCAAGTTGTTCTTGATCCATATTTAACTCCTGAGTTGCCAAACATGGGTTTGACCCTATCCTTTTCTCAGATACCGTTACAAATAAACAACTATTACAGATACGAATTCAATTCTTTTTCTGTCGGAGTAGATGTTGAGATACCACCTTCTGGAATATCCACGCTTGCAGTCCAAGCAATTGCGTTGAGGATAAACCTACGAATGTTATCATCACCCCAATTCTTATGATAATGACCACCTGTAAAACCGAATCCGCGTCCACCATCCGGACGTTCTACACACCACCCAAGATGTTGTAGTTCCTTGTTCGCAACGGAGGCACGAACATGTGGATTGCCGCTATGAGGACCATCAGGTCTTGTCATTGTTGAATCTGGAGCAATTGCACTCAAGACAGGTGTTACACCGTTCATATTATCACGAAACCGCATGTGATAATACCATTCATCGTCCGAAGAAAACGGCTTCAATCCTTGTGTTATTGGATGTTCTGGAAATGATGTGAATTCTGCTGTCCAGTGTGGATTCACAGACAGATGTGTCTCAAAATAACCACCGATCCAATCAAGGAAACAATTCCCCGGATCACCCTTCGGCACTTCAACGGCATAGTGAAGCATTGCAAGCCCCATGCCTTTAGATGTTAATTCTGAAATCTGTTCAAGATGAGGAATACATAGATGTCCGCCACCACCATCCGAGTAGACAATTATGGCATCTGTCCTGTCAAAAATCGTTGGTTCTGAGGGCCATCCTTGATGAACAACTGCATCCATACCTTCAATGGCTTTGTTCAATTGATCTGCTAAAAATTCACATCCGCCTGGATGTTCATGCGAACCACTTCCATGACTTGCACCACCAGCAACGAACACTATTCTTGTTTTTGTTGACATATACGCTCCTTGATTCTTATTGTGTATAATCCTATAAACGACAATATATTTTCCTTAATTTTACATCTTATGATTGTCTTTGTCAATCAATAATATAACACTTGAAAATGAATATTGGTATGTAAACCTAAAAGAACAAACTACGTTTACATTTATATGTGTTAACAATCAGAATATACTATTGTTGTAGGAGAATTTAAAATGAAGTCTTACTATATTACATTTAGCGCAATACTGTTGGTTGCATTTACCTTTGTGTTGACGGGTTGTGAAGAAACTACATCTGGCGGTAGCGGGGTTATTGATGTTGCAAGAGGCGAACCGAAAATAATAGACTCTGTTATGGCTGTTGAAGTTACAAATGACAGACCGCAAGATATTACTGATTCATTTGATTCAGAATTAGATGATAAGGTGTTCTTATGGATTTTATGGGGAAATATTGATGATACACACCAAGTGGAGGTATCATGGATCTCTCCTGCTGATGATTTGGACGATCCCCCATATCATACAGAAAAAAGAACTTTTTCCTCCACAACAGGAGAGAAGATCACATGGTTTTATATTGATGCTCCGACAGGCGGATTGAGTGGGGAACGGTTTGCATCAGGTTACTGGATTGTAGAGGTAAAACTTGATGGTGTTTTTGAACGCAGCCATCTGTTTTATATGGAATAAGGTCCTGTTTTCTTCATACAGAATCATTAGGATGAATCGTATGCGCGTCTTAAAATAAAACAAATATTTGATATATTTACCCCTTCACAACCCCAATCGGACGAAGGCGCGCAACACGACGAGATAATCCCGCTTCATCAACAACTCGCACTACCTCATCAACATCCTTATATGCCTCAGACACCTCTTCCTGTAAGGTGCGTTTGCCTTCGGCACGCACATAGATCCCTTTCTTCTCAAGATCATCCTTGATGGATTTTCCTTTAGTCAACTCTATCGCTTTCCTGCGTGAGAGCACCCTACCCGCACCGTGACATGTTGTGCCAAATGTCTCAGCCATCGCACCCGGATTACCCACCAAAACGTAAGATGCAGTTCCCATATCACCAGGTATCAACACAGGTTGTCCGACCTTTTGATATTTTGCAGGTATTTCTGGATGTCCAGCAGGAAACGCACGGGTCGCACCTTTGCGGTGGATAAACAACTCGCGTTCCTTACCATCAACTTTATGCTTTTCAAACTTACCGATGTTGTGTGCGACATCATAGACAAGTTCCAAACCGAGCTCATCTTCTGTCGTATCAAAATACTTCATAAAGGTCTGTCGAACAAGGTGCATAATACATTGCCGATTGTTCCACGCATAATTCGCACTACACGCCATAGCAGTAATATAATCTTGTCCCTCTGGCGAGTTGATTGGAGCAGAAGCAAGTTGACGGTCAGGTAGGTTTATCCCATACCTTTCAGCAACCTGAACCCAACTCTTAACATGCTCATCACAAATCTGATAACCGAATCCACGTGAACCGGTATGAATCATGACACAGACGTTGCCTTCACTCAAACCCATCGCATCCGCAGCTTCACGGTAAAAGATACGGTCAACCACTTGTACCTCAAGGAAATGATTACCTGAACCGAGAGTACCCAGTTGATTCTTACCACGTTCTAAAGCGCGCTGGCTCGCAGCGTCTGCGTTGGCGTGATCAAGAAAACCAGATGCTTCAGTATATTGCAGATCTTGCGGATGTCCGTATTCTCGCTCAATTGCCCAACTTGCACCTTTTTCTAACATATACCGTTCTTCATTGAGTGAGAGTTGAATCTTACCTTTGGAACCCACACCGCAAGGGACATTGTCAAAGAGTTCACCGATGAGTCCTTTGGTTTTACCTTCTAATTGTTTGGCATTAAGGTTGCTTCGGATTAATCGCACCCCGCAATTAATGTCATAACCGATGCCACCGGGAGAAACAACACCATCGGCTTTTGGATCCGTTGCTGCCACGCCACCAATCACAAACCCGTATCCCCAATGTAAGTCTGGCATGGCAAGTGAGTGTTTAACGATACCGGGAAGATGTGCGACGTTTGCAACTTGCTGCAATGCTTCATTACTTTTTGCCTGATTCAGAAGTTTCTCATTGGCATAGATAATTCCGTCAACACGCATACCTTTCATATAACTTTTAGGAATACGCCACCTGTAATCATCTATTTTTTGGAGTGTTATGTTTTGTGCCATGATGGTCCTTTCCACTGTGTACTTTATTATTTATTTTTCTCACGCTTTTTGTGCCACCATACTTGCGAGAATCCCCAGGATCGTATCGCACTGTGAAATTTGATAGGCATTCATGTCAATGTAGAGTTTCTTTCCCTCCAATTTGAGGAAAAGCCAATCTATCCCGGATGTGATGGTTCCATAAATGCAAGCGATGTCATTCCCTTCTTCTGCGTTAAAACGTTGTGCAGCGACCATTTCCGCAACGCACTGACCGAGTCCTGATGTCAGATCATCCTTTTTTGCCTCAACGAGGATTAGGGCAGGGGCTTCCAAATAAAACTGTTCCGGAGATAAGCTTACCAAAAAATCGCAAACCCCGGTGAGCCCGTCTTCGGCATCCACGTTAAAGTCAATCCCAGAAAAAAAACTGATGCGTCGCTCAAAGTGTTCCCGGAGCTCAACCAGAACGAAGGCAACAATCAGTTCTGATTTTGCCTTCTCAGTGCCTATAGCAAACGCTAATGGCACATTTCGCTCCAACACCGTGGTGAGAAGTGTACTTGGGGGAACAGGTTCTACATTCGCAAAGATGCCAGCAGCTTCGTCTGTTTTGAGGTGAAATATCTTGCACGCTTCCTCTAAGGTAAAATTGCTATACGCCATGTAAGATACTCTCCTTAGAAAAAATTTGAGTGTAGGAAACGTTATAACTCAATGCACATCCCACCTACAACAGAATGTTTAAGTCAGATTCTATTATACGATATCTCTCTGGAGTACGCAACATTTTGTCTGAATCGCGGAAGACACAGAGGACGCGGATTTTTGTAAATGGAAACGTAAAGATGAGAAGGATGGCACGAAAATCTTCACTACCTTCGTTTATAGTGCTGAGAGTTCAGGCAATTCTATCCACTTTCGAGCCTGCCAAGATTCCATACCTTTATCTGCCAACTGTACACCTTTTGCACCTTCAAGTAGTGTCCACGGAAAAGGTTCATCAGCAACAACATGACGTAGAAACAACTCCCACTGTGCCCTGAATGCATTTTCGTAGGTTTCCTGTTCTGGCACTTTGAGCCATCCATCAAAAAAGTCAATCGGTTGTTCAATATCGGGATTCCAGACAGGACGCGGTGTGCCAGAGATCGGTTGAATCCAACAATCTCTCAATCCAGCAACAGCAGAACCATTTATGCCATCCACATGTATCGTTAACAGATCATCACGTCTTACCCGTACTGCCCATGATGAGTTAAAATGTGCAATTATACCATTTTCTATTTCAAAGGTAGCATACGCGGCATCTTCCGCAGTACATTCATACATCTCATCAGACTCATCCCATCGTTGCGGTAGATGTGTCGTAGCAATACAAGAAACACCTTTCACTGCCCCAAATAGATTGTCCAAAACATATCGCCAGTGACTAAACATATCAAGGATTATTCCACCACCATCTTCTGATCGATAGTTCCATGATGGACGTTGTGTCGGAATTGCATCCCCCTGAAAAACCCAATATCCGAATTCACCACGAACAGCGATGATTCTACCAAAAAAATCAGCATCAATCAGACGTTTCAATTTCTGAATTCCCGGCAACCAAAGTTTATCCTGAACAACACCGTTTTTCAGTCCTGCTTTTGCAGCCTGTTCATATAATGAATATGCATCATCTGTGCTGGTTGCAGTTGGTTTTTCACAATAGATATGTTTTCCAGCTGAAATCGCTGCTTGCACTGCCTTCACTCGTAGCGATGTAACTTGTGCGTCAAAATAGACAGAATAGTTATCATCAGCGAGGGCAACGTCAAGGTCTGTGCTCCACTTTTCCACACCTGTGGATTCAGATAGTTTCTCAAGTTTCGCTGGATTTCTCCCAACAAGATATGGGTCAGGCATAATCACATCGCCATCACCAATTGGGATACCACCATCTTCTGCAATGGATAAAATAGAACGGATGAGGTGTTGATTTGTTCCCATCCTACCTGTGACACCATTCATTATGATTCCCACACGATGTGTATTAGGGGTATGGTTGGTCATTAATAATCCTTATTTATAGTAAAATCTAAAATTAACATTACACTTCACATTAAGAAAAAACGCGCTTGTAGCCGCGCAATTCATTGCGCCTCGGACATTCACAATGCCTAATAAATCTCATAATGCAACTTTATTTTTAGAATTGGTATAACTAATCCTTGGGTTTGTCCGTACATTGAGGTGCTGCACCTTCTGGGAGTGCAGGAACATCTATTCCCGCTTTCGGTAGTGTACCAGCAAGTTCCTGTTTCCAATGATCAACATCTCCTGCTGGTCCATAGCAGTAGACCATGTGCATAGGTGCATCACTGGTATTCGTCAACTGGTGGAAAACCCACGATGGAATAAAAACTGTTTGTCCAGCAGAAATCGTTTGCCGTTCTTCACCAAGACACATTTCCCCTTCACCTTCAACAATAAAGTAAATCTCTTCCTGTTCGTGATTGTGCCATGGGACTTGTCCACCATTCGGTTCTAAAACGACGAACCCCATGCTGAATTCCTTTATCTGAATAGGGGATGCACCACCAACAAGATTTCTGGTGCGTCTACGGGCAGGATATGTCCGCCCCTCAATTTCATTTACATCTGCAATTAACATTAATGTTTTCCTTTCTTATAGAACAGTATTTTATGTTTTTTATTCAAAAAGTTCTGCAACTTGACAGGAGAATCCCTCAACTACCTCTTCCCCGCTTAGTGTGTCATTCTGTGTTAGCAGTGTAATATCCGTTTCAGAACGATATACAGTTACGGTTTTGGAGGTCGGTTTAATCACCCATACCAATTTGGTGCCTTCTTCAAGATAGGTAAATGCCTTTTCTTCAACTTTATGAGACGAGTCTGAAGGAGAAACTACCTCTACTGCAAGGTCTGGTGGTACTGGAGACGCTTTGCTACTGTCAGCTGGGATACGATCAGTTGAAATAAATGCAATATCTGGTATCAGTGCGCGTTCACCAACCTTGAATCCTGTACCAGAAACTGCAATACATCCTAACCGATTTTCATGAATATAAGATCCTAAATAAATAGTTAACTTAGCACTAATCCTACCATGTTCCACTGACGCTGGTGCCATCGGAATTAATTCTCCTTTTATATATTCATAGCCCTCTAAATCACTTTCAAGGAACTCCTCCAATGTCATCTGTGGAATATCAGGTGGAAGACTGTTGGGTGTGATGTATTGAACTTCTTGTGCATTCATTTTTGTTCTCCTTGATGTGTTGCTGTGCTTTTATCTAAATTCTTTTACAATTCAATTTATCATATCACTATTTCTAATTGCTGTAGTTGGATAATTTCTATCTATTCATAGGTTCTATTCAAAAAGTTCTGCAACTTCACAGGAAAATCCTGCAACTACCTCTTCACCACTAAGTGTGTCATTCCGCGTGAGCAGCGTGATGTCTGTTTCAGAACGATAAACAGTTACCGTTTTGGCTCCCGGACTAATCACCCATACTAACTGGGTCCCAGCCTCAAGGTATGCAAACACCTTATCTTCAACCCGACGTAATATATCTGTGGGAGATACCACTTCAATAGCGAGGTCTGGTGGAACTTTAAACGCTTTGCTACGGTCTGTAGGACGTTTATCTGTTGATATGAATGCGATATCAGGTATTAGGAACCTATCTCCAACCTGAAAACCTGTATCCGGGGCATACACACGACCTAATTGATTTGCACGAACATGTAAGTTTAATGGTGTAATTAAGTTCATACTAATGTCACCGTGTTCAACAGATGTTGGTGCCATTGGAATTAATTCTCCTTTTATATATTCATATCCCTCTAAATCACTTTCAAGGAACTCCTCCAATGTCATCTGTGGAATATCAGGTGGAAGACTGTTGGGTGTGATGTGTTGTACTTCCTGAGCATTCATTTTTTGTTCTCCTATGATTTCTTTTTCTCATGTCAATTTACCACAATTTGATATTGAAATTCAACTGATTTTCTAATGTGGCAATAAATATAAAAGAAAAGGTGTGTATGTAATTTATTACACACACACCTATAGAAATCAGATATGTTGCGTCTACTGGAGTGTCCATTCGGACATTGTAGGTCGGGTAGAGGCACCGAAACCCGACTTTATTAATGATAAATGGCTGCATGTCGGGTTTCGTCCCTCTACCCGACCTACAAGATTAGTGTAGACAGAACACTACTACGCTTTTGATTCAATAACAGCCTGCGCTGCTGAAAGTCGAGCAATCGGTACACGGAACGGAGAACAAGATACATAATTGAAGTCCAATCCATAACAGAACTTCACAGAATTCGGTTCGCCACCGTGCTCCCCACAGATACCGACCTTCAATTCTGGTCGTACGGATCGTCCTTTTTCACAACCGATTTGCAGTAGACTGCCAACACCTTCTTGGTCTAATACTTGGAATGGATCATATTCAAGTACGCCATTTTTAACATAATCGTCAAGGAATTTCACAGCATCATCACGACTCATGCCAAATGTTGTTTGCGTCAGGTCGTTTGTGCCGTAGGAGAAGAATTCCGCTTCTGCAGCGATTTTGTCTGCAGTGAGTGCAGCACGCGGCAGTTCAATCATCGTCCCAACAAGATATTCTACACGGGAACCTGTTTCTTTGAATACTTTTTCCGCAGTGTCAACAACGACTTCGCGTTGCAATGAGAACTCATTGATATGTCCAACAAGTGGTATCATAATTTCTGGCAAAATCTTTATACCGCGTTTGGAAACATCAACTGCAGCTTCAAATATAGCACGTGCTTGCATTTCGGTTATCTCTGGATAGACGATACCGAGTCGGCATCCGCGATGTCCAAGCATTGGATTGAACTCATGTAATTCTTCAACACGTTCATGAAGTTTCTGTGCATCTACATTAATTCTTTCAGCAAGTTCTTTGATTTCTGATTCATTTTTCGGTAGGAACTCGTGCAATGGAGGGTCAAGTGTACGGATAGTAACGGGATACCCAGCCATCGCCTCAAATATACCGATGAAATCTGTGCGCTGATGTGCTAACAGTTTTGCCAATGCCTGTTTGCGTTCTATTGTATCATCAGCAAGGATCATCTCTCTAACGGCATCAATTCCAGTTCCGAAGAACATATGCTCAGTCCGACAGAGTCCTATACCTTCTGCACCAAATTCTCTGGCTGTCTTAGCATCATCGGGTGTATCGGCATTTGTCCGAACATCAAGCGTGCGCACTTCATCCGCCCACTCCATCAGAATACCGAATTGTCCACTCAGCTCAGGTTGTATGAGTGATACTTGTCCCTTAAGCACATCTCCCGTGGATCCGTTGAGTGTGATAAAATCACCTTCAGCGTAACGATTTCCACCCGCAAAAAATTCTAATGACTTTTCATTAATGAACAAGTCAGAACATCCTGCAACACAACATTTTCCCATACCGCGGGCAACTACAGCTGCGTGACTTGTCATACCACCACGTGCGGTAAGAATACCTTCTGCTGCATCCATACCCCCAATATCTTCTGGTGAAGTTTCTGAACGGACGAGGATGACCTTTTCTCCTTTAGCAGCCATTTCTTCTGCGCGCAGTGCTGTGAAGACGACTTTACCAAGCGCAGCACCCGGTGATGCTGGCAATCCCTGAGCAATCACCTCAACAGATGCGTCAGGGTCAACACTTGGATGTAATAATTGATCCAAATCATTCGCAGGAACACGTGTCAATGCGGTTTCTTTGTCTATCAAACCTTCTTCAACCATCTCTACGGCGATACGAACAGCAGCTTGACCTGTGCGTTTACCATTCCGTGTTTGAAGCATATAAAGCGTACCATCTTGAATTGTGAACTCCACATCCTGCATATCTTTGTAGTGTTTCTCTAATTTTAAACCAATACCTACCAATTCATCGTACGCTTCAGAATTAATATTTCTCAACTCAGATATTGGCAACGGGGTTCGGATACCTGCAACTACGTCTTCACCTTGTGCATTCATCAAGAATTCACCGTAGAACTGATTCGCACCCGTAGATGGGTTCCGTGAAAAAGCAACTCCTGTTCCAGAACTGCCACCCATGTTACCGAATACCATCGCCTGTACATTCACGGCGGTACGTCCAAGCTCTTCAGATATATCGTTGATTCGGCGGTACGTAATTGCACGTGGATTACCGGAAGATTCAAACACAGCATCACGTGCCATGTCTAACTGTCGACGGGGTTCATCCGGAAAATCATTACCCGTTTTCTGCTTGATGATAGTCTTGAATTCTTTGACAAGGTCTGACAGATCGGATGCATCTAATTCAGTATCTAATGTAACACCTTTATCTTTTTTCTTTTCTTCAAGTAGGTGTTCAAACGCGTCGTGGTCAACATCTAACACTACGTTACCGAACATCTGAACAAATCTACGATATGCATCGTAAGAAAACCTTTCGTTACCAGACTTATTAATGAGTCCTTTCACGGCATCATCATTCAAACCGAGATTTAGGATTGTGTCCATCATACCGGGCATTGAAACTGCAGCACCTGAACGAACTGACAAAAGCATCGGATTCTCAGTATCACCGAACTTCGCATCAAGTACATCTTCCAATTTCTGAATGTTTTCGGTTATCTGTTGGTCAAGACCACTCGGGTACTTATTATTGTGATCATAATAGAATTTGCATACTTCAGTGGAGATGGTGAATCCTGGTGGTACTGGAATGCCGAGAGTAGACATTTCAGCAAGATTTGCACCTTTCCCACCGAGAAGGAGACGCATCGTTGCATTTCCTTCGGATTCATCGCCTCCAAAGAAGTAAACATACTTTGGTTGTGACATTAAATTCCTCCTGTTATAATTTGCCGGCTTTCTGAAACCATGTATAGTACAGTATGATCCAGAATTTAGCCGATCACAGACTGCTCATGACTATTTATATAGAATAAATCATTCTACTCGCTTCTTCAAATTCTGGTTCAAGTGGATCCGTAGATAAATATAGTTTCTGATACGGTTCATACAATTGGATATAACTCCAATTAACACCGCACAAGACTTTACCATTATTTACAAGTTTGATAAACCTTCCACGAAACTTTGCACGAGTGCGTTGTGGTGGCACATGCATCGCTTGGCGAATCTGGTTTTCATCTAAAATCCTTTCCGTTAATCCTCTCTTTTCTGCTTTATAATAGACACTGGCATCTTGACGTATGTTATGGTATTCCAAATCTAAACGTCTCACTTCGGCAGAATTCCAGTCTACCGAACTACGGCTGACATAAGCCTCAAGCCACTTTCGCTTGATAACCCAATCAAGCTCACGGTCCAATTGCATCGGATCCTTCTCCAGCCGTGTCATTACATATTCCCAGCGCGACATAACCTCATCTGTAGTAGGATCAGATTCTGCTTGTTCAAGATACCGTTTCGCGCATTCAAAGTATTGCCATTGAAGTTCAATAGCAGATAGACGTTTGCCATTCTCAAGCTCAATTAAACGTCTACACGATATATCCTCTGAAATATCATGAATAGCTTGTACAGAATTGCGGAGTGCGAATCGTTCGGTAATGAAATGATCTTCTATCATTCGTAGGATAATGCCTGTCGTGCCAACTTTCAAAAACGTGGACAATTCGGACATATTGGAATCGCCAACGATGACGTGCAATCGTCTATATTTTTCTCTGTCTGCGTGGGGTTCATCTCGCGTGTTGATAATACCACGTGCAGTTGTTGTCGCAATAGATATTTCTTCTCGGATATGTTGTGCACGCTGAGAAATCTCATAGAAGCCTTGGTCGCTTCGTTTAACTTTGCCTGCACCTGAATATATTTGCCGGGTGACAAAAAATGGTATGAGTTGTGATGCTAACTGCCGAAAACTCACCTTTTCGCGTTCCATCAGGTAGTTTTCATGACAGCCGTAAGTATTACCAACTGTATCTAAATTGTTTTTGAAGATGGAGATTTTTCCTCGAAATCCATCTGTCCGCATTCTACGTTCTGCTGTGGTAGCGAGACGTGTGACAATACGTTCTCCCGCTTTATCGTGTGCAACAAGTTCAATAACATCATCACATTCTGGTGTAGCATATTCCGGATGGCATCCTATATCTTGATAAAATCTTGCACCGTTCTCCAAAAACACATCGGGATACATACGCCCCGAAATGATTTCACGAAACAGATACATGACAACATTCTGTACAGTAAGTTTTTTTCCTCTGTTCTTATCTGGGGTACAGATTATGCCGTATTCGGTTTCCAATCCGTAAATTCTACGATGCATGGTTAAATATCTCTACTATCTCTTCAACGGTGAAACGACGAAACTTACGACGTTCATAAGTCGCATCCAGACACCCTACTTCAATGGATTGCGGTGTTATCTGATACGGTTCTGACTCTTCTACTTCAATAGATTCAAAAGTGTCTGATGCAAGTTGCATCGCTTCGGTTAAGTCCAACCCCTCTGTGTATGTCTCATTTAGTTTCTCGGTTATGGCTTCTGCTCTTCCTCCTATAACTGCGAAATTCTCCATTTCCTCATAAGTCCCATCAAATCCGATCTTGTATATCTGGCTTCTCACATCCGGTTCTCCATCCACTTCACAGACGAGTAGTTCAATCTCCAACGGCTTTACATCCCACGCTTGTGCAATTGCCATCATGTGTTGTGAATATAGGTTCGTCAACCATTTACCTGTCACATCTTCTCGGTAATAGGTATATCCTTTCACCTCTGCCTCACGAATACCGATTACACGCAGTGTTTCATATTCCGAAACACGACCAGTAGAAGCAAGTGCTATCCTATCATATATTTCTGAAATCTTGAATATAGTTCTTCGCGGGTTCTCTGCTACCATCAGGAGACCGTTGTTATATTCTAAAACAACCACCTCCTTTGCTTGTCCTATGCCGCGATCAACAAATACCTTTTTATCTTCCCAAATCTGGTCAGGTGAAACGTAATAAGGGGTTGACATTTATTCCTCTAATCTATGGTGAAGCATATAATTATATCTACATTTTCTATCAACGGTAGGCGAGGTTTCCTAACCTCGTCTGATCAATGTGTAGAATTAATTCAATAATTTACCGTTATATCATAAAAGTTGGGGAGTTATCTTTGTTCCAATCTGGAAATCAATGCCTCAAACAATCCGGCTACAGTCTCATCCGAAACATCTGAAACACCTTGTTCTGTAATGGAAATCAACGTAGGAAATATCTTCCTAATCAAATCGGGACCACCCGTTGCAATGTCCTCATCCGCAGCGTCCCATAATGCCTCTGCTACCGCTGTTAGAGCATCTTGTTCAGACATATCAGGGCGATACATCTTTTTTAAGGTAGAACGTGCATCTTTACCACCAGAACCGATGGAATAATAGGTGTCTTCCTCGTAACGTCCACCGAGAGCATCATATTTAAAGATTCGTCCCTTCTTCTGTTTTAAATCGTATCCAGCAAAAATCGGAAGGACAATCAGACCTTGCATAGCTAAACTCAAATTCATTCTAACAAGGCTTGAAAGATAGTTCGCTTGTCCATCTAGACTTAGAGACACCCCTTCCATCTTTTCGTAAAATTCAACTTGGACTTGGAAGAGTTTAGCAGTTTCAAAACAGGGACCCGCAACACCTGCAACAGCAATTGCAGAGTGTCTGTCAATCTTAAACACTTTTTGAATGCGACGTTCACCTACTTGATATCCTTCAGTTGCTTGACGGTCTCCTGCAACAATCACACCAGCATCATAGACAAGCGCGAGGACAGTAGTACCTTCCAAATAATTGTGTGGAAAGTCATCTTGCACCTTATTGAGACGGTTCCAGTCTGCAACCTGATCGGGATATCTGCTCTTCAGGATCTGTAAGAAATCGGTCGTGCCATAGTCATCGGGTTTGAGCAATCCTATTGACCTCCCCGCTGGATATAGTTCTCGACAAATTCCTCCGAATCTTCTTCTAAAATTTCATCAATTTCATCAAGAAGGGCATCTAAATCATCCGTTATATCATCAACGTTTTCATTGATTTCTGGATTTGGTTGGATCTCCTCACTTTCATTGGTGGGGTGATCGCGGTATTCTTGCTGTTTTTCGCGTGGCATTGTGTGCTCCTTTACAATTACGGTTACGAATAACCTTTATCTATAAATAATGAACATAATTCCTATTCAACAAGATTCACTTCAGTCATTTCGGATTTTGTCAACAAGCTCATCAACAGTACAAGTATTCAACAGTTCACCGACAATCGCTTGGGTGCCAAAGTGTGGACGATCCATCATTATCTTATCAAAACCGTTTGAACCGTTGAAAACAATTGAATTCCAACTTACGCTGTGAATACTATCTGGGAATTTCCGCAGACATGTACCACGAAAATAAGCACGTGTATCTAATGGGGGATGCTGTATCCCATGAACTATTTCTTCATGCGTTAATATGCGCTCCACATGGCCATTTTTTTGTAAGCGATTATAAAGTCCTTTATCTGGACGCAAGTCATGATATTGTAGGTCAAGCATTCTGATACGCGGGTCTGTCCATTTAAAGCCGTGTCGAGTAATATACGCATCAATCAGTTTTTTCTTTATCACCCAATCTAAATGGTGTCCTAAACACATCGGGTCAGATTTCAAACCTTCTAACACAAATTCCCATTTCTCCAAAACATCTTCCACTACAGGTGTCCGTTCTTCAGTGGTAAGGTGTTTATGTGCAAGTTCAAGATATGCCTGCTGGATTTCTACTGCTGTCCATTTGCGCTCATCTTTTAGTTCATAGACATGCTTACATGACAAATCCCGAGATACTGATTTTATCACCGCTACAGGATCATGTAAAGCAAATTGCTTACCAACCACCCTCTTCTCAATCAATTGCAGAACGATCGCAGTTATACCAACCTTCAGATATATAGTGAATTCGGACATATTTGAATCACCCACGATAACATGCAACCGGCGATACAACTTTGAATCTGCATGTGGTTCATCGCGAGTGTTAATCAATGGCCGTTCAACCATTGTGCTGAGTCCTACCTCTTTTTCAAAGAAGTCTGCCCGTTGCGAAATTTGGAATTCGGTTTCATCCGCTCCGTTTTCCGCGCCTACCTTTCCACTGCCAGTAATGATTTGTCGTGTAACGAGAAATGGTATCAGACCGTTTACTATGTCCGGAAACGGAATCTTACGTGACATCAGGTAGTTCTCATGCGATCCGTAACTATGTCCTTTGTAATCTGTATTGTTCTTGTATATGATGATTTCTTGGTTATCCAACAACAACTGTTCGGCAGCGAGACGACTCAAATCTAAAATCAATTCGCCTGCCTTTTCATATTTTACCAAATCGCGTGCATTACTACACTCAGGGGTACAATATTCAGGATGTGCGTGATCAACATAATACCTACCACCATTGATAAGAATATCGTTGATTACACTATTATTAACATCTTCACTTGGTTGTTTTTCACTCTCCACCGTGAACCCGCGTGCGTCCAACATTGGACTTTCTTGGGCATAATCCCACGAAATCGTTGGAATGTTACGACTCTTATAGGCATTGACAACTAATGTTGATGCCGCTACAGGGTCTTGTTCACGCGCATTCTTGACAGAGATACCGAACTCTGTTTCGGTGCCGATTATTGTTGGTACTGTCATTCTTCACTTTCAATATCAAATTGGTCAATATAGTAGATTTTGAAATTACTTGAATACTCTGCATCGGCGAGGTTAGGAAACTTCGCCTACCGTAAGGTGAAAGTGTCAATTTATATTTATAATTCACTATAGTCAAGATTTGAACACCAATTTATAGGTATGTACCGCCTTTACTTACACGAACATCGGGTTGTCTACGTGGCTCAGGTTCATTAATCAATGCCCGAATGTTCACGATTTTCTCACCTTTCCTGCCAGATATCTTTGCCCAATCATCTGGATTAGTGGTGTTCGGAAGGTCCTCGTTTTCACGATACTCTTCTCGAATGGCAGTTTTCATATCGTTAAGAGAAATACCTTTATCTTTCCCTTCAGAACTAATCAATCGTTTGATCGCCATCTTCTTCGCACGGGAGACGATATTCTCAATCATTGCTCCACTAACGAAATCTTTGAAATAAAGCGTCTCTCGTTCACCACGAGTGTATGTAACTTCAATAAACTTATTCTCATCAGTAGTCGCATACATCTCATCAACAGCAGCTGAAATGATGTGTTCTGAAACACTTTCTGTATTTCCATCAAATTTATCAACTTCTTCCTTAGCAAACGGCAAGTCAGGCGTTAAATAGATAGCAAAAATATCCTTTGCTCCTTCAATACACGGACGATCAATCTTGATCTTTATATCAAGCCTTCCCGGTCGTAATACTGCTGGATCCAATAGGTCCTGACGATTACTTGCCCCAATCACAATTACATCACGTAGATTCTCTACACCATCAATCATGGCAAGGAACTGCGGTACTAACGTAGACTCCATATCAGATGAAATACCCGTACCACGGGAACGGAACAACGAATCCATTTCATCAAAGAAAATGACAACAGGAAAACCTTCTTTGGATTTCTCGCGTGCTTTGGAAAAAACTTCTCGGATCTTTCGCTCTGTCTCCCCAACATATTTATTCAATAATTCTGGTCCCTTAATATTAATGAAATATCCTTTAACATCTTCTCTATCAGTCTCTTGACGCATACGTTCAGCAAGACAATTCGCGACTGCACGTGCAATTAAAGTTTTCCCACATCCCGGCGGTCCGTATAATAGTACCCCTTTTGGTGGTGTGAGACTAAATTCCTTGTACTCATCAGGATATAGATACGGCATTTCAATCGCATCACGGATGGCTTCTATCTGTGTATCTAAACCACCGACATCTTCATAACTAATATCAGGAACTTCTTCAAGTAGAAGGTCGTCAAGTTCACGTTTAGGTAGTTTTTCAAGCAGCATGCCACTGGTATGATTCAGTAAAACGTTGTCACCCAATTTTAATGTCTCACCCTTCAAGGATTCAGATATACGAACAACCTGTTCTTCATCTGTTCTGACATTAATCACAGCCCTATCAGTATCAAGCATCTCTTTAATCTTGACGACATCGCCATGTTTTTCAGGGGGTTGAATTGCTACAACATTTAAACCACTATTGACTATGACTTCCTGTCCAACTTGTAGCTGCTTGAGGTCAAGGGCGGGATCATGGTTGACACGCCATTTCTTACCACTGATGTCAACATCTATCGTGCCATCATCATTAGCACTCAGGAAAATACCGTAGTTGTTCGGAGGCGCACTGAGTTGCTTGACCTTTTCTTTCAGAAGTTCAAGTTTCTCTTTTGCCTCTTGCAGGGTATTTCTTAATTTGCGGTTTTGACGATGTGCCTGCATCAGTTCACGCGTCATGTCATATAGACGCGCATCAACATCATCTCCCGGTGTATTACTGAGTTGTCTTCGCAGATCACTGATCTCATTTTCAAGCATCTCTATCTGCCAATTCAACTCACGAATAAGTTGCGGATAGTTAACCTGTTCCGATGAAGTGTCTTCAATTTCTGAACCTATCAATATCTCTGATGTTGTCTCTCTTTTACCTGTCATACGAATTATTCTCACATTCTATTGAAAAGATTGATAGTATCATAGAATATTGGTCAGTTTTGCTATACTAACCCTGAGTGCATAAAAGTATAGCATGTTGAATTATATACATCAAGTAAAAACGCAATACCCCAGGGTTATTTAGTTTTCAGCTTTTCTTGTGTTTTTTTCACATACGCTAAATGTTTCAAGACGGTAGGTGCGGTTTCCTAACCGCACCGAATTTGTGCTAAAACCTTTCACAGTCAGTATTCTTGTAGGTTCCGGTGCGGTTAGGAAACCGCACCTACCGTCTTGGGATTAACTTTCAGTTCATAAAAAGATATTACCAGACTCTTATGCTAATTCTCGTCATCGTCGTCATAGCTATCAGAGGCGTCTGAGGTGTCTTCAACATCGGTATCAACTCCTACAACATCTGCACCCGGAATTTCTCCGGCACCAGATGGGGTAATAGCACCAATATTCTCACGGATTTTTCTATCCAGTTCTGCAGCAACTTCAGGATTCTGTTCTAAATAAGCTTTTACATTATTCCTACCTTGACCGATCCGTTCACTGTTGTAGGAGAACCAAGAACCCCGTTTTTCTATGAAACCGACATCAACAGCAATGTCTAAGAGTGTCCCCTCTTTCGAGATACCCTTACCAAAAGTGACATCAAACTCCGCTTCTCTAAATGGCGGTGCAACCTTATTTTTTACTACCTTAATAAGCACTCGATTTCCAAGCACCTCTGTCCCTTCTTTGATCTGTGTAGATCGTCGAATTTCCAGTCTAATTGACGCATGAAACTTCAGGGCAAGTCCACCAGGGGTCGTATCAGGGTTGCCAAACATTATACCGATCTTTTGACGAATTTGGTTTGTAAATATTACACAGGTCTGTGATTTGTTCGTCACACCCGACAGTTTTCTTAATGCTTTTGACATCAAACGCGGGAGTAGACCCACATGCGCATCACCCATCTCACCCTCAACTTCTGCTTGAGGGGTCAACGCTGCAACTGAATCCACAACCACAACATCAATGGCACCACTACGGATAAGGGTTTCCACAATTTCCAATGCTTGTTCACCAGAATCCGGTTGTGAAATCAAAACGTTCTCCAAATTCACACCAATATTCCGGGCATAAGTCGTATCCAACGCATGTTCAACATCAATAAATGCTGCAATGCCACCCATCTTCTGTGCTTCGGCAACAATATGGAGTGCCAATGTGGTTTTACCAGTGCCTTCATGACCAAAGATTTCAATGATTCTTCCTCGCGGAACACCACCAACACCTAATGCCAAATCAAGTGAAAGTGCACCTGTAGGGATAGCACTAACAGGAACGACCTCGTCGTCTGTTAAACGCATGATAGCACCCTTACCGTAAGCACGTTCTACCTGAGATATAGCATCATCTACTGCCTTCTTTTTCGCTTCAGCTTTTTTCTTGTCTTCCGCGCTTAATTCGGTTTCCGGTTTTTTATTCTCGTCATTCGCCATTATTTACTTTCTCCTGCCTAATGGATAGATATGTAACGGGGTGTAGACTGCACCACTACGATGCAACTCACTTCTGACAAGTGTGATGTGCTCAACATTCATCAATGTCCCCGCAATTGTTTCAAATTTCTTGAAAAATTCAGTATGAGCCTTCATATTAACACTTTTTCTTATTCTCGCAAGTGTAAAATGTGGATGAAAACGTTTCTCGTTTGCAAATCCAAACTTCATGAGTTCACGGGTTACAGTATTCGCTAAGGGTGTCGTTTCTTTAACACCTTGCCTCAACCCCACCCACAACACTCGTGGACGATACAAATTCGGAAATGTCCCTATGCCACCAATTTCTATACAAAAAGGTTCGCGGTTTTCCGCAATTCCTTCTACCGTAGAATTTACCTTATCAATATCACATTTCTCAACATCACCAAGAAACTTCAAGGTCAAATGGAAATTACCATGTCGCGTCCACGATGCATTTCTTATTTTCGGACGAAACTCTGATTGAACTTCAGATAAAATAGACTGGATCCTATCAGGTATTTCAATAGCAACAAAACACCTTATAGAACCAGGTCTCATAAAAATACACCTCTATAGTGAAAAATCATCTTATGTCAAGTAGAGAGAGCCTTTAGATTTCCGTATAAGATTTCTAATCCTGACGTAACTGTCAATATCAGTGGTAAATACATCAAAAAGTAAATCGGTCCGTGCCGTTGAACTACATAATTTGAATCACTTAAAAAGGTGAGTAAAACCAAGCCTATAAGAATTACGACAACCTGCGTCGTAGTCTTATATTTACCCCAGCGATTAGCAGAGATCACCTCACCATGTTTCGCTACAAATATGATTCTAAATCCCGTAACAACAACCTCTCGCCCAAGGATGACATATACCATCCATAACGGTAAAAGATGCACACCATCCTCTAAATCTTCATGTTGAAAAAGATATAAGCAAATTAATGCAGCACCTATCAATATCTTATCTACAAACGAATCCAGAAAACTACCAAACTGCGTTACACCTTGTTTACGGGCTATTTTTCCATCTAATAGGTCTGTTATGGCTGCAACACTAAAGCATATCGCAGCAAGTCCCATTAGTTTTGCCTGAAAACAGAGAATGAAAGGGACAGTTAACAATAAACGGGCAAATGTTAACAGATTCGCCGTACGTAAATAGTCATTTAATTTCATATACTTCTAATCTGATGAAAGATCAATTACCTCGGCATCTTTAGGAACAACAAACTTAAATTGAGTCGACGGTAATTTCTGATCTCTTTGAATATTTGACAAGGATATTATTACGCTGCGACGAGTCCCATCTTCAAACAGTGTCACATATCCAAATTGTACTGGAAACCAGTCTCCCTCTTTAACCCAGATCTCAAGCTGCTTTTTTACATCTGCACTACCTTGTGGTTTATTTTGTCTTCTATTTAATAGTTCCGGTTTTGGAGTTAACTGCAACAAATGAACACCTTTTGCTTTTGCAGCTTCATCAGGCACTAACTTCATGTTCCAGTTTGTTGATAGATCTTCAAGTGAAGCACCCGTGCCAGGTAGTATCTCTCGCTTATCTGGGTTTTGGATTTTCTGTTTGTTAACTTCATTGAGAAGTGGGACATAAGACCATACATATTTGCCATCTAAGACAACTGTCTTGACTATTTTATCAGGGTCTTTTGGCGAGACATATTCCATGTGTAAAAGGTTGGGAATGCCAAAGGTAAATCTGCCGAAACTCACACTTTTTCTTGTTTTATATAATGCTGTCTCCTCAAATTCCGCACTAAAGTTCTGGCACTTTTCATACACCGTTCTGAAATTCTTGAAGACCTCATCAACCGTATAGGTATATCCAATGTTGACAATACATAGAAATATTACAATTAAAATGCAGTATTTTCTTTTCATTAGGTATCTCCCGATTTCTGCAGACAACGTGGATTCACTATATGCACCTTAAAGTTTACCATAACACATATTACCTGTCAATGGATTTTTTATCCAATTCTGTCTGCACCGCATTCTGAACATCCTTAGGCAAAGCATGAACACGTGTCCAATCTGTAAGTTCAACCTCTAACTCATCACCATCATCTATGGAACATACTACGATACGTTCCAATGTTGATGCCATTTTGGCATCACGAAATAGTGCCTGAAACCAGATACTGAAGGATTTTATGGCATCAGAGGAGTCCGAAAAAACCCAAAAGAGAACTCTACAAAAATCAAGTCCTTCGTCAACTGATTGTTGTGATATCCACACATCTTCAGGAAAACCTTGAAATAGCGGTAATAGATCCGCAATTATTATAGGTAATTCATGATTCAGATAAGTAATTTGGGGTGATATATCAAAATGAATGGCGTATCTATGTGCATATAGAGACATCACTTCCTCACAATTCCCTTCAGTCATATAATCAGTATTATACCATTTCTAAAATATTGGTGAAGTATTAAATTATATCTACACTTTCTATCCACGGTAGGTGCGGTTTCCTAACCAGAACTATGAGTGTAGTAATTTTCATGTATCATCTGACAGCAAATTCAGACAATTCTTCTGCATCGTAAACCTACCTTGTAGGTAATCCGTTTCACATAATATATCAGTATAGCGAGACCCAAACAAACATTGACAGAATCTCAGATAATTCACTACAATCCATTAAAATAAGGAGCCTTATGTACACACAAGCAACATATCAAGAAAAACACACATCAACACTCACTATTATTGTTATGACATTAGTTGTCCTATCTGTTCTCTGTGTCCCATCTGCTATGGCACTCGAATATGAGATCGGCACACAAATGGGATCATCCTACATCACACCTCCTGACCGAGACTCAGATTCCAGAGCAACGTTTTTACAAGCACCATCAGGAGCAGTAGGCGGTATCCCAGCATCAGTCTACATTTCGTTTTTCCCACATAAGTATTTTGCTGTTAGTCCGGAAATCAATTTTAGACGGGTGACAAACAACTACACATTTCTTGGTGATAGAAACAACAGGAGTCAAAATGAAATAAATTTAGGGTGTCAACTGACATACTTTCCTTTAAGTCATACGGTGTCTACGCCTTACTTATTTGCGAGGATGTCATGGCAAAATAGTTTTGGTACTGAGAACTACGATGATTCCAGGCAACGGATCGGATTAGGTGGTGGCTACCAATGGCGTATTGAAGACGATTATTACCTGCGTTTCGGACTGCAGTACCACCGTGCGATGTATGATAATACGCATCACAATGGATATTCAGCTGTCATAGGACTTGGTGTTCGGTTAGGTAACGACAAAAACTAATACCATTCAATTGATCGTCTAACATTGTAGTGAAATGTAAAAATACGGGCACACTCCACGGTAGATGCGGTTTCCTAACCGCATCTATAACACTGAACAAACACCAGTTCGGTTAGGAAACCGAACCATAGGTGTCAATTTAGTGTAAATTAGGCGTTTTCCCCAGGCCGGTAGGTGCGGTTTCCTAACCGCACGGAACCTGTGCGAGAACCTCTATGAAGGTATTTGGCACAAAGCCGGTTCGGTTAGGAAACCGAACCTACCGTAGTGTTCTGTCTACACTAATCTTTAGGTAGGGTCTCTAACCCCGATTGTCCCATTCTTGCCAACATCAAGTTTCAGCCTATCCCACCAACGGCACTTTGAAACGTCAGACGCATAATCCTGAAAATCTTGGTCCAGACAATATTCCGCTGAATTCACAATCTCATAATGAACTATTCTTTATGAGAAATGGTATTAGATGAGAAGTCTTATCTTGAAAATCTACTAATCCTGAAAATCCTGGTTCAGACAAATAGGAATACAAACCCATAGCAAAATTAAAACACCTCTGATTACACGCAAATGCAATGGACATATCGGCAATCACGTAGTATAATATTGAAGCAAATTACCAACAAAATTGGGGAAAACATGATAGATACTGAACGGACACAACACCTAAAAAAAACACTAAATGAACGTATATTAGTCCTTGATGGTGCGATGGGTTCTCTTATACAAACCTATAGACTCACAGAAGAGGATTTCCGCGGAACACAATTTGCCGACCATCCCCATGAACTCAAAGGCTATAACGACCTACTATCTATCACACAACCCCAGATTATACGAGAAATTCATTCAAATTACTGTCAAGCAGGGTCAGACATCATAGAAACGAATACCTTCACCAGCACATCCGTTTCTATGGCAGACTACCAACTCCAAGACCAAGCATATCAAATCAACTACGCGGCAGCACAAATTGCACGGGAAGTCGCTGATAAATACACCACACACGATAAACCGCGCTTCGTTGCTGGTAGTATTGGACCAACAAACCGCAGCTGCTCCATCTCACCGGATGTCAATGACCCAGGATATAGAAACATTACATTTTCAGAACTCGTGGATTCCTATACAACACAAGTAGAAGGACTAATTGACGGTGGCGTGGATATCCTCCTCGTTGAAACCGTGATGGATACGCTCAATTGCAAAGCGGCTCTCTTTGCTATTCAAACACTTTTTGAACAGCGAGAAATCAACATACCGATTATCGTATCTTCAGACAGAAGTGGCGGTGGCGGACGTAACTTATCGGGGCAAACTGTTGAAGCATTTTGGAACTCCATCAGACATGTAAACCTACTTGCGGCGGGGCTAAACTGCGGTTTCGGTTCCGAACAGATACGTCCCTTCTTAGCTGAAATGTCAAAACTTGCTGACATTCCTATCGTCTGTTATCCCAATGCCGGACTTCCAAACGAACTCGGACATTACACACAGACACCTCAAGAAATGGGGAATTGGATACATGACTTTGCGAAGAACGGTTTTGTCAATATCGTTGGGGGTTGCTGTGGCAGCCAGCCGGAGCACATTGAAGCCGTTGTCAAAGCTGCTGCAGAGTACCCTCCTCGTCAACCAAAACCCCAAAAACGCGCATGCAGATTGAGCGGTTTAGAAGCATTCAACATCACATCAGAATCTCTCTTCGTAAATGTAGGTGAACGCACAAATATCTCTGGTTCAAGACGGTTCGCAACCCTTATCAAGAATGAAGACTATGAAACTGCATTAGAAGTGGCACGCGATCAGGTAGAAAACGGCGCACAAATCATTGACATCAATATGGATGAAGGGCTGTTAGATTCTAAAAATGCAATGGTAAAATTCTTAAATCTAATCGCTGCTGAACCAGATATCAGTCGTGTGCCGATCATGATAGATTCCAGCAAATGGGAAGTCATTGAGGCAGGTCTACAATGCGTTCAAGGCAAAGGAGTTGTCAACTCAATCTACCTAAAAGAGGGTGAAACCGATTTCTTAGAGAAGGCACGACTCATCAGGAAATACGGGGCAGCTGCCATTGTGATGGCTTTTGATGAACAAGGACAAGCAGATACGTTTGAACGAAAAATTGAAATTTGCACAAGAGCTTATAATCTATTGACTAAAGAAGTCAGATTTCCACCAGAAGATATTATTTTTGATCCAAATATCTTAACAGTCGGAACGGGCATTCCTGAGCACAACGAATTCGCAGTTGCATTTATTGAAGCTTGTAAAGAAATCAAAAAGACTTGTAAGTATGCCATGGTAAGCGGTGGCGTTAGCAACATATCATTCGCATTCCGCGGAAATGATACCGTGCGGGAAGCGATGCATGCAGCTTTTCTATACCATGCTATCAAAGCAGGTTTAGACATGGGTATTGTCAATGCTGGACAACTCGCTGTTTATGATGATCTGCCGAAGCAACTATTAGAGGTAGTTGAGGATGTGCTTTTCAATCGGCGAGAAGATGCAACCGACCGTCTGCTTGAACTCGCAAAATCACATAAAGGCAAAAGTAAGAGAACGCGCGTCAACAAAGAATGGCGAAAATTACCTGTTGAACAACGTATCAGTCATGCACTTGTTGAAGGCATCATTGAACACATTGAAGCAGATACCGAAGAAGCACGACTCAATTTTGATCGTCCAATACATGTCATTGAAGGTCCATTGATGGATGGAATGGATCGTGTCGGTGAACTCTTTGGTGATGGCAAGATGTTCCTACCACAAGTCATCAAAAGTGCACAGGTTATGAAGAAGGCTGTCGCACATCTCATCCCATATATTGAAAGAGAACAGGAAGATGGAGAAATCAAATCCAGAGGAAAGATCGTCATGGCAACTGTTAAAGGTGATGTGCATGACATAGGTAAAAATATCGTTGGTGTCGTACTCGGTTGCAACAATTATGATGTCATAGACTTAGGTGTAATGGTATCTGCGGAAGACATTTTAGATACGGCACGTAAAGAAAATGCTGATATTATCGGATTGAGCGGACTTATCACACCTTCATTAGACGAAATGGTGCATGTCGCACAGGAAATGGAACGAAAAGGTCTCCGCATCCCGCTTCTCATAGGGGGCGCAACGACATCAAAGGTGCATACCGCTATTCAGATTGAACCTGCTTATGAAGGTCCAACCATTCACGTCAAAGATGCTTCACGGAGTGTCGGCGTTGTTAGCAACCTTTTGAACACTGAAAACCATAAAAACTTTGTTGATCAGACCCGCGAAGAATATGATAGCATTCGTAAAAACCGGGCAAAAAGTCGACAGAAAACGAAATTATTACCCTTTAGTATTGCACAAAAACGTAAGTTGGCACTTGACTGGAATAACTATCTGCCACCCGAACCAAATATGATAGGTATAAAGGTTCTTGACGATTACCCATTAGATGAACTTGTTGACTATATTGACTGGACACCTTTCTTTATCACATGGGAAATGACAGGCAAATACCCAAATATATTTGATAATCCAAAGATAGGATCGAAAGCAAGAGAACTTTTTGAAGATGGCAAAAAACTCCTACACAAAATCGTTGAACAGAACAGGTTGTGCGCAAAGACTGTGGTCGGAATCTTTCCAGCAAATAGTGTAGGTGATGATACGGAGATATATGCAGACGAAGATAGAACAGAGACGATTGCAACAATACACCATCTACGTCAGCAAACAGAACAACCATTTACACGACCAAACTTGAGCCTTAGTGACTTTATCGCACCAAAGGAAACATCCATTCCCGATTATATCGGTGCATTTGCCGTAACTACAGGTATCGGTGTCCCTGAACTCTGTGCTGAGTTTGAAAAACAACACGATGATTATAACAGCATTATGACAAAAGCATTGGCGGACAGGTTAGCAGAGGCGTTTGCGGAATGTATGCATCAACACGTCAGAACATCGCTATGGGGGTATGCTTCCGATGAGCAGTTAGACAACAATGCGTTGATAGCAGAAAAGTATCAAGGTATACGACCCGCTCCCGGATATCCCGCCTGTCCTGACCATAACCCAAAACGAGTATTGTTTGATATAATGGAAGTCACAAAAAATACTGGGATTTCTTTGACTGAAAGTCTCGCGATGTTTCCAGCAGCATCTGTTAGCGGATGGTATTTTTCTCATCCCGATTCTAAATATTTCAGTATTGCAAGAATCGGAGATGACCAAGTCGAAAACTATGCCGAACGTACTGGCATGGACATTGACACCGCACAACGTTGGCTAAGACCATTACTCACATAGGATTTTCTTAAAGGTAGACAGAACACTAGACTGTGCCGTAGCACAAACTGCCAGTTTGTGCAGTAGTGTACGCAAACTGGCAGTTTGCGCTACAATTGTATGCAAGTAAAATGCCTACGATGAAAGATATTCTCTCACCGTAGGCAGATATAAACTGAACAATTCTATATTGTTCTGAACTATAGCATAATCACTTTGTTTTCAATTGTCCCCAAGTGACAGCAATCTTACCAGATGCTTCAACTGCCAATGACTCACTATCCATCACTGCAGCGATTTCATCTTCATCAAGCACACGATTATATAACCGCACTTCATCAATTATTCCCTTGAAGAGATATTCATGGGCTGCACGTTCATTCGCACCTGCACCAATGAGGAACTCTTGTTCTGCATTAAAGTTCGGATTAGAGTCCACTTCACCTGCAAGTTCTCCGTTGACATAAAACATCTGTTTGCCATCGGCATAGACACCAGCAACATGATCCCAATCACCAAGATTCACCGCTGGACCCTGAATGGTAACCCATGTTGGATCTCCATTACCAGTCCAAAACTGCCATGTATTTGCGGGTAATGCGTAAATGATATACCCACTCGTAGGGGGTTCATGACGAGAGGAAATCACTGCACGATGATTAGCACTCCCCGGTTCAACATTTGCCCAAGCACAGATGGTAAAGGCTTCTTGATTGAGGTCCTTATGAAAAGGAATGTTCACTTCATCGCCAGCCTGATCGAATTCAATGGCACCGCCGTACTTGCCATCCTCTGTCCATTGAGGGTCTCCCATCAATGTTCCGTCATGTCCGTTTCCTGTTGAGTCGCTTGCGGTGTCACCAGCACTTTCATTGAATGCCCAATAGGCAACAAGCCCATTTTCAATATCTAGGGATTGCGCTGGCAGTGTCATTATTCCTATAAATAGTAGAATTAAAGCACCTAATAAAATTCTTGATTTCATTCTAAACTCCTTATTGATATGTCTTCTATCATTTTGATGTATCTTCTATCATTTTGATGTATCTTCTATCATTTTGATATGTCATTTGTCATTATATCAGAAGTTGCTGAGAAAATGCAACTCTAAATTAAATGAAATAGCTTTACAGGCATTCAAGTAGATACTCCCGACTATTTAATGCATCGGTCAACGATTGTGTAGTGGGTGCATTTTCAAGCAACAGATCACCAGTATAGTTCCCAGATTGCAAATGATGTGCAATAGCCTTAAAATCTACGAATCCATCCCCTACTTCTGATAAAACACCTACCTCAGTTTTCTGTTTGAAATGCACTGATGTTAGGTCGTCCATTTCCACTTCTCTCCAGAATTCCTCTGGTGAATTGATAGTCGTTCCATCAGCAAGATATGTATTTGTTTCGTCATAAGTGAGTTTTGCACTACCGGTAACAGCCAATTCCAAGGTCAACGTTGCTGATTGACGCGCGTTTTCCACGGCAAAAACCGTTGGATATTCAGGCAGTAATGTATTGTATCGTTTCAGGTTATCAATCGCAATATTTTCGTCAATCTCACCTTCAGTGTCTAAATCAACAAGACGCAACCTTGCCCGCGCTGGACACAACAGATATGCCAATTTCTTGGCAATGACTATCTTTTGATTATCTGCTTGTATATCATGTGGTGCTGAAAGCCAAGGATGCGACATGGCATAACTGAGTGTCAATCCTGATGCTTTCTGAACAAAATCCACAAGCTCCTCAAAGAGTTTGACGTGTTCCGTATCATTCAGATTAAACCCATCTGTAGTAGTGGTAGTAGTAGGACCGTTCCACACTGCATCACAGATAGATTTAAACTCGTTATCAGAATATACAAGCATCGCTTCTTCAAGTGCTGTAATAAGAACCCCGAATTCGGAGTTACGCAGATAATCACCTTCACGTACCTCCATTTCTCTAAATCCGTTTTCTCCGAACAGCACCATCAAATCATCAAAACGAGCACCATCTTCCATCTCTTTCGCCCAGATATTGGTAACTATTCCAAGTCTTTCAAACATTTTGACATCCTCGTGTTATTATAGTAAAATGTAAAAATACATGCACACTCCCCGGTAGATGCGGTTTCCTAACCAATGCAGAATGCCATACGCGCATTCTGCCTGACTATGAGACAGAACAAACACCGGGTCGGTTAGGAAACCGAACCATAGGCGTCAATTTAAGGGGAATCACGCTATAATCCCAGGCCGGTAGGTTCGGTTTCCTAACCGAACCGGATCCTATGCGAGAACCTCTATGAAGGTATTTGGCACAAAGCCGGTTCGGTTAGGAAACCGAACCTACCGGTACTTGGAAGGACGCTAAATTGACGCTTATGGGTCGGTTAGGAAACCGAACCTACCGTCCTGGGGAAGCGGTTAGGAAACCGAACCTACCGTAGTGTGTAAATAATTAAATCTATAATTGAGTCCTATTCCATTTTCAAGGAGACTATATGACACAACAAACCAAATTCACCGATAAACTACGTCAATATGCTGCACCTATTTGGGAAGCAGACCTAAAACATCCATTCGTCCGTGGTATCGCAGATGGGAGCCTACCTAAAGATAAATTCAAGTTCTACCTCATCCAAGATTACCTGTTCTTACTGGATTATAGCCGCGTGTTTGCACATGGTGTTATCAAAGCACCTGATGAAAAGACGATGGCACTCTTTGCCAAATTGCTAAATGAAACCTTGAACACCGAAATGGATTTGCATCGCGGATATTGCGAGAAATTCGGAATAACACCTGCTGAAATGGAAGCAGCACCGATGGCACCGACAACCCATGCATATACGCGACACATACTAAACGTCGCACAAACAGGTACATTAGCAGATGTGATTGCTGGTGTGCTGCCATGTCAATGGGGTTATGCAGAAATCGGCACAAACCTTGCTGAACAAGGGGGTTCTCCCGAACCACTATACCAAGAATGGATTGATATGTATGCTTCTCCTGAATTCCTTTCATTAGGTGAATGGCTGCGCCAGCTGTTAAACGAAATTACATTAGAAAGTAGTCCAGCGGAAAAAGAGAGACTAAAGCACCATTTCCACCTTAGCAGTCGTTATGAATACCTGTTCTGGGAAATGGCGTGGACAGAACAACAGTGGGAAATTTAATCTGTTGGTAGGATTGGTAATGCAAAATAGAACACCGTGCCTTGTCCCAACTCACTTTCCAACCATATCCGTCCGTTGTGACGTAGCAGAATATGTTTGGTAATTGCCAAGCCTAAACCCGTGCCACCCATCTTACGTGCGCGTCCTTTATCAACGCGATAAAAACGCTCAAAAACACGAGATTGCGACTCCAATGGAATCCCAATACCAGAGTCTTTTATATGCACGACCAATTCATCAGCACTTTCCGCGTTTGTTGGATGAATTTTCGCTGAAATTTCAATCTCACCCCCATCCGGAGTATATTTAATAGCATTGTCAATAAGATTGATAAAAACCTGCATGAATAACTGTTGGTCTATATTTACATGAGGCAACTCATCCGGAATATCCCATTTCAAAACCAATTCTGATTCTTCCAATACAGGTTCAAAGACATCCATAATCTGTTCATAGAAAGCATTCAAATGGCTTGGTGCTACTTTCAATTCCACGTCTCCCGATTCCAATCGTGCCAACTCCAACAAATCGGAAACCAACCGTGAAAGACGATTAGAATGATTTAGTATCTTAACAATAAAATCTTTGCGTTTTTTGCTCTTTTTTGACTCGCTGTTCAGTAAGGTTTCAGCGTATCCCTGAATTGTAGTCAAGGGTGTTCGCAATTCATGTGAGACGTTTGCAACGAAATCAGCACGGATCCGCTCCAGTTGACGAACATGACTAACATCATGAATAACAATGACATACTCACTCTTTGCAGCGACTGGTACAATAGTAACCTCCGCTTCTGATGCTTGCACATTTGCAAGACGTATCTCTGCAAAGGCAACGGAACTTGTCTGCTCAGCCTCAGAGAGCAACGCTTGTAGTTCAGGAATGCGATTGATTTCTATCAAAGCTCTTCCAACATACATTTCAGGTAGGTTTAACATTACAATTGATGCCGGATTAGCATAAGTAATCTCAGATGCTTCGTTGACGAGTAATACCCCTTCACCCATATTGTTCAGAATGGATTCCAAACGTTGGTTTTCAACTGAAACCTGTTCAATCTGCTGCTCCACTCTATCAGTCATCAGGTTGAAGTTTTGAAGCAGTTGTCCAAGTTCATTGTTAGATTTTACCTCAACCTTGGATGTCGTTTCTCCGGCAGCAATGGATTGTGTAGTCTGTGTCAATCGTTTAATTGGTTTGACAATTGCACCAGTGCTAAGTATCCCAAATATAATTGCGAGAACAGAACCTGCTATAGTAGCGTATAACAACATACGTCGCTGGTTACCGAGTGCTGTATTTATGGTCTCCATCGGCATTGCAACACGACAAAAACCTATTGTTTCTCCATCTCTTTCTATTGGAAGCGTAAAATAGCGATATTCTGTCTGTGTTGTGGCACTTTCACGTTCAGTCATGCCATACCCATGCATAATTGCTTTCTGTACCTCTGGTCGCGATAAATGGTTCTCCATCTCAATTAGTGATACTCCATCTCGTTCTGTATCACCCCAAACGGTACCATCTTTACCGATGAATGTCAATCGCATCTTCCCTGTCTCTCCCAGTCTATCAACAAGACCATCTATTACTTTATGAGAAAAACTATCGGTTTCAGGAAGTTCCACGAGAAGAAATTCTCTGCTCAATGCCGCCTGCACTTTCAACTCGTCCGTAATGCGATCACTCAACACACCTCTAAGTGCATTACCGAGATAAAGACCCATTCCTAATAGCACCAGCAGAACGATACCTATGTAGCTAAGTGTGAGTTGTGTTCGGATAGTCATTGATTTATTTGCCCGTAGTTCGGTTAAATGTCCGATATTTATGATAGCACATTTATAGAATTTATTGACATTTATTTACCCTTTTGTTAAACTGCAATCAAGCATTAATCCAATAATATAGTAGATTTTGAAATTACTTGAACACTCTGCATCGGCGAGGTTAGGAAACCTCGCCTACCGTGGGACGAAAGTGTCAACTTATATTTATAATTCACTATACATAAAAGAGGGTTTATGAATATCAGATACGAAGGTATTTTTACACCAACAGTAACACCGATTGACGAAAAGGAATCTGTTGATGAACTCAGCTTTGTCAAACAACTTAACCGACTTATTGACAACGGTGTTCACGGCATTTATCTATTGGGTTCTTCTGGTGAGTTTACGACATTGACAAATGCAGAACGTGAACGGGCATTAGACATTGCAACCAAGACTGTCGCAGGACGCGTGCCTATAATCTGTTGTGTGATGGATACAAGCACGCAACGGGTGATCCAAAACATTGAAATCGCACAACAATATGATGTAGATGCTGTTGCTTCTACACCCGGCTATTATTATCCATCTACTGATGATGCCGACATTATACAATTCTATCAAGCTATCGCAGCAAGCACTGACCTTCCTGTTCTAATATATAACATTCCATCTACCGCTAAGACTGCCATCAAACCGCAGATTGTTGCACAACTCGCAGATGATTGTGAAAATATTGTTGGGATGAAGGATAGTTCAGGTGATTGGATAAACTGTCTGAATCTACTTTCCCTGCTCGGTGAACGAGACGATTTCGCCATTTTCATCGGTTCGCATTATATCATCGGAGCAGCAGTGTTATTCGGTGCTGATGGTGGTGTTATCTCCATTTCAAACGTCGCTCCAAAAGAATCTGTTGACCTCTACAATGCCGCGAAAGCACGTAATATCAATGAAGTTGACCGACTACAAAAATGGATGATCCAACTTAGTAAACTTTATTCCTACGGACAAGGTGTAAGCGGTATGAAAGCCTGCTTGGAGATTTTGGGTGTCTGCAACGCATATACCACAAGTCCATTGCTGCCACTAAATGATACAGAAAAAGCAGAACTCAAAGAATTACTCATCGAGTTAGGATTATTGTCCTAAGAACAATGCCAAAACATAATGAGAGCAATTCAACCGATTCAAAACCCGCCTAACGTTACAATCGCAGTTCCTGGCTCCAAAAGTTTTACAAACCGTGCGTTGTTAGTCGCTGCACTTGCAAACGGAAACTCCACGTTGACTGGTGCCCTTTTCAGCGATGACACACACTATATGTGCAACGCACTCCGTAAACTCGGTATTCAAATATCGGAAAATAGGGAACAATCCACCTTCAACGTCATAGGAAATGGTGAGAATATACCTGTCCACGGCGCGGAACTCTATGTAGGCAACTCAGGCACAACAACCCGTTCACTTATCAGTTATGTCTCTCTCGGACACGGAGAATTTGTGCTCGATGGTGATGAACCGATGCGTCACAGCCGTCCTATGTCAGATTTACTTGATGCCCTGACGCAACTCGGTGTTTCCGCTTATTCGCAATATGAGAACGGTCATCTCCCTATCATCGTTGAAGCAGATGGACTAAAAGGAAGAAAAACTACAATTGATGCCAGCAAAAGCAGTCAGTTTCTAACCGCATTGTTACTCGTCGCCCCCTACGCCGAAACGGGTATGGAGATAGAGGTTATCGGAGATCTAAAAACACCTTATATTGACATTACGCTGGCAGTTATGGAAACGTTCGGTGTGCAGGTTTCGCACAAAGACTATAGACATTTCCATATCGCAGGTGGACAGCAGTATCAACCACGTGCATACTACATTGAACCGGATGCGTCCAGTGCATCATACTTTTTCGCTGCAGCTGCACTCACGGGTGGTTGTGTTACTGTCCAGCATATATCCACAGATTCCGTACAGGGTGATGTGCAATTTGTGCACGTCTTAGAGCAGATGGGGTGTCAGGTTTCTGTATCGGATGCAGGAATAACTGTCCAGGGACCGCATCGGTTGAAGGGTATTGATGTGGATATGAAGGATATATCAGATACCGCATTAACCCTCGCTGCGATTGCACCGTTTGCCGATAGCAAAGTCTCTATCCGAAACATTGAGCATACGCGCTGGCAGGAGACAGATAGAATCCACGCAATGGTGACGGAACTACAAAAATTAGGTGTAGATGTGGTTGAACATCGAGATGGACTTGAAATTTCACCTTCCTCAATCACTCCGACAGCGATTGATACTTATAGTGACCACCGCGTTGCGATGGCATTCTCACTTATCGGGTTGAAAGTACCGGGTATTCAGATTAAAGACCCTGATTGCGTTAGTAAGACTTTTCCAGATTATTTTGAAGTGCTGCAGGAATTGTATACATGAGCATTATTTCTCTATACGGGGTAAAAGTTATCATATCGGATCTTCAGGTCAGATGAACAAATGTTGGCAATTTCTGTGTTTTTGTGGTATTTTTAATAAACACCAAACAACCCTTTAGGAGAATTCACACATGAATTTTGATAAACAGACAACTCAGGCATTTTACAACCTCATTACTTGTAATCCGCGGATTATGAGTGGCACGCCTGTCTTTAAAAACACGCGTGTTCCGATTAAAAACCTTATTGACTATTTGGAAGCAGGTGATAACCTAGACGAATTTTTGGAAGATTTTCCTTCTGTCAGCCGAAAGCAAGCGGTCCAAGCACTTGAATTAGCAAAGGAAATACTACTCTCGCAAGCAAATGTATATTCTGATTGATGAATGCCTACCAAAAAGACTTAAGCAAGAGTTGCGTGGACATACTGTATTTACCGTTCAAGAAAAGGGTTGGTCTGGCATAGAAAATGGTGACTTGCTCCACTTAGCAGAAAAAGAATTTGATGTCTGGCTTACTGCCGACAGAAACATTGAATATCAACAGAATCTTGACCGTTTTGACATTGCCGTTATTGTACTTGTTACATATAGGAACAGGTTGGATACTTTACTTCCCTTAATGCCACAGTTACGCGAAGTACTAAAATCCATTCTACCTCAACAAATTGTCTATATTGAACCGTGAAGTGTAATTCATCAATCGGAATGTATTGACATACTTAAAATGCATTCATTTCCGCAGCATTTCCTGAACCGTGTGACTCCCCCTACACTAATCAAACTCAAACCCAATCCAAAACTCACCCCAACACACGATTGCACCGAAATAGAAAACCATCGCCAACGGAATCAAAATCCAAATAGACAACATCCCCTTCAACAACACCAAACCTATTCCCATTACAGCAGAAATGAGAACAACCTTGAATATAAATCCAATTTCAGTCAGTTTGGCGATCCGTTTGGAAATGTAACTAAACCCGATGATCAACAGATATATCTCACTGATTACCATTGCAATTGCTGCACCTACGTGGTTGAAGCGCGGTATCAGTATAAAGTTCAATACGATGTTCAAGAGTGCCGTTGTTCCCATAAGTATTGAAAACACACGGCGTTTATCCGCAGCGCGAAGCATTGTTATAACGACAGTTGACAAGAAAACCATGCCACCTGTTGCACTTAACCATAATAATGCAGAGGAAATCTTCTCTATAGTCCCTGGTGTATACCGATAAGAAAACAGCAGATTTGGAATTTCGTGTGAGAGTGTGGCAAGTCCAATTGCTAATGGCACCCCACATATTACCATCCACCGCACAGCGAATGTGTATGCTTGCGGTAACCTATCGCGTTCATTTACATACAAACGAGATAGCACAGGAAACATTGCCCCCATCAGAAATGCGCCCGGTAAGGTTGTTAAAGCGTTGACTAACGTATATGCTAATCCATACCAAGTGTTCGCATCTACGCCGTCCGGACTAAGTTTTGACAGCATGATTGCATCAATCCGAAAATAGACTAAATTGAACAAGTTACCAACTGCAAAGGGAAGTGCTTGCTGCATCAGTACGACTATCACCTTCCGACTCGGTTTAAAACTTAGCGGTGTGAAACGGAATCGCGCAAATGCAATACTCAGAACAAGGTTAAGACAACCTGTTAATAACCAAACTTGACATACATTTACAATGTTGTATCCGAGTAGGATTGCACCACCACCCACGAGAAATAGTGTTCCACGTTCTGCCAGTACTGTAAATGCTTCGTATTTCATCTCTTCATGCGCTCGGAAGACGCATCTATAGAGTTGTGCGATGGAATTGACAATCTCTGCTACCCCTAAATAGACGACCATTGTAACGATTGTTGAGGTAGACCACAAAATGATACCGAAGACAATCATGAGTGTGTATGCCACAATAGACAAGACAAGTCGCACAAGAAGCGCGTTACCGAGAAAATGACGCGTTTGGGGTAGATTGAGTGTCATTTCACGGATTAATGGGTTTTGTATGCCGAGTTCTGTTAGACTTGCGATCAGGTTGGTTAAGGCGATTGCAACAAAGTAGCCACCTAATTCGCTCTCCGAAAAAAACTGAGGCATCAACCAAAGCGTTAATATGAGCGAACTAAAGCCACCGAGAAGGTGTGCACCGAACAACGTAGATGTATTTTTTAGAATACGGTTCATGTCATGGTAGAATCAAGAGAAACACAGGTAGGTTATCCAAGATTAATATCAATGTAGGTTTGTATCCAGAATCAATACAACCCAATTCTAACATAGTTTGGCACTAAAGTCCAATAACTATCAGTGTCACCTTGTTTTAGACGTTGCGCGCCGAGTTTCGCAACAGTTGACCCACGTGGCACATTAAAGATTGCATCTGCAAACGGCACCGTTTCACCAAGCCGCTCACGGATGACATCTCCATAAGTAGCAAGTCCATCTCCTACAAAAATGGGAGTAGCGTCCGATGAAATATGACCTTCAAGTTCATCTAAAAATGCATCAATAGATAAGCAGAGATCGTCAGTAACGCGTTGCCATTTTTCGCCACCTTGAAAGATACTGCCGTAGATTTCACTACGTCGTGCGTCAAGAATCGGACAGATACGACCATCAGTCCATCGGAGATTATATGCAATTGCTTCTAATGTTGATACACCGACAATCGGTTTGTCTGCTGCGTAGCAGAGTGATTTCGCTGTTGCAACGCCGATACGGATGCCAGTAAATGAACCAGGTCCAATACCGACTGCACAACCATCTAATTCGTGTGGGGTAATCTCTCCCCATTTCAGAACGGTATCAATTGCAGGCATCAATCGGGAGGAATGGGCTTGGACGATATTGAGGGTATGTTCGGCGACTATGTTCTCATCGTCTATGAGAGCAACACTGCCGATAGGGGTTGAGGTGTCAATACCTAAGATTTTCATTCAAGGTCAATTGGTAATTCTGTGTTTGATATGATTCTAACGTAAATCAATTCCAGGTTTGTCTATAGGCAAAGTATTCTGAAACTTACCTTGCTTCCATTCATTATATATGATTATGATCCCACACGAAGATAGTAACAGAATTAACCAAGCAATAATCTGGTTTGTTATGGAGAAAAGCTCAACAGTGCTTATACTACCAATACGAGAATTATTACTGAAAACATTTATGTATAGTCTGAAAGTTAACCAATGGAGGATTTTCCCAATAAGGAGTGTTATCCAAATCAGGATGACTCCCTTAGACTTTGTTTTAATGTATAAAAACAGAAAACACGCCATAAATACTAATTGCAATATAAGAGTCATACTTCTAAGAAAGAAATGAATTAATAGTTCCATTATGGTTTACCTATATTGAGTTAACTATTTGATTAGAGATATCATTACCATTGAATTCTCATGAATTATTTTCTTTTGTTATTCATCAGAACTTTACTTGTGCAATGATTGGATTATATATCGTAGCATTAATTATGTCAAGGTGAAACAGAGTTGTGGCAGGGTTATTAGTTATAAGTATTTTCCAGAATAGAGATTACTGAAAGTTAATCCCAGGCCGGTAGGTGCGGTTTCCTAACCGCACTGGAACCTACAAGAATAATGACTATGAAAGGTTTTCGCACAAATTCGGTGCGGTTAGGAAACCGCACCTACCGGCTTGAGGCATTTAGCATTTGTGAAAAAAACACAAGATAAACCTAAAACTAAATAACCCTGATATAGACGAAAATAATTTGCTTTTCATGCCCCAATGTGTTATTATTTAAAACAATTGAAGCAGGTGGGGGATTAGCTCAGCTGGGAGAGCGCTTGCATGGCATGCAAGAGGTCACCAGTTCAAGTCTGGTATCCTCCACCATTTTTATTCTGTCGGTTGTTCAGGCGGTGTAGGTACATCACTGCTTTTTTCTGGTGCTGATTTATCTTTTTGTGTCTTGACAATTCTACGTGGTAAACCGTTTTCCAAAACACCTAATACCGTCAGATGAAGTTGTGCACGTGGGGATAAAACTTCTACTAACTTCGTCTCTGACTTATCAATTTGCTTCTGTAATTCCTTCCGTTTCGTTCGGAAATTCTCCAGTGTTTTCCGAATTTCCTCATCTCCAATCAGCGAATCCTTAACAAGTCGGTTCAGTGTCTTAAGGTCTTTGACTGCATCTAAATGTTTCTGACGTTTTAGTTTCCACATGGCTTCAATTTGGGTTTTCTGTTCCGCTGTCACACCGAGATCTGTCAAGGTAATACCTTCCTTCGTCAGTTCCTCATCTTTTTGTGCCCATGCAATGATGCTAAAAAGCACAACACACCCTATAATCTGTATAGTGCGTTTCATCCACAAATGTTTCATGTTATCCCTCCTCATTATAGGATAGCATATCATCCTAACAATATCCATACATGTCATTAGATGATCAGCGGTTGTCCTGTCATCAAAATTTAGACCACTGTCTAAACCAAGATTGTGATATAATAATTTGAATAAGAACATCTTGACAATCATATTATTAGCATAAAGGAGCAACAATATGAATAGACCACCAGAAGAATTCATTCGTGTAGATGAAGAGAGGCTTCTCAAGTTTAGCACAACTTGTTTTGAAAAAGCAGGTATAACCCATGAACATGCCGCACTGATCAGTCGCTTGCTTGTCAATTCGGATTTGCGTGGTGTCCGTAGCCACGGAACACGGACTTTAAGCGGGTACTGCGGTGGTTTTGAAAAAGGTAGTTTGAATCCCAATCCAAATATACGTGTTATCCGTGAAACCCCCACCGCTGTTGTGCTTGATGGAAATGGAACACTCGGTTATCTTCCGATGGTCCGTGCCACGGAGCATGCTATTGCTAAAGCGAAAGAGGTCGGCATCGGTATGGGACTCGTCCGGTATATTGGACACTACGGTTCCGCGGGACATTATGCTCGGTTGTGTAATGAATCAGGTTGCATCGGGTTTTCGGTGCAAGGGTATCAGAACCACGGGAACGCAGGTGGTCGTGATTCTAAACCACAACTGGGGTATTACGGCAATCCGCCTATCTGTTTTGCTATAACGTCTGGCGATGAACCCCCGGTCGTATTAGATGCGGCAACGTGTATTATGGCAGACTATCAACGCGGTCCAGAATTTGATGAACTGCTTTCCGTGATTCCAGCTGCATTCTTTAAGAGTATCGGGTACACTGCTGTCGCATGTCTACTTGGGGGTGCTTTGACAGGTTTTACTGAAGCACCATCGGAAGACACAGCAAAATGGAGCGGGGCAAGGCATGGCGGCATGGTACTCGCCATACACATTGAATCCGTTGTGCCATCTGATTTATTCCACGCAGAAGTTGATCGTTTAGTGCATGATGTACGCGAGACTTATGAACCGCTGCCGGGAACAGACGAGGCACTACTTCCTGGGGCAATTGAAGAAGAACGCACAGAAATACATCGACGTGAGGGGATACGATATGGTGAAATGGAACAGTCATCAGCACGTTCAGCAAGTGAACGTCTCGGTGTGCCACTGCCGTGGGATGAATAATACCAAATTAACCTATAGTAAAACTTACAATTAATGAAACATATTGTCCCAATTGCATATTCATACAATGTAAGAGGCGCAATCAATTGCGCGACTACAAACGCGTTTTTCTAAATGTAAAGTGTATTGTTAATTTCAGATTTTACTATAAATCGTAGGGGCGAGGTTTCCTCGCCCTCTGAGGCGTGTCCTATTAATTGTCCATTCCACTATAGTAAAAACCATAATTATTACATACGACGGTAGGTTCGGTTTCCTAACCGAACCGGCTTTGTGCCAAATACACAAAGCGAGACATAAAGACCACCTCTCAATCCAATACCATAAACAAAAAATATCAATATGTAGACGTTATAAGTTTTGTATAAACTATTATTATATAATAATGTCTTAATATGATTAATTATAAGACGTTAAGTTAGTTTTGCAAAATACCTATATTTTGCTTTGATTTTGAAATTACTTGAACACTCTGCATCGGCGAGGTTAGGAAACCTCGCCTACCGCGGGTCGAAAGTGTCAACTTATATTTATAATTCACTATAACGTGAGTTTGATAAATCAAATTTTTGTATTCGGTTCGGTTAGGAAACCGAACCTACCGGCCTGGGGAAAACGCCTAATTTACACTAAATTGACACATAAGGTGCAGTTAGGAAACTGTTTATGCCAAACTCACTTTAATTTAGAAAGGTTTGCATTATGCGCAATCAAATTAGAACCAGTTTTCTGTTTTACATATTTACGTTATTCATGTGCCTCAATTCCTTTTTCATAAGGGAAACTACTGCACAAGATAACGATGAATCCGCTGTTGCGTCCGCTGGCTCCAGCTTTACCTTTGAGAGCATTGATGTTCCGGGTGTAGATTTTTTAGCGGTGACAGCGAGTAGTGACTTTGAGGATTATGCGGGTTACACACGGAGTGCTGATGGAGAAAAAGAAGTCGCCTTTACACTGATTGATGGTGTTTTTACGACCTACGATTTCCCCAATTCGCAGAAAACTCATTTTTATGCATTCGGTAATAATGGACAAGCTGCGGGGCATTACCAAGATAGCGATGGGCTCTACCACGGTGTCGTCTTAGGAGAAGATGGTGAGTTGCGACAATACGATTTTCCGGGTGCCGTGCAAACGGAGATATACGGTATCAGTGATGCGACGGGCGCGCTGACAGGCAATTTTATTGATACTTCTGGTATTCGCCGAGGATTTTCAGGCGAGACAATCGTTGAGTACCCCGATGCAACAGCAACTTATGCCGATTTTGTGAACTCAAGCGGTCGTATCGTAGGCACATACATAGACGTTGAAGGTCTATATCATACATACCTGTTTGCGCCGGATGGCAGATTCTTCACTGTGGATTATCTGGATGCGTCCAATCTGGAATACATTTTTCTGCATGGAATCAACGATGCAACGATTGTCATTGGCAGAGCAAAAGCAGTGGATGATGTCACACGCACCTATGTCGGGTCGCTGCGGTATGGTCTACATGAAGTGCAGTATCCGGGCAGTGTTATCACAGAGGGCTGGAATATTAATCAGGACGGTTCTATCGTCGGACACTATGATACAGCAGATGGAAACAGACACGGGTTTATCGCAAAACCCACAACGGATACTGCTACGCAACCCGCTACACCAGATGCCGACTTCAACTTTATATTTGAGAGCATTGATGTGCCGGGTGTAGATTATTTAGATCTGACAGCGAGTAGCGATTTTGAAGATTACGCTGGTAACACGCGGCGTGCTGATGGCGAGAAAATAGTCGCCTTTACGCTGATTGATGGTGTTTTTACCACCTACGATTTCCCCGGCTCTAAGAATACATATTTCTATGCGCTCGATAATAATGGACAAGCTGCGGGGCACTACGAAGATAGTGACGGTCTCTATCACGGTGTCATCTTAGAAAACGGTGAACTGCGCCAATACGATTTTCCGGATGCCGTCGAAACGCAAATATTCGGTATCAGTGATGCAACAGGCGCACTGACAGGTAATTTTATAGGTGCTGATGGCGTTCGTCGCGGATTCTCAGGTGATACAGTTGTTGAGGCTCCTGAAGCAGCAGCAACTTATGCCGATTTTGTGTACGCAAGCGGTCTTGTCGTCGGCAGCTACGTAGACGTTGAAGGTCTATATCATTCATACGCGTATAGACCGGATGGCAGATACGCAGTTCTGAACTATCTGGATCCGACCAATCTGGAATACTTTTTCGTTCACGGTGTCGCCGATGTAGACGCAAGGGGCATCGTTGTCGTTAGCAGAGCCAAAGCAGTAGGTGACATGCCGCGCACCTATGTCGGCTCATTCCAGCACGGACTACATGAATTGCAGTATCCGGGTAGTGTTAGCACGGAGGGCTGGAATATCAATCAAGATGCTTCTGTCGTCGGGAACTATGTCTCAGCAGATGGACGTAGACACGGGTTTGTCGCAAGACTCAGTACTCAGGAAGAGAGTGATCATTTTGGTAACACGTATACCGTCACACTCACCAAAGGTCTAAACATGCTGTCTGTGCCATTAGCACCGACAACGCGAATGAACGCAAAATCTCTGGCGGGTATAACAGGATCAACAATGGTGATAGCACTTGACACTGAAAGTCAAAGTTTCATCGGTTGGACACCAAGTTCACCTGATGATGGCTTCACAATAGAAGGTGGTCAGGGTTATATCGTCAATGTCCCAGAAGTTCGTGATTTTGCTTTCGTCGGAGCACGTTGGACAAATGAAATGCCTACGAGTGCAGCACCGACTGCATCTCCAAATGCGACAGCACGTGAGGCTTGGGCTTTCGTTGTCAGTGGACAATTACAAGGTACACAGAAATACGACGGTTATCATATCACAGTCCGAAACACGCGGACAAACACCGTTATGACAGCGAAAGTCAGTGATAACTACTTTGCCGCTGCTACGGCAGACCTTTCATATCGGAGTGTTGTGCAAGTTGGTGATACGTTGGAAGTAATCGTGTCTGACATAATCGGGAATGTCGCATCAGAGAAATATATCTTTAAGGTGACACCCGACAACTTAGCGAATGCTTTGCTTCCTGTCACCCTTGACAGCATCGGTCAACCGAACAAAGACCAGTTGTTGCAGAACTACCCGAACCCCTTCAATCCTGAGACGTGGATACCGTATCAACTGTCGGTTGCGTCCCCTGTATCCATATCAATATATGATACGGCAGGTGGACTTGTTCGGACGCTTACTCTCGGCTATCAATCGGAGGGATTCTATCATAACCACGGACGTGCTGCGTATTGGAATGGCAGAAATACTTTAGGTGAAAAAGTTGCAAGTGGTATTTATTTCTACCAGTTGACGACACCTTCTTTCCAGCAAACGCGTCGGTTAATTATTTTGAAGTAATTCTGAACCAGGATTTTCAGGATTATGTTAATCCCCAGGCTGGTAGGGTGCGGTTTCCTAACCTCACCATAGGCGTCAATTTAAGGATGCACCAAGACCGATAAGTGTCAACTTTTAATCAGAGGAAGTATAAATTATGAAATAAAACTTCTGTAAAAATGAAAACACCTCATATATAATGTAGATATAGATTTATTATGGTCTACAAAGAGGTGTTTCCTAATGAATACATTATCACAAGTTCCCAAAGAAATGCAACATATTCTTACAACTATAGCCAATGATGCAGCTCTCAATACAGGTTTTGTCAAAAGAAGTTGTAAACTCAACGGTAGTCGTTTTGCTCAAATACTCATTTGGACTTGGTTAGAAAACCCAGATGCCACCTATACACAACTTGCGCAAACCGCTGGTGTGCTGGGGATTTCAATCTCACGACAAGCCATTGAACAACGATTTACATCTGAAGCAGCAGAGACCCTGAAAGTTATCCTTGATGCTACTGCGTCCAAGGTTATTTCTGCCGACCCGCAAACGCTTCCGCTCCTTGAAAAGTTCACTGGTGTCTATTTACAAGATAGTTCTTGGATTACACTCCCTGATGTGCTCCACGAAACTTGGGAAGGTGGAAGCAAAAAGAATAAACCGAACACAGCTGCCGTGAAACTCCACCTGCGTTTTGATAGTGCCACAGGCACTTTTGAACACTTTGAACTGACCAATGGTATCACCGCTGATAGTGCTATTGAAAAGCAGATTGACATGCTACCCGCCGGCAGTTTGCGCCTCGCAGACCTCGGCTATTATTCACTTGATACCTTCAAAAGACTTTCCGATGCAAACGTCTTTTGGATATCACGCTACAAAGTCCAGTGTTTTCTCTATGATGAAACAGGTGACCCTTTTTGTTTGCTAAAATGGCTCAAGAAGGGTTCTAATAACTTCAAGGACAAACAAATCTTTATAGGTAAAAACAAGCGTCTCAAAGCACGATTAGTTGTTCAAAGACTTTCAGAAACAGAAACCCAACAGCGTATTAAGGAGATAAAACATCGTGCAAAGCGGAAGTATACGAAACCTTCACCCAAACGACTTCAGCTCGCAAGATGGAATATCTACATTACTAATATAAAAGTAGACCATCTGACTGCTGAACAGATTTGTGCTGTCGCACGCATCCGATGGCAGGTTGAGTTGATGTTCAAGTGCTTCAAAAGCATTGGAAAAGTTGATACCTCCCGTAGCGACAAGCCATATAGAATCTTATGTGAGTTATATGCAAAACTCATCGTCGCAATTATGCGGCACTGGATCATGTTAAGGGTCGGTTGGCGATGTCTAAAACATAGTCTAACAAAAACAGCAGAACTTATTAGCACCTTCGCACGCACACTTGCAATAGGTTTCCGCAAGTCTATAATGTCTTTTCGGCAAACTTTTGATGAAATAAAACACGCTTTCCAAAATGGGTGCTACATTGAGAGACGTGCTAATAGAGACACAACATTAGAACACCTTGAAAATGCAGCAAAAAATCACTAAATTGACGCCTATGGTGCGGTTTCCTAACCTCACCTAAGGCCGGTAGGTGCGGTTTCCTAACCGCACGGAACCTGTGCAAGAACCTATATGAACGTATTTGGCATAAAGCCGGTTCGGTTAGGAAACCGAACCTACCGGCCTGGGGCATTTAGCGTCCGTGAAAGTTTCCTAACCGAACCGGATCCTACGCGTTTTCCCCAGGCCGGTAGGTGCGGTTTCCTAACCGCACGGAACCTGTGCGAGAACCTATATGAACGTATTTGGAACAAAGCCGGTTCGGTTAGGAAACCGCACCTACCGTTTTGGGACATTTAGCGTCCGTGAAAGAAACACCAGATAAACCTAAGGCTAAATAACCCTGAATACAGACAATTTAACTTGTGTTTTTCTTGAAAAAATTAGATACTGTTAAGATATTTACAAATCAAATATGAGACACTTTGTTTGACAGGGATGTTGAGATTTATAGAAATTACCAAGAGGAGTTTTTTTTATGTCTAAATTGATTAAGACGAGTCCTTTCTTTTACATGCTTATAGTGTTGATGTGCTTCAATTCATTTTTCTTGATGAACACTGTTGCACAAGATGTGACTGCATCTGCCAGTGACAACTATACTTTTGAGACGATAGATGTTCCGGGGGTAGATTTTTTAGCGTTGACAGCGAGTAACGATTTTGGAGATTTCGCTGGTTACACGAAAAGTGCTGATGGTGAAAAAAATGTTGCCTTCACACTCATTGATGGTGTTTTTACAACGCATGATTTCCCGGGTTCGCAAAACACTTATTTCTTTGCACTCGGTAATAATGGTCAAGCTGCCGGACACTACGAGGACAGTGAAGGGCTAACACACGGTGTCGTTTTGGATGAAAATGGCGAATTGCAGCAATACGATTTTCCGGATTCCGTTCAAACTGAAATCTACGGTATCAGTGATTCAACTGGTGCTTTGACAGGTAATTATACAGATGCTTCTGGTGTTCGCCGCGGATTCTCTGGAGACGAAATAATTGAAGTTGAAGGAGCACAGGAAACTTTTGCTGACTTTGTGAACTCAAGCGGTGGTATGGTGGGGAGCTACGTTGATGCTGAAGGTCTATATCATCCTTATATTCGTACACCCGATGGCAGATTTGTTTCTCTTGACCTTCCACAAGCATCATTTCTGGAATACTTCTTTGTGCACGGTATCAACGATGCAAGAGTCATCGTTGCACGGACTAAACGTAAAGGCGGTGTTCCGAGTACATTTGTCGGTACATTTCAGGATGGACTACAGCCGTTTATGGTTCCGGACAGCGTGAGTACGGAAGGGTGGAATATCAATCAAGACGGTTCTATTGTCGGACATTATGACACTGAAGATGGTAACAGACACGGCTTTATCGCCAGAATCGCTCCAGAAGTTGAAGACGAACCTGTTGTTGCTACGCCTACCGAATTCAACTTTACCTTTGAAAGTATTAATGTTCCAGGTGTGGATTTCTTAGCGTTGACTGCAAGTAGCGACTTTGAGGATTACGCCGGTTACACACTGAGTGCTGATGGTGAAAAAGAAGTTGCATTTACCCTAATTGATGGTGAGTTCAAGAGGTATAATTTCCCCGACTCACAGAAAACGCATTTCTATGCACTCGGTAATAATGGAAACGCTGCTGGACACTACATGGATAGTGACGGAAACTATCATGGTGTCGTTTTGGAAAATGGGGAACTGCGGCAATACGATTTCCCGGGTGCTGTGCAAACAGAGATATATGGAATCAGTGATGCGACAGGTGCATTGACTGGGACTTATATTGATGAAGCCGGTGTTCGTCGCGGGTTCACAGGAGACGACATCGTGGAAGTTCCCGATGCATCTGCAACTTATGCCAATTTTGTAAACGCGAGTGGTCGCCTCGTAGGTAGTTATGTGGATGCTGATGGGGTATATCATCCTTATGTGCTTAACCCTGATGAAAGGTTTATATCTATTGAATTGCCACGAGCAGCAACGTTTGAATTCTTTTTTGTGCACGGAATCAACGATGTAGGGACTCTGGTAGGCAGAGCCAAAAGGTATGGAGATGTGGTGGGTACCGTAACCGGTTCATTCCAGCACGGACTCAAAGAATTGGAATTCCCGGGTAGTGTTAGCACTGAGGGTTGGAATATCAATCAGGATGGCTCTATTGTCGGGAACTATGTGTCAGCGGATGGACGTAGACACGGATTTATCGCTAAACCTACTACCGAAGCAGTGAGCGACTTGTTTGGCAACGCCTACAGTGTGAAGTTGACGAAAGGTTTGAACATGCTTTCTGTGCCTTTAGCTTCCCGAACACCAATGAACGCAAAATCATTTGCTGGATTGACTGGTGCAACGGTTGTTATAGCACTGGATACCGAGAAACAGAGTTTCGTCGGGTGGACACCAAACGCACCTAACGATGGATTCGCTATTGAAGGCGGAAAAGGCTACATCGTCAATGTGCCACAAGCACGCGAATTCGCATTCGTCGGTGCAGGTTGGACAAACCCACAACAAGACAGTGCAGCAGCACCGACTGCAACACCAAATATAACAGCACCCGAAACATGGGCATTCGTTATGAGTGGACAATTAGATGACACACAACAATATGATGGCTATCTTATCTCAGTCAGAAACACACGGACAAACACCCTCATGACAGCACAGGTCAGTGATAACTACTTCGCTGCTGCAACGGCAGACCTGAGCTATCGAAGCGTTGTGCAAGTTGGTGATACACTGGAAGTTACCGTCACTGATACCAACGGAAACGTTGCCTCTGAGAGATACATCTTTACGGTAACACCTGATAACTTAGCGAATGCTTTGCTTCCTGTCACACTGGATAGTATCGGTCAACCGAACAAAGATAAGTTGTTGCAGAACTATCCGAATCCGTTCAATCCTGAGACGTGGATTCCGTATCAGTTGTCAGTTGCGTCCCCTGTATCCATATCAATATATGATTCAACAGGTGGACTTGTTCGGACGCTTACTATAGGGTATCAGTCCGAAGGTTTCTATCACAACCAAGGACGTGCTGCGTATTGGGATGGTAGAAATGCTTTAGGTGAACGGGTTGCAAGTGGTGTCTATTTCTACCGATTGGAAACGTCATCTTTCCAGCAAATACGGCAGCTTGTTATATTAAAATAGATTGTAATCAACACAGCCGGTAGGTTCGGTTTCCTAACCGAACTGGTGTTGTGCCGATACCCGTGCCGGTAGGTTCGGTTTCCTAACCGAACCAGTGTAGTGGCGATACCCGTGCTGGTAGGTTCGGTTTCCTAACCGAACTGGTGTTGTGCCGATACCCGTGCCGGTAGGTTCGGTTTCCTAACCGAACTGGTGTTGTGCCGATACCCGTGCCGGTAGGTTCGGTTTCCTAACCGAACCAGTGTAGTGGCGATACCCGTGCTGGTAGGTTCGGTTTCCTAACCGAACCGGTGTTGTGCCGATACCCGTGCTGGTAGGTTCGGTTTCCTAACCGAACTGGTGTGTGTTTAGTCTCATAGATGCGGTTAGGAAACCGCATCTACCGGTCTTTTTATAGGCTCTCGCGTAGGATCCGGCTCGGTTAGGAAACCGAGCCTACCAGCCTTGGTGAAATTGATGCTCAGGGTTTCCTAACCGAAATTGACACCTATAGGACGGCACACGGAGTGTGCCTACTACTATGCAACTAAAAGGGATAGAGATTTGAAATACCTTATAAAAACTAATATTCTCCTGATTATAACTCTTATTGTCTGTTTGGGAGGGCACACCACAGCACAATCTGATACTACACCTCCCGGTCCGCCAGTTCCTGTCCTAATTTCTGCCGAACCCGTATCACCATTACCTTCGTACTATATCTTTGAAACGATAAATGTTCCCGGTGTTGACTTCCTTGAAGTGACTGCCAGCAACGATCACGGACATTACGCGGGTAATACTAAGAACGTTGATGATAAACTTATTGGATTCACCTTGATTGATGGAGAATTTATCACTTATGATGTCCCTGATTCCAAACAGACTACCTTCTATGGACTCAATAACAGTGGACAAGCAGCAGGATTTTACATAGATCAAAACGAGATTTCTCACGGCATTATTTTGCAGGATGGTGAGATAAATGTGTGGAACTTCCCTGGTGCATTAAACACACAAATCTTCGGTATCGCAGAAGATGGACAATTGCTCGGAGACACTATTGACGTTGAAGAAGTTGTTAATGGTTTTATTGGAGAAGGACAATATAATGTGCCTTCGGCAATAACAACATACATTGATGATATTAATACTGCGGGTGTCGTCGTTGGGAGTTATGTCAATAGTGATGGTATCTATCACGGGTTTTCCCGCCTTCCTGACGGTAGTGTTCACGATATTGATGTTCCCAACATCCCGAACCCTGAATACCTCTTTGTGAATGCAATCAATGATGTAGGGTCCATTGTATTCCGAGCGAAAGCCGTAGACGATATTGAACGTTCTTATGTTATCCACCTCGGCAGTGAACCCCTTGAACTCCGTTATCCCGGCAGTGTTGTAACTGTGCTGCGTGATATTGACAACAACGGCTGGATAACAGGATACTATGATACACCAGATGGACGTAGACACGGATGTGTTGCCATTCCTACTACACAAGAAGAAGCAGAAAGACATAGTAACGTTTTCCAAACACACCTTACTGAAGGTTTGAACATGCTTTCTGTGCCTTTAGCTTCCCGAACACCAATGAACGCAAAATCATTTGCTGGATTGACTGGTGCAACGGTTGTTATAGCACTGGATACCGAGAAACAGAGTTTCGTCGGGTGGACACCGAACGCACCTAACGATGGATTCGCTATTGAAGGCGGAAAAGGCTATATCGTCAATGTACCACAAGCACGCGACTTCGCATTCGTCGGTGCAGGTTGGGCAAACCCACAACAAGACAGTGCGGCAGCACCAACTGCAACGCCAAATATAACAGCACCCGAAACATGGGCATTCGTTGTGAGTGGACAATTAGATGGCACACAACAATATGACGGCTATCTTATCACTGTCAGAAATACACGGACAAACACCCTCATGACAGCACAAGTGAATGATAACTACTTCGCTGCTGCTACAGCAGACCTGACCTATCGGAATGTTGTGCAAGTTGGTGATACACTGGAAGTTACCGTCACTGATACCAACGGAAACGTTGCCTCTGAAAAATACATCTTTACGGTAACACCTGATAACTTAGCGAATGCTTTGCTTCCTGTCACACTTGATAGTATCGGTCAACCGAACAAAGATCGGTTGTTGCAGAACTATCCGAATCCGTTCAATCCAGAGACGTGGATTCCGTATCAGTTGTCAGTTGCGTCCCCTGTATCCATATCAATATATGATGCGACAGGTGGACTTGTTCGGACGCTTACTATGGGGTATCAGTCCGAAGGTTTCTATCACAACCAAGGACGTGCTGCGTATTGGGATGGTAGAAATGCATTAGGTGAACGGGTTGCAAGTGGTGTGTATTTCTACCGATTGGAAACGTCATCCTTCCAGCAAATACGGCAGCTTGTTATCTTAAAGTAGATTGTAATCAACACAGTCGGTAGGTTCGGTTTCCTAACCGAACCGGTGTTGTGCCGACTCCCGTGCCGGTAGGTTCGGTTTCCTAACCGAACCGGTGTTTGTTCGTTTGTTCAGTCTCATAGATGCGGTTAGGAAACCGCATCTACCGAGAAGTGTGTACATATTTTTACATTTTACTATCTGGACTGTGCCGTAGCACAAACTGCCAGTTTGTGCAGTAGTGTACGCAAACTGGCAGTTTGCGCTACAATCAGGGTTATTTAATTTTCGGTATTTCTGCTATATTTTTCACATTTCAATACAACCATCTGTAGGTCGGGTAGAGCGTTAGCGAAACCCGACAAGCATTGAACGTGTCGGGTTTCGCTAACGCTCTACCCGACCTACTATATAAACTCTTAGTAACATTCATCAATTGAAAATTATTAAAACTATAGTAAGACTTACAATTAATGAAACATATTGTCCCAATTGCATATTTATAGAATGTAAGAGGCGCAATGAATTGCGCGACTACAAACGCGTTATTCTATAGTAAAACGGACAATTAATGAAACATATTGTCCCAATTGCATATTCATACAATATAAGAGACGCAATGAATTGCGCGACTACAAACGCGTTATTCTAAATGTAAAGTGCATCGTTAATTTCAGATTTTACTATAAATAACCCTGATTAGAATTGGTATAATATTGACAGATACCACTGATAGAGATAATCCTGGAAATCTACCAATCCTGAAAATCCTGGTTCAGACATTTTATGCAATACCTATGCAGTAAATGTAACATTGCTTACATCATCTCTCCTTTACGATACAAATGTGATTGCGGTTCCCCGCTAACGGTCAAAAAAGACACCTCCTATTCATATCAATGGGACAATTCAACGCCATCCCTCTGGCGTTATCGTGATGCATTACCTATTCCCGCAGACGCAGACATCGTTACGCTCGGGGAAGGGATAACACCTATTGTTCCTTTATATCCTCCTACAGATAACCCAAAACACTTCGTAAAATTAGACTACCTCTGTCCAACTGGGTCATATAAAGACCGTGGTGCCTCTGTGCTGTTGACACATCTGAAAGCATTGGGAGTTGATGCAGTGGTAGAGGACTCCTCTGGTAATGCGGGTGCTGCCATCGCTGCGTATAGTGCGCGGGCAGGCATCCACTGCACGATCTACTGTCCTGACTCCACTTCAGAAGGCAAGTTGAAACAGATTTCTGCTTACGGTGCTTCGTTAAAACTGGTGCCGGGAAATCGGATGGCAACTACGGAAGCCGTTCAACACGCCGCTCAAAACACCTGTTATGCTTCTCACAATTGGAATCCTTTCTTCTTAGAAGGCACGAAAACACTCGCTTTTGAAATCACTGAACAATTTGGTGACTCTTTGCCACAGCATATTATCTGTCCTGTGGGATTTGGTAGCATCTATCTTGGTTTATACCTCGGTTTTTCTGAACTTTATGAGGCGGGTGTGATTGATCGTGTTCCTCGCTTGCTTGGGGTTCAACCTGCTACCTGCTGCCCTATCTACAACGCCTTCCGAGATAAGACACCTACAATCTCAAGAATGCCACAAACCACTCAGACACTTGCGGAAGGCATTACCGCTGAACTTCCTGTCCGTAGTGAGATGCTTATGGATGCTATCCGTTTCTCAGATGGAGCGTTTACCACTGTGGATGATGCTGACATCCTTACTGGTATGAATACACTTGCTGAGCAAGGTATCTATGTAGAACCGACCTCTGCTGTTGTTATTAGCGGTTATGATAAGTTTCAACAGCAAGGTATTATCCAAAAGGATGATGTCACAGTTTCCATTCTTACGGGTAGCGGATTGAAGTAGTGCCGGTAGGTTCGGTTTCCTAACCGAACCGGCTTTGTGCCGACGCCAGGCTGGTAGGTGCGGTTTCCTAACCGAACCATAGGCGTCAATTTAGTGTAAATTAGGCGTTTTCCCCAGACCGGTAGGTGCGGTTTCCTAACCGCACGGAACCTGTGCGAGAACCTCTATAAAGGTATTTGGCACAAAGCCGGTTCGGTTAGGAAACCGAACCTACCGGTACTTGGAAGGATGCTAAATTGACGCTTATGGTGCGGTTTCCTAACCGAACCTACCGGACCTAGAAGCACGCTAAATCGCACCTACCGGTGTGTGGGACAAAGGATTAAAACAAAAATAGAGACTTGCAGGGGGAGCAAGTCTCTATTTTGATAGGTTAGTTGGATAGGTTAGGTTAGTTAAACTTAGCCCAATTAGGAAACTATTGCATCGGGAAGTAACAATAGTTTCCTACAATGGGTGTATTTTAGAAAATTCTCTCCAACAAGGATTCTGCAGTTTCCTTATTGTTAGGAGAACTGGTTAAATATCCCTGAATTTAACCTTATTGTACCTCTTTCAATTCGCCCCACTGTGTTGTCAGCTTGTTCTGTGCAGAAATTAAGCCTTTCAACTTAGTAGTCGTAAGCGTATTATGCTCACCAGCGAAGGATACGTCTTCAATTTGATAGTAGTATACTGCACCTGGTTTGGCTGAAGTATCTACCCATTTATATGTACTACGTTCCGCTGTGGTACCATTACCTTGAATCAACTGGTTGTTGACCTTTGTGAACTCACCATTACGGCTTTCACTACGAAGGATATTAAATCCAGCGTTGTCAAGTTCAGATTCGGTAGTCCAACGGATAACAACTTTACCGTCTTCCAATGTTGGACGGAAGAATGACAATGAAACGGGTAGTGGTTGACCTTTACGTACACCGGGTGTTCCGAAGTCTGATTCACTTCCATACCACGTATGTCTCACATAAATGGAATCAAAGTTCAATACTTCAGCTCGGATCCAAGCATATTCATCAGGTATAACACTATCAGTATCATTGAGTTCAAGTCTGGTATCGCCTGTATTCACTGGGAGTACATCAACGGCATCACTACCAACGGCTGCACGTGCAACACCTTCATCGTATACACGGATAAAGGATGTTCTGTAGCCATCTTTCGTTAGACCATCTGGGTATTCCCAAGCAGGTGTATCGTTTGTACGTCCACGGCCATCAAGGTTACCGATTTCATCCGCTACATTATTCTTTCCATCAATTAACTTGATGTTGAATGCTTGTGGATGGATAAAACGATATCGGTCATTCTTGACCATTTCACCGTCTACTTCGATTTCACTGAAATTACTTGCATATTCACGTAGGACGTTGAAAACACGGTCAGCCTTGAAGACAATAGAGCTCCGAAGTAGATCACTACCTGCTTGTGCACCACGACCAACACTTCCTGCTACGATTAGAACAGTTTGATTTGGATAAATGTAATTGCCATTATCCCAATCTTTAAAGTTGAGGGTCCTGATAGCATCGCCAGGTGTTTCAATTACTAATCTCCATCCACCTTCAGATTTTAGGTTAATCGTTTTGGTCTTAGAGTTGTTAGTAAGTTCTATCCACTGCGGTAGTCTTCCATTATCACCCGTAGACAACATAATCTCACTAATAGTTACATCATCAGCCACATCAGTGGTTAGATTAACTAAAGGACTATGATAACCGGGATCACCACCATATCTGTTGTTATCACGGGGCACCCATCGTTTATATCCGATACCTGTATACCCTACGGTTGTATATGCAGATTTGCCGTTATCGTTGTCCCAAGCACCTGTACCAAGACGGTCGTCCTTATTGGATTTAACGTTTCTCCGATAATGGACCTTGTTTTCCGTCAGGTTGTTGTTGCCAAATTGAGGTGCGGGGAAATTGTGTAGCGGCCAGAAACTGGTACTGGATACTGCGTTAGGATAATTTGCTTTACTCAAATTTGAATGGTGTCCTGCAATATCAACAATCTTATCAAGATCATTGTTACCGGTTTCAGAAGGTCCTTTTCCACCTTCATTTTTATTCTCAACTGTATCTGGTCTACGCAACACTAAAACAAAGTTACCATTGGGAATACCATTACCAGCAAATGGTGTAACCTTATAACGTGGTATATGGTCACCTATTGAACCTAATGGTTGATCTTCTGGAACTTTATCAACATTGTAACCGACAGCTATAGGATGATCAGTATCATCTGCGGGGTCTGATGCTAATAATAACAACACACCGTTTGCAGGAACATCTGCTGCCTTATCATGTGGGAAGGTATACAGAACATTTTCTGTATCCACTGCTGTTATCGTGGTAATACGATATGACTTTAGACTCACAGGTGAACCCGTAGTATTACGAATTTCAATCCATTCATAAGCCTTATCAGAGTCAGAACGGTTACCAATCTCATTAAAGAGCACGGGAGGTGTATCATTCAGATTAGTTCTCCCTGCTGTTGTAAGATGTGTTGAGACTGAGAATGTATTTGCGCGTCCGGGTGTGCCCAAGTAATCAAAAGTTGCTGGCACAGCAGTTGTTACACTTGCCGGTTTATCCGTTGTATCTCTATCATAACGGACTGTAGAAGCTTCCCAAGAACCTGAAGAACGACCATCTGAACTTTTTGTGCTTCCGGCTGTTTTGACATATCGCTTGTTGTATTGATCGCCATCTTTGCTGGCCAGATCAAAGGTACCTTTTCGTGCCATTGACACAAAATCAATACCTGTTTTGCTACTACCGTTACTGCCTACAACATCCCAACCAGCAGAGCCACGGCTACTACCGTTAAAGTAGTTTGTCATCACATCAACAACCATACCACTGGGGTTCCCGTGGATTGTGTCGTCGGCTTGTGTTTTCGTAACTACTTTATTGGAATCAGTAATCTGAGCACCTGTTTGGGCATATATCAAAACGGTCTTAGCAGTAGCATTGAGATTTTCAATTTCAATCCACTGTGTATCTCTTGCCTTTGTTTGACCAATGTATCCAGCATCCATAGCCCACATGATTTCGCTGATACCGACTGTACCAACGGCAGGTGCAGCAGTATCACCAACAGACTTTCTCAAGACCAGTGCACCGCCACCGCCAGGAGCACCTCTATCAAAGAGTTCGGCTAAGTCTGGCATAGCTGACCATTCTATGATTTTGGCATCTGATATAACACGTGCATTGTTTATATCCACAATTCCAGCAAAACGGCTTTTCAGTGATGTCGGAGGAGAACCTCCTACCAGAGCATTCGCATTCCGCACAAGTATAACGAAAGAATTTGCAGGAACAGAGAAACTAAAGATGTTCGCTGGTGTGGTCGGATTTGTCGGATCTGGACCTGGGGGATCTGGCGGAACAACTGGTACATAAGTATGCAGTTGATCCCCTACTAATTCATTAGCACCGTCCTTAACCGCTCCAGCTCGAAGTGTCAGTGATGTCGGAGAACCCGCTGGGGCTGGGTTTACAAGCACTGTAAACACTGTATTGTCGTCATTAGGAACAAGATTTCCTGCTAACGTAACACCACTACCTCTTATAAGATCATCTTCATCAAAGCCTTGTACTGCTTCACTAAATGTGAATGTGAAACGAATCTTACCCGCATCAGCACCTGTTTCCACTAGAGCAGATTCAATAGTGACTGTTGGAGCTTCAGTATCTTCGGGCGTAAACGTAATCACCTGCTCTGCATTGCCATTAGGGGTATCAGCTGTATCAAACACAGAATCCGCTGGAATTGTAAGAACTATTGGCTGCGTAAGATCCGTAGGTGTTACAATCACGACGTATTGGGTGTTTGTAACTTTAACAAATGATTGTGATGCAACATTCGTTGTGCCTACAACATCAGTCGCCAGAAGCTCATTATTTCCAGTTCCCAAAGCCTCAGAAGCAGTAAGTGTAAACTGAACCGTGCTACCTGCTTCAAGTTCGCTCATATTGGCTGGTGACATGGCAACCGTAAAACTGGGTTTTGTGGTGTCTGGAGGCGTGGGTGCGGGTGGCAACTCACTGACCAATGTGAACACGTAGACATCTGATGCCAGATTTCCACCACCATCAACAGTCACTGGAGTAACACTCGTTTCTACAATCTCTGTTGTTCGCAAACTAAACACGACATTAGCATTTACTTGTATTCTGTATGTCAAGGTATCATCGTTCGTAGCTGTGTCTGCGGTGTCGGCATTCGGAACTGTCCCAGGTGTAACGACTATTTCATACTGAGCATCATTACCCATTACACGATTGATAACAAAATCAGATGTAGCTATATAAGCTGGTGTGTTGTCAACTTGCAGGATGGTAGTAGTGAGATCAGCACCTTCTAAAGCTGCACCGTCCGTACGAGTACCAGCAACAAAATCAGGAACAACAGTAGTTGCAGCTGTACCCACAATATCTCTATCAAAAGTCACAACTAAGGTGAATTGATTTTCATTGACATCGTCATCTGTTATAACTGCAGCCATTGTGCCACGCGTATTATCACCCTTTAGAACAATTGATGTGACTACAGGGTGAGCATTATGTATAGGCACTTCTAATACAGGAGGATCGGCCTGGTTGTTTGCCGCAACTGCCTCCGTTACTGGATGAGTATGTGGACCTACATCCGTAGCATCTGGTCCGTGTGCCATCACAGGCAGCGCGACGAATGCCAGTAGAAAAATAAAACATACTAAGGAAAATGTCGATTTATTTGACAATCGCATTACTTATTTCTCCTTTTAGGAATATTAAATTCAAGTTAAGATTCAGGGATTAATTCCTGTTAATCTAATCTTCCAATCGTAAATATTAATAATTTTTATTAATATTGTGTTTAAACAGGGGTTTCCTGTTTACCTATCTCAATCAATAACTCACCTAATCTATCCATCTATTTTTACCTACATCGGGGTTATTGATGCTTTTCCTTGCGTGTGGCATTTGCGAATATGTTTTCTATCTATCCCAATAATTCGCGCCAGTTTGCAAGGTTTTCAAAGTTTAGTATATTAATTATAAGATAAAATTAATATAATGTCAAATTAAAATGTTATTGTCTTATTATTAAGTTATAAAAATGGGACTCCGTTATGGAACTTATATCTTTTTCTCTGGTGTCCTCACTTGCCAATACCTTTATATTCTGTTTGTAAGGTATCGGTTTGTTTTACGAAAATTGAAATCATATATTCAACACATAATAATGATAATATAAAATATAAACTTAAGCAAGTTAATTTTTATATATATTTTACATTTTCTATGTCTTAATATGAAGTATATGACATATTATATATAAATATACGTTATAAGTCAAGAAAAAATTACAAGAAAAATGCATTTTTTTGTGGAATTGTGTGATTTTTTGTGAGAATTGCGGATTTTTGGTATTGTCTGAACCAGGATTTGCAGGATTGTGAGTTTGGCGTTTCTAAGTGCCATTGTTAAGATAAGCTGCTCCGATGTTGTAAGGGGTTGTATTGTCTGAACCAGGATTTTCAGGATTAGTAGATTTCCAGGATTGTGAGTTTGACGTTTCTAAGTGCCATTGTTAAGATAAGCTGCTCCGATGTTGTAAGGGGTTGTGATGAATTGGCGCAAACCCGGTTCGGTTAGGAAACCGAACCTACCGGTACTTGGAAGGATGCTAAATTGACGGTTTCGCCAGAATACGCGTGTGGTATTCTGCATTGGTTAGGAAACCGAACCTACCGCTTTGAGTATTAACTTTACACACTCCTTGAAGAAAATTCTGTACTGTGCTAATATATTAATGTCTAAGTTGGTTGGTGCACATATCTAATCGTACTGATCAACAGGGATAGGTTATTGGAACAATCGGGAATCCAATATTTTATTACATTTTTAATTAATTAGGGGATCAGTGTTAATTTTGCACTTTTGCACAATTAACGGTGAAGGGATGATTAGGAATTCCCTGCTGATTGCCGTGAATCGGGTTGCGTCCATCGTGATGCACACGGTGTGATTCCATATCCATACCGTGTAGATACGACACGTTTATTGAACATATTATGGTTAAAAAATAATTATACACTTCCGTACCCCGGTAGGTGCGATTTCCTAATCGCACCATAGGCGTCAATTTAGTGTAAATTAGGCGTTTTCCCCAGGCCGGTAGGTGCGGTTTCCTAACCGCACGGAACCTGTGCGAGAACCTCGGTAGGTGCGGTTTCCTAACCGCACGGAACCTGTGCGAGAACCTCATTTGGCACAAAGCCGGTTCGGTTAGGAAACCGAACCTACCAGTACTTGGAAGGATGCTAAATTGACGCTTATGGTACAATTTCCTAATCGCACCATAGGCGTCAATTTAGTGTAAATTAGGCGTTTTCTCCAGGCCGGTAGGTGCGGTTTCCTAACCGCACGGAACCTGTGCGAGAACCTCTATAAAGGTATTTGGCACAAAGCCGGTTCGGTTAGGAAACCGAACCTACCAGTACTTGGAAGGATGCTAAATTGACGCTTATGGTACAATTTCCTAATCGCACCGTTGTAGACTGTATAAATAATTCCATAATCTACCATATATCTGTATCAACAATTTTGGGTGTATAACTATGCATTTATTAGAAGAAATTATTCAACTTTGTCACGAACGGCATGCGGAAAGAGAGTCGTTGCGTCAACGGAAAACGGTGGTGACCCCTGCGTTATACAAACGTCCGCCGTTTCACATCAAGGTGCATTGTGCACGTGGCAATCCGTTGATGCTTGAAGAACTTGAGAATGCGGATATTTCATTTATGCCGATAGGTCACGCATCTGCAAATGATCAAGTGCCACCCGATTGTGGTGGCGAACGGTTCTTGACACGACAAAGCACAAGAAGTTGGCAAATTAGGCAGTGGTACAACTCTTGGGGTATTCAAATATATACAGGCATGCCATCAGCACGTGATGGTGCGCATTGGCACGACTTTGAGTTTAAATATGAGTCTATCTGTGATGCCCCTGATGCTGTTTCTTCCTGTTTAGAAACGCTTCTGAACGCTCATGCAACCCCCTTGTTGACGTTGACAAAATCAGGCGGACTTCGCTTCTCTTGTCGAATTCAGGAATATTTACATGCCAATACTGATGAAAAGCGATTTTATATCTATAAGGATCAACCAACGGAAGATGATCCGAACCGTCGTGTTGTCTACTTGGAAGTTCTTGGGAACGAAGGTTATAGTCAATGGGATTTGCGGTATGAGATTCTAATGGGTAATCTGTTGGACCCGCCTGTTATTTCCAAAGAAGTACTATTTGTCCCTATATATCAACTCCGCGAGGCATTTCATGAAACTGAACTACCACAAGAGGAGATTTCAGACACTGAAGATGTGTCTCTCTCCTCTTTTAGTTCACCAAATCTTGATCTTGCCAAAGTAGCGTTCTTGAAGCGCGGTTATTCTTATCTGCGTGTAGAAGATGGGTGTCATCATTGGGAACTTCATGACGAAAACGGTGCTGTTAAGTACGTATCGTTATGGGAGGACCAAGGGATTGTATGGGTACGCGCAACACCACCACATACAGATATACCTACGCGTGCTGTTGCCATAACAGATATGGGACGACACAGGCATTTCACCCTCAAATCTTGTGAGTAAAAAAGTAGTGTCAATTCGTGAAGGTGATTTAAGTCCGTTGACAATAAAACGACCAACACCAAAACTGTACAAACAAAAGGCAGTCGCTAAGCACTATAAATCAATTCAGGAACAGACATCGGGGTTGAAACAGATTTTGAAGCGCGATACGCGCATACTTGCACTCACTACTACCGAAGATGGAATCTTCAGGAACACTGAAGCAGAAACGTATTTGTTAAATAACCATGCCACATTTTTGAATATAGCCAGTCGTGAATATGCAGATGCGGCAGCTGAACGATATGCAACAAAAAATCTGGCCTCCGTCGTGCGTTGGCGATCCATATTTTACCGTTGGAATCAGATTAAAGATATACCGATAGAAGACCGCATGGCAAACCCCTTCCAACACGGTAATGTGTGTGAGGACCCTGAGCGAATCAAAACATTTATGGACAAGGGCGGCAATGCAAGTGAAAATATCTGTCCAAACTGTCCCGTTTATACTGCATGCCAAGAACGCGGATATTTATCACAACCGCAAGCAATGCAAAGTGCCTACGCACAGATATCACCAGTTAATAAACTGTTTTTTCAGCCGAGACATGTCCACTTGATACAACACTTATTCGAAGATGTAGATGAAGAACGTATCTGTATCATTGATGAACATAGATCAACGATAAAAGACCTATTTTTTCAATGTGTATTAACCAAAACAGTTTTAGAGGAATGGATTGCTAACTGGAAGGGATGTGCCTTGGGTAACTTTGCAGTCGCAATTTTAAATGCCCTTGAAACACAAGTGGCACCCTTAAGTAATCCTATCAGACAGGTTCGAGTTGCCGTTGAAACTTTCAAACAATACGAAGATCAGATAATTGAACAGATGTGTTACATTAATGTACGCGGTAGCGTGTTGGCGCGTAAAACTGTTGACACGGAATCTGGCAAGGTATTGTCAAACTTCGCCATTGTCTTTGACAATATTGATGCACAAAAGAGGGCAACCGCCTACATCCCGTTGGATGCAGATGCAAAGGATAGACTGCACGACATCGGTCTGCCTACTATATCACCACCAGCCCATACCACTAACGAAGATATTTCTATACCGATGCAGATGACGGAGGCGGTCAGATTAGGTGTGCTTGATGTCCGAACTTTAGAAAACATTGAACTATTCCCCACCGTCTGTTCGGATCCTGAGTGGACGTATTGGCATCAGTTGACACACTTTTTTGAACATTACCCACGCGATACTGATGCCCCGATGCAGTTGTCTGATAGATTGCTGTCGTTTTGGCTGCCACCGAGACTCCATCCGAACATCAAACGTCTGCTGATAATCTCACCATTCCTTAGCAAGGAACAACTTCGCCGTGCTTTCCCATCCGAAGATATGGATGTTGTTCGTGTTGAACCGACAACGTGGATGCCTGAAAACAGAGTCTTTCAAATCCGTTCAAGTAGCAGCACTCTCAATGAAGTACTAAACAACAATAGTCCCACAAGCAGAGTGGAATTGTCTAAAATAGGAGAACGTTATATTCGGGGTATCCGTGCAGAAATTGAAAGAGATGTCAGCAGAAGACATGCGATTTTTGCAAATTACCAAATTGTCAAAAAGTTATCGGATATGACAGAAATGCCACATGTCCGTTTTATTCAGAGTTTCAAATCGTTATTCTATGAGGATATAGATCTTGATGCAGTCCAGGTGTTATGGATAGTTGGCACGCCGAAATGGAGACAACGCGACATTTGGCAACAAGCTCAGATGTTGTTCGGGAACGACGAGAAACCCCTTAAATACGATGAAGAAGTGTGGGTGGATCACGACAATGCAGATGAACGGATACAAGAGGTCTATCATCAAAATATCTCAGGCTTACTGACACTGATTGTTGGACGCGTAGGTATGAATAGATGTAGTGGTAAAACGGTTGTAATGTTGAACAACTTTTACCTACCGGACATCAGCGATAGACCGGAAACGTTGCTTTTTGACTGGGAAGACTTTGAGGTTGCTGGTCGTTTAGATAAACTTGAGGAGACGATACGCACACGCGAACGTTTTGAGGCAGAACGTGAGAACCTCAATGCTGACACCCCGCGAAAAGAGGTGGAACGGGTTTTAGGATGTTCCTCAAGGCAAGCGAATCGTGTGTTGAACAAACTGCGTGGCGGCAACATCCCTCGTGTGAGTTATCGAGAGCAGATCCTGTTTTTGTTATCTTCTGGACCCGAGAAAACAACGGCATCGTTGGTTGCAGCGATTGACAGTAGTCCTCAGGCAATAGGCAATGAGTTGAAACGTCTTTTGGATGAGGGGAAGATTGTTCGCGTGCGGCGTGGGGTTTATTCCCTTCCGCAGGATAATCACCAGACACGGTAGGTTCGGTTTCCTAACCGAACCGGATTACCTAATCACAGCCAAACGGTGGATACTTTCAACCTTCTTATCATCGTGAACAGCACGTATTTTGTAGAAATAAACACCATTGGCAAGCGGTCTACCATCAGCATCATGCGCGTTCCATGTGGTTTCGTTGTACCCCTCTTTCGCGGAAACATCTTTCAACGTTTGAATACGTCGGCCTGCGGAGGTATAAATCGTTATTTGCACCGCATCCGCATCAAGGGTCAAGATATAAGTAAATGTGGTTTTACGTTTGAGAGGATTAGGAAAGTTATGCACATCGGAGATACGGAATTCAGTTTCCTCTGGTGTGAAAGTTTCATCATGTTTTTGGAGCGAGCGATAGTCGAATCGGGAAAGCCATGCTGCCTCATCTATTAATGTCCTCGTCAGTTCGACCTCATTCGTCTGGTGTGAATATCCGAAAAGCGGACCAAATTCGTGAAATTCCTTCATCAACGGTTGCATTGCTTTTGAGAACTCTGTGGCACTTGCAAGTTTTGCATTGATAGCACTCCCAGTGTTTCTTTCATAGCCGAGTGCGATCGCTTCCACCAGTTTTTCTCTGCTTTGAAAGAGCAACATCCATAGCTGCATCAGATGCACGGCATCGGTTAGGTCTTGTGATGCTTCGGGGTCTATCGGTTCAGCGAGTTCGCGTGCCTGCCACATCTCATTGGCAGCGCGGAGTTGTGGTGGCAAAAGTGCTGTGAATCGGTTGACTGATGTTTGGGCTATTTTTAGTTCTGGTATTAACAAGGTGTTCTCAACTGCTTTGCTACCGATCAAGTTCCAAAACCGTGTTGCCAAACCCGCAGAACCTGTACCGTAACTGCCACCGATGGATATGGAACTTGCATAATCGGAGAAATAACTTGCTAAGGTGAAACCGTTGATACGCAACGCGCTGACGATCAACTCAACCGCCTGTTTGTCTCTGTATTTTGCCATCAATTCATTACGTATTAATTGGTGGTGGTCTATTTTAGTATCCCAATTTATGCGAGCACTCACGAGTCGGTCAAGGTATCCCAAACCTTCTGATGCACCTTGTACAGTGAACCCGCTCAATCCGACTGCTTCACGGGAGTTTGCAAGTTGACGCACACCTTGTACAAAGATATCGCTTTCAATCATCCAAAACGGCATCACCTCCTCAACGTCATGTGAGAGGACAATAAATCGGTGTCCCATCTCTCCAAGAGTGTTCATCTGTGCAAAAGATATATTCGGATCAACGACTGGTTCACCATCAGCACCCCATTTTTGTGAAAAAATAGTGCCTTTTGGCAATTGACGTGCATAGGTGCCATCTGGATCCTGTAGCCAACTTCTATTATATCCCGATAGATAGAATTTGAAATCGGGTCTTATATCTTGTGCAGCCTTGATAATGGTGAAGTAGACATCCCAGAGTTTTGCTTGTCCCTGCGGAGATCGGTCACCGCAATCGGGACAGTTGCATGCCCGCGTTTCATGTCCCCAAGAACGTAGATGAAATCCAGCAAGTGCAGGATATGTCTTGACTATCTCCTGCGTTAATTGGCGTGCAAGCGTGTGGAATTCAGGATTTGTCCAACAGAAAGGTCTATAGGATACTTCGTTCCGTGATGCCCCATACAACACCTCTGGACCTAATAGGTCTGGTCGTGCTTTTATGAGTGCCTCAGTCGGTTCACCTGTCAGATACATAAATAGATATGCGTCAATGCCACGTTTATTTAGTGCGGAGAAACGGCTTTGGAGTGTTTCAATTCTTTTTAAACGTTGTGTGCGGGGTTCATCTTGGAAGGAAGCGAATGCAGGGGAGTCTACATACTTGAAAGCAGTTCCGAATCCATCTTCAATACCGGTACCTGTCCATATACCTTCACCCCCACTCATATTGACGCGTTGCCTTGCGAGCCAATCGGGGTCATCTATTTCAAGGACAGCACGAACAGGATAAAATGGACGTGAAGTTTCGTCAAGTGAGGGTATTCGCAACGTTGGTGTGCGTTCTACCGCAATATCGGGATGGACAGGATTGAGACCTGTCAATGCCGTAATACATGCTTCAATGAAACCGTAAACCCCATAAATCACACCGCGTGGTGTATGTGCACTTATAATAATGACGATTTCAGAACCGAGATCAGCGGATTTTATCTGATACCCTTCATCGCCAATATTTTCGGGTAAATCTAATCCTGTCTCTGTTTGTAGTGAACGGATTGTCGGGTTGGAGGTGAGTGTGCCTAAGACGATAACTGTACGGGTTGTGGTCGGTTGTTGGTTGGTAAGTAGTTCAAGTTTCGCACTTGTCAATTTCTCAATGAATGTCTGGATTTCTTCTGCGGCAAATCGTTCTTGGATTGACGCGTTTGCACCGATCTGAATAGTCGCTCGAGGTACACCTGATATAACAATCGGAATATCTGCGGCGAATACATGTGTTACATTAATATATAGACAGCACACTGTTATCAGTATAACGACTTGTGCTAAATACCTACATATTAAGTATTTCTTTACAAATTCAGGTAATTTTGTCCACATTTTTTTCTTAAAATGCTCTTTAGCCCGTATGAAGATTTATTTATTAATTGGTATTATGGAGAAGCATAGAATTATATCTACACTTTCTATCAGCGGTAGATTCGGTTTCCTAACCGAACCGGATTTGTGCAAAATACCTTCATAGAGGTTCTCGCACAGGTTCCGTGCGGTTAGGAAACCGAACCTACCAGCCTGGAGAAAACGCCTATGGTTCGGTAGGTTCGGTTTCCTAACCGAACCGGATTTGTGCAAAATACCTTCATGGAGGTTCTCGCACAAGTTCCGTGCGGTTAGGAAACCGCACCTACCAGCCTGGAGAAAACGCCTATGGTTCGGTAGGTTCGGTTTCCTAACCGAACCGGATTTGTGCAAAATACCTTCATGGAGGTTCTCGCACAAGTTCCGTGCGGTTAGGAAACCGCACCTACCAGCCTGGAGAAAACGCCTATGGTTCGGTAGGTTCGGTTTCCTAACCGAACCGGATTTGTGCAAAATACCTTTAGTGTGCATGGTCATGCTCTAAACCCGGAATAAAATAAAATGCACATAGCGTTATAATCAATCCAATAACGAATGCTATTTTCGTTGTCCTACTCATCTTTTCTTCCGATGCCACACAACCACCCTTCATACCATCCATCACAACGTGCAATAATGTCCCTGCTGCAAATGGCAATAAATAGTCAACGAACTCTTCAAAGACTCCATGCAGTAACTGTTCTCCCATAAATGCACCAATGAATGGCGCGATTATAAACGGAGCAAGCCATAATGCTGTGCGTCCAACGCCATAAACTCGGTGCAAGGCTGTTGTTAAAACTGTTGCGACTGGCAATCGGTGAAGTAGAACGCCGAGTGCAAGTGCAATACCGAATGTTCCTTCCTCCGCAGCTATACTGAGGTTGAATCCATCTGCAATTGAGTGGATGGATAAGCCGATCAGAGTGATGTTGACTCCCCAGATATTTTGCTTGTGTGTCTCTGCATTCGTATTTATCTGCTTCCGTATCCGATGTGTAAGATACTCTAACAACCATATAAAAAGAAAACCACCCCACATCACTAAAACTATGGGATAGCCTACGTCAGTGAAGAGATGGACCATCAAATATAACACGAAACCGAGGACAGCACCGGCAGTAAAACCGAATATAATACGGAATTCAACCTGTTTGTCCTCAAAAATGATAGCAATTCCAGCACCGAATACCACTGTTACCAATGCAATCACTAAATATAATATTAGCATAAAATAACTATAACAATAATTTCTTTTGAATTCAAGTGAATATTGTATTATACTACATGCATACATTACTATGTATTTCACATATTGGTCTTTCGTTAAACCTTTCTTACCAATATTGAGTCTTAACCTGAAGTATTATCCGTTTTTGAACAGATAAGTACTTCTAAACAAGAACACCTAAGGAGTTAATATTTTTATGAATGTCACATTGATTAGTAGGCCAATTCTGATTATGCTACTTATTGCCTTTGCTGTAGGAATGGTTTTAATTCCTATCTCTATAGCTCAGGAAGAAGAAAGTTCAGAGGAAGCTGAATCAACTGATACGACCGCTGAAGCAGATGTAGCAGAACTTAAAAGTGTCGTGGTGGTAGGTAACCGTTTGAAACCGCGTTCAGTACTTGAATCCGCGGTGCCTATTGATATAGTTTCACAAGAGGATTTCGCGAAACAGGGTGGTGCAGATTTACCGAATCTGTTAAGAACGTTAGTGCCATCTTACAACGTCAACACACAACCGATTAGTGATGCAGGCACCATCGTGCGTCCTGCGAACCTACGTGGATTAGCACCTGACCACACGCTTGTGTTGGTGAACAACAAAAGACGGCACCGTGCCGCTGTGATTCACTGGCTCGGAAATGGATTAGCTGACGGGGCTCAGGGACCCGACTTGTCACCTATTCCATCCATCGCATTGAAACAAGTTGAAGTGCTACGTGATGGTGCATCAGCTCAATACGGTTCAGATGCAATTGCTGGTGTGATGAACTTCCAATTGAAAGACGATTATCAAGGTGGAAGTTTTGAATTTAAGCCGGGTATCTATCAATATGGTGATGGTCGTCAGTATGCTATCGCAGGTAATATTGGTTTGGGTACGCCAGAGACCTGGACAAACCTAAGTGTAGAATACGGTGGTGCGGATCCTACTATCAGATCTGTTCAACGATATGACGCAACCGCTTTAACGAATGCTGGGAATTTTGATGTCAGAGACCCCGCACAAATTTGGGGACAACCGATTGTAGACGGTGATTTCAAATTCTTTGCTAACTACGGCAGTCAGTTAACTGATTCTATGGAATTCTATGGACATGCCAATTATGCCAGCAAACGTGTTGAAGGTGGTTTCTACTTCAGAAATCCCAATACCCGTAGTGGTGTGTTTGGACGTAATGTAGATTTAGATGATGACGATAATCCTGACGAATTCTATCTTCTGGTTGGAAATTTGCAAGGGTTAGGTGAAGGTGAAAATAAGGATGATGATGATATTCAATTAGCACATCCTGAAACTGGTGAAACAGTGGCTACAGATGCTGCCAGCCGGTTAGCAATCGCCAACGGAGTACCTGCGGATCCTGCCAAAATGCAAGCCGTACTTGATGATCCGAACTTATTCTCATACCAAGAGATGTTTCCTGGTGGTTTCACACCTCGATTCGGCGCAGATACTGCTGATAGCTCAATTCTTATAGGTATCAAAGGTGCTGCTTTTGAAGAATCGTTAGGAAATCCTCTTACTTGGGATTTGAGTGCGTACTTTGGACGGCACTATGCAGATTTCTTTATCTTTAACACTGTCAACGCATCACTTGGCCCAGATACCCCAACATTCTTCAATCCCGGTGATTACGTTCAAACCGACTATAACATCAACTTTGATGTGACATATCCCGTTCACGAAATGGTAGATGTTGCAGCCGGATTAGAATATCGTAACGAAGGATTTGAGGTCGTTGAAGGACAAAGAGAATCTTATCAGATCGGTCCTTTAGCTGCACAAGGGTACACTGCTGCTTCCAACGGTTTTTCCGGTTTCAGTCCTATCGCAGCAGGAGCCTGGAATCGCGCAAATGTTGCTGCATATTTAGAGAGTGAAATCACACCGCTTGACAATTGGCTTGTCGCACTTGCCGTGCGTGGTGAAAACTTTGAAGATTTCGGGTCTACAGTCAATTATAAAGTCGCTACGAACTACGGAATTACTGAGACCATGAAACTTCGTGGTAGTTTTAGTAGTGGTTTCCGCGCGCCAACACCCGGACAGCAAAATACGTTCAATGTTACCACTGAATTCAATTTTGAAAAGAATGATTTGGTTAACAATGGTACAATTCCGTCAACCAATCCAGCTGTTGCTGTTGTAACAGAGGAAGAAGACAACGCTCTTGATCCGGAAACATCACAAAACTTTACTGGTGGATTTACTGTCAATATTTTAGACGTAAACTTCACCATGGACTTTTTTGATATACGGATGAAAGACCGTTTAGCACTGTCACAAGATTTCGCACTCACAGAAGAACAGAAGCAAGACCTGATTGCTGAGGGTGTGACCAGCGCAGCTAATTTACAAGAATTCCGTTTCTTTACCAATGACTTTGATACAACAACCCAAGGTATTGATGCGGTTGTTAGTATTCCAGTCTTGGATGGAAATGTCATCGCTGTGTATAATTATACGCAGACCACTGTTACAGACCACAATCCGGTTACGCTTGATGACCTTCGTATTAAGGAATTGGAAGAAAACTTACCGAAACATCGTGCAAGTCTGACAGTCATCCAACCATTAATGGATAATTTTGGTGTCCTCGCTCGTGGTGGATACTGGGGTGATTGGTTCGATTCTGAAGATAATGCAACCTATACCGGTAAGCTTATTGTTGACCTTGAAGTAAGTTATACAGCTGATAGTGGCATAGTATTTACAATAGGTGGAAATAATATATTAGACACCTATCCAGATGAAAACCCAGCGTATTCAGATGACACGCCAGCGACTAGGGGTGATGCTTATAATCCTCCCGATATTGGGAACACGTACGGTCAGTTTAGTCCCTTCGGTTTTGATGGCGCATACTGGTATGCCAAAGTTGGCTATAGTTTCTAAACATGTATCCTAAGAGTGGATTTTAGAATTAACTTGGCATTTGATCTGTAGGAACGAACTCCGATTCTCGATAATAATAATTCGCGAATCGGAGTTCGCCCCTATAGAACAAGTGTCAACATATTTTATAATTCACTATAAATCAGGTAGACGTGTTGTTTTTGCCCCAGACCGGTAGGTGCGGTTTCCTAACCGAACCATAGGCGTCAATTTAGTGTAAATTAGGCGTTTTCCCCAGGCCGGTAGGTTCGGTTTCCTAACCGAACCGGATCCTACGCGAGAAACTCTATGAAGGTATTTGGCAAAAAGCCGGTTCGGTTAGGAAACCGAACCTACCGTAGTGTGTAAATAATCAAGGTTTTTACAATAAACTTAGTATCATATTAGCACGCGAGGTCTTTGTACCTTGCATATTTTGAAAGGGGAGAAGATTAACATGAGCAATCAAAGCAGAGATGCTGAATATACAATGGGTAGGAGCAAGTCAGAAACGGATCGATTGATTGAGCAATCACAACTCTACGATGATGTTACCCGCCGATTTTTCTTAAGAAGTGGTATATCAAAAGGGATGAAAGTGCTTGATGTCGGTAGTGGTGCTGGCGATGTCGCCCTCACACTTGCTGAGTTTGTTGGTGCTGATGGCACTGTGGTAGGTGTGGATGTCAACGCAGAGATTCTTGAAACGGCGAAAGCCCGTGCCGACGCAGCAGGATGCACAAACATTGAATTCATTGCAGGCGATACGCGAACTCTTGAACTTCCGAACGATTTTGATGCGGTTGTCGGTAGACTCGTCCTGATGTATATGGCAGACCCGGCAGATGCGCTCAAACATTTAGCAACTCATTTACGCCCCGGTGGAATTGCGGCGTTTCAGGAGGTAGATTTCTCACCTTATAGTGTTGCTATCCATCCAGATACACCTTTGATAAATAACTTGATTGAATGGGGACGGACTGCCTTTGAACGTTCAGGTGCACATGTTGAAATGGGGATGGAACTTTATAAAGCCTTTGTTGATGGTGGTTTACCAGAACCTTCTTTGCATTTTGAAGCACCTATGGGTGGTCCTGAGGATTGGCCTGGTTTTGAATACCTTGCGAACAGTTTCCGAAGTATGTTGCCATTAATAGAGGCTTACGAGCTCGCTACTGCTGAGGAAGTAGACGTGGACACTTTAGCATCCCGAATACAAGCAGAGGTCGCTGCAGCAAAACGTCCCATCATGTTACCGCCGCATATCACAGCACATGCAACCCTTCCAAGTTGAAGTAGATTTTGAAATTATAGTGAAATGTAAAAATACGTGCACACTCCGCGGTAGATGCGGTTTCCTAACCGCATCTATGAGACTGAACAAAGACCGGTTCGGTTAGGAAACCGAACCTACCGTAGTGTGTAAATAATTATGGTTTTAACTATGATTGAACACGGCATCGGCGAGGTTAGGAAACCTCGCCTACCAAGGGACATGCAACCCTTCCAAGTTAATACATTTAGGCATGACAAATAATAGCTCAGATAACATGCGTCCCTTAAATAGCGATGCGAACTATACTTTGGGACGCACCTCTCACGAAACAACTCGCCTCATTGAGCAGTCAAAGATTTATGGTGATTCAACCCGCCAACTCTGCATTCGTGCTGGCATTACGACAGGTATGCGTGTACTTGATATCGGCAGTGGTGCTGGAGATGTTGCGCTCACAGTAGCAGAACTGGTCGGTAAATCGGGGCATGTAGTTGGTGTTGATGTCAATCCTGCAATACTTGAAACGGCACGTCACAGAGCTGCTGATGCGGGTCAATCAAATGTGGAATTCATCGCGGGTGATGCACGCACCTTTGATTTTGATGAGAAATTTGACGTGCTTGTTGGTCGCTTTGTGTTGATGTATATGGCTGACCCAGTAGCAGCGTTGACGAAACTTATTCCCCATATAAAACCCGGTGGAATCGTCGCGTTTCAAGAGCCAGAATATACACTCTATCCTGCGTATCAGCATCCAGATACACCCCTTATGAATCAACTTTATCAGTGGATTGTGGAGGTATTTGAACATTCAGGAGCACATCTTGACCAAGGTATGGGTTTGTATCGAACATTTATAGATGCGGGACTGCCGCCACCGCAGATGCATCTCCAGGCTCCGATTGGGGCGGAAGAAAAATGGAGCGGGTACCGATATATGGCAACTATCTTTCAGAGTCTGCTGCCACTCATTGAGAAATATGAGATTGCCACACCGGAAGAGGTAGGTGTAGAAACATTAGCAGAAAGACTTCGTGCAGAGGTGCTATTATCAAAAAGACCGTTCTTCCTACCGTTGCATGTGACGGGACACGCGCGTTTAACAGATTAATCTGTTTGCTTCAGTAATCCCCACTGAAGCGTGAGTTTCTCCTTAGGCGATACAAGATAAGGACTATCCGGCACCCAGTCCACAGCGTAATCAGGCACGGGACGATCCAACAAGGGTGTAATTACCTTGGTATCAATATGATACCTATATATGTTGCTCAAAAATGCATCCTTTGGTGGTTGCTCATTTAACTTTACCTGTCGTGCACTGAAAACAACCGATTTACCATTCTCTATCCAGTCAATGCTTCCAGGCTCCCAGTGGATCGGTATATCCAACTGATTGACGGTTTCACCATTCAGATTACATATAAAATACCGAAATGCCTTTGGAATACGCGTTGTAGGCTTCGCATCTCTTTTCTCCAAAGTAAACTCCCTTTGTGTATAGAGTATCTGTTTACCGTTCGGGGACCATCGTGGATTGTGCCGTTCTATAGCCAATTCACCTTGTGGGGCTTCTGGGACCAATCTACGTTTATTACCTCCATCGGAATCCATGACATAAAGATTTCCACCTGTACCGATAAAAGGCACATCATGTATTAGGTATACAATTTGTTTTCCATTCGGTGACCAATCCGGAGATATGATGAATTGGTCGGATATTTTTTCCTGATTACCATTTTTAATATTCAGCACGATACCGCTATGTATCGTATTCTTACCTATTATCTCTGACCGAACATATAGAATCTTTTGTCCATCAGGTGAGAAAACTGGGTTGTCATCAAATATTGTCTTTTCTTGTGGGTGGGTGATGTGTTGGATATCCGTTCCGTCTGAATTTATTATGTGTATTGCGGAGTGATCACGATATACAATTTGTTTTCGATCAGACGACCAGCGTGGATGTCCAGCTTCACGAGTTGATGTGATTGATCTCAAATTGCTGCCATCATCATCCATCGTGTATATATCTATGAAAGCATCAAAAACAAAAAAACCATCTGCCCCAAAATGGTTGCCACGTTTTGATAGGAAAACGATTTTAGCATTTGCTACAGTTGAGAAAAGTATGAACAGAAGACAAAAAACTATAGGTTTCCGAATACGCATTGTTCACCTTAATTGAAGTTTATATCATATAGTATAGTAACGTGAGTTCGGAAATAAAGTCCAGGGTTATTTAGTTTTCGGTTTTTCTGCTATATTTTTCACATTTCAATATAACACCTGTAGGTCGGGTAGAGCGTTAGCGAAACCCGACAAGCATTGAACGTGTCGGGTTTCGCTAACGCTCTACCCGACCTACGATATAAACTATTAGTAACGTTCATCGATTGAAAATTATTAAAACTATAGTGAAATTTGAAATTAACAATACATTTACATTTAGAAAAACGCGTTTGTAGTCGCGCAATTCATTGCGCCTCTTACATTTATAAATAGACAATTGGGACAATATGTTTCATTAATTGTCCGTTTTACTATAAATAACCCTGAATAAAGTCCGAGTTTGTGGTATTTAGAGAACCCTTTTTCATCAAAGCGGATGTTTCAGACTCTTATCCTGGAAATCTACTAATCCTGAAAATCCTGGTTCAGACATACATTTGACAATAAAACTACTGCTTTGCAGATTTCAGTTTGCCCCATGTGGTAGCCAATTTTCCGCGTGCTTCAACATCTAAGAGTTCACTTACACCATCGTTCATGATGGAAATGACTTCTTCTTCTGTTAACCCACGTTTCCAAACATTGAGTTCGTCCATTAGACCGGTGAAGGGTCGATTATTGTCAATGTTGTAACCGACTCGTGCGCCTTGTCCCCAATCACCTGCGATCTTGTCTGGCAATCGGGCTTTCTCCTCACCTACCTTCTTGCCATTGATATATAGGTAAGCCATACCTTCATCATGACTGAATGTGCCTGCATAATGCACCCATTCCTCTGCTTTGTTTACACCTGCCTTAATATCGAAGAGCGTTTTCCCTGGATTATGTCCTCTATTGAGCCACCGATAATTACCATCCCCACGTGCCTCTGGGTGCACGACCCAGGTACCATCTCCTGCGCGGGCATTGAAAATTGCCATATCTGCGATTGATTCAACGTTGATCCACGCAACAACACTCATCCCTTCAGTCGGAATATGCTCAGGATCAACATTCTGTCCATCCAAATCGAGATAACTACCCGATGTAAACTGTGCTGCTTTACCAAATTTACCATCATTAGATTGTGTTACTTTTTGAACAATTTCACCATCGTATCCATGTCCGGATTTTTCAATAACATGTGTAGCCGTGAACTCTTCAAAATCGAAATAAAGGACTAAATCCGGATCTATCACATCAGCTGCGTAACTACCTATTTGAGATGTCAATAATAGACATACAAGAACGACTATATTGCGTTTCATTTTGATGGCTCCTTATTTTTAATTTATATTGTATTTGTCTCCTCTCATTCATTTAAGTAATATAAAGTATACCACTTTTTTCTTTTCTCATCAATTTAATTCATTACTGGTCAGGGTTATTTAGTTCTAAGGTTTCGTAATTATACCATTTCTAATAGAAAACGCCGCATTTTTGTAGCACAAACTGCCAGTTTGTGCACTCCTTCAAGACATTCTTAACATTTGTTGGACTTATTGATTCTTGTCTGAACCAGGATTTTCAGGATTAGTAGATTTTCAGGATTATGAGTTTGGTTCTTCAAAGTTCCTATTCTTAGTTTGACGTTTATTATCTGGATGGCACTTTGATGTTTCAGACTCTTATCCCGGAAATCTAAAAATCCTGAAAATCCTGGTTCAGACAAATAGGAATCCAAACCCATACTGAATTTAACGTTTGTGTATAATATTGAACGAAAATCCCTAAAACTAAATAACCCAGTCATTACTGTTTTTTCTTGATTATTATGATAAATTAAGATAAATTAGATTGAACACAATTCAAAAAACTATAGGATTTTAACCCACAGAAATATAATTCAGATTGGAGTTTTTGTGTATTCAAATATTCAGCGTAAAGAGAGAAACTGCCTTTGATAAATATAGGAATTATTCCAGCACGGTATGCCTCAAGTCGTTTTGAAGGTAAGGTGTTAGCAGACATTCTGGGAAAACCGATGGTGCAACATGTATATGAACGTGCCAGTTGCGCTAAGATGCTCAATCAAGTTATCGTTGCAACAGATGATAAACGGATATATGATGCTGTTAGAGGTTTTGGTGGGAACGTCCAGATGACAGGTGAATGTGCAACTGGGACTGACCGAGTGGCAGTCGTCGCTGAACAGATAAATTGTGATGTTGTAGTTGACATTCAAGGGGATGAACCATTGATTGAACCGAAACAGATAGATCTTATGCTTCAACCTTTTGTGGATAGACCATCAGTCCAAGTGTGCACGTTGAAAGAACGTATTCACACTGTTGAGGATTATCTTGATAGGAACGTTGTTAAAGTTGTTACAAATAATCAGGGGGATGCGTTGTACTTTTCACGGGGACCTATTCCTAGTACTCCGATCAACAAAGCACACACTTTTGATGAAAGGACATTGGTCTACAGGCATATCGGATTATATGCGTTCCGAAAGGAGCAGCTTCTTACCTTCACATCTTGGAAACGCACCCCGTATGAGATTACTGAAGGTTTGGAACAGCTGCGTTTTTTGGAACACGGCATCCCCATCCACGTCGTTGAAACCGACACGACCCTAATTGGCGTAGATGTTCCTGAAGACTTGGAAAAGGTAAAACAGATATTTGAAAAGAGAGGCATTGTAAGCAAATGACAAAATATATCTTTGTAACAGGCGGCGTTATTTCTGGTATTGGCAAAGGGATAACAACAGCATCGTTAGGAAGATTGCTCATAAATCGTGGATTTAATGTCAACCTCGTAAAAATAGACCCATATATAAATGTTGATGCGGGTGTCATGAACCCATTTCAACACGGCGAGGTATTTGTGACGCATGACGGTGCTGAAACTGACTTAGACTTAGGAAACTATGAACGTTTTCTCGGTGTTGACTTAAATAAGCATTCAAACTTTACAACAGGTTCTGTCTATAAGGAAGTGATTGAAAAAGAAAGACGCGGCGATTATCTCGGTCAAACGGTGCAGTTGATTCCACATATTACAGATGAAATCAAACGACGTATCTATCAGATTGGTAAAGACAGTGATATTGATGTGGTCATCACGGAAATAGGTGGCACAATAGGTGATTTTGAGATGCCTCCGTTTGTTGAAGCTATACGAGAATTAGCCGTGGAGGTGGGTCGCGAAAACACTTTGTTCCTCCATGTTTCACTCATTTACACGTTACCTAACGGAGAGAGCAAGAGTAAACCTACACAACATAGCATCCGGAAACTCCAAGAATTTGGAATTCAACCTGACCTGTTGTTATGTCGGACGAGTCAACATCTTGATGATAGTATCCGTAGAAAAATTGCACTCCTTTGTGGCATCAGTGAAGATTTTATTATTGAAGGATTAGATACGAAATGCGTAGACGAAATTCCGCTAAATTTTGAACAACAGGGTATGGGACATCTCGTATCAAAGAAGCTTGGACTTGAGAGACGCGCGACACGGGATGCCGAATGGGTTGCCATGGTGGATAAACTAAAGAACCCTAAGCATTCCACGAGAATTGCTATTGTCGGGAAATATACTACAGGCAGCGATGCATATATTAGTGTTCAGGAAGCGATCAAACATGGCGGTATTGCTAATGAAGCCGAAGTTCATATTGAATGGATAGAGGCTGAATCGTTGACAGAGAATACGGATTTTGACAGCTTGTTTGAAAATATAGACGGTATTTTGGTGCCCGGTGGATTTGGGGATCGTGGCATTGAAGGTATGATCACGGCAGTTAAATACGCTCGCGAGCAGCGCGTACCATATTTCGGATTATGTCTCGGTATGCAATGCCTTGTCATAGAATATGCTCGGAACGTTGCGAACATGAAAGATGCCAACACCACTGAAGTTGATGAGAAAACACCGTATCCTGTAATTGATTTGATGTTGGAACAACGTGCAATTGCAGACAAAGGGGCAACGATGCGTCTCGGACATTATCCGTGTGTTCTCAAGGAAAACACGAAAAGTTACGAAGCGTTTCAACAACCAATTATATTAGAACGGCATCGGCATCGTTATGAGTTAAATAATGACTTCCGTTCAAGATTGGAAGATGCCGGCTTATGTTTTAGTGGTGTATCTCCCGATGAAAGCCTGGTGGAAATTGCTGAGGTGCCGGATCATCCATGGATGGTCGGTTCGCAATTCCATCCGGAGTTCCAATCAAAACCACTGACACCACACCCACTATTCCGCGACTTTATTGCATCTGTCCTGTGTTATCAACAGGAAAGAACTGAATTGGGAGATGACTAATGCCTAACACTGCTACGGTCCGCTCAGGTGCTTGGTACGGAGATAGAGAGATTACACTGCATTTCCCAACGGATTGGGAAGTGGAGATGCTGAACCAGAAGGATGCTCCCGCACTATCTGATGCAGAAATTGAACAGGCATTTGCAGAACCTATTGGCACAAAACGTATATCAGAACTTGCTAAAGATAAAAAGAGTGCTGTCATCATTGTCGATGATCTAAGTCGTCCGACTCCAGCATATCAAGTTATCCCTTTTATATTACGTGAACTTTCCGCTGCTGGCGTTCCTAAATCTGAGATACGATTTGTTGTGGGTGTTGGTGGACACCGTCCAATTTTCGAGGAAGAGATGCGAAAGAAAGTTGGGACGGACATCGCAGCAGAATATGAAGTAACCAATCATGATTTTTTAAGCAATGATTTACGTGCGTTGGGCAAACTTGAAAATGGCACACCTGTGTATATCAATCGGACGGTTGCAGATTCGGACTTCAAAATGACTATTGGTGGTATATATCCGCATAGTTCAGTTGGCTTTACTGGGGGTGCGAAACTGATTGTGCCAGGTACCGCAGGTTTTGCTACGATGTACTATTTCCATTCCTTTCCACAAGGACGCGGTCCGGCAGTGATTGAAGGTGATAGTGAGGAACCTGATCGGCGCGATACTATTGAGATGGCAGCGGGGTTACTTGGACTTGATGCTATTGCCAATGTTGTGCTCAATAGTCAACGTAAAATCTGCGGATTGTTTTTCGGAGACTTCGTTAAAGCACATCGTAAAGGGGCACATTTTGCGTTGGAAACCTACACAACGGAAATATCGAAGGAAACTCGGACAGAAAGCGATCTTGTTGTGATTAACTGTTATCCACTTGATGCTGATGCGATTCAACTTGATAAAGCACTCGCAGCGTTTTCCTACTTTGAAAACGCCTATACGATTGCACTTTATCCTGCAACTGACGGCTCCTGTTTCCACGGGTTGTTTGACCGACTGGATTACAAACGTTATATGCGACAGAAAATTGAACGTTTGCCTACGGTCCCAACTCCTGAACCCAAAATTGGGAAACCGACCCAACTTCATGTGTGGTCTGAGCATTTTGATAGAGATGATTTCTACAAAGAGTATCCGTCATCTCTCCTTTACCGTGACTTAGACCAACTGATTGAGCTCATGACAGAGAAACTTCCTGCACGTGCTAAAGTTGCAATTTTACCTGTTGCTGGCACTCAAATATTAACACCGAACTCACTTCAATAACGTTGTATTTGCTACTTCCACACGTCATGCAAACGATGTTAGGAATTGCATGTCTGAACCAGGATTTTCAGGATTAGTAGATTTTCAGGATTATGAGTTTGGCTCTGCCAAGTTTCTATTCCGAGTTTGACGTTTATTCTCTGGATGGCACTTTGATGTTTCAGATTCTTATCCTGTAAATCTGTAAATCCTGCAAATCCTGGTTCAGACAGAATTGAACAAAATCCTAAAACTATGGTAAAACGGACAATTAATGAGACATATTGTCCCAATTACTTATTTATATAATGTCCGAGGCGCAATGAATTGCGCGACTACAAACGCGTTTTTCTAAATGTCCAGTGTATTGTTAATTTCAAATTTCACTAAAAAACCCACAAAGGAAAACAGATATGAACAACACAGCCACAGTCCACTCACATGCTTGGTATGGTGATATTGAACTTACTCTGGATTTCCCTTCTGGATGGGAAGTGGAAATTTTGGGTCCAAAGGATGTCCCCGCACTAACTAATACACAGATTGAACAAGCATTTGCAGAACCTATCGGCACACAACGTATATCAGAACTCGCGAAGGGTAAAAAGAGTGCTGCTATTGTTGTAGATGACCTGAGTCGTCCTACGCCTGCAGCAGAAGTAATCCCTTTCCTATTGCGCGAACTTACCATTGCTGGTGTTCCAAAATCTGAAATCCGATTTGTAGTGGGTGGTGGGTCTCACCGTCCCCTATTAGAAGAAGAGATTGAGAAAAAAGTCGGTGCCGATATAGCTGCTGAATATGAGGTTACATGTCATGACTTTATGAGTGGTGACTTGCGTGGATATGGCAGTCTACAAAATGGGATGCCGATCTATATCAACAGTGTTGTCGCAGATGCGGATTTCAAAATCTGCTTGGGTGGTATTTATCCACACGGTGCGGTTGGATTCGGAGGTGGCGCGAAGTTGGTTGTTCCCGGTATTGCTGGGTTTGCAACGATGTTCTATTTCCATACCTTTTCACCGGGACGTGGACATGCAGTGATAGAGAGAAAAAGCGATACGCCAGACCATCGTGATTTTGCTGAGGAAGTTGCAAATGTTATCGGTCTTGATGTAATTGCGAATGTTGTGCTTAATTCACGTAGAGAGATTTGCGGTTTGTTTGTTGGGGATTATGTACAGGCACATCGTGCTGGTGCACATTTCGCGTTAGATACTTATGGAACAGAAATACCGATGCAATCCCGAAAAGAGACGGACCTTATTGTGCTGAATTGCTACCCACTTGATAGCGATCCTATCCAAACAGGAAAAGCATTATGGGCAGCAGGATACTTTGAGAAGGCATATAAGATGCTCCTCAATCCTGCAAGCGATGGTGTCTGCTATCACGGTCTATTTGATCAAATTGATTATGCGCGATATTTGAGGCAGCGGATGGAAAATATTCCGCCTGAACTGCCCGAACCAAAACTTGGAAACCGAGACCAACTGCACGTGTGGTCTGAGTACTTTTTGGTTGACGATTTCCATAAAAAGCATGCCAACGGGATACTCTTTCGTAACCTTGAACAACTAATTCAACTGTTTGCTGAAGAACTACCTGATAATGCGAAAGTTGCTGTTTTCCCCTCGGCAGGTATTCAGGTGTTAGCGGAGAATAAATAATACCATTTCTATAAATGTTTATCCCATTAACATTTGTTAAGAATGTCTTGAAGGACGGCACAAACTGGCAGTTTATGCTACAAAAATGCGGCGTTTTCTATTAGAAATGGTATAACATAAATCAATGGAATCTTCTCATAAGAACTCCTTCCAACGAATTAATGCCCTGCTCGGCAAAATTGAAAACGGTTTATTGTGCGTGATTATTGCGACGATGATTGGCCTTGCAGTCCTTGAAATTGTGTTGCGATACGGTTTTAAAACGAATTTGTTGTGGAAACACCATCTGCTTCAAAACTTAACTCTTTGGATGTGCTTTCTTGGTGCTGCCCTCGCTTCCTCTGAAAGACGACACATTAGCATTGATGCGCTGAACAGAATTTTACCCGCCAACGTTACCCGATATACTGGCTATATTATTGATGTGCTGAGTCTGATTGTTGTGGGCATTTTGGCTTATTTCGGATTTGACTTTCTGATGGAACAACAAAAGAGTCCTGCGACTATAGGCATTATACCGATGTGGTGGGCAAAGACTATTATACCGTTTGGTTTTGTCCTCATCGGAATTCACCTGATACTACAGATAATCATCAATTTAACGGATAAAGAACAGTTGACGGAAGATGTCGAAGGAGAACAAGAGTAATGGGATATATTATCGGCATCGGATTAGTCGGTTTTGCTCTGTTGGGTGGTGCGCTCTTTGTTCTACTTGGGGGTGCTGCGATTGTCGGTTATGCTATGGCTGGTGAACCGATTTCTACCATCCTAATTGATATCAATAGACTGACAAAGAATTCCACAATACTGATTATTCCGCTATTTACATTCGCTGGTTACATTATTGCCGAGGGGAAAGCACCGCAAAGATTAGTTGCATTTGCCCGTGCCAGTGTCGGTTGGTTGCCGGGTGGCATAGCGGTTGTTGTTCTTATCACCTGTGCTTTCTTTACCACATTTACCGGTGCCTCTGGTGTAACCATTATTGCCCTCGGTGGATTGGTCTATCCTATTCTGCGACAAACCTATAATGAAAGGTTTTCGCTTGGGTTGATTACTGCCTCCGGTAGTATCGGTCTGCTATTCCCGCCAAGTATTCCTCTTATTCTCTATGCGATTATCGCACAAGTGCCGATTGATAGTATGTTCTTTGCGGGGATCATACCGGGAATAATCATTCTTGCCATCCTAAGTTTCTACTGTAGCGGATGGAGTGTTCTTAAGAAGACAGAAACTACCCCATTTGACTTTTCTGTTTTCCTACGAACCTTTTGGGATGCTAAATGGGAACTGATATTACCATTCCTCGTGTTAGGTGGAATCCTTACAGGTTACGTTACCCTTGATGAAATTGCTGCATTGACAGTCATATATGTCTGTGTCGTTGAAATATGTATCCACCGATCCATATCTATAAAAACCCTACCACGTATAGTCAAAGATAGTATGGTTCTTGTTGGGGCAATTCTAATTATTCTCGGTATTGCTTTGGCGTTGACAAACTATCTCATTACGCTTGATGTGCCAACAATCGTGCTTGATTGGATAGAGTCAATGACAGATAGTCGTGTCGTAACATTGATCGGACTCAATATTTTTCTGCTGATCGTTGGGTGTATGATGGACATTTTTTCAGCGATTATCATCGTCGTTCCGTTACTGCTACCCATCGCCGACCAATTTGGTATTGACAAGGTTCATCTCGGTATCATTGTCCTAACCAACCTTGAGATCGGTTATCTCACACCTCCTGTTGGAATGAATCTGTTTATTTCAAGTATGAAGTTTGACAGGTCGGTTGTGCTCCTCTATCGGTCTGTGATACTGTTTATCGGTTTGTTGCTGATCGCCTTGATCCTTGTGACTTATATTCCGGATTTGAGTCTCTGGCTGCCGCGTGTGCTTGGAAAAATTTCTGAGCCGTTGTTGTGAACTGACCAAAATCTCATTCTAAAAAATTATCAACATTAGGATTTACTGAAAGTTAATCTCAAGAAGGTAGGTTCGGTTTCCTAACCGAACCGGCTTTGAGCCAAATACCTTCATAGAGGTTCTCACGGAGGATCCGGTTCGGTTAGGAAACCGAACCTACCGGCTTGGGATTATAGTGTAATTCCCTTAAATTGACACATAAGGTTCAATTAGGAAACCCAGCCGGCTTTGAGCCAAATACCTTCATAGAGGTTCTCACGGAGGATCCGGTTCGGTTAGGAAACCGAACCTACCGGCCTGGGGAAAACGCCTAATATACACTAAATTGACGCCCATGGTTCGGTTTCCTAACCGAACCGGCTTTGTGCCAAATACCTTTATAGAGGTTCTCGCATAGGTTCCGTGCGGTTAGGAAACCGCACCTACCGGCCTGGGGAAAACGCCTAATATACACTAAATTGACGCCTATGGTTCGGTTAGGAAACCGAACCTACCGGCTTGAGGTATTTAGCGTATGTGAAAAAACACAAGAAAAACCGAAAACTAAATGACCCCGCCAATCAACTTACAATTTGCACCGCACAAACAATTCTGCTATAATTGTGTAAGATTCAACAATAGATAGGAGAACAAGATGATGATACGAGTTCGTCGGTCACTTAAGTTTAGCGCAAAATTTACGATATGTTTGATGCTTCTTTTAACCATGTCAGCCGTGATAATTGAATGTTCAGATAAGAACACAGAGGAGGAATTCAAAGTTGCCATGCTTCTTCCCGCTTCTAAATCGGATGCAGGATGGAACGCATTGGCATACACTGGACTTCTTCAGATAGAAAAAGAACTTGGGGCAAAAATAATGGACGTTGAGAGTAAGACTATGCCTGAGCAAGAGCAACACTTCCGTTATTATGCAGATAAGGGATTTGACTTGATCTTTGGACACGGTTATGAATATCAAGAACCGGCAAAGGCAGTCGCACCTGATTTTCCGGATACGATTTTTATCACCTCATCAGGTGGCACGATCACTGACAACATCTCTCCCGCAAACTTCCGTGTTGAACAACCCGCGTACCTGTTAGGTATAATGGCGGGTATGATGACACAAGGGAACAAACTGGGGTGTATCGGTGGACAGGAGATTCCATCTGTCAAGAGTACTTTCATCGCTTTTGAAGCAGGTGCGAAGAGTGTTAATCCTGAAGTAAAAGTTATCGAAATGTGGGTTGGGGACTGGACAGATGCTGTTACAGGGAAAAGATACTCAGAAGCACTGATTAATCAAGGTGTTGACTTTCTGTTTCCCAATGCAGATGCTGCTGGACTCGGTGCTTATGAAGCGGCAGAGAATGCCTTGGAAGAAGGTAAGACAGTATATACCTTTGGTGCCAATCTGGATAAGAGTGACATATCACCAGAAACAGTACTTGCCAATGCCGTAATTACTCCTGATGTATTTGTTCAGATAGCGAAAGAGGTTAAGGATGGTAAGTTTAAACCGCAGATTTATACCTTTAATATGTTGAAGGACCAGGCAATCACACTCACCTACAATCCCAAAATGAAAGAGAAGATACCTCAAAATGTGCTTGATAAAGTTGAAGCGGAAAAAGCCAGGATTTTATCGGGTGAGTTTGAGGTGCCGCAGATCGATTTTACAGAAGAAAACTAATTGCGTTTAGTTTTAATAATTTTCAATTGATGAACGTTACTAAGAGTTTATATCGTAGGTCGGGTAGAGCAACGCGAAACCCGACACGTTCAATGCTTGTCGGGTTTCGTGCCTCTACCCGACCTACAGGTGTTATATTGATCTGTTCACATTTGACAGGATAAAAACGTGGATTATGGCAGATAAAATGCAGATTGACGGAATTGAAGTCGACTTTATTGAAGGTGAGACTGTGCTTGAAGTGGCACAACGTCATGAGAAAGATATTCCTACGTTGTGTTATGATCCACGGTTAGACCCTTTTGGTGGCTGCCGCTTGTGTATCGTAGAGATGGAAGGTGCGCGAAACCCGGTAGCCTCTTGCACAACGAAAGCTGCCGCTGGTATGGTCATCCGCACATCAACTGATACAATTGAGACATATCGGAAAACACTGCTTGAAATGGTGATGAGTGAGAACCGTGAGGTAGATGTGCATCCGTTGCGTGGATACGCTTCCCGTGAATTTGCCAATCTCTGTGATGAATACCAGATTAAGACAACCGATATTGAGGGCACTATATCTGGCACGAACAAAACTGATGACAATCCCTTTATTCTTCGGGATTATGAACTATGCATTTCGTGCTATCGGTGTGTTCGTGTCTGTGCTGAGCAGGAAGGTGACCACGCCATCAATGTGATGAACCGCGGTTTTCAGACACAGATTACCACAGAGTTTGATGGACTTCTAAAGGACTCTGCTTGCACGTTCTGTGGACAGTGTATCCAGACTTGTCCCACGGGTGCACTTGCCGACAAAAAGGCACTCCGTGCGGTTGATGAGGTTACAGACGGGACGTTTGACAAGACACGAACTATCTGTCCATATTGTGGCGTTGGCTGTTCTATTGATGTGCTTTCAAAAGACGAAAAAATAATTGGTATCCACCCTGCAATGGACGGTCCTGCGAATGAAGGCGCGCTCTGCGTCAAGGGACAGTTCGCTTACGATTTTGTACATCATTCTGATAGACTAAAGACACCGCTAATCCGTGGTGATGATGGTGAACTGCATGAAGCGAGTTGGGAAGATGCACTTGATGTCGCTGCTGAAGGATTCAGAAAAGCCAATGCTGAACACGGTAGACATGGTATCTACGGTATCGCTTCTGGACGTGCACCGAGTGAAGCGGCGTATCTGATGCAGAAGTTCATACGCGTAGGCTTTGGGACAAACTATATTGACAATTGCAGCCGTGCCTGACATGCACCGACCGTTGCCGGTCTGGCAGCGACAATCGGACGAGGCGCGATGTCTAACCCACTCGTCGATATGCAGAAACCTGATGTCATCTTCTGTATCGGTACAAACATGACTGAATGCCATCCTGTTGCAGCGACCGGATTGAAAAAGGCGATTGCTCGCGGTGCAAAACTTATTGTCGCAGATCCGAGACGTATCGGCTTGGCAGAGTTGTCTCATCTATATCTGCCCCTCCGTGTGGGTTCAGACACAGCACTGCTCCTCGGAATGGCACACGTCATCGCTCGTGAAGGATTGATTGATGAAGAATTCATTAAAAATCGGACAACCGGCTTTGACGACTTCTTTGAACATATCAGTCAGTGGACACCTGAATGGGCAGAAACAATCACAGGTGTCCCCGCACAAAACATAGAAACCGCTGCGATGTGGTATGGTGCATCGGATGCAGCTGCTATCTACTACACACTTGGAATTACAGAACATATCTGCGGCGTAGAAAACGTCCAAAGTTTATGTAACCTTGTGCTGATGACAGGGAATGTCGGACGCGAAGGAACGGGCATTAACCCAATGCGTGGACAAAATAATATCCAAGGCGCAGGCGACAGTGGTGCTTTACCAAACAACTATCCGGGGTTTCAATCGGTCACGGATCCTGAGTATCAAGCAAAGTTCAAAGCGGCTTATGGCAAGGAAGTTGACCTTGAGAAAGGAATTACGAAAGTTACGGCTTTAGACCTTTGCGGGGATAGCATTCACGCGATGCTTATTGATGGTGAGAACACGTTGTTGTCTGACCCTGACCGAGAACATTGTGAACATGCCCTCCGAGCCTTAGACCACCTCGTTGTCATTGACATATTTCTGACCGAAACAGCGGAACTTGCCGATGTTGTGCTGCCAGCAACAGCATGGGGTGAAACCGATGGTATATGCACAAATACTGAACGACGTGTGCAACGGTTACGTGCAGCAGTACCACCTCCCGGTAAAGCAAAACCTGATTGGTGGATTATTTCTGAACTGGCAAAACGACTGGAATTCAACGGATTCGAGTATGACTCACCTGAACCGATATTCAATGAACTCTGCAGTCTCTCACCGATTTATGCCGGATTAGATTGGGAACGTATTGAGAATGGCGTTACGGACATCTTAAACAACCAGTGGCCTGTTCCGCATAAAGATCACCCCGGCACACCGCTATTGCACGAGGATACTTTTGTTAACGGAAAAGGTATTTTTTCTAAAGTGCATTACCGTGACCCAGCGGAGACAATCAGCGATGATTTTCCTGTTTGGTTGACGACTGGTAGACGTTTGCAATCCTATCATACCCGCACACAAACGGGAAGGTCTCAAGGTATAGACTATCTTTTACCCGAAGAATCGCTTGAAGTGAACCCCGCAGACCTCGACAAATGGCAGTTGTCAGATGGGGAATGGTGCAAAATGAGTAGTGCGCGTGGGAGTATAAATATAAAAGTCAAGGCAACAAATCGTTCACCACGCGGCACAGTATTTGCCAGTTTCAGTTTTGCAGATGTACCTGTAAATCTGCTAACAGGTTCTGGATATGATCCGATTACACATACTGCTGAGTTGAAGGTGTGTCCAGTAAAATTAGAACCGCTATAAGGAGAATAGCAATGAAATGGAAAACACGTTGGTTAGAAGAAAATGACGATGTAGACGTATTGAAAGCACAATTACAATCAGAAGGTTTTGACGCATATCAGTGGTCTGGTCGTCCGGGTGGTGCGTATCTTGATTATATTCACACGCAGGATGAAGTCGTTTGTGTGTTATCTGGCACGGCAGAAGCAAAAGTCGCCGATGCGGAAGGCACCGTCGAAAAAGGTGACCGAATTGATGTGCCTGCTAATACTTACCATTCATTAACGGTAACAAGTGATGAACCCCTCGTCATTATGACGGGCATGCGTAAATCTAAATAACTTAGTATGTAGTGTAAATTAGGCGTTTTCCCAAGACGGTAGGTTCGGTTTCCTAACCGAACCATAAGCGTCAATTTAAGGATGCACTAAGACCGATAAGTGTCAACTTTTAATCAGAGAAAGTATAAATTATGAAATAAAACTTCTGTAAAAATGAAAACACCTCATATATAATGTAGATATAGAGTTATTATGGTCTACAAAGAGGTGTTTCCAATGAATACATTATCACAAGTTCCCAAAGAAATGCAACATATTCTTACAACTATAGCCAATGATGCAGCTCTCAATACAGGTTTTGTCAAAAGAAGTTGTAAACTCAACGGTAGTCGTTTTGCTCAAATACTTATTTGGACTTGGTTAGAAAACCCGGATGCCACCTATACACAACTTGCGCAAACTGCTGGTGTACTGGGGATTTCAATCTCACGACAAGCCATTGAACAACGATTTACATCTGAAGCAGCAGAGACCCTGAAAGTTATCCTTGATGCTACTGCTTCCCAGGTTATTTCTGCCGACCCGCAAACGCTTCCGCTCCTTGAAAAGTTCACTGGTGTCTATTTACAAGATAGTTCTTGGATTACACTCCCTGATGTGCTCCACGAAACTTGGGAAGGTGGAAGCAAAAAGAACAAACCGAACACAGCTGCCGTGAAACTCCACCTGCGTTTTGATAGTGCCACAGGCACTTTTGAACACTTTGAACTGACCAATGGTATCACCGCTGATAGCACTATTGAAAAGCAGATTGATATGCTACCCGCCGGCAGTTTGCGCCTCGCAGACCTCGGCTATTATTCACTTGATACCTTCAAAAGACTTTCCGATGCAAACGTCTTTTGGATATCACGCTACAAAGTCCAGTGTTTTCTCTATGATGAAACAGGTGACCCTTTTTGCTTGCTAAAATGGCTCAAGAAGGGTTCTGATAACTTCAAGGACAAACAAATCTTTATAGGTAAAAACAAGCGTCTCAAAGCACGATTAGTTGTTCAAAGACTTTCAGAAACAGAAAACCAACAGCGTATTAAGGAGATAAAACATCGTGCGAAGCGGAAGCAGACGAAACCTTCACCAAAACGACTTCAGCTCGCAAGATGGAATATCTACATTACTAATATAGAAGTAGACCATCTGACTGCTGAACAGATTTGTGCTGTCGCACGCATCCGATGGCAGATTGAGTTGATGTTCAAGTGCTTCAAAAGCATTGGAAAAGTTGATACCTCCCGTAGCGACAAGCCATATAGAATCTTATGTGAGTTATATGCAAAACTCATCGTCGCAATTATGCGGCACTGGATCATGTTAAGGGTCGGCTGGCGATGTCTAAAACATAGTCTAACAAAAACAGCAGAACTTATTAGCACCTTCGCACGCACACTTGCAATAGGTTTCCGCAAGTCTATAATGTCTTTTCGGCAAACTTTTGATGAAATAAAACACGCTTTCCAAAATGGGTGCTACATTGAGAGACGTGCTAATAGAGACACAACATTAGAACACCTTGAAAATGCAGCAAAAAATCACTAAATTGACGCTTATGGTTCGGTTTCCTAACCGAACCGGATCCTACGCCCCGTGATGGTAGGTTCGGTTTCCTAACCGAACCAGATCCTACGCCCCGTGATGGTAGGTTCGGTTTCCTAACCGAACCAGATCCTACGCGAGAACCTCTATGAAGGTATTTGGCACAAAGCCGGTTCGGTTAGGAAACCGAACCTACCGACACGGGGGTGAGTCCGGTTCGGTTAGGAAACCGAACCTACCGGTACTTGGAAGGACGCTAAATTGACGCATAAGGTTCAACGTGTGCTATACACCAAAAAACTGTCCAAACTATAGTTACAATTAAAACATCACAAAAAAAAGGATTAAATATGAACATAACTGTCAATATAGGTGATTTTCGTCAATTAGAAACGGATGCTATCCTCATCCCAGTGCTTGAAGATGACATGCACAATGAGCTACTCTTAGCCGCTGATTCCGCATTGGACGGTAGCATACAAACGTTTCTGAACCTCGGTGATTTCAAAGGAAAACCGAAGACTACAAGCGTACTCTATACAAACGGTGGGATTGCTGCACCGCGTGTCATACTCGTTGGACTCGGATTGTTTGAGAAACTTGATGCTGAACAGGTACGGCAAGTTGCTGGACACACTGCGCGACAAGTCCGTGATATGGGGCTTAAATCTATTGCTGTGCCTATTCCACCCGAAACACAAGACGAGTGGACACAAGCAGCCGTTGAAGCCAGCTTGCTTTCATTATATGAATTCAAGCAGCACAAAACGCAAAGCGATGATAAGGAAGATGAAAATAAATCGCTTGAATCGCTGACCTTTCTCGTAGGAAGTGAATCAGAGAAATCGCTGATGGAACGGATTGTTACACGCGGAGAAACCATCGCTAACGGCACTATCCTTGCCCGCGATCTGAGCAATCAACCCGGCAACCATCTCACGCCAACACAACTCGCTGAAAAAGCCGAAGAAGTTGCGGATACAGTCGGATTAGACTGCACAGTTTTTGACAAACCAACACTTGAAGAAAAAGGCTTTCGTACCCTATTAGCAGTTGCACAAGGGAGTGCTGAAGAACCACGGTTCATCATCTTGGAATATACACCTGAAGGGGAAGGACACGATACCGTTGTCCTCGTTGGCAAAGGGATTACTTTTGATACGGGTGGCATATCGTTGAAATCTGGCAAAGGGATGGACGAGATGAAACACGACATGTCCGGGGCTGCAGCCGTATTAGGTGCAATGCAGGTCATCGGTCAGTTGAAACCGGATGTGCGTGTGCTCGGGATTATCGCGACAACTGAAAATATGCCGGGTTCCACTGCAATTAAACCGGGAGATGTTGTGACATCCTATGGTGGTAAAACAATTGAGATTATGAATACAGATGCCGAAGGTAGACTAATTTTAGCAGATGCACTCGGTTGGACAGCACAGTATGAACCCAACGGTGTGATTGATTTAGCAACCCTCACAGGTGCTGTGATAGCGGCTCTCGGACATATCGCAGCGGGTGCGATGGGTACAGACGATGCGCTGATGGAGAAGGTCAAGAACGCCGCTGACAAAACGCACGAACGCGTCTGGCAACTGCCGCTGTGGGATGATTATGATGAAGGCGTAAAAAGCAAAGTGGCTGATGTGCAGAACATCGGTGATGGCACTTCCGGTACGATTGCCGGTGCCGCGTTCCTCAAAAAGTTCGCTGAAGGGTATCCGTGGGTGCATCTTGACATCGCTGGCACTGCCTGGGGAATGAAAGGGTCCACATATATCCCTGAAGGCGCAACCGGTTATGGTGTGCGGTTGTTAGTGCAATTGATTGAAGATTGGTAATTTTGTCTGAACCAGGATTCACAGGATAATAGTCTGAACCAGGATTAGCAGGATTAGTAGATTTACAGGATTAGAGCCTGAACCAGGATTTACAGGATTTACAGATTTACAGGATAAGAGCCTGAACCAGGATTCACAGGATTTACAGATTTACAGGATTACCTTATTGGTGTTTCTTTGTCAAGTGTACATTAATGTTTGTCTCGACAGTATGTCAACTTATCAAAACAAACTTGACACGGAAAATCCTGGAAATCTACCAATCCTGTGAATCCTGGTTCAGACAACCTACTTCAATCATTTCTGTTCGGATTGAACAACCTTTTATGCTCCAAACTCTTCCCGCCAAAATTAATCAATAGACCGATATCCAAATCAAATGCCTCCAGATAGTTTCTGGCTTGTGCTATATGAACATCTTCTAACGCAATGAGTGCCTTCAATTCTATTACCACCTTTTCTCCAACAATGAAGTCTGCTCTTCTTGACCCAATATTGATCTTATCATAATAGATAGGATATTCTACTTCACGTTCAAAACCAATTCCTGCGCGTTCCAATTCAATCTCAAGAGCACGTTGATAGATCACTTCTTGAAAACCGTTACCAAGCTTCCTATGTACCTCCATAGCACAGCCGATGATTTGGTATGTTAATTTCTCTTCTTTCATTTGACCTTCCTTTTTATGTATATTTTTGTTATGTATTTATATTTTTTTGTCTGAACCAGGATTAGCAGGATTATAGGATTACCTTATTGGGAACTGTCTGAACCAGGATTCACAGGATTTACAGATTTACAGGATTACCTTATTGGTGTCTCTTTGTCAAGTGTACATTAATGTTTGTCTCGACAGTATGTCAACTTTTCAAAACAAACTTGACACGGAAAATCCTGGAAATCTAAAAATCCTGTGAATCCTGGTTCAGACATTCCGCATCTATAAAAAAAAGCGGATAACGAACCGAAGTTCGCCATCCGCTCGGGGGTAGGTTAGTTAGAATATCCCTGAGTTAATTCTGTGATTTCAATTCGCTCCACGTCGTTGTCAGCTTGTTCTTGGCCGAGATCAAGCCTTTCAACTTAGTAGTCGTAAGCGGATTACGCTCACCTGCGAAAGATACATCTTCAATTTGATAGTAGTAAACTGCACCAGGTTTCGCTGAAGTATCAACCCAATTATAGGTGCTACGTTCCGCGGTGGTACCTTTACCTTGTATTAACTGTTCATTGACTTTTGTGAACTCACCGTTACGATCTTCACTACGATAGATATTAAATCCAGCGTTGTCAAGTTCAGATTCGGTAGTCCAACGGATAACAACTTGACCGTCTTCCAATGTCGGACGGAAGAATGACAATTGAACTGGTAACACCTGACCTTTAAGAGCACCGGGGGTACCATAGTCATCTTCACTTCCATACCAGGTATGTCTGACATAAATGGAATCAAAGTTAAGTGCTGCAGCATGTATCCATGCATATTCTGCAGGAATAACACTGTCATAATCATTAAGATCAAGTTTCCCTTCTTCAACTGCTCCGGAACGGACAGCATCAAGTGGGAGCACATCAACAGCATCACTACCGACAGCTTGGCGCGCCTTCAGTCCTTCATCAAAGACACGAATGAACGAAGTTCGGTCGCCATCTTTGGTAAGACCACTCGGGTAATCCCAGTCAGCCGTATCGTTAGTGCGTGGATTTCCATCAAGGTTACCAACTTCATCCGCAACAGTCCCTTTACCGTCAATCAACCTAATATTGAAGTGTTTCTGGTTCAAGAAACGGTAGCGGTCACTCTTCGTCAGTGGTGCCCGAAGATCTTCAGGATCATCTTGAATCTCAGTAAATCCTGTACCATATTCTCTGAGAACATTGAAGACCCGATCAGACTTGAAGATGATGTCGTTCGATAATCGATCACTACCTGCTTGTGCATTACGTGTAGGACTACCAGCAACAATTAGAATTGTTTGCTTCGGGTAAATGTATTTAACCTGTCCCTTATCTTTAAAGTTAAGGGTTCTGATTGCATCAACAGGTGTTTCAATCACCAATCTCCAACCTGAATCAGCTGAAAGATTAACGGTTTTCGTACCTGAGTTATTTGTGATTTCAATCCACTGTGGCAGTTGTCTGTTGGTCGAACTACCAGTAGAGAGCATTAATTCACTAATAACTACGTCGTCAGTGAGATCTGTGGCAAGACCTTTTTCCGAACCATGATAACCCGGAGTACCGCCGTATCTACCATCTCTGGGGACATCACGTCTATACCCAATACCGGTAAAACCTGCGTCTCTATATGCAGATTTGTTGTTATCATTGTCCGTAGCACCTGTGCCAAGACGGTCGCCATCTTTATTGTCTCTAACAACTGCTCGAGAATGGACCGTGTTTTCCACAAGGTTATTGTTGGTATAACCTGGTGCTGGGAAATCATCCAGTGGCCACAAGTTTGTGTTGGATACTGGATTCGGATAATTAGTTGCTTTTAAGTTAGCGTATCCTGCCATATCAACGATCTTATCAAAATCAGCCCTACCGGTTTCGGCTCTGCCTCTACCGCCATCATCATGACCTTCAACTGTATCAGGTCTACGCAAGACTAATACAAAGTTACCATTCGGTAGACCGTTGCTTCCAAAGTTAACGACCTTATACCGTGGCACATGATCACCTTTGAAACCAGGAACCTGATCTTCTTCATTCTCATCAACGTTGTAACCGACAGAAAGCGGATGCTCATCGTCTTTGGCTGGGTCTGAAGCAACTAAGAGCAACACACCATTTGCCGGAACATCAGCATTTGTATCATGTGCGAAATGATACAATACTGTTTCCTGATCCTGATCGTTGTCATTAGTCCCCTTCTTCGTTAGCATGGTTATAATGTACGACCGCAAACTCTTAACAGAGTCAGTTCTGTTCAGAATTTCAATCCATTCGTAATCTTTATCAGCATCGGAACGGTTCGCGATTTCATTGAAGATCAATTCTGCACCGTCACTAAGGTTCGTCTTTCCAGCTTTCGTGTGGAAATCTATACCAGTACGGTTATTCACATCACCCGGTGTGCCTCTGTAGTCAAAAAGGATTGGCACGTTGGTAACGCCACCTGAAGTGTGGGTTGTCTGGCTACGGAGATATGCACCGCCGGACTTTGCCCAATGCCCACCGTTTGTACCCTTGCGTTTCGTATAATTCTGAGCAAGCGTATATGCAGGCTGTTTATCCGGCAGGATCCTGTGCATTGAGGCGAAAGATACACCTTCTACACTGTTACCGTCCTGACCTTTAATATCCCAGCCATCATTCGTTTGATTGCCATCGTTTCTGATGTTTTGGACAGCATCAATAACCATACCACCAGGGTTACCAAGAAGTGAGTCACCAGCAGCTGTATCAACAAGGAGTCCGCCGCTAACAAGTCCTTCACTTCCTTTCTGTGCATAGATCAAAACCTTAACGGGTTTATCATTGAGATTCTGAAGTTCAATCCACTGTCCTGCTGCCTGTTGAGCTGCAGTTCCCTGTCCGAGATCACGTGCCCACATAATTTCACTGATACCGACACTACCGACAGCCGGTGTGGCGTACATTCCGATATACTCATCGTCATCGTTTTTCATATCGTTATCAGCGGCATCGGCGGACTTTCTCAAAACGATTGCACCACCACGATTCTGCGCGGTTCTCTGGAAAAGGTCCCATAGATCCGGCATATCGCTCCACGCTTGGACATCAACAGCTGTACCATTGACTGGTGGAACATCTGGAAATTGCAATGCGCCTTCAGTAGTACTCATTGATCTAACGAGAACAACATAAGATTCTGCAGGAATTTCAACCATCATAATGTTTGATGGTGAAGTTGGATTTGCTGAAACAAACACAGAAACTGTGTAAGAAAGTGCCTGAGAACCACCATTAGCCCACGAAAGTGCAATTGACAAAGCACCTGCTGCTTGATCATCTGCAACCGTGAGAGTGCGTGTTTCACCGGTACCAGAGATTGCGGCACCCGTAGCTGTTACAGTACCAGGATCTGAAGCAAAGGTCAGAGTAATTGTGTCACCTTGTTCTACAGTCGCACCACTTGCTGGAGCTGCTGAAGTAAACGCCACAGCTGGAATTACCACTGTATAATTAAGCACTTGTCGACCACTTTCTCCCCAGGTAAGTACAATTTCAAGTGCACCTACTGCCTGAGCAGCATCAACCGTAAGAGTGCGTGTTGCACCGGTACCAGAGATTGCGGCACCCGTAGCTGTTACAGCACCAGGATCTGAAGCAAAGGTCACTGTGATTTCGTCGCCTTGCATTACATCACCACTTGCTGGAGCCGCAGACGTATACAATGCATCAGGAGGAGTACTCTCCGCCAACTTAACTGTAGTAGCCATACTACCTTCGTTACCGGATTTATCAATAGGTACTATTGTGATAACAACCTCTTCGCCAGCGGTTGTTGCACGACCAACTTTTGGTGTTATTCTAACAAGATACTCAGTACCAACAACATCGCTTGCGGGAGCTAAACCCACAACACCTACATCAAGTTTAGTTTCGTCTGTGTCAATTCTGACAGGATTTTCATCTGGTAATCCACTACCAGTACCGTCATCTGAAACAGAGAAAGTGAGAATGAAAACACTATCCCATACGCCATCAGGAGGTGTGGGGAAACCAGAAGGTGCAGCTACACTAACAGAATCAGCAGTTACGGTCGGTGCCATATTATCATAAGTGAGCGTTGCTTGACCATCTGTGGCTGGATCAGTCGGTTGGGCATAAACAGCACTAAGATCCACTGTAGTCCCAACTGAAGTATCAGTACGATCATGAGTTGAACGAATTGTTACTTGATTCGTTCCGCTAACACTATCAACTACCCAATCAGTAGCAGCAGCAATTGAGACGTCACTTATATGTAAGTCAGCAACAGGGGCACCATTCGTATCAGCAACCGCATCTGCAAAATCAAATGTCAAGGTTACTGTTCCACCAAATGACACGTAATATTCAGATTTGGCAAGTTCCATTAACTTTGGAAGCCTAGTCAAGGTCGTTGATGCAAGTGTAGCACCAGGACCACCTGCTGGAAAAGTTACACGTTGATACGTTGTTGTGGTTCCTGATGGACCTGCTTCAACTTGCACTGCAATGACATCACCAATGCCAGCGAGGATTGAGCCTGTATCAGATGTAGCATCCGCTGCTACGCCATCAAAACCTGCTTGGGTGCCGGTCGCCGCTGCTGCGGTACCATCAGGATCTAAATATGTAACGGTTACGGTATCGCTCGCAGCAAGTCCGCCAATCGTAACGCTCCAACCCGGATCGTTAGCGGTATTATCATCATTCCGATCCGTTGACCATGTAGCTTCGATTGTCTGTGCCATTGCAGGCGCAACAGCAAACAGGGCAACGAGTATAACAGAAAAGATAAAAGAAAATGTCAATCGATTTGACAGGTTCATTATTCGTTCTCCTATTTATAAAATTTTCTAAAATACGTTTAACTTAGGGGCGACACGTACATTATCTATCTAAACGTCATCGCACCCAACAATACAATTTGAAATATCAAGAACAGATTCAGGGATTAAATCTATTCTACTAACCTTTTGGTATCAGACATGTGCATTCCCAATGCGGCATGTCCTCCGTTTTATTTGGGGTTCGGCTTGTTTCTTAACTATATCTTTTAGGAAACTCAGGTTCCCGTCCTTCATTCCCAAATCTTCAAACCGATATATATTCATAATAACGTCATCAATTATAACATAAGTTACAAATAATGTCAACCGATATAATTTCTCGGTATTACGTTTTAAACTACGTTCCCCATTCTACATAAGTTACAAAAAAATGTCAACTTATTAAATTTGCTGCGCGTTTCACCTTTATTAAGTGTTGCGCTGAGTTTCGTAAAAATATATAGTGCGTTGGAGAGTTCAAAGTGTGTGTAATCAGGGAATACACAAACATATAAAATATAATGTATATATTAACTCTCTTCACATAATATAATTATAACACAACTGATGATTATTTGTCAAGTATATTTGAAAAAAATGTTGGCATCCTTAAAAAATTCAGTTAAGAATTTGTGCCACGATATTAAGTATACATCTAATTGCAAAGTTTGTCAAGTATTTTTCAACAATTAATGTCTGAACCAGGATTTACAGGATTAGTAGATTAACAGGATAAGACTTCTCAGCTAAAAATGTCCACTATAAATTGAGGCTCTCAAAGATACAAAAAATGTCACCTTAAGAATGGCACTATAAAACATCAAACTCAAATCCTGAAAATCCGCGATTCAAACAAAACCCACATGACGAAATAAAAAAAATATGTTATACTCAATACCATAAAATCTTAAAGACAGGAGATACACAGATATAATGAACAATCAATGGGTAGACTACGAAGGACACGAAGGTGCCGGCAAAGGCAAAAACATCGTACTCGTGAGCGGAGACGAAGAATATCGTTCCGAAGAGGCACTACCGATGCTCGGTAAAATCCTATCCACACATCACGGATTCAATTGCTCCGTCCTATTCGCAATCGACCCCGACACAGGAGAGATTGACCCAAACAATCAGAATAACATACCGGGGTTACATCTACTGGAAGCTGCGGATATGCTCGTCTTATTCACCCGTTTCCGAGAACTCCCCGATGAACAGATGAAACACATCATAGACTATACCAACGCAGGCGGACCCGTGATGGGGTTACGTACCGCAACACACGCCTTCAACTACACTGAAAACAAAGAGAGTCCTTATGCGAAATATAGTTTCAACAGCCAAGAGTTTGATGGCGGGTATGGTCGGCAAGTACTCGGAGAGACGTGGATAAACCATCATGGACACCACGGGAAAGAGAGTGCGCGCGGTGTCATCGACGAGGAAAACAAAGATCACCCTATATTAAAAGGTGTGGAAGATATATGGGGTCCCTCAGATGTCTACGGAATCAAATCGTTGACGGGGGATGCGCAGGTATTGGTTCACGGACAGGTGCTTACCGGCATGGAACCCGATGATCCACCCAAACCCGACACAACCACAATGCCGATGGCGTGGATAAAGAGTTATACGGGAGAGACAGGCAACACCTGCCGCGTATTCAACACAACCATGGGAGCTTCCGTAGATTTGGAAAGCGAAGGATTACGGCGGTTACTTGTCAACGGAATATATTGGTGTGTTGGACTTGAAGACAACATCCCTGACACATCACATGTGGACTATGTCGTTGAATACAAACCCACAATGTTCGGTTTCGGTACCTTTAAGAAAGGGCTCACCCCTGCTGATCATGCGTTGTAGGCAAAACGGTTGGTGCGGTTTAAAACCGAGATCGTCTGAACCAGGATTTGCAGGATGAGCGTTATTCACCAGACCGGTAGGTTCGGTTTCCTAACCGAACCGGATTTGTGCCAATGCCATTCAAAAAGGTTTTCTCAGAAGATCCGGTTCGGTTAGGAAACCGAACCTACCGGCCTGGGATTATAGCGTATCAGAGAATAAACGTCAAACTGGGAATAGGAACTTTGGTGAGCCAAACTCATAATCTTGGTAATCTACTAATCCTGCAAATCCTGGTTCAGACAAATTACAAAGACAAAATCCCACCCTCAACAAGCATCGGAGCACCTGTCATATACCGAGACTCATCAGAAGCCAAATAAACCGCAGCCCACGCAATATCAACAGGTTCACCAATACCCAATGGATGCATTTTGTCAATCTCATTGTTCACAGCATCCGGGTCATCCTGTTGCGATAAGAACTCCTGATAAAGCTCGGTATTGATAGTTCCCGGACACAGACTATTCACACGGATATTATCCTCAGCATACCGAACCGCCATGCTACGCGACAGATGCACAACCGCAGCCTTAGAGGAGGTATAAGCAGGATGCATCGGAAACCCAACAAAAGCCGACTCGCTCGCCATATTGATGATAGACCCACCACCGGCAGCACGCATCAACGGGATAATCGCACGGGAGACCAGATAGATGCTTTTCACATTCACCGCATACTGCCGATCCCATTCAGCTTCCGTAATCTCTTCCAATTCGCCAACAACCGCGATACCGGCATTATTGAATAGCACATTCGGGTTGCCAAGTTCAGTGGAAACGCGTTGTGTAGCAGCCGCAATTTGCGACGTATCCGTAACATCACACGCACAGAAAATAGCCGTGCCACCTTGAGCATTTATCAGTTGTGTCGTCTCTTCACCGCGTGCAACGTTCATGTCCCAGATAGCGACAGCCGCGCCTTCCGCAGCAAAGAGTTCCGCACTCTTCGCACCGATACCCCGCGCACCACCCGTAATAATTGCAATCTTGTTAGCCAGTCTATGTGCCATAGGTGTTCCTTTTATATTTAAGAAATGTAAACAATCTTAGCACCAGCGGTGCGAAAGGTGTATAGAATTACAATTCACCTAAAATCTTAACCCAACGTTCCCACGCAGATTTCACAGCAGCCTTCTGCGTATCACTCGCATCATCCTTCATACCCTGCCGCAAGAAACCGTGACCCACATCCTCATAAATCACAGGTTCATACATAACGTCAGCAGCATCCGCAGCTGCCTTCGTCCGATCAATCGTAGCATTGATACGATTGTCGTTCTCACCATAAAACCCGTAGACAGGCACAGAAATCTTCGGAACGTCATCAACATCAGGGGCAGACCCATAAAACACAAACGCACCCACAATCTCATCCGATTGCACCGCATAACTGAAAGTCTTTCCACCACCCCAACAGAAACCAGAGACAGCCACCTTCTCGTTAGTAGAAGGCAGATCCCGCAGATATTTACTCACAGCATCAAGGTCAGCATTCACACGTTCCGGTGTCAGATTACGGATAGTCTTACGGACATCATCACCCGACTCAAAACTCTCAGTACCACCGCCATCCGGTCCCATACCAGAAAGTAGGTCTGGACAGATAGCAACGAATCCATCAGCAGCAAGTCTATCCGCCACAAGCCGAATCCAATCGGTCAATCCAAATATCTCGTGGATGACGATGATAGAAGTCGCAGGTTCTTTCACCTCAGGAAACACGATGAAAGCGTTGATTTCGCGGTCATCCGTTACTTTAACAGTAACCCACTCACCGTGACGAGGCGAATTCTCAAGTTTATCCACAATGCTATCCGCATCAGCATTAACAGCAAAAAATAGACCGGTAGTGAAAATAGTTAGCATAAAAACAAAAATATAGTTCATTATTTTCTCCTTTGAATGTTAAAGTTCATCTCCTTCGTAGGTCGGGTAGAGGCACGAAACCCGACGCATATTGATTGTGTCTATCATGTAGTAACCATAGGCATCAATTTAGTGTAAATTAGGCGTTTTCCCCAGGCCGGTAGGTGCGGTTTCCTAACCGCACGGAACCTGTGCAAGAACCTCTATGAAGGTATTTGGCACAAAACCGGTACTTGGAAGGATGCTAAATTGACGCTTATGGTGTCTATCATGTCGGGTTTCGTGCCTCTACCCGACCTACGATAAAATGATATATTATTAATCAGAAATAGTATTAGATAGAAACTTTAGAATATCAGACTCTTATCCTGAAAATCCTGGTTCAGACAATGTCCAAACAAAAAAAGTCGGATTTAAATGGTTAAACCCAACTGACGACACAATCTATGTAATCCAAAAATTACTTCTTATCTTTCTTGAGGATAATAGACTCAACGACCTTCTGCAATTCGGCTGGTGGAATTGGTCCAGAAATAAAGAAATTGACACCATCGCTTTTCCAACCGAACGCGTAATCAGGAACCCGTTGATATTCACGTACCGAAGTACCACCAATCTTTATCACAGGTCTCTCACTGGGTCTAACTTTATCTGTAGTTTCAAATAAGTTTATATCCAATAATCCATCTGTATATTTTAACTGAATATGAATGCCTCTAAAATGACGTTTATATAAACCTTGGAGTTGGAAACCTTGAGGTATGTATGTCGGTTGGATAGGTTTTTTCTTGAGGATTTCTTCTGCTTCAGCAAGTGTAATTCTTGGACGGTTATGCCGCGGTTGCGGATTAATTTCCTTTTGCAGATTTTTCCACTTGGTTTCAACAGCATTCTGTTCAAAACTAATGCGATTATAAACGAACATATTCCGTAGAATACCTGCAGCATCTAAATCCTCTACCCGTAAGATAACCCCATTTTTTCGTGCAAAGTATATGTGTTTGGTGGATCTGTTGGCATGTTTCGGCTTAATGATGAGGAGATCTGTCTGATGTCCAGCGATATTCTCTCCCCAATGTCTGAGTTCTAACGCATAGTTTTGTGCAATCAACTCAATCTCTTTTATAGAAAATTGACTTCGGTGGTGTTGCCATCTGAACTCTCTACCTCTCCTATTACGCGTATCTCTATTTCTGTCCACCTGTTTCTTACCTGCATCATTTTCTTCTGCCAACGCTTTCGGTGCGCCGATAATGGAGACAAACTTACGATAAGAATCCTCTGCATTTCTATGAATGACGACCTCCTCCACCGTCCGAGAGCCGCTGGATGTGCTTGTTGTCTTGAGACGCAATCCGATATATGCCACATCACTCTCCCCTTCTGCGATACGTTTCAACGTATCAACATCAGCAAAAAGGCGACTGGATGCCAGAATAAAAACAAATAATATACAGTAGCAAAACACAGATATAGATTTTGTTCGCATAGAATCACCCAAAAGTTCTCTCTCACAGACCCGGTAGATGCGGTTTCATAACCACACGATTGGCATCAATTTAGCATCCTTCCAAGTACCGGTAGGTTCGGTTTCCTAACCGAACCGGCTTTGTGCCAAATACCTTCATAGAGGTTCTCGCACAGGTTCCGTGCGGTTAGGAAACCGCACCTACCGGCCTGGGGAAAACGCCTAATTTAGTGAGTAAAGTTTGTGCTTATGATACACCTGTCGCCCCGCTGGGGCTTGCATTGGTCGGGGCACAGTTTTCTATACACATTCCGCCCCGCTGGGGCTGCTCATTTTGATATTTTCACACTTTTTCATCAAAGTATTATCCTATCCAAAACTCACAATATATTGCAAATGCCAGCAATATCAGTATGTAACCAAGAGAAAGTGTCCAAACTATAGTTAATCACTAAAATAGACATCCAGCAACGTATCTGTCCCGTCTTCAACTTCCTCGGCATCTGTTGCGGGGGTACTCAGCGGTGTTGCAACATTTGACTTCAACGGATTATTCGCCACCTCTTCCGTGTGGACACCAAAATAGAAATCCACAAGCTCATCATACTGCGGTGCAGGTGTAGATGAGAAGTAGAAAAACGCGAAGATGAAACAGAGTGTTGAAAATGCTGTCGCACCGACGGTAAAAGGTCGGAACACCCATCGTCTAAAGATGTCAAGGAATGTGCTACGCGAAGATGCTTCCGCGGCTCGTATCTTTGCCAAAACCACATGCTTCATAGATGGAGCAGGATGCACAAGTTCAGTGATCTGCTGCCGATTTACTTTGAAATCTGCCAACAGGTCGGCACATTCTTCACAGGTGGACAAATGGGTTTCAACCTTCTTATGCAAGACCGGTGCTAATTCGTTGTCTAAATATGCTGATAAATGTTTCTGAATACGTTGATGTTTCATTTATCTAAACCAATATTAGTTTATGTGTGCCAAAATCACAAAACACACTTACCATTCTATTCGTTCAAGTTCTTCCCTCAAAGCTTTTCGTGCCTCGTGCAATCGGGATTTGACGCGTCCCAGTGTGCAGTTCAGCACTTCCGCTATCTCTTCATAAGAAAGTTCACGTAATTCACGCAAGATCAAGATCGTCCGATAACTCTCTTTCAATCTACCAAGTGCAGCATGTAGAATTTCACTCTGTTCAGTGCGAAGTACTTCCTGTTCAGGGGTCGTATTGTCAAGCGGCACCCACGGTTGAGAGTCATCAATATCCATTGGATCCGTTTTTCTACGTTTTCGTTGATCAATTACATTCAGGCATTTATTCTTCACAATTCGGTACAGCCATGTAGAAAACCTTGATCGGAATTTGAAACTATCTATATTTTGCCAAACAGAGAGGAACGCGTCATGCGCCGCGTCCTCCGCATCTTCATGATGACCCAGTATACCATAAGCGATATTATACACCCAGTGCTGGTATTGCACTATGAGCGTTCCCATCGCAGCTGAATCTCGCTCTTGGCATCGCAAGATAAGTTCGCGTTCCTGTTCGGTATCAAAATCTTCCACTTGTGCTATTTCCGAATAGGTTTCCATATTAACCGTCAGTGTCAAAACGGACATTTATCTCCTCCAGAAGTCATGTAAGTCTCACGTAGTTTTCTTGCTATTCGTTTCAAATTTTGCTTTTAACACGTTAGACATCACAAGAACAAAAAAGGTTCGTATTTCTTTTGGAGATACATTTTTTATGATATATAGTGAAATACAAAAATATATGCACACTAAGGTAGGTTCGGTTTCCTAACCGAACCGGATTTGTGCCAAATACCTTTATAGAGGTTCTCGCACAGGTTCCGTGCGGTTAGGAAACCGCACCTACCGGGTTTGGGAAAATAAGAATTACCCGTTTAATAAATTAATCTTCATCCAGTTTGTGCAGTAGTGTACGCAAACTGGCAGTTTGCGCTACAATTGTGTGCAAGTAATTATAGATTTCACTTTAAACTACCTGTTTCGTTTCCCAGGTGTCATCGGTAAAACTTGAAATTCACCGTTGGCATTTGGCGATCTACCAAGAGCAATATCTCTCTCCAACTGCTCAAAAGCAATAATATCAACAATTTGATTGTTGCGTGCATCCGTATCCACCAACATCACAGTTTCACCGTTTCGTGACAATTTAAAGTTGGCATGCAGTCCATCTGTTGCCTTACCATCTTCATCTAACCATACAATTAAGTATCCGTGTGCGGGAATAGTAGTCCCTTCAGGAAATTCCCATTTCTTCAAATTGTCAGCTTTATCAGTGAGATACATCCCTGCCAAATTCACAACTTCATCTGTAATATTGTGCAGTTCAAGCCAGTCTTCGTATTCGCCTTGCGGATCAGTTATGCTCTGTGTATTTGCTGCCATCAGTTCATTTATTACAACTGATATCGATTTCGCACGCGGTGCAGTGACGCGGTAATGTGCTGCACCAAATTCTGCACGTGCCGGTGAAAATGTTGTAGTGCCATGTGTTTCCACAGCACTCGCTTCAACATAGTAATATACGGCTGTTTCCACTGGAAAACCGGGAATACTTCCTACATATCTGTCCCCGTTTCTTGACATTGCCACATGACTAAAAGGTACATGTCTGTCAGTGCCATAATACAACAGAACAGAATCCGCCGCAACAGTATTATCCAATTCTGCCATTATTTCAACAGATTGATTTGCAACGGGATTTTCTGGTGTGGAAACGGAGAGAATCTTCGGTGTCGGTTTATTCAATTCAGGATGATTCAGTAGATTGTCGCGTCGTTGTGTAACAAATACTTTGAAACTCGGAGTGCGTCGAACACCTTCTTTATCAACACTTTCCAGAAAACTATTGTAGTCATATAACTTCTTATCATCGCTCTCAACATCCTCAGCAATAAGGGTGTGATACTCTCTGATGACAGGTTCCATCACCTCCCAATTGAGCCACTCATCCACGACAGTTTGGACATGTGCGATATACCGCGCTTTCCACTCTGGAACGCCGATCAGACGGCTAATAACGGGTCGCATGTTATTTTCTGCATGTGTAACAGGTGATACCATTCCATCTGACAATTCTCCCCACGACCAACCGCCGGGACCTCTGCCACCTGGACCACCACCTCGCCGTTCTGCACCAAATCTGAAAGTTTCATTATTGTCATGCGATATGAGATGGAATCTCTCGTTGACATCCTGATAAATAGAAAAATCTCCACCTTTGTGAATATAACTATCATCATCCATAAAAACGTTTGAGACAGCGAGTTGCCACAGTGCACGGTCAATATTTAATATGGATGGTAGGTCGGTTTTCAACTTCTCATCAGGTGTTTTTGCGTCAAGCATCTCAGTCAGTTCAATCAGATTATCATAAGGATTTTCAACATTCGCAGTCTTGAGTTGATACGTCCCCTGATATGCTTCAACATCGTTTCCTGTATAAGTCAATCCACCGCCACCGGGTCCCACTTTAAACCGCACGCCATCTCTTGTGCCAAACCACTCATCCAAAAAATCCTTGTTATACTGCTGAAGATTGATATAAACACCCCAACTTTCACCGTTGATAACCAATCTCACAAGGTTCGTTTTCATTGCCGGAAAATAGTCTCGCGCAATTCTATTAAACAGTACCTCTCTAAGAAATGATGCATCAACATGTCCATTGAGCAAATTGAGCGTTTTGTATCCATTAAGTCTTTGGGAATCGTCACCATAGTCAATGGCAACATTAAACGATTTCTTGGCGGAATTCACAGTAAAGTAGGATGAAGTGCCACGCGCGCGAACACCTATCTCCTTATATACTTTTCCATCTACAACCAAATCTGCAGGCACTTCAACATCTGTGCGATAAAATGCGTTCAGTTGTGCGTACCAATCTTCATCGTGGAAACGGAGATATAATGTACGGAGTGTTCCCGCATCATAGAGATTCGGTGAATCTTTTGGTGCAGCAGCAAGGCTATTTTTCACATCATCTTGAATATCGCCAACAGGTGTACCAGCGCGTTGCTCAGGCATATAAACTTCACCTCGTGCTTCAATAGCTGCTTTTCGCTCATCTCCTGTCAACTTCCCATCTTTATTTGTATCAAACTTTTCAACCAATTTTTCCGGTGGACGGGGACCCCGTCTACCACCTCCACCACCTTGTGGGGGACGACCTCCACCACCAAAACCTTGAGGAGGACCACCGCCAAAACCTTGTGGAGGACCACCACCACCACCACGCATTTTCTCTATCTCTTCACTGCTGAATTTACTATCAGTGAAGACTTCTATATTTGTAACGCTAACCATTACCGAGTTTTCATCGGGACTAAGCGTTCCATTCCCATCAAAGTCAAATCGTTTCTGGTCTTCAGTAAGTTTGTCTGATGTCGCATTATCTTGTGCATAAACGTAAGTAGCAAAACATAATATGATGCCAAATAGTAGTATTATTTTTATCAGTTTCATTGTAAGCTCCTTTATTTTTTCAGGTTTAGACAGCTGATGCACAGAAGTGTTCGTCTTTTACTCCTTATCCAATTTCACTTCTACAATATTTTCATTCGTCGTGAGTTCATTATAAAACGTCAGCCAGTCGTCCGGCTTTGCCAATTTGACACGAAAATTCAGCTCAACAACCTGTGTCTTTTTGATCCGTTTTTCAATCAGACGTTCCTGTATAACGTGCTTATCAAATATTTGACGATACACCGTTTCGGAAGTAATGTTAGATGGTAAACAGATCTCAAGTGTAAATTCATCCCTTTTATCAAAATGTTGATGCCAATGATACATACAAAGGATGATGATACCTATGAGGAATGTAGCAAGTATAGCAACTGCGGGACTTCCAGCACCAACTGCCATGCCAACAGCTAATGCATAAAACACAAACGCAATGTCCCGCGGGTCTTGAATCGCTGTACGAAAACGGATTATTGACAAAGCACCAACAAGACTAAACGCACGCGCAATACTATCACCGATAACTACCATCACCACTGATATTAGTATACATAATATAATAAGTGTATTGGTAAAAGATCTTTGTGGAACCTTGGTATGTGTCCACTGATAGATAAGGACAATAAATAGACTCAGTGCGAAAGAGAGGAATATCCTGAGTGCGTTCAGACCGAGTGTATTATACGTGGGCAAGGTAAAAAAATCTAACAATGTATGTATTCCATATAATATTGCACAGCAAGTTTCTTCACGGTGAACAGGTCGGGCATCAATTTAAGGAAAATTACGCGTTATTCCCGTGCTGGTAGGTTCGGTTAGGAAACCGAACCATAGGCGTCAATTTAGTGTAAATTAGGCGTTTTCCCCAGGCCGATAGGTGCGGTTTCCTAACCGCACGCAACCTGTGCGAGAACCTCTATAAAGGTATTTGGCACAAATCCGGTTCGGTTAGGAAACCGAACCTACCGGCTTTGGCATTTAGTAGGAGTTAAGAAAAACCTAAAACTAAATAAACCTGATAGACGGTATTCGCGCATTATATCAAATATAGACAGATATGTCAAAGAATTGTTGACAAATTGTCTCACGCCTCATCTTTGCGGATAAGGAAACGGACAAATATAGCAGAAAAAAGTAGTATGACAAATGCATTGAGTGCAGCTTCTGCATACATCGCTTCAGAGGTGTAATCCCACACATTTGCTGCTAATGTCTCGTATCCAGCAGGACGTAGGAGGAGTGTAAGCGGCAATTCCTTCATTGTAGCAAGAAACACAAGTGCCATGGCAATCAACATACCACGTAAGATAAGTGGCAATAATGTCCGACAAAATGCTTGGAAGGATGAACAACCGAGTGTCCGTGCTGCTTCCTCCAAATGCGGTGAGGTCTGATAGATGGAACTGCGGACAGGACCAGTCGCTTCAGCAAGGAAGTGAAGAATACACGCGCAGATCAATATCACTATGGTATTAGCACTGCCAATAGAAAAGATAATGGATAAACCGAGAGCAAGTGGTGGGATGGCATAAATAAAATACGGGATACGCGCCAATATGTTTGAGAAACGTCCGGAATAACGCACACCGATATATGCAAATGGAACAGCTAAAACAGCACTACAAACTGCTGCCGGAATAGCCACGCCTAATGAACCAATTAACGATTCCAACAGGTCAACTAATGTTGACGTATCAAACCCCTTATACATCCAAAGACATACTGTTATTGTCGGTATGCCGACAGTGACAATAAAAAGTAATACCAAATATGAATATCCGATACCTGACCATTTGTGTAATGGAATAAAAGAGCGGTGCCGGGAGACACCATGTCCAGCACGATAAAGAGTTACAGTACTCAAAAGACGCATTTCAAGAAACAGCAGACACCCAGTAAAACTGAGAAGTATTAGACCGAGCCACGCTGCGTAGTTATATTCAAATGCAACACTATACTCAACGTAAAGCGCATAACTAAATGTCTCAAATCGCATTAACGAGACAACACCGAAATCCCCGACCACATGAAGTGTAATAAGCATCCCCGCAGCATAAAATGCCGGACGAAGTTGTGGTAGGATAACACGAAAAAACACACGCCACTGCCGATACCCCAGACTCCTCGCGGACTCTTCAAGATTAGGATCCAATCCTTGAAGTGCTGTCCGTAAGTTCAGAAAAAGATATGGACTTGTGTAGAAAGAGAGCGCGATTAAAGCACCCCAGTAACCGCTAAGACGGGGGATACTCTTACCAAACAATGATGCGAAAATACCGTTATTACCACCGAGTCCCAAGAGAGCTAATGCCATCACATACCCAGGGATTGCTAACGGTAATGTACATAGGACACTAAAAATCCGTTTGCCACGTAGGTCTGAATGTGCCGTCAACCATGCAGCAGGAGTCACCAAAAGAATATTAAGAACAAGAACGCCAACAGTCAACAGCAATGTATTGAAAAATAGTTTCGCATTAAGCATGCGAAACAGATTTCCAACAAGGACACTACCTTCGACATTAATCGCTTCAATTATCAGATATAGTAACGGCACCAAACCACATACACCAACAAGTATTGTTGGTATAATGAAGGACCATCTTTGACTAACAGAAGAAAAGGTGTGTTGTCTTATGGTGACTCACCTCAAAAACTATAGTAGATTTTGAAATTACTTGAACACTCTGCATCGGCGATGTTAGGAAACCTCGCCTACCGTGGGTCGAAAGTGTCAACTTATATTTATAATTCACTATAAGTAAGTATTCAAACCTTATCTACATAATCTCCACACGTCTCAAAAGTTTCAGTGTCCCTTCAAGATCGTCCATTTCATTCAAGTTGAACGTCGGTACAATCTTTAGCAATTCATCCAAAGGCAACAAGTTGGCATTCGGTATCACACCTTCAGTAACGGGATACTCAAACACTTCACTGACGAAGTATTGTTGTGCCTTCACAGAAAGAAGATATGCAATGAACTTCAGGGCAGTTTCTCGGTTTTCACTACTTTTTAATAAACCAATTCCAGCAACATTAACAAGATTACCCGGATCATTTGCTTTAAAAAAGGTCTGCTCAACAGGATATTTTGAATTTCCTTTCTTGAAACGAAAGAGATAGTAATGGTTCGGTAAACCGAGATCAATTTCCCCAGCAGCAAGTGCTTCAATAATCGGTGTATTCTTTGGATATGTTTTTGCCCCGTTTGCTTTCATATCACGCAGCCACTGTTCAGCACGTTCCTCACCTACCTGCGCCCGCATTGCAGTTACAAACGCTTGGAACGAAGCATTGAGCGGTGCCCACCCCACTTTTCCTTTCCACTTCGGTAGCGTCAAATCAAACACACTATCTGGGAGTGTTTCTGCACTTACGCGTTCAGGTGAATATGCAAGCACACGCGCCCTACCACTTGTCGCAATCCACAATCCGTCGGTTTGTCGGAAAGTTTCTGGAACTTTACTAAGAGCAGATTCCGGCAGTTTCGCAAACAGACCTTTCTTACTTACCGCACCCAATGCACCCGCATCCTGCGCCCAAAATAGATCGGCAGGACTATTATCTCCCTCAGTCCGAAGTTTCGCTGCCAACTGAGTTGTATTTGCATAACTTACCTTTACTTCAATACCTGTTTCTTTTTCAAATTGCTGAATAATCGGATCAACCAAACTCTTACTACGTCCGGAATACAGCGTTAATGTCTCTGCATGTGTCGCAGTAATCAACGTAAACACCAACACAATTATTAGAAAGTATCTGAAGAAATTCAAATGATTTTTAAGCATAGTCATCTCCTTATTTTTTATGATATTGAGACTCATATTCATATTTTGATTTAAGTTTAACCCAACAACTGAATTTGATTGATATATTACACGTTATAGGTAAGTTTGTCAAATATTTTTGTCATAGAGGGGTGTGTAAAGTTTTTGGTATCATAGACATCAATTTAGTGGAGTTCTTCCTTGTCTGAACCAGGATTTTCAGGATTAGTAGATTTTCAGGATAAGAATCTGAAACATCAAAGTGCCATCCAGAGAATAAACGTCAAACTGGGAATAGGAACTTTGCAGAAACAAATTTATAATCCTGCAAATCTACCAATTGGTAAAATTGGTAATTTTTTGGTCGGAAAAACCCAGTCATAGACAGGATCCGTGTACAGAAAAAATTACCAATTGCCTAAAAGTATCAACCAGAATATGAACAGTTGTGAAATGTCTAACGCACATTCACCCGCGCGCTCTATTGCACCTCGGACATTCAATAGGTGATGTTTCACAATCCAAAAATGTAATTCTCTTCAATGCGTCTGGTTTGTAGTCGCGCAATTCATTGCGCCTCTTTCATTCAATAAATTCCACTTGATATATTACGCGAATATGTGTATATTACTGAAAGACATCCAATAAATTCAAAACAACAAAAACAGTAACATAAATGAATAATAAACGCGCAAATGGACAATACTATACCCGTGGCAATCCTTTTCAATTAGAACCTTTCAGAAAGTGGGCAGAAAATTCAGAATTAAACCGTCAGACCGTATTAGAACCTTTCGCAGGTGCTAAAGACATAGCACGGTTAATAGAATCCACGCATCTAACTTGCCAAGATTGGGCATTTTACGATATTGAACCTGGTGAGAAAGGAATCAATCAACGCGATACACTTACAGATTTTCCCACGGGATTCAACGTATGCATCACCAATCCACCATGGTTAGCGCGGAACTCCGCCACAAGAAGGGGATTACCTTTCCCAAAGAATACTTGCTATAATGATATGTACAAAATTGCACTTGAAAAATGTCTGACGTATTGTCAATGGGTTGCGGCTATAATCCCTGAAGCGTATATTCGGAGCGGACTCTTTTCAGAACGGTTATGTGATTTTATCTCCTTAGTTCCTCAAACACAACACGAAACAAGTAAAAGAAAAAGTATGAAAGAAAAAACAAACATGTTTGAGGATACTGAACACCCTGTCGGTTTAGCACTATTTACGCCAGACATTACACCAGATATCAACGTGTGGAGAAATAATCAACTGCTTGGGAAACTCACTGAACTCCGTAGACATCTCCCAACATCTTCAAGGAATCGCAATATAGTCTTCAATGAACCGAAGGGAAATTTGGGACTCATTGCTATAGACAACACAATCTCGGCTTCTATCCGTTTTTGTCCACCATCAGAATTAGGTGATTATACGGTGCGTGGTCATTGTCGTTCAATTACAAAAATTGGAGTGCCATGGAGAGTGGATATAAATCCGTTGAACAGACATTTGGCAACAATCCGAGAAAAAACACACGATGTATTCTTGACTGCTTTCAAAGGTCTGCGCCGTGATGGCTGCTATCGTCGCAGATTAGATTGGGCATTAGCACGGGCGATTATTGATGTTGATCACCTATAACTAAAATACACATAGAGTAACAACATGAAAACTTGTTTGTAGATTTTCCTATTATTGATGGTACTAATCGCAGCGTTATTTCATACCATTTCTAATAGAAAATACCGCATTTTTGTAGCACAAACTGCCAGTTTGTGCCATCCTACAAGACATTCTTAACAAATGTTAATGGGATAAACATTTATAGAAATGGTATCATATAGGCAGCATAAACCAAAGAAAACTATTGTACAGGAGGTATAATACCAAATTAACCTAAATCGTAGGGGCAGGGTTACCCTGCCCGCCAGTGTTTTCAGCATCAAAAACAATACAGATCTCGTTAATTTGGTATAATCACTTTAAAAGGATTAATATGAAAAACAAAACCATGAATCAACTTACAAAGGGATTTGACAATGAATCTAAAAATCATCTCTGTCTTAAATAAAATAGAAAACCTTGGACAACCTTTAGAACAAAGTTGGAATGTATACACGGGTAGTATCAAAATTGGCAAACCGAGTCCATTCGTTATAGAAAAATCTACACTTCAACAGTTGATTGATGAGGATACCAGAAGCAGAGAAATCGTGGAAAGAATTCTTTTACGCAAGCAAAATAAATGGGAAACGCATCCGGTCAATCTAATTAAAATTGCGAGCAGCCACAAGATAAATTGGCCATGGTCCTTTACAAACGATGAAACCGAAGCAGAGAAAGTGTTTCAAAGGACATATCCGGCGATCTACAAACACCTAAAACGCTACAAGGAGAGATTAAAGACTAAGCATCACCAGGATAAGGGAAAATTCTGGTGGGAACTTAAGCCAATGAATTTCTTACCAACACTCTGTCAACCCAAAATTGTTTATTCATCCGTTCCTGGTGTTGGTCGTCCAATGCAGGCTGCCTACGACGCAGTAGGTCTTCCGACTCAAGCATATCTCCACTCTATAATACCAGCTGATCTACACTTACTTGCAATATTGAACAGCAGACTATTAAGTTGGTATTTCAAATCACGGTTTAATCAGGCTGAAAATAAATTAAGTCTCAAGTTGCGCAAGGGAAAGATGTCAACAGTCCCAATAGCCAAAATGAATATAGATCAAAAGACAGGATTATCTCTTTTAGTTCATCGGATACTCAGCAAACCTGATAGTGCTGATGTCCCTTCCATTGAACAAGAAATAAACCAGTTGGTATACAAGCTATACGAATTAACACCCGCAGAAATCAAATTGATACAAAAGGAAACCAACAAATGAAAGTCTTAGTTATCGGAGGAACAGGAAACATCAGTCGTGGAATCGTCGCTGCACTACTTCACCGCAACCACGAAGTCGTCCTATTCAACCGTGGACAACATGCCGACCCACCGCCATCTGATGTCCGCGTGATAAAGGGAGACCGGCAACATCGCGACGATTTTGAAGCAAAAGTCAGTGCGGAAAACTGGGATGCTGTCATTGACATGATCAGTTTCAACGCAGAAGACGCAGCTTCTGCCATCCGCGCATGTCAAGGACGCGTCGGACACTTTGTTCAATGCTCCACCGTAATGACTTATGGACCTCCATTCAGTGGGATAAATCTACCTGAAACAGCACCACTACAAGGCACATCAGGATATGGACTTAATAAAGTCGCCGCAGATAACCTATTGCTTGAAGCACATGCCAACGATGGATTTCCTGTAACAGTATTCAAACCATCTTATACACACGGACCGGGTATGAATCTACATCGTCAAGTCGGAGGAGATGGGAGTTGGATTGATCGGTTGCGAAAGGGAAAACCTATTCTCTCTGCGGGGGATGGATTGAACTATTTCCAATTCCTTGCCTCACGGGACGCAGGGGATGGATTCGCTGAAATACTTGGCAAACTTGATTGTTTTGGAGAGATATACAATCTTGTTCATCCACAAGCACGCACATGGGATGAGTGGCATCGTGCTGCAGCCGCTGCACTCGGTGTTGACATTGAAATCGTGCATGTATCTCAGGAAACATTAATCGCAATGGCACCAGAGAGATTCAGTGGATTACGAGGTAACTTTGGACATACACAGATCTTTAGCCACCAAAAACTTGCACAAGCATTACCCAACTTCAGTCCACAAATACCGGTAACAGAAAGTGTCGCAGAAAATATCGCTTGGATGGATAAACACAATCGAATACCAGATAGTGATGCGAATGACTTAGAAGACCGCATTATTGAGACAATCCGAAACCTACCACGTATCAGTTAATACGGAGGACAGAAAATAATGCAAATCAAATCAGCATTAAACTCAGAAAAACTTGACCTTGCAGAACATGATCTACGCGAGACAGGGTTCCATATCATTGAAAATGTGATTTCACCAGAAGAAGCAGATGAAGCACGTGAAGCCATCTGGAAAATGGTTGATGAGGATATAGCTAACGGTTATGACCACAGTTATGGTAACGGAAAGATACGTCGCGTCTGGGCAATTGTGGGAAAATCACCTATCTTCAGAAGACTCATCCAACATCCAACAGTCGTAGCAGTGTGGAAACGTATGCTCGGTGAGGATATGATTGCATCCACGTTCACGGCAAACATTGTTGGACCGGACGCGCCTGCTGGTGGATGGCATATAGATTACCCATATTGGGCAATGCAACCACCGTTCCCTTCAGGTTCACTTACTGGACAAACGGTATGGATGTTAGACGAATTCACTGCAGACAACGGTGCAACTGCCTGTATCGCGGAGTCACACAAAACACTCCGCCGACCAGAATTAGGAGAAGCAGAAGGACAAGAGATGAGTGTTGCAATCGCACCGAAAGGTTCAATCCTATTCACAAACGGTGCAATTTGGCACCAATGCCTGCCAAATACTACAGACGCACCGCGTGTCGGATTGCTCGGTATGTATAACCGATCTGTCATCTATCCGCAAGAGGATATGCCACGTCAAATACATGATGATGTCTTAGCAAACGAAAGTGATACATTAAAACAACTATTAGGAAGAAACATACCGTTTCGGCATCCTAACGAAGGACAGAATTGGTATCGCACAGAATCAGGTTTTCGCCAAGCATAATAGGAACATCTACCAGTAGGGGTATTTAGTTTTCGGTTTTTCTGCTATATTTTTCACATTTCAATATAACACCTGTAGGTCGGGTAGAGCTTGCGAAACCCGACAAGCATTGAACATGTCGGGTTTCGCTAACGCTCTACCCGACCTACGATATAAACTATTAGTATGGTATGAAAAACTTTTTAAAAACAGAAGGGGGACAAAATATGACGCTGATATCTATGTTTGAACAATCAGTTGAACAACACGGTAACAAACCCGCATTAGCACACAAACCGAAAGGTGGAACCTATCAAGATATATCCTACACTCAATTCGGGGAATCGGTTGACATATTCAGTAAAGGATTATCTATATTAGGAGTGCAAAAAGGAGATAGAGTTGCCATCTTATCAGAAAACCGACCAGAATGGGCAATCTCAGACTTCGGTATTCTGAAAGCTGGGGCAATAAATGTGCCAATGTTTTCAACGTTAACAGCAGCACAGGTAGGTTATATTCTCAACGATTCAGGATCTAAAATTATCTGTGTCTCTACAGAGAAGCAGTTGGAGAAAGTCATCACTATCCATGAAGATGTGCCTTCACTGGAACAGATAATCATTTATGATCAACTTGAAGATGACGCACCAGAGGGTGTCTACGAATTTGCGGACGTGTGTGGTCAAGGAATGGAGACAGATGTGACATTGGATGATGTAACTGATGAAGATGAAATCGCAACGATAATCTATACATCTGGTACAACTGGAAATCCAAAAGGTGTAATGCTCACACACGCCAATTTCCTTTCGAACTATACTGCAGCGAAATCTCTGGTAGATGTTGGCAACACAGATGTTTTGTTGTCTTTCCTTCCGTTATCCCACGTCTTTGAACGGCTTGGTGGACACTATGTTCCGATTTTTTCTGGTGCGAAGATAGCGTATGCTGAAAGCACATTCACCGTCGCACAGAATATGCAGGAAGTCTCACCAACAGTAATGCTTAGCGTACCACGTCTCTACGAAACCATGCACGACAGGGTTTTACGGGCAGTTGAGGCAGGATCATCACTGAAACAAAAGATATTCCACTGGGGTGTTTCAGTCGGTTCAAAGGTAAGTTCTAAAATTCAACAAGGCAAAAAACCTTCAGCGATATTAAATTTGAAGCAGAGCATTGCAGATAAACTTGTATTCGCAAAATTAAAGACAGCAACGGGTGGACAACTCCGATTTTTCATTTCTGGTGGTGCAGCGTTACCACAGTCAATTGCTGAGTTTTTCCATGCAGCAGGCATACTAATTTTAGAAGGCTATGGTCTCACAGAGACCTCACCTGTTATCAGCTTGAACTATCCGGAAAAATGGAAATTTGGGACTGTCGGTGTACCCGTCCCAGGTATAGAAGTTCAAATCGCAGAAGATGGAGAAATATTAACCCGTGGATCGCACGTCATGAAAGGGTATTTCAACAACGAAACCGCTACAGCAGAAGTCATCGATGCGGATGGATGGTTTCACACAGGAGACATCGGCATCATTGATGAAGACGGGTTCATCAAAATCACAGATCGCAAAAAGAACATCATCGTGCTATCAAACGGAAAAAATGTAGCACCACAACCGATTGAAAGCCAATTGGTCCAAAGTCCATATATTGATCAGATTATGTTGATTGGAAATGAACGCAAAAATATTGCCGCGCTGATAGTACCGAATTTTGATGCACTCAAATCTTGGGCATCGGAAAACAGTGTTGATAACTCTGATATGCCTGAACTATTGAAAACACGAGACGTACAACAACTTATTCAAAAAGAAATCCGTGACCGTTTGACAGACTTTGCTGACTTTGAGCAAGTTAGACGGTTCGCACTGCTTGAAAAGGAGTTCTCTCAGGAAGAAGATGAAATGACACCGACACTAAAATTGAAACGAAACGTTATCAAAGAAAAGTATGGGAATGTTATTGAAGGAATGTACCCTGACGAGTCTTAATCGTTCATAATAGATTATTCAGAAAGTAAAAAAGCGGACAACGAACCGAAGTCCGTCATCCGCCTGGGAATAGGTTAGTTAGAATAACCTTGAGTTAATTCTGTGATTTCAATTCACTCCACAGTATTGGGAGTTTGTTTTTAGCTGAGATCAAACCTTTCAACTTTGTAGTTGTAAACGTTGAACGTTCACCTGCGAAGGATACATCTTCAATTTGGTAATAATAGACAACACCTGGTTTCGCTGAAACATCCACCCATTTGTAGATACTACGTTCCGCTGTTGTACCTTTACCTTGGATCAGTTTGTCATTCACCTGTTCGAATTCACCATTTCGGCTATGACTACGGAGGATATTAAATCCTGCGTTATCAAGTTCAGATTCTGTTGTCCAACGGATGACGACTTTACCATCTTCCAGTGATGGACGGAAAAAGGACAAGGATACTGGCAATGGTGTACCGGCTGTATGTAATGGCGTACTAATGTCGCTTATTTCACCATAGTATGTATCTTGTACGCTTTCAAAGTCTGTATCAACAGCATGAACCCAAGCATACTCTCTATGACGGGTGTTCACACCCATTGGCACAACAGCACCTGTTATATCACCATCAACAGACCGATCTGGTACCCCTTTGCGTGGTGTGCCGGCTGTTCCAGACCTTACACCTGATACGCCTCGTACAGAACCATCACCCCACGTGTCATCCATAAGTCGAATCAATGAGGTACGCTTACGATCTTCGGTCATCTCAGTCGGCCAGTGCCAGCTATAAGCATCGTCAAAACCAATGCCTCTACGAAAATCAGCATCTTGACCATCAAGATTACCAACTTCATCGGTAACATTTCCTGCCCCATCAACGATCTTAATATAGAAACCGTTTTCTGCATTCAGTATCAAAGATTTTCTATTTATCATATCAAAGGCATTTCGAACAGTCTCTGTTTCCCAAACACTACTAACCCGATGATCAGGAAAATGATCACGATCTGAAACCTTAGTTGCTCTTCTGGATGTGATAAGAATCGTCTGATTCGGTGGTATATATTTTATACCGCCGAAGTCCTTCAAATTAATGGTAATAAGTAAATCGCGGTTATATTCTCGCCATGAACCTGAGTTATGGTTTTCAATAATCATCCGCCATCCATCATCTTTATTGCTACCATCTATATCACTTCCGTCAGCACTAAGGTCTATACCATTGGTCCTGGAAGTGTTATGAAGTTCAATCCACTGTGGGTAACGTCCACCATCGGCTGCGAGCATCAATTCACTAATGATAAGTGTTCCATCAGTAAATTCGGATGCTTTACCTTTATTAACATCGTTTTCATAACCGGGTGTTCCACCGTATCTTGCTTCAGGTCTAACATTACGGTCATAACCGACACCAGAGAAATCAGCTTGGTTGAAAGCATGTATTTCCCAACCATGTTTTTCAGTGTCACGTTCCCAGACATTTGCACTCAGGTCACGATCATGTCTGAGGATTTTGTCACCACTTTCACCACGACCATTCATCGGGAATAGTGTTGTTTCCCAAATATCACCGCCACCAGTACCATCTATTTTCTTCTCTTTACGAGGCACTTCAACGTTGATATCTTTCAACTCAATTTGCACCGGACCGGCAACATCCTGTAGTTGATAACCTGAGTTATAGACACTCCGGCCATCTTTTATATTCCAAGGACTACCGTCCCGAAGAATAAGGAACCAATCATTATTATTTGGAATTGCAATCTTATTCTCTGGAACAATTAGATAAGAAACATTGCTATCTGCTCCAAAGTCTTGATCGTACCTATTATCCACAGACAAATCAAACCCGGACGCGAGCGGCGTGTCAATAGGATGTCTATTCACTAACAACACTATTCCACCTGAGGGAATTGACTTATCAGGAAAACGATAGATCTCTATTTCATTATTGAATGCAGTAATTTTGGAGAGTGCCCAATTCTTTAATGATTGTGCATCTGCATGGATGTTCTTAATCTCAATCCAGTCAAGTGTGTCATCCGATATATTACCGATTTCATTGATAACAAAAGTAGTTTTTTCCGGTGTATCTGTGACTGGAACAGTACGTGCAGCCCGAATGCCTGTAAGAGCGTTTTCCTGACCAGGTGTTCCTCTATAGTTCGCATAATACAGTTCCATAGATATATTCCAGTTTTCAGGAGCTGAACCATCTGCCTTTTTTGTCCGATACATGGAGACAAATTCTTTCAGGTCATTCGGATTGGAGTTACCATCTTGACCTAAAACTTCCCAAGAAGTTATAAAATCAGGTATGTTACTCACTCTATCGGTCTCTTCATCAGGTGCTGGATACTGTTTTGAAGTTGACAGGCGAATATTACCAAGCGCAATTGGTGTGGTTCTGGTGTTCCAGATTTCAATCCACTGTTCACGTCTCTCATTTCCAGTACCTAATAATGATTCGTCAATTGCCCACATTATCTCGTTAATCATTACATCGCGAATGTCACCGACTTTTGCACCTGTACTATCTTGAACCCTCAAGTTAATTGTACCACCCGGAGTCCTTGTAAAGAGATTCCTAAGATTCGGCATCAGTTCATCAGAATGATTTGACCAAGTAGATCTGACAATCATATCTGGATCATCAAGAACTGGAAGTCGAGGGTACTCAGCAGGATCATTTGCAAGATCACTTAGATTATTTAGCGTATTATCCTCATTGGTATAATTCGCGATAATGGCATAACCTTTACCTCCAATGGTATTCAATTCAAGCAGAAATTCCCTGACAGGAGCAATCGCTATATCAGCAGAATCATCTTCTAAAGTGTTTTCAATCTCATATCCAGATAATTTCAAGTTTGGAATTATCGGGGCTCCGGACCCATCAACAGGACCCAAAAACGTTAGTGTATAGGTATCACCACTCCCACCAATTTCAACTGAGAGTGTAGCTGAATCGGCTGCCACAGCATCAATGAGTTTTTCAGAACCATCTGTTGTAAAATCATTCAATGTTGGTTCGGGGTCAGCATTCTCACTATATTTTATCGTAACTACCTTCTTACCTTGGACTATAGGTGGTCCAGTAGAAGAATCTACTACCTCAGTAACCTGTGCAGTTACGGTAACAGTTGCAAAACTCGGCGTTGCAACTAACATAAACACGGAAACAAGTAAAACATTAAATATTAAAGAAAGTGTCAATTTTGTTTTCAGGAACAATTTTTGTTCTCCTTTAATCACTATTTGTGATTCTGTTTATTTATTTTTTCTAATTTTCTAAAATACTGGATATGTTAAATTTAATTTATTCCATCCTTATGTCTTTTATAGCGTAGTAACACACAAAAGGTATAAAGATAGACAAACAAGAAACAGTGTAACTGCAAACCCCGCAACTAAAAATTCGCATTTATAGTAAAACCATAATTATTTACACACTACGGTAGGTTCGGTTTCCTAACCGAACCGGTGTTTGTTCTGTCTCATAGATGCGGTTAGGAAACCGCATCTACCAGGGAGTGTGCACGTGTTTTTACATTTCACTATAAGAGTCACAGATTTGCCAAGTACAAAAAAAACGCGCAGGATTCTCATCTTGCGCGTTATCTATATTAATTATGAATAAATTTCAGATTCTGCAGAAACCGGGTTTGTCAACCCACCAACCATGGGAAGAAAGCGTTAATTTCTCTTTGGTATCAACCGATACCAGTTAAGACGAAATTCTATTTTCCTGTATACACAGATAGATTATTTGTGTATACCCTGTCCTCTCCCTTGGCATTTATTCTCCACTGACATGTACCCCACACTAAACCGTTGGGGTTCTTAGTTCTTATATTAGGTAGAAACCTAAATGACTCTTCCTGCTTCCGTCTCTCGTGCCTCCTTCCCGATTGGAAATATGAAGGTCTTATTTGGACTCCACAAGCGTTTAAACTCTCGGTATGCCTGCCGCGAGTGATTTCTCACAAGCACCACACACTTTCTCACGGGTGCGGATAGGACTCAGGACGCGAAAACCCTGAGGTGAGAACTCTATCCAAAGATGCTAAATATATAATACTACTAACACACGAAAAAGTCAAACTTTTTGATTGATTACCAGATTATAGTAGATTTTGAAATTACTTGCACACTCTGCATAGACGAGGTTAGGAAACCTCGCCTACCTGTGAATGTCCGAGGCACAATGAATTGCACGAATACGAACACCGTAGTTCTTAAGCAAAAGTTCACTTAATTTTATAATTCACTATAATAGTGGTCTGTCTACCTTTCTTCAACGACTTCGGCTTCCAGTTCAGGCAGCTCTTCTGGTAATACTTCTGGTTCAACTTCGTCTTCAATTGCATCATAAGACACATTAAGTTCCTGCCATTCAGAAAAACCTGTTCCAGCGGGGATAAGCCTACCAAGGATTACGTTTTCCTTCAGACCTGTGAGCATGTCGGTTTGCCCTTCAACAGCGGCATCGGTTAGGACTTTCGGTGTCTGTTGGAAACTCGCTGCGGAGATAAAACTTTCAGTGCTAAGCGATGCTTTACTGATACTCTGCAGGACAGGTTCACCTGTGGCGGGAGTGCCACCTTCTTCTTCAACGCGTCTGTTTTCTGCGTGGAACTTGTGTCTGGTAACCTCGTCGTTTGCATAGAACGTTGTATCGCCCACAGTGAGGATCCGTATCTTCTGGAGCATTTGACGTACAATCACTTCAACGTGTTTGTCGTTAATAGTGTTTGCGCCATAGACAGCCTGCACTTCATCAACAAGATAAGTCCAAAGTGCTTCTTCACCTTCAAGTGAATGTCCATTGAGGGTAGTTCGACCGATAGTAAGTATATCGTGTGGATTGAGATACCCATCAGTTAGTGGTTGTCCCGCTTCAACATCGTCCCCATCATCAACTCGTCTTTTCTCGTCAGGTATAGAATATAGACGACTTTTTGTTGCACCATCTACAATTCGGTATTGAGGCACGCCTGCTTTCTGCCCAGAAAGTTGTAGTTGTCCATCAATCTCAGCGATTTCGGCAGCGTCTTCACGTTTCGGACGACGTGCTTCAAAGAGTTCAGTCACCCTCGGAATACCAACGACGATATCAAGGTTAGTGCTTTTTTCGTGTCTTTCTGCCAATGGACTTTGTAGGTTAACTCTATCGCCATCTTTCACAGAAACGGAGTAGCCTGTTGGAATAAGGTGAGATTTATGTCCACCATCTTCCATAATAATTTCTATCCGAAATGTTTCGATCAAACCATCAACAACAACACCTGGATATTGTTCAAGGGCAGTGTTATATTCCCAATCTTTCAACTCTTGACCAATATCAAGCGTACAGTTAGGATGTAAAACTTTGGTAACTCGAGAAGTATTCCGTGAAGTAGTTGATAATGCTTCCTTGTAGTCAGCCTCACTAAGGGTTTGATCAACTTTCACATCGGCATCTGGTTCATTGATTTTGATAACCTTAAATACCCGTTCCGTATCAAATCCCTTATATAAACGTTGACCCCGTTTGTATTCAGTTTCATCAATCTGTAGTCCAGCGGTAAATGGACATTCCTCATGGTGAACAGCAAGAATATGATATACCAGTTTAAATTCAGGTGGTGGTGTATCCGTTTCTCTATGCTGTTTGACGAGTGCTTTGTATTCGGTATCTGTTAATACCTCTTCAGTCTCTTCGCCATCCTGGACACGTATATGTAGTTTCTCATTGTCAAAGCCTTTGAAGATGCGCCGGTACCGATTGGACTCAGATTGTGTGATGATCTCACCTTCAGACACTGGAAAGTCTGGGTGATGTGATGCAACGACGCGATAGAGTCTTTCAACTTCAAATGCGCCTTCATTTTTTTCCACATCTACTTCAAAACCTGGATACGCTTTCAACACAGCCTTTTTCTCATTTTCAGTAAGCAGCTCTTCTGTGTCTAACGGACAATCCGGATGATGAACAGCTGTAATCCTATATCTGAGTCGTTCCGCAGTAAATCCACTGAACTTATCCTGAAGTGTCTCTAAGCTGTCGTCATCAATCATTTCACCAAGTTTCAGCGGACATTCAGGATGGTTTACTTGTGTTACCCGCATCAATTTTGCAGTAGGACGTTGGACTTCAAAAGTTTTATTTTCTTCCTGTACCCTCTGTAAGTCAGTGACACTATACTCTTGACCTTCAGACAGATCTATACCTGGACTGACATCTTTCACGGTATAGACGGGATCATCAAAATCAATATGATGTTGACTTTCTTGTTCAACTTCAAGTAAATCCCCTTCCTTATACGTACAACTCTCATCCTTAATAGACTCAATTTGGTACTTCATGACTGCTGTAACATCTTTCTGTTGTTGCAGATATTCACTTTCGGTAAGGAGGTCCCCTTTGTCAGTTTGATAAACCCATTCACCCGTGAAAGGTCGGATTTTAACTTTCCATGCTTCCATATCTGTTTCTGTCAACAATACACCTGTTTCCAATGAAATTTCAGGATGTTTCACACTTTGAACACGGTACAGCGGTTCAGAAACTCGGAACAATGAATACCGATGAAGACACATGCTGTATTCCTGTTCAGTGAGGTACTGTCCCTCTTGTAATGAAAATTCATTATTTGAATTTTCCTCAACAATCTCAGGTTTGTTTACTTTGATTACCTCAAAGACGATAGGTTCTCCTTCAAACCCAGGATACCGTTCAATGTTTTCTTGATATTGTCTTTCAGTAAGGAGTTCATCAGGTTGCAGCGGACATTCAGGATGTTGTACATTCTTGACCTTATATTTAGCTTGGTCAAGGTGTTCTGCCACCTTGTCTACAACCCAGAGCCCGTCTATTTCATTTACAGTACGTCCAGGAATGAAATCTCTAAACCGCACTGTTCCTGAAGTTTTCGCAAGAATCTTACGTGCCAGACCTTCACTGACATCTTCAACCACGCCACCTGTATGGAACGTACGCATTGTCAACTGTGTGCCGGGTTCACCAATAGATTGTGCAGCGATGATACCAATTGCTTCTCCTACGTTGGCAAGTTGCCCCGAAGTTAAATCAGCACCGTAGCATCTTGCACAAACGCCTTTTTCCGTCTCACATGTCAATATTGACCGGACACGCACACTTGGCACTTCAGCGGCTTCAATCCTCTGTGCTAACTGTGGACTAATGAAAGTATCACTTTCTACCAATATTTCCTTTGTTGACGGATGTACCACAGGTTCAACTGTAATGCGTCCACTAATTTTAAAGCTGATGGACCCAGCGTCTGTGGTAAACTTGAGGATACCGTTCATAGTACCGCAGTCATCTTCGGTAATCATAACATCTTGTGCGACATCAACAAGTTTCCGTGTAAGGTATCCGGATGCGGCAGTTTTCATAGCCGTATCCACCAATCCTTTTCGTGACCCGTAAGTAGATGTGAAGTAATCAAGTACATCTAGACCTTCGCGATATGAGGATTGTATCGGTGTGGATAGGATTTCACCATCTTGTCTTGACTTCAATCCGACGATTGCACTGATTTGTGAGAATGGATTTTTCCGTGCGCGTGCACCGCTATCTGCCATCAGATGAACGGGACTAAATCCTTCTACCTCTTTCCCTTGTTCAACCAGATATGCTTTCGTTTCTGGGAGTTCCGTAAACAACGTCTCACCAACTTCATTCACTGCGACAGACCATATCCGAATTTTTTCGTTTTCAAATTCTTCCGCCTCAAGGTCCTCTTGCTGTCTGAGAAGATCAATCTGTTTCTGAGCATCCCTGAGGATTTTTTTCTTCTCTTCAGGTATCAAATAGTCCTTAATACCCGGAGAAATGCCACTCCGCGTTGCATATTCAAAACTAAGCTTCTGTAATCGATCTAATAGAGAAACAGTTTCAGCAGTCCCAAGCTCATTGAAACACTGTTTGACAAGTTCTGACAGCCGTCTTCCTCGTGCTTCCTCATTGAAGAATGGTAATTCAAGACCTGATATTTCATCTGGCCATGAGAGTGAAACTGTACCGTTTGTATGAGGCAGTACTTCATTGAAAATAACGCGTCCGACAGTAGTGAGGATAGGTTCACGATGTTCTTTGAAAAAGAGAACCACAGAATCATGGAGTTTGATCGTGCCGCAACCGTGTGCGTGTGTAACCTCATCAAGTGTTGTAAACCGTCTTTTTGCCCAAGTCTCGCTTTCTAATGTTGCGAACACCTTATTTTTATCGGAGCTATCAGCATAAGCAGCGTGTAGTTTTTCTGCTTGTTCTCTGTGATCGGGAAGTTCTTTGGTAAGAAAACTTGCCCCTAAAATCATGTCAAGTTCGGGAACTGCAATGGGTTCTCCGTGGGAAGGTTTTAGAATGTTCCCACTACTGAGCAGTAACATCTTTGCTTCCGTACGAGCCTCAATAGAGAGCGGCACATGAACAGCCATCTGGTCTCCATCAAAATCAGCATTGAATGCCTTACAAACAAGTGGCGGAATTCGTATGGATTTTCCTTCAACCAGCACAGGCATAAACGCCTGAATTCCGAGACGATGAAGTGTCGGTGGACGATTTAAGAGGACAGGGTGGTCAGCGATGACTTCCTCCAATGCCTCCCAGACAGGCGAGTCAGGTGTGACGTGATCGGTCAAGTGCTTGCCCCGTTTTATAGTCTGCGCTTCTCCCGATGTCATCAGTTTCTCAATAATGAAAGGTTTGAAAAGTTCCACAGCCATTAACTTCGGTATGCCACACTGATGCAGTTCTAATTCAGGACCGACGACAATCACACTTCTGCCAGAATAGTCCACACGTTTCCCAAGCAAATTTTGACGGAACCGTCCGACTTTACCTTTAAGAATATCAGACAAAGATTTTAGGGCGCGTTTACCCGGACCTGTGACTTTGCGTCCATGTCTTCCGTTATCCAAAAACGCGTCAACAGATTCCTGAAGCATCCGTTTTTCGTTACGGAGGATAACTTCTGGTGAACGTAGATCAATTAGTTTCTGTAGGCGGTTGTTCCTATTAATAACGCGACGGTATAAATCGTTCAGGTCACTTGTAGCAAATCTACCACCTTCTAAAGATACTAATGGACGTAGGTCAGGACTAATCACTGGAAGCACTTCAAGGATCATCCAATCGGGTTGCATGCTTGCTTTTTCGAAACCTGCGACCATCTTCAATTGTTTTGAGAGTTTAACTTTTTTCTGATGGCTTGAAGTCTCCTCAAGTTCTCCTTTAAACTTTTTAACATCTTCTGGTAGGTCAATTTTACTTAGCAGTTCCTGTATCGCCTCAGCTCCAGTTCCAGCTTTAAAGGCATCGGGGAATTCGCGTTGCTTTGCAATAACTTCTGGTTCAGTAAGAATATCTTTTTCAGCTAAACCGCAGTTGTCATCAGTTACCTCTGTGACAATAAAAGCTTCAAAGTAGAGAACTCTCTCGACTTGGCGCGATGCAAGTTCCAAGAATGTGCCGAGTCTGGATGGTATCCCTTTGAAAAACCATATATGAGATACTGGTGTTGCAAGTTTTATGTAACCGAGCCGTTCTCTTCTAACCTGAGACTTTGTAACTTCAACCCCACACTGGTCACAGATTAGTCCTTTGTGCTTAATACGTTTGTACTTTCCACAACTGCACTCAAAATCTTTCTGTGGACCAAATGTAGCTTCACAGAATAGACCTTGTTGCTCCGGGCGAAAACTGCGATAATTAATAGTTTCGGCTTTTTTGATTTCACCGCAATCACAAGTGCCTTTTTCAGCACATGTCCATACATCATTTGCCGGATTCCGTCGCTTACAGGACGTGCGTTTTGCCCAATCCTTTATCTGTTCAGGGGAGGCGATACTAATAGATATACGATTAAATCGATTTTCTTTGTCTGCCATTTCTTTCTTCTCCTTAATAATGAGTGTGGGAATGGTTCTCGGCAGTAAACTATCAGTTTTCTTTAAAGAGATGTGTGATTTTCAGCAATTCTCTTTACGAAAACCGATAGTCACTTCAGTCTTAAACTATTCGGAATCGTCAATATCCCAGGTGAGTTTTAGTGGTGGTTCATCCTCTATGGGTTCCATTGTATCCAATGTATGTAGGAGTGGGAAGTCTGTATCACCGAGTCCGCTCTGTTCAGCGTCTACATCAGGATCACCTTCAGTCAGTTCAACATTTAAACCGAGACTTTGCAGTTCGCGGACCAACACATTAAATGATTCAGGAGTGCCGGGTTTCATTGGACTCTGTCCTTTTACAATAGATTCATAGATTTTCGTTCTACCTTTAACGTCATCGGACTTGATAGTTAACATCTCTTGTAATGTATGTGCGGCACCGTAAGCTTCCAATGCCCATACTTCCATTTCACCGAGACGTTGACCGCCATGCTGTGCTTTTCCACCAAGAGGTTGCTGTGTTACAAGTGAATAAGGACCGGTTGACCGTGCATGCATCTTATCCGCTACAAGGTGGTTTAACTTAAGGAAATAGACATAACCGACTGTGACTTCCTGCCCAAACGCATCGCCAGTTCGTCCATCGTATAAGACACTTTTCCCAGTTTTTTTGACATTTTCAGGCAATTCTGTTTTCTCTAACATCTCAAATACCTCAACCTCTGTAGCACCATCAAACACAGGGGATGAAATATGCAAACCGAGTTCCTTACAGGCTAAACCTAAATGAATCTCAAGGATTTGCCCAACATTCATCCGAGAAGGCACACCGAGCGGATTTAAGACTATATCAACAGGCGTTCCATCCGGTAGGTAAGGCATATCTTCTTCAGGTAAAATCTGTGCAACAACACCCTTATTGCCATAACGTCCAGCCATCTTATCTCCGATAGAAATGGAACGACGGCTTGCGACATAAACTTTTACAAGTTTCAGGACACCAGGTTTTAATTCTTCACCTGCTTCAAGTTTTTCTAATGCGGCATCTTTTTCCTGTGTATATACGACAATTCTCCCTTTAGCGAGTTCTTGCAGGCTTTGGATATATGTAGTAGCATCCGCGTCAGTAACCTGAAGTCCTTCAAGTTCACTTTGTGATAGTCCGGCGAGATACTCACGAGTTAACACATCACCCGCTTCCAACTGGTCTGGCGTTACTGCGTTTTCTGTATCTTCAATGTTATTATTATTAATCCCAATTGTTGTCGGATAAGCGAGCTCTTTGTTGACTAAAGTCTCTCGCATCTCTTCTGTTAGACGTTCAGCGATCTGTTGACACTGTTCATGCCATGTCTGCTGAATTTGTTTCCTAAGATTATCTTGATGCAAAGCAGTTCGCTCACTGTTAGCGGTGGCTTGACGAGAAAACACCTTTACATCTATGACAACACCTTCAACACCAGGCCGGGTGTATGCGGATGCATCTTTGACCTCTTTAACTTTTTCACCGAAGATTGCGCGTAGGAGTTTCTCTTCAGGACCGTATTCTGCTTCACCTTTCGGGGAGATTTTGCCGACAAGAATACTACCTGTTCCGACGACACTGCCTATACGAATGACACCTTCTTCATCAAGTTGTGCGAGACTGCGAGCGGACATGTTTGGAATATCGCGTGTAATCTCCTCGTCCCCCATTTTCGTTTGTCTGGCAGCAACTTCAAATTCTTCAATATGGATAGAGGTAAAAGTGTCGTTCTTAATAAGCGACTCACTGATAAGAATAGAGTCTTCAAAGTTATGGCCGCCCCACGGCATATAAGCACAGAGGATATTTCTTCCGAGTGCAAGTTCACCACTCTCTGTAGAAGTGCCATCGGCAATAACATCACCTTTTTCTATAACATCACCGATTTCTATGCGTGGACGTTGGTGTATGCATGTACCGCTATTACTGCGTTTAAAGTTTTTCAGTTTATAAACATCGTACCCCATTTCACTGAATGTGTGCTCACCTTCTTCAAGATGAAGTGCTTGCCCTGTGCGGATCAAGATCTCTTCAGCGTCAACACTTGTGACAACACCACCACGGTGTGCGACTACCATTGCATTCGCATCCCGTGCTGCCCGATGTTCCATGCCGGTGCCGACCCACGGAGCCTCTGGTGAGATTAATGGTACGGCTTGACGTTGGTGATTTGCCCCCATAAGTGCGCGGTTAGCATCTTCGTGTTCCAAGAAGGGAACGAGTGCGGCAGAAACACCGACAATCTGTTGTGGAGCAATCCCGATATAGTCAATGTCTGAAATTTCGCGTTCAATCACTTCTTCGCCTTTACGGCTTCGTAGGATTTTCGCTCTTCTGCCTTTTTTAAGTGCGTCTGCTGGGGCAATATTATACTTGTCCTCTGCATCAGCCGTTAAGTATTCTACATCTTTCGTAACTTTCCCGTTACGTATAGCACGATATGGTGTTTCCAAAAATCCATACGGATTGACCCGTGCAAACGTTGCTAACGACACGATGAGACCAATTGAAGGACCTTCGGGTGTTTCTAACGGACAGACACGTCCATAGTGAGTACGATGGACATCTCGCACTGCTGCTGTTGCTCGGTCCCGGTGCAGTCCGCCAGGTCCGATCGCAGAAATACGACGTTTATGCGTGAGTTCATCCAACGGATTGATCTGTTGCATGAATTGTGAAAGTTGGTTAGAACCGAAAAACTCTCGAAGCGACATTATAAGTGGTTTGGGGTTCACTAAATTTTTGGGGTTCTTTAGCTGCGCATCTGTCGTTGTACTAAGCTTCTCACGTGCTGCACGACGCATCTGCAACAACGCAATACGAAACTGATTTTCAAGTAGTTCACCTATGACACGTACTCGTCTGTTTCCAAGATGGTCTAAGTCATCTACACGTCGGTGACCGTTACGTATTTCCATCAAATATTGTAGTGTAGCAGCAATATCAGTTGGACGTAGTACCCGCATCTCCTCAGATGGCATTTCACCGGATTCATCCTGATAAACTGGTAGGTCCCCGAGTTTCGTGTTAATCTTGTATCTGCCGACAGTACCTAAATCGTAACGGGCACCATCAAAAAATAGGCGTTCCAGACATGTAGATGCTGCGTCACGGGTTGGTGAATCACCTGGTCTCAATGTACGAAAAATCTCAATGAGTGCTTTTTCTTGCAACGAGTCACCAGCACTTGTCTTTACCGTGTCGCGTGATAGGGTATTTCTTAAGAACCGTAACTCCTGTTCATCCGTTTCCACTAGTACTTCAACTTCTGATATTTTAGCTTCCACTAATCTATCAAATTCTATTTCAGATAATTTTGTGTTAGCTTCAAACAGTCTTTCACCTGTTTTGGAATCAACAACATCTTCAGCAATGACTCTTCCGATAATGTCCTGTGTCAACGGAACAATTTCTGTGCTACCGAAAAGTTTTAGGATTTCTGCATCTGTTTGCCAACCGAGTGCACGTAATAGCACAGTAACCAATATTTTTTTCTTTCGGTCAAGACGGACATGAATGCAATCCTTTGAATCGAATTCAAACTCTATCCATGCACCGCGGTATGGAATAATCTGACCTGTGGGGAGTTTCTGCACGCTTGATGCATGCGATTTATCAAGAAAAATCACACCGGGGGAACGTTGTAATTGATTAACAATCACACGTTCAGAACCATTGACAATAAATGTTCCATTTTCAGTCATTAGCGGGATATCGCCAAGATAGACATCCGATTCGGTAATGTCCAACACCCGAGTCTGTCCTGTGTCTTCATCTTTTTCACGTTCAACACACATCAGTCGTGCTTGTAATCGCACCTGATAGTTTAGACCGCGCGCTTGGCAGTCCGTAAGATCATGTGTCGGTGAACTGAGTGTGTAACTAACAAATTCGAGACTTGTAGTTTCTTTAAAGTCATAAATCGGAAAAACTTCTTTGAACAATGCCTGTAGACCTTTTGTTTCGCGTTCATCTTCTGGTACATCACGCTGCATAAATGATGCATAAGAACGTTTTTGGGTCTCAATTAAGTCAGGCAGTTCAAGGACCGTGGGGGTTTTGGCAAAGGAAACGCGCTGTCGTAATGAAGCAGAACTTCCATTAGATTTAGTTTTGTTGGGCATATATATTCACCTTGCAAGGTAGCGGATGGATTGAAGGTTTTAACGACTGGACTTCAGTTTCAAACGAGTTGACAGAAAATTCTATTATAATTTGTAGAAATGGAGTAGTATGTGAAAACGACTTACCTAATTAGGAGATTAAATAATAGTAGGCGCGAAACATCACTTGACTTCACATACCTGACAGAAAATGCGGATGAAGTACCTGACGACCTACGGTAAATACCAAATAATTATGACAATTTTCCATTTAACTATAAAATAGTTGCCTATTTTTTGAAGAAGTTATATACTTCACTACAAAGAAGCATGTTATTGCGTTTACTTTAGAAACTTCTTTAAGGCGTAACGTAATATTATACCTTTCAGATGATAAATTGTCAAGAAAAAATGCGAAAATTGTGGATTTTTTACATATTGGCGTACAATTTGCTTTAATTATGTAGAATATCTATCTGCTTTACAGATTGCCTACTAAGAATATATTTATGGGAACGATTATTGAACAATTTCCAGTGAAAGCAATCATCGGTGTTCTAACAGCGGCACCATCAATCTTGCCAGCTGTCTATCATCAACTTACAGATCACTTTGGGAACATTGACTATACAAGCGAACTATTCCCCTTCACAAGTACAAATTACTATGAAGACGAAATGGGAAAAGATATTCATAGACAATTTATCAGTTTTGAAAACCTGATCGATCCTGGCACACTTGCACTCCAAAAACTATATACCAATCAGGTAGAACAAACATACTTAACAGAAGGCACAACACAGCGGCGTGTCAACTTAGATGTCGGATACATCTGTTTAGCGAAGTTAGTCCTTGCCTCAACAAAAGACCATGCACACCGTATCTATCTCAGCGATGGAATCTATGCGGAAATTACACTTCGTTATTATCAAAAAACGTTCCAACCGTGGGAATGGACCTATCCGGACTATCGTTTGCCTACATACATCAATATATTCAATCATATTCGTACTATCTATCGGGAGCAACTTAATATATGACCACACCTATTATTCTCAAACAGTCAAAAGTCACTGTCTGCTTTAAAATACTCGTCCATTTGTATCTTTTTGGATTATTGATACTATTGACATACTCAATAAGTGCCCAAGAGACAGAGACACAGCGCGTAAGGGCAAGAGAACTTGGCATCCAAATCGGTATATATCCAACTGGCGAACATAATGCCATTACTGATGTCGCTGGTGTCAAGGTAGGACATATTACCTTAAACAAAGGGGATTCCATACGCACAGGTGTTACAGCTATTCTCCCACACGATGATATTTGGAAATCCCGTTTGTTTGGTGCAGCGCATACAATCCACGGCAATGGTGAATCTACTGGTATTGCCCGAATTAACCAAGCTGGATGGATTGAGTCACCAATTTTGCTAACAAATACGCTCAGTGTGGGTGCAGTCCACGACGGAGTTGTCCGATACATCATCAAACACTATCCTGACGATAACATCGTGCTTCCTATAGTCGCAGAATGCTATGATGGTGGTCTGAATGACATCAGTGGATTACACGTAAAACCAGAACACGCCATTGAAGCAATTGAGAAATCGACATCTGGTCCTGTAGCGGAAGGATGTGTCGGTGGTGGAACAGGGATGCGTACCTATGGGTTCAAAGCTGGAATCGGCACTGCCTCGCGAGTGTTACCGCAAAACAGTGGCGGTTGGAAAGTCGGCGTTTTGGTAAACGCTAATGGTGGACGACGACATCAGTTACGGATTGATGGTGTCCCTGTTGGTAAGGCATTGGAAGCGGATCAACCTAAACCTGGTAGGGATGGTTCGTTTATTATTGTTATTGCCACGGATGCACCATTGTCACACCGTCAGTTGAAACAGTTGGCAATCCGTGCGACACACGGTCTTGCACGGACTGGTACACCAAGCACTGATAGCAGTGGAGAGTTCGTCATAGCGTTTTCAACTGCAAATGTTTTTCCACGTTATACAGAAAGCGGTACATTCAAGATCAACATGGTTGTCAACAGTCGTTTGAGTTCTCTTTTTGAGGCTGCTATTGAGGCAACTGAGGAGGCGGTTATAAATTCAATGACAATGGCAACGACAATGACTGGACGGAATGGTCGGACAATGCATGCTATACCACTAGAGCCGTTGAAAAAGGTAATGAAGCAATATGGACGATAAATACCATACAAATATTTGATCTATTCCGTAATACTGGCAGATAAAATCAGTTTTGCTAATATCCTAGTGGAGTGTCCATTCGGACAAGATTAGTGTAGACAGAACACTAACTATTTTTTTCAGAAAAATGTGATAAAAGGGTTGCATTCAATGACATTTTGTGTTAAACTATATTTCACGCTTTTAATGCATAAGAAACTTTGTTCAAATGTTAATTGATTTTTGTTTCAAGTTAAAAAAATGCTATTTTAATTTCTATAAAGAGAAGGAGTAAAACAATGAGCGATGAAGTAATTTCACGAATAAAAGAACGTCGACGTGAACTAAAAATGACACAAACGGAATTGGCAAAAGCAGCGAATTTAACGCCTGCTGCTATCTCTCAATTTGAGTCCGGAACTCGAAAACCCTCTTTTAATACACTCTCCAGTCTATCTGATGCCTTGAAGGTAACAACAGACTTCCTGCTTGGTAAAAAAGAGCGCGGTTATGAAGATTTAATGGCTGATCCGAGGCTCAATGTAATGTTTAGAGGGATGATGGATTTCACAGAAAAAGATAAAGAAACACTCTATGAACATTATAAATTCCTCAAACATCAAGCGGACAACACAGATGAAGAGTGCGCGGATGCTGCGTAGTCGTTTACGACATGCAAAGGGCAGCCCTGCATCAAAGGCGTGGGGCTGTCTTCGCGACCTTAGTATACAAGATTTTCCTATAAATCCGAGACAAATTGCATCAGGACTTGGAATTGTGGTCTGGGAACGCGAACTTCCGGAGACCTGTGATGGATGGTTGATGCGGATTGGAAATGCATGTGGTATTCTCGTCAATGCGCGTATCCGATCCGAAGCGCGACAGAATTTTACGATTGCACATGAAATCGGACATTATCTGTTAGAACCTGATACCGTTCGTTCTTGTTCATTAGATGAACGGTTAAACGCTATGATTGCTGCACAAGAATGTGATACAGAAAAAGGTCGGTTACAAAAACAAACTTATCTCCTGAGTGAGCAACGCGCAAACCGATTCGCTGCTGAATTGTTGATGCCGAGTCCCATCTTTTTGGCAGATCTATCATCGCTTCAACAAGTCGGGTTGCCAGCGATTGCAAAACTCGCTTCTCAGTACGGCACGTCTTTGACAAGCACTGCAATTCATTATACAAGATTATCGGATCTTATTTGTGCAATTGTGTTTTCTGAGGCGGGGGTTATTCGTTACTTCGCGTATTCAGATGGGTTTCGTGAAAACGAGGATTGTTACCTCGTTAGCGGACAACGGCTCCATCCAGATGCGTTAGCATCTCAATTTACTAAGGCATCAGGTATTAACGAAATAATGGATGATGTTCCATTAAATTACTGGTGTCAACCGAAAAATCACCGATTAAGTGAAGTGATAGACAATAGGGTTATTGAACACTCTCGTCGAATTCCGCGCACAAATCAGGTGATAACCTTCCTCCATCTACCCTGTTGATTACCAAAATCTATCTCATTGCATAGAATAGATTCTTTTTAACAATATATCTTTGATTTTTCTCCTACCAATTCCATCAGTTCTGTCCCAAGTGTTCAAAAAAAGTTTCAGGTTTCAAAATCTGCACACCTAATTCTACTGCCTTATCATACTTTGAACCCGCTCCTTCTCCTGCGATGAGATAATCTGTCTTACCCGTTACACTGGATGTTACTTTCCCACCACGTGCCTTAATCTGTGTTGATGCTTCCGTACGCGTCATATCTGTCAGGCTGCCCGTGACAACAAAAGTTTTTCCACTGAAAAAAGTATCTTCTAAAATCTTCGGTGCTTTGACGACTTCTTCTGTAAAACATTTCAAACCAGCCGCTTTTAATTTCTCAATCAAAGGACGGTTCTGCGCAAAGAAGGTAGAAACACTTTCCGCTATTTGCGGACCAATACCCGGAATTGCTTCAATAGCAGTGGCATCAGCTTGGCTCAAGCCGTCTATAGACAAATAGTGATCAATCAGAAGTTCTGCTACGGTGTCACCGACATGGAAGATGCTCAATCCGACTAACACCTTTGCAGCGGAAGCATCTTTACTATGCTCAATGTGATGCATAAGATTCCCTGTCAATCCTGGTCCCATCCGATCCAATTTACCCACTTCTTCTGCTTTTAATGTATAGAGATCTGCTACATCATGAACGAGACTATTGTCAACTAATTGGTTGACAGTTGCAGGACCGAGACCTTCGATCTCAAGAGCGTTCCGTGATGCGAAATGTGCAATCCTGCGTTTTAACTGTGCTGAACATCCAGCATTCACACATCGGACAGCAACCTCAGTCTCGGAACGTTGAACCTGAGTACTACAGGCAGGACATATATCAGGAAATTGAAAGGCAACTTCGTCTCCCTTCCGCTTCTCTTTTAATACATCAATGACTTTTGGGATAACATCTCCTGCGCGTTCAAGAATAATCGTATCTCCGATGCGAAAGTCCTTATTGTGTATCTCTTGTTCGTTATGTAGGGTGGCATGTGTAATCGTCGCACCTGCAAGTTTTACTGGTTCCAAAATTGCAACGGGTGTCAACACACCTGTGCGTCCCACTTGCACCTCAATCTTCTCTATCTTTGTGGTAGTCTGATGGGCGGGGAACTTATAGGATGTTGCCCAACGTGGACTTTTCGCAGTTGCACCCAGTTCGTTCTGTTGTGCCATGTCATTCACTTTGACGACAATACCGTCTACCTCATAAGGTATATCCTCGCGTTTAGCCACCCATACCGTGTAATATGTAACAACATCTTCAAGCGAGTTGTGGAGTTCAGTATGTGGATTGCATTTAAATCCGAAACTGATTAATTTCTCAAGAGCTTCAGTGTGTGTTGCAACTTCAAGTCCTTCCACATAATTGAGTGAATAAATGAAAATGTCTAATGGTCGCTTAGCAGTGACATTGGAATTTTGTGTTCGCACGGAACCGGCGGCGGCATTTCGCGGATTAGCAAATGGAGATTCACCTTCTTCTTCACGTTGCGCATTTATATCGTCAAGTAGGTGTTTAGGAATAAATACTTCACCGCGCACTTCTAATACAGGTGGCACAGGATGGTTTTCTGTTGAAATGAGACGTAATGGAATGGCGCGAATAGTTCGTAAATTGCCAGTAACATCCTCGCCGAACTCACCATCACCTCGTGTGAGCCCGCGCACGAAAACACCATTTTCATAGAGCAGTGAAACCCCTAATCCATCTATCTTCAACTCAGTAACATATTCAACAGGCACTTCTTCCAACAATTTCCTGACACGCGTATCAAATTCCATTAACTCGTCTCTACCAAAGGTGTTATCAAGACTTAGCATTGGACTTTTGTGAGGTATGCGCGAACCTAACGCAACACCACCACCCACGCGCTGTGTTGGAGAATCGGATGGTATATCATCTGGAGATGCTTTTTCAAGTTCCTCAAGTTGACGCATCAGCGCGTCAAATTCTGCATCAGATATCTCAGGTTGGTCATCAATATAGTATTTACGCTCATGATAGCGTATCTGTTCTCTAAGTTTGTTAATATCGGGATTCATTTTCTTGTGAATGTCTCTGCTTTATTTTCAAATATTTATGTCTAATTAAACGTTCCATTTTATATAAGATTACATAAAAAAGGCGGAGTAAACTCCGCCACAGATATTTCACAAAAATGATTGGTACGATACGAACCGATCGCTATGAAGTTATTTCCGTCACAAGGTGTGAGTAGATAGGTCGTTAGCGATGGTTAAGCGTCTTTGTCGAGTAAACGTTCGGGGACGGGTATATCCTTCACCCGTTGGTCCGGCGATTGTCATTGCTAAAAAGCCTTCACCTTCCAAACCACAACACGCATAAGAGGGGGCATTAACAACAACAACACTACAATTCATTGCCTTGTGATATTGCGTAATACGTTTTGTGTTGTTCGTGTGGAGCATGGCGGTGTGTCCTCTGCCACCATCTGCTGCAAGTGCACCTTTCAGTGCCTCGTCAAAATCACGCACTCGAACCACAGGCAATATAGGCATAAGATATTCGTTGATTACAAAATTGTGGTCTGCTGGAACTTCCACTACGATAGCGACCGTTTGTGCTGGTGCTGTGATCCCTGCCGCTTCAAGGATAGTTTTCGCATCTTTACCGATATATTCTTTATTGGATTCTCCATTCTCTGTGACAACTGCTTCAAGTGCTTCGCGTTGACTTGCATTAAGCAGGTGTCCACCGTTCTGTGTTAGTTGTTGTATCGCATCATTTGCGACAGATTCAACGACAAAGAGTGCTTTTTCTCCGATACAGAGTAGGTTATTGTCAAAACTTGTCCCTGCGATTACGTGTCTGGCAGCATTTGGAATATCAGCGGTTTCGTCAATAATTGCGGGTGGATTACCAGGTCCCGCTGCGATTGCTTTCTTACCACTTGTCAACGCAGCTTTGACAACACTTGCCCCACCCGTTGCAGCAACCATCGCTATATCAGGATGATCCATAATTTGTTTTGCTGTCCGTAGTGTAGCATTCGCAACGGATGCCAGTAGATTTGCAGGACCACCTGCCTTCACTATCGCATCGTTGATGACATGCATCGTCTCTTCAGTGCATTCACTCGCGTTGGGATGCGGACTAAATACGACTGCGTTCCCCGCAGAAATCATGATAATTGCATGGTTGATTACTGTGGATGTGGGATTTGTGGTGGGAGTAATCGAATTGATAACACCGAACGGGACATATTCAATTAATAACGTGCCATCATCTCCGGACATAGACTCCGATATTAGGTCTTCCATGCCGGGTGACAGGTTGACAGCACCTTCATTTTTCATTATTTTATGTTCTGGGTTACCCATTTTTGTCTCTTGAACTGCCAGTTCTGCGAGTCGTTTTGCATTTTCAAGAGAGACTTGTTTGATTGCTTCTATAATCTCCCGTCTTTTGGCAAACCCAAGTTTGATGAGTGCTTCTTGTGCTGTTTTGGCTGCGCTGATTGCCTCCTCCACAGATGCGAAAACACCTGACCGAGAAGAACTTGTCCCAGACGTTACGGGAGGTGCAGTAACCTTTCCATCTTGCTGTAGTGTCGTTAGGACTTGTGAAACAATCTGTTCAATCTGTTTCTCATCAATTTGTGCCATTCATACCTCCAATATCTCAAGTATGGACATAACCGATGTAAATCAAAGATAACACGGTTGCGTGTTTAGAAATCCAAGCATCGCTAAGGTTTCTATATTGATGTGACGATTTCTATGTATTGGTGGGGATAAGTTGATGTAATAACAGAAGAATCAGACGTGTCTGTTTACCTTCAATTAGATTAATATCACATTCCCAACGGACGCGATGTCTAATATCGCGTCATGTCCAATACAAACAATGGATTTACGCATCCGAATCGGCAGCTTTACTAGCGAGAATAGTTTCAACATCTGAATGTGGACGAGGAATGACGTGTACGGATACGAGTTCACCGACTGCTTTTGCAGCTTCTGCACCAGCATCTGTCGCAGCTTGCACTGCACCCACATCGCCACGCACCATGACGGTTACAAAACCACCACCTACCTGTTCTTTCCCAATCAATTTGACGTTAGCGGCTTTGACCATCGTGTCGGCAGCTTCAACTGCACCGATTAACCCACGTGTTTCAACCATTCCTAATGCTTCATTGCTCATATTTTTTGCTCCTTATCTGTCTCAAAAGTAGAATACAAGATACTGTTGATGATTTACCTTAATGGTGTAAGCAGTACCTCATAATATATAAAATGTGCATGTTTATATGATACTATAAATGCGTATTTTCTGCAAATGAAATTTTGGGAGGGTGTGAAAATTACTTGACACAATGAAGGGTATGTAGTACAATATAATTGCCAGTGGACAAAATTCGGGTTCATCCGTGTGATTGGAAGGCTACGGCCCAGAACAATCCTATATCCCTGGCTTTTTTATTTTCTTCCCTTCAAAGTATCTACTGTGAGAGGCATGTTTTGCGTATAAAAAACGCCGTAATCTGTTTCGCGTTTGTCGTCTATATCATGGACAAGACAGAATACATCCCACAGATATGTCAAATATCGCTCTTCACCTCGTTCATAGAGTCTCTGTAATGCCCAAATAAAATAGTCTACAGCTTGTAGACCTGCATGTTCTTTCGGTGTTGCTGCTGAAACATCCAAAGTAACATCAGTCAATACATTTCTTTGCAAATTACTCTGATATTGTAGCAGTTCAGGGGTAAATTCAATTGCTTGACGCAAAGCATCAGTGCGTCCAGATTTACCGCGTTTTGAAAAAATAATATTATACACTTTCTGCTGACGTAATCTTTCTTTGAATAAAAGTCCTGTCAAATAGTCGTAGAGTTCGTTAGGATGATACCGATAATCTAGTTCCCGTTTGTTACGTTGGCGTACGTATTCAAGAACGCTCAATTTATCCGCAACGACAGCATAAAACCGTAATCCCTTAGTGTCACGCAAACTTTGAAAGACCTCTCTTCGGACTTCAGGTAGATCATCTTTAGCATGGAATGCAAGCGCGGTTTTTCGAGTCTTTGGCTGCATTGAAGGCACTCCCTTGAAATAGGAATCACTCATCAGTTGAGTTCGCAGTTGATCAAAACGAACCTTTAATGCATCAGGTTCTGGCACATCTAATAGACCAAGTATGAAGAAACGAGAACACCCTTCTGTACCAACTATTACCTTGCCTGTCCTAGAAAATAGTGTACTGTCTCCTCCTTCGTCTACATAATAGTGTGGGATAGATGGATGTGTATTTGGATTATGTAATTTCTCCATTGAATCATTATTGAATTTTTCTCAATTTCCTCAAAATATGTATTTTTCAGAAAGGATTTCTGAAGGTTAAGATATTCTTTAGTTTACCACATACGAAGTGTAAAAACAAAGAGATGCTTGTTTCATCTCTACCAATTTCCCTTGCATTCTCACTGAAATATGTTATCATAACAAGAAACCAACAAAGAACAGGAACGATATGATACAACAATTTGAAATAACTTTACCAACATACCCGCGCGGTTTCCATCTCATCACAGATGAGATCGCAAATTCGCTTGGCGATCTCCCAGAAACAGGTATTCTGCATCTCTTTATCAAGCACACCTCAGCAGGTATAACCATTAATGAAAATGATGATCCGACGGTGCGAGAAGACTTTGCAAATAGTTTTGACCGTCTCGTAAAGGAACGTGAACCTTTTTATAAGCACACGATAGAAGGGGATGACGATATGCCAGCACATATCAAAGCGTCGCTTGTCGGTTTTGCCGTGTCCATCCCGATTACGAACCACAACCTAAATTTAGGTATATGGCAAGGAATCTATCTGTGCGAATTTCGCAATCAGGGTGGCAAACGAAACCTAACAGCGACGCTATATTCTTAGGAGATTTGCAAACTTAAAATGCGTAGTGCGGTTAGGAAACCGCACCTACCGTATGATGATTTGTTGATTTAATTGTTGTTATACCCACGACGATTTCAGTTCATGCACCTTCAATGATGCAAGTGTAGCAGCACCACCCTCAGCGTAAATCCCGATATCAGCGTTTTCCAAATCTGGCACGAAATAGGATGTCATTGAGAGTGCCCCCGCATTACCGAATGCTTCAATAGATATGCGATCAACTAAAATCTGCAGTTGGATTTTACCATCTTGTGGGGCAAGTGGTCCGCTCCTTTCAAGGAACGTCAACTGCTTTTCAGCGACATCGTATCGGACATCTTGACCACGAATGTTGAAACCGACTGCTGTCGCATCATTCAGTTCAATCTCTGCTCGGATGTCAAAGAGCTCACCTGTTAAACCGTCAAGTAAGTTCTCATCAGGATTAATCGTTACATTGCTCCATGCGTGGGAATAGTCATGGATATTGTCTATTTCTGCGACCGGTTCACGATAGAGACGAATACCATCTGCCGTAGTCCGCAGTGTTAGCACACATGGGAAACTCATCTGTTGATTGAAAGGCATATCTGGTGGATTGCTACCATTCATCCATGCAATTTGTATACGGCGACCGTCTGAGTCAGGAATGTCGCTCCATGTCTGCGCGGCATAGAAGTTTGCTCCGTAGTCTGCGCGTTGCGATTCACCATCTTGGATGAAGTTAGTTCCATCAAAATCACCAACATAGTATTTGCCACCAGCACCCCAAAACACCCATTTGGTATTGTCAGGATCACCATCCACAGAAAGTTCAAAGAGATCTGGACATTCACCATCTGGTATCTTGATGTCAGAGAGACGTTCCCATTCCGTTAGATTGGTAGAACCGAAAAAGGTAAAGTCATTTCCATCAAGGAAAAGTGTCATCACCCATTTCTGTGTGGGTTCGTGCCAAATTACCTTCGGGTCACGGTTGCTCCCAACAATATGCTCAATGACGGGGTTACCTTCATATTTCGTCCAACTCCGTCCACGGTCATTACTATAAGCGATGCTCTGTGTGAACGGTACTTTTTCAGGTGCGTGGCTGCCAGCTGAAGTATAAAATGCCACGAGGACTGCCTCGTCGCCTGTCTGGAAGCCTGCGGTATTGTTATAATCTACAACTCCAGAACCAGAGAAAATCGTACCAAGTTCATCAGGATGGATAGCATGTGGTAGCTGCTTCCAGTGAACAAGGTCGGGACTAACGGCATGTCCCCATGTCATGTTACCCCAATTGATACCAGTTGGATTGTGTTGAAAGAAAAGGTGATACTCACCTTTGTAATAGATCAATCCGTTGGGATCGTTAGTCCAGTTCGTTTTTGGTGTGAAGTGAAATTGTGGACGATATGTTTCCTTGTAAGCAGTTTGGATCATAATCAGTTCCTCTCGTTTTAATGATTGTAATAATAAAGGTTGATTTCCTATATGCCTGATGTAAAGTATATTATTAAGAATCTTCTATTTTGTCAAGTTTAACCTCATAACCTTGACATCATCCTGAAGTGTATGTATAATGCGTCTATACATTAGAACAATCACCTCTCAAACAATTGCATGTCAAACAGTGATACCCAATCCCAAACTTCCTTACTCAAAAATCTACTGCTAATCACTCCACTAAGTCTTATAGCACGCGTTGGCACATTCCTAATCTATATTGTACTTGCCAAGTGGTTTGGTGACACTGCAGAGATGGATTTCATCTACTATTACTGGGGCATCGCAGCATTTCTGATTGAGTTGCTAAGTGCTGCTTCTGCCTACTCTGTGCTTGTGCCGTTGTTAGCAGATGCGAGAGCAATAGGTGATACCGAAGCACAACGTTGTGTGCGATCCATCTTAACTTGGTACATTCTAACTATGCCTATCGTAGGCAGTGTGTTGGGTGGAATTGCCTGGGGTATTTCGCAGCTCTTTTTTCCAAACGTTGGACTCCCTACCACTATCGCAGTTGGTATCTTATGTGGATTTCTGTTGCTAACGATGATTTCATCTGTGCGTTGGTTGCTCAAAGCCATATTAGACACCTATCAAGTATTTCACATTCCCGTCATTTTACAAGGAATCCGTGCAGTTTTGGTCATTGCTGTCATCTATTTTGGCAAACCTTATATCAGTTGGTTAAGCATTCCGTTAGCACTCATCATTGGTGAATTTTTTCAAGCGATCATTTTAGTTCAAAGATGCTGTGTTGTTCTTAAATTGCCTTTGACAGAACTATTTAGTATAAAGCAAATCCGTTTAGATACAGAAGGAATTTCATATCCAAAACAATTTCTCAAACAATGTATTTTGATGATGTGGGCAGCAGTCTCAGATGGAATGAACCCTGTTGTTGACAGAGGTATGGCAAGTTCACTCGGTCCGAGTTCCGTCTCAAAACTGGATTATTCTCTCCGATTGTGTGCAATTCCTGAAGGATTGACAGGTGTTACAATGCCTGTCTTGTTATCACATTGGGCAAAGATATCTTCATCAAAGAATACGAAACAGTTACAGCAGAGCGTATGGAGAGGCGTTGCCGTTGTAATCGTTTTGATGGTGCCGTTTCTTCTCTGTTTTTATCTATTTCGTTCAACTATCGTGACAATATTGTTTGGCCAAGGAGAATTGTCTTTGGAGGGACAACAACATATTGCTTCACTGCTGGGTATTTACCTCATTGGGATGCTGCCGAGATTGATTAGCAGGTTGTTAATCCGCGCACATCTTGCATGTCAACACCACTTGACAGTTCTGGCTGCAACGCTAATTAGACTTATTCTGAATCCGGTATTGAATTGGATATTTATGTTGTATTGGGGATTAGAAGGAATAGCATGGTCAACTACGTTGCTCTCTTATCCCATCTGTGCATTCATAGCGATAGAATTCTGGAGAAAGACTAAACTCTCTGAAAATGCTCAGGATGGTTAGATGTAATCCCTTGCACACCGACATCTCGCAACTCTCGCATCCGATCAATATCATCCACTGTCCAAGTCCACAGAGAGATACCACGTCGTCTGACTTCGTAAGCGAATTCATCGGTAATCAGTTGGTGATTGACATTTAATAAGTTACATCCGATAGAGCAAAACTTATGACACAATTGGATTGGATCAGTTTTTCTATTGTTACCACCGATAAGCCACCCCGTAGGGATTCTCGGTTCTATGGCACGAACGGTGTTCAGGTCGGATATATTGAATGAGATGATTACAACTCTGTCAAGCAGACTCATCTCAACAATCGTTTGGACAACTGACTCAGTGATGGACGGGTCCTTGATTTCCAGTACTGCAATTGATTTGCCAGCGATACATGCTAATGCCTCTTCAAGCGTTGGAATTGTTTCACCTTTGAACTGTGGATGAAACCATGAACCCGCGTCCGCTTGCTTGATATTCGCTAAAGTTGTTTGGTTTATAGCACCACACATGTTCGTTGTTCTATCTAAGGAGGAATCGTGTATAACAACGACTTCACCGTCCACAGTGCCGTGCAGGTCAAGTTCAACAGCATCCACACCGATTTCAATCGCTTTGTTGAAAGCAGTAAGTGTGTTTTCCGGTGCAATTCCCGAAGCACCGCGGTGTGCAATCCCAATCCACGAACCCATATTTACTTATTCTCCGTTTTCTCCAATTTTATGCTGTTTCATCTTCTTTATCAGCGTGGTTCTACTGATACCCAATAATTCTGCTGTCTTGCTTTGATTGTGTGAACACTCAGTGAGTGCAAGCTCAATGAGAGTCTGATCTAACATAGACAGCACTTCATCGTAAAGCTGCGTGCTGCCTTCCGCAATCCCAGCTTTCGCAATATGTTGTAAGACAGGTTTTAGCGATGTTTCCATGTATGATGCCTCAGGAGAGACTTCATCTTGACCAGAATGAATTTCGGACGGCAGATCGTCCGGTAGGATTACATCTGAACGTGATAACGCAGCAGCACTTCGGATGCAGTTCTCTAACTCACGAACATTGCCGGGCCACATGTAATTTTGTAGTAATGTCATACCTTCTTCGGAAATACCACGTATCTGTTTACCGAGTTCTTCCTGAACAAGCTGCAAGAAATGGTTAATCAGCAAAGGTATATCTTCTTTCCGTTCCCTCAATGGTGGTAAATGAAGCGCGATTCGTTTGAACCGATAGTAAAGGTCAGTTCGGAAATCACCAAGTTTGACCATTTGACTGAGTTCTTGATTGGTAGCAGCAATGACACGCACATTAACATTTAGAGTTTGCGTACCACCCAACCTTTCAAACTCATGTGTCTGCAATGTGCGAAGTAACTTCACTTGTAAGGCAGGACTCATATTTGCGACTTCATCAATGAATAGTGTACCACCATTCGCTAATTCAAAACGTCCGGGTTTCCCTTCAGCTTTTGCACCCGTGAATGCGCCTGCTTCGTAACCGAACAATTCACTTTCAAGTAACTCATCTGGAAGTGCACCACAATCAACAGGGATGAACGGCATATCTTTGCGTTCACTACCTGCGTGAATTGCACGTGCGACGAGGTCTTTTCCTGTTCCTGTTTCGCCTTCAATGAGAACTGTGGTAGTATTACTCGCCAACACACCGATGAGTTTGTATATCTCGCGCATCTGATCGCTTTTTCCAACGAGTCGATGTCCCTGCTGTTCAGTTAGAGAATCAGATTCTGTATCAATCGGTAAAGTGCTACGGACAGACTGTGTTCGGAAAGCACGTTCAAGAACGCTCTTGACGACTTCTAAGTCAATCGGTTTTGGCACAAAATCGAAAGCGTGTAGCCGCATCGCCTCAATTGTCGTTTCAACATCATCATAAGCAGTGATGATGACGACAATCACTGATGGATGGTGTATTTTAATTTCTGACAACGCCTCTAAACCGCTCATGCCGGGAAGATTGACATCCAACAAAACGACATCCGGTTTGTCAGCATCAATCCGTTGCAGTCCTTCCTCAGCGTTGTTCGCTATGCTGGGATTGTATCCCTCACCGTCAAGGAACTGCTGAAACGCCCAACAGATTTTCTCATCATCGTCAATCACCAAGACATTTTTCATGATATTCTGTCCATCACTCCTCTTTCCGAGGACCACCTTCTATTGAAAGTAGGAACTTTTTGCCATCATCACTCATCTCAGGATCGCCTACTTCCGCTGCTTTTTCCTCAAGTTTCTTTTTTAGAACAGGATAGGAATCCACTATCGGTATCTGATTAAGAGCAGATAATTCTGGTTTTCGCGTTTCTGCTGCCGTAATTGCGTCAGCGAGTCTTTCATTTTTCTCTTCTGTATGTTCGGCATCACGTTCCTTGAAGTCAGGCAACACCTTGTCAGCAAAGAGTTGTAAGGATTCGCATATATCTTCGTGTTCGTTCATGCCTGCCTGCTGAATAAAGACGACCTGATCAACACCTGCGTCCTCCATGATTTCTAAATGTTCACGGACTTGGTCAGGTGTGCCGATTCCTGCACGTGCTTCAGCAGAATCCTGTTGTGATTGCTTGAATTTACGCCAGATATCTGTTTCACCCGGTATTTGTGAACCGTTGTAATAGTAGTGTGCAAGCGCAAATCGGAAGAATCGCAATCCATCCAAACCGCGTGCAAGTGCAGTCTCCTCGTTTTCGTGACAGGAAAAACCGGATACCATCGCAATATTCGGATTTGCTCTTTGCGTTAGTGGCGTGCATTCCTTTTCAAAGATTTCGTAGTACTCCTCAACCCAGAATTGTGCTTCATTTGCATCAACGAATGCAAAGGTCAGCGCGCCTAACCCATATTTTGCAGCAAAACGGAGACTATCCCGACTGGAACAGGCAACCCAAGGCGGTGGATGAGGTGTTTGTAGCGGCTTTGGAACGACATTGCGAACTGGCATTGAGAAGTATTTACCATCATATCCGGCATAAGGGGATTGTGTCATCATTTTCGCTGTTTCACGAGTACATTCTTCCCACATTTCTCGTTTGTACTTCGGGTCAACTCTGAATCCACCGAGTTCCATGTGTGATGCGGATTCGCCTGTTCCCCACTCCACGCGTCCATTTGATACCAAGTCTAACGTTGAAATCCGTTCAGCGACGCGCGCAGGATGGTTATACGCAGGCGGCATCAAGACAATACCGTGTCCAAGTCGTATCTGTTTGGTGCGTTGGCTACACGCAGCGAGAAATACCTCTGGTGCTGAAGAATGTGAATATTCTTCAAGAAAATGATGTTCTACCTCCCAAATATAGTCAAATCCAAGTTTGTCGGCTAATTCTACCTGTTCTAACGCATCTTGAAAAAGTTTATGTTCTGCTCCATCGTGCCATGGACGTGGGATTTGGTGTTCATAAAATAACCCGAATTTCATGCTTTTGTGTCGATTCCTTTCTCAAAGACTACTCAAATAATTGCATCTCTTCATCAGTTAACTGCCAATCAAAGATGGCTAAATTTTCACGCAGATGTGGTTCGGATCCGGATTTTGGAATTGTAATAATACCTTTTTGAACAAGCCATCTTAATGCCACCTGTGCTGCAGTCTTTCCGTGTCTTTTACCGATTTCAGTTAGTTCTGAATCTTCCGCCAAATTACCTACAGCAAGTGGTCTGTGCGCGGTCATAGGAATATTCAGTGTTTCACAATGTGCACGCAATTCTTCTTTGTTATTACGCACATGGTATTCCACCTGATTCGTACATATCGGGAGTTCAGATACATCACACGCTTTATTTACTTGTTCAATACTGAAATTGCTGATACCGATACTTCTCACCTTACCCGCATCATATATTTCCTTGAAAGCAGCAAAGGTTTCCTCAAATGGCACGGTGTCACTTGGCCAGTGGATTAACAGAAGATCCACGTAGTCCATCTGCAAATCGTTTATACACACATCAAATTGACTCAACACTTCATCATGCTTCAGATGTGTATGCCAAATTTTGGAAGTAATAAATAGATCTTCCCTTTCAGCATTTATATCACGCAAGGCGTTCCCAATCTGCGTTTGGTTTTTGTACATCCATGCCGTGTCGATATGGGTATATCCCAACTCAATAGCAACTTTAATGATCCGTTCACATTGGGTACCTTTGAGTTGCCATGTGCCTAAACCTAAGATCGGTATTTCATGTCCAGATGCCAGTTTAATGTTTTCCATAATTCACTTCCGTTTCCAAGCACTCCTTTTTATCAGCATTATAGCCAATTCTGTAAAAAAGTCAAGTAAAATGTGAAATTGAGTACTTCGGTGAGGCTGGTACAACCGACGTAGACCTAAAATCGAAACTCGCAACCACATGGGGCAGCATCAGGGTTTACAACCATGAATTCAAGGTGCATTTCTCTCAAATCGGGGTTGGAAACCTGCCAATAACAGTAATAGCAGTGCAAAAGTTGCTTCAGAAAAATAATGGAAAGAGCAAATTTTCAGATTTAATCATTACAAAATAAACGAATACGGTAATTTCAGATAAGATTACCAAAAAACCATATTTTTTAGTTGACATGTTAGTTATTTTTAATGTATTATGTCACACGTAGTGTTACAACAGAAATTATTACTATAATTTCTACAATATCTGAATATGGTTTTGTGTTATCATATTTTTGTATTTGATAACTCATTATCCCTGAACTATAATGCAATTGATATGATACAACACAGTTATCTGAGATATATTCAAAATGACAAAATCACAGTGATGATTATTTTATTCCAAAATAGTCCTGCGATTTTTTATGTTCACTACACAACCTACTAATACATTGAGCAGGATACATAATGTATCCTGCTCCAATTTTTCTACTTATTGAAGGAGTATGTTACGATGAGAAAATATCAATGGATATTATTTGTTGCATTAATTGGTATAGCATTTACCATTATTGCTTGTGAGTATGCACAGGACATTATTCATACAGATCCCCCTGAAGAAATGGTTACAGAACCTGGAATGATAGCAGATATGAAGGATCCTGATACAGAACCTGAAATGCCTGAACCTCCGCCTGAGGAAATGCCAGAGATGCTAGAGCTTAAGAAACTCTACTGGAGTGATTTTGGTACGCAAACTATCCAGCGGTCTAACCCTGATGGCTCAAACGTTGAAACCCTGATTACAGGAGTCAAACCATGGGGTATAGCATTAGATATTGAAGGCGGTAAAATCTATTGGATCAGTTTGACCAATCAGGGCTTGAAGCGTGCAAACTTGGACGGTACCAACGTTGAAGTTATTGTTCCAGGAACGACCGGTCAAGAACTTGCCTTAGACTTGCAAGCTGATATGGTTTATTGGACAAGTGGTAGTAAAATTCAACGAGCTAATTTGGACGGGTCCGTTGTTGAAGATGTTATTACAAGATCGTTTACACCTGATGGCATAGCCCTCGATTTGGTAAACGGTAAAATATACTGGACAGAGTGGGAAGAAATCTCCCCCGGTGCCGAGGAACTAACTGATACAATACAGCGTGCTAACCTTGATGGTTCAAACGTTGAAGTACTCGTCCGCGGGTTATATATCCCGCAAACGATTACTTTGGATATTGACGGAGGCAAGATGTATTGGACGAATTGGCCGCCGGTAGATAATATACAACGTGCAAATCTTGATGGCACAAACGTTGAAGATTTAATTCCTGGATCCTCAGGAGTACATGATATTGTTTTTGATTTTAGTGCAGATAAGATTTATTGGGCAGATACTGGTGATTGGTTGGATCATGGTGATGGGATCATTCGACGTGCTAATTTTGATGGTTCAGAAATTGAAGAAATTCATACTGGATTAGCAGTTCCGACATCTGTCGCTCTGGATATTGGTCCTGTCAATTAATGTGATTAGCACATATAACCTTGCCCCAACGGAGGCGTTCTATAAATATCCGTGTTCATAAACTCCTAACCGTCCTGCGCGGAGACGTAAAACCCGCGCACTTTTTGTTGTCTGAAATAGGAGTCTCCAATCAACCTGCTTTAACCTTGACATTAACCAGACCAATAATATATAATTCCTAATATGGCAAAAGACTACGACAACATGGCAAAATCAATATTAACAGATTTTGCCACCGACATCTCACGGTTTGTAATCGGCACAAATGATGACATTGAAGTAATAGAAAACATTGACACGGAACAGCAGCTTGTTGTAGAACAACTAACAGATAGCACTAAACGGATTCGTATCAACGAAAGCGAAGCGATTTTACACATTGAATTACAGCTTCGCGATAGTACATATTAACCAATGTGGGCACGAAACGCCGCATATCACGGATACCTTATCAAAGAACATCAGATACCTGTTTATTCCAATGTCATCTATTTCCATCCGAATGCGGGGAGAAATGACACGGGTTTTTATCACTATAGTTCACACGGATATGAATATACTTTACGATATAAGGTAATACGACTGATTGACATTGATGGACAAGCGATATTGGAGATGCAAGCACCAGGGTTGCTACCCTTTGCACCGCTGATGAAACGTCCTGCAGGAATCTCAATTGAGCAGTGGGTGCGAGAGTGTATCAATGCAGTTGCTGCCACATCCTTTGATGAACAGACACAAGGAGACCTGTTTTGTGCGCTATCGTTGTTCGGCGGTATTATCTATGATCCATTACTTTTCAAACGAATGATACGGGAGGAACGTATGCAAGAATCAAAATACTATCAACTCCTACGCGATGAATTCATCGCTCTCGGCAGAGAACAAGGTCTTGAACAAGGTCTTGAACAAGGCGCAAGAGAATCTACCATTAAAAACATCTTGAAATTCCTAAATAACAGATTTACTGTTGAGGAAGTCAATGACCTAATACCGAAATTACATCAGATTACTGATTTAGAACGACTTGAACAGTTGCTTTTCGCTGCGCCACAAGTCCAAAACCTTGATGCCTTCAAATTGATGCTTGAAGAATAACGTGCTGGACTGTCTAGTAGGTATGTAGCTGCAAATATCTATAGAGGTCACTATGAAAGGCATCGGGTTATTTGCGGATTAGCATTTTGCGCGTAGCAGAGAACTCTCCAGCAGTAATAGTGTAGAAATAGACACCACTACTAACAGGTTCACCATTTTCATTGCTTCCATCCCAGTGCACTGCTTCTGATTGCGATGTGTAATCTCCTGCAGCTATTTTTCCCATAAATATGGACTTAACCAACTTTCCAGTTAAGGAGTAAATACGAAGCGTAACATCAGCATCATCTACAAGTCGAAATGGAATCCATGTCTCTGGATTGAAAGGGTTGGGAAAGTTCTGAAGCAGTTCATTACGCTTTATCTGTCCAAGTGAAACTAATTCTTTACCTTTAGGTTCAACGTCCATCGGTGTCTGTGTATGAGAACGGTGTTCTAAGATCTGTGAACGTAATTCTGTTTCCAACGCCTTCATTTTCGGTACAGCCGCGAGATTGTTTGTTTCCGTGGGATCGTTATGAACATCAAAGAAGAGATAAGGTTCATTACGTGTATTTAAGGCTATTTTCCACTCTCGATTTAGGAGCATTGTTTCACTGGCGAATTGAGAAATTGCAAATTCCCGATGATTTTCTTCGCTGCCATCTAATACAGGACACAACGATTTACCAAATTGGTGATGTGTCATTGTACCACCAGCCAGTTCAACAAGAGTTGGACCAATATCAATCCATTCTACTGGACTATCAGATATACGGTTGAAGTTGCCGTTGTTTAATGTCTCAGGGGTACGTACAAGGAACGGAATTCGCACTGATCCATTGAGGAAATTCTTCTTATATATCATACCATAATCACCGTTCATCTCTCCGTGATCTGAGCAAAGGACAATGACAGTATTATCAAGTTCACTGCGTGCCTGAATCGTCTCAAGTATTTCACCTATCTGGTCATCAATCATGGTAACGTTTCCAGCATAGTCCGCCCGTAATTTACCGACTTCTCCTTCCACAAATTTAGGGTTAAACCTATTTGTGTTCATACGCGTGTCTAAGTCTCCTCGCGGTCGATTTCCGGCAGCAGGAGGACGAGGCACGGGGTTCGGCATACTTCTGGGGTCATACATACTTGCATAAGGTTCTGGGGCATCCCAAGGTTCATGTGGTCCACCGAAACTGACCCAACAGAACCACGGTTCGACACGGTTATAGTTTGTAAGATATTTCTTGGCTTGCTGTCCAACATAAACATCCGCGTCATTTTCCAACCCAAGTATTGTGGGACGGACAACGTAAGGTTTATTATTCAGACGTTCCTCAACATCTGCTCTATATGCTGCCCATAACCCTTTCTGTTGCCATAATGCAGTCATGTGTGATAGGACACGGCGACTCGCTCGTGGACCCGGAATTTCGTCCACATCGTCTAAGCCATAAGCGTGTAACAAATACTCACGTTTGCGTAAATCAGAACCGTTAGAATGCGGATGCAGGTGTGTTTTCCCGAAAACACTTGTCCGATAACCAGCATCGCGCACTGCCTGCATCCATGTTGGCGTATCTGGAGGCATCAGGTAAGTCTCATTCTTCCAAATTCCAGTGTTGTGTGGATATAAACCCGTTGCTAAACTAACTCGCGCCGCTATGCAGACAGGTGAATTGGTGACACAGTTCGTAAATTGAACACCTTCACTGGCAATTCTATCCATGTTTGGTGTTCGGACCCAGTTGCCACTGCAACTCATCGCATCCCAACGTTGTTGGTCGGTCATAATCAGTAGAATATTAGGTTTGTTCTTATTTTCAACTGGGACGTTCTGTGCAACTGCATTTGAACGCAAAAGGGACAATGCACCTGCACCCGCTATACCAAGTTCTTTGATAAACTTTCTACGATTGATGTGGTCGGATTCAAGTATTCCAATGTTCTCTGTAGTTTTCCCTTTCTTGATATCTTTTGCATGTGCCATTTTAGTCCCGATGTTGGCTAGCAACTGTTATTTGTTAACGAGAAGTATTTGTCAATATAGAGTCTTTGAGATTTGCCCAAGTAGTCGTGAATTTACCTTTAGGTTCAACATTAAGTGGATCCATCAGTCTCGTTAGATTTGCTATGTTCAAAGCCCTATTGTAGATAACAACTTCGTCAATCAGACCTTCAAACCAGTCAACATCCCTACCTCTACCGCTACCATCGTGGTATCTTGTATGCTGGCTGACGTGTGCGATACCTATATCTTGTCCATGTGCTTGGAGATATGCCCCTTTCGCCTTACCGATAAGTTCTCCATCCAACCACATCTCAAACTTGTTTGATTCTACTTTATTCGTGCCGTTGCGAATAACTAACGCGACGTAATACCATCTTTTTGACTTAATCCCAGTAAAAAGATACGCGCCATTCCAGTTGAGAACTGGCACATTCCATGCACCTACATAGATCCTACTCTTATAGACATAAATGGCTAATCCTTTTGTAATTCCACCTGCTTCAAAAATCACTTGTTTCTGTGCTTGGCTGGCATTATTGCAGTAAAAGAGTGCACCGACAGTGCGGTTGGGAAATGGACCTCTCGTATTGATCCCACGTGAATCTGGAATCTTGATACCCTGTCCGCCAACAAACTTCAGTGCCTTACCGGAAACACCTTCAACTGAGGTTGGTTTTCCAATAAGTCTGCCATGCAGCCTTCTATTTGAACTATCCCTTGCGGTGCCATCGTCAAAATTCCAATATGCATCCGGTTGTAACGGCACAGCTGAAACATCCAATGTCATCACACAAAAAAACATCAAGATCAATACGATGTAATAAAGCGATATTATGGCATACCTGTTGGTTCTATTTGTGAATATAATATGCAACACAAGTTGCCTCCTGTTTATCCTTTTGTCAGAGTATTTAATCATAACAAGCATTACATTTATTTACAAGATTAATGTGTTATTAGAGTCAAAGACAATGGTGACCATAACCTTTGATTATCCCTTAAATCTGTGATATACTTAAGACACACTATACAAGCGGCATAAGTAAAAATAAGAAGCTTTTAAAAAATAGTTTCAACAATTGAACTGCAAACTAACATTTATGGAGAATCCCATGAATACCTTAAACGACTTTGAAATAAAACAAAGAAAATATATACCTGTATTTCCAAAAGCAAATGGGAAACCGACAATATACATTGAAGGGTATCCTTGTGAGGACAACGAACCTATGGCTGAGACCGATTTTCACGCTGAACAGATCACTACTATATCTGACCAACTCAAGCGATATTTCGCAATCAACGATCTCATACACATCGGTGTTGACAGTTTTGTCTATTATGAAGAAGGGAACATTTCAAAATGTGTTGCCCCTGATATCTACATCGTCTTTGGTGTTGAAAAATATCCGTTGAGACGTAGTTTCTATACTTGGAAAGAGGGGGCAGTGCCTGTCGCAGTTATTGAATTCCTCTCTGACGCAACAGCACATCAGGATCGCACAAAAAAAGTGGAGTTGTATCTCAAGGATATAGGCGTACAAGAATACTTTATCCATCAGCCTGAGATGAAGAAACCTGCGGAGTTTCACGGGTGGCAACGGAGTACTTCAGGAGAAATCATTGAGATTGAACCTGATGCAGAAGGAGGCTTGTTTAGTGAAGCGTTGAATCTATGGTTGCGATGGAAAGACGATCAGACAACGCATGTGAGACTCTTACGTCCGTATTTACCTGATGGCACACCTATTGATACATCTATGGAAATCAAACATCAACTGGAGCATGAGAAAAATCTGCGTGAACAAGAGCAACTCCTGCGAGAAGAAGAGCAACATCATCGCCAAGAAGCAGAGGCAAAGGTAGGTGAATTAGAAGCAGAATTAGAACGGTTGCGCGCACAGATGGATAACACAAACAATCAGAAAATTTGATATATCAACATAAGAACATACCACTAATAGCACCAAACTTCATATTATTTTATAGTAAAAACCATAATTATTTACACACGACGGTAGGTTCGGTTTCCTAACCGAACCGGTGTTTGTTCAGTCTCATAGATGCGGTTAGGAAACCGCATCTACTGCGGAGTGTGCACGTGTTTTTACATTTCACTATAAAGGGGAGAATATGGACATTTGTAAGAAGATATTTGTATTGATTTCTGTGGTTTTAATATCAACAACTATTCCATCCATTGCAGATGAGGATACCGAAGCGGTACACACATTAGAAGAAGTGGTGGTTACTGCACGTAAACGTGAACAGTTGTCTTTTGAAGTGCCACTCTCCGTTTCGACAATACGCGGTGGCAAATCGCAGATATTAAGGTCATCAGGAATGGATTTACGGTTTCTGTCAAATCGCACCCCGAGTCTACAGATGGAATCATCTTTTGGACGGGTGTTCCCTCGCTTTTATATTCGCGGACTTGGCAATACAGACTTTGACCTCAACGCATCTCAACCGGTTTCTGTTCTATACGATGGTGTCGTGCTTGAAAATGCAATGTTGAAAGGATATCCCGCCTTTGATTTGGAACGAATCGAAGTGTTGCGAGGACCACAAGGCACACTGTTCGGTCGCAACACACCTGCTGGTGCAGTGAAATTTGAATCCGTTCGACCTTCCGATACACGAGAGCACTATAGGCAGTTGAGTGTTGGTAGGTTCAGAACCATGAATGTTGAAGGGGCGATTTCCAAACCGATTATTCCATCTGTGCTTTCAACAAGACTTTCAATACTAGGTCTATGGCGTGACGATTGGATAGACAATATACATACGGGTGATGATAATGCTTTAGGTGGACATTTTGACTTTGCTGCCCGTCTGCAGTTATTGTGGACACCAATACCGAAGTTAGAAACGTGGTTAAAGCTTCAAGCACGCTATCTTGATAGCACTTCCCGGCTATTTCGTGCGAATATAATTGCACATGAGAAAGGTGACTTGGTTTCAGATTTCACCCGCAATAGCGTTGCACAAGATGGTGAAAATGAGCAAGAACTATTCTCAGGTGGATTAGCCTTTCAGGTTAGTTATGATATTGGAAACCACAAATTAGTTTCGCTGACAGGTTTGGAACGACTCACCACCTTTTCGCATGGAGATATTGATGGCGGCTACGGTGCTGCATTCCTACCAACAAGTGGTCCTGGCGTGATTCCTTTTCCTTCCGAAACAGCGGCTGGCATCCCTTTGCTGAATCAGTTCAGCCAAGAAGTTCGTTTGATGACTGCGGGGAATAGTCGTCTCTCCTATCAGTTTGGTTTGTATTATTTTAATGAGTATGTAGAAATGGAGGATTTCAACTACAATACTTTGGCTGGTGGAACTCAAGATGGATATGTGCGTCAAGAGCAGACCGCTACAGCATTGGCAGCTTATGCATCCACCACATTGGAAATAATCAACGATCTGGAATTAGGTCTCGGTGTGCGTTTGTCTGATGATGCCAAAGATTATACAGCATGGCGAGAGGAAGTACCAGCAGTAGAAGCAGAAAGAGGTGCAAAACCGATCGGTCCTATCCACAGAAATCCGCAAGACACTGTCTGGAGTGGTGATGTTAGTCTACGCTATCAGGTGTCACCAAGTGTGCAAACATATTGGCGTGGTGCGCGAGGATTCCGTGCACCCAGTATTCAGGGACGCTTATTGTTTGGTAATGAAGTCACGGTAGCAGACACAGAGACCATTCTTTCCTTTGAAGTCGGCACGAAGATGCGATTGGTAGATCAACGATTGCATCTTAATATTGCCGCGTTCAACTACTTGTTGCAGGATCAGCAGCTGACTGCTGTGGGTGGAGAGACGAATTTCAATCGTTTAGTAAATGCTGAGAGCACAATTGGTCGTGGTGTTGAGGCAGAACTGATATTTGCACCTATCAAAACGTTGGAGGTATCAGCGGGACTCAGTTACAACTACACACGGATTGACGATCCAAATTTGGTAGTATATGGTTGCGGTGCACCATGCACAGTGTTGGATACCCCCGCTCCTGTTGTAGGCACATATTATATTGATGGTAACAGTTTGCCGCAAGCCCCTGCTTGGATTGCTGACATAGACTTACGTTATGTTATTGATCTACCTTCTGGTGTCCGTTTCGTCGCATCTACGGATTGGGCATATCGTAGCCGTGTCCATTTCTTTCTCTACGACTCTGTAGAATTCAGCGATGACTGGCTCTTGGAAGGCGGGATTCGTCTTGCCTGTAAGATACCGAATTTTGAGACAGAATTTGCACTTATAGGACGAAACATCCTCAACGATACTTCCCTAACTGGTGGTATTGACTTTAATAATCTAACGGGTTATGTGAATGAACCGCGCTATTGGGGTGTGGAATTGGCGAAACGATTCTGAAACTAACTAAATTGCTTCATTTGTCAACCTTTGGGTCTAATTGTTTTGCTTTAGTAAAGTCGGCATCTGCTTCTTGGGTCTTTCCGATAGTTTGTCTTGATAGTCCTCTATCATAATATAACAATGCTTTGTCGGGATTTAAGCTAATGGATTCACCAAAGTCTTCAATCGCTTCGTTGTGATTGCCGAGGGCAGCTTTTGCAGCACCGCGGGTGTGATAGAAGGATGAACGATATAAGTCTCCCTCAGGTTGTAACCTTAACGCCTCATCAGCATCGGATATTGCTTCTTGATATAACCTTTGCGCTTCTGTCTGTTTTCCATCTTTTGTTTCAACTTGTCCAAGAAGATACGACGTCCATCCACGATTATTGTAAGCTCCACTGCGTATTTGATTTTGTTTAATTACTTCTGAGTAGTCATCAATCGCATTATGATAGTATTGTCGTGCTTCGACAAGTTTTCCTTGCTTAGCAGATTTCTCACCCAGAAGAAATTTTGCTCGAGCACGATTGTAGTATGCAGCCGAATAATCAGGATAACGTTGAATAACATCATCATAATCTTCAATTGCTTTGATGTAGTTGCCAAGAGCGGATTTTGCAACACCTCGGTTGCTGTAAGCGACAATAATATGTGGGTTGAGTTTAAGTAATCGGTTGTATTTAGCAATTGCAGATCTGTATTTGCCTTGTGCCAGCTTCCTCTGAGCTTGAGTTAATAAAGCATACGCGCGGATAGTTGGACGTTTTTGCCAAGTGGATAACGACTCTACATTTCCCATTTCTTCAAGGAGATTTTCAAGATTATTAGATGGAATAGCACTGCCCAACATAAGAGGATTAAGGCCATTCTCATGCTGTGACCGGGATATCAAACATGCTATGCCGATGACTTCAGCATCAGTGTTTAGCACGGGACTTCCACTATCTCCTGGCGTATAATCCGTAATAATATCAAACCATTTCCTTTTGTTTCTACCAGATATAGTGCCATTGAGGCATTTGTACTCAGCATTTGCATAAGAAAGAGTAAACGCATTGTCTCCTTCATTGACATTTTCACTACTGCTAAGAGGGAGGTGGGTAGCACATTTCTCATTAACTTTTAGCACAACCAAGTCATTCTGTGCATCAAACGCAGCAACACCATTGATAGAATATAAGACGGGTTCCTTGCTGAATTCCATTTTGTATGCATAAGGGATATCCTTAAAGTCTGGATGGTATACCGGTGTTTTTTTTAATGTCAGATGCTTTGCGGCAATCGTTTTGGCATTTGCAATAACATGAATATTAGTCACCAACAAGTCTGGAGCAACAAAGAAACCTGTCCCTGCGACACCAAATTTCTGTGCATCTTCGTCCGCATCCTTATGCATGCGCGAAATGACATTATGCATGCTTTTGTTTGTAACACTTTTGCTTCTCGTAAAAAACTTCTTTATATGCCAAGGGAGTAGCAATATAGTATTGGGAATTGCTTCAATATAGACTAAAGCGTTTCTGTTAATTTCATCAATTTGCGATGGTGTATTGTCTTTATCTTGTGCCATTAAGGTATTCCTTTAGTCTTCTGACCAACTATATTATAGTAGATTGCGAAATTACTTGAACACTCTGCATCGGCGAGGTTAGGAAACCTCGCCTACCGTGGCACGATAGTGTCAACTTATATTGATAATTCACTTTATTCTACAATATCCGGGTCTAAATCCTTTGCTTTCGCAAAATCTGCTTCTGCCGCTTCGTGCTGTCCGAGTGCTTGTTTTGCTTTACCGCGATTGATGTATGCTTGGACATATTTCGGGTTCAGTTCTAAAGCATTGTTGTAATCTTCAATAGCTGCGTCATAGTTTTCAAGGGCAGCTTCTGCGTTACCGCGTGTGAAATGGATAGCCAACCGACAAGGAACACATTTCTCATCTAATCCGAGTGCGTTATCACTATCGGAAATTATCTCTTGATATAGTATCTGTGCAGTTTCGGTCTTGTCTTGTTTCGTTTCAAGTTTTGCTAATAGATGCTTTGTCTGTCCACGGAGATTATGCACGCGCAACCCTTGCAATTTTAAACTGATTGCTTGCGTAAAATCATGTATTGCTCCGTGATATAGTCTTTGTGCTGCATCTGGACTTCGTTGCTGATCTTCTAATTCACCGAAGATATTTCCTGCTATTCCCCTGTAACAATAGGATTCTGCGTTATCTGGATTTCTGTTAATGATTTCAGTCAGATTGTTCATTCCCTTTTGATATAATCTGCGAACAGAATTCAAAAGTTCCTGTTTTGATTTACTTGATTTATGATTGAGGACCTCTGTAAAATCAGCAACAGTAAATTGGTATAATTGCAAAGCATTAGATGTATATCCCTTTGAAATCCAAATATTGGCACTATGGAATATTCCTTTAACTTGTATTTCTGCCCAACCATCTTCACCTAATAATTTCTTTCCATACCTGAAGAAAAGATTTCTGAAAGCAAGTTTGCTAACATACCACTTCCATGAAAAGAATACACCAATACGTGAAATATTAAATTGCTCTCTATTAAGTCTCATTGCTATGAGGCTATCACTGACCATTTCATCGGATCTTGCTAAACCCTTCATCGCAACTGCTCTTCTATGGTAGGTGTCTGCCAATTCAGGATTGCGTTTAATAGCGTCATCATAATATCCAATTGCTTCTTTAATATCCTTGTGCTGATGGCTGAGTTGTCCCTGATATGATACTTCATAGGCGCGTATCCGATCCCGCTTTTGCCAGACATCAAGCGGCTCCACTTCAATAGCATTTTCCAACAGAGGAATGAGAAGATTTGAGGAAATAGCTCTGTAATTAGTAAGTGTTTCTTCATTAGATTGTTCTTCTGCAGCATAGAGAACGGATACGACCTCTCCTTTAGCATTCACTACAGGACTTCCACTATATCCTCTTTTAGTCGGGATATTGAATTCTATTCGGTGATGTTTGCCACTATTTCGGATGATATTCACAGTGCCATCTACTTGATTTGCATCTTCCTCCCGATAATTTACGAGTGAGACTGTGTGACCTTTGCGAACTTTACGACTGTCACCAAGTGGAAATGGAGTTGCTGTTTCAGTGATCTTAAGGACAACAAGGTCGTTTCTATCGTCAAAGCCGGTGATACCTTCAACGGTGTATGTTGTTCCTGTTTTTTGACATTTCACACTGTCAATTGCACCATCAGAGATAACATGAATATTGGTAACAATTTTGTCAGGATCAATGAAAAATCCACTGCCTCTAGCAGTTTGATTATTACCTTTATGCTTGAATTTTAAATCGACAACTGTACCTACGATATCTTCAACGTTTTGCTGGGATAGAATTTCTTTTTGATGTTTCATAGGTATTTTTCTCACTTTAGAATTTATTCGTCTTTATACTTTTTCTCAATATCCGGCTGCAATTGTCTTGCTTTCGTAAAATCTATTTCTGCGTCCTTGTGCTGTTCAAGTAATGCTTTTGAAAGTCCACGATCAAAAAAGTAACGGGCGTTCTCGGAATTTAGCTTAATGGATATATCTAAGTCTTTGATGGCATCGTTATGTTCACCTAACTCCGCCTTTGCAACAGCCCGTGTATGATAGTATGCAGACCGATATTTTGGATTCTTCAAGCCTAACTGCAGAGCATTATCACTATCCGATATTGCTTCATGAAAAAGCCTTTTTGCTTCTTCAACATTATCTTTTTTATTTTCAACTTGTCCAAGTAAATACTTTGCCCACCCTCGGCTATTATATATTTGCGCCTCATCCGAATTTAGAGATATTGCCTCTGTAAAGTCACTAATTGATTCCTGCAATAGTAATTTTGCTTTCTGATGATTTCCATCTTTCGCTTCGGATTTCCCAAAAACAGATTTCCATATCCCTCGCAATCTGTACCATCTACTATCACTAAACAGTGCTCGTAATATCTTAATGAAGAGATGTCCAACAACAATCCAAATACCTATCCACTTCCAAGAAAAATATGACCAAAAACCAGTCCTACGGATTGACTTGGGGTTGAGTTTACGGTAGATGAGATAATCTTCAATTGCCCTGCCAAAGTTACTAAGTCCCAATCTTGCGCATGCCCGACCTTTATATGCTTCAGCAATATCAGGTTTGAGTTCAATTGCAGTATCAAAATATGCAATTGCTTCTTTATATTCGTCGTCTTCCAGCATATCATCACCTATCTCAGAAGCAGTTAAGGCGCGTATGAGTGGAAGTTTGTGCCACTCTGTGATAGAGATTTCTATTCCAGTTTTTTCGATTAGCGATTGTAAAGTATTTGAAGGAATAGCGTAAGAATATTTGTCGTTTCCAAACGAATCAATCCCAATTACCTCACCTATTCTGTTCATAATTGGACATCCACTGCTGCCGCCGGTAGTCCCGATTTTCATTCGAATCCGATTATCACTTCTGTCAATTCCATCAATGGTACCCTGAGCAATATTAGGAACACCTTTAGCGTAACTTGTTGCACAAACAGATTCCTTGTTTACGATCATGTTACTATCACCAAGTTTGAGCGGTGTTCCGACATTTGTCACTTTGAGTACAATTAAATCATTCTCAACGTCATAAGCCTTAACACTTTCAACTTGGAATGTATTTTCCATCTTTGAGAGATAGCCCGACACGGATGTAGCCCCTAAAATGACATGGCAGTTCGTTACAATCACGTTCTTATCTATAAAAAATCCACTTCCGCTCGCTGAAATAGTTTTAGATAACAAATATTGAGGTCGTAATGAAAGAAGTGGGATTTCACTTTCCACATTCAATCGGACAACTGAATTCTTTAGGGCATTTTCACCGATCTGTCGTAAAGCGATGTCTTTATTTTGTTGCATAGCGATGATCCTTTTAAACTACAACTATTATACACCAAATTTGTCAGGATTTATACTAAAAATATTTGACATTATCTTATGGCATGTAGTATTATATAAGCACATAGACACAATCAAAACCAAGTTATCAAACGAGATTATCTGATGTTTTACCAACCACTGAACACACGAACATTGCAGTGTGACACTGCCCGACATCATGACTCCCTTCACGTAATACGAATTATTAGTGCTATTCGTCGTGCTGTGATGGGTTAATTACAAGCAGATAAGAAGTATTATTTGAACGTCCATCACTGAAACAACGGATTTCGGTGGGGCGTTTTGTATTTTAATAGCCTTCAGTTTTCAGTTTTCAGCTATCGGTAAAAGAAATACTATGTCAATACCGAAATTATTCTTGACCTTCATATTGAATACACACATTATAGTGAAATGTAATAATACGTGCACACTCCCGGTAGATGCAGTTTCCTAATCGCATATATGAGACTGAACAAACACCGGTCCGGTTAGGTAACCGAACCTACCGTAGTGTGTAAATAATTATGGTTTTTACTTAAACTAAAATCGTGAGAGGAATTTCGTATGTTTGAAGAGGTATCACCACAATTTACCTTTGCAGAAAAGGAGAAACAGACGCTTGCGTTCTGGCGTGAAAATGACATTTTTGAGAAGAGCATGGAGATGTACAAAGACGCGCCACCGTTTGTTTTCCTTGAAGGACCGCCATTTGCAAATGCACCACCAGGTGTGCATCACGTCCTTGCACGCATCATGAAGGATGCTGTTTGTCGATACAAGACGATGACTGGTCACTATGTCCACAGAAAAGCAGGATGGGACACGCACGGACTTCCCGTTGAATATCAGGTTGAAAAGCAACTCAACATCACAAATAAAGCGGAACTGGAGGCTTACGGCGTTCAAAATTTTATTGAGAAGTGCAAGGAAAATGTCTTTCAATATGAGCAAGATTGGCGTGAGATGACGGAACGTATCGGATTTTGGGTGAACTTAGATGAGGCATATATCACGTTGTCAAATGATTATATTGAGAGCGTGTGGTGGGTGTTGCGGCAAGCGTGGGATAAGAAGTTGTTGTATCAAGGACATAAGGTGCAGCCGTATTGCTATCGGTGTGGCACAACGTTGGCAAGCCATGAAGTTGCACTCGGTTACCAAGAGGTTGCAGACCCATCTATCTTTGTACGATTTCCACTGAAAAATAGAGAAAATACCTATCTGCTTGTGTGGACAACGACACCGTGGACGTTGCCTTCTAACGTTGCAGTTGCTGTGGGTGAAGATTACGATTATGTCGCTGTTGAAGATAATGGCAAAACTCTAATTCTTGCGAAGGAATGTTTGGAAAGTTTGTTCGGTGATGATCTTCCGCAGATTGTTGAAAACTATAAAGGCAGGGACTTACTTAACTGGGATTACGAACCACTTTTTGACAGTGGACAGCATACTGAAAGATCGCATTACATCGTTAGTGGCGACTTCGTAACTACCACAGAGGGTAGTGGATTAGTCCATATTGCTCCCGCCTTCGGACAGGATGACTACGATATTGGACAAAAACACAACCTACCGCTCGTGCAGTTGGTAGGTTCGGATGGTAAGTTTGTACCAGAGGTTCAGGATGTGTGGTCTGGTGAATATGTTAAAGATGCCGATCCGATGATTATAGAGAACTTGGATGACCGCGGATTGTTATTCAAGGAAACTGAGTACACGCACCAATATCCGTTCTGTTGGAGATGCGATAATCCGTTGCTGTATTATGCGCGCGAATCGTGGTTTATCCGCACGACAGCCATCCGAGACCAAATGCAACAGCACAATCAGGAGATCAACTGGTATCCGGAACATATCAAGGATGGACGATTTGGTAATTGGTTGGAAAACAACATTGATTGGGGGTTGAGTCGAGAACGATATTGGGGGACACCGCTGCCTGTTTGGATATGTGATGCATGTGGACATCAACACTGTATCGGAAGTATCGCGGAACTGAAGGAACTTGGTCGTGATGTACCAGATGATATTGAACTCCACCGTCCTTATGTTGACGATGTTGTGCTTAATTGTGATAAATGTAGTGGCACAATGCATCGCATTCAAGATGTGATTGATTGTTGGTTCGACTCAGGGTGTGCACACACTGCACAATGGCACTATCCTTTTGAAAACAAGGAGTTGTTTGAACGGGCGTATCCCGCAGATTTTATTTCGGAAGCGATTGACCAGACTCGTGGATGGTTCTACAGTCTTTTGGCAACTGGTACTCTCCTTTATGACAAACCGGCATATAAAAACTGCCTCTGTCTGGAGTTAATTCTCGCTTCGGATGGACAGAAGATGAGTAAGAGTCGAGGAAACACCGTGGACCCGTGGACAATTTTGGATAATCAGGGTGCTGATGCAATGCGTTGGTATATGTTCACAGGATCACCGCCATGGGCACAACGGACTTTCCAACTGGAAGGTATTGATGAAGCGTTGAAAAAGTTCATGGGAACGTTACAAAATGTCTATAGTTTCTTTGTGATGTATGCCAATTTAGAACAGGTTGATGTACTGGAAGATGCACCACCAATTTCTGAACGTGCGACGATAGACAGGTGGATTTTGTCCAGATTGCATACCTTGATAAATAAGGTGCGCGATGACATGGAAAACTATCACTTGACGAATGCCCCGCGTGCTATTGAAGCTTTTGTAGAGGATCTTAGCAACTGGTATGTTCGGCGTTCCCGTGATCGCTTTTGGGGTGCAGAGGCAGGACAGGACAAGCAGGCAGCCTACGCGACATTGTATGAAGTACTTGTTACCGTTGCCAAACTTGCTGCACCCTTTATTCCATTTTTGGCAGATGAACTCTATCGTAACTTGGTCGTTTCATTGGACGACGATGCACCGCTAAGCGTTCACCTGGCAGAATTCCCAACTGCAGATGACGCGTTAATAGATACAACATTAGAAACCGATATGACTTTCACACGCGATGTTATCAGCATGGGACATGCTGCACGGAATCGTTCCGGCATTAAGACGCGCCAACCGCTTGCTGACATCACACTCGGTGGATTATCTGACTCAGAAAAAGAGACAATCAATCGACTATCATCTTTTGTTCATGATGAGTTGAATGTTAAGGGAATAGTTTTCACTGAAGAATTGGACACGTTTGCACAGGTTACGCTCAAACCGAACTTCAAGGTATTGGGACCGAAGTATGGCAAAGGTGTGCAGGCAATCGCAAAAGCACTCGCTGCTGCCGATGCAATGCAGTTGAAAGCAGAATTGGAAGCGAATGGGAGTTTAGAGATAGAAACGTCCGGTGAGACCTATACGGTTGAGCAATCTGAGATTGATGTGCAGACACAGAATAGAGAGGGTTTCTTTGTAGAAGTGGATGCAAGGAAATTTGTTGCATTGTCAACAGAACTAACGCATGAATTGGTGCTCGAAGGGATGGCGCGCGAACTTGTCAATAAAATCCAGAATATGCGGAAGGATGCGGATTTTAATGTGTCTGATCGGATTAGGCTCTGCGTGGGGACATCATCCGAGCTTGTATCGGAAGCGTTTGAAGTGCATCGAGAGTATATTCTGAGTGAGACTTTAACGACTGAAGTTGTTGAATCACCGAGTGGAGGTGCGTTTAGTCTTGAGCAGAAACTGAATGGTGAACCTGCTATGTTGAGTGTTGAGCAGGTGTAGTGTTATACTAATTGAGATATACATATTCATAGCGTTTTTTCAAATGACAAAAAACTTGAAACCACCACTTTATCCTGCTATAATAACTTGAATCTCAACGTTGGAGTTTCAATATTATGGCAGTGACACTTCTCAGGATGCAGGGGATTACAAAGGATTTCCCGGGTGTGCGTGCGTTAGATGACGTGAATTTTGAGGTGCATTCTGCGGAGATTCACGCGCTCTGTGGCGAAAATGGTGCTGGTAAATCAACTCTGATCAAGATTCTCGGTGCAGTGCATCCGTACAGCACTTACGATGGACAACTCCTTATCAATGGTTCTGAACAACAATTCCGTCATGTGCGCGATGCGGAAAGTGCAGGTATTGCTGTAATTCATCAGGAATTAGCACTGATTCCTGAGATGACGGTCGCTGAGAACATCTATCTGGGTCAGGAACCTCAACGTTTTGGTATAATTGACAAGGAACGACTATATAATGATGCGGGTAGGTTGTTGGCACAGTTTGGGTTGGACATTCCGCTACACGGACAGGTCTATAAACTAGGAATAGGGCAGCAGCAGCTGGTTGAGATAGCGAAGGCATTGTCACGAGATGCGCGGATGCTCGTGCTTGATGAACCTACAGCAGCGTTGACCGAAAGTGAAGTGGACATCCTCCACCAAATTCTAACACAACTACGAGATGAAGACGTTGCATGTATCTACATTACCCACAAACTTAAGGAAATATTTCGGATTTCAGATAGAGTGACTGTGCTTCGCGATGGTAAGACAGTTGCAACGCAATCAATTGGGGAATGTACGGAAGACTTGTTGATTTCACAGATGGTCGGAAGGGAATTGACGGCACTTTATCCAAATCGTGAACATATCACATCATCAACAAATGGGAATGATGTAGCGTTACAGGTTGAGAATTTATGCACATATCCAACTGAACCACTACACCTTGAAAACATCAGCTTTGAGGTGCGGCGTGGTGAGATACTCGGTATCGCAGGACTGATGGGAGCAGGTAGGACAGAGTTAATAAACACTATTTTTGGGGCGTATTCAGGAAAGTGGCGTGGTAAGGTCTATAGAGATAGTATTCCTGTTCAGTTCCGTTCACCGAAGGATGCTATACGAAACGGAATGGCGTTGGTCAGTGAAGATCGGAAACAGTATGGATTGATTTTGGACAACGATATAGTCCGTAACATGACACTCGCAAGTATCGGAGAATCGAAAGAACTCACTGCATTGGGAGTTATCAATCGTAAGATGGAGTATCAAAAGAGTAGTGAATCTGTTGACACGCTCCGCATAAAGACAGCATCATTAGATGTTCCTGTTCGTCAGTTGAGCGGCGGAAATCAACAGAAGGTTGTTTTAGGCAAATGGTTGATGACTCGTCCGAAAGTGCTGTTTCTTGACGAACCGACACGGGGGATTGATGTTGGAGCGAAAGCAGAGATTCATGCGTTGACAGCACAACTTGCGGACGATGGTGTCGCTATCGTGTTAGTATCATCGGAACTGCCAGAGATTTTAGGGATGAGTGATCGAGTTTTGGTATTGCATGAAGGCAGAATTACCGGTGAATTTGCAAACGATAATTTGACGCAAGAGGATATCTTGCGATGTGCAGCAGGGACGTAATGGAAAAGACAGTTAGAACTGAGAGTCCAGAGGAAACACAAACTCTGGGTGAGGAACTTGGTAGAAGGTTAAAAGCGGGTGACGTTGTCGCACTGATTGGTGATCTTGGAACAGGGAAGACGTGCTTGACACAAGGTATTGCACGGGGTGTCGGCATCGCATCAAATGAGGTGGTCAGTAGTCCATCCTACATTCTCATCAATGAATACGATGGGAAGATTCCTATCTATCATATTGATCTGTATCGTCTGGAAACCTTTGCTGAGATTGCTGAACTTGGCTTAGGTGAATATATGAATAGTGATGGTATCTGCATTATTGAGTGGGCAGAACGAATGGCAGAAGGATTACCCGACACCTGTATAAGAATTCACATTGCGTGGGAAGATGAAAACATCCGATCCATCAAAATACAACATTCTCTATCTTGATAGCGGTTCAGGTATTGGTGGCGGGCAACGGAGTCTGCTACTCCTGCTGAAGTTGTTGAACAAACAACGTTTCTCACCGTTCGTAGGTTGTCTTGGCAACAGTCCGTTTGCAGATGAAGTGGCTAAGACAGACACACAAGTTATACCACTTTCTCTCCCCGAAGCACATAACAAAATAGATAAGGTGAAGCGATTTACGTTTCATGACCTGCTGAATGACTTTCGTCAACTTCGAGTTATCGGACAAATTCATCAAGCAGTAAAACAAAATTCAATTTCACTTATCCACGCCAATTCGCTGTCTGTAGCACTACTCGGTGGTATTGTTGCGAAGTGGCACCGCATTCCTATTCTCATGCACAAACGTTATGCTACATCCTACGGTATATTGGACAAGATCTGTGAGAAACTGCTGAATCGTGTGATATTGGTTTCGGAAGCGACACGTTGGAATTTTGCCCCCGCGGAAAAGCAGACTCTAATCTATAATGGAGTGGATTTGGAAGCATTTCAAGCATCACAAGCAGAAGTGGAATCACTACGGACAGAACTCCTATCGGAAAATAGTGATGACACACAGAACAACACGGAATCAACGCATCCGTTATTCGTTGGCGTAGTGACTCGGATAACACCGGAAAAGGGGATCCATTTTCTGGTGAGAGCAATGGCTGAGTTGAAAAGAACAGAACCCAACTCGGATAACATCAAACTGCTGATTGTAGGTGGACCTTATTTTCAGAAAGACCAGGATTATATGGCATCGCTGGAACAAGAGGTTGTGGATTTAGACGTTGCCGATTCAGTTATCTTCACTGGTTTTCTATCTGACACTCGGATTGTAACGTCCCTGCTTGATATTGTGTTAGTGCCTTCTATTATACCTGAGGCATGTCCGCGGACTATTATTGAAGCGATGGCCGTTGGCAAGCCGGTGATTGCAACGCCGCTGGGTGGAAGTAAGGAGTTGGTTACACCTGAAACAGGTGTATTAGTGCCACCTGAAAACGCTGAAGCGATTGCATCTGCAATTGCCAAACTCGCAAATGATTCGGAACAGTTAGCTGCGATGGGAATAGCGGCACGGCAACGCGCTGAACAGTTATTTAGCAGTGAGAAAAACAGTGCTTTGACAGAAGCGGTCTATGATGAGTTATTGGCAGAGAGTTGAAAGCTCAACGAAATGATGTCCAGTGTGGTTAGGAAACCGCACTTACCGGTACTGTGGGGTTGATGTCTGATGGATGGAGAAAGAGGGAAACTGCCTAATCCGATGCAGGATGCACAAGTTAGTGAAGGTAGATTGAATCAGGTTTCTGAGTTCATGGGTGAGCAGGTAGGTGATACTGCCAACTGGGTTGAGATTTACCGCACAAGTGATGATTGGGAAATCAAGTTAATTCAAGCGACTTTAGGCGCGCAACAAATTCGCTGCCGTCCGATACCAGTAAAAGCAGAACGGAAAACCGCGCTGTTTGTTGACCCAGAACATGAGGTTACTGCACTTGAATTGATGAGTCGTATTGATGTGGCAATTACAGATAGCGAGTTGTCATCGCAATCTGAAGAGAAAGCAGAAGCACTCAAACAACGCGACATGGCAGCTACTATGGAGGATAATCAACAACTGATGATGGAATCTGGTGAGATACTCATGGCACAACGCGAGGATATCGGTAGTGTCGTTTATGTTGCTGGAAAGGGGTATGAACTCCGTGTCGGTACGGAACCATATATTACCGTTGACGAAAAGGATTGGGATGAGTTTACAGATTACAGCGCGCAACGTCAAGAATTTGTCATACTGATGCGGCATGAATATCCAAAGTTATATGAATGGATTCAAGAGGAAAAACTGTTAGCGGAATTCATCAAACTGATTGAGATGACCTATCAGGATGGTGCGCCTGTTCCAGTGCTACCGCGTCAGTATACCGATGTCGCTGAAACAGATGAAATTGATACGACCCCTTACAACTCGTTTGCTCTATTGAGTATGACTGTTGCTGTGATTTCGCTTATCACAGTGCTTTTCAGTGTGCCGTGGCAAGCAAATCTTGTGATGGCTGTGGTGGTTGTTGTGTGTGGTGTTATCGCGCTATTCAAGATTCGTGCACAAGCGGAGAGTCTTACGGAAGAAGAGAAGACCGTGGGTATGCCGATGTCAATCTGTGCGATAGTGTTTGCATGTTTGGTAGTGGTGTTTGCATGGTGGTTGTCTCAACGTCCGGTGCCTGAAGCACCAGAACATCCGCATCCACATGAGCATTCTGAGGATCGGTAAGAAAAGAAATGAAATTGAAAAAAGAGAGATAGGACCACTTGTAATGGTTCTACCTCTCTTACATTTTTTTACCTTGCAGTAGCGTTTGCAAAGTACCCAAAAGGTATTCTTATTTAATTAAGTAATATTGAATTTTCCGCAAAGACTAATTCTATCTTCCAGCTTTAAGAAAACCCCAAGCCGTTGCGACTTTGCCTTTTGGATCAACCGGTAGTGGACCGCCAGGACCGTAGACGAGTACATCTTCATATATTGCCATAGTTGCCCATGTAGCGACACCGACTCGTCCAACACCATCTCTGGTGGCATCGTTAATTGTATCGCCTACCTTTTCATCGTTAAGATAGAGCGTATAACCTGTAGGTGTATTAACAATTTTGATGTCATACCAGTCTCCTGTAGTAATAGTATCGTTAGAGTTTGGACTTGCTACACCACCCCACGACTCTACTTTTGAAGTGGTGTTACCCCATCCCCCGAGATTCCACCAATATTCTAAACGGTCCTGACCTTGCATGCGAGGGGGATGTTCTCTAAGTGCATGTCCTCGAGGTTCCATTGTGCCTTGGCAACGGAACATAATGAGGAATCCTTCAGCACCGCCGGTCTTATTACCACGCACTTCGTAGGTGTATTCATTCCATTCCTCATCCCAATAGTCATCAGCAATAACACTCATGCAGTTGGAATCGCCGGAATTCTGATGATATTCTTTATCTTTGAATTCCCAGTCTCCCCATAAGGAAACCCATTTTTTCTCTGATTCGTTTGCTTTGTCAAAGTTATCCTCAAATAGGATTTGTGCAATCCCAACCGTTACGATACCAAAGGTGAGAATACACAAGAGGATAAATATACCAAGTTTTTTCATGTGATGGCACTCCTTTTTGTTAAGGCGATTCATTGACTGACAAATCGCCGTTTCTATTCTAATGGTTCAGCGAAAATTCTGCTGAATTCAGTAAAACCCAATATAGATCTTCATAAGCTAAAGACTTTTGGGTGTAATTGCTACGATCTATATATCGTTGGAAAAAGGTCTTTTCTTTTATAGTCGGTTTGCGTGAAAGTACTGTGAGATACATATATTCTACACGTTCACTGGTATCATGCCAATGATCAAGGACATAGTTAACGAAAGTTCCATGTTTGTTGTGATCCGCACTATCATTTACCATGTTTCCATTAATCATCATAAGTGCCTGTGGGACGGTTCCGCTGAATGCTTCAATTTCTTCCATCTCACCGTTGTCAAGTAGGAAGAGGAATTTTTTGAGATGTTCGCGTTTCTTAGACTCAAGTTCCCGGATCATTTTTTCTCTTTCTTCACCCCCACTCTTGTCCATACTATCCATTTTCAACTTCTGCAATCTTTCAAAGGCAGTAGCTTGCAGCATAGAATAGAAGAATTGTTCTGCACTCAAAGGTTTCATATATACGTGTGAGTAATAGATGTCATCATCCTTGTTGCTCTCATTTGTCTCTGAAGTTCTCTGATACGCATTTGAATTGAGGATTGTCCGCATCAGGTGCTGTAAGTCATATCCGTGAATGACAAAATCTTCAGCGAACCAAGCCAAGAGTGCAGGGTTGGTAGGTCTATTCTCGGCTCCGAATCCATCAACCGGTTCAACAAATCCACGTCCCATAAAGTGTTTCCAGATTCGGTTCACAATCGCTTTGCTAAAGAAAGGGTTCTCTCTTGTGGTCATCCATTCAGCGAGTGCTTGACGTTTCTTGGTGAGTTCACCTGTATAATCTGTTCCATCAAGGAAACGCGGTGTAACCGATTCCTTCATACTTTCAACGTACATTGCGCGGTCTTGTTTTGCGCTATTTGTAATGAGATAATTTTCCATCTCTTTCTCATTACCGATCATATCTTTGCCTTTTATCATACCTTTTTCTTCACTCTGGATACCGGTGAAAAATGCGGCGACACCATAGAAATCTTTTTGCAGCCACGTTTCGGTTTTATGATCATGGCATTCTGCACACTGCATGGGAAGTCCGAGAAATAATCGGGAGGTGTGTGAAGTTAAAAAGACAGGGGATCTTTCATAACGGAGGACATAGTTTCCTGCTGCGTTATCCTTTAACTCACCATCTGCAGCGACGAGTTCACTAACAAATTGATCATAAGGCATGTTGGTATCAAGTGCTTCACGCACCCATGCGGTTAAACCGATACGTCTGTCATCCGCATCGTCACGCCTACCGATGAGCCAGTTGACCCATATATTTGTCCAATACTCAACAGACTCTTTGTTTTCAATAAGTTCATCTATTTTCTCTGAACGTTTGTATTGTGAACCGTCATTGATAAAATCTAAGACTTCTTCGGGGGTGGGAATTGTTCCTGTCATATCTAAATAGATACGTCGAAGGAATTCCGAATCCGATGTCTGTTTTGACGGCTTAATTCCTTCCCTGTTCAGGACAGAATCGATGTGTCTATCTAAGTGTATTGTGCTTGAATGGACGTGTCTATTGTTCGTTGTGACTGTCGTCACAGTTGCACAACCCGCTGCTAAAAACGCAAATGCAAATAGGATAATCCAATTTCGGTTTTTCGTCCAATATGTCTTTTTCATCGCGAATCTCCTCAATTTGGGGTGCTTAAGGTCTAATTGTGTTCTCCGATATTAAGTTTAACCTATCTCTCCACAGATTTCAAGGAAAATCAACCTTTACCCCATCGAACCCCCGTTGGAATGATGCCGACATCTTCTCCGCGTTTCATCGCTTCGGCTGCATCAAGAATACTGGCAATGTCGTGCTGCGGTTCAAAGTCTAATAATGTTTTGATTTTAGTTAGGTCAAACTCAAAATAGTTGGGGTTCGTAAGTTTAATATCTGCATAATCCATTTTATAACGTTCACACAGATAGGGGATGACCTCCTCAAAATTGAAAACCCCGTTCCCACCGAGTGTGAATTCTTGACCGACAGATGAATCTTTTTCAATACCTAAAACTAATCCCTGAACAATGTCTCGGATGTCGGTGAAATGTTCTTTGTAAGCTCTACCATCTGGGTTACGTTTGAGTATGAACTTTTCTTCACCGTTCCACGCTTTCATAACTGCTTCTGCAGTTTCTAATTCTGCAGGATCATCACCTTTATAGTTTTTATATCGGTTATAGATGGTGCTAAAGACGAATAATTTGGGTAGTCCATCATCATTGAGGAATTCACTCGGTTCTACCACAGTGGCAAATCGAAAAACTGTGGATGGCACATTATATTGGTGATGATATGTCATGCAGAGTTCTTCGCCGATCCATTTCGTAAGAAAGTAAGGCATGTGGTGATATTTGGCAACCATATCCTCTGTGATGAGTTCGTTGAATAGTCTACCCTTTTCGGTTAATTGCCAATAAATAGCCTCTGTACTTGCGTATACGAAACGGTGTATGTCTTTATTGAATTCACGGACACATTCTAAAATATTGAGTGTTCCCATCCCATTGATAGCAAGATACTCACGGTTATTAAATGGACCGCCAAAAGCAGCAGCGATATGATAGATAACGTCAACACCTTCAACTGCTTTTTTGACATCTTCATATTCTCGCAGATCACCGAGGAATGTTTCTACCTTGTCATTACCTTTCCATCTATCCACACGATTGACATCACCGGGATAGGTAAAACAACGGATTTCGTGTCCCTTTTCTAACAGTTTCTTGGTTAGATTTGATCCGATACGTCCTGTTCCACCTGTTACTAATATTTTCATCTATATCTCCGTTTACAGTCTATGACTACTGGATTGTCCATTCGGACATTGTCCGTCGGGTAGAGGCACGAAACCCGACTTTATTGATGATAAATGGCTGCATGTCGGGTTTCGTGTCTCTACCCGACCTACAAGATTAGTGTAGACAAAACACTACAGTGCTATCTAATAGGTTACTGCATATCCGTCCGTTCTTGGATCGGATCCGCCAATGAGTGCCCCCGATTCAGGATGAACCTGTATCATCTGAGCGCTGCCAGGACCACCCCAATCCCCGACGAGTTGGAGTTCATGTCCTCTGTCAGCCAAACCATCTTGAGTATCTGATGAAAATCGTGTTTCCAATTGTAGATGATTAGAACAAGTATGTGGAATCGTTGACTCCATCGGATTCTGAAGGCTACGCCAACGCGGTGCAGAGACTGCTTCCTGTGGTCTCATGCCAAAGTCAAGTGCATGCGTGACCAACTGTAGATTTGTTTGGACTTGTGTATCTGCACCCGGTGTTCCACATGCTAATACGGGTTTGCCATCTTTTGTTACGATGACTGGATTCATTGTGTGACGGACCCGTTTTCCCGGCATTAAGCAGTTTGGATGGTCTTCCTCCAGATGCCAATAGGTCATTCGGTTGTTTAGTAGAATGCCAGTGTCCCCTGCTACCAAACCGGAACCGAATCCTGATTGGATACTCTGCAACACACAAACGAGATTTCCTGCACGGTCGGCAGTGCAGAAACATGTAGTATCTTCGTGTGCTTCTAGTCCACCTGCGGGAACATCAATGGCAGCTTTTTCCAGATCAATCCGATTCGCTTGTTCAGCGGCGTATGATTTAGAAAGTAATCCATCAATGGGAACATCCACCCAATTTGGGTCTGCCATGTATTTCTCTCTGTCAGCGAAGGCGAGTTTTTTTGCTTCAACCATTAGATGCACACTTTCTGCTGTGTTACATCCTAATGCTTGTAAATCAAACAACTCAACTACATTCAATTCTTGTAGCAAGATATGTCCACTGGAGTTAGGAGGCATTTCATAAACTTCGTACCCGCGATAGTTGACGTGTATCGGATCATCCCAGTGTGCCTGATAGTCTGCAAGGTCTTCCGCTGTTAATAGTCCGTCATAAGCATCACTGAATTCAGCGATGGTTTTGGCAATTTCACCTTTGTAGAATGTATCTCTGCCATCTTTGGCTATTTTTCGGAACGTTGTACCGAGATTGGCATTTGCAAGAATTTCACCAGTTGGGATCGGTTCGCCATCGTTTGTGAAAATGGCGCGACTGTCTGGTTCAGCTGCGAAGCGAGGGTTTTCGCCTCTTAATCCTCCTGCGAGTCTCTGACTAACGGGAAAACCTTCTTCACAGAGAGAGATTGCTGGGGTAAATACATCGTCTAACTTGAGCGTGCCGTATCGTTCATGTGCAAGCAGCCAAGCGTCAAGAAGTCCAGGGACTGATACACTTCGCATGCCTTTCATCGGAATACCACCGTTTTTGAGATAAGCCTCGCGAGTAGCAGCATTCGGTGCCGGTCCTGTGCCATTTACCGCTGCGACCTGTCCTGTTTCTGCCCAATAGATGAGTATAAATCCATCTCCACCGATACCAGAACCCGCAGGTTCTACGACACCGAGGGCAGCCGCAGTTGCGATAGCAGCGTCAACAGCGTTGCCACCTGCCATCATTGTTTGTATGCCTGCTTGTGAAGCAAGCACGTGTCCAGATGTAACCATGCCGTTGCTGCCCATAATAGATGGACGAAAGGCCGAGCCGTGCGGTGATTGCATTTGATACCCCTATGTTAAGCAAGCATTTTCGCTGCAAATGCCTCAACATCAACACGTTCGTGTGTTCGCGAAGATTCATTGCAGGCTTCCATCAATATCCATGTGCCGAGTGTGCTATCTTGTATCCAGTCACGGTCTTTGCCTGTTGTGATGGCGTCAGCGAAGGCATCGAATTGGAGTCTGTCGTCTTCAATTAAACCACCATGTAGGTCTTGAAGCGTAAGGTTTTCGACCTCTTGACCTGTTCGGAATAGTTGTAGGTGTCCACCATCGCGACGGAGGTCACCTTCTTCACCGTGGAATGTCCAACAGCCGCTCCATCCGTAAGCTCCCATGTGTCCTGCACGTGTGCCAGCATACGTGACGGGTGCCCCGTTGTCATATTCCATCAAAGCATTTCCACCTGCAGTTCCCCATGCATCTATCTGTCCTAATGCGGGGTCACGACGATTATGAACTTGTGCAGTAACATACTTCGGAAGTCCTTTTGCCCCAACGAGTTGGTCAATTTGGTGGCTGCAGCCTGCATGGAAATATAGTCCGTCAACGTAAGCATCAGGTTGGCGAGAATCGGGGCCAGTAAAGAGATTCTGACGTATCCAGAATCGGCATTCTCCGCCAAGCATTTCACCGATTCCTCCATCTTCACGGAGCCATTCCCGCATTTTTGCGGCAGCAGGATTCCATCGCTTGTTTTGTCCCTGAACTAAAATCGTGCCAGGGTTAGCCTTATGTGCTTTGATGATGTTGTGGAATTCTGCTTGTGTAGTAGCAATCGGCTTCACACAAAGCGTATGCATACCAAGATTCAGACTTTCAACGATTAATTTTTCATGCACAGTTGTTGAAGCATAGATAAGACACGCCTGAGCTTCCGCATGTTTCTCTTTTGCTTCGGTGATTGTTGTGTAGATACGGTCAGATAAACCTTCTGGCGCGCCGTTTATTGATTCAACACCGTTCTTTGCAGCTTCCAGATTGATGTCTACGCATGCTACAGGTTCAAACCCGTGTGAATTGACTTGTGCTTGCAGCCGTCCGTGTGCGAAATGCGTGCAGCCCACATGAATAGTTGGTATAGGCATATATCAGTCTCCTTATAAGTCCTTTAATTTTATAATACGATATAACGCGCTTACAAAGCGCGCCTACAATGTATCTTTAACTATCAATGTTTCACTACAGTATTAGGAAATCTCAACAGTAGGTGGGTTGATGAAATCGTGGTACTTCTGTGCGACCTTCCCTTCAGTAGCATCGCCTGCATGAACGAGTACACGGAAACGGAAGTGCATCTCTTCACCCTCTTTGAGGATATAAGAACCATCTTTAGACTTGTCACGCTCAAAAGTGCCGCTGCCAAAGATGTTACTTCCCATCAATCCGTAGTTGCGCACATGCCAGTATGTTGGATAGCGCGGATTTACGATGTGGTCATACACAGCAATTCCAGCATGTGTTCCTTCAACAATACCAGAATAATCACACCAGTTCGCGCGTTTCCCCCAAGTTTCAGATTCATCGATCCCACCGAAAGCGTTTTCAATCTTTCCACCATCAGATGCGTTCATGGATGGATGTACCCGAATGCACATGATGCCACCCTCTTTGGTATCACCAAAATGGACATCACCCTCAGAGGCAGTAAAACTCAAATCAAGGTCGAATATAGTATCTTTTTCAGACAAATTGTAAATACGAAAATGTTGCTTATCTTTCATCAAGACTTTGCCATCTTTCGTTTCCCAGTTGTTTTCAGCATAAATTCTACTGACAACTGCCCCACCATGTTTTTGTGTAAAACCTTGATGTACAACTCTGCCGCAATTGCTACCTTCACCCCATAAGTCAACATCATTGACTTCCCCATAAGCAACGTAGAGTGAACGGTGATGAACGTGATCTTTTGAGATGTCGCTTGTTTCACCGCGTGTTACTTCACGGCCATTCGGTCCCAGTACAGGAAAGAAATAGGGACGGAACTGCTCTGATCCATACCGAAACGTGGTAAAAGGTCTACCGTTTAGAGTAACATCAATTGTTTCCGTGCCATATTCTAATTCAACACCTGTGTCTGTGTTAATACCACCCTCTGAAAGCATATAGGTCCGTGAGGCACCAGCGGGAAGATCGTTAAGTATCCATGCTAAAGTCGTAGACTTTTTGTCATCACTTTTGTAGCATTGTGCGGCAACGACCTCGCCATTTTCTGAATCCGTTAGGATAACATCACGTTTCGCATATTCGTGAATACTGGGATGGTCAAGGTCAACAACAACAGGACATCCAGTCCTATCATGATTGTCAGCGTTGACAGTGAGTGATAGGCAATTCTGATTTGCCATAAATCTCCTTAATATCCTTCAATCGTAATAGTATATGAATATAATATGTCTTTAGTCAGTCAACTAAAGAGAAGTGTAGGTTGAGTAACTAATCCTACAGTTTAACTTTTCTCTGCATTCAGTTCAAGGATTGCTTCCTCTTCAGTGTCGTAACTTTCAAAAACGGACGCTAACCTTCCAAGAACGAGTAGATTTCTGATATGCGCGCCTGCTTTGACAAGAGCCGTGCGTCCACCTTTTCGCGTGATAGTGACGTGAACGGAAACGAGTGTTCCCAAACCACTACTATCCATTCGGGTAACTTCTTCAAGATTGAAGATTACCTTTGGTGAATCAAAGTATTCCTCAAGTTCTTCCTGAATTTGTTGTCTAAGTTCAACGTTTGCTGCCCCGATCATTCGTCCAGTCGGACGGATAACAATAACACCTTCTCTGTTACGAATTTCAGCTAACATATTTCTCCCTCATAGTTTTTCCGCTTATATATGCGGAAATAGTTTAAACTGTGTTTAGTGTAACGCATTCAATTGATTTTGTCAAGGATGAATGAATTCATGTTTCAAAATGTATATATCAAATTAATGTCAACAAGGTGATTTAAGTCAATCGCTGCGCTCATTTGTATCAGGACAATATTCCAATAATGCCGAATTACCGACAATAGCAATAATACGTACTATTAATTCGATTCCGTTAGCATCAGTAAGGTGTAAATCCTCCCCTGGAAGGAAATGAACGGGCTGCGGGTGAGGAATCTGTCTTGGCTGCTGGAATTGTAAGAACAAGTTCTGAATTATCAATGAGTTTATACTTTGGCTGTTTACCACATAACTCTTCCGTATCTCGTATAATAATTGGTACGCCCTCTCCACGTCTTTCCATGAAGAATTGTCGGTCACCTGAACCATGTATCTTCGCAACGGGCATTCTTCCGAGTATTGAAGTAAGAGCTTCGTTGCGAGTTGATTGTCGGACTTCCATACTATTAATCGTTAGATTGTTAGGTAACCCTCCAGGTGAATTTATTTCGATACGGTCTGCAAACATTGAAATCCGAATTTTGCTGCCATGTATTGCGTAGTCTCTATGTACAACGGCGTTGACAATTGCTTCAAAGAGTGCTTTTTCGCTATATTGAGGCAGGTCGGTTCGGGCAGGATTCTTATATGCTCCGACGCGCATGTTACGGACTACAAAGGCAACTGCTTCACCAATTTGTTTGTTAAGTGGTCCCGTAATAGTTTGGCTATCAATTTGTCCAGAAGCACGGTCTTCTCCCCTATAACAAGTTGCAGTAATATAGGCATTGGGTAACCATTCTTCTGGTGAAAGGGTACACAATAATACACCTGAAACGGTTGCACGTAATACGCCATTTTCATCGTGCGTAAGGAGCCCCATTTTCTCCAATGCTAATTCAGGATCGGTAGCACCTTCGGCACTGAGCAATGGTTTCCACAGTGATTCATCCAATGAACCGAAACCTGTTCCTGGTACGGGTTGCTTGTCGAACCAGACGAAACGTGCCTGAGAACACAGTTGAGCAAGCCGCAATTGTTCATCGGTTGTCATTTTGCGTTTTGAACTACCAACTCGGTGAAAGCTGCCACCCGGACTATTGTGTAATGCAAATCCCTGTGGTACTTCTATGAGGAGGAAAGGTTTGCCTTCTTCAATTTCTTTTCGGAATATAGTAGGACGAATTGAGGGTTTAATAGTATCAGTGCAAATCTCAACTAGGAGCATCTCCAATCTGTCCATCTGTTCGCGGGACATGCCTTGAACATCACCATTATCGGTCACACCACATAGAACTACACCACCATCTGCATTTGCAAATGCAGCGAGTTCGTCTGCAAGATCGGCACGGCCGGGACTCTTGGGTTTGTTTTCAGAAAACACAATTTCCTTGAATTCCCAGTGGCTGTCTTCACCTAAACGCATTTGGCGTTTAATTTCTTCATCACTGAAATTCATGTTTATCTCCACGGAAGGTGTTGCAGTGTTGTTTATCAATCAATAGAAAATAATACTAAAATGACGACTTATGCTAGTTACGTGACAGTTTGGTTATTTTCACAACTGTTCATATTCTAGTTGATACTTTCAGGAAATTGGTAATCTTTTCCGGACACGAATCTTGTCTGTGACTGGGTTTTTCCGATCAAAAAATTACCAATTTTACCAATTATGGTGAAGCATAGAATTATATCTACACTTTCTATCAACGGTAGGCGAGGTTTCCTAACCTCGCCTCATCCTGTTGACAAACAAATGTGTGCAAAGATAGATTTTACGGACACAAATTTAACAAATTGAATTCGTATTCCAACTACTATATCTCCCAGTCTTTACACAATACTTCTGCTTGTTCCAAAACAGTTTGTGCAGCTTTTTCCTGTTTATCAGGTGGATAACCGTGTCTGCGAAGAGTCCGCTTCACCAACCTACGTATATTTGCTCGTACACTCTCTTTTATTGTCCAGTCAATAGTCACACTTTTCCGAACGGTATCTACAAGTTCAATAGCGATGGAACGTAGTTTTTCATCACCGAGTACTTGAACTGCACTGTCGTTAGTTTCAAGTGCATCATAAAAGGCTAATTCCTCTTCTGACAATCCTAATTCCTCGCCTCGGTCTTGTGCTTGACGCATCACTCCTGCGATTTCAATAAGTTCTTCAATTACTTGTGCCGCTTCAACTGTTCGGTTCTGGTAGGAACGGATTGATCGTTCCAGCATTTCTGCAAAAGAACGACTTTGGACAACGTTTTTCTGTGAACGCGTTTTGATTTCACCACTAAGGAGTTTTTCCAAGAGTTCAACTGCCACGTTTTTGTGGGGAAGGTCTTGCACTTCTGCAAGGAATTCATCGGAGAGGATGGAGATATCAGGCTTTTCCAGTCCAGCGGTGGCGAAAATATCAACTACACCTTCTGGAATAACAGCTTTGGAAACCAACTGTTTAATTGCTTGGTCGGCGGCATCCCACTGTGCTTCTTCTGTAGCTGATGGTTTAGCTAAAACCTTTCTCACTGCTTGAAAAAAGGAGACATCGTCCCGTATTTCGGTTGTTTTTTCATCTGGAACAGCCAGGGCAAATGCCTTGGTTAGTGCTGACACATTTTCAAGCAAACGCTCTTTCCCATTCTTCTGTTGCAGGATATGTTCTTGTGCTGCGGGTAACAATTTTAGTTGATCTGCAGCGTTCCCTGTAGTCCACAACGACCAGTCGAACCCATGAAACAAATTACAGCAGATTTCGTATTTTTCCATCATAACCACAACTGCCTCATTTTTGTCAAGAGTAGCCTTTCCTTTTCCACCACTTTTTGTGTAATTGTTTAGAGCTTGTTTCAGATGGTAAGCAAGACCGATGTAGTCTACTATCAAACCGCCCGGTTTATCACCATACACACGATTAACACGGGCAATTGCTTGCATCAGTCCATGTCCACGCATCGGTTTGTCTACATACATCGTGTGAAGACTTGGTGCATCAAATCCGGTCAACCACATATCACGGACAATGACAAGTTTAAACGGATCCTTGGGATTTTTAAATCGAGTTGCCAATGCCTCTCGTCGTGTTTTATTGCGGATATGTGGTTGCCATGATGTGTCATCAGAAGCTGATCCTGTCATCACAACTTTTATCTCGCCATCCTTATCATCATCGTTGTCCCATTCTGGACATCGATGAATAATTGCATTGTATAGGTCAACGCAGATACGACGACTCATACAGACAATCATACCTTTACCATCTATCGTTTCTAACCGTTCTCCAAAGTGTTCAATTATATCATCTGCGATGAGTCTTAAGCGTTTTTCTGTCCCAACCAATGCCTCAAGCTGCGCCCATTTAGTTTTCAGTTTTTCTTTTTCCGTTACCTCTTCTGTCTCGGTCAGTTCCTCAAATTCGGGATCAATGTGCGGTTTTTCGTCTTCGTCAAGTTCAATTTTTGCAAGACGGCTCTCGTAGTAAATTGGCACGGTTGCTCCATCATCAACTGCTTGTTGGATATCATACGTGCTTATGTATTCTCCAAAGACAGCAACTGTATTGCGATCAGTGAGTTCAATGGGTGTTCCGGTAAAACCGATAAAAGAGGCACTCGGAAGTGCATCGCGCATGTGAGCGGCAAACCCATCAATAAAGCCGTACTGGCTACGGTGTGCTTCGTCTGCAATTACCACGATATTTCGTCGGTCAGACAGTTGCGGGAAACGAGTCTCCTCACCTTCTGGGAAAAACTTCTGAACCGTCGTAAAGACTACGCCGCCAGAGGCAACTTTAAGGAGTTCACGCAAGTGTCGTCTATTTTCTGCTTGTTCTGGTGTCTGTCGCAGCAGTTGGTGGCAACGTGCAAATGTTCCAAAGAGTTGATCATCTAAGTCGTTTGTATCAGTGATGACGACAAGGGTTGGGTTTTCCATCTGCGGATGTTGAATAATGCTGCCCGCGTAAAAAGCCATCGTCAAACTCTTACCGGAACCTTGCGTATGCCAAACGACACCGCACTGTTGATCTCCCTCATCACCTGATGCCTTTAGTGTTGCTTCTACTGCTGTTTGAACAGCATGGAATTGGTGATACCCAGCAATCTTTTTGGCAATTGCTCCGCTCTCTGTTTCTTCAAAAACGATAAAATGCTTAAGATAACTCAAAAAACGACTTTTTTCAAAAACACCTTTAATCAATATTTCTAACTCTAATTCAGTAGATGGTGCTTCGTCTTCTCCCTTAATTGTGCGCCACGGCAGAAACCACTCCATGTCAGCTGTTAAAGACCCGATGCGCGCCTCTAATCCATCAGAGATAACAACCGCTTCGTTGTAAGTGAACAATGCTGATATTTCCTGTTTATAAGTCTGAATTTGATGATACGCGGTTAAGATAGTGGCTTTTTCATCAGTTGGGTTTTTGAGTTCTATGACAGCTAATGGAAGGCCATTGATAAATAACACAACGTCTGGACGACATTTGCTTGTTCCTACTACTGTAAACTGGTTAACTGCAAGCCAATCATTGTTTTCTGGGGAATCAAAATCAATTAACCGCACGCGATCACCGCGTATCGTCCCGTCTGATGTCCGATATTCAACCTCTATACCGCCGACAAGCATCTGATGAAATGATCGGTTGTTCTGTACTAAAGCGGGAGAATCTGGATTAAACACTTTGCGGAACGCTTCTTGCTGTGCATTGACAGGAATTGTTGGATTTAGGCGAGCAATGACCTCTCGTAGGCGGTTCGTCAAAATGACTTCTTTGTAAGTAGAACGTTCAGCATTCGGTACGTCTGGTGCGATGTTAGGACCGTGTAAAACAGTATAATCCAAGTCAGCAAGCCAATCAAGTGTCGCTTCTTCAATGTCAGATTCGTAAATTGTATTGAGATTCATGTTATTGTCCTAACCGAGTTACACCAACGATTTCTCTCGGACGCATGCTTTAAGCCCTTCAACAAACACCTGAAAACTTTTGGATGTGTTCCGACTCGGTTCCATGTGTTGTGCAATATTCTGAGCCACCTCACGTTTAGGTAGATAACCCTTATAATAGCGCGCTTGTTTCAGTAGATGTTCTAAAGCCTCATAGGTGCCTCCCCCAATTGCATCGGGGTCCCGATATTTCGCTTGAGCTTGGAGATTTTTCGAGATTCTGGGATAAGCTGCATGTAAAGCTTCAACATCTCCAAAAAACCATGCTTCTAATTCTTCAACTGCCAGTCGATTGACAACTTGAACATCTTCGTCTGGAGCAGCACTGGATTTTGTTACAAAACCCGCATCGTGTGCTGCTTTTTCTAAATATTCCTTGAGTTCGTGGCAGTCTCTTCGGTCTTCATCAAGTAACACGATAAGTCGCCAGTCGTTAGGTATCCATTGGTGTCCTTTCATAAACTTTGGCAATTCTTTGAGCATATCATCCTTTCCTTCAAATGCATGGAAGATACAAATGACATCTGGTGAAAGAATCTTGGGCAAGATGTGCTTTAATGCTACCTCAGCAGAAGGCTCCTCTAAGAAGAATTTAATGTGCATGCAGATTTCGCTTTGGACCTCCTGCATTGGTCAACGGATCACCAAATTCAAAGTAACCTTCCATCCAGAGTTTTCCTAATTTCGCGCCAGCATCCAAAAGCTGCTCTATTCCCTGCATCTCCGACGCGCGTTTACACACTGTGAAACCTTGTTCATCCCGATAGAGTACCCATACTTCATCGGTATAGAGTTCGTTAACAAAACGTGGTGAATGCGTCGTAATCATAAGTTGAGACGTGATGCATGCTATACGACACGTGTCTACCAGTCCTATAAGTAAACGCGGATGTAAGTAATTCTCAGGTTCCTCGATACCGATTAGTTGCGGCGGTTGTCTATCATGAAATAGGATTAGGTAAGATAGCAGCTTCAATGTGCCATCGGAGGCGAACTTTGCCAAGATAGGTTGTTCAAAAGGAGCATCTTTAATTTTCAGCAAACGTCTTCCATCCATCATTAATTCTGTGTCGACCCTCTCTAAACGTGGTACTCTATCCGATAGTAGCGATATGATTTTCTCCAAACGTTCTGGGTATCTTTCCTGTAGATATTGGATAACATTGGGCAGATTGTCCCCTGTTTTGGACAACCGCTTTTGCGGTCCATCGTCAGTGGTCTGGCGTGTGGCATCGGTTGAAAGGTCCGAGAGGTGCCAATCTGTAATAAAACGGCGGAGTGCCCCCACGCGGGGGTGTTGTGAAGATTGACCAAACATGTTGACAGCAAGTGTAGATGGATCATCAAGTTGTTCATGAATTGGAGTTCCTGTTTTATCCGGTTTTTCACCGGGGATAACACTCCCTGTTCCACGCTCAAAATTGAGAAAACGCACATGTTTTCCACCTCTACCAATCCTCCATTGCAGCCATTCAGTTTCAACAAAAGGACCTTCTACATCTTCATTGATAGACAGATGGTATGTCATAATTGGTGATTTTGGATTCTCACGATATTTCAACTCAAATTCAATTGGACCATCACAACCACGACTCCTCAGTTCTTTAAGTCCACCTCTTTTGTTCCAAGCGTGGTGCAAACCGACTGTGAAACATTCAGATAGGAACGCAAACACATCAAAAAACGTTGATTTCCCACTACCGTTTGCACCTAAAAAGACAGTTAGCGGTTTAAGCTGTTTTAATTCTACATCTCGTAGTGCACGGTAGTTTTTTACACGTAATGACTCAATGTGTGGGACATCAGGTCTTTGTCCGGGTGGGACTAAGAGACGTTCATGCAGCAGCTCCTCAAATTTCGCATCAAATAGTTCGTCATTCGTAAAGTCTATAGAAACTCGGTCTCTTAAGAAATCTGGTGTTTCTTCTTCCCATTCTGTCTGGCGAATTATGGGAATGAATTTGTTAATTCCGAATTCGGCAACTATTTTTTCAGACACTATCACAGACTCGTATCCAGCTCCACTTTCGCCATCATTAGCTTTGCTCACATAACTATCCGTGCAAACAACTAAGACCATATCGGAGCCCCTGACGCTCTGTTCCATGAATTGAGTAGCATTATCTTTTAGATCAAGATTCCACTGGTCAAGTATTGTATTGACACCATTGCGCCGAAGTTGTGCAGCGAGTTCGGATACCCACCGTTTGTGCTCTGGAGAATCGTGAGAATATGAAATGAAAACCTTATGATTTTTAGTCATCTTTTTATCTCTGGTATATCAGATGCACCACTTAGACAAATTTAACTGAGGAGTGTGCATAAAGAAAATCAATCTCAAATATGGTCTTAAAAGTAGTAGGCACGCTCCGCGTGCCGTCCACAAGATCAAAGCGTCTCAATAGATTATGCTGCCACAAAGGGGACAATTACATATAAAGAAATACTTGATGAGAGACGCTGCCAATGTTGGCACATAATATATTTATGCACACCCCTCATTTAACTGAACAACTTCGTCAGATGTTCTTAGCAGATATAACACCCAATTAACGTGATTCGTCTTGCTAAGTGTGCGGTTAGGAAACCGCACCTACCGTTGGAAAAGATAAATTCCGTTAATTTGGTATAAGAGATTGTTTAGACTCTCTTAGATTGTTCAAGAAATATGACTAACGAAAAATAAGGTTATAGGTTGTGAAAAAAGTTTTGATAATGGACAATGTTATAATGATAAACATCCCACATCGATGTATTTTTATAGACATTCCCTAACCAACTTTCAAATAAATAAATCCACTTTTTCCATGAATTCTGCATTTGTTCATGTGTCACATTTAATATTGTCCATAGTTCTGTGAATGCTTCTGAATTTCGAAGTAAAAAAGTCTGTGCTCGCTGAAAAACATCTTGGTTTTCAGTCATAAAAGTCAACGGAACATCAAACTCAAATGGGTAAGATACGCCGTAACTTTTGCTTAACTTTTCTTGTTGACCTGATGCGATTATTACTGCTAACTCATGGACGTTCAGTGCCATGTAATAGGCAACCAATGAAGCCTGATATTCTTTTGAATCGTTCCCAAACATGAGAGACAGCCAATCCCATCTTTCATAAGCTTTGGTTATATAGTTCCAACCTTCTGTACAATTTGAACCGAGTGAGTCCATCCATCCTATAAGATTTTTTCCCCGCCAAATATGAAGGCATTCTCTTTTATATCCTGTTTTGCGGACTTTTGCTAGTGCTAGGCTAAGGGAGAGATTCAGTTGATTTGTGCTCATGCTGAGGCCACCGTGTAGACTGTGATAGATATATCCCAGTGCTTCAGGAATATTTGCCCATGTTGTGTAACCGGAAGAATTCCATCCTGAAATGTTTAACAAGTCATCAAGTAAGGACTTCTGATCTCGAAATTCCTCTCTACCAGATTCAACTCCTACTAACGCTACAACCATTAAGGGTGAAATAATCTCAACTGCCTTATCTACAACCTGAACCAATTGTTCTATGCTCTCTGGTTTTTGTCTATCTAATTCATTTTGCCTCCATTGCACCAAAGATTCGAATATGCCTGGTCGAACCCGTTTAATGAGTTGTCGCCATCCAAACACATCTCCTGTCCGGACAAGTTTAGAAGCTAATTTATAAACCTCAGATGCGGATTCAACATGCTCCGGAATATCAACCAGTTGCGGATCTAATTCAACAGAAGGGAACGGGTTTTTTCCCAAAGGAGGCTTCTCTATGATTGGCATTTCGTGAAGTTCGCGAATTAATTTTTCACATTCCGCGTCAAATTGACTGTCATTTCTAAAGTCAGCATAAACTCTTGTACCTAAAAATACGGGTGTTTTTTCTTTTCCTGATACCTGACGGATGATTGGAATAAATTTGTCTGTCCCTAAATTCTGAACAAGTTCCGCGTTTACAATCATCCGCTCATAGCCAACACCACCCTCGGCAGCATTTGCCTTGCTCACGTACTTGTCTGTGCATATAACCAACACCCTATCAGCGTCTACAATGCTACGTTCCATGAATCGTGTTATATCATCTCCGAGTCCAAGGTCCCACTGGTCAAGCATTGCATCAATTCCATTGCGACGCAGTCGTGCAGCAAGTTCGGACACCCACTGCTTATGTTCGGGAGAGTCATGGGAATATGAAATAAATACTTTAGGATTGTTTGCCATCTTTTACCTCTAACATTTCATCTGCATCCTCAACGCGAATTTCTCCTGATAATAGTCTTGGCAGCAGTGTATCTCGGATTTGGGAAAGTGTGCGGGATTCGTTTTCGTTATTCTCAATAGATTGATCCAAAGGATGAATGAGACGTTCAAATTCTTTGATAATTTTATCAGATGGTCTAATCTGAGATAGTGTTTGGAAGTCAGTTTTATTAATTGCCCCAAAAACCGTTCCTTCCGCTTCGTAACGAGAAAAAATTTCCTGCAAAGACTGCATGGTGTAGTAGGTATAAGACCGACTCCCGCTTTTATGTCTTATTGCTGCCACACCGCGACCTATACTGCACTTTTCCTCAACCATATTTATATCGCCCACAGGTGCACGAACACTTACCAAGGTATCACCTTTTTTAGCAAATCGTTTTGGTGCAGTGCAATAAACGCGTCGCGTTGGATACCTAAAACCGAAATCCTTTCGTCCTTGATAGAATGGCATCCCATCTCCATCTTCGTTGTACGTGGATCCAGGTGGTGATTGTCCCATTGTAAGGTAAAAATCATCATCAATTGTGCTAACTGTCCATCCTATCGGAATCTTTCCCAGCGGAGAATCTTGGAACACTGATGAAAATAAGTCAGCAGTTTCCGCATCAATGCATACAGGTTCGCGTCCTTCCATCTTCGCCTTTACGGGGTCAAAGTTCACGAACCATGATTTGAAAATTGCACGTGCTGTTGCTTCCAGTGTTTCATTCATCTGGCGGTTGAGTTCAATTTTGTCGTCAAGTGTGCCAAGGATGTTTGCAATGCAGCGTTGTTCAGATAGAGATGGAAGTGGTATTTGAACCTTTCTAAGTTCGCGCTGAGAAATGCCCATCACCGTTGTCCCTGTAGATCTTGCCTCCAATTGGTTTTGCACAAACGATGCCTGCATTGCAAACTTAAGATAGGTATTATTTAATAAATCTGGCTTGCCTCTCAAAGTAATCAGTCGTTGACCAAGAGCGACTTTACAATTATCAATCTGTGCAATCTCCCCTAAGGGTGCTTCAGTCGTCATGACCACATCACCGGACTCTGGCAATCCCCGATTCATCCATGAATCATAACCTTCGGAAGCAATGAATTCGGTAGGAGGCATTATCTGACCATTTTTTACAATTTTTGCTGTAATCAGTGGAGTGCCAGAGGGAGTTTTGCGCGGTGTTTTACCGCGATAGTCAATAATTGCTTCCATGCTTTCCTCCACAGACCTAAGTCGCCATCTATCGGGAAAATCAAACATTATAATCTACCACTGTTAATATTCTCAAACTATTTCAATAATACGGAACGCGGTGAAAAACCAAAGCATCTACAACTTCGGCATCATCAGTTGTTGTTTCGGTCTCATAGGGTGGATCGCCGTGTTTTCCTTCCCAGTCGTGAGTTCCGGCATCTAACTTTATTTTTCTCGTGAAAATCCGTTCTGACGCAATGTCGTCATAGCCATCTTCATAGCCGTTAACAACAACTCGTAAATCGTCTGGATATTTTTGGAGATATTCCATTAATTCTTTTACTGTCATTATCTTTACCTCTTATTCATTTCAAATCCGAGCATTTGCAAATTCTCACAAATAGCATCATCTAATCGTCTCGCTTCTGCCATCTGTTTAGTTAATTTCTCAGTCAAATCTACTATAACGTCCTCAAACAGTTCGTCATCCTCTTCCTGTATCTCTGCCCCGACGTACCGGCCGGGAGTCAGAACGTTACTGTGCTCCTGAATCTCAGCAAGTGTAGTGCTTTTACAAAAGCCTGGCACATCAGCATATTCATCTGCGCCTTCATCGCCGCGCCATGCGTGATAGGTTTCAGCAATACGTGTCATTTCTGAATTAGTTAACTCACGGTGTACGCGGTCAATCATCTTCCCTAACTTACGACCGTCTATAAAAAGTGTCTCCCCTGGACGTTTTCGAAAACGGTGTGTTTCTTTATTCCTTGCAATAAACCAGAGACAGACAGGAATAGATGTGGAATAGAAGAGTTGCCCGGGTAACGCGACCATGCAATCCACTAAATCTGCTTCAACGATGTTTTTGCGTATTTCACCTTCGTTTGCGGTATTTGTACTCATTGAACCGTTTGCTAACACAAATCCAGCGATACCGTTTGGCGCGAGGTGATAGATAAAGTGCTGCACCCAAGCATAGTTAGCGTTGCCAGTAGGAGGAATGCCGTAATTCCAACGTTTATCTTCACGCAATCGGTCACCACCCCAGTCGCTATCGTTGAAAGGTGGATTAGCGAGGATATAGTCGACTTTCAGGTCGGGGTGCTGATCGTCGTGAAAACTGTCGGCGTGTTCCTGTCCGAGATTTGCTTCAATCCCACGAATAGAAAGGTTCATCAGTGCCAATTGCCGCGTAGTTGGGTTGGACTCCTGTCCATAGATAGAGATGTCATCCCGCTGTCCACCGTGTGCTTCAACGAATGCTTCACTCTGAACAAACATGCCACCTGAGCCGCAGCACGGGTCGTAAATCCTTCCTTGATACGGCGCGAGCATCTCAACGAGCAGCTGCACAACACAACGAGGCGTATAGAACTGGCCACCTCTTTTGCCTTCGGCACTGGCAAACCGTGCAAGGAAGTATTCATAAACTCTCCCCAGAATATCCTTTGAGCGATTCTCTTCTTCCCCTAAACCGATTGTACCGATGAGATCGACAAGTTCACCGAGTCGTTGTTTGTCAAGTCCTGGACGTGCGTAGTTTTTGGGCAGCACACCTTTGAGTCGTGGATTTTCCTGTTCAATTGCAATCATCGCATTATCAATCAACGTGCCAATATTGGGCTGTTTAGCATTTGATTGTAAATATGACCATCGGGCTTCTTTCGGTACATAGAAAATATTCTCTGCCAAGTACTCGTCTCTATCCTCCGCATACGTGTAACGGTCGGTTTCCTCTGCAACAAAAAATTCACTCTGAGGACTAGAATATTCTTCCAGTAGAAAGTTATATTTTTCCTCAAAAGAATCTGAGATATATTTGAGGAAAATCAATCCCAACACCACGTGCTTGTACTCTGCAGCATCCATGTTATTACGAAGTTTATCAGCTGCTTGGTATAGAGTCGCTTCAAAACCGAGTGTTGCACCGTTATTATTTGTGTTTGATTTCTTTTTTGCCATAAATCTTTTAGAAAGCCTTATTTCGGTAATTTCATAAGATGTCCGGCGCGGTTAGAAACCGCGCCTACCAGGTGCGTAAGTCTTATTAAAATTATACCACATTTGGTTTAGACATTCAACGTCCAGTAGACGGAGCCTGCGGCCAATGCAGCCCGCGCTGCCCAGATAAACTACGATTCGCAGATGGACGATATTCTTTGTCAGGCAACCCAACAAGTACACCATCCTGTACCCATTTTTCATCACCACCATAAAGTTCACCAATCAATAAATTCGTCAATCTGTCAAGTATATCAGCATGTTCAGGGGATGCTGACAGATCGTTGAATTCTCTCGGATCTTCTTCCAAATCAAAAAGTTGTCGGTAGTTACCCATAGCATAGTAGATGAGTTTGTAACGTCCTTCATGAATCATTCGGGTGGCACTACTACCAGAACCGACTTCGCCGTATAACCATTCACGTTGATTGTCACCTACCATCGGCATACCATCCACAGTATCAGGAATGTCAACACCGGCGAGATGGAGGAGTGTCGGCATAACATCTTGCCATCCAACGAGTCGGTTGTCAACTCTGTTGTGTCCGACTCTGTCGTCGCCTGCAGCACCGACAAGAAGCATTGGTACGTTAGCGGAATCTTCGTAGTAGAGCCGTTTTGCCCACATCCGATGGTTTCCAAGCATATCACCGTGGTCGGAGGTGAACAGAATGATGGTGTTGTTCAACAAACCTTCTTCGCGCAATGTACCGATGACAAGTCGCAATTGATGGTCAATTTGTGTGCAGAGTGCGTAAAACGCTTGACGTGCAGAACGGATTAGATTCTCATTGTAGCGCGCATCCTGCATTTGACGTGACTTTAACGGTAATGGAAGTTTGTCTGTATCTTTAGACCATTCTCCGTGATATGGCATTTCAATATCAATATTCTGATACATATCCATATAACATTGTAGCGGTGCTAATGGTGGATGTGGATGGCAATAGGACAGGAACCAGAAACCGGGGCGGGTTGGGTCGCGCCGTTTAATCTGACGCACCATCTGTTGGGTGCTCCAGTTGGTGACATGACAATCTTCAGGGAGATGCCAAGGACGGTTGAGATAGTCGTTGTTACACATACCGTGTGCAAACTGCTGCCCGGCATACCCTCTATCTCCGAGAAAGAGTTCATAATCGTCAATCACACCGTATTGTAATCTACCCTCCTCACCCAATATCACATCGTCAAAACCGATGCGATCGCGTTGCGGATAGACGTGTAGTTTGCCGACTGCGTACGCTTGATAGCCTGCATCCCGAAATGTTTGTGCAATTGTGGGAAGTCCGTTGATTCCCATTTTATCGTTGAAGACTCGGTCTTTGTGTGTGCGTGTCGTTGTGCCTGTCATCAAAGTTTTACGTGCGGGGACACAAACAGGACATTCGCTGTATCCATTGGTAAAACGCGTGCCAGCGCGTGCAAGTGAGTCAAGTGTTGGTGTTTGGATGTCTGGATGGTCATTGACACCGAGTAGTGAGTTGGGCCAATGATCTGTGCTAATTAGTAAGACATGGGGTTGGTCTGCCATTGCAATGATTTACCTTCCTAACACAGTGATATATTTTCTATTATCCTATCAGATGCTGTGGCAATTGGCAAGGGAAAAAGGAGATTTGGTTCTTTAGACGCAGATATGTGTTCTGATCTCTAATTATGAACAAGTATTTGTAAAATTGAAGGATGACCAGAATTAGCAACATCAGTCAAAAATCGTTGATTAACATGCTCAAATCGGTTATCTGGCGATGATCTTTGTTGTCGATGTTTTGAATTAGGAGGAGAAATTATGCTGCGTTATACAGCGAAAATCCAACAAGCACTTGATAAAGGGAAAGCCGAAGGCAAAGTCGAGATTTATCATGCTTGGTATGCAGACTGGGAGCGTAGGAAACAGGAAGCACTTGAAAAAGACATACCATTTGACGATCCGCCGCCACCGAAACCAGAAGACATCAAAGAGCAAACGTAAACGATATTTGCCGATTGCGCGTCTTTGTCTGAACCAGGATTCACAGGATTAGTAGATTTCCAGGATTGTGAGTTTGGGACTCCAACTTTCCTATTCAAAGGTTGATGTTTATTTTTTGATTAGTACTTTGATATTTCAGTCTCTTCTCCTGTCGATCCTGGTTCAGAGAATAAAATCAGAACCAGGATTTGCTGGATTTGCATCATTATGTAGGATCGGATAGGAAAACGCGGATACATAATGATGCACCTAACGTCCACGTTTCAATGCACCCCATACTGTCGGCAATTTCTGAACGGCTTCTACACTGAGAGCATTATTGTGATATATTTCTCTCTCAGTTAGAGCACGATCATATATCCGCACGTCGCGAAAAATACCTTCAAAAAACCGAGACGGTTGTCCCATATTATTCTCAGCACCCAGAAATATAGGTTCAACATGAGCAATGAAATTGGGAGGAAATGAACAAGAAAGTGGCTCCGTTATTAACTCTCTGTCAAGATATACTTTATTTTGAATGCAGTCACCATCCTTGAAATTCTCCCTTAATTCTTGATCTAACTCTTTTACAGGAAGAGTTTGTGCTGTAAACACAATCTGATGCCATTTACCGTCCGATACAGATTTCTTTCTGCCAGATGTGGTGCCACCACATCCATTTTCTCTTACTGAGGTGCGTTCAATTAACAACCAATCTTGTTCAGTCTTAATTTCGTGATTAGGTCTCTTATCCGGGTCCAATCTAGTATTGATAAGTATACCGGTGCCTCTTTCTTGTTCTCCACACTTGTGCTCAAGAATTCTAAAGATCGCACTTGATTTTTCCTTATTGGTCGTTTTAAACCACACTTCAAATGTATATTCCCCAATTTGTCTTCCAAAATTACCAACATTTGGTAATTGGATAAAATCTCCATTTCCATCTAATTCAAGTCCACCATCAACTGTTCTGGGTAATCCAACAGAAGTCGCATTGTTTCCACCCCAAACATCTTCTATTGTATCTCCTACAATTGTGTCCTCATCAAGAGTCCAAAAACTCACCAGTCCATCAGTTACGGGAGTCCTTGCAGTGGCATTGAAAGTTAGCATGAGACCAACAATTGTGTATGTTAGCATTGACATTAGATATTTCATGTCTGTCCTCCTGTTTGTTATTTTAACTCAAGTTGCTACCTACAAGCTTTTAGGCATGCAAACACCGTTTTCAATCAGGCACAATCTGGCAGATTACGCTACAAAGGTGGCACTTAGAGGCACAATCTGGCAGATTATGCTACAAAGGTGGCAACTTAGGTTATGATAGTGAATCGAAGGACTATCAAGTGTTATTTTGCCTTGTCCCTGAAATGGTAACGGATCCTCAGTTTTCTCCTTGTACCACTCAGCCGTGGCGTTCAGATGTTACAGTTATGTGCACTTATCTTATATGCAAAAAATATAGTGTAAAAGACTTACATGCATCAAATCAGATGTTTCTTATATAGTTTTCCTCTTTGTGCATTTTATAAGTCTTCTAATTGACTGAATCATATAAACGCTTTAATCAATTCTCATGCCAAAACAATTAAAATGGCTGAATTCTTGTGATATTGTCGTTAATACCAGATGTCTTCTCTTACGAGAATTTTGCTACAAATACAGATACTGATTAGGTTTATCAAGATAAGAATATTAATCAAAATATATTATGAAAAATTTTTGTATAAAATTAAACTTGATTCGGTCACAATTCCTTATCAACCACAATTACGCAAAAAATGTAGCATGAAGAAGCAAAATATGCATGGACATACAATTTTTGCGTGTCAGATTTTTAGTGTATTGATAGAAGGTAAAATGATGATTTACATTTATTTTTGCGAATTGTGCTAAATACGGTGAAGTATAAAATTATCTCTACACTTTCTATCAACGGTAGGCGAGGCTTCCTAACCTCACCAAAGCAATGTGTAGAATTAATTCAATAATTTACCATATACGACTTGCACTCTATATCTGCATAACAGCAGTATTTGTAAGATAAGGGGAATCGAACTGCGTTATGTCACCCGCCTTCAGTCCGGGAACTGGAAAAAGGCGGACAGACAATGGTTTGTTGAGCTGCACAGAAAGGGTGGCAACGTCAGTCAAAATAGCAGCGATCTGTTCTGTGGTGGCATCACCGGGAATGGGGATCGTGTCCAGGCCGGTTCCACATACAGAAGAATAGAGCAGGAGACTGTCTAAATTGAAATAACACTCTTCGCTGCGCTTTCCGAGTCCGACATCTTCAAGCACCGGGAGCATCAATCCAGAATATCCGCAGAGAGGGAGTGAAAGTGATTTCAGTGTTCGCGTCAAACCTGCAGCGACTGTCAATGTGCCACTGTCACCAAAGCAACCGGGGAGTTGTTGTTCCATAGCATAAGCGATGCTGTCATCACCCATCGGCGCGAGAGAAACATCTAAACCGATAAACTTGATCCCCCATTCTTTTCCTATCGTTTCTGCAAGAGCAACAAGTTTTTGTCCTTCTGTTTCCATAATGTCTTTCAGGTTTTGCAAACCAGATTCTAAATTCGTGGCATCAGCGAAAGCATCCTGCACAAAGTCAATCGCTTGCCATCCGATACTGAAATTCGTTCGGGTGTCGTGCCAGTATGCAGCAGGGAAGAAAGGGGTATTCGGTGGACAGTTCATCAGTGCTGCGAAGCGGAGATTTCCGTAACCATCATCGGTTCGGTGTGCAATTTGACGAATAATGTCTGCGGTCTTTTCAGCCACACCAGAGACTAAACGTCCCGATTGCGTTGTCAAGGTGACGGTGGCAAAGAGAATCTCACTTTGAACAATCACATCTGCGACCTGTGCAAGATGGGTTTCGGTGTGGCGTTTATTTGGTGAGATTGTGCCTAAACTAAGGAACTCGATTCCTAATGCTTGTGCATCGGATTCTAACGCAAGGATTGAGTTTACATTTCGTGCTTCATCCCAGATTTGACTGCTTACACGTGTGGTTTGGACTTCGTATCTGTCCGTTTCAAAGTGTGTTCGGCATGTAGTGTTAAATTCGGATGCCCGTTGAAGTTGGTATGTAGAGAAGGGAAACGGAATGCCTGTGGTAATTGTGCGTATTTTCATTTATTGTTTTCATTTTTCTGTATTTTGAGATTTCATTATGTAAAGTATGTGTTTAGTTTTATATAGCAGATTATTTGTTTAATTCTCAATAATCATATTAGGAGTCATCTTCACCATAAAGTCCGAGATTCCGATAGCGTTCATAACGTTGTTGTATCAGTTGTTTGTCAGACATCTGTAGTAATTCTGTAAGGTGCTTCTTGATTGCCCGTTTGACGTTACGGACAGCGGCTTCTGGGTCTCTATGTGCACCACCAAGAGGTTCTTTTATTATTTGGTCAATGATGTCTAACTTCAGTAGATCAGGGGCTGTGGGTTTATAGCCTTCTGTTGCTTCAGGTGCGTGTTCCCCTTTGTCTTTCCATACGATACCGCTACACGCTTCGGGTGGGGCGACGCAGTAGACTGCATATTCCATCATCAAAACGCGATTACCGACTGCTATTGCTAATGCACCACCACTACCACCTTCACCTATTATAACTACGAGAATTGGGACACGCATTTGCATCATCTCTGCAAGATTATCAGCGATAGCAGCCGCTTGACCATATTCCTCAGAACGGAGATCGAAATGTGCGCCTGGTGTATCAACAAAACAGAGAAGTGGACGGTTAAACTTATTTGCCAACTGCATCAAACGTCTTGCTTTTCTATATCCCTCAGGATGTGTATATCCGAAGTTCATTGCTTGACGTTCTTGAAGGTTTGTACCTTTCTGCTGTGCAAGGTAGACGATGGGTTGTTCATCAAACCAAGCGAAACCACCGATGAGTGCTCTGTCATCCCCGTATAACTTATCGCTGCGGAGTTCAACAGGGTCATCAAGAAGTGAGTCTATATATAGGGAAGCTTGAGGTCGTTGTGCGTGCCGTGCTAATCGCACTTTGTCCCATCGACTCAGTTTTTGGAACGTCTGTTTTGTCAACGTGTCTGCATTCTGTTTGAGCGCAGCAATTCCCTCTGTCAGGTCTAACTCTGGATGTTCTTCCGTAAAAACATCCAATTGTGAGAGGTGACGTTCTAATTCAATTAAAGGTTTTTCAAAATCTAATTCTGTTGAATTCACAAATTAATCCTTCTTAAGTCGTTTTGGCGAAGAGTTTACCGGGTAATTGCTGAATAACACCTTTGAGTTCTAACATCAAGAGAACGCTTGACACTTGACTGATAGACAACTGTGTAGTTCGCACAATAGTATCAATGTGTGATGATGGTATTTCAATTGCATCGTAAATCGTTTTTTCATCAACCGTTAAATCAGGTGGTGGTGTTACAGGCAAAGTCTGTTCAGGTGTTTTTTCTATAGGTTTCGTTTCATTCTTGCCAACTTCAGGAACTTGGAAGACTTCTCTGTTTTTCTGTTGTGATGTCGCTGGTCTGGATGCAGTCATTTGACGAATAGTATGCGGCGGTAGTGCGTCTATCAAATCATCCACAGTGCTGATCAGTTTTGCTCCGTTGTCTATCAAACTATGTGTACCCGTTGATAATTCAGAAAAGATTTCTCCTGGAACAGCAAACACTTCTCTACCTTGCTCGCTTGCAAGCCTTGCTGTAATAAGTGCACCACTCCGATTTGATGCTTCAACGACAACGATTCCGATGGATAGTCCGCTGATAATTCGGTTGCGTCTGGGGAAATTCTCTGCCATAGGTTTCATGCCCATTGGAAATTCAGAAATTAATGCACCCGATTCAACAACTTTATCAACCAATTCCTTATTCCCCGCAGGATAGATGAGACTGAGTCCATTTCCTAAAACTGCAATAGTTCTACCACCTGCTTCAGATGCACCGCGGTGTGCACACGTATCAATCCCCTTAGCAAAACCACTTACCACTGTCATACCACGGTTTACGAGTTGGTGTGCCAATTGATAACTGACTCGTCGTCCATAATCCTTCGCATTGCGGGAACCGACAATTGCTATGCTGAGATTATCCTCTGGTTTCAACTCACCTCTGACATAGAGTATTAAAGGTGGTGTGTCAATTTCTTTCAAAAGTGCTGGATATGCAGCATCATAGTAAGTGATGATCTGACAACCGAATTCATCTATCAACTCCAATTCGCGTTCTAATGGACATCCAAGTTTTTTCTGCACCAAACAATTTTGTAGTTTGGTTGAAACTCCATCAAACTTCTTTAATTCTGATGGAGTAGCATTTAACACTTTTTCCGCACTGCCCAATATATCGATTAAGAATTGCGCGGATTTTGGTCCTACACCTTGAATTAGACTGAGATGGAGTATGTTTTTTGTTTTCTGTGATAGCATTTTCTAATAAATACCCACGGTGCGCGTCTCACCCTACTTGCGGTCAATGCCTTTGAAAACATCCAAAAGGCTAAAGCGTAACGCGCTGATTTCTTCACGCTGTTCAGGCGTATAGAAACAAAACATCGAATCCGCATACGATGAAATGTTGAATATGTGAAGTCTCGCTACGCGCACTTCAAGATTAAACACTTTCGGATCCCAGTTCTCCTTGACGAAATTGACGCTCTCTATCATCAAGGCTTTCGTGGCTTCAAAGTCCGAAAGGTCTACAGGAACAACATTCTTAAACGGTCCTGGGTTGACCGAGCCTTTGGTGTATTGCTTGTGGGGTGGTGGTTCAACAACAGGTGCTGCCATGATCGGTTGTTGATTCTGTAACTCGTTCCTTTGCTCAATGTGTTTCAACGTCTCGGCTAACTCTTTCGCGCTTTGATGTTCAACATGCTGCATATACAGCAGAGAACCTACAAAGCAGAAAACAGAAAACGCTAATGCACCGATAAAAAGGCGGTTGCTGAAGAGGTCTTTTAACATGTAAATTCTCCTCTATATAAATATATCACCTAAACCGGTTGTTTGTATGACAAAATTTCGATCTCACAGTGATACGAAATTGTTAACTAATGCCCTTCATTGAATTGGCTCTACATCAGTTGTTGGCATTGCATAATAGAGTTCAATTTCCTGTATTTTCCGATATTCTGCTGCAGTAGGCGCACCTGTTTCTGAACGTTTATAACGACTTTCTCCGCCAACCCGTCGCGAATCCCACCGACGTGGGACTTTCAGTCGAAACTTCTTTGTCACCACAGGTTTTCCGAGGGTATATCTATAGATAGGACGCAGGTTATCGCGTACATCTGTAACTGTGACCCACTTACCATCTTCACCCATATACTGAATTTGGAAAAATTCAAGCTGTCCTTCTTTTGCTTTGATGACAATTCGTTGGATAGTTTGTGGGACATTCCAACTTAAAACAGCTTCAGTGAAGTTATCTGCTTCATCTTGTGAGGAGCGGTCTTTAGCATCCTCGCGAATAGTCGTAGTTTCTCCTTCTGTATATAGATTGTCGTCGTGGAACTTAGCATCAGACCCAGCAGCTGTAATCGCAACGTTTTCGCTCCAATTGCCCGATGGTGTTGACGATAGAACACATCCTGACAATCCAATCATAACAAAAAGGATAATACTTAATATTCCAATACGCATACACGTCTCCTCATGATTTGGTGCTGAAAATGCTCAGCACCAAAGTCCTGTTCTATGTTACTCTAAGTTGAGTAAATCATCAAGTTCTTGTTCACGTTTATCTGTTGTATCGTCTACTGCAACTTGTTCAGAGGTTTTATATCCGTAGAGTTCAATTTCTCTAAACTTTCCAACAGCGCGGCGATTAGATCGCTCTATATAACCTACATTACGCGCACCAAATTGCCGACTCTTAGATGCATCATCACTTGTTCTCCTGACTCTAAGACGAACTCTATCAGTTGGATACGGCGTTAAAACAGATACAGTAGTTAGATTAGGTGCTTTTTTTATTTCTTTTATCAAAGTCCAGTTTCTTTCAGTCGTATGACTTTCCTTTGCAACGAACACATCAAATTCAACAACATTTTCGGAATGTACAACAATGCGACGTATTTTCTTTTTCTCAGGTAATGTAATAACGACTTCAGATGCTGAACTCATTCCAATTACCTCTCCTGCAAAGACAGCATCCCCAATTGTATTTAAGTTTCCATCTATCGCTTGGGGGGTAGTTGATTGTGTTCCATCCATCAGGGCGTAATTTTCACTCCATTCCTGAACTGAAAATAGAGCTCCACAACTCATTAACATGATTGAAAGACAGAAAAGTGAAAAAGCACAAATTGTTCTGAATAACATTTTATTACTCCTTTGCATACGTTCTTAAATGACACCTGTGGTTAATAAGAGGTGTCATGTTAGGTTATGATATGAATTTCCAAGTAGTCCCCTCACGGGTATCTTGTATTTCAATATTGAGTTCTTTTAGTTTATCTCGAATTTTATCAGACGTATTCCAATCTTTCTGATTTCTGGCATCTTCTCTAATTTCTATAAGCAGTTCAATCAGTGGATCAAGATACTCAGTCGTGTTGTCAGTGTCCTGTTCGTTCATTGTATAGATACCGAGCACTTGGCACGTTTCTACTAATACTTTGTAAGCATTTGCTAAAGTATATTGGGAAACCCCGTTTGATGAACTGATAGATTTATTGACATGACTAACAAGTGAAAAAATTGATCCGACTGCTTGAGCAGTATTAAAATCGTTATCCATTGCCTCGGTAAACAGCGATTGCATGATTTCTATTGCTGAAGAAAGTTCAGCATCGGCATGAGAAACGTTTTTTGAGGATTCGTTGTTGTTTTCTTCAATTTCAGGTGTTGCTTCATAATATTTATTTAACATATCGACACAGTTATTCAAACGTTTTAGAGCGGATTCAGAATTTTGCAAACTTTCCAAACTATAATCAAGTGGATGTCGGTAGTGTGCTGAAATAAGGAAGTGACGTATTATTTCTGCAGAATATTTGTCCAATGCGTCCCTTAAGAAAATGAAGTTTTGTTCAGATTTTCCCATTCTCCGACCGTCTATCTTCAGAAAAGCAACATGGACCCAATAACGCGCAAAAGGCTTACCGGTTGCTAATTCACTCTGCGCGATCTCATTTTCGTGGTGTGGGAACAGAAGGTCTTCTCCACCTGCGTGTATATCAATCGTCTCACCAAGATGTTTCATCGCCATAGATGAGCATTCTATATGCCAGCCGGGCCTTCCGGGTCCCCAGGGGCTATCCCAATACGGTTCACCAGGCTTTGCGGCTTTCCACATGTCAAAATCGCGTGGGTCTTCTTTACGTTGGTCAACTTCAACGCGTGCACCTGCTAATAAATCCTCTGGTTTACGGCGCGACAATTTTCCGTATTCTTTGAATGAATTTACACGATAATACACACTACCATCTATGACATAAGCCGCATTTCTTGCAATGAGTGTTTGAATCAAGTCAATCATCTCCGGTATATGTTCAGTGGCTTTTGGATGCACATCTGCAGGTTGAATTCCGAGACGTTGTGTGTCTTCAAAATATGCTTGTCCGTTTGTATCTGCAAGTTGACTGGAACTGAGACCGAGGGTTTGTGCCCGAGCGATTATTTTATCATCAATGTCAGTCAAATTTTGAACTAATCTGACATTATATCCTCTATATCCAAGATATCTGCGTATTATATCAGTAACGAGTGCTGTTCGGGCATTGCCGATATGTATATAGTCATAGACGGTCGGACCACAACTATACATACTGACAAACTCTTCTGTCTGTGGTGAAAATTCCTCCAGTTGTCTGCTAAGGGAATTATATATCTTTACTCCCATCCACTATTCCTTTGTAATTTATAGCAAAAATCATAATTATTTACACACTAAGGTAAGTTCAGTTTCCTAACCGAACCGGTGTTTGATCAGTCTCATAGATGCGGTTAGGAAACCGCATCTACCGAGGAGTTCACAATTAATCTTTGGAAAGACAAACAGTTGCTTGAGCGACTATTGCTTTGCCTTCCCCGACAATCCCTAAATTTTCTGCAGTAGTTGCTTTTACGCTGACTTGTGCATCCGATATACCTAATGTTTTTGCGATTACTTGCCGCATTTGTAAGATATACGGTGCCAATTGAGGTTTTTGTGCAACCACTGTGCTATCAATATTTTCAATAATATAGTTCTGTTCTTTAACCATTGCTGCGATAGATTGCAGGAAAAATTGACTGTCCATTTCTGCGTAACTATCGTCTGTATCTGGAAAGTGCGTTCCTATATCTCCTAATGCAGCTGCCCCTAAAATCGCATCACAGATAGCGTGTGTTAATACATCTGCATCTGAATGACCTAAAAGTCCTAAGTGATAAGGGATTTCTACACCGCCCAAAATCAACTTTCGATTTTCAACAAGTTGATGTACGTCGTAACCTATCCCTATCCGCATATAATGTCCAATTTATTATACCTTATTCTTCTTCATTTAGCAAAGTTTCTGCGAGTAGCAGATCATCGGGTGTTGTAAGTTTCACGTTCCTATAACTTCCCATCACCAATTTTACTGGGTGCCCAAGTTTTTCAACTAATATCGCATCGTCTGGAGCACTTATCCCCTCTTCAATAGCCTTATTGTATGCTGCTACGAGAAGCGATTTTCGGAAAACCTGTGGTGTCTGCACTCGCCATAACAGATCACGTTCAGGTGTGTGGTCTATATAGAGATCTCTGTTTGCTACTTTTATGGTCTCTTTTACAGGCACAGCAGCTACGCTTGCCCCGCATTCCGCAGTAGCTTCAAGACATCTGAATATAATATCATCATCTATAAACGGACGCACACCATCATGAATAACAACATAATCAACATCGTCGGTAAGTGTGCGGAGTCCATTGAATACAGAAACTTGTCGTGTTTCACCACCTGCTACCAATTCTTGAACCTTTCTAAACCGAAAGGGTGAAATCACACTTTCTTTACACGTTGTGAGATCTGATTCGTTAACAATTACTATAATTTCGTCAATGACACTGTTCTGTTCAAATTGATCAATCGTATGCGACAGAATCGGTCTATCACCTAACATCAAATAAGGTTTTTTAACAGATGTCTCCATCCGCTTGCCTTGTCCGGCAGCAGGAATTAGGACAGAAATCTTACTGTTCATCTGTTGCCATTTCATCGAAACCCTTTCTCTGTTAATGACTCGTCAACATTTCGCGCGAAGATCATCTGCCCTGTGCTAGTTCGTAACATCTGTGTCACGACAACATCAATTGTCTGTCCGATATACGATTTTCCATCTTCAACGATAACCATCGTTCCGTCATCAAGATAACCTACACCTTGCTTTGGCTCTTTACCCACTTTTTGTAGATGAACCTGAATGATTTCACCTGCAACGACAATTGGACGGATGGCATTTGCTAACTCATTGATGTTTAATACTGTGACACCTTGTAATTCTGCAACTTTGTTTAGGTTCAAGTCATTCGTAATGATTTTTGCGAAATGTTTACGGGCAAGGTGTACGAGTTTCGCATCCACTTCATCAAGATGTGGCACATCTTCTTCTATGATTTCTACTACAATAGATGGACTGTTTTGAAGAGATCGGAGGATGTCAAAACCCCGTCTCCCTTTGTTTCTTCGTAATAGATCAGTTGAATCGGCAATATGTTGCAATTCATTTAGAACAAAACGCGGGATGAGTAGAGTCCCGTCAACAAATTGTGTCTCACAGATTTCAAGGATACGTCCATCAATAATAACGCTTGTATCTAATAGTTTAAATCCGTTGGATTCGTTTGTGGCATAAGGTGTCCCCATTTGTGTGTAACGATGGGAATTGAACAATCGGACAATCGGGACACTTTCGGATATATAGTATCCACATACCATACCAATATAGCCGAATCCGAGAATAATCACATTCTCTAATAGTCCAGGCAATGAGAAATTGTCTTGATCGGGTGATGCGTTTGATAGATTGAATAAGTACAACCCAAGCAAAGAAATCAGCAGACCGAATGCAAGTCCAACAACACTTGCGACAAGTCTACGCGTGTGGGTTACACGAAGGAATTTCTCCCCTACAACAAGGGCAGTTGCAATTGCAAGCCCGACACCGCCATTGGTAATGTTACTATCTGGCAGATAGCAGACGACAGCACTTGCGACAATAAATAAGATACGAATTACCCAAATTTGCATAGTTCTTTTTCAACCGTTTGTAGCGGTGAAACACGTTTCATCGCTATTGAACGTTGTTCCGTATCTTCTTGAGGTATTACCCTTCTGATGAGAAGATACATGCTAATGACATATTTGTTGATCTACAGGAACTTTCTTCGTTTGCAATTGTATTTTCAATACATAACAAATGCATCACCGAATTTGCTGCTGTTTGAGTTTGTGTTACAATAAATTACTTAGACTATCATATATATTCTTCACGCCAATGAGTTCTATATTCTCATTGATTTCTAATCCTTTCTGATGATATTTAGGAAAAATTGCACGCGTGAATCCGAGTTTTGCTGCTTCTCGGATCCGTGTTTCCAGATGCGGTACGGGTCTAATTTCTCCACCTAATCCGACTTCGCCAATTACCACTGTTTGAGGATCTATCGGGATGTTACGGTGGTTAGATATAATTGCCATTAAAACACCGAGGTCAATTCCAGGTTCATTAACTCGCAACCCTCCAGTAATGTTTACAAATACATCGGAATCTCCGATGTCTAATCCAATTCTTTTACTCAACACTGCAATCAATAGTGCAACTCGGTTTCGGTCTACACCTGTTGCCGTGTTCCGTGGTGTGCCGTAGTGTGTTGGTGCGACTAATGCCTGTACCTCCAATAACAGAGGACGCGTGCCTTCCATACTTGATACAACGACAGAACCAGAGATCTCTTCTTCTCTATCGCTTAAAAAAAGTTGCGATGGATTTTTAACATCCACAAGTCCTTTGTTCTGCATCTCAAAAATACCGAGTTCATTGGTTGAACCGAATCGGTTTTTTATTGCTCGGAGGATGCGGTATATGTGGTCTCGTTCACCTTCAAAATATAATACAGTATCCACTATGTGTTCTAAAACACGTGGACCTGCTAATGTTCCCTCTTTTGTCACATGTCCAACGAGAAAAATCGGTATGTTGTGATTCTTAGCACAAATTAGGAGTTGCGCGGCACATTCACGTATTTGTGTGATACTGCCTGGCGCAGATTGAAATTCCGTAAGATAGACAGATTGAATAGAGTCGATAACAACGGCTTGAGGCTGAAGTTTTTCTATCTCTTTTTCAATAAGTTCTAAATTATTTTCACATAGAACATAGAGTGTCTCTGAAGTTACGCCAAGTCGGTTTGAACGTATCTTCGTTTGATTAACCGATTCTTCGCCAGAAACATAAAGCACATTCCCGTATTTGCGACTAAGGGCATCGCTTGCTTGTAATAAGAGCGTTGATTTACCTATACCCGGGTCACCACCAATAAGAACTACCGACCCTGGAACAATACCACCCCCCAAAACTCTGTCAAACTCAGGCATCCCAGTGAGTTGTCGTTCTATATCTTCCGTTTTAACGTCCGATATTGCTTCAGGTTTATTGGAAAGTTGACCGATACTCCGATGTACAGGAGATGTGGAAACGATTTCTGTTTCTTCAGCGAAACTATTCCAAGCCTGACATCCGGGACATTTGCCAAGTCCTCTCGGCGTTGTATATCCACATTCTTGACAGACAAATTTGTGCTTTGCTTGTGCCATAAGGACCACTAAATGCTATTGGCGTTTATCATACATCAGTTAGTTGCCTACAATACAAAAACTATATTGTAGTTGAGAACCGTCTTACCAATCACTTGTAATGAGTTTAATCCCCGCGGTCCAACGTCTATCTTCACTCCACCAATTTTCTACACCGAAGAGGATATGACCACCTCGGAAAAATCGGAAACCCATTTCTGCGTTTAGTTCAGGTCTGTCTTGCGTTAAACCTACACTTTCAATTCCGAGAACTAATCTTTGATTCCACGCCATTAGATCAACTCCCGCACCTACATTGGAACGCATAAATCCAAATCGCCCGCGTAAATAGTCTGTGAACTTGTATGCATATTGGAATTCCACGCCAATCTTTTCCTCACGAATACCTAAACCGAAACGGTAACTGTTCTTTGATGGCGGCATCGGTATCAGCGAAAACCCAAATTCAGTATGTAGATTTTCTTCAAGACTAAGATATTGAAGTTCAGTATCCCACGAAAAATCGGGAAATTTAAAACCTTTTAATTGTTCATCTGTTTGTTCATAGAAATTAGTGAGTCCTATAAGAAGCTCATTAAGATTATTAAAAGTTTCTTTTGCATCAGCAAGCGGTTCTGGATTGTTCAACAGTTGTGAGACTGTGCCTTTGCCATCTTTGATTGTAACTAAAATTTCATTTACATTAGTATTTAATGTAGAAAGTGACGCTGTTGCTGACTGAAGGTTTTTAATAATGGGTTTGATTTCGGTACTTCCTTCTTCAATAACAGTGCTTCCTTGGGCAATCAGGTTAGAAATATCGTTTGTTATTGAACTCAAATCTTCTCGGGATTGTGTTGCTAATCGTCGAAAATCATTAGTTCCTTGCTGTAAGTCTGACAATATCCTATTGACTCTCGGAAAATTCTGGTCGACGAGTGTGAGTAATGAACGACTGATATCGCTGACTTGGCTACTAAGGATTAAGGAATCATTGCCGAGTTGGGTTAAGAGTTGATTCATATTGTTAAGTGTATCTTCAACCCGTTTGTCATTTTTCGCAGCCAGATCTAATAAAATTCTTACAGTTTCGTCCATATTGTCATTGAATTTTTTTAGTGTTTCACCTGTCTGTGCCACCAAACCTCTTGTCTCTTTAATCCCTTGCTGAATTTCTTCCTGATTTGCTTGTAAGAGTTCGTTAGCTGCGGAGGTTAAATCAATGGCTTTACTCAATCCTGAACTGGTTTGCTCAAGTAATTCCAACGGATTTACAGGGTCAATACCGATAATAGGTAAATCTGATGGTTGCAGTGGTGTGGCACCGACTTCACCGTTTTTTAGTGAGATGAATATCTCACCAACAAACCCACTCATTGAAATGTGTGCTTCGCATCCTTGTCTAAGCCATTGAAAAGCGTTCTTGACACGTGCTCGGATTTCAACTGTATTTGTTTCAGGTTGAAGTATAATGTGTGTTACCTTACCGATAGAGACACCAGACAGCAATACACCTGAACCAACATATAACCCGTTAACTGCACGAAATTGGAATGTTACTTCGTCTCCAGGTGTTCCCCAGGGTAAATTTGCAGAATTGGTGAGGAGTATACCAAGTAAGATAAAAGCCACAATAACCATTAGTCCGACTTTAACAGATGGACTCCAAAACTTCATTGAGTATCTCTCCCTGTATATTTTCTCAAAGTTGGATCGTCTATATTTAGGATCTGATCTGGTGCACCAAATAGAATAAACTGTTGTAAAATCGGATTGTCTTCATTTATTATTTCTTCAGGCGTACCGTAAGCAAGTTTCCTACCTTCATGTAGCATGACCATAAGGGTCCCAACGCTAAAAGCACTGTGCATATCGTGTGTCACTACGATAGATGTTACCTGCAGTTTCTGGTTCAGATCTCGGATCAACTGATTTATCTCGGTACAGGTAACTGGGTCAAGTCCGGTTGTAGGTTCATCGTATAAGATGATCTCCGGATTAAAAGCAAGTGCTCGTGCTAAACCGACCCGCTTCCGCATACCCCCACTGAGTTGTGCAGGTCGTAGGTCTTGCACACCATCTAAGTCAACTAAATTCAGTTTTTCATCAACGATCTCTCGCATTTCTTTCTGTGATAAATTGGTATGTTGGTCAAGCATAAAGGCGATATTTTCGGCTACACTCATCGAATCAAATAGTGCTGCGGATTGAAAAAGCATCCCGATTTTTCTACGAATTTGGTTCAATGGTTTCCTTTTAAGTTCTGTAATTTCAGTTCCATCAACCCAAACTTCACCTTCATCTATAGAAAGGAGACCTGCGATAATTTTGAGCAAAACGCTTTTTCCACAGCCGCTTCGTCCCATAATAACAAGAGTCTCACCTTTTGGGATTTCAAGGTCTAATCCGTTTAGTACTTCTTTCTCACCAAATGCTTTTCTGACGTTTTTAACAGTGATCATAGTTATTATATCGTAATTTGTTCCTGTCAATCAATTGTTATACCATTCCTAAGATGTTAAACAGTATATGGTTCAGAACAAAGTCTAAAATCAAGATAGTTATCAGAGAGATGACTGCAGAACCAGTTGTTGCTGTTCCAACACCTTCTGCCCCTCCTGCTGTTGAAATGCTGATTCCTTTGTAGCACCCAACGGCTGCGATTGCCATTCCAAATGAAGTTGCTTTGATTAAACTGATTAACACACTCCCGATGAACAGATGTTTTTGTACTTGCAGAATGTAAAAGTCTCCATTGAAACCGAAGAGCGTAACGACCGCGACATATCCACCGAAGATGCCAGCAAAAGTAGAAAAGATTGTAAGGGTTGGGAGCATAAAAGAACAGGCGAGAAAACGTGGAACAACCAGATATTTGACAGGATTTGTTCCCATCACTTCAAGCGCGTCAATTTGTTCGGTGACCTTCATTGTTGAAAGTTCAGCAGTTATGGACGCACCGATACGTCCTGAAAGGACAAACGCGGTAATCATTGGTCCCAGTTCTTTAACTACAGAAACACTGACAAATTGAGCAACTGACCCTTCAACTGCATAAGGTTTTAACTGCACATATCCTTGAACACCCAACACCATCCCCGTGAAGAAACCGGATAACAAAACGACTGCTAAGGAATTAACCCCAATGAGGAGCAGTTGCTTTATCAACAAGTCAAACTGCAGCGGCGGTCTAAATATTTGGAAAATCGTTTCACCAAGAAGACGAAAAGCATCACCTAATTCAGAGAGCGAATGGTATATTCGTTTTTTTATTAAGAACGCCAACCCATTTGAAGGTGCTGGCGTAGAAGAAGGAGGTGACATATTAAGCTTCCAAACAGGGGAGACAATTTACTTTACATTTTCAAAACGCATCTGCCTTTTGCAAAAATGTAGCGGAACATCTCCAATTGGACCGTTACGTTGTTTCTTTATTGATAATAAGGCTTCAACTACATCTTCAGTGTAAGTTTCTTGATCTTCGTAGACATCTTCTCTGTAAAGAAATGCAACAAGGTCAGCATCTTGTTCTATCGCACCAGATTCACGAAGATCTGAGAGTTGCGGTTGTTTGTTAGGACGACGTTCTATCTCTCTATTGAGTTGTGAGCATGCAAGAACAGGTACATTCAATTCCCATGCAAGTATTTTTAAAGCACGTGAAATTTCAGAGATTTCTTGTTCACGTGCATTGTATCGTCCAGTACCGCGTAGCAGTTGTAAGTAGTCAACGATAATTAAAGCAAGGTTTTCATAATCTCCCTTTAAGCGTCGTGCTTCCGCACGAAGTCCCTGTACCGTTACCCCTCTATTATCATTTATCAATATAGGGGCTTCACCGAGTCGGCCTACGCTATGCCCCAACGGTGCCCAGTAATCCTCATTAAACTTGCCAGCCCGTAGTTGTCCGAAATTGATCTGTGACTCAGCGGAAAGCATGCGTAGGGCGATGTCTTGTGCTGGCATTTCAAGGCTAAATATGGCTACTGGGAGTCTTTGTTCTATGGCAATGTTTTGTGCCATATTTAGGACTAAGGTCGTTTTTCCCATACTAGGTCGAGCAGCAATGATAATGAAATTTCCCGGCTGCAACCCTGAGGTGTAGTTATCAAAATCTATGAAACCAGTAGGAACACCTAAGAACTTTTGTTTACTATGATAGAGTTTTTCAATTATATTGATGCCTTGCTTAAGCAAGGACTGTATATGTTCAAAACCTCGTTTTACCCCATCTTGACCAAGTTCAAAAACTGCTTCCTGTGATTGGTCAAGAACATCGCTGATTTCTATACTCTCATCTTGTGCAAGATCATGTATTTGTGTTGAGGCACTGATAAGGCGTCGGCGTGTAGCCTTTTCACGGATAATTTCTGCATAAAACTCCGCACTTTCTGTCTCAACAATGGGGGCTTGTAGTTCATATAAATAATCTGCCCCACCCACGCGATTCAACTGATCTGTCCGATTTAACTCGTTCGCAACAAGTATAGGATCCGCATCATTGACACGATTATAAACGGCAAGAATTGCAGTATAGATAAGTTGATGATCCGTAGTGAAAAAGGCATCGGACGTTGGACCGAGCAAGGTCTCTATACGAGGAATAATAGACTTTTCTGTCATCATTGACCCAAGCACCGCTTGTTCAGCTTCTTTATCCATAAGCGAATCAACTGCTTGTGTTTGCATGACTATTTCCCCATCAATCAGATAATGGCAATGTCCGTAATTTGAAAAGTCTCGCTATTCTTCCCTCTCAACAACGACCCGTAATTCTACTATTACATCTGCATGTAGTTTTGCTATGACAGTAAAAGCACCGAGTTCACGGATCGGTTCAGAAAGTTCTATGATGCGCCGATCAAGTTCAACATTGGCTGCTGCTCGCAAAGATTCTACAATGTCCGCGGGGGTAACTGAACCGAATAGCCTGTCGTTTTCACCTGCACGTCGAGTTAAGTGACATGTAACATCAACGATTTTAGATGCGATTTCACGTGCCTGTTCTTTATCTTTCGATTCTTGTTGATCAATGACTCGTTTCTGATGCTCAAGGAAACGTCGATTTCGCTCCGTTGCATGCACTGCTAAATCCATAGGTAACAGATAATTCCGAGCGTAACCCGCAGCGACCTTCAGTACATCCCCTGGATCTCCTAATCCATCAATTCTTTTTTTAAGTATGACTTCCATAATTTCCATCCAAATAGTGCAGTTGTCAATGAAACATTTGATAATTGTTCAATAGAAACCCTGCACCTAAAGATAATATGTATCTAAGATTATCGTGTAAATGGCAATAATGCCATATCTCTCGCCCGTTTGATAGCACGGGTTACCATGCGTTGCTGTTTTGCAGAAAGTCCAGAAGCTCTACGACTCACGATTTTCCCGCGTTCGTTGACAAACTTCCTTAACGTATCTACATCTTTGTAATCTACGGATTCCAACTTGCTATAACGGGGTCTCCGACGATAAGCCATGTTTTTCTACTCCTTTATCTCTCATTACTATAATAGTTTAAATGGGTATAACTGATACTTTTCCTCCGCGGCATTTGTTAGAATGGTATGTCATCATCCGTTGAGGATGTATCACTCTCTCCTGCCGATGGTGTAGAACTCTGGTCAGGCTGCCCTTGCATCGGTGTTGTGTCTGATGGTGTAGCTTGTGTGTAACCACTGCTTCCTTCATCACTATCCTGTCTGCCGCCAATTAATTGCATACGGAACATTCTAACTTTGAGTTTATTACGTTTTTCCCCTTCAGGTGTTTCCCAAGAGTCAAACTTTAGGGCCCCTTCAAGGAAGATGGGACTACCCTTACTGAGGTATTCATTAACAATTTCGGCTTGCCTGTCCCACGCTTCTACATCAACAAAACAGACATTCTCTCTCTGTTCGCCACTTTGTCTATCAGTATACTTTTCGCTCATAGCGATTCCAAAATTCGCAACGGCAGTTCCACTTGGCAGATATTTCATTTCCGGGTCTCTTGTGAGATTTCCCATCAAAATGACTTTGTTATAACTTGCCATGTTATGCTCCTTTATTGTCCTGCGTCATAAGATGATATATTTTTTATTTCGCAAGTATTGTTTGATATGTAATTACTCAGATTCTGTGGTATTGTCTTCAACGGATGTTGGGACTTCATCGGACTCTGTAGTTTCTTCTACAGATTCGGTTGTTTCTTCTTGCGCGTCTTCATCCGTTATATCTTCTGGGATGTTATCATCCGTGGCTTCAGGTGCTGTTTCCTCTTCCTGTGCTGCCTTCAACTTTTCTATGTCGTCTTCATAGAGTACAATCATGTGTCGTAAAATTGCTTCAATAACACGGAGTGCTTGATTCACTTGTGCAACGAAACTCGGGTCGCATTCAAACACATAAACTGCGTAGTAACCCTCGCTGCGCTTCTGAATTGGGTATGCAAGTCGCCTCTTTCCCCAAACATCAAGATGAATTAGATTTCCACCACCTTCAATAATACCCTTGACAGTATCAATGAGTGCATTTGCCTCATTCTCCTCATGGTCAGGGGTGATGATAAGCATAAGTTCGTATAGTCTCAAAGTATATCCTCTCTATGGACTCACGGCTCCACCGCAATATCGGGGAGCAGAGGTAAGTTTATTTGTATTTCTATCTTTTGGATAGATTCTGTCTCAATAACTAAATGTCACTTAATTATAACACATTTCGTTCGCTATATCAAGTTTTTCAAGGTAATTGTTGCGAATGTGTAGCAATTAGGTGTATAATCATTAGTATAACACTCATGCGGATTGTTATCACAACATTTTCTAAATATCCTGCTTGCATTCCCATCCTGATACATTCCTTCATTTTCATTGACATTTCCACTCTATTGATGTATTATAGAAATATATTCTCACCGATTTTGAATCAATTCACATAGAGGACAGGAATGCCATCAATTTTAGAGCGATATCAAAAGACCTTTGCAAAAGATAAAGAACTGTCACAAGCAGCAAACCAACTCTTTCCCGATGGTGTGACGCATGATAGTCGCCACATGTCTCCATTCCCAATTTATATTACCCGTGCTGATGGCGCGAAAAAATGGGGACTTGAAGATAAGACCTTTATTGACTATTGGGCAGGACACGGGGCATTACTGCTCGGACATAATCCACCTGATATTGTGGAAGCAGTGACAGCACAGATGCAACGCGGCACACATTACGGGGCATGTCATCCACTTGAGTTGGAATGGGGAAACCTGGTTACGCAACTCATTCCGTCAGCAGAACGCATCAGGTTTGTCAGTTCTGGCACTGAAGCAACACTCATGGCGATACGGCTTGCACGCACCTATACACAAAAAAACAAAGTGTTGAAGTTTGCTGGACATTTTCACGGTTGGCACGACAGCCTTATCTTCGGGGCATATCCACCCTTTGATATGTCTGTCCCAGGCATTCCACAAGAGGTGCGCGATACAACCATTCTCTGCCCACCAAACGACATTGAGAAAGTTGAAACGTTGTTGAAAACAGATAAAGACATCGCCTGTGTTATTCTTGAACCGACAGGGGCATCTTTTGGAATTGTTCCAACTGATGGTGTATTTTTACAACAACTTCGTGAGATAACGCAAGAGCACGGTGTTCTACTCATTTTCGACGAAGTAATTACAGGTTTTCGGGTTGCACCTGGTGGCGCACAGGCACACTACAATGTCATCCCCGATATGACAACATTAGCAAAGATTGTTGCAGGTGGATTACCCGGTGGAGCACTCGTTGGAAAAAAAGAGATTGTTGATTTAATTTCTTTGAAGGCAGAGGAAGAAGGACAAAAAATGCCACATCCTGGCACATTTAATGCTAATCCGCTTTCGGCATCTGCGGGTATCGCAATGCTTAACATTGTAAAGACAGGAAAACCGAATGAAAAGGCAAACCACATCGCACAAAAACTTCGCGATGCACTCAATAGTGTTATTGATTCATACCGATTAGATTGGGTAATATACGGTGAGTTTTCTGGTATCAGACTCCTCATTGGACACGGTGAGAAGGATATACGTGCTGCCGATTTCGATCCATACACTTGGGATTATCAAAAACTGAAGGGTGGCAATGATGATAAACTTCTTATGCATCTCCGATGCGGTTTGTTACTCAATGGTGTAGACCTCGCGACGAATGGAGGTATGACAACCGCTGCACATACAGAAGAAGACATTACAAAAACGGTGGATGCCTTTGAACAAACAATTGAGTGGATGAGGATGGACGGGTTAATCCTCAGTCCAAATTAGATGAAGTTAAAGTATATGGATTACTATATCAGTCCATTTGGTGAAGATACAAACTCAGGTATATCCAAGAAGCAGCCTTGGCAGAACATCAAACGGGTAAATGCAACGCAATTACTACCGGGTGATTCGGTGTCGTTTCAAGGCAATCAGACTTTCAAGGGAAACCTTACGCTTTCTGTTGCAAATATAGATACCTTAGATAAACCCGTTACTTTCGGTTCTTATGGTGATGGAAATGCCACTATTGATGCTAATGATGAAGCTGGTTTTTTCGCGAAAAACATCGGTGGTGTACGGATACTTGATCTCAACTTCGTTGGTGCAGGAACAGAACAGAATACCAACTCTGGAATCTCGTTCGTAAATACACTACCAGAACACAGAAAACTAAAGTATATACACATTGAAAATGTTAACGTTAGTGGATTCAAGTATGCTGGAATAAGCATAGCAGCACAACCAATTGATGGTGGATGGTGTGGGTTTAGTCAAGTAAATATCACACATGCTGATGTTCATGATAACGGAGACGCAGGAATAAACTTAATAGGCAATTGGAACCCTGAAGAAACAGAATACTCTCATGCTGACATCTATATTGGAAACTGTCGTGTCTTTAGCAACTTAGGAATTCCAGGTAAGGGGAGTCATTCAGGAAACGGAATAGTCCTTGGACAAGTGGATGGTGCTACGATTGAACATTGTGAGGTATATGAAAATGGGACTTTGAATGATTGTGAGGACGGTGGTCCCATCGGAATTTGGACATGGGATTCAAATCGTGTTCTCATTCAGATGAACGAATCGCATCATAACCGTACAGGCAGCAGCAAAGACGGAGGTGGGTTTGATCTGGATGGAGGCGTGCAGAATTCAATTGTGCAATATAACTATTCACACGACAATGACGGAGCGGGATTTCTATTAGCACAATTTGATGGGGCAAAGGCATTCCACAATAACATAATTCGCTATAATCTCAGTGAAAACGATGGTCGAAAAAACACTTACGGCGGCGTTCACCTATGGTCAACAGGGTCAAATGGCGGTATTAGAAATACAACTATTTATCAGAATACAATCACATCCGCTAAATCAACTACTGGAAATCCCGCTGTTGTTGACTGCATGACTGATGGTATTTACAACATCCGTTTCTATGATAACTGTTTTAAAACAGATGGTAAGGTAGTTCATATTCGTGGAGAAGATAATCCTGAAGTGATTTTTGAAAGCAACTCTTGCTCCACTGAATAATATGGCAATCTCCTTGATATAATTCATTCACTGCCACGACGAGGATAAAGAATGAGACGTTTTGGAACACAAGGCCGCGTTTACCCTGATAGACACTATGTAGTCCCTCGCACCAAAGAGATAAATGACTTCAACATACGTGTCAAGGAGGGGCGTTATATCGTTCTGTTTGCACCACGTCAAACCGGTAAAACTACATTCTTCCGAATGGCACTTGACACACTTTCTACAAATGACCCAGGCTATTTTCCTATTCAACTGGATTTCCAAGTGATGGGTAATACCTCATCTACTATTTTCTATGATAGGTTTTCTCAGTTGATACGGAGACATATTCAGTATGTCCTTAAAAAAAGAGATGTCAAGAAACCTGATGAAATAATTCGATTTTTAGAAGATGTTCAAATAAGCGATCATTTTTCTTTATTAGCATACTTTGAGGAATTAGAGAGTTTACTTAGTGATAAAAAAGTTGTGTTACTCATTGACGAATTTGATGGTATCCCTCAAGATGTTGTCAGTGAATTTCTGTATACACTCCGCCATATCTATCTCTCTGATGAACTTCAATGTCCACACAGTGTTGGAATAGTAGGTGTAAAGAGTATCAACCAACTCAACTATGACCGCTCTGTTTCACCTTTTAATGTCCAAGACGAGTTTCGGTTGCCTAACTTTACATTAGAACAAGTTCAAGAACTACTTGGACAATATACGAACGAAGTAGGACAACCCTTTGCACCGGAAGTCGTCAAATCTCTCCACACACAGACAGGAGGACAACCTTTCTTAGTCAACCGAATCGGTCAAATTCTTACGGAAGAACTGAACATCCCTAAGACTGAGACAGTCAAAATGACGCATTTTGCAGAATCACACACACTACTCCTTGATGAACGAAATACCAATATTGAACATCTACTTACTAATATCCGTAGAAATCGTCGATTTGAAACCATACTAATGCATATTGCATCTTATGAAAAAGGATTAACATACAATCTCAATGATGATATTATCAACGAGTTAGCAACGTATGGTGTCATCGCCAGAAGTTCTGATGGCATGTGCGAAATAGTAAATCCTATATATCAGCATCATATTCTACGTGCATTCAAACCAGTGTTAAATGGATTGGAATCGCAATATCTCCCAGAAGATACAGGTGAAGACTTTAATCACTATCTTACACCTATCGGATCGATTGATATGGTTTCTTTACTTGATAATTTCCGTGATTTCATCAGACGTGTAGGATTTCGCATCTTACAAGTTCCTGATACACCACAGGAATTTATTGGACAGCACCTACTCTATGCCTACCTTGATCAGTTCGTCCGCAGTGTAGGTGGAAATATGTATATTGAAGTGCAAACAGGACGCGGAAGAATGGACCTTTTAATAATACATAATCAACAGAAATTTATTGTTGAAACCAAAATTTGGGAGGGAGATACGCGGTTCGCATCTGGCAAAGAACAACTCTCTGTGTATGCAGATTTGGAAGGAACAACAGAAGGTTACTACGTTGTGTTTGATCACAGGCAGAATCCAGAACCGCGATTAGAAACAGAAACTGTGAACGGTGTGCATATACGAAGCTATGTCATACCTATCATGCAAGAACGTCCTTCGTCTGTACAGTGAATTGATAAGATGGTAAGGACACAGACAAAAACGAAAAGAATATAGATACTGAAAGGAACAGACAAAACATGAAAACAATTACCTATCGTGATGCTTTAAAAGAAGCACTGATAGAGGAGATGGAACGCGACGATGCTGTCTTTCTCATGGGGGAAGATATTGCTGAATATGGTGGGGCATATAAGGTTACGGACGGATTATACAAGCAGTTTGGAAAAGAACGTATCCGTAACACACCGATTTCTGAAGCAGCCATCATCGGCACTGCCTTGGGTGCTGCTGTCACAGGTATGCGTCCCGTCGCGGAACTTATGTACATTGACTTCACCGCTGTCGGTATGGACCAAATTGTCAACCAAGTTGCCAAAATACGATATATGGTGGGTGGACAGTTAGATGTACCACTTGTCATTCGGACTCAAGGTGGTGCGGGACGTTCCTCTGCTGCACAACACGCACAAAGTCTTGAATCATGGTTTGTACATATTCCTGGACTCCTTGTGGTGATGCCCGCTACACCTTATGATGCAAAGGGGTTACTGAAAACCGCAATCCGAAACGACAATCCGATTATGTTCATTGAGCACAAACTACTTTATACGGAAGAGGGTGAAATTCCAGATGAGGAATATACAATTCCCTTGGGTGAAGCAGATATAAAACGTGAAGGTGAAGATATAACAATTTTAGCAACATCACGTATGGTGTTGAAAGCACTTGATGCTGCTGATGAACTTGCCGAAGAAGGTATATCCGCAGAAATCGTTGACCCAAGAACTTTGATGCCTCTTGACAAAGAAACTATTTTTGAATCAGTTAAGAAAACAAATCGCTTGTTAATCGCACATGAAGCCGTCGGCAGGGCAGGATTTGGTGCCGAGATCGCTGCACTGGTTGTCCGTGAAGTGTTTGACTACCTGGATGCACCGATCGAACGTGTTACCGCTGCACCGGTCCCTGTACCGTTTGCCCCTGTGATGGAAAAATTTGTTATACCCGATACAGAACAGATTGTTGATGCTGCACAGAAGTTAGTCAGATACGAAATTTAAAATACAGTTTGATTACATAAAGGAGAATAAAATGGATCTAACCGATTTTTTGGAACTTATTAACCCTAAACGTATTCTGTTTGTCATACTCGGTTTGATAATCTTGGTATGCTTAGCCACCAGTTTTTATACCGTTGAAGCAGACGAAATTGCTGTTGTTCTCATGTTCGGGAAATCTGTCAGACAAGCCCAACCCGGACTACATTTCAAGTTACCACTTGGCATTGAAAGAGCTATTAACGTGCCTGTGAGAAAGGTATTCAAGGAGGAATTTGGTTTTCGTACTCTCAAAGCGGGAGTGCGGACACAGTACGATACACGAGAATACTCTGAAGAATCCTTGCTACTAACAGGAGATCTCAATATCGCAGATGTTGAATGGGTCATCCAATATAAAATAAAAGACCCAACAGCATTTCTTTTTTCCGTCAGAAATCCACAACGTGCTTTGCGTGACCTTTCAGAATCTGTAATGAGCCGTGTGATTGGTGACAGGACTGTCACAGAGGTACTAACCATTGGCCGTATTGAAATCGCTGCCGAAGTTGAACAACACCTTCAAACACTTCTTGATCTATACCAAACTGGATTGGATGTTGCCAATGTAACACTGCAAAATGTAAATCCACCAGAAAAGGTGAAATCTGCTTTTAATGCTGTCAACGAGGCTAAACAAGAAAAAGACCGCCTAATCAACGAAGCGTGGAGGGATTATAACCAATTAATCCCAAAATCCAAAGGTTTAGCTGCACAACAAATTTCTGAAGCACAAGGATACGCATTGAAACGTGTTAATGAAGCACAAGGGGATGCAGACAAATTCAACGCAATCCGTTCGGAGTATCAAAAAGCAAAAGAGGTGACAAGACAAAGACTATATCTCGAAACGATGCAGGAGGTCCTGCCACAAGTTAAAGAGATATATGTCATTGACGATAAAACCAACGCACCGATTCCAATCCTTCAGCTTACAGAATAGGTTGAAACAGAAATAGGAGTTTTCTGATGAAGTTAAAAATACTCATACCAATAATTGTCCTCATAATTTTAATTCTTCCCATTGTCTTTAGTATGTTCTACATCGTAAACGAAGCAGAACAGGTTGTCATAACAGAATTCGGTCGTCCTGTTGGGGAACCAATCGTCAATGCTGGATTAAAAATCAAAACACCGTTTATTCAACAGATACATCGCTTTGAGAAACGCGTCCTGGAATGGGACGGTTCGCCGAACCAAATTCCAACCAAAGACAAAAAGTTTATTTGGCTTGATACGACTGCACGATGGCGGATTAAAGATGCACTTAAATTCTATCAGGCACTCGGAACAGAAATACTCGCACAATCCCGATTAGATGACATCATTGATTCTGCAGCTCGCGATTTAGTAACAGCACAACTATTGATTGAAGTTGTCCGAGATTCCAACCGTGTTCTTAATCCTGATATAGAGACACTTGAAGAGGATGAAGGACAGTTAGGTGAACCTTTAGAAGAGATTCACGATGGTAGAGAAAAAATCACACAAATGATACGTGAAAAAGTGCAGGAAACTGTACCGCAATTTGGTATTGAACTCGTTGATGTTCAGATCAAACGTATCAACTATGTTGACGAAGTCCGCGAAAAAGTCTTTACTCGGATGATTTCTGAACGACAACGGATCTCTGGAAAATACAAATCGGAAGGTGAAGGTGAAGCCGCTAAGATTGAGGGTGAGAAGAAAAAAGAACTGGAACGTATCGAGTCAGAAGCATACAAGGAAACGGAACAAATTAAAGGTGATGCTGATGCACAAGCCATCCAGATTTACGCCGAAGCACACGGCAAAGATCCTGAGTTCTTCGCTTTCCTCCAAACTTTAGAAACCTATCGCACGTCAATGAACCCAAGCACAAAACTTATCTTGACAACCGATAGCGAACTCTATAAATACCTCAAAGATAGTCAGACGTTTAAACGTTAACTGGGTGTGTAAAGTTTTGACATTAACCGCATAATTCATTGTGGGAGAGATCTCCGATTCCCGATAGTTCGCGATTCGGAGATCGCTCCTACAGAAAGATGTTAACATATTTCATAATCCACTATATCTTTGGTAATAGAAAACCAATATATGCATATTGAGTGAAGCAATGAAAGACACATCCTATTCAGAAGGTCATTCCTTTTCTGTGAAATAAACATACAAATTTATAGATCACCAAATTTATAGATCACCAATCTACAAATACCTGCGCTCTATAGATCAAAGAAAAACATGCAGAAGTAACCATCTAAAACTTCCACTCCAACAAGGTTACACGATTATGCCAAACAAGCACCCCCATAGTCGTTCCGATAACTGCACCTACTAACACATCCGAAGTATAGTGCCGTCCCAGATAGACACGCGAAAAACCGACCAACCCTGCACCGATGTATAACGGTATTCGCCACTTTGGATAGCGATACCCAAGGATTGTTGCAGCACTAAACGCAATAGACGCATGTCCCGATGGCATAGATGGATTACCAAGCATATCATCAAGGGGTCGCTTCCTGCGAACCAACTGCTTTATCCCATAAGTAATAACCCCAGTGCTTATATATGCTGAGGACAACAACCTACCCGTGTTTTGACGATCTTCATTCCCATAAGCCATCAGTAAGATAGACAATCCCATAACGGATCGGTAATGTCCAAATTCTGTAGTGAACTCCATCCCTGTCCACATCGGTTCGCTATGTGGTGGTGCATCGTAGATCCGTTCAAACATCTGCTGATCCCATCGTGCTAAAATATTATCAGCGTATGCTTCTAAGCCACCAGCAAAACATAAAACAAACAAAGCATAGATTAGCAGTGTCTGTCTTGTTCGCGTAATATTGAATTGTGTTGTGACAATACTTAGTTTCGGTTGAATATACCTCAATTTAATTCACCATTTACACTGTTGACTACCAAGCTGCTTGTCGTTCAGGTAGTGGATCCACTGTCCAGGCCATACGGTGGATAAGTCGTTCTTGCATCTGCAGTTTTACATCTTTATAATCTGAATTATTCCAAAGATTATATGTTTCTTGCGGATCGTCTTCCAAGTCGTAGAGTTCACCACCATCTGTACCGTGTGCAACCACCAACTTATACCGTTCACTCCGCACCATCGTCGCATTTGCAGCAGGTTCACTGTGCCACGGCATAGCGTTGTAATACTCACAGTAAACATCATCCCGATGCGAATCCAAACTTTTTTCACCTATCAGCATAGGTAGAAGACTTTGCCCCTGCATGCCGGAATAACGTTCCAATCCACTTGCTTCCAGAAAAGTCGGAGCAATATCTACCAATTCCACAAGAGCATCTGAACGCGCTCCACTGTTCAACATCCCAGGTCCAGAAATAATTAATGGCACTCGGATGGCAGGTTCATAAAAGTAAGGTCCTTTCAAATAGATACCGTGGTCACCAAGCATTTCTCCGTGATCTGATGTAAAGATAACCACTGTGTTTTCTCGCTGTCCTGTTTCTTCCAAAAAATCAAGAAGTCGTCCAACTTGTGCGTCAATAACATCAATCATTGCCCAATACGCAGCTGTTACCCAACGGTGATCCGTTTCGCTCATTTCGTTGTAAGGATATCCCGATTTACCACCATAAGCACCACTGTGATCAATCTGTTGCCATATCGGTTTATTTTTCAGTTCTCCTTCAACATAGTTCGGTAACGGGATTTCATCCAATATGTCTCTATATCTCTCTAACGCTGCAACGGGAGGGTCAAAGGCGTGATGCGGATCAAACATATTCACAGAGAATAGCCACGGTTGCTTAAATCGCGATGAACTATTGATAAACGACATTGCCCGTTCAACACTCCACGTCGTTTGACTATGTTCTTCAGATGGAATCACACGGACATATTTTGAATCGGCGAAAGGTCTACTATCCCGACGTAACCCTTTATTTGATAACCACTGGATATAATCGTGAGTTGGCCAAGCATCAGCTGGATCGTGTGACCAGAAAAACTGGTCATAGCCATCATCAATCCGTTGTTCCGTCCCTTTGCAGACGCGCGGGTTGCAAGGCGAAAGATGGAGTTTCCCTGCCAATCCACACACATAACCAGCATCTTGGAGTAGTTTTGTCACAAGTACTTCATCCGGTGGGATCGCTTGTCCATTTTGGCGACATCTCGTGGTACGCGGGTACCGTCCAGTGAGGAAACTGGCTCTACTGGGTGTGCAAACCGGACTCTGTGAATACGCATATTCAAAAAGCACGCCTTCACGCGCTAAATTGTCTAAATTCGGTGTTTGGACAAAAGGATTTCCATAGCAACCAAACGTATCAAAACGTTGTTGATCGCTACATATCCATAAGATATTCGGAGGGTTTTCATGCATCAGTTTCTATCTCAGTTTCTGTCTGAATTTCCGTATGCACCAATTTTCTATAACGGAAAAATGTCCATACACCAGACGCGATCACAATTACCAACAAACAAGCTATACCGATATTGACAACATTTCGCCACGGATTCATCTGCCACAATCGCTGTCCGGCTAATTTTGCACTGGGAGACCCTTTTTCCGCTTTTAAAACAACTTGTTTCCAATATTTCTTAGCCGTTTCCGGTTGTTGATATACCTCTGCTAACTTTGCTGTTACGACAATATAATTGATGTCTTGTACCTGTCCCTTATCAATAGCATCAGCAAAAGATGTATATAGCAGAACTGTTAGTCCTTCCGACAACTGTGGGAAATCTGTCGTCGTTTCAATACCGTTTTGGAAGGCTTCTATCGCTTTTTGATGGGCATCCCGCCTAAATTCAAGTTCAGCGATCTCAAACCATGTTTTCTTAATCAATTCAATCGGTTGCTCAATCGCCTCATAACCATCAAATGTGAAAGATACCGAACCGTGGTAGAAATCTCCTTGCTTTGCGTATAACGTATAATCTGTTCCAGGAGTTAGCATCGCAGTTGCATTCCAGTTTTGGAATGAATATTTACCATCTTCTCCAACTGTTTCAATATAGTTTGTACCATCAATTGATATTTTCGTTCCTGAAACGGGAACATCAAGGGAACCTATAACAGTACCGTAAACAGAAATCGGTTTGAGAACGGATATAAAATTGATGGCTTCACCTTGTGTTAACTTGAGATCTGCCGTTTTAGGTTCAGGACTAAGATATCCCGCTTTCTTTATGGATACAGTGTAACTTCCTTCTTTTAAATCTTTTGTGAAAAGTTTAGGTGTTTCTCCATTTTCTTTGTCGTTTAATGTAATCTGTGCACCCTCTGGAAAAGATGTAACTTTAATCGCAGGACTCAGTTTCATCACCGTTTCTTCAACATCCCCCGTAGGTGCAAAAATCGCATTTTCAAAAGTCTTTTCGTTCTGCAAATACTGGTATATTTCAATTATACTGATATGCCTGTTATCATCTGTATCAATTGTTTCTGTAGATAAGGTATCAATTAATGCCTGAAGAAAGGAATTCTTACCTGCGGGTTCTGTCGTTTCAGCGGGATTGATAACATTCAACGCAGAGGTCCCAAGTGTTACTCTATTCGCATAATAAACAGTTAGTCTCTCATCATAGGCATAACCATCAATGATGACAAGAATACGACCTATGCCCGTTCCTTTTAACCATTGATTTAAGACTGCATCTTGGATAGTATCTTCCGATTGTGTTGAAATGTACATGGCATTTACACCCTGTTGTTTAGATACTTCACCATGAAACAAAAAAATCAGAGTATTAATCTGATTAGACTTACTACTTATCTCAATGAGGACATTCTCTATTTCATCATTTGTTGCTCTGTCACCATTGAGACGTTGTATATTTTCCTGAGAAACTTTTCCAACCTCTGTCAATAATTTGTTCAAAGATTTAAATAGCGTGTTCGCATCAGCATCAGGAGAGGAATCAACCATCAACCAATATGTCTCTGAATCGACGGGTTTAGCGCAAACAGCCTGAATAACAAAGGTCGAAAAACAGACAAAAAGTATAATAAAAGCGATTTTTTGTGTAGGCATTATCATTACCAAAATTGTGGATTTAATCGAAATTGTGTTTATGTTCGCTAATTCTACTGAAAATATAGGAAATTTGCAAGAAAATTCAGTGTTGACCATTATTACATTCATTTGGCGCAAGCATGAAAAAACACTATAAGGCATTCATACCGTTGATTTCAGGGAAGGCTAATGCAACGATATCAGATGTGGATAGGAAACCTGACCTGCGTTGGATACAAAAATCCAGAGTAAAACACGGTATATGCATATACTTAATACATATTTCCTGCTATACTCAAAAAATGCTTGTAATATTCATGTATTTACACTAAAATGGGGATATGGATTTTATCTACGGAAGGTGGTTTATATGACCGGTACAGAATTTATGAATATTCGAGAAAATGCAGATATCAAAATCATAGATGTAAAGACAGATTTAAGTAGTTATGCTGCCTCTGACTTACGGAAGGCACTTGAAGAACTGCTGACAGAAAAAGTGAATAAAGTTGTTGTTAATTTCGAGGACGTAGGTCACATAAACAGCACAGCTGTCGGCACCTTAGTAGGAATTGCAAAACGACTACGACAAAATGGTGGGGATTTAAAACTTTGTAACTTAGCTTCCACTCTCACGCGAACTTTTAATCTTATTGGAGCTTCTAGTGTCGTTGAAATATATGAATCTGAGAAGAGTGCTATAGCAGCTTTTTAATCAATTTCAAAGAAAAACTGGAGTCCCCATGAAGAAAGACCACATTGAGTTGAATGTGCCAAGTGATGTGTTTTACCTTGAATCAGTACGTGTATTTATCGGAAAATTATCCGAAACACTCAGATTTTCAAAGAAACGAATAGCAGATATTCAGCTCGCTCTTGATGAAATGTGTAGTAACGCCGTTTATCACGGATCAAAGTCTGTTTCCAGTGGAATTCAATTGCACATTTCTGTTGACACACGTTCCCTTGAAATTGTCGTTAGTGATAAAGGCAAAGAAGGTATGGGGGAATGGTCTACACCTGAGAAATTAGCAGAAATACAGGCGGCTCGTTCACCAACCAGTGAAAGAGGACACGGTTTGTATCTGATTGATTGTCTTACGGATGACCACAAACTGCAAGCAAATGCACTGGGCGGTACTGATGTAACCGCTGTTTTCTACCGAGATACACAACAAAAAATAGGTTAACCCTGAATCGCAATTAGTGTTAAATCATCCTCATTTGGAGAACCCTCGGTAAAATTCGTTATTGTATTAGAAACGGACTGGATTAGTTCCAATGGGGACTCCTCATTACACATCGTTATTACATTTTCCAACCTTTCTATAGTAAACACTTCACCTACCCGATTTTTGACTTCATAGGCACCATCAGTATAAAGAAATGTCCTGCTTAATTTATCAAATGGGTAATAGCAATTTTGGTATTCCGAATCCCTGTGTATTCCTAAACCGTTCCCCGTGTGTTTGTCAGTAATTTTTTCACATTCGGACTGTGTTCCGTGCTGCAAAAATGGAGAGGGATGTCCTGCATTAGCACAGACAAGTTGCTGTTTTGTAAGATCAAATACACCGCAGAATGCTGTCGCAAACATATACAAACGAGAACTAATGATGTCGTTAAAACGTGTATTTAGTATATGCAAAAGCTCGGAAGGATTATTCTCAACATGTTCTCTGTGTTCCGATAAAATCGTTTTGATAAAAACAGTAACGAGAGCTGCAGATGCACCATGACCCATTACATCAGAAAGTAAAATCCCTACACAATTGTTATCTATCTCCCAGATATCAAAAAAATCTCCACCGACTGCCAAGGCAGGACTACAATAGGAGGCAATACGACATCCAGCTATCTCTTGAGTTCCGTTTTGTGGAATAATAATCTCTTGAACACTGCGAGCCATTTGAAGCTCTGCCTCTAAACGCCTATTATGTTCCTCAAGGGTGTCGTGATAAAACTTTATTCGTAGCAGTGATTTTATACGAGCCAATACCTCAAAACTATTGAATGGCTTCTCAATGAAGTCATCTGCCCCCGCTTCAAGTGCCTTAATCCTATTTTCTTCTGTGTCGCGCAATGCAGTTATCATTATGATCGGAATAAATTCGGTTTTCTTATCTGCCCGAACACTTTCTACCACTTCAAACCCATCTACTTTTGGCATGTTTATATCTAATAAGATGATGTCGGGCATTTCATCCGATACGATCACCAAGGCTTCATCACCATCTCCAGCAGTGAGGACAGTGTAGCCACGAGCTTGAAGATGTATCTGTAAGATTTTCACATTGCGCGGTTCATCATCAACGACAAGTATCTTCGCCGATTCATCACTCTTCATGTTGTGCTTCCTTGATATGGTGTGCCACACGGTTTACAAGGACTTGTGTATCTATAGGTTTACTGAGATAATCATCACAACCTGATTTCAGAATACGTTCACGGTCACCTGTCATTGCTGCGGCTGTTAAGGCAATAATCGGAATATTACACCAATTCGGATTGGCTTTAATCTCACGGGTTAATTCTTCACCACTTTGGCCAGGCAGGGCAATATCCATTAGCATGAGAACGGGATCCTCTTGCTCTAAAAGCATAAGTGCCTCGTCTGCATTTGTTGCCTCAAGAACGTCATAGCCTTCCGATTGCAAAACAATACGGACCACTTTTCTATTCAATTCTTGATCCTCTATGACTAAGATTTGATGCAGGTTCTCCTGACTCACCTCATGGCTCCTATACACAAGGAATTGAATATTCCACGATTAGCAGTTAGAGAACAATCCAACTTTGTTCGGAAAGGAAAGTTTTGCTTCTGATTTTTGTATTTTTCGGTATGTCTAGTCTTTAGGAAAAAAATCTAACCGCTGTTGATTGTTTGGACTATTGGTATACTAAATGAGAAAGTACTCCCCTTTCCCTCTTCACTTGTTACACGTATTTCACCACCATGCAACTCAATCAAACGTTGCGTAAGTGCAAGACCGAGACCTGTTCCACCGAAACGCCTTGACTTTGAAGTGTCAATCTGTGTAAAAGGTGCGAATAACTTCATTTGATCTTCCTCGGCTATTCCTATGCCAGTATCTATTACCTCAACATGAAGTGTGGTGGATGCAATATTCAAATTAGTTGTGACTTTACCGCTATCCGGTGTGAATTTTACTGCATTCGATAACAAATTATAGAATATTTGCTTAAATTTGACGCGATCAGCTTCAATCATAGCGTTTTCTGGACATGATAAAGTGAGCTCAATATCTTTTTGCAGTGCAAGCGAACTGATAATTGTGCTAACTTCCTCAACTGCGTCAACGATAACAAACTCCTCAAGTTGTAAAAACATTTTTCCGGCTTCAATCTTTGAAAGGTCTAATATGTCATTGATCATCTCCAGTAGATGTTGTCCACTAATACGAATATCGTTGACGCATTCTTTCTGATCATCGTTTATCGGTCCAACGAGTTCGTCCCTAAGTATTTCAGCGAAACCGATAATGGCATTCAAAGGAGTTCGCAATTCGTGGCTCATATTTGCAAGAAAATCGCTCTTTGCTCTGCTGGCATATTCTGCGGTCTCCTTGGCACTTTGCATTGCTTCTTGTGCTTTCAGACGTTCTGTAATATCAAGTGCCATACTAATAATAATACGTTTGCCATCTGGTTCAACACCAAGTAGCGATGAACTAAATTCCCATATCTGCTTTTTACCTGACTTTGTTATTATTTCGTATTGCTCCGGGGCAACCCTCTCTTTAATTTGATTTGCCTGTCCTAAGTACTCTTGAATTTCTTGACTCATTTCTCTGTTTGCTTGTATCAACCATTTAGAAACTGTTGTCATATCTTCAAGCGTGTAGCCGGTAAGATCAGTCCAAGTACGATTGATGAGAATTACCTCACCATCTTCCGCATGTATCATAATAGGCAGCGGGGCATTAAGTACAGCACGGCGGAAACGCAATTCACTCTCCTGTAATTCCATTTCTGCTTGCTTTCGATCAGTTATGTTCGTTGAAGTTACGACAAAACCTACAATATCACCATCTCGTAAAATAGGACCAACCCATGAAGAATACCAATTTAGACTAATTCTTCCTTGAACTTCATAACCGGCAACCTCACACGTTTCCAAGACCTTTTGACATGCCTCTCTAAACCCATCATGGTGTTCTTGAGTCAAAAAATCAAAGATACTCTTTCCAACGAGATCTTCTGGTTCCATATCTACACCTGAAGGAATACGGTTGATAAACTGAAACCGATAATCCATATCAAGTGTTGAAATAATGTCTGGGGCACTTTCGACTAATGAACGCCAATTTGCCTCCGAATCCCGCAGTGCTTGATCGGCACGAAAATACTCCGTGATGTCACGGGAGATGCCACATGTGCCATTTATACGACCACTTCTATCTCTAATTGGTACTTTTGTCGTAGAAACCCAGGTATCCTGTCCACCAAGCCATGTCTCTTTTTCCTGTTTCCCCTCAATCGGTTTCCCAGAATCTATGACTGTGCGTTCATCTTGATAGGCTTGCTGTGCATGTTCACGGGTAAAAAAATCAAAGTCGCTTTTACCGATAGCCTCAGCAGGGTTTTTTAGACCGAAGCGATTAGCAAGTGAACGATTGATCCGGACAAATCTACTCTCAATATCCTTGAAGTAAATATGGTCGGGAGTATTATCCATCAGAGTATGCAGTAAATCACTTTCTTGTGTATGGGTTTGGGCAAGCTGCTGAAACCGTGTCTCGCTTTCGCGAAGTTTCTTCTCAATCCGCTTTTGTCTCGTAATATCACGAACAGTAACACAATAACGGGAGTGTTGTTCGGCATCTGGCTGTACCCACCAGAGTAACCTTCTGAATTCCCCATTACTACATTGAAAGCGGTTTTCAAAAGTGATTGTCTGTTGATCTTCCGATTCTATTTTCGTAAGTTCATCAACTGAAGATGCTTGGTCGTCTGGATGAATAAGTTCTATCCAAGAATGGGTTTGAAGTTCGGCACGAGTGAATCCAAGAATTTTTTCCCAGGCAGGATTGAGTGGAAGGAACGTGCCATCCAGATGTATGTATCCGAACATATCTGATGACATCTGCAAAAAAGGGGAGTTGTTAAGTGAATCGGAGGCAGATGCCATGTGGATTCCCTCATTATTTGGTTACTAAAACGGCACGATTTGCAAGTTTAACAACGGTTTGTGTAGTACTTTGGAAAACCAGTTCATACAAACGGCCGTGATGACTGGCACTAAGAGCAATTAAATCACAATCGTTCTCTTCTGCATTTTCCAAAATATTGGTCACCGTAAAACCGAGTGCTGTCAGAAATTCCGTTTGCACATCATAGTATTGTAAGTATGATGCCATCTGCTGTTTGATGTCTGCCGCTTCCTGAGCCGTGTTTGAAAGTGCGAGTCCGAAAATACTTGCCTTCGTCAATTCTCCAATTTCAGCAGCCAGAGAGAGAACATGGTCTGAGTAAATATCACCGTGATTTACAGCCATTATCTTTCGTAATAACGTACATTGTTCATGAACGACGATTATTGGCTTAGTAATATGAGCAAGAACATCGTCAATTTGGTTTTGAATGAGCTTTAATCCGCGCGTTTTTATCTCTTCGGGCAGTCCTACCACAACTAAATCCGCAGAATGTGCTTGTTGACATATCATTTGCCGTGGATTACCAGCGACTGCTTCAATATGATAGTCCAAAAAATCGTAAAGCGCGCATTCTTTTTCAGTTCTACGGATAACCGTTTCAGCAACGTCGGCACTACCACCATGTGAACTGTCTTGAAAAAAAACACAAGACAGATGAGTACCTAATAGAACAGCAAGTTGTCCCGCGTAATCAAAGGCATTTCTTTCATAATCAGTGTCGCCTATAGAAACGAGGATATTTTTTATCATTCGAACATACCTATAAGATAAATTACGGTGTAGTTTCGGATGGAGGATTCTGCAGAGACCAAACTGCTTCTTCTTCAGTTTCAAAGTTGCGAAACACAGTAATTAGTCTCGCCATTACAATTAAGTTCTTGACATGTTTGTTGACATTGATCACAGCGATTGTTCCACCAAGCGGATGTATATCTGCATAAATATTCATAAGAACACCAAGACCTGAACTGTCCATACCGATGACATCTTTGAAGTCAAATACAAGCTTAGGAGTTTTATCTATCTGTGATAGTGTTTTTTCTACGGTGTCTTTTAACTCCTGGATATCAGGTCCCATTATTCTACCTTCAAGCTTAAAAATATGCACACCGTCTTGTTCTGATTGAATGATCGCCATTAATGCAGCCTCCATCTTGCTGCGCTAACGAAAAATTTGTTAGTCTTCGCTTCCCAAAGTTGAGACAGCTTCCTCTTCAGTCGTGAAATGTTCAAAAATACTCGCAAGTCGACTTCGCACAATAAGATTCTTGATATTCTTCCCAACATTGAGCACACCGACCCTGCCACCTTGTCTAGTAATTGTAACATGAGCACCCATCAGCGTTCCAAGACCAGAACTATCCATCATATTGACTTTTTCAAAATCAATCAGAATTCTCGGTTTGTCGGAGGCATCAATCTCGGCAGTCATTACCTCGCGCAGTTCGGTCACTCCAGTGCCCATAATTTTTCCTGATGGTTCCAAAATGGTAACTCCATCTTTGTAGCGAACCGTGGTTGCCATTGTTTGTCTCCCTTATGTCTGTTTTTTAAAGTAATACGCAAATTTAACTGATTCTGTTTCTATTATATGTTTTTTTAACTTAATTGTCAAATTAATTTGGTATGTTCTCCGTAGTTAACGCAATATTGACTACTATTGTTGACATCACTACATAGATGTGCTATACTACAAAACAGATTTTCAATGGAACATAGAAATCTTAATTGTAGATTGATCAACAACCCAAGTTCATAATACATGATATGGAGTACTAAATTAATGGATTACAAGCAAGCATTAGACAGTAAAATCTCCAAATATAATTTACTCAATCATCCGTTTTACCAAGCATGGAGTGCTGGTGAATTACCTGTTGAAGCATTGAAATGTTATGCACGTGAATATGGTGCGTTCATCTCAACACTACCGAATGGGTGGGAAACATTAAACGATGCTGAAACAGCGGAAGAGGAAACGGAACATATTGAGATGTGGGAAGATTTTGCCGACGGACTTGACACCGAAATTGCAGATGCACAAATACCACAAGTGAAAACTCTCTTGAATACCGCTGAAACCCTCTTTTCTAATAGAGAAACAGCGTTAGGCGCGCTGTATGCTTTTGAAGCACAACAACCGGAAACTGCGAAATCCAAGTTGGCAGGACTAAAAGCATTCTATCAACTTCCGGAAAAAGTGGAACCTTATTTTGTAACACATTCCCACAATGAACATGAAGCAGAGAAAATACTTGAGAGAATCGGTGCATTATCATCAGATGCACAGGAAACTGCAGTACGGGCATGTGAGCAGATGAGCACTGCCTTGTGGGACGCACTCACAGGAATTCACGATGCCGAATGCGCATGATACGGTAAAGGCATATTTTGAGGCACTTGTGACAAGAGATGCTGAAACCCTTATTACAATGATGTTTCCTGCCACACACTATGTGAAGATAGGCACGGATGCAGGTGAAGTCGTTGAAGGTGTAGATGGAATTGCAGCCTATTATCAAAATCATGTTGTAAGTACTGAGGATTTCAGCATCAAAGTCATCAATCTTGATGTACAAGAACGCGATCCTGTCGCTTGGTTTTATACACGTCAGATATGGAAACTCAAGTGGCAAGGTGTTTCTGAAGAATTCGTGATGCGAATGACAGGAGTTTTAGAAAATGTTGACAACTTGTGGAAATTCGCACAAATACACGCTTCTATAGGGGTGCCTGAATCATAGTTTTAGAGGAAAAGTCCTTGAATATTTCGGTTATCTCATTTGATGGTGATATGACCTTGTGGGATTTTCACAAGGTCATGCGTCATTCGCTCAAACAGACTTTAAATGAACTACAAGAACAAGTGCCGACACAACGGGCATCAGAACTGACAATTGATGAGATGATATGGATCCGAGATCAATATGCAGAAGAAGTAAAAGGTAAAATCTGGAATCTCTTAGAAATAAGACGAGGTGCTTTTGAACAGACACTGGAATATGTAGGATATCCTAACGAAAAGTTAGCCGCACACCTGAATGCAATTTATCGCAAGCATAGGTTTGAAGACATAGAGTTATATCCTGATGTTATACCGACATTTGAGGTTCTGGCACAACACTTTAAGTTAGGACTGCTCTCAAATGGAAACACATATCCTGAACGGTGTGGACTTGAGGATTATTTTGATTTTGTAATCTTTGCTCAAGATGTGCAAGTTGAGAAACCGGATCCGAAAATTTTTGAGATTACTGCTCAGCACGCAGGTTGTGAATTCTCACAGTTGATGCATGTAGGAGATTCGCTTGAGAACGATGTCGCAGGCGCGCAAAATGTTCGTGTGCCTGCTGTCTGGCTCAACCGCGAAGGCACGCAAAACAATACAAATATTGAACCCGATTATGAAATACGTTCGTTGACTGATATTCCAATTATATTAGAGATTTGACGTTATAGCGAGTATAATGTAATGATGACACCTGAACAACGATATCTTTTTGACGTTACTGGATTTCTACATCTTAAGAATGCAATTACAGGAGATGAATTAGAAGCAGCACAGAAAGCAGCTGATAGTTACATCAACACTCCATCTGATGAACTTCCTGCAGGATTTGACTCCAGTGGAAAACACTTGCCAAACGGAGTTGCTTTCTCAAGAGCATTGGAAGCACTTGCATTACACCCTGCAAGTTGGTCTATCATTAAGGAACTGACTGACGATAAACCGCAGCTGTTTCGTGGCACAATGATAGCAGACAGAGTTGGTGTTCCGGAAGGTGGAGAAGCATTACGGCTACATTGTGCGCGTGAAGATTATGGAAGGGACAAGAACTGCTTTGAAAACCGAAATGGTAAAATCTATTGTGATGATTTCGTCGTTTTCCCATATCTAACAGATGTGCATCCCGGTGATGGTGGATTGTTAGTTGTTCCCGGTTCACACAAAGCTGAATATGATCGTCCCGAACACATATTCAACAATGGAACTATTGATGATGTTGAAGACCTTCCCGCAGGTGTAGAAAATATCACACCAAAAGCAGGGGATATTGTGATAATCTCGGAACTCTTAACCCACGGCGCACTCCCTTGGAAACCGATAGACCGATATCGTTGCTTCCTTGTTTTACGGTTTAGACCGCAAGACCGTGGTGAGAGTCGTCTACCTACAGAGGTGAGAGATCGGTTAGCACCAGAAACGTTAGAATTAATCGCTCATGCAGACATCAATCACACAAAAGAGATAGTTAAGAAGGATGTTATCAGGTTGACATGAGCAAGAGAATGCTACTAGTGGAGTGTCTACACTAAAATTCTGAAAGTTGCGTAAACCCTATCTATGTTAGGAATAATCCATTACATTCGTGTAAACTTTTTAGATGTTTCAGGAGATTGTGCAGATCCTTTTTTGACATAATAAGCTTTGAGTTCTGCTTTAACCCAACGGCGTAGTATTTTTTCGTGTTGGGCACTTGAAGCATCTGGGATTAACATTATTAGTGCCATCATCTCTTCTAAGTCAAAAGGATATCGCAATTGTCCATCAATAATAATATCAATGGTTCCATCAATTTCGTCTTGCACTAAGCATGCCCAATGTTGGTAGTCGTCGCTCAAAACGAGTGTGCCATTTAGAGCGTTTGGAACAGCATGCACGTTCGCATTGTGAAAGACAGATATATTTCCTCCACAGGGTTGTCCGAGGTAAGCGGTGTGAAGACCGTCAGGGCTGACAATCAAACGACCTACCCATTTCAACAATGGACCGCGAATATTGTTTGTTACAATACAAGTGTCGTCTCCTAAACTTGCTTCGTAGAATAACGTTTCCTTTGCGAAAGTAAGTTGTTTGACACTGTCATATACGGGGCTGTGCGTGCTATTTTGGATAACAACCCAACTGTTATCACGTTCTGCAGCGTAAGCGTACTGTCCATTTCTTGAAAATTGGATACTACTTAAATTGTCAAACACTTCTCCCTCTTGTCCGTCTATCACAGTTCGCCATCCATCATGATCACGAACCAATATTCCCAATCTACCGTTTCGCCCGATAGTAAAATCTGCAATTTGGTTAAATGGTCCCAGTAATTTGTCATCCAGTGCTATGTATTGGTGAAGACCGTTTCTTACAATGTATGCGATTTGTTCACTATCCGGACTGAACCGAAGTGCTGCTACGTTTTCATAAAGGAACCCTAATTTTCCATCTATAACGACTCGGAACTGGTTTCCCACGGCAACTACATAAGCGAGATGGTATCCGTCCGGTGAGAAAGTAAGCGAACCCTGCATCACCGCTTCAAAAGAAACGCTTGGGACACCGTCTACTACAACGTGCCAACCACCTAAATCGGAAGCGACATATACAAGTTGCTGCTTCGGTCCGAATAGAACTTCCCCGATGCCTGTCCAGAGACGACTACGCTCACCATCAGTTATGACAATCCAACCTTCATCGATCATAGCAGCATAAGCAAAGTGTCGGGAATCTTCACTAAAGACGATGGTTTTGAGTGCTACACCGAGATAAGGTTGCGAAAGAGTTTCGCCCATTTTGATCTGTTGACGTTTATCTTTCTCAATAACTTCTACTCGTTTGGTACGGTCTGGACTGTGACCGTACCAAACGAGATATTCCTTACTACAGCCGCAAATAACCAGTACCAGTATCAAAGTTATCCAACGGAAGATGGACATATAATCTCTCCTTTCGCGACACTTTGTCCATTGACTTCAGCTTGCACCGACCAACAGTAGGTATCCGAGTTATTCTGATAGACTTGATACGTAATAATACATCCCGCGAAAACAGGAGCGAGTAGTTTTACGCGTAATCTAAGCGGAGATTGCTCAAGTTGACATATCTTTTGTAAGGCATCAAGCACCCGTTGACACAGGGTTTTGTCCACTTGAGGTTGTAGCATGTGGTACCTTTGAAGCTCAAGGAGTCCTTCAAGCATCTCTACTTTTTCCAACTGGCGAATAACATCAAGGAGGACACAGCATTGCCGGAGTCCTTCAATAGTGTGAACACCGGGCCACAATTTCAAATTAGGAAAATGTCCGACAAATACTGGTTCATTAGCCGACACATACCGTTCAGCAGATAGTTGTGGTCGCGGCGAACTTTGATAATCAATTACCCGATCGACCATAATCATTGGATGTCGCTCAGGTATTAGATGTTCTATGACATCAGCACCGATAAGGAACTTTTTACCATCTTTCATAGGAGGTGAACCTTACGCCATTCTTTTTGTATGGCAGTTTTAGCAAGCCATCTCTCCATTCGTTGTGCCATGTCTCCCAACGCATCAGGTCAACTCCTCTTTTCGTGTGTGAAAACTGTGATGGTAAGGACTGACATTTAAACTAAGATTGTTGACTGCTGGAGCCGAGATAGTCTTTATGTGAGAGTCTTCAGCGCGAAAACCATCTAATCCAGCATGCCAATATGGTTTGCGAAGTAATGCCTTCCCGACATAAATCTTGTGCATCGGAGAATATCCTGATGCTAATACCTGTCCTACAATTTCACCATCATAGGTAATCTCTGAGTTAGTGTTAACAGCGTCCGGTGTTGTGAAACAGGTGAGTCTATGCGTCAATCCAGTCTGTCGAAGTGCCTGTATCGCTTGAGCACCGGGGTATGTGTCTTTCTGCTTGGACAATCGCCATTGCAGCTGCAATTCCAAAGGTGTAAGATTATACTGACCTTCTCTATTGATATCAAAGAAGAAATTTTCCAATACACATTGGGCTCGGGCTGCTTCATCTGCGCGTGCCATCTCAAATGCTGCACCAGTAGTTAACACTTTTTCGATCCAAGTGTTTTTCTGATCAATCGGCACTAATAGGTGATACCCATATTCACCTGTTCTTCCTGCCCTAAAGATAAATATATCATCCAAGAGCAACATCCCCAAATAGGGTAAGCCGAGGACATTGGTGCCAAATACTTCGGCACATAGTTCCCATGCATAAGGACCATCAAATGCTAAGTTAGCATGTGACTCGCCGAGATCGGTGATAAAAAAATCAGTAATACCGGTTGCGTGATCGGTAATCCAGTCTATAATCTCATCAACATTGGATCCATATCCAACCAGATAAGCATTTTCAGCTTCACGGCAAACATAGACATCGGCAAAAGGGGTTCCATTTTCATTTAGCAACAGTGTATGTCGCATCTGCCCATCTTGAAGAAAGATATCACATGGGCACACGTAATCAAGTGCCTCAAAGGCTTGGCTGCCAGTCAACTGCAGGCAACGCAGTTCAGGTTCTTCAGCAAATGCCACCGAGTTACGAATGGCATGATAGCCGACTTCAGTTTCTGTCATTGTATATTCTCCTTTCGACTCATTACCACATCCACGAGTGAATTAATTGTTCGTAAAACGAATATGCTATCACCTTCATCCAGTGAAATTCCGAATTCTGCCTCCAATGTTATAATGACCTCGACTGCATCTACAGAGTCAAGTCCGAGCCCTGTTCCGAAAAGGGGTGTATCCGCATCCAGTTCGTCAGGAGTATACTCAAGTTGCAGAGAGGAGATTAACATTTCAATCACCCGATTGAAGGTGTTTTCACGTTGTTGAATTTTTTCTTTCAAATTTGATTGCATTCTTTACTCCCATTTTGCAGGATAACAGCTGCTCCTGCGGTTCCGTCATCTTTGCTGCTGATAAGGAAGGGGCCTGGTTCGCCCGATTTTAAGGCATCAATAGCATCGATGACTGCCCAAAGGTCTGCGACGGTAGGTGGTCCCGGAACGACCATCGGCACAACGTCCTTGCGATTAAGGGATGCCTTAGCCAGTGCTTGTACGATAGCTTCTTCGCAATCCGTTGCGAGTGCCCATCCAATAAGGTTAATAGAAGCCGGTTCCTCTCCAACTGTGAGAAGAACGCTGGCGGCTCCGTAATCATAATCATCTAACTTATTTGGTTCATCTACTGCTGCGGTCAGTAGAGAATTAACATCATCACGCCAAGCAAGGTGGTCTGCACCGGTCACGAGAGCCGTAAGTCCACTGCTTGGTCCTGTTGACAGTGTTGCAGTTGGTCCTTTTAGTCCGAAAAGTCTGCAACTAACACCTGTGGCGTAGCTGCAAGCCATTCGTGTGAATGCGGTTGCTGAGAAGGATGCCAAGCCGCGTGCCGCTACACTTTCTGAAAATGCTTCAACGCTCTCTTGAGAGATTCTGGTTTGGCCGACGAAAAGACCAATGCTTTTGCAGTCAGGTGTGCGTAGTTGGATCCCAGCGTTTGTCAGAGCGACAGCAACCGCACTGGCGAGAAGACGTGCAGACTTATCTATGGTTCGTAGCTCAGAACTCGGTGCGAATTGTTTTATTTTATGGCAATCTTCCACCTTGCCTGTGCCAATAAGACGAATGAGCCGGGGTTCTTCTCTCCGGATCTGCTGTGGATTCTCTGTTTGGCCGAAGATCAATGCAGCGTTAAATCCGCCAAACGCTGCGTTTGTACAGACTGCATGCTGTATTGGATGAGGCCTGGGTTTTTGTTCGGTAACTGGATCCGTGGGGACATTAGGGCGAGGTTTTGTGAAATTGATAGTGGGTGGTACAACTTTGTGTTGCATCGCCATCAAAGTCACCACTGCCTCAAGTGCGCCAGCAGCCCCTTGAGCATGACCGAGGAAACTTTTGCTTGAACTGACAGGTAGTTGGTCTGCGACATCACCGAATGCAAGTTGAATTGCGCGCCATTCAGCTGTATCGTTCGCGACCGTGCCTGTGCCATGAGCGTTAAGATAGTCAATAGAATTAGGGGTAAGTCCAGCATCCGTTACGGCAGCAGAAAGTGCCTGTGCCATGCCGGCACCAGAAGGGATAGGGGTTGTATCATGGTAGGCATCAGCAGACAATCCGTAGCCCATGAACGTTGCCAAAGGCGCGATCTTCCGTGCCTTCGCGGAACGTTCAGATTCAAGTATCATAAACGCAGCCCCTTCACCGAGGGTAGTTCCTGTATTTGTGCTGAAGGGTGCACAAGGGTTTTTAGATAGCAATCCGAGACAGTGAAAACCAGCAAAGACCTCTATGCTGAGTGTATCAACACCACCCGCGAGAACGAATTCAGCAACGCCACGTCGCACGAGATCCGCAGCGAATCCTATTGCGTGTGTTGAGGATGCACACGCCGTTGAAAAGGTGAGCACCGGTCCACCGAGACCCAAGGCATTTTTGAGATCAACGCTCACAGTCTCTATTTCACTCTCTTGTAACCCGTTACAGGTCCCAAGTACCAGGGCAACTCGATCACGATTGACAATTTTGGCATGTTGGAGAGCCTCAGCAGCTGCAGCGCGCCCGTAAGCCAACAGACGTTGGTCTTCGGTATCGTAGCAATTGCCAGAAGGCACCATCCCTCCAAGTTGCGTATGAAATGAATCAGTATTAAAGCGATTGATGGGTGCAATACCGCTTTTCCCTTGTTCTATAGCATGCCAAAGTGTTTTAGTGTTTTCGCCCAAGGCACAACATGCCCCGAGACCAGTGGCTAAGACTTTCATGGGCCTTCATTTGCTCTTATGATTCCTCCAACAAGGAGGGTAAAGAGACCTGTTAAGAGGAGAATGGGTCCGGCAGTCACTCCCAGGATCAATCCGATTGTGACAGCCTCTACTGAATCTCCACTAACACCGATATATAGCCAGCCAGCCGCGGTGGTTACAGCACCGATTCCAAGTAAATAAGCACCTCTTCGGCGCAGTCTTTCACTTCTCTTCTCACCACTTTTTACCTCTTTGCCTGTTTTGCCTATATCTTGCGGTAGTTGCAGCGGTTGATGTCGTTGTTCCTGTTCAGAGTTATCTGACGGACTTTCGCTGTTTGTGCCTTCTTGTGCGACGAGTCGATAGCCAATAGGAATGTCTTCAAGTTCCTGGCTGTGCCAATACCGTGCAGCATTTTCTGCTTCTCGGACTCGTGCTTTAAAAGCTGCTTCACCCATACGTGTTGCCATAAATCGCTGTGTTTCAGCAGCGGAACCCGATACAGCAGTAAGTTTTTCATATTTCGTTACGTATTCATTAATAAACATTTCAGATGAATGTTTCAATCGCCCAATGATATGTTTTCCCATGACGTGCAATTGCATCAGACGCCGGTTAGAGGCACCAACTGCAGCGGCTTCAAGCTCAATCGTCTTCAGCACGCGATCTCCAAGTGCAGGGTCATCACGCAGTGCTGTCTGCATATCGGTACGCGCAGTCGGTGACAAAGATTTCATCTGATCTGTTGCGTCCGAGGCTGCTGCATCCATTTCCGGTGCAGAATAGTGAAGTCGTTTCTGAACACCCGGATGCACTTGCCCGGTTACCGATAGATCACCGAAATTGCCAGCGAGCAAGAGAGTGCGCATCCCTTGACGGAGCAAACGTGCGCCTTTTTCATTGAACGGTTTTTGATGTAGTTCACTAATAAAACGTCCTCCTTCTGGGTTCTCTGTGATTTGATTCATCGCACCATCGAGACTTGTCAAAAAACGATCCATCTGCAAAGGTGTGATATTTTGCCAATCTGGAGCAATAACCTGACCGATACCCGCACAGCCAGTAACACCTGTAGCTAATGCCCCCATACTGCCAATTAAAAAATCTCTTCTCTTCATTATATTTTCTCCCTTTGTTTAGCGAAATTATGTAGCAATTGCTTACCAGTTTCTAATCCTGTCCAGAAATCAGGCACCAACTTTGCGGAGGCTTTACCCATCTGTGCCGCTGCATATTCTCTATTAGTTACCTTGTTCTATAGCATCCCAGAATGTTATAGTAGCGAGATGGTCAGAACAAAGCAAATGGGGGATAGAACAATAGTAAGAAAACCCGGAACAGCAGCACTTAGTCTAAGATTCTCGACTTTTGCTTTGTAAGTTAGTGTATAGACATTAACATATTCTGGAGACTTCCCAACAAGTCTTCCTGGAGGCGGGTGAGATTCCCTACCAGCCTGACTGATACCGTACAGACAACAACCCGATAACCACCAGTTAATTTGATTGACCTCCGCTTTGGCATCTTGTTCGGCGGCACTTACGGCTTCGAATAGTTCTGAATTTTGTTGTGCAAAGGCAGCAATAGACATACTAAAGACTAACACCGCCATAACAAATACTAAAATGTGAAAGATACGACCTATATTCATTTTATTCTCCTTTTCACGGTGAGTGATACGTGTCTTATAAAACTCATATCAAAGTTTAGCGTAGACCCATGTATGTGGACTACGTGCTGTCTTAGAATCATCCCATACATGGTATCTATTTTCCAATACCTATAATGAGGGTAATGAGACCAGCAAAGATAGCTGCGGGTCCGACGGTCGCTCCCAGGACCAATCCAAATACAACCCCGCTGTCGTTTACGTTATTACCTGATGATATCATAATCGAACCGACTGCAGTGGTTATGACCCCGAATCCAAGTGTGAATAAGCCTGTTCTGAACCAGTCTCCACTTAGATCACTTTGAGCTTTCGCTATGATCTCTTCTTTAGTCAGTGCCTGCTGTGGTTGAGTTTGTCTCTGATCACGATTGGCTGATTCATTTTCACTGTTTGTGCTTTCTTGTGCCACCAGTTGATAACCAATAGGAACGTCTTCAAGGTCCTGTTTTTGCCAATACCGTGCAGCATTTTCTGCTTCTCGGACTCGTGCTTTAAAAGCTGCTTCACCCATACGTGTTGCCATAAATCGCTGTGTTTCAGCAGCGGAACCCGGTATAGCGGTAAGTTTTTCATATTTTGTTACGTATTCATTAATTAACATTTCAGATGAATGTTTCAAACGTCCAATGATGTGTTTGCCCATGACGTGCAATTGCATCAGACGCCGGTTAGAGGCACCAACTGCAGCGGCTTCAAGCTCAATCGTCTTCAGCACGTGATCTCCAAGTGCAGGGTCATCACGCAGTGCTGTCTGCATATCGGCACGCGCAGTCGGTGACAAAGATTTCATCTGATCTGTTGCATCAGAGGCAGCTGCATCCATTTCCGGTGCAGAATAGTGAAGTCGTTTCTGAACACCCGGATGCACTTGACCGGTTACCGATAGATCACCGAAATTGCCAGCGAGTAAGAGAGTGCGCATCCCTTGACAGAACAAACGTGCACCTTTTTCATTGATCGGTTTTTGATGTAGCTCACTAATAAAACGTCCTCCTTCTGGGTTCTCTGTGATTTGATTCATCGCACCATCGAGACTTGTCAAAAAACGATCCATCTGCAAAGGTGTGATATTTTGCCAATCTGGAGCAATAACCTGACCGATACCCGCGCAGCCAGTAACACCTGTAGCTAATGCCCCCATACTGCCAATTAAAAAATCTCTTCGTTTCATAGTATTTTCTCCTTTTGTTGGGAAAGATAACACAGCAATTGTGTGCCGGTATCTACCCCTGCTTGGAAGTTATTTTCAAATTTTGACGCAGCAGTCCTCATTTGTGTCGCGGCATATTCTGTGCTACCTGTAAAGGCACAAGCGGTGCCGACACCATGCCAAAGTTGCTTACGTCGTTTCGGTAAAAATCTGTCAATAGTGCGGACAATAGTTTCAATGTGACCGACATGAACAAACCACAATGCGCGTCCGAGACCAATATCATAGAAAGTGCTTAATTCGCTCTCTCTCATAGGAAATCCCCTGCATGTGAACCGCTGAGGATGGAAGAATCCTTGGTGAAAGCCGTATCCATCTACAACTGCGGCTATAAAGTTTGAGTCTAACGCTGTCGGTGACCAGTCAAAAGGTTTTCCTAGACGTGCGCTTGCCCATCCAACCCCAATTGCACTTAGAATATGTTCTTCAATAGATCGTCCATTAAGGAATACATTCAACTGGTTTTGAGGTGCAGGGCTGAATTCATCCATTAAGGTAAGTGCCATCGCTGCACCTTCAAGAGCAAAACCACGTTTTTCGAACGGTTCATCTTGTAAAAGTTTAGGAAGCATCTCTGGTGAAGCCTTTAGTGCATGATGCACCCCCTGCAAAAAAGCTGCCCGCGCGTTCGACACCCGCTCACAGATTTTTGGATGTGCATCTGCAACTGAAGGCGGTTGCATGTCGGATAGTAATCGCGACAATCGGTTCCTAATTCGGTCAGTGTGCGTGTTCATTTCACAAGGTCCTCTATCCTGTTGCTAAAGGACTCCAAGATTTTAAGGTTTTCGGACAATCGGTCTTTGAGAATACCAGCATCTTTTAAACGGTCTTTACTGGACAAATAGAGCGATTGAACCTGCTCAACGCGCGCTTGGTCAATAAAGTGCCCTGCGTAAGAACATCTCCGTGCTTCATACCTTTTGAAACGGTGTATCATACGCTGTTGTAGGCTCTCCAATAACGCGTTTTCCTTTTTAATCATACGATGAAACTTAACATCACAAAAGCGATCGTTACAGAAAAGTAGGACATTATAGGCGAAGTAAACAGCGGTATCCCAGACGACTTTCTGTAGCATGGCACCTGGTTTTCCCATCAACGCGTAGTTCCCGTGATACAACCCCAAATAATGTCGGAACATACCATTTAACAACTCTTCACCAAATTTGGCACAAATTGACAGTTGGAGCCGGTCTGATGCGAAATCTGCTTCAATCATTTGTGTTATTAAGGTGTTTCCCACAGCGATAAAATCCCCTCCTGGTGAATAGAGTGCATCTAAAAAAAATGCGGATTCTCCACAGAGTGCCCAACGATCCGCTGAGAAAGTGCGTCGACTGAGATAAGATTTTGCTTTCATAACGTGGAAGTCAAGATGTTCAAAAGACGAAACAACTTCAGTTAGTTGCGGTTCCCGTGGTGTGAGCCACGTCAACACCTTTTCAAATCGGTTGAATTGTTCCAAGGCGTGTAGGTTAGGGTCTGTCATAATCCCGACACTTGTCGCGCCACTTGGGAGCGGAATCAGCCATATCCAGTAGCCTTCTCCCATTAGATGGTTCGTGCTAAGCCAACGCAGCCCTGGCCGTGTTCTAGAGTGATACGCTGCACTGTCTGTCCAATCGTCTGGATCGATTCGCCCAGCAAGCCGAAACCATGCGGCATTGACCTCATGTCCTTGCGTCTGTCTGAGTTTCAAACGTCGTGCGAGGAACCCCGCACGACCGGTTGCATCAATAACCCATCGCGAGTTGATTTTCAAATCGGCCGTGCTTACGTCTGCGACAAGTTCGTGGGGATTACCGAGGTTTAAACTCTTAACTTTGCAGGCTTCTAAGACCTCTATATCGGTCTCACGACAGCATTCCAAGAGATGGTTCTCTAAACGTCCACGATCAACGTTGTATGTCGGAAGGTGGATTCCGGGGAGATGCTTCATGGGTTTATTCGGTATGTTTTCTGAACTACTCAATGGTCCGAACTCTGGTCGGCATCCCAAATCACTGTTGTCGTGTTCACTCATAAAAAAGCGCAGTCCAAACTTTGGTAAATGGGATTCCATCAAGTGATCACCTAATCCCAGTATTTCCCTGAGATACCAAGAGGATACCTCTACCATTGATTCGCCTACCTTAAAAGTTGTTTCAGGCACAGGGTATCGGTGTTTCTCAAGTACAGTCACACTGAGTATTGGAAGTGTTTGTCGCAGTTGAAGTGCTAAAGTCAATCCTGCCAGACCTCCGCCAACGATCACTACATCGGAATAGCACGTCATATAATATTCTCCAATTGTGCCCCCACCATCGTGCCGTGGGCAACTGTCTGTCCTTCAACAAACGCTTTCACCCCAAAACTGACAAATCTTCCAAATACACGTGTCAGTTCTACCCTATATTGAAGTAACTTACCCGCTTGAACATTACTAACAATCTCAACATCTACCGAAGCTAACATGCCATTTCTGGATACGTCATTCACTGTTTTGTCTGACAAAATCTCCAAAAATTGCGTCAAAGTATAGTCGTTATCAACACCTTCTGTACTTGTGAAAAGAACACTCACATTTTCCGCGCCTAATCCATCCGCCTCACGTCTACGTTCACATGCCCAAATGAGAGTCAAGAGAATACAGCATTGTCCCAAACCTTCAATGATGTACACTGATGGCCAGTAAAACGGTGGTTCAGCACCGTAAAACATGGGTTCAGAACGACGAATGGTCCGCTCTGCATTGAGAATAGGTACATCACTGCCAATGTACTCAACAATTGATTCAACCATCAGAAAAGGGTGGCGATGCGGTAGAAGAAGTTCTATTGTTTTCATAAATTAAATTCAGAAACATAACCTGTTTGGCGGTTCCGGTCCCTTGCTTTGTAGGTTCGTGTATAAACTTGGATATATTAGCGATTCTCCAACGATCCGTGCTGCAGGTAGTGGTTGCATGGTAAAGCCACTTTATTGATTTTAGCTGGGAAATTAGAAAATAGAAACGTTTATCTCCGACTTTCCAATCTTCCATATTTTCAATTTTACTTCCGTATCAACATCTTGCGCGTAGCATTAAAATCGCTTGCTATGAGTGTATAGAAATACAAGCCACTCGCTACTTTTTCACCGAACTCGTTTTTACCATCCCAATACGCGGCACGGGAACGACTTTGATACATACCTGCAGCTTGATGTCCGAGGATCAACGTCCTGACCAATATGCCGTTCACAGCATAGATAGTGATAGTTACATCTGTGGATTTCGCCAGCTTATACGGTATCCATGTTTCTGGGTTAAATGGATTTGGGAAGTTTGCCCCGAGAACGTTCTCTTGGTTTGCAGTGACAGACACTTGTGCAGTAAGTGCGGAACCATTATAGCCTGCGATAGCATCCGCACCGACGGTAAAGGTAAGCGTGCCATTAGTTGTGATATCTCCATCAAAGTCCAGTTTCACAGTGAGTTCGGTATCACTCTCCTTATCCGGGTCGTGCCACGGGAATGTTACACCCGATATACCTGAGACTGACACAGCATCTCTAATGTCAAAAATTGATCGCTCAAATTTCCGTCCACTGAGTGTGAGGGTAACCTCTGTGCCATCAAGTGTTACCTCGGTCAATGTGGATGGTGAAGCGGTGACCGATTCACTGACTGCAGAGACTGATATTTGCGCAGTCAGTGCCGAACCATCATAATCCACGATAGCATCCGAATCAACGGTAAAGGTGAGTGTGCCATCGGTGGTCATATTCCCATCAAATGTCAGTTCAACGGTGAGTTCTGTGCTACTTTCGCGGTCAACATCAAAAAAATCATCAAAAGTCACACCTGTGATCCCAGAGGCAGATACCTTTTGATAATTCCAGAATAAGCTTTCGTAAGTGCCACCTGTGAGCGTGAGGGTAACCTCTGTGCCATCAAGTGTTGCTTCTGTCAATGTGGTATCAGCAGAGACACTGATGGATGGTGTGCCATTTGTAGTTGTTTCTGTCTCAGTCACATCAGTAATATTAATAGTGGTGGAAATGCTATCACTTCCACCATTTCCATCAGAGACAGAGACGGTGACGGAGTAGGATGTCTTCGTTTCGTAGTCAAGCGATGCTTTCGTTTGCAGCTGCCCTGAACTGCTGACAATGCTAAAGGCTGATGCATTTGTGCCACCAAGACTATAGGTGAGCGTATTTCCATCCGCATCTGTAGCAGATACAGGATTGCCTATATTTACACCTGATGCCGTGTTTTCTGCTACCGAGCGCGTGGTGCTGCTACCTTCAGTAAATACTGGCGCGCGGTTTGGAATATTTTCGTTTATGTCAGTTATGTTGATTGTCACGGTGATGCTATCACGCCCGCCATTTCCATCAGAGACAGAGACGGTGACCGAGTAGGATGTCTTCGTTTCGTAGTCAAGCGATGCTTTCGTTTGCAGCTGCCCTGAACTGCTGACAATGCTAAAGGCTGATGCATTTGTGCCACCAAGACTATAAGTGAGCGTATTTCCATCCGCATCTGTAGCAGATACAGGATTGCCTATATTTACACCTGATGCCGTGTTTTCTGCTACCGAGCGTGTGGCACTGCTACCTTCAGTAAATATTGGCGCACGGTTTGATGGGGTTGTTGTACCTGTGGCAGAGACAGAGATTTGCGCGGTAAGGACAGGACCATTATATCCTGCGATAGCATCCGCACTTACGGTAAACGTAAGTGTGCCATTACTTGTCATATCTCCATCAAATTCCAGTTTCACAGTGAGTTCGGTATCACTCTCCTTATCCGGGTCGTGCCACGGGAATGTTACACCCGATATGCCTGAGACTGACACAGCATCTCTGATGTCAAGAATAGATCGTTCAAATTTCCGTCCACTGAGCGTGAGGGTAACTTCTGTGCCATCAAGTGTCGCCTCGGTCAATGTGGATGGCGAAGCGGTGACCGATTCATTGACTGCAGAGACTGATATTTGCGCAGTCAGTGCCGAACTATCATAATCCTTAATTGCATCTGCCCCCAAAGAGATGGTCAGGTTGCTGTCACTTGTCATATTCCCATCAAATTCCAGTTCAACAGTGACCTGCGTATCACTCACCCGATCAACACCGAATGTGTCAACGGTAACACCAGAAATTCCGGTCAACGTTATCGCATCTCTGATTGTGAACTTGGAGTGCTCAAAAGTGCCACCGCTGAGGTTAAGTGTGATGATACCCCCATGCAGTGCTGACTCTGTGAGTGGTGCTGCAGTTGATGTAGTTAGTGTTGGTGCTGTTTCTGGGTTTTCAGTAGAATCAGGTGTAACAGGCTGCTGGCTTGTATCATCTCCGATCTCCTTTATTTCCCAAGACTTATTGCTGACAGACTCTGCCACGAAGTGGTAAGTCGTATTATTAACTGTTGCAGTGATTCGCATTGATCCGCCAATTGCGACTTGGTTAATCCACTGAAGCCACGACGGTAAATTTGGAATATTCCATTGTGAATGTCCATTGGCAAGCACAGAGAAAACAGCATCTGAGTCTGGATACGTGCAACTCTCACCGGGGGCGAGGATGTCTCCAACCATACAAACGTTTGAATCTGTCGGTAATTCATCAATGTCGGTAATATTTACAGTGACAGTGATTGTATCTGTGAGGTTGCCATCGGAGACTGTGACTGTCACCGTGTAGGACGATTTTGTTTCGTAGTCGAGTGCTGCCAACGTTTGCAGCTGCCCGTTCGTTGTATCTATATTGAATGCTGATGCATCTGTGCCACTGAGACTATAAGTTAATGTGTCGTTTTCAATATCCGTTGCGGATACAGCACTGCCGATGTTGACACCTGATGACGTGTTTTCTGCAATTGCACGCGTCGTGCTTGTGCCTTCCGTGAATATTGGTGCGTTATTATTGAGCGCATTGATGATTGTTAACGGCAAAGTCGATGACTTGACAAGTACGTAACCTTGATGTTGCGTCGGTAACCCCGGCAATGTGTCGATATCCACGGTAACAGCACCCGTTGTGCCGAGTGTGCGTGTAATGGTGAGCACTTGTGATTCGACGTTACCTGCTGGTATTGTTAGGGTAGAAGCACCGCCGCTGATGCTACCGTTAACGATACTGACCGGTATTGTCAAAGTGAATGGGGCACCCACAGGCGCGGTCGCTTTGAACTGATTTGTACCAACCTTTTCTAATGAGACGGTAAAGGGGAACGGGTTTACTGTGTTATTATGGATCAGGAGCCATGATAATGATGACAACCCACTAAATAAACCTGCAGGTAAAGCACTCAGTCGATTGTTATTAAACTTGAGCTGCTGTAATGCCGACAAGCCAGAAAACAAGTTTGCTGGTAGGTTCGTTAGTCGGTTACCATCCAAATAGAGGTATACCAGACCTGTCCGTCCAGAGAACACATTTTCTGGTAAACTTGTCAATCTGTTGTCGTTGACACTTATTTGGTTCAGTGACGATAACCCCGAGAACACATTGACGTGGAGTGTTGTCAGCTGGTTTGTGTGCATGTTTATCTGTCTCAGTGAGGTCAGTCCGGAGAAAACTGTTTCGGGTAAATTGGTAAGCTTGTTATTATTCAGGTATAGGTTAGACAACGACGATAAACCTGAAAACACAGACATCGGTAAGCTTGCAAGTTGATTGCTACTCAGATAGAGCGTCCTCAGAGCCGACAATCCGGAAAAGATATTAGCAGGAAGTGTTGTTAATCGGTTCTGTTGTAGTTGGAGTTCGGTAAGTGCCGACAACCCGTCAAAATCACCTTCCTTTAAAGTTGAAATGTTTTTGTTTTTCAGATTTAAGTGTGTAATTGTTCGGAGATGTGCTTCGGTTACATCGTTGGCACTGTTAATACCGGGGAGTGCAACGACGATTGCATCTCGTACTTGTGGAGTACGGTTGGCTATAGGAGATACTGTAACGATTGGTGCTGTTATCGCTGTAGCAGTAAATATAATCGTCTGCGTGATACCCGTAACACTGACGCGCACGGTGTTTGTGCCAACGGTATTACCGAGTGTCAACGTGGTTTGTGCCCTACCGTTGAGATCGGTTGTGGTGTTTGTTGCACTAAGTGTGCCACCGCCTGCTGTAACTGCAAAGGTTACCGGCACTCCCGCAAAAACGACACTGCTTCCATCTCGTACCGCCACGATAAACGGCTGTGTAAGTGCGGTACCGGTGTTCCCTTGCTGTGTATCCCCCGATATTTTCACCAGTGCAGTTGCTACTCGGCTGTCAAAGTCAATATACACATCTTTCGCCTGTAGTGCAGGAATGTGCGTATAGATTGAAGGATAACTCAACGGATTACCCTGGGCATCAATTTCGGAGAACTCTCCAAATCCGGTATTTGCCACTAAAGGTGATAGATCGGAGACAGCATTATTTGCAAAATATAACTCTACCAGTGACGTTAGATTTTGGACTGCGGATATATCCAAAATGCTGTTGTTCGGCATGTCCAACCATTCAAGGTTCGTTAGGTTCTGAACAGGTGTTATATCCGATATTGTATTGTTTCCGATACGAAGTGCTGTGAGGTTTGTTAATCCAGATACCGCGGAAATATCTGTTATAGTATTCTCATTCAGATACAGCTCCGTCAGGTTCGTCAATCTTGACACTGCACCTATATTTGAGATACTGTTTTCACCGAGACGTAGATGCGTGAGATTTGTTAATCCTGATATGTGCGATATATCTGAAATGTTGTTCCCCCACAGGTATAACTTCGTCAGGCTATTTAATCCCCTAAGTGATGATAAATTCGTGATTTGGTTGTCCCATAGCTGCAACTCTGTCAAACTTGTCAATCCAGATAGTGCGGATATATTCGATATTGTGTTATTTCCAAGTTTGAGTGTTGTAATGTTTGTCGCTGTTTCAAGTCCAGTCAAGTTGGTAATACTTGCGTCTTGTGCATTAAGTGTAGTTAATGTCGTCATCTCCATAGCGGAAATTGTTGCACCAGATGTTTTGCGGAGTGCAGATTCAATTTTCGCACGTAGATTGGCATCGGGGATGTTGACACCTACCTGCTGTGTATTGGTTGCACTGATAACCGCTAAAGGTTGTGCATCAGATTTCACCAGTGCATAGCCGTAATGGTTGCGCGGCAGGTTCGGTAGTGTCCCAATATTGACGGTAACATTAGCAATAGTACCTGCTGTGCGCGTTACCCTGAGGATAATACTTTCCACACTACCATGCGGGATCATGAGTGTCGTTATCCCACCGTTGACGCTACCGTTGGTAACGGTGATAGGCAAAACATAATTAAACGTTGCACCAGTCGGTGCCACAGCTTTGAACTGACCTTCTGCGACCTTTTCTAATGAAACAAAGATTGGAAGTGGGTCAACTGCATTGCGACCAAGGCGGAGCGTCGTTAACGATGTTTTGCCTTCAAAGATGCCATCTGGTAAACTACTCAATTGGTTTCTATAAAGATTGAGATTACTGAGCGATGTATTGTCGTCAAAAATACCTACTGGCAACGATGTCAGTCGATTAAAATTAAGACGTAGTGTCTGCAAATTGGTGAGTCCATCAAAATCGTCGACTTTCAGGGATGTGATGTTTTTGTTGTTTAGATTTAAGGTAGTAATGTTAGCAAGGTGTGCGGCAGTGATGTCAGAATGACCGGAAATGGTTGGATCTTCTGAACGGAGTAAGGAAAGTATAGTCGTACGCATCTGCAGCGTGCGGTTGCTGATTAAGTCTTCGCTTTCTTCTGTTTCCTCCGAGATATCCCATAGACGCATTTTGTTATCAGCACTACCCGTAATGAGCATGGAACCTGATTTGGCAAATGCGACGTTTTTCACAGGTGACTCATGCCCAAGGGTAGCTAACACTGTTTTATTCTCTGGATCCCACAACCGTGCTACACCGTCCTCTGTGCCTGTTACGATCACTTTCCCTCCCGGACTAAAGTCTACACTGTAAACAGAAGACTCGTGCAAGTTCTTGATTATTTTGCGTGTCCCATACACGGACGGTGCCATCTTCACTTGCACTGGCAAGCATTGCCCCATCTGCACTGAAAGCAAGACTCAAAATAGCCGCAGTATGTCCGACCAATGTCGTTTGGAGTGTTTGCGTTTGTGGATTCCAAAACCGGATACTATGGTCGTTGTCAGCGGAGGCGAGAATAGAACCATTCGGACTGAATTTGATGCTTCGCACGGTGTCGGTGTGTCCACCGAAACTACCTAAGTTTTGAAAAGTCTCTGGATTCCACAATTTCACAAACCCATCTGCACCTGCCGAGGCGAGCATGGATCCATCCGGACTGAAGGACACACTGAGCACACTGTCCGTATGTCCGATGAGTTTCGTTTTCAGTTGTAATGTATTTGGGTCCCACAATTGAACTGTATTATCATCGCTTCCGCTGGCAATCAGCAATCCATCTAAACTGAAGACGATATCTGTGAGGTTAGATGTGTATGTGAACGTGTTCAGAGTTTGATGTGTTAATGCGTCCCATAGATGAATATTGTTTGAAACAATTACACCAAATATCCCACCATCGTGATAGGCAGGAGTGATATTTGTGAGACTCCCCGTGTCCCAAAACACGGTGCCAACAATCCGAATAGAGAGATTAGCGACACCCTCAGCAATTTTGACGACACCCTCAGCAATATCAATAATAAGATCTATGATTGCAGTAAAGATACCTAGTATATTATCAAGGAAACCACCGTGGCTTGGACTTTGAATAATACAAATTAAGAAAATTGTGAGTAGTATCAACGATATAATTTTTTTATTGACTAACATATTCTTCATTGTCATAACTCCATAATTTCTTTGTGTTTGTAGGTCAGGTTTAGTTTCGCAAAACACCCAATTGCAAACTGCTATTTCCGTATCAACATTAGGTTGTGTAGAATCTTAGCGAACCCAACTTAACCTAAATTTTCAAATCTGCCCAACGGATCGTCAGTTTTCCACTTGCGGAGATTAACCCTCTCAACCGCACCGTTGCTAACTGTTCCCGTTCCCCAGCATGCGACACATCCTCTATCCGATAATAGTAGACAGTATTCGGTTTAGCAGTGGCATCTGTCCATGTGTACCCGTTGCGTTCACCTGTTGTACCAGCACCTTGAATCATTGTCGGGTTGACAACCTTGTAATCACCATCTTTTGTTTCGCTACGGTATACGTAAAATCCTGCGTTATCTACTTCGGATTCTGTTGTCCATTTGAGGAGAACACCTGTGTTGGTGTGTTCTGCTTGGAAATGGGATAGAGTGACAGGTAGTACCTTGGTGCGACCATTTTTATCGGAAATATATATTTTTACATCCGGATTCTTTCGTTTTAATCATATTACTATCGGTATCTAACACAAGAAGATAGATATTCTTTGACATGTCAAACTGTGCTTCAATTTCCCTCCATACAATCCAAGATGTAGTTTCTGGATTCTGATAATATGCTTCGTCAAAATTTCCGTTGACGTGATGCACAATGACATTTCCGGCATCATCTGCCTCAAATCTAAATGTTTTTCTTTCAAACGCATGAAATTCCATCTGATCAGCGTAAAATTGTTGGAGTTCTTTTACTAACCTATCCAATTTTGTGTCTATGTCAGGCTGAGGTTCTCGGTCATTTGGGATAAGTATGAAGTGCCATCGATTTTTCCAATCTTCCATATTTTCAATTCTACTTCCGTATCAGCATCTTACGCGTAGCAGAGTAATCGCCAGCGGTGAGCGTATAGAAATACAAGCCACTTGCGACTTTTTCACCGAACTCATTCTTACCATCCCAATACGCAGCACGTGAACGACTTTGATAGATACCCGCCGCTTGCTGTCCAAGCGACAACGTCCGCACCAATGTCCCATTCACAGCATAGATATGCAGTGTGACATCTGTATCCTTTGACAAGTGATATGGAATCCACGTCTCTGGGTTAAACGGATTCGGGTAGTTGTGCAAAAGTGCAGTCTCTTTCGGTGTCAACGCCTCAAGAAGCTGTTGTAAGAACAGAATGCCCTGTAATGACGTTGCATCCGTGAGGTTTAACTGCTGTGCTTCGGATAGCCATTTTTTGACTTCAGATGCCGTGAGCGTATCATGAGATTGGAGATGCAGAGAGGGTGCTGCAGCACTCGTGCCCAACGCACCTGCAACAAGGACAAGGTCTTGAATATTGACAACACCATCACCATTGACATCTGCCGCGTTTTGCCCTGTCTTACCGAGATTGGATGCGACTAGCACAAGGTCTTGGATGTTCACGATGCCATCTCCATTCACATCCCCTTTGAGCCCGCTTGGTTCAGTTATCTCTGCGTTTTCAACACTGGGAACATAAGCGATACCTTCAGTATCGGTAAGCAGCACATCAGATAACGTCAGAGTGGATGCCTTCACAGCGATGACCTGAAAGGTGAGTGTCGCGAGTGTTCCGTCCCCATCGCTTTCTCCGGCAAGAGATGCAGCAGTCAGTTTTACAAGATTTCCTTCCACTATAGGTTGCACAAAGAATGCACCCGTGGGTAGAAAATCACCATTCGCACCTGAGACAAACCGAAGGGCAGTGTCATCAAACTGGACAGTTGCCTGATAGCCTGCAACCGCTTCGCCCCCTGTAATGTTTAGACTCACTGCTAACTGCTCCCCGACAGCAGGGGATGCTATAGAGATAGGTGCAATGCTCACGATGGCATCGGTGGTTGGTGTTTCAGGCGTGGTTGGTGTTGTCGGTTGCGTTGAGACTAGACCTACCGCAAAACCTCCCGTTGCATCTATACCGTAAACAACATTCTCAATCTCTCCACCGTTGATGTCCATCCGCTGGATTCCACCAAACGAGTTTAGCCAATATATCTTGCCATCTACAGTGTCAACGGCAATGTCGGTAGGGTTACCCAGTGGTGTAGCGAGCGTTTCAATGTCTGTACCGTTGAGGTTAGCACGACGGATGTTGCCACTTACAGATGACCGTCGTTCTGACCAATAGATTTTACCATCTGTTACAACAATGCCCCCTATTAATGGGTATAATCCTGAATTAGTCAATATTTTTTCGTTATTTGTCCCATCAAGGTTCACACGCCAAATGCTAAATTTATCCGTCCAATAGAGTTTGCCGCCTGCTGCATCTACAGCGAAATTCAAAATATTATTACCAGTTTCGATGATGGTGCGGATATTTTCGCCATTGAGATTAACACTTAGGATTTTATCTTGCGTTGAATCTATCCAATAGAGTTTGCTATCCGCAGTGTCAACGGTAAGGCTGTTAGCAGTGATTGGTTCGGTTGTCAACACCTCAACGTTTGTCCCGTCAAGATTGGCACTTTTGATTATCCCGCGACTGCTACCGTGCTCAGCCCAGTAAATCTTGCCACCTGCTGCATCTACAGTTAGACTTGCGACATGATTCGTAATCGCATCAAAACGGTCAAGTGACTCAATCTTGTCAGTATCCGTGTTGATCCAAAACATTGAAGGTCGCTGGGATTCTGGTACAAGCACCTGCCTTCCCGATTTCACAGTGACAGGTAACGCCCCTGAGAGCGGTGGGCCTTTGTAGTTTTCTATTCCCTTTGAGGGAACTGATAAGATTAGAGTAGCATCGGTATCAAAGTCTCCTCGAAAGTTAATCCTAACAACGATTTCCTTGCTATTTATGTGATTTACATCAAGACCAAATCCTCTGTTAGAGACCCCATCAATTCCCGATAGCGTCACAGTAAGTACAGAGCCTTGTAAAAAGGAATAGGAATCATTTTGCAGCGTCAGTAGCACTAAACTTCGATTCAAGGTTTCCTTCGTCAACGGAAATGCTGTTGATGCTACTAAATCTCTATTTACTTCTATTTCGGTTGATGGGGAAACAGGTATCTCAGCGGTAAGTGAGGGACCACTGTAATTTGATATTGCATACGGTCTAAGGGTGAAGGTCAGGATCGTATCCTCGTCAATGCTGCCGCTGCCATCATAAGTAAGTGTAATTTTCACCTCGGTAGCACTGACCCTTTCTATATCTGTCTGGCTATCAATAGTGACGCCGGTAACGCCAGATAGCCAGGTACCACGCTTAACATAATAATTGGAACTAAACCGCCCCTTACTTAGCGTTACAACACTTCCATGCAGGGTGGCAGCTGTCAACGGATCGCTGGATGATACAGTTAATTCTATGTCAGGGTAAACAGGAATTTCACCCGTGAGTGTGCGACCTTCGTAACCAGTAACTGCCTCCGCGCCAAGTGAAATGGTCAACAGGGTAGTGTTTTCCAAATTACCCGTAAATTCAAACGACACTTTTAGTTCTGTATCACTTACGCGTATCACATCAGATACAGTCATGCCCTCAATACCGGTTAATGTCAAGGCGTTTCTGATATTTTCAATTGATGTATCATAAGCCGCACCACTCGGTAGCAGTGTGAGTGTCACCGGACTTCCGTTCAGTGTTGCTTCTAACAACGGTTCTGAGGACGAGACTGTCAAAAGTTCAATTTGACTTGGCAGCAATCCTTTCCCAAAAGAATCAGTATCTATCTGTGTCTGATCCGAGAGTTGTGCCAAGGGTGTGATATCAGTGATATTGTTGTCTTCTAAATTTATATATTCTAAGTTAGTGAGTTGTGTGAGCGGTGTGACATCGGTGATTTCATTTTTCTTTAGGTGTAACCTAACCAATCGTGTGAGTTGTGCGAGAGGAGTAAGGTCACTGATTTGATTAGTAAGAAGACGTAACGATGTCAGTTGTGTTAGTGTTGAAAGCGGTGTGATGTCCTGTATTTGATTATAACTGAGATATAATATCGTTAGCTGCGTCAACCCTGCAAGCGGACTAATGTCAATGATATAATTGTCTGAGAGATCTAACTCCGTGAGTTGTGTGAGTTGGGTAAGCGGAGTTATATCTCTGATTTCATTACCTCCAAGATATAACTCCGTGAGTTCCGTGAGTCCTGCAAGTGGCGTAATATCAATGATTTCATTGCCTCCGAGATCTATCTCCGTGAGTTCCGTGAGTCCTGCAAGTGGCGTAATGTCAATGACTTGATGGAGAAAGAGATCTAACTTCGTAAGCTCAGTCGCATGTTCCAAACCAGTCAGGTCCCTTATCTTTCCTACCCTATCATATACACCTCTTAATTTTGTCAGTTTCTCTTTGGGGATTTTGAGGAGGTCAACTCCATCTCCAGTATCAAGATCCAGTGCCCTGCGTACTAATGTCGCTAAATTAGCATCAACAAATTCAACACGTGGGGGTGTAACTAAGTGTGTTGTCGCTTCTACGATTGCAGACCACGGATTTGGAGCGGGGGGATTGTCATGACATTCTGACAAGTTTGTATCTCGGTAACGTGCTTGGTATGTAGTACCAGGCTCAAGGTCTGTGAAGATGACACTGCCTACGTAATTTCCGGGAGGTCTGGATTCGAGATTATGGAGACCATAGCTGAGCGAAATAATCACGCATTTTGTTATCCACTCTCCTTGCGGTGTTTTTCGACGCAACTGAACTTGGTATGCGTTTTCATCATAAACGAAGAGAAAATCTGTAAATCTGACACTAATGGATGTGTTGGTTTCACCGGGGGTAACAGTCAGAGCATCATCCTGTCCATAACTCATACCTTGTACACCATTTATTAAGAACATGACTACGATAAGTAACACAATTATATTTCGTTTTTCTTTTAACATATTCATCATATATTCCTTGTATTTTTTGACTGCAAAGTGCAATCGTATGTGATAATCATGCATCCACCCTATAGTGAGCTTGTAAGCACGGTTTAGGGTGGGTTCAAAATGCTACTTCCTTATCAACATCTTCCGTGTAGTACTAAATTCACCTGCGGTGAGTGTGTAGAAATACACACCTGCAGCAACCTTCTCACCGATACTGTTTCTGCCATCCCAATGGATAGCACGGGAACGACTCAGATAGACACCCGCAGGCTTCTGCCCTAACTTCAACTGTTGAACTACAACACCACGCATGCTATAGATCGTCAAGGTGACTTTAGCCGGTTTAGCAAGTTGATACGGTATCCACGTTTCTGGGTTGAATGGGTTTGGGAAGTTCGCTAAAAGAGTTGTTTCTGATGGAACAGCGGGGAGTGCAGGTGCTCCGTTATCATCCTCTTCAGGGATTCTAATACCAAAAATCTCTATGCCCGGATTATTTGCTTTGAGTCTACGGAGTTGCTCAAAATCCTCTATTGGATTGTTGTATACGTTAAGATATGTGAGTGCGCTGAGGTTATCAAAGATACCATCAGGAAATGACACTATACCGTTGGCGTGCAGAAAGAGTGAAGTCAGCGCGCTGAGATTGTCAAAGATACCCTCTGGCAACGAACTCAAGTTGTTGCTGCCCAGAGTAAGAAATGAAAGCGCGCTGAGATTGTCAAAGACATCAGCCTGCAATGAACTCAAACCGTTGCCGCCCAACCTGAGTGCTGTCAACGAGGTACAATTGTCAAAGATACCATCTGGTAATGAACTCACCTGATTATTAAACATCCAAAATTCTATCAACTCAGTGAGATTGTCAAAGATACCATCTGGCAATGAACTTAAACTGTTGTAGCCTATATTGAGATATGTTAGTTTGGTGAGATTGTCAAAGACACCCGTAGGCAATGAACTCAAACTGTTCTCGGATATATTGAGATATGTTAGTTTGGTGAGATTGTCAAAGATACCCGCAGGCAATGAACTCAAAGGGGTATTGGACCGAAATCCCCTCAGTGTAAGTGTTGTCAGCGAAGTAAGATCGTCGAATATACCATCTGGCAATGAACTCAAACTGTGGTCAGCCATAGAGAGCTTCGTGAGTCCTGTGAGTCCATCAAAATCACCAATTTTCAGGGTGCTGAGGGACGGCTGCGAATGACCGCTATAAGACAAAGACTTAATGCTTGCAAGATGTGTTTCGGTCACATCTCCGGCAGATTCTACTCCTGCTGCTCTCACTATAATATCGCGAATTACCGATGTACGTTCACTCACTGGTGTAAATCTAACAGTAGAGGCGGGTTCATTGTTCGTGTCAGTGTCGGTGACGCTTTCACCATTTTCATCGGTATCAGTATCTGTTACAGTGTCGGTGACGCTTTCACCATTTTCATCGGTATCAGTATCTGTTGACGTTCCATCTTCACCTGTAACAACTTCGGCAACATCTGTGACGTTGATGGTAACTTCTATCGTAGCAGTAAGACTACCGTCTGAGGCAGTAATTGTAACCGTATAAGTGGTTTTGGTTTCGTAGTCAAGTGCTGCTTTTGTTTTTAGTTGTCCGGTTAAACCATCAATATCAAATGCACTTGCATCCGTGCCATCGAGGGTATAAGTCAACGTATCGTTATCCGCATCTGTGGCGGACACTGCCAAACCGATGACTACACCGGAGGATGTATTTTCAACGACTGTGCGTGTTGCAGTTTCTCCGTCTGTGAACACAGGCGCGTTGTTTGCAGAAACATCTTCAACTTCCTGTGGATCTGTAGGCAATTCATCTACATCGGTAACATTGATCGTAACAGTGATGGATGTATTGAGTTTCCCATCAGAAACAGTGATTGTTACCGAATAGATGGTTTTAGTTTCATAGTCAAGTGCAGCACTTGTTTTCAACTGTCCGGTTGCGGTATCAATACCGAATGCTGCAGCATCTTGTCCACTGAGACTATAGGTTAACGTGTCGCCATCCACATCGGTAGCACTGTATGCTGTGCCGATATTTTCACCCGCCGCTGTATTCTCTGCCACAGTATGCGTTGTTGGACTGCCTGCAGCAAATTCCGGTGCTTCGTTGACATTTAAGATATTGATTGTAACAGCAATCGTATCCATCGCAATACTATCAGAGACAGTCAACGTAACCGAATAAGTGTTTTTGGTTTCAAAGTCAAGAACTGCCTTTGTTTTTAATTGTCCGGTTGTGCTATCAATATCAAACGCTGCTGCATCCGTCCCACGCAACGTATATGTCAAGGTGTCAGCTGTATTGACATCGGTTGCGGTAATTGCATCACCGATATTTATGCCTGTTGCTGTATTCTCTAAGATTGTGCGGGTTGTGCTTGCACCTTCTGTGAATACCGGTGGTGAGTTTAATGGCGGCAGCACTTCTAACGGCAAGGTACGAGATTTGAGAATATTATATCCGTTGTGATTTGAAGGTAGCCGCGGCAATGCAGTACCGACATCCGCTGTAACAGCAGCGACGGCTCCTGCCGTGCGCGTTATTGTCAATGGTTGGCTTTCAACCGCGCCTATCGGAATCGTCATAGTCGTTGCCCCACCTGCTAAAACGCCATTCTCAATCTGGACTGGGATTGTCATCGTAAATGGTGCCCCACTGGGGACAACAGCTTTAACACTGTTTGTTCCTACCTTCTGAAGCGATATTCTTAACGTCAACAGTGTATTTGCGTTTGGGTTCAAACTCAGATGGAGCTGACTTAGCTGCGTCAGACCTTCAAAAATCCCAGCTGTTAATGATGTTAGTTTGTTGTTTGATAACGAAAGCGAAGTTAGCGATGACAATCCACTGAATATATCTCCCGGTAGGTATGTCAGTTCGTTGTTTTTCAGAGATAATGAAGTAAGCGCGGACAACCCGGTAAAAACACTGCTCGGTAACGAACTCATATCGTTGTCAAATATATCCAGGTGTGTCAGTGAGGTTAATTTGCTAAAGATACCACTTGACAAAGTCGTCAACTTGTTTTCATTGAGTGATAAGAAAGTCAGTGATACCAAGTCGTCAAAAATGCCGTTGGGTAGACTGGTGAGATCGTTGTTCTCCAGGTAAAGCGTTCTGAGGGAGACCATGCCATCAAAATCACCAGTTTGCAAGGATGTAATTGCGGAACCTGACAGGTCAAGTCGTGTAATGGTAGCGAGGTCAACCTCTGTAACATCGCTGCAGTCGCTCACGCCAACCGCCGCCGCAATCGCATCTGCCACTTCGGTAGTGCGGTTACAAACTGTGAATTGTGTAAGCGTATAGCCGAAATGACCTTGTGGTATACTGGGAAATGTCCCGAAAGACACTTTAGCGGCAGTGCCTATCACTGTAAATGAGGTGCTTTCTGCCCTCCCTTGTGGAATCGTAACGCTCGTTATGCCGCTACTAATACTTCCGTCCGTGACAGTGATCGGCAACACCATACTAAACGGTGCCCCTGTCGTAATCACTGCCTTGAACTGACCTGTGCCGACACTTTGGAGGGATACGAAAAGCGGTAGTGGGTCAACAACGTTGTCCCCTAATCGCAGGGTTGACAATGCTGTTAATCCATCAAATATCCCTGGTGGTAGTTCGGAGAGTTGGTTTCTAAACAAATTGAGGGTTGTCAGTGCAGTCATCCCAGAGAAATCACCTGTTTTGAGAGATGAAATACCTTTGCTGCGTAGATTGAGACTTGTAATAGCAGCGACCTGTGATTCGGTAACAGAAGCAGCATCTGCCACGTTCGGCACGGCAGCAACGATTGCATCTCGCACCTGTGACGTGCGATCCGCAACAGGCACAAATCCTATACTCAGGACAGTATCGTTCACATCAATTACACTGATAATCACTGTGATCGTATCCGATAGTTCATCATCGGTGGCGGTGATAGTGACTGAATAGACGCGTTTGTTTTCATAGTCAAGCGATGCTTCTGTTTTGAGTTGACCTGTTGTGCTATCAATATCAAACGAGGTGGCATCTATACCACCGAGCGAATATGTCAACGTATCGTTATTTGCGTCCGTTGCGTTCACGGGATTTCCGATGTTAGTGCCAGCAGCTGTATTTTCGGAGACAACACGGGTCGTGCTTTCACCATCTGTAAATGTTGGTGCGACGTTTGTCGTTGGTGGATCAACTACTACGGCTTCGTCTATATCGGTAATGTTAATGGTAACCGTGATTGTATCCGTGAGACTGCCATCCGAAACTGTAATTGTAACGGTATAAGTGTTCTTTGTTTCATAGTCAAGAGTTGTCTTCGTTTTTAGTTGTCCGGTGCTGTTATCAATATCAAACGCACTTGCATCCGTGCCACTGAGTGTGTAGGTCAAGGTATCGTTTTCGGTGTCTGTGGCAGCAATCGGTGTGCCGATGTTGGTGGTAGCAACAGTGTTTTCTGTTACAGTGCGCGTGATTGCGGTGCCATCCGTAAATACGGGAGCAGTGTTGATACTTGTGATAACTGCTAACGGTAGGTCATCAGGTTTCACCAGTGCGTAACCGAAGTGGTTGCGCGGTAGACTCGGTAAGGTCCCAATATCAATGGTGACATCCGCGGTTGTGCCAGCGGTGCGTGTTACGTTGAGGGTATCGCTTTCCAAACTACCTTGCGGAATTGTGAGCGTTGTTGCACTCCCCGTGATACTTCCGTTAGCAACGTTAATCGGCAACACAATAGTGAACGGGGCACCCGTGGGGGCAACCGCTTTGAACTGACCTTCTGCGACCTTTTCCAATGATACGGTAACAGGAAGTGGATCAACTGCATTGCCTGCCAACCGGATTTTTGTCAGCGATGTCAATCCTTCAAATATGCCATTTGGCAAACTACTTAACTGGTTGTTAAACAGATTGAGATTTGAGAGTGCGGTTAGTCCGGAAAAAATGTTTGATGGTAGAGAAGTTAGCTGGTTATTATTGAGACGGAGGTCTTCCAAACCGGTAAGTCCATCAAAATCACCTGATTTCAGAGTCGTAATGTTCCTGTTATTCAGATATAATGTTGTCGGTGAAGCAATGTGTGTAGCAGTAATCTCCGCGTAGTTGGAGACGGTCGGATAGTCTAAACGGACGACACCGAGGATTGCCTGTGCTACTTGTGATGTTCGGTCACCAACAGGGGTAATGTAAACAACTACCGGTGCGGTTGCTGTCGCAGTAAATGTAATCGTCTGCGTGACAGCCGCCACACTGACGCTAACGGTATTTGTGCCAGCGGCATCGCCAAGTGTCAATGTGCTTTGTGCCCTGCCGTTCACATCGGTTGTGGTGCTTGTTGAACTAAGTGTACCACCACCTGCTGTAATAGCAAAAGTGACAGGCACTCCCGCAAAAATGACACTATCTGCATCTTTCACTTCAACGATAAATGGCAGTGTAAGTAGTGCGCCGGTTTTATCTTGTTGTGTATCTCCCGATATTTTCACAGGTACGGTCGCCACTCGGTTGTCAAAGTCAATATACACATCCTTCGCTTGCAGAGCAGGTATATACGTGTAGATAGATGGATAACTCAACGGATTACCTTGGGCATCAAGTTCGGTGAACTCTCCAAAACCAGTATTTGCTACCAAAGGCGATAGATCGGAGACACTGTTATTTTGAAAGTATAACTCTACCAGTGACGTTAGATTTTGGACTGCGGATATATCCGAAATGCTGTTATTCGGTATATCTAACCATTCAAGGTTTGTTAGATTCTGAACAGGTGTTATATCTGATATAGTGTTGTCGCCGATGCGTAGTTCTGTGAGGTTTGTTAATCCCGCTACCGCTGAAATATCGGTTATAGTGTTTTCATTCAGATATAACTGCGTCAGGTTTGTTAAGTTTGAAACTGTACCTATATTTGTGATACTGTTTTCACCGAGTCGCAGCTGCATCAGACTTGTCAATCCAGATAAGTCAGAGATATCTGAGACAGTGTTTCCCCACAGGTATAACGTTGTTAGGTTGGTTAATCCGGATAAGTCGGACAGTGTCGTAATCTGGTTGTCCCAGAGTTGTAACTCGGTGAGTTTTGTCAAGTTCGCAAGTGCCGAGATGTCAACTATTGCATTGTTGCCAAGTTTCAACGTTGTTAGGTTGGTAGCCGTCTCAAGACCTGTTAGATCACTAATAGAGGAATCCTGGCCGTTGAGCGATGTTAGCGTTTCCATTTCTGTAATGGTAATTGTGTCACTCGATGATTTATTGAGGGCATCTTCTATTTTGGTGCGGAGATTAGCATCAGGAATATTGATACCTGAGGCTATTGATTCTTGCGTTCTGTCTCCGATCTGTTCTATCTGCCAAGAATTGTTCTCAACGGCTCTTGCCTCGAATCGATAGGTCTTTCCGTTGACAGTTGAAATAATACTCATTGAATCATTAATAGATATTCTATTTACAAACGATGCAAGCCAATCCGGTAATCCTGGGATGTTCCATTGAGACTTACCATCAGCGATCACAGAGAAAACCGCATCAGTGTCTGGGTAAGTGCAGCTTTCACCGGGAGTGAGAATATCACCTACCTTACAAACACCCTTGTCAACGAGAACAATGGGGATTACCTCACTGATAACCTCTATAGGCAGATTTGCCGATTTGACAAGGGTATAACCGGTATGATTGGTAGGTACCCCCGGCAGCGTTCCAATATCCGCACTCACGGCAAATGTCACACTGGGTGTGCGGGTGACGGTAAGCACATCGCTTTCCACACTGCCTGTGGGGATCGTGAGACTCGTTGCTCCGCCGCTTATGCTTCCATTGGAAACACTGATCGGCAGCACAATATCAAAAGGTGCCCCCGTTGGTGCGACTGCTTTGAATTGACCTTCTGCCACTGTTTCCAGTGTCACACTAAGGGGCATTGGATTAACTGCGTTACCATTTAAACGGAGCGTTGTCAGCGATGTAAGCCCTTCAAAAAGCCCATCGGGCAGTGCTGTCAAATTGTTGCTTGATAGGTCGAGATATTCCAGTGTAGTGAGATTGTCAAAGATATTTTCAGGCAATGTAGTCAAATTGTTTTGGGATAACCTTATGTCTGTTAGTGCGGGCAGATTAGAAAATACTCCTTCGGGGATAGTTAAGTCTCTGCATGTTTCAATCCTGATAGTTGTGAGAGCCGGTAGATTAGAAAATGTTCCTTTAGAGATAGCCAAGTCGCTACTTCTCTCAATCCAGATTAATGTGAAAGCAGGTAGATTAGTAAACGCACCCTCAGAGATAGTCAAACCTGGAGATCTATTAATAGAGATATTATTCAAAGCGGGTAGATTAGTAATGGCACCCTCAGAGATAATCAAACCTGGAGATCTATCAATAAAGATATTATTCAAAGTGGGTAGATTAGTAATCGCATCCTCAGAAATAACCGAACCTTCAGATACATCGATAGAGATACTCGTCAGCGATGAGAGACCATCAAAATCACCTATTTTCAGTTGAGATACACCAAACCAAAAGTTAAGGCGTGTAATGGCAGCTAGATGCGCCTCGGTTACATCGTTGGGAGAATTCACCCCTGGTACTGCTGCGACGATAACATCGCGCACCTGTGGCGTGCGGTCACTCACAAGAACAAATACCCTACCACCCAGTTCTGGGAATGCAAGCGGCAGGTCAACGGATTTGACAAGGGAATAACCGGTATGATTTCCAGGTTGACTTCGTAATGTGCCGATATTGACTGTGGTAGCATAGGTCGCACCGGGTGTGCGGGTAACGGTAAGCACTTCGCTTTCCACGCTGCCTGCGGGTATTGTAAGAGTTGTTGCACCACCGCTAATGCTGCCATCGGTAACGGTTATCGGCAGCACCATATCAAAAGGCGCGCCCGTCGGTGCAACTGCCTTGAACTGCCCATTGCCAACCTTTTCCAATGAGACAGTAAGAAGTAAAGGATCAACCGCATTACTGCCTAAACTGAGCGTTGTCAGTCCTGTCAATCCTACAAATATACCTTCCGGTAATTCGGACAACTGATTACCAATCATACGCAAATCTGTCAACGAATTAAGTCCGTCAAATAGACCCGCTGGTAACGTCGTCAACTGATTGAGACCGAAACGGAGCGTTGAGAGTGACGATAATCCATTAAATATCCCTGGCGGTAGCGTGGTTAACTGATTACCATATAGGGTGAGTGTTGTTAGTGCAGTGAGTCCGCTAAAGATGTCTTCTGGCAGACTCGTAAGTTGATTACTATGGAGACGCAGCTCTTCCAAACTGCTGAGTCCCTCAAAATCACCTGACTTTAGAGATGTGATATTTCTACCGTTCAAATATAAGGCAGTAATTCCAGTAAGGTGACTATTCGTGATCTCTGCGAAGCTGGAGACGTTCGGATCATTTAGACGGACAACGCCGAGGATCGCCTCTGCTACCTGTGGTGTACGACTGCCGACTGAGGTGAATACCTGTCCACCCAGTTCTGGGAACGCGAGCGGAAGACCAACGGATTTAACAAGTGAATAGCCGGTATGATTTTGGGGTAGACTTGGTAATGTACCGATATTTATTGTGGTAGCATAGGTGGCACCGGGGGTGCGTGTCACAGTAAGAGTGGTGCTTTCCACACTGCCAGCGGGAATAGTAATGCTGCTCGCCCCACCATCAATACGTCCATTTGTGAGACGAATAGGCAATACAATATCAAAAGGTGCGCCTGTGGGTGCCACTGCCTTGAATTGTCCCGCTCCAATCTTCTCTAATGACACGGTAAAAGGCATCGGGTCAGCTGCATTACTAAAAAAACTGAGGCTTGTTAATGACGATACCCCAGATAACAGTCCATCAGGCAATGCTAACATTTGTGTGTTGGTTATTCTGAGCCTTGTCAGGTTGGTGAGATTGTCAAATATACCATCGGGGAAAGAACTCAATTGCCCAAAACCAAGACTCATTGCTGTAAGATTAGTAAGATTGTCAAAGATACCAACGGGCAAAGAACTCAATTGCCCAAAACCAAGACTCATTGCTGTAAGATTAGTGAGATTGTCAAAGATACCATCGGGCAAAGAACTCAACTGCCCAAAACCAAGACTCATGCTTGTAAGATTAGTGAGATTGTCAAATATTCCGGCTGGCAGTGAACTTAATTGTAAATCTTCCCAATCCAAAAACGTTAAGTTGCTGAATTCATTGAAAAAACCTTCCGGAATGGAGGTTAGATCTGTACCCATTCCAATTCTTGTCAGACCGGTGAGTCCATCAAAATCGCCTACCTTCGTAGGATTACTAAGTCCAAAAGACAGGCTTGTAATTGCGGCGAGATGTGCTGCGGTCACGTCGTCAGCGGAATTCACACCCGGCACTGCCGCCACAATCGCATCGCGCACCTGTGGTGATCGTTGGTTAACCGGGGTTAATATGCTTCCACCCAGTTCTGAGAACACCAGCGGAAGGGCATCGGATTTGACAAGGGTATAACCACTATGCTGTTTGGGTAGTTGAGGTAATGTGCCGATATTTACTGTGGTAGCATAGGTTGTCCCTGATGTGCGGGTCACGGTGAAGATATCGCTTTCCACGCTGCCTACGGGGATCGTGATACTCTCTACACCCCCGTTGATGCTGCCGTTTACAACTCTGATAGGCAGCACAAGTTTAAACGGTGCTCCCGCGGGTGTCACTGCCTTGAACTGACCATCCGCAACCTTCTCCAATGATACAGTAAGGGGCATCGGGTTGACAAGGTTACCGGTCAGGTTAACAGTTGTGTAGTCTGTGCCAGCAAGAGTTTCCTCCAGTACTTGACCCAGCGGAACACCAAGCACCTCAAACCCTGTAAGATCGGGTGGTTCGCTAAAAATGCCCTCAAAGATGCCATCAGGTAATGAACTCAACTGGTTGTTGCTTAAGTCGAGTGACATTGTAGTTTTGTCAAAGATGCCATCAGGTAATGAACTCAACTGGTTATTGCTTAGGGTGATGAATGGCACGTTGGTAAGATTGTCAAAGATGCCATCAGGTAATAAACGCAACTGGGTGTTGACTATGCCGAGTGATTTCAGATTGGTAAGATTGTCGAAGATGTCGCTTGACAAAGAATTCAACTGGCTGCCTGCTATGCCGAGTATTCTCAAGTTGACCAATTGGTCAAAGATGCCACTTGGCAATGAACTGAACGTGCCGTTTAGTACAAGTAAATCCAAACCGTGAAGATTGTCAAAATCTCCTTGTTTTAGTGCTGCAATATTCTCTTCCTGCAGATCCAATTCCGTAATTGCAGCGAGATGTGCTGCGGTCACATCGGCGGCAGAATTGACACCGGCTGCAGCTACAATAGCGTCGCGCACCTGTGGTGTCCGGTCAGCGACCGGGGTAACCTTGCTATCTTCCGGCGTTGTCGGTGGCGTGACAGAGGCTGGTAGGTGTAACGTTGTTAGTTTGGTCAGGTTGTCAAAATAACCTTCTGACAGTGGACCCAACGGATTGTCCAATAGATTGAGATATGTCAGGTTGGAGAGATTGTCAAAGAGACCCGCTGGTAATGAACTCAACTCGTTGCTGTCTAGGTTGAGCGTAGTCAGATTGGTGAGATTGTCAAAGAGATCCTCTGGCAATGAACTCAACTCGTTGCTGCTAAGGTTGAGCGTAGTCAGGTTGGTGAGATTGTCAAAGAGATCCCCTGGCAATGAACTCAACTCGTTGCCATCAAGGCGGAGTTTTGCTAAATTCGTCATGCCATCAAAATCACCGAGTTTCAGTTCTGTAGCGTTGCCATGCAGACTAAACCAATTACCGCTGAGGCTTAAGTCAGCACCGCCAGACACACCGAACACATCCAGATTCGTAATTGCCGCGAGGTATGCCTCAGACACATAGTGTCCCATGTTATATTTCTTGTCTACAAACTGTCCACCTATCAGGTAGCGTATGTCTCTATCATGGTGGATATGATCTATCTCTGGTACTGCAGCTACGATAGCATCAAGCACTTGCGGTGTGCGTTCGCTCACAGGGGTGGGTGCTCCTGCCAAAGGACTGAAGATTTCCAAATGAGGGAATGATTTGTAGAAAACGTAGTCGGCCCCGGTAGGACTCGGCACTGTCCTCTCAAGGTCTACAATGACTGCAGCTGTTGTACCGGGCGTACGGGTAACGGTAAGGACATCGCTTCTCACACTGCCTGTAGGGATCGTGACACGTTCTACGCCGCCATTAATAGTTCCATTCACAACAATAAGTGGTATGTCCATGTCAGATGGCGCACCGGTAGGCACATCCACCTTGAACTGATCTGCTCCAACTTTTACCAGCGACACTGTAAGGGGCATCGGGTAGACAGCGTTACCCTTCAAGTTAAGTGTTGTCAGCGACGATAACCCAGAAAAGATACCTGCAGGAAGAGATGACAACTCATTGTTAGACAAATTCAAATGGCTTAGTGCTGACAAGCCATCAAAAACCCCAGCAGGTAGTGTTGTCAGCTCATTGACAAACAGCGTAAGACGTGTGAGTGCTGACAAGCCATGGAAAACTCCAATAGGAAGGGACGACAACTCATTGTAATACAGGTTCAAAATCTTTAGTGCTGACAAGCCATCAAAAACCCCAGCAGGAAGAGATGACAACTTATTGTTAGACAAATCGAGATTATCTAACGCTGACAAGCCAGAAAAGTCACCTTGTTTCAGTGACTTGATGTTCTTATTACGCAGATCTAAGTAAACTATATTAGCAAGATGTGCTGCGGTTACACCCCTGGCAAAATTGACACCTGGTACTATAGCCACAATCGCATCGCGCACCTGCGGTGTGCGGTCGCTGACCGGAACAATCTCCTGAGCTTCCCCTGCCTCAAGTGTAATAAAATTAGATCTATACCAGTTTCCCTCCGTATCCACCGCCATCACACTGATTTCGTATTGATCCGTATTGGCGAGTGTCATATCTGGATCATCACCATCGGATGGAACTCTACCGTCGAAATTGAATACAACAGTAGTATCTGTTTCACCATCCAACTTCTGCCACATTTTGAGTTCCGGAGTGGTACCACGAAAGGGATTGTTGGGGCGAACAAAAAGCATTGCCTGATGAAGTCCAGTATCGTCGCGAACCCTTACTCGGATATTGACGCTTTCTGATCCAGCAGGATAAGTTGTCGGTGACACCAGTTCTACGGTAGGTCCTGTTCCAATTTCAAGGGGGATACTGGTATTAAAGTAAGGATGCACCGATAAAAACTCGGCGGCAGCAGCCGATAATGTTGCAGTTGAACGATCCGTTGTTCCGTATGACAAAACATACGAATTATCACGATAATCGTGATGCAACCCGAAGGCGTGTGCCAGTTCATGAGCTGCAGTAAACCAATCCCAATCTTCATATATTATTAACCATCCATTACTTTTATTCCCCGTACCTCGTCCTCTTACACTATGATGGCTAACATCCATGACGATGGCTGAAATCATGGTGGAAGTATCAAATGCTCGGATGATTTCACCGTCAGTATACCCACTACTCGCGTATCGGCTGTCGCTGTTGTCTCCGTTAATACGATGAACAATTGGTTCTCCTTGTGCATCGGCTTCAATATTAAATGTCGTGTTCCCGTGTCCATGTGCCGCCATCTGCTCGGCATAGAAACTCTGAACCTCCAATATCCCAGTTTTCATCGCGTCAACAACTTCTTGGCGATATGGACGATCATTCGGTAAGAAATAGAAAAGCCTCACGGTGCGCGGTTCACCAGCATTCAAAACCTCCGGTTCTACATTGGTAACATTGATAGTTACCGCTATTGAATCATTTAAAGTGCCATCCGTAACATTAACAGTTACCATGTAGGTGGATTGGGTTTCGTAGTCAAGTCGTATACTGGTTCTTAACTGCCCAGTCGTAGCATCAATTGTAAATGAACTAGCATCTGTCCCGCTCAGTGTGTAGGTCAATGGGTCGTTATACGGATCAGTAGCACTGACTGTGGTGCCGACATCTCCACCAGTATGTATATCCTCAGCGACTGTGCGTATCGTGCTCGGACCCTCAACGAATTCTGGGGGAAAATTAAAGGGCGCGAGTCTATAACCTCTATGATCTGAGGGTAGATCCGGTAAAGTCCCTAATAGCAAGGACACAGCATCAGATGTGCCAGGGGTCGGGATCACCGTGAAAGGTGTGCTTTCTACACTACCGATGGGAATAGTAGCAGTCGTTGCACCACCCATAATACTCCCATTCGTAACATTGATCGGCACCACAATAGTAAATGGCGCACCGGTAGCCATAACTGCCTTAAACTGATTCACGCCAACCTGCTGCAGTTCAATTATTAAAGATAACTCAGCTGCGTTATTGAACAGGATCAACTCAGTGAGTGAAGACAAACCTGAGAATATACCCATCGGAAGACTACTCAATTGATTCCGATAAAGGGAAATCGAATCCAGCGAAGATAAACCTGAGAATAGACCTGTAGGAAGAGTAGTCAGTTGGTTACCACCGAGTTTAATCGTTGTAAGTGAGGACAAACCTGCAAATAGTCCTGCAGATAGATTATTCAGTTGATTCCATTCAAGTTCGATCGTTGTAAGTGAGGACAAGCCTGAGAATACGTCCGCAGGCAGACTACTAATCTCGTTACTAGAAAGGTCTAACTTTGTCAACGAAGACAAACCTGAGAATACGTCCGTAGGTAGACTACTAATCTGGTTATATTTAAGGTATATCTCTGTCAGCGAAGACAGACCTTTAAATAGACCTGCAGGAAGAGTCGCCACTTGATTATCCCGTAAAATAATAAGATTAATCGAAGTCAAATCTGAAAATATACCTGCAGGTAGACTACTAATCTGGTTCCTTGGCATAATCAAGTGTGTGAGGGATGTCAAACCTGCGAACACGTCCGCAGGTAGACTACTAATCTGGTTGTTACCCATCTCAAGCCAAGTCATTGAAGTCAGTCCATCAAAGTCGCCTTCTTTCAGTGCTGTGATATTCTCACTAGACATAGACAACCGAACAATACCAGCGAGGTGTGCTTCCGTCACATCGTCAGCAGAATCCACACCCGGAACCTCAGCCACAATTGCATCACGGATCTGCGGTGTGCGGTCACTCACAGGGGTAATGTCTGCATAACCTGTAAGAACTGTTCCCAAAATTATTAACATTGTCACGAAAATGGATGCGATATGTTTTTTATTTGAATTCAATATTTCAAATATCCCTTAAATCGTAGTTATTCCATTAATATGCATTTTTGGTAGTGAGTTTAAGGTATTCGTAGTCGCAATTTATTGCGCCTCGGACATTCGCTGGGTAGGCGAGATCTCCGAAGTTCGTCTGTTCAAAGTGTCAAATTAGTTCTTAAATCTATTGTTGTTAAAATCCTTTTTTCTTATGTTTTCTTTGAATCAACTTCATGAATTCAAAACTCAAGTGAATTGTAAATTCACAATAGTAATACACTTTACTATTTTAAGCAAAAAAAAGTAATAAAAAGTCATATATAATAAAATACAATATATTATAATTGACTTATAACTACTATACCACATTTTAGTATGTTAAATCAACTATTTTAGAAAGAAAATGCATAATTTGTAAGAATTATGGCAATATTCATCATTTCTTGTCTAACATATAACAAAAATTGCCACCTATAGACTATGAATTGTCACCAATTTCATTGTAGGAGGGTTTCTCAACCGATTGCAGAAGACTTAACCCAATAATCTGTGTTTTAAACACGCAAAACACCACAAAATAAACCTAATTCCACCTAAACTTCACTTATAGTAAAAACCATAATTATTTACACACTACGGTAGGTTCGGTTTCCTAACCGAACCGGTGTTGGTTCAGTCACATAGATGGGTTAGGAAACTGCATCTACTGGGAATGTGCACATATTTTTTGATTTCACTATGAAGAAATATCTCGTTTGTAGTCGTGCAATTCATTGCGCCTCGGACATTCACAAAACCTACAGCGTATCTCATAAATATTGGTTGGTGTGTTTTTTCTTTTAAACTATTTATAGTGAATTATGAATATAAGTTGACACTTTCGTCCCACGGTAGACGAGGTTTCCTAACCTCGCCAATGCAGAGTGTTCAAGTAATTTCAAAATCTACTATATATTTCTACTATGAGTTAGGAGATGATCTGAATAGAATTAAATGATAAACAATGGAATGTTATTATGCCTTTGTTACCTGAACTTCCATCAGGTCAACCCGGTAGACCTTGGGGTAGTCATAGAGAAGTGTTAGATGCAATACTCTGGGTGTTGCGAACAATAGTACTTTGGCGGGATTTACCAGAAAAGTATCCACCCTATCAAACGTGTCATCGGCGTTTCAAGCAATGGTCTATGGATGGATCACTTGAAAAAGTGCAACTAGCCACCCATAGAAAAGCTTGAAAAACGAATACAAATAAATATGAGTGAGTGTTGTATTGATGTGAAGTTTATTCCAGCGAAGAAAAGTGGTATCTGTGTAGATAGGACAAAGTGTGGTAAAGGGTCAGAACTGGTAGTGATTATAGAAAAACGCGGCAGTCCCGTGAGTGTTTTTATCACAAGGGCTTCCTGTCATGAAGTGCGTCTGGTTGAACCAGCTTTGGATGCTTATTGGATATCTGAATCCCTTGCGGTGTTGATAGGAGACAAAGCATATACTCTGATCCATTAGATGTGGCTTTGAAGTGTCGCGGTACTGAAATGGTATTGCCGCATGAAAAGAATCGTCCGAAACCGGCTACGCAGGATGGTCGTCGTGGACGACGATATAAGCGTCGTTTCAAAGTAGAACGATTTTTCAGTTGGTTAGAAGACGCTCGGCGATACGAAACTTTATAGCGTCTCTTACAAGCTTTTGATCAATCTGTCTTCCTGGTTTCTTATCTATATAGGTATTAAAACTGAGTTTACCATCTCCTTTCCGTCTTAAACTTGCAGAAATGAAATGTCCTTGAAAACCTTTCCTAAATCCGGATAGTCTGGATTGACTACCAAAATAGTCTGAGAAGAGATGGAATTCACTATTAAGAAATGATTCTTCATTCGCAGCAAAAATATTACTCAGATGTTTAGAATATTTGGAACATGTTTCTTTTAGTATCTGTTCAGCTGTTCGTTGCGTCTCAATCTCAAGGGAACCTGTTGCTATCAAACTATTGACTTGGTCATCACTAATAGGAAATTGAAAAAAGTTGTTCCACGAGTGTAAAAAACCGTAAAGTGTGTATGAAATATACGTCTTACCAGTGTTATTCTCACCGCAGATGATTGTCAAATGACCCAGTGAAAATTCTGCCTGTTTTATAATACCGATGTTTTCAATTTTACTGTCAAACTCATACCACCACCCTACGACCATCCCTTTACTGTCCTGCTTTCTTGAGTTCTATTTTGAGTGGTTTTACACATCTGAAGCCGACATTGTTATACTCTCTCCGTGGGTAAGTTCCATTTCGTTGAGCAGAACGCATTTCAGTTGAAGCCGATGCATACGAACCGCCACGAGTTACTCGTGGTGAAGTAATTGACGTTGATTTATCTATTATATCAACTATATCCATGCCTGCAATCGGATTCTCACTCGGAGAGTTAGCATAGAAATCCTCTATATATTCATCAAGACACCATTCCCACACGTTGCCTGACATGTCATAGAGACCGTAAGGGTTAGGTAGGAAACTCCCGACAGGTGCGTTGAATCTATACCCATCATCAACATCCTCGTCTGCCCAAGTAATTCGTTGTTCTCCACCGTCAAAACTCCATATTAAATCAACAGTATTCTTATCGGCATAATTACACTGTGTCCCATCTGGATCAGTGTTTCCCCACGGATATTTTATGTCATTTAATCCACCGCGCGCCGCTTTTTCCCATTCTGCTTCTGTAGGCAAACGTTTATTTGCCCATGCCGCATAAGCCATCGCATCATGCCAACTTACACCTATGACGGGATGTTCATTGGTAGGAGACCGTTCATCCAATCCCGGCGGTAACGCATTGTTGTCTGTTTCTCTGACAAACTTACTATACTCTCCTACAGTCACTTCGTGTATATCTATATAAAAGGCATCTACATAGACTGTATGCACCGGGTTTTCATTATCTCCTGCTTCTACTGCATCGCTACCCATTCGAAATTCACCTTCTGGAATCAACACCATACCTTCTGGGATAACAATCTCATTCTCAACAGATATCTCTAACGGAGTTGTTGTAACTCGTGAAACTTCACCTAACACATATTCGCTTAGAGCTTCTACGGAGATGCCTGAAAGTCCCAAAGGATACTCCTTAGTAATTTCCTCCGAATATGCAACAATAGAAACTTCCCAAGTGACAGAGGTATCAAGTCGCTCCGAAAAAATCTGTGTTATTGGACCTCTTTTGTGAACATTCCATACATGAAAAGGTTCTTTTCCCTCTGAGGTGAATACAACCAATACCGGTAACTCTAGAGTATTCGGCTTCACAGTTATTGAGAACTGGACATTGTCAGTATCTGAGTAACCCAAGAATTCTAACGTCACAACTGGGATAATCGGTTCTCGTTCTTCACTTTCTCCGCATCCGATTAGAAAACCAACTAAGAGTATGAGAAATACGTGGAAACATGCAATATACTTCAATTCTTTTCCTCCCTATATCCTACGAACAAGATGTATCTTATAAGATTATCTTCTTTTCTTGACGATAGTTGTATTTACATTCACTTATTCTACTGATAACAACTGCAAGAATACGTCAACATCAGTTGTCGGTGTTTGGCAGACATAATCTTCACACACATAAGCAGTGGTAGTGTTATCTATCTGCGACCTATTTACGAGGAGCGGCAAGGTGTTACCATCTTTAGAATCACTCAATGCGATAACTCTATTGGGAAGGTAAATGTTGTGTAATGCATCCAACATCGCTTTGGTTTGCGTTCCCTCTTTTTCACCAATTATAGCGATCTCTTTCGGTGTAGACAATAAAAACGCTAACTCACACAACAACTGTCCAGAACCTGATGGCATCACATCCATCTGATGAAAATAGAGTTTCAACGTCTCTACAGCCTTGTCATGAAATTCGGGTTTGTCCAAATGCTTGGCAAGTCGCAATAGACTATGGATAGCCATTGATGCGCCAGAAGGTGTTGCACCGTCATAAGCAGACTTTGATTGCACGATGAGGGTTTCGTGCGATTTCCCTGTGAAGAAGAATCCCTCATTTGACGGATCACCAAATTGGTCAATCATAATGTTGGCAAGACGTTCCGCTTCAGTCAACCACTTAGGTTCAAAACTTGCTTCGTATAAAGTGATCAAACCTGCTATGAAATAAGAGTAATCTTCAAGATATGCGTTGAGGTGACTTTTGCCAGCACGATATGTGCGTAAAAGGAGTCCATTTTCTTGGGAAAGTGTTGTTAGGACAAACTCAGCAGATTTTTCGCATGCAGTAAGGTATTCTGGTTTTCCTGTCAACTGATATCCCATCGCCATACCACGGATCATGATGCCGTTCCAACTGGTCAGGATCTTGTCATCCAATCCCGGTTTGATGCGTTTTTCTCTCTCATCAAAAAGTTTCTGTCTACAATCTGCAAGGAGTGCTTCAAGTTGTTCAAGATCCATTCCTATCTTTCGTGCAAAGATATCAATAGGTGTTTGAACATGGAGGATGTTCTCTCCTTCAAAATTACCTTGGGGTGTGATGTCGTAATATTCACAGAATATTTCAACGTTCTCTTCACCGATAATATCTTCTACATCGTTAGGTTCCCAAACAAAGAATTTACCTTCTACACCTTCACTATCAGCGTCTTGTGTAGAATAGAACCCACCATTTTCAGAGTCATACATCTCACGTAGCACATAGTCTAATGTCTCTGTAGCAATATCAAGATAGAAAGTATTTTGTGTAGCTTGGTATGCTTCAAAATATGCGACAACAAGTTGCGCGTTGTCATATAGCATTTTTTCAAAATGTGGCACGAGCCAACGTTCATCCGTAGAATATCGATGGAAACCGCCTCCGAGTTGGTCATACAAGCCACCGCGTGCCATCTTTTGTAATGTAAGTTCAACCATTTCTAATGCATATTCGTTGCCACTGTGATGCCAGTAACGGAGTAGAAAGGGGAGTCCCATGCTGGGTGGAAATTTGGGGGCATTCCCAAATCCACCGTATTGCGAATCAAACGTGGAACGATAATGTTGGAATGCTTTATCCATAAGTTCTTCAGTGAGTTCATGTTCATGAGGATCCACAAGATTGCTCATCTGATTGAGCTGCGTAGTGATCTGATCTGCTTGTTCCAATACCTGCTCGTTTTTTTCATTGAATGCTTCTGATACGGCTTGCATCACTTTTGGAAATCCTGGTCTACCGTATCTATCTTCAGGTGGATAATAAGTACCACCGTAAAACGGTTTCAGGTCTGGTGTTAGGAACACAGTCATAGGCCATCCACCGTGACGTGTCATAACTTGGACAGCACTCATATATATCTCATCTAAATCGGGACGTTCCTCTCTGTCTACTTTAATGTTCACGAACAGATCGTTCATAATTGAAGCGATATCCTCGTTTTCAAAGGACTCGCGTTCCATCACGTGACACCAGTGGCATGCGGAATAACCGATACTCAACAGAATCGGTTTCTGTTCGCGTTTTGAAAGCTCCAATGCGTCTTCACCCCACGGATACCAGTCAACGGGATTGTGCGCGTGTTGGAGTAGGTAAGGACTTGTTTCGTGAATTAGTCGGTTGGTGTGTTTAGGGGTATCCTGCATGTATGCATTCTCCAGTGTATGGCAGTCAGTGTTAAATGGTTTCACGCCTTAAGACAATGGACGGGTATTGGTCCCGTCCATAAATGAAAAGTAATACCGCTACGGGGAATCGAACCCCGGTTTGATGGCTGAGAACCATCTGTCCTAACCGATGATAGCGGCACAAAAGTTATTTTTATTCGGATGGAATTCCTATAAAAGTTGTACTTTGTGTAATTTACGAGTCGTTTTCAGTTGTTAGTCTATCAGCATGCTCAATCATTTCACGTAACACATCAAGATTTATGTCATCAAGGTTACGAAAACTAATGCTGCTTTTACCTGTTTTGACTTTGCCGAGTCTAGAGTTATAGATTTCTGCCAAGTATTGCTTCCCTTCAACCGCATTCACATAGATACTAAAGTAATTCTTCTGTTTTGTCAATCCAATCAAGAACCACTCAACTTTCTTCTTATCTGAACGAACATAGGAAAAGTTGCCGTATCCGATAATCCGTTGTTCACTACCACCCCAGAAAACCCCTTCCCACATACACATGTCCTGATCCGGTAATGCAGTTCTAATGAGTGTGTGAAGTTTGTCTAAGACTGACTGAATTTCAGGTTCTTGGCTTGCGATATAATCTTCAGGTGAAGTGTCAACCCGTTCCATTTCATCTCCTCTTTATTTGTAAGACGACACGACAGAAACAGTGATAAATGACTGCCCGGGAAGGACTCGAACCTTCACTACATGGTCCAGAGCCATGCGTCCTGCCGATTAGACGACCGGGCATTGACTTTCAGTTTAAGTATACCTTAAAGCATGCTGCCCTGTCAATCTATTTGCGGATAGTCATATTTACTGTAGGGTTATCTTTTCAGAGAGGGAATAAAAGATATTTAAAAATCCGATGAGAATTGTGGGAATAACAAAAACACCTAAGAGTGCAAAGGTGCTCTTAGAAAAGGAGAAAATATCTGTATCTTCAGCAGATTCAAGATACATCGCTTTTATGATGCGGGCATAGTAATAAAGAGATACGACACTATTTAACAATCCTATGAACGCTAACCAATACAAGCCTTTACTGATAACAGCGTTGAATAAGAGCCATTTCCCAAAGAAACCCGCGAAGGGTGGAATACCAGTGAGTGAAAATAGGAAGATTGCCATTGCGCCTGCAACATAAGGCGCACGTGAGGAAAGTCCACGAAAACCTTCAATCATCTCACTACCAGATTCATTCGCTATAAGGACGACAACATAAAATGCACCTAAGTTCATGAAGAGATATACAATGAGGTAGAAGATAATGGCACCAAGTCCTTCAGATGTCAACAATACTGCACCCATCAATAGATACCCACCGTGAGCGATGCTTGAATATGCTAATAAACGTTTGACGTTCTGTTGTGGAAGAGCAGCGAGGTTTCCTACAGTCATCGTGAGTGCTGAAACAATTGCTAATAACAGAGCCCAGTCAATCGATTGTATGATTTCAGGAGTGTTAAATCCTGTGTAGAAAAATCTGAGAAACAGCGCGAAACCTGCGGCTTTTGATGCAACTGATAAGAATGCAGTTATTGGTATAGGTGCACCTTCGTAGACATCGGGTGACCACATGTGGAATGGAACGGAAGCGATTTTATAACCTATACCCGCCAGAATGAAAGTGATAGAAATAAGCACACCGAGAGCAGACACATCTCCAGATTCCAGCACAGTTGCAATCTGTGAACTAATCTGTGTAATGTCTCCTGTTCCTGCCATACCAAATAAGAGTGATAACCCGAATAACATCGTTCCGGATGCTACTGCGCCATAAGTGATATATTTGAACGCTGCTTCACTTGAACGGGGACTGTGGGTCAAAAATCCCGCAAGAATATACGATGTAAGACTTACCGTCTCCAATGAGATGAAAATCATCAGAAGATTCGTTGAAGATGCCATCAGAAACATGCCAAATGTAATGGCTAACAACAAGGCGTGGTATTCGCCTTTTAATCTGACATCAAGTTCTTCAGAACGGAGGGAGAAAAGGATAGTTGCAGCTGTCGCCAGTAACAGCAGGATTTTGAAAAATATCGCGAATCCATCCAACCGTATCATCCCTAAGAATAGGGATATTGGCTCATTTGTGTTAACAAGCGAATTTGTGATGAAGATTGCAATTAGTGAACATCCAAGTCCAATGAGTGATAGATATGCGACCCAATCACTTTCACGATCTTTGACAAAGAGATCAAAGATAATCACTACTGCAGCGAACACTACAAGGACAATCTCTGGACTGATATAGGCAAGACTCTCTATATTCTCTAAAGGTTTCACACAGTTCTCCTATATCGTAATTATGTTTACGAGATTGGTCACAGATTCGCTGAACATATCAATTGCGATGTTGGGCCAAATACCGAGGACAATGGTCAGTATTCCGAGTGGCACTAATGTTAAGATTTCCCGACGATTGATTTCTGGGAGTTCTTCATACTTAGGATTGAGTGCACCTAAGAAAACTCTTTGGAGTGTCCAGAGGAAGTATGCTGCACCAACGACAATGCCTATCGTAGAGAGGATAGTTAGCAATGGGAATTCTTGGAATGCACCGAATAATGATAGAGCTTCTCCGATAAATCCACTCAAACCGGGTAATCCCAATGATGCCATAAACGCAAGCGTTGTAATACCTGTATAAATAGGCATTCTGTTTCCTAAACCACCAAAGCCGTTTATCTCACGATGATGTGCTCGGTCATAGAGAACACCGACAAGTAGGAATAGCATTGCACTGATGACACCGTGATTAAACATCTGTAGAACAGCTCCGTTAATGCCTTCGGCGTTTCTTGCTGCAAGTCCTAAAATAACAAATCCCATGTGTCCGATACTGGAATATGCGACTAACTTTTTGAAGTCGGTTTGTGCTAATGCACAGAAGGATCCGTATACAATATTAATGAATCCGAGTAGTGCCAGACTATGCCCCATAAAACCTACACCATTTGTGAAATAGTCTAAACCTTCAGGGAACATCGCCATGTTAATGCGCACAAATCCATAAGTTCCCATTTTCAGTAAGACACCTGCAAGTATAACGCTAATCGCTGTAGGTGCTTCAACGTGTGCATCGGGAAGCCATGTATGGAATGGGAAGATCGGCACTTTAACTGCAAAACCGATAAAGAAACCGAGAAATACCCACTTTTGGAACGTGGAATCACCAAGGGCATGTCCTTCAACGGTGGTCGCCCTCCGAATCAGTTCTGGAATATCAAATGTCCGCACACCTTCTACGACACCATTGACGAGATTGCTATTGAGATAGACTGCAATGATTGCGACCAGCATCAGCACACTGCCGAATAATGTATAGAGGAAGAATTTAATAGCAGCGTATTCTCGGCGCGGTCCACCCCACACACCAATCAGGAAATACATCGGGAGGAGTGTCAGTTCAAAGAAAACAAAGAAAAGGAACAAGTCTAACGAAGCAAAGAAACCTAACATACCGGTCTCAAGCAACAAGAACAGTGCCATGTATGCCTTAAGACCTTTTTCAATATTGCGCCAAGAGGCAAGGACACAGATTGGTCCTAAAAGGGCAGTGAGGAGCAGAAGTGTAACACTTAAACCGTCAATACCAACGTGATAATTAATATGAAAAGTATCAATCCAAGGTACGCTAACAAAGTACTGTGTATCTGCACTTAATTTGTTGTAGGTAATAAACAGATAGACAGCAAGTATCAGTGGTATAAGTGTAAAAGCAAGTGCAACGCGTTTTATTAATTCTTCCCTATCATTAGGTAAAAGAAAAACAACAACCATCCCAAGCAACGGGACAAAAATCATTAGAGATAACAATATCTGATCCATTCTCGTAGGGATCCTCCTCATCCCATCACGGGTAGTTTATTACAATACCCGGAATATCAAAATAATCAAAACTATCCCACCAAGAACGACAAAGAGATAGGTTTGTATTGCTCCTGTTTGAATTCTTCGGACTCTGCCACCGACAGACCATATTATTTTTGCCACACGGTTGACAATACCATCAATGACACGGTTATCAAAAAAGCCTATAGATGCGGCAAAGATTGCACGTGTTATCGTAGCAACACCGTTGACGATGCCATCAATGATAGAAAGGTCAAATTTGGCGAAAAGTCGTGATTTCCATACCGTAAGTGCGACTAACACACCGTTATAGAATTCGTCAAAGTAGTATTTGTTCCAAAATAAGGTATAGACTGGTCGGAAAGTAGTAGCGACAGATTCCGCAGAGAACCTTCGTTTATGATAGAATAGCCAAGAAAGCAGTATTCCTAAACCTGCAACGATGATAGACAAGGCCATTGCAATATTATGTGCGACCTCGTGTACATGATGTGCATCATCAGCATGGACACCTTCGTCGTCAGCTGCATGTGCTTCGGAAATGCCAAAGATTGAAAGTCCAAAATTCACATCTCCTGTTTTTGTATCAGGTGAAATGTAGGCATGTTGCGGTGCATGTATATGGTGTTGGACAGGTGGTTTAAAATTGTCTTTGTTAAACCAGAGGTGGTTGACGACAGGGAAACTCAAGGCTGCCAATATCATTAGCGGTACCACCATCACCCATGGAGATTCGTGTGCCATAGCGTGCATTTCCTGATTGCGTGGTTCACCGAAAAAGGTCATGAATATTAGACGGAACATATAGAACGCTGTAATTCCTGCTGCAAGTAGAGCCACACCAAACAGGATGTAGTGATGTATAGAATTCCATTCCATCGCCCGTCCAAGCACACCTGCTAAAATCTTGTCTTTACTCCAAAAACCTGAAAAAACAAAAGGCACTCCAGAGATAGACAACGTTGCGATGAGCATTGTGCCAAATGTCAGCGGCATCTTTCGGCGGAGTCCACCCATGTTTCGCATATCTTGGTCAGGTGGGATTTCAGAACCGTGTTCGTGAACTAAACCGTGATCATCGTGTTCATGTTCGTTATCATCTGCATGCTCTTCGTCATGATGTGCGTGCATTGCGTGGAAGGCGTGGATGACGCTTCCAGAACCGAGGAACAGCAACGCTTTGAAAAATGCATGCGTGGTCAGGTGGAATAGTCCTGCAACATAACTACCAGCACCAAGTGCTAACATCATAAATCCTAATTGACTCACGGTAGAGTATGCCAAAACGCGCTTGATGTCAAATCGAACAATCGCTATTGTTGCTGCAACGATTGCAGTAATACCACCCACATAAGCGATTACCAGAGATGAGCTCGGTGTCAAAATAGGGAACATCCGTGCCACGAGATAGACACCAGCGGCAACCATTGTAGCAGCGTGGATTAATGCACTGACAGGTGTAGGTCCTTCCATTGCATCGGGTAGCCATGTGTGCAACGGCACTTGTGCAGATTTACCTACAGCACCACAGAAGATAAGAACACCAGCTACCGAAAGCCATGCTATTTGTCCTGCTTCTAATGTTCTCACTGCTTCAAAAATGCCATCAGTTCCATATAGGGAAAGAGTGCCAAATTCTTTGAACAACATCATCATGCCGATGAACATTCCGACATCACCGACACGGGTTGTTAGAAACGCTTTCTTACATGCATTCGCAGCGGAGTCCTTTTCAAACCAGAAACCGATAAGCAGATATGAGCAGAGACCGACAAGTTCCCAACCGATATAGATACCGAGTAGGTTATCCGATACCACCAAAAACAGCATGGAAAATGAGAAAAGCGATAGAAATGCAAAAAACCTTGGATACCGTGGATCACCGTGCATGTAGCCTATAGAGAAGATATGGACGAGACTACTCACCAACGTGACGACAATCAACATTATCACCGTAACGCTGTCAAGATAAAACCCCATGGACAAGGTAATACTACCCAGTGAAAGCCACTCAACAGTAAGCGGTTTCGGATCGGATGTCTCACTCAAGAGATAAAGAGAACAACCGAGCGCGACAAGCATCGCAGCGGTTGACAAAATATCTTGTCGTGGGAAACTCCGTTTTGCTAAACCGAATAGAGCAAAAATTGCAAAGGCAGCAAGCGGAGCAAGTAAGATGATACTTATTAAGGGAACAACCATATTTACTTTACTTTTAACCTTTTAACGTATCCACTTCGTCTGGACGTATGCTACCGAATTCACGGTAGATTGCGAGAATAATAGCGAGAAAAACAGCTGCTTCTGCGGCAGCAAGCACAATACCAAAGATAGCGATTATCTGACCATCAAGGAGATAGGCACTCCTACCAACTATGTTTTCAGCAGGTTCAACAAACCGAGAAAACGCTACGAAATTCAGATTACAGGAGTTAAGAATTAGTTCAATACCCATTAGAATACTGATTGCATTCTTCCGAGTTAGCACTGCGAAAATACCGAGTGTGAATAGAATTGAACTGATTACCAAATAGTGTTGTAGACTCATTATTGTCCTTAAGGCACTACGGGGTTAATCCCGTACCTCCTTACGTGAAATAAGGGCAGCACCAATTAACGCTACCAACAATAGAACGGAAACTACCTCAAATGGGAGTAAAAACTTATCTTGCAAAATCATCTCACCGATCTGTTTAGTTGTCGGTTCAAGTGGTGCTCCATCATCTGTAAGATTTTTCCAAATAGGCATATTCGCAATGACAGTCAAGAGGAGCATCAACAGCGCAATAGAAATTCCAGCACCTAATAACAGTTGCCCGCGTTCAATATGGATACGCATCTCTAACCGTCCACTTGTCATCATAACACCGAAGAGGATAAGTACCAGAATCCCACCGACATAGACAATTACTTGTGTTGCTGCAAGGAAATCTGCTTGTAAAAAGACATATAATCCTGCGACACCGAACAGTGTGACCATTAGTGCAAACGCCGTGTGAACAATGTTACGAAGGGTTACCACCGCCAGTGCTGAACCAATTGTTAGCAGTGCAAAACCGTAAAAAACAAACATCTTGAGTGTAAATTCCATCTATACAACTATCCTACAAAATTTCTAATCAGCAGCTTCAACAACCTCGTTGTCATCTTTATCATACATCTCTTGTTTATCAAATTCAAATATTAAGTCGTTGCGGTCAAAACTTGAGTATTCAATCCCCTCAAGTGTATCCTTCATAGTAAGACACTCAGTCGGACAAACCTCTGTGCAAAGTCCACAATACATACAAAGGGACATGTCAATATCAAACTGATCCAGATAGAAAACCACGGGGTTTCGTGTTACAACACGAGAGACCTCTTCGCCAGAAATTGTTTGGGTTCGGTTTTCATCTCCCGATTCTTCTAAGCGGTCAACGACTTCCTGCGCCCCTTGGCGAGAGCTGATATTCGTAAGCGTGATTGGTTCATCAAGATTTAACTTCTTGTCGCTGCCTTCAATGAGACCGATGATTTCACGACCATCTTTGAGATGCACAACGTTCATGCTATCCCACAGTTGTTCGCCTTTTGGGAGTTTTGTGCCTTCAATTGTAATACAATCCACAGGACAGATCATCTCACACTTCTTGCACCCGATGCAATCCTCAATCCGATTATAGAGTTGACCGCGATATCCTTTTGGAATTTCTCGAACATTCTGCTTCTTTTCAAAATCGTGTTCGTAAGGGTATTGGTGCGTCACATTCGGTTCAAAGAACTGCCGAATCGTAATCCGCATGCCTACGAGAACGGTGTAAACACCCTTGTATATGTTGCGTATGTATTTGTCCATAACGAATGTTCCTTTGTAGGTCTATAGTTTTCACACTCAAGTCGGTTTACCAGAAACCTTTCAATTTAGTAAGCACAAGGATTAATAGGAGGGCACTAACAAAACCGCTAAAAAACAAAAGTAACTTGTTATTCTTTGTTGCCCATGTCCAGCAGTAGCAGCCGATACAGATCAACACAGCTCCGATTAAACCCCGTGAACTCAGTGTCCACCCTATCAAATTACCATATTCCAGGATTATCCATCCAATAATTAGCATTGATAATCCTATATGGCCTAAGTGATAAATAATCTTATGTTTCGCTCTCACCAAAATGTCTGTCATCGTGTTCATAATTCCCCCAATTAAGCAGAACTCGGTTGTGGTTCAGGCTTTCGCGCAAGATTCCTTCCAGCAATCGCATAAGCACTGATTAGACCAACATAGATGATAGCACAACTGATGCCGATACTCCATACATCATCTGTTTCAAAAATCAGCCCCCATATTCCTGTGCCAAATATATTAAAGAATGAAATCGGTATAAAGTATTTCCAGCACAGATTCATGAGTTGATCAACGCGTAGCCGTGGTAGTGTCCATCTCAACCACATCATTAGGAAGACAAGACTCAATGTTTTTAGAACAAATCCTGGTAATCCACCGAGAAAATCGTACCCCGGTAAAACACCTTCATACCCACCGAGGAAGAGCGTCACAGCGATTGCACTCACAGCGAACATATTTGCGTATTCGGCAATGAAGAAAAGTGCAAACCGCATGCCGCTATATTCGGTATGGAAACCCGCAACAATCTCGGATTCTGCTTCAGGGAGATCAAATGGTGTTCGGTTAACCTCAGCAATAGCAGATATAAAGAAGATAAAGAATGCAAGAAAAGTAAAAGGAGACCGAAATATCAGCCAAGTAAAAATACCACCATCCTGACTTGCCACTATATCTCTCATGCTCAAACTTCCTACGAGCATTACAATAGTCAATATAGAGAGACCGAGGGGGATTTCATAACTGACAATCTGTGCAGCAGAGCGAAGTGAACCTAACAGGGACCATTTACTATTTGATGACCATCCCGCCATAATTACACCCATGACAATTACTGAAGAAATTGCCATGATATAGAAGATACCGATATTAAAATCGCTCACTAAGATACTTTGTCCAAAAGGGATAGCCGCGAAAACAGCGAAAGAACAAGCAAAAATGACATAGGGTGCAAGCATGAAAAGGATTTTGTCTCCTTGTGGTGGAATATAATCCTCTTTGAAGATCAGTTTCACGCCATCTGCCAGTGTTTGTAAGGTCCCCCAAGGACCAACACGCATGGGACCAGTTCTATTCTGAAAACGTGCGGCAACTTTCCGTTCTGCAAGCACTAATACTAATGGAAGCAAGGGAACTAGAGCAACGAAAATACCTGCCAAGGCAAACATCACGAGAATTGTTCCTAATTCTACTGGGAAATCGCCCCTAAGTGCTTCTGGCAATAGTGGTATAATCGCTTCCTGCACGAAATCCGTTGCCCAATTGGAACTTTCTTGCAAGTTTATTTTTGGAAAGAAACTCTCTGAAAATATTTCTGGCATCTAATCTCCTACACCGACCGTCAATAATGATCTATCGATCAACTTCTCCCATAACAATATCAATGCTGCCGATAATTGCGATAATATCTGCAACCATCAAACCACGGCTCAATTCCTGTAGTGCACTCAACGCACTGAAGCATGGAGAACGTCCCTTAACACGCACGGGTTTCGGTGTGCCGTCACTCACGATATAAAATCCGAGTTCACCTCGCGGTGCTTCACTACGGAAATAGATTTCACCTGCCGGTGGACGGACAGCTTTCAAATCAGCCATGACAGGTCCATCAGGGAGTCCTTCCGCCAAAATTTGCCGTACTATCTTGACAGACTCTTTCATTTCATCCATACGTATTTTGTAGCGACTCCAACAGTCTCCGAGAACAGCACCTAACTCAGGGATATCCTTAGCCACCGGCACATCATAATCAAATCGGTCATAGATAGAATAGGGTTCGTCTCTCCGCAAATCCCAGTCAACGCCTGAACCACGAAGGTTCGGACCGGTAGCACCGTAACTAAGAGCCATCTCCTCGGACATAACAGCAACACCCATAGTCCGTTCCGAGAAAATACTATTTGATGTCAATAGGTCGTTGTATTCGTCAATTTTCGGTTCAAAGTAATCAAGAAAACCTTCTATTTCGTCCAAATAATTCTGTTCTGCAATGGAACCGGGTTCAAGAGGAATGATTTCTGAGACACCACCGATGCGGATATAGTTATAGGTAAGGCGTGCCCCACAGACTTTTTCAAAAAGTAGGAGAAGACGTTCTCGGTCTCGAAAAGCATAGAGGAACGGTGTAAATGCTCCGAGGTCCATACCGTAAGTGCCAAAAGAAAGCAAATGACTTGCAATCCTATTTAATTCACAGATTAATACACGTAGATATTCTGCGCGTTCCGGCACTTCAAAATCCTTTGTTTCATCCGCCTCAAGCAATTTCTCTACAGCAAGACAAAATCCCCAATTCTGATTCATCGCCGCAACGTAATCCATCCGATCCGTAAAAGGGATGATTTGAGGGTAAGAGAGGTTTTCGGAGTGTTTCTCAAAACAGCGGTGGAGATACCCGATATGTGGAATCGCTTCACGTACTATCTCACCGTCTAGCCTCAATTCCAACCGTAACACCCCGTGTGTGCTCGGATGCTGAGGTCCCATATTGACAATCATTTCATCAGTGAACGGCTTTAATTCTATGATCTTTGATTCTGTTTGTTGTGTGCTTTCCATAATGTGGATTATCGGGTTAGACTTTATCCATAATGTATATTAATTTCAAGTATTGTCTAATACGGAACACGCATGCCGCGATAGAAATCAGGCTCTTGGTAATCTTTTCGGAGTGGATATCCTTCCCAATCATCAGGTAGTAAAATACGCCTCAGGTCGGTATGTCCTTCAAAGACAATTCCGTATAGGTCATAAGCTTCACGTTCGTGCCAGTCTGCTGTTTTCCAAATATGTGAAACGGTAGGAAGGTGTGCTTCAGTTTTCGGAACTGATGTTTTTAGAACCACACTATGTCTATGTTGCATTGCGTAGAGATGATAAATAACAGAGAGTTCCTCTTCTTTAACACCCATGTCAACGCCACTAAGACACATTAAAGAATCAAACGCCAACGTATCAGTTTCAGCGAGGAATTGACACACTTCGTGAATTGCTGTAGGTGCGATCTGAATATTGGGGTCGCCAGCAAGTTCTGTGTCATAACCGAGGATTGCTTCACCAAACTTGTCGGATAGGGTTTTATGGATTTCTTCTGGGTTCACTTAATATCTACTCCAGATGAGATAACGACATTTTTATGCAGTTTTTTCAACGTTTTCTTCTTCAGGTGTCGTTGTTTCGGCTTCCTCATCCGCACCTTCAGCCTTTTCTGCTTTCTCTGCTTTTTCAATTTCGTACCATTCCGTTTTCGTAAAGAGTCTCTTTAAGAATGGAGCATTGGTGCGTTTGGCAACTGTTTGCGTTTTGATTTTTTCTTGTAATTTCAGCAACCCCTCAATGAGAGCTTCAGGACGTGGCGGACAGCCAGGGACATATACATCAACCGGAATAATCCTGTCCACACCTTTAAGTACGTGATATCCGTGCTGCCAATAGGGACCACCACTTGTAGCGCAACTACCCATAGAGATAACATACTTCGGTTCAGGCATCTGTTCATACAACCTTTTAATACGTGTTGCCATCTTGAGCGTAACTGTACCTGAGATTACCATTAAGTCTGATTGTCGAGGGGTTGCACGTGGCACACCTGCACCGAACCTATCTAAGTCATAATTGGACGCAGCCGCCGCCATAAACTCAATTGCACAACAAGCCAAACCGAAGGTCATCGGCCAGAGTGCTGAAGAACGTGCCCAGTTTGCAACTGCATCAACTGAGGTGACAATTACGTTTTTGTCTAACTTTTCTTCAAGCATTATATCATTCCTCCCGTTGTATGGATTGTACCTCTAACTGCGTAGATTTTATCCATTCAAGGTCACCTTTTGCCCAAACATAAGCAAGTCCAACTAACAGAATAGCAATAAAAACAAGCATTTCCACAAATGCCAAAAGACCTATATCTCTAAATACAACGGCCCACGGCAACAGAAACACAACTTCAACGTCAAATATTAAGAAGATGAGTGCAATGACATAAAATCGGGTGTTGAACTTTATCCGTGTATCGCCAATCGGGTCTTCCCCGCATTCATAAGGGATACACTTTTCACCAGAAAATATCTTTGTATGTAGAAGACGAGAAATTGTGAGGTTGAGGATGACAAACAGACAACCAACAACTAAGAAAATTAGCACATTGGCAAAATTAAACAGCATTTATAGTGTCCTATATCTGAAACTTAGTTTCGCTACGACTACGTTATGTCGTATTTTGAGTTAAAGTATATCCTAATTAGTTGATATGTGCAATAAAAAAAATGGCAACTCACGTATTTCCGTTATCTGAAAAGTTAGAACAGCGTATCTGATAAATGCAATTTGTCCGAAATCACCTGATCGAGTGTCCGGTAAATCGTGGTTTGAAACCGCATCTACGATTTATGAGTTAGGTTGTAAATTACTCAAAGCGTGAAAAGGTTCCTTCAAATGCAAGGGAAGACCTTATAGTAGATTTTGAAATTACTTGAACACTCTGCATCGGCGAGGTTAGGAAACCTCGCCTACCGTGGGTCGAAAGTGTCAACTTATATTTATAATTCACTATAAAGGATGTTATGTTGTGTTTTGGGTTGAAAATAGGGTATCCTTAAAAACATTTTGCATTAATTGCATTATAATTTGGTGTTTTTGGCAAAAATGATAATAAAAACCTTCGCGAAAAAGGAGGGTTGAATGCGGTTGTCACAAGAGGTTATTGCTGATCTGGCTGTGTTGCTAAGGTGCACTTCTGTAAGTTTGGCATGTGAAGAAGCGGGTGTGAGTGTTGGTTCGTATTATCGTTGGCATTGATCCACTCATACAATTTTTGTTGCAATACGTCCAAAAGTTTGCAATAATCTTAATAGGAATGATATAGTTTGAAGGAGTACAAAATGTTTAGTTGTGACTACCATATCCATACCCAACTTTCTGGATGTGCAGAAAATGATCTAAGTGTAGAAAAAATAATAAAACTTCAGCAAATACGCGGCACTGAAGCAATCGGAATTACCGATCACGATTACAGTTATCAATCAAAAATAAAAACAATTCAAGCCGCACACCAGGCAATTAAGGAAACAGAACCTTCAATTAGAGTGCATTTTGGGGTGGAGTCACAGATGCTGGAATATCAGTCTACATCAATAAATATTCGTTTGGCTTCATATTTTGATTATGTGCTGATGGCTCCAAATCACTACCATCTACGCGGTGTAGCGCAACCCAAAAGTTTCAGCGATCCACGACGGGTAGCACTGCACGAAATCTATATGTTTGAAGCCGCGGTTGCATGTCCCATAACCGATGCAATCGTACACCCATTTCTACTCTCACCCGATGTTTTCCAGTTTTCAAAAGAGGAAATTGCAGCATTTAGTCAGGAGATGATGCGTAATGTTGAGCAAAAACGGCTGATATATCAACTTGACATTGTATCTCAACGCGGACTGGGGATAGAAATCAGTCCAAAGATGGTCCGACATAATCAACAACATCTCGTTGAATTCTATCAACTGTGTTTAGAAAGAGATGTGAAATTGCTCATCGGAAGTGATGCACACAACACACAGCAAATGGGAGAGATAGCACTACTTAACCCAATTCTGGAAGAACTGGGTATTACCGAGAAAAATCTCTGGCATCCAAATACCAAGATTTAATTGGCACTTTTTATTTCTCCCCATGTCGTTGTCAACTTCGCTTCTGAAGGAAAAACAGACATTGGCGATGGATCATACCAAATAGCATCAAAATTTGTGCCTTCATCTGTCAGCTGCGTGATTTTCCCTGAATAAATATTGACTTTGAAGAGATGAAGACTATCATCTGCAGGTTGGGAATATAAAAAAGATTTGCCACCTGGAGACCAAGTCAATGAACGTATACCTATTTCTTCAATTCCAACTATTCGCTTCATTTCAGTTCCATCGCTATTCACAGAGAAAATGCCCGATAAAGTTCCTAATGCCCAGTAAAAGGCAATTTTGTCGCCATCAGGTGACCAAGTAGGATAAGCCATCCAAGATGGATTGTGTTTGTAAAGTATTCTTTGTTGCTGTGTTTCAATATTATATACATAGATATTTCGTTGATAGACACCATCATCCACATAGGCAATTTCAGTGCCATCAGGTGACCATGCTGGATCCCCTCCGTTCTTGCCAACACGAATTACTGGTGCGATTAACTTACCATCAATTGTTGCAACATAGATACTCCAACTCTCCCAAATTTTGGAATACGCCATATAAGCGATCTTGTCTCCATCAGGTGACCAAGCGGGTTGTCGTTTATAATTCGGTGTATCAAACAACTTCACTACGTCAGATCCATCGGCATTCACAAGATAAATGTCATGATTACCCTCAGAATTCCGGGCACCAAAAAGTATATGTTCTCCCGAAGGTGACCAAGCTAATTGGTTTATATTGTTGGAATGTGTAATTAATTTCTTGCGCTCACGTCCATCTGGGTTCATAATGTCAATTCCCCAACCATCAACATTTGACACAAATGCTATTTTTGACTTTTGAGGGGCTTGTCCGAACACAGGACACAATAGCATTAAACCAATACTACTTAGAATTACAAATCGTATAACTTTCATTGAAATTCCTCCTAAATCATATTTTTAATTACTATAGTTTGGACAGTTTTTTATAGACTTGAATAATAGTCTGGACAAGGAGCATCACAGTCATCATACCTATTCCTTCAATGATACACCTGTCGCCCCGCTGGGGCTATAAATCGTTTGTTCACGATGTGCTATACACATTTCGCCCCGCTGGGGCTGCTCATTTTGATATTCTAACACTTTTTCGTCAAGTTATTATCCTATTGAAAACTCACAAAATGTTGAAAATGCTAGAAATATCAGTATGCAACCGAGAGAAATTGTGGAGTTAAGGATAAATCTATTTGATCTTACGAAAAACACAGTGAATATGTCCTGTCATACCCCAACCATCTGGAGTCAGTTCCATTCTACCGTAACGCTTCAAATGCAGCAACTCATCACCAGATTCACCATCGGAAAATGATACATTGATACCAGGGATTAATGCTCGTGAAAAAGGGGTATCATTCTCCTCGCGTTGGGCTGCCTCACCAAACAGGAAACGATCCATTGGCTCCCCTTGACGACGGGAAAATGTTATGATAGGATAAAGTTCCTCTACATAGAGAAGACTTCTAATATCGTAATCTCCTCCGACTTGTATACCTCTGCTATTCCCGCGGAAACCGTAGCGTGCATATTCATTGAAAAATTCAAGAGTTAGGTTTTGACGGGCAGTCGCAGCAAGTGATACCTTAATTGCTAATGTCGGCTGCGGTATATCCCCTTCCTCAAACGTAAGACTTACCAATTGCCATTTACCTATCAACTCATCCCGAACTGCGTATTCATGCGTCTGTTTGTCTTGATTACGTCGTATTTCTCCATAAGATTCAAGCAAATTCTCACGCTCTTTTTGTATGTTGGAAGTATTCTCAGGACTTTGAGTAGTCTGCGTTGTTTGACTAATACAACTACAGAAAATGAGAAGCAGGGCACTGAGAACTATTAATTCTTTCATAATTCCCACTATTCAATGGTAATAGCAATGGTATTCGATTCAATTAAGGCTTTGCCTCGACGCGATTTTAATGGAAGATAAATGTTCAGCAATTCATCTTTATGTTTTTCCTTGATTAATTTTATTTGATCTTGCGTATAGCCAATCGCTTCTTTCTTTACCTCTGGTGTAAACTGTGGAATAGTACTATTCTGAATATCATATATCTCACGTTCCAATTCAATAATTTGCGGATGTTGATCCTGCATAAACTCATCGTATACCTCTAATTCAAGTGCAACTTTTACGGCGTACCTACCAGGGACAAGTTTGTAATATTCAAGCAGATTATCCAACAAAACTGTCTGGGTTGTTCCTGCTTTCATATCAAAGCCTTGAACACACCTTATGGACTTTCCATCCTTATAGAGTGTCTTCAGTGTGTTAGCAAGCGGAATCATTTTTCTGCTCTTGACTACCACACCGTTGCTATCTGTAACAGTAAGTTGTTTAAAAGCACGTTGCATAGCGACGTTGGAAAACGGTACAAGCAGATCAAACTTGCCATTTTGGATTTGGAGTTCAACCGGTATCGTATCTTGTGCTGAATAGGTTGTTATTGGTGTTGAAAGTTCAAGAACCGCGAGCCCAGTAGGACCATCCGCTTCAGGAGAGGTTGTTCCAGTTTCCATTGGTTGTGTTGCAGTTTGTTGGCTTCCAAGACAACCAAATAAAAATATGATTAGAAAGAAATTAAGTAGAATCAGATGTTTCATAACATATTTCCTCAAAAATGTTCTGTTTACAGTGGTTTAAGTGTGATACCTAATCCGGGGCATGTTGAAAGTTCAATAAATCCGTCTGTTATTTTTTCAGGTGGATCAACAAGAGTGCTTCGCCAATCCACCTCTCCCCACGCATATTCAAGGATACCGAAGTTTGGCACGTTTGCCATACACTGCACACTCGCAGCTGTAGCAACAGGACCGCTCGGATTATGAGGCGTGATCTTTACATTCGTTGTTTCTGCCAGCGTCGCAATCTTTTTCAATCCCAACAACCCACCGACATGTTTCACATCCGGCAAGATATAGTCAACACGTCCGTGTTTTAACAGCCTATCAAAATCAGTCAGTGTCCGAAGCCGCTCTCCCGTTGCAATTGGCATGGAGGTAGACATGCTAACATGTGCAACCGCATCAAGGTCATCCAACGGCACAGGGTCTTCAATCCAAAACAGATTCAGATCGTCCAATGCTTTTGCAGTTTGTATGATAAGACCAGGATTAAACCGACTATGACAATCAACTAATAAATCAATTTCTGTCCCTATTGTTGAGCGAATTGCACGAATCCGATCAATTCCTTCTCGTATTGCTGGCGTGAGCGTGCCATTAGTTATATTAGATGCTGAAACACCATCAAAAGGGGCACATTTGATGGCAGTAAAGCCATCGGAAACTGCTTTCTCAGCATTCTGTGCAAAACCTTTTGGACTCCGATCTGTCGTCGCACGGTTTATATTCGCATATAGTCTAATACGGTCTCTGCACCTGCCACCTAACAGTTGGTAACTCGGTACACCTAAAGTCCTGCCTACCAAGTCCCACATCGCATGTTCAATTCCGCCGATTGCAGTAAGATATGCATGACCTTCACTTTCACGGAAGAACCGATGACGAAATGCCTCAAGTTCAAACACATTCCATCCTGTGAGTACAGATTCAAGGTCTTGTATTATCTTTCCAACCTGTTCATCATTCCCACCGTGAGATGCCTCACCGATGCCGGTTGTGCCATCTTCCGCATGAAGTTTTACGAAAAGCCAATTACCGCGATGGTTGACATGAATTATTTCTGTTGCTACAGATTTGATCTTTAGGGTGTGCATCATTCTAACTCACGATGTCGCCACCCATCTCGCTGCTTGAGTAAGAAATATCTGCATACCTTTTCTTTCAAATGTTCCCGGTCCGTGTCCCAAAGTCGTATAAAATACCTTACCCGAACCATAGGTCTTTACCCATGCCATCGGGTGTGCCTTGCCGAACCACTCCGCAGTTGCTAATACATGAAGGTTGGGCTCATGAGCTGAAATGTATATTTCATCTTCTACATCAAAATCTGAAACGCCTTGGGTTGTCGGATGTTCTGTGTCTGTGATATGCACAGTAAATGTAGAACCGGGTGGATGCCAGTTCGAATGTCCACCGATCAGATCAACAGCGCGTCCACCTATCCACCAGGCGGTACCATGTATGCCGACCAATCCTTTACCACCCTCCACAAACTGAAACAGACCGTCTTCTTGTCCAGGAGTCAAATCTGGGACGCGTTTGGAAGTGCCATCCTCTTGACGTTCCGATCGAATGAAGCCTGTGCCAAAGACACATGCATCGTAGTTATCTAACTCACTGGATGCCAAAATATCCTTATCGTCACTTAGCGTAGCAGATATTTCTGCATCCTCATCAAGAAAACTGTGTATAACACTCGCACTTGCATTGAAGCGATGGTTCTCACCAGAAAGCACAAGAACTTTTGACATAATTGCCTCCGATAGAAAAACTTAATGTTGTTATCATGTGAAATAGACCTATAGGTTTATCTGTTAGACATCAGTTTAGTTGAAAACCAAAATTATGTCAACATGTCAATTGAACGCCTTCAGATCATACAATATCCCACAGACGCACCGTACCATCAGGACTGAATGCAACACTATATACGCCATCCTTGTCTCCCTCTATCGTGATGTGCGATGCATACGAGGTAGTCATTGTTTCCATAGTAAAATTCCTTACTTTGAAACTAATTTATGTTTGTTGGGTTGAAGGACGTTCTTGAACAACAGGAATTACATAACTACGAATCGTTAGTCCTTCTTCCGATTCAGTTTCCGTAAGCGAAGAAGGCATCTCACGATGATCAAAAACAACATAGTATCCTTCATCAGCTTGCTCTAAATTTAGATATGTCATCAGTTGTTTTTTACCTGCCTGATACCGTTTCTCACCTTCCCATATCTTTGTCTCTACGATGTATTTTCGCGAATTGTAGATAATGACCAGATCCATTCTCCCACGTCCAGTTGGCACTTCAAGATACATATTGCCGTGAACTATGCTAACAAACTGATCAAGATATGCATACAGTAGATCTTGACCGACAAACTCTTGCGGTGTATCAGGCACTTGAAGTATCCTAAAACCCGCACGTGCAATGAAATCACGAAAATTATCAAGAAGTCGCTTCAAATCAATATGTCCTTCTGACGTGAAATAATCTTCAAAATAAGTGTCTTCTGGGAAATAATCACTTTCAAGACCGTTAAACAAGGGTCTAAATGCTTGAAGAATGCGATGTTGATAAATCGGATTGACAATCTCACACATGCCATCAGGACCTCTCGCAAGAACGCCGTATGTAGCAAGTTCGTTAATAATCTCATTGTCCAAACTAAATTTCATGCCGCTTTCATACGAGGTAATTCTCATCAAATCCTTCTTATACTGTGGATTTCTACGGATGTTAGTCAGCAAATGGGTTATGTTAGTATTCTGATCTTCAAGCATTTGTGTATGGGCAGCCAGAAAGTGTTCCATCCCAATTGTCTCGGTTCGTGGTATATCCATCTCTTCCGTAAGTATCTGTCCAAACCGATTGACAAGGAACGGTTGTCCTCCAGCCTGTTTATATAGCATTTCAATGACTTCAGGGGCAAAGTGTTGTCCAGTCTCTTCAGTATACTGTGAAAAGAGTTCTGCTACTTGTTCATGTGTAAAGTTAGGTAGGTTGAAATCATCTTGTATATTGAATGGTGAGATGGACCTATCATAGTTTAACTGCGCAATGCTCTTGACTCCGACGATACCGACGCTATGTGGACAATTGAGTTTATCAGAGAGATAGATATGACGAAGGGAATTAAGAAATCCACTAACAGCATCTTGAGGTATTCCATCAAACTCGTCTATGATGAGAATGACTCTTTGGTTATTTAAGAATTTCCCAAATTTACTGAAGAACCTTCTCATTGAAAAGGCAGTTGTAAGTTGAGTATCATCTAAGAACCTTGTTAGTGCCTCGGAAGGTATGATACCACGTTGATCAAATATATTGCCTATTTCCTCACGAATGTCTTCATAAAGACAGCCATAAAAATCTGTCATAGATAGATCGGCATAAGTGTCAAAATTCAATTGGATAGGGAAGTAGTCTGATACCTTAAATAGAAGCGAATTTAATGCGGATTTGAAGAAAGTAGTTTTACCTGTCTGCCTCGGTGCGAACAGGACAATATATCTTCCATCTTTGATGCGGTTGATAAAATCCGCTGTCTCCTCAGTGCGTGAAACGACGTAATTCTTATCTGGATATACGGGACCACGTGTTTCAAAATATCTCATCATGCCTTCCTTGTCATCTACATTCTTATACCATTTCTATAAATGTTTATCCCATTAACATTTGTTAAGAATGTCTTGAAGGACGGCACAAACTGGCAGTTTGTGCTACAAAAATGCGGTGTTTTCAATTAGAAATGGTATTACATCAATTGTACCAGAATCTCAAAGGGTTAATCAAGATAGAATCCTATGTTGGTTCAACTATCACTATCAACAAATGAATTAAGAATAGGCAGCAAAGCATTCATAGTCGGAACATCACGGAAGGTAAAACCAAACTTTGAGAAATGCTCCGATGTTTCAAGTGCATCGGCGATCATCGGTTTTTTCTGCAATTCCTTTGATACGCCAAGGATAAGAGGCGTTTCTATCTGTTCAGCAAGTGTGTTCAGCCGCGCCAGAAGATGTCCTTGATGCCACGGATGGAATAATTCTATCCATACTTCTCTTCCACTGGTATGGATGAGTTGGTAGTCTGGAAAACAGTGGAAATCCCCCGGCAAAGGAAGAAACTGACTGCCTGGATGAATTTGCCAGTCATCAGTTTTATTACGGAGCATCTCCTGAAAGAGTTGTATATCTTCAGGAATATAGGCAAGAAATCGCTGTGAAATCGGTTTGATTCCACACGATTCATCAAGAAATAGACGAGAACTTTTTTTTGTTCCGAAACTGGATTTCTGCTGTAATTTCCCATTTCGGTTGATGTAATACAGCAATGAAGAATTGGGCTAAATTTATTCCGTACCGCTTCGTTTTGTAAAATAAGTTTAACGGACCATCTACCGTAATTTGGAAGCAATCATCGGTACCAATTTTCCCCTTGCGAATGGAAGAGAGAAGTTGATTGAATCTGAGATATTTAAACAACTGACGAAGCTCAGCTGTCATTGAATCTGTGAGATTTAAGGTGAGAGAATTGCAATGGAGGAGTAATCCTTGCACTTGTGCAGCGTTATATCTGTGGAGTAAGTGTTCGGCAGAAAGTGTCTTAAACGACACTACAGGTTGACAACTCGGTAGATCAGCATACAGTCTCTCACCTAACTTCCCTTTCTCTGGTTGCGATTCATCACCCGCAATCTGTAGTACTTTCTCCTGATATTCCTCATAATCCGTAAACTGATCCTGTGAAAGTAGACGACTCGTCTCTATGAACAGATTTTGCCGAAACGCAATCAGTTCTTCGTTCGGTGCAGTATCAAATTTGGTACGATCTAACAATAATTTCTCAAGTCCACGTTTGACTATTACAGTCCCTGCTGTGCTCTCAATAATATGCTTGCTGGTCTCCAGAAGTGTTGCACGTTGCGTGCTGGGTGATGCTTCAAAAACTGAGATTAACTGATCGGAAACTGACAGCAAATTACTATCGGTAGGTTTCACAAATTGAGGATAGATTTGTCCTTCTCGGATTTTATATAGGAGTAGATTTTTGGTAAGCATCGTGTTGCCTTCTACGTTTGTTGACAAACTGTTCGCTGGTCTTTTTTGATATGAGTTCGTAAAGCACCGCCTGTTTACCTTCCCGTTTTCGTAAAATACGTCCCAACCGCTGCACATGCTCTCGCACACTCCCACTCCCCGATACGATGATGGCAACATTCGCTTCTGGCACATCTACACCTTCGTTGAGAACTTTTGAAGTAACCAAAACAGAAAAAGTGCCATCCCGAAATCCGTTCAAAAATGTGTTTCGCTCTTTCAGTTTAGTTTGATGCGTCAACACAGGGAGAAAGAAACGTGTCCCGATCTGATATGCAGTGTCGTTATCTTGTGTAAAAATCAAAATCCGATCACCACGATGCCGTTGCAATAATTTCCATACCCATTCCTGCTTTGCTGCGGATGCAAAACTCAGTTGTTTCTGTGTGAGATATGCTTTGAAGGCGGTACGTCCTTCTTCGGATTGTGAGGATTTCCATAAAAATGTTTGCCACCCGTGAGATGGTCCCATATTGATCCTTTCCTTCTTAAGGAAGTTCAAATAAATGCGACGTGCTTCCTCATATTGAACCCGTTCCGTATCTTGCATATTCACTTCAATCGTGACAACACGATAATCGGATAGTGTTTTTCCAGAAAGTTCTTGCACTTGTGCTTCATAACAACACTCACCGACAAGCGCGTAAAGTCTACTCTCTTTGCCATCAACGCGATCGGGTGTCGCAGTCAACCCTAAACGGAAAGGAGCAATACTACTGATCGCTGCATATTGATATTGGTCTCCCGGTAAATGGTGACACTCATCATAAATTGCTAAACCGAAACGATTACCGTAGTGAGGGGCATGCAGAACAGCAGATTGATAGGTTGTGACAGTGAGGTCTTGAAGTTCGTGTTGTCCACCACCATAGAGTCCAATTTCTTGTCCAAAATGCTCTTTCAGCACTTCATACCATTGGTGCATCAAATCTATTGTAGGAACATGCACCAACGTAGGACGTTGTGTCTCTGCAATGAGCAAAATGGCGATGAAGGTTTTTCCAGCACCTGTTGGTAGACTGATAACACCCCGTTTACCATTCGCATGCCACGCATCAATCGCTTCTGATTGGTAAGGATAAGGTGATACCTGCTTTTGGTTAGTGAAGGATTTAACTGTGAATTGTCGTGCACTGTCCTCATAGGCAACATCGTGTGCACGTAACTGCGAGATAATATGACGATAACGGTATGCGGGTGCGCGGAAGGTTAGTGTCCGTTCATCCCAGAGGATATCTGACAACTGTGATTGAAGTGTATCTGGAACATTTTGTAGAATGAGCGTGCCTTTGTCAAAGTCAATTTTTAACGGATCCATCTCTCTTCACCTTCTGCCAAGAGCATGTGGCATTGATTTGGATGGGATTGCAGAATGAGTATATATACGCGTCATTCAGTCTACAGCATAACCGAAATAATACATTGCATCGTATCAAACATCAGTCCCAGAGGACGACAGGTGTTTTGAGGGGTGTGCATAAATAATCGGTGGATCAACATAGATGGTGACACACGTCACAAACTTCTTCATGTGGATGGACACCATTCTTAGTGCAAAAAGGACAAGATTTTGTAGGTCGGGTAGAGCTTGCGAAACCCGACATGCAAGACTGGATACGATTGTGTCGGGTTTCACTGCGTTCTACCCGACCTACGATATAAGCTTAGAATCAAATTTATTTATGCACACCCCTCATCTAATTGTGTCCAATATATTGTAACAAGTATAGCATTTCTGAGTAAATTTGTCATTGAAATTAGTAGAGACACAGACGGTGTGTACAAACTTGAAAATTGCACCATAATGTGCAATATCAAACAAAACATGCACATTTATGTGCAACCACCTGCTATAGATGACACACAAATTCAGTATGTTAGAGGTATTTCAATGGCATAGAAATTGCTTATACTTTGGAAGAGAATAGTATGTCAAATTCCAATTAGGTGATAATCTTATAGTGAATTATAAATATAAGTTGACACCCACGGTAGGTGCGGTTTCCTAACCGCACTGGAACCTACAAGAATACTGACTGTGAAAGGTTTTAGCACAAATTCGGTGCGGTTAGGAAACCGCACCTACCGGCTTGAGGCATTTAGCATTTGTGAAAAAAACACAAGAAAAGCCGAAAACTGAATAACCCTACATAACCCGCATACACCCTTGACATGTTTACAAAGTATTGCTAAAATTCATACTATTACACCGTATTTGAAAGACCAAAAGGAGATATTGATGAAAAAATTTATAGTCATTGAAATATGTATCGTTATTGCCCTCGCTGTCGGTTTTTGGCTTGGTAGAATCACCACACCCTATAACGATTATTCACACTATTTAGAAAATGCCGATAAAGCGTGGATAGAAGCACAACAGTTGGACAGTCCACCGATATCATTTGATGAACCCGATAAAAATAAACTGCGAAAAGTCCGAGCAGCATACCGAGAAGTGTTTGATAATTATCCCGATTCACGTTGGGCTGATGATGCAATTTACCAGTTAGCATCACGCCTCCCACGCACTGATGAGGAAGGATTCGCGCTCTTTAGACGATTAATACGTGACTATCCCGACAGTGAGTATACAGATGATGCTATGTATGCGATAGCCATAACCACCTATCGGATTGCAGAGGAATTAGGGAAAACAGGCACGCTTGAATCTCGCACAGCATACTATGACAGAGCGCTCTCCCTCTTCAATCAACTCATCGCAACGTATCCGGGCAGTATCCTTCAAGAAGAAGCACAATTATCCGCTGCAATGTGCTACTACGGTAGAGGCGATGTAAACATTGCCCTAAGTCAACTTGACAGTCTCAAATTGGAACTCCGCAGCCATCCGATTATATATCGGATTATGTTCACACTCGGAAACATATACCTTGAACAGAAGGACTATGAGAACGCACAAATTGAATTCAGGAATGTTGTAGATTCTGGTGACACAGAGCATGCACCGATTGCAAATTTCCGCTTGTCACAAGCATACTTTGGAGAAGGGCAAGCAATTGAAGCAGAAGCACAACTAAAAGAAGTCGAGGGTAAAACCGAGGAAGCGAAATCAAAATATGAGGATGCAGAAGCGAAATATAAACAAGCAATTACCGGATACCAAAACGTCATTGACTTATTTCCCGATACACAGGTCGGCAAGGATGCACATTTCTACATCGGATGGGCTCTTGAGAAAACGAAAGAATATGGTGAAGCAATCTCACGACTTGAATTCGCTATAGAAAATTACCCAGATAACGAAAACACAATTAATGCCAAGTATTACATCGGGCAATTAGCATACGCAAACGATAATACTGACCGCGCCATTGAAATCTTCCAGGCATTTGCAGATGATCCAAACCATACTTATGACCATCGCCTTTCCGCACAATACCAAATCGGTGAGATATATGAAAGTATGGAAAATATGGAAAAAGCAGCAGAAGCTTATGAAAAGCTAATCACAGATTTTCCTGAACCGCATCAAAATGTGTCACACCCCTCACGCAGAATCACAGAGAACTTTGTCAACAAACTAAGGACGGAAACTTTCAATGAAAATTAATGTGGAGAACTTCTCATAAACGGTAGGCGAGGTTTCTTAACCTCGCCGATGCAACGAAGTAGGATTCCTGAGAAGAGTAAGGTTAAACTATTTTGTGGATATTCTGTAAGGCTCACCAATTACAACAGCGTCCCCAACGCCTGCTCAAGATCCGAAATAATATCCTCAACATCCTCCAAACCTATTGAAAACCTAACCAACCCGTCTGTAATGCCAGTCTGTTGACGAACTTCAACCGGCACAAGCAAATGTGTCGTTGATGCAGGATGACAGACCAAAGTACGCACATCACCTAAACTCACCGCCAACGAACAGATCTGCAGTCGGTTCACCAACTTTTCACCTGCTGCACGTCCACCTTTGAGTTCCATCGTAATCATACCGCCAAAACCGTTCATTTGACCTTCCGCAAGGGCATGCTGCGGATGACTCGGTAACCCCGGATAACGAACCCATGCAACCGCAGGATGTTCCTCAAGATACGCTGCGACGCATAACGCATTCTCACAGTGCTTTTCAAACCGTAACGGTAAAGTCGGTATACCGAGTAAGGTTAACCACGCATTGAACGGACTGATTACCGCACCAAAGTTACGTAAGGCACCCTTTTGTGCGCGTTCAATAAATGACTTCTCTCCAACAATCACGCCAGCAATCACTGCCCCGTTTCCACTCAAGTATTTTGTCATGCTATGCAGCACTATGTCAATACCGAGTGCAATCGGTTGCTGTCCACAAGGTGTTGCAAATGTATTATCAATGATTGTCGTAATATTGTGTGCCTTTGCAATTTCAGCACAAGCAGCAAGGTCAACAAGCTTCAGCAACGGATTCGTCGGACTTTCAAGATAGATGATCTTTGTATCTGGACGAATCGCACTTTCAATCTTATCTAAATCCGTAGCATCCACAAAAGTCGTTTCAACACCCATCTGTGTCAGATCTTCGTTGAGCAGATGGAACGTAGCAGAATAAAGATTTTCCATTGCCACAACATGACCACCATCTGCTAAAGCAGTGAGTAGGGCAGTGCTAATTGCCCCCATACCTGATGCAGTTGCTAATGCGGCTTCTCCACCCTCAAGTGCTGCGATTTTCTGTTCCAACGCCTTCTGTGTCGGATTTCCCCATCGCGTATAGATATAACCGCTCTCCTCATCATCAAAAGCAGACGCACATTCAGATGCTGATCGGAATTGAAACGTGCTATTTTGATAAATCGGTGGAAGCAACGGAACACCTGTTTTTCCAGACTGATGATCATGCGCGTCCACAGGATCCGTTGACAACGTCTCCCCTGCATGTATCGCCTCTGTTGATTTTCCTTTATACTTTTTATTTTCCACTTAACCCCTCAACTATGTATCCCTCAAGTTTAAGCAATTGACGTTTTCGTTCAAGTCCACCACCATAACCACCTAACTTACCGTTGCTACCCACTACACGATGACACGGATTTATGATCGTAATAGGATTGCTGCCAGTGGCATTGCCTACAGCACGCACAGCCTTTGGTCTACCGATTTCCTCCGCTATCCATTTGTAGCTTCGCACCTCACCGTACGGAATTTGATGGATAGTATCCCATACAGAATTCTGAAACTCTGTTCCACTTTCTATCTCAACTGGAATCTCTCTGAAATCCACCGACTCACCAGCAAAATACGCATCCAATTTATTACTTACCTGTTTCAGTAAATCGGTTTCTGCTGTCAATGATGGCTCAAAAAACGTAGAATCGTCACAGAATGATATACGTGAAATATGTTCTTCTACCTGAACTATGTCTATAAAACCAACTGGTGATTCGTACAGATAATTAGTCTGTCCAATTAATTGTTGAACTTCTTTTCTAACCGCTGTCTTTATTGCTGGATCTACCTTATCAATAATACTTGATAGCCTTTCAAGTGGTGACTTCATCATTTTTTATTTGACCTCTATTGTGTTATAAGTTATGCTATACCGCAAACTATGCCTATATTTGAAACTTCAGACCAACTTTATAGTTATATCAGTGAACTTTTTGAAGAAATTGCTACGTTACCAGAAGCACAGGAAGCACTAAAAACACTAACTTTGTGTGTAAGATTTCATTATACTATGCCCGACTGTGTGATAACGTTAACTGCAGCAAACGGTGAATATACTATTTCTCAAGATATTTCCGTTGATGTCACCCCCGATGTAGAACTCTCCATGACAGGAGATGTCGCACACAAATTTTGGACAGGTGAACTCAATGTGATGGGCGCGATCACAACACGAGAGATCGGCATCGCAGGTTCACTCGGTAAAATCATGCGTCTCACACCGCTCATAAAGGTAGCAATCCGACATAACAAAGAACGTAACTAATTGTAGATGTCATATTATACTATTGTTCTGTCTACACGAATCTTGTAGGTCGGGTAGAGGCACGAAACCCGACATGCAGCCATTTACCATCAATAAAGTCGGGTGTCGTTCCTCTACCCGACCTACAATGTCCGAATGGACACTCCAGTAGTGGTTTGTCTACCTTTATTTTAAGGGTAATATGGATCGTAGAGGCGAGGTCACCTCGCCCTCTTCCAAATCATATACCCGTAATTTTAGTGTAGACACTCCACTAGACGGTTCGTAGTGGCGCAATTTATTGCGCCACTTACATTCTAATTCAATAAGGAATTCATTTCTATAGAATTCGTATCATGCTTATTTTCCTTCTAAATATGAACATACAAAAGGAGAAGTAGAATGTCTACAGAAAACCTATCGGAAACTATCAATCCTTATGTCACACAAGTGCGTGAAGAAGGATGGTGTGTTTTAGAAGATGTTATCCCCACCAACGTTGTTGATTCAGTCCGCCAAGAGGTAGAGACCTCAGAATCAGACTACGGTCAATTCAGCAAAGATAACGGCAGATGGGCACGCAATGTCATTAGTTTTATGCCACATTTTGCTGAACATCTCGCGAATGAACGTCTCCTTGCTGTCCTACGTGAATTATTAGGACCGCAAGTGCGTATTTCCCAAGCAGAGTATAAGACCCGTCCACCACATTACAATCTGGTGCGTGCATATCACTCCGATTTTCCTTACGACCTAAATCAGAAATGGCACATCACACAACCTTTTCCATCCGCTGTTATCGGTATCACTACACTCTGGATGCTTACAGATTTCACAACTGAAAACGGTGGCACATGGATCGTTCCAAAGTCGCACGTTGACCTCCGAAATCCACGCGGTAAAGAGGATGGAATCGGTGACCGCAATCCCATTGAAGGCGAAATGCAAGCCGTTGGTAGTGCAGGTAGTGTCCTGATTATGGATAGCCGAATCTGGCATTCCAATGCAGAAAATCCCAGTGACGGTAGGCGCACAGCAGTTGTTGTTCGATATGCGCCGTGGTGGTTAAACCTTGAACTCTTCGGTGTCAATACCGCAACAATACCGGGTGAAACATTTGATAAGTTTCCAGATGATGTCAAACTACTTTTTGAACACCGCGCTGAAGACCGAGAACCAGAAGTATGGGTCTGATGCACAATTTTATGATTGTAGCGCAAGGTCTCCGTGCCTTGCATGAATGGCAAAGCAGAAAACATTCAATCAAACTAATTTATGGTAAAACGGACAATTAATGAAACATATTGTCCCAATTGCTTATTCATATAATGTCCGAGGCGCAATGAATTGCGCGACTACAAACGCGTTTTTCTATAGTAAACCTTACAATTATTGAAACATATTGTCCCAATTGCTTATTCATATAATGTAAGAGGCGCAATGAATTGCGCGACTACAAACGCGTTTTTCTAAATGCAAAGTGTATAGTTAATTTCAAAATAGATTAACGAAAGGGAGATTCTCTCATGGCAACAACACTTGTACATATAGGTGTCCGCACAACTAACTTAGAAAAAAGCATCCGTTTCTGGCGCGATGCACTCGGTTTAACAGTCGCATCAACGAAGAACGGTTGTTACGATCTAACCGACGGTTATCACAACTTTCGTGTATTCCAACACAACGGTCCTGACCGTCCCAAACATATCGGCGGCATGTTAGACTATTTGCATATCGGTGTCCGTGTACCAAATCTACGAGAAGCAGCAAAACGATGTGAAAACCTCGGCTTTGAAATCACATGGGAAGGTTTAGATGGCACCAATCCTTACGATGCTAAATCCGAGGACTTGCCATCTATCGCTTTCAAAGTTGAAGACCCAGATGGCATCGTCGTTGACATTACAGAACGCAACGATCAATGGCCTGGTGTTGACATAGAAAGCAAAGGTTGAACGTTAGTTCAAATTGGCGCGGTCCCATCCGCGCCATACACATCATACTAATCATCCCCACCCAAAAGACCAAAACGCGTCAGATAGTAAAGAAGTGTGAGTAAACTTGTTAAGGCTGCAGCCATATACGTCAAAAATGCAGCATTCAGCACTTTACTCGCATGCCGACTCTCATCCGGTGAAAGCATACCCGCTTCGTCCATCGCAACTCTCGCGCGTCGACTCGCATCCCATTCCACCGGTAGCGTCACCAACGAAAACACCACCCCAACAGAGAACAACGCTATTCCCACTAACATCAACGGTCTAAATTGGAAAAGAACTCCACCTATAATAATAAAATAGGATAAATACGAACTAATATTAGTCGCAGGGACAAGCGCACTACGGAGGTTCAGCATAGCATACCCCTGTGCATCTTGCATCGCATGTCCCGCTTCATGACATGCAACCCCAATCGCAGACAACGAATGGCTCGAATACACATCGTTGACAACCGAAGCACCTTATGTCTCGGGTCATAATGATCACTCAACCACCCACCCGTATGTTCTATTTTGACATTACTAATTCCGTTTCTTTGCAGCATCTGTGCAGCCGCTTGTGCACCGGTCATACGATTCCGTGAACCGACTTTTGAATATTTAGAAAATGTGGATTTCGTCTTCCATGTCGCATACAGTGATAAGATAAGTCCAGGACCAATATAGACGAAATACATCGGGTCTATCCAACCAAATAACACGATAAACACCTCCAAGTTCAATGTTTATATTTATGAATTATGTATATTAAGTCTATCAAATTATACAGAAATTCAGCACAGATTTCAAATGATTCTCTGTACGGACGAAGATCCATTCAACATCACTTTAATCAAAAAGAACATACAACAGGGTTATTTAGTTTTCGGTTTTTCTGCTATATTTTTCACATTTCAATATAACATCTGTAGGTCGGGTAGAGCGTTAGCGAAACCCAACAAGCATTGAACGTGTCGGGTTTCGCTAACGCTCTACCCGACCTACGATATAAACTCTTAGTAACGTTCATCGATTGAAAATTATTAAAACTAAATAACCCTGAACATGCAACTTCAAAAAAGACTCTTTATATGATATAATTGACATACAATTTCAAACCGTATATAAATTACCCCGACATCACCGAGAAATTTTCACTTGAGGAATATATGAAAATAACAATCATCGGAACAGGATACGTAGGACTAACAACCGCCGTGGTGCTTGCCTATCTAAACCACAATGTTTCTGCTGTGGACAAAGACAACACAAAGTTAACTCTCTTACAAGAAGGCAAAAGTCCTATCCATGAACCCGGCATACAATCGCTTCTTGACGAAGTGGGGCATACCATCCGTTTCACACCGACCGTTACTGAAGTCGTTCCAGATGCAGAACTGATCATGATCGCTGTTGGCACACCACCAAAAATTGATGGAGAAGCAGATACACGACACGTTGAACAAGCTGCAAGAGAAGTGGCACAAGTATGCCTACCGAATAGACACTATACACTTGTCATCAAATCCACCGTCCCAATTGGCACAAACAAACGTGTCGCAGAAGTCGTTGAAGATGTGTTTGCAGAACGCAAAATCCAAGGGAATATATCTATCGCTTCAAATCCAGAGTTTTTACAGGAAGGTTTAGCACTTCAAGGAGCATTCTATCCGGATAGAATAGTTGTCGGAGCAAACAACAATGATGCATTAGACGCATTACGCAGACTCTATCAACCCATTCTGGAGCAGACATTCGATCCACCCACTATGTTGTCACGTCCACCCTCTTACCACCTCCCACCGATGATGACAACAGACCCGAACAGTGCTGAAATGATAAAATATGCCGCCAACACCTTTCTGGCACTCAAAATCAGCTTCATAAACGAAATCGCAGGACTCTGTGAAGAAGTCGGTGCCGATGTAACAGAAGTGGCACGCGGCATCGGTCTTGACACCCGTATCGGACCCAGATTCCTCCGTGCAGGTCTCGGGTGGGGTGGCAGCTGCTATCCAAAAGATACTGCAGCCCTATTACGTGTCGCCGCACAAGCAGGATACCAAATGCCAATCACTGAAGCTGCACGCACAGTCAATTTTGAACAACGAAAACGCATCGTCCAAAAACTGAAAACCGTGCTAAAAACACTTAACGGCAAAACTATCGGAATCCTCGGACTTGCCTTTAAGCCAAATACAGACGACATCCGAGAAGCACCCGCACTTGACATAATCCGCCATCTCGTTGCAGAAGGTGCAAACATCCGCGCACATGACCCCATTGCAATACCAAATACAAAGCAAACCCTAAGTGACATCAATATAGACTACATTGAAGATGTTCACCAACTCTCACACAATGCAGACGCGCTTCTCCTTGTCACTGAATGGGAACAATATCATAGACTGGATCTACGCAAACTTGCAAAACACATGAAAACACCAATCCTCATTGATGGACGCAACGTTTTCTCACCACAAGAGGCAACTGACGCAGGCTTCTATTACATAGGAGTCGGCAGATAACGAATGCACACACACAAACAACCCAAACCCTTCAACAAAAATTGGAACAGATACTGTTCCCAACAACCATTCCCACCCTACCGACACCTCCCAGGAGTCACACCACACCCAATTCGAGATCCACTCGGACACAGTTACGGCATAGAAGAGGAAGAAAACGAAAACCCACTTCCACCTGAAATGTGGCAACAAAACGAAGCATATTTATATGGCGTTGATCTCTATAACTTCTCATATTGGTGGGAAGCACACGAAGCGTGGGAAGGTTTGTGGCATCAAGCAGAGGATACTTACCGACTCTTCCTTCAAGGACTAATACAAGTATCTGCATCACTCATCAAATACCACATGCGTATGCTGCGACCATTACGCACACTCTCCACTGCAGGACGCGATAAATTACACCAAGTTGTTCTTGAATGTGGCGATGCAAACGCGAACTATATGGGTATAAATCTGTCTGAATTTTTGGAAACGGCAGACATATTCTATGCACCGTTCTTTGCTGACAATGTCACAGAACAAACCTATCAAGAGATAAAACCATCACCATTAATTCTACTTCAGTTTTAGCTGATGGTAAAATCCATTTATCACTTATTTTATAGAACATAGAACTTGCTTGCTGTCCATTTTCTATACACACTGTTCATTTTATGAACAAAACAATTAAGATAATCATATCAAGATCCACACATCTATTGATATTATTGTGAAATCAAAAAATACATGCACACTCCCGGTAGATGCGGTTTCCTAACCGAACCATGGGCGTCAATTTAGTGTAAATTAGGCGTTTTCCCCAGGCAGGTAGGTTCGGTTTCCTAACCGAACCGGATCCTATGCGAGAACCTCTATGAAGGTATTTGGCACAAAGCCGGTTCGGTTAGGAAACCGAACCTACCGGTACTTGGAAGGACGCTAAATTGACGCTTATGATGCGGTTTCCTAACCGAACCTACCGTAGTGTGTAAATAATTATGGTTTTTACTATAAGAATTGGCACAAGTATTGCAATATATGTGTGTGTACTTCAAAGATGAGAAATCTATGACTGATTATCTTCTATTTTCATTTTTGAAATGAGGTAATTATTATGTTATCAATAAAGCGTACAATACTTTTTCTTTCATTTTTTGGTCTTATATTTTACATCACTGGGTGTGGCAAAAAGTTTGATGAATATGCAACTGAATTAGGTCTCGCATTTGACAGTCCAGATGTAGCAAACAGACCTATTCCATCCTTCAAAACCGATATATCACCTATTCTCACAAATCATTGTGCTCTTTCGGGTTGCCATGTCGCTAATGGACCGGATGATGTTGATCTCAGGACTTATGACACCCTTCAAAAAGGTGGAGAACACGGTCCTTTACTCCATGTGGGAAATGCACAGGAAAGCGAACTTGTTGAAGAAATTGTCAAACGTAAAATGCCACCTGACGGTCCCTATTTGGAGGCAGAACAAATTCAACTGATTATAGACTGGATCAATGCAGGAGCAAAGGATAACTAAACTAACGTGAGATTGATAATTTTAGAACGAATTATCAATCTCACATCATATAAAAAATAACAATACTACCAACCATTTCAAACTTCATGAGAAAGGACAAATATGACAATCAAAATTAATGAATTTATATTGATTATGCTCGGTCTGTCTTTATTCGTTTTTGGTTGCGATATGCAGGCAAATGATATAATACAACCGGGTACCAACCAAACTGAAAACGGGCAAACTCCTGATACACAACCCCCTACCGTGGACAATACTCAACCAGACAACGCTGAAGTAACCTTCAATGCCAACCTTCAACCCATCCTAACAGAAAAATGTGCTTTTGCTGGGTGTCATATTGCTGGTGGTCCTCAAAATATAGATCTCAGCTCATATCAAGCTTTTATTCAGGGCGGAGATGCTGGACCAGTATTCATTGCGGGTGATGCACAAGGAAGTTCAATTATTGATGAAATCGTCTCTGGCAGAATGCCAATTGGCGGTCAAATGTTAAGCCAAGCAGAAATCCAACTGTTTACTGATTGGATTGATAATCAAGCATCGACAATCAATACAACCAATAATGAAACGCCGCAACCACAAACACCTGTACCGGCTGATGGGATAGTATCTTTTGACCAACACTTATTGCCTATTCTCACAGCAAAATGTGCGTATGCTGGTTGCCACGATGCTAATGACCCTGATGGTCTCGATTTCAGAACTTATGAGTCTTTCATAAGTGGAGACGACGAAGGTGAGTCAGTATTCTACCCAGGGAATGCCAACACAAGTGATATAATTGAAGAAATCGTTTCAGGTAGGATGCCACCAGATGGTCCACCATTACCTGCAGCCGAAATTCAACTTTTTAGAGATTGGATAAATCAGCAAGACCCAGCAGATTTCCCAAACCTTCGTTACGATGATGACGATGACTACGACGATGATGATGAAGACGATGAAGATGATGAAGATGATGAAGATGATGAAGACGATGACGATGATGATGATGATGACGATGATGACGACGATGACGACGATGACGACGATGACGACCACGACGATGATTAAACATCAGCAATAATGTCATCGTAGTGCGGGTCTACGTTCACGTCTCTTCCGCTCGTAGTCGCGCAATTCATTACGCCTCGGACATTCTAAATCAAAAGAGGAAACATCTTTAGAAGTCTTCTTATACCATTTCTATAAATGTTTATCCCATTAACATTTGTTAAGAATGTCTTGAACGACTGCACAAACTGGCAGTTTGTGCTACAAAAATGCGGTGTTTTCAATTAGAAATGGTATTACTATATAATATGAATATCGTCTTTCTATTTTCAGATGAACACACAGGGTCTGTGATGGGAAATAGCGGACACCCAGTTGTCCGCACACCTAATCTTGACCGACTATCCGAACAGTGTTATACATACAATAACGCATATTGTAACTATCCAATATGCACGCCTTCACGTTTGTCCATGCTTACAGGACGTTATCCACATCAGATTGATGCATGGGATCTCGGAGCAATACTGGATAGGAAACACAAAACATGGGGAGATTATTTAGCTGACGCGGGTTATGAAACAGCACTCTGTGGACGCACACATTTCAATGGCACAGACCGACTTCTCGGCTTTTCTGAACGTCTGTTAGACGATCTGCCACGGTGGCACAACACAAAAGGGAATCCTCCGAACCGCACCGCAGATGCACGCCGAGGTTCTAATTCACACGTCGCTGAATGCGGTCCGGGAGACCACGAACATACAAGATATGACCGACAGGTCACAGACATAGCAGTTGACTATCTTAACGGAAAAGCCGCTTCCCAAAACACACAACCTTTCCTACTCTATTGTGGCTTCATGCATCCGCACTTCCCGCTGATCGCACCACCTGAGTATTATGCATGGTATGACCCTAACACACTTGAGCTCCCTGACACGTGGAACGAACCATTGGACTCTCAACACCCAATAATCCAACATCACCGTTGGGCATGGCGAAATGACATCCCGCCACCAGAGGAAACTCTCCGTTGTGCATTAGCTTCCTACTATGCACTCGTCTCAGCACTTGATGCACAAATCGGACGCATATTAGAAGCAATTGATACTTCTCCGCTGCGTGAAAACACTGTCGTCATTTACACAAGCGATCATGGGGAAATGGCAGGGAGTCATGGGATTTGGCAAAAGCAATGTTTCTACGAATCCGCAGTAAAAGTGCCTTTGATGTTACGCTTGCCTTCAGGTGAGTCAGGTCGCATAACACAAAATGTCTCTTTAGTTGATGTCTTACCAACGTTGTTAGAAATAGCAGGCTTAGAAAAACCATCAGATTTACCGGGAGGAAATCTACTGGAAATTGCCAGACATGAGCAAGACGAAACAACGCGCGCAGTTTTCTCTGAATACCACGACAGAGGCATGCTAAACGCAGGATATATGTTAAAACAAGGGGATTACAAACTATGTCATTACGTCGGAAGTCATCCGCAACTATTCAACGTAGATACTGACCCATTAGAAAATGATGATTTAGCACTCAATCCCGAATACGCTTCAATTCGTAGCACATTAGAGGATACCTTACACGCCATTGTTGATCCTGATCTTGTAGATGCACAGGCAAAAGCAAACCAACAGATGCGTAGGTAAAAGGAGGAAGTTTTCCCCAGGACAGTAGGTTCGGTTTCCTAACCGAACCGGATCCTACGCGAGAACCTCTATGAAGGTATTTGGCACAAAGCCGGTTCGGTTAGGAAACCGAACCTACCGGTACTTGGAAGGACGCTAAATTGACGCTTATGATGCACAGGCAAAAGCAAACCAACAAATACGTAGGTCAAAAAGGGGAGATATGTAACGTCTACAACTCACCATCAAAATAGTCAAGACTCGGTTCTTTTCGGTATATTTTCTGAAGCACATAAGGCAGTACCTTATTGGAATCCGGATATTCACTCACATCGTGTGGCGTAGTAGTGCCGAGTATCAATAAGGTTACAGACGCATCACCCTCATTGACAAACTTATGTGTGCCAACGGGTCCAGGCGGAAACGCAATAAAATCACCTTCTCTCACCTTAATATCTCCACGAGGCGTTTTGAGAGTGCAAGTGCCTTCCATCACATAACACATCTCCTCACCAAAATGGTGCAAGTGCATCGGAAATGTTGCTTTGCCGGGTGGCAAACGGTAAACACGATAGCCAATGTTTTTCGCACCAATCAGAGGATCAATATCCTTAAACTCAAAACCGTAAGAACCCACTTCCTTCCTTTGTTTCCATTCCATTTCGTCAAGATTGATACGATTGATATAAATATCGTCCCGCGCCTGTAGGCAATCCACCAATTCCTGCTGTCCTTCCTTAAAAAGCGAGTGTCCATCTCCAACGAGCACTGTGTTGAACCGCAAACCTAACACCTTACGAAGTTCCATCGCTGCTTTCGGCGCATCTGCTAACTTATCATCCGCAAGTAGAGACAACTGGCCCATCGGTTCACCAGCAACAATATCACCGAATAGAATAGCACTCTTCTCAGAAAAATAGAGTGCTATTTCACCAGGACTTTTTCCGGACGAAAGATGTATTGCACGTAATCCGGGTACAATAGTCTCACCATCACTAATCGTTCGTGCAGGTTTGATGTCCATCTCGTCAGCATCCGCTTCAGGAACAATCACATCCGCACCTGTCCATTCCTGAAATGCGGCTGCTTCACGTTCATGGTCACGATTTGTAATGACAATGGACTTCACACCACCCAGTTGTTCTAATTGTGCGCGATCAGCATCACACATTTCAACTGGATCAATAGCAATATTCCCTTCCTCACGAACCCATAGATGTCCGTTGAAATCTATCTGACGTACTTCACTAAACACAGACCAACTATATAAATCTTCAATCATCAATCGTTTCATTTTTTGTCCTTTGATACAAATCCATATAACTCAACTTCATAAGCAAAAGGTTTTCCCAATTCCTTTTCTGGCACAATAATACCATACCGAGGCGAATATTCAGCGGCTTTACGTTTATCCGATGATATTAACCTGTATATTTCCGTGCAATGCTGTGCATTTCACATCTTATACGGTTTGCAAGTTGCTTATAGAAAGCAACCAGGGTTCATCTACCAAAGCACGCAGAAATATCCCGCGTGCGCCATTCAAGTCTCTGTCCATCTTGAGTCCCATGCTATCTTTTATTATCTTTCGTCCACCGAGTGATTTTCTCATCTCACCATTCCAAGAAACTGTTTTTGATGTGTATGCTTCACAGACATCAACGACGATAGATCCAGTTTCTTTCGCTTTATGTTTTAGGAACTGTTTGAATCTGTAGTGAGAGAGCGTCAACATTTGTCGGGCAGACCTCTTTCGTAGTTTGCGTTTTCCACGCATTACCATATCTGAAGTTTCAAATGTTGGGAGTAAGATAATATCAAAGGTATCCACAAGGTATCGTGCGACTTTATGATGCAATTCATCTACAAGATTTTTTATGCGTGTGCGTATTCTGTTTGCAGCACGTCTCATATTCTTGCGTGATTGTCTATTTGCTTTAGCTGCACGAGATAATAGGTCATCGAGATATGAACAAAGTCTTTGAATCCGATTGATTGCATGGTGTCCAAGCCATCCGAAACCACGCTCATGAAAATATGTGAGGAATGTTCTCACGCCAGGGTCTAAAGCAACAACACTTCCGTTTGGCTTTCGCTTCGGAGTTGTCACAGTATAGGAAACACAGAGATAGTATTTATCATTCTCTTTCACGAGGCGTGAGTCACAGATATTATCAGGTAACATCTCTGACATTTTGAGGTGTCCCAGCAAGGTGTGGTAAACACCTTGTTTTTTTATGGAAGACTTTGGAATGAAAATACTAGCTGAGGGGTGCCGTTTAGATTTGAAAGACACAGATTGAAACACACCTGTTTTCTGACATTTTTGCTTTGCTGCTCTAACAGCAATACAAGCATCACGGATAGTAATAGACTTTATCTGATACGGCGTTTCTTTGCTCCAATCAGGTAGATCGTGAAGAATACCTGTTTTTATCGCTTTCCAATTCGCTTTTGTGTCTGTTTCGTTCAACAAAGCAACCGTTTTGTTGTAGGTAAAACGTGCTGTGCCAAACCACTGCCGAAGCGTTTCACGTTGTTCTGTTGTTGGATAAACTCTTATCTTCTTTGATTTTGTCACGGTAACTTCTGAGCCCGTGCATCCGGCTACTGAAGACATGCAGGATTGCGAGAAGATCCGCCGTGAGTTCTTCTTGCGGACTGTGTGCTGTTTGGTCCAAAACCACGAGTTCGCCACCGTTTTGTTCAATGAGGTATCGTATAAGGTCGATACCGAAGCGGGCGAGCCTATCCCGATGGGCAATAACAACTTGGAGCTTATCACCTTGCATAAGCCGTTCCAATAAGGTTCTAAGCCCTTTTCTTTTGAAGTTGATCCCGCTTCCGATGTCTCGGATAACTTCTGCTTCGGGGTAGATGCTTCGCATATATTCAACTTGTCGTTCAAGGTCGTCTCTTTGCTTTGTGCTGGATACTCTGCAGTAGCAAACAGTTGCAATTGATTGGGATTTGCTTTTGATGTATCCATCAACATCATAGCGTCTGTGTCCGCCTCCTGTGCGGATAATATCAATCTTTCCTTCATTTGCCAACCTACGTAAATGGTCAGGTGTATAATCCAGCAGCTCACTTGCTTTGCGCGCTGATACATAAGGCATGTATATAGTATCACATAAATATCAAGGAATGTCAAGAAAAATGTAGAGTTTTAGATACTGTTACTCAACCTCCGATGTGCCAGCAACATATATGTTTAATGTGTCTGTCACAACAGTTGTCCGTATCCCTATCACTGAACTACGGTTACTCTGCACTTGTGCAACCGCATGTGATAGTTCGGTATGATCCAATCTTTGAAAAATTATCGCATCTGTTATATTCGTACCACGGATGACAATCCGGTGTATAGTTTTCTTTTTAGGTAACCTCAAGTGAATCCATCTCCCATCCGCGTAGCCAAGTGTTTTCAAGTTGCCATCTATCATTTCAGAGGCAGAACACGTAACACCCTTCTCAAGCGCAAGATTCACTGATTCCTGCGGTTCAATCAGCATCTGAATCGCTTTTGATTGACACCCCAATATAATAACGCATGCGAATAGTGATAAAAGAGGATAAAGGTAACGTCTCATACATACCCTTGTTCAGTTTGCCAATACTAAACTTGATATTCTGTTGCCAAATCAGATTTACATCATAGCATAAATACACTATTACAGTAATCACAATTTATACCATTTCTAATAAAGAATATACCAATAAAGAAATAGTGGGTTCGTAGTCGCGCAATTCATTGCGCCTCTTATATTCATGACTGGATTTTTCCGATCAAAAAATTACAAACTGCTTGACATAAATTCATTTCTTTGGCATACTATCTTATAGGAGAGGGATTGCCAAATAATAGTGTTTTGTGCTTGTTGCTGCTTTTTACGATTCCTGCTGCCGCGACAGCGCAATTCAGTAAGACATTCCCACCAAAATATCCACATAGATCAAAATAGTTCATTCTCTTTATGCTAACCAGATGGAAGCACACGGGTTCAGCAGATAGGCGTTTCGCCTTGAAACCGATGCTGCTGGTGATGTGATTGTGCATCATGTGACAGGAGACAAAAGCGCGGCTTGATAGACATGTATCTATCAATCTGTTTCCGTACGGTCACGGTTGTGGTTTGAGAATTGAAAAGGAACAACAGTTCACACGAAAGTTGGGATATTTATGGATACAACTGCAAGCATACGGTTCCTCGTTCAAGGTTCAGCACCAGAACCTTACGAAGTTACATTCGTAAGAAAGGGGAAAGAACTGACGGCATTTTGCACATGTCAGGATGAACAGAATAGATCGCATTGTAAGCACCGAGTGAATATCTTAGAAGGCAGTCAAAAGAACATCGTGAGCGATAATGTTTCTGATGTCGCCAAAGTGCAATCTTGGTTGCCGGGTTCTTCTATGCAGCAAGCACTTCGACATGTAAAAATATGTGAAGCCCGTGTGAAAGCTGCCAATTGGGAGTTTTCGGATGCAAAACGCAAACTTGCTGAAGCCATGAATGATACTATTATATACAATCACGATAGCGATGTAATCATCATCAAAGAATAACTCTACTTTAGCAAGAACCTTGAAATCATGTTAGGATAAATATGAATAACAACAGACTGTCTGAGCTAGACGTACGGAATGCCGTTATAAGACATTTCAGACAAAGCAGATTCAAAGACTTTACTGTAAAAACAGAATGCGATATTCAGTTTGGGGTGGGTAAAGGTCGAAACTTTGGCAGAGCTGATGTTGTGTTAAGTGATGAAAAGGGACATTGGGTAACAATTATTGAGTGTAAAAGTGAAGAAGTAGGAGATACAGAAGAAGCTCGTGGTCAACTCAGGAGTTACCTCAGTGGAACGGATACACGTTTCGGAATTCTTGCATTCAACGATAACCCGGACGAATGGATATATTGTGAAAATCAACGAGCTCACAAATTTAGAGAAATACTTGATAGATCTGATTTTGAAAAACAGGTTTTTGATCCGCCAATAGGGGACCGAATTGATCAGGTTGTTCTCAAGCGATTAACACGAAGACTGAAACGTGTAAGAATTGCCTTTATATCTGCCTTGTTTGTAATTGCAGCTTGTCTATCAGTCTATTTTCTAATCTTACTACCGATGCATACTGATACTCGCTATGAAGTCGTAAGAATCATTGATGGCGACACATTTGAAATACAATATAAAGGTAAACCCACAAGTGTTCAACTTATTGGTGTCAATGCCCCTGAACCGAATACGACTAATAATCGACCACCAGAACCATACAGCGCAGAAGCAACCAAATATTTACAGGAATTCTTGTTGGACGAAACAGTATATTTTGATTATGACCAGAGCAAATTTGATAAGCACGAGAGAATACTTGGATATGTTTATCGTTCTTCCGATGGTGTTTTTGTAAATCTTGAGATGATTCGTGAGGGGTATGCGAAGGTTGACAAGCGTTATCCTTTCAAGTATGAAGAGTTGTTTACAGATTATGAGTCTCGTGCGAAAGCAGATCGTAAAGAATTATGGGGTGGATACTGATAATAACAGACAACAAATAATTTAGTCCAATAAATGTCGTTATTGAAGAGGTATAAAATTGCGGAAAAGAAGGTATTATCAGTCAAACAAAAAAAGAGGTTCAAAATACCGTACTAATGAACCTTGGCATGCAATCCGTGAACGCGTTATTAAACGCGATAAGGGACAGTGCAAAGGATGTGGTAGACAAACGAAAAAAGCACAAGTACACCATATCAAGCCCCGCCGTCAAGGTGGATCTAATCGTTTATCAAACTTGGTAACTCTTTGCGGACGATGCCACATGACTATAAGTCCTGTTCCGGCATTTGCTCTTAGACGTGCTTTTGGTATTGAACAAGCCGATATACCTGCTGCACAACGGCGAATACATAGTCGGATAGCACAATTCCAACAACGTTAAAAAGCGGACATCAAATAAACAATATTCTCATGTGTGAGAAGTTCATAAGCATATTTTTATTGAGATTTATTAAGAGAGGAACAAGATATATTTTATGTCAACTGAAATTATTGCAATTATAGGGATATTACTTTTAGTTCTTGTAGGTTATCTCATAACTCTGGTAATCAAGCAGAAACGACACTTAACGAGATTCAAAAGCATTCTTGATGTTGAAGCGGAACAGGAAAGGATCCGGATATCTATTAAACAAGAACAAAAGGATGCAAAAGAAGCATTAGACTCGCTAACTTCGCAACAAAGTCGTATTCAATCTGAAATCTCCGATGCTCAAGAAAACTTGTCAACGCTAAAGGATGAGATTACTGTTGTCCAAGACACAGTGGAAATCCAATCATTCGGACTTTATGAACCTAAATACGACTTTGGCACGTCTGCTGAGTATAAAGATAAACTTGATGAAATACGAAAAGAACAGAAATTAATGATCAAGGAAAAGTCTGCAATTATCTGTCCTACTGAGTGGACTGTTGACGGTAACAAGGCTAAAGGGCGACAAAAAACTGATAGACAAATTAAATTGATGGCGCGCGCTTTTAATGGTGAATGTGATTCTATAATTCAGAAGGTTCGCTATAACAACATTCATAGTATAGAAAAACGAATTATGTCAGCATATAAAGCTATTAACAAGCTCGGAGAACCGCACCACTGTTCAATTCAGACAGACTATCTCAATTTGAAACTTGATGAACTCAAACTTGTCCACGAATATGCGGATAAACGCCAAATTGAAATGGAAGAACAACGCAGGATTCGTGATCAGATACGCGATGAAGAGCGCGCACTACGCGAAGTGCAAAAAGCACAACAAGAGGCAGAGAAAGAGGAACAACGTTATCAGAAGGCGTTGGATAAAGCACGTCAAGAAGTGGAAGAAGCAACGGGAGCAAGACAGAACAAATTACAATCTGAAATTGAACGTCTGAACGACTTAGTGTTAGAGGCACAAGCGAACAAGGAACGCGCACTGTCAAGGGCACAGATGACCAAATCGGGACATGTTTATGTTATATCTAATATCGGGTCTTTTGGCGAAAATGTCTATAAGGTAGGGATGACTCGCAGATTGGAGCCGAATGATCGGGTCAGAGAACTTGGGGATGCTTCTGTTCCGTTTCGCTTTGATATTCATGCGATGATCTATTCAGAGAACGCACCTGAACTTGAGAATGAAATACACCGTGTTCTTGAAAAGCGGAGTGTCAATAGAATCAACACACGTAAAGAATTCTTCAACGTTAGTCTTGAGGAAATTGAAGACATCGTTAAAACGCATGATGTTAATGCTGAGTTTATTCGTATTCCTGATGCAAAGGAATATAGAGAAACGCAACTCATAATTGCCGCTGAACTGGAAGCGGTAAATGGAAATGAACTCGTCTAAACAATATCAGAAAAAGTAAAACATGAACGCCAAATACCTAATCATCTTTGATAAAATAACCTATTATATGATTGGCTTTTAGAATAATTCTCACCTAATGTAGAAATTTCCGCCATATTCTCGTAATTTCATCAGAGGTATTCAATTGTCGAGTTTTCTTATCCTAAAGTGAAATAAAACATTTTCAAGAGATAAAATAGGTGCGTGAATTGCGTGAGGACGACTGATTTTGTTGTTAAATCGGGGTTGGAAACCCCTCCCACGATAGAGAATATTGACAATTGAATGCCTCTGTAATTTCATAAAGGTATTTGTAATATTTCTCGTATTTTGCTATACTTTATGAACCAGTCGGGTGACACTGCTAAGCATACTGCACGGTATATCTGCCACCCATCCAATATTAACAGACTGGAGACTGGAACACCTAATGAGAAACAATCTAATGTTATTTGAAAGACCGGCAATTGACAACAATTACCGGTTGTATAACACATCATGTATGAGAAAGGGTATTTTATGGATTTTATTGAAAATCTTAGGGTATTATCCGCCAGAATAGAAGAACAAAAAGAGGTTATTCAGACTGAAGAGGCAACTAAAACTGCGTTTGTCATGCCTTTCATTAACCTACTGGGATACGATGTATTTAATCCAAGAGAAGTTGTACCTGAATTTACTGCAGATATTGGGACAAAACAAGGAGAAAAGGTTGACTACGCCATATTCAAAGATGAAAATGCTATCATGCTTATTGAATGTAAGAAGTATGGTGAAGATTTGTCTGATGTTCACACATCACAGTTGTACCGTTACTTTTCAGTCGTTCACGCTCGTTTCGCTGTTTTGACTGACGGTGTTTTATACCGCTTTTACACAGATCTTGAAGAAACAAACATAATGGACACCAAGCCTTTCCTTGAAATTGACATGCTTGATATTCAACCAACCTTGGTCAATGAACTAAAAAGGTTTACTAAATCTGCATTTAATTTGGATGAATCCATTTCTGCTGCCAGCGACTTGAAGTATACAAAAGAAATTAAGCAGACCCTCATGGAACAATTGGATACACCTCACCCAGAATTTGTAAAATTCTTTCTATCATCTGTCTATAGTGGTATTAGAACACAAAGTGTCGTGGAACAATTCACAGAAATTGTAAGGCGTGCCTTACACCAATTCATGAATGAACAACTTAATTATCGCCTACAATCTGCAATCAAAGAAGAGAACACAGCGGAAGAACCAACTGAAGTTGATGACATTGATGAATCAATAGATGACGAAGAATCCAATATTGTAACAACCGAAGAAGAGTTAGAGGGATATTATATCATCAAGTCAATTGTCCGTGAAGTAGTTGATCCAGAACGCATATTTCACCGTGACACCATAAGTTACATGGGTATTATACTGGATGATAGCAGGAAAAAACCTATATGTCGCCTATATTTTAATAGTAAGAATAAATACTTGGGATTACTTGATAGTGACAACTTAGGTTCAGGTGGGACAAAAAAATATAGTCGGGTCGAACTTGAGGGTGTAGACGATATTTATAATTACGCAGAGCAGTTGAAAGTAGCTGTGCAAAGTTACGATAATCCGACACTAACTGAGACCGAAAAGAGTGCAGAGGAAACAGAAGAGTTCAGTATTGAGACGTGATCTTCCAATCCCATTACATTCTCACAGTTAACCTTGAACATTGCCACAGGAAAACATCAAAGAACATTTCTGTGCATCTATCGTTCATGGTCAAGGATGAAATTCAAGTAATATTTAGCGATGTGGCTATAAAAGGTCTCTTTGCCATTTGTAAGTTGTATTGTCCGATCCAACCACATTTCAGCCGATCCCGCATATTGTTCTTTTTGATGAACACCACATATTGACACAATATTCACCTTTATACGATTGGCGGTTTGTCATGCATCTTAAAAAGAACATTCAGTGCATCTGTCAACAAACCCATAGGCGTCAATTTAGTGAGTAAAGTTTGTGCATTTGTTACACCTGTCGGCCCGCTGGGGCTTGGGCTGTGTTGATATTACGCGCTATACACCTCATGCAGCATGCCACACGCGCATGCTGCCTCTCCGAGGCTTTTATAAATCACATATCAGCACCAGCGGTGCGAAAGGTGTATAGAAAATGTCCACCACAAGAAACCAAGCACCAGCGGTGCGAAAGGTGTGTATGATAAAAATAAACTTCCAAAATCCTTCACAGGTAAATATCCTTAAATTGACACCTATGGTGTATCTGTCAACAACCCCTGCATCGGTTTCCCCGTTTCCAGATAGCAATTTCAATTGCATGTGTGCATCCGGATCAAAATATCCACTGACAAGCTTTTTACCCTGTCTTGACGGAGCCCGTTGACTTTTATTCTCCTTAACAGGTGCATCTTCAACGGGTTCAGATTCTTTCTCTGGAGTATCATTTTGTAAAAGGTCTTTTAGATTATTTCTCGGTTTCACTTCCTAAGAAGCCTTGTCATTCGGTTCACTCTCTGAAGCTGTCTTGCCATCCACATCAGGACCGGATTTGTGCCAATGGCGTTCATAAAGGTTTTCTCGGAAGATCCGGTTCGGTTAGGAAACCGAACCTTATGCGTCAATTTAGTGAGTTACGTTTGTGCATGGAATACACCTGTCGCCCCTCTGGGCTTGCTGTTAGTGGGTTCAACGTGTACTATACACCTTTCGCCTCTACGAGGCTGTAGTAGAAGACTTTTCAGCATTAGCGGTGCAAGAAGGTGTATAGAATATCATACGGAACCAAGTACCAACAGTGCGAAAGGTTTTGGGAAAAAATCGGGGTTGGAACCCCCTACAAACCACATTCATACCGTTGATTTGGTATTCGGCACTGATTTGAATTTATTCAGCTTTTACCAATTAGCAATTAAACGTAAATTGAGTAAATATCGGTAATTTTGGTAAATTATTGAATTAATTCTACACATTGCTGAGGCGAGGTTAGGAAACATAGTGTTCTGTCTATACTAATCTTGTAGGTCGGGTAGAGGCACGAAACCCGACATGCAGCCATTTATCGTCAATAAAGTCGGGTGTCGTGACTCTAACCGACAGGATAGCCACAATCATACTTGTCGGGTTTCGTGCCCTCTACCCGACCTACGTCTGAAGACACCTTGTGCCTCAACGCTCCATTATTGTTTCAACGATTTAGACATTATTGCTTTAGAAAAAACACTCAGTGCGTGGGCAGCGGATGTGTTCGCAGCTACACAGGAAGACGATAAGAATGCGGTAGCTATAGAAGGCAAATCCTTATGTGGCAGTCTTACGCAAGATGCTCAATGAATTGCGCGACTATGAACGCCTGTTTTGATAATGACAAACTGCTTGACATAAATTCATTTCTTTGGCATACTATCTTTAGGAGAGGGATTGCCAAATAATAGTGTTTTGTGCTTGTTGCTGCTTTTTACGATTCCTGCTGCCGTGACAGGACAATTCAACATGACATTCCCACCAAAATATCCACATAGATCAAAATAGTTCAGTCTCTTTATGCTAACCAGATGGAAGCACACGGTTTCGGCAGAAAAACGTTTCATCTCAAAACCGATGCTGTTAGCGATAAGCCTGTTAATGACAAGTTTTATACCTATCTGACGCTTGGGTATGATAGTCCTGTACGTCCACACGTAGACTTTCAGATATTAGCGAATATTCCTTTTATTCAGAAATAGGATCACTGGTTTTATGCTCACGCGGAGAGACAAATTGAAAAAGGACTATAGTTCACACGAAAGTTGGGATATTTATGAAAGCAACAGCAAGCATACGGTTCCTCGTTCAAGGTTCAACACCAAAACCTTACGAAGTCACATTCGTAAGAAATGGAAAAGAACTCACGGCATTTTGCACATGTCAGGCTGGCCAGAGTAAGTTGTATTGTAAGCACCGAGTGAGTATCTTGAAAGGTAGTGAGAAAAATGTCGTCAGTGATAACGTTTCTGATGTTGCTAAAGTGCAGTCTTGGTTGCCGGGTTCATCTATCCAGCAAGCACTTCGACATGTAAAAATATGTGAAGCCCGTGTGAAAGCTGCCAATTGGGAGTTTTCGGATGCAAAACGCAAACTTGCTGAAGTTATGAATGATACTATTATATACAATCACGATAGCGATGTAATCATCATAAAAGAATAACTGTCACTTTGACAACAACCTTGAAATCATTTTAGGATAAATATGGATAAATTACTATCTGAAGAAGAAGTTTGTAAAGCCGTTATAACATACTTTGACGGAAGCAAGTTCAACGACTTTACTGTAGATACCGAGTGCCACATCCATATCGGCGCGGGTAAATTCAAGATGAATGGCATTGCAGATGTTGTGTTAAAGGATAAAGATGGATACTGGGCTGCTATTGTTGAGTGTAAGGGTGAGAAAAACGGAGATTCGGAAAAAGCACGCGATCAACTCAAAGGTTACCTGAGTGCGACAGACACACGTTTTGGTATTCTTGCATTCAATGCCAATCCTAATGAATGGATATATTGTGAGAATTTACGTTCTAATGTATTTCGCGTAAGAAAGAAAGCTAAATTTGAACAACAAGTTTCTGACCTTCCAACATTAGACCGAAAGAATCAAGTTATCTTTCAACAAACAACAAAGGAATATCATAAATCAACACGCAGATCAAATTTCATAAAATATACTTTAGCAGTGCTACTTGTAATTGCAATAGGGTTTAATATTTTCCAACTTCTCCCAAAAGAGACTCACTATAAAGTCGTAAGAATTATTGATGGCGATACTTTTGAAATTAAATATAAGGGCAAACTCAAAAGTGTTCAACTTTTTGGTGTCAACTCACCCGAAATAGTACATCCACGCACACCCCCCGAACCATACGGACATGATGCGTTCAGATACCTACAAGAATTCCTGTTGGATGATACAATATATCTTCGTTTTGACGAACACATTTTTGATCAATATGACAGGATACTCGGGTATGTTTATCGCTCTTCTGATGGTGTTTTTGTGAATCTTGAGATGATCCGTGAGGGGTATGCGAAGGCTGATCTTCGTTACTCATTCAAGTATGAAGAGTTGTTTACAGATTATGAGTCTCGTGCGAAAGCTGATAGGAAAGGACTGTGGGGAATTAGTTTGCGATAGTAAAATAGATTAACGTGTCTACAACCACAGGTGGATAAAGAAACTTCTTGGGATAATGTTATTTTGATTGAGAAAATAGTTGAGTTCTTAACCAATCCTGCATGTGTTGGTGCTTTCGCTGCCGCTGCTGCTGTTGTTAGTGCATTTCTAATGTTGGTGGCAACTCACGTAGGTCAATCAGGCTTCGATTCCCTTCGAAAGGGAAGGACTTTTCGAACTGAATGTCTTTGATTTGGTGCATTTGACGTTGATTTGCCTAAATACCACAAGCGTATTCAGCGTTGATTCTCTTCAAAAAGAACACCGCTTACTGATTATTTTGAATTTCATTGATTTTGAGATCTGGCATAGGTTTTCCATCAGCATCAGTAATGCGGAAGTAGAAGCCCCAACTCCGTTCTTCATTGCAGATTTTGACAAGTATAGTGTTCTTCCCAGCCTTGAGTGTAACCGGTATTGTATCGTTATCAACTTTTGCCCAACGATAATTTGGAAATGCGTACACCTCTTTGCCGTTGAGCCAAATTTTACTCTGGTCGTCACTGCCGATGCGGAATTGCACGTCTCTTTCATCAGGAGAAGTGAGAGTTACCCATGCGTAAGAGACACGCCAATTTTCATTCCGATCAAAATCAATATAGCCGTTGAAAGTCTCATCTGTAGATTTTTTCCATATTACTTTTCCATCAATACCATCATATTCGGTATTTAAATTGATCTCTGTAGCATCTTCTGGAATATATGCGGTGTTATATCCAATTCCTTCAGTATTGTCAAAGGGTCCCAGAACTAACCATTGATTTTCATGAATCAGACCGGTCTTGAGCATTTCTTCCATAGCCTTTTCTTGCATGTCGTTCTTGCTGTAGTATTCGATCATACCAAGAACGGTATACAGGTGGAATTTTGGTTCTGGCGGAGTAGCACTGAGCAACTCATCTGCAGATTTATATGTCAGGTCGTCAAACGGCATTCCAACATCGTCTGTTATGCGAAAATAGAAACCCCATGCCTGTGTTGAGTTGCAAACCTTGAGGAGGAATTTGTTCTCCCCTTGTTTTAATGTGACTGGAAAAGAATGTCTGTCAATTCTCTGACCTCTGCTTCCGTCTTTCTTATGTACTTGTTTGCCGTTTAACCAGACTGTGCCGTGATCGTCACTGTCAAATCGGATTGTAACATTGCGTTCTTCTGGAGAGACAGCGATTGCCCAAAAATAAGCAGCAGATTCATCAATCGGTTCAGCAAAATTGTAATGACCGTCTAACGACCTATATTTCGATTCTTCCCAACTGATGAGTCGATCTCTACCGTAATATTTTGCTGTTGGATCAATCTGCATTGTCTCCTCAGGAATGTAATCTATTATATGTCCGTTTGAATCTATGTTCACAAATGGAGCAAGAATAATCCACTTGTCTTCAGGTATAAAACCGCCCTTCATTACATAACTTTCTGCTAATTCCTTCATACCGTTATTACTATAAAATTGGGCAACCATTCGGTGTCCATTTGCCCATTTGCTAAATTCTTTCTTTGGAATTGAGTCTATCAGATTATCTAACAACTGCCTGTATTGTTTGTTGTCTTTATGCTTCTCTCCTTCATTAAGAACGGTTCTCCAAATACTGTCCGTTGCCGATATGGTAGATGTAGCACTAAATGCATAACTGTAAAACTTTATAGCATCATCATATAATTCATTTGCGATGCATGCGCGTCCAACTGTTGAAGGATAGGTATAACTAACGTTGGTATAACTTTGTAGGGCGCGTTTTGCGAATTTTAATGCAACTTCCGGATAGAGGTCTTTATCAAGGAGTTCCTTTGCGAAATTATGGAGGCTATAATTGCTCGTTGAACGGTTCATTTCCTTCTCACGAATCTTCAGCCATCGGTCATAAGCGAGTTGAGACTTTTCCGTATCCTTTAACTTTTCGTAGGTCTCGGCTAAAAATCGATGCATTACGGCACGACTTTGCATTCTCGGTCTGATCTCTTCAAGGATAGCGACGAGTTTTTCAGCTTGATTGTCCGCGGTGTAAAGACCGGCAATTGCGCGGACAGCTGAATCGTGATTACTTTGTGTGAGTGGTGCATCCAATGCCTGTCGATATACCTTTTCAGCATCAGCGTTCTTATCAGATTTCAAGTAGGACTTTGCTAACAGGTCATAATAGTTATATGAATCAGGATTGAGTTCAAGAGCTTTGTTGTAAGCAGCGGTTGACTTTGCTTTATTTTCATTCTCAGTTGTCTCAAATACTGGCCGTTTATAAGGTTCAAGTTTAGCATCAGCAACTAACTTTGCATCATTGTTGTTAGGTGAAGAATCCGTAATAATGCCTTCTTTGACTTCGTCAAATTTCCAATAGCCGATCAATCCGGGTTCATCGCCATTGAGTTGTTTATTCATATCAGTACGAATTTGTTCTTCCGTGCGAGGTATGTTCCAGATACGCACCTCATCAATTTGCCCGACGTAAGATTTATTCAATTTTGGATCATTCCAATGCAGCCATCCAATCCTGAATGGTAGTTGACTCTTATGTATACTTTTCGCGCCACGATAGTTGCTTCTGCCAACTTCATTACCATCAATGAATAGTTTAAAAGAATCTTTTTTAACATCAATGACGGCAGCGATGTGATGCCAATTGTTAAGTTTAATGGTATTAGCCGGTGAACTGATGGACACAAAACTCTTATCTTGAGGAGCAGATGTAGTTCTAATTTTTCCACCCTCAACTAATTGTAAGTGGAAACTTCGAACATGCGGGTTTTGTCCTCGCTCATCAGTCTTTAAAATAATCTTCGTGTATTCATTTGGGTATCCGGTCGGTCTGATCCAGGCAGATACCGTGAGTTGTTCAGTGATGTTGTTTAGGGTTTCGCTATCAGCTATTGAAACGTAACTCCTTTCACCTGTCAGCGTGAGTGTAGTGTCTTCAACAACTTCTCCAGTTTCCCTTCTTTCTATTGCCAGATTCGCGTATAAATCACCCAATTTTTTGTGCCATTCCGAATTGTCAGGTTTTAGCGATGTCAGTATTTCATACTGTGCGATAGCTTCTTTAAATTTTTCAACATATTCATAATTTTGTGCAAGTGTCAAACGTAGATTGGTATTCTCAGGATCCTTTTCAACCTTTTTGAGTTGTTCAGGGATCCATTTTTCAAAGAGTTTACCTTCTTTTGCGATATTACGAATTTCGGATTGTACATTTATGTTGCTATCACTTGGAACTGATCGATATGCTTCCACAGCCTTTTCATATTGTTTCGTTGCCTGATAGTTCTTTGCGAGCAGTTGATATAGTCTATCTTTCATGTAATTGCCACCGTATCTGCGACTCTCTTCAATTGCTAATTTCGTCAGTTTAATCGCTGGTTCGTATAACTTATTTTCATAACAAAACGTACCGAGTCCAGCAAGATAATACATATCATGACTGTTGCTGCTTGTTTCAATCGCACTTTCCGCTTTCTTAATTATCTCTTTAAACAACTCAGCCTGTTTGTCTTTTTTAAAGGCAACCGCTGCATAGTAAAAGTTGAAGATATTATCTGATTGTGATTTACTTAGCTTTTGATAGGTTTCACCTGCCTTCTTATAATCTTCTTCATCCCAATAGATATTTGCAAGTACAGAAAGTGCTAAAACATCGTCAGGTTTCTTCTCAAGTTTGCTCTCATAGCGTGTTTTCAGTTCGTCAAGTATGTTTTTGTCTTTAAAGGCATTTATTAAAGTCACGCGTGAGGAATCAGCATCGGACTCAACTGAAACTCCTACAGGACGATGCATGATGGATCTAACTGATGTATCTGTACTCGATTCATTTTCATAGGTTTCCAACACTTTATCGGTATCTCCGAGTTTTACTTGAAGATTGATCATTCTCTCAGAGATATCACTTTGCTCATAGGTGTTTACTGTCATATTCTTTGCTTTCTTATAAGCGTCAATAGATTTCTGTAGTTCACCTTTATTAGACAGGGTTTCCGCCCATAATTTTTGCATTTCAAAAGTTATTGTGCCTTCTTCTTCAGCCTTTTGCATCTTTTCTTCTAAATTCCCTTGGAGACGATATAAAGCTATGATTTGCCGTTCGGTATTTTGACGGTCATATTCTGAAGGTGTGGTTTGAATTGCGTTTCTATATGCCTTCTCAACATTATCCATATCATCTTTGAGAAAATAGAGTTGTGCCATCTGTAGGTAAATCTGTCTATCTCCGGGTGCAAGTTCAATTGCTTTTTCATAGGTAGCGATAGCATCATCTATCCTATTGTTATTTGTATAGAGTTTTGCGAGTCGGATGTGATGAACACCGATATCCGGTTCGGCTTCAATGTATTTCAGTGTAATCTGAAGTGCTTCTTCCTCTTTACCTGCATCTTGAAGACTGTCAACCAATCCATCTTGAAATTTCGTATTTTCCGGGTCTGCATCAATCAACCCATTCCATATTTCAATTGCCCTCTCGTGTCGGTTATTTCTAGTATATAGTGATGCGAGTTGTGTGCGTGATTCAAAGTCTTCAGGCATCTCTTTCTCAATCTTTTCGTAGACCTCGATTGCTTTGTCAATCTGATTACGTTGCATTAACTCTTTTGCCATAGCCCGACGCATGCCAACGCTCATATCCTGTAAGTTTTCAGTAATCTGTTCCGCCGTATTGAATTCACCTCGCTGTTGCTTAATTCGCATCACCCGCTCCTGTGAATACTCACGATCATACGATGAGGCTTTAAGGTCGTTGATAATCTCTGTAAAGATAGCCTCAGCATCATCCCACATTTTATGTTGCATATAGGTTGAGCCAAGATTTCTTTTTTCATATATACTTGTTTGATTATCTTTCATTATCTGGAGAGTCCCCATCTTACGAAACGCGTTTTGAGCTTTTTCTAACTCATCTCTCTTAGCATAAGCCTCTCCAAGTTTCTTGTAACATTCCTCAAGTTTCCAAGAATTCTCTCGTTCAAGTTTTTCAGCAATTGCTTCCAGTATGTGAAATTGGAGTTTATGACTTCCGGCATCATCGGATGCTTGAGCAAGGCTATAGAGCCAATTTGTTTGAACAGTCCCCAATGATGTATCAATAAGTTGATCGACATGATTGCTTGCGCCTTCAGTATCCTCTGCGCTTAGTTTTAAATTTGCAGTAAGATATAGCAGCTTAGTATCTTCGGGAAATTCAGCAAGTTTAGCATCATATTCCGCAATAAAACTATCTAACTTTTCATCTTCTTTATAGAGTTCTGCCAATTTCAATACATAAGAAGTATCAGAATCAGATGAATCATCTGAACTGAGTTGTTCACGTATATATTGGATCGCTTTTTCGCGTTCACCGGCTTCCTCATAATACTCTGCGATTTTTAATACAAACTGCGATTGCGTTAATGATGTCTTTTCAAGTTCATGCATATCGGTTAAGTATTGTACAGCTTTTTCTACGTCACCTGCTGCAATGTATGCGTTAGCTAAGTCTTGATGTATATAGTACCAACTGGGATGAACCTTGATAATCTTCTTGAATATCTCAATTGCATCATCAACCTTTTCTTCCTTGAGACACCGTCGTCCGACACTTGCTGTTAAATCGCTGCCAGCGTATTTTCCGACAGGATCAATCATGTCTTTTACGAGCGATATTAACGCATCAAATTTCTCTGCTGCAACGAAAGCATCGACTGCTGTCTTGTAATTATATCCGAGTGCGCTTGAGTCGTTTTTAAGAAGTGTGAGATATTCCGGTATCACATCATTAGCTTTTCCATTCCGTTCCATCATCTGGACATACCGTAACCTCACCATATCGTCTTTAGGTTGTAATTTGAGAGCAGCCTTAAACGTTTCTGCAGCTTTACTAATCTTATTTGTCCCTTCATAATACATTGCTAATCTAAGTTGTGCTTGGAACGACTCAGGATTTTTTTCGACATCCGTGATAAATTTATCTTCACGTTCTTTTATACTCTTTGATTGGTTCACAAGTTTTGTGGCTTGCTGAAAATTCCAAGAATACATCATGCGTCCATAACGGTCTGGACGGTTTGCGAAACGGAGTGCACGTTCAGCGAGAAGCGATGCGTCCTGTCCTCTACCAAGGTTACCAAGATGTTGTCCCAATTGTATAAGGAAATTCGGGTTGCGTTGCACCATCGCCAAAGTCATCGCTTTTTTCGCTGCAGCGATGGCATACTGCGTGAAACCTGCATCCTGAAGTATCTGTGAGAATTGATAAAGTTCTGTTCCACCTATTGGAGAACTCAACATTTTTGACATCAATTCACGTATAGCAACGGTATCCCCTGTCCGAATGAAGAGTTGTAGCAATAGGTCTTGGTATTGCTTGCGATTTCGGGGTTCAGTTGCGACAAGGTTTTCAAGCAGCTCCGTTGCTACCTTATGTTCCCCTGTCTGAATAGAAGCAAGAGCAGTGTTGAGTTTCAGTGTAAGATCATCAGGAAATTCCTGTTGCAGGACTGTTAGCACCTGTTGTGCTTCATCTCCATTTTCATCCCACCAGTAGCAGTAGCTAAGAGCCAAAGCGGGGAAAATCTTATTTCTACCTTCTGTTGTTTCAAATTCAGTTTGGAATTTAGTAAATAACAACTGCTGTTGATCCCTCATCCAAAAATCGCGGAAGATAGATTGTAGGTAACCGAGACGATCACTATTGAAATATGCAGTTGGAGCAGGATAACTGGTCTGAATCGGTCTATATCCACCATAATAATAAGATGTCTGTGCAAGTGCAGCCACCCGTCTGGGATTAATCTTTGTGGGTTTTGTCCGTTCACAATAAGTCCAGAAGAGTGCAGTTGCCTTCTCTAGTTCGTCTTTTTTAATATAATCATCTGTGAGACTTTCGAACTTTCGCATGTATTGATATTGTTGTTTTTGTGGAGGCACAGGTAAATTAGTAAGTAACCTCTCTGCGATATCTACCTTATCAATTAGATGAAAAGCATCAATTAATTCAAAACCTGTGTTAATGTCAGTCACATTTACATTTTCAATTTCACTTAATAGTTTTGCTGCATCTTCTTTTTTATCCTTATGGTAAAGCATCTGTGCATATTCGGCTATATAAGCAAGTTGTGATACGTTATCCATCCCGGGCATTTCTTTGAGTGATTTTTTCAAGGTTTCATAATCTGGATTTTCCTCCATGATGCGATGTAATTTTAGCGGCTGGTATGCAGAGTCATTAGGTGAAATTTCAACTAATCTGTCAATAGCTTCCTTAGCTTTGTCATCAAATTGAACCAAAGTATATAGTTTCACCAAGATTTCAATAGACTTAACATCCGTAGGATTTACTTCAGCATTGTCTTCAAAATGTTTGATAAGTTCAGGTAGTTTTCCCTGGCTCTGCGCGATTGTCGTCAATTGAACAAGAGCACCAGATTGTGCTTCTTCAAAATCTTTCGGCGTCCAAGGCATACTTGCACCAGCAAAATTCGGTCTGCTTTGAATAGTTCCAACACTACTACGTAAGATTCTAAATTTATTGCGTTCAATGCCAGGGACTGACGAGGAATAAAAGATTGAAGGTTGTGCTGACTTCTTATTTGAAGTATTCCCAATTGGCTCGGACATTTCAAGGATTCGGTGGAAATACGTCTGTGCGCGTTCCGGTTCATTCATACTCACTAACATCGTTCCCAACCGATATAAAGGCAGATGTGCATCAGTGCCACTGATTTTCTCAGATGCGCGGTCAAGCACAATAAACGCCTCTTCAGACCGTCCGTGCCGTAGCAACAACGCAGCCAGTTTGACTTCTGCCTCAAGTGTCTGGTTTTTTGCATGGAGGAGTTTTGTCCACGCCTGAATCGCTTCCTGTTCACGTCCTGCATCAAACAACAACTCTCCCAATTGCCGTTGATGTGCATAATCCGGATCAACTTTGACCAGTCTTTGTTGATATGACAGAGCATCCTGCAAGTCACCGAGTTCCATGCTAATCTGGACAAGGTGGGTCAATAGTTCTGGATCTTCACGCTGCTTATTTAATGCTTGTGCTAATTGGAAACGAGCACTCGGCAGGTCACCCTCTAATCGGTAAAGTTCGGTAAGAGCAAGAACTGGCCCTACGCCAACAGTATTTGATTTCGCCATTTGTTTCAGTCGTTCTTCAAATTCACCGCGTCTACCAAGATCGTAATAGACTTCAGAAAGTGGTTTGACAAAAGTAAGTTTCTCGTTGATATTATGGCTCAATTCCCAGCAACGCCAATACTGCGAGAGGGATTGTTGCAGTTTTCCTGAGAGTTTATAAATAGCTGCCAACTCCCTGCGGATGTCAATTGCTTCTGGACGCAACCGAACCGCTTGTTTCAAACTATCAATAGCGGTCTCATATTCTCCAGATTGCTTCGCAACTTGTGCCAGCAATTGGTGTCCTTCGGGATTACGAGGACTGTGTGCGATAACTTGTTTTGCTGCAGTTGCCGCCGCCTCAAAGTCCAACACATTTAGGTATGATTTAGCAATGTTTGCATGATATTCCCGAGCGTTTGCGCTGTCCAATTCAATAAGATGCATATAGACAGCATTAGAATCATCCCGTCTGCCTTGTCTGTGATACACTTCTGCAAGCCAACGGTTGACACCAATATCATGTGGTTCTTGTTCTTTAGCTTTTAGGAGTACTTCAAGTGCATAAGTAACATTGCCTAACCTCAAATACATCTTGGCAAGTTGCCTGTGATATGTGAATACATCCGCTTCAGCCAATCCTGTTTTTTCAAGCTCAGTTTCCAGTTCTTCTATTTTTTCAAGAAGTGTCCCTTGTCTTCGAAAGAGTTCAATCCTCTTGTCATCCATTTTTTCTGCGAAAAATGCATTTGGTGCAAGTTCCATCGCCTTCGTGAATTCTTGAAGGGCATCTTCATACTCATTGTTCTCCATGAGTTGTTTTGCCAACGCTTCACGGTAACGATATTCATCTGGCATTAGCTCAACTGCTTTGCGGGTTGCAGCAACTGCTTCAGCCTTGAACTTCTTGGCATTGAGGAGTTCCGCTAACTGGTTATTATTCTCGGCGGTATTCAACTCTCCAGCAACCATTCTATTCCAAGTTTCAAGTGCCTTCTCACGATCACCTTGACGGAAATAGAAATCACCAAAATACTCAATGAAATCAAGATTCTTTGGGGCAAGCGTTATCGCTTTTTCATACTGCTCAATACCATCCTCAATCCATTCGTGTCCAGCGTAAATCTCGGCAAGGATGAGATGTGTACTCGGATTATTCGGATCCCGATCAATCATTTTTTGATATACAGACTTAGCCTTCGCTTGATTTCCAATTTGCAGATATAACTCACCGAGTTCACGGTAGATTCCGAAATCATCAGGGTCTTGTTCACTGAGTACCTCGTATTCCGCTGCTGCATCCTCATATTTTTCTGCATTGCGGAGAGAAGCAATCAGGTTAAGACGCAGAGCTGCATCGGTGGGTGCGAGTGCTAACCCTTGCCGATAAGTTTTCATCCCTTCTTCAAGTTGTTGGTTTTCAATATACGCAGCTGCCAATTGACCTATAAGTTCAGGTTCATTTGGGGTTGTTTCAAGTTTCGCTTGATAGTATTCGATTAATCCTTCCCAATTGCTATCAGCTGCAAAGATACCGATGATGCGGTGTTGTAGGTCTTTACGTAGCCAGTTTCCAGGAGCAGTAAGAGTAAGTGCCTCGTCATAATGTTGGATCGCTTTCTCAAAGTCCCCTTTCGCTTCGTGAATATTACCAATTTCCCTACGACTTAAACATACACGATAAGGTTCATCCTTTTTCAGCTGAATGATCGCTTCGTGTTGAGCAATTGCCTGTTCAAATAGTTCCTGTTCTCGAAATAGGTCTGCAAGTTCAATGCGTGCAAAAATGTCATCCGGATCAAGTTCAGATATCTTCTTCCAAGCTTGTATCGCTTCGTCAACTTTATCTCGACTGAAATAGGCGTTTCCAAGTGCCTTATATATTGCTGTTAACTCTTCAGGTGGGACATTCTGTGCTTGTTCAGACAATGATGCAGCTTTATTCAATTCTTGGATTGCTTCCTCGTGTTGCCGTAACGTAGCATACATCTGTCCTAATGCAACATGCGGATAATATTTATTGGGGGCAAGTTCAACAGCGCGTTGATATATTGTGAGTGCTTCAGTATCTTTGCCGAGGCGTTTGTATATATGTCCCAAAATTAATTGAACATTAGCATCGTCTGGTGTCGCTTGAGATTCCGCTTGATAATCGCTGACCAGTGCTTCTAACCCAGCATTTTCAAGGTAAAACTGGTAGACACGGTCAAATGTGCTGCCTTCTTTTGGCTTTCGAACCAGCATTAACTTGTATCGTTCAATGATTTGCTCATCGTTCGTTACATCTTGTGCAAAGGTAATTCGAGTAAGATAGAGAGTTAAAACAAAAAGACAAAACAGAAAAACCACAAATAAGCTTTTTTCTCGTCCGATCATTTAATATCCTCCGAGCAGAAATATGAAAAACAACTCTCATAACATTTATGACATTACTAATACAAGTATAACACTATATTAACGCAAGTTGCCACCTAAACAATATAACGAGTCGTCCAGCCTGTTCAGGGTTCTTTCACATACCGCTCCGCTGGAGCGGAAGAATGAAACAAACCGTGCTATAAACATATCGCTCCGCTGGAGCGGAAGATTGGATATCTTAAGGAGAACGAAGTTGCTCGGATTTTGATAGGTAGCAACTTGAGCTATTATAGTAAACTTTTGAATTAATGGAACATTTCAAGATGTAGGAAGGAACTCCGATTCTCGATTATCACTGAGTTCAGTCGCGATTCGGAGATCGCTCCTATAGGGACTTTGTGTTATTATTTTCAATGTTCACTATAGTTTTAAGGATTCGTAATTCTTGATGTTAACTTACTGTTAAGTCACTGAATTTATTGGATATATTGATTCTTGTCTGAACCAGGATTCTCAGGATTCTCAGGATTTACAAATCAACGGTATGAATGCCTTTGCCGAATGCACATTTGACATGATTCACAGGGATAAGAGTCTGAAACATCAAAGTGCCATCCAGAAAATAAACGTCAAACTGGGAATAGGAACTTTGGAGAGCCAAACTCATAATCCTGAAAATCTACTAATCCTGAAAATCCTGTTTCAGACAAATAGGAATACAAACCCTGTACTGCCATCGGAAATTTAGACCATTACCTAAAACAAGATTGTGATATAATTGCAATCTATGAAAAGTTATCTGTCCATTATCCAAGAAATGGTTATAAGCGTCTCACAGAAGAACTGTTGCGTATGGGATACACCTTTGGATACCGACGCGTCCCACGAAATTCGGCATTAGGTTATACCATTTCTAATAGAAAACGCCGCATTTTTGTAGCACAAACTACCAGTTTGTGCCGTCCTTCAAGCCATTATTAATAAATGTTAGAAAGATAAACATTTATAGAAATGGTATTATATGCCGTTCCTACGGAACTCAAGTGGGATGGTTCACATTTTTTCTATAAACATACCGTCCCTACGGGACTAAAGAGTAACACTGACAGGAGGGTATACCAATTTCTATCAATCGACTACAATGACCGCAAAAACGCGATTAGGGCATCACGTTCATTTTTGGACATCTGCAAAGTGATTTCTCGTGATTGTTCTGCTTCTCCTCCGTGCCAGAGGATCGCTTCCATTAGATTCCGCGCCCTGCCATCATGGAGAAAGTTGGTATGACCGTTCACAGTTTGCACTAAACCTATACCCCACAACGGTGGTGTACGCCATTCGCTACCACTCGCATGAAAATCAGGACGATTGTCTGCTAAGTCAGGTCCCATATCATGTAATAACATATCCGTATACGGATGAATCGTTTGATTACTGACTGAAGGAACACCCGGCAAAACACCCGTTCTTAATGTCGGAATATGACAACTTGCACATTGTGCTTGGACAAATAGTTGCTCACCATGCATAACCTGTGGATCGTCCACGTTTCGTCGTGCAGGAACCGCCAACGTTTGAACATAGAACGTTACCACATCTAATATTTCATCGCTAACCTCAGGGGTTGTATCGTTTTGGGTGTATTGTGGTTGTCCAAACGAATTTTCAAGTAGGAATAGTGCTGTCGTCAGCCCCATATCATCGTGATATGCAGATGCAACCTGTTGAAGGAGGTTAGGCTGGTTCGCTTTCCAACCGAAACGTCCAAGAGCGTAACGCTTTTCAACTACATCCCACACATAATTGGGTTTACCTGAAATACCATCTTCGTCAACATCTGCCTCATCCGCAAAGGTTAGGATCGTCTCTTCAGGAATTGCTTCAAGCAACCCAAGTCCAAAAACAACAGGAGCAACACGCGGGGACACCTCAACAACATCGGGTAGTGGTTTGTAGGTATCCGTAATTGTATAATTTGGATAACGTAGATGTATGCGCGTCCCATCTTCGGCTGTTAGCGGTTGCTCATTATACTCAATTTTGACTGAACCTTCGGCTTGTGTGCCATAAATAGCACGGTTATTCAACTGGGTTCCATAACCCGGTACAGGAATCGGTGGTTTTCCAGATTCACCATCTTCGGTATTCGGGAGACTAAGCCTAAATAACAATGATACCAGTTTTTCATCAACATTTGGGGGACGACCACGTCCATCACGGCTATGACAGTTAACACACGATATATTATTGTAGATAGGTCCTAAACCAGGGTTAACCTCCGCAGGAGCAGTGACGAATACTGCCTCAAATTCAACATCACCGTCAAGGTGCTTTTGAAGGGCTGCTGGAGAAAGATTAGGTGCAGGAATTGAGAACGCATGACTTGATCCGTCAAATATAGTCGTGTCTCCACCAGAGAGTTCACTGGTGGAATCAAACGATTTTCCAATACCTATTATTGATTGTGATTCTGATTTACATCCAACAACAGATACCAAGGAAATTAGAGTTATTCCAATAAGAAAATTCTTCATATCAATATAGTTTATTTATGGTAAAACGGACAATTAATGAGACATACTATCCCAATTACTTATTTATATAATGTAAGAGGCGCAATGAATTGCGCGACTACAAACGCGTTTTTCTAAATGTAAAGTGTATTGTTAATTTCAGATTTCACTATTAAACTCACTTTCCTGAACAAGCGGTAGTATATCTTGTTCAAGTGTCAAATGAACTGTACTGACAGCGTCAATGGCTGCCTGAACAGCAGATTTGTTTGCAGTAATTGAATCTCGGAATGGGTCTGGTATCGCGCCAATAGCGTCAATCGCATTCTTTATCTCAGACTGGAAACGTGAATCTAAATCAGCATCTTGACCGTTCACAAATTCATTCAATCCTTGTCCATCATTGGTGAATTTACCCATATAGACATTTTGAACCCCACGGATGTTGTCCTGGAAATCCGAGATAGAATTCAAACTAAATTGAGATTCAACCAAAGTTGTATCTTCTTGGTTATAAGGATCAGATATTTTTCCGTTTGCCACCTCATCGGCAATCGTAATCATGCCGTTGACCATTTCTTGAATCGCGGAACTTTGAGATGGATAGACAGCATTGTCTTCTCCCGCTGATGCAACAGTATTACTGAAATTTTCACCTGCGGGTGACCACGCCAATCGTAGTTGAGAAGTGCTCTCTTTGAGATACTCTGTGGAAGCAACCAGATATTCCAGTTCTCGGTCAGATATATCTGATGCCTTATGTTGATCACCTTCACGGAAAAGCAGAAACTCAATAGTATGAAACCCTTTCTGCGTATCTTCTAATCCATCTTTGACGAAATCAGCAGTTAATTCATCGTTAGATTCTAACACTGCCTTTAAACTAACACGATCAACAGGCCAACTATCTAAAGCCGGATCAAGTCCCTGTGTATCAACAGGACCAAACAGGAACGCTTCGCTCTGTTCCCAAGGTTTACGTGTTGCTACCCATGCTTGCTGCGCTTTCTCAAGATTTGCTTGTGTGGTATCCTCTGCTAATGCCTTCACTGCTGTCAATAACTCTCCAGCTTTATTGTCTAAATCGGTATAGGTTGCCAAGACAACAGTGTTAGCAAAATCATTGAGCATAGTACCGGCATCATAAGCCTCAACTTGATCATCGCCATCATCCTCCTCCTCACTACAACCCATACATCCGATAAGCAATGCGGTCGTGAGTAAGAAACAACAGAACAGTGTACAAACTTTATAGAATTTCATAGAATCCTCCATCCTTGGTTTATAAAAGCGGTATCCATCCGCTGAAATGTATTTTAATATTGAAAACCGAGACCAACTGCAAAAGTCCTTTCTCTATTTTTTTCTTGTGCAGCTAAACGTCTTAGTGAATAGTGACTCTTGAAAACAAGTTGTGAATGTATGTGATAGTTAACTCCAAAAGTCATGGTCCTTCTTTCCCACCGTGGATTATCAAAGATAATTCCTTCAACACTTGCCATCGTATCGTAATAATCAAAACGAGCGAACACATCCAACTCAGGTGAAGATGCGTCCGTTTTGATAAGCGATAGAACATCGTAACCTACCTCAACATAATAGCCGAGAGCAGTACTGCCAATCGGTGTTCGCTTGACATTAAGATTATTGGAAAGTGTGCGGTTGACTTTTGACAATCTGTCAGCGTTTTGAAGTGCCCCGCTAAGGAATACCCCACGCAGTTTTACACCGTTCATCTCATAAAATCCGTGTAAACTGACAATGCCAACATAAGCATCAAAGTCAACATCTGGTTTAGGACGATTCGCTGCTGTATCGCCAAAATAACCTGAGATACCGACAGCAATATTCTCATCAAATTCAAAATCAAGCCGTCCGACAAACGCGGGTGCTTCAGCATTGACGGTCTCAAATCGAAGTTGATGTCCAGGAACAATCCAGTGCCGTGAACTAAATCCTGTTGAATCCAGTCCGTTGATAATTTGTGATTGATATTTCAATGGTCCCAGAGAACCAAAAAGTTCAACGCCAGTCTCGTGCCAGATAGTCGGAATGATGTGCGATTCCGCTTCGGATCGGGTTGTTGTAAAGTAATGTTGTGGTCTATGCCGTTTCGCTAAAAGTCCGACTGGCACGATGATATGTCCCACACGAAAGTTGAGTAAAGGATGTATAGAAAAGACAGCAGCAAGTTTTTCAACAATAACTTCGCCACCTTTTTCAATTTCCATCTCGAATTCGCCAAATTCTTCAAACTTGTCAAATTCCATTGTGCTACCGGTCCCGCCGTGTTCAAACTCCACTTCCGCTTCAAGGCGGATATTCCGGTTAATTCGGTATTTCGGTGCAACCACAAGACGTTCTAAATCAATGGATGCACGTCTATTCGGGTCAAGTTCCCAGTCATAATGTGCATAGTTGATAATACCATAACCAGAAACCGAAAATGGGTTCGTATCAGCGACAGCACAGAAACTGAATATAAGAAACAATCCTAATGCAGCGGATAGAATAAATAGAAATAATTTTTTCATAAAGTTGAAGCCGTCAATTATGATATTGAGACTCAATATCATAATATCTTTGAGTTGAACCCAAATCCAAATAGGTTTCGGATATGTCAATATTTGATAACGAATCTCATTATCCTAAGTTATGTTTAATAACAACTAATGAGATATATATGTGAGTTATGCCTATTCTCACACGATTGCTGATAATTATACTCATTATTATTAAGAATGTCAAGAAAAACACATGATTTCTACAATTAATTTTGAATTATCATAACTATCTATCTTTAAAAATTGCAATATCGGGCAGGACGGGATTCACACCCGTCCCATCAGAATTATCAATTATTGCTTCTGCAACGCTTCTTTTTTAGCTGCTTTTTGCCTTTTCAAACGACGTTTTTGACGTTGCCGTATTTGTGTGCGCCGTCTCGTTAGTCCACTTTTACTCCGTGGCATCTACACTACCTCCTTCTTCAATAGTTTTAGCAAGAAACATTACCCCCGATTGACAATATTCTTCAAGGAGTTCCATCGCTATATCTAATTTTTCTACAGATTGTGCATAAAGTTGTATTCTGTTTTCCGTGATTGTTATATATAGATCCTTATCCTCATTAAACAGATCAAGTTGTGTTTCGGATTCATTCTCAAGAGAATCCTTTTGCCATTCTTTTAATACATTCTTAATAGCCATACCATCAAAGTTTTTGTAGAGTGCTTTCGCAGGCAACGTTTCGGGTGATGGTAGTGAATTTGACTCAGGTGTAGATACGTTGCTTTCTATGGTCAAGACAGTGGTAGATGGTTCAGGTGGAGCTTTAACCTCTGAAAATGCAGGTTTCTGAACAATAGCATCAGATATGATGTTTGACATTTCACCTGCTTCATATTCTGCAGTTTCAGTTTTCAGCATACTTGAAACGACCTCTCTAACATCCGTACTACCCATCTTCATGGAGAACGGTGCATCAACCAAATACTGCATCGTTTTCAGACCTATATCTATTATCAACGGGTGTTCAATCATAATATGTTGTGGCATTACCTCAAAAAGTGTATAAGATACATAAGCCACCTCTGCCCGGTCCCGTTCTCCAATTTGTTTAAAACGTTTTTCGCATGCAGAGAGTGCAGATTGCAACGTACGAATAAACTTTGGCGTAATTAAACGACGCAAAACGACTGTTCGAAACTTTTCGCAAAGCTCTTCAAATTCTGCTGTCTCATTATTAGAGTGATATTGTTCTTCACTTTCAACGCCTATAACCTTAGGTCCAACATCTATCTGATATGTAGGTGTCTCAGTTTCGCTATTGTCTCTGAGTAACGTAAACAACTCTTCATACATCAAATCTATGTCAAAGTGTACTTCCTCAAATTCTGGTTCATTTAGCAAGTCACGACTTTTGATTAAACAAGTACGTAAACCTTCCTCATCTATCTTTCCATAGGATTGTTTTCTTTGTTTTTCAGCTGCTAACTGTTTACATCTGGATTTTCGACTGCGATTCCGTTTCTCGCGTTTCCGCGCAACATTTGCGGATCTACTTTTTTTCTTAGCCATGGTATATAATTTTACTTTATAGGATATAGTATATCAAAACATCTCAGATGGAACATACCAAATTGAAAAATGTTTATTAAGTATACACAATCATTTTGCATCTGTCAACTATAATATAGTAGATTTTGAAATTACTCGAACACTCTGCATCGGCGAGGTTAGGAAACCTCCCCTACCGTGGAGCGAAAGTGTCAACTTATATTTATAATTCACTATATACATTACATCTGATTTGACAATCTAATACCCCTGTGGTATCATTAACATCGGTATCATAATTTTATTAAGGAACCTTTTCCATGTCAAATATCTTTGAATCCCTACAAGAACGTGGTTTCGTGCAACAGTGTACGAACGCAGAAGACGTATCAAAAGTCCTCTCTGACAATCCAATCACATATTATGTCGGTTTTGATCCCACCGCAGACAGTTTACATGCTGGAAGTCTTGTACCAATAATGGCGATGGCACATCTACAACGCGCTGGACATAAACCTATCGCAATTATCGGTGGTGGCACAACAATGATTGGTGACCCAACTGATAAAACAGAAATGCGACCTATGATCTCTGTTGAGCAAGTAGATAAAAACGGGGCACGTATCCTCAAACAATTACAACGTTATCTGCATTTAGACAACAATGCAGGACTGTTTTTGAATAACGCTGAATGGTTACTATCGCTAAACTATATTGAATTTCTACGCGATATTGGCAAACATTTTCGTGTTAATGAAATGATACGCGCTGAGGGATACCGACAACGACTTGAACGTGAATTAGGACTCTCCTTCCTTGAATTTAATTATCAACTACTACAAGCTTATGACTATCTGTGTCTATTCCAAAAGTACGATTGTGTGCTACAACTTGGTGGTGACGACCAGTGGGGTAATATCCTCGCTGGAGTGGACCTGGTGCGTAGGATTGAAGGGGAACGTGTGCATGGTCTGACATTCCCTCTGCTCACTTCAGCAGGTGGTGCCAAAATGGGAAAAACTGCTGGTGGTGCAGTGTGGCTTGATGCAGAAAAAACATCTCCTTACCAATTTTATCAGTACTGGATTAATATTGATGACCGTGATGTTGAGCGGTTCTTAGCATATTTTACCTTCTTACCAATGGATGAAGTACGACGACTTGGGAATTTGGAACATGATGCTATACGAGAAGCAAAAGCGGTCCTCGCATACCAAGCGACTAAACTTGCACACGGAAAGGCCGAAGCAGACAAGGCACAAGAAACATCGCAGGCTGCGTTTGGTGGCGGTGGACTTGACCTTGATGCAATGCCAACCACTACTATCCCTGCCGACCAACTAAACACTGGTATTCCGATTATGGACCTCTTCCATCAAGTCGGATTAGCTACCTCAAAGAGTGAAGCGCGCCGACTAATTCAGCAAGGCGGTGCATATATCAATGAAAAACAATATAATACAATAGATACTATCGTCGATGCCAACATGTTAGATGAAGATGCACTGCTACTCCGTGCTGGTAAGAAACGTTATCACCGCGTTGTGCTTGAGGGCTAATAGCAACTGACTTGTAATTGTTATTAAACTTGCACCTTATGCGTCAATTTAAGCAGAATTACACGTTATTCCCCGTGACGGTAGGTTCGGTTTCCTAACCGAACTGGCTTTGTGTCAAATACCTTTATAGAGGTTCTCGCACAGGTTCCGTGCGGTGATGAGATCTATTTTTTCAATAACATATTTTGCACGAAACAATGCAGTAAATTCGGAATTGAGCAATACAATCTGGTATTGTTGCTAATGCTTGTATTCTATTATTAAAGAAGTGGTTCTCCATTTTCTCAGAACTTCGGTACAAATCCATGATCCCGAAGCTTCTCTAAATGCTTTTTCGCGCCGGCTTCTGAAGCAAAGTTCTGTATCTCTTGTTTAAAAGAACCAAGGACTTCGTCTATTGCTTCCTCTGAATATTTTTCTGATTTCAAATTTGCCCTTGCTGATTCAAAAAAATTAGATGGCATTTCTTCAAGCACTTTACCACTTCGGATATTTTCAAAGTAAACTTGCTGCTCTTCAGCAGAAAGAGAGTTTAAATAATTTGCAATTTCTGTATTTCGTTTTTCTGAATGCTTCTTGAGTTCATTTATCTTGGCTTTGAGTTCATTAAACTCGCTTTTGACATTCTCAAGATACTTTCTTTCCTTTTCCATTTCCTTGGCATTTAATTCTTTGTGATTATGGTCATGTGACTCATCCTGATGATGTGTGTGCTGTTTTAATGCTTCTGACACAGAGTCTGGCAACGTGTTTACGGACTCCTCACTTTCTACATGTGTATCAGCAGTGGTGTCATCATCTTCCTGAGAAAATTTCTGTCCTTGAGATGTTTTTGCAGTCGTTACGTCTGGTGTATCATCCACTGTTCTGGTGTTTTTGGCATTAATTTTAATTGCTGGTTTTTCAACTAATTGAGGACGAACAATGCATAAATACCATGTTGTCCATCCAATTATTACTGTAACACACAAAATGGATGAAGCAAGAAAGATACGTTTCCAAGTCAGCATGATATCACCTCTTCGATTTTGAGACAAATACCGAATTTCCATTAAAAAATTGGTATTTGTCCCATAAAGTTATTATTTCATAAATGTTGTAAAGATTAATTACAAATTGTTTCATTTCTCCAGAACTGAAGTGCCATCGATTTTTTAGACCATAATTTCGTAAAGTTAAGACAAGTATTCATTCTCAAATTCAATAGGTGTTGATTTTTTTAGACCATAATTTCGTAAAGTTAAGACGAATGTTCTTTCTCAAATTCAATCTGTCGCACCGAATAATCGGTTCGCAAAGTTTGGACAACGCCTCGTTTTTCAGCCAAGGTAGTGATCCGCTGTTGAGACGCATGGGTCTGTTTATCAATAGGTTCAAAGAGGATGCCGCATTTTCAAGAAGTTGACGTTTCCACTTTGAGAGCTGGACATCGCTGAGGTTATGTTTGCGACAAAGTTCCGCTTGTGAACTTTCACCGCACAGTGCCTCAATGACAACTTCAGCTTTAAATTCTGGGGTGAATCTTCTTCGTTTCGCCATCGGATTTCTCCTTCTAACAAGGTTGTAATTATATCACAATCTTATCTTAGGTAGTGGTCTAAATTTCCGATGGCAGTACAGGTAATTCAGACCAAAAAATCAGCAAGTTAAAACAAGTTTTTCGTTAATGTATGATGCTTAAATCTACTAAAAGTTAAAATCAATATGGAATCCCTTTTTCTAAATTATTTTAGTTTTATAGTAAAACTTACAATTAATGAAACATATTGTCCCAATTGCATATTCATATAATGTAAGAGGCGCAATGAATTGCGCGACTACAAACGCGTTTTTCTAAATGGAAAGTGTATTGTTAATTTCACATTTTACTATAAATACCCTTGGGTGAAAAATCAAAAATTGACTTAACACCACAAAATGTGTTATAATATTAAAAATAGTTTTATTTTAAACGTTTTGCTTAGAAACACGTATTATAAGATAACAAATACGGAAAAAGGTCTACAACAATAGAACAATTAGGTGTCTTTGTGATGCAAAAGTTTGAACACACTACCATCGCTACAGTACTAACAAGTGCCAACCTATCCACACGAATAATATTACGAGGCTTTTACTTTAGCCTTTGGGCACTCTTTACGCTCGGGTTGTACCCGTTTACGTACTACGGCGGTAAGTGGTGATAGTTTATATGCACTTATGAAAATGTTCTAAACCGATTTCATTCATCACCACCCAACGTCGATAAGAGTTCGATGTTGGGTTATTTTTTTAGTAGTAATCAACGTTGACTCGAAACAGAGTTATTGTCGGAGGGAATTGATAACCATGGTAATTATTACCAAAACGGATGCAACACCTGAACAGATTGACGCGATTGTCAAGAGAATTGAAAGTGTTGGGTTGAAAGCACAGGTATCAACTGGTGAACAACGCACCGTCATCGGTGTAATAGGAGATAAAACATTGCTTGGTGATATGCCGATAGGGTCAATGTCAGGCGTAGAAAGGACGATGCCGATCACTGCCCCATATAAATTAGCAAGCCGTCAGTTTCGGGAAGAACCGACTGTTATCTCTTCAAACGGGACAAAAATTGGGGGACGGAAGTTAGCAGTCATGGCGGGTCCTTGTGCAGTTGAGAGTACCGAACAGATTGTAACTATTGCAAAACTCGTGAAAAATGCAGGAGCCGGTTTTATTAGAGGGGGTGCGTTTAAACCTCGCACTGGTCCATACAGTTTCCAAGGTTTTGGCACTGATGCGCTGAAGATGCTTGTCGCAGCAAAACAGGAAACTGGTTTAGGCATTGTTACAGAAGTCATGACACCTCATGAAGTTGAGCTCGTCGGGGAATACACAGACATCTTTCAACTCGGCACGCGGAATATGACAAACTTCTATCTATTGCGTGAAGTGGGACGTTCCCAAAAACCTGTTATTCTGAAACGTGGAATGGCTTCAACAATTGAAGAATGGTTACTCGCTGCAGAATATATTCTTTCTGAAGGGAATCCAGACGTAATCCTCTGTGAACGGGGTATCCGAACTTATGAAACCCACACACGAAACACACTGGACCTTAACGCAGTACCTGTCATTCATGAATTGAGTCATCTTCCCATCGTTGTTGACCCGAGTCACGGCACTGGGATAAGAAGTCTTGTGAGTGACATGACAAAAGCATCCGTTGCTGCAGGAGCCGATGGACTATTATTGGAAGTTCACCATGATCCAGACCATTCAATGACAGGTGATGGAGCACAGTCACTGTTTCCTGAACAATTTGAAACACTAATGCAAGAACTAAAACCGATTGCTATCGCTGTTGGTCGTGAAATATAAGTAAAGAAACAAATATAATAAATTACGTTGTAAGACGAAACAATTTGTGCTTACAATAAACAGTTAACTCTTATGGAGGACACAACCGTGGACGATTTTGAATCTAACCAAGAAAAGGTTCTTATATTTGATACAACACTCCGAGATGCGGAGCAAACTCCCGGAGCCGCTCTCGGCATTGAAGAAAAATTGGAGATTGCCAAGCACCTTGCGAAATTAAATGTTGATGTCATAGAAGCTGGATTTCCAATTTCGTCACCGGGAGATTTTGATGCTGTTCAACAGATAGCTAACGAAGTTAAGGGACCTGAAATCTGCGCGCTTTCGCGTGTCGTTGAAAAGGACATCACGGCAGCATGGAAAGCAATACAGGATGCGCCGCGTGCACGTATTCATACCTTTGTCGGCACATCTAATATCCACATGGAACGTATCACACGCACAACACCAGAGAGAACATTGGAAATGGCTGTGGACGCTGTTGCCTACGCAAAGAGTTTATGTGCAGATCATCCAGATGCCACAGTTGAATTTTCTCCGATGGACGCAGGTCGCACAGAATTGAACTATCTGTATAAGGTTGTTGAAGCGACTATCGCCGCAGGTGCAACCGTCGTCAATATACCAGAAACTGTTGGATGGACGGTCCCCGCCGAATTCGGTGGACTCATCGCAGGTATCAAAGAAAATGTTCCAAATATAGACGATGCTGTAATCAGTGTGCACTGCCATAACGATTTAGGATTGGCAGTAGCAAACAGTCTAATTGCGATTGAACAAGGTGCGCGGCAAGTGGAGTGTACTATCAATGGACTCGGGGAACGCGCTGGAAATACATCGTTAGAAGAAGTCGTTATGGCAATCCGAACCCGTCGTGATTACTTCAAATCCTATTATACCGATATAAATGCAAAAGAGATTGTCCCCATCAGCAGACGTGTCAGTCGCACTATGGGTATCCCTGTTCAACCGAACAAGGCAATCGTTGGTGAAAACGCATTTGCCCACAGTTCAGGTATTCATCAAGATGGCATTATAAAGTCACGAGTAACTTTTGAGATCATTGATCCGAAAGAGATCGGATGGAAAGAAAGTCAACTTATTCTCAGTCCACGTTCAGGACGAAACGCCTTGAGACACCGTCTAAGCGAACTCGGATATGAACTGGATCAAGAGCAGTTAGAAAAGGTCTACGAAAGATTCCTACGGGTAGCGGATAAGAAAAAAGAAATTCATGATGCCGATCTTGAGGCGATCATGAGTGATGAAATTCGGACGATACCCTCTACCTATGAACTGGATTACATTCAAGTTGTCAGTGGGACGAAAATATCTCCAACAACGACTGTTGGTATTCACACTGAGGAAGGTTTGGTTGAAAATGCCTCAACTGGCGATGGTCCTGTTGACGCGGCTTTCAAGGCTATCAATCAGATTGTCAAAATCAAACTCAACCTGATAGATTACCAAATCCGTTCTGTAACGGAAGGTGAAGACGCTATCGGTGAGGTTACCTTAAAGGTGCAGGATAACGGACACATTATCACCGGCAATGGTGCCAGCACTGACATCATTGAAGCGAGTGCGAAAGCATATATCCACGCTGTCAATAAACTGATTCATCTCCGCACAGAGGGGTAATACGCATCACTCAATTTCTACACTAATCTTGTAGGTCGGGTAGAGGAACGAAACCCGACATGCAGCCATTTATCATCAATAAAGTCGGGTTTCGTGCCTCTACCCGACCTACAATGTTCGAAACGGGTAATATGATCGTAGGGGCGAGGTGACCTCGCCCTCCCAAAATAACACCGAATGCCAAAACTGCATTCGGTGTTTTTCTAATTCTTATTTTTCTTTACAGAGAATTATATTTGTGATAAATTTGAGATACATTTATCATTGAAACACAAAAAGGAAAAAATATGGACCCTCTTCGAATTGGATTTATCGGTGGTGGTGGCTTCGCGAGAGGTACAATCTATCCCGCGTTGCATTTAGCACCAGTTGCATTACAAGCAGTCTGTGATGTAGATGAAAACAGAGCAAAATCCGTTGCTGGAAAATTTGGCACAGGTAGATATTACTTGGATCGACACGAGATGTTTGAGAAGGAAGACTTGGAAGCGGTAATAATCTGTATGGGACCGGATCCGAGGCAACCTTTGGTATTGGAAACCCTTGCGGCAGGATACCACGTCTTTGTGCCGAAACCCCCGGCACCCTCACTTGAAGAATCACTTGCCTTGGCAGAAGCATCCGAAAAACATGGCAAGACATTGATGATAAACTTCCAACGTCGGTTTAGTCTTGGAGTGCGAGAAGCACGGAGAATTATGCAGACCGAATCCTTCGGTCAACTGACGCAACTTTTCTGTTCGTTTTGTAGTGGACCTTATGGATCAGTCAAGCATTATTTACTTGATTTTGCCATTCATCACTTTGATTTGGCGCGACACATTGCTGGTGCTGATGTCAACGAACTTTGCTATTTCCACAACGTAGTTGATAATCAAGGTTCATTCGCTGTTGCTGTTGAATATGCAAATGGAGCAGTAGGAACTTTGCAGCTGAGTAGTCAACGTCTGTGGGGACGCAACTATGACCATATTGAAATTACAGGACAGCATGAGTATGTAGTTTTAGAAGGACTATGGGGTTTTGAACACTATACTGGGAACGGGAATACATTCTCCTCTAACTTCTCTGATCAGCGGAATGGTGAGTTGACTGGGGACGGTATTAGTCTTACAGAGTTTGCGAATTCAATCCGTGAAAACCGAGAACCGATTTCCAGCATTCAAGACTGTGTCGGAACGATGCGGTTTTATGATGCCGTTCTACAACAGAAAAAAGGTGTTATCTCACTTGCTGACTAATATTTGAGCTAACCCGTAATACATTTGTTAGGCGAGGTCACTGCACCTCGCCATTTCCTTTAAACCTACCCAGAATTGATGCTTTCTAATACCTCCAGGCATGATTTGCCATTAACTAATTGATGATAGTACTGCACAACGCGCTTAGTAAAGTCTCGGTTCTGACTCAATGCCATATCAGGAGTAGCATTCTGCGGAGACCACAAGACAGCATTAGAGAAAACCTCATCAAGACGGTTTGCCACGTCAGATATATCCGCACCGAATGCATCTTTTAGAATACTCTGTATTGTTCGGTCAGGATCTCGGATTTCATATTCTGTACCTGTATCGGTAATACCACGGTAATCGTCATCACCTGCGATAGTGTGTGGTGTCAGAAAGCGGAGAACTGTAGCGAAGGAATAAGCGAAGTCTGATTTGAACAGTTCAGTACTCTTATTGTAGTTCGGTGAACGGACGATGTCCGCCGCACGTTCCCGGAGTTTCACTGTTTCAATGATATTTATACGAGCATTGTCGTCTTTGACGCGACGAATTCTGTCAACGAATTCCAGTGAATATGCTTCAGCACTCTTGCCTGTGATGGGAATATCCGCTTCAACGATTTCAGCGTAGCCTTTCATCAACCTTTCCAGATGTGGTGCGAACAGTGGATGTGTCGCAGCCTCGTTTACATATTCAAACCCCGCAAGAAAACCTTTGTGCGTAATCCCGGGTACATGCACAGAATTCACGAGTAGCAGTTTCCAATCGTGGAAGGGTTCAATGCTCTCCTGTTTGACAACAACCCCATAGTCGTCAAGTTTAGCAAAGGGGACGCGAAGTATATTGTCCAAGTCTTCAAGAATAAGCGATGTGGCAGGCATCTGTTCTGCATAAGTAATCAACTCATCTGTCTCTTTAATCTGTGCTTGTGCTGCTTCCTTTATTTCATCGGGAACTGCGTAGACTTGTGGGACAAGTCGATCCCCCATCTCATTCAGAAATCCAACTTTGGTATCGAGCCAATCCGCATACCCATCAGTTCGCTTTGGATATTCATTGCATAGAATATCTCGGATAACGTCTCCATTATTTCGTAGGTTATCAGTATTGACAACACATAGCGTGGAATCTTCACCGTGTTTACAATAATAGCGATAGAGGGTTTCATTTAACACATCCATTGCAAGTTCACCTTTTGCAATACCTGCTTCGGTTACCCCGATGAGGATCAGGTCTAATGGATTATCGGTTTGTGCGTAAAATTGTTCGCGTCCCGTCTCAGTAGCAAGCGTTGTCGCACCGACTACACTTGAAATCTGTTGGATGTCGTGGATGCCGTTAAGGTCAAATGTGACGACATGATATACACCATTTTGTCTGTTAAATGCGTCTGCTTTCTCTGTACCTCTGGGTTGTCCGACATAGATACCACCGTTATATAGATTCCCTTGGTTGAGGATGTGGACAAATTGATGAGTTAAAGCACGTTGTAGACCGCCTGCACCGATGGCAAGTATTTTGATTGGAAGCATGTGTTTGTTTGTACTCCTTTCATTATAGTAAAATCCGTAATTATTTGCACACGCGGCAGGTTCGGTTTCCTAACCAAACCGGATCCTACACGAGAACCGTCTATCAAAGATTTTGGCGCAAACCCGGTTCGGTTAGGAAACCGAACCTACCGGCACTTGGAAGGACGCTAAATTGACACCTATGGTTCGGTTTCCTAACCAAACCGGATCCTACACGAGAACCTCTATGAAGGTATTTGGCACAAAGCCGGTTCGGTTAGGAAACCGAACCTACCGGTCCTGGCAGGACGCTCTTACGGGTCTTTTGTTAGAATGTTGTCATAGAGTGTGAGATATTCCTCAGCGATGTTTTTCCAATTGTATCGTTCGTTCTGTTTTAGCATTTCTATACTTGCGTTTCCCATTTCAAGGCGTGTTTGTCCTGCGTCTATGAGTTTGATAATACATTCTGCCAGACCATCAACATCACCTGGGGCAAACAGTGCACCGTTGACATCATCTGCGACAAGTTCGTCAATCCCTTGAACACGACTTGCGATAATCGGTAGTCCTGTCCCCATCGCTTCTAATACGACAAGGGGCATGCCTTCAGCAAGTGAAGGTAGAATGAAAATGTCTGCGTCGCGGTATTTCTGTGGTAATTCTGAATATTCCACCGCACCTGTAAGATGAATATAAGAATTCACGTTAAGACGTTTTGCTATCTTTATAAGTTCTTCCTCATGAGGTCCGTCACCGACAATCTCAATCTCAAATTTATGCTTCACTTTGTCAAGTATCTGTGGTAGTGCCTGAATGAGAAATTGAAATCCTTTGCGTGGAATAAGCCTGCCGATGGATAAACATCTAACTACCTTTGGATGTGCCTCGCGCTGTGTCGGTTCAAAACTGTCGGGGTCTAAACCGTCCGGTATGATGTCTATGTTAACACCTCTGTCGGTTGCTTGTGCAAGGTCTCGCAGTCCTTCACTACAGGAAACGACCGCTGCAGCATTCCTCCATATTGCACGGATAATCGGTTTTAGGAGCATGTATAACCATCGGTAGTAAGGTGGATCGGGGTCGTGACGTGGCACATCTCTCCCACCTAAAAAGACAACATAAGGAACATTTCTGAATTTCTTTAGTAGAAAAGCACCACCTCCGGCGGGTATACCGAAAAAGACTTGGACGATATCGGGTTTGAACTGCTTTGCAAATTTCAATCCGTAGATGCTGGAACTTATTGCGTAAGTGAACATCTCGTGGACAGCACACACATTCGGATTTTTGCGTAAGGCAGGTACGCGATGTATATGGATTCCATCTACTTCCTCCATGCTTTTGCAGTCACTGAATTGTGATGTGATGAGATGTACATCGTGTCCAGCATTTGCGTAATGTTTGCCTAAATAATAACTAACCCAACCTCCACCACCGCCTATAGGCGGGAATTCGTGATTGAACATCAGGATTTTTCGTTGATGGGAAGTCAATTAATTAACCCAACCTTTTGGGAAGCGATACCAATTCTATAAATGGACTTTCTTATTTGAATTGGAATGTAAGAGGCGCAATGAATTGCGCGACTACGAACACGGCAATTGTATTAATTTCTTGATCCTTTAGGTGCATTTTCAGCGAGATAGATTGCAAAGTCAATCATTGATTTTGCAATATCTATTCCCGATACAGATTCCAACTCTTCAAATCCAGGAGACGGGTTGACTTCAAGAATGACAGGTCCGTTTTTTGTTTTCATTATGTCCACGCCAGCAATGTCTAAATTCAATGCGGATGCGGCATCAATTGCAATTCGCTTGTTTTCGTCTGTGAGTGTGATCTGCTTTCCATGAGCTCCTTGGTGGATGTTTGATCGGAATTCTCCAGGGACTGCAGATCTTTCCATCGCTGCGATTATATCTCCACCAATAACGAGAACGCGGATATCTACGCCTGCAGCTTCTGCAATAAAGGATTGAATGATGTAATCTCGATGTAGGTCACACATCGCTTCTACCGTTGAGGTGAGAGAGGTAGGGGTGTCTAATAGCATAACCCCGATTCCGTGTGTGCCGTAGAACGGTTTGATGATATAGGGATAGTCTCCTATTTCCTGCGATTTATCTTCTAAATAGGTTGCTGAACCGACGGTGAGACTGGGTCGAATTGGTAAGCCGTGTTGTGCAAGAATACGTAGTGATTTGAACTTGTGACGTGCTTCAGCGATTGCGCTTGCAGAATTCACAACAGGAATGCCTGCCCATTCATAGTGTGAGACGACTTCTCCTCCGTATCGTGCCGTCGCGCCTGAGAGCCTTGGAATAACGACATCATAATTTTCTGCTGGCACACCTTCATAAATAATTCGGTGTCCGGTTCCACCGATTTGTAAGTAGAATCCGAATGGGTCGCAGACGTTGGCTGTGTGTCCTGCTTTTTGGGCAGCTTCAACAAGGCTGCGAGTTGAGTGATTTTGGGGTCCACGGGAAAGGATGGCTATTTTCATAGTCAAGATGTTTTCTTTTTATCTGAATAAGGACTTCTCAATGGATACTATAGTAAAACGGACAATTAATGAAACATATTGTCCCAATTGCATATTCATACAATGTAAGAGGCGCAATGAATTGCGCGACTATAAACGCGTTTTTCTAAATGTAAAGTGTATTGTTAATTTCAGATTTTACTATAATCAAATTTCTATCTCATATTTTTCCAACTCTAATTCTGAAGGGAAGTCTGTTAAAGGTTTTGCTACTCCTGATGAAATGTGAAATGTGTCTTCCAACCTAACCCCACCTATTCCAGGAACAGAAAGCACAGGATGACCAGCGGTTACTGTCATCCCTTCACGAATTTGAATGCCGGAATCTCCAGGATGTATTGTAGGCGCAGGGGTCTCTTCAAAACTCAATCCTATGCTATGACTAATGCCAGCAACATAATATTCTCCGTAGCCAGCTTCAGTGACAACTTTCTTTGCTGCAGCATCAACATCACGGATCTTCGCTCCCGGTATTAACGCATCTATAGCAGCAGATTGTGCGTTCTTGTAGGTTATGAACAATTCCTCCTGTTCGGCGTTAGGTTTCCCAATTACAAACGTTCTGCATAGATTTGCACAGTAACCTTTATACTTGGGAACCAAGTCAAGAACAACAAGGTCTCCATTTTCAATTATTTTGTCAGAGGCGGTGCCATGCAACCATCCTGAACGTATCCCCGAGTTGACGTATACAGGTGTTGCGACTCCGTGTCCTCCTGCTTTCCGCATGGCGTATTCTACTTCTGCAGCAACTTCATTTTCTGTTATACCCGGTCTTAGCGTATTGACAGCTGCTTCCATACCTATCTCAGCAATTGCTGCTGCATGTTGCATGAGTGCTATCTCAGATGCGTCCTTCACCATTCGCAGTTCATCCATAACTGATGCAATATTCACTACATCAACGCTCGGATTTGCTTTCTGGAACATGTTCAATAGGAACGCAGGAGTGCCGAACCACATCTGAACACCTACTTTAAGTTTGTCCTTGTTGCCTATCATACCGCGCATCACTTGGACGACATCTTTGATCTGTTGCCCCACTGAACCGAAGATTCGTACATCACTTGCTCCGATTGATTCTCTTACTTCAGCTTCCTCTCCAGAAAATGTGACAATTATGGGTGGACCTTCAGCAGGGATTACCGCCCTGGGTTGATACCGATCTTCGCCAAAAAAATAGATATAATCATCATGTGTGAGAATGAGATATGCATCAATTCCTTGCTGCTTCATTCTATCTTGTGCTTTTTGGATTCTCTTTTTATTTAGCAATAATACTTCCTTGTATATGTTCAATTACAGTAGATTTTAATTTATCTATTTTTTATCCAACTGGGTATGTTTGTTTCAAAAAGTCGTCTAACTCCTCATAAGTGTCAAAGATCTTGTCACATAGGTTTTCAAAGAAGATGCTGCGGGTTTCGTTGTAGACAGCATACACCGGTTTGTTATGTCGTGTGGCATAATTCATCTCACTGAGAACACCGGGAGATAATTTGTCTGTCGGATAGATGACTACGACGAAATCACTCTGATGGACAAATTGATAATCGCGCGAGATGGTTCGGGTTTTTATCTGCTCTATTACCTGATCATCTAATTCGCTCATCGTTTCTGGGACATCTAAATCTAGGTCGTCATTTTCTGCTTTTGAGAAGGTGACGAGTGCCATGTCCTTGATTGCAAGCGGATCGAAGCAGATGTATGATCGGGATAACCTATTACCTAACTCACGGATTTTCTTTATTTCTTCTGGTGTGTCTCTTAGGAGTGTTATCGGATAACTGAGATAGAATTTGGGTTTGTCTGTAAATAGGAGTTCATAGAAGTTTGCGAGATCGTGCTGCCGTGCCACGGTGTAATACGGTTTTTCTGTAAGATGCGCGAGGTGTCTGGTGAGGAATTCTTCCTCGTCTAACCAGACATTGAGTGCTGTCTTTTGTAGGCCTGCCCATTGGGTGTTTTTTTCCATCCGTCCGTAGATGTCGGCAATGTTGTCTACTACGTTGATGAACATATCGGGTGGTAGGATTTCAATGTCTTTGAATGTAAATCCTTCTTGTAGACTACCTCTCCATCGGAAACAGGCGTGCAACCCGATGATCGCATGCTGATATGCTTGTGCATCTCGTGCGATTTCGTAGAAGGCATTATGGCGCGCTAAGGATAGAACTGCTGGGTCGGAGTCTAGGACTTTTTCTGTGAAGTGAACACGTGCTTCTGCTGCGACTCGGTGCATGTAGTCGCCAATGTTGAAGAAGCCGATGTTGAGTTGTCGTTGGACGCAGAGTGCTTCAAAGTCTTTGATGAGTTCTTTACGTCCTGAGCAACTGATACCTGTGCAGAAGATGTTCATGGTTTCGTACCCTTTACTTATTCTGAAACTCTACATACACTATGAAGTATAACACGATTGCTATGTGAATTCAAGGGATTTGTAAATTAAAAAACGATTTGCGATTTGGACTTGCTGTCCACTATAATTGATTCAGGAATATAGTGGACATTCGTTTTTATCATAATCCAGAAAATGGTATACTGACGAAGGAGAAACAAATGACGCAGAATAAGTTTCCGCCTGGGTGGGATGAAGCGCGCGTACAAAGTGTCATTACACACTACGAACAACAAACAGAGGATGCAGCTGTCGCTGAAGATGAGGCTGCATTTATGTAGTTGTTATTTTCTATCTACTACTATTGATTTTAGTTTCACTTTCTCATGTTCCTTTGCCTGTAACTAATTTTCTGCTATCTGTGTCGATGTGTTTTGTGTTTCTAATACATCAGTATACGCTTCAAGGTTTAGGTTTTCAGAGTCTATGGGTTGGATCGAAAGTTGATGACCAAGTGCTTTAAGGACAACTGTTAAAACACCAATCAAAGGTGTATCTTCATTAGAAAGTGCTTTTGAAAGCACTTGTGGTGCAATATCTGTCTGCTTTGCTAGTTCAGAAATACCTCCCTGTGCTTCAACAACGGTATGGAGAGCTCTTAGAACTACTGTCGAATCCTCAAAGATTTGATAGTCTTCAAGGATAGCTTGGAGATAGTTAATTGCGCTTTCCCTGTCAGCAAGTTTTTCAATAAGGTACTCGCGCCATATTCCCATTTTTCTCACAAATGTATTTCTTGTGGTTGTACATCACGCATTGTTGATTAATTTAGTGTGCCTACTATTTTAAATTTCTATTCCCTATCCACCGCTAACGACTTTAACTTCGCCAATGCCTCCTGTTCTTCTTTTATCCACGGACGTTCTGCTGGTTTTTCTAATTTCTGATGTGGACCACTGAAGACAAGGATATATGCCCTACGTTCTTGGTCTGTGCTGTTTGGTGCGGAATAGTGTAAAGTTCTGCAGTGATGGAACGTTGCACCGCCTGCAGGTATAGGACATGCGACTGCTTCGGATGGGTCAACATCATCTGTCACCAAGCCATGCACAAGCGGGTCATCGTTAATGTGCCGATGCCAACGCACATCACCTTTATTGGATTTTGGGATAAATTGGAGACATCCACTTTCAAGCGTGGCTTTGTCCAACGGCAGCCATACGCTCAAACTATGGGGTAAGACTTCTGGATTCCAATATGCTTCGTCCTGATGCCAAGGCGTTTCGTTTCCATAGTGTGCGGGTTTCAATATCATGTGTCCACCACCACCCACCTTCTCCATTTCAACACTGAGCAGTTTTGCTGCGAGCCTGCGTGCGTTATGGAAATAGATAGATTCTCGGAGTTCGGGAAATTGTCCCTCTGGACCTAAGACTTGTGGTAACGTCTCTTTCCCAGTATGTGCACGGGGACCTGCTAAATCAAAATAACGTCCCTGTTCCTCACCTGTGCGATCATTGAAGAGTTTATCGTAGATACCTTTTAGCCATTCAATCTCTTCATCCGTTGTGATGCGTGGAATGCTCAGATATCCGTTTTCTTGGAAAAAGGCAACCTGTTCGTCAGTTACATCAACTTGAAAGTCTTTGTTATTCATATTTACACCTAATCACCGAATTATAATATCATAAGGTAATGCAGTAACTACCCGTTCATTTTCAAATAGCGTTAACCATGTCATTATCCGATGCCATTGCGATTTTAGTATCGGAAATAGCGGATGGTTTTGTGCCAACTGTAAAGACAATGTTTCTGAGATGCTCATCTCTTCATCAAGCATGCTTTCCATAACCTGTTCAAAGAAGGTTTTCTGCTCTGGTAGCACAACGATGTCCACTTTATCTTTATCTGTAATTCCCACTTCTTTCTTAGCGATAGCGAGCGCAGTGTCAAGACCACCGAGTTCATCCACGAGTCCGAGTTCTTTTGCCTGTTTTCCAGTCCAGACTCGTCCCTGTGCGACTGCATCGATTTCGTCAAAGGTGGTTTGTCTACCGGCAGCTGCTTTGTTCACAAATTGTTCATAGACGGTTTCCATCATCTTTTCAACGCGTTCGCGTTCTGACTCCGTAAAGTTTCCGTAATCCGAATAGATTGTTGCGTTGTTTCCATGTGCGATGATTTCTTTATTCAAACCGACTTTGTTATAGAGACCTTTAAGATTAAGTTTGCCACCGTAGACCCCGATTGAACCGGTAAGCGTGCCGGGTTGTGCTACGATTTTTTGTGCAGCCATTGAGATATAATACCCACCAGAGGCAGCCATATTTGCCATTGATACAATAACAGGTTTTTCGCGTTGCGTTAGCATTACCTCTCGCCATATCAGGTCAGATGCAAGCGCAGAACCACCGGGACTGTCCACACGCAACACAACCGCCTGAACAGCATCGTCGTCACGTGCTTTCTTAAACGCTTTTTTCAACGTTTTAGGGGTAATCATTGACGTGGTAGTAAATGGTGAGTTGATATCAGGTAAAATGGGACCGCTGGCATATATGAGAGCGATCTGCTTGTCTGCGGGACGTGCCTTTGCACGCTGTGGCGGACTGAACATACTAAACAGCTGCATCATGCCAGCAAAACTATTCATATCCGGCACCTTTCGTTTTTTTGTATCAGCCTCTTTAACGACTTGTGCTTCACCCTCTTTTTCTTCATCTATTGCCTCAAGGAGTTCATCGTAATATTTTAGTTCATCAACGAGTTTGGCGAGATGTGCCTCTTGTGCCGTGAAAGGACCGCTATCAATCAAGTCTGCTGCGTTTTCAGGCGTAATTTCGTCTCTACCGTCAGCGATCTTTTCCAACATTTGATTATATAGATCGTCAAGTAGAACTGTCATTGATTCACGGAACTCATCCGACATGCTGTCACGGGTATAAGGCTCAACGCCGGATTTGAATTTACCCATTGCAAGCATATCCGCTTCAATATCAAGTTTTTCCAATAACCCTTTTAAAAAGATGATTTCGGAACGGAGACCGATTAGATTGAGACTGCCAGTAGGCATTAACACAATCCGATCCATTGCCGTTGCAAGTAGATAAGCTGCATTGCTACCACCTTCAAGATAGGCGATCATCTCTTTATCAGCATCACGTAATTCGCTGAGTTTTTCTCTAATTTCTTGTAGGTTCGCCCATCCTATCCCGAGGTTGCCGATTTTGAATACGATTCCGGCAACTTTACGGTCATTTTTGAGAACGTCCAGTTTCTTAAATAGTCCGCGTAGTGTTTTCGTTGTAGCGGTGCCAAAGATACTCATCTCTTTGGTATCAGAATAGGTGCCGCTTAGTGTGAATTCAACGTATTTTTTTAGGGATGCTGTCGCCTCTTCTTGATGATCGTCTGCTGACAGTGGTAACACAAAAAGGAGTGTGATAATCAGTGCTGTTGCTGTTTGATATAAGATGTGTTTAGGTTTCATGATGTCTCCTTGCTGACGATGATGATAGGATCGTCGCTATTATTTTTGTTCTATTTTACAACATACAGGGGGAAGTGTCAATGAAAAATGGGGTTGGTCTGAATTGAGGATCGTCTGGGTTACTGATCCATATCAGCAATTCTTTCACAATCCCATAGAAGGATTGTGCCATCGGAACTACCACTGACAAGTGTTGATGCGTCCTTGGAAAATCCCAATGTAAGAATTGCACCTACATGTCCTCTGAGAACTCCTAATTCAGTCTTAGTTTCGGTATTCCATATACGTATGGTTGTATCTCTACTGCCACTGGCAAGAAGTTTACCATCAGAAGAGAATGCGAGTGTCTGTGCCGACCAATCATGTTCATATTGAAATAGAGGCGTTGGATCACTACTAACTTCAGATACTATTACCTGTCCATCTATGCCTCCACTTGCAAAACGTTTTGAATCTGGAGAGAATGTTAGCCCGATTTTTGATAAACCTGTTCCAGTCATGAGTCCATCGGCTGCTGCTTCCTGTGCGGTAAATGTCGTTAGCAATTTACCAGTGCTGAGTTCATACAACCAGATTGTACCATGCTCACTTGCAGCGGCAAGTATTTTACCGTCCATTGAAAATTCTAAATTATTGACCAATTCAGCACTTGACCGTTTATATCCGTTTGACAACACCTGACTTTTACCTGATTTTACATGTTTCGTAAGAATTCGGATTTGTGTGCCAGTGCGAGTATCCCACAACCGTATAGTTTTATCTTGGCTACCACTGGCAAGGATAGTGCCATCTTTGGAAATAGCCAATGTATTTATTTTCGACTTATGACCTCTAAGTTTGTGGAGTCGTTCTTTTGTCTGCATGTTCCACAATTCCAAAGAACCATTTTCAGCAGCGAAAGCATAGGTTTTGTAATCCGATAAAGCAATATATATCTGAACCTTATCAACTTTCTTGAAATGTTCAAAGAGATTTTCCCATATCTGATTTAAATCTTGCAACTCCCTACCAGTGTTGACATCTCGGACTTGGAAATTAAAACCATTAATACATAACATAGAATCTTCATGTATCACATAAGGGTATAGCATTGGATGTACTGAGAGAGTTGAAATATGTATACCCGTGTTTATGTTCCACAATTGGAGGGTAGTGTTTACTCCATTCGTTCTTTCATGTGCTGCAACAGCAAGTGTATTTTCCGTAGGGTGAAAAGCAAATGTGTTTATACTACTCTTATGCCAAGGTGATGCAAACTCAGGCGTTTGAACGGTGATAGTTGATAGTAACTTGCCTGTTTCAACATCCCAGATTTGTGCTATGTTAGTTCCTTGATTAACGGTGGCAAACCTTAGACCATTGGGTGAAAACGCAGTGAATAATACCTTTCGGTAACTATCTGCTTGCTGTGGAATTATGGAGGAGGCTTCGCGTCCTGTGTTCACATACCAGAATCGGACAGAGGTGTGTTTAGTAATCCTATTATTTTGGATTGTTGCCCGATTCCCTGCTCTACTCGTTCTGGTTTCTATTCCTGCCAGCATTGTTCCGTCTGGAGAGAATATCAGATCGCTAATCGGATGTACCGATTCCGTATTCATATTTTTTAGTGGATCAGGTGGAATTAACCTAACTCTAATCTGTGGGAGTTCCAGTTCTCCAGTGCGAACATTACCAAACGCTATCTCTGTTTCAGGTATATCATTAACATGTGTAATTCTTGATTTTGTTGCAGCGAAGGTAGATCCACCAGGTGAGAGTGCCAACACCTGCAAGGGATTATCGTCTTGTTTAGTTCTATCACCGATACGACCAGATACCTCAGAAATCATTTTCCCTGAGTTGATATCCCACACTTTCATCCTACGTTGATCAGTTTTATGTAGACTTGTAAGGGTCTGTCCATCAGCAGAAAAAGCCAACACAACGAGTGGTTTTCTTGCTGATAAATAAAGTTTGCTTTTTTCGTTTTTGTTGAACGTGTGGCGTAGTCGATAAGTTGAGAGATCGTATACACTAATAGTCCTGTCTAAACTTGCGCTTGCCAGTAATTGACCGTTCGGAGAAAATACAACAGTATTAATAGTTGGAATTACACTCTTACTTGTTGCGGTAGAATAAATCTGTTTTGGACTGGATATCACTCCACTATGTGATGGAAGGAGCGCGAGTTCTTTACCAGTATGGACATCATAAATCCAAATCCCAACAGAACTCGCCGCTGCGAGTTTTGAACCGTCTGGAGAGAATGCGATTGTAGTTACCTCCCCTTTACCAAGGCGCGCTTTAGCTCCTTCTGGTAGTCCCCATGTTGTATACTCTTGTGTGTACCCGTTGGATGAGATCAATATCAAAATTGATAAGAATGTGCCAACTAAGGTTCTCATTGACTGTCTCCCCACTTGATTTTTTGAAATGTTTCAAACATTTGCTTTTTTCAGGATTAGCAAGTATTCTGACTTCATTCCATCAGGGTTCTTATTCTTCCGCACACCGAACAGCTGCCGTGTTTTTATCCTATCTTCATAAACTTTTTCGTGCGAAAACCCTCGTTCTGTGAAGTATTCCGACAGGATTCTCCACAACTCAACGGTTATTCCATCAATACGGGGATTACCGACGAAAATGCATGCGGCTGCGTTAGGTTTCAAGCTGCTCATAGCATTTTCAAGTGCATTTATCGTGTGGCAAAAGTATGAGTCAAGACGGTTAATCAGATCTTTTCGAGTCAACTGCTCTCTGACTGTATCCAATGTCTCGGTATGGATTATCCTATCTGCCTTTCGATACGGAATTTCAAGACGGGATAACTCGCGAACCTCTTCCTCAGTGTGCCCTAACCAAAAGAGATACAACTTTGTAGAGCGGATATATTCCTGTGCTTGTAGATAGGGTGGTGATGTTATCAATGCGTCACATTCGCGTGGCACTTCAATATAGGAGGAATCCACGCCTCCCTGAAATTCAACATGATTCTGACGATTCCGTGTATGCATCATAAAGTTGTTGATGGCTGTAAGTGTTTTCAAGGAGTGGTCATGAACCATCTGATTCAGCTGCGCCTCCCAATTTTCCTGAAGCAATTCATCTATTGCTGCTAATTTTCGTTTAGATCTCGCTAACTTTGGTGTTCTATGCTCAGTGAAAGAGAACCGTTTGCTAACCTTTAGCAGTGCTGATTTGATTATACCTGTATAGACATCTTGATCTATGCTGTGTATATATCCCCAATATTGTGAGAGCAGTGCCAAAATTTCAGGTGCGTACCAGTATTCAACATTGGACCAGGCAGGTGTGAACTGATGTGTCTTACTGTTCTGCATGTCGTCCAGTAATTTACAGAGATTTTCTTTACTTAACCGTGCTTCTCCACGATAGACTTTCAAAGGCATGATGTGATTTAGGAGTAGGTTCAGGTCATAGAGAAGTGCATTGCGTTTGCAGAGATACGCTTCTACGCCTACAGTGCCAGAACCTGCGAATGGATCAATGATCCAGTCATCTTCTTTCGTGTAGGTATTGATTGCATATCTGACAACTTGCGGAATGAATTTTGCGGGATAAGATACGATGGCATGTGTTAGGTAGCCGGTATCGGTGATTTCTGGAACTAACTCGCGGAAGGAGACAAATTCTACCTTGTCAGATGTCATCCTCCCTTTTGTGACTTCAAACTCGGTATCTATGGGAAAAAGTGTGAGTTGTTCTTCCATATTGTGACTTTTCAGATAAGTTATTCCGATTCTCCTTCCACCTCTTGTGCCGCATCAATTTCCTCCTCAGTCAAATTGAATTCAAACACATCTTCCTCTTCATCTGAATCTGGCATTTGTGTATCAGGTGGAGTGACTTGTTGCACTTCTTCTGTGGGAGGTGTTTCTTCCTGCATATCAAGTTTCGGAGCAGTTGCACCGAGTATCGTCAACCCAACAATCGCAACGACAGACACTGTTGTTACTGTGAGTGCAATCGGACGTTTCCAAAGAACTTTACGTTCACTCCTGTCTAAGAACGGGAGGAATAGCAGTAGCAACATGCCGACTGTCGGGATCACAAACGTGCCAAGGATTTCAAATGGACCCTGGAAGTATTTCAGCAGTTGAAAGAGGAATAGGAAATACCATTCGGGACGCGGATCGTAATTTGCGTTTGTTGGGTCTGCAACTTTCTCAAGCGGGACTTCAGCGAACAACGCAGCACAAGCAAGCACGACAAACAGAATGAACATACCGACAACATCTTCAAATACCTGATCCGGAAAGAAAGGTTTGCCGGTTCTCATCTCCTCTGATGTATTTTTCGGTAATCCTGATGATCCGTAATATCGGACAAGGAAAAGGTGTACACCGACTAAACCGAATGCAATCCAGGGCAGCCATATCGTATGCAGTGCGTAAAATCGTGATAGTGTTACCGCACCAATTTCAGCACCACCGCGCATCACTTTCGCAACCACTTCACCCAACACAGGTGCGGTGCCTGCAATTTCTACACCGACAACTGTTGCCCAATACGCCTTTTCATCCCACGGCAGTAAATAGCCTGTAAATCCGAAACCGAGCGTTACCAGAAACAGAAGCACACCGACAACCCACGTAAGTTCGCGCGGTGCCTTATATGACCCATATAGCACGACCCGGAGTATATGGAGAAAGACGATGATGACCATCGCACTGGCACCCCAATGATGTAATCCGCGCACAAAACTACCGAAAGGCATCTCTTCGCTGATATATGTCACAGCATTGTGGGCATGGTCTGGTGAAGGAGAATAGGACATGGCTAAGAATGCACCTGTCACTGCTTGTAGCAGTAGCAGGAACACGGCTAAGCTGCCTAGTGAGAAAAGCAGATTGATATGTTTCGGCAGCGGTTTTCGCAGATGTGCCATCATCCCATCTAACGGGAGACGATCATTTAGAAATTGCTTCACTTACGCCTCCTTTACATATAAAACGCCGGCTTCTACTTTGACCTCAAGTTTTTGCAAAGGTTTTGGTGGTGGACCTGCAACAACAGCTCCGTCCTTATCAAACACCGCACCGTGACACGGGCAGAGGAAGGCTTCTTGGCTCTCGTTCCATCGGACAAGGCAACCGAGATGTGAACACGTCCGTGAAAAGACATCCCACTCCCCATTACCAACATCCGTCACATAGACAGAACGTTTTTTCGTTGCTTTCACCCAACCATCTTTTGCTGTGAAAGTATAATTTACTTTTTTGAAGCGGCTGTTTTTTAGACGGTCTACCAAACCGAGGTCAACCCACTGCGATTCTTCTTTTTTCCACGCAGGTGAGATTGCAAATCCGATCAGTGGAATACCGGCAGCTAAGCCAATTAACCCACCGATGAAAGCCGATGCGATTTGTAAAAAAGAACGTCTTCCTTCATTTGACATCCGAATGCTCCTTCATTGCTTTTACAAGGTATCATCAATAGATTGTCTATATTCTAAAACTATTATATCACAATTCAAACTTGTATAGAAAGAGATTCTGGATAGAGACAGTGTTATGTAGTTTTAAGTTTTTCTGCTATATTTTTCACATTTCAATATAACACCTGTAGGTCGGGTAGAGCGTTAGCGAAACCCGACAAGCATTGAACGTGTCGGGTTTCGCTAACGCTCTACCCGACCTACGATATAAACTCTTAGTAACGTTCATCGATTGAAAATTATTAAAACTAAATAACCCTGTGGATAGAGCAGGGTTATAATGGTATTATAAATGTCATTCAAAAGATAGTGGTCGAGTTTTAGATAGGGACTTCACAGAACCAAACTCTAATCCTGAAAATCCTGGTTCAGACAACACCTACGGATTCCGCCTAAAACGTTGCGTGCGATTGCTACGTTTAATGCTATTCTCTCCAAACAGTTTGTTCACCTGTTTAAAAACAGTATCATCATTAGCGATCTTATATGCCATACCACACCGTACAATCACATCACCATAACGCGGACTCGCGAGTCGCAGGATTAAATGGAGGTCCCCACTGTTAGTAAGTGCAATATCCTGTAAAGCCGATGATATTAACCTGTATATATCCGTGCGATACTATGTATTTCACATCTTATACGGTTTGCAAGTTACTCATAGAGAGTAACCAGGGTTCATCTACCAAAGCACGCAGGAATATCCCACGTGCGCCATTCAAGTCTCTGTTCATCTTGCGTCCTATGCTATCTTTGATTATCTTGCGTCCGCCGAGTGATTTTCTCATCTCACCATTCCAAGAAACTGTTTTGATGTGTATGCTTCACAGACATCAACGACGATAGATCCAGTTTCTTTCGCTTTATGTTTTAGGAACTGTTTGAATCTGTAGTGAGAGAGTGTCAACATTTGTCGGACAGACCTCTTTCGTAGTTTTCGTTTTCCACGCATTACCATATCTGAAGTCTCAAACGTTGGGAGTAAGATAATATCAAAGGTATCCACAAGGTATCGTGCGACTTTATGATGCAATTCATCTACAAGATTTTTTATACGTGTGCGTATTCTGTTTGCAGCACGTCTCATATTCTTGCGTGATTGTCTACCTGCTTTAGCTGCACGAGATAATAGGTCATCGAGATATGAACAAAGTCTTTGAATCCGATTAATAGCATGGTGTCCAAGCCATCCGAAACCACGCTCATGAAAATATGTGAGGAATGTTCTCACGCCAGGGTCTAAAGCAACAACACGTCCGTTTGGCTTTCGCTTCGGAGTTGTCACAGTATAAGATACACATAAATAGTATTTGTCATTCTTTTTCACAAGTCGGGAGTCAGAGATATTATCAGGCAACATTTCTGACATCTTTAGATCACCAAGTAAGGTGTGATAGACACCGCGTGGTTTTATAGCAGATTTTGGCATGAAAATACTATCTGAGGGATGCCGTTTAGATTTGAAAGACACAGATTGAAACTTACCTGTTTTTTGACATTTTTGCTTCGCTTCTCTAACAGCAATACAAGCATCACGGATAGCAATAGACTTTATCTGATACGGCGTTTCTTTGCTCCAATCAGGTAGATCGTGAAGAATGCCTGTTTTTATCGCTTTCCAATGTGCCTTTGTGTCTGTTTCGTTCAACAAAACAACCGTTTTGTTGTAGGTAAAACGTGCTGTGCCAAACCACTGACGCAGTGTTTCACGTTGTTCTGTTGTCGGATAAACTCTTATCTTCTTTGATTTTGTCACGGTAACTTCGGAGCCCGTGCATCCGGCTACTGAAGACATGCAGGATTGCGAGAAGATCCGCAGTGAGTTCTTCTTGCGGACTGTGTTCTGTTTGATCGAGAACCACGAGTTCGCCACCGTTTTGTTCAATGAGGTATTGTATAAGGTCGATACCGAATCGGGCGAGCCTATCCCGATGGGCAATAACAACTTGGAGCTTATCACCTTGCATAAGCCGTTCCAATAAGGTTCTAAGCCCTTTCCTTTTGAAGTTGATACCACTTCCGATGTCTCTGATAACTTCTGCTGAGGGGTAGATGCTTCGCATATATTCAACTTGTCGTTCAAGATCATCTCTTTGCTTCGTGCTGGATACTCTGCAGTAGCAAACAGTTGCAATTGATTGGGATTTGCTTTTGATGTATCCTTCAACATCATAGCGTCTGTGTCCGCCTCCTGTGCGGATATATTCAATCTTTCCTTCATTTGCCAACTTCCTTAAATGGTCGGGGGTATAATCCAGCAGTTCACTTGCTTTACGTGCTGATACATAAGCCATATAATAGTATACTATAAATCCAGAGAAATATCAAGAAAAATATAGATATTTAGATACTGTTACTCAACCTTCAGTTTCTGCAGGTTGTTGATGTCAGACTCCGCTATTTTCACCTCTACCGCAGATGTCAAATTCTCGGTAACAGCAGTGATATCCATAATCCTACTTGCGTATATCCGTTTTTCTGTTGTTGTTTTGCCCTTACTACCACGCGGCATATTTCTGATTTTGCCCTCAATCCAAACAAATTGTCCCTTCTCAACCGACATCCCTTTTTCTAATACCTCTTGACGCGCAAATACCTCTACATACCCTTCAAGGTCTTCTATCTTAAGTTGAAGTGTTGTGCCACTTGATTTTGTGTGCTTCACTCTCCCGCTCTTTACCATCCCAACTATAGACACTATAGAATCAAGTTTATGTTCGTGAACCGTTTGAGAATTGGCAGTTGTAAAGTATTTGATAATGTCCTCATATTCAGTCAGTGGGTGACCTGATACATAAAAACCGAGAAGATCCTTTTCATATTTGAATCGTTCCAACGGTTCATATTCAGGCGTATCCGTAAGCGGAATGTCTATCTGAAAGAGGCTTAGCTGCCCGCGTGCCAGTGACGCTCTCACTGCTCTGGAAACTTTGATGATCTTTTCTAAGTTAGCGACCAGTTTTGCTCTATGTGCATCAATGCGATCAAAAGCTCCACATAAGATAAGACTCTCAATTACACGTATATTAACAACTCTCGTATCCACGCGTTCGCAAAAATCTTGTAGCGATCTGAACACGCCTCCTGCCTCTCGTTCTGCTATGATCGCATCTATCGCTTTTCCACCAACATTTTTGATAACAATGAGTCCGAAGTTTATAGCATTGCCATTTACCGTAAAATACTTATCACTGACATTGATGTCTGGCGGAAGTAAATTAATATCTACACCCAAATGCCTTGCCAAATGTCTACATTCGTCACGATAGCCGATAAGTCTGGGAGTATAATCAGCCTCACTTGTCATAATCGCCGCCATAAATTCGTGCGGGTAATGCGCCTTTAGATATGCCATCCTATAAGTAACTATAGCATAAGCAACAGAGTGTGATTTATTGAAGGCGTATCCACCAAAGGGTTCTATCATGTCAAAGATAGTTTCAGCCTCTTTATCGGAAATGCCGTTCTTTATTGCACCTGAAAGAAACTTCTGTCGTTGATCTTTCAAAAGTTGTTTATTCACGCGTCCCATGGCATATCGTAGAACATCCGCTTCACCGAGCGTGTACCCCGCAATATCACGGGCAATCTGCATCACATGTTCTTGGTAAATACACAATCCGTACGTGTCTTTTAGTGTTTCCTTAAGCAGCGGGTGTACAGATTTAACCTGTTCCCTTCCATTTTTACGGTTGATAAATCGCTGCGTTGTACCGCTGAGCAGCGGGCCGGGACGGTAAATTGCAGCAATTGCACAGAAATCCTGAAAGGTCTCTGCTTTCAGTTCTGTTACAAGCCGCCGCATACCATCGGAAGTTTCCAGTTGGAACAAACCGGAGATTAAACCTTTACCAACGAGTTGATAGGTCTGTGCATCATCAAAAGGAATATCTTCTAATTTTATTGCCTTACCTCTGTTGGATTTAACCATTTTCACACAATCATCGGTCTTTGTCAGGCTTCTCAAACCGAGTGAATCAAATTTGACGATGCCAACATCTTCAACAGTTTTACCTTCAAACTGTGTCACAACTTGACCATGTTTATCTGTAAAGAGTGGCATATAATTGCTAAGCGACCCATTTGAAACAACGATGGCAGAAGCGTGTGACGATACATGCCTTTTCAATCCCACAAGTTCTCTACTGACGGCTATTAATTCTTTATATTCAGGACATTTCACTAACTTCTTAAAACTGGGGGCATGTCTTACAATATTCTGAACGGTAAGTTCAGGCAGGTGATTCACCAATCTTGTCAACTTTTTCAGGTTTTCTATCGGTATATCTAAAACTTTCCCGACATCCGTGATAGCAACCTTTGCACCCATCGTTGAAAAGGTCGCAACTTTACCCACAGAGTCATGACCATATTTTTTGACAAGATAATTAATAACATCGTCCCGAATGCGATCAGCAAAATCTATATCAATATCAGGCGGACTAATTCGCTCAGTGTTCAAAAACCTTTCAAACATGCAACCGTGGTCCATTGGATTGAAAGAATTTACACCGAGTGCGTAAAGGGCAAGGCTGCTTGCAGCGGATCCCCTTGTGGAAAGTGGGTATCCTTGTTTGTTTGCGTAGTCAATGTAGTCCCACACAATCAAAAAATAACCGGCATATCCTGTTTTGCGAATTGTTTCAAGCTCATAATCCAAACGCGTTCGCACAGCTGATGTGAGTTCTCCACCCATCTTCTCTTGCAACCCTTTGTAGCACAACTCCTTGAGGTAGCTGTCATCAGTGTATCCATCAGGCACCTCGTAATTCGGCATCACACTCTTGCCGTAATCCAGATTCAGCTGACACCTTTGGGCAATTTGAAGAGTGTTGCTGATCGCTTCAGGCGGGTAATTCCTGAATGCAACTTGCATTTCATCTCTACTTTTAAAATAATAGTGATTCCCACGCCGTATCCTATCGGGAGCATTGATGCTTTTCTTTTTTTGGATACAAAGAAGTATTTGCCATATACGGTAGTCGGATTTAGATAAGTAATGGCAATTGTTCGTCGCAACGAGCGGTATTTCAAATTCGCGCGCTAAATCAACCAGCATCGGATATGTTTTCAGTTCCTTATCCGTATAATGATTCTGGATCTCAACGTAAATATTCCGCGGAGACATAATATCAACAAACGTCTTAAAATGCTGAGCAGCTGCCATCTGTCTATTTGAACAGAGGAGTTGTGGTATTTGTCCCTGAATACAACCCGTCAGAGCAATAATGCCGTCCCGGTGCTCACGCAACATTTCCAAATCAATACACGGCTTCTCACAGAAACCCTCAATGTAACCAAGAGATACCAACTTTATCAGATTGTGATAGCCTGACACATCTTCGGCAAGCAATGTTAGATGGTATAAATTCTTTGGATTCTTCGGCTGTTTTTTTCGGTGTCTTGGAGCAACATACACCTCACACCCGACAATAGGGTTGATCCCAGCCTGTTTTGCAGTTGTGTAAAAATCCCATGCACCGAACATATTACCATGGTCGGTGAGGGCAACAGCCGGCGCACTATTCTCAACTGTCCACTGAATCATATCGGGTATACGACACGCACTATCAAGCATGCTATATTCACTGTGATTGTGTAGATGAACAAATTCCAAAATATTAACCTCAATCATTTTGAAATATATAATAACACAAAATAATAATTTATTACAAAAGAAAATTATTATATTAACTTTAAGTTTTTATTAAAACAAAGAATCACGCGCTAATTGCTAGGGTCGTAGATGTGGTTTTCAGATCTGTAGTCTTGCTAAATACCAAAAGAGTGTTTAGCAATGATTTAGCAGGATACTATGTTCATAGCAGAACGTAAATAGTTGTGCAATCAATATAACATAGTGTCAGCAGACATAACTCGTTATAAAAACTTTAATATATATCACATAATTTGTAAAAATAAATTTTACAATAAACAATTTATATGTTATTTTATAAATTACAAACAATTTTTGATGAAGGGGCAAGTTAATTATGTTCACAAAAAGCGGTTCGTAATTGTTTAGGTTAACTTTTTGTTAAGTCACTGAATCGTTTCATCACTGAATTTATTGGATATATTGATTCTTGTCTGAACCAGGATTTTCAGGATGGACAGATTTCCCGGATAAGATTCTGAAACATCAAAGTGCCATCCAGAGAATAAACGTCAAACTGGAAATAGGAACTTTGGAGTGCCAAACCCATAATCCTGGAAATCTGTCCATCCTGAAAATCCTGGTTCAGCCAAATAGGAGGACAAACCCATAACAAAATTTAACGTTAGTGAATCATATTGAACAAAAATCCTAAAACTAAATAACCCTGCCACTATTGAAATATTCTTGAGAAAAAAGGAAATATCTGATATGTTATTCAAGTCATAACCTATCTCATAGAAACTCATGTAAAGGTTATGAAATAGTGAATAAGAACATTGATTACCTACAAATTACGTTGGGTATTCAATTATTTTAAATTCTAAAATTAACTTATAGGAGGATTGTATGTCAATAATGATAAGATTTATTCAATTCGCTTTTACTATTACGGTAATATTGGGAACGTGTGTGCTCTCAACCCAAGCTGATCTAAAAGATCCGACCTTATCTGTTTACTATAGTTTTGATGAAGAAGATGCTACTGTTAAGGATGGTTCACTGAACGGTAATGATGGAACGGTGGAAGGTGCTGCTAAATGGGAGAAAGGTATCAGCGGTAGTGCTATCGCATTAGCACCCCAGGTGTGGATTAATATGAATGGTCCGGAATTCCAAAACGGACCGGAAGATGGATTCACACTTGCTGTTTGGGTCAACCATACTGGCACACAAGACGTGCAGACACTACTTGATGCGATTGGAAACGGACACGAAAGTGGACTCTATCACTTAGAGATTAGGCCTGGAGGAGTTAGGTTTTTCCACCGAGATGAAACAAATACAACTGTTTTCCAAATTAATCCTGGTCCAGTGATTGAAGCGAAAAAGTGGGTTCACTTTGCCGGAACTTATGATAGCGATAGTGGTGATATAAAAACCTATATTGATGGGAAAGAGACGCATTCAGGCAAAGGAAACGGAAAAATGTCGGCTGAATGGGGTGTCACAGCAGGAATCGGACAGCATAAAAATGATCGTTGGTATGAAGGACTGTTGGACGAGTATTATCTGTTTAATCGCGCTCTATCGGAAGATGAGATAAATCAGGTGAAAGACGGTGGATTTCTGGATGTGAAACCTTCTGGTAAACTCACGACAACTTGGGGAAACATCAAGTCTCGTCTATAGCGTAAGAGTCTATTCTGATTATGGCTTGGGTTCAGTATAGTGCTGAATTCAAGCCATTTTATTTTTATAAAGAATTTACCAATTCGGATCATATTCCCAATTGATACGTTGTCTACCGTAAAGGACACCGTTTATTTCAGTTTGATGGCAGACAAGACATTTATGAAAATCGCTTACGCCATGTAGTTCATGTGCGGAAATGATTTCTGGTGTGTTATGCTCGTGACAGGTGATACAAGTATAGCTGCGGTATGGATTGTCTGCGTAGAGGGCAAGCTGTTCATCCTTTTTCACCACATCGTAGCTGCGCCGATTTTCAGAATCTTTTATTTGCCAAGTATTGCCAATTTGCTTGGTGAAAATTTTAGCAGTTTGAGATATTTTTATATCATGCTGCAAAAACCACCAATGTAGATCCTCTGGAATCGTTTCGGATGTGTCCAAGTCAATTTGTCCTGTGGCATCTGAATGAAAAAGTAATGGTTCAGAAGTATGGCATCTGGCACAAGGCACGTCGTGTACATCTGTAAGCGGGAAGAAGTCATCGTGGTCAAGTTTCGCTTGTCCGTGAAAAACGATAGAAACTATTAGGATTGGCGCGAGGATGAGATGACACTTCAGCAGTATTTGACGCACTTTTCGTGAAGTAAGACTCACAGCAATTCCTGTGCCTAAATTTGACAAAGCGAGTAGAAAGGTTAACCACGAATGCCATGCAAGTGGATAAAATGCAGAATGGAACAGCACAAGACACAGACCGAGAGCTGCTATACGTTGATGGTATTTTAACCATATCTGTCGACTACCCCAACGTATCCATCGGCTTCGAAGGAGATAAAGACTCGCGATGATAATAGCAATAGCACCGATAATGCTGATGGTATGTCTTGCTTCTCCGAAACTGCCTGCCTGCCAGATACAGAGAAAGGATATAACAGCAGCACCGACAATACCATGTCCAATTTGGATAAAGACTTTCTTCATGTTTTCAGTTTACCATCTATATCTGGAATGGACAAGTGAAAAGTATGGACAGGTTAGATGGGGCATGTTATAATAACCATCATCCATGCTTGGATCTATGGAGGTAGAAATAAATGAACATCAAATATGTCCTTACACTGCTACTTCTTTTAACAACGATTATATTTGCAGGTTGTTATACAAAACTCAGTTATTACGAAACGGGAAACCTAAAGCAAAAAGAAGACAGTCATATAGAAAAAACTGAAAATAAGACAGAATCAGACACATCAGAAGGTTATTATGGTCGTCGTAAACCTACATACCGCGATTCTCGTTCATACTTAAGTGACTCCTATTGGGTGCCATATACGCCACACTATTATTCGTATTATCCACCTTACGCTTACTCTTATTACCGTCCTTGGTACTATGGGTATTATACGCCTTATTATGGATATTATCCTTACAGAAGTTATTATCCATATCGTGGATATTACGGAAGATATCAAGGCAGCAGAGTTTATCACACTTCCCGTGGCACTTACAAACGTGGCTCTTACAAAAATAGGACTGTGCTGAAGGGTCAACGTCGGGCACAGTATACACGTAGCGTAACATCAAGAAACTCTCTATCAGGACGTTCTCAAGAAAAACGAAGATAAACAATAACTCCTGCATAGTGATTTGTCTACCTTAAAATCTACTATAAATACAGAAAATACAAGTAAATAAGGAGAAAAGAAATGAAACGAGTAGTTCTGGGGGTATTTGTCTGTCTACTTAGCAGTCTATTCGCTATCGTATGTCCAGCACAAGATGAAGAGATAGCAATCGGTAACACATTTGGTATAGGTGCAAGGACAATGGGTATGGGTGGTGCAACACTTGGCATTGCCGATGATTTCACCGCATTATATTGGAATCCAGCAGGACTGGCACAGATCAAGAAGTTTGAATTGTTCACAAGTTTTTCTCATAATATTGCAAGTACTGACACATTCTTTGGTAACGATGATCCCACTGGAACAAGCCGTTCGCAACTCCGTCCAAATTCAATCGGGTTCGTTTACCCATTTTATGCCGAACAGGGAGGACTGGCAATAGCATTCGGCTATAATCGTGCCCAAAACTTTGATTTCCAGACAAACGTTGATGGTATTGACCCGAGTTCATTAAGCAGATATAACGGATTTTATTTAGATGAAACCCACAGGAACTCAGGCGGTATAGGGATTTGGAGTTTTGGTGGCAGTGTATACATCTCTGAAAACTTTCTGATAGGCGGTTCAATAGATTTCTGGAATGGGAGTAGTCTTAAAGATGTGGAAGTGACCGCGACAAATACGTTGAATATTAATGAAGATTTGTCCAGAATTAAAGGCATTGATGAAATTGACCGAGAATACTCAGGAATCGGTGGACGGGTAGGTATTTTGGCTAATTTTATTGATGTTATCAGTCTCGGTATTACATTTGTCGCACCAACTGAACTGACAGTTGACGAACATTGGTATCAATATGAGAAGTCATATAACAATGATAATAGCGAAAGTGAACCTGTAGTTGGAGAAGGTATCATTGGTTTTGATATCGAAAGACCTTTTGAGATTGCTACTGGTGTTGCAATTAAACTGTTGGATGAACAGTTGATTTTGGCGGGAGATGTTCAACTTACGGATTGGCGGCAAACACGTTATGACCCACCACCAGCAGAGAACTTTCCTGACGACTTTTTTGAAGAATACTACACAACGACACTTCAAGCCAGGATAGGCGTTGAATTCCGTATACCTGTGATCGATTCTTATGTTCGGGCAGGTTATTTTCGCGATACAATTCCATTTACGGATGCTGAGATAGAAAATGAGCGTGATTACCTAACATTCGGTATAGGGAAGGTTTTTGAGGAATCCGTGAAATTTGATCTTGCCTATATGTGGGGGAATTGGCAGCAAGAAAGAGCTGAGTTGATGACAGAACGCAATTCTCACCGATTTTTCGTATCAGGAGCATACCGATTTTAAATAGTAAAAACCATAATTATTTACACACTACGGTAGGTTCGGTTTCATAACCGAACCGGTGTTTGTTCAGTCTCATAGATGCGGTTAGGAAACCGCATCTACCGGGGAATGTGCACGTATTTTTACATTTCAATATTAAACAATGAAGGGTGGAGTTAAACTCCACCCTTCATTGTTTCTAATATAATATGGTTTGGAAACTGCATTAATAGTTAAACAAGTTGAATGTATGCCATCTGGGCACCATCACCGCGTCTCAATTCACCACGAATTATACGTGTATACCCACCATTCCGATCTTGGTATCGAGGTGCTATATCCTCAAATAGTTTCTGAAGTATAGCTTGTTTTTGTAAGTTACCTGATTCACCACGGCGCGGTTTATAATGTAATTTGCTCCCATATAACATGCCTGCAGCACGTCGTCGTGCCTGAAGGGTATCTTGTTTCGCGAGCGTAATCAGTTTTTCCGCAACCCGCCGGAGTTCTTTGCATTTGTGCAAAGTACTTCGGATTTGCTCATGTTCAAAAAGCGCGGTGGCTTGGTTGCGAAAAAGTGCATTCCTGTGGCTTGTGGTACGCCCTAATTTCCTGCCACGTTTTCTGTGTCGCATTTAATTCTCCTCCTCAGTGTCAATGTAAGAGTCATCATCCAAATCCATTCCGAGAGTTAACCCCATATTAGCAAGTTGGTCTTTGATTTCATTGAGAGAAGTTTTCCCAAAATTCTTGTATTCTAACATTTCTTTTTCACTCTTAACAACAAGTTCACGGATAGTTTTGATATTTGCTGTCTCAAGACAGTTGCCAGCTCGCACTGAGAGTTCCAAGTCAGCAACAGGTTTAGACAAATATCTATTTCTGAGTATCATCGCTTCGTCAATCTCGGGTACTTCTTCTACGTAGCTTTCATCAAAATCAGTGAAGATGTCTAGTTGATTGCGTAAGGTTTCTGCAGCCTGCGTAATTGCCTGTTTGGGTGTAATACTCCCATCCGTCCAGATTTCAAGATTGAGTTGATCAAAATTGGTCATATCTTCAACCCGTGTTTCCTGGACATAGAAGTTTACCTTTTCAACAGGAGAGAATTTTGCGTCAATCGGAATCCATCCAATGGGTTGACTTGCGTCACGATGGTCCTCAGCGAGTGAGTATCCACGTCCTGGCTCAATCTGAATTTCCATATCTATACCTTGGCACTTATCAAGTGTGGCGATATGTTGGTCAGGGTTGATGATCTCAACCAGAGCATTTGAACGGATGTCAGCAGCAGTAAGTTCTCCTGAACCATCCCCTTTGAGTTCCAATAACAGGGGGTCGTCTGATAAAAGCCGAAACCGAATTGCCTTGAGGTTAAGTATTATTTGTACAACATCTTCTAAAATACCTGGAATAGTTGAATATTCATGCTTGACTTGATCAATTTGAATAGCAGTGATGGCAGCCCCTTTAATGGATGACAGAAGGACTCGTCGTAGTGAGTTTCCCAATGTAGTTCCGAAGCCTCTTTCAAGCGGTTCAGCGGTGTACTTTGCATAATTGTTTTGTAAAGTTTCGGTATCGGCTACCAAACGTTCTGGCACTGTTAATGTCAAACTATCCATCAATTTCCTCCTATAGGCATAAGTTTTTTATTTTGAAAGGCATACAGGTTCAGTTCTCAAAACAGAACTATTTACACCATCACATGTTTGTGAGTGTTAGTAGTGTGTAAGATGTAAGAACTGTAAAGTTATATTTAGCCTATGTACTTATTAATACCACTCTTTGTAACACCGCAGTCTCTCAAGCAACAATGAGAACGAAACACCAACAAGGTAGGTTATGAGATGACAACGTGATATATCTCCTTGTGTGGGTAAGCACGAATTATACTATGTTTTGTTCAATCAGGATGCTTGAAGACAAAACGCGCGCCTACCTATCATACTGTCCAATATGCCAATTGTATAAACACAACTGAATGTGTCATATCTGAACAGAATCAAGAGAGAAAATGTTGTTATCTTGAGTACAATTCAATAATAAGTTGTGTGTCTAACTCAGCTGCAATTTGTTCAACGATTGGTGCGCCCTGAACGCGTCCTTCAGGTTTATCAGCATCAATTTCGAGCCATTCTGGTGCGCCGCGTTGCTTCGAAAATTCTAATGCCTCTTGAATAGTGATGCTATCACGACTTTTTTCGCGTGGTGTAATAATATCACCAACTTGAACTAAATATGAGGGGATATTTACGCGCTTTCCGTTGACAGTGAAGTGGTTGTGCTTCACTAATTGTCTGGCTTGTTTTCGTGATGTGGCAAAACCGAGTCGGTAAACGACGTTGTCTAATCGCCGTTCTAGGAATGCGATTAGGTTCTCGCCGGTAATACCCGATTGTCGTGCAGCTTTAAAATAGTAATTGCGGAATTGTTTCTCAAAAACCCCGTAGATCCGCTTTGCTTTTTGCTTTGTTCGTAGCTGTCGTCGGTATTCGCTGCGAGTGCGTGATGGCGGCTTTTGACCATGATCTCCAGGTGGATAACTTCTACGTTCAAAAGAACATTTTGATCCGAGGCATCTGCGACCTTTCAGAAAAAGTTTCTCACCCTCCCGTCGACATAATTTACAGACAGAATCTAAATACCTACTCATGTGTCTCCTTGATTTACACCCTTCGTTTTTTTGGTGGACGACATCCGTTATGTGGAATGGGTGTCATGTCCTTCATCAAAGTAATTTCTAAACCGGCAGCGGCGAGTGCTCGTATAGAGGATTCTCGTCCTGACCCGGGTCCTTTGACTCTCACTTCAACGCGTTTCATCCCGTGTTCCATTGCTTTTCTTGCACATGATTCTGCTGTCTGTTGTGCAGCAAATGGCGTAGATTTCCTTGAACCTGGAAACGTCATCCCCGCGCTTGCCCAAGCAACCGTATTACCATTAAGGTCAGTGATAGTCACAATTGTGTTATTGAACGTAGCCTGTATGTGCGCAATGCCTTCAGGCACATTTTTTCGTTCCCGTCTTCGTGAACGCAATCTATTTCTCCTTTATATAGACATAAAGTGTGGGGTTGTGTTCGCAGCAATGTATTCTTGTAAAGGAAGAGAAAACCATTGCTGCAAAACTCTTTGAATATCAACCGCCTTTACGGGCTGCCTCTTTGGCTTTCCTGCCAACAGAAATTGTACGTGCTTTACCTTTGCGTGTACGTGCATTGGTATTTGTACGTTGTCCTCGCACAGGCAATTGCCGTCTGTGACGGAGTCCACGATAACTGTTAATATCCATTAAACGTTTTATGTTCTGATCAACTTCACGGCGTAAGTCACCTTCAACTTGATATTCTTCAGTGATTTTATCTCTGAGTCTACTAACTTCGTTTTCTGCTAAAGCATCAACCTTCTTGGCTGGGTCAATACTAAGGTCGTTGACAATTTGAGATGCAGTATAACGACCAATGCCATAGATGGCTGTCAGTGCAATGTCAATACGTTTCGTACGCGGTAAATCCACTCCTGCTATACGTGCCATGGTTGTCTCCTTATATATCGATTGGCATTATCCTTGACGTTGTTTGTGCTTCGGATTTGAAGGACAAATGACGCGAACAATACCTTTTCTCTTGATTACTTTACAGCGGTTACACATTTTCTTAACTGATGCTCGGACTTTCATAATTTTCCCTTTTCATTCATTCAACGTAACTGATTCATCTATAAAGAATATTTACAGACTCTTCGTTTATCTTCTACGTCCTTTCAAACGTCTGTCTTTTAAGAATCCATCATAATGACGCATTGTTAAATAAGATTCGACTTGCGAAACAGTATCCAGTACAACACCAACAACAATGAGAATGGATGCACCATCAACCATATTACCGACACCAAGTCCACTGGTGATAGCAATAGGAATTACAGCAATACCAGCAAGGAACAATGCCCCGGGAAGTGTGATTCGTGTCAAAGTTGTATTGAAGTAATCTGCCGTTTGCTTACCTGGACGTAGTCCTGGAACAAACCCCCCGTTTTTCTGTAAGTCTTCAGCAATTTGAACAGGATTGATTTGTACCGCGGTGTAGAAGTATGTAAATCCTATGATTAATAACGCATATATACCCAGATAGAAGATGGAAGGGTTTGTTGGATCCATCATACTTGCCAATGTACCAACCCAAGTCCAATCTTGTGGCATAATTCCGATAATGAATCCTGGGAACGTCATTAGGTAGACAGCGAAAATAATAGGTATCATACCTGCAGCATTAACCCGAAGTGGAAAATGCATAGAACGTCCACCGAACACTTTGCCACCGCGTATTTGTCTTCCGTATTGGATAGGGATCTTTCGGACAGACAGATGGATAAAAATTGTGCCTGATACCGCGACTACAATAAGTAATATTAATCCCGCAAGATGTATAATTTCAAAACCTGCCTCAGGACTAAATAATCTGGAAAATACAGTAGCAACACCGCTTGGGAATCCTGCCATAATACCGACGGTAATAATAATAGAGATACCTTGTCCGATACCGCGTTCGGTAATCTGTTCCCCAAGCCACATCACGAATGCTGTGCCTGCGGTCAGTGTTAGAACAGAAAGCGCGTGCCACCAAATAGTAGGATTGTTAACGATTACGCCTGCACCACCACCGATAAGTTGTTCTGGGTTTCTCAACAGAATTGTGATTGTTATACCTTGGACAATACTGAGGAGAACGGTACCATACCGAGTATATTGTGTGATCTTTTTGCGTCCATCCGGTTCTTTTGAGAGTTTTTCCAAGGATGGGACGATCATCGGTAGCAGCTGCATGATAATCGCCGCGGTGATATAGGGTTGTATTCCGAGTGCGAAAATCGTCATTTGACCGAATGCACCGCCTGAGAAGACATTAATCAACGCAAGGACATTACCTGTCCGTTCCATAAGTTGATTAAAGAATATCTCAAGTGCCCCATCGTCAATTCCGGGTAATGTTATATGTGCACCGAGTCTATATACAACCAATAACAGTAAAGAAAAAATTATCCGTTTACGTAATTCAGGTATTTTAAAAGCGTTTTGAATAGCCTTGAACACTTATATCACCTCAACTGTGCCGCCTTGCGCTTCAATTTTTTCAATTGCTGTTTTAGAAAAACGATGCGCGCGCACTTTTAACTTTTTGCTAAGTTCGCCATCACCGAGTATTTTTATAAGAGCGTTCTTTCGTTTGACGATTCCTGCTTCTCGTAAACGTTCAGGAGTTATCTCAAGTTCATCTTCAAATAGATTTAATGTCTTAATATTTACAACATCATATTCAAAACGTTTATGTGCAATTCTGCGTGGACCGCGTTTCGGTACGCGCCTGACCAAAGGCATCTGTCCACCTTCAAACCAAGCGGGGATTGAAGCACCAGACCGTGATTTTTGACCTTTGTGTCCACGGCCAGCAGTGCCACCTTTCCCTGAGCCGCTGCCGCGTCCAATACGTTTACGTTTCCGCTTTGAACCACGGGCAGGTTTAAGTTCATTGAGTTTCATTTAATCTGTCGTTCCTTAAAAAATGACTGAGTTGTCTCAGCTGTTAGAATTTGTAGGACGTTTATGTAAGAGTTCTTCCACTGTTTTGCCGCGAATTCGAGCGACTTCATTGACATCTTTGAGGCTTCTCAAACCGACCATCGTTGCCTCAGCAATATTTTTGACGTTTCTGGAAGAAAGGCATTTTGTGAGTGCATCGCGGACACCTGCGTATTCCAAAATAGAACGAGTCGCATGCCCAGCAATGATACCTGTACCCGGTCTTGCCGGTTTTAGTAATACTTTAGCAGCTTTGAATTCGCAGAGTATTTCATGTGGAAGTGTACCATCAGACAAGGGAACACGTATTAGGTTCTTGCGCGCATCGGCTAAACTTTTTCGTAACGCCCCAGTAATTTCGCTTGCACTTCCAAAACCTATCCCAACGATTCCATCACGATTGCCGACAACAGAAAGAGCATTAAAACTGGGTGTTCTTCTTCCTTTGCCGACACGCATAACGCGATTTATTGCAATAGGTTGTTCTTCAAATTCATAATCTTCAGGATTTATTCTATCTTTTTGCAAAAAAGTCTCCTCTCAAGAAATAATGCGGGTAATTTAAAACTTTAACCCACCTTCTCTTGCAGCTTCAGCGAGGGCTTTGATCCGACCATGATATAGATTACCACTCCTGTCAAAAACAACCCCCGCAATCTGTTGTTCTTTTGCCTTTTGCGCGATGAGTTGTCCAACATTTTTTGCGACTTGTATTTTTCCACCTTCAGCGGCATTATCTCTAATTTCAGGAGATAAACTGGAGGCATGAGCAAGCGTCTTACCATTCTCATCATCAATGATTTGGGCATATATATGTTTTAAACTTCTATTAACAGAAAGCCGGGGACGTTGTGTTGTTCCGCTAATTTTTCGACGAACTCTACGTTTTCGTCTGAGATGGCTATTCTGTTTTCTCTTAAACTTATCCAACGGATTTCCTCCCGCAGCTAAACCAGTACATTCTGACAAAATTATAATTTCTTAGAGACAATTATCAGTGTATCTAAAAAGGACACCGACAAGGCAAGGACATTGATAAATATTATTGTTATCCTGCAACTTTACCTTCTTTGTCTCGTACGCGTTCACCATCGTATCGAATACCTTTACTCGGTTTGTATGTTTCAGGTTTCTTTATTTGACGAATAGAGGCAGCGACCTGTCCCACTACTTGCTTATCTATCCCACTCACTACAATAAGAATGTGTGTTTGACCATCTATACTCTCTGGTGGCTCAACAGTCAATGTGATTTCATCAGGTGGTGTGTAAGTTACAGTGTGTGAATATCCGACATCAAGCGTTAAGACATTCTGGTTAGTGACATCTGCCCGATATCCTGTCCCCACGACGCGTAATTTTTTTTCAAATCCCTCTGATACACCTGTCACCATATTGGCGATGAGACTACGTGTCAAACCGTGTAGTGCTTTCTGTTTTCTGTGTTCGTTTGAACGTGAAATGGTAATAGTATTTTCTTCTACAGTTGCTTCAATTCCTTGTGGGACAACCCAATTCAATGAACCTTTGGGACCTTCAACTTGGACTTCGCTGTCATTGAAATCCACTTTCACTGAATTCGGTATTGGGATTGGAATTTGTCCTATACGTGACATTCTATTTCTCCAATTAACATTTGTTGCCGTCAATATGTAGTGATGGGCAAAAGACTTGTTTACCAAACAAAACAGAGGACTTCACCACCGATTTTTGCCCGTCTACACTCCATGGAGGTCTTGACTCCATGCGATGTTGACAGGATAGCGACACCTAAGTCACCAAAGACCCGCGGAAGCTTGTCCGATTTTGTGTAAACCCGTCTTCCTGGTTTACTAATTCGCTTTAGGTTGGTAATAGCCTTCTCTTTATTGTTTGCTCCATATTTAAGATAGATTCGTATAATGCCTTGTTTGCCATCTTCAATTGATCGGTAGTTCCGAATGAAACCTTCATCAGACAAAACACGAGCGATTTCTAACTTCAGTTTGGACGCAGAAACCTCAACGCGCTCATGCCCATTCATATTGGCATTGCGTATCCGCGTTAACATATCTGCGATTGGGTCAGTCATTGACATGAAATAATCTCCTTTTACCAACTCGCCTTTTTGACACCGGGAATTTTCCCCGCTCGTGCATACAGACGAAAGCAGATACGACATAATTCAAACTTACGCAGATACCCTCGTGCACGTCCACAGGTTTTGCACCGGTTATATTTCCGTGTGCTAAAGCGAGGGGTCTTCTTATTTCTGGCAATCCATGATTTACTTGCCAAATTATATACTCCTTTAAATTGGACTTATTCGTCTAAACTCCATTAGATGAATTTTGTTGCTGTCGGAAAGGCATGCCGAGTTCACGTAGCAATGCACGCGCTTCTTCATCAGTTGGAGCGGATGTTCCAACTGTCACATTCATACCACGGATTTCATTGACATCATCATAATCAATTTCTGGAAAGATGAGTTGTTCAGTTAATCCTAAGGAATAGTTTCCGCGTCCATCAAATGAATCAGGTGAAACACCTCGGAAATCTCTGATTTGAGGTAACACGACGTTAATCAAGCGGTTTAGGAATTCATACATGCGAGTCTTTCGCAGTGTGACTTTACACCCGATTGCATTTCCAGGAGAACGCGTCATCCTTGAAGGTCCTCTAATTTTGAATGCAGAGATAGATTTTTTTGCACGTGTGATGATAGCCCGTTGCCCCGCAATACGCGTCATCTCCTCAACGGCATCTTCAAGTGCTTTCGGATTTTGAACCGCTTCACCAACCCCGATATTTAATGTCACTTTTTCTAATTTTGGCACCTGCATAACATTACTGTAATTGAATTCCTTTTGTAAAGCAGGCACAACTTCTGTTTGATAAAATGTTTTAAATTGGCTCATTAGCCTATGATCCTATTGCCTGATAATTGAGTTATAATTTAATATTCTTGAACCGAATTGAGCATGTGTTACTGTTCTATCCATCGATCTTTTTCAAGTTAGAGATGTGTATGGTGCCTTCTCTTTCAACGATGCCACCTTGGCCCATTTGATTGGGTCGCAAATGACATGTAATAAAATTGATGCCTTCAACAACAGCCCTATTTTTCTTTGGAAATACTTCTAACACAACGCCTTGTTTGCCGCGGTCTTGACCACTCAAAACCAACACCAAGTCATCTTTTTTGATATGTATCTTTTTCTGTGCCATCATAAAACTCCTAAATCACTTCAGGGGCTAATGATACAATTCTGGTGAACGATTTTTCTCGTAGTTCACGAGCAACCGGTCCAAAAATGCGTGTTCCCCGTGGTTCATTTTCCTCTGTAACCAGAACAGCAGCATTCTGATCGAACTTAATGTAAGACCCGTCTGGACGACGATACTCTTTGGCAGTTCGAACAACAACAGCGCGTACAACTTCACCTGCTTTAACTTGCGTATTCGGTGTTGCTTCTTTAATACTGGCTACAATAATGTCACCGACCCGTGCATAACGTCGTCGGGTTCCACCAAGTACACTGATGCACATCAAATTTCTTGCACCCGTATTATCGGCGCAGGTTAATCGCGTATAATTCTGAACCATCGCCGTACCTTCCTTCCAATTAATCAGCAGTCTGTACTGCTGTTATTACAGATTGTACCCGCCATCGTTTACGTTTGCTGATGGGACGGGTTTCAATCACCTGTATAACATCGCCAACTTTACAATTATTCTGTTCATCATGTGCTAAAATCTTTTTTGTTGAACGGATAACTTTTTTGTAAAGCGGATGTTGAAAACTCCGAACTATCGCCACGCTGACAGTTTTATCCATGCGATTACTGACAACGGTACCCGTTCGAATTTTTCGGTGTCTTATTTTTTCCACGTTCAATTTTATCCTTTTTCAAAGACCATCAGTAATTGTAACCGTTCAAGAAGGCACATCCTACTGAATAGTCATTCCTTGCACAGTGCCTACTCCTGAGGGTTTAACTCGCGTGCGCGCAGCTCAGTTTTAACACGTGCAATGTCTTTGCGAATCTTACCGATAAGCGTTGAGTCTTCCAACTGTCCTAAAATACTTCTGGACCTTTGGTTGAATAAGTTTTCTTTAAGATTCTCTAATTCGTTTTCCAAATCTTCAGTAGATCGGGTTCGTAACTCGTGAGCTTTCATAACTATACCTCATTGCGTGCAACGAATTTCGTCTTAATTGGAAATTTGTGTGCCGCACGTTCCATAGCTTCTTTCGCGACTTCACGGGAAACACCACTTAATTCATACATAATTCTACCGGGCTTAACGACAGCAACCCAAAATTCTGGCGCACCTTTTCCACCACCCATTCGGGTTTCAGCGGGTTTTTTAGTGATAGGTTTGTGTGGAAATATCTTTATCCATAATTTCCCACCACGACGCACAGCACGCGTGATAGCAACCCTACCGGATTCAATTTGGTTGCTTGTTATCCACCCAGCTTCCATGGCTTGTAAACCGTATTCACCGAAGCTAATCTGTGAACCTCTGCGGGGTTTTCCTCGACGTTTCCCACGATGAACCTTGCGGTGCATCACACGTTTCGGCATTAACATTTGAACTACTCCTCAAATCATTTCTGGAATGTCCAGACAAAAGCACACTACCAACTAGTTATCTCTTGACTTTGGGTCATTCCTTTGTTGTCTACGTCTGTTGTTACGTCCCTGATTTCGTTGTCTGCTGCTTGAAGAACGGTTTCCTGATTGTCGGCTGCCAGAACGTGAACTTCTTGTATCTGTGCGTCTCGTGCTCTGTTGGCGTCGGACACTCGCATCCCCACTTAAGGCTTCTGGTACACCGAGGATTTCACCTTTGAAAATCCAACTTTTGACACCAATTTTTCCATAGGTTGTATTTGCTTCAGTGAAACCGTAGTCAACATTTGCCCTGAGTGTATGCAACGGCACGCGTCCTTCCAAACTGGATTCGGTCCTTGCGATCTCTTTTCCATCAAGTCTACCGCTGACCATAACTTTAACACCTTGTGCGCCCGCTTGCATTGAATCAGCGATGTTGCGTCTCATCGCTTGTTTAAAACTTGTTCGCCGTTCAATTTGCATTGCAACGGCTTCAGCGAGAAGTTGTGCATCAAGTTCTGGTACTTTAATCTCAGTGACGTTTATTTTTACCGGACGATCAATGAGTTTGCCAAGCTCTGTCTGCAACTTTTCTCTTTCTACACCACGTCGTCCAATGACAATCCCAGGTCTAGCAGTATGAATATTGATAGTGCACTTTTCTGCCACACGTTCAACTTCAATACGTGAGATTCCCGCTCGCAATAACTGCTCTTTAATATGTTTCTGAATTGCAAGGTCTTCATGCAGCCATTTCGCATAATCTCGATCACTATACCACTTTGAATCCCAAGTTTCGATTATTCCTAACCGTAACCCTCGTGGATGTGTTTTTTGTCCCACACAAACCTCCTGTTAGACACTATCCCGTCTGTGGTGGTTTTGGAGGCAGAGACGACTTCGTTTACTCAATATCATCGTTGCTCTCCTCATCCACAACAACAGTAATATGACTTTGCCTTTTTAAGATGCGATTTGCCATACCCCGTGCTCGGGGACGTATCCATTTTCGTGTAATTCCTTCATCAACACGAATCTCTTTGACGTACAAATTAGCGGCATCCACATTTGGCTCTTGAAATTGGACATTTGCTGCTGCGGATTTTATCAACTTATAGATAATAGGTGCTGCCGCTTTATGTGTAAAGAGCAGTTGATTCAGCGCATCATCAACATACTGATTCCTAACTAAGTCGGCGACAAGGCGCGCTTTGCGCGGTGCAACCGAAACGTTCCGAATCTTTGCCCTTCCTTCCATCAGTTTCTCCTAACAAAACGAATGCACAACTGGTGCACATTATCTTGCTTTATATTTTTCTTAACTACAAATTATTTCTTTAAGTGCAGTCATCAGAGATGCACTATACCTGAATATACAATTATGAACCAAGTTACCTTCTTTGACCGCCTGCGTGTGACCGGAAAGTGCGAGTCGGTGCGAATTCCCCAAGTTTATGACCTACCATATTTTCTGTGATATAAACTGGAAAGAACTTTTTACCATTATGAATCGCGACGGTATGTCCAACAAATTCTGGTGTGATGGTAGAACTTCGTGCCCAAGTGCGAATGACACGTTTACTACCGGATTGTTCCATTTCTGCTATATGCTTCGCAAGTTTAGCGTCTACATAAGGTCCTTTTTTAATAGAACGCGCCATCAGAAGTCTCCTTTAGACAAATTGTGTTTCAATTATTTACGTTTTCCAAAAATATACTGACTTGATTTCTTCTTACGATTTCGTGTTTTATATCCTTTTGTCGGCACACCCCAAGGTGTAACAGGATGTCTTCCACCGGAACTTTTTCCTTCACCACCGCCGTGTGGATGATCGACCGGATTCATAGCAACACCACGCACTTTAGGACGTTTACCTAACCATCTGGATCGGCCTGCTTTCCCAATTGTGATAGTGGTTACATTGCCAACCTGTCCGATGGTAGCCATTGATTTTACGGGAACAAGTCGTATTTCACTAGAGGGTAGACGGATTCGTGCATATTTACCTTCACGATCAACTAATTGCGCTGCCCCACCAGCACTGCGAACAAGTTGTCCACCTTTACCAGGTTGCATTTCTATGTTATGAATTGAAGAACCTAACGGAATATTCTCAAGAGGTAATGCATTTCCGACTTTGATCTCTGAATTTGGCCCAGATGTAACAGTATCACCGACTTTTATACCGAGAGGGGCAATAATATAGCGTTTCTCTCCATCGGCATAGTGCAGCAGAGCGATATGGGCAGAACGGTTTGGATCATACTCAATTGTAGCAACCTTTGCGGGAATATCAAATTTATCTCGCTTGAAATCAATAACCCGATAACGACGCTTATGTCCACCGCCTCGCCTACGGACTGTCATACGACCTTTGTTATTTCTTCCAGCATTTTTCTTTGCACCTTTGACAAGTGATTTTTCCGGTTTTTGACGGGTTATCTCTTCAAAGGTATATCCGGTCATGAACCGACGACTCGGTGTGACGGGTTTATATGTTTTTGCCACTCTCAAATCCTCTCGTTATACTTGCTTGTTAATGAAACAGTTTACAAATTTAGATACTCTCAAAGACTGGGATACGAGTTCCATCTACCACTGTAATAATAGCCTTCTTCCAATGGGGACGTCTTCCACGTTGATATCGATTCATTCTACCTTTGACTTTTCCTTTCACCCGCATAGTATGAACATCAATGACGCTCCCCTTGATGTCGAATAACTCCTCAGCAGCCTGTTTAATTTCTGTTTTGTTCGCCTGTCGGTTCACAACAAAACAGTATTTATTATTTTCGCGGAGAAGTGTGCTTTTTTCTGTGATATGTGGTCTCAAAATAATTTGGTAATTGTCTTTCATAAAACTAACCTTCTGATTCTACAAATTTCGCTTCCAATTTTTCTGCAGCACGTTCGGTTATCACAAGTTTGTCATGCCACATCACTTGGTATATATTGAGTAAATCCCAAGTACAGCAATTAGTTTGCGGTATATTCCGTAAGGACAGATGAATATTCGGATTGTGCTCGTCAAGAATAAACAACACTTTTCCTTCCAAATTCAGTGCATTCAAGACAGACACCATATCCTTTGTTCGCGGACGTTCTAACGTAAAATCTTCAATGAGAATACACTGGTCATTTTGAAAACGATCAGCAATAGCACTTTTTAATCCGAGTTTTCGGACTTGCTTCGGTGTGTTTTGACGGTAACTACGAGGTTTTGGTCCAAATGCGACACCGCCATGCACACGAATAGGAGATCTAGCATCACCTACACGCGCTCTACCAGTTCCTTTTTGACGGTATAATTTCCTACCACTACCTCTCACTTCACTACGACTCTTCGTAGATGCAGTTCCGCTTCTCTGATTTGCCAGATACGCCACAACACATTGGTGAACAACATCTGTGTTTACCACTGCATGTGTAAATGAATCAGCGATGCTTTTCTCTCGAAGGACTTCTCCTGAACGATTGTGTACATTTAATGTTGCCATAACTCTTTTATCTTCTTTCCGATGTACTCGGCATGAATTACCCCTGCGATCCTTACATAGGTGCCGGGGTTTTTAATGGAATATGTTCTACCAAGTTAACTTTCTGTTTTGTCTCCTTTAGATACTTTTACTGCCTTTTTAATGAGAAGGAGACCATTAGGGGGGCCTGGGATTGAGCCTCTTACAACTAACAAATTTCGCTCAGCGTCCGCTTGGATGACTTGTAGATTTTGGACGGTATGTCGTTTCGCACCGTAACGTCCTGGCATTTTCTTACCTTTGAAAACGCGGGAGGGTGTTGCACTTGCCCCGATAGCACCAGGACGACGTAGGTCCTGTTCACCGCCGTGACTCTTCCTACCACCTTTGAATCCCCACCGTTTTACAACACCTGTGAACCCATGGCCTTTAGATGTACCTGTTACATCAACACGTTCACCTTCAGAAAACAGGCTGGCATCAACAGTATCACCGACTGTTACTTCATCAAGACTGTCTACACGAAATTCACGGAGGACTCGTGTAGGTTGCACATCTGCTTTAGCAAAATGTCCGCGCTCTGGACTATTAAATTTGTTTTCTTTACGGTTACCAAAACCTAATTGAACTGCTTGATAGCCATCACGTTCTTGGGTTTTCAACTGGACGATTGGACAAGGACCAGCTTCTATTACAGTAACGGGAATTGCTTTTCCAGACTCTTCATAGATTTGTGTCATACCGACTTTTCTACCAATAATACCAGTAACCATTTCCTACCTCCGCTACAGTAGCGTTATTTTGACATCAACCCCAGCGGGTAGGTCAAGCTGCATGAGCGCATGAACTGTCTTAGGTGCTGTCTCAAGAATATCCAGTAACCGTTTGTGGATACGCATTTCAAATTGCTCCCGTGACTTTTTGTCAGTAAATGTAGAACGCTGCACGGTATAGATATGCTTCTTTGTCGGCAATGGAATCGGTCCCGAGACTCTCGCTTGAGTGCGTTTAGCAATAGACGCAATTTGCTGGGCAGACTGGTCAAGTAAACGATGATCAAACGCTTTGAGTCTAATCCGTATTTTCTGATTGTTCATCTCTTAGTCTTAGTTCCTTTATCTTAAAGTAACGGGTATTTCCTCATGTTTCGCTCTGCTACTATTATCACGTATCTGCCGAAGCAATTCAGACTTATCAACAATTCAGTCGTCAGTCATGAACGCTCCGACGAGATACAGAAACACAATGTTTGCTAAGTGAACTGAGGAACTGTACCTATAAAGACTTCCTCGTTACTCAAGAATTTTTGAGACAACACCTGCTCCGATAGTGTGTCCACCTTCACGGATAGCAAATCGGAGTTGCTCTTCCATTGCGATTGGTTTAGAAAGTTGTACGCTAATCTGGGCATTGTCACCCGGCATAATCATTTCAATACCTTCAGCGAGATGCATTTCACCTGTGACATCTGTTGTCCTGAAATAGAACTGCGGACGATACCCACTAAAGAACGGATTCCAACGTCCACCTTCCTCTTTTGTTAAGATATAGGCTTCCGCTTCAAACTTAGTATGGGGTGTAACCGTTCCGGGAATTGCCAATACCTGTCCACGTTCAACATCATCTCGATCAACACCACGAAGCAGTGCTCCGATGTTGTCACCTGCTCTACCTTCATCAAGAAACTTATTGAACATTTCCACACCAGTAACAACCGTTTCCTGTGTTTCCCGAAGTCCTACGATTTCTATCGTATTATTGACTTCAATGATACCGCGTTCAACACGGCCTGTAACAACAGTGCCACGACCACTGATAGTAAAGATATCTTCAATCGGCATCAAGAAAGGTTTTTCAGTATCACGAACCGGTTCCGGAATAAAGTCATCAACAGATGACATCAAATCAAGAATCGGTTTACAGGCATCACTGTTTGGGTCACCAGCAGACTCCATCGCTTCCAAAGCGGAACCTGCAATTATGGGTGTGTCGTCTCCAGGAAATTCGTACTCATCTAATAATTCGCGAACTTCCAATTCAACGAGTTCAAGCAGTTCTTCGTCATCAACCATGTCTGCCTTATTAAGAAAGACAACCAAGGAAGGTACGTTTACCTGTCGCGCAAGAAGTACGTGTTCACGTGTCTGTGGCATTGGACCATCTGCTGCGGAAACAACCAGAATGGCACCATCCATCTGTGCAGCACCGGTAATCATATTCTTGATATAGTCAGCGTGCCCAGGACAGTCAACGTGAGCGTAGTGTCGGTTATCTGTCTCGTATTCAACGTGTGCTGTGTTAATTGTTATGCCACGTTCTTTTTCCTCGGGTGCTTTGTCAATGTCCTCATAGGTCATCACATAGTCTTTGTCAGCGAGTTTAGATAAAACCATAGTTATCGCTGCTGTCAGCGTCGTTTTACCATGGTCAACGTGGCCGATAGTTCCAATATTAACGTGTGGCTTTGTCCTCTCAAATGCTTGCTTTGCCATTTCTGTCCAAACTCCAAATTATAGGTTTAAATATAAGGTTTTTGTATCAATTAACCTTGGTTGCTATGTTCTCACCAGCGCACAAAGTAGGCGCACAACGTGTTTCAAATTGTCCGAATCTCTTCGAACTTGCATATACTGCCGAATGATAGTTCGCTTCGGCATGTCATCTATTATTTGCTGAGATAAAATATCTTTTCTTCTCTGTATTGACGAATGTTTGCTTGAAAGCAATTTTCTAATATTGCCGATCTATATTGCTTCAAGCAGGTTGAAACATCTTTATGTTATCTGTTTTACGATTTTGTATTAGTAATCAATTCTTCCGCAACGCTTGTTGGTACTTCCCGATAATGTGCAAACTCCATAGTATAGTTAGCCCGTCCCTGTGTCAGCGAACGAAGCGACTTAACATAACCGAACATTTCAGAAAGTGGTACATCTACACGAACAACCTGAATCCGAGATTTCGTATGCACTTCCGTATCTCTAATATGTGCACGACGGGAATTGAGATCACCAATCACTTTGCCAAGATACTCATCTGGTACGATCACCTCAACACCCATGATCGGTTCAAGCAAAACAGAACCTGCCTTTTTTGCCGCTTCTTTGAATGCCATCGAACCAGCAATGGAAAATGACATCTCAGAGGAATCAACCTGATGATGAGATCCATCTACGAGACGAACTCCCACATCAACAACAGGATATCCTGCTAAAGTACCAACATTCATGGCGTTTTCAATACCTTTTCTTACCGCAGGAACGAACTCTTGTGGGACCGATCCGCCTCTCGTCTCATCAGTAAATTCAAAACCTGAACCTTTTTCAAGTGGTGCTACTTCAATAACGACATGACCAAACTGACCTCTACCACCTGATTGTCGTACGAATCTGGCTTCAGCTTTGACCGGTTTCTTAAGTGTTTCACGATATGCCACTTCAGGTGAACCTACGTTTGCTGAAACATTAAACTCGCGGACAAGTCTGTCCACGATGATTTCCAAATGAAGCTCACCCATACCAGATAGCAGTGTTTGTCCTGTATCCGGGTCTTGATGCACTTTGAAAGTTGGATCTTCTTCAGCCAATTTTGAGAGAGCAAGGTTCAATTTGTCTATATCTGATTGTGAACGCGGTTCAACTGCGATTGACATAACAGGTAACGGAAACACCATCGTTTCCAGTGCAATATGCGCTTTCGGATCACAGAGAGTGTCGCCAGTACTTAGGTCTTTGAGTCCAATCGCTGCAACGATGTCACCCGCACTAACGGATTGATGTTCTTCACGTTTATTCGCATGCATCTGCATCAACCTACCAATACGTTCATATTTATCGCTCTTGCTGTTGTAAACAGTATCACCTTTGTTCAATACCCCAGAGTAAACGCGCAGATATGTCAGTTTTCCAACGTGTGGATCAGTGGTGATTTTAAATGCCAACGCACAGAACGGGTCATCTTTATCTGAATTACGTGTTTCTTCTTCTTCTGTTTTTGGGTTAAAACCAACGACTGGTTTGACATCTGTCGGGGAGGGAAGATACGAGATTATGCTATCTAAAAGCGGTTGGACACCTTTGTTCTTTAGTGCACTTCCACAAAGCACTGGAACGACCTTACTGCTAAGCACCGCTTGGCGTAAACCAGCTTTTATCTCTTCAGGTGTGATTTCAACACCATCAAGGTATTTCTCACATAATTCTTCATCCCATTCAGCAACAGCTTCAAACAATTGGTCCCGATATTCGTGCACCATCTCTTCCATTTCTGGTGGAATGTCGGTTTCATGAATAACAGCACCTTGACTACTTTCGTCCCACAATTGCCCTTTCATTGAAATCAGGTCTACGATCCCTCTGAATTGTTCAGCGGAACCAATCGGCAATTGAATAGGTACAGCTGTTGTGCCTAAACGTTCTTCCATCATTTCAACGGTACGGAAAAAATCAGCACCCGTTCTATCCATCTTATTGACGTAAGCAATGCGAGGGATTTCGTATTTATCCGCTTGTCGCCATACTGTCTCGGATTGGGGTTCAACACCACCTACGGCACAGAACACAGCAACCGCTCCATCAAGAACTCTCAAAGAACGTTCAACTTCAACAGTAAAGTCAATATGTCCTGGTGTATCAATGATATTGATATGATGTTCTTTCCAGTTACAGGTAGTCGCCGCAGCAGTAATCGTAATGCCACGCTCCTGTTCCTGCACCATCCAATCCATTGTGGTTGTGCCTTCGTCAACTTCACCGATGCGATACACTCTACCCGTATAGAATAGAATACGTTCAGTTACGGTTGTTTTACCCGCATCAATGTGCGCCATAACACCTATGTTTCGCGTGTGCGATAGGGTTGACCTTCGTGGCACCCTCTGATTTCTGTCCGCCATAGTTTCAATTCTCTCAGTTCGTAGGTCTCATTCAACCCACGTAATAAATGTACAATGTTAGTTTAATTACCATCTATAGTGTGCAAATGCTCTATTCGCTTCTGCCATCCGATGTTGGTCTCTTTTCCTATTTATTGCTGCACCTTCTTCTTTTGCAGCATCCATAAGTTCTCCTGCTAACCGAGCAGCCATACCCTTTTCGCCTCGGCTTCGCGCAGATTCAATAATCCAGTTAATTGCTAATGTCGTTCTACGTTCTGTTTTTACATCAACAGGAACCTGATACGTTTGACTACCAACACGACGGGGTCGAATTTCAAGCACTGGTTTTACTTTATTGATCGCTTCACGAAACACTTCAAAACCGTCTTCACTCGTTCGTTCTTCAATAATCTTGAAACTGGTGTAGACGATATTTTGTGCTGTGCCTTTTTTCCCATCCCACATCATGTGGTTAATAAATTTTGAAACCAATTTGCTGTTATGAATAGGATCAGGATTGACTTCCCGTTTTGGGACGTTTCCACGTCTCGGCATCTATAACTCCTCCAAACAAACTTGAGCATTATTAACTGGGTTTGCGTGCACCATATTTTGAACGACCTTGACGACGATTTTCTACACCTGCTGTATCTAATTTCCCACGTACAATGTGATACCGCACGTTTGACAAATCCTTGACTCTACCACCACGCACCAACACAACTGAGTGCTCCTGTAAATTGTGGTCAATCCCAGGAATATAGCATGTTGCTTCATCAGCAGAAGAGGTAAATCGGACACGGGCAACTTTCCGTAAAGCAGAATTCGGTTTGTTCGGTGTTACCGTTTTCACCTGTAGACAGATACCTCTCCGTTGTGGGCACTGCTGGAGAATCGGGGATTTCGTTTTCTTGCGATATTTCTTACGTGGTTTCTTGATTAACTGATTTATTGTCGGCATCTCCACTCCTCACTGCCATAATAACTACTGGATAGACAAAAGAAAAAGCCCTCGCGGGGCTTCTGATTCAACTGAACATATTAACGTTGCTGTAAAACGACGTTAGACTGTTTTCAAATTGAATGCCCCCTTGAATTGCTGCGGACAAGACTTATAACTACACTCAAAACTTATATTATAATCATTAATTAAGGTCATGTCAAGTTTAATTCAGAAAAATGTCCGAATTATTATAGATTTATTGTAAAATTGCTAAATTTCTTGCAATTTACACCGAAATCAGGAAATACGGATCACTTTTTCTAAATTGGGATATACCAGAAAAAACTGACTGAAAATCAATTTGTTCCCATACTATTTCTGATAGACAATATCCCATTAGTTTAGTAATTCATTATATCACTTTCCCACGCAAAACCACCTTTTGCACATTTAAACTGTCATCAACAATAACTATATCTGCAGCCTTATCAGGGGCAATTGAACCCACGCGATCCTCTACACCTAAATTCTGTGCAGGTGTTAATGTCGCCATCGTCAACGCATCTTCCAATGAAAATCCCCACTTCACAACATTACGGACACCATCCATCAATGTGATGATTGCTCCCGCGAGCCGTTCAGTCGGTTTGCCAACATCCAACCACATTGCACCATCTTTTATATATTTATAGGTATCCGTATCAACCATATCCTTAAGCTGAAACGCGTCATGTGCTGCTTCATATACGGCATCCTTCTGCCATTCTTCAGTAGAAAGACCCGCATGTTCGGTGCAATCCGTAATCAATCCTACACCTGAAACACCTTTTGCTTCTATCAGATGTTTACCCCAGAAAGGATTTACGTGGTGTTCGTCAACAATCAATTCCGCGTGTATGTTTGGATGATCTAAAACTGCCTCAAGTGCACCGAGATCACGGTGGTGCATACCGCTCATGCCGTTGTAGGTATGTGTTGCACGTGTAACACCCGCGTCAATTGCATCCATCGCTTGCTGATAAGAAGCGTTTGTATGTCCCATCGCTATAACAATGTTATTATAAGCATCTGTCCTAAATTCAGCAAGATGTTTGATAAACTGAAAATTTTCATCGTTTTCTGGTGCGACAGAAATTACCTTTAATGTACCATCAGAGGCTGCCCACATTGCGTGAAATTCTTCAAAGTTCGGAGGTGTAATGTATTTCGCATTCTGTGCGCCATTCTTGGCAAGACTACCGAATTTCCCCTCAACATACGACCCTATAATCCTAGATCCATCTGACACGGGTTCATCAGCAACTTGTGCAATTGCCTCTAAAGATGCGTTTATATGCTCCATACTCCCAGAAGATATACCTACCACCAAAGAAGTCACACCATCTGATGCATGTGCGCGTGCAATTGTCTCAATATCTTCAACTTTTCCGGTCATGCTATCACAACCACCACCGCCGTGAATCAATCCATCAATCAATCCAGGAATGACAAGGCAACCAGATGCATCAATCACCTCATCGGATGGAGGTAATTGCTCTTTAGTAATTGCTGATATTTTATCGCCTTGAATGACGAGATTACCGTGACCGTAATGTGTCGGGGTATAGATGTCGCCATTCGTTATCGCAAGTGTTTCCATATCTAAAAAATACCCCTGCAAAACACAGAGGTATAAAAAATCCTTAAATTAAATCTTCCTATATCTCTTCTGTCACCCAAAGAACACTCTGTACCAGAAACTGCAAAAACGCATCTAATTCAAAATCCTTCTGATGTCCTAACGAAGTATAGCAGATACGTCCACCATTGTGCAAACGCGTCCAAGCAACAGGTTCCGTATGTTCATCCGTGTGTCCCATCTGAAGCACAGATGCATCATTACTAATTGAAGGATTCCTATATAGACTCCCATAACTTTCAAATTTGGGTATATCTTTCAGGATTGGATGTTCTGGTGCTAACGTTTCTAACTGAACAGTGGGACCGTGACCATAATGACCTTGATAGTCCCCTCCCAATACCTCTTTATCAAAATCCAACCAATTCTGATATGCGTGGCTTGCAGTTCGCACACCAACGAGTGGCTTGCCTGTCTCACAATATGCCTGAAATTTCGCAAGTGAATCTCCATCTGTATTGAGCCGCCGCGTAAAGACTAACAGAGCATCTGCATCATCTATCGCAGCTAAAGATGGGTCATCATCTTCTGATTCATAGGCAATCATATTGGCTTGGATGGGGTAGTTTTTCTCAACATACTTTTTGAAAATAGTCAAAGATGTTTCTGAGTCATATTCAAAAGAACCAGAAAGCATACATAAATTAAGCACTAATTCACTCCACTATTCTATTTCTTATCTAAAACCAAAAAACTGTAAGGATAAGGATTCTTCTCATCCGCATCACAGTCAATCCGTTTCACTTCATCCCACGCATTCCAATCAAATTCAGGAAAATAGACATCCCCTTCAAACGTAGCATGAACCTGTGTGAGATAAAGTCGGGTAGAATGTGATAAAAAGGCTGCGTAAATTGGCGCTCCACCACAAATCATAAGTTCCGTTGTCACGTCGACATAGATTTCGCTGACAGTTGTAATGATTTCCTCTACAGAGTGAGTAACTATACAACCTTTCGGGGCAGTGTAGTTCTGATTGCGGGTGAGGATGATATTCTTTCGCTTTGCCAACGGACGTGGAAGTGTTTCAAAGGTTTTGCGTCCCATGACGACAGGTTTGCCAATTGTCATCTCACGAAAGTGTTTGAGATCAGCAGGCAGTTTCCAAGGGATGTTTGGACCATTGCCAATGAGTCTATTCTTATCTATCGCAGCAATCATTGAGATTTGCAATGTACTTTCAGTCCTCCATCGGTTCGCAAAACGGTTAGTTGTATTTCTCTGATTTTATTTATCTTTAGAAACTAATTCATAGCGCGCCGTCACCTGCAACCTAACTGAACCCATAGCAGCCCCTTCGCCGCCAGGACCAAATTCTTCATACCGATTTACCAACTTATGAATGGGAAAATTTCGGTTGCCTTTGGAGTTATTTCCAAAATTAAATTGTAATTCACCATTATTGAGTTCTAATGTATACTTAGCATAGTCTTTAATCTCAGTTTCTCCAAAATAGTAATGGTGAAGATCGTGAGATTGAAGATTACCAAACGAGGTATTCTCGGCTAAAAAAAGCACCTTAAGTTGATTGCCGCTTCGATAAGCAAGTATGATCTCATGGAATTTTGCTTCTTTATTAATTCTGGATATACCCAACGGAGGTTTTGCCATAGTCTGAGGATCTTTTTTACTAAAGTGCAAGAATGCCAACCCATCAATTCTGTTTGCACCACTGAATTGAATATCTTCGGCATAATCATTAGACAGAAAATCAACCGGTAAACTATGTTTTTCTATACCTCTACCTCTATCAAACGCTAAGTGTAAATCAAATTCTTGATTCATTGGGTTTAAATTAAGTTGAGCATCATCTATTTTCCAATGAACCGGCATGACTATCTGAAACGTACTCCATCCATCACTACCTATGGATATAATACGCGGTTCTTGTTCAAAAAAGTCACGTGACTTTTGTTCCATCAGGCTCCGTTGTTCCATCTGGCAACTACTACACAGTAATAAGAAACTGATTATATAAACTATCCAAGTTTTCATTTGTCGGTTCTCCGCATATACACCGCAAACATTAACTCAACGATCTGAATTGATTTTATACTTACCTATCCATTTCATGTTTAGAGGTAATCCTATAACTCCAAGTCCAACTTACCTCATTATTGCTTATACTATTGCTTTCTCCACTACCGTTATAAGTTTCATTCTTATAATAATCATCAATGAGAAAGCTTCGGGTTTCTTTATTATTAAGCACTATATTATAATGCATTTTACCATCAATGATTTCAAAATAAGCCGTTTCTCCTCTATTATGTGGTCCTTTTGCGTAACGTTTTGTAAGGTCGTGAGAAGTCAAATTACCGAGAGCCGTATTCTTAATTGAGAAATGGATTACAAGCAATCTACTTGTCCGATAGATGGCAAATTCTTCACGTTCTTTTATGCCTGACGAAATCTTGGATGTTCCAATAGGAGGGTTAAACTCGCTTTGCGGATCTTCATCTGTGGAAAAATGTAATAAAGTTCGTCCAGCTAACCTATTTGCCCCTCTGAATTTAAAAAACTCATAGTAGTCATCAATGATGTCAGAAGCTCTGTATGGATATTTTAAACTCTGTTTTTCAATACCATTACCTCTATCAAACTCTAAGTTTAACTGTCTGAAATCAAGTTCTGCATCCACTATTTTCCAATTTTCTGGTATACGGATCTCATGCATTCGATATTCATGACCACCACTACCTTCCACATAACTCAGTTGTTGTTTCTGTTCAACATTACAACTAACACACAACAGTAACAGACTGATAATATAAAGAATGTTGGTTTTCATAAGGAAATTCTCCCATTTTACACTGCGAACATTTACTCAACGATCTGACAAAATATCATCATTTATATGCTGATTATTCTTTGGGATAACCCTCAGGTTAACAAGAAAAACATCATCACCTAATTTCTGTTTATTCTCTACTTCAACTGTTTCATGTGGTTGCAGTTCTTTAAGGACAAAATTAAGTTTCTGGTTTCCTATTTCTTCATCACCAGTTAAAATCTCCAAAACAGGATTCCCATCAGTATTGACCTCAAGATTCTCAAAAGATGTAGTGTCTGTAACTTCAACTGTAACGCCAAATTTAGAAATTTTCCATGACGACTCTTCGTGTTCTGGAATACGACAGTATGCCAAAATTCTATCACCAACACGGAATGCTCCGGAATTGTTGAAAAGTCCTGCTTGCTGAGGAATACCAGGTTTCTTTATACCTGTCCAGTTGAGAGACATTGACCCTCTGTTGGGTATAGGGGAAGATACCGTTAAATGAACGATCCCGTATCCATTTATCCTGTCTCTTTCTTTAATTTCAAGCGTCTCATCAGGTTTGATGAGACTGACAAATAATTTCCGTTTAAGAGACATGACATGATTCACTACCTCTTGACCCGTATCAATATCCAATTGCAGCTCTTTATTGCCATTATCAATTGTTGCGTCAACAATTTCAGATGTATTCTGCAATGCTAAAAAGATTAAAACCATATCACTGTTTCTGTAGATTTTGAAACCATGAGAGGGTTTGCCGCATCCACAGAGTACTATTATGAAACTTATGCATAGGACAATCAGGCTTTTTGTTTTAGTCATAGTCATTCTTCTATTATAGTGAAATGTAAAAATATGTACACACTCCGCGGTAGATGCGGTTTCCTAACCGCATCTATGAGACAGAACAACACCGGTTCGGTTAGGAAACCGAACCTACCGTCGTGTGTAAATAATTATGGTTTTTACTAAAAATATTACATTTGAGATTTTATGTAGATTGCAATTCGTAGGAAATAGTATATAGTGTGCCACTTACAAAAGCCCCAGCGAGGCGACAGGTGTATAAGCATGTTCTTATTCAGGTACCCAAGCCTAAAGGCATGGGATTGTGTTAATCTTCTGCCAGGCTTGATGTTCTTCGGTCTTGGCTCGTAACTTTACCTGTATGCCACCGAGGGGTCCCAGCGACCCACGATACAGAACCTCAGACACTTCCGACTTCGGAAGCTGTTCGAGCGAACTATCGTCTTCGAGTTACTTGGACACGGATATAATCAACGTGCCCCGATATGCAAGACACTTCCGACTTGCTTGGGCATATAATAATAGACTTGACGTTTTCTGTCAAGCAAAATATAGGAACGGGCATTCCTCCCACACCTAAAGAAGTGGGCTTCCTGCCTGAAACGTTGGTGAATTCATTTTAATATTCCTTAAACCTATTGTCGCGTAACTCTAAAAATGTCCAAACCTGATTAGATTTTTTAAACAATCATTCTGGCACGAATTGCATCATGAGACTGGTAGTTTTCCAACTGCAAATCCTGCATTTTGAAGTTATCAATTGAGGTCACCTTCGTGTTAAGGACAAGCTCAGGTAATGGATAAGGCTGACGTTTGAGTTGTACTTTGACTTGATCAAAATGAGTGTGATAAATATGTGCGTCTCCTAATACATGGATAAATTCACTCGCTTGAAGACCCGTTATCTGAGCAACCATAGAAAGGAGTAACGAATAAGACGCTATGTTGAAAGGAACACCCAAAAACATATCACAACTACGTTGATACATCTGCAACGACAATTTGTCATCTGCAACAAAAAATTGGAAAAACATGTGGCACGGTGCTAATGCCATCTGATCTAATTCGCCCGGATTCCATGCCGTAACGACATGCCGACGACTATGTGGATTTGTCTTGATCTGTTCAATCACCTCTGCCAACTGATCAATCCTACCACCTTCTGTTCGCCACCTACGCCACTGAACGCCATAGATACAACCGAGAGCACCATCACGCCCCCATGCAGCAGCATTAGCATTCCATATTTGCGTTCCCAGTTTCTGAAATTGTTTGATGTGATCATAACCCCGTAAAAAACCAAGTAGTTCTGCCTTGACAGAACGAAAGGCAAGCTTCTTTGTAGTTACTGCAGGAAAACCATCTTCCAGATTATACCGCATCTGCATACCGAACAAGGCGCGAGTTTTCCCGTTTCTGCCATCACGATCAACACCTGTGTCTAATATCTGTTGTAGTCCTTCAAGATACTGTTTCATATTTATTTTTATATCTCCCTTATATTTTGTTTATCTATAAATACGAAATGGTAGAAAATAGAGTTACTTGTCAGTACTCCCAAATCCTCCACGCGAAGACTCTGTCATCCCCGCTACCTCATCCCATTCCACAGTCGCAACACGGACAAATATCGCTTGTGCGATCCGACTCCCACGTTCAATGGTCACAGTCTCATCGGTGAAATTGTAAACTTGGATTTTTATCTCATCTTCTTCACCGCAATAGTCAGTGTCAATAATACCGACACTTTGTGCCATCATCAATCCGAATTTACGAGGGGTACTACTCCGCATACACAACATTAACATGTATCCGGGAGGCGTTTCCACAATTACATTCGCTGGAATTAAAACTATTTCATGCGGTGCAATTTCAGCAGATTCACGACACAACAAGTCAAATCCAACCGAACCGTCAGTTTCGTATTTTGGTAAAGGAAGTGATTTGTCTACTCTTTTAATTTTCACTTTCATTAGGAAACTGCTATCCCTTCTACTTTGCATTCTACGCGATAGATAGATGTGCTCGCAGTGATAAAAAGACTCTTCCAAAAATCTCCACCCCATGCAAGATTCGCTGTGCGTTCAGGAACAAGAATAATACCAAGGTGTGTCCCATCTGGAGCAAATATCCATATACCATTGGGTCCTGTCAAATAGACATTACCGTTCACATCCACTTTCATACCATCTGGAACGCCATTTTTTCCCTCTTCCTCTGCGAAAACACGACCATTGGCTAACGTACCATCATCTTGCACATCAAAAGCACGCACGTGCATCCGTTTCGTGTCATTAATATATAAGACAGACTCATCAGGTGAAAAACAGATACCGTTCGGTCTATCAAAATCATCTACAAGTAATGTCAAGTCTTGTTTATCAGGAGACAATCGGTACACACCGTGAAAATCAAGTTCTTTCTCTGATTCCGATGTTATCCCGTATGGTGGATCCGTAAAATAGATGCTACCATCCGATTTGACAACAATATCGTTGGGACTATTCAAACGTTTTCCTTTGTAGTGTGATGCAATCGTTTGAATGTCTCCATCCGCTGTAGTTCTTGAAACACGACGGTTCGCGTGTTCACAAGTAATCAAGTGGCCACCTTTATCGTAAGTCAAACCGTTTGACTTACCAGACGGGTCTCTGAAAACGGACATACCAGATTCTTCATCCCATTTACGTATTTTATTCGCAGGAATATCACTAAAGAGCAAATATCGTCCAATAGAATTCCAGAGAGGTCCTTCGGTAAATTGAAATCCAGTAGCCAACTGTTTGACTTCTGCTTCTGAATCAACTAATTCCAATAGTTTTTCATCACGGACATCAAGTGCCATATTTTTTCCTTTCTATATCCTTGACACTCATTTCCTTTCATGTTAACATAATTAAAATGAGATGCCAGTAAAGGTTCAAGAGGTTTACCAAACAGCGAAGGAACAAAAAACGTGCCTGGGGCGACTCGAACGCCCGACCTTCAGCTCCGGAGGCTGACGCTCTATCCAACTGAGCTACAGGCACATACTATAAGGGTCATATTAGTTTAACAAATATAGATATTGTTTGTCAAGTTTTTTGTCTATAGTACTTGTGGGAGGATTTCAGTATCATGAACAAATACCATCAACCAACATTTGGAACCAAATGTAAACGGATATTGTCAATATTCGGAATAGTTTTATTTTTATTTTCTATTGCCCCCGATATCGTAGAAAGCCGCAGAAGTTTTGGCGGTGGTCGCAGTTTCAGTCGCAGTTTCAGTCGCAGCTCAAGTCGAAGTTACTCACGCAGCTCAAGGAGTTATTCCACTCCGAAACGCACAAGTAGTAGTTCTCGCAGTAGCACTTCTTCCTCAAAGAGTTCTTATACTAAGCCACGCACTTCTTCAACACGTAGCACAGGAAGCAGTTACAGCGGAAGCCGCACATCAAAAACTCCAACGACCCGGTCAAGCACATCTGCACGCCAAAAACAGACTGCTACGAATCGAGCAAAGGCAACCAACACACCGACAACACGTAAAACCACTACCAACCGTGCAACCACAGCACAAAATCGAAAACAGGTGCGGCAGCTAAAAGCAGAAAACCGTAGTTTGAAACGAAAGGTCACGACAGCAAACCGACAAACTGCAAGTGCTCGCAGACAACAACGTCAAACCATCACTGTCGCAAACTACCGTGGGTACTATAATCCATACTCAAGCTACTCTATGTATAGTCTTGAGAGGGCTATGTTGTATAATAATCTGATGTTCGGACTCTATTTCCATGACTACTATAACCATGCGATTCGTCGTAGTTATTTATGGCATTATCACCACCCAAACTACGACAGACAGCATTGGACTGACGAGAAACAGAAAGAGTACGAATTCTACAAAGATTATTACGAAAACCAAGGGGTTGAACCCAATGAGAACTACGTAGACCCTGGCACAAATCGGGATGAAGATTTTGTTGCAAGTTACGTTGAAGAAAATCCTGATAAATTCTACGGGGACAATGTAGAGGCAGTAACGGTCGATGAATTACCTGATGAAGAGGCAATAAAACAGGAACTTCTTGCAACCGCTGAAACACCGTCTGTGAATGCGAATACACAACGCGCCCCACCAGAACCCGTTCAGCAAAGGATTATCGTTGAGAAGAAAACTTCAGGGGCAACGTGGTTCATTCTCGTATTTTGTAGTCTCCTCATCGTTGGCGGCATAATGTTGGTATTATATAACAAAGGTTATTTTTAGCCTAAATTCAGCGTAAAACAGAGGCCGTTCGTAGTCGCGCAATTCATTGCGCCTTGGACATTCACTGGTAGGCGAGGTTTCCTGACCTCGCCTGTTCACAGTGTTACAATTAATTCTATAACCTACTATAAACTAACTTTTAGGTGGTGATATGGCATTATTTGGCAAAAAAGAAGGAAAATCACTCTTTAGCAAGCGGAAAGAAGAAGATACGAAAAAACCAGAACGGCATGAGTTAGTTGATATTCCAATCAACAGTATCATTGAACTCTCTGACCTGACAACATATCAGGAAACAGGTGATACCTCTCATGCCTTCACACTCTATACGATAAAAAAGTATGAGGGTAACGGACTCCTACGATATATGTATCACATCAAGGATGTAGAGGGTGAACTCGTTGTCGGGGTAGATCAAATCGCCGGAACAAAAGACGAATACGAAATCTCACGATGGGTTGTTGATGGAGAACAAGAACTCGGTGATCCATTACCAGATGAGATGACCCTTTACTATCCAGACCCGGACAATGAGGACGAGGAAATCGCTGTTGAATACCACCGACAGGAGATTGTTCCCACAAAACTCACCGTCACAGATGTGCAGAATAAAGAGGAATTTGAAGCAGAACTCCATGAATACATCAGCGAAAACGAAGAATTGATGTCTATTGAACTCTGCGGTAACTGGTTAACCTTTTACGTTGGTATACTCATCACCCGTTCCGACCTTGAAATATATCCTGTCAACCTAAACGAACAGATACGCAGTTAGGTACTATAAATTTGCAACGCACATAATATCGGTAATTCTCATTTGCTTAAAACACCGTAGGTGCGGAATACCAAAAGGAATTCATACCGTTTTAGTGCTTTGCAAGCGCGCTAGTGGAGTGTCTATACTAATCTTGTAGGTCGGGTAGAGACACGAAACCCGACATGCATCCCTTTATCATCAATAAAGTCGGGTTTCGTTCCTCTACCCGACCTACAATGTAAGCATTGTAAGCATGAACAGAACAATAGTTGTAATTTGACAAAATATTGTAGGTATCAAATTAGGGGAGGGTACTAAAAAAGTGTCCTCTGTATTTTTGACTGAATTGCGTAGGCATCGGTTTCATCGGCTGTTTGCGTTTTTCAAAATTTTAGTACCCCGCATAGTGAGAAACAGCGAAATGGATACAGAAATGACTTACCGTGAATTGTGGCTGAGCTTTCCGCAAGGAGTAGCATATCATTTACGATCTGAATGTTTGGTATGGACAGCACATCACTCTCCAATTAACAGAACTTGACCTGAATTTGCATATATGTTACAATGACATATTATACAAAGTTCAAGGAGTCAGAAATTTGCAACAGCAAACCCCTATAGAAGAACAGATTGATCTACCATTTGTAGAATCATTGCGAATAAGTTTTCAAAGCCTAAAAATCCGATTTGGTCGTTCTATTATCACAACGGCAGGTATCACACTCGGAATCGCTTTTCTCGTTTCCGTATGGACAAATAATGAGATTGAACTTGCCCTACAAGAGAGCGGCAGAAGTTCCGCAATTACAAATCTTGATGAAGCAGCGGAACAAGGAATTTCAACCAAGGATATCTGGCTTATCATTATGTCGCTGATAGTTTGTGTTGTGGGAATCGCAAACTCTATGCTAATGGCAGTGACAGAACGTTTTCGCGAAATCGGAACGATGAAATGTCTCGGAGCATTAGATGGATTTGTCGTGCGGTTATTCCTACTTGAATCGGGTTTCCAAGGATTTGCTGGGGCGTTGATTGGCGCACTTATCGGTTTGTTGGGGGCAGTTGTTTTAGGGTTGAAAAACTATGGACTTGATCTCTTCTTCTATTTTCCATTACTTCCAGCACAACATGAAAACGGAGCATTTCAACTCGGTGTACTCTTATTGATTCTATTCGGTTGTGTTCTTGGAATGGTCTTAGCAATCATTGGTTCGTCTTTTCCGGCATGGCGTGCTGCAAAACTTCCACCAGCCGAAGCAATGCGAACAGAAGTCTAAACAATATACACAATATCTAAGAAAATAAGGACTTACTATGCCAGACATAGTTGTAAAAACTGAAGATGTCGTCAAAGAATATCGGATGGGTTCAAACGTTCTTCGCGCTTTGGATGGTATCAACATTGAGATTGAACGCGGAGAATATATTTCGTTGATGGGACCCTCAGGTTCTGGTAAATCTACGCTATTCAATATGATAGGTGCACTTGACCGACCCACTGAAGGAGAGGTATACATTGATGGACAGAATATGTCGCATCTGTCGCAAAGGCAGATTGCAGCGTTTCGATGTCACCGAGTTGGTTATATCTTCCAGAGTTACAACTTGTTGAATGTTCGCACAGCACACGGCAATGTTACGTTACCAATGATTTTCGCAGGTATCCCTGAAAAAGAACGAAATGAAAAAGCTGAGAAGTTATTAGATATGGTCGGGTTAGGAGACAGAATGTATCACCTACCCGATGAACTCTCTGGGGGACAACGCCAACGTGTTGCCATTGCCAGAGCACTTGCAAATGATCCCAGCATTGTCCTTGCTGATGAACCCACTGCAAACCTTGACACAATCACTGGACGCGAGATTATTGACCTTATCAAGAAATTGAATACAGCACAGGGTGTCACCGTGATTTCAGCAACACACGACCTAAAAATGCTGGATGTATCTGATCGGATTGTGGATATCCGGGACGGTCTTGTTGAGCGCATCCGTAATCGTGATGAGATTGAAATTGAGGTTGGCGAAGTTGGCGGGCACGAGTAATGTTTCGTGTTTCTACGAGATTTCAGATAAAAGAACAGGACGGTTTTCACGAAGCGATTTCAATGCAGTATACCCTATCACAATAGGCACACGACCATCTACACCTGTTACAGCAGGTTCTGTATCCTCCATTATACAACGAATAAACGCCTCCATCTCCGACAGATATGCTTCCTTGTAACGTTCTATAAAGAAGTATGGTGGCAACGCGGCACGACTCCCCTCTCTGCCACTGAAATTTACCGAATTAGTCAACGGATTTTCAACCGAAATCATGCCTTTTGAACCGAATACCTCTACCCGCTGATCATATCCATAAACTGCCTGTCTGCTGTTATCAATGGTCGCAAGCACTCCGTTTTGGAAACGGAGCGTAATGATCGCAGTATCAATGTCTCCTACCTCCCCGATTATCGGATCAACACGGACACCTCCCACAGCGTATATCTCATCAACTTCCTCACGGATGAGATAACGTGCCATATCAAAGTCGTGTATCGTCATGTCAAGAAACATCCCACCTGATATTTTGACATATTCAATCGGTGGTGGTGCAGGATCACGACTTGTGATGCGCAAAATGTGCGGATCGCCTATCTCACCAGATTCAATCGCCTCATGCACTTGCATAAAGTTCTTATCAAACCTGCGATTGAAACCCACCTGAAACTTCACTGCTGCGTCTTCAATAGATGCTAAAGTTTCGTCAATCTGATCCAAGTCTAAGGCTATTGGCTTCTCACAGAATATGTGCTTACCTGCGGCAGCTGCTGCTTGACATATCTCAACGTGTGTATCCGTTGAAGATGCCACTATCACAGCATCAATCTGTGAATTTGATATGAGTGTGAGATAATCGGTGGTTATCGTTGGGATTTTGAACTGTTCGGCAAGAGATTCTGCTGTTTTAGTGTCTAAGCTGCATATCGCAACGAGATCTGCTTCGGGTATATTCTGGGAAAGATGTTCAATGTGGAGTTTGCCGATGCGTCCCGTTCCGATTACACCGACACCAATTTTTGATGGTGTGTTCATGTTGTAATGATTGAACTCAGATATTGGTAATTCCGTTTTGCACTCTGATATGGACTACCCATTCCCGGCAAAACATCCTGCTCAACAACGATCCATCCGTCGTAGTTCCTATTTTGCAATTCGGCTATGAACGATGGGAAATCTACCTCACCTTTACCCAATTCGCAAAAAACGCCATTCTCTACAGATTTGAAGTAATCCCATCCGTCTTTACGAGAACGGGTAGCGATATTAGGTTGGCAATCCTTGAAATGCACATGCCATATCCGATCAGCATAACGATCAAATATATCAATCGGATCACCACCACCGAAACGGAAATGTCCCGTATCAAAACACAACCCAACCAGATTCGGATCAGTATGTTGCATCAACGTATCCACCTCTGCGGGAGTTTCTACATATCCTGCGCAATGATGGTGAAAAACGGTGCGGAGTCCAGTGTCGTCCTGCACAGATTGCGCAATACGATGCACACCCCGCACAAAAGTGTCCCACTGCTCCTGCGTTAATCCGTGTTCAGGATGGATACGTCCTGCGTTGTGTGTGCGATGTTCCACTGTCCCGTTATCATCTGCCAGCACGATGAACGGTGTGTCACCCGCCACTTCTGCTAACAGACGCGCATGTTGCAATGCTGATTCTTCACCTGCTGTGTGTGTCTCTGTATCTGCTAAAGCAACCGGCACAAAAGCACCTAAGAGCGTTAACTCGCGTGCAGCAAGTTCGTCACGGAGTTGTGCGGGATCAGTTGGCATGAATCCCCAATCTCCCAATTCTGTGCCGAGGTAACCGATATCGTGCATTTCGTCTAAGACTTGGGTATAATCAGGGGATTTGCCTTGCAGGTCAAATTCAAGCACACCCCAAGAGCATGGTGCATTTGCTGTTTTCATGTGGTTATTGATTTTCTTCTATGACTTTTTTGAAATCCTCAATGAAATGTTCGAAGAGTTTGACCTTGTCGCTTTCATCAAATTCTTCCTTCGTTAGGACATAAGTACCGTCAAGATCTGTTTCTACAATGGCGCGTCCATTCTGTTGTCCGTCTGTAATTTTCAAGGTTCCATCCAAATCAGTTGTGATAAGATAAAATTTGATAGCAGCTGTATTTTCGTTTGCATTAAGTTTGAGTTTCCAATAAGCCATATCAATGATTCGGTTTCTCAAATTGACTTTACACGAAATTACAGCGACAACACGCCAATTTTCAGAGTTGTATATAACAATATTAATATATGGGAGAATAAAATTGTATTCACCATAATCAATTGACAAATGTCGTTTAACTCCTTCCAATTCTTCGGATAACGTAATACTTTTCACTAAATCATAACGTAAAACAGCTTTCAAACCTAACTTTTTAAGTGAAGGCACGATCATATCAAGGATCCGTTCTTGAAAAGTATCGCTTTCAGATCCACGCCAATTCCTTCCTAATTCACCTATTAGAGAAACATTCAAACCTTCAATTACAACAGCTTCTTCAAGACTTTCATCCCACGCAATAGATTCACCATAATGTTCTTTAAGTTGGTACTTGATATGGCTTGTGTAGTCAACAATGCTGAAATCTATTACATTTCTTTCTATCAAAATGTCTACCAACGTGTCATCATAACCCATTTCATAGAGGGTATCTGTAAGGATATTTTTTCTTCCGCTAAGTTCACCAGGAGATACTGGTGTTGGTGATCCTTCTATAGTTGCTGTCTGTGCTGCTTTAATAGGTTTAGTATCATTTTTCATTTTTAGGTTCCTCCATTATTAAGAAGATGGTTACGTCCCGCTTCAGAGATTTCCCATATACCGCGCGGAGAATTCCCCTTCAACAAACCTTTATTTATCAATTCTCTCCGCATATCATGTATTCGATTCTCCCAATACAAATGTCCTGCGGGTCGTTGTGAAAGATCTATTGGTTTCAGTTCATCCGACATCAATTGGCGAACTGTTCTGAGCACATCGCTAGTTGCTGCAGTGCCTCCAAGTTGGCTTAATGCGATTAAAATAGGTAGAGCATAACGCCTTCGGGTTAGGGGGACATTGGAAGGTTCAGCGTTGTTTTCTTCAAAAGAGATAGCAGATTGTAGAAATTGAGAAGGATCATAGTCATCTGTATCGCGGACATATTCACGTCCCGCAGAGGTAATTTCCCAAATACCCCATGGAGAATCGCTCTTCATTAAGCCTTTACTGATCAATTGTCTTCGCATATCTTGCGTTCGGTTATCCCAATAAAACTGCCCGTCTGATCGACGCGATTTATCTATTTCTCGCAGCTCGTTAACTGTTTCCATGAGTTGGTAAACCATATCTAAAACTTGATGAGTAGCTGCGGTACCTCCCAGTTCTACTAATGATCTCAATATAGGTATGCCATAACTCCGTCTCGGTAAAGGTGTTTCCACAGTTTGGGGTTGAAATGCCTCTTGAGCATCTGATTTTGCATTTCCTTGTTCCACATTCGTTTTAGAAAGGTACTTCTGAAAGTCATATACTGCTTCTTGTTGCAAATCAAGATCAATAGAACAGAAAATTCTATCCTCCCACGGAACAACTCTTCTGTCAACCGTACTTGTTTGGTCAGGAAGATAGAAATCCCATATTTTTCCATTAGTAATAACAGCTATCTCAATTCCAGCACGAAAAGCATAGTTACAGATCTGTTCTTGATATTTTTCAATATTTACTCCCCAACGTTTGCATTCAATGAATATCAAAGAGGTTTGATCATGTTGTAATGCGTAGTCAACTTTTCCACTCCCGATTTTCTTTTCAGGGAAAACTTCCAGGGTATACAAATTACTATCGTGCCAATCCAAGGCTCTTAAGATTGGCAGAACGATGTACTGTTTTGTAGCAGTTTCGTCAAACTGATATTCCTCAATTGTTTGCTTACACCGTACAATATCTGAAATTGTTTGCGCCAACATCTACATCCTCAATACTTTAGTAAAATTGTTGAAATACACTAACAAGATTCACTTTAATATTTGGCACATCCCAAATCTATTTTAGAATTTTCTTATTCTTTCAGGTGTGACCAAATGACACATCATGCAACATGGATTGACTTAGAATCCTATCTCAATTCTGAAATCTTATCAAAATCCTGCATCGCACACTCCAACCTATCCAATCGCAAGTAAGCCATAGCGCGTTCAAAGTAAGCATCTGTAAAACTTGGCACTCGTTTTATTGCCTCTGTAAAATCCGCAACAGCTTTGTCAAATTTGCCTATTTTGACATAAATTTTACCGCGCTCTTCATAGATCTCGGCATCATAGGGTCGAAGTTCTATCTCCTTACTATACCCCTCAATTGCCTTATCATACTCACCTTGTTCACTGTAAAGAGTAGCGCGAAAACCCCACGCATCAGCATGCTTTGGGTTAAGTTTAATTGCTATGCTAAAATCCGAGATTGCTTTGTCATACTGTTTATCTTCGTCGTAAAGTTTTCCACGCGTATAATATGCCTCAGCATCTTGAAGATTTAGTTGTATTGCCTTGGTATAGTTTGCGATAGCATTGCCAAAATTACAATTTTTGTAGTGAATTTCTGCACGAGTGTTGTATACTTTAGCAAGATTGAGTTTGAGTTTTTTTAAAAGATTAATACCTATCGTCTCATGACCGTTCATTCTTTGTTACTCCTAAACATGCATACGGATTGTGAATTATTGATTGCTATAATACATATTTTTCTCCTATGCACCAGGTGTATTAGTTGGTTTCTACTGTTTGCTTTAACATTGCTGCCAAGTTTTCTGGCAACTTGACATTATTTTGTAGTTCAAAGTTTTCAATGCTTTCGTATCGGCTATGAAATAGGTTCATGATATTCATCCCAAAGTCTCTAGCAAAGGTCAGATCTTTCTTCGCTTTTTCCCATTCTTGTAGGCATAACCTAATTATTCCACGAGTAAAATAAGCATCAACAGATTCTGGTCTCAACTTTATCACTTCATCAAAATCAGTGAGGGCGAATTCCAAATCGCCTTTGAAGAGATAAGCGTTGCCGCGATTAGAATAGGTCTCGGCGTTACCAGGATCTAATTCTATCGCTGTGTTAAAGTCAGCGAAGGCAAACTCAAAATTGCCTTTTAAGAAGTGAATCCCACCTCGATTGGAATATGCCATAGCATCATTTGGATCCAATTCTATCGCTGTGTTAAAATCAGCGAAGGCAAACTCAAAATTGCCTTTTTCGGTGTAAGTAACACCGCGATTAGAATAGGACCTAGCGATCCCTGGTTTCAATTCTATTGCTGTATTATAATCTTTAATAGCTAGGTCGTACTTGCCTTTATCGTTGTAAACAATTCCTCGTTTATTATAGACATCAAACAAGTTCGAATTTAGTTTTAAGGCTTCAGAGTAATAGGCAATAGCTTTTTCATAACATTTCAGTTTTTCCTTTCTACTCTTCCCTAAATCTCCTCTATGTTGAAAGATTGTTCCTTTAGCTGCTTCCACATGGGCATCTATGTGAATACCTAGCCATTTTATAAACCCATGTATATCGTTGTAGATGTGTCTAGTAGACACGTCATGATATTTTTGTAGATGGTTTAAAATAGGGTGTTTGAGAGTTTTTGGAATAGTGACTACCTTATCTGGAACAACGAAACCCTTGGGTGATTGAATAAAGATACCCTTCTGGAATGTAGAACGCTTAAACGCTTTGGAAGGCACTCTAACTTTGTACTCTTCCGATTCTTTTTTTAATAAGATAACCCTACCTTCTTCGTGATGAGATCCATCACAGGCAAAAAAGAGGGCAATAAGATAATCAGTCGTAAAATCTATCAGATTAGTTTTGCCACCATAGTGTTGGAGTTCAGTTAGGATTTTTGATTCGTCTGTTTGATCCATATAGTCTTTAGCCATCCCTACAATCATTGTTTCTTGGATGATTTCAATGTCAGAATCTTCTATTCCAAAATCTCCTCCATATTGGCGATATAACCCTGAAGAGACTTTTGGATAACATTGAGGTTCTCCGCGATAGATATAATTTCCATCAGAAGATTTTTCCACTATCTCTTGAATCTTTTCTAAAACTCTATTTCGTTCATTTTGGGAATCGGATTGATCGTTAATAGATTCATTGCGAAATGCTTCCTCAGTTTCAGCGACGGCTTCATCTTCCATCTGATTTTCATAATATGCAATGACCTTTTGCACACGTTCCTCATCCCAGCCAGGGGGAAATTTATTCTGTTTCATCGTCTGCCTCTCCTCCGTTGTCGTCGGCGGTAAGCCGTTAAAGGTTTCCCATTCAATTCTTAAGCCGTAAGCACAAAAATACTATTAGGTTCGGGATCGCGAAGATAAATGAATCGTAAATAGCGTCCCACTCGTGTTTGGCCAATAGCAACTCTTGAATTATTACTTCCTGTCCTGTCTCCGCCAGGATTCAGTAAAACATCTTCAACCTTATCCTCATTAACACCATGCTTATAAATATGAGGCAAGTCAGTTGCTCTATCGGTGTTAAAGCGGATATTCATTTACTGTTTCTTGAATTAGTGTCCGTGCCTCTTTTTTTTTGCACAGATTCAATAGCATTGGTCATCAGTACATCTTTGTTGATTATTGTGAATTGTTCGTTGTAAATACACATTTTTCTTCTATGGGCAGAATAGTTGTTAAGGTATACGATCATCATTACTTTTCTTCATATCGTAAAGTTTACCGCGTGTGTAATACGCATCAACATCTTGCGGATTGAGTTCTATAACTTTGGTATAGTCTTCAATTGCTTTGTCAAAATCAACTTTTTTCAGATAAACTTTTGCGCGATTGCTATATGCTTCAGCATAATCAGGTTTGAGTTTTATCGCTTCACTAAAATCTACGATGGCTTTGTCATATTCTCCGATGTAACTATAGGCATTGCCCCGCTTGATATAACTCTCAACCGTTTTCGGATTAAGTGTTATACCTGCAGTATAAAGTGCAATTTCTTCTTCGGCATCCTCTTTGCTTTGAATGTGGTTAATAGGATAACCTCTGTTAATCTCTTGGCACTGCTGAAAAAACCGCCAGTACCCAGCGATCCCAAGTTTATCAACAAGAACTTGAAGTCCGATTTCAAATATTTCAATATCCGTCATTTTTCGGATATCGTCTTGAGACGCATTGAATCTTTCAGCACGTTTACGGTCTTCTACTTTTTTTGCTCTGCGTCTCTCTTCGATACGTTCTACAATTGTGTCAATATCTCCGTGATTTGCTAACAATTTATGGCGGTCAACAGAGTAGTCACCCTCACCCGGTTTGCATTGGCGAATAAACCGACCGACCTGATCGGCACCAAGTTTGTCTGCAAGTGCCTTTTGACCGTGTTCATATAGTTCTTTATCTGTCATCTCAAGTATCTTCATTTTCTGTCACCTTTTTAAGCCATTCCAGAGGATTATCAACTTGAATGATAAGTTGATTTTGCACACTTTTTGCCTTCTTGAGAAAACCGTCATCTGTAGTTAATAAAACATCTGCCGCTCCGCTCTCTGCACAAGCCAGATGCAAAGCATCTTTCTTCTTAAAACTAATTGATTGTAGATATCTTCCTCTTGAAATTTCACCTGTCTCAACGGCAACATCTTGATGTGCGTCAGCCAACCAACTTTTAATTTCAGAACGATATATTTCATTAGGATTTTTTTCAACTTCTAATTCCAAAATTCCACTAGAAACCCAAATCCATGATCCATCCTGCAAACGACTAAGAATCAATATCATTGCCTCGGTTTCTTGACGAACTTTAGATTGCGCCTGATTATCAAAAATACGACTCAGACAGCAAGTGTCAAGATAAATTCTCAAAGGTTGATAATTTTGCAAGTGTGTGTTTATACTCCATCAAAATCGCATTTATAAGGTTTTTTGTCCTTTGTTTTCTATTTCCTGTTCATACATTAGTATAGCACACCACACCCAACATAGCAATCTGTTTCCTTACATTTTAACGAATATTTGATACTTAAAAAGCAAAACGGCAGATGAATAAAATCACCTGCCGTTTAGGTTGTGTTATACATACACGAGTCAGATTTACTGACTCTCAATAGTGATGAATTTGATTGTTGAACCGGTCACGAGAAACCCTTCCAAGTGTAGTTCTTTCTCTATGTCGATTCCAAAGTTATTTGGTTCCAACTCTACCTCAATTACACTCGGATTCTGTTCTTCGTCTTCCAACTTTTCAATCAAATCGTCCAAGGTTTTTGGAATCTTATCTTCAAAATCATCAAAGTCAAAATCATCAAAAAAGAAATAATCTCCATAGAAACTGGAGTAAGACCTACCCGATACACTGAGATTGGCACTTCCGAGAGGGAAATTATCAGGAATATCCAATGTAATTTCTTTCTCTATCGTGCGTTCCTCACCTGCAGAACTCCAGTGTGGTACTAACACAATTGAAAATGTAGCAGAAGAACCTCGTTTAATCGTACTCGGTCCATTTACACTTTCAATCTCAGCAAGACCGATCTGCGGTCTATCCGTTATAGTTATTGAGACATCTTTCAAAGTTGCCTTGCCAGCAGTGTTTTGAATCCGGCTTGTAAATGCAGATACAATTGAGTCAACGTTTATATATGTCTCAATAAACGGGTCGGTAGATATATTCCAAAACGATCTGGTAAAATCGGTGTTGGTCTCTTTAAACTTTAGAGTTACTTCACAGTGTGTTGTTCCAGGACTTGTCTCCATACGAATTGCATCTTGAGTCAAAGCAGCAACTAAGCCAATATATGACTCTTGACCATACGCTACTTCATGATACTTTTTAACGGGTTTGTCAAGATTCGCAGGATGATAGGAGATAGTAACAGGGATCGTATCAGGAACTGGACCAAGTTCACCAACAATTGCGGGTGTGACATCTTTTGTGATCGTTCCAATAGGATCACCAGATAATTCAACCGATTTATATGAGATCCGTAGATTCGGAACAATGCCATCTACGACTGCTCTATATACCGGTAGTGATGCCTTTCCATCACCGAACATGGGATGTCCGAAAGCAACAAACTTGTCATCGTAAACTTGTGTCACCGTTCCAAAACCGACAGCATTTACTACATCACCAGTAGCGATTGCAACACCGATCATATCCCCAGCAGCCAGTTCATCCGAAAAGTCTGTTGCTAAACCTGTGGGAGCAGAACCTATATGAGAATATAAATCAACAAAATTCAATCGTGAACCTTTAAGTTGTTCAGTAAGTTGCTTAATTCTGTAAGGTTGGACTCCTGTAATCATTATCGGCGTTTTTACCGGTGTGTATGTGGAATTCAGTACAGCAGAAGGGGCACCAGGTGCAGAGGATTCATCCAAGACTTCTCCAAATGTCCGATGGTCAACTGCCTCCCTCATAGCATCTATTGATGTAGCCCAAAACCGATAAGGAGCCTGAGAGAAGGCATCAGCATAAGCAAGTGCACCCATTACCCGTCCAGGTGGACCGACAGGTGAACCGGACATTCCTTGCGCAATACCTCCCAATGTTTCTGCAGATGGGTCAATCAACTCACACTCGTATAGAGGGAATCCGAAACCGAAATCTCGGACACCACGAAAACGAACCTTTAATTTTGTTTTCTTAGATCCTTCAACCACTGTCACTAATTCAAGTGCACTCTCGCTTGTGAGTTGCAGGACTTCATCCTCACTCATATCTTTAAGTACAGTCTTCTCAACGTCTATTGATGTCTCAATAGAATCAGTTTCTTCAGTCATTTCAGTATCTGGCACAACTTCCATTTGATCTTCATCTGATCCACAACCCATTTGAAAGAAGAGCACGGAAAGGATACTTGCAAAAACAAACAAATTTTTCACTTCTTCATTTCCTTTCTTTATAGTTCCTTGGAATTGTTTATCCAAAGGGTACTTTTTATATTGATTTATTTATCATAGAAAATGTATTGTTCTGTTCAACATAGACAAATCTCTGCTAATACATACAAGTTTCGTGCCAATACATACAAATGGGTTTATTGTAGAAAGAATATTAACGTAAATTTCATATTTTATTTCAATATGCTCTGCTAAAAATGTATACGTAGGCTGGATTTACATAGTACTTAATAATCCTCTATTTTTTTCTAAAGTTCATTAGTACAAATTTCGATTGCAAAACGGGATAATTCCGGAATTACAGAAATTGCAGGATAAAATACAATAATTGTAATACAAGACGCAAAAAATGCGGTCCTGAATTCTTGGTGAAATACAATTGTTTTGTAATAAACTTCGTCAGATAGGTTGAAAACTAAATTGTCCTGATAATTGACAATAGTATCTAAAGATGGTAGTCTACAGATATCATAGGTGTTATGCCACTTACTACCTTGTTGTCATTTTATAGAGTGGCACACATTCTCTACGAAAAGTGCCCTTCTTGAAAACAGGAATGAAATTGAGCATGCATGATATTCTTGATTAGATAACATAAGGATAACAGATTATGTTCCCAACAATTGAAGCAAAAACACGAATTCAAACGCCACCAGAATGGGCAGTGCTTGAACGCGAACTGATAGATAAAATCAATGATGCAGCACCGAAAGTTTTGAAAAAATATACACGTCCAGATGGAACGTTGTATTGGCCCACACACCCAGATTTTCAAAGCATTGATGGATTAGATGATGCTTATGAGAGTTTCCATAACTGGCCCCTATTTTATATGCTTGGTGGAGATGCACAGTTCTTGGTTGATGCACAACACGAATTTGAAGTTATCACGAAAGACATGACGCGATACGGCTCTGGATACGACTATCCTATGGTCATCAAAGAGTATCAACCGGGATATGACTGGTTCCACCAAAGCGAAGGGAATTATTTGTTTTATATGCTGTGTATGGCGGATCCATCTCACGAGACGAACCTTGAACGCGCGACGCGATACGCTGGATTCTTTATGAACGAAGACCCTGATGCACCAAATTACGACCCAGAACACAAAATCATCAAGTGTGTGATGAACGGCAGTAAAGGACCCGCATTCTGGACGTTTGAAGGACAATCATTTTGGCCTTGGGATGGCTACAACATGCCGTTTTATGATGTTCTCGGTTGCACAAGCCATGAGGCAGTCAGGGAAAGCGAGGAATTACGCAAACGCATGGAACAGGTAATCTGTGAACGGCAAGGAAAAGGAGACGCTGTCGGTAATCTCGCTGCGACAACGCTCGCTACAAATGCTTACATGCTCACTGGGGAGGAGAAATATAAGGCATGGGTACAAGAATATGTTGACGCGTGGATTGCACGCACAGAACAAAATCACGGGATTGTGCCGGATAACGTTGGACTATCGGGTATAATCGGAGAACACATGGATGGCAAGTGGTATGGTTCTCGTTACGGCTGGAGTTGGCCTCATGGCTGGCATAGCGTTGGTCAAGCAGTTAGTGTTGCCGCGCAGAATGCAGCACTCCTTCATAGAAATCTGACATATATGGATTTCCCACGTTCACAGATTGATGTCTTAATTCAGCAGGGTATAGAGCATAACGATCAACTCTATGTGCCGCAGAAGTATGGCGATCCAGTCAAAGTTAACTATGTCCCTGGTCCGTGGCTTCAATATCCGATAACAAACGAAGATGGCACGGCACTGCAGGTGGATGGTTGGTTTGAATTCATGCCGATGCATCCGTCTGATGTTGCACATTTATGGGCAATGTCAATGGAGAACAAAGACCAAAACCGTGCGGTACAAATAGCGAAAAAAACTGGATCAAAATTTGACATCAATGCATGGCATCACACCAAGGACCAAGGTGGACGTGATGGCGGTTGGTTGGCGTATATGCGAGGTGATTTTCCTGAATATCCAGAATCAATCCTCAATCATAACCTGTTGCAAGTTCAGCAACGACTTGACTTCATGGAAAATGACGACGAGGATCCAGCAGGTTATGGAGACGCTTATTTCCAAAGACGCAATCCTGTTACCTGTGAAGGATTGGTTGAACTTACATGTGGCGGTCCTTTACCACACTATAATGGTGGTCTGCTTGTTACGCGAGTGCGACACTATGATCCACAACAGAAACGTCCAGGACTTCCAGCGGATGTCGCTGCATTAGTATCCAAATTGACTGATGACACAACTGAACTGGAGTTAGTAAACCTTAGCACTTATGAAGCCCGTGATGTTATTGTTCAGGCGGGTTCAATGTGTGAACACAATTTCACGACAGCCCGTGTTAATGATAATAATGTTGAGGTAAATGGAACATACCTTCAAGTTCATCTACCACCAAATACCCAAATTGAGGTAGAGGTGGGAATGGAACGTTTTGTTAATGCCCCTTCGTATAGTCAACCGCGGTAGTAATACTTATATCCGCTGAAAGGAGACTTGTCTTATTGGTAATTCGTTCTCTATTCTCATAGCACAATATAATTAAGGATTAATTAGTCTCTCATATTCATCGTGTTTACCAATCCAAACCCAAGTGAAATCACTTCCATCTTTAATGGCAAGTGCTCTATAATCTTGTCCTACGCGCGCAGACCAGTACTTGCCAACTTTCTTGAAATGTAGAGATGGGTGTTGTGGATTATTTTTGAGTAGGTCGAAATTCTGTCTTGCAGTATTCTGTACAGATTCGGGCAGCTGCTGAAGAAATCTCCAGAAACGCGAAGTCGTTTTATGCACTTAAAGGTCCTTAAGTGTTCCTTTTTCTTTCTCGTCCTGAGCTTCTGCAATCAAGAAATCTAATTTCCCTGCTTTTGAATCAACCTCAATCTCTTGATCCCATTTTTTCCAGTCCAATTCACTAAACCACTGCCGCAATTGTTTGTATTCATCTGCAGGTAGAGCGAGGATCTCTTGCTGAATTTCTAATATGCGTGACATTTTACTTTTTCCTTCAGTTAATTTTATAATAGAAATTATGCTTATGTAATATTGACCATTAACAATTATAGCATAAAGTAGATTCCAAGAGCAATCACTGTTTATATTGTGAAAACCAAACCCAGTGGTTATTACCTGTAAAATTGCCTTTGCAATCAATACTATATGTGGTAAAATAACACATCACAATAGGAGGGACAGACTATGGCAATAGATAGATTTTTGACAGCGGAACAGAGCGTTGATCAACTTCTCCAAACAACACCGCCGCATTACTTCAACGGCACCACCAAAACGGATTGGCAAGAATGGCGTAAACAATTCAGACGACACATGCGTCGGCACTTAGGACCAAGACCTGATCCAGTACCATTAGAGGTAGAAACATTAGAACAGATACAGCAGGATGGGTATACACGAGAAAAGATAATATTCAATCCGGATGCATTCTCATCAATTCCAGCTTATGTATTGATACCTGATAGTGTAAGCGAAGACAATCCTGCACCTGCAGTGCTATGTGCCCATGGGCATGGAGTTGGGAAAGATGGAGCAGTCGGCATCGTGGATGATTATCAGAAACAGTATGCTGTTGAACTCGCAAAACAGGGATTTGTCACAATGGCACCGGATTGGCGATGCTTCGGTGAGCGGAAAGATAGAGATGAGTGGGTGCGTCGTCCGGGTAGAGATGGATGTAACGCTGAATATTTCGCACTTGGCTACTTTGGCTATCAGTTGCTGCAGCTCAATATATCAGATGGACAAAGGTGTCTAACCTATCTCCAATCACGTCCAGAAGTAGACGGAAAACGTTTAGGATGTATGGGATGTTCGTTTGGCGGTACTATGACGACCTATATTGCAGCTTTCGATTGGCGGGTTAAGGCATCTGTAATTGTCTGTTACCTGAGTACTTTGATAGATGCATTAGGGGATCGTGGACGCGGGAATACGTGTGGTTCGCAATTTATGTTTGGACTACGCGCAGCTGGTGACATAGCAGACGTTGCTGGACTTATCGCACCGCGTTCGTGTATGGTGCAAATCGGTTCCGATGATCGGTGTTTTATTGAGTCGGATGCATTGGCAGCGTTTCAACACCTTGAAAAGATATATAGCGCATGTGGCAAACGCGAAAAGTTAGTACTTGATCACTTTCAAGGAGAACATGAGATTGATCTGGCACCCGGAATTGCTTTCTTGGAAGACCAACTTAAAGGCAACTGATACTCTTTAAAATAAGAATATTCTTTCAAAATATAAGCTGTGTGATAAATTACGTCAGAAATACAGATTCTCATCAACACTGATGCAAATTCGTTTGACAAAGGGTGAAATATGTGTTAAAATTAAAATCGTTTCTTTAATAATAATGGTGGGATGGCTGAGTGGACGAAAGCGGCGGTCTTGAAAACCGTTGTGGCGCAAGTCACCGTGGGTTCGAATCCTACTCCCACCGCCATATATTTTGGAGAGGTGCAGGAGTGGTTGAACTGGACTGCCTGCTAAGCAGTTATGGCGTAAGCCATCGTGGGTTCGAATCCCACCCTCTCCGTTTTTAACTTATAACCACATCAATTGAAATTTGAGTCAGGTATAGTCAAGAAGCAATATCTGACACAATAGTCACCAAGATTGTGGTGAATATGCGCCTGTAGCTCAGTGGATTAGAGCATCTGACTACGGATCAGAAGGCCGGGGGTTCGAATCCTCTCAGGCGCTTTTTGAATCTTGACATTGCTCAAGATTCATGCGATATAAAACAGTGTCATACACCGAACCTGCTGTGCAAATTTTAGATAGTGATGTTTTCTGGATGGAAAAGGCACTGGAATTGGCACAACAAGCAGGAAAAATAGGTGAAGTACCTGTCGCTGCAATACTGATTAAAGACGGGCATTGTGTAGCTGCTGCCCATAATTTGCGGGAACAATCTGGTAACCCAATTGCACATGCAGAAATGCTTGTGATACAGGAAGCGTCTCAGAAGTTAGGTAATTGGCGTTTAACAGATACCGTCTTATATGTAACCTTGGAACCGTGTCCGATGTGTGCAGGAGCGATTGTTTTGGCGCGAATTCCGAAGGTCGTTTATGCTGCTCATGACCCGAAGGCAGGCGCAGCTGGAACACTCTATAACATTGTCCAAGATGAACGATTAAACCACGAAGTGGAGTTAATTAGCGGAGTCTGTGCCGAAAAGAGTAGTACACTGTTGAAATCATTTTTTAAAAATAGGCGTTAATCCTATTGTTTGGATAATAAATAGTCTATTTTGGGTTTTTAATATTTAAGTTCATTTTCACTGCAATATATAAGGAGAGATGCAGGAGCGGTTGAACTGGACAGTCTCGAAAACTGTTGTGGCGCAAGTCACCGTGGGTTCGAATCCCACTCTCTCCGCCACTTTTACGGATGATTGTCACAAAACTTATGTCTAATTCGGGGCAGTAGCTCAGTTGGGAGAGCGTATCCCTCGCACGGATGAGGTCACGGGTTCAAATCCCGTCTGCTCCATTTATTTACACTTATCGGAGAGATGCAGGAGTTGGTTGAACTGGCATGACTGGAAATCATGTGTGCTGTTTTGCAGTACCGTGGGTTCGAATCCCACTCTCTCCGCCAGTTTCTTGAATTAGGTTAGGTTTTAGTGACTTTTAGTCTTATATCTGACAAACAATCTATAACACCTTGGCTATGCTAGGTGGGGAGGTAGCGGTGCCCTATATCTGCAATCCGCTAAAGCAGAACTGAATCCCCAGCATGCGGCCTGTCTTTGTGGGGTCTGTCCCATGCACGTAGCGTTGATAGTTGGGTCTTGAGCAACGAGAACTTGTTGAACCCCGTCAGGTCCGGAAGGAAGCAGCGGCAGATAAGTTTTCTCGTGTGACGCAAGGTAGCCTGGCTTGAGCCAACGACATGGGCAACGTCCGGAAAGGCTTGTCAAATCTGGGTGCATAGCCATTATATTTACGCGGATACTTAAACATGAATCCAAATCTGTTATTGTGGGTTCTCAATATACGCAATTAACAAATTCCCATTTTTTGCCTGTCAAAGGTTACAAACATGTCTTATGAAGTTTTCGCACAGAAATGGAGACCCCAATTCTTCAGTGATGTTGTTGGACAGGCACACGTGACCGCCACTCTACAGAACCAAATTCGCACCGAACGACTCGGGCATGCATACCTGTTTTGGGGACCAAGAGGAACTGGTAAAACTACGGTAGCACGTCTGTTTGCAAAAGCGGTCAACTGCCTGAATCCCACACAAGAAACAGACTTAGGTCCCGTAAATACGGGAGAACCTTGTAATCAATGCGATGCTTGTAGAGATATTACACAAGGTTCATCATTTGATGTCATTGAGATGGATGCAGCATCTAATCGCGGCATTGACACGATTCGTGACCTACGTGAGAATGTGAAACTATCCCCTGCAGCTTACAAATACAAAATTTACATTATTGATGAAGTTCACATGCTCACTTCAGAAGGATTCAACGCACTCCTCAAAACACTGGAAGAACCCCCATCGCATGTTATCTTCATCATGGCGACTACAGAACACTCTCAAATCCCAAAGACCATCGTCTCCCGTTGTCAAGACTTTGATTTTCGCCACCTTATCCCCGACCAGATTATTTCAAGATTACAACTAATTGCTGATGATGAAGAAATTACTTCAGATAGTGAAGTACTCTCACTCATAGCACGGCAATCCGAAGGATGTCTCCGCGACGCAGAAAACCTACTGGAAAGGTTGGTCGCATCTGCAGGAAAAAATCTTACACTTGATAACGTAGAAGAGACACTCGGACTCGGGTCAAGCTCTCTGCTCCACGAACTTACAGACGCAATTATCGCACGAGACCTCGCCGCAAGTTTAGATTCACTACACAAACTATCCATACAAGGAATGGATTTAGAGCAATGTCTTCACCACATTCTCGCTTATTTTCGTGACCTACGACTCCTCGCTATTGATAACCAACTCGGTGAACTCATACAAAGTCCAAAATCTGAATTATCTGACCTAACGGAAAAAGCAGAACAGGTCTCAGTGGAACGGTTATCTCGAATCATAAAGATACTGATGCATACCAACCGTGAGATTAAAGAATACGGTTATCCCCAACTCCAGTTTGAGAGCGCACTGATTCAGATTAATGCTATTAAAGAGGGGATCCAACTTGAAGAAATCATCAATAAACTAATTGCTATAGAGCAGAGAATCGGTAGTTCCGATGCAGAATCAGGAATTACACCGACTCCCACACAGACCAAAACTCATAGAGACACCTCTGCTGACACATTCCTTGAAAGAAATCCGCCTAATCGTCCTCCCCCAAAATCAGATCCTCCTTCTGAATCAGTCCTCACATCAGAACAAGAAAGTAGCGAACCAGAAGACGTTACCGATAAAACTACTCAATCAACACCGCGTAGTATGGAGGAACTGTCAGACATTTGGGAAGAAGTAAAATCACGACTTATATCCATTTCACCTTATTTAGTCCACGGAGCGTTCAAGGACGCGAAACCAACCGCAGATGGAGAGGATTGCATAAAGATTGTCTGCTCACCTGATGTTAGTTTTTCTTTAGTTGATGAAGAAGCAAAACAACATATTAAGAATACTTTTTCAGATGTAATCGGAAAACCTGTTCAGATCGAACTTGAAAAAGCAGAAGCTGTCTCACAGTCACAAGAACCCAATGAAACACCTGAAGAAGAAATAAAAACACCTACGATGCGAAAACGTCAAGCCGAAGAAGACGAAAAACTCCAACCCGTGCTTGACCTATTTGACGCAAGAATTTTAGATATTAACATTTAACGTACACATGATTATATTCTGTATCCACAGTCAAGGAGACATTAGTCAAGGAGACATTCCAGTTCTCTTCTGAGAACCGGCACATTTACTATTATGAAAATGAATGATTTAATGAAACAAGCACAACAGATGCAAAAACGCATGCTTGAAATCCGTGAAGAACTCGCGAACCAAACAATAGAAGCAACTGTCGGAGGCGGGATGGTCACAGCCGTCGTCAATGGACAACAAGAACTTGTTTCACTTCGCATTACACCTGAAGTCGTTGACCCAGATGACACTGAAATGCTTGAGGATTTGGTCGTCGCAGCCATAAATGAAGCACTGCAGAAATCACACGAAATGATGTCTGATGAAATGAGCAAACTAACTGGTGGTTTCAAAATTCCGGGACTTCCATAAAGCAATAGGCAAATACATGCAGGGATATCCAGTTCCGTTGGAGCGGCTTATCATGCAGCTCCAGAAACTTCCAACGGTCGGTCCAAAAACAGCACAACGGTTAGCTTTCTTTATGCTAACGTTGCCAGATATGGAGACCAAACAGATTGCTGAAGCGATCTTAGAAGTTAAAAAAAACTTGTCTGATTGCAAAATATGTGGTACTATCACTGACATAAATCCTTGTCAGATATGTTCAAATCCAAGACGAGACTCGCAGATTATCTGTGTCGTTGAACAACCTGATGATCTATGGGCAATTGAACGCACAGAAAGTCATAAAGGACTTTATCATGTTCTCGGTGGTGTTTTGTCGCCATTAGATGGCGTGGGTCCCGATTCACTACGGATGGATTCTCTCTTCAACCGTGTTAACAACGGTACTGTTAAAGAAGTTATTCTCGCTACAAATTGGGATACAGAAGGGCAAGCAACCGCACTATATCTAATACAGCAACTTGAACATTTTCAGGTCAACATCACCCGAATCGCTTACGGTATTCCTGTTGGAGGAGATTTAGAATACATTGATGAAGTAACACTCTCAAAAGCATTAGAAGGTCGACGAGCAGTGTAAGAATACTTACAGGGATCACTATCAAAAACGGAAGTCAGATGGGGTAAATTGTTTGATTCATTTTTATTTCATTTCTGATTTCCTTATTTACTTTTAAAATGCTGAGTACAAAACAGATGAAAATCATACAAATGTCTGCTCTTATTTTATGTCTGTGTTGTGGAATCATCACTTGGGCATGTGCAGAACCCGCAAATGCACCAACGCAACAGACACATTTGCCTTTTGATGGTAACCGTGCTTTTGATATGCTGAAAAAGCAGTGCGAATTCGGTCCACGGCCACCAGGATCAGATGCACACACCAAAACCAAGGACTATCTTTTCAACGAACTAAAAAAATATGCAGATACAGTATCCCTTCAACCTTATTCCTCTGAAGTAGACACAATTGATGATCCACCCCAACGAAAAACGCTCCACATGAATAACATCATCGCAGAATTTGGCAGCAAACATCCTGAAACACTTCTCCTCGCAGCACATTGGGACACACGTCCTTGTGCTGATCAAGACCCAAACAGTGAAAATCAAAGAGAACCTATACTTGGAGCCAATGATGGAGCATCAGGTGTCGCAGTATTACTGGAAATTGCAAGAATATTAAAAGAAACTCCACCGCCGCGTCGTATCATCATAATATTATTTGATGGTGAAGACTATGGAAAAACTACAGATCAAATGTTCCTCGGTTCCACTTATTTCGCAAAAAATATGGGAAAATGGCGACCAGACTATGGAATCCTGTTGGATATGATAGGAGACAAGGATTTGGAAATACCGAAAGAACAATTCTCTTGGGCAGCAAATCCAGAATTCATGGATATAATTTGGAAACGCGCAAAGAAACTCGGTTTAGACCCCTTTCAAGACAGAGATGGTCCCGCAGTGATGGATGACCATGTCCCCTTAATAAGAGCAGGTGTGCCTATGGTCAATATCATTGACTTTGATTACCCGCATTGGCACACACTTGAAGATACAGTAGACAAATGCAGTCCAAAAAGCCTGGAAATTGTCGGCAAACTGGTTGTTAACATTATTTATGAAGGATTCTAACCATCAAACGACAAATCTATTACAAGAAGACAGATCATGAATATATATAACAAACATTACGATGTCATTGTTGTTGGAGCAGGTCATGCTGGATGTGAAGCAGCACTCGCCGCTGCACGCATGGGTTGCGAAACGCTCATCGTTACTATCAATCTGGATACGATTGCGAAGATGTCATGCAATCCTGCTATCGGTGGACTCGCAAAGGGACATCTTGTCAAGGAAATAGACGCACTCGGTGGAGAAATGGCAAAGAACATTGATAAAACCGGTATTCAATTCCGCCGTTTGAACACAAAAAAAGGTCCCGCTGTCCGGTCCAGCCGCGCACAAGCAGACAAAAAGGCATACCAAGATGAAATGAAACGTGTCCTCGAAAAACAGGACCATCTTGACATCAAGCAAGTATTAGTAGAAGAATTATTGGTAGAAAATGGGACATGCATCGGCATTAAAAGTCAAACCCAAACTGCATATTATGGAAATACTGTAATCCTAACTACAGGCACTTTCCTGAGAGGATTAATCCATATCGGAGATGTGTCATATAGTGCTGGCAGGGCAGGTGAGTCCTCCGCAGAAAAACTCTCTGATAGTTTTCTCAATCTCGGATTTGAAATTGGCAGACTCAAAACAGGCACACCGCCTCGCGTCAATGCACACTCCATTGACACCGACCAAATGGAAACCCAACCCGGTGATGAAAACCCACTCCCTTTCTCTTTCTCCACTGAACGAATAACACAACCGCAAGTTCCGTGCTATCTGACCTACACCAATGAGAAAACACATGATGTGATACGAAATAATCTGCACCGTTCAGCAATGTACAGTGGTCGTATCGTTGGCATTGGTCCTCGCTATTGTCCCTCTATAGAAGATAAAGTTACCCGTTTCGCAGAAAAAACAGAGCACCAAGTCTTCATCGAACCAGAAGGATTAAATACAGATGAAATATACCTAAACGGCATCTCCGCAAGTTTACCTGAAGACGTTCAAGTGGATATGGTACATAGTATCAAAGGTTTAGAAAATGCTGAAATCATGCGATTCGGTTATGCTGTTGAATATGACTTTGCACCAGCCACACAACTCAAACCCACTCTTGAAACTAAAACTGTTCCTGGACTCTATTTCGCAGGACAACTCAACGGCACTACCGGTTATGAGGAAGCCGCAGCACAAGGACTCATGTCGGGAATAAATGCTGCATTGAAAGCCAAAGGAAAAGCCCCTCTCATCCTTGATAGATCCGAAGCATACATAGCCGTTCTCATTGACGATTTGGTTACATTGGATATACGCGAACCTTACCGCATGTTCACATCACGGGCGGAATATCGGTTAACATTGAGAGAAGACAACGCCGATCTCAGACTCACCGAAATTGGAAGGCAAATAGGACTGATTGATGATGAAACTTATGACAGATTTCAAAAAAAGGCTGCATCTATCAACTCTGAATTAACTCGTTTAGACCAAACGCGTTTGACACCAAACACAGAAACTATTGATCAGTTAGCAGACATTGTTGAAACTGGTGAGTTGAAAAAACCTACAGCACTTGCAGATCTGCTGAAACGACCAGAACTTTGCTACGAACATGTAGCACGGTTAGCTCCATCTGACGAAGAACTGTCGCCTTCGGTGAAAGAACAGGTAGAAATTCAGATTAAATATGATGGCTACATACAACGACAACAACGGCAAATTCACCAATTCAAAAAAATGGAAAATCTACGAATACCAGATAATTTCAACTATGTAGATGTGCGTGGACTGAAAACTGAGGCACGTGAGAACTTGGAGAAAATTCGTCCAGCGTCAATAGGACAAGCATCACGACTTCCAGGTGTGTCACCTGCGGACATCTCAATTTTAATGGTTATGCTACATCAGCATAGACAGATCTCAGCATCATAGAGGTAAAGGCAACACTGACAAACAGGAAGCATGAAAACACAGTTCCAAAATCAACTTGATGAAGTGTTCAACAGACATGGATTTCCACTTACATCTGAGCAAATTGAACAATTGACCATTTATCGCACAGAACTGAAAAGGTGGAATACTCGTATAAATCTTACCGCGCTTCATGATGACTCTGAGGTGATATATAAACATTTTCTCGATTCTATCAGCATCCTTGAACATTTTTCAATCACAGAGAACCAAGAAGTAATTGACATTGGAACTGGCGCAGGATTTCCGGGTATTGTTATTAAAATATATATTCCATCTATCTGTCTAACGCTTGTCGAGGCTTCTGAGAAAAAGGTGGCATTTTTAAACTATTTGATTTCGCAACTAAACATAGACGCTTCAATCCAGGTTATCGCAAAACGTGCAGAAATTTGTGCTGAAACAGATGAATTTATCAACGCTTACGATTGGGTTTTGACCCGTTATGTAGCCTCACTGGACAAATCGGCGCACTACTGCTTGCCATTACTAAATGCAACAGGGAAATGGATAGCGTATAAATCAACAGAACATAATACTGAAATATCTCATAGTAAGAGAGTCCTGCATGAACTTGGAGCAGAAATTGAAAACATACACACAAGCCGTATTGAAAAACTAAAACGTACTTATGTTGTAGTGAGTCGCAGCAATACATGGACTAATAGCCTATAATGACTACCATGTTCTATACATAGACATACTTTTAGACATACGTGTGTTTTAGAAATAGCAGTTCAGTAGGGAAGGAGTTTTATGCAATGTTTCATATTACATCGGACGTTCAAAATACTGCAATTTTACACGCTCAAGGCAAAATCATCGGTACTATCGCGGATCAGCTGCAGGACGAAATTGAACAGCAGCTACAAAATGGTAATAACAAATTAATTCTTGATCTAACGGACGTCCCACTCCTTGACAGCACTGGCTTGGGTGTCATTATTCTTGCATTTCAAGTTGTGCAAAGATCCGGTGGAAAACTGGTACTGCTAAATCCACAGAAAGCTGTTAGCAGTATATTGGAAGTTACACGTCTTAAATCAATTTTAGAAATTTATGAAACTGAAGAAGCAGCATACGATGCTGTTGTTTAAGTCAAAAACAGGCATTTCAGGAGCGTACACCTTATAGGAGAGCAGGGATGGAAAACAAAAAACCTGCACATTCTTGGTTTAAAATGGGACTGCGTGGTCAACAAGTAGTTCTATTTCTAATCGTTTCGCTTGCGCCTTTGTTAGTTGTTTCACTGACTATCAAAGCATTGGGTGGAAATGCTCTGAAAAGAAATGTCGGAGAAAGTTTGGCTTTACTGGCACGAGAAAAGTTGTTTCTTGCTGATCGCGCTATTTTTCAGAGAGTTAGAAACATTCGGAACGAACTATCAAATCTCCGACCAGAAGTAATAAAAGCTAATGCTGCTAATGTAGACAAGGATGTCTTTTGGGAGGTAAGAGGAAACTTGGAGGATAGTATCCGGTTGTTAGAAACCTATGCAGGTCGTCCCAGAAGAGGATTTAGAAACAGAGGTGAAAGAAATAGAGACAGAAATGGAGCAACAGTAATTACAAGTGAAGTAACGATTACAAATGTTGATGGATATGTTCTACGTTCAAACAATCCTAATATTGACTATAAAAGAAATGAATTACCAACCCAAGTTAAGGAGGAAGTGTGGTGGGATCATGCATTGAGCAAAGAATACGGTTTTGATTATGCTGAAGATGTCCAATATGATGAGACACGGGAAATACACTATCTCACCATAGCACTCCCTATCCGAGATGGCAGTCAAAGAAGACCGTCAACACAAGAAAAGAATACTATTGGCGTACTAAAGGTTACCTTTTCAATACCAGAACTCTCTAATGTAGTTGAATCGATGGAAGATATGAATACACAAACAATTTTAACATCACAATCAGGAATCATCGTCGCTGCATCAGAGGAAAGCGGTTATAGAATAAATCAGGAAATGCGTTTTGAACAAGCAGTCGCAAAAGCAATTGCAGAAGCGAAAAAAGGACGGGAAGGTGAAACTTACGGTTATGTGGTACAAGGCGAATCCGACAAAAATAATGAAATGCGTGTATATGGATGGGCACGAACAACACCTTCAAGATGGCAACCGTGGAAAAAAGAACAGAATTTCGCAAATTGGATCGTTTTTGTTTCATATCCAAGTTCAGAGGCGTATGCAGGTGTTAATAAATTGAATCAATATGTATTTTGGGTGACAATACTCTCATGTCTCATCGTTGTACCTGTCGCCTATGTCGCAGCACAACGGATTTCCTTACCTGTAATGCAGCTTGCAGAAACCGCAAAACGTATTGGACAAGAAGCAAAACAGGTAGTACAAGAAGAATCTGATCAAGTTCGAAAAAATATAGCAAATATGCGATGGTTCAAAGATGAGGAAACCGAGTTAATTGCTGCAGAAAGCAGAAACGAAGTCGGAATGCTGGCACATGAATTTAACGAAATGCACCACAACCTGAAAATCGCTGTTGAGAAACTTATCAACGCCGAACAACAGATGACCGCAATTGTGGATTGTCTCAGTGAAGGACTCATCGTTGTTGACACACATGACCATATACTCTATTTTAACCCTGCCGCCAAACAATTGCTTAACTATAGTGATACATCACAGTTTCCTGATCGCTTTACCGAATTACTCAGTACCACAGATCTAACTGTTTTAGCAAATACACACGGTAAAGATACACGAGCAACTGTTGAAATTAACTTAGATCAGGAAGGTAAAAATCGGGTGCTCCGGGTAGTAACAAGTTATTTCTCATCAATTCAGACAACAACTAATGATGAAAATACAGAAATGGCAGGAATGGTTTATGTCTTTGACGATATTACACGTGAACATGAAATAGATCAAATGAAATCCGATTTTGTAGCACTTGTTTCCCATGAATTACGTACACCTTTGACTTCAATCATCGGTTTCATTTCACTGATACTTGATGGAAAAGCAGGACCGCTGAACAAAGATCAGCAACTTAGTCTAACACGCGTCCATCGTCAATCAAAACGTCTCGCAATGATGATTAACGATTTGCTGGATATTTCTCGCATCGAAGCAGGACGTATCGTGATGAATCTTGAACCTGTTGATCTTGCAGAAATCACACAACAACGACTTGAAGAACTTAAACCACAGGCTGATGAAAAGACAATTAACTTAGACTTGAGGGTTCAACCTGATTTACCTCAACTAACAGGAGACGAAGAACGAATCGGGCAAATAATCACAAATCTCGTTGGAAATGCAATAAAATTTACACCACCAAACGGGAACGTTACAATCAAAATATCGAACAAGAAATGTCCGCTTGAGAATACGACTTCTGACACCGATGACCTGGAAGGTATCCACGTGGAAGTAATTGACACAGGACCTGGAATACCTCCTCAAGAACGTGAAAACATATTCGATAAATTCCAACAACTTGGTAATGTTCAAACTCGCGAACAGGGAGGAACAGGTTTAGGACTTTCAATCGCACGCGGATTTGTTGAAGCACACAAAGGAAAAATCTGGGTGGATGCTGGGGAAGATGAAAAAGGATGCAACTTTCAATTCTGGATTCCGTTTTTATCATAAAGGGCTTATGCAATTTTGAAAAAATAAATAGAACGTATCTCACAAATCATTGATTGAGAATACCAAGAAGATGCTGTTCAGACAATAATCAGATCAACTACAACCAATATCAAACTCATTATGAAGGTGATTAGAGATGTCCGAAACAATTTATACATCTAACCCTATAGAGCAAGCAGAAACTATTTTAGTTATTGATGACGACTCTGATATTCTGGCTCTGCTTGAAATGAGCTTAGCTTCAGATGGGTTCAATGTCGTTACTGCAGGTGATGGTCTAAGCGGGATACATAACGCAAAAACTATTCAACCAGACCTCATCCTGCTTGATGTCATGATGCCACAGATGGATGGATTAGAAGTTATAAAACGGTTGAAAGAAGATACTGAGACACGGTCTATTCCTGTACTTTGGTTGACCGCAAAGACACAGACTGAGGATAAATTACGCGGTTTGGAAATTGGGGGAGACGACTATATTACAAAACCCTTTGATTTACGAGAGGTAACCGCTCGAATTAACGCAGTACTGGGACGAACGCGACCCGTGAAGTACATCAATCCGCTAATCAACGCTATGGGTGACAGTTTCAGTGAAGAGGGTGTTGCGGAACTCGGTACACATCTACAAGCAGCTGCCGAAATACAACTGAAATTACTACCTGAAAAACCACCAACATATCAAGGGTTTGATTTTGCAACACTGTTCCGAAGTTCTACTTCTGTCTCTGGAGATTTCTACGATTTTATCCCTCTCACAGATACAAGCATTGGAGTAGTCTTAGGGGATGTTAAAGGACATGGAATTCCCGCTGCACTCTTAATGGTCATGATCCAGACAGCTTCACGGTTGCTGAGTAATCAAGCACACTGTCCCGCTACCATCCTAAAACGAATTAATACCTTACTTTTTCACAACACCGACCTTGAACAATTTGCTACAATAGTATACGGCATATTAGAATTAGAGACAGGAAAATTTACTTATGCCAACGGTGGACACTGTCCACCAATCCATTTCATTGTAGAATCAGCAAATACAGAACACCCCGATAAAAGTCCGGATAAGGTTGAGTTGCTTGAAACGGGTGGAATGTTAATAGGGGCATTCGATATTGCCACTTTTTCTTTTGATACATGTCTATTAACGCCAGGAGATGTCCTATTACTTTATACTGATGGTGTAACCGAAACAGAGGGGAAAATACCAAATGAATTTTATGGAGAAGAACGTTTGATTGAATGCTTCTCAAAAAATATAACATTACCCGCAGAATCTCTATGTGAAATACTTGAAAATGAACTTTTAGAATTTAGTGGGACAACACAACTTAAGGATGACCGCGCCGTAGTTGTAATTAAACGCACTGAATCTAAGATAGCATAACAAAATGATCGAGAACACTGATACTACAAAAAATTCAGCGCGGCAACTTTGCATTCGCAAGGAAGGAGCATAACTCGTGGGCGAGAATAAGCAATGGCGAATTCAACTTTCTCTCCCAAGCACAATGCAGTTGATTTATCTACTTGACACTGTTATTAGCGATATTCTGAGAGAGATGGATTTTAATGAAGAAGCGCAGGAACATGTGAATCTCGCTGTCATTGAAGCAGGGACAAACGCGATCAAACACGGCAATAAAGAAGACATCAATAAGACCGCTATTTTTGAGTTTCTTATAGATAAGGATAGACTTACAATTGTCGTAACAGATGAAGGAATTGGGTTTGAACGCGAGGAGGTCGCAAACCCTCTTGAACCTGAGAACCTGCTCAAAAGTAGCGGACGTGGCATTTTCCTGATGGAAGCATGCATGGACGAGGTAGAATTCGAGGCTAACGGTACCATCGTCAAAATGGTTAAATATAAGTAATTCTGAATTTGTTACATACCAGAAAGATGGTTGAAGACTATACTGAGGTAAACAGTATACAGATTAACAAAGCACCTTGTCCTATATCCAATTCTTCACGTGCTGATGATTCAGATGAACATTCAAGGAGAAAGGAGAATTTATGCAAATCAACTTACGGCATAAAGGGAGTGTTATTATTTTAGATGTTGAAGGAAACCTTGTTGGTCCTAACACCATCGCACTGAAAAACGCCATTGACGACCAAGTTCGTGAAGCACGCGGGCAACCGGTGTTTATGATCTTGAATTTGGAACGTGTACAAATGATGGATAGTTCCGGGTTAGGAGTCATTGTCGCAGCCTATGCATCTATCAAACGTAATAATGGCAGAATTGTTCTCCTCAATATTGGAGGAAACATCAGAAGTCTCATCATTATGGCAAAACTTGTAACAATTTTTGACCGTTACGACACAGAAGCAGATGCAATAGCAAGTTTTTTATAGTTTAAAGATATTACATTTACGAATTTACTTGGTTGAAAAATGGAAACAGTCCGAAGCACAGAAGTCACTGAAGATAACATCAGTTTATGGCAAAAATGCAAATACTGTGGTGAAGTAGCATTTAGAGGAGAGTTAGAACGCAATAGTTTTACCTGTCCGAAGTGCAAAAAACTATTTGTTATATCTATTGAAAATCGTATTAAACTCTTACGGGGTGATGATACATCAAATGATACTACAGATACGAATTCAAATGACATAAACAACGAAAATGCAATAACAATTGATGTAATTAGCATTGAAGAGAATATTGAAGGTTATCCAGTGAGTCTGTTTATACTACAACCCGAAACTACGCTTGAACATCGGCATCTAAGTGTTTTTTCTGAGACAATCAGAAATGCCTTGGCGAAATCAATACCTCTACTTTCTGTTATTACAGCAAGTCCAACTGAAACACAATGTTCCTTTAATGAAATTATTCCACTGATGATACAGTTGGAGGAGTTAGCAGAGGTATCTCTTCCACACCTAACTATATTGACAGAGACAGATGTTCCGCAACTTACCACACATCTTCCAGTTGGAGAAATCGTAATTGCAGAAAATGAATCTAAAACGGAAAATATGGCGCGAATCAATCCACAACCCGCATTGCATGCTCCTGAAGAGCAACTCCTGCCTGAGAAGAATAGAGAAATCACACCGGATATTAGTGTAGACTGTTATGTTCCGCGAACAGAGTTGTACACGATGGTAGTAAAATTACTAAAGTTCTTTGCTGCTACACCTATTAAGGATTGATCCTGAAAAACACAGATCAAGTTCCATCCACTTAAAATATCAAATGAGAAAAAAAGAACCTGAAAATATCAATAGATTGAAACTGGAATTTATTAACCGTTTCGGTCATTCTCCAGAATTCATCGTTTCTGCCCCAGGACGCGTTAATCTCATCGGTGAACATACAGACTATAATGATGGTTTCGTATTTCCAGTTGCAATTGATAAATACATCCACATTGTCGGTGGCAAGCGACCTGACCGTCAAGTGCATCTACACGCGTTAGATATGGATGAAGAATATACCTTCAGTCTGGATACGGTTGACACATCGGATACACCTGCTTGGAGTAATTATTTAAAGGGTGTTGCACATCTATTGCAAGAACAGGTTTTGAATGAAATTGATCACACGTTAATGGGTATGTCCGGCATTATTTCTGGTGATGTACCGATTGGGGCAGGACTCAGTTCCTCCGCAGCACTTTCAGTCGCTTCAACACTTGCTTTCTTGGGAGTGTGCAGTCTACAGTTAGATGGAACAGAAATAAATACCAATAGTGAGGCAACTAAAATTGAACTACCCCCTACCGAGTTAGCCGCGCTTTGTCAACGCACAGAACACGAATTTGCTGGTGTCAACTGCGGAATTATGGACCCCTCAATATCGCTATTAGGAAAAACAGACTACGCCCTGTTTTTGGATTGCCGTTCTCTTGAATACAAACATGTTCCACTCAACTTGGAAGATATTCTGCTTGTAATTTGTAATACAAATGTCAAACGTGAACTCGCCTCCTCAGAGTATAATAAACGTCGTGCTGAATGTGAGAAGGGAGTTGAAATTATGCAACAATGGATGCCTTCTATTACTTCCCTTCGCGATGTGACACTGGACGATTTCAAAAAATATGAAGCAGAACTACCACAAATTACACAAAAAAGGTGTAGGTACGTTGTTGAGGAGAACACACGTGTACAAACGGCTGTAAATGCTCTCACAACCAAGAATATCAGCACCTTTGGCACACTGATGAATGAATCACACGCAGGACTACGGGACGCTTATGAAGTGAGTTGTGATGAATTAAACATACTAACAGAAATCGCGCAAAGTATTGAGGGTGTCATCGGTGCAAGAATGACAGGTGCAGGATTTGGTGGATGTACAGTGAATTTAGTCTATCAAGATGCAGTAGAGACGTTACATAATCGGGTAATGAAAGAGTATACACAACGCACTGGTATTGAACCAGAAATTTATGTATGCAACGTTGGGGACGGCGCACGCATCAAATGGATTTCACAAAATTAGAAAACTGATAGCAGACTCCAGATTTCCATCGGAAGGAATCTCTACGACAGCAGAAATCTCTAATATATGAAATATAGTATCGGAATTGATCTGGGTGGAACTGATATTAAAGCTGGATTATTGGGGACAGATGGTAAACTTTCATGCCGGACAGTCGTTTCTACTCGTGTAGATGAAGGCGCAAAAGCAATCGCAGTCCGTATTGCTCAGACAATCCAACAAGTCATTACCAACGCAGATACCGAATCTCATCATAGTGATAACATTAAAGGTAAGATAATTGGTATTGGTTTAGGTGCTCCTGGACTCATCATCGCTGGTAGCGGTATTATCCACTTTTCACCGAACTTCCCTGGGTGGACAGATATTCCGTTACTGGAATATGTCTCTGCTGAACTTGATGGTATAAACATTCCACTCTATATTGATAACGATGTGAATGTAATGGTGTTAGGCGAATTACACCATGGTGCTGGCGTTGGATATGAAAACGTTGTTGCCTTGACACTTGGTACCGGTGTCGGTGGTGGTGTAGTCATCAACAGAAAAGTCTATCACGGCAGTTGGAATACTGCTGGGGAATTGGGACACACCGTAGTTCAACCGGATGGACGAGAATGCGGATGCGGTAATCGTGGTTGTCTTGAAGCCTATGCCGGTGCAAGACATATTGTTGAACGTACACAACAGAAGATAGCTGAGGGAAGGAAAACCTGTTTGAATCCTGAAGGATTAACACCGAAGCAGATCGCTCAAGCAGCAACTGATGGGGATAAACTTGCTAAAGACATTTTCTCTGAGACCGGTAGATATATCGGTGTAGCATTAACATCTATTGCCCACATTCTCAACCCTCAAATTGCCATCATCGGTGGAGGGATTGCCGCAGCCGGAGAGGACATACTTTTTCAACATATTCGCACCGAATTCGCGAAACGAGCAATGGATATCCCTGGTAATATGGAAATAGTACCAGCAAAATTAGGAAACGACGCAGGACTCGTCGGTGCAGCGATGTTAGCGTATAGCGACAAGTAACACACAAAAAAGGAAATACATTTTGATAAAATTACACAATAAGACAACAGACACTATACATAAATCACCTTATATTTGGAAATGTATATTGCAAATCTCTGTAATCTTAGCACTGACTATATATTTAGGTGGCTGTGCAAAGGTGGGTGATTTTTTTGTTGACATCTTCAAACCGGAACGGATTGTTCCAGTATTTGATCCAAATGCTATTATAACACCGCAAACCGGCACCGTTATATACAAGAAAAATGGCATCGTCGCGATGGCAGTGCCACTCCATGAGGTCAAGAATCTTAATGCATTCGCTATTCTAATTTACAATAACACTAACCAATGGATTACTTACAGAAGGGAAGATTGCAAATTACTTGACCAATCAGGGGAAATAATAAAACAAGTTGATAAGTCGCAACTCTCCTTCCATTTACCCAAGAATTTTAGACCCAAGTTACCTCCAGAATTCGCTGCAGATGTTTTCCGCTATGACAAGACTATTCGTGTTCAAGGGGATGCTGCCGTTCTGCCGACTGATGACTTCAAGAAGACCAACGTGATGCCGAAAAACAAGTCGCTATTCTATATCTATTTTCCAAAACGAACCACCAAATCAAATAACATGCGTATTATAGTACCCGGTGTGACAAGTGAATTTAATGATCAGCAGACAACCTTTGTTTTCAAATTTAGGGTGCAACGGGATTGATGTCAAGCTCTCACATTTTTCAATGGTTCAGTTTCCAACACCTCCCTCTCTCATTTCTACAGATAGAAAAGCAAGGGTAAAGTTTACTCACTGCGGCAGATGTCTTATCTTTGTTGCCCTCCTCTGTTTCATAAGTTGTGCTGTGCCTGAACCGGATAGTGCAGGTGTACTGCAACCCCCAATCGTCCCAAATGTAGATATCGTCCCTTCAATCAGAACACGAGAATCTCCGCCTATATTAGGGGTGAGTTACATCAAAACGATCGGTAGAACTGGACAAGGTGCAGGAGAATTTCTAAATCCTATGGGGTTGGTTTTAGATGCATATCAACAGTTGTATGTAGCAGATACAGGGAATAACAGGGTGCAAGTCATTGATACGGATGGACATTTTATCGCTGAATTCGGTAGTTTTGGGTGGCGTGAAGGTGAATTTGATTTTCCTACTGACATAGCACTCAGTTTGGACGCGCTCTATGTGGCTGATACCGGAAATCATCGGGTGCAGTATTGTAATCTCGTGAATCGTATCTTTTATCCAATCGCAACAACAACGGAAGACTATCAATTTGACGCTCCCGAAGGAATCGGTATTGGTCGGAATGGTGAGGTATATGTGGTTGACACACTCAATCATCGATGGATACAATTCAGTAAGAATCTTGTTCCTATAAATGCTATGGGGAGTTTCGGTAGTAATAGAGATCAGTTCTGGAATCCTACTGATATAGTTATCAATCCACACGGCACCGTGTATGTAGTAGATACTGGCAACAATCGCATTGTCAGTTATGATTTCAGTGGAAATCCCACACTTTCATGGGGTGAAAAAGGTAGTGAACTCGGACAATTCCGTGATCCAAAGCGGCTTGCATTAGACGAATGGAATTATCTATATATCACAGACAGTGGAAATCAGAGGATTCAGATATTCACACAAGATGGAGGTGCTGTTATGGATTTCACTGCGAAAACGCTCTTGAACCCTTGTGGAATCGCTGTTTCACAGAAAGGACAGGTATATGTAAGTGATACTGAAGCAGGAGACATTAAAGTTTTTAATGTGATATTCAAGAAGATTTCTACATCAGATGCCAACAAAACAGAATAAGTAATATAGGAATGGAAGGTAGAAGGATGGCACGACATATCAAAATTCTACTACCATTGTGTATCTGTTCTATTTATTTAGGTTATGTTGTATGTGTTGATGCACAAACTGGACTTCAAACGCAGAACCTACCCCTCAAACTACCCACCTTTGCCATAATTGAGAAATCCGAAAGCATCGTATTGGAAACGGAAAAAACTGAATGGACTATTAAATATCCACCTATATTTTGGGATAGTGAACAGATATCAGATAATAAAGGAAAGACGCTTGTTAAAGACACAGACTATCAGATTGACTATACAACAGGCAAAATCATATTTGATAAATCTGTCACAGCACAAAAAGACACTACATGGACAATAACCTACCGAGCAATTCCGTTCACTTTACAGAAGATATATAAACGAGACCTATTTGGTGTATCTCCTAACGATGTGTCAGAAACCACAACAACAGACGTATCCACTGATGTGGAAAGCAAACCGACAACAACTCCCCGATCATCTTCTACAACACCATCGTCACAGTTAGAATATTCCGGAAGTCGCACCTTTGGTATTGCTGTTGGAAGTGGTCGTTCCTTATCACAAAACCAGGAGTTCCGAATCAATGTGCGTGGAAACGTCTCAGATAATATTGAGGTATTGGCAATGCTCTCTGACCAAGATTTACCTATTCAACCGGAAGGCATGACTGAAGATATACAGGACATTAATCAGAAACTAATCCGTATCATACATCCCAATGTGATAGGCACTTTAGGGGATTTCAATGCAACATTAGGACCGTCTGAATTTATCTTCTTCCCACGAGCATTAGAGGGTGTCAAGGTTGAAGGGAATTTTGCGTGGGGACAATTCCATCTCATTCCGAGTGCACTTCCAAAAGGACAATCTACCAGCAAAGTTATTCGTGGAGAGGAGGGACGTAGTGAATATCGACTTGATGTAAATAACCAATTTGTTATTGTCAAGGCAGGTAGTGAGATTGTTTGGCTAAACGGAGAAAAGATGCGACGCGGTGAGAACAACGATTACATCATCCGTGAATACGGTGATCCGATTATTGAGTTCAACAGCAAACATCTGATTACAAGCAACGATGTTATCCGCGTTGATTTTGAGTATATTCCTGAAGATAACGCATATCAACAAAATCTTTACGGAATCAACAATGTCTTGACTTTCCCTGGAGAATGGTTATCTTTCGGTGCTTCTTACGCAGTAGAAGCCGATATGGATGATCCCGATCAAGCCTTAGTCTTGCTGAATGAGGATGATCTGGCTGCACTCCGTCTGCATCAACTGGATTCAGAAGGGGATGGTACACTTCTCGTGCCGCCACAGAAACATACTGTATGGGGATTGGAGAGTCGTCTTAATCTTGCGCAACAGACTTGGCTAAATGGGGAATTCGCTGTGAGTGCAGTTGATAGTAACACCTATTCCGCAGTAGATAGAAAGGATGTGAGTAATGCTTGGAAACTCATTGGTAGCACAAGTTGGGACATACCAACTTGGACAAATAAGCTGCGTCCGAAACTGATTGGCAATCTTGATGTGCGAGCAATGGATGCAAAATTTCTGCCTGTCGGTGCGTCTCGTAACAATCGGAACCGTGATAGATATGTGACACAATACGCAACTGAGGGTTTTGAGGATGCCATTCTGTTTGATCCCACCTCTATCTCACAAGCATCTGATGAGCAGTCCTTTAATCTTGGTTCCAAATTGTTGCCGTATCAATGGTTACAATTTGATATGGGTGCAGGAAGAACGATTGAGTCTGCATTGGAAGGAGCGACAACCAGACGGAATAATATCAATTGGGGTGCCAATTTCGCACCAAGAACAAGCCGGGGTGCAGCTTTTGCGGCGGTATCTCCACAAGTGGATAATCTATACACCTCATCATCATCACAATATCAAAGAGATAGTGCGCGGAGACCCAGTGCGTTGGAAAGTGATCTTGCTCCAAAGACACCGACAGGCAAAATGTCGTTTCTAAAATGGTTGCCAAATGTCCGTTGGAATGACTATCGTAGCACATCCTATATTGAACAGAATCAGGAAACACAGAATTCTGATGAAAACTACCAAAAGACAAGACAAGAGGGTAGTCTATCCTATCTTCTTTCACCTTTTGAACTTATCGGCACATACAACCGCTTTCTCTCAACGGATGATTTCTCCGCTTTTCGCAACCGTAGACGTAATCGCACTTCTGGTCGTGTGAACCTGATTAATTTCAAATGGGTTTCCATACACACAAGTTACGAGCTGGAGCAGTCTTTTGCAAAAGAACCGTTATTAGCACTTGATGGTGAGAATATCGGTATTTCAGATTGGATGCGTTCTACCACAGCGCGAACTTGGAAAGTCGGTCTCTTTTCACAACAAGGCAATTGGGTTAACCTACGGACCAACCTTGCTCGCAGAATGGTGAAAGCACATTCAGAACTGGGAACAGATACCACAACACAGTTGGCAGATACGACCCTACAATTTACGCCTTTCAATCGTGCAATTGATGCTGAAGTTACTTACGAATTGGACAAAAAACTGACGACCCAACGTCGTGAAATCTATACCGATATTCATCCACTGACTGGACATAGAATCCAACCGGGAGAAGGGTTTTACGTTAGATTAGATGACCTGCGTTATGTAGAGGATCCGGAAGAAGGCACATACATCAAGATATACCAAAATGTTGGTGACAAACCGACAACTGCTGTAGATGCTGCATTCCGCCTCCGATTTCAACCTCGTCAGTTCTTTGCACGGCAATCTCGTAACTTCGGCAGGGCTTCAAGTAAAATCAATCAAGATGAGAACACCGAAAGAATCAATCCGTTCACACGGATCCTGAAAGCCTTTAATGTCCAGACACGTTTATGGCTTACTGAGGAACAGGAAGCGGAAGATGAAATATCCTTATATCTGCTCCAAAGTCTTCAAGGTTCAGAAACACTATTCGGACGCGTCAACCAACATCATCGTGTGGAATTCTCTCCCTCACCACAGTTCAGTATTGAAGGTAATCTACGTACGGGACGGTCGCTCAACCGACGGATTAACACCCAAGAACGACACCGAAAACATAGAACATGGGATGTTTCTTTTTCAGTCAATCCGACGCAACGGCTCTCTATCGGTGCTAATTGGGAACAACGTAGAGAAACAGAGAGATATAGCCAACTGAACTTCTCTGAAGAAATAGAAGAGATTTCCAACCCCGATGAAATCGGAGGAATTACCAATCCAGATGATATGGAGGCAGGAAATGTTTCCAACCCAGATTTATTCTCATCAACACCGATTTCTGATCTACGACAATTTGAGCAGGTAACAGAATTGAAACTGCAGTATGAAATCAGTCGGACATTACGTTGGAGTGGTACCGGTGGATATAAACGCACAACCGATATTGAGCAGCTTGATGATGAACCTGATGCAAAGACGCGCACCTTTTCGTTTGAGAATCGGATCGTTTACGGTATCTTTGGTAAGGGACGTATTGATGTTAACCATACTCTTGGTTATGGCAAGAGTGATGGTGGTGTCCCTTTCGCACAATACTATTTTTATGAAGGCATAAGCCACGAAGTGCGTGCCACTGCGGATTATAAATTACGCAAATTTACTGATCTGCTGTTTAGACTCAATTACCGTCTGCTTTCTACAAAACAACGCAAGCCTGAGCATAGGTTAGAGATGACCGTCAGCGCGGAACTTTAAAAATGATACTACTCTCAGGAAAGGTTTTGCTGTATGACACACTTGACACCTAATATTCAAGATGTGTCTATCTACTCAAGAACATAGTGGAGCATACCACGTTGCATAGTGCTAACATACACAGTATTCCCATCTATAGCAAGAGAAGTAAATCTCTCAGGCGTATCTGATACAATCTGTTCCCAAGTGCCATTCACCAAGAGATAAACACCAGTTTTATCAGTCATTCCAAACAGTCTTCTACCATCAACAGCCAAGTATTCCATGACGAGATCTGTTCCATCTGCATCAGTGATTGCATGCCACTGTATTCCATTATGTGACATAGTTACACCAGCATCCGTTGCTACATATATTTTGGACCCAACGAACTTTATATCCTTGAACGCAATAACCGGATGCGGCAAACTTTGTGTGATATCTGTCCAATTATCTCCTCTATCATAAGATACAAGAAGGTGGCCATCTCGTTTCCCAACGTAGACAGTATTACCTGAAACAGCAAGTTTGAGATTATGCAAAGCACGAAACTTTTCCAGTGCACGTCCTTTTGGCATGTCAGCGGGAGGTATAAGTGTAGCGGGTAAATACTTGCCATCAGACAACCTGATAGTAAGACCAATCGTCTCTTCCACACCTGTATCATACAATTCTCTTTCACCTTGTGTCCATCGGAAGAGTTTGAAGTTGTATTCTAAGTAGAACGTATCTCCACTTACCGCAAATGTACCGTTTAAACCTCTATTTATAAGATCACGTTGAACCAGAATAATTTGGCCTTGAATACCGCCTTGTCCCAAATCTACTAATTCTCCCTGTGCCAAATCTACTAATTCCTTGAAAAACTGCGTTGCACCTTTGTAATTCTTTTGAAGTTCCTCAACCAATGCTGTATCAGACAGCCCTAAGGGGTTCCTGTGATGCCTATCCAATTTGTTAGTTATTGAATGAGAGTGTAAGTATGGAAAACCTTGAATACCAATCAGCGAGTTTCCATCTTCAGATACTCTATACATATTAACTTTCTTTACAGTGTCATAGCCACTACCCCCTTTAGCATAAAGTCCATCATCAGCTTCTACTATGCTAAGAATCTCCGGTTGTTCCTCCCTGAAGGGTTCTGTCATTCGTACTTCCTTTTCAACAGGATTCCAAGATTTACCTCTATCTGTAGTTTTGACAAGTGATCGCCAAGACTTAACATAGACCGCTGAAGGTGTTTCTTGTGAATTCTCAATTCCATCATATACGATTAAATTAGCTATGATATTCCTTGAAAACTTTTTCCGTGCTGGTATTTTAATACTTTCCCAAGTTTTTCCACCATCTTTGGAACTTTGAAATCCATCGCCGCTACCAACATAAATGCTATGGTCGTTTAGTACCACAGCAGGTGAGTAGGAATCCATTGAAGGTGAAGCATTGGGTTTCAATGGTGGCAGCCAAGATTCTCCTCCGTCAGTTGACATTACCATACCCTTTTCCATTAGCAGGATGTTCTCTCCAGCAGCAATAAGTTTCAGATCTGGGTACCAGCCTTTAATGGGCCAAGCGTTTGTGGGTGTTATATCTTTCCACGTATTCCCCAAATCAGTTGAGCGAAATATCCACCATGTTCGTTGCCGCCCCTCTGATGCTGCTTGGGGATCAAAGTCAGATCCTAAATTTGCCATAACATATAATCGGTTTTTAGAAGCAGCGACTGAAGTAATATAGACAGTTTCAGGAATTGGTAACGCTAACTTATGCCAACTGCCGGCATTGCCTCGATAGAAACCTGTACCTGATGTGACAAATACTGTATCTTGAAAAACAGTTATAGAGTCTGGAACATTTGGAAATTCATCACGCATATTCTTCCATGTTTTTCCTTGATCCTCAGAACGGAAAACAGCATCTGGGTAAACAAGATAAAAAGATTCTTCCGTTAACACCAGTTCCTGAACTTCAAAATCCCCTCCCGCAGCAGGTATTTCCCATTTATATACCAAGTCCCACGTTTTTCCATCATCTTTAGACGCATAGAATTCATTATACCACACCAGGTATAGAATACCGTTCCATTCCGCCATTAGTGAATCAGGAGCAATAAAATCATCAATTAAAGAACTTATATCATTGAGATGTTCCCAACTTTCACCATCTCTCTTCAATTTGTGGAGGTGTCCACCAGCGGTCAAAGTGTAGAGTTCACCTTCAGGTGTCGCAAGTAATTTGCTTGGAAAAGCGAATGGCTGATGTTCATATTCAACCCACTCTTGCTTAGGTATTGAAATGTCTTCACCTTCAGTTTTCCCATCAGCTAATAAGACTTCATCGGGATTCTGTCCGCTGTTATCATTTTCACTAATTGCATTTGCAATTCCAAACTGATATTGTTCTCTCGGTTGCGTATCAAGATTCAGAACTATTGGTGTATCAATTAGTTCAACCGTCATCTCTGACTGAGCATCAAAACTATACGGCTTCTGAAAATAGGCTAAGTACTGACTCCCAATTCCGAGCATCATCATAATCAATACTATACTTGAAGATGCAACCGCCCACGGCACGAAGGGTTTGCTGGTGGGAGGTGTCGGTTTGAGATGTGATACTTCCTGCATGATGTTTTCAGTTAGGTTTGGTGAAATTTGAAAATGGTCGAGTGCTTCTCTAATCATTGTTTCCTCCTTCTGTAGACGGTTCCGCGCACGTTGAAGTCGGCTCTTTATCGTTCCAGCAGAAACCCCTAAGAACTTGCTAATCTCTTCCACTGTCATCTCGCCGAGATAGTGGAGAGTCATTACCGTGCGTTCACTTTCTTTCAACTTAGCGAGGAGTTTCTTGACCACTTCACGTTGTGATTCAAGAGTGGTCTTAACTCGCTCTTCTGTGATATGATGGGAATATACGTCTCTTTCTATCATGGTTGTCTCAATGTTTTCCAACGGTTGGTTGTGCATCCGATTTTTACTGAGCCATGTATTGCATAGGTTTGTTGTAACGACGTAGAGCCACCCAGAAAACTGATTCACATCTTTCAGAGTGTGAAGTTTCTGATATACTTTCAGAAAGACATCCTGGGTAATGTCCTCGGCAATGTGGAAATCTCCAATTTTTCGCCACGCTAGTACGTGAACTTGTTTTTGATACTTTTTCACGAGTTCAGCGAAAGCGATTTGATCACCGCTGAGTATTTGTCTAATAAGTGCACCGTCGTTTTTCATCAGGTGTCTCCATTATACGAAGGTTTGATCAAACACATATCAAACTATTATGACTCAAATTAGGAGTAAAACGGTTGCATAATTCTGCATAAAGAGAAATTTGGAGGTAAGGGATGATGGAGATGAGAAGGACGGTGTTTGACACCGTCCAGAAAATGGTTTTATTCATCAAGGTTAAAATGGAACATTCCGTTTACTTCAGTACTTACATACAACGTCCTTCCAGCAACCGCGAAAGATGTAACGAAATCCCTTATTTTGAGATTTTTAATTTCTGGTATCTTAGTGACAACCTGTTCCCAAGCACCACTTTCACTATTTAAACGGTAGATACTCGTTGTGTTAGTAATGCCATAGAGTGTTGTACCGTCCACAGCTAAATGCGCCATGATGATATTAGATCTACCAGAATCAGTGACAGTTTTCCACGTTCTCCCATCATCTGATGTAATGATACCTGCATTTGTTGCCACATATACTGTGGAACCCACAAACACGATACTATTATATGTTTTTACCTTATAGGGTAGACCTGGAGTGAGATCAACCCAATTATTACCTTTATCAAACGATACTACCAATTGTCCATTCCGCTTTCCGTAGTAAACTGTGTTGTCATAAGCTGCAAGTTTGGGAACAATGAAGTGTGACTTAAATGTGCTTATGAACAATTCATCCAAGGGAAAGTCACCAATGTCTTCTTGACCAGTGTCATACCATTCTGTATCTCCAGGATTCCATCTAAAGAGTTTAAGGTTGTATTCCGTATAGAATGTGTCACCACTGACAGTAAAAGGGCCACGAAGTCCAAGTTCTTCAAGCTTAATTAGTTGTTGAGGTGCTGAATTAAGCATCTGTTGGAAGAAATTTTTTGCACCAGAGAAATCTTCTTGCAACTCTCCTATCGTAAGATCTTTAGAAGTAAATAGACGCATCCTTAATTCAGTTGAACTGAAAGTTGGCATGTCCTGAATTGGGACTAAAGTGTTCCCGTTGTCAGATACTATGTAATGACCTACCTTTCCCTCACCAAGAGATCCTCCTTTAACGTAGACATCATCGCCTGATTTAACAATCTGGGTTATTGTTGGTACGTTTCCTCTGTTTGATGTTGACATAGGTGTATCAACACGAACAGTCTCCCATGACTTGCCATCATCATTAGTTTTTGTTATCTCTCCGACTTCAACTATCCCATAGAGTGTCGGCATCAAGTTTAGACTATCGACACTATTTTTGGTTGCGATTAGATTAAACATTACACGTCTTCTCATATCTGGAGCGACTCTCACTAAATCCCACGATTTTCCCTTATTAGTTGAATGATGTAAGCCATCACTACTTCCAACATAAAAGGTGTCTTGATTTACAGCAACTGCATTATATGAACTACTCATTGAAGGAGTGGTTCCTGGTAACTGTGGAGGCAGCCATGTATTCCCTCCATCAGTTGAGCGAACCATTCCCTGTTCCATTACCAACAGGGTTTCTTCAGATGCAATCAATTTGCAATAAGGTGGTTGTCCTTCTATAGACCAAGCGTTTGTCGGTGTTATATCTATCCACGAATCCCCAAGATCAGTTGAACGGAATATCCACCAACTACGATCTGAATTAGACGTTACTTCAACATAAAGCTTTCCATCAGTTCCTGCAACTGAAATAATGCTCCTAACAGGTACTGGAAATTCCAATGAGTTCAAACCATCGTCATCCAATCGGTAAAGTTTGGTGGATGTTTCAACAAACAATGTGTTTTGGATTCTTACTAGAGATTCGATATACTTGATTTGCTCATCTTGTATTGCTTTCCACGTCTTTCCTAAATCATCAGACTTATAAATACCTTCTTGAAATGCAGCGTAGAATGCATTATCCATGGGTAGAAGATCAATCACATTGTGGTCTTTAGACCACGTGTAAAGTGAATTCCAAGTCTTTCCTTCATCTTCTGATGCAAAGAGCTCGTTAGATGGTATAATGTAAAAAGTATTATTCCACTCTACCATAGCTGCGTTAAATCCCCAAACTGTACCTGACGGGTAACCATCTATAGATTGCCAAGTATTTCCATCCGATGTTAACTTGAGGATGTTTGGAGTTCCTCTATTACTCACAAGAACATACAGATCACCTTGCGTGGTGCCTTTTAGACTATATACTTGACTACCTTTAATAGGTTCAGACTGAATCCACTGCTGTTTAGGTGTGGATACCTTGTCCTCATCCTCGGTTTCTGCGGCAGCTAACAGGACTTCATCTGGTTTCTGACCTTCATTTTCACTATCACCAGCAGGATTTATACTGCCCAGTCTATTTCTAACATCTGGCACAGAATCCAGATTCAGCACAATTGGTGTGTCAACAAGTTCAACCGTCATATCTGCTTGCGCATCTAATGTAAAAGGTTGCTGAAAACGCACTAATTGTTGGCTGCCTATGCCAAGCATCAACATAATTAAGATTGTACTTGTAGCAGCAATTGCCCACGGCACAAGCGGTTTGCTGGTGGAAGGTGTAGGTTTGAGACGTGATATTTCTTGCATGATGTTCTCAGTGAAATTGGGTGTGATTTGGTAATTCTCTAAAACTTCTCTTATCATGGGTTCCTCCTTTTTTAGAAACTGGCGCGCTCGGTAGAGGCGGTTCTTGATCGCACTGACCGATACACCTAAGAATCTGCTGATTTCTTCATACGTCATTCCCCCGAGGTAATAGAGCGTTATGACCGTACGGTCACTCTCCTGCAGCTTCGCAAGCAACTTCTTGACAACTTCGCGCTGCGCTTCTACTGATGTCCGTTCTTTTTCATTAATGACATAGTTGGAATAGGTCGCTTGTTCCAACTCTGCATCATTGATATCTTCCAAAGACTGTGTCCGTATACGTTTCCGACGAAGCCATGCCTTACATTCATTCGCCGCTATCACATAGAGCCAACTTGCAAATGACTGTGATTCATTCAAAGTTGACAACTTCTGATATGCCTTCAGAAATGTTTCCTGTGTGATGTCCTCTGCGATGTGGAAGTCTTGAACTTTTCGCCATGCAAGCGCATGGACTGACTTCTTATAATTTCTCACAAGCTCTGAGAACGCAGTATCATCGCCATCAAGGACACGTTGGATGAGTTCAACATCAGCATTTTTCATCTAATCTTCGGGCAGGAGACCCAATCCTTTAGGTTTGGGTCTCCTGCCCGCTCCTATGTTTTTCTTGACAATAAATGTCAAACTTGCTAAAATATATTCGGAAAGTTCAATCACACGCAGTCGTGTGTGAGGTTGTCCGCAGTCTTTGGTGCTATATGTTGCGGAGCATAAAACTGAAAAACATATACGCTCTCACTACCATAGACACATAACAATTGAGTGGTAGGGACATGGGAGGTAAAAAACCCAGTCCGAAAAACACACTCTCAAATAATAAGTTGCTCTTTTAGAGCAAGTGAGGTTGCTTAGAACCCACTGTGGAGACGAAATAAGACGGATGATCCTTTTGGTGAAACGCAACGTCTATGAAGCACAAGCCCAACCCTTTAGGTTTGGGTACTATGACTAGATACCTCTAACAAAGGGACTTAATCGTTCACATTGACGTATAGTGACGCGACTTGCGGAGAAAAAGTCTCAAGTTTTTAAAGAATATGAAAAGAGAGTATAATGTTCAGATATTATACCATTATCCTCTCTTTTCATATTCATATAAGTTCTATGTTGTCAGAGGATACGACGTTTAGTGAGGATATTTAAAATAATTGGATGGAGTAGAGGCATTCGGTACCGCTCACTTATGGTATATTATTCTTCAAGAGTGAAATGAAGCATACCGCGGTCTTGTGTTCCCACGAATAAGGTATTCCCATCAACAGCGAGAGAATTTATGTTATCTGGAATCTCTGAAACAATCTGATACCATGCATCATTTTCCAAACGATAAATGCCAGTATCTTTGGTAACGCCATAGAGTTTTGTGCCATCAGCAGTCAGTATGTCCATATTGAGATTTGTGCCTTCTGAATCGGTAATAACACCCCAATTATTTCCACGATCTGATGTGGTGACACCTGCATCTGTTGCTACATACACTGTATCATTAACAATCACGATATCTTTGAATGCTTTTACTGGGAATGGTAGTACAGGCGTGAGATCAACCCAATTAGTTCCTGCATCAAATGATTGTAAGAGGGTGCCATCCCGTTTGCCGACATAGACAGTGTTACCTGAAACGGCAAGTTTGAACCCGAATTGCCAAGCCCTAATAATTTCGCCAATCTTTTCATTTGAGAGTCCCTCTCTTTCAAATGCCTTTGCAGCTTCAAAATAACGGAGTTCACCCGTCTCCTGTACACCCGTGTCGTACCACGTTGTTTCACCTGACTTCCATCGGAAGAGTTTAAAGTTGTATTCAAAGTAAAACGTGTCGCCGCTGACAGCAAAAGCACCGTCTAATAAACCTTCCAGTATGAGTCGTTCCTGATCCTCATATAGTTGTTCCTGATCAAGTTCGTTTTGCGTTAGGGTTTTCTCCTGTGCCAACGTTTTAAAGAACTGGTCTGCCCCAACGAAATTCTCATTCAACTGTTCAATGAATGACTTATCTGACACATCTAAAGATCCCCTTCTTCCGTTCTTCCATAGATGTTTCAACATGCTTGAGTTAAAGGTAGGCATGCCTTGTATAGACATGACTGAGTTTCCATCTTCAGAGATGCGATATAAACCTGTTTTATATTCGCTTCTAAAGCTGCGCCAACCATCTGTTTTGGCATAGAGGGTACCACCGAATTCACCTAGCCGACTAAAATACGGCGGAACTTCTCTAACAGGAGCTGTCATAGGTATTCCCATCCGGATTCTTCTCCAAGATTTGCCCTTGTCAGTAGTTTTTACAATATCTCCTGCGAATTCTGCATACAACATGGACGGCATATTTGGTGTTTTATTGTTTCCTTCAACCGTAATTAAATTTGTTATTATTTTCCAGTTTCGTCCATTAATATTTACTGGGTCCCAGGATATACCGCCATCAGTGGAGCGGTAAAGGCCGTCCTTTTTGCTGCCAACATAAATGGATCTGTCGTTCACCGTAGCAACATAACTGAGTCTATTATCCATTGAAGGTGAGGTGCCAGGTAGTTGTCTTGGCTGCCATGTGTTTCCTGCATCGGTCGATCGAACCATTCCCTGTTCCATTGCTAAGAGTGTTTCACCGACAGCAACGAGTTTGATTTTAGGTGGCAACCCCATTACAGGCCATGCGTTTTTCGGCGTTATATCGTCCCATGAATCACCGAGATCTGTTGAGCGAAATATCCACCAGCCCCGTGCCAACCCCTGACGAACTTTTTGAGAACTAGTCACGTCCTTGCTAAACTCTGCCGCAACATAAATCTTCCCATCAGATCCAGCAACTGAGAGAATTGCACTAACAGATCCAGGGAGTTTCATTGGTACCCAGTTGTCTTCCTTTAATCGGTAGAGTCCATTAAATGTACCAGTAAACATTGTGTCTTGAATCACTACTATAGAGTTGGGGTTCTGCGGAAAATCGACGTTCATTGCCTCCCATGTTACACCCTTATCTTCAGACCGAAAAGCAGTGTAATTAGAAAAAATGATATAAAAAGCTTGGTTAGTTAGTATGAAATCAAGAGCAAATGTAGAATCTGTTAGCAGTGTGTTAACTAACTCCCATGTCTTACCGTCATCTTTTGAAGTAAGTATTGTAGAATCTAATAACAGATAGAGCATATTGTCCCACTCTTTGATAAAAGCAGAACTCCCATACTTAACATCCAGTGTATCAATATTTGCGATCTGTTGCCACGCTTCCCCATCGGATTCAATTTTGTAAATATGCCTGTTAGCAACTGAGTATAGTTCACCATTAGATGTTACAGATAAAGCATCTACATCACTTCCTTTGACAGGTTCAGACTGAATCCACCGCTGTTTGGGAACGGATACCTTGTTCTCATCCTCGGTTTCTGCGGCAGCTAACAGGACTTCATCTGGTTTCTGACCTTCATTTTCACTATCACCAGCAGGATTTATACTGCCCAATTGATTTCTAACATCTGGCTTCGCGTCTATATTTAGCACAATTGGTGTGTCAACAAGTTCAACCGTCATCTCTGCTTGTGCATCTAATGAATAAGGTTTCTGAAAACGAACTAAATTCTGACTGCCTATGCCAAGCATCAACACTATTAGGATTGCACTTGAAGCAGCAACTGTCCACGGTACGAGGGGTTTGCTGGTGGAAGGTGTAGGTTTGAGATGTGATATTTCTTGCATGATATTTTCGGTGAAGTTCGGTGAAAGTTTGAAATGTTCAAGGGCTTCTCTAATCATCGTTTCCTCCTTCTGTAAACGGTTCCGTGCACGTCTAAGACGGCTTTTGATTGTGCTTGTGGATACCCCCAGAAATCTGCTTATCTCTTCAACCCTCATCTCTCCAAGATAATAAAGTGACATCACTGTCCGTTCACTCTCTTTTAACCTCGCCAGCAGTTTCTTGACCACTTCACGTTGTGTTTCAGCAGCCGCCTGGTTCCGTTCTTCTACGACATGCTGAGAATATACATCTCTTGGAGTCATAACTGCCTCTTCGTCCTCTATAGGTTGTGTCCGTAACCGTTTTTTGCGAAGCCATGTGGCACATAAGTTTGAAGTAATCACATAGAGCCATCCAGAGAACTGCTTCGGATCTTTTAGTGTATGGAGTCTCTGATACACTTTCAGGAAGGCATCTTGTGTGATGTCCTCTGCAATGTGAAAATCGTCAATCTTTCGCCAAGCAAGAGTATGCACCGCTTTCTGATATTTCTTCACAAGCTCTGCAAAAGCAGCTTCATCATCAGCGAGAATGCGTTGAATAAGGGTTACATCATCGTTGTTCATCAGATACATCCTGTCTAATATATGAGGGTTTTTGATATATCAACCTATAGTGACGCAAGATAGATGCAAAATGGTTGCCAAATTCTGCAAAAGAAAGAAATATTTGAGGAAAAACAGGAAAAGGACATCAGGCTGTGCCGTCATGAAAGATTCGTTATTCTTCAAGAGTTAAATGCAGTATACCTTCAAATACTGTACCCAAGTATAAATTGCTGCCAGCAACAATAAGAGATGTTCCGTTAGCCGTTACATCCATTATTGCACCTTCCGGAATATCCGTGATGATCTGTTTCCAAGTGTCAGTATCACTTTCCAAAATATATAGATCTGTTTGTTGGGTAATACCGTAAAGCGTTGTGCCATCAACTGCTAACTGTTCCATGATGAGATTTGTTCCCTTTGAATCAGTAAGGATATGCCAATTTTTGCCATCATCAGATTTAATGAGGCCTGCGTCCGTTGCAACATACACGGTGGATCCAGCAACCACAATCTCTTTGAAAGTTGTAACAGTAAATGGCAGGGCTGGTGTAAGATCAATCCAGCGATCTCCCCTATCAAACGATACGACAAGGTGACCATCACGTTTTCCGACGTAGACTGTATCTCCTGAGACAGCGAGTTGGAGATTTTGCCATGCGATGATTGAGGTTTCTTCTTGCCTTATGTCGTGCCATTCTGTATCTCCTGGTTCCCACCGAAAGAGTTTAAAGTTGTACTCCATATAGATGATATCATTACTGACAGCAAAAGTTCCGTTAAGTCCTGATTGTATGAGTATATCCTGTTGTTGAGGATCTGATATAAGCAACGCATTGAAGAATTGAGTTGCTCCAGAAAACTCTTCCTGCAGCGTTTCTATAGAGAGATCTTTTGATTCATGTAGATGGTCTCTTAATCTCCTTGAGTCAAAGGTAGGAATTCCTTGAATAGGAACTAATGTGTTCCCATCTTCGGATACACGATAGTATTGCAATTCTCCGATAGGGTAATCACTGTGGCCTCTTGCATAGATTACATCACCAGTTGTAGTTAGTTGATTAATCCATGGTTGGTCTTCTCTTACAGGTATCGTCATAGGCATTTCAACCTGAACAACGTTCCAAGACTTACCTTGGTCAGTTGTTTTTACAAGCCTTGCCACATCTATCCCGTAGAGAGTAGGTAGCCTGTTTTGACTTTTTCTGTTCTTATTGAATTTGATTAGGTTTTCTATAACATATCTCATCTTATCCTGAGCGATTCTTACTTTTTCCCATGATTGACCAGCATCAGTGGACCGGTGTAAACCTCCCCTTGAAGCAAAAAAAGTGCCTTCATTTACTGCTACAGGAGTATTATCAGAGGAAACTTTCATAGGGAAGGTGGTAGAGGCTTGTAGTGGCATCCAAGTATCGCCTGCATCGGTAGAACGCACCAGACCTTGTCCCATTAACAGAATAGTTTCACCAGCAGCAACCATATTGATATCGGGTGGTACCCCCTTTACGGGCCAGGCATTTGTCGGTGTAATATCTTTCCATGAATTTCCGAGGTCTGTTGATCTGAATATCCACCAAGTCCGCTGTTGTCCCTTCCGTGCTGCTTTATCATCAAAAAAGTCAGTACCTAATGATGCCATTACGTACAGTCGATCTTTGGTAGCTGCTGCATCAGTGACCAATATTGCTTCAGGTATGGGTAGTTTTATACGTTGCCATCTGTCGGTATTCCAGCGATACAAGCCAGTGTTTGATCCAGCATATACTGAGTTCTGTATTGCTATAAGAAAGTTGGAACCTTGAAATATATCAACGTTCACATTCTTCCATGTCATGCCTCTATCCTCTGAACGGAAAACGGCATTGTTAAATTGGACACAAAACTCTTGATCTGTAAGCACTAATTTGTTAGGCAGACGATAATCATCTGTCCATGAATGAACAATCTTCCAGTTCTTCCCATCATCTTCTGAAGCTAAGAATAAATTTTCTAAAACAATATAAAGAGTATTGTCTAACTTTGCTATCGGAACTTTACTTGCACTATTGATTTCAATCTGTTTACCATTGACTTCGCTGATGTTACCACTAACTTGTTGCCATCCCGTGCTATCGTCTTGCCATTTGTATATGTGTGCAAAATTAACAGCGTAAAGTTCTTCTTCGGTAGCACATAAACCTTGTACTATGCTTCCATAGATAGGTTCGGACAGGATCCACTGTTGTTTAGGAGCAGAAACATCTTTTCCTTCCCCCTGCGCGACTGCCCACAAGATGTCATCTGGATTCTGACCTTCATTCTCACTTATACCCAACGGATTTGTATTGCCCAATCGATTTTGGACATCTGGGTTTGTGTCTATATTTAGCACAATTGGTGTGTCAACAAGTTCAACTGTCATCTCTGCCTGTGCATCTAATGAAAAAGGTTTTTGAAAACGGAGTAATTGTTGACTGCCTATGCCAAGCATCAATACAATTAAGACTGCACTTGCAGCAGCTACTGCCCACGGCACTATAGGTTTGCTGGTGGAAGGTGTAGGTCTGAGGCGCGAAACTTCTTGCATGATGTTTTCAGTTAAGTTCGGTGAGAGTTTGAAATGGTCGAGTGCTTCTCTAATCATTGTTTCTTCCTTTTGTAAACGGTTACGTGCTCGTTGAAGCCGGCTTTTTATCGTTCCTGCAGAAACACCTAAGAACTTGCTAATCTCTTCAACTGTCATTTCACCGAGGTAGTAGAGCGTCATCACCGTACGTTCACTCTCTTTCAATTTCGCGAGAAGTCTCTTGACTACTTCCCGTTGTGTCTGAGAGGTTGTTTTAGCGCGTTCATCAGCGACATGTTGTGAATATGCATCTCTCTGTATCATGCTTTCCTCTACATCCTCCAAAGGTTGCGTTTGAATTCTATTTCTCCGTAGCCATGTAGCACATAAACGTGTCGTAATTACATAGAGCCACCCAGAAAATAGGTTTGGATCTTTCAAGGTATGTAGTCTCTGATACACTTTCAGGAAGGTGTCTTGGGTAATGTCCTCAGCGATATGAAAGTCACCAATCTTTCGCCATGCTAACACGTGAACCTGTTTTTGATACTTTTTCACAAGTTCAGCGAAAGCGATTTCGTCACCATCAAGAATTTGTCTGATAAGTGCAACATCGTCGTTATTCATAAGGTATCTCCAGAAATCAATAGTTTGATTAATTACGTATCAAACTAAATGACGCAAGTTAGGAGGAGAACGGTTGCATAATTTTTCAGGTTTACAGATTAGTTGGTCGGAAACAGTGAGATACTATTCTACCAAATTAGGTGGGTTTGTCAAGGATGAGTTAGTCGTAGTCTATTTATAGGAAATGTAAAAGTATAAAAACACAATCTTGTCGGTGCATTTATGGTAAATTATTGAAATAATTCTACACATTGCTAAGGCGAGGTTAGGAAACCTCGTCTACCGTTCATAGAAAGTGTAGATATAATTCGTATGCCTCACCATAAAAAGCGCGCCGACAAGATTGTGCATTTGCGCAAATCTACTTATTCACTGAGATTATAGTGAAGCATACCTTGATCCTGTGTTCCTACATATAAGGTGTTTCCATCAACAGCGAGAGATGTTATTCTCTCTGGTATCTCTGACACAATCTGATTCCATGTGCCATTTTCCAATCGATAGATACCAGTATCCTTTGTAACTCCATAGAGTGTTGTGTCATCAATAGCCATGTAGTCGATTTTGAGATTGATTCCATCCGTATCTGTGATAGTAGTCCAATTTCTTCCATTATCAGATGTGATGATACCTGTGTCTGTTGCGACATATACGGTGGAACCAGCAGTCACAATGCCTTTGAAGGACTTAACGGTGAATGGCAGAGCTGGTGTGAGGTCTATCCAGTTTTCTCCGGAATCATACGATACGAACAAATGTCCATCGCGTTTACCGACATAGACAGTGTTCCCTGAAACCGCCAGTTTAAGAGTTCTCCTTAAAATGTCCTTAGGTAAATGTAAGGTTTCTTCCAGTCCAGTGTCGAACCAATCCGTATCACCTTGCTTCCAACGGAATAGTTTATAGTTATATTCAATATAGAATGTGTCGTTGTCAACAGCGCAGACTCCCTCTAATCCCTCTTGAATACGGTCTTTTCTAAGATTACTCTTCGCGTTAAGAACAGGCATCCCTTGTATCGGTACAAGCGTCCTATCATCACGGGATACGCGATAGATAAGCATGTCTCCCATGACGAGATCCGTACCTCTTGCATAGAGAATATCACCGTGTTTGACAATTTTACTGATAGTTGGAGGTACTCCTATTATGTTAGGATTATCTGTCATTTCTTTTCCCATTCGAACGACTTGCCAAGATTTGCCTTTGTTTGTAGTATTTGCTATCTCTCCTAAGTGAAGACCATAGAGGTCCGATGGTGTGTTCTGTGTATTGTCACTTCTCTTATATGCGATTAGGTTATGTATTCGTGGAACAACTGGTTGAACATTGATTGCTTTCCATGAATTGCCTTTATCCGTTGAACGGAATAGACCATCCTCCGGACTACCAACATAAATGACACAATCATCAGTCACAACAAATGGACTAAACCTTTGCATTGTCGGAGTAGTTCCTGTTAATGGTGGTGATAACCATGTATCTCCACTATCCTTTGAAAGAACCATGCCCTTTTCCATTACCAAGAGTGTATCATCAGTCGCAATGAGAGTAATTCCTGGTGGCCATCTGTTTTTCGACCAAGTGATCGTAGGTGTTATGTCATCCCATGAATCACCGAGGTCAATTGAACGAAAAATCCACCGATTTTGATCCTTTTCCGAATAAGGGTTTGGTAACCCAGTAGCATAGAGTTGATCCTTAATTGATAAGATTGAAGTTACTTCTATATTCCTGGATGTTGGAAATTTCAAGTGTTCCCATCCATCTATGTTCTTACGATACAATCCTGTACGTGTTCCAGCAAACATGATGTCTTGCACTACTACTAAAGTGTTTAGTGCTTTTGGGAATTCATTGGTGACTATATTCCATGTATTTCCATTGTCTTCAGAACGGAATACAGTATTGTCTGAAAAGATGGCAAATAACGCCTGTTCTGATGCTATGAAGTCAAACGGTCCACGATTCCGATCTATTGGGAAGGTGTAAAGCAGTTCCCATGTCATACCTTCATCCTTTGAAGTAAGGAGTTTTTCGATTAGAAGGAGATAAAGTGTACTGTTCCATTCTTTTAGTCTCATATGTGTAGACTTACTATGAGTGATATTAAGTCTATGTGCAGTGGGGATGTACTCCCACTCCTTCTTATCAGACGATAATTTAAAGATAAGTCCATGATTATAAGTGAAAATATCACCACTAGAATTGATTGTCATACCACTTACAAAACTCCCTTTTATGGGAACAGCCAGATTCCACTGTTGTTTCGGATCTGAAACATCTTTTTCTTCCACCTGTGCAGCAGCCAACAGGACTTCATCTGGTTTCTGACCTTCACTCTCACTTATACCCAACGCATTTGAGTTTCCCAATTGATTTCGGACATCTGGTTTCGTATCAAGATTTAGCACAATAGGTGCATCAACAAGTTCAACTGTTGTTTCTGCTTGTGCATCTATTGTATAAGGTTGCTGAAAACGAACTAAATTCTGGCTGCCTATACCAAGCATCAACAATATTAAGATAGCACTTGCACCAGCAACTGCCCACGGCACAAGTGGTTTGCTGGTGGGAGGTGTAGGTTTGAGACGTGATATTTCTTGCATGATGTTCTCAGTTAGGTTTGGTGAAATTTGAAAATGGTTGAGTGCTTCTCTAATCATTGTTTCCTCCTTCTGTAGACGGTTACGCGCTCGTTGAAGTCGGCTCTTTATCGTTCCAGCAGAAACCCCTTAGAACTTGCTAATCTCTTCTACTGTCATCTCGCCGAGATAATGGAGAGTCATTACCGTGCGTTCACTTTCTTTCAACTTAGCAAGTAATCTCTTGACCACTTCACGTTGTGCTTCAAGAGTGGTCTTAACTCGCTCTTCTGTTATATGTCGGGAATATACGTCTCTTTCTATCATAGTTGTCTCAATATCTTCTGATACCTGGTAATGATCCCGATTTTTACTGAGCCATGTATTGCATAGGTTAGTTGTCACGACGTAGAGCAACCCAGAAAACTGATTCGGATCTTTCAGAGTGTGAAGTTTCTGATATACTTTCAAAAAGACATCCTGGGTAATGTCCTCGGCAATGTGGAAATCTCCAATCTTCCGCCATGCTAGTACGTGAACTTGTTTTTGATACTTTTTCACGAGTCCAACGAAAGCGATTTGATCACCGCTGAGTATTTGTCTAATAAGTGCACCGTCGTTTTTCATCAGGTGTGTCTCCATTATGCAAAAGTTTGAGCAAACACATATCAAACTATTATGCCTCAAATTAGGTGTAAAACGGTTGCATAATTCTGCATTAAGAGAAATTTGGAGAAAAGGATAATAGAGATGAGATTGACGGTGTTTGACACCGGCCAGAAAATGAATTTTATTCATCAAGAGTAAAATGGAACATTCCGTTTCTTTCAGTGCTAATAAATAATGTGTTTCCATTGACAGCGAGAGATGTTATGTTTTCTGGAATCTCTGAAACAATCTGATTCCATGTATCATTTTCCAAGCGATAGATACCAGTATCTTGGGAAACAGCATAAAGTATCGTACCATCAGCAGTCAGTATGTCCATATTGAGATTTGTGCCTTCTGAATCGGTAATAACACCCCAATTATTTCCACGATCTGATGTGGTGACACCTGCATCTGTTGCTACATACACTGTATCATTAACAATCACGATATCTTTGAATGCTTTTACTGGGAATGGTAGTACTGGTGTGAGATCAATCCAATTGGTTCCGGCATCAAATGACTGTAAGAGAGTGCCATCCCGTTTGCCGACATAGACAGTGTTCCCTGAAACGGCAAGTTTGAGATTTTTCACTGCTATATCCAAGGTTAACTCGATGGTTTCTTCCACCCCTGTATCGGACCATTCTCTCTCACCCTTCTTGTACCGAAAGAGTTTGAAGTTATATTCCAAATAAAAGGTATTGGCACTGACTGCAAACGGTCCGTGAAACCCCAATTTCATATAGAAATCTGGTTGTTTTGGATCCCATTTAGCTAAATGTTTGAAAAATTGAGTTGCTCCACCAGTACTTTTTTGTATCCGTTTTATGAACTTTTCTTCTTCTTCTGGTGAGTCAAAAGAGTTTGTTGTTCTTCCCGCCAAATGGAATCTTAATGGTTTAGCATCAAAAATTGGAATGTCTGGAACTCGTCTTAGGATATTGTCATCTGTAGAAATGTGGTAGAGACGTGTAATACCATCACCTGAAGAATACCTACTGCCATCACCATAGGAATCTCCACCTTTAGCATAGATAATATCTCCAGATTTGACTATCTGGGTAATAAAAGGTCTTTCTACTGTTGCCCGTGAAGTCTTTGGTTCTTCCATTTGAACAGTATTCCAGAATTTTCCCTTATCGGTTGTTTTCACAATTTCTTTTCCAACTTTCGCATAGACTGCCGTAGGCATGTTTTCCACTTTACCAAATCCTCTATTGGCAATTATGTCATCCATCTGAAATTTACTTTTACGATCTATGTTTATAGCATGCCACGACTTACCACCGTCAATGGAACGATGCAGTCCATCATCATCACTTGCAATATAAAAAGTTTGTTCATTTAAGGCTACAGCAGGGGTATGAGTGCCTATGTTGGGGTAAGAATTGGGTTCTTGTACAGGCATCCATGTATCTCCACTATCGGTAGAGCGTACTAAACCAACATCTCTCCAGCTGATTAAGAGTGTTTCGCCAACAGCAATAAGTTTAACAAAGGGAATGACCTCCTTTACAGACCATGCATTTTTAGGTGTAATATTTCTCCACGAGTTCCCCATGTCAGTTGATCGGAATACCCACCAGGTGTACCACTCTTCAAGGGGAACTGCACGACGGTTTATGTCTGCTGCAACATAGAGATTATCTTCAGTCACTGCAATTGAACGGATCCAGCCGACAGGTGCTGCGAATTCCACATGTTGCCAGATGTCACCTATTAAACGGTAGAGTCCATTTTCTGTCCCAACAAACAGAGTGTTTTGGATTTTGACTAAGGATCTAATTCCATCCATTAATCCATCATTAATTTCCTCCCATGTTCTACCATTGTCTTCGGAACGCAAAATTCCATTCCTAAATGCGATATAAAAAGTGCCTTCTGTTACAATGAATTCAACGGGTTCCACATATTTGTTACCATCCCAGGTGTAAATTAAATCACCCGTTTTGCTATCATCATTAATAGCGAAGAGTTGATGAGATGGCACATAGTACAACGTATTGTTCCACTTTACAATGCGACTTCCTAACCAACCTTTAATATCCAATGACTTAGTGTCAAAGATATGTAACCAGTTGTTACCGTTGGCAGACAATTTGTAGATAGGATCATTATTGGTATTAGTAAGTACGTAGAGTTCTCCTTCAGATGTAACATGGAGGTTATGTACTCTACTTCCTTTGATAGGTTCAGATTGAATCCACTGCTGTTTGGATGTGGATACCTTGTCATCTGTTTCAGTTTCTGCGGCAGCCAACAAAACTTCATCTGGTTTCTGACCTTCATTCTCATTATCACCAGCAGGATTTATACTGCCAAATTGATTTCTAACATCTGGTTCTGCATCTATATTTAGCACAATCGGTGTGTCAACAAGTTCAACCGTCATCTCTGCTTGTGCATCTAATGAATAAGGATGTTGGAAATGGACTAAGTTCTGACTACCTATGCCAAGTAGTAACACAATTAAGACTGCACTTGCAGCAGCAACTGTCCACGGCACGAGGGGTTTGCTGGTGGAAGGTGTAGGTCTGAGACGAGATATTTCTTGCATGATGTTCTCAGTGAGATTTGGAGTGATTTGGTAATTCTCTAAAGCTTCTCTTATCATAGGTTCCTCCTTCTTTAGAAACTGGCGTGCTCGGTAGAGACGGTTCTTGATTGCACTTACCGATACACCTAAAAACTTGCTTATCTCTTCATACGTCATTCCCCCGAGGTAATAGAGCGTTATGACCGTGCGGTCACTCTCCTGCAACTTAGCAAGTAACTTTTTGACAACTTCACGCTGCGCTTCTACTGATACCCGCTCGTTTTCCGCACTGACATAGCTGGAATAGGTTGCTTTTTCCAATTCTGCGCTATTGAAGTTATCCAACGATTGTGTCCACACTTGCTTCTTACTAAGCCACGTCTTGCAGTGGTTTGTTGCTATGACATACAACCAACTTGCAAAAGATTGGGGTTCCTTCAGTGTTGACAGATTCCGATATACCTTTAGGAATGTTTCTTGTGTGATATCCTCTGCAATGTGGAAGTCTTGAACCTTCCGCCATGCAAGCGCGTGAACAGATTTCTGGTATTTCTTAACCAGTTCGGTAAACGCAGTATCATCACCATCAAGGACACGTTGGATGAGTTCAACATCAGCATTTTTCATTGAAAACCTCTGGAAAAGGAGTTCATCATTTCACATCAGCATATAGTGACTCGGTATGAGGCGAAATAGTCTCAAGTTTTTTCAAAAAAGAGGAAGAGAAGATAATGTATAGATATTATACCATTATCCTCTCTTTTTCATGCAATACCATAAGCGCGAAATATGTGGCTTGCTCATCGGAATCGCTGAAACTACCAATCTTCGTAGGTCGGCGTGAGCGGAGCGAAGTCTGACATGTTGATTTACTTAATCAGGATTTACCGTTGTGTATGGATAGGCTCTCCCCACAGTTTTCCCTGTTTATTGTGCGGACAAGGGGACCTCGCCTATGATCCTATTTTAACATCAACATTTTGCGGGAGGTGGTGTAGTCGTCGGTAATGAACTTGTAGAAGAAGATACCGCTCGCGACCCTTTCGCCAAGGGTATTCCGACCATCCCAATACAACGCACGATCTCGATCCCTATACACACCCGCTGGTTGTTGACTTAAATGGAAATCCCGCACAACAACACCATGCACGTCGTATATTGTCAAGGATACATCCGATGACGTCGCAAGTTGATAAGGTATCCACGTCTCTGGATTGAAAGGATTGGGAAAGTTCTGGTAGACAGCGGTTGTCTTGACCTTGCCCCAAGTGGTGAGCTGCTTATCAGTCGGTTCAACTGCGAAGGATTGCGTGTATTGCGCGGTATTCCACAGTAGGACTTGTCCATCCCAAGCGCTACTTGCCAACGTTTTGTCGTCCCTACTGAAGGCGAGGCAACGCACCGGTGTGCGATTATGTCCAGTGAACGTGCGGAGGTGTTCTTTCGTGGCAATATCCCATAGACTTATAGTGCCGTAGGCAGTGCCACCTGCGATGATACTCCCGTCATGGCTGAACGTTACACTATAGAGATTTTTATAGACCTCATTTGAATTTTCTGTAAAGGTATGCGTATTCTGTCCTGTGACTGGGTTCCATAGCCGAATAGTTTCGTCGTTGCTGGCACTTGCGAGGGTCTTACCATCCGGACTGAAAGCGACTTCAAAAACATTATCATCATGAGCTCTGAGTATGTGGATACGCTCCCGTGTGGTAGTATCCCAAAGCATAACGAGGTGGTCGGTGCTGGCACTTGCGAGGGTCTTACCATCCGGACTGAACGCAATGTTAACGACACGATCATTATGTCCTCTTAGGACATCAATCTGTTCACCTTTTTCCACATCCCATAACCTGATGGATGTGTCAAAAGCTCCGCTTGCGAGTATCTTACTATCTGAACTGAAGGCTACGGACCAGACAACATCGGTATGTCCTGTGAAGGTTTTGATCAGTTCACCCGTCTCTGCGTTCCATAGTCGGACAGATTTGTCGTCGCTGCCAGTTGTTATAGTTTTACCGTCAGGACTATATGCGACTGAATTGATCACGTACTCATGACCTATTAAGGTGTTTATGTATTCCCCTGTAGCAATATCCAATAGATAGAGGTGTGAATTCCAACTTGCAATTGCAAGGGTTTTATCGTCTGGACCGAAAGCGACTTCATTGATCCAAGACATGTTTCCACCGATACTATGACGGAGTTCTCCTGTTTCTGCATTCCAGAGACGAACCGAACCACCCTCACTTGCGATAGTTTCTCCATTCGGACTGATAATAACTTGATTGACATAATTCTCGCGCGAGAGGGTTTGTCGGTGTTCCCTCGCTTCAATGTCCCATGTTTGGACTGTCTTGTCCCAACTTCCAGATACGATTGTTTTGTTATCGGAACTGATGGTTAATGTGCGGACAAAATCCGCATGTCCTTCAAAGGTATGGAGGAGTTCACCTGTTGCTGGATCCCATAACCTGATTGTTGTGTCATCACTCGCACTGACGAGGTAATTGCCATCGGGACTGAATACTATCTCACCTATCCTCTTCGTATGTCCGAGGAGCGTGTGTAGGTGTTCTCCCGTGTTTGCGTCCCACAAGCGGATCGTTGTGTCGTCACTTCTGGTTGCGATGATGTGTCCATCCGGTCTAAACGCAGCACCACCCACGATATCCTTGTGTCCGTTGAGACTATGTAGGTGTTCTCCCGTAATGATATCCCAAACCTGAGTCGTCTGGTCCGAACTCGTGCCTACGATTTTTTTGCCATCCGAACTGATCGCTATGCTGACGATTTGACCATTATACATAAGTTCGTGGAGGTCTTTACCTGTGGCAGTATCCCATAGACCGATGAAAGAAGGTTCCCTATTAGTGAAGCTTGCGACTTTTTTGCCGTCTGTTGTGAACTGAACATCAGTTACCCAACCTCCGCCTTGCATTCTAAAGGTGTGTAGGATTTCTCCTGTGGCGACGTGCCATAGTCGGACTTGATTAAATCGGTTGCTTGATGCGATTATGTCACCGTCTGGACTGAACGTTATGGATTCTGGAAAAAAATGCGTATCCACTCTGAAGAGGTTGAGTAGTTCGGCTGTGTCTGTATCGTATAACCAGATTCCTATTGTGGTATGTACGGCGAGTTGGGTGTTGTCGGGTGAAAAGGTGATGGATTTTGTTATGCCTTTACCAAGGCGTGCTTTGGCTCCTTCGGGTAGGTTGATTTGTGTGCGTGTTTCTGCGTTTGCATAAGGTAGGAACATGAGTATTAATAATGTTAGTATGGCGGATATGGTTGTTTTCATGGGTTGTCCTCGGTTCATCATTGATGATTTTTGTGTTTGGGTTTCTGAATTTGTCTAGGGTTATTTATAGTAAACATTAGAGTTTATGATACATGTTTATGACTTCATCAATGGTTCTATCTGCGTTGTATTCTCTAAGCCGTTTGATATTTGCAAATCAGCCTTCACATATATGTAAAACCTTGGAATTACTGGCAGTTGGTCAGATTCTGTTAATTGACCTTACTCTTCAAGGCTATAGTAAAGCATTCCGTTTTTTCCAGTACTTATATATAGTGTATTACCATCAACAGCGAGAGATGTTATGATATCAGTCATTTCAAATGTAGCAGGTATACTGGTAACAATTTGATTCCAAGTGCCGTTTTCCAAACGAAATACAGCATTTTTTTGAAATACACGTGTCATTTTGGTAATTCCGTAGAGTGTTGTTCCATCGGTAGCCAAGTGCTCCATGATAAGATTTGTTCCATCCGAATCATTGACGACCTGCCAAGTCCTCCCATCATCTGATGTAATGATACCTGCGTCTGTTGCCACATACACTGTAGATCCAGCAAATACTATATCATAGAAAGTTCTAACTTTAAACGGCAAACCCGGAGTGATATCTACCCAATTATTACCTCTATCAAACGATACAACGAGATGTCCATCCCGTTTTCCGTAATAGACAGTGTCACCTAAAGCAGCAAGTTCAGGAATGATAGCGTTGGCTCTATAAATGCCCGTCTTCAGAGATACTTCTGCGGTTTCCTCTTGTCCAGTGTCGTACCATTCAGTATAGCCGGGTTCCCATCTCAAGAGTTTAAAGTTATATTCCGAATAGAATGTGTCACCACTGACAGCAAACGGTCCAAGTAATCCAAGTCCTTCAAGTTTACCCCTTTCTTGTGGGGTTAACTGGAGCATCTGTTTGAAGAATTGAGTCGCCCCAGTAAAATCTTCTTTTAACACTTCAATAGAAAGATCTTGTGTTTGATACAAATGCATTCTTAATTCAAACGAATCGAAGGTAGGCAAGTCTTGTATAGGTTCTAATGTGTATCCATTTTTTGATACTTTGTAGTGTCTTATTTTTCCTCCACCAATTGAACCACCCTTTGCATAGACTCCATTTTCAGATTGATTAATCTGTATAAATGTTGGTAAGGGTTCAGTCAGTTGTTTTGACATTGGAAAATCAACTTGAACGTCATTCCAAGACTTACCATTATCCGTAGTTTTTGCTATTTTGCCAACTGAAACTATTCCGTATAGAGTATGCTGCTCGTTCTGCCTTTTTCTAGTCCCAATATCTTTGATTAGGTTCCAAACTACTCTCCTCGTCTTATCCTGAGGAATTTTTACCATTTCCCAAGATTTACCGCCATCAATGGAACGATGGAGTCCGTCTCTGTTACTGATATAAAAGGTGTTTTCATCTAACGCAACAGCATGGTTTTCACTGCTCATTAACGGTGATGTGTCTGGTTGTTGTGGCGGCATCCATGTATCCCCACCATCGGTGGAACGTACCATACCTCGTTCCATTACGAGAAGTGTATCACCAGTTGCAATCATCTTTGGATTGGGGGGCCATCCATTTATGTTCCAAGCGTTTGTCGGTGTTATATCTGTCCATGAATTGCCAAGGTCAGTTGAACGGTATATCCACCATCCACGCACCAGTCCCTGTTCCATTTTTTCTCTGTCTACATTTGCTTCTTCCCAATTGAAAAATATCACAACATAAAGTTTATCTTCAGAACCGGCAATTGAAATGATCCGCCTGACTGGGGCAGGAAATTCAATGCGTTTCCATTTATCATCTTCCAAACGATAGAGTTCTCTGTAAGTTCGGACAAATAGTGTGTCTTGGATTTTGAACAATGATTCAATATGCTTTATTTTCTCATCGTGTATTGATTTCCATGTCTTGCCAGAATCTTCTGATTTAAAGATTCCATTTCTAAATGCGATGTAAAGTGCTTGTTCTATCTGTACAAATTCGGTCGCACCATTTGCATCTTGCCACGAATATAGTAAATCCCATGTTTTACCTTCATCTTTTGTTGCAAGGAGTTCATTATACAGTATAGTGTAAAACGTGTCATTCCACTTTAGTATAGGTCCGTTAAAGCTCCAGGCAGTTTCTGGTGGATTACCTTCAAAAGATTGCCAAGTGTTTCCATCCGAAGTTAACTTCAGGATCTTAGGGTTTCCTAGACTACGTAGGAGAACATACAGATCTCCTTCAGTGGTAACTCTTAGACTATCAACAGGACTACCTTTAATGGGTTCAGACTGAATCCACTGCTGTTTGAGAGTGGATACCTTGTCCTCATCTTCGGTTTCTGCAGCAGCCAACAGGACTTCATCTGGTTTCTGACCTTCATTTTCACTTATACCCAACGCATTTGTATTACCCAGTAAATTTCTCACATCTGGGACCGTGTCTATATTTAGCACAATTGGTGTGTCAACAAGTTCAACGGTCATCTCTGCTTGTGCGTCTAATGAAAAAGGTTTCTGAAAACGGAGTAATTGTTGGCTGCTTAATCCAAGCATCAACACTATTAAAATAGCACTTGCAGCAGCAACTGCCCACGGTACAAGCGGTTTGCTGGCAGTAGGCGTAGGTCTGAGACGAGATATTTCTTGCATGATGTTTTCAGTGAGATTTGGAGTGATTTGGTAATTCTCTAAAGCTTCTCTTATCATAGGTTCCTCCTTCTTTAGAAACTGGCGCGCTCGGTAGAGTCGATTCTTGATCGCACTGACCGATACACCTAAGAATCTGCTGATTTCTTCATACGTCATTCCCCCGAGGTAGTAGAGTGTGATGACCGTGCGATCACTCTCCTGTAGTTTTGCAAGCAACTTCTTGACGACTTCTCGCTGTGCTTCTACTGATACCCGTTCGTTTTCCGCACTGACATAGTTGGAATAGGTTGCTTTTTCCAATTCTGCGCTATTGAAGTTATCCAACGATTGTGTCCACACTTGCTTCTTACTAAGCCACGTCTTGCAGTGGTTTGTTGCTATGACATACAACCAACTTGCAAAAGATTGCGGTTCCTTCAGTGTTGACAGATTCCGATATACCTTTAGGAATGTTTCTTGTGTGATATCCTCTGCAATGTGGAAGTCTTGAACCTTCCGCCATGCAAGCGCGTGAACAGATTTCTGGTATTTCTTAACCAGTTCGGTAAACGCAGTATCATCACCATCAAGGACACGTTGGATGAGTTCAACATCAGCATTTTTCATTGAAAACCTCTGGAAAGGGAGTTCATCATTTCACATCAGCATATAGTGACTCGGTATGAGGCGAAATAGTCTCAAGTTTTTTCAAAAAAGAGGAAAGAGCAGAAGACTTATACTAAGAACAGTGATGTTCCATTTTCTGAATGAACCGGTTTTGCTCATTGTTAGGTATACTCCTCATGGTGAACCGTGATTATCTTTATTGCGTCATACGTTCAGCTTGTTTCAACCGACCCCAGAGGGTTGTCTGGGTGTTCACAGTCGGAGAAACGGAGAAAAAACTTCCGGGGATCCAGGCGGGAGAAGAATTTCGCACAGGATCTTGTGTGATTTGCCGTGGCTCATCCCCCTCAACAGAAACGATAAAAATGTGTCGCTCCGCATTCGGGTTTCCCTGAGGATTCGCATTTTCTGCATCGTCGGCCTGGTAGGCAATCCACTTACCATCAGGAGACCACGCAGGCCTGACGCTCCAAGTCCCAAGAGGTGAAATGCGTCGGGCGTTTTGTCCATCTGTATCCATGATGTAGATATCCTGCCCCTCATTAACGAGAACACAAGCAATCTGTTTTCCATCAGGCGACCAAGCAGGATCGAAAATAAAAGCGATTATATTTACCTGGATTTTAATCTGTCTAGGATTTTTTCCATCTGCGTCCATCACATAGATACCGCTCCCAAAAACATCGAAAGCAATTGATTTTCCATCTGGAGACCAGTTTGGGCTACCTCCTTGGTTAGTCAGTCTCTGTAGATTCTCACCGTTGATATCTATTTTGTAGATATGAGATGCCCCTGTTCTCTTGGCTACAAAAGCAATCCAATCTCCATCAGGTGACCAGGCAGGAGAAAAAGCTGACCAGACAGGATCAAAATCGTTTTCCGGACGGTGTGTCAACCGACGCGCCTGAGCTTCATTGAATTTCTTAATATAGATTTCATAATTTCCATCACGGTTCGACGCAAAAGCAAAAGAACGCCCATCCGGTGCCCACGTAGCACCAGTGTCCTCTGCGGGATGGTTTGTTAGGTTGCGTAGATTCTTGCCGTTTGTATCAATGATGTAGATATCGCTTTGCCCTGTACGGTTAGAACTGAAAGAAATATACTGAGCTCCCCAAGCATTTACGGTAAGCAGAAACAAACTGAACAGGAGTGTCATTTCCAACAACATATAGGTGCGTTTCATTTTGTGCCTCCTAGAAAATCACTCAGGTTGGGATGCATGAAGTTACTTATAAATCCTTATGGACTTAAACATTGTAGTAGTTATACCATTTGGAACGATTATTTATCGTCCCAAATGGTATAAAGCGATTATCGGATTAAGTAGCAACTTAGGTTATTATACCATTATCCTCTCTTTTTTCAAATTTATACAAATACTATGTTGTTAAAGATTACAACATTAGGTTGGAGTGTTGAAGAATATAGGAAGAGATTGGTTGCATTCGGTGCTACCATATAAGTCAAATTATTCTTCAAGAGTAAAATGAAACATGCCGTTTCTTCGTGTACCTAAGTATAAGGTGCTGCCCTTAACAGCCAGAGAAGCTCCGTTATCGGCTATATTCACTTTTGCACTTTCAGGTATTTCTGTGATAATCTGTTCCCAAGTGTCACTATCACTCTTTAAACGATAGATACCTGTGTCTTTAGTGATTCCATAAAACGTTGTGTCATCAACAGCCAATTCTTCCATAATGAGATGAGTTCCATCTGCATCTGTGACGACTCGCCAATTTTTCCCATCGTCCGATATAAGGGTGCCTGCGTTAGTTGCTACACATGCCGTGGTTCCGTCAACAACTATATCTTTATAAGATTTTACCTGAAACGGCAGTCCCGGTGTAAGATCAATCCAGTTATTTCCTTTATTGAACGACACGACAAGATGTCCATTCCTTCTTCCTACATAGACGGTGTCCCCAGACACTGCCAGTTGGAGATATTCCGCTGTCCTTGGATAAGTATCTTCTTGTCCGATGTCTTGCCATTCTGTATCACCAGGTTCCCATCGGAATAGTTTTAGGTTGTATTCCATATAGAACGTATTACCACTAACAGCAAACGTTCCATTATTCCCTCCTTGGATCAGTGCATCCTTTGTTCGTTGAGGTAACTGGACTGGATCTGTTTGGATCAACGATTTAAAGAATAGTGTTGCTCCCAGAAACCTCTTTTGTAGCTCTTCTAAAGAGGGATTTTGAGATTTGCGTAAATACTCTTTTAATTCTCTTGAGTCGAATGTAGGCATGTCTTGAATAGGAACTAACTTGTTCCCATCCTCAGATACGCGATAATATCGCAATTCTCCGAATGGGTAATGACTACTACTTTTGGCATAGATAACACCGTCAGAACTGGCTATCTGCGTTATCCAGGGTTGGTCCTCTCTTACAGGAATATCAATAGGTATTTCTACCTGAATATGCTTCCAAGATTTACCCTCATCAGTAGTTTTTACTATGCCAATTCCTGCTGTCCCATAAAGAGTCGGCTGGCTGTTTTGCGTTTTTTCATTCTGCTTATCCACGAGTAAGTTGCGTATGCCACTCCGTCTCCTATTCGGCGTGATATTTATCTTGCTCCATGATTTGCCTCCATCAGTAGTACGGTGTAGTCCCCTTCCTATGGCATAGAACACGCGTTCATTTAATGCCACAGAAGGCTTAGAAAACCTGACTGTAGATAGCGTGGGTGGTGTTTGTAAGGGCAACCAAGTATCTCCTCCATCGATAGAACGCACAATACCCCTTCCCATCAACATAATGGTTGCACCCGCAGCAGCAAGTAGGATATCAGGTGACTTGGCTTTTAGGGGCCAAGCATTTGTCGGTGTAATATCTTTCCACGAATCTCCCAAATCATCTGAGCGGAATATCCACCAAGTCCGTTGTCGTCCCTCCCGGACTGCTTTATCATCATAAAATTCATGACCTAATGATGCCATTACATACAATCGATCTTTAGTGGTTGCGACTTCGTGGACTATTAATGCCTCAGCTACCGGTAATTTTACACGTTCCCAGCTGCCGGTGTTCCAACGATACAACCCTGTGTATGATCCAGCAAATACTGTGTTTTGTATGGCTTTAAAGAAGATGGAACCCCTAAATAATTCTACATCTACCTCCTGCCATGTATTCCCTTTATCTTCAGAACGGAAAACACCGCTGTTAAGACTCACCCAAAACGCTTGTTCAGTCAACACCAAGTTACGCGGTCCAAAATTGTCAGGTGACCATGAATGAACTATATCCCATGTTTTACCATCATCTTTTGAAGCCAAAAATAAATTACTCAAAGCAATATAAAGGGTATTGTCCCATTTTGCTATAGGAACATTCGTTATGAGTATAGTTTCATCCAACTTTTCATGATAATCTCTGATGTCACCACTCAACTGTTGCCATCCCGTTTTATTGTCTTGCCATTTGTATATGTGTGCATCAAGAACAGTGTAGAGTTCTCCTGCATCGGTAGAAAATAAATTTTTCACAGCACTTCCTTTGATAGGTTCAGACTGAATCCACTGCTGTTTAGGGACGGATACCTTGTCTTCTTCATCGGTTTCTGCGGCAGCCAACAGGACTTCATCTGGTTTCTGACCTTCACTCTCACTTATACCCAATGCATTTGTATTGCCCAATTGATTTCGGACATCTGGTTTCGTATCTATATTTAGCACAATAGGTGTGTCAACGAGTTCCACCGTCATCTCTGCTTGTGCATCTAATGAATAAGGTTGCTGAAAACGAACTAAGTTCTGACTACCTATGCCAAGCATCAACACTATTAAGATTGCACTTGCAGCAGCAACTGCCCACGGCACTAAGGGTTTGCTGGTGGAAGGTGTAGGTCTGAGACGAGATATTTCTTGCATGATGTTTTCAGTGAGATTTGGAGTGATTTGGTAATTCTCTAAAGCTTCTCTTATCATAGGTTCCTCCTTCTTTAGAAACTGGCGCGCTCGGTAGAGTCGATTCTTGATTGCACTTACCGATACACCTAAAAACTTGCTTATCTCTTCATACGTCATTCCCCCGAGGTAATAGAGTGTGATGACCGTTCGGTCACTCTCCTGCAACTTAGCAAGCAACTTCTTGACGACTTCACGCTGCGTTTCTACTGATACCCGCTCGTTTTCCGCACTGACATAGCTGGAATAGGTTGCTTTTTCCAACTCTTCATTATCGGTATCTTCCAAAGACTGAGTCGGCAAACGTTTCTTACCAAGGTAAGTATTACAGTGATTTGTTGCAATAACATATAGCCAACCTGCAAAAGATTGCGGTTCCTTCAACGTTGGTATTCCTTTGTATGCCTTTAGGAATGTTTCCTGTGTGATATCTTCAGCGATATGGAAGTCTTGAACCTTCCGCCATGCAAGCGCGTGTACAGACTTGCGATATTTGTTAACTAGTTCTGAGAACGCAGTATCATCGCCATCAAGGACACGTTGGATGAGTTCGACATCAGCATTTTTCATCGAAGACCTCTGGTAAGGGAAATTCATCAATTGACATCACTATATTAATGACTCGGTATGAGGTGAAATAGTCTCAAGTTTTTTCAAAAAAGAGGAAAGAGGAACGATGAGATCCATTCGGTGCCACTACGGTAGTTGGATTATTCTTCAAGCGTAAAACGAAGCATACCTTCAAATTGTGTACCAAGATATAAAGTCCTTCCATCAACAGCAAGAGAAGTTCCATTTGACGTTAAATTGACTTTTGCACTTTCCGGTATCTCTGCTATAATCTGTTTCCAAGTATCACTATCACTCTTTAAACGATAGATTCCTGTATCTTGAGTAATTCCATAGAGAGTTGTGCCGTCAACTGCTAATTCTTCCATGATGAGGTTTCTTCCTTCTGTATCCGCTACGACTCGCCAATTTCTCCCATCATCTGATGTAAGGATACCTGCGTCCGTTGCTACATAAACAGTAGATCCAGCAGTCATAATCTTTTTGAAGAATCTAACAGGAAATGGGAGTGCTGGGGTGAGGTCAATCCAATTGTCTCCCTTATCATACGATACATGAAGATGACCATCCCGTTTTCCGACATAGACTGTGTCTCCTGAAACAGCCAATTTGAGATGTCCCCATGTCTTGGAAGAAGTCTCTTCTTGTCCGATGTCCTTCCATTCTGTATCTCCAGGTTCCCATCGGAAAAGTTTATAATTGTATTCCGAATAGTACGTGTTAGAACTGACTGTAAACTGCCCTCGAAATCCATCTCGGATGAGCATATCCTGTTGATGCGGAGTACTTTGGAGCAACCATTTAAAGAATTGGGTTGCTCCCGAAAACCTTTTTTGAAGCTCTTCTAAAGAGGGATTTTGAGACTGGCGTAAATACTCCTTTAATTCTCTTGAGTCGAATGTCGGTATGCCTTGAATAGAAACTAATGTGTTATCATCTTCAGAGACGCGATAGAAACGCAATTCCCCGATTGGGTAATCACTGCTACCTTTTGCATAGAGAACACCATCGGATTTGACCATCTGAATAATGGATGGTTGGTCTTCTCTTACAGAAGTGTCCAAAGGTATTTCTACCTGAATCTGCTTCCAAGACTTACCTTCGTCAGTAGTTTTTACTATGCCAATTCCTGCTGTCCCATAAAGAGTCGGCTGGCTGTTTTCTATTCTTTCTTTCGGCTTATGCACGAGTAAGTTCTGTATTCCATGCCATCTCCTATTCGGAGTGATATTTACCTTACTCCATGTTTTGCCACCATCAGTGGTACGGTGCAGACCTCTCCCTATAGCGTAAAATACATGTTCATTTAATGCCACAGAAGGCCAGTAATACTTTATATTTGTAGGGAGAGTGTTAGGTCTTTGAAAGGGTAACCACGTATCTCCTCCATCAATAGAACGCACAATACCCTTTCCCATCAACATAATTGTTTCGCCAGCAGCAACAAGTTGGATCTCTGGAGCCTCGGCTTTTAGGGGCCAAGCATTTGTCGGTGTAATATCTTTCCACGAGTTTCCTAAATCATCTGATCGGAATATCCACCATGTCCGTTGTCGTCCCTCTCGGATTGCTTTATCGTCATAGAAATCATAACCTAAAAATGCTAATACATACAAACGCTCTTTAGCGGCAGCGGCTTTGTAGACTAATAATGCCTCAGCTACCGGTAATTCTACCCGTTCCCAGCTGCTGGTGTTCCAACGATACAACCCAGTGTATGATCCAGCAAATACTGTGTTTTGTATAGCTATTAAGAAAATGGGACCCTGAATTAACTCAACGTCTACCTCTTGCCATGTATTTCCTTTGTCCTCAGAACGGAAAACACCCCTGTTATGACTCACCCAAAACGCTTGTTCAGTCAGGACCAATTCACGTGGGTGTCTATAATCAGGTTGCCATTCATGAACTGTTTTCCATGTCTTGCCATCATCTCTTGACGCCAATAGTAAATTTTCTAAAGCAATGTAAAGGATATTGTCCCACTTTGCTATAGGGACATCCGTTATAATTGTAGTTTCATTCAGTCTATCATGATAATCTCTGATGTCACCACTCAACTGTTGCCATCCTGTATTATTGTCTTGCCATTTGTATATGTGTGCATCAAGAACAGTGTAGAGTTCTCCTTTATCACTAGCAAATAAATTTTCCACAGCACTTCCAATGATAGGTTCAGATTGAATCCACTGCTGTTTAGAAGTAGATACCTTGTCCTCATCTTCAGTTTCTGCGGCAGCTAACAAAACTTCATTTGGTTTCTGACCGTCGTTCTCACTTATACCCAACGCATTTGAGTTCCCCAATTGATTTCGGACATCTGGTTTCGTATCAAGATTTAGCACAATAGGGGTGTCAACAAGTTCCACTGTCGTTTCAGCTTGCGCATCTAATGTGTAAGGTTGCTGAAAACGGACTAAGTTCTGACTGCCTATACCAAGCATCAACACTATTAAGACCGCACTTGCAGCAGCAACTGTCCACGGCACTAAGGGTTTGCTGGCGGAAGGTGTAGGTTTGAGACGTGATATTTCTTGCATGATATTTTCGGTGAAGTTCGGTGAGAGTTTGAAATGGTCGAGTGCTTCTCTAATCATTGTTTCCTCCTTCTGTAGACGTTGCTGTGCCCGACGTAGACGACTCCGAATCGTGTTTGCCGATACACCTAAAAATGCCCCAATTTCTGAACTGGACATCTCACTGAAGTAATGTAATGTGATTATCGTGCGTTCACTTTCAGGTAATTTGGCAAGCAACTTCTTAACGACATCGCGTTGTGTTTCTGCAGTTATGCGCATATTTTCATTAACAACATATTGTGAATATGTTGCTTTTTCAATCTGTGCGCTGTTTGTTTCTTCCAAAGACTTTGTCAATATACGTTTTCTTCGTTGCCATGCAAGACAACGTCGTGAGGCAATCACATAGAGCCAACTGGCGAAACGTTGCGGACTCTTGAGTGAGCTTAATTTCTGATACGCTTTCAGAAATGTATCTTGTGTTATCTCTTCAGCGATGTGGAAATCACCAATTTTTTTCCATACCAGTGCATGAACAGACTTCTGATATTTTGTCACAAGTTCGGTGAAAGCAGTATCATCACCATCAAGTATTTGATGAATGAGTTCTACGTCGTTTTTTTGCATGCATTACCTCCGTTCAGCATATAGTGACGCGACTTACGGATAAAACTGGTGCATAATTCTGCAGATGGACAGATTGGTTGGTCGGAAACAGTGAAATACTATTCTACCAAATCAGGTGGGTTTGTCAAGGATGAGTTAGTCGTAGCAGGACTATTTAGTTTTCGGTTTTTCTTGTCCTTTCTTTTGCAAATGCTGAATTCTTTTGCAAATGCTGAATTTCCCAAGACGGTAGGTTCGGTTTCCTAACCGCACCAGATTTGTGCCGATCCCGTTGATATAAAGTTTTCGCGTAGGAACCGGTTCGGTTAGGAAACCGAACCATAGGCGTCAATTTAGTGTAAATTAGGCGTTTTCCCCAGGCCGGTAGGTGCGGTTTCCTAACCGCACGGAACCTGTGCGAGAACCTCTATGAAGGTATTTGGCACAAAACCGGTTCGGTTAGGAAACCGAACCTACCGTTCCTGAAAGGACGCTAAATTGACGCTTATGGTGCACTTACAAAGCACTCCGGCAAGATCATGTATTAGTTTATTGCAAAATCTACTTATTATTATCAAGATTATAGTGAAGCATACCTTGATCTTGTGTTCCCACATATAAAGTATTTCCGTCAACAGCGAGTGATGTTATGTTTTCTGGAATCTCTGAGACAATCTGATTCCATGTGCCATTTTCTAAGCGATAGATGCCAGTATCTTTGGTAACACCGTATAGTATTGTGCCATCAACAGTGAGTATCTCCATTATGAGATTTGTTCCTTCTGCATCAGTGATAGCACCCCAATTATTTCCACGACCTGATGCTGCGATACCCGCATCTGTTGCTACATACACTGTATTGCCGACAAACACGATATCATTGAAAGTTTTTACGGAAAATGGTAGTGCTGAGGTGAGATCAATCCAATTATTCCCCTTATCCAGCGAAACGACAAGATGACCGTCCCTTTTTCCTACGTAAACAGTGTCATCTGAAACAGCAAGTTTAAGATCTCTTCTTATTACATCCCAAGTCAATCTAACGGTTTCTTCTTGTCCGGTGTCGTACCATTCAGTATCACTAGGTTCCCATCGGAAGAGTTTATAGTTGTGTTCCATGTAGAACGTATCGCCACTGACAGCAAATGTTCCGCGTAAACCTGACCTTCTAAAGGAACCATCTGCATTTCTGGGATTCGTTTGAGCCAACTGTTTAAAGAACTGTGCTGCCCCAACAGAACTTTCCTGTAACTGTTCAACAAACGCATCATAAGATAGATCAAAATTGGGTCCTCTTTTTGTTGTATTCAATAGGTGTAATAAAGTTGATGAACTGATGACGGGTATTCCTTTAATCGGGACTAACATATTGCGATCCTCAGAAATCCTATACAGACCAATGATTGCCCAACTGGTAGGTCCTTGACCTTTAGCATAAAGTGCCCCGCCAGACTCTGCTATCCAAGTAAAAGAAGGTATTTGTTCTTGAGTTTGAATTTCTGGATTCACCACATGCCAAGATTTTCCCTTATCACTGGATTCAAATACCCACTGATTTTGAAGTCCACCAGTAAACATCGCATATAGGGAGTTGGATGAATTCTGCACTCTATTTTTTTTGACATTAATCAAGTCAACGATTGCTCCTTTCATCCCAGGATTAAACCTTTTCCACGATAGTCCTCCATCAATTGAGCGATAAAAACCAGAATATCCCTGTAAATAGAACGTGTTTTCATCTACCGCTACTGCATTGCGAACACTGTTTGACATCACCGAAATATCGTTAGTATTTTTAAGAGTCCATGTATCACCGTTGTCAATTGAACGAAACACTGCAGCACCACTCAACCCGATTAATAATACTGTGTTTTTGACTGCGACAAGTGTAGCCTCAGGTAATTCTTCAAAGGGTTCAGATCCCATAATGGGCAGTGCGTTTGTTGGTGTTATATCTGTCCATGACTGTCCTTTATCGGTAGATCGGAAGAGCCACCATGTCCGTCCTTGCGGTCCAACATTTTTCCAATCCCATACTGTCAGGACATATAGGTATTTTTCAGTTCCAGCAAACGATACAATTGCTTTGGCTTCAGTTATGGGAAATTGTAAAGGTTGCCAACTACCACCGTGAAGGTGATAAAGACCTTTGTTTGTTGCAGCATATAGTGTGTTTTGAATTACTTCCAGAGTGTTTACTTCCCACGGCAATCCCTTGTCAAGAATAGACCATGTCTTTCCGGTGTCCTCAGAAACGAAGATTTTATGTTCAATGACAAGGTAAAACCTATCATCAATTACTTCAAATCCATAAATCCATCCGTCTGGACACTTACCCACAGAATGCCAAGTCACACCACCATCGGTTGATGCGAAAAGTTCGTTTAGTTCGTTAGATCCAACAAAATAGAGGGTATTGTTCAACTTCACCATAAAGATACTGTCAAAATAAGTAACTGAATTTGACGTAATATCACTAATGTGTTGAAATTCAGTTTCACGTTCTGGCAGTTTATATAGCTTATAGTCTCTGCCTTCATTGTATACAATGTAGATCTGTCCCTCAGGTGTAGGGAAGTACGTCAGCAGATACCCATGTCCTATAGGTCCGTTTTCCTGAATCCACTGCTGTTTAGGATTAGATACCTTGTCCTCCTCCTCGGTTTCTGCGGCAGCCAACAGGACTTCATCTGGTTTCTGGCCTTCATTCTCACTATCACCAGCAGGATTTATACTGCCCAGTTGATTTCTAACATCCGGTTTCGCATCTAAATTTAACACAATAGGTGTATCAACAAGTTCAACCGTCATCTCTGCTTGTGCATCTAATGAAAAAGGTTTCTGAAAACGAACTAAATTCTGACTGCCTATGCCAAGTAACAACACAATTAAGACGGCACTTGTTGCAGCAATTGCCCACGGTACAAGTGGTTTGCTACCAGTAGGCGTAGGTTTGAGACGTGAAACTTCTTGCATGATGTTTTCAGTTAAGTTTGGTGAGAGTTGGAAATGTTCGAGTGCTTCTCTAATCAGTGTTTCCTCCTTTTGTAAACGGTTCCGTGCACGCCTAAGACGGCTTTTGATTGTGCTTGTGGATACCCCCAGAAATCTGCTTATCTCTTCAATCTTCATCTCACCAAGATAATGAAGTGACATCACCGTACGTTCACTCTCTTTCAACTTCGTAAGCAATTTCTTAACCACTTCCCGTTGTGTTTCAACAGCAGTTTTTGTGGTATCTCCTGTAACATGTTCAGAATACGCATCTCTCTGTGCCATCATTGTCTCTGCGTCCTCCAAACGTTTGGTTTGTATCCGTTTCTTGCGAAGCCATGTGGAGCATAGATTTGTTGTGATTACATATAACCACCCAGCAAACTGGTTTGGGTCTTGCAGGGTGTGGAGCTTCTGATATACTTTCAGGAAGGCATCTTGGGTGATGTCCTCTGCAATGTGAAAATCCCCAATCTTTCGCCAAGCAAGCGTATGCACTGCCTTCTGATACTTTTTCACAAGTTCAGCAAAAGCAGTTTCATCATCAGCGAGAATGCGTTGAATAATAGCAACATCTTCGTTTTTCATCTGGTGACTCCATTAGTGAAAGTTGATTCATCACACATCATACTATAGTGACGCAAGATATATGCAAAAAGGTTACCAAATTCTGCAGGTTTGCAAATGGGTTGGTCGGAAACAGTGAGATACTATTCTACCAAATCAGGTGGGTTTGTCAAGGATGAGTTAGTCGTAGCAGGACTATTTAGTTTTCGGTTTTTCTTGTCCTTTCTTTTGCAAATGCTGAATTTCCCAAGACGGTAGGTGCGGTTTCCTAACCGCACCAGATTTGTGCCGATCCCGTTGATATAAAGTTTTCGCATAGGATCCGGTTCGGTTAGGAAACCGAACCTACCGTTCCTGAAAGGACGCTAAATTGACGCTTATGGTGCACTTACAAAGCACTTCGACAAGAGCATGTATCAGTTTATTGCATACTTATTTATTGAGATTAAAGTGAAGCATACCTTGATCTTGTGTTCCCACATATAAAGTATTTCCGTCAACAGCAAGAGATGTTATGTTTTCTGGCATCTCTGAAACAATCTGATTCCATGTGCCATTTTCTAAGCGATAGATGCCAGTATCTTTGGTAACACCATAAAGTGTCTTGCTATCAGCAGTGAGTATGTCCATACTGAGATTCGTTCCTTCTGCATCAGTGATAGCACCCCAATTATTTCCACGACCTGATGCAACGACACCTGCATCTGTTGCTACATATACTGTGTTTCCGACAATCACGATTTCATTGAATGCTTTTACTTGAAATGGTAGTGCGGGGGTAAGATCAACCCAATTATTGCCTCTATCAAGCGATACAACGAGATTACCATCCCGTTTTCCAACATATACAGTATCATTTGAAACTGCAAGTTTTAGGTTTCTCATTGCTCTTTTTAATGGTAATTCGTATTCTTCCAATCCGGTATCATGCCATTCTGTATCACCCATTTTCGATCTAAAGAGTTTGTAGTTGTATTCCATATAGAACGTATCGGCACTAATAGCGAACGCACCAGTCCGGAACCCTAATTGCATATAGATATTTAGTTGTTGAGGATCCCATTTAGCCAACTGTTCAAAGAATTCGGTTGCACCAGATGCACTCTCTCGCAACTGTTTGGCTGAAAAACCTTGATCCAACAAGTTACTTAGTTCCATTGAGTCAAAGATTGGCAAACCTTGAATCGGTGTTATTGAAATACCGTCTACAGTCGAAATACGATATATACGGGTTTCGCCTCTTCCAAGATGGTCTCCACCTTTGGCATAAATGACACCACCGTATTTAAGTATATGCGTAATACTTGGAGTTTCTTCTTTATCAGGAACTGCCATCGGTATTTTCAGTTGAGCGACGTTCCAAGATTCACCTTGATCAATGGTATTTATGATTCTGTCTCCGGATTTCGCGTAGAGCACTGAGGGAGTTATCTGTCCGTTAATTTTTCCCTTAAACAAGACTAAGTCATCAACTCTACTTTCCCTTTCAAAATTGACCTTATCCCATGATTTACCCTTATCAAGAGATCGATGGAGTCCATCCTCAGCACTGGTAACATAAAATACATTCCCGTTTACCACTACTGACCTGTCTAGATCAGCGTTTATTGTTGGGGTTGACTCTGATAATTGCGTGGGTTGCCATGTATCCCCACTATCATTAGAACACACCATCCCTTTTTCCATGGCTAACAGTGTATTACCAGAGGCAATCAGCTTTACAAAGGGAGGCCATCCTTTTATGTTCCAGGCATGTGTTGGGGTTATATCATCCCAGGAATTACCCAAGTCGGTTGAACGGAATATCCACCATGAACGTTGCAGTCCACGAGATACTCTGTGAGGATCTAATAAATCATCTCTCAATTCTGCTGCAACATAGAGTTTTCCTTCCGTAGATGTAAGAGAACGTATCCTACCAACTTCAACAGGGAATTTCAATCGTTTCCAAGTGTCTCCCTCCAGACGATAGAATCCATTATCGGTTCCTGCAAACAATGTGTTTTGGACTTTGACAACAGAACTAATATCTCCCATTAAGCCTTCGTTTATTTCCTCCCAAGTAGTGCCAAGATCATACGAGCGAAAAATACCTTTGTCAAAAGCAAGATAAAATACTTTATCTGTAAATATAAATTGGATTGCATCATATTCCCTTTCCCATGAGTAGACTAAAGCCCAAGTTTTGCCGTCATCCTTTGATGCAAATAGTTCATGGGATGGTATAAAATAGAGGGTATCATTCCACTTTGTGATAGGAGAATCTCCACTCCAAGCGGACTTAAGTAAAATAATGTCAAAGATGTGTTTCCAACCCGTTTCATCGTCTGATAGTTTGAAAATACTTGGGTTTTTTCCACCAAGAGCATATAGTTCTCCTTGAGAGGTAACATGCAAAGTATATGTCCGACTTCCTTTGACAGGTTCAGATTGAATCCACTGCTGTTTAGGAACGGATACCTTGTCCTCATCTTCGGTTTCTGCAGCGGTGAATAATACTTCATCTGGTTTCTGACCTTCGTTCTCACTGATACCCAAAGCATTTGAATTGCCCAATCGATTTCTAACATCTGGTTCTGTATCAAGATTTAGCACAATTGGTGTGTCAACAAGTTCAACCGTCATCTCTGCTTGTGCATCTAATGAATAAGGTTGCTGAAAACGGAGTAACTGTTGACTGCCTATGCCAAGTAACAACACAATTAAGACTGCACTTGTAGCAGCAATTGCCCACGGTACAAGTGGTTTGCTACCAGTAGGCGTAGGTTTAAGACGTGAAACTTCTTGCATGATGTTTTCAGTTAAGTTTGGTGAGAGTTGGAAATGTTCGAGTGCTTCTTTTATCATTGTTTCCTCCTTTTGTAGACGATTCCGTGCACGTTGTAGTCGGCTTTTTATCGTTCCTGCAGAAACACCTAAGAACTTGCTAATCTCTTCAACTGTCATTTCACCGAGGTAGTAGAGCGTCATTACCGTGCGTTCACTCTCTTTCAATTTCGCGAGAAGTCTCTTGACTACTTCCCGTTGTGTCTGAGAGGTTGTTTTAGCGCGTTCATCAGCGACATGTTGTGAATATGCATCTCTCTGTATCATGGTTTCCTCTACATCCTCCAAAGGTTGCGTTTGAATTCTATTTCTCCGTAGCCATGTAGCACATAAGCGTGTCGTAATTACATAGAGCCACCCAGAAAATAGGTTTGGATCTTTCAAGGTATGTAGTCTCTGATACACTTTCAGGAAGGTGTCTTGGGTAATGTCCTCAGCGATATGAAAGTCACCAATCTTTCGCCATGCTAACACGTGAACCTGTTTTTGATACTTTTTCACAAGTTCAGCGAAAGCGATTTCGTCACCATCAAGAATTTGTCTGATGAGTGCAACATCGTCGTTGTTCATAAGGTGTCTCCAGAAATCAATAGTCTGATTAATCACGTATCAAACTAAATGACGCAAGTTAGGAGGAGAACGGTTGCATAATTTTTCAGGTTTACAGATTGGTTGGTCGGAAACAGTGAGATACTATTCTACCAAATCAGGTGGGTTTGTCAAGGATGAGTTAGTCGTAGTAGGGTTATTTAGTTTTAAGTATTTTCCAGAATAGAGATTACTGAAAGTTAACCCCAAGACGGTAGGTGCGGTTTCCTAACCGCACTGGAACCTACAAGAATACTGACTGTGAAAGGTTTTAGCACAAATTCGGTGCGGTTAGGAAACCGCACCTACCGTTCCTGAAAGGACGCTAAATTGACGCTTATGGTGCACTTACAAAGCACTCCGACAAGACCATGTATTAGTTTATTGTCAAATCTACTTATTTACTAAGATTAAAGTGAAGCATACCTTGATCTTGTGTTCCCACATATAAAGTATTTCCGTCAACAGCAAGAGATATTATGTTTTCTGGCATTTCTGAGACAATCTGATTCCATGTGCCATTTTCTAAGCGATAGATGCCAGTATCCTTGATAACACCATAAAGCATCGTGCCATCAGCAGTGAGTATGTCCATACTGAGATTCGTTCCTTCTGCATCGGTGATAGTACGCCAATTCCTTCCATCATCTGATGTAATGATACCTGCGTTTGTTGCTACATAAACGGTAGACCCAGCAACCACAATATCTTTGAATACTTTAACTACAAAAGGTAACGCTGGAGTAAGATCAATCCAATTATTTCCACTATCAAACGAAACGGCGAGGTGTCCATCGCGTTTTCCTACATAAACAGTATCACCTGAAGTAGCGAGTTTCAGAGGTATTCTTGCTACATCTATCTTTAATTCCACGGTCTCTTCCAGTCCAGTGTCATACCATTCTTTTTCACCTTGTTTCCAACGGAATAGTTTAAAGTTGTATTCCATATAAACTGTGTCATCACTGACCGCAAACGCGCCACGCAAACCAATTCGTCGAAGGTTTTCTTGTTGTATAGGTGCCATTTGAACCAATTGTATAAAGAACTGTGTTGCTCCCGCAAATCTTTCTTGCAACTGTTCAACAAACGCCTTATCTGACAAGTCATGTTTTCTTTGAGATAGCTGGCTCCCTAACCACGGGTCAATGATTGGTAGATCTTGAATCGGTACTAACATATTGCTTTCTGTAGACATGTGAAATATATGTGTTACTCCTTGGTCATAAGCACCAATAAGAAAATTTGTACCTTTAGCATAGATAATACCTTTCGATTCAATTATCTGTGTAATGTCCAAGAAATCTTCATCATTCGGTGGATCCATTGACAGATCGATTGGAATAGTTTTCCAAGACTTACCCTTGTCAATAGTTTTTACCATATCTCCAACGTTCCCATAAATAATTGGAAGTGTATTTTGTCCTTTTTCATTTACTCTATCTACAATTAGGTTGCCAATACCCCTTGTATTTGAAGTAACATTGACCACTTCCCATGATTTACCTTCATCAATAGAACGTTGGAGTCCGGAATACGGGCTGCCAAAATAGAAAATGCTTTCATTCAACACCGCAATTGGAGAATTAGAAAACATTTCAAGAGATTTACCAATTTTTTCTAGAGGCATCCATGTATCTCCACCATCAGTAGAACGTAGCAATCCTTGTTCCAGTGCAAGAAGTGTTTCACCAGCAGCAACAAGTCTTATATTGATTCTCCATCCTTCTCTTGATTTCCACACCTGTGTTGGAGTTATGTTTTCCCACGAATTCCCTAAGTCAGTTGAGCGAAATATCCACCAGCCTCGTTGCCCCTTTGCTGCATTATCAGGATCAAAATGGGCATTGATTGTGAAGGCATACAACTTATCTTTAGTTACTGTAATGGAATAACATGACTTTGCTTGAGGTACTGGGAATTCTGCTAAACGTTGCCAACCACCAGAGTTCCAGCGATAGATATTACCTGCTAAAGCAAATACCGTGTCTTGGACCGTTACAATAGCATCGGGTTCATTGGGAAATTCACCACTCATATCCTTCCATGTTTTTCCTTTATCCTCAGAACGGAATGCACCGTTTGGATGTTCAAAAATGATGTAAATAGTTTTTTCAGTGAGAAGTAATTGAGTTGGAGAATAATATTCATCAGGAAATTGATGAACTAAATCCCATGTCCTGCAGTCATCTATTGAAGCATAGAGTTTATTGGAGGGAACCATATAGAAGGTATTGTTCCGTTCTGCCATAGGAATTTCAATAAGCGGCACATCAGTTATTGAGCTAACATCACTAACATGTTGCCACCCCGTGCTATCGTCTTGTAATTTGTATATGTGTCCTTGAGCGAGCGTGTAAAGAACATCCTCAGAGGTTGCAAGCAAACCTTCTACCATAGTTCCCGTAGTAGGTTTTGCCTGAATCCACTGCTGTTTAGGATTAGACACCTTGTCATCTTCATCTGTTTCTGCGGCAGCCAACAAGACTTCATCTGGTTTCTGACCTTCATTCTCACTATCACCAGCAGGATTTATACTGCCCAGTTGATTTCGGACATCCGGTTTCGCATCTAAATTTAGCACAATAGGTGTGTCAACGAGTTCAACCGTCATCTCTGCTTGTGCATCTAATGAAAAAGGTTGCTGAAAACGGAATAATTGTTGACTCCCTATGCCAAGTAACAACACAATTAAGACTGCACTTGTTGCAGCAATTGCCCACGGTACAAGTGGTTTGCTAGCAGTAGGCGTAGGTTTGAGACGTGAAACTTCTTGCATGATGTTTTCAGTTAAGTTTGGTGAGAGTTGGAAATGTTCGAGTGCTTCTTTTATCATTGTTTCCTCCTTTTGTAAACGGTTCCGTGCACGCCTAAGACGGCTTTTGATTGTGCTTGTGGATACCCCCAGAAATCTGCTTATCTCTTCAATCTTCATCTCACCAAGATAATGAAGTGACATCACCGTCCGCTCACTCTCTTTCAACTTCGCAAGCAATTTCTTGACCACTTCCCGTTGTGTTTCAACAGCAGTTTTGGTGCTATCTCCTGTAACATGTTCAGAATATGCATCTCTCTGTGCCATCATTGTCTCTGCGTCCTCCAAACGTTTGGTTTGTATCCGTTTCTTGCGAAGCCATGTGGAGCATAGATTTGTTGTGATTACATATAACCACCCAGCAAACTGGTTTGGGTCTTGCAGGGTGTGGAGCTTCTGATACACTTTCAGGAAGGCATCTTGGGTGATGTCCTCTGCAATGTGAAAATCCCCAATCTTTCGCCAAGCAAGCGTATGCACTGCCTTCTGATATTTTTTTACAAGCTCTGCGAAAGCAGTTTCATCATCAGCGAGAATGCGTTGAATAATGGCAACATCTTCGTTTATCATCTGGTGACTCCATTAGTGAAAGTTGATTCATCACACATCATACTATAGTGACGCAGGATATATGTAAAAAGGTTGCCAAATTCTGCAGGTTTGCAGATGGGTTGGTCGGAAACAGTGAGATACTATTCTACCAAATCAGGTGGGTTTGTCAAGGATGAGTTAGTCGTAGCAGGACTATTTAGTTTTCGGTTTTTCTTGTCCTTTCTTTTGCAAATGCTGAATTTCCCAAGACGGTAGGTGCGGTTTCCTAACCGCACCAGATTTGTGCCGATCCCGTTGATATAAAGTTTTCGCATAGGATCCGGTTCGGTTAGGAAACCGAACCTACCGTTCCTGAAAGGACGCTAAATTGACGCTTATGGTGCACTTACAAAGCACTTCGACAAGAGCATGTATTCGTTTATTGCAAATCTACTTATTTATTTAGATTTAGGTGAAGCATACCTTGACCATCTGTTCCCACATATAAGGTATTTCCATCAACAGCGAGAGATGTTATTCTCTCTGGTATCTCTGACACAATCTGATTCCATGTGTCATTTTCCAATCGATAGATGCCAGTATCTTTGGTAACGCCATAGAGTTTTGTGCCATCAACAGTCAAATGTTCCATGACGAGATTAGTAGTCTCTAAATCAGTAACAACACCCCAATTATTACCTTGATCTGATGCAGCGACGCCTGCATCTGTTGCTACATATACTGTGTTACCGACAACCACGATGTCATTGAAAGCTCTAACTGTGAAAGGTAGAGTAGGGGTGAGATCAACCCAATTGTTACCTCTATTAAGCGATACAACGAGATTGCCATCCCGTTTTCCAACATAGACAGTATTCCCTGAAACAGCCAGTTTAAGATCTTTCTTTATTATGTCCTCAGTCAATTCTATGGTTTCTTCCTGTTCAGTGTCATAGAATTCTGTATCACCAAACTTCCACCGGAAGAGCTTATAGTTATATTCAACGTAGAACGTGTCTTCCGTAACAGCAAACGCTCCGTGTAACCCTCTTTCTGTAAGGTCACTTCTAAGTTTACTTTTTGGTTGTGTAAACAGTTTAAGAAACTGAGTTGCACCAAGAGCACTTCCTTCGGATACTTGTTCATCTAACTCATACGAATTAAGAACTGGCATACCCTGAATCTGCACAAGCGTCCTACCATCACTGGATACGCGGTAAATACGTGTATAATAACTGGGAAATATATTTTCCTTACCCTTTGCATAAAGAACATCACCGTCTTTAATAATTTGGGTGATATGCGGTGGGGTTTCTCTGTTAGGTTCTGTCATTGGTATTGCTATTTGAACGGGTTTCCAAGAATTGCCGCCGTCATCGGTTTTTTGAATCTCATCTCCGTGTCCTAGTGCTAATTCTATTCTTGCATAGAGAACAGCAGGTGTGCTATGATTTTTATCAACCTTTTTAAAAGCGATTAGATCATATATATTTCCTCCCTTTTGCTTGATATTCATCTTGTGCCATGATTCACCAAGATCAGTGGAATAATGGAGTCCGTTTTCACTACTGATATAAATAGTATCGTTTTTCACTATCGCAACTGCCAAACCACTTTCCATTGTAGGTGATGTGTTATGTGCTTGTGGACTCAGCCAGGTATCTCCACCGTCAATTGAACGGATCAAACCACGTTCCATTGCTATGACTGTTTCTCCTAAAGCAATGAGTCTGATACCAGGCGGAATTGCGTTTAAATTCCAAGCATTTGTAGGCGTAATATCTTGCCATGAATCTCCGAGATCCGTTGATCGAAATATTCCCCAAGTACGTTTCAATTCTTGAGAAACTTTCTTATCCAACCATGCAGCAATATAGAGTTTCCTGTTGGTTGCTGCAGTTGAAATAATCCTGCCAATCGTGACTGGGAATTTCAAGCGTTTCCATTCGCCACCACTGTAACGAGAACAACCATTGTCAGTTCCCGCGAAAATCGTATTCTGGATCTCAACTAATGTTCTCATTCTTCCCATCCACCCATCGCTTATGTTTTTCCATGTTTTGCCTTTGTCCTGAGACTGGAGAACACCATTCTCAAAAGCGACGTAAAACGCTTGTTGCGTTAGTACTAATTTTTCACTTAATAACTTGTACTTCTCTCCTTTCCAAGAATAGAGTAAATCCCAATTTTCACCGTCATCTTTTGAAGTGAAGAGTTCATTATTATTCAAAAAGTACAACGTATTGTTCCACTTGGACATATAGGCTCTACCAGTCCAGGTATTAATGTTAATGCGGATACGTTGCCAAGTGTTTCTACCTGTTGCTAATTTGTAGACAGCAGGATAATTCATTATTACATAGATATCCCCATCAGGGGTAGGGCATAGGTTCAGGGCTCCAGTTCCACTAACTGGTTTTGTATGAATCCACTGTTGTTTTTGATTAGACATGTCTTCTCCTTCCACCTGCGCGGCGGCTAACAAAACGTTATCAGGTTTCTGACCGTTGCTATCGTTTTTATTAAGTGCGTTTGAATTCCCAATTTCACGTCGTACATCTGGTTTCTTATCAACATTTAACATAATAGGAGCATCAACGAGTTCAACCGTCATCTCTGCTTGTGCATCTAATGAATAAGGTTGCTGAAAACGGACTAAGTGTTGACTGCCTATACCAAGTAACAACACAATTAAGACCGCACTTGTTGCAGCAATTGCCCACGGCACTATGGGTTTGCTGGCGGTAGGCGTAGGTTTGAGACGTGAAACTTCTTGCATGATGTTTTCAGTTAAGTTCGGTGAGAGTTGGAAATGTTCGAGTGCTTCTCTAATCAGTGTTTCCTCCTTCTGTAGACGGTTCCGTGCCCGCTGTAACCGACTTTTTATCGTTCCGACAGAAACACCTAAGAACTTGCTAATCTCTTCGACTGTCATTTCACCGAGGTAGTAGAGCGTCATCACCGTGCGTTCGCTCTCTTTTAGCTTCGCGAGAAGTCTCTTGACAACTTCGCGTTGTGCATCAACAGCAGTGTTAGCACGTTCTTCTATTACATGCCGTGAATATACATCTTCTTGTATCATAGTTGTTTCTGCGTCCTCCAACGGTTGTGTGCGTATCCGTTTCTTACGGAGCCAGGCGTAGCATCGGCGTCTTGCAATCACATAGAGCCATCCAAGAAACTGGGTTGGATCTTTCAAGGTGTGAAGTCTCTGATACACTATCAGGAAGGTGTCCTGTGTGATGTCTTCAGCGATGTGGAAGTCTCCAATTACCCGCCATGCAAGTGCGTGAACAGCCTTTTTATGCTTATTCACAAGTTCAGCGAAAGCATCTTCATCGCCAGAAAGAACACTTTGAATTAGTTCAACATCATCATTTTTCATCGGGTGCCTCCAGAAAGTGTAGGTTCAACTTTATTATACCAAATCTATAAATGATATTCCCATTTAGTTGGAATGTCCGAGGCACAATGAATTGCGCGACTACGAACGATCTATCTCTTTAATGGTATGTTCTTTTTTAGAAATGGTATTATTTGAAACCTTGTGACGCGACTAAGGAGGAAAACGGTTGCATAATTCTGCAAGTTTTTTATACAGTGCCACACTCATAATCCTGAAAATCTACTAATCCTGAAAATCCTGGTTCAGATAAGAATCAATATATCCAATAAATTCAGTGATAAGACCGTTGAAGGGAATTAACAGTCCGTTAACCTCAATAATTGCGAAACCTTAAACCTAAATAACCCTGATTTCCTGCGATTGTGTTCAATGAAATATTGGTTGGAAGTGTGCATCAAGAAAAGAATTGTGATGCAAATCATTTGTGGATTGTTTTACTTTACATTTGGCACATCCCATAGGAATATGGTTCCACCTTCTCTGGAATTAGAAGATACGCCATCTGAACGACCATTTGTGCTTGCGAAACTCTTACTATCAGGTGCAAATGTAATATTGCTAATGTGTCCACCAGGCGATTGGAATGTAACGAGATGTTCACCTGAAGGTATTTTCCACAAACGAATTTCACCATTTGAATCCCCACTGGCAAGAATAGTATCATCCGGTGAAACTGTCAATCTGCAAACAACGTGTCCATGTCCTCTGAGCGTTGCGAAATGCGTCTTTGTTTTAATATCCCATAAAAAGATTGAATTGTCTCCAAAACTCCCAGCAGCAGCAAACGTTTTGCTGTCGCGTGTAAAAACTCCAGCATAAATATCAGGTCGATTGAAGTTATTTTCTGGATCCTTCGGCACGTCAAATGCTGCTAATTTTTTGCCAGTATATGTGTCCCATAAGTACACTATACATTTATTAAAATCTCCAACTTTCTTACCAGTATGTTCATCTACAGTGTATGATATATCCTCATCCAAAGTAGCGAACATATTTCCATCGGATGTGAATGCTAACGTTTGACCAAAAGATTCATTTGTTACGGTACATAGGTGTTCGCTAGTCGGAATATCCCATACCTTAATCTCACTTCCATCTTCCTCAGTTTTTCTTTCATGTGAAGACCAAATAGTTTTGGCGATTTTTCCGCCTTTTGGGGTCAATGCTATAATCGTAGTGGGCCATGTAAAGACGGTATCGCCTGAACTCCCAATACCATAATGAGAGGTACTGCTAAAAACTTGTGCCACTGCCCATTGTAGAGTGTAAGTGTTAACTCTTTTTCCAGTGGTAATATTCCATTTATCAAAGTTTCTTATGCCTCCACTGACGAGTGTGGCATTGTCCTCTGCAAAAACTAATCCATAAATAGACTTGTTTTCAGGTGATGTTAGTGTGCTGCTTACTTTACCAGTGTTTAAATTCCAGAGTTGAATGTTGCCGGAAGCGTTCCCACTTACAAGCGATTTGCCATCGTGTGTGAATGCCATCGTAGTAATTGGTGTTGAATAGTTTGTAGTGAGGGTGCGTAGTTGTGTGTCAGTTTGTGTTTCCCATAAATTGACTGTGCCGTATCTATTTACAGCAGCAAAGATTGTACCATCTCCTGAAAATGCATGCCGGTCTGGAAGAACTGTCAACAGTTCTGGAGGTGTACTCATTGATGTGATTTTGCGACGCGTCGCGATATCCCACATCTCTAAACTGTCATTCCGTATAATAGTGAATGTTTTCCCATCTCTTGAAAACTTTAGGTCAACCTTACCCGCAAATTCAGCAATTTTACGACGATCTGCAAGATCCCATATCACACATCCCTTGTACCCTCTTCCCACCCCATTCATAAATGCGAGTGCTTTTCCATCTCCTGAGAACTTTAAATCTGTGCCCAATCCATGTCTTGTTAGCAGTTCACCTGTTTTAACATCCCAAAGTTCAACGGCACCACTATAACTACTCCTATTACTGTTTCTGAATCGGCTTTTACTCACAAGTGTTTTGCCATCTGGCGCAAAATATAATTCTGTTATCCATTCCACGCCTCGCCGAGGTTCCTTACCTGAAAAGACATCTTTTATTCCCGGAATTTGCAAGCGACTTTGAATAGGTGTTTTTTGTCCATAACCTATTCGACCTATGGTATTTTTTTTGCTTATAATTTTACTTTGTCCCTCCAGTGTGCGTAATAGTTTACCAGTGTGTCCATCTTGTATGTAAATTGTACCAATTCTATCTCCCGCAGCGAGAGCATAAATAACTTCACCTGAAGGAGCAAAATAGACATCAGCCGCCAGCCGCCATTGATCAGGATAAAGATTAACCCAACTTATGTAACTATCAAGTTTCAATCCAGGTAGTTCTGGACGAAATAATGCTTTCTGTTCTCCTGAAGTGATATCCCATAACCAGACAGTACCATCCAAATTCTGAGTCATAAGAGTTTTACTGTCTGCTAAGAATTCAATTGATCTGAGTGGACCGGAGGAAACAATGTATGCAGCTTTGGTTTTTTTATTATTAAAACCGCTAAAACCTATAATTGAAGCTCTGTCATCGTCAGGATTGTATTGACTAAGAGGAATAACTGTTGTTTCCATAGTGCCATTTTTAAAAAATTGATAACCTGTGGCTGGAGCATTTGGCACCTTGATTGTACGCAAGTGTTCACCCGTTTCCGCATCCCATAGCCAAATTGTTCTACGATACCCTTTGCTTGCAATTGTTCTGCCATCAGGTGAAAGCTCCATGTCGTTCAATATTCCTTTTCCGAATCTCCGTTTTGCCCCCATCGGCAAATTCCATCGTGTGTAATCGATTTGGTCCCCTAAAGCCTGTTCCGCATTCTCTCCATCGCCATTACTTCTACCACCTAAATCGGATCGCATCCCTGTTTGATTTCTGTTGTCAGATTCTATCTGAAGGTTTTGAACAACCTGTGCATCTACAAGTTCAACCGTCCTTTCAGATTGAGCATCTAAACTATACGGTTTTTGGAAACGTGCTAAGAACTGGCCACCTATACCAAACATCAGTGCAATCAATACTGCCCCTGCGGCACCCATCATCCACGGAATTAAAGGTTTGCTTGCTGAAGGGGGAGTAGGTTTGATCTGTGATACTTCTTGCATTATATTTTCAGTAAGTGTTGGAGATATTTTGAAGTTCGTAATTGCTTCTCGGATCATCGGTTCCTCTTGTTTCAAACGGTTCCGTGCGCGGCGTAATCTGCTCTTTATTGTGTTCGCGGATACACCTAAAAACTCGCTCATCTTTTCACACGTCATCTCACCAAAGTAGTGTAATGTTATCACCGTGCGTTCACTCTCAGGCAATGTTGCAAGGAGTTTCTTGACGACTTGACGTTGTGCTGCAACGGTTACTTTCGTCTCCTCCTCAGAAACATATCGTGAATATGCCTCAGGTTCTAACGCATCACTATCAATTTCTTCTAACGATTCGGTCTGTATCTGTTTTTTGCGTAGCCATGCTTGGCAGCAACGTGTTGCAATCACATAGAGCCATCCTGCGAATCGTTGCGGGTTCTTAAGTGTCGTGAGTTTCTGATATGCTTTCAGGAAGGTGTCCTGTGTTATATCTTCGGCAATATGGAAATCACCGATTTTACGCCATGCAAGTGCGTGAACCTGCTTCTGATATTTCTCAACTAAGGTGGAGAAAGCAGAATCATCACCTTCAAGGATGCGGTGGATTAATTCAACGTCATTGTCTTTCATAAGTCACCTTTCAAAGTGTGCGAAAAAGTATGTATCCAAATCTTATGTCTGTACTTATAATGACGCGGGTTAGGTACAAATCGGGTGCATACTGCCGAAAAAAGCTAACAGGATGATCCGATAGAATGGGTTACTATTTTATCAGATTGGAACGGAATGTCAATGTGGAAGGATTACTTGAGAAATTACAAGAAGAAATAGAACTATACCTATTTGGAGGGGACATCCCATAGCAGTATAGTTCCTGAAAGGTGAGAATACAAATTCTCAGTTGCAAGGGTCTTTCCATCAGGTGAAAAAACTAATTGGGTAATTGGACTTGCATACGGTTTATATGTAGCAAGTTTCTCTCCCGTTGGAATAACCCATAGATGGATTACCCCACTTACATCTCCACTCGCAAGTATTGTTGCATCGTTTGTAAATGCTAACTTGCATACTGCGTGTTTATGATCCCTAATTGTTAAGATACGTTCATGTGTTACAATATCCCACAGATAGATTGTCTTATTGTCGTTTGCAGCTAAGATGTTTTTTCCTCCCTGTGCCAAAGCTACTGCGTCAATTTTCTGAATGACTTCTTTTGGACCAAATATTGACATAAATTTGTCTATAATATTTGGTTTCTTTTCAGGTATCTTATATTTTACTAAGGTTTCACCAGAATGGACATCTGACAAGTGAATATCCATGCCATCACGGATCGCAAGCAATTTTCCATCTTCTGTAAATTCAGTTATAATCGCAGGATTATCTTTCACATTTGGATTTTGCGCTGCAAGTGTGTATATACGTCTTGGGATAGTAAGATCCCAAACCTCAACTGACCCTTCTTGATTTTTGGTTGCTAATAACTCTCCATTAGACGAGAAAGCGGCTGCGCGGATAAACACTGAAATACTGTCGTAGGATGTTGCAACGAGGTGGTATATATTTGGTGTCCTAGGTGTAGGGACTCTGGCTCCTCCTTTGGTTAATGGACTTGAATGATATGGTAGAAATTTGACGGTAGCAACGTCTGCAAGAATGTTAGAAATACGATAGTTACCAGTGTTAACATCCAAAACCCCAATTTTCCCTGATATATTGAGAGTGTAAACCGTGCTGTTATTTTTCGAGAAAGCAAGGCTGATAATATCTCCTCTAATATCTGCAGGTACAACGGCACCACGGGTATGCCATTCGGAATATTTGTTCTTAATTTCCCTATACATTGGTATTTGTAGATGCAACTTTTCAGTGCCAGTGTCAGCATTCCATAAATGGATTTTTCCAAGAGCAGTGGTCGCAACAGTTTTTCCATCATGAGCAAACGTCAAACTGGTGAATCCACCTGAATAACCAGTCGTCAAGGTGCGTTCATGTCTGTCATTTGTAACCGACCAAAAATCTACTGTCCCTTGATAATCCATTGTAACAACAGTTGACCCATCAGCAGATAACACAAATTCCCATAAGCCACCTTTAGCATTCATAAATGTAGTAATGTGTGAGCTTGTTTCAACATTCCATACAGTAATACCTTTGCCGATAGCAGCAGCAAGTATCTTTCCATCCCTTGAAAAAGAGAGTATAGAGGCATCTCTAGAGAAATTAGCAATGTGAATTGGAAATATCGCTTTCTGATTACCTGAATCAAAACCAATATCCCAGAGATGTACACTCCTGTCATAAGCAATTGCAAGTTGTTTGCCATCTTGGGAGAAAACAAATTCTCTTATCTCTTGTCCAGTGCGGGGGATTGTGAATATCTCTTGATCTGTGATTCCATCCTTTACGATAGTCTCATACTCATTATTATCATAAGCGAATAGGGAACGGGAACCGTTAGAAAATCCTTCAAATGGTACACTGCTTCTTGCATCTGTTAGCAAATCAAATTTCGGCAATTTAGTCGTGAAAGTATTTAACAATCTGCCAGAACTACTGTCCCACATCCAGACTTTCGGAATGTCCCATCTTAGTTTTTTTCCAGTTAGTGTGTGTGACTTGTCGTCAATAAATCCTTCACCAACAAGCGTTTTCCCATCATCCAAAAATCTTATGGAACGCATCCAATAATTTGGCAGTTTAAATGTTAATAGAAGTTCCTGTTTTTCAACGTCCCAGATTCGACAAGTGTTGTTCCCGCCAGTACTTGCGAGGGTTTTACCATCGGGAGAAAATGCAACTAACCCAATTAAATCAGCATTTTCTGTAAGCAGCGCGGTTTCTTGTCCCGTGTTCACATCATAAAGCCAGATTCCTGCAGAACTTGCAATTGCCAATCTGTTTCCATCCTGTGTAAGCTGCATATCGGTAAACATTCCTTTACCGAGTCTTCGTTTTGCTCCTATCGGTAAATTCCATCGGGTATAATCACCTTGGTCACCTAATACCTGATCGGCATTCTCTTCATTGCCAAAACTGCTACTGCTAATACTAAACATCAATGTAATCAACAACGCACTTGCAGCACATATCACCCAAGGGATTATAGGTTTGCTTCCTGGAAGGACAGTAGGTGTGAGTCGTGATACTTCTTGCATAATAATCTCCATAAGGTTCGGTGAAAATTGGAAGTTGCCGGATGAGATATGCTCTGGACATATTTTAGCAGATTGAAGCAGTTTGTCAATATGTTAGGATTACCTACCAGGTTTATTTATTTTTCGGTTTTTCTTGTGTCTTTTTCACAAATGCTAAATGCCCCAAGACGGTTGGTACGGTTTCCGATCCGCACCATGGCCGTCAATTTAGTGTCCTGCCAGGACCGGTAGGTTCGGTTTCCTAACCGAACCGGGTTTGCGCCAAAATCTTTGATAGACGGTTTTCGCGGAAGATCCGGTTCGGTTAGGAAACCGAACCTACCGTCACGCGGAATAACGCGTAATTCTCCTTAAGATGAGAGACGCTACCAATGTTGGCACATAATATATTTATGCACACCCCTCAAATAACTTATGCCAATTCTATGACTATAGGATTATTTTGGTTATTTTGTTGGCACATCCCATAAGTATATCGTTCCACCAGGGTTTTTAGCTATTGTGCTTGCGCCATTTGTGCTTGCGAGGGTTTTTCCATCAGGCGAGAATGCTAACTCACTTACATATCCACCAGACGATTTATATTGAGAGAGAAGAGTTCTATCGGGGATTTTCCACAAGCAAATTCCGCCACCTGTATCTCCGCTTGCAAGGATGGTATTGTCAGGTGAAAACTTTAATGCACATACTACGTGCTTATGTGCCTTGAGTATTCCAATGTGTTCGGACCTGGCAAAATTCCACAAATGTATTTCTCTTTTCTTCGTGCCACCAACAAATGTTTTTCCATCGTGAGAAAATGCCAAGGAATAAATGTGGTTGTGTCTATCAAGCATATTTTCAGGAAAACTGATTTTAGAAAACTTTTCACTAGTGTAAGTAATCCATAAATCAGCAGCGTTGTTTGATTTACTCGTGCTCGCGAGTATCGCTCCATCAGGAGAAAGCAATATGGGACCCCTTTCATACTCAATTGTTGTGAGAAGGCGCGGATTCTTACCTTCAGTAATATCCCAAACATCAATCATTTTGGTTTTAGAATTTGGTGTAGTCAATCTTTCACCGTTTGGCGTGAAACTGAATGCTTTCATACGTATTTGTGTTCCATCCTCCAACAATTCACTGCCGAACCAGTTGCCTGCATTCAATATGGTGTAGGCATCAATCAATTGGCCTGTGGATACATCCCATCGCATTAGATCACTATTACTCATCACAGTTAATGTAGTGTTATCCTCTGTGGAAAGCATCAACCCATCTATACTTCTTTTATCTGTTTTAATCCTTGACCTTATATTGGCGGTGTTTGTATCCCAGAATTCGATATTTCCAGCAGAAGTCCCACTAATGAGAGTTTTTCCATCATCTGTAAACATTAAACCCGTGATAGAATCTGTATAACCTGTTGTGAACGTTCGAAGTTGCGTGCTAGTTCTTGTTTCCCACACATTTACTTTGCCAGTTGTATCTGTGGTAGCAAACATCGTGTCATCATGTGATATACCAAAATGATCTAAAAAAGGAGTAAACGACTCGCCGACAAGATTGACAGAACTAATATCGCGTCTGGTAGTGATGTCCCATAATATATAACGTTCATGTTCTATAATGATGAGTGTTTTTCCATTACCAGAAAATAAAACCTTTACTGCATCGTTAAACACCGCAATCTCCTGCCGTGTAGGAATATCCCATACAGAAACACCACCATCACCGGTGATAGCAAGTGTTTTTCCATCACCTGAAATTTCTACATCCGTAACACACAAAGTGAGCGACGAAAGTTGTTCACCTGTTTCAACATCCCAGATTTCAGTTGGACCTCCGCCAAATAAAGCACCTGATTCTTGTCCGACCATGTATTTACTTCTACTGACAAGAGTATTACCATCGGGTGAAAAATCTAAGGTATTTATCCATTTTGTAGGTATTTTTTCATAATTATGACTGGAATGATTTTGATCAGACAACAGGTATTGGATAGGAAAAGGAGTTCCGTCAGCTTTTAGTTGTTTTGGAACAGAGAGTTTATCACCCGGATGGACTAAAGATCTTCTCACTGTAGGTTTTCTTGGGTTAAGACGATCATGTTCATTATCCACCTTGAAAAATTGAGATTCATCTGTATACCCAACAAGTCTATTTTTCTCAAGACCGGTACGCCCCTCTTGAATACTAATCGTACCGTCTTTATTTCCAACCGCAAACATGATGTTACCGATAGGATCGAAAAAAGCGTCTGTAGCAAACTGCCAATTTCTGTTCTGTCCTAATCTAATCATAGGAAGTTTCGGACGAAATGATTCCAAATATTTTCCTGTTGTAACATCCCATAGATAGACTTTATAGTCATCCGAACAACGTCCAGCGAGGATTTTACCATCTCTTATGAACTTCACGGCACGAAATTCACCTGTAGGTTTAGGGGTGGTCAACGTGAATAGGAGTTTTCCGGTAGTGGATTCCCAAAGTCGGAGTGTCTTGTCTAAACCAATACTGGCAAACATTTTGCTATCAGGTGAAAAAGTCAACTGCCTAACGACACCTTCATGTCCAGTAAGTAACGCAATCTTTGACTGTTTCATTTCCTGTTTTGCATTGACATTGTATAGCCAAATACCAGAGGAACTTGCAATTGCAATGTGTGTGCCATTAGGGGAGATCTTCATATCGGACAGCACTCCCTTGCCTAACCTTCGTTTTGCTCCTTCTGGTAGATTCAATTTAGTGTAGTCACCATCACCTATAGTCTGATTTGCATTCTCTTCATTGCCATCATTACTACCTTCTAAAGCAATTCTATTCCCTGTTTGGTTTCGGTTATCTGATTCTATCTGAAGGTTTTGAACAATTGGCGCGTCAATAAGTTCAACCGTCCTTTCAGCTTGAGCATCTAAACTATACGGTTTTTGGAATTGTGCTAAGAACTGACCACCAATCCCAAACATCAGCACAATCAATACTGCACCCGTAGCACCTATCATCCACGGGATCAAAGGTTTGCTTGCTGATGGGGTAGTAGGACTGATCCGTGAAACATCTTGCATTATATTTTCAGTAAGTGTTGGAGATATTTTGAAGTTTGTAATTGCTTCTCGGATCATCGGTTCCTCCTGTTTTAATCTATTCCGTGCGCGGCGTAGTCTGCTCTTTATTGTGTTTGCGGATACACCCAAAAACTCGCTCATCTGTTCACACGTCATTTCAGCAAAATAGTGTAAGGTGATGACGGTACGATCACTCTCTTTCAACGTCTCAAGCAACTTCTTGACGACTTCCTGCTGTTCCTGTTCAGCAGTTTTTGCTTGTTCCTCTACGATATGTCTTGAGTATGCATCACTATTAGCATCGGGTGTGTCTATGTTCTCTAATGTTTGCTTGTTCAGACGTTTTTGCCGAAACCATGCAAGACATTGACGATTTGCAATGACATAAAGCCATCCTGCGAATCTGTGGGGTTGCTTGAGTGTGTGGAGTCTCTGATATGCCTTGAGGAATGTGTCTTGTGTAATATCTTCAGCTGTGTGAAAATCCCCTGTTTTCCGCCATGCAAGTGCATGAACTTGTCTCTGATATTTCTTCACCAATTCTGAGAAGGCAGTATCATCACCAGCAACCGTGCGTTGAATCAGTTCTGCATCTTCGTTTTTCATTGGATTCCTCCATAAAAAAGAATCTATCGGATTTTTCTTCTCAACCATTAGTGACGCGTGGAACGGCAAAACGGGTGCATGATTTTACAATAAATTTCCAATTCGGTGCAAATAAAATCCAATTTGCACAGGATTATTTATAGTAAATTATTAAATTAATTCTACACATTGCTGATGCGAGGTTAGGAAACCTCGCCTACCGTTGATGTAAAGTGTAGATATAATTTTATGCTTCACCATAAATGATCCTGGCTGAATACAATATCACTTGCAGATAATCTATGAATCCGTTATAGTTGATGTATGACAATGACAAATCAGACACTTACAGCGATTGATGGAATACAGGTCGGACATGCCACTGATACAGATGCTCGGACAGGTTGTACCGTTGTCATCTGTCCAGAAGGTGCAACAGCTGGCGTTGATGTGCGTGGTGCTGCCCCTGGGACACGCGAGACAGAATCAATACGTCCCGGACGCTTAATTCAAAAAGCACACGCTATTCTCCTAACAGGTGGTAGTGCTTTCGGGTTAGACGCTGCAGGGGGTGTTGTGCAATACCTTGAAGAGAAGGGCGTTGGTTTCCCCGCTGGTTCAGTTCGTGTGCCGATTGTTCCTGCTGCAGTCATTTTTGACTTGCATGTTGGTGACGCTCAGGTGCGTCCCGACAGACAAATGGGATATGATGCATGTGTTGATTCCTCCGATGCTCCTGTTGCGATGGGTACTATCGGTGCGGGAACAGGTGCGACTGTCGGCAAAGCACCAAGTGTTACGCCTTCTGCTGGAGGTGTCGGTTCTGCGTGTAGACATCTGGAAAACGGGTTGATTGTTGCAGCTATTACGGTTGTGAATGCGCTTGGTAACGTTGTTGATCCTGCTACAGGTGAAATTGTTGCTGGTGGAAAAACAGACGGTAGTTTCGTTGATATCGCGGAACGTCTTTTGGATGCGAATATCGTTCCCGGTACAAACACAACTATTGGTGTTGTCGCTACAAATGCTGTGCTTTCTGTTGCGGAAGCGACACGGGTTTCGGAGACGGCACACGATGGCATGGCACGTGCAATACGTCCATCACATACGATGTTTGATGGAGATACGTTGTTTACGCTTGCTACGGGTGCACATGCAGACAGTAGTGTGAATAGTATCGGTATTCTTGCTGCGGATGTAGTTGCCGAGTCTATTGTTAAAGCTGTAACTGTCTTTTCTGAGTCGGATGTTTGAATTACAAGAAGATTTATTGTGTCTGAGAAGGTATTTCTTGTATAACAGGAATGACATAACTGTGAATTGTATAACCTTCATGAGTTTCTGTCTCTACCAGCCTAACTGGTTCTTTACGGTGGTCAAACACGATATAATAACCTTCTGCTACCTCCTCCGATTTTAGATACTTTGCGAGTTGCTTTTTCCCCGATTGATAGAGGCTATCTCCTTCCCAAATTTTAGTTTCAACAATATATTTTCGCTGATTGAGAAGAATGAGTAGGTCTATTCGTCCGCGTCCTGTTTGGACTTCAAGATACATAGTGCCGCGTACCAATCGGACAAACTGATCGAGATATGCAAAGAGAAGATGTTGACCAACGAATTCTTGTGGAGTCTGCGGCACTTGCAGGATGCGATATCCAGCGCGAGAAATAAAATTCTGAAAATTCTCCAGAAGCGGTTGCATCTGAATGTTCCCATCAGGTGTCAGGTAATCTAGAAAATTAGCGGAGGTATCATCGGAAAAATATTCATTTTCTAATCCATTTATTGGGGGTTGAAACGCTTGCATAATTCGGTGATGGTATATGGGGTTTACAATCTCACATATTCCATCTGAACCTTCTGCGATAATTCCAAAAGTAGTGAGTTCATCTATTAGTACATTGTCCAGGTTGAAGCCAACCCCTTTCTCATAAGAAGCAATTCTCATCAGGATGTCTTTAAAACGTGGGTTCCTTCGGATATTGGTAATAAGATGGTCTATGTTAGTATTCCGTTCCCGCAGCAGTCGTGTGTGTGCTTGTGTGAAGTGCTCCATTCTAAGTATTTCGGATTTTGAGATATTTAGTTCATCAGTCAGGATTTGTGCCAATCTGTTGACAAGAAACGGTTGACCTGCAGTTTGTTTGTGAAGTGTCTCAATAACTTCAGGCATGATAGCTTGTCCGACTTCATCTGTGTATTGTTTGAAGAGTTCACGTACTTGTTCAAGTGTGAAGTTTGGCAAGGCAAATTCGTCTTGTATGTTGAAAGGCGAGATGGAGCGATCATAGTTGAGTTGTGTAATACTTTTCACTCCAACAATTCCAAGACTATAAGGAGACCGTTTTTCAGGATCAGATAGGTAGATACGACGTAATGAGTGAAGAAAATCAGACACTGCCTCTTGTGGGATTCCATCAAACTCATCAATGATGATAATAATGCGTTGATCGTCTAATAAGTCTGCGAATTTTTCAAAAAAATGTCTCAATGAAACGTGATTAGTAACATTTGTGTTCTCCAGAAATTGAAATAGAGGATCAGAAGAGACTATATCACGTTTTTGCAGGACATTCTTAATTTCCTTACGAATATCTTGGTAAATGTAACTGTAAAAGTCAGAGAGACCGACGTTTTTATATTCCTCAAAATCCAGTTGAATTGGAAAATATACATCTTCTTCGTCTCTGAGTGCATCAAGTGCCCATCGAAAAAAAGTAGTTTTACCAGTTTGTCGCGGGGCAAAGATAACGATATACCTTCCCTGTTTGACACGGTTGACGAATTCAGAAAGTTCGCTGCCACGACTAACGACATAGTTTCGATCAGGTGATACAGGACCTTGAGTTTCAAAGGTTTTCATACGACTACCTACCTATACTTCTTGTTACATATTTTATCACTTGATTTTGATAAAATCAATCTTTTCCAACAATAGAAATTCGCGGAAATCGGGGTTGGAAACCCTCCAACAATTCCTTCACGCTACAATCACATGGTTCTTCCTCTAAATCGGTTTACCCTGCATTGCATCTGGGATGTCAAGATCGAATTCTTTGAGCACAGTGGGGGCAATGTCGTATATGCTTTTTGTTGACACATGTCCATCGGTATGTATACCGTTCTTGAGGATAAACATTCCCATCTCTGCATGGTTGCAATCGTCAGGACCGGTGTCGTTTTCGTAGGTATAGATGCTGTTGTATCCAACACTACCAACTGAACGCCAATAGAGATCCCCGAAGTAGGCGATAAGGTCAGGTGGGATGTTATTGCACTTGTGATATACCTCTTCTGGTTTGAATACGCGGGTATTGATATTCTGTCCAGATTCGTCAACGATTGCTTCAAGCTGCGTCTTTAATTCATCACGGACGTTTTCGTAATCCTGTTGCTCAACAATACCGTGCGGTTCTCTACCGACGACGTTGATAAAGATGCGGCCATAGTACCCGCCTTCACCCCATGCTTTTGTTCGTTGCCAATCTACCATGTCTGATGTAAAACGGGTAATACCTTGTGGTTCGGTTTTAAGCGTGAGATAACCGTGTTTCTGCAACCATTCATTGATGCAGATACCACCGTCCATCCTCTTAGCACCGTGGTCGGATACGATCATGATGGTCGTGTTATCATCAACAAGTGACAACAACTCTCCGAGTTCGTCATCAAGCGTGCGATAGTAGTTTCGTATTGTGTCCGCAAAAGGTGAATTCGGTTCATACTTGCGATGTGTTTGATCCCAATATCTCCAGAAAGCGTGATGCAGCCTGTCAGAACCCATCTCAACCATCATAAAGAAATCCCACTGTTTTTTCTCAAGAAGATAACGAGCGAATTTGAAACGGGCGCGTGTCATTTTAAGGAGTTGCTTCTCCAATTCAGCACGTTTGTCTGTACGAAAATCTGGAATATCAATCATGTAGTCAGGTGATACTTGTTCAATTTCACGAGTTAATCTTGGTGGAAATGTCCACTGCAGGTTTCTGTCTGTCAAAGGAGAATTGGGATTAACTGGTGTGAGAAAACTGGTGACCATCCAACCTGAAAACGGCTTAGCGGGATAGGTGAGTGGCACGCCTAAGACGACAGAACGTTTCTGTGCTTGACCAAGCAGTTCCCAGAGTGTTGGTACTTTGATAGTGTGTGCGTTGGCAATGGAGAGTGCATCATAAGTATAATCTGAACGGTTGCGAAAGCCGTAGATACCGAGTTCACCCGGATCACGGCTTGTCATCATGCACATCCACGCGGGGACAGTGATAGGCGGTATTGTGCTTTCCAATTGTCCATAGATGCCGGCTTGCATCAAGCCGTGCGTGTTGGGCATGTCGTCTTTGAATGCATCAAAGACCAATTCGGGAGCGGCACAATCCCATCCGATTATCATAACCCGTTTTGCCATATTTTGTCCTTTATGCCCAACGCGGATTTCTTCCACCAAATCGTTGTTCACTGATGTTCCACAATTCTGTTAAACCGAGTTGTCGGATGTGGTCTAAGCCAGCGATGCATGGGTCGTTAATTCGGGTTAACCACTGTTGAAGTTCTGTTTCTAATTCTTCCCGCAGTTCTTGTGAATTGGGATCGTCAATCAGATTATTCATTTGGTACGGGTCGTTATCGTTGTCGTAGAGGAGCCAACCTGTTCCATCGTAGTGACGAGCATAAGTATGACGATGTGTTCGAACACCACGCCATTCTGTGAGACCGAAATTGAATCCTTCACCGCCGTGCAATGGGAGTTCAAGTAGCACAGATTGCGGTTCGTCAATAGTCTTACCGAGCATCGCGTCAGACAAATCAATGCCTTCAACTCCATCTGGAATTGGCAAATCGCACAGAGATAACATGGATGGCATGAAATCAACAAGGCTTAATAAGGTATCACGGGTAACTCCTGCAGGAATTTTGCGAGGATACCGGATCATGAAAGGGATGCGACTGGATTCATCCCAAGGACGTTCTTTTCTGTTGTGTCCGTGGCTTCCGAGCATATCACCATGGTCGGATGTGTAGACAAGAATGGTGTCTTCGGCAATTCCGATTTCGTCAAGTGCGTCCATTAAACGTCCAAGGTTTTCATCTAATGCAGTGATGTGTGCGTAGTATCCAGAGATGTCCTTACGGTAAGCGGGTGTGTCCACAGCATTTGGACGGAGTTGTATCTCATCTGGTGGATACATCTCTTTATACTTATCTGGCACGTGTTCATAAGGGTTGTGTGGAGGTCCCCAACTAACATAGAGACAGAAAGGTTCATCTGCATGGTCGCGGCAGTATTGAATTGACTGATCAGTTTGAAAATCTGGTTCGTATCCATCAATCTGGAATTTGTTACCATTGGAGTCGTGATAGGGTGCATTGAAATAGTTATGATGACAATTCCACCCGATCCAGTGATCGAATCCGAACCGCATTTCCGGTGTAATGAACTTATCTCTCGGCTGGCCACCGAGGTGCCACTTGCCGATATATCCTGTTTCATATCCATCGTCTTTGAAGACTTGCGCGATGCCTGTTTCGGTCAACGGAAGTGGTAAATCGTTGGATACGGCTTTGTGGCTTAACGGGTGCTTGCCTGTCAGCAGGCATCCGCGCGCGGGAACACATATCGGGACGTTGGTGAAGGTGTTTGGAAAGAACATACCTTCTTCGGCAAGTTTATCCATGTATGGCGTTTTTACTTGCGGGTTACCTGCACATCCGACATCACATTGACGGTGTTGGTCACCGAAAATGAATATTAGATTTGGTTTTCGTTCCATTGTTTCTCCTGTTTTTCATTTTTGTAGGTATGTATAGATTTTCCGAAGCGTATTCTCACTACGTGTCCACAACGATTTTTTGAATCGTGAGACTGTTTTTGTATAACTACAGAAATCAGTGCGTTTGGCACGATACTGTTCCTTGTGTGCAATCAAACCCTCGTTTTCTGGAGGAGATGCGCCGAAGTCTACCCATTCATATCCATGTTCACAGGCCCAAGTTATGATGTGGTGAAAAATAGCATTATTCGGACGGTATTGTAAGTATTCTGGTAATGATGCCTCACACCATAAAGTAACGGTGCGGTTGTAATATAGATAAAGCAATCCAGCGATGGTAGTGTTGTTATACTTGGCAATAGCAAGTTTGGCAATATCTTGTTGCAGAAGAATCTTCATAAGTCTACGTGGTTTCGGAGTTCCACCTAAACGTTTGACAGTCATGAGATACATGTCATAGAATGTGGATAAATCTTCGTCCGTATCTGAATTTATCACTTCTACACCCGATTTTTGTGCCTTACGGACTGCACCTCGCACCCTTTTATTGTATGCATTCCAAAGAGTATCAATATCTGCGTTGGTTTTCAAGATATGCGTGAACCTTTCAGTTCGTTCATACTTGTATTCTGTTAGACAATCACCGGACTTTATGCTATCTGTGGGTGAAAGTGTCCAGTTAAGTTCGCACCACCCTTGCTCTTTTGATGCCGTTTCAAGGTAGGTCTCAATAGTTGAGATTATATCTTTTGGATTGACTTGTTCTGAATCTATGATTTGCGGTCCTCCAAACAGATTCCACGGCATTGAGTTCCACATGCAAATTCCCGGTATCGGTTGAAAGACGAAAGCAGGTAATCCACCAATTACCTTCTCATCTTGTTTGATTAGCAGATAGACGGGATCCAACTGCTTGAAGGAGTCTGCAAGTGCGTCACACCATTCAATGCTATGGAAGACGGTGGCGTTTGCACATTGCTGGGTGATGGAATCCCAATCGTCGAGATTTTGAGGTGTGAGGGGTACTAATGTATACACGGTTATATTGTAGTTGAAAAAGAAGATTTTGGCAAGTATGGGTTTTGGTTGCACATTAATTTCAATTTGCAATATATGCAAGGAAGATGATATAATATCTTCCACACACGAAATAGATATCTTGCTTGAGTCGTTTCAGCAGATATCTGTAGTCGTAAACATCTTGCTCTGGGTCGAGTGGATGCGTTATCCTATGTCGCAGGTTCGACTCCTGCCGGTAGGTGGAATGTAATGTGAAACTTACTGTAGCTCAGCGGTAGAGCATAGTATTCTGATTTTTATCCAGAGTTGTCTTTAGCGGACTGAAGTATTACTTTACCCTATACGTTAGCGTCGCAGTAAAATGCGCCTATAGTAATACACACCTTGTCCGCTGCTTTGTGAAAATAGATATAATCTTACGCGGCTCCGGGTCGAGTGAGTTTGTTATTGTAATGATGTGGTCACAGGTTCGAGTCCTGTTAGTAAGTTTGTGTTACGCATAGGCTAACTATAGCTCAGATGGTAGAGCATATCAAACGGACTCTGATCCTTATCCGGAGCATTCTTTGTGCGGGCCGAAGTATTGCGTTATCTTGAAAACTACCGCAATACACTCCTTGCCCGCCATATCATAAAAATCATGAGTTATCTAAATAAATATTCACCTCTACATCCACATCAACGACAACCTTTAGACGAAAAGCAGGTTGAGAATTCTGCTGGTGGGTACGTTTATCCTGTTTCTATTTGGACAAATCTTGATAGATTTCTCATTTTGGGAACTGAAGGTGGATCTTATTACGCGAAGGAACAGGATTTGACTAAGGAAAATGTCGATTCTGTTAAGAAATGTATTGCAGAAGACGGTGTCCAGGTTGTAGAACGGATTCGGGAGATTTCTGTTACCGGTCGCGCCCCGAAAAACGATCCTGCATTATATGCATTGGCACTTGCTTTTACCCACGGAAACGCTGACACAAAGCGCAAGGTGCAAGAGGTATTCTGTGATGTTGCGCGTATCGGAACACACCTATTCAATTTCGTTGCTTTTGTAGACGGCATGCGTGGATGGGGTCGGGCATTACGACGGTTAGTTGGTGAATGGTATCGGACGAAAAATGATGATGCATTGGCATATCAGGTATTAAAGTATCAGTTTCGGAACAGTTGGCGGCATGCCGATGTTCTCGCAAAATGCCACTACGGTGAAAACCGAGGTATCTATCGTTGGATTAAAGGACTTGATACTGATGATCGGACTGTGCATCGGACAAGAGATGATGGCACGCAGATATCTACAACTTACGATGCAACGGATGCTTTGCCAGAATTGCTTACTGGGTATGAGGAACTGAAACGGACGCAGAAACGCGTAGATATAATCAGACTGATTGAAAAGCATCAATTAACACACGAGATGGTCCCGAATGAATGGAAGGATGAGATTGATGTCTGGGCTGCTTTGTTAGCCAACATGCCTGTGATGGCAACTGTGCGAAATCTCGGTAAGATGACACAAGTGGGATTGCTTAAACCTTTTGCACCATCGGTAGAAACAGTGTTGGAAAGACTTACATCGGATGCAATCAAACGTTCGCTCGTACATCCTATCCAGATTCTAATGGCATTAATTACATACAGGTCTGGTGCGGGAGTCAGAGGGAGTTTGACGTGGGAACCTGTTCCGCAGATTGTTGATGCCTTGGACGCTGCTTTTTACATGGCATTTGATAACGTTGAACCGAGTGAGAAGAATACACTTTTGGCACTTGATGTTTCTGGTTCAATGGGGTTTGGAACAGTTGCTGGATGTAAGGGACTAACCCCGCGTAATGCTTCTGCTGCGATGGCATTGGTGACTGCTCGGACAGAACCGCATTACCACATCTTTGGTTTTTCTGATGATTTTGTTCCGCTGCCAATATCAGCATCAGATAAGTTGACAAGTGCTGTTGAGGCAGTTTCAGGCATACCGATGGGGGCAACGGATTGCGCATTACCAATGCTATATGCATTAGAAAATAAACTTGAGGTGGATACATTCATTATCTATACAGACAACCAAACGTGGTTTGGTGACATTCATCCGAAAACCGCGTTGGATATGTATCGGCAAGAAATGGGAAGACCCGCGAAATGTGCTGTTGTTGCGATGGTAGCAAATAAATTCTCTATTGCTGACCCGAATGATGCTGGTATGTTAGATTTTATTGGTTTTGATACGGCGACACCTTCTGTGCTAAGCGATTTTGCCAGAGATGCTGATATTTCATGATAAAGTCAACAAGAGAAAGGACCAGTATAGTAGATTTTAGAATTACTTGGACAGATTTGATATGTAGGAGTGAACTCCGATTCACGATTGTACCTAAGGTCCATCGCGATTCGGAGATCGCTTCTATAGATGAAATGTCTGATTATTTCAATAATTTACTATATAAGGAAACTGACCGCTCTCAAGTCTGCAGGAACTTCCTGTACCAGTCCTGAATAGCATATTAACTGCTATTGCTGCCTTTCGGCAACTGGATAAAGGGTTAGTCGTGCTTTCTTGCCCGCACCCTCATCAGCAATTATAAGTATTCCTTCCGAGGTGAACGTAATACCCTCAGTCTGACGATGTTCATAAGCAGAAAACTGCTTAGCTGCAACAACCTGACCCTCTGGCGTAATCTCAGCAATAGCCTTCTGGCGCGCAGCAACGACGAAGTAGTTTCCTGAAACTGGGTGCCGTTCAATACCAGAAGGCTGAAAATTCTTTTCTTCAATATGACGAGAGAATTCAATGACAGGTATTACTATATGTGCACCTTCAATAAGTTGTTTCTCATTTGTTGACCAATAATAAATGACCAACTGTTCTTTCAGTTCTTCTCTACGAGATTCTTTGCACATGAGTAACAGTGCACGCTTTTTCTCGTTATACGCGAGTCCTTCTATTTCATAATCTCTGCCAACACCAGTCGTATAGATATTATATAAAACTGACTCACCATCAACACCCTCACTGAACTCGTATAATCTGCCCGAACTTGTAACCAGATATATCTTGTCTTTAACTGTCGCAATGCCTTCGAAATCATCGGTAACCGGATCCTTCATATCTGCTATTTGGAATGCTTTGACGATCTCACCATTTCGATAATCGATCTCATAAATAACTCCTTTTTCATCGTTATGAGCCAAGAGACGGTCGTCCGCAGTCATCGTTAAACCAGAAATCTCCTCAAGCCGTCCAGGAAGTTTCCATTGAGTCGTGTCCTCTTTTTTCAGGTCGTAGTTTACGAGAGATATGTTTCTTTGTGATGCGATCTGATTCTCGATTGGCAAGCCGTCAATAATAGTATCTGTATCCGTTATTAACACATTTTCACTCAAGTCTGCTGAATAATTCTCACTCTGTATCTCCTCATTACTCAAGTCTGCTGAATACTTTTGGCTTAAGACCATTGCCAACAAGAAAACGAAAAGACTGAAACCAAGAAATCCAATTAAGAGTTTATTTCCACGATTCTTCATTGTGCTTACACCTTACCAGCTTCTTGTTTCGTCAGTTTTACGTTGTTGATATACCCTTTACCGCTTTCTTCAATATCCTGGATGAAAGTAGTCAAGGTAACGCTGTTCTTTAACCAGATATCAAACACGACGATTGCTGTTCCATCCGTATTCTTAACGACATCAGCTATCTGCCACCGCTTGGTATTAGGGACAAGAATTAGAGCCGTTGCTTTTTTTGCTGCATTGACCTTCGTCGTGTGCACTTCAATTTGGGCATTATATGCTTCTTTAGTAGGAATGTCCTCACCATCAGGGGCTTTGCCCAATTTTTCAAAACTATCAATTTTCCAGCCAGTTATTTCTGTCGGCAGTGCTGCATAATTGCTTTTCCAAACTCCAAGAATTAGGATGGTAAAAACCAACGATGCAAGGTAGGCTACTGTGGTAAGTTGCGTGCCAGCTGCAAGTCCTATTCCGATTGCCATAAGCATGTATACACAATCAATAGGTTCTTCAAGCGAGGTGCGGAAACGGATAGCGGCTACGATTCCTGCCAAACTGAACGCAAGGGCGAGGCTTCCCTTGACTAAAAATACAATCAGGGCTATGGTGATAGGTATTACCAGCAAAGTGTGTACAAAGGATTGACTGTATTTCTTCCGCGGTTGTGTCCACCGATATAACCAAGTAATCGGTAGCGTAACCCCAAATGCCAGTATCATAGCAACCAATACTGGAACGGTGTGTGCTGGATCGACAAGTCTCGCCACTCCTTCTTGGATGTCACCCATTGGAACGGCTGCGTTTGCTCCATCCTCTAATCCTTGTCCTACGAAAATACGTTCACGTTCTTTAGCAACGTAATGAAGAATTTGGGGAAAGAGACGAAAAATCCCACTAAGTGCCAAAAGCCATGCAGCATAGTAAGCAATGAGACGAACAATTATGTTGTTGAGCATACGAAATACCTCTTGTTTGGTTAAAACATGAAACCAGCGCGCAGATACAGTCCGGTCAAGTCATCGCCATTTACGATTGCTACGCTCAATGTTTGCTGGTGACGGAGGAAAGAGATCCATAAACCGCCTCCGATGCTGCTATGCCATTTGTCAGCATCGTTAGAATCTTCGGCAAAAAACACACGTCCAGCATCAGCTGCAATGAACAGACCTAACTCTCCAGGCACTATGATCTTGATTGGTACCAGACTCAACCGAAGCTCAACGTTCCCATATAGTGAGGTATCTCCAGCATACCGGTTTTTACGGAAACCGCGTAAATGGCTATCGGATGAACCGATACCTACAAAACCAGGACCGCCCAGAAATGCACTCTCATGGAAGGGAAAGGTGCCCCACACTTTCTTACCACCACCCCTCAGAGCAAGTGTCGGTTTCGTCGGAATAGGAGCCATTACATAAGTGCTTACTACGCCATCTAAGCTGCCAAATACAGACTCTACATCCCAGACACCTGGGTAGATGGCTGCAGTTGCATTAACAAAAAATCCGTGCGTGGTAAATGCCGGGTTGTTACGCGTGTCGTACACGAGTTTACCTAATGCACCAAGTTGACCGAAGGAACCTGTGCCGTAGACCGGCTCATCCAACAAACCGATGAATCTATCTTTGTTAGCCTCTGGGGACGTGTTTGAATACTTGATGATCGGTCCCAATCGGACGGTGAGTTCTGAGCGACTCGGTACCTTAGAATCACTGTGCTCATCATCTTCAGGTTTATTCGGTTGATAGTTCAGAGATGGCGCGAAAAGGAAATGATTCTGTTCTACTTTATAGAAGGATGAAGAACCTTCAATCTGAGTGTCATTACCAAATCCGTTGAACCGGATCATCTGGATTCCGGAGTATTCGAGATGAACTCTCACGTCAAGAACGTGCAGGACGTGTCGATAGTTGCCAGTATAAGAAACAAAAGGATTAAGACCATTAGACGCAAGACCGATGCCAAAAGAATGCTGCGAAAAATACGGATATTTTCGAAATCCGAAATATTGTAAACTACTGTTGCCCTTCAAGAACACACCTAGGTCAGGATTCACCGTAATCATCGGGTAAGTAAATGTTTCCTTGCTCCAGTCCATGGCATATCTTGTTTGATCTGGGAGGAGAATCTGTGGCGGTCGACGTTTGTATGGACTTTCGTCGATTTTCGCTCCATTGCCTTTGACAAATCGATTTTTTCCACGATAATCGTAGAACCGAGTCTTTGAGGCATTGGCTTCGGATGCGTTTGTAAACGTGTCGTCCCCACCACCACCATCTATACGGACGGTCATAGCACCTTTTGTCCCTGATATTTCCGCACTGTCGTCTCCACCTCGGAGGTATATTCGGACTTCTCGGGACTCATCGGGATGAAATGTCCGTTGAAAATAGGGTTTCATCCTTTCTCCATCAGGATCTGCTATCAGACCGATGCGGACGACCAAATCACCATTTGGTAGATGCTCACAGTGGAGGTACTCGTTCTGATCGGTAGCCTGTATTTCTGGCTTGCGGGTAATGAACTTATAGTATCTGCTGGCAAATTCAGGCAATGCATCTCGTCTCGATTTCAGGGCATCCGTAAGAGTCGCTCCGAGCATTTTGTAATACGGCTCTGGCAGTTTTCGCACTGCATCCTCAATGACCGTGTCCGGTAGATCCTTGCAAAATGCTGTTACCACAGAGTCCCAAGTAGTTTTATCGAGTTCAACAAGCAACTCCCGATCAAGTTCCCAACCAGAAACCGTCAAACCTGACAAGTTCGGATACTTATCTCCGAATTTGATAAGAAACTTGGGGAGTCCTCTACGTGCTATTCCCATAGCGAACCCATCAAGGTCAATAAAAGCAAGGTCTCGATCCTCAGGTATTGGTACCCAAGTATAACCTTCGCCATCAGGGAACCGCGCCCATCTCCACTGACCGTGATGACGGTCTCGGTCGTTGACGAGAAAATCCATCAATCTCGCCTTTAGATAGGCGCGTGAATCGACGCGATTGCTGGGTGTTTCTTCCAAATGTTCCCACAACTTCTCCGTTCCACTGATCTGTTGGGAACCAGCAAAACCGGGTGTACCGTCTGCTCCTTCGGAAGGATGTTCCTGCAGCATGCCTATAAGACCCGCAAAATCTTCCCGATACTCCTTCAGTCTGGGATCATCTGGAATAACAACGAGCGTATGCTTTGAATGGAGGATACCCGTAGCCTCCATCAGTGGATCAACAACGAGTCCTCCTGTTGGTAGAAAAGCACTGATCAGGTCTTGAAGGACATCATCGGCAATTGTATCCTTGAGTTCTTCCCACCTCCGTTTAGTGGGATCCTTGTCCAGAGAACGAACCGTATACCTGCGACCATCCTCTCCAGTAAAATGAAGGGATACGGACTGACCAAATCCACCAGTGCGAAGCGGTGTTAAACCGCCTCCCACAGTGTCAAGATCAAGGACTGCAACTTCAATTGGGGTAGTCCATAGATCGCGGTAGTCACTGCCGTAGAACCAGCGTTTGAACCAGCCAGCACGGAACCTTTCTGCCGGAACAACTACATGGGTCTCGGCACCCTGTGGAGGAATAGATCGATGGATCCTTTTCCCTTGAACAGGTGGTTCCTGCTGAGATGTCGATTCTACAGAAAAAGAAAGGACAAGCATTAACATGAATAAAATCACGTTCCATTTAGAGAATATCATTAAAGTGTTTCCTATTGTTATCTTTGCTACCTCTGTTGGTATCACGGTCAATTGCTGACATCAATATCAATTTGCACATTCGAATTTTCTTCAAGTAGACTCTGAATTGGTGCATTGTTGGTAATAGGATTCTCCCCAAGAAATAAGTATCCAAGGTTTACCAAGGCACTGATCGGACTAATGTCGGTAATATCATTACCGAAAAGGTCTAATGTTGTTAGCTGCGTTAATTCAACTAGTGTTCTGTCTACACTAAAATTGCGGATCGACAAATAAATCGGGAATCGGAGTTACCTCCTACAATGACAGAGCTATATTCAGTAGGAGCGATCTTCGAATCGCGATATTTACCTGCCAAATAAGAGTGGACACAGTAGTAATATTAAGACAGATTATATTATTATATTATATTATATTATATGTCTTAACATTATAATATAACTTGAAATTACTTTAATGTCAAACTAAAAACAGGGTTATTTAGTTTTCGGTTTTTCTTGTATTTTCTTTCACATACGCTAAATTCCCATGACGGTAGGTGCGGTTTCCTAACTGCACCGAATTTGTGCTAAAACCTTTCATAGTCAGTATTCTTGTAGGTTCCGCCAGAATACGCGTGTGGTATTCTGCATTGGTTGGGAAACCGCACCTACCGTCTTGAGGATTAACTTTCAATAAATCTCTATTCTGGAAAATACTTAAAACTAAATAGCCCTGAACTAAAAATAAAGGTGTGTAAGGTTTTTGGCATGAATGCTAAATGAAGCTTGTTAGAGTGGTTTTCACAATAGACATCACACAATGCCTCTCAACAATAAGATATTAGTTGACAAACGGCAACTTACCATATAGAATTGAAGAATAAAACTCTATATTTACCTATTGGAAGGAATAAAATAATGGCTTTAAAAGTTGGCGTAGTTGGCATGAGTGGCATTGGAAATAATCATGCGAATTGCCACGCAAATGATGATTTAGCAGACCTCGTTGCAGTGTGCGATATAGTGAAAGAGCGTGCAGACAGTGCAGCAGAACGGCTCGGTGTGAAAGCATACTATCAGTTAGCAGATATGATTGATGGAGAACCCGATTTGGACATCGTTGATGTCACTACGGGTGGAAATGAGAACGGTAGTTGGCACTATGAACCGACGATGGAAGCATTGGATAAAGGAAAGCACGTTCTTGTTGAAAAACCGATCTCTAACGATATCGGAGAGGCACGTGAAATGGTTGCAAAAGCGACAGAAGAGGACCTTTACCTTGCATGTAATCTCAACCATTATTTCACTCCTCCTGCTGAGCAAGCACAAAAATATATTGACAATGGACAGATCGGTGAGATGGTCTACATCATGCACAAAATGGGGTTTGCTGGTGGAGAATTCAACTATAATTACGCCAAAGCCCCGCGTTCTGATGGATTTCCCTATTTTCATGTAAAGGCATTTCTCTCACATCCGTTCAGTGTGATGCGTCATTTCTGTGGCGATGTGACGCATGTGCAAGCCTTTATGGAACGTCCGCATTTTCGTCGTCGTGAAGGGGATCTGATGGTATCTATCAACAGCATTCACCTACGTTTTGAGAATGGGTGTATCGGTTATCTACTTAGTCAACGTGGGGATGCAACCTTCGGTCTCGGTGGATGGTGGAGTGTTGAACTTGCCGGTACACGCGGCACATTCTGCATTGAAAACTGTATTGAGAAAGTGACATTCTGGCCATCACCCGGTGCTCCTGAAGGTGGAGATGCAGTGGTAACCGATTCGGGTATTACTGACTTCGGACAGACATTTCCCTTACGGATACATGCCTTCTTAGAAGACATCACAAACGGTGTTCCGAAAGAGAAGATACGCGCCTCTGGTAGAGATGCACTTGCTGCTCTTGAATATACATGGGCAGCGATGGAATCTTATGAACAAGGTGGGATTTTGGTGCGTCCTCATCCACTACCAACATTGAGTGGATTGTAAGGATATATTTTGAAAGAGACATCCAATCACGGATTTCTATAGAAGGAGATACTAAATTTGAAATTAGGTGCAAATTCCGTGCTATTTGGCGGATACGATATGGAAACCGCCTTTAAGCACATTGCAATGGCTGGATATGATGGCATTGAACTTTCAGCTATTGATGGTATGAGTCAACATCTTGTTCTGGCAAACTGGCAAGAACTTGCAGATGACATCAAACGTCTGTCAAAGGAATATGAGCTTGAGTTGTTAGCAATGGAGCAACCGTCCCGCGACGCAGAGAGAATGGAGTTGGCATTTCAAGCTGCTGTTGAAATTGGTATACCGATTGTTAACTGTGGTCCTGGCGGATCATCTGACAATGAAGATGCGTGGCCAGAGGTGATTGATTCTTTGGGAAGCCTATCTGATCGGGCAGAGCATTATGGTGTTACTTTATGCGTTAAAGCACATGTTGGTGCAAGCATCTACAACACACCGACAACACTGCGTGCGATGGAAGAGATTGATTCACCAGCCTTTGGTATTGACATGGATCCATCACATATACACCGTGCAGATGAAAATCCTGTGGAGGCGATTGCTGCTGTTGTGTCAAGAGTTAAACACGTCCATATCCGAGACTGCAAGGGAACACAACGTGGACCCGGTACTCCTGAATTGCAAGCGAACGGACGTGGAGACATAGACCTTGTTGGATATATCCGTGTGCTACATGAAAATGGATATACGGGACCGCTCAACCTTGAAGTCATTGGTGCAAAAGAATATAGTTTAGAGCAGTGCTGCACAATAGCTGCAGAGTCGAGAGGACACATGCAAGCGTGTCTGCAGGCGTGTGGTGCGCGTTAATTTTGAAAACGAGTAGGTGGGTGTACAACCTACCTACTCTTGATACCATCTAATGGGAAGAATATAAGGAAATCAATATGAAACAGAATCCACTTACGTTACCTATAGTCGGTGGTAGTCTCTCCTTGATTTGCTTCTTTCTTCCGTGGTTTAAAGTGGATATGTCCGCTCTGGGTGCAGATTTCCCCGGGATTAATTGGCAAGATAGTATTACATTTTCAGGTTTTCGGTATGTAAGGAATGGCGCAACTTTTGAGGTGCTAACCTTCCTCGCAACACTGACGATTCTTGGGGTCTGCATTTACATGTTGAAACAGGAAACACCTTGGAAATCCAAAATTACGGTGTTAATTGGTAGTGGTTTTGGATTTTTATACATTTCTATAGGATTTATTTTGTTCACCATTGCAGATCTTCGTATGGGATCGGCATTGCTTGAATTTGCACCTGATGTGGATATAGGAAAAATATTAAGTCTTCAATTTGGCGTGTTTGGTGTAATTATCGGGTATGTACTTGCATTTATCGGAGCATTGAACATTCCTGCAGGCAGCCTTCCTAATGTGGTAAACGAATAGAATATAAAATGCGTTAATGTTGAATAGATTTATATAGGGACCTGGGAAATGAAAATGTCTCAAAAGTTTTTTCTACTTGGTAGTAGTCTATTCACATTTTTTTGTTTCTGTCTTCCGTGGGTTGATGACGAATCCGGATTTCAACTCATTGTTGGTGAGGGTGTTATCATCATTCCTTTAGCTTTGATGGTTACTCTAATGATAATTGGATGCCTACTTATTTGGCAATCAAAGATCATTATTTATTTCAGTAGTTTGATCGGTATTATTCTCCTTATGATATTGTTGTTTAGTAATCTCCTTTTTATTCAATACGGTTTGACACTTACAATAGTCGGTTTTTTTCTGACGATAGCGGGTGTAACGTTTTTCCCTAAACCAGAGTGAAGCCTTAAATCAAACGAAGAAGTATACGCAAGAATAGTTTGTGAAAGGAAGGAAGCATGAAACAGTATTCAAGGTTTATCACACTTACAGGTGGGTTGTTAGCATTTTTCAGTTTCGCTTTACCGTGGGTTGGGGTTTATAAAGGAGTAGGCCTTGTTATCAGGGGTTTCCATTCTATCTTAGTTCTTTTAATTATACTCATTGGATTGATTGGTTTCGGAATATTCTGTATACGATCTATTTCCAGAGCATTAGGAATTATTATTATAACTGTTGGACTTTTCTTCTTTTTTCTACTGTTGAGTGTGTTCATTGAGTTGGTAAATGATGTTGATCATGGCAGCAGTTTCATAACAATTGCTTTTTTCATGTCGTTAATTATGATTGGTGTTAGTCTTTTGTTAAACAGACCCGGTCATTGGCATTCCTTTGCAAGAACGTTAGTGCTCATAAATGCTGGGACAGGTCTTTTCTGCTTTCTGATTGTGGTATTTAGTTTGAATTTAGATCTGGAAATCGCAAACACTTTAAATCCTCTTATTAAATACGGTGCGTTCTTGACTGCCATTGGTTTTATTCTGTCAATCGTTGGTGTACTTGAGACACCATATAGATTGGAGAATGAAGATACCGACATAGAAGAAAATCAGTCAAATCCTTGAGAATTATCACTATGGTATCTATAGACTGATTTCTGATAACGGGATGCCTCTATTGAACATTTTCTTGGGTGGGAGTTCCTCCTCCACTTCTGTCAACCCGCATAACCAATTCCACGTATATTGACCTCGTTGTCCATCTCTATATGATTCCACCTCAGTTACATACGGATGCCTCCCTTTATGTCGATAATGGGGAATTTCATCGGACTCACGTTTCCAATCCCGTTTAGGCATTGCTGATCGGAAATAGGAAAACTTAATCATCCCGCGTCTGTCTGCGTTGAGTTTTGGACCTGCCTTGTGCCAAATTCCGTATCGTGTCATAGCGACGGTGCCTGCGGGAACAGTAAGTGAGAGTTGTCCGAGTATATCTCCATAGTGTGCAATCGCTTCTCTATCTACAAGACGAAAATGTGAACCCGGCAAGATCATCGTGGGACCATCTTCAATATTTACCTCTTTCGGATAATAATAGCATTGAAGGTGCGTAATACCGTATCCATATTCAGTGAGACCGTCTGAATGCCATGTCTGTCCACGGTGTGGTGCTTCAAAGAGGTGATGGTGTGCATTTGTTGGCACAAGAAAGTTCTCACCTAACAGCGAACGCACAACTCCTGCAACTTCTGGATGGAGCAGGACGTTTCTGCGAAATTCATCTGTTTGGACAAATCCACCGAGTCCCCCGCCCTGAATAGCATCACATTCCTTATTAAAATCTTCATCAATGATGTTTTCCAATGTGATATATCCGTTATGTATAAACTGCATGACTTGGTCATCATTGAGTGTTGGTTCTACGTTAAACATATATGTATTCCTCAGATTATTTTTTCTAAGATGTATTCAAAATTGAGATAAGCGTTTTCAACATCTGAAAAACTGTACAGTTCTGGTCGTGGAAATTGTACTATTTTCCATCCATCGCGAACTGCATCAAGTACGGAGCCATAGGGTGGATCTTGTGAAGGTAAAACTGGGTCATCTGGTGCTGTTGGGTCGTACAGTGCCCAGGCACCGAGCGGTGAACGCAAGTTGGTTGATTTGGAATAGAGGTAGAGAATAATTTGTTTCTCAGTATTTAGGACATCAATAACACCGTTAAGGTCGACTTCAGTTAATTCACCTGTGTTAAGTTTATTGATGCAGTTATTGAGCCATTCATTTAGAGTTGATTTCACACAAAGGTCTCCGATGATATTAACCTGTATATATCCGTGCAATACTATGTATTTCACATCTTATACGGTTTGCAAGTTACTCATAGAGAGTAACCAGGGTTCATCTACCAAAGCACGCAGGAATATCCCACGTGCGCCATTCAAGTCTCTGTTCATCTTGCGTCCTGTGCTATCTTTGATTATCTTGCGTCCACCGAGTGATTTTCTCATCTCGCCATTCCAAGAAACTGTTTTTGATGTGTATGCTTCACAGACATCAACGATGATAGATCCAGTTTCTTTCGCTTTATGTTTTAGGAACTGTTTGAATCTGTAGTGAGAGAGCGTCAACATTTGTCGGGCAGACCTCTTTCGTAGTTTGCGTTTTCCACGCATTACCATATCTGAAGTTTCAAATGTAGGGAGTAAGATAATATCAAAGGTATCCACAAGGTATCGCGCGACTTTATGATGCAATTCATCTACAAGATTTTTTATGCGTGTGCGTATTCTATTTGCAGCACGTCTCATATTCTTGCGTGATTGTCTATTTGCTTTAGCTGCACGAGATAATAGGTCATCGAGATATGAACAAAGTCTTTGAATCCGATTAATAGCATGGTGTCCAAGCCATCCGAAACCACGCTCATGAAAATATGTGAGGAATGTTCTCACGCCAGGGTCTAAAGCAACAACACTTCCGTTTGGCTTTCGCTTCGGAGTTGTCACAGTATAAGATACACATAAATAGTATTTGTCATTCTTTTTCACAAGTCGGGAGTCAGAGATATTATCAGGCAACATTTCTGACATCTTTAGATCACCAAGTAAGGTGTGATAGACACCGCGTGGTTTTATAGCAGATTTTGGCATGAAAATACTATCTGAGGGATGCCGTTTAGATTTGAAAGATACAGATTGATACTTACCTGTTTTTTGACATTTTTGCTTTGCTGCTCTAACAGCAATACAAGCATCTCGGATAGCAATAGACTTTATCTGATACGGCGTTTCTTTGCTCCAATCAGGTAGATCGTGAAGAATGCCTGTTTTTATCGCTTTCCAATTCGCTTTAGTGTCTGTTTCCTCCAACAAAGCAACGGTTTTATTATAAGTGAAACGTGCTGTGCCAAACCACTGCCGAAGTGTTTCACGTTGTTCTGTTGTCGGATAAACTCTTATCTTCTTTGATTTTGTCACGGTAACTTCGGAGCCCGCGCATCCGGCTACTGAAGACGTGCAGGATTGCGAGAAGATCCGCCGTGAGTTCTTCTTGCGGACTGTGTTCTGTTTGATCGAGAACCACGAGTTCGCCACCGTTTTGTTCAATGAGGTATTGTATAAGGTCGATACCGAATCGGGCGAGCCTATCCCGATGGGCAATAACAACTTGGAGCTTATCACCTTGCATAAGCCGTTCCAATAAGGTTCTAAGCCCTTTCCTTTTGAAGTTGATACCACTCCCGATGTCTCTGATAACTTCTGCTGAGGGGTAGATGCTTCGCATATATTCAACTTGTCGTTCAAGATCATCTCTTTGCTTCGTGCTGGATACTCTGCAGTAGCAAACAGTTGCAATTGATTGGGATTTGCTTTTGATGTATCCTTCAACATCATAGCGTCTGTGTCCGCCTCCTGTGCGGATATATTCAATCTTTCCTTCATTTGCCAACTTCCTTAAATGGTCGGGGGTATAATCCAGCAGTTCACTTGCTTTACGTGCTGATACATAAGCCATATAATAGTATACCATAAATCCATAAAAATATCAAGAAAAATATAGATATTTAGATACTGTTACTCAACTCTTCAATTGAGTTTCAACATTATAGCATTAAAACGAAAAATGTGGTATTATAGTTAAGGAAATAACATCCTGATACATTCATGTATATAACAAAATTAAGGAAACATGCATTATGGCGAAAAAACCAGCGAATAGGCGGAAAAGAAGTGGCAACATCCAAAAAACGTCTACTAAAAGCAAAAATCCCGAGTACTATTACGAACAAGGAATGGCCAAATCAAAACGTGATAATGACCGTGGTGCAATCAAAGATTTCACCAGTGCCATTCAGCTGAAACCCGATTATCTTGAGGCATATTATTCTCGCGGCATATCAAAGATGGCTTTAGGTGAAGCATTAGATGCTTTAGAAGATTTTGATAAAGTCATTGAATTAAATCCTGAACACATCGATGCATATATAAAACGAGCTGAATCAAATCTCCTACTTGGGGATGTGGAAGATGGTATGATAGATTGTAACACGGCATTGCAGTTTAATCCAAAATGTGTTAAAGCCTATTTGACCCGTGCTTGGTGTTTCGAGGATTATGATGATTATGACGGAGCACTGGCAGAATATAACAAGGCAATAAGTTTAGAGCCTGAATGTGCTGATGCATACTATTTAAGAGGAGGCTTAAAAGAAGAATATGAGGAATATGAAGAGGCAATCGCCGACTACGATAAAGCATTGTCGTTAGACCCTACAAATAAGCAAGCACGTGAATTCCGTCAAGTATGTATAGCGATGTTAAATCAAGAAGAAGAAGACCCGTTTGAATTGGAAGGAACAATTATTTTACCTAATGCTATAAGAGATGAGATGTCGTCGGAGCATTCAGAACTCGTTTTACCTATATTGCCAGATTTATCTGAAGAATTGTCCGAGGAAGAGATTGAGGAATACGAAAATGTTATAGAAGTTGCCGAGAACTCATTAAAGCAAGATCCTGATAACATTGAGGCATATCTAACGCTTGGGTTTGTAAAGTATCAATTGTCAGAATACCAGGATGCAGTGGATTATCTTGATATAGCCATTAGTCTGCAACCAGATAATGTTGATGCCTACAATATGAGAGGGTTAGCAAAGATGGAGCTGGAATTCCATGAAGAGGGAATGGAAGATTTTGAGGAAGCAATACGATTACAACCTGATAATTCTTTTGCATATTTCAACCGAGGTCATGGAAAATACCAGCTTGGATTGATTAAGGAGTCGATTCCAGACTATGACAAAGTTATACAGTTAGAACCAAATCATATAATGGCTTACTCACATAGAGCACTTGCCAATGCTGATCTCGGCAGGATTAAGGAAGCGATGTTAGATTTGGAAAAATCCATGCAATTGATTGAATTGATAGAAAAAGAAGAAATTGATATTGAGCAATCTATGTATAATCCATTGAATCTGATTAAGTTATAACGTTTCATGGATCAAAAATATATTAGTGTTGATAGTCAAACACTAACAAGTTTTTCTGAATTCATAGTAATACCATTTCTATAAATGTTTATCCCATTACCATTTGTTAAGAATGTCTTGAAGGACTGCACAAACTGGCAGTTTATGCTACAAAAATGCGGCGTTTTCTATTAGAAATGGTATAAGTTGTCAGTTGTTGTACTTATTATTTTTCACAGAAAGGATTTTTTATGAGATTGGAAGGAAAAGTTGCGATAGTTGCGGGTGCAGCATGGGGTGGTATCGGTGCGGCAACAGCATACAAATTTGCAAGTGAAGGCGCGAAAGTAGTTGTTAACACACGCCGCAGAGAAGAGAAACTGACCGAAACCGTAAATCGTATTAAAGATGCAGGCGGTGAAGCAGTCGCTGTGATGGGTGATGTTGCAGATGAAAAAACATGGGAAACACTCGTGGAAACAGCATTAACAAACTACGGTAAAATAACTACACTTGTTCATAATGCTGCACATTCTTATACGAAAAAAGCGATTGAATTCACCCCAGAAGAATGGAATGAAAGTCTTGGGGTTACACTCGGTGGACCGTGGCTTGGTGCGAAGTATTGTATCCCAGAAATGATTAAAAACGGCGGGGGACACCTTGTCTTTATCTCAACAGTCAATGCGACGATCACAAATCCTGGTTTTGGACTTTATGGTGCGGGAAAAGGTGGATTAAACGCGTTAACACGAAGTATCGCACTTGACTACGGTAGCGAAGGCATTCGCGCAAATGCTATTGCTCCCGGTCAGATTGTTGGGGAACGGGGTGAAGCATCTCTCGCTGCGGATGCTCTCGAAGATCAAGCGTGCCGCGATTGTTACCCGATTGGTAGATACGGAAAACCGGAAGATATTGCAAATGTGGCACTGTTCTTAGCATCTGATGAAGCGGATTTTGTGACCGGAATTGTGTTGACTGCAGATGGCGGGTTGACACTACAGTCACCAGAGGCACTTGTGCGTCCTTCTTTCCGTCTTCGTTGGAGAGATGATATTCTTGTGCCACAGTCGAAATAGGTTTCAACAATTGCATTAATGTGTTTTAGATACTATATTTACAAACTGTAGAGATAGGTCTCCGTACGAGTTGGTTTCCTTGATAGAATTATAGGCGAAGAACCTGAACCTATGAAACATAAAAAGGAGCAGAATAATGTGTGGAAGATTTACACTCGCAACCGAATTTGAGAAATGGAATGAACACTTTGACGACTTACAACTGAAGTTGGAGTTTTCACCGCGATATAATATCACACCCACACAAGATGTGGCAGTTATTGCTAACACGAGCGAAGTTGGCGAAGGACATCAGGTTGAATTATATCATTGGGGACTTATTCCGTCTTGGGCAAAAGACCCGAAAATTGGAAGTCGGATGATAAATGCACGTTCAGAAACGCTTACGGAAAAACCCTCATTTCGAAGTGCATACAAACGCAGACGGTGCCTCATTTTGGCTGACGGATACTATGAATGGCAAACAGTACCTGGTGAGAAATCCAAACAACCGATTTACGTTCGTCTCAAATCACAAAACCCATTTGCTTTTGCTGGATTATGGGAGGAATGGAAGGCAAATTATATGGAGAAACCCCTCCGTTCCTGTACTATCATTACCTGTTCACCGAATTCGTTCTTGGAGCAATATCACCACAGGATGCCTGTGATTTTACCTGAAGATGCTTATGCAGAATGGCTTGCAACAGGCGAACAATCATCCGAGGCGTTACAACCTCTGTTGAAACCTTATCCAGGTGATGAAATAGAGGCGTATCCTGTGTCACGTTTTGTTAATCGTCCTGCAAATGATTCTCCAGAATGTATCCAACGTGTCTCGGAGATGGACACAGATAACCAGAAAATTGAACAAAGTTTATTCTAATTCGTTTAATATTCATATAACAACTATAGTAGGAAGGGATTATGTCAAAACCGACCAAAGATCAGATGCTCTTTATGTATCGTAAGATGGTAGAAATACGTCAATTTGAGGAAGCTGCGGGGACACTCTATCAAAGTGGACAACTACCCGGTTTTTTGCACCTATATATAGGTGAAGAAGCGACTGCGGTGGGTGTTTGTGCACATTTGGAAGATGATGATTATATTACCAGTACACATCGTGGACATGGACATCTCATCGCGAAGGGTGGCAAGCGCGACCGAATGATGGCAGAACTATTTGCACGAACGACCGGTTACTGCAAGGGTAAAGGTGGATCCATGCACATCGCAGATAAAGAGACAGGTATTCTCGGTGCAAATGGTGTTGTTGGCGCGGGGATTCCGCTTGCAGCGGGTGCTGCTCTCTCTTCAAAATACCGTGGCACACAACAGATCGCTGTTTCTTTCTTCGGGGATGGCGCAACGAATCAAGGTGTATTCCATGAAACTCTAAACCTCGCGGCAGTATGGGAATTGCCTGTTGTCTTTGTCTGTGAAAATAACCGATTCGGTATGGGAACACCGCAACATGAGCATCAGCGAGTAGAGGATATCGCTGTTCGTGCGCCTGCTTATGATATTCCCGGGGTTACTGTTGATGGTAACGATGTTCTCAAGGTATATGCTGCTGCAGGAGATGCTGTCACGCGTGCTCGTGAGGGTGGAGGACCTACGTTACTCAATTGTGACACCTATCGTTTTCGTGGACATCACATCGGGGATCCGGGGACATCTTATCGCGATCGTGAAGAGGTGCAAGAACAGGAACGACAACGTGATCCTATCCGAAGACTTGCTCAGGTTCTTATTGATGAGGAAGAAGTTACACAAGAAGAACTGGATGCACTTGCAACAGAACTCGCAGATGAGCTTGAGGAAGCATTGGAATTCGCCAAAAACAGTCCGGATCCACTTCCAGAAGATGCTCTTGAAGATGTTTATGCGGGGTCTATACAACCGTGAGAATATTACATGCATATTTTAGTGAATAAACATTGAACACAGGATATAAATTAATTTACGCTAACTCAGAATAACATGCAAAACAAGTTAGTAAACTATTTGACAATGTATCTAAGGAACTGGATGCATTCACCACTTTTTTGCGTGAGAGACATAAGGCGACATGAAAGAAGATGGACAGTTGAAATCGTACGGGGTCACATGGAAGTCTATTCTCATAACACTTGTGTTGATTCCGTTCAATTTCTACTGGATTATCGCTGGTGAAGTAGGACTCGTCGGTTATGCCCTGAATACTTACGCTGTCCCGTTTTACAATGTCGTTTTTGTCGTTTTATTATTCACACTATTCAACCTGATTGTTCGTCATACCACCCGTATCCGTCTACTTTCCGATGCTGAACTTCTCACCATCTACATTCTACTCAGCACTGCATGTGCTTTTCCTTCCATAACTTTGATGACAATCCTCGTCACGACCGTCGGTCATGCCTTCTGGTTCGCCACTCCCGAAAACGAATGGAAACAACTCTTTTGGGATTACCTACCGAGATGGCTGCTTGTAGACGATTCAAAGGCACTTACAGGATACTATAAAGGTGAAACCAATCTCACAACATTTGAAATAATTGGTGTATGGTTCGTTCCAATACTTTCTTGGACTCTTTTCGTCACTGCACTTGTGCTGGTGATGTTGTGTATCAACGTTATCCTACGAAAGCAATGGGTGGAACGAGAACGACTCGCTTATCCGATAACACAAATTGCTTTTCAGGTTACGCATAACACGAAATCTCTGTTTTCACACCGTATCATGTGGATCGGTTTCGGATTAGCAGCGTCTATTGCAATCCTCAACGGGTTCAGTTTTCTGTATCCTACAATTCCATACTTGCCGATAAAGCGGGTCGGTGGATGGCGTGGGTTTGGACATCTATTCACTGAGAAACCTTGGAATGCTATCGGTGGTATCAGTATGTCTTATTATCCATTCGTCATTGGATTGGGACTGTTAATGCCACTTGATTTGTCATTTTCAAGTTGGTTTTTCTTCTTTTTTTATAAAGCGCAATTGGTGTTCTCAAGTGCAGTTGGACTCTCCAGTGTGCCCGGATTTCCGTATATTGACAGGCAATGTTTTGGTGCTGCCATTGGGATATTCATCTCCGTGTTAGTGTTGAACTTGCGTCATTTTCGAGGTGTATTCCACATCGCACGGCATCGTACAGGTGAAGATTCTACAGAACCTATTTCATATAGATTTGCGTTGTGGGGTATTGTTGGTGGACTTGCAATACTCTTTATCTTTTCTAACCGTATTGGCATGTCGTTGTGGTTGATACCCTTGTTTTTTGCTATCTATTTTATCATTGTTTTGGTGTTAACTCGGATGCGTGCTGAACAAGGGTTTCCTGTGCATGCGATGGAAAACATGCCGAATCACCATATCCTGATTGATAGCTTCGGCACACGCATGTTGGGAACAAACAACCTTGTTGCTATGTCATTATATCGTTGGTTCAATCGGAGTTATACGAGTAACCCGATGCCACATCAGTTAGAAGGATTTAAACTCTCGGAACGATCTAAAATTGCACCGCAGCGGTTGTTCTTAGCACTTCTTGGGGTTTCCGCGTTTGCTTCTATTATGGTCTTTGGGACAATTCTGTATATCTATTATACCAATGGTGCATTGAATATGAGTGGGAGTAGTAGTTGGAATATAGGATTCGGAGAACGCATCTTCAGTGGACTCCAACGATGGTTATACTATCCTACTGAACCGAATTTCTATGCAACGGGTGGGATAGTTTTCGGTCTACTTTTTTCGACGGGGTTGATGTTCATGCGTGCGCGGTTTTTCTGGTGGCCCTTTCATCCGATTGGCTTTGTCGTTTCAAGCGATTGGGGTATGCGGTATTTGTGGAGTTGTATGTTGGTCAGTTCGATTGTGAAGTGGTCTGTGTTGAAAATCGGTGGACCCAGTGCCTCTCGGCAATTGGTGATGTTTGCTGTGGGTTTGATGTTGGGGGATTTTACTGTGGGTGGGATTTGGAGTTTGATTAGTGTGGTGACACAGCAACCGATGTATAACTTTTGGCCTTAGAGTTATAGTGAAATGTAAAAACACGTGCACACTCCCCGGTTGATGCGGTTTCCTAACCGCATCTATGAGACTGAACAAACACCGGTTCGGTTAGGAAACCGAACCTACCGTCGTGTGTAAATAATTATGGTTTTTACTATAAATCACGCTTCAACGGACGAATCCGATTTAAGTCCGATTTAGCAGGATTAGTAGATTTTCAGGATTATGAGTTTGGCTCTCCAAAGTTCCTATTCCTAGTTTGACGTTTATTCTCTGGATGGCACTTTGATGTTTCAGACTCTTATCCCAGTGAATGTCATACGCGCATTCATACCGTTGATTTGAAAATCCTACCCATCCTACCTATCCTGGTTCAAACACACCTAAAGACAACATAAAACACACTAATAAAAATAAAAAATATATTGACTGAATATGATTATTTTGCTAAAATATCTTACAAAATCAATTTTTGCCAAAATGGAATCACCTTATGACGCGAGATTGGAAAACAAACGATACAACCGAATATACAGACCATCCTTGGAAAGACACAATTCTTGAAGACCAATACACCATCAAACCAGAAGATTGGCAATATGTCATCCAGCAAACCGTAACACACATACAAAATTGGAAAGATCAAACGATAACTGAACGTGTCACACAGATGGTGGATCTACTCCTCCCACCACTTAAAGACCTGTGGCAAGAAAAAGACCATCCAATTCCTTTCCGTTGGTTGCCGTGTCGCTCACTATCTGGTGCCACAGTAACAGACCACTCCCTCACCGCATCCGCAATTGCGTACTGCTTGGCTTACGACACTGAACACCGAAGCGACAAAGAAACCTTAGATAAACTCCGCCTGTCCGCACTCACAGCAACGTGGAAAGATGACGGTCTTGAAGAAGTTTTCAATGCGCTTTGGGGTGATGACACGCCTATTGAACCCAACCCAGACGGAAATAAACATGAACACATCGTGTTCTTGGCAAAGACGGCAGCGTCTGAGCGGATCTGTTCTGATAAGGTTGAATTTAGCAATCATCCCCTAAAAGATGAAGAACAACAGATCGGGCTTGTGTTCGGGGGCGCGACGAAGATTAAAGGATACTTTATGGAATCGGTAAAACTCCCTGAAATCCGTGGTGCAAGTGCATTACTTGACCGCATAAACTTGGAGGATGTGCCAGCACTCTTCGGACGCAAGACCACACAAGACACCCAACGATACAATGAGATCCGTGGCAGTTTCAACCAACGTACAGGACATACACTCACTGCACCAGAATGTATCATCTATGCAGCAGGTGGCAACACGCTTGCATTCGCACCGATGTCCGTTGTCCACAACATTGCAGATGAAATTGAACGTATTTATACGAAAGAAACGCTTGTAGCGAACAGTGCCGCTGTGGGAGATACGTTTGACTTACTTGAACTCCAATACGGCTTGAACCCCACAAACTTTTGGGTTGAAGACTATCGGGCTGCCTATAAACAAGAGAATACCAAAACACTTATAGAGACATACTACGGCAGTTCTGACAAGGAATTTTTGGATCGCAAATGTTTCGGTGAATTGACAGCCAAGTTGGCAGGCGCGCAGATGAAACGACGTGAAGGAAATACAACGCCGAATCGGGAAACACGACGTGACCTACCGGCACACGTTGAAATAGACCCATATCATCTCAGATGTGAAAGCTGTGAGCGTAGACCAGCACTATTCAATGAACCGAAGCAACTCTGTGAAGCATGTGCCAGAAAATATATTACGGGACGCGCAACCAAAAAACGACAGATGGGTCATCCACTCAAGACCTACACGGATCCCTTGAAATGGTCACCTGCCAATAAAGGTGAAGATGATGCCTATCTCCTAAATGATTGGATTACCTTATACAACGAGTATCTCAAAATCTCACGCGACTACAAAGAAGAACCTGATGGACCAAGCGACCTAAGTGACATCGCAGCAGCCAGCAAAAAAGAGAACTACATTGCATTTATCTATGCGGATGGTAACAATATGGGTGCGTATCTGGAGAAGATCGCATCTCCTGCACAGTATCGGCAGTTTTCGGAACGCGTCTTTGTCGCTATGCAAAAGGCAGCATTTGATGCTCTTGCCGATCATCTTAAACCTACCGACAAAAATGTCCATCCATTTGAAATCGTCAGTATTGGTGGAGACGACCTGCTCTTGATCGTGCCGGGTAGTAATGCATTTGAGATCGTTCATGCCATCGGCACAAAATTTGACAGCCAATTCAATAGTCGTGCGAAATGGGCTGAGTCGAAAAAAGACGAAGCTCAAAAATCACAACGTTACCAGTCAGAAGACTGGGTAGATGCACAAGAGATGCAACCCGTTTTCAGTCTATCACTCGGTTTCGTCATTGCCGAGGAACATACCCCTATTGCGTTCTTAGAAAATCTCGCGGGGAGCCTGCTCAAGTCTGCAAAGAGTAGAGCAAAGACCTTGCTAAAAGAGGAGATCGGGTATCGTGGAGGCACTGTTGACTTCCTCATCCTCAAGTCCATTTCAATGATTACAAGCAATCTCAGTGATTTCCGTAAAAACGCTTACAAGACAGAAAAGCAGAACTCACTCACGATGCGACCCTACACGCTGCACGAACTGTCGGGATTCATTAAGACTGTTCGAGAGTTAAAGGAAGGCAATTTTCCGAGATCACAACTCTATCAACTGCGTGAAGCACTTAAACTTGGACGCGCAACATCAACACTTGACTATCTATACTTCCGAAGCCGACTGGATGCAGAACACGGTGAAAGACTTAGAAAACAACTTGAACAGAACTGGCACGGTGTATCTAATCACAACAACCTCGGCCCGTGGTATCAAAAGTTAAAAGCACACGAAAAGGACGACAAGAAATACGAAACACTCCTTTTGGATATAATTGAGGCTTATGAATTTATTCCAAAGCCTGATGATAACACAGGGGATAACGACATTGACTAAACAAACAACTAATAAACATTGGCAAATCACAGCAACGATTGATACAGCCCTCTGCATCGGTGATAGCGGATCCAGCGATACAGGCGCAGATAAGGCAACCGTTAAAACTACCGACGGTAAACTATACGTCCCCGCATCAACACTCAAAGGTATCTGGCGGCACGCAACCGAAGCAATCGCACGAAGTCAGGGACACTATGTCTGCAACAGTCCATTACCGCAAAACATGTGTCCACGTCCAGATGAAGAACTGAAAGATCAAAACACAGATCTATTCCAGCACAACCACTGTGTTATCTGTCAAATATTCGGTTCTCCGCAACGTGAATCCAGCATCGTTGTCAACGACCTTAAACCTAACATAGATTTAGGCATAGAAACCACAGTAAACCGAAGTGGTGTTACCATCAATCGCAATCGCAGAGTCGCAGAAGATGCACGCCTCTATTTCACAGAAACAAGCATCCCAAACGCAGGCTTTGAATTTTCTGGAGATGTCTTACTCAGCAACAACATCACAGACAAACAGATTGAATTCCTCACTGCAGGACTTAACTATATCCATGCTATCGGTTCTGGCAAAACCCGCGGACTCGGATGGCTAAGTATTGAACACGTGCAATTGCCTGACACCGAGACACAATCGCCTGGCACCGAATCCCTACAGATTGCTGATGATTTCACAGAACTAACACTGAAGGTTACACTAAATTCGCCTATAATCACAGGCGGACGTAAACCTTCCGGACAAGCCGTTGAAGCACTCAATTACATCCGCGGTGGCTTGATACGCGGTGCACTTGCAAATGAACTTTTGGCAGACTTAGAGAATAACACACCAGATGCAGATTTCCAAAAACTTTTCACCGAGGATGATGCTGCTATCTTCCGAAACTGCACACCCGCAACAAAAATCTTGCCAGCAACCGCCATAAGTTGTAAGGGGACACCTGGATTTAGTAGCGATAAAAAGCATGGTGTTTTTGACACACTTATAGAGAGAATCGTCTCTGAAAAAGCAGATTGGATGTATCAACCGAAGTGTCCGAAGTGTTCCGGACGAGTAGAATCACATAGCGGATTCTATGAAGATGCTACCGGTTCTCACAAAGAGAGACACCTCAACACCCGACTCCTTACTCGCGTTGCTATCAACAGAAAAAGAAAAGTGGCTGAGGAAGGTTTACTGTATCATCTAACTGCGATTGATCCTGTTATCGTAAAAAGCAGAAAAACTAAGTCACAGGAAGAGGAAGAATACAAGCCGGTGGTATTACACGGTTCTGTCCGAGTGCCATCGGGACTCGTAGAGAAAGTCGCACAGACGTTAGATCATAAGGTTGTGCGATTGGGTGGTGGCAGTTCACGTGGACTCGGACACGTCAGCATCGCAGTGCAAAACAAATCGTCTCCTGAACCACTCAAAGAACGGATTGATAACTTTAACGAAGCATTATCAGAAGTATGGCAGACATATAAGTATCTACCAAATACCAGTATCGCTCAATGTGAGGGCATCTACTTTACCGTCAACCTACAATCTGAAGCCATTCTAATGGCAGAAGATGGATGGCAACGGAGTATGGTTCTCACTGCACAGATGTTGCAGGACATGGCTGTCTGTGATACTGAAGTCGCATGCGTCCGTAGTTTCGCAAGTTATGGGTATGCAGGCGGTTGGAACGCTGTGTGGGGATTGCCTAAAGAAACCGAACTCATAACTAACATCGGCAGTGTCTTTGTATTCCACACATCGGATATTGAATCTTGGTTACCCGCATTACAAGAACTTGAAAACAGAGGCATCGGCAACCGACGTGAAGAGGGATTCGGACAGATAACAATCTGCGACCCATTTCATCTTCATACACGAGACACACTGAACAAAAACAAGGAGAACACAGAATGAGTCAAGCAGATAAAAATACCACTGAAAGACAGACCAATCTAAGAATAGAACGCGCAATCAGTTTGCAGATGGAAGAAATCATTCCAAAGATGCAGACCTTCTCAAAAAGTTATAAGCTCGAAAATGTTAAAGAGAGATCTCCTTTCCGCAATGTTTTGAACGTTGCAACAGACCCTGGAAGTGGCATTGAAGTCACCAAAAACTATATCCGTTATCAACTTGGTCGGAGAGGTGCAAATCGGATGTGGCAAGATACTGCTGGCGGCGATACAACTTTCGCTACCGCATTAGTCAAAAAGATTGATGCATTATCCACTGATGCTAAGCAAATCGTCAGTTCTATAGCCACTGATCAAGATAAAGAACCGGACAAAGATCAGATTCAGAAAGTTCATCTCCGACTCATGCAGCTTTACTTAGGGAACCTTGCTCGGTATCAGGCATATCTGGCGAAGGATGGGGGTAGCAACTAATGTTTGACAGATTCCAATCCCGACTCAACCTGAAAGGCACGGTGGAAACACAGACAGCAATCCGTGTCGGTGCAGGACGTTCAACTGCGGTTATCGGTTCAGACTTGCCTGTTGTGCGAGATGCTGAAGGTGCTCCCTATATCCCTGGCTCAAGTTTCAAAGGTGTGCTAAGGTCTTATGTAGAGAGTATCCTCCGAAGTTTTGCTGATGATAAAAAAGTCGTCTGCAACCCGACGAACAATGATAAACAGTGTATCACAAGAGATGAAATGAAAACAATTCGTGATGATCGTGACGATAACAATTGGAACGAGGAAAAGTATAATTCGACACTGCTTAGCAAAACATGTTGGGTCTGCAAACTCTTTGGTTCTTTGTGGTATGCCTCAAAACTTCAAATCCGAGACCTTTACGTTGAAAAAGATCAGTGGTTCGGTCAGTATCAACAAAGGGATGGTGTTGCAATTGATCGTGATACTGAAACCGCTGTTAGCGGTCACCTTTACGATTTTGAAGTTGTCCCCGCAGGCACCCCGTTTGATTTCCATGCAATCGTTGACAACGCCACAGATTGGCAGCTCGGTATGCTATACTTGGGGTTATCTGCTTTTGAAAAAGGCGACTTGACTATCGGCGGCGCAAGTAGTCGTGGACTCGGTGCTATCACCCTAACGTTGGACTCCGCACAATACATTGGCAAGACAAAGATAATAGATTATCTTACCAAAGACGATAAAGGCGATGATGCAAACTGGGAATCGTGGATAAAGGCATTCAAAGATAGAATAGAAGTAGAATTGGAGGGAACAGATGCACAAACGGATGGTTAATCAAGCGAAAATTGAAATAACAATCTCTCCCGTCGGACCACTGCTCATCAAAGCGAGCGACCAAGGGGCAGACCCAACAAAGCCTGATATGGAGTTCGTGGAGACGTACTATGGTGGCGATAGAAGCGTTTATCTACCCGGTTCCTCTCTAAAAGGTGCAATCCGCGCACATTGTGAACGTATTGTCAGAACACTTGGGAACGAACGACCAGTAGTCAATGGAATATGGACATGTAACCCACTAAGAAATAAAGAGAATAATCCGCTTGATTTGTCTTGCAGTAAGAAGATAGATGATGAGAGTAAAGCACGGAAAAAAGCGAATAAATCTGAATACACAGGATCGGAATTTCATAGATTATCTTGCAATGTCTGTCGTCTTTTCGGCAACACGGTGATAGCATCACGTACTCGCATTGACGATGCATATCCAATCAACCCTAATGCGATCCGTCGTGAAGAACGTAATGGTGTTGCAATTGACCGTGTTTTTGGTTCAGTCGCTGTCGGTCCTTTCAATTTTGAGGTAATCACAACAGGTGAGTTCAAAACAAAGATCCATGTAAAAAACTTCACGACCGCACAACTCGCTCTCATCGCACTGGCAATCCGTGATTTTGACGAACAACGAATCGGTATCGGTTTTGCAAAATCGCGCGGTTTAGGACAAGTTAACATGAAAGTCAATAAAGTTGAAATCCACTATCCGACTGCCGTTGTAGAAAACGGACAGCTCCGTATGATTGGAAATCCTGTTGATCCCTTCAACAAGAACGTCGTTGCAGGTGCTGGAAAACTTGTCAACGATGCAGATGCCTATGGATTTCCAGGGTCTGATACCGTCGAAGTGGAGGGAGTCGAAGCACAACAGGATGCTTACGGACTCGGTGCAACATTGACATTTGAAGATGAGGGTGACATCTCAGGATTATGGCGTGGATGTGTCGGTTCATGGCGTGACATCGTTGAAAGGAATTAGTAACATGAGAAAAGCAATCGTCGCCACAACACAGGTAGTTGATGTGTCTGCACTCAATGACCTATTCACACGACTCCAATTTGGTGAGACTAAATACTATTTACTTCAAAAACCTAATAAAATCACCGATTGGACAGAAGGCACACCAGACACTACCAAGATTGAGAAGTTCACACACGGCAGGCTATTTGGGAGGCAAGCCGAACTTCGATGGCAAAAGACCAACACCGGTTACACTTTACTTTGGCTATCTGAAGACACCCTACCGGAAGGTTTTACTGAACAAGGTGAATGGGAGATGACTCATCCCCAAGATGTCCATCTACTCGGTGGTGGTGAAACAAAACCGTGGCGAGACACACGTATACCCCGAAAATTTGACTATCCGATGGATTGGTGTCAATATCCATGTGTCAAGGTTATCCAATACAAAGAACAAAAATCACAAACGATCCGTTTTACGCGATACACCGAGTTTATAGGTAATAAAGGAGTATAAAACATGGGACAATACCAACGCAGAGGTGGAAGAAGAAACCAGAATATCGCCCCTAAACCTTATGCATACATACCGCTACCTGATAAGGTGACCAGAAAATCACCGACAGGACATCATCGTTATCACAATAACTGCATATCTGGACAGATCATCGGAACGATTGAAGCATTGTCGCCAATTCACATTGGCAGCGGCATTATTGACCTTGCTGAGAATGTAGGAATCACTGACCAAAGCGTAAATCTAATCAAAACAGCGGTGCGTACAGGGGACAAGGTTATTATACCCGGTAGTTCACTCAAAGGTGCAATTCGTAGTGTTGTTGAGGCTATTTCTAAAAGCTGCATTTCCAAAACGAAAGGTGCTGTTCGCAAAGCATTTCCGAGAAAAAATAATGATTTTTATGAATGTAACAAAAAAGACTATGTGTGTGTGGCATGTCGAATCTTTGGTGCAATGGGGTTTCAAGGAAATGTCTCTATTCAAGACGCTCCATTAGATGAAGGTGAAATCGTAACGAAGTTGATCCCGCCGCTATATCCACCACAACGTTATCAAAAAGACAAAGTGAAAAATCTGCCGATGCGTCGGTTTTATATGCACGGAAATCTGGGAGTAGGTAAAACCCCAATTGAAGCTTGTGATGTTGGCTCAAAATTCCGATTCACCGTAAAGTTCAATAACCTATCAAAAGAAGAATTAGGGTTGTTTTTCACATCAATCGGACTTCATTCTGATTATCAATTTAAACTCAAAATCGGTGGTGCAAAGCCGGTATGTTACGGTTCAGTTGATATCCAGATTGATAAAATATATATTGATAAACAGACAGATGAACGATACCTTGATTGGGATTATGAAAGAGTCGAGGTTAAAAAAGATAGTGTGAAAAATGATTGGGTGAAAGATTGTATTACTAAGGCAAATAGTTCGCTAATACAGCAGGATTTATTAGAGATGCTTGCTGATATCCTTACACATCCCAATGACCGACAGTGTCCACAACCACCTTGGACATACTAAGGAGGAAATTATGCAAACAGAACAGATCAATGACAATCAGTGGAAAATCGCTCACGATCTTTCTTCTGCTCTGCATGACAGTAATACAGATGTGAACGAATTTGGCAAAGTAGTTGCGTTCATGCGACGTTATCAAAAGACTGACAACACAATAGATTCATTCTGGACATTGCTTCAACGGATGGCGAATAGTAATGACGCATTTAGTCGTAGTAATGCTACACCAGAATATCTCGTAAATATTCAAGAGTCTTGTGTTAAACATCTCAAAGAGATCAATGATCTGGACGAACTTATGCTCATCCTCGGCTGGTGTAGACGATTGATGTATTACTATAGTAAAGAACCGAAACGTGCCGTTGAGGAGCAAGTTCCACAAGAACAAAAGCAGACACAGGAACAACCCGCTAAACAATCGTCATTTCTGAAAGAAGAAGTTGAAAAACCGAAAATCCAAGTCGGTAAAAAATACGATGCGATCATACTAGAGAAAGTTGGGATTAAAGTGAAAGTACAGATGCAAACTGATAACAAAGAAGAACTTATTTTTGAACGTCCTTATTATCCAGGACAAGTTGGTGCAAAGGTGAAATTGAAAGTAATGGCAGTTAATGAAAGCGAAAACATAACAAAAGTTATTCCGTGAAATATATTTGCATGAGGATTTATGATTTTATTACTCAATTCCGCAGTCATGCCCAATGAAGGTGTGTACACACTAAAACAAATTCCCGCAGATACATTCAAAAACATGCTTCAGGATGCAGCGAAAACAAACAACTTCAGAAGCTACATCGGTTATACCGAAACAGCAGGTTTGATTGAGCAGATTACTGGTGTTACCGTTGACGTATCACGAGAACAGGCAACATTAACACCTGGCGACACAATGCTCATCGTGAAACTGCGTCAACGGGTGGCAAATCCTGCGGATATAGAGACACTTCAACTATCAACTGATGATTTTGAATTCTTTAGGTGTGATTGGCAACCTTTAGAAGAAGGAGAAGCAATATGTTAATAGCACTCACCTTCCTTGGAACCGGGGATTACAAGGAAACAACCTATATCAAGCATGATGACGAGAGTCAGACTATAACAACAAATTTATTTCCAATTGCTGTTGCTGAGCTCTATAAACCAGATAAAATTATTGCCTTTACAACAGGAAGAGTGGTGGAAACGAAAGAAAATGATTTGGAAAAGTTAAGAAATAAATATGATGACAAATTTACTACTCAGAATATCCCGAATGGAAATTCACCCACAGAACTATGGGAGATTTTTAACAACTGTATAAATGTATTCAAAGACGATGAATATAATTCTGAGGTGGAAATTGTCCTTGATATTACTCATGCATTCCGCTCAATTCCGCTACTCATCTTCATCGTTGCAGCATACCTTCGCCAAGTCAAAAATATCAAACTCAAACATATCATCTATGGAGCTTTTGAAGCACGCAATTCAGAAAAAAATGAGACACCTATTTTCGATCTAACTCCATTCGTAGAACTCCTTGATTGGATGAATGCTGTGAATGTATTCCAAAACTATGGGGATGCGCGTTCTATTGCCTCTTTGAATGTTGACCCAGGTATGAAGGCAGCACTGAATAGTTTATCTGATGCACTTCTGACAAACCGAACGCTTGAAGCACAGGAAGCAGCCATGACATTTAACCGTGAAGCGCAGGAAGCAGCCATGACATTTAACGATGTGCCATCTGATGATACGCAACAACCCCCTTTCCAAATGTTAGTAGATCAGTTAAAGCAGAGTTATCAGAGTATGGCAGTAAATAATCCATCTGATAATCCGAAAAATAGCCTTAAGGCACAATTTCAGCAAATTAAATGGTATATGGATAATCAACATTATCTGCAAGCGATTACCTTGATGCGTGAATGGTTAATCTCTTACAAATGTCAACAAGATAATAATGGACATTGGTTAAGTTCGGAAAAAAGATCAAGAGTGGAAAGTGGATTGGGAAAACGCACACAACAGCAAAATTCTCAAATCGCGACTCAACTTGCCCCCTTGGCTACGGACAATAAGGTCATAGAATTATGGAATAAATGTTTTGCTATCCGAAACGACTTTGCACATTGTGGTATGCGAAACAATCCTAAAAAAGCAGAAGAGGCGATCAGTGAAATAAAAGAACTCTTCAAGAAATGTGAAGATTTTGTCAAAAACGAATTAGGTCTGTAGGCGGGAATTCCGATTCCCATTATTTTCAATATCGCGATGCGTAGATCGCTCCTACAGAATGTGAATTATCCGAAATCTGACTCCTAAATTGACACATATATAACAACCTATGAAAAACAACAAACTTATTTTCATATTCTTCACAGTTCTGTTCTGCATCTCTGCGTGCGGGGGAGATGTTGTCGTAGATGATGGTGGTATCTCTTCTATTCAGGATGTAGAACAGGTCCCAACGGTTATTATAGAGAAACTTGGTATCGATATCTTAAGAAGTGAAAATTCAGAAAACACCGGTGACTTTATTGCGGGTATACTGCGTTGGAGACTCCGTGCAATCCCAGCTCCAATTACCGATTTGGCTATAAGGTTGAATGATGGATATGATTGGGTTGTTATCCCTAAATCTCAGAACTACTCAAGTGAATTTCGGACTCTTATACGCGAGGCATTCAGAGCGGAATTGGATGAAGATATATTACGACAGGAAGGCACACATCGCTTGTCATCAGATTTACGCATTACCATTGATCCGTTACCAATCATACCAAATTCCGATACTGGTATAATGGTCGACCAAGCACAACTTCAAAGGTATCTGCCAATTCAATCTCTCGGTAAATTCACTCTAAAAAAAGGCTATGAGTTCCCAAACTATGAAATAGGAAATCCATCGCAGCTAACTATAAATAGGCAGGGACGTTTAGTCTATGCGTCTGTAGTTCGCGTCACACCTGTTGAAGGTGAAATATCACGACGTCGGCGGATCATAGTTGATTTTGATAATAACCCCGGAAATGTCGCAGCAAATATAGGTATAGTTTCAGGGACAGATAGAACGCGTACCATCAGTCCACCCGCTGAAGGTTATCCAGCGTGAGTTCGAATACAAGAAATTGGTTCATCACCGGGATTCACTTGAACGAAGAGCAGTTCCGACGTGACTCAAAACACCGTCTTTGTTTCAGCGGAGCGGTATGTGAGATAATCACACATAGCACTCCGATGGAGTGCGAGAACATGCCCGTCATCAGATCTGCAAAAATGTAATATATTGCGTCGGAATAAAACCAAAAAATCGAGTCCGTTTCAGTGTTCATTCGGGTTCAGCGGCAATTTAGTGAAATTTTGATGGTTGAAAATGTGCTGAAAATCGTCGCGTTTGAAATCAGTCAATTTAGCCCTCACTGTGAGCGGCTTCGCAAGGGGTGCTGTTTGAATGATCCTTCCGGCTTGAAGGGAAGTTAAACTTGACATATTGAAAGAGACAAGTGAGATAGCAGAAGGATTCGATATAGGAAAACGTCCGTCGTTACATTACAAATGACAACAAACAGAGGAGGACTAATGAAACGATTGGTCTTGATATTGATATTTATGATGTTTGCCATGATTGCAAACGCAAATTTTGATGTTCATATTATTTACTTCAAACCGACGGATGCTGGAGAGATCGATATTGATTACTATGATCTAGCTCTCAAAGACATCCAGAAGTACTACCAAGCAGAAATGACACGACATGGATACGAAGGGCTCACATTTCCGCTTGAACTTGATGATGACGGTAAGGTGAAAATTCATACTATAGAAGGAAAGAACGACAGTGCTTTTTATGATGTTCATGGTCACTATGGAGCGAATTCGTCGCTCGATGTATTCAAGAAGCTTGAACCTGAACTCCCATTTCAATTCAACAATACGACGAATATAGATTCGCGTAACAATGTGCATCTCGTCATTCTAGGTGGATTGAAATTCGACGGAGATTGGCGCGGAGCTCCAGCGATGGGCTTCACATGGCATGGAGGAAAACAAGGCGGCAATGCTCTTGAAACTATGGACAGGCAATTTTCGTTTCCTAATCATCACCTTGCTGTGCTTGCTCATGAATTAGGACATGCATTTGGATTGGATCCAGGACATAACGGTACGCAGGAAACTTTCAATGGAGCTATTATTGCTTGGGGTAAAACAACTGCTGATTGGGGCGATAGAATGAGGATACTTGATTTCGAGGCAGCTGTGCTTAATAGTCGACCAATTTTTAGAAAGATTGATTTGAGAGAAAAGTTCGTCGAGCTTGATGATAATATACAGACTGTGATATATACAGGATCTACTAGCTGGGTAACATTCGCAGACGCAGACGAGCAATCTCGAATTGCGAAAGATCTGCTTTTATCAGCAAATGTTCAATGTGAAATCACAAAAAATGTAGATCAAGTTAGAGAATGGATGCTCAAAACATCCTCAGATAGTAAAACGGATATCTTGATAACATATGGTGCTTTACCGTCTTCTATCTATGCATTGAATAATATTGACGGTTCGGTCGCAGAGAAGTGGATTGAGACAACTGATGGAAATACAATTATCAATCACGGTGATTATTTTGGCTATGTAGGTCATGCAGGTGTCAAAACACTGCAAGATATTATGGATACACCAGATATGCTAATGTGGGATATCGGCAATCAACGAGAAGCGAATGTTCCGATGATTGTTACAACAGATGGCAAAGTAATCACTCCAACTCTTACAGATTTTAAGACGGATCGAGCATTTCAGCTCGACAAACTTGCCGGTAACTGGTTTGCAGAAAAGATTCTTGCAAGTAACTCAGGCGATATAAATGGCACCAGAGCAGATCCTGTTATTGTGCGAGATGGCAATCTAGGAAGGATTGGGATCGTGTATCAGACATTCAACGAGATAAACCCTAAGGGGAGAGTTGTTGCTGAATTGATCGTCAATTACCTTTTAACTGAAAATAAAAATTCTGATCTTGGGATCAAGCCGGATGACCCGGAAAGGCTTGATACAAAGAGTCCGATTTCAGTAGATCCGTATAGAAAGCTTACGGTAACATGGGGATCATTGAAATCGCATCGCAAGTAATATGGTATTCAGAGTGTCCTGCATTCGCTTTTGCATTGATAGTGAAATATATCACCTAACTTGAAAAATGCAGAACACATTGAGTCCTAATATAGATTTAACGGGCAAAACGTTTGACAATGCTCCAAAACTTCCGTTTCGCACGCTACCGCCTCACCTTCACCGTCCAAGAACCGCTGAAGATGCCGACATACAAAGGCAACATCTTTCGCGGACGGTTCGGATATCTGCTCCGTCACATCGCCTGCATCGGTGAAGCAGGAGAGTGCGAAAAAAAGTGTCAATACGCAGACCGATGCGTCTACTCAAAATGCTTTGAAACGCCTGTTCCGAAAGATAGTCCGATGTTACGAGGACAACCCTTTGCACCCCATCCCTTCATCCTACAACCACCCCATACATCTAAGAAGGAATATGCCCTTGAAGATACCTTTACTTGTAATATCACGCTCATCGGAGAGGCGATTGACCTGTTGCCATGGATTGTGCTGACCTTTCATGAGATGGGGAAACGGCGCATTGGACTCCGAGGCGCACGCGGGCAGTGTCAACTGGACACAGTGGAAAGCCTACCTGCACATCAAAAACGATCACCGCAGACGATATACACCGCAGAAACCGAGATGCTAACCGATGAAGGAATTATACTTAACCTTGACGATGTGATGCATAACGTCCTCACTATTACCGATACGATGGAATTGGAGTTTCTCACCCCAACCAGCATTAAGGTGGATGGAAAATGGACGAACGAGTTGACATTTGAACACCTCATTCGTAACCTACTCCGGCGTATCCGATTTTTGAGCTATTTTCATTGTGGTGAGGATTTAGATGTGGACGCGCATGCGTTGATTGATGCTGCACGGGTTATTACACACGAATCCCGTTTCCATTGGCTCAAGTCCAACCGGTATTCTTATCGTGCGGAGAGTTCTATTCCGATGGATGGGTTTATCGGGAAAGTTCGTTATTCAGGGGAGTTGGAGCCGTTTTTACCGTTCATCTATCTTGGCGAGTATACGCACATCGGACATCACACAGCATTCGGATATGGACAATACCATCTGACTTCTACGTAAGTGGTTAGACGAGCAGCACATAATAAATGGAGGGATTTTTGTGTTTTATGTCATTTCTTATGATATTCCAGACAATCAAAGACGTAATCAACTTGCGAAAGCACTTAAAGGATACGGCAAACGAGTTCAATACAGCGTGTTTGAAGCACATCTGAACCGAAAACAATATGAGGAATTAAAACATGCTATTGCGGATATTATTGAGTCTTCAGAAGATTCAGTACGCTACTACCCGATCTGTAATACTTGTGCCGAACGAATTGAAGTGCCTGCTGTCGGGGACGTAACACCGGAACCGAATACAATTATCGTTTGATATGTAATCCGAATATCAGATTTGTATACTTAAGAACAACATCAATAACAAAAAAGGCGCGCTTTGGAAGCGCGCCTTTTTTCATTGCATGACTCGTGGATTCGTGAATGTCAACGTTTATATTCGCACGATTCACTGCCCACTTAATTCCCTTCAAACGGGAAGGTCTTTCCGAACAATATTTGGGCAGAAGAAAGTATCAAGAAAATCTGTCAAAGTTTCAATTCCCTTCAAACGGGAAGGTCTTTCCGAACTCAATTAGTATAAAGTTTAACAATTACTACAATCTATCGTTTCAATTCCCTTCAAACGGGAAGGTCTTTCCGAACCTTTATGGGTTTCCTGAACAGACTTTTGAAGTAAAGTTTCAATTCCCTTCAAACGGGAAGGTCTTTCCGAACAACGGAGAATTCCTGAGAGAATCACACTCGACCCGAGTTTCAATTCCCTTCAAACGGGAAGGTCTTTCCGAACAATATGAGCAACGACGCAGTGTCGGTGCAGTTTAGTTTGTTTCAATTCCCTTCAAACGGGAAGGTCTTTCCGAACGCACTTACCGATGAAACACGTGAATGGGCTTTTGAGTTTCAATTCCCTTCAAACGGGAAGGTCTTTCCGAACGTGTTTAAGTCGCGGCATTGTTAAACGTTGTTTCAGTTTCAATTCCCTTCAAACGGGAAGGTCTTTCCGAACGCATGAGACTGCTGCTCGTTCACATCAACCTCTTCTCTTGTTTCAATTCCCTTCAAACGGGAAGGTCTTTCCGAACAGCGTGAAGCCAAGATAGAAATGGACGAGCGTTATAGTTTCAATTCCCTTCAAACGGGAAGGACTTTCCGAACTAAAACGGGCTGAAAAGAATTTGAAAGAATTGTTTGAGTTTCAATTCCCTTCAAACGGGAAGGACTTTCCGAACCGAAATTGAGAGTGACAGTGTTACCATCACTATTAGTTTCAATTCCCTTCAAACGGGAAGGACTTTCAGAACACAGCTGGTAATTTCAAAAGTATCCAAGCGGTATTCACGTTTCAATTCCCTTCAAACGGGAAGGTCTTTCCGAACGGTGCAACAGCAGACGATGACTTCCCATTCGCGGAAGAGTTTCAATTCCCTTCAAACGGGAAGGTCTTTCCGAACTCAGTTGGCCATTACCCCGCCTCTTGACGCTACATTGTTTCAATTCCCTTCAAACGGGAAGGTCTTTCCGAACGCAGATTTTAGTTTAGTTATACAACGAGGTAATTGTTTCAATTCCCTTCAAACGGGAAGGACTTTCCGAACAGCACCCCTTGCGAACCCAGTCACAGAGCGGGCTAAATTGCCCGATTCCAAACAATCCAATTTTTAGCACAATTTCAACCACCCAAATTTCGTCAAATTGCCTCTAAACCCGCATGAACACTGAACCAAACATAAAATTATGAGGGCATGTCGTCTGACCTCAGTCTGTGTCTATGTTTATCAGCAATTCTACACGACTCAATACGCATTCTGCAAATCGTGTTTGGGATAATCGGTAACAGTATACATTATTATGTAATGATTGTCAAGAAGTTTTTCTGTTTTGGGTGTGTAAAGTTTTTGGCACTAAGTTCTCACCAACCATTGTCTTGCGGAGTCTCCGTGCCCCGCATTCTTTCAGTCTCAGAAATACACCCAGCTCATTGATAATCTCTTATTATGACTGAAGCTAACTCTATTTTTTCGCGAAGGTTTTTTCATAAATAAATCCAAATTATAATAGAAATTAATGCAATTAATGCAAACATTCATGACATACGCAGAGGTATTCAATCGTTGAATAATTGCTGTTTTGCCAAGAACTTTACACACCCTTCTGTTTTTCGTCTAATTTTTGTCTGAACCAGGATGGACAGGATAAATAGGACAAGCGGTTTTTGATGAGGATTGCCATGATGGGGAGATTCACTCCGCTTGCGGAATAGGGAGACCCCGTCCCTACGTGCAGTGCCAAAAACTGGGCACACCCTAAAGTTGTCAGCATATAAAAGAAAAGATGGAAGGGTAGATACCCTTCCATCTTTTTACTGCTATAGTGAGAAATTTTTTAAGATCGAACGAGAAAAGGTTTATATTCCGCGTCTTTCGCTGTTATTACGCGTGCTAAATGTCTAACCTGAAGTTCAATGGAACGAAGGTAGGTTGTTTTCTCATTGCGTATTGGATGTTGAAACGTCTGTTGCATCCGTCCATAGTATCCAACGAGGAATCGATCTAAAGCTTCCTTAGTGAAACGGATACCTTTTTTCGTATGCTCAAAACTCTGGTCGTATTCTGTTCTTGTTCACAAGTGTGAGGACATATCCATCCACAATAATTTGACGGAATTCCTCCATGAGATCGGAGGCTAATGCGGCATGTCCGTGTCTGGGTTGGTGAAAATAACCACAGTATGGGTCTAATCCAACGACGTTGATGAATGCGTACACATGGTTGTGTAGGAGTGTGTAACCGAGTGAAAGCATAGCGTTAATTGGGTCAGGCGGTGGACGAAATTGTCGTGTTGTAAAATCCCAATCCCGTTTCAAAAATTGTCGAAATGCGCGATAATGTGCGGCTGTTTTCATAGCATTCCTAAGGAAACAAGAAAATGACTGAACAAACACTACTCCAGCAGGTCAACGACTTTTGTAATAGATAGCAATTCGGGTTATTATATTCGCAGTATTTCTCTCCTTGCATTCAAAGCAATAACATGCTATCCTATTCCCTAAGGAGATAGTGATATGCACCAACCCACAGACACGCATCGCACTACAAAGGATCTATCACCAGAAGAATTGGAAAAATACAGCAAACGTCTTGACCTGCACTTGCAAAATCGCAAGGTTGATGAGGCATTGCTACAACGTGCGTGGCATACCGCACACAAAATAGCAGCGATGCTTTATGACGATTTCGGGGCATCGCAAGTCGCAGTGTTTGGGTCGCTTGCACAACAAAATTGGTTCTCAGAACGGTCAGATATTGATATAGTTGTTTGGGGACTTTCACCTGACCAATATTTGAGTGCAGTCTCGGAAACGATCGGTTTCAGCGAGAAATTTAAAATTGATTTGGTTAAATATGAGAATTGCAAAGGACTGTTTCTTGAACGGATTGAAAAGCAGGCGATTCTAATTCAGAAAGACAAAACAGAAGTACTTATAAAATCTCAAATAGCTATAAAGAGAAAGGGAACAAACACATTGGCTAAAACAGAATTAATACAACGTATTTCTGATGGATTTACAAACGTAAAAGAGGCAGTTCAACTCATTGACCACGCATTACAAAACCTCAAGGACGCACCTGATCGATATAGACGCAGCATAGAAGTTGAGATTTCCAGATATCTCTACGATTTTTATAAGCAATTGGAAAACATCTTTGAGCAAATCGCTCATGATGTAGACAAGGTAGTGCCTAAGGGAGAACAGTGGCATAAAGAGCTCCTACAACAAATGTCAGAATCAAATACAATACGCGCACCTGTGCTTTCTCAAGAAACTTATTTAGAGCTAAAAAAACTTCTCGGATTTCGTCACGTTTTCTTATATATCTACGGAAAGGAACTGGATTACGAAAAAATGTTGATAAATGCTACTCTGGTAAACGAATTGTTTCCGAATCTCTCTAAAGAATTAGATGTTTTCATAGCATTCCTAAGGAAACAAGAAAATGACTGAACAAACACTACTCCAGCAGGTCAACAACTTTTGTAATAGATAGCAATTCGGGTTATTATATTTGCAGTATTTCTCCCCTTGCATTCAAAGCAATAACATGCTATCCTATTCCCTAAGGAGGTAGTGATATGCACCAACCCACAGACACCTATCGCACCACAAAAGACCTATCACCAGAAGAATTGGAAAAATACAGCAAACGTCTTGACAAGCACTTGCAAAATCGCAAGGTTGATGAGGCATTGTTACAACGTGCGTGGCATACCGCACACAAAATAGCAGCGATGCTTTATGAAGATTTCGGTGCCTCGCAAGTCGCAGTGTTTGGGTCGCTTGCACAACAGAAATCGTTTGCAAAATGGTCAGATATTGATATTGCTGTATGGGGAATTCCGAGTGAAATGTATTTCCGAGCATCGTCAAGAGCTTCTGACATCAGTGGATTGTTTAAGGTTGACTTAGTTGAATATGAAAAGTGTAAAGGAATATTTCGTGAGAGAATACAGAAACAACTGGCACCGATTAAAAAAGGAGTAGTCTATAGGGTGAATAGAAGTGACCTTATACAACGTATTTCAGATGAACGCGGTTTGATTGAGGAATCTATTGAAAAAATCTTAAAAAGGTTGGAAAAGATAAAGGATGCGCCGATTGAATACGAGGAAGAAATAGAAATGGCGATTGCAAAAAATCTCGTTGACTGTTATCGGGGTATTGAAACAATTTTCAATCAGATCGCACTTGACGTTGACTTATCCACTCCTGATGGGAGTAGATGGCACAAAGAATTGCTTATGCAAATGGCTGAACCCTATGCTGACAGACAGGCTGTGATTTCCCATGAAACTTTAGAACCTTTACAGGAACTATTAGAATTTCGTCATGTATACAATCATATCTACGAACAAAGACTAGTCTACGATAAAACTGAGAAAATTGCTATACAGATTGAAATGATATATAACAAAATATCAAAAGAACTGGACACTTTCATTGAATTCCTAAAGAAAGAAAATGACTGAACAAACACTACTCCAACAGATCAACGACTTCTGTAGATTACTCCGACAGATGGATGTAAAAGTCACCACAACTAATCAACTCAGTTGGTGTAACAGTGTTCAGTTGATAGACATTAGTGATCGAGATACGTTTTATCACACAGCAAGGACAAACCTTATTGCCAATCAAAGTGATCGAGAGACATTTGACACTGCATTTAACCTTTTTTGGCGATATCCAAGACCTGAATTTGAAGCCGTTGATACGGGTGGAGAAGAACCTGAACCGTCTGCTTTACAAGACCTTTCTGATGCAGAAGATGAAGAGAACATCCTTGATCAATGGATGGATTATGAGGAAGATGAAGATGTAGACGGAGAAGAAGATGATCCGATTGCCTATAGTGTTGAAGAGGTGTTGACGCAAAAGGATTTCAGTGAGTTTACAGAAGAGGATATGGAACGGGCGCGACATATAGTAGCGAAGTTGGCATCGGTGTTGGCTACAAGACTGAGTAGAAGAAAGATAGTTAGCAAAAGAGGAAGAACGATTGACTTTCGTAGAAGTTGGCGAAAGAGTCTTGCACACGGTGGTGAACCGATTGAACTTATGCGGAAACAACAGAAGATAAAAAAGACAAAGATTTTGCTGCTATGTGATGTCAGTGGGTCGATGGATTGCTATTCCAAATTCCTTATCCAGTTTATCTACGGTATGCAACAGGAATTGCGAGAGGTAGAAGTAGCGGTTTTCAGCACACTTATGACGAACATTACAGGATTGCTACGACGTAAGGGATTAGCAGAAGGTTTGAATGAAGTTGCGAACACTGTGCCGGACTGGTCAGGTGGGACAAAAATTGGTGAAAGTCTATTAGCGTTTTGTCGTCAGTTTGCCCCTTCTTTTTCGGCTTATCGGTCAGTTGTGATTCTAATTAGCGATGGTTGGGATAGAGGAGATACAGACTTGCTCCGACACTCTATGGAGATGCTGCAACGGCATGCACATAAACTTATATGGCTCAATCCGTTGCTGGGTAGCGACACCTATCAACCAATTTGTCGGGGCATCCGCACTGCTCTACCTTATGTAGACTATTTCCTGCCAGCACATAATTTGGAAAGTTTAGCACAATTGACGAAGGTATTGATTCCACTCTGGACACGATGAATAGAGATAGCAAATATAGTAAGAACCATAATTATTTACACACTACGGTAGGTTCGGTTTCCTAACCGAACCGGTGTTTGTTCAGTGTCATAGATGCGGTTAGGAAACCGCATCTACCGGGAGTGTGCACGTATTTTTACATTTGACTATAATAGAAAAAAGGAACACAGACTATGCCAGTTCAAGCAGCGGTGATGCTCCAACCGGGGCAGATAGAAATCCGCGAATTTGACAAACCCTCACCAGCAAACGATTCACTTCTGCTACAAGTAGACAAGGTCGGCATTTGCGGTAGTGATAAACACATGTATCTTGGACATACTGCCCTGAAATTTCCTGTTATCCCAGGACATGAAGTTGTTGGCACTGTCGCAGAGATCGGAGCGGAAGCTAATCAAGTCATGAATGTGATGGGTGGTCCTATCAAAGAAGGAGACCGTATCACTGTGGTGCCTGGATCTAAAAACTGTGGTAGATGTTACTACTGTTTGCATGTACCGGGTCGTCCGACGTTATGTTCTGGACGAACTATTTATGGATTTAGCAATAGTGAATCTCCACCATATCTGACAGGTGAATTCTCTGAATATACTTATATACATGGCAACTCTTGGGTCTACAAAATACCTGATGAGATTCCAGAGGAAATTGCTGTGCTGACAGAACCTGTCGCCGTTGCCACGCGTGCCGTAGAACGCGCTTGTGCACCCGGTTTACCACAAGTCGGTGATGGATATAGTATTGGCAGCAGTGTCGCTGTATTGGGGTGTGGTCCGATCGGTCTTCTTGTCATTGCTGTTTTGAGAGATAGTGGTGCGGGAACAATCATTGCTACTGATCTTGTTGATAGCCGTTTAGAAATGGCACAGCAGATGGGGGCAGATGTGACCATTAATGTCGGTGATACAGAACCTGATGAACGGGTTGAACAGATCCAATCTCTCACAAGTGGCGTTGGTGTAGACATTGCGATTGAGTGTGCAGGGATACCTGCCGTTTTCTCAGAAGCGTTAGATGTTGTGCGACGCGGTGGGAAGGTAATTGAGGTTGGACACTATACCGATTCTGGAGATACCAAAGTGAGACCGCATCAAATATGTAATAAAGACCTTGATGTGTATGGCGTGTGGGCATATCCGCAAATCCAATTTCAGACAGCGTTGGATTTTCTACAACGAACACGTACGCCTTTACACGAATTAATTACGCATCATCTTCCGTTGAATCAACTAGAAGCAGGGATTGAGATACTTGGTAATGAAGGTGTCTACAAAGTTGTGATTGAACCACAATCCTGAAAAAGATATTGTCCACAGTGCGTTAACCTGAGACCATCCTAAAAAAGATATGTATAGGTGAGAGATATGAAAATTAGAAAGAGTTTATTCATTTTAATGAGTTGTCAGATGTTGTTGTGTTTGTTTTGTTTCAACAATGTGACCGCGCAATCCACTGATTTACAAAAGAAAATACCAAGAGAGTCTGCAATCTTCAGAACCATAGACAAAGCCAGAGCATATATTGTTAAGAATCAGAACAGAGATGGTGGATGGCCTCTGGAACCGGGTGATGAAAGTGATGTTGAAATCACGGCTCTCGCTATCTGGGCATTGACTGAAGCTGGCTGGGGCACTGGATCTCGTGCCATTCGGAGTGGTGTCAGATACCTCAGAGATAGACAACGTGAAGATGGTAGTTGGAATAATAATACAGCACATACAGCATTCGCGCTTATCGCCCTGAGAAATGCCAAAACGGATGAGGAAGCGAGATTTAATGGACTTCAATGGCTAAAGAACGCACAGAATCGAAGTGGTAGTTGGGGACGTAAAAACCAAGGACCTGGACATATTCTTTATACTTCAGCTACACTCGTTGGATTTAAAGAACTCGGTTTCACACAGAGGGATTTCAAACCTATTCCTACAGGGATGGAATGGCTTGCTAAACAGAATAACTTTGATAATATATGGAATCTCCCTGGTGGAACTCAATCGGACATATACGTTACATCTTGGGTGTTGTTAGGTTTGTCCCCTGATTACGATCTTGATGAACAAGTAGCATTGGTAAAACAATTCCGCAATAAAGATGGTGGATTTGGTAGGTTCAAAGGCAAACCGAGTGATCCAGAAGTTACTGCTACTGCTATCATGGCATTCGCTGCGAATAACGACCCACTAAACACACGTAGAATTGCCATTTCCTATCTAACGAAAGCACAAGGACCGGATGGGAGTTATAAGAGTGCTACGCCAATAGAACTCCAAACTCCCAAAGCAAATCTACAAACAACCTGTTTTGTTCTAATTGCTATCCATACAAAACCTGAAAGTGAATAGTAGGCATTAGAATTAATTGGACACTTTGCACCAGCGAGGTTAGGAAACCTCGCCTACCATGGGTGGAAAGTGTCTTTTTATTTTTAGGTTTCACCATTAGATGATCATATCCTCAAAATTCAACCAGTAGCTGCGGAACAATTGACGCACTTCGTGTCGGTTTTTCAATGTTGTTGATTTGATAGACAAGACGCGCTAAAGCACCTTCTGCAAAATGCCAAGATAGTGCTCCGCCGAGTGTTGTCCAAACCTGTTCATCTTGTTCCCTATTGAAGGTAAACGTCTGATAATTATCTATATCGGGATTCCAAATATCATATTTCAAGCGAACATCTAAAGAGTCAGTCAAAGGTAATTCAGCATGAAAATAGAACCCCTCCACATTTGCATTGCGATCCACTGCTGGAATCGGAATATGTAAATACTTTAGGAGTTGAGTATCTCTTCCACGCACCCATTCAGCTGCAAGATCAAAACGCCACAACCTGAAGCTTGTCGCAATACCGACGCGCCGTTTGTATATCAACGTTGACGGGTTGACATCACCGTTTGTGGAATTGAACGGATAACTATTACCATCAAAATAGGATGTTCCAAGCCAAATACGTTTACCGAAGACCGGAAAAGTCCCGTTTAGATGTAGAAACAAAGGTGGACTGTTATTTTGTATCGGTTTCAGGACACCTCCCCCGCTGCCGTGTGGACCGATTCGGATGCCTGTATTAACGGTTCCTTCTGTAACAGTTCGGAGTGAATCTGGTCCATCCGCAAGTGAGAGAGTGTACGACACTGGACCTACGAAACCGTTGAGTTGCATACCACGGTCTGAGATGAAACCGATGTTTTTCCGAATCAGATTGTAAAGTGGATTTGCTGCTGCGTCTGATTTAGTATCTATGCCGAAACCGTGTCGAAATCGACCGATTTTCAGAGATGACCCCTTCGGCAAAACGGGTAATCCTGTTAGGATGGCGTAGACGAATCCGTGATCATCCGCGACTTGTGTGCCTAACGGAGAAGTGGTTAGCAGCTGCTCACCTAATACGCTAACATGGTCACCGACATTCGTTGTTAACACAAACTCAGCAACATGTATGAGTGTGGTGCCAGAATTCCAATTACTCCTATCGGGTATCAGATCTTTACCGTGTGTTATTCTCCGTATATCCAATGCTCCACCGAAGACTAAATTACTGAACGCACCACCAAGAAAATCTGATGAACCGGTATCCTCGGTTACTTCGGCATCATCGAAACTAAAGATGTCCTCATCATTTCCAGTTGTATCATCTGAATCAGTGAGACCGTTTGAAGTTTCAACATTTTCAGGCGTGCTGTCAGCATCTCCTGGGTATGCTCGGGCTAAAATTTCCGCAACATTGCTGTATCCATCTCTATCAGAATCTGCTTCTGCGATACGGATAAAGGTAGAGATATTCATACCGTTGTGTAGGAATGCTCTGCCGTAGGGATTTGGAGAATCGCCTCCCTTCTTTGAAAAATGACAGACATTACAACCCCCTGTCCATCCATATTTAGCACGAAACATTTTGTAGAAGGCAGGAAGTGCATAAGAATGTTCAGCGATTATCGTTAGGCAGAAAGCGATTGAGAAGAAGAAAATGATTTTTCGCATGGGAAGTTCCTTCTATGTAGTTGATTTTGACACGTGGATTCTATTCACCACAATTAATAGGACTCAAGGTCAATATCTTCTTCGCTAAATCGGATATGTGCTTGTTTGATTAACGCATCAATAGCATCCCACTGTTTGCGTGTCTCATCTGTTATTCCATTTTTATCAATCGCTTCAGCAAATTCTTTTAACGTTTTGCTGAATTTATCTTGCATCTCAGCATATTCTTCTGTCTGGTCAGCGTTCTTCGGTGGTTCAAATTGGGAAATTGCTTTGGTGTAAGTAGCGAGTTTTTTGGCTGATGCAACAGCATCTGCTTTCTCCTCTTTTTCGTCAAAGTAGTCCACAATCACAAAGTATTCGTCTACCATCATGATCATGAGTTCCTTAAGGTCTTCAACTTCAGGCAACTCTTCCGGAACCTCTTCAGGTTGCGGTGTCTTTTCCACATCCGTTTTAGGTTTGCGTTTGAGGAAGAGCGCGTAACTCATCAAGAGAGTCTTTCTCGGAATGAGTATAACCGCCTTTGTCGCATCATCTCGACCTTTTATGGCTTCAATATCCTTGCCTACTTCAAAATCGTCATCTATTCCTTTATCGACGAACTGCTTGAGGAACTTCTCTGATGTAATGGCATCGGTTTCCTTGTGTTCATAGATTGCTACTTTGACCACTTTGCCTTTCATATTGAGTCCGACAGCACCGTCAATAACACCGCGCGGTCCTTTCACATCAACGAACAGCACCAATCCCATAGGTTTCTTTTGCTCGTTTATTGGGATATAGAAAACAGGTTTTTGATCCTCTTTGCGAAGTTTTGAACCGAGTTCTTTCTCAATTGATTTGACTTTTTCTGGTGTGAGGACTGCATTTCGTTGAACGAATTTCTTTGCTTTTGGAAAGATAGCTGCAAGTTTCTCTCCAGGCCATTCGGTTTCATGTGCGATACTAAACAGTGGTGTAAACGATAACAATAAAACTAATACAATCAGAATGCCTGATAGTTTGGAACGGATATTTTGGAATAACATCTTTTTCTCCTTAATATAGTAACGTAAGTGTTAGGATGGGTTTAGCAAACCATCCTAACAGATTGACAGGAATTGTCTCACTTCTCAACCTTGACCATGAAAGTGGGAAACAGAATCTGATCTTTATGCTTGAGTTGACCGAAAATCTGATAATATCCTGGCTTCTTAAATGTGGTCATGAGCATTACGGTTGGACCAAATTTCTCAGGTGTTGGACCTTGATGCTGATGACCTGTTTTGGTGGACTTTTTCATCTTATGGGCTGCATGCGGATCATTCTTCATTTTTTCTGAATCTCCATTCATGGGAACTGTACCATGCGTATGTAGTATACCATCTAAATGCGTATTTACGATAGCAAAATGCATCGGTGCATCCAAAAATGGGACCAGATCGTTGATTGGTTTTCCATCACGCATAAAGTGATATTTGATATGAACCATCTCTCCCACTTTGATTTGTTCTGGCACTTCTATTTTTACATGATATGGAGATGTGTCCATTTTATCATGAATGGAAACGGCTTTTGTGAAGCGATCTCCACCTTCCTCTTTGTATCCGAATATATCTTTTTCGGTGCGAAGGTCGTGCGTTATTTCCTGCATCTTGTTTTCACCTTCAACATCTACATAGAGATGTTTGGAAAATTCGGCATCTGCAGTCATTACGTCAAGTGCTAAAATGTATCTGCCAGCAACAGGAAATGTAAAGTGCACTGTATATACCCCTTCAAGTTCAGCCATCATGTCGCGCGACTCAAAATCTTCTGGATGAACATGTCCAAGGATCTGAAGATTTTCGCTGACGATTAACACGTGGAGTGTCCGATCATGGTGTATCATCAAATCGGTAAAGGGTTCTTCCTTTTCATCGGTAAGATGAAACATGAGAGACGCGGACTCTCCAGCTTTTATTGTTTGCGGTTCAGTGTGAAGTTTGACATTTAGTTCAGCGGTTTTATCTGCTTGATGTGTTGCATGTTTTTCATGTTCTTCGGAAAAACCGAAGTTAATAACACACAGAAAGGTTACTGCTATTGCTATAGCAAAACGAAAATTGAAAAAGGTTGAATTCCGGGATTGCATGTTTATTCCTCCAAATGTTGATCCGTTAATAAATAGGTGATTCTTATTGCGCACATTCTCATAACGTTTACATAGACAGAGAATGTAATGAATAATGATAATAGATTTCTATTTATGAACGGTTTAACGGAGGACCGCGGTGAGAGATGGCGGTGTTTAGGAATGCTTCAGGGAGTTTGGGAGGACCTGGGAGATTAAGCAATTGTTCTTGTGACACCAACAGAATAGTGGATAATTGAACTTTAGCTATGGGATGTTGTACTGCCGATTCACGAATTGTTTCAATATTGTTCGTGTCTGTTGGAAGGATGAGTTCTAAATCCGTTAAGCAGCAAGCAGTACCATTCTCAGAAGGTGTATTACTGTCGTTTGTGGCATCTGTTGTTTTGACTTTACTGCAACAGGATGAATCAGTATCAGCACGTTCAATCTGCATGTTACTACACAGATTCTGTGCATAAGCTGCACAGAAGAGTGGACATACAAAATGCACACAGACTAAAGCGATTAGAAAAATCTGTAAATACCGATTTTTTAGAAACATTGCTTATTTGCTCCAAATATTACGTCAACAGTCTGAGATGAATTGACATTCTATGGTTATTATACACCTTAATTCAGAATAGTTGCAAGAAAATTGTAATTTCCTACGTTCTTATCACAGATAGTATGTTATTGATTAAAGAAAAGGCAGATACCCAGGATGGATACCTGCCTGTGTGATACATGTCCGAGGTTATTGCACAGAATGTGGGATGCTGCTGCCATTGACAATACAACCATTTGTGATCATCTGACTGACATTCATAATACTGTTGATTACAAGATTTATGATAAATAAAGTGCTTGGTTCCGTCTACATCGCGCAAGTTAAAGCATGGGAATTTGACGGAATAGTGTTAAAGATAAGACCAAGCTACAATTTTTGTATGTTAAATGACGCAAAAAATGCATGCAGATTAATTGTATGGATGATTTTATGGACTATTAGACTGTCCACTTTTACATTGTAGGTCGGGTAGAGGCACGAAACCCGACTTTATTGATGATAAATGGCTGCATGTCGGGTTTCGTTCCTCTACCCGACCTACAAGAATAGTGTAGACAGAACACTATGTGTGCAAGATAGAGCCTTGTGGGTGATGTGTATAAATGAGGTAATGTCAACTTTTTTTGATACAGTCGTTAAATATGATGAAGTAATTGTCTGAACGAGGATTTTTTCTCCGATTATTGTTGGTGACAATTATAAAAAGGATTGCACTTCAAGCATTAAGTCTGTATAATTTGAATACGAAACGAAAACCTTAAATTGATGTAATTACGGACAGAAAAGAAAAGAACACTAATAGATAGGAGATTCCGATGGCAAACATAAAAATACCCAAAGGATGGGAGATTCCTGAAAACCAAGTGACTCCTGAATCGGTCTATATAAATCGTAGGAAGTTTATCAAAGATCTTGGCATAGCAGGTGCGGGGGCAATATCACTATTTAGTTCAACCGCTTGTGCGCAAGATAGCAAGATGGAGAAACAACTAAAACCTTATCGTGAACAGCAACTTGAACATAAGAAAAACGAAGCATTTACCGTCACTCGTCCACAAACTGAAGAAATGATCGCTGCGACTTACAATAACTTCTATGAGTTCTCAAGTAGCAAAACTAATATTTGGAAATTGGTAGAAAGGTTTAAAACGCGTCCGTGGGAGATTGAAATATCTGGTCTCGTTGAAAACCCGATGAAAGTAGACATAGACGATTTGATCAAACAGATGCCACTTGAAGAACGTATCTATCGCTTTCGGTGCGTAGAAACGTGGGCAATGGTAGTGCCGTGGATAGGCTTTCCAATGAAGGCACTCCTTGAGAAGGTTCAACCGAAAAATGAAGCAAAATATGTGCGAATGACCACTTTTATGGATCCTGATGTAGCTTTCCAACAAAACAACGGTCGTCTGCCGTGGCCCTATGTTGAAGGATTGACGCTTGCGGAAGCTATGAATGATATGACAATGTTGGTTGTCGGCATTTACGGACACATTCTTCCACCACAGCACGGTGCACCTATTCGGTTGATTGTACCGTGGAAATACGGTTTCAAAAGTATAAAATCCATTGTAAGCATAGAATTCACCGACAAAAAACCGAGAACTTTCTGGAACGATATACTGCCGAGAGAATACGGTTTTGAGGCAAATGTGAATCCCAATGTGCCGCATCCGCGTTGGTCACAAGCCAATGAGTGGTTGATACCTACAAGAGGTGTATCATACCCAACTCGGATTTATAACGGGTATGGCGAATATGTTGCACATCTATATAAATAATATAAAGGATAATATGAAGAAAACAAGAAATCACACATTTTGTGAGATATGTAGTTTCTATTTGTTATGCATTATGGTGTTATTCAGCAGCTTGGGTTGTGAATACGTTGAAGAAATTGACAAAATGGAAATTCTGATAGAGATTATTGATCCAAATGTTGTTGAAGCGAACACAGATTTTGGAATTAACTTATTTCACGAAATCCGGAAATCTGAGCAAGATAAGAATATATTCATCTCACCATTTAGTGTTTCTGTTGCTTTGGCAATGACTTTAAACGGAGCAGCGGGAGAAACAGAAACTGGAATGGTTGATACACTACAACTCCAAGACATAGAAACAGAAATGATTAACCCGAATTACGCACTCCTACAGCAAACGCTTCAAACGACTGATCCGAAAGTGACGCTTACAATAGCAAACTCTCTCTGGTCTGATCAAGATTTTTCATTCAATCCAGATTTTCTTAACAGCAATTCACAATACTTTGACGCAGAAATCTCTCCGCTTGATTTTACTGACCCAAATTCTGTTGATACGATAAATCAATGGGTGAATGACAACACGAACGGAGAGATTACTGAAATTCTTAAGGAAATATCCTCGGATGAAGTTCTCTTTTTGATTAATGCGATCTATTTTAAAGGATCGTGGCAAACAGAATTTGATCCTACAAAAACACGGGATAGCGACTTCCACCTGTCTGATGGCACAACAAAACAAGTTCCAATGATGGTTAGAGAGGGAAAGTATCCATTCTATTACAGTAAGGATTTCCAAGCGGTCAGTCTTCCTTATGGTGATGGTAAGATCGGTATGTATATCTTCCTACCATCCGCTGATTCCGACCTTGACACATTCTTGGATAGTTTGAATACAGAAAGTTGGGAAAATTGGATTCCAGAACTTCGCGAACAGAAGATATGGGTTCAAATACCGAAATTCAAATTGGAATATCGCGCTGATCTTAGTGATGTGTTAAAAGCACTTGGTATGGAGGTAGCATTTGACAAGAATCAGGCAGATTTTAGTCGAATGTCATCTGATAGTGATTTATATATCTCAAGAGTTGATCATAAAGCAGTCGTTGAAGTCAACGAAGAAGGAACTGAAGCAGCAGCAGTGACGAATATTGGCATTGCAGTTACATCCCTTCCACCACAATTTATCGCAGACCGTCCATTTTTCTTTGCTATCCGTGATAATGAAACTGGGTCAGTTTTGTTTATGGGAACAGTTGTTGATCCATTGGAATAATTTGAACGGCACTTTGGTGAATATAAATAGATACAACAAACATATTATGGTGGAGAAAACGATGAACAGCAAAAAGACTCTTGGAATTATTACCGTATTTTTTCTAATTCTTGTTTTGACAACGATAAGTGGCTGTCTTGATTCAACGATTGATGCATTACGGGAAAATGGAGACGATACTGTTATCGGTCCTATTGATTCCAATGTTCCCACTGCAAACACTGAATTCGGCTTTAACTTGTTCAATGCGATATGGGAAACTGAACAGAATCAGAATATCTTTATATCTCCTTTCAGTGTTTCGGTTGCACTTGCCATGACATTAAATGGTGCATCAGGTGAAACTGAGCAGGCGATGACTGACACGTTACAACTCCACGATTTAAGCCCTAATACAATTAATTCAAGTTTCTATCAACTGCAAAATACACTTCAGACATCAGACCCGAAAGTGACACTCACAATCGCAAATTCACTGTGGGGTCGTGAAGGTTTTCAGTTTAAAACAGATTTCCTACAGAGAAATGCGTTGTATTTTAGTGCAGATACCTCAATACTTGATTTTTTGAATCCAAGTACGTTGCAGACAATTAATCAGTGGGTTAACGATAATACTGACAGTAAGATTCCTAAGATTTTGGATGAGATTGAACCGAATGCGGTGTTGTTTCTCATCAATGCGATTTATTTCAAAGGATCGTGGCAAACAGAATTTGACCCATCAGATACGCGCGACGAAGAATTTCATCTTGTTGACGGTAGTACAAAACAAGTTCCGATGATGTCTCGGACTGGACAATATGCAGTATATCAGGGCGATGATTTCCAAGCTATTAACCTTCCGTATGGTGAAGGACGGGTGGGTATGTCCATTTTCCTACCAAACGACAAGTCAGATCTCAATAGTTTTTTAGAAAGTGTAGACACAGAAAAGTGGGAAAACTGGATGGAAGAGTTTCGTGAACGAGAGGTGCAGATTAAAATTCCGAAATTCAAATTGGAATATGGAACTAAGATACTTAATGATGTCTTGACATCGCTTGGCATGGGTGTTGCTTTTGATGAGGATAATGCAGATTTTAGTCGTATGGCAGATTTAGATGCTGTTGGTGGCAATTTGTATATTACCAAAGTCGCACATAGAACCTTCATTGAAGTTAACGAAGAAGGAACGGAAGCAGCGGCAGCCACCAGCGTTGGCATAGGAATAAGATCACTTCCACAAGAGTTTAAAGTTGATCGACCATTTTTCTTTGCAATTCGTGATAACGAGACTGGAACTGTGCTGTTTATGGGAACAGTCGTGGAACCATAGGCGTACCATGAATCAAGTTATAAAGGTTGTATTTCTATTATTGGTTTTACCTGCCTTATCCGTATCTGCCTCATGGAAATCATCAGATAGTGACCATTTTCGTGTATATTATAGAAAAAATACGATTGATCCAGATTCGTTATTACAGGTTGCTGAAACATTTTATGCAGAGATGCCGAGGATTACACGTCACATTTCAGATGAAACGATAAAAGTCTATGTTTGTGATACGCAAAAAGCATTTCAAGCCTCAGTTCATGCACCGATTCAGGATTGGGCGGTCGGGTGTGCATTTCCACTGAGTCGCCGCATCATACTCCAAAATCCGAAACAAATTGCGGTCGCGAAACTTCAGTTGGCACAAGTGCTTCGTCACGAGATTGCACATGTCCTCTTTGGACAGTATACACGGAAAGCAGTTAAAGGTATTCCATTATGGTTTGTTGAAGGCATTGCTATCCACTTTTCAAAGGAATGGGTACCTGGCAGACACGGAACTTTATTAAGAAATGTCTTTACAAAATCCGTAATGCCACTTCATGAATTAACTGAGAAATTCCCGGATTCATCAACTGGAGCGGATTTGGCTTATGCCCAAAGTCAAGATGCGCTCCGATGGTTTGTTGAAGTCAATGGAAACGAACCGTTGTGGTCAATTATTGACAGACTCCATACAGGTGTGAACCTCAACGATGCATTTAAGGCAGTATTAGGATATGACCTTATAACTTTTGATATGCTTTGGCGTGAATCACTTCCAAAGCGTTACCATTGGGCATCACTCCTTTCCAGTTCTTATGTTTTTTGGGGTTGTCTTGCTGTGCTGTTTCTGTTCAGTTATCTTATCACTTGGAATCGCAGACGAAAGCGACTTAATAAACTTGCACAACAGGAAGAGGTAGTAGATGCATTTTTCAGAGAGTAGACTTATGAACATATACATTTTACCGATTACGTTTTTTCTATTTTGTTTTTCTATGGTAGTGACTGCACAACCGAAACAGATTTCAGAATATCCAGACCAACTAACGCGTGATGGACATGTTATCGTGTTACCAGACCACGGCAAGGTCTACATCGTATCTGATTTGCATGCACACTGGAACGATTTTAATCAGTGGTTGAAACGGACCCGACTTGTTGAACGGATAGAAGAAGGCGAGGATGTCTACGCGATAATGCTCGGTGACTCCATTGACTACAAACCTGATGAACATCCAAAACCACCTTACGGAGACATACAGATAGTTGACCGCGTAATGGAATTGCAGAAACAACTGGGAGATAAAGGGAAAAGATTCATCTATATGAGAGGAAACCACGAATTGGCTGCGGCTGATGCTTACGCTTTGATGAAAAGAAACGGAATGACAGATCAAAATCGTGAGTCTTTTATTAAGGTATTATACAACGGTATCAACGGTAGTTTCTATAGACAATTCAATTTCATTGAACGAATGACAGATGAACATTACGATTTCCTTATTAATCTTCCGACAGTAATTGTGGGCAAAAATGGATTGGTTGCTGTCCACGCGGGACCGGCACGTTCCATTAGGAGTTTAGCAGACATCACCTCTCCAAGTTCTACCACACTTGATGAGATGTTATGGGACAGACCCGATGCAGTTCTTGGGGGAAGATACTCAGAGAAACACACCGCTGGTTTTTTGGATGCACTCAATGGTAAATTTCTCATTGTTGGGCACACCCCTATCGGTTATTTTCCAGAGAAAAACATTAAGGATGGAGTGGCACGACTCGGTGGTAAGCAACTCATCTTCACCACAGGTTATGGTGGTCTTCGTGGTCAACAAACCTATATCGAAATAGATTTAGCCAAAACATATTCCTCAGTTGATGAACTCCAATTAGGTGTTAACATTCACCGTCTCTATCCAGAATAGCCTGAGAGTGTCGTTGTATGCGTGCGTTGTTTTACATAATGACTCCTATCCTGATTTTAACCGTTATTCTTGCCTCGCGCTTCGTTACATGGGATAAATTGAGAGGAGTTGACGAAAACGCAGCAAACCACCTAACCAAGGGCACACAATTACTAAAGCATGGAAAACTCTACCAATCCATATCTGCAATGACACAAGCAATAGAGATTGAACCCAAATATGCAGAAGCCTATATTAATCGTGGTTTGGCTTACTACCACTTAGCACAATATAAAGAAGCGATTTCTGATTTTACACAGACAATAATGCTTAAGCAATATACTGCAGATGCTTATGCAAGCCGTGGTGATGTTCATCGCTCCTTAAATGATGTCTCTAATGCGATCTCGGATTATACTGCATCAATCAAAAGAAGTAAAAATGCTGGTGTCCTATCAAAACGGGGTAGATGTTATCTGAAAACAGGTAATTTTGATGGTGCGATTAGTGATTATTCAGAAGTTGTGGAGCACCGTCCGACTGCGATTGCCTACTACAACCGTGGTAGAGCATACTTTGAAAAACATCTACATTCAGACAAGAAGAAAGAAACACTTGAACTTGCTTTAGATGACTTCAATAGATCTATAGAATTGCAACCGAAATATGCTATTGCTTATTTCAGTCGAGGAGATGTTTATGGGTATTTAGAGCAGCCAAAATTCCAAGAATCCGATTATTCCCAAGCTGCTGCTTTATTAACAGATGCAATTCAGAATTGGGGTAATGAGGAACATGCCCTCATACCAATCTTACTCTGGCGTGCAGAGATATTTAAGAAAGAAAACGATATTAGCAAAGCGGAAAATGATGTTGAAAGGATTTATCAACTATTCGCTGAATTTTACTTGAAAAAAACAGGAATTTCTGATATACTTTAAATATAGTTTGCAAACAGTCTAACAATAGGAGGACATAGGTATCAATATGACTGGAGAAGCATTGGGCTTAGTTGAAACGAGAGGTTTAGTTGGCAGTATTGAAGCAGCGGATGCTATGGTTAAAGCTGCAAATGTGCGACTCGTCGGTTACGAACAAGTCGGTGGTGGATTCGTTACAGTGATGGTACGCGGGGATGTCGGTGCTGTGAAAGCGGCAACTGATGTTGGGGCAGAAGCTGCTGCACGCGTTGGTGAAGTTGTTTCTGTGCATGTGATCCCACGACCACACGCTGAAGTTGAAACTATCCTGTCAAATTAATCATTATTTCTGAGTACTTTGAACTCAAAAAGAAAACTTAATAGAGATGCATGACCAAGATTTAGTAAAATTAATTACCCGTCGCGTAGTGAGTCAATTATCCGACAATCAATCGTGCAGCGGGTGTGCTTTGCGTACCTGTGATGCGGGTAACCGTGCTTGTGATGTTGCTTTAGCACAGCAGAAAATTCCCGTTGGTGTTTCTGCCAGACACGCACACGTGACTCAAGAAGACCTTGAAATTCTGTATGGTGCTGGACATCAACTCACCGTATATGCGCCGCTTTATCAACCCGAAGCGTTTGCCGCGAATGAAACAGTCACTGTTGTAGGAAAACGGATGCGTGCAATTGAACATGTCCGTATTCTCGGTCCGGTGCGAGATTATTCACAAGTAGAGGTTGCACAAACTGAGGCAATTCGCCTCGGATTGAATCCTCCTATTCGTGATTCAGGAGACCTTGCAGGTGCTGATCCGATCACCCTCGTGGGTCCTGTTGGCAGTGTCTATTTAGAAGAAGGCGCGATCTGTGCTGCAAGACACATTCATATGAAACCTGAACAGGCGGTAGCATTCGGTATCAAAGAAACAGACGAGTTGAAAATACGTATCCCGGGTGAACGCGCATTGACCTTTGAAAATATTCGTCCGAAAATACATGAATCTTATGTGCTTCAGATGCACTTGGATACAGATGATTCCAACGCGGCTGGTCTAAAAGGTGGCGAAGCCGTTGAACTGCTACGCGACTAAATATGACACCAGAACAGATCGCACAAATCGAAAAAATTGTTGAAAATGTGCTTAAGGAGCATGTGGGGAACCCGCAACAATCTGATAAGCAACTGCTTGTAATACTTGGAGCCACACAACTTCCATTGGATGAAGTACTGCAACAGTTTCAAAAATGTTCGCAAGAAGGATGGAAAATTCGAATTATTCTATCCGAACTTGCAACTAAAGTAGTAAACCTCGATCAGATAAAATCTACGTTTGATGAAGAGGACATATTACGGGAAAACAATTTAACCGATATACCGACTTTTATAGAAAGTTATTCTCAAATTGTTTTACCCGCGCTTTCCTATCCAATGGTGGGAAAGTTAGCGTTGAAGTTAGTTGATACACCTTGTACCTATCTGGTTTACCATGCACTTTGTTGTGGGAAACAGGTCATAGCAGCATCGGAGAATCTACCGAAAAAGAAATATGTAGATAAAGAATCACGTACTTTGGATATAATTGAACCGGTTCATGTAAACGCGTTAAGGGAATTTGGCGTTCAATGGGTACCAGTTGACCAGATTGCAGAGGCAGTTTGTGATATATGCACACCAAATCGTGTGAATGTGTCATTACCTGTCATTAGTGCAGCTGTTATAGCGAATCTGGCATCTGATGTCCAAGAGTTGGTTTACACAAAATCAGCTATCATAACACCCCTTGCTCGCGATCATGCTCAAAAACGGGGTTTAAAACTAACACCAAAGTCATAATTGAATATATCAAGTTTGTGGGAGCATCTGCTTCCCCGATACATTTATACTTGACAATTATGGTATGAAATTGTATACTGTTCTCATATACGGTATTTTGCGACAAATTTAACGATAATTGAAACCAGAAGACTAAGAAAGAGAGTTAAGTCTTTACAGGATAAACTAAGAAACGAACAGAAGGTTGAGTAACAGTATCTAAATATCTATATATTTCTTTATAACTTTGTTGATATATGTTACAATAATTAGACATTGTTTGCGGTATTTTTAGGCGATAACCAAGCCTATTTTATCAAAAACCACGATAAAACAGGATATTTGCAAACAATTAAGCGCATTTCTGATAATTCAGAAGTGCTTTGGGAGATAGCCCCTGGTTGCTTTTTTAGCAACCTGCAAACCGTATAAGAAGTGAAATGCATAGCATGGCACGGAAATATACAGGTTAATACTATCGGAAAGATCATAAAGTTATAAAATATCTTACTCCTAAGGTTTAAGGTCATTATTTTGGAGGAATCTCATGCTGAAACGAATTTTTACAATCACAATCGCAGGACTCCTCGGCTGCATGCTGATCGGGACATTAGCAGCAGTGAGTTACGCCGATTACGGCTATTATGCGGACCGGTTGAGTCGCGAACATCGGGTCGCAAGTGATGTGGATGAATGGATAGAACGTGGCAATGCCACAATTACTGGGAGCCCGCTTTTTGAAGATGGTATGCGACTCACTGCTTGGGCAAGTTCGCATCAAGATGCTGAAAACTTTGAATTTGCCATTGCAAGTGGTGTCTACCTTTTTGAAATTCCGAGAAATGCACAATCCATTGAAATCTTAATAAGATACAAAGGTGAACCCAACAAGTTTGAGATTAACGACGATTATGAACCGATAGCAGGTAGAGTTTGGATTCGCAATCTTAAACGTGAAGCAACCAGACGCGGCTATAACGACCAAAATGCATCTGAAACACGATATGGTGATACCTTTGTACTTCGTGCAAAGAACCGATCAGAAACTATCAAGATTCCTGTCGCAGGACATGTTGACAATGGGTATATGGAAGTTCATATCGTTGCTGAAGGTGGCGAGCAACTTGATGTTGAATATATTGAAGTTTCAACCTATCGTAGAGCTCCGAAAGTTCGTGTAATTCAACACTATACACCATCGTATCGCTGGCGTCCATGGAACCAGTACACATATCTCTACTTCTATGATGGTCCAATCTTTTATTCATCAGGATATGATTCCTATCTGTGTTGGAATTATCCTATTTACGATCATCACTTCCTAACAATCCGGACACATTACGGTGGATACTTAGGTCGTTATCGCACTTATTATCCGGCACGATATGCATATTACCACTCACCATATTACGGTTATGGGGGGTACGGATACGGTAGGGTTTCGCCGGTCTATAGAAAGCGGACTCAGTTAAATAGATGGAGCGCAGGTCACGAAACCGTACGTAAGCAATATACGCGGAGTCGTTTGGCAACACCACATAGGTCGACTCAAAGGACTCAGACCCAAACTGAGGTGGGGGCTGTCATTGACAATCACCGTAGGGAAGCACCGCCATCAACTGAACGTGTAAGTCGTGCTTCAATTATATCTCAAAAGCAACGTTCTCCTATTGCACGGTCAACATCACGACAAACTGGTGCTGTCCGGACATATAGTAGTAGTCGCACACCTTCTTCGGTACAGACAACTGACAGACAACGGAGACTTATACTCAAATCCCGTTCTAATGTGAGTACAAGTAGAAGTCGGACTTCTTCTGCATCGGAAAGATCTTCTCAACTTCAAAGGAGATCAACATATTCGTCTTCATCCCGTTCAAATACTTCGTCAAGTTCTCGTGTTGGCAGTAGTAACGTTGATCGTACTAAACAGCGTCAATCTACTATTACAAGGTCGAGATCTACACAGTCGCGAACACCACCTACAAGTGCTAGCAGTTCATCGTCTTCAAGTTCTCGGACTCGGTCAACAACATCTACAAGTTCAAGTTCAAGTTCCGATGACGACGACGATAAGAAGACTACTCGGAGCCGAACATCGGAAAGGTCAAAACGAAGAAGATAAGATTTTGACAAAACAATTGATTTAAATACCTTTGGATGTCTTGTCAAATTTTGTGCAAGGCATCCAATATGTATATCAATGCTTAAAACTGTTTACATTTTTTTAAATCACCATAAAGGAATCAATGCGTTTATTTTTGCCACTTTTGATTTTACTGTTGAGTCTACAATTTTGTTTCGCAGATGATATTAACAACAGTATTGATATTAACAACAGCATTAAGGTAACGGCATCAGAAGAATCAATAAGACTGATTTCGCCGATTGGAACTATGGTTCGGTCTACCTTTCTTCCTGGCTGGGGACAGATACATAGTCGCAACTACTTCCGTGCCAGTTTGATTTTACTCGGTATTAGCAGCTCAGCAGTTGGTGCGTATTTCGCACATCAATCGTTTGCTGCGGAGTATGATAACTACGCGCTCACCGCAAGTTTTGATCCAGATGATACTGAGACTGTATTTGCGAGTTACGACAAGGCAAATCAAAAGTATAAACTTAGGATGTTTTTTATATATACAGGCATCGGAATTTGGGCGTATAGCATCATTGATTCTTATGTAAGTGCGAATTTTTATAATGCAAATTCGCATGTTAATTCTATACAAGAGGATGCAAAACAAATCGAAAATTTGGGACTCCAAGTTGGAATCACACCGTCACGGCTCTATTTAGGAGTCGTCAAAACATTTTAATTTGGAGGCAAGATTATTATGTTAAAGAGATTAGTAAAAATTAGTAGTGTACTCGTTCTTTTAGCGAGTTTTATTGGATGCGGTGATGTTGATAAGGTTAATCAAGTACCGCCAGAGGACTTTTTGGCAATTAACAGCGTCATTAAGAGATGGAGAGAAGGTTATGAAACCGAAGATGTAGAGACCTATATGAGCGCATATTGGTCTGATGGGTTTCGTTATGTTTCTGATATGGGGACAGATGGCGATAAAACGGATGACCTGGAGTTTGACGACATCCGAGACGAACGTGATTCTGCTACCCGAGTTTTCAGTCGTTTTCAAGATATTGAAATTGAACTCTCCGTTCCACCTGAAATAGCGATCAGTGAGGATGGTAATCAAGCAGAAGTCCGAAATCATTACCGTATTCAAGGTTTTGTTGCTGATGGAGAATCCCTTGAAGGTGGATTCACTGGATGGTTCGCAGAGGGTGACAACCTGTTTATCTTTGAAAAGAGAGACGGTGAATGGCGTATCACCGAATGGCATGACGAAGCTTTTAACGATGAAGAAATTCGTATTGCCAACAATTTATAGTCAATAAGGTGAAAAGTTATTTTCATGCCTCAGACAGAAGATCTGTTACGTGACTACTTACAATTCATACGAAAATACAGTTTTGTAATCTGCTTAAGTGCCTTATTGGTTTTAGGAACGTCACTCGTTATATCTCTCCGTATACCGAAAACCTACTCCGCATCAACAAAGATGCTTCTCATCCAACCTAATACGACCCCTTCTTTCTCCTCTGCTAATTTGTTCCAATCCGTTTTCTCGGGCGGTGTTGATCGGAGGGAGATGGCAACTATTAGTGAAAGGTTTTCAACAGAATCTATGTTAAACGCTGCTGTTGAAAACCTTGAGGATAACGAACTTGGCGGTGTACAGCACCTACCAGGTGTAGGAAATCTCAAACGCAAATTGAATGCACAAATACACCCAGAGGCTGACTATATTGAACTAAAGATTGAGTTAAGTGAAGCTGAAGGTGGGGAACGGAATGCTGCGCTATTAGTTAATCAACTCGCCCGGGACATGCAGGCGTTACGGAGTGAAAATGAAAAAACAAGGTTAGCAAGACGGCAAAGTTTTCTTGAGCAAAAACGTGAAGAAATCGATACAGAAATAGCGAAATTGATAGACGAATCTCTTACATTTATCCGCGAAAACAATAGTCCTGAAACTTGGTTCCCTATGTTAGCAAGTTTATTTGAACAACACCTAAACTTGCAGGAACGTTTAGGGATTTCAGAACAAGCACTTCATACGGCAAGCAAGCGATTAAGTCATTTTGAAATCCAACTGAAAGACCTTCCTAAACAGACACAAATCTCCGAAACTCAAAACCACAATCCGCTTTGGTTATATAAGAACGAAAAATTAATTGACTTAGAATCTCAGCGTACTGGTGATGCGGAACAGGCAGGAAAAAGTTCGCATGAGATCAGTGGACTTGAGGCGCAAATTGATGAGTTGCGGGAACAGTCTGAAACCACCCCGAAAACGACGACTACAACTACCTACGGTATTTCTGCAAATTATACCCATATACAGAACCAATTGATTGAGCTGCCCCCGCTGATAGAAGGATATAAAAACGAAGTAACTCAACTCAAGCGAGAATTACGTGAAGTTAGTGATGAACTGCAGAAATTACTAAACCAAATTCCAGAAAACCAACATACTCTAACGCAACTACGCACGAAAATAGAATTGGCAAGTACAATCAAGGAAGAGATTGAAAAAAGGTATCTTGAATCTGAAATTATCGGTGCAGAATCCGATATTAATCCTAAACAGAAAGGTGGGATTGAGATCGTTGATAGTGCTGTTCCAAGAAAGGTGCCTGTGAGTCCTCAATTCAAATTGATTGTAATTTTATCGGGCATTGTAGGGTTATGTTTAGGAATTACGTTTGCTTTATTCTCTGAATTTGTCCAGAGAACAACAGAACACAGTCGTAGTTAAATCACAAGTTCACACGACAAATAAATAACTTCTATTAAAAATAAATTGATGAAAATGTTTTTTGTTGCAAAATAATGACAATTTTGGTATGATATATCAGAATTTTTCAGTTGCATTTTTCTTTTTCGTCAAAAACTTGACAGAAAATCACATCTATGTTATTTTATACACTTAATAAGCGTTTTGTGGAGTGTACTCTCAAAACCCCTTAATTTGGTATGAATCTAATTCCTGCTAAACTATATTTTCAATCTGTCAAGCAGAAGTTTGTATTTGAGAGTGAGTGAAATTACTTAACTCACACGGATAATCTGTTATAGTAAATAACGGATATTTTCTTTATTTGTTTACAAATATTATAGATTCTTTCCAGTATTTAAGGTTTTTCGGATGTTAGACACCTGCACTCAGGAAACGTGATTTACGTAGACAGGTGATCTAATTCGAATCAAAATTTTCCTAAGGAGGAATAACAAACTAATGAACAAGTTAAAACGCCTATACAATGTTTTACTTGTAGTACCATGTATCCTAAGTGTGCTTGTGCTCTACGGTTGTGGCGCACAGAGCTTAGGACCGCAAGAACCTCTCTTGCCAACTATTGATGGAGACTCTAAATTCTCAGATAGATTCCGATTGGAAGAAGAACCTAAGTTCTTCTATGATTTATTCGGTAAAGAACTTCTGGAAGGAAGTGAAGTCCAACATTATCTTGAAGAGAAAGAGTTTGATCAGAACGGAGAATTGATCATAGGTAGGACAGGTCAGCTTGATAGTGAACGGTACTCGATCCAATTGGACCGTACTATCCTGACTGAAGATGCCTATCGAGGTAGATATACAGAGTTTGCCATTGGCGACCATATTCGTCTCAAACCATCTACCTTATTCCCTAATAGATATGCGATCTACAAAACTGAATTTGATGGATTCAGGTGGGACATCTCATTTTCGCAAGAGCGTCACCTTTTTACCCTAATTAACTCACGTATCTCCAACCCCATTTATTTGCCAGACCAGAACGCTAACCTTGCTCCGACGCTTGGTCGTCGAAATGGTTTGAACGATGATGCGGGTGTTCGACACATTGAGAATGCTCGTCTTATTGGTTTCCGTGCACAAGGACTATTAGGAGACATTTTCCGTATTGGGTTCACTTATGTCAACTTGCATAAAGAACACCCGGAACGTGTGGAAAACCCGTTGATGGGGACAGTTGCGAATACCCCACCAGAAAGCATTACGGTTGTTTTCCGTGATGACTCTCCTGAAGACAATCATCTATACGAAACCTTTATTAATACGAATGACCGTAGAGGGCTTTCGCCAGATGAACTCCAAAATATACTTGAGGACAGATTTCAAGGGGGTGTAGGTGCAGCTGTCAAGTCCATGAAAATTACGGTCATTACACAATCTCTTGAAGATCTACCTGCTGAAGACTTAGCTGAAGGTATTGAACCGAATCTGCTACCCGAAGAAAAAATAGAAATTGATGTGTTTACAGACGAAATTCAACCCGTAGATCCTTCTGTTGATCAAATTCGTGATTCCGTTGATGGAGAATGGAAGATCGCTGATGGTTTCAATAAGATGAGATATGACTTGGTATTTGAACAGCATGACATTGATCCACGCACAGTAAAAGATGTCGTTTTTGATATGATCGTTGCTGGTGACTATAACATTGCTGTAATTGGTACAAGTGAAGCTAACCTTGCTGAGTCAGATGCGGATATTCAAGAATGGATTAAGACTGAAGACGGTCACATCCAAATGCCATATCGTGACATCATTGAGGCACCAGGGAACTACGGACAATCTTCAGATTATACTGATAATCGAGCAGCTCTTTTAGACAATCCTGCTGCCTGGGAAGGTGAAGGAAGACCGAGAAAAGTCCAATATCGCTATGGTGCTGCACGTGCAGCACTTCTCTATGGTTTAGATTTGGAAGGAACAGTTGGAAATGTTTTTGTCAGAGCACACTATTCTATTAACGGCAAATACAAACAGTATCCTACTATTCCTAAAGATCAAGTAGGGTTTAGCCGTGTCAGATCCGTTATCGTTACTGAGGACGGTGAAGAAACTACTAATGTAACTGTTGGGGCTGATGGTCTCGTGACCGACCCAAATGGTATACCTACCTACTCAGAGGCAGAGGGAGAACGGTTTGAAGCAATGCTGGGTGGAGATGGAACAGATGTAGATGGCGATGGAATGTTAGGCAGAGAATCCGCATGGTTTGTCCAACTCAAATCACGTTTTGGAAAACTCTACCTTGAGGGTGTGTTATACCACATTGATCCTGGTTACACAACTACATACCTGAACTTCGGGGCAAATATAGACCGTGATCAGACTTATACCATTCCTCCCTCTGGACCATCACTTGACGCTAATCCATGGGATGAACCTCATTATGCACTCATTGAGGATGATGACGATGACGACGATTGGCCAGATGACATTGACTTTGATAATGTCCTACCACGTGCTGATGATAGAGACCAGAACGGTATCTTAGATTATCAAGAAGATTTCCTAATCTTTGAGGCTGATCCCCCTGTCTTTACTGATTTGATTGACTTAAATAATAATGGAACAATTGATTCACTTGAGGATGATTTTGAACCACAGTATGAATACGGCATTGACAGAGAAGGTTATCATCTTAAAGCAGAATATGATTTACTTGATAATTTGTCTCTTCAAGTGGGTTGGTTGAATGAAAACGAAGTCTCAAGTCGTAGGCAAAATGATTCCAAATATCTACATGTGACCTACCAACGGGATATTCCAGATTTTGGAACAATCCTTTTCCAAAACCGTTTCGTTCGAGTCCGTGACGATATTCCTGATTACACCATTACCTTACAGGTTGGTGAATTGGAAGCTGAACAGACTGAAGACGAACTTGATTACTACAATGCCCGTGTAAATACAACAACCTTGCAGTTCCTCTATACTGCTGTCCCTAATCTCACGTTGGAAACCAAGCTTTTGGTCGTATTGCAGAAGCAATTTGAACTTGATGAAGAAGAAGCAGTTTTCTTAGATGTAGAGTATGATGCTGGGGCGGAGTTATTTGAACCGGATGAACGTGTTGATTTTCTTGTTCCTGATGAACAGGTGCGAACGAGTGGTGACAGACGGGACTTCCCGTTTTATCCTGATCATGGTATAAACGCACTTGACCCAGGCGACACTGGTCTCATTTACGATATCAACAATTGGAATTTGCGTCGTTATCCGGAACGGAACATCCGGAGTCAACAGGTTATTCTCAAAGCCAAATATGAAATTCCACTTGGTGACCTTCCGTATGTGGACAGGATCGGTGAAGATTTGACACTGACACCAATGGTTAAGTATATTTGGGATCGTGCGTTTGACAGAACTGCTGAAGAAATCGGCGAAGTCCTAAATTCACGGCACTTTGTTCCAACAGACGACGAACCAGTTGAATATCTCCGTTTCAACCGTAGAAGTCGAGAAGATGTTCTTGGTGTTCGCCTTGATTACCAATTTACTCCAAAAGTGAATATTCTGGGTGGATTCCAATATCGGAAGTTTACCAACCGAGATAAGAACTTCAAGAACTATCTGGCTGTTTTCGGTCCAGATGAATCGGTGCCAATCCGCTATCGTCCTGATTTGCGGAAGCGAATTTTTGAAATCCAAGCTATTAATAGAGGTGAATGGCTCGGTTTCAATATCGTCATCTTGGCGGGTTACCGCAGGACTACGATCCTACTCAAGAACACAACCAGTAATACTACATTTGTGCGAGCAATGATGGGATTCTAACTAAGTTCATTAGTGGTTTGTTGGACTCAGTTTCTCTGGGTCCAACAAACTTTATGAATTAAGTTAGTTAGTGCATGTGTTTGTTGTATAGGTATATAACCTTAATACAAAGCAGAATTCTGAACAAACCGTAACTTTTAAAGCGTTCAGGTGTTGATAATTCAGAATCAGAGTATAAACTGTTGCAAGTTTGAAAATGTGTTTATCATGTTTTTCGATTTAATGATTTATAATAGAAATTACTGCCGAATTGGCATAAAACTTAACTAAAGGAGAACCCGAACGAATGACTCGTTTAAGTTTACTTTTAATGTTAGTCGCTTGTGTTTTCATGGCTACTAGCATTGTAATAGCACAAGAAGAAGAACCGGTTGAAGCACCGAGTGTAGATGTCTCAGGCGATGAGGCTGCAGATGAAGGCGTTGACAGCATGGGTGGTAATGCGACGATTAAGGGAGAAGTTATTGATACTTCCGCTGAGCAGAATCCTATAGAAGGCGTTTCTGTAAAGATCGTTGATGCTGGTAGTGGTCAAGAGTATTTAGTAACTACAGATGATCAAGGTGCCTATGAAAAAACCGGACTTCCCGCTGGACGTTACACTATTAGTGTAGCGAAAGAAGGTTATGGAGATCGCATTGGTAAGTCAAAGGTTGTTGCTGCTGGCGGTGAAATCTTTGACCGTATTAAAATGAGAGAAAAGGATAATATTATCTCCTTTTTCATGAAGTTTGGATTTGTTTTTTATCCGTTAGCGATTTGCTCTATTGTCGCGCTTACTTTCATTATTGAAAGACTTTTCACTTTTGTTCGTAGTCGCTCACGAATTGGAACAGAGCAGTTCATTGCAAGTATCGCTGATTCATTACGGAAAGAGAACATAATGGAAGCCGTCTCAACTTGTGAAGAAGCAGGTGGACCTCTTGCTAACGTATTGAAAGCCGGCCTGCTCAGATATAGCCAAGCTCAGATAGAAGAGAGAGATATTACAAAAGAAGAAATTCAGGAAGCCATTGAAGAAGCAAGCCTCCTTGAAATTCCTGAGTTAGAACGAAATCTTCCGGTGCTTGGAACGGTCGCAGTTGTTTCACCGCTCTTTGGTTTGCTCGGTACTGTTACGGGTATGATTACTGCGTTTACCACGATTGCTCTTGAAGGTACAGGTGATCCGCAACAACTTGCTGGTGGTATCTCACAGGCACTCCTCACAACCGCTGGTGGTTTGACAGTTGCTATTCCGTGTCTGATTTTCTTCCAATTGTTTGACAGTTGGGTTAATAGGCATATGGTTGAAATCTCCCAGGTATCCACAGAAATCGTTAACCAATTGATTGTTGGCGATGCGAACGCTTAATTACAACAAGCGAGGCATATTCCTCGCTTATGTCTAACTATAGGGAGAATTTGAAATGCAACAACTTGGTGAAGCCAAATTAAGCCTTATGGCAACGCGAATACGCGAACGTAAACCGCCGACGCTCAGTATGGCTCCAATGATTGATTGTGTGTTCCTGCTCCTGATTTTCTTCATGGTGTCAACGACATTTGCCCCGATGCCGGGTATTCGTGTGCAACTTCCGCCTCCGGGTCCTCCTTCAAAGGAGAAACCGAAGGGGCTCGTCGTCAAGATTGACAATCCTACTGTCAGTGATAAAGCTGGTACGATGCTTTTGAATGGGTCAGTTGTGCAATTTGACGAAATGTTTGGCATGCTTCTCAATGCACCTGAAGAACAGAAAACTATGCTTATTATTCAATCCCAACGTGATGTTCTACATGAACAGATTGTGCGGGTGATGGATGTAGCAAAAGATGCAGGTATTGATAAAATTGGATTTGCCATTGCTGCGCGAGATTGAAGTGGTTAATCAGATTTCATTTCTATAAAAGGAGAATAGATATGGCTCTCCAAATGAGACGCAGACGGAATACTGGTAGTGATGATGATATTCCAATGGCTCCTATGATTGACTGTGTGTTTTTATTACTCATTTTCTTCATGGTCTCAGCCATTATGCGGGTTCCCCCGCCATTCAGTGTTACTCTACCGGATTCCACAACGGAACACGAGTTTCCAAGAAAAAAATATAACCTGTTTATCAGCAGTGATGGTCGTATAGCGATTGATGATCGAGAGATGCAAACTTTGGAAGAGGTAGGACTTTTTATAGCTGCCCATGAACACAAGATTAGCACTCTTATCATTAAAGCGGACAAACGTGCCAAGCACGGACGCGTGATTGATGTTGTTGAACGGGCAAAGTTGCGGTCGTCTAAGGTTGAAGGACTTGAAGTTGCCTTTGCTGTTGCTGATGAAGAAGGTGGTGGAGGAACCAACTGACCAGCATGATGCTGAAAGATTGGTCTTACACTGCTGAAAACAACTAACCTTGGAAATGATTACATATAAACCTCTAATTGAGATCTCAATTAGAGGTTTATGCTTTTATAGAATTAATGTTATGCATGAAATTGTCATTGAACTGGGATGTCTGAGACGTAGTGAATTGCGCGACTACGAACCAACAATTTCATTGATGGTATGCTCTTCTTTGAAAAGATTCTTGTCTCTATCTATTGTCTTGGGTATTAACTTTCAGATTTTTTTCTGGGTGTTCTCTTACGGACACGTCTCGTTGGTGCTGGTGGTGGTGGCGGTGGTGGCGTGATTATCTTCCAGAATAGTGGTAAGAATACATCCCAGTTGGCAAGGATCTGTTCAGAACGACGACTATCTGTCAACTCAAGATGCTTTTGTATCAACTCTACTAACGTATCCTCGTCTACCTTCTCAGTTACACGTTCTAACTTAATGAGTTGTGGGTTTATCTTATTTTCAAATTGTTGGTTTTCATCAAGGACGTAACCTGCACCACCTGTCATACCTGCACCAAAGTTTCGTCCTGTTTCTCCTAATATCACTATAGTGCCACCAGTCATATATTCACATCCATGGTCGCCGACACCTTCCACGACAGCTGTTGCTCCACTATTTCGTACACAGAAACGTTCTCCCGCTCTTCCAGCGGCATATAATGATCCGCTTGTTGCTCCATATAGCACAGTGTTACCGATGATAGTATTCTCATGTGATTTGAAACGCGCGTCAGATAAAGGTTTGATGACAATTACTCCGCCTGCCATACCTTTTCCAACATAGTCATTTGCTTCACCGGTTAAAACAAGTTGTAGTCCACTAATACAAAATGCCCCGAAACTCTGTCCTGCACTGCCTTTAAAGTGGCATCGTATTGTCTCTTTCGGTAATAGTGTATCCCCATATTGAAATGCAATTTCCCCTGATAATTTTGCCCCAACAGTTCGGTGTGTATTCCGTATATTGTATGAAAGTTGAATAGGTTCCCTCTTTTCGATTGCAGTGGCTGCATCAACCAGAATTTGGTCATCTAATGGTATATCTACACGATTGTTCCGCTCGTGCAGATGGTAACGTGGACTCTCACCTGTGGCATCTGCGGGTGAGAGGATCTCTGTTAGGTCAAGGGTTGCAGCTTTGGGATAGTCAACTAAGTCTGCGGGTTGTAACAATTCTGGACGACCAATAATATCATTTAGGGATTTGTGTCCTAAAGTCGCGAGAATAGTACGTACCTCATTTGCTACTCCGAGCATAAAGTTGACGACCATTTCAGGAGTGCCTGGATATTTTGCTCGGAGTGCTGGGTCTTGCGTGGCAACACCTACAGGACAAGTGTTTAGATGGCATTGACGCGCCATGACACATCCTGTCGCAACCATTGCTGAAGTACCGAATCCATATTCCTCTGCCCCCAACATAGCTGCGATAACGATGTCGCGTCCTGAACGCATCCCACCATCAACTCGGAGGACAACACGGTCGCGTAGTTCATTTTCAACGAGTCGGTGCTGTGTCTCTGCAAGACCGAGTTCCCATGGCGTGCCAGCGTTTTTGATGGAACTCAGAGGAGAGGCACCAGTACCGCCTTCGTGTCCACTTATTTGGATAACATCTGCATATCCCTTTGCGACACCAGAAGCGATTGTTCCGATTAGAAACTCAGATACGAGTTTTACAGCAACTTTCGCGCGTGGGTTAACTTGTTTGAGGTCATAGATTAATTGTGCGAGGTCTTCAATTGAATAGATATCATGATGTGGCGGTGGTGAGATTAGAGGGACACCCGGAATGGAGTGCCGAATCTTTGCAATTTCAAGTGTTACTTTATGGCCGGGAATTTGTCCACCTTCTCCAGGCTTAGACCCTTGAGCCATTTTAATCTCTAACTCACGTGCTGAGGCGAGATATTGTGGGGTTACACCGAATCGTCCGGAGGCAACCTGTTTTAATGCACTTGACGCGAGATCACCATTTGGTTGTTGAACAAAACGTCCCGTGTCTTCACCGCCTTCACCACTTCCAGATTTTGCGCCAAGTCTGTTCATTGCGATAGCCAAAGTTTCGTGTGTTTCTCGGCTTAATGCCCCAAAAGACATACTTCCGGTGGTAAAACGTCTGACAATATCTTCTGCTGGTTCAACTTCCTCTATGGGAATGGGTGTACTCGGTTTGAATGCAAGTAAATCGCGTAGACTGGATGGATCGCCCTCTTCCACTGCTTCGGCATATTGTGCATAATCTTCAGCATCACCGCTCTTGACGAATTTGTGCATTGCCTTGAATACAGTTGGGTTAAATGCGTGAAATTCACCGTTTCTACGAAATCTGAAATAACCTGCTTCTTGTAAAGTTCGTCTGTCGTCCGTTCCTCCAAAAGCCTTTGTATGGAAATGTAGTGTTTCAGCAGCGATATGTTCAAAACCGATTCCACTTAACCTTGAAGGAGTGCCTGTAAAACATCTATCAATAACTGAGGAATTGATGCCGATTGCCTCAAAAATCTGTGCGCCGCGGTAACTTGAGACTGTGGAAATCCCCATCTTTGCCATAATTTTTAAAATACCTTTTTCCACTGCTTCTTTATAGTTATTGATCGCTTGTTCTGTGTTAAGTTCTTCAAATTCATCATTTTCAGCAAGTTGAGCAATCGTAGAAAATGCAAGGTAAGGATTGATAGCATCAGCACCATATCCGAGTAGCACAGCATAATGATGCTCTTCACGAGGGTCTCCTGCTTCAATGATGAGACTGACTTGCATCCGTTTGCCTTCTCTGATGAGATGATGATGTACCACTCCCACAGCAAGAAGCATTGGAATCGGAGCGGATTCAGGATTAACATCCTTATCAGTCAAGACTAATAGTGTGTTTCCAGCAGATACAGCATCTAAAACATTTTCACATAAAGTGTCAAGTGCCTGTTCCAATCCTTGTGGTCCAGATGAAACACGGAAGCAAACAGGTATTGTAGCATGTTTGAAGTCCGGTGAGTCTTGTGTTTTCAAAACCTCTAATTCTTCGTTTGTCAAAATAGGTGAAGTCAATCGGATTACTTTTGCGTGGTGTTCGGTCTCTGTTAGAAGGCTGTGTCGTTTACCGAGATAGGTCGTTAGAGACATTACCAGTCGTTCTCTAAGTGAGTCAATTGCGGGATTAGTAACTTGTGCGAACAGCTGCTTAAAATAGTGATAAAGTAATCGTGGATTTCGTGAAATAACAGCAGGCGGTGTATCATCTCCCATAGAACCAACTGATTCTTTCGCTTGAAGGACCATCGGTTTTATAAATCGTTCAACATCTTCTGTCATATAACCAAACGCCTTTTGTTGCGTTTGAAGATCATCTGGAATGGGTGTAATGGTGCCGGGAGCCTGAGGATTTAGGTCGCTTAAATGTGTGCGCTGATTGATCCATTTTGCATAGGGTTTATGATGTGCCACCTCATTTTTAATCTCTACATCCAATAGTAATTCACTACGTAATGTATCAACAGCAATCATTTGACCTGGACCTAATCTTCCTTTTCTGACAACACGACTGTCATCCAATTCAATGATACCAACTTCAGATCCCATGACAACGAGACCATCATCGGTTACTTTATATCGTGCGGGTCTTAGTCCGTTTCTATCCAAACCTGCTCCGACAATAACTCCATCAGTGAACGCAACAGCAGCCGGACCGTCCCAAGGTTCGCTAACGCAAGAGAGGTATTGATAGCAGGTTTTCAGTTCCTCGGACATATCTGGTATCTGTTCATAAGCTTCTGGTATTAGACACATCATTGAATGGAGGATGCTTCGGTCAGAATGTGTCAATAGTTCCAATGCGTTATCCAAACTCATAGAATCGCTTCCATAAGGATTGATAATCGGTGTAAGTTTTTTTATATCCTCTTTCCATATAGGTGAAGACAATTCTGCTTCACGTGCGCGCATCCAATTTCTATTTCCCATCAAGGTGTTAATCTCACCGTTATGTGCGAGCATACGGAACGGCTGGGCAAGGGGCCATGTTGATGAAGTATTCGTGCTGTAACGCTGGTGAAAAACCGCTAAGGATGCTTCAAAATCATCATTGCAAAGATCAGAATAAAACATTGCCAATTGTGGGGCAACAAGGAGTCCCTTATATACAATGGTGCGGTGTGAGAATGAGGCGATATGAAAATCTGGAAGTTGCTCTTCTGTGACCTGATGTTCAATTTCCTTACAAATAAGATAGAGTCGTCTCTCAAAATTGTCAAGAGTAATATGGTTCGGTCTTCCAATAAGCACCTGCTGAATCAATGGCGATGTTGCCAATGCTTTTTCTCCAAGTGCGGAATCATCAATAGGAACGGAACGCCATCTAAGTAGTGGGAATCCGTACTGGTGTAAAATGTCTTCTACGATTTTCTGACTACGTTCTTGTGCTACTGGGTCATTCTTTGATAGGAAAATGGTCCCAACTGCAAGGTCATCAATCGAATCTATCCGTGCTCCGACTCTGTGTAATTCTTTTGTAAATAATTTCTCTGGGATCTGTGTGAGGATACCTGCTCCATCGCCTGTTTTTGCATCAGCAGCGACTGCGCCTCGGTGTGTCAAATTTGTGACCGCTTGTATTGCCATCTCCAGGATTGCGTGACTTCGATTGCCTGAACGATTTGCTATAAAACCTACCCCACAAGCATCTTTCTCATATAAATGTTCGTGCATTTGTAAACTCATACTCCAAGTAATCAAGACTGTCGGTATCCGTTAAATAATATGATCTAATATATAAGCCGATATAACAATAGTTTGGATACCGTCAGGTAATAAATATAACTATTTTCTCCTTAGGTTAACTCTATTCACAAGTTAAAGTATATCCTAAAATCGTTGAATCGTCAAGAATAATTTGTTTCTGAATCGCGGATTACACAGATTACGCGGATAAGGGTTGGTGCTTAATCGTTACCCTTTTATGAATGGCGTTTATCAATAAAAGATTACCTATTAGAAATGATATTGTTTCGTTGTATTCTATCATTTTGCTATCAATCAGGGTTAGAAACCCTCCAACAAGAGGACAATTGAAGGCTGCCTTGACACGCCTAATTTGTTGTGTTAGAATTGTATTCATTCAAAATTAGGAGTTGATAAGGTTATGTATGATGTTGGAATTATAGGTGGGGGACCTGGTGGTTATGTTGCTGCTATCAGAGCAGCACAAATGGGTGGCACCGTGTGTCTTATAGAAAGCGGAGAGTGGGGTGGAACCTGTCTCAATAGGGGGTGTATTCCGACGAAGACCCTCTTTTCTATTGCACATCTTGCTGAACAAGTTCAACACACGCCTGCCCTCAATATTCCTGACATAGCCGTTGATTATTCACAGGCATATTCACATAAGACAGAAGTTATTCAGAAGTTGACAGGTGGGATTGGGCAACTTTTGAAGGCAAACAAAATACATACCATAAATGGTGAGGCTACTCTAACAGACAAAGATGCAGTCTCCGTGAAAAAAGCAGATGGCACAACTGAACAGGTCAAAGTGAAAAACGTCATTCTTGCTACTGGGTCGGAACCTGCTGAGCCACCTATCTTTGAAATTGATGAAACGGATGTCCTGACTACGACAGGTATTCTTGAACTTACGGAACTCCCTGAAAGTCTGCTTATTGTTGGTGGAGGTGTTTCTGGGTGTGAATTCGCTTCTATTTTCAATGCTTTCGGTTGTAAAGTGACTGTGTTGGAACTGCTTCCGACAATTCTGGCTACTGAAGATGTTCAGGTTGTTCGGCATATTCAACTATTCATGAAGCGGAAAGGTATCTCTATACAGACAGGTGCGAAAATAACCGGTGTTGAGAAATCGGAGAATGGTGTTACGGCAGTACTTGAATCTGGTGAGAAACTCACTGCTGAAAAGATGCTTGTTTCTATCGGTAGGCGTTATAATTCAGAGAGAATTGGGTTAGAAAAGGTGGGAGTCCACACAGAGAATGGTAAAATCATTGTGAATGAACAGATGAAAACGAATGTATCCGGGATTTATGCTGTTGGTGATGTTGCAAGTCGGTATTTGTTGGCACACGTGGCATCTGCGGAAGGAAAGGTGGCAGCGCAAAACTGCCTCGGTGAAACGACTGAGATGGATTACCAAGTCATTCCGTGGTGTGTGTTTACTTTACCTGAAATTGGACATGCAGGAATGACTGAGAAAGAGGCAATGGATGAGGGGTACGAGGTTAAGATAGGTAGATTTCCTTATGGGGCAAGTGGTATGGCGTTAGGTATGGGTGAAGCGGATGGATTTGTGAAGACAATCACGGATGCAGATAGTGGTGATATTCTTGGTGTACATATTGTGGGGGTGCATGCTTCAACGTTGATTCATGAGGCTGCGGTTGCAATTCGCTTGGGTGCGTCTGCAATGGATATTGCGCATACTGTACATGCACATCCAACGTTGTCTGAGATGGTGATGGAGTCTGCTGAGGCGGCTTATGGTCGTGCTGTGCATGTGTTGTAATCTAATCTTTAAAAACTAATTGTCTTTTCACAACGTTTTGGATTTATATCAATTGTATGCATAAACAAATATCACGGGAGATTGCCATGCCACAGGTGATAAGAATATCCCTATTGAAGTTGTAGGTAGTCCTTTATGTGTTTCTTCTGGTGATGGACAAAAAGTTTATGAACGTGTGGCTTTAGCACTAAAAGCAGACAAGAAAATATCAATCTCATTTCATAACGTCACAGCATTGACTGCAGCATTCCTGAATGCTGCCGTAGGACAGTTATATGGTGTGTTCCGTGAAGAAAAGATTAGATCTCTGTTGAAAGTAGAGAACATTGAGCAGGATAACCTTGCTTTGTTAAAGCGAGTGGTTGACAAATGCTAAGTTGTATTTCAAAGATCCTAAGAGATATAACCGAGCAGTTCAGAGAGTATCTCGGGATGAGACATAACCCATTTCCATGTAATAACAATGTTATAATTGACTTTACCTTTTAACTGAAATGTAAGAGGCGCAATGAATTGCGCGACTACGAACAGGAAATTCCTTAAATGGAATGGTATAATATCACATATCGTCCCTATGGACTAAATGGTTTCAAGGAATAGTAACAACTTGTCAATATAACAACACAAACCTATCTACTAAATTAACTAAACTTAAAACCGCACAGCATCCTGAAGTTCTTGATACCGTGCTTCTATTTCGCTGAATTGGACAGACTTTTGCCGATTGATACTGAAATCTTCAATGTTGAATGAGGCGACTACTGTGCCATACATCATCGCTTTGCGGATTGAACCTTCCGATATATCATCAACAGAGGCAAGATACCCTATAAACCCTCCTGCGAAACTATCTCCTGCACCTGTAGGGTCTGTTACTTCTGTCAACGGATATGCTGGTGCACTGAAGAATGAAGATTCTGTGATGCTGATTGCACCGTGTTCACCCTTTTTGATTATCACCCGATTGGGACCATAGCACAAAATTGCGCGGGCTGCTTTTAAAAGGTTAGATTCACCTGTTAGCAATTTCGCTTCGCTGTCGTTTAGGATTAGGATGTCAACACGTTCTATCGTCTTTTCTAACGCTTCTCGTTCCTCATTAATCCAAAAATCCATTGTATCTGAAACAACAAGTTTGGGGTTTGATACCTGTTCAATAATACTCAGTTGTAATTGGGGTGGGTCGTTTGCTAAAAAGAGATATGTGGAGTCTTTGTAAGTATCAGGCAAAACGGGATGGAAATCAGCGACAACGTTTAATTCAGTAAAGAGCGTATCGCGTACATTGAAATCATCAGTGTATTTGCCACCCCATCGAAAGGATTTACCTTCTTGGACGCGCGTCAATCCTTCCAAGTCTATCCCACGTGTTTGCAGGAAATCTGTATAGGAAGAAGGAAAATCTGCACCGACTACGCCGATAAGACGCACAGGATTTCCGAAAAAACTTGCGGCAACAGCAGCATAAGTGCCAGAACCACCGAGGACATCTTCAACATTTTTCGTTGGTGTTTGGACTGTATCTAATGTGATTGTTCCAACGACTAAAATTCCCATGATTTCTCTATTGTCCCAATAATTTGTTGGACTATAAAATCTGTTTATACCATAATTTAGCGCGCCTACAGGTTGTTCACATGCTTGTTGTCTTATGAAAAAGTACCCGGACGATTTTTGTTTTCACGAAATGCTTTGATGATACGACGTAATCGTCTCAACAAAATTACGACTAGAACAACCAAAAGCGGATATACTAAGATTTCAAGTATTGTGGCAATGGTAGGAGGGAACTGAACCTGGCCGGTGCGTGACAACCAAAATGGTAGCAATAATATTGCTGTAAGAAGTATAACTATGCTTTCCCAGATTTCATACTTTTTCATTGGTTTATCGTGGGTATCTAAACTATGGCGTATTTCTGAAAATCGAGGTTAGGACACCTCGCCTACCGTCGGAAAAAAATACCTATTAATCTTAAGATTTCACCGTAAACTATGTACCCATTTCCCATGAATTTAGGTATTTTTCTTGCTCAGCAGTGAGTGTGTCTATTTCCACACCGAAGGCTGCTAACTTTAACCTCGCTACTTCGTCGTCAATAGATTCGGGAACGTCATATACCTTGTTTTCAAGTTTCTGTTGGTTTTCGGCGATATATTCAAGGGATAAGGCTTGATTAGCAAAACTCATGTCCATAACACTGGCAGGATGTCCCTCTGCGGATGCTAAGTTGACTAACCGTCCTTCTCCGATGAGATAAAGGGTGCGTCCATCAGCGAGTGTATAGGATTCTACAAATTCGCGTGCGGTTGCTTTTTCGACTGCAAGTTCTTCAAGTGTAGGTATGTCTATTTCTACATTGAAATGTCCAGAATTTGCGATAATTGTACCGTCTTTCATTGCCTCAAAATGTTCTTTACGGAGAACATGGATATCGCCTGTTAGTGTTATGACAAGGCCTGCTTCTTGAACTGCCTTTTGCATCGGCATAACTCTGAAGCCATCCATGACTGCTTCTAACGCTTTCAGTGCATTTACTTCGGTTACGATGACGGTTGCCCCTAAACCGCGTGCACGACTTGCGACACCTCTGCCACACCAACCGTAGCCTGCGACAACGACGGTTGTTCCCGCGATGAGTAGATTGGTTGCTCGAATTATGCCGTCTAAGGTGCTTTGTCCTGTGCCGTAGCGGTTGTCAAAAAAGTGCTTTGTATTTGCATCATTCACAGCGATTATGGGGTATTTCAACACACCTTCTGCTGCCATACTTTTGAGCCTAATGACACCAGTTGTTGTTTCTTCTGTTCCGGCTATAACTTGTTCAACGAGTGCGGGATTTGTCTCTTCTGAATGTAGTTGTGAGACTAAATCAGCACCGTCATCCATCGTGATATTTGATTGTGTTGCGAGTGTAGCTTGGATGTGTTTATAGTATGTTTCAGTATCTTCACCGTTAATTGCAAACACTGCAATGTTATCATTTACAACGAGAGAAGCGGCGACATCATCTTGTGTGCTAAGTGGGTTTGACGCACATAACGCTAATTCTGCACCACCTGCCTGCAAAGTCTGCATGAGATTTGCTGTCTCTGTTGTAACATGTAGACACGCTGCAACTTTGATCCCTTTCAAAGGTTTTTCAGTTTCAAAACGTTCTCGGATTGATGTTAGGACAGGCATAAACCGGTTTGCCCAATCAATCCGTTGTTTTCCTACATCTGCGAGGTCTGTTGTTTTAATATCGTAGTCCATTGTCCTCCTACACACCTATAATTTTTCAACGTAATCGGTTTTTTCCCATGTGAAACTGGTATCAGTCCGTCCGAAATGTCCATAAGCAGCGGTATTTCTATATATTGGCTCACGAAGTTTCAACCTTTCAATAATACCCTCTGGGGTTAGGTCAAAATGTTGATTGACTAATTTAGAAGCCATATCGTCATCCCCTGTGCCGAATGTATCCACCATTACAGATACTGGTGCTTTACGTCCGATTGCATAAGCGATTTGTATCTCACATCGTTCAGCTAATCCCGCCGCCACAAGATTTTTTGCGGCATGACGTGCAGCGTAAGTAGCACTCCTATCAACTTTTGTTGGGTCTTTACCAGAGAGTGCACCACCCCCGTGTCGTCCCATACCGCCATAAGTATCAACAATAATTTTCCTACCGGTTACTCCAGCATCTCCATGTGGTCCACCAGTTACAAATCGTCCAGTTGGGTTAATGTGATAGACAACATCTGGACTCATCAAGTCTTCAGGGATAACCTTCTTGATTACCTCATCAATTATTGCCTCTTTTAGAGTAGAATCTGTGACATCAGGATCGTGTTGTGAAGATACGACGATTGTAGTAACTTTGGTAGGTTTATTGTCTATATATTCAACTGTGACTTGGGATTTTCCATCAGGTCGGAGGAAATCAAGGATTTCATTTTTGCGCACGTGTGCCAAACGTTGGGTTAATTGGTGAGCTAACGTTATTGGCAAAGGCATCAATTCGGGTGTTTCAGTGCATGCATAACCAAACATTAATCCTTGGTCACCAGCACCTCCTGGATTAACACCCATTGCGATATCAGGAGATTGTCTGTCTATGGTGGTTAGAATTGCACTATGTTGTGCATCAAACCCGTAATTAGCATCAGTATATCCAATATCTGCTATGACTTCTCGTGCAATTTCTTGTAAATTTGGCGAAGCTATTGTTGTGATTTCACCAGCAATAACGGCAAGTCCGGTGGTGACGAGCGTTTCACATGCAACTCTTCCAAAAGGATCTTCAGTTAGAATGGCATCCAAGATAGCATCGGAAATCTGATCTGCGATTTTATCTGGATGTCCTTCGGTAACCGATTCGGACGAAAACAAAAAGTTACGACTCAATTCTGTTCTCCTGTCAGCATATCTGTCATAGTGACCCACAACCTAAAGGTTGAGGCTTGTGTTTCTTTGCAGACTGCCAATCTGAGCTACGTCTTCTGTCCGCTCCACTTAGGGCTGCTAAGCCAGCCCGTTTGATTTGTTTTCCGCAATGTCGTGGGTTGGCTCTGTTTCCACCCATTTTACAGCTGCCCTTTCTACCAGGCACGCCACACGGCAAGTCCGTAGACTTCGGGAGGGGGTACCTCCGCTCACGTGTTCCAGTCCGCATTGCTGCGCTGGCTTGATATGGACGCTATCCACCAACTTTGTAGTTACTGCGATGTGGTTATTACACTTTTGTCATTCGCTGGGCAGCCTGTGATGCCCTTGCACATGGAACTTTTGATAAATAAACCGATGAAACCCATCTACATCCGACAAACTAAAGCATGCGGATTTGATGGGAAGAGCATCAAACTAAAACAATTTACCTTGGAATTCCTAAGAAACTTCAGGATTATTAGTTTCTTCAGGAGTGTCGTTATTTTCTGTATCATCGGAAACCGTGGTGTCTTCAGAAGTCTCAGTGTTTTCGGTATCCTCCTCAGGAGTCTCTGTTTCCTCAGGAGTCTCTGTTTCCTCAGGAGTCTCTGTTTCCTCAGAAGTTGTAGTTTCCTCAGGAGTCTCTGTTTCCTCAGAAACTTCAACTTTCTCGGTGTCTTCAGGGGGCGTATCTTCTGGCACTTCAGGACTTTCAATCTCCTGCGAATTCATTAGATTCTCAACGTTGCTCTTTCCGATTTCCCTTTTGAGTAGTGCGCCCATAACGGTTTCTTCTTGCTCAACGGGTCTTGTACGTCTCGGTTCGCGTTGTCTTGGTGGACGTTCCCGTCTTGGCCTTTCTTGTCGTTCTTCTGGGGGTGTAGAAGCCCGTTCCTGGTCTGCAGTTGCTGCTTTCAGACTCAAACCAATTCGTCTACCCTTGGGATCAAGATTTATGACCTTAACATCTAATTCATCACCAACTTTGACGACCTCTTCTGGTCTTTCAATCCGTCTATCAGCGATCTCAGAAATATGAATTAATCCATCAATCCCTTCTTCAAGTTTGGTAAATGCTCCAAAACTTGTCAAATTGACAACTTTTCCACGAACAATTGAACCAACCTTATATTTTTCAGGTACTTCATCCCAGGGATCTGGTTGTGTTTGCTTCAATCCCAATGAGACGCGTCGTTCAGAGGCATCAATTTGTAAGACAACTACTTCTACTTCATCCCCTTCCTTCAACATCTCTTGTGGATTAGATGTTCTTTCAGTCCATGACAGGTCAGAGGTATGAATTAATCCATCAATCCCTTCCTCAATTTCGACAAAAGCGCCAAAATTGGTCAGGTTGCGAATGCGTCCAGTAATTTTTGTGCCGACTGGGTACTTTTGTTCTAAGAGTTCCCATGGATTTTGTTGTAATTGTTTGATGCCTAATGAAATCCGTTTTTCTTCTCTTGAGATTTCAAGTACGATCGCCTCAATTTCTGTACCTTTACTAACCATCCTAGAGGGAGCAACGTTGCGTCTTGTCCATGCCATTTCAGAAACGTGGATCAATCCTTCAACAGCTTCTTCAAGTTGGACAAAAACACCGTAATTCACTATATTTACGACATTGCCAGAAACTTTGGAACCGATAACATATTTTTCCTCAACGTTTTCCCAGGGATCGCTTGTTTTCTGCTTTAGACCTAATGAGATTTTCTCGTTTTCTTCACCAATCGCAATAACTTGTACCTCAATTTCATCACCGACATTAACAATTTCTGATGGATGGTGAACGCGCTTCCAAGCCATATCGGTTTTATGAAGTAATCCATCTACGCCGCCAAGGTCAACAAATGCACCGAAATTAGTAATGTTTTTCACTACTCCGGTAATAAGTTGTCCTACCTCAAGCGATTTTAGGACTTCTTCTCTCTTTTCAGCCATTTCAGCTTCAAGCCATGCGCGTCTTGACAGAACGATGTTATTACGCCGTTTATTGAGACTGATGATTTTCATCGGGAAGGTCTCCCCGACAAATTGGTCAAGGTCTTGGGTGGGGCGTAAGTCAACTTGAGATGCAGGTAAGAACGCACGTAAAGTACCGACAGTTACTTGTAGACCGCCTTTTTGTTTGTCTGTGATATGACCGTCTACTGGTGAACCGTCCTCAAAAGCCTGAGTTATTTCATCCCACACTAAAGTCTGATCAGCTATTTTCTTGGATAGAACAATTTGTCCTTCTGAGTCTTCACGGCGGACAATGAATACATCAATTTCATCACCGACTTTTACATTTGGTAATCCGTTCTCATCAGATTGAAATTCAGCTGAAGGTATATAACCTTCTGATTTAAAACCGATATCAATCATAACTTCATCACGACTGACATCAACGACGTTCCCTTTGACAATTTCTCCATCAGTAAAGGCTTTGAGTGAGTTGTCATAAGCCTCCTCAAGAGATTCTTGACTCATAGCTTCAACTTGTTGTTCTGATGTTTCGCTTTCAACCTGTTCAGTCTGTGCTTCCTGTTCAGACACATCTTCAGGTTCTGTTGGCGGGGAAGTATCTTCGGATTCCACATCTGAGACATCGGTCTCGTCTGCAACAGTTTCGGCTGTTTCTTCAGATTCAGTTTCCGTGCTGTCACTTTCAGCTGCAACGGTTTCAGCAGTTTCTTCGTGTTCTATCTCTGATGTATCGCTATGTGTTTCGGCAGGGGTTGGGTCTTCGGCAGATTCAGTGACTTGGGTTGCATCATCTGCAATATCTGTTTCTGTAGTTTCCTCATCTGTTTGTTCCGTCTGTTCTGTTTCATGATCATCAGGAACTGATTCAGTTTCATTGTTTTCTACTTCTGTTTCATCTGCTTCATTTGGTGTAATATCAGTTGAATCATCAACTTGTTTTTCTTCTTCCACATCAACTGTGGATTCGTCTGTATGGTTGTGTTCGTTAATCATTAAGATACCTGGGTCTCATCAAAACGCAGGGCAGCGTTAAGTCAGCCAGTTCCTCCTTGTTGCGAAGTGCTTCTGACACTTTCAAATCGGTTGCTTAATAGTATATCACAATGTACATAGAAATGCAACTATAATCTTGCCTTTATCAATAGGTGTTCAATTGTCAAGTTTCACTCTTGTTAAGAAGGACTTGTCAATCTAATATTCAGATTCTCGAATTTCGCGTGTTTTGTTTCTGAATCGAGGATTTACATGGATGACGTGGAGAAGGGCTATGGAACTTCAATTTTTGAAAACAGTTGCGTGATAATGTTTTCAGTATCAAGACCTTCTGCCTCAGCTTCGTAACTCAAGATGATACGGTGTCTTAGCACATCCATACCGATTGCATGGATGTCGTCTGGTGTGACAAATCCACGTTGAGAGAGGAAAGCCTGGGCTCTGGCTGCAAGTGCAAGGAAAATCGTTGCTCGTGGTGATGCGCCGTATTCTATCAGCGGACTCAAGTCGTCTAATTGGTATACTTCTGGTGCACGCGTTGCACATACGAGATCTACGATGTATGTCTCCAACTGTTCCGCCATATAGATGTTACGTGTGAGTTCTCGGAGTCGGATAATATCATCACAGGTAATTACTTGGTGTATCTCCTGAATCGCTTCAGTTGTCATTCGACGTAGGATTTGCAGTTCCTCTGAATGGGATGGATAGTTGACTTTGACTTTCAGCATGAATCTATCCACTTGTGCTTCGGGTAGCGGGTATGTGCCTTCATGCTCAATTGGATTTTGTGTAGCTAAAACGATGAAAGGTTCTTCAAGTGGATATGTTGTGCCACCTATTGTGACTTGTCTTTCCTGCATCGCTTCAAGTAGTGCACTTTGCACTTTGGCAGGTGCGCGGTTTATCTCATCTGCAAGCACAACGTTGGCGAAAATGGGACCTTGTCTGGTATAGAATTCACTTTTCTGTTGGTCATAAATTAGGGTGCCAACAAGGTCTGCTGGTAGTAAATCGGGAGTGAATTGGAAACGGGTGTATGTTGCATCGATGGTTTTTGCGAGTGAGGCAATGGCGGTGGTTTTGGCAAGTCCGGGGACACCTTCAAGTAAGATGTGTCCGTTGCAGAGCAGTCCAATTATTAACCGTTCAAGTAGGTTCCGTTGTCCGACAATGATTTTACCCGCTTCGTCCAGAATTTGCTGGATTAGGCCGCTATCTTCCTGGATACGGGCATTCATTGCGTCTAAATCGTAGTTTTCCATGTTTTAGTGGTTAGCAGTTATTAGCACTTTTTGGATTATTATATCAGATTATGGAGGTGTTAGGTCCCATATTAGTATTGTACCATCATAGCTTGCACTGATGAGCGTTTGTCCGTCGGCACCAAAGGAGATGTGTGATACGCTTTCACTATGTCCCCGAAGCGTTTTCTTTTTCGCACCAGTCGCAGTTTCCCAGAGGAGAATATCACCCAACTTCATTCCACTTGCGAGAGCCTGTCCATCAGGACTGAAAGCAAGCGACGAAGCGACTTTGGCTTCGTATTTATACTGCCTTTCTGTCCAGTCTGGATCCGTAAAATCTTTGCTGCTGCCTGTTTCTATATCCCATAAAAGGATTGTTTTCTCTGTTCTTATACTTACGCTTCCACTCGCGAGAGTCTGACCATCAGGACTAAAAGCAAGACTCACAATTTTATCCGTATGTCCTGTTAGAGTACGGATATGTTTTCCTGACTTTACATCCCAGAGCACAATTTTTCTTTCCATTTTCGGTTTCTTCTGAGACAGCGTTTTACCTACAATCGCCAGCATTCGTCCATCAGGACTAAACCGTGCCATATTAATTTCTTTATCACTCATCTCTGTGACATTGTAATGTCCTGTAACTAAATCCCATACAAAAAGATCTGGATCGAATTTTCCGATACCTGCGAACATATTCTTATCAAAATATGTGTCTTCTGGGATACGAACTCTATCTTTATAAGTTAGCTGCAAGGTTCGCTGTATACCTCCCGAATTTGCGTCATAGAACTGGATAATATCTTTACGTTTGCCAGACGACCCCCAACTTGCGAGTGTTTGACCATCGCGACTAAATTCAATACCTGAAACGCGTCTGTGAGGTGATTTAATTTTACTGTGTTCATCTGTGTTAATATCCCAAAGATAGATAATATTCTTGAGAACAGAACTACTCGCAAGCCTTCTTCCATCTCGGCTTAAAACAGTGTCCCAAACATTCAACTTATGACCAACGAAGTTTTTTTCGTGCTGCCCTGTATTAGCATTCCATAGACGAATAGCCCTGCCAGGACCTAAACTCATAAGCGTCTGTCTATCAACACTTAGTAATACTTTCGCAATGGCACCACCATACCCCGTTACTGTTTTCTTTTCTTTGCCGGTGTCAACATCCCAAAAACGTAGTGTCTCATCAGAACCAGCACTAACAAGTGTTCGGTTATCTGGACTGAAAGCAACCGCCGAGACTACGATCTTGTTTCCTTTAATCCTTTTCTTTTCTTTACCTGTGTTGACATCCCATATACGAATTACTTTATCAACGTAACTGCGACTGGCAATAAAGTTTCCATCTGGACTGAAAACTAAAAACGGAATGCCAAAAAAACTATCTGTTTCAAATATTTTCTTCTGTGTTTGGGTATTGACATCCCAAAGATTAATCTCCCAAATCTTGGTACGCCTTTGTCCTTTATAACTATCACTTGCAATTGCCACGGTTTGTAAATCTGAACTATAGGATAGCAACTCTCCATACTGACCTGAAGGTTCTGCCTTAAGTGTTCGTATCTCTTTCCGTGTTGCAATATCCCAGAAACGAAAGGTGTCCTCTCCGCTGTCACTTGCGACTGTTTTACCATCCGAACTGAATGAGTTTTTGTAACCTCCCAAACTCATATACATGTTTGAGGTGTTGACATCCTCGTTGGTCGTTCCATTTCCCACCGCTGTTAACGTATTTTTTCGCTGTCCAGTTGCTATATCCCACAAGTCAACCCTTGAGTCATAAATGACTGCCAGGGTGTGCCCATCGGGCACAATGAAAACAGTATCTACACCAAAAAAATAATCTCGTCTTGTAAAGGTTTTTTGGTGTTCACCGGTGGAAGTGTCCCATAGTTGCGCTTCCCCATTTTCAGTTCCTACGGCGAGGGTGCGACCATCAGAACTAAATGAGATGCTATTGATGATACCGGTATGCGCTGCAAGTAAGTGCCGCGTTTCTGCTGTCTGTGCATCAAGAATCCAAACACCGATACTACTCACTACGGCTATCAAATTGCCATCGGGAGAATATTGCATCGTCGAGATTGTGCCACTGCCAATCCGTGCTTTTGCACCTTCAGGTAAATACCACTGTTCATAGTCAAGACGCAGGTTACGTTCTTTTTCAAGTGCTTTCTCGTTATCAATGTGTTCAAGATAATATGCCCCACCGACAACGATGAAAATGACACTCATCAACACGCCTGCAAGAAGTCTATTAGCATAAAGGAATTTCAACATTGTAAAGTCCTCTGCTACAATTGTGTCATGTTTTCAACATGGCTCAACTGCACTTCCTCTCTAAGCTACGGTCCCTATTGTTTACGAAAAGAAAGGTTGTGTTTCACCTTCTTGAAAAGATTGTTCAAGCCATGGGTCTTTGGTTTTCTGCCTGAATTCAATGACCTTTCGACGCATTTCGTTGACTGTATCCTGTAATTCTGGATCATCAATCAGATTGTTCGATTCTGCAGGGTCGTTCTGCATATCAAACAACGCTTCTCGGCTTTGATGTACAAAATCTTCCCGTTGTCGTTCACCAAGTTCTTGAATGTTGTCATTTCGCACGGCTGTCCAGGATATAGATCTGAATAGGTCACTTGGGAGTGGTGTCTCTAACTGGTATGCAAGATTGCGGACATATTTGTATCTGCGTCCACGCAGGACGCGGTAAGGGTAGTAGTTTGTGACTTCGTGGAAACAGTGTGAGTAATAGGTTTCTTCCCATTGTCCGTTGCCTGGATGTGGATTGTCATCTTCCAAAATGGGTAGTAAAGACCTACCTGGGAGTGCTTCTTCCCCATCAGGATGCGAAACACCGCACCAGTCTAACATAGTTGGACAAAAGTCAACCCAGTTGACAAGAGCCTGATTGCGGAGTCCGCGTCGTTGTTGTGTGGGACTTGCAATCAGCAGTGGACAGTGATGTCCGCTATCAAAACTAGATGCTTTTGCACCGGGAAATGGCATTGCATGGTCTGTTGTGACAAAAACAAGTGTATCGTCTGCACGTCCGGATGTGTCAAGTGCATCTAAAGCTGCACCGACGACAGCATCCCATCGTGATACGCTTTCATAATAGTCAGCGAGGTCTTCACGAACTGCAGGGACATCCGGGAGGAAATTTGGAACGATAATTTCGTCTGGTCTGTAGGAACCGGGTTGTATGCCCGCGTGCTGCCGATCATTTCCGAAGCCTTTACCTGCACGATGTGGATAAGTGCAGCCAATATGTAGATAAAACGGTTTATCTGCGTTCTGTGATAGGAATTGTTCAATTTTCTCTGCAACATCTACAGGACTTCGTGGATTAACCTTTGGTTCATAGTCAAAAGGATAAACGTTTACGGGTTCAACGTGCTTTTTGCCGATGCATGCGGTGGCAAATCCGTTTGCTTTCAATATTTTTGGTGCGGACTGCATGTGCGCGTGTGTGCGAAAACCGTGGATACCGTGGCAGTGTCCATATTGTCCGTGTGTATGGCTATGTTGTCCTGTTAGTATACAGGCACGGCTGACTGCACAGGAGGGACTTGTGCAGAATCCATAGTCAAAAACGACACCCCGTTCTGCGAATTCGTCAATTCGGGGTGTTCTGATAATATCGTTGCCGTAGCATTTTGCAATACGACTCCAATCGTCTGCTATGACGAACATTACGTTTTTAAAAGAATTATTCATATTGTTACTCATAAAAAGTGTAAGAATTTCGAATTAATCGGTATTAGAATCCTATCCAACAAAAATCTAAATAGGTAGCAACTTGTGTTATACTAATCCTGCCCGTTTTCGTAAGAACCATTCAAGACAGAGAAATAGGAGTATCAATGCAAAAATCAGTGGTAGATCCCAGATGTCCACATCGGTTATTTCTGATGTTGCGCTTTCTACTAATGCGATTTGATTGACTAATTGACCTGCTTGTTCAATGGGATAATATTTTCCGCCGCTCATAATTGCAAGGTTTGTTAGTAGAGGGACATTAAGTGCTGCATCGCTAAACTCCTCAAAAGAGGGTTTTACCTCAAATAGTGCTTGTTGTTTTCCGAGGCTTTCGCCATCAAGAGTTCCTGTTGCGGTGACAGTATATTCCCCATATTGACTTGGAATAAATCGTGCGGTGTATAATCCATCTTTTCCTAATACTTGTTCAAGTTGCAGTTCCTTTCGCGTCCCTTTTTCGTCAACAACGATAGCACGCAATTTCGCATCATTTGTAACTGTAAATGTATTGTCGGTTGCCGTAACTTCAATCACAACAGGTTCCTTAAGCGTATATTCAGTTTTTGCAATATCGAGTTTGATAGCAGACTTTGGCGCGGTGGTCAACCATTTTACAGTCTGTCTCCAGAAACGTTCACTGCTATCATCTTTGCTGTCCATGTGCATTTGCCAGCGTTCTGAACTACTTGGTGTGTAGACCATAACGCGTCCTGCGTTGTAATTATGAGTAGCAATGAGAATCCGTTTTCCAAATTCATTTCTGTCCGTAGGATGTTCAGCGAGAACTGTTGCACCGGCTTTTGCCCGCTTGACTTTACTAAAATAATAAAGTGCTGGCATCTTATCCCAATTTTTCAGATTTTCAGTTGAGGAATTTGCCAGTTCCATCAATGGTTCCGTTTTTCCTTCAGCTGTTAGTTGTAACTTAAACCCTTTTGGACGAGGGATTTGAGCAGGTGATAGGTGTAATGGTGGGGATTTAGGTTCTTCTCCTAACTCCAATTCAACAGGGAGTAATTCGGCTATTGGTGTGTTGAGATATGAATCGGTTATTACCGAGTTACCTAATGATTTTGAACCTCCTAACATCAAAAATCCACCGCCACGTGTTCGGACAAATTCTAAGGTGTTTTCAAGTTGTGTGCGTGTAAATTCTGAAGCTGCGATATTTCCAAAAATGATTGCATCAAAATTGAAGAGTGCCTCTTTTGAATCAGGATATAATTTGAAGTTTTGCGTTGAACTGCCTAAGGTGCCACCATAGGTGCCTTTACTGGTCGTGTATCTCACAGTTAGTATAATATTGGGATCTTCTTCTAAAGCGCGTCTGACAAATTTAAAACCCCAACCTGGATCGGAAACGATGAGTACCTTCACACGTTTTGTAGGTAAGACTTTTAGGATGAATGTTTTATTGTTGTTTTGTGGGATTGGCTCATCAGTTTCAGGTAATACCTGCACTTCATATTTTATTGTCCCGGGATGGCGCGGGGTAAATTTGAACGGAACTCTGGCAACATCATTTTTTAGGGTAATCGGATACGATTCAAGTATCCGGCCATTTTCAATCAGTTGTATTGTTGCTTTCTTTTGTGCATCTCCTGTGCGTTTGACTGTAGCGGTTATTTCGACAGGAAAATCCTCTTCTGCAGTGCGGGGGACATCTACTTTAACCAATTCAATGTCTGGTATCCCTTCCTCATCACCGATGCCAACGGTATGGATAGGCACTTTGCGTTCTCTTGCTTTCATGACCAGTTTTTGTATATCTGTTCCGCTTCTGTCTACACCATCGGTGCATAGGACGATTCCGGATAACGGAATGCCTTGCAAATCATCAAGTGCTTCATTGACAGCATTTGGGATGTTAGTATTTTCTCCATCTGCACTTTGTATGGTTTCACTTGGAATCCGTTTCGCATCGGAATCAAATCCGAACAATCTGACCTTGAATTTGTTTGCATTCAGTTTTTCAAGAAGTTTTTCTCCATCTTCATTGTTCTCACTAAATAGTAATTGATTTGCTCTACTTAGGCGAGATTCACCATCTTCTGAATCGGTTATTTGCATACTCTTGGATCGGTCAACCATTACTAACAGGTAAGAGTCGTCTGGATTATTTTGATATATTGTTAGGAAAGGCTTGAGTAAGCAGAATGCAAGGACACAGAGGACAATTATGCGTAGAAAAATGAGGAATCCACGGAATACACTTCCAGAACGACCTTTTGCACTCCTATATGCCCAAATGGTTGCTGCAACAAGCCCGACCATTAGGACAAAGATTAGAAGTCCCGGTATTGGAATGCCGAATGAGAAATCTCCTTCCCGAAAGACATCAATCGGGTACTTCATGAGTTGTTCAAACATTACGTTATGTTACCTCTACCAACAGAATGGTTGGGATACTATTAGGTGTAGTATTTCTTGAAAGATATGTTTTGTTGTTTATAGTATTATACATGGAAGTTGTGGATTTGTTCAACCTAATTTAAATTTGTTAACGATCTTCCGTCAAATCCCCATGCTTTAACTTGTGGGATGTAGACGGCTTTTTTTCTAAAATTATCTCAACCTTTTTTATTATCAATCGTCTACTTATTAGACTTCAGCATTGGTTATAGTAGAGGCTTTTCGGCTATAAGCTTGACACTGAAACCTGCTATGTAAAAGCTTCAGTCATTTCTATAGTGTCTAAGTTCTATCAGAACAATAGTCCTGACGGGTCGTTTGATATAATACTGTGCGTTAGTAGGGAAAGACGATTGAAATATCGCATCCCGTTTGAAAAACACGCATCAAAATAAATAGTTGCCTTCTGGCAAGTGGTTGGCTTAGCAACCACTGTGGAGACGGATTAAGACGTAGCTCTGATCGGCACTGTCTGTGAAGCACAAGTCCCAACCTTTAGGTTGTGGGTCACTATGACGTTAGACATTCTTGGTGTATCTATCAGACGAATCCCTTGTTAGATGAGATGAGTCTAACCCTGTAAATCTTGGTCCAGACAACATGTCGGGCACAGAGACCCCGACCTACATGTGATTGTCAAGGTCAAAGGTTAGTTTGGCACGTGAATGCGTTGTCCAGTATGTGCAGATTCGTGTAATGCATCTATGACACGCATGTTTCCTAACGCATCTGAAATAGGTAAGTGGAGTGGGGTGCTGTTTTCTACTGCTTCACAAAGATTCAATATTTCGGCAGCATACGGATTTACACCTGTAACGCTAATAGTCTCCCCGTTGACGGTGAAGTGCGATTCCCCTTCACGATTGCCCCATGCTGACTGGACATAGAGAGTGCCCTCTGTTCCAGTAACTTCATAACACTCACGCCATGTCCATCCGAAACTACAATCGAATTGTCCTGTAACACCATCACCAAAGTCCATTGTACCGATGAGAGTTTCCCAAACATTGTTAATCGGTTCATACTTTCCAGTTGCCCATGCCGATTGTGGTTCGCGTCCGATGAGGTGACGGATGATGTTGATACAGTAGCAGCCTAAATCCATGACAGCACCACCACCGAGATCACCTCTTAGCCGCCAATTTGTTCTATCCATGAGTCCAGTCGAAAAAGTGGAACGTGCGTATCGGACTTCTCCGATTGCACCTTCTTCCACCTTTTCCTTTACTGCTAATGTTAATGGATGATGACGATACATGAACGCTTCCATTAAGAGGATATTTGCTCGTTCTGTCACCTGTATCATCTGTTCAAGCTGGGATGTATTGACAGCAATTGGCTTTTCAACGAGGATTCCCTTAATTCCGCAACGCACTGCTTCCAACACATTTTTGAGATGGCTTGAGGGCCACGTTGCTACGACAAGGACATCCGGGTTCTGTTTTTCCAACATCTGCCGAAGGTCGTTGTAAGTATTCTCAACTTCATATTCGGTGGCAAAACGGGATAGAGACTCAAATTTCTCGTCGCATGCACCGACGATCTCAATTTCTGGCACGTTTCTCCAAGCATTGCCGTGTGCATGCGAAATACCACCGCACCCAACGATTGCTACGCGATATTTTTTTGGCATAGTTCTACCTTACAACGAAGAAAGTTCTACCGGTCTATTTTCTTGTGCAGAGAGATTTGCTGCGAGTGAAATCGCAAGCGTTTTGACCGCATCGGTATAGGGACTCAATATCTGAGATGCATCACCACTACGGACTGCGTTCACAAAGACTTCATCTATGGTGGGACCGGGATCTGTTTTTTCTACCCATTCACCATCTTCTTTGCAATGGACCCTTGCAGGATTCCAGTTCAACATTTCACCATCATATAGGATATCTAAGACATTGGCATTGTCCCAACCACCAGTATACGCCCATGCTGCGGTCAAAGAACCGACTGCACCACTGGAAAATTGTAGTGAAACGCTATTGCTATCTGGACAATCAATCTCCTTGAGAGTGCGATTTGCTTGCATCGCAAAGACCGAATCCACTTCACCAAGTAAGTTACGCATCATGTCAACTGTGTGCGTGGCTTGTTCAACCAATTGTCCCCCTGATTTACTCATCTGTCGCAACCATCCTTCCGGATTACCACGCCCAGTACCACACCAGTACTTACCGACAGCCATGTTGATTGTTTTTCCTGCGAGGATTTCTTGGGTTATCTTTGTTGAACCAAGATAACGCAGTTGATAGCCAACACAGGTAATCAATCCGGCTTTTGTCACTGCTGCTTCTACTTCTCGTGCGATGTCCATGGTAATTGCTACGGGTTTTTCAACCAAGAATGGTAAGCCACGTTCAATCACGTCTAACTCAGGTTGTCCATGAACAAACACAGGTAGACTTAGATAGATAGCATCTAAATCATCCCGTTCCAGCATTTCTCGGTGATCAGTATAAGGGTCGGCACTGTGTTTTTCAGCTGCATTTTGTGCCTTTTGCTCTATTATATCGCAGACTGCAACGACATTCGCACCTTCCATTTCTGATAGCCGATTCATGTGTCCGTTTGCGTTGCCACCTGATCCAATAAAACCAATTTTAATTTCTTTCATATTTTACCTTCTGTTGTTAGGTTTGTAAGACCTCTATCCAATAACTGCTTGCGATTTTGGGTAGGCACAGAGACCCAACCCTACAATATATCTGACATTTCTTTAACGCGCTTTGAAATTTACTTGTAATGCTTTTTCAATATCTTCTCGGGGATGAACCCCAAATTGTTTCTTAAAATTTCGGTCAAATGCTGCTTCTTCTGCTGGATCTGGTGAGAGTGGGAGTTGAATAGGCTGCCGATTTGATTGGACAGAACGGTTTCTTGCGATGACCATCTCCTGATCCGCTCTACCCATTTCTCCTGTCCAGATCGGTTGTGTGTCCTCTCTCACTGCGGTTGCTATACCATCAAGCATGGTCGCGAGTGAAATTCCACCCTCGGAAATTTGAGTATTCCTGTAAGGATTAAGCCATTCAATCGTGCCACCGAGAGATTCGGGAAGTTCCACATAAATGCGTTGCAGCACTTTATTCTCACTATATTCTCTCTGAAATTCGTAAGTTTGTGCTCTGCCTGCATTTTGACTAATATCCTCGTTGGTGCAGACGTTGACGGTTTCTCCTCCAGTTGCACCTTGGTTGCCGTTTGTGATAATTGTGCCGCGTTCACCGCACGTCTCAAAACCGACGAGTTTATTACGTCCAAGACAACCGTTCTTGTTACCTACCATGGCTATGCCGATTCCACCGCTGGCAAAATTGATTGCGTAGAATTCAAGACTTTCACTATTGAAATCGCGTTTTGCCCTGTCAACATAAGGCACAACAGGCATCGAATGACCTATACTACTTACAGATGTAGGGGCTGCGTTCATCCTACACCGTATTGCTGCAAGGCCGTGGTAGCCAGTTGTGGAAAATAGACGATAGCACTTATGTACCATACCTATTACATCTTCGTGAATAAGTTTGCAGACAAACTGTTCAACGGGGACAAAGGGGAAGTTCTCTGATGTTTGGAGTTTTACTCCATTTTCAGCAGCATCTGCTATCATCATATCCATCAAACCGAGAGTCGATGAAAGACCTGTTTCAACGTTATGTGAGATGCCGCGACGGGAGAGATAGCAGGATACGATATGGTGTAGTTGCACAGGGACGACTACATCACAGACATCAGGAGATGTTTCGTCAATCATCTTACGGACATCGGTGTATGCTTTTACACCGACTCTTGCTGCACCTGCTTCTGCTGATCCTTGGTGTGCATCACAGACCGCGACGATTTCAAAAGTATCTTTTAGTGCTGCTGCGGTTGATAGATGTGCCGAACCGCGTCGTCCGTGTCCGATCAATGCATATTTTAATTTTAATTGTGGCATATTCTATTTTAAGTTTCGGATAGTTTGTGCTACAAGCCTGACTTTATACACGATTCTCTGGTCCTTAGTCATATTATAGATTGTTTTCATCTAACCATTATATTTAATTTTCTATTTAAAAGTCAACTTTAATCTCTTCAGGCATTAAGATACTATCACTAATCCAATTTTTGACAACTTAGGGCTTGGTATGGTATAATAATATTGTAAAAACCGCTGCAAGCACATATAAAAAGGTTCCTACTCAAAATAACTAATGCATATAACTGGACGAAGAAAACTGGATAGATTTGCAAAGAGACATCCAACTACCAGACAAAGACTTGAGCGGTGGTCTAAGTTGATGGAAGAAGACACTTTTGAATCTATTACAGATTTGCGTGAGACGTTTCCTCAAGCGGATCCAGTCCCAGCAAGACCAGGAAAGTTTAGTCAACCAGGGGAAAGAACAACATTGACAGTTTTCAACATCGGTAGGAGTGTACGCCTTATAACATTCATTAATTACAAAAGGCATGAAGTTTCTATTATGCACGTGCTCACACACGAAGAATATGATAGAGGCGGCTGGAAGAGGTAAATTATGTTGATGGATACACAAGATACGTTCAATACACCACCAATGCTAAAGGATTTAAGAACTGATCCTGTATTATCCGATGTGATTCCGAGCGATTCTCAATTGTTCGCGAGTGCTGAACCTATACAGATTCAGACACATATTCACCGATCTACCCCTATTGTGTCTACAACATATCCTGAAAGTGCCTATCAATGGTTAGTAGAGGTGTTAGATGGATTAATCGAATTTGGAAACCAACACGGACATTACGGTGTCATCAATTTGACAGAAGACGAGTATGAGTGGCTTGATAACGTCCTTGAAGAATTAGTCTATTCTGTTGGTGACAACGAGAATCACCCATTAACTCCGTTAATGGAATTGGTTATACGTCTCATTAACGATTACGAAGATAATTATGTTCCTAAACTGACAGAACAATCTCCGAAATTGGCCGAGAAAGAAACATTTGAAACTGGAACTGAAGACGATCTCGCTGCCTATGCTTTCTTCTCAATTGGTTTTCTTCTCTATCAAGGGAAAAGGATAGAAAAAGCACTTTTTGCTTATAGCAACGCAATTGCACTAAACCCCAATTTTCTTGAGGCTTACTACAATCGAGGAGTAACCTTTCAAAAACTTGGCAAACACGAAGAAGCAATTATTGATCTTGATAAGACAATTGAGTTAAGTCCTGATTCTGCCGAACTTTACTTCACACGGGGTTGTGTGAAGGGTAGTTCAGGACAGCATGAATCCGCGATTGCTGATTTTGATATAGTGATCAAGTTAGATCCATCATTTGTCAAAACCTATGCTGTTAGAGGATATGCGAAAAAACATCTTGGTAGAAACAAATCAGCACTTGTTGATTTTGATGAAGCGATTGAGTTAGGAATTGAGTCATCCGAAATATTTTATTTTCGGGCAACTACCAAAAATGAACTCGGAGAACATGAGCGGGCTATCTTAGATTATGATAAGGCAATTGAGCTAAAATCAGATTTCACGGAGGCATATAATCTACGCGGTTTTTCAAAGGATAAATTAGGTCAGCATGCAGAAGCACTCGTTGATTATTCCGAAGCTATTCGTATAAAACCTGATTACGCAGAAGCTTACAACAACAGAGGTATTTCACATAGCATGCTTAAGCACCATAATCAAGCACTAGCAGATTATACACACGCAATTCGAATAAATCCAAGTTATGCTATGGCTTACTACAATAGAGCATTTGAGAAAATGCGACAAGGAGATCTCAATTCTGCAATTCTTGACTTCACCGAAGCAATTCGTCTTAAATCTGACTATGCTGAATCCTTCACCTACCGCGGTGCTGCAAAGGTTAACTTAAAAAACTTTGATGGCGCAAATTTAGATTTCCAAACTGCCTTAGAACTTGCAGAACAGCAGGGACAACAAAAACTCAAAACTTTTATTGAGGAACAACTTCAAAAACTCAACAATTCAACACCGTAGAGTGCTTAATCCAATCAACCATTATATTTAGTTAATACATTGATACCCAACCGACTCCAACTCATTTCGAATTTTATCTATTTCAGAAGTGAACAATTGACGCAAGGGGCGACGCATGGTCATTGATGGGAATCTGCCCATCAACCATCTAGCACATTTCATACGTTGATGTGCATCACTACTCGGTTCACCGAAATTGTAGACAATCCGAGCCAATGTATCAACCTGATTACGTGCCTTACGTGCTCCTATCAAATCATTGTTGAGTGCGGCGTGGACTACTGCCACCATCAATTCGGGAACAAAACCTGCAAATCCGATAAGCGCACCATCGCTACCTTCTAATAGGGAAGCGAGTAGATATTCATCATGGCAGGTTAAGATTGGCACTTCAGGAGCAGCCTCTTTAAGTTGTTCATAATCCCACCGCCAACGTGCCATATCACGAGTACCCATTTTAATACAGACAACTTGCGGGATTTTCACCATCTCTGACATCTCTTCAAGACTATATCCAGTTTTTGTCCAAGCAGGATATTGATGCACAATAATAGGTATGTCCGCGCCCTCTGCGACATCTTGGAAATAGCCGACTGCGGTTTCAGGTGTTCTACCGAAACGCAACCAGTGATGTGCAGGCATCAGTAGAATTGCATCTGCACCTGCTTCTTTCGCTGCGAGTGCATCGTCAATTGCAGGTAGACTTCCTTCCGCACTAATACCAGAAACAACCTTAACCTTATCACCAACTGCTTCTGCTGTGATTTGTGTGACACGTTGTCTTTCCTGCAAACGCAGGGACATGATTTCACCTGTGTGTCCATTACAGACAACACCTTTTATGCCATCAACACTGGCAAGTTCCTGCATATACTGACGTAAACCTTCTTCGTCAATCGATTCATCTGAATGGAAAGGGCATAGGGTTGCGGGGAATACACCTGCCCATGGGTGATGCTGCCAATTAAAATTCATGGGTAATACTAGACCTCTCTTTATCTGAGATGGGGAATATGGTCAATATAAGAGGCACAAGGAATTGCGCGACTACGAACATGTTTTTTTTATGAAAAGCTGTAAATCTGAAATGATTCATATTTGGATATACACGGAATTCCGTAATACAGTTCAATTTGAATCTATTTTACCTTGATTTTAAATACAAAGTCAAGTATTATTTAAGGAGAATGAACTTATTCCCATCCGATTTACTGGTTTCAATGACAAAAGTAGAGACAAGGAGATTTCTATACACGTATCCCATGTCTATTGGGTGAGAGTGTTTTCAAAGACTTGTAATGTCAAGGAGGATGAACACATGAAACAGAGAAGACTAAAAGTATTTGCAGCCAGTCTTATTTTGCTCAGCGGTTTCGTGATTTTAGTATTAGCGATGACAAAAAAAGAGAGTATGCGGGAGTTGACACCTGTGAAACTTATTGCCAATGCTGAAACTATGGATAATCAAAATGTGCAGCTTGTTGGTGCCATCTCTGAAGAGAGCACTAAATGGAATGCAGACGAATTTAAGTTAACCTTTGCTGTGCGTGAACTTGAAGAAACTGAAACAAAGATTGAAGACACCGAGACAGTCAACGTGATTTATAACAAGCTTAAACCCGATAACTTCATTGATGGCGGCAATGTTTTTGTTGAAGGCAAATACGATGCGAAACAGAACGTAATAATTGCCAATAAGGTAACCACGAAGTGTGCTTCCAAATATGAAGAGGCTGAAAGTGCCAAAACGACTGAAGGGTCGTATTAAAGCCTATTTTGCCGTATCACAGTCAGAGAAGTAGAGGAGCAGAATGTTTATGGACACACTTGTAGGTGGTATACAAAGTATTGCAGCCGAACTCGGTCAAGCTGCGATCTTCCTTTCCATATTCTCTGCATTGTGGGCAATTGTTTCACTCTCTATAGGATTACGCGGAAGAAAACCGAACATAATCAAGAGTGGACGAAACGCTGTCGTTGCAACTTTCATTCTCATCAGTATCGCCACAGGGGCATTAATCTTCAGTTTTGTGACGGATGATTTCTCAATGAAGTATGTCGTTGAGGTATCCAGTGCCGCACAACCCCTCTTTTATAAAATAACTGCGCTTTGGGGCAGAATGTCTGGCTCTCTCCTATTCTGGCTCTGGCTGCTTACTGTCGGTGGTGCTATCGTAGTTTGGCAGAACAGAAAAGCGGCGGATAACCTTGCCGATTACGCACTGATTCCCATTGCAGTTGTCCAACTGTTTTTCGTTATGGTTGTTACCGGATGGATTGAAGGCGTTTATAACCCGCTTGACAGATTTCCTGGTGGACAGGTAATGGTTGACGGTCAAGGCATGAATCCGCTTTTACAGACTCCCAGCATGGCGTTTCATCCCCCGACGTTGTATATTGGTTGGATAAGTTTAACAATTCCTTTTGCTTTTGCTGTAGCTGCACTCCTGTCTGGAAGAATCGGCAGCGATTGGATACACCGTTCTCGTAGATGGATGTTGTTCTCTTGGATTGTTTTGACTGTCGGTATTACACTGGGAGGAAATTGGGCATATAGAGAACTCGGATGGGGTGGTTACTGGGCATGGGATCCAGTTGAAAATGCCTCTTTCATGCCGTGGCTTCTTGGCACCGCTTACCTACATTCTGTAATGATTCAAGAAAAGCGGAACATGCTCAAACTGTGGAATATCCTCCTGATTACCTTAGCCTTCCAATTTACCTTATTAGGTACATTTATCACACGTAGTGGTATTATTACATCGGTTCATGCATTTGCCCAATCAGATATCGGTTGGTATTTTATGGGTTTTATCATCATTTCAACCGGCGGTGTTATCGCGCTTATTGCTTACCGTTGGCAACGTCTTAAAAGTGCTAACAGACTTGAATCCCTTCTTTCCAAAGAAAGTGCATTTGTCCTTAACAATTGGCTATTTGTAGGATTGACATTGATTATCCTATGGGGAACGTTGTGGCCGATTATCTCTGAAGCGATACAAGGGGATAAAGCCGCAGTCCCCGAATCATTCTTCAACAAAGTTGTCATTATTCCAGGATTGATACTTCTCTTCTTGACGGGTGCTGGTCCCATAATTTCGTGGAAAAAGATTACACCAAACAATTTTCAACGTATGTTCAAATCTCCACTATTCCTCGGTGTGATAGGCGGAGTAGTTGCTTGGTTATTTCTCATTTTCAGAGCACATGCTAAGGCTGCTGCAGAGATATCTGCTGAAGCGGCCGAAGTTGCGATGCCTAATTTATTAACACGTGTATGGGACTTCATTACTTTCAGCGGTCAACCGATGCCTATCTTTTCAATACTTTGTGTTTTAGCAAGTGTGTTTGTACTTGTTGCAATCTTTAGTGAATTTTATCGTGGTGCGAAACTTCGTTCTAAACGGCAAGCAACATCTTTCCTAAACGGGTTAGGACTTCTCATTCAACGTAATAAACGGAGATATGGTGGTTACATTGTTCATATCGGTATAGTAATTCTCTACATAGGTATAATGGGATCTAAAGGGTATTTTTTGCTTGAAAACGGTAGGCTCAAACTTGGTGAATCGATGAATGTAGGTGATTATCAATTTACGATGAAGGATTCGTTTTTGGAAGAACATGACAATTTTATACGATCCGGCGTTGAATTTGAAGTTAGAAGGAATGGTGGGAAACCAAGAACGATGAGACCCTCACGCCACTACTATTATACTACAGGACAAGGAGAGCAAGATACGATTGAGTCCGCAATACAACATCAAGGTATGAATGATATCTATATTGCCCTTGGACCTTTGCCAACTAAGGAAATTCTTGGTGGCAAAATGTCTATGCCAGAGAAAATAGATAGTGAAACTGATGTAAGCCTATCTATCTACCATAATCCCCTCATCAGTGTTGTCTGGATCGGTGTTGCTGTAATGGTGATAGGCGGACTAGTAGCAATAGCCGAGAAGTCTATTACCACACCACGATCTCAAACGGTATAGGTGAATACAAATGAAGGACCTGAATCTGCATCCTTATATAAAGATATGCACATCTCTACTTGTGATTGTCATTTTATTTCTTTTTTCAAAATCTCCAATTGCACAGGAAACGGATAATACGTTGCGTGTTACATCTGATGATGAGATGCATTTGGAAAAGCAATTAGACGAACTGCTAACCACAACATACTGTTTCTGTGGATGTGTCCGGGAAACGAATAAAGCATGTGTTTGTGAAACAGCACAGAGGATTGAAACCATGTTTCGCAATAGATTATTGGAAGGAAAAACTGTTGAGGAAATTCGGACTGCCTACTTAGAACAGTATGGCACACAATTTCATGCAGTCATGAAAGCAGAAGGGGTTAATATACTTGCCTATCTGATGCCCGCGGTGATTCTGATAGCGATTGGTGGCGTTATCTTTGGGATCCGTCATCGTTCGCGTGGAAACAAAGTTACGACACAACCAGATAAGCAGATTTCTGATGAATTGCAACAGCACCTTGAATCAGAACTTGATAAATACAAAAACCAGAATTAGGTGATGTAATAATGTCTATTGTTTTTCTGTGGCTTCTAATTTTGGGGATAGGGATTTTTGTTTATATCGCCTTCCCTCTTATTAGAGGTGTAGATACAATTCTGGACGTTGATCCAGCTGAAACACGCATGCAAACGCTATATCTGGAACGTGAACAGTGTTATTCTGCTTTAGCCGACCTTGATGAAGACTATGAAACAGGAAAACTCTCAGATGAGGATTATCAGGAATTGCGTACAGCTCTTATGCAAGATACAGCACAAGTTGTAAGTCAACTGGAAGCCGCCGCTCAAACAGATGTAGAAGCTGAAATTGAAAGGTTTAAACAACAAAAAAGTTAATAATGAAGATATATTACACACCAAACTTTATCAAAAAGAGATACAGCATTTTAGGTCGCTTGAATGCTGTTTATTATTTTAGATGTATATTGGTCATAGCACTGACATCTATTTTATTCCTTCCTGCAACCTATTCCCAAAATGATACTGGTGTTATTCATGGTGAACTCTTTGATGGAAAATTAGGTGAACCTATTGCTAATCATCCTGTTACACTGAATATTCATAGAGCGGGAGATACATCAAAACAGGAAACAACGACGGATGCAGATGGACACTATCATTTTGAGAAGCTGCCGATTGATATGCAAACGCATTATTCAATCACTATGACTTACAATGACACTGAACACGAAGAAAAGGATTTGGTGTTATCTTCATTTGTACCTGAGCTTGATGTAGACATTAATATCGGGGGTATTGCAGATGATCCCTCAATGATCAGTATTAAGACATATAGTATTGCCATCGGATTTGAATCTGCATTACATCTAAGAGTCGGTATCTTGTCAATTTTTGAAGTGTTTGTTGTTGAAAACAAGAACACTTTACCTTTTCAGACAACACTCAATGACGAAGAGGTAGGTCTTCATTTTTCACTTCCAAGTGGGAATGCGCTGTTTAAACCGTTTTCTCCAGCATCATTAAAATTTAATCCTGACGAAGGTCAGGTTATTATAACAGAACCCCTTTCTACAGGTAAGATTGAAGGTGGATTTGGGTATAGTATTCTTGCAAACGGTCCTGATTTAAGATTATCTCGCCAGATACCTGTTCATACAGACGAAATTATTTTACTTATTCCGCAAGGTATCAATATTAGTCCTAATTCAAAACAATTTAAACGGGAAAATCCTACTCAGTTTCACGGTGTTACCTATTCAAGATATGTAGCCTCCCCTGAAGGAGGTTTCACAGCCGGTGAAACCCCGGATTTGAGTTTTACAGTGTCTGGTTTACCATTCGCAACACAAGAATCGAATATTGGACAGATGGTATTAATCGCCGTTGCTGCTGCTTTAGCAGGTGGTTTTCTTGTTGCAGCGATTTTCACGCTCCGTGGCACACAACGTTCAACCGACAACTCCGATACTACAGATGCCATCCAAATGGATTCTGGTTGGCTTCGTAAACTTAATGACACTGATTTGGAAAATACACGCAATACACGACTTGAATTAATTACTATGCTTGATACGATGCATGAAAAAGAGGATATATCAGAACGGGTCTATAACCGTTTACGTAAGGAGCAAACAGATCGTTTGTCGGAGATTCTTGATCAGCGGAAAGAACGTGGAATAGATAGTTAATACAAGTTGGAAATCTTACAAAAGGTTGTAATGGATGAGTGATGAACAACACATAGCAGAGTTAATTGAAGATTTAGAAGAGTTTGACGACGATGTGCGGGAAGATGCAAAGACAGAATTGATTGAAATTGGTGAACCTGCCATACCGCAATTGATTGAAGCACTCGGACACAATCTATCTGATGTTGCGGATGAAGCTGGCGATGTTTTGGCAGCGATCGGTGAACCAGTAATAGCTAATCTTATTGATGAGATAGAGGATGCCCCAAGACACCAAGCCCTCGTTATATGCAGTACACTTACCCGTATTGGTGAACTCGCAATACCTGCATTGCTTGACATGTTAACTACTAAACCAAGCGAGGAACTCCGAGAATATGCTGTTCGCGCGTTCGGTGGAATGGGAGTTACAGCGGTTAGCACGATACCTGCGCTCATACAAGCTTTGAACGATCCAGCGGCCGAGGTACGAACTTATTCCGCTTATGCACTATCTAAAATGGGTGAAGCTGCAGCAGAGGCAGTACCGGCACTCATCAAAGCACTTGATGATGAATCTGATCGTGTTAAGCACCATGTTGCATTTGCATTAGACCAAATCGGAACGCCAGAAGCAGAAGAAGCACTAAAATCTTTACTGTAGGAAGCAGGAAGAATTCCGCACAAAGTTGTGGTAGCACAGTGGCAACCGTCCACTGCAGATTTGAATAGGAACACTATGATAGGTGGTGTTGGTATATAGCACTTCAATTCTATATGGATAAATCTTAGTGAACATTGTTGGCATCTGTTGGTCATAAATAAAACTTGAAAACAGCATTTGAATATGATATAATTACAAAAAGAAAACATTAGGATTGTTTATAAAGAAAATTTTCGAACTTCGTTGAGAGCAAGCGAAATAATAAATATGTAATAGTGAACAAATTGCTTATAATTTGAAAGGAGCCAAGATGGCAAAGTATGATTTTGTAGTCGCCATAGGTGGAGCGCCCGGGCAAGGTATAGCTACTGCTGGAAAGAACTTAAGTCAAATCTGTGCTCGGCATGGTCTCCATGTTTTTGCCTATAGTGCTTACCAATCCCTCATTCGTGGAGGCCATACCTTCCTTACCATCAGAATTAGTTCGGAACCTGTTGCCAACCACGGCGACGAGATTGACCTAATCATCGCCCTTGATAGAAACAGTTTGGAGAAACATATTCCACACGTCAAACCCGGCGGTGCGATTATCTATAACGGTGATGATGTCAAAAAAACGTATGAACGAGATGATATTCAGTTGTGTTCTATTCCTTACAAAGAATACTCCAGTGAAATCAAAGACAGGAAAATACAAAGAGCATGTTTAAATACATGTTTACTTGGTGCTGGTTTGCAGATGATGAGTACGGAATTAGAAACGCTTGAGGAGATTCTGATTGAAGCACTTCTGAAACGCAAAGGACAGGATGTCGTGGACGCGAACATTTCAGTCGCAAGAGCGGGTTTTGATCACGCTGCAGAACACTTCTCACAATTTGATACTAAAATGGAGAAACAAGAGCCTCCACTTGCATTCGGTCAAGGCAATATGCTAATGGCAATGGGTGGTGCAGCAGCAGGTGTCAAATTCTATGCTGCTTACCCAATGAGTCCATCAACAGGTGTGCTACGCTGGATGGCAAGAAACGCTCGCGATCTGAGCATAATGGTACGACAATGTGAAGATGAAATCAGTGTAATCAATATGGTCGTCGGTGCCGCACATGCTGGATGCCGTGCAATGTGTGCGACTTCCGGAGGTGGATTTGCACTCATGTCGGAAGCTATTGGCAGTGCCGGTATGATGGAAATTCCAATTGTTGTTATTAACGTCCAACGCGGTGGACCTTCTACGGGATTGCCTACCAAAACGGAACAAGGAGATCTGTGGCAGATACTCGGTGCAAGTCAAGGAGATTTTCCAAAAATTGTTGTTGCTCCTACAAGCATTATTGACGGATTCAACACGATCCCAGAACTATTCAACCTTGTTGATAAGTTCCAATGCCCCGGTATGGTTCTCACAGATCTTATGCTTGGTGAAGGTTACACAACATTTGCACCAGATGAGATCAATTGGCAACCAGAGATTGACCGTGGGGATATGATAACTGAACTCGGGCAAACAGACGAAGAATATTTGCGTTATCAGATTACTGACAGTGGTATTTCACCACGTGCCATCCCTGGTACCCCTGGCCACGTGCACGTCGTCGCTACGGATGACCATGATGAAGATGGCGGTCTCATCAGTGATGAATTTACGAACCCGCATAAACGTCGTGACATCATGGAAAAAAGACAGCGGAAGATGGAAGGTATTGTTGAGCTCCTGCCCCCGCCAACGCTTGAAGGACCTGAAGATGCAGATGTAACACTCATCGGATGGGGTTCCACACACGGTGTCATTACCGAAGCAGTACAAATGTTAAATGACGACGGTATTACGACAAACCACATTCAATTCAAATGGCTATATCCAATTGACGAAGATGTTGTAAACGAAGTGTTAGCAAAATCAGGACACGCCATTATTGTAGAATGCAACTACACAGGACAGTTCGCTCGGTTCTTACGAGGGGAAACAGGCTTTAAGGCAGATGGACATATCCGCAAATATGATGGTGAACCGTTTATGCCACATCACGTCGCTGACGGCGTGCGTGAACTGTTAATCGGTAAAACCGAACTTTATGTTCCATATCAGGAAATAGTAGTCTAAAAAGGAGGATGAATCAGATGGCAAAAAAAGAAAGACCTATCAAAGGTGCACCGACTGCGCGAGATTTTAAAGGTGATGTCAACCCAGATTGGTGTCCGGGTTGCGGAGATTTCGGTGTGCTTAATGCATTGCAAAACGCTTATGCAGAACTCGGTCGTGGTAATCATGATCATCTCACTGTGAGCGGTATCGGGTGTTCCTCTAATCTACCTGGCTTCATTAAAACTTACGGCATGCATACCCTGCATGGACGTTCACTTGCCGTAGCAACTGGGGCTAAAATGGCTAATCATGAATTGAATGTCGTCGTAACAGGTGGTGATGGAGACGGATACGGCATCGGTGGGAACCATTTTCTACACACGATGCGAAAAAATGTTGACCTACTCTATATTGTGATGAACAACGAAACCTATGGCTTAACCGTTGGACAAGCCTCACCTACCACTCAAGTCAACGAGAAAACCGATAGCACACCGTACGGTAATATAGAAACACCTCTCAATCCTGTTGCCTTAGCAATTGTGTCGGGTGCTACTTATGTCGCCAGAGCATTTAGTTCCGAACGAAAAGAACTTACAGAATTGATGTTAAATGGGATGCAGCATAAAGGATTCGCTTTTATTGATGTTATCAGTCCTTGTATAACCTGGAAAGATGATGAGATTTTCGATTATTGGAAGGAACGCGTTAATTCCTTAGAAAACCACGATACAAGTGACAAAGCAGTTGCACTTGAACAAGCGATCAAAACTGGACATGATACCCAACTTGGCTTATTCTATCATGATACCAACAGTCAATCATTAGATCAAATGGAACCAGTTTTAGAAAATGGACCTATGGCACATCAACCGATGGGTGTTACACCTGAACAGGGAGATGCAATCATACAACGTATGATGTAAAGCGAAATGATACGGGCAGGCATGACACCTGCCCTTTCTTTTTGTATTCACGCGTTTCATCAACTAAAGATTTCTCCAACACACTATGCGTTTGAGTGCTTCCCAAATCTCAAAACACTTCGGACACCGTGCGATAGTCAAAAACGCAAACCTAACGATTAATTCTGGAGAAGTAGTTGTAATTTTCGGTCCCAACGGTGCAGGTAAAACCACATTCATAAAAATACTTGCCACGCTCCTCCGTCCGACATCTGGTGAACTTGAGATTGAAGGGAATGACGCAATTGTAGACTACGCAGCAGCACGAAACTTGTTGGGTGTTGTTGTTCATGATCATTTAGCATATCCTACATTATCTGCGTTTGAGAATCTAAAGTTTTTCGGTCAGATGTATGGAATTGAACATTTTGAAACCCGATGTAAATCCCTTCTGGATGAAGTCGGATTGCAACGTTTTGTTCACGAACCGCTTCATATCTTTTCACGCGGCATGACACAACGTTTTATGATTGCCAGAGCCCTCCTACATAACCCTTCAATTCTGTTACTTGATGAACCTTTCTCCGGACTGGATGCGGCTGCGAAGCAGTTTGTTCAGAAACGTATTGCACAAGAACGTGAAAATGGGAAAGGTATTCTCATCACAACGCATAATACGGAGTTGGGTTATCTTGTTGGAACAAGATTTCTGTTTATGATAAATGGAGATTTAGAAGAGATCGCACAAAAAGAAGAAATATCTGAAGAGGATTTACTGCAAAGGTATGAAGAAAGGATCATAGACACGGCGTGAATACAGTGATATGTCGTTCTTACAATTGAGACAAACATGAAGGCACTTCGTCAGATTGCCACGTTAATACGCAAAGACATTGGACTACAATTCCGTTCCAAAGAAACGTTGGCACTAATATTTGTTTTTAGCATCCTCGTAGTGCTTATTTTTGCGTTTGCATTTGGACCGAATTTCCCATTAGAAAAGAGTGAACGCGGAAAATTAACCGCAAGTGTCCTATGGGCAGCCTTTGTCTTCTCCGGTATAATCTCCTTGAATCGTTCTTTTGTCATTGAACGAACCCACGGTGCATTGCACGGCATACGTCTCACGGGTGTTGATGCAAGCAACGTATATCTTTCCAAAGTCATTAGTAATCTCGTTTTCCTACTACTGCTGGAAATAGTCATTACTCCCATTGCCCTTCAATTTTTTGATTTGTTTGATGAAATTACAGTAGTCGTCCTGCTAAGATTATTTGGTGTGATGAGTATTGGCACACTCGGTTTTTGTGCTGTCGGTGTACTGTTAGCGGGGATGTCTACAAGCACAGATGGTGGTGAAAGTCTATTATCTGTTATACTTCTGCCACTTGTTATTCCAATAATTATGGGTGGCACAAAATGCACCGTCTCTATTCTGGTAACTGGTGGTTTGGATAACAGATTCTGGTTAGGATTGTTGATCGGTTCAAGTCTAGTCTTTTTAGCTTCGGCATATCTGCTTGCCGATGTCGTTATAGAAGAGTAGTGTTGTAGATGTGAGGTAGGCTACCATATAGATTGATTTTATCTATAAACAATAACCGTGGAGGCGAATAAATCATGTTAAATCAAAAGTTTATAAAAACAACTGCCATTATATTTTTGTTGTTAATTGCGATAGTTTTTTTAGGTCTATATGCTTACAATATATCTCAGCAACAAGAATTAAGTACGCCTAAAAAAGTGTATAGAGCTCCAACTGAATCAGAAATGAAAATTGTGGAACAAAATATAAAAAATGCAAAACAGCGACAACAGCAGCGTAGTAACCAACAAAATTTGGCATCAGAAAGCCATGAGCGATCAGATGATGTTGATCCAAAATCAAATGAGGACTTATCTAAATCACAAGTGAGTATAAAAGAGTCTTTAGATAATCCTATCATACCTACCATAGAGGAGCTTGTCGAAAATGGATCGTTAAAAATCATTGAGCATGTTGGGGTTAACAAAGGAGAGAGAATTACTGCCTTTGATGATTTAAAGCCAAAGAAGGGTAATGCTACATTTGAAACTAAATCTATTGAGGAATTACAAAACTATATTTCTAAACTTGAAAATAGTGATAATCCTAAACACAGAAAGGTGGCACAGGAATTTAGAAATTTATTAAGTCAAATGAATCCACCAGAAAATGCCATATTTTCAATATCTGTAGAAGATTGATTTTTTCTTGATACAATTTTGTATTTAATTGAGGGGTGTGCATAAATAAATTTGATTCTAAGCTTATGTCGTAGGTCGGGTAGAACGCAGTGAAACCAGACACAATCGTATCCAGTCTTGCATGTCGGGTTTCGCAAGCTCTACCCGACCTACAAAATCTTGTCCTTTTTGCACTAAGAATGGTGTCCATCCACATGAAGAAGTTTGTGACATGTGCCACCATCTATGTTGATCCACCGATCATTTATGCACATCCTCATATATATACGGAAAGATTGCACTGGGATTTTGAGATTACACAAGGCTGGAAGGACACTGAAGCAGTCGGACAGTAAGTAGTCAATAACACAAAACGGATAGGTAGGTATCGGTATGGTATCTGCCTTTTATTTTGACTTGAGAAATGAGCGGTGATATGCTACACTGATAGTGAAGGTTTCTTTAAAACTATAAGCTTCGAAAGGGAGAAACAACTTGATAAGAATAAGTTATGTTAACGGACGAGAAATACTGGATTCACGAGGTAACCCCACGGTTGAAGTAGACGTTAGATTAACAACAGGAGCATCCGGACGCGCAGCTGTCCCGTCAGGTGCCTCTACAGGTGAACATGAAGCCGTTGAACTTCGTGATAACGATGCGGATCGCTACTTAGGAAAAGGTGTACAACAGGCAGCAGAAAACGTAAATACTTCTATTGCGCGTCTACTTGTAGGCAGAAATGTATTTGAACAAACAGAGATTGATTCCGATCTGTGTGAACTTGATGGCACAGAAAACAAGAGTAATCTCGGAGCAAATGCACTTTTAGGTGTTTCCCTTGCTGTGGCAAAGGCTGCTGCGGATGAACTCGGACAACCGCTATATCGGTATATCGGTGGCACAAACGCAAAAGAACTGCCCTTGCCGATGATGAATATCCTAAACGGCGGCTCACATGCGGATAATAACGTTGACATCCAAGAATTTATGGTGATGCCAGCAGGTGCAAGTAGTTTTTCAGAAGCACTCCGTATGGGTGCTGAAATCTTCCATAGTCTCAAAGCCGTTCTACAGAAACGAAATTGTAATACTGCAGTCGGTGATGAAGGCGGATTTGCCCCTGATTTGAACTCAAATGAGGAAGCCATCTCGGTGATTATTGAAGCGATTGAACGTGCAAAATATGTCCCCGGCGAAGATGTGCTATTGGCATTGGATGCTGCCTCAAGTGAATTTTACAATCGAGACACAGGCACATATCAATTGATGGCGGAAGAACAACCAAACAAATCACCTGAAGAGATGGTAGGTTTTTACACAGAACTCTGTGAAAAATATCCAATTGTTTCAATTGAGGATGGTATGGACGAAAACGATTGGGAGGGTTGGAAAAGCCTAACCGACGCTATCGGAGATAAAGTCCAACTGGTGGGTGATGACTTGTTTGTTACCAATACTACACGGTTGCAGAAAGGTATTGATGAACAAATTGGTAATTCGATTCTGATTAAAGTCAATCAGATAGGCACCTTGACAGAGACGCTTGATGCGATTGAACTTGCTCGCCGTTTCAACTATACCGCTGTCGTTTCCCATCGGTCTGGTGAAACTGAAGATACCACTATAGCTGACCTTGTTGTTGCGACAAATGCAGGGCAGATAAAAACTGGTTCGCTTTCCCGCACAGATCGCGTCGCTAAATATAATCAGTTACTCCGAATTGAAGAAGAACTCGGTCAAAGTGCTATTTTTGCTGGTTCGAAAGTGTTCTATAATTTGACAGATTTGCGTTAAGTTACTCGTTATTTTGGGACAGTTAAGTCTGTCCCAAGTAGTCTATATGTAGGTCACACATGCATATATTTCGTGTAATTTTATTTATCATTGCATTAGCATTGCTGGTAATCAGTGTCAGGCAATTCAGGAATGGGTATAACGACTGGCAAGAAGCACAACGGGTGGAGAAAGAGTATCAGGAAGAATTACAGTGGCTTGAGAACAAACGGGATAACCTTAAGAAACGTGTTGAAATGCTAAAAAATGACACCTTAACCAAGGAACGTCTTATCAGAAAAAAGTTCGGTTATGTTAAACCTGGAGAGGTGCAATTCAGAATAATCAAACCTACCCAATCCAATTGATTCCTGTTGATCTATTGGAATCTTACTTGTAAGCATCTTTAGCAAAAAAGACACAATACTTCCATAATAAATAGTGGTGAAATAATGAACACAGAAAAGAAGCCCCGAAACCTATTGCACAAGTTGATTGCAATATGTATATTGCTCCTACTTTTTATAACTGTAATCAATGTGATGCGCGCCTTTGATGATGATAATACATCACAACCAACTATAACTAAATATGTTGCCAAGGATACAAATCCTAAACCTATCACGGTCAGATCAAAAGAAAAACTGGCGCGATCTATTCGTCGCAAGGATACGCTGGAAAGAAAAAGTTCGCCTGAAGGTTTTCGACTAAACCGTTATTTCTGGTCTGGTAATGCAACTGTTTACGTTGCAGAGATGGATCGTGTTAACGACAACCTTTCATTTGATGTGGAACTTGCAAACGCTCAAATTATAGGACGTGAGACTGTCTCAGGAGCAACACGGCGGCTTAGGAAAAAGGGTATAATGTCTTTAGCAGGAGTTAATGGGAGTTTCGGAATTCGTGGTGACGGATATGGTCGTGGCGGAATGATTTTCAACCTTCATATCCAAGACGGTGAACTCGTTAGCGTTCCGATATTGCTGGATATGTGGGGATATTCTCCACCAACACCGTGGGGTGAAACAAGTTTTGGTGTCACCCCTGATGGAGAATTCTTATTAGACGCGGTTAACTTAAATGGTAAAATCCGTATTGACAACTCTACACTCACGATTGACGCAGTTAACCAAATCTGTAATTCATATAGTCCAGTAGTGCTTTATACCTCTCGCTTCGGTAGATCTACACTAACCCGGAGATGTTACGAATTCGTCCTCAAGAAGTTGACACTTCCTATCACCGGAAAATATAACAGCCAATTTGTCGTGACAGCAGTTAATCCGCGTGGTAACAGTATAATTCCGACTGACGGTCTTGTTCTTGCAATAGAACCACGTTTAGGTAGCCGTTGGTATAAGAGAATTACCAAGGATTCCAAGGGTTCTCTGGAAATTGCACTCACACCTAATAAATGGCAGACAGTTCAGAACGGAATTGGTGGCAATCTAAGGTTATTACGAAACGGTGTCGTAGAACCTGAGTTAGCCGAGTTTGCACGTACCAGAGGTGGAAGTGCGTATAGACATAACAATGGTGCAAGTCGACACCCACGAAGTGCTTTAGGATTTAATGACGAAAAACTCTTCCTAATTGTTGTTGATGGCAGACGAGCTGGACATAGCATGGGAATGACACTTTATGATATGGCAACCTTTTTTAAAGATATTGGTGTAAAGCATGCGATTAACTTTGATGGTGGCAGTTCCTCAGCATTGTGGGCTTTGGGAGATATCGTCAACAAACCTGCACACGACTATGAACGTCCAATTTTCAATGTAGCGTTGATCCGCAAAAGAGAAAAATGATCCAATGAAAGCTCGGTATGCCATTTTAACCCTCCTTTTATTTATCGCATGCTCAAATAGGAATACACCGCAAGCAGTTACAGATGACTTTATCTTCAATTATTATAAACTCGCAAACCAACAAGTAGCACTCCAGTTAACTGCAGGTCTTGCCACAGAAAAGTTGGAAAAGGAAATCATACTGCTTAAAGATGTGCGGACACAAGATGAACCTGCCCCAGAAATGCCAAATATGGAATATAAGCAGATTGGAAAAGAGACATCAACTGAAATTGAAAATGTGACACACGTATTGTTCAACTACCTATTGACAATCAAGAACCAAAGTGGTGAGGCAACACATACTCGGAATGTGGTGATTACGACTGAGAATATAGATGGCAAATGGAAAGTTGTCAATTATGATGAGTATTGAGAACTATCTTGGCATAAAGTGTAGGGAATTTTGCTATAGTCTGACGGAGTCTTAATTTCCATGAAAACAGGTAGAGTAGCAATCTTTACACAATCAGAGGCACCGTTAGAGTTTCGCGAATACCCTATTCCATCCGTGACTTCTGACGATATTCTCGTTCGAATCCGCATGGCGAATATCTGCGGGTCTGATCTCCATTTCTGGAGAGGACACGGACCTAAAATAAGTAGTGGTATTCCACAGGTACTTGGTCATGAAATGATTGGCACGATTGAAGCACTGGGACAAAGTGTTAAGGGTGACAGTCTGGGACAGCCACTTGCTGAAGGGGATCGGATTGTTTATTCATATTTCAAACCGTGTCAACGATGTTGGGTGTGTCTCAATGGAAAACCTGGATGTCCAAACCGTTACAGAGATTGGCTTGGTGTTTCCAGTGAAAAACCACCGCATTTTCATGGTGCTTATGGAGAATATTACTACATGAAAGCAGGACATTGGGTTTTTAAAGTGCCTGATGACCTGTCAGATTCACTCGTGTCTCCGATAAATTGTGCTTTATCTGAAGTAATCTATGGACTCAATCAGATCGGCATTACGATTGGAGATACAGTTGTTATACAAGGTGCGGGAGGACTTGGTCTATATGCCACCGCAGTCGCAAGAGAAATGGGTGCCGGGAAAATAATCGTGCTTGATAGGCTTCCTGCACGTCTTGCCCTTGCACAGGAGTTTGGCGCGGATTATACCCTTAACGTTGATGAACTTAGTATCAAGGAACGTGTTACTTATGTCCTTGACCAAACAAATGGCATCGGTGCTGACCTCGTGGCAGAATTTGTAGGTTCTCCGCGTGTTCTTGCAGAAGGTGTTGAAATGCTAAGGTGGGGTGGACGTTATCTATGGATCGGCAACATAAATCTTGGATTTCCGACGGAAATAGACCCCGGGAACATCGTTAGATGTAGCAAAACAATTCGTGGTGTGATTGTCTATGAACCTTGGGTAATACCGCGTGCCCTTGACTTTCTTAGTCGCACACGAGACAAATATCCGTTCCATAAAATCATCTCTGATACATTCCGATTTGACGATATTAACGAAGCATTTTGCTATGCTGATGAAGGTTCTGCTATCAGAGTCGGATTAGAATTTGACTAAATGGTTTCTTCTCTATACATCCACATTCCATTTTGTGAGACAAAATGCTATTATTGTGCTTTCAATACCTATTCTTTCCATAAGGAACAAGCGAAAGCATATTTAGACGCACTCCAAACGGAGATGTCGCTTTACGCACCAGAAACTTCTATCCTACAAACTGTCTTTATTGGCGGTGGCACTCCTTCCATCCTTTCTGCCGATTCATTGAAACAGTTATTTACCAACATACATAGACATTTCCAGATATGTCCTGATGCTGAAATCACAGTAGAATGCAATCCGGGTACCGTTGATAGTGAAAAACTCTGTGTGATGCAAGAAGCGGGGGTTAACAGACTCAGTTTCGGTCTGCAGGCGATGCAAGATGAGATATTACGTCTGTTAGGCAGAATCCACACCGTTGAGGAATTCCATTATAGTTATCATCTTTCACGAGAACACGGATTTGATAACATTAATATTGATCTGATATTCGCACTCCCACAACAAACGATGGAGGATTGGCAGCACACCTTAAACGAGACAATCTCACTTGAACCTGAACATATCTCGGTATATAATCTCGTGATGGAAGAAACGACACCTTTTTATGATTGGTGGAAATCAGGCGAACTTGTTCTTCCTTCCGAGGACATTGAAGCGGATATGTTTCAATGGACGATTGAAGAACTGATTTCCCATGGATATAACCACTATGAAATCTGTAGCTATGCTAAACCGAACCGAGAAGTGAAGCACAATCTTGTTTATTGGAATAATCAGGAATATATCGGTTTAGGTGTTGGTGCATGTGGATATGTTGATGGCACCCGCTATACGAACATTAAAGGTATCCCACCTTATATTGAAGCACTCCGTAATAACAAAAAACCGATGTCAGACAGTGAACTTATGACTGGACATGCAGAAAAAGCTGAGACACTGATGCTTGCTCTGCGAAAACGTGAGGGTATCTGTTTAGCGGATTATGAGCAGCGTTTCGGTGAGAAAATTGACGTGGTGTTTGGTAAGAGTATAGAGAAGTGGATGGATTTAGGGTTGTTAGAGCAAACCGGGACACATCTTCACCTTACGCAGCACGGCCTTTTTTTGGCGAATGAAGTGTTTGTGGAGTTGATGTGAGGTTGTTGCAACCCAGATTTACAAAACGTGTATCTAGCCGCGTAATTCATTGTCCTCGTTGTCTGAACCAAGATTTTCAGGATTAGTAGATTTTCAGGATTATGAGTTTGGCTGTCCAAAGTTCCTATTCCTAGTTTGACGTTTATTATCTGGATAGCACTTTGATGTTTCAGACTCTTATCTTGTAAATCTGTCCATCCTGAAAATCCTGGTTCAGACAAGAATCAATATATCCAATAAATTCAGTGATGAGACCAGACCGTTGAAGGGACTTAACAGTAAGTTAACCTTAATAATTGCGAATCCTTAAAACTAAATAACCCTGGTTTTTCTGTTTCACCCTTGACAGAACCCCAATTTTCTGCGAAAATAACACCATGCCACGTAAAAACAAAATACTCAACATAGGCGATAACGCCCCCTCATTTTCACTGCCATCACATCGACGACAAACTGTGTCACTTACATCTTATCGCGACGAACAACACGTAGTATTAACCTTCTTCCGAGGCACCTGGTGACCAAACAGTCGCCGCCAGTTGGCTGCTGTACAAGAACATGTTGATAGTTACAAAGAATACAACGGGACACCAATCGCTATTGCGGGACAGTGGCCACGGGAACTACGCGGTTTCGCTGAACGAAACGGAATAATGTTCCCACTATTGGTTGACAAAGATCGGAGTGTTATAAAGAGTTATGGTGTCTACCATTGGCTCAGTTTTGAGGCATACAACATCGCCAGACCAGCAACCTTTATCATTGATAAACTCGGTATCATTCAGTATATGTATATTGGAACACATCAGTTTGACTTGGTAGATCAGGCTGAGGTGCTTGAATGTCTGAAGTCAATTGACAGTAATAAAATGATTTTGAATTGAGATTGAGATGTGGTATAATATTACAGGTACAGCATTATAGGTAACACTTTGCGATGAACAAGACGCATTCAGCGTTTATGAACCGTGCATTGGCTTTGGCACAGCAAGGTAAGGGACGTACTAGTCCGAATCCCCTTGTTGGTGCAGTGATTGTTAATGCTGGAAAAATTGTCGGTGAAGGGTATCATCAGAAAGCAGGTGAACCACACGCGGAGATTCATGCACTTCAGGCAGCAGGAACGAATGCGAAAGGTGGAACACTTTATGTAAACCTTGAACCATGCTGTCACTCGGGACGAACACCACCTTGCACCGATGCAATCATTCAAGCGGAAATTAGGTGTGTCTACGCAGCACATTTAGACCCGAATCCGATAGTCTCTGGAAAAGGTATTAAGCAGTTAGAAGAAGCTGGTATTGAAGTCAACGTCGGATTATGTGCTGAAGCTGCGGAAAAACTGAACGAGGTATTTATCAAACAGATGACAACAGATTATCCGTTTGTGATATTAAAAATTGCGATGAGTCTTGATGGAAAAATCGCTACCTCCACGGGTGAATCGCAATGGATTACATCATCCGCATCAAGGCAAAGAGTGCATGAGTTACGCGATGAAGTAGACGCAATCATCGTTGGTATTGGAACCGTGTTGACTGATAATCCGACTTTAACGACAAGACTACCGAACAAGAAAGGGAAAGACGCTACACGAATTGTTTTAGATTCGCACGCACGAACTCCGACAGCAGCGAAGATATTCAACCCTGAAAGCGAAGCGGATGTCATTATTGCTGTTACGCCGCAAGCATTCGCGGGAAATATAGCACTTCTGAAGATAACGGGGGCAGAAATAATTGAAATCCCCGCAAAAGATGGACAGGTCTGTCTCAAAACATTGTTGGAAACGTTAGGAGCACGCGGCATTACAAACGTTTTGATAGAAGGCGGTGGTCAAGTCAACTCAACTGCATTATTGTCTGGTTTAGTAGATAAAGTGATGTGTTTTGTAGCTCCAAAATTTATTGGTGGTAAAGATGCCCCCGGTGTATTTGGTGGCGAAGGTATTGCACAACTAACTGATGCAGCGGAATTAAAACGAAGGACGATCACTGAACTTGATGGCGACATATTGATTGAGGGGTATCTCAATAATCATGTTCACCGGAATCATTGAAGAAATTGGAACAATTACCGAAGTACAACCAATCTCCAACGGGATTACTGTTAAGATAGGTGCAGCAACTGTATTAGAGGACATTCAAATAGGAGATAGTATTGCTGTCAGTGGTCCTTGTTTGACAGTACGTGATCTTGAACAAAACACATTTGTAGCGGATATCAGTGAAGAAACTTGTCGCAGAACTACCTTACGCAATTGTAAAGTAGGCACACATGTCAATCTGGAGCGTTCGCTCCGATTAGGTGATCGTATCGGAGGGCATTTGGTGTTAGGCCATGTAGATGAAGTCGCTACAATCAGTGGTTGGAAAAATGAGGGTTCTTCTTCATGCATGCAGGTTGCAGTTAACCCAAAAGTGAAACCTTACATTGCATATAAAGGCTCGATTGCTGTTGATGGTGTGAGTTTAACGATTGCCAACATTTATGATGATACCTTTGAGGTAGCTCTTATTCCGCATACTTTAGATGTTACCACTCTGGGTAAAAAACAGATCGGGGAAATCGTGAACATTGAAGTTGATGTGATGGCACGTTACATTGAAACGCTCATGCAGAACCAGATACCACCATCGCGAACAATTGATTTAGAATTCTTACAAAAACACGGGTATGTTTGAAGGATATAAACGAAGAAAACATTATGGAATTTAGCACTATTCCTGAAGCTATCTCTGCCATCAAAGAAGGTGAGACAATCATAGTTGTTGATGACCCTGATCGTGAAAACGAAGGGGATCTCATTATGGCGGCAGAAAAGGTGACAGCAGAGTCCATCAATTTTATGGCAAAGTTCGGACGAGGATTGATTTGCCTGCCTACTTGTTCAGAACGCCTTGTAGAACTACAACTAAATCCGATGGTCGCTGACAACACTGCACAGATGCAGACAGCATTTACGGTGACAATTGATGCCAAAGAAGTTACCACTGGCATTTCAGCACAAGAACGCGCATATACTATACGGAAATTTGTTGATGAAAATGCTGTACCATCCGATTTTGTGAGACCAGGACATATCTTTCCTTTAGAAGCAAAACCGGGAGGCGTGCTGCGAAGAGCAGGACACACTGAAGCGACAGTAGACTTAGCACAACTCGCAGGACTGTATCCCGCAGGCGTGCTATGTGAAGTTCTTAACGATGATGGCACTATGGCGCGTGTTCCCGAACTATTAGAATTCGCACAACACCACGACCTCAAAATCATCACTATTTCTGACTTGATCGCTTACCGTAGAAGCACTGAAACACTTATTAAACGTGTTTCAACCGCAGCCATCCCAACCGAACAAGGAGAATTTAAACTCCACGCTTATGAGAGCAATGTAGATGGAGAACCAACACCAGGTGAACCCACTGATACGCATATTGCATTAACGAAAGGACAAGTTGACGATGGCGACCCGATATTAGTCCGAGTGCATTCGCAGTGCTTGACAGGCGATGTCTTCGGTTCACTCCGTTGTGATTGTGGAGAACAACTTGAAATCGCACTGCAAAACATTGAGAAAGAGGGGAGAGGCGTGCTACTCTATATGCGGCAAGAAGGTCGTGGCATGGGTCTCAAAGACAAGATTCGTGCATATCAACTTCAGGATAATGAAGGTCTTGACACGGTTGAAGCAAATGAACGTCTCGGATTTCCACCCGACCTACGTGACTACGGTATAGGTGCACAGATTCTTGTTGATTTAGGTGTCCAAAAAATGCGATTGATGACAAACAACCCGCACAAAGTCAAAGGATTGTCCGGTTATGGATTGGAAATCGTAGAGCAAATCCCGTTACAAACGACACCAAACCCATATAACCAACGTTATCTACAGACAAAACGTACGAAACTTGGTCACCTCCTCTAAAACGAACATCCCAATTTTCATATAGGAAAGAGATACTATGCCAAACGTTTATGAAGGCAACTTAAATTGTAATGGAATAAAATTCGGTATCATTGTCAGTCGTTTTAATAGTTTTATCACAACAAAACTTCTGGACGGTGCACTGGATGCGATAAAACGACACGGTGGTGACTTAGATGAAGTAGATGTTGTCTGGATTCCCGGTGCTTTTGAAACACCAAGTATTGCTAAACAACTCGCTGAAAGCAAGCGATACGATGCGCTTATCTGTATCGGTGCTGTCATTCGTGGTGCTACGCCTCACTTTGATTATGTTGCGGGTGAAAGTGCCAAAGGTATCGCGCAAGTTTCACTCCAAACTGGTGTTCCGATTAGTTATGGAATTATCACCACAGATACGATTGAGCAAGCAATTGAACGTGCAGGTACAAAGGCAGGCAACAAAGGTGCTGAGGCTGCGGTAACCGCAATAGAAATGGCAAACCTTCATAAGCAGCTGCAAGAGATTGAGGCTTAATATTTTCAGTATACCTTAATAATACAAGCTTTTTGATTTATAGTGAAATACAAAAATATATGCACACTTTTGGTACGTGAGACCTAAACCAACGGACTGGACTGTGCCGTAGCACAAACTGCCAGTTTGTGTACACTTGTGTGCAAGTAATTATAGATTTCACTATAAACTAATTTTGTCAGAACTACTAGACATATATGATAGCAATTATTGACTACAAAGCAGGAAACCTAACAAGCGTAGCCCGCGCATTGGATAGCCTCGGTTACGAAAACCGAATCACCGATGATATAGAAACCATCTTATCTGCAGAACGCGTTATCTTCCCTGGAGTCGGTGCAGCAAAAGCAACTATGGGAAATCTACAGAAAGGCTCTCTTGACGAAGTGCTCCTCAAATTTTACGATACCGGTAAGCCGATGTTAGGTATCTGTATCGGTATACAAATCCTTTTTGAACATAGTGAGGAAGAGGATACCGAATGCCTTGGACTGCTTCCCGGTTTTGTCAAGAAGTATCCTGCTGAAAAGCATCTAAAAGTTCCTCAAATCGGATGGAATGAAGTCTGGCAAGCACAACAACATAAGATATTTGAGGGTGTGCCTAATCCTGCACACTTTTACTTTGTCAACTCATATTATCCTGTCCCTGTTAACAAAGAAACCATCATCGGAAAAACAACTTACGGTCTTGAGTTTTGTAGCGCGATTGCACATAATAATCTTATTGCAACACAATTTCATTTGGAGAAAAGCGGACGCGTCGGTCTGAAAATGTTGTCAAATTTCTTGAAATTGTAAGGTCAAGTATTCCCTAAACGGCACGTAGATGACTCATGAAAACTATATTTTTAGCACTCGGTGTGCTATGTGCCAATATTATTGTATACGTATCGGGAGCACATCAGTATTATTTCACCGTTTCACACCTTTATTACGGTGTGATATTGTTAGCCGCCATATACGGTAATACACGTAATCAGAATTTATTACTCGGATTGACAACTGCTGCAAATTGGGTGTATGCTTTGCAGCATCCAAAACAGTTTGAGAGTTTTGCAGTAGCGTTTCTATATCCGATTGTAGCGTTTATTTTTGTTAGAACAATACGTCAACTACGGATTCAACGATTGGATCGCGCTAAAGAAGTTGATCGGGTCAGTAGCGAGAAATCAACATTAGAAAAACGGGTGCGAGACCTGTCCATTGTGTTTGAGGTAAGTCAAGCAGCAAATGCAGCACTTGAACTTGAGGAACTATTTCACCGAATCATTGAAATCCTCTCTGAACGTCTCGGTATATATCGTGGCACATTAAACCTTTATGAAAATGGACAGGTGGTAAAATCGGTGAATGCGGTCTTAGGATTAACTGAAGCGGAGCAAAAACGTGGGACAGATCACCAAATAGAGGAATTTGAGCGGGAGGTACTGGCAGACGGCAAAGCAAAAGGGGTCCCAAGAACCCGCATTCCGCGTCCTTCAGTTAAACTTTTTCCTCCTGACCTCATTGAATCTAAAGATAATATTGCCTTTTGGGTGCTACCCATTTTTGTTGAGGAAAGAGTCATCGGCACATTGATTATTGACAAAGCGAAAGATGAACTCTCTGCCGCCGAAGATGAACAGGTGCTAACAATCATCGCCTCAATCATCGCACAACGGGTCAAGATCAAACAGACAATTGATGCATTAGTCCAATCCGAACGTTTAGCTGCTCTCGGTAAACTGGTAACAACGATTGCTCACGAGGTGCGAAATCCACTCGGTAGCATCCGATTGGCAACACAACTTCTCAGCGAACCTTCTGATAGGTTTGCACCGCTCCCCAAAGAGGAGCAAACAGAAATTGATGAATACACGTCAATTATAATCAAAGAAGTTGATAGACTTAACCGCTCTATTGAGCAGCTACTTGCTTTCGGAAAACCGGCAATAGCGGATGCAGAACTTTGCCAGATTGATAAATTACTTGAAAACTGTCTTGCTACGTATCAACCGGAATTTGACAGACATAATATTGATGTCGTCCGAGACTACACCGAATGTCCACCTGTGAACCTCAACCAGGATGGGATAACCCAGGTCATTTTCAACCTTTTTTCTAATGCAATTGAAGCAATGGAAACAGGGGGAACACTAACAGTTAACACTTACACACAAGAAAAAACTGAAACAGTGAACATTCGGATACAAGATACTGGACCGGGTATTTCACAGAATGAAATACCACATCTGTTTGATGCATTCTATACAACAAAACAGAAGGGAACCGGACTTGGTCTATACATAAGCCAAAAGATATTGGGACTTCACGGTGGGAGCATAGAAGTAGATAAAAACCTATCTACTGGTACTGCATTTGTTCTAACGTTACCTTGTAACTTAGAACCTGGCATGTAGGTACCTATTGTAACTTTGCTGATCAAAAGGAAACAAAATTCATGTCTTATTCAGTCTTAATTGCAGATGACGACAATAGCCTTCGTTCCGTCCTAAGTGCTGCGTTAAAAAAGGCAGGATATGACACAGTCCAAGCAAAAAATGGGAAGGAAGCAGTAGGTTGTGTCCAGAAAGATGAATTTGATGTCATACTGCTGGATATCTTCTTAGGTGATGCCGATGGACTGGAATTGATAGAATCTATACAAGAACTGAATCCAGCAGCTGCCATTATTATTATTACGGGGCACGGAACAACACAGACTGCTATTGAAGCGGCAAAACGACAGGCATATAGTTACCTCACAAAACCAATTGACCGTAATGAATTGCTTGAACTTATAGATCGCGCTGCCTCTGCAGCCAGTATTACAAAAGAGGAAACAGGAATCGGTGTTGCACAAACCACACAGGCGATTGACACACAGGACAGAATGGTCGGACAAAGTCCAGCAATGCAAGCCGTTTATCAAATCATTGGTCGAGGTGCAGTTAGTGACGAAACCGTGCTTATTATGGGTGAAAGTGGCACTGGAAAAGAATTAGTTGCGAAACTGATTCATGAGAATAGTCTACGTTGTGAAAATCCGTTTGTTGTTGTTGACTGTAGTGCTATTCCACCAACTCTTATTGAAAGCACACTTTTTGGGCATGTTAAAGGCGCATTTACGGATGCACACACGGATCGGAAAGGTAAGTTTGAACAAGCAGACAGTGGCACGATTTTCCTTGACGAAGTTGGAGAATTACCTATTGATGTGCAAATGAAGTTACTACGCGTCCTTCAAGAACGAAAAATAGAACCAGTGGGAAGTAATGATACTCGATCAGTGAACGTACGGATTATTGCTGCAACGAACCGACAACTTGATACAGCAATATCGCAAAAAACATTTCGTGATGATCTTTACTACCGTCTTAATGTCATCACTATTATGCTACCTCCTCTTAGGGAACGGAAAGAAGATATACCTGAGTTGATTGACCTCTTTACAAGCCGTTTTGCACATGAATATCAACTTCCAAGAATTGGAATTTCTTCTGACACAATCAAGAGACTTACAGAATATGAATGGCCCGGTAATGTTCGTGAACTTGAGAACGCAATTAAACGTGCCCTTGTCATGTGTGCCGGACAGATACTTCTAACAGAACATTTTTCACCAATATTTGAAAAGTCAATTTCAGATACGTCGATAGACCACCAAGATTCTAACCAACAGATCTATACACTTCTACAAAGACAGGTGGCAAACTATTTGGAATCTGAAACAGATGATGGACAATTGTATACAGCAATACGATCAATTTTTGAAAAACCGCTCTTTGAAATCGTGTTAGAACACACAGAAGGCAATCGGAGTAAAGCGTCAGAAATTCTCGGAATCAACCGAAACACATTGCATACAAAGTTAACCGAATACGACATCAAATAACGTCTATAATCAAAGAATATAATGAATTAAATGAAATTGAGATTATACTAATGGATATAGGAAAAGTCATTGGAACCGTTGTCGCGACACGAAAAGATCCGAGTTTGGAAGGCACACGACTTCTCGTTGTACAACCATTGGATGAAAAGCACACACCGATTTCTGAACCGCTTGTAGCAGTAGATACACTACAAGACGCAGGCGTGGGAGAAATAGTCTATATGGTGACAGGTGGAGATGCTGTCGGAGTTTTACCCGGCAGACGGATGCCAGTAGATGTAGCAATTGTCGGTATTGTGGATTCTATGTCACTCACTGATAATATAGGTTAGTGTAATATTGGCTTAAATTGCTTCTAATTTAACGAACAGTCTTGTTGGCGGGGTTTCCAACCCCATTTCCAATGAAATATCATAGGTAGTTATGTATCTGGCAAAAGTTATCGGCAAAGTCGTTTCTGTAATAAAGCACCCAGCGTATGAAAACCGGACGTTGTTGCTTGTTCAACCGTTAAGTGTCCGTTCTGAGCTGGTTCGTACCCCAACTATTGCTGTTGATTATGTTGGCGCGGGTGAAGGTGATACGGTCATTGTCGGTGCTGGACCGGGTGTAGCACAAGAGGTATTTGGCGTAGAAAATGCTCCTATCAGAGAACTCGTTATGGGTATTGTAGACCATTTTGACGTGGAATTTCTGGAGGAAACGGAATGAGATGTCTAACAATTATTTTTCTTTTCTTTCTCTGTTTCAGTCTTAATGCATGCCGACTCGCTGCAGTATTATCTACGCAGTACAGTGAAAATATCGCACAAGCCAATTACGGCACTGAAGCAAACCATCCTGGGTTGAACGATGGAAATCTTGAAACGATTGCTACCATTCCTGCAACAAATGAACGTTACTTCATCATCCGATTTGCTGACGTGAAGCCAGTACGCAAAATTATCGTTCACAACGAAAACCTATTCCGTTTTAAAATGGAATACCTGAAGCCAGAAGTCGATGAATGGGAGACTTTCAGTTCTGTTATACAACGACGCAACCTTCAAGGTAAAGCTGCACAGGGAATGTATGTTTTTGATAGGTTGAACTTCAACACAAAGATGATTCGTATTGCCGTGACCCGGACTGTAGACGATATTGTCGTAAATAAACTTGAACCTGACCCTGGTGACAAAATTGTAGACCAACGACAGACAATGTTTGACCAATACCTTCCACATTATAGAGTGGTGCGACCTTCAATCGCACAAGTCCGTGAGATTCAAGTCTATCATCTCGTAACAAATAAATAAAACAACTACACTCATAAGAATCCAAAGAATCCAATGAAAAAAAATACCCTCTTCACAACACTTTTGCTCCTGATAACGATAGTGTCGTTTTCTGCTGTTATATCTGTAGATGCTGCACCTATTTATGAAAACAACCCTTCAACTGCCAGCGATAATACACAGCGCGATTGTGCGATTGAATTGGTCAGTGCCACACCACAAGGCGTGGTCTTACAACTCTCGGTCTCAAAAGCAGATTTTGAGATTAATACCCATGAACGCGACGGCAAACAGTTCCAGTCTATTTCTTTTCCAAGATGCCGTTTCGGTTATGAACCAGGGAATCCGCATCTACCCGTGCAAACTGCATTAATAGGAGTTCCATCCGATGCAAGTTTTTCTGTCCGAATTATTGAAAGTGGTGACTTTAGCACATACACCCTCAAACACACACTTGCAGATTATAGAGACATTATAGGACGAAGCAATTCTGAAGGTACACTGTTCAAGCACAAATCGGTTTCTAATTATGCAACTAATCGCTTTTACCCTTACAACCTTGCCAAAATTGGAACTGCAGGATGGATCAGAGAAAATCGAGTACTTCCTATTCAACTAAATCCCGTTCAATATAATCCTGTGAGTGGGATTGTTAAACTCTATCACAAACTTGTGGTTGAAGTGCAGTTCAATGGTAATAGAAACACTCCTTCTTCTTTGCCAGGAATACTTCGTCCAGAATCTTCAGTCTATGAAGAAATGTTTGGAAAACTGTTGATTAATCCAGAAACTGCTAAGCAATGGCGTTCCTCAGATAGAAATACATTGTCAAAGGGTGATTTGTCTGGTTTTGATGCATTTTCTACCGCCAACCCACCGTTATCTTTAGCGGGTGCCCCCGCAAGTACTACGTCTCGCTACAAAGTCATTATAACTTCTACTGGGATGCACCACATTACAGCAAGCGATTTAGCAGCTGCTGGGGTTGACGTATCAACGATCAGACCTTCTACATTAGTACTGTCTAACAGAGGAAAGCCTATACCGATATTTGTGCGGAACACAGGTAACGGAAAGTCAGTAAATGATAATTCAGGATTTGGTGTTGATGCTGAAATTGTCTTCTACGCACAGCGTCACAGTGGAGAAAAAACATATTTTGATCCATATACCGATGAAAATATCTATTGGCTTACATGGAATGGTGGACCGGGGCTCCGTATGGATACGAAAACTATTTCTACAGACTCCATTGACCTATATGAACCGAATAACTTTTACACACGTGTCCATGTGGAAAAGGATAATCAATTCAGACGATTTAAGAACTTCGGTTTGGAACAAGGTGACGATATTGAACAATTTAGCGATGGGCTTCAATTCCGAGGCTTCACTATTAATTCACTACCCGAACTGCCCGATGATAGTTGGTTTTGGGCACAGATAAGTGCCACAGAGATCAAGGATTTTTCGTTCACACTCGCTGGGGTAGCAGGCACTGGCAACAAAGCAACCATACGGGTCATTTTACACGGTAGGTCTGAAGGCACACACTTTACAGAACTGTGGTTGAATGACGATATCGTGATTGGAAGACCGGGATGGTCTGCAGCAACGGAATATCGGTTTGAAAACCGAGAAATATCACAATCTTTTCTCAAGAACGGTATAAATACGTTAGGAACAGTTATTCCTGAAGACCATGTGTTGGACCTGGTCATGATTAACTGGTTTGAAATTGATTATTGGCGAACCTATGATGCGAATGAGAACGTATTGCCTTTCTCAATTACTCTACTACCAGATGACGCAACCGGTGAGATAAATCCAAATTTTAAGGTCACCCTCAAAAACTTTACCAATCCAAATATTGAAATATTTAGTGTTGACGGCACTCGGTATGTGGGCTTAGCTCCTATAGAAGATGAAGATAATCCAGGTGTATACGATGTCGTTTTCCAATCTACTCGGATTGGCGGTGTACCGCGATTACAACCAGATCAACCGCACATCCCTGATACTGCTATACAATATATTGCAATAACAGACGACAAATACCTAAAACCTGAAAAAATCATAAAAGATACACCATCCGATTTACGTAACCAGCACAACGGTGCAGATTATATTATTATTACCGCTACAGAACTCATGCGAGATGTACAACCGCTTGCAGACTTCAGAAGTCAACAAGGGATGCGATCGAAAGTTGTAGATGTTCAAGATATCTATGATGAATTCAATCATGGTATTCTAAATCCATACGCAATCCGTGATTTTCTTAAGTATACTTATGAAAACTGGCAACCCCCTGCACCCACGTATGTTCTGTTAATTGGAGATGCAAATCCTATAGACAAAACAAGCGTTGTTCCTACGATTCAGATACAAGTCCCTGGTTATGGTTCATCTTCAAGTGATCACCAGTTCGTTACATTTCGCGGCAACGATTTTTTCCCCGAAATGTTCATTGGACGTGTTCCAGCAACAAATAGCGTGGATACACGGATATTCGTTGAACGTGCAATAAAATATGAGAGTACAGACGAAATTGGACCTTGGCATAAACGTATACTCATGCTTGCGGGTTCAGATGAGGATTTTCACATCCAAACAGATTCGCTTATTGAAGAAAATAGACTCACCGAAAAATATGAAACCCAATTAATATATGCAGCCCCTTCCGTCGGAGATGACCAGTTATTAGGTGAAGGTAGCACACCAGTTGGGAGACAAGTAATTGATGGTTTTAACAGTGGGGCAAGTCTTGTCAATTATGTTGGGCATGGTGCTGGCGGTAGGTGGGCATCAAGTCGTATGATGGATTTGGAGGACCCGCAGAAAAACTTAACGAATATATCACAATTGCCTTTTGTCATTAGTATGACCTGTTTTACAGGGGAATTTGATAGTAAAACAGGATGTCTTGCTGAGGAATTTCTCCGTTCGGATAGTGGTGGTGCTATTGGTGTGATCGGTGGAACAAGCATCGGGTTATTATACCAAGATCACGTCCTGAATAAAGAGATTTTAGATGTGATTTTCCATGACAAAATGTTACATATTGGTGCCATCCTGGCAGAAGCAAAGACACGTTTTTTGATAAATCTACCGGGTTACCCTGATCTGACAGAAGTGTTTACATTGTTTGGTGATCCTGCTACAAAATTAAGATTGCCGCATACAGAGATGCAGATCAAAACAGAAACAGAGGAAATCTTACATAGAGATGTTTTTGATGCAGGAACCTTGTTGACAGTTGCTGGCACAATACCTGATCCGAATTTCAGTGGAAACGCAGAGGTAACAGTGCTGCCAAATCCGCTAAACAGAGAGGGCAAAAGAGTCCGAACATGGTTCCGTTCTGAATCCACAACGAATCGATTGGGTATGGATGTTGAACCACGCATGGCAACAGTGCAAGTTGTAGATGGTAAATTTGAAGCAGAAATCCAACTACCATATAACAGTGCTTATGATTCATGGCATCTGCGAACTTATGCATGGAATAACGAGAAAGATGTAATTGGTCATTTATCGTCTAATCCTGTAGATCACTATATTAAAGACGTTCGCCTTGAGCCGTATCCTGTATTACCGGATCAACCTGTTCATATTTACGCAGAAGTAGCCAATGAAAGTGAAATTGACGAAATTACACTCTATTGGAGTCCGTTCCTAATAGAATCCCGCCGAGATGAAGCTGAAGCAATTCCTATGATTAAACAGGCAGGGAAAACCTATAGAACTGAACAACCTATCTCTGGACAAGAATCAGGGGAGCAAATTGATTATTATATATATGTCAAACCAAATGATGGACGTATACTTCAGACAGAGACAGCCACATATAGTGTTGGATTAGGAGATTTGACCGTTTTAGAACACACTCTTGATTGGGATACCAATTCCCCATTTCATCTTTCGGCACATATAAGTAATCGGGATTCCCTTTCTGCCAAAGATGTTCCTGTAAGTTTCTTTCAAATTCCAGTAACTGATGGTGCAGAGACACAAGAGGTCACACTTGAGATGTTACAGAATGCGACTCCAATCGGTGATGTGTATTTGCTGCCTGAATTACCACCCAATAGAACTGTTGTGGCAAGTGTGCCGTGGCGACCTGACCCTGGTAAATATATTGTAGCTGTGTTTGTTGATATGCCAACGACAGAAAAACCGGATGGTATTTTTCCTGAATATAATACGAACAATAATATTGCATCACGGGAAATTGAAAGTTCACATATTTTCTTTGATTCTGATAGTATTGACAAGCCAATACAGAGTTTAGATGGGAAGCTTAGCATCACAATTCCTCCCGGTAGCCTTGAAACCCACGGGGCAATGACATTTGAAACGGAAACGTTGACCATCAAAAACCAACCTGATATAGTTTCTGCTCCCACATTGGATACTGAGACAACACCTGTTGCCTATCGTCTAAAATTGAGCGAGCAATCAGAATTAGTTGCAACAGCGTCGTTTGTGAAAACTGCTGAAGAAACCTTGTACATATACATGCAAGACGATGAGACAGAGAACTGGATTCGCGTTGGAGAGCAAACAGAGACAGAAGATACTATATCTGCTGAGGTGAAACTACCAGGGACATTTGCCTTGCTATCTCACACAGATTCACAACCACCGACCTTAGAGATAAGCGTTGACAATCAAGGATTCATTGATGGTGACTACATTTCTGATACGCCTACTTTTTCTGCTAAAATTGAGGATGCAAACGGCATTGATCCACGTCAGGATAATATCATTCTCACCAAGAACGGTGATCGTGTCCCACAGGATGAATACACAGTCTCCGCTTCTCCATTGAGTAGCAACGTCCTATTCATTACCTATTCACCTATAAATGCATTGGATGCTGGTGAATACCGTATAAGACTGCAGGCACAGGATGCAAATGGAAATGTAGAGGATAGTGGTCTAAACGCGAAAGTTGCTGGTGGATTTGAGATAAAAAACATCGCAAACTTCCCTAATCCGTTCCGTCCTGGCAAAGGCATTGGTAAGGGAACTAACTTTGCTTACTATCTCACGGGTGGTGCAGATAAAGTCACGCTCAAGATTTACACACTGACTGGTAAACTAATCACGACGATTGATACGCTTGATGCATCAATCTCCTATAACGAATATCATTTTGAAGGTTTAGATGCAGAAGGTGATCCACTTGCGAACGGTGTCTATATCTACAAATTCACTGCTACCAAAGGTGATGATCGTGTGCAAAAAGTTGGTAAGATATTGGTGTTGAAGTAACATTATAGTGAAATCTATAATTACTTGCACACAATTGTAGCGCAAACTGCCAGTTTGCGTACACTACTGCACAAACTGGCAGTTTGTGCTACGGCACAGTCCAGTCCGTTAGTTTAGGTCTCACGTACCAAAAGTGTGCATATATTTTGTATTTCACTATAACATGCTTTCCACTTCTATACCTCACGTCCAAACACTAACACATCGTATTTCTTTCCTCTATATTCAATATGATTCTTGAATCTTCCTTCACGGGAAAAACCTGATGCTTCTAATACTTCTGCTTTCTTCTCAGCATCACTATCAATATAACATTGAATTTTCAGTTCAGGAAACTTCAGTGATGAAAGGAGTGCAGGAACAGAATCGACAAAGTTAGGATGAAAGAATAGGTCAAGAAGTGCGATATTATGTCGCCACTTACTATCTCTATTCACCGTTGCCCAACCAACAATAGCACCGTCCTGTGTAGTCAATAATTTTGCATCATCTAAGACATCACTTACTTCCAATGTGCGCTTCAAAATCAAAAAGCCGCTTTCCAAATTCGTTGGACCATAGACGTTCCATAGCAGACTGCGGAGTGTATCGCACCCGACTATTCCAGACAACGCAGTCAACTTCGGCCAATCGTGCCACTCAACTTGTTTCGGAAGTGCGGTAGTTGTAGCGAAGTATGTTTCCTCAAAATCATCGTTCACAAAATATTTCATAAAACCAGATTCTGGATAAACACTTTCAAATCCAAAGCTGTGGTATATGTGATATGGATGACTGTTGTACCCTGTTCCAAGGTAGAGTGCGCGTCCGTTCCTCTGACGAAAATCCTCCATCTGAAAAGCCATTGTGCCTTTACACGCCCCTTTTCTGCGTTGATCCGGTAGTGTATATACATGGCCTAATATACCTATCCCATCATGTTCAACCGTCATGATGTTAGTGATGATATGACCATCTACTTTTCCAACATAGAATCGTGTCTCCAGTTCGTCAAGTGATTCGACTACACACCTTTCAATGTGCCAATCGAAGAATTGCGGTTTGTGTCCAAGAAACTTCTTTATCTCATCGGCATGGGGTTGGTCAGGGGCATTGATTACGCCAACTTCCATTACCTCAGCTGTTTTTAACGATGTCTCTCCAAGTATTTCGTACATCTCTACCTCACGAATAAACGAAATTATGCGTCTGTTTGGGATGATTCAACGAATGCTCCAACACGACAAATCCTCTTGTAAGCACAATAACTACAAGGTTTGGTGGGGTCTTTCGGAGTAAGCGGTGCATCCCCTTCCTCTACAGAATCTACATAAGTATCAACACGTGTGATGATTGGAAAGATACCGTTTGAAATGTTTTCAACGTACTGTTCAATATAACCATTTACGCGATTAAGTCGTGATTCAAACTGTTCGTCATACAACAATTGTCCACTTCTTGTGCCCACAGGCCCCCAATCTGAGCCATTAAAATTTCTGAAAGCAATATCATTGTAATCCTCTATTCCAATACCCAATTCCACTTTGAATTCATCCAACCTAATTTTGTGATAGAGTCCCGCAGTAGGTTCTAAACCTGTTATACCATTTTGCTCCAATATTTTTTGTGCGATCTGGAGATAGATCGGAATTTGTATGCTCCGACCTTCAAGTATATCTGGCATTTTCGGCACAGAACTTCCAGTCTTATAGTCAATGACGTTAAAACTCCCCGCACCAATATCAATCCGATCTATTCTACCAACCATGTTAACATTGCCTATTAAAACAGGTTCTGATTGGCTCAGTTCCTCATCCGTATTACCTAGTGGATATCCGACACTAACTTCAAAATAACGTGGTGCAAGAGTTAGATCGTATTCACGTTCGGCATCAAGCCATTTATGTAGTGCTACCCGTTGTTTCTCAATCTCAATTTTCCAAAAGAGATTATCTTCACTTATGTTCTCTCGCTGATTCCGTTTTTCTTCAGATTTATAGTGTAATATTTCATCTAATTGCTGTTTTGCTCTATCAAAGCTTTCATCTGAACATTGTGTTATTGGAGGATCTTCATTTTCACGACAATTGTTGTAGAATTCAAAAAGGACATCATGAATCAACGAACCTTTTTCAAGAGGAGACGGTTCATCTTCTTCCTCGTCATCTTCAACTTTGTAACCTAAAACTTTATCAATATAGTATTGAAACGGACAATTGGCATAAGTTTCCAAATCTGTGACAGAATATTTCTTTTCACGCAACTGTTCCAATTGTGCTTGACTTTCTTCGGATAGACTTCCTTCTTTCAAAATGCCTTCATAAGCCATAAGCTCGTGTGTGTCCTCACGGCTTTTTTCGATAGAAACAACATGGTCTATTAAGGAACGTCTGTCATCAAGTTCTTCAGGGAATGTATTGGTAGGTGGATGTTCTGCTGTTGACACATACTTTCCGTAAGCACTGAGGAAACCTGGGACACTCCTTTGCGTGGGATTTTCAACCGTTTCCGAACCAATGTTAGCGATTTCTTGTAGCTGCGACAGAAACAAGGACGGGATTAATTCCGATACATTTTCGCGTTGCGGTGTAAGGAGATACAACCTTTCACGAAATGATTTCAACACACGATAGAATAGAAACCGATTATCGTAGAGTTGTTCCTCTTCCGTGCGAGATGGTGTGTCTGGTAGCAAGGGATCGGGACGATAATTCGGTGGGAATCCCCCGTCTACAAAATCACCTAAAAAGACAGTATCATACTCCGAACTCCTGAGTTCACCGAGGGTGACTATCTTGACAGCTTCACTTTTCGGCTGTGCTCTGTTCTGATAATGTGTGTGTTTGGCAATGTAGTGTAGTTTATTAATATAGTATTCAAGTCGAAACGATCTTTCCTCTTCTGATGTTAGTGTTGTGCAAAGTTCTCCAACAATCCTCTTAAATGTTTGTAATGCATTCACTTCATCTTCAACGATTTTACTGTTTTTTTGTAGCATCGGGTTAAGTATGCGTTGTAAAACACCACCCTTATCCAAAATGGCGTTGATATAATCCTGGAATTCATTTGGAAAAAATGCACGTGTAGGTGATGCGGGATTGACATCTGAGAAATAGGGGTCTTCTATAGACTCTTTCCTTGGCGTAAGTCGGGAAAAGATGGCTTTGACGACTTCTGATTTTGTGAGCGGTATGTTTTCCACAAGAGAATAGGGTATACCAAAAGCAGGAAATATTTCAGCAATCCGTTGTTGATATTGTGTTAAGTTGTAATATGCCACACAGATATCTCCCAATTCGCAGTCTCCATTAGACACATGTTTTTGAATTAGATGCGCAATCTGCTCTATCTCTTCGGTTCGGTCTGTGGGTTCTAATACTTTTATCTGTTCTGTCAGGTCTTCCTTGTGAGTTAAGGTATTATCTGAGCGAAACAGATTTTGTGCGAAATAGATATGGTTGTCATCATTTCGGTCATAGTCCGTATCTATATGTGCACCCGCTGTTCTAAATTGGGAGACGAGGGATTTAATAATCTCAAATAATTCAGTATTTGCTTCTATACAGTCGGTTCGAAACCATAACTCTATTTCAGGTATCTGCGCAATACGGGTCAGTATTTTGATATCTGATTTAGAAAGGACAAAGAAACCTTCAACGACGATGAGATTTACTTTGGGGAATGCCTGTTTGATAAAGTCGTCTTCAAAATTGTTTGCGAGGTAAAGGTGTTTGCCTTTGTCGTCTATCCACCCGTTTTCAAGTTTTGACTCATATTGACTATATATGTTTGATAGGTCAGTCTTAGTAGGTGTATCCGCTTCAATATCTTGGACAGTCTCACTTTTTTCTTTTAGGTTATTTATCGTGTTAGCAATGAGAGAGAGTGTGCTGTCTGGAATGGGTTTATTCTGGATTGGTCTGAACGCATTATAGTTATCAGCATCATCTTCAGCGATTTCGTTAAGCCAAAGGTTTTGAATTCCTGTTGAAATATGTTTTCTTGCAGGACGAACCCGATTGTATAACCTCTGGATAAAATTCTGAATGTCGTAGACTTGCAGATTAGCAACGGCACTGTTCGGATGATAGTCAATCAACTCGCGTTGACGATTCAAACGTGCTGAATCTGTTGGCACAATGATAACAAACGAATCTGCTTCGTTATTCTGAATGCGGGTTTTGAGGGTTGCTTCAATATTTTGCATTTGTGAGATTAGTGACAAGATAGCACGGCGTTATCTTACCTGTGTACCGAGAGGAACTTCAGTCTCAGGACTTACCAACACAACAGAATCATCACTTGCAGCGAGGATCATTCCATGTGATTCTACATTGCGTATGGTCGCAGGTTCTAAATTGACAACAACAATAACCTGTTTTCCGATGAGTGCATCTGGCTTATAGTGTTCTGCTATTCCTGCGACAACCTGCCTTTCCTCTGTTCCAAGGTCTACTTGCAATTTGAGGAGACGATCCGCATCTTCAATCGGTTCAGCAGATATGACGGATCCAACACGTAGATCCATTTTCTGGAAATCTGCGAAGGATATGAGATTGGATTTTTGCTCTTTTGTTTTCTTTTCCTGTTTTGTGCTTTCTTTCGGTTGTGGTGTTTTTTCTTTTTTCAGATTAATACGCGGGAAGATAGGTTCACCTCTACTTACTTTTATGTCAACAGGTAAACGTCCCCATTCTGCAACGGTATCGAAGTCTGATAGACCGATCTGTTTCTGAATTTTCTCAGCAGTTTCAGGCACATAAGGTGAAATCAGCACAGATATATATCGTAACGCTTCTAAACAATTATAGAGGATAGTTCCCATCCTCGGCATTGTTTCTGGTTTTGCAAGTGTCCACACTTCAGTTTGTTGTACGTATCGGTTGACACGTCGCACAAATTCCCAGATTGTCTCTAATGCACTATCAAAGGCGAAGGTTGCCATGTGTTCATCTAATTTTTCGGATGTGGTCTGTGCCATCTCCACGATTTCTACGTCAATATCATCTGGAGTTGACGGTGCTGGGATTCCATCAAAGTTCTTGTTAACTAAACCGAGAACGCGATTCAGCAGATTACCTAAATCATTAGCGAGATCAGCGTTGTAGCGTTGATGTAAGCGAGTGGGACGGTAGTCGCCATCGTTGCCGAAACTAAACTCCCGCATGAGATAATACCGGAATGCATCCACACCGTAAGTTGCGATGTCTCCATCCATATCAATGAAGATGCCGCGTGTCTTGCTGAGTGCCTCACCATCTTTCGTCAACCAACCGTGTGCGACTATCTGCTTAGGAAGTGGTAAGTCAGCGGCCATTAGCATGGCGGGCCAAAGAAGAGCGTGAAATCGGGTAATTTCCTTTGCCATCATGTGAACATTCGCGGGCCAAAATGTCCGATATTTTTCGCTATCGGCATCATAACCGAGAGCGGTTATGTAGTTGGGTAATGCATCTATCCAGACATAGGCGATGTGTTCTGGGTCAAATGGTAAGGGTATTCCCCACGAAACAGAGGAACGTGAGATGCTTGTATCCTCTAATCCTGACTCCAGCACGTTCAATAGTTCATTCCGTCTGCTTTCTGGATATACGAAATCAGGATTATCGCTATAATGTTGTAATAACCGATCTTGATATTTGGATAGTCTAAAAAAGTAGTTTTCCTCTTTCACCCATTCTAACGGCAATTTATGGACAGGACAGATCTTTTCATCTGTTAGTTCTTTCTCAGGAAAAAAACGTTCACACGGACGACAGTAATGTCCTTCGTACGGGGCTTTGTAGACATCTCCGCTTTCATATAGGGCAGTAAGGAACTTTTTTATGCCGCGTTTGTGTAGTTCACTTGTTGTTCGGAGAAAGATGTCATTTGATATATTTAGACGTTCCCACAACTTAGTGAAAATTGGTGCTAACTTATCGCAGAATACTTGTGGTGCCAGTCCTTCGCTTTCAGCTGTTTTATCAATGTTTGCTCCGTGTTCATCAACGCCAGTAAGAAAAGAAACTTCATCCCCTTTGATTCGGTGGTATCGTGCTAATGCATCCGCAGCGATGGTGGTGTAGGCGTGTCCGGCATGAGGTTCACCGTTGGCGTAGTAGATAGGGGTGGTGACATAGAATGTACTCATATATCCGTTTGTTTAGACTCCCGTTTCGGTTGAGAACGCAATTTGTAAATGGTTGTAGTTAAGCAATTCTTATTTTATCCTAATGGATGGTGTTTGTCATGCACTTTCGTATTTTGTGTTTGCGATTTGTGCGCGTAACCGTTCTATCTCAGTTTCTAATTCACTTACCTTCGCTTCCGCTGCCTCATGAAGGTGTTGTGCTTCTTCCCGCATGTGCTTTTCTTCCATAGATGTCATTATAGGTGTGCCATCGGGGAGATACGGACGCATGAGTCTCACCTGCGTATTCTGATTATCTTCCCAACGGAACCAAAGGTTCAATGCTTCGCTAAACAGTCCACCTTCTGTATCTGGTTCTATCTCTACGATATCTCCCGAAGGCATCCGCTGCCATCCTTGGAACTCCGCAGGTTTTTCCATCTCAGGTTGATGGATAAAGTATTCTTGAGCACTCATATCTTGCAAATACACTTGTACTTTTTCGTGCCGATCTTTATCTGCAGTCGCATCGGAAAGAAACTCAAAGACTACTATCGGTACTGCACCTTCTGACCACGTGTAAAAACTACGCCGTTGTGGGTATTTATCTACACCAAACACAACATAAATATCAGGTGCAACTACTTTTGACATGTCACCTTCCTTATAGTAGATGAAATTGTCAACCCCGATATATATGTGTTCATTAATCGCGAAATAGCGTGAAAGTTGATCAGAAAACGTAGTGATCTGATCAGCGTGAAATCCTGTTGCTGCCATAGGTTCATCGTCCTCATAGGGATACCCTTCTATGTAAATAGTCGGCTTTCCAGTTGCCTTTGGAAAGACTGGTATATATTTTTTTTGTTTTATTTTAAAGTCATATAGGGTGTTCATAGTCTTCTCCATAAAGTTCTTTGTTGGTGGTCGCCTAGGATAATTTTATAAGATGGAGTAGATAATTATCCCAATTCCTCATTTTCCCAATTCTCTGTGGCTTTGGCAAATTCTTTTGAAAGGTCTTCAGAGATTGTCTGTTCAAGCAGTTCGATGAGATCCTCACGGAATTTTGTCCAATCATCTCCACGGCGCGTAAAGCGATGCATTCCTGCAATTTCAACATACATTGTGTCTTGTGGTTCAGACATTGATTCAAAATAACGTTTGACTTCCATTTTTTTCTCCTTATCTATATAATCAAGATGCCTTCATCCATTCGTGGATTTCCCAGTTTGCTTCAAGTGCCTGTTTGCGAAGGCCTTTGCTCGGATTGACTGCGACAGGTTTGCCTACTGCATTTAACATCGGTAGATCAGATTGACTGTCACTATAAGCATAGCATATATCAAGTGGAATCTGTGTTTGTTCACTAAACTTCTTCATCGCTATTGCCTTTTGTTCTCCGATGAGCGGTTCAGTTGTGAGTTCACCAGTGAACTTCCCTCCGAACTCCATGAGTTCAGGAGCTAATATTGAATCTGCACCGAAAAACTCAGCGATAGGACTGACAATGAAGTCAAGTGAACCGGTCAAAAGCACAACTTGGTGTCCTTGCTCTTTGTGTTCTTGTATTTGTGTAATAGCTTCAGGATATATTTTGTGTTTCAGATAATTTTCGAACATATCAGATGCTGAAGTTTTTAACGTATCCGCGTTCATTCCACGATAATTTCTATAGAATACCCGATTAAACTGCGGTCTACTAATCCGATCTAAAATCAGATAGTAGATGACCTTTGGTAAGAAACCGATAGTCCAGAATAGTTTCTGTATTCGAGAAAACGATGAAGTCCGAAGCCAGACGTAACAATGCACAATAGTTGTGCTTACCAAAGTGCCGTCTACATCAAAGAAAGCGATTGTATTTTTCTGAAGCGATTCCAATTTAATTCCTAAGATAATTTTTGTTTGAGTTCAGCAACACGGGTTTCAAGTTCAGTCAGAAATTTCTGGTATATTTCCGAATTTTCCGTGATGTTGTCTGTGTTTTGTGTGCCTTCAAATAGAAGTGGTTCTCCAAAAGCGATCTGAATCGGATGTTTTTTTGGTAAGTTTTGTCCTTTTGGCAGTGCTTGATATGTGCCTTTAATGTATGCCGGTATTATCGGTACCTGTTCTCCATAAATTAGTAGACTGAGAACACCCGGTTTGAAAGGTTGTAGTTCTCCATCAACCGACCGTGTGCCTTCAGGGAAAATGAGCAATCCATTGTTTTGCTCCATAACTGCATTTGCCATACGTAAATCTTGTAGAAACTGACTAAAATTGCCGTCGCGCTCAATAGGCAGTGCGTTGAGACAATTGTGTGCAAACCATCCTTGAAAGCGGTTACCGAACCAGTAATCGCGTGCGGCAAGCGTCCACATACGGTGTGAATATTGACCAAGTGCTGTAATCACCGTAAGCGTATCTAAATGGCTTGCGTGGTTCGGTGTGATGATGTAAGGTTTGTCTTGTGGTATGTTTTCAAGTCCGAAACATTCAAATGAAAAACGGTGTCTGTAAAAACTTCGTACACCTGCACGAAATGCACGTGCATACCAATGTGGTTTTTCCCGCAATTTCAAAGGTTTTTCTGATATTCCAGATGATTGATTTACATCTGTTTCTGCAAAAGTCTGTGTTAATTCAACAACATCGTTGACTGTCTGCAAGTTCGCAACTATTGCTTCAGGTATTGTCTGACCGAGTCTGGATTCGAGGAGCATCAGCAAGTCAAGGCGCGTGAGTGAATCGAGTCCAAGATCGGTATCCAAACGGTTTTCTCCACGAATCTGATTTGCTGGCATCCGTGCTAATCCTGCCAGTGGTGCTAAAATATCCTCTGGAATATTTTCAGATTCTTGTTCTGCTTCATTTGAGATAATAGTCTGTTCTTTTGCAAGATGTTCCTCTAACTCTACTTTAACCTTTTTCCTGTCAATTTCTCCGTTTTCGGTTTTTGGCAGAGGAGATTGAAAAAGGTGTGTTTTGTGAAAATGTTGGTAACTCGGCAGTTGTTTAGCGATTTTCTGCAAGTGATGATGGACCTCTGTTTTCGTATTGTCTTTGTCATCGGTTGTAATAATTACTGCATGAACATCAGTATCTAACCCATCTTCGTAGGGAATGCCAACGACGCACATCTCATCAATGACTGGACAGTTTTGGTACAGTTTTTCTAATTCAACTGGATAGATGTTCTTGCCGGAAGCAGGAACGATTACATCTTTACAGTGTCCTGTGAGAAATAGGTAACCATCCTCATCAATGTATCCAAGATCACCTGTATAAAGCCAACCGTCTTGGACAGCCTTTTCGGTTGCATCTTGATTGTGATAGTATCCTATCATATTACTGGGACCTTTTGCGATGATTTCACCAACTCCATTACTATCTGGATTCAAAACTTGAAATTCAACACCTTCAACTGGAGGACCGACAGACCCACGTTTACTATTCAGATAAGGATTGACGCTAAGGACCGGTGCTGTTTCGGTCATACCGTAGCCTTGATAAAGTGTTAGACCGAGTTTTTGAAATCCATCATAAGTAGCATCGTCAAGGGCAGCACCACCGCTGACAAGGACTCGGATGTCTCCACCCATTACATTTTTTGCTTTTTCGGTAATGGTTTCTCCCGGTGTGTCTTCCCGCGATGCTTGTCGTTCAATAGTGCTTTGTAGCATTTGAAAGAGTCGGGGTACACTGATAAATGCAGTGGTTTTATCCTCACGCATGGCTTTCAAAAGAGTAGTCGGACGCAGTGCGTTGACATAGGTTGCGGTAGTACCACCATAAAGAGTCATCAATAAACTACATGAAAAACTCAATGCATGATACAGTGGCAAAGCGGACAAGATGCGTTCTTCATCTGTTGGTGGTAATGCTTTGGCAACTGCTTTCACATTAGAGATAAATCCACCATGCGTTAGCATAGCCCCTTTTGGGTCTACCGTTGTTCCCATCGTAAAGATAATAGAAGCAACTGTGTCTGGTGTAATTTCTACGTTAGGAAAGTCTGATGGAATCTCGTCTTTTAAATTGGCAGTTTCGTTAAACTTGTTGATGTTTTGTATGAGTATATCTGTCTCAGTCAGTTGTGTTTTTGATTTGGCTAAAACAGCATCTGATGCTAAGACTGCTTTTGCGGTAGTGAACTCCGCGATGGCTAATATCTCTCTTATCGGTGTTTGTGCGTCAAGTGGAACAACTGCACACCCGATTTGCGAAGCGGCAAGGTAGGCGATACACCACTCAGGTTGGTTTTCTGATACCAAAACAACTCTGTCCCCTTTTTGCAAACCGTTTTTCCATAATTGGTATGCTGCTTGACGTGAATGTGAGTAGGTTTCAGCGTAAGTATACCGTTCCCATTCATCTTCGGTTACCATCTGGAGAGCAATTCTATCAGGGACTCGTTTCGCCTGCATCTCAATTAAATCTACGATTGTACTTGGTGAAATGTTATCTATAGGATTTGGTGCCGGAGCAGGATAATCGTCTGCTTCCTCTTGTGTAGATTCTTCTTTCTGTTTGGGTGTATCCTCATCAATTTTAAGCACGTGTCTTTTGATGCCTGGAATGTGTATATCTTGGAAGTATTGTTTCCATTGAATTTGAGACACATCAAAATTAAACATTTTCTGTTCTTCAGGCGAAAGTTGTTGATAAAGTGCTTGCATCTTTTTTGTTTCAAATTCAAAGTTCGTGCGGGTATAAGGTGCGTAAATCCGAATATAGTGAAGTGCTGCTTTTATGCTGCTCTGTTTTATGAACAATCTGCGTCTTTGTCGTTTTGCGGATTTGAAGGGGAGTAGTGTTAGTGCTTTCATTGCGCGGTCAAGCAGACGCATTTTACTGTCTAATTTTCGTTGGAATTCCTCTAAAGTGGGATATTGCCAAACTGGAACAGGAATAGGTTGCCCGTTTTCTATCATAGGATTTTTAGTAAAATAGTCATAGGTAGCTTCTACAATTCCGCGGAAGTAGAGCGGATTTTGTGTGCCGGTAGCGACGTGGTATACCTCAATTCCACCGCTTTCTGCGATGGCTTCTGCTGCGGCTAACATTGCATTCACTACGAAATCAACAGGCACAATATCTAAAATAATATCTGGGTCTGCGGGAAAATCGGGGAGTCTTCCTTTTGCAAAACCGACGATGAGCGGTTCGGACATCCGATATTTACCGAGCCACCCTGGATGCGGTTCCGCGATACTACTTTCAATGATGGAAGGACGAACGATGGCTGTCGGTAGGTCGCCACGCATTTCCATGATTACCTCTTCGGCGAGGAATTTCATGTAGGTATATGTGTCGTTCCATCCGCGTGACCGCGCGTGTTCCAGTCCCGCTTCCACCAGACGTTCCTCAAGCCATTCTTCCTTAACCTCTTCAGTGAGGGTATCAATGTTTTTTCGACTTTTACGTTTGTCTGCTTTTAATTGCTTTTCAGCAATCTCTTGAAAATGTGCTATTTGTTCAGCGGATTCAGCTTCATCACGTATGGATTGGTTTAAAGAGAGTAGATAATCAATCTCTTCTGTGAGGGTTGCGGGGATTTTCGTTGGACTTTTTTCGTTATGTTCTTGTGCGTATTGTTCATAAGGTGGATGGAGTTCTTCTGGCACATGACCCGTTCTGTCACCGCAGACATACGCAGTGGAAACATGGAGAAAAACCGCATTTGAGCAACCTTTTGCGAAAGTCACAACATGTTTAGCGGCGAAGGTATTACCTTTTAGTGAGGCATCAAATGGCGGATCAAACTGAACGAGTCCTGCGATATTAATAAAGATGTCAACTTCATTTTGTAGACGTTGATAGTCGGCATCGCTGAAACCGAGTCTTTCATCTGTGAGTTCACCTTCAACAGGAGTGATCTTTTCCTTAACCCATTCTTCAAATTGAGTGCCGTGTTTCTGACGTAATTCTTCAAAAACATCGGAGGTCAACAACTCTTTTTCAAATCGTGTTTGTGCGGAAGTGATTTTGCCGTTTGACTCAACCCGATTCCGAATGAGAAGATATATTTTTTTGACATTTGGAAGAGAGGTCAGGATTTTGGCAACCATTGGTTGCCCGAGGAAGGCGGTACCACCCGTAATCAGCAAGACTTTTCCGTTAAAATAATCGGTAATTGACATATTATCCTTGTGACGTTTTTATTTTTGTCTGTCAACAGAATTGTGTTGTTGTTAACATAGCGTGTGGATTTGAGGTGTTCCATTCAAGTAAATGTAGTTTAACATATTTGGGATTAAAAGTCAAGAATTGCAAGACTATTTAGTAGGGTTATTTAGTTTTACTATAGTTTGGACAATTTCTCTTGGTTACATACTGATATTGCTGGCATTTGCAATATATTGTGAGTTTTGGATAGGATAATACTTTGATGAAAAAGTGTGAAAACATCAAAATGAGCAGCCCCAGCGGGGCGGAATGTGTATAGAAAAATGTGCCCCATGGGCGTCAATTTAGTGTAAATTAGGCGTTTTCCCCAGGACGGTAGGTTCGGTTTCCTAACCGAACCGGATCCTACGCGAGAACCTCTATGAAGGTATTTAGCACAAAGCCGGTTCGGTTAGGAAACCGAACCTACCGGTACTTGGAAGGACGCTAAATTGACGCCTATGGTGTATAGAAAATGTGCCCCGACCAATGCAAGCCCCAGCGGGGCGATAGGTGTATCATTCAAGAAATAGATATGATGACTGTGATGCTCCTTGTCCAGAGCACTGTTCAAATCCTCAAAAAACTGTCCAAACTATAGTTAGAGAAAAAACAAGGATATTATTACTGAAATTCAAGGTAAGACATTTCTGTAGCCATTCTGCTGTTACTCAATAAGCAGCGTACTAAAATTTTGAAAAACGCAAACATACCGTAAAGCCTATGTCTACGCAATTTAGCCAAATATACATAAGGTCACTTTTTTAGTACCCTCCCCTAATTTGTGAACTACAATATCTTGTCAAATTATACCATTTCTAAAATTGATTTTCTCTGTCTTAGTCTGAATTCACAATCTCATAATAAACTATTCTTTATTAGAAATGGTATTACTAATTGGTAAAATTGGTAATTTTTTGATCGGAAAAACCCAGTCATAGACAAGATTCGTGTACGGAAAAAATTACCAATTTCCTGAAAGTATCAACTAAAATATGAACAGTTGTGAAAAATAACTAAACTATTACGTAACTAGCACAAGTCGTTAATGTAAGAACAAAGAACCCTCCACCTTTAGGCGTGGGAATATGTCAGAGGTAATATAGGTTATACACAATATGAAAGAACACTGGTCCCGTGACAGCAAGCGAATCAATTCTGTCTAAAATCCCACCATGACCGGGAATTGCTTCTCCTGTATCTTTTAGACCTATATCTCTCTTAATAGCAGAAACAACGACATCACCGACAAAACCGGTAATTGCTACTATGCCACAAGTGATCAAAATTTCAATTTCGGAGAATGGTGTTAAGAAACGCAAAAAGTAACCAACAATTACCGAAGTAATAACGCCTCCTATCAATCCTTCCCAAGTTTTATTCGGACTGACCTTTGGAATGACCTTAAATCTTCCAAGTAACTTTCCCCATGTGAACTGGAAGACATCGTTCATTTCTGTTATGAAAACAATGAACAACAGTAGAGCTCTACCTCCTGCGTCAAAGCCATCAATATCAGGCAATGAAACCAGAAATGCCAGATGACTGATACCAAAAACGGTAAGCATCAATTGGGCAGGTAGGACACTCATGGAACGGCTAATATCCTCTGTTTCACCGATTATCACCAGCATAAATGCGATCCATAGATACATAAACACAGGAATGAAGATGATAAACAGGCTGTATTGTCCGATGTATGCAAAATAATATTGGAATGGAATGCTCAAGAAGCACCATATCAATACCTTTCGATCTGATTCTCTGACGTTTTTGCTTATTGTTGATAATTCTCGCAACGCAAGAAAAGACAACAACCCTAAAGAGATAAAGGTGATAACAGGATGTAAAATGATAGCCAAAACAAAGATAATAGCCATTACCCACCACGATTTGGTTCTCATGACTAATTCAGATAGGTCGGTTTTTGGTTTTACTTTTCCCAAAATCCAGAAAAGAAAGGATGCAAAAACGAGAATTCCGAAAATCAAACCGATAACTAATGCAATTTCCTTTTGTTGAACTATAAGCAAATTTAGTATATTCATTCAGCACTCCCGATTTGTTTTAATCCATTTTTAATTCGAATTGCAGAACTCAATAATAACAGGATACTCATTCCAATGAAAATGTAATTGAAAGCTAACGATACCTTTTCCCAAAAGAAGAACAGCAAACAAGTAATCCCCAATATTAAGGCTCTATCACTCTTACCCATTGGACCGTCGTATCTTCTTGTACCTGTCGCAGCTTTCGTTAGGACTCCGATGAATTCATTTAGCATAGAGAGGAACATAAACAACAGCACCCACCAGAAGTTGACCCCAGTAAGTTTTATCAGCGGGAAAAACATGACAGCATCGGATATGACATCACCAAGTTCATTTAGTATTTCACCTGAAGTGCTTGTCATGTTATACATTTTCGCCATCATCCCATCAAGTGCGTTCAACGTCATTCTTACTAATAAAGCGACAGCAAATATCCAGAGCATAGCACCATTAGGATAGAACCATAATAGAACACCGATGACTGCTGACAATAGTATTGCCATCCAAGTGATAGCGTTGGGCGTGAAACCGATTTTATGGAGTGTTGTCAGTACCGGTTTTAGTAATTGTTGAAACCAAGGTTTTATTTTGTAGACTGAGATCATAGATGTGCTCCAGTATTGGTGTGAATTGATGGTAACATGCAATTGTCACATTAAGTCATTATTCAAATAATGATACTATGCAATGAACAATTGTGCAAGATATGTCTAATGAGTTTAGGCAAAAACAGGTTTGACAAATACAGGTAGGTTGGATATAATACCACGATTGCTAAATAAAACCGATAGTTGAATATTTCTTTCAAATAATACTCAATAAAGCACATTGCCGAGGATATTTGTGTTTATGTTAGCCAAAGAGAAAAGCACGTTTCTAAAACAGACTGAACTTTTTGCAGAACTCTCAATAGCAGATATAGAATCTATTAGCGACATTGCCCATGAAATAGTTTTCCCTAAAAGTCACACTATTTTTAAGGAAGGTGCGGAAGGAGATTCACTTTACTTTTTGGTAGATGGCGAAATCAGCATCATCAAAGCTGAAACAGAAGTATTATCATTTAAAGAGAAGGGATATTGTTTCGGTGAAGTTGCGCTGATTGACGATAAACCGAGAAGTGCAACGATTAAAACGTGCACTTTAACACGTCTGCTGCGTATTGATCGTGACGATTTTTTCCAAGCATTAGCCCGCATTCCGCTGATTGGTAGAGGTATGTTTCGGGTTCTCAATAATAAGATACGGAATGATCTTGAAGTTCAGATGGGTGCCATTCGCAAAGAGATCGCCCAAGAGGAGTCTATGCGACTCGCAGCGCAGGTACAGCAATCAATCTTGCCAAACGAAGAGATTAAACATTCGTGTATTACTTCTGCCGGATATTGCCAACCAACGAACAATGTCGGTGGGGATTATTATGATTATCTCTATCTGCCAAATGAACAGGTTGGAATTTTTATCGGTGATGTGATGGGGCATGGGTTTCATTCTGCGATGGTCGCAGCGATGACTAAAAGTGGCATTCAGACACAAATACGGTTTGATGCATCGGTACCAGAGGTAATGCAAGCCGTAAAACGCGTCACGGAGGAAGATGCACAGACCTTTATCTATATGACATGTTGTTATGTGATTATCCATCAGGACAATCGACTTGAATTTGCCAACGCGGGACACCCTTCAATGCTTCTTTATCGGATGAAGAGTGATGAATTCATTGAATTAGACTCGCAATTTACGCCAGTAGGTATTGCATTACCAGATCAAGATGCAGTGACTCACTACCATAGTACAGAAACTACATGGGAACCCGGTGACTTTCTTGTGCTTTATTCTGATGGTATCACTGAAGCATTTAATGCAGATGCTGAGATGTATGGGATTGAACGTTTAAAGGACCTGCTAGTTAAAAATCGCTCCCTATCTCCAGTTGAAATTAGGACTGAGATATTAGCCGATCTTGAAGCATATCAACAAGGTGAAAACCTACATGATGACATCACATTAGTGGTGACAAAATTTCTATAAGACGTATATAGTAGATTTTGAAATTGAAATTACTTGAACACTCTGCATCTGCGAGGTTAGGAAACCTCGCCTACCGTGGACGAAATTTCTATAGCGTGTATAACATCATTTCTTAAGCGTCTTCACAGCATAATGAAGGATGTTTTCCATTAGCAGTTTGTTGTTGGAAACTGTATACTGTGTATCATTGCGAAGGCTTGTAATGATATATAGCCCTTTTCCATACTTTCGTGCACCGACTACAAGTTCATTACGTTCTTTTGTAGTTGCAAATACTTGATCGTTTTCTTCCCATTCCACCCATGCATCATCAATAAACAGTGTGCCGGATCGGATTCTGTGCGGGGTGGAAAATACGGGTTCAGAATTGTCTATAATCACAAAATGTCTATCTGGTGGACTTTCAACGCCTTTCAAATTACCTTGCAACCATCCGATTCCACAAGGTCTACGCATTGTACTGTCTTGTCCTGCAACGACGACAATACCGCCATTTTTGACGAAGTCTTTTATTTTTTTCTCTGTCCCAGTAGATAGAAGATGTCTCCCGTAGCTTGATATTTCTTCGTATCCGAGCCATAAAAGATCTGCATCTTTTAGGTTTGGTAACGTACGCATTTTTGTAGATTCATAAGCCATTGGACGTTTTCCAGCCGTCTTCACATTGCGTAGTGCCTTGTATTCATAAGTCATTGTGTTTGTGTGGACATGAGATTGCCCCCAAGTCGTAGGGGTGCTATTTCCAGTTAAGACGAGAACTTTTACCCCGTTTTTTGGGGCAGTGACCCACATTTTACCTGCTAACATATCACGAACAACTTTCTGAAAATCCTTTGTCTTTCCATCATACGTGCGTTTCATCATTGGGTCAATATGTGTGAAACTCCACCAAGATGCACCACTGTTTCTTTCAAGCCTGTTACGTCTGCCCTGATAACTACGCATCTGAAACCAGGTATTATCAATGAAACACATACTATCAATACCGTATTGTTCACGATAGAACACAATTATTGGCATACCCTCTTTTAGCAAACGGGCCATTATTTGGGGTGAAGTGTTCTGTTTATATTGTCCTGTAGCAAAATTCATTTTTATTTCTTTTAAATTACTTTTGCCTTTTACATCTTCTTTAACAGTAATGATAGCTTGTAACCTGCGAGCATTGGCAACTTGGACTTCTCCGAACACAATATTTGTACATGCATCAAGCACTTCGCGTATCGTAAACTCACGTTCAATAAAACCGTGGGAAGGGGATGAAACATAAAAACTAATAAGTAAAAGTAAAACAGTCGTTGTTGTCAGGAAACGAGCAAAACGCATTATCAGACCTCCAAGCAGAATTAGTATTAATAGGATAATACCATGTTTTCTTTAAATTGGCAAGAGTTCTGTTGTTGAGTGCACCATAGAAATATTTGCTATTTTTTCATTTTGTGATATAATAATAAAAACATTAGAATGGAATCTATCCTTGAATTTACATCAGAAAGCACAATACATATCGGACACACTGGAACATTTACTCGGTGTCCCTACTTGGGATGGCACGGAAGATATCCTGGAATGTCTCATCCTGACCATACTGTCACAGAACACAACTGATGTCAGTCGTGATAAGGGATATGCACAACTTAGAGAGAAATTTCCGACTTGGGAAGATGTGTTACGAGCAGATGCCAATGCCGTTGAAGAAACAATAAAGATTGTAGGATTAGGGAGACAGAAGACCGAAACTATTAAGAACTTCCTATCTTGGCTCAAAACTGAATATAATGAATTGTCATTAGAATTTATCCACGATATGAAAACGGAGGATGCATTAGAATTCCTTATTCAACATAAAGGAATCGGAATCAAAACAGCCTCGGTAACACTTTCATTTGCCTGTGGTAGAGAAGTGTTCCCCGTTGATACACATATCCTCCGAATTTCAAAACGACTCGGATTAATCTCCCCGAATTGTAGTGCAGAAAAGGCTCATCTTGAATTACCTGCCATCATCCCTAACGGAAAAACATATTCTTTCCACATGAACCTCATCTATTTCGGTAGGCAAATATGTAATGCAAGAAAACCTTTATGTGAGAAGTGTCCATTAACACAACACTGTCTCTATTTTAAAGAGAATATACAAACTTAGGTGACGAAACATTATCTGGAGTGAAAAATGTTTAGTTGGAGAAACCTGTCTTGGAAACACCTATTCGTTGTGTTGTTGATATTACATCTCCTTCCGATTTGGATTTTTGCATATTTCCCATCTCAAGATGGTCCGAGCCATGTTTACAATGCTCTTGTACTAAAAGAGTATGGACAACATGAAAACTACAAAATACGTGATGCATGGAAACTTAACATTACCATCTTTCCGAACTGGTTGTCACATATAATCCTTGCTGCGCTCTTATACATCTTTCCACCTGTGATGTCCGAAAAAATATTCCTTACAATTGCTGTTGGATTAATCCCTATTGCCTTTTTCTATTTCCTCAGTGCAGTCCATAAAGAGCGGGATTCAAAGTATCTTTACGCTTGGATCGGTTTTCCATTTGCATATAACTACCTTCTCTATATGGGATTCTACAATTTTACACTGAGCATTAGTTTTTTCTTTTTTAGTTTCGGTTTCTGGTGGAAACACAAGGAAAATATACAGGTAAGACATCTCTGCATTTTATACATATTGTTGTTACTCACTTATCTATCCCATATCGCTTCTTATGGATTAATAGTGTTAGGCATGTCTGTAGCAGCAGGATGTATATGGGGTATCAACGCCTTGGTTGAGGCATGGATGGAACGGAAGAAAGATTGGTTCACAGCATGCAAACAATTCACTGTTAGTCTCAATGTTAGTCTCAAACCTTTGTTCGGTTTCTTCCTTTATATGGTACCAATGTATTTTGTTTTGATGGAATACTATCTGCAAAGTCTTAAGCAGCATCAATCAGGAAGCCATCGTGGTATGGAATGGATTTGGGATTACTTTTGGGGTGTTAAGTCAATTGTTTACTTTACGGATTGGCATATTCCTGTTAATTATTCATTGCTTGTGATTTTAGGTATCGGCGTTATAATTTCTATTATTTATAGGATATACCGAAGACAGTGGATTAAACAGACAGATGTGTTTCTATTGATAGCATTACTGTTTACTTATATGTTTGCGAAGGCACCGTGGGGTTATGGACCTGGTGGGTGGATTAATGATCGGATTCATATATATATTCTATTGATGGTGGCACCGTGGTTGCTTATTCCAGATTTTGAAACACAACCTGATAAGGAATTATATCCTGAGAGACCGAAGTTACTACCATTGCTATCTATGAATAGACATGGAGTCATACGTTATGCAATAACAACCTGTCTTGTTATTTTTGCTTTACTTCATTGGGGCAGAACGGCTTATGACCATGCCCGGATATCACCAGAAATTGCTGAACTTGTTTCAGGAACAGAATATATAGAACCCCATACCACATACGCTATACGCGTGGCACAAGCACACAAATCTGAGGCACTCGGTGAAGTCAAATATGTCACACCCTATATCCATGCACAAGCATTCTATGGTGTATATGTTGATGATGTCGTTCACATGTCAAACTATGAGGCAAACTATGACTATTTTCCGGTAAATCGCAACAACCAAAAAAGTGTAGGATTAAGTTATATCCGTGCTGATTATGTTGTTGCATGGAACTACCCAGAAACAGAGGAGTTTGCAGATCTCAAAGATACCTATGACATTATTCATCAAACAGAACATCTGAAACTTTTCAAAAGAAAATCAGCACTTGAACCTGAACTTGAACTTTGGAACAAGACAGAAGATGGTAATCTGGTAATACGGTTTGATATGCAGCCTGATAGTGCAGAGGCAGAGGAGAATCATCATATTGTCGCGCCGAAAACTATGTATATCAGTGGCAAATACGGATGGGATACAGAGTGGAATCCGAGAGATCCGTTAAATAAAGATAACTGGCGAATCACACCTCGTGCAGCTTATTTGGGACCACCAGAAAATACGACACCACTCACAAGAGATTCTGTGCATGGCAAAGAGGATGCAGCCTTCAGAATTGACCTGCCGAATGGCACATATAAGGTAACAAATATCTTTCAATCCGCAGAAGCAGCAACACATGAAGTTAATATGTTGGCAAACGGCAAACGAATTATAAAGAAACTTTATGTGCCTCCCAACAACAAAATGGTTGAAAAAGAAGCCATTGTAGAGGTAAATAATGAACATATTGCTCTCGTGATTTACACAACGAAAAAGCGGATTGAAACTGCAAAGAGACATATCCATTGGATATGGAACGGATGTATCGTTGAACAGATAGAAGTTGAAGATTGATAACGGTTTTATTTACACATAATTTAAGGAGATACTAATGATTAAACCACATGGAGCCGAAACCTTAACACCCCTTTACGTATCGGATGATGCGGAACGTGCTGAACTGATAAAAGAGGCGGATAACCTTCCATCTGTCCTAATCAGTTCAGGAGCAGCTGCATCAGCCGTAATGCTTGCATCGGGTTACTTTACACCGTTGTCTGGATATATGAACATAGCCGAAGCGGTAAGTGTTGCATCCGAAATGAAACTGCCGAATGGACTTTTTTGGCCAGTTCCTATCATGAACATTGTTTCTGACGATGAACTATCGGATGCAGTCAAAAACACTGACCGTATTACACTTCGTGACCCGAATGTTGATGGCAATCCACCCATTGCAATTATGAAAGTTTCGACAATAGAACAGATTTCAGATGAACAAAAGCAACTTATTATAGAAAAGACTTTTGGCACAACCGATCCTGACCATCCGGGTGTTCCCGCTTTTGCAGATGTTGGTGATAACGTGCTATCCGGTTCAATTCAAGTTTTGAACTATTCCTATTTTCCAACGGATTTTCCTGATACATTCCGAACAGCCATTGAGATTCGCGAAGACATTACGAAACGTGGCTGGGAAACTGTAGTTGCATTTCAAACTCGAAACCCGATGCACCGTGCACATGAAGAACTTTGTAAGATAGCACAAAGAGATGTGGATGCTGATGGTGTTCTAATTCACATGTTGCTTGGCAAACTGAAACCGGGTGATATTCCAGCTGCTGTTCGTGATGCCGCAATTAGAACTATGGTAGACCACTATTTTCCTGAAAATACCGTCTCTATCACTGGTTATGGATTTGATATGTTATATGCTGGACCGAGAGAAGCACTGCTTCATGCGGTTTTTCGTCAGAACTGTGGTGCATCCCACTTTATCGTTGGACGTGACCATGCTGGTGCAGGTGATTTTTATGGTCCATTTGACGCACAGACAATCTTTGATGACATCCCGAAAGATGCGTTAGAAATTGAGATATTCCGTGGTAATTGGACAATGTGGTGCAATAAATGCAATAAGATTATTATGATGGGTGACTGTCCGCATGGATCGGATGATTATTTCTCAATTTCTGGCACGAAAATGCGTGAAATGCTTGGCGCAGGTGAGCAGCTTCCACCTGAAATATCAAGACCTGAAGTTGCTGAGATATTGATGGAGTATTATCAAAACGAGGCAAATTAGACAGATACCGTGAAAGCCATACAATACACCAAAAGCATCAAACGTTATGTAGTCCTACGCTACCTTGGACATAGGTGGAGAAGTCTCTATACGTCTCCACTCTCATGCACACGTCTCGTGGACCTACCCGAACCGCAACTCCCCACGCCTCAATGGGTGAAAATCAAGAACCGATTGAGTGGAATCTGTGGCTCAGATTTATCCACGATTACAGCCAAGGGGAGTGTCTATCTGTCCCCATTCACATCAGACCCTTTTGTTTTAGGACATGAGATAGTTGGTGAAATCGCTGAAATGGGTGAGGACGTTGACGGTATGTCTATCGGTGATAGGGTAGTTGTTGAACCTGTATTAGCTTGTAGCGTGCGAGAGATTGATCCCCCTTGTGTTCAATGTCAAAATCAGCAGTATGTAAACTGTGAGAATGTTACAAAGGGGAGTATCGCTGAAGGACTACAGACAGGTTTTTGTAGAGATACAGGAGGAGGTTGGAGTGATTTTGTGCTGGCACATCAATCACAAGTTCATCATGTGCCTGATGATATATCGGATGAAATTGCTGTGCTGCTTGAACCGTTTGCGTGTGCGTTGCATGGTGTCCTACAAACAGAAATCTCTGATTCAGACGAAATCTGTGTAATTGGTGGTGGAACAATAGGCTTGTTGACGGTTGCATCGCTACGGATGTTGGGTCATCAAAACAGGATCCTTATTTCTGCTAAATACCCGCATCAACAGGAATTAGCAGAGAAACTCGGTGCAGATGAGATAATTCCGGTTAATAGTAGTAGTTATGATGTTTTCTGTGAATTGACAAATGCGGCTTCATATCAACCTGAAATCGGTAAGTTGGTCTTACAGGGTGGTGTAGATATTACCTTTGACTGTGTCGGTTCAAGTTCTACCATAGACGATGCCCTCCGTTTTACACAGTTTGGTGGACAGGTTGTTTTAATTGGTATGCCTGGAATTCCAAAAAATATAGATTGGACCTCTATTTGGTATAAGCAGTTACAGGTTAAAGGGTCTTATGCCTACGGAATTGAAACTTATAATGATGAACAACTGCATACATTTCAACTCGGTCTGCAGCTGCTACAGAAACATGGGGAGCAATTTCTGCCTTTGGTTGGTACTCCCTTTCCCCTCCGAGACTACAAGCACGCCATCCAAACTGCCCTGAATACTGGGAAAACTGCCAGTTTTAAAACTGTTTTTGATTTGAGGTCAGAGTGATTGCGATAAATTAAAACAGAAACATTATGGCAAACCAACGCGAAACCACAATCACAAATGAACTGGTGAACATCCTACGACACATGCGTCACGGATGGGAGCTCGAAACAGAAGTCAACGCTTTCCTTAAAGGCAACAGCGAACTTGATGCCATTGTAATTGAACACGGTAGAGAACCAGTCGGCATTGAAGCGAAATTTGCTACCACTACCAACGCTAACAATCTCATAACACAAGCGGAAACAAGACTTGTTCTTGAACTTGAAACTGAATATCACGTTGTCGGGAAAACGCTCAATAACGTTATGGCAATCCTTTATCCTGACCGTTTTAAGAAGATGGCGGGAAAGGATATCAATCCACAACTTCGCACTGCTGATGACCTACAATACAAACTTGTCACTACAGTCGGTGATACCGTAGGACACTTCCCAGAAAACGGATGGGCAACAGGCAAAGTAAGCGACATCGCAAATGCTCTGCACGTAGGTGCAATGCCGAATTCTCATCTTGAAGCGGCAGCAGAAGAGATGGAGAAAAGCATCAACAAGGCAGCATATCTACTTGAAGATGCTATCGTTGACCATCCTGTCATCGGCAAGAAGATTGAGACAATTTTGCACCAAGAGGTTTTCTCTAAAGAGGGAGACAACTCGGAAGAGAAACCGAACATCCAAACGCTTCGCATGGCAGCACTGATTATCACTGATGCTTTTGTGTTTCAGAGTTCCCTTGCAGGTAAAGCAGAGATGGAATCTGTCCGTTCACTCCGCCAACTCCTACCGACAATTGATTATACTGATGTCATTGACGACTGGCACACTATCCTTAAGGTAAATTATCGTCCTATTTTTGAAGATGCTCGTAACCTCGTTGAAGCACTCGCTACGGATGACAGGCTTGTTAGACATATCTTAAGACTCCTGTGTGAAGCTGCTAAAGACCTTGTTGATACGGGTATCGCGCAGATACACGAGCTCTCGGGTATTGTGTTCCAAAAGTTAATCACGGATAGGAAATATGTAAAGGCGAACTATACGCTCCCGGAAAGTGCTGTGCTGCTGTCTACGCTTGTAATGCCTGAGTTGCCGAAAGGGAAACTTCCGAAAGTTGCAGACTTCGCCTGCGGTACAGGTGCGTTGCTTAACGGTGTCTATCAACGTATTTTATCACTGTATGAACAAGCGGGTGGAAATGGCAAGGATATCCATCAGCGGATGTTAGAGAAAAACATCGGCGGTGTAGATATTATGCCGAATGCGACACATCTTACGGCTGCTGCACTTGCAAGTAGATATGCTGATATGAAACTTGGTGGTACGCGTATCCTTACTGCTCCTTACGGTAAATTAGACAATAGCAAATACGCGGTAGGTTCACTTGAATTGCTTGATATGAAGTTATTTGGTACGGAGGGTGAACAGGTTGGTGGTGAAGAAAATAGGATTGTTGATCTCCAAAAGGAATTTCCTTACAAAAAATTTGACATCGTTATTCAGAATCCACCTTTTACGAAACCGGGGGCAGATCCAGCGGGAATAGACGGAGCAAAATCTCCATTCCAAGGTAGCGATCGACCTAAAGAGTATACAAAGGCAATGCAAACCGCCCTCAAGAAAAAAATCGCACATATTGCTAATGGACAAGCAGGACTCAGTTCCTATTTTGTAGAACTTGCCCACAGTATGCTTAAGTCTACAGGTGTAATGGGTTGTATCCTGCCTGCAACGGTGCTAGCTTCACCAACTTCCCAGAAATTACGTGACATGTGGGCAACTGCATATCATGATGTGGTTGTGATAACCATTGCTGAGGCTAAAGGGTTTGATTGTGCTTTCTCTGCAGATACAGATATGGCAGAGTGCATTATCGTTGCCACAAAAGGGAAAGGTAATAATACAGGACGTGGAAAGTTTGTTTGCCTAAACCAACGTCCAAAAAGTTTACTTGAGGCGTTTGAGATTACTAACAGAATCATCCGAAGTAACGGAACGTACCGATTAGAAGATACGCCAAGTGGTGGCGATGCAATAAAGGTCGGAGAGGAAACTTTCGGATATATGCTTGACTGTCCTTTACCTCGCGGTGAAGGGTGGATTGCTGTCCGCGTGAAGTCAATGGCAGTACTTCAATCTGCCCAACGACTGAAAAAAGGCAGACTAGAATTACCACTGCAGGAGTTTCAGGAAACGATTACTGAGATTCCAATTTGCCAAGTCGGAGACATAGCGACATTGGGATTAGCTGAGGTTAGGGGTGTGTTTCGTAAAGTGGAAGGTTTTCAACACAACGAAGATGGGTACGCTTGCTTGTGGAATGCAAAGAGCGAAGTCCAGCGATCAATGCTTGTCCTCCCAGATTCGCGCGCTATACCTATTCCAAACGCTGAAACTAAAGTTCAAAATCGAGTAGATCGAAATAGCAGAACTCACTACAACATGGTTCCAAGATTCACTGCCTGTTCAATAATAGTTCTTTTTACTGAGCAGCCTGCTATCGGTCCAACATTGATAACGAACGTAGCATTCGAAAACCCAAGACACGAGATTCCTTGGACACTTTGGTGTAATTCAACCTTAGGGCTTTTCTGTCACTGGTTGCACAGTGGCAAACAAACTGCTGGACGCGGAAAATTAAGATTAACAACATTACGAACTCTGCCTACGCTGGATGTCCGTGAACTCTCCGATGAAGCGTTAGCAAATGCTGAGGCAATTTTTGAACGTCTGAAATATAAACGGATGCTGCCTGTCAATGAATGCGCGTATGACCCTGTGCGTAAGGAGTTGGATCGCTGTCTGCTAACTGAGGTGTTGGGTATTACAAGCGACAACGTGCTTGAGTCTATGCAGACTCTACGTGAGATGCTGTGTGCTGAACCGAGTATACACGGCGGAAAGCAGAAAAGGTGTAATCTTGATAAGGAGTTGATAGATCTTAAGAAAAAGGGGATTGCTTTTCCGAGTTGGTATGAAGAATAAATCGGTAGTTAATATTCCCTATACAGATGCCGTCCCTACGGGACTAAACATCAAAGTGCTATCCAGAAAATAAACGTCAAATTGGGAATAGGAACTTTGCAGAGCCAAACTCATAATCCTGAAAATCTACTAATCCTGAAAATCCTGGTTCAGACAAATAAGGAATACAAACCCATAATGAATTTAACGTTTATGAATAATATTAAACAAAAATCCTAAAACAAAATAACCCTGACATTAAATATAGCAGCCATTTGCATTTATCACATCGTGCATGTTAAAATATCCTATAATCCCATCATCGGTTGACAACACATGCACACAAAACCATCCAGAAAATACTACTTATTCCTCTCCATCATATTTCTCGCTCTTGCATCAGTACCAAATAGTGTGTCAGCCATTGACGCAACACAACAGGATACACCACTTACCAACGAAACAGAAAACAAAGATTCAATTCCGATCTACATCATATCCCAACTCAAATTTGATGGAAATAAACATTTCAATCAAAGGAAGTTGCGCGATCTATTCGGTTGGCATCCGAAAAAAGTATATTCTCGGAATGAAATCAGTGATGGGTTTGAACGTATCACGATGGCATACAGAAAAGATGGCTACGTGTTCGCACAAGTTGTTCCATTATCCTCTCCTGCTTCAACAAACAATGTTAGCATCGGTATTGAGGTGAAAATCCGTGAAGGAAAAAGATTGCGTTTTGGCAGTTTCTCTATTTTAGGTAATCAACTGTTCTCAAAATCCAAAATACTACGTGAACTCGGTTTACGAAAAGGACAGTTCTTCACACAAGAGGCTCTTGAAACAGGTATTGAACGGATTCAGATGATATACAGTGAATATGGACATCCCAAAGTTGAGATTGAACCGACTATACAAAATCTTTCACCTACGCATGGAAGTTTAGATTTCAGTTTGCATATACGTGAAGGAGAAAAAGTTAGAATTAGTGATGTGAAGGTGAGTGGTCTTGAGAAAACGAAGCAGCATGTGGTGATACGAGAAATGCCGATAAAAGCCAATGAGGATTATGACCAGAAAAAGATTGATGGTAGCTATCACCGTCTGCGGAATTTAGGATATTTTCACTATGTCAATCCAACTTTAATTGAGGAGGGAGCAACTGAAAATACGGTCATCTTTCATGCCAAAGTGACGGAAGGAAGAACGGGACGACTCATAGGTGTACTCGGTTATGCGCCTCCTGTTGAAGGCTCAGAATCTGTTCCGCAACTTACAGGTGTTTTGGAATTCGGTGAAACAAACCTATTAGGAACTGGACGAGATATCCATTTCCATTGGAAATCAGGTCTACTGAATGCACTACGAGTTGGATATAAAGAACCGTGGATATTGGGAAGACCTATTACATTAGGTGTAGCATACAGTCAACTTAAGCAACGAAATCCCTTCAATGATGACGAATCTGAAGAAAAAGAAGCAAACTTAAGCGGGTTTTCCAAATTTGATAGATATTATGAAGGTGAAGTTACACTCGGATATAAGTATCTAAATTTTGAAAATATCACACCAACACTGCCTCCGCAAAACATAGGTGATCCGCTGAATGTACCACCACATCCTACCGATGTAGACCGAATACCTGCCACAGAAAGTGGAAGCGGATCAAAGTATAGTATCACCTTAAGGGTGACCAGAGATTCACGTGATTATTATCTGAATCCGACGCGTGGAAGACGTGATAGTTTTGCAGTTGAACTTTCAAGAAGTGATTTTAGACTTCGCAAAATCTGGCTTGACGTTCAACAGTACTTTCAAACATGGGAAAATCAGATAATCGCTATTGAATTACACGGGGCAGCTGCTTGGGGTGTCAACATTCCTCCCACTGAACTCTTTTATTTAGGAGGGGCAAGCAATTTACGGGGATATGATGAAGATTGGTTTTCAGGTCCACGCAGAGTACATGCAAACTTTGAATATAGATTCATAATGGGACGCAATTCACAATTCTTTACATTTCTTGATTTAGGTTCAGTTACATTCATCGACCGACCTTCTGAGTTTGACAGATTAAGGATTGGATACGGGTTTGGTGCAAGGCTGGAATCTAAAGGTGGGATTATTCAACTGGATTACGGTCTTGCAGCGGGTGATTCAGCATTACGAGGCAAAATACATGTGAAGTTAGGAGCATCGTTTTGATGCCTGAACTTTGAATGATTATATCAACTTTACCAACAATTACACGTCTTGAATTATAAGCATAATAAGTAGAAAACGGTTATATATACGCAACATCAAACTTTAATTTAAAAATTGCAACATTTCTTTAAATTTGCTAATATAGTTTGACTAACAACAATGGAGGAATTGAATGACGAACAATAGTAAACTGCTCAGTTGGGTACAAGAAGCAGCAGAATTGTGCCAACCTGATGATATTTATTGGTGCGACGGTTCTCAGGAAGAGAATGACCGTCTATGTGAGGAACTCGTTCAGAATGGGACATTTGTACGGTTGAACCCAGATAAACGTCCAGGAAGTTACCTTGCACGTTCTAACCCGGCAGATGTAGCCCGTGTAGAAGGTAGAACATATATATGCGCCAAAACTCCGACTGAAGCAGGACCTACAAACAACTGGCACGACCCAGATGAGATGAAAGAAACCTTAAAAGGATTATTTAAAGGATGCATGAAAGGACGCACGATGTATGTCGTTCCTTTCAGTATGGGGCCACTCGGTTCACCTATATCTCATATCGGTGTGGAAATCAGCGATTCACCTTACGTCGTAGTTAATATGCGGATTATGACTCGCATGGGTAAGGATGTATTGGACATTTTAGGTGAAGATGGGGATTTTGTCCCGTGCTTACATTCTGTAGGAATGCCACTTGAACCCGGACAAGAAGATGTTTCATGGCCCTGTAATCCTGACAATAAGTATATAGTTCATTTTCCTGAAGAACGGTCCATCTGGTCTTATGGAAGTGGATATGGCGGTAATGCATTACTCGGTAAAAAATGTTATGCCCTTCGCATCGCTTCAATTATGGCAAAAAACGATGGTTGGATGGCAGAACACATGCTTATTTTGGGATTGACCAACCCAGAAGGTGAAAAAACCTATATTGCTGCTGCATTTCCCAGTGCTTGTGGTAAAACGAACCTTGCAATGCTCACACCTACTATACCCGGTTGGAAAGCTGAAACTATTGGAGATGATATTGCCTGGATGAAGTTTGGTGAAGATGGACGACTCTATGCTATCAATCCTGAAGCTGGATTTTTCGGTGTTGGACCTGGAACGTCTATGGATACAAATCCAAATGCAATGCACACACTTGCATCAAATTCTATCTTTACAAATGCTGCCCTTACGGAAGACACAGATGTCTGGTGGGAGGACATGACCGAAGAAGTGCCTGAAACACTTACAAGTTGGCTTGGAGAAGAATGGCATCCCGGTGATGAAAAGACTGCAGCGCATCCGAATTCACGTTATACAACACCTGCATCACAATGTCCTATCATAGACCCGAATTGGGAAAATCCGAATGGTGTGCCTATTTCAGCTATTCTATTTGGTGGACGACGTGCTGCCACAGTCCCGCTTGTTTTTGAAGCATTTGATTGGCAACATGGCACATTCATCGGATCAATTGCCTCTTCTGAACGAACTGCTGCCGCCGCAGGTACAGTCGGTGAACTCCGTCGTGATCCGATGGCAATGCTTCCCTTCTGCGGATATAACATGGGAGACTACTTTGCACATTGGTTAGAAATGGGTAATAAATCCGATGCGGACAAACTCCCCAAAATTTTCTATGTCAATTGGTTTAGAAAAGATGCCGATGGTGGTTGGTTATGGCCTGGTTTTGGTGAAAATAGTCGCGTCCTGAAGTGGATTGTTGAACGGATCAGTGGTAAAGCGGATGCTGTCAAAACACCTATCGGTTATTTACCTTCTCCTGATGCACTTGATACATCCGATCTTGATGTAACCGAGCAGCAGATGAATGAACTCTTGAACGTGGATAAAGACGAATGGCTAAACGAAATTAAGTCCATTCGTGAACACTATGAACGTTTTGAGGACAAACTACCTGACGCGTTAAGAGAAGAATTAGAGGCGTTAGAAACACGTCTACGACAGAAATAATGAACTGATCTAAGTTGATACTTGTGTGGCGTAAACTGTTAGTTTGTGCATATCAATACGCAAACTAACAGGTGCGCTACGGTATTTCATGAATAATACCAATTACGTGCACACTCCTCGGTAGATGCGGTTTCCTAACCGCATCTATGATACTGAACAAACACCGGTTCGGTTAGGAAACCGAACCTACCGTCATGTGTAAATAATTAATGTAAGAATACGTGCACACTCCTCGGTAGATGCGGTTTCCTAACCGCATCTATGACACTGAACAAACACCGGTTCGGTTAGGAAACCGAACCTACCGTCGTGTGTAAATAATTATGGTTTTTACTATAATATAATTGATCACTATTTTCTTTATCGGAGGTTTATATCTACGAAACTGTGAATCCTTAGTGAATTTCGGCAAAAAATCAGAAAGAGCAATTTATAATTGAGATTATGAATTGGCACATCGTTAATAGGGGATAGGTACGATGTTAGAAAAATTATTTAAAATTAAGGAAAACGGTTCATCCGTTAGACGAGAGATAGTTGCTGGTTTTACAACTTTTACGACTCTCTCTTACATCATCTTTGTTCAACCTGCACTTTTGAAGATGGCAGGAATGGATGACGGTGCGGTAATGGTTGCGACCTGTCTTTCAAGCGCAGGCGCGACGATACTGATGGCGTTCATGACGAATTATCCTGTTGCTCTTGCACCAGGTATGGGTATAAATGCCTATTTTGTTTTTACCGTCTGCGGTCCAGCTGGGTTAAATCTACCATGGCAAGAGGGATTAGGTATCGTTTTCATATCAGGCATGTTGTTCGTTATACTATCATTCGTTGGACTACGTGCTGCAGTGATGAATGCTTTACCATCTTCACTTCACAACGCAATTGCGGTGGGCATCGGTGTCTTCATTGCGTTCATTGGCTTGCAGATGAGTGGAATCATCACGTCACACGGTGCTACATTTGTCACACTCGGTGATATCCATTCTAAGCCTGTTCTGATAGCAATTTTCGGTATTATTGTTATTTTCACCCTTATGGCACACAGAGTAAAGGGTGCCATTCTAATGGGCATTCTTGCGACAACTGTGCTATCTTTGCTTTTTGGAATTGTAAAATTCAATGGTGTCGTTTCTCCACCTCCATCCTTAGGTCAAACGTTTCTTCAATTAAAATTACCCGACATCTTCAGTAGAGTAGAGTTGATACCTATCATTTTCGTTTTCTTTTCTGTAGACATGTTTGATAGTATTGGCACACTCACGGCAACCGGCCATGAGGCTGATCTGCTTGAAGATGGAAAACTATCTAAAGGACGTCAAGCTCTTTTGACAGATGCAATTGGTTCAGTGGGTGGTGCTTGCCTCGGAACTTCTACAGTGACCTGTTATATTGAAAGTGCTTCTGGTATTGCTGAAGGAGGAAGAACTGGTCTTACTTCAGTTGTCGTTGGTCTTTTGATGTTACTCGCTCTATTTTTCTCACCGCTCATTGAACTTGTAGGTGGTGCATTTCAGTTTAATCATTCTATAGTAATCAATGGGAATCTTACCACACAAACAATTCCACTCCATCCCATCATCGGACCAGCATTAATTGCTGTCGGATGTATTATGCTTAAAGACCTAATCAATATCAATTGGGACGATTTTACTGAGTCAATTCCTGCTGCCTTGACCGTGTTTATGATGCCTTTATCTTTCAGTATTACCGATGGAATTGCATTCGGTTTTATTTCTATTTCCTTACTAAAAATCGTTACAAAACGCCATAAGGAAGTCAACCCATTGGTTCACTATTTCGCAGTATTCTTTATCGCACGTTACATTGGGTTTGCGTAGATAACATTATGGTGAATGATTTAACATATAACAGACAGTACTATTGATTATGGGATGCTGGCTGAATATCGCTTGAATATTGAAGGAGTGTAATTATATGATTCGGATAATCGTAGGTCCTAATGCGATCAAGAAAGAAGGATTAGATAAGATTACTAAATCTCTTGTCAAACGGCTCTACAAATATACGGATGAGTCTTATTGTGAAGTTTTATTCCTCGTTGATGTAAAAAAAGAAGATATTAGTTACATGTTGCGGCAAATTCTTAGGGTACTAGATATGGGGATGACAATAATGACGCGTGTTGACGTAAATGATATACAGAAAAATGTTGACTTCCAAGGAAATGAATTGGAAGTAACTTTAAGAGCTACATAGGGCACACGCAAACTGAGCGTGCTATAAACATATCGCTCCGCTGGAGCGGAAGCCTGAAGTGTCGTATAAATGCGATTTTTGTATAAAAAGCAATGACTTCATATCCATAATCTTGTAGGTAGTAACTTGGGTTATAATAACAAAATAAAAAAATGAAATTAGGAGTAAAAAAATGCATAGAAAATTGACTTTAACCATACTTACCTGTTTGATGATAGCACTAATTAACTCTGGTATCGTCATTGCAGAAGAACCTAAAAAAGATGTTCAGAAAGAAAACGTTGATAAACATACAGAAACCTGCAAACATAACTTACAAACAATCGGCAAAGCCATAAAGGAATATCATGAGAAAAATGGAGATTATCCTGAATGGCTCTCAGATCTTCTCACGGAACATTTAGATGATACCAACATTTTGATCTGTCCAGCAGATAAGAATGTTGGTAAAGCTCTCTACACACGCGCACAAGACCCAAACCAACCTGTAAGTTATAATCACGAGTTACTCGCCGCGCAGAGAACGCAGGTACTTGATACACATGAAATGTTTGGTGATATCACTCCGCTTGTGCGTTGTATGCATCATAACGAGAAAAATTCTATTGAAAACATCATAAACCTGAGTTTTGGTTATAAAGTATATCAAGCACATTATTATTGGCAGAATAATTTGGTAGAAATTTATGGAGACGTTGAAGAAGCAATCAGTGCATTGGAAGATGGCTTCCAGAAAATGCCTAACAATCCGCGTTTCTTCAGCAGCTACCCTACACTTCTTAAACTCTATATCAGCACTGATAAAATGGATGATGCTGAGAAACTCATAGAGCGTTACAAAACAGTCATAGATTCAAAAAACGTGTATCATTATGGGTACCTTGGAGATATGTTGAAAGATATGAATCGGCATGATGAGGAGCTTCAACTCTATGAGGAACTTGAAGAAAAGATGCCGAAGAACCGTATTGTTTTACAACGGCTTGAGAACATACATAAACTACGCGGAAATGAGGAATTGGCATTTGAATACCGGAAAAAGTATGTGCCGGGTTTAGCGTTCCTTGGAGAGATGGTCCCAGATTTTGAAGCAACAGACCTTGAAGGTAAACCTATTTCCATTGAAGCATATCGCGGGAAAGTCGTATTGGTAGATTTCTGGGCTGTCTGGTGCGGTCCGTGTATTGCAGAAATGCCAAATGTCAAGAAGGTCTATGAATCATATAAAGACAAGGGATTTGATATCATTGGAATCAGTCTTGACACAGAAGAAAATAGATTGCGCGATTACCTAAAAGAGAACGAAATTCCTTGGCGGCAAGTCTTTAGCGGCGAAGGATGGAAAAGTCCTGTCTCACGTCAGTACGGTATTTATGCCATTCCTACGATGTGGCTTATTGACAGGGAAGGCAAACTCATCTCTCACAAAGCCAGAGGCGAAAAGTTAGAGAGTATGATCGTGGAAGCACTGAATGTTAAGGCTGAAGAAGAATAATCAAAATATCGATAGGCGTGGTTAAATCCACGCCTACAACCAATTTTCTCAGGTTTAATACGGAGTGAACTATAAATCGCATAATAGGATGAGGCGTTTTTTACCATTACTCTGCATCGTATATCTGCTATTTTCATGTGGGTCGGATGACATTCCTCAACCTGTTGAAACGAAACTGAACTATTTTCCAGATTCTATCGGAAGTAGATGGGTTTATTGGAATGATGATGGACAAGAATGGACACGTGAAATTACAGACAGAAAAGACATTCAAGACAATAACTATCAGACCTTCAATTACACACCTACCGATTTTGAAACAGATACCAATATTCTAAAACCGAAATACTTTCGAGTTACTCAAAACAACCTGCTTTTCAATGTAAGTGACAAGATAGATCAACATATTCAAACTGAATTACCAAAGTCAGTCCAAGATGATTTTGCAGGATTAGATATCAAGGTTGTCACAGAGCAGATATCTTATCCTGATTTAGTATTTCTACATCTACCTCTAACTCCAGATTTCAATTGGGAAGCATTTGATGTAGAAATACAAGGTAACCTTATCTTGCAAGACCTCACTCTTCTACATATCCCTTTTGAAGTCATGATAAATATTGCGGCTGAAGTATTAGGCGTAGGTCTGACCGAAACCCCTGCTGGTAGTTTTGAGGATACTTATCAGATTGAATATCAGATTGAAACAACACATACAGTTTTTTCAGAGGAAGATTCCTTCATTCAAATATACATAATTTGGTTCACGCCACATGTTGGTATTGTCAAAATTGAGGATAATAAAGGCGTATCAGAATTGATTGAATATACACTAAAATGAAAGTTGTAGTCTTAAGCGACAAGAAACCAGGGCATTACAATCAATCATTGGGCATTGTGCAAAATATGACTGAATGCCAGATGGAATGGCTTGAGATACAATATAGAGATAAGTGGCGCGACAATATCCTCCGTATTTTCACGTCTGTATGTGGTGGCATAGGACTATCAACATCGTTAATTCGATCTCTTCTTCGGTGGAGTCTGGATACATTCTCCTATAATGCGCTTTTCAAAATCCAAGATACCGATGTAGTTCTATCCACAGGTTCCTCAGTTGCAGCAATCAATATACTTCTTGGTAAAATCTTACATGCTAAAACGGTTACATGTGGTAGACCCTCCCCTATTGGTATCCGACATTTTGACCTTGCTATTCTACCTATGCTTTCATGGAAGAGCGCAAAGAATAGAAGAAATGTTTGTAAAACCATTGGCGTACCAAATCCAATCTCAGTAGACATACTAAATAACACACGTTCATCCTTTATAGAGTCTCTTAAACTGAAAGATTGTCCTCGTATTGGTATTCTCCTCGGTGGAACAGATCGATACGAAACAATAAATGTTGAAGATGCTATGCAGTTATATGACATCTGTCATTTCGTAGCAACACAATTGAATGCTGAAATATTACTGACAACATCTCGCAGAACACCGTCGGAAGTCACAGCATATTTGAAATCAACATTTGAGTCTGTAGACTGGTGTCCACTTTTTGTTGAGCCAAATACACTATCAGAACTTGACGATCCATATAATGCTATTTTGGCAATAAGCGATCTGCTTATCGTTAGTGCGGATAGTTTTTCGATGGTATGTGAGGCGGCAAGTAGTGGACGAAATGTGATTGTACTATCTCTATCACAGAGACATCAAAAGCAACCGAAGCGATATATTGTATATCAGCATATGTTAGAACAATCCATTATAAACATGTGTAATCTTGAGGAATTAGCACAACAGATAACTACTGCAATTACGCAACCATCCGTTAACACCTATCTTCAAGACACTCAGCAAGCAGTCAGTACAATTCGTCAATTATTAGAAACGTAATCCTTCTAAATTAATGGAACCTTCTTTTGCCTTATAATGCTTGGGATTGTCAGTTAATTCCCTTCAGTTGTTCTTAGTTTCTGGAATTGCATATACACCTCTTCGCACCTTCACAATTTCACCAGTTTCTAAAAGACGTTTCAGTTCGTTTTTTACTGAGTTAGGGTGTCCTTGAATGACCTCAATCAAGTCTGCTGTTTTTTTCTCACCATCGGCAAGAAGCGAGAAGATCTGATCTTGGAAGGGAACACGTCGGAGACGGCCGCCTCCAAGTTTTCGTAATAGACGGTTCGCACTACTTCTCGAACATCCCAAAACTTGCTCCACTTTTTCTCTACTGGAGTTGAAGGTTAGGTTGTCCCGATCTTGTTCATATCGTTGACGTGTAGTTATTGTCTCAACGAGTTTATCCAAGTTTCCAGCAATTTCAAAATCTTCCCAGTCAAACAGGACGGTTTCAGGTCTGTTGATAATATCGGGCAATGAGAAGCTTGTGATCAGCATAACTCTCTTATTCGGAAATCGATTTAAACCGACCATACCAATAAGTTTTGAGAGAATACTGGTTACATGCTGTTCAGAAACGTGTTGGACACGTTCATCTTTATATCGAAATGGTTCCGTTTCTATCTCATAAGAGAGAGGGACTTCGTCGCTTCCAAACAAAATCTGGGCACGCCGCCAGGTGTAACCGGATTTCCAATACGGCGTTCCGACTATCCAAACAACTTGTGCTTCTTCAAAAGCGTTTTCCAACCCATCTAACATTTGAAAACTCCTTATGATACTGACATTCTCTTCTTTGGCAATATCTGCCATTTGCTTGGCAATTAAAAAGTATGAAATAATAGCATGCTTAACTTTAGTGTCTCTCTTGATTTCTGACAAGATACGCAGAAAAATGTGCTGTCCTAATTTAGACATTCCGGGTACACCCCAATTGTTATCAAAATCCAACAATGTTTCACTCGGATAGGTGTCTGTCCGAATCTGAAAAACCTGGTTACCCTGTACCCAAGTTGCCGGTTCAATTCGGTTAAATTCCACATCTTCATGTGGAAATGCCTTATGCAATAGTTGTTCAGATAGGGTTGATGACATTAACAGCAGCCTATTGACACTTGGATGCAGGATAGGTGGCACCCAGAATCGTAGTGTTTTATGATATAATATCATTGGTGCAGCCGCATCATGTATGTAATGTTCGAAGAAATGTTTCAACTGATGCCAAAACGTCCAGTTTGGATATCGGCAAACAGTGGGAAATTGCTGGATGTTCTCCAAGGTTTCTGTGTTCAAGACACCTAATTGAATAGCTTGCGTCATCTGCATCGGGATATTCATATCTTGATCAAGCTGGAAATCAGTTAATGCAAAAAACGGTAACCCTTTTGTTTTGAGTATGTCTTCGGCATTTTTGTCCAACGGAATATATGCCGTAACACCTGCCTGAAACGCAATGCTGAAACGTGCCAATTCCTTATCGGTTTCAGCATCAACAATCCCGCGATCAATAACCCTCCCTCGCACATTTACCTCACACATCTGCCTGACAAGTATATCTTCGTGCTTTTGAAATGCTTGCACTACAGCATGAATCCGTCTAACAGCACTATCATTTTGATCGTTCTTCGTATTTAATGCGTTTAGTATAGCATGTGCAAAGTTTCCTAATACATCGCCTCGCCAGTTTACATTCCATTCTTCTAATGTATTTTTTGAGATCTGACATTCGAAGAATAGATCAGTTGTATCAACATCATCAATAATACAAAGTCGATCCATATTATCATCTTGCTCAAGCATCTCCATCACCACTTCAGCGTGTATTGGATCAAAGAACTGATGAGGTGTTCCGGACATTTGTACTTGATTGTGTTTTAATACAGTGGTTTGTGATAAATAGCCACGCTGTTGACACTCTGTATAAATAGGACATTCAGGACAGATAATCTCGTTAGGTTCTCCACCTCTTTGCTCAAGTGTATAGCACCGTTCATAATCCTCACAAACATTCCCGTATTGAAAAGGAGTTGCCATTCGCTCTTCATACGGTATGTCTTTCACCTGATCCCAACGGTGTTTCCGTGCTCTCCACCGACTGAATGGAATGTTTTGGTTTTGAAAGTGTTTATCTACTTTTTCTACTATCTTGAACGGAGCGTTTAAGCTGATTGTGCCACCGTTGAGAACATAATTTTCTATCGTATGGGTTTTTCCTGCTCCAGTTTCAGTAGTAAGTCCAACAATGCGTGCGGTCTGGTCAAACACTCGTTGTATCTGAACGGTGTTCTCGTCATAGCTGCTATATTGCTTTTTCGTGTGCTCAGACTTGTCAAGCACAGGTTGTAGGCGTTTTATAGCTAACGGACTCAATTTTCCCTCCCGAACAGCCAGCATTTTATCAGATACAGGTAGACCGTTCGCAGGTGGTGGCGGTAAAATGCCTGTATCGTCCCATAAGTCTGTAATTGATACTGGTTCTGTTGGCAGTCCGATGTCAGGTGTAGATGCACGTATCCACACAGTCCCTTCACTTTTCCAAAGCAACACATAAGTATTTTCTCCGACAGCGTCAGATGGTTTCCATTGATAGTAGCCGTTATCTTGTCCAATATAAACATAACCACGTTTAAGAAAGGCTTGTCCTGCCAGAGCTAAAATATGGAAATTGTGTGAATCAGGAATAAAAGATTCAGATTTCGGGGAAAGTTTAGGGTTTTGGTGTTGCGTTGGTGCAGGTTCATGAATCTTATCACGTAGTGTATCAATAGCATTAAAAAGGACTTCTTTTGAAATGACAGGTGGGTCTAATAGATTTCCAAGAAGAATTTCGTAGCGAGCATCCCATCTGTTGCATCCTTTATCGCCCAAGATATCAAGGTACACGATGTTTTGGTATGAATTTTCTGAGGTCGGTGTGTGTTTGTAAATATAGGACTTTTCCTCTTCAGTATTTGGATGTAAGTAATCCCTAATCCGGCAAGAAAAACGTAATCCACCGGACTTTGACATTGTCAATAGTGGGTTCGCAACAGCATGAACAAGTGTTTCAATACAGTTGTAAACTTCCTCTGGTGCAGCACAGATAGCATCATATTTGAAGTTGATATCGTGCCATCGGGTGCCATAACGTTGTGAAGGGATACCAGTGAGTATACTGATGCCCCATGAGGAATACCATAGCCTGAGTGGCCAATCACTTGCGCGTTGCGGTTTCAAGAACCGTTCATCGTCAAAATACATCGGGGCTTGATCGAAGCGAGGGGCAGCACCTATTGGCATGAATGATATATCTGCCTCTTCCAAGTCGTGGAGATTCACTGGATATCCGTGTGCGCAATATACTGTGAAATAATAAGGCAGTTCATTGTAAGGGGCAGGTTCAACGACCGTTTTTCGCTGCCGAAGCGGTTCTCGGTGTCGCTGGTGGCACCGTTCAATAATATTTTTCAATGTATTCATAAGCCATATCAAAACCAATATCAGATTATTTATAGTGAATTATAAATATAAGTTGACACTATCGTTCCACGGTAGGCGAGGTTTCCTAACCTCGCCGACGCAGAGTGTTCAAGTAATTTCAAAATCTACTATATAATAATATATTAGCATTAAATCCCTTTTGATTCAAGAATAACTAAGGGTGAGCAGGACTATTTCGTTTTCGGTTTTTCTGCTATATTTTTCACATTTCAATATAACAACCTGTAGGTCTGGTAGAACGTTATCGAAACCCGATACGTTCAATGCTTGTAGTGTTTTGCTAACGCTCTACCCGACAGACGATTTAAACTTTTAGTAACGTTCATCATTTAAAATCCACTATAAATAACCCCGGCGTAAGTCCTGAAAAACTGTTCAATTCTTGATCAGTTAGCCACACAAAATGCTTATAAAATGAAAATTATACGAAAAAAAATGCAAATTAATTTGCAAAATGATTTGATTTAATATATTATAGAAGCCATGTTAAATCATAATATATTATTCTATATTTATATAAATATTATGGATTATCATTACCTATAATGTGTATGTTGATTTTATAGATCTCAAAGGTCTGATCCAATATGCAATGAACTCACTACCTACATATTCATGGACATTATCAATTTAACGTTTTTCATCAACCACAAATCTACTATATCCATTTTACTATTACTATTAACAATACTAACCAGACAGATATCAAGTTATGCAGACGTTACACCTGTCAGCGGGCGAACTGCAGAAGTCCGAGATGCTATTATTGCAGCCGCAGGTGTGAACACAGCCGACGAAGTGAAAGAAACACATCTCGCAGCAATTACTGCTTTTAATCTGAGAGACATCGGAGAAAAAGGCGCTACAAGTGTCTATTTCGTCACTTTCAAAGCAGGTGATTTCACTGCTACTCTGAAGATGTTGATAAGCAAATTGGGTTGAGGTACGAAACCCAACATCACCGAATATCTCGTAGGTTGCGTTGATGGAGGAATCATAACATCTTGACTTCATTAGCGGAAATGTGAGATTAAATCGATTTCAAAAGGTGATCATTATGGTGAACTAAATGTTCCGATTGCAGTTTGTTACATTACTAATACTGACACTCATTTTTAGCCATCCATTTGTTATTTTGGCACAACAAAATGCTGTTGAAATCCAAGCGAAGAGAGATGCTGAGACTGATGCCAATACTGATGTGAATAGCTTAATATGGACCGGTGTCGGTTTCACTACCCCTTTCTTAGCGTGTCTCGGTTGCTTAGGTGGAGCGCGACTCGCAGCAGATGCAACTGGCACCGGCTCTGGTTCAGGAATAAGTGATACTTGTGGTGTTTTTTTTTGGGGTGGTGGTATTGGCCTCATGTTCGGAAGCTCAATGTCAATGATCCCACTTTATTACTATCCGATATCTCCACCGGCTGTTCGTCTCCTCGGAAAGACACCTGAGTATGTTCAAATTTATACAGGCAACTATGCAACAAATACCAAAAGGAATCGGTTCAAAGCAGCATCAGTGGGGGCAGGTATTGGGGCTGGAACTTTGCTGCTATGGATACTGTATAATCTTGACGCAGAGAACTGATTTCATGACAACATCGGAAATATTGCGACAACAGTGCTACCCATCCAATGTTGGTAAGGTATAACATTATTGATTGATATAAGGAGAATCTTTGAGATGCAAATTGTATTTGACAAAAAGTATAACACAATTCTCACGGTACCTGTGTTCTTGTTTATATTACTTACCTTATCGGTGGATGTCAATGCCACACCAAGTGTATATCGTGACGTAAATATCTCTATGCCCAATGATCAAAGATATGTTGATGTAACATTATCAAATAGATTCGTAACGGCACAAATCTATCAAGGACAAACCGCATTTAATGCTACAGAGAAAAATGCAGATGTGTCACAAAAACTGTCATTGCGAGCCCACATAGGCTTTTATGGAGCTGTCTATGAAAGTGATATCGCAACTGGAGGGGTAGGTATTGGGAGTGACGCTGGTGCGTCTTACGAGACACCTAACTATAGTGTCGGAGTGGACATTAGGCGAACAGTCGTCACCTTAATTCTTACCGCCATTGAAATCAATTCTGTAACAATTGGTGGACGTGTCTTTCCGAACACATTTATCTCACCCTATATCGGTGGTGGTCTTTCAATCAATTACATACAAGGTGCTACTATTTTTGAAGAAGGTATAGAAAGTGCGACAAGACCAGGGATATACGGTGTACTTGGAGTAGAAATGCCGCATAATACCAAATTTCGCACTAGAATTGAATTCCGACAGGATTGGATGGTCGGACTGGAGGGTGGAACATTTGGTTTCTCGATTTCCATAGGATTTTAACACCATTCCGTCAAATACCATGCTTTAGTTTGTCGGATATAGACGGTGTAGCGGTATATCCTTGAAATGGTCTTAGCGTTTCTCCAGTGATAGCGGACAAAATATTGGCTTTAAAAAAGAAGTAGTATCGGACTCCTATTTTTCTTCGGGCAAAGCAGGTAAAGCAACTATAACCGTGCTGCATATTGGGATGAGAAAAATGAGTTCGGTGAAAAGGTGGCGAGCGACCTGTATTTCTACACACTCACCGCTGGAGATTTTTCGGCTACGCGTAAGATGTTGATACAGAAGTAATCTTTTTCTTTTATCACTGTTACCTCCATGCTTTATTCAGATGGAAACAGAGGACCGCTCTTTAAAAACAGGGGAACTATTTCATGAAAACGATACTATGTTTCACACTCACGTTAATCACTATTGTAACCATAGCGTTTGTGCCAGACAGTTCCGCCCAAGATGACTCACCTGAATATGTTGTAGGTGTGATCTATTTTATTCCGAGTGATCGTCAACCTGATCCTGACATAGACACAAAACTGGATACACAGATAAAAGATATCCAACAGTTTTACGCTGACGAGATGGAACGCCACGGGTTCGGGGAAAAAACCTTTATGTTGGAGATTAATGAATCCGATCAAGTTATGATACACCATGTAAAAGGAGAATTCAACGAAGCATATTATAAGGATCAAAACTTCAGAAACATACCTATAGAACTTGATACAAGGTTTAACAGTTCAAAAAACAAAAATATTGTTGTAATAGACACTAGCTTAAATTTTGGCGGGTTTGCTTCAGGCGGAAATGCTTATGGCACTACTGTGACTGAGAATTTCAGATATCTTTTCAGTCACGAACTCGGACACGTCTTCGGTTTAGGGCACGATTGGCGAAGCGAATCTTATATAATGACTTACGGGGAACACCCAAGTGAATTGTCATGGTGCGCGGCAAAATGGTTGGATGCACATAAGTATTTCAATCCTACCAGCAAAACTTTCAACGATAACACAAAAATTCAAATGCTTACGCCAGACTTTGTTACATCCCCATATGCGATCCGTCTCCAATTTGAGATAACCGACCCCGATGGGCTCCATCAGGCACAGCTTATCATTCCATCAGAAATGAGTAACTCTTTGATTGATTGTAAATCTTTAATGCAAGAACAAGTCACAATTGAATTCGTTACTACCGAATTGTTAGCAATCGAAAGTGGTACTATATCCCTTAGTGTTATTGATTCTCAAGGTAATATTAAAAATTCACCATTTCATATTGATATTACCCCTATATTACCTGATTCTGAACCCATATTAATCCCTGACATAGATTTAGCAAATGTGGTGCGGGAAACTCTTAATTTAGGGGCCAATAGTCCCATTACGCAACTGGATATATTAAAACTAACGAAACTTAATGTCCAAGAAGACCTGAATATAAGCGATCTCACCGGACTTGAACATGCAACGCACCTACAAGAATTAACGCTCAACCATAATCAAATTAAGGATATGACACCGCTTACAGAGTTAACAAAATTGAAACGGGTCATCCTTAGCAACAATCGAATCAGCAATATTCCCTCCCTTATAGGAATGAAAAAATTAACAGCTTTATTTCTTGATGGTAATCAAATTAGTGATATAACCCCCTTACGAAAAATAACACAATTAACAGATCTCGCCATCATGTTTAATCCAATAAACACTGAAATGCTGTTTTCAGTGTTGACACAATTGACAAGATTAAGATCCTTATATTTGGATGGAATGAAAATCAGTGACATCATGCCACTCGGGGCGTTAACCAATTTACGGAGGTTAAGTCTTTCGGGCAACCAAATCAGCGATATAACACCGCTCACAGCGTTAAGCAGCTTACGCTATTTATATATTTCAAACAACCAAATCAGTGACATCACGCCTATCAAGCATTTATCATCGTTACTACGAGTATTTTTCGATGACAATCAGATTAGTGATGTTAAACCATTCGCTGAACTCATAAACATTAGAGAATTGGGGCTCATCGGAAATCCTATCAAGAACAGAGAACCACTCCTTGAACTCTTACGAAAGAATCCAGATGTCAAGATATACCTCAAAAACTATGATGAGCCTTTACCTGTTACTTTGTCCAGTTTCCGCGCAGAACACACCAATACAGGCGTTGTTATCAAATGGACAACAGAATCAGAGGTGGACAACGCAGGATTTTACATATATCGCAGTGAAACAAAGGATGGCGAATTTAATGTCGTCAATCCAACAATGATACAAGGTGCCGGTACCACAGCTGAACGCAACGAATATACGTGGACAGATACCACCGCTAAACCGAATACCGTCTACTATTACCGAATAGAGGATGTCTCACACGCAGGGAAACGCGAGCAGTTAGCAACGGTACGGTTAAGAGGGTTAATCTCAGCAAGTGGAAAACTGACGATCCGTTGGGCAGATATGAAAATGTAAATTAAGTTAGGTAGGGTGTATCTACCTAAGGGATGTGCACAAATAATCGGTGGATCAACATAGATGGTGACACACGTCACAAACTTCTTCATGTGGATGGACACTATTCTTAGTGCAAAAAGGACAAGATTTTGTAGGTCGGGTAGAGCTTGCGAAACCCGACATGCAAGACTGGATACGATTGTGTCGGGTTTCACGGCGTTCTACCCGACCTACGACATAAGCTTAGAATCAAATCTATTTATACACACCCCTCAGTTAGTTAGAACTTTGGATTTGGGGAATCAGCTTGCTGGTCTGTATCAGACTCGCACCTGTGCTGTGTATTGGGACGATAAAAATGAGTTCGGTGAAAAGGTGGCGAGCGACCTGTATTTCTACAGACTCACAGCAGGAGGATTCTCCGCTACGCGCAAGATGTTGATACGGAAATAGTATCAAATGAATTGCGCGACTACGAACCAGTAATTTCTTTAATGGTATAACGTGGAATGTAGGCGAATACTACAACTAAAAACGTTTTGTCTTATCAACCCAGTGGATGCATGTACAAAACACGATACGGTAAATAAACCGTACAACCGTCTTTTTCATGGACGAATAGATACCCCTTTCTATTTTATGAAAAAGATAAAGATTGATAAACTCCCCGTAGCTAATATGGCTGATCAATCTTTAAAATGTTTAACAACAAAAACGTCAGCATCTTTCAGTTGCTGACGTTTTTGTTGCATTGCTCAATCATTTACAGGAAATCATACCCCATCTAAATAACAAGGCACTCGTAGGTTATACCATTTCTAATTGAAAACACCGCATTTTTGTAGCACAAACTGCCAGTTTGTGCCATCCTTCAAGACATTCTTAATAAATGTTAATGGGATAAACATTTATAGAAATGGTATTATACCAATTCTATTCAGTACTTACGGAATTTTCTTGATTTTACGCTTTTTTTGACAAAAAAGGTGTTCATTTCAGCAGAAATGTGGAAACTCGACACGTTTACAAAACGTACCGACCGTTCTTGCGTAATTCCTGAAAAACTGTTCAATTTTTGATATCAACTACCCACACAAAATGCTTATAAAATGAAAATGATACGCAATAAATGTATATTTACTTGCAAAATGAATCGATTTAATATATTATTTAAGTCATGTTAAATCATATACTTATAAAATATAAATATATATATAATCTGATTTATAATTACTTATATAAATGTGAATTTTGATTTTATAGGTCTCAAAGGTCTGATCCAATATGCAATGAACTCACTACCTACATATTCATGGGATATTATCAATTGACTAACTACCAATCAAGTTAATTGATTATAAAGGGGAGAATATGAATACGTTTTTCATCAACCACAAATCTACTTTATCCATTTTACTATCACTATTGACAATACTAAGCGGACAGACATTGAGTTATGCAGACATTACATCTGTTAGCGATCGAACTGAAGAAGTCCGCGATGCTATTATTGCAGCCTTAGGTGTGAACACTGCCGACGAAGTGAGAGAAACACACCTTGCAGCAATTACTGCTCTCAACCTGAGAGACAAAGGTATTACCGTTCTTAAAACTGGTGACTTTTCTGGTATGACAGGATTAACAAGTCTCAATCTATACGACAACGAACTGAGCAGTCTCCCCGATGGTATATTTGAAGGACTCACAGCGTTAACAACACTACGATTGGGAAACAACACCGTTGACCCGATGCAGATATCGGTAACACTTGAAAAGGTTGGAGAAAATCAATTCAAGGCAGTTGTGCCGACTGGTGCGCCTTTCGCTATAATAGTGCCTGTCAGCGTAACTAACGGCACTATTACAGGAGGCACTACGACCCTGACCGTCTCTAAAGGCAGCACAGCAAGCAATGCTGTTTCTGTTTCCCGCACTGCGAACACGACCAATGCTGTTACTGCGAATATTGGTACATTACCAAGTTTGCCTGCAAATCACTACGGATATACCTTGACAAAACCGGGGTCGTTACCACTTGAAATAATCGGTGCTGAAAGTCAGACTGAGGAACCTGATCCTACCGAAATGACTGAGGTCACCGATCCTACCATAAACGCCGCACCCATTTTCACTGATGGCAGTATTACTACCCGCGCAGTCGTAGAAAACACGGTAGCGAACACAAACATCGGCAATGCCGTTGCCGCTACGGATACAGACGCAGATACCTTGACATATTCACTCAGTGGTATTGATGCGAATTCATTTGAGCTTGATAGTGCGACAGGACAACTGAAAACAAAAGCGGATTTGGATTATGAAACGAAGCACTTGTATAGCATTTCAATCACTGTTTCTGATGGTGAACTGACAGATACGATTACTGTGATTGTAAACGTTATTGATGCCAGTGACACCACGACGGATATAACATCACTCGCTGTCAGTGACCGCACTGCCGCAGTGAGTGATGCCATCGTGGCAGCAATCCCTGGTGTAGACGCTACCGAAGATGTAACCGATACCCACCTCGCAGCCATTACCGGTCTTAATCTGCGTAACGTTGGTATTACAGAACTCAAAACGGGTGATTTTGGTGGGCTGACAGCTCTCACGAACCTTAACCTATACGGTAATATGTTGGATAGCCTACCAATCGGTATCTTTAAAGGACTTAATTCGCTCACATCGCTCCGTTTGGGTGGGAATTTTGTTGATCCGATGCCACTGATGGTTTCATTGCAACAGGTCACAGTAAATCAGTTCAAGGTGATTATCCCCGCAGGTGCGCCGTTTGATATTGTGGTGCCACTCAATGACGCAAGTATACCAACGATTACAATTTCTAAAGGAAGTGTTGAAAGTGATACTTTTACTGCCACAACGACAGATGTCAGTTTAGGTGCATTACCGTCCCTGCCAGCGAATCATTTTGGCTATATCCTCGCCAAATCGACAGTGTGCAATCGCACAATACAGGTAAGTGATGCGATTGTGGAAACATTGCAGGATATAGACGATTGCCGAAATGTATCAGATGTGCAGTTGGCAACCATTACAATGCTTGATTTGGGTAGTGAATCTATTGCCTCTCTATCATCAGACGATTTCTCTGGATTACTTTCACTCACATCGCTTGACCTGTCAAATAACCAATTAGAAGACCTACCTGATGGCATCTTTCAAGGTCTGACATCGTTGACAATACTCAACTTGAGTGGCAACACAACTGACCCATTGTTGTTATCTCTAACACTGCAGAAGGTTGGCGATAACATGATCCAGGTGGTTCTCCCGGCAGGTGCGCCTTATCATATTTCGCTGCCTATCACCGTAACAAATGGTAGTCTAAGCAATAGCCTCACAGTTATCAGCATTGCCAAAGGCAGTGTTATGAGTCAGCTCCATACTGTCACTCGCACACCCAACACCTTCGGTGCTGTCACCGTGAGTATCGACAGTGTGCCGAGTCTACCGACAGGTCATACTGGATACGCACTTGAAGAAACGAACCAGACCTCGTTGGAAATATTCAAAGCCTTGAATGTCGCACCTGTGTTCACAGAGGGTGAGACCGCCTCTCGCTCCATCGCAGAAAACACAGCAGCGGGTATCAATATCGGAAGTGCTATAGCCGCAACCGATGCTGATGGGGACACATTAATCTACAGTCTTACAGGAACGGATGCTGCTTCCTTTGACATTGATACCACAAACGGACAGATAAAAACGAAAGCTGCTCTTGACTATGAAACCAAAACTACATATTCAGTAAATGTTTCTGTTTCCGATGGCAAAGACGGCAGCGATTCTATCGCGGTTACGATCAATGTAACCGATGTATCAGAAAACCGTGCTCCTGTATTCACAGAAGGAAGCAGTACGACTCGAACTGTAAGTGAAAACACCAGTTCTGATGTTGGTATTGGGAGTCCGATATCAGCGACAGATGCTGATGGGGACACATTAACCTACAGTCTTACAGGAACGGATGCTGCTTCCTTTGACATTGATACCACAAACGGACAGATAAAAACGAAAGCTGCTCTTGACTATGAAACGAAGGCGACTTATGCGGTCATGGTAACAGTATCTGATGGAAAGCTTACGGACACTATCAACATTACAATCAATATCACGGATGTCGTAGATAACCGCGCACCCGTGTTTACCGAAGGTGAGAGTGCTACACGAATTGTAGCAGAAAATACCAGTGCAGAAGTTGATATTGGGAGTGCTGTGGCAGCGACAGATGCTGATGACGATACCTTGACCTATAGCCTTGAAGGTGCAGATACGTCTGCATTCAGTATTGTCAGTACATCTGGACAGTTGAGAACAAAAGCAGCGTTGGATTATGAAACCAAATCCTCCTACACAGTAACAATCACTGTTTCCGATGGTGAGTATAGCGACAGCATAAGTATCACCATAAATGTTACGGACATAGATGAAACGTCTACAAGTGTTGTTCCAGAAACAGCGAATAGTGCACCTGTATTTACAGACGGGAGTAGCGCAACACGTTCCGTTGCGGAGAATACGGGTTCTGGTGTCAACATAGGGAATCCTGTTGCTGCGACAGATGCTGACAAGGATACCTTGACCTATAGTCTGACTGGCGCAGATGCTTCCTTCTTCAGCATAGACAGTAGCTCAGGTCAGTTACGCACGAGTGCTGCGCTTGATTATGAAACGAAAACTTCCTATTCAGTAAGACTCACGGTCACTGATGGAAATGAAGGTAGTGATACTATTATTGTCACTATAAATATTACCGATGTTGATGAGAGTTCTACCAATACTGTGCCAGTGTTCACAGAAGGCGAAAGTGCCACACGTTCTGTTGCTGAGAACACGGGTTCTGGTGTTGACATTGGAAATCCTATCTCTGCGACAGATGCAGATAATGATACCTTGACTTATGGTATCGGTGGAACAGATGTGGGTTCGTTCAGTATAGGTAGCACGACAGGACAGTTGCGGACGAATGCTGCGCTTGATTATGAAACGAAAGCCTCCTATTCGGTAAGACTCACGGTCTCTGATGGAAATGGAGGTAGCGACACTATTATTGTCACTATAAATATTACCGATGTTGATGAGAGTTCTACCAATACTGTGCCAGTGTTCACAGAAGGCGAAAGTGCCACACGTTCTGTTGCTGAGAACACGGGTTCTGGTGTTGACATTGGAAATCCTGTCTCTGCGACAGATGCAGATGATGATACCTTGACTTATGGTATCGGTGGAACAGATGTGGGTTCGTTCAGTATAGGTAGCACGACAGGTCAGTTGCGAACGAGTGCTGCGCTTGATTATGAAACGAAAACCTCCTATTCCGTAACAATTACTGTCTCTGATGGAAATGGAGGTAGCGACACTATTACTGTCACAATCACTATCACCGATGTTAGCGAGAGACCTGCCAATAACGCTCCTGTCTTTTCAGATGGCAGCAGCACAACGCGTTCAGTCGCTGAAAATACTGGCACAGGTTTAGATATTGGGGATGCTGTATCTGCGACGGATGCTGATAATGACACATTGACTTATAGTCTTGAAGGCACAGATGCAGCATCGTTTACGATTGATAGCACTTCAGGTCAGCTTCGAACAGATGCAGCATTAGATTATGAAACTAAATCCACCTATACGGTCACGATTTCCGTGTCTGATGGTGTGGATGGCAGTGCCTCCATCACCGTTACAATCAATGTAACTGATGTTGACGAGTCACCTACAAACAACGCTCCTATCTTTACACAAGGTGCAACAACGACCCTCACGGTCGCTGAAAATACAGCATCAGGAACAAATATTGGGAATGCTGTATCTGCCACAGACGCAGATGATGATACCTTGACATACAGTCTAACTGGCACAGATGCTGCTTCCTTTAGTATTGATACTTCTTCGGGACAAGTGAAAACCAGTTCCGCTCTGAATTTTGAAACGAAATCCTCTTATGTTGTAGCAGTAAATGTTTCTGATGGAAACGGTGGCAGTGATAGTATCACTGTTACGATAAACGTCACCAACGTCAACGAGACACCCGTGTTCACAGATGGTGTCAGCACCACGCGCACCATCGCAGAAAACGTTAATGCTGGTATAAACATCGGCAGTGCTGTTGCTGCAACAGACGTTGATGGTGATACGTTGACTTACTCCCTTAGCGGCACAAATGCTGCTTCGTTTGACATTGAATCTACGACGGGACAGTTAAAAACAAAAGCTGCGCTTGATTATGAAACGAAAGCCTCCTATACAGTCACAATAGGTGTATCAGATGGAAACAATGGAAGTGATAGTATTACCGTAACTATCACTGTCAGAAATTTAGACGAAACGCCTTCAAACATCGCACCTGTGTTCACAGAGGGGGCAACCGCAACACGGACTGTCGCAGAAAATACAGCAACTGGTGTCAACATTGGCACACCGATCAGTGCCACTGATGCAGATACAAATACACTCGCATATCTACTGAGTGGAACAGGTGCATCAGCATTTAGTATTGATGGTGAAACTGGACAGCTAAAAACCAGTACAGTCCTCAACTTCGAATCTAAGTCCACCTATACAGTTACAGTCACCGTATCTGATGGTAGTTTGAGTGATACTATCACTGTCACGGTGAACATAACCAACGTCAATGAAGCACCTGTCTTCGCGGAAGGTGAAAATGCCACGCGTAGCGTTGCTGAGAATACCGCTGCCGGTGTGAACATTGGCACAGCAGTTACCGCTGCGGATCCAGATGCTGATACCACATTCACTTATAGCCTGAGTGGTACAGATGCCGCATCGTTTGATATTGTCAACACAAGTGGGCAGCTAAAAACGAAGGCTGCACTTGACTACGAAACAAAAACTCGTTATGAAGTAAAGGTCAAAGTGTCTGATGGTACTCTTGAGGATGAGATCACCATCACAATCAATGTGACCGATGTAGATGAGAACCGCGCACCCACCTTTGATGATGGGGAAACCACATCCCGTTCCATCGCCGAGAATACTGGACAGGGTGTAGACATCGGCGATGCCGTTTCAGCAACAGACCCGGACACTGACGATACCCTAACTTATAGACTGACTGGCACAGATGCCGCATCTTTCAGTATTGTTAGCACAACAGGTCAGTTACGCACAAAAGCAGCATTGGATTATGAAGACGACAATTCTTATGCTGTGACAGTCACCGTTTCTGATGGAAATGGTGGTAGTGACACCATCAATGTCACTATTAATATTACGGACGTGGATGAGAACCGCGCCCCTACGTTTTCTGCGAATAGTGCCACTCTGTCTGTAGCCGAAAATACGGGGTCTGGTGTTGATATCGGCAGTGCTGTTTCCGCAACAGACCCGGACACTGGCGATACACTGACTTATGGACTGACTGGCACAGATGCTGCCTCTTTTGACATTAACAGCGCAACAGGGCAAATACGAACAAAAGCAGCATTGGATTATGAAGATAAGAATTCATACTCAGTTACCGTCTCTGTTTCCGATGGGAATGGTGGTAGTGCCTCTATCGCAGTGACAATCAATGTTACGGATGTAGATGAGAACCGCGCCCCTACGTTTTCTGCGAATAGTGCTACCCGGTCCGTAGCCGAAAATACGGGGTCTGGTGTTGATATTGGCAGTGCTGTTTCCGCAACAGACCCGGACACTGGCGATACACTGACTTATGGACTGACTGGCACAGATGCTGCATCTTTTGACATTAACAGCACAACAGGTCAATTAAGAACAAAAGCAGCATTGGATTATGAAGATAAGAATTCATACTCAGTTACCGTCTCTGTTTCCGATGGGAATGGTGGTAGTGCCTCTATCGCAGTGACAATCAATGTTACGGATGTAGATGAGAACCGTGCTCCTACGTTTTCTGCGAATAGTGCCACCCGGTCCGTAGCCGAAAATACGGGGTCTGGTGTTGATATTGGCAGTGCTGTTTCCGCAACAGACCCGGACACTGGCGATACACTGACTTATGGACTGACTGGCACAGATGCAGCTTCCTTTGACATTGATAGCACAACAGGTCAAATACGAACAAAAGCAGCACTGGATTATGAAGATAAGAATTCTTATTCAGTTACCGTCTCTGTTTCCGATGGAAATGGTGGTAGTGCCTCTATCGCGGTGACAATCAATGTTACGGACGTGGATGAAAATCGTGCGCCAGTCTTCGCAGATGCAAGCACAACCCGATCCATCGCAGAGAATACAGCCGCTGCTCAGAACATAGGTGATGCTGTCACAGCAACTGACGCAGACGATGATACTTTGACCTATGGTATCGGTGGCACAGATGCTGCATCGTTTAGTATTGAGAGTGGCACAGGCCAGTTGAAAACAAAGGCAGCATTAGATTATGAGACGAAAAGTTCATATTCCGTCTCGGTATTTGCTTCAGACCCAGATAATGCCACAGATTCTATCACGGTGACGATTAACGTCACAGACGCGAACGATGCACCTGTGTTCTCAGAGGGTGCTTCAACCACACGTGCCATCGCTGAGAATACCGTTGCTAATACTAACATCGGAAATGCTGTTACTGCAACAGACCAGGATACCGATGATACCTTGACCTATAGCCTCGCCGGCACAGATGCTGCATCCCTCAGCATCGTTACCACTTCAGGACAGTTGAAAACGAAAGCAGCACTTAACTATGAAACAAAGACTTCCTATTCAGTAACCGTCACAGCAACAGATGACAGTGGTGCAAGTAACGATGCCACCACTATCACCGTCACGATTAACATCACAGACGTGGATGAGAACCGTGCGCCAACATTTTCAGCAAATAGTTTTAACTATCGCATAGCAGATATTGCGTCTGCGTCGGTCGGTGATATGATCGGTACTGCTGTAACCGCGACGGATCCTGATGATGACACATTGACCTATAGTCTGGGTGGAACAGATGCCTCTTATTTTACCATAGAGACGTCCACAGGAAAGATCCAAGTTACGCAAACGCTTATTGATCATACCAGTTCGTCGTATTCAATAAACGTAATCGCATCAGACGGGAATGGTGGCACTGCTGAAGTATCTGGGACAATCCTTGTCACCCGTATTTCACGGCAAAACCAAACCAACAACACGCCTGTGTTTACTGATGGTGCCAGCACCGACCGTTCTATCGCAGAAAATACTGCGTCCGGTGAAAACATCGGTACCGCCGTCGCTGCAACAGATGCAGATACAGGTGACACATTGACCTATAGTCTTGAGGGTACAGATGCGTCCTCATTCAGTATTGTGAGCACATCAGGGCAGCTGCAAACAAGCGCTGCGTTGAATTATGAAGAAAAGAGTACGTATTCTGTGACTGTCAAGGTGACGGATGACAGTGGCGCAAGTAACAATAGTGCAACCATTGCTGTTACTATCAATATCACCGATGTAGAGGAAGGTACAACTCCTGTGAGTGAACGCACCCCAGTAGTGCGCGATGCAATTGTGAATAAGGTGCCTGACATCAGCAACGCTGCGGATGTAACGGAAGAACATCTCGCAGCGATAACGGGCACACTGAGTCTCGCAACGTCGAACATTGTATCACTCAGAGCAGGTGATTTCGATGGACTGACCAGTTTGACATATCTTGACTTGGATTGGAACACAAATTTATCTTCAATACCTGCTGGAATCTTTGATGATCTTACCTCTCTGACAACACTTGAGATGGAAAACAACAAAATTAGTTCATTACCTACAGGTGTTTTTGACAACCTTACATCATTAATAAATCTTGACCTGGATGGGTGCAAATTGAGTTCATTACCTGCAGGTATTTTTGCCAATCTCACATCACTGAGAAAACTTGAACTATTTAGAAACCAGTTCAATTCTATACCGAACGGGATGTTTGTTAATCTTACCAGTCTTTCAGATGTTAATCTCCACGCAAATCCTGTTGATCCACTCCCACTGCCTATCGCTTTGGAACAAGTTGTTGATGGACAATTCAAAGCGGTTGCGGTTACGGGCGCGCCTTTTGATATAACCGTGCCTGTGAGTGTTACGAATGGGAGTATCACGGGTGGGGCAACAAGTGTAACAATTTCACAAGGTGCTACTGATAGTGAGACACTGACAGTGACACGCACCACCGGTACAACTGCCCATGTTGTGGCATCTATTGGCACTTTACCTGACATTCCCACAAACCATACAGGATACACGCTTACCAAGGGGCAAAATGCTATCGTAATAAGAGGTGATAACGTTACCCCAGTTTTTACCGATGGTAGTAGTACCACACGTTCTATAAGAGAGAATACGGATGCCGGTACCAACATTGGCGATCCTATATCTGCTACAGATCTTGGTGATACTCTCACATATTCGCTTGAAGGCACGGATGCGTCCTCGTTTAGTATTGTCACCACATCAGGGCAGCTGCAAACCAGTACCGCGTTGGATTATGAAACAAAGAGTTCGTATTCGGTAACCGTCAAGGTGGTGGATGACAGCGGCGCGAGTAACAATAGTGCGACGATCACCGTCACGATCAACATTATAGATGTAAACGAAAGTATAACTCCTGTGAGTGAGCGCACCGCAGATGTGCGCAATGCAATTGTGAGTAAGGTCCCTGGCATCTACAATGCTACGGATGTAACGGCAGAACATCTTGCAGCAATAGGCGGAACATTAAATCTAAGGGCATATAACATCCAGGGACTGAAAGTGGGTGATTTTGATGGACTTACCAGTTTGACGGGTATTAATTTGTCTATTAACACTGCTATAGGCACCCTACCTCCCAAAATTTTTGACGATCTTATTTCACTAAGATCACTTGATTTGTTCTACTGTCGAATGAGTAGTCTACCGTCCGGTGTTTTTGATAATCTGACATCATTAACAGATCTTCGCCTGGATTCAAACAGTTTTACCACACTACCACCTGGTATTTTTGAGAAACTCACATCCCTGTCAACGCTTGACCTCAGAGACAACGACTTCTCCTCTATACCCGCTGGCATATTTGTCAACCTGACCAGTCTTTCAGAACTTCATTTAGAAGAAAATTCTGTTGAGCCACTATCACTGCCTATCGCTTTGGAACTGGTTGCACAAGGACAATTCAAAGCAGTCGCGGTTACGGGCGCGCCTTTTGATATAACCGTGCCTGTGAGTGTTACAAATGGGAGTATCACTGGTGGGGCAACAAGTGTATCAATTTCACAAGGTGCTACTGATAGTGAGACACTGACAGTGACACGCACTGCCGGGACGACAGACGATGTTATCGCGTCTATCGGAACTTTACCTGGTAGACCCTCAGATCACAGCGGTTATGTATTGACAAAAGGGAGTGATTTGAATGTGTTTAGAGCTGACAACAACATACCTGTATTTACAGATGGGAGCAGCACAACACGTTCTATCCAAGAAAGAACACCTTCTAATGTTCACATCGGTGATCCCGTATCGGCTACGGATGCTGATAACGATAGACTCACTTATACACTCAGCGGAACTGATGCAGCTCTATTTAGTATTGAAAGCACCACAGGTCAACTTATAACCAATGGCGCGTTGGATTATGAAACGAGTACATCCCATGTCGTGACCGTTGACGTTGCTGATACTTTCGGTGGAACCGCTTCCATTTCAGTCACAATCAATGTCACCGATTTAGATGAAACACCTCCCGAAATTCCACTCAGTGATAGAAATATTGCTGTCAGGAATGCTATTCTCGGCAAACTACCCAATGTCCATTCAGCAGACGACGTATTCCAAGTACACCTTAATGGCATTCGTTCAATTGATCTCTCTTGGAAATCAATATCTTCGTTAAGTGCTGATGACTTTGACGGTCTCACTGGTTTAACGTATCTCAACCTGCAACAAAATGACATATCCTCGTTCCCCGCAGATGTCTTTGATGACCTTACATCACTGACTTTTCTGAACATCAGTTATAATGATCTCACGTCATTACCCGCCGGTTTATTTGACAATCTTACATCCCTTAATACTTTGCATATTGAAGGTTGTAACATCAGTACGCTACCTTCAGGTCTCTTTGATAACCTAACTTCACTGAGTACACTGGACCTAGAAGCTACAGGACTAACCTCCTTATCGAGCACAGTCTTTGATAGCCTAACTTCACTGACACGACTGGATATGCACAACAACAATCTGACTTCACTACCCAGTGGTATTTTTGACCAACTCTCAAATTCGTGGAGTCTTACCCTGTCTGATAACCAAATTTCTTCATTACCAGAGGGTATTCTCAGTAACTTGTCAAAGCTAGAATGGTTTGTAATGTCAAATAACAACCTACTATCATTGCCAGATAGATTTTTTGATGGACTCACCAGTTTAACTTCTCTTGGTTTATCTCTTAATCCAGGGGCTCCTTTTGATATAACTGTAAGTATTGAGAAGGTTGGCACGGATAAAATAAAACTTGTGTGTCCCATTGGTGCCCCCATTAGTATTGGCGCATCGGTCATCACTGTAAACTGTAGTTATAGTGGAGGAAATATCACCCCCAGAATTCCAAAGGGTGCAGTAGAAAGTCCCGAATATACTTTAGTCCGAGATGCGGGGACAACGGAGGATGCTGTCGTTTATCTTTCCCTTTTACCGCTGCCCCCACCTGATGATCGAGCGGATTATCAACTTATTTATGATGAGACCAGAATTAATATCTTTAAGGGAAATAACGAAGTACCCGAATTCACAGAAGGAACAAGCGCATCCCGATCAGTCATTGAGGGGACTCCATCTGGGAGAACAATTGGTGAGCCTGTAACTGCTACGGATGCTGATGCAAATGATGCACTCACATACAGTCTTGGAGGTACAGATGCTGACTCATTTAGTATTGATAGCACAACAGGACAACTCAAAACCAGCGCAACATTAGATTATGATACGAAAAACTCATACGCCGTAACCGTATCTGTGTCCGATGGATTCGGGGGAACTGACTCCATTGACATCACGATAAATGTTACAGAGTTTGATGATTCCGATCCCTCAGTTTCACTTAGTAGCCGCAGTTCGCAAGTGAGTGATGCGATTGTCCAAGCACTATCTAATGTGTCAACTGCTGCCGATGTCAAAACGGGTCACCTTTTGCAGATTCTCGCAATAGATCTCAGTTCGGAATCAATATCCTCTCTGACAGCAGATGATTTTGATGGACTTACAAACCTAAGAGAGCTGACCATTTTCAGTAATAACCTGAGTTCGTTACCCTCTGGTATATTTGACGGTCTCTCGTCTTTGGTGTCACTAAATCTGGGAAACAACGGTTTAACATCACTATCTGATGATGTGTTTGACGATCTCACGGCATTGACATACCTTAACCTGGAAAACAACAGTTTAACATCTCTTCCATCAGGTATTTTTGATAATCTCACTGCCATGGTGACTCTTGACATAAGTGATAACAGTATTAGTTCGTTGCCAGACAATCTGTTAACAAGCATGACGACATTGGACAATCTTGATATAAGCAATAACAGTTTGAGTACATTACCAGATGGATTGCTGGCTAATGGCAGGCTAATGACTACCATCAATCTGTCGGGAAACAGTACCGATCCTTTCACAATTTTTATTAAAATAACGAAAGTCGCTGATGGGCAGATCAAAGCGGTGTGTCCGGTAGGAGCCCCAGTTGATTTGAATGTGGCGGTTATAATTCTCAATGGCGCAGCAAGTGGCGAGGAAACCCACAATGGTTTATCTTATGATTCGATGGTAATCCCTGCAGGCAGCACCGAGGGTGGTGTCCTTGATATTGTCCGCACCTCCACTAATTCTGTTATCCTAGTCCGAGCCATTGCCCACTTTATGATAGAGCCAGGACACCGTGGCTACCTATTGGCTATAGATCCTACTCGACCACCGGTAATTTTACCCGCTATCAATCTTGCCCCACAAGAGTTGGTGCAGATACCAGACAAGACAGACTTTTTACCGAACTACCCAAACCCATTCAACCCGGAAACATGGATACCTTACCAGTTGTCTAAACCTGCCGATGTCACATTGACCATCTATAACATGCGTGGTGTTGTCGTTCGGACATTAGCATTAGGACAGCAGAAAGCAGGTTTCTATACAAGTCAACAACGTGCTGCACATTGGGATGGTAGAAACAGTATCGGAGAGAAAGTCGCTACAGGTGTCTATTTCGTCACCTTCAAAGCAGGCGATTTCACTGCTACCCGGAAAATGTTGATACGGAAATAGCAATACCCACTTGGCGGGTGGGTTGTCTCCTGCTACCCATCAGAAACACAAATATGAAAGGACATTTATTACCGTGAAAAATCGTTTAGCTTTATATAACAACAACACCTTACTCATTTTAGTCGTGCTTCTCATACTTCTTAGCACAAACCTTACAGGTATTGCGGATGTCACGCCAGTGAATGAGCGGACAACTCAAGTGCGGGATGCTATCGTCACCGCGGCAGGTGTCAACGCTGCTACGGATGTAACAGAAACACACCTTGCAGCAATTACTGCTCTCAATCTGAGAGAAAAAGGTATTACCGTTCTTAAAACTGGTGATTTTTCTGGGATGACAGGATTAACAAGTCTGAATTTATACGACAATGAACTAAGCAGTCTCCCCGATGGTATATTTGAAGGACTCACAGCGTTAACAACACTTCGATTGGGAAGCAACACCGTTGACCCGATGCAGATATCCGTAACGCTTGAAAAGGTTGAAGAAAATCAATTCAAGGCAGTTGTGCCGACCGGCGCACCTTTCTCTATAGTCGTACCTGTGACTGTTGCAAACGGCACCCTTGCAGAGAATGTTACTACACTCACCGTCTCTAAAGGCAGCACAGCAAGCGATGCGGTTTCGGTTTCGCGCACTGCGAATACGACCAATGCGGTTACTGCAAATATCGGCTCGTTGCCAAGTTCGCCCGCAAATCACTACGGATATACCTTGACAAAACCAGGGTCGTTACCACTTGAAATAATCGGTGCTGAAAGTTCTACTGAGAATCCTGACCCTACCGAAATGACTGAAGTTACCGACCCAACCGAAATGACTGGAGTTACCGATCCTACCGTAAACGCTGCACCCGTTTTCAGTGATGGTAGCATTACTACCCGCGCAGTCGTAGAAAACACGGTAGCAAATACAAACATCGGCAGTGCCGTTTCCGCTACGGATACAGACGAAGATACCTTGACATACACACTCAGTGGTATTGATGCGAATTCATTTGAGATTGATTCTTCTAATGGACAACTGAAAACAAAATCGGATTTAGATTATGAAACGAAGCACTTGTATAGCGTTTCAATCACTGTTTCTGATGGTGAACTGACAGATACGATTACTGTGATTGTAAATGTCATTGATGCCAGTGACACCACGACGGATATAACATCACTTGCTGTCAGTGATCGCACTGCTGCAGTCCGTGATGCTATCGTGGCAGCAATCCCTGGTGTAGATGCTGCCGAAGATGTAACCGATACCCACCTCGCAGCCATTACCAGTCTTAATCTACGTAATGTTGATATTACGGAACTCAAAACGGGTGATTTTGGTGGGCTGACAGCTCTCACGAACCTTAACCTATACGGTAATATGCTGAATGGACTACCAGTCGGTATCTTTAAAGGACTTACTTCGCTCACATCGCTCCGTCTAGGTGGAAATCTGCTTGATCCGATGCCACTGATGGTTTCATTGCAACAGATCGCAGAAAATCAGTTTAAGGTGATTATCCCCGCAGGTGCGCCGTTTGATATTGTGGTGCCACTCAATGACGCAAGTATAACAACGATTACAATATCAAAAGGAAGTCTTGAAAGTGATGCCTTTACTGCTACAACGACAGATGTCCGTTTAGGTGCATTACCGTCCCTGCCTACGAATCATTTTGGCTATATCCTCGCCAAGTCGACAGTCTGTAATCGCTCCCAACAAGTTGCCGATGCAATCGCTGCCGCAGTTTCCGGTGTAAGTGATTGTAACAACGTGACAGAGGTCCAACTTGCAACTATCACTGCGTTGGATTTGAGTGGTATGTCCATTGTATCCCTCAATACAGGTGATTTCACAGACTTATTATCTCTCACAACTCTGAACCTAAGCAATAACCAATTAGAAGACCTACCTGATGGCATCTTTCAAGGTCTGACATCGTTGACAACACTCAACTTGAGTGGCAACACAACTGACCCATTGTTGTTATCTCTAACACTGCAGAAGGTTGGCGATAACATGATTCAAGTGGTCTTCCCGACAGGTGCACCTTATGATATTTCGCTGCCTATCACCGTAGCAAATGGCAGTCTAAGTAATAACCTCACTGCTATCAGCATTGCCAAAGGCAGTGTTATGAGTCAGCTCCATACTGTCACTCGCACACCCAACACCTTCGGTGCTGTCACCGTGAGTATCGACAGTGTGCCGAGTCTACCGACAGGTCATACTGGATACGCACTTGATAAAACGAACCAGACACCGTTGGAAATATTCAAAGCCTTGAATGTCGCACCTGTGTTCACGGAGGGTGAGACCGCCTCTCGCTCCATCGCAGAAAACACAGCAGCGGGTATCAATATTGGAAGTGCTATAGCCGCAACAGATGCTAATGGGGACACATTAATCTACAGTCTTACAGGAACGGATGCTGCTTCGTTCGACATTGATACCACAAACGGACAGATAAAAACGAAAGCTGCTCTTGACTATGAAACCAAAACTACATATTCAGGAAATGTTTCTGTTTCCGATGGCAAAGACGGCAGCGATTCTATCGCGGTTACGATCAATGTAACCGATGTATCAGAAAACCGTGCTCCTGTATTCACAGAAGGAAGCAGTACGACTCGAACTGTAAGTGAACTCATAGCGAGTAACATCTAAGCATCGTTGAAAGTTGCTCGAAAATTTATCATTGAATATGCTAAATTACGAAAACCTAAACGTGTTTCTTTGAGTTTATCATAACTTAGAACGAGTCTTCGGTAAGTATCTTGCCACCCGAAAGTTCGCTCTACTTTATACCGGTCTTTGTATATATCTTTTCTAAACCACCGGAACTTGCGAGCGATAGCGATAGGTTCTTTAGTGTTTCGTTTGTTAGGGTAGATCACTGGGATCAGTCCTTGTTCTTTAATAATCTTATGATTCACCTTGGAATCAAAACCAGAATCCAGCGTTAGCGCGGAACCATCAAGTGCCATGCCAATCCGATTGCTGAAGGAGATGAGTTCGGTCAATGCCTCGGGCAAAATCGTTGTATCATGTTGGTTCACTGGTTTGAGGGTTATTGGACCAATGATAAAACCTTTATTGTCGGTGATAGCCACCTCTTTTTCACCTTTTTGATGTTTATGACCTGAATACCCTATGGTGTCACCCCTTTTTTTACAACAGTGTTTGAACCATCACCATGTAAACAAGAGGTGTCAAGTTGATCACTATCATGAAGATGTATGACAGATGCTTCAAAAAGTTTCTCATAAGAACCATCTTTTGACCAACGATTATGCCATTTATAGACGTTAGACCAATGGAGTTCATTACGCCGTGTGCGGAGTTGATCCCATTGAATACCGGTATGTAAAACATAGAGGATATAGTTGAATATCTTATAGAAAGACAGTTTCGGTTTGGGACCTTTTATGCGTTTCTTTAGATGAGGTTTGATATAACGATTAAAATCCTTACGTGAAACCTGCTTCGGAATACCATTGTATCTGAGGGGCTCTTGAACCTTGTCTGCCATAACAACACCTTTCAATAAGTTATAGATATATGAAGTGAAAGAATAGGACATAAATAAACTCTTGTGTTTCCCTATTATATAGCATTATTATGTTTTACTCAATATGAGTTCAGTGAAAACACCAGTTCTGATGTTGGTATTGGGAGTCCGATATCAGCGACAGATGCTGATGGGGACACATTAACCTACAGTCTTACAGGAACGGATGCTGCTTCCTTTGACATTGATACCACAAACGGACAGATAAAAACGAAAGCTGCTCTTGACTATGAAACGAAGGCGACTTATGCGGTCATGATAACAGTATCTGATGGAAAGCTTACGGATACTATCAACATTACAATCAATATCACGGATGTCGTAGATAACCGCGCACCCGTGTTTACCGAAGGTGAGAGTGCTACACGAATTGTAGCAGAAAATACCAGTGCAGAAGTTGATATTGGCAGTGCTGTGGCAGCGACAGATGCTGATGACGATACCTTGACCTATAGCCTTGAAGGTGCAGATGCGTCTGCATTCAGTATTGTCAGCACATCTGGACAGTTGAGAACAAAAGCAGCGTTGGATTATGAAACCAAATCCTCCTACACAGTAACAATTACTGTTTCCGATGGTGAGTATAGCGACAGCATAAGTATCACCATAAATGTTACGGACATAGATGAAACGTCTACAGGTGTTGTTCCAGAAACAGCGAATAGTGCACCTGTATTTACAAACGGGAGTAGCGCAACACGTTCCGTTGCGGAGAATACGGGTTCTGGTGTCAACATAGGGAATCCTGTTGTTGCGACAGATGCTGACAAGGATACCTTGACCTATAGTCTGACTGGCGCAGATGCTTCCTTCTTCAGCATAGACAGCAGTTCAGGTCAGTTGCGGACGAGTGCTGCGCTTGATTATGAAACGAAAACTTCCTATTCAGTAAGACTCACGGTCACTGACGAAAATGAAGGTAGTGATACTATTATTGTCACTATAAATATTACCGATGTTGATGAGAGTTCTACCAATACTGCGCCAGTGTTCACAGAAGGCAAAAGTGCCACACGTTCTGTTGCTGAGAACACGGGTTCTGGTGTTGACATTGGAAATCCTATCTCTGCGACAGATGCAGATAATGATACCTTGACTTATGGTATCGGTGGAACAGATGCTTCCTCCTTTAGCATAAACAGTAGTTCAGGTCAGTTACGCACAAGTGCTGCGCTTGATTATGAAACGAAAGACTCCTATTCGGTAAGACTCACGGTCTCTGATGGAAATGGAGGTAGCGACACTATTATTGTCACTATAAATATTACCGATGTTGATGAGAGTTCTACCAATACTGCGCCAGTGTTCACAGAAGGCGAAAGTGCCGCACGTTCTGTTGCTGAGAACACGGGTTCTGGTGTTGACATTGGAAATCCTATCTCTGCAACAGATGCAGATGATGATACCTTAACTTATGGTATCGGTGGAACAGATGCTTCCTCCTTTAGCATAAACAGTAGTTCAGGTCAGTTACGCACAAGTGCTGCGCTTGATTATGAAACGAAAGCCTCCTATTCCGTAACAATTACTGTCTCTGATGGAAATGAAGGCAGCGATAGCATCACGGTAACCATTAACATAACAAACGTAGATGAGAGTCCTGCCAATAACGCTCCTGTCTTTTCAGATGGCAGCAGCACAACACGTTCAGTCGCAGAAAATACTGGCACAGGTTTAGATATCGGGGATGCTGTATCTGCGACGGATGCTGATAATGACACATTGACTTATAGTCTTGAAGGCACAGATGCAGCATCGTTTACGATTGATAGCACTTCAGGTCAGCTTCGAACAGATGCAGCATTAGATTATGAAACTAAATCCACCTATACGGTCACGATTTCCGTGTCTGATGGTGTGGATGGCAGTGCCTCCATCACCGTCACAATCAATGTAACTGATGTTGACGAGTCACCTACAAACAACGCTCCTATCTTTACACAGGGTAATACAACAACCCTCACGGTCGCTGAAAATACAGCATCAGGAACAAATATTGGGAATGCTGTGTCTGCAACGGATGCGGACAACGATACACTCACCTATAGTCTGACTGGCACAGATGCTGCTTCCTTTAGTATTGATACTTCTTCGGGACAATTGAAAACAAAAGCTGCTCTGAATTATGAAACGAAATCGAGTTATACAGTAACAGTCAATGTTTCTGATGAGAACGGTGGCAGTGATAGTATCGCTGTTACGATAAACGTTACCAACGTCAATGAAGCACCTGTGTTCACAGATGGTGCAAGCACTACCCGCACCATCGCAGAAAACGTTAGTGCGGGTATAAATATTGGCAGTGCTGTTGCTGCAACAGACGTTGATGGTGATACATTGACGTACTCCCTTACCGGCACAAATGCTGCTTCGTTTGACATTGAATCTACGACGGGACAGTTAAAAACAAAAGCTGCGCTTGATTATGAAACGAAAGCCTCCTATACAGTCACAATAGGTGTATCAGATGGAAACAATGGAAGTGATAGTATTACCGTAACTATCACTGTCAGAAATTTAGACGAAACACCTTCAAACATCGCACCTGTGTTCACAGAGGGGGCAACCGCAACACGGACTGTCGCAGAAAATACAGCAACTGGTGTCAACATTGGCACACCGATCAGTGCCACTGATGCAGATACAAATACACTCGCATATCTACTGAGTGGAACAGGTGCATCAGCATTTAGTATTGATGGTGAAACTGGGCAGCTAAAAACCAGTACAGTCCTCAACTTCGAATCTAAGTCCACCTATACAGTTACAGTCACCGTATCTGATGGTAGTTTGAGTGATACTATCACTGTCACGGTGAACATAACCAACGTCAATGAAGCACCTGTTTTCGCGGAAGGTGAAAACGCCACACGTAGCGTTGCCGAGAATACTGCTGCAGGTGCGAACATTGGCACAGCAGTTACCGCTGCGGATCCAGATGCTGATACCACATTCACTTATAACCTGAGTGGGACGGATGCTGCATCGTTTGATATTGTTAGCACAAGTGGGCAGCTAAAAACGAAGGCTGCTATTGACTATGAAACAAAAGCTCGTTATGAAGTCAAGGTCAAAGTGTCTGATGGCACTCTTGAGGACGAGATCACCATCACAATCAATGTGACAGATGTAGATGAGAACCGCGCACCAACCTTTGATGATAGTGAAACCACATCCCGTTCCATCGCCGAGAATACTGGACAGGGTGTAGACATCGGCGATGCCGTTTCAGCAACAGACCCGGACACTGACGATACCCTAACTTATAGACTGACTGGCACAGATGCCGCATCTTTCAGTATTGTTAGCACAACAGGTCAGTTGCGCACAAAAGCAGCATTGGATTATGAAGATGATAATTCTTATGCTGTGTCAGTCACCGTTTCTGATGGAAATGGTGGTAGTGCCTCTATCGCTGTGACAATCAATGTTACGAACGTGGATGAGAACCGCGCCCCTACGTTTTCTGCGAATAGTGCCACCCGGTCTATAGCCGAAAATACGGGTTCTGGTGTTGATATTGGCAGTGCTGTTTCCGCAACAGACCCGGACACTAGCGATACACTGACTTATGGACTGACTGGCACAGATGCTGCCTCTTTTGACATTAACAGCGCAACAGGGCAAATACGAACAAAAGCAGCATTGGATTATGAAACAAAGACATCATATTCTGTGTCAGTCTCTGTTTCTGATGGAAACGGTGGTAGTGCCTCTATCGCGGTGACAATCAATGTTACGGATGTAGATGAGAACCGTGCTCCTACGTTTTCTGCAAATAGTGCAACTCTGTCTGTAGCAGAAAATACGGGGTCTGGTGTTGATATTGGCAGTGCTGTTTCCGCAACAGACCCGGACACTGGCGATACACTGACTTATAGACTGACTGGCACAGATGCTGCCTCTTTTGACATTAACAGCGCAACAGGGCAAATACGAACAAAAGTAGCACTGGATTATGAAGATAAGAATTCATACTCAGTTACCGTCTCTGTTTCCGATGGGAATGGTGGTAGTGCCTCTATCACTGTGACAATCAATGTTACGGATGTAGATGAGAACCGTGCTCCTACGTTTTCTGCAAATAGTGCTACCCGCTCCGTAGCCGAAAATACGGGTTCTGGTGTTGATATTGGCAGTGCTGTCTCTGCAACAGACCCGGACACTGGCGACACACTGACTTATAGTCTGACTGGCACAGATGCAGCTTCCTTTGACATTGATAGCACAACAGGTCAAATACGCACAAAAGCAGCATTGAACTATGAAGCAAAGACATCATATTCCGTGACAGTCTCTGTTTCTGATGGAAATGGTGGTAGAGCTTCTATCGCTGTGACAATCAATGTTACGGACGTGGATGAAAATCGTGCGCCAGTCTTCACAGATGCAAGCACGACCCGATCCATCGCTGAGAATACAGCCGCTGCTCAGAACATCGGCGATGCTATCACAGCAACTGACGCAGACGATGATACTTTGACTTATGGTATCGGTGGCACAGATGCTGCATCGTTTAGTATTGAGAGTGGCACAGGCCAGTTGAAAACAAAGGCAGCACTGGATTATGAGACGAAAAGTTCATATTCCATCTCGGTATTTGCTTCAGACCCAGATAATGCCACAGATTCTATCACAGTGACGATTAACGTCACAGACGCAAACGATGCACCTGTGTTCTCAGAGGGGGCTTCAACCACACGTGCCATCGCTGAGAATACCGTTGCTAATACCAACATCGGAAATGCTGTTACTGCCACAGACCAGGATACCAATGATACCTTGACCTATAGCCTCGCTGGCACAGATGCTGCATCCTTCAGCATCGTTACTACTTCAGGTCAGTTGAAAACGAAGGCAGCACTGAACTATGAAACAAAGACTTCCTACACAGTAACCGTCACAGCAACAGATGACAGTGGTGCAAGTAATGATGCCACCACTATCACCGTCACGATTAACATCACAGACGTAGATGAGAACCGTGCACCAACATTTTCAGCAAATAGTTTTAACTATCGCATAGCAGATATTGCGTCTGCTTCGGTCGGTGATACGATCGGTACCGCTGTAACCGCGACGGATCCTGATGAGGACACATTGACCTATAGTCTGGGTGGAACGGATGCCTCTTATTTTACCATAAATACGTCCACAGGAAAGATCCAAGTCACGCAAACGCTTATTGATCATACCAGTTCGTCGTATTCAATAAACGTAATCGCATCAGACGGGAATGGTGGCACTGCTGAAATATCTGGGACAATCCTTGTCACACGCATTTCACGGCAAAACCAAAACAACACGCCTGTGTTTACTGATGGTGCCAGCACCGACCGTTCTATCGCAGAAAATACCGCGTCCGGTGAAAACATCGGGACCGCCGTCGCTGCAACAGATGCTGATACAGGTGACACATTGACCTATAGTCTTGAAGGCACGGATGCGTCCTCATTCAGTATTGTCACCACATCAGGGCAGCTGCAAACTAGTGCTGCATTGGATTATGAAGAAAAGAGTACGTATTCTGTGACTGTCAAGGTGACGGATGACAGTGGTGCAAGTAATAATAGTGCGACAATCACTGTCACAATCACTATTACGGATGTAAACGAAGATATTCCGGACACACCTGTGGATGAACGCACACCGAGAGTACGCGATGCAATTGTGGGTAAGGTTCCGGGTGTCAGCGATCCTGCAAATGTAACAGCTGCACACCTTACCGCAATAACTGACCTTGAGATTCCTGGTGTGTTAAGTGGAACGCAATCCGCACTTCTATCAGGTGATTTTGATGGACTCACAGGATTGATAAAACTGGACCTTTTCGCAAACAAGTTCACTACAATACCATCAGATGTTTTTGACAGTCTATCTGCTCTTGAGGAACTTAACCTCGGTCTCACAGAACTCACAACTTTGCCTGAAAGTATTTTTGATAATCTCTCATCTTTGAAAAGACTCTATCTATACGATGATAGGAGTTTTAGCACAAACCGATTGACTTCCCTACCTGCTGGGGTATTTGATGGACTAACATCTCTGGAAGAATTACAAATATATAACAACTTGATAACTTCTTTACCTGACGGTATTTTTGACAATAACACAGCACTGAAGAAAATTCTATTTAATCGGAACGAATTGAATTCCTTACCTGATGGTGTTTTTGATAATCTCACAGCACTGGAAGGACTTGATTTAAGTGTAAATAATATAACAACCTTGCCTGATGGTGTTTTTGATAATCTCACAGAACTAACCTATCTGGTGATAGCGCGTAATGGAATCTCAACTTTGCCTGATGATATTTTCGACCAACTCACCAAACTTCAGTCGCTTGCAGTATCTGCCATCGACTTAACTTCGTTGGATGGAGACGAATTTGACGAACTTACAGAACTCACATCAATAGATATCAGTGCTAACAAGTTGACTACATTGCCAAGTGGTCTATTTGACGAAAATACCAAATTGACAAAAGTCGACGTTGCATATAATGATATTTCTTCGTTGCCATCTGATATCTTTAGTAATTTAACTGAAGTGACTAATCTATATATAGACAATAACAACCTAAGTTCATTGCCAGATGGTTTGTTGGTTGGTCTCACAAAACTATCCAGTTTTGAATGTGGTGACCAAGGTGCTGGTTATAAAGCTATGGATATCCGTGTGTCTCTGGAAAAAGTTGCAGACGGTCAATTCCGCGCGATATGTCCTATCGGTGTACCAGCTACGTTTCACTCATTCGTCACTGTTATTAACGGTGTAATAGATCCTAATCAGATTACAGGAACATCAGGTAGTTATAGCTCCGTCCCCGATTTACGGATGACAGCGGGTGAAAATCAGAGCAAAATTATTAACGTGATACGCACTGAAGGCACGACGGATGCTGTTAGAGTAGACCTTGTTTTGACACTAAATCCAGTCAGTTTGTATAACCGCGGATATGAAATCCGCATTGTCGATCCAGATCCGCCTCTTATAGTGATACCTGCTGTTAGTCAAGCTCCCGTCAACATCCAACAAGTACCAGAAAAAACCTTGCTCCTATCCAACTTTCCCAATCCGTTTAACCCGGAAACGTGGATACCGTATCAGTTGTCTAAACCTGCCGATGTCAGATTGACAATCTATAATATGCGTGGTGTTGTCGTTCGGACATTAGCATTAGGACAGCAGAAAGCAGGTTTCTACACGAGTCAACAACACGCAGCACATTGGGATGGAAGAAACAGCATCGGAGAGAAAGTCGCCACAGGTGTCTATTTTGTCACTTTCAATGCAGGTGATTTTACTGCTACCCGCAAGATGTTGATACGGAAATAGTATCATAAGACCTTATGATAACTGGATTGTTGATGTTTATTCGCTCATACTTTGGTGTATTGTCTCACCGTTTGAAGATGGGTTGAACATCGCTCAAATGTCTCCTTCTAATTGGATTGTGATTATAGTAAACTTTTGAATTATAGTGAAATGTAAAAACACGTGCACACTCCCCGGTAGATGCGGTTTCCGAACCAATGCAGAATGCCTAATGAAGCATGCGCGTGTAGCATGCTCCATGATTCATACCGTTGATTTGGCGCATTCTGCCTGACTATGAGACTGAACAAACACCGGTTCGGTTAGGAAACCAAACCTACCGTCGTGTGTAATTAATTGAGAAGTGTACATAAAGAAAAGCAATCTCAAAGATAGTCTTAAAAGTAGTAGGCACGCTCCGCGTGCCGTCCACAAGATCAAAACGTCTCAATAGATTATGCTACCACAAAGGGGACAATTACATATAAAGAAATACTTGATGAGAGACGCTGCCAATGTTGGCACATAATATATTTATGCACACCCCTCAAATAATTATGGTTTTTACTATATAAGATTGGAATTTTTTATGTATATGAAATATTTCTCTTTAGTCCTGTTATTATTGTTATTTGGTTGCGAGCCTACAAAGGTTATTGTTGATCCAGTCATTACAGAGGAAGAGGTTGACAGTGGTTTAGACGGATTTTTTCGGGATGGTGAATTCTTCTTATATGATGGTTCTCGCAATGAGGCATGGGTGCCAAAGTTTGTGTATAGTGTAGAAGATAAAGAGTTAGTAATTAAAACTATATTGAAGTGGCAGGATGATAATTGTGGCGGTGAAGTATTTATCGTTCCATTCTTTACATTTGCGTTTACTGATTTATCGGAGGCGCAGTCATTAGGTCAGAGTTTTGCTGAAGATTATGGCATAACTTCGGTCTTAACAAATGGTGAAGATATTTACTTTTTGGTTGCTTATCCCGAGTGCACGGATTGAATTATAAGGATTAGATGGTGAGGCCCATTCTCGCCGACTGATAATTTTGTCATTCAGATTAAAACCCGATGCGGCAGATAAACCCCTCAACCGCCTTTTTCATAGACAGATTGGTACCCCTTCCTAAGCTATGAAGAAGAAAAAGATTGATCATATTTCTCCGATTATGTCATTTATAGACGTTAGACCAATCGAGTTCATTACGCCGTCTGCGGAGTTGATTCCATTGAATACCGGGAGAAAATCCCATGGATTTAAAAGCAATTTATTAGGTAGCAACTTAGTGTTCTGTCTACCTTTATTTTTAGGGTAATATGATCGTAGGGGCGAGGTCACCTCGCCCTCTTCAAAATCATATACCCGTAATTTTAGTGTAGACACTCCATTAGGTTATTATACCATTTCTAAATGATAACTTGTCATTAAAAGTCATGTTAAACTAATAAAATATAATAATACAATATTAAATAATATTGACTTTAATATGACTACTTATTATAATTACCTTAATTCAAGTTGCTACTTACAAGATTTTTTTACACAGATATACCGTTTCTAATAGAGAAACGCTGAATATTCACAAAGTATTGTAGCAACTTAGCGTATTATAGTAGATTTTGGAATCACGTTAACACTCTGCATCAACGAGGTTAGGAAACCTCGCCTATCGTGGGGCGAAAGTGTCAACTTTTATTCATAATTTACTATGATAAGACAAAATGATCACGGACAACGCACTATTGCAAATCTAAATGAGATACATTCTAAAATCATCAACATATTAGGTAAAGAAGTCAAAAATGTCCATTTTCCAGATCCATAACTGCGGAGTGTAGGGGTAACAATAATAGATTTAAGAATTAATTTGACACTTTGAATAGACGAGTTTCGGGGACCTTGTCTACCAGCGAATGTCCGAGGCGCAATGAATTGCGACTACGAACACCTTAAAACTCACTACCAAAAAATCGTATTATTGACATAACTACGATTTAAGGGAGATATTTGAAATGTTGAATTCAAAGAAAAGTCAGATCGTATCCATATTCGTGACAATTTTTATGTTGTTGGGAACATATCTTACAGGTTATGCAGACATTACCCCTGTGAGTGACCGCACACCGCAGGTGCGCGATGCTATCGTCGCAGCGGTGCGAGGTGTGAATTCTGCTGCAAATGTGACTGAGGTACACCTCGCTCGTATTGTTACCTTGTCTGTGGCTGATGAGAATATCACAGAACTGAAAGAGGGCGACTTTGATGGGTTGTCAAATCTCCGCCATCTTGGTCTGGATGGTAATCAACTGACAGAACTTCCAGATGAAATATTTGATGGGTTGTCAAATCTCATAACTCTTGGTCTGAGTCAAAATCAACTGACAGAACTTCCAGATGGAATATTTGGTGGGTTGTCAAATCTCCAGTCTCTTTATCTGAGTCAAAATCAACTGACAGAACTTCCAGATGAAATATTTGATGGATTGTCAAATCTCGTAACTCTTCGTCTGGATCGAAATCAACTGACAGAACTTCCAGATGGATTATTTGATGGGTTGTCAAATCTCGTAACTCTTCGTCTGGAGTACAGTCAACTGACAGAACTTCCAGATGGAATATTTGATGGGTTGTCAAATCTTAGGAATGTTAATTTAGGTCAGACCAATGGTTCTTTGTCCCTATCTGTCTCATTAGAAATTGTTGGAACGGAACAGTTCAAAGCAGTAATTCCAACAGGTGCACCTTTTGATATTGTATTGTCACTCACTCTTACAAATGGTCTCATTTTGGATAGGGGTACATCGGTTACAATCCCGGCTGGTAGTTTGGAAAGTGATGTGCTTACCGTAACCCGCACAAGTGATGAAACACCTAATGTGAGTGTGGATATTGGAAGTATCTCTCCGCTTCCAGAGGATCACAGTGGCTATACACTCATAAAAACTACCGATCTGCCATTAACATTTACCGAAGTGCCTGTATTTATCCCAATCTGGGCACGCACACCACAGGTAGCAGAAGCGATCCTCGCCGTTGTCCGTCTAAACGATCCGAATGTTTCCAGTTACGCAGAAATCACGGATAGCCACCTTACTGGAATTACTACCTTATATCTGAATGATAGAAACATCACATCCCTAAAATCTGGTGATTTTCAAGGCCTCACCAGTTTGGAGGAGCTGCGTCTCTATGATAATCAACTTACGAGTCTACCAGAGGATATCTTTAGCGGACTTACCGCACTAACAACACTTACCCTATATGATAATCAGTTAAGCACGTTACCGCCGGGGATATTTAATGGCTTATCGTCACTGGCAACGCTCCAATTCGGTGTAAATCAGTTAAGCACGTTACCGCCGGGGATATTTAATGGCTTATCGTCACTGGCAACGCTCCAATTCGGTGTAAATCAGTTAAGCACGTTACCGCCGGGGATATTTAATGGCTTATCGTCACTGGCAACGCTCCGCTTCGGTTCCAATCAGTTGACGACGTTACCAGCGGGTCTTTTTGATGGACTGACTTCGTTGACAGATCTGCGTATGGTTGGGAATCAGTTAACCACGTTACCGGATGACATATTTGATAATCTTACGGGTCTGACAAGCCTCTATCTGTCAGATAATTCCATTAGTGATGTATCCGCAGTTGAAGATTTGACAAGTCTGACAAGCCTCTATCTGTCTGGCAATTCTATTTCAGATTACGGACCGCTCCGTAGGCTCGTCGCAGCCATTGAGGCAGCTGGTAGAAGTTTAGAACTTGATATCACAATTCCAAGCTTACTCGGTGGACGCACGCCACAGGTGCGCGATGCTATCGTCGCAGCGGTGCCGGGTGTGAATTCTGCTGACGATGTTACCGAAGCACACCTTGCAGCAATTACTACTCTCAGAGTTAACCTCCCAGGGATTGAGACACAAGGACCTCTTAACCTTCAGATAGGAGATTTCTCGGGGTTGACCGCACTGAGAATACTTGAGATAGACAGGTGGAATGGTGTCAGTCTACCAGACGGCATCTTTGATGGGCTAAACACGCTGGAAAGTGTCAGTCTTTACAACACACGACTTACTTCAGTCCCTGAAGCAGTCCTTAGTCTCACCTCATTGAAGAGTCTAAATTTAGGTTTCCACCGAATTACTTCCATCCCTGCTGGAGCTTTTGACCAGTTGACCCAGCTAAATACACTTATTTTGGATGCTGCTTCCCCTGCTAATACTTTTACCTCTCTACCAGATGGTGTATTTGACAACTTAACATCATTGACACTCCTTAACCTTGCTCAAAACGACATGACCTCCCTGCCAGATGGTGTGTTTGACAATTTGACATCGTTGGAAAGTCTCAACTTGAACCGTATTTATAATCTCTCTTCCCTACCAGTTGACGTGTTTGATCAGTTGACATCGTTGACGAGTCTCAGCATGGCAGGTCTTAAACCCACCTACCTGCCAGATGGTATCTTTTCCAGTCTATCATCGTTAACGTTTCTTGACTTGTCTTCTGGTACGTTGAGCAGCTTACCCGCGGGTATCTTCTCTGGGTTGTCGTCGCTGACAACACTTCGCTTGGAACGTAACACTGTCAACCCGATACCGCTTACTGTATTATTGGAGAAGGTATTGGATGGAGAGTTCAAAGCAGTCGCATCCGCGGGTGCGCCTTTTGATATTGTGGTGCCGCTGAGTGTTACCGATGCCAGGATTAGGGGTGGTGCAACAACCCTAACAATACCTACAGGCAGTGTGGAAAGTGAAGTGCTTACCGTGACCCGCACCCCCGGTGCAACCGATACTACCACAGTCAATATCGGCACATTACCAAGTCTACCAGCAAATCATACCGGTTATTCCCTTGTCAAATCCGTTGATCTACCGCTCGCGTTCCCAGAACTGGGTGGTAGCGTATTCCTTTCTGTGAGTGACCGCACACCGCAGGTGCGTGATGCTATCGTCGCAGCGGTGCCAGGTGTGAATTCTGCTGCAGATGTTACTGAAGAACACCTTGCTGGTATTACTCGGTTATCTATAAGTTATGAGAACATCACAGCACTAGGTGAAGGCGACTTTGACAATCTCACTGCGCTAACATCGCTTAGTCTGGTTCACAACGAGATAAGTTCTTTACCAGATGATATCTTTGACGATCTCACTGCGCTGACATCGCTTAGTCTGGCTCAGAACAAGATTAGTTCTTTCCCAGTTGATATCTTTGAAAATCTTACAAAGCTGAGAGACCTTGGAATAGATTTCAACAACTACAGTTCTTTGCCATCTGGTATTTTTGATAATCTTACAAAGCTGGAACGCCTTAATCTGCAAGGTTCCAATTTACGTTCTTTGCCAGATGATATTTTTGACAATCTCGTAGCATTAACAGCGCTTCATATGGAGGATAGTAGTTCTTTTCACTCCTTGCCATCTGGTATTTTCGATAATCTTACAAAGCTGGAACGCCTTGATTTAAATCGTAATAAGATAAGTTCTTTACCATCTGGTATTTTTGACAATCTTACAATGTTGAGAGACCTTTGGTTGCCTAGCAACGAAATAAGTTCTTTGCCCGATGGTGTCTTTGGTAATCTCATTAATTTGGAGGAGCTTAATCTATATAACAACAAATTGACTTCTTTGCCAAACGGAATCTTGGTAGGGCTGACATCGCTTAGTTTACTCAGTTTTACGAATTCGGATATTGACCCTTTGCCTCTTCTTGTTTCGTTACAAAAAGTTGCAGATGGTCAGTTCAAAGCAGTGGCACCCACGGGGGCACCTTTTCATATTGTCCTACCACTTAACGTTAGCGGGATCATCAGTGGTGGTGTAACAACGATCACGATCCCCGCAGGCAGTGTGGAAAGTGAAGTGCTTACTGTAACGCCCATACCCGGCACAACGGGTGCTGTTACCGTCAATATCGGGACATTACCGAGCCTACCATCAAATCACAGTGGATATGCACTCGTCAAATCTACTGATCTGCCGATTCTTGTTCCTGATGGTAGCACTCCCGTCAGCGAACGCACACCGCAGGTGCGTGATGCAATTGTTGCGGCGGTGCCGAGTGTGAATTCTGCCAGCGATGTAACCGCAGCACATCTTGCTGGTATTGTTCGATTGAGCATTAGTAGTGTGAATATCACAAAACTGAAAGAGGGCGACTTTGATGGTTTGATAGCACTTGATTACCTCAGTCTAACAAACAACCGGTTAACAGCTCTGCCTAAAGGCGTATTTTCCGATTTATCATCACTAACGTCACTTTCTATTGGTTCGAATCAGTTAAACTCACTTGAAACAGGTGTTTTTAAAGGTCTGTCGTCACTGACATCATTTGAACTGCAAAACAACCAGTTTACGACCTTTGATGCTAACATCTTTTCTGATCTACCGGCTCTGAAACATCTCAATCTGTATGCTAATCAGTTTACGACGTTAGATGGGGATACATTCTCTCAGTTGTCCTCGTTAGAAGAACTTAGTCTACATGGAAACCAGATTAGCTCCTTAGTGTCGGACGATTTATCTGGTCTGCCCCCACTGAAATCTCTGCGGTTGGATGGCAACCGATTAACGAGTCTACCTGCGAAGGTCTTTATCAGTCTACCATCGTTGACGAGTCTCTTCCTACATCAGAACCAGATAACATCCATAGATGCGGAGACATTTTCGGGTCTGTCCAACTTGAATAATATCACCTTATATCGTAACCAAATTACGAGTATAGCTAATGGTGCGTTCTCAGAATTGTCTTCGTTGAAGGTATTAAATTTACATGAAAACCGGTTGACGAGTATTCCAGAAGGTCTCTTTTCTGGTCTGTCATTGCTGACAACGGTCTATATCCATAAAAACCCTGTTGATCCTTTACCTCTTACTGTCACATTAGAAAAAGTTGTGGATGGGCAGTTCAAGGCAGTGGTATCCACGGGGGCACCGTTTAAGATGGTGCTGCCGATTAGCGTTACCGATGGCAGCATTAGCGGTGGTGCAACAACCCTAACAATACCTGCAGGTAGCATGGAAAGCGAAGTGCTTACCGTTACCCGCACACCCGGTGCGACCTATGCTACCACAGTCAATATCGGCACATTACGAAGTCAACCTGGAAATCATATCGGTTATACCCTTGTCAAATCGGCAGATCTGCCTATAGAGGTTATCAGTGAGGTTATCCCAATTGTTCTCGTCAACAAAGGTGTATGTAAGGTCGGTGATATTCTCACTCTCGGTGAAAGCTGCACTTACCCAGACACAGACGCTGTTTTCTCTGTGATCGCTGATGGTAGGTCTCAATGGAACATCCCGGGATTACCGGATTGGCTTGCCACGGTTGTAAATAGAATATCTACTAACGATTCAATGAGTGTCATTTCAACTGTCAACGGTAAGACCTACCGATTCGAGGCAAAAGCCGTTGAGAACGATGCTTGGCAGATAGAACAAATCGGAGATAGAACACAAGAATCAATAGCCTCAGGTATCAATATCCCTGATAGCAATCTCCGCACTAAAATAGAAGATGCCCTCAATAAATCATCGGGTGACACTATTACCATTACAGAGATGGAAACGCTCACTTCACTTAACGGACAGGACAGTTCTATTAGCGATTTAACCGGGCTTGAGACGGCTACCAACCTAACAACGTTGAAACTTGGCAACAATGCAATAGTTGACATCTCGGCACTTGCGAACTTGACAAAACTCACCGAGTTACAACTCTGGGACAACCAGATTACGACACTGTCCGACTTATCCGGATTAACCAACCTAACAACGTTATACCTGTGGGGAAACACTGTCTCAGATATCTCTGACTTATCTGGATTGATAAGTCTGATGCAGCTGCGACTCGGTGAAAACAGTATCACAAATATAGGTACAGTTTCAAACTTAACAAACCTGACGCAGTTATATCTGAATGAAAACACTATAACGGACATTTCAGCGATAACGGGATTAACAAACCTCACAGAACTACGCATCGGCAGTAACACAATATCAGATATAACACCTGTTCAGAACCTAACGAACCTTGAATGGTTAGATATGCCGAACAACCAAATATCCAATATATCCGCTGTTCAAAATCTAACGTCACTGGTAGAGTTGTATTTTCAAAATAATAGCGTCTCCGATCTATCGCCTTTAGTCGGAAATACTGGGCTTGGAGAGTCCACCGAAATTGATATACGTGGTAATCCGTTGAATTATCCGTCTATCTATACACACATACCCGCGCTACAAGCGAAAGATGTGTATATTGACTTTGACAACCGAGTAGCCACCACACCAGTGAAAATATCTGGTGATACACAATCCGGTGAAACCGGCGCAACACTAACACAGCCATTTATCGTTGAAGTGAAAGATTCAGGTAGTGTCATTTTTGCGGGAGTGCCTGTCACTTTTGCTATTACAGCAGGTGGTGGCACACTCAGTGCAACAAACACTACAACCGATGCAAACGGTAGGGCACAAACCACATTGACACTTGGCGATACTGCTGGCACAAATACCGTTAGCGTTAGTGTGCCGGGTGTCACACAGACGATTACATTTACTGCGACAGCAACCGCACCGGTAGTTGTTTACATTACCCCTGTTGGTGACCGAACATCACAAGTAGCACAGGCAATCCTCGGTGTCGTCCGTTTAGACTATCCGAATGTCTCCACCTACGCGGAGATTACTGCTACACACATTGCTTCACCGACAGCGTTATATCTGAATAACAAAAATATTACTACTCTGAAATCAGGAGATTTTGATGGACTTACCGGTTTAGAAGACCTCCGTCTCAATAATAATCAATTAACTTCTCTACCTTCAGGTATTTTTTCCGGACTAACCGCACTGATAAATCTCAATCTGTTTAACAACCAATTGAGCAGCCTACCTGATGGCATATTTGAAGGGTTGACATCACTGACAACGATCCGGTTAGCACGCAATACAGTTGATCCACTTCCTGTTACCGTATCATTGGAAAAGGTTGCAGAAGGTCAGTTCAAAGCGGTTGTCCCCACGGGGGCGACGTTTGATTTCGTCCTGCCAATCACTGTTAGCAACGGTAGCATCACGGGCGATGCATCGTCACTCACAATTCCGCAAGGCAGCACCGAAAGCGAGACCCTCACCGTAACACGCACCGCTGGCACAACCGCGGATGTCACCATTGATATTGGGACCTTACCGAGTCTACCGCGCAACCACTTCGGTTACGCACTGGTAAAACCTGATGACCTACCGTTAGCAGTTATCACAAGTATCAACACTGCTCCCGTATTTACGGATGGCACCGCAATCACGCGCACTGTAACAGAAAACACTGTTGCTACCACCAACATCGGCACACCGATCGCTGCCACAGACACCGAAAACGATACCTTGACCTACACACTCAGTGGCACGGATGCAAGTGCGTTTGATATTGATAGCAGCACCGGACAACTAAAAACGAAGACAACTCTTGACTATGAAACAAAGAACACTTATACCGTTACAATTACAGTTTCGGATGGCAGTCTCACGGATACAATCACGGTTACCATTAACATTACCGATATAGACGAAGCCGTAGTAGTTGATCCACCAACGACAAACGTCGCACCAACATTTACAGATGGTGAAAGCACGACCCGTGTTGTCTCCGAAAATACGGCTGCTGGCACTAACATCGGAAATCCCGTGAACGCAACGGACGCAAATAACGATACGTTGACATATTCGCTCGGTGGTATAGATGCCGCCTCATTTGATGTTGATAGCACAACAGGTCAACTCAAAACAGAAGCATCGCTTGACTATGAAAGCAAACGCGTCTATTCAGTTACCATCACCGCCGCTGATGATGAACTATCGGATACGACCACAGTGATTATCAGTGTGATTGATGTGAACGATACTGTCCTAAGTTCCGGGTTTGTGCCTGTTGCGGATCGCACGGCGCAGGTGCGAGATGCAATCGTTGATGCAGTACCGAACGTGACAGATGCTGCAACTGTTACCGAATCACAGGTCGCTGCTATTACAAGTCTCAATCTACGCAGTAAGGGTATTTTATCGCTCAAAACAGGTGATTTCTCTGGAATGATAGCACTGACAGACCTCAATCTGTTTAGAAACCAACTCTCCGAACTACCACCAGGGATATTTGATGGATTAACAGCATTGTCAACCCTGCGATTAGGGGACAACGTTGTTGACCCACTACCGCTTTTCGTATCCCTCCAAAGTGTCGGCACAGGTCAGTTCAAGGCAGTGATTACGACAGGAGCACCGTTTAGTATGGTGTTGCCGATCACTGTCACGGACGGAAGTATTAGTAGCGGCATAACGAGCGTTACGATTCCACAAGGGAGGGCAGAAAGCACCTCATTTACAGTGATAGGCACTGCCGCTAAAGTGTCTTTCGGGACATTTCCCAGTATACCACAAGGTCATTTCGGCTATACGCTTACACAATTCACAGTTTGTAACCGCACTACCGAAGTGGCAGATGCGATTGCAGCGGCGGTTGGCGTGAGCGACTGCAGCGATGTTACAGAGGTTGACCTCGCTACCATTACACGACTTGATCTGTCAGGTTCCGCAATTACATCCTTGCAAACTGGTGATTTTGATGGCATGGTCTCCCTCAGAACGCTTTACCTGGAGAACAACGAACTCACCAGTCTACCAAACAACATTTTTGACGACTTGGTATCGCTGACTTTCTTATCACTCAATGAAAACAAGTTGACGACTTTGCCAAGTGGTATCTTTAGCAAATTAACCTCACTGACACACCTTGATATATTTGATAACGATTTGAACTCATTGCCAAGCAGTGTTTTTACCGGGTTGTCCGCGCTTACTTCATTATCTCTGAAAAACAACGAACTGACATACCTACCGGGAGATATATTCAGTGGATTGTCATCGCTAACTTCGCTTTCGTTATCAAACAACAAACTAACATCATTAACAGCTGGGATTTTTGAAGGTCTGACGCAGCTAAGTCAGCTCCATCTGAGTTTGAACCCGAACGCAAATACACTGTTGACGTTAAGAATATCGCTTCAGAAGGTAGGAACAAACAGTGTTAAAGCTGTTGTCCCCAGTGGGGCACCATTTACGATGACAATCCCAGTCCAGATTGAGAATGGCGTTTTAGCAGGTGGGGCAACGACTATGACGATTCCGATAGGCGCGGTTGAAAGTCAACCGTTGACAATCACGCGCACGGCAGGTACCGTCGCTGCTGTTACAGTGGATATCGGTACTGCATTACCGCGGCTACCTTCAAATCACAACGGATATAATCTTCTCAAATCTCGTACCTTGCCGTTGGAAGTGCTGCCGCCATTGAACTCGCCACCGGTATTCACAGAAGGTGCAAGCACAACCCGCACAATCTTGGAGAATACAGCAATAGGCACAAATATCGGTGATGCTATAACCGCAACCGATGTTAATACAGCTGACACCCTGACATATACGTTGAGTGGGACGGATGCAGCAGCGTTTGATATTGATAGCACAACTGGACAACTCACAACAAAGGTAGCTCTTGACTATGAAACTAAAAACGCTTATTCGGTTACGCTAACCGTTTCTGATAGTATTGCAACGGGGACAATTGCAGTTACAATCAATATCTCCAATGTCAACGAAGCACCAGTATTTGCTGCTGACAGTCTAACAACACATACTGTGGCAGAGAATACGGTAGCAGGGACAAACATCGGCACAGCATACAGTGCTACCGATGTAGATGGCGACACGTTAACCTATAGTCTCAGTGGACAAGATGCTGCAGCGTTCGGTATTGATACCGAAACCGGACAGTTGAAAACAAGTGCTGCACTTGACTATGAAACTAAAACCATCTATTCGGTAACAATCACTGTTTCTGATGGGAAACTCAATACATCCATCACTGTTACGATCAATGTAACCAATGTAGATGAATTGCCTATAGACCCAGAGGAAGTTGAAGAAGTTTCTACAAACAACGCGCCTGTGTTCACAGACGGGGAAACTGCAACACGCACAGTCGTTGAGAATACATCCTCCAGTGTAGACATCGGTTTGGCAGTGTCCGCCACAGATGCGGATAACGATACGTTGACTTATACCCTCGATGGCACGGATGCAAGTGCATTTGATATTGATAGCAGCACCGGACAACTAAAAACAAAAGCAGCACTTGACTACGAAACCAAAACCACTTATACAGTTACAATTACTGCCTCAGACGGTAGTCTTACTGCTACGATAGAAGTTACCATCAACGTCACAGATGTTGCCGAAGTTGTTACAAGTGAAGATGGAACGTCAACAGATACTGATACCGATGAAAATGGTGAAAGCGTCACCGACACTGACACGAACAATGAACCCGCCTCTACTGTTGGATTTACACCAGTGAGTGAACGTACATCGGTAATTCGCGATATTATAGTGAGAGCAGCAGGAGTAGAATCTGCCGGAGATGTGACCGAAACACATCTTGCAAGCATTAAGTCTTTGTCTTATAGCGGTCATTCGCAGCCGTCCCTCAGCACCTTGAAAATCGGTGATTTTGATGGACTCACAGGACTCACGGCACTCTCTATGTCTGACCACAGTTTGAGTTCATTGCCAGATGGTATATTCGACGATCTTACTTCGCTGACAACTCTTACACTGAGGGGATTTTGGTCCAATACCCCTTTGAGTTCATTGCCTACGGGTGTCTTTGACAATCTCACAAAACTAACATATCTCAATATAGGCTACAACAGTTTAAGTTCATTGCCAGATGGTATCTTTGACAATCTCGCTGAGTTGATAGAATTTTGGATGTTTAATAATCAAGTGAGTTCATTACCAGATGGTATCTTTGACAATTGTACCTCGTTGACAGCACTCAGGTTGGGCGGCAACGGTTTGAGTTCATTGCAGGCTGATGTCTTTGACAATCTCAGTGCGCTTTCATTTCTTACTCTGGGCAGCAACAGCTTGAGTTCGTTGCCAGAGGGTATCTTTGACAATCTCAGCGCGTTGACTTCACTCTTTCTGCACGCCAACGGTATAGTGTCATTCCCTGATGGTATCTTTGATAACCTCAGCGCACTCACATATCTTAACGTATACAACAATCCAATAGAGGATTTTGAGCAACTCCGTAGACTCAAAGCAAATAATCCGGGCATAGAGATTTTTGGTGTTAGAATCCCTGAAGAGGATGATAACGGAGCACCTGCACTCCCCGCTGTTCCATCAGAAACAACTCTTTTAGCGAACTTCCCAAATCCGTTCAATCCAGAAACGTGGATACCTTATCAACTCTCCACAGATGCGGATGTAACCTTGACAATTTACAATATGCGTGGTGTTGTAGTTCGGCAGTTGAAATTAGGACAGAAAGCAGCGGGTGTGTATACCAGTCGTTCTCGTGCTATCCATTGGAATGGCAGAAACCAAATTGGTGAGAAGGTCGCGGCAGGTGTCTATTTCTACACACTCAAAGCAGGTGATTTTACTGCTACGCGCAAAATGTTGATACGGAAGTAGGAAATGGTTGTCAGCTATCAGCATTTAGCCATTACACTTTTGTCTAATAGAATGAAATGTTGAGTTTTAAAGTTCTACACAACCTATAGACTATGGGCTCAACACCAAACATGCTTCTAAACTTTAGAAGCATAATCACAGTAGTAAGTGGTTAAAAGGGTTCCCACGACTATTGATCATCATTATAGTGAATTATAAATATAAGTTGACACTTTCGACCCACGGTAGGCGAGGTTTCCTAACCTCGCCTATGCAGAGTGTTCAAGTAATTTCAAAATCTACTATAAGATAAAATCCTAATAAATAATATAAGGAGCAATAAAATGCAAAAGTTTAGTTACCAGTACTTTATACTAACAATTCTGATCTGTTGTTTTGCCTTCATATCATGTGATCAAGCAAAGCAAATGATAGATCCGGTCATGCCGGTTGATGACATGCAGGAAACACCGCAACAACCACCGATAATAGAAACGCCTGATCCTCCACCAGTGGTAGAAACACCGCAACAACCGCCAGTAATGCAGGAAACGTCCACTCCAGTTACTATTAGTGAAATCATGTATGGTTCGGAGCAAAGCTTTTCACCAAAACAATGGATAGAGATATCCAACACTGGGACAGAGATAGTTGATCTTACAGGATGGACAATGACAATTCAAAATGTAGACTCGGAAGACCTAACCGGACCTGTGACGGCGACAATCAATTTTATAGATACCACATTTGAGGATGCCCCACGGATATGGCCAAATGACGTTCTCATGATAGTGACATCTGCCACTGATGATAACTCAGGAGGCTTCATGGAGGATCAGGTTTACGATCTCAGATGGATAGAAGGTGTGCGAAAAGACAACTTAGACATTGGTTTCTGGGATACGTGGCTAAGCGCAGAAGGCTTCCGTATAACATTGACTGATGCTGACGGCAACTTGGTAGATGAAGCAGGAAACTATGACAGGACTACAACGCTTTGGGATTTACCTTACGGTAATAACAGAGGAAAAACCCGAACAGGTAGTCGGACATCACTCATTCGCCGCTATAGTAATGGTAGCGCGCTTGATGGCACACTTGAAGATAGCTGGGTTTCCGCAGCAGATGCAAATCTAGCTGAAGACCAACTCACCTATTATGGTGATGAGAACGATATTAGTTCACCCGGTATTCTCGGTCCGGAAATAGGTGAATAGTTCAATCGTCTACACGATAAAAGGAATTGGTTACATCTAAATCATAAAACCAATTCCTTTTTAAATATAGGAGTTTAAAATGAAATCAATAGTTATAAAAAAAATAAACATTGCGGTTATTCTGATGCTGATGTGTTTATGTTTTATCACAGAAACAACTTATAGCGAAGTTACCATCAGTGAAATCATGTATGGTTCGGAGCCAAGTCATACGCCACACCAATGGATAGAGATATCCAATACCGGGACAACCCCTGTTAATATGACAGGTTGGAAACTGACTTTTCAAAATGTAAATTCAGTGGACCTTATCGGTCCAGAAAATGGGACTATTGTATTTGAAGACGAGTTTCGGGGTGAGGCACCACGGATATGGCCGAATGATACACTCATAATTGTTGTAGACGAAGATAGTAACAACTCAGGTGGTTTCATGGATGACCAAATATTCGCACTTCGGTGGCGAGGCGGGTTAGATATTAGTTTTTGGGATACCTTCCTCAGTGCGGAAGGCTTTTCTCTTAGCTTAACTGATGATGAGGGGAACGTTGTTGATAAGGTTAGAAACTATGACGGAAATACAACTTTATGGAATTTACCTTACTATTACAACAGGGGTAGAATCCGAGCAGGCAATCGGACATCACTCCTTCGCGTTTATGACAACGGTGTCGCACTTGACGGCACAAAAAAGGAGAGTTGGGTTTCCGCCGCAGACGCGAGTCTTCTTGAGGTCCAAAAAACTTACTATGGCGATGAGAACGACATTAGTTCTGTCGGTATCCTTGGTTCAAATACAATATTAAAAATACCTCCGGAACTACCAATTGTGCAGGATCCATCTAGACCGATTACCATCAGCGAAATCATGTATGGGTCGGAACCAAGCTTTACACCACCGCAATGGATAGAAATATACAATAATGGGTCAGAACCGATAAATATGACGGGTTGGAAACTCGTTGTTCATAACGCAGACGCTGTGAATTTAGACGGTCCGGTCAATGCGACTATTGTATTTGAAGACGAGTTTTGGGGTGAGGCACCACGGCTTTGGCCGAATGACTTTCTCCTAATAGTTGTAGACGATGATGAAAACTCAGGTGGGTTCATGGATGACCAAATCTTCGAACTTAGTGAGAGAGGTGGTTTAGATATTAGTTTCTGGGATACATTTTTAAGTGGAAATGGATTCCTTATTCAGTTGATTGATAAAGATGGCAACATCGTAGATCAGGCAGGAAACTATGATGGTAGTCAAATGGTATGGGATTTACCTTATGATTATAACCGAGGTAGAACCCAAGCAGGTAACCGGACATCGCTCATTCGGCTTTATGACGATGATGAACCACTAGATGGCACATTGGTGAACAGTTGGGTATCCGCGGCAGATGCTGACCTCTCCGATTACCAAAAGACCTACTACGGCGATGAAGGCGATATTAGTTCTGTCGGTATTGGCATTATAGACTTTGGCGCACCTGTGTTTCTCAAAGAGGATGTGAACAAAGACGGTGTTGTCAATATCCTTGATTTAGTATCGGTTGCCAACAATTTCGGGCAGCGCGGTGAAAATGATGCTGATGTCAACGATGATAATGTAGTTAATATCCTTGACCTTGTTGCCGTTGCTAGTGCATTTGGACAACTGCTTCTGCACCTTCTCTAAGGGCGCAGGCACTATCTATGCTTTCCGCTGCAGATGTTGAAATGTGGTTATCGCAGGCCCAGCAGCTAAACATAACGGATGCAAAGTCTTTACATGGAATTCAATTCTTAGAACAACTTCTTGAAGTGTTGACTCCGAAACAAAATGTTCTCCTCCCAAACTTTCCTAACCCATTCAATCCAGAGACGTGGATTCCGTATCACTTGTCAAAGGATGCGGATGTGTCAGTGCATATCTATGCTATGAACGGTACACTGGTGCGGACGTTGTCGCTTGGACAGCAAGCGGCGGGTATCTATCAAAGTCGTTCACGTGCTGCATATTGGGATGGTAAAAATGAGTTCGGTGAAAAAGTCGCGAGTGGCTTGTATTTCTACACGCTCACCGCTGGCGATTACTCTGCTACGCGTAAGATGTTAATAATGAAGTAGATTTGAAAACATGAGAGATTGGAAAGTCGGAGATAAACGTTTCTATTTTCCAATCTCCCATCCAGAATCAATAAAATGGAGAACAAACGCATGAAAACAACTCTCTATTTCACACTTACACTACTAACATTTGTATCGCTTGTATTTGTGCTGAACAGTTCCGCACAAGAAGTCAAGACATACTTACTTATACCAAATGACCGAACGGCTCCAGATGATATAGATGCTACATTAGATAGCATGATAAAAGATGCTCAGTCAATGTTCATGGAATTGATGGATAAACAAGGGTTTGGGAGTAAAACTTTTGCGTTCGAAGCCGATTCAACCGGAAATGCTGTAGTACAACACGTGACCGGACAGCACAATGATGCCTGGTATCATGATAAATATTTAAGCCATGTAACGGATGAACTTAATTTGTCTTCAGATAGTAAAAGTTTAGTCATCATAGATGTTAGTGGTGGTAGTTTATATAATGTAGCACAAGCAACTGGTGATGTAGCACTTCTTCCTGCTTCCGGATCGTATTTTGAAGCAGATATTATAGCACACGAACTCGCTCACACTTTTGGGTTGCTGCATCATGCAATAAAAGATGATACATTAATTTCAAACTCATATACTCCTGACCTGATGCTCTCGTCTTACTGTTTTGCAGAATGGTTAGATGTGCACCCATACTTCAATCCGGGACAAACTTCCTCCAGTGGATCAACAACAATACAGATGTTAACACCAGTTGCATCTCCACCTGATACTGTCCTATTCAGTTTTCAGATAACTGATTCTGATGGACTCCATCAAGCACAATTAACTACAGGTTACGACGTAATTGCGTGTAAAACATTAAGCAGTGAAAATGCTACTATTGAATTTGCAATTAACGATCAGTTAGGATTGATTACAAGCAATGGCAGTTTCAGTCTTTATGTCATAGATGTATATGGTAGTTATTCATCACAAACATTTACAACCGACATTTCCACCTTGTTATCTCCAACTAATATATCATTTCCCGATGATAACTTAGCGGCTGCCATCCGAGAACATCTAGGGATAACTTCTGGAAATCTTATTTCATCACAGGATATGCAGCGATTAGAGAATTTTTATCCGACAAATCATCAGATAAGCGATCTCACTGGCATTGAATATGCTGTGAATACACACTGTATGGGTTTCATTAATAATAATATCCAAGACATAACACCGCTTGCAGGGCTATCACAATTAACAAACATATCATTAGATGACAATCAAATTAGCGATTTAACACCACTTGCAGGACTAATCAATTTACATTTTTTAGATCTTGCTAAGAATCAAATTAGTGATTTAGCACCACTTGCAGACTTGACAAGATTAGAAACGTTAATCCTAAGTGACAATCAGATTACCGATGTCAAGCCGCTCTCAAATTTGGAAAGCCTTACAGATCTACAACTTAGAGGTAATCGGATTCAAAATAGAACACCGCTTCAGGCATTACAAAACCAGAATCCGGATTTGATTATTGACATTGATCCTGTAACGGTTGTTAATAGGTCGCCAGAGTTTACAGAGGGTAGCAATGCGACGCGCTCGGTATTTGAAGAGACCGTGGCAAACGTTAACATCGGTAGTCCGATAACCGCAACCGATGCAGATAACGACACACTCACTTATACTCTTAGTGGGGTGGACGCAGCTTCATTCACTATCAATCAATTAACTGGACAACTAACAACTAAAGTGGGTGTTGAATTGGATTATGAAACGAAATCTACCTATACCATAACCGTGACAGTCTCGGACACACAAGGTAATACTGACATCATCAACGTGACAATCAACATACAAGATGTGAATGAAACCGCTGTTAACAACCCGCCTATATTCGGTGATAGTAATGGCACGTCACGTTCAATAGAAGAGAACACTAGTGCTGGTGAAGCCGTTGGTAGTCCTATAACTGCTACAGATCCTGACAGCGGGGACACATTGACCTATTCTATTAGCGGCACGGATGCAACGTCGTTTGACATTGATAGTAATACGGGGCAATTGAAAACGAAAGCCACACTTGATTATGACATGAAAAACGAATATACCGTTGTAGTCTCTGTTTCTGATGGCAATGGGAGTTCTGCCAGTATTACGGTCACAATAAATGTTACGCAGGAAGGGGAAAATCAACCATCAGAAAAAGAGACCGAAGATCCAACAATAGAAACCGAAGTTGATGAAACCACACCTATAAGTGGGAGTTCTACTCAAGGACAGGTCAGTTTTAGCGAGTTGATGTTCACTTCAAGGGGTGGGTTACATTCACTTGCCCAATGGATGGAACTCTATAATAATTCTAAAACAAATGCTGTGAATTTAAAGGGGTGGCAACTCACAATTGAAGCACGAGACGCAAACGGAAAACATCGACATGTAGTTGTCACGCTTGAGGATTTATCTATTCCTCCGGACCAGACTGTCTTGATGGTGACATGGAACGCAGGACGTAAATCTGATGGATTCACTGAGAATCGCATCTACAACTTTTTCAGCCATCACTTCAATGATTTTGAACAGAATCAACATCGTAATATGGTACTTGGACAAATTGGGTTTTCCTTGAAGTTAACAGATCCGGATGGTATCGTCATTGACGTTATAGGAAATCTGGATGGTGATCCCGCCACATCAGATGAACCCTTGTGGGAAATACCTTCTGGCACAACGGAAAACGGCGCACGCGCTTCAATATTGCGTCGTTATGACATGGATACGCGCACACCGCTTGACGGTACGGCTTTAGACAATTGGGTAAGTACGTCAAACTTCCCATTGTTAATCACAAGGTATTGGGGTAGTATCACAGATATTGGCAACCCCGGATATAGAGGTAATAGTGCTGTGCCCGTTACCCTATCCCATTTCACAGCAGAACTTACTAATATAGGTGTTATCCTCAAATGGATCACCGAATCAGAAGTTGACAATGCAGGATTCTACATCTACCGCCGTGAAACAAAGGAGGGTGAATTCAAGGTCGTCAATCCAACAATGATTCAAGGTGCTGGCACAACAGGTGAACGCAATGAATACACATGGACAGATGCCACTGCTAAACCGAATACTGTCTACTATTATCGGATAGAGGATGTGTCGCATGCTGGGGAACGGGTGCAGTTAGCAACTGTTCGTCTGAGAGGATTCGTGTCTGCCAGTGGAAAGCTTACGATCCGTTGGGCAGATTTGAAAATTTAGGTCGAGTTGAGTTCGCTAAGACTCTACACAACCTACGGCAGGGAATAAATTCTTAAGTCTGAGTCTCGGATTACACCAAGAACATGCAAGGTGTTGATAAGGAGATAGCGGTTTGTAATTGGGTGTTTTGCGAAACTTTACCTGACCTCCAAACACAAAGAAATTATGGAGTTATGACAATGAATAATATGTTAGTCAATAAAAAAATTATATCGTTGATACTACTCACAATTTTCTTAATTTGTATTATTCAAAGTCCAAGCCACGGCGGTTTCCTTGATAATATAATAGGTATCTTTACTGCATTCATAGATCTTGTTGTTGATATTGCTGAGGGTGTCGTCAAAATTGCTGAAGGTGTCGCAAATCTCTCTATTCGGATTGTTGGCACCGTGTTTTGGGACACGGGGAGTCTCACAAATATCACTCCTGCCTATCACGATGGTGGGTTATTTGGTGTAATTGTTTCAAGTCATATTCATCTATGGGACGCATTAACACATCAAACTCTAAACTCGTTCACATACACATCTAACCTCACAAATATCGTCTTCAGCTTAGATGGATTGATGATTGCCAGCGGAAGCGATGATAATACAGTTCAATTGTGGGACCCAAATACATTACAACTGAAAACGAAACTCATCGGACATACGGACAGTGTACTCAGTGTGTCCTTCAGTCCGGATGGATCCATGCTCGCCTCGGCAGGTGCAGATGGGTTTGTGAAATTGTGGAATCCAGAGACTTTTCAAAACTTAGGTAGTTTCGGTGGACACACCGACACCGTGCGAAGCATCAAATTCAGTCCGAATGGTTCTATTCTCGCCTCCGCTGACAACGACCATAGTATCCGGTTTTGGAATCCACAAACGCAAACACTCCAAACAACATTGGTTGGACATACTGAGGCTATTTGGAGTCTTGCTTTCAGTACCGATGGGTCAATGCTTGCCAGTGCAAGTGAAGACGGCACCGTCCGTATATGGAACACGCAAAATAATCAAGAAATAGCAACACTTGACAACGAGTCTTCTGTTTACAGTGTAGACTTTATTCCGGGTGGGAAATTGATCGTAACAGGCACAGAGGACGGTGTAGCACGGTTGTGGGATCCAGAGAATAAAACAGTGTTAGCTACCCTTGGACATAAGTCACCTGTAAAAAGCATCGCGTTTGATAAAACAGGTTCCATGCTCATTACGGGCAGTGCAGACAACAAAATGCGTCTATGGAAAATCTCAGAGGAAACGGAAGAAAGCAAAGACTTAATCAGCAACCGTACGCTGCAGGTGCGTACGACTATACTTTCCTTACTCCGTTCAGAAGATCCAACCATTTCCGGATATTCTGACATCACTGCCGCACACCTTGCTAACATTACTACCTTAAATCTAAACAACAAAAACATCACATCCCTGAAAGTCGACGATTTTGATGGACTCACAAATCTACAGAGACTACGTCTTGATTTTAATCGACTTACATCGTTGCCAGCAGGTATTTTTGACGACAATACATCGCTCAGTAATCTCAATCTTTATAGAAACCAACTGAGTAGTTTACCAGATGGCATCTTTGAAGGCAAAACATCGTTAACGACGCTCCGCCTTGGTCGCAATGCAGTTGACCCGCTTCCACTCTTTGTTTCCTTAGAAAAGGTCGCAGAAGGTCAGTTCAAAGCGGTGGCACCGACTGGCGCAACGTTTAATTATGTTTTGCCTATCACCGTTACCAACGGTAGCATCAACGGCGGGATAACGACACTCATGATCCCGCATGGTAGTGTGGAAAGTGGTATCCTCAGGGTAACGCGCACTGTAGGTACAACTGATAATGTTACCGTCAATATTGGGACATTACCGAACCTGCCGCGCAACCATTACGGCTATGCACTGGTGAAATCTAACGATCTACCACTGGAAGTTATCAGTGCCACCGCTACACAGCGGGCAGGTGTCAACATCCCCGATGCCAATCTACGTGCGAAAATTGAATCTGCTCTCGGTAAAACGTCAGGAGACCCAATAGCAGCTATGGAGATGGCAACGCTTGCCTCGCTGACCGCACAAGATGCAAGTATTAGCAACTTAACAGGTCTTGAAGCAGCGACTAATTTGACACATCTACATCTATGGAATAATAACATCTCCGATATATCCCCAATAGCAGGATTAACAAAACTAACACATCTATCTCTACACGAAAATACTATAACCGACATATCCAATGTAGCAAACTTGACAAACCTTATCCACCTTCGTATCGGTGATAACACGATAACCGATATTTCTGCTGTGGCGAACCTCACGGCTCTGCAATGGCTGGATGCCCAGGATAACAATATTTTAGATATATCTGACGTAACGAGTCTCAATAATTTGATAACACTCACCCTTTCAAATAACAGCATCACGGATATATCTTCCCTGACAGGATTAACCAATCTATTAGAAGTTGCTCTGGATGATAACGCAATTGCAGACCTGTCTCCGTTAGTGTCAAACACGGGGTTTGACGCAAATACAGAGATCTATATTACTGGTAATCCATTAAGTTATCCGTCAATCTATACGCACATACCCGCACTGCAGGCGAAAAATGTATATGTAGACTTTGACAACCGCGTGCCATCAGCACCTGTGAAGATATCTGGCGATACACAATCGGGTAACACGGGGACAGCACTTACACACCCATTTGTTGTAGAAGTACAGGATGCAAGCCGTCTCGTGTTTGAAGGAGTTCCTGTAACGTTCGCTGTTACAACTGGCGGTGGTTCCCTGAGTGTGACAAACACCACAACCAATGATAAGGGCAGAGCACAAAGCACATTGACACTCGGTAATACCACAGGCACAAATACCGTGCGTGTCAGTATTACGGGAACCACGCAGACAATTACTTTTACTGCTACAGCGATAGCACCACCCCCTGTAACGGTATCGCCAATACTCAACCGCACGCAGCAAGTGCAGGACGCTATTGTCGCGGCACTCCCCGGTATAGATAGTGCCAATCATGTAACCGCCGCACATCTTGCATCACTTACAAGTCTTGATCTCAGTAAAAAGAACATATCGGCACTCAAAGAGGGTGATTTTGATGGGATGACATCACTGATAAATTTATATCTGAATACAAATCAACTGACGAGTTTACCTGAAAACTTGTTCGCCGGTTTAACAACAATAACACAGATTAATTTACACACGAACAGGTTGACAAGTTTGCCTAAGGACCTGTTTTCCGGTTTGCCATCGCTAAGACAAATCTTTTTGCATAACAACAGAATTACGAGTCTACATAAAGACGTGTTTTCTGGATTGTCAAAACTAGAGTCTCTCTACTTGGATCATAACCAACTGACAAGCCTTCATAAAGACCTGTTCTCCGGTTTATCATCACTAACCCAACTGCTTTTGAATGATAATCAACTTACAATGCTACCAGAAGGGTTATTTCGTGGGTTGACAGGATTAAAATTCCTTCACACACACAACAGTGTGGACCCGATACCGTTAACCATCTCGCTGGAAAAGGTTAACACAAATAAATTCAAAGCAACCGCGCCTACAGGTGCACCATTTACAACTGTTCTGCCAATTGACGTCTTGAATGGTTGGATCAGTAGTGGTACAACCACTGTCACTATTCCCAGCGGTAACACGGAAAGCCAGCTACTTACCGTGAATTTCACTCTCGGTATAGCTGTTGATGTTACTGTGGATATTGGAACGCTGCCTGGACTACCCGCAAACCATAAAGGCTACGCACTTGTCAAATCTACCAATTTACCGTTGACGATCTTTAGTGCATCCAAGAACATTGCACCTGTGTTTACGGATGGCACAACCACTATACGCACAATTGCCGAAAACACCACACCGGGTGCCAACATCGGGCTTCCTGTTTCTGCGACTGATGCCGATAACGATACCCTTATCTATAGTCTTGGTGGCACAGACGCTGCATCATTTGCAATTGATACGACAAACGGTCAGCTGCAAACACTGGCAGCTCTTGACTACGAAACAAAATCGTCCTACAATGTGACAGTCACAGTCTCCGATGGCAGCCTCACTGACACAATCACTGTCACTGTAAATATTACCGACATTGATGAATCGCCAACAGATTCAAACGTTTGTAAGGTTGGAGACATCCTCGCCCCCGGTGAGAGTTGCACCTATCCCGACTCAGATGCTGTTTTCTCTGTGCTTGCCAATGGACATTCACAATGGAATATTCCAAATTTACCGTCGTGGCTTCAGTGGATTAACCGAGTCGCAATTGGCGGATCAATGCGAATCACTGCAACAGTTAATAATACGACTTACCACTTCGTGGCAGAGTCTGTCAGCAATAAGTCTTGGGAAATAAAGGAAATCGGTGATGATACAAGCCAGCAGCCTGTTATACCTGATCCTACCGAAAACCCAGAAACAGCACCAACACTAACCACATCAACTGCAGCACCACTCACAGAGTCAGCACTGCATGGGGGTATCATCACACTTAACCTCAGTGGTGGCACTTTTGAGCGCTCCAAGTTCACAGTCAGAGATGCGATAACGTTGACCGGAATTTCTGGTGTTACCGTTGACACATTCGGTGTTGATCGGGTGAGTGATACGCAGGTCACTGTTGAACTGGAATTTGATGGGAATATGACAAGTGACAGCAACCTGACCATCTCTTTGGGGGCAGATGCAATTAAGGATTATGATGGGGCTGCGTTGACTGCGCAAATAGCAGTCTCTGCATTCAATGAGTCGGTCACTGCTTCGCCATCCACATTGACCGAGGCCACACTTGATGGCTCTGAGATTACGCTGACACTCAGTGGAAGAAAGTTTGAGCGATCAATTCTTGACATTAGAGATGCTGTGTCAGTCTCAGGCATATCCGGTGTAACATTCCCGTGGCACGACCCGGATAAGAAGAGTGATACCGAAATCACTGTGAAACTGGACTTTGATGGAGATATGACAAGTGATGGCACACTTACCTTTACCGTCGGTGCGGATGCTATCGCAGGCTATAATGGTTCCGCACTTACTGCGCAAATATCTGTCGCCGCCAGCCGACAGAACGTCCTCTTAGCAAACTTCCCCAATCCATTCAACCCAGAAACATGGATACCGTATCAGTTAGCAAAGGATGCGGAGGTCACACTACATATCTACGCTGTGAATGGGACATTGGTGCGGACGTTGTTTCTCGGACATCAGGCTGCAGGTATCTATCAAACCCATTCCCGTGCTGCGTATTGGGATGGTAAAAATGAGTTCGGTGAGAAAGTAGTAAGTGGTGTGTATTTTTACACACTTACCGCAGGTGATTTTACTGCTACCCGCAAGATGCTGATACTGAAATAGTATCATAAGACCTTATGATATCTGGAATGCTAATGTTTATTCGCTTTGCCTTTGGTGTATCGTTGCACCGTTTGAATATGAGTTGAACATCGCTCAAATGTCTCCTTCTAATTGGATTGTGATTATAGTAAACTTTTGAATTATAGTGAAATGTAAAAACACGTGCACACTCCCCGGTAGATGCGGTTTCCGAACCACATCTATGAAACAGAACAAACACCGGTTCGGTTAGGAAACCAACCTACCGCAGGGTGTAAATAATTGAGGGGTGTGCATAAAGAAAAGCAATCTCAAATATAGTCTTAAAAGTAGTAGGCACGCTCCGCGTGCCGTCCACAAGATCAAAACGTCTCAATAGATTATACTGCCACAAAGGGGACAATTACATATAAAGAAATACTTGATGAGAGACGCTGCCAATGTTGGCACATAATATATTTATGCACACCCCTCAAATAATTATGGTTTTTACTATATAAGATTGGAGTTTTTGCTGTATATGAGATATTTCTCTTTAGTCCTGCTATTATTGTTATTTGGTTGCGAGCCTACAAAGGTTATTGTTGATCCAGTCATTACAGAGGAAGAGGTTGACAGTGGTATAGACGGATTTTTCGGGGTGGTGAATTTTTCTTATATGATGGTTCTCGCAATGAGGCATGGGTGCCAAAGTTTGTGTATAGTGTAGAAGATAAAGAGTTAGTAGTTAAAACTATATTGAAGTGGCAGGATGATAATTGTGGCGGTGAAGTTTTTATCGTTCCATTCTTTACATTTGCGTTTACTGATTTATCGGAGGCGCAGTCATTAGGTCAGAGTTTTGCTGAAGATTATGGCATAACTTCAGTATTAACAAATGGTGAAGATATTTACTTTTTGGTTGCTTATCCCGAGTACTCAAATTGAATTATGGTGATAGTTGAAAGTAATTCTTCTAAATTAATGGAACCATTTTTTGTCTTAAGTGTATAAGACAGTGTAAGTCCCCAAGAAATCAATCATTCTGGAATCTATTCTGATTACAGGGTGTTTATCTAATCACACAAAAAACTATACTTATTTATGGAGAAAATCAATGAAATTACAAAAGTTTGTTCGTATTCTCATGACCTTGGTTATTTTAGGAATGGTTACGTTTCCTGTTGCACATTTAACTGCTGAATCTGCTGAAAAGAACTCCGAATCCACAGAAGACTCCAAAGATGTTAAAGTTAATGTAGAAACGGAAACAGTGTCTGTAGAAACGGAAGATAAGTTGAAAGAAGTTTTAGATAAAGTTAACGAAGCAGTCAAAGGGATTGAGGAACTTAACACAGATGGAATCCTAAACAAAAGAAAAATAGATGTTGACGCACTATTAAAGAAGTTAAAAGAACATTCTAATAGTCTCAAGGACATAGAAGGTGTAAAGGTTGAAATATCAGAATCAACGGTAATATTAGATTCTTCCGATGAATCCAAAGAAATTAAGGAATTAAAGGAGAAGATCCAAAAACTTGTAGAAGATGGAAACCTTAATTCTGATGAGATTGCGAAGAAGATAATGGATCTTGTTGATGACATGAAGATTTTCAAAGCCGTAGCTCGTAATGGGGACATAGTATCGGTGTTTAAATTTGGTCCCAATGAAACCACAAGAATCTTGAAAGACACAAAAGGAATTAAGGAATTAGTGGACAAAATAAAGGAACTTACCTCCGATGAAAACCTTGAGTCTGGTGAGTTGATAGAGAAGGTGCAGGACCTTGTAAAGGATATGAAGTTTAGTCCATCCGTAATTCATGATAAAGACAATGTAAAGGTTTTTCAATATGGTCCTTATGTAACAACAAAAACGCTTAAGAATGCGAAAGGGCTTAAGGAATTAGGTGAGAATATAAGCAAACTTGCAAAAGACGAAGACCTTGCATCTGATGAGTTAGCGAAAAAGGTAATGGAACTCATTAAGGGTGCGACACCTCATATTAGTACTGGAATAATAGGAGGTGATGTAAAGGTGATGTCATTAACCCCATCTAAGTCCGTAAAAAAGGTCAATGATTCCGAGATTGAGAAACTTCAGATGAGGATTGGAAAATTAGAGACGAAGATTGATAAACTTATTGAGAAACTGAGTGAATTAGCACCCGAAGCATCCGACAGCGAGTAACTGTAAAGTGCAGGATGCATAAAAAATGCGTATGATGAGGTAAAGCACCTTACCATACGCATTTTTGTTATACCATTTCTAATTGAAAACACCGCATTTTTGTAGCACAAACTGCCAGTTTGTGCCGTCGTTTAAGACATTCTTAACAAATGTTAATGGGATAAACATTTATAGAAATGGTATTACTTCATAAGTATTCTAATTGCTATCAGTTTCAGTTGATTCTACCGGTTCGTAATATCCTGAACCGAAGAGATATCCATCGTGTCTGATTGCCCACGTGCGTTTCAGCTCATTGCCTTCAGTTGACGGATTGGGCCACAGATAATCAATCCAAGTTCCTGTTACGGTTGCCTTGGCAATACTTACCCCTAAAGTAGATCCATCATGACGTTCAACATCCTCTTCAAGCCATTTAACTTCTTTGAGATCCGTCCCTATAAGCTCATTCATGGGGGCATGTGCGACAAAAATGTCGTTTTCATCTGTGATAAACACATACCACTGATCATCAATACTTGCTGCGTCATTGTAATAGGCTGCTGCAGCGTCCCTACCTTCAAATTCATAACGAGCAATTGCTTTCAGGACGATATCATGTGTGAAAGCAACCGGATCTTCCTTTGAAACAACTGGAAGTGTAGCAGGATCCGGTTTCCACGCTTCATAATAACCAGATGCAAAGAGGTACCCGTCGTGTCGTATTGACCATGTGCGTTTCTGCTCTATTTTGTTGGTATCAGGGTTCGGCCACAAATACTCTATCCACAATCCAGTTTCTGTAGCGGATGCTATATCAACCCCAAGTGTTGATCCATCAAGTCCTGGTACATCTTTAAGATCTGTCCCTACTAAGACAGGACTCTGTGCATGTGCGATAAAATGGTCGTTTTCATCTGTGACGAAAACATACCATTGTCCATCAATATTGGCAGGATCATTATGATATGTTTCAACTGCTTCTATACCCTCAGATTTGTATAGTTCAATCGCAGCATCTACTAATGCAACAGTATATGCCTCAGGATCATCCTTTGTAGGTGCATCCATAACATCCATCATGGAATCTACTATTTCCTTTTCACAACCAGTAATACTTAGCACTGCAAGTCCAAGAACAAGCAGCATTATCAAACTTTTCTTCAATTTGTAACTCCTTTGTAACCAAATAAATATCCATGAATTATAAACATCAATTCTGCAATTGTCAAATTTCATATTACTTTGTAATAATTGAATTAGTTGACAACAAGCATTAATTGTAGTATCATGTATATTGGACTGTATGTGTTTTTATTTTTAATGTTGGCAATGCGGGCATGCGAATTGTCCTCAAGGAGTAATACCAATTATGCCAAATGCTCTCTTTGTTTACCCCAAATTCCCACCTTCTTACTGGGGCTTTAAATACGCCTTAGATTTTATCGGTAAAAAATCATCTATGCCGCCTCTCGGTCTATTGACTATTGCTGGCATGTTCCCCGATAACTACAACATGAGAGTGGTTGATATGAACGTTGGGACATTAACCGATGCTGACCTTGAATGGGCAGACATGGTGTTGACATCAACGATGATTGTTCAAAAAGAATCCCTCTATGATGTCGTTGAAGAGTGTAACCGGGCAGATGTGCCGATTATTGCAGGTGGACCCCATCCAACATCTTACTACGATAATATCAAAGAGGAATGTAACGGCACAGTTGATCATTTTCTATTCGGTGAAGTTGAAGAGACATTTGAAGACTTTATGACTGATTTTGAAAGTGGGGCAGCTAAAGAGGTATATAAAGAAACCAAAAAACCAGATATAACAAAGACACCACCACCACGATATGACCTAATTGATTTAAAGCCTTATGGATCCATGGCACTGCAGTTTTCGAGAGGATGTCCGTTCAACTGCGAATTTTGCGATATTACCAAGTTATTTGGACGTGTGCCACGCACCAAAAGTAATGAACAGATGTTATCTGAGTTTGAAATGTTGTATAAACTCGGTTGGACAGGGTCAATGTTTGTTGTTGATGACAACTTTATCGGTAACAAACGTGATGCAATGCGCTTACTTCCTGCTGTGCAGGGATGGCAAGAGGAACGCGGTTTTCCGTTCTCACTCTATACAGAAGCAAGTGTGAACCTTGTTGAAATCCCTGAAATGCTTGACGCAATGAGTATAGCAGGTTTTAACATGGTTTTTCTTGGTATTGAAACACCCAATGAAGATGCATTGATTACAACATCAAAAGGACAAAATACAAGTAAAGAGGAAGATGCTGGAAGTTACCTATTGAATTCCATAAGGAAAATACAACACAAGGGAATGGAAGTCACGGGTGGATTTATTATCGGTCTTGATGGTGATACAGAGTTTGATTCACACATAGATTTCATTCAGGAAGCCGGAATTCCAATGGCAATGGCAGGATTGTTAACTGCACTCAAAGAAACTGACCTATGGCATAGACTCAAACAGGAAGATCGTTTGCTCTTAGAATCTACTGGTAACAATACAGATATGAGTCTGAACTTTGTACCTGAGATGCCGCGGGATCAACTTATCCAAGAGTATAGACGCGTAATATCCACACTTTATGATCCTACGTTAAAGAATTATTTTGACAGATGTTATACCATGCTGGAACACATACCGTATAAAACACATAACGTGAGAAGCATTCAGAAAGACGAGGTACATGCATTTCTCCTTTCCATTAGACGACAAATGTTCTCCAAACAAGGATACCAATATCTCAAGTTTATTGCAAAAGTGCTAAAAAATCATCGCAAGATGTTCCCTGAGGCTATCCGATTAGCCGTAATGGGATACCATCTTGAGAAAATAACACGGCATACCGTCGCTGTAGAAGATTTTAGAACTTATTTAGCGAGTGAGATAGACTCATTTAAAGAGAAGATTTCCCAGTTCGTTAATATACAAGGTGATAGAATACACGAAATTCAGAAATATTCTCAGCAACTTAGTCAAAGAGTTAAGAAACAATACGAAACTATACACTCAGATTTTCAGTATGCTGCACAGAATGCCCTCGCGAATTTTCAGAATTCACTGTTCAAGGAATACTTAGAAGCAGAATTGGAAGTCTTTAAGGAAGCGGTTGCAGCATTTACAAAAGCACAAAGTGAACGTCTCGGTGAATTACAAACGTATATTAGCAACCTATTTGTTCGTGTTCAAGAACAGCAAGCACAACTCCATGACGAGTTCAAGCAGAACGTTCAGGAAACCTTTGATGCTTTCAAAGACTCAATTTCCCGCCATTTAGTGCAACGTTTCGGTTCCATACCAGTTGAAATTGATGAACTGCAAACATAACTTCTGATCTTGATAGACTAAAATGGTGTCAGTTCAGATTGAGCAACTCTCCTATACCTATCCAAGTCGAGAAACACCAACACTTAATTGCATCAATGCTCAGGTTGCACCAAGTGACTTTGTCCTGCTAACAGGACCAACCGGGTGTGGTAAATCTACATTACTTCGCACTATAAATGGTCTAATTCCTCATTCTTCATCTGGAACACTGACAGGTTCTGTTCATGTGAATGATCAGAATGTAGCCGAACAATCACTGGTTACCACTTGTCAACAGGTCGCACTCCTCTTCCAAAATCCTGATGATCAACTCTTTTGCACTTATGTAGAGGATGAAATTGCTTTTGGTCTTGAAAATCTCGGATTTCCAGCCGAAAAGATTAGAGAACGTATAACCCTTGCATTAGACCAAGTAGGACTGATCGGATATGAGAACAGACGTGTCTCTGAACTCTCTGGTGGTGAAAAACAACGTGTAGCACTTGCATCAATCTGTGCGATGCAACCACAGGTCTTACTTCTTGATGAACCCACAAGTCATCTGGATCCACGCGCAACGAGAGATATTCTCAATATAGTCAAACAACTGAATACTAAACTCAGTATTACAGTTATACTGGCAACCCACCGAGTCAAGCAAGTACAACATTTATGCAATCGTGTTTGGCTGATGCATGAAGGCGAACTCTGTTTAGACCTGCCACAATCCGATGCTTTTCAAGATACGACAATCTTTCACAACTTAGGTGTTGAGTTGCCAGATTCAACCGGTGCTACAAAAGCAATTAGTACAAAACCTCCCACATCACATCCGATCCTTGAAATCCAGAACCTATATTATCAATATCCAAGTAGTGAAGAACATGCAGTCAAAGACATATCCTTGGAAGTATCGCGCGGTGAAGTTGTAGCGATTATGGGTGAAAATGGATCTGGAAAAACGACACTACTCAATCTCATTGCTGGTTTGCTCAGACCTAATCCTGGTCAAGTTGCTATTGATGGAAAAGATATGAAACGATTCAAACTACATCAGTTAGCAGGTAAAGTAGGCATTGTGTTTCAGAATCCAGATCTGCTGCTGCAGGCTGAGACAGTGCGTGGTGAAGTGAAATTTGGTCCCAAGAATCTGAAGTTGAAATCGGACAAACTGAACACTTTAGTCAATGACACTTTGACTCAGTTTCAACTATCGGATATTGGAGCAGAAGCACCGTATTCGCTTTCACGCGGACAACGACAACGCGTTGCTGTTGCGTCAACCTTTTCACTACATCCTGATATTTTCCTACTTGACGAACCTACTACTGGTCAGGATGCACACCACTTACAAAGTATGATGGAAGAACTCTGCAATCAAATCCGACAAGAAAACAAAACCCTCATTTTTGCTACACATAACATTGAACTCACCCAGAAATATGCGGATCGCGTCCTGTTGATGCATGAAGGTGATGTGATATTTGACGGTTCTCCCGCTGCTGCCTTCGCTGATACAGGCATTTTACAAAAAACATCATTGATTTAAAAAAGATTTGACTTTATATTACTTATTTGATATTAAATATGTTGTATTAAGTCATCGCGATGTTAGTAAGTAATACCATTTCTAATAGAAAACGCCGCATTTTTGTAGCACAAACTGCCAGTTTGTGCAGTCCTTCAAGACATTCTTAACAAATGTTAATGGGATAAACATTTATAGAAATGGTATAAGATCAATTTTATGTATGACACCGTCATATATTTGAAGGACAGATAATATGCAGAAAGTTATTAACCTAATTGTAATTGTTATGATATGCAAATTGTTGATGACAGTATCTGGTTGTGGAGAGGAGGATACGGATAGTGATCGTGTTGTTGAAGTACCCACTGCAACATTCAAGTCTGCGACACCTGAAAGCGGCAGTATACTTGAACCTGACCAATCAATTACAATAGAATTCTTTGGAACACCAGAGAACCTTACCGTTGAACCCGGAAAATTGAGGGAATTGAGTGTAGAAACCAGAATCTTAGGACCTTTCCCTATCGGAGATGTCACCATTCAACTTACATGGGAAGGCGGCACACATACTTTGAACTATACATTTATACCAGAAGATATGGTACTGATACGAGAAGGCGATTTCCAAATGGGAAGTGATTCAGAGAATGCTGCCGAAGATGAACATCCTGTTCATACTGTTTTTGTAGATTCATTCTTGATGGATATCAACGAGGTAACAGTAAAAGACTATAGGAAATTTGTTGAAGAAACAGGACATCCTGCACCTGACTGGGATGCAATTTCAGAATATGCCCCCACAGATAAGCACCCTATTGTCCTTGTAAGTTGGCACGATGCAATGGCGTATGCCAAATGGACAGAAAAACGATTGCCAACAGAAGCAGAATGGGAAAAAGCCGCACGTGCTGGTAGAAAAAATCAAAAATACCCTTGGGGGAATGCTTCACCACGGGATAGCCGTTGCAACTACGCCGATAAGAACCTGCTTCTCTATTGGTGGTCAGAAACGAAATTCGATGATGGCTATGCATACACAGCACCTGTCGGTAGATATCCTGAGAACGACTATGGACTGTTTGATATGGCAGGAAACGTGTTGGAATGGTGCCTTGATGAATACGATGCCGAGTTTTACACCATTTCTCAAGATGACAACCCATTCTCAGAGGTTAATACTATACAAGAAATTTCTGAAGACTTTGATATAGTTCAATCTAATCGGGTGTTGCGTGGTGGTTCTTGGCTTGTTACTGCAAATAATGTTCGCAATAGCACACGATTCTCCCTCCCACCTCAGGGTAAGAACATCACCGTTGGGTTTCGTTGTGTAATGGATTTGCAGTAATACCATTCTAATTGATTAGGAGAAAAGCATGAATAGAAAAATGCTAATGATTGGCATTATATGTTTCATAACATTCTTTTTCATAACCAGTCTCACAGAAGCACAAAATGAACGGCCGATTGTACGTATTGTCTATTTCATGCCGTCAGATACGCAGCCGCAGGAAAACATTGATGCCAAACTGGATACCTTAATAAAAAACGTTCAGAAATCCTTTGCAGATGAAATGGAACGACACGGTTTTGGTAGGAAGACATTTCTTTTTGAATCCAATGTGCAAGGTAATGCAATGGTACATCACCTCACATTATACTATGAAAGTAAAAACGCATTTTCGGAAGTCATTGGTGAGATAAGTAGATCCTTTAACATTTCAAAGGATATAATCTTCTGTTTACCAGAATTCAGTACTGATGTCCTTGATGCTGCGGGAAAAGGAACAATAGGCACCGGAAATGGTGGGGTTGCAATGACATTTAATGGTGCTACTGGTATAGCTGGATTGACTGCACACGAAATCGGACACGTACTTGGATTACGGCATGATGCTATTCACTTTTTCAGTTTTATTAATCTCTATTCCGGAACGATCATTATGCCATATTGTACAGCAGAATGGTTAAATGTTCACCGCGCATTTAACCTTGATGTAACTGTTGATAATGAACCATCAACCATTGAGATGATACAACCCAGTTTTGAATCTAAAACAGACACTATTCGCATAGATTTTAATGTTTCCGATTCTGATGGATTACATCAGGCACAGTTGATTGCACATAATAGGTACAGTCAAACAGAGACAAGAGACTGGCAAATTGACTGTAAGAGATTAAGCAACAAAACTATCTCTTTTGAATTCAATACAAGTCTTATAACGACAATAACCGAAAGTGTGGAACTATCGCTAATTGATTCTAATGGTAACATCTCAAGGAAATACTTTCCGTTTAATTTTGCTCAACTGTTTCCTCAGTCCAAAATTGTATCAATACCAGATACGAATTTAGAATCAATAGTTCGACAAGAATTAGTTCAACAAGGGGTGGGAATTGATTCGAGTCAACCTATCACCACACATAAAATGTTGGATCTGAGATATTTACAGGGAGAATTTAGAGGAATAAGAGATCTAACAGGACTTGAATATGCATTGAACTTGGTTTTATTAAATCTTTTTGGAAATGATGTCAAGGATATAGCACCCATAAAAGATCTCAAATATTTAGCAGACGTAAGACTACTTAGGAATCCTCTTAGCAATGAATCTATCCGCGTACATATTCCAGCGATGCAGAAAAGAGGGGTAGATATAAGTTATAGCCCCAGAACACATCCAGAAATTCTGTTAGTTTCTAGTGATGGGCAGGAAGATCTTATCGGAAGGGTACTGCCTGACCCCATTGTTGTGGAGTATAGAGATGCAAACGACAATCCAATACAAGGTGAGGACATTTCTTTTTCTATTAGAAATGATGAAGGTGAACTAACTGATACCACTGTGAGAACAGATGCTGATGGTAAAGCACAAACCTTCCTACATCTCGGATGGAAAGTTGGCACTGTCACCGTTCGTGCAACTGCAGAAGGTGTTATATCCCCACCAACATTCACTGCAAAAGCCATCTTGCCAGAAAACCATGTCACAGAAGATGTCAATGTTGATGGAGTCGTAGATGTGATGGATCTCGTATTAGTTGCTGCAACCATCGGCACTACTCCACCCGAAGACACATACCCAAATCCAGACGTAAACGCAGATGGAGTTATCAACAGCGATGATTTAGCATTAGTCATGACTGCATTAGAAAATACACCCACAGCACCTGCAGCAGTAATGACTGCAGAGAACTTACAAAGATGGATTGACGAAGCAAAACAAATGACCAACAAAGATGCAACCTTCTTGAGAGGAATTGGTGTGCTTGAAGAATTGCTTGCCTCACTGCTACCAGAAAAAACAGCACTCTTGGCAAACTATCCAAACCCGTTCAACCCAGAGACGTGGATACCGTATCACTTAGCAAAACCTGCTGAGGTAACCTTACATATCTATGGAGTTGATGGAGCATTGGTTCGGACATTGACGTTGGAACATAGACAGGCTGGTATCTATGAACATCAGTCTCGTGCAGTGTATTGGGATGGTCGCAACGCACAAGGTGAACGCGTTGCAAGTGGAATCTATCTCTACACCCTAACTGCTGGAGAATACACTTCAACACGAAAAATGTTGATACGGAAGTAGTTTTGTCAATATATTTCACTTATATATAAGTCAAGGAGATTGATCATGAAAAGAAAGTTATCATTGATTGGAATTGTAAGTCTCATGGTTTTCTGTTTGGTACAGGACTTTGCACATGCACAAAATGAACGTCCGATGGTAAGACTTGCTTATTTCTATCCAAAAGATGTGGATCCTCACGATGATATAGACTCTGGTATGGATGCACTCATTAAAAAAGTACAACAATACTTTGCTGAGCAGATGGATCGGCATGGATACGGCAGAAAGACCTTTACGTTTGAATCAGACGCGGATGGAAAAGCAATAGTATATCAAATTCCTGGAAAACACGATACTGTATATTATCAGGATAATCCATTTAATTATGTCCGAAAAGAAGTTACGGAAACATTACAACTAACAAGTGATGTAAAACAACATCACATTGTTCTTACAGTCGCAGCAAATAACGTAGGTGATAGTAGGACTGTCTTGTGCACTTACTTTTCAGGAATGGCAAGCTTAGGGAGCGGATCAGGAGGATTTGCTTTGGTTTGTGGTGTTGACAAATGGAGTATTGTCAATCATTACATAATAACTGCCCACGAACTTGGACATGTCTTTGGTTTAAATCATGATTTCCGCGACGCTGATTACATCATGTCTTACGGACCAGGACGAGGAGCATTATCACCATGTGATGCTGAATGGTTGAATGTGCATCGTGCCTTCAATTCTGACAACACCTTTTCTAACGAATCTGCAGAGATTAAAATACTATCAACAACTCTTGAATCTGCACCGAATGTAATCAGCTCTAAGTTTGAAGTTTCTGACCCTGATGGACTCTACCAGGCACGACTATTCGCTCCTGATAGACTCTACCAGGCACGACTATTCCCTAATTTCACTAATGTATCTGTCAAGGCATGTAAGAGAATAAATGGAACAAAAAGCACTATTGAACTCAAGTCATCCTACATTACAACAAAGACTGAATTCGTAGGTTTAAGAGTAATTGATGTCAACGGAAATGTCTCCGCTAAAAGCTTTCCTATTGACATATCACAAATTCTGCCTCCTCCGAGAGTAGTTTCAATTCCAGATATGAATTTAGCAGCAGCGGTTCGGAGAGATTTGGGATTGAATTTATCTCACACCCTAACAACACATACAATGCTTGAGTTAACGTCTTTATCAGCTCAGAATAGTAGGGTGAAAAATTTGAGTGGAATTGAAAATGCAATCAATTTACAACGACTCCATCTCGATGGGGTATATGTTCAAGGACGAGGCATTGTGAATACTAATCAAATAACTGATTATACGCCAATTGAATCCCTTCCAAAGCTAGAAGTCTTGGATATTTCTTACAACAACATTTCTGATATTTCATTTCTTGCTGAACTCATACACATGGGAGATCTAAACTTATACAACAATAATATCTCAGATATTTCATCTCTTGCCGGGTTGACAGAATTATCTCTTCTAGATTTTAGTTTCAATAATATCTCAGATATTTCACATCTTGCAGGACTTATACGCCTCATAGAATTAAGATCAACCAACAATAATATCTCAGATATTTCATCTCTCTCGAAGTTGACACAACTGTATTTATTGGACCTCTGCCATAATTCAATCTCGGATATATCGCCCCTCATAGAGATGGACCTATTGACAACTCTCTATCTTCATTCGAACCCACTTAGTTACGCATCTATCAATACACACATTCCTGTTATGCAAAAGAAAGGGATAAAGGTCAAGTTTGACAAACGCACTCCAACAAGACTTTTAAAAATTTCGGGTGATACACAACAGGTATTGACAAATACAGCACTACCATTACCTTTCGTTGTGGAAGTCCAAGATGAACGAAATCAACCATTTGCAGGAGTACCAGTAACTTTTGCAATAACCGAAGGGAACGGAAAACTTAGCGAAACATCTACTACGGCTGATGCAAAAGGGAGAGCACAAGGATACTTAACATTTGGAGAAGAACAGGGAGATGCGACTGTCAAAGTCACCGCTGTACATATTGAGGAACCCGTAACCTTTACTGCTACTGCTATTTCGATTGATTTGACCGTGAATATTCCAAATAAAAACCTTCATACAAATATAACTGAAACACTTGGAAAACCTATCAATGAGAGTGTCACAGTCGGAGATATGTTGACATTGACACGACTCAAGGCAAACGATGCAAACATCAACGATCTTACAGGATTAGAGTATGCTTCAAATCTTACTACCCTATACCTCAACAATAATAGCATCACTGATGTAGAACGACTTGCAGAATTGACGAAATTGAGAACAGTGTCACTCAACAACAATCAATTGTCAGATGTTACAGCACTTGGTCAACTCACAGTATTAGATACATTGTCACTTCAGAATAATGACGTTAGTGATGTTTCAACCCTTACACAGTTACTCAAATTAAAAACACTTAATCTAAGCGGTAATCTACTGAATTATGCTTCACTCAATACACATATTCCTCTTCTACAGACGCACGGAACATCTGTATCGTTCGAAAACCGGATCCCTACTGAAATACAAAATGAATCTGCTTCTCGGCACGCAATAGGTGGTAATGCTGTGGTCTACGTAAGTGTATTAGATGAGAACGGCATTGCATTTGCTGGTGTACCTGTTACACTTACCTTGACCCCCATCGGTGGTAGTCCATACAAGGTTGAGAGTGTGACTAACCATAGCGGTAATGCTCATAGTGGGTTTAAGATAGGTTCAACCCCGGGTGAAAACAAAGTTCGAGCGCAAGTTAAGGAAATCCCCCACGCTTTAGATTTTACTATTACAGGATTTGACACTAAGCAAGTTGTTCAAATACCAGATAAGAATCTTCTCGCCAAGATTAAGGGAACTTTGAACTTACCCGCGAATGCGGAGGTAACTGCGGGAGACATGATAAACTTAACCTATCTATATATGCCAAATTCTAATGTTCAGGACCTGACTGGACTTGAGTATGCCTATAACCTCACAGCTCTTATACTTGGTGCTGAATACATAAATGGACAAGGTTGGGTCAATAACAATCGCGTAACTGACTTTTCGCCGCTTCAATCTCTGACACAATTAGTTTACCTTAATGTAGCCTATAGTTCACAACTCAACTTATCCGAAATTGCCAAGCTTACGCATCTGACTTATCTGGATCTTACAAGCAATTCTATATCAAATTCATCACCACTAAATGCACTTACTCAGTTGAAAACCCTTAACCTTTCTCACAATTCAATATCTGATATATCTGCATTCATAAAACTCATAAATCTAGAAGTTTTATCACTTATAAATAACAACATATCGGATATTTCACCACTTGCTGGCATGACACAATTAACACAATTAAATCTGGGAGGTAATTCTATCTCGGATATTACATCACTGGCAGAACTTACACAACTCACAAATCTGAGTTTAGACAGCAACAATATCTCGGATATTTCACCACTCAAAGAACTTACACAACTCACAAGTTTGGGGCTACGCCGCAATAAAATATCCGACATTTCGCCACTTGCTGGGATGACACAATTAACACAATTAGCTCTGGCAAGTAATTCTATCTCTGATGTATCTCCACTTGCCGGACTTACACAACTTGTGTGGTTAGAACTTAGTAATAATATCATATTAGATATATCTGCATTCATAAAACTCATAAATATAGAAGTTTTATTACTTATAAATAACAACATCTCGGATGTGTCCCCCTTGCAAGGCATGACACAACTGATTCAGTTGAGACTATCCAGCAACAACATCTCGGATGTGTCCCCTTTGCAAGGCATGACACAACTAGATACCTTGCTTCTAGACAACAACAACATCTCGGATGTATCACCCCTGGTGAAATTAAACCTTACAGGAACACAGTGGAATAGCACGGGGCTAGATATTAGAAACAATCCACTGAATAATGATTCAATACGCACACACATCCCTGCTATGCAGGAAAGAGGAATTGTAGTATCTTTTGATAATATTACTCACCCAGAATTCCATCTGATATCTGGTGATAAACAGGAAGAACTCGTGGGGAGGACACTGCCTTCACCCTTTGTTGTGGAATATCGTGATGCTAACGGGAAGCCAAAAGAGGGAGTGAAGGTTACATTTTCTATAACCGATGGTGATGCAGAACTGACTGATACCACCATTATGACCGATGCAGACGGTAGAGCACAAACTTTTCTCCGATTTGGATGGAAACTTGGCATAATCACTGTTAATGTGACTGCAGAAGGTATTAATTCTCAACTTACCTTCACAGCAAGAGCCGTCTTGCCAGAAAACCATGTCACAGAAGATGTCAATGTTGATGGAGTCGTAGATGTGATGGATCTCGTATTAGTTGCTGCAACCATCGGCACTACTCCACCCGAAGGCACATACCCAAATCCAGACGTAAACGGAGATGGAGTTATCAATAGTGATGATTTAGCATTGGTCATGGCAGCATTAGAAAACGCACCTACAGCACCAGCAGCAGTAATGACTGCAGAGAATCTAAAAAGATGGATTGATGAAGCGAAACAACTCACCAACAAAGATACAACCTTCCTGAGAGGAATTGGTGTGCTTGAGCAACTGCTTGAAACCTTACTACCGAAAAAAACCGCACTCTTAGCAAACTATCCAAATCCGTTCAATCCTGAGACGTGGATACCGTATCACTTAGCAAAACCTGCTGAAGTCACGCTGCATATCTATGCCATTGACGGTGCGCTAGTACAGACATTGGCGTTGGGACATAGACAGGCTGGTATCTATGAACATCAGTCTCGTGCAGCGTATTGGGATGGTCGCAACGCACAAGGTGAACGCGTCGCAAGCGGAATCTACCTCTACACCCTAACCGCTGGAGAATACACATCAACACGAAAGATGTTGATACGGAAATAGAAGGCAGACAATGCAGAATCTTAAACTGGAAGCGCGGACAAAAATACTCATCGTGATGATATGCGGTTGTCTTGTTATTTTGCTGGACAGTCCATCCGCATTATTAGTTTGCTTTCTGGCAAGTATCCTCCTCGTTGCATCTTCTATCCCTACCCTTAAGCAGATTAGATTATTGCTGATATTCCTTTTCTTTACTACATGGGGACTGATATACAGTCAAGGCATATTCTATAACGCATTTCCCCGCACAGTTTTGCTTACACTCGTTCCCGCTGATTTTCCGCTCATCGGTAAGTGGACAGGTGGTATTCAAATTTATCGTGAGGGATTGTATCACGGTATCATTCAATCACTACGTTTCAATACCACGCTTGTGATAGGATGCTACATTGTGTGGACAACACAACCGCGTGATCTGCTGCTTGCATTGTCACAATTGCGCGTGCCGGGTGCACTTGCTTTTATGGTAACAACTGCATTACATTTCATTCCAGTGATTGCTTCTGAAGCCATTGCTGTCCTGCGTTCACAGAGATTGAGAGGATTCCGTTATCTACGGTTCAATCTATTTGCATCTGTGCGGGGTGTCATCAATAGTTTTCGTCCTATATTGGCAGGAAACATACGGCACGCGACAAACCTTGGTGAATCGGTTGAAAGTCGTGGATTTTCACCGAAAACTGCGACACAGCGGACATCATTACGCACTTCACAGATGAAGGGATTGGATTATAGTCTGCTTACGTTGTTATCTCTCTGTTTGATCTGTGTTGTTGGTTTGAAAGTTATCTATTTCTGTTATGCGAACGGGATTTATTATGGATCGTGGTTGCGAGAAATATATACCTTTACACGCGAGATGTTATAGTCTATAGACTATCGCCCAACTTCCCAAGCCAGATGTTCAAGTTCTGGACCAATAAGTTTTTCCCACGCTAACCGCACAGCAGCGTTTGATCCTGGTGTGGAGATAACCACTTTCCCTTTATAGACACCTGCCGTTGCACGTGACAACATCGCAGCAGCACCAACTTGGTCGTAACTGAACATGCGAAAAAGTTCACCGAAACCTGGCAATGTCTTTTCTAATTTGCGATCGAGAACATCAAAGGTTGTATCGCGTGGTGCAATACCTGTGCCACCGTTGAAGATAACTATCTGCGCGTCAGTTTCTGCCATTGTGTCCAATACATCAGACACTTGGTCAGGTTCGTCTTTTATGATCTGATATGCAGTTACGCTATTTCCATCTGCCTCAAGTTGTTCGCGTAGAAAAGCAGCGTTTGTGTCTGTTTCTGGTGTGCGTGAGTCGCTGACTGTTACAATCGCAACAGAAACAGGACCCTGTTCCGCTGCGATTTCTCTATGTTGTTGTGTGCTTGTAGATGTTGCCATTAAATTCCTCGTTTCTTATACTATTTCTGAAAAAATATCTCATTATTAGATTATAGGTTTGCACGGTGGCAAAGAATATAAGAGGCGCAATGAATTGCGCGACTACTAATACCATTTCTAATAGAAAACACCACATTTTTGTAGCACAAACTGCCAGTTTGTGCAGTCCTTCAAGATATTCTTAACAAATGTTAATGGGATAAACATTTATAGAAATGGTATAACTTGTTTCTTGTTAATGAAATACTATCAATAAAAAATGGTATCATAATTACTGATTCAGGTAATCCTTATCCAGGTGTCTTGGCATAGTGAAAAAAAGTCCTTTGGTCTCTTTCGCGAGTTTCGTTTGAAAGTCATCTTCCTGTGGATGACCTACAACATACACCATAGTGCCATAAGATTTACACGTCTTCAATGCTTGTTCAGCAGGATACTTGCCGGTTGTCGGTTCATCTGTCAAAATTAGTAGGAATCGCTTTGCGTAAGGACTAAATTTCACCTGAGGTAGACCCTTCCACGATAGCATCAATCAGATGTTCATCTCCACCAAACGGGTCTTCCATTAGGGTTTCAATGACGATTTCGTTAAGTGGCATTTGACTGACAACAACACCGTCAATAGTCTTTATTGCGTCTTTTGCTTCTGCAAATCTCATAAGTCCGACTCTATACTTAAGTGGAAATATATCTAATCTTCCAAGAAGCGTGCTTAATCCAAGCATGATCGCTTGTGACTTTCCACCCATACTTCTGCTGTAATCTAACATTATCATAATATCTACAATGGGTTCTGCATTGGGGTTTGAAGCTGAACCGGGTTGTCCTCCCGCAAACACCTGCATGTGGTCGTTTCCTCTGATGAAAGTATAGACTTGGTTTTTTGCCAGATTGGTGAGTACCCATCTTTTTCCTTGTGTTTGTGTGCGTGCAATTGCGTCTTCATCCAAACTCCACTGTTCAGGCAAAACCCCATCATAGACATATAATTTTGTGTCATCTCTGTTGATAGTGAACATTTCTCCGTTCTCGTGGTCAGCAATAACCCATAACTCACTGACAGGATTGTTTAGGATTTTGACATTTTCGGATAGGAACAGTTGTGGCTTGAAATCCAACCCGTTGTCTCGGACGACTTTCTTTATTTGATCTACGGAAAATTCACCATCTTCCAAGTCAATTGTGAACTTTAGGTCAAGACTGAATAGTGATCTGCCCCCAGATTTCCGTATATCAACAGCAATATCCCTGAAAACTTTCAAAAACTTTTGGTTTCCTGCACGATTGCTTGGGAGTGCAGCAGGATTGTATTCACTACCTGGAATTGCTTGCCATATACCGCCAGTGACTTCTGCTAAATTTTGTTGAAAGGGTTCAGGATGTCCGAGTACATTGACACGTGTATCCTCAAATTTAGCTTGATCGATCACTTTATTTCGCATGGTATCCTTTCCACCTTCTGCTCTGTAACTGGTAGAAGCTGGTTCATCAGTGACGAGAATCAAATGTTTATCTGCATCCGCATGAAATTGAATAAAGTTAAAAGTTTCAAAGAGTGCGTCAAGAGCATTTTCATCTCCACTCAATTTTACTTCCTTCATCCGTCTTCTCAGGAGTGCGACATCGGGTAATAATGCACGCGTTTTAATCTCTTGCCCTTCTCGACGGACACTGAATTCGGCCATGCCTAAATAGTATTCAAGGTTGATTGTGTCAAACGCATCTGTCATTGTATACAGATTATCTGCGACCTGTTGTATGTTGTCACGCATACTCGCGCTGGTATCAACCACAAAAACGATATTCACCTTGTCAGTTGTACGTGTGCTGATAATATGATCTGCGATCTGTTTTAGTGCATCCCCAAAAGGATTCTTCCCACCACCACCATCTCCTGTTCCATCTCCACCGTCGCTTCCATCTTGTCCTAATCCATCACCAATACCCCCTATTTCAGATGCTCCTTTGGACTCAAGCCGATGGAATCCACTTTCTCCATCCCCTTTAACACGTTGTCTAAGGTTTTCCTTTCCTTTACCAGATGTTATTTCATAAGGACTTTGAACGGATTTAGCAATTGCAGCAGCACGACTATTTAGGTGTTTTGACTGCGTTGTTACGTCGGGGAGTTCTGTGGTATTAGATACAGTTTCAGTGGCACTATGTGTGAGTATTTTTTCTGATGGACGCACAGTCTCATCAAATAAATTGGCAGAAGCTGACAGTGCCTTATGTTGTGGTCGGTATTCAGAGATGTTTTTTGATTCTTGCGTTGGATTTTTCTTTGGTGGACGTTTTATCGTGCGGTGTTTTCTTAATGTTTCTTCCATTTCTACAAATTCTATCCCAACAACATCATCAATTTCATGACTAAGATGACTGTAATAGAAGAAGGTAAGTAGAATAGCGAGGCAGAGATGTACAATCGCGGCTATCAGACATGCATTTAGTGATCGTTGTTTGGTTTGGAAACGTTTCATGATCTTTCCTCTTGCTATTTTTGGAATTTCATTAAGAACATTATAGCAGGTCTTGGCGTATATATCAAGATAGAAAAGCAGAATGCAGGGTTATATAGTTTTGGGATTTTTGTTCATTATCATTCACAAACGTTATTTTGTTGTGGGTTTGTATTCCTTTTTGTCTGAACCAGGATTTGCAGGATTATGAGTTTGGATTTCCAAAGTTCCTATTCGCAGTTTGACGTTTATTCTCTGACTATCACTTTGATGTTTCAAACTCTTATCCTAGAAATCTACTAATCCTGCAAATCCTGGTTCAGACAAATGCTAAATTCCCCAAGCAGGTAGGTGCGGTTTCCTAACCGCACCGGATTTGTGTCAAACACCTTTCATAATAGGTTTTCTCACAGGTTTCGGTGCGGTTAGGAAACCGCACCTACCGCTTTGAGTATTAACTTTCAGTAAATCCTGATGTTGATAATTTATTAAAACTAAATAACCCCATTTTTACTGCTCTGAAGTTGACATAAAACACTGTATTATGTAAAATAATGTTACTCAAATTAACATTTCGGAGGAAAATACAATGAAAAATGTAATTTGTTTATTCACAATAATAACACTTATACTTTGCTATTCAACTGGGTATGCTGCAAATCCTGCTGAGGATATTATCTTCCATTTCTCTTTTGATGAAGGTAATGGAGACACCACAGAAGACGTATCAGAAAATAAGCTTGAAGGCACTATCAAGAATGGTGAATGGGTGGAAGGAATAGTTGAACAAGCCCTAAAATTCAATAACGGTGCGGTTACCGTGCCAGCATTTAACTTAGATGAACCTGATGATATGACAATTGAGATGTGGTTCAAACCTACGGAAAGAATAGTAGGTGGAGGCAGAATAGATCTGATGTATCGCGCTAATGGTGGTGGACGTCCACATCTTACGTTCAACCGTAATGCAGTGTTGTTCGGATGCTACCTTGGTACAAAGGCAGCTGAATTTGAAATATTATCCTCTTACGATGCTTTTGAACCACAATGGTATTACCTTGTGGTAACGCAGGATCAGAATAAAGCTACACTGTATCTTGATGGTGTAAAGGACGCGGAGGGTGATTCTGGAGGTGCTGCCCGTATGGATTTCTCTGCTAACGGTATGTCCATAGCTGCGAATGGTGGAAATAGCAACTTTTTCAATGGAACGGTTGATGAAGTGAAGATGTGGAGTGTTGCACTCACTGAAGCGGAAGTGAAGCGACACATGGATGAAGCACTTGCTGTGGAAGCACAGGACAAATTAACGACTACTTGGGCAAAAATAAAATCGAGAAAATAATACCATCTCTAATAGAAAACGCCGCATTTTTGTAGCATAAACTGCCAGTTTGTGCAGTCCTTCAAGACATTCTTAACAAATGTTAATGGGATAAACATTTATAGAAATGGTATAATATAAGTGTGAGCAGCATTTTTACTGCTCACGTAATTGATAAGGTAATTAACTCTATGCGACAAATTACTGATGACGAAATACAATTCTTCAACGATAACGGATATCTTATTCTTAAACAGGTTATCCAACCAGATGAACTTGCTGTTATACAAGGTGAAAGCCAACGACTGATTGATGAGATTTTAGATGGTGGTCCTGCAGACGAATGGTGCATGCGGGGTCCCGAAGGTATTCCTTACTATCTTACCTATCTACATTCACATCCAAACGAATTTTCTCTCCGATTACTTGGTCACCCCTTCATCGGAGACTTACTGCACCGTATTATTGGTCCCGATTTTATTCCGTGTTACGAATCGCTTGTCTTCAAGTTGCCGAAACACGGATCCTCTGTCCGATGGCACCGTGATGGCAATGCTATACGAGAAAATCATCCGATCTTTAACGTTGATATATACATTGATCATTCTACAGTGGACAACGGATGTGTATGGGTGATACCGAAAAGTCATCTGTGGGGAATTGAAGAAGCACAGGAAGAAATTGACAAGGGGATGGAGAACTTTGATCGTCCAGATGCTGTGCCTGCTGAAGTGGAACCGGGTGATATTCTGCTGCACCATACGAAAGTCTTGCATGGCAGTAAAATCAATGAAAGTGACTCACTCCGTCGCGTCATTTACTTTGACCAGCGGACACCGAGATGGAACACTCATTACAAGTGGTGGCAGACTGAGTTCTTGACACAACGTTGCAAAATGTATCAACGTGCATTGCATGAACGTAGTACTAATCCATATTCCTCGGACACCGAACAGTTCACTTACGAAGTGCCCTCCGATATGTTGACGTGGGATCCGGATGATAACTTTGATTTACGGATTCAGCACCGTGCTTATGCCTATAAGGGTTAAGACAAAATTAGTGTAGTTTATGAGACTTCTCACATGAAGAGAATCACCATCCTTTTATTCATAACGTTCATTATTCACCCAATGTTCTTACCACTCAATACATTTGCTGCTGACACTACACGTATGAATTTGCCGGAGGGAGCAATTGCGCGTCTCGGGAAAGGTATTATAAACGAGATTGCATATTCCCCGAATGGTAAGTATTTGGCAGTGGCGGCAAGTATCGGTATCTGGATATATGATATGGCTACATATCAGGAGATCACATTAATCACGGGAACTGGAGGTCATATTAATAGTGTTGCATTCAGTTTGGATGGAGATACTATGGTTGGAGGAAGTCAAGATGGTTTTGTCTATCTATGGGATGTCAAAACTTGGGAACGCCGCAAGACTTTATCTTCAGATGTTAATTGGATAAACAGTGTCGTATTCAGTCCGGATGGAAATACTATTGTGAGTAGCGGTGGAACTCCTGAAGGCACTGCACCGGTAATCGATTTATGGCATCTCCACACAGACGAACTTCTCAAATCATTCGGAGGACCGTATGCTCCTTTGAGTGTATGTTTCAGTCCGGATGGAAAAACAATCGTGGGTGGCAATCAACGTGGAGACAACAACCTTTACTTATGGAATACTCACACAGGTGAACTTACCAATACTCTTATAGGTCATGATAAGTTTGAAAGTATCAACAGTATAGTTTTTAGTCCAGATGGGACCATAATTGCGAGTGCGAGTGATGACAAAACTGTCCGTCTCTGGAACGCTCACAGAAATGTACTACTCCAAACCCTCAAACATACTGCACAGGTCAAAGATGTGGTTTTCAGTGCAGATGGTAAGACACTCATCAGTGCAGGTGATGATGGTATCCGTGTATGGGATTCCAACACTGTTGTATTTAACGATTTTATTGAAATTCCTGCTGTGAGTATAGTATTTAGTCCTGATGGTATGACATTTGTAAGTGGGAGTTCGGATGGTATCCGAGTGTGGGATGCACATACGAAGGAACTTCTGAAAACGATTGGTGGTTATTCCGATTCGGTTACCAGTGTGGTCTATAGTCAAGATGGAAACACTATAGTCGCCGGAAATCTCGATAATACTATCCGCTTGTGGAACACTAACACGAAAAAAATCATCAAAACGCTCACTGGACATACAAGACGTGTCACACGCGTAGCATATAGTCCAGATGGAAACAAAATCGCATCAGGGAGCTATGATAATACCATTCGTCTATGGGATGCACACACTTATGTACACCGCAAAACCCTCAATGGACAACTAGGATCGGTTAGTGGTTTTGACTTCAATCCAGATGGCAACGTAATCGTGTGTGGTGGCGGGAAGGAAATCCGAATGTTTGATATTAATTCCGATAAACACCACAAAACTCTCACAGAATATACGAATTATGTCAATAGTATTGTTTTCAGTCCGGATGGAAATACGATTGCAATTAGTGGAGGTGTAATTGACCTATTTGATGCCAACACAGGTGAACACCAAGAAACCTTCAAAGAAAAAATAGGTAATATTAACAGTCTAATCTACATTCTGGATGGAAATATGATTATCACTGGTGGATGGAACGACGGTGAGGAGGGTTCTATTACCGGCAGAATCGATTTGTGGCATATCAACACTGGCGAACATCTCAAAACGATAAGATTGGAACGCTTCTATGGTGTCCAGAGTGTGGCACTTAGTCCTGATGAAAACATACTTGTGTGTGGAGATACGCATTATTTAGATTTAGCTAGCAGAATTCATGTTTGGAAAGTTAACTCGTGGGAACACATCAAAACCATAAAGGGACATACCAGTTCAGTTGATAGTTTGGCATTCAGTCCAGATGGCAAGATACTCGCAAGCGGTGGAAACGATGGTACGATATTGCTGTGGGACTTTTCTAATTTACCTTAAACATCTCCATCGCAGCAATAATTTTAACTTACGATATTAATGGATATTCAGATAATTCAATACTAACATAATTTGAGGAAACACAATGAATGTGCTACTTGTAGGTGGTTCCGGTCATGTTGGAACCATGACACTCCCATATATGAAGGAACAACACAATTTCCGCGTACTTGATTTGTCTCCACCTAAAGACGAATCCATTGAGTATATACAGGGGTCTGTAACGGATGTGGACATTGTCCAAGAAGCGTTGAAAGGAATGGACACGTTTGTCTACATGGTGATGTTGCGTCCTACAAGTGATCGGTCATCTGTCGCAGATTTTCCTGACATCATTGCAAACTATGATGTGAATGCAAAGGGACTTCATATTCTTCTTCATGCTGCAAAAGAAGCAGGAATTAAGCACGGTGTTTACACCAGCACTTTCACCGTGCATGAACGCACCCGAAATAGTTATCCTTATGAAGATATTGTTCCGCGAGATAATCCCGGTGTCTACGGATTGACCAAAAGTTTCGGTGAACAGGTCTGTGAATACTTTGCACGCGAACACGAAATGTCCCTAATTGCTCTACGAATAACAGGTCCATCTACACGTGAACAGTGGTTAGAACGGCGCGCACAACCAAAAGACTCGTCGGTACATATTTGGTGGACAGATGAGGAGGATTTGGCGCGTGCTTATCTTGCTGCAATTTCGGTAGAACACGAAGGATTCAATGCATTCTTCATCGCAGGTGACTATGAGCAGAAAGAAATCAATCTTTCAAAAGCAAAACGGTTGCTTGGTTGGGAACCGTTGACACATACGTTGGAGATGTAGAGATTCATCTATTTTCTCTTTTCTGCCTAAATAAGAAACACCAACAAAATCACACAGGAAAATAATGATGAAAAAATTCAAGAAAAACCATCTTATCCTCAGTTTCGTTGTTCTTATAGGACTGAGTTTTACAGTATTGGGTTATGGTGCTGCGATTGTCTCTGTATCACCTGAGCAAATTCCATCTCCAGCAGTCGGAGAACACATACAACTCAACATACAGATAACAGGTGGTAAAGACATCGCAGCCTATAGTATGATCATTGGCTTTGACCCGACTGCCCTTCGCTATATGGAAAGCACAAATGGAGCTTACGTCCCTACAGGGACATTTGCAGCTTCAGTAATAAATACTTCGGATGGTGTTTCCATCGCTGCAACCTCTTCAACAGGTATTGCCACATCGGAAAATGGAACGCTTGCAACCATACAGTTTGAGGTAGTTGCAGAAAAGACTTCTGCAATCATATTTAGGAATTTATCTCTATATAATAATGCAGCGATGTCCTTGGATGTGATGGTCGTTGATGGAATGGTTGTTGAAAGAACATCACTTGCAGATGTGAATGAAGATGGAATGGTAGATATCCTTGATTTGACACTGGTGGGGCAAAGTATCGGAATAACTCCAATAGTCAACACGCGTACAGATGTAAATAGAGACGGAAACGTCAATATTTTAGACCTTGTGTTTGTTGCACAATACTTCGGCAAAGTAGTTCCGGTTGTTGAGTCTACTGATGCTCGATCTACTTTACCCGTAGATGCCGATCTTGATGTTGTTGCTGACGCAGTAGAAGCAACTACACCTGTTCCTCCAGGCGGAGTACCTCCTCCTACTGTTCCAGACTCTTCTATATTAAATCCTCCCAACAGTGCTCCTTATCAAGATGTATTCTTTCAGGCACATGGAACAAATCCATTTATTGATACAGAGGATGATGTCTTTTCAACGTTTGGCATGGATGTAGATACCGCTTCTTATGCTGTTACCCGCCGTTATCTCAGAGATGGATACTTGCCACCACCCGAAGCTGTGCGTGTAGAGGAATTTGTCAATGCGTTTGATTATGAGTATACACCACCCACTGATGATACGTTTGCTATCCATCTTGAAGGTGCACCTTCCAAATTTGGCGAGGGAAAACGGCTGCAATTGCTGCAAATCGGTATACAAGGATACGTTGTTCCCGACGCAGACCGAAAAGACGCGAAACTTACATTTGTAATTGATGTCTCTGGCTCAATGTCTTTGGAGACCCGACTGGAATTGGTGAAAAAGGCTTTGAGACTGCTTGTTGACGAACTCCGTGATGGTGACGAGATAGGCATAGTAATTTATGGCACTAACGCCAGAGTTTTGCTGCCACATACACGAAATGTAAATCGTGAACATATCTTAGCAGCAATCGATTCGCTTAGACCTGAAGGGGCAACGAATGCTGTGGCTGGATTACGAGTAGGATACGAACTTGCTTTTCAGAATTTCAGTCCTGACTATATCAATCGTGTGATCCTATGTTCAGATGGTGTGGCAAATATCGGAATAACAGGAGCAGAAGGTATCCTGACTGAAATAGAAAACTATGTTGAGCACGGTATCTATTTAACTACCGTTGGCTTCGGTATGGGCAATTACAACGACATTCTTATGGAACAACTGGCAAATAATGGAAACGGAAATTATGCCTATGTGGATACGCTTGATGAGGCAAGACGAATCTTTGTAGAAAATTTGACCGGCACATTGCAAGTTATCGCAAAAGATGCTAAAGTTCAAGTTGAATTCAATCCTGAAACAGTAAGTCGTTTCAGGCTGATTGGTTATGAAAACAGGCGACTTGATGATGAGGACTTCCGCGATGACGATGTTGACGCTGGAGAAATCGGTTCAGGACACAGTGTCACTGCCCTATATGAGATTAAACTTCTAAGCGATGATGTCACCGGAAAACTTGCGACTGTCTCCATCCGGCATGAAGACCCAGACACCACAATTGTTACGGAAGTCAGTCGGGAAATGTTTACGAGTGAACTTAAAGGCACATTTGAAGAAACATCGGTTTCATATCAACTTGCTGCTTCCGTTGCAGAATTCGCAGAAATCCTTCGCGGCAGCTACTGGGCACTGGAGGGAACTTTAGAAGCAGTAGAGAAAACACTTGAAGGGACTTTTCCTTTTCCACATCAACGCACGTCTCAGCAAAATGAACTCATCGGTCTCGTGCGTGAGGCAATACGTCTCAAATAAACAACTTGCATTTATTCTTAAATTATTGTATCCTATACAACATAAAGGAATTATTGTAAATGGCACACCCAGAGTTAACATTAATTGATAATCGACCATTCCAAACCCAACGAAAAGATACATGGTGGGTACAACCATTAGCAGTATTTATCGGGTTAGGAGTATTCATAGTCTACGCAACATTTCGGGTTTTTTGGGGACAACATTACCTTCATGAAGCCTACTTGTCGCCTTTTTATTCACCGCTGCTTTTTAGTCCTGATGGGGCACATAGTTGGTTTGGCGTGATGCCAGAATGGATGCCTGCTTTTATTACGCCTGCTGTTCTCATTTTGTGGGCACCACTCGGATTCCGCTTTACATGCTACTACTATCGCGGTGCATATTACAAAGCATTTTGGGCAGATCCACCTTCATGCTCAGTTTCAGAACCACGTAAAGGCTATCGCGGAGAACATTCATTTCCATTGATAATTCAAAACATTCATAGATATTTTATGTATATTGCCATCATATTTTTAGGCATCCTGTCTTACGATGTATGGAAGGCACTCTGGTTTGAAGATGGAGAAAAATTTGGAATTGGAATTGGAACTATAATATTAGCAGGAAATGTAGTATTCTTAGGTGGATATACACTTGGCTGTCACTCTTTACGACATCTTGTGGGTGGCGTTGTTGATCTGTTATCTAAAGCACCTATTCGCAGAAATATGTATAACTGTATCAGTTGTCTGAACAGTAAACACATGCTGTGGGCATGGATGAGTTTATGTTGGGTCGGTTTTTCTGATTTATATGTTTTTATGGCTTCTGTATATGATTTTAAAGATTGGATTACGTTTTAAGTTATGTCTATAGAGAGGAAATTTTAGATTGGCATCTTACGAAACTTTTGATTACGACGTGTTAATAATCGGAGCTGGCGGAGCAGGATTACGGGCTGCTATCGAGGCAGCTACAGGAGACCTAAAGGTTGGATTGGTCTGTAAATCACTGCTTGGAAAAGCACATACTGTGATGGCTGAAGGTGGTGTTGCCGCTGCTTTAGCAAATGTTGATGAAAGAGACAGTTGGCGAGTGCATTTTGCTGACACAATGCGTGGTGGACAGTATCTCTCTAACGCTCGGATGGCAGAACTGCACGCTAAGGAATCTCCTGACCGAGTCCGTGAACTTGAAGGATGGGGTGCACTCTTTGATCGCACACAGGACGGTAGTATCTTACAACGAAACTTCGGAGGTCATCAGTATCCGCGACTTGCACACGTTGGCGACCGCACAGGTTTGGAGATGATTCGCGCACTTCAAGACCACGGTATTCACCAAGGCATTGAAGTCCACATGGAGAATACCATCACCACACTTCTCAAAACGGGTGATAGGGTCTCAGGTGCTTTCGGTTATGAACGTGAGAAAGGTCGTTTCAAAATCTTTTCTGCGAAAGCAATTGTAGTAGCAACAGGTGGAGTCGGAAAAGCATATAAAATCACAAGCAATAGTTGGGAATATACAGGTGATGGACATTCGCTTGCATATCATGCGGGTGCGGAACTGATTGATATGGAATTTGTCCAATTTCATCCAACAGGTATGGTCTGGCCCCCAAGTGTGCGTGGTATATTAGTAACTGAGGGTGTGAGAGGAGAAGGAGGAATCCTTACGAACAATGAAGGCAACCGCTTCATGTTTGATGATATTCCAGAACTCTATGTGAACCAAACTGCAGACAGCCCTGAAGAAGGATGGCTTTACACACAAGGTGATCGTGAGGCACGCAGACCGCCTGAACTATTGACACGTGACCATGTAGCGCGTTGTATCGTCCGTGAAGTCCACGAAGGCAGAGGTAGTCCGCATGGTGGCGTATTCTTAGACATCGCATGGATAAAGGAGAAAATACCGAACGCACAAGAACATATCCGCAGAAAACTGCCAAGCATGTATCATCAGTTCAAAGAACTTGCCGACATCGACATCACCGAAGAACCGATGGAAGTCGGACCAACGACTCACTATATCATGGGTGGCATTCGTGTTGATCCCGACACGCAGATGACATGTGTTCCCGGTCTGTTCGCAGCAGGTGAATGTGCAGCAGGTCTACACGGGGCAAACCGTCTCGGTGGTAACTCCTTGTCTGACTTACTTGTTTTTGGCAAACGTGCTGGTGAATATGCAGCGCAGTTTGCAGAAGAAAACGGGGCTGTACCGCTTGAGGAAAGTTCAGTTGAAGAAATCGCTCAACATGTTCTTAAACCATTTGATAACCCAGAGGGTGGTGAGAACCCATATCAGATTCAATCGGAACTTCAGGATAAGATGCAAGAATTAGTAGGCATTGCCCGAAGCCAAGAAAACCTAACACAAGCCTTGGAAGAGGTGCAGACCTTGCGAGAAAAAGCAGAGAACGTGCATACTATCGGTAATCGTGAATACAACTCAGGATGGCATACAGCACTTGACCTCGACTGTCTAATCACAGTTTCTGAGGCGATTGCACTTGCAGCACTTGAACGTAGGGCAAGTATCGGGGCACATTCTCGTGATGATTTCCCTGAGAAAGAGGAACAAGGTGCAGGAAAGTATAACACGATTGTCCATAAAACTGAAGATAATACAATGGCAATTCGACGTGAACCCGTTCCCGAATTAACAGAAGAGTATCAGCAGATAATAGAGGAAATGGGATAAACGAGACTGGAAGGAAACACAATGGATAAAGCAACTTTTAGAATCTGGCGTGGAGATGCAAACGAGGCAGATTTCGTTGATTACGAAACCGAAGTCTCTGAAGGCATGGTGGTTTTAGATGCTGTCCACCGCATACAAGCCGAACAAGCGAATGATCTGGCTGTCAGATGGAACTGCAAGGCAGGTAAATGCGGTTCGTGTTCTGCAGAGGTAAACGGCAATCCGAAGTTGATGTGTATGACACGTCTAAACGATATTCCCCTTGACCAACCTGTCACCGTTGAACCCATGCGTGCTTTTCCGATTATCAAAGACCTTGTTACAGATGTGTCGTGGAACTATAAAGTTAAAGAGAAGATGAAACCGTTTACACCGCGTCCTCCTGATGCTGAGGACGGCACATGGCGGATGGAACAAAAGGATATTGATCATGTCCAAGAGTTCCGAAAATGTATTGAATGTTTTCTCTGTCAAGATGTTTGTCACGTTCTGCGTGAACACCATCTGCACGACGAATTCATCGGACCGAGACATTTTGTCTATGCAGCTTCATTGGAAATGCACCCGATTGATACAGAAAATCGGTTGGAAGAATTGAAAGATTCGGACGGTATAGGGTATTGTAACATTACGAAATGCTGTACGAACGTTTGTCCCGAACATATTACGATTACTGACAATGCAATTATTCCATTGAAAGAACGTGTTGTTGATCAGTTCTATGATCCGATTAAGAAATTATTCCGCGTATTTGGTGGTTAAGTTTAAGATGAAATTGTCTAATAATCAAATCTGTGATGAAACTGTAATTGATCACAAGATTACTTACACACTTGAAATCGTTTACAACAGATTGTGTGGAAAGGACAGCAACCTATTCAGACTGTGATATTACCTGTATACGAGTACACAAATTAAACCAACGACTGTAAATAATTTGACATACCTCGGAGATATAAATAGAATGCCAAGTAAGAACGATATTTTGAGAGTAGGCGTGATCGGACCTGGTGGTGCAGGACGTGGAAACACTATGGGATTTGCAACACGTCCCGATTGCGAAGTTGTCGCTGCTGCAGATGCTCATGAAGGAAGTTTAGATGCTTTAGAAAATGCCCTGCAGCAACGGGTTGAAGATTATAAACCAAAAAGTCTAAAACGGTACTTCGGTGAACATGAATATGTTGAGATGCTCAACCATGAAGATTTAGATATTGTCGGTGTCTTCTCACCACATTCCTTGCACGATATTCATGTCAAATACGCCCTACGTGCGGGTTGCCATGTCATTGTTGAAAAACCGATGGCAAACATCGTTGGAGATGCAATTTCCATAACAAAAATCGCAATCGGTAGCGGTCTACACCTTGTCGGTGGCTATCAACGACACTATGATAATACCTACATTACAGGAAGACTTGCAATCGCAGATGGCCGTATTGGCGAACTTCAGAAATTTGAGGTCTACATGGCACAACGATGGGGGGCTGGTGGCTGGCGTGGTGATCCCCGCTTCTCTGGTGGTGGACAACCGAATGACTCAGGAAGTCATCTACAAGATATTTTTCTATGGATGACAGATAGATTGCCGGCTAAAGTTTATGGCACTACCGACATGAAATTTCAAGACGATGAAGGTAATCTTGTACCGAAATTCGTTGAGATTAATTCATACTCAGATGTAACCCTTGATAACGATGCAGAAGGCACAATCACTATTATGGGTAACACACGGGTCGGTTTTGAAGAATGGGTTATTCTTGAAGGTGACCAGGGTACTATAGAAATCAAAAATGGAATCCGTTTTACACCAAAGAGTGGAGAAGCAGAAGACCTTTCATATCCGAGACCTGAAGGATATCCACAGAGTAAGGTTGATCAACTTGTCGGACTTGTAAAAGGTGAATATGATGCAAACTATACGTCAGGCATCAACGGAATACGAACAAGCTGGTTGACAAACTCAATACTTGAAGCTGGAAAAGGTCCAGATGAAAAAAATAGTGTGGATTGTGAACAACTAATTGAAAGAGAAGGTTATAGTCAACAAGAAGTATTAGACCTAATTGACTTATGTGCATCAAAACAGATGTATTAAGCACAACCACACCGAATACCAAAACTGCTTATACCGAACCCACATTAAATCTAAGAACGTACGTATAATAAAGAGTTACTAATATATAGTGAAATGTAAAAATATGTGCACATTCCACGGTAGATGCGGTTTCCTAACCGCAGCTATAACACTGAACAAACACCGGTTCGGTTAGGAAACCGAACCTACCGTAGTGTGTAAATAATTATGGTTTTTACTATAAATGCTTGCATGATACAAAATAGTAAGGAGAGAAACAATGAAATATGTGAACTACTGTCTGCTTACTGCTTTATTGCTTTTATCATTTACACAAGTTGGTTGTCTCTCTGGAAATGCACTTGGTACTGGAGATAAATTGGTTGAAGCCAAAGACTATCGTGGTGCATTAGATGCATATCAAAGTGTAGTTGATACCCAACCCGGTACTGTTGAAGCACGAAAGGCACAACTTGCAATTGGTGAACTTAACTTGAAGAATCTGCAGCGTCCTGCAGAAGGTGTCAAGGCTTATGAAGCCATCATCTCTGAGGCACCTGAAAGTGATGAAGCAGCCGAAGCACACTATGAATTGGGAATGCATTACTACCGTCAACAAGAATATGAGTCCGCAGAAGTCCAATTTGATACTATCATTAACAACTTCCCACAACTGGAAACAAGTCATCGAGCACAATTAATGTTAGCAAAAAGTTATGAAGAAGGGAAGAAATTTGAACAAGCTGTGGAAGTGTTTGATAATTATGCGAATCGAAATCCGCAAAGTGAACGCGCAGCTGTAGCTCTTGCAAACAAAGCGAGAATTCAACGCACATTAATTAAAGATGATGAAGAGGCAAAACGCACTTACCAATATATGGTGAAAAAATACGGGAAACTTGATTCAGCACAATCAGAGATTGAAAAGGCAAAAGAAGAATTGAATGAACTCAACGCTGCAATTCCGGAACCAGAAAACCCTGAAGATACACAAATTGGACGTGCAATGAGAAGACAAGAAGAGCGACGTGAACGTGACCGTCCACAAGGTACTGAAAGAAGTCGTGCTGTGCAATCTAATGTGGTGATTGAGGATTCCGGGTTTGGAATTAGCGCGGAAGAAGTCATGAGAAATTTCGGTGGTGGAACTCCTATAGCAGGTGACGATCAGGGTACTTACTATGACGCTGAACTGATGATCGCTGGTCTCTTTTACGGTGAAGAACAATATCGTGATGCTGGCGCACTGCTCTTTGATGCAATCGCACGCGCAGAGAATGATAAAGCAAAAATAGAACCGATCAATTACATTCGACTCTCTGTTTGTTATCGCAAGCTTGGCATGCACCAAAAGGCAGCAAATGTCCTGAAAAAAGCTGCAGCCCGAAACCCAAAAGTTATTGATGCAATAATTAGTACCGGACAGAATCAGTATACAAATGAAGAATATGAAAAAGCCTTAGAGACATTTAACTCTGTCATCGGTATAAATCGCGCAAAAGATGCGGAATTATACTGGTTAATCGGAAAGACTTACGAAAAATTGGGTGAATACGAAAAAGAAAGAGATGCATTTGAACGCGCTGTTGCAAAAAATCCTGATGATACGGATGCTCTGCAAAGCCTTGCTGAGGTGCTTCATTTCCGATTGAAAGACCGAAAGACCGCTGTTATTTTCCAAGACCTTGTTGAAAATAAAAGAGATTCTTTTGTAACTATGAAGACACTTGGTGACGTTTGTTATAAACACGGAGAATACGGTAAAGCAAATATAAAGTATAAGGCTGCCGCCAGAACTGCAAAACGGCATCTGGATAAATCTGAAAACCCTGCAGAGAGAAAGTTGCTTACACATCAATATGGATATGGCACAGTACTTGCCGCAATTGCTGTCTTTAAACAAGGTAGAGAAGAAGATAGTCAAAAGATGATTGAAACCCTCACCACTGAATATCCAGATCATTCATTGCTACCTTATGCCAAGGGTGAGATCGCTCTTATTAAAGGTGATGAACAAGCTGCCATAGATGCATTCAAAGAGGCTATTGAGAAAGACCCGCAATTGGACATACCTGTTATTGCACTTGGAGATTACTATGTATCTAAAGGATACAATGACGAGGCAATAACTCTATGGGAAGGATATTTGGAAAAGGACAAATACAATACTAAAGTAATGCAGAGATTAAAACCATTAAAGGATAGTTCTGAGTAGTGTCCATCCTATAAGTGTAAGGCGGGGCATCTGTGCTCCGCCTCCGGTATTGTTGGAGGGGTTTGACCTCTGATTTAGTCTCACTGATGCGGTCATAGCAGCGTAATTCACGCGCCTCTTACAGTCTAGTGTTCTGTCTACACTAATCTTGTAGGTCGGGTAGAGGCACGAAACCCGACATGCAGCCATTTATCATCAATAAAGTCGGGTGTCGTTCCTCTACCCGACCTACAATGTAAGAATGGAAACTCCACTAGTTCAAAAGGATAGCCATTGATCGAATTGACATAAGAAACTTAACGGTATTATATCTATTTTTAACTTTTTTAAAATAGACTTGACATTTAAACGTAAATTGTGTATAATAATAAGTGATGTAATCAAATAATCGGTCCCGACACAAAAAGGATGTCAAATTCCTTCCATAATTTTCATTACGGACCCCAAAAGAATCAATCCCAAATAGTTTTTGTCAGACAAGTTCCCGCCACAATAATGTAATTGTGATTCCATAGACTTGTTTGCCCGCCAGGCACGATAAAATTATCCCAAAAATGTCTAATAAGGTTCAAACTATCTTAACAATTCAATCTAATTTACACTCCTGCATCGTTGTTAGGAGTATCATTACGAAAATAAAGACAGTCTTACAGAACTTTTATCTGTACTGTCAAATATGTAAGTATTTACCTGATACCATTATAGCAATTTTTCACATAGTTCAAACAACGGATATTGAATTGCTAACTGGGAATAGGTATTCACGAGGAGTATAAGTAACTATGGAGAGCTTGGAAATAGGCAAGCTCCAAGAAATGGAGATTTCGACCTTAAAGACTATGGCGCAATCCTACGGACTTGAAGAGACCGATTCATTACGTAAGGATGAACTCATTAATCGGATTATTGGACAGGTCACAGAACAGAATATACCGCTTTATGGAAAGGGTGTGTTGCAAATCTTAGATGACCGTGACCAAAATTACGGTTTTCTTCGATCACCACGTTCAAATTATCTGCAGAGTGATGAAGATATTTACGTTTCTTCTTCACAAATTCGGTTGTTCGGATTGCAAACGGGTCATGTCGTAGAAGGATTAGTGCGTCCTCCCAAAAAATCGGAGAACAAGACTGAACGTTATTTTGCTTTGTTACAGATTGAGAACGTCAACGGTTCGCCTCCCGAATTAGTCAAGTCGCGAATTCCTTTTGGCAATCTCGACCCGATTTTCCCGTATGAAAAATTGAAGTTAGAACATAAAGCTTCTGAATTCGGGACTCGGATCCTTGACCTGATTGCACCGATAGGAAAAGGACAGCGCGGTCTAATTGTCGCCCCACCTTTTAGTGGAAAAACAACGCTTCTCAAAAATATCGCTTGCGGTATTGAATCAAACCACCCTGAAGTTTCGATCATCTTCTTGCTCATTGATGAGCGACCTGAAGAAGTAACTGATGTCGTGCGTACAGTTAAAGGTGAAGTCATTAGTTCTACATTTGATGAACCCCCTGAACGCCATACACAGGTCGCTGAAATGGCAATTGAAAAGGCTAAACGAATGGTGGAATCTGGTGAAGATGTCGTTATACTACTCGATAGTATGACCCGTCTGGCAAGGGCATATAACATGACTGCACCCCACAGTGGAAGAACTCTTTCAGGTGGATTAGATGCGATGGCGATTGTAGAGCCTCGCAAATTCTGTGGTGCAGCACGGAAATTTGAAGGGGGTGGCAGTCTGACCATTATCGCTTCAGTACTTGTAGATACTGAAAGTCGTTCAGATACACACATCTATGAAGAATTCAAAGGAACTGCCAACATGGAAATCCATATGGATCGTACATTGTTGGAACTTCGAATTTTCCCGGCAATCAACATTGAAAAATCCAAAACACGCCGTGAAGAACTCTTGTTAGAACCAGATGTCCTCAACAAAGTCTGGGTCTTAAGAAAAGTTATCAGCCAAATGAGTATGGCTGAATCTATGGAGCTACTAATTAAACAGTTCGGCAAAACCGAAACCAATGAAGAATTTCTTGAAATGATGACAGCAGATGCTGGACAGAATGCAAGACCACGACCAAAACCAGCAAGAACTGCGAAATGAGATGAAACACATATATGGTGAAGTTAGAAAATCCGTAAAAACTTTCCTCCCACGGTAGGTGCAGTTTCCCAACAGCACTGGTGCATACCGTCTAATTCAAAATCCATCATAAATTGAATTTATATGTGTTTTTTTAATCTATGTGAGAAATTTCATCAAATTTAAGGTATAATATAAATAGTTGGTAAGAACATTTGAGTACTAATGCATCTCAGCATAACTAACTATAAATTTCACTTATAAAATAGGGAGAGTAATTATGAAACCTGAAATACATCCAGAAACAACTGAGTGTACCATCAATTGCGTTTGTGGTGCAACATATCAAACGGTTACAATCCAATCGGATATGCGTGTTGACGTTTGTGCAAAATGCCACCCATTCTATACTGGTCAACAAACAAGGTTTATTGACACAGCAGGACGCGTGGAGAGTTTCAGACGCAGATATGGACTTACTGAAGAAAAATCGTAACGTTTCTAATCCTTATTGAGACTTATAGAGATTTGATATGTTTGACAAACTCAAAGACATTCAGAATAAATTCATTGATGTAGAAAAAGCTTTAAGTGATCCTGACCAGATATCCAATCCGCAACGATTACAAGAACTCTCAAAGACTCACGCTGAACTTTCTCCAATCGTTTCCGGATATAAAGACTATCAGCAATTGGAATCTGCTATTGAAGAAACGCAGACGATGTTAACAGATGAAAGTGACGCGGATATGTTAGCATTGGCACAAGAGGAATTGGAGGATCTTGAGAAACAGCAAGATGAACTCATTGATACACTTAAAATGCTTCTTATCCCTAAAGACCCGAATGACGAGAAAAATGTAATTATTGAAATTCGGGCAGGCACAGGTGGTGAGGAAGCCAGTCTGTTTGCATCTGAGATATTCCGACTGTACACCCGATACGCTGAAAGAAAAGGTTGGAAAATTGATATGCTCAGTGCAAATGCTACGGGATTAAAAGGATTCAAAGAAGTTATCTTTTCTATTGAAGGGAAATCCGCATACAGTCTGCTAAAATATGAAGGTGGGATACACCGTGTCCAACGTATTCCAACAACTGAAACAAGTGGACGTATTCATACATCAGCAGTCACTGTCGCAGTACTACCTGAAGCAGAAGAGATTGATGTACAAATTGATGAAGCTGCTGAATTACGGATAGATACCTATCGTTCCTCAGGTCCCGGTGGACAGAGCGTTAATACTACCGATTCAGCGATACGTATCACACACATTCCAACAGGTATCGTTGTAACCCAACAAGACGAAAAATCCCAGCATAAAAACCGGTCAAAAGCAATGAAGATACTTCGTGCACGTTTGCAGGAAAGAAAACAAGCAGAACTTGATAAAGAACGCTCAGAAACCCGACGGTCAATGATTGGTAGCGGGGATAGAAGCGAAAAAATACGCACATACAATTTTCCACAATCGCGCGTAACTGACCACCGAATTCAATTCAGTTCACATCAATTGGATTCTGTTTTAGACGGTGATATAGACGCATTTATTGAAAAATTAACCACTGCCGATCAAGCAGAAAAACTACAGTCTGTCTCATAGATCGTTGGAGGGTTTCTAACCCCGATTTACAGCACACCTTATTTGCTATCACTCGGATGGAGTTCTCAGATCATATAAGATTCTATGGCTACCCAAAAATGGCATGTGCTTGAACTCCTTGAGTGGACAACTGGTTATTTTGCGAAGCATAACATTCCAAACCCACGATTAGACGTTGAGGTATTACTCGGACACCTACTTGAGAAAAGCAGGCTACAACTATATTTACACTTTGATATGCCCGTTTTTCAAAAAGACTTGAATGCGTTCCGAGAGATGATTAAAAAGCGGATCGCACGAACACCGATTAGTTATCTTACCAATCACAAGGAATTCATGTCTCTGGATTTCTATGTTGATGAACGGGTGCTTATTCCCCGACCAGAAACCGAATTCATTGTTGAAACAATACTCAAAACAAATCCTGATACATCCCAGAGCATACTTGAGATAGGTACAGGAAGCGGCATAATAGCGACTGCTCTTGCTGTCAACAAACCTGAGTGGGAAATAATCGCAACGGATATATGTAAAGACGCTTTAGCAGTTGCAGAAATTAATAGGGAAGCACACGATTGTAATGAACGTATTACACTCTTGCACGGTGATTTGTTTGACCCAATTAAGCCGTTAGAACCCTCACGATATAATTGGATTGTTTCCAACCCACCTTATGTAATGTCCAATGACCACGATTCCTTGAGTCCAGATGTGCGTGACTATGAACCACATATCGCTCTCTTTGCAGGTGAAGATGGGCTATCAATCATTCGCACGTTGATTGCTAAGGCACCGGAGTATCTCCAGCCAGATGGCAAACTTATCTTAGAAATCGGGGACACCCAGAAAGAACCTGTCAAGGCACTATTTGAAAATCAGTCTGAATATAAGACATTTCGCTTCATTAAGGATTATTCTGGTAAGGATAGAGTCGTTTTGGCAAGTTTAGAACAATAGATAACAAATCAAATTGGTTCAGTACTATGGAAATCAGTTGCTCCTTTTATAGTGAATTATAAATATAAGTTAACACTTTCGTCCCACGGTAGGCGAGGTTTCCTAACCTCGCCAATGCAGAGTGTTTAAGTAATTTCAAAATCTACTATAATGTAAGACAGGGTCTCAGGACCCCGCCAATAATTGACATGATGGACACAGAGACCCCGTCCTACAATGATTTATGTAACACGTTCTAATAAGGTGTTTCATTAGATGTTAACGCACACCATCTTGTTGAAAACAGATGATTCAACAACACTTCTCTGGCTTCAGGGGTATCTATCTTCTTTAATGCTAAGGCTGCATTAAACCGAACATATCGGTTTTCATCTTCCAATTGTGCTACCAAAGTAGGAATAGCAGGTTCAGAGACTGCTCCCAGTTGTGCTAAAGATCGTGCCGCATTATAACGCACCCAGTAAAGTTCATCATTCAAGCCATCTGTTAAGACTCGCACTGTCGGTTCTAAATCCATGTCTCCATTGACATATTGACCGATGATTCCTAAACCCTCCATTGAATGCCGACGAACCCAAGGGGATTCATCCGATGCAGCTTTTGTTAATGCTGGCACAGCCTCCACGCCAGTTATACCCATATCTGCTAAAGTATACGATGCACTTGTACGAATGGATTCCTCTGAATTCGACAACGCATCAATTAGTGTAGGAACAGCAGCATCACCAATCAGACTTAATGCAACACCAACATAACTGCGGATTGATTCTGATGCATCATGAAATACTTGGTGTAATGTCGGCACAGCAGAAGCACCAATTCTTCCCAAACGATATGCTGCATTCAGCCTCTGTTTCTCATCTTCATTTTGCAATGTTTCCAGCAATGTATCTATCTCATCTGCCGAAACTCCATTAGCAACTCCGTTTTGTCTACCATAATTCCAATCCCACTGAGATTCCCATAATTCTGGATGGTCTGGGTCTATGCCATCAGCAACAGACTGCCAATCTGCCATATCGCTCTCCCAATCCGGAGATGAAGGTTCATCAAGACGAGAGAACAGAAACTTCAACATATACCGCTTATTTTCACTCTGATTAGGAGTTGCACGATGCCACAGATCATAATGAACGATGGTCACAGTACCTGCTTCTCCACACAAAGAAGTATCAGGTTGTTCGTGGGCACTATCATGGGTCTCGTAATAGTGAGACCCCGGCAACACAGCAGTCGGGCCCATATCATCACTCACATCCTGTGGATAATAAAACGCCATTGTCCAACGGCATCTGTGTCGGCGTATCTGTTCATCACCTTCATAAGTATCCTTATGAAACCCTTGTCCACCACTACCTGATGGGTTGTAATGACAATAACGGTGCGGATGCATCATATAGTTTTTTCCAAGCACTCCTTGCATCGCACCATGCACAACAGGATGCTCAAAAACATGTTGAAGCTCTGGGATCAACGGCAGCACATTGTTACCCCAATTACCGGTCTTTTCAAACATTGTTTCTAACTGTTGGAAAATTTGTTCATGAAAACTCGCGGGTAAGTCTGTTTTCACCTTGAGATATCCATTGATGATGAAATCCCGCATCTGTTCATCAGTCAGTTGTATTCCCTGAAGGTTCATATTCTTGTCCTCCTCTATTGTCTATAAAACCATAAAATCCAACAAATGTCAATCTTTCAATTCAGTTGTAATTGCTCGTGATGAGGGAGAGCCCCAACCTTGTACCAACATGCTCCATCTTCCTGCTGGACCACCTGCCACCATAAGTAACAAATCTTCTTCAGAATATTGCTTCGTTGTTTTAGCGATGTGTTTACGGATATCTGATTTACTAAATCCATCATTTGAAATCGTCTTGGCATGTTCAATACCGATGACCAATAAAGTTTCACCCCTACTATTACCCGGCGCTGCCATATTTTGACAGATTGTCGTGAGAATACCTTCTGCAGTATTGCTTCCGTGATCGTTGATACTTTTAGGACCTGCTCCAGCAAAAACGGTTATTGTGCTATCTTCAGATGCATAGCCGCGCTCCACATGTAGTGGTTTCCACGGGTTTTCCTCACCTTCAATTTCAGCAATGCAACACGTATACTTCCCAACATGTCCAAATGCAGCTCGGTCTAATTCTGCAGGCAATGCCCCACCTATGTTTGTACAGATGAGTCGGACTGCTCTGCCAATAGTAGCATTGGCACGCCAACCTTGTCCGAATAGATTGAAACCGGCGTTAATATCTAACTTTTTCCGAATAGGACCATTTACTATCAGCATAGGAGAAACATGTGATGTAGTAACTTGAACACCGTGTAGATTGAACCTTTCATCTATCATTGCCTCAACAGCAGCAAGAACAACAGGAAGATATTCCGGCAGACAACCCGCCATTACAGCGTTTATTGCTATCCGCTCAACTGTTGCTTTGCCCCATTTCGGTGGGAGTGCAGCAATCAATTCATCAGGTGAACGTGTGGTTCCGCTTAGCATCTTTTCAACGCGTTCCGGAGTTGGTGGAACAACGGGAAGTCCATCAGTCCATCCGTTTTGATAGCATGCTTCAATCGGGTCAATCGTCACATCAATAGAAACTTGTTCGGTGTGCCATTGTTGTGCCATGTCTTCTCCATTCCTCCTCTATACCACTCTTCCTCAAATTTCTTAGTGTTAGTGTAGACTATTTTTCCATTTTTGCTCTCTAACCATTTCCAAACGGGTTTCATATCTTGATCAGAAGGATCCTTGAATTTATGAAACGTATTTGCATCCAATATCGCGCACACGCATTAATCCTCAAAACCCATAAGCCGTTTAGACTCTTTAAGGAAAAAATCACGATAATGTGGCGGAACGTCAATCATGTTTCCCATTTCATCAAATCCAATATTATGCATATTAACAATATTCCTTTTCGGTTCAAAATAAATTAGTGATACATCTTCCGGTTTGATGTTTCCTTTTCTGATTTCAATACGTGCACGGTCAACCATATAGTCACTATGCGTTTCAATAATGAATGACTGATTTCCCTGTTTTGTCAATCTTGTCAATAAAGTAGTAAATTCCGCTTGAGCCCTTGGATGTAGGTGCACCTCTGGTTGTTGGAGTAAGGAATAACTTGGGGGTACGGGTTTACTTTCACTATATTGAGCAATACTTGGATATAATACTTGTACTAAGAGCGGAAGTATTTGACTAATTCCATAGCCAACATCTACGATATTCTTAGTAGGTCCCTTTACCTTGAATTGCAGTTGGAATGGTCCACCAAGGGAACCGCTAAAGTTCTTTATCTTTATGTCTTGAAAAAGCCCAGAACTTATTCCAAACTCTATGAGTTGTTGTTTTAGTTTCTCCCATTCTTTTTTTCTGGTAACCGCCAATCGCATTAGCATCATCGGAACATCACTGCCTTCTGGATCGTTAAATTCGCGTGCCGGATCGTAGGTGCGTTTAGGTCGTGACCTAATTGGAGAACTACTATTTACCGAAAAACCACAGAACGTATCCCACGGTCGAAAATCAAAAATTCCTATATGTTGAGTTTTATTACTCAGATATTCGTCTAAAGCAATCTGGCCATCAGTTCCTCTTTCAAATACAAGCGACAGTATTCTAAAATAAGGTGAACTTAGAGCATCAGAACTACATACTAAATTATATTGATTCCGTTGCACATCATAAGAACCTAAACGAACTGCAATATCTTTCTGTTCTTCTGTTTCAAGGTTGATTTCACCATCAACGAATTTTATTCTTAATGAACTTACAGTCGGTTCAATACTTCCTTTTTTTTCTACAAATTCAACTGTTACTTGGACATCTTCACTGTTATTTCTACCAGTAAATCCAAGTTTAAAGTTTTTCTCTTTTATGTTCCTGTTTCTGACAATATCTTTAAATGTGCCTAATGCATAAGGATCCGAATTAAAATCCAAATCTCCATTTCGCAGATAATTTGTCAATACATGGAAACATGCAAGTGCAGTAGTCTTCCCTGTGCTATTCTCACCCACCAAAAAGGTCAGAGGACGAATTTCAAGTGTCTGATGTTCAGCGAAACATCGCACCTCTTCCATTGTGAATTGTGTGATACTCATAATGTAACCTCTGCACTCTGATTCTACGCACTTAAGGTTAAGTATAACATATACTACAAATCTGATTAAACTTAATTTTTGTATTAGCGTTATTGATGTAATAGAAAGGTTTTAGGAACGTCTCATATCAATGCGTCGCAACGCAATGTCAATGAGCAATAGAATAATGGCAGTAATAAGAAATGGTCGCCATAGATGAATCCGAAGTGTTACCGGATTTTCTGGTGACCGAAATGCTTCTTCAGCAGTGATATTGAATTTTCCCCCCGACACATTAGAGACCTGTGTGAGAAGTGCATCATCTGCATTGTGAACAAGATACTCCTCAGGATAGGAGACAACTGTACCGGCAACTTGTGTATTGACGATTTCTCCTGCCTGTTTTTGCGTGATGTTTAAGAAATAGGGACCTACCTCTGCTGTCGGGAACTCAAGTTCATACCGTCCTGGTGATGTCTGTGAGATAGATAGTTCCTTCTTTTTCAGATCAGGACCAATAAGCGAAATTTGGCTGTCCAATTCATTTAAGAATTGCCCTGTGTCACTCAGTGCATCAATCGCAAGATGTGCGACACCTTTCTCTTTATTGATTGCTGCTTGGAAATTGCTGAGTGTTGTTTTTCGCATCGTATCACGCACAAGTTGCGTCCAGAACTTGCCGTAACCTGCCCACTCTAACCAGTCCGTTGCCCATCGTGCTTTTGCATCGGAGGTGAATGCGACAGATTTGCCTAAACCGTATTGCCAACTTGCAAGTATCGGGTCTCCGCGGTCAGAAACAAGGAAAATCTCAGCAGTGGGACGTGGTTGGGTAGCAACATATCCAAGTAGGAAAGGTGCAAGTTCAAGGTCTATACCACTCAACACCTGAGTCGGTTTGATACGTTGTGGGATGAATGGAGTATCTATGATTGCGGATTGTGATGCGGTGACGGTCTCCTTAGCGAAAATCTGTGGTATATTATATGGGTCTTGTGTAAAATACTCGCGTCCACCACCCCACTGAGCAAGGTTACCTAACAGATTCATGTCTGCTCCACTACCGATGCCGACAGTGGATATTGTAATCCGTTCTGAGTGCATTGAATTGGCGATACCGTACCAATCACCACCTTGCGAATGCCCATCACTGAGAACAATAACATGCTTTAATTTTGCCGTTGTTTCTGTCAAACCGTAATATGCTTGTTGGAGTGCGGGATAGAGATTTGTTCCACCACTTGCTGTAATTGAACCGACCTGATTTGATATAAATTGTTTATCTGAGGCATCGTGCATCTCTGTAATCCAGAAAGGTGAACCGTCAAAAGCAATGACACCGATTTTATCGCGCGGACCGAGTAGTTCTACAGTTGCGCGAGCAGCTTCTTTGGCTAATTCAATCTTGATACCACCCATACTGCCAGATTTGTCAATCACCAGAACCATTGCTAACGATGGAGTCTCTTTCTTCTTTTCGGTATCCGTTCGGACAGGTAATACCTCCTCAATCGGAGTCTTGTAGTAGCCACCCAATCCATAACTATTCTCACTTCCGAGCATCATAAAACCGCCGCCAAGGTCTTGCACATAAGTTCGGATAAGTTCCATCTGTTTCTCGGTCAAACGATTTGCTGGCACATCACTGAAGATGATCAGTTCATAGTTCTGAAGGTCAGCCAATTCATTGGGGACACCTAAGCCGTTACGGACATCTACACGAATCTTTGCATCCTCAAGTGCTCGCATTAAATATCGGGTTTGCGATTCGTTTTCATCTATAAGTAATATCTTCGGTTGACCAGAAACAGAAACGATACCGAGTGCTTTGTTATTATCGTAGCGAGTATCTTGTGTTGTTCGGATGGTCGCATCATACGTCAATGTACCGCTGTCTTCATGTGTTTCTGTGAACAGAACCCGATTTTCGCCTTCAACAAGACGCACCTCTTTTTTTGATGCCTCAAATTTGTTCTTATAGAGACGGATTTCTGCAATATCTTCATGGTTACTATGGACAATCACTTCTAAACTGAATGGTGCCCCTTGTTTGACTTGAGCAGGTGCATCAATTCGCTGTACCATCACCTCTGGAACATCACTCGGATAAATGGGAACCGTGTCAATCTGTATATCAAACTCTTTCCCACGAAGTGCAGTGTGAACAACATCTCCCTGTGTTTCTAAACCATCCGTAATCAGTACTATCCGTTTGTTTGCATTTGCCGGAAAAACGCTCCATGCAGTTTCAATGGCTTGTGCGATGTTTGTTGTGTCTCCAGCATCCTCATCTGCTTCCAACCAGTTTTTCCTAATTTCAGAGAGATCTAATTCACCATCTGTTTCATTCCGATTATTACCTTCAAGAGATTTAAGGATCTCTGCCTTTTCTGTAAACGCTATAATTCCGGTTTGTTGGTTTCCATCGTTGTTATCTATAGCTTCGTTGATAAAATCGGTTGTATTTTTCAAACCATCATCTGAAATACTGTCAGAAATATCTGTGAGGAACATCACGGCAAGTTTGTCATCAGTTTTCAGATATTGAAGATCTGCGACACTCAATATCAACAATAGAAGAATAATCACTCTAACGCACAAACTTATTATTCTTTGTGTACGAGACAGATCCACAAGACTACGACGAAATCCGTAGTATAGAACTGGCAACAATAATAGCAATAAAAGTAATAAAGGACGTGTTATTTCCATAATGTTGTTATATAAGTTTAGACCAAAATATCGGGTCTGTTTGCGACTATTTCAATATCATAACCTTCTTTTCTTACTCGGCGATCAAAGTATAATAGTGTCACCCCAATAATCCAAATTGGGACGACAAGCGCCTTTAAAACCATTTGAGCACCTGTCATAATGACGTAAAATGGATAACTTTTAGTATCAAGAACATTATCCATAATTGACCATTGAATGAGTGTTATCAAGTCCGTGCCACCAGCCAAATTTGCAGATATTAACACAATTCCGAGTGAATTCTCAAGGATGTACCTAACCGCAGAACTTGATAGAAGAATCAAGCAAATAATACCAAAGACTTTCCACCAATTTTCTTGAACGAGTTCACTGCTGCGTCTCAGGGCTTCCCCAACAGAACATTTCTCTATTATGACAGTTTCAACATAGAAAATCCAACGCACAGAAAAATAAATTATAATAGGGATACAGATAATAGCACTCATTATAGGCAGTGCCCATGTCCCTGTTCGTATTACAGAATTAATGGATAAAACGATAAATAGGAGTGGTATCACCTGAACCATCCGCCATAATAGATGGCAAAATACCAATGTCCATAACCTGCGAAATGTCTGTTTTAGAGCAGTACTACTTGTGATTTCACCACCAAGATATATTGTGGCTGCAGCGACAACAATCCCACCCATACTTAGGACAGCGAACGGTAAAGATATAAGTGATGCGAGTATCTTTGATAGATTGGGATTTGAGAGAAATCCTTTTATAGAATATTCTATTACAATCGCAATAAGGTAGACTGAAGCAACACCCAAGAACAGCGTAATATGGTTTCTGTAAAGACTAAATGTTCCATCCAGAATATCTCCAATCCCTAAAGGTTTGAGTTTTGACAAATCATCGGTGTCAACTTGTAATGTGTCTGCTGAATCTAACATTTATTCTCCATTCATTAAGATTGTAATATGAAGTTGCATATTGGATCTAATTGTCTTTTCAATCTCTCTATACTTTGGGTACGGGTGATAAGTATCAATTAAATTTAATTCAATCCATTATTCCGATGAATCCTTAGCATAAAACTGTTTCATAGAAAACCTTCTTGGTTTCATAACAAGAAAGACCATTCCAATTGACAATAGACAGCAAAATACTATCCCACCTACAACCCTTTTCATACTGAAGTCGATCTGCATTTCCCAATTTTGTTGCATAAGAGTCATACGAGTAATTGATTGAAATATGTTTAGTGTATTGCCAAAAATTGAGCTTATTGAACCTTTTGTTTCGGATACTTTCTCAAAAGCTTCATACAATTTATTGATTGATTGTATAGGTATAGTTGATGTGGTAGTATTTTGTCTGTCAATAAGTAATGTTTGAATTTGCGTATTTATATTCTCCATATTCTGTTTTAATTCTATCAGTTTTTCCTTCAACTTGGTATGTGAATCTACCAATGATTTTAGGTATCCTTCATCTTCATTAGACAGTTCAATCGTTTCTGTATCACTTTCTATCACCTGCTTCAATTTTTCGATTGTCTTGTTTATTGTCTCAGTCAAAGGAGTAAAATCTACAGTTTCTTCTTGGTGGCGCAAATCAATTGCATTGAAAGCTGCCATAGATTTTGAGGATATATCCATAGTTTCAGTGACTAACATGTAGTATTCGATTTGTTCTTGAATGTGTTGTATCCGTTCATCTACCGTTTGTCCGTTTACCTTCAATTGTGTTGATGGAGTAATTGCATATTTGACTATCAATGACAAAACTAAATATGAAAGTATCACTACGCCAATAACTTTTAGCATCTGTTTATACATACATATTTACCTATGCATTGTTAGTTATTTCTGTAATCGACCTCTTCAAATTTACGAACTTAGCCATGATACCGTTATACGTTTTCGTATAAGGTCTATCTACATCATGTGCTATGACAAAATTCAATCCTTCAGGATACTGTCTACGGAATGCCAAGAGTTGACGAGGAGAAAATTCGTCTGCGCTCCACTTGCATTCAACGGCTATAGGCATTTGACGAGAGCGTGTGAGAACGAAATCTACCTCATGCCCTCTTTTGTCACGCCAATATTGTATCTCATGTGATTGAGTATGTGCCATAATTTCGTTTAGAACATAATGTTCCCAAAGTAATCCAAGGTCATCCTGCCGTAGTTGCGTCCATCCTTGATAGTAGCAAACAAATCCAGTATCAAATCCATAGACTTTTGGGGCAGAAACTATTTCTGATGAACGACGTGAACTGAACGGTCTGATGATGTGAACAACAAAAGTTGCCTCTAAAATAGACAGATAATTTGATATTGTCCCACGACTCACCTCACAAGGTGCAGCAAACTTCGTTGCCTCAAAAATCCCGCCACTCTGTAACATGAGCAGCTCAGTAAATTTTTGAAACGAATATCGGCGTTCAAGCCTAAAAAGTTCTTGTATATCCTTCGCCCAATATGCATCAATCCACTCTTGATAGTCGTTTTCTGGATATTCAGACTGGAGAAAAAACGGAGGCAGTCCACCGTGTAATAAGCGATGCTGTATGTTGGATTGATTGAAATCATTTAAGTCGTCCATCATTATAGGTGTTAACCATAATTCTGTCTTACGTCCAGCGAGTGTGTCCCGGAATTTTGCACTCGCTCCCAGAGTTGAAGAACCAGTTGCCACAATTTTAATTTGAGGATAATAATCAGCTGCAATCTTTAATAATTCAGATGGGTTTGGTAGCCGATGGATTTCATCAAGTACAATCCTCCGACTTTCAATACTGTCAAGAAATTCTTGTGGATCCTCCATCAATCGTCTGACACGTGGTAGTTCACAGTCAAAATACTCAATATCAGGCAATGTCTGACACAAGCACGTTTTTCCAACGCGACGGACTCCTGACAGCCACACGACCGACGTTCCCATGCATTTTCTATTTGATTTAGCCAAAATTTTCTGTTTACCATACTTCTATGGTATCAAATAGTGCGACTATATGCCAAGTCTATTTGCATATAGTGCTACTATATGTCAGGTCTGCTTGCATATAGTCGCAGCTTAGACAACAAATTGCACTTACTCAATTCTTCTCCGTTGATACAGAAACCACTCCACAACGGTCAATACTACTGCCAAGAGAATTAAATATATCCAAGGCGGATAGCGAAAAAATGAACTACCAACCAATACCTCAGAATCCGTTAACATGTCTTCAATTCCATCGGTTATCCCGATATGCGATTCAGTTTCGCTTGCGATGTTGACTGCCCACAACTGCTTCGGTTCTTCCGTCTCTTCTTCGTCGGTATTTTGCTCATCAACATCACTGTTAATTGTAGTGTCTGAGTCTGTAACCTTGTAAAATCCAGCCTGTTGTGTGTGATCAAACAGCATCTCATCGTTTTCAATAGGAATTTCCCACGATTTGTCTCCTGGGCCAGTAATCGTCAAGGTTTGTTGCGTCCTTTCAGTGGGAGATTCCTCTACTTGATCAGACTCTGTGATAGTTGGATATTCCGAATCAAACTTATATCTTAGTACCTCACCTGTCTGCAGGTGATATTCCTGTATGCCTTGGTCGTGTTGAAACCACTGGATCGTATTTGCTATGATGACAGGGAATGCAATACGCAATGGCAGGTCGGACTGCAGGATGTTGATTGCAACAAAAACAACCTTTCGGTTCTGCGAAACATCAATGAACAGAACAGGAGATTCAAACGAACGCGCCAAAATCTGTGCAGTTGATGGGGGTGTAATCTGATATGCCTCCCCGATTAGCACATTTTCCAGATGAACATGCTGTAGTATCGGATGTGTCCGTTCCCAATCTGTAATGATTGGTGTTTCAAGTGCTTCTCCGATGTTCCAAGTTAACGCAGAGTCCTGCACATCCCCCTCTGTTGAATTTTCTAACTTAGGCGGATAGATAAACATATAATTGCCATCCCCTATATTCGTTGGACTGTATCTGTCAAAGATGATCACCTGTGCAGTTTTTGGAGAAGATTCGTATTCCGATGGATTCATAACACTCAGATTGAGTTCTTCATCAACCGAGAGCACTTTTTCTAAAAACGGATTTTCCTCTGTGATTAACAGAACAGAGATCTGCTCGCGTTTCGGCAAGGTGGCATAAGCAACATTATCCGATAATAAGGCATCAGTAGTATCCAAAACCGCTTTCAATTCTCCACCTTCAAATGCAAAATTACTGAAAATTTCAGATTTTTTCTCACCGGGGGAAAGTGTGTAGGGACGCACATCAAAGAGACTGTCGTTGAAATATAGTTCAACACTACATTTCTTTTCTTCATCAGAAGCATTCACAACAGTCAATAACGTTTCGTAATCAAAGACATTTACGATGCTTTTCCGCACACGAAACTGTGTGATACCGACATTATCGTTATCTTCACCTATCCTAATCAGGTGTAGTTTAGGTTTCTCCACACTTTCCTGTTCTTCTTCAGACGGTTGATCTTCTGATTGTGCCCCTTGAAATTGGGTGATTGTCTTTTCAGAGACTGCATGAAAGTCGCTCATGATAATGATTTCTGGGTTCGGCTTTGTTTCAGCGATTGTATACGCTAAATCCACTGCTGGTTTTAGGTCTGTTCTAATATCGGTTGGGTCAATTGATCCAATTGCTTCTCTCAGTGTTTTCTGGTGGCTTGTAAACGGAGTCTGAATTGTTGGTTGTTTATGATTGCTAATGACAGTCATTTCGTCCATAAATCGGAGTCCTTGGACTAACTGTAATGCCTGTTCCTTAGTAGAATCCAAACGTGTTTCAGAAGAAGGATTATCGGGATCAAGTTTCAGCACAGCATTCATGCTCGCAGAGTTATCAATAATTAAGATCAACTGTCTCGCAGACTTGGTAATAAATGCGAACTGTGGTCTTGCAATGGCAAGCACTAATAGCGCGAGAAACAGGAGTTGTAACAATAACGACAACAGATGTTTCAGTCTTTGAAATAACGATGTGGTTTGTCTCTCTTTGAAGAGTTGTTCCCAGAACATCAAGGTGGAGACAGGTTCACGTCGTCGGCGCAGTTTAAGAATATACAGCGCGATGATCGGGAGTGCCAGACCAAATAGGAATAGGGAGGTGGGAGACAAAAAATTCATCTATCTATAATAATCACGGACAATCTTATATCAAAACTAATCCGTTATGACACAAAACCACCCATACGAAATATTCTCAGAATAAGTTCTTCAAAAGGTGCTTTTGTCGTCGTCCGGACGAGGCTAATCTCACGTTGTCTACAATATCGGTCAAGGTCATCACAATACTTTTGGAAAAGAGCCTGGTAACGTTTAATGTGATTTTCGTTGATAGTGACAGGTCGGAGTTGATTTGTTTCAACATCAACAAGGTGATAATCGCCAAGAAGACTGGGTTCTGCCTCTTTTTCATCAATAATATGTATGACGAAAAGGTCATGTTTCTGAAACTTCAGCATATTCAGACCAGCAGTGAACCCTTTGGGGTCAAATAGGTCGGATATCAGTACAACCAATCCACGTCGTTTTGTCTGATGCACAAAATTCTGGAATGCATGTTCCAGATCTGTTTCTCCACTACCGTTGATCTGATCCAGGAAATTCAGGACGGTAAAGATTTTCGCTTTACCACGTTCTGTCGGCAAACGATTCATGTCCGTTGTGTTGAATGCTGTGATCCCGATACGGTCAAGGTTTGACAGACCGATATAAGCAAGCGCAGCAGCCACCCGTTTAGCATATATCAGTTTCGGTAACTCACCATAAGTCATGGATTGGCTCACATCTACGAGGAAATAGATGTGCAGGTCTTCGCGTTCCTCATATAGTTTTAGCAAAAGTTCGTCTAACCTTGCAAACGCATTCCAATCGATATAACGGAAATCATCGCCAGGTGTGTAGTTCCGATAATCAGCAAATTCAACACTCACACCACGTCGTGTGCTGCGCCGTTCTGCTTTGATTCGTCCTGAAAATATCTTCTTTGAGACGATGTAAAGATATTCCAACTTTTTTAGGAATTCACTGTCAAATGCGGATTGTGTATCGTTTTGCATAAGAAGACCTCAGTAATATCAAGGATTTAGGACAGGTTTTCTTGTGTGTAGGTGAGAGATTAACAGGATTAAGCAATCAGATTATTCTAACTCTTCAATCGATTACTTCTAACAGATGCAGAATGATTTCGTCGGGATCAATACCTTCCGCTTCACCTTCAAAACTTAGAATGAGACGATGACGGAGACTTGGCAATGCAACCGCTTGAATGTCTTCACGCGCGACGTTATACCGACTATCGAGAATTGCACGCACCTTACTTGCAAGAATCAATGCTTGTGCCCCACGAGGACTTGAACCGTATCGAACATATTGCTTTGTCTTTTCCGGTGCATCATCGGTTTCGGGATGTGTTCCCAGCACTATCCGCAAGGCATATCTTCGTACATCTTCTGCAACAAGAATGTCTCGCACAATCTGTTCCAGTTCGTTTATCTGCTTACCATCACACACCTTTCCAACGGATGGCATTTCTCGTTTGGTTGTGCGTTCCATAACTAAATCAAGTTCGTCAAGAGAGGGAAATTCTACCTTCAACTTGAAAAAGAAACGGTCAAGCTGTGCTTCAGGCAGCGGATATGTGCCTTCCATTTCCAATGGATTTTGGGTTGCCATTACGAAGAAAGGCAGGTCAAGAGGACGGTGCTGTCCTGCCACGGTGACAGACTTCTCTTGCATTGCCTCTAACAAAGCGGATTGCGTTTTTGGGGTTGCTCGATTGATTTCATCGGCAAGAACGAGGTTAGCAAATATGGGTCCAGGTTGGAATTCAAAAAACTTCTGTCTATTCTCGTCTTCTGCAACGATGGTTGTTCCAACGATGTCAGCAGGCATCAGGTCAGGTGTGAACTGTATTCTTTGATACTCAAGATCAAGAACTTCCTTGAGTGTGCTGATGAGTAGCGTTTTTCCTAAACCGGGAACGCCTTCTAAGAGTGCGTGTCCTCCCGTCATCAAGCAGATGAGGACTCCCTCAATTATCTCTTTTTGACCAACGATACGTTTTGAAATCTCTTCTTGTATTTTTAAAAATGTCTCGCGAAATTCATCGTGTTTCTGTTCTACTTGTTCGGACATATTTCACCTTACGGTAGCAGTGCGTAGGCATTAAATCACCGCAAAGATAGGACATCTCTGCGGTGATTTAGCATGAATACTCAGTTTACTCTTCTGCAGGTTTGATGGATTCGAAATAACGTTTCACATAGAACTTGTAGCTGAGAGGGATCTGTTCTTCTGTCATTGCATCCTCAGATAACTTCTGATACTTCATATAAGCATCTTTGTAACTGAGTGAAGATTCTTGTCCTTCAGCAGATGCTTTCGTGGTTTCAACCGAAGAATCTCCTTCACCTTGGACACCTTTCAACTGTTCAAGATTCAGTGTAGAATCCAGCGAAGTTAGGTCACCTTGTTGTGATTCAGATGTTTTTGTCCCTGCTTTATCACTCGGACTGTTGGATAACAGGTTTGATGGAGCATTACCAGCACCGCAACATGCACCGATGCAGTTTTTACATTCTTCACATGCACACAACAAATCTTCCAACTTCTGGTTGCGATTTTTGAGAAGGTCGAAATTACGGATGCTTTTACTGGATTCACTTAGTTTTCCCTGTGCACCTTCGCCATCATTGTCTCCCAAAGCATCGCCTGCTCCAGATAGTTGTCCGCCAAGTCCACTGAGATCGCTGTCTTTTAGACTATTACCTGCGCGTTTGAGTTCATCAGATAGGTTTTGTTTCTGCTCTTGGTCAAACTTTGGAATGTCCTGTGCCACTTTGTCAAGTTTGTCAGCAGCTTCATCATAGTCACCCTTTTTCAACTTCTGTCCGAATTCTCCAAGAATTGGATTTCCGATGAACTGTTGACCGAGTCCTTTCATCAATGCCTCTTGTTGTGCCATTTTGATTGGATCAATCTTCGTCTTCAATAAGGCAGTCAATTCGGTCATTCTTGCAAGAGCTTCTTTCGGAGAAATCTGCGGCTTCTTCAATTCCTGAGTTCGTTTTTCAATCTCTTCCAGAATCTCTTTGAGTTCCTCGTCTTCACTCAATTCTGCATCTTTTTTCGCTTCATCAATTGTATTCAATAGCACATCCGCTTCTGCAGCGATTTGCGGAGAATAGTCTATTTCAGTTGAAGTCGCGGGTGGTGCAAAAAACTCTACAAACGAGAATGCGACGACAAATATTGCTACAAGTGCGACATATTTGGTTTCACGGGGAACTGTATATCGCGCTACCTGTTTCAAGGGGATTGCTTGTAATCTTGCTGTAGTATCTTTTAACTGCAGTTCACTCAACGTTTCATTCGATTTATGTTCAATTTGTTCTAACCCACTGACGACGCGATCCTTTAGGGAACCGTCAATATCAATCGCACGGGCAGCTTCATGTAGATCAACAGGACGAATGAGACGGACGATGTATGATACTAACGCAATTCCAGCCGCTACACAGGCAAATGCATACGGTGGGATGTTAAATGAGGTTATTAAACTATCAACAATAACTACGGGTGCACACACTAATAGTCCAATTAGTAAGAACTTTGCAAGTGTTTGAAAATAACCTTGCACATTCAAACGGCGGCGGACATGGCGTATTTTTTCAAGAATCATCTTTTCCGGCATGAAGTAGACCTCCTATGGAGTATCGTCAATTGCTGATTATTTTTGAGTATGATAATAGTGTACTACATTTATAATGAATATGTCAAGGGTTAAATCAATTTTGTTTATCTCTCATCTGGTTTGATTTTTGCATAGATTTTTTTCCAGTCCCACAACAGCACAGTGCCATCTTGGGATCCGCTTGCGAGTATTTTTCCATTATGTGAGAAAACCAATGTTTCAATAGGTTCTGTATGGCCAGGAAGGGAGCGTAAAGTTTTGCCCGAAACAACGTCAATGATTTCAATGAAATCTGATGGAAATGGCATTATAGGTTCGACTTTTGAAACAAGGATTAATGAACCTTCAGGTGAGAAGGTTATATTCCTCCCTTCCGCTGCATTCGGTCCTCGGGGACGAATTTCACGCAACATCTCCCCCGTTTCAGTATCCCATAAATGTTTATCAAAATTCCGTGTTGTTGCAAGGATTGCACCATCGGGTGAAAAAGCCGCGGCATCAGCATCCTCAGCGAGTGAAATAGGTTCATCAGACTTCTCAATATTCCATATAAGTGTTCCAAACCTGCGGCTATCTCCGGGTGTAACAAGTTTAGTACCGTCAGGAGAAATAGCCATAGACTCGGATTCATACATATCCTTTTGTTCCAAATGATATAGCTTATCCCCAGTTCTTACATTCCAAAGATAGATTCCATCGTCACTTCCATAAGAATAAGATCCTAAGGAGGTCCAAGAGACCCAAACCTCAACCCCTTCAGATGAAGTACAAGAGATATAATTACTATCAGGGGTAAACACCATCCTACCAAAAGCATTCATTATTGTAGGAAGTTCTTGACCTGTATCTAAATCCCACACTTGGATTTTCTCGTGTCCCTGATACCTATATTCCATGTGCCATTTTTCCTTTGCATTGAAAACGATATTTCCTTGGACCGGATGGCAGGCAAGTAGGCTTGCATCAGGTGATATCGCAACTGAGTATGTTGTCTGTTGGTTTGCCTTATTGAAATTGGATAACAAGTCTCCTGTCTGCGCATCGTATTTCTGCACTGTATTATTATACATTGCTGTAGAGACAGTTGTATTGTCAGGTGAGAATGCTATTGCTCTGACCAACTCTGTATAATCGGTATCCAAAGTAACAGGTTCTTTCCAGGAATTGGAATCCCATAGTTGGATCGTTCCATCTGCACTCCCACTTGCAAATATTCTCCCATCTGGTGAGAATGCAAGCGAAATGATACTATTTGTATGACTATCAAGTTTTGTCTTCAAACGCTTTCTTCGTGTATCCCAAATCCTGATATGTCCATTCGAATCACCGCTTGCCACTGTATCTCCATTATGGGAAAAAGCAATTGCAGTGACCCAAGCCTTATGACCTTTCAACGTTGCTTTCCTTTTACGACGTTCTGTATCCCACAGACGCACAGTCTTGTCTTTACTCCCACTTGCAAATGTAGTTCTATCAGGTGAGAATGCCAATGCACGTATTCTCGGATTGCGTTTTGACCATTTAAAAAAGGGTTTGTGTCCTTTGAGAATTGCATCTCTGCTACCTGTCTGTGTATTCCATATTGAGATTTCACCATTTTCTCTGCCAGTAATGAACGTGCGTCCATCCTGTGATAATGTGGATGCGTATATATCCAAAATGGTATATTGTCGCTGTTCTGATTCTATCTGTTGTGAGTTTATATCCCAGTATGTGAACAGTCCTTCATAATCTACACCAACAAGTGTTCTTCCATTCTCTGAAAAAGCCAATGCGATGACCGAATGTATGGGAAAATGTTCCCACTCGATATAAGCCTGGGGTTTTGATGATTGTAGCGATGGAAGTTCCACTCCGAACTCTATATCCCATAACTGGATTATAGGATTAAAATATCCACCGCAAGCGAGTATACGTCCCTCTTTTGAAAAGGCTATAGTGTTGATCTGTCCAACGATTCTGTTAGGGAGCGATATTTCTTGTTTTGTTGCAACATTATACAGTCGTACACCGATATCAGTTCCAACAGCAAGATGCGTTCCATCAGGTGAAAATTGTATAACATTGATACCACCTTTTCCAAGTCGTGCAATGGCATCATCGGGTAGTCCTCTCAAGAGTTTTGTTTGTGCTTGGATAGACTGAATCGTCACGAACACTATAAGTATAGTGATTATTGATAGGTGTTTTTTAATCATTTCTTTGTCTCGCTGTTTTGTTGTTATCTGTCATGCGTCAATCTATTATTGAATCGGATATCGTTTAGTATGTTATCCCAATCCCATAATAACACAGTACCATCTTCAGAACCACTTGCAAGTGTTTCTCCATCAGGTGAAAAGGCTAAGGCATTTATTGGTTCAGTATGACCATAAAGTGTTAAGAGTATATTATCTGTTACCGACTCCTTTAGTTGAATCTGTGCTTCACAGAACCATTTATCCATGAGATAATGTGCTTCAACCCAAATTGTACCATCAGGAGAAAAGGTTACAACTTTCTTATAGGTATAGGCTGAATCTAATGATCCAATAACCAACGGTTCAGTTGGAATACTAAGATCCCATAAGGCAATATCATAGTTGTTAGTGCAGGCAAGTATATTACCATCTGGTGTAAATGCAATTGGTCTGTTGTTCCTACTGAATGATGCAAGTTTCTGCTTTCTTTTAACATTCCATACCTCAGAAGTGTCAGAAAAACTTGAACCAGTAACAAGAAGCGCGCTGTCAGGTGAGAAAAGTACCGAGTTAGAATTGGTTTCATATCTGAAGAATTCGTCGCCGTTACGCACATCAGAAACAATAACGTTATCTGAAGTGATCCGGGCAACATATTTGTTATTTGGTGAAAAAACCATATCTTCTGCAGGTTGCTGTGCGGGTAGTTGTTCACCTGTGCTTAAATCCCACAAAGATAATTCGCTTCGATCCGGATTTGCATCATAAGTTATATCAGTTTTAGTACCATACATATTGAATGCTACTGACTTTTCTACACTTTGACTTGCATAGAGAGAAGCATCAGGTGAAAGCACCACACTGTCAGTTATGTTATGTTTGTTTGCTACGAAAGAGGAAAGTTCTTTCAGTGTCTTAATATCATATTTCTGGACGGTGCCGTTGAACATTGCAGCTGTGAAGGTTGTACTGTCTGAGGAGAACGCGCCTACCATCACAGATTCTGTATGACCGGTAGTAAAGACAGAAGTCTCTTCGCTGTCGTTGACATCCCAAAAACGTATTGTTCCGTCTGCACTGCCACTGGCAAGTGTTTTATTATCAGGTGCGAAAGTCAATGCAACTATGGTATTTCTGTGACCTTGAAGTGATTTCAGTTCTTCTCCACTATTCGTATCCCACAATCTGAGATTGCTGCTTGTATCACCGCTGGCAAGTATATTGCTGTCATTTGAAAATGCGACTGATGTAATCCAACCTGTATGTCCTTCAAATGTCTGTACGCTTTTTCGGTTTTTGGTTTCCCACAGGCGAACCGTCTTGTCCTTACTACCGCTTGCCAACAGTTCTCCATCAAGTGAAAAGGCTAAGGCTGTAACATCAACCTGTTGACGAATACTGTTCTTCTTTTTGAAAATCTTGAAAATACCGAGACCGCGTGAATGTCCTTTGAAAGTTGCTAACGGTTTTTCTTTCGATGAATCCCAAAGCTGGACTTTGCCATCATGAAGTCCGTTGGCAAAATTGCTACCATCAGTCGAAATTGCAATCACTTTACTTCTTGCATAACGATAGTAATCAACCATAGGTGTATTGCTGCTTGTTGAAATGTCCCAATGAGATACTTTCCCATCACCACTCACGTTTATAAGTTTTGCATTGTTGTTTGAAAAAGCCAAAGCACTAACAGAATAAATAGGTCTGCTATTTGTCCTACCCTCATAAGGAATTGGAATGGAAGGCAATTGAGTTCCATTTTGTAGATTCCATAATTGTATCACTGGATTTGAGGCACCACCACATGCAAGCATACTGCTATCCTGTGAAAATGCAAGTGCGTTGACCTCTGCAACAATCTTACTTGGCACATCTATTTCATTTCCAGTGGTTACATCGTACATCTTCAGGCCAACGTCAGTGCCGACTGCAAGTTTCTTTCCATCGGGAGAAAACTGCATGACATTGATGCCACCTTTACCGAGACGTGCAATGGCACCCGCAGGCAAACCAGCTTGTGTCTCATGTCGTTCATAAACAGAACGCACAGATCTTGTTCGTCTAATATGTTTCGGTACTGGTTGATGTAAGTCTGGAATATTTTGTCGTAGTTTCTCAAGTGGGGTAAAATCTCTGACCGGATTTTGTCTTAACTTCAAGTATTCTAACAACTGAAAATTCTCAATTGGACTGATGTCTTCTATGCTGTTATATGCGAGTCCTAAATGTGTAAGTTGTGTTAGATCTCTGAGTGGTTCAATGCTTGTGATATCATTCCCTCCGAGAAAAAGTCCCTTCAGTTCTGTCATGCCAGTAAGTGGTGAAATATCTTGTATGTTGTTTCTGTACAGATCTAATGAAACAAGCTTGGTCATACCGTGAAGTGGATTTATATCGCTAATCTGATTCTTATAAAGCCATAGTAGAGTAAGATCTGTTAAGGCTTCAAGAGGCGTGATATCGGTTATTTGATTGTCTTCAAGTCTGAGTTCCGTGAGATTTGTTAATCCTGAAAGCGGTGTAATGTCTTTTATATAATTTGCATATAGCATTAATTGGGTAAGTTTTGTTAGTCCCTTAAGAGGCGTTATATCATGGATTGAACTATGAAGATGTAATGTCGTCAAGTCTGCCAATCCAGCAAGTGGTGAGATGTCTTTCACCTGATTATGGTATATGTGTAATTCCGTAAGGTTTGTTAATTCTGAGAGTGGCGTTATATCGTTGATGTAGTTATCGTTGAGCCTTAACGTAGTCAAATCTTTCAATGCAGCTATGGGCGAAAGATCCTTTATTTCTATTTTATCTAAGGTTAAACCTGTAAGTTGTGTAAGTTCTGCAATTGGACTAATGTCCCTTAACTTTGAGTTTTCCGCGAGCCACAAAGTTTTCAGGTTTTTCAAGTTTTTAAGAGGTGTAAGATCACTAATTGGGTTTTGACTGATATATAGCACCTCAAGATTCGTCAACTTTTCAAGGGGTTTAAGGTTACTTATTCTATTCCGCTGAAAGCTTAACACTGTTAATTTCGACAGGTTTCTAAGTGGTTTAAGGTTACTGACTTTGTTGGTGAAGACACTTAACTCTCTCAATTCTGTTAAGTTTGCAAGTGGAGATAGGTTTCTGATTTCATAATTTGAATATATCTGCAGTTTTGTCAAACCAGTTGCGTTTTCTAATCCTTTTAGGTTTTTTATTTCTTGTTGTGCAGGAATTGTGAGTTCAGTTAGTTCTGATAGTTGTTTTATTGGGATTGGTTCATGAGGAAGTAATTCTAATTTAGTCCGTATTACTTCTGCCAAGTTTTCATCGGATATGTCTACGTATTCTGCAGACTGATTGGGTTGTGAGCAATTCAGAATAGAAATTGAGAGTAAGACTAAGAGTATTATAGATAGTTGCTTCATTTTCCCTCCTAAGAGTGACTAATGGAGTGTCCATTCGGACATTGTAGGTCGGGTAGAGGCACGAAACCCGACTATATTGAGATAAATGGCTGCATGTCGGGTTTCGTGCCTCTACCCGACCTACAAGATTAGTGTAGACAGAACACTATTTATCAATGTAGTGTGGTTTGAAAACTGCATTATCTATCATCGGGTTTGATTTTTGCATAGATTTTTTTCCAGTCCCACAACAGCACAGTGCCATCTTTAGAACCACTTGCAAGCGTTTTGCCATCGTGAGAAAATTCCAACTTTGTAATTGGTTCAGTGTGTCCTGGAAGTGCCAACAATTTTTCACCTGTATTTACATCCCATAATGATATGTTTGCTTCACAATATGTGTCGTATCCCATTTTCGTTGATTCAACAAGTATTGATCCATTAGGTGAAATTGTTAAGGCTCTATTTTCAATTGTTGTTGGTAAATCAATAGTATGTAAACTCTGTGGCTGATCAGGAGTAAAAAAATTCCACAATTGGATATCTTTGTCTGTCACTACATTATTCTCGACAGCAAGGGTATGAATGTCTTTTGAAAATGCCATGATTGCGGCGTATTCTGATGTGAATTTATGAAGTTGTTCCCACGTATCCACATCCCAAATCATACCTCCCGCTGCCAGTAGGCTTCCCTCAGGTGAGAACATCAATGATATTTTTTCTCTTAATCCTCCCCCACTAAGCGGTCCTCCACGTTTTCCCACATGAAAACGGTGTAATTCTGTTCCTGTCCTAACTTCAGTTATTAGAATCTCTTTACTCCGCCCTACTACCATACTTAAGCCTCTTCTTCCAACTTCACTATCTGTGGTTTTATGCCACGGTGATATATCCTGTATACTCTTACAAGCAAGAATCTTGTTGTCAGGCGAAAATGCCATGTCTCCAAATACATCTGGAATAGATGGAAGTTCTTTCTTGGTATCAAGATTCCATAATCGCATTTTATCAGTATTATAATATTCAATCACTGTCTCCCAACCATCAACATTGAAAGTGATATTGCCTTCAATATTGTGACATGCAAGATGTGAACCATCGGGTGATAATGCAACTGCATAAGAAATTTTCTGCGGATTTATATTGAAAACATCCAGTTGACTTGTTGTCTTAACATCCCATCTTTCTGCTGTTGCATTATAATATGCAGTAGAGACCTTTGTGCTATCAGGAGAAAATGATATATCTCTGACCCATTCTGTATGTCCAGTAGTAAAGATGGATTCTGCTTCTTGAGTGTTGACATCCCAAAACCGTATAGTTCCATCAGCACTGCCGGTAGCAAGTGTCTTTCCATCAGGGGAAAACGTCATAGCAAGGATGCCGTTTGTGTGTCCCTTGAAAATGGCAATCCTTCGTTTCTTATGGACATCCCAAAGATGAACGTTGCTCTCCGTGTCCCCGCTGGCGATATATTTGCCATCTTCAGAAAAGGCGAGTGCAGATACCCATCCTGTATGCCCTTTGAGAGTGGCGTGTTTTTTATATTTTTTCGTACTCCAAATCTTTATTGTTTTATCTTCACTGCCGCTTGCTAAGAATCTAGAATCTGGTGAGTATGCCAATGCACGAACACGACGATATTTTGTATTCTTTGAAAGAAACTTTATTCTTCTACCATGTCCGTTGAGTTTATTCTTTAGTTTACCTGTGGTAGCATCTCCTGTCCATATCTTTCCATTCCAATATCCACAAGCAAATTTGCTACCGTCTTGTGAGAGTGCCAATACACCTTCATAATCAAAATCCGTACGATGTTTTGATAGTTCTTTGCCTGTGGTAATATCCCAATTGTTAAAATTTCCTTTATAACTAAGACTCAGAAGAGCACTAAAATTCTTAGGAAACGCCAATGCAGCGACACATTTTTCATAAACAACATCTCTCTTGTTCATCAGATGTAAATTGCTTGATATTGGCAAGGAAATGTTTGGAAGTTGTTGACCTGTTGAGAGATCCCACAATTGAACTATAGGATTTGAGGAACCACCACTTGCGAGGATGCGTCCATTCGTAGAGAATACCAATGCATTGGACTGACCGATGGAATTCTTCCGTAATGGTTTCTCCTTACCTGATTTCCTGTCATATAGCCACACCCTTATATCAGTCCCGACTGCAAGCATCGTTCCATCAGGAGAAAAGCGCAAGACGTTGATACCTCCTTTTCCAAGGCGTGCAATGGCTCCATCGGGTAGACTAATCTGCGTATTATATTGATTCACTTTTACCGATGGGTGTAGCAGTGTGGTATTCTCAACAGCATTGGTAACAGGAAGATGTTGTTCTTGCGAAAGGTCTTTTATTAGATTCTGCTCAATAAATAGATACTTGAGTTTACTCAGGTTTTCAATAGGTTGAATGTCGTGGATTTGATTCTGTTCAAGTGATAAGTAAGTAAGTTCTTTCAACCCATTTAGTGGAGAAATATCTGTGATATTATTGTTACCCAGATTCAACCTGGTTAGTTTCTTCAAATCTGCAAGTGGAGAAATATCATGGATTTGATTACCATAGAGTTCCAAAGCACTTAAATGTTTAGCATACTGCAAGCCACTTATGTCTTTTATATTTCTTTGTGGTCCAGATAGTTTTGTTAGTTTACTTAGTTGACGGCGTGTGATAGTGTCGTTTTGATATAATCCGAGACTGTCACGTATCGCTGCAGCTAAGTTTTCATCCGATATTTCCATATATTCGCTGGATGAACAACCGAATATTACAAAGATAATAAGAAAAAGTGTCAATAGATATTTCATAATTATTTCCTACACATTTTATTTTACCTTCATGAAATCTAAATCATCAATTGGCAGACATTTGCACCGAACTTGCGTATTCCGACGGAACGGAATTTTTCAACGCATCTAACATTTGGGTGTAACGTTCTTTGTCGTTTGCATTCTTACGTGCATCAGCGACTTTTTTCCAATAATCATCCAGTGAATCATTGGCTGAGAGAATACTTAGCGCATATTTGAAATATCTCAGCGCATCATCATAGCGATCATTCGCAACATACGCACGTCCAAGTGTCAGTGGGAAGTGATAACTAATTCCCGCATTGTCTTGTATCGCCCGTGTCGCATATTTTAGTGATGTTTCTGAATATATTCCTTTTGCAAGAAGTTCTTCAGCAAACCAACGTTGGTAACTTGCATCCTGAATATTCACCTCTTGCTCTCTCAATTTCAACCACTTCGCGTTTACAATTTCAGCTTTCTCAAAATCACCTGTTTTCTTGTAGAAATCACCTAAAAGTCTGTGCAGGGCCACGCTCTCCTCCATTTTCGGTTTTACTTCCTCAAGAATAGCAATAAGTTTGTCCACTTGCCCGTCATCAGCGTAAAGATCGGAGATTGCGCGAATTAATGCTTCATGGGTTGATTGTCCAAAAGGTGCGTCTAATGCACGTAGATATACAAATGCAGCATCGGATTTCTGGTTCTGATCCATATATAATTTTGCTAACCGATCATAATACTGGTATAGAGTTGGTCTGAGTTCAATCGCTTTTTCATAGTAGGATGCAGCCTTGGTCAAGTTATCAGCCTTTATACTTGCCAAAATTGGACGACTGTAAGGTTCAAGTTTAGCATTTCCAACAAGTTTGCCATCATTCTTATTGAGTGAACTATCGGATACGCGTCCTTCAGTTTCTGCATCAAATTTCCAATATCCCACTAAACCGGATTCATCTCCTTTCAGCTGCCTATTCATATCGGAACGAATTTGATTTTCAGTGCGCACGATGTTCCAAATCCGCACTTCATCAATTAGTCCAGCAAATGATGCATGCTCAGATATTTCTTCTTCATGTGAACAACCGATTCGCAATGGCAGTGTGGTCTTAGTCAATTTGTTTTTCCCCTTAAAATTACTGCTACTGACTTCAGCACCGTTTAGATATAACTTTATGCTGTCATTCTTGGCATCAATGGTTCCTGATACGTGGTACCATTGATCTTTTTGGATAGATTCACTTGCAGAGGCAATCCATCTTATGAAAATACCGTCAGGGGATGCGTCAAAATAAGCGAGACCTTCATCAAACAACCAGAGCGCGAATTGACGATGCGTAAGATTAGGCGTTCGTTTGTTACCTTTGAAAAGTACAGTCGTACAGGTGTTTGGAAAATCTGTTGGTTTGATCCATGCAGATATCGTTACTTGTTCAGAGATATTGTTAATCATCTCACTGTCTACGATTTCCACGTAGCTCCCATCTCCATCTAAACTAAGAGCCTTGCTTTCAATTACTCCGTCTATCTCAAGATCCACTTTTTGATACAGATCCCCTAACTTTCTGTACCAAAAACTATTTTCAGGTTCCAGTACCACAAGTTTTTCATACTGTTCAATTGCTTCTTTGATACTATCTATGGCTTCATAACTCTCCGCGAGTTCCAACATCATCTCTGGATTGTTAGGGTTTTCTACGACATTCTTCAGTTGTTCCGGTATCAATCTTTCATATAGTTTTCCCTCTTTGATGATTTCCCGGATCGCGTTATTTGCCCTATTTCGTATGTTACTACTGCTGTTTTCACTTGCCATTACCTGATACATGTCAAGAGCTTCTTCGTACTGTTTTGTCTCACGATAACTCTTCGCAAGTATTCCATGCAAAGTATCCAGAATCCTACTATCTGCAATGATATCACTCTTATCAATCGCATCTTTGGAGAGTTCAATTGCTGGTTCAAACATCCTATTTTCATTGCAGATTGTTGCAAGTGTGCCAAGAAACCACGGATCATCTTTTTCACTACAGGCTGCAAGGGCATTTGTAGCTTGGTTGAGCATCTCTTTGACTAAATCAGGTTGTTTGTTTCTTTTTAATGCAGCTGCAGCATAATAATAGTAACGGACATTGTGAGCATCTGGTTTGCCAAGTGCTTCATACATTTCAGCAGCTTTTTGATAATCCCTTTCATTCCAATATATCCTCGCCAATATTGTTAGGGCAACAGGATTCTCTTTGTTTTCTCTAAGTTTACCTTCATAATGTGTTTTTAACACTTCAAGTTTATCTTGGCTTTTAAAAGCACCAATCAATGAATCGCGTACAGTCTCAAATTTGTATATCACTGCAATTTTTGCCGATGTCACTGTAATTCTTTCAGAAGTGTAAGACAATATTTTACTGTTTATAGACAAATTCGCCTCTGTTTCATAAGCTTCTACTACTGAATCCATATCACCGAGAGCCAGATATATCTTAGACAATTCAGTGGTGATTTTATCTTTCTCAGAAGAACTGTTTGTCATATCGTGTGCTCGCTTATAGACACTAACAGCATTGTCCAGTTTTCCGGCTTTGTGGTAGTATTCGGCGAGGACTTTCAGCATCTGGAATGTGATTGTCCCATCATTTTCAGCTTGTTGTAACTTCTCTCCTAAATTCCCATGATAGCGATAGAAACTGATCAATTGTCGTTCAATATCTTGTCGCGCTGATGCGGAAGTGGTTGATAGAATGGCATTCTTCAATGCCATTTCAGCCGCATCTATGTCTTCATTGAGAAAATAGAGTCTTGCGAGCATAAGATACGTTTGTTTATCACCGGCTGCCATTTCAATTGCTTTATTATAGTTAGCGATGGCAGCATGTTCATTACCCTCAACTTCATAGAGTCTTGCGAGTCGTGCGTAGTGTTCGCCTACTGTCGGATCTGTTTGAATGTATGACTGCGCGAGATCAAGTGCCTCGTCGTATTTACCAGCAGCTTGTAAGCTGCGAACAAGTCCATCTTGATAAGTTATATTTTCTGTGTCAAAAGCAAGCAGTTTGCTATAGGTTTGTGCCGCGCTTTCGTGTTGATTTGTGCGTGAGTAAAGCGTCGCGAGTTCTAATAGAGATATATAGTCATCAGGTGCTGCTATCACTATTCTTTCGTAGATTTCTATTGCTTCCTCTAATTGGTTCCGCCGTACTAACATTTGTGTTTCGTTGATGAATTCTTGGAGAGGTGTATTATTTTCTTCGGTGTCTTGCGCTTCACTTCCTGAAATGAAAGCACCTACTGTGATAAACATGAAAATTACAATGCAGAAAGACAATTTTGAACATGTCATTTAAAAATATCTCCTAATGAGTTGAATTATTGCTCTTATAGTGAATTATAAATATAAGTTGACATCCGCGACCCACGGTAGGCGAGGTTTCCTAACCTCGCCGATGCTGAGTGTTCAAGTAATTTCAAAATCTACTATATATAAGTTTGGTGAATCTGTTGTAGGTTAGGTCAAGGCACGAAACCCATAGGCGTCAATTTAGTGTAAATTAGGCGTTTTCCCCAGGCCGGTAGGTTCGGTTTCCTAACCGCACGGAACCTGTGCGAGAACCTCTATAAAGGTATTTGGCACAAAGCCGGTTCGGTTAGGAAACCGAACCTACCGGTACTTGGAAGGATGCTAAAGTGACGCTTATGGTTAGATCAAGGCATGAAACCCAACCTACAAAAAACACCTACACTCTTTACTCTACTTTCATGAAATCTAAATCATCATAAGTATTACCGTCTTTATCGGTTATCCGCAGATAAAATCCCCAGCCACCTGTCTCTTGACATACCTTAACGAGAACACTATTTAACCCGCATTCAGTTTTACAGGAAACTTGAAATTGTCAATTTCCGCAGTAAACGTCTTGGTATGCCTGAAAACATCAATACCGTTGACCCAGATTTTGCCTTGATCGTCAGAGTCAAATCGGAATTCAACTTCACGTTCCTCAGGTGAATGTATCGTCGCAAAAGTATACGCAACAGTCCATTCACTCTCTTTGCCCAAACGGATATCTCCTAAGAGTGAAATGTTCTTTGTTTTTTGCCAACGCACCTTCCCATTTTTGCCTTCATATTCTTTAGTAGTATCAATCATCGGCAAGTTTTCTGTGATATACTGCGTATTGTAGCCTATCCCATCCGAGTTATCAAAAGGTCCAAGAACCAACCATGCATCTTCGGTAATAAATCCTGTTTTCCGAATAAGAGCATCAGCCTTTTCGTGTTCTCCGGTTTCCTGATAGGTTTGTGCCAAAACAAGCATTGTATGCAGTTGAGAACGTAAATTGTCTGACAAAGATTCTATGAGTTCATTCAACATATTCTCATAACCTTCTTTATCCTTGACATTTTTACCTGCTTTCACAACCCGTGTTAATAACTTCCGTTCAACAAGAGCTAGATAAGACATGTCATAAATGTTCTTTATGAGTCGGGATGCTTCATCATACTGTTCATTCGCGACGAATGCATGTGCAAGCACTAATATGTAATCTCTGTCCAGTTCAACATCTGCTGCATTTAAAACCAACTCCAACGCGATTTCAGGAAATATGTTTTTCTCAAGAAGTTTATCCGCAAGTTCATAATATGCAGATGACGGCTCTTGCTCAAAAACTTCATCTTTTCGCAGATTGATCCATTGTGAGTAGGCATCTTTAGCATTCTGTTTGTCACCAACTTTAGTGTATGCCTCACCTAAGAGTTCAAACAAGACTGAACTCTTTGGCATATTCTGTTTCAACTTTTCTAATAGTGTGATAAATGCTTTTTCTTTACCCGCACTATCGTATAATTGCCAAAGTGATTTCATTGCCTCATCATGTTCAGACTGTCTGAGATCCACCTCTAAAGACTGTCCGTATATTTTTTCCGCTTCAGCCATACGTCCTGTTTTGAGATATATTTCAGCAAGTGTGCTGTATATCTCATAAGAAACTGTTCCACGTTTGAGTGCTTTTTCATATAGGATTGTTTGTTTTTCAAGCTGTTCTGGATTTAGTCCTATTGGAATAGGACGGATGTAATCTACTAATCTTGCGTTTTCAACTAACTTCCCATTGAGTTTATTATGGGTCATATCGGAAATTTCACCATCATTCTGTTTATCAAATTTCCAATAACCGACTAATCCTCTTTCATCCCCTGTCAAACGGTTCTTCATAAAGTTGTGGATTTGCTCTTCAGTCAAGGCAACGTCCCACACACTTACCTCATCAATCTGTCCGACAAACGATCTATGGTTATGATTAGTATCTTCATGTGTACCACCGATTTTTAATGGTAGTGTACTTTCATAAAATCTTCTGTTTCGACCAAAATCTCTATAACCTGCTACCACACCATCAACATAGACACTGATAATATTTCGCGTCGTGTCAACAACACCTGCGACGTGATGCCATTTATTGAGACTGACTGCTCCCCTTGGTGAGAAGATATACTTCTCATTTTCTCCATCAGGTGAAGAAGCGAATTGCAACGCACCATCATGGCGTAGATACATCACAAAACTACGGTTTGTGATACCGGGCAGTCGTTCATCCCCCTTGTATATAACCGGAAGATATCTGGTAGGAAAGTTTGTCGCCTTAATCCAAGCACACACCGTTACTTGTCCGTTAATTTTATTTAATAATTTGCTGTCATCAATTTCTACGTAACTCAACTCACCGTCTAAATCTAACGCTACATCAATCACATCTTCAATATTTTCACTGACCTCATTATCCTGTGAAAAAGATGGTAATGAGAAACTGAAACTAAAGATGAGGATTGTTAGTAGACAATAGATGTTTATTTTGTTGTATTTTGTCACCTAATTCCTCCTTGAGATTACGATATGTATCATGTTTTTGTGTTGACGTTGAATGCCGTCTTCATAGGGTTTGTAGGACACAATAATTGTAGTGTGTATAATTACATATACACATTTTCGGATGCAGTTTCGTGGGTTATTCAATTTCTAATTATTAACAAAGAAAGCGTTTGTAGTGGAGTGTCCATTCGGACACTGTAGACAGAACAGTAGTCGCGCAATTCATTGCGCCTCTTACATTGTTGGAGGGTTCTAATCCCGCCGATTCATCTCAGTATCTACAACTTTCAAATCATCAAACGGATCTCCATCCGTATCCGTAATGCGCAAATAGAATCCCCACGGTAGAGATTCATTACAGACTTTGACAAGTATTGTGTTTTCTCCTGCAACAAGCGTTACAGGTATCGTGCGTCGGTCAATTTGTGCTCCACGTGTTCTTCTATGTGCATATACTTTTTTTCCATTCAGATACACTTTACCTTGGTCATCACTGTCAAATCGGATTTCAGCTTCCCTCTCTTCAGGGGATGTAAATGAAATCCAGGCATAAGCAGCATAGAATTGCTCATACATACCAAAGTCGGAGAACCCATCAAAGATCTCATCAGAACTTTTGACCCATTTTATCTTACCTGTTACCCCATCATATTCTGCGGTCTTATCAATTTGCGTCTGTTCTTCAGGAATGAAAGCAGTACTATATCCAGCACCGTTAGCATTGTCAAACGGACCGAGTGTTAACCAAGCAGTTTCAGGGAAAAATCCTGTTTTCTGCATGAATACCTTCGCTTTATCAGCCAAATTGAGTTCACGGCAGAAATCTGCCAATAACAAAATAGTTCCAAGTTCAGTGTCAACATCAGTCGGGATTGAATCAACTAATTTACCCATCAGTTCCTGATACCGAGATTTATCTTGCATATTTTCGCTCGCTTGTGAAATACGTCTCAATAAAGGTTCTAACTTGTTACCGCGCAAACCTCCAGATTGATTCATAAGATCAAGACTTCGTTCAAATTGTTCAAATGCATTTGCATATTGTTCATTGACCAGATAAGCGTTGCCTAATGTTGAAAAATAGGTTGCATCCGATCTGGATTGCGTTGCATGCTTTGCTGCCTCTAATGCAATCTCCGGTAGTTTGTTTGTGTTTAACAGATGTTCAGCAAGTTGATGTAATGCCATCGCACGATTACTTTTCTCACTTTCATTTTTCACTATCGCCAACCATTGCTTATAGGATACAGAGGCTTTTTCCGTATCACCTGAAGCTAAATAGGTATCACCCAATAGTTTATGTAAAAGTGTGCTATGGTGTTTTTTTGTATTGAGTTCTTCAAGTTTCTCAAGCCGTTTGTCCAATTCCCTATATGACTTATCAAGTTCCAAAATGGCATTGACGACCTTATCATGTTCTGCAGGATTGTGGGATGCATTCAGTGCTCTCATATAGACTGCTTCGGCTTTTGTAGAATCCCCGTTTTCCGCATACAACTTTCCTAAAGTGTCATAGAATTCATACGAATTAGGATTAAGGACAATGGCTTTCTCATAAGCAGCTGCAGCTTTCTGTAGCCATTCTGTGTTGTTAGCCTGTTTAGTATTTCCATATAAATCTCCGACAGTTTTGTGCCATTTCGGAGAGTTCGGTTGCAATTCGCTGATCTTCTCATACTGCACGATTGCCTCGTCATACCTCTCACTTGACACGTAACTCTCAGCAAGTGTAATTCTTGCATTGACATCATTCGGATTCTGTTTTACCTTTTCCAACTGCTTTGGAATATGTTTCTCGTGGAGATTCCCTGCATCATAAGCTGCTTTAATTGCCTTTTCAATTCTCTCTCTGGAATGATCATGTGTCGTAAGTTTCAGTTTATGCTGAAACGCCTCAACTGCTTCCTCATACTGCTTGGTTTCCATATAACTTTTGCCAAGCACATCATATATATTCTCTTGTTGCCATCTTATATTGCTATTGATACCGGTCAACTCATTCACTTTAGCTGCTTCTTTGAACAATGTAATTGCCGGTTCATACATTTTGTTTTCATAGCAGATAGAACCAAGCGTACATAATAACATGGAATCTTTATTGTCTGGTCTTGACGAAAGTGCATTATTCCCTTGTTCTATCAACCTTTGCGCCTGTTCTTTCTGTCCATCTTTTTCCAGAGACGCAGCAGCATAAAAGTAATTGCGAACATTCTCTGGTTCTAATTTGGATAGCTTCTGATAGACTTCGGCAGCTTTTTCATGTTTGTTAGAAGTCCTATGTATTTCCGCAAGAACAATAAGAATGTCTGTATCATTCGGTTCCTTTTCCAACTTAGCACTGTAAACCTTCTCAAGTTCGTTAAGTTTTCTATTGCGTTTAAAGACGTTAATCAATGATTCACGTGCTTGTTCTTTTTCAGATTGTATTCGGAAACCAGAGGATCCGCTGTAATACCTAACTGACTGACTTTCTGAGGAATTGCTAATGAGACTTTCATATATTTCTATTGCTTTGTCAGTTTTATCAAGTTTAACAAATTCATTCATCATTAGATTTGATATTTCCTCTTGGTCGCTATCTGTCATATTGTTCGCCTTCTGATATGCTTCTATTGCTTTTTCGGATTGTCCACGTGAACTGTAGTATTTTGCAAGCTCAACCTGCATATTAGCGGAGAGTGTACCGTCCTTTTCCATATCTTTCAAATATTGTTCTAACTTTCCGGACTGACGATAAAGTTGCAACATCTGCCGTTCAAGTTCTTGCCGCTCATAAGATTGTGTAGTCATTTGCGCAGCTTTCTTGTAAGCATCTGCCGCTTTACCATATTCACGTTTATTTTGATATAACCGTGCAATCTCCTTCTGCATTTCAAAAGATACCATTCCTTGTTTCTCTGTTTCCTTCAGATATTCCTCTAATTTACCAAGTTTAGAATGGATGTTGATCAATTGTCGTTGAATATCACCGCGGGCATACTTGTCTGCTGTCATTCCTAAAGCCTTTTGGTAGGCACTCACGGCTTTTGTCATATTTCCACTATTTTGATATATCCGTGCTCTTTCACGTTGCATATCAAAAGTCAGTGTCCCCTGCTCTTCTGCTTGTTTCAATATCTCCTCTAATTTTCCTTGCCGTTGATAAATCTTCATCAAATTCTGTCTTAACTCCGCTTGATTACTCCCTGGTGCTGAGAATTTTAGGGCATCATTATACGACTTTTCCGCAGCATCATAGTTTCTGTTCTCCTCATAGATCTTGGCTAATTCCTCATGTGATTTAGCGTCACTCGGGGAGAGCTCTATCGCCTTTTTATAAGTTGTGATCGCATCGTCAATCTGTCCATTGAATGCATATAAATCTGCAAGTCGAGTATGGTGTAGACCAGTATCTGGATTCTCTTGTATATATCCTTGGGCAAACTTAATCGCATCATCAATTCTATTTGCCACTTTGTAGGCAGCCACAAGTCCATCCTGATATTTTGTATTGGCAGGATCAACTTTTAGCAGAGCGTCCCACATCTCAATTGCTTTATCTTGTTCATTCTGTAGGGTGTAAAGAGAAGCAAGTTCAGCACGCGAACCAAGGTCGTCTGGTGATTTTTTGACTATCTGCTCGTAGATTCTAATTGCCTCGTAATAGTTTCTCCTTCTTTTTTCTTCTTGTGCTCTTGTACGGAGTAAGGCAAGGTTCATATCATCCATTGTGTTTTTCAATCCATTGTCTGTATCACCCCGTCTGACTCTGATTGTCGCTAATTGTTCTTGAGCACGTTCACGGTAATATGATTGTGCAGATAAGTCGTTGATGACTTCTATCAACAGCACTTCCGCATCGTCATACAAACCGTGTTCCATGTAAGTGCGCGCGACCGAATCTTTATCATAAAAACGAGCACCACCACTACGCATCAGTCGGAGATTACCCATCTTTCGAATGGCTTTCTTCGCTTTCTCTTTCTCACCTTTATCTGCGTAGATTTTACCAAGCGATTGGTAGGTGCTTGATAGTCGACCGGTATTATTTAGATCTACGGTTTCAATGGCAGCCTCAAGTATACGTTGTTGACGGTCTGAATCCCCTTTGTCCTGATATGCGTCAGCAATCGTATGGAGCCAATACGATCCAGTATTATTGGATTTATTCTTCAACAGTTTTTCTACATATATATCTGACCCCTCTAAGTCATTTGTTGCTATTTTTAAGATAGTAAGTAGATATAACATAGAAGATTTAGCAGTATCCATAGGAAACTTCTCTTCATATTCTTTTGCCAAATTCTTCAAATCATCTAAACCTTCATCTAAATCAGATAACCTAAGTACCACATTTACTTGGCTTTCCGCTGGTCCGGTCTTGAGTTTACCTACTAATAGTTGCTTTGCTTTATCACGATTGCCGGTAGACATATATGCTGAAACTAAGTCATAAAAATAAGTCTCTGATCCAGACTCGAGTGATTTTTCGTAAATCTCTATCAATGGTTTGACATTATTGTTGTTGTTTCTAAAATGCTGAGTAATCCTACGAACAAATTCATGACTACGTCCAGAACCTTGATTCTTCGCAACCATTTCTTTCGCAACCGAAATGAGTTTGTTTATTTCGCCTGCTTGGATAAATGTTTCTATGATATATTCGTAATGATAGTAACTGTATTGTGAACTGGAGATGTTGTTCTTGAGTAGATACGTATATTGTTCAACTGCTTTTTTAACTTCTCCGACTCGCCGTAACATGTCTGCAAATTGATTACGTAACGTGCTATCATTGGGACGCAGTTCAAGTGCTGTTTGATATGTTTGTATAGCTTTCTGCACCTGATTTCTACTTGCGTAGAACGCAGCTAAATTGGACTGCGCTTTGAATGATTTCGGATTCTGTTCGACTATTTTGACTAATTTAGCCTCACGATCCTGAATCATCTTTAACCGTTTAGGAGAAAGCGTTACCGATCGAATATTCAGGTTCGGCATTGTTTGTCCAGACAAGACTTTCAAGTTTTCTAACTTAACGGCACGTTGCGTTAAACGCGCAGCATCCTGTCCACGACCTAAATCGTTTAAATGAGTACTAAACTTTCTCAAAAAACTCGGATCCCTTTCTCTCAAAGCTAAATCCATCGCTTTTTGAGAGACAGCAACAGCATATTGCGTGAATCCCGCACTCTGTAATTTCTGTGAGAAATTGTGAAGCTGCTGCACACTTGTCGGAGAGTTCAAGATGTTTTTCATCAAATCACGCACTACAGAAGAATCGCCTGTATACATCGCAATTTGTAATGTCAAATCGTAATATTGATTCAGATTCTTTGGATCCGCATGAATAAGTTCCTTCACAACTTCTAATGCAAGATTGTGTTTCCCAGATTGAATTGAAACAAATATAGTATTCATCTTTAGGGATAAGTCATCCGGAAATTCTGTTTGTAAATTATGTAGTACCTCAAGTGCTTTGTCGCGTTTTCCATCCCACCATTTACAATAACTAATTGCTAATGCTGGATAGATACGATTTCTACCTTCAGCACCATTATACTTATCCTCCAATGATGTGTAGAATAGCTCTTGTTGTTCTTTGATCCATATTTTATTGAAAAACTTTTGCAGAAAATCCAACCGTGTCTGAGTATAGTACGATGTCGGTGATGGGAAATTGGCTTGATACGTCTGGCTGCTCGAATAGGTGGAATAAGTCAAATTTGCTATATACCTTGTATTGGACACTGTTGGATTGGTCTTTTCAATATACTTCCAAAAGTATTCTATTGCTTTGTCTGGATCCCCTTTGCTGAGATATGTGTTAGTGACTGATTCATAAATTCGGGTATATTGATGTGAGAAGTGTGCAGTTTTAGTTGCTGCAAGTTCGGACAACATTCTTTCTGCTGTTTCCGCTCTACCTTTTTTCATAAATAAATCGATCAACTTATGGCTATTACTGAGTTGAAGCACATCCATCTCCTCAAGTTTATCCAATAATTGCTCAGCATCATCAGGTGTGCTTCTATTGAGAAAAAAGGATGCATATTCAACCTGATACCAATTCTTGCCATCTTCCGACAAACCTGTCATCTTGCCAAGTTGATCTGTAAAGGATTCATGACTGGTCTGTTGTTGTGCTACCATATTTCTCAACTTGATGCCCTGATATACTAAATTATCAGGGGAGGCTGCTAACAACTTATCCAATACCTCATCTGTTTTTTCTTGATTCTTCATCAAAATGTATAGTTGTGCTAACAGTTCAAGCGTTTGGATATCCTTGGGATTCGCAGTTACTTTTTCCTCATACTGAGCAAACATGTCATCCAACTGACCGAGATCGTCCAAAATCGACTTCACCTGCACAAGTGCGGCAGCCTGTGCTTCTTCAAATGTGGTTGGAACCCATGGAGAAACATTTCTTGAAGAATACTGCTGAGGTTGCACACGGTATGAGAGATTGGTTGCGAGATGAAGTTTGTTCATATTTATCCCAGGTGGTCCATAAAAGGAATTGGGATTCGTATTAGTAGTTCTTGATTTTTTCTTTGTTGTAGCAAAACTTATATCCTGTGCAGGTTTTGACATCTCTACGATTTGTTGGAAGTATGGTAACGCTTTTTCAGGTTCGCTTATCTCAACCAAAGTAGCACCAATTTGATACAACCCAATATATGCATCGTCCCCGGTTATCTTTTCCGCTGCATTGTCAAGTGCAAAGAATGCTTCCTCCATTAACCCGTGCCTAATCAATAACTTTGCGAGTCTGATTTCTGCATCAAGTGTATGCTTCTTTTGATGCAACACTTTTGACCATGTTTGTACGGCTTCTTGTTCGCGTCCAACATCAAACAACAGTTCACCAAGTTTTTGCTGATGAATAGGATCGGGATCTGCTTTGACAAGTTGCTGTTGGTAACTTAAAGCTTCCTCAATATCACCAAGGTCTAAACTTATGCCAACAAGTTGATATAATAGTTCTGGGTTCTCTCGTCGCTGATCTAATGCGCGTGCAAGCTGAAACCGCGCACTTGATAGATCGCCTTCATCACGATAGACTTGGGCAAGTGCTAAGACCGATGCAATACCAGATGTATTCGATTTAGCCATCTGTTTCAATCTTTCCGAGAGTTCCGTCCGCCTACCTAAACTATAATATGCTTCTCCAAGTGGTTCAATAAAACTAAGCTTATCACTGATATTGTCGCTGAGATTCCAACAACGCCAATACTGTGCGATTGCAAGTCTAAAGTCACCTGAATTGTGATAAAGTAGTGCCAATTCTCTACGGATATCAATCGCTTCCGGTCGCAAACGAATTGCTTGTTTAAAACTATCTATAGATGTGTCGTAATCACCGGATTGTGAAGCAATTTGCGCCAACAAATGATGTCCCTCCGGATTACGCGGACTATGCGCAACGACCTGTTTCGCAGCTTCCTTAGCCGCCTCAAAATCCAGAGTTTCCAGATAGGTTTTCGCTATATTAGAATAATACTCACGCGCATTTGTGTTATCAATATTCGTTAGATGTCGGTAAATGTTAATCGCTTCATCACGTCTTCCCTGTTTTACATAGATATTCGCTGCCCAACGATTGACATTTATATCATCGGGTTGTAGTTTCTTTGCTTCCAAAAGTATTTCCAACGCGTAGGTCGTATTACCTAACTTCAGATACATCTTGGCAAGCCGTTTCTGTTGTGCAAATTTATCGTTATCAGCAAGTTCTGGTTTTTCAAGTTCTGTTTCTATCTCTTCTATTCTTTTTACAAGTGTTCCCTGCCGTTTATAGAGTTCAATCCGTTTATCGTCCATCTGTTCAGCAAAAAACGCATTCGGTGCAAGCTTCATCGCTTCCGTATATTCTAAGAGTGCCTCATCATACAGCTCATTGTTCATCAGTCTTTTGGCTAACGACTCTCTGAAACGATAAGTCTCTGGCATCAGTTCTACTGCTTTTCTACTTGCATCAATTGCTTCGTCTGAAAACTTCTTGGTTTCAAGCAGACGTGCCAAACGGTCATAGTTCTCAGCAGTGCTTTTAGTGTCTGCAACCATCCGATTCCATGTTTCAATCGCCTTCGGACTTTCACCTTGTCTATAGTAAAAGTCCCCATAATACTCAAAATAATCGAGATTATCCGGATCAAGTTCCGTTGCCTTTTGATATGCAGCCACCGCATCTTCAAGCCATTCGTGACCAGTGTATATTTCAGCAAGGGTGATGTAGATGTTAGCACTCTCTGGATCACGATCAATCAGACGTTGATAGACTCCCTTCGCCTTTTCTTCATTTTCAAGCTGCAAATACAATTTGCCAAGTTCACGATATATTCCGATGTCATCAGGGTGCTGTTCACTAAGTGCTTCATATTCCGCAGCCGCTTCTGCAAACTTTTCCGCATCACGAAGCGCACCTATCAGGTTGAGACGGAGACTGGTATCGGTTGGGGCAAGCGTCAATCCTTTCTTATAGGTATCAATGCTTTCCTCAAGCTGCTGATTTTCAATATATGCTGCTGCAAGTAGTCCCAGAGTCTCTGGATCATTCGGATTTGTCTCAAGTTTACCATCATAATAAACAATCAAATCTTTCCAATTAGCATCTGCCGAATATATGGCAATAATCCTGTATTGCAAGTCTTTTCTCAGCCAATTACCTTGTGCGGTCAGGTCTAACGCCGCATCATATTGTTGCAACGCCTTCTGATATTCACCCGATTCTTCGTGGATTTTACCAATCTCTCGCATACTCAGACATTTACGATATGTGTCATCTTTCTTAAGATTTATGATTTCTTCATATTGTGCAATGGCTTGAGGATACAACTCCTGTTCACGAAACAGATCAGCAAGTTCTATTCGTGCAAAGATATCGTCAGGATCAAGTTCAGAAATCTTTTCCCATGCCTTAATCGCTTCATCTAACATATCACGGCTAAAATACGCATGCCCCAATGTCTTGTAAATATCTGTCAATTCTTCGGGAGAGATAGTCTGTGCCTGTTCTGATAACGATGTTGCTTTCGTCAATTCACTAATAGCATCTTCATGTTGTCGGAGTATAACATACAACTGACCTAACGCAAAATGTGCATAATAATCATTCTGTGAGAGTTCCACAGCGCGTTGATACGCAGTCAAGGCTTCCTTGTCCTTACCCAGTCGTTTGTATATATGCCCCAAGATGAGTTGAATGTTCGGATCGTTAGGCTTTGCCTGTGCCTCCGATTGATAATCAGAGACCATCGCTTCTAAACCCGATCCCTCAAGATAAAACTGATAAAGTCTATCAAACGTACTCCCCTCTTTCGGTTTCCGAATGAGCATCAACTTGTATCGTTCAATAATTTTTTCATCAGTCGCTTCATCTTGTGAAAAACTTAGGGTGACAAAGAATAGTCCTGAAAAAAATATTGAAAAGACACTGAGCAAGATTATGTGTTTTTTGACTAACATCGGGCATTCTCCTTGAGTTATACGTATTTCTTACATGGAAAAATGGTGAATGTGGTTTATATAATATTTGAGACGTATTTGTTAGAAAGGATAGGACTATTTCTGCCTACACATTGTAGTGCGAGGTCTCTGTGCCCCGCCTTTGTCTGAATTATTGAAAAAATCAAGAATTTTGTGTAAGAACTATTCTATTTATTCATTACCAGTTATGCCAAGTGATGCCAACGTAATTGTATCGTGAAACCAACCTGTACAATTACTATGGATATAGGTGATGTCATCAATCACAATACGACGATTGTTTGGAAACTTTTCGAGCAAATCACCACGTAAATATCGTCCATCATACCGTCTAAAGAAAACGGTACGACCACCCTCTTCTATATATACTTCACACATTTCCCCGCCATGTTCAGCGGTTAGATCTGGCTCTAAAACACGGAGACAGTGAAAGGTATTCTCACCTATCGTCACATCATACGTTCCAGCACCTATCCCTACGCCATCTGTGGTTTTGTAGGATCCATCGGATTGTAATTCATACCGTCCGTCATCAACAATATGGCGTTTACCATCAGGTCCCCATTGGTCTTCAAAAAAGTCCTCTCCAATTGTATTGTAAATCCTTCTACCATCTAAGGTCATTACAACTGAAATCCATCTCGTGTGCGTCTCATCAATCGTAACATACATCAAATCTGGAGCTGGAGGCCAATCATTCGCAAGGTATTCCTTGAACTGGACTTCAACGCAGTCAATACCCCGTATAATTGCAGGCATCGTCGGTATCATCTCAGTCACAGCATCCAATTGCTGTGTTTCACCATCATATTCTGCCCACATACAACGTTCACCCATCTTTGGAATCATCAACCACCACTGCAACTCCTGACAATCTACCTCATGTATTTTATCCGAACTTTCAACTATCTTTATATCAGGTCGGGTTGGCGGAAACGGGTGGTCTTTAACTTCGCCAGGTGGTTCTATTGTAAATTTCTGCTCCATAATATCCTCTTGTTGGAGGGGTTTCCAACCCCGATTGAATATAACGTGAGTTCACTATATTATGGTAAATTATTGAATTAATTCTACACATTGCTGAGGCGAGGTTAGGAAACCTCGCCTACCGTTGATAGAAAGTGTAGATATAATTCTATGCTTCACTATAGTCGTAGGTTATGTATCTCTTACTGTTTACGTTTTATAAGTGCCACTACTGTAAGTATCGCACCAACGAAAAAGCAACCAACTACGAATACAATAATGAGTTCCATACCACCAATACCCATATTAATTGTCTCCTTTTGGTACAGAAAATATAAATCTCTATGTTTTTAACTTATTCTGATTTTACCATTACTATTAATTATTAGTCTTTACGTTTTGCAAGTGCCACTACTGAAAGTATCGCACCAACGAAAAAGCAACCAACTACGAATACAATAATGAGTTCCCAATGGCCAATCATCATATTTTGTCTCCTATGTATTGAATTCTGCGTGAAATCATTTATTCTATTTTTCTTTTTCTTTCCAACGATTAACAGCATCAATCTTTGTCTGCTGCCAATCTATCCAATCTTTATCACCATTATATCGAACAACATCGTGGATTGTCGCGCGCGGTTGATAAGTGATATAGTTGCCTGTGTGCCATGCCAAATTACGATAGATCATAAAGTCTCCAGGTCCCAAATGGACCTGAACAGCACCAGGAAATTGCTGACAATGTTCCAAACAAAACCGTTCCGCTTCCACATTAGATTGCCCTTCAGCAGGTTTACGCAACGCAGGATTACCCGTAGATTGTTCTTCACCCGGCATGTCCCATTGCCGTAGATGGCTACCCGGAACAAACCAAGTGCAAGAATCCGCATAAATCGCACAATTTACCTGATTAAAATGACGGAGATCATGCCACACTTCTGCAAGTTTAGCGACTACAGTTTCATCACGCGCTTCAGGTGGCACCTCTACCACACCATCACGATGCCAACCGATATGCCAAGGATGTTCAAGTGGCTCAACAAGCAAACCCATTATGTCTACATGTCCATGCGTATAGTCGTCTCCAAGTAGTTGCTGCACAGCATCTCGAAGTTCAGGTAATTCCGTATAGTCATAAAAGGGTTTCAAATCTAAGTCATCACCATAGTTAGAAAGTGGCTGAATCCGTTGTGTCTGAGGACCATTAAGTTTATGTGCTAAGTCTCGTGCCTTCTCCGCTTCCCGACGTAAATCCGTCAGTAAAGCGGTTGGAACAATCCCACGAAAAACAAGGTAACCTCGCGAGAGGTATTCATTCACCATATAATCTTGAAGTTGAAATGCCATTACTTATCCCAGTTATCGTTAGACGTGAATATTCACATCATTCTTCAGATATAAATCAATTATAGTAAAAATATAATTATTTACACACGACGGTAGGTTCGGTTTCCTAACCGAACCGGTGTTTGTTCAGGCTCATAGATGCGGTTAGGAAACCGCATCTACCGGGGATGTGCACGTATTTTTACATTTCACTATAAATACGTGTGAGTGGTTATAGAGCGAATAGAGATGTTATACGACATGAAATATACTTGTGAATTATTGTACTACACCTTATAATCCTATGTCAATCTGAAATTGCATTCGGGGTGTGTAAAGTTTTTGTCACTTGTCTGAACCAGGATTTACAGGATTATAGGATTTTCAGGATAAGAGTCTGAAACATCAAAATCTCATCCAAAAAATGAACGTCAACTTGGGAATAGGAACTTTGGAGAGCCAAACTCATAATCCTGTGAATCTACTAATCCTGAAAATCCTGGTTCAGACAATTAGAGTCCTCACAAACCATTTTAGTAACGAAACCACCCATCTTTTCGTTTTAAATCATGATAGAAAATATTAAGAAGGACAAAGACATACATATACCCGCTTACCAGAAGTAAAGTCCACGGACGACTTCAAATAAAAACAAGCGGAGGAGAAAAACAGTGAGACCTTGTTACCTATGGACAATTATACTCTTATTCATAATACTACTCACCGGATGTGCCACTACAATTAGTTATAATGATTTAGCAAATCGCCACTACGATTATACGAGCGGAGAGAAACAGGCAACCCTTGAGGAGTGGCATACCCTCATAACAGAACTTGAGCACCATCTTCGCTCAGATACTGAAAGCGACACTGCAGATGCAACACAATATGCAATCGCATCCAGCTGGGTGTGGTGTATCAAAGCAGGAGATACAGAAGCACCGCAACGCGCCATCTCCGCCTTCAGAAGACTGATTTACACATATTCAGATTCAAAACAATTACCGCAAGCACACTATTGGCTTGCGCAATGCTACACACTGATTGGCGACACCGCACGTGCAGCACACCACTACCAGATTGTTATTGACCGATATGCAGAATCAGATGTTGCAGCAAATGCAAAGTTGGCTTTAGGACGAACTTATGCAGATGAGGGATACGAAACACGCGCTGAAACCCTTTATGTAGACATCATTGAAACTGCAAAACAAAAGGAAATCGTAAACACCGCAACTGAAGAACTTGAAACATTAAAATCTCCTCAGAAAACATCTACACCACAACCGAAACCAGTAGTCATTCCAAAACCTGACGAAACCAACACAAACCCGTTAACTCCTGGCACTCTCACACAAGAATTCGGTTTATCCGCGAAAACGATTGTCATTGATGCAGGACACGGTGGCAAAGACCCCGGTGGAATCGGGGCAGGTAATCTATTTGAAAAACCCATCGCACTCAGCATTTCAAAGAAAGTAGGGGCTATATTAACGGCAAAAGGTTATACAGTACTACTGACACGGGACACTGACCGATACATACCACTAAAAGAAAGAACGACTTACGCCACAAAAAACAAGGCAGATCTATTTTTGAGCATTCATGCAAATGCAAGTGGAAATTCAAGCGCGCACGGAATTGAAACCTATTATTTGGATGTTACCAGCACAGACAAAGAATCTGAACTCATCGCAGCACGCGAAAACGCAAACTCAGGATATAGTATTCAAGAATTGGAATCGCTGTTGAAAGGATTGATCGTAGAAAGTAAGAGTGAGGATAGTCGCAGATTAGCAACACATGTGCAACGAGAATTGGTCACAGCAACAGGTGCAACAGATCGTGGCGTTAAACATGCACGTTTTGTCGTGCTTATCGGAACACGTGTCCCTGCCATCCTGATTGAAACAGGTTTTGTAACGAATCCAACTGAAGGCAAGAAACTTACATCCGATGCATATCAACAAAAACTCACAGATGCTATCGTCAGAGGCGTTGAAAAGTTCTTGGGAAACACGCAACAAATTAGCAAGAACACTAAACAAAACCCCAAGTTTTTTGCAGCAACGAAACGTTAACCCATTTCCCAATTGTTGGAGGGTTTCTTACCCCGATACTCATGGATCTAAACATGCCATTTCAAAAAACAGGTTTCAACATCTTTCCTAAGAACATAATACTTGCACTCATCATAATCCTTTTATGTTCCGCAGGCGTATTAACCGATACCGCCGCACAACAATCAGATATCGCCATCCTCTTACCATCAACAGCATCTGGTGTTCCAGAAGGTGATGTTAACTATGCCCGAACAGTCAGCAAACGGTTCGTACGTATGCTCAGTAGTTTCGGTTTTTCCGCAGTCCAAATGGATGAGGCAACCGCTGCCAACGACTCACGTCTAAAAGAGACCTCAGCCAATCCATATCGGTTGATAATCCTTCCCTTGAACCCCAAGATCAGACCTGAAACTGCTAGTCTTCTTAAAAACTTCGTCCAACGCGGTGGGAAACTATTTGTAACCTATAATCTCGCCGATGAAATCGCACAACTTATGAATCTACGTAGCATAAAATGGTTACGCGCAGACCCCCCAGGACAGTTCGCATCCGTTCAAATTGATGCACCAGAAGTATTAGGAATCCCAAAATCTGTGCGGCAGACTTCGTGGAACATCACAGTAGCAGAATCAACAGATCCAGAAACAAGAATTATCGGACATTGGCACAATAAAGATGGACAACCGGCAGGTCATCCCGCTCTCTTTCTAAACAATAAAGGCGCGTTTTTCAGCCATGTCTTTCTACCTGACGATATCCAAACAAAAACGCAACTCCTCGCAGCACTTCTCGGTCATCTCGTACCAGAATTTCAGCATGCAATCGCAAAACGCGAATTGGATGGAATGACCACTGTTGGACATATCAACAATCTGAATCACCTAACCAAATTTGTAGCATTCGGTGAAGTTTCTGAAGCAAGAGAGGCATTACAATCAGGAAAAACATTGACAACACAAGCACGGACAAAATACGCACAAAAAGAATATCACGCCTCTATGACAGCAGCACGTCAAAGCCACGATGCATTATCAAAAGCATATAATCTATCTCATCACAGCGATGCAACAGAAGGACGCGGGTTGTGGAATCATTCTGGTCTGGGGGCATATCCAGGGGATTGGGAACGTTCCATAAAAGAATTAGCCATTGCTGGCATCAACATGATTCTCCCAAATATGGCATGGGCAGGTGTAGCACATTACGATAGCAAAGTGTTGCCTCAGAGCAATAAGTTCAAACAATACGGCGATCAAATCGCGCAGTGCGTGGAAGCCGCACACAAACACAATATGGAAGTTCACGTATGGAAAATAACATGGAATTTGGAAGGTGCACCGAAGGAATTTGCAGAGAAAATGCAAAAGGAAGGTCGCACGCAAGTATCTGATAAAAGCGAAACGATCAACTGGCTCTGTCCATCACATCCAGAAAATGTCAAGTTAGAACTAAACACTATCATAGAAATCGTCCAGAACTACGATGTTGATGGTATCCATCTGGATTATATCCGATATCCGGGCAGCCGTGCCTGCTTCTGCCAAGAATGTAAAAAAAGATTTACACTCGCTACCAGACAAGTCATCAAAGACTTCCCCGCATCCGTTTTACCAAAATCGGGAGAACATGGTCAAGCTTATATTGACTGGCGTGCACAACAGATTACCCGATTAGTCCGTTTAATCCACAAAAGAGCGAAGACCATAAAACCTGACATCAAGATTTCAACTGCTGTCTTTGGTGGCTACCCTTCATGCGTAACCTCCATTGGACAGGATTGGATTGCATGGGCAAAAGCGGGATATATAGACTTCGTTTGTCCGATGAACTACACCGAAGACTCCAAGTATTTTACCGACCTGTTAGAAAATCAACTTGACCTTATGCCAAAAGATGTCGCAATCTATCCTGGTATCGGTGCAACTGCGTCCAATTCACTCCTAACCCCCGATGCAGTGGTTGGTCAGATACACCTCGCTCGATTCTTAGGCGCGTCCGGCTGGACTATCTTTGATTATACCGCAAACATCTCAAACACCGTCCTCCCTGCAATTCAGATGGGGGTTGGCAAACTAAAAGCAACACCCCCACATTGAGATACTTGGATCACATTGAACATTAGGCACAATTAAGCACCTCATCTCATGTTGGAGGGGTTTCCACCCCCGATTTTTTCGGCAGATGATGCTACCGCGTTCGTAGGGGCGGGGTTTCCCCGCCCGCTATCAATGGACAATGTGCACATTTAATATTGAAACTTGCTTAGTGTTGATACTTTTAGGCAATTGGTAATTTTTTCTGTACACGGATCCTGTCTATGACTGGGTTTTTCCGATCAAAAAATTACCAATTTTACCAATTAGTAATTTAACGTAAATTGAGTAAATATCGGATATTTTGGTAAGCAATAATGGAGTGTCCACTCTAAAATTACAGGTATGTGATTTGGAAGAGGGCGAGGTGACCTCGCCCCTACGATCATATTACCCTTAAAATTAAGGTAGACAAACCAATAGTTGTAATTTGACAATAAATTATAGGTATCAAATTAGGGGTGGGTACTAAAAAAGTGAACATCTGTAATTTTGACTAAATTGCGTAGGTATCGGGTTTATCGGATGTTTGCGTTTTTCAAATCTTTAGTACACCCTATATTGAGAAACAGAGAAATGGATACAAAAATTACTTACCGTGAATTGTGGTTGAGCTTTCCGCAAGGATTGGCATATCATTTACGATCTGAATGTTTATGGTAAATTATTGACTTATAGTAGATTTTGAAATTACTTAAACACTCTACGTCGGCGAGGTTAGGAAACCTCGCCTACCTTTGTTAGATTGCTGAGGTGCGGTTAGGAAACCGAACCTACCGGCTTGAGGCATTTAGCATTTGTGAAAAAAGGACAAGAAAAATCGAAAACTAAATAAACCTGCCATGTCATATTTCCGCTTGAATTACATAGAATATTCCTGTAAACTAAAGAGATAGAATACCCACAAAGAATATCTTCCAAAATGTATCGCAATACAGATCAACTCAGAATTGTCCTCAAGATAAGGAGATGACCACAGTATGGCACAAAAACCGAATATCCTATTTCTTCAAAGTGATGAACACAGTCCACACGCCATCGGACTTGAAGGCAACGATATTGTCCAAACACCCCACCTTGATCGCCTTGCAGCAGCAGGCAACTATTTTGATGCCGCATACTGCCAATTCCCGCTCTGCACACCTTCACGGATGTGCATGCTCACAGGAAAATACGCTCGCCGATGCTCCGCATGGAATAACGGTTCAATCTTATTCCCTGAACATCTAACAATGCCTGCACATTTCGCAGAACACGGGTATGCTACAGCACTCGTTGGAAAAATGCACTTCGGTGGAAAAGAACAAAATCACGGCTTCCAATCCCGTCCTTATGGGGATCTGCGTGGGAATGCGGGACATCAACGCGACCCACTCAGTGGCAACCAAAATCGCACAAAGGATGCAGGTGTCACACAAATCCCAACAAGCCTACTGCAAGAACGGGTGGTCAATGAAGAAACAATTGAATATATTCGGTCACAACCTGATGACCAGCCGTGGTTCTTACTTGCAAGTTATAGTCGTCCGCATTTCCCGTTGACTGCTCCAAAAAGACTTCTGGACAAATACTATCCTGACAACATAGACATGCCAAACATCCCGCCAGGACATTTGGAACAGACACATCGCTTTGCGGAAGGACTGCGAAAAAACTTCAACACTGCAGCTATTGATGAGGAAGAAACTCGAAAGGCACGTGCCGCTTATTATGCCTGCTGTGAATTTCTTGATGAATGTGTCGGTGATTTACTGACTATCTTGGAACGTGATGGGTTCTTAGACAATACAATCATTGTTTATACCACCGACCACGGTGAGATGGCGGGTGAGCATGGACAATGGTGGAAATCCAGTTATTATGAGGCAGCAGCACGCGTGCCACTCATTATCCACGATACACGATCAGAAGACACACACGGCAGACGTGTCAACGCACCTGTCGAATTAAATGACCTATTCCCAACCTTATGTGCAAGGGCAGACATTCCTATCCCCAATGGTTTAGACGGTTCAGACCTGTCAAATCTGATGTCCGGAAATGTTGATGGGTGGCGAAACACTGCCATCAGCGAATATTGGGCACCCCAAACAACCGGCCCAATGCGGATGTTGAGAACGCCTCGGTACAAATATGTCGCTTTCCCTGAAGACGAGTCCATCCTGTTTGATTTGGAAAACGACCCCGAGGAATTTGAAAATCTGACTGGAAAACCTGAACTCAGTGAATTGGAAGCATCTCTACATGAACAACTCATGAGCGGATTTGAATGGGAAGATGTTGAACAACAGAAGGAAATAGATAAAGAACGCAGCAAAGATTGGAAAGCATCGTGGGGTAGAGGCACACCGAACGCCTATACCTTACCTGATGGCAGAATCGTAGACGCTGAGCTCTGCCTCTATAATCCTGTCCTTCGTGACGAACCTGAAGGAGAGTAAGATAGGAAACTGGAAGAATAGTCGGGTATCGGAGTTCCCTCCTACGAAGGAAATCCATCTCTTGTAGGAGCGATCTCCGAATCGTGACCTTACAAATGCTCCTTAGTCCCAAGGTCGCCTAAAACAGAGAAAAACCAAAATGTCACGCCGCCCCAAAATCCGATTCTCTGCCATCCTTGTAGGACTATTCTTAGTCGGGGCAATCTGTGCAATCACCCCTTACAACAACTACTTTCTGGAAAACTCAAAGATATCGGGTAATCACCTCCCTGTCGGTTCCATCTTCGGGTTACTCCTACTCGTTTTCGTTGTCAACCTCCCACTACGTCTACTGACACGAAGCAGTCGCTTTTCGTTCTCCGCTCTGGAACTGACAGTCATCTGGATGATGCTGATTGTCGCAGTCGGCATTCCATCAATGGGGCTGCTCCAGTTCTTGCTGCCATGCCTTGTAGCACTCAGTTATTTCACAACTCCAGAAAACGATTGGGCAGAAACACTACAACCCCACATACCAGAGTGGATGGTAGTCACGGATACACAAGCGGTAACAGATTTCTATGAAGGACTTTCAGCAGGGGGTGGCGTGCCGTGGTCACCATGGATCAAACCGTTGCTGATATGGGGTTTATTTGTTCTCGTCTTCTATTTCACAACCATCTGCCTTGCCACAATCCTACGTAAACAGTGGATAGAACGTGAAAGGTTCTCATTTCCCTTAGTCCAGATTCCGGTGCAGCTCGCTGCGGAACCTGAACGTGGCACGCTGCTTAACGCATTCTTCAAGAACAAGTTGTTGTGGGCAGGCATGGCATTTCCTGTGCTGATACATTTTCTCAACGGTATGCACGCACACTTTCCAAACGTCCCAGAAATACCTTTGTTATACAACATCCACCGCGCCTTCACAGAAAAGCCGTGGCATACGCTCGGAATGTGGCCAGCGATGAACATTGCAATCTATTTCTCGGTTATCGGGGTGGCTGCGTTGCTTACGCTTGAAGTGTCATTCAGTCTCTGGTTCTTCTTCCTGTTTTTCAAATTACAATATATCATCATGAGTGCAACCAGTTTCGGACTGGGACCGTGGGCAAGTTGTAGCCGTCAGGTCATGGGAGGGTTTCTTGTCTTTGTACCTGCTGTTTTCTGGGGTGGACGGGAACATATTGCATCTATTATCAGGAAGACATTCGGCTTACGTGCCACAACTGAAAGTCGAACGGTTGACGATTCTGATGAACCTATCCCATATCGTTTAGCACTCCTCGGTTTTCTGCTTGGGTTTGCTACACTCGTTGGATTTTTTATGTTTGCCGGCATAACTGCGTGGGTAGCGTTTGTCGTTTTACTTTCCATCTTCATCACATCTGTTGTGTTATCATGGATGGTGGTAAATGGTGGTCTACTCCTTGTGCAAGCCCCTTTCTTCCCATCCGACTACATCAATTTTACGGTCGGCTCAGGTGCAATGGGACAAAAAAGCCTGGCTGTTCTCAGTTTCCAGCGGACGTTCCTGCGGGATTGGGGTGAATTCATGATGCCAAACTTCCTGCACAGTTTCAAGGCAGCCGATGAAGTTAATCTTGTCCGTAGACGCATCGTACCGATTCTCGCCATCTCTATCGTTGTTGCGGTGTTGGTTTCTGTTTATGCGACATTGACACTGGTTTATGACAAAGGCGCGCTGTTCCTTCAGAGTTGGCCCTTTGTAAATGCACCACGGGCATATTTCAATAGAACGAACAAACTCATACAGTTTCCATCAGAAACAAACTGGCTTGAAGTCTACAGTATGATCGCAGGAGCAGGTTTCACCGGCTTTATGCTCTGGATGCGTCAAAGCTTCGTCTGGTGGTCACTCCATCCGATTGGCTACCTATTAGGTGCGACATATCCCTCGTTCCATCTATGGTCTTCCATTATGATTGGATGGGGTATAAAATACTTTGCTCTTAAATTCGGTGGTCCGTTGACATATCGTAAGATTCGTCCAATTGCTTTTGGCTTAATCTTCGGGGAGTATGTGATGGTAGCAATCTGGATGTTGATCGGTTTCTTTACTGGTATCGGGTATCATGCCCTACCACGTTGATTTTCGAGATTAACCACTATATACGAGCTATAGGGAAAAATTATGCAGAACAACGAAAACACTCTTAGCACAGAATGGAAAACACGTGCTACAACACAGCACGTAGTAGCAGGTATCCGCACTTGGAACGTCAACCTAAACCCGCGTGCTATGCCGACTCTCGGCTTTGCCAAAGGTGAAATACCGAGACAAACAACTCCCAAGAATGCCCATGTAGATTGGCGTGGACCTTTTGCAGCACAAGCAGGCGCGCTCATCGTAGAGATTACAACTGATAAAGGTCTCAAAGGATACGGTCTTGGTGGCGGAGGACTTGCAGGGGCAATGATTATTGACAAACATCTGCAACACTTTGTGCTCGGACGCGACCCATTTGATGTAGAGGATATTTGGGAACACCTATATCACGTCACCTCAATTTATGGACGGCGCGGACTCGTCATCTATGCATTAAGCGGGATAGAACTTGCCCTCGTAGACCTATGTGGAAAGATATTAGATGCACCTGTTTTTAGTCTTTTCACAGATACACCGCTGCTTCAAATACCTGCGTATGCAACAGGCGCAGATATTGGCTATTATGCTGAGAACGGGTTCACTGCCTGCAAACTCCCACTGAGAAACGGTCTCGCTGAAGGCGAAGATGGTTTCCATCAAAATCTTGAGATGATACACACAGCACGTCATGTCATCGGTTCCAATGTAGAACTCATGACAGACATCTATCTCCGTTGGGATGTAGACTACACCCTCCGTTTCGCTAACGAAACCGCTGATCTCAATCTCAAATGGATTGAGGAACCGATACCGCTTGACGATTATGCTGGTATGGCACAGTTAGTGAAAGAAATTGATCCGACATGGATTGTCTCTGGTGAACATGAATTCACACGGTACGGCTTCCGTGAACTGCTACGATGGAATGCAGCCGACATGATTCAACCGGATGTGAGTTGGGCAGGTGGATTTACAGAATGCTTGCGTATTGCCCGCGAAGCTGCCGATCAGCACATACCGACGTGGCTGCATCAAGCAGGCACACCGTGGGGGTTGCATCTCACGGCATGCCTACCGATGCCGTGTATGGCGGAGACATTTGGTCCCTCCCGTAATGATGTTGAAAACGAGTTGTATCGTCTTTTACGTCCTTCTCCTCGTGATGGGTTTTTCACAGTCAAGGATGCTCCTGGTTTCGGTGTGGATATTGATACGGGTTTGTTGGATGCTTACATACACACCCAATAAATTGCTTAACAAATTTCATTTTGTATGATTTACTAAATAAACTATACAAAAAGTGAGATGTGCATGCAGATACCAACAATAATTGATAATGTAAATGATAATACACTCCTAAAAGTCCTTGAAACCCTTATATTGAAAAGTGTCAACTTAGATATAGCGACAGGTACATTTGAAATCGGTGCGTTCTTATCACTCGGAAAAACGTGGCAACACCTTGACGGGATTCTAATCATTATGGGAGACGAAACGTCAAGGCGGACAAAGGAACATCTTATTGAAGCATTGCAAAAAGTTACCGAGGAAAACTTAGAATCCGTAAAAGAAAAGGATGATACCCTACAAGGACTTGCGGATGTTCGCACTGCAATTCGACGTGGAAGAATCCTGATTCGCATATATGACAATGCAAAATTCCATGCAAAACTCAATTTGATGCAAGCCGAACCTTCAAGTCCTGTCAATTTTTCTACCGTCGGTAGTTCAAACTTTACTACACCTGGTCTTACCTAAAACGTCGAATTAAACACTTTCATTACCGATGACACACATATTGGAAAACTTCGTAAATGGTACGAGGAACGTTGGGAGGAAGGAACCGAAGTTAAAGCAGAGCTGCTACGCACTATTGAACGACACCTCAAAAAACATCCGCCTTTTACTATCTATGCAAAAGCACTTCACGCATATTTTGAAGGACGCGAAAAACCTGCTGACGATTGGGAAGAAAACGAATCCGTAATTTACCAAACACTCTCACAATACCAAAAAGTCAAAATATAGACGTTTGCTTAGAGATCACTACGATCATAAACTGCATACAGACTTTGGTCGTAAGGGAGGTATCAGTGAAGATGATCTTGAGCATTTTCAGGAACGGGTAGATGTAATTCTCATAGATGAAGCACACCATTTTCGGAATGCAAGCTCCAACCGTGGTAAGTTATTGATGGATATTGCCAAAGAAAAAGCACTCTATCTACTGACCGCTACACCAATAAATAATAGTATAAACGACATTTATCACCTGATAAACTATTGTTGATGGTGCAAGAACTTTACACACTTTATTCACATGTATTTACTTGATAAAAGTGTGACTTAATGTTAACTTATGAAAGAGTATCATTTTAATAAAATTCAGAATTAGCTTTTGTAAGATGGAATTGTCTGCAGACTGCAGAACCAAACAAGAGCATATTGTTCTACAAGGAGACTATCCATGTATAACTTAATAGATATAAAAAATTGGTTGATACTAGTGATACTGTTTTTCTGTATTATCAGCCAACCAACCTTTGCTCAAGATAGACACACTGTGCTTCTGTATACATTTGAATCCATTGATGGCGATGTGGTGAAAGACCTTTCTGGTAATGGAAACGATGGCAAAATCATGGGTGCTGAGTGGCGTAATGGTAAATTTCGTCGTGGTCTGGATTTCGGTGGTGAGGCACAGGAAGATTTTGTGGAAATCGCTGACGATGTCTCCCTTGATTTGGTTGAAGCTGTAACCGTGGAAATGTGGTTATTTTTGAGAGCAGAATCAGTTTCCGGGGGTACTGGTGTCACGAAAGGGTCAACATACAAAGTAGGACCCCGCGACAATCGGAAAGCAGAACTCAGAGTCACCAGAGCGAATGGGGGAGCGGCTGTTTTGAGTGACGTAGATTTACCGATTTCTAAATGGGTACATATTGCCGGTACTTACGATTCGGAGACTGGTGTCGGTAAGCTTTATATTGATGGTAAGTTGGATAACGAAAAGGAGATAGGTGGGGAAATTGCCCCAAATGATAATGTAGTATGGTTGGGTCGCGGTGCGAATCCATATCTTGATGGTATATTGGATGATGTGCGGATTTCTAACATCGAACGTACTCAAAAAGAAATACAGGAGTTGATGGAGATCGGGGTTGAAAAAGTGCTTTCTGTAACCCCGCGCGATAAGTTGGCAACGACTTGGGCGAACCTAAAATGGCGTTTTATGAAATAGCGCGATTTCCTATTGTGGAAGTGTTGCCTATCGTGGGAATTGGCTGAATCTGACAGGTTGCTTTCATGTAAGCATATCTTTCATGTAACTACTCCTTTCATGCAAGCGTTAGTTACATTTAAGCGCGGCTCACATGTCCACACATAAGGAGAACTGATGAAGACGCTTGCGATATTGTCACGTAAAGGGGGAACAGGGAAAACAACGCTTGCGACGAACCTCGCTGTTGCAGCGGAGACGGCAGGACATTTGACCGTTTTGCTTGACCTTGACCCGCAGTCAAGTGCCGCGAAATGGGGTTGTAGGTTGGTTAGATGAGGCGGTGCGGTGTTATGCCGCACCCTTCTTTTTGATGATTTAGGAGGACATTATGTCTAAAAAGAAGGTGAATCCGGCGGATGTTATCAAGGATAATGAGGTTCAACAGCAGGTTGCAGATTCTGCAACAACGATAGAGTCTGTGTCTAACGATACGAAACATAAGGAGAATGTTGCACCTTCACGGCGTGGGAAGAAGAATATCTCAGGATATTTTTCGCCAGAGGTACATCGGCAGTTACGCGTGATTGCTGCGGAGGAGGACAAGAACCTTCAGGAGATCCTTGGAGATGCGTTGAATGAATTGTTTGAACGTAGGGGCAAGCCACCCATTGCGTGACGGGTTGTCTGAACCAGGATTTTCAGGATTGGTAGATGGACAGGATTATGAGTTTGGCTCTCCAAAGTTCCTATTCACAAGTTGACGTTTATTCTTTGGTGATTTAAATGGAAACAGCTCTTGAGAAACGACAATCATCCATCGATGAAATACGACCGAAAATCAAAAATCTGATACATTCCAGTATTGCGGATAATACGAAGAAGGCATATCAACGTGCACTGCAAGCGATTGAAAATTGGAAACCCGCAGGTGAGACGTTGTCCGATGGTTTGCTGGCTGCGTATCTGACTGAACTGCACGAAAATGGGAAATCTCCATCAACGATTTCGCAGGTGGTAGCTGCAGTGAAATGGCAGTTGAAACACGAGGTCGGTGGGGATTTTGCGATGCCGATCACAAACGCAACTTTGGCGGGTATCCGACGCGATGGTAAAGCAAGGGGACGCGGACAGGTGGATGGTCTGATTTGGCAAGATGTGGAACGCGTCTGTATTCAGGCTGAAACCGATGGCACGCTTGCCGGCTTGCGAGACTCTGGGATGATACGTCTGATGAGCGATTGCCTGTTGCGTATCAGTGAGGTGGTGGCGGTGGATGTTGAAGACTTGGGGGATAGGACGTTGACAGTTCACACATCAAAGTCTGACCAAGAGGGGCGCGGCGATAGTCTGTATGTGTGTGATAGAACACGGATCATTCTGGCAAAATATCTTGAGGGGCGCGGTGTTGAGAGCGGTGCGTTGTTCAGGCAGATTCGCCGTGGTGGACATATTCAGCAAAATAGGTTGCACGATCATTCTGCGCGACGTATCATTCAAAAACGGGCATTAAATGCAGGCGTTGAAGGGTTTATTTCTGGGCATTCGTTACGTGTGGGTTCTGCGATGTCGCTTGCTTCTGCGGGTGCGACTGTTGTTGATATGCAGGTGGCGGGTCGGTGGAAGTCGTCTCAGATGCCGGCACATTATGCGAAAGCAGAACTTGCTGAACGCGGGGCTATTGCACGGTTTAAGGATGGTAAGATGCGGTAAAGTTGTGTATTTGATACACCTCATGCAGCATGTTACACGCGCATGCTGCCCCGCTGGAGCTGAATGTAAGAACGGCACAATGTAAGAACGGCACGCGGAGCGTGCCTACTACTATGAAGAGGTGAAATCAAGCGGAGACTTACCGCTGTTTAATTGCTGCCCATGAGGTGAGATCCCTTCACTCGGACTGACAAAACCCCGCAACCTAACACTCCCAGATACTTGCCGAATACCTGCAAATGACACATCCTCTATCCGATAATAATACCGCGTGTTGGGACGGATAGTGGTGTCTGTCCACGTGTAACTGCTGCGTTTAGCGGTAGTGCCTGCACCTTGAATCAACTTGGATGTAATGACTTTGAATACGCCGTCTCGCGTCTCACTGCGGAGGATATGGAACCCTGCGTTGTCAATCTCCGATTCCGTTGTCCACGACAGTATCGCGCCTTTGTGGGTGAGATCGGCACGGAAGGTGGAGAGGGTGACGGGTAAGGTGCCGCTGCCTCTATAGCCGGGATTGCCGATGTCGGTTGCGCTGCCCCAGTATGTTCTAACCGCTAACGGAAAATCGGCAGTGCGTCTCCAACTGTTGAGGTCAGTGCCATCCAACGGCAGGAGCGTCTCAGTCGCATAACGCCGCATCAACGAAGTGCGCGCACTGTTCGTCGCAGTGCCAACTGGGCATCTGCCAAGCGGGTTCATCCTTTGTGCTGGGGTCACCATCCAGATTTCCGATGACATCCACTAAGAAACCCTCAGGATTGCTCAACTTCAAGGAAAACCCCGCAAATCCGATCAGCATATTCCTATGTTGGTTCTGCTCAAACTCATCAAAATGGAGATTGGAAAAGTTGTGTCTGTGATTTCAAGCGAGGTCAAACGCGCCTTCAAAGTGAGTGACAGAGACTTTGCCGTCTACTCCCGTTTCTAATGTGAAGGTTTTCCTATTGTATCCGTGGGTTTCCTGCACTGTGGCGAAGAAGGCTTGGGCGGTTTTCATATAGGAGTCTAATGTGTCGTTTATGTCTGCCTGCGGTGTTCTGTCTTTGGGATAGAAGTAGATTGTTTTGACGACACCTGCGTGGGCAAGGCAGGGGAGAGTAGGATAATTATGATTTTAAAAACTGCTTTCATTCGTGTTTTCCGATTTGTGTTTCTGTTGTTTAATATATCCTATTTTGTTTGAAAATGCAAGATATTTTCTGAATAGCGGATTTTTGTCTGAACTCTGTTAAAATTTATCGCAAATATGTAACCTTTCTATCCGATATACATTCTTACATATAAAATCATTTTGCTAACTTTACAATAAGCATGTGTCTCATTATAGTAGATTTTGAAATTACTTGAACACTCTGCATCGGCGAGGTTAGGAAACCTCGCCTACCGTGGGGCGAAAGTGTCAACTTATATTTATAATTCACTACAACAGTAGTAGGTTGCGATTCGGAGATCGCTCCTACAGACTCTTGTGTATTGCAGGTGGGAACTCCGATTCCCGATTTTTAGATTAACAGCCCAATAGGTGTGATGTTATGGAAGATTACCACGATGAAGAATTGGTACATCAAAATTTAGACGTTGATGATGATGGAGCATTTGAAATCCTTTATCACCGTTACGAAGGTCCACTTCTCAGTTTCTTCTATAGACGGGTTGGCAATTGGGAAACCGCGCAAGACCTTGTACAAGAGACATTTATTAAGGTGCATCAGAATCTCAGCACACTTCGGAATCCCAAAAGTTTTTCCAGTTGGTTGTATAGCATCGCGCATCAACTCATTGCAGCACACTTCCGTAAAGAGCAGAGAAAACTTGAAATCGGTTCAATTGAAGGAAATCCAGAAGCATATTTGGTAGACCTTGAGCATCGTTCACCAATCTATCGCCTCATCGCAAAAGAACAGATGGAGATTGTCTATGCCCTGTCACAACGACTACCAATTTCCGAACAGGATGTGTTTGAATTGAAACTCGCCAATCCCAAAATGACTTTGGAAGAAATAGCAAAAAAGCTGGAAATAACAGTGTCGGCAACGAAAGTTCGCTTGCATCGTGCCAAGAAAAAAGTTGTCGCTTGGATGAAGGAAGAATATCCCGGTGATTTTGATAATATTTTTAGGAAAGAGGCAACGCAGAAAACAAAATGAGATTATGATGTAACCTTTTCAATCGAATTACATTCTTACTCTAAAAGGAGCACGCACATGACACCGAATGATGTCAAGGAATTGCTAAAGACCTTAATTGTTCAGGAAGGGATTCCGATGGAATTAATTGATATAGTTCCATCTCAAAATCCCTCTACATCTGATAATACGACAGAAGGTCGCATCAAAGATGTAATCCATCAATGGAACAAAGACGGAAAGTTTTACACGCGTCATCCGGGTAGAGAAGATATCATGGAATTCTATTCCAAAACCGATCCTGACGCAGTTACGATTGAATTGTTGGATTCATTTAAGGTAGAAGCACTTATTGAATCCATCATAGCAGAACAGAAATTACCTATCTGCAATACTAATCAAGGTTTTCGATTAGTTTCATTGGATAAGAATGACACAACGCGTTATCCAGTTAAAATTCTACACGGTGGATTTAGATTAGAGAAAAAACAGGACACTGAGGGACTACTTGAAGCACTTAAAAAAGTAACGAATTACTTTGAGACAAAATTAAATGAGAAAAACATCAAGGTAAAATTGTTTCATCGTGGATTTAGATTAGAGAAATCTACCGAAGCCAATATACCTATCTCAGAAGTGAGAAAAATTGCGAAACGGATTGATGATGCCACGGGTATCAATTATGTCCTGGATTCATACAATACACCTACCTCTGAGGATACATTCAAAACTACAAAGTGTACAGGTGCAAATATCCGTATTTCATTATGGCGGTTCCCCAGACGTTGAATTGATCTGTATCACTAAATTTGACAACAATGCTGATTGAAAGAAAGGAGACAGAATTGTGAATCCAAACAAGGTTTATGAAATTGTAAACACTCTAATCGCTGAACTCAATCTACCTATCCATGTGTCTGTTTCTCACAATGGACCTGTTTTGATTTTCGGTCCAGGAAGTTATTCAACTCGATCACGAGTAAAGAATCTGTTAAATTTCTGGTCTAATAAACATAACTGTAGTTGGGTCATTTCTGTAGGACTGCCTATGCAAAAGAGAGATGATGCAACAAAGTGTCTTGCTTTAGACACACATCGCACAACAGAGGTATGGGATATATTGAAATCTCTAATTGCTGAGCAAGCACTGCCTTTGACTGTTGTTGATAGAGGTTTTCGATTAGAAATTCTAACTGATGAAGGGATAGACTATCGGAGTGAAAATATGATAACACTGGAAACATATTTGGAGGAGGAAGGTTTAGATATTCCAGTACGTCATAGCGGCTTTAGTTTACGCCAGAAGGAAGATAGACCTGAGGTAATGTTGTCGGCAGTCAATACATTGGCAAATCATCTCGCGTCTCTTTTGGTAAGACACGGACTACATGTATATTTACTCCATGATGGTTTTAAACTGATCAAAAGTCAAGAAGACGCAATAGAGATTGCAGAAGTGAAGGAACTCACATATCGATTAGGTGTTATGGTAGGTATCCGATATATCCAAGGAGACTACGGGTACAAAGTGCCAGGCTTGGATACAAAAATCCACTGGACACATGCAGATATAAATACTGCTTTGCCATAGTTGTCAACTCAGGTACGGAATTCACATTCATGTTGATCTGAACGACTCAAAGCTTAAGAACAACAATCTATCAAAAGAGGATAAACCATGAATCCAAATGATGTTAAGAAATTACTGAAATCTTCAATTAGCGATTTTGCCTTACCCGTTACACTGTTCAATTGCGGTCCTTTATTGGTGAGCAAAGACGAATCGGTAGTTTCAAGAGAACGGCTGGAGAATATACTTCAACTGTGGATGGATCTGGATAGAGATGAAAACGACGAAATTCCTCAAGCAGTGCAAGAATGGTTTGCTAAGACTAGGGAATTTTTCGGTTTATACAAAAACCATAGAAACCACCATATCTCTATAGGAAAAACTATATCTGAGATTTGTGAAGAAATAGAATACTTCGCTTCAGACACACAACGAATTTCAGAAGTGAGGGAGATCTTGAAAACCTTAATTGCAGAACGAGATTTACCACTTGAAATATTCTATCGTGGGTTTCATGTGTTTATTCTTGCTGATGTAAAGAACTACCGTGATGAGGAAATGATTGAATTAGAAACCTTACTTAAAAAAGAAGACATAAACGTTCCAGTTTACCATGGTGGTTTTGATTTAACGCGAACAGAGAATGGTTCTCCTGACATCCAATTCTCAAAGGTTCAGAAAATAGTAGATCGTTTGCATTCGGTAATAGAAAAGTCCGGAACGCAAGTGAGATTAATTCAGAATGGTTTCAATTTAGAGAAGAACCAAGAAGATGAAGTAGATATCGCGGAGGTAAAGGAATTGGCATCCCGTTTAATGTTAATGACAGGTATTGCATACTCCGCAAGTGGTTATGGTATGGGGCCTGAAAAGGATGTAAAACCCGAATGGACATCTGAAATAAACTGGAATACTGTAACTCTCTTTACTTCGCGCCCTTATTAAACGAAACAAACTTTGCAGCAAGAGGACGAACCATGAATCCAAATGATGTCAAAAAAGTAATAGACAATCTAATCAATGAACTTGGACTATCAATCGTTGCTTATAATAGTGGTCCACAATTGGTTAGTGACAATGCTTTTCAAGAAACACAAGAAGGTATGGACAAAATAATAAAGCAATGGATGAACGGTTGTGGAAAGAGTCATTCTATTTCCGTTGGAAGAACTACGTCCAATATGGAAGATGCGATAACTTGTCTTGCATTAGAAACACATCGTGCACCAGAAATAAAGGAAATACTCACATCCTTAATCGCAGAACGGACACTTCCCTTGAAAGTAGTTGATCGTGAGTATGAATTGCAAGTTTTGGCAAATGAGGGAATCATCTATCGTGATGAGGATATGACCCAACTGGAATTGCTGGTAGAAAAAGAAGGTTTACACGTTGAAGTGCGTCATAACGGATTTAGTTTATATAATCAGAAAGACGGTGCTGAACTTCAGTATTCTGATGTAGAAACATTAGCAAATCGTCTGGCAACTTCACTGAAAGAACATGGGTTACAAGTCCGCTTACTCCATAATGGTTTTTTTGTTGAGAAAGATAAAGACGTGGAAATAGATATCGCCGAGGTGAAGGAAATTGCTATGCGGTTAGAGATAATGGTAGGTATCCGTTTTGTTCAAGGTGGTTATACTTACTCTAATGACGTTGAGAACAAGAAATTACATTGGCATTCTGCTCAAGTGAATACTGCTCTACCACTGATTTGAACATATACATTGCCTTGTCGGAAATAATCGCATGCAGAATTCAACCTAATATAAACGAATGTAATTAGCAAACATATAAAAGGAGAATAGAAAATGACTTATGTAATTTGCGAACCATGTATTGACGTAAAAGACCATATTTGTGCTGAGGTGTGTCCAGTTGAGTGCATTCACCCAATGAAAGATGGAGACCCAGACAAATTTGAAGAAGTAGAACAACTTTACATTGACCCAGAAGAATGCATTGACTGCCATGCTTGTGTTCCAGAATGTCCTGTTGAAGCAATTTTTGTAGATGATGAAGTGCCAGAAGAGTGGGAACATTTCATAGAAATAAACGCTGATTACTTTCAAGAATAAACATTTATTTGACAAATTAGGAAAATAGTATATAATAATAGGAGAGCACACAGTGACTTATGTAATTTGTGAACCTTGTATTGACGAAAAAGACGCTTCTTGTGTAGATGTCTGCCCCTGTGAATCCATAAGACCAATCCCTGAGTATGAAGCAGACGATTTTGAAGGTGTAAACCAACTCTTTATTGACCCGGATACATGTATTGAATGTGGCGTGTGTGAACTGGAATGTCCTGTGGAGGCTATATTTCTTGATGAGGATGTTCCCGAAAAATGGGAGCATTACATAAAAATAAACGCTGATTATTACGAACAACAACCCAGTGTTTAAGTGAAAAAATTATCTTATATCACTTGAAAGGAGAACTACAATATGACCTATGTAATTTGCGAACCTTGCATTGACGAAAAAGACAGTTCTTGTGTTGATGTGTGTCCAGTAGATTGCATTCACCCACATCCAACAGATGCACCTGACGACTTTGAAGAAGTTGAAATGCTCTATATTGATCCCGAAGAATGCATCGATTGTGGCGTGTGTGAACCGGAATGTCCCGTTGAGGCTATCTTCATGGAAGAAGATGTTCCAGAGGAATGGGAGCATTTCATTGAAATCAACGCTGACTATTTCGAGTAAAATAACACCGAATTGACAGAATGTAAGTCAAAACTAAGGTGTTGTCTAATAACAATTGATAGGTGGAAGCTGCAATCATCAGCACTATACCATACCATTTGTTAGGCAGCACCTTTGCTTTTTCAATACATATATAATACCATTTCTAATTGATCGATTCTCATTATAGCGAAATGTAAAAATCCGTGCACACTTCCCAGTAGATGCGGTTTACTAACCAATGCAGAATGCCATACGCGCATTCTGCCTGACTACGAGACTGAACAAACACCGGTTCGGTTAGGAAACCGAACCTACCGTAGTGTGTAAATAATTACGGTTTTAACTATAACAAAAAACACGTTCGTAGTCGCGCAATTCATTGCGCCTCTTACATTTGCTCTGAAATCTACCATATAATCACCCATGTTGACCAAAACTGTGAGACACCTCTTATTCCGCGATTCAGACAAAAGGTGAGTTCTACGTATACTAACATAGACCGTATACAGTCACCTTAACCCCAAAAAACAAAGTTTGAGGAAGCACGAACCATGATAAGAAAAGCATTAGCAAAATTCAAAATCACACCAAATCTTACTGACAAAATCATGTGTGAGATTTCACAAACAAAACCTGTTGCCCCATCTACAAGTAATCCATTTGTCCCATGGTTAACCGCTACCGTTTCCTGCGTGGTAGTGTTAATGATGTTAGGTTTTGGAAAAGGCAATAATTTTGCACTATTCCAAGGAAATGCTTTCGCGCAACAAGAAAATCCTGTTACTAAAAAACAACCTGATAATACACAACCACCATCTGTAGACGCAGATGAAGAAAATAAAATGGAGAATTATCCACAATGGAATCTGCCAAAAGGAGCGAAAATGCGTCTGGGAAAGGGAGGACTGGGAACAATTCAGTTTTCACCAGATGGCAGACAAATGGTAGTGGGTAGTAATACCGGTGTCTGGATTTACGATGTGGCAACAGGTGAAGAGATTTCATTATTACTCGGAATGAGTAGAGCAATTGCGTATTCACCTGATGGTCGCTTTATGGCATCTGCTGGTGGAGACCCAGTCACCAGTTTTGGTGGGAGTCCGCTTGAAACAGGAATTGAAATACGGGAAGTTACTACAGGGAGAAAAGTAGCGTTACAAGATGAGTTGCCTCCTGCGAAAACGTTGCGGTTCACAAATGATAGCAAAACGCTTGTATGTCTCAGCATGTCAAGAGAAAACATATATTGGATTGATGTAGAAACTGGAGAGACGATAACGACAAATCTGGGAAAAAGACCTGGATACATGCACCTTGAAAGTTACGCACTTACAGAAGATAGAATCGCTATCGGAAGTAATGATGGAAAAATTGAGTTGTGGGACACTACGACAGGTAAGAAGTTAACAACGTTTAGGAAATTTGGGAAAGAAGTTAGTTTGCCTAATTATTTCACTAAGACAAACAAAGCACTGACTATGGAATTCTCTTCAGACAGAACAAAACTCGCTACTGGAAATCTGGATACTACAGTACAAATATGGGATACAACCACAGGAGCAGAGTTAATTGTTCTACAAAAGCCTATAGAAGGGAACATGTGGAGTGTATCAACGGAAAATGGAAAAGAGATCGTAGGAAACCCTATGAAGAACGAGAGGAACAGTAGACCGTCTTCATTGGCATTCTCTCCAGACGGTTCACTGCTTGCTTGTGGTAGTGAAGATAGTACTATCAAATTGTGGAACAGTCTTACAGGGGAATTTATTGCTACCTTCACAGGTCATCTCAGCATTGTTGAACAATTAACTTTTTCACCAGATGGCAAAACACTCGCAAGCGGGAGTGCCGATGGTACAGTCCGATTTTGGGATATTGAGACAAGAAGACCAGTACAGAACAAAATTACTGGACACATGTGGATAAGATCGACAGCTGCATTAAATGATGGAACAAGTTTTGTGAGTGTATCAAACAAAGGTATAATCACTGTTTGGGATCTGAAGAATACTCAAAAAACAACTTCTATAATCAAAGCAGTACTTGAGGGACATTTGTATTGGAATACTTACAGAACGTATGTGTTCACACCAGATGGAACCAAACTGCTCAATCACGGTAAACAAACCGACCCGACTAAGCCACACTTTAATGATTGGGTACTACGTCTGAATGATGTTAACACAGGACGTGAACTAAAGTCTTTCCCATGGGGTGTTGGAGAGGTGTTTTCGCCTGATGGAAAAATCTTAGCACAAGGTGCTGTCAATAAAATCTACTTGTTGAATATAGAAACCGGTGAAAAACGTGAAATAATTACCTCAGACATTGATGAAGATTCCGATGAAGACAAACCTTTTATCAGAACTGTAGAATTTTCACCAGATGGGGAGAGGATTGTCAGTGGTACATCAGGTGGACATGTACAACTGTGGGATACGGAAACTGGAACGGAGTTAAGTTCTTTCTTTCCAGAATTGACAGATAACGATAAAAAACGAGAACCTATACATCAGTTTGTATTTTCTTCAGACAGTTCGTTAATTGCTGTCCGCAGTACGAAACGGATACGTATCATAGGAAGAGCGAAACAACCTCACTTTAAGGAATTGCTTTTTTCTGAAGAAGAAGATGGAGATACATTTATCTTTTCACCAGATAATAAAGTACTTATTGTCGGTTACTGGGGTGGGAAAATTCGGTTGTGGGATGTAGCGACCGGAGATAAACTTATCACACTTGATGGACATTCCGTGGCTGTGGGAGATTTGATATTTTTACCAGATCATAAGACGCTTCTCAGTGTTGGAGGCGGTAATATTCTACTGTGGGATTGGGATCAAGTAATCAGGAATGCATACGCAGAGAATCAAGAACTTAAACCTAATGTGAACCCTGCCACTGAAGAACAATCACCTGAAAATGTGTTACAAATCCTTGAACATTCAGCACAAAAGCCAAAAATCTCTGATCATGTCCTGTGGAACGGTGAGATATATCTCGCTAATGAATGGTATGAACACGCGTATGGGGAATTTGTGAAATACTTATCCGCTGCAGATTATCAGAGAGGACAGAATGTCATTACACCACCAAGTTTTCACCGTCATTTATTCGCAAGAATTGGCAAAATCGGTAAAGATATTGAAGGTAAAGAAGGTTTCGCTGACATGGTAAATAAATTGATTGACGCATTTGCAGATAGTCGGAGCATCCAATTGAATGCACACCTTGTTCTCGCTAAATTCTATCACGATAATGGAATGGATGAGAAAGCAGATGAGCATATTGAGAAAATAGATATCCTAATGAGAAACCTTACGACAGAAAGTCTAAGTCTTCAGTTAAATGCCTACCTCAGTCTAATTACATATTATCGGGATAACGGCATAAATGAAAAGGCAGATATGTATATCCAAAAAATTGATAATATGATTGCTGAACTTGACCCAAATCAACCCAATAGCCTGAGACTTTGGATTGGTACACATTTCGGTTTAGCCGAATATTATCGTGAATATGGTCTGCATGAACAGGCAGATGAGCATATTCAAAAAACTGGTTTCATAACAGAAGATGCATGGATGGAACTTGGTCCGTTTGACAACGCAGGCGGGACCGGCTTTGATACTGTATACATACCCGAAGACATCACGGAAATTGACCTCACTACAAAATATGATGGACAGAATGGACCAGTCAGTTGGAAAAAGTTCAACGATACAGGGTTAAACGGTTATATCCATCTCGGTGAAAAGAATGTTGATTGGCAAGTCTTCTACACCTTCGCTACCGTTATCTCACCTGATGAACGTGAAGTCCAACTAAGGTTTGATAGTGACGACCAAGGAAAATTATGGCTAAACGGCAAAGAGGAATTCACACATACTAAAACCTTTGCTGTTAGACTTGATACATATATCATTCCTGTCACACTCAAACAAGGTAAGAACAGTATCCTCGTGAAGGTGTGTAATGTTGAAGGCGCATGTGCTTTTATCCTCCGCATTACGGACAAAAACGGACAACCTTTTGATGATTTAACAATCAATAAGGCAATACCACAGAAATAATAATCGTTTCAAAACCGCTTGGATGTTGTTTATCAACATCGGAGCCGCTCATCCTATCAAAGCACTCTGAAACTTCAGACTCACAATCCTGTAAATCTACTAATCCTGAAAATCTTGGTTCAGACAAATTAACGTTTATGGTGCAAAAACTTTACACACCCTCCCAAAAAAGTAAATACTTGATATTAAGGTCAATAACAAGTATAATTAATAAACCTACAATGTTGATTAAGGATACCCTTAATAGCCCTTAATAGAAGAATACTTCAAAGAATAGATGAGTAAGAATGTAGAACACGATTGGAGGAAATATGAGTAACGAAAGTAAATGTCCAGTGATGGGACATTCTCACGCACAAGGCACCATAAAGAATAAACAGTGGTGGCCGAATCAGTTGAACCTGAAGATGTTACAGCAGAACCCACTCACATCCAACCCTCTGGGTGGGGATTTTAACTATGCCGATGAGTTTGAGACTATCGACTTGGTGGAATTGAAACAAGACGTTGATAATGTGATGACAACGTCGCAGGACTGGTGGCCCGCTGACTATGGACACTATGGTCCCCTTTTCATTCGAATGGCATGGCACAGCGCAGGCACCTACCGTATCCACGATGGACGTGGTGGTGCAGCCTCAGGAACAATACGTTTCGCACCTCTCAATAGTTGGCCCGATAACGCAAGCCTTGACAAGGCTGTCCGGTTGCTCTGGCCTGTCAAACAGAAATATGGACGCAAACTCTCTTGGGCAGACCTAATCATTTTCACAGGGAACTGTGCGCTTGAGTCTATGGGACTAAAGACATTTGGATTCGCTGGTGGAAGAGAGGATGTCTGGGAACCCGAAGAAGATATCTATTGGGGTTCGGAAACCACATGGTTGGGAGACGAACGTTATACAGGCGACAGAGACCTTGAGGAGCCACTCGGTGCTGTTCAGATGGGTCTAATATATGTCAACCCACAAGGACCAAACGCCAACCCGGATCCAGTCGCTGCAGCAATAGACATTAAAGAAACATTCCGCCGCATGGCAATGAACGACGAGGAGACGGTTGCACTCATCGCAGGTGGACACACATTCGGCAAAACCCACGGTGCCGCAGATGCAGATGAGCATGTCGGTCCCGAACCCGAAGGCGCATCCCTTGAAGAACAAGGACTCGGTTGGAAGAACACCTTTGGCAGTGGTAAAGGTGTCCACACAATTACCAGTGGGATAGAAGGTGCATGGACTGCAACTCCGACCAAGTGGGATAATAGTTTCTTTGATAACTTGTTTAACTATGAATGGGAACTCGTGAAAGGCCCCGGTGGTGCATGGCAGTGGACTCCCAAAGACGAATCTGCACAAGACACTGTGCCGGACGCTCACGATCCTTCAAAGAAGCATGCTCCAATGATGCTTACAACCGACCTTTCCCTGAAGGCAGATCCAGATTATGCCAAGATTTCAAAGCACTTCCATCAGAATCCCGAGGACTTCGCTGATGCATTTGCAAGGGCATGGTATAAACTTACCCATCGCGATATGGGACCTCTCACACGGTGTCTCGGTCCCTGGGTTCCTGAAGAACCTCAGTTATGGCAAGACCCAGTGCCAGCCGTTGATCACGAATTGATTGATGAGCAAGACATTGCCGCACTAAAAGACAAGTGTCTTTCATCAGAACTACCCATTTCACAACTTGTTTCTACTGCTTGGGCATCTGCATCAACATTCCGCGGCACAGACAAACGTGGTGGCGCGAACGGCGCACGTATTCGTCTCGCGCCGCAGAAAGATTGGGAAGTCAACAGTCCTCCCAAACTACAGAAGGCACTTCAAGCTTTGGAAGAGATTCAAACAGATTTCAACAACTCACAATCCAACGGGAAAGAGGTCTCACTCGCTGACCTGATCGTTCTTGGTGGATGTGCAGCGGTTGAGGCAGCTGCAAAGAACGCGGGTGTTGATGTTGATGTTCCATTCACACCGGGACGCACAGATGCCGTGCAGGAACAAACCGATGTGGAATCGTTTGCTGTGCTTGAACCGACTGCAGATGGATTCCGGAACTTCCTTGGAAATGGAAACCCAAGAACTGCTGAAGAACTGCTCATAGATAAGGCACAAATGCTAACGTTAACTGCTCCTGAGATGACAGTTCTCGTCGGTGGTTTGCGCGTTTTGGATGCGAACAGTTGTGGATCTGAACTCGGTGTCTTCACTGATCAGACTGAAACGTTGACCACTGATTTCTTCGTCAATCTGCTTGATATGGATACTGAATGGACAATGTCATCTACATCTGATGATGTTTTTGAGGGACGGGATCGTTCAACTGGTGAACTCAAGTGGAAAGGAAGTCGAGCTGATCTTGTATTCGGTTCAAATTCCATACTCCGTGCTGTAGCGGAAGTCTACGCGTGTGATGACGCACAACAAGCATTTGTGCATGACTTCGTAGCTGCGTGGAACAAGGTCATGAATCTTGATCGCTTTGACCTTGTTTGAACCAGTATTTGATTGTAGGGCGGGGTCTCTGTACCCCGCCTTTGTCTTGCACAGAATGTCTTATACCATTTCTAATTAAGAACGGACCATTAAAGAAATAGTTGGTTTGTAGTCGCGCAATTCATTGCGCCTCGGACATTCATCTTACAGAGACCTCATAAATGCTATTTTATTTGTTAGAATTGGTATCATCAGTCTAACACGGAGGAGTAATGAAAAAACGAACTTATGTCAGTTGTATAATTATATTGTTTTGTATTTTACAGAGTTTCGTCATACAATCAGCTGTCGGCCAAGATGACTCTTTGGTTGAAAAGATACTTGAGAGTCACAAGGAAACACTAAAACAGAATAAAATAAAAAATGTTCTGTCCGATGCTTTAAAAGAATTTAAGGAACCAGAAATTCACACAGTATTGATCCAGAAAGATCTAACCCAATTGTTTACGAACCCTGAAGATTTAAAGGAAATATCAGATAAAATAGATGAAGACTTCATAACGCTTTTAAAAGAAGATAACGGAGTCCAAGCAATATTCAATGACGTAGACTTCCACAGTCTGATGCAAGACAAAGATGCAGTCGCAGAACTTGCAAGACTTATCAAAGCAGATTGGTTGGAATTTAGAATAAGAAATGTCCACATCCTGCCACTTTTATTGATTGTTGCAGTGTGTCTTTTTTCACTCGGCAAAGGGGCAGATTGGCTTGTTGACGAGGCGGTGGTGTTATCTTCGCAGTGGGGGTTAGGCAAGGCTGTTATCGGTGCGACAATTGTAAGTATTGGAACAACAACACCCGAAGCGGCAGTTTCCGTACTATCGGCTATACAAGGAGAACCGGGACTTGCTCTTGGCAATGCTGTTGGATCAATTATATGTGATACAGGATTGATTTTAGGGTTGGCTTCACTGATTGCTCCCTTATCGTTCAATAGAGAGTTAGCATCCCGTTTGTCCAATGTTCAGGTGAGTGCTGGTATTCTCATGGTATTAGCCTGTTTTCCTTGGTCATCTCCAGCGAAAGTATTCAGTCAAGGCGGGACTCTCCATCAATACATAGGCATTGTTTTCGTTATTCTATTAGGTTTATATATATGGCAATCTATTCGATGGGCAGGTGCAATCACGTCTGAACCTGAACCTGAAAATGATGAAGAAACAGAACACAAGAGATCAAGCACGTTTGTTACCCTATTTAAACTTATCGGATCAATTGCAATTGTGGTTATTTCCGCGCAAATTCTCATCCCAACAGTGAAAACACTTGCAATAAGATTTAATGTTCCGGAGGAGATTGTAGCAGCAACCCTAGTCGCATTTGGTACATCGTTGCCGGAACTTGTAACAGCGATCACAGCAGTCAGACGCGGGCATGGTGAGTTGGCAGTCGGCAACATAATCGGTGCGGACATTCTGAATGTGCTTTTTGTTGCGGGTGTATCTGCGGCTGCGACACCTATAGGTTTGCAAGCATCAGGCAAATTCTTCCAATTCCTATTTCCTGCAATGGTGATTATTCTGATCGTCTTCCGAATCGGCATCTTCGTTTCAGGAAGCCAATTGAAACGTCCATTTGGAGTCGTATTAGTAGCAATTTATATCTTGGTGACAATACTGAGTTATATTTTTTCTGTAGATATGCATTAGAAAATGATAGCCATCTTTCTTTTGTTGGAGGGGTTTCTAACCCCGATTTTGAAAGTCTAAATATACGGGCTTACAAAACCCTTCAACATCAGAGCAGCCTATCATATCAAAATCACTCTGAAACTTCAGATCCATAATCCTGTCCATCTACTAATCCTGAAAATCCTGGTTCAGACTAAGTGGAATTCACTGAATTGACACCCATGGTGTGGTTTCCTAACCACACTTAAAAGCAAAGAAAATAATAAAACTATCACCATTTCTCCCTACCTATAAAAAATATTTGCAGCAATATATGAGTTTGTCCTTCCTAATCCACATACCCCGTCCATCTAAAACACATCCAACATCTCTTACCAACCTAAATGATTATTTACCATATATAGTAGATTTTGAAATTACTTGAACACTCTGCATCGGCGAGGTTAGGAAACCTCGCCTACCGTGGGACGAAAGTGTCAACTTATATTTATAATTCACTATATATCAATTTGTGCATCCATTACCTGCGTAACAGTAAACAGGCAATGCCGTCAAGCAAAAACATTTATAGTAAAATGTAAAAATACATGCACGCTCCCCGGTAGATGCGGTTTCCTAACCCTATCTATGAGACTGAACAAACACCGGTTCGGTTAGGAAACCGAACCTACCGTCGTGTGTAAATAATTATGGTTTTTACTATAAAGAAGGACAAATTTATAGTGAAAAAATTATTGTTTTCGGTTTTTATTTTTGGGCTTTCAATATCCCTTTTAGCACCAAGCATCTATGCTAAAGATTACACACAATGGGGGTTACCTGATGGCGCAAAGGTACGTCTCGGCAAAGGTTCAATAAAAGAAATTACATATTCCCCAGATGGGAAACGTATAGCAGTAGCAAGTAGTATAGGGATTTGGATTTATGACGCACAAACAGGAGAGGAACTTAACCTCCTTACAGGACATACATCTGGAGTGAAAAGCGTGTCTTTCAGTCCAGATGGATTTACAATTGCGAGTGGAAGTGAAGATGCTTCTGTCCGTTTGTGGGATGCAAGAACAGGTATGCATCTCATGTCAATGTCTGGACACAGCAATGATGTAAATAGCGTTGTGTTTAGTTCAAATGGAGAGATATTGGTGAGTGGGAGTGACGATACTACGGTTCGTATATGGGATGTGCGAACAGGGGCATCACTGCAGACACTTACAGGACACACGCAAAGGATATGGGGTGTTGCTATTAGTCCTGATGACAAGACAATTGCCAGTGCCAGTTGGGATAATACAGCCCGTTTATGGGAAGTGCAGACTGGTAAATCTCTACGAACTCTCATAGGACATGAGAAGCATCTCTTGGCAGTTGCGTTTAGTCGTAATGGCAAGATACTTGCAAGTACAAGCTGGGATAGAACCGTCCGACTGTGGGATACGGAAACTGGCGCATCTCTAAGAACGTTGAAAGGACATACAGCGGGTGGAGTTGTTGATGTTGAATTCAGTCCGGATGGTAAGACAATTGCAAGTGCGGGCGTGTGGGATAAGAGAGTTTGTCTTTGGGATGTGGAATCCGGGGAATCCCTACAGGTATTAAAAATGCATACGGATGATACCATCAGCATTGCGTTCAGTCCAGATGGTAGGACACTTACAACAAGCAGTATTGGCGAAGCCGTGTGTCTATGGGATGTGAACACGGGTGAACATCTTCGGGAACTAACAACAGGTCATACCAGTAGAGTTAGGTGTGTAGCGATCAATTCTGACGGTTCTAAACTTGCAAGCGGCGGATGGATGGATAATTCCGTGCTTTTGTGGGATATTGAGACTGCACGACCATTTCATGTGTTGGTAGGACATACGTGGGAGATATCTTGTGTAGCGTTCAGTCCAGATGGCAAAACACTTGCAAGTGCAAGCTATTCAGCAGATGACGACACTGTGTATATATGGGATGTGCAAACAGGTACACCCCTGCAAAAACTCAAAGAGGATACGGATGGCATTAAGAGCATTGCATTTAGTCCGGATGGTAAAATACTTGCAAGTCAAGGTGCTGAGAATACTTTGCTTTTGTGGGATATGCAATCAGGGACATCTATTCGGAAACTCACAGGACATACGGATGAAATCGTTAGTGTAGTTTTCAGTCCAGATGGAAAGACACTGGCAAGTGGAAGTTGGGATGGTACCATGCGTTTGTGGGATGCGCAGACAGGGGCATCTATTCGCGAATTGATAACACATGATCATAGAGTCGGTGGCGTTGCGTTTAGTCCCGATGGAAAGATACTCGCAAGTGGAAGTTGGGACGATAGAGTGTGCTTGTGGGATATGCAGACAGGGACATATATTAGGGATTTGGTGGGACATAGGAATAATGTAGATAGTGTTGTATTTAGTCCTGATGGAAAGATACTCGCAAGTGGGAGTTGGGACAACACCATCCGTCTTTGGGATGTGCGAACAGGCACACATCTTTTGACGTTGACAGGACATACGAGTAGTGTTACAAGCGTTGTTTTCAGTGCAGATGGTAAGACCCTCGCAAGCGGAAGCTGGGATGGCACCGTGTTGCTATGGGAACTCTCGTCAGACAGGGAGGAATAGGAATTTCTGACTAAACCTTAGGCGCACTTACAAAGCACGCCTACGAACATTGGATCATTTGTACATAGATTTAGGAAGACCTTCTCTTGATAGATGGGTTTCCAACCCCGATGAATACCATACGAGTATTCGGTGTTGATTTGGATTGTCCGTTGTTTTTCTGTCCCATAGCAGCTTCTGTTATCAAAAGCACTCTGAAACTTCAGAGTCATAATCCTGTCCATCTACTAATCCTGAAAATCCTGGTTCAGACAAAATTAGTAATAATTGCTATAGTTTCATTGAGTAGTCTTTTTGGTATTGATCATTCCATTCCCCTTAATACCATATAGGTTCTCATCTTTTCAACAGACCTATTTTTCGATCTCACATCAAAATTAACTATAAGGAGAAAAACCGATGAAACTTAGATTATCATGTATTCTTACAATCACCGTATTCGTTACATGCTTTTTAGTCTCTTTGAGTTCTGCTAAGTTAGATCCAGAAACATATATAGGTGTATGGAAATTCGATGAGGGAAACGGTGACATTGCCAAAGATTCCACTGAAAACGAACATGATGGTGAATTTGTAAATGACTTGAAATGGGTGGACGGGAAATATGGGGATGCACTTGAATTTGATGGGTCAGGTTACATTGATTTGGGCAATGCAGAATCGCTTCAATTTGATGGGAGTGTTACAATTGTCTTTTGGTCTAAACCTGAAAACGTTGCTGCGGGGCGTAAAAACATCGTCTGTAAGTCCTTCGGTGGCGAAGGTTGTTTGACACAGGAAGTAAACGGTACGATGAGTTTTTACTGGGGTGATTGCGGTGGAAATTGTGAACCCTATGTAGAAGTACAAAGACCACCTGTAGGAACGATCGTGGATGATCAATGGATGCACATCGCTCATGTCAGAGATGTTGATAAACGCCAGTATCTAATGTATAAAGATGGGGAAGTTGTAGCAAACGGAACATGGAATAAATGTGGAGCACATCCATGCGGAGATTCCAAAGCCAGTGAGCTAAACCTATTCATCGGACACGGGTATGCCGGAAGATACATCGGTATCCTTGACGAAGTCGCTATCATTGGTGCCGTTCTCAGTGAAGACGATATTCAGAAAATCATGGACAACGGGTTTGATGAACTCGCTGATGTCGCACCATCTGGTAAGCTCACAACTACTTGGGCAAAACTCAAAAGATAACAAATCACTATTGAAGGCAAGGGTGCTATGTTCTTGCCTTCAATAACGGGTACCTCTTGGCTCAAACATTAAAAAGGTGGTGCGGTCAAACGCACAAACGAAAGCGATACCTCATCTAATTCCTCACGAACAGCCGCATCTAATTCCCATCCAACACCACCAAGGGTGTCGTCCAGTTGTTCAATCGTATCGCTTCCACTGATAGCCACGGAGACTTCGGGGTGTGATACAACCCATGCCACTGCAAGTTGAGCAGGTGTCTTTCCTAACGCATCTGCAAGCCGTTTGAGGGTAGCAATTACCTTTCCCGTTGCCCCACGCATCCGCCGTTCATATTCTTCTGGATAACGTCTTGCCCACAATGTGCCATCAGGTGGCGGTTCATCAGGAGAATAGACACCACTCAATAGACCAACTGACAACGGACTATAACTCATCACGCCAAGACCCTCCTCACGCACCAATCCGAACATCTCAGTCTCCAAATCTCGATTAAGGAGGTTATACATATTTTGAACACACATATAAGGTGTCGTGTTGATACTATCCGCAATCCAGAGTGCTTTACAGACCTGCCATGCCTGATGATTACAGCACCCAAGGTATCGCACCTTACCAGAACGCACGAGATCGTCTAATGCACGGATTGTCTCCTCTTGCGGTGTAGTGTCGTCCGGAACGTGAATCAGGTAGACATCAATGTGGTCAGTGCCGATACGCGTCAATGTTCGATCTATCTCCCGCATGATGTGGTAACGCGATAACCCATAGTCATTCGGACCTTGCCCAATATGGCTGCAGACTTTGGAAGTAATCACCACATTATCTCGTTTCCCTTTAATTGCTTTACCGAGAATTACCTCTGAACGACCAATATTATCACGATCATCCATTGGGCCATATATGTTTGCACAATCAATGAGATTGATACCGTTGTCAATCGCATGCTCAATCAAACGTTGTGCGGCGTTTTCGTCTGCTTGTCCTCTTAATCCTAATCCTAAAGCGAGTGGACTTACCTTAACCCCTGCTTTACCAAAATTGACATATTCCATAATCACTCTCCTATAAATGCGCTCGTGTTAATGTTCGCAATGCCTCAATAAGTCGGTGCATATCTGCTGGCTTTGGTGCAGAAAACATCAAAGTATCATTCAAGATAGGATGCTCAAATTGAAGGGTGCGCGCATGCAATGCTTGACGTTTCAGACGTATAAGTGCATGTTTTATTGGAAGTGTATCCGCGTCGTTCATAGCGCGTTGTTCTCCTCCATAGATGGCATCACCTGCAACCGGGTGTCCAATATGCTGTAGATGCACACGTATTTGATGTAACCGTCCTGTTTCCAATGTGAGTTGAACGAGAGAGAATTTGTTGTATATTTCTAATACTTGATAATGCGTAACTGCATGCCTGCCGTTGTTTTTAACTGTGGTCATCCGTCGACGGTCACGTCTACTACGGGCGATTTGCGCATCAATCGTTCCAATGACTTCAGATGGAATGCCGCAAACAACAGCAACATATTGACGGGTAATGGTATGTTTTTCAAACTGCACGGACAATCCACGATGCACAACATCTGTTTTTGCGACTACGAGCACACCTGACGTGTCTTTGTCTAATCTATGGACAATACCGGGTCTTTCTACACCACCGATGCCAGATAGGTCGCTGCAGTGTGCCAGGAGCGCGTTGACGAGTGTCCCGGTATTCACACCACTTGCAGGATGAACGAGCATCCCTGCGGATTTGTTCAACACAATTAAATGGCTATCTTCATAGAGGATGTCAAGTGGGATATCTTCAGGTTGTCCAGTTTCCAAAGGTTGGGATTCGGGAAACGAAATGCAAACTTGGTCTCCAACGCGGAGTGTCCGACTCGGTTGTTTGGAGACTTTATCGTTTACGGTGACAGCCCCCTCACGTATCAGTTTCTGGAGATAGGTGCGCGACACATCTTCGGTTGCACTGATTAGGAATCTATCCAACCTTTTACCTTTATGTTCTGTCTGGATGTGGAAGATATGTGCTTCGTTATCCATAATTGTATGTGGGTAGAAATTAATCAGTGGATGTGGATATGCGGAGTCCAGCGGGTGGTGTGTTGGAAGGTCTTTTGTGTAGCACGATCTCAATATCGTGATCTAATTTTCCAAGTAGTGATAGCAATTGATCAAGTGAACAGTCAGCGAGTCTACCTTTCAAAATTGTTGAAAGGTCAGACTTACTGATACCCAGAATATTGGATGCTTCACCTCGTTTTAAACCACGTTTAGTAATAATATTGTAAATAAGGGAAGCAACACGAACTTTCAAGAGTTCTTCCTCAGGATTAGGAAATCCTAAATCCTTGAATACGTTTCCACTACCTATTTCATATTCAATTTGTTCTTTGCTCATTTTCGTTTTGCTCCTGAGCAAGTTCTTTTGCCCAATTCAAACGATCTCGAATCAAATCAATCTCTTTTTTGGAGTTTTGATCCCTCCTTTTAGAATCCCCAACCCAGATAACGGGTTTCATTTGTTTTTCAGACATTATTTTACTAAATTAGTGAGGATCTTGCAAGTGTTTTTCTGATTTAATGCTTAACCACAAAGGGACAAGCACGTAGACCTGTCCCACAGATAGAAAGCATTGAACTGTATGTTGTGTTTGTGAATGGGATAAACTGAATTTATCCTGTCACAGCACCTTCAGATGCAGATGAAACAGAGTTGGCATATTTTGCCATCACGCCGCGTTTATAGGGAGGTTCGGGAGGTGTCCATTTCTCAAAACGTGTTTGAATTTCAGCATCGGTGAGTGTGACATCAATTCTGCGTGCTTCAGCATCAATCACGATTTCGTCGTTTTCTTGGAGAATAGCGATGGGACCGCCTTTTGCAGCTTCTGGTGCCACATGGCATATCATGAAGCCGTGCGTTGCTCCAGAGAATCTGCCATCTGTCATTAATGCAACATCTTCACTCAGACCTGCCCCGACGATTGCCGCGGTCACACCTAACATCTCACGCATACCGGGACCACCAGTAGGTCCTTCATATCGGATAACAACAACATCACCGGGTTTAATTTTCCCATCTTTTATGGCAGCGAAAGTGTCCTCTTCACGTTCAAAGATACGTGCCGGACCGCGATGGATTGTTTTTTTCTGACCTGCTAACTTGATCACACATCCGTCAGGTGCAAGATTGCCTCTCAATATAGCAAACCCGCCTGTCGGTTTCAGGGGAGAATCCACTGTTCTGACAACTTGTTGTCCATCGGTTTCGGTGGCAGCGTTGGCTTCTTCACCGATGGTTTTCCCTGTAACGGTGAGTTCATCTGTATGGATTAGTCCTGCTTCTGCGAGGCGTTTTGCTAAGAACTGAATCCCACCCGCTTCATACAAGTCAGTAGCGACAAACTGTCCACCGGGTTTTAAGTCTGCCATAACGGGTGTTCTCTGACTAATAGTGTGGAAGTCCTCAAGTGTCAACGGGATTTGCGCTTCGTGAGCGATAGCAAGGAGATGGAGAACACCATTCGTAGAACCGCCTGTCGCAGCAACTGATGTAATAGCATTCTCAAGTGACTTTCGGGTAATAATCTGACTTGGACGACGGTCAGCAGCAAGCATATCCATAACGAGTTGTCCGGCTTTGTATGCCTCATCGTCCTTTTCTTCTATGGCAGCTGGCACGCTACCGCTACCCATTGGAGCAATACCCAACATCTCAACAGCAGTAGCCATTGTATTAGCAGTGAATTGTCCACCGCAAGCACCTGGCCCCGGACATCCTTTACTAATCAGATCGTCCAAGTCCTCTACTGTGATAGTGCCTTCCGCATGTTGACCGACCGCTTCAAAGACATCTTGAATGGTGACATCCCGTCCCTGAAATTTACCGGGCATAATTGATCCGCCGTATAATGTGAGTGATGGAATATCTAAACGCGCTAATGCCATAACGGTACCAGGGACAGTTTTGTCGCATCCGCATAGTGCTACAACAGCATCAAACATATTGCCAATAGAGACTAACTCAATAGAGTCAGCTACGATTTCCCTACTAATAAGCGAGGTCTTCATCCCCTCTGTACCCATTGTAATACCATCGGAAATACTGACGGTGTTGAATTCCAGAGGTGTACCACCCGCATCGCGTATGCCTTGTTTGACCTTTGCACCGAGTCGTCTCAAGTGGAAGTTACAGGGACCGATTTCAATCCACGTATTTGCCACCCCGATAATCGGTTTGTCAAGGTCTTCTGGTGTCAGTCCTTCATCACCAAACATAAGCATGGTGCGTGCGGCGGCACGGTCAGGTCCATCGGTAATCACATAACTACGGGGTTTCAATTTATTGGACATTGGCTGGTTCTCCTTCTAAATGCTAAAAAAAGGATGCGTAGAAACGAAAATGATTTTCTAAAAATACCAAGACTTGATAATTATGACATAATTATGACTACTGTTCTGTCTACACTAATCTTGTCCGAATGGACACTCCACTACATCGTGAATTCATAAACAAGATCTGTGTTCGGTGCGTCTTTCAGGCGTAAAATGATTGTACCCGCTTCCTGTCGGTAAGCCTCTTGATACATGTTTTTAATCGGTGTTAGATCAAATTGGTATTCTTCAGTTGGATAGGCTTCACATGCGTCCCCGTTAGCATTGTGCGCAAGGGAAACATGGAGTTGCACAGGAAACGATTCAAGGAAAGATTCCGATGCAATTAAGGTAAATTCATGTGTTTCGCACCCACCACTGTAAGATACACTGACAGTTAACGTATCATCTGTAATGGTAGCAGAATTCACTACAAATTCGTCTGTTCCGAATCTGTCTTCAGCATCTCCGATGAAAACTTTTCCTGTATAAGCAATATCAGCCGAATCAACGTCATCAACGGATACAGAAGTATCATCAGGATCCGCCTTCATCTGATTCTGTAACCGCTGACAACCTATTGTCAACAGAATCAGCAAACTCAAAATAAAACCGATAGAAAAATTCAGTTTCATGCTTATATTCCTTTTTCAGACGCTAACTATTGCATACCTAACCAAGTGCTGAACACACCACCATATTTTGCGATGAGGCCAGCAAACACAACAGAAACCATTGACATCAACTTAATCAAGATGTTAAGCGAAGGACCGGAGGTGTCTTTAAACGGATCTCCGACGGTATCCCCAACAATAGTGGCTTTGTGCTGTTCGGAACCTTTTTCACCGTATTCTTCTTTATGTTTACCTTCTTCAATAAACTTTTTCGCGTTGTCCCAAGCACCGCCAGCGTTTGCCATCATAATAGCCAAAACGAAACCTGTTGCCAACCCGCCCGCGAGTAATCCGAGTACGCCTGCAACATTAAATAGTAATCCGACAGCAACAGGCACAACAATCGCAATGAGCGATGGATAAATCATCTCACGTTGTGCACCGACAGTAGAAATACTAACACATCGTGCGTAGTCAGGTTTCACTTCACCTTTCATAATGCCGGGGTTTTCACGAAATTGACGACGAACTTCTTCTACCATAGCACCTGCAGCGCGTCCAACAGCCTTCATCGTCAAGGCGCAGAAATAGAATGCCATCACTGCCCCGAGAAACAGACCAATGAGAACTTGCGGATTCATCAATGTGACATTATAGTAATCCATAAATTGGCTCACCGTAACTTCTAAAGTATTGATATTCCCTTCACCGGGGATATTGAGTTGTTCTTTGCCTGCTAAATGGATGAGGCCGTGCCGAATTTCTTCAAGATAAGCTGCGAGTAGTGCAAGTGCTGTGAGTGCGGCTGAACCGATTGCGAAACCCTTGCCTGTTGCGGCAGTTGTATTACCGAGTGCATCTAACTGATCTGTGCGTTCTCTAACGCTTTCATCCAGTTTTGCCATCTCTGCGTTTCCGCCAGCGTTATCTGCAATAGGTCCGTAAGCATCAGTGGCAAGTGTAATACCGAGTGTTGCCAGCATGCCGACAGCAGCAATACCGACACCGTAAAGTCCCATCAAGGGTTCGGTTGATCCTCCGGGAAGATAGTAACTAATGGCAACTGCTGCGATAATGGTTAAAACTGGAATCGCGGTTGATTCCATTCCAACAGCAACGCCTTCAATAATCACTGTTGCCGGTCCTGTTTGTGCTTGTTTGGCGATTGCGCGTGTCGGTTTATATTCATGGGAAGTAAAAATTTCAGTGACTTTACCGATAACTAATCCAGCTACAAGTCCAGCGACAATTGCTCCCCAGATTTGCCATTCGTTATTAAAACCCTCTTCTTTTCCTAAATAGAGTAAAACAGGGAGAGAGATTATTGCTATACCGAGAGCACTCCCGTTGATACCGAGATTAAGCGAACCCATCAGCTGTTTCATCGTCGCTCCCTCTTTTGTACGCACCATATAGATACCTAAAATAGAGAGAAGCACACCGATACCAGCGATAATCATGGGGGCAGAGAGGTATTTCAGTTGTAGGGAAAGATTACCATAATCTTTAGCTGCAACAGCAGCGACACCGAGGGCAGCTGTTGCAAGAATAGAACCTGCATAAGATTCGTATAGGTCAGCACCCATGCCAGCCACATCACCAACATTATCGCCAACATTATCAGCGATAACAGCAGGATTACGCGGATCATCCTCAGGTATGCCTGCCTCAACTTTTCCAACGAGGTCAGCACCGACATCCGCTGCTTTCGTATAGATACCACCGCCAACACGAGCGAACAGTGCTTGTGTGGAAGCACCCATTCCGAAACTAAGCATAATCACTGTAATTTGGGGTAACGGGTTTTTACCTAAAAAGTCTTCACCTATCCAAGAGATTTTTGGGAAGATGTAATAGAGTATGAGAAACCATCCAGTGATGTCAAGGAGTGCAAAGCCAACGACTATCAATCCCATCACCGCACCAGCACGGAAGGAAACCCGTAAACCAGCGTTGAGTCCTTTCATCGCTGCACTTGTTGTCCGGGCGGATGCATTGGTTGCGGTTTTCATGCCGAGGAAACCGCAGAGACCAGAAAAAAAGCCTCCTGTTAGGAAAGCAAAAGGTACCACCTGGTTCTGTGCTTTAAGGACGAAAGCCATGAAGATAAAGATGAGACACAGGACAGCAAAGACGATGCCGACCACTTTATATTGTTGCCGAAGATATGCCATTGCACCTTCACGGACAGATTGTGCAATTTCACGCATTGTTTCATTTCCTTCGTCCTGTTTCATTACGGAACGATAGAAATGGTATGCGAAACCTAAAGCAATAAGTGAACCGATCGGTGCAATCCACCAAACTAAAGGCACGGGAGGATTTTCCAGATTGGTGTCTGATTGGGCAAAAGCCACGGTGGCTAAACAGAATACAGTTAGGCAGATTAGAATTAACTTCCAATTTAGCCACCGTCTTTTGCAAATGATTTCACGCATTAAATACCTCTCTTTTATTATTTTCATATTCCCAATTAAAAAACTTGAGTGCTTGTCCGACAAGGTATAGGGAACCTGTCACGCAAATTAAATCTGTTGGTGATGCTGAGGATAATCCCATTGTGATTGCTTCTTTTGGGGTTTTATGGATTCTTATATTTTGGAATAAACCCGACCAAGCATCGTGTATTGTTTCTGCAGATAGGACACGAGGGTTGTCGGGAACTTGTGTTACAATCACGGAATCCGCTGTTTTTGAGATAATATTGCCAATTGCTACTAAATCCTTATCCTTCATAATACTAACGATAAAAACCACCTGAGTGTAACGCAAATTGTTACGAAGAGTGCTACAGAGTGCTTCCATAGAAATAGGTGAGTGTGCTCCATCAAGCACGACAAGTGGTGAGGACTTTATTAACTGGATACGTCCATGCCACGTTACGTTCTTAAAACCTTCATATACACTATCTTTAGTGATTTCATATCCTTTCTGTTTCAGACACTCAATCGCAGCAATGGCAGTCGTAGCGTTGATATACTGATGGTGTCCTAATAGTGGCAGCATGAGCTGTCTAAAAGTCTCTGTATCAGTTTCTACATCAAAGTGTTGCGCTATAGTTACACCGTCTGAATTAAGAACAGGATTATCGGATCTTTTTTCTACTATATTTTTGACTTCTACAATTGGTGCGTTTCGTTCTTTTGCTACCCTTTCTATGACAGTGTATGCATCAGGATGTTGCGGGGCAACTGCAACCGGACACTCTTGTTTGATTATCTCCGCTTTTTCAATCGCTATTTTAGTATAGGTATCTCCTAATATTGATGTGTGTTCTAAACCAATGGGTGTCATGACAGTTGCCACCGGAGAAACGATGTTTGTTGCGTCAAGTCGTCCTCCCAGTCCGACTTCAATAACAGCAAAATCTGTTGCTTTATCAGCAAAATAGGTAAAGGCAAGTGCTGTGTATATTTCAAAGAATGAAACACGTCCGAATTCTGAATCGGAAACGGTTTCAATCGCAGGTTTCAGTTTGTCAATGTAGCAAGCAACTTCTGATTCTGATATAAGTTCGTTGTTAATCCGACACCGTTCCCGTGGTGTTATCAAATGTGGAGAGGTATACAACCCCGTTTTATATCCCGCATGTGTTAGCACTGATGCGATGATCGCTGCTGTTGATCCTTTGCCTTTACTCCCTGCGACATGAATGACATTTAATTTTTCGTGTGGATTTCCGAGCAACTCTAATAACTGCGTTATACGATTAAGATTGTAAAACCGCGCTTGTCGTGCGAAGTCCGGACTTCTTTCATAATCAATAAACTGTTCTATGTAGGCGAGTGCAGATTTGTAGTCCAACTTTTAGGTATAATCGTTTGTAGTATAGAAATTGTGTTTACGACAGGTATTCATAAATTGGGAACTGCGCGCAGAATTCTTTGACTTTTTCTCGGATGCGTTTTTTCACAGAAGCTTTTAGTCTGTTTTCAAGTGCCTCAGTCATAAAATCTGCAATTTGTATCATTTCATCTTCTTTCATGCCGCGTGTTGTAACCATAGGTGTGCCAAGTCGGATGCCACTTGTTGTTTTCGGTTTCCTTTTGTCGAAAGGAATAGTGTTTTTATTAGCAATAATTCCCGCATCCTCAAGATGATCTGCTGCTTGCCTACCGCTTAGTTTTTCATATTTTGAAGTTAAGTCTATTAACATCAAATGGTTTTCTGTGCCACCACTGACTAACCTGAATCCGTTCTCAATTAACCTTGATGCAAGTGCTTTTGAATTTTTAACTATTTGTGCTTGATATGTTTTAAACTCTGGTTCGCTTGCTTCTTTGAAAGCAACTGCTCTTGCGGCGATTGTGTGCAGGAAAGGACCGCCTTGTAGACCTGGGAATACTGCTCTATCAATCTTCGCTGCATATTCTTCCTTACACATTATCATCGCACCGCGAGGACCGCGTAAGGTTTTGTGTGTTGTAGTCGTAACCACATCACTATATGGGACAGGATCTGGATGAGCACCGCCTGCGATAAGTCCAGCAATATGTGCGATGTCTGCGAGTAGGTATGCGTCCACAGAATCTGCGACTTCACGCCAAGCAGCAAAGTCAAATTGACGAGGATACGCAGTTGCCCCAACAACAATGAGTTTCGGTTGATGTTCTTCGGCAAGGCGACCTACAACGTCCATGTCAATCAGTTCCGTTTCTGCGTCTACACCGTAAGACGCTATATTGTAATAACGTCCAGAAAAGTTGACTTTGTCCCCGTGGCTCAGATGTCCACCGTGACTGAGAGTCATGGCTAAGATCGTATCACCCGGATCAAGCAAGGCATGGTATGCTGCCATATTCGCTTGTGTGCCAGCATGCGGTTGAACGTTAACGTGTTCGGCACCGAAAAGTGTTTTCGCACGTTCTATCGCAAGCGATTCCACACTATCCATAAACTCGCAACCGTTATAGTAACGCTCACCGGGATACCCTTCAGCATATTTATTCCCAAGGATACTCCCTTGTATTTCCATAACGGCACGACTGGCATAGTTCTCAGAGGGGATTAGCATCAACGTATTTTGCTGACGTGCTAAGTCATTGGCGGCAATCTCTACTATTTCTGGGTCTACGTCTGCCAATAATTTATTCATTTTTTCACCGAGTGTAACTTGACATCTTGTTTTATTGTAAAGTTAAAATAATATCACAAATTTGGCACAATTACAAGAAAAGTTGATATTGATGCCTACATGTTATATTAGTGGTAACGGATTTTCGTTACTTCAATAAAACTGAACTATTAAATTGTTGGAATGGATACTTAGAGCCGTGTTGGATGGTGTAGGTTCTGGGTGAAAATTTTGTACATGTCTTCGGTCGGGACAGGAGAAGGTTTCCAATGTTAGGAATTCCTTAAGTTGACACCTATGGGTTTCATGTTTCAATCTAACCTAAAACTGAAAACACAAATCTCATAAAAATTCATCAATTAGAAGAAATACGCAATTGCACCGACAAATAGTACCTCTATCAGATAAAAAATAATGAGTGTAACTGAAAAAATCGCTGAGATCCAATTACACTTTGGTTTATTTTTGTGTTTACCAAGCTCCATCTTGAAATCGGTGTCAGTTTGCTCTCGGATATCGTCATAGACTTGTCGGCACAAGCGTTCCTGCCAGAGAAAGTATCCGTCCAAAATCCAAAACCCAGCGATAGGAAGGAATAGAACCAATACAAGAAATGGATTTTGTAAGTCTTCTCTAGCGATTAAGACCATTGCTGCAACGAGAATTGTCATACTCCAGCTTTTTAAGAGGAAAGTGTTGCGTCCTAAACGGTTTATAATGGCTTGTGTCATTTCCAAGTGTTTTACGACTTTTTCTGTGCCATTCATGCATCTTACCTCCTTCAATCTTCATCATGTTTCAGTCTGATTGTCTGTTAAAATGTAAAACATATAAGTGGATCTGTCAATACGTTTCTTATACAGACGATTGAGTACCATAGTAGGTTTTACAATTTATTCTACATTGTTGGATTGTAGAAGGAAACTCCGATTCCTTACTAACATTGGACTTAATAGCGATTCGGAACTTACTCCTGCAGTGAGCATGTATAATTCACTATAAATTTACGTAAATGATTTGGTTTTCTAACCGTACTGAAAATCGTTCGCACTGAGTTCACTCAGTGTCGTGCTCCTCTTCAAGCTCCTGTATCGTTCCATGCAAATAACAATCCAACGGCACACCATCAGCAAAGTTACCCTTGATAACAACATGAAACTGCATCGTAGACGTAAGCGATGGTATCTTCAGGAAAACAGTTTTGCCATCATCAGAGAGTGTAGCAGATTGAACAGTATGTTCATCTCTACCTTCTTCACCAGAACGTTTCAACTGTGGTGAACCGTAGTTTTTAGACCACCGATACTCCCAACTTTGTACTCGCCAATTCTCTAAATTTGCTACGGATTCTGCTTCAAGTGGAGTGTAGAAATCAATGATTAACCCGTCTTTGACAGCGCGGAACGATTTGGGGGTACGCAGTGGAGCACCTGTCATGCGTATTCGATAGAATCCAGTGTCTCTCTGTTTTTCCGACGACCAACCGAATAAACCCGCAATATAAAGGTTTCCAGTGATTGGATGGAATCGTCCACGCATCACACCTGTGGGAAATTCTAAACCCATTTCGGTGAGAGCACCTTGTACAGTTTCCCCTATCTCTTGCTGAAGAACCGCGTATACTTTCCCCGTACCATAGCTGACTGAGAGTAGAGAATCACCCATTTCACCCCACATATCAGTGGGAACCCAGACTAATGTTGCAGGAGAACGGTCAACAAAAGGAGCCACCCAGCAGAGAGGCGGTTCATAACTATCAGGTGGACCACCGGGTGGATGCCACCCCCATAGATTTCCGTAAAATTTACCGGGGGCAGTGATACGGTTCAGTCGATTAGCAGGCATCCAATAACCTTCCTGATCTGTACCGTAGAATGTAGGACCAGGACTAATCCCAAGTCCATTTGAGGCACGAAATCCGTAAGCGAGCACGTCGGATTTCTTTCCATCTGATGATACTCTAACGAGTGTGCCATGGTGTGGATGTTGAGCGGGTAGTCCATGCCGTGCGGATTTCATGAAATAGAAGTTGCCAGCTTCATCGGTTTGCAAGTCCATAACCTGTTCGTGGAAGTGTTCACTATTGTAAACATCATTGTTGAAGTTCTCATAGAAGTCAGTTTCACCGTCTCCGTTAAGATCAACGAGACGGGTGATCTGATCCCGTCCAGCAACGTAAATCTGTTCATCAACAATTTTTAGTCCCAACGGTTGATTCAGTCCAGTTGCGACACGTTGCCAAGTGAGAGAGTCCAAAGCATCGTTGAGTCCGGTAACTGTCCAGACATCCCCGTTCCAAGTAGAAAGTGCTGCGCGATTACCATCTTGGAAGAAGTCAAACCCACCGAAACGTATCCACGAATCCCACGGATTTTGTTCCGGCCAATCTATCTTATCAATAGCGAACGGTTGGTTTGGATCGCGTCCATCATTTGCCGCCAACTTAGCGAAATCTGGAAGCGTCTGTTCACTGCCATCCCATGTAAGAACCGATGCAGTAGTGTCTGTTGATAGATGTAGGGTGACACTGTCAGAGTCGAGGGTCCATTTCGCACCCTCAATCGGTTCTACCAGAGCCGCAGCAATCAGAGGCGGCTCTTGAAGACTTTGGTAAAACGTCTGCATCTCGTCAGATGAAAGGACACGGTTGTAGAGATGCAGTTCATCAAGTTTGCCTTCTAACCGAGGAGATTGTGGGAAATTTTCGGCAGTATATCCGAGTCGTAATATGTCATCTTCCAAATCATCTTCTGGCTTGAGAGTGCCTTCTGCGACAATCTCTCCATCCAAAAACAACTTCACTGCACCAGTTTCATGCCGCCACGTCAATCCAACATGATGCCAAGCACCATCAACGACTGATTTACCCTCTCCTGTATTACTTGTGATGACACCGACCCAACCGATATCAAATGCTAATTGTCCATTTCGGATAAAAAAGGTCTTGCCATCCGGTACCCACTCTGGTTCATCAAGTGTTTCAGCGAAGATTGTACCGTCATCCTTTGTGTTAATCCATGCAGAAAAGCTTAGGTCGGTAGTATCAAAATCAAGTGCAAAGTCTTGGTCAAAACGAGCTTCCGAATCACCACCAAATACAAGACATTTGCCCTGCGGTCCATCTTCCCAGTGAACACCATCAAGGGAGATTGTTTGCTTCTCCTGAGCGGTACTTACGGTTTGTGAACCTTCACCCTCGTCAAAACGCCAGTGTCCGATCAAAGTCGGATCATCCTTATGTTCCAACGCAGACGCGGACTTGCCAGTGCTGGAAGATGGGACCAAGACAGCGAAGTACTGATCTGCATTGGCAACGTCACCAGGGGCAGGAGAGAGGTCATCCATTGAAAGTACTTTCGGGATGTATCCATCTATTTCAAGCCGTAAAGTCGTTGTTCCGGGGTCTATTTTCAACGTTTCCAGTCTAAGTTTTCGCTGCATATCAGTCTGTCCTGTTGTATTTAATTTTTCTGTCCAACGTTGCGGCCCACCTTTGATCAATGTCGTTAGGTCTATTACAGGAGCGGAAGTTTCAACAAATTCTTTCCATGCGTCTATGTCAAGTCTATCCTGAACTGCTGAGGTGATCAGAACTTTGGCTGAGATGGATTCCTGAGATGCCGGGAACCTAACCCGGATTTCCTCATTCACTATCTCCAAATGTGCTTCTTTTGGTGCGTCAACCAACGCAGCGAGAAGACTGCCGGGGGCACCAGCTTCTGTACCCTGTGGACACAGAGCGATGGCAGCACCACGTGACAATTTGGGTAAGAGAATTGTGGCACTGTCAGCCATTGTTGCGATACGGACAAGTGTACTTGATGTGGAGGGACCGAGATGGAAAGTTCTGGCAAAAGCGTCCGCTTTTTCTCCGCTTTCAAGTGATGGCGTTTCCAACACCGAACGAGTCCCAACCGTATAAGACAGAATAACCTTGTCCTCATGAAGATATAATCCCTTCCAATGAGCCCAATCTCTGGGTAACGGACCGAAGGGAATGGTTCGTGTATCTTCAAAACTATCATCTTTTGCCCATCCGGGTTCCACCTTATTTTCCCATAGCAGTTTTCCTTCTATAGATGGGTAACTCTGATGCCAACCGTTAAATTCAACATCAGCAAAGTCAATCAGTCCATCTATCCAACCTGCAGAATAACGTAATAGGTCAGTGTCAAACGCTACTGCACCACCAGTATGATCAGGAGTAAGCGGAATAACAATACCTTTATATGTAAGGTTATTGTCATTCGCGGCAACGGCAGTGGAGATGAATGGACCATAATCCATATCTCGCCACCGTTCTCCGGTTTTAGCACGCCAACCGGGAGCATATCGTTGCGGTGCTTCGGTTTCAAGACACCAATAGACACCGTTGACAATCAACCGACGAAAATCGCTCACGCTGAAGTCCTCTGGATGTCCCATTGTCGTTGTGAACACACGTCCGTCACCAGAATGGGTGTGTGTCCAGGCAATCGGATTGACCGTCTCATCCCCTCCGCGTTCTCCTTCCGGAAGTACAGGTCGTCCTTGCACCAAGATGTTGGCATCTTTCGGTGGATAATCGGGACGCACATGGTACGTCCAAGATCGGACATGGAATTTAGGACGCACACCTGCAAGTATTGGATGTTCACCAATGGTTGTAGCATCTGTGCTTGCCTCATGTCCGTAGTGATGTATCCACGGCGCACCAAGTTCGCGGGCACCGAAGCTGTTCCACTTCTCCGCTCGCGGATCATCTCCATCGTAATCAAAAGCATGTGTTGTCGTGCGAAAAGCTACAATGGGACCACCACGGTCAATGTATTTTTGCAGCAGTGCAAGTTGGTCATCTGGGAGTTGACGGAATCGCAGATACAAGACGAGTAGATCAGCGGTTTCAAGGACTTCAAGTCCGTTGATGCTGTTTCCTTCGCCGCCATGAAGTTCACTATCTATGAGAACTGTAGTCTGGAAACCGTAGTGTTCTTTCAATACCTGCGCTAATGCGGGCATCGTTACTTCGGAACGATACTCACCTTCACCCACTACGAAGACGAGATGGGATTGAGCATGACCGATGGATGCTGACATACCAAGTGCCAACAGAATGCCTAGTAAATAAATTGAAACTCGCATCAAAAAATGCCATGAAACGTTAATTGAGAAGTGTGATTTTGTCATATATTGTCTCCTGGATAAATAGATGTTCTTTACAATACTGGGAACTGACAATTGTTGAGTTAGCAAGAGTATAAAAGGTCTAAGAAAAAATGTCAATACAAAGATAGACCGAATGCCTCTGGTTCATACATAAAGAGGTTTGACATTAATTCAGGTTTCGTGTAGATTATCTATCATAGCAAACGCTTTACAAATTGCCTGTCGATCAACATTAAATTGACCATGAACATAGATAAAACCTGAATGCTGAACAGTGGACAGAAATGGAGGCTGCAAAATGAAACCACCTAATATAATATTAATGATGTGTGACGACCTCGGATATGGCGATGTGGGATTTAACGGAAATGAAGTCATCAAAACTCCGAATTTGGACCGTCTGGCTAACAATGGGATCCGATTCACGCGCTTTTATGCGGGAGGACCGGTGTGCTCGCCAACGCGAGGCACGTGTTTAACTGGACGACATTATTTTCGATATGGTGTAACACATGCTAATCGCGGGCACTTACCCACACAAGAAATAACATTGGCACGAATGTTAAAATCCTATGGCTATACAACCGGACATTTTGGCAAATGGCATCTGGGTACACTTGATCCGAATTATTCGGGGAAACCCAATCGTAATCCAGCACGCAATTACGCTCCGCCGTGGGAGCGGGATTATGATACGTCTTTTGCGACTGAGTATGCAGTTCCCACCTGGGATCCTGCAGTGGGTATACAGGGGAACGGAAAACGTTTAGACCGTCCCTGGGCATCACCTTATTACGAAAATGGAAAACTGGCAACGGAAAATCTGGAAGGATGTGATTCCCGAGTCTTGATGGACCGAGCGATTCCATTTATTGAACAAGCAGTTGAAAATGTTGAACCGTTCTTTGCAACAATCTGGTTTCATGCACCCCATACCCCAGTTGTTGCCGGACCGGAATATCGCGCCATGTATTCTGATTACAGCGAAGATGAGCAGCACTATTACGGCTGTATCACTGCCATAGACGATCAGGTGGGACGATTGTATCACACATTGGCAGCATGGGGTGTATCGCAAAACACTATGATATGGTTCTGTTCGGACAACGGTCCCGAGGGACGCACAGGTCGAAATGGACGCAGCCGAGGATCAACAGGCGGTTTGCGCGGACGAAAGCGATCTTTGTTTGACGGTGGCGTGGGTGTACCCGCATTCTTGCACTGGCAAGGTCATGCAGATCCTGGACGCGTGGTGGAAATGCCGTGTAGCACGTTGGATTACTTCCCGACAATCGCTGAGGTGATGAAATATGAAATGCCAGATAGTCGTCCGATTGACGGCATCAGTCTACTGTCAACCATAAAAGGAAACATGACAGAAAGACCCATTCCCATTCCGTATCGGTTCAACAGTGGAAAAGGCTCAATGTTTGACGCACCGACCATTGCAATGATGGACAACCGTTTTAAATGCTTGACTAACCTATCAAGCGATGGCAGCGAAGATTTGTGCTTTGACATGATTAAAGACCGGTCAGAAACGACCAATTTGGTAAATGAACAACATGAACGTATGGGACAAACTCGCAAGGACCTGCGCGAATGGCTCCGCTCTTGTAAGATTAGCCACAATGGTGGGGATTACGACGAGGCATTTGAACCAGTCGCGCCATTTGAGGAAGTCACTGGAGACTGGCGTTGAAGCAGAAATAATACCAATTCTAATAAATAAAGTAGCATTGATGAGGTCTATGTAAGATGAATGTCCGAGGCGCAATTCATTGTGCCTCGGACATTTGTAGGAGCGACAATCTTCGCAACAGAATTATGGAAAAATCAAACTTAAAAATCCGCGTAATCTGTCCAGTCTACATCCACTGACCAAACCTTTCTACATACCTTCATCAAGATAAACGATCTTCACTTCGGGACGAGATAGATTCTTTTCGATGAACCCCTCATATTCTAACAAAGTGGTTGTCTCATTTATGACCTTTGTGATTTTCACTACAACGACATCAAGAATGATCGCATCATTGAGTATTTTGTAACCCGTAATGGACATACCATCTGCTGCTTTAGCTAACGGAGCAGGATTTAGGTATAGTTTCACTGTTACGCGTGCACCATGATCCCCGATAAAACTTCTTAATTCTATTAGTTTAGAGTCATCAGAAACAGCTCTTGCCACTCGCATTCGGTATCTCGTGTGTTCCAAATTACTTACAGGTGATATTTCAGGTAGGTTCTTGTCTACATCGTCTGGAATGAGTGTGTCATCAATTGAAAACATCAATGGTCCAAACGCTTGTTCACAACCGATGCTCAATGCACATACAAAAATGACAATACATGTCATTGCCAAAAATCTATGAATCTTCATTTTAACCTCCAAAGTGAAATTGTGGTTCTATACTTATTATTCCTGTAATTTAGCGTTTAATGTTTTTTATAGTATGACATATTATGCATCCAATTTCAAGATGTTTTCACAACCTGACAGGGTTATTTATGGTAAATCATTGAATGAATTCTACATATAGTAGATTTTGAAATTATTTGAACACGCTGCATCGGCGAGGTTAGGAAACCTCGCCTACCGTGGGTCGAAAGTGTCAACTTATATTATAATTCACTATATCGCTGAGGTCAGGAAACCTCACCTACCGTAGAAAGAAAGTGTAGATATAATTTCATACTTCGCCATAGTTTTAAGGATTCGTAGTCATTACTCATAATCCTGCCAATCCTATAATCCTGAAAATCCTGGTTCAGACAAATAGGAATACAAACCCATAACAAAATAAACGCGTGTAATATTGAACAAAATCTTAAAACGAAATAATCCTGATCAGACGTTGACATATAACTATCTACATGTTATATTAGAGGCATGAATTTCCGTTACTTCAACAATTCTGTATGTGAGTCATTTTCTATACTATGTCCCAACTCATAAAACAAAGCCTCATCATAACATTCACATTTCTTCTCATTCCGTTGCTCCTTCTATGTAGTTGTAATTCGCAAGAGGACTCAGAGAAATCCAAACCGTCATCCCCCAAACCTGTTGCTCCTGAAGTTGTTGAACCTGTTGAATTACCGCGTCCTGAAGATTGGCACATGTTCATGCACGACCTGCAGTTCTCTGGAAAGAGTTCGGATCAGAAACTTAAACCTCCATTCAACTTAGTATGGCAATTTAAGACAGGTGGACCTGTGACGGCTTCATCTGTCATTGCAAACGATACGGTTTATATCGGTTCTGCAGACGGGAAACTCTATGCATTAAATGCCAAAGAATGGGGTATAAAGTGGGTGTTTGATGCTGGTAGTTCAATCCGATTTTCTGCAGTGGTATGGGGTAATCGTGTCTATTTTAACACACGCGACAACAAAATATATGCACTTGATGCCAAAACAGGTGATATGTTATGGGAATATGAGACGAAGGGATGGATGGATTCAGCACCGATTGTATTTGATGGAATCGTTTACACAGGTGCATATCCTACGCGTATATATATGCTGGATGCATTCACGGGTAAAATCAAGTCTGAACGACAACGAACGGTCACTATTAACGGAGTAGAATACGGATGTGCAAATGCAGAGTTTCGTCCTGTAATACCAAATTACGACGCTGAATTATGGCGTAGTTTTACGCTCGCGAGTGAGAGTTATCCTGTCATGGCAAACGATTACGTCTATATCGGTTCGCGGGATGGGAAGATTCATGCAATCAATATGACCAGCAAGACAACAGAATGGACACATCAGGTTGCCGGTCCTGTTGATGCAGCACCTGCAATTTCTGACGGTATCCTTTATATTTCCTCTACAGACGGTTCAGTCTATGCATTTACGAATGCAACAGAAAGTTCACAAGTTACAGATGATTCACGTAAACACGGTATCGTTACACAAGATAATACGTCCGTATTTGCCGAAAAAGAGGATAATTCACCTTTATACCGTCTCAATGATGGTACAAGTTTGCCGATTGTTCAAACCGAACGGGATTGGTATCAGGTTGAACTTCCTAACACAGAAGCAGTCTGGATAAATAGAGATGGCTTTGGCGAATTTGAGGAAACCGATGGTGTTATGTTTAACACAAACTATTGCGGAACACCTCATGTGTTACATTTAGTTGAAGGCGCGGAATATCCAAAGTGGAGTCCAAATGGTGAACTCGTCGCTATGCTAAAGAGAACAGACCTGAGTGGGAGTTATTGGAAAGCAAGCGAATTATGGATTATGGATAAAGAGGGGAAACAAGCGAAAAAACTATATACCGATGCGTTTTACAATCCACATGTTTCTTGGTCTTTGGATAGTCGTTTGTTAGCACTTGAGGTTGAAGTTGATGTTGAACGTTATATCTATATTGCCGATTGGGAGTTGGGACATATCAAGAAACTGATCAAAGGTACTGCCCCAGCATGGTCACCAACCGCTAATCAATTGGCATTCAAGCGAAGAGAAAAAGGGCATGATATTATTTATCGGATCAATAGTGATGGCAGTGGTGGCAGAGAAATAGCACGTGTTCTATACAAACAATCTCGGTATGCATATTCCTATATGCAAGCACCTACTTGGTCATCAAATGGAGATATACTTGCTTTTGAGGAAGCACAAGATCAGGAAGTCGGAAACGGGACGGTTTCTTATGCGGCTATCCGTATACAAAATGTAGAAGGTGAACGTTTACAACAGATCGCAACCCAACATCAACGGATCAGACAGTTGCAATGGTCATCCGATGGGAAAAGACTCGCGTATGTGGTTTCTGGCAGTATCCGACAAGACCCTGTTCTTGATAAACGACTTCATCTCGTTGAGATTACAAATAAGTCTACAAAACACCAAGTGCTCAAACATACTGCCCCCGCATGGTCACCGAATGGAAACTTGTTGGCATATTTAGAACGTGAAGATTGTACTGGACTTCGATGGAAGGTTTGGGTGTACGACTTGGATAAAGGTAAGAAATACCCCATAGCCCGAACATCTATGAAACTTGCATCTATTGTCTGGATGCCAGATGGTAAAAGCCTTTGCTTGTGGCACACCTCAGATTATCTGCGAGATAATACCTATAAACCTGCCAATACAATGGGTTGGATTGTGCCTATTGACCTGTCTCCGTAGCATAACCTTAAAAGGCATCCTCAAGCAAATGCAGCATATCTTGTTCTGTGCACCGCCGAGGATTGAATTTATGACAGTGGTCAAGCATGGAATCGGCAGCAAGTTTTGGTAGTTTATCTCTGTCTAATCCTGCTGCACCTAAACCTGTAGGCATTTTGAGTTCGTCGTTCAATGAACGGATTTCGTCAATCGCAGCACAGGCTGCTTCACCTTTAGACATACCTTCCACATTGACACCCAATGCAACAGCAATATCAGCGTATTTGTCAATCACATGAGGCAAATTGAACTCCATTACAGGCGGTAAGAGAATGGCATTCGCAACACCGTGTGGAATCGGTGCGTCTGTTGACAACTGATGTGCAATGGAATGGACTGCCCCAAGTCCCTTCTGAAACGCAAACGCTCCCATACACGATGCTAACAACATCTCACCCCGTGCCTTCAGGTCATCTCCTTGATGATACGCTGTTCGGATATTCGCTCCCAACATCTTCACTGCTTGCAATGCTACGCCTTCTGAGATTGGGTGATATTTCGTTGCGACATACGCCTCAATCCCGTGTGTGATAGCATCCATGCCTGTTGCTGCTGTCAAAGACTGCGGCATTCCCACAGTTAACACTGGGTCAAGTAGTGCGAGGTTTGACATATTGAAACGTGTTATGATAGCACGTTTTCGCCATCTATTTGTCGTTTGTAACGAGGTATCGGTAATGATAGCACCTTGAGAGACTTCGCTACCAGTCCCGGCGGTTGTTGGCACACATATCAAAGGTGGCATGTCGCCTCGAATCTTGTTCGCACGATCCGAATCAACATAATAGGGTTCTAATGGTGGTGTGTGCGTTGTTAAGAGGCGAATTGCCTTTGCAGCATCCATCACACTGCCACCACCCACTGCGATGACAACATCACATTTTTCCTCCTGATAAACCTCCACCCCTTGTGTAATGCTAATATCCGTGGGATTCGGTTCAATGTCAATATAGCTTGCATAAGGTATATTCGCTGCGTCTAACGGTGCGGTTGCTTGGTCTAATATTCCCGCGTTCTGGATTCCTGTATCACTAACGATGAAAGGTTTCTTACCACCGAAAGTAGTAACATGCTCAGCCAAGTTTGCGATGGCACCTTCCCCAAATTCAATTTGTGGTGGCAAAAAATAGGTATGAATATCTTGGTTCAAATTAGGGTCCTTTGTCTACAAAATCTGTCAGTTTACGTATGACTACAATATAACATGCATAACGATAATATTCAAGATGTTTACCCAGACATAAACGTTGTATTTTTTCATCGCACACAATATAATAGATAGCATACCCAACCAAATACATTACAGCAAAAATGAAACTCAAACCACGTCCTGCTCTATTCTTTCTTATACCGTTCCTTTTTGGCATCATAGCAGGTGAATACATATCAATCCCAATCCTGTGGATATGGGTATTCGTGTTACTATGCTTCATCGGTAGCATCCTGATGAGACCTCGTTCAAAATATATTTGTTATGTGTTGCTTCACGTCGCAGTCTTTGCAGGTGGGATGCTGCGATTAGAAATTGCTACCGTCCCAACAATTCCTCAACATTTTTATGACCAACCTGTTAGCTTCACAGGTAAGACAGTATACCAACCAGAACGCGGTGAGGCATGGGACGCATGCTATGCCGTAGGACAAGCTCAACTCCTATCCAATCCAACGCAGAAAGTGTCGGCAAAGTTGTTGATACGATTTCAGGATTCACAGCCACTACGATACGGGAAACACCTAACACTAACAGGTATGTTACGTCAACCGCAGTCACAGAGAAATCCGGGTGGGTTCGACTATCGCGCATATCTTAATCGACAAAAGGTATCTGGTATCATAAATCATAAAGGTCTGCTACAGATAGGTGAGCAATCAGGTGTTTTACCACTACGTTGGATTGAAGCATTACGACTGAAAACTGAACGGGTGATTGATAGTGCTTATTCTGGGTTAGGAAGCCATCCAACAAAATTAAACGCAGAATTGCTAAAAGGGGTTCTACTTGGAAAACGGGGAGATGTGCCAACAGAGACATTGGACATCTTCCGTAATAGTGGCACTTTTCACGTGTTGGCAGTGTCAGGTTTGCATGTCGGACTCGTGGCGTTCTTTTGTTATTTCGGTCTATCAATATTTCGTATGCCAAAGAAAATAGTATCCTTGCTGACGATTTTGGCAGTTGTCATTTACGCGTGTTTAGTCGGTTTCCGTCCATCTGTTTTCCGTGCCTCGCTCATGGCTATCCTATTCCTATTTGCATCTATCATTGATCGTGATGCCGATATTTATAACCTACTCGCAGTTGCAGCATCAGTTTTACTACTGATAAACCCGACTCAAGTGTGGGATGTCGGCTTTCAGTTGTCCTTCGTTGCAGTGGCTTCTATCGTCTATCTTGTGCCGAAAATGGAACAACCTTTGCGGAAGTTGTGGGAACAACCTGAATCTATTGATATTCCCGCTTTCGTGAGATATAAAAACAGAGCGGTGAAATGGTTGATACTGTCCTATCTTGTAACATTCGCAGCACAACTCGGCACGGGACCACTCATCGCATATCATTTTTACAGAGCATATCCACTCGGTCTAATCGTCGGTCCCTTCGCTGTCGGTCTTGTTTCGTTAATCGTTTGTGTTGGCATGGTATCGGTATGTATAGGATTTATCTGGCTGCCGCTTGCTAAACTTTTGGCAATGGTCAACCACGCAATCATCTTCATCTTTTTAGATCTCATCGGCATTTTTGGACAAAAATGGGGTATCATGAAGTTAGCACCGATAGTAGGTGTCATCATTGTCTACATAGCCATAATTTTAGGTGTCACACATTGGCGAAAGGCTTATGAACATTGGAGAATAGCAAGTCTCATTACACTCTCAGTCATCGCAATCTGGGTTTGGGACAGTGCGCTCCATCAAAAAGGTCGTCTGTTAGAAGTGATTACGCTTGATGTCGGTCAAGGGGACGCTGCTGTCGTCAGACTACCAGACAGACGAACAATATTGATTGATGGCGGAATTCAACACGCCTATTTTGATGAAAAGAAACAAAGACAAGTTGATTATGATGTCGGTGAACAGATAATTGAACCTTATCTTGATGCAAACAGTATTCAGCAACTTGATTTAGTGGTGCTGACACATCCAGACCTTGACCACGGTGGCGGACTTGGACATATCCTACAAAACTATAGGGTGAAACATATTCTCGGTATATCAGACATGACACTTGATTCGCAAACGCATCAGCGACTACGCACCATAGCAAAGGTGCGTGATATTCCTTATTCTTTCCGATATAAAAGTGAAATTGAATTGACTGCGGATGTAAAATTAAATCTCCTACACCCAATAGATGAAACGTCCACCAATCTGCTGGACGAGAACAAGAACGATGACTCACTCGTTCTGAAACTTAGCTACGGTGAGGTGGATATTCTATTTACAGGAGACATTGAAATGAATGCTGAAACGCGTTTGATAAGGTCTCAGCAAGATTTACAGTCAGAGGTGCTGAAGGTGCCGCATCATGGTAGCCGCAGCTCCAGCAGTGCGCGGTTTTTGGATAGGGTGCAACCGAGATACGCTATTTTCTCGCTTGGTAAAGACAACCGCTATCAATTACCGCATGCAGAGGTAGTAGCACGATATCAAGAACGGAATTGTGTGCAGCTAAGAACAGATCGACTCGGAGCGATTATACTCAAAACTGATGGGAAGCAGTGTTGGTTTCGGTATGCCGTTTTACCCAGTGGTAGTATCAATAACCATTAACAGTAATATCAATGTGTATCTATCAGTAAATGGATGAGTGTTTCCGTTTCCATATCCCATACATGTGCTTCACGGAAACCAACACATGCGATAGTTTTTCCATCCGGACTGAACGCTACATCTGTTGCTATAATGGGATACTGATCTGGATACTTTCCGTGCCAGAGGCTTCTGTGGTGATGGTTCATGTCCGCATCCGACGGAAGATGGTGAACGATAAAAGTAAAAACACGATACAGTTTCTTTAATTACTTATTATCTTCATAAACCGAGAAATTCGTAAGGATCTATTCCGCCATCCGGGTATTCATAAACTTTTGTGCCATTTGGGTACACATAAACCTTCGTCCCCGACACATCAATTTCTTCAGGTGTTATGTCTGTACGCACAAATCTACGATCAGTTAAGTATGAAGATTTCCACTCTTTAGCAGTTTCACCATTACCGAATATTCTACCTGCATACTGTCGACCATAATACTTTGGGGCTCCAGGTACACCATAAACCCATTTCACGTAAAGAACACCAGGAATAGATACATAAATGAGACCATTACTATCAAACATAGCACCTTCCGTCTGTATCCCCTGTTCCCATAACTTAATACGGACTCGGACTAACAATTCATGCCGCGGTGTGGAATCATCCCAAGTCTGTACCTCTTCCCGATAAGGATAATCAACAGGGACTTTAGGATATGGACCAAATCCAAAGGGAGAATGATTGAATTCAATCAGTTCTTTTTTAGCTTCAATCAATTCTTTTATAGCTTCTGTAACGTACGGTTGTGCGCTCTCAATTCTGATGTGTTTTCTAACTAATAATTGCAGTGTACGTATTGCCTTTTCATCATTCTTAAGGTGTTTTCGTTGGATTCGCGCTTTATATGCAAGAATTTGTGGTGTGCGTTTGCTTTGTGGGTTCTGTTGAACAAAATTATCATAAACTTCTATAGCTTGTTCAAATTTTTGCATTTTCTCATAGCACCTTGCCAACAAAAGCTGTGCCTTTTTGCTTAATTCCAAATGGGAAAATTGATTAACAATAATACTGAATTGGGTTTGCGCTGTTTCAATATTTTCTTGGTAAAAGGCATGTATCCCGAGGCGATAGTGTGACTCTGCGGCTTCATCGCTTGTAGGTGCTTCAGCAATGAGTGCTTCATAAGCTTTTATTCCGTGTTCGGACTGATCAATATGTTTGACGTAGATTTCACCGATGGCAAGTTGTGCTGCACGCGCATCTGAAGTTCCTGGTTTTGTCTCAATAATGTTCTGATAGGCTTCTATTGCACCATAGTAATCCTTTGCTTCCACTAATTTTTCCGCGCTGTTCATTACACCAACAGATAAACAACCGAATTGCATTAATGTCATAAAGACATAAGTGATAAACACACAGGAGTTTAGAAATTTCATGATGCTTCTCCTTTCAAAATAGAAATTGGTAGATAGAGTATTTATGTGTTGCTAAAAAGATCAAGCCGAGGAGATCATTCAAAACTGACGTGAAGCGGTGCTGGTTTCGGTATGCCGTTTACTCAGCGGTAGTATCAATAACCATTAGCAGTAATATCTATCAGTAAGTGGATGAGTGTTTCCGTTTCCATATCCCATACATGCGCTTCAAGTCGACCAATACATGCGATACTTCCATCCGGACTGAACGCTATATCTGTTATTACTTCAACAGGATACTGTCCAGGATACTGTCCGTTATGGAGTATTCTATGGTGTTGTCCTGTGCCTGTATCCCATAGATGGATGGTAGAAGGTCCAGTAATTGCGATAGTGTTTCCATCCGGACTGAACGCCACATCTTCACCATTAATACCTACGAGGGAATTTATTTTTTGTTCAAAGTGGGCATTGATAGTAAGTAATCTAATTTGTTCTCCGGTGTTCACATCCCATAGACGGACGGTTTGATCATCATACGTACTTGCGAGCACTTTTCCATCCGGACTCAATGCCACACCGATCACTGCTAACCTATGTCCAGAAACCGTCCGTCCAGAAAATGCACGTAAACTTTTACCTGTATCCGCATCCCACAGATAAGCGTTAGCAACCGTATCATCATTCATACCTCCACTCGCGAGCATCTTTCCATCTGGACTAAACACAATGTTAGTTCTAGGGCATAGGTTTATTCCGAAGGTTCTTATTTGTTGTCTACTGTTAACGTCCCACAAACGGACAGTTTTGTCCTGTCCTGCACTGGCAAGCACCTTTCCATCCGGACGAAACGCTATACTCCATATATTACCAGTGTGCCCTTTAAGTATTTCAGGATTGCCATAAGTCTTCGTATTGTAAAGCAAAATCCCAATGTCCGTCGCAATCGCGAGCAGTGTGCCATCGGGTGAAAACTGCACATCCATAATAGCCTGTAATTTCCTCAGGGAAACATTCACGTCTTGGTGTATACGCTTTTGCTGTGGTTCATATATCGTATCCTCCAATGAACCTTGTTGGACACTACAGGACATAATTGGGAATGCTATCAACAATGTCATCAATATTGGAAACCATCTGTTTTTCATCGGTTAGTTCTCCTGTGTTTGCTCTAAACACTTCAGTGTTCTTTTATAAATCTTGTGGCATACTATTGATTTTCTTATATTTCTATTAACGTAGAAGATGGTGAACGATAAAAAAAACACGATAAAGTTTCTTTATTACTTACTGTCTTGATAAACCGAGAAATTCGTAAGGATCTATTCCGCCATCCGGGTATTCATAAACTCTTGTGCCATTCGGGTACACATATACTGTAACACCTGATTCCTCAACTTTATCAGGTGTTATGTCTGTACGTTCAAGTGTCCGGTCAGCACCATACCAACTGTCAGTTATGTATAAAGATTCCCACTCTTCAGCAGTTTCTGGATCACCGCTTAATCTGCCTGTATACCTTCGACCATAATACTTTGGGTCTCCATCTTCAAAATAAACCCATTTCACATAAAGAACACCAGGAATAGTTGGATAAATGAAACCATTACTATCGTACGTAGCACCTGTCGTCTGTATCCCCTGTTTCCATAATTTAATTCGAACTCGGACTAACAACTCATGTCCCGGTGTTGCATTATCCCAAAGTCGTTCTTGATAGGGATAATCAACAGGAACTTCAGGATATGGACCAAACCCAAAAGGAGTAACATTGAACTCGCTTAATACTTTCTGTGCTTCTTTAACGTATGACCCTACACTCTCAGTATTATAGTATTTTCTCACCAATAATTGCAGTGTACGTATTGCTTCTTCATCATTCTTAAGGTGTTTTCGTTGGATTCGCGCTTTATATGCAAGAATTTGTGGTGTGCGTTTGCTTTGTGGATTCTGTTGAACAAAATTATCATACACTTCTATAGCTTGTTCAAATTTTTGAATTTTCTCATAACACCTTGCCAACAAAAGCTGTGCCTTTTTGCTTAATTCCAAATGGGAAAATTGATTAACAATAATACTGAATTGGGTTTGCGCTGTTTCAATATTTTCTTGGTAAAAGGCATGTATCCCGAGGCGATAGTGTGACTCTGCGGCTTCATCGCTTGTAGGTGCTTCAGCAATGAGTGCTTCATAAGCTTTTATTCCGTGCTCGGGCTGATCAATATGTTTGACGTAGATTTCACCGATGGCAAGTTGTGCTGCACGCGCATCTGAAGTTCGAGGTTTTGTATCAATAATGTTCTGATAGGCTTCTATTGCGCCATAGTAATCCTTTGCTTCCACTAATTTTTCCGCGCTGTTCATTACACCAACAGATAAACAACCGAATTGCATTAATGTCATAAAGACATAAGTGATAAACACACAGGAGTTTAGAAATTTCATGATGCTTCTCCTTTCAAAATAGAAATTGGTAGATAGAGTATTTATGTGTTGCTAAAAAGATCAAGCCGATTTTCTCAGAGAAACATTCACACCTTGGTGTATACGCTTTTGCTGTGGTTCATATATCGTATCCTCCAATGAACCTTGTTGGAGACTACAGGACATAATTGGGAATGCTATCAACAATGTCATCAATATTGGAAACCATCTGTTTTTCATCGGTTAGTTCTCCTATTTTCTAGATGGTATGTCATATACAGCAGTGGGTTCTCTGGGAAATATTGTAAACTACTTTTATGTGGAAGGTGTATTTTAACTTTATCAATTCTATTGAAATCTCTACCTAAATTCTATCATCTTTCATTTGATATGTCAATGAGTGTGGATATTCAGACAGGGTTTTTTAGTTTTAAGGTTTTCTTATGTATTCCTTCACAAATGCTAAATGCCCCAAGCCGGTAGGTGCGGTTTCCTAACCGCACCGAATTTGTGCTAAAACCTTTCACGGTCAGTTTTATTGTGGGTTCCGGTGCGGTTAGGAAACCGCACCTACCGGCTTGGGGATTAACTTTCAGTCCATCTCTATTTTGGAAAATACTTAGAACTATATAATCCTGCCACACCCGATTTGAATCTTGCATTTATATGGGATGTCTGCTAATGTATACATTGGTAACACAACTGATAACAGTGAATTGTCAATATTGAAGGATTCTGATAGATAAAAACTGTATAGACAAAAAATGCGGATTTTGATAATATATTCTTGTGGTTTGATATTCCTATTATCCCTTTTTTGCATTGGGACGATTGATCCTGCTTTCAGCGAACCGCACTCACCGGTAACGATTGCTTTTGCTTCAAACAATGACGGCAACTGGGACATCTATCTGACAGATTCTGTTGGAAAGATACCCATAAATCTAACGTTCAATCCTGCAGCGGATTATTATCCATCGTGGTCACCGGATGGGACGCAAATTGCTTTTTTCTCAAACCGTGATGATAACCACGAAATATATGTGATGCGGTCAGATGGCACGGATCAGAGAAGGTTAACACATCATCCAGCAACAGATAAAGCACCTTCTTGGGCACCGAATGGGATGTCTATAGCATTCAGTTCAAATCGTGAAGGTCATTCCAATATCTATATTTTAGACATTAAGAGTGGAGTGGTAAAAAATCTCACAAAAAACAAATTTGATGATGTAATTCCAACATGGTCACCAGATGGAAAAAAAGTTGCTTTCCATTCACAACGTGAATTAAATTGGGACATCTATACCATAAATATAGGAACTCACGAGGAGCAACGTCTGACACATCAGCCTTTTATGGATGCTTATGCTACGTGGTCACCTGATGGCAAACATATTGTATATTGCTCAATGCGGCAGGATGTTGATCAGGCAGATTTTGATCTTTACATTATGGATGCGGAGGGTGGCAACAAAACAGCACTGACAGATACACAGATAGATGAAGCATTTCCCGCATTCTCGCCAGATGGTAGTTTGATAGTCTTTCAATCAGAACAAAATGCAAAATGGGTAATACATTTGATGAATGCAGATGGCAGTGATCGTCGTGAACTCATCAAGAATGACGGTTGGGCAACCCAACCAAAATGGCAACATAGTTCTACCGGATTACCGATAAATCCGTTATTTTTACAATATCAACAGTGGGGTAAAATTAAAACCCTTAGTAATCATCAGAAACCTAATGAACATTAGATTGTGGACATGATGTATCACTTCAAATATTAAGGAGATTTTTTATGTATAACAAGATTCATATTTTAGGAATACTACTTATAGCCGGATTGCTGATTACCCAAGGAATTGGTTACAGTTATGACCGCGCAATTGAGGCAGAAAGTGCTGACACGATAAATGAACCGATGATTATCGCTGATGATGAAAATGCATCAGACGGGAAATTTGTCTGGGCTCCAGGAGAACGGGCAACTGGTGGTGGTGGCGAAGGCGGATTAGAATTAATTGTTATTTTACCAGAAGCAGGCACTTATGCCTTATGGGCAAAAGTCATCGCTTGGGATGGCAACAGTGACTCATTCTGGGTAAATTGGCTACCGGCTGATGCTGATGAAAACCCACAGGATACAAACAACACTGAGTTCCGTTGGGCTGTTGCTGGTGGAGAGGATTGGCATTGGGATCGTATCAACCACTGGCTAGACGGAGGCACATTTGAAAGAGAATGGGAACTTCCTGCTGGAGAAACAACCCTACGTATCGCTGTCAGAGAAGACGCTGCAATGTTAGATGTCATTTTCATTACCGATAACCTTTCCGCAGATCAGGCTGAAGTTAATCCACGGGATCCTGGTCCCGAAGATGTAACCCCTGTTGAACCGCAAGAAAAACTTACAACAACATGGGGAAAACTCAAATCGCAAAGGTAGTTTGAAATAGTACTATATTGTGGTTAATAGAACATCATCTGTAAGTACGCAATCTAAGTGTGCCTGCAGATGATGTGTCATTAGAAAAGGAGTTTTTGATGAAATACGTTACTATTTTTTCAATGCTAATCATTTTGATTTTATGCTTATCAACTGCCGTCCTTGTTGCTGATGTAGAAATTGCTTTGGAAGCAGAATTAGCAGATGTCATTCAAGCACCGATGGTAATCGCTGAAGACGAACCAAATACATCGGATGGCAAATACATCTGGGGACCCGGAGCACCCGCAACTGGGGGTGGTGGCACAGGATGGGCAGAATTTATCATCAACCTTCCCGAAGATGGTGAATATGCATTATGGGGACATGTCATCGCTTGGGATGGGAACAGTGATTCATTTTGGGTGACATGGCAACCTGCTGATCCTGACGAAGACCCACAAGCCACAAACAATACGCAGTTTCGTTGGGCAGTTCAAAATGGAAACGCATGGCATTGGGACCGTATCAATCACTGGTTAAACGCAGGAACACATGAACGCATTTGGGAGTTTGATGACCCAGGAGAAACAGTGTTGCGTATCGGTGTGCGTGAAGATGCAGCAAAGTTAGATGCTATTTTTGTAACCTCAAATACGGACGCGGTGAATCCTGTCCAAGCCAATGTTCGCGTGCCAACCGATGAAGATAGGGAGTTGCAGATTGATGGATTAGCAGTTGACGCAAAGGGTAAAGTGACAACCACCTGGGGTTCCCTAAAAAAGTCATATCGGTAAGTGCTGAAGGAACAACTCTGTTCCGATTTGATGTATGATACGAGAAAAGATGCCACTCAAAAGTATTATGAAATGTTTGATTAAGGAAAAAGGCGTTAGCTGCCTTTTTCCTAATGAAACGGTTATTTAAAAAATAATATGCCTGTTCAGGGAAGTGATGTATCTCCCATCTGTCAAACCCACGTTCAATCTGTATGATATGTTCTGCTTGACCGAGTTGTGACTTTAATTCTTCCGCTGTTTGTGTATCGCGTTTAACAAGGGTGTGTGTCAAATATGCAACGCCTGAAAGAATTCCAACCAATGCCAGTTTCCCTCTCAGTTTAACCGAGATTCCCTCTGCGGGAAAACTACAATTCCAAATTAAACAGGCAATAATGAGAATATGAAGCACTTTTTTGAGATTCATACTACAATTATAGCAAAATTTTCGCATTTTTGTGTGTTATACTTGACAAAATTGAATTTAGTGAGTATCCTAATATGAATAAAGAAGTCCCGTTAATCAAATGGTATCTGTCCGTATCAAATAATAATTAGACGTGGAAGCGATAGATCTAACCATTAGATTAGCAATAACTTGGAGCGTGATTAGCATGGATCCTATGGGAAATTCTCCCCAGGTGGAAAGTGCGCAGAATAATAGTCAGGAATTGACACTTGAAGACGTTAAGAACGAGTTATATAATCGGCACCACCCGAGTCTAACGTCTCTTGATATTGAAGTCCACGCAAAAACGATACATCAGATACGAACATTGAAACAGAGAAATAACGTTGTGATGTTGGGTCACAACTATATGGAACCTTTGGTTTTCGGTCTCTCCGATAAAGAGGAACAGGGGGATTCACTTGGATTGAGTATGTTCGCTGCGAAAACAGAGTCTCCTTACCTCATCTTTAACGGTGTGCCGTTCATGGCAGAAACCGCAAAAATCCTGAGTCCAGATAAAACCGTGTTAGTAGCGGACAAAACAGCCGGATGTTCTCTTGCTGACAACTTCGGTGCTGAAGATGTCCGAAAATTGAAAGAACTATATCCGGGTGCTCCCGTAATGATTTATGTGAACAGTTATGCGGATGCGAAAGCAGAATCCGACATCTGTTGCACATCTGCAAATGCAGCACACATTGCTAAATCTATGCCAGGAGACACGTTGATTTTCGTGCCGGATATCTTCTTCGCACAGAATTTGGAAGAAGAACTGAAAGACGACAAAACTGTTGTTTATCCCGGAAAAGGTAACACTGCTCGCGGAGCGGTTTGTGAAGTCCATGAAAGGTTCACGCTTTCTGATCTGCTCGCGATACGTGATTCCTTTGAAATTCCTAAAGGGCATCCGAAACGATCACTATATGCACATTGGGAATGTCGTCCTAATGTCCTAAAGGAAGCCGATTTCTACGGAAGCACCAGTCAGATAATGAAGGATATTGGTGCGCGTGTAGAAAATGATATGTTAGACCGTGCATTTGTTGCTTCAGAATGTGAACTAACCTCCAATTTAGCACAGGAGTTTCCCAAAGTGCAGTTTTGGACGGCATGTTCTGTGCGGTGTTCACACATGGCAAAAGTACGATTAGACAAGATTGCAAAGATCTTAGAAGCGATTGACAATGATGACGACCTATCCGAATATGAGGTCACCCTTGATCCAGAGGTGATTGACAAAGCGCGTTTACCGATTGAGCGAATGCTTGAAGCGAGTGTGTAGAGACAAAAAACAAGATTAGTGTTAAAAGAAAACACGTGGGGGAGGTATGACAAATCATACCTCCCCCACGTGTTTTAAACTGTAGTATAGCAATCGTCAAATAGTGTTCTAAAACCTTGTGATGATAGATATTCGGTGTGAATTGCTTTCAAAATCGGATTGTGGGACGAAAGCATAATCAAATTGGAAACCCACATTTGCTAAGGAGTCCAATCCTTTCTTTCTAACTCCAATACCGATTGACAATCCATCATTTGGGTTTTCGTTTAGTCCGATACGATAACCGATTCGTGCGGCAATAATATTGTAAAACCATCTCTCAACACCGAAGTGGAAACTTGGATTTGCATCAATTAGAGGAAGATGTGCATCTGCCACGAATGTCCATAATTCATGCTGTTGCATCCCTTCTTCACCTTCAATTTCAACTCCCTGTGATAATCTGTAGGCAAATCCTGCACGCAGTGCAAGTGGTGGGTATTCACTGGGAAGATCTTCGTCGCGTTCAGAGTCTTCAAAAAATATACCAGCATTTTGTGCGGTCAATCCAATACCGAGTCTATTATCTAATAAGTGTGTAATTAAGCCGAAGTCTACTGCTGCCCCGTATACATTTTGTATATCCAATTGCTGTGAAATGAACTTCGCTGAACCTCCGATTGAAGTGGATGTGCCGAGTGGATATGCAAGAGATAATCCAGTAGCAAACCCGCCGACGGTAACGGTACTATCCGGAGTTTCGGATGGACCTGTTCTGCGCGGAATTTCAGTGAAACTGCCTACCAAACTTGCACCCCAAACGATATTATTTGCTCGCTGGGCATATCCGATAGACTGACTGCTAACATCTGCAACCCAAAAGTGTTGCATTGCGGTAAGTTCCCGTGTCTGAATGGTTGTTAGACCTGCGGGATTCCAAAATATGGTATTGATGTCGTTTGCCAGTCCGGTAAACGCGCCACCCATTCCAACAGGTCTGCTTCCAGGCTCGATTTTGAGAAAAGCTGCCCCCGCAGTTCCAGCACCGTCAGAGATATCTGCGAAACTATATGCTCCGGTTAGGAGTAGGGTAATGGTTAGAACTGCTACAACTACACTTTTGTGCATTATCTGTCTCCTTTTCGTTTATTTCCGTTTTGAAGCTGTATTAGTCAACGACAAGTATCTTGCCGACAACGTTAGCGCGATTTCCTGCTCCATCGACTGCTTCTAAACGGAACACGTAAATGCCGCGCGCGACTCGGTTTCCAGCACTGTTTTTCAATTGCCAACTCACTTCGTTACCATTCCGATGTTCAGGTGTTATTCTGTCATAAGTCTTGGAGTAAACCATGTCACCGCTCCAATCATAAATGTAAAGATTCAATGTGAGTGTCTCATCCGATGTGTTGAGGTCAAAAGAAAAGAAACCGACATCATCATTGGATTGGCGTAAAGGGTTTGGCCAAACAAATGTGTCTCCACTGAACGTAAAGGAAACGGACATTGTGACCTCTCCATAATCATATACAGCATAGTTCCCGGCTTTATCAGTGACTCGTATATCTAAATCGTAATCCCCTGATCGTGTGGGTAGGAAGTCAACCTTCCAACGACTCCAAGGTTCTTGTTGTGCGTTGCTGTCGTCCTCAGCTGGCACCGGTTCAATAGGTTGTCCATCGGGTCCTGTGCCAACGATTTCAACGAGCCATATACCAGATGCAGGAACTGGTATTTCATTTTCACCTTGTTGTCCTGCTCTACGGGTACCTTCAGGGTCTGCAGCAGTTCCGATTAATGGCAGTGCTTCGTCAGTAAGTTCCGTTTTGCCGCCATCATCTGTTACAACTGCAGTTGGTTCTGTTGTTTCGTATAGGAACGCTGTAGTAATAGACCCTTGAGGCGTAATACCAAGTTGTTCAGTGTCATTGCCGGTAGCGGTGACTGTTACTTGGTAGATGCCTTCAATATTCAACCCATCTGATTTGAAGACCAACGTGTCAACCCCGTTTTGTCGGGTGGTTCCTGAGAGTTCTTGACCATTGGGATTTCTTACAACGATACGTGATTGTGATAGATTGACGCCTAATCCGGTGTCAGAAACAATCGCCTGAATAACAACACCACCTGTGGTTGAAACTGCACTTGGGTAATCGTCAGCATCAATGTCAGTAAGTAGTGGTGTTTCATTTAACAGCAGTGAGTTGGGGTCGATGACAGGTGGACTTGCGTCGTAGGTAAATTCTTTCTCGTAAGTTTCATCTCCATTCCCAGCTTTGTCAATGGGAGTAACGGTAATTCTGTATTTTCCATCTGCAGACCCATCGTCAGCGAGCGGGACATTCAGAGTGAATAAAAGATGCTCTGGTTCATCAGACACATATAACAGACTCCCATCTATGTCAGTAGAATTAGGTGAAATCCGCTCAAAGGTGACCCAATCAATATCAAGGTTTTCCCAATCCACACCTGCATGGTTATCAGTAATATCCAAGCGAATTCTAACGAGTGAATTATCCACTTGTTGTTCTGCAACGATAAGATGGACATCTTTGGGATCAAGTTCAGGTGATTGTGTATCATAGGTGAAGACCAGACTTTGTGCGGCACCACTACGCCCAGATGAACTTATTGGTGTAAATTCAATTGTATAATCGCCATCTTCAGACCCATCCGTTGCGAGTGGACGGACTAACCTATAAATTAACTTTCCGGTTTCCCGATGCTGCTGACCCGCGATTACTTGTCCCTCAGCATTCAATAAACGCACTGTTGAAAGATGTCGTGTATCTACAGTTTCAAGTAGTACTTCAACCTCATCAACTTCTTGATTTGTATACGCTTCATCTCTGGGAGCAGTGGTTGGGACTGTAGAAACAATAGCAGGTAATCGTCTTGAGAGTAAGAAATCACTTTCATGAACAGATCCAAATCCGTTACCCGCCCTGTCAATTGCTTGAACTTGAATAACGTATCTTCCATCTGCTACGAGTTGATTTGTTTTTAGAGTCAACCGTGATTTTCCGTCGCTGGAGAGATCGCCAGAAATTGTTATACCGTTCGGATCAATCAATGTCACCGTTGTACGCGACCAATCTATGCCGCTTTCACCCTTATCATCAAGATTTACCTGTATCTGTGACACATCTTCTGTCAGAAGTTCACTATCGGCAGGTACTGTGCTCACAAGTGTGGGTGCTTGTGTATCATACACAATTGGGTGATTAATAGAAAGGACATTCTCTGATCTATCGGAAAATGCTATTTCCAAGGTATATTGACCATCTCTACTACCATCAAGTGGAAGTGGTTCGTCAAGTGTGAGGAAGAGTTGATTATTCGTATCGTTCGTGAGCTTTGTCGGCACAAGAACACCATTTTGATTTCGTAGTGTCACTACCTGATCTTCCAGCATCAAATCTGCAGGTCCAACATCCTGAATAGTAAATTGGAATTGCGTTAAACTCTGGCTGATATATGAGACCGGTTGACTCAGGTTCATCGGTGAAGCGTTTGTTATCTCGGGTTCTTGTGTGTCATAAACAAACTCGCGGTAGACTGCACTCGCCGCACGTCCCTTTTTGTCAACAGCATAAACATATACGGCGTATCTGCCATCGGAACTACCATCGTTGGAGAGTGTTATAGGTCTCCACACAAGTAGGTCAGTTCCATTAGTGGCTACTGATCCTGGAACGATTATTCCATCAAGTGTTGCCACGATGATTTCAGAACCGGTAATAGGATCAAAAGATAGTCCCGTGCCAGCGGGGTCAAGCAGATTCGCTACAATTACAAGGTTTTCTGCATTGACATAAGCCGCATCTCCACTTCCCAAGGTTACTGTATCACCAATGATAACGGATTCAACATCGGGGAGAATGAATTCAAGATTAAACGCATATTGAATCGGACTTTGTACGGCATTTCCTGCAATGTCTTGAGGTATTACAGACAATGTATACTGGCCGATCTGCGTCAAAGCAACAAAACTAAGTGTCATTTGAGAAACGCCATCATCACCTACAGTGAGGGGAACCACTTGGTCATTTGGATCAAGCAGAAACACACTTGTGTTTTCAAAGTCAACCCGCGTTGCTTCGTTAAACTTAATCGTTATGGTGTCAACAGATTCAGAAAGTTCTGCAACCTGATTTAGCGTAAGCTCCACAGGTGTTCCAGCAGTATTGACTTGAACAGATGACACTTGTGGTCTGATTGAATCGTAGACTAAATTGAATCGTGTACTTAAACCATTACCAGCCTTGTCAGTAAGAAGTACATTAAGTGTATAAGGACCGTCAGCACTACCATCACTGGCAAAAGGTGTGTCAAGCGTCAAATACAACTGATTTGTTAGTTCATCATTGGTTAACTTTGCTGGAACAGGTCTACCTGTTGCATCCATCAATGCTACGACTTGAGAGGCAAACACCATATCAGCCGGTCCCACATCTTCAACGGTGAGAACAAACTGATTTAATCCACTGCCGAGATAGGAAATAGGTGCATGCAGCGTTATGGGGGACGCAGAGGTTATCCGAGGTGCTTGTGTGTCATAGATAAATTGCCTTCTGACAGCAGTACCCGTACGTCCTGCCTTATCAACAGGTGTAATAACAACTGTATATTCTCCATCAGCACTACCATCTACTGGCAGTGGTATAGGTACCCACGTCAACTGATTTGCTGCATTGAGGGTCGTAGTTCCAGATACCTGTATGCCTTGTGAATTGGTAACGACAATAGTAGAACCGGTATCTCCTACAGACAACCCAACACCAATTGAATCGGTGATAGCTGCGATGATTCTGGGAACGGCGGTCCTTACGTATACATTTGAACCTACTTTTCCATCAATGAGAACAGAATTTACTGATGGCAATGTAGTATCAAGTCGGAACTGATATCGGATAGCGGTTTGTGCTACGTTTCCTGCGATATCTTGTGGTGTGACAGAAATTGTGTAGACACCGCTTTGCGTCAATGGTACGAAATGAACCGTTAGTTGAGAGTTTTCATTGTCTTCAAGCGTGACAGGGATTTCCTGACCGTTTGGATCTGTCAATGTTACGCTGGTGTTTTCAAAGTCAACACGTTGTGCATCAATGAACTTCAATGTCAGGCTACCTATAGGTTCAGAAATTTCAACAACGTCATGTTGAATGAGAGCAACAAAAGTATCATCGGCATGTGCTGTTATAGCTTCTAAACCCGGCACTTCAAATTTCAACCTTAATTGATAGGAAACAGCGTTCTGAGCAATGTTGCCAGCATTATCTTGTAGTGTGACAGATAGTGTATACAGACCGCTTTGTTCCAGAGGCACAAAACGAACGATCAACTGAGAACTATCGTTGTCTTCAAGCGTGACTAGGATCTCTTGTCCATCTGGTCCTCTCAGACTTACGTTGGTATTTTCAAAGTCAACACGTAATGGATCAGTAAACTCAAGTGTGAGATTGTTAATTAATTCAGAAGTCTCAACTATCGCATGTTGAATAAGTTGTAAAGAATCGTCTGCGGAATTTGCTGTAACGGATGCTACTCCTGGTATCTCAAGGTTCAACCTAAACGAATATGACACAACTCCCTGCGCCGTATTTCCAGCAATATCTTGTGGTGTGACAGATAGTGTGTACATACCATTCTGTTCTAATGAGACGAATCGTATGTCTAACTTCGCATCACCGTCCTCAGTTAAAGTCAAGGGTATCTGTTGACCGTTAGGTCCTGTCAAGACTACTTCAGTACTTTCTAAGTCAATACGTGTGCCATCTGTAAACTCAAGGGTAAAACTACTAACAGATTCAGTAGTTTCAACAATCTCATAAGAAATTAGTTCAAAAGAAGCATCAACTGTATTTGCTTTAACAGATGCTAATCCTGGTATTTCAAACTTCAACCTAAACGGATATGAAACTGCCCCCTGTGCGACATTTCCAGCAATATCTTGTGGTGTGACAGATAGTGTGTACATACCATTCTGTTCTAATGAGACGAAACTTGCAGTTAATTGGTCAGTACCATTATTTTCTATTGTGAGTGGAATTGATGAATTACCCGGACCTGTGAGTGTAATAACCGTAGCTGCAAAGTTTACCAGTGTTGTTTCAACAAAATTAATTGTAAGCTTGTTGATAGACGCAGATAAATCTGTAACTTGATATGGTGTTAAGTCTATCGGTGTCTCAGTATTCAGAGAGACTGATGATATACGTGGCACTTGCGAATCATAATGGATTGTGTGTGTAGCTTGATTCGTGTTCCCTGCTTTATCAATGAGATTTATAGTCAGAGTGTATTCACCATCTGCACTTCCATCAGTCAACAGAGATGGAGTAGGAGTGAAGAAAAGCCGGTTAACTCCGTCATGCGTTACCTGTCCGGCAACCGCTTCCGCACCATCTTTGTCCAATGTGATTGTTTGATCATCAAGCTCAAGTAATGATGGACCTACATCTTCAACTGTCAACTCAATTGATGTTAGGTTGCTACCAATATAAGACATCGGCTGATGAAGTATGATTGGTGTAGCGTTGATTATTCGTGGTGCCTGTGTGTCGTAAATAAAGTGACGATTGACAACTGTCCCCGTACGTCCAGATTTATCTACAGGAGTGATAGTAACAGTATATCGTCCATCGGCACTGCCATCTGTCGGAAGTGCCGCGGGAGTCCAAGTTACCTGGTTCGTTCCGTTGGATGAGATGATTCCAGACACAGCAGATCCTTGTTCACTATTGACAGTAATTGTTGAACCACTATCGCCAAACGCTAATCCCACACCCGTTGCATCCGCGAACATTGCGATTATCTCTGTGTCAGGATCATTAATCAATATATTTGTGCCAAGTTTACCATCAATAAGGACCGAACCTACGGTGGGGAGCGTGATTTCCAGTCTAAACTGATATTGAATTGGACTTTGTACGACATTTCCCGCAATATCTTGTGGTGTGACAGAGAGTGTATAGAGACCACTTTGTGTTAATGGGATAAAACGCACCAAGAACTGATTGCTACCGCTCTCCTCTTGGGTTACTGCTATATCCTGTCCGTTAGGTGAAGTGAGTGTGACACTTGTGTTTTCAAAGTCAATACGTTCTGCGTCCGTAAACTTGAGTGAGAAACTGTTAATGACATCAGATATATCCATAATCTCATAGGATGCAAGTTCATAGGATGCAGAAACTGAGTTTGCATGAACGGTTGTTATACCTGGCACTTCAAACTTCAGACGAAATGGATATGGGACTGCCCCTTGGGCAACATTACTAGAAACGTCTTGCGGAGTGACAGAAAGCGTATACAAGCCACCCTGTATTAGAGAAACAAAGTTTGCAGTTATTTTGTCAATTCCGTTATTTTCAAGTGTTAACGGAATTGTTGAACCATCTGGTCCCATTAATGTGATAATCGTATTATCAAAATCGATCCTTGTCATCTCGATAAAGTTCAGTGTGATTTTGCTGATAGAACCGGATAGATCTGTAACTTGATAAGGTGTTAGATCTAACGGTGTCTCTGTGTTCAATGAGACTGAAGCCAACTGTGGTGCTTGAGAATCGTAAACAACAGTATGCTCAACTTGATATGGATTACCCGCTTTGTCAACAAGGTCAACCGTAAGTGTGTATTTCCCATCAGCACTACCATCAGTGGGCAATGGAGCAGGGAGTGTGAAGAAAAGTTGATTGTTGCTATCATGTGTAGTATGTCCAGCAACAATTTCACCACTTTCCTTTGTAAGACTAATAGTTTGATCATCAAGGTCAAGTAGCGCGGGACCGACATCCTCAACAGAAAATTGAAACTGTTCCAAACTATCACCGACATAAGAAATCGGTTGATGTAAAGTTATAGGTGCAGCAGCAGTTATTTGAGGGGATTGTGTATCAAATATGAATGCACGATATACAACATCACCAGTACGACCTGCTTTATCTACAGGAGTAACAAAGACCGTATAGCGTCCATCCGCACTACCATCAGAGGGTAATACTGATGGTCTCCATACCAGTTGGTTTTCACTGTTTACCGTCGTAATTCCAGGCACAGGAAGTCCACTTTCACTTGTTACAACGATGTTTGATTCACCTTGTCCAACTGCTATACCGATTCCAGTCGTATCTGCTATCGTCGCGATGATTTCTCCAGCACCCTTGACATAAACAATCGCACCAATTTGACCGTCAATCAAGACAGATGTAACAACTGGCACTGCAATATCTAAATTGAATTTGTAGATAAACGGTGAGTCAGATACATTTCCGATGTTATCTATGGGTGTGACTGTAAGTGTGTAAGAACCGAGTCTCGCGAGGTTTTGGAAACTAAGTGTCAACAATGTTTCCCCATCAATGCTTTTGCGTGCTGCAATCTCATTGCTATCGGGGTCTACTAATGTGACAACTGTGTTTTCAAAGTCTACATCGGTTGCATCAAATTCAATATTGATATGAGAGAACGCTTCAGTAACATCAATAGTACTATCAAGAGATAGTGAACTCAATGCATCTGTGCCAACCTGGACAGATGTGATTGAAGGGGATAAGGTATCCAGATTCAAATTAAAAGTCTGAGCGATTACAACACCAGAATAATCACGGAAAGACGTTGTAATAGTGTATCTTCCATCTGCTGTACCCTTTGGAATTGCGGCTTCTGTGCTCCATGTCAACTGGTTAGTGGCAGCATCTGCAGTAACTTCTGCTTGTGGAACTATTTGACCTAGTGCGTTTCGCACAGTGATTGTTGAAGCATCAAAATTGATTCCTGAACCGATATAACCAACAAGTTCTACTGTTATATCATCTAAACTATTTACCGTTCCGGTCTCAGGTGTAAGTAATTTGACTTGTGGGTGTACCTGACTGACCAGATAGAATTCACGACGGACAACTGAACCGAGATTTCCTGCTCTGTCAGTCGGTATAACTTCAATTATATAAGTGCCATCGTCGGATCCATCCAACGCAATCGGTTGTAGTAGCGTAAGTGTAGCAGTATCTGTGCCGTTACTTGAAATATTCACAGGCACTTCAACTTGATTTTCACCCATATTGCGTTTGAGTGCAAAGACACTTTGAACGAAATCAATTCCGCTTGTTGTTTCATTTAGTTTCACAACAACTTGCGATAAATCCTGAACGCTTTGATTCGCAGCTGGGACTGTAGAAACAAGCGTGGGCACTTGTGTGTCATAGATAAGATGAAAACTGTAGATTCTATTATTACCGAGAGGGTCTGAAGCTTTAACATTAAGTCTATAACTTCCGTCTTGATTTCCATCACTATTTAGAAGAGGATCATCCAATATGTATGTAAGTACATTATTATTTGGGTCTGGGAATGCGCTGCCTGATATTGTATCAACACCACCGTCTGTCTTTTGTGTACCAAATATAATACGACTAATGTCGTCTGCTTCTGAAAAGATTACACCTGTCCCAAATTCACCATCATCAAAAGTAGCAACAAACTGGTTTAGGGGGAGATTGTAATACACAGTGTCGCCTAAGATGTTGAATGGTTCACCATCACGTGTCGGACTTATTGATACAAGTTCTGGTGCAAGATTGTCAAAAAGAAATGTAATCTGTATGGGTGTGGTTTGGTTTCCCGCCTTATCTGAAGCGACTACCTCAACAGTGTACTGACCGTCATGTATGCCATCTTTTGCTAATAGGGGAGATAACAGCTGCCACCGTATTTTATCATCTGCGGGTCGCGTCTGCTGTCCAAGCATGTCGCTACCACTCGGTCCTTTTAACCGTATTGTTGAATCAGCGAGATTAAGTTCAATATTGTCTTCTAATGTCGCTTCAATATAATTTGTCAATCCACTAATACCACTACCCGGGGCAAATTCTCCACTTTGTGTTGCGACACTCTTTAATATGGGAACAGAGTTATCAAATGTGAATCGGACGCGACTTGAAGCAAGGTTTCCAACATTATCGGAGATAAATGCAGTAACTTCATATTCACCGTTTTCATCAAGTTCATCTAAAATATCCCCGAGCGTAAATGTAACTTTGTTCCCAAAGGTCATTGCACCATTTAGGTATCCTCCACCGACAAATCTAATTAGGACTTCTGTATCTCGTCCCGTGAGATTAACACCTGTGCCTTCAGGGTCATCAGCAGTGAAATCGATTGTCGTAATTGGCGCGTTCACAAACTTGCCATTTGTAAGTGCAATTGAATCGTTCAGTGTAAGACTTGTAATACGGGGTTCTTCTGTGTCAATTGTAATATTCCCTGTTTTCCCTGATTCTGCTTCATTTCCACCTCTGTCCTTCACTCGAATTCTTAAAGTATATTGTCCATCAAAAAAGGCTCTTCTATTGTTATCCTCACCATCCCAATTATATGTGTGGCTGCCAGATGTGGTAGCAAGTGGAACACGTCTGCCAATGTTAACGTTTCCTGGTGCTCTTTGAAATTCCAACCATGCCTCGGAGACATCTTCATCTATATCATAGTAGACAGGAAGTGAATACAGGACAGGTGAAAAAGCATCATCATCAATACTGATAGTAATTTCTGGAACTTTGGTGTCTAAGGTTACTTGGGCAGTTAGTTCTGATACTTGACCTTGTGGAAGAGCGGGAGTACCAGTAAGTTTGACTGTAATTGTATAATCACCATCAGGTAGTATTTGTCGTTCATCTGGATTGTCAGGTTTTTGATAGGTTCCATCCCATACATATTGTACAGTTTGGTTTTTTGATAATGTATCACCTGTACCAGGACCGGAGATGATTGTTTTCTCTCCATTATGATCCACAAGGATAGCATATTTATACTGTTGACCACCTTGACCAAGTTCATTAGGAGCATCACCAAAATCGCTGGTTGTAAAGGAGATGATTAATTTCTCTCCATCGTCTTTACCGTTAAATACATTATCGCCATTCGCATCTACGGAGAGACCCAATAGACCTGCCCAGGCATTCGGCTGCACAACTAACAATGCAATAAGCAATTGGAAAATGAGAAATAGTGCCCAACGATAACCGGTTGATAATTTAGTCCCTTGTTTGTTGTGGCACACAGAAGTAAAACAATTTTTGATTTTTGACACGCGTTTTCCCCCACTACTACGAAGTTTGGATTCAACTTCGCGTGTATTCACAAGAATTAATGTCCTATTAATATAGATTGGATTAAATTTATGGTTTAGACGCAGGAATTATAATTAGGTTGATAAAAACATAGCATTGTATCTATATCCTATGTTTTGTGTTATGGGCAGGTTCAAAACCTGCCCAATTAAGTTGAAATCAACCGATATCTCCATCTGCGACCATAGTTAGAAGTGCGGAATCATCTGCGGTGAGTGGTAAGGTGATTTTGGCACGTTCACGACTGGAGTGGTAGGTTGCGAATATAAGTTCAGTTGACTGAAGTGCTTTTCGTCCACTAAGCTCAGGTTCACGTCCTGTCTTGACACTGTCAATTAGATCAAGTACAGAGAGTGTCGTGTCGTTTCCTTTTGGGGTAACATCGCTGAGATCGGGTTGTTCCCATTCGTTTGACCCTTCTCTTAGCATTTTTACCGGTGCTCCACCACCGACATCAATAATGCCTTTCGTACCAATGATACGATTTGCGAATCCACTTAAGGAGACACCACCTGTCGTCAACAAGCCTTCTACACCGTTTTTCCATCGGTACCACGTTAAACCACTGGTTTCTACCTGCGTTCCGAAGACGATTCTTTCCTCTGTTACATCTATTTGACCAATAACCCAGTCAATAGGTTCGTCATTGTTGTAGAATTGGAACATATCAAACCAATGTGTTCCCCAATCAAGTAGATTTGAACATGAACCTTCCATTCTCCGCAAATCACCTATTGCACCTTCGTTCGCCAATTGTCTTGCCTTGATGAATTGTGCACCAAAACGGCGTTGATGACAGAAAGTTATCACGACATCGTTATCCACGCATGCCTGATAGAGTGCTTTTGCCTCACCCCATGTCGGTGCCATCGGTTTTTCGGAGTGGATTGCTTTGATGCCGCTATTGGCAGCAGCGATGACCATATCTTTATGAAGTGCAATCCATGTGCATACGCTGACGAAATCCAGCGATTCCTTTTCAAGCATTTCATTATAGTCTTCATAAGTCCGCGGCACTTCAAACTGTTCAGAGAATTTGTCACGTGCGCCTTCAATTGGGTCTGAGCATGCGACTATCTCCACATCAGGAGATGCTTTGTATCCTTGTGCATGTGCGCGTCCGCGTCCACCACAACCGATAATACCTGCTTTAAATTTTGCCATATTAATTTCCTTTCTTTATGATCCGTAGATCAAAATTGTGCGACCAGATGATCGCAACAGTCAAACTGTTATGTCAATTGATTTATGAGGTTATCACCTAACAGAATATTAGCGATAATTGCTGAATCGGATGAAGACATGTCACATGTTGTCGAGGAAGCTTCAGCAAGTTTCCATACTACATCAATTGAAATCTGCAAGACGGTACTCCGCAATTTAGTCTAGTAAGATCTTGACCCTTCATTGTAACAATGCTATAATTTATCACATATTAAGTTGAAACTCAACATACTTTTTTAGTGGATGAGGAGGATACAGATGGCTAACCGAAAACATGATCTGGTTGAATATCCTATTCAAGAGAATGTTTTGTTGCAAGTCTATTGGCGAGATGATGTTGGTGGACGTGGTCCCGCAGCATCGCTATATGTTTATGATGATGAGATTATGCGGTTTGATTGTTTTGGTGGTGATAACGGACATTGCCACTTCAACTTACGTCAGACGCGTGGTAGACGGTGGATGTATCCAGATGGTTCATTCCAAGACCATATTCATCAGAGTCTGTTCGATCTTCGCACAAATTTGACGTTTTGTCTAAAAACGCATCAAGATGAACGAATTCAGGAAATTCAGGTTTCGCAAGAGAGCTTAGAACAAGCTACTTGTAAAATGGAAACGTATTTATTGGAATTAGCTGACAAACTACAAGGCGAAACTGCATGAAAGTTGTGACTGCAGCTGAAATGCGCAAAATTGACCAAGATACAATTGATGGTATTGGTATCCCGGGCATCGTTCTTATGGAAACTGCGGGGAATGAAATTGTTCGTGCCATAGAATGTCATTATCCATCTGCGCAACGAATCGGTGTTCTTGTAGGTAAAGGGAATAATGGTGGGGATGGTCTGGTGATTGCACGTCAACTCGCGCATGTTGGACGTGAGGTGCATATCTTTCTTGTTTCTCCACAAGAAAGCTTCTCAGGAGAAGCGCGAGCTAATTTGGACATTGCATATAAGCTTGGACTGTGTATTGAGGAGACTTTGACAGATGATACAACCTATATAAAGAATCGTAGATGTGAATTGTTGGTAGATGCGATTTTTGGTACAGGATTGCATAGTGATGTACGAGAACCTATCTCAACAATAATCAATGAGATCAACAAACTATCCATGCCGATTCTTGCTGTTGACTTACCATCTGGTTTGGATGCAGATACAGGTGCTCCTTTAGGTGCTTGTGTAAAAGCCGATAGGACGGTAACTATTGGTTTACCTAAAAGAGGATTGTTATTACAACCCGGTGCTGAACTTGCAGGTCAATTAGAGATTGTTGACATTGGATTTCCGAAACAAGTCATTAATGCACAGAAGATCAAAGTTAATTGGACAACAGAAAAAGATGCAGCGGCTTGGTTGCCACCCCGTGCTTCTGATTCACACAAAGGAAGTTATGGACGTGTGCTTGTTATTGCCGGGTCAACAGGGATGACAGGCGCGGCTTCTCTGACAAGTGAAGCTGCTTTACGGGCAGGCGCGGGACTTGTGACACTCGCTATTCCGGAAAGTCTAAACTCTATTTTAGAGGTTAAGTTATCTGAAGTTATGACACTGCCTTTACCTGAAACGGAAAATGGGAGTTTAGCAGAATCAGCAACCCAACCTATCCTTGAATTTGCAGAAAGAACTCAGTCTGTTCTCGCAATAGGACCTGGTCTGTCGCAAAACCGAGAAACGGTGGTGCTTGTTCATCAACTGATAAAGGATAATAGTGAACGAGGACTGGGTTTGCAAATGGTTATTGATGCAGATGGTTTGAATGCATTAGCAAAAGCAAAAGAACTTATTCCATTACTCGGTGAGGAAACAATCCTAACACCTCATCTCGGAGAGATGGCACGGCTCACAGACACTCCTATTCCGACATTAGCTGCAGACAGGATTAGCACAACGGCGGAATTCGCAGAAAGATACGAGGGAACACTTGTATTTAAAGGTGCACCTACTATAACTTCCTATCCAAATGGTAGAGTTTGGATAAACGCTACCGGCAACCCAGGAATGGCAACTGCGGGTATGGGAGATGTGCTGACAGGAGTTATCGCAGGATTGATTGCACAAAAAGTGCCAAGTGCTAACGCCGCGACTCTTGGTGTTTATTTGCACGGGTTTGCGGGAGACATCGCTGCCAAAACTTTTGGTAGGCATGGACTCATCGCAAGCGATGTGTTAAGGACAATACCGCAGGCAATATCTACATTGATACAAGAATAACCGAAATAGAGAAGGAAAATGACAAACTATAAAATCTATTCAGTTGCTGCAGCAGATGCTTCAACTGCATTTCAAATAGAATTGGATTCGAGGGCAATAGCTGCTATGGAAGAACTTGAAAATAGTAGTGTACAAGGTGCAGAAAGAGAAGAGATATTGCGAAAGAATCTCGGAGATGACTATGTGAAAGGTTACCATGGTACTGCGTGGAACTTACACGGTATCTCAGCAGGATTAACTCCTGAACGCTTGTCTCACTTATTGGAAGCACATGGTGAATCGTTTGACCCATGTGCTGAACGTGAAACTTTTGATCACAGCCTGATGGTTAATGTTGAAGAGGAATTAGCATCACAGTTAGATGATATTCGTCAATCTGTTTTGAACGCCATTGTTGAGGAATATAAAGTTGAATTGTTAGCGGAATAATCAGGCAGCAGCTCTACTATGTATTCTCAATAGATCAGAACAATTCTGAACCTGTCTTATCTGTATTTGATTTGACTTTTAGAAGATTATGTGGTATTTTTTATAATGTAGACTATTGAAAAATTCGCAGTTATATTGACAAATCGTTCTTAAATAATAGTGTTAGGAGGAACATAAAGGGTCTATGAAGAAACTTACAATTATACCGTTGATTTTACTCTTATTCATCTGCATAGGTTGTGATACGAAACAGAAAGGTCCCACACATCTGGAGGTGGGTAGGACAACACTAATGGATAAAGGGAATGCAGTTGAAGCCATAAATAATTATCTTATAGAGGCTGAAAAAAGAGAAGAGGATAAAGCAGAACCCCGAGCATTGCTTGTTATAGCATATTCACATGCACTAACATCAGGTGTTACAAGAGGACAGACATTTGAATCGGAATACGAGAAACAAAAGGAACAAAGAATAGCTGCCTTAAACGATGCTGAGATGGACAAAATGATTGAAATTCTCAGTAAACGTTCACAAGTTCAACAGAATGGTTTTCAAGTATTTGTTGAAAAAGGAACAGATGCCGCAAATGTAATAATTAAACATCTTGTTGCTGGCACATATCCAAAGATACAAAATCATCTCACAAATGTTCTTGTAAAGATGAAGTCTAATGCGGTTGATCCTGTTTTAGACAGTATCACTGACGCTTCAACTCCTCTCGCAACAAAAATGAAACTTATTGGCGTACTCGGCGAAATTGGCGATAAAACGACAGTCGAAAGATTAAAGTCAATTGACCTGACAAATATGTCCGCAGCACTCAAAATGGAATTGTATACAACGTTATATAGACTCGGTGATAGTTCCTATAAATCTCAGATACTTGCCGGATTGAAATCAGATAAGGTTGAAGTGCGTCGGGCTGCAGCAAAATCTATGGCGAACCTAAAGAATGTCAACACTTCCTCTCTCATCAATGCTCTTAAAGACGATGATCAACAGGTAGTAAAGGAAATTGTTAAGGCACTGGCTGTACATAAATCAAAAAATGCAGTACAACCTTTGGTAAACGTTCTGAAGAGCGAAAATAAAGATGCTGATAGGGAAGAACAACAAAATGTCAAGCAAGAGGTGTTAAATACGCTTACTACGTATGTTCATGCTGGTGGAGAACTAAAAAGAGGAATCGCAAAAACTGTCGCTGAGTTACTCATAAATAAAGAGATAAGCAGTGACAATGTACGACTTCGGATTGTTACATTCTTGCAGGATCCTGTGTTAAAAAAATCCCTTAAAGCATTGAAGCTAACCGAGGATATATATAATCAACTCTACACTTATTCACAACAGGAAGAAAGTGATTTCGTGAGAAAGGCACTCTTTGATTTGCTTGAAGAAATCAAATAATTGTGCTTTTATCAAACATTCCGTTCAAAACCCAATGCTTTAGTTTTGGGATGTAGAACGGCTAACATGTGCGGGGTATCACTGACTGCCCAACGAAAGATTAGATGTAATACTACATCGTCAACCATGTAGGTAGGTGGAGAGCATCCATATCATGCCAGTCGAATGCGAACTGGAACACGTGAGCGGGTTGATATGCAGCACATATCTGCAATATGCGTTACCAAAGTCGCTAAATAGCGAACTCTCAAAAGGAGCGAGTAGACATATTGTATAAAAGACCCCCAAGAGAAGTAAGTCATCTCTTGTTGTGTCGGGGTGTCTGGTAAGAAGGACAACAATGAACTGTTTCGGGTGAGGCAGTGCCACTTCACAAAAAAGAATCTTGCTATCTAAAACAGGTGAAAATCTGTGACAGATGAATGGGCGGGGCATCGTCCAGTGCAGTAGGTGATAGAAGACAAACAAAGGCCTTGCTGGCGTTTGCATTCACTGTTGATCGCAGAATTTACCCAGGGCAGAGGGATAAAAGAATCCCCCTGCTTTAGCTGGGGGAGTATGTCAAATTGAACAACCAATATGGACATGTAAATACAGCCTCTTTCATGAGCATGGAAGAGGCTGTGATATTGTATAGTGACTGCAAACGATTTGTTCTGTTTTGCTATTGGATTCACACTGATAATACGGAAGCAAATATATTCTTGACACAAAAATGCATCTGTTTTATTATATATGAAGAATGATACCCTCGTAATCTTGAGGAAAAATAATAGAAGTAACATTATGAATGGGACATTTTATTTATGTTGATGTTAGGAGGAAAAAACGAACGTAACATGAAAAAACTTATAACGATATGCCTCGTATTACTATGGGTTGTGTCGTTTGGCTGTAAGCAGGATGGTGGAATCATACCTGAAATATCGCCTGGTAAAGATAAATTATTGCAAGCTGGACTTGCAATTGAAGCAATTGAGGAACATCTAAAACTTGCCGAAGTAGAAGAAGAAGATAAGGATGAAGTTCGAGCACTCTTGCTCATTGCATATAGTCATGCCCTTTCTGAGAACACTGCGTGGTTAAGAACCAACAATAAAGAAAGTGAATATAAAAATGAACGTGCCAGACGACTCGCAGAATTGAACTTATCTGAAATGAGGGAAACTTGTCGGGTTCTTGATGGGAGATACCGTGTTCATAAGGATACAATACAAATCCTAATTGATAAAGGAACACCAGTCATTCCCCTTATTATAAAGAGTTTCATTGAAAATAAATATACCAATGCACATTCAGACTTTGATTATATCCTAACACAAATTGGAAGCAAAGGTCTTGATGAACTCTTCACCGCAGTTGAAAGCACAGACACGCCTGTTTTAGTCAGGGACAGATTGATCCGTATTATCGGAGAAATCGCTGATCCTGCTGCCGAGGACAGATTAGAAGCACTAAAAAATACAGCAACGGATGCTGGTTTGAAGATGGAGATTATTGCTGCTTTATACAAACTGAACAACAAAGCATACAAAGATGACATTGAGGCAGGTTTGAATGATGCTAACGTTGTCGCACGACGTGCTGCTGCCAGATCGATGATATTGCTAAATCCACCGCCAACACCAAAATTGATCAACGCTCTTAAAGACACCGACGATTTAGTGCGGATCTCCATTGTCAGAGCATTACAGAAGCATGTTGATGCAAATGCTGTTGATAATTTAATTGACATGCTCACCAACGATTCAAGTATAAAAACGAAAAAGGTTGTTGTTGATACGTTAAGTCTTTATGCTGAAAAAGGGAGCGCATCTGGATTAGCACCACGATTAATCGATTTGCTGATAAACAAAGCAATTCCTAATCACGAAGACAGAGTCCTTATCGTACAACTACTGAATAAACCTGCACTGATCAAGGAAATTGAAGAATCTAATCCGACCGATAATTTACAGTTTAAGCTCTATGACTACTATGAAAATAAGGAGAAAAACACAACGGTCAATTATGAACTTAATTCCTTGCTTGTTGAACTTGATCCAAAAGAAAGTGTAGAAGATTGAACTTGTTGATTAGATACATGAAGTAATTTTACTTTTCCAATCAAACACAACCTTAGTATCCTTATCCTATAGATGTATGCTGCCACAATTGAAGGGGATTTGAACACATGCCTAATTATCCGAAGGATATCAAGATAATCAAAATTGAACAGGTTACAATTGAAATTGATCAACCAGCAATCGGTTGTAATTCAGGGGCAAAAGAGATAAAACAACCTGATCCCAATGGTAAGTGGCGTGAAGGAATTACGCGTATATATACCAATGATGGCACACTCGGTTGGGGAGCAACAAGTTGGGGGTCATCCGCAGAAGAAGCAAAGTCTGCCATCAATAAGAATCCGTTTGATTTGTTGAATCCTGAAAATGGAGTTGTTGAAAAATACCGTGGATTTGAAAATGCCTTGTGGGATACAATCGGGAAAATTCTTGGAAAACCTGCATATCAACTCATGGGAACTGAATCTTACGGTAACGGATTACCTGCGTATGATAGCACAATTTATTTCAACGATCTGTTATATGAAACAAAAGCCGAAGGTCTCAAACGCATAGAGGATGATGTCAAGAAGAGTCTGACAGATGGATTCACCGCGTGCAAAATGAAAATGGGACGCGGCAATCATCTCATGGAACGTAAAGCCGGGTTAGAACGGGACATAGAGGTCGTGCAACTTGCCCGAAGCATTGCAGGAGACGGTTACAATATCCTCGTTGATGCGAACAACGCATATACTTACGATGAAGTGATCACTTTCCTTGACGAAACAAGTGAATGTGATGTGTTCTGGATTGAAGAGATGTTTGAAGAAGATGTTGAATTATACCGCAACTTAAAAGCATATATCCAAGAAAAAGGCTTAAACACCTTAATCGCTGATGGTGAAACCCGCACCCGTGCTCCACTTGAATTCTACGATCCGTTCTTTGAAGCGGGTGTCCTTGATGTCATCCAACACGACATGAAAGGACTTGGTGTGACAGGTTGGAGACGACTTTCTGATATGGCAGCTGCGGGTAATGTCCAATGTGCTCCACATAACTGGGGTTCTCTACTCGGGTTTTTCCTCAGTCTCCAATTCGCAAAATCGATCCCACATTTTCTTTACGGTGAAGTCGCAACGTTAACCAGTGATGTAATTGATGTTTCTGGTTATGAATTCTCAGATGGAACGTTCACAGTGCCCGATACACCCGGTCTCGGTTTGGAATTTAATCAAGATGTTTATGATGCACGCTATGCTGGCAATGAACATTGGCAAGTTGAAGCGTAGTAAATACCTTATACCGTAAACACCCCAAGGTAATATCCCATGGAAAAAGTACTCGTCGCAATGAGCGGTGGCGTAGATAGTTCTGTTACCGCTGCCATGATGGTTGACACTGGATATGATGTCACAGGCATCACTATGCGGCTCGGTGCGCCTGATACCATTGAAGTAGAACCGGAACGTCCCAATTGCTGTTCACTTGAAGGCATTGAGGATGCGCGGCGCGTTGCCACACAACTTGGAATCCCTTTTTATGGCGTGAATTACGAAGATATATTCCGAGAACAGATTATTGACTATTTTGTAGAAGAATATCTCGTTGGTCGCACACCAAGTCCATGCATGGTCTGTAACCGTAAACTCAAATTCGGGAAACTCCTTGACCTGGCAAAATCATTGGAATGTGAGACAATAGCCACAGGACATTATGCCCGAATTGAACAGCATCCTGAGACAAGTCGTTATCTTTTACGAAAGGCACTTGATGTTAGCAAAGATCAATCCTATTTCCTTGCTGCACTCACACAGGAGCAATTACGATGTGCCATGATGCCTCTCGGTGAATATACAAAAGCAGAAGTGCGTGACCTCGCACGCAAGTATCAGTTGCGAACAGCCGAAAAGATTGAAAGTCAGGAACTCTGTTTCGTCGCAGATACCAATTATAGAAGGTTCCTTCAAGATAGAATTCCTGAAAAGATTGAAGGTGGCAATATTATTGACCAGGATGGTAAAGTACTCGGCAAGCATCAAGGTGTGCCATTTTATACCGTTGGACAACGTCGTGGGTTAGGCATCGCAGTCGGCAAGCCGCTTTATGTGACGAAACTCGACGCATCAGATAACACCGTCGTTGTCGGAGAACATGACGATCTCCTTGAAGATACTATGCACGTAGAACGTATCAACCTCATCTCAATTGAGAAGATGACAGAACCGATACGCGCACACGTTAAAATCCGTTCTCGTGACGAGGGTGGTCCTGCGACAATTACTCCCGTGAGTGAGACAGAAGCAGTTGTTAAGTTTGACGAACCACGTCGCGCAATCACCCCCGGTCAAGCCACCGTCTTTTATGATGGAGAATACGTTCTTGGTGGTGGTTGGATTGTAAATGCTGGCAACACTGCAACGTAAATAAGGAGACAACTCAATGCAAGATACATCACAAGATATGTCAAACGCTGAAAACTTTAAAAATGCATTTAAGCCTTATTTGGTAAAGTGGAGCATCGTTTACGCAGTATTAATAACCTTCATAACTTTTATCACTATATGCATTCCTATACGCAGTTGGGATTTTTCACATCTGCTCACTTCTTGGTTTATGGATATAGGTGCTATATTTGATGGAGGGAACATTCATTATAGTGTTATTACATTAGGCGTATGCGCCATCAGCATAGTCTCAGTTGGTATTAACATGGCAGGGGTGTTTGTTTTCGGGGTAAACGTTGTAGGGGTTGTCGCCATCGGGACAAACGCAGTTGGTGTGATCGCCATCGGTCTTAATGCGGTTGGCATTGTTGCTGTTGGATACCATCATTCAATCGGTTTCTATGTTCTTGGCTATTCAGAAAGATCTAAAGGAAAATACCTACTTGCACCACATCGCCAAGATGATGAGGCGATCCATTTCTTTTCACGATGGTTACCGAACTTGACTGATTCCTTGTCCACGCAATAACATTTGATAGATGAAACCGAAACTCCTCTGTCTCCTCGGTCCCACAGCATCTGGCAAAACTGAAATAGCAATTCAACTTGCCCAACGTCTCAATGCCGAAATTATCTCCGTTGATTCCCGACAGATATATCGTCAGATGGACATCGGGACCGCCAAACCTACTCCCGAAGAACAACAAGCAGCACGGCACCACCTCATAGATTGTGTAGACATCACACAACCTTTCTCTGTCGCAGACTATCAATCCCTCACAGATACAGCAATTGCTGATATACAAAATAGGGGTAAACAAGTATTACTCGTTGGTGGTGCTGGTCTCTATTTCCGCGCCATTGTTGATGGTTTGTTTGAAGGACCTGCGGCAGACCCTTCACTTCGTAAACGACTTGAGCAGGAAGCATCAGCACACGGCGTTGATGTGCTGCATAATCGTCTCCGAACTTGCGATCCAGAATCTGCAGAACGTATCCATCCTAACAACGTTATCCGCGTCATCCGTGCGCTTGAAGTTTATGAACTAACAGGTACTCCTATGTCTGAACACCAGCAGCAATGGAAACCTGAAAACCAACGTTATCCATTTATCGCTTTTGGACTCACAATGCCACGTGAACTACTTTACTGCCGCATTGAACAACGCGTAGACATAATGCTTGCAAATGGATTGATTGCAGAGGTTGAGTCGTTATTAGCTGCAGGATATTCCCGTGATAATTTTGCTCTCCAAAGTTTTGGCTATAAAGAATTGATTGCGTATCTTGATGGGAAATGTACTTATATAGAAGCAGTTGAACAACTAAAACAGAACACCCGACGATTTGCAAAACGGCAGATGACATGGTTTCGGAAAGACGCACGTATTGAGTGGGTTGATCGTGAGGAAATATCGGATGCTGTTGGGTATATTTTGGGGAAGATTGGAGACATATAACAACATCTTTACGGAGACGATAGAGGAGTTGACGATTCGGAGTTATGTTATTCCTATGATGCAGGAAATGCCTTCAAAGGTTCCAAATACTTCTGAAACGGAATAAAAGAGGCATTTCAATCAATTCCCTGTTCCTCGCAATACGCCTGGATAACCGGCAAGAAAATATCAGCATACTTTTCTGTTTTCACTTGTCCAACACCACGAATCTGCATAAAGGCTTCTTTGGTTTGCGGAAAATCTGTCACCATAGTTAGCAACGTTTTGTTGTGAAAAATACAGAATGCTGGTAACCGTTCCTGATCTGCTATACTTTTACGCTTGGCACGAAGTTGGTCGAAAAGTTCAGGAGCGGATAGGTTTGGTTCGGATATTGATTCATAAGTATTTACCATTTCGGTTACGTGATTTACTGTATCTACAGGAAGTCCCCAAAATTTCTCTCTATTTTTAAGGATGTCCCATCCTTTTTTTGTTAAACAAAGACTACCGAACCGCGAATCTCGCTCTAACAGTTGGTGTTTGAGGAATTGATGTGCCAAATATCGCCATTGGTCCTTGTTATACTCTCTGCCAATGCCATGGGTCTTGATTTTGTCATGCTCGTTATCAAGAATCTTTTTTCGTCGTGAACCTCTTAAAACATCAATGATATATACTTCTCCGAAAATCTGATTAGTTCGGTAAACACCAGAGAGAAATTTTTGCGCTGGTTCTGTCAAGTCAACCTGTTCTATTTCAGTATTGTAACAGTTGTCACACATTCCACAATTCTGTGTCTCGTATTCTTCTCCGAAATAGCCTAGCAATTCTTTGCGGCGGCACTCTGTTGAAGTCGCCCATGAAACAAGCGTCTGTAATCGTTTGAGTCGTCCTTCCCGTTCAGATGGGGCACCTTGATCAATGAAATCGTTGATAATTTCAGCATCTTCATTATCAAATAACAAGAGACATGCTGATCGGAGCTCATCCCTGCCAGCGCGTCCAATTTCCTGATAATAAGATTCTGGATTCTTTGGTAATCCAGCATGTAGGACACAACGTACATCTGCTTTATCTATGCCCATCCCAAACGCAATTGTAGCAACTATCACTCGGGTGTCACCATTAATGAAAGCCTCTTGATTTTGTTTGCGGGTCTCACCATCAAGTCCTGCGTGATAGGGCAGTGCCGAAATCCCATGTGCTACTAAATCCTGATAAAGCGATTCAACTTGTTTTCTCCTTTGACAGTAGATTATACCAGATCCATTCGTATGCTTATTAAGAAATGTTAATGTTTGCCCGAGTAAATTAAACCTTGGCTCAACGGCGATAAAAAGGTTTTGTCTGTCAAAACTGGCAATAAACTTGTTATCATCATGAATTCCTAACAACTGCTTAATATCATCTTGAACCCGTGGAGTAGCTGTAGCTGTTAGTGCCACACAAACAGCGTTTGGAAAGCGTTGACGAATGGAGACTAATTCTCGATAATCTGGACGAAAATCGTGTCCCCACTGCGAAATGCAGTGCGCTTCATCAATCGCAAGGCATGCGACGTTCGCTTCATCAAGCATTACGAGTATTTCAGACTTAACAAGTGTTTCAGGGGCAAGATAAAGCAACTTAATTTCACCCTGTCTGACCTTATGCATTGTGACCACATACTCTTCTTCCTCAATCATAAAGTTGAGAAAAGCTGCACTGACTCCTTTCTGTTCCAACTGCATCACCTGATCTTGCATGAGGGCAATTAGTGGAGAAACAACCACAGTTAATCCATCAAAAATGAGTGCTGGCAATTGATAGCAGAGTGACTTTCCGCCCCCTGTTGGTAGAACAACCAGGGCATTTTGTCTGTTGAGGATATTATCAATGATAGCCTTCTGAAGTGGACGAAACTCTTCATGCCCAAAAACATTCTCAAGCATTTCTAAAGGATTTTGTGTTAAAATCGGAGATGGTGGCAGTTTCATTTTTCGGGACGGTTCCGGAAGCACTGGTTCCACCTCTTCAAAAAACCATCCGGAAATTTGCACGTAGCAACGCAGTTCAACGTGTGACGTGTTGTCTGGTCGCCACCAATGAGCAAGTGACACACGCAGAAGTGTACCTTTTGGAATTGCTCTTGGCGGATCTTGATAGCCGACAAAAGTGAGCGTACAACCGCCATTTTCAGTCGGATAACGATAACGTAGTTTCTTTTTATCTGTTTCAAGGATGAGTTCCTTATCTGTTCGCCAAAACATGGTGCTGTAAGGTAGCACATCACTTCCCGGTGGAAGGTAGAGCGAGCCGCTGTCTGTAATTTTCAGTAAGCCTTCATACAACTTCAACGGATTTCCTGTTTTCGACGGCATCAAGAGTTCAATCGCACCTATCAATTCTCTCGTATCTTCTGTCCTATAAAGTCGTAACTGACTATGGACAACAAAGTTCTCATTGTGTGGTGGAATCAGCGAAGTTTCTGGCTCACCAGTAATTTCCCAAATATCACCAATCTCATATTCTCTGTTTGCACCATCATGCGGATCAGCATTCAATGGAATGAGTCGGACACTCTCTCCTATCTCTGTTATCCCTCCGATACACGCACCGCTACCCATTCGTGTTTTTGCAACAATCAATACTCTCACGGTAAGATATCTTCTACCTCCCAATTGAATGCTTGTGCAAGTTTTTCAGCTACTAATGAGCGGTGGCATGCCTCTGGGACAGTTTCCACACAGAAAAATGCCACAATCCGAGCATCCGATTCTAATTCCTCAAATAGACTTTTAGGTTCAAATGCATCAAGACATTCAGTGCGATATGCTTCAATGAAAACTTCACCGAGTTCAGTCCGTTTGCGTTTAGCGGTTTTCGTTGCTTTATCTGCTGCCGCTTGTTTCTCTCTGACAGATTGCGTCGGTGCAAGATCTTTACGATGAATATATCGGATGCCAAGTTCAACAAGCCGTGCTTGCAGCCTCTTACTATTCGCGAATGCATAGGTAGAACCACGGACCCCGCGCCGACTACGAATATCGCAGAAGGTATCAACTCTTGCTTTGCACAGTGCGTCAAAAAAACTTGTCTCATCAAAACCGTATACACCGATGGTGACTACTTTAATCTTTTTCATAATATATTATTTGTGCTTCTTACGCGAGTGAAACATATCATCCCCAAACAAATTCATCTGTCCACCCGTAATCCGATCAATGATCTGTTCCTGAGTCATCTCTTCACTATTTTCGTCAATATGGACAACAGGCAAATCTTCATCAGTGAGGGTAGCACTGACAAGTTTAGTGCGATGGCAATGTTCTGGCTTCCCCTCAGCACACATAAGTGCAACACGCTGCTGTTGCGTCCAAGCAGTCCGTAGACGTTCAATACCACGCTGATAGAATTCCGCCTCCTTAACCTTCTCATAATCAACAATTCCGTTAACATAACACGATTCATCATCAGGTTTCCCACCGAGCAGGTCACCCATAAACACATAACGAATGCCGTGTTGTTCAACTTCATTGGCAAGTTGATTTTTGGAGAATTCTGGCTTATAACCTGAATGTGGGACCGATCGAACATCAATAAGATAGGCAATCTCATATTGCTTAAGGACATCAATAAACTCAGAAATGGAACGGCTTCCGTAGCCTATCGTCCAAATTGGAATGGTGTCTGTTTTCTTATCCATAATATAAAGATAATAGCATATAGACCGTGAATAATCAACCGAATTTGCTACACTTGCCAACATGCCAAAATACCCTTGCCATTTCAACGCAGACGTAGTAATATAAAAGGAAAAACTACAATATACACCACCGTTCAAATTCATAATGAAATACAAGTCTATTCTAACCCTACTTCTCATAATCATTATGAGTATGTTCATTTTCCACGCGCCAGCGCAAGACAACGATTCTATTCCTGAATCACTTGTGCTCACATCAGATGAATTAAAGTCAGGCATTAAAGTTTATCCATGGAAGTTTCAAATGGGTGATAATCCTGAGTGGGCAAGTCCAACTTTTGATGATTCTGAGTGGGAATATATGGGTACCCTCGGCACACTCCTGCCAAAAAGTGAACTATTCGAAAAAAACTGGAACGGAATCGGATGGTTTAGACTACATCTGTCAATTCCAGATCAGCGACTCTGGAATACCCCACTGGCTCTAAATATAGTATATCAAGCTGGAGCATCTGAAATCTATCTTGATGGTGAGTTGCTTTATGAATTCGGGTCAGTAGCAACGCAGAAACAGGATGAGAAACCGTATTGGGAACGTAACCCACAGCAGATTACATTTTCTGGAGAGACCGACCATGTAATCGCAGTTAGGTATTCAAATGTTTCGTCATACCAATCTTTACCTGTTCTCGGTTTTTGGTTTGTGATTGCACCATTGAAAGAAAGCATTAAAGTTCGTGTTGATATTGTTCGACATGGCACAACATTACAGATGGTATGGACTGCGATCTGTGTTTTTCTCATGCTGCAGCATCTATTGCTATATCTCTTTTTCCCACGTGCAAAGGAGAATCTATATTTTGCGATTTCAACTGGCAGTATTGGTGCCTTTGTTTATCTTATCTTCCAATTCTTTCTATTAGCAACGAGTGCAATTCAACTTAGAAATCTGCTGACGCTGCTTATCTTTGTATATATCTTAATGTTCCTGTCCGGATTGTTATTTCTGTATAAACTCTTTTATCCAAAGAGACCAAAGATCTATTATTTATTGCTGTTTGGTTGGATTTTCACTGTCTTTGTTAGTTGGTTTGACGTGAATAATTACACCATTAGTTTCCTGAAAAACACATCCTTTACTTTCAACACAGGCTTAACAACTCTTCTCCTATTACTGGGTACGATTTTCACATTGTTAGAAATGGCACGGGTTATATTTGTTGCCATTGTAAAGAAAAAGGATGGTGCATGGATATTTGGACTCGGTTCACTTTCACCGTTTATCCTGCCGATAGCACTAAGTTTTTTTATTGCACAAACAGGATTCACAATTGCTTGGCAATGGGGAGTTCTTATCATAATCCTCGCTCCACTTTTCTCCATGTCGGTATATCTTGCACGAAACTTCTCCCGCACAAGACGTAAACTTGAAACTGAAGAACTTGAACGTCAACTCTTGGAAGTAGAAAACACTCGCAAAACTGAGGAATTGGAAGCTGCCCGTGAACTACAGATGTCAATGTTACCACAAGCAGCACCGGATATATCTCACCTTGATGTTGACTTTGAAATGCATCCCGCAACAGAAGTAGGTGGAGATTATTACGACTACAACCTAACAGAAGATGGTAAACTTACGATTGCAATCGGAGATGCAACTGGACACGGCATGAATGCGGGGCTCGTTGTTTCCGCTGTCAAAAGCCTTTTCAAGACTACAAGACCAGGAACAGGAAATGCTGAGACGCTTGAACGCATCTCACAAGGTGTTAAGAGCATGAATCTTAAAAGGCTGTATATGGCAATGACACTCGCTACTTTTGAGGAGAATAAAATGACACTGACGGGAGCGGGGATGCCACCTGTTTTGCTCTATCATGCAAACGAAGATACTGTTGAGGAAATACTGCTTGAAGGAATGCCGTTAGGTGGAGGTATTGGTTCTGAACGTGAAGAAGTGTCGTTTGAACTTCAAGCTGGAGATACTGTCTTACTAATGAGTGACGGCTTGCCAGAAATGTTGAATCACAAAGATGAGATGTTAGATTATCCAAAAACGAAAGAGTTGTTCACAGAAGTAGCAGATGAATCTCCAAAGGAAATTATTGAACACCTCTTTAAGGCAAGTACTAAATGGGCACGCGGAAGACCGTCTGAAGATGATGTAACGCTTGTAGTGATTAAGGTAAAGCAAACCAGAGAATAAGTAAATAGAATCAATTGTCAATATCCAACACTCGGTAATCGCGACAATTGAATTACGCTGATATCAAAATATCCTTGCTATATTAATAGATAATTTGTTATATTAGATAGAAAACCTTGATTTGTATTGAGAGTACATCAGTTCTACTTTCTAAAAACATTTTTGTAACATATCAGTCTAATACATAAGGTCATAAATCCAATTGACGTAAACTTAGGATATTTTATTTCATCCCAAAATCGGATAAGAACAGAGGAGTAATGATGAACACAAGAGAAGGTTACGCAGAACTGCAGGCAAGAATATTGGACGCGAGACGGGTATGGAAACGGAGTCTATTCTGGACAGGTTTGGCTATCGTGCTGATCGGACTCTTGGCAATTCTAATCGGAGGATCAGTCGTTGATTGGTTGATGCCACTCCCAAGTCCTGTACGCATTGTTTTACTTGCGGGGATAGTTGGAGCAACACTTTACCTACTTTATAAACATTTAATTCAACCTTTGAGAGCATCACTAACACTGCGAGATGTCGCTCTGAACGTTGAACAGAGCCATCCAAATCTTGAAGACAGACTTGTTAGTGCAGTCCAATTCGGTGCCCGTGAATCAGATGATCCGATAGAGGCGCACATGCTACAACGGTTGCTTGAAGATACAACAGAACGTATAAAAGGCATAGATTTCAAAACAACGGTTGATCACAGTCGTACCCGTAAATTTGTAGGTATTGCATTTTTAGTCTTTGCGGCGTGTTGTTTGCTTTCCCTTCTTTTTCCATCAGAAACTCGAACAAGTTTGATGCGAATATTTGTGCCATGGGAGAAAACTGACCCGATTTTGACGACAAAAGTTAAGGTCACACCCGGAAATGATCGTATCCTGCGTGGAAAAAGTCTACCTATTGAGGTCGTTGTTACGGGCAAGGATGCGGAGAAGGCGGTCCTAACATATTATGACAAAGACACACCACCGACAGCAGAAAGTGAAGGAAGTAAACAGGAAATCAATATGTTGCAGAACCCCGAGGACAAACGCGGGTTTGCTTATGAAATATTCAATATAGAAGCCGACATGGAATACTATGTTGTAGCAAATGAAACCACCTCTGAACGGTATACCGTCGAAGTGTTTGAAATGCCACGGGTTGAAGATATTTCTGTCTCTTATGTATATCCTGAATATACAGATCTTGGCCCTGTTGTGCAGCAAGGAAGTGGTGATATACAAGCAGTCGTAGGCACAACAGCAGAAATCCGTATGACAACCAATAAAGTGATACAGAAAGCAACATTCACCCAGCAAAGTTCAGAAGCGGCAACCATAATTGCGGAAGATGTTACAGATGACGCAGATCCTTCTACATCTGTTGAAATGAACATTGCTGATGGGAACATTCTTACACATACGATAGATGTGCGTGAAGATGGAAAATATACTGTTGAACTCTTCTGTATTGATGAGTTCAAGAATGAAATTCCGATTGAATATACTATCAAAGCCTTACCCGACAATGTCCCTGAAGTGGTAATCAAAGAACCCGGACGCGATGTCAAAGCATCAAAATTGGAAGAGGTAGAAATCGTTGCTGAGGCTACAGATGACTTCGGCGTTGATAAGTTAAACCTTATGTATCGCATCGGTGCAGGTGAATTGAAGGAGATCCCTTTAGAATCTACTGGTGAAAATGCTGATGTAGGATCTGGAAAACATCTGCGGTCTGGCACATATACCTTCTATTTGGAAGAGTTTGATATTGAACCTGGTGAAGTGATCTCATACTATGCACATGCTATTGACAATAACACACTAACTGGACCAGGTGAAGCGAGTAGTGAAATTTACTTCATAGAGATCAAACCCTTTAATCAGCGGCTTGAAGATGGTGGACAAGTTGAAGCTGAAGAAAGTATGCCAAATCCTTTGTTGGAGGTAATTGCATCACAGAAGCAGATCATCCGCGAGACTTGGAAGCACATCAACTCACAACCGCCATCGGTTACGGATGAATATAGTACTGCCGTTAAACAGACTGGAAAAAAGCAATCTGACTTGAAAGATAAAACACAACGTGTAGCGGATGAGTTAAGTATGGCGATGCAAGAGATGCAAGTTGACCCAGAAATCATGATGAACCTTGAAGAAGCGATTGATAAAATGGGTGAAGCGAGAGATAACTTGAATGCTGTCCAACCTGTTGAAGCAATGCCACCTGAACAAGCTGCATTGGAGCTGCTCAATAAAGTCAATCTTGCTATACCTAAAGTCCTGATGCAGGCGAGAGCCAGTCAACCTCAACTCGCTGAGGACTTTGAAATTGAAATGGAGGAGCTTGAAAGTGAACTTGAGCAAGATCAGGAAGAACTTGATCAAGAGATGCAAGAACAGACCCAGGAGATGTTAGACCAAGCACGTGAAATGCTATCACAACAACAAAATCTTAATCAACAGAGTCAAGAATTAGGGAGACAAGATCAACCTTCTCCGAGTGATATGCAACAGAATAGCCAACAACAGGAACAATTATCTCAGCAGGCACAACAGATGTCAGAACAACTTTCCCAAATGCAGGGCAATGCGCAAAATCCTCAACAACAACGTCTCAGTCAAGCCGGACAGTCGATGCAACAAGCAGGTGAGCAAATGCAGCAAGCATCACAAGGGATGGAGCAGCAACAACCCCAGATGAGTGCCGCGAAGGGTGAAAAAGCTGAGGAAAGACTTGAGGAAGCTATTGATCAACTTGAAAGAGCTGCAGCTGAATTCTCCGAAAACGCTCTTGAAAGAGCCAACCAACAACTCCAACAGTTGACAGAGGAACAATCCGTTGTTCAACAACAAACACAGGAGTTAAGAAACAGGTCTCAGCAATCGGGTATGACTCCCGATGATTATCGGCAAGCCTCCGAACTTGCAAATGAGCAGCGACAATTGCAACGCGACTTAGAATCGCTTGAAGAAGATTTGGGCAACCTTCAACAACAACTCAACCAAGACAATCCAGAGGCGGCGGAAAATGTTTCAGACGCATCAAGACGACTTGCGGAAGAACAGACATCGGAAGATATGGCAACCGCACAACGCGCACTACAATGGCGTAGTTTGCAATCCGCTGATCTGAATCAGCAAGAAGTACTTGAAACGCTTCAAGAGACACAAGCAGATCTTCAACAGGCACGAGCCAATATGGCAACAAATGAAGAGGAACAATTGGAAGCTGCACTGGATCAACTTCAGAGTTTTGAAGAACAGATGCAGGACATTCAACGTGAACTTGAAGGAATGGAAGGGCAAGAACAGACTGCGGAGCAACAACAACGACAACAGCAACTTGCCGAACAGCAACAGCAGTTAATGGAACGGATGCAAGAGGCACAACAAGCCATGCAAAACGCTCAAGAAGGTCAACAACCTGGACAACAAGGACAGGAACCGAGTCAAGAAGGACAACAAGAAGGTCAACAACCTGGACAGCAACCCGGTCAAGAAGCACAACAAGGGCAGCAACCCGGGCAGAACGGTCAGGGAGAAAATGAAAATGACTTACCACGCGGTGGGGTAGAATCCAATCGCGAAATAAAAGAACTATGGCTTGAGATGATCGATTCTATGCAGCCGCCAGCAGGACGACGTTCGCAACCCTTCCCCAATTATGAATTCGCTATACGTGACCTGAGAAAATTGGAGGAAGCATTAGAAAAACGTCTCAACATGCTTCAAGAGAAAAAACAACTGACTCAAGTCGCAAAAGAAGATGTTCCACCCGAATATCGTAAACTCGTCGATAACTACTACGAATCTTTAGCGAAGTAAGCAGAATCGGATAGGTTAACCATTCCAGTAGGGACAATTCGGCAAGTTCCGTTTGTCCAACTATTGGATTTATAGTAAAAACCATAATTATTCACACACTACGGTAGGTTCGGTTTCCTAACCGAACCGGTGTTTGCTCAGTCTCATAGATGCGGTTAGGAAACCGCATCTACCGTGGAGCCTGCACGTATTTTTACATTTCACTATAATCTATTTCACATACACCTTGAATATTTGGAGGATCGCAATGAAGCAACCTTTTATTGTTAAGCCCGTTGAAAAAATTGGTCTCAGCGGGGTTGAAAATGATTGTAACCCCGAACATATTCCGGATTATACAGGGGCTTATCGTAAAAAAGGTGAAACGAAAAAACCCTTAAAGAAACTGAATAAACGTCTACTCAAACTTCAGGAACTACTTTACGCTGAAAGTCAGCATGCCCTTCTAATAATCCTACAAGGAATGGATACATGTGGTAAGGACGGTACTATTAGGCGGGTAATGACAGGTATAAATGTGCAAGGTTGTGATGTAGTTAATTTCAAAGTCCCGACAGCGGACGAAGTTTCACGAGATTTTTTGTGGCGTGCACATAGAGCCGTACCACGAAAAGGAAAAATCGGAATTTTCAACCGGTCACATTATGAAGATGTCCTTGTTGTGCGGGTGCATGACCTTGTACCAGAATCGGTTTGGAAACAACGCTACCAGCAGATAAACGATTTTGAAAGGATGCTCGTGGAAAACGGAACAGTCATCCTGAAATTCTTCCTTCATATATCTAAGGACGAACAGAAAGAGCGGCTTGAATCCCGCATCAACGACCCCACAAAACATTGGAAAATCACTGAAGCGGATATCCGGGAACGCGCTTACTGGGACGATTACATGCAGGCGTATGAATCTGTGCTACACAAATGCAGTACAGAATGGGCACCATGGTATATAATCCCAGCGAACAAAAAGTGGTATCGGAATCTTATTATCACAGAACGTATCGTTGAAACTCTTGAGAATTTAGATATGAAATTCCCAAAACCGAATTCTGATGTATCTATATTACGTGTTGACTAAAGATTAGTCGAGGACAAGTTATGAAATTCAATCTTTTGAGTGATAATAAAAGAAATGTGCTAATAGCAATTTTTGTCGGACTTTCACTGATAAATGTGGATATCTTGATCCAATACCTAAATATTGGTTCAGGACATTTTTTGTGGACTTCCATTTTGGGAGGAATTGTAATAATCTGGAGTATATTTTCATATTACTTTATATTTGCTGGCGAAAAAATAACATTAAATCCTTCACAGATGGTAGGGAATATATCATTCTTAATCCTATCGGTTTCTTGGGTAATATTATGGTCTTGGATTTATTTGTCATAACATTAATATTATACTTTCATATACATTCAAAATTAATTAAGCGAAATAACAAAGGGACATTCGATGCTTTCAACAGCACAGTTAAAGCAGTTTGATGAAAGGGGATACTTGTTACTGTCGGGGTTGATTCCGAATAAGACCATCGCAAAGGCAGAAAAAGCAATGTGGAATTGCATGGGAATGGAATCCAGCAATCCAGACTCTTGGGAAAACATCCAACGTCCATTTCTCACTGGTTTTTACATAGAGAACATGGCACACGAAAAGCGTATTGAGCTTTTCGGTGTAACGCATCCAGATTTGTTGGCATGTTGCACACCAGATTATCTTACCGTCCTAAATCAACTTGCTGAACAATATCCGACCATCCCGCATTGTAAAAGCAAAGAGCCAGATGCCATCTGGGCAATGAATCAATTTCCCATTGATGATGAATGGAGGACACCTTTACCTCATTTAGATGGTTACTCAAGAGATTTACGATTGGATCCAGGCACATTTCGCGCATCCAGTTTAACCTATCTTACTGATGCCAATTCCCATCAAGGCACGACGGTGATTTGGCCTGAGGGTCCACAGCGTATTCGTGAATACCGCAAACAAAATCCAAGTCTTTCCGATAATGTCCAAATTATGCTAACACATTTGCCAGAGATTGATTTGGGTGAACCGATGGAAGTTGTTGCAAAACAGGGGGATGTTCTCTTGTTTCACCATCTATTGCCGCATGCTAGTACGTTAAATGCTGGAAAATCTCCGCGCTTTGCAATTCGTTTTATGTGTTTGTGCTATGAATGTCGACCTTGGCAAAAAAGAGGAGAATGGAACATCTGGATGCCGTAAATTTCATCAGTATTATTTAGACAGATTAGTTTAGAGAATGCAAGTCAAATGGAGATATTAGATGCAAACAAAACAAACTGTACCCCGCATTGAGGCATTGCGGGTGAAAAACTACCGCGCGTTACGTGATGTTGAATTAAAAAAAATCACACCGCTTACTGCTTTTTTAGGGTCAAACGGCAGTGGTAAATCAACGCTTTTTGATGTTTTTGCATTTCTTTCTGATTGTTTTACAGAAGGTCTACGCAGAGCATGGGACAAACGGGGACGGTTTAAAGAACTAAGAACACGGGGAAGTGAAGGACCCATTGAATTTGAGTTAAAATATCGTGAAAGACCCAACACACCAATTATCACTTATCATTTAGCAATTGGTGAGGAAACGAAAGGTCCTTACGTTAATGCCGAATGGTTACAGTGGCGGCGCGGTAGTAGAGGTAAACCGTTTCGGTTCCTTGATTTTCAGGATGGTGCAGGCCGTGTTATTGGAGGGGAAACACCTGATGAAGATGAAGAACGGATAACTGAGCAACTTGATGATTCATCAATGATTGCTGTCAGCACATTAGGTCAATTGGCGAGACATCCACGTGTCAGTGCACTCCGAAGGTTTATTACAGGTTGGCACCTCTCTTATCTTTCTGCTGATGCAACACGTGGTGTTTCGGAAGCTGGACCTCAAGAAAGGTTGTCCGAATCGGGCGATAATTTACCAAACGTCATCCAATATTTGAAAGAGCAACATCAAGTTCGTTTGAATGATATCCTCTCAATTCTGTCCAGAAGGGTACCGCGTTTAGAGAAGGTAGACGCAGAGATCATGTTAGATGGGCGGCTTCTGTTACAAATTAAAGATGCTCCGTTTGATCAACCTATTTTGGCAAAATTTGCCTCCGATGGCACGTTAAAGATGTTGTCTTACTTGACACTGTTATATGATCCCGAACCACCTCAGTTGATTGGAATTGAAGAACCTGAAAACTATTTGCATCCACGTCTATTATCTGGATTAGCAGAGGAATGTCATCAGGTCTCAGCCTTGTCGCAGCTCATGATTACTACGCATTCACCACAATTTGTTAATGAATTTCGCGCAGATGAGGTATGGGTGTTATATAGAGACGAACAAGGTTTTACTGTGTGCAAACGCACATCGGAAATGCAAGGAATTAATGAGTTTCTAAAAACTGGTGCTAAGTTAGGACAACTGTGGATGGAGGGTTATTTTGAATTCGGCGATCCGTTAACCAATGCAGGCGGTCCAAAGAAGGGGTAAGTATGCATATTGAATTCCTTTTGGAGGAACGTTCGGCAGAAGTAGCATTGAATTATATTTTACCCAAGATTCTCCCAGACGATGTCACCTTTAAATTGCATGTTTTTCAAGGTAAATCAGATTTGCTTAAAAAACTACCAATGCGGATGAGAGGATACTCTACATGGGTTCCCAAAGATTGGAGGATTGTGGTACTTATTGATGAAGATAGGCAAAATTGCCACAAACTCAAATCACAAATGGAAAACGCCGCACTTGATGCGAATCTGGTCACAAAATCCAGTACACTGCCTATTGGTGATTTTCAAGTGGTCAACCGAATAGCAATTGAAGAATTGGAGGCATGGTTTTTTGGAGACATAACGGCTCTGCATGAAGCATATCCAAAAATATCAGAAACACTTCAATATCAAAGAAAATATCGAGATTCAGATGCAATTACAGGGGGAACGGCCGAAGCATTAGAACGTTTACTGATACGAAATCGGTATTATACAGGAAAACTACCTAAAACCGAAGTAGCGCGTAACATCGCACAACACATGGAACCGAGTCGCAATAGATCAAAAAGTTTTCAGATATTTGTTGATGGCATAAAAGCGTGTGTAGAGCAAGGTAATTGAATACTGTGAATTTTCATGAAATATTAATCAGTCAATATTACTATCTAACCAACCAGGGTTAGCAAACCTATAATTAATTACAATCACGGAGAACATAATGAATAACAATTTATACCGAATCAAGTCAAAATCTTATACCAATCTGATCATACCATTTATTTTATTAGTCACATTTGTTTCCAGTCTCTTTCTTCCACAACCCGTATTAGCACAAAAAGTGTTATTGCAAACAGGTTTTGAAGAATTCACAGTCGGTGAACCCCCGCAAGATTGGGAAGTCCGAGGCAATCAGATGCAAGTTACAGATGCCACTGTGAAAACCGATAATAAAGCACTCGGCATCTTAGGTGGAGCAAACGATGACAGAGTAGGCGTTGCCATTGACACTGAAAATCCTATCATTTCAGTGGAATTCTGGGTAATGATTAAGGGAACAGGTCGCTCTTTCAATCTTAAAGTCGTTTCTGATGATAACATTGCAGTAAACGATGGTGGTGTCTATGTGAATTGGAATGAAAACGCTGTTCGGCTTTACGACGGATCAGCATGGGTTGCGATTGATGATTTCCAGTTTGATGCTTGGAAATATGTTCGCGTTGTTGCTGATGTGAGTAAAAGTACCTTTGATTACTACGTAGGAGATGACATGGATGCTGCTCGTGAAGCCACACCAAAAGCAGGACTCGCCTTCCGTAAGGCTGCGACAAATCCAGTTGCACAGTGGGTTGCGTTCCATGTTTACTCCACAGTCGCACAAGGATTTATAGATGACCTACTTATCTACGAAGGCAGTAATCCACCAAGTCTTACACCTGTGGAGCCAAAAGGGAAACTCACAACATACTGGGGTAATGTCAAGAAAAGCACCTTATAGTGAAATGTAAAATACGTGCACACTCCCCGGTAGATGCGGTTTCCTAACCGCATCTATGAGATTGAACAAACACCGGTTCGGTTAGGAAACCGAACCTACCGTCGTGTGTAAATAATTATGGTTTTTACTATAATGCAATAAACTGTTCCTTTGCAGAGATTTCTGTGATGAAACAAACTTTCTTAGGAAAGGAAGCATGATATAAGGAGAAAAAATGAAGCACCAACAGAATCGCTTCAACTCAGTATCAATCGCCGCACAAAACACGCATCTTCTGGTATGCCTTGCATTAGTTACTGTCTTTGCATTAAGTTCCATTTTACTACAAACGGCAATTGCGCAAGAGGTATTTCTTCAAACTGGATTCGAAAAAGAATCTCTGGGGAAACCACCAGCTGATTGGGACATTAGAGGAAATATGCTTGAAGTAACAGATGATGTCGTTAAAACAGACAAAAAATCGCTCGGAATCTTAGGAGGTGCAGATGACGATAGAGTCGGCATCCCAATTGAAACTGAAAATTCCGTTATTACCGTTGAGTTTTGGGTTTACATTAGGAGTGGCGGAAGATCCTTTAATTTCAGGATTGTATCTTCCGAAAACCATGCGCAAAATAACGGTTCTGTTTACATCAATTGGAATGCGGATATGGTACGTCTCTTTAATGGTGCTGCATGGCAACCTATTGACGACTTTGAAACAGATGAATGGAGATATGTCCGTGTTGTCGCCGATGTTAGTAAAAGCAAGTTTGATTTCTATGCTGGCGATGATAGAAATGAAGCTCTCAGAGACAAAGGCAAAAAAGGACTTCCATTCCGAAATGCTGCAGAGTTCCAAGTCCCAAAATGGGTTTCTTTCCATGTCTATACTATCGCCGCTCCTGGATATGTAGATGATTTGCTTGTCTATGAAGGAGACGAACCGTTAAACCTTGCTGTTGAACCCACTAAAAAACTGACGACCGTTTGGGGACACCTCAAATCACCATTCATAACCAATAGGTAGTTAGTAATTCCTGTTCTCCACTGTCCTTGAACAAATAGAATTAGAATGGAATAGGTATAGGTAAACCCTGCATCTATATGTTATAGTGAAATACAAAAATATATGCACACTTTTGGTACGTGAGACCTAAACTAACGGACTAGACTGTGCCGTAGCACAAACTGCCAGTTTGTGCAGTAGTGTACGCAAACTGGATGAAGATTAATTTATTAAACGGGTAATTCTCATTTTCCCAAACCCGGTAGGTGCGGTTTCCTAACCGCACCGGACTTCTCAAGGAAATTACCCTATTTATTTGTTAATCTTCATGCAGTTTGCGCTACAATTGTGTGCAAGTAATTATAGATTTCACTATAATTCACAGGAGAAATACTATGAAGTGGCGGCAATTTCTGAAAAACTTAGTACGCATTGCAGGTAAAATGGGACAAGAACTAATAAAAGCTTTTCGTAAGTTGATAAGATCAATTCGTTCTATGGACAAAGAACGAATACCGAATCCAAACCAAGTCATAAGGGAGTTGAAAAGGGTTCTACGTGCTATCCTCAGTGCAGGAAAAGCAAAATTGGATGAATTGTGGAAGGCAATCCAGGAACTGACAGATGCTATACAATCTATAATCAAAGCACAGATGCCAGATATGCAAAATGTCTTCCATTCTATAGGTGAATGGTGGTTGGATTTGAGAAACTTACTTCAGAAGTTGAAAGAGTCTATTCCTTCAATTGAAGAAGTACGAGATCTTATTGAAGAAGTAAAAAAACAAAGCAAAGATAACATTCCACTTGACAAAGTAGCAGAAATACTTGCTGGATTGGGAGTTCCTGGACTTGTATTGGTGGTTGTAATGGCTGCTTCTCCTTTCTATGGTGCAGCTGCAATAACTGCTTCTCTTGCCGCTATTGGTCCATTTGGAATGCTTGGTGGCATCGCTACTTTACTTGTTTTGGCATTTATCGCACAGATGCTTGCTAGATTTGGGTTTGAACAAGTATTCCCAGCGGTTTTAATCAAACTTATAGAAAGTGGCAAAACTTGCCAGGAAATCTTGGAAGAAATAGATAGTTACCCAATTTCCAAGGAACTCAAGAAAAAACTTAAAGAATTTATAGAAAAATATTGTGAAGATAAAGATGCGGAGGACGATATAAAAGACGATGAAGAGAACGATTTAGAAGACAATGAAGAGGAGAACAACAGTGAATAGTGATACAGTTAGTCTAACATCAGCACAAAGGCTACACTTTGATATATACGGCTTCGTTCTGCTTGAGAATGTTCTTACTGATGATGAAATCAAGAGAATAAAAGAGGCACTTTATAGGATCAAAGACAGTGGAAACCTTGATGGTACAAGAGTCTATCTCAATTGGCGGGGTGAACATCATGCGCACATGGGAAATCTTGTTGAATACGATCCTGCACTATTAGAATATGCAGCACATCCTAAACTCGTTCCGTTAGTTGAAGAAGTGGTAGGCGGAGGAGTACGGCTTGAGGAAACCGAAGCGGTAATCAATAAGCGGAGTGCGGATGCTGATATAGATGAACTATTCAAACGCCGTTACAACCCAACCGGATTCCATCGTGGCACACAGCACGGTTGGGGAACATATATGGAACAGAACAAGTTCCACTGCATCTTTGTAAAGACCCTCGCATACCTTACCGATGTCGGTCCTGATGATGGTGGGACATGTGTTATTCCCGGAAGCCACCGACTCACATGGAATCAGAGCGAGATGATAGAGGCAGCCTTATCTGATGATAGTCTGATCCATCAGGTTGAAGCATCTGCGGGTTCAGTCCTGCTTTTCGCGGAGTCGCTTGTTCACAGCACTACTGCGATCCGTAGTGATAATGAAAGGGTTATACTTATCGCAGGTTATACACCACCGATGGTAAGGGAATGGCCTGGTAACGAGGTAAGTCCCGATTTTATAGAAACCCTTCCTGAAGAAATCCGACCGCTTATCTCAGGTAGTGACAGTTGGCATTGGAGACGACGTTACTAAGTCTTGTAATTGTCCGGTAGGTTCGGTTTCCTAACCGAACCGGATCCTATGCGAGAACCTCTAAGAAGGTATTTGGCACAAAGCCGGTTCGGTTTCATAGATGCGGTTAGGAAACCACATCTACCGAGGAATGTGCACGTCTTTTTACATTTCACTATAATGCTATTATGCCCCAGATGTACGTGGCATTGGCAGCACTTCTTTACCCATTTCCGCAAACAGCAGTTTCATCACCAAATCTGCCTTCAAATCGGCGTGTTCAGTTGAGTTCCAGAGATTGTTAATCTCTCCCGGATCCTCTTGCATGTCAAACAACTCACCATATTCGCGGTTGTAATAGACGGTAAGCTTATATCGGTCATTGACATAAGTCTTAACGTGAACCGTCGTAGGTTCGTGATGATTTTCAACGATGATATGGTCACGCGCTTGTTCCTCTTGACCATACCAAACAGCAGTCTGATCCACACCTGTCATCGGAAGCGGTATGTCAATCCCCGCAGCACTCAGGAACGAAGGTGCTAAGTCTACTAAAGTTTGCAACGCATCAGATTGTTCTCCTGCTGGCACAACTCCCGGATATCGCACGATAAACGGCACTTTGATAACATCTTCATAATGGAACGCGCCCTTAGCAATCAGACCGTGCTGTCCGTAAAAATGTCCATGATCAGAGGTAAATACAACCAAAGTATTATCTGCAAGACCAAGTTCGTCAAGTTTACCCATGATTTTGCCGATATACTTATCCATCAGGCTAACCATACCGTAATAGACAGCAATATCTGCTGCGAGTGCATCCCGATCCCTTAGATGTGATCTGAATCCGTGAACCCCTTTCCCTGTCTCACGCCACGCGGAGAAATCCGGTTTCTGTTGTTGTGTCATTTGAAAGTGAGGTGGATTTTTGTCATGCTCTCCTTCTGTAACGGAAGGCACCGTCAACGATGCTGGGTCATACATCGTATCCCAAGGTTCTGGCACGAGATATTTCGGATGTGGATCAAAGAAACTTGCCCATAGGAAAAAGTTCTCATCGTTCTGTTGATATTCTTCCATCAGTGCATTCGTGCGTTCAGCGATCCATGTATCGTAGTGATATTCTTCAGGAATTGGCCATTTGTGGTATTGTCCACGAGCATTGCCTGTCGGTGGTGCGAAGTAATCACGCCAATTGGTGCATCCGTTTTCTTCCATCCATATAGCGTAATGCTGTCCGACGTGTGCTTCATCAGCATGGTTACGTGCCAATTCCACATGTTCAAATCCGTAGAAGGTTTCATTGAAATTACGCCAAAAATCTAAGTCTTGTAGGATAGGATAGGATTCCAGCGAAGGGAATTCATCTGATCCATGCAACGGTTGGAAATGTGCCTTTCCGACTAAGCTAGTGCGGTAACCAGCATCTGTAAAATCTTCACCGACAGTATGTTCACTTTCCAATAGTTTCGTGCCGAGTGACCACGCACCGTGTTGACTCGGGTATTTTCCTGTGATGATTGAGGCGCGGGTTGGGGTGCATGTTGGGTTTGGACAATAGGCTCTTTGGAAAAGCGTGCCATCTTGTGCTAATGCATCTAAGTGCGGTGTCTGTATCTCAGGGTTAAGGCAACCCAATGTGTTCCAATGTTGTTGGTCGCTTGTGATAAGTAAAATATTCGGTCTGGTCTTATCCATACATTTCCTTTAAATTTCATACATCATACGTGTCGGTTTATGTGTCCTTTCCTAAACAGCACTGTTTATATTTACGTCCACTTCCACATGGACACGGTGAATTTCGTCCAATTTTCTGTGAGGATGTGCCAGCAGGTTGTGTCCTCGTGATACTGCGTTTAGACTTTGGATTCTGTTTCTCACGTATCATTGGTATGATACTATTGGCAGGTTTTCCCATCTTTAGTGCGGAAGCCATGAGTTTCATCGGTTCATCAATATGATTGAAAAAGTGCTTATAACCATCACAGAGGTAGTTCAACCCATCTTCTCCATCGGGTGTTTTGATGATTCGGTTTTTCGGACAACCACCATTGCATACGAACTTCACTTCGCAATTACGACAGTATTCCGGTAGTGTATCCTTCTTATCAGTGCCAAACTTGCGTTGGAACGGTGAATCCACAAGATCTGCTAATGATGTTTCTTCTATGTTTCCGATGAGGTATTCAGGATCAACGTAATGGTCACATGAGTAGAGATCGCCATTATGTTCAATCGCCATTGCATCCCCACAAGTTTCATTGAACACACAAAGGCTCGGATTATACCCCATCCACGCTTCTAACGCTACATCAAATATCTGCACAAAGATTTTTCCGATGTCACTGACGACCCACTCATCAAAAATCGCGGTTAGGAATTTGCCATACTGCTTTGCTGTGACAGATCGCGGGGACACATTTTCACCATCAAAATGTTCAACAGCAGGGATAAACTGCATGAACTCCGCACCGAGTTCTTTGAAATAGGCGTACACTTCCTTCGGGTACTCAGCATTATGATTATTGACAACACAAAGTATATTATAATCAACTCTATGGTTTTGTAAAATCCGCAACCCGCTTATTACCTGATCAGATGATGGACGACCGCGTTTGTCATAGCGGTATTTGTCGTGAATTTCAGGTGGTCCGTCAATACTGATTCCGATTAGGAACTTGTTCCGTTTGAAGAATTGACCCCATTCATCGTCAAGTAGTGTTGCATTGGTCTGGAATGTGTTCTGGATAGTCATGCCCGTGCGTCTATATCTCTGCTGATATCGGACTGCTTGCTTGAAAAAATCTATACCCATCAAAGTGGGTTCGCCACCTTGCCATGCAAAAGTAACTTCGTTAACCTGTTGTGCTTCTATATATTGTTTGACGTAATTTTCCAAAGTCTCGTCCCCCATTCTAAATGAACGAGTTTCTGGATAGAGTTCTTCTTTTTCCAAGTAGAAGCAGTATTCGCAATCTAAATTGCAGATTGGACCGATTGGCTTTGTCATCACATGAAATGCGCGTGGGGGTTTTGGTTGAAGCATTTGCATCACCTCCTGTTTTGAATCTTTGGTAAGTGTAGCACATTTCCAATGAATCCACAAGAAAAAAGTGTTATAGTGAATTATAAATATAAGTTGACACTTTCGACCCACGGTAGGCGAGGTTTCCTAACCTCGCCGATGCAGAGTGTTCAAGTAATTTCAAAATCTACTATAATGAACAGAAACCGAGCCATTGGAGACGAATCGCGTTACTTTAACAATATAGGCGAGGTGTGAATACCTCGCCTATATTGTGTAATATCAAGTAAGTTTGCTCTTATGCTACAAATATATTAATCGTCTCCATTATTCCATTGTGCGTGCCGTTGAAGGGTTCTGATATCAATACCCAACGAATCAGCTGCCTCTCGGAGTGATGAATATTTTTCTATCCGCATTTGAGCGACATCCCGTAGTATTTCATTTTGCTCCATGTCAGCGATATTTAACACTTCATCATCTGCATCAGTTGAATTTCTCATACTGTACCACGGTTGTGGCATCTGTGTTGAGAATTCATGCATTATAATATGTTGTGTTTCCGGATGGAGTGCTTCCCATATTGCTTGTTGTGTTTGTGCTGGGAGTGCCCCCCATACTGAGATGAGCGTTTGAAGGAACTCAGGATAGATGTTTGGGAAATCTTTTGGTTCAAGAGTATCTGATGTTGTGAGAGCCATAGCGGTTTGTATAGTGCTTCTCAACTGCCGGATATTACCGGGCCACGCCGCTTGCTCAAGGTGATTCAGTGCTTCTGGACTAATTCCGATTACCTCCTTACCATATTCAGCACTGAATTCACGAATGAAAGCATCTACCAATGGTGCGATATCCTCTGTTCGTTGCCGTAAAGGCGGTAGATAGAGGGTCAACCCTTTGAGGCGATAGTAAAGGTCCTTCCGGAATTGTTGTTCCTCAACAACTTTTTCAATATTCTTGTTGGTCGCAGTGAGTATATGCACATCTACTGATAGGGTATGATTTCCACCGAGTCTTGTAAATGTCGTTGTGTCTAAAACCCGGAGTAGCATCTTTTGTGCATCAAAAGACATTTCGGGGATTTCATCTAAAAAGAGTATCCCACCATTCGCTTGTTCAAATGCACCTTGCCGTTTTCGGATTGCACTGGTAAATGCTCCTTCCTCATGCCCAAAAAGTTCACTTTGGAGAAGCTCAGCAGAGAACCTTCCACAGTTTATCGCGACAAACGGTTTGTCTCGTCGTGAACTATTTTCGTGTATATACTTTGCTATTCCTTCCTTACCAACTCCTGTTTCTCCAGTAATTAAAAAAGGGATATTAGAATTCACAACCTGCTTGATTTTCTGATAGATCGTCTGCATGGGTGCAGAGGGTAATTCGATGAATGCGGGTTGTTTGTTCATAATGTGCTCCTTAAGTATATTATTCTGGACGAAGTCTATTTAAGTTAATGCAATTTCATTTTCCCAATGCTGATGGATGTATGATGCGTCATTACCATACTCAAATCATTCTTGCATTGTAGGCAATAAAATGCAGCACATTGTCTTATCAATTCCATAAACGTAATTAGAAACATTTAGTTGACTTGATGTGAAAATTTTGTGATTCAAACAATGTTTTTTCAGATTGAAACAGGCGAATTCCGACACATTTTGAGGACGCATTTTTTGCATGAGCAACGCAATATTTGCATGAATCGCCATGCATTTTTTGCGTACACGACTAATTTAGAGTTAGTCTACAATATGTAATTTTAAAAAATCAAAATTCTTTTTTAAAAACTTTCATAAAAAAGGTGATGCCTATAAATCCAGTGTAAATCACTGTTTACAACGTATATAAGATTTGCGACATTTTCTTGTCTTTATGTTTTTGCTGCCATAATCGGTAAAAAATTGGATATATGGCATGAAACTTGCTCAATAGTATCGGAAATTAACGTGTCTTCAGTTTGATTTCGCTGTTTTTTGAAAGTATTCAATAGAAAAAGATGTAAGGACTTAGGCATATCATGTGCCTAACAGTCGTGAGTACGCCCGTCCCTCTCCCCTAAGGGCGTGCTCACCAAATCGCGATTTGGGCAGGCGCGTTATCCAAATCGCGATTTATGAAGGTAGCGGTCTCCGGATCGCTACCTTCTTTTTCGTGAATGTTATACCAATTCTAATAGAGAATATCTCATTATGAGAGTATAAATTCTAATTTAGATTGAGAATGTCCGAGGCGCAGTATTGTGTTGCGCGACGACAACGTTGTAATACCACTTCTAAATAAAAACTACTCATTATCAAAACAGACGCTCGTAGTCGCGCAATTCATTGCGCCTCTTATATTCAGCAAATTGAGGATAAATCTACAAATTCCCAATGATACCTTATCTATTAGAAATGGTATAATAACGGCATACGGAGTATGCCTACTACTATGAATGTCCGAGGCGCATTATTGTGTTTGGCAAATGTGCATAAGACATTCGAACCAACTATTTCTTTAATGGTATGTTTTAATTAGAGATGGTATGATTGCCGTCAAGGTCGAGGGCAATGAAACGAAAACCGGTAGGCTTTAGTTTCTCAACGAGTTCGGTTCGGAGATTGAGTACATCCGTAAAAACAGAGTCGGGGACTTGTATCCTTAAAACAGGTTTATGATCATACAGGATTGCACCATCAATGCCAAATTCTGATACGATTTGTTCCGCTTGTTGCAAAGCAGAAGGTGTTGGCTGATTCTCCATGTTATTTTCGTTTTCTCCAATCACTGCCAGCCATAAATCCACCATCAACAAAGACCATTTGTCCTGTAACAAAGTCGGATGCGTTAGAAGCGAAGAAAATTGTCAATCCTGCAAGGTCTTCCGGTTCACCCCATCGATATGCGGGGGTGCGATTGAGGACCCATTCGTTTCGACTATCTTCCCTTGCTGGCGCGGTCATCTCAGTGCGGATAAAACCCGGTGCGATGCCGTTGACTTGTATGTTATGTTCTGCCCATTCAACAGCGAGAAGTTTGGTGAGCTGCAATAGACCGCCTTTCGCTGCTGTGTAAGCAACACTTGTTGGTAGTCCAATAGCGGATGTCAACGACAACGTATTGATAACTTTGCCACTGCCTTGCTTTTCCATGACCTTGCCACATGCTTTTGCGAGAAAGAATGCTCCCTTTAAGTTGACACCTGTAACGAAATCCCAATCTTCTTCGGAGAATTCTAACGCGGGATTTCGGACATTCACACCCGCATTGTTGACCAGGATGTCAAGTCTACCGAAGGTTTTGACAGTCTGGTCAACGAGTGCCTCAATCTCCTGAAGATCGCCGACATCTGCTTGAATTGGTAGGACAGTGTTGCCTGTTTCGTCAGCAATCTTTTCTGCGACAGGTGTAAGCGTGTCAATCTCTCTGCCAGCGATGACAAGTTTTGAGCCTGCCCCTGCAAGTCCTTCTGCCATTGCTCTACCTATGCCACGACTTGCACCACTTACGAGGCTTACTTTGCCATCTAATCTGAAGTGCTGGATAATATCTGCAGCGGATTTTTGGTTCATAATTAATTTGATTTCAAAAGATTATTTTTGTTGGTTCAACTCCATCAACTTTTCTTGATTAACGACCTTTAGGTCTCCATTATTTTGGATAGCAATTGATTCAAGTAAGTATGCACCAGGGGATGTCCGCAAGTCGATCTCAAGTGCTACAACATAAATTCTTGCATTCTGGACATTCTGTTCTTGGACAAGAGCAAGTATATTTTCAGGATTAGTTTCGATTTCCTGTCCCTGAATTGTTGTCGGGAGTCCATCTGTAACGAGCACAATGACAGAGGATTCATGTGCCAAGGCAGTTTTTAGTGCTTCAAGGATGTTTGTGCCTCTGTTGTTTTGAATGCTTGCTGGTGTGAATCTGTCAAGATACCACAATGCATGTTTGATATTTTTCTCATCTGCCGGTAAAAGTTTTTCGCTCATTATTTTAGCAGTTGTAGAGAAAGGAACGATATTGAATTTATCATCACTTCCAAGCATTAGTACCGAATCTTTGACGGCATTGAGTGCTAATTCCAACTTGTTGAGACCTGCTGCTTGCATACTTGCGGAGACATCAAGACAATACACGACATTCTGTGGTCCATCAAGATCATTTAGGAATTTGATGATTCCGAGTGGGTCTTTGTATCCAGAACTTCCACCGCCTTCAAGGAGTCCATCTCCCCCGCCGCCTTGCGAGGATCCACGAAATTTTCCGAAACCATCACCGCGTGCGCGGACACGACCTGTGACAAGACCCACACCATCCGTGCGTCCGGGTTGTGAGATCAATTTGCTTAGGTTTGAAGCTTCGGCTTCTCTTAGTTTTGCGTCAGTCATCACGTCCGGTACTAATTCGTTTATGGGGGCATTGTTGACTTCAACATCATGGATCACGACTCTTTCACTTAATTTGACAACTTCGTCCCGTTCATTTTTTGCTGCATCAATCTTTTTCTGGAGTGCATCTTTGGCGAGTTTCTGATTAGGATCAAGACGTTTTTTTGAAAGTGGCGGTTTCGGTCTGAGTTTTCGTTCAAGCAGGGGATCCTGTTCTTTAAATAGGTCAAAAGCGAGTGCATCTGCTTGTTGTTCTGCAATGTTGCCTAATGGCAAGAATAGGTAGACAATAGCAGCACTCAAGTGAACAATGAGTGAGAGCAAGATAATTGATCGCATCCGCGTTCTGCGCAGTTCTTTTTCAGCATATCGCTCCTGTATTTCGTTTAACATTATGGAATTCTCCTTGTAATATTATATGAAGGCTTCAATCAGAATTAGACGAAAGTCTTTCAAAGACGTTTATCCACTCACTTCCTTTGGGGGTGAGTTCATAATATGTATGGTTTCGGTGTTTAATCCATTTCCCTTTGACGATATTTTTGCGGTATTGAATGATACGTCCTTCAACGCGTTTCAATCCGCCAAGTTCTTTTAATTTGCGATGTCGTTTATGCATTTCTTCAAGCGGGATTCTCAATGTTTCAGCGACAACTATAGAATAATCCACACCCAATTCCTGATGATGTTTCAAAATAAAGTAATCCGTTTCATCTAATTCTGGCATTTCCGGTGAAGTATCTGGCGTTTTAGATTTCTGTATTTCATCCCACGATACGTCTAACAACCTTTCTGTTCTCAAACCTGGTATTGTTGGACATGATGTGTTGTGAACAGTGATGGTGCTATCTTCCTTGAAATAACCTATAATTGGGTTATCTTCATCGGGATTGCAACACTTTGCGATTTTATAAGTGAGTTCCTCTGTCATTTTATTGTTGGTTTTAGAATTGCTTCTACATTTTGCCTTGCGATGTCCGGTGCGGTTAGGAAACCGCACCTACCGGGTTTGGGAAAATGAAAATTACCCAATTATATAATTTAATCTTCATCAAAGCGCGCCTACCGTTATTGCGAACTATACATGCGTAATGTTTCTGTGTCCAGCACTTTAAGTGTTCCATTGTGTTCTTGTGTCAAAGATATGAGCAATTGTGCACCGACAGAACGTTTCAAGTCTATCTCAAGCGCGACGACATAGATGTCCGTGCTGGTGTGATTCTTCTCTCTTACTATATTGAGAATTGTCTGTGTATCAGTTTCAATGTTGTGTCCTTCAATTGTATGTGGGAGACCGTCCGTTACCAATACGATAACGGAAGAGTTAAACATCAATGATGCTTCAAGCGCGGTAAGGATATTCGTTCCACGATTGTGTTGAATGCTATCTGGTGTGAAATTGTCAAGGTACTGCATGGTACGTTTCACATTAACCTCATTGGCAGGTAACATCTCTTTGCTCATTGTTCTAACATCAGAAGAAAACACAACGATATTGAATGTGTCGTTGCTTCCGAGACTCAAGATAGAATCTTTAATTGCTTGGATTGCTAAATTAAGTTTGTTGAGTCCTGCTGCTTGCATGCTTGCGGAGATATCAAGACAGTAAATGACCTTGTTTTTTCCATCAGGATCATCGGGTAATTCGATGATAGGTAGTGGATCGCCGGGCCCATGTTCTATATCAGATTCTATATCGTGTGTGCCTGGACCTCCAGGACCGAGTATCCGAGGGGGTCCACCTATTCTGCTGTCTGTTCCATTTCCTGGTGCCCTGACATCTCCAGTAACGCGTCCAATACCGTCAGTTCGTCCTGGAAGTGATACAAGGTGGCTTAGGTTAGAAGCTTCAGCGTCCCTTAATTTAGCGTCTGTCATAAGTTCAGGAACGTTGTCATCTATAGGAGCAGCGTTATTTTCAACATCATGAATAACAACTCTGGAACTGAGTTCTGCAACTTCTGGTTGTATATGTTTAGCATCTTCTATCTCTTGTAGCGGGTTACCTGAGAAGTCTTGATCCTGTTCAGAATTTAGGTTTGACAGTGGACGTTTCGGTATATTTAGACGTTCCTGCCAAGTAATGTTTTCAAAGAGGGCGGTGTCGGTTGGCTTGATTTGGAATTCCGGCACGCCATTTAGATGTAGGAAGAGGTATACAATAGCTAAACTCAGGTGGAAAATGAGTGACAGAAGGATTATTGAACGCATCCGAATCTGACGGATCTGTTTCTTTATTTGTCGGTCGGTGATTCTACCTATCATTTCAGTTTCTCCAATTGTATTTGATACGAACTCTTATGAATTAGTTCGTGATAATGCTCTATATCCGATGTCTTTCCGCCAATGTGCGTCCTCAAAATGTATATCAGTAACACCGAGATATGCTTTTTCAATGGCGGATTTAAGGTCATCTGCAAGTGCGGTGACACCTAATACGCGACCACCTGCGGTGACAATATCGTTTCTCTGCTGTTTTGTTCCTGCGTGAAATACGGTTACGTCATCAATTGAATCGGCTTTTTCTAATCCTGTGATTACTTTTCCAGTTTGATACGGGTTTGGGTATCCTCCTGAAGCCATAACTACACACGCTGCTGCTTCATTGTGCCATTGGACATCAGTGTGTTGATCAAGTGTTCCATCAATACACGCTATCAACAATGGCACCAGATCACTTTTGAGACGAGGCAATAGCACTTGTGTTTCAGGGTCTCCGAAACGACAGTTAAACTCCAACACTTTTGGACCTGTATCTGTGATCATCAATCCAACGTATAGAACACCTTTGAATGGACATCCGATATTTGACATACCTTTGACAGTCGGATGAACAACCCGTTCCATTACATATTCATGAAGTTCGGAAGTCATGACAGGTGCAGGAGAGTATGCTCCCATTCCACCGGTATTCTTTCCTGTATCACCATCGTGCGACATCTTGTGGTCTTGTGAACTTACGAATGGTAAGCAGTTTTTCCCATCCACGAGGACAGTAAATGATGCTTCTTCTCCGATTAACTCCTCTTCAATAACGACACTTTTTCCTGCATCGCCAAATGTCTTATCCACTAAAATTGTCTTGACCGCTTGGATCGCTTCGGCGATGGTGCGTCCGGGAATAACACCTTTACCCGCTGCTAACCCATCTGCTTTGACGAAAACAGGTGTCTTAATATCTTCAATATACGCAATTGCTTCATCAGCATCTTCAAATGTCTGATATGCTGCTGTTGGGATGTCGTTTTTCAGCATCAACTTTTTTGCGAAATCTTTACTTCCTTCCAGTTGTGCTGCTTGTTTGTCCGGACCGAATGCTTTCAAACCACGTTCATTAAGAACATCAACGATTCCTGCTGCTAAAGGGTTCTCAGGTCCGACAACTGTGAGGTCAATGTTATTGGATTCTGCCCAATTCGCGAGTTTTGCGAAATCATCATCTATCTGAATTGGTTCAGCGATTTGTGCAATGCCCGCGTTTCCGGGTGTGCAGTACATTTTTTGGACGAGTGGACTCTGTGCAAGTTTCCAGACAAGGGTGTGTTCGCGTCCCCCTTGTCCGATAACAAGAATATTCAACGTTGTGTCCTTTATTGTAGTTTATACGTAAATTCCGCTTAAACACATAGTTTAACAAAGTTTTATCGACAATTCAACTAATATTTCTTATGAAGCAAGTTTCTCTTGTTGTAGGTTCTTCTCTGTGTCATCCGTGTAAATCCGAGATTCAGGGAGAATGTAAGAGACGTTGTCTGAACCAGGATTTTCAGGATTAGTAGATTCGCAGGATTATGAGTTTGGCTCTCCAAAGTTCCTATTCCCAAGTTGACGTTTATTTTTTGGATGAGATTTTGATGTTTCAGACTCTTATCCTGAAAATCCTATAATCCTGAAAATCCTGGTTCAGACAAGTGACAAAAACTTTACACACCTTTGCTTGCTTGACTATTGTCAATTGTCAACGCCTTATGCTACAATACGTTCAAGCATAGAAAAGACAACACTCATTGGAGGGTGATATGAAAATTGATAAGATTGAGTCGTTTTTTATTGGAAACGGTTATGTGATTCGGATTTGGACAGATACGGGTCTCAGTGGTATCGGACAGACTGCATGCTGGGGATATCCAGAGGCAGTTGAGAAGATTGTAAATACTTTTGAGAAATACCTGATCGGTCAAAATCCGTTGCGTATTGAACATCATTGGCAACATCTGTACCGAATGGGTCCGTTCAAAGGCACTGCCTTAAGTGGTGCAATAAGTGCAGTTGACATTGCCTTGTATGATATTAAGGGCAAACATTTCGGAGTGCCGATATGGGAATTGCTGGGTGGAAACTGCCGAGACAAAATCAGACTGCATCTATTGGGTGGTGGTGGCACCCCTGAGACGATGTTTGAAGCGGCAAAAGCTGCCGTTGCAGAGGGATTTACTGCGCTGAAGTTTGATCCATTGGTCGGTAATTTTCAGGATATGGCGTTGGATCGTTTGGTAAATACTGCGAGAGACCTTGTAGCAGCAGCGAGAGAAGGTGGTGGACCTGATTTGGATCTGATTGTTGAGGTGCATCGGAAACTGACACCGATGAATAGTATCGTGTTAGAGTCGGCGTTAGCACCCTTCAATCTCTATTTCATTGAAGACCCGATTCAGATAGATACTATTACGACACAAGCGGAATTAGCAAAGCGGATGACAACGCCTCTCGCTATAGGTGAACGGAATGTAAGCATCTGGGAGTTCCGTGAGATTTTGGAGGTGGGAGGACCGCAATATGTGCGTCCTGATGTCGGTTTGGCAGGTGGATTGACACACTGCAAAAAGATTGCTGCGATTGCGGAGGCATACCACAGCGCGGTTGTAACGCACAACTTCCTTGGTCCGGTGATAACAGCTGCTTCGCTACATTTAGATGCAAGTATCCCGAACTTTGTCACACAGGAATATACCAAAGCGGATGAATCGGATGCTTTTGCTGTCTACAAAGTGTCGTATCAGCGGGAAGGTGGATATATTCCAATTCCTAATGTACCTGGATTGGGTGTAGAAATTAATGATGATTTAATTGCAGAAACCCCTTTCAGACCTATGAATACAGGCACAACACCGTTGCGTGAAGATGGTTCTGTTGCGTATGCGGTGTAAGTGATTGTATAGTATGACTGAGGTACGGGAACCTTGTCCTACAGATATAGTGTGCAGAATAGAGGAGATAAAAGATGAATGCTGATGAAAAATATCTATTTGATCTGAACGGTTATATCGTTGTAAAAGATGTATTGACTCCAGAAGAGGTAGCATTGGCGAACGAAGCTATTGACAAACATAGTGAACAATTGCGCGTGCGTCCGAGAGAACAAACACTTGACGGTGGTTCTGAGGAGTTGCGGGGTGAGTTTGGCAGAAGCGAACTCGGTGGCATGCTTGGCTGGGAGGAACCGTGGTGCAATCCGTTTCGAGACATGCTGGCACATCCGACACTTGTACCGTATCTCAATGAAATATTGGGTAAGGGTTTCCGCATGGATCATCAGATGTTCCTGCTTTCTATGGACAAAGGTGCGGAAGGTTTCATTTTTCACGGTTCATCTGGACCAGGGTTTGATCCGAATCAGTATTATATTTTTCGCGATGGTAGGATGCACAATGGATTGACTGTTGTAACGATTCAACTGACTGATGTGCCACCAGGTGCTGGTGGACTGATTGTTATACCGGGAAGTCACAAGAGTAACTACTCTTGTCCACATGAGATGCGACTATATCAGAAACATCAAGAACATATCCGACAACCTGTCTGTGATGCTGGAGATGTCATTATATTTACAGAGGCAGTAACACATGGCACACTTCCGTGGACAGCAGACCATCCGAGACGTTCAATCTTGACACGTTACACTGCGGGGAATATGGCTTATGTGCCTGCTTATCCTGTACCAGAATGGGCAAATGAACGTCAACGTGCGGTCATGGAACAACCATACCATTCACGATTGAATCGTCCTATATTGGATACGTAATTGGGAAGCGTTGAATTGTATATTGTCTGAACCAGGATTTTCAGGATTTTCAGGATTTTCAGGATTTTCAGGATAAGAGTTCGCATTATCAAAAGTGCATGCGATGAGATTTACTTATTTGAGAATGATACAGATATATACCAGAGAATTCATAAAAGGAAAACTAAATAATGTCAACATCAACAAGTGCAATATTTGGACTGATATTTTTGGGAATAGCGAATGCTTCGGTGTTCTTGATGTTTAAGTTGTGGGGATACCCATTTAACAAGGAGACGCATAAGAGTGAAGCACCACGTTCATTGACAATTTTACATCGTTGTTTGGGTTATGCGTATGCGTTGCTCTATATCTTTATGATGTGGTACATGGTGCCTCGCTTGTGGACATATCAGGTTGAATTGCCACCCCGTACTGTTGCGCATTTGATGCTTGGAATTACCATCGGTGTGCTGATTTTAATTAAGGTCGTTATCCTTCGCTTTTTTCGCCATTTTGAGGAATCAATGCCGTATATCGGTGTCTGTTTACTTTTATGCACCTATTTGTTGATTGGGTTGTCAGTTCCGTTTTCATTCCATGAAACTGTCCTGACAGCAAAGACAGATGCATTCAGCGAGAAAGGAATTGCAAGAACCCGACAGTTGTTAGACACTGCTGAGTTACCATCTCAGGCACCGTTGGATCAACTTGCTTCAAAACGGAAGTTGCGGGAAGGACGACATGTGTTACAACGTAAATGTGTTGTTTGCCACGATTTGCGTACGATTCTTGCTAAACCACGCACACCGCCAGATTGGGTGCGTTTAGTGCATCGTATGGCGATTAAACCTGTGATCGGAGAGCCGATATCCGAAGAAGAGGAGTGGAGTGTGTCTACATATCTGATTGCAATCACACCTGATATAAAGAACGCAGTTAAGCAGCAGCTTGCAGAACAGAAGCGGACCTCTGATGCGAAGTTCGCAGCAGAACAGGCATCTGTCGCAATGGCAGCAGAAGAGGAAAGTGATACGATTACAGACACTTATAACGAAGCGGAGGCAAAGGAACTTTTTGAGGATAAATGTTCACAATGCCATCCGACAACTGATGTGGAGGATTATCCACCACGATCAAGAGAGGAAACAACCGAAGTTATCAATCGAATGATTGAACACGGACTTTATCTTGAAGAGGAAGAGATAGAGTTGATTACGCGTTATGTTAATGAAAACTATGTAGAGACACAATAAAGAACAACATATAGGATCACGGAGGGAAGAAAATGAAAACTTTTAAGCTGACAACTGAACAACTGATTGAAAAGTCGCAGGAGGAAGTTTTTTCATATTTTTCTGATGCACATAATCTTGCCGAAATCACACCGCCTTGGCTACACTTTGAAATGCTTACACCGCGTCCGATAGAGATGGAAGTCGGGACATTGATAGATTATCAATTGAAACTTCGTGGTATTCCTATCCGATGGCAAAGCGAAATAACGGAATGGGAACCTCCGCATTTTTTCGCGGATGAACAACGTAGAGGTCCTTATAGATGCTGGATTCATAAGCACACGTTTGTTGAAACAGATGGTGGAACGCTTGTTGGTGACGATGTGGAATATGCTGTTCTGGGTGGAAAGTTGATTAACAATCTCTTTGTTCGTCCGGATATAGAAAAGATATTTGAATATCGCACTCAGAAGTTGCAGGAATTGTTGAAATAATGGTGGTTTATGGTGAGACGTGTTAGTCTTTATAGTCTGATCTGTCTGTGTTGCCACCGTATTTGAGTGTGTACACCATCAGGTTGGTCATAAAACGATAAACATCGGTGGAACGTCGATTCCGAAGTGCAGTTCTGGATTGTATCTCCGCAGTTTCCATAGCACAGAGATAATCTTTTCTATTGAATATGACACCGAGCCTGTTTGAAGTGCGGAGAACACCTTGTGCGTCTTTATAGGTTAGATTTGGTGATTTCCTTCCACCTGGTGTGCGTGGTACATATATCCCACGATGGAACTTATATTTGGTAGGTCGTGCTTTATTTTCACTTTCCCAAAAGACCTCTCCACCTTCTGGTGGTTTGGAGAGTTGATAGTAGATATTGTATATTTCGTGGTCATGTGGGAGTTTTTCTAAAGCATATTCGGGAAATATCATGTATAGTTCTCGTTCTATTAGTCCTGAGAAACCAGCCTTCAACCCGCAATCGTCAAAGAAAAGAGTGCCGCCTTGATCAAGTACATACCTCCGTAATGCTGCGCGTTCTGCTTCTGTAAAACCGTCTATTCTCTTCTCACCTTCTTTCATTAGGTTTCGGTTGCCTACCATTTCTTTTTCGTGTCCTGTCATAATGATAAGTGGTGCGCTCATAATGTCAGGGTCGGTCATGGTTAATGCGCCACCGGCGAAGCTCATATCAGCACGCACGGGTGTGTTTTCACGCAACCACTTTATCAGTGAAGGAATTGCGGTTGGGTCTTGCCACCAATCGCTGAGTGTATGCTTCAGTCGAATGATGCGTATGTGTGCCTTTAGGTCTGAGCCTGTGCCTTTGATGATACCACCTAATTTATCACCGATCTCATCTTTCAACGTTGGTAACTTCGCATAGCCTTCACCTAAATCTGCATATACTGAACCTGTGCTTGTGCTTTTTGTTAAGTTACCAAATCCTGAACTTCCCTTACCACGATTAACTAAGTCAATTGAACCACTACTACTTTTACTTCGTATGGGTGTAGTGCTTTCTGTTGGTCCATCTCCATCCGTTAACTTTGGACCATCAAGTTGAGATTGGTTTAGGACACTTTCGGGGGATGGGGCAAGTCTTGTGACGTCTTGTATCATTGATGGGGCGTCAATTGGTCTCTCATCTTGTATAGGGGATATAGGGTTAACAGGTGTCGGGATACGTTGTGCGCTTGAAACGCCTTTGAGTCCCGATGACGCGATTTTGCGTTCAACCTTTGATATCATCTTAGGTTTCGGTTTTGGTATATCCTGTCGAACTTCTCCCTGCTCGGTAAGTGAGTCAAATAATTCTACAGGCATGCTATCATCAATTTCTTGGATGTACGGATTTATTAACCAGAAGCCTAACACTATGATTGCAATAAAATGTATTAAGAGAGAGATAATCAGTGCTCGCATCTGCTTCTTTCTGCGATTTAATTTCTGAATTGAGAATGCCATTATTTTCTCCTTGCGTTGCAGATTTACCCGAAACTTCAGCGGTATAGGATGATATTGTCAATTGTCGTCAGAATCAGTTATTATAGAGAATATATAGGAATGAATTGAATTTGCAATTGCGTTCGGTTAATTGGATTAACCATAATATACCATAATGATTCTACTGAAATCAAGTTGTTTTAAAGTTTTTAAAATGGTCTTAAATTACTGTTTGGACAGTTTCTATCGGGCTCATAACTTGTTCCTAAAGCATTTCTGATTATTCGTAGAGTTCTGTCCACAAACGCGACCTTTCTATAAAAAGGAACTTCTCAGCACCAAACAGCAGCCCCAACGGAGTGAAAGGTGCATCGCACTCTAAAATGTCCAAACTATAGTAATAATATATAGACATAAAATAATATATAATTTTAATATTATTCGTCTCAATACTATTATTATAATTATATGTCGGTTAATGTCAACAAATAATTGATAGTAATTTCTCTCTTTTACTAGAATAACTATATTAAATGAGGAGTGTGCATAAAGAAAAGCAATCTCAAATATGATCTTAAAAGTAGTAGGCACGCTCCGCGTGCCGTCCACAAAATCAAAGCATCTCAATAGATTATACTGCCACAAATGTGACAATTACATATAAAGAAATACTTGATGAGAGACGCAGCCAATGTCGGCACATAATATATTTATGCACACCCCACAGTTAAATGTATGAATGAAGTTTATTTTAGAGAGTTGAAAGAGCTTTTACATAGCAGCTATAAGTAGCATCATCAAATAAAATGAACTGAATGCATTCAGGTGCTTTTGCTCCACTACCAACTGAGTTCTGTATTGTTTGAAGTGCGACCTTTGCTGCTTTTTCTGTCGGATATCCGTAGACACCTGTGCTGATGGAAGGAAAAGCGATGGAATGTGCCTCATTCTCCACTGCCAACTGGAGACATTCTTTATAGCAACTTGCGAGCAGATCTGATTCACCCTCATTGCCTCCCTGCCATACTGGTCCTGCTGTATGGATGACGTATTTTGCAGGTAAGTTACCACCGGTTGTGATAACTGCTGTACCTGTTGGACACCCTCCTTGACGATTCCGAATTGCATTGCAGGCTTGGACGATTGCCTCACCACCAGCGCGTCGTATCGCTCCATCAACGCCACTGCCACCGATGAGTTCTTTGTTTGCTGCATTTACAATCGCATCAACTTCTGCTTTTGTTATATCTCCCTGGATCAGTTCTAATGTTGTTTGTGCTAACTGTTTCTGCATGTGTTTTCCTCCTTGTTCACTATCTGATTGTATTCAGTATCTTCGTTGAATGAAACCTGCGCGTTGCATATCTTGCATGATAACAGATTCATAATCAACATCGGTGCTTATCCGAACATAACCGACACCTTGTTTTGTGCAATGGCTTTGTAGGTGTTCACAGAATTCTTTCTGTCGATTTTGGTAGTGCGAGATAGTCTCCTCATTAATAGTAATTTCCTTTGTTTCACCTGTTTCAGCATCTTCCAACCGCCATTCTCCTGTTGGTGGAGGTTCTATTTCTTCTTGGCATTGAATGTGTATCAACGTCAACGCAAATCCGCGTCCTAACAGCGAATTGATGCCGGTAGTATAGCCTGCCGAATCCAAAAAATCACTGAGAACAATGACAACGCCTGCATGTGGTTGATGTGTTGCCAGATGTTTGAGACATTCGGTTAGGTTAGTTGTTCCACCTGCCTCCACGGTTGTCAAGACTTTTTGAATACGGGCAAATTGTGATTTTCCATAGGTAGCAGGTAATGCTGTAGTTAGACGTTCTGCTAATGTATAGAATGCAACTCGATCCGAGTTTCCTAATGAGATATAACCCAACGCTGCAGCAAGTTGTTTGGCATAATGTAATTTTGTAGGTTCTCCAAACTGCATGGATTGACTTGTGTCTATCAGAATGGATACTGGCAATTCTTCATCTGCTTGGAACAATTTGATGAACAACTTTTCCAAACGAGCATAGACATTCCAATCAAGATACCGGAGATCGTCTCCGTGTTGATAGAGCCGGTAATCGGCAAATTCAACGCCAGTTCCGCGATTGAGGCTTCGACGGTCTCCTCGAAATCTACCGCGAAATGGTTTTTGACAATGGATCCGGAACTTATCAAGTTGTGTAAGAAATTCGGGACTTAGCATAGCATTTTGTCCACTTTAAGATTAGCGATTTTCCTTCTGATTCCATTATATCAGACCATCTAAAATATGGCAAGAATGTGACGATTAATTTGCAATAGTGAAGGTTTTGTATTATAATATAACCACATAATTTGAAATAAAGTCTTTACTTATCGGGGTGTAGCGCAGCCCGGCTAGCGCGTCTGCTTTGGGAGCAGAAGGTCGGAGGTTCGAATCCTCTCACCCCGATTTCCACATGCGCCTATAGCTCAATTGGATAGAGCAACAGCCTTCTAAGCTGTGGGTTGCAGGTTCGAGTCCTGCTAGGCGTGTATTGAACGTGGTGGATGTAGCTCAGGGGTAGAGCGCCTGACTGTGGATCAGGAGGCCGTGGGTTCAATCCCCATCATCCACCTTTTAGATGCGTCCGTAGTTCAATGGATAGAGCAATAGCCTTCGGAGCTATAAGTTGGGGGTTCGAGTCCCTCCGGACGCGGGCGCCGTTAGCTCAATTGGCAGAGCATCTGACTCTTAATCAGAGGGTTGAAGGTTCGATTCCTTTACGGCGCATCCGTTCTATCTAACGAACAGATGCACGTATGGTAAACTTTCTATAGAGATGGACTACTTTACTTTGAGTGTCAGATAAAGGGCGGGTGCTGGAATTTGGTAGACAGGATAGACTTAGGATCTATTGGGGTTATGCCTCGTGAGGGTTCAAGTCCCTCCTCGCCCACTTATATCACAACACGGTGTGAGTAAAAGTGATGCTCCAACATTATTGCACTTATGATGCGTTGTTTGCCTCAATACATATAGGAAATTGATGTACCATACAAGACCTACCTTATTGTGAGCTGATAAAGGGAGATACCACCTTGATAGTTGATGTTGAAACGCTTGATAACACACAAGTCAGATTAAAGATTGAGGTTCCTGCAGAAGATGTAGACGAAAAATTACAAGAAGCGTACCAGGTATTGCGGAATTATGTATCACTTCCGGGGTTTAGAAAAGGACGCGCTCCTTTAGCTATAATCAAGTCTCGTTTCCCGGACCATATCAATAGCGAAGTTGTTAATCAGCTTGTTTTGCCCGCATTTGAAGATGCCCTGATAGACGAAGAACTTATACCTCTTGATCAACCCACTTTTGATCCACCCCTGCAAGAGATGAAGGTCACAGAGAATCAACCCTTTGTATTCTCAGCGACTGTTAATGTAAGACCGAAGATTACTCTTCCTGACTACGAAGAAATCATAACTGACAAGACAGCAGTTAATGTTCCGCGTGAAGATGTGGAAGCGCATATTAAACGTTTACAAATGCAATCGGCTACTTATGAACCGATTGAAGAAGACCGTGCTGTTGAAGCAACAGATTGTGTGCGTGTAGATTGGATATGCACCGTAGATGGTGAAGAACTTGACAGTGAATCAGCACAGGATATAGATATTGACCTAATGTCTGAAGAGATCCAACCGGATTTGGTTTCTGGTCTTATTGGGATGTGTGTCGGTGATACGAAGATCATTGAGGTTGATTTTGATGCAGCATACCCAGTAGCTGCACTGGCAGGAAAAACGGTGTCCTTTGATGTTTCACTACATGCAATCACAGTGAAACACCTACCGGCACTTGATGATGAATTCGCAAAGGACCTCGGATACGAAACATATAATCAGATGCACGGTGTTATCTGGAACACAATGGTTGAAAATCAGCGAATATTACATGTTGAGCAGCAAAAGGAACAGATACTTGAACAACTTATTGAAAAGATTGATATAAAAATTCCAGATGAATTGATTGACAAACATGTTCAGCAAACACTTGAGAATTTACAAAAACAGTTAAAAACAGAAGGAAAGACGCCCGAAGATGCTGGCATCAATATGGAGACCTATCCAGCAGAATTGCGTGAGAATGTGATTAAGCAGACTAAACAGAATTGGATTTTTGAAGAAATCTCTGATGTGGAAGGTATATATGTGACTGAAGATGAGTTAGATTGGGAAATACGACGGGCTGCCCAGCAATTGAATCAGGATGTCTATAGATATGCCGATTTGCTGAAAACAAGCAATCGTATGGAAGAATTTAGAATTGGACTCCAGCACGAAAAGATTTACGATTTTCTAATTCAGCAATCATCAGAAAAAAAGAGTATTATTATTACGGGTTAGTTTAATGAATCTTGTACCCTTTGTTGTTGAACAAACAAATCGAGGCGAAAGGTCTTATGACATATATTCTCGGTTGTTGGAAGACCGAATTATAATGATCGGATCTCCCATAGAAGATGACACTGTTGCGAATTTGGTTACAGCACAAATGCTTTTTCTTGAGGGGAAAGACCCGGATGCAGATATTATATTATATCTCAATACTCCGGGTGGGTCGGTTTCAGCGGGTTTAGCCATATACGATACAATGCAGTATATCAAGGCGGATGTTCAAACATGGTGTTTAGGACGCGCCTACAGCATGGGAGCAGTCTTATTGGCTGCGGGAACCCCAGGTAAAAGATACGCTTTGCCGCATTCAAAAGCACTAATTCATCAACCCATGGCGGGTGGAATTAGTGGACAAGCAACGGATATCAGTATTCATGCGAATGAAATCTTGCGTGAACGTGAACGGCTTTACACGCTGTTAGCACAGCATACTGGACAAAGTTTAGAAAAAATAGAAAAGGATGCTGACCGAGATTTTTATATGACAGCTTCAGAAGCCTTGGACTATGGCATTGTTGATACTGTTGTAGCACATCGTCAATAACTATCAAATTCGTATGTTCTACACTTTCAAATAAGACATGCCAACTTTTATATAACGCATTATCGGGAAAGAAGTCGGAGGATAGAATGTCAGAATCAATTGATAACAGAATGTTTTGTTCATTCTGTAATAGAGAACGCAGTCAAGTATCTGAACTCCTTCAGGGGGCAGAAGCAATGATATGCGATGTTTGTGTCAATGAGTGTAATAGAATACTCGCTAAAGGAAATCCCGCTGTAGATTTGCCTGAACAACCTCCTGACGTTGATGAACCAGAAGAGGAAGACGTTGAACCTCCGGTCTTACTGCTTGAACCATCAGAAATTAAGGCAAAACTTGATGAATACGTTATTGGACAGGAACATGCTAAAAAGATTCTTTCTGTCGCTGTTTACACACACTATAAACGATTGCAACATGATAAGGCAAATGATATTGAACTAGACAAAAGTAACATCTTGCTAATCGGACCAACTGGTACCGGTAAAACACTGCTTGCACAAACGCTTGCCAAAGTATTGAATGTTCCTTTTGCAATTGCAGATGCAACAACCGTTACGGAAGCCGGTTATGTCGGTGAAGATGTAGAGAACATAATTTTGAAACTCGTTCAAGCAGCGGATGGAAACATCAAACGTGCTCAAACGGGTATTATTTACATAGACGAAATTGACAAGATAACCCGCAAATCCGAAAATCCATCAATTACTCGGGATGTTTCGGGTGAAGGGGTACAGCAAGCACTTCTAAAGATTTTAGAAGGCACCGTAGCGAGTGTTCCACCACGTGGTGGAAGAAAACACCCCCACCAAGAGATGTTAGAGGTTGATACTAAGAATGTGCTTTTTATTTGTGGTGGTACTTTCATCGGTTTAGAGAACCTTATCAAAAGTCGACTTGGGAAACAGAGCATAGGTTTTGGTTCAACCATCAAATCCAAACAACAACAGAAAATTCACGAAATAATTGAGCATACCACGGCTAAGGATCTGATAAAATATGGTTTTATCCCCGAACTTATTGGTAGACTCCCTGTAGTTGCGATTCTCCAAGAACTTGATGAATCTGCCCTTATCAGGATTCTCACCGAGCCGAAAAACGCGATTGTTAAACAATATCAGCAACTTTTAGCCTATGAAGGTGTGCAGTTTGATGTAACCGATGATGCGCTTTCAGCGATTGCCAATCAGGTGATTGAACGCGAAACGGGTGCTCGTGGATTACGCGCAGTTATGGAAAAAATCATGCTGGAAACAATGTATCGGATCCCATCACTTTCGGAAGTCCAGACATGTCAGATTACCAAAGATAGTGTTTTAGGTAAAAGTCCTCCTGAATTAGTTGAAACTTCTTCTGAAGAACTCAAAACCGCATAAAGGAGCAAACTATGAGTCAAGAGCCTGTCAGACATGAAAACGAATCGGCTGTTGTGTTGCCTGTTATCGCGTTACCACCACATTTTGATACCTTTTTTCCAAAAACGAAAGCTTTCCTTGATAACAGGTTGGTGGATTGGACTCCGTTGACCATCCAGCGAAAAATGGGAGTCCTTGCCGCCCAGGCAGCACTCACATCGAATTGGAAGGTCTTGCTCCTACACCAAAAAACTGAACTTGAGAAAGATGTAGAACCTAAACCCGACGACCTACATTCTGTCGGAATCGTAGCGAATATTATACAAGATCATGACCCGAAGAACGGTACGATTCGTATTGCCATAGAGACGACCTCTCGCGCAATTGTCGCACAATGCACACAGGATGAAGGTTATTTAACTGCAACTGTCAAAATCGTTTCTGAACTCACAGGGGTAGCAGACGTTTCTAAGACCCAAATTGATGAGGCGAAGAAGATTTTTCGTGGTTATATAAAATCGCTTTCTAAACGTATCATACCTGACATAGAAAAACACATACGTGAGATCGTGGAACCTGGAATTGTGGCAGATAATATCACGCGTTATGTTTCACAATATACAGAAAATGCTTTTCCATCCCCTGATAAACGGCAGGAAATCCTTGAGGAACTGAATCCTATCAAACGTCTCAATTATGTTGTTACCCTTCTTGAAACAGAACTCGATCTGTTTGACTTGGATGAGGAAATTGAAAATAAGGTGGGTGAGTCTGTCAGGAAATCTCATCGTGAATTCGTACTTCAGGAAAAGATGAAAGCAATTCAGAAGGAACTTGGACGAGAAGATGATATTGATGATATTGATGATCTACGCGAGCAGGTCAAAAATGCTGGAATGACTGAAGAAGCGGAAACAAAAGCACTCAAGGAACTCAGCAGACTTGCCCAAATACCCCCTATGTCTGCGGAGTCCGGAGTGATTCGTAACTACGTTGATTGGCTTCTTGCAGTACCGTGGAAGGAACGGACTGAAAATGCAATTGAACTTGATAATGCAGAAAAGATTCTTAACGAAGACCATTACGGATTGGATAAACCCAAAACAAATGTCTTGGAATACCTTGCTGTCTTAAAATTGGTTGAGAAGTTAAAAGGACCTATTCTTTGTTTAGTCGGACCGCCGGGTGTTGGAAAAACATCGTTAGGTAAATCGATCGCCCGTGCAACTGGTAGGAAATTTGTTCGGATGTCTCTCGGTGGTGTACGTGATGAGGCAGAGATACGCGGACACAGAAGGACATATATCGGGGCTATTCCCGGACGCATCATACAGGGGTTGCGCGATGTCAAGACAAAAAATCCGCTTTTCCTGCTTGATGAGATTGATAAGTTGAGTTCCGATTGGCGTGGTGACCCTGCATCAGCACTCCTTGAAGTACTTGATCCTGAACAGAATGAAACCTTCAGAGATCACTATCTGGATGTTGAATTTGATCTATCGGATGTCATGTTCGTAACAACAGCGAATACGCGTATTACAATACCGCCCGCTCTTGAAGACAGAATGGAAGTCATTGAACTGCCGGGATATACCGATTTTGAGAAACACAAAATTGCGACTTTCCATCCTAACGGACTAATTCCGAAACAGCTGAATAACCATGGACTAAAGGAAGATAATATAACGTTTGAGGATTCTGCTATCTTTGACATCATCCATAAATATACGCGTGAAGCAGGGGTACGAAGTCTTGAACGTACTATTACCAGTGTCTGTAGAAAAATCGCAAAACAGATCGTAACAGACGATACACCGGATCTGAAGGTAAAAATCAATACATTGAATATCAGTGACTACCTTGGTCCACCAAAGTGGGTGCGGACTAAAGCCCAAGAACAAGACGAAGTCGGTGTCTCAACAGGAATGGTCTGGACACAAGTCGCTGGAGATATTGTCTCTGTTGAAGCAACACTTATGCCGGGAGAAGGTAAGTTGGATATGACGGGCCAACTCCAAGATGTGATGCGAGAATCCGTGCAAACTGCTGTAGCATATCTCCGCTCTCGCGCTGACCACTTTGATATAACCAAAGATACATTTGAGAAAAACGATATCCATATCCATATCCCTGAAGGGGCAGTACCGAAGGATGGTCCTTCAGCAGGTATCACCGTTGCAACAGCGATTCTCAGTGCAATCACAGGCAAAAAAGTTCGCAAAGATGTCGCTATGACAGGAGAAATTACCCTCCGCGGACATGTACTTCCCATCGGTGGACTAAAAGAAAAAGCACTCGCTGCTTATCGTAACGGGATTGTTGACATCATCATGCCGCAAGACAATGAGAAAGACCTTGCTGACATTCCAGATGAGATACGAGAGAACATCAGATGGCATCAAGTAACCGATATTACCCAAGTGCTTGAATTGGCATTCATAAAAGAAACTGATGATTCACCTGAAACTGAACCAGAAGGAATTACGCCCCCCGTTGACGAAGCAACGCTACAGAACCCGGACACAATAGGACAAACTGGAAACTAACACTCTTTTGTTTGTAAATTAAATCTTGGTTGATACTGAAATGCGAGTAGATAAGTTTTTACAACTTTCGCGGCTTGTTAAGAGACGCAATGCTGCAAATACGTTGTGTAGTCGTGGTAATGTTCTACTCAACAACCAGCCGACAAAAGCAGGCAAAACTGTCAATATAGGGGATCGGATTACTATCATTTCTGATCGTTTGCCTACTGAAGATGCACAAGAATTGACTTATGAGATTCTTGATGTGCCTACAGGAAATGTGTCTAAAGCCCGGGCTACCACACTGTATCGCCTCGTTGAATAAGGACAGATGATTACTGTAAAAATTATTCCCTAAGAAACTAAATATGTTGCCACGTATCGGGATAACCATGGGAGATGCTGCCGGCATCGGTCCGGAAATTATCGTTAAAACCCTTTCTAACAAAAACATCTACCAGATATGTCATCCGATTGTCATCGGTAGTGTCGCTATAATCCAGAATGCCTTAAAACTGATTACCACAACAAACTTTTCTCCCCAAGTTTCGCTTATCCAGTCCCCAAAACACATTGCAACATCGTACGGCAGGATTGATGTGCTTGATGTAAGTACGTTAGCTCCTGAAGATATTTCGTTTGGAACAATTGATGCCCAATGCGGTGCAGCAGCAATTCAGGCAATTGAGACTGCTGTGAAACTCACAATGGATGGTGCGTTTGATGCTGTCACTACCGCGCCAATTTGTAAGGCTGCGATACAACGCGCAGGTTCACAATTCCCCGGGCACACTGAAATGCTGGCAGATTTTACAAAATCAGAAAAAACTGTTATGATGCTCAAAACATGGAACGTCCCAAACCAATTTAATTCTGAATTCAATACTGGCACAAAAAAAGAGAAGAAAAACGGTTCTATAACTACTAATACAGTAGAGGAACTTACGGTTACATTTGTGACAAGTCACATTCCGATTTCTGAGGTCCCACAGCAGTTATCAGTGGAAAGGATTGTAGATGTTATTCAAATAACACATGATACCTTGGTCCAATTCGGTATTGCCAATCCTCGATTAGTTGTTGCAGGTTTGAATCCACACGCAGGAGAAGAGGGTATGTTCGGAAAAGAAGAACAGACATGTCTCATACCAGCGATTAATCAGGCACAGGCCACAGGATTACAAGTAGACGGTCCTTTGCCAGCGGATACACTATTCAAAAAGGCAATAATGGGAGAATGGGACGTTGTCATTGTAATGTATCATGATCAAGGTAATATACCGATTAAGTTGATTGGATTTGGACAGATTGTGAATATAACATTAGGTTTGCCAATCATCCGCACAAGCGTTGACCACGGTACAGCGTTTGACATCGCGGGACAAGGTATAGCAAGTGAAAAAAGTCTTATCGCTGCATTAGTAGCAGCAGCACAATTAGCGAGTAATTCATGATAAAGACACGTTATTTATTCATATTATTGTTATGTTTTATGATAGGAGTTTTGCAAGTTGAGGTGAATGTCGGTGCGTTATGCAACCCGACCACTGATGGATTGCAATCTCCGAGTTTGAACGTCAATTCCCACAATGCACAAAATAATCTTTTAGAAGTCTTAAAAACAGAATCACATTATCTTATCTTAAGGTTCCGTCTTCCCAAACTTAAAATACAGCAAGTTCAAGAGAATGGACAAACCTTCACACAAGTACAATTCAATGGTGCAAACTCAACAACTGAAATAGGAAAGCCGAAACTTCCTACTTACGCTGCACAAGTTGGGTTGCCATCATCAAGCAGTGTATCAACGACGGTAATTAATAAACAGAGTACTTTTAAAAGATTAGAATATCCGCTCATCACATATCAAGCAAAAGATCCTTTTTTCCCAGATGCTTATCAAGAAGATGTTCCTGCATCGAAATTTAATGGATCAACAGGGGCATATAACTCTCCGTTATATCCAGCTGAAATGGTGCAAGTTGTTCCTGTTGGATTTGTGCGATCACAGCGGATTGGCGCATTACATGTCCATCCAATACAATATAACAGTACCACACAACAGATAAAAATCACTGAAGAAATCACATTTCGTATTGATTTTTTCGGTGCTCCAAAATCTGCCTTAACACCTCCAATATCCGTTTTGAGCGACAGCCCCGCTTATGAAGATCTATTCCGATCCATGTTGATTAACAACACACAAGCGAGATCTTGGCGACAAGGTTTAGGTCGGATGCATACCAAGGGAATACAAGCTGCCCCAGCCGCACCAACCCAAACACGTAGAAGATTTAAAATAACAATCTTGCGAAACGATATCTACCGTATCACCTATAACAACCTCCGATCAGCAGATGTTACGCCAGAAGATATAGATTTTGATACCGTCTTGATAGAAACAAGTGGTAGTAGACAAGGATATTACATTTTTGATAATAACCAGAATGATACGTTTGATTCGGGTGATATGATTGTATTTTATGCACGCGGTATAGTTAACAAATTTACTGAAAGAAATGTTTATATATTCAGTTTTTCCGAAAAAGGGAGTGAACATACACAAGAAATAGATGACACATTTCGCATCAGTACACGTTCGGTAGTACCAGTCGCCACTGACATCATACCTCCGCTTGCTTTTAAAACAAGAATACGTTTTGAGGAAAACGTACATCACGATCCGCTTGATGGAAATGATGCCAATGTAAAATCTGATTTAGTAGATCACTACTTTTGGACTGGTCTTAGAGGTGATGGGTCTGACATAAGGACGAAAAAGTTCCCAGTTGAGCTTCCTCGGGCAGTATCTCGTGAAAATAAAAACTTCAATAGAAATGCCACGCTTCGTGTGAGGTTACAAGGTTCTTGGCGAAGAAATGGAGCGAAACATAAAGCTGTAATCGCTTTTAATAATGAGCAACTCGGCCAGGTAGCGGAATGGACACGACAGCAAGCACCAATTGTTACACGGGATTTTCCGCAGAGAAAAATTGATCCAACTACAACCAATGAATTGCGTATTGAAGCAAATGATTCAAACAACACGCCACCGGGAAAATATGATTTTTATATTGATTGGTACGAATTTGATTATTGGCATACTTTTCGTGCTGATTCGAACCGCCTTGAATTTAACAGTGATACAGAACCCGAAGTAGAAGGTAAAACACAGTATAAAATCACGAACTTCTCATCCGAAACAATTGATCTTTATGCAATGAGTCGGAGCAGCGGTTTGACTGAAAAACTGACTGATGGATTGGTAACACCTATAACCAACGGATACCAGATATTGTTTGAAGACGATGTAAAACGACTTACCAATTATTTTGCCGTTACTAACAACGGTTATAAAAGTATTGGAGTCCTCACTGAAATTCCACCAAGTACGCTACGAAGTCCTGCTAACCAAGCGGACTACATTGTGATTACCCATAAGACATTTTTGGATAGCATACAACCGTTGGTTGAATTTAGACGTTCACAAGGTTTAAGAGTTTTAGTTGTGGAAATGGACGAAATCTATAACGAATTTGGCTTCAGTCTTTTCAATCCATTTTCAATACAGCACTTTTTACGTTATGCGTATCACACATGGCAGTCCCCAGCCCCAACGTATGTTTTGCTCGTCGGTGATGCACACTATGACTATAAAGAGATAATTGTTGAACGTTATCACGGAAACTATGATCTCTATCCGAATTTTGTTCCTACATACCACGGGTGGGCACCAGACAGCGGCGAAACTGCTATGGACCATAGATTTGTCAACATAAGTGGCGATGATTCTCTGCCAGATATGTTCATCGGCAGGTTAGCAGCTCAAACCGAGTCTGATCTTGATAGTATGGTAAAGAAAATCATAGACTACGAACAGAATCCTAAAATTGGTCCGTGGCAAGGTACTATAGTCCAGGTTGCGGACGACAATTTGGACAATCCCTCCGATGATATTTTTGAGAAAACACGGAATAAACTCATACAAGAAATCATACCTGTAGGATACAACACAATACCTATCTATCTGCGATTGGTAGATAGTGTTAACAAAACCGAAAAAACTCGTGCCCTCATCAAAAAAGGATTTAACGATGGGGCACTTATTGTAGAATATGCTGGGCATGGTGGAATCAGCACATGGGCAGATGAAGGTATTTTTCGACTACAGGATGCAGTCGCTTTACGCAATAGATATCTACCATTTGTTATTACAACGACCTGCTTAAATGGTCAATTTGATAAACCTCAAGAATTTGGTAAACACTGTCTTAGTGAGCAATTTTTGCTTGGAAAATATGGGGCAATCGCTTCACTTTCTGCCTCACGATTAACTTATGCACAGGCAAACGCAGATTTTGATGATGACCTTTTTCTTGCTATGTTTGTGCGGGAACCTTTTGAAGCAAAGCAAGGAGTAACTGAGATTGCATCAATTTCTCCAACTATCGGTAAAATTGTCAACGATGCCAAAATCAGTTTCATCTCTCGCGTCAACAATTCTCGGTATACACTTGGAACCGAACAATATATATTATTTGGTGATCCAGCAACACGATTGGCAATCCCAAACCTTGATATACGTACCAAATTGGAAGCATTTGCACTTAATTCTGACAATCAGGTTGTCATTCTAAACAACGATGTCGGTGTCTACGACAATAAAGGGACATGGTGGAAAGCAGATGGGTTTGACACGGGACATTTCTTTGCTACTGCAGTATTCCAGAATCACTTTGATAGCGTGCTTGGAAATGAAGTGCCTCAAAGAACTCAAAGCAAGATTTGGAAAGGTGAATATGGAACTATTCGGTTGGATATTCCACCTAAAGCCTTACCCGGCAGAGGGGTCGTTAGGTTGTTCGCTTATGATGATAAACGGGCTGCTATTGGTGGTGGTGAATTCTGGGTGGATACGCCAATTATTGGGGATGTTCAGGACGAATTGGATGCCATAAACACCCATACTCTCAATATCCAAGCTCTTGTCTATGACGATCAAGGCGGGGCAAAAGGGATTAATTCAATTGAAGTACTGTGGTCTGATACGGTTAACCCTGCGGACAAATTTGTACCTATGGTTAAAATCTCACCACCGCCAGGCACCAACGAAATACTTCCCGGTGGACAGTGGTATGAAATCCAAACACCTATTCCATTACCACGTGGTAGTTTCAAAATAAAATATCGAATCATCATTACAGATACTGAAGGCATAAAAGTATATTATCCATCATCAACTGGACGAATTCATGTTGATGTTCCCAAGGGACCAAACATCACCATAGGTGCTGATGGGTCCAGTACAGTACCAATTCGTTATACTTTTGATGAAAAAACTGAAAAATACGTTCTGACAGCGGAACTCATTAACAATGGTGGTCGGACAGTCAAAGATGGTTTTGAGGTGCTTTTTACAGAGGGTAATCCTGATAAATCAAACGTTCTAATTGTTGCCGATGATGCAGAAATATTAGGGACTGTAACTGTTGAACCTGATGAATGGGAGGATGGTGATACTGTCCTGCAGCGTACTACTGTGAAATTACAGTTAGACAAGAGTCTTGAAACCGGTGTGCATGATATATATGTATTGGTTGACCCAGAAGTAGATACCGAAGATGACATCACAGGAAATGTTGCTGAACCGAGCGAATATGACAATAAACTTCACATCACTTTTGTTGTAAATGAGTTCTACTATGAACAGTCAAAACCTTTGTCAGCATTTAGTTTGGATAGAGTCTTTGACATTGATTTTCCGACATCCTCTGCAGAGGTAGAAGGGAATCGAGTACCGCTCACTGTATCATCAAGTGCCCCGTATGCTCTGACACAACCATCCTTAAGTTTTGCCACAATTCCACGCGTCGCTGCAGTGCGTAGAGGTCTCCTCCGGACGGGTGATGAATATGCACAACAGTATGAAGTGTCTTTTCGCGCGGCAGATGTCACCTTGAAAAAACCGGTTACCCTTAAGTTGAAATTTGATAATACCAGTTTAGAGGATATAGTCAGACAGAACACACCGTGGAGAGAGGGTAGTAAAGATTTTAGAGCTTCTATTATTGAAGAAGCAGAGAAACTTGCGATTTACCAATGGCATCCAACTTATGAAAAATGGAGACGTCTGCCTTCACAGGTCAGTTATATTGCTGAAAACGGCACGCCGAATCCTGAGGAAGAAGGTCCAATTTTTAAACTTGAAAACTACGTTACACCTATTCAGACAGAAAACGCAAATAAACAAACACTTCCGATTGACGACATAAAAATTGACCCACTGCGGACACCAGCTGGCACTTGGGTAATCCTATTCTTAGATCCAACTCAATATGACGTATATTTAAAGAAGAAACATGGTACCCTGTATGAGAAATTTGAGAAACGCGGAGAACTTGACCACCCATTTCGCGAAGAAAATATCGGTATTGAATTCACTATCCCCTCCAAATGGGAGCCGCCCTCAGAGCTTGATAATGGCACACCTCCTGTTCCATTTGAATTTGGAGATATCCTTGCCTTTGAGACCGATTATTCAAATCAACTTGCAGTGTTAAAAGAAAGTAGAAATCAGAATGTCGGCAACGGTACGGCAACAATCAAGGCAAGGATCGGTCCCAGGCAAGAGTTCGCCATCGGGGATTGGTTCCTCTTTTTCACATCCAAACAGTATTATGAACTCCGTGACAGTACTGGGTCCCAGATTTATTTAACGAATGAAACTCTCGCTGGAGAAAGAGTCAATGAAGAGTTCTACGTTAGCCAACTCGGCTTTGAGATACTCGTTTCACCAAGTTCGGAAGAATTCCAATTTGGTGACAAGATTAAATTTAGTACGGCACAAGTCGCAGCAATTACAGCAGAAGCAACTGAACTGACCCCTTTCACACTTCTTAGTAGTGATGATGATAAACCACCAGAATTTAATCTATGGGTAGACGGTGTTCAACCACAAGCGGGGAGCGTCATTGCACCTCGTCCACATATTTCTATTCTACTTGAGGATGTTAACGGTGTTAATCTGGATACGTTGGTCATTCGGAGGGGAGATAACAGCAAACCACTAAAACCTATCTCTGATTACACACTTCGGAATCCAAAAGATGTCAATACTGTTCCAATTGACTACAAACCAATCTTATTTCCAGGTGAATACGCCTTTGAGATTGAAGCGATCGATTTTAATGATAATGCAATTGGTGGCAAAGAACGCATATTCAAAACACGATTCACAGTCGTTGATATGCCCGACGTTTCGCCGCCTGTTATTGAGATTCTTGTAAATGATGAATTGCTTGAAGCCTCAGATGCCTCGTCCACAGATATAGACAAGAACCGTATTATTGAGCAACCGTACTGTGAAGTTCGTGTTACGGATGAAACAGCACTTGACAATTCTCTTCTCAACATAACATTCAATCAGATATCCGCTGATGGGACAGAGAGTGAAACAACGATTAGGTATCGCGAATTTGATGAGGCTAAATGGGATTTTGATGAAGATGATCCTGGGACCGCAAGCATCAGTTTTGCACCGAATCTGGAAAACGGCATCTATCGACTACAAGTAACGGCAACGGATACCAGTGAAAACACCACTGAATACGAAACAACTTTCACACTTGATGAGGCAGTCAACCTTAGTGAAGTATTCAACGTCCCGAATCCAACAGAAGATGGGAAAACGCATTTCACTTATCAGTTGTTACAACCTCCAGATAAAGTTACAATAAAAATCTACACTGTGAACGGTAGACTTATCAAGACTATTACAGAGGCAAGTGCAGAACGCGGTGCGAATGAAACATTCTGGGATGGAAGAGATGAAATAGGAATACGTTGTGCTAACGGTGTCTATCTTTATCGCGTAATTGCCAATACAAATAAAGGATCTGTGGAAAAGATTGGAAAACTTGCTATCTTACGTTGATTGTCACCTCGCGCACATTCAGTTGCTTTACCGCAATCACTCCGACACAATAAATCCACCTATCAGTTACCATATTAATTCATTTTCCCCAATCAAATCTGTTCCAAATATCCCATATTTAACGTTATATCTTGAACTTGAGTGCACAGAAATTATGCTGACTTTTTTCTATACATTATTTTTATATTTACTAAAATTGTGTAAAGTTATGCTGCTATTGAATTCATTATGCAATTCAGAAATTTTTAGATAACTTATAGTCAGAATATTTCATTTTTTTCCTTGCAACTATCTCACGATTCTGTTACAATTTTGACATAAGGAGGATAAATTATGGCTGCTAAAAATATCAATGAAATTGATGAAGCAGTGACAGATCAGACAGAAGGCGATGGAACGGGACTTGCCTTCGACCGACACTTCACGAAATCAGACGTACACCCGTTTGATGAGATTGAGTGGGAACATCGGGACTCTGCCATTTACAATGAAAAAGGTGATGTGATCTTCAAACAGGACCAAGTGGAAGTGCCTGTTTTTTGGACCCAACTCGCCACGGATATCGCTGCCTCAAAATATTTCAGAAAGGCTGGAATCCCTGAGATTGAATCAGAGACCAGTGTTCGTCAATTAGTTACACGTGTCGCTCGCACACTTCGTCGTGCTGGTGAAGAAATCGGTGGTTATTTTGCCACATCTGATGACGCAGAAACCTTTGAAATGGAGTTGACACATATACTCGTCACACAACGTGGTGCTTTCAACTCTCCTGTTTGGTTTAACTGTGGTCTATTTCATGAATATGGGATCAAAGGTGGTGGCGGAAATTATCACTGGGACAGAGAAGCACAGAAAGTTAGTATTTCAGAAAACGCATATCAATACCCACAAAACTCAGCATGTTTTATCCAAAGTGTAGATGATTCACTTGATTCTATGTTGGAACTTCAAAAGGCTGAAGTTCGACTCTTTAAATATGGTAGTGGGACAGGATCTAATTTCAGTAAAGTTCGTGCAAAAGGTGAACATCTCTCCAGTGGTGGGGAAAGTTCTGGTGTGTTATCTTTTCTTGAAGGATTTGACCGATGGGCAGGTAGCATTAAGTCTGGCGGCACAACACGCCGCGCCGCGAAGATGGTCATTTTAGATATGGACCATCCCGAAATCGTTGATTACATCGACTGGAAGATGAAGGAAGAAGAAAAAGCAAAAGCACTTATCGCAGCAGGTTATCCCGCTGACTTCAATGGTGAAGCATACAGCACAGTCAGTGGACAAAACAGTAACAACTCGGTTCGGATTCCAGATGTATTCATGGATACATACCTGCAGGATAAAAAATGGCAAACAACCTATCGGACATCAGGTGAAGTTGCTGCGGAATACGATGCAAAAATGCTCGTTGATAAGATCGCTGAGGCAGCATGGGCATGCGCCGATCCGGGTGTTCAATTTGATGATACTATTCAGAAATGGCATACTTGCAAAAATACTGATAGAATCAACGCAAGTAATCCATGCAGCGAATATCTTTTCTTAGATGACTCCGCATGCAACCTTGCAAGCATAAATCTCGTCAAGTTTCTAAATGACGATGACACCTTTGACATTGGTGGTTTCAGAGCAGCAGCGCGTGTCTTTATTACTGCGATGGAGATCATCGTTAGCTTGTCTTCCTATCCAACACCAAAAATCGCAAGACGTTCACACGAATACCGTCCGCTCGGACTTGGCTACGCTAACTTAGGAGCACTTTTGATGCGTTTAGGCATCCCTTATGATAGTGCTGAAGCCTGCAGTTATGCTGGTGCTATTACCGCTATACTGAGTGGACGCGGGTATGCAACAAGTGCAGAAATTGCTAAAAGTGTCGGCACTTTTGCTGGATATCCGAAAAATAGCGATTCAATGTTAGGGGTTATCAATATGCATCGCGATGCTGCATATAAAATTGATGCAACAACTTGTCCCTCTGATCTCTTAGAAGCAGCACGAGAAGACTGGGACATTTGCCAGCAAAATGGAGAGATGTGGGGGTATCGCAATTCACAGATTAGTGTGCTCGCACCAACAGGAACTATCGCCCTTCTTATGGATTGTGACACAACCGGTATAGAACCCGAATTTGCTCTCGTCAAATTCAAAAAGTTGGCTGGTGGTGGTTACATCAAAATTGTCAACCAAAGCGTCCGTGATGCTTTGCAAAAACTTGGCTACATCCCACAACACATTGAGGCAATTGTTACACATATCGTTGGCACAGGGACGCTCGAAGGCACTCCTTTTATCAATCCTGAAGCACTTAAATACAAAGGTTTCACAGAGGAAGATATCGCACATGTTGAGGAGATGTTACCAAGTGCGTTTGATCTCAACCTCGCTTTCGCACCTGGTTTCCTTGGTGAAGAATGCCTTAACAGGTTAGGAATCTCCACAGAGAAAGCAGCCGACCCAGAATTTAATCTACTTACCTATCTCGGTTTCAACGCGAGTGAAATAGCAGGAGCAGAGGAGATCATCTGTGGAACAGGAACCGTTGAAGGTGCACCACATCTGTCTTCTAAACATTATCCTGTTTTTGATTGTGCAGTTCAATCCGGTAAGCACGGCACTCGTTTTATTTATCACATGGGACCTTTGAAATTGATGGCAGCAGTGCAGCCGTTTATCTCAGGGGCAATCTCAAAAACAGTCAACGTGCCGCGTGAAGCCACTGTCGACGATATTAAAGAACTCTATGTAGAAGCGTGGCGACTCGGTGTGAAATGCCTTGCTATCTATCGGGATGGAAGCAAAGGTAGTCAACCACTTTCAACCAGCACACAGCAGAACACACAAGATGAAGCAAGTGAACGTCCTATCAGAAGACGATTATCAGATACCCGCCAAGGTATTATACATAAGTTCAGTGTAGGTGGACATGAGGGTTACATGAGCGTCGGTTTCTTTGAAGATGACACTCCGGGTGAGGTGTTCCTTACCATGAGCAAACAGGGTTCTACTATCGCAGGACTTATGGACTCTATTGCGATTCTCATATCTGTCGCATTGCAATACGGTGTGCCGTTAGAATCGCTTGTCAATAAGTTCAGTCATGTCCGATTTGAACCGTCAGGTTTCACGCAAAACCCGGATATTCCGATGGCACAATCAATTGTTGACTATGTTTTCCGTTATCTCGGCAAAGAATTCCTCCCGACAAACGCGCAGGAAGGGACTACGGATGTTGTTGAATTAGATGACCAGATGGCACTCCCTGAAAAGACACACGCACACGGGAATAACGGTGAATCAGACCCGTGGGCAGACCGTGAGAAACTCATCTCACTCCGACATGGCGACGCGCCACCTTGTCATGATTGCGGCACAATTATGATCCGAAGCGGTATCTGCTATAGATGTACCAATTGCGGTGCAACAAGCGGATGTTCGTAAAACCTTCCAATATTCTATTTTAGGGCTTACGCAAACCGCGCAGGTTAGCGTAAGTCCCTTTCATTTCTTCTCAAATTTGTACAGTCTGTAGATTGAATAGTGCGTCCGAAAATCCAATATCATATATAATACCATTCCTATTTGAGAACATACCATTATAGTAAAACCATAATTATTTACACGCTACGGTGGGTTCGGTTTCCTAACCGAACCATAGGTGTCAATTTAAGGGAATTACGCTATAATTCCAGGCTGGTAGGTTCGGTTTCCTAACCGAACCGGATCCTACGCGAGAACCTCTATGAAGGTATTTGACACAAAGCCAGTTCGGTTAGGAAACCGAACCTACCGGTACTTGGAAGGACGCTAAATTGATGCCTATGGTTCGGTATCCTAACCGAACCAGTGTTTGTTCAGTGTCATAGATGCGTTTAGGAAACCGCATCTACCGGGGAGTGTGACTGATGAAAATGGCACAAGAACAGGAGAAAAATTATGAGCAAAAAAGTTAAATTTGAAAAGAGTTCAGGCAATGTATTTGCAGATCTCAATCTACCAGATGCTGAGGAATTATTTCTCAAAGCTACACTTGGATATGAAGTGTTTCAGATTATAGAAGATCGGAAGTGGACTCAGACTGAGGCTGCAGATATGTTAGGGGTGAAACAACCTGAAATCTCTCGGCTTAAGAATGGAAAGTTTAATCATTACAGTGTTGAGCGATTACTTACGTTTCTGACTCGCCTGAAATATGATATAGAAATTCGTATTGTTCCGACTGAAAATCAGATCGGTGAACAACGCGTTATAAAAGAAGAACCTATGAGTCAGACAACATAGCGTTCTGTCTACACTAATCTTGTAGGTCGGGTAGAGGAACGAAACCCGACATGCAGCCATTTATCATCAATAAAGTCGGGTGTCGTACCTCTACCCGACCTACAATGTCCGAATGGTAGAATCGGCATAAATTCAAAATCCTCTCCAAATCACAAATCCAAAATTGATATTGCCAATAACCCATAAAATATGTTACTCTTAAGAGACGTTTGAGTTGAGTAGATGGTCGCGTTCCAATATGGAATGAGGAAAGTCCGGACTCCACAGGGCAGGATGCTGGGTAACCCCCAGGAGCGGCAACGCTATGGAAAGTGCAACAGAAAGCAGACTACAACGTTTAAAGACGGTGTACAGGTGAAACGGTGCGGTAAAAGCGCACCAGTCCATAAGGTGACTTATGGTGCTCGGTAAACCCCATCTGGAGCAAGGTAAAATGGGGGACATTTAAAGGTGTGCCCGCTTTGTCCCCGGGTAACCGCTTGAGGTCAATGGAAACATCGATCCCAGATGAATGATCATCATATACAGAATCCGGCTTATTCTCAACTCAAGCATTTCTATAAGAAACATACTACAATTACTTGATCTAACAAATTCAATGGACACCATTCAATGTCTAATCCCGATTCTGTCCTACTTGGCACACATATCCAAAACCAAGAAATAGACGGACAACAAACTCAGTCAAATCTCTTTGGAACATCTCAAAGAGTTTTGTTTTTGGATTCCCTCAAAAGTAAAGGCAAATATAAATATACGCGGTACAGAGGTCTACCGATACGATATGCTGGTGGAAAGAGCCTTGGGGTTGGACATATAGTAGAACATATTCCTGATGGAGTGAAAAAACTTGTGTCACCTTTTATTGGTGGTGGAGCTGTTGAAGTCGCATGTGCAAAAGAACTCGGTATGCAGGTTTGTGCTTATGATATCTTTGATATTCTCGTAAATTATTGGCAAGTGCAACTTTCATCCGCAAATGAACTTGCAGAACGCCTCAAAAAATGGAAACCTACAAAAACGCAATATGTTGAGATAAAGAATCGACTCAAAGCACATTGGAATGATGAGGAACTCATTTCTAATCCGTTGGAGTTAGCATCACACTATTGGTTTAATCACAATCTCTCTTATGGACCTGGTTTTCTCGGATGGATGTCAAAGATCTATGAATCTCCAGAAAAATTTACTCGATCAGTGCAAACTGTACAGAATTTCAGATGTCCAAACTTGTCTGTTAATACTGGGAGTTTTGAGGCAACCCTACAAATGCATTCAGATGACTTTCTATATTGTGATCCACCTTACTATCTTGATGAAGGAGAAATGTTCCGAGGTATATATCCTCAACGCAATTTCCCTGTTCATCACAAAGGGTTTAACCACGAATTGTTACGAGACCTGTTACATGAACACAACAACGGCTTCGTTCTTTCTTATAACGATTGCCAAACTATCAGGCAGTGGTATGCTGACTTTCAGATTCTTGAAGTCCAATGGCAATACACATTAGGACAAGGCGAAACCCGAATAGGCAAGAATCGGATTGAAAATGGAACAGGACACGTAAAGAAGTCTCACGAACTACTGATTGTAAAAAATGCCTAAGAATATCTTTGAAATTCTATACAATCTTAATGTATCATATTGTAACTATAAAACATTTGAAATAAGACATAACTATCAACTATGATGTACCAAAAATTGCAATCCATTATATTATCCAAAAAAGCATCTACCCTTTACAGATACATATCACTATCACTATTGCTAATTGTGTCTCTGGTATTTTTTTCATTGAAACAAGGCATCGGTGAAAAAACCACGTACAGTTTTGAAGAACACGGAATCACATTCTTAGAGCAGTACTGCTTCGGCTGTCATGGCGGCGATCAACCTGAAGCAGGTCTTGCACTTGACTCTTATGAAGACAATCTATCCGTAATCAAAGATTACGATGTTTGGGAGAGAGTGCTTGACATGATAGAAACAAGCCAGATGCCACCAGAAGGTAACGACCAACCTGCCATAGAGGAATCAGATGCTTTTGTACAACACGTTAAGGCAATTTTTGAAGAAGCAAGTCGTACTGCGAAACCTGATCCCGGTAAGATAACTGTCCGCAGACTCAACAAGGTTGAATACCGAAACAGTGTTCGTGATTTACTCGGTGCTGATTTTGACCCGACTGCCAATTTTCCAGCAGATGATGTTGGACACGGATTTGACAATATCGGTGATGTGTTGACGATGTCACCGTTACTTATGGAAAGGTATCTTGATGCAGCGGAAGCAATCGCTACACGAGTCATCGTTTTGGAGCCTCCGAAACCTTCCACAAACTATATTAATACAAAGTATCTTAATCCACGACACAATGATGTCCGTGATGCACGTTTCCGCATGCTTGATCCAAATGCTACGGAACAGTGGAAATCCGGACCATTTTTTACGCCAGCAAGACCTCTCAAACTTTTACCCGATGTAGAAACATACTTCCGCGCAACACTCTATGCCGAAACAGAAAGCGACACACCAGTTCAAGTCGCACTCTACATTCAAGGCAAGGATCTTGAAGACGTAACCCCACAAGATGAACTCGCAAGGTTGGTCGGTTATGATACTTCTACGAATAACAAAATCAAGATTCTCAAGATTTTTGAAATTACTTCACGGGATCCTAAGAAACTGCAAACAATTAGGTATCTGGTTAGCGGAATTGAAAATATTGACAATGCCGGTATTGCCATGATAAAACCTGAAAATGGGACACCACAAGCAAAACTCCAAATCCGAGCCATAACATCGTTAGGACCGTTGGAAACAAGACCTAAATCACACCTTGAGATATTAGCCTGCACACCAGATATTTCACAAACGGAACAGACACGCGAAGTGTTAACAAGATTGCTCCGCAAAGCGTATCGTCGTCCACCGAGTGATCGGGAAATAGAACAACTCGTGCAGTTTGTGGAATCCACTCAAGCAGGTGGTGCAAAGTGGGAAGAAGGAATTCAACAAGCGATTAAAGTTATTCTCTGTTCTCCCAAATTCCTTTTCAGATTGGAGTTAGATGACCAACCTCAAACCGAAGAACCACAACCGATTGATGAATTCCATCTCGCTTCGCGACTATCTTATTTCTTATGGAGCAGCATTCCAGATGATGAACTTCTCAATCTTGCAGAGAAAAACCAACTCACTGCATCACTTGAGGAACAAGTCAAACGAATGCTTGCCGATCCAAAGGCAACGGAATTGGCTACGAACTTCGGTTCTCAGTGGTTGCAAATTCAACGTCTGGAAACCGCTACACCTGATATTGAACGTTTTCCGACATTCAATTCCAAATTGCAAGCAGATATGCTGAAGGAAACAGAACTGTTTTTGGAATCAATTTTTCGTGAAGACAAGAGTATCCTTGAACTCTTAAGTGCTGACTACACCTTTCTCAACCAACGTTTGTCTGGACATTATGAGATTTGGAAAGATGAAAAAGGAGAACCAATAAAAGGGAACACATTCCGTCGTGTTGCTTTGAATAATGAAAATAACTATTTTAAACGCGGTGGTATCCTAACACAAGCCAGCATACTAACAGTAACATCAAATCCAAAACGCACATCCCCTGTGAAGCGAGGACGATGGGTCTTAGAACAGATACTCGGCACGCCACCGCCTCCACCACCACCCGATGTCCCCGAATTGGAAGAAGAACACGATGCTATTACCGGAACTACACTCAGAGAACGACTTGAACAACACCGAGACGACCCTGGTTGTGCAAACTGCCATGCAAAAATGGATCCTATCGGGTTTGCAATGGAAAATTATGATGCAATCGGAAAGTATCGGAAGAAAGATGGAGAACAAGATATTGATACTGCCGGACAACTTCCTGACGGTACATCATTTGAAAACATTTCAGATTTAAAGCAGATTCTAATAGGCAGAAAAACACAATTTACACGATGTCTAACAGAAAAGATGTTGATCTATGCCTTAGGGAGAGGCTTGGAATATTATGACAGACCCACAATTGACCGCATTGTCACCGCATTGGAGACAAATGATTATAAATTTTCGGTCTTGATTACAGAAATAGTCAAAAGCGAACCGTTTCGCTTGCGACGCGGCACAAAAGGATAATTAAAGATGCAACTAAAATACCTCTTACCAATAAAATATATCGTTTTCCTCACACCTATTATTATACTAACAAGTTGTTACACTGTTCCACTTGAAACACGATTTGATAACCCTTATGAACAACTTGGACATAAATATTCAATCCGTTTAGATACTACTTGGAATACAAATCGTGCAGAAGCGCTTCTAAAATTATTAGAATCCATCGCTCCAAAACCAGATGTAAATGTTACGGCTTCTACATGGAAGATAAACAGTGATGGGATGCAAAATGACATTCTCATTGAATCGAAAAATGGTATAAAGTCCGTTACGATAAGTACTGATGCCTTCCCTGATCAAGCTGATGAACAGGAATTAGTCCCAGAAAGGCGTTTATATGACGCTGCCGTACAATTCATTACTGAAAATGGAACAAATAGATCGGCAATAAAATTCATATTACAAGCAAGGTATGGTATCAGTACTGAGATAGAGTCTTATGATTTTTTATTTAATACAGTGCCAGATGATGAGAGGGATGCCGAAATAACGGAATTTGAAAACAAAGACCTGATGATTTTTCTATCAATTTTTGAGAAATTTCCAAAGGCACTCCAGAAAATGCCCCAATTAGAATATATCGTATGTAGATCTGATGAGAATTTAGAATTTGCAGGTAGAGCATGGACAACATTGAATTTCATGGAGTACGACTTAGCTTTCCTTAATAGTCGTAGTCCTGAGCGCATATCAAAAACGATTGCTCATGAAAAATCACATTTCTTATGGACACACCTTTTTCCTGAACAACTCAAAAACGACTGGCAAGAACTTGGTGGGTGGTATGAAGATAAGAAGAGTGAGCATGGTTGGTCAACAACCAGAGACCGTGATACATTCATATCCGACTACGCAATGGAAAAAAATCCAAACGAGGATATGGCAGAAAGTCTTGCATACTATCTGGTCTATCCAGATGAACTGCGGTCAGAATGTCCTGATAAATACAAGTTCGTCCATGAGCGAATAATGGTCGTCTATAATGAACGATATCTGTCTCCAAATCTTAAGTAAATTATTTGACAAACCTATTGTCCTGTGGTAAAGTACATATCAAAGGTGATACTTATGGACACTCCAAAACAACTTTCACGACGATCATTTATACACAGCCTAAGTGCAAGTGCTGCCTTACCTCTATTAGGTTCTGTAGGGGTTTTGTCAAGTTTAGCAGATACTGGCACGAAGACCATTCAACGCTATCCTGATCCAGCAATTGAAGTTCTTGACCCGCGTTTCAAGAAATACAAAATTGGAAATGCTGTCGTGGAACGTTTGTGGACAGGCGCACGTTGGTCTGAGGGACCCGTCTGGTTCGGAGATGGCGGATTTCTCCTCTGGAGTGATATTCCCAACAACCGTATGCTGAAATGGCAGGAAGCCACTGGAAAAGTAAGTGTCTACCGAAAACCTTCTAACTATACTAACGGACACACTCGCGACCGTCAAGGCAGACTCATTAGTTGCGAACACGGCACACGGCGCGTCACACGTACCGAATATGATGGCACAATTACGGTACTTATAGATAACTTTGAAGACAAAAGATTTAACGCACCCAACGATGTCGTAGTGCATCCCGATGGACATATCTGGTTCACAGATCCGGGATATGGCATCATGTTCAATTACGAAGGACATAAAGCAGAATTTGAACTGCCGACTTCCGTTTATCGGCTCAATCCTGACACTGGAAAAGCAACAGTTGTTACAAGTGATCTTGAAAAACCGAATGGACTGTGTTTTTCACCAGACTACGAAAAACTCTACATAGCCGACACAGGCACACCAAAAAACATCATTGTCTTTGATGTGATTGACGGTGAACGTCTGGGAGGCAAAAAGGTGTTTTATGAGACTGCACCCGGCAATGCTGACGGTCTCCGATGTGATATTGATGGAAATGTGTGGGCAGGTGCGGGTTGGGTCGGTGAAGGCTACGACGGCGTGCATATCTTCTCACCAGATGGCACACTCATCGGCAAGATACACCTCCCAGAAATATGTTCCAATATCTGTTTCGGTGGCGTTAAAAGAAACAGACTCTTTATGACTGCAAGCCAATCTCTTTACTCGGTTTACGTAGAAGCACAAGGAGCACCGCTTTTTTGACACTCTATTATGGTGAGACCTTAAATAAAAAGACTCATTCCGCCTATGGTAGGCGAGGTTTCCTAACCTCGCTGATATAACGCCTCTCATTAATTCTAAGGTTAACCATAGTCTATAGAGCAAAGAATAGATTGAATAAAAGAAAGTATGGTTTACTGATACAAGTAACGGTATAATATAGAAGTTACCTACTGATTGCACAATTCTCGAGGAAATAGAAATATATGAAAACACCAAAACTTTCACGTAGAACATTTTTAGGCGGATTAGGCGTAAGCATCGCATTACCATGGTTGGAATCTATGGGACCACTCACAAGTTGGGCAACCGCAGCCACAACAAATGTGACAGGACAAATAATACCAAATCGGATGGCATTTCTCTATAGTCCCAATGGGAAAATAATGGAAAAGTGGACACCAGAACAGGTAGGTGCAAACTTTGAACTCACCGAAATCCTCAAACCGTTGCAAAACGTCAAGGATAAAACACTGGTTCTCAGTGGACTTACAGCAGACAAAGCACGCGCTAATGGCGATGGTGGCGGCGATCATGCCAGAGCAATGGCAGCATACCTCACAGGTGCACAACCCCGAAAAACAAGCGGCACAGATATACACGCAGGAATTTCTGTTGACCAAGCCGCAGCAACACAAATCGGTGATCAAACGCGGTTAGCTTCACTTGAACTCGGTATTGAGGCAGGCTATAGGGCAGGGAATTGTGACTCCGGTTATAGCTGCATCTATTCAGCAACGATGTCATGGAAGTCTGCAACGCAACCGCTACCGAAAGAGGTTAATCCCAAACTCGCATTTGAACGTCTGTTCTCCACTGAACCGAATGAGAAGAGACAACAACGCGATGCTGAAAGAAAAAGTATCCTCGATTTCGTGGAACAAGACTCACAAGACCTAATCCACAAAGTCAGTGGAAACGATGTGCGGAAACTTGATGAATACTTCTCTGCTATTAGGGATATTGAAAAGAGAATTGAGGCGGCTGAAAAGTTCCCCTCTATTGAAAGTCCTGACTTCAATGCACCAGAAGATACTCCCAAAGATTTCCAAGAGCATGTCCGTCTCATGTTAGACCTGATTGTGCTTTCATTCCAGACAGATATAACACGAATTGTTACCTTTGCGTTAGCAAACGAAGGCAGCAACAAGACATATCCGAACCTCAACGTCACGGATGGACACCACAACATCTCACATCACGGTGGCGATACAGCGAAAATAGATAAAATTCGAAAGATTAACATCTTCCACATTGAGCAGCTTGCATATCTGTTGGAGAAACTTGATTCTATTCCTGAAGGTGAAGGATCCTTACTCGACCATTCTATGATTTGCTATGGCAGTGGAAACTCGGATGGTAACAGGCATAGCCACCACGACCTACCTGTCTTATTGTCAGGTGGTGGTTGTGGAACGATACAAGGTGGACGACATATTCAGTATCCAAAGGAAACACCACTCAATAACTTATGGCTATCCATGCTCAACCGAATGGATGTCAATGTAAGCAAATTAGGTGATAGCACGGGAACTTTGAAAGGGTTATCGTAAATTTCAACTTATCTCTTTACTCGGTAGGAGCGGTTCCCTAACCGCTCCGATTTGTGCCAATGGCTCCCCAAAACCACCACCCCCAGGTGTTTCAATCTGAACGACATCACCTTCGCGAACAGAGAACGTAGTTTTCCCAGCAAGTTCCTGTTCCTCTCCATCACGGATGAGTACATTCCTACCCGACTGACCCGATTCACCTCCCTGTAACCCGTAAGGACGAAACACTCGACGTTCCGATAAGATAGTAACTTCAGCATCCGTAAGTAGTCGAAGCGACCGCACAACTCCAGACCCACCTCTGAATTCACCTTCTCCGCCAGTTCCACGTCGAATCGCATACTGTTCAACCTGCATCGGATAACTCGTCTCTATCGTTTCAATAGGTGTGTTCATAGTATTCGTCATGTGGGTATGAATAGCATCAATTCCATCACAACTTGGACGAGCACCCATACCACCCGCAATGGTCTCATAGTAGGTAAAATCGCGTCCTCGTGAAACATCATAGCCACCGACCGTGATATTATTCATAGTTCCACTACTCGCAGCAGGAATTCTGTCTGGACACAACTGTGCCATCGCTCCAAAAAGCACATCAACAATTCGCTGTGAAGTTTCAACGTTTCCACCAGCAACGGCTGCGGGAAACTTAGCGTTGATAACACTCCCTTCAGGTGCTATGATTTCAATAGGTTCCATACACCCCGCATTTGAAGGAACATCCTCACCGGCAACACAACGGAACGTATAAAATACGGCTGAGACTGTAATAGCATAGATCGCATTGACAGAGCCGCGCACCTGTCCCGATGTCCCCGTAAAATCCACAACTGCAGTGTCGTCCTTAATTTCTATGGCAACCCGAATTTCTATCGGTTCATTAGTAATACCGTCGTTATCCATAACATCTGAATATTCGTATCTACCATCAGGAAGTTCACGCAAGAATGACCGCACCATCCGATTGGAATAAGCACAAAGTTCATCCATATACGCCTCAATTTCAGGAATACCGTATTTCGCAACCATCTCCTGTAATCTACGTTCACCGATGCGGTTTGCTGCGAGTTGTGCCTCCATATCACCCCGACGTTCCACAGGTGTCCGCACATTAGCAAGAATTAAATCCCATAGGTCGGTATCCAGTTCTCCACCACGCACAAGTTTGACAGGTGGAATGCGAATGCCTTCCTGAATCACACTCGTTGCAAGTGGCATGGAACCGGGGGTCATTCCACCGACATCCGCGTGGTGTGCACGATTCGCGACATAAAAAGTTGGAGAGTCCGAAGATCCATCGCCAAACACAGGTGCAACCAATGTAATATCTGGCAGGTGTGTTCCACCGCGATATGGATCATTCAGCACGATCATATCACCGGTTACCATCTCAGTCTGTTCAATAGCAGCCAAAACGGAAAGCGGCATTGAACCCAGATGGACAGGTATATGTGCCGCTTGGGCTATCATCTGTCCTGAAGCATCAAAAACAGCACATGAAAAATCAAGCCGTTCCTTGATATTCGGTGAAAAGGCTGTGCGTTGTAGGGTTACCCCCATCTCTTCCGAAACAGAAGTAAGTATATTCTTATAGAGTTCTAATTTGATTGGGTCAAAATTCATAAGAAAAATTCTGATATATGTTGGTATGGAATTAGTGTGTTACAGAACTTAGTTGCATTTTAACATCTTCTCTTGTAATATACAACAAAAACTGCTAAAACACAGGGTTATTTAGTTTTAGGTTTATCTTGTGTTTTTTCACAAATGCTAAATGCCTCAAGCTGGTAGGTGCGGTTTCCTAACCGCACCGAATTTGTGCGAAAACCTTTCATAGTCATTCTTCTTGTAGGTTCCAGTGCGGTTAGGAAACCGCACCTACCGGCCTGGGATTAACTTTCAGTAATCTCTATTTTGGAAAATACCGAAAACTAAATAACCCTGGCTAAAACAGAGGTAAATATGAACAAAGTTAACATCGCTCTCATCGGGGCAGGTGGGATGGCAAATGGTGTCCACTATCCATCTCTCGCGGAATTTGAAGACGTAAACCTTGTCGGATTGTGCGATATTGTGGAATCTAAACTGCATGCAACCGCTGAACGATTTGAGATTGAAAATACCTTTACAGACTATCGGAAAATGCTTGAGGAAACAAGTCCAGATGCCGTATATGTCTTAATGCCGCCACAACATTTGTTTCCACTTGTAATCCACTGTTTGTCACAAGGACACCATGTCTTTATGGAAAAACCGCCTGGTGTCACACTACATCAAACCAAGGAAATGGCTTTAGCAGCCGAAAAGAACGGATGTAAAACGATGGTAGGTTTCAACCGTCGTTACATACCGTTGATGCAGAAAGTCAAGACTATCGTGGAGGAAAACGGACCGATTATCCAATGTATGTCCACTTTCCACAAAAATGCACCAAACGCACTCTATTATGATGGCGTGATAGATGTCTTGACATGTGATGCCATTCACGCAGTGGACACACTCCGTTGGCTCGGAGGAGGAGAGGTGCAAGCAGTCGCAAGCGACATCAACGCCTTCGGTTCTGAACGAGAGAACAGTTTCAATGCGCTTGTCAAGTTTACCACTGGTGCATCGGGTTATCTATGCACAAATTGGGCAGTCGGTGGACGTATTCACATTTTTGAGATGCACGCACAAGGTGTTTCCGCTTACATTAATCCGGATGCTAGTGGCAGTGCAAAGATCTATACATCTGAAGGACTTACCGAAATAACAACGGAAGAAGCGGCTAATTCTGACGCAACCCATAAGACTTACGGGTTTTACGGTGAAAGTCGACATTTTGTGGATTGCATTCAGCAAGACCGCCAACCATTAACCTATTTCGCTGATGCTGTCAAAACAATGGAACTCGTTCAAGAGATTTATAGAAATAGAATTTAAGCGGACTGAACGATGAGGATTTAACATTGAAAACCCATATCCAATGTGATATAATAAACAAATAATTTATGTCCAATATTATAGAGATAATCATAAGTGAAGGAACGCATATTTATGAAGCGGATAAAAATTCCCGGAGTTGACCAAGAAATATCACAACTGATTCTGGGAACGATGATGTATTCTCCTGGCGACTACGAGCACAGCACAAAAATGCTGGATACATTCTTTGAAGCAGGTGGAAACACACTGGATACAGCACACATCTATGGAGGTGGCAATAGTGAAAAGTTAATCGGACTATGGATGAAAGAACGTGGAAATCGAGAAGATGTCTTTCTCATAGATAAGGGTGGACATCCACAAGGCGGGAACCCAAACCGCGTTTCACCAGAATTCATCAAACAGGACCTTGATGAAAACCTCATCCGTCTTGATACCGATTACATTGACCTATACATGCTTCACAGAGATGATACTGCAATGCCTGTTAGCACAATTATTGATTATCTGAACGAAGAGATAAACGCCGGACGTATCCGAACCATCGCTGCTTCAAACTGGGAACCTCACCGAATTGTTGAAGCAAATGATTACGCTAAAGAACATAATTTGAGTGGCTTTGTTGCTGCAAGCAACAACATAAGTCTTGCAGTGCCTATGGAACCGATGTGGGGCGGTTGTGTAAACGTTAAAGATGATGCACGACGTTGGCATATAGAAACTCAGTTCCCACTTATGCCATGGTCATCACAAGCACGCGGCTTCTTCAGCGGTGCTTTTACACCCGAAAACCGAGACAACGGTGATATGGTGCGTGTCTATTACAACGATGATAACTTTGAAAGACTCGCACGCGCAAAACAATTAGGAACTAAATACGGATTTTCCCCAATTCAAGTCTCACTTGCATATTGTGTTCAACTTCCTTTCCCGAACTTTCCCATTGTCGGACCTGCTAATTTGGAAGAAATGGCTTCTTCCCTCGGCGCATTGAACCTTGAACTAACCGATGATGAAATGCGTTGGTTGAACCTTGAAATATAGAAATAATTATAGTGAATTATAAATATAAGTTGACACCCGAGACCCACGGTAGGCGAGGTCTCCTAACCTCGCCGATGCTGAGTGTTCAAGTAATTTCAAAATCTACCATAATATTACACTATCTCTGTAAAACAAAATAAACAGGAATAAACATGAAAAACAGACTTTTCAGCACAATACTCATACTTTTGCTTACTATTCTTTCCTTTGGTGGTTTATACACTACTTATGCACAAGAAAGCTGAGGCGCATGAAGCAATCCTGCAATCCCACGTGGTGGGATAGGTGAAGTCAGTTTGACTTCTGAAGATGCCAAGAAATTTCAAGTATCTGTCAGTACAATGCGTTGGTTTGACGCACAAGGTGGACATCTTGAAGATGAAGGCGTTTTCGTTGATGAAAACAGCGGAAACAGAACAGTAGCTCCAGTTCCTGAGCACCGACATCATGTTGTCCTAAACATATATCGGATTGATGTCGGATTAAAATACATACTCGGAACGAACTGGATAGTGGATGCAAACATACCTTTTGAAACTAAAACTCAAGATGCAACTATTGAGAAAATTGAAGATGTTGAGTATACCCAACAACAGTGGGATGCAATTGAACGGAATGGGTATATCCATCATCGAAATGAGTCCTATAACGGTCCTACAGACGCAGAAGTCTTTTTGGGGCATTATAGACTAAATCTCCTTACGGAAGGAGATTTTCTGATGGGACGTTTTGGATCCACTATCCCGCTTGGAAAAACTGAAGAAAACCCATGGAAACTCGGTGCGATGGGAAAGGAACACTTACATATCCAATTTGGCACTGGCACTTTCAACCCTGTTATCAACCTGCACTATAGTCTGCCTATCTACAAAGGGTTAGCTTCTCATAGTAGTTTACGGACAAAACTACCTTTCTACGAGAACAGCAAAACCTATCTCGGTTCCAGAGAACTTACCTACAATTCAGGACTGAATTTTCGCTTGAATAAATGGGTTTCTTTCCAAGCAGGCTATCTCGGTATATATCAAGCTTATGCGTATTGGGATGGAGAAATAGATAAGAATTCCGGTCTGCTTTTCGGTATGGCATCACTCGGAACATCTATCACAACACCATTCAATGTCCCATTATCGCTCTCGGTGTTATTACCTTTACATCAAAAAACGCTTTACGATGACACTGATGCTTTCGTTGATGGCAAATATGAAGAAAGCGATGCATTTGAATTTGGTCCGTTGGTTTCTTTGACAGTCATGTATTCATTTTAAATATCGTTGATAGGTTTAGTATCTGTAGGTTGTGTTCAGGGACGAAACCCGAAATTTTTGCTCAAAAAAGGACTGCATGTTGGATCTCGTCCCTCAACCCAGTCTACAAAGGCATTTAAGGCGGATTATCAAACTCACTTTAGTCTAACTATAGAAAGGCAATATGATAGCACACAGTAGAGGAGTTCAAATTTTTCAGGGAATAATTAGCGTTATTTTGGGTGGTGTCAGTATCTTATTGACAATTATATTGCGTCAATACACATACTCAACAACAACACTCATCACCTTTTTTATCGTTGGCGTAACCCTCGTTTTCTCTGGCGACTACCTGATTAACCCCTTTCGTATGCCCGTAAACCCCTACAAACAACAACTTCTTAGTGAGATGTGTCTTATCGCTTATGGTGCGTTTTATGTCAATATTGGCATATCTCAATTGTTACAACCACTTACAATGATACCTCTCTCACAATTCATACATCCGATTTGGATACGTAGGGGAATAAGCACCATCGGCATACTATTAATTATTGGTGGAATTTATGGAATTATTCAGCTGCGAAATGCTGAATTCACTGAATTTTCACCGGATTAACGCGCAATAATCACAGCATATCGGAGAGGCGTTTCACCGACATTTCGGATACCATGCAATACTTGGCAATCAACATGCACAGCTTCATTATCACTGATGCAATGCGTCTGTTCTCCAAATAGCACTTCACCCTCTCCAGAAAAAACATAGAAAATTTCTTGTCCATCATGCGTATGCGGCGGGTGCGCGCGTTGTCCCGGACCAACTTCGGATATATGTAGACTGAGGACATTTCTGTCTGTTCCTTCTTCAAGAATAAACCGATCAATACCTTTGATGTCCGTTCTCACTGTTTCTGCCATTTTAATGCCTCCTTATCTTTAGGTTAATTCTACCACGCATATAGAAACCTATCAAGTTGAAAATAATTTGTCCTATCCTACCAGTTGTCTTCAACAACTATGTATGATATACTCTAATCATTGACAAACAAGATATTATACCATTTCTAAAAAACAACATACCCTTTAAGAAATAGTCGGTTTGTAGTCGCGCAATTCATTGCGCCTCTTACATTCTACTTCAAAGGGTTGAGTAACAGTATCTAAATATCTATATTTTTCTTGATATTTATCTGGATTTGTAGTCCGCTATTATATGGCTTATGTATCAGCACGTAAAGCAAGTGAACTGCTGGATTATACCCCGACCATTTGAGGAAGTTAGCAAATGAAGGAAAGATTGAATATATCCGCACAGGAGGCGGACACAGACGCTATGATGTTGAAGGATACATCAAAAGCAAATCCAAATCAATTGCAACTGTTTGCTACTGCAGAGTATCCAGCACAAAGCAAAGAGATGACCTCGAACGACAAGTTGAGTATATACGAAGCATATACCCCGAAGCAGAAGTTATCAAAGACATCGGAAGCGGTATCAACTTCAAAAGGAAAGGGCTTAGAACCTTATTGGAACGGCTTATGCAAGGTGATAAGCTCCAAGTTGTTATTGCCCATCGGGATAGGCTCGCCCGATTCGATATCGACCTTGTACGATACCTCATTGAACAAAACGGTGGCGAACTCGTGGTTCTCGATCAAACAGAGCACAGTCCACAAGAAGAACTCACGCAGGATCTTCTCGCAATCCTGCATGTCTTCAGTAGCCGGATGCACGGACTCAGAAGTTACCGTGACAAAATCAAAGAAGATAAGAGTTTATCCAACAACAGAACAACGTGAAACGCTTCGGCAGTGGTTTGGCACAGCACGTTTTACCTACAACAAAACGGTTGCTTTGTTGAACGAAACAGACACAAAAGCGAATTGGAAAGCGATAAAAACAGGTATTCTTCACGATCTACCTGATTGGAGCAAAGAAACGCCGTATCAGATAAAGTCTATTGCTATCCGTGATGCTTGTATTGCTGTTAGAGCAGCAAAGCAAAAATGTCAGAAAACAGGTGCGTTTCAATCTGTGTCTTTCAAATCTAAACGGCACCCTTCAGCTAGTATTTTCATTCCAAAGTCTTCCATAAAAAAACAAGGTGTTTACCACACCTTGCTGGGACACCTCAAAATGTCAGAGATGTTACCTGATAATATCTGTGACTCACGCCTCGTGAAAGAGAATGATAAATACTATCTCTGTGTTTCCTATACTGTGACAACTCCGAAGCGAAAGCCAAACGGACGTGTTGTTGCTTTAGACCCTGGCGTGAGAACATTCCTCACATATTTTCATGAGCGTGGTTTCGGATGGCTTGGACACCATGCTATCAATCGGATTCAAAGACTCTGTTCATATCTCGATGACCTATTATCTCGTGCAGCTAAAGCAAATAGACAATCACGCAAGAATATGAGACGTGCTGCAAACAGAATACGCACACGTATAAGAAATCTTGTAGATGAATTGCATCATAAAGTCGCACGATACCTTGTAGATACCTTTGATATTATCTTACTCCCAACATTTGAGACTTCAGATATGGTAATGCGTGGAAAACGCAAACTACGCAAGAGGTCTGTCCGACAAATGTTGACACTCTCTCACTACAGATTCAAACAGTTCCTAAAACATAAAGCGAAAGAAACTGGATCTATCATCGTTGATGTCTGTGAAGCATACACATCAAAAACAGTTTCTTGGAATGGTGAGATGAGAAAATCACTCGGTGGACGCAAGATAATCAAAGATAGCACAGGACGCAAGATGAACAGAGACTTGAATGGCGCACGTGGGATATTCCTGCGTGCTTTGGTAGATGAACCCTGGTTACTCTCTATGAGTAACTTGCAAACCGTATAAGATGTGAAATACATAGTATCGCACGGATATATACAGGTTAATATCATCGGAGAACTATCAATAGAATTAGATATTATCAGACATTCAGGAAAAATACATATACAATGACGCGAAACAAATTGAAGGACAGTGCAGTATATCAGTTCGTTATGATCTTTGGTTGGGTTTGCCGTCTCCTACCCAAGAAATGGGCAATGTCCCTCGGCACAGGAATTGGTAAACTTCTCTATCGCACCCTCAAAAAACGCAAACAGATCGCACTCAATAACTTACAGATTGCCTTCGGAAACGACATGGACGAAGACAGGCGGCGTGATATGTGTAAAGCAAGTTTTATAAATCTCAGTAAAACAATCATTGAATTCATGCGTTTCACCAAACTGAATCCTGACAATATCTGGGAGGAAGTTTCAGTTGAAGGCAGAGAGCATCTTGATGCAGCATTTGAAAAAGGCAAAGGAGTCATCGTAGTTTTAACACATTTTGGGAATTGGGAACTTCTCTCACTCGTTTGGGGAGTACTCATTCCAAACCGGGCAACAGCCATCGCATTTCCTTTAAAAAATGAGAAACTGAATGCTTATATTTGCCGTAATAGAGAACGTCTGAGTCTAAAACTTATACCGAGAAAAAACGCTATTCGCGCAACACTACGTGCCCTAAAAAATAATGAAGCTGTCGGGTTTTTTGCTGATCAGAATGCAGGAGAGCAAGGAATATTCATTGAGTTCTTTGGCAAACCCGCATCCACATCCAGAGCACCCGTAACAATAGCATTGAAAACCGATACGCCGATCCTATTTACATTAGATATACGGCAACCAAATGACCAACATCATGTCTACATCTCTCCACCAATCTATTTGGATTCATCTGGTGATACAGAAACCGATGTTATAGAATATACAACGTTTCTTGTTAAAGAGTTGGAAAAATACATACAGAAATATCCGGATCAGTGGCTTTGGCTTCACAATCGGTGGAAAACACAACCGAAACAGGATTGACTTGTGAAATTAACTGTGACTATTGGAAACAGCAGACAGTTTATTGATTATACCATTGCTTAAACACAGAAAATATGCTAACATACTAGAATATAAACAAAACACATCAAATGAACATTGAGCTATAATAACAGCAGCAGGGTACCCGTATGAAAAGATACACATTGTCGTTCATCGTATTAGTCGTAGCGATAGGAATACCATTGTTCATCATTCACTCCAATGAGAAAGATGCAGCCAGTGAAACCGAGCAAATAAACCGATTGATCATAGCACTTAGATCTGCTATTGATACCGCAAAAGAAAATCATTATAAACCGGTAGACACAAATGCAATGTATCGTGGTGCAATAAAAGGCGCACTCGGTGCAATAAATGACCCATATACTTATCTATTATCGGAACGAGATCATCAACGTTCTGTTGAAAATCTATATAATGCAAATTTCGGTGGGATTGGAGTAGGCATATACCCTGATCGTGGATTTATCAAAATATCTAAACCAATACCAGGAACTCCCGCAGATTCCGCACATCTTCAAGCCGGCGATTACATTACCAAAGTTAATGGAAAACAAATCTTCTTAAATGAAAGAACAGGTATGACCGTTGACGATGTTGTCGATCTACTCAGAGGGGCAGTTAATACAAATGTCACCATTACCGTACAACGCAAGTTCCTTGAACCTTTTGATGTAAAACTTAAACGCGCTAAAATCGCTGTACCAAGTGTAACAACAACTATGTTGGACGATAACATCGCATATATAAGAATAACCAAATTTATTGGAACAAACCGGGTAGGTGGCACAGTAGAAGAATTCAACAAAGCACTTGCAGAACATAAAGAAGCAGGTATGCAGGCACTCATCTTAGACTTACGAAATAATCAAGGCGGTTTGCTTGATGCAGCATACCACATCGCTGACGCATTTATCAGTCAGGGGATAATCGTTTCAACAAAGGGAAGAAAAAGCGAGTTTGATGATCAATATCTCGCCCGTCCTAAAACCAGGTGTGACTCTGATATCCCCATTGTTGTCCTCGTAGATGAATATAGTGCCAGTGCATCCGAAATTGTTGCAGGTGCAATCAAAGATACAGGTCGGGGAATCCTTGTCGGCACAAAAACTTACGGCAAAGGTGTTGTCCAAAAACGATACCCTCTAACTGACCTCGGTGCCATTTCACTCACAATATCATCCTATTATACACCTAACGGCATATCAATAGATAATACGGGGATTGCACCACACGTCCACGTTACTGAACCGCAACCCGAAAGAATCGAACAAATAATGCAGCGGATCGTCGCAGAGAAAAATGCACTGGAGAATTTTGTCACTGAATGGATTGAGGAAGAATCCAAACGTATAGGGAATACCCCTACTGATTTTGGAAAACTTGAGGCAGAACTTCCACAATTCAGGCAAAAACTTGCTGATGATGGATACCGAGTCAGTCTAAGATGGTTGACAATACGTACTGAACAACTGTTCAACATTAATGTCGGTATTGAAAGGACTGTCAACTTAAGGCATGATACACAACTGCAAGAAGCAATCCGTCTCATTAAGACAGATGAAGTCGGGAATACTATAAAGTTGTACCAAACGCTTGACCAGATATTGGAATTAATGGGAAAAGAAATGCAAACCATGGCACAGTTGTAGAAGTACCGCAGTTCTCATTGAGCAAAGCAAATCCCTAACCACAAAATTAATGAATCACCAAACCTCGCAAACTAACGAGGTTATCTCCAAAAAAGCGATAATTGTTGGTTTAATCCTCGTCATCGTAAACGCATACTGGGTTGGAATAGCCAGTGAACTCTGGTATGCAGTCTATACACTTGTCTCCCCGTTTTCTAATGCGGTCTTTACACTGGCAGCACTGCTTGTTCTCAACGTTGTCCTTCGCAAATTCACACCACGTATCGCATTCACGCCAGCAGAATTGCTACTGATTTATATCATGGTGACGATGGTCTCCACCATCTCTGGACATGCCATGATGGCAATCCTGATGGGGACATTAGCACACCCATTCTGGTTCGCTACTCCCGAAAATGAGTGGGCTCAACTCTTTTTACATCACATTCCACAATGGCTAACAGCACACGACCCTGAATGGTTAGTAGGTTATTACGAAGGTGAATCAAGTCTGTATCTGACTGAACACCTTCGCATCTGGGCAAAACCAGTACTTATCTGGACAGGTTTTATCTTCATTCTCTACGGATCGTTGCTCTGTTTAGGATTGCTACTCCGAAAACAGTGGATGGAACGCGAAAAATTAAGTTTCCCATTGACGCAGTTGCCGTTGCAGATGACAACGAATCGCAGTTTCTTCAGGTTACGATCACTTTGGATAGGCTTTGGAATCGCTGCTCTGGTCCGCATCATTGCAGGATTGCACGACCTGTTTCCTGTATTCCCCGCATTCCCATCAAGTTATCGGTTAGATAGATTCCTCACAGACAGACCGTGGAACGCAGTCGGTTATGTCTCTATGTCGTTCAATCTTGCAATAGTCGGTTTGACCTATTTCATGCCCCTTGACCTTGCGTTTTCCACGTGGTTTTTCTTCTGGCTAACACGCGCAGAACGAGTGATCGCAAGTGCAGTCGGTATAACGAATATCGGCACACTCCATCTCAATGACCGCGCGTCAGGGGCATGGATAGGCATCGCAGTGCTAACGTTATGGATGGGACGTAGACATATCGTGCGGTTTTTCAGACATGTGGTGGGACTTGAACAAGGTGACGATAGCAATGAACCGCTATCCTATAGAACAACTGCAATCCTCGCGATACTCAGTGTTGGTGCAGTGTTTCTTTTCTGTTATATGGCGGGTATGTCGCTATGGGTGATCGCTGCTTTTTACGCGCTATTTATTGCATTTGCACTCGCAATCGGACGAGTCCGTGCGGAATTAGGACCTCCTTATCATGAAGTTATCGGGATAAATCCGCGCCAAATTATGGTCAATGCTTTCGGCACGCGCGCTTTAGGTGCACCGAACCTGACTATCATGACTTTTCTGTATGCGTTCAACAGATGCAACCGCTCACATCCGATGCCGAACCAGATTGAATCGCTCCGAATCGGCAATCAAGCACGTATACCCGGAAAAACATTAGTCTTATGCATGGCACTTGCTATCGGAATCGGTGCATTTGCCACATTTTGGACATATCTACAGGTCGCTTATCAATACGGCGTGCTCGCAAGATGTCAGGGACATGTTGGACACTTCGGGTGGGAAAGTTTCAATCCCCTGCAAAGTTGGTTGCAACATCCGAAGGAGGCAAATGTCAGTTCAATAGGATTTATGGGTGCTGGATTCGCATTTGTGTTCCTGCTCAATTTCTTGCGAACACGTCTGCTATGGTGGACTCTGCATCCATCAGGTTACGTGCTGTCCGGTGCTTCTTGGGGTGGACTCATCTACTTTTGGTTTCCTGTCATGGTGAGTTGGTTGATTAAGTTTATGATCCTACGGTTCTCGGGTTGGCAAACCTATCGCAAGGCTATTCCGTTTTTTCTCGGATTGGTGTTAGGAGATTTCGTGCCACGAAGCGTATTGAGTATCATCAGTTTTGTAATGAATCTCTATATGCCATCTTCAGGGGCAGGACATTCGCTTTAGCACAATAAGTATGTTATAATTAAATTATGAAACCACTACTCACAGTCAATTCAGCAACAAAACAGCTCGCAGCAACACCTATCGTAACAGACGTTAGTTTTGAGGTGTATCCAGGGGAAATCTTCGCATTATTAGGTGCAAGCGGATGTGGCAAAACGACAACCTTACGCCTCATTGCAGGATTTGAAAAGGCAGACGTAGGGACGATAACAATGGAAGACCGTGTCCTTGATGACCAAAACACATACATTCCGCCTGAATCGCGTGGTATCGGGTTTGTCTTTCAAGATTATGCCCTTTTCCCTGACAAAAACGTACTTGAAAATGCTGCCTTCGGTCTGAGTCGGAAGATATCGAAAATGGAACGGCACGCAAATGCTTTGGATACGCTTGAGCGAGTCGGCATTGCACACCTACACGCACGGATGCCACACCACCTCTCTGGTGGAGAACAGCAAAGGGTCGCATTGGCACGTTCACTTGCAACACAACCGAAACTCCTGCTCTTAGACGAACCTTTTTCAAGTCTTGATGCGGGGCTCCGACAAACCACACGTGAAGAGGTGCGCGAATTGCTAAAGGCCTCAGGGATCACTGTGGTTCTGGTAACCCACGACCAAGAAGAAGCATTGAGTTTCGCTGAACGGGTCGCAGTCATGAACAGCGGTTCTATTGAACAGATCGGCACACCTACAGAAGTATACCAACACCCAAATACAGTATATGTCGCCAGATTTTTAGGCACTACGAACATCATTGAAACGGATATCAAAAATGGCATCGCAGATACACCCGTTGGAACTTTAGAAGTAGATTCACCAGACACAACACACACACTCATTTCAATCCGTCCGGAACATCTCCACATAGAAAAGCATAGTACCAATTCTCGTGATAGAAAACAAGGACATATCGTAGCCCGTGAATTCAAAGGGCATGACTTTACCTATCGCGTTGAGGTGGATAGTAAACAGTATTTCGTCCAAACCGACTATCAACAGTACTTTGAGGTGGGAGATGTGGTTACATTGAAACCCGTTGAAGTGGTTGTTATTCGGAATTCAGATTAATTTTGGTTTTAATGAAAATTATCAGATTTTTTGCTGATATTTGAAGAAATTTTGAAAAAACAGTAATTTGCTTGCTTTTTTTGCAATCTTGTATAATTTATGTTAATCATTGACAAAAAATAGGCAGGTAACCGCAAGGTTATATGCCTGTTTTTTCACTACAATTTTGCTCCTAAATGTGTTAAAATAATTTAGTATTAGACACATACCTTTACGAAACCTATTTTAATTAACTGCGAACAACAAGGATATTCTGATGGAAGCAAAAATACTAATTGTAGAGGATGAACGTGACATCGTAGAGTTGCTAAGATATAATCTGCGGGAAGCGGATTTTAAAGTTGACGCTGTACGTAACGGGGCGGACGCACTGCAACGTGCAGTAGATAACCCACCCGACCTGATTCTATTAGATCTCATGCTACCAGAGGTTGACGGCTTAATCGTCTGTCGTCTCCTAAAGAACGACCCCCGCACCAAAAAAATCCCCATCGTCATGCTGACCGCAAAATCTGAAGAAAGTGACCGCGTAACTGGACTTGAATTAGGTGCTGATGATTATATCACCAAACCTTTTAGTCCACGCGAGGTTGTCTTACGCATCAATGCTGTCCTTCGAAGACTCAAAGCAGGCAATGAGGCGGATGAGGAAAATCAGATACAAACACACGGTGTGACAATTGACTTGGATAGACATCAAGTGTTAACAGAAGACGGCGCGATTGATCTCACCGCAACCGAATTCAAACTTATTACAATGTTTGCACGTTCACCCGGTCGCGTTTTCAATCGTGATGTGCTTATGGATATCATCTGGGGACAGGAATATTACGGTGTTGATAGAACAGTGGATACACACGTCAGCCGACTCAGACGAAAAATCGGTGATTTAGGAGCACATATTGAAACGGTGTACGGCGTAGGGTATCGGCTTAAGGAAGAAAAAGTACCGAAAAAGAAAAAGAAATGACCACTTATGTACATTCAAACGATTACCTTTGCATGAAAGGAATGGAGCCAACTAAATGAACTTAAGACTAAGAGACAAAGTCGTCGTTGTGACAGGGGCAAGCCGTGGAATCGGTAGAGCCATCGCAAACGGATTTGCAGAAGAAGGTGTACGACTTAGCGTCTGTGGGAGAGACCCGGATACCTTACAAGATGTAACTGAGGAACTCACTGCACACGGTATCAAAGTGTTTTCAAAACCCACCGATGTAACTGATCCTGATCAAGTTGAGGCATTTATGTCAGAGACGTTGAATCGTTTCACCAGAATAGATGTGGTTGTCAACAATGTGGGTGGGAGTCGGTGGACACCATTAGACGAGATTTCAGATGAAGAATGGCATGAAATCTTGGATCTAAATCTGGTTTCAGCAGCACGTATTAACCGACACGCTATCCCTGCAATGCAGAAACAAGGTGGTGGCGCGATAATCATGATTACCTCTATTTACGGCAGAGAGGGTGGCGGACATATCACCTATAACGCAGCAAAATCCGCAGAAATCAGTATGACCAAATCGTTGGCGAAGGAACTTGCACCACAAAACATCCGTGTCAATAGCATTGCACCTGGGTCTATCCTATTTCCGGGTGGCGGTTGGGATCGTCGTATCAAAGCAGACCCAGAAAAGATGAAAGCATTCGTTGAAAGTGAGATGCCGTTGGGACGTTTTGGCAAACCGGAAGAGATCGCCAATGTCGCTGTCTTCCTTGCATCAGAACGCGCCAGTCTTATTACAGGAGCATGTATTAACGTTGACGGGTGCCAATCCCGATCAAATATATAAAATCTTTATGGTAGGTGCGGTTCACAACCGCACCAGATTATATCACCATAAGTTTGCAATATCCTGTATAATATCCAGCAAAACTGCAAACACCGAAAGGATATAAATATGAACATACTGATGTTACGTCATTCTGCTGGTTTTGAACATAGTTATTTGCCGAATGCCGAAGTTGCCCTCAAAGAGATCGGTGCAGCAAACGGATGGCGAGTCACAACAACACACCGTTGCGATCGCATCTCAGAAGACAATTTAGCTAAACACGATGTCGTCGCATTCGCAACAACAGGTAACTTGCCGTTCAACGATGCACAAAAAGAGGCGTTGCTCAACTTTGTCCGAAATGGCAAGGGTTTCTTTGGAATCCACAATGCTACCGACACTTGTTACGATTGGGAAGAATTCGGAGAAATGATCGGGGGTTATTTCAACGGACATCCATGGCATGAAGAAGTCAACGTCATCGTTGAGGATACAGATCATCCCTCAACGCGTATGCTCGGAGAGAGTTTCAAAGTTGTAGATGAAATCTACACATTCAAAAACTGGTCGCGTGAAAATACGCATGTATTGATGCGTTTGGATAACGATTCCATTGATGTCTCTCGCGGTAATCGTGATGACAACGATTATGCTCTTGGGTGGTGTCATAAATACGGGGAAGGACGCGTGATGTATACTGCATTTGGACACCCGGATGCACTTTGGAGTCAACCGTGGTTCCACGAACACATCACCGGATGCCTAAAATGGGCAGGTGGATTAGAAGATTAGTTGCTCATATTGTTGGAGGGGTTTCTAACCCGATATTTTGAATCTAAACCTATAAACTCGGGATTGGAAACCTCTCCAACAATACCTTACTGTGCTATCACTCCAGTCGCACGCAATAACGTCTCTTGCACTAACAACTCATGAGATACCGGTCTGTCAGGTGGTTGTTCCCCTTTGATAGTTGCCAAAAACGAAACCAACTCCAACTCATACGTACGCTGACGGCTTTCACCATCTATCTGGACTATCTGTTCACCTTGTGAATACCCATCTTTAGCATCTTGTAGACAGAGTCGAATAGTGTGTCCCGGTTCAAAAGGTTCAACGATAATAGCACTCCCTTCGGTGCCATACACCTCAAACCGTCGCGCTACTGGACGCGGTTCCAATGCAGAAATTGTGATAAATGCCATTCCCTCCTCATACTCATAGACCGTGAGCGTATTGTCTTTGAAAGGTTCCACCGAACCACCATCGTTGCGTAGAAAACTGGTGACCTTCTCTGGTCTACCTAACATCCAGACGATTTGATCCAACACATGTCCACCTAAATCAAAGAATATTCCACCGATATGTTGACTAATTCGTGTCCGCGCTTCCTTTGATATATTGGTTGACATGTGTGCCCGAACTGAAAACACATTCCCCAAAAATCCAGATCGCGCCCAATCTGTCACCTGTCTAAAACTGGAATGATACCGCAACATATACCCCATCTGTACTAATAGCGACTTTTCCTGAGCAGTAGCAATGACGCGTTGCCACTGTTCCCAGTTTTCTCCAGCAGGTTTATCGTACCACACGTGTTTACCAGCATTCACTATCTCTTCTGTCTGATCCAAACTCTCTGCGTTGTTCCCCTCGGAAGCGATTGCAACAATCGTGTCGTCTTCTAACATCTCCGCTGCATCTTTATACCAGTAAACATCGTAAGACCAACTTCCATTTGCCTGATGTTTAGCACGTCGTTCTTCATCGGGTTCATAAACGCCAGCGACCTCTACATCAGGATTTCCAAGCATCGCCTGAAGTTTACCGCGTGCATGTCCGTGTTTCGTCCCATATTGTGCCATCCGTATTTTCGCCATATTCTCTCCTCCATTGTCGGAAATATCATAAGTCTATTTTACGTACCTATCACAGTATGTCAAGAATAGTTGTGTAATTCGGATTGACAGAGACATTCAATTGACACTTATAGATATTACCAAGAACCATCCACACCTGTCTGTGTTTTCCATTTGACAATTCCTCTATCATGTATTAGAATTTCACTTACTTTATCCGTAAGGAGCGATTTATGAAACAGATTGAAGGTGGAATTACAGCAATTCAAGGTGTGCAAGCAGCAGGAATACGCGCTGGAATAAAAAAGGCAGAAACAAAAGATATAGCACTTATTTACACGGATACACCTGCGACAGCAGCGGGTGTCTTTACCACAAATAGCGTCACCGCTGCCCCTGTTTTAGTTTGCCGTGAGCACCTCACCGACCCAACAGTACAAGCAATTATAGTCAACAGTGGGAACGCAAATGCCTGCACTGGCAACCTCGGTATGACAAACGCGCATCGAATGGCGGCAGCGACTGCAGAGCAACTCAACATCAAAGAGGAACAGGTCCTCGTAGCGTCCACAGGTGTGATTGGACAACAATTGCCCATGGAGACTATTGAAAACGGTATACAGATGGCAGCAAAAGCACTCAGTAGCGAAGGTGGGGACGACGCAGCGGAAGCGATTATGACAACCGACACATTTCCGAAGTCAGCCGCCGTTGAAATAGAGGTCAGTGGGAAAACCGTGCGGATCGGTGGGATAGCCAAAGGCGCGGGGATGATCGCTCCGAATATGGCGACAATGCTCTCATTCCTAACAACCGATGCGAATATCAATAGTCAAACGCTCCAATCTGCTCTAACCCGTGTTGTGGATAACACCTATAACCTCCTTACCGTAGACACTGACCGCAGCACAAACGACACCGTGCTCATTCTTGCCACAGGGAACGTAGAAAATACTGAAATAGTTAACACAAGTGGACAGGATTATGAAGCCTTCTGTGATGGGTTGATGTTCGTCTGCACAGAATTGGTAAAAATGTTAGCACGTGATGGGGAAGGCGCAACCAAACTTGTGGAGGTTATTATCAAACAAGCGAAGAATAGAGAGGATGCAGAAAAAGCTGCACGTGCAGTCGCAGAATCACCTCTCGTCAAAACTGCAGTTTTCGCGAACGATGCCAATTGGGGAAGAATAATGATGGCTATCGGCAAATCTGGTGCAGAATTTGACCCTTATCAAGTAGATGTCCTACTCGGAGATTATCCGCTTGTCAAAAACGGAATGGACTCTGGCTACGATGAAGAAAAAGCAACGCAGTTGTTTGACAACGATCCTGTTCGGATTACCATTGACCTACGCGCCGGCGATGCTGAGATAACCATGTGGACCTGCGATTATTCCTACGATTACATCCGTATAAATGCAGACTATCGGACATAGCAACTTGGTCCGAAATCAATTGCTAAAATAACACCCTTGAAAATAGATTGGCAATTCTGAAAATTTCATGGCATTATTATACAAAGAGATTATGGAGAAGGAGACAAACATTGAAATTCTTTAAAAAAGGTGACAAAGATGTAGAGAAGGCGAATCCCGAAGCAAAACCACATCCTGAACTAAAAGTGATTAGTGGCGAGGAAATCTCAGGTAAACGCACGCAACAACCACCACAACAGCAACAAGCACCACAACAACCACAACAGAATATTACATTACCAAATATCAAGTATAAAATTGCAGTGGCAAGTGGTAAAGGTGGAGTCGGCAAGTCCACCGTTGCTACCAATTTAGCAATTTCTCTTGCCAAAAACGGTGCAGCTGTGGGATTAATGGACGCGGATGCTTACGGTCCCAGTATCCCTACGATGATGGGTATACAGGAAAAACCACGCACTAGTCCGAAACGAAAACTGATTCCGCTTGAACGTCATGACATTAAACTGATGTCTATCGGGTTTATGGTGCCAGAAGAACAAGCGATGATATGGCGCGGACCGATGTTGCATTCTGCTATCAGACAATTTTTGACTGATGTGGAATGGGATGAACTGGATTATCTCATCATTGACCTACCACCCGGCACGGGCGATGTTGCCCTTACCCTATCACAAGCAATCCCACTCACAGGCGCGGTGATTGTGACTACACCACAGGATGTTGCTTTGGCAGATGTGCGGCGCGGTGTCGCTATGTTTGAACGTCTCGGCGTGCCGATTCTGGGGATTATTGAGAATATGAGTTATTTCCTATGTCCACACTGCAATGAAAAGACAGAGATTTTCAGTTCGGATGGTGGAAGAAAAACAAGTGAACAGTTCAGTGTTTCTTTTCTGGGTGAGATTCCACTTGATGCTGAAGTATGCACAGCAGGGGATATTGGTGTGCCTATCGTCGCCGGACATCCAGATTCTCCACAAGCGGCTGCCTTCGGAGCAGTGGCTGCGGAATTGGATAATGTATTACAGGAGAGTGGGGAAGAAGACGAATTGACTATTCTATAAAGCAAAACTGGTTCGCAATAGCGCAACTCATACGCCTCTTACATCCCAGTTATAGTGAAATGTAAAATACGTTCACGCTCCCCGGTAGATACGGTTTACTAACCGCATCTATGAGACTGAACAAACACCGGTTCGGTTAGGAAACCGAACCTACCGTAGTAATCAAATTGCCATTGATACTTCTTGAACAAGATCAATACCCATTGACTCTGCGATCAGACGCATTGCATTCTGGAGTAGGTCACCTTCCTCTTCTATGTCTTGGGAGGGTGGATTTCCAAGGTTTTTATTCAAATCTTCCAGTGCGGAAAAGCCGAAGTTTTCCATACCTTCAAGCATGTCCCCAAGATATCCAAGGGTCGGCAATCTCAAGTCGTAAGCATCCTCACGCATACGATAAAACATAATATCATCTTCGTAATATTTGCCATAGAGATCCGGATATCCCTCATATCTATCAAGTAATTCCTCATGTTCATCGGTAATTTCCCATAAACCGCCTTTAACAGACTTACCAGGGGCAGGTGTAATATCTGCGTAGAATCGAAAAACAAGACGATACCCTTGAAGTGTATATGGACCAAGCGGGACAGCATTCTTACACCGCCACTGCATCTGATCCACATTGAGATTTGATCCGTAAGCAAAATATTTCATGGTATAGTATTGATTGCTCGAACTGAAGAATGGTCAAAACTGCATATTTTGAATTGGATTAATCAGTTATCAGTTAGTTATTTATGAAACAAAAATGCGGAATCTGACTAACTGATAACTGATAACTGAATAGTGTGTGCACTAATACAACAACAACTCGGTTTCTGTTACAGTTGGAGCATCAACTGTGTCATCTCCATTTTCAACTAAAGTTTCATCAGAAGTCTTGTATCCGTAGATTTCAATTTCACTAATTTTTGCAGGTGCGCGACGGCGAACTGCCGCCAAAGATGCTCCCGACCCTCACGTGCTGCCAGTAGCACAATCCGCTGCACTCGTAAGATTTCGAATTCCGTTTGCATTTTCCTTCCGCGTCAGTGCAGCATCGTCTGTCGTTCCTAAAACAGTGAGACGAATGCGGTCTGTTGGAAAAGAGTACAATACGGGTATTACAATGGGGTTTGATTTAACGCGTTGGACAGTCTTTATCATTTGCCAGTCTGTCCCTGATAATGCACTGCCACCTTTGTCTGCGTAGAGGACAAAATTTTTGATATTATCTGAATGAATTACTATTTTGCGTACAACCTTTTTATCGGGTAAACTTACGATAATTTCTGGAGCAGGACTTCTTCCTGTACGAGAATCTGAACTTTTGGGCGTACTTGTCACCCCTACGGTATTGATGTCCCCATCAATCATCTCTATACTGGTTGCTTGTGCGCCATCAAGTAAGGCGTAATTGTCACTCCACTCTTGTGGTGACAGTAAAGCAGCACAACCTGCCATAATCACTACAAAAGATAATAGTGTAAGTATAAGAGTGAATTTATAAAACATTTTAGTACTCCTATTACTGGTTTGCATTATTGATATTTACTTTTTTATTTTTCTCTCAAAATGTTAAATACTATAATATCAGATTATGATAATATTTGTCAAGAAAATAAACGTCAACCTGGAAATAGGAACTTTGGAGAGCCAAACTCATAATCCCGGGGAATGCCAAAAGGCATTCATACCCGGGGAACGCTTACAGGCGTTCATACCGTTGATTTCTTGATTTCCAAATCTACTAATCCTGATAATCCTGGTTCAGACAAATAGGAATACAAACCCATAATGAATTTAACGTTAGTGAATTATATTGAACAAAAACCCTAAAACTAAAGAACCCTATCTATTACTTAAAATGTTGCAACAAATATACAATTTTGCTAAACTTGCCGAAACTTTTAATTTAAGCTAAACCATATTAATCAATACGGTTATCTGCAAACAAATATAAGGATTCCAAGGAGGGAATCTCATGATTACCAAATTCCAATTGATACTAACGTTATGTCTCTGCTTTTTATTTTTGAGTATAACTATGAGTTTTGCCGTTGAAATGTTCAAGATTTCTGAATATGGAAATGGCAAACAAATTTGGTTTGAGGCGGAACACTTTGATGAACGTGATGCAAATGAGGCTTACAAATTGGGTAAGGCAGAAGATGCAAAAGTTCCCACTGATGGTGCCTATGGCGATATCGTCACGAACATAGGTGGAGATGGATGGTTGCGTTATAATTTTGATATTAGTCATGCTGGTGGAGAAGCCGGAGATTGGCGGTTTATCGGACGCGTTATAAATCCAAACAATCACTCAGATTGGTTATGGGTTCTGGGTGCTGATGGAGATGAAATTCCTAAACAAAAACCCGGACACTTCTTAAAAGATGTGGATATCATTTTTGAAGAAAATACACCTACTTGGGATTGGGTGCGAACCGGCATTTTTGGGGCGGATGGCGGTACCGTCAATGAATTGCAGGAAGGTGAAAACGTCATGATTATATATTATCGTCAGAGTTCAAACCTTCTTGAATATGATGTCTTTTGTTGGTCAAGCGATTTAGATTATGATGCTACAGATGAGGACTATGAAAACGCTAAAGTCGGAACTTTGCCTGTTAATCCGAAAGGATTGTTAACGACAACTTGGGGTAATCTCAAGAATCGTTAACTTCTGACGGTTCTGCTTCTGGTGAAGCAGTTGCCTCTAATTCAGCCTGACATTCAGAACAGTGTCCGATTATCTCATTTCGGAAGCGCACCGGTTTAAATTGGTGTGCTTCACACACTGCTTTTTGCAATGCATCAATCTGCGGTTCTTTGAATTCAACAATCTGTCCACATCGGAGGCAGATGAGGTGGGCATGCTCCTTAAGAGAATGAATGCTCTCGTAACGCGTGTTTTTCTGTGCATCAATAAATTCTGTCAGTAAACCGCTTCTTACAAGAAGCGGGAGAGTGCGATAGATAGTCGGACGAGAAACGTTGTACCCGTTTTGACGCATCTGTACCAAAAGATCTTCTGTCTGAAAGTGTCCAGGGTAGGCGAAGACTTGGTTCAAAACATCCATACGCTTCTGTGTTAGACGAAGTCCAGAACTTTTAAGAAAATCTTCGAACTGTTGTGTAAAGTCATCAGCAGTGGTAATTTCTTCATCAGCGTTCATTTTTTAACCTATTTTGTGTTGTATTTATTACAAGTATTTTCTGACTTCGTTGACGTTTGTATTAGATTTCTTAGGTAGCACAGACTTTTAGTCTATGCATTCGTGTACGCAAACTAAATGAAGATTAATTTATTAAACGGGTAATTCTCATTTACCCAAACCCGGTAGGTGCGGTTTCCTAACCGCACCATAAGCGTCAATTTAGTGATTTTTTGCTGCATTTTCAAGGTGTTCTAATGTTGTGTCTCTATTAGCACGTCTCTCAATGTAGCACCCATTTTGGAAAGCGTGTTTTATTTCATCAAAAGTTTGCCGAAAAGACATTATAGACTTGCGGAAACCTATTGCAAGTGTGCGTGCGAAGGTGCTAATAAGTTCTGCTGTTTTTGTTAGACTATGTTTTAGACATCGCCAACCGACCCTTAACATGATCCAGTGCCGCATAATTGCGACGATGAGTTTTGCATATAACTCACATAAGATTCTATATGGCTTGTCGCTACGGGAGGTATCAACTTTTCCAATGCTTTTGAAGCACTTGAACATCAACTCAACCTGCCATCGGATGCGTGCGACAGCACAAATCTGTTCAGCAGTCAGATGGTCTACTTTTATATTAGTAATGTAGATATTCCATCTTGCGAGCTGAAGTCGTTTGGGTGAAGGTTTCGTATACTTCCGCTTTGCACGATGTTTTATCTCCTTAATACGCTGTTGGGTTTCTGTTTCTGAAAGTCTTTGAACAACTAATCGTGCTTTGAGACGCTTGTTTTTACCTATAAAGATTTGTTTGTCCTTGAAGTTATTAGAACCCTTCTTGAGCCATTTTAGCAAGCAAAAAGGGGCACCTGTTTCATCATAGAGAAAACACTGGACTTTGTAGCGTGATATCCAAAAGACGTTTGCATCGGAAAGTCTTTTGAAGGTATCAAGTGAATAATAGCCGAGGTCTGCGAGGCGCAAACTGCCGGCGGGTAGCATGTCAATCTGCTTTTCAATAGCACTATCAGCGGTGATACCATTGGTCAGTTCAAAGTGTTCAAAAGTGCCTGTGGCACTATCAAAACGCAGGTGGAGTTTCACGGCAGCTGTGTTCGGTTTATTCTTTTTGCTTCCACCTTCCCAAGTTTCGTGGAGCACATCAGGGAGTGTAATCCAAGAACTATCTTGTAAATAGACACCAGTGAACTTTTCAAGGAGCGGAAGCGTTTGCGGGTCGGCAGAAATAACCTTGGACGCAGTAGCATCAAGGATAACTTTCAGGGTCTCTGCTGCTTCAGATGTAAATCGTTGTTCAATGGCTTGTCGTGAGATTGAAATCCCCAGCACACCAGCGGTTTGCGCAAGTTGTGTATAGGTGGCATCTGGGTTTTCTAACCAAGTCCAAATGAGTATTTGAGCAAAACGACTACCGTTGAGTTTACAACTTCTTTTGACAAAACCTGTATTGAGAGCTGCATCATTGGCTATAGTTGTAAGAATATGTTGCATTTCTTTGGGAACTTGTGATAATGTATTCATTAGGAAACACCTCTTTGTAGACCATAATAAATCTATATCTACATTATATATGAGGTGTTTTCATTTTTACAGAAGTTTTATTTCATAATTTATACTTCCTCTGATTAAAAGTTGACACTTATCGGTCTTGGTGCATCCTTAAATTGACGCCTATGGTGCGGTTTCCTAACCGCACCGGACTTCTCAAGGAAATTACCCAATTTATTTCTTAATCCTCATAAAGTTTGCACTATAAAGAATTGCTTATACCGAACTCACGTTATAAGTCTACAATTTTTAATGGTAATGTTTTTTCAGATTCAACAAGTTTGTGTTTTACAGCAAGTTTGTAATAAAGCTCAAGTCCCGCAATTGCCGTCTGGTCTAAATCATAATTGATGTGGTGTTGCAGGTAGTCTCTACAGAGGGTTTCGGGGAAACCGAGTTTTGTTGCTTCAATCTGTGCAATTTCAGGAATCTGTTTAATTCCAAGTATTTTTGATTCTATTAGCAGTTGTGGCACGTTTTGAAGATTAACCTCTTTCCTCGCTACCCAACAAGCGTATACGAAAGGTAATCCTGTTAATCTTTGCCATTCTTCCCCCAGATCAATGCTATATTCTGTTGCTCCGATGTTTTTGAGTGCTGCATCTCCAATGAGCAACACTGCATCTGTATCTGCAGTAACGGGATCAATTGATGGGGTACAAGACCTAAACGTTGGGTTTATTTGATATTTTTCAGCGAGTAAGATTTTTAGTAGTGCAACAGATGAACGCGAACTTGTATCTAATGAGATATGTTGAATATCCTGGATTGGGACACGACTGAACAATTGGATACTTAAGACACTTCCACGCGAGCCAATCGCAATGTTTGGAAGAATACGGTAACCTACTCCCGTAGCATTTGCACGAAAGTATTCTATTATCGGAATTAAACCGATATCTAACTCACCAATACTTAATTGAGATGCAAGGCTACTCGGAACTCTAACGCTAAGCGATATTTGTTCTGTTTGAAGTTGTCCGTTCAAGAGCGGATAGATGAGTGGTTTCGTATTCAAGAACGATACTGCACCTATCCTCAAGCAGCTTTTCTGTGCCACTGATTTCCCTCTCGAATTATCTCATTATACAACGTATCGCGTTCTACTGGAATATAACCTGCTTCTTCAATGAGCCGTGTGAGTGCCTCTACTGAAACAGCTTCTGGCGTATCTGCCCCCGCCATGTGTGTAATCTTTTCCTCTGTCACTGTCCCATCGATGTCGTCAGAACCAAAACTGAGTGCTATTTGTGCCGTTTTCAACCCAGTCATGATCCAATATACTTTTATATGGGGTATATTGTCCAAGATTAGTCGTGATACAGCGATGTTTCGCAGATCGGTCAAGCCTGACGTTGAGGGAAGATAAGCCATGCGGGTGTTCGCTGGATGAAACGCAAGCGGAATGAACGTTACGAACCCATCGGATTTATCCTGCTGTTCGCGTAATCTGATGAGATGGTCAACTCTGTCCTCAACTGTTTCAAGATGTCCATACAACATCGTTGCGTTTGTTGGAATACCGAGTCTATGAGCAATACCGTGTATTTCAAGCCAACCTTCGGCACTTAGTTTACCGGGACAGATTTTCTCACGCGTCTCTTCTGCAAATATTTCCGCACCACCTCCAGGAATTGAATCTAAACCCGCTTCACTTAGCTGCGTTAATACTTCCTCTATAGACATTTTAAATATACGTGAAAAATGGTGTATCTCAACCGCAGTAAAGAATTTTAGGTGAACATCGGGCATACGTTCTTTGAGACCACGGATAATCTGTAGATAGTAGTCAAACGGGAGTTTCGGGTGCAGACCTCCGACACTATGTATTTCCGTACATCCGTGTTGGATAGAATACATCGCTTTATCCAAAAATTCGTCAACACTCATCTCCCATGCACCTTCAGTTTGCATGTTTTTCCGTGCAAAAGCACAAAAATGGCATCGCGCATGGAGTATACACACATTGGAATAGTCTATGTGTTGGTTGATATTGTAGTATGTGACGTTTCCGTTTAGACGTTCACGAACATGGTTCGCTATGAATCCAACCCCATTAATATCAGAACTTTCGTAAAGTGTAACCCCTTCTTGAAAAGAGAGACGTTCTTCTGCTATGACTTTTTCGTAAATATCATGTAATTTCGGGTCTGTAAAAGTTTTATATTTCTCCATTATTGTCTATACCTATTCATAATCAGTATTCAAGATTCTCCTTGACAGCAATCCTACTATAAAGGTATTATAGCATAACACATAAATATATGCAAGAATTCTTTATTGGAAGGAACGAATACAATCATGTCAAAACTTGGATTAATCCATTATAACTACGCAGGCAATTCACTTGACGATTTCCTTAAATTTACAAGCGAAACAGGATTCGGGTACGTTGAACTTTCCATCGGTGATGTTTGGAAATCGGATACCGCTGAACCGGAAAAGAACGCGGAATCTGTTAGAGAACAAGTTGAATCTTACGGTTTGCAGGTCTCAGCACTCGGAGCAGGAAATGACTTTGTTGTGTTAGATGAGGAAACTATTCAGACACAAGTTGAGCGGATGGAACGGATTGCTGGACTGGCAAAACTTGTAGGAACTTCGGTTTTACGTACAGAAGGCGGGTCTATGAAAGATTCTGTACCTGAAAGTCGTTGGGTAGAAGCAATGGCTGGATGCTTGAAGCGATGCCTTGAATTTGCTGAACGTGATGATGTCTACTTGGCTGTAGACAACCACGGATTGGTTACCAATGATGGTGATTTGCAAGTTGAGCTGTTTGAACAGGTAGGTTCTAAGCACGTTGGTGCAAATATGGATACGATGAATTACCGTTGGGCGGGACATGATTTAGAGACAGTGGGCAGATACTATGAGATCATTGCACCTTGGACACTACACACGCACCTGAAAGACGGTACAGGTTCACGCGGAAATTATCGTGGTGAAGCACTCGGTGAAGGTGAGATCGATCTGGCAAAAGCAATCAGTTGTTTGAAAGAAGCAGGTTATGACGGTGTCTGGTGTTGTGAATATGAAGGTAGAGAAAATGATGGCACTGGCCAACGGAAGAGTTTTGCCTGGATGCAGGAAAATTTGTAATTTCGACTCAACCTGAGTCCTTCAAATAATGAACAGACCTACTCCTTTCATCACATTAACAACCGATTTTGGCACAAGCGATGTATACGTTGGTGTGATGAAAGGGGTCATCCTAAACATCAATCCGAATGTGCAGATTGTAGACATCACACATGCCATCACCCCACAAAACATCCATGAGGCTGCCTTTACAATCAACTCAGCATATCGCTTTTTTCCAAAAGGAACGATACATGTCGTCATCGTAGATCCTGGCGTTGGCAGTGATCGGCAAGCGATGGTTTGCAAAACGGATGACGGTTTCTTTGTTTGTCCTAACAACGGGGTGTTAAGTTATCTGCTTCAGCACATTGAAACCGAAGAAACTGAGACGGTAAAGGCAGTATCCATTGAAAATCCAACTTACATTCTACCGAGAGTTTGCAATACTTTCCACGGCAGAGATATATTCGCACCTGTTGCTGCGCATTTATCACTCGGTGTTTCACTTGTAGATATCGGTACTCCGATCCGAGAACTCATCCGATTTCCTTTCCCGGCGATCCACACTACACATGATACATTAACAGGACAAATTGTCAATATTGATAGCTTTGGTAATCTAATTACGAATATCACTGAAAATATGCTCGCTGATTTTTTGTTATCATCTGAATCGAATGAAGATACAGTTAAAGAACTTGATAAATACATAGTGTCTGCTCAATTTGAGATAATAGCGGGTAATACAAGTCTTAAGAAATTGAATGGCACTTATACTGAATCTGAAGCAGGTAAACCGTTGGCAATTATAGGCAGTTTTGGGTTGTTAGAAATTGCGATAAATTTAGGCAATGCAGAAGCACATTTAGGATTAGAATCTGGTGATAAGGTGCTTGTGCATAGGTTGAATTGACATCTCAGAATCTGTAGGCTATAATATGGTTAGAATAAATATAGGAGAACAGAATTGAAACAGATAGCATTAACGGGTATAAAACCGACAGGACAACCCCATATCGGTAATTATCTCGGTATGATCAAACCTGCGCTTGAACTTGCACAGGATTATCAGGCACTCTATTTCATTGCAGATTACCACGCACTTACCACTGTGAAGAACAAGAAAGAATTGGAAGATTTGACATATCAGGTGACAGCGACTTGGTTGGCATTAGGATTGAACCCAGACAATGTGATTTTCTTTCGCCAATCTGATATACCAGAGGTATTCGAGTTGGCATGGGTGTTAGCCTGCTGGACTTCAAAAGGATTGCTTAACCGAGCACATGCATACAAGACTATTGTGGATGATAATGTGGCGGCGGGACGCGAAGAGGACAAAGGTATCAACACGGGTCTGTATACGTATCCAGTTCTGATGGCGGCAGATATACTGCTATACGGGTCTCACGTCGTTCCTGTAGGACTTGACCAACAACAACACCTTGAAATCACGCGTGATGTCGCTATGATGTTTAATAATAATTATCGTGAAGTGTTGGTTGTGCCAGAAGCAGTTATTCGGAAAGAGGTGATGACAATCACTGGACTTGATGGCAGGAAAATGAGCAAAAGTTATAACAATGTTATCCCGATTTTTGCACCATCAAACCAAGTCAGAAAACAGGTGATGCGTATTGTTACAGATTCCAAACGTCCTGAAGAACCGAAGGATCCGGATGAATGTAATGTCTTTGCTATCTATCGTCACTTTGCGGATGCGGATGCAGTTGAAGCAAAACGGCAACTCTATGTTGACGGTGGACTCGCGTATGGTGACATGAAAAAAGATCTATTTGAATTGTTAGAGACTACGTTTTCTGCACAACGTAATCAATATAATCTGTTGATGGAAAATCGCGGAGAATTGGACAAAGTGCTTGAGAGCGGTGCCAAAAAAGCGCGTGATATCGCTGTGCCAATTATGAGAAAGGTTCGTAAGGCTGTTGGTGTAGTGGGTGCACGGTAGGATAGAATCGTTGAGTTATTTTGCAATCAACATGAGAGCATCTGGTGAAGGATATTGACCAAGACCTGCCAATTCCTGCCGTTCAATCAACCGATCAACATGGTTAAAATCCAAAATACGGGCGGTGACTTCTCCAATAGGTGTGAGAGTAACTATTTCTACGCCTTCTAACCTAAAGTGGTTTGTCCATAGATCAATTCTCGGATTAAAGAAACGACTAAATTGTTCGGTCTGAAACACAATAGAACCTATATCACTACCTTTGCTGCGGTTACAATACGAGCACGCGTAAGCAAGGTTATTTTCTTCAGTTGACCCACCATGCTTTTCGCTGATAATATGGTCTACTTGACAGCCAAAGTAAGTATCCTCTTCGTGGATAAGACAATACTCACATAACCCATTTGCACGTGTCTTGACTAACTGTCTTAGTGCAGTAGAAACGTATGTTCGACTCATTCTTTCAGATAGTGCCGTGCGCTGGATTTTGCAAGACGCATCAGATGCTCAAGTTGCAAACAGTGGTTGAGTTCTGCTGTTTCTTCAGATGTCAACCCAGTTGTCTTTTCACGATGAATCAGATCTGCTACCCGTTCTTTTGCTTCTTTTGAAGGACGAAACTCTACCAAATTTTGAGGTGTCGTGCCTGCAGCGATGAAATCTATGATTTCCTTATAGATGGGTGAGATATGCATTGTATTATTCTCCTTATATCATTATACCATACATTATCATTTATTTCAAAATCAACATCTTACGCGTTGCAGAGAATTCACCTGCGGTTAAGGTATAGAAATAAACTCCGCTTGATACAGCCTCACCAACATTGTTCTTCCCATCCCAATATGCCGCACGGTTCCGATGCTGATAAAGTCCCGCAGGTTGATTACCCATTGCCAGCGTCCGAACCAACTTACCACCCGCAGAATAGATAGATATGAAGACAGGGGTAGGTGTTGCTAACTGATACGGTATCCACGTCTCTGGATTGAATGGATTTGGATAGTTAGACAAAAGTGCTGTTTCTTGCGGAAGTACTGCCATCAGAAGTTGTTCAAGCACGAGAATCCCTCGTTGAAAAGTAGGATCCATTGAGTTAACTGTCCGCGCTTCACGCAACCATTGCTGCACATTGAACGCAGAGAGCATCTCTTGTCCCTCCGCATAGATTGCGGGTGCGTCCGCTGTATTTCCAAAAGCACCAGCGACTAAGACAAGATCTACGATATTGACCGTTCCGTCACCATTAACATCTGCTGGAATGCCGCCTCTATCTCCGAACTTAGTGGCAACAAGCACTAAATCTTGGATATTGACAATACAATCCTTATTCACGTCTTCGCTGATATTTGTTGAGCAAGTTACACTTTCTCCATCCTCTGTAATCACGGTTTTTAGTAATTGTGCACCATCAATCCAGGCATAAGATTCTTTCCCTTCACTGTTAGTTAAGATAACATCTCGTAAACCTAATTTTGAAGTCCTAATTGCTTTGACTTTGAATTTAATCGTTGCGATAACTCCATCACCATTGCTTTCAACACCCGTTAAGGAGAGTGCTGCGAGTTGTATTGTGCCATTGCGTGTACTAACAATCGGTTGAACGGGTACTCCACCAGATAAATAATCTCCATATTTTGTTTCTACATATTCAAGTGAGTCTAGATCGTACTCTATTGTTGCTTGATAACCTGATAGGTTTTTGCCGTTCGTAATTTTGACATCAAATGCTAATTCTTCTCCGACAGCTAAAGATGTAACCGAATCTGGTGTAATGCTAACAATTGGATAGGATATTAAATCGTATAGTAAAACTGTGTCATCACGACCTGAAGCAGCTAATATATTACCGTCAGGAGAAATTGCCATGTGAAAGTGAAAGCCTTCTGTGGATAATATCCGTTTATATTCAAAAGTTGTAGTATCAAGAAAATTTATGCCATGAGCATCACTGCTTATAAGTGTATTATTGTCTTGAAAGATAAGTGATGAAATAATCCAGAAATTACGGTCAAATTTAAATTTCAAATTCTTTGTTTTGGTATCATGTAAATAAATGTTATGATGATCACCCGCTGCTAAAATATTCCCATCTGGAGAATATGATACAGAGAAAACCTGATCATCTCGATTTTTAAGTAATACGACTTCGGTATTTTGTTCTGTATTATATACCCAAATACCAAGTCTACAAGCTACGGCTAATTCTTTCCCATCAGGAGAATAACTTAATCCTTTAATCCCAGTCACTGTTGTTGATGATGTGGCAAAGGGAACTGATGTGGGACTCGCTTCAGGCATTTCTATAACCGATGCATCTGTAGGTAGGACATTTATAGGTCTTTCACCTACAGGCAACGCATCTGTATTTGGTTCGTCTACATTTGATTTCCAAAAACGAATTCCCTTTGGTCCTGCTCCCGCTAAGGTTTTACCGTCCGGAGAAAAGAGGACATAATCTCTATATCCTTCACCATCTAATAGTAGCAGCTTAGGTTCTCCAGTTGTTGTGTCATATATTACATCACCACATACAAGTGTCCTACCATCTGGGGAATACCTAACATATTTCCCATTAACGTCATTAATAGTCATTTTTGCTGTCTTATTTTCAATATCCCATAGAACTACCTTCCGTACCCAATTGACTACACTTGCTAAAGTCTTACCATCTGGAGAAAAATCTAAATCTACAAAAGGTTGATTATCTTGCGTACATAAACGCGCTATTGCATTTTCTGGTAAGCTTAATTGTGTGCAATTCTGTGCAGATACATTAAATAAAGATAGATGTATTCCGGAGAATAAAGAAAGTGAAATAAGAATGAATAATTTTTTCAATTTTGGTTATCCTTTCATCATATAAAGTATAATTAATATTAATAATAATTTATATAACATTATACTGCCTAACATGACTATTAATCAAGACAAAAATTATGGAAACGGTTTGTCTAAGGATGACTCAAATATTGTGCTTATTCTGAGATGATAGGTTCACACTGAGGTGAAGAATGTCCGAGGCGTAATGAATTGCGCGACTACGAACGCATGTTTTGTCCATGGTATCAGAAAGAGTTGTATGGTTCTGTTATGGCAGGACAAGTAAATACTATAGCATTACAAACTTTAATTTACCAGGGATATAATTTGCTTTTAATGTGCAATCCACATATAATATCGGATGTATGAGATTGGTAATTCCATCATACATACATACGGATAAATAGAACAATTTTGCTGAAGGAGAACAAGATGTATAAATGTGCGATTCTTGGGTGTCGTGGTCGTGCCCGTGCTCATGCACGTGCTTACGATAATGTCAAAGGTGGAAAACTTGCCGCTATTTGTGATATGAAGGAAGACCTACTTGAAGGTTTCGGTGAGGAATTCAATATAGATTCACGCTACACAGATCTTGATGAAATGCTGTCTAAAGAGAAACCGGATCTCTTACACATTGTGACTGCCCCTGTCTTGCGTGGTAGCAATGAACGGATTCGGTATTCGCTGCTGAATCAGGCTTCAGAACACGGTGTTCCTGCGGTGATTATTGAAAAACCGATTGCTGTTGAAAGCGAAGACTGGCGGCAAATCTATGAACTCTCTAAACGTACCAAGACAAAGATCTGTATCAACACACAACTCAACTTTCATCCCAAAAATCTTGAGTTGAAACGTGATGTCTCAGATGGTAAAATTGGTGCGATCAAGTTCATTGAAGCAAGTGCACGCAACCCTCCCGTAGACCAAGCACCGCACGTTCTTCAATTAGTCTCTTCCTATATTGACAACTCTCAACCAGTGAAGGTAATGGGACAAATAGTTGGAGCAGGTAATCTGGATGGAGCACAACCCTCACCCGCGAATGCTACCGGTTTAGTAACCTATGAAAATGGTGTACAGGCATCTGTTGCTTTCGGTCCAGAGATGGCACCGCGTGTGAATCCTGGAACAGGTAACAATCGTCATAAACGGGTCTGTGTCTTTGGTGAAACAGGATTTGTCCACTGGCGGTTTGAGAGTTGGGAACGTTATACACCAGAGGGTGGTTATGAAGGTGGCAATCTAAGTTATGGTGACCAAAATGCAGTCGCCCAAACAAATTTGACTGAAGCAGTATTTGATTGGTTAGACGATGAAAGTAAGGTGCATCCTACAAACCTATCTCAATCCCTTGCGGAATTCAATTTGCTGCTTGGTATCTACTATAGCGGCATAAGCAACACAGTCATTGAATTACCGTTCGATCCGCCAGATGGAATGATGGACATGTTTAGAGAACGACTATAGAGAATATAGATATGCTTAGATATGTAGTGCTTGAAAAAGATTGACTGCGTGTGCCTATAAATAAAGGGACAACCCGTATGAATGACATTATCTACATGGATAACCATGCAACAACACCAATTGCCCCTGAAGTGTTTGATGCTATGCTGCCCTATTTAACAACACACTTCGGCAATGCTGCCAGTACACATCCATTCGGTGTTACCGCTAAAGATGCGGTGGACAAGGCACGTTATCAAGTCGCAAAGCTGCTGGGTTGTTCCTCAGATGAAATTATCTTTACAAGTGGCGCGACCGAATCAGACAATCTTGCCATTAGAGGTGTTGCCTACGCTTACAAAGATAAAGGAAATCACATCATCACAAGCACGGCAGAGCATCACGCGGTACTTGATACATGCCATGCCTTGGATAAGGAAGATTTTGAGACCACATATCTACCTGTTGACAGATACGGTATGGTCAACCCCAATGATGTGGAAGCTGCTATTACACCGAAAACCATCCTGATGAGTTTCATGTATGCCAATAATGAAGTAGGCACAATCAACCCAATTCGTGACATAGCCGATATTGCTGCAAAGCACGGTGTGGTGTTTCATTCAGATGCGGTGCAAGGTGTTGGCAAACTTGAGTCAAGTATGGATGTGTTGGGTCTTGATATGGCATCCATCACTGCTCATAAGATTTATGGTCCTAAAGGTATCGGTGCACTTTATGTTCGTGAAGGTACACGTTTGGATCCACTATTCTATGGCGGTGGACAAGAAGAAGGTATTCGACCGGGAACACTGAACGTCGCGGGGATCGTTGGTTTGGGTGCAGCATGTGAGGCATGTCAAGCTGCAATGGAACTCAAAACTGAAGAAAAATCGGTTGGACCATTACGTGATGTCCTCCACCAAAGATTAGCATCGCAGTTGGCAGATATCCATCTCAACGGTCATCCTGAAAATCGGTTGTTGGGAAACCTAAACCTATGTTTTGCTGGTGTGCAAAGTCACGCCCTCTTGGCAGGACTTAAGCATGTTGCTGTATCCACAGGTTCCGCATGCGATTCTGAATCCGTAACTGCATCGCATGTGTTAGTTGCAATGGGTATTCCGAATGAATTGGCAGTGACGGCTGTTCGTTTCGGCTTGGGACGTTTCAATACGATGGATGAAGTTGATATTGTCGCAGATGAAGTTGTAAAGACAATCAATCGGTTGCGTGCCTTGTCAAGTGAAATAGACTAATTTCTTATTCAGATGGAAGTTTTGTAATCCCAATTCCTTGTTCACCCGCCACGGAATAGAGCAGCCATGTATCTTCACCTTCACAATAGATATCCGGATCGCGAAGTTGATGCACCATTTCCCGGTCAAGTCCGTTTGTTGAAGGAATAATCGGTATATTCACACCTTCATAATCGTACTTTGGCGCGATAACCTCCATCGGTGGGGAGGCATGCCAATCATTCCAGTCCTCCGTCAGTTCCACCGTGCTTTTCAAAATCCGTTCAGGTGTATCCCCATACAGTGAATAATAGACCGTCAGTGTATCTCCGATAAGATGATTTGCTGTATGGCGCGGTGTGCCGTCTCTTCCTTTACCCTGTTCACCGGGAAAGAGCGGCGCGTCTCGTCTTTCAAATACAGTCGTCCATTCCGCTGTTTTGCCGCGGTTCAGCATGTTGTGATTTGTTGCATAAGGCAAACCATTCCACCAAAACACTTTAAAATAAGGTCCTTGCTGTTTTTCTAATGTCTCTGTTGCTGTGAAATCAATGCCATTTTCAGATGTTGCCCAACAAGTTGCCTGTCCACCACGATAATTGCCGTGAAAATACATTATGATACGTTGGTTGTCTTCGTCAATGTGGACATCGGGTGATGCGATGTGGTCGCAACCCTTAAAGACAGTGTTGTCACGATGCAATGTGCCGGGACGATGAACGGTATAAGGTCCCTCAATCTCATCAGCGTAAGCTAAACGGATATAGGATCCACGATGGTGTGCGAAATAGAGGTAGTATTTACCCAAAGGGTTTTCTACCCAATCTGGCACGCGAATTAGCGATGGACCGTTGATATTTGAGAAACCGTGTTCTCTCTCAATATCGGGCATATCTGGATGAATTAGTAGTGTTCGTGTGATACTCACTACGGAGACTAAAGCCGTGTGCTTCTTTGGCACACAACTCCCTATGTGATTCTTGTTTCCGTCTCTCATGCCTTTTCCTGAACGGTGTTAGGTCTTATTTGGACTCCACAAGCGTAACTTCCCGTCTATCCGACGGCAGTTGGTTTTAGATTTATAGCTGCGTTAACATCTCTATCTATAGTTATATCACATTTAGGACAGTGATATGTTCTATCTGATAATGCTTTTGCCAACTTTTTATTCTTTAGCATATTAGCAACTTTTAAGGTTTCTATGCCGATAGCACTTGCAGGACAATAATAAGTAGTAGCTTTGTGGTGTGCGTCATTTCTAATACAGGCAATCTTGTAATGTAAACGTGCTACGCTTTCTTTGGCTTTATACCAGTTTTTTGATTTATACACTTTTCTACTCAAGGCACGATTTTGACGCTTCAACTTTTTTTCATCACGTCTCAATGGTCTTGGGTTTTCATATTTAGTGCCATCACTCAAAGTAGCAAGTGTGTTGATACCTACATCTATACCTATAACAGGGCGCGTTGAGTTGTCAACTGCTTCGGTGTCCTCTGTTTCTACAGTAATAGATATAAACCAACGATGTACCGTTTTTGAAATTGTCACACTAATAATCTTACCAATAAAACGCAACTCTTGAAACATCTTTACCCATCCAATCTTGGGTAATCGGACACGTTTGCCAAGATTGAAAATTGTCTTTACATAAACCAACCTTAAAATCAGATAAGGCATGATTATATGCCAATCGGACATAACCGCATTGCTGTGAAAACCAATGCCTTTGTCTAAATGTAGGATCTAATGTTATTTCATGTGTCTTATACATGGCATCACTGCTTCTATGCAGATTCTGTTTCACCCTAAAGGTGTGGTAGATGTTAGTAGCATCTACCACCGAAACAGTCTAAATAGTATACCATAAAAAAATAGATTAATATACAAACTTTTTTGACCCAAGTCTAAAGACTTGGAATTGTTAATGAAGTCCCTTCATGCTTGTTCCTTTTGTGTGATTGTTACATTGAAGTTGTTCTGAGTTCTCACGGTTTGATTTCTATTTGTCTGAACCAGGATTTACAAGATTAGTAGATTCTCAGGATTAGAGTTTGCCACTCCGAAGTCCCTATCTAAAAGATGACCTTTATCTAATGACCGAATATTTTGTGTGAATATTGTGTGCATAGTGTTCTGTCTACACTAATCTTGTCCGAATGGACACTCCACTAGAAGTCAACATACGGATTATTTGAGGATGTCTTCCATACGCGCCTGCACCCATGCTTTGTGTTCTGGATGTGTGTGTATATAGAATATGTCGTTCTGGATAGCATTGTAGACAAGATCTGCGACTTCCGCAGGAGACATGCCGGCTTCCATCTCAGCATGCACATTGCGGTTATCTGTCATATTGCGATTATGGTGGTGAGATTCACTATCTGTCCGGTTTCGGGATGAGTCTAAAATCCCTGTCCGCACCCAACCGGGACATAACACATGCACCTGAATTTGAGAACCTTTTTGTGCCAATTCATCAGCGAGGGTTTCTGAAAGAGCGACTACACCATGTTTACTCACCTTATAGATACCTTCACCTGGAGCACGTATTAAACCGAGGATCGATGCAGTATTGACAATATGACATTCGGTTTCTTGTGCAAGCATACGTGGAACAAATGCTCGAATGCCGTGGATAACACCCCAAAGGTTTACACCCAATACCCACTCCCAATCAGCGATGGTATGTTCCCAAATAGGACGACTACAGACAACACCGGCATTGTTGCAGAGGATATGCACCGCACCATAAGCGTTATATGTTTGCACTGCAAGGTTTTCAACATCATTAGCGTTTGATACATCTGTTCTGACAGCAAGAACGTTCGCACCTTTAGCACGTAGATCAGTTTCCAGTTTAGCTAAAGGTGCTTCTTCAATATCTGCGAGGACAACAGCCATTCCCTCTGTAACAAATCGTTCTACCATACCGCGTCCGATGCCACTTGCTGCCCCGGTAATTACTGCCACCTGTTTCATTCAATCTCCTTTAGGTACAACCTGATTTCTCAGTTTTTGCACGCGTTGTGCTTCCTCTGGTGTCGTGGAACTTTACTGCAATGGGATCAGTTTCTAAACCGAACAGTTCATGTAATTGTTCTGGCATATTTCTCCTTTGTTGTTGGATGTGTGAAGTTTATCGGTGCGGGATGTCCCAGAGTAGCACTGTGCCATCTCGATGTCCTGTAGCGATTGTTTTACTATCGGGGGAATACGCAACTGACTCAAAATTGCAGTTAGAATGTCCCTTGAGTGTTTTTATGTGTTCACCTGTCGCAACGTCCCATAATCGCACCGTGCCACCTTGATTATTATCACCAACTGGAATGGTTGCGATTGTTTTACCATCTGGTGAATACATAACGCGGATGTACCCATTCTCACCTTTGAGATGTTTTAACGGTTTTCCTATTAGTTTCCCTGTAGTAATATTCCACAACCGGACAGGTGTGTGGTCTGCAATAGTCACAAATGTATTACTGATCGGTGAATACTGGATTTCGTAGTATAAACGTGATATTTTTTCACGAGGCAGCCATCTAAAGAATTTATAAAAACTATCACCAGGTCTTTTATATTTTTTTATGAGTTGCCCCGAGGTAACATCCCATAGTGACGATGTTTTATCCTCGTAGGTAGTAATTGCGAATGGTTTACCATGTAGATGTAAAACAGCGGTGTGTAATGCATTCGGTGACAAAAGTGTATTGATGTTTTCTCCGGTAATTGTATCCCACAACTTCACCATATTGTAGGTACAAGTAGCGATTGATTTGCCATCTGGAGAAAACCTGAAGGAATATACATGCCCTATGAGTGTGTTTATGTTTTTTCCCGTGTTTATATCCCACAATTGGACTGAATTGGACTTAAACCTAGTTGCCAGTATTTTGCTATCTGGAGAAAACGCAATGTTATTAGAAAAAAATGTCTTTACATTGAGTGTCATTATGATTTCTCCTGTGTGTGCGTTCCACAACCATGCCGTATCCTTACTGCGAGCGGCGAGCATATTACCATCTGGAGAAAACACAAGAGTATCAATATGAATAGGAGCACTGGCATGATTCTTATGTCCAACAAGTGTTTTTATGTTTTCACCAGTATTTGCATTCCATAACCGCGCTGTCCCGTCATTGCTGCCAGATGCGATAGTCTTGCTGTCTGATGAAAACGTGAAACCAGAAATATAATCCTTATGTCCTTCAAGTGTAGTTAGATACATTCCAGATATTGCATGCCATAGACTTATATCACGTCCATCAGTAATTGCTATAGTTTTTCCATCGGGTGAGTATCCTATAGGCCCGTAATTCTTTTCAAACCGTGCAAACGTTTTTATGTTTTCTCCTGTTTGAGCATTCCACCATCGCATTGTACCTTCCCAACTTGCAGTAGCGATCGTTTTTCCATCTGGGGAATACGCAATAGATTTGACTTCAGGCGTTCCCTCGCTCAAGGTCTTTAGGTGTTTTCCAGTAGTCGCATCCCACAGTCCAAACCTTTGTCCATCACTGATAGCGATCGTTTTTCCATCTGGGGAATACGCAGAACAATTAACATAATTCAAAGATGGAAGTGTTTTAACCACTTGTCCTGTAAATGTATCTAACATGTGCACTTCATATATTGTATCTAATACCACTACGCCCACAGCGTTTGGTCGGCGATGTGGATTATAATTTGGATCGTGTGCTACCAAGAGCGTCCTTCCATCTGGAGAATAGGCAATCATGTTTCTATATCCAGTAATTTTATGGATTAGTTTTCTACTGTGCACATTCCAAATTCTTACTGGACTGTTATCACTGGCAGTTGCGAACATAGCACCATCAGGAGAAAACGCGATTGATAAAACACTTTCCGTATGTCCTTTGAGTGTTTTTATTTTTTTGCCAGTATGAGCATTCCAAAGTCTCACTGTTTTGTCTGCGCTTCCAGTTGCAAGTATATTACCATCAGGTGAATGTGCGGCAGCATAAACTCTGCCCTTATGTCCTTTGAGCGTTTTTTGGAGTTGTCCTGTGTATGCATCCCATAATCTGACTGTTTTGTCCTCACCCACAGTCGTAATTGTTTTACTATCAGGTGAATATGCTGCGGCATAGACTCTTCCCTTATGTCCCCTTGTTATTAGATCAAGTTCTTCACCTGTTTGTGCATTATAAATCCAAACACCGATGGACGTAGTGACAGCAAACCGCGTGCCATCTGGTGAATACGTCATATTCTGTATTTCACCTTTACCGAAACGTGCTATTGCACCTTCGGGTAGACCAAATTGCATAGATGGTTCGTATTGCGCGAAGGTAGGTGATACACATAAAACAGTAAAGGTAAATAGCACTAACAACAAAAGTAACTTCTTCATCGTTTCTGTCTCCTTATTCTGCCTCTTGTCCTAACAAACTATAGTGAAATTTGAAATTAACAATACACTTTACATTTAGAAAAACGCGTTTGTAGTCGCGCAATTCATTGCGCCTCGGACATTCTATGAATAGGCAATTGGGACAATATGTTTCATTAATTGTAGATTTTACTATAAACCGGAATAGTGACAAACTGCCCTTCGGTGGGTTCTGCTCACGAAGATTAATTTATTAAACGGGTAATTCTCATTTTCCCAAACCCGGTAGGAGCGGTTTCCTAACCGCTCCGGACTTCTCAAGGAAATTACCGGATTTATTTCTTAATCCTTATCAGCAGAATCATACTTCTGTAATTCTCGGTGCTGACTGTTGTCTTTGTTTTCTATTACGGCACAAGTATGTCAGGGTACAGAAACCTTGACCTACATACAACAGTAACGGATCAAGCACTGTCGCGTCTTACAAATAAGGATAGGTAGCATCGGGATCATAGTCTGGCAATAGCGCGTTATGACGTTGTCCTGCTATGAGTCTATCCCCATCTGTAAAACCTTCGGGACGGTCGCGGAGAAACTCAATCAGACGATTTCGCCAAGGAGTTAAACGCGTTTCCGCATCGTCCTCAAGTGATAAATCTATTGTTTCATGCGGGTCCTCGTGCAGATTGAAGAGATGTTCGCGACCTGTTTGAGAATACCAGATGTACTTGTAGTTCCCATCAGTTATATAGTGGCTGCCGTGATTGTAATTGTAGCAACCTGAATGCTCCCCGTGAAGGCATTCCCGCACTCGGTCAGTATCTCCTTGCATGATGGGTAATAAGCTTTTACCGGTACAGGTATCCGGAATATCAATGTTTGCAGCATCAAGAATAGTAGGCATGATGTCCTGCAGTCCAACTGGACTGTTGCAAACGGTTTCTTTCGGATATCTCCATTTTGCAGGTGCTCGCATGAGGAAAGGCACTCTTGCACTGGCTTCGTAGGGAAAGGTTTTACGGAACATGTTGTGATCCCCCAGCATCTCACCGTGGTCGGAGGTGAAGATAACGAGACAGTCATTCAGATTACCTGCGTTTTGCAATAGTCGACCGATCTGATCGTCAATAAAATTAATCATCCCATAATAGGCAGCACGTGCACATTGCATGTCGTACTTGTCAAGGTTAATCTCCCAAGCATTTGGATTCTGACCTTTCTCCTCAATGTCAAGGTCTAGAGACCATCTGCCGTTAACAGGAGGTGGAAGATCCCGCTCTATGTACCGTTGATAATAGTGTGCTGGTGGAGTCAACGGTGGATGCGGGTCTATAAAGGAGATGTTGAGAAAAAATGGTGACGATGGATCGCGTTTTTTGAGGAAGTTGAGGGCGCGGTCAATACACCAGAAGGTGTGCATCTGTTCTTCGGGAAGGTGATGCGGACGACCGACCCATCCGTTGGCAGAAACACCGTGTGCCATACCCGGTTCAAAGTCATTACGACGATGGTATTGTTGCAACCATTCTACATAGTCGTTGTTAGCAGTGCCATGTGTTGCATCGGACAACTGTATGTGATCAAAACCGTATCGCTTGCGTGGTGGTGATAGATGTAGTTTGCCAATCATCTCGGTTTGATAACCGGCTGCGGATAATTCGCCTGCGAGCGTATGTGGTGGATTCCATTGTGCGCCTATATATCCAACCATTCCGTTGGCTGCTGGGGCAGTGCCTGTCATTAGACCGCGTCGTGCGGGGATACAACTCGGACATTCGGCGTATCCACGGCGGAAGTGGGTGCCACTGTGTCCGATCCAGTCTAAGTTGGGTGTTTGTAGGCAAGTGGGACCGTCTGGATCAATGCCGAGACAGTCACCGCGTTGTTGATCAGTTGTGATTAAGATGACGTTTGGTTGGTCGTTAGGCATTTGGAACTCCATTTCTATATGATTTTATCTCATTATTTTGAAAGCTGCTTCAAAACATTATGCGTCATCTGTTCAACAACTGCATCGCCACCTGACAATCCGTGAGACCAATCTGTTGTCGCAGCAGTAAAGACAGTGCCACCTTTTGTATAAATACCCATCGTTGCAGCACCGGTATGACCTTGTTCCCAACGTTCATACCATTCGCAATCATCAGGATGCCATCGGACAGGAGCAGTGGCGAGGATGGTAAATCCTTCAGGTGTGTCATCTTGATAAGTCGGAACAGGTAAACCATCTTCAAGCGTAAATTCACAGCCATCGCATTCGTAGCCGACAACGGTATTTTGCCCACCAAACTTGTCATCCCTTGCTAAGTCTGTGCCTTCAAACACCCAATGTTCTGGACGGTGTGCCGTATATGCACCATCTCCATCCATAAATTGCCCGTGGCTCAAGTGATAGCCACCTTGAAGGAAACCGACACCAGTCAAATGGTTTTCAGGACGTTCTACTAAATAGTGGCTCCACAAAGTGCTGAGTGTGCTGTAATCATCGGTTTTATAGATAGGATCTTGGTTGTAGCTTTGCTTCCAACAAACGAGCGCGCGTCCTTCGTCTTCAGAACGCACCTGCCAACATACTGCATTCCCACTGAAAAACGCTACATTCCCACCTTTCGCAATGAATGCTTCAAGATTATCGCGCATCGGTGCAGACCAGTATTCATCGTGTCCGAGGCTCAGGACAAGCTTGTAATGTTCCAACATTTCAGGACGGAATTCCAGGTCACTATTCGCTGCATAATCAAGGGTATATCCATTCTGCTCTGCCCACGCAACAAATGGCAACTCCCAAGTCCTATATTGGCTTCCAAGGGGTCGATCAAACGAAACCCGTCGTCCTTGCATGCCATTCTGACCGTGATACCCGTAAAGACTGAAACCACCCCAGTTGGTGTAGGCGTTATATGTATTAGTGGAAAGTTGAAACAGTATTGAGGTGTTTGCTCCCGGTTGTGCGGGACGAATGATAAAGAACAGTGAACTTTCAGCAGTACGATGGTTTCTATAGATGGGATCACCGCCTCCATCAGCAGCGCGGATAATGGCTTCATAATATCCACTTTGCCATGTATCTGGCACTTCAAAGGTAAAAGTAGCGTTCCATCCGCATCCGTGTGATGATGCGTTCACAGGAATTGGCTGTGCTTCTCCCGGTAGTCCAGATTCGTTGAAAACGACTTCGCGCTCTGCACCAATACGTGCTATTTCCATAGCGTAGCTGCCAGCACTGGTTGACACGTTGAACGCAATTTCTTCTCCAGGCGCGTAACTAAGTTGGTTGGTATATCCGTCAATATAGAGTGGTCTGATAAGGTTTTCTGTTTGGGTCAAAGTTGACATACTGTTTCCTCCTTGGTGTGTAACGTATCAGTTTCAGTATAAAATGTCAACGACATCAAGACAATTTTTCAGAGCATCAAACTGTAGAATTGGGTGTGTAAAGTTTTTGGCATCATAGACATCAATTTAGTGGAGTTCTTCCTTGTCTGAACCAGGATTTGCAGGATTGACGGATTTCCAGGATAAGAGGTCTGAAACATCAAAGTGCCAGTCAGAAAATAAAAGTCAAACTGTGAATAGGCACTGTGGAGTACCAAACTCATAATCCTGAAAATCTACTAATCCTGCAAATCCTGGTTCAGACAAATGGGAGGACAAACCTATGATTAATCTAACGTTTGTGAATATTGTTGAACAAAAATCCTAAAACAAAATAACCCTACTGTAGAATTGAAAAGACTCGTCAATTTTACGAATAAGTGATATACTATTATGGATAGCGTCTTTCAAAGACACGGTTATCTGAAATTGAGAACCTTCCAGAGGAAGCGATTGACACATCAGAGATCCCGAACTTGAAAATGACTTCTGGGAAAATGCCAATCGTATTGTACCTGAAAATTATCTTCAAATTGACCATGAAATCTTAGAATGGTTCAAAGAATGAGGAAAACATTACCACACGCGTATAAATACAGTACTCCGAGCATATATAGAAACACATCGGTAAATCACCAGAATAGAAAATGTTGATACGGAAGTGAGAGAAATATGGAATCAAATCAGATACAAATACATCCCCTTACTACAGAACAGATGCATCAATGGGAAAACGATGGATATTTATTGCTGAAAAACGTCATCCCCGAACCCGTTATAAATGGTGTACGCCACAGGTTCGCTTGTGTCGTAGAGGACATAATTCGGCAACTGAAAGAACAGGGAACCGTGGAAGATGAAGGCACAGAACTTCCATTTGAAACCCGATTACTGAAAGTCGCTGGAAATCATGCCAACCGCTTCGGTCGTTCTTGGCGTGGACAGATCGCAACTTCAGAAATATTTGATCTGCATTATGCCGGTCCACTCGTAGATGCTATCGGTCAGCTCACAGGAACAGATGTCATCGGACATCCGGTCTTCAATGCGCGTCCAAAACTTCCCGGGCAGCAATTGACCGTTGTTCCGTGGCACCAAGACAGTGGTTATTTCGGTAAAGTCAGTGAAGAATCACTTATCCCAACAACATGGATTCCTCTCGTTCCAGTAGATGAAACCAACGGTTGTTTGCAGGTGGTTGCAGGTTCACATCAATTAGGCGTTGTTAATCATCATACTGAAGAGCGCGAAGGTAAATTCCTTGAGGTCATGGATGAACTTGTGGATGATGATCGTATTGTGACCTGTCCGATGGAAATGGGAGATGCCTTGGTGTTCCATAATCTCACACTCCATAGATCCATACCACACACCACAAGCCAGATTATTCGTTGGGCAATTGACATCCGTTATCTCCGTGACGGAGACCATCCGGGTTCAATCTATTGGAAAGATCCTGATTTCAAATGGGTAATCCGCAGCCAAACACAACCTATAACAACCCTTATGGATTGGCTTGAAATGTGGTAGTGTAATGATACATGTACCTTTCCAAACTTTATGTGATGAATTCTATCGTGTGCTTTCGTCTGTTGGATTTGCAGATGAACGTGCGCGATTATGCGCGCGTTTGTTCGCAGAAAACCAACGTGATGGTGTTTATTCACACGGTCTCAATCGGTTTCCGGGATTTGTGGCAGGACTAAAAAGCAAACAGATTGATTTCCGGGCACAACCGGAAAAAATAGAGAGTTTCGGTGCGATAGAACGTTGGGATGGAAAGATGGGTGTAGGTCTTGTGAACGCGCACTCATGTATGCAACGCGCAATGGAACTTGCGGAAACACACAGTATCGGTTGTGTGGGACTTTCCAATACAAACCATTGGATGCGTGGTGGAGCTTATGCCCTACAAGCAGCAGAGTCTGGATTTATCGGAATGTGTTGGACAAATACGACTAAACTCATGCCGCCGTGGGGTTCTGCTGAGAAGAAGATTGGGAACAATCCATTAGCGATTGCTATACCTCGTGATGATGGACATATTCTACTTGATATGGCGATGAGTCAGTATTCAAACGGGAAATTAGAGGTGCTTAAAATACAAGGCAAGCAGTTGCCCTTACCGGGTGGGTATGATACTCAGGGTGTACTAACGATTGAACCTGCAGAGATTCTCAATTCCCAAAGAGCACTCCCAATCGGCTATTGGAAAGGTTCTGGATTGGCATTGGTGCTTGACACAATGGCTGCGCTTATTTCAGGTGGACAAGCGACACATCAGATTGGGAAACAGAAATCAGAATATGCTGTTTCTCAGGTCTATATTGCTATCAATGCCTCTGGTATGATGGGACAGACAGCATTAGACGAAACCGTGGAAGCAATTATCAATGACTTTCATACCGCTGTTCCGTTGGATGAAAACGAAAAGGTGCGGTACCCGGGAGAAGGTATGTTACACACACGGCAGGAGAGTTTAGAAAAGGGTGTGCTTGTTGACGAAAAGCAGTGGCAGGCATTGTTGGAAACGAATAAGAACAAGGCACACTGACACAACTACAAATTTTATTCGGAGCTTATTGTGACATTACGCGCAGGGATAGTCGGTTGTGGTGGGATTAGTCGTAGCCACGCTGCAGCTTATGACGGTTTAGGAGGTGTTGCACTTGTCGCAATGTGTGACATCAATCGTGATGTCCTGAACAGCCGCGCTGATGAATACGTTGTTTCAAACCGATACACTGACTATCATGAAATGTTTGCGAATGAAACGCTTGATATTGTCAGCGTATGTACGCATGCCCCATTACACGCGCCGATTACAATTGCAGCGGCAAAAGCGGGTATCCATGTTTTATGTGAAAAGCCACTTTCAGTTGATTTAGAGACAGCAGACCAGATGCTCGCTGCATGCAATGAAGCGGATGTCCATTTAGCAGTTAGTCATCAATTTCGTTTTACGCCGCTGTTTCGGCACGCAAAGTCGTTAGTTGATACAGGGAAAATAGGTGAATTACGATCAATCCGTGAAGTCGGCAAAGGACGCGAAGCAGGATTTGAACTGATGGAGATGGGTGTCCACTACTTTGACGAAATGGATTTCTTCCTTGACGGCATCTCGTGGGTTCAAGCACATATTACCTATCAAGGACACGATGTAACGGATGCTGATATCATGCACAGCAGTGAATTGTGCAAAACTGATAGGCGTGACAACGGCATTGTTGCAGGTGATACAATGCTTGTACATATCGGTAGTACAAACGGTGCTTATGGCATCATGGAACTTTATCAACGCGAACTACGGCACGGATGGATGATGGGACCACATCTTCTCGGTTCCGAAGGACAACTGATGATTAAACCGAACCCACAGACAGGTATAGATGAGATGTGGTATTGTCCTTTTGATGTTTCATTTGCAGCACATACACCCGTTTGGGAACAGATAGAACTTGACGCAACAGCTTTTATCATCTCTGGAAAAACGTGGAAGTCTCGACATACGATCTGGAGTGCTCAAAATATGAGAGACGCAATACTTAATGGAAATCAACCAGAACTCGGTGGACACAATGCCCTTACTTCTCTTGAGTGTGTAAGTGCTACTTATGTGTCACATTTCTCCGCCTCAAAGGTGCGACTACCTTTGAAAGAACGGAGTCATCCACTTATCAAATAATTTAACATAGGAGCAAAACACTGAATGAAACTTGCATTCTTTGATGATTACCATCTTGGTGTATTAAAAGAAAATGGAATCGTTGATATCAGCAATGCACTCAACGATATTCAATACCATACCCCACAAGAACTGATTCAAATGGTAATTGCAGATTATGATAATCTGCATTCAAAAATTGTGGATATAGCAGAAAACGACATCCCAATTTCGTTAGATAACGTCACCCTTAATGCCCCACTGCCGCGTCCTGGACAACTTGTTTGTCTTGCTGGTAACTACATTGAACCGGACAGTCCATCTCGTGGTGATTTCAATGCCTTCCTTAAGTCCCCAACGGGTGTTATTCCTACGAAAGAGACAGTTGAACTCCCAGAAGCGGATGTAACTGTTTTTCATTTTGAACCTGAGTTAGCGATTGTCATCGGGAAAACTGCCAAACACCTAACCGAAGAAAATGCGCTTGACCATGTGTTCGGATACACACAATTTATTGATGTATCTGCGCGCGGTTTGCCGGGTGGGTTCTTCTTAGGGAAAAGTTGGCACACTTTTGCCCCGATGGGACCAGTGCTTATCACTGCTGATGAAGTTCCCGACCCGAATGCGCTCGATGTACAACTCTGGATAAATGACAGATTGCAACACGATTTTTCCACGAACGCAATGGCGCGTTTCGTCCCAGAATTGCTTGCAGAGGTAACGAACGTGCTAACATTGGAACCGGGTGATGTAGTCTCTACAGGCACGCATCACGAGGCACTTACCGCGGTTGGTGACGGTGATACGGTACAATTAGCAATTGAAGGTTTTGGTCCTGAACTTGTCGTTAACGTCCACGATCCGTTAAAGCGTACCACATGGCGTGGATAATAAAAAAGGTTGACAACTACACAGGTTTGCATGTATAATTTTAGAAAATCGTGATTTTAGGATGTAACTCAATCCGATATTACAACTTGGAATGCGATTACCCAAACTGCAAGAAATTATACTTCGTAAGATAGAACATACCCGTTCTTGATGATAAGGAGAAGTAATTGATGAACACACACAGAAATATAGCCATTTATGCGATCTTTGCATTTGTCTGTGCATGGATGGTAGGATGCGGAGGTTGTAATCCTGAACCGGTGCCATCAGGAATGACACCACTTGAGGGAAAAGAAACCGGTGGAACAGCTGTCCGTATTACTGGCGAAAAGTTTGACATGAAAAACGGTGTTACAGTGACTTTCGGTGGACAACAAGGCACTGATGTTTCAGTTCCGAGTAAGACAGAAGTAACTGTGAATACACCTCCAGGCACAGCAGGACAAACAGTGGATGTTGTTATTATCAATAAAGGAAAACCAGATGCCCCTGTTACCCTTACGCAAAAGTTTACATACACCGATGCAACCCCACCAACGGTAACCAGCACTGATCCTACAGATGCCACTGTTTTCTCTGAGTACGAAAACTCTTTGAATGTCCGGGATAACTTGTCTGTTACCTTTAGTGAACCGATTAATGCAAATAGCGTTACAATTGATGTTGCCGTTGCTAAAACAGAAGACTCTATGAGCGAACCTGCGGAAGCAACACTTTCTGGTACCGTAAGCGGTGAAGGTGATTCTGTGGCATTTACTTCAGATATGCCGATGCGTGCCGGACGCATGTATACTGTAACCGTTTCTGGTGCAACAGATATGGCAGGAAATACCCTTGCATCCTCCTACAGTTTCAGTTTTAGTGTGACAAGTCCTGAACCGGTTGACAGATATCTCGTAAAGGAAGAGGATATTGAAGAAGCTAACGGTGAAGCCGCACTTAAACACATCGCTGCGCGTCCTGAGATTTATGACGATGCCGAGAAGTGGACGCGGTTAGTCGCAGGAAATCAGGACGATTACATCTTTAATAGAAACAAACTAAGCGTTGGACAACGTTTATGGGTTAAACGCGGTCGTGCTTGGGGTGATGAGTAATTGTATTAATAGATTAGATCGTAAATAATAGAAAAGTCGTGTATTTGGTACACGGCTTTTTTGTTTTCCTTTTATGTCAGGATCTCGGATTTTCGCGGATTATAGTGACATGTAAAAATACTTGCACACTCCACGGTAGATGCGGTTTCCTAACCGCATCATGGGCGTCAATTTAGTGTAAATTAGGCGTTTTCCCCAGGCTGGTAGGTTCGGTTTCCTAACCGAACCGGATCCTACGCGAGAACCTCTATGAAGGTATTTAGCACAAAGCCGGTTCGGTTTCCTAAGCAAACCTACCAAATTAACTCCCTCAAAAAAGACGAATATGCTATAATAATCATAAAATTTTTTATGGAGAGTGGAGATGGTAATCGCTGTAGACGCAGCCGCACTTGAAAAACGAAACAAAACCGAACAACATCTCTTTGCAGTCGTTGAGCAGAACACCCCCGACTCAATCAAAACACCCCTTTTCCCCCAAGACGATCCTGATGCATTCACATTCACACTTGATAAGGAACTCATAGAACGTTTGAACCTATGGGAATGGTTCCGCAACTATGCTAAAGAAGCACAAGTATCTACTGCGGGAATACGCGGACCACAAAACGTCCTATATCCATGGGACACTCGATTTCCGATTAATCAGGTCGGTATTATTTTGGCGACACTCGGCAAAAGCCTTGTCGCAACTGAAAAAGCAGATGGACAATCAGTAGAGAAACTTGCAGGGTGTGAGGTGCGTTACAACTCACAAAAATACGTAGAATTTATTGCTCGGATACAAGCTGCACAAGGGATACGAACCTATGTACCGAAAGGGTTCGGCACAATACCAATCTGGATGGCATCCTTCCTCATCTTCACGCTTGATTTAGATGGCGGTGAGCACGTCACATCAAGTCACTCGGTCAGCACAAAAAACGCAACGAAGGATCTCAACAATCAAGGAAGTCAATATCTCCCAGAAGAGTCCATGCAGTTTGTCAGAAAGATAGAGGAGATCCTAAAAATCGCAGAAACGGATAGCTATCCAATTCAGTTCAGCGAAGAAACAGACGAACATATTGATTTTGAAAGATTAGATGAACTCCACGATGGTGTGCAACTTTATGTCGGTTATCTCAAAAGCGGTGTTGCCACAGATGCCAACCTAAACCTCATCCGACAGACAAAACCACCCATAGTCGTTGATTGTGTCGGTGGATGTATGTATCGCCCTATGCGAGCAATCTTTGAAAGGTTAGGCATTGCCAGTTCTATTCGTTGGCTACACATTGAACCAGACCCACTCTATCACAACATCGGCAAACTGGACAGGAACCCCAAAACAGGTGAATCTGAATTTTATGACCTCGGATGCGATTTTAGTATACTGGACGTTGTGAAATCTGCTGATTATGCGACCAAACTCAAAAACCAACCTATCGGTACAGTCATTGAAGCAACCGACCCAGATGGTGACCGACTCATCGTTTGTCAAATAGAGGAAGCATCGCGTACTGAAACACTACAAAAACTCGGCATCGATTATCTTATGCTTGACGAAGATCGACTACTAACGATTTACACCCCTAACCAAGCATTCCTCATGCTGATGGATTTCCACAGGAAACAACTACAAGCTGCGGGATTATGGGAAGATCATCCACGGTTTATGATAAAAACAACTCCATCCGCCCTTGCTTGGGACCAATGGGGAGCAATAAACGATGTTCAGGCAATAAATGTCCCGGTCGGATTTAAAGAGATCGCTGCAATCATGAAAAAGATTGAAAAGCAGATAGCTGACACCCCAAACAAACCAGTAGTTATCCAAGATGTTTACGGTGAATCTATTTCACTCGGTGTGCAGCCGCGGCTCATCTTTGCCGGTGAAGAGAGCGGTGGAATGATTACTGGTCCAGAAAAACTGATACAGAGTCATGGTGGAAGGACTGCCATTGCAATGCGAGAAAAATCCGCAGGTGAATCTATGGTATTGGTCACAGCACTCGCAGCACATTGCAAACGTGAGGATATACCATTATCTGACTATCTCGCCTCTATCTTTGTAGAGAGTCAAATCACCGCTACTTGTGATGTCAGGGAAGATATTACTTATTATAACGAATCTGAACCGAATCCTGAAAAACTACGCGATGCAAAACGAGAAGGAGAAGCGAAACGCGATAAAAATGATCTGTTTTTCCTCGGTATTGCCATCGCACTCCGTGATGAGAAAATTGACATTAAACAAGCGCGCGCAATCCTTTCAGATGCACTTCCCGAACTTGAATTTTCAACACTTGAAAGTATCAAATTTGTTGGAGATGGGACATACCTGAAGTTTGATGATATGTTTGTAGAGGTGAGAAAGTCTGGCACAGATGCAAAGACCAAAGCTTATGCATCCGGTCCTGACAAAGACGGGTGCCGAAAATATGCGAAAGCCTTCGGTGAAACAAGTGGTGACCTCACCGAACTTTACCGCACACACATCGGTGAAAAGTACTTACAAGATGTTGGAAACAGAGCACGCGAGATATACAACACATTTCAATCTGCTTAATAGTAGTAGGCACGCTCCGCGTGCCGTAAAATATTTATGACAGAGGCAAATGTTGTGCTCACATACACCGTCTATCAATTGCAATATCTATATCCATCTCCTGCAAAACTTCGGTAGCTCTCTTTGCCATATCGGTAGTGGGATCTCGTTTGATAATTCGATTTAACTGGTATGCTGCGCGATTATCACCATCTTTTGCTAACTCCAATGCTTCCTCAAATCCTTTGTTGTTGTAACTAAAATCTCTCGGTATCACAGTGAGATCGTAGTCTTTCCAGTAATATTGGAGTTCGTCAGATTCCCAATTTTGATATACATCCTCCCACTTCAGTGAGTTAAATATGTTCAGATGTGGTTCAAGCATGTGTTCAGCAATAGGGTCATCTACTGCCTGATAGCGGTTGTCAAGTGATACACGCAGTCGATCTTCTGTCAAATTCGGCAATGCTTTGTGGATTGTCAAAGCAGGAAAAATCAAAGTGTCACCAATTTCATAGTTTGTTGAATGCCATTCACCGTTTAGTTCATCCGTGTTCACGCACAGTCCACCCGCACCGAGTGAAAAATGGTGTTCCATCACCTCATTTATTTTATGAGAACCGGGTAGGACTGCTAATCCGCCCAATTCTATCGGACAATCACCAACGGGTGCCCAACATGTATAGGTTTGGAAATTGCCTTGAAAGTGAACGAAATCTTGGTGTATCGGTGTTGTGTGTTCGGTATACTTCGGATACCATAGGCGCGCTATCTTCTGTGGATGCGGTAGGACTTCTCTACCGATAATTTTCTCCACCATATCAACGACTTCATTCCAATGTGCTGAACGATGGAATGCCTGTAATTTATACACTTCATGATATACGTCTGTGTATTCTGCATCACCCTCGGTGCATTGTGTTGATATGTCGGCAATGCCATCCATTGGATCAGTCCCAGCAATAAGCCAACCGCCTTCTTGCATTGTCGTTAGCATTTCACGTCGCAATTCCCAGAGTTTATCGGGGTTTTGTAGTTTCTTGAAAAAGAGATAACCTTCTTCTGCCATCCGTGTGCGTAACTCTTCAGGGTCGTTGATTGCATCGTTTGATATGCGCAGTTCTTTTACTTGCTCCATTTGGTGTTCCTCGTGTGAAACAATCTATATCCAATACGTTTTGACATACTCCCCCAGCTAAAGCAGGGAGGGCTTTTATACAATATGTCTACTCGCTCCTTTTGAGAGTTCGCTATTTAGCGACTTTGGTAACGCATATTGCAGATATGTGCTGCATATCAACCCGCTCACGTGTTCCAGTTCGCATTCGACTGGCATGATATGGATGCTCTCCACCTACCTACATGGTTGACGATGTAGTATTACATCTAATCTTTCGTTGGGCAGTCAGTGATACCCCGCACATCGTTGGTTCCGTTCTACATCCCAAAACTAAAGCATTGGGTTTTGAAAAGTTTTAATACTAACTAGTAGAGTGTCCATTCTTATATTGTAGGTCGGGTAGAGGCACGAAACCCGACTTTATTGATGATAAAGGGATGCATGTCGGGTAGAGGCACGAAACCCGACCTACAACGACAAAGCTATATTCAGTAGGAGCGATCTCCGAATCGCGATATTTACCTATCAAATAAGAGTAGACACAGCACTAGTACTATTTGTTAATTCGTATATTCCATCACCTAAATATTTGATATGACCTCGTTTTGATAATAACTGTAATTGTTGTCGAATCTTAGGTTTTATATTGCCATTGTCAGGATGTTTGCGCTTTAATGCCACTTCAAAATCATACATTTCTTGAAGTGTAAATTGGGATTTATCAATTACTTTAATACATCTCATTATATCTAACATCCAACCGCTTAATCCCTCGTAATTCATCCGCTATCTCCTACCTTTATTGACATTACCCAATAATTCTAAATGTTTCTTATAACTTAACATCGATGATGATAAATGTCTAAACTATCCTGAATTTATTATACTGAAAATCTATTGTAATAGCAAGTTTATAGTAAAACCGGGTATGTAAAGTTTTTGGCACTAAGTTCTCACCAACCATTGTCTTGCGGAGTCTCCGTGCCCCGCATTCTTTCAGCCTCAGAAGTACACCCAGCTCACCGATAATCCCTTATTATGACTGAATCGAACGCTATTTTTTCGCGAAGGTTTTTTCATAAATAAATCCAAATTATAGTAGTAATTAATGCAATTAATGCAAACATTCATGACATACGCAGAGGTATTTAATCGTTGAATAATTGCTGTTTTCTGACCAATGTCCACTTGCAGGCGGGCATCCGATTCCCGACAGTTCGCGATTCGGAGATCCCTCCTACAGGATGTCTGTGTCCATTTTGCCAAAAACTTTACACACCCGTAAAACCTATAACGTAATTTAGTTTTCGGTATTATTGATACCTTCTATTACAAGTGTTAAAAAGACAGATTGTTGTTAGGTTAAGGTCAACTGTAAAAATATCAGAAATTATTTATACACGACGGTAGGTTCGGTTTCCAAACCGAACTGGTGTTTGTTCAGTCTCATAGATGCGGTTAGGAAACCGCATCTACCGAGAGTGTGCACGTATTTTTACATTCCACTATAAAGAAAAACGTATTGTTAGAAAACTAATGATAAAGTAGAATATACATCAAATCTGGTCTTACAATGAAATTGGAGAAATAAATTTATGTTCAACCTATTTGCGAAGATAGGATGTGTGCTTATTTTCTTCGTCCTTTTTTATGCCTGCAATACAGACCTTTCTCCTGTGGAACCGGACAAGAGCGATATAGTACCGCCAGAAGATGTCTTAGCAATCAACAATGTCATAAAACAGTGGCGTGAAGGATATGAAATTGAAGATATTGAAACATACATGAGCGCGTATTGGTCGGAAGGTTTTCGTTATGTTGGGGATATGGGAACAGAAGGCGATAAGACTGATGACACAGAATTTGATGACATACGTGAAGAACGTGATGCAGCGAATAAGGTCTTTAGTGAATTCCAAGATATAAATATACAACTCTCATCTCGTCCAGAAATATCCATTGATATGGACAAAACTCGATCCGAAGTGCGAACTCATTACCGAATACAAGGTTCCGTGGGAACAGGGGAATTATTTCAAGGTGAATATACGGGATGGTTTGCTGAAGGAGATAATCTGTTTATCTTTGAAAAAAGAGATGGGGAATGGCGTATCGTTGAATGGTATGATGAAGCGTATAAAGCGGAAGAGATTCTGATTGAGAATGAACCGTTGCTGCCTATAGTTTGGTCAACTTTGAAACAATAAAGATTTAGTGAATATCTTGTTTCTTTTTATCAGATAGGTTATACTGAAGAACAGATTGAATGCAGATATGCATTTTAGAGAATCTTGACTTGCCTTTCCATACACTTAGTATCCATCGTATCCCAATCCAAAATTTTCTTATTCAGATGGACTTTGAGGTGATTTTTATGAGAACAAAAGGAACAAACCTTATCTGTCGATTCAACAAGAATGGTAGCTTACTTATTCCCACAACAACAATTATGAAGAGTATCATGAAATACGTTCTATGTGCAGTGGTCTTGTTTGCTTTTGCAATCGGACACGGTTATGCTAGAACTTGGATAGATGATTTTGATGACATAGCCCTCAATGGTTGGGAACGTATTGTTGAGGAAGTCCCTTGGTTTGCAGAATGGGAAGTTTCCCCATTTACTACTGGATACCTTCTTGCAATAATAGGGAAACCAAAACAGGAGCATGTAACAGCTGCAGATTTCCTACACTGGAATGTCCACCAATTTCAACTTGACAAGATAACAGTGATAGGTGAGGAAGTCCGTTACCCACGTGGTGATCCAAATAATCCTGCTCCAGACATTTCTGGTGAACTTTGCTTATTCCTCGGCAAACGGCAACCTTCACCTGACTTTGCAGCAGGTTATATTTTCAGTCCTGAAAAGACAACAAAAATACAATTTACCGAAAACGGCATTTACAAGAAAGGTGAAGTGAAAGCTGATTACGGTCTCATGTTTCGATTGACTTCAGGTAATATAAGGGTTGTTTTTGATACTGGTAAGTTTCAACTCTGGACGCAAGACCTTCTAATTACAGAATTTTTTGACGATGAGATTCCCATGATTGATGTTGTTGGTTTGATGAGCGTGTTTGAATTCCCAGGACAATGGTTTGATGGGACTATCTCAACCTTTTCGATTTCTGGGCAAGGTATCCCTACCAATAATGCTTTTGATGTGCAGTTGGGAAACACTCAATTGACTACGACTTGGGGAAAAATAAAACGTTTCTGAATATAAGAATACCAAAACAGAGAAGCATAATATATGAGAAATCAAACGACCAGAAATAGATACCAATATCGTAAATACTTGTTTGTTTTCAATTTTGATGTCTGTCGGAATTTGCGAATTGTATACATCGGTATCTGTATAGTCTTGTTGAGTATGTTTTCAGTAGGACACAGTTACAGTGAGGTATGGAACGATTCGTTTGATGATGAGGAGCTCAAAGGATGGGAACGATTTTGGCTGGGAAATGGGGATACCAAATGGGAAGCTGTTGCGGGATTCCTCTTTGCCAATATTCGGGCAAATGCTCTCCCTCCAAGATGTGATAAGAACACAGCCTCTTTTCTGCACTGGAAAATCGTCCAATTTAACTTTGAGCAGTTAACAATAGTAGGTGAAGAGATTACTTATCCACAGGAAGGAGGAGATGGAATGGGGGAACTCTGCTTGTTTATTGGGAAACGTCAAGATGATCATGATTTAGCAGTCCAAGGTTATATCGTTAGTCCCGAAGAGGTAAGTAAGGTTACCTTTTCGGAGATCGGTAAATATAGTAGAGGGAAGACGAAAGCGTGGTATGGGGACATATTCCAAAACACAACACGCAATCTTACAGCTGTTTTTGATACTGGCCATTTCCAGGTATACACAAACGACGATCTGATAACTGAATTCACTGATGAGAACTTAGAAACTATTGATATTGTGGGATTGCTCATTACGTGTCACATCGGAGGACATTGGTTTGGCAGCAGGATATCAAGTATCTCGATTTCTGATAAAGCAATAATCAAACCTAATCTTGCTGTACAATTACGAGGGACACAACTCACGACAACTTGGGGAACGTTGAAGCGATTCTAATCAAAATCAAAACGTGTGGTTAAGATAAGGAGTTGTAACATGAAGCATATCATACGCATCTTAATAGGACTTACGTTATTCTTTGTGTCCGGTATTTTTTGTCCATCTGCTTTTTCACAAGGTTACCATGATGGTTTTGATGTTTTGAGAGAGAGAAACTGGGAACATTGGGGCAAACATGCTATATGGAAAACCGAAGATGGATTTTTAAAGGGATGGTTACAGTCACCAGACGGTGGCGGAGATCTACATCCCTCATTAGAACTACTCCAATTTAAAGATCCCAGTGGTTCTATTGTAGATTTTAAAATCAACGATCAAGAATTTATTCAGAGACTGGTAAAAATTCCGGGATATAAAAACATCACTATGACAGTAAAAAATATAGCTCGAAAGCAGAAGGGTTTTGGGATTGCCCTCGGGAGGCGGCATCACCACTTCCCTGGAGCCGCCCCATTTTTCTATCTGTTTTATCCAACTGATATTTACGCTGCGCATGTCAGTCCGCGGGACGGTGGTGGAGCACCGTTTAATACTAAACCTTTGGAGCCGCTAAAACAGGGGTTTATTCTGGAGGTTATAAACCGATGGAAAACACCGGAATTAGCATCTATGGAAATTCGTTTTAATCGTGGACATTTTCAGTGGTTCGGGAATGGTGAAAAACGCGAGGAATTTGAAGACCCTGAATTCCCTTCGGTTGAGATTTTTGGGTTTTTCATTACAAGCGATGGGCTTGGTGTTGGACATGGACGGGTCGATTCACTCAAGATAACGGGACCGGGGTTATCCGTTTCCCCACAAGCAAAGTTAACAACAACTTGGGGACAACTCAAGCAGCGTTAGTAGTAATACCAAGTCCATGCTATACTTAGTGAGAAAATGCAAACCTTATGTACAACATTATCCTTACTTATATCGCCTTGCTTCTGCTATGTTTTGGTACTTCTATTGGAATCTGTCAATCCCAAAATGTTGGCACAATTCAGGGACAGGTAACAGATAAACAGAACAACCCACTCTCAGAGTACACCGTCTCTACGATTTCACAAATAGACAAGGTGACTTACGCCGCTAAAACCGATTCTGGTGGGCAATTTTCGCTCACAAACCTTCCTGCTGGCACTTGGGATGTCCAAGTCCGACACCTCAGCGCACTACTTTCACAACGTGAAGTTACCATTACTGAAAACACCGAAGTTAACGCCGATTTTGTGATTGAAGGCATAGGTGTTATTTCAGGTTTCCTACTTGATTCTGTTAATAGACTCCCATTGCCGATCACAGATAAGATAGAGATTGGTCTGCTCAATTCTGATGATGAATTGATAGAGAGGACTTTCCAAGGTGAAGTATCAAACGGGTATTTCAAGGTCAATCATCTGTTGTCAGGACACTACCAAATTAGAGATTCCTTTGATGGCTATGTTTTTGCAAGACCCGATTCCTATCAGATGAGAGTGTATCCTAATGGTCATGTCGGTGGCGTGGAAGTGTTTTTGAAACCTGGGGCATCTCTCTCTGACAGTTTCGTTGATAACGTTGTGCTTGATCCAGAACTTGTTCCACCTGACGCAACACTAGCAACAGCTATAATTTTCACAGATAGTCCAAGAACCCCACAAGTTTATCTAACAATTGTAGCTGCATCAAAGCGGTTCGCCACACTGAGTGCTGATATATGTGATTTCGGACAGATCCTATCTGAAACGACACATGAAAAGAAAATTAAACTGTGTGTAAACGCGCCACTTAATTTACAGGAAGTCCGACTCATGCCATCAGCACACCCGAGTTTAACTTGGAAAATGTCTCCAGATCTGAATTCAGAATGCTACCTTATCACAATTCAGTTACGGGCTCCGAAAAAATTGGAACCGGACACTGCTGAAAAACTATTTACCTCAATACTTACCGTCGCTTTTCCGAATGAGCGAACCTTGTCGTTGCCGATTGCTGCGAGAATCGTGCGACCCGTGACGGTTCAACCGCAAACCCTCTCTTATGGAGCAGTGGACAAAGACGCAAACCCATCTGCCGAGTTCACACTTTCTGCGAAAAAGAATTTCAAGGTGCTCAGTATTCAGGTGCCTAACTTTTTACAAGTTGCTGCGCCCGACGATTGGTCACAATCCTTGCATGCTTACAACGCGCACGCAAAACAAGAAAAACGGTACAAGGTTTTTTGGGATGTGGCAAATTCACCTGAACTGCTGCGCGAAGAAATCAAAGTACTAACTACAGCAGAAACGATGCCGATAACTATTCCTGTCTACGGACTGATTCGTGCCACTGAAGGTGAAACGCACCCAACCACAAAGAGGTAAGCTATTATGAAAAATAGAGTGTATAAGGAGTTCCGTAGGTCTTTAAATCTCTTCAATCTTGTTGTGGATAGAAAACAGCTAATCATAAAAACCTTTTTATGTTTAGTGTTTTTAAGTGCCTTTCTGTGCAGGCACAGTTCCGCTGGAACATGGCGAGACACGTTTGATGGAAATGAACTTAACGGATGGGAACGCACTGCAGAGCACAATATTTGGAACGCAAAGTGGGAAGTCTTTGATGGTATCCTTTTTTCACAAATTCGTAAACCGCGGAACAGCCCAAGATGTGAGAATACTGCTGCTGATTTTCTCCACTGGAACGCCCTTCAATTTAGACTTGATAAATTGAAGGTGACTGGTGTAGAGATGAATTACGTACAGGAAGGACCAAATAGCGATGGTGAAATTTGCTTGTTTCTTGGGAAAAAACTCCGCATCGTTGACTTTGCAGTTGAAGGGTACATATTCAGTCCTGAAGAGATTAGAGAAGCAACGTTTTCGAAAAAGAACGATTTTAGTAAAGGTAGAATGATAGCGAGGTACGGGAACAAATTCCCACTGACTAGCCAGCATCTAAATGTTGTTTTTAATTCAGGGAATTTCCGTGTGTATACGAACGGAGTTTTGCTAACCCAATTCGTTGACAATAGATATGCTAAGATTGATGTTGTAGGATTGCTCATAACGTGTCATTTTGGCGGAGAATGGTTTGTGGCAAACATATCAAGTTTCTCGGTTTCCGGCGATAGCATTCCTAACAAGAATTGGGCTGTCCAGTTGCAAGAAACGCACCTTACAACAACTTGGGGAGATTTGAAGTGGTTCTAATCAAAATCGAATATATGAAAAATGTAACTATTACGATAATTTGTAGAATGAGATGTATCATGCGTATCTTACTTGTTATTACATTATTTATTTCGTTTGGTGTCTTTAATAATTCCACTTTCGCTCAAGTTTATCAAGATGATTTTGATGTTTTGGAAAAAAATGATTGGGATCTTTGGGGAGATCGTTCTGATTGGAAAGTAAAGGAAGGCTTTTTAAGAACAACGATTCAAACACCTTTTATAATAGAAAATGAAGTATTACAATTCAAAGGTTTTCCTCCACCCTATCAGAACTTTGAGTTTTTCTATGGCGATGAAAAAATTCAGAAACATATAAAAAAACCGGGACATGAAAACTTTACCATTACCGTCCAAGACATCGGAACAAATAATGCATCTTTTGGCATTGCACTTGGGAAGCGATTTCCTAACTTTCCTGGACCTGCCCCTTTTTTCTATTTATTTTTAACACACAGGATAGAAGCAGTACGGTTGACTGGGTGGGGTGGAGAGGCCTCGTTCATATTTTGGCGGGCACCGCATCATCCTGACATCTTCTGGAATACTTTTGAGTTGGAATCTATGGTTATCCATTTCAATAAAGGCCGTTTCCAATGGTTCGCGAATGGTAAAAAACGGACAGACTTTATAGATCCTGGGTTTTCTTCAATTGAAATCATTGGATTTGTTGTAACAGGTTATGATATTCATCTTGTTGGACATGCATGGGTGGATTCATTCAAGATATCGGGACGGGGGTTATCCGTTTCACCACAAACAAAGTTAGCAACAACATGGGGAACACTCAAGCAACATCAGTAGTTATACTAAGTCCATGCTATACTTAGTGAGAAAATGCAAACCTTATGTACAACACTTTCCTTATTTATGTCGTCTTGCTTCTGCTATGTTTTGGTACTTCTATTGGAATCTGTCAATCCCAAAATGTTGGCACAATTCAGGGACAGGTAACAGATAAACAGAACAACCCACTCTCAGAGTACACCGTCTCTACGATTTCACAAACAGACAAGGTGACTTACGCCGCTAAAACCGATTCTGGTGGGCAATTTTCGCTCACAAACCTTCCTGCTGGCACTTGGGATGTTCAAGTCCGACACTTCAGCGCACTACTTTCACAACGTGAAATTACGGTCACTTCAGAAACCGAAATTAAAGCCGATTTTGTGATTGAAGGCACAGGAACCGTTTCAGGTTTCCTGCTTGATGCCGTTAGTAAACTCCCGTTGTCAATTACGGGTAAAGTCCAGATTGGCCTGCTCACACATGACAAGGAACGAATAGAAAGGACATACCAAGGTGAGGTATCTAACGGATATTTTGAGGTCAAAAATCTGTTGTCGGGCCGGTACGTCATTATTGATGCTTTTGATGGATATGTTTTTGCTATGTCCGAAGCACCTCTGGTGAAGATTTATCCGAATAGTCATGTTGGTGGTGTGGGAGTATTTTTGAAACCGGGGGCATATCTCTCAGGTGTTTTCCTTGATGCAGAGAGCGGGTTCCACATCTCAGGAGTCAGCATCAACGCGGCATCTGAAGTGAGGGATACCGTTTATCCTGACAGCACTTTTGCACACCAGACAAAAACAGACACAAACGGAGAATTCCATCTAACAATACCGAATGATTCCGATACCTATTATGGATTCACGCTCATTGCATCGCATCCACGGTATCAAACGCACCATTGGCGATGGGATATGTCTCCTGAGAAATTTGAATATGCATTAGGCGAACTTGAACTGAAACCATTTCTGTCACTACAAGGTAAGGTCCAAAAGTCAAAACCAGATTACACAGTTGGAGGACTCACAGTGCAGATAAAGATGCACAACAAACCCAGTGATTTCTTTCGCTCTGGTGCACAACCTGAACACACTGTTCAAACCGATGCAGAAGGTAATTTCGTCTTCTCAGAACTCCATCCGATTGAATACAGTTTGACAATTTCCCGAAATAATGTTACCATTGCATTTTTAGAGGCGGTCAACCCACAGCATAAAAAACCGATTAAAATCCGCTTGCCAAAAACAAAGATATTAGACGGTAGAGTCGTTGATACACAGCAACGTCCTATTACAGATGCGAGTCTCTATGTAGCACGTCGTAGTGAAAACCCTAACGGACACCGTGTTCTCTTAGCAATGACGCAAACGGATGCAAACGGCACTTTTCAAATTCCGTTAATAGACACAAAACCACATTTGCTTTCCATAGAGGTATCAAAAAAAGGTTATCTGACAAGAGTACATCCGATCATAGAGATTGACAATGAACCTCTGATTATTGCACTTGAAAAAGGGTTTGCTGTTAAGGGGCGTGTTATTCTCCCGCAGAATGTTCCTATTGATGGGTATTATGAGGTGAAGGTGTTCCCTGAAGATGCCGAAATGGAGTCAACGTTAAATCCATTGGTATTGAACAGACCTTTGCTGTCAAAACGATTTCCAGTGACAGAAACGTCATTTGTCTTAGATGGTCTGTTTGAAGAAAAGTATAAACTCTATATTGTAGGAAACCGCTTTGCTGCAACCGAAACTGATGTGAAAGCATCTGCAAATGGTAATGAGGTGTTGATTGTAGCAGACAGACCTACGGTTGCTTTATATGGACAAGTGCTTTGGACGGACACCGGTGAACCTGTGAAAAATGCCTTGATTTCTCGCTCTTGGTATCCGTGGGAATTAAGCCGATACGATATGTCATTAACATTAGACCGTTTTGAAACAGAGTCCGATGCACAAGGCAGATTTGCGTTTACAAATTTGACACAGGAACGTTATAATTTACATATCCGTGTGGTCCAATCGGTATTTGATAAAGAGACACAAACATATCAACGCGTTCATATTCAAAAGCAGGTAACGATTCCGTTTTGCAGTGATGATACACATTCGATCTATCTTGGAAAAGCGGATGGAACACCATTTGCAAAGCAGTAGACACAAGGTGTGTGCTATTTATAAGATAATTTTCAGCAATATGGAGGTTGAGTAAATGACAATTACAGTTTATATTCCACCAGATATTGAGAAACGGTTAAACGAAAATATATCAAATGGAGATAAAGATGCTGTACGGCATTTGTTAGTAGATGCAGTTGAACCAACGGTGGATGTGTTAATGAATGAGAACCCATCACTTTCTGTTGAGGAATTTGAGGCAAAGTTGGATCAATTAGCAGAAAAGTTCATGAAATATGTTGGACCGGATGTTCCACCCTTGTCCGATTACGCGCTGAGTCGCGAAGGAATATACGAAGATCATTTATAAGTATGATTTATCTTGTTGATACAAACATCTTATTACGGATTGCACACCGATCCGATGAACGATACAGACTTGTTAGATCATGTGTAAACAAATTGAAAAATAAAAAGGATCTATTACAGACGACAATGCAAAATTTCGCTGAATTTTGGAACGTCTCGACTCGTCCCATTGATAGAAACGGTTTGGGACTCACTTTGGTGGAAACAGACGATCTTTTGCATGATTTAGAATCTACTTTTCCTTTACTTCCCGATTCACCTGGCGTATATGCTGAATGGCGAGAACTTGTCGTTAACTATGGTGTATCTGGTGTACAGGTTCACGATGCGCGGTTAGTCGCTACGATGTTGGTTCATGGAGTGACACATATCCTGACTTTCAATACATCCGACTTTGCACGCTACAACTCTAAGAGAATAGTAGCAGTTGACCCAGCAACAGTCTAAATCATAAGAGAAAATAGAAGCAAAATCATCAAATTAACTAACAGAAGATACAGAAGATAGACATGACATGAAAGACAGTGTAAACATTTTGATAATACTCCTCACGATTATTGCCTTACTTGTTTTACAAGGAAATGCTAATGCTGTTACATGGCAAGATGATTTTGAGATTGAATTAGAGGATAGTTGGCAACTTCAGGGTAGCGATTCTATCTGGCAGATTGAACAAGGTTTCTTAAGAGCAAGAATTAATACGCAGAAACAGTGGCAAACACTATTTGAATTTTATCAATTTATAGCATTCCCCGGACCATATAATACCATTACGATTGATATAGAAAACATTGGCACATCTGGTGAGAGCAGAATCGGTATAGCACTTGGAAAACACTTCTTAAATGACACTGGAGAAGTTGAGGAAACTGGATATTACCTGTTTTTCACAAACGATATGCAAGCGTCAAGAAATGGTAAAGTGTTCCTCGGACCTGGCAGACGTTGGCCTACTGACGTGCTCAACGAGATGGTGCTTCAATTTGACAGTGGAAGATTTCAATTGTTCGGTGATGGAGACGCTCGCTTGGATTTTATTGACGCGAACTTATCAACAATTGATATTATCGGCTTTGTGTTCGTTGCTTATGTTACAGATAGAGAGATTACGGATGATGCCTGGGTGGAGAAGATTACCATATCTGGTTTGGCAGTATCACCTAAAAACAAACTAACAACTATCTGGGGAAATTTGAAGCAGGAATAGTTCATAAAATAAGGGAATAATGTTACGGAAGAATTTAGACCTAATCTTTGATGTGTTTTTGCTATTCGTTGTTTTAGGCGTTGGGTTCTGGAGTACTTTTGCGAAGGCGAAGTTGAATCCTGGGGAACGCGCGGAACCTGCTGCATCAGGGGCATATTATCGAACACCCGGCAAAAACCGTAAGTGGTTCGGACCTGAAATAAACTCCTTAACGCTTTGCCAAGGTGTTCATAATCCCTACAACAATAGAGGTCAATTTGACATCGTAGAAACCATTGAAAATGCGGTAGTATCTAAGTCAAGTATTGATGGAGCATTACACTGGTATAGACGACAGAAATGGGGATTTGCGGGCGATGAAACACCTTGGGGTACTGATGTCTCTTATATCACACTTCAGGATGACCTCGGTTGGAGTGAGATTAGTTCTGGTGGCGGAACGACAGGCTATCCTTGGAGTGGGATTGAACGTCACTGGCGTGATGGCAACATAATCCGAGCACAAGCTTCTGTGATGGGATGGCGGCGATATTCACGAGGGAGAGAACGATGGGTCTGTCCTATGTATTACAAAATTGGTGGATGGCAAGGTGAAAGTCTTGAAGTCCATTGCAGAACTCTACGCACTTGGTTTCCACCTGACTGGCATGTCTTAATACAAAAAGATGGAGATTTCGGTTTTCCTGTTGAGAGAAAACCAGGCGTAATCAGTCGGAAGGGAAAGCGAACTAACCGTTGGTACGATTGCATAAAAATCAGTTTAGATGAATCACCAAGATAAGTTAATACATAAGCTGTCCGAGCGATCTTCGTATAGCAAATAGTTGGAATTCTCAACTATAGTAGACTTTAGAATTAAACGTTTTGCATAGACGATGTTAGGAAACCTCGTCTACCGTGGTCAGAAACAGAATTATGATGCAAACCATCTTTAGAATAATTACCCTCATGATGATCATAGTCAGCAGTGTGGTGTCGGCATCTGCAGATATCTGGCACGATGACTTTGACACCGATAATCCAGACGCTTGGAACATCGTAGGCAACGATGATGTGTGGAAAGTTGAAGATGGATTTCTGCGTATTACGGTGGATCGGGATTGGGCAGTTCAATACGAGCTTTATCAACTTACAGCGTTTCCAACCCCGTATAGAGACTTTTCTATCATTATAAAGGATATCGGTGGAGATAAAATACGTCTCGGTTTTTGCGTTGGACGGCGTTTTCCTGACACACCAACAGAAGACCCGTTTTTTTATGTGTTTTTCACAGATGAAATTAGAGCAAGACGTTTTAATGGTAAAGGGAATAGTCATCCTTTTCATAGTCGATTGTCCAGAGAACCTCGCACTCGGTGGGAAACAGATGAATTGAATACGATGGAGTTACATTTTAATTCTGGTTTATTTGTTCTGTTCGCGGATGGTGAATTCCGAGCAAAATTCCGAGATCGGAACTTCAACCGTATTGATACACTTGGATTTGTTGTAGAAGGTATCAATATTGCCAATGAATGGGTTGGAAATGGTTGGGTAGATTCATTTACCATTTCTGCGCAAAACGTTATTCCAGAAGAAAAAGTGACTTCAACTTGGGCACAACTCAAGCGAAAATAATGTATAACATTCTAAAGCAATCCCAAGAAAACAACTCTGACCACAGAACTTTTCGCGCTATTATCAAGGAATTGCTAATCATCTGTATATGGATCAGTTTTGGTGCCTTAACGATTTGGGGAGCAGACGGGTTTGGACTTCTTTCTACTACCCAACACGTCCAAAGTTATCCAACCCTTCAAGTTGATTTCCCAGCAGTCCACAAGATATGGAAACAGAAACAGGCTGTATTCGTGGATGCGCGTTCTACTGCACATTTTAGACGAGGACACATTCCAGGTGCAATAAATGTACCTATAAACCGAATTGTACTGTACTTACAAGATTTACCAACAGATAAAGAAACACCATTGATTACATATTGTGGCAGTATTACATGTCCAAACGCCTATCAGTTGATGAATGTGCTGTTAGGACATGGCTATCAAAACGTCCGTTTTTTTCCGCGCGGTTTGAGAGGTTGGTTGGCATTAGGATACCCATTAAAAACAGAATGACAATTTTATCAATGTTGATAACGTGTCTACGAATATTGCTTGGTGCAATTCTGCTTTTTGCTGGAATTGCGAAACTTTCAAATTTCGGTGCTTTTATTGTCAATGTAGACAGTTATCAGATGTTACCGACAGGATTTATCAAACCTATAAGTTATCTGCTTGTTTCTGCTGAGATCACTTTGGGTTTGGTATTAATCATTGGCTATTTTTCGCGAGGTGCAGGTATATTGTCATCCTTCCTTTTTCTGATATTTGCAGTTGCATTGGCGAATGTGATATTAAAGAAATTGCCTATATCAGATTGTGGATGTGGTAATTTTCTGTTTAGTCTATTCGATATAATTGGATTTCAAATTACAACAGTTAGTTGGAGAACAGTGTTTATGGACATTGTTCTTGCAGCAGTAAGTTTTGGTATCGCCAATTCACCACATCAAGGATATGGTCTGGAATCGTTGATGACGAAGATGAGTGAAAGCAACAGTGTCTCACAGAAATAGTTAAACCTTATTCACATCAGAAATCCAACTTCATTGTAGGATGGGGTCTCTGTACCCTGTCGTAATTTCTGTCTATTTGATATGATGGGCACAGAGACCCCGTGCTACAATAAACCTGTAGCATCGGGGTTAGAAACCCCTCCAACAAGAAGTGAGAAACGCACTAATAGTCAGCAACAGAGCCGTCTGCTAAGCGAGCGTTCGGCCAATTGAACTTATGTCCTTGTTTGCTAATTTCAATAACCTTTGCCTCATCTACTTCAACCCCTAAACCTGGACCTTCTGGTAGTGACACATAACCTTCATCATCCATCTCCCATGTCTTGTGAGCTGGTAGTCGGCTTTCATACGCTTCGTGGATGAGGAAGAACGGCACGGATGCAGATAGGTGGAAACTTGCCGTAAGACCGAGATAGGACATGGTGCAGTGCGGTGCTATCGGGACGTGGTGTGCTTCTGCGAGTGCAGCGACTTTCTTGACTTGGGTGATACCGCCACCGTGTCCAACATCAGGTTGAAGTATGTCAATAACTTGTGCTTCAAGAATTTCACGTACTTCCCAAATTGTGCGGTCACGTTCTCCGGTTGCTAATGGAACAGGGACAAATTCCCGCACCCTACGCATCACTTCAATGTTTCCGGGAACCCATGCTTCTTCAAGAAATAGTAGATCATCGGATTTGAGGTGTCCTGCAAATTGTTTGACCACAGGTGGTGGCATGCAGCTATGTGCATCATACATCACTGCCCCATCCGAACCGACCTTTTCCCGAGCATCCCGGACACGTTGCACCATACTTGCGATTTCATCAGGTGTTCCTGCAAACGATTTTGTGCCGCCTCCGCCAGTTTTGATCGCCTTCGGACTCGGATATTTCCATATTTTATCTCGACAGGGTCCTCCTAAGAGACGATAGACCGGCACCCCCCATAGTTTTCCAGCAATATCCCACAACGCCATATCAATAGCGGAGATTGTATGCACCATCAATCCGCCACCGCGAATATTACGATAGGCACGATACATCCGTTGCCAATGATGTTCAATGCGGGTTGGGTTTTCATTCATGATCAGTTCAGATAGGGAACGTGCCAACGCACAGGTGACATTCGTCTCCATGTTGTTGATTTCACCCCATCCAGTAACGTCCATGTTTGTTTCAATCTTTACATAAGCCTTCTCACCCATTGGGTAAGCGTCAAGGTTTGTCACTCGGATTTGTGATCCTTTATCTTCATAATCTGCCATTGTGATAACTTCCTTTCAATAATTTGTGCTTAAGTTTTCCATAATTCTTGTTGTTTGTCAACTATTTCATAGAAGAACCGACAAACCGACATTATTCATTTGCAATTACTTTTACTATTCTGATATACTTATTGTTGTCACTTTACCCATCCACTTCCCTGCAATAAGAGATAATTGATGTCTATACACCTATTTCAAAAAACCACACTGATACTTCTATGTAGCATTATATTATCTTTTCTCACTGGTTGTTTTAACGATACACCCAAGAAACCTTCTCCACCAGAAACACCTACATACCGAGATGAATTTCAACCCCGCAGAAATGTGCAGAACCGTCAAGATTACCGATACCGTCAGACACCTGTAAATATCCCTTGGCCACATACATCCAACTTACCAATTGTCGTTATTGACACAGATGGCAGATGGATTCCGGACGAACCTAAGATTCCAGCAAAAATGAAAATAATCTATGATGAATCGGGGGGCAGAAACTCCATAGACAAACCCAAGGTACATTTTGAAGGAAGAATCGGAATAGAACTCAGAGGTCAAACGTCGCGTGGTTTTCCGAAAAGTCAGTATGGGTTTGAGTTTCAAGACCGTAAAGGTAATGACAAAGATGTATCTATACTTCAATTGCCTGCTGGATCGGACTGGGTGCTGAATGGACCTTATTCAGACAAGACACTCATGCGTAACTATTTGGCTTATGAGTTCAGCAACAGGATTGGTAGATACGCCAGTCGGACAAAATTTGTTGAAGTATTCCTGAACACTTATGGTGATAAGAAGATACAAGCGAAACATTATATCGGGGTGTATCTACTTATAGAAAAGATAGCACGTGGAAAAGAACGTGTTCCTATTCAATCGTTAAAACCAAACCAAAACACACTTCCTGAAATTACTGGTGGATATATCCTCAAGATTGATAAAATGGATTCGAGAGAGACCTTTTTCTATACTCGTCGTGGGACACAACTTGCTCATGTTTATCCGAAAGGACATCGGTTGTCGTACACTCAAAAAGCCTGGATTCAGAAATATATGAGCGAATTTGAGTCTGTTTTAGCAGGACAGAATTTTAAAGACAAAGAGAAGGGATACGCTAAGTACATTGATATTGATTCTTTTATAGATCATTTCATCATCAATGAGATGTTCAAAAACACAGATGGATTTCGGTTCAGTGCCTATATGTATAAAGACAGAAGTGGAAAACTCAATACGGGACCGGTATGGGATTTCAATTTGTCTATGGGGAACACCGTTTTCCACAACGGTTGGGAGACAGATAGTTGGTTGATTTATACAAATCCTGTTCCTTTCTGGTGGCATCGGCTGCTACAAGATGAAGACTTCAAACAGAAACTTGTTAAGAAGTGGAAAACACTGCGAAAAGATGAACTTTCGACTTCAACAATCTTTGATGAAATTGATCGAACAGTGGAATATTTGTCAGAAGCACAAAAACTGAATTTTCAGAGATGGCCAGTGTTCGGACGTACGATCTTTGGCAACCGCGGTCCGGGACGTATTACCTATCAAGGTGAAGTAGATGATATGAAAGTTTGGTTAGAAGAGCACCTTGAATGGATGGATAATAATATTGAGTTGTTGCCGTTAAAGTATCAGTACCGTCCCCGGTCCCACCGCAGATACGAACAGAATAGTCGTTCAAACAAACGTGGCAAATAATTATTTCAACGATTCACAACAGAATTATGCAACCATTTACCTGTCAAGAGGAGTCTTTAATAAGCAATATAGTAGTAAAACCATGAGTTTAGTATAGAACGTATCTCATAAATTAATTGTAAGGGTCTCTGTGTCCAGCTATGTTTAATAGTTGGAAAATCGTAGGGCACAGAGACCTTGTTGAATAATGTCCAAGGCGCAATGAATTGCGCGACTACAAACGTGTTTCTTGTTGAATGAAAGGTGGTCAATTAGAAATAGTGTTAGTTCCTGAATTGATTATGGTTTTCGCTACCCCTTGACATATTGACATGGTATACGTTAAAATATGTGAAGTTGGAGGATAGACACATGGCTTTTAGTGATTTCAAAACGATTTCAGAAGTGCTTGAAAAGTTCAGAATCACATACGCAGTGAAGAATTTTGTTCAAATTGATGATGCTTCGTGTCCCCCTTCAAAACAATTTTTGGAAGAATTTGAGTTTTGTACGCAACATATTGATATTTATGCCTCTGAGGCAGCACGATGTGAGGCGATTATATTTCCGATATTAAAAGAGGTATACAAACCCTACGCAAAAGACTATGCACTCTGGATTAAGAAAGCCATCTCTTATGATGAAACACTGAGCGGCACTCCAGATTATCTTATCGCTACAAGGTCTGAATTAGGACTTCCTGTAGTCGGAATCCCCTTGATTATCCTTGTTGAAGCGAAGAAGAACGACTTTGATATGGGTTGGGGACAATGCATCGCGGAGATGCTCGCTGCACAAAAAATAAATGGCGATCCCGATATACATGTCTACGGTATTGTAAGCGACGGAACAATGTGGCAATTTGGGCAACTCATTGGAGATGCTTTTATACGAGACAGAACAAGTGTGACGATGGACAATTTACCACAATTATTCGGAGCAATTGATGCTGTCTTCCAAGCGAGTTGCAATGGACAGCACACGAATACATTACAGGAAAACTCTTCCTCATAAACATATACACATTTATCATCCTATAATCTATAAATCTTTGTGCAGACAATTATATTCGTTAGAAGTCAAAGACCGCAACTTAATTGAAAAACTCAAACAACCATAATTCATAAAGGATTCTAATGCAAACACCACAACACGTTGACCAAATGGATGCCGATGACGTTGCTGCAATTGATGAATTACGCGATGTCTACGCCCAGTTAAAAGAAGCACTTGCCAAAATCATCATCGGTCAGGAACAAGTCATAGAGAATTTATCAATCTGTCTATTTTCACAAGGACATGCGCTCCTTATGGGTGTCCCCGGATTAGCAAAGACTCTTTTAGTAAGAAAGTTTGCTGAAACAATGGCATTGGGGTTTAGTCGCATTCAGTTCACACCTGACCTTATGCCGATGGACATCACTGGTACTGATATTCTGCAAGAGATACCCGGTGGCAGACGCGAGTTTGAGTTTGTTAAGGGACCGCTTTTTGCCAACCTAATTCTCGCGGATGAGATTAACCGCGCTCCTTCCAAAACACAAGCAGCGATGCTTGAAGCGATGCAGGAACACAAAATAACAGTAATCGGCAGAACCTATCAGTTGGATCCTCCGTTCTTTGTATTAGCTACGCAAAATCCGATTGAGCAGGAAGGAACATATCCATTACCAGAGGCACAATTAGACCGATTCATGTTTAGAATAGATGTGGATTATCCTGATCGTTCTGAAGAGATTGAAATTGCCCGGACAACAACTGGTATGTCTTTGCCAGAGTTAGACCATGTCCTCACAGGTGATCATGTGATAGCGTTTCAAAATCTCGTTCGTCGTGTGCCTGTATCCGAACATATCTATGAATTCGCAGTTGATTTGGCGCGTAGTACACGTCCAAAAAGCGATGCGGCGCCAGATTGGCTGAAACCGCTTGTCGCTTGGGGTGCTGGTCCTCGTGCAGTCCAATATCTTATCCTCGGTGCCAAGGCACGTGCAGCACTTAGTGGTAGTTACATGGCACGCCTTGAAGATGTAGTCGCAGTAGCAAATCCGGTACTTGCACACCGCGTTATCACATCCTTTGCTGCCGAATCCGAAAATATCACAAGCCAAGATATCGTTGAACGTCTCGTTGAAGAGTTATCTGAGCAGGGGTAAACTATGGCACTGCAACTCAAACGAGATTATCTCAATCAGAAGGTACTGGAACGTCTCTCAACTTTACAACTGCATGCTCGGTTGCCGATGATCGGGAACGTATCCGGTAAACATCGCAGTCCGATTCGCGGTTCAAGTCTTGAATTTGCGGAGTACCGTAAGTATGTGCCGGGTGATGACACCCGTAGGTTGGATTGGCGTGCTTATGCGCGGAACGATCGCTACTACATCAAAGAATTTGAGGCAGACACAAACCTACGTTTATGTCTAATTGTTGATACGAGCGGATCTATGGGATTCGCGTATAATGGTATGAGCAAACTTGACTATGCGCGTCGTATCGGTGGCACATTAGCCTATATGGCCGCGATGCAAGGTGATGCAGTCGGTCTCTACTGTGCAGGTACACAGTTCCACAAAGAAATCCCACCCAAGCGGAGTGCTACACACCTCAGCGCGGTTCTTGATGAACTCGGTTCTGTAGAACCATCGGGTGAAACAGGGTTAGCTGAAGTACTCCACCAAACGGCTGAACGCATCTCACAACGTGCGTTGATTATCATCATTTCCGATCTCTTCTTTGACCCTGAAGTGGCGAGAAACTGCTTTGAGCATCTACGGTTCCGTAAGCACGATGTAGCAGTTTTCCATCTGATGGAGCAAAGCGAACTTGATTTTGAGTTCGATCGTCCCATTCGATTTGTTGATTTAGAGGGTGGTGAACCCGTATTAGCGGATCCAATTATTATCGGTGATCAGTATCGTCGTGCAATTGAAACGTATATTGAGAGCATGAACGAAGTTATCCGTGACACCGAGATTGACTACAATCGTATCTGTATTGACGAAGATTACGGAGACGTATTAGCGAAATTCCTCCTGAGTAGAACTCCGAAAAAACGTGCGTAAATGGCTGTTGGCGGTCAGTAGTCGGCTGTCTCAAAGTAGATAAACCTAAATCGATAAAAAAGATAATACCCAAAAAGATAAATATACTAAATTTGCTAATACGGCAAATCAAATAAATACGAACTATATGCAAAATAAACTGAAAACTGACGGCTGATAGCCGATTATTGAGATCAAATTATGAATTTTTTACAACCTTTAATGCTCATAGCACTCCCACTGATGTTATTGCCGGTCATCATTCACCTAATCAATCAACAACGGCACCGAACTATGCCGTGGGCAGCGATGATGTTTCTGATGACTGCGAAACGCATGAGTAGAGGTATGGCACGCATTCGTCACATTCTTATATTACTCATGCGCACCCTTGCTATCGCTGCCTTAATATTTGCCATAAGCCGCCCCTTATCTGGTGGATGGTTAGGAAGTATTGGTTTAGCTAAACCCGATGTAACTATGGTTCTGCTTGACCGATCCGCAAGTATGGAAGCACAAGACCTGCAGGCTGGTGAATCTAAAAGATCTACTGGACTAAAAAGACTCGCGCAATTGCTGGAACAAGGAGATTACGGAACACACTTGATTTTGATTGACGGTGCCACAGGACAACTGCATGAAGTAGATTCACCGAAGGCACTGTTAAGTTTGCCATTGACTGAAGCGACTGCAACCAGTTCCAATATACCGGGTATGTATGAAACTGCTCTGACCTATCTTAAAACGAACAATTCTGGACGCGCAGACGTATGGCTCTGTTCAGACTTGCAAGAGAGCGATTGGACTGTTGAAAGCGGACGTTGGGATGCATTGCGTGAAGAATTTGCCTTATTAGATGGTGTGCATCATTTCCTGCTTGCCTATGCAACGCCACCTTCGGACAATTTATCTGTCCGAGTGCAAAACGTACTGCGGTGGCAACGCGGTAACGAAGCAGAACTCATTCTTGATGTGATGGTTCGTGCTGAAGGCAACACTACCGCAATACGACAAGTCCCGATTGAGTTTGAAGTCAACAACATTCGTTCTGTGGTGGAAGTTGAACTTGATGTGCGTGGTGCATCTATAAAAGGACATCGTATCCCAATTGACGGGGAACTTACTTCAGGGTGGGGTTCTGTTGGGTTACCCGGTGATGCTAACCCATTGGACAACCGATTTTACTTTGTATTTTCTGAACCCCCGGTACGCAGATCGGTTATTGTCAGTGATGATGCAAGCATAGGTGAATCATTCAGGCGTGCACTTGACATACCACCAGATTCTCGACTCCAACATCAAGCAGATGTGGTGTCTGTGAACCGTGTTGGAGAAATCGACTGGGAAAATACGGGGTTATTGATCTGGCAGGCTGCTTTGCCTAACGGATTAGTAGCGGAACAGATTCAGAATTTCGTCAACAATGGACGGGTCGTTATTTTCTTCCCACCGAGTCAGCAGAATGCGGGGGACAATATGTATGATACCCGTTGGAGTGACTGGCAGAATCCGAGTGATGGTCAACTTTTCAATGTCTCATGGTGGCGTAGCGATGCTGATTTATTGGCACGCGCAGAAAGTGGTGATTCACTGCCACTGAACGAACTCCGCACCTATCGTTATCGTTCCCTTGAGAGTAGCGGAACAACGTTAGCAAGGTATGGTGTTGATATTCCACTTTTAACCCGTATAAATACTGATCGTAATGGTGCATATTTTTGTAGTACGTTACCGACAGCACAGTACTCTTCCCTTGAGCGTGATGGTGTGGTGTTTTATGTCATGCTGCAACGTGCATTAGCTGAAGGGTGTCGTGCATTGGCTGAGGCATCTCAACGAGACGCTGCACCTGATGCCCTTACAGATCGGGAACAGTGGAAAGCAGTTGCCCCCGAAGGCGATACAGTTTCTGTATCACAACGTGGCATGCATGCAGGTGTCTACCGAGATGAGACATATTGGGTAGCGGTGAATCGTAGTGAAACTGAAGATACTGCTAAAGCTGCCGGAGTAGAGGCTGTGGACGCGCTGTTTAATGGCATATCATATCGGAGAATAGATGTAGAGGTTGGGGATACCTCCTCCTTAGCGAATGAACTCTGGCGTATTTTCCTCATCGCTATGCTGGTGGCATTGATTGTGGAAGCGGTGTTGAGTTTGCCGAGTAAGCGGGTTGAGAGTGAGCCGGTATTAGATTTTGCAACCGCAGAGGGAAATGCTGATTAGTAGAATGACAAAATAAATGAACTTGGCATATATCTAAAACCTATGATATTCTGTTTCTATCATTAAGCACTTGGAGTTAGATAATGATTAACGAAAATATATCTACCGTTAAGAAAGAACATCTTGGCAGACTTAATTCAACACAATCCGAGCAATTTGTTAGAGATCTGTTATGGGCAGAAGCGCGTAAACTTGGTCCAGGAACTTGTAAAGTTGATGCGCCAATTAATACCGATGCCTCAGATGGAGGAATTGATGCTATTGTTGATGCGGACACATCTATACCAGAAAGCGAAATAATTGATATTGGAAAAAACGGCTATCAGGTCAAATCTGGTGCCGAATTTAAGCCTTGGCAGAAATCTATGATCCAAAAAGCACTCTTTGGAGGCGAAAAAACTCCTATCAATAAGGAAAATCTTGGTTTAAGAATTCGTACATGTCTTGATGCTGGGGGCACTTACATCTTGGTTTGCACTGGAATTAACTTTTCAAAGTCTCAATTAGACAAAGCTAATTCACACATCATAGAATATTTAGGACAATGTGAATATGATACCCCCAAAATCAAGGTATGGAACCAAGAAATCCTGATCAGTTTTCTGCAGGATTTTCCATTATTAGAACTGTACCTCAAGGGGTTTCATGAAGCACAATATCAAACTCACGGTGGATGGTCACGATATCCTGATCTACGTGTTCCATTTGTCCAAGGTCATTTGCAGAATGAATTAATACAGAGAATTCAGGATGATTTACGGAGAGACGATTATCCCATTCATGTCAGAGTCTGGGGAGAACCTGGAATCGGAAAAACAAGGTTAGTTTTAGAGGCAACGAGGACAGACGACTTATCTCCACTTGTCCTCTATTTTAGATCACCTTCTCAGATCGAAACTGGGGCAGTAATGAATGAGCTCAGATTTAATGATAACCTTCCTGCTATCGTAGTAATAGATGAATGCGATCCGGACAGTCGTGCACGGATATGGAATGAACTGAAACATTATAGTCCAAGAATAAAATTAATTACTATCTATAATGATTATGAAGACATACCTGGTGATATTGCTTATCATGTTATTCCCCCTCTTGAAAATGAACAGATTCGTAATATCTTCATTCAGGAATATATGATACCTCCAGACCAAGCAGACCGTTGGTCAACGCTCTGTGATGGTTCCCCGAGGGTAGCCCATATTATTGGCTGGAACTTAACGAATAATCCAGAAGATGTACTCAAACCACCTGCAACAGTCAATATCTGGGAGAGATATATCGCGGCAGGAGATGCATTACAAAGTGAAAAGACTGAACAACGACGAATAGTACTACAGCATCTTGCACTATTTAAGTGTTTCGGTTATGAAGGCCCTGTTATCAATGAGGCTAAAGTCATCTCCAAAATGATTGAAGACGCTAATCCGCAAATCACATGGGATAGGTTCCAAGAAATCGTCTATGAACTAAGGGAACGTAAAATCCTTCAAGGTGAGTTTACCCTATATATTACGCCAAAAGCACTTCATATAAAGTTGTGGTCGCAATGGTGGGATCGGCGTGGAAAGGGATTTCACTTTGAAAGATTTCGCCAGACTTTAACCCCAAAGTTAGTTGAGTGGTTTTATGAGATGTTCCAGTATGCAGCTGAGTCAGATGCAGCATCAAGAATTGTTAAGGATCTTCTCGGACCGAACGGTCCTTTTGTGGATGACGAATTCCTAAATACAAGGTTGGGCAGCAATTTTTTTTCAGTACTGACTGAAGCGAATCCAAAATATGCGCTAAGATGTCTTATGAGAACCTTAGGGACATACGATAAAGAAACACTTTTACAATTCAGAGAGGGGCGTAGATATATTGTATGGGCACTTGAAAAGATAGCCGTATATAATGAGTTGTTTGCCGATGCAGCGAGATTACTTCTTGCCCTTGGTGAAGCAGAAAATGAAGGTTATTCGAACAATGCCAGCGGCATATTTGCTGAACTCTTTTCACCAGGTCCTGGAAGAGTTGCCCCCACTGAAGCCCATCCATTAGAACGGTTACAGATCTTAAGAGAGACGTTTGAATCTGATTCAGAAGATCGTCGTGCCCTGGCATTAAAAGCTTGCAATGCTGCTTTACAATCAGAATATTTCTCACGATCAACGAATGGAAGATTTCAAGGATTACGTAAGCCACCTAAACTTTGGGAACCTAAGACATACCCAGAATGGTGGGATACCTATCGCCAAGTATGGCAACTTCTATCAGAACAATTAGAACATTTACCCGATGATGAACGTGAAGAAGCAGTAGGCATTCTGCTTGGGCGTGCAGGTTCGCTTGGAAGAATACCCGCTTTAGGTAATATGATTGTAATTACGGTTGAAACAATAACCGAAAAGAAATATGCAAGCGAAAAACAGGTCATTGAAATTATTAGCAAAATCTTGTTTCATGATAATTCTTATGTTGAGAATAAAGGACTACCCACTGAAGTGCGTCAACGTTTTGAAAAAATAAGAGATGGATTGATTGATGCTGATTATCATTCCCAAATGCAACGGTATGTTGGTATGGATCTGGTTGAAGACCAAATTGAGAAAGGCAGAGAGGGTATTGATCGTATCCAACCGTATCTTGAAAAACTCGCTCAACAATCCGTTAAAGATTCTTCTCTTTTACATTCAGAACTTCCATGGCTTGTAACTACTGAAGCTAAGAATGGTGATAAATTTGGGTATGAACTTGGGAAGAAAGATAAGAATCTCACGCTTCTACCGATGCTTCTTGATGCCCAACGAAACGCAGGTGACAATGCAAGTAGCTATCTTCTGGGTGGTTATTTTCGAACATTATTTGAAAACAATATTGCAGAATGGGAAGAACAGCTTGATGAGTTAGTTGAAGATTGCACGCTAAATCTGCTAATTCCAGATATTACACTTCGTTCTGATTTGACAGATAGGGCAGGTTTGCGTATTCTTAAGCTTGCGACACAAGGAATCATCAACATCAAACATTTTCGAATTTTCGTTTATGGCAAAACGATTGAAAGTTTATCCTATGAAGTGTTCAAAGCATGGATTGAGTTCCTGTTAAATGTTCCAGAAAAATCCGCTATTTCAACTGTATTAAATCTTTACTTCTGTTACTTCTTTCCTGAAAAATCAAAGCAAACACTACCATGTGATTTTACATTCCAAATACTCACACACCCATTGCTATTTGAAGAATCAAAAGGATATAGATATGATACTATGACAGATTACTATTGGTCAGGAATAGCGAACGCATTTCTGCAATTCTATCCTGAGAGAAGTTTAGAATTGGCAGATATAATGCTTTCTCACTTTGGAGCAGAAGGCACTATTGTAGGTGGATTTGATCCAAGTCCAGCCTTGGTTCTGTCAAAAATAAGCAGACAACAACCTGAAAAAACATGGGAACTCGTATGTCTACGCTTAGAACACTTAGAGAAACAGAAAGCTTTTTCAAAGCAACTTTCTTTAGATCGATGGTTAAGAGAAGGGGATATATCAGAAACAGAAAAAGGAAAGGGGGCATTAACCCTATTTCCACGTCAAAGAATATGGGAATGGGTTGATAGAGACGTGGAAAAACATGCCTACATTCTTGCCCGTAGACTTGTACCTAAAACCTACGATGAAAATGAATGGTCAACTTCTCTCGTCCGATCAGTCCTAAAACGATATGGGACACGAGATGATGTCAGACGCTCGTTGATGGCGAATTTTCCGGAAGGTGTGTGTGCAGGGTCTGCAAGTTTTCACTATGATACAATTAAACAGAAGATGTTGAATATAAAGAACAGTGAAGACAATCAAGTTGTTAAACAGTGGGTTGATCAATATGTGGAGGCATTAGATCACTACATTGAACACGCAAGAATTGAAGAGGAAAGAGAAAGTTAACACACTGGAGACACAAAAAACATGCAAGACACACAAGGACACCTTGAATTCTTTTCCAACAGTTCTGTTATAACTTTGGGAGTCATTATTATCATTGTAACCGCTGCATTGTGCTGGTATGCATGGCATCGCAGTGGATATCGCAAACGTATCGGATGGCTTGAACTACTCCGATTTGTTCTCGTCTGCCTTGTGATTCTCACCCTAAATCAACCCGAATGGTTAGAATCACAACCGCCAGAACAACGATCTACGCTTGCTGTACTTTGGGATAAATCTAATAGCATGAAAACCGAGGACATTCTTGTAGACCCAGACACCACCGTTGAACGGAAAAGTCGTGCAGAAACAATTCAGCCGCTTATGTCTGAAGAAGTATGGAAATCTGCAGATGATACCGAACTAAATGTTGTATTTGAATCGTTCTCATCACTATTAGACCCAGCAGAAGAAGGAACAGATATTAACGCAGGACTGACACACATTCTGGAAAATCACAATAATCTGCGTGGTGTGGTGCTGCTCTCGGATGGCGATTGGAATGTTGGGGATTCACCTGAGAAAGCTGCAACTCGGTTCCACATGAAAGAGGTTCCCGTTTTCACCGTAGGTGTTGGCAGTGAAGTGCCATTACCCGACCTTGAGTTAGTTAGTATGGACGCGCCAACTTACGGGGTAACAAAGAAACAACTCCGCATTCCGTTTGTCGTTCGCAACACTTTAGGCCAAGACAGAGACGTGAATCTCACATTGAGCATCAATGGGGAAGCAACGACTACTAAAACCATTACAGTTCCCGCTATGGGACAAGCACAAGATAATATGGCTTGGACACCACAAGATACAGGTGAATATGACATATCCTTGCGAATTGCGAAAGATATTCAGGAGTTGATACCTGAAAATAATGAACTCTCTGCTCCCATATCAATTCGTAAAGAACAGTTGAAAATCCTTGTCATAGATTCTTTTCCGCGTTGGGAGTATCGTTATCTCCGTAATGCTTTGGAACGCGATGCTGGTGTTGATGTAACGTGCCTGTTATTTCATCCTAAATTGCCACAAGTTGGTGGAGGACGTGCTTATATCAAGCGATTCCCTGATGCAAGAGAACTCAGCAAATTTGACGTGGTGTTTCTTGGAGATGTAGGTATTGCTCCAGATCAGTTGACGACTGAACAAGCACAGGATTTACGACAACTTGTCAGTGCACAAGCATCGGGTATCGTCTTTTTACCCGGACGCACGGGGGCACATGAATCATTAACTACCGGTCCGCTTGCCGATCTATATCCTGTCGTTTTAGACCCAGTTACACCGAACGGTGTCGGCTCAAGTGTCCAAGGATATTTCGCTCTCACCGAACCCGGACAACGAAGTTTGTTGACACGACTTGGAGATACCGATATTGGAAATAGTGATGTGTGGCGGATGTTACCGGGTTTCTTCTGGTACGCTGGCATCAGACGTGCGAAAGCAGGAACAGAAGTATTGGCAGTACACGATCAAGCTTCTACAGTGTCCGGACGTGTGCCACTCATCGTTACGAAAACGTATGGCACAGGTAAAGTGCTGTTCATGGGAACGGACAGTGCATGGCGTTGGCGGCATGGTGTTGAAGACAAATACCACTACCGTTTCTGGAGTCAAGTGGCACGTTGGATGGCGTATCGACGACAGATGGCGCAGAGTGAATCGATACGAATGTTTTACTCTCCTGACCGACCTCATGTTGATGATGTCCTTACCTTAAACGCAAATGTAATTGATAACTTCGGTGGACCACTGGAAAGGGGGACAGTCGTGGTGCAAGCGATTGCCCCTTCAGGTAAAACAGAGACAATCCGACTGCAACCGGGTGTAGAAGATGCGTTAGGATTGTTCATCGGGACGTTTACACCGAAAGAAGCAGGGATCTATCGTCTTATAGCGACAAGTAGTGAAACAGGAGCATCCGTTCAAACTGAACTTTCCGTGCAAGGCTTGAATCGGGAACAACAAGGAAGATTGGCGCGTTTTGATGTTCTGGAAGAAATTGCAAATATCACTGGAGGAAAATTAGTATCAGTTTCTGAGGTAGGGACATTACAAGAACATCTCGCTGCCCTACCAGAACCTGAACCGATTGTTAAACGAACACGTATCTGGGCAAACCCGTTTTGGGGCGGATTACTTATCTTGCTGCTTGGGTTGTTCTGGGTTGCACGTAAGATGGCAGGTACGATATAAATTGAAATCACATCAGGATAATATTATAATTTTAGCAGAACAAACAGATTGTCCGATTTCTCGCTTAAATAACACCAAAGGAGAGCTTCAATGAACCAAACACCATTACAAAAGAATGGGATAAATCTACCTCCAAGAATGAAAAAAGCATTAGAACAATACCGAAAACGGGTATGGATCATCAAACTTGCCGAAGGCACATTAGCAGCGATCTTTGGACTCATCGTTTCATATCTCATTGTGTTTGGCTTAGACCGACTGATTGATACCTCTGCCCTTCTGCGCGCACTCATCCTGATAGTCGGCATGGTCGGTATGGTGATTTTCCTGCCACTGAAATACTACAAATGGGTCTGGCGAAATCGGCAATTAGAAGGCATTGCCAAACTATTGCAACATAAGTTCCCACGTTTTGGTGATCATGTGCTTGGTATCGTAGAACTTGCATCGGAAAGATCGGATCAATCAGCGAGTCCGGCATTGGTTGCAGCCGCAATGCGTCAAGTTGATGAAGAGGTAGCGAAACACAATCTCAAAGATGCTGTGCCGAATCCTCGCCACCGTCGTTGGGCATTGGCAGTAGGTTTGCCATTACTCCTTGTCATCATCGGGATAATCATTATCCCGGCAACGACTAACAACACCTTAGCACGATGGTTAACACCGTGGCGAAACGTTGAACGATATACGTTTGCTCAATTAAAAGGCAAACCAGATCCACGTGTCGTCGCCTACGCAGAACCTTTTGATGTTGAAGCACTACTGAAAGAAGAATCCCCATGGAAACCTGAAAGCGGTGAAGCACGATACGCAAAACAAGAACCTGTAGTCGCAGAACGAGATGGGTCTACTTACAAATTTCAATTGCCACCGCAAACAGAGGAAGGGCAAATCAAGATGCGGGTGGGAGATGCAAGACGTTCCATCCCCGTTGAACCGAAATTACGTCCGGCACTCAAAGAACTTATTGCCAACGTTCAACTTCCCGAATATCTACAACGCGAAGAACCGAGAATAGATGATGTGCGCGGTGGAATAGTGAGTTTAGTAAAAGGGAGTGCTGCCACCTTGGAAGCGACAATCACACGAGAACTCTCTGAGGCAACGTTAAATAATCGTCGGCAAAAAGTGGATGGGGCAAAAATAACAACCGAATCTATTTCCGTAGAAAAAACAACAGAAATGGAATTAACATGGCGTGATCAATATGGTCTCACTGCAAGTGAACCACAAGTAGTGCAATTTGAACTACAAGAAGATGCTGAACCAACTATTGCTATCACGAAGCTAAAAAACAATCAAGTTGTGCTATCTACAGAAGTGCTTACATTTGAAATCCAATCAGCGGATGACTTTGGTGTGAAACAGGTCGGTATAGAATGGGAAGGTATTGAGAATCCAATCCAAAACCCCGAACCGGCAATCGGAGAGAAAGCCGTGTCCTCAGGGTCGCCAATATCGGAATCATTAATCGTTCCCGCGACATTCTCCGTTGAACGTGAAAATATACCACCACAAAGTCTGCGTCTGCGTGCTTTTGCGGAGGATTATTTTCCTAACCGTGAACGTATCCGTTCCCCACAAATTGTGCTCCACGTGCTTTCCCCATCAGAACACTTCAAATGGTTAATCGGACAGATGCAGCTCTGGGCAGGTGCAGCAAAGGATGTACACGATAAAGAATTGCAATTACACGAAACCAATCGTGAAATCCAAGACCTACCACCTGAAGCACTTGACGATCCAGCACAACGTAAAAAATTACAGGAACAAGCTGCATCAGAACGAGCAAACGCCGCAAAACTTGACAGTCTCATTGAAAGCGGTAAAGAGTTGGTCCAGGAAGCAGCAAAAAACAGTGAATTTGACGCAGAACAACTCCAATCTTGGGGAGACATGCTCAAACAATTAGAGGAGATAGCAGGAAAACAGATGCCTTCTGTCGCAAATTTACTTGCACAAGCATCCGAAGCACAAGGACAGAGCAGCCAAAAGCCATCAGATAGCAGCCAGCAAAGTCCATCTTCCTCAAGTAGTAGCAGTCAACAATCGCCAAGCGAAAACCAAGATGAACAGCAGCAAAACAAAGCATCAAACGGGCAATCTCAGCCGTCTGACCAACAGAAAGATTCAGAACAACAGCAAAACCAAGCATCAGGTAATAAATCACAATCTTCCGGTAAACCACAAGAAGGTTCAGGAGACGATACGAAAAAGTATGGACCTGATAGTTTTGTGCCACCTGAAGGGACAGACGAGGAATCTGAGGATCCTGAAGATCCGAACAAACGTCCCGATTCTGTCAGTGTGAACCGGAGTAAACCACCACAAGGCGGCGAACAAGGTAAACCTTCACCTACGAATCCCACACCTGGAGTTTCCGATGTGGAATCAGGTTTCAACAAACCTGAGAAACCAAATGATGCCCCTCCATCACAGGTCGTTGGTGGATTAGCCCTCCCTAATACGACGTTGATGGGTAGCGGCAGAGAAGATCAAGGTGAAGATGAAAACGCAGAATCACCTCCTGCTGAAGAACTCGTGGCCCAGGCTGTTGAAGAACAGAAGGAATTGTTGGACGCTTTTGATAAACTATCAGACGAGATGAAAAAACTTTTGGTCAGTTTTGAAAATAGCACATTCGTGAAACGATTGAAGGCAGCCTCACGAAGGCAGATTGACATCGCTACAGATCTCAACAAAATTGACACCTTTGGATTGTCTGACAGAGGCACAAAAAATCGAGATGTCCGAAAACGTTTAGCTGAAATGGAATCCAATGAATCCAAAAAGGTAACCACCATCATTCAAGATATGGCAGCCTATACTGATCGTCGTCCTAATGATAACTACCTACGTGTCCTTGCAGAGATGGAAGACGCTTCTGTATCAAACCAGATGAGCGAACTTGTCAGATCAATTAACAGAAATTATGTCGGGCAATCAACGATTGAGGCAGAATACTGGGCAGATACGTTGGATCGATGGGCAGAACAGTTAGTAGACCCATTACCTGATGGAGAGCCTCCAGAAGGTGGAATGACGGAGCTGCCAAGTTTGCCACCTGAAATTGTTTTAGAGGTATTGCGTCTCATCAATCGTGAAATTCAATTACGAGAGGAAACGCGCGAAACTGAAAACGCAAAGGACACGCTCAATTCCGATAAATATTATGCGCGAAGCGAAGGATTAAGCGATACACAGTATGAAATCGCCGAGGATACACTTGAGGTGGCAAGACAAATAAGTCTGTTACCAGAGTTTAATACACGACGTATCAGACAGCAATACGCCAAAGTCAGTGCTGCAGCTGAGGTGATGGAGGAGGCAGAGACGATCCTTGCTAAACCCGAAACAGGTCCCGAAGCAATCGCTGCTATATCGGAAGTGATTGAAATCCTACTTCAAACGCAACGCATGCCAAATACACCTGCTGGTGGCGGAGGTGGTGGTGACTCACCAGGTAGTAGTGGAAATGTCTTTGCACAATTAGTTTCTGCAATGACACTCGGAAGTGGTAGAGGAGACGACTCAGGTCAGGCATTCATTGAAAAACGCGCACCGAAACAAGCAATAGGCAAAACTGGTCGCGTATTACCAGAAGAATTCCGACAAGGATTAGACACATATTTCAACGTCTTAGAAGGCAACTAAATCCAAATTAACTTCATTCGTCTCGGTAGGTGCGGTTTCCTAACCGCACAACAAATAAATCAAGATAAAACCCGTTAATTTGTATCCAATGTGCTGCACAACAGAGGAACACTGATGACTGTCAGGAAAAATGATGCAATCCCCTTTGAAGTATTTGCCAGTTTCAAACGGATAGAACAAGGAAATCCAATCATCTCTCTACAGCCACCACTGTGGGCAGCAGCAACTCATGCGATTGTTGTTGATGGGACTGTCCACTATATCTGGTGTAAACGCTATGTTGATCGGCGATGGGTACTGATGCACGCTACTGCTCCCGTCAGTGACATCACAAACATCACACAAGATACGCGTAATCCCATTTTTGAGCCTTCAGCGGACGGATTTGACAATGCAGCCGTTGAGTATCCTTTCCCTTTTCTGAATCCTGCTGATGGAAAGTACTACATGTATTATCGTGGCAAAGGGGAAACGACACCTGAACAGACAGGTCTGCTTGTAAGCGACGGTGATTTAGGTGAATGGCAACGCGTCCAACACACACCTGTCATTCCTGCGGATACTGAACACGAATTACACGGTTCAACACATCCTTCCGTAGCAATAAATGGTGATATGATACACATTGTTTATACAGGTAAGGCAACGAAATCGTTCGGTGAAGGACTAACGATGTGCCATGCAACCGCGCCAACGAGTGACCCAGCGATGGTAACTAAGAATCCTGCCAATCCTGTTTTCACAGGTAGTGGCGAAGCATGGGATAGCAAATCCGTTCGTGAGACTGAATTGTTCAAGGGACCGGAGTATTTCCATATCATTTATGGTGGGTTTGATGGGGAATTTTGGCGTATCGGACATGTGCGGACTCGCGATTTTCTTAACTATGAACCGAACCCGTACAACCCTATATTTACACCCTCTGACGATCCTGATGCCTTTGACTGCGACGGTGTCTTAACTGGACAAATCCTTGAGATCAATGATACTTATATCATGCTCTATGCTGGTAAGAAAGGAAATGAATGGCAAACTGGTTTGGCTACAATCAAGGAAGATTAAAACAACAATGTAGAATTTCTGATGTGTAACAAAAAATGAAAAACCTTATTCTACGAATGGAAGAATATACTGAATATAGAGATGGAGGATAAATCAATCATGGCAAAAGAGAAAAAAGGAATAGATTCATTTTTGAATGAACATACATTCAAAATCGGGTTTTCATTTCTGCTAATACTTCTGGTTACGTTCTACAATGAACCAACCAACGCTCAAGACCCCACACTCCGTTACGGCACAGGTGTCCCACCCGCAGTAAGAAGCATCAATGACCGAAGTTTACGTTATCTTGCAAACACCCAATTAGCAGATGGCGGTTGGCAAGGAGCACAAGGTGGAGCAGGAATTACGGGTATTTGTGTCATGGCGTTAATGGCAAGTGGAGAAGACCCAGATTATGGACCTTATGCACCAAACATCCGTAAAGCACTGCGCAATATGATCTCAAAACAGGATGCCCGATCAGGATATATGGGAACAAGAAGTGGACATGCATCAATGTATCATCACGGTTTCGCTACGTTAGCACTGTCTGAAGCTTACGGTGCTGTAGATGAAGATCTCCTCTGGAAAGATAGTAATGTCCCCGCAAGCCGCAGAAGAACGATTAGCGAAGCATTAGAACTTGCAGTAAGATGTGTATTGACAGCCCAAGAAAAGAACCCGTGGGGTGCATGGCGATACTCACCACAAGCACGAGATGCTGACACCACCGTGGCTGGCACCGTCCTGATGGGAATTCTCGGCGCACGAAACGCTGGCATTGAAATACCAAATGAAGCCGTTAACAAAGCATTAAACTTTTTCCAAACTTGCACACTAAAAGGTGGAGGTGTCTCTTATACCCCATCAGGCAGTCATGGAGACGGACTCACACGTTCTGCCATCGCGACACTCGTATATGCAATTGGAAAACGAAAAGACACACCTGAATATAAAGCCACTTCCGAATACATAAAACGAAGAACAAATTATAATATCGGTAATAGTTATATGTTTTATACCTTATACTATATGGCACAGGCACTATTCCAGAGTGATTTGGAAGCATGGCAAGCTTGGAATCAGCGCACTATTGAACGGCTTCAAAAAATGCAACAACCAGATGGAAGTTTCAACAGTTCCTACGGTAAAGCCTATGGAACTGGCATGGCTGTGCTTACATTAGCTTTGAACTATCGCTTACTTCCCATTTACGAAAGATAACACTACAAATACTAAACTCCCATGATAGAGAACTATATCAAGAATAAACTGAAAGACCAAACACATCAAGGAGAAACACAATGCGAAAATGTCTTAGAATGTTAATGGTGATTGCCCTTACACTCATCGGATTGTGGTTTCACACCACGACACAGGCTCAAGAAACACTTTTACGTTGGAAAAATGGTGATTCCCTCTCCGGTGAACTGATGGATGGTAAATCTGGGACAATCCGATGGAAGTCCCCATACTTCGCAGACGATCTGAATGTAGATATCACCGTATTAGATTCCATTGCTTTCTCCAAGCACCCCGCACCTGTAACAGGAACTTTCCGTGTCGGTACTATATTGGGAGACTTCTGGACAGCGGATATTATTGATTCAGATGAAGACACTTTCCTATTCTTAAATAATCGCCATGGTCAGTTCCGTGTCAATAGAGATATGATCTACTCTCTTGAGAACCAAGAACACTCCAACCTTATTTTTGATGGTTCACAACTGGCATCATGGTTGCCAGCAGACCAAAACGAAACCAAGGAAGGAAGCGGCAAAAATCCCACTGGGTGGTACCCGGAACAGGGTGGAAAACCACGCACAGATAGAAGTAAAACGAATTTATATTATCCGATTAAATGGCCAAAACGTTATGAAATTGACTTTGAAATTGCATCCACATCAAGTCCCCCAGGTTTTGTTTTCTCTCTCGGAAAAAATCTTTATCAAGCATTGCGAATTGAAACATGGGCAAAGGAACTTGTTGTCGTGCAAGGAACGTTATATGAACCTATATTACAAATAAAACCAGATCACCGCAGCTACCGTTTACGAATTGCTTATGACCAAGACACGCAGGTGTTAAAGGTATTTGATGAAAACGGAAATTTACTCTTGAAATTAGATGAAGTGCATCAGACAACTGAGGTACCCGGAGCGTATGTTTACAACCGAGGACAAGACCTATCGGTGCAACGATTAAGAATTTACCATCAACCTGAGGAATTTAAAAACCAGCAAGTAGATTTTACTAAACCGAGAGTCCACATGATGAATGGTGAAGTTTTTCACGGAAAGTTGTTTATCAAAAATGATGACGCTTATATACTTGACACGGATGGCACACGAACTGACACAGACATAAGACATGTTGATCGAGTTGTTATGCCCGGACGAAGACTAAAGAAAACTGATCAACGCATGGCATTGACATACATTGACGGATCAGTTATAAATGGACAGGTCGAACAATTAAATACGGACAGTGTTTTAATGCGAACAAATTTCGCAGAAGAATCAATAGTATGCTCACTTGACGGTGTGTCCGAACTTCGTCTTGAGTCTACAAGTAAAATCAAACAACCCATTGATGCTTACGATAAGATGTTCTTTCCAACCGGAAGTCTCCGTGGACAAGTAATATTTGACACCAACGAGAAATCCAGTATCCAATGGTTGCCTATAGGTTGTTCAGAATCTGTTCGTATAGCAAATAACCTATCTCCTCGGGTTGAACGAAATAATAAACATGTATCAAGACTCCACCAATTTGATGTAAAAACATTCCCGCACTTAATGCATCTGAAGAACGGAGAAGTCATTCCTTGTCAAGTCATTTCCTACGATAATGTTCGTATTAATTTCGTTTCACCATTTGCCAAAGCAACACACATCGCCCCAAAACACATAAAAGGTATTGAATTTTCACGCGGAAAAACACACTCCCGTAAAGAGAACCGAAATCCTATCACCATCACTGGTGGAAATAAACATCGTATCATTTTAGAAGATGGTCGAATTATGGAAGGCAAAATGCGTAGGACTAAAGTTGGAAATTTGGAAATTGAAGTAGATACCGGAAACCCTAATGAGAAAATGAAAATCGTTTTTTCTGGAGGAAACGTGATTGATAATGATGCTCTTGCGTTTAAACAAGCGGTTGAACTCATCTTTGACCCACTTGAAATCAAGGATACAGAGTTAGATGTAAAATTAGAACGCGCACTCACCGTTCCACGGTTCAATCGTGATAACCCACCCAAACACATTCTTGTGGCAAAAAATGGTGATATGAAGCGCGGGAATTTGATCAGTTTCGATGGAAAAACATTTCAGTTTGCTTCTAATTTAAAGACACTTGATATACCTATTGACCGAGTAGCACGGATAGTTGATATCAGCGTTGACGACACTGATCAACCGATAAACGATGAAGAAGCACAGGAACAGCAGAAACCAGACAGTCAACAGTCAGAAACCACTCAATCCTTAGTTCGCTTCGCCTTAATACACAACCCAATCTTGATTTTTGAACCGATTGAAGTTAAAGATGACAGATTTCTTGGACATTCACAAATATACGGGGATGTGTCAATTCCAATCAAAAGTATCCAGTATCTACATTTTGGCGATAAGGCAGAGTCTTTCAAGTCTGTATTTGAAAAATGGGTGGTACGATCAGCAAAAGAACCAGATTTTGGTGCTGATCGGTAAAATATAATTCACATTACATTGTTAACTACCACAACCTTTTTGATATTAGATTTTCTAACTATCGTAGATTCTTGAATTGTTTATGCATTTTGGATATGTAGGAGGGAACCCCGATTATCACTGAGTTAAGTCGAGATTCGGAGATCGCTCCTACAGTGGCGTGTATAATTTTTTTTCATACTTTACCATAATAAGACTACAATAAAATAAAAAAAATATTGATTATAAAGAAAATTTGTGGTACACTTCGTAATATTATTTTAATTTATAGTGAAATGTAAAATATGTGCACACTCTCCGGCAGATACGGTTTCCTAATCGCATCTATGCGGCTGAACAAACACCGGTTCGGTTAGGAAATTGAACCTACCGTAGTGTGTAAATAATTATGGTTTTTACTATAATTGAGAATCTTGTTTGTTAGGAGACGCGGTTTTCAAAACATGCTAATTGATATTATGATTTCTTTTGAAGACATTATTCAACGATGCCATGAACGAAACAAAAAACCATTGCTTCAACGTCAGACAGTGGTATCACCTGCCCTTTACAACATTGGTTTCCCTTATCATCTGACAACACATTGTGCATATAAATATCCTGTTTTACTCGCGAACTTAGAAGCAGCACACATATCGTTTATGCCTATAGGACGCGGACCTGGCAACGATAATGGCCCCAGGGAATTGGGAGGAGAACGCTTCCTAAAACGCCAAGGAATTAAAGACTGGGACATAAGGCGATGGCACGAATCATGGGGAATTCAAGTGTATACCGGTGCACCCTCCGAACTAGATGGGGCAAATTGGCACGATTTCCATTTTACATATAGTCTCATTTGCTCCGAACCTGAGGCAGTTCATACTTGCATTGATACACTCGCGAATGCAGTTCCCAACTCACTATTGACAATAACAAAATCTGGAGGCATTCGGTTTTCTTGCAGGATACCGGACTACTTGCATCCAAATACCGACTCCTCCAAACTATATATCCATAAGCACACACCGACTTCCGATGCCCCTGAGAACCTTGATGTATACCTTGAAATCAACGGAGAAAAGGATTATAGTAGATGGGATGCACGCTATGAAATTCTGCAAGGCAGTTTGTTAGACCCACCTATTATCGCTAAGGAAGTCGTTTTTGCCCCCATTGATGCTCTTCGAGTGTCACTTCATGAACCCGCGCCGCAAAAAATTATTGAAAAGCCAATTACCCACGAAATACCTGATTCCCTCGGTTCACAGAATCTTGATCTCGCGAAAGAAACTCTTATTAAAAGAGGATTTTCTTATATTGGACAAGAAGAAGAGAACTACCGCTGGACCTTACCACACAGTGGAATTGATAACCACTACATCTCACTATGGGAAGATGAAGGAACAGTATGGTTACGCGCCTCAACCCATGAAACTGGAATACCCATAACATCAACACCTATAACAGATATTTGGGTTGATACAGGAATTGTGCCAATTAAATCACCCGCGAGTATACCTATCTCCGATAAAATACTCAGTATTCGAGAGGGAAAACTTAGTCCACTCGCAATAAAAAGATCCAATCCCGTGTTGCAAAAACCTGAGCAAACAAGTCGGATAAACGGTACGCACAATAACGGTAACCTTCAGAATCAGAACATATTTAATCAGGCTGACCATATTCTGGCACTAATTTCCGAGGAAGACACAGAGGTGAATACAGATGCAGAATCCTTTATCTCCGCCAGTGAATCAACCTGTTTAAACGTTCCAACCTACAAGTATGCTGAGGAGTTAGAGAATCACTATCAAAATCAGAAACTTACGCTGTTTGAACGCTGAAAACCACGAATGTACCTGTGGGAGCAGGTCAAACAGATACCGATTGATGTTCGCATGACGAACCCTTTTCAACTTGGTAATGTATGCGAAGACCCTGAAAGATGTGATGCCCTTGAGGAAAAGGGTGGTAATGCCAGTGAAACTATCTGTCCGCAGTGTCCTGTTTATACGGATTGTCAACAACGCGGTTTTTTATCACAACCCGCCTCATTAAATCGCGCTAAGACACAAATATTAGCACTTCCTGAACTGTTTTTTGATCCACAACACACAGAAACTGCAGATGAAATCCTCAAACAGATGGATGACACTGAAAGACTTTGCATCCTTGACAGAATAAAAGCCTACAAACTATTTCCTGAATGTATATTGACAAAGAAAGTTCTGCAGGAATGGAGTGTCAACTGGCAAGGTAGTGCATTAGGAGACTTTGCCAAAGCCTTACTTCATGCTGTTGAGATTAAGGATATACCTCATGCAGATGCTGTGAAACGCATACGAGCAGTGATGCGCGCTTTCGAATGGCAGCATAAAAGACTTTTAAGACAGGTGTGTCAAGTCATTGTCTGGGGTAGAGTTGTACCGCGCGGTTATGTTGACCCTGATACCGGCACACAATTAGCACGTTTTAGCATCAAATTTGAAGGAGGGGCTACTGCATATATTCCACATGACAAGAAAGCCTCAAATATACTCACAGATAAAGGAATTAACGTGTTCAAAGTGGATTCATCTGTGATTAACGAAGACATTAGAATCAGAATGTCAATAACAAAGGCTATTGAATTGGGGATTTTTAACATAGATACCGTTGAAGATATTCAGAAATTACAGACGATCAATTCAAACCTAAACTGGACGTTTTGGCATCAACTCAATAGTTTCTTTGCATATTATACACGGGATGCCGACGCACCGATACGATGGAACGGAAAAACACTAAGATTCTGGGTGCCTCCAGTTTTGCATCCAGCCGTCAAAAGACTCATGCTGATGTCTGTAACTCTCTCTGATCAACATCTCCGACGGGCGTTCCCAAATAAGAATATAGAAGTACGCTATACCGAACCAACACCTTGGCTCCCTGAAAACAAGGTTTTTCAGATCCGAACAGGCAACTACCCACGAGATACTATCTTAGATTACAACAGTAATTGGGATGTCATCGGATTGTCCGAAACTGCGCAACGCTTTTTCCAAGGTATCTGTACTGAAATAGATAGAGACACCAGTATTAAGCATACTATTCTTACTTATAAGGCAATCGCTGCTCGGTTGTCAGATCTCGAAAAGAAAGAAAATGTCTGTCGCGTCGTTGATTTTGATATTCCTAAAGGTATGAAATCCACATTAGAAGAGTCGCATGTCGTTTGGATAATTGGAACACCAACGCTCTCTGAAAAACTAATATGGCGACGATCACAGATATTGTTCGGGAACGACAAGGAACCCCTCTCCTATGAAAAAGACGCAAATTCAGTGCAATATATAGACGAACGGGTTCAAAGTGTATATGAGCAAAGTATCATTCCAATTCTCTCTCGCTTTGTCCAACTCACTAAGTTAAACACATTCCCTAACAAAAGAATCGTATTAATCTCAAGTATGTTCCTGCCGCAAATCACAGACAGACCTGAGACACTCTTTTTCGACTGGGAAGACTTTGAAGTTGCAGGTGGGCTTGAAAAACTGCCTGAAGTGATAGCAACACGTGAACAATTTGAGACAGAAAGAGGTAATCTAACGGGTGAATCTGACAGAGAACATGTGGAACATATTTTGGGATGCTCATCCAGACAAGCAAACCGTATCCTACAAAAACTTCGAGGTGGAAGACCTCTCCGTATTCCTTTCAAGGAGCAAATTATCACCCTCCTTTCTGATGGAGATAAAAGAACCGCAGAATTTATTGAAGCCATTGAAGGACATCCAAAAGCAATAAAAAATGAACTTGGACGGCTCGTTGATACAGGTGAAATCGCTAAAGTGCGATGGGGTGTCTATACGCTACCCTAAGGACACTTATAGTTAAACCTAAAATAACGTAAGTTTGAGAACTCATCCCAAAATATCTATAGGTTAGGGGTTGAAACACGAAACCCAACATTTGCTCATTATAGGTCTTGGCGGGGTTTGTGCCTCAATCTATCCTACAGCGGTTATTGAATTAAATCTTAAACTCACGTTATTTCTAAGAAATGGCATAAGATTCTGCATCGATCCGTTCATTCCTCCCCTTCCGCAATTCAGAAACAATCCTTTGCATACCACCAAAATATAAGATATACTTAACAACAATATACAAATAAGTAGGATTAAAAAGTGCGACTCATATTTTACACAGGCAAAGGCGGAGTTGGAAAAACGACTATCTCCGCAGCAACAGGAATAAAACTGGCTTCACTTGGATATAAAACCATCGTCATATCACTTGACGTGGCACATTCCCTACGTGATTCCTTTGACAGAGAAGACATACTCATCGCACAAGCAGACGAAAAACGGATACAGATCAATGAAAACCTATGGATTCAGGAAATAAACGTTCAAGAAGCGATTGTTGAATACTGGGATGAAGTCTACAACTACATCCGGTCTTTGCTGAACCGTTCTGGACTGGAAAGTCTGGTGGCAGAGGAGATTGCTGTGTTTCCGGGAATGGAAGAAATCTGCGCATTGCTCTACATCAATCAGTACGTCCGTGAAAATACTTATGATGTTATTATCCTCGATTGTGCCCCAACGGGTGAATCTCTTAGATTTGTTAGCATTCCAACTACACTTGAATGGTATATGAATCGCATCTTCAAATTAGAACGCAACATGGCAAAAATTGCCGGCCCCATAATAGAAACTATCAGTTCTGTCCCAATACCAAAGGATGCATACTTCCAAAATATCAAACAACTCTTTGATAAACTTGAAGGAATTGATACAGTCCTGACTGATCCTAATATAACTACTGTACGGCTTGTGACAAATCCAGAAAAAATAGTAATAAAAGAGACACAACGCGCCTTTATGTACTTTTGCCTATATGGATTATGTATTGACGCTGTCATTATCAATCGTATCTTCCCAGAAGGTGTTGAGGAAAAGTTTTTTGAAATCTGGAAACAAACGCAACAAAAGTATATAGAGGAAGCAGAAAACTATTTTTCGGGTGTACCGATTTGGAAAGTGAATCTATTTGACGATCAGATTGTTGGTGAACTAGGACTCCGTAAGTTGGGTGATCTCCTCTATCCTGATATTGATCCAGCCGATAGATTTTCAGAACAGAAACCATATCAGTTCACGAAAGTCAATGATAATTACCAACTGACCATGCAACTTCCATTTCTCACAAAACAAGAGGTACATCTAACAAAACATGGAGATGAGTTGATCGTCACTATTGGAGGATTTAAACGTCATGTCGCGCTACCACGAAGTTTATCAAGCACTAAAACTACCGGAGCAAAACTTACTGGTAATCAGCTCATCATCACTTTCCAATAAACTATTCTTAAAGTTTCACGTCTCAATTTCCGCAATAACAAACTAATGAGTCTCAAAACAGATAAAGCCGTATTCACTGTAGCCTTAACCACAATATTAACGTTCTTATTAGTGTTTCTATTACCAATTAGGGCAGCAGGAATTCGCACTATCTGGTTACTCTATCCGAATCTGCTGCTTGCAATCGGTTGGTTAGGTTATCTTATCTACAGACATCCGGAACGTGATGAAGGCATACTCTGGGAAAGTGTCTTATTCGGGCTTTCAGCAACCGCAACATATCTACCGATGGACTGGTTATTTTCAAAAAAAGTACGTTTTATCATCTATCGCAGCTCAGATTTTTTGGGAAACGTGACCACACCGATCGGTTTAATACTGACATGGGTTATTCTGGCAACGTTAACTGTTTACTGCTACCAAAGACTTCAAATGTCCGGGCTGCACCATTTTATTGCTTCGGGGATAACAGGGATTGTAGCATCTATTGGGAGCGTTACGATGTACGGACTTGGAAAAGAACTATGGATATGGAACCAACTGAGGGTTGAAAATATACCACACATCGCATCAGTCCCTATTTTTATGCCAATTACATTCTTGCTTACCTTTACCTTATTGCCTTACTACTTTCATCGGAAACAACATCCTCTAATCGCGGGGATAAGGTGTGGTCTTTTCATGGGAATAGTGATGTTTTTAAGTTATTTCGTCTCGTGGAAAATCTACATATAATTTGGGCACTATTGAAACACAAACTTTTAGTTTGTGGAATTACTTAGGAGATTCTATTAGTTAGAAAAAAAAATATGGCAGATTTACTTGAAAAGAAAAGAATGCGTTCAACTACAATATTAGCTGTCCGCAGAAACGGACAAACCGCTATCGGTGGAGATGGTCAAGTCACTTTAGGGGATACAGCCATCAAACACAGCGCACGGAAAATACGGAAGATATATCAGGATAGTGTACTTATCGGATTCGCAGGTTCTGCTTCAGACGCGCTTACCCTATATGAAAATTTGGAGAAAAAACTGGAACAATACCGCGGCAACCTTCAAAAAGCTGCCGTAGAACTCGCAAGAGATTGGCGAAGTGACCGCATTCTTAGACGCGCAGACGCTTTGATGATCGCAGTTGATGCAAAAGACGGTTATCTAATCTCAGGTAATGGAGACCTCATCATACCTGACGATGATGTACTGGCTATCGGCTCTGGCGGTTCTGTTGCACTTGCAGCTTCCAGAGCTTTGCTAAAATACACAGAACTCAACGCTACCGAGATCGTCGCTGAAGCATTACGGATTACCAGTGAAATCTGCATTTATACAAACGCACAGGTTGAAATAGAATCAATTGAAACTGGAGAATAGATTAGAACCTATAGATTACTTGTTACTTGACTATGACACAAATGCGTGTGTCTCATGTCTTTTAGGAGGTCACTTTGGAGAAAAAAACTGTTGAAACAAAAACTTTAGCAGATTCGCTAACCCCACGCCAGATCGTTGAAGAACTTGATAAATATATCATCGGTCAATTTGAGGCAAAAAGAAGTGTCGCTATTGCTCTGCGTAACCGAGCACGTAGACAGATGCTTGCTGATGATATGCAAGATGAAGTTGCTCCCAAAAATATCATCATGATCGGTTCTACGGGTGTCGGCAAAACAGAAATCGCACGGAGACTGGCGCGCCTCGTAGAGGCACCATTCATCAAGGTTGAAGCATCAAAATATACAGAAATCGGCTATGTCGGTCGTGATGTTGAATCAATGATCCGCGACCTAACAGAGATTTCGGTCAGCCGTGTGAAAGCCGAACAAACCGTCGTCGTTGAAGAAAAAGCCTTAGAATCAACCGAAGAACGGCTGTTAGACTGCTTATTCCCAATGCCACGCGCACTAAAGAATCAACCAACGGATAATACAGATGATGATTTTGATATAGATGAAGACATTGATTTAGATATAGACGAAGATGAAGCAATTGAATTGCCCTTTGATATAGAAGTGAATGTAAAGCAAAATGAGGCTTTAGATGAACAACGAGAACGACACCAAAAAACACGCGAAAAGTTACGTAAACGGCTAAAGGATGGGGAATTTGAAGATAACGAAGTTGAAATCAACATGAAATCGCGGAGTATGCCATTTGTAGAGATCTTTTCACCGGGTGGGATTGAAGAAATGGACATTAACTTCAAAGATATGTTCAGCAACATACTTCCGAATCAAACGAAGAAACGACGTGTGAAGGTGTCCGAAGCACGACAAATCCTGATGCAAGAGGAAGCAGAAAAACTAATTGACATGGACGCTGTCATCAATGATGCGATTGAACGCGTCGAAAATACCGGTATCGTCTTCTTAGATGAAATAGACAAAATCGCTGGACGCGAATCTCGACAGGGACCCGATGTGTCGCGCGAAGGAGTACAACGAGACATCCTTCCTATTATTGAAGGGAGTACCATAGCAACAAAATACGGTTCTGTCCGCACGCATCACGTCCTATTCATCGCTGCGGGTGCTTTTCACGTCTCTAATCCATCAGACCTAATCCCTGAACTTCAAGGGAGATTTCCTATTCGTGTTGAACTAAAAAGCCTCAATCAAAGCGACTTCAAGTCTATCTTAACTGAACCGAAAAACGCTTTAGTCAAGCAATATACCGCACTACTCAAAACTGAAGGGATTAAAGCCAAAATCACAGATGATGCGATTGATGAAATCGCTGCACTCGCTTTTCAGGTCAACGAATCTGTGGAAGACATCGGTGCCAGACGGCTACACACTATCATGGAAAAGTTGTTTGAAAATCTGTTCTTTGATGCCCCAGATCTTGAGAAGAAAAGCGTTACTATTGACGCAGATTATGTCCGTGGTGAATTGGCGGAAATCGTCAAAGATCAAGACTTGAGCAGATATATCCTTTAGAATAAAACTGGCAGGAGGCAAGCACACTTTTTAATTTATCTGTCTCCCATAGTTTGAAGCATCTGTTTAGCAGTAAGATACTGTTTTTCAAAGCGTGGTATACCTTTAGCTTTTTTGAGAAACATATCCAAATAACGACTCATCATGACATTATCACCTTTTTTCTGATAGGCAAGCACAAGACGATAATATGCTTCTATTTCATCGGAATCCAGAGAGACACCCTTTTCATAAGATTGGATAGCACTGAGCACTTCACCGGTCTCTTCATAAGCAAGACCAAGATTGAAATGCACTGTAGCATCACCGCCATCCAGTTCTATGCCTGACTTATAATACTGAATAGCCTCTTGGTATGATTCTTTGTTGAGATAGGCATCCGCAAGGTTGTAATAGGTATCTACAAAAGTTGAGTCCGCATCCAAAGCATTTTGATATGCCTGCAGTGCCTCATCAAATCTATCTGACATGTCGTAAGCATAACCGAGATTGTTATAGAAGGCGGGGTTTTCTGGCGCGATTTCCAGCGCACCACGAAACATTTCTATCGCAAGGATAAACAGACGCATATCAACATAAACTAAACCTAAATTATTATAGGCATGCTCATGATTTTCGTCAAGAGCAATTGCTGTTTGAAACGTTGTTATTGCTTTCTCATGTTCACCCAATTGATGATAGATTTTTCCTAAAGCAACATGTCCCTCGGGATCAAGTGGATTGAGTTCCTGTCCCATTTCAAGTTTCAACGCTTCACGTTTGAGTTCTCTCTGTTGCTGTTGTACTTCATCAGGTGTTGAACAACTGGATAATAAACCAGACAAGAAAACAAACAAGACAACAATAAGATGCTTATAGTTACAACTTCCTAAGGAGTACTGATGATAATTGACACACATACGCATTTTTACGACCCGACGCGCCCCGAAGGTGTGCCGTGGCCGAACCCCAATGATGAACTACTTTACCGCACGGTGATGCCGGATGATTACAAAAAACTTGCAGTTCCTGAAGGCGTAACAGGGACTGTAGTCGTTGAAGCGAGCAAATGGGTTGAAGATAACCAATGGATCCTCGATCTTGCGGCAAATGAACCTTTTATCGTTGGATTCGTTGGAAACCTAAACCCTAACGATGATGATTTTGAAGATAACCTGAATCGGCTTTCCGCCAATCCGCTTTTCAGAGGAATACGTCTCGGTGGTGGTCACCTACAAGCACTTAGCGATGCTAACCTCGTAAAGAACATTGAGAAATTAGCAGAGAAGGAACTAACCTTAGACCTGCTCATAAATCCTGATGCATTAAAGAATCTACCTGCTCTGGTTGAACACATACCGACAATGCGGGTTGTGATTAACCATATCGCAGGTGTTCGCGTTGATGGCAACCCACCGGATACCGCATGGGTTTCTGCGATACAGGAAGCTGCCCGTTATCCGAAAGTCTACTGCAAAGTATCAGGATTAGCGGAGCATACAGGACAAACACCTGCCCCTGAAAACGTTGCTTACTACACACCAACAATTGATGTTTTGTGGAATGCATTTGGAGAAGACAGACTCATCTACGGGAGCAATTGGCCCGTATCAGAACGTTTTGCTCAATATAAGATCGTGCAAAAGATTGTTGATGACTACTTCAGCGAAAAAGGCGATGAGGTCAGCGAGAAATACTTCTGGCAAAATGCCAAGGCTGCTTATCAACTATCTATTTAGGCGACCCACCGGATAAACTCAGCTGCAGGTTTCCGTTTCGGTTCTTTAATCTCTGCGGGATAACCGGTATAGAAAAAGCCAATGATGTATTCCTGTGATGAATCAATCCCAAGCAACTTATAGGTCTGCTGTTCCATCGTAATTCTGCCGGTGCTCCACTGCATACCGACTCCTGCATCCCATGCAGCAAGTTGGACATTCTGCATCGCACAACAGGCAGCTGCATAGTCTTCGCGTTGACGTTGTTCGTCTCCATCTTGTATGCAGGACACAGCGATAATCGTTGGCTTGGACATAAATTTCTCGTAAGCCAATTGACCGATCTTTGCAAGATTCTCGGCATCAACGTGATCTGGTGTGTCCTCCATCTTGATTTCTCGGTACCGTTGTGCGAGAATCAGTTTCGTTTTCTCACCGATGACGGTAAACCGCCACGGTTCAGTGACGTGATGGTTCGGTGCCCATATCCCGTAACTGAAGATTTTTTCAATTACATCGTTAGGCACAGGTTCCTGTTTAAATTTGAAAACGGATCGTCTTGAGATAATTGCATCCTTTACGTCCATAAATCCCTCCTTATCAGATTATAGTTTATTAGATAGTTAGTTGCAAGGTACTAGTGTTCTATCTACACTAATCTTGTAGGTCGGGTAGAGACACGAAACCCGACATGCAGCCATTTTTATCATCAATAAAGTCGGGCGTCGTGCCTCTACCCGACCTACAATGTCCGAATGGACACTCCACTAGATACTTTACATATAGCATAAGAGATATTTAGTCGCTCCAGCAGAGCGATATGTTTATAGAACAATGTTATGTACTATCTTCCGCTCCAGCGGAGCGGTATGTTGATGTCTACTTACTGCCTCCATACTAACAGAATATTATGTTTCTGGAACATCCTCATCAACACACTCAAAAACATATTTCTCATCGTAAGCAATATCAAAACGTTTTAATAACTCAAGATATTCCTCTCTGAATGTTCTATGAGAATGATGTTTTTCTTGGTTTTGAATGTACCTTGCGACATCTCCTAACTGCGAATGTGAATAGGTAAATGCACTGAATCCTTCCTGCCATTTGAACTGACCTACTACCCAACGTTTTTTGTTAATAAATTTTGTTGAACTCACCTTAATATCTCTGACTAAATCAGAAAGAGAAAAATCTGGGGTCATACTTATAAGGATATGAATGTGGTCAGGCATAGAATTAATTTGTATAACCTCTTAGATATTTACATAATATTCTACTACAACACTCTATATAAATACAACACATTGTCAATTCCACCCCGCCAGCTGCAGATATTTCTCCCAAAGTGGGTCTCCCCATAACAGCACGACCACAGCAGCAATAGCAATAAATGGACCATAAGGTATGGGACTCTTCCTATCTTTCTTGCCAGTGGCTATCAGCAGTGTCCCGATGATTGCACCACTGAAGGCAGACAATGCTATCACCATAGGCAACTCAGGGAACGCACCGAGATACAATCCGATAATCGCCATCAACTTGACATCACCCATACCCATCGCTTCTTTCCGCATTATTGCACTGCCGATAAACCCAATTAACCATATCACCAATCCACCTGCAACAAATCCGATGAGTTGCATCTTCAGATAATCTAAATCTTTATTCTGATATGCAATCACGCACACTATTCCCAACCCAAGTCCGAGTCCCATGAGGCTTAGGACATTCGGAATGATAAGGTGATGTGCGTCAATAAAGGCAATCGGTATCAGCACAGACACAAAAAAGATCGCATGCAGCAATAAATAAAGTGACATGCCGAATTGGTAATATATCACGAGATAGAGTGCTGCTGTAACGAACTCAACAGTCGGATATTGGACAGATATTTTTGCTTTGCAATGCCGACATTTTCCGCGTAACAACAGATAACTCAATAGCGGTATATTGTCGTAAAACTTGATGGATTGATGGCATTCTGGACAGAAAGATCTACGTGGGGAATAGATTGACATATCTGAGCGAGGAATGCGGTAAATACAAACATTGAGGAAACTGCCAATTGCTAAACCTATGATGAAAATGAAGATAGGTATCCAGATATCATCCACAGATTACCACCAATATTTTTCGCCTTGCATAGCATCATAATGATACACCTTGCTGATTTCAGCAATCCCACCTATCCGATACTTTGTTGGCACACGCGGATGAACTTTCGCTATTCCGACCTTATAGTTCTCTTGGATTAACACATAGTTCCCACCCCAAGGTGTTTTCGGAACGGATTCCAGATAGGTACCACGCCATCCATCCACACCAGGATCGGTAACAAGTTGTTCTAACTGCTCTGGATAGGTCTGTGTGTGTCTGTAGTATTTCTTGATCGCTGTAGCAAGGATTTCAACGTCTATATCTGCTTGACTAACTTTACGATATTCTGCCCAAGGTGGATACGAAAGCCCGCCAATGACTATTACAAGTGCGATTAAGATTATCAGTTGAATGCGGGTCATTCCGCTGTTTCTGTTCATATTTTGCGGCTTTCGGTTTTCAGCAGTTAGTTATCAGCATCTGGACGGACGATATTATATTTGCTCATTTTTTTATATAGATTGCTTCTTTCAACTTCCAAGACCTCGGCAGTTCTCCGTATGTTCCATTCATTTTCTTTTAATGCGGCAAGGATACACTCCGATTCAGCAGTATCGACCATAGTGCTCAAAGGTGTATTTGATTGATAGGTAATCGCTGCGTCCAATAACTGTATTTGGTCCCCGCCTATTGGTAAGACCGCTGCAACATCGTTCGGTAGTATGATTTCTTTATTGACCATAATTAGCAGTCGTTCAACGAGGTTTTTGAGTTCACGAATGTTCCCGGGCCAGTTGTAAGATTGAAAAACGGCATCAGTTTCTGAAGCAAAGATTTTCGGTGCAGAAGCCATGTTCTTCTGCAACCGTTCCGCAAAGTATTTTACCAATATTGGAATGTCCTCTAACCGTTCACGGAGTGGTGGCACATCAATAGGGACGATCTTCAGACGGTAATAAAGATCAGTTCGGAATTGCCCCCGTTCAATTTCCTTAGCGAGATCTTTGTTGGTCGCGGCGATGATTCGGACATCAACATTACGAATTTGTTGACTTCCAAGCCGTTCCACCTCTCCATATTCAAGCACGCGTAGCACTTTTGCCTGTGCTTTTAAACTCATATCACCGATTTCATCAAGGAAAAGCGTGCCACCATCAGCAAGTTCAAAACGTCCTTGTCGCATAGAATCTGCCCCTGTAAAAGCACCGCGTTCGTGACCGAAAAGTTCGCTTTCAACAAGTTCTTCAGGCAATGCCGCACAGTTTAATGGAATAAAAGGCTTATCAGAACGGTTGCTATATTGATGGATTGCATTTGCCACAAGTTGTTTGCCAGTGCCGTTTTCCCCAGAGATAAGAACCCCAAGATTGCTCGCTGCAACTTGTTTAATCTCCACTTGGAGTTTTCTAATAACAGCACTTTCACCGACCATTTCATCTTCAGCGGGAATTTGTGATTTGAGTATTTCATTTTCTTTTGCTAATCGCGAGAGTTCTAATAACGGCTCAATATTGAATAAGATTTTCTCCATACTCACCGGTTTTGTAACGTAACGTCTCGCGCCAAGCTCCATCGTTTTAACGGCTATCTCAATATCTTGCTGTGCCGACATCATAACGACATTGAGATTGGGGTCCTGTTCAAGCAATTTCGCTAACGTCTGAACGCCGTCCATCCCGTTTTCCATCATGATATCCAACAAAACGAGATCAACGTCCTTAGTCGCACAAAGTTGTAACGCTTTTTCACCACTGGCTGCAGTTAGGGTATTATAACCTTTCAGACTTAACCCTTGTGAGAGCATTTTCAATATGTTCTTTTCGTCATCTACAATAAGGATAGTATTCATGTTTCTTCGTCTCTAAATTGATAATAGGTTATAACTTATCTGTTAGCAAAGTTTGAAAACAATTTCGTGTTCTATTTTATGGGTTCAATTTATGAATGACAGGTGTTGTATCGGTAAGATATGTGTCCTCGTTAAAGGTAATCCGTATTGTTGTGCCGACCTTCTCTTCCGATTCTACCGCTATATCTCCACCGTGTACAGTAATAATTCTGCGGACAATTGCCATGCCGATCCCGGTTCCATAAGGTTTTGTTGTATAGTCTGGTGTAAAAAGTTTCTGTTGTGTCTCTTCTGACATTCCGTGTCCAGTATCTTGAACTTCAAGCGCGAAGTTTCTGCCTTTTTCAGATGGTGCAGTAATAGTTTTAAGTGTAAGGGTCCCACCTTCTGGCATTGCCTCAATCGCATTCTTGACGATATTTCCGGTTGCGCGCTCCATCTGTTCACGATCTAAAGATAGGTCGGGAAGCGGACTCAACTGTTTTTCAACGGCAACGTTTTGGGTTTGAGACAAATCCATATACAATTTTAATACAGATTCAACAATATCGTTCAAATTAACCGGGTGGCGGTCAGGATTAGGAAGTCTGGCATATTGGTGGAACTCGTCTATTAGTTCACGGATACGGTCAACTTCTTCAATAATTGTCTCCGTGCACTCATTAAATATCTTATCAAAGATTGCAGGTTGATCTTTTGCAGTTTGTAAGTTTTCAACAGAAAGCCGAATTGGAAATAAAGGGTTTTTCACTTCATGTGCAAGCTGCCTTGCGACATCACGCCAAACAGCAATTCTTTCTGCCTCCTTATGCTCCTCCAGACTCCGCTTCAAAGTCAGTGCCATCTGATTAAATTCATTTGCCAGTTCTCCGACTTCCCCTTTGGATTGAACGGCAATTTGATACGTAAGATTACCTACACCAATCTCGTTCACCCCCTGCTGAAGTTGTGCGATAGGCCGTGTGATGCGGCGACTTACAAGGTAACTACTGCAGTAGACTAACACTGCCCCACCACCGATACTCCACAACAAAATTACTCGCATTTGATCTTGCCAACGAATACGATACTGATGCGAATAGGCAATGATTAATTCTACAAAAGGCAATTTTTGTGGATCCGAAAAAGGTGAACTCAGGATGTCCGCTCGAATAACTGTAAAAGTAGGCGTACGTCGACCTTCGTCTGATGCATCTGAACCATCTGTACTTTGATGATCCCTTAAGCCAACGACCAACTTCTCAACAGATTTTCCTTCATCTACATACTTCTGCTTCTGTTGTTCCCATCCAATTTTCAGATCTGACGTTCGGTATGCGATACTATTTAAAGGGATCCACTCCTCCTGTTCATTTTTTCTTTTTACAAGAAAAATTGGATGTTCAGAAGGTTGGCTCAGTAATTCACCTCTTAACCATTTTTGAAGCGACCTTCCACCAGTGACAAAACCCCATTCAAACTGCTGTGTAACCTCAACCGCAAGCTGTGGATCATCACCCGCAGAAATGATTCGTTCCTGTATCGTACCTTTCCCTTTCTTGAATGTAGGGTCTGTTTCCACATTGGTTCCTTCAAAGACTTTTTGTCCGATACGGTGTTCATCAAAAGCATTACTCAAGACTAATATACCTTCAGTATTACCGCATTCAAAAACATCAAAATTAGTTGGTGGAATGTCTCGACTGCCTCCCCTTTCCGCCCTTCGGACTGCCTCGCGCACATTCCGATCTTCACCAGTTGTTTGGACTTCGTTTCTAATCTCTTCAACAAACAACGTATAGCGGTCAGAAATATTAGATTCTAATTCAAACACATCTTTGTCCAGTTGTTCACTAAAAGTGTTGTCAATCAACAGACTCGCAATCGCAAAAATAACAGCGAACATAAGAAGAAAAACAAGACTATAGGTGAAAAAAATCTTGTTTTGCAGTCGTATTGAAGACAATTTGTTAATTATTTTTTGAGCATATTGCATAGGTACAGATCCCGTGGAACTGCAATGAATTTGCTTTGACAAACACGAAATAACATAGGGATGTTATGCCCTTTTCATTTCACGCGCAATTTCTTCGGTACGCTTTTTATATCCCTCAACAGCTGACTGGTGGTAGGTCAACTCATCTGCAAGTATCGGAACACCGTCAGAAAGATGAAGTTCTTGTAATCTACCTTTAACTGCAACCGTATCCATAAGAGTTCGCATCAATAGACACAGGTTACCGATATCTCTTTTAGGCAAAGTTAATGTGACATTTGGAATATCATTATCAGTGAAATCCGTTTCTGTACCACGATAAGAAGCGGTCTGGCTATCGTTCATTGAAAGTCCTTCGAACGCATCTAACCCACTGCCTTCCTTAGTACTCGGAATAGTTAAATCTACACCAAGATCCTCCCAATGAAGAAATAAAACTGCTTTATCTCTTGGTCCAGCAAGAATTCCATTGAGAATAGAATGATTACTCGTAGGACCTTTGGCAGCAATCACATTACACCCAGATCCACGTTCCTGAATGGACTCAGTATAGAGTTGAACAAACCACTCACCGAGACGACTGTTGTCTGCATAGTTGTAGAAAACAATACTACCTGCCCTGTAATATTTCTCAACAGAGTCAAGCCATAGTGCTAAATGGTATGCAGTGTTTTTGTGATGTGCATAAGGCAGTTGGAAGTTCTTATTAGCATTTTCTACACCTTCAATCGCATCGTGTATTCTGTCCTCCGGGTTTTCACCGAGACCGGCAGTCATCGCTAAAGAGAATAAACCGACTGGAGAAAAAGCGGAGAAGCGACCTCCTACGCCATCTGGAACTGGAAGAATGTCATAAAATGGTGTTTCTCGGTGAAATTGATATAAAAGGCTATTGTCTGTTAAACCTGTAGTCGCAAGAACCTGTTTCCGCCATTCACCGAATTCCTGCTGGAGCGTGTCCTGAATAATCATTAAAGTCGCGAGTGTTTCACCTGTTTTCCCGGATTTGCTAATCACATTGAAAAGCGTTTTGTGTAACAGGTCGCGTGATTTTAACATATCAAGCAATGCCTTGAGCCGAAGTGGGTCAAATGTATCGCCAGTAAAGTAGACTTCAGGTGCACCACCCCGTTCCGATTTTGACAGAAGATTGTGATACGGATGATTCGCTATTTCGTGAAACACACGTGCACTCAGATCAGATCCACCTATTCCGACGGTCACAAGAACAGAAAAATCGTCTCTCGCTTTTGTTGACAAATCAAGCACTTGCTGAATGTGTTCGGTTTGCTGATGGCTGCGGGTCCACGCACGCGAATGTTGTTCTAAAACCGATAACGGCGCATCTACCTCTTCTTTGAACAGTCCCTGTATCTTCTCTAAACGCTTATCAACAATTTCCTCTGCATCTTGCGCATCAGTTTCCGTACACACAAGCATTTTGAGTCTGATACCTGAATCGTTTCCCAACTCTACCTGTTTTACACTCGGATTCATTAAATTTGTCCTTTATAACCTCCAAGAAGCCATTTACTTTTTAGTGTATATACTTCGTGGAAATCCTGCCAACAAATATCTATCTTATCTTTATTCTTGCCCATGTAGTAGCGAGTTTACCTTGTGCTTCCACAGTCAGCGTATCCGGAATTAACTTTCTTATTTCTGCTTGGTTGAGAACAGCAGCATAGATACGCGAATCTTCAATGTGTACATCAAGGTCTCCCGGGCCTCCACCTACACCACCGTGACGTTTACCCCAAATTGCTTCTGCATCGTTATTAGCAAAAGTCACGAATTGTCCATGTGTGTAATCACCGATTTTATCTCCATTGCGGTATATTCTCACTCTTGCAATGTCGTTATCATTTTCATACGAGATCGCCATCATAATCAACTCACCAGTTTTCTTTTCCTCAAAACCGGGATCAGGATCCATAGTGCGATGAAACCACCCACTCCCTGCCATCCAACGATGATGTTGGCGTTCCCCAAAAACGATTGCATCAAACGTAGGATCGGAAAGGCGATCAATGGTTAATATCGAACCTTCCTGAACATCAAGATCGTCCATAATCACCCACGACACCAGCGTTTTTTCTTCAATATCCGGTCCATCATAACCACTCGCGATTGCCCATTTGCCGGGATCAACATTCAATTTCCCATCCGCTATTTCAGCCCCCATAAGCGTAACATCAACAAAATTACCTGTCAAATCTTCCAATTCAACACCTTTCTCAAATGTCCAATGACCTACAAGCGTTCCGGCTTTCTCCCCTTGTCCAAATCCTAACATAACAGAACTATGCAACAATAGAGCAACACATATCCAAATCCGTATATATTTTAGGCAATACATGATTGTCTCCTTAATTCAGGTTAACATTTCCGAGGCCATTGAAATCTAAGTTTAATCCAATTATCACATCTTTCTTTTATGCCCTTCCATATTTATCGTCAAGTCTGACAATGTCGTCCTCGTCAAAGTTTCCGAAAGCGATCTCAAGTATCCGATAATCTTGAGATTCGCCAATAAGTTGATGTTTCGCACCTTGCGGAATAAAGACCGGTTCCATCGGTTTTGGATGTATCACATCATCTTCAAGCCGAACGCAAGCACCTTCGTCAAGTGGGATCCATAGTTCACTCCGATGGTGATGATACTGATAACTTACCTGTTCCCCCGCATGGATTTCTAAAATCTTTACAGTCACCGGTTGGTTAAGAACATACTGAATAAAACGTCCCCAAGGTTTTTCTGTAGTCAATATCTCTGCTAAAACTTGAGATGGATCTGTTATAGGTGGCAGCTGCTTTTCCATGCGGTTTTCCTGTATCAACGAGTTTAATATAATTTAGCACAACGTCAACGGTAAGACAAGTATAAAATGGTTAGGATGATTTAAAAGTTGACAAAAAATTACAAAATCAATATACTAAATTATCAGATTTGAAATAGGAAATCTGTATTAAATATTTGATTTTTAACAGTAAAACGGAGTTGATATGGAAATAGAAAAAACACTGATTCTGGTGAAACCAGATGGTGTTCAACGCGGACTAATCGGGGAGATTATTTCCCGTTATGAAGGAAAAGGTCTAAAGATAGTTGGTTTGAAATTGCTGCAGATGGACCGTGTTACTGCAGAGGAATTATACGCCATTCATAAAGGACAACCATTTTATGACAAGCTTATTGAATTTATGACCGACAAACCGATTGTTGCCATCGCTATTGAGGGTAAGAATGCGATTAAAATAACACGTCTCATTAACGGTGCAACCGATCCGTTAGAATCCGCGCCGGGAAGTATTCGCGGTGATTTCTCAACTGACATCACCTATAATCTCGTACATGCATCCGATTGTGCTGAGAATGCTATGAATGAATTAGCTATACTGTTTTCCCAAGAAGAACTATATTCACCCCGTTAAATTGTTTGACACAATTGTAGTTTTATAGGAGGTTAATCTATGAAAATAGTTAATATGTTAAGAACATCTAATGGAGACATTAAGTGTTTTGCTTTCATTATGATGATACTATTAATAGGCATTGCTTTCACCGTGAATGCTGCCAAAGAAGACTGCACAAACATTGATGGTGATGGTGCCAAACCAATTCAGGAAGTTGGTGAAGAAGTTGCTGGCACACAGAACGATTATGATGAAGTCGTGGAAGAAGATGATCGTAAAGGTGTCGTGTATCTTGCTGTGATTGGTGGCAGCCAACCCCAACCGAATGCCTGTGGACTTATTCCCATGAATGATGCAGGTCAATGGACAGGTTGGGGTGGTCCACTTAACTTTGACAATGCCACCATCGGTGAAGGTGCTGCAACCCGAAACCATATCGTCATCGGTGGCACTTACTTTGAACGTGGTATCGGGGCACATGCTGTAGGTACATTAGTTTATGACTTAACTGGTGACAAATACCTCAAATTTGAAGCGTATGTCGGCATGTCCGATGAAAAAGACCCTGGTGATTGTGGTCATGGCGGAAGCGGTGATTTCATATTTTCTGTTGATGGGAAACAAGAATTCAAATCTGAAACGCTCAAAGGCACAGATGGTGGAGAAAATGTTGATGCTGTTAAGGTTGAATTTGACATTCCCTCTAATGCAAAAGAACTCACAATAGTTATGGGGGATGGTGGAGATGGAAATGGTTGCGATCATTCAGCTATTGGCGATGCCAAACTCCTAACCGCGCAAGCACTTGCGGTTGAACCCGCTAACAAACTCCCAACAATCTGGGGACATCTGAAAGCACGTTATTAAACTTACTTTTGGGAAAATATTGTTAATATATTGTGAGTAATCAAGTATAACACTATTCCTTGATTACTCACAATATATAATGAATAAATTGACTGTACATATTAAACTGTGTTTTACCAAACCTGCGGAGGTACATTATGTTGAAATATAATAGTTTAATTGCAATAAGTATTTTACTAATCGTATGTCTCGTTTTCGGCATTCATGCTGACAAAAGTGACTGCACAAACTTAGATGGTGACGGAGCAAAACCTATTTCACAAGTTAGTTCAGAAGAGGTTGCTACACAGAACGACTATGATGAAGTTGTTGAAGAAGATACCCGGGACGGTGTTGTTTACTTGGCAGTAGTTGGTGGAAGTCAACCGAAAGCAAACGCTTGCGGTCTTATTCCCAAGAACCCTGTTGCTGAATGGACAGGTTGGGGAGGTCCCTTGAACTTTGATAACGCCACTATCGGGGAAGGTGCAACAACCCGTAATCACATCGTCATTGGTGGCACCTATTTTGAACGTGGTTTTGGGGCACATTCTGTCGGAACTTTTGTCTACGATTTAACTGGTGATGATTACGTCAGATTTGAAGGGTATGCTGGCATGTCCGATGAAAAGGATCCAGGGGATTGTGGACACGGTGGTAGTAGTCATTTTGTCTTTTCAATTGATGGAACAGAAGTAGAATCAACCGAAACTTTGACAGGCACAGCAGATGGTGAAAATGTTGAACCTTTGAAAGTTGAATTTGACATCCCTGAAGGGGCATCAGAACTTACGATTGTTATGGGTGATGGTGGCGATGGATTAGGCTGCGACCACTCCTGCTTGGGAGATGCTAAGCTCCTCACTACATCAGTAACCGCAGTTGAACCCGCTAACAAACTCCCAACAATCTGGGGCAGCCTCAAAGCCCGTTATTAATTCTTATCCATGTAAGGTAGACCGTTAGATTAATTTCAAACCATAAACGATCCTGATTCAGTCAAACACTTCTTATATTGATTGAATCAGGATTTTCCTTGTCTACCTTTGATCCTTCCGTTACGAGCATGCCTTTGAAAACAATTGAAATCCGCTCCCTACTGTGGTAAAATAACAAAATAGAAAACATATTACTATATGAAGGAGTTTGTAATGCCCAGCCCCTCTCACAATCTATTTAATACACGTCAAATCCTTGAAAGCGAAGGACTTGAAAATGCCTACTACTCGCTTCCTGCCTTAGCGGATGCAGGTAAAGGTTCAATTGAAAGCCTACCTGTCAGTATTCGTATACTACTTGAATCGTTACTCCGTAATTATGATGGACATCAAATCACTGAACAAGACGTAATCAACTTAGCCAATTGGGATTCGAAATCTCCAAAAGCAGCAGAAATTCCGTTTAAACCTGCCCGCGTTGTTGCACAGGATTTCACTGGTGTTCCGCTTGTTGTGGATATTGCCGCGATGCGATCTGCTGTTGCAGAACTCGGTGGTGACGCACAAATGATTGAACCCCTCGTTCCTGTCGATTTAGTGATTGATCACTCAATCCAAGTTGACGCTTACGGCACAGAAAACGCTTTTCAATTTAACACCCAAAGAGAATTTGAACGTAACAAGGAACGATACGAATTCCTGAAATGGGGACAACAAGCGTTTGAGAAGTTCAATATCATACCGCCCTCCATCGGCATAGTACATCAAGTAAATTTAGAATACCTCGCGCAGGTTGTAATGACTGAAGAAGCAGTCGTATATCCTGATACAGTTGTCGGGACAGATTCACATACGACGATGATCAACGGTCTCGGCATTGTCGGGTGGGGTGTTGGTGGCATTGAGGCTGAAGCTGCCATGTTGGGGCAGCCTGTATACATTTTAACTCCTGAAGTGCTTGGTGTTTATATGACAGGTGAACTTAAAGAAGGGATCACCGCAACAGACCTTGTCCTGACTGTAACACAACGACTCAGAGAGGCTGCGGTTGTTGGTAAGTTTGTTGAATTCTTCGGTGAAGGTGTAGAAGCACTTTCGCTACCTGACCGGGCAACGCTATCAAACATGTGTCCTGAATACGGCGCAACGATCGGATTTTTCCCGCCTGACACTGAAACAATGAATTATCTCCGTCTCACTGGACGCGATGAAACACATGTTGACTTAGTGGAAACGTATCTCAAAGCACAAGGACTGTTCGGCATTCCGCGTCTCGGTGATGTAGAATACTCCGATGTATTGGAGATAAATCTGAACGATATTGAACCGAGTATCGCTGGACCAAAACGTCCACAAGATAGAATAGCTTTATCAGATGTCAAAGAAACTTTCAACGAACTCCTCACGCGTCCTGTAGCAGAAGATGGGTTTGGTGTAACAGAAACGGAAAGCAAAGGGGAAATCACGCACGGGGCAGTTGTCATCTCGGCAATTACCAGCTGCACAAATACAAGCAACCCATCAGTGATGATTGGTGCGGGATTGCTTGCAAAAAAAGCAGTTGAGAAAGGATTGCGTGTTCCGGATTATGTAAAAACAAGTTTAGCCCCAGGGTCGCGTGTTGTTACGGAGTATCTGCGAAACACAGGTCTGTTACCTTATTTAGAAAAATTAGGATATAACGTCGTCGGTTATGGCTGCACAACGTGCATCGGTAACAGTGGACCGCTCAATGATGTTGTCCAGGAAGCGATTGATGCGGAAGACCTCGTAACTGCAAGTGTCTTAAGCGGAAACAGGAACTTTGAAGCGCGGGTGCATCCAGAGATAAAAGCAAACTTCCTCATGTCTCCACCACTTGTAGTTGCTTATGGACTTGCCGGTCGAATTGACATCAATCTTGCCAAAGAACCTATCGGGCATAGCGATTCTGGTGAAGCAGTGTACCTACGAGATATATGGCCCTCACGCAAAGAAATTGCGGATATGATCGGTGCTGCGGTTGACCGCAAAACATTTAAGGAGATGTACGAATCTATTGGGAATCAGGCACCAGAGTGGGAAGAACTTGCGGGAGCAACAGGTGTACTCTATCCGTGGAACGAGAGAAGTACTTATATCCAACACCCTCCATTCTTTGAAGGATTTTCACGTGAACCCGCGCAAATTTCGGATATTACTGATGCACGTATACTCGGCATCTTTGGGGATTCAGTTACCACAGACCATATATCTCCCGCGGGGGCAATAGCAGCAGCAAGCCCAACAGGAAGTTATCTTCAAGAACGCGGCGTTGAAACGCGAGATTTCAATACATACGGTGCAAGACGTGGAAACGACCGCGTGATGAGTCGAGGCACGTTTGCAAATCGTCGCGTCCGTAACTTAATGACTCCCGACGTTGAAGGTGGTTATACTGTTCAATATCCAGAGGAAACGCAAACGACTATCTACGAAGCAGCACTCAATTATAATGAAAACAATATTCCCACGGTTATTTTTGCTGGTCAAGATTACGGCATGGGAAGTTCACGTGATTGGGCTGCAAAAGGACCTAAACTGTTCGGGGTCAAAGCAGTTGTGGTTGAAAGTTATGAACGAATACACCGCAGCAATCTAATCGGTATGGGTATATTGCCATTGCAGTTTATGGATGGTGAAAATGCACAAAGTCTTAACTTAGATGGTAGTGAGATTATCAGTATCACAGGTTTCGCTGATGACCTGCAATCGGGACAGACAGCAACGATGACGGTTTCTCGAACAAACGGTGAGACGCAGACAACTCAATTGTTAATCCGTATTGATTCACCGGTAGAAGTAGAATACTATAAGAATGGCGGGATTCTGGACTATGTGATTCGGAATTTCCTGTCTACGTAACTAAAGAATTACTTTATTAGTAAGATACTAATCCATTTCTCTTTATACTACTATTTTATTGCCTAAACAAGTTAAAATATTGTAAAATTTGGTAACATTGAAAATTTGACATGCTATCAAACACTAACAATAATTTAGGAGAAAAGAATCATGCCAGAAACACTTGAAACATTAACCAATAGGATAAATCTGTTGGAAAAAAAGATAGATAAAGTTTCTCATCAACTGTCTTATCTTGTTGATGAGTTAGCACCAAACGCGCTTGGTCAAGATAGAACAAGCAATGAACCACACACATCTAACAAGTCCGAGAAGAAAGAGGCAACCAAAATAATCAATGAACTCCTTGAAAAAATGGGAATTGCTGATGTAGAACCTATACCAGTTGAAGACATTCGGAAAAGTATGGCAAATCGTATCCGCGCCGAGGATAACGAGTTTAGTCGTGCTATTATTGAAGAACGTGAGAAATAACTGTGTATTATTTCTACTTGGATGCAAGTGCTCTTGTCAAACGGTATACCGAAGAGGTTGGTAGTAAAAAAGTTGACTATTTTTTTGAAAATGTCTCTTTAAACCAGTTAAAATGTTTGACACTTGGGGCAGCAGAAGTCTTTTGGATCTGTGTCCGTAAGAAAAACGACAAACGTATAACCCCACACGAATTCACACATGCCGTAGTAAACTTAACTCGTGAGGTAACCTCAGACACATCCGATTTCTATACTGCTCCTGTTCCAAATTCACTTGTTTGGACATCGTTAAATTTAGTTGAAACACATTCCATTAACAGCGTTGATGCAATGGTGCTACGTTCTGCTTTAGAAATCAATACAGAATTTCGTACTAAAGAGGACACACTCGTCCTTGTAGCATCTGATCAACGTCTCTTGAGAGCAGCAAGTAATGAAGGACTATTAATTTTCAATCCGGAAACTGATCCAATTGAAACATTAGAGACATGGCTTGAAATAACGTAAAACGCTTGCTACGAGTTATAAAGCAAAAAAAAATCTAAAAGTCATATATTAAAGATCTTTTCCATATTTTATAATATAGAAAAACATGCAAAACACTACAAAACTAATACTCACATTACTCTTCCTATCCCTCACAATCGGATGTGATCGGGGACAGCACACAGAAATAATCATCATTGGTCCCTATAGAACAACTTGCATCGGAGCGTTTGAACAGGAATGCTATCTTGAATACAACGAGGAAAGGGAACGGTGGGAGTTTTTCTATGAAGGAATACAAGGCTTTGACTTTGAACCTGGATATATCTACAGGCTCAAAGTCAGACTTGAGGAGCGGCCAGAAGGTATTCAAGATGTGGGAAAGTATGAATATCATCTCGTAGAAGTGTTGAGCAAGGAAGAGGCATCGGTTGATGAAAGACCACCCCGAAAACCTTAAAAAGAACTGGTGTGTTTAGAGATACACCTACCGTCCATGAATCGCACGCAAATCCAACCGTGCCTCCACATCATCAGACACAGCACTTGTCCAATCTACATCGTCTTTGCTTTGCAGGCTCATTAGGGCAACGTTGACCATCGGGTTTGAGAGGGAATAGTTGAGGAGAAAACTATCCACGTCAACATCCGCCATCACATTGGGAAAGCAGTGCTTCATAAGATTTTGGTAGACATTGCTTGTCGTGGAACGCATCAACACAATTCCCATGTCTTGTGCAACAGCATCAGGAATAACACCTCGCATACCGAAGGTGTCACAAGTGCTTTGATACATCAGGTTGTAATGGATTTGCATCATATCAAGTTCACCTGTGGCAATGAGTTGTTCTGCACCACCGGAGGGACCATCCGCAGAAAACCCGATAAACCTAACCTTTCCCTCTTCCTTCAGTTTGAGATATGTTTCCAATCCACCGCCGTTTAGAATCTGATCCGTTTCTTTTTCATAAAACCAACCGCCATGGAATTGGAGTACATCTATATAGTTGGTGCCGAGTCGTTTTAGGCTGCCTTCCAGATCCGTTGCGATACCGTCTGGATCATAAGCCTCTGTTTTTGTCGCGAGGATACAAGCATCCCGTCGGCCCGCTATTGCTTTGCCGATAACCGTTTCGCTGTAACCGCCGCCATAGTTTGGTGCTGTGTCAATGAAGTTCACACCGCAATCTATGGCGTAATGTATCATATTGACAAGCGAATTTACATCGTGCTCTGGCCGAACTCTACCGCCGCCATACCCTATTTCTGAAACGCTGAGTCCAGTTTTTCCGAGTGTGCGATATTGCATATTTGATGAATCTCCTCTTAAACGATATAACAGATATCCTATCAGGAACCAACGGAATGACTATACATAATTAAATCGGGATTTGCGGTTCCCATTTTTCTTTTTCGGTTTTGGCTTCGTGCGATTGCTGCGTTTGATGCAATTTTCACCGAATAGGTTTTCCACCTGTTTGAAAACTGAGTCATTATCTGCGATTTTATATTGAGAACTACAACAAGCGATGACTTCACCGTGTTGCGGTGTCATGAGACGCAAAACTAAGTGCAAATTCCCACTGTTGGCAATAGCAATTTCTTTGAGAGACTTAAGTTTTTCAAGATTATCAATATCGGTTTCAGGCACTGTAACCTCAACAGCAGTTGTTTGTTGTTCTGGGACAGTTTCTAAATCTACAATTTCGTCCGCTTGAATTTGGCGTTCTTCCTGTTCAGTGTCATTCTCATCGTCAGAATTTCGGTTTCTACCGTTCTGATTAATCTTGACAGGACCTTCAATCCAAACTACCCTTTCTTCAAACAACTCACCTGCATTTTTATATGCTTCTGGGAAAACGACTACCTCAATTGAACCTTCAAGGTCCTCAAAGCCGATAACTGCCATAGAGTCCCCTTTTTTCGTGGTGAGATTTTTAACTTCCGTTATCATCCCTGCCACTGAAACAATGGCCTCAATTGGATGTGCCCCAAGTGTTTGGGTGCTTGCCGATGTATAGTAATTAATAATGTCTGTATATTCTTGGAGTGGGTGTCCGGAAACATAAAACCCAAGTTGTTGTTTTTCAAGTTTAAGCCGTTCAAGCGGTTCATACTCATCAACATTTGTTAGCATTACAGGTGTGATAGGTATTTCAGCTGCATCGCCAAAGAGGTTCATCTGTCCGCGTTCGCGTTCTGCTTGTGCACTCTGTGCGATTTTTAGAACAGTCGGTAAGTTCGTCAGGAGTTGCGCCCGATTCCCTTCAAGCGAATCAAATGCCCCGCAGAGGATAAGTCCCTCAATAGCGCGTTTATTAACGACCTTTGTATCCACACGTTCACAGAGATCTTGTAAGGACGTAAATGCCCCGTTCTCATTCCGTGCTTCTACGATTGCATCAATTGCACCATCTCCGACACCTTTCACAGCGACAAGTCCGAAACAGATATTGTTTCCATCCACCATAAAATCTTTATTACTGCTATTGACATCTGGTGGCAGCAGATTGATTTCAACTTCAAGAAAATCTGCAAGTTTTACACATTCTGTGCGATAACGTGTAATTTTTTCGGAATAACCGGACTCACCAGTCATCATCGCCGCCATGAATTCATGGGGATAGTGTGTTTTTAAATATGCCATGCGGTAACCTAACATAGCATAAGCAACGGAATGTGATTTATTGAAGGCGTATCTGCTGAATGGTTCAAGTTGATCGTACACCATAGCAGCGTCCTGCTCAGCTATCCCGTTTTTCAACGCTCCTTCAATGAATTTCGGTCGCTGTTCCTTGAGCAATTTTTCTTTCTTTTTCCCCATGGCATCACGCAGGACATCAGCCTCCCCCATCGTAAATCCTGCCATATCACGTGCAATCTGCATCACCTGTTCCTGATAAACACATACACCATAAGTATTTTTCAGTGCATTCTCAAGCGATGGATGCATATATTCTACTTCTTCCAATCCATTTTTACGATCAATGAATTGTTGCATCATGCCGCTTTCTAATGGCCCCGGACGATAGAGTGCGGGAATTGCCGAGAATTCCTTGAAATTATTCGTTTTAAGTTGTGTAACAACCCTATACATGCCGGGAGAAGTTTCGAGTTGAAACAAACCAGCGAGTAGTCCTCTACTGATAACAGAAAATGTTTTATCATCGTCAAACGGAATACTATCTAATTTGATGTCCACCCCATGATTCGTCTTTACCATTTGGAGGCAATCATGAATCTCGGTAAGACTCCGTAAACCGAGGAAATCGAATTTGACGATACCTACATTTTCAACCGTTTTATGTTCAAACTGCGTTGCGACCTGATCATGTTTATCCTTGAAAAGCGGGGCAAAATCTGTGAGTTTACCATTTGAAACAACAATGGCAGATGCGTGACAAGAGACGTGCCGTTTCATACCTTCAACTGCTAAACTGAGATCCATCAGTTCTTTATTTTCTGGTTGCTCAGCAAGTGTTTGAAATTCAGGCACCTGTTCCAACGCATCATCAATAGAAATGCCTGGTATACTTGGAATTAATTGCGTTAGCTTATTGACATTTTCGAGCGGTACATCAAGTGCGCGCCCGACATCTTTAATAGCTCCCTTTGCACCTAAAGTAGAAAAGGTAGCGACTTTGCCGACAGAATCGTGTCCGTATTTATTTACGAGATACTCAATAACATGATCTCTTGCCCTGTCTGCAAAGTCAATATCAATGTCAGGTGGACTGATTCGCTCAAGGTTCAAAAACCTTTCAAATAAGCAATCATAATCCATCGGATTGAAGGCTATGACATCAAGTGCGTACAGTACGAGACTGCCGGCAGCAGAACCACGCGCAGTGAGTGGATATCCTTGCTGGTTGGCGTATTTTACGTAGTCCCATACAATCAGGAAATAACCTGGGTAACCGGTCTTATTGATAATGTCAAGTTCATGCTCCAACCGTTGCTGGACTTCTGTGGAGAGTTCCCCTCCCAATTTTTCACGTAAGCCTTGATAACAGAGTTCCTTTAGGTAACTCTCATTAGTATATCCCTCTGGCACCTCATATTTCGGCATGACGCTCTCGCCATAATCCAATTCCAGATTGCACCGATTTGCAATTTCAAGTGTGTTGCTAATAGCTTCGGGTGGGAAATCCTTTAGGACCTCCCGCATTTCGTCAATGTCTTTAAAGTAAAAATGATTGTCAAACCGCATTCGATCTTGTTCGTTGACGGTTTTCTTTGTTTGGATACAGAGGAGCACATCGTGCATGTGATGGTCTGATTTGCGTAGATAGTGGCAATCGTTTGTACCGACGAGTGGCAGTTCAAATTCTTTCGCCAATTCCATCATTATCGGATATGCCTGAAGTTCCTTATCGATGTAGTGATTTTGCACTTCAACGTAGAGGTTACGCGGTCCCATTGTTTCAATGAGATTTTTGAAGTTTTGGATAGCATCATCTCGCTGATTTGAAGCGATGAGTTGCGGGACTTGTCCTTGAATACATCCTGTTAGTGCAATAATCCCTTCGCGGTGTTCACCCAAAATCTCCATGTCAATGCGCGGTTTACTATAAAAACCTTCTGTGTAGCCGCGCGACACCAATTCAAGGAGATTTCGGTAGCCGGTTGCGTTCTCTACGAGAAGTGTCAAATGATATGGACTGCCTTGGTCTTTTCCACGTTTTTCTCTGCTACCTGGGGCGACGTATACCTCACATCCGACAATAGGATTTACACCAGCCTCTTTTGCTTTGGTGTAAAACTCCCATGCCCCGAACATATTGCCGTGGTCAGTGAGTGCAACAGCGGGCGCGCTACTTTCAACTGCCCACTGTATCATATCGGAAATGCGGCATGCCCCATCAAGCAGACTATACTCGCTATGGTTGTGTAGATGGACAAATTCGGAAGACATGGTTTCTCCTGTTGGAAAGTTTCTAATGAAATTTACGATAGAAATTCGGTTTGTATTTCAACTAATTTGCATGTTTAATTATAGCAGAAAAACGGTAAATATACACCCCAAATATTTCAGAAATTTAGTGGAATTCTTTTTTATCTGAACCAAGATTTTCAGGATTAGTAGATTTCCAGGATTTTCTTATCTCAAGGTTGATTTCTCAGTTGAATTGTAGGTTTCGGAATTACTTGAACGATCAGAATCGGCGAGGTTAGGAAACCTTGCCTACCAATAAGTGTAAGAGGTGCAATGAATTGCACTTGGTGAATGTGCGTATGATATTCACGTTAAACCAGATAAATGACCCGCAAACTTATTGACATCGTCCTAAGAATAAGATAGACTTATAGGTGATGAATGTCCAAGCAATTTCAACACTTATTGAGCAGAAAATATCGGAACAGATATTCCCGGGTGCAGTTGTCGCAATCCTTAATAAAGACAAGGTTATTTACCATGCAGCGTTCGGTGATCGTATCATAACACCGAAGCAAGCACCGATGCTACCCGATACATTATTTGACCTTGCATCCCTAACAAAATCCATTGTCATCGGAACGTTGACCATGCAGTTAGTTGAATCAAGGAAATTATCCTTAGATGAACCTGCACAAACATACCTGCCTGAACTCAAACAGCCGCACATTACGTGTCGTCACCTTCTTATTCATACCTCTGGTTTACCAGCATGGAAACCGCTTTATATTGAAACAACATCATCAGAAAATGTCATAGAACACCTTGGCAACATGCCGCTTGAAGCCAAACCTGGTGAAAAGGTTACTTATAGTTGTTTAGGGTATATTCTGATGGGAAAACTTATCTCTGCGATTACAGGTGAGGATTTAGATTCTTTAGCACATAACGCCATCTTCAAACCGCTTGGCATGAACCGCACTTCATACAATCCATCACCGCAGACACACGATAACTGCGCTGCAACAGAAGACTCAAATAGTTATGAACGCAGGATGGTCCATTCTGGACAACACGGTCGCTATTATAAGGGACACGACTGGCGCGAAGGTGTAATCATCGGTGAAGTCCACGATGAAAACGCTAACTATCTTGGAGGCGTTTCCGGCAATGCTGGTCTTTTTTCTAACACAAGAGACCTTAAGACATTCTGTCAGATGCTTCTACAGGATGGTGACACGCTTATATCTCCTGAAAGTGTTCAGACATTAGCAATGCCTCAAACACCACCTGACGCTTCGGAACAGCGGAGTATCGGGTGGCATATCCTTGCGGATGGCTCAATGTATCATACAGGATTTACAGGTACTTCCATACGGATTGATCTTGAAAAAGGATTGGCTGCTATCCTTTTGACAAATCGGGTTCATCCGGATGCACAACGTACTGGTATACTTGAATGTCGCAACCAATTCCATAGGATAGTCTTTGCATGATAACACTCGGAATCACCCAGCTATTGACAGAAAAGCAGGCATGGCTCAACGGCAAATCTGTCGGGCTGATAACAAATCATACTGGTGTTGATGAAAACTTGACACAAAATATAACGTTGCTATCTGAAAACGTTAATTTGATTGCACTTTTTTCACCAGAACACGGATTATGGGGTGCAGCACAAGACGGTGTGAAGATAACAAATTCAAAGTATGGTCAAAACCAAACTGAACAAACCTTACAAGTCCATAGCCTATACGGCACATCATCTCTGAACTGGACCGAAATCCTCAAGAACTTAGATGCCATCATCTACGACATACAGGACGTAGGTGCGCGGTATTACACATATCTTGGCACATTACTGGAATCGATGAATGCAATGGAATCAAGTAGCACAGTTGAATGTATTGTGGCAGATCGTCCAAACCCAATTGGAGGTATCTGTATAGAAGGACCAATGTTAGAAACCAATTATACATCTCTGGTTGGACCTTATCCGATACCTGTGCGTTATGGCATGACAATTGGTGAAGTAGCAAAACTATATCATGCAGAACAAGGATTTAACTTTCCGTTGAATATTGCCAAAATGGTAGGTTGGCATCGGGAAATGTGGTATAACGATACAGGAATGCATTGGGTGCCACCTTCACCGAATATGCCGACACTTGATACTGCGACGTTATATCCCGGGACATGTCTATTTGAAGGCACAAATGTTAGCGAAGGACGAGGCACAACCAAACCTTTTGAATATATCGGCGCGCCGTGGATAGATAACAATATGTGGGCAGATCAGTTGAACGGGTATGTATTATCGGGTGTTCTTTTCCGACCTATAATGTTTACGCCACAGTTTTCTAAATATAAAGATGAGGTGTGTCACGGGGTTGCGATACATATAACTGATAGAAAACGGGTGACATCTGTTGAAGTTGCATTGAGGATGTTATGGACATTAATTGATGAATATCCTAATGATTTTGAATTCCGTGAAACACATTTTGATAGATTGGCGGGAAGTTCAAGGTTACGGCAGGTACTTTTAGACGGCACATCATGTGATAATATAATTGGTGAATGGCATTGCATCTCGGAAGAATTTCGAACAAGACGAGAACCCTATTTGTTGTATTAAATTCAGAATAAACAACTATGAAACCATTTTTTGATCTGCTACAAAAAGAGAAAAAACTGATAATCGGTTTGATGAGTGGCACGTCCGCGGATGGCGTGGACGTCGCACTCGTTGAAATTACGGGATCAGGACTGACTACGGAAATTGAACTCATAGCGTTTGATACATTTCCTTATGCAGATGAGATCCGTTCCAGAATCTTTGACCTATTCAGTGTTGAGACTGCACGAGTTGATGAAATATGCACCATGAATTTCGTTATAGGTCAACAATTCGCGAAAAGTGTGTTGACGCTGTTGGAACACGTTGAAATAGCACCGACAGCAATTGACTTAATTGGATCGCACGGACAAACGATTCACCACATGCCCAAAGCACTTGTCCCTGCAACACTACAGATTGGCGAACCGGCAGTGATTGCCCATGAAACAGGCATTCCCACCGTTGCTGATTTCCGTGTAGCAGATGTTGCCGCAGGTGGAGCAGGTGCGCCGTTGGTAGCATACATTGATTATCTGCTATTTCATAACAACACACAAACGATTGGTCTATTGAACATCGGTGGGATTGCTAACTTAACAGTGCTGCCATCGGGTTGTGGGATAGAGTCGGTGCATGCATCCGACACAGGACCGGGCAATATGATATTGGATGCCTGCGTAGAAAAGATTACAGATGGCACAATGCAGTTTGATGAAAATTCGGAACTAGCGAAACAAGGCACAGTCTGTGAACCACTACTACAGCGATGGCTCGCGCATCCATTTTTTGAATTGACCCCACCGAAAACAACAGGACGCGAGATGTTCGGCACAACCTTTACTGACACATACTTGCGACAAATCCAAGAATATAATATTTCAGAATATGATGGACTTGCAACGTTAACAGCATTGACAGTGAGAAGTATCTTCCAATATTATGCGAATTATGTTATGGCAAAAACTCCGTTAGACAGACTATACGTGAGCGGCGGTGGGGCACGGAATCCACTGATAATGCGTGGTCTCGCTGATGCGTTTGAACCTATCCCCGTTGTTGATGTATCGGAAACAGGAATGTCTGGTGATGCGAAAGAGGCTATTGCTTTTGCTATCCTCGCTAACGAGGCAGTGCACGGGAATTGTAGTAACGTTCCGAATGCGACAGGTGCATCGTGCAGGAAGGTTTTGGGGAAGTTTGTTTGTCCGTAGGGTGACAAGTTTGCAGTCTAAAACCTGACACGAAGTGAGAGGCGGTTGTTGATACCTAAATCCGGTTGTCGTTGATAGGCGTAGTCTACATGGAATGCTGCACCAGTGACAAATCGGAGTTGGAGACCTGCACCTGCAGTAAAATACATTGCACGTGAAGTGCCGTTCCGACCATCAAACCCACAACGTAGTGCTAACAGTTCAAATAGGACATATTCCGCCCCTGTGTGGAATTCATAGTCGTTCCGGGTATCAATATCGACTGCTAAGGTAAGTTTACTGTTGAAAATTGGGAGTTTCTGATGGTATGCCACACCTACTTTGACCCGTGGCAAAAGCGTTTCTGTATGTGGTGCTTCCCACTCGTTTTCTGGTGGTGTGTTCCAATAGAGTTTGGTTGTGAAAAAATCACTTGCAACGATGCCGAAGGAAAAAGCAGTGGATTTTCTTTGGTTCGTTTTTGCGAGTATACCCAGATCACTGCCAACACCGACTGCATTGGTATTGAGATAAGAATCAATGTAGATTATTTTGAGATTAGCACCGAGATAGGTGGTAATATCTTGCGGTAGAATGACGAGATTTGTCCCACCACTGAGTAATATAGCATTACTTGTATTGCTAAAGGTGTTAACCACATACGGACGGTTGTTGGGACCGATTGATTTACTGGTAACAGGAATTCCAGTAACCTGAATATCGTCAACACCGACGCGGAGCCAACTGATACCGAAGGACATTTTACGGGAAAACGGATAGATATAACTTGCGACATCATAGGCTGCGAGGTCTGCAAGCGTGGAATGCATGAAGTTAAATTCGTGATGTGTCAGTTGTGCAATACCAGCAGGATTATAGTAAGCAGTACTCGCTTCATCGGCAATTGCAGTGAATGCGTTCCCCATACCTAACGGACGTGCTCCTGTTCCTAATGTGAGAAAGTCCGCAGTATAAGTCTGCCCATAAGCGATAGGCAGCAGAACGAATAGAAAAAGGATACATAGCAAAAGACAATTTTTCATATTTTTAAGGCTATCAGTTTTCAGTTATCAGTGGTCAGTTTAATGTAAGTTGCGCAACTACAAACAGATACTTTCTTAGAACCAAGTTTTTTCATAAACGACAGAACTATTTCAATTTCATCATTTTTAGAATATGTGTCTGGTCATCCTCATCATCGTCAAGGCTTTTGACAATAAACTTACCAAAATAAACGCCATTCGCTACTTCGTTACCATCGTCATCTCTACCATCCCACTTTAGCTGAATGAATCCTGCGGTAGCCTCTGTTTCCAGTTGTCTGATAAGTCTTCCTGTGATTGTATAGATTTTGACTGTAAGTGACTCCGCTGGACGTGTCAATTCACAGGTCAATGTGGTGTCCATTGAGAAAGGATTAGGATAATTCAAGGGTTCAACTAATTGGAGTTGTCCATGCACCTGAAAGTCAGTTTCACTCTCGCTCATATTTCCATCAAGATCGCTTGCGGAGAGGCGGAGTTGGTATTCACGAGGTTCGAGTTCGGGTGAATTATATGTCAATATAAGCTGCGAAGACGCAGGATGGTGTGTGAGTTTGTATTCTGTTTCGGCGATGGTCTCATACTCACCGAACCGTCCCAATTCAAGTTTCACTGGACGCGTGATGTAGTCAATACCGCGTGCATCCGTGAGTGTGGCTTGGATAAGTGGTGCGTTGTCTACTGGTGCCCCATCAATAAAGTGCTTCTGATTGCCAACGGTTAATTGAATGTCAGGAGGCAACGTATCTTCACTCCGCAGACAGGTCATAGTTCCGAGATACGAAGTTTCGGCTTGAATCGTTCCTACCATGCTTGTAGCAAATATGAAGCGATCACCGACTTCAAAAGGTTCAGGACCTTGTGTTATTAGCAACTTCAATCCATATTCACTGTGTTCAAAAGGTGTACCAACTGTTCCATATATAGGTACACCATTTTTCACCAAGAGTCCACTGTTTTTACCTTCAATCTGAAATTGCTTTGGAGAGATGAATAGGATTAACCAAGTGTCTTGTGGCATTGTCGTCTCTGGAGCCAATTCAAGATATTGAACTGTGCCATCCCCATTGTTTCTGTTGAGAAAAGATGCGCCATAAAACTGATCAGTATTTTCACCCGGTACTTCAATTTGCGATATATTAAAGCGCAAAATATCACCATATTGGAAAGGGATTTCCCCGATGTCAATGTCAAGTGTAAACCCAAGATTTGTGTTAGAAAAGTTTGTTCCGAGATGACTAAAAGGTAAAATTGAGATATTACTTCCAATTACTTCTAATTGTGGTTGAGCAGTTTCTGTATCTAATTCTGTTGTAACAGGGATATAGAGAAGTCGGTAGGTTCGTTCACTTTCAAAAAGTACTATCCAAGTGCCGACATCTGCCCCCTCTGGGGCAATCTCAACATCCACCAGTGTTCCATCACCGATGTTGTTCGCGCGGATATGTGTGGGACGCGTGGTTGTATATATATTGCCGTTCGCTTGTTTTTTAACCTTAGAGCCATCAAGTCGCACCCAATTGGCAATCTGATCAATCCAGAGATACACACCAATGGTCTGTACCCTTGTTTCTACCGCCATCTTGACCCTTTCCTCAATTGATGGTTCTTCCATCAACACATCCGTATCACTACCATAATGCTCACGTATGATTTCCTGTTGAAGTGTCATATAATCATAATCAAGCTCAACAGTAACCGGTGCTTGTAATTTAAATGCGCTCCATTGTTCAGCGGAAGAATCGTTTAAATGCAGTGTATAACCTTGCATAGATAGGTATGTAGGTAGTGCAACCGGGAATAGCATCGCTGTTGCGGAGTTCTCATTGTAATCACTTTTTACAATAGGAAAAGGAAGGTCTTGTTTCGTATTTCGGACATCTCCAGTGCCTCCGATATAATAAACATAATTCGTATCGGGTATATCTGGAACAATCGGGCTGATCGACATAACGGTAGACTTATTTTGAATTGCGCCAGCGGGAGCGATTAGCCGCAAGCCACCATCAATGCTCGTTATGCGTGTAGGTGCTGCGCCAACAATGGTTTCGGAAACAGCAATCTGCCTATATCCAATATTATCTTGTTCATTATTTTCACGCACTTTGCCGGGTTGATCACCGCTGCTAAAAATTGGATCAACATAAACGAACACATCGTGCACACCGTTGCGTAAGGATACGGGGATAGAAACTGTGGCAATTGGATCGATGTTGAGTGGATTAGGGTTGTAGGCATTAGAACGTTGGAGAAGGGGATTCCGCACTACCCAGTCATCCGGTTTTATCTGAGTGCGACCAAGTATATTTGCATCAACGTCAATGATACCGTTATCGTCTATATCTGGATTCCCGCTAAAAAACACTACATCAATATCAATATCAGAAAGTCCTAATTCCACAAGCAGATCTCGTTCAGAAGCGACTGAATCATCAGAAGAATTCGTAGTACCTACGACTTCAATATCAGCAGACAAAACGCGTTCATTCACTCCATCATTTTGGCTAACAGAAATATAACTGATCTGTTCAATGCGAGAATATCTTTTGGAAACCACAGAAAGATTAGGATATGTATATGGATAGAATCTGAAATAATCAGAGGTGACTACAAATCCGTCAGAATCCGTAACCTGAATATCATAACGGAAAGCGTTGCCGTCAGTTGGAGCAGGTAAAGGTTCAGGAATTTTCCACCATCTTCCTGTGGGAACTGATTGCGATGTTGTATCTGAATTCACTTCAATAGGAACCATATCCACCCTATCTCTATTGACGGTGCGCGGATTCCGCCATTCTAATACGACAGACACAGTTGCTTTATCATCATCAGAGATGTGTGCGGAAATATCAATTTTGTCCTCACCGGATTCTGTGGTAATCACCTTCGTTTGTATATCAAGTATTTTCGGGATATCAACAGTAAAGCCATCACCCCCGACAGCAATTTCGGTATCGTTTTCAGCGTAATACTCTACATGAGCATCTCCATGTGAGATGTTTCTTGGCACGTTTATTTCAACAGCTGGAAAATTGCCACCTTGGACTGGGAATGTCTCTGTGACGATTACATCACCAGAGTAAAACTCCTTCGGTGCCCCAGTTTTGTCTATACCGATTGACTGTTGTCCTGGGAAAGTTGCCTTAACGGTCAGTTGTCCATTAAAACCTGTATTACGCGTAAACACTTTTTGTTGTGATGCTGCGTCAAACCGTACGCTCTGGATGTATCCTGATGCGATCTTGAGAGTATCACCTGCTTTGACTGTCTTGGTCTCAATTTTTGGAAGTATTTCATAATCTGCCATTGCGATACGCAATGCGGGGTCACCAAAAAGCGTATATTCCAGCATTATATCCAGCTGTGACGTGCCTGCTGTCAGCAAGTATTCAAGTTTGGAGTCAAAGCTCAAGGGACCTAATTGCCGTTCATTCCTTTGGAACAGTAGATCAAAGATAATCCGATTGAGGTCGTCATTACCCGTTCCGTAGGTGAGTCTGGTTGCACTAAGCATTCCGATGATACCACCCTTTTCTTTCCGGAGTAGTTTTTCAGCCATACTCGGTTCACCCGGTGCATCAAAATATCCGTTATAACAACTCAACACTAACATAAATGGGAGATGTTTTGTCTCTTCAATTTTGTCAATGGATGCATTATCAAAAATGGCTTCGTGTGCCCAGACAATCCTTCCTCCATGTCCTGCGTATTGTGCGACTACAGAACCTTCACCTAATGCATTAATTATTCTATCTTTTGCCACGTGGCGAGGTAGCACGCCTGGATATTGTTCAGGATTTGCTTCCACTTCATCTATCACATCTTCAAGATAAATCTCAACAGTTTCGTATCCGAGTCGCGTATGGTCTTTAGCGATTTCGTTAAGGCTTCTTTTGAATATATCATCCCCTGAATTGCTCACTTCGTCATCTGCGACAGAAATAATTCTACGTCTCCAAGCACCGTTTAACGGCTGTGCTTCATAATTGATAATCTTGTCAACAACAGCATCCGCTTCCGCTTCGGTTTCAACGCTCAATCTCCCCAGATAAAAATCTACAAATTCATCGTGTCCAGAGATGGTGGCGTACCAATGGTCTGCAGAAGTTCTTCCGAAAGAATCGGTTGGTATGTAATGGGGAGGTATATAACCTGCCAGTTCAGGCGGGTCAGGATGTATTTCTTTGTCTATACCGCGAAAATCGTAAGTGCCATCTCCTAAAATAACAAGGTATGAGAGTGCAGGTGGTGCCCAATTTTGATAGGCGTAACTCAGGAAATCTTTTATCCAGATTGGGTGTACTTTTCCATCACCGAAAGTGTTGTAAACATCCATGATGTCAACAACTTTAGTGCGATATCCACCACCTCTTGCCGTCGACCGCCATTCAGCTAACCTGTCAGCTGCCTCACGGAATCTGGCATGTGTTAACACGAGATAATCCACACCGTTCAATGGATTTTGTAAATCACTGGGTTGTACTGTTTCAATGTTGACAGGTTTCCGCAGTGCGTCCTCAGAAACTGCTATAAATTCGGTTGTTCGTGTATCTGGTATCTGGAAAGTTGTTGAGTAGGTGTGATTTGGTAGTCCTCTGAGATCTCCTGCATTCAATGCTCTAAGACGTGCACGCATCACATCATCTGTTGCATATTGCGTTACATTTACACCTTGAAGTTTTGCCGTAAGGATGTTTCCATCCGTCTCAAAAACCGACACATTCGGATCAAAGAAAGCATCAATTCGAAATTGGTGTGTTACACCTTTGTTTTCACTCTCTTGCGAAGCCTTAATGGGTGTTCCGAAGCGAAGTTCGTCATTTACGGCTAAAAAGAGTCGCGTATATTCCACCCAAAACCGATTAAGGTAGATATGATACGGGTACCGTGTTGTATCTTCTTCCAAGTTGTTGTCAATGCGTGCCAGAGAGAGAACATTATTTTCCCCTTTCGTTGCATCTTTTAGGTTGTTCCAAACACGAAGATTTTTGGAAAGGGTGACTTGTGCTTGACTTTCCCATTCTGCCAGATCAATCCGAACGCCATTGACAGCTGCCAAGATTTGGTGGTTCACGGGTGTTCCACCTTGCAGAACCAAATCTATTTTTGGTGGATCAAAACTCTTTGCGACATCATAGAGTGGAAATTCAAGACGTAGTTCGCCAATATCACTTGCATTTTTGATACCGTCCCAGAACCAAAAGTCTAAAGCATCAAACCATTTGTGCTTATCACCCTCCGAAACAACTTCTGGATATACAAATTCAAGGTTGTTGGATAGGTGATCCTCCTCAAAAATGACTCGCGATCGGAAAGTAGGCACCTGAATAGCTGTTGCATCACTTGGACTTGCTTCAATTTGCGGCACACGCGCTGGTTGTTGTTCATCTGTAGCAACGCTTAGCCAATAAACATTCCACAATGTATAGGCATTTTTTGGAAAGGGACTTTCAGGATCGGTGGAACTGTGTGCTAAAAACAGAATTGCGTCTTCAGCATCAAATCTTCCATCAACTGCCCCACTCACATGGATAGGAATTTCCTTGTCTCCGTGGGTAATACGAAGTTTTTGCGGGTCAATACCTATAAGGTCAATTCCCCAATCCTTACGAAGGGACGCTGCAGTCACTTGATAAACACCAGTATCATCAACATAGAGTTTGTAACGTGTCTGTTGTGAATTTACGGCAGCAGGAGCAGCAGCAAGTCCTGCAGCTCTATTGCGAAAAACCCCACCTGCATTCAAATCAACGTTGAACGTCTTGAGATAGTCTGTATAATTTAGAATATGTCGTCTATAGACTTGTTCATAAGGATCTTTTCGTGTAGGATTGAACGTTGGTCCTGAGGCGCGGGGTTTTAATTGCGTTTTAATTGGGATGAAAACTGAAAGACTACTATAAGAACGTAGTTGGCGTGTCGCTGTATTATACTGAACCGGATACAGTGCTAAACTGATGACACGATGTGAACGGATATAACCATCCATCTCAATCCGAGCAAGTACTTCTGGATATAGTTTTGGAATGGGATTGGGGTTACCTTTTTTTATATTCTGTTGATTGCCCACACGACTATCGGATTGTAAATGACCAGCATCAATAGAAACACGGTCTACACTCACTGGCATTTCAACCTGATACGGTAGAAACTTAACCGCATTATGAGATTGTGCGGCACCAGCGTTAACAGAAATATCTGCTTTATTGAGTTGAGCATCTGCGGGAATAGCAAGTAGAACGCGTGTCGCAGGCAGCCGAGGAAGTCCTGGTTCGTGAATCCAATCGCATTCGGCATATTGCACTGTGTGGTGAACACCGGTTATACCCGTATTTTCAGCATGGGTATCTGTTGGAACTTCTGTAATTTGGAGTTGTGGGAGTTTGAAATTGACTGTAATACCGTCTGTTGATGTCGCTTGAGTGATTTCTGCAACAGAGGCAAAACTAAAAACGAACAGAACCGATACAAATATAAAGCAAACAGCACACAGAAAACGTGCAGTGCCTAATTTACCTTTCCAGTGTTTAATTGTGAGCATTATCATTAACCTAAAAATCAAACTAACCTATATATCAACGAAATCATAAGACGTGTTGAATTTATTGTTAGTTGAAAACAAAATTGCATTTCTTCAGAAAATATGGGATTACCTGAGAACACAACAAACTTCTACACTTTCAAAATGATCTTACCGATATTTCGGTTTGCTTCCATATACGCATGTGCATCCCGTGCTTGCGATAAAGGGAAGACGGTATCAATCACGGGTTGAAGTTTTCCTGTCTTTAATTCTGGAAACCAACGTTCAACAAACCGCTGCGTGATAGCGATTTTTTCCTCAAGCGATTGTGGACGCATAACGGAACCGTTAATCTGCAGTCGTTTACGCATCACCGTCCCTAAGTCTATTTCTGTAGACGAACCACCCATTAACCCTACCTGCGATAAACGTCCTTTCGTCTTGAGTATTTGTAAGTTTTTTGACAGATACGGTGCACCGATAAAGTCTAATACAACATCAACACCTTCTCCACCTGTCAACCTTTCAATTTCTGTGACAAAATCAGAATGTTTATAATTTATTCCTGCGATAGCACCAAGTGTCACGCATCTCTCAATTTTATCGGATGATCCTGCGGTGACAAACACACGCGCTCGTGCATGATGTGCGATCTGTATTCCAGCAGTGCCAACACCGCTTCCACCTGCGTGAATTAGAATTGTTTCACCGGCAGCCAACCTGCCTAATGTGAAGATGTTCTCATTTGCTGTGAAAAACACTTCTGGAACAGCAGCAGCCTGTTCAAAACTCCATTCGTCTGGTATTACCATCGCCATTTGATAATCGATAACAGCCTTTTCAGCATAGCCACCACCACCGACAAGCCCGAAAACACGGTCACCATTCTTAAAGCCAGTAACTTTTGTTCCCATTCCAGAAACTATGCCAGCAATTTCCAAACCGAGTATCTCCGACTCCCCTGAAGGGGGTGGATAGCCACCGCGCCGTTGAATTAGGTCTGCGCGATTGAGTGCAGTTGTTCGGACATCTACTAATAGCTGCGTTTCTGTCGGTTTTGGTGTTGGCACTTCACTTAATTGCAAAACTTCTGGGCCGCCATCACCACTTCGCGTCACTGCTTTCATCATTATTCTTCCTATGTCAACATCTCTTCAATATATCCGTTAAATTACTTCAGATAATCTGGGTTTCCGATTGAGAAATTATTTACTGCTACAACTTTTTATGTTAAATCACGTCTTACCATTATAGTCTGAAAATAAAAACATTAGGAGTATAAAATGTCAAAAGCCACTCAAGAAACTTCATTACAACGTCAGTTCAATCCTGTGAAAGCAAAATTGACGTATTTAGAAGAATGTTTTGGACAATTACAGCATGGTCTTCCAGGTAACAAAAAGGAATATATTGCTGCTGACAGGTTAACGCATTCTTATATCAAAAGCTGCTTTCTGATGATTGTACAACGTGCAGTAGACATAAATAATGCCATAATTGAATTTAGTGGCAAGACACCTCCATACCAAAAATTTCAAGGTTTCCGTGCAGTGCAAGAAAGCGGTGCGATTGATGAATCCACGCTAAATTTCTTTGAACATGCTTTAGACTGTTATCAAAAAATAGCAAACCCTTATGAGAGTATTCCTCCGGCTGAATTTTATGACGTTTCAAGGCAATTGCTACAACATGGCAGAACCTACACCCACCAAATAGAAAACTTTTTTCAAGATACCGACTCAATGCTGCCTAATGGATAGTCAATGAATTGCACTTGGTGAATGTGCGTCCGACATTCACAGAACCGACTATTTCTTAATGGAAACACAGAACCGACTATTTCTTAATGGAAAGTTGATTTCTGAAACTGGCAGTATGGCGAGGCACGGAGTCCACACGCTACAAATTGGGTTAATTCGGTATACATTCATAAAACAAGGTGGACAGAAGATCAAACTTCTATCCACCTTATATCTTTGAATCAGCAGGAAAGTAATGTTAATCGTATTTGAATACTCCGCCAGTGCCTTTTAGTATAATTTCAGGTATCAACAAAACCTGTTCTTCAGGTTCCTTCTTAAGTCCCGTTGGGTAAAGTTTGTATGAAATACGACGTGGCAAATACAATCCTAAATCAGCAAGCATTTCATTATCTTCTTTGAAAATAACTTGTCCGCTCTGCTGTGTTTGATAAGCGAACCAATATTTAAGATATGATAGTATCTGATTGTTATATAGGATTTCGCCTGTCGCAACATCAATAGCTTTGACCCGTACTCTGCCACTCACAGACTGGCGCGTAGTGATGTATGTAGATGTTCCCGATATACCTGTTTGTCTTCCTTGCCGCATATAGTGTTCATTGTTATCAATACGACGGATTTTAGGGTCTTGAACCATTCCTGTTATAATGATGTCTGCTTCAAGGGCTTGTCCTACTTTAGCTGCCAACGCTGGATCTGCATACACATCATTGAGTGTTAATCCTAACTCCGCAACTTTATCGGCTATTGGTTGTACTTTCTCCGATACATCATAAACCCAATCGTTGTCTTTTAAGACAAGTTCTAAACGTTCTGCTAAATTCTTACTCACCCTTTTGCCAAGTTCCTGTGTCTCCGTGTCCTCAGCGATGAACTTGGTAATAACAACTCGTTTCGCGTTAACAAATGCTGGTGGTTTGTCAATTTTAATTTCCCCACTTCCAAGACATCCAACGATTGAAATGAGGAGAATAGGTATTATTAGAAAACTAAAAAAACGCATAATAGAGATATGCCTCCTTGATTAAACTATAGTCGTAAGGCGTGCTGCGTATTTTTGATGGAGGGCAAACCTCTTATGTCTGCCAACAAAGCACAACCCGCCCATTTGAAGAGTTTAGCACAATTTGCAAAAAAAAGTCAAGTGGCAAATTTAAATGGGGGGTGTGTAAAGTTTTTGACACTCAACTCAATATCCAAAGAAATATACACGTTTTTACAAAAAAATAATCCAGGTGAGAATAACACACCAACCGAACAACATCAGTATACCAACCCAGTATAAATCGACGCGATAACGCGCCGCGCCGCTCGGATTGTCTACCACCGCACAAAGAGAATACCCGCACCACAGTGAACCCACAGAACCCAACCAGACCACCCCGCAAACAAACAACCCGTTATCGATTGGAATTATATTTTCTTATACCAATTCTGCAGTTTGTCACAACTGTGCCAAGCACCTGTTTTGGGATCACTTGCTGTGATCTCTGAGGACAACTCCATGCTATCCAAAGGCAATTGGTAATTTTAAAAGTTGCATTATGTAGACTATCACTGGATTTGTCTATAAGAAAAATTACCAATTTTACCAATTACGATTCTGAGGGTCTGGGTCGGTTTTGTCAGAACTGTCCTAAATTCGGAGTTGATTCTGCGTAGGATGTCTCATACCAAATTCAACTGATTATTATTTGTTCTGCTCTCCCGGTCTAAAATTGGATTTTGGTCGTGCATAGTTGTTCCCCTTGTGCCTTGTGTATCTCTAAACTTTTGTGTCAGAGCAAGGATCGACTTGAGCTGCTATGCCACCGCTAAGGCGCGTACTTCTCCAAATTCGTGTGTCAATTTCGTCCAGGAATCACCGTTGTCCTCACTCAAGAAAAGTTGTCCGCTCACACTACAGGCAATCAGCAATCCATCCACACTCGGATTAGAACCGAAACACCAAATAGTGCTATTTGAAGTTATCCCAATATCAGAACGTTCCCACTGAATTGCGTCTGCATCGGATGCTGCAGCTGCATCTTGCATGTAAAAGATTCCACCCTGATCACCGGGTGGACCGTTGCCTGCACCGATAAATACTTTTGCAGAATTACCGTTTAAATAGAATGCTGCGCGGCAATATGGCCATGGAAAATGGTCACGGACCTTCAAGGGAGTCCACTGATGCATATCCGTTGTAATACAAACATCGTTATTTGTTGCAGCAACAAGTGTTTTTTGCTCACCCGGAACCACCGTCAAACCATGGATATCTTGACTACTCAATCCTTCACTGCGATTATGCCACGTTTCTCCACCATCAGTGCTAAGACGCATACCGTCAATCTCAATACCTGCATAGACGGTATCATGGTCTTCTGGGTCAATAATGATAGTTGTTACGCGCGGAATGATAGGAATGCCTTCACATTCTTCTGCCAGTTCAGCGTCAAGTTGTTTCCACGTTTTACCACCATCCGTTGTTTTGAAAAAAGCAGATGGACATGTCCCTGCAAAGAGTGTGTCCGGTTCAGTCGGATGGATTGCAAGTGACCAAACTTCTCGACTGTCCATTTCACTCGGCAGATGTGCCCAATTATTGCCACCATCCGTAGTTTTGACGACACCTTTCTCAGTGCCAGCATAGAGGACATTTGAATCTGTCGGATGTACGACGATAGCGCGAATATCCGCTTCTGGGAACATCCCGTTGCTAACGCGGTGCCAAGTTTTACCAATATCAGTACTCCGCCAAACGCTCTGTCCAATAGTTCCTGCATATAGTGTGTTAGCCATGTATTCCTCCATTTTATAACATAACATCAGCAGTCAGTTATCAGCAGTAGATATACATTCCGCTTTTACTGAAAACCGAAAATCTTTTATGTGTTATTCTTCAAGAACTCCTTCATCAATAATGGTTTCCCCTCGCATAATGCGCCATTTAATGTCTGCTGTCTCAATTTCAGGTTCAAGGTGAAAAGCGTAACGGTAGACCGCTTGATCTTTGCTTTGGATATACACCATCGGTTCGGCATCATTAAGCTTTCGATTCTGGTAAGTTAGGGTTACGGTAAACGCCTGCGCAACTGTTGTTTCGCTCGGAACAGCAATAATTTCCCAATAGTTCGGGTGTATCGGGTTAGGAAGAATATGTGTTGTATAAGTGCCGAGACTTCCTTCAAACGCATTATAGTTATAAGATATAGTTTGCTGAGAAAAACTTTGATTTTCAACTTGTAGGCTCGGCATAATCATTATACGTTGGAAAGAAGTACCAAACTCAGGAATATCCAATGAAGCAGTACCGTCCACGGTGTTTAGAGGTAACGCCTCAACAAGGATGTCCCCAGTGTTTTTCAGAAATGCGATTTTGATGTCTACACTTGTGTTCCGTCGCGTAGAAAAACTGAAGGTAAGTCCTGCCTGCCCCGCAGTTGCAACTTTATATTCAATTGCGTGTGAAGCAAAATTAGCAAGTGTTTTATTCTTACCGGCAACCGGATAGGAGCGATGACTAAAAATCGGTTTAATCGTTGGTATATGTGTGTTATACTTGTATTGCTCTTCAAGTGTGCCGAGTGCTCGCCATGTGCTAAGGTAATTCGCAACTTTCCAATCAGCGAAGATATCCGAGAATTTCACTGGTGCCCCACGTGCAGCCAGCGCATGAGTAATTCCTACAATTCCATCTAATCGATTTTTAACAATCTCCGCAATAGTTTGGCTGCCCCCATAGTGATCATTTAGATATAGCATGAAAAGAAAAGCCGCCCCGTAATGTGCAAGCAAGTGTGTTTGACTCATTTGAGACCAATCAGTAAGGGAAATGTGTGGTGCGTTCTGAAAAGCAGTAAGATGTTGATTTAGATTATAACCACACAGGAAGGTCGCATAATCAGCACAACCTTCATCTACCCAAATTTCCTCTCTTGGTGAATGCTTCCAATGGATAAGGTGTTGTAGCTCATGTGCAATGACTGCCTGAAACGTGTCAAAATTTGGCGAAATGTAATTTGTATTAAGGTAAAGAATATCGGCTTCGTTGCTATGTAATGGTCCGAGGGTTGGATGGTGGAGTACCCCGCGTTCTTGGTCAATTGGCATGAAGTAACCGACTGTTGTGTGGCGGTCACCAACATCACGTATATTGAGCAAGAGCAATATAACTTTCTGATTGGCATCAACATCGGGTGGTGGTCCGAACTCATCCGTTAAGATGTCATAAATACCACGTCGCGGGTCGGCAGGTGTTGCCTCATCAAATGCTACTTGTATCAAATGCAATGTTATCGGATTGATATTTTCTTGCCATTCTGCATCTTCCACATATATATCACAATGTATTCCGCTTGCACGTAACGTTGCGTTGACCGTATACTGCTGCTTTCTTGCGAAGTCAATGGCAAAGAAGGGACGTTGGAATCCAACAGGACGTGCGGGGGCATTCGGATGTGCTGGAGCTGTCACCGCTTCGGATGGGAGTTGGTGCACCTTTTCCTGTTTCAAGAGCGCAGTCCCACAACGGAACGCTTCGCCTGTTTGGGAAAAGAGTGTCAGCGTTAACAAGAAAAACGTGAGGATCGTATATCGCATTCTCAATTGTTCCGCACTGCATTCCGTAACTATTGCTTGAGTCGTTCCTTTATGTCACTATTATCTGGTTCAAGTTTTTGCGCTTGCTGCCAAACACTACGTGCTTTTTCAAGTTCACCCGTCTTGCTATATGCATCTCCAAGATGCATCAAGATTTCAACACTATCTGGTAATTGTTGATTAGCACTCTCCAAAGTATCAACAGCTTCCGCGAATTTTCCTTGTTTAAAGAACACCCATCCAAGACTATCAAGGTATGCTCCATTTTCTGGAGATTTCTCAAGTGCGCGTTTGATTAACGCCTCAGCTTCATCAAGATTCTTACCTTGCTGTGCATAAAGATAACCGAGTCCGTTGAGGGCATCTACATGCGTTGGTTGAAGTGTAAGCGTTTTTCGCAAATAGGTTTCTGCATTTTTGAAATCTCCCATCGCTTGATAGACTGAACCGATACCGTATATAGCAACAATATTATCAGGATCGTCCTCAAGTATTTTATCAAAGATTTCTGTAGCTTTTTCAAAGTTCTTAAATGAAATATAAACGTCTACAAGGAGATACTGAGCTCTGTTCGCAAGTTCTTGATAATATGTACGACGGGATTCATTCCGAGAATTATTGACGACCTCTTTTGCTATGGAGATCGCGCGTAACAGATGTGTTTCTGCAGATTCGAGAAGTTCGAATTTATCAACTGGTTCATCTGATGGGTTATCATTTTCTGACTGAATAGTGTTTCCTGCAAGTTGCTGAAAAACTAAACCCATACCTAAGTTGGCACCAAAGTCTTGAGGCACCATAACTAGGACCTTCTCAAAGGATTGTCGCGCTTCAGTCAATTTACCTATACTGAGGTAGAGTTCCCCTAATGCTCTAAGCGCATTCTGATCATTCGATTTAATTCTTATCACCCTTTGATAGGCATCGATTGCTTCATGTGGACGGTCTAAATTTTTGTAAATATCACCAAGCCGTTCATGGAAAGTCGGTTCAAAAGGTAAGATACGTGTAAGTGCCTTATATGATGTTTCCGCTGTCTTGTATTCACCGATCTGGAACGCCAAATCTGAAAGTACGTGGTGTGCATCTAAATGGTCAGGGTCTAGTTCAATCACTCTCTCAAGGGTTTCTAGGACCTCGAGTTCTTTCAGGACTTTCTTAATAGCCCTGCTACCTGAATAGGATGCCCGTTTCACAAGAATTTGAGCTAGTTGCCATGTCGCTTGAATATGTGATGGGTCAAGTTCAAGTGCGCGGCGCGTATCTTGTTCAGCGCGGCGAATATTCTGCATTATGTTTAGAAGTTGCCCGCGTTTATACCAAACATAGGCAGATTCTGGTGCCTGTTCTACCAACGCATCATATATATTTCTTGCTTCCTTAATATCTTTATTAAATGATTGCAGATAGACTGCATACATGAGTTGTGTATATACCTGTTTTGCTTTCTTAGATGCCTCTGTTAACGGCACTTGTTCGGGTATTTCACTTAAGGAGTTTTCTTGTGCCTCTGTTACCACTTCCATTGACAACGGACATAGAATACAAAACAGACTGACAAATATACATATTTTATTCTTCATAATAATTCTCCCTATCAATAGCAAGATTAATCAGTATCCGTTTCCGAAATTGTAGCAACGTCTACCAACGTTTCATCGTCTTGTAAAGTCATCATTCTGACACCTTGCGTTGTACGACCGATCACGCGAACATCACTGACAGCCATCCGTGTAACGTATCCAGTAGAACTAATCAGGACGAGTTCATCAGAATTCGAGACCAGTTTTGCAGAAACAACTGCCCCATTACGCGTTGAACGTTTTATGGCAGTCAAACCAACACCGCCACGTTTTTGTGAGCGATACGCAGACAGTCCTGTGCGTTTACCATAACCGTTTTCTGTAACAATCAACAACGAATCATTTTCATCTGCAGAACACACCATATCCACGACAAAATCCTCTTCTGTCAGACGAATACCACGAACGCCTCGCGTCCGCCGTCCCATCCCCCGCACATCAGTTTCCTTGAAGCGGATAGAATACCCATTATGGCTAACAAGGATAACATCATAGTTGCCATCTGTAAGTTGTGCTCCGATCAATAGATCGTCCGGATCCAAATTAATTGCTATGATCCCACTTGAAATGGTATTTCTAAATTCACTCAGGGCAGTTTTCTTCACAATACCGTGTTTTGTTGACATCAGAATATAGGTATCATCAGTAAACTCTCTGATCGGTAAAAATGCGGTTATGGTCTCCGATTCACTCAATTGTAACATATTTACTGCGGCTCTGCCTGCTGCTATTCTTGAACCTTCTGGTATCTCAAAAACTTTCAGTACATAACACTTACCCAAACTTGTAAAGAAGAGTAGGGATTGGTGTGCTGTAGCAATAATCAACTGTTCCAAGAAGTCTCCATCTTTCGGATTACCACCTTTAATGCCAACGCCACCCCGATTTTGCGTACGATAGGTATCCATCGGAATGCGTTTGAGATAACCTGAATGTGTCAGTGTAACAACCATCTCCTCATCAGCGATAAGGTCTTCCATCTCAAAACTTTTCACTTCAGAAACGATCTCAGTTCTACGGTCATCTCCATGATCCTCTTTCAAACCTGCTAATTCCGTTCGGATGATTTCTGTGACAAGGTCCTCATCTGCAAGGATAGCTCGGAGTTCGGCAATTGTTTCAAGTAGATCACTGTATTCATCGTTGATCCGTTGTCGTTCTAGACCAGTGAGTTGTCGTAAGGTTAAACCTAATACCTCGCGTGCCTGAACATCCGTGAGTTCATATTGAGATTGCAATTGATTCAGTGCATCATCTGGAGTCTCAGCTGTTTGCACAATGTCAATCACTTCCTCTAAATGCTCAAGAGCAGTTCGGTATCCTTCTAATATATGTGCTCGACGTTCACAACGTGCCAAATCATACTGTGTCCGCCTACGTATTACCTCCCGCCGATGTGCCAAGTAGTGAAGTAAAATCTCTGGCAGCGTTAAAACTTTCGGAAGACCATCTACAAGACAGAGCAGGATCGGATGGTAGTCGTCCTGCATAGCAGTATGTTTATAGAGTTGATTCAATACAACTTGCGGTACTTCACCTCGTTTGAGTTCAATAACGATACGAATATCTTCATCAGATTCGTCTCGAATATTCGAAATTCCGGTAATTGTATTCCCATTTACCTGTTGAACGATCTGTTCAAGAAGACGATTTTTCTTAACTTGATACGGAATTTCGGTAACGATGATCTGTTCACGATCTCCCCGCGATTTATCATGCGTCATCGGTTCAATCGTCACCTTTGCACGTATCGTAATCCCACCCTTACTTGTCTTGCCTCTTGTATACATTTCCTTGATGGCTTGTCTTCCCACAATAATACCACCTGTTGGAAAATCTGGACCGGGCATAAATTCTATAAGTTCGTCAACAGTAGCATCAGGAAAGTCGAGTATGTTTAGGAGGGCATCTACAACTTCATTGAGATTATGCGGTGGTATCCTTGTAAGATACCCCACACCGATTCCTGTCGTGCCATTGACAAGTAGGTTCGGGAGAAGTCCGGGCAGCACAGTCGGTTCTTCAATTGAATCCTTATAATTCGGTTGGAAGTCTACCGTATCCATGCCAATATGTAGGAGCAATGTCTCAGCAATCTTAGCGAGTCTACACTCTGTATAGCGCATTGCGCCTGCGGGGTCATCGTCAATAGAGCCAAAGTTTCCCTGTCCATCAATTAACGGATAACGCGTATTAAACTCCTGCGCAAGTCCAACAAGTGTCCCGTAAATCGGTCCATCACCGTGTGGGTGAAAGTTTTTCATCACCTCCCCAACGACTGCAGCACACTTATCGTAGGGACGATCACCCGTTAGATTGAGTTCCCCCATAGCATAAATAATACGTCGTGAACTCGGTTTTAAACCATCTCGCACATCCGGAAGTGCCCTATTCGTATTGACGCTCATCGCGTACGTGAGATAGGACGTTTGTAATTCATTTTCTATCGGTCGTCTAATAATGTTTTCTTCTTGCATTTCACTTTCTTTATAGTAGCTTTAGATTATGGTGAATAAAAAAGTAATTATACACTTTCACCTCACAGTAGGCGAGGCTTCTAACCTTGCCGACACAACAGTGTATAAATAATTCAAAACAGTCCATAATTGCCGGGACATAACTTTGCTAACCCCAGCATTGATTTGATTGACATCTATTTTGCTGTCAATGGGTTACGCCCCATAAACGTCAAGTTCCACTTGTGTACCATAACGTTCTATAAACGCACGTCGAGGTTCCGACGCATCTCCCATGAGCAACGTGAACATACGTTCTGCTTGAACAGCGTCCTCCATCGTCACTTGTAACAACATACGTACCTCTGTCCGCATCGTTGTCTCTTGCAATTGTTTGGCATTCATCTCAGCAAGTCCTTTGTAGCGGGTTAACGTCATACCACGATTCGCACTTGCCATAAGAATAGAGAGCAATTCCGCAACAGTGTTTGCAGTTTGCTGCTCATCCGATTTATTTGATACGGTAAAGAGTGGTGACTCCTCTGACGTATTCTCAACAAAATCCTCAGATTGGAAATCGAGTTCCTTAACACACTGGATATGAGGAGAAAGTTCATTATGAATCGCAGCATCAGATGACACTTGGAGTTGTGCTGTCATATAAACAGGAATATCTGACAAAGTGTTTTCATCTGCAATGTCTATTTGATTAGAATCAGAATTATGCTCTGTTCCATTTTCACCGAATTGAAGTTCACTTTGAACAGAATTGTCTGTTTGGGATTCAAGGATATTTAAGACAGTATCTACCGGATCTTCTTGTATTTCGTTCGGTTCCATTAAAACTGATTCATCTTCCGATCCAGTTTCCTGTTGTTCTGACATAGGTTGCCATAGAAATTCTATCAATTCTTGCCGTGTGCGGTTTCCGCGTCCATTCAGTTCTGAGAGGCATTTTTCAATATGAGACAACGCCTTAACACAAGCGATCGCTTCCTCTTCCGTATAAATGTCTTCGCGTCCCTTATACTTTATGGTTTGAGACCCTGCGGCGGATTCCAGAAGGTAGTTTTGGAGTTCCTCATCATCTTGAAGGTACTGCGAACTCCGTCCTCTCCTAATTTGGTACAAAGGTGGTTGAGCAATATAGAGATGTCCTCCATGAATTAACTTCGGCATCTGGCGAAAGAAAAATGTGAGTAGCAACGTGCGTATGTGTGCTCCATCTACATCCGCATCCGCCATAATAATCACTTTACCATATCGCAATTTTTCAAGGTCAAATTCTTCTTCACCAATACCGGTCCCAAGTGCCGTAATAATATCTACTACCTGTGCATTTTTTAATATCTTATCTAAACGCGCTTTATCAACGTTAATTCCCTTACCTTTTAGTGGAAGAACCGCTTGAAAACTACGATCTCTGCCCTGTTTTGCTGTGCCACCAGCGGAATCTCCCTCAACAAGGAATATCTCTGTTTTTGACTTATCACGTTCTGAGCAATCGGCAAGTTTACCGGGCATAGATGCGGAATCAAGCACGCCTTTCCTGCGAATGATGTCACGCTGCTGCCGTGCTGCTTCACGGGCACGAGCTGCCAGAAGGTTCTTTTGGATTATCCGCTTAGCAAGTGCTGGCTGTTCTTCCAAATATTCTTTCAGCTGCTGGTTCACAATACTCATTACAATACCTTCTACTTCGGTATTGCCAAGTTTTGATTTCGTTTGCCCTTCAAACTGTGGTTCGGGAACCTTGATGTTGAGAACAGCCGTAATCCCCTCGCGTATATCCTCGCCTTTTGGTGTAATTTTTTCACCCTTTAACAACCCATTATCCTTACTATACGCATTGAATGTCCGCGTCAAAGCACTTTTGAAACCGCTCTCATGAAAACCTCCTTCAGACGTTCGGATGTTATTCGCATAAGAAAAGATATGCTCTGGAATATTTGTATTATATTGAATAGCAATTTCAACCCGAACACCGTCTATTGTTCCTTCTAAGTATATCGGGGTAGCATGGTATACATCCTTATTCTCATTCTGATAAGTAACAAACGAAACAATCCCACCCTCATAATGATAAACGACTTCCGCTGCAGTATCCTGATTATCTTCTGTTTTTCCTGTCCTAAGGTCTTTAAATCGGATACAGACTCCGCGGTTGAGATATGCCAGTTCACGTAGACGTCCCTTCAAGGTTTCCGCCTGAAAGTCAAGCGTATCAAAAATTTCATGGTCAGGCATAAACGTTGTTTCTGTTCCACTTTTCTTGGTTTCTCCGATTGCCGCTACATCTTTCACTGGTATGCCACGTTTATATTGCTGTTCATATAGTTTACCATCCTGTGCAACTCGCACACGCAGCCATTCCGAAAGTGCATTCACACATGAAGCTCCTACACCATGTAAACCACCAGCAGTTTGATAACCGACATCGGCACGACCATCAAATTTTCCACCCGCATGAAGTGTTGTCATCACTACCTCAAGTGCCGATACCCCTGATTGATGTTTTCCAACAGGAATACCGCGACCATCATCCGAAACAGTGACACTCCCATCAGCATTGAGCAATATTCTAATATCTGATCCATGACCTGCCCCAAACTCATCTATAGAGTTATCAACGAGTTCCATGACAAGATGATGTAACCCGGCAGTGCCAGTACTCCCGATGTACATGCCTGGACGTTTACGGACAGCTTCCAAGCCTTCCAATATTTGAATAGATTTCTCATTGTAGTCATTTGACATTATATATAAATCCTCATTTATGGTTGCCGGTTAACATGACATTACCGAAACCATCCTGTTTATTATTATCGTTACTAGTCACACCAATTACAAGTATGAAATGAGCTAAATTTAGGATGAATAGCGGGGAATATTATACAGTGTTCATCAACCAAGTTTCTGATAGGTGTTTTGTTAGTTTTAAGGTATGATATGTTCAACTTATCCTACAAAAAGCATTAATTTAATTAATATTATTTTTTAACGACCTGTTATAAGACACTAATTTATTTATAGACTTTCTCCTATCAAAATATAGTGAGAAAAAATCTGTTAGGTTTTATATTTAAAATTCATATATGCTATACCTAGTATAGCATAAATCACCTTATGATCGCAACCTATTTTTTATCTATTTTGTGAAAATTTTAAATATTTCTTCGGTTGGATAAATATTCATTATTCAACAAATTCCATATCACTACACTGTGTCAGAAAAAGTGTCTTTAATGCCTCTCGTAGAGCATAATCATTTACGACTGAGACCGCAGCATCAATCCGATCCAACAACTCTGGAGAAATGGATTTGATATTCCTTTGAATGTCATCACTCTTTTGTTGACTTGTTTCAAGTTTAGTTCCATATCCACAATTTTTCACCTTAGAGATTTGTGGATTCAGTCGAAAACGGATATCAACTATCCTAACTTTAGGATCAGACCGTCGTCCCAATGAATTTAGTCCTTCAAGTTTCTTACCAAGTTTTGACAAGATTTCTGTTTTCATCACGGACAACTCATTAGCATATACTTGATGCGCCACATCAACTCGCAAAACTCCATCTAACAACAATACAGGTGCAGTCTGTCTAGCAATAGCCTCCCCAACAACCGATTCCCATACATCAAATACACTCATCTCATAAAGTTTATCAGACCACTCTCGTTCGCGCACCACTGTCTCTACAACACTTTGTATTCGTGTGCTTCGTTTTTTTACCTGCAATTTGCTAGTATTTTTTCTTTTAGACTTCCGATGTCTCATTCTAATTATGTCCAGGTATCTCCAAAAATTGCTATAAGATAGCATTTAATCGTTGTTAACAATAACACCTTCCTCAACAACTAACAGATGAACATCAGTGAGATCATCACCCATAACATCCTTATCTGTTGCAGTTATTACAGTCTGTGCTGATACATCCTGGAGATACGCTAATAGATATTCCCGTCTTTTCACATCTAACTCAGATAACACATCGTCAAGCAGGAAAAGTGGAGAAACGTCGGTATCCTCTCGGATAAATTCTAACTCAGCAAGTTTTAGGGCAAGTGCTATCGTTCTACACTGCCCTTGGGATGCATAAGTGCGTGCTGTTTCCTGCAAACCATTCATAGTTTCCAAAGTTAACATAAAATCATCTCGGTGCGGTCCAACGAGCGTTACTCCACGCCGCAGTTCATCCCGTCGCGCTTGTTCCAAAGCATCACGAAAATAGTCAGAAAGATTTGTAATCTCGGAAAGTTCCACCTTTGAAGAAGTAAGACCTGGAACATAATTCAAAAATAGTCGTTCACGTTCCCCAGTCAAAGATAGATGCGTCCTTTCTACAACAACGCTTAACCTTGCTAACGCAGTATGCCGAGCACCAATCAACGCTACTCCAGACTCAAGGAGAAGCCCATCCCAAACAGAAATCTCATTTACTGTCCCTTTTCCTATACTCAACTTTTTTAACAAGGCATTCCGATGCTGCAAAATATCACGATAACGTGTAAGTTCTTCCAGATATTCACGATTTAATTGTGATAATAATAGGTCAAGCCAACGCCTGCGGGAAGTCGGTGATCCTTTGACAATATCCAGAGATTCAGGTGAAAAAACAACAACGTTGAATTTGCCTATCCAATCAGACCGCCTACGTTGCAATACGCCATCGGTTTTCAAACGAAATGCCCCTTGACGAGGTTTAATAGCATCAAGCCGTATAAGCGTATCTGGTCTTTTATCACTACGAAAATAACCACTAACAGCAAATCCTTCAGATGTATGACGAATTAATTCAACAGCAGAATTAGCACGATGTGATTCACCGGTGCAGAGAAAATAAAGTGATTCAAGGAGACTTGTCTTTCCCATTGCATTCTTTCCAACAACTAAAGTCACTGGTGAACGAAACGTTATGTCACACTCCTTATAATTCCGAAAATTACGTAAACAGATACGTTCTATAAACATCTGAACATTACCATCTTTCCATCTTGTCAGATTATTTCCTTGTTCTGCTTTATATTAAAATATATTATACGTCTGATAATCAAAGTGTACTAATTATATTATTAAGTACAATTTAAATTGTACTTAGTAGTAGTAGTAGTAGTGATAATATGATAATAACTCCTCTAAACCCTATTTAGCAGTGGATTTGTAGTTGATAATAAAATGATAATAAATTTAGACTTATTATCATATTATCAATTCATTGTTTTTAATAGAAAAGTTATTACCAAGTTATTACCAAAGATTGGGAGTTATTATCAGTTATTATCAAGTTATTATCAAAGATTGATAATAACTGACATAAATCGCATACTGGTGAGGTTTTTCTAACTGAATTTACGTCAATTCATCGGTCAAAAGTCGTATTACATTTTTTGTTTCATCGTCTTCAAGTAGTTCTTCAATCTGTTCACAAGCATAAGTAATGGTTCTATGATTTTGTCTATTAAATGCTTCAGCAATATCAGTCAAAGAAAGTTGTGTCAGTTCCCTACAAAGATACATCGCAATTTGACGAGGGTAGATTAGATCTTTTGTCCGTTTTGCCGATGTTAAATCACCATTGGTTAATTGAAAATGTTCAGCAACAAGTTCTTGTATAGTTTCTGGTGTAGCAGTTTTTCGAAGTGTCCTGTCTCTTGTAAGTGTGGATGTATCTTTTAAAACGCTACGGGCAAAGTCAATTGTTAACTCTTTATCAAGAATGGATGCTCGTGCTTTTAGACTTATCAATGTCCCCTCCAATTCTCGTATGTTTGATGTGACTATTTCTGCGACATAGTTCAACACTTCGTCTGAAATATTATCAAGACCTTGGTCTTGACATTTTCGACGGAGAATATAAAGGCGAAGTTCATAATTTGGTTTATCAATTTCGGCAACCATTCCCCATTCAAAACGTGAACTAAGTCTTTCTTCAAGATTTTTAAGCATACTGGGAGACCGATCACTTGTCATCACAATCTGGTTTGAGTTCAGATATAAATCGTTAAAAGTATTAAAGAATTCCTCTTGTGTTCCTTCTTTACGTTGTAAAAATTGAATGTCATCAATTAGCAGCAGATCGGTTGTACGATATTTTGAACGAAACCCTTGGGCAGAAGTCTGGTTCATTATTGAATCAATATATTCATTCATAAATGTTTCGGATGTAACATAAAGAACTTTACGTTTTGAATTTTCTGCTTGAACAAGGTTACCGATAGCATGAAGGAGATGTGTTTTTCCGAGCCCTACACCGCCGTATATAAAAAGTGGATTGTACACACCGCCAAGGTCTTGAGACGCAGCATAGGCAGTTGCATGACATATCCGATTGCTCTGACCAACGTAAAAATTGTCAAAGACATAGTTCGGATTCAAACCAGTAGGTTCAGGGATAGTTTCTTTGAGTGTAGATTCTGAGTTATCAACATCAGGGGTTTTGGCAAGAGAAGCATCCACAGCGATCTCAAACGCACATTCAGCACTTATACGATCCGCTAATACCTTGGTAATGTCACTAAGAAATCTATTTTCAATTTCGTCTTGCGTGTAATCAGATGGAACAGCAACTTTAAAAGACTCCTTATCAAGATAACGAGGGGAAACTTGTCGTAGATAGATGTCGTTGACAGCAGCTTCACCAAGTGTTTCCAATATTTCTAACCAGAGTGTATCAGAAGTGTGTCGCATGGGATGTTCCTAAATATTGAGGGTGTTAATTGCCCGAGTTGTGTTATAAATATGCTTAAATTGTCACCAAAAAGTATTAATGATGTGGACGTGAATTATAGCATTTTTCAGATTAAATTATCAAGTTAAATTAAGGTAATTTTAATTAGGATTCTTAACTTTTTTTCGTTTAAATACCTTGAGATCTATATTAAAAAGATAAACTGCGTAACAAACTTCTTTAGCCAACTTTTGTTGGATAAAATGTCTAACTTTTAGCACAAATATCTAACCAAATTTCTGTATTTATAGTAGATTTTGAAATTACTTGAACACTCTGCATCGGCGAGGTTAGGAAACCTCGCCTACCGTGGGACAAAAGTGTCAACTTATATTTATAATTCACTATATAACAGAAATTTGCCGCTAAGTATACTATAAACTTGGGATTTGATTTAACGAATAAAAATAGGACATATATGTATGAGTATGTATGTAGAGAGGTTATATGGAATACAATTGTATTCTTGATTGAAAGATCGGCAAGTGTGTGGGTTCTTTTATTGCAACGGTGAGTAATCTGTCGGTTCAAGTATCTTGTTACTCACAATATTGACCAACGGACCACCGACTTCTGTCAACCGTTTTGCTGCTTGCCATTCAGGATCGGAAATGAACGAATCCCATGCCTGCTGATAGTGTCCCAAGTCTTCAAAAGCAAGTAGGTAGACCAATTCCGTTGTCGTTGCTTCGCCGATAGCTGTTTCCCAAAAACCGATGACCTTCATATTATATTTTTCAAACAATGGCAATGTGATATTTGCAAATCGGTCATTCAGATTCTTCATCTTTCCTGGTACTACTTGATATGTTCGCAATTCGTAAATCATTAATTACTCCTTCACAGTCCTATGCGCAGTATGTACGCGCTTATAGAATCCCATATTTATCGTAAACTTCCCGAAGCATTGCACCTTCTCGGAGTGCATCACGGGTTCGGTTTTCACCACGCACTTTTTCCAACGCAGCTTCAACTACTGCTTTTTCAACGTTCTGTGGAATAACGACAACACCATCAGCATCTCCGAACACAATATCACCAGGATTTACTGTAACACCACTACATTCTATCGGAACATTGTATGCCACCACTTCTCCGCGCCCGTTAGAGTCAATTGGTGATATTCCAGTTGTAAATATAGGAAACCGCATACCCATAATCTTGCGGACATCGCGTATAAAACCATCAATGACAGCACCTCGTGCCCCACGTGCGTGTGCTGCTGTTGACAGAAGTTCACCCCAAAAACAGATGCGGGTGCTCTCATTTGTTGAACAGATGAGAACATCGTCCTGTTTTAGACTGTCCACTGCCGCAATTTCCTGTTGATAAGGTTCTTTGGGAATCTCATAGACTTCAAGACATAACACTGGCATTGCACGTCCGACAACAACTGTCTCTGGTAGCAGTGGACGGATAGTGTGTTTCAGTGCCTGCTCACGAAAACCTGCGGCATCAAGTGCATCCGAAATCACAGCAGCATATAACTGCTCTTCCATCATATCAAAGAGTTCTGTGTCGTTTTCCCACTCTTGATTTTCTTCGTGTTCCATAGAGGTTTTCCTTAATCCAACTTCATTGGAAGACAGGGTCTCTGTACCTCGTCTTTATTAGACTTGGCAGTACACGAGACCCTGACATACATAAGATTTATGAGATACGCTCTAATAATTCTGATAACCTACCTCTTGTAGACGTGCAGCTTTTTCTGCAACGCCGTCACTCATTTTCGTTTTGTAGGCTTGCAGCTTCTCTTCCAATTCGGGATATTGAAGGGCTAAAATCTGTACTGCAAATATCCCCGCGTTCCGGGCACCACCTGATCCAATTGCCATCGTACCAACAGGTATACCGGGAGGCATTTGCACCGTCGCATATAAAGCATCAAGACCGTTGAGCGGACCACCATCAACCGGCACACCGACAACTGGTAATGTAGTATGTGCTGCGATAACGCCTGCTAAATGCGCGGCACGGCCAGCTCCGGCGATAATTACCTGACCACCTTCTGCTTTAATCTTTTCTGTCCATGCCAACGTTCTTTCAGGTGAACGGTGTGCTGAAGAGATGGTTATCTCAAACGGCACTTCAAAATCCTCTAAAACCTTCGCGGCTTCTGCCATCTTTTCTAAATCTGAATCACTCCCCATCACAATACCGACAAGGGGTGTTTTTTGTTCATTAAGTGACATATCTATTCTGTACCTCAATATAGTGTTAGTTATCTGATAGTGAAAATAAAATGAATACCTTAAGTTATCTTATTTTGAATAAATAGTATGTGAATTTCTTTCAATGATAAGTGGTTCAGGACCACCTGTCGGAAACTGTGCTGCCCACTCATTCGGGTCATAATCACGAGTGACGAAACAAGCACGATGCACAGGCACTGCATGCTTCAATCCAATACGGGTCGCCATTTTGACACATCCATCGTAAAATGGGAATTCACCTTCGGTCGGATGGTTTGTCAGAAAACCGATATCCGGTTCATGTGCTGCCACTGCTGAGATTAGTTCATCATGTTCCGCAAAGTTATTGATTGGATCACCACTAAAATAAAGCGTCACACCATCACTTGCGATGACATATCCCAAATGTGTAACATCTGGCGGATTTATGTCAGCAGATGGATCGCCATTAGGTGGTTTGGCATAGACGGCATGGACAGTGAGATTGTTTAGTACTGCTGGTTCACCCGCACTAATCTCAGATATATTATCAGCTTCAACATCTGTATCTGACAAAATCTGACGGACGCTCTCTTCAGGCCCGATAAATCGCGTAGCAGTAGAAGTGTCCCAAATTCTACGGATGGATTCTGGACACGTATGATCACCGTGTGCGTGTGTTAACAACACAAAATCTGTCGGAAGTTCCGACTCATCAAGTGGTGGGTCACTATGAATAAAGCGATCAGGCGGACGATTCTTAGGAAAATAAGGGTCAATTTGGATAATAGTACCCGCAGAATCTTTCAAAGCGAAACTACTCTGTTCAAACCAGTGGATAGCAATAGAACCATCTGGTACATTCAAGTCAACAAGTGGATGCATATTAATTCCTGTAATGTAAGCGGTTAAGGAAGGTTCAGTAACGATTTAAGGGGCAACCTTCCGTTTTGGTAACTGAGTTAGAAAAATGTAATAAGAGGTAAGGATTTCCATTGACATTAGTGGCTGCAAGACGTGTACTGCCTGAAGAGTATGTAATTCTGCCTGTTATGCCACCTTTACCAAGGTGGCAGCCAACTCCTTCATATAAGTATCTTTTCTTGCCTAAGGTGATGTGGATGTGGCGCGCTGCGAAAAAGAGCAAGAGTCCTATTACATTCAGGTGGTTTCCGTCGGAATTCTTGTTATTCATGTATGTTTTGGTAGCAACAACAAGATATGTTTTAACAGTGTAAAAAAAAAGTAAAATTTTGTCAAATTGTTTCTGAAATTGGATGTATAAAGTTCTTGGCATAATATCCCAGTAACCATTGTAGTACCAAAAACTTTACACACCCCTGAAATTCATTACAGGCATGAAATTTATAAAAGCCTCTCCGCTTTCGACTAAAAGTGTTGACAAAACTTCGTTATTTTTCTATGATAACAATTCGCGAGTACCATGCATGCTGTTAAATCCGATCACTTACTTTTTCTAAAGGAACAAAAATCACATAGGAGGATTGTTTCATGTATTCACCTGAAAAAGATGAGCTTTGTGTCAAGACAGCATCCACCTCTCTTGAAAACATGGTGTTGATACCTGCTGGCAAGTTTGAAATGGGAAGCAAAGAGACTGCGTCTTTTTTCGAACAGCTTGTGCATACGGTGCATGTGAATACGTTCTATATGGACATGCATGCTGTGACGAATCTTGAATATCAGCAATTTCTGATTGAAAATCCGAGTTGGCAGAAAGATCAGATTCAGGACGAGTTTCACGATGGTGACTACTTGTTGAACTGGCATGGTAACAACTATCCAGCAGAACAGGCGAACCATCCTGTTACTTGGGTGAGTTGGTATAGTGCGATGGCTTATGCTATGTGGGTAGGAAAGCGTTTGCCTACGGAAGCAGAATGGGAATATGCTGCGCGCGGAGGTTTATCAGGGAAAAAGTACCCGTGGGGAGATGTGCTTTCTGATGCAAAAGCGAACTATGGTAGAAACGTTGGAAATACGACAGCAGTAGGTAATTATCCCGTGAACGAGTATGGTTTGTACGACATGTCTGGGAATGTTTGGGAGTGGTGTCTAGATCTTTGTGATGATGACTTCTACTTTGCCTCACCTCGCAAGAATCCACGCTCAGGTACGAATGAACCAGCATATATAATAAACAATTTCCTGGATATTAAGACTGAGCGCGTGTTGCGTGGTGGTGGTTGGAGTGCTTCACCACAAGGCATCTGCGTCGCGCATCGTTTTCTACTTTCTCCCAGAAACACAATCTATGACTACGGTTTCCGTTGTGTGCAGTAACGACTTACGGAAAGTAACTCCTCTTCTTGTTCTTCTTTCTATAATAGAGATAAACTCCTAGTACTCCAACAATCGCACCGATTGCATCAGAAACAAAATCTGAAAATGTAGCAAATCTGCCGGGGACAAAGGTTTGATGCCATTCATCGCTTGCCCCATAAAGAATTGATATAAGTGCAGCGGTAATCCATATCCAATTTTCTGGTAGCCATTTCGGTGGAACATTCACTAATGCAATCGTTAGCAACACGCTGAGGATGCAGAATTCTATGAAATGGTAGAGTTTGTCAATTGACAAACTCTCAAATTCCGGTGTAGGGAGAGGTGGTTGTTCCATGGATGAGACAGCAAAAATTAGTGCCATGTAGAGTACTGGTGGCACCCAATATCTAAGATAACGCATTGAGAATCGCATCCACGTCGTAGACACACCCACCCCAGGTGCCACCACCGACAGATTGTAACGCTGCCCACAAGCGCGTATCGTCTGGTAGTGCTTCATCTGGAGACAAATCGGAGCGCGGTTGCCTTTCTGCTAACACGTGTTCACCTTCCGCAGCACCGAAGTGTTCACTACCATGCCCTACTAAATCAATACTCCCTACCAATTGTCGTGTATCTATCTCAATTTGAACGATATCACCATCAAGCACTTTTCCAATCGGACCATCTGCAAGTGCTTCCGGACCAACATGTCCGATACACGCACCAGTTGACACACCAGAAAACCTTGCGTCCGTAATCAAAGCAATATGTTTTCCAAACGAGAGGTGTTTAAGAGCTGATGTAACTTGATAGACTTCTTCCATACCAGTTCCTTGTGGACCACGGCAACACAACACCATAATGTCTCCAGGTTTCATCTCTATTTCTCCTTGACCTTTGAGTGCCTGTATTGCATCAGATTCTCGAACGAAAACACGTGCCGGACCTGTCATGCGATACATACCATCCTCATCAACAACGCTTGGATCAATTGCAGTGCTTTTGATGACGGAACCTTCCGGTGCAAGGTTACCGCGCGGAAATGTAACAGTACTTGTCAATCCTGCTGATTTTGCAGCATTGGGACTCAAAATGACTTCATCAGGCGGAACGTTATCACGTTCTTCCAGCAATTCGCGAACGCGCTGCCGTCGTTCTGATTTCTCCCACCAATCAAGGTTTCTGCCCAAAGGTTCACCTGTGGCAGTCATCACATCTTCGTTGAGTAATCCACCCAAGTTACGTAGATGCAGCATCACTTCAGGCACACCGCCAGCAAGGAAAACACGTATTGTAGGATGTCCTACCGGTCCATTCGGCAGTACATCAACAAGACGTGGAACTTGTTGGTTAACCTTAGTCCAGTCGTCTACTGTGGGACGTTCAAGTCCTGCTGCGTGTGCAATTGCGGGAATATGTAATAAAAGATTTGTTGACCCACCAAATGCTGCATGCACTACCATCGCGTTGCGAATCGATTTCGGTGTAACGATATCCTTCATCGTCAAACCTTTCGCAGCTAAATTTACCACTGCCCGCGCAGAACGCAATCCCATATCTGACCAGACGTTTTGTCCCGAAGGTGACAAGGCTGTATGTGTCAAACTCATTCCAAGTGCTTCACCAACAACCTGTGAAGTCGCCGCTGTCCCCAAAAATTGACATCCACCACCAGGAGTTGCACAAGCACGGCATCCCATATCTGCTGCATCTTGTAGACTAATCTCACCATGCGCAAAACGTGCACCGATTGTTTGAATTTTCCCCGCATCCTCACCTGTAGTCGGTGGCAACGTCACGCCTCCCGGTACAAGCACTGCAGGCAATTCACGCATTGAAGCGAGTGCCATCATCATCGCTGGCATACCCTTATCGCAAGTCGCAACACCGACAACCCCTTTTCTTGTTGGCAGAGAACGGATAAGTCTGCGGAAAATCTGTGCAGCATCGTTGCGATAAGCGAGACTGTCCATCATACCGACAGTGCCTTGTGTGCGTCCATCACACGGATCGGAACAGTAGCCTGCAAACGGAATCGCAGCAAGTGCTTTGAGTTCGTGTGCGACCGCCTGCATCAGTAAACCTACTTCCCAATGTCCAGTATGATATCCAAGAGCAATAGGACTACCATCAGGTGCGCGGATACCGCCTTGTGTGCTGAGAATTAGGAACTCCTCTCGCCGCAGTTCTGTCGGAGCCCACCCCATCGCTGTATTGTGGCTCAGACCAAAAATATCCCCACTCGGACGATTGAGGAGCATCTCTGCTGTGAGAGGTAAGCTGCCTTCTGGACCAGCAGCGTGCGTCTGAATGTCGTAAATATCGCTATCACCAGATTCTAATATGTCAGTATAGTTTATCAGTTTTGCCATAAAGTGTTCCTTTAGTGTAGTCCTTGTGAATTTCAATTTTATGTCGGCATAAACATGGTTTCATTATATTCTTCAAGAATCTATTCAAAAAGCTCCGCAACAGGACACGTGAACCCTTCAACGACATCCTCACCTGTCAAAGTATCTTCATAGTTTAGCAACGTAATATCCGTTTCAGAACGATATACCATTACCGTTTTCATAACCGGTTCAATTACCCAAACAAGTCGCGTACCGGCCTTCAGATAGACTAATGCCTTTTCGGTAACATCATACTGTTTATCTGTTGGAGAAACTATCTCAATAGCAAGGTCGGGAGCATCAGGGAAACCTTTGAATTTTTCATCGGATAACCGTTCTACTGAAACAAATGCAATATCAGGTTTCACTACACGGTCACCTAATTGGAATGTCGTTTCAAGAGAATACAAACGTCCTAAATTGTTTTCACGAACATATATACCTAAAGGTATAATAAGATTGATACCTATTTCACCATGCACAATTGCCGCAGCTGCCATCGGTATTAATTTTCCTTTTACATACTCATAACCCTCTAAATCGTTCTCAAGAAATTCTTCCATCGTCATCGTCCTGTGCGGTAGAATTTCTTGAACAGGCTCTGGGTTCGTTTGCGAATTAAGCATCAGATACCTCCTTCAGATAGATCGTTATTGGTGGAAATGGCATCGCTTTATTTATCTTGACTTGAAAGCAGTTTCACTACCTCTACTCTACCTGTTTTAACCTTTGCTTCATCTACTTTCAGTTGTAACAACCCAATCACTAACTGAGTTAATCCCCAATCAACTTGGGCAGTAGCCAGAGGGGTTGCACCATCATGTTTTCGGGCATTAATATCCGCTCCTTTCTCAATAAGTAGTTTCACAGTCTCAATGTGTCCAAGAAACGCAGCACCATGCAACGCGGTCGAACCGTCTTTATGTCGATTATGGATATTCGCCCCCTTTTCAAGAAGCAATTTCGCTGCTTCCGTTTGTCCGTTGAGTGCTGCCCATCCTAATGGATCTATTCCGAATTGTGGATCAAGTTCACTCAAATCCGAATCATTCTTCAAAGCATCTTTGATAGCTGCAAGATTACCAGTTGCTGATGCCTTCCACAAGTTGTGTGATTGTGGAGCATCTTTCATTCTACCTGAGAGAAGTCGCACTATTTTTGCTCTACCCGCAAGGACTTCTGCTTTTTTAACCTCAATAACTTGGATAATATTAAGGATAGTTTGGGTTGTTTCCCAGTCAAGTGTGGCGTTATCCATAGCAGTCCCACCTTGGATGTTTCTGACATGAACATTTATACCGTGCTTAATAAGCAATTCTGCCGTTTCAGCACGACCAAGGAACGCTGCAGCATGTAGCGACGTATTACTCTCTCTGTTTTGAGCATTAATGTCAGCTTCCTTGTCCAGCAGGAAAGCGACTATCTCTGTGTGTCCCATCAACGAAGCTGTAAATAACAATGGATCGCCAGAGGCAGGATTTCTTGCATTGACATCCAATCCATCGGTTACCGCTTTCTTAACCATATCAACGTCACCAATGAACGCGGCATCCCACACATCGGTTGCTGTTCGTTGCGGTTGTGATGCTGATTTAACATTAAGCAACTTTGCTATTTTAGCTCTACCAGCTTCCACTTCTTTCTGTTCTAACTTAATATCAAACATTCCAATCATGAATTTAAGCATTCCCCAAGAGATATGTAATCCGCTTGCCGGGGTTTGTCCACCTCGGTTTTTAGCGGTGACATCTGCTCCTTTTTTGATAAGAAGTTCAGCGATTTCTGCACGTCCTAAAGTTACAGCAATATGCAAAGGTGTTCCGCCATCCTCTTGTCTTACGTTAAGATCTGCCCCGTGTTCAATCAGCAATTTGACAGCTTCACTCTCACCCATCATGGTTGCCCATGATAGTGCGGATATGTTTGTCTCTGGAGAAAGTTCATTGATAGCCGCTCCTTCAGATAAGTAACGTTTGATGCCATCAAGGTCACCTGTCCGCGCCGCACCCCACAAATTGTCTTCAGGTAATTCAATAAACTGTTTCATAAATTTACCATCAAACCCGTCAGGTCCGATTACGATTGGGGGATTTGGTCTTCTTCTCCATATCGGCATACCACCAGAAATTTCAGATAATATTGCACTCTTGCGCGTTCGAATAAATTCGCGAGTCTCATCTAACTTATCAGAAAAAGAGACTGTTTCTCCTTCATCCCATTCCTCTTTTTCTCGAAAGAAACGTTGTGCCGGTATCATGTGTGGTTCAATCATTGCTTCAATTCTGTCAGTTTCTGCAAGCAGCTTAACCTCATTCCAGTGATTCTCAAGTATATCCATCAATGTATTCGCATACCGTTCTCTGCCTTCTTCAAGTTGATAAAGTTTATAGGCAACCAAACCTTGTGTCTTAACCGAAATCGGTGCGTTTGGATTTCTCTGGTGCGCGAGTATGCTAAATTTAGTGAACAGTGAATCTGCTCCCCACGGTAGAAAGTGAAATTTATCAGTTTCCGGATTCAGGTAGACAAAAAAATTGTTGTTATTTCCAGAATATCCATCCCAGAAACCGAGTAACCCCTCTATTGCCCAAAAGCGATAAAAACTATCCAAATCAACATGTTCGCCGATGTCTTGTTCACTTACTTCGTCTGCTGTCAGAACATCAATCAAGGCTTTTATCTTTTCTCTACCACTCTCATCATTCCCTCTTTTATGTTCAAAACTATTCTCCCACTCTTTGTAAAAATCAACGACCGTTCCTTCATAGACCGTGCCTTTATCATTTCCGAATGCACGTTTGAGTAACGGGTTCCGCATGCTCTCCACGTGGGAATATATCCCTAAGTTTTCACCATTCACCGTCACCTGTGCATAAGCACAACGGGGTGCGGGGGAACCGCTTGCATTAAACAACGCATATCCCATAAACTGACTAACCTGACCCGCATCCTGCTGGTTGTTGTTCAACGTCAGGTTCCTAAGTCCTTCTATTCCACCCTTTTTGTCAATATGATTCAGCTTAATTTTCAGTGAGGGACGATTATGATTTTGCGAACCGATGAACCCTTTCTTGCGGATTCCAACTTTCGGAAATTCCACACCATCAATACTCACACTCGCCTCAACGTAAGTATACGGGTGATCAGGCGGTTTAAATTGTCGTGAAGCGTTCAGCACCTCATGAAAGTGTCGAGTCTGAAACCGAATCTTATTCCAATCCTGTTCTGATACAGTAATCTGTATATTTAAAACTCGGTCTGTTGGAAAAATGTCATCCATAGTCAATTCTTTCGCGTGACCGTTAAAGATAGCAACTCCTAAACACAAGATCGTCGCTGTATATAATATCCATTTTAGCATCGTTTTCTCCTGTTGAATATATTCCAGTATATCAATTAGTTTATCATATTTCAGATTATTATGCTTGTTATTTTTGAGTGGTGTTGGTATTATAAATCACTATTCAAAATGTGACACTACACCAAAATGTAAACTTTATCCAGAAGTATGGCGTTATAGAAATGAAACAATATATTTTTTAAAGGAGTAAACAATGAAAAAAGCAATTGCTTTTTCAACAGTTATATTATTATTGTTCACAACTATGTTGTATCCGATTTCAACATACGCGCAAATGACAGAAGTACAACAAGCAGAAGCAGATGCGCGTCGTGATGTGGGACAAGATGTTTCTCCCATATCTTGGGGAGTTGGTGGCTTTTTTTGCGGTGTATGTGCTGTTGCCTATGTATACATTGACAAACCTCAAGTGCCTGCCGCTCGATTAGTTGGCAAGTCAGCGGATTACGTGTCATTCTATACAGACACATACAATCGAGAAGTAAAGAAACAACGCGGTCAAGCTGCCATGATCGGCTGTCTCGCTGGTTCAATTTTTTATACTCTTACATCTTATCTCTCCGTACAATCACAAGAATAACCATAAACCAATAGAAAACACAAAGGACACGACATGAATTGCCGTGTCCTTTTTATTACAAGTAGTTTGGACTGCACTCACGTAAACTTATACCATTTCTATAAATGTTTATCCCATTAACATCTGTTAAGAATGTCTTGAAGGACGGCACAAACTGGATGAAGATTAAGAAATAAATTGGGTAATTTCCTTGTGAAGTCCGGAGCGGTTAGGAAACCGCTCCTACCGGGTTTGAGAAAATAAGAATTACCCGTTTAATAAATTAATTTTCATGCAGTTTGTGCTACAAAAATGCGATGTTTTCTATTAGAAATGGTATTACATCAAAATAGATAAGAAAGAACAAGAACACTATCAAACTATGCCAGATGTTCTTTCAAAAACTTACCTGTAAATGACTTACGTACCTTTGCAATTTCCTCTGGGGTTCCCTGTGCTAAAAGCTGTCCACCCTTATGTCCACCTTCAGGACCAAGGTCAATCACATAATCAGCGGTCTTAATCACATCCAGATGATGCTCAATCACAATCACCGTATGTCCAGAATCTACCAGACGACCAATACTATCCAGAAGTTTTTGAATATCCGCAAGGTGCAGCCCCGTCGTCGGTTCATCAAGAATATAGAGATTCTGTTTTCCGCGTTTGAGTTTACTCAGTTCATTCGCAAGTTTAACCCGCTGCGCCTCACCACCCGAAAGGATAGGGGCAGGATGTCCAATTTTGAGATAACCGAGACCGAGTTCGTTAAGAACACCCAATTTGTGGCATATCAACCGTTGGTCATTAAAGAAGTCCACTCCCTCTTCAATTGACATCTCAAGAATTTCGGATATGTTCTTATCATTATAGGTGACTTCAAGTGTGTCGTCATTGTAGCGCGCACCTTTACAAGTAGGACATGTTACCTCAACATCCGGCATAAAGTGCAGCTGTGTAGTGATTGTACCTTCACCGTGACATTCCTCACATCGTCCACCTTTAACGTTGAAACTGAAGCGAGAGGCGGTATAGCCACGCAATTCCGCTGTAGGTGTACTCGCAAAAAGTTTACGGATATTGTCATAAAAACCGATATAGGTGGCTGGGTTTGAACGTGGAGAACGTCCTATGGGAGATTGGTCGATGTTGATCACATTGCTAATGTGTTCGTGTCCCTCTAACTCATCATGGTCACCGTAAAGTGTGCGACTATCATGGTAAATAGAATAGAGCCTTTTGTAGATAATTTCGTTAAGCAACGTGCTTTTACCCGAGCCAGATGCTCCTGTGATACAGATAAACACACCTAACGGAATCTGAACATCTATATTTTGTAGGTTGTTTTCTCTCGCCCCTTTGACGCTCAAGAATTTGCCATTTAAGTTGCGTCGTTCTATAGGCATTGGAATCTCACGTTTTCCACTCATATACAGACCCGTCAAAGATTTGTTGCTCTTTATGATTTTATCAAAGGAACCTTGGATAACCACATACCCACCGTGAACTCCAGGACCAGGTCCCATCTCAATTATGTGGTCTGCAGCTCGTATAGTACTTTCATCGTGCTCAACGACAATCACAGTGTTGCCGATATCCCGCAGTTTCCGTAATGTCTCTATCATCTTAACATTGTCTTTCGGATGTAATCCGATACTCGGTTCATCAAGGACATACAACATCCCCATTAACCCCGAACCGATTTGTGTAGAAAGACGAATACGTTGGGACTCACCGCCAGATAGTGTTGCAGCGCGTCTGTTGAGATTTAGGTAATCCAAGCCGATTCCAAGTAGCAATTCTATGCGAGCGATCAATTCTTTGATGACCCGTTCCCCCGCTTCTCGTTGCTTTTCTGGTAAATCTGAGATTTCAGATAGAAAATCTCGCAACTGTTCAAGATGCAATTCACCTACATCATGGATTGTTTTTTCATCAATAGTCACAAGCAGTCGTTGACGTTTTAGTTTTGCACCGTGGCAATCTGGACAAGTGTGTTCCACCATGACTTTTCGTAGATATTCTTCCATACCTGAGTGTGCTTCTCCCTGTTTGCGATAACGACGGTAACGTCTGTCAATACGCGTGATAATACCATCAAATCGGACAGGCATGCCGAGATGGCGCTCTTGCATCGGTTTCGCATCTTCTGCTTGACACAGTGGAAATTCTTCACCGTGAGTGCCATAAAACACAATATCCACGATCTCATCAGGGAGATCAGAAAATGGCATGTCAAGGTCGAACTTGTAGTGTTGGGCAAGACTAAACATCATCCGCCCATCCCATCTGTCCGGCTCATAGTTGAACGCCTGCTTAACAAACGCACCGTCAGCAATACTTCTTGTCTTATCAGGTACAAGTAGGTTGGGATGGACTTGCAGATAAGTTCCTAAACCTGAGCAAGTCACACAAGCACCAGTTGGTTCATTAAAGGTAAAGTGGTGTGGTCCCAATTGGCACATCAACACTCCGTGTTCCGGACACCCGAAGTCACTGAGCAATTCGTCAATATCCTCATCTTCATCGTCCGGCAGTTGTACCTGGAAACGCATGAAACCTTCACCGACTAACAACGCATGTTCTAAGGAGGCAAGGACCTGCTTGTTTATGTCCTTTTTAACAAAGAACTTGTCAACGATAACTTGAATGTCGTAAGTTTTATCCTGATCTAATTCTATTTCTTCACTAATATCGTGTTCAACGCTGTCAATGCGGACGTGTCTACATCCTTTAGTCCTAATATCATCAAAAAGGTATTCATAATCTTCACCGTATATTTTAAAGACTGGGGCATGTATTTCTACTTCTGTATCTTCTGGAAAGGAGAGAAGGCGTTCCACAATTTGATAATTAGTTCTGATAGGGATTTCTGTTTCACAATAGGGGCAGTGGGACACGCCGATAGTTGCGAAAAGCATTCGCAGATAATCTTGCAAGTCGGTCATCGTGCCGACGGTTGAGCGTGGATTGGCTGTAATGGTCTTCTGTTCAATTGAAACAACTGGCGACAACCCGTCAATAAAGTCAACATCAGGTCTTTTTAGTTGTGTGATAAATCGTTTGGCATAAGTAGACATTGATTCCAAGAATCTGCGTTGTCCTTCAGCATAGACGGTATCAAACGCCAGTGAAGATTTACCGGAACCGCTAATTCCCGTAACAACGACAAGTTGATCGCGTGGTATCTCTAATTCTATATTTTGTAGGTTATTTTCTCGCGCTCCTTTAACTGAGACCGTTTGTCTCATTTGCTTCCTCCTTACTTAGCATAATATTTTTATGAGTAAAATAGACATAATTATCGTGAAATAGTACAATCCAAATAATTCTAAAGTGAATATGCGACACCTAACTGGGCTGCGACTTTATACAAATCTGAATCTAATGTTGCTAAAGTGATACCTTTACGAATGGTAAGTTCAAGGTAACATGCATCATAAGTTGTCAATCCGTACTTATCTGCTAATTCGCAAACCTCCTTCATTGTATTTTCGTTTGTTGCCGCCTCAATATCAATGGTAACTGGTAAAATCATAACAACATTAAGATACTGAAACATCGTATCACGATTGATTCGGTTACGTCTATATGCCATTAATAAAACATTACTAATTTCTTGATAAAATAACGATGGGACAACAGCCTCAGTTACACCTTCTCTAAGGTCATCTAATAGGTTCTTTCCTTCTTGAACTGTTTCATCAGGTAGCAACCCAGAAATAAGAATTGAACAATCAACTACTATCATCTTCGACCTTCGTTTTTCCAATTCATCACCTCTTGAACTGTCCCAATTGGATGTTTAGTTATCAATTCAACTAAGCTTGTATATGCTTCGTCTGCATCTTTTTTCGTTACATCATTTGGTGGAGCCATAACTGCAATTACTTTCCCTCTATTCGTAATAGAGAAACTTTCACCATTTTCAACTCGCTTCAAAAGATTAGATAAATGTACTCTTGCTTCATGAACACCTATCTCAGTCATAATATACTCCTTGTCTTTCATAGATAAGAAATCATTGCTATAAAAAAGGGTTATCCACATCAAAATAATAAGATGGTTCTTCAACGGAAACTTTGCTGTCCTTTGTCAATTTGATCGGTGTAGAAAACTGCTCAAGAATTTCCTTTTGAGCAAGCCATTCACATACCATGTTAATCCACAACTGCCTGCTACCGAAATGATCATATATATCAGACAGTGAACGTTCACCTCCAGATTCCTCTAAGAAATCAAGCAATGGTTTGAAAAAAGTGTGTACATTGTCTTCTAAGTAAGTTTCAATCAAATCTAACACATTGCCTAAGACTTTCTCATCCTTCGGGATATTGAGAATATCGGTAAAAATTGTATTAAAGAACTTAGGGTTATGTTTGATAGCTTGATAGATGACCTTACGTTTTGGGGACTCACCATGCAGTATGGTTTCTATAATTGCTAATTGCTTGACTGTATACATCAAATAATAAAAGGTATAATCGTAATCCTTCTTAACATAGAACCACTTTTGTGTTTTCGCAAGTATTGTCGTTAAGCAACCAGCGGCGTTAAATACCTGTGATTGTTTATCACGTTCTCCAATAACATCAAGGTCTTCAAGTAATTCAGTCAGCGTGGGATCTTTCGTAAAGAGAATTTCACTCTGTAATAGAATGGAATGTATTTGACTGCCTTGTAAGTTCCTTTCTAACATCTTTTTAAACTGGTCGCGTGTATAGTGAGTAACTCGGATAGGAATCCCATCCTCTATTAATTGACACTGCCTTTGACGATACTTAGTTCCGTCTCGCATTATGAGTGAGATATGGACATTTGTTTTTTCCCACACATTTTCTTCCGCTAAATTACTTGTGAGTATAGCAGCGACTATGTAACGATCCTCAGAAATAGTGTCCGTGAAAGTTTCCACTGCATTTTCAATATCAGCATGTATGTCAGATTTCATGCGAGGTGAAATAGCATCAGCTTCTGTATTATCTATATAATATGCCGGTTCTTCAACTTCAACTTGGCTTTTGACGGTCAGTTTAATTGGCACAGAAACCTGCTGAATTACTCCTTTCCATGTTAACCATTGACATATCATATCTACAGAAGCATCTCGGAATTTTGGATGGAAATGTGCATTCATCTCAGAATTCGAACGCGGTCCTTTCTGTTTTTCCAAATAGTCAAATATGGGTTGGAAGATAAACTGCCGTTCATCAATATATGCATTGATAGCGTCAATTGCATCTTGAATGACTGTTGCGTTCTTTTCACAGTTTATCAGATTGGTATATACATGTTCAAAGAAAGCTGAGTTGTAATTCAGGGCAGGTTGGATTACTTCGCGCGCCGGAATCTGATTGTTCAGAAGCACCTCTATCCGTGCTAAATCTTCCACTACAGATAGAAGTGTCAAAAAACTGGTTGGGATATCTTGATTGACATAAAACTGTTTTTCTGCATAAACAAGACTTGGCAGCACCTCAGCAATAACGTTTAGGATTTGAAGTTGCTTATCACGTTCCCCGATGCTATCACGACTCGCGTTCTTGTCATACCATTCCTTGATAGAATCGTCCTTTGAGAATAGGAGCGTGCTATGAGAGAAGTACGAATGCATGAACGACCCCTGTTGTGCACTCTCAATTGACCGCTTGAAGGAACTGCGTGGAGATATATTCGCATGTATGTTAACACCATTTTCTACAAGTGAAAAGTGTGATTGTGTAGGACGAATGCCATCCTGACCAATGATTTCAACATCCAAATCTGACTTTTCCCATACCTGTGCATAAGAAAAACTCCCTGCAACAATAGCTGCAAGGATGTACGGGTCTTTCTCAACCCTTTCTACAAGCATATCTACAGCCTCATAATATTGTTGTTCAACATCATCTTGGGATTTCATGGGTTGCTTCTCCTAACTAACTTCCTTTTACTTAGATCAAATAACTATTTTTGACAGAACAATTTGCACACTGTCCTGAGTATCTCTCCTTAGTTTTGCATACTCCTTTGCCGATAAATATTACCACCTTTAATTACAACGATAGGTTCAAGTTTTTGCCTACAGATTTTGACTTTACCGTTTGCGTCTACCAATTGGAATTCTCCGTCACGCATCTCAAAGATAACTGCATCTCCCCATGCGCCTTCTGCTAACGTTCCAACCTGTTTCGGCATGAGTATCGTGTCTGCGGGGATACTTGTTACTTTCGCCAATGCATCATCAATTGACATACCGAGATAGAGGAATTTGTTGACAACATTGACCAAATCATAAACCGGACCGTTGATATTGTAGACATGCAAGTCAGAAGAAATCGTTGTCGGTTCAACGCCTTGTTCCATAGCTTTCTGAACAATATCCCAACTAAAAGAACCGGCACCATGTCCAACGTCAAATATAACACCACGTTCAATGGCATCGTGCACAGAATCGCGCACCCTTCCCTTTTCATCTAAAATGCCGCATGCCATGTCATGAAAGCAGTGGGTAAGTATATCGCGTTTACCCATCACAGCTAAAATATCGTCTATAGAATCACACCAAGCGTCTTGAGGGTGTACCATCAAAGGAAGTTGTGCAGCATCAGCAGCCTCGCGTGCTCTATAGAGTGGTTGCATACCCGCGCGCTTTCCTACGATTGATTCTCGCGTCAACCGTACCTTGACACCTAAAATAATATCACGATGCTGCTCAATCATTCTGCATGCTTTGTCAACATCAGCATAATCGGGGTTTTCTAATTCTCCGATCTCACGTGTTAACATACCTTGTGAAGATATGTTCAATTGAGCGAGTATACGAGTATCACTAACATTGATGACATACTTACGAAATCCGGGGAAAGTGTCCGCCCCTGCGGACCCCGCATCAACAACTGTTGTCGCACCACGTGCCAAACAAGTCGGATCAGGTTCAATACCGAAATGACTGACACCGTGGAATACATGCACATGTAAATCTATCAAACCCGGTGTAACATAACAACCCTCTGCATCCACAATCTCATGTGTTTCTGTGGATGGTATATCATCACTGACTTTTGAGACGCGTCCCTCTGAGAACGCAATATCTCTTTGTTCATGAACACCTTGTGCGGGATCAATCAAAGTTCCGTTTTTGATTGTTAAATCATAATTCATCAGTTGTTCTTCTCATCTAATCATCGGGCAGGAGACCCCGCTGCTTTAGCACGGGGAGAAATGCCCGTTCCTATCTATATTGAAAGTTTAGTTTAGTTAACACCTTGAAATCTCTTTGTTTTGCACCCGTTGTCAATCGTTCCCCATCAATGCTATAGATTGAAAACAATCCTTTTGCGTTGACACCTGCTAATCTTGTCAATCCATATTTGATATGCTTGACAAGTGTGTTCTTGACCAATCCTTCTTTTAGCAAAGTGCCACCATATCGTGAACGGATACCCCCTTTTTTCGGTTGTTCTCTGTGTAGATTGCGTCTGGCTATCGGTATGGGTGATATACAGAATATATCTGTCGTATCTGGTATGCTATCACCGCCGACAGTATGATAAGCAAGACACCAACTATCCACACAATGTGTGTCAAAGGTTTCTGCTAACTTCTGTTTAGACTTTTTCAACCCAAGCCTATCACGGATTTCCTTTGTTTCGTATCCTTGGAGTGTTAGCAGGTGCCATCGCTTCTTGATTTCAGTATAGAACCACTGCTTACCAACTTCCAATGGACTAAAAGATTGATTCCACTTTTTAGCGCATTTGATAGTCCGTGCTTTGATGTCTTCTACACATACATGACTAATAGGATAGAGTTTAGATAACCAATTAAGGACCCTTAACTTCCAATCCCATCTCGCACGCGTGCCAGCAGGTAGACGTTCTCTGTTAGCAAGTTTGTTTGTCCTATTTTTCCGATTAGGACACTTCCGTGAACGTCTACATCTACGAAGTTCACGTCTTTTTTCAACCTTTTTACCAACCTTGTTATGTGCGTCCGCTTGCACATTCAGATAAGTCCGTTTCTCTGATTTCACACTAAAGCCTTCTTTCTTACTACCAGGATCCACACCAACCACTATGTCTTGGAGTTCAGTGTCTGATGGATCAACATTGAGTCGGACGCAAAATATACCATTATTCCAAAAGGGTGTCGCTTTCCCTGTTTGTATCCAACGCCTCGCCCGTGAGGGTTTTGTAGGCATGAGAGGGTGTTGATTTTTGTCTATTACTGGAACTAAGATGTGTAAACCTCCGAAGAGTATATATTGCCCCATCCAGATCGGGTATTCGTAGAGGAATCGGACTTGGGGAGCATCCGAAACATACATTGGACTGCCACGTTCAGAACACCCGATATATGACTGTAGAAAATAGTTTAACTTGTGGAGTGAACGTTTGGCATGCGCTTCGCACAAGCCCCGATGCTTTAGCACGGGGTTATTGACTTTCTTCAGTAGGTAGTTTTAATTCTGCGCGCGTTGTTTTACGCACTTTTTCACAAGTTTCCATTGAACGTACTACATCATTCTGTGAAGGTGAGTCTGCGAGATAACGCGTTTCAGCGGCAAATTCAGATAAATCTGATAACTCAGACTTCCATGCCTTCCACTCTGGAATAGTCGGTAATATTAAATCCAATAGTTGAGTTAAATTGTGTGTTCTTATGATAGGGATATTCATCTCTTGTAGCCATACCTTCAGATATTTTTCAACACATTGCTGAGCAAGGAAGCAAATTACATGGTTTACCGGATTTGGTCCATGATATAATTGCGTTGCTGCTAAAAAATCACCTTCTGCTCTTTCTATCCACTCTAAAGTTAAAGGATTCATTTTGGTAATCTCTGTTTTCTGTGGTTTGAGATAGAAATTTTCAGATTCATAAAGCACCTCACCCTTTTCAGTAACTTCGCGCAGAAACCAATCGTTATGAGAAAGACGATATGCTATATCTTCTGCTGAACGCACAATAAGGTCCATACTGAACTGATACGGAATCCGTTTGCGTATCTCTGCCGCTTGGGCTCGCGCCTCAGAATTTGCTACCGGCATTATCACTAACAGATCAACATCTGAATATTCCTTCGGGGTTCCGTAAGCATAAGAACCATAGAGGATAACTTGTAGCGGTTTGAATTCACGCACGATATCATCGCATGTGGCTTGAATGTCTTTACGGCTAACCATCATGAAATCCTTATGTAGGATGAAGGGAGAAGCATGTTTTCAATGCCAGCATCTTGTTATTCGACTAATTCAATTTGCGAATTATGCATTTGGTGCTTTATCTGGATTTACCAAATGGTCAATATACGCTTCTTGGTAGGTTTCCCAATTTTCAGTTGGGGGAATATCAAAAAGACCGGATGTCCACACATCGGGTTTATTCTGAATCCGCATCAACATATCCCGCGCGTTCAGATAACGGCAATAATCGTCAATACTCTCTATAGTGACATTTTTGTTGAGAAGTGTTTGAAGCCATTCACGGCGCGGATAACGTGCATCCATATCTGCTAATGGCAGTAATTTACCACTATATTTCAATATCTCTGCACCGTTAATTACATAAGAATTGTGGATCGTGAATGCAGCATGCCGTTCGCTATATAGCGGATGAAAGCGGTTAATCAATGACTGTACGGTATCGTTGTCAAATTTTGATTCAATCCATGTCTCCGATTTAACATGTATGTTTTCAGCGTGGTGCTCAAAACCATCCTTAAGTTCATCCATCCGTTCACGTATTCCCTCAACCCAGTCTTCAGATTTGTCCCTATACTCATCTAATTGGTTACGCATTCTTTCAATTTGTTCTTCAACAGATTCTGACTTATGTTCAGTCTGTTCACGTATTCTTTCAATCTGTTCTTCAGCCTGTTCTCTGGCCTGCTCAAGTTGATTGTGGATTCTTTCAACTTGTTCCTCAATGTTACGCTCATATTTTTCAGACTCGTCATGTATCTTTTGAACTTGTTCTTCAACATTTCTATGGTGTTCTTCTAATTCTTCATGTAGTCTTTGAATCTGTTCTTCAGCAGATTCAGATTCTTGTTCAATTTCATGATGAATTCTTTCAACCTGTTCATCTGCTGCTCTGGTATATTCCTCTAATTCTTGATGAATTCTTTCTACCGATTCATCAAGAGTTCTTTCAGATTCACCTAATTGATTATGGATTTTACTTATTAGTTCTTCTGCTTGTTCAAAAATATCCATGTGATTTACCTCCAGTCATGGTATTATAGTAGATTTGAAATTACTTGAACACTCTGCATCGGCGAGGTTAGGAAACCTCGCCTACCGTGGGTCGAAAGTGTCAACTTATATTTATAGTTCACTATAATTAACAATATAAATTACTCCTAATTGTAGGCACACACGCAATGCATGCCTACAATTATAACGATCATAGAATAATCAGTTTAGAATGTACTTTCTCTGTTCGTAACAGGACACCATCGAGTCATCAGGAGATAATCCAATAGTGCTGACTCGGCTTCTGGCGTACCGATTCGTTTGAGTGCATGGATAGAATTGTCACGCACATATCGATTCTTATCCGATAGCGATTCCTTCAAAACCGGTATTGCATCGCTTGAAGCAGGACCGATTTGTGCTAATGCCAAAGCAGACTCAAAACGAACTTGCACGTCCTCATCATTTGCTAACCTCTCAATTAGAACTGGTACTGCTGGTGCTGCATTCGGACCAATCGCACCGAATGCTTCTGGAACATATCTCCGCACTTCAACTTTGCTATCATCGGAATGTTTCATCAGAGCAGAGACAGCAGGTTCAGCATCACTTCCTATCTGTGCTAATGCGTAGGTTGCTTGATGTCTTACCTCATCATTTTCATGTTCCATTGCCTCACAGAGAGATGAGACAGCAGGTGCACCGACAGCTGCCAATCCATACGCTGCCATACGCTGTGCCGTTCCGTTTTCACCATGAAGTTTGTCAATTAATGCTGATACTGCGGGTTCACCCATTGCACCTAATGCGTAAGCAGCATTCAGTCGAACAGGTTCATGATCATCGCTCAAGGCATTGCTTAACATTGGAACCGCATCAGCTGCGGAGTCGCCTAACAAACCCAATGCATCTGCAGCATCAGAACGGACAGCAGGATCTTCATTGCTCAATGCTTCTATATGGGTAGTCAAATTACCATTTGCATTTTGGGTTCCATTGCCATTGGATTTGCCAGCCATCCAATTCCATACATGCCGCCAAGTTGTTTCGTGTTTCAGTGCAGCTGGGTTATCATCAATATCAAGTCCTTCAGGGTTCCATTCAGGATCTTGCACATTCCATTCCGGTTCATCTGGCTCATCCAGACGGATAAACTGGAACTTCATCATATAACGAACCTTGTCGGTCTGGTTCGCCATCGCACGATGCCACAAGTCAAAATGGATGATTGATACTGTCCCCGCTTCGCCATAGAGAGCCACCTCACCATCATTGGTCTCAGTAATCCTATGACTATAATATTGAGTTCCCGATAAGATTGCAGAAGGACCGATTTCAACAGGTGTATCCTGTGGATAGTAGAATGCCATTGCCCAACGCGGCAAATGGTGTCTAACCTTTTGATGTCCCCAGTAACTATCCTTATGAAACCCTTGTCCACCGCTGTGCGGACCGTTCCGATGTGGATGCCTATGGGAGTGCATCACAAAATTCTTCCCTAAAATACTCGTAAATGCCCCACGAACCGCAGGATCATCAAACACAGCTTGTAACTCTGGCACTCGCGGTAAGACATTATTACCCAAGTTTCCCTCTTTTTCTGTGTATTCCTGCGTTTTACGGTAAATCGTTTCGTGAACACTACGCGGTAAACCTGTTTTTACAGTAACATAACCGTTGACGATGAAATCTCGCATTTGCTCATCGTTAAACAAATTTGAAGGTGTTTGCATTATCATATCTCCGTTTCTATTTGAAATAGAAATTAATTAGCAAAATAGTAAGTTTCGTTCCTATACTTCAACATACTGTAACTATTCTACTTAACTTTACTATATTTTTCATATAAATTTCAATAAATAAATTTGATTTATCACTGTTTTTTCAGGTTTATTGAGATTTACAGAAAGTTAATACTCAAGACGGTAGATGTCAATTAAAGAAGATTCTCTCTTGTTGGAGCGGTTTTCAACCGCGATTGTCTGAACCAGGATTCACAGGATTTATAGATTTCCAGGATTAGAGGTCATCTCTTGTTGGAGCGGTTTCCTAACCGTGATCTATTCAGCACTAGCGGGTGTGGAAGGTGTATAGCAAACGAAGTGCCAACACAAAATAAGCCTCAGTGGGGTGACAGGTGGATCTATCTTTGGTGTAGAATGATCTTCTGTACACATTCCGCACCTCTGGTGCTGCAGAAAGATTGGTGTTTCAAACCGATTCATCAATCGGGGTTACAAACCCCGCCAACAAGTTATAGGTGGTAACTTGGGACAAATAATCCTGCTGTTATTTCAAAACTGTTTACAGAACGATACTTTTTGTGTATGATTAAAGCTAAAACTTCGTATTCAAAATGAACATCTAAGGATTGAAGCATACAATCATGAAACGTATAGGTCTGTTTCTATTGTGGTTTTTAGTCATTGTGGAGGGCATTTTCATTGCAACCTTGATTATCAATGACTATGTTCACCGAGAAAAGCCACGACAAATAGAATCTACAGAGTTACTTAATATCGATATAGTACGAGAATCGATAGTTAAAATAGAGTATAATTCAGGATCTATAGGTTTCGGTACTGGATTTTTCATTGCCCCGGACAAGATTGCAACAAATATACATGTAATTGCACGACCTGGTCCTGTGTCTGTCAAAACAATACATCCGGAAAAAGAAGTTATTTGGACAAGGCAAGAAAATGGCAATATGTTAGGTAGATATGAAAATAAAATCACTAACTGGACAGTTGAAGGTGTATTGGCTTATGATATAAAAAACGATCTCGCTATTTTAAGAGTGGATGGTGAAGGCACACCTCTTTCAATCGGTAACAGTAATAGGATTAAGAAAAACCAACCTATTACTATCATAGGATATCCCAGTGGAAGATTTAAAGTGAAGAAGGGATTAGTATATAGTATACGAAGAAGCGATAAATGGCTTCGGAATGACATCTTAATAAGTGTAGGAAGTAGTGGAAGTCCTGTTCTGAATGGCAAAAGAGAAGTTATAGGTATTCATGCCTTCATTCAATATGACATAGGTTATTCGCTTGCGTCTTCCTCAAATGCTTTGAAAAAATTGCTCACACATACGGATGGGATTGAACCTTTGGAGGAATGGCAAAATCAGGATACAATTCGCGCCTATTCCCACATTGTTAAGGGACAAGCAAAATACAAAGCGAAGGAATACGAACAATCAATAAAGGAATTAGAGAAAGCAGTTCAGTTAGCACCTAACAACATCTATGGGTATACGAAACTTGGTGAAGCAAGAGCACGACTTGGGGCATCAGAGAAAAAGTTGGGGCAACCAGAAACATCCAAGATGCTATATGAAGCAGCAATTGCTGACTTCACGAATGCGATAGCAAACAATCCTAAGAACGCTTTTGCTTATAGTGAACGAGGGAATGCTTACTTTGAACTTGGTGATAACTCGTCAGCATTTTCAGATTACAACAAAGCGATAAAGTTTAACCCGAATTTTATCAGACTATTTCATGTTCAAGGGATGAACAAGATTGAGCAGGGGGACGCGGCTTCTAAAGAGGGTAACCATCAAAGTGCACAAAATCTATACGAGGATGCCGTAACGTATTACGAATATGCTTTAAAACGAGACCGAAAATCTGCATTCCATTATCTGGAACGTGCAAATGCTGAATCCAATTTGGGGAGGACATTAGCTAAACAAGGCAATGTTGAGCAGGTAAGACCACATTATCAAAATGCGGTTGAAGATTGTAACAAAGCAATTACCTTAAGTCCTGAGTCAAATTCTGCATATAATGGACTCGCACATGCACAATACCAGTTTGCACATTTTGAAAAAGATCAAAACAATATAGAGGTAGCAACTGAGTTATTTCAGTCAGCAATTAAGAATTGGCGTGTTGGAATTGAGCTACAACCAGAGGAATACTTCAAAAACGATAAACTTTCAGATATCAATAGAAATATAGGTATCTCAAAAATTGAACTTGCGGACATGGTGACACAACGTAATGAAACAGGTAAGGCAATAGTCCTGTATTCTTCGGCGATAGATGACCTGTCTGAAGCAATTCAACTCAATTCAAAGAATTCTTATGCCTACTCAAACAGAGCCTGGGTGTATTATCTTCTTGGAAAACATGAGTTGGAAATAGGAAATATAGAAGAATCACAAAAGTTATATGAATTCGCATTGAATGATTGTAATGAATCCTCACAAATAAACCCGAATAACGCTTTTGCTTTCCACAATCGTGGTGTCATACATGTAGCACTGGGGAACATTTCCGCTGCCTGGGTTGATTTTGATAGGGCAATATTTCTTAATCCTCGATATGCAGATGCGTATTATCAACGCGGACTATTGTTAAACAAGACAGCTGATTTGAAATATGCGACTGAATTAGATCCAAATGTTGGCAAGTGACGTGTGAAAGAAATATCATGCTCTCAAATTAAATAGCAAATATGAAGGTGAGTATCTATTGATTCAGCAAAGAACCCGGACAAGTTTATCTTGGCGTGCAGTCCTCATCGGATTAGCATGTGCCACATTAGAATGTCTCCTCGCACCCTACAACGATTACGTCATCCGTAACATCTTCCTGGCAGGCGGACATTTTCCTGTCGGTCCGTTCTTTGTTCTCACCGTCTTTGTATTAGGCATTAATGTCGTCTTAAAACAGATACATCCCAAATCCGCATTTACTCCCGGAGAACTTATTACGATTTGGTGTATCATGCTTGCTCCCGCAGGCATTCCATCTTCCGGTATGATGCGATATGCGCTCAGTCCGATGATCGCATATAAGTATCTTGCTACCCCTGAAAATGATTGGGAGTCGTTGTTCTTCCATTATATTCCACATTGGCGTGTGGTTCGTGACGAGACTGCGATTAGTTCATTCTATGAAGGTCTGTTTGCAGGAGAACCTATCCCTTGGGGTGCTTGGATAACACCTATTCTCATCTGGAGTGCTTATGTCATCGTTGTCTATTTCGTGATGATATGCCTGTCGGTATTACTCCGAAAGCAGTGGGTAGAATATGAACGTTGTGCGTTCCCACTTGTTAAACTCCCTGTTGAGATGGCAGCACAAGGCAGTGGACGACTCGGTCCGCTTTTCAAAAACAGCGCGTTCTGGTTCGGTGTAGCGTTCCCTGTGTTTCTGCATACGATGAATGGACTCCATACTTTCTTCCCATCCATTCCACATATTCCGCGTGATTTTTGGCTCAATGACTATCTTAATGAAAGACCGTGGAGTGCATTACGTCCATTCCAAGTCGTCATCTTTTGGTCAATGGTTGGCTTCAGTTACCTACTCACCTTAGAGGTATCATTTAGTATCTGGTTTTTCTTCATATTTTACAAGATGCAATGTCTTATAGGGGTGATGCTCGGATTTCCCTTAACTTCAGGACCTGGTGTTCAATGGACAGGCAAATCGTTTAGTGCTGCGCAAGAAGCGGGGGCATGCTTGGTGTTTGTTGCTATCGCCTTATGGAAAACACGGCATCATATAAAAAACATGTTCCAGTTCCGTCAATCAGACGAAGCGTTACCGTACGGCGTTACTGTCTTTGGACTTATCGGTGGTATCTGTGTGCTTGTATTTTTCAATCATCTGATGGGGATGTCAATTCTGTTTGCGATTGGTTTTGTGTTGTTCCTGCTTGCCATGTATATCGTTTTGACGTGGCAGGTCATTAACGGTGGTATCCCGTTTATCAACCCATCATTTTCACCGCAGAGTTTTTTCCTTACGACTTTAGGAACATCTAAAATACATCCATCATCATTGACATCTCTGATGATGCACCCCGTATGTCTTACGCTTGACCTGCGTGAGTTTATGATGCCCAACATTATGAATGGACTGAAAGCTACAGACGAGGCACGCGTCAAACGGAGACAACTCCTCATCGCAATGGCAGCTGCTATCGTCATCGGTTTAGCGGTATCCTATTATTCTGCAATCAAAGTGGGATACGCCCATGGTGCTCCTTATATGGGTGGCGGTTGGTTTATGCGGCAACTTGAAGGTTTGCTAACAAGTCCGAAGACAAGCACTAATTGGACGAATACAGGCTTTATCTTGTTTGGCGGTGGCTTCACTGGATGGTTGATGTGGATGCGACAGACCTTTGTATGGTGGCCTTTACACCCTCTCGGTTATACAATGTTGAGTTCATGGGCAACCTTTAAACTGTGGTTCTCTATTTTCCTCGGATGGGGTATGAAGTTTGCGATTGTGAAATATGGTGGACTGAAGGCATACCGTCAAGCCCGACCTGTATTTCTCGGTTTGGTCATCGGTGAGATGACATGTGCGGGACTGTGGGCTATTGTTGGAATGGTTACGGGAATTAGTAGCGGATATCGGATATTACCTGATTAAGCGTGTTTTTTCGTAGGCGCGGTTTGAAACCGCGCCTATATCAAGTTGAAACTTACTTGGCTTTGAGTGCACCCCATTGCGTGGCAAGTTTACCCAACGGTTCAACAGGTGTGAGACCACCATCATTCAAGGTTCTTACCTCTTCTGCGGTCAGCGCAACATTGTAAATCCGTGATTCTTCAATATGGGCAGTGATGTGTCCTGGGCCATCAAGACCAGTAGTATGCCGCTTGCCCCATACCGCTTCGGAATCCCCAACTACCCAAGTTCTGCTATCCCCTTTTGTGTAGCCACCCATACTTTCACCATTACGATAGCCAGTTATTTCATATTGATTGCTGACAAGTTTATAAGTTATAGCAATCATATTAAGTTCGCCAGTTGCACTCTCCGTGACAACATCTGGAAAATCGTCTGTACGGCGGAAATGACTACTACCCGACATCCACTGTCTCTCTACTCTTTCTGCCCAAACGATTCCACAAAATTGATCCGCAGACACCTTATCTAAAGTGAGTGCGGAGCCGCTTGTTCTGGCAAGATCATCCAAACTGACCCAAGATACCAAAGTAAGGTCTGTAATATCAGGACCCGTGTAATCCAGCGAATGTGCCCACTTATCAGTTGAAACAACCAACTGACCATCTTCTATTGTAGCACCTTGAAGCACAACATCACCAAAGTTACCAGTTTCTTCTGTAGCACCATTGAACCGCCACCAACCGACCAGATTATCTTCTTGCACTTGAGCAAAGACAGACATTTGCATACTAAGCATTAGCAATACTGCAGCTACACAGTAAACTATTCTTCTCATGGATTAACTCCTTTACATAATTCAACAAAATTCAACAAATTTGTTTCATCTATTGTTTGTTATAAATCACTATTTGGAGTTCGCTCCCACAGACAGGTTTTGTATTGTAGGAGGGAACTCCGATTCCCGATTATTGATAATACCTACAAGAACAAAGCAATCAGAATACTATTGCCTTTTTATCTTTGCCCATTTTGTGGCAAGTTTTCCGCGTGCTTCAACAGGCAGATCCCCTTGGTTTATAGTTTTGATATCGTCATGCGTCAAAGCGGTGTTATAGATCCGAGATTCTTCTATGTGTGCATTAAGTTCACCTGGACCGTTATTTGCATCAGCATGTCGCTTTCCCCATATTGCCTCTGTATCATCCTCGGTCCATGTAACGATTGCCCCTTTCTTAATAGACCCAAGACTTTCGCCATTACGGTAACCTGTAATCAGATATTGGCCACCTTCATTCTTGTAAGTAATGGCTAAGAAAACCATTTCACCGGTTTCCTTCTCAGTGACTGCATTGGGAAAATTATCAGTGCGTCGAAAATGGCTACTTCCCGGCATCCACTGTTTCTCTACTTTTTCAGCCCAAACAATTGAGCAAAACTCATCAACGCTTTTCTTATCTATACAGAGTGCAGACCCATTCGTTTTTGCATAATTGTCCAGACTAACCCACGTCGCTAATGTCAATTCTTTTATATCGGGACCAGTGTATTCAAGGGAACGTGCCCACTTTCCAGTTTCAACAACCAATTGTCCATCCTCAATCTTGGCATCACCAATGAAGATTATATCTGAAAAGTTGCCCATTTCATCTGTTTCATCATCAAAAAGCCACCAACCAACAAGGTTTTTTTCCTGCACTACTGATAAAGCAGGCATTGACACAGTCAACATCAGCAGCACAATCAATATTGTAGATAAGTATTGAATTTTCATTTCCAAATTCTCCTATTTGCTGTTCTGCATTTGTAAAAGGTTACTTTAGAACTATTTATGACTATTCAACCAATAGAATTAATGATAACCGAAACACTATTTTTTAATCAACTAATTTTTTTCTATGTAGGGTGTGTAAACAAGGTTAGACTATAACTCAAGTATAGTAACTATACATGTGCGTCAATTTATAGTCTAACATTAACGACAATATTATGCAAGTTAATTATACACCTATCAAAGGGTTAGGGTTTTCTTGTAAAGTTCTTGATTTTTTTCTTCCTTGAAAACGTACCGGATTGTACATTTTTTTGTGTTACGGTACGGTTTTTGATTCTGACTTTTTGGCGTTTAATTTGTCTGAACCAGGATTTTCAGGATTAGTAGATTTTCAGGATTAGTAGATTTTCAGGATTAGAGTTTGAAGTTTCAAGGTGCTATTCAAAAGATAGGTGGATATGATAACGTCTAATATGTTCAGGAATGTAAGCGACACAGTGAGTTGCGCGACTACGAGCGGGTTTTTGGTGAATGTGCATAAGACATTCACAGTGAACAGGTTATTTGTTAATAGTATGTTCTTGTAGTGAAATCAAAAATATGTGCACATTCTCGGTAGATGCGGTTTCCTAACCGCATCTATGTGACTGAACAAACACCGGTTCGGTTAGGAAACCGAACCTACCGTAGTGTGTAAATAATTATGGTTATGACTATAAATTAGAAATGGTATTAGAACGCAGAATTTATTGTTCTTGACGGCACACGGAGTGTGCCTGCTACCATGCTTTTCTGTCCTAATTTTAATTTGGTTTTAGACCAAATTTGTGGTATCATTTTATAAGAAATTATTAACATATTTTTGAGATAATATTAGGAGGTATTTTATGTCAGAATTAGGAAGTGCTGCTCCGGATTTTAGTTTGACAGGAGCAACAGATCAAGAAGATACGGAAGTTACTTTGGGTGATTTTGAAGGTAAGAAGCTTGTTATTCTTTTTTATCCACTTGATTTTTCACCTGTGTGTTCAGAACAGGTTCCCGATTTTAATGATAACTTAGATGCTATTCGTGCTAAAGGTGCGGATGTTGTGGCGATTAATCGCGATTCAACGTTTGCTCATAAGGCTTGGAGTGAGGCGTTGGGTGGGATCGATTTCCCGCTTCTCTCAGACATGAATCTTGAGGTATCAAAGGAATACGGAATGGCACTTGAAGCGGTGGGTATCACGACCCGTGGTGTTTTTATTGTAGATGGCTCAGGTAAAATTGCCTTCAAACATGTTGAAGATGCGCCACCGGACAATACATTAACTGCGGAACAGGTGCTAAACGAACTTGATAAACTGTAGGTTTTAAGATTGAAGTTTTGCGAAGACGGGCAGGTTGATTGCCCGTCTTTCTTTATCTTGACAACCCCTATAGGATATGGTATAATAATAGATAGGGAGCGGGTGTAGCTCAGCGGTAGAGCGTCAGCTTCCCAAGCTGAGGGTCGCGGGTTCAATTCCCGTCACCCGCTTGATTGTAATTATAGTACCAATTCTGAAAGATAAAGTCGCATTAGGAGTTTTACGAGGTTTGTGAATGTCCGAGGCGCAATGAATTGCGCGACTACGAACACCTATTTTGATAATGAGAAGTATTTATTTAGAATTGGTATAATAAAGAGGAAATCATGTCGCAAAATAAACGTTTAACCAAAGAAGAAATTCAAGAAGATAAGTTTATCAATTTGGTTCTGCATAGTTATGCTTTTTTGAAAGATAATCTGAGAACAATCATTATTACATTGGCTATTGCGATTATCGGGGTAGCAGTATATCTGACCTACACACAAAATCAAGAAAATAAGTATGTTGAGGCTTCGGTGAACTTCAGTAAGGCATCGGAGATTTATAAAGAGGCTGAGACAAATTATTTTGATGTATCTTCACCTACAGAAACTGAGGAAGACACGGAAGAAGAGCCGAGTGAAGAGAAGACTTCGTTTGAAGATGCTGAGGAAAACCTGCTGTCAGTTTTTGACAAATATGGAAGTACGACATTTGCTGACAAGGCACGTTTTAACTACGCAAAGAGTCTGTATTATCAAGGGAAATACTCGGAAGCACGGATGCAGTTTGAAGAGGTCATTGAAACGATCAAACCCGAAAATCAGATATATGCGTTGTATGCTCATAAGGCGATAGGCAATTGCTATGAACAGGAAGGGGATTATGGGAAGGCGATCACGACGTATGATGCCAAAGCATTTCCAGATACCCCACAACTTGTCCCAGAGATTCGTCAGTATGTTATTTCAAACGCGATGTATAATCAGGCACTGTGTCATGAAAAACTGAACGCGCCAGCAGAAGCGAAGGCAACTTACCAAGCAATTATAGACGAATTCAAGACTACAGTTCATCAGGGTATTGAACAGAGAAGCATTGAACTGATTACGGATGCGAAAGCAGTCATCCTAATGATTGAAGAACCTTTAGATTTAGCTAAGGCTGAACATTCAGAAACAGAAGAACTTTATTTTGAAGCATTGATGGCATATACGAATGCAATTCGTGCATATAAAGTGAAGAAGGACATAGAAGGCGGGTTATCTTCTGAAGAACGCAAACGTATCCGAAGTTATGAAGATGTCTCGACAGAAGTTATCAGTAATGTTCTGTCTGCCCGGAAGTCCGATAAATCTGGTCTTCAGAGTTCAGCATTGAATGATTATGATGTAGTAGTAGATTTTGACAAAATAGGATTAAGTCGTGAACTCTATGAGTTAGCCGTTCTCAATTATGACCGGCTTGCGATAACTGACACAGAGGAATCAAATGAGTAATAGACATCAAATATGCAATTTTGGTTTTATCAAATTCTTTAGACTATTTAGTTTAGGTCTTATTATATTTCTTTTTGCCCCGATTACTGCAGATGCGTTACCAGAACTAACTGGTCGTATTGCTTATTCTGTCAGGGGTTTCAATGAAGTGGAAGGTAGATTTGATTACAACCTTCAGATGACAACATTCACAGATGGCGATTACAAATCGAGATCGTTGATTCATCCGGGATATTATGCTGTTTGGAGTCCGGATGATGACATTCTGTATTTTATTCAACGTGTAAAGACTGAGGCACATATTTTTTCCATTGATATAAATAATCCGCGTCAAAAGACGCAACTCACTGAAATTGGTGGCACCTATCGTTTCCTTTCAATTTCACCGAATGGTAAGAAACTCGCCTTTAATGGGTATACCTCAGAACAGCAACAACAAGAGAACCAGATTTGGGTGATGGATATTGCTTCCCGACAAATGGAGGTAGCAACTGCAATACCGCATTTCGGCAGAACCTTTTTCTTTTATGGGATGTCTTGGGGACCTTTTAGCAAACGTTTGGTGTTTTCTCTTGAAAGACCGGGTGGGTTAGAGCAACTGTTCCTGTTAGATACTGAAACACTTGAGATTGAAGTGCTTACCGAATTCAATATAGATTATTATCCTGTGTGGACACCGGATGGCAGTAGTATTCTATTTCGGCGGTGGGACAGAGAAATTGACACAATGTATTCAATCAATGTTGAAACAAGAGAACTTACAGCACTCTATGATGTAGATAAGAATGCGGGTATGTGGACAGATTGGTCAGCGAATTCACGTTCAATTATCTACTCATTATGGGGTGTGTTCTATCTTCACGATCTTGATGCTGGTAAGACAGAGAAACTCTTTGAGATAGATGGTGGTATATTTGGTATTTCTTGGTGGAAACAGGAAGGTGGGAATCTGGGAAATCTACCTGTTGAACCAAAAAAGAAAATAACGACGACGTGGGGTGATGTCAAACGCAGTTTGAGATAACAATTTTTTAGTGATAATATTTCCTTAGACCGATATTATTTGCTTGTTTCTTTCACCCATCTCTAATGCATTTGACATTTCTCTTTGTGTCGTAGTGAGTGGCTTGTATACCACTGTGCTTATTCTTATGGCAGAACTCTTACTTTGATTTGATATATCTTTAGATGAGAAGGTCAGACCCATGCTGTCTAACGTAGAAAAAGCCTTAGAATATGACAAACTCAAAGATCATTTAAAGAGATATACTGCTTCTGAGTTGGGGAGTGTGCGGGTTGACAATCTCTCTCCATCAGATTCTTATGATACGGTGCAATACCAACAGAAATTGTGTTCTGAGTTGAAGGACTTTCATCAACGCACCGGTGGGATTTCGTTAGATGGATTGACGGATATTAGCAAGACGTTATTGCATGTGTCTAAAATAGGGTCGATTTTAGATCCTGAAGATTTCATAAAGATTGTAAAGGTCGCGAGACTTTCTTCTAATGTTAAGAAGAAATTTAGGAATCAGGATTATAATAAAATACCACGGTTGATGTCAATCGTAGATGCGCTGCCAGTTTTTGATGAAGTCATAGATGCGGTTGAATCTTGTATTAGCATGGAGGGCGTTGTTCTTGACAGAGCAAGTGCTGAGTTACGTTCTATCCGTCAACAACTCCAAAAAATCCGTAATAAAATTCATCAAAAGTTAGATTCCATCCTCAATTCACCTGACTATCAAAAATCTATTCAGGAATCTGTGATTACATCGCGTAACAACCGATATGTGATACCTATCAGACAGGATGCGAAATCCTTTTTCAAAGGAGTTGTTCAAGGACAATCTACGAGTGGTGCGACCTATTTTATGGAACCTTTGTCTATCGTAGAGATGAACAATGCGCTTCACGAGGCAGTTGAATCTGAACAGAGAGAAATCCGCAGGATTTTATTGGATTTAACAGATCAACTCCGTGAAAGACTTGTTGATTTAGAACTTGCCCTTGATTTACTTACTGAACTTGATTTTTTGAATGCGAAAGTGCAATTTAGTTTTGATTTGAATGCGGTTGAACCGAAGTTGGATACAAAAGGGGTTCTCCGCCTCTTTGAAGCCCGTCACCCTCTGCTTGAGATCCAAACTCGTGCTAATTTGCAATCTAGAAGCGAGAAAACCGCCGATGCAGATAATGCTTCGGATTCAAGTTCTAAACTTCCGACACAGGTTGTTCCGACAGATGTGCATATTGGCAAGGGTTTCAAGACGCTTGTTATTACAGGACCGAATACGGGTGGCAAAACCGTTGTCCTCAAGACCGTGGGTTTATTATGTTTGATGGCACAATCTGGTTTGCATATTCCGGCAGTGCGCGGGAGTAGGCTACCGATATTCAATCACATTTTTGCTGATATTGGCGATGACCAGAACATATCGCAGAATTTGAGCACGTTTTCCTCACATATTACAAAGATATCTGGTATGCTGAGGTCTATTGAAGCATCCGACACGGAACAATCTTTGGTTTTATTAGATGAAATTGGTGCAGGCACGGATCCGACAGAAGGTACTGCACTTGGAATGTCAATTCTGTCATGGTTAAATGAATGGAATGTCAGTACGATTGTAACGACACATTATGGTGCGTTGAAGGCGTATACGCATACGCAGCAGAATATGGAAAACGCCTCAATGGAGTTTGATTCGAGCACATTGCGGCCGACATATAAGTTGAAGATTGGTGTGCCGGGGAGTAGCAATGCAATAAAAATTGCCGAACAATTGGGGCTGCCTCCGCGAATCCTCGCTGATGCTGAACAGAATATGGGTCAGAATAATATAGCCGTGGAAGATCTACTCCTTCAATTACAACAGACGCAAAAGGAATTAGATAGCAAAAAAGAACAACTTGAAGAGAAAATCCGTCTGACAGAAACTGAATATGAGAAACATAGAGAACAGGTTGAAACATATCAGATAGAACAACAGACACGGATGGAGAACGCGGAAAAAGAGGCGTTGGATATCATTTCTGAAGCGCGTAGGACTGTGGGCGATGTGGTTGCAGATATACGGCGTGAACAAGCCTCAAAAGCCAGTATTCGTGAAGCCTTCACAAAAATAGAAACTGCTAAAAAACAATTCAAACCCGATCCTCCCGAAAAACAAGAGAAAAAACCGATAGACACTGTGAACGTTGGTGACAAGGTTCATATAGTACCGTTGAACCAATTCGGAGAAGTTATTTCAGTCGGTGATGGTGACAGACCTTTGCGTATAAGGATTGGTAGCATGCAGATGCAGTTATCCTATACAGATATTGACAGGGTGCTACCGAGAAAAGAAGGGCAGCATCACACTTCCTCGGTGTTGGACATTCAACTTGACAAAGCAAATACGGTGAAAGAAGAGTTATGTATACACGGGATGTATGTGAATGAAGGCTTGGCGATGGCGGATAAGTATTTGGACGATGCCTACCTCGCGGGATTATTAAGCGTGAGGATATTGCATGGGAAAGGCACTGGTACCCTTCGTAGTGCGATTCACAAGGCACTGGAGGCAAACCAACTCGTAGCGAACTATCAATACGCACATCCGAATGAGGGTGGAGAAGGCGTGACGGTCGTTAAATTTAGAGAATAGTTTTGTAGTATTGTCAGGAATTATTGCGTTACTCATTAAGGTGATACTTATGGCAACAAGAAACTACTTTCCACCAGAAACGATTGATGAAATACGGACTCAAAATGACATCGTTGAAGTCATTAGAGAGTGTGGTGTTCCGCTTGAACAGGCAGGAAGAAACTATCGAGGCCTCTGTCCGTTTCATCCAGAGAAAACGCCGTCTTTTTCTGTTTCTCAGGAAATGCGAATATTCAAGTGTTTTGGTTGCGAAGTGGGTGGCAATGTTATCCATTTTTTACAGAAACATGAAGGAAAAACCTATTTTGAAGCGGTAGAATGGCTTGCTGAACGTGCGAATATTTCGTTGCCGACAAAAGATGGGAAAGTGAGTGCGCGTCAGAAACTTTTCGGTGAGTTGAGTGAGCTCAATAGGTTTGCTGTGAAGTATTATCATGAACTGCTACGGACTGGACAACACAGTCAGCATGCGCGTGAATATCTGAAGAACCGAGGTGTGGTGTCACAGACAACCCATCTGTTTCAACTCGGATATGCCAAACAGGAGCGGCGCGATCTATATAAGGCTGCCACACACGAAGGATGGAATGTTCAACAACTGGTGGATGCGGGTTTGATTAAAAATGAGGATAAAGGTCCTCAAGATCGCTTTTGGAATCGTATTCTGTTTCCGATCAATAATACGCGGGGAGTTCCTGTTGGATTTGGCGGGAGAGCACTCTCAAATGAACATCAGCCGAAATATCTGAATTCACCTGGGACTGTGCTGTACAACAAAAGTGATATTCTTTTCAATCTTGACAAAGCGAAACAATTTATCACCAGAAAACAGTCGGCACTGCTTGTGGAAGGTTATATGGATGTGTTGATGTTACATCAGCATGGGATTGAAAATGTGATAGCCTCCTCAGGCACATCGCTCAGTGAAAACCACGCTTCTCTATTGAAACGTTATACACCTGAAGTCGTAATAGTTTTTGATGGAGATGCATCTGGATTGCAAGCTGCGCAACGTGGGTTGGCAAGGTTGATTGCTGAAGAGATTCGTGTGCGTATTGCGTTGATGCCATCAGGCGATGATCCAGATTCGTTTGTGAAAGCACATGGAGCGGATGTATTTAATGAATTGGTTGACAAAGCGATTAATCTGATTGAATTTCAAATTCAATCTGCGATTCAGCGGGACAACATCCGTAGTCCTGAAGTCAAAACACAAGTTGTCAAAGATATTTGTACGATTCTTGTGAATATTAAAAACCGGGTTGAACGTACAGAATATGTAAAATATGCAGTAAAGGAGCTTGATATTGATGCGGGGTTGCTGTGGCAGGAATTGCGAGATATGGGTTTGAAAGATAATCCTTCTCCCCGTCAAGCAACAACCCGAAAGCCTCCTTTAAAAAAGTTGTCTCCACGCGAACAAATAGAATTACAATTCGTTCAAACTTTAATACAAGCACCAGAACTTATCTCGCACATAAAGGCAAAGTTTGATTACCATGATATAACAAATGCAAACTTTGTGAAGATTGTTCAACTGCTATGGGAAGCGACTGAGAATGGTGAATCCGTTGATATTCAACATATCTTGAATACTTGTGAGGATGAGTTTGTTAAAGCCTTCATTTCTAACGCGCTAATTAAGAATCGGGATTTTTTTAATCACAAGGAAAGAGCTGAAGGTTATCTTAATAAACTAAAATGGTTCATGATACAGGAACTTGAACAACGTGTGCGGTCGACCTCACAGGATTCTGATGATTATGAATCGGCACTCAAAGAACTCGTTGCGTTATCAAATCAAAGACGTGCGGTTGTGAAAAGGGAACGTTCGGATCGAGCAGACAATGATACAGTTACCGCTGATAACGTATAGAAAAACTAAAGGAGAACTGATTGTGACTTCAGAAAATATACGTCCTATAGTTAAACAGATAAGCGAAGTTGAACGTCATATAAGTGAGTGTGAACAAATGATTGACGAGATTCAAAAACAGCATAATATTCCTGCGGAATGGTTTACAGAGCAGTTCAATGTAGACAACCATCATTTCAAATCAGATGTGGAAAAAAGTGCATACGAAGAGATAAGCCGTTATCATAGTGAGATTGGAGTATATCTCAAGAAGATTGGTCTCACCCGTGAGGCACTGAAAAGTATTTCCAATCAGATTAACACTGACGAAGCGGATGATATAGCAGAGGCAAAAGTAAAAATGGCAATTCTTGAGGAGAATCTCAGGTTAGTCGTGAACATTGCGAAAAAATATAGACACCAAGCACCTGAAATGGAATTTATTGATCTGATTCAGGCGGGTAACATTGGATTGCTGAGTGCTCTTGATAATTATGATTATCAACGTGGTTTCCAGTTTAAGACTTATGCAGAATGGTGGATCCGACAAGATGTCTCTCGTGCAATTGCAGATCATAGAACTTAACGTGAACGTTGAACTTTGTACAACTCTTTAGGAATTTGATGAACTGCGGTATTGTCAAAGGAATCGTTCCGAACAAATACAAATTTCACGATTACATCACGAGGGAAGGTAACCTCTAAAAGCATATAAGAAAACTGAAAGGAGATCGGACTTGTGGAATATGGAAATACAGACCTACTTGATTTTAATGAATCTGATGTATCAGAGCAATCAGAGTTTGATGAGGATATAGAATTTGAACCGAGTGAAATCAGTGAACGCGAGGATCTCATCAAACAGTATCTGCGTGAAATGGGTAGGATACAGTTAATAGATAAAAATAGAGAGATAGAATTATCTCAACAGATTGAAACAGGTCTACGTCAAGCACAAGAAGCGACTTTTACCACGCGTTTTGCGGTTGCGGAGGTGCGTAAACTTCTGTATAAAATTATCATTACTAAGAAACGTGCATCAGATATTATTGATATGGAAGTTTCCAGTAGTTCAACACGGGATAAGGAACGAAAACTACGCGATAAAGTTGAACGTGTGATGCGTACGATTGAGAAAATGGAATTAGAGTACCTTGATGCTGCGAAGGATGCCTCCAAAAACGGTTCACCTGCAGAATTGTGTTCTATCCGTAGTCATGCGACTTTTATGAAACTTCTTGATCAGTTGAAAATTGACCGCGAAGAGATAAGCAATATTTCAGGTAAAGTGACTGAAGTAGAGCAGAACGTTAGTAATCGTGAGCAGGAAATTTCTCGGTTGCAGAAACGACACAGAATCCCTTCAGAATGGTTGAATGGCAGACTAAATACTAAGGAGCACAAATTCAAGACGAAAGCCGGTAAAGAGGCATACATCACAATTATCCGGTATCAACGAGAAATTGCGCAGTATCTCAATACAATCGGCATTTCGCGCGATGCCCTTCAGTCCGTGACGAAGCAGATTACCATCGGTGAAGAGAATGCGCAAGATGCCAAAATGGCAATTGTTGAGGCGAATCTCAGGTTAGTGGTGAGTATTGCGAAAAAATATAGACATCAAGCCCCTGGTATGGAATTTCTTGATCTGATTCAGGAGGGTAACATCGGGTTGATGCGTGCGGTTGACAAGTTTGATTATCATCGAGGTTTTAAGTTCAGTACTTATGCGACGTGGTGGATTAAGCAGAGCATCACGCGTGCGATAGCGGATCAAGGTCGAACTATCCGTATTCCTGTGCACATGCACGAGCGGATCAATAAAATGAAGCGTGTGGAACGGTCACTTTTACAAGATTTGGGACGCAGACCGACTCCCGAAGAGATTGCGGCAGATATGGATATCCCTGCGGAAAAGGTCAGAGAGGTATTGCGAATTGTGCCAGAGACTGTCTCGCTAGAAACACCTATTGGAGATGACGATGATGACAGTCAATTGGGTGATTTTATTGAGGATGTTTCTGTGCTTTCTCCTGCGACTGAAGCCGAGTTGAGCATTCTGAAAGAACGTATCCAAGAAGCCCTTGCGGATTTATCGGAACGTGAACGTGAGGTGATTGTGCTGCGTTTCGGTATTGAAGACGACACTGATCCTCCGTTATTGTCAGGATCTACCCGTAAGCGGATTGATGAACTTTGTATTACAACGGGATATCCGAAGACACTTGAAGAGGTGGGTATTGTATTTGATGTGACTCGTGAACGTATCCGTCAGATTGAGGCGAAGGCATTGCGTAAACTCCGCCATCCCATCCGAAGCCACCGGCTGCGTGGTTTTCTTGAATAATTTCCATATTGAATTATTACTTGATTTTTTGTTAGTACCGAGTTATAATTAAAAGTAGTAAGGGTCCATAGCTCAGTGGTCAGAGCCGCCGGCTCATAACCGGCTGGTCCTAGGTTCGAGTCCTAGTGGGCCCATTCTCTTCCATCGGGGCGTTAGCTCAGGGGTACGAGCGCTACCTTCACACGGTAGAAGTCACTGGTTCAAATCCAGTACGCCCCATTGTATAAACCGTGCCCCACACCTATTTATTCTGACAAAGTTAGGCGTTTTCTATCTACCTATGGAGGAATAAAGCGTATTACTATCCACACAATTTCGTTATTCCCATTTGCGGACATTATACCAATTCTATTATGGTGAAACTTGGCAACAAGAGCATATCGATATAGATAACGATCTCTATGTCATCACCCGTGCAAAAGAAGGCAATTCACTTTGGGTTGTTGGCCAATGGGGAGTTATTCTACGGAGAAAAGTAGAAAATCCACTACACGCGTCAACGCGGTAATATGAGTTTTCGTTATATACCAAACGTTACATTATAGTGAATTTAAAATATAAGTTGACACTATCGTTCCACGGTAGGCGAGGTTTCCTAACCTCGCCGATGCAGAGTGTTCAAGTAATTTCAAAATCTACTATAATGAATTTCCCTTTTGAATTAGAATGTAAGAGGCGGAATGAATTGTGCGACTACGAACGGATTTTTTCTAAGAGGAAAAAGTTATGAACGCTAAAAAACATTCAAGTCTAAATAGTAAATGGTTCCCAGTTTTATCCTTCATGAACTTTTTGATTTATTATTTGATTTTTGAAAACACTTACCAATATATTTTTTTAGATCTTTTTGGTCCAATAATAGGTTTACTTTGTACACTCCTTTGTATTCTCCTTATTACATTTGCAATAGAGACAGCAACAAAAAAAATGAGATCCCTTTTTAAAGGGACAGTTTACGGGACTGTTGTTCTGAATAGTGACAATACCTCACCTGCTCCGATTAAGAATGTTGAGGTCTCCTGGGGTCCCTCTCATCACTTACGAAGGAAGGATACACCTGTAATTACCGATGAAAAAGGGGAGTTCCGTTTTGAAAATATACCGCTAAGACCTCATCTCACACTAACAGCGAAATTAACGAACAATCGTTATGTTCATCAAGTTATTGATGATTTTGAAGGTGTCAGATGGTTTCTGGGTAAACGTTGGCTCGGATTTCCAATGTCTTCTGGGATTCCGAAGCGGGTTAATTTTGTGATTTCTGATATGCCGCCTCCGATTACTGGGGATTGATGGCGGGGCACCAAATCAATGGCAAGATATAAACCACAACGTAGAAACTATAAAAGCTTTTGGTCCTATCTGATGGATTGGATTGCTGGTAGTTTATTATTTGGAACATTCATTACAATTGCAAAACTCTTGGACTTTGATTGGATAATTTACGACCACGAATTCTTTGCATACCTAACTGTTGTTTTCCTTTTTCGAATTGCTGCACAGATATGGCGAAGGTTGTTTTTCGGCACGGTTAACGGCAAGATTGTCATTGAAAAGAATAAAGATCTATCAAAACAAGATTTAAATTTAGATATATCTTTGCGTGCCATTGACTACAAGGTCAAAGTCAAACCTATATCTGAAAACGCCAAGGGAGAATATATTTTCCAATGTAAAATCCCTGTGGGACGTAAATTTACATTAGGGGTAGATGTTGGAAATAGGAGGGTTATTACCGAAGATGTCGGTGAATTTGAAGGTGTGAGATGGTTATTTGGGAATGCTAAATTCGGATTGCCAATTTCGTCCGGAGAAGCGATAGCTGTTGACCTTGTTGTTCCCAATATTCCAGAGAATACTATTGCAACTCACAGACCCGCTCGCAGAACCTACAGTTATCACTACGTGCCTGAGGTAATATTCGGAACTGTTATGATTATAGTCATGTTCTTAGGACCATTGACGGAGATATGGAGTAGATTTTTTGAGGGATCCATCTATGGACAAGTCACCAGGGAAGATGGAAATACAAACCGATTAGAGAATATAGAGGTCTATTTAGGTTCCACAGGCGATTCAAAATGGATTCCCAAGAAGTGGAGGCCTGTTTTAACAAACTCTAATGGTGAGTACCGCTTTGATAATTGCGTCTCAGTAAATAGTAATACCGTTCGTATTACGGTGAAATATGAAACTGAAACACCTGGATATTATCGCGAAATTCGTAATAGAGTTGAAGGAATTGAGGGAGTCAGAAGGTTTCTTGGTCTTCCGATATCTTCTGGTATTCCGAAACGTGTTGATTTTGTGATTCCTGATATACCGCCTCCGATTATTGGAAATTGATGGCGGGCACCAAATCAACGGTATGAATGTCTTTTGACGAATGCGCCTTTGGCATTCGCCATGATTTCCCGGAGACCCACGCTACAATGAAATGTGCGGATACGAGTTGGAGTGTCGCCCCGCTGGGGCTTGGTCTGTGATGGTGCCTGGTTTCTATACACCTGCCGCATCTCTGGTGCTGAATGTCCGAGGCGCAATGAATTGCGCGACTACAAACACCTATTATGAAAAATGTCTTTCACAGTTTCTTCAACAATAGATGGTATCCAATAACGATTATAGTATTGATATTCGTTATGTTTATACTGATTCCCATTTTAGAAGTAATAGTAGTAGATGTATGGTGCAGCTTTTTTAAGGGAACGGTTTACGGTAAAGTCGTTATGGAGAATGGAGATACAGATCCCAGTAAGTTAGAGAATATAGAGATTTCTTGGTCTGCCGATAACATTTTTACGAAATGTCAGCCAGTTTTGACAGATTCTCAAGGAGAGTATATATTTGAACGTGAAGTTCCGGTTGGTGATCATGTTTCTATGTATGCCAAATATGAGACAGGAAACCCTGTCTACACCCGCACGGTTTACGTGGGTTTGGATGGGATTTCGGGTGTCAGGTGGTTTTTGGGTCTTCCTTTTTCCTCTGGGATTCCGATGCGCGTTGATTTTGTTATTCCTTATTGACCGCCACATACAATTAATACCATTTCTATAAATGTTTATCCCATTAACATTTGTTAAGAATGTCTTGAAGGACTGCACAAACTGGCAGTTTATGCTACAAAAATGCGGCGTTTTCTATTAGAAATGGTATAAGAATGAATAGTGATTATTGGAATTCGCCTCTGACTGTTAGTGCACTTGCGACTGATATGAAATCCCTTCCTTCTTCAACTCTATCGTTGTTATAACTCACGCCAAGATGTAGGTTTGCTGTAAGGTGGTTGCTGAGTTTGTAACCGACGCGCAGTGTTGTCTCATACCTTTCAGAACGTTCTTCTTTGTTCGCACCGTAGTGCTCCCTTCGGATTGCTAAAGATAATGTGTTGGTTAGGTCAAGGTCGTGCCTTAAGGGTATCCTGCCGAAAATGGGTAAGCGGATTCCGCCTTCCGTATGGTATTTGTAGTCAATGCTAAAGTTAGGGGTAATGATGAGTGCGTTGCTCTCAATGCCACTTCGGAGATGGTCGCGGAGTGTTGTGCGGATACCTAATGAAGTTCTAGTTTCATCACTCCATTTATGTATCCAACTGAGCGATGGTGTGTGTGCTGTGCTATCGCTAAGGGTGACATCAAGGTTTGTATTATTTCGTGTCGTGAAACTGTAGCGGAGTTGGAAGCTTGTTGCTTTTTGTGTTTTTAGTTTTATATCACCCTCATAGGTTTCAGCATGTGATGTATAGGTTGTAGCGTAGCTTTTGCGAAAACTATCGGCAGTGCTGAGATTTGTGCCGAAGGTCAACCATTTCCACGGTTCCATGGAAGTGCGAACTGAGTAACGATTGCTTTTGCGTGAATTTGTGCGTTCTTCTGCATCGTTTTCAAGTTGCCAAACATCTAATAGGTTCTGATCCGATTCAAGTTGACGGAACGATTCTGTTGCGGTGAAATTCGCGCTGGTATTGATAGAAAATGTGTTGATGATGCGTTGGAAGAGTCCTTCCTGTTTTTGTTGCGCTGCGAGATCTGTAGGTTGACTTTGGTCTATTTCTGCTTTGTCTCGATTTATCCAATCGCTTTGTTTTTCTTTATATTCTTGTATTTGTGCCTCATCAATACCGCTTTTACGCATTTGTTCAATGAGTTGTTGGCTTGGTGCTTGTGTATTTGTAGGTTTTTCGGGTGCATTTTGTGTTCCTTCCATCTCAGGTTCTTTACTTTTGAATATCCATCCGAACCATTTTTGTATACGCAGGTTTAAACCGAGGTTGATGTTTCCATTGAGTGATGCGTCTTTTTGTGTTGTGAACCAGTTTTCTCGGAAACTTGCACGGCTTGTGACGGTTGGTCGTAAACCGAGAAGATCACGGTTGAGTCGGGGAGTAAGAGAAACCCGATGTTCTCTTTCTGCGATGGAAAAGCCTGTAGGTGTGTCCTCAGTGTCATCGTCATTAGCAGTGGTGTCAAATCCGGATGTGAAAGAGGTGGGTCTGTATCGGCTTTGATCACGTCTTTCAAGCGTTCTACGAATATCATAGCTTGGATTGAGACTAAATGCATTGATTGGACTGATGTTGAGAGAAATGGAGCCGCTATCTGTTTTTTCATCACGATTTCTGCCGTAGCCGTAGCTGTAGAAGGAGGTTGACGATGCGGTTGTGTCGGTAGCGGTTTCGGGTTGTGCGATAATGTCTTCGTGGCGATATTGCATATTGAATCCGACTTTTGTGCCGATACTGTAGCGAAAGGTCCCTGTATATAAGTGGCTAATCTGTGTGCCTTGGCGTTCATTCCAGAAGTCTTGGAAGTTGTATGCGAAACCGAGGTTAGGGAAGGGATTTCGGTTGAAATTAACAGAGACATCTCTGTTATGTGTTTGGCTTTTTCCACTTTGAAAAGAGGTGTAGCTGCCACGTTGTGCTTCCGTTTCAGACTCTTGTTCTCTTATAGAATATCGGATAGGTAGCCATTGGAAGATAGTGACATCAGCGTTTATATTGTAGTCGTTGTTTGTGGTGCTATATCCGCGTGAAGATAAGCGTTGCCTTCCGATTTCCCCTGCGCCGCTCTCAAAATCTTTGTCCTGACTTGCGTATCCACCGCGGAGTCGGAGGATGCGACCGAGTGAAACAGACATATCACCGCGTCGTGCCCAACCAGAACGTATAAGTGGGTCACCGAGATGTATTTCGTTCACCCATACTTCGCCACTGAGTTCTTGGTCAGTATCGTTTCGGATACCAAGTAGAATACCACCGATGTTTTTTATTGTGAGCTGCGTTCTGCTAACACCCGTTCCTGTTTTTCTGACGGTGAAACCATCGGGATGTCCATCAGGAGCGTTTTCTACAGGATCGGATTGGATATTCTGATTTGTAGTATCAGTATCATCATCCTGGTTCTCTACACTATCGGGATATTCGTTGCGTGTATTGTCCCGCAGGTCAATTTCTACCAGTTTCCAACCATCAAAGTCAAGTGGTATTGTGTATTCATAATAATCAGTTAGGTTTTCAAAGATGTTAACATCCTCTTCCTGTTGTGGTTGGTTGAGGAATGGGTCGGAGCTGTAAAAGGAACTTCTGTATGTATTTCGCACGCTGGGTGCGAGTTGCATGACAAATGTGGTATCACTATTGTCTCCGTATAACCAAAATCGTAGTGTATCATGTTGGCTAAAATCTTGTCCTTCACTTTGCGTGTACCCTTTGAGTTGTTTTGATGTGATACCGTGTGAACCGGGATAGAGATAATACTCTAAGCTGAGTGTTTGTTCGCGTTGCTGCTGTGTTTGGAAGCCGAGCGATGATGCTGTGAAAGGGTGTAGTTTCCTGAAGAGTTCATCATCCTCAATTTCAATGTATGCACTCTGATAGTCGTCAAAACTGAAGTTGTCTCTTGTGCCGACGATGAATTTTTCTAATGTATTTTCCACAACTTGACTATCTGAAAGTCCGGAGTCGGTATCGTTTAATGATTTTGTGACGACCCCTTGTTGCCATCGATTTCCGACGATTTCAATAGAAGCCCACTGGAATGTGCCTTTAACGTTTCCTGGATGGTTTTTCATCAACCACAGACGGAAGTGTTGAACAAACACAAGGCTTGGAAGCCGTGTGCCTTCAGGGGCTAATTCTGTGAGCGGTATGCTAAGAAATGTCCATCCGTTTGTGTTTTTACCTTTTATCCATTCGTTTGGTATTTCATTGAGAGGAATAGCGACTTGAAAATATGCGTCAACGGTATCCAGTACACCGTCTCCGTTTAGGTCTTCGCTATCTAAAATATCGTTGTTTCCGCCAAAAGATTCGGGTTGAAATTCACCATCAAATAACCATCCAACATCCTCTCCTTTATCTATTTGCCCGTTAGCGCGATTCTGTTGATCTGTAGGCAAGTTTTCAAGGTCAAGGTCAAGCGCGTCAACAATATTGTCGCCGTTGGTGTCTTCTAAAGATTGTGGTAGGTCTTCACTGTCAAGTCTTTGGTCTGCGTCTGAGTCTTCACTGACAGCCCCGATATTGAGATAAAGCGTAACGTCGTCATCTCCTTGTACTCGCATCCACATTTCGATGAAACCGCGTTCGGAGAAATCTGTTCCAGATTTTGATATACCGTTTGAGAATCCGCCCCATTCTGCGACGACGTCTGTAAAATCATATCCGATCTCCATGACCACCCGTTCATCTGTTGAGAGAGAAAGTGGTTGTATAGAAGATGCTGGTACATCTCTGTTTCGCATATAGTTGCCAACAGCATCTGCTTCCTCTCTATCTCTGAGTACGACGTTAAAGAGAGCTCTATTTTCTTGTGTTGGGACAACACTATAGTCGGTTGTGGATAGGTCTGCCTGTTGAGATTCTGGGACATAAGGCAGACTACTTGGTTTCCAATTATATTTTCTTGTAGGTATTGTAGAAGTCTGTTTTACGCCTTCCATACTATCAATCATAGCAACACCGACGCTATTTGGGTTGTTATGTGAATAAGCGGCTTCCCCGCTGAAGTCAAAGGAGAGTGGGAAGTAACGTGAGTTGACGAATGGAAGTGGATTGACTAACCATGCGATGTTGAATTCTCTGCCGAAACTTGTGTTTATGTTAAACGCCTGTAATCTGTTTGGCACACTGTTGACATCTGGTATTTGTGCGGGTTGTTGTCCTGTTGTTAGGATGTATCCAGTTGAGATATTGAAGCCTTTTTGGAATACAGGATTGAAATAATTCATACCCGATCCGTATCCGCCATAATAGCTGGAGCCGCTTCTGGATCTTCCTCCGAACCCACCGAAACTGCTGTATCCTCCACCGCCAAAGCCGCTACCGAATCCACTTGTTCCGAATCCGCTTGATCCAAAGCCAGTATTACCGAATCCGCGTCCAGTACGTGATCCTGTGTTAGACAAACCACCGGAAAACGGGTCAGTATTTAGGTTGTTATCTAAACCTGTAGGTATGTTTTGACCTCCCCCTAATCTATTAAACCTGTCTTCAAGGTTTTGCTGTTCTGATGATTTTGGTTTAGGTTTGTGTGTGTATTCAAGCCATAGACCTGCGACAGCTTGCTGTGTGCCACCGCCGAATGGTGTTTTTTCAAATTCTACGACGATCTCATCAAACTCATCAAGTTCACTGAAAAACCGTATGGAACCAACTTCATAGACCATCAAATAATCTGTGTCGCGGGTAAGGAGTTTGCCGTTTAGTCGTACGGTTTCGCTTTCGGGAATGACGAACAGACCGACATTATATGTTTCGGATTGATAGGAATAATCTGCGATGATGGTGTAGACTTGATCAGTACTGCGTAAGGATTCCAGATATATTGCTTCATTGTTAAGGGAGTCTCTGTATTTGTAATATGGATGTTGGGGATCTTGTATCTCAAAAGGACGTGATGATGGGAAACGCAGTAATCCTCTGTCATAGTCGATGAACTCTGGGTCGACGATGCCATCGCCGTTCTGGTCTAATCCAAATATCGCAATATATGGTACAGGTCCAGTATCAGTATCAAAGGTTTCACTTTGTCCGTCTCTGATAATCGTCAAAGTAAAATCGCGTGGGTTTATGTTTCTGTTTCCGATGTAGTAGACGTGTGATGCAGCGGTGCCGCGAAACCCTTTCTCTTTTAGGACAACATATCCTACCTGTTCGCCTTCTTCATCAATAGAACCGTCAGCATTTTCATCAGCGAAGACGTTTCCTGGATTTCCAACACTTCCACCGCCATCGCCTAAATATTCATAAGCGACAACGATAGTATAACTTGACGAGATTTGGGAAAGGAATTCGATTTCACCTGTTTCATAGTCAATGTTGTAGTCTTGACCGGGGAACTGTGGGTTGAAATATCCTTGACTGGTTCGTTGTCCACCTTGGTTGTTTCCGACGACACTATCATCAATATAGATTTCCACACTTCCTGATTTTATTGGGAGATATGCGTCGTGTAGCAGACCGTCTTCACCCTTATGGATTAGATAGTATCTATTCTTAACATAATTTGAATCGGCGACCTGAATACCGCGCGGACCGTATCCGAAACTTGCTCTGCGTGATTGTCCTCGGAACGTCCGCACTTCACGGACACCTTTACTTCGTGAACCGAATGCGGTTAGCCGTGTGTTCTTATATTCGAAAACACCTTCAAGTCCGAACAGATTTCGGTTGATATTGAGAAAACGTGTGTTGGGAAGGCTGAGTGTAATGTCTCCAAATGATATTGTCTTGATGATGCTATCGGGTTTTCCTTCATACCAGATTTTGATTTTCTGTTCTTTTGCACCACCGAGTCCATATCCGCTATATCCGCCACCATAACCCCCATATCCTCCTCCGTATGTATCACCTGCGTTGTAATCTACAGCGATATGCGTGCGTTCACCGACGCGTCCGTGTAGACCTATCTTTTGCTGTTGTCGTATGTTGATGCCTGATGCGCGAGGAACTCCTCTGCTTCCATAACTGCTATATCCGCTACCGTAGCTTGAGGAACCTGACCCAAAACTATCGTATCCACCTCCATAGCCGCCGTAGCCAAAATCTTCATATCCGTAGGATGAGCTTAAGCCGAGGTCCAGACCGGAATCGTAACCACCGTAACTACTATATCCGTATCCTCCGTATCTGTTCAAGTCTCCTTCACCGAAATAGTGTGTTCTGTTGACTTCAACTGTTACAGACTGGAAACCAGTAATCTGTAGGTTTGAATCCATAGGCAGATCAATGCCTTTTGTATCTGATTTTTTGCGCGGGGTCCAATCATATAATTCAGATAGGTCGCCGAGGTCAGGCGGATTTCTCCAGCGGCGTATGGACTCTAAATATGGCATTAGTAACTGACGACGTAGTGCCTGTTCTGTATCTTCGTCTCGTGCTTCAGATTCGTCCTCAGTGGGTTCTGTTTGCGTATCACTTTCTAACCAACTGTCTTCTTTCGGTTTTTTGGTAAACGGGTTTTCTATTGGTGTATTTGCAGTATTTTCTTGTTGAGGTGTCGGTGTGGATTCGTCTTTATTCGCAGTCAAGGCAGGCTTTGCGAGAAGAAGCAATGTGAGTGCGAGGATAAATAGACATCTATATCCATCTGTGGATATTGGGTTCAAGAGAGTTCTCCGTTGTTGTTTGGGTTGTAATAGTATTGTAACGGAGAAGAAATGGGTGGGTTTACTTTTGGATGGAAATATTTTTTGGGATTGCGGGTTGACGCGGATTTCACGGATGGCGCGAATTGCGCTTAGTGAATGTGCATTAGACATTCACATTGAACGTGGTTCTTTGTAAATCGGGGTTGTAAACCTCTCCAACAATATGTAAACGCTTATGTGATTTGTTTCGTTATGCACGGTTGACGAATAGCAGGTTATAATGACACGGTAGTATAAGGATGGAGGAGGGTTGTTATGAATAGGTTTGTGCTGCTATTGCTGAGTGTAGTTATTTTTGTTCCTGAGGTATTTGCCAATGGGATGCCATCAGGTCTGCAGCGGGTGTTGCCTGAAGGTGCTGAGATGCGTATCAGCAACGGGTATATTACAAATTATGTGTTTTCACCCGATAGCAGTCAGCTCGCAGTTGTCAGTCCTTATTCCGGTATTTGGATTTATGATGGACGAACAGGTGCTGCACTTGCGCTGCTTACTGGACACACCGACACTATTACTGCTATAAGGTATTCACCAGATGGTAAAACGATTGCCACCGGTAGTCTTGATAGGACAGTTCGCTTGTGGGAGGCACGGACTCTTGAACATCGTGCGACACTTGACGGACATCTCGGAAACACCAATGTTTTAGCGTTTTCTCCCGACAGTAAGCATCTTGCAACAGGTGCAAGCCGTCAAGTTCTGTCGGAACGAATAAGGACTCGACTTGGTGATGTAATTGTAGGACCGAATGTTGAAGAATCCCAATCTGAAAAAGGACCAGATGGTAGAGTGCGTCTTTGGGATGTTGCGACAGGTGAACTTGTTAAGACAATGCTTACAACAGATGACGGTTGGGTCTATAGATTAGTATATGCGTCTGACGACATTTCACTGATTTGTGTGAGTACTGATGGGATTTATCGTATCTGGAATACTAAAACAGGACAGGACAAGAAATTTGATACAAATTATCCTGCAGGTAATTTAATCTTCTCCCCAGATGGCACTCGTTTTGTTCAGAGAATGAAAGACAAAACTATTTTATGTAATGCCAACACAGGTGCGGAAGTTGCTACACTGGATACAGGAGTTGAAAGACATATTGGGGGATTTGAATTTTCGCAAAATGGCGAGACGCTGTTGGCTTTCCATCGGGATAAGAATGAATTACGTTTTTTTAACACACGTTCTGGACAACACCTTTCAAGTATTCCTATACTTCCTCCCGGACATCAACCCATTCAGAGACCGAAAGCGATGTCAGCCGATGGGAATAGACTTGCCATTCGGGAATTTCAAAAAAAGAATAATATTGAAATCTGGAACACACAGACAGGTACAAGGACACTGAAACTTCCTATTCAAGCGCGGGTTGACTCATTCCGATTTTCACCCGATGGTCGAACACTTGCTATGCGGGGAACTATACGTAGCGAGCGAGGTAATGAGTATGGACGACAGATCCGGCTATGGAATATTCCAGCAAATACAGAGTCAGGTTCAATAGTTTATAGTGGTTTGCGTAGACAGGATGATATAGGCCCGTTCGTTGCTTATGGAAAAGGTGGAATTCTGGCATGTGGTATCAGCGGACATGACATATTGTTGTTTGATGCAAAATCAGGAAAATATATGAGTACACTTAAAGGACATACAGATGGTGTTAACGCTGTATCGTTTTCTTCTGATGGAACGATGCTCGCGAGTGCAAGTTATGATGGTACTGTTCGGTTATGGGACACAAGAACTAACAGACACGTCGGCACAATTGCTATGAAAGCTCAAATAGAGAGGACAGTTCCTCAGGTGCATTCAGTTGCCTTTTCTGTTGATGGATTAAAACTTGTAAGTGTGAATAGTCTTGACCATACAGATAAATTGGGAATCCAATTGTGGAGAGTGGATACGGAGGAACTTGAATGGACGTTGGAAGGACGGCCGAAAGGTATAATAGCCATAGCGATATCTCCCGATGGAACTACCCTCGCAAGCAATGGATTGAAAGGAGGTCCTGCAATTCATTTGTGGGACATTCGGACAGGCAAACTAAAAGACACGTATAGAGGACATACCGACATCGTGAGTGCTTTAGCCTATTCTCCAAACGGATTGCTCCTTGCAAGCGGTGGTGGTGGATATAATGACAAGTCAGTGCAAATCTGGAATACCACTACAGGTGAAAATCATGTTCTGCATGATGATGTGCATACCAGTCCGGTGCTCTCTTTAACGTTTTCACAGGATAGTAGGTTTCTTGCGAGTGGTGGTGGGAACAATGTTGAGGTGTGGGATGTCGGTTTTCGGCAACATCAAGCAACGTTGAAAGGACACAGACAATATATTTCTTCATTAGCGTTTATCGGTGATGGAAGGCTTGCAAGTGCATGTGCTGATGAAACAATTGTGTTATGGAAGCCGGTTCCTCAAGTTGAAGAGAGCGTTATTTTTTCAATTACGCCTTCAACTGTTGTGTCGCTAGAAATTGGAAAACAACAGGTGTTCAAGGTTCAGATTTCGGGTGGTGAAAAAGTTGCTGCGTATCAGTTCACTATGAGATTTGATGCATCAGCACTTCGATATATCTCTGCAACGAATGGTGCCTATCTCCCTGATGATATGATCTTTTTGACACCTAACATAGTGAATGATCAGATAACTCTAACATCAACCGCACTTACAGGTGAAGTGAGTGGGAATGGTACGCTTGCCACTGTGACGTTTGAAGTAGTTGATACTAAGAACTCAATGGTAAGTCTAAGTAATGCAAGTATATCTGATAGGAAAGGTAATCGTATTCGTCCGACTGTCAAAAGTGGAAAGGTGGAAGCAAAATGAAACATTTGAAACTTTTTCTTATTATGCTGTTATTCGTTATTATGATTGTATCGTCTGGTGGTGCGGTGGATATATCCCAATGGGAACTTCCAGAGAATGCAGTTGCGCGTATCGGTAAAGGACGGATTACTGACATGACGTATTCACCTGATGGAATGCTGCTTGCAGTGGGAACGCCTATCGGTGCGTGGTTGTATGACGCGCATACGGGTGATGAAATCGGGTTGCTTTCTGGTCTTACGAATACTGAACTTTCCAATTATCTGAATCTGAAACAGAAGCAATTGAATCAGAGGCCTTCAGTAGCATTCTCACCCGATGGGAAAACAATTGCGATTGCTGGTTGGGATCAGAAAGTCCGTTTGTGGGATGTAGGAACACGGAAATATAAGACTACACTTATAGGAGAGAATGCGAATACAGTGCGGTTTTCACCGGATGGAAGCATTATTTGTGGGTTAAGTTATCGCATCATTACGTTGTGGGAAGCGAATACACATAAACAAATAAGGACACTTGATTTGGAAAAAGGAAGTTTTTCAACTTTCGCATTTTCACCGGATGGCAAGACGTTTGCGAGTTCGGCTTGGGACAAAAACATTCACTTATGGGATGTGCAGAGTGGACATCAGAAATCAACACTTATAGGACATAGTCAGGAGGTTAAAGAGCTGGTGTTTTCTCCTGATGGAACAGTGCTTGCGAGTGGTGATTCGGCAGATACAATTGAGTTATGGGACCTAAAGACAGAAAAACGAAGAAAAATTATTGATGGGTTTCACGGACAATTAAACGTCCTCGCGTTCTCACCTGATGGGAACACACTTGCCAGTGCGGGGTTTGATCCAACAGTCTATTTTTGGGATCCAGAAACGGGAAAACAGCAAACAACTTTGAAGGGACATAAAGGTGCTATTTTCACATTGGCATTTTCACCTGATGGCACAACGTTTGCGAGTGGAAGTCATGATGGGACAATCATATTTTGGGATACAGTAACGGGGCAACAGAAACGGACTATCACGCATACACAACATAATTTGCCGATGGCAATAGTTGATGGAAAAACACTTGCTTCCCAACATAATGGGGATATACAGTTTTGGAATATCAACTCGCGTCAGGTAGAGAAACGACTTATCCTTGATCCGAAATACACTTCAATACTTCTTATGTCAGGGGATGGCACAACACTTGTCAGTGGAACTTACACCAGTCAGTTGAAACAAATGAAAGCATGGAATGTGCAGACAGGGAAACATCAATCAACCCTAACTGATGCACTCAATTATTTCCATTTAGGTATTAAAAATTCAAGGACTCTGTCTCCAGATGGGAAAACGCTTGCTTTGGGTAAAACGAATAGCTGCGTGGAACTGTGGGATACGTTTACTGGCAAACTAAAAAAGACTCTTAGAAAACATCTAGGATGGGTTAATAGTTTAGCATTTTCTCCAGATGGCAGGTATCTTGTAACAGGTGGGGGACGAATGAATAGTATTCATTTGTGGGATGCTATTACCGGTAATCACGAAGCAGTACTTGCAGAGGAATCTGGACCGACATCAACAATGGAATTTTCACCGGATGGTTCATTACTTGCGGGTGGTGATTCATATGGTGTTTGGGTGTGGGATATGAGAACTCAAAAACGTACACATGTTTTTAAGGATGGTGCGGTTTCTGTATTATCCTTTTCGGAGGATGGCACAAAACTTTCGGGGGCAGGTTTAAGCAGCATTATTAGAGTGTGGGACCTACCTACAGGTCAACTTCAAGAGACCTTTATTGGACACTTTGGTAATATTTCTTCGTTAGCATTTCTTTCTCGTGAGGGAACTGGGACGATGCAGGACGCGCTTTTACCAAACGAACATAATTTGGCAAGTGTTGGTCAAGATGGGACTGTTCTGTTGTGGAAGATGAGACCTACAACAGATACAAACTCGGTGGTTAGCATTGCACCTAATATTGTAGAATCACCTGCTATCGGAGAGAAAGTTAAACTTAACATAGATATTGCTGGAGCAAAGGACATAAGCGGGTATCAGGTCACGGTGGATTATGATACGACTGCCCTACGATATGTTTCAAGTGAAAAAGGGGATTATCTTATCAATGATGCCGATTTTGAGACCAAAGATGTGTATCCGAATCGTCTGAAACTTATATCAAACAGTTCTGATGCAGTTAGTAAAGAAACTGGTACGTTCGCAAGTGTGACGTTTGAAGTGATTGCAGTGAGACCATCAGTTATAAGCTTGACGAGAGTTCGTCTTGAAAAAGGTGATGGTAGTCTTGCGCGTCCTATTTCAGTAGGGTGTTCTGTTGTTGCATTAGAAGCAACAGATGGTGATCCTGTAGATCACACACAATTTAGTTTACCAGTTGGCGCGATTACACGCTTAGGGAAAGGTACTGTCAATGATATAAAGATGTCACCTGATAAGACGTTACTTGCAGTTGCCGGATCTGCGGGTGTTTGGTTGTATGATGGTAAAACAGGAGATGAACTTGCATTGCTGACAGGACACACTGAACCTGTTTCATCTGTTGTCTTTTCACCGCAAGGGGATCTACTTGTGAGTGGGAGTTATGATGGCAAACTTCGGATATGGAATCCGTATACCCGTCAGCTACTGAGGGAACTCAACGCTGGGAGTGTGATATTTAATATTGCCTTTTCACCAGATGGTAGGATTCTTGCCACTTCAAATAAAAGACATTTTCAATTGTGGGATACACACTTATGGTTACGGAGACAAAAAGCCTATCCATCAGGTGATTTCTACTATGCATTGGAGTTCTCTCCAGATAGTAGGACACTTGCCATTGCAAATACGCGCCAAGAAACGCAACTCTGGAATATACAATCTGGGCAGCATATACATACCCTTGTAGATATTAATGATGTTCAAAGAACTGAGATACAATTTTCTCCGACTGAACCTCGTCTCTCCTTTTCACCAGATGGAAAGACGCTTGCAACCATAGCATTAGACATGGACAATAGGAAAGTTGAAATCATCAAACTGTGGAACGCAGATACGGGAGAACTACAAACTACCTTTTTTGAAGAAAATCAAGAATTGACAGATCCTGTTTCTTCTGTGCGGTTTTCTGCTGATGGGAACAGCTTAATCAGTGTGAATAGGGATGGAACAGGACGAGAATGGAACATTGAGACAGGTGAAAATCTAACACTATTTGAAGATGTAGAATATGGGGAGTTTTTTCTTCCACCATTTTTGGTTGATAAGACTTCTCTGATAAGCGTAACTCCAGATGGTACTGTGCAAATGTGGAATACAGAAGCTGGTAAAATCAGTTTGATGCTTAAGGGATATGGTAACGCAATCAATTCAGCAGTATTGTCAGCTGATGGAACAACACTTATTACTGTACATGGTAGTCAAGGTCTCCGATTATGGGATATGCATTCACGGCTCTTGAAGGCAACGATAGCTGGTGATTTCCGTCTTACACCGCTTGTCCTAATCAAAGACAATAGGACACTTGCCTATCCATGGGAAAAGGATATTAGACTGTTTGACACTCATACCCAACAAGAGATAGCAACCCTTCCGGGACATAAGGAAACTCTCTATATTGAAAATATCAGATCGATCGTGTTATCACCAAACGGACAAACACTTGCAAGTAATGAACGCAACATGATTCGGCTTTGGGATATTCGCAGTGGCGAACACACAAAAACACTTCAAGGTCATGCAGAACGCATCAACTCCATAGGGTTTTCTCCTGATGGAACTATGCTTGTGAGTGGGAGTGGAAATCGGAATGATAGTAATGACAATACAATCCGAGTATGGGACACAAAAACAGGAAAACAATATGCTGAATTTAGGAATTTAGTTTACAGTGGGTTTAATAGTGCTACTCCTGTGAGTTCAGTGGTGTTTTCTCCAGATGGACAGACAATTGCTTCTACAGATGGTTACCGACACATTCAATTGTGGGATGTGAATTTGCGGAGACATAAGTCCACTCTTAGAGTCTTGTCTGAGAATGGTCCCTATATTAAGAAAATTGAACCAATTACTTTCTCTCCCGATGGTAAGACGCTTACTTGTGGTGTGAGAGAGAAGAAATCATCTCCAATTGGTACTACTGAGGAAATGAATATTGTATTTTGGGACATAGAGAAGAATATACGGGAAAGAACTTTAACAGGACATACTGATTCGATTACCTTCTTATCATATACAGCAGATAGCAATACGCTTGTGAGTGGGAGCAAAGATGGGACAGTGCTATTGTGGGAGATGAAACCAACGTTTGACACGCGACTGAACATCACACCACATATCGTTGAATCACCCCGCGTAGGTGAAAGCATCACCTTTAACATTAATTTGGTTAGTAGACAAGGTGTTACGGATTATCAATTCACGTTGCAGTATGATTTATCTGCTCTCCGATATATTCCTAACCGAGAAACAGATCAACCGAAGATTGTTGCAAGTGAAAGTACAATTTCAATTGCGGGGAATTCCATTGCTGCGGATGGTCTCGTTGCTACCGTCACTTTTGAAGTTCTTGAGTTCGCAGATTCAACTATCACGATGACTGATAATAGTATTGAACGGAAACTTTCTGTTCCTGTGTATGCTTGGGTTGTCAAACCGACTCCTATTCATGGAGATGTTAATGAAGATTGGCAGCTGAATGATGGGGATCTTGAATTTGTCTCTGCGCGTCTTGGACAGACCGGAAAAGATATGCGTGCGGATGTTAATAGGGACGGTGTTGTTGATCTTGCGGATCTTGTGTTTGTTGCGAATGCGTTGAATGGTACCCTCCCTAAACCTTCCACTGAATGACACCTAAAAAAATCATAAAAATGTTTGAACGTACGACACCCACTTTGATGGAAGGCAATGATTATGGTCATTACCTCACTGTCGTGTAGATTGCGCGGACGCCCGCGTGTTTCAATCGGTTTATCGTTCTGAAGTGAGCGCGATTCCAGAAATGCCTTATAAGCTAAAAAAGTCGTCAATTTTGCAAAAAAGTGTTAAAATACGCATTAGAGAACTCCTTTTTAAAGTAAGTATAATGACTTTATTATACCAAAAGAGTTCTCTTTAGACAAAATATTTGAATTATTTATCAAACTCACATTAAAATGAAGTTCAGATGTCTATTATCAAACTAATACCATTTCTATAAATGCTTATCCCATTAACATTTGTTAAGAATGTCTTGAAGGACGGCACAAACTGGCAGTTTGTGCTACAAAAATGCGGCGTTTTCAATTAGAAATGGTATAATGATAATTTTATAATACATCATAAATAACACCGATACAAAAAGGACAAACCCACACATGAAAAAAACACTATTCTCGATTTTAACTATTTGCATTTCAATACTGGTTCTAGCCTCAACGCCGCTTGCACAAGATTTTACACAATGGGGTTTGCCAGAAGGGGCAAAAGCACGTCTCGGCAAAGGTGTGTTATATGAAATCGCTTATTCCCACAGTGGGAAACATGTTGCAGTAGCAAGTGGAATTGGTATTTGGGTTTATGACACGCAAACAGGTGAAGCACTTGACCTGCTCAAAGAGCATACGCATGTTGTCAGAGACGTAGCGTTCAGTCCCGATGATAAGATGTTAGCAAGTGCAAGTTGGGATAATACTGTGCGTCTCTGGGATGTTGAGGCAGGAACACACCTTAGGAAAATTGCAAATCTTACAGCTAGTGTTGAATGCGTAGCGTTCAGTCCGGACGGTAAGATATTGGCAAGTGCAGGTCGGGATACAACTGTGCGTCTCTGGCATGCTGAGACAGGAACACTTCTTCAAGAGTTGAGAGGACACACGGATACAGTCTACAGTGTATCATTCAATCCGAAGGGTAAGACATTAGCAAGTGCAAGTTGGGACAAAACTGCACGTCTCTGGAATTATGAGACGGGGAAACAATTGCAAACGTTTTCGGGGCATACAAAAGGACTATATAGTGTATCGTTCAGTCCAGATGGGATGAAATTGGTAAGTACGAGTTGGGATAAGACCGTCCGTTTGTGGGATGTGAATACCGGATCATCATTACTAACACTCACAGATCATCCTTCTTATGCCAATAGTGTTGCTTTTAGTCCAGATGGTAAGTCTTTGGTGAGTTCACGTAGGGGAAAACACATTCGATATTGGGATATCCAGACAGGTGTCCCAGGTAGGGAATTCATGGAAAATACGGATGTCGTTTCAAAACTGGTTTTCAGTTCTGATGGGAAGACGCTAGTGAGTGGGAGTTTGGATGGCACAGTGCGTATGTGGAATCTGCAAACAAGGAAACCCTTTCTGACAATACCTGGGCATTTTAGTGGTATGACAAACCCTGTATTCAGTCAAGATGGAACTATGTTGGCTGCGATTAGTGGTTACAAAACCATTCGTTTATGGGATATGAATACATTGACACCCCTTAATATTCTCACAGAACATACGCGTCCGATGGATAGTGTCGTTTTTAGTCCGGATGGAAAAACTCTTGCGAGTGGGAGTTTGGATGGCACAGTACGTCTGCAAGATATCCTTACTGCCACACCTTTGATGACTTTAAGCAATGATGCTGGAAGTATCTATAGTGTTGCGTATAGTCCAGATGGTTTTATGCTTGCAAGTGGAAGTGAGAACGGGAACGTTGATCTGTGGACGGTAGGGAAAGGCACACATATTCAAACACTTAAAAGGCATACAGGTGAAGTACTTAGTGTTCTGTTTAGTCCAGATGGAAAGTTAATCGCAAGTGGGAGTCGAGACAAAACAGTATGTCTGTGGGATGTGGTAACACGTGAATATATTCGGACATTGAGAACAGATATTAATTATGGTGTTGAGAAATTAGCTTTCAGTCCTGATGGTGAAACGCTTGCAGTCGGAAGCGGGGACGCTTCAATTCATTTATGGAATGCCAAAACAGGTGAATATCTTATGAAAATCACAGATCATCAGACTCTGATTAACGGCATTGCGTTCAGTCCAGATGGAAAAATGTTAGCAAGTGGAAGTATTGAGGGCACTGTAATGCTGTGGGATACTGAGAACTACCATCCAATTACTAAGTTTGATGGACATACCAATAGTGTTTATAGTGTTACGTTTAGTCCGGATGGAAAGACATTGGTGAGTGCGAGTTTGGACGGTACGATTCTGTTTTGGAAACTTGCTTCTGTGTCAGTGGATTAGTAGTCCTTGGTCAGTATGAACCAAAATGTATTGAAAAGATTGAACTCATATTGAGTAAAACATAAGAATACTGTCCAATAGGGTAAAACAAGAGTTTATTTATGTCCTATTTTTCCACTTTTTGTCATTGCTCGTCCGTTTCGTTGGTTTGATAAAGTAATCTACAGAGACCGATATAAAGTGGAACGAACTTTCGATTGGAAACCAGATACTTACCGCAGACTCGTTCTGAGTTATGATAAACTCAAAGAAACCCATTTAGGTTTTCGTAATTTAGCATATTCAACAATAAATTTTCGAGTGACTTTCAACGATTCTTAGATGTTACTTGCTTTGAGTTCACACTTATTGAATTTGAAAATGAATACTTGTCTTAACTTTACGAAATAATGGTCTAAAGAATCGATGGCACTTCAATCCTTGTAAAGACATATTTTGCTGTGAAAAAAAACGGTGAACTATGCTATACTATTATTCAATGATTGAATACTGTAATACATTTAAAATTGGAAACACGTGAATACAACACAGAAGACATTAACACCGAATCCCGGTATTGAAACGCTCGAAGCATATCAGGGTGGGAAACCGATTGAAGAAGTAAAACGTGAACTCGGTATCTCTAATATAATCAAGTTAGCATCAAATGAAAACCCGCTAGGTCCCTCACCGTTAGCGTTGCAAGCAATTGATGAAAGTGCCAAACAGGTGCATTTTTATCCTGATGGAAATGGCTTTTATCTCAAATCAGATTTGGCGAAACACCTTGGCGTTACCGAAGACCGTCTGATTTTGACGAATGGATCAAACGAGGTGCTGACACTTGTCGGTGAAACCTACCTCAGACCTGGTGACGAGGTGATTTACGCAGAGGGTGCTTTCGTTGTTTATGAACATGTGGCACAGGTTTCTGGGGCAACTGCTGTTGTTGTTCCGATGCAGAACGATACACACCACTTGTCATCAATGGCATCGGCAATTACCGATAAAACGAAGGTCATCTTCATTGCAAATCCGAACAATCCTACTGGTACAATGGTTACCGCGGCGGAAACCGCACAGTTTATGGCACAAGTCCCTGAGAATGTCTTGGTCGTGTTTGACGAAGCGTATTATGAATATGTTGTAAATCCCGACTATCCGCATACGTTGCCTTATGTGATGGAGGATCGTAACTTCATTATCACCCGAACTTTTTCCAAGATTTACGGTCTTGCAGGTTTGCGGGTAGGTTATGGAATTGCTCCACCATCCATCATTACAATGATAAATCCTGTCCGTCAACCGTTTAACTGTAATGCGATAGCACAAGCAGCGGCACGTGCAGCACTCAAAGATACCGATTATGTCAAGAAAAGCAAAGAATTGAATGAAATTGGTAAAACTTTCCTTTATGCTGCATTTGACAAATTGGGTCTTCGTTATATCAAGACAGAGGGGAATTTTATTATGGTGTTTGTCAACCAAACGGGTGCGGATTTTGTAGATGCAATGATGAAGAAAGGGGTTATTGTGCGTGGCATGGCAAGTTACGGTTTTCCCAATGCAATTCGGGTGACGATTGGTAGGCAGGAGGAAAATGAACGTTTCATTGAGGTGCTTACATCGCTTGTTTAAACTAAGACGAGGTACAAACATTAACTGACAACCGATAAACGGAAACCGTTAGCAACAAAATTATGAAAGAGTTGATACAAATTGATAATCGGAAACCGACGCGAACCATCCAAGTTGGTAACGTGACAATAGGTGGCGGTAATCCGATCTCCATTCAGACGATGACGACGACGTTGACGCACGACGTTGATGCGACTTTAGCACAAGTGGAACGGTGTACAGAAGCAGGTGCGCAGATTGTTCGTGTTGCAGTACCAGAAGAAAAGGACGCGAAAGCACTCAGTGAAATAGTCAAACGTTCCCCAGTGCCAATTGTGTCGGACATCCATTTCAACTACCGATACGCGTTGGATGCTGTAGATGCAGGTGTTGCAAAGGTTCGCATTAATCCGGGTAACATTGGTAGTGAGGAAAGGATTGCTCAGGTATTGTCTGCTGCCAAAGCAGCGAACATTCCTATACGTATTGGTGTTAACGAGGGATCGCTTGAAAAAGACTTGTTGGAGAAGTATCCTTCACCGACAGCAGAGGCGTTGGTAGAAAGCGCGATGCGACATGTCAATATCTGCGAAGAACACGACTTTACGGATATTGCTATCTCTGTTAAATCCAGTGATCCGATTCGGATGATAGAGGCAAATAGATTGCTTTCTGCAAAGGTGCGGTATCCGTTGCATCTTGGGGTAACGGAAGCGGGAACACCGCGGCGCGCACATGTCAAATCCACACTCGGTATCGGTACGTTATTGTTAGAAGGTATCGGAGATACGATCCGGATCTCAATCACGGGTGATCCTGTGGAAGAAGTCTTGACTGCGAAGGAACTGCTGCGTGCTCTCGGTATGGCTGAGGATATATTAGATGTTATCTCTTGTCCGTTCTGTGGACGCGGTGACCCTACTGCGGGTTATGAAGATATCGTTGCAGTGGCAGAGGAGCTATTGGAGAAAAACGGAATCAATATCCCCGTAGCAGTGATGGGGTGTGAGGTGAACGGTCCTGGTGAAACGCGCAATGCAAAACTCGGTATCCATCTTGGTGGGAAAGAATTGGCTGTGCTAAAGGTGAATGGTGAACGTGTGCGGACATTTCGGGGGAAAGATGAGGTTAATCCGCAGTTTTTGGCTAATGCGTTATTAGATGCAGCTTTGGAGCTGCAGGTTTCTGAGTCATAATTTCTTTTAATATCACTGAAGACGGGAAATGTTGGACTTGATGCTTCATTCCGTGTTCTGATGCATCAAAATGATTTTTGCCAACGCCCTCAACGCTTCATTCACAGTTTGGGCATCGGGAAATACCTTTGCGACATCCGGGTCTAGACGGATCAGGTTTTTGTCGGCGTGGTATCTTTCGGCGTATTTTCCACGAACCCCTCCACTGAAATTTCAATGTTACAACTTTCCGATATTGTTGATTAACAGTCTAAACATTAGAGTCTTAGTATCATATATTTTATACAATAAAGCAATCTAAATTGCAGGGTTATTTAGTTTTCAATATTCTCAAAAACTTTACACACCCCAATAAACCTGCTAAAATAGAAAATTATACTACTCTGATCTTACCACATAAAACGAATGCAATATCTGCAAAGAGCGTTACGAACTATTGCTGGACAAACAAGTATCCTCGCGCTGTTTTTCATATTATATCATATAATATTGAAAGCAATCATGCGGGAGCCAGGACTTGACCTCGGTGCCATCAACTATAGCAGACATTTTGTCCCGCTTTACGCTATCCCTCAACTTGACCTGAGTTTGTGGATTTTCCCCGCACTTATAATCTGTATCGGTTTCCTCTATCTTTGCTATAGATATATCCTACCGAATAGCATTAATTCTCGTCAGTTGATATTGATTTCGGTAGTCTGTTTCATTGCTATCAATATAAGTGTTGCACAGATTGATGGGTTTCGTGAAATAGGAACTGAAGAAGAACCTATACGGATTTCAGCTCTACTTGAACCTTACACGCGATCGGGACAAGAGTATTATGCGGATGTGCCACATATTGAAGAATTGGGACTCGGTGTATTTCTACGTGATTTCAGCAAGAAAGAATTGTTTGATACCTTTGCAGGACACACACGAACACACCCGCCCGGTGGTGTAGTCTTTTTATGGTTTGTTAGCAAATTCTTCGGATACAATCTTTTATCGGCATCATTAATATCAGTTCTTTTTACCGCGATAGTCGTGATACCGTTCTATAAACTGAGTGAACGGCTTTACGGTGAGAAGGTAGCACTTTATGCCTTACTGCTTTTCCTTATCACGCCAAACTTTGTGATGTTCACTACGACATCTATGGATGGTCCCTTTAGTGTGTTCCCGATTCTTAGCCTTTATCTGTTTTACGAAGCGAGAGAACGGGAAACTTCACCTGATATTGCGTTGGATACGTTCCGTCCCTATAGTTTGTTGACAGGGATTTCACTTGCCTTTGGTATGTTTATGACTTATGCGACGGTGGTTGTTGGGGTATTTCTATGTGTAGTTGCATTATTGGAACGGAGTAAATTTAGGCAATACTTGAAGGTATTAGCGTTTGCTGCAACAGGATTTGTCGGTTTCTACCTGTTACTATATGTGGTTACAGGTTTTCAACCGTTTGATGCACTTTGGGCAGCGATCAAAAAGGATGAAGCAGGTATGGGTAGCGGTTTTGAAAGTTTTGATCGTTATCTTCATCTCAGTTTTGCTAACTTGTTTGCATTCCTGATTTGTGTGGGTCTTCCGATTACAGTTATTTGGGGACATCAACTGTTCGCATCTGTGCGGGAATTACAGCAGAACAACACATCAGGTAATCAAAGATGGATTTCTTGGATTTTGAACCTTGAAAAAACAGATACTTTTGTTATCGGTTTTGTAATAACACTTTTCTATTTCACATTTTCGTCATGGTTTACGATGGAAGTGGAGCGTATCTGGATTTTCATGGTGCCGTTTTTCGTTATTCCTGTTGCGAATTATCTCACAGCACGACCGCGTTCAGATTTGTATTGGGTTGGGGGTATGTTGGTTTTCCAGCTTATCTTGTCAGAAGTGCTGCTTTATACGTATTGGTAATATCTCAAAATGCGAATTCTCTATGTCATTGATTCTATGACAAAAGATGGTGCTGAATCTCAATTGCTCAAGACGTTGGCACATTTTACTCCTGACCGATATGATGTGCATGTTGTGCTGAGTCGTGCGGAAGGGGAACGTTTTGGTGAACTTACCGCGCTCCCTTGTGTGAGTGATGTCACTATACTTGCCGGTAAGAATAGTCGTTGGAAACTGATAGAAAAAGCGTTTTCACTGGGTGGGATTGTCAAGGCAGTTGAACCGGACATCGTTCATAGTTGGTTGTGGTATTCTAATTTCCTTTGTGGTATTTCATGTAAATTCGGATTGTGGGGAGATATTCCGTTCATTGCATCGCAACGGGGTGATTATCAGACAAGATATGACAAATTAAGACTCTGGTGGACTGAAAAAGTAATATACAATACCGCAGATTGCCTGTTGACGAATTCAGAACAGATCCAACGAAACCTTCTCCAACTCTATCCAAATAGATATATTATTAGCATTCCCAATATATTGGAATTACCTACTCAAGTGTGGTCTCAGAAGCAGAAAGATAATGCCGAAGAGAAGTCAATTGTTTGCGTAGGTAGATTCGCACCAGAAAAGGGGCATCGTTATTTGATTGAGGCGTTGGGTTTGCTGAACCAAAAAGGTGTTCAGTGGCGATGTGCGTTTCTCGGTGATGGTGAACTTGAGTCAGAACTTCGCACACTTACTGCTGAACATAATCTAACGGATAAGATCATGTTCCCTGGGTTTTGTGAGGATGTGTATTCTGAGTTATTGAAATCGGATGTTTTTGTGCTTCCATCGTTACATGAAGGTTCACCGAATGCATTGATAGAGGCGATGGGTATTGGTATGCCGTGCATTGCCTCGGATGTGGGTGGCATTAGAGACCTTATAGAAACGGACAAGAACGGTATACGAGTTCCTGCCCAAGATTCAGAAGCGTTAGCATCAGCATTACATCGCATTCTGTCAGGACCTGAGTTTGCAAGTGAATTAGGCAAAAATGCCCGCACAACTATTGAGCAAAAGTTCAACACTGCGGAATCTATACAAAGATTAGAAAAGATTTATCACAGTTTTTTAGAAAAAAATGGCACCTAACCGATTCGCGAACTTTATCAAAAACAGTGTTTCAGTTTTGATCTGCTTATTCGGTATTCCGTTGCTTGTCCGATGGATTTGTCAAAGTAAGGTCGCAATTCTCTTATATCACGATGTCTCACCCGGTGTGTTTGCCAAACATCTTGCGTATCTCTCGCGTCATTACAGAATCATCTCATTAGACACGTTTGTGTCAGCTATTCATAACAATGACTTTTCTGAAGTGCCTCCGAAAAGTGTAGTGATCACGATAGACGATGGACATTCGGGAAATTTCGCACTTTTGCCCGTAGTCAAGCAGTACCGTATCCGTCCGACGGTCTATGTCTGCACACAGATAATCAATACACATCGATATTTCTGGTTTAGAATACCTAAACAAACTAAAAGGGAAAAAGAACGACTGAAAAGGTTGCCCAATGTAGAAAGATTAGCACATCTGAAGGATACAGCAGATTTTGAACCTGAAAAGGAGTATCAGGATAGGCAGGCACTGAATATAGATGAAATGCAGCAGATGATGGATTCTGTGGATTTTCAACCACACACCCAATTTCATCCGATTTTACCCAATTGTAATGATATAGAATGTAAACAGGAGATACTTGGCAGCAAAGTGGATTTAGAGGAACTCTTGGATAAGGAGTGTCTTCATTTTAGTTATCCGAATGGCGACTATTCTGAACGCGAGATTGAGATTGTCAAATCTGGTGGATTTCGTTCTGCACGCACGTCTGATATTGGGTGGAATATAATTGATACTTCTCCGTACGAACTGAAGGCAATCCCGGTCAGTGATGATGCTGGACTCATCCGTTTTCGTGCGGAGTTGACAGCAATTCCGCAACGGTTTGCGAAATGGATAAATTCTATTCTATGGAAAATAACGAACTAACGAAATGGCACCGTGCCTATATTCAGAATGCTTATCTTGAATTGGAAACAGGTAAAACACAGCAACAACTTGACGCGCTTGATGTTGAGACGACAGATAAAAGTGTACTGGATGTCGGTTGCGGACCTGGAAATCATCTCGTTGCCTTGTCTGCGGGAAAACCGAAACTTCTTGTCGGTGTTGATATTGATGAGAGATTCTTAACCATTGGTCGTTCAAAAATTGATGTATTAATTCCACCTTCTTCAACATTCACTTCCTTGATTTGTGCTTCACTTCCACTCTTGCCATTTGATGATGCCACTTTTGACTTAGTTACCTGTTTCCTTGTGATGCCGCATGTGCCTGATGACAAGGTGGCGTTATCGGAACTTGCGCGTGTTCTGAAACCGGGTGGTATGCTTGCGATTTCTGGTCATGGGTTTGGTTTTCCGCTACGTTACCTCAAGCGTTTTAGACTGAAGCCATTGCAGATGTATCTTGCCAGTTTGATCTATAGATGCACTGGTAAAAAGTTGATTCGAAACACACTGCAAAACGACAAGAAGATATGTAAACTACTAAAAGATATTGGTTTGACAGTGGATGTCCTTCATCACAATAAGAGAGTTTTTGGATGTGTCTCAACCTATTGGATTGGAGCAACGAAGGTGGAAACATAGAGCGAGATGAGTCCCAAAGCCACGCAGTAATAAGAAAAGAGAGAGAATTTTCCACGATTCAACACTGCCAATAGAAGCCGTAAGGCAACATAACCTACAACGAATGAAGCGAGCATGCCCGCAGCTAAAATGTGATAGGGGATGTGTGTGCCGCCAATATCCGGAATTTTTAACACTACTGCCCCGAGTATTGCTGGGATTGAGAGAAGGAATGAGTATTCTGCCGCGGTTTTCGCTGGAATTCCCATAAATAGTGCTAATGATATTGTTGTGCCGGAGCGAGAGATACCGGGTGTAATTGCACCTCCTTGGGCGATTCCAATGAGTGTAGCCTGCCATGTTTGGATTTTGTCTGGAGCGGGATCAGCGTTTTCTGCATCTTGTTTGCGAAGTCGTGGTAACTGAAGAATAACACCTGTGACGATTAGCATGATGCTGACAAGTTGCACATCATCAAAGAAGGACTCCAATTCTGATTTGAACAACAGTGCGATGATGCCGGTTGGAATCATTCCAAGTAGGATTAACCATATAAATCTGAGTTCAATTGATGTGTTGACTGTTGTGATTGGCTTTTGATAAAACTGTCCATTTGCAAGAGTTGACAGTCCTACGCCTACTAATTTCCCTAATGCACTGCGATACGCGACAATCACAGCAAACAGTGTACCTAAATGTAGCATCACATCAAAAAATACGAGGTGTTCTTCCAATCCCAGGAACTCTTGTGCTAAGACGAGGTGTCCTGAACTACTTACGGGGAGGAATTCGGTTAGCCCTTGCAAAATGCCAAGTAGAACTGCTTCAAGTAATGTCATAATGTTCATTATAGCAATGAACGTAGCGACAGGCAAGTTTATTACACCATTTCTGAAGAGTAAGGCTTCAGTATGGGTTACTCATCTACCTCTAAAAATGACAACAATTTCTTTATCTTCCCGGGTTGTGCCCAGTTGCATTTTCCGCCCCCATTAAGTTGACGTAACAATTTTAGTATTTCTGGGTTCTCAAGTGCAATTTTTATTTTGTGTGCGTTTTCCTCAGACCAACACGGTATGAATGCGTGCATCGCTTGATTACCTTGCCACACCTGTCCATCTACGCTGCTTAAAACCATTGGGTTAAATTTGTTTCTTCCATACGCTTCCCACATTACCTTAAATGGTGCAAACGAATAGAGTCCAACACCAAGCATTGCCCACCAATTCCCTCTACTAATAAACGCTTGCAGCATTGTCCCTTTCCTGTTTCGTAGTACATCTCTGAAATCTTGTAGGTAGCTGCACAATGTATCATACTTTTGGATTTGCTCGTGTGTAAGCGGTTTTCCTGTTTCCCGACAGTAGGGTAACACAATCCATCTGTGTGGTGAGGATGTGTCTTGCCGCCATATCTCTTTTGTTGCGAGTGGAAATAGCAAATGTTCTGGTAAATGTGATGGTTTATGATCATAAATAAAGATATTATTCGCGCCGCATGTATTCACGCCTTGCCGTGGCTTTTGTTCAGGAGTTAATCTGATTTCAAGTGAATTATCTGTCTTGAGTTCATCTATGTTTTGCACGATCCGCCACGGGTCGTTTTGATTTTCAAATGGTACTGCTTTGTATTCAACCCAATTCACTTTCGATTCTCTGTTATATGTAACAGGGAATTTCTGTTTTTTATCACCTTGAATTCTGGCACAACAGTATGATGTGCTGACACCTTCAAAGACCTTAGTTGTTGAGAATTCATAAACATTATCAATCGCGAAATGTCGGTGATCAGCCTTGTAATTTCTAAATCCTTTATGCGCACTTTCACCGAAAAAGAGAGATGTAGGTAGATAGAAATATCCTAATCCGTTCTGTTTGAGTAGTTTACCTATAACAACCTTCAAGACTAATGCTGCTATATCAACACGAGAAGAACCTAAAAGCAACTGTTGCTTATCGTCGACTAATCCCTCTTGAATGAAAAAGGGTTTAATTACTTTTTTGTAGGCTGCAGGTAAATCCCCGAAATTTGCCCAAGGCGGGTTTCCTATAAGGATATCGTATTTCTCATCATGCTTTTCGGTGATTATATCCTTACAGAAAACTTGTGTGTCTGGAAAGTCGATGTTAAATTCTCTTTTGACTTTTCTTTTGAACTGTTTGAGATGTGTTGGAATCTTCTCAATGAGTGTGATTCGAGATAGGCGTTCTGATGTGATAGGGATCCCTCTATTTCGTGCTATATGGAGCATGGCAAGCGCGAATACCCCTTGTCCTGCAGTCGGGTCGCATACATGTGCGCCATCAATCCATGCATCAAAGATGTTCCATTTATTGATGAGCCATTCTGCCCAATTTAGTGGTGTAAAGACCTGTCCAACTTGTTTTTTCATTGTAATAAGAGGATAACAATATTTGTTTATGTTGGCAAGGATAAATTGGGGATTGAGCAAAATATAATGGACTTGATCAATGGTTGAATATTGTGATGTGTGCGGTTGGGAACCTACATCAACTAATTGAGGGGTGTGCATAAATATATTATGTGCCAACATTGGCTACGTCTCTCATCAAGTATTTCTTTATATGAAATTGTCCCCGTTGTGGTAGTATAATCTATTGAGATGCTTTGATCTTGTGGACGGCACGCGGAGCGTGCCTACTACCATGTCGTATTTACAAGCAAAACCGTATCTCAGATCAATTCACGTTTGTAATGAAATACAGTAGAAAAATCGAAAACTGAATAACCCTGATGGGAAACAAATTCCCTTGACAAAATCACTTAAAACCTATTTAATAATACAAACTGCTGCAAATGTTCTTATTTGCAAAATATTAATTTATGAACCTATTTTGGAGATATATATTACATGAAAATAGAGAAACGGCTTGAAGAATTGGGAATAGAATTACCCGAGCCTGCTATACCCGTAGCCAATTATGTTACCACAGTTCAAACAGGAAATCTGATTTTTACATCTGGGCACGGACCCGGCACAGGTGAGGGAAAAATATATCAAAGTCAACTCGGAACAGATGCCACCATTGAGGAAGGGTATGAATCTGCGCGTCAAGTTGGACTCGGTCTGATAAGCACACTCAAACATGCATTAGGCAATTTGGATCGGATTAAACGTGTTGTGAAGGTTGTCGGTTTTGTCAACTCATCAGCGGATTTCACGGATCAACCTGCTGTTGTCAATGGTGTATCAGATCTACTTGTAGAAGTATTCGGTGATAAAGGCAAACATGCGCGTTCCGCAGTTGGTATGGTGCAATTACCCGGCGGGATTCCTGTTGAAGTTGAGATGGTCGTAGAAATTGAGGACTAACCCTTAATAAAGAAGGATATAATGGCAGTTCAAATTGTTAAACCACGGATTCGTGGTTTCATCTGTACGAATGCACATCCTGCTGGGTGTCTATCGAATGTTCAAAACCAGATAGGATTAATAAAAGAGAACACTACCCATAAAAACACCGGTATGAACGCGCTTGTTGTTGGTGCTTCAACGGGTTATGGACTCGCTTCTCGCATTGCATTGACGTGGGGATACGGCGCGAAGACGTTAGGACTTCTCTATGAACGTCCTGCAGATGAACGACGTACTGCATCTGCTGGTTATTACAATACCGTCGCCTTTCATCAACAAGCACAACAAGATGGCTTTTCTGCTGAAAGCATCAACGGAGATGCATTTTCTGATGAGGTGAAGCAGGAAGCTATTGAACAATTCAAAGCAAATTTTGGTAAAGTAGATATACTTGTGTATAGCATCGCTGCCCCGCGCCGAACCCATCCTCGCACAGGTGAAACGCATAATTCTGAACTAAAACCTATTGGTGAACCGTATACTGGAAAGACAATTGACCTAAACAACGAAATCGTCGTACCAGTAACGATTGAACCCGCAAACGATACAGAAATTGCCGATACAATTGCAGTGATGGGTGGCGAAGACTTGGAGATGTGGATTACTGCTTTAGCAGATGCAGAATTGCTTGCCTCAGAAGTAAAGGTTGTTGCGTATACCTATATCGGCAGTGCATTAACCTGGTCCATTTACCGAGACGGCACCATCGGTAAGGCGAAAGATGATTTGAAAGCCCGTGTTGACGCGCTTGATGAACAACTTGCAAATCAATTCGGTGGTAATGCGTATATTTCGGTTAACAAAGCGGTTGTTACGCAAGCGTCTGCAGCGATTCCTGTTGTCCCGCTTTATATCAGTATATTATATGATATTATGAATGCAGAAGGTATCAATGAGGCACCGATTGGACAGATGCAGCGGTTATTCTCTGAATATCTTGGTCCTGGATTAAAACCGCAGCTTGATAATGATCGTTACATTCGTTTGGATGACAGAGAATTACGGCAGGATGTGACCGATGCGGTTACTGAAAGGTGGGATAAAATTAATACTGACAATTTCCATGAACTCTCTGATTATGCTGGCTACAGACGACGTTTTCGGAACCTCTTTGGATTTGAGGTCGAGGGTGTTGATTATGATGAAGCAGTGGAAACAGAAATAGAATTTTAAGGAGAAACTTATGTCACAACCTTTAGTTACAGTTTGGAACGAATTTAGACATGAAAAAACGAACGAAACTATCAAAAAGCTTTATCCGAAAGGTATTCATAACGCTATTGCCGATGGATTAAGTGAACACGGCATTGAAACGTTAACCGCTACGTTAGATGAACCTGAACACGGTTTAACTGACGCAGTACTGGAAAAAACGGATGTACTGATATGGTGGGGACACGCTGCACACGGTGCTGTTGAGGATGCAATTGCTGATAAGGTGAAAGCACGGGTGCTACAGGGAATGGGACTTATTGTGCTACACTCTGGACACTATTCCAAACCTTTTATCCGCTTGATGGGTACTTCATGTAGTCTCAAATGGAGAGAGGCTGCAGAGAAGGAACGTATCTGGGTGATAGAACATGGACACCCGATTGTTGAAGGATTGGACGAGTACTTTGAAATAGAACATGCCGAAATGTATGGTGAACCGTTTGACGTGCCAGAACCTGATACGCTTGTTTTTATTAGTTGGTTCCCCGGTGGTGAAGTATTCAGGAGTGGTTGTTGCTACTATCGTGGTAGAGGAAAGATATTTTATTTCCGTCCAGGTCATGAAACCTATCCTATCTATTACGATGAGAATGTTCGGCTTGTCATAGCGAATGCTGCGCGATGGGCAGCACTTGGAGATGCACCGAAACCTGTCTTTGGACATTCACAACCTTTAGAACCGCTTAGTTAATGTGTAGTAAGTCAACTACGCAAAGACTTTTAGACTGTTGTTGTACTGATGGCATTCATTGAGGATGTCACGCTAATTGTTTTAGAAGGGTAAGTGGGGAGAACTTTGAAGTTTGGGACATAACCCGTTAGTATTTATAACGCATAATAGATTTAGGACAGAAGTCCTGTCGTATATTCCACTTGAAGCAATATACGGTATTTCTCAGGAGGTATCTAAGATGCAATTCAAACATGTTTTCTTCACACTCATAGTTTTATTTAGTTTTCTTACGCATAGTTTTGCAGAAGAAATTGTACGTCTCAATAAAGGTAGTGCCAGCGAAGTCGCATATTCACCAGATGGACAGATTTTAGCGGTTGCTGGTGGTCTTGGCGTTTGGCTCTATCCTACGCAGACAGACGAACCCCCAGACCTGATAGAGCATCCTCGTGCCATAACAGATATAGCGTTCAGTTCTGATGGAGAAAGACTCGTTTGTTTGGATTCTTACAAGCTTATTCTTTTATGGGATGTTAGCACCGGTGAACTCCACAACACACTTGAACTGAAAACAAATGCTGTTTTGATAGATGTATCAATCAGTCCAAATGGACAAATTGTCGCCGTTGCGAGTTCAAATGGCTTGATTCATATATGGGATGTTAGAACAGATGAAATTATCTACACACTTGAAGCGCATCCAGAAAATAATGTCAGAACAGTATTATTCAGTCCAGATGGACAAACACTCGCAAGTGGTGGGTCGGACGCTGTTGTGAAACTGTGGGATGTAAAAACCGGTGAGCTCCAACACGAACTCACAAAACATCCAAAGAGTGTCCATAGCGTATCGTTCAGTCCGGATGGACAAATACTCGCCAGTGGTGGTTTGGACAAAAACATTCTTATGTGGGACGTTCAGACAGGTGAACTTGACAACGCTATCACCACGGGTTCGGATTGGATCTTTACTATATCGTTCAGTCCAGATGGACAAACACTTGCAGCTGGAGATCTAAACGACAATGTCGTTATATGGGATGTTAGTACTTTTCAGCCTCGAAAGATACTCATAGGAGATATATATAGTGTCAGTAGTGTATCGTTTAGTCCAGATGGGTTGTCGTTGGCTGGTGTGAGTCCTCAGAATAGTGCTATCCGTATTTGGGATGTTAGTACAGGTGAACTCCGAAATACGCTCACTGGACATAGTAGTAGCGTCTGGGAGATGTCGTACAGTCCGGATGGAGAGACTCTCGCAAGCGTAAATTCAGGTGTCATCAGTCTTTGGAATATCAAAACTGGCGACATCCGACATACACTCATGGGGAATACGGTTTCTTTCAGTCCGGGTGGTCAGACGGTGGCTATTGCAGGATCAGATTCCACTGTACGTTTGCTGGATATTAGTACGGGTGAAATCCTCTACACTCTTGAGTTAGATGATCGAGCAATATTAATATCGTTCAAGCAGGATGAACAACTCGTTGCAATTTTGGATGCGAATGGCACTATCCTATTATGGGATGTTAAAACAGGTGCTGTCCAACACACATTCACCGAACTTGGTCGTTTTCATGGAAACCGTTTCCATGGTTTTGTCGCGTTCAGTCCAGATCTGCAGCAATTTGCAATTTCACGTCCAGGTGCTACAATCCACTTGTTAGATGTAAATACGGGGAAAGAGAAATACACACTCAGAGGTCATGCAGATTCGGTTAGGAATGTATCGTTCAGTCCGGATGGACAGACACTTGCAAGTGCAAGCTGGGACGATACTGTCCGTTTGTGGGATGTTAAGACCGGTAAATTCCACAACTTACTCATAGGACATACGGGTCAGGTTGACACTGTGACGTTCAGTCCTGATGGGAAAACGCTGGTAAGCGGCGGATCGGATGGCGATATCTATTTGTGGAATGCAGAAACAACTGAACATAAACGAACACTCACGGGATATAATAATGGCATAAGGAGTTTGTCATTCAGTCCGTATGGACAGACTCTCGCAATTGGCAGAGCGAACGGTACTCTTTATTTGTGGGGAATAGGACCCACACCCACTGAACCAGAAAGACACATAGCAGATATCAACGAGGACGGTGTTGTCAACATTCAAGATTTGGTGTTGGTTGCAGCAGACTTTGGTCAGATGGGTGAATATGCTACAGATGTCAATGGTGATGGTAAAGTCAACATTCAGGATCTTGTTCTTGTTGCATCGGAATTTAATGAATAACACTTGCTAAAGAAAACTTTTTTAGTCCAAGTTGCTACTTGTTATTTGTAGGAGGGGTTTCTAACCCCGATTTATACCAAACAATTAATGAAACATATTGCCCGAATTGTATTTTCATATATAATGTGTAATGTAAAATGTCCGAGGCGTAATGAATTGCGCGACTACGAATGCATATTTTGTTAATGAGAAGTGTTCAATTGGAGATGGTATAACGCTGAATCTTCAAAAGGAGATGAACCATGGAAGATAATAAAGCTAACGTCGCACAACTATTGGAAGACGGTTATATCTTAATAGAAGGTGCGTTGTCACAGGAAGAAACCGAAAATATACGTCAACGAGTGAATTATGCCCGTGAACAAGGTTGGGAAGAAGGTTTGAACGCCGTAGGCAACATGTGGTTTGATTCCCTGCTTGATCGTGAACCTGATACTTATGCCCCACTTGTCGGACATCCAAGTGTACGACCATATCTTGAAGGACTGATGGGTAAGCAGTGTCAACTCCGTAGTTTGCGTGCCCATATCAATCCAGGTCCTTACCTACAGGAATGGCACATGGACTTTTACGGGTATTGGCATGAAAAGCGGTATGTTGAAGAACATCCGTTTGCAATGGCACCAGCGGGGATTAATACTACTTACTATTTTCAAGACAACGGTCCAGGCGATGGACATCTTAAGTTCGTAAAGGGTGGTCATATCAACGAACCACCGCATCTGTATCCGTTAGATCGTCCTAAATTTGAAGAATGGTGTGAATCACAAGAACACGCAATCTTGTACCCGAAGGCAGGGGATTGTGTTGTGTTCATTAATCACATGCCGCATCAAGGTGCAAAGGAAAGAGACGATATGGAACGGAGCAATGTCGTTTGCCATTATCAGGTTACACCGATGTATGATGGTGTATGGCATGTTTCAAGACCCCGCGGATACCAAGGCACATTCCCATTTGCTTAGATCGTAACTCATAAATCATTTGTAGAGTAGGATCTCTGTGCCTTATTATGTCTGATAGGTGGAAATTATAGTGAAATGTAAAAATACGTGCACACTCCCCGGTAGATGCGGTTTCCTAACCGCATCTATGAGACTGAACAAACACCGGTTCGGTTAGGAAACCGAACCTACCGTAGTATGTAAATAATTATGGTTTTACTATAAGGCTGACACAGAGACCCACCTTACAATGTAGTTAGATGTAATGTATCCACATCATACAACCCATCGTTCCGATTAAACACAGGAGCAACTTATGCGAAACCTTATCATTCTCTTTCTCTTAATACTATGTATGGTAGCGAGTTATCAAATTGACTGTGTAGCGGCGGAAGTGGAAGGCTTAGTGGTTTATTTCGGTTTTGAAGATGGACAGGGTGAAACCGTCACAGATCTATCTGGAAACGGACAGGAAGGAAAATTAGAAGGAGACACGAGTTGGACCGATGGTAAATACGGTAAAGGACTTAATTTCGGTGGAGAAAACGGAATTGTACGGGTTTTCCATTCCCATCAATTTCTATTTACCGAAGGCATAACTGTATGTGCATGGATCCGACCTACCTTAGTCAAAGGACCTGGTGAATGGCAACTTATAGCAGCTAAGGGACCGGATGTAGAGGAATATTTTGAGGTGCTTCTCCATCCAGATGGATATATATGGATGGGATGGAAGTTGTCAAATGGACGGCAGGTGCCTGAGAGAAGTCCAGTCAGAATAGTCAAGGATAAATGGCAACACGTTGCTGTTTCCTTTCAGAGTAATGAATGGTGGACGGTCTATCTTGATGGTGAGGTGTTAATAGACCATCCACGACAAAAAAGTGAATTAGTGCCTGTTGAAGCCCATCTGCTGCTTGGCACTGAAGACCCACCTAATTTGAATCGTTACTATAACGGGGATATGGATGAGTTTGCTATTTACAACCGTGGACTTACCCAAAAAGAGGTGCAATTGGTTCAGAAAGGTATTGATAGATTGTTGTCGGTTGACCCAGACGATAAATTGCCAACGACTTGGGGCAGCCTTAAACAGAAGTATCAAATTCAAGATGTGTCATATTGACAGACATATTTTGTATCATCATTACGATTAAAACTGCCATATTGACTTACTTCCCTAACTTAACCCTCATTTGCTAGCATAAATGTTGGCACAGAAATTGCACTTATAATTTTATCAAATTATACAAACTATATATTTATTATACTGATGGAGACAATAATGAGTAAAGTAATTGGAATTGATTTAGGAACGACAAATTCATGCGTTGCCGTTTTAGAAAGTGGCGATGCGAAGGTTATTGAAAACGCGGAAGGCAATCGGACGACTCCCTCAATTGTCGGTTTTACGAAAGAGGGTGAGCGTCCGGTCGGACAAGTAGCCAAAAGACAAGCTATCACAAATCCCGAAAATACAATTTTTTCAATAAAACGGTTCATGGGACGAAAATATAATGAACTTGGGGATGATGCTTCCCGCGTGCCTTATGAATTAAAAAGTGATAAAGATGGTGATGTTGCTGTTAACATTGATGGTAAAGAGTATTCTCCACCAGAAATCTCAGCAATGGTTCTGCGGAAAATGAAAGAAACCGCGGAGGCATATCTTGGGAATGAAGTTACACAAGCAGTTATCACCGTGCCTGCTTACTTCAATGATTCCCAACGTCAAGCTACAGCGGATTCCGGTAAGATCGCCGGTTTAGAAGTGTTACGGATAATCAACGAACCGACTGCTGCTTCACTTGCTTATGGGTTGCAAAATGAAGGTGACAAGAAAATCGCTGTCTACGACCTTGGTGGTGGCACGTTTGATATTTCTATTTTGGAAATCGGTGATGGTGTTTTTGAAGTGAAAAGCACAAACGGAGATACTCACCTCGGTGGTGATGATTTTGACCAAACGATTATTGATTGGATGGCACAAGAGTTTCTCAGTAGTCAAGGGATTGACTTGCGTGGTGATCAGATGGCACTCCAACGTCTTAAAGAGGCAGCAGAAACAGCAAAATGTGAACTCTCCAGCACGCCGCAAACAGATATTAATCTGCCGTTTATTACAAGCGATGCAAGTGGTCCCAAGCACCTCAATTTGACACTGACACGCGCGAAACTTGAACAAATCACTGATGAGTTAGTTCAACGTTCTCTGACACCGTGCAAACAAGCACTGGCTGATGCTGAGATGCAACCCTCCGATATTGACGAAGTTATACTTGTAGGTGGACAGACACGTATGCCGAAAGTGCAAGAAGCAGTGGAGCAACTATTCGGTAAAGAACCGCATAAAGGTGTCAATCCTGATGAAGTCGTTGCTGTAGGCGCAGCAATTCAGGGTGGTGTGCTTGCTGGTGATGAGGAAGTAAAAGATATCCTTCTATTAGATGTAACCCCGCTTTCACTTGGTATTGAAACACTTGGTGGTATTTTTACGCGGTTGATAGAAAAGAATACGACCATTCCAACAAAGAAATCTGAAAAGTTCACAACTGCTGAAGACAACCAGACTTCTGTTGATGTGCATGTGCTTCAAGGTGAACGGGAGCAGGCAGTTTATAACAAAACAATTGGTCGATTCCGTCTGAGCGATATTCCACCCGCTCCCAGAGGTATGCCGCAAATTGATGTTACCTTTGATATTGATGCCAACGGTATTCTGAATGTCTCGGCTAAGGATACGGCAACAGGTAAGGAGCAGAAAATCACGATTACTGCTTCCTCCGGTCTCTCTGATGCAGAAATTGATCAGATGGTGAAAGATGCCGAATCACACGCGGAAGAGGATAAACAGAAACGGGAAGAAGTTGAAACTCGCAACCGTGCTGACTCTTTAGTCTATGAAACTGAGAAAAACCTGAAGGAATTTGGGGATAAGGTGGATGATGCTACGAAGGAAAAAGTCAATGCAGGTGTTGAACGGGTCAAGCAGGCACTTGAAACAAACAACAACGAGGAGATAAAATCTGCTACAGATGAATTGATGCAGATTTGGCATGAGGCATCAGCGCAACTTTATCAACAGACAGCCGATGCCGAACAGGGTGCTACTCCTGAAGATGTTCCTTCAGAAGATACGCCACCTGAGGATGTCGTTGACGCTGAATACGAAGTTGTTGACGAAGATGAAGAGAAGAAGGAATAAGACAGGAAATTAGAATGCCCTCGTACTAGAAACCTTTTATAGGAACTAAGTACGGGGGCAATCTCTTAATCAAAATCTTTAGTAACCCAACAACGCAATCCGTTTACGATAAGTCTGCCAAGCACCTAACCACACCAATTATCAACTTCAAAATCCACAGATTCTGGGAATTTCAGATTTTTACTTGGTAAATCTGCGAATTTATATTTGTCAGACCGTCGCATCTTTTCCTGGACCTCTTAGTAGTGTGCGACTAGTCAATCAATATCGTTGTAAATCTGTATTATAGTCGTGGAATGCCTAAATCTTTACAGATTTTCTTAGCAAGTCTATTGTCAATTTCAGTATGTCTTGGAACAGCAGTACGAGCACCTGTATCCGCATTACCCCACCACGAATGTTTACTACCTTCACGAATCAAGTAACATCCGTGTTTCTTGAGATGTCGAATCAACTGTCTAAGTTTCATACAGCGATCTTGACCAACTCATACTCATCTTCAATTTGTTGTGCAGCTTCTTCTGCTTCAAGTTCTAAGGCTTCACGCAACGTGATTTTCAGTGTTTCTAACAATTCTTCTCGGGTTCTTTCTTGACAATTCACACCGGATATTTCGCGTATCCATCCGATCCACCATTCACCACGATGTTGAATTTGAGCGGTATAGACTTGTTCCATGTTTTGCCTCCTTGCAATTATCATAGCATGACATAATTACAAGAAACAAGATATTTTCGATTTCTAAATCCCATTAGTTCGTATCAAGCAACGGGATTACCTGAATTACTGAATGCGCGTCAGACTGCTTAGTACTCCAACAACGCAATCCCCTCGCGATAAGTATTTGCTGATGTTTGCAAGGCATTCAATTCATCATCTGTCAATTCGATCTCAAGGATCTCTTCAATGCCATTCGCACCTAATTTAATTGGAACGCCGATATAGAGGTCATTGATACCGTATTGTCCTGTAAGATGTGCAGAACATGGGAGTAGTCGTTTCTTATCCAAAATAATCGCTTCTGCCATCTGTGCTAACGATGCTCCCGCAGCATAGTACCCACTCGTTTTGAGCAAGTTGACAACCTCGGCACCGCCATCACGTGTGCGTTGTGCCATTGCTTCAATACGATCTTCTGGTATCAACTGTGGAATTGGAATACCGTTGACAGTAGTATAACGTGGTAATGGCACCATCGTATCACCGTGTCCACCAAGAACGAGTGCATGGATGTCTTCTACAGATACCCCAAGTTCTAACGAAATGAAATAACGGAACCGTGCTGAGTCCAACACACCTGCTTGTCCTACAACGCGATGTGAGGGAAATCCTGATACCTTCCACGCATGGTATGTCATGATGTCAAGCGGGTTAGTGAGCATTAATAGGATTGTGTTTGGTGAATGCTTCACCACATTTTCTGTGACACTCCCAACGATATTCGCGTTTGTTTGTAATAGGTCTTCGCGTGTCATACCCGGTTTGCGTGGAGAACCCGATGTGATAATCACTAAATCTGAGTTAGCGGTTGCGGAATAATCAAGGTCACCACTAATCGCAGCGTCAAACAGTTCTACCGGACCCATTTCCGCCATATCCAGTGCTTTACCTTGCGGCACGCCATCAACGATGTCAATCATGACGACATCACCCAGCTGCTTCTGTGCGATAAGGAATGCTGCTGTCGCGCCGACGTTTCCTGCACCAATTACACTAATTTTCTTTCTTGCCACTTCTTCCTCCGTTCTGTATCTTTTTGCTTAACGTTATTGTTTGACAACAAAAATCACATCAGCTTCAGTTGAGTAAGTTTCTCCTTCCCAATTGAAATCAAGTTGAAAACCTACATCTATATTCGATTTCTTCAGATATTCGTTTACATGTTGTACTATCAAAGGTCTGGCTCTTTTTAATTTCCAAGATTCAAAAAAGTTAGTTTTATCTACCAGCACCAAGAATAATCGGTTTGAAGCATCAAAACGCCGCACACCCTGATTTTCATAAAACCATTGTCCAAGTAATACAGGATTCGCAATGGAGATGTTTAATAACTCTTCCCTACATGTTTGTAATTCATTTATCAATCCACGAGCACTTTCACTTGGATTATCGTCAAGTTTATGCCATAAATCAGGAATTAAAACAGACTCAGAAACAGTAGTATCAAAACCAATATTTAATTCTCGCGCTAAATTTTTCATTAAGGTCAACTCAGGACGTAACCCGCTTTCCTTCCGATAACCCTTAATGTAGCCTTCAGGTAAATAAGTTACTTTTAAGTCATAAGGTTTGTTATTAACAAAAAAGTCGATTTTCTTTATCTGTCCTACTGCAGGAATTACATTCACATGTTCTTTAAAAATATCTTCAATAATGATAGAAGTCCAATGGTTATACCATGATGCTAATACGTAGGCACGTAAACTTTTGTGTAGATCATTTTCTATTGCATCAGACAATGAATCATAAGAAGTTATCTTCTTCACATACCTATTTACAATAGTTGTTTCTAAACTGTTCTGATGTAATCCTCCCCACCCAAAAGACTGAACTTTGTACAACTGATTTATCAATTGCGGCTCGCTTTCACGACGAGTTTTCCGTTCTTTTTCAAACAATTCTTGAATAGTGTCGTCTATTTTTTCTGAACGTAAATCAGATTCAAAGATTATTCTCAACTTTTCATTGTTTGTCTTGTTACTCCCTATATCTACATCAAATTTATTGATCAGGTAATCAAGTTGTTCTTTTCGTGAAAGTGAACGGAGCTTTAAAAATTGCATTCCTTCATCTGTTGATGAGAGTTCACGAATTCTATCATTTTTGAACATACTCACAGCAGTACTAAAATCCAACATTTTCAATCACTTTCTAGAGGATAGAGGGTTGTCCAATCCTTGACATCGTTAAAATCTTCTACGGTTTCAAGACGTTTTTCCTCGCTAATCTTGTTTCCATACAACAGAACGAAATCTGATTTTAATCCACCCTTTCTATTATCCTGTAGGACAGAACCAGCAGAATATGCACTTGGATAACATCCAATATATGTTAATCCTGTAGTTTCCTCCAATTCTCGGAAACTTTGCCAATGACACTCAGATCGGGTGTTAAACAGAATTGCCATTACACCATTTTTTTTTAAAACTCGAGCACATTGGTAAAAAATGGCAGATAATTTTTCATTATACAATTTAACATCTTTTCCACGATCCTTTGCATTTGAAACAACGAGTTCCTCTTCATAGTTAGAATCTAATCCTATGATGCTGTTCCACATCTCACTAAGTTCTAAATAGGGAATTCTATCTCCATGTGGTGGGTCTGTTAATATAAGGTTAATGGACGATGATGGTATATCTTTTAGAAGTTGTTCAGAATCACCTTGCTGGACATAAGCGGTTCTTTCTTTATTTAGGAAATCGGCTAGAGATGTTGAAATTGTAGCAGATTTTAGCTGTCGACCTTCTTCGACAGCTTTTAACAATTTGGTGGCTTTAGTTAAATAACAGTTCCATGCGTTTATCTCAAAGTGCTGCGCGGGACACCAATATCCAACTACCCAACTCCCAACTTCAACATTGTTTGTTTCAATTCCCTTGGTTTTCCCCCTGTTTGAAACAGCAAAAACCATTTTTGACATTTGACCCACCGACGCTGATAATATTAACATCAACGCTCTTTTTAAGTCACCAGAATGCTTTTCAATCTCACCTTTAATTATGTCAATTGCTCTCAATGCTCTTGGAGTAAAAAGTGTTTTTGCAGAGAATGCTTTTTTTGAATTTATTCTTGAATTGTCAAACAACTGGAGTTCTCTAATTCTTACTGGTTGGTATTCTTCTATATTTTGGAGATTTTCAATTTCTAACTGAGTTGGGGTAAGTTCAACCCTTTTCCTACCACTTTTTGTCCAAACTCGCTTTATCTGATTATTGTTCCATAAGAAATGTGTCGCTATAACGCCATCTGATAATTCATACATTGAATTGATTTGCGATTTAATATCACTTTCCATTCCATAAACTGCCTTAGCTAAATCTATATAATCTGGAGGGTGTAAATAGAGTTTTGTTAATTCTATGCTAATTGGATTGACATCAAAACCGATGAACCGACAATTGTTATCAACACATTCTTTTGCAATTAGTCCCGATCCAATGAAGGGGTCTAAAACGATATCGTTGGATACAGTCAGTTTTTCTATTAGGAATCGCCACACTTCGGCAGGTTTTTTCCCCCAATATTTGTGGAAGTTGGCAAAACCTTTATAACCTTTAGGGGGCAATTGTCTGTTTAATATCTCTTTTTCATCAAAATTGAATGGGATTTGTAGGTTATTTGACATTTTGTGCATCCTGTACCGGTTGCTGCTTTCTATTTTCAGGTTCTGTTTCGGTCTGCTGTGATTTTTTCAACTATTTGGTCCCAATTCATGATTATTTTCCTACTTCTCAACATGCTCACGAATTGCGATAACTTCTTCCAAAATCCGTTTGTGAAGATAATAAAGCACATACACCATTACAAAACCAATGCCAGCCAGCAAACCTACACTAAGTATTATTTTTGTTTTCAATGACATCTGTTGTTCTCTCGTAAACCGTAACAGGATGTTTTTACCGAAAGTTTTCAATAATTGCTGCACCGAATTCAGATGTGCGAACTTTCGTTGCACCCTCCATCAACCGTTCCAGATCATAGGTGACTTTCTTTTGGAGAATAGTCTTCTCAAGTCCACTGATAATCAGGTCTGCGGCTTCCTGCCAATTGATATGTTCTAACATCATCACGGCAGAAAGGATGAGTGAACCCGGGTTGACGACATCTTGATCAGTATATTTCGGTGCTGTACCGTGTGTTGCTTCAAAGAGTGCGACTTCATCGTTGAGATTACCACCCGGTGCCATGCCGATCCCACCGACCTGTGCTGCTGCTGCATCTGACAAATAATCACCATTCAAATTCGGTGTAACAATCACATCGTATTCATCGGTACGGGTTAAAATCTGCTGTAACATGCTATCGGCAATTCGGTCATTGACGATTATTTTACCTTCTGGGACGTTCCCATCATATTCGTCATAAAGCTCTGCTTCTGTAATCGTTGTGTCCGCAAATTCCTCTTTAGCGAGTTCATATCCCCACGCGCAGAACGCACCTTCAGTGAACTTCATGATATTGCCTTTGTGGACAAAGGTTACACTACGTCTACCGTGTTCAATAGCGTATTGAATTGCCATGCGTGTCAGCCGTTTCGTTGCGAAAATGCTTATCGGTTTGATGCCAACGCCAGAGTCTTCACGAATTTCAACACCCATTTCAGTGCGAAGCAGGTCAATAACCTTTTTCACTTCAGGTGTGCCTTGTTCCCATTCAATACCTGCGTAGACATCTTCGGTATTCTCACGGAATATGACAACATCCATCTTTTCTGGATGCGTAACAGGCGCGGGGACACCTTGAAAATAACGGACAGGACGCACACACGCATAGAGTTCAAGCACTTGACGTAGTGTTACGTTCAAACTGCGAAATCCACCGCCGACAGGGGTTGTTAGTGGTCCTTTTAGTGCCACACGGAAATGCTCAATCGCGTTGAAGGTATCTTGTGGCAGCCATTCATTGTATTTATCCATGGCGTTTTCACCAGCATACACATCAAACCAAACGATCTGCTTCTCACCATCATAAGCACTTTGAACAGCAGCATCAACGACACGACGTGTCGTTTTCATGATGTCTCGTCCGATACCGTCGCCTTCAATAACAGGTATGATGGGGTTATCTGGGACAACCATCTGTCCGCTGGATGTCTCAATTTTCTCACCGGTTGTCGGTACTTTTAATTGGTCAAATTCAATCACTTTGATTCCTCTCTGATTCACACGGAGTATCTATAAGGTGTTATAGGGAATAATGAAGGAGAAAATCTTTATTGGTCAAAAATCTCAGCACCTGCCATCCGATTGTGTAATGCAACAACTTCATTTGCGATTGTCGTATCATCGGAGGGTTTGGGAACAATCTCTGGGTCTGGTGGAATGACTGGACGGATAATTTTCAATTGGAGTTGTTCCCGTGCATCCATAATCCAACCAAATCCGCGGAAGATGTATGTAAGGAATGTCCTATCGCTTTCATAGATGTCCAGACCTTCTTGAACTGCCCATCCCCCGAAGTCAGTGTTAGGAGTTAGACGGAGTGGGGGTTCGTCTTCACGACCAGTACGTACAACGCCTTCAACAAAAGCGATCTGATATAAACGTTGCATAATTGCTAAACGTTTTTTCTGTCTATCACTCAGTTGAATCTCTCCCTTTTCAACTGCATCAATGAATGGGTTGAAATAGATTGCGGGTCTTGGGTCTTGCTGAATTTCATCGGATCTACCAGCAGCAGCGATCATAGGATGTCCAAATGTTGGAAGTGCACTCCGCATCCGTTCACGAATTGCTGTTTCTCTTGCATCAGTATCAAGCGGTTCAATTTCATTGATAAATGCTGTCATATCATGAATAGCACCAAAATGACGGTCTCCATCTAAAGCCATCTGCGATGCAACAAAGAAATCGGAAACGGCACCAGCATACAAAGATGCAAGATAACGGGCAACAACGTTTGAACCAGCAGAACCGTGGTGTGTTTGTATGATTCCCATCCGTTCTAAGATATTTGCTTCAACAGCACTTGCTTCTCTACCTAAAAGGAGACTATAACATGTTTCGAAGGCGGTCTTACCACTTTCTTGATGTTTAGAAATAAGGTCATTTGCACGCATTGCCAGCACTTGTGGGTGCAGTGCATTGCTTTCTCTCAACTGGTGACGCATGAAAACAGATACTGTCCCTACAGCAACGTTTTCCATGTGTGTATCAATGAGTTCTAACAACAGATCCGCTGGATCTCTTGTTCCTTTAATTCCTTGCTGATTCGGTTCACTTAATTTACGTAGTGTTGAGAAATGTTGGATAGCTGCTTCTGGACCGGCATCTGGGAAGGATTTTACGAACTCTGCGACCTGAGTGATGAGACTTTGTTTACCTGTTAGTCCTTCTCTCTCAAGTTCAGTAAACTTATAGAAATTACTATTGATTAGTTCTGAAAAAACATTCTCTTCATCTATACCTTTAGCGTCTTTTTCAGGTTTTCTACCAAAAAGACCTACAAAAATAACGGACGCAGGACTAAGTTTGTTTTCAATAATCTCACTCTCTGAAACGACCCCGCGAATTGCGAAACTTCTGATATTCAGTGTTATCTGTGCGTCCTTACAGTCTACGGCAGCCTTGTGTAAAACGGGGTTCGCGAAAACATTTGTAGATTGTGGCATAGAACTGAAACCATTGAGTGCTGCCGCTATTGTGTTCTCCCCCAAATCTGTTGCCTTCTCTATTGCCTCATTTACAGGGGAGTACGTAGAGGCTGCGGGAACTTCAGAAAGGATTTTTCTAATCACCGATTCCTGTTTCGCCTCCATATTCTTATTCAACATGAAATCTCCTTCGTACAGAATCTGATTAGTCCAAAAACACATAACTACCCTATAACGCAGCCTGCATGTTTATCTTGGGTTGCGCTGTAACGGTAAGGCATTCAGATTCCATTGGTTATGAAAGTTTACTGACTGATTGTTTTACGTCTTAAAATATAGTATCAAATATTTTATTTAAAGTCAAGATAAAAGTTGGAATCTTGAAATCTGCTTTGAATTTCAATTGACAGATACATAGTGATTCATATAGAATGGTTAATTCCAATATAAGTTGATTTAATCAGTTGTAATCATCAATATGAGAATATACACAGTCCTTAAAGCAATGCAACAATAACGCCCCAAAATCCCTATGATAAATAGAACATTTTCATATTGGTTATGGATACTATCTATCAGTGTTTTGACATTGGTGCTTGCTACAGTACCGCTGTTTAATCTTCTCGCTTTTGAGTTTTGTGCAGTCATCACACTTTTCATAGCATTTGCTGGTGCGCATGTAGCGATGACAGAATTACAGGTGATGAAAAAGGATCCTGACGAACTTGCTGGATCATCACACAGCATAATTCTGAGATGTCTCTATCGGGCACTTAAATCAAACGCCATATTACTATTAATTCCACTAATTATTATTCTTGCAAATGCTATACGCATCAAAAATTGCAATATCATAGAAGGCTTTCTCCTTTACCTTATATTACCAATAATAAGTTGTTTTACAGTAACTGCTGCAGGTATATTTTTTAATCTATGGATACAAAGACGTTGGCTTGCTTATTTAGCATACCTGACTTTTCTCATTGTGTCGTGTGTTCCTACAATCACAAACCTTATCTTTCATCCTCCTGTATTTGCTTTTCACCCAATACTCGGTTATTTTCCTGGTCCGATTTATGATTTCGTCATCTCAATCACCTCTACCTTACTGATTTCGCGAGCAGAAACAATATTATGGGGGTTAGTCTTTTTAACTATTTCAGTTTTTACGTGTGAAGTAAACAGAACAACAGCTCTGCTTCCTAAACTGAGATGGCGGAGACTCATAAAGTCTTCACAGTTCTCCCTTTTGCGTGTCGCTACATTGTCTTTGATGGTATTGGCAATAGTGGGAATTGAACTCTATTCTGGAATGATAGGGATTCGTCCGTCACGTCATGACATTGCTGAATCTTTAGGGGGTTATAGGGAAACGGAACACTTTGAACTCTTCTATAGTAGAGAACTTGAAAACGAGATTGACTTATTTGCAGACGATTGTGAATTCCGTTATGCACAACTGTCAGAGTATTTACAGACAGAAAATTCGCGTAAGGTTCGTGTCTATTTATATGTTTCACCTGAACAGAAAAAACAACTGATTGGTGCTGGAAATACATTCGTTGAGGATCCTTTCGGCTACGGTTTTCACGTTCATTCTCTCGGTTTCCCACATCCAGTCCTAAAACATGAACTTGCACATGTGCTAACTGCGGACTGGTCACCTTGGAAAGTTAGTCTGAATGTTGGAATGCATGAAGGGGTTGCTGTCGCTGCGGATTGGGAAGAAGATAAATTAACCGTTCATCAGTGGGCAAAGGCAATGCAAGAATTAAATGTCGCGCCGCAACTTTCGAGTGTCATGAGTCTCGGTTTTTGGAAACATGCTGGATCGCGAAGTTACTTGATGGCAGGATCATTTGTACGCTACCTGATTGATAGATACGGAATTGAAAAGTGTAAAAAGGCATTTCCAACTGGAAATTTGTCAAAAACTTATGGAAAGGATCAACATGACTTAGAGGGAGAATGGCGTTTATATTTAAGAAATGAAGTTTCGCTGGAAGAAGATGAACTAAACTACGCTACACAACGACTAAGACGTGGTGGCATATTTGAACAGGTGTGTGCGCATGAAATGGCATCATTGCGAAATGATGCTTGGAGTGCATATTATCGTCAAGATTACGTATCCGCTATAGAATCATTCCAAAAATTGTTGTCTTATGAACCTGAAAATGCAAGAAACACACGTGGATTAATGTATAGCACCTTTCACACAGGCAATTATCAATCTACAATTTCAATAGCAAAGCGCATCATATTGGATAAGAATTCGCAATTTAGAGCAGAAGCAGCACAGTTGCTTGGAGACATCTATTGGCTTCAAGGGGATATTGAAGATGCATTGATGACCTATAATCAAGCTTCTACGTTTACTATACGCGAATCAACAGAAAAGAGCATATTAAAACGGATTGCAGCACTCTCGGATAGTTTTTCTGCAGAATCCAGAAATCGGTTGAGTAGGGTGCTTATCCGTAACAACAGTCTTAGTCGCACTTATAGTGGAACAAAAATGGTGTTACTGTTGCGAATAATTCGTTCTGAACCGAATAGTTGGTTAACCAATTATTTGGCGGGAGAACTACTTCATCAGGAAAAGGAATGGGAACTGAGCACACAATATTTACATCATGCATTAGACTTGGGTGGCGGTAAGGGACAAAGTAAGATTCCCAATTTAATCCGTATAGAATCGCTTCAGTTGTTAGGGATGAACGCCTATCGTAGGAAGGATTATGCCATTGCAGAGAGGATATATTCTGATATTGCTGCAGATAAGTCACTCTCATTGGGAGATGTGCATGAAGCACAAGTTTGGGTAAATCGGTGTCAGTGGACAAGAAAGCAGAAGCCTTAGTTGTTGTCATATATGTATCATTTTCTTAGGAATTAGATTTAAAGTCATCTTGACCATAGCAGATATTCATAATATAATATACATAAGAAGATTTGAACATTATCTCAAATAAAATCAATAAGGACGCATAATGAAACTTTTTGTTCCAGGACGGATATGCCTCTTCGGAGAACACAGTGATTGGGCTGGTGGGCATAGGCGAACGAATGCTGAACTTGAAAAAGGGTATACCCTCATCACAAGCACAAATCAAGGGGTCTATGCCGAAGTGCAACCTCATCCAACAAGTCTTATTTTGAAAACCAGTCTGAGCGATGGGACACGTCACGGTCCTTTTACATTACCGATGGAACCCGCTGCTTTACTTGAAGAAGCTGAAAAAGGCAGTTTTTTCAGTTATGCTGCAGGTGTCGCATACCAAATTCTGACAAATTATCGCGTCCAAGGATTAGAAATAGATAACTATCTGACAGATTTGCCTGTGAAAAAAGGACTATCCTCTAGTGCAGCAATCTGCGTGTTAGTTGCACGGGCATTTAATCGGATATACGATTTAAAGATGACAACACGCGGGGAAATGGAATGTGCTTATCAAGGTGAGATCAAGACACCTTCGCGTTGTGGTAGGATGGACCAAGGATGTGCTTATCAACATCCTATCCTCATGGTTTTTGATGGGGATAACATTAATGTCAGAGAATTCAGTGTGCCATCAAATCTATACATGGTCATTGTTGACTTGGGTGTTGGAAAAGATACGCGGCTGATACTTAATCAGTTGAATCACTGTTACCCTTTTGCTGAAAATGACTTACAGAATAAAGTGCAGCACTTTCTCGGTCCATTGAGTAAAGAGATCACACAATCTGCCTATGAAGCACTTAGAACTGGGAATGCAGAGACTGTTGGCAAGTTAATGACACGCGCACAGCATGAGTTTGATGAACACTTGATTCCTGCTTGTCCTTCGCAATTGACAGCTCCCGTTCTTCATAAAGTGCTCAACTATGAACCGATACAACCTTATATCTGGGGTGGCAAAGGGGTCGGTTCTCAAGGTGATGGCACTGCACAATTTATCGTAAAAGATGAAGAGTGTCAGCGGAAAGTAATTGAGATTATAGAACGTGATCTGCAGATGTCCTGTCTGAAATTAGTCGTTGAAGCAAGTAAGCATGTGCGTAAGGCGGTTATCCCAGCAGCTGGATTTGGCACCCGCCTTTTCCCTGCTTCAAAAGCAATGAAAAAGGAACTATTTCCGGTTATAGACCGGACGGGTCGTGCGAAGCCAGCCATTATGGCAATCGTTGAAGAAGCAGTCAATGCGGGTATTGAGGAAGTATGTCTTATTGTTCAAAGTAGAGATATTGATCTATTTGAATCCTATTTCAAAACGCCACCGCGTATTGAACACTATAACAAACTGAGCAAGGAAAATAAAGCATACTGTGACTATCTAATAGAATTGGGTAGTCGTATATCGTTTGTTACACAAGATGTTCAGGAAGGGTTCGGACACGCTGTCTACTGTGCTAAAGATTGGGTCAACGGGGAACCGTTCCTATTGATGTTAGGGGATCATCTGTACGCCTCCGATGAAGCATATTCCTGTGCAAAACAGGTCTTAGATGCTTACGAACGGGTAGGACATAGTGTTGTCGGGTTGAAGGAGACACCGATAGATGAACTGTCTAACTTTGGGTGTGTCACAGGAATATGGAGTGAAGAATCAATGCTATCGGTAACTGAGTTTTATGAAAAACCTGATCCTGAATACGCAAGGGAACATTTACATGTAGATGGTATGGATGATGATAGTTTCCTCACAGTATTTGGAATTTATGTGATTGAACCGCAGGTATTTGGTTTCCTTGAACAGAATATTGAACACAACTTTCGTGAACGTGGCGAATTTCAACTCACATCTTGTTTGGACGATTTGCGAAAGGCAGATGGTTTTTCTGGGTATGTTGTGAAAGGACGACGGTTTGATATTGGTTTGCCAGAAGAATATCGGCAAACAGTGATAGATTTTAGAAATGCATAGTTGTTGATGATCTAATCCAATTATTCAGGCACCGATATCCGCTTGAGAACTACAAGCGTCATATCATCATATTGTTCTGCTTCCTGAACAAATTCCTGCACATCATCAAATATATGCTGTATCATTTCTTCAGCACTACTTTCGCTTGGGATATTTGCGATCAGATCGTTTAGTCTTTCTGTTCCGTACATATCTTGTTGTGCGTTGAGTGCTTCAATCAAACCATCGGAATGGAAGACCAAAAATTCACCCTCATTTAAGTCAAATGTAGTAGATTCATATTCGACGTTTTTCCTACTTCCCAGAGGAAGATCGGCAATTTCAATTTCAATGATTTGATCTCCTCTTTTGAGAATAGGATAAGGTTGTCCACCGTTTGCATAATCAACGCTTTTCCCGGATTCATCTAGGACTGCTAGGTTGAGTGCGATAAAACTGGGACCATACATACGTGGTGACAAGCCAGCATTGAGATCGGTCAATATGACATCAGCCTCAGATTTATAGCGTGCGACTTCGTGTAACATGCCGTTTGTCAACACAGCATTCATTGCGCCACGTATACCTTTTCCAGCGGCATCAGCGACAGCGATTGCAGTTTGTCCGTTTGCCACCGTCACATAGTCGAAAAAATCTCCTCCGACTTGTGTTGCTGGAATAGATCTGCCAGAAATATCAAAATCACTTGTATCCGGTGCTTCTATTGGTAGGAGAGCCATTTGTATATTTTGTGCTTCATTCAACTCCGCGCGTATCCGTTGAACTTCCGCCTCTTCTTTTTCCCGCATTTCAAGGCGTAACTGAGCGGTATGTCTTCTATTAACAATCAATCTAAAGAGCAATGAACCAACTGCTGCCACAAAAATCAAAGTTGGTAGATAATTACGCCAGCGAGACCAAATTGGTTGGTCAATGGTAAAATTTAGGACCGCTGGTTGTTGTGTATAGGGCCACCCTTTACGAAACGCCTTTATCAAAAAGGTATAATTCCCTGATTTTAGGCCTTCATAACGGATATGTGGCAAACTCCCATCTTCCCCTACTTGTTGTGGTTGATAGAATTGCTTTACTTCGTTACCTAAAGTTGTTTCACTAACAGATTGCTCCGTATCAGACGAAATGCGCGTCCATGCAATGTCATCAAGCCCAATTAACCTAAATCTATATTCCATTTCATCTCTAAGCGGGTTAACACCTTGAAAGTGAATAGTCATGTTTTTAAGGCGTGCTGGAAGCAGTTCTGTAATTTCAGTAATTTTCTGATTGCCTGCTTCTAAACTAAACGGTTCGGTGAATGACTTACCTGCGTCAACAGAAACGATACGACAAAACGGTAATGCCCCAAGATTTGCCCGATACTGCGTTGCACCGCCTTCAGTACCAAACCACAATTCCTTTTCGTTTGCCGCATGGATACTTGACACATTATTGTGAATGAGACCGTCCTTGGTGGTAACAGATTGGAATGAACTGCCATCATATCTGACAACGCCACCACCCCATGTAGCAAACCATATATTACCCCACCGGTCTTCATGCACATCACGTAAGTCATCTACAAGGAAATGGTCAGTTGTTGTTGTATATGTTATGGCTTCCTGTCCATTATACCGAATTGCTCCTTGTGATGTTGCTAACCAAAGATCACCATCAGAGGATGTGATTGAACCGTTTACCTTTTCAATTGCCACAGTAACAGCGTTTCTCAATTCTGTCCCTTGATATGTTTTAATACTATCGTGAAAAACTAAAGTGGCTGATTCTGATTCGTCTTGAGAAGAAGGAGTGTTGTGAATAGTCAGAAGCGGTGCCCCACTTGCTGCTCCGGGAAGTTCAGTCAATGTATTTATGATGTCAGGATTCTGCCAATACATTAACTGTCCACTCTCAATATTGTAGAACCATTGAACTACATTTTCTGTAGAATTCCCTATAGCAGGAATTACAGATTTGAGTTGCAGTACTTCGGTATGGATATTGCCTCCCACGTAATTTGCATTAATCCTTATATTTGAGAATCGTTTAACATCTCTATTGTCATAATAACACCATAATCTACCTTGTTTGTCAGTGTGGAGGGCAGTTACTGCTGCAGGTGGTGAGGTTAATGATTCTGTTGAATTAAATGATGTTCTTCGTATTTTCCCATCTGATAAAAGACGGTGCAGCCCGTCTCTTCTCGGAAGGAAAACCCATCCACCTAATACAATCCAGGGGTCTTTTCTTGAAGTAACAATTGGTTCTGAATTAATGTAAATTTTTTCCCCACCTGGACCGATATCAGCCTGTATAAGAAGTGAATGCCTTTCAAATTTCTTATCTTTATAACGGAAGATTCTGTAAACGGTAAATGGATCTTGTAGCAGAATAGGTTTATCAAGAAACCAGATATAACCGTCTGCTTCAAAAATGTGTGATATTTCTGCGCGTCTACTTAAATTCGGATTGTTATCAAATCTAATCTCAATACTGAATGACTCGGTTTTATAAGCAAAGTTTGTTAGATTGTGTTGTGTGAGTAACTCATCATTTTCAAGATACTGTGCTACGCCGCCAGGAATGCTTAGCCATAGGGTTCCAGTGCTATCTGATTCCAACAATCTGACACTATTGCTGCCTAGTATTGTTCGGGTGGTGTGGTTTACAATGACCGGTTTCTGTTCAAAAGTCGTCACACCGTTGTCATGACCGAACCAGATTTTACCGTCCAAAGATTCATAGATTGTGAATATATTGTCACTACCAAGTCCATGGTCAACGCCGTATACTTTCTGTTGTAGTTCTGTGGAAACAGTTTGTGATTCATCCAATTGAAAAAGATTGTTGATTTCATTTTCAAAATACTTCGTATTGTATGCATGAGCTCCCATTTCAGTTGCAAACCATAGATTGTTCCAAGCATCTTCAATTTCAAAGGAACCTTGCATGTTGATATATTGGTTTGAATCTGGCGTAATTCTTCTAAAGCGATTTAGTGTATTACCATTCCACCAACTCACCTGTCGGTTATCACTAAACCATATTCTTCCATATACATCGCTCTTTACCGTTACATTCCGGTCATTAGCAGTTTGTAACTTTACACTTCTATTCTGTGTTTCTGTAGATGTCCTAAGTATGTCCTTGAATTCATTTCCATCATAACTAAATAGTAGTGATTGTCCCCCAAACCAAAGCAGATCATTCCGGTCTTGCATAATTACCTGTACTTCGCGATCTTTTGGCACACTTGGGATATTTTCCATCCGTTCCAAGTTCTTAATTTGCCACATACTCACATCAGTTTGGAACTTCATAATAAGTGCCCCATTTGCATCGTGGCCACCTATCCAGTATGTGTCATCTTTACTTTGAAAAATAACATTTATTATGGCAACGGAAACACCGGTAATAGTCTGTGGAAAGGCTTGTGGCAGGTCTTGAATGCTTAGTGATTTATAACGTGTAAATGCATTGTCTTTACCAACCCAAATATCTCCACTATTATCTACTGTCAGACAATTTCCATCTGTGATATATTCAAAAGTTTTTCCATTGTACCGACTCACAACACCGCTACCTTCAGCAGGATGTTGACTCAAACACCAAATATACCCCCACTTATCCTCAACAATAGTTTTGGTTCTGCCGTGGAACTCCTCAGTTTGCTCATTATGAACAATCTCAGTATATGGCACAAAACTACTTCCGTCATATTTGCTGACACCTCCTCTATCTGAACCAAACCAAAGCACACCGCGACTATCTTGATAAATAATAGGTACTATAGGACCTACCAACCCATCTGCCACAGTGTAACTTTTCATCTGTTCAAATGCTGCAGCGTATTCAACAATATTAATGCAGAAAATCAATGATAAAATGTGAACAAATTTTAGCAATCGAATCAAAATAAACCACCTCATGTTTATTGTGAGGAAAAATCTCTAATTCGCGTAATCGCTTCTTCAATTACATTGTCCGGATATGTCAATGAAATCCTGAAATAACCTTCACTCCATTGTCCATAACCGAGTCCGGGAGTTACAACGACACCCGCATCTTCAAGGAGCGCAGTAGCAAAAGCTCGACTTGAACCGTCAAAACGTTCTGGTACTGGTGCCCATACATACATAGTTGCTTTCGGTTTTTCAATAGACCACCCACTCTGTTTTAGTGCATCAACCACTGTGTCTCTACGTTTTTGATATATGTTATTGAGTTGTGATGTAACATCGTCTGCGATTGAAAGTGCCTTTGCTCCTGAGAATTGTAATGCGCGTAATGAACCGTTGTCAATATTGTCCTTTACCTTTTTCACAGCTTCAACAGCAGTAGCATTACCGACGACAAATCCTAATCGCCACCCTGTCATATTGAATGCTTTGCTCAATGAAAAGAATTCAACGGCGACTTCATCGGCTCCATCCACTTGAAGTATGCTTGGTGATTTGTATCCATCATAGGTATTTTCACTGTATGCGTTGTCATGCGCGATGAGTATGTTGTTCTGTCTGCCAAATTCAACTGCCCGTTTGAAAAAGTCTAAATCAGCAACTGCCGTAGTAGGATTGTTTGGATAGTTAATCCAAAGAACTTTGGCAAGACGTTTCACCTCAACAGGAATAGCATCAAAGTCAACATAGAAATCGTTTGATCTTAAGATCGGAGCATAGTATGTGGTTGCACTTGCAAATACATGTCCGATGTTATATGTTGGATATCCTGGACTTGCAGCAATACCTATATCCCCAGGATTTAATATGCCTAATGCCATTTTGACAATTGCATCTTTGCTACCGAGTGTCGTAACGATCTGATTCTCTTCTAAGGAAACACCAAAGCGATTTTGATAGAACGCACTCACAGCCTGCGGAAATTCTGTTACAGGACTATCACATCCGTAACGATGTCTATCAGGGTCTTCAGTGTCTTGTATTGAGCTACATAAAGTTTGCACTACCGGGTCGGGTGTAGGAAAATCAGGATCGCCGATTCCAAGGCTGATGACATCAACGCCTCGTTCTTTGGCGGCCATCATTTTTTGTCGTAAATCCACAAAAAGATAGGGTGGAAGTTTTTGTAACCGTTCTGCAATTGTAATCAAAGTAATGTCCTTTCCTTATTATTTAAGATGTAAGATAGCTTGTTGTGTTTCATTAAGTTGGTTCATGACGTTGGGACTGAAATGCAAACCTTGACCACCCCAATCGGGCATATAACCTACGCTATAACAGTAGTAGAGTGTTCTGCGCGGTTTTTCTGATACATTGATGACGGATCCGTGTGTAAGTGCTTCGGTGAAAATGATTGCATCCCCTGCTTTAGCGGGAATGGGCATCAGCACAGGGTTTTCATCTGGATGACTTCCCCACGGTTTCGGAAAGTTGCTCTTATGTGCGCCTGGGATAACAGCGAAACAACCGTCATCTACACCACAATCAAGCATAGGAAATACTGCCTTGGTTAAAGTAGATACCATCTCACCATTTCTGCAGTGATACTGACACTTTGGAATAATAGGTGTTCCATGCATGTGCAAACCGGTATAACCACCACCCCAGCGATATATTGTATAGGTATGGTTTAGGCGATACGGTCCACCGGTTACCCCCGCAACTACATTGAGCACTTCAGGAATATCAACGAGTGCATTCAAGGCACTGTCTGCTTCCAAAATATTTGATATGTAGAGTTCTTTTTCAGTACGTTCCGTACCCAAGCATAATGGGTTCGGGTAATCACTTGGGTTCATGTTTTCATACTTGTCAAGCACCGCGTTGCATGCCTCAACGACATTAGGAGGCACAACATCTTTCAAGACAATGTACCCTTGTAAATCAAATAGATATTTTTGTTCACCAGTCATAATTCTATTTCCTTATTCGAGTTCAAGCACCTCATATTTTAGAATAGTTCCACCTTGTCCTGTAACTAATCCTGAGTTGGGACTGCTCATGTGTATAGCCGTTAGGTCTGTTCGTGTATTTGTTCTTTGGGGTCTCCAGTTCGTCCCCCCATCTTTTGTATGTAAAACAAGTCCTTCTTTTCCTACAATCCATCCTTCTTCTTTTGAGATAAAAAACACATCGTAGAGAAAGTTTAACGTATTGCTATTTTGTCGTGTCCAACTTTTGCCACCATCATTGGTGTGAAATATCAAACCATCCACACCGACCACCCATCCTATTTGTGAAGTCACAAAATAGACAGCGTTTAACCATGCATTCTGCATAGTGTTCATTCTCTTGAGTTCGCGTGTGAGTGTAGAAAGTTGCCACCGTTTACCGCCATCATTCGTGTATAAAAGCGTTCCAAATAACCCTACTACCCATCCTTCAGTTTTAGACGTAAAATGAATATCAAATAGGTTAAATGAAACACCACTTTTTTGTTGAGACCAAGTTTTTCCGCCATTGGAAGTATGTACTATTTCCCCCGTACTCCCTACACACCAACCTGTATTTTCATCAACAAAGAACACGGCAAGTAGGTCTTGTTCTGTGTTAGAGGTTTGCCGTTGCCAAACTACACCACCGTTTGTTGTGTGTAAAATCACACCTGCTTCTGCAACTGCCCACCCCTTTTTCGGTGTTACAAAGTGCGTCCCTCCGAAGCACTCAGTAGTTCTGCTATCCTGGGGTTGCCAATTAGAACCGCTATCCTCTGTTTGTAAAATGGCACCTCGATCCCCCACGACATATCCCTTATTGTCTGCAGTGATGCATATATCAAAAAGTAGATGTGTTGGACTTGATTGGGAATCCCATGTTATACCACCGTTGCGTGTATGCAATATCGTTCCGTTTTCACCAACTGCCCAACCGAGTTTATGAGAAACAAAGTCAACACCTAATAAGAGTGCATCGGCACTGTTGTGAAAACGCGGACCACCACGTTGGTGTTTCCATAGACGGCTGCCATCTTTCTTCACACCTGATGCAATATGGAGAATTACACCCAAATCTCCCACAATCCACCCGTGCTGATTGTCAGCAAAGTCAACATCATAGAGCGTAAAGGTGTGTAATGGTTCATTGCCAAGATATTCGGGTTGTCCGTATTTTTCAGTGTGTCGTTGGTTGCTTCCTTCTGTGAGGAATCTCCAAGTTTGTCCACCGTCGGTTGTTACATAGATGCTCCGTCTATCACCGACAACCCAACCCATCATCCTATCAATGAAATGTAGACTGAAGAGTGCGGATTTGGTTTTGAATTGTTCTTTCCATGTCTGTCCACCATTCTGGGTGTGGTAGATATAACCTGAATTCTCTGAGTCATTCGGTGTACTATAGGTGATAATCCAACCGTTTGTGTTATCAATAAACTGAATCCCTTTTATTGATTTTCTTCCAAAACTGGTTCCAAGGATTTCATAAGTTTTTCCACCGTCTACTGATTTGAGGAGTGTCCCCCAATCCCCAACTATCCAGCAGGTTTCTTTCCCGATATAGAGACCGTGTAAATCGTGTTCTGTTCCTGATTCAATCCTTAGCCACGTTTTTCCACCATCGGTTGTCCGTATAATAACACCGCCTTCACCAACAGACCATCCTTCCTTACTATTGCGAAAGAACACTTTCCTCAGTGGATTTCCAAAAACTGTACTATGTTGTTTATGCCAATTTTTTCCTCCGTCCTCAGTATGCAGGATAATACTCTCTGCACCATCGGTGTAGGAATTATCGGATTCATTGATGTTGTGATCTGATACTAACCCGACTGAATTGCCTACTGCCCATCCATGTGTTTCAGAGATAAAATGGACATCATATAGCCGTGCACTCCAGTCTCCTTCTAAAACTGTTTTCCATATACCTATAGTGTGTTTCGGTGTGTTTTGGCATCCGAGAACTGATAAAATTGCGACAAGATGTAACAGGAAGAGACATGTAAGTATTCTATTTGCGGACTTATTGCTTTTTACCGAAAAGGACTTCGCTAACATCGTGTAATCCTCGGGGGGCATCTACCACCCATCTCGCGGCACGGATAGCACCTTTTGCAAACGCCTCTGGACTATGTGCTCGGTGTACTACACTGAGTGTTTCACCTTCTGTTGCAAACATGACAGTGTGATCCCCCGCAATGTCTCCACCACGAATAGCATGTATACCAATCTGTTTTTCCGGACGCGGACCGATGATACCGTGGCGACCATAGATACCCACTTCATCCAAATCACGTCCAACGGCTGCGGCGACTGTCTCTGCTAACCTCAGTGCTGTGCCACTCGGAGAATCTGCTTTATGATTGTGATGTGCTTCAATTACTTCAATATCATAATCATCGCCAAGTGCCTTTGCAACCAATTCCAAAGCCTGAATCATGACGTTCACACCAAGGCTCATATTCGGTGCCATGACACATTTTATTTTTGAAGCAAGTTTATGGACTTCTGCTAATTCGTCTGCGTTGAATCCTGTCGTTGCAAGAACTATTGCCTTATCTGCATCTACAACTTGTCTAAGATGTTCTAATGATGCATCGGGAGTTGAAAATTCAATTGCAACATCAGCATCTGCAATCACATCTTTGAGATCGCTTGTGATTACAATACCGAGTTCACCGATACCTGCTACGACTCCAACATCAGCACCAATTTCTGGATGTGCAGCGTATTCAGTTGCACCAACAAGCTGCATATCGTCTTGTTGTGCGACACCTTGTGTAATTAATCTCCCCATCCGTCCACATGCACCGTTAACTACTACTTGAATCATGCTTATTTCCTTTGGTCTTGAATTGATTTCATAATAATTTAGTATATCACATTAACAGGTAAAAACGCATAAAAATATACGGATAGAAGCATTATAGTAGATTTTGAAATTACTTGAACACTCTGCATCGGCGAGGTTAGGAAACCTCGCCTACCGTGGGGCGAAAGTGTCAACTTATATTTATAATTCACTATAATGGTAGCTTTTAGAATTAACCTGCATTATGGAATTGTAGTGATGCATAGTAGTAGGCACACTCGGTGTGCCGTAACCCAATCTGTGTGGACGGCACGCGGAGCGTGCCTACTACCATATCGTATCTCAAAACCATTAACGTTTGTAATGAAATAGAGCAGAAAAAGCTAAAACTATAGTGGAATTTACAATTAATAGGACACGTCTCAGAGGGCGAGGAAACCTCGCCCCTACGGGACTTGTGGTGCTTGCAAGTGCATTGAAATGTCTTTTTAATTCTAAACTTTACTACAGCGTGTTTCATAAATGCAATTTGTCCGAAATCACCTGATCGAGTGTCCGGTAAATCGTGGTTTGAAACCCCATCTACGATTTATGAGTTAGGTTATAAATTACTCAAAGAGTGAAAAGGTTGCTTCAAATGCAAGAACAGACCTTACAGGATGTTATGTTGTGTTTTGGGTTGAAAATATGGTATCCTTAAAAACATTTTGCATTAATTGCATTATAATTTGGTGTTTTTGGAAAAAATGATAACAAAAACCTTCGCGAAAAAAGAGGGTTAAATGCGGTTGTAACAAGGGTTATTTCTGATCTGGCTGTGTTGCTAAGGCGCACTTCATGATCTGTGTTGATATAATACGGTATCCGACATCAGACGAGTGTAAAAGACATGACATATATGATATAACCTGATTTAATTTTGACAATTGAAAGCCTTTGGGATTAGGCGAATTTATGACAGTACACTCCGAATATGTTGCGTTGTTAGCATCAGAACTCGCAAAACGAAAGTTACCGATAATCAGCCAATTTGAACCAATTGCCGATTTTGAAGAACTTACTACCTTTGCTGAAGCAAACGCCACACCTGTTGAATTTGCTGGACAACATCCCGCTTGGCAGTTGGAATCTGTGGCTGCACGGGTAATTGAAGCACTTGCAATCGCTTCACACGAAACTCTTGATAAAACGGAATGGGAAGCGTTAGCAAAAATACTTTTAGAACATATAGAATATCTCTATACATATACCGATGCGCTAACAGCACGTGAAAGACTCGCAGCTGCAAGTGCGTTGGCATTGGCAAGTTGTGTATGCAATGGACTACCCCAATCCGAACTTTGGCGACTTTCTGGGTTTGGTCGCATTGCGATAAATCTTAGCGATGCGTCACCTTCACCATCCGATTCACATATCCTACAGCCGATAACAGCGGCATTTCAGCTTGCAGATACGCTCAATTTACCCCTCTTGCAAACTGCAATTGAATGCTATAACACAACGCTTAATTATAATTTGGTACATTCCAATTGTCTAAAGTTTCCACTAAGTGATAATGAGTTTTTTGAGTATCTTAATTTGGAATTGGATGGATTAGGAGATGTAAAATCTGCATATTTACAAGAGGACTTATCTACTGCAAAATCTGAGTATACAAAGTTTCGTGTGAATTTTATAGAGACTCTTGAACTCACATCAGATATAGAAAAAACCAATGATTTTATTTCTTCAAAACAGTATCTCAATTGTCTGCTAAAACTCTCCATTTATCCGACACCGCCAATTTATGCGACAACAGAAATCGGTATTGCTGCGTTTCTCTTTCCAGAATTTCGTATTAGTGAACAACTACTCTGGTTCGCATTTCGTCGCTACAAATGGATAGAAAACACGTTCTTCTATCCTGACGGTTTTCATAAAGACCTATTGCTGTGTTCACAAGCCGAAGCAATGTCAGATTTTTCCAGATTTCTACATACTTACGAAAAAACGCAACAGCACGTCTATCATGAGAATATCGCAGAGATGAAGAAGTCTTTAGCCGAACAGACGAAAGCCTGCATATACCTTAGTCAACCCGATCTGTCATTCCCACCATTTGTTACTGATAACGTCACAGACAAGTTAGACTTTGTTAAGAAAGACGATATTGGTGATGTAATTATGAAAGATAGTGAACAAAAGGTGTTTTCACACGCATTGCCTTATACTGGTTACTATGTTATGAGGGATAGTTGGGAAAGTGAGGCACAATATCTGTGTTTTGACAGTGGTCCTCTGGGAAAACTGGGATACGAAGATAAGTTGAGTTTTGTGTTGTCCGGACATGGACGGCAACTCATTACACACAACCTTGAGAGAAACAGCGGTGATGAAACGTTAGGAACAAACAAGTCATTTAGCGTGATTCTGATTGATGGAAAACGACAACCAATAGAAACCGGAATAATTCCTGACCCAGATACACATTGGATTGCAACGGTTGCCTATGATTATGTTGAAGGTTGGTATAAGGCATCGGAATATCATCACAAACGTTCTATTTTTTATGTGAAGGGTGAATATTATATTCTTCATGATACCGTTCTCGGTGAAGGAGAACATTCGCTGGAACAGATTTTTAACCTTACCACACCTCACATCATGCAGAATGAGAAGCAGGTATGGACGCAGGATTCAGGATTAAGCAATATCTTTATCGGTGCTGCAAAAGCTGAAGATCTATCCATTCACTTAGATGGCAAGGTGTTGACTTTTTCCTCACAACGTGAACTACCAACCGTCCTGAATGTTGTGCTGCTACCTATGAAACCTGATGTTGAAGAAACCCCGACGGTTCAATCAATTTCTGTCAGTGCTGATGAAGATGTATTGGCTACAGGTTTTACGGTCAAATCCGATGGTGTAATAGATATATTTCTCATCTCAGACGATGGCTATGCTGAGATGTCAACTTCTGATTCTGAACAAGAGATTGAATTTAAGGGAGAATTTCTGTTTTTGCGTGGAGACAAATTTGTGATGCTCAATGGCAAATATCTTGAAGTTGGCACAAAGGTTCTTGCTGATTTAGATGAACCTACCGAACATTGGACGAATATAGATTAACAAAACAGTCTGGAACGTATCTTATAAAACTTTATGTATTGCTAAATGCGCGAATAGTATTAACGTTTTTAGACTCTATAAGATGGTACAGTCGTATTTGCGCAAAAATCTTAACACACCAGTTCATTTCTATTTGGTTGATAATCGTAAAGAATTCTGTTATATTATTTTAACCCAAGTTGCTACCTATAAGTTTTAGACATGGAAACTCTGTTTTTAGTGAAAAGGACTGATAATTAGCCAATATTTTGTAGCGTGAACTTTTAGTTTGCGTCCTTATGACACAAACTGAATGAAGATTAAGAAATAAATCAGGTAATTTCCTTGAGAAGTCCAGTGCGGTTAGGAAACCGCACCTACCGGGTTTGGGTAAATGAGAATTACCCGTTTAATAAATTAATCTTCATAAAGTTTGTGCTACATAAAGAAATCATTAATGCATAACATACAGCCACGGGAAATAGAAACCTACCGAACGCAAAACGGGCGTGAACCTTTCACGGAATGGTTTAACACAATTCGAGATGTAAGAACACAAACCAGAATTCGAAGACGACTTGACCGGCTTGAAAAAGGAAATTTAGGCGATTGCGGATCTATTGGTAGCGGCATCTTTGAGCTGCGGCTGCATTTTGGACCAGGTTATCGCATCTACTTTGGTGAAGTGGATAGAACAATCGTCCTTTTGCTCTGTGGCGGGGATAAGTCAACACAAACACGGGACATCCAACGCGCGAAAACCTATTGGTTAGAATATAAGGAGGAACAGCGATGAGAAAATACCGAAAATGGCGAGAGATAGTAATAGAACAACTTGCCATCGACTGGGATGCTGCATGTGACTATATCCAATTCGCAATGGAAGAATACCAAATTGATAGGGACACTACTGTATTTTTGTTGGCACTTAGAACATTTGTAGAATCGCAGGGTGGGATTGCTGAACTTGCCAAGAAAACCGGCATAGATGAGGAAATGCTCTCAAAAACACTCTCATGTGAGAAAGCACCACGGATTGATACACTTGCAACTATTCTTACTGCGCTTGGATGTCGACTTTCAATTGAACCAAAAATAGATGAAGACATGTCATCTTACATCGAACCCACTGGAGAAAGGGAAATTTCGAAATTCGCAAATGAACAGACACAATTGGCTGAATCAGAGTCAACTTAGGAACAGAGGTAATTATAATGGCTGAACAACACCACGAACTTGCACATGTTTTCACCGACCAATCACAAACTGTCAACGATGCACGGGGTGCCGCATCACGCGATCTAAACACTCCTTACACCTTTCCAAACTACACCAAAGAGGAGTGGACTGGAAAAGCCGAAGTGCTACGGCAACAGATACGCGTAGCAAACGGTTTGATACCATCCCATGAACCAACGCCTATCAACGCACAAATCTTTGGAAAAATTGAACGGGAAGATTATACCGTAGAAAGGGTGCATTTTGAACCCTTCCCCGGTTTCTTCACAACAGGAAATCTCTATCGTCCAAAAGGAAAAACCGGACCATTCCCAGCCATTGTAAGTCCACATGGACATTGGGGACGTGGACGGTTAGAAGATATAGAACGTGGTTCAATTCCTGGCAGATGTATCAATTTCGCTAAACAGGGTTATGTCATCTTTGCTTATGATATGATAGGTTACAACGACAGCGGCAAGCAGATAGAACATCGTTATGGTGGTGCGAAAGAAGCATTATGGGGATTGAGTGCAATGGGACTGCAACTTCAGAATGGGATAAGTGCCATTGATTTCTTACAAGACTTGCCTGATGTGGACAAAGAACGTATCGGATGTACAGGCGCATCGGGTGGTGGATCACAGACTTTCATTCTAACCGCTGTTGATGAACGTATCAAGGTCTCAGCACCTGTCAATATGATTTCTGCAACGATGCAGGGTGGTTGTCTATGTGAAAACGCACCGAATTTGCGGTTGGAAGGCAGTAATCTTGAGATAGGTGCATTGATGGCACCACGTCCTCTACTGCTTGTGTCTTGCACAGGTGATTGGACATCAAATACACCAACTGTAGAGTATCCCGCTATCCGAAGCATTTATGCACATTTTGATGCAGAAGATAAGGTCCATCAAGTTCAAGTAGACGCAGAACACAACTACAATAAAGAAAGCCGTGAAGCAGTATATGCATGGTTCGCGAAATGGTTTCTTAATGATGATGGCACATCCAAATATAAAGAAGCACCTTATGAAGTTGAATCCGATGAAGATCTATTGGTTTTCTCTGATCGAGATATACCAGAGCATGCATTGAAACAGGACGACATCCTACGTGCTTGGACGATGTTATCTAACAAAGCAATTGAGAAACGTAAACCGACAAATGAAGATGAACATCATCAGTTTAAAGAAGAAATGGGAAGTGCTTTACAACACTCCCTTGGATTACACTTGCCAGATAGCAGTGAGATAACACTTGTGGAACCAGAAGGTGCTTTTCCCACAACTTATCACCCAGACTTTTCTGCGCGTCATGTTGTCATTGGAAGGGAAGGAGTAGGTGATGCAATTCCTGCCATTCTATTTCGTACCGAACCTTTAGTTGGACACGATCCAGTTGTTGTCGTTGTGCATCCCGAAGGAAAAGAAAAATTGATTGATCCTGAAACAGGACAACCTATACCAATAATCAAAGAGTTGATAAATGCTGATCGTAAAGTGCTAATTATTGATGTGTTTGAAACAGGCGAACATGGAGACTATGAGAGATCAGAAGAGACGAATTACTTCACTACCTATAACCGAACAACAGCAGCGTTGCGTATTCAGGACATTGTAACAACACTGCTCTATTTTACAACCAGAGGCGATGTTTCTGAGGTTAGCCTCATCGGAATAGGCAATGCAGGTTTGTGGGCACTGCTTGCTGCAGGATTCACGAATATTAAGAACGTCATCGTTGATGCAGCACAGTTGGAAAACACGAACCAAGAGGCATATCTGAATAATTTACCGATTCCGAGTTTGCGTAGAGTAGGCGATTTCCGCACAGCAGGAACACTTGTCGCACCACGTAATTTGATTATTCATAACACTGGAGATGTATTCAACACATCATGGATTGAAGATGTATATAAAAATCTTGGTGTAAAACAGAATCTACTTGTTAGGAAGGATATAATGCCAGATGCTGAAATAGCCGGGAGGATAGTGGAAGAATAGATTAGTTTATAGTGAAATGTAAAAATCCGTGCACACTCCCGGTAGATGCGGTTTCCTAACCGAACCGTCTTTGTGCCAAATACCTTCATAGAGGTTCTCGCGTAGGATCCGGTTCGGTTAGGAAACCGAACCTACCGTCCTGGGGAAAACGCCTAATTTACACTAAATTGACGCCCATGGTTCGGTTAGGAAACCGAACCTACCGTAGTGTGTAAATAATTATGGTTTTGACCATAAGAGTTTGGACTGACAAAATTCTAACCGTATGATAAAACATGGCGGGGCACAGAGACCCCGCCCTACAATGTATAGAATTGTTATAGGTTATAACCACGTTCATTGTGCTGCGATAGGTCAAGACCCATCCGTTCATCATCCTCTTCAACGCGTAAGCCAACAATAGCGTCAACGATTTTAAGGATAATAAATGAAAGCAGACCACTCCAAACGATAGTAATAACAATGCTAAGGAACTGTTTCCAAACCTGCACACCGATACTGACATCCATACCAGCACCGCCTAATGCGCTTGCTGTGAAAACACCAGTCAAGAGTGCACCGACAATTCCACCGATCCCGTGAACACCAAACGCATCCAATGAATCGTCATAACCGAGTTTCGATTTCAAACTGGTAGCACCCCAGAAACAGACGGCTCCAGATGCGAATCCGATAACGAGTGCCCCCATTGGACCAACTGTACCCGATGCAGGTGTGATTGCAACCAAACCGCCAACAGCACCCGTAACAATACCGAGAACACTTGGTTTACCGTGTTTGATCCATTCAATAAACATCCATGTAATTGCTGCGGTAGCTGTTGAAACTTGTGTAACAAGCATAGCCATACCAGCACCTCCATCGGCTGCAAGTTGACTACCAGCATTGAATCCAAACCAACCTACCCACAGCATTGACGCACCGACGACGGTAATCGTCAAACTATGCGGTGGCATTGCTGTTGTCTGATAACCGAGACGTTTTCCGACTAATATTGCAGCAACTAATGCCGCGATACCTGCATTAATATGAACTACGTTACCACCCGCAAAGTCTTTTGCTCCAATAACATCACCAAACAAAGAGCCGTCTCCTGCCCATGCCATGTGGCATAGTGGTGCATAAACGATTATTGACCATAAAACAGAGAAAATGAGCATAGCAGAAAACTTCATCCGTTCTGCGAATGCACCGGCAATCAATGCGGGGGTGATAATTGCAAATGTCATTTGGAAGACAATAAAAACGGTTTCAGGGATAGTTCCACTTTCACTGCTTGTGGTAACACCTTTCAAGAAAATCGTTCCTAATCCACCAACGAATGAGTTAAATGTTATTTTCCCAGCCTCCATACCTGCGGTATTGAATGCCAGACTATACCCACAGACAATCCAAATAATCGTGATTATCCCTGTCAATGCAAAGCATTGCATCAATACAGAGAGGACATTTTGGACACGCACAAGTCCACCATAGAAAAGGGCAAGTCCGGGAATAGTCATAAACAACACAAGGGCTGTTGAGGTAAGCATCCACGCAGTATCACCAGAATCTATAGCAGATTCTGCTTCTGCGGCATCTTCATCCTCAGCCTCTTCAGAAGGTGCTTCTGACTCCATTTCAGTTGTTTCATGTTGGTCTGCAAACACATCATAAGTTGACATGAGACTCAACACACCAGATATTAGTAATATTAGTATAAGCGTTCCAATTAGTGGATAACTAAAACGCTTCTTTGTCCAATGCGATGCACTTCGTTGTGGCATCTTTAGCCTCCTTTGTTCTTACAAGCAATTTTGCTTGTTTATTGTAACCATAAAGATTGACAACATTGCCAATCTATCATTTCCTATTCATTACGCAAAATTAGATTAACTTGTTATAGTAGATTTTGAAATTAGTTGAACACTCTGCATCGGCGAGGTTAGGAAACCTCGCCTACCGTGGGCCGAAAGTGTCAACTTATATTTATAATTCACTATAACTTCTCTCAAAAATCTCAATTCTTCAAGTATTGGTAAAGCATTTTATCAAAACATGGTGTTGGTATCAAGCAATTGCAATGGCATACTGTAGACAGTAAGATAGGAACGCCCACATGTCAGGATGTATAACTCAGGGATATGTTAGACTTCCTGTGGGCGAACCTAATTGATTTGTAACCTTAACCTAAATATTGAAGGTTTTCTAAAAAATCACTAACGTATTGAAGAGACATTGAAGTCTGGATATGCACTTGCACCATGTTCTTCATAGTCAAGTCCAGCTTGTTCTTGCTCTTGTGTAACACGTAAGCCTGTGGCTGCTTTGATTGCATAGAAGAGGATAAAGCCTGTAACGAGACACCATGCCAAAACAGCAACGACACCAACGAACTGTGCCCATAGAAGTTCAAATCCACCGCCAAAGAAAACTCCGGATGAACTATCAAAGAATCCAAGGAGTAGTGTGCCTAATGCGCCACACGTTCCGTGAACTGAAATAGCACCGACCGGATCATCAATACGTAGATTTTCAATCAACAAGACGCTTAGAACAACGACGATTCCACCAATTGCTCCCATTATCGCAGCGGATGTCGGACTAACAGAAGCACAACCTGCGGTAATAGTTACCAACCCTGCGAGGGCACCGTTGAGCGACATACCTGCATCGGGTTTACCAAGCATTATCCAAGCGGTAATCATTGCCGTAATAGCACCTGCTGCAGCTGCGATATTCGTTGTAACTGCAATTTTGGAAATATCTAATGCATCTGCCCCCATCTGACTACCCGGATTGAATCCGAACCAACCGAGCCAGAGAATAAAGACACCGAGTGCTGCAAGTGGTAGATTGTGACCAGCAATCGGTCTCGGTTTGCCTTCGCCATCATATTTGCCAAGACGTGGCCCTAAGACGATAGCACCTGTCAATGCAAGCCAACCACCTGTTGAATGAACAACGGTTGAACCAGCAAAGTCAGACATACCTAAACTTGATAACCAACCGCCACCCCAAACCCAGTGACCGACTACGGGATAGATGAGACCTGTGATAAATACACTATAAATAAGATAACTCTTGAACTGTGTCCGTTCTGCCATTGCACCAGAAACGATAGTTGCTGCTGTTGCGGCGAATACAAGTTGGAATAACCACGCTGCATAGGTTGGCACAGAACTCCATTCTAACGAACTAAACACACTGGAACTGGCTGCTGCGCCAGCAGAAAGTTCTTCGGAAGGAACAAACCAACCACTTGTTCCCATGAACGCATTACCCGCACCGAACATTATTGCAAAGCCGATTGCCCAATAAGCGATTGACCCCATTGAGAAGTCCATCAAGTTTTTCATGAGAATGTTAACAGCATTTTTTGCCCGTGTGAACCCAGACTCCACCATAGCGAAACCAGCCTGCATAAAGAATACAAGAAATGCAGCGACCAGCACCCATAGTGTGTCTCCCATATACTTTGAATCCTCAACCTTTGTGAGTGTTCCGTCATCACCTTCTATCAACCCGTTGAGAGCAAAGACGTTAATACTAACCAAGCAGGTGAGGACAAAGATTGTTACAATAACCTTTTTTGTCATTTAATATCTCCTATATTTTCAATAAAACTGCTTTTTAATACTTTGAAGAACTGAGAGATGTTATACGTTGAATGATATATTGTTTCATCGCGAATCCATAATAGTGTTGTATACCATAGATTCGCGATGTATTCTATAGATAAAACAGCACGGTTGCTGTTTTTATACAATTAACTACCAAGTACGAACAAATGTCATTCTACCGGTAAGTCCTGAATCTTCCGAATCTTCTTCCATTTGGGTTTCAAGACCGACAAACAGACCGAGCGTATTGTTTTCACCGTAAGCCATATTGATCCGTCCACCAACTACCAAACTACTCAAACCTGTTTCGGTTTCTTCCTCTAAACCACTTAGGGTGAGACTAACTTCTACCTGTGGACCGATAGCGATATTATCCGTCACTGAATAGAGGATAAAATCTCGTGTATATAATGAATCATCTCCATAATCAAATGAAGTATTGAAGAAGCCTTGAATCCAAGATTCAAAATAGATGGACCCAGCAGTAAGATAAGTAAACAGCTGCGGTGCAATTATAGAATTAGGACCGTTCGCTGATGCATAATCAAATCCAATACCTACCATCGGCAGGAAAGTAAGTGACATTGATTCGTCATCAACAACTGGAATTCCAATTCCAAGGTCGAATTCTGCGAAAGTTCCAACAACATATATGTCGCTATCTATAGATACACTTCCAGCAGGATAACTACCACCAAACCAGATTTGTGTTCCAAGACTATCAGTATCGGTACGGAACCAACCGCCAATACCTGATTCCTCTTCCATTTCCATTTCCATCTCTTCACCCGCTCCGTGTGCGTCAGCGTAAACCATCGGAACGCTACCAACTGCGAGCATACCAACTATTGCAAGTAATACAGGTAACCAAAATGCTTTAATTTTCATTTAAATCTCCTTAGATTTATTTAATTCCAGCACGTATTTTCATCGTGCAAAAAGAGAGTTTATGCCAGTTTGTGAACGCTTATGCTTGATTCTGACATCAACCTATGATAAAATCTGTGCTTAGTTGCACTGCTTGTGTTAAAGCAATATGTGTGCCAATTAAGCGTATAAGGGTATTTTACTATGTTGAGATGTCTTATAGATAAGATAAACAGTAGTTTTATCCTTATGTATCCCCTTTCATAAGATTTTATCTCTAAACTATATACAGATAGCGATATACCATAGTTTATACAGATTGGTTTCTGGTAAAAATGCTGAAATTTTCATCACAAAACTGCCTAAAAAATAAGCATATATTACTTGTCTGTATCGTCAGTATCGGTGCACTCCTACGATTTTGGCATCTTGGTAAGTGGAGTTTTTGGATTGATGAAGTGCTTACCGTACTTGATGCAAAAGCTTTCTCTCTCAATAATTCTCCTATTAATCCAATTCCTTATATTGCAGCGAAGTTTTCTGTAATTTTGGGTGAAAACCTGTCTTTTATATTTGATGGAGGTAGTGAGTGGAATAGTCGTCTTATCTTCTGTATCGTGGGTATTATATCAATACCGATAGTCTTTAGTTTGGGTAAAACTTTATACAACAATAGAGTTGGTTTATTTGCATCGGTTTTTGTTGCCTTGTCAAACTGGCATCTGTTCTGGTCGCAAAATGCGCGTTCATACATCCTCACCTTTCTGTTTGGTGCGTTGGCAGCTTGGTTTTTCTACCGCTCCTTTGATAAGGATTCAACACTTCTAACTATAGGTGCTCTCTTTTCCAGTATCTGTCTTATTTTATCCCATCTCTTGGCTACAGCGATTGTTCCTGCGTTGGCTGCCTATGCCATATTGCAACTCTTAGAAAATCGTAACAGAAAAAGGTTAGTCAATCTTATTATATTCTTCCTTCCGTTTACCGTTCCTGTGCTCATGCTGGTACTACCACAAGTTCGTGGTTATATTTCATCAGGATGGGGACACAATGAATGGGGACGTAGTCCTCTTTATGTGATACTAACAATCGTTCAGGGAGTTAGCATACCGATTGCCGTTGCTGCATTTTTTGGTGCTATTGTAAATTGGCAGAACCGTTCTACAAGGTTTTTAATCTGTTTTGCGGGTGTGCCTTTGGGACTACTATTGATCGCATCTCAACTGCAGAATGTTGCTGGTTATTATCTGTTTTGGACAACTCCCGCGTATTTCATTCTTGCTGCAGTTACCTGTGAACAAGTCTGGGATGCTATGGGTTCAAACAGACACAATCTATTTAAAGCACTTTTACCTTCTCTGCTTATCCTTGTGTTGTTATCACAGGATTATCTCTATTATCAAAATGAAAATGGTGGGCGACCTAAATGGAGAGAAGCATTCGAATTTGTTGAAATGCAGAAGCAATCAACAGATAAGATAGTCCTTTCGGAACCGCGAATGGGAGTATTTTATCTGCCGGAAATGGAAATGGAAATAGTTTATGTTGGAGAGTTGTTAGATGATAAGGAAGGTTTTGAAGAGAAGTGGGAATCTGCTCAGATGGAACGTCTGTGGTTTATCGTTGACGTTGCAAATTTTAACGTTTTTGATGCGGATAAGGCAGTCCGTAATTGGATTCGTCAGAGAGGACGCATGGTAGAGACATTCCCTGCATTCTCACGGGCTAAGGATAGGACGATACATATTTATCTATTAAGCAAATAGAGACGCGATGGAAAACCGCGCCTCTATTCAAATTTTTGCTACCAGAAACGGGTAAAGTTCATTCTACCAGTAAGTCCCGTTTCATCATCACCTTTCTTTGTTTCATAACCGACATATATTCCAAGCGAATTCGCTGTGCCGTAGGCGATATTGAGACGTGCCCCCAAATTGAATGCCCACAAGTCCCCCATTTCTCCAAGGCCGAGAACTGATTCAACCTGAGGTCCAATTGCAATCGTATCATTCAGAGAATAGGTAAGATAAGTTCGATTGTATAATTCATCAATACTATCTTCCTCAAATATGGAATAGAACGTACTGATGGTCCAGTGGAAGAGGAAGAAATCACCTGCATTAAGGAAAGCAAAAACCTGTGGATAAAGTGCATGAGGTCCATCTGCTCCAGTATAATCGAAACCAATACCTACCATCGGCTGCAATGCTAATGATAAACTATCAGAAGATACAACAGGAACTGTCACGCCGAGATCAAATTCACCTAAGTATCTGTGACTGTGACTACCATCTACAAAATTATAGTCGTGTTTTTCATTTACATAAATATTTGAAGCGATTGAGATACCACCGACTGGATGGCTCGCGCCAATCAAGAAATAGCTGCCTAAACTATCAATGTCAATCTGGAACCATCCTGACACACCCGGTTTTTCTTCCATTGCTTCGGCTTCGGGTGCCATCTCACCTTCCGTCTCGTGTGCATCTGCAAGAACCACAGAAGGTGCGAAAATAGAAATTACGCCTATAATAAGAAATATAATAATCAACTGAAATGCATTAATCTTCATGAAAGTCTCCTTAGGTTATGAAAATAGTTTGTAATATACTCAGGAAATTCGCGTTTTTCACATCGTAAACACGCTATCAGTATATCTTATTATCCTGTCTGATTTCAAGAGTTTTATGAATTGAAACCCACATTCTTTCAATTGGTATTTCCCACTTGTTCCATAAGGTGATCAAGTTTTTGTTTGTCTTTAACACCTTTTGATGCTTCTACACCAGAACAGAGATCTATCCCGTAAGGGTTTATGTTTTCAATAGCAGCTTTAACATTATTGGGACGAATCCCTCCCGCTAAGAAAACAGGCAATGGACTTTCAGAAATAAGTTCTGCAGCAAGTCCCCAATCATATCTTTTACCCGTACCACCATAGCGAGGTGGATTTACGCTAATGTCAACTGTATCAAACAGGAGATAATCCGCACCAGCATTGCAGTATGCTTGCATTTGTGCATGTACTGCTGATCTATCAACATTTTCTGGACTTCCTGCAGGGAGATAGACAGATTTCCAGAATTGACATGTGGCATCACGTTTGAGTTCCTCAACCTGTTCAGGTGTTTCCTGTCCAAGCAGTTGCACCGCAAAAGGTTGTATTTGTGAGACTGCGTCTTGTATATCGGATGTTGTGCGGTTGTATAGCAACAATACCGTTGGAATAGGACTACCACTTGCGATTTCTACTGCTTGTGTCGTTTTCATCGTTCGTTCAGATGCTGTAACGTCAACCAATACACCGATGTAATCTGCACCAGCATCAGCAGCAAGACATGCATCGTGGATTGATGTTATGCCGCAGATTTTTACTTTGCACCTTGTTTCTTCAGACATAATGTATCACATCCTCTCCTTATTCACAGAAAACGGTCTGTCTATCAGCGTCAGAATAGCAGATAATCATCGTCACGGGTTGCCATCCTGTGTTGACAGCATTGTGTTTGACGTTGCGCGGAATACGCAACATCATACCGGGTCTGAGCGGAATTGTCTCATCTCCCAATTTATGGTCGCATTCACCAGATAACACATAGATCAACTCCTCACAGTTCGGATGGTAATGGGTGGGATTTCCTTCACCTGCATTAATGTAGACAACACCGAATGTCATCTCTGCTTCTGGATCAATCTGATCGTTACATAACCATTTTATTGCACCCCATGGAAATTCAAGTGCTCCAGCTTCGTTACTATTTGTTAACGTTATATCCATTATGTTCTCCTGTATATTTCTTTTTTAGGATTCATTTGATAAAGAGAAACAGGTAAATCTTTGTTCAGCAAAAGCCTGAAGTTCTTCTAATGGTATTTCATGCAGATAACCGATTGGTGCACAGATTGCCCTAACGTTCTCAACCTGTTGGTTGACAACATAATGTGTGTGACCAAAGAGGATGTGTGAGACCAACGGTTCCTGTAAACATATCCTGCCAAGACCTTCACTTCCCATAAACGCACGGAAATAATCCCAAGGCAATTCCCCACGATACCGTATACACTCACGAAAAGGAACGTGATGCGTCACAACGATGATATGTTGCACTGTGTTCTTTACAGAATGGATCTGTTGCTCAAGTTCTTTCTCAAATCGGTGTGCTATATTCTCGTCTGTATCACTCCATTTCGCATATAGTTTATCGCTCCAGACTGATCTCATCAACTGTTTTTCCGCATACTGTTCAGTTGAATAGTCAATCGCATCCGAAGCAAACGTATAATCATACCAACCGATTGTACCGCAGAAACCTATCTTATCAACCACATAAGGTGTATCTATAAGGGAATGAAACCCATGGTCTTGACATATTTCTGAAATTACACCACATTTTTGTTCACTGGTCATGTTTGCATTTTTACCGACCCAAATATCATGGTTTCCCGGTACAAACAACTTCTGGCAGGTCAAATCTGCATTAGCAAATTCACCGAGTATTTCGTAAAATTCAGATAAGTTGGGGGTTATATCACCTGCAAGGACAAAAACATCAAGATTAGCATTTCTAACAACGTTGATAATGTGGGGAACGATTGCCCTATTTGCATCAGTAGAATCAGTATGCAAGTCTGAGATCAGTCCAATTTTCATAAGTCTTAATGATCAGACATTTCTTTGTTTCGTAGGATCAGACTTCATAACTGAATATAGTTGGTATACAAAGATTGCTGACTATGGTAAAACGGACAATTAATGAGACATACTATCCCAATTACTTATTTATATAATGTAAGAGGCGCAATGAATTGCGCGACTACAAACGCGTTTTTCTAAATGTAAAGTGTATTGTTAATTTCAGATTTCACTATAAATAGAAACTGGTGTTCTGTCTACACTAATCTTGTAGGTCGGGTTTCGTTCCTCTACCCGACATGCATCCATTTATCATCAATAAAGTCGGGTTTCGTGCCTCTACCCGACCTACAATATAAGAATGGACACTCCACTAGTGTTCTGTCTACCTTTATTTTAAGGGTAATATGATCGTAGGGGTGAGGTCACCTCGCCCTCTTCCAAATCACATACCCGTAATTTTAGAATGGACACTCCACTAGTGGCTATTCTGATGATGTTGTCAAGCTGCTAAATACCTCATCAAGAAAGATACGGATAGCGGAATTATCTCCTTGAAAACGTTGTCTCTGGCGTTCAAGTGCACTTAGCGACGGTTCATCACCAATTTTTGCAATTGCATCCACAAGCGTTAATTGTGTTGCGGGATTGCTTGTAGTTTCCAAAGCAGTTATGAGGAAGTCGCGTGTTTGTGTTCCACCGATATTACCAAGTGCTGATGCGGCGATGTCTTGTGCTGTGGCATCTGTCTCATTAAACGCTGCGATCAATGCATCAATTGCTGGTGTGCCGATCCGACTCAACCCTAACCCCGCTTGGAATCGGATACCGGGTATTTCGTCCTCATCCCTGAGCACTTGAACAAGTGGTTCAATGGCAGATACAGGTTTAAGGTTTGCAATCATAGAGAGACACGCGCGTCGAATTTCTTGTTCGGGTTCATATACCTTTTGGATATATTGTTCTGTGAGTTCCACAAGTTGCCCTTCATTGACCTTCTGATGTAGTGCTTCAGATCGGTGGCGGAATTGAATTCCGAAAGGTGCTTCAAGTGTCGCTGTATTTGCTTTAACGTCTATAAGCAGTAATCCCAGGATCTCTGCGGATGCGAGGTGCTCACTATCAAGTGTATTTGCGGGGAGTTGATTTAAATCTTGTTCTTGGAATTGCTGAAAGAGTGGACTGAGTTCACTCAATGCTACAAGCCGTTCTAAACTCCGCGCAGCAGCTTTACGAAGAGCGAGTTCACGGGTGTTCTTTAGTATGTTAATCAACGGATCGATGGCGCGAGCATCGCCTAAATTGCCGAGTGCAGTAACAGCAGCGATTTTTACGCCAATCAGTTCAGTTGTACGGAAAGTAAGTGCTGCATTTAATTCTACAAACTCATTCACAGATTTTTTGTAATCATCTAAACCTTGAATTTTCCTTTCATCCACAATCTTTTCAACAATATCACCGACTTGAATGATACCGGTATTTGCAGCGGGTGTTCCAGACATAATATTCTTAATGCGAACAACGTCAACATTCTCTACCTCTAAACCAACTTTATCCCCCAATTTCCGTGTTGCAATACGAATTGGTTTCTTATCTTTGAGATAGAGTAGCATGTTATTGTCGTCTTCCATTGCTTTTTTGACTGCTTTATTGAAGTCATTTGCATTCTGAATAGGATATTCCCCAATTACATAAGAAATGAGTTCACCTTCTACGAGATTCGCTTTTTCGGCAGGACCGTTCGTTGTGATAGAACTTACAACAACGCCTGTAGTAGACCATCGGTTTTCAAGATCGCTATCAAGTTGTTGTACTTCCATTTTCAAGTGTTCATCGTAATAGACATTATCACACCCGAGGGCAACAAGCACGATGATATAGAATAAAACCAACAATATATTCTTAGACATTCTCATTCCTTTTGGCGATATAGTATAGTAGATTTTGAAATTACTTGCACACTCTGCATCGGCGAGGTTAGGAAACCTCGCCTACCGTGGGTCGAAAGTGTCAACTTATATTTATATCACTATAATGTTATCTTCCCAAATTAACAACGATCTCTCTGCTGCTTTTCTCTTTTAAAGCATCCAATAGTGGCTGCACAGCTTTTTCATCACCGAGTGAAGATAATGCTCGGATTGCATCAACTCGAAGCGAAGAACCTTTGTTTTGTGTGATTTTGACAAGTTCAGGAACGGCTTTTCCACCGATTTTTCCCAATGCAGCAACTGCCATCTGTCTTACCTCTGCAACCTCACGATCTCCTTCACGTTTTGCTGAACCCGATTCAATCAATTCTGCAAGCACAGAAATTGCTTTTTCGCTGCCAATTTCACCAAGTGCCTTCACAGCATTCAGACGCGTTCCCATCTGATTGTGTTGCAACAGATCGACCAAAATGGGTACCATCGTTGTTGGATCGGATTTACCGATGTTTGACATCACCCAATGTGCATCGTGTCTGTCACGATTATCTTTGGACTTAATTGCTTTCTCAAGTTGATTGAGTAGTTGTTTGCGATCACCTTGTTGTTGATAAACTAACGTCAATGCCTCTAACGCTGCGTTTTGCACATTAACATCATCGTCCCGTAGAGTATCAAAGACCAAGATTTCAAGGTATTCCCGAGACTTATTCTGATACGCCTTGAACATGTGTTGTCCTCTCTGTGCAATAGATGCTTGATGCCATTCAGGTTGATTAGCTTCGTAGAAGTCCTGTGAATCGTAGAAACCGAGTAGGTAATGTGCTTCAGCATTGTCACTCTCCTGTTGAATGGCAAGTTTGAACTCACGGACAGCGCGTTCCTCTTTCCGACGTTTATCCGATTTTATTAATTCTTTGCCTTTCGCAAGATGTTCATTCTGATTCCCACAACTTGCAATTAGAAAGACAATTCCTAAAGAAAGAAAAATGTTTATCAAATACCGCTTCATCAATTCCTACCTTAAAATTATGTATAGTAGATTTTGAAATTACTTGAACACTCTGCATCAGCGAGGTTAGGAAACCTCGTCTACCGTGGGTCGGAAGTGTCAACTTATATTTATAATTCACTATAGTGTGATTAATCACACATTAACTTTACAAGCATCAACCTATTCCAATAGTTGTGGCTGTTCTACAGATGCGTCATCAGTTTCCTCAGTTTCAGTCTCTGGTTCAGTCTCTTCTTCAACGGTTTCCTCCACCTCAGCACCTACAGACTTTTGAAGTGTGACTATAGGTTTTTCAGAGAATCCCCAATCTTTATACCTTTGAATGACAGACTTATCAGAAGGTGTAAGTTCAATTTCGATGATAGTCAAACCGTTTTCAGCAGCTGCTGCCTCGGCAGCATCAATAAGATGGTCTGCAACCCCTAAGAGACGGAATGGACCTGATACTGCCAGATTGTTAATCTGTCCAACCGTATCATCCAACGGATGCTTTTTCACAGAGATATGACCGACAGCATATCCGCTGGAATCAGCAACAAGACGGGTCGTTTGACTATCAGAAGCCAAGTCAGCCTTTAATTCTTCAACTATCTCTTCTTTAGATTTGTCTGTGAAGCAATGTGTTTGTAAATTACCAGCATCGTCCTCTGTAGCAGATCGGACAATGATTGATCCTTTTAAGTCAAAATCTTTATTATCCATGAATTTCTCCTTTATTCTGTTCTAATTTGGTTTCCTCTTCATTTTCAGACGGTTCTTCCTGTCCAATTCGCAGTTGACGTTCAGCATCAACAACATCACGATTTATTTTACCAATACAACGATTTAACTTATCAACAAGAGCCGTGTGTGTTGGCGTTGCGCGCCGGATTTGACGTAGTTGATCAATCACAAGCCGAAATGATCTCACAAAATCTCCCGGATCAAGATCCGCATATTTATATAAATCATCAAACTCGCAACCCCGACTCCAAGCCCACATCGCAGAACATAAATGCAATTCCAACAGCGGTGTTAAATCTGAAGCGTTATGCTGATTTTCTACACGTTGAACATCAGTAACTTCGTTCATCGCAGCACCAATTATTGACAACATCCTTTTATCTTTTATTTTCTTGTAATAACCATCTTTCCGTGGTTCAGAAACGATTGCTATGATCAGACAATTAATTTCATCCTCATTCAACCTTTCAAAAAATCCGCTAAAGAGGAGTTGTGTCAATTGCAATTCATAACCGTAGATATTTGTTGCAGTAATACCGCGTGGCAGAAGCGTCAATTCTTCAATATATCCGAGTGTTTCAAGTACACTAAGCCGCGCTGCTATCTGATTACGTTGATAATCCTCTACATTTGTCTGTCGGTTTTTTCTTTTAATTATATTCTCTCCCATTTTTCTGATTGCTTGGTACCTTTCAGAGCATTCTTCCTTCTTGTAACAGTCATGGCAGAGATTAGTGTTCAGTTCTTTTTGCAGGTTATTCAACTTATTATATTCTAATTTCAACTTTTTATTTCGTGCTTTTTTGGATTTATTCCGTGAAGAGCGAGATTTTGCCATTGTTATCTCTGCATGTATGTTGTCACGTTTCTGATTATTTCTTCGCTTGTGGCGATAATATTTCTCAATCTGTTTCATACCGTTGATGTTGTCATGGATACAGACAGGAACAGGTAAGGATTCAAGTTCTTTTTCTAATTGTTCAATATGTGCATTGAGATCTGTGATCCGTTTTTTATTCTGATAGTTGCTCAAACTCATCGTGTATACATCATATATGTCATCACCATATTTCTCGTATAGGTTGAGGATACTGGAATATGAAAGGTTGAATTGACTTGCGATCGGTTCTATCTTATCAGAAACGGCTTTTTGGACATCCGATAAGGTAGCATACATCGGATCAACCGTTGCGTACACATAGCCAACAGGATCAATCCCACGTCTACCTGCCCGACCTGCCATCTGATGATATTCACGTGCTTGAAGGTAACGGAAACTAACTCCATCAAATTTCTCAAGACTATCAAAGACTACTGTACATGCAGGCATATTGATCCCTACAGCAAACGTCTCAGTCGTGAACAGAAGTTGAATTAATCCTGAAGTGAACAACCGTTCTACAACTTCTTTGAGTGTTGGTAACATGCCCGCGTGATGATAGGCAATTCCACAGGCGATGAGTTTCCGAAAATCGTTAATCACGCTCTCTTCATCAATATCATATTGTGCGCAAAGTTTATCAAACATCTCCAAAATCTGTTTCTGCTTCTCTTCATCAAGCAAATTACGTTTAGTGTAAAGAGCATAATTTTTGGCGTTAGCTTCACACTTCTTTCGACTAAAACAAAAATAGAGACACGGAAGTCGTCTCTTTTTCTGGAGATAGGGTATTAAATCGACATTAATTATCTCTTTTGGTATTTCTGTCCGTTTTGTATTTGACTCTTTACTTTTATTTTTTTCAGCAGATTTATCATCACTCCATCTCATTTTCTCACGTTGCCGCTTCTCACGTTTTAAAACAAATCGTAGATCGCGCAGATGATCTACTTTTCCTATACCGAATCCGTTGAAATATGTGTGGTGTTCTAATGGAACAGGACGTTCCAACTCTTCAATGACTTTGATGTCAATATCCCGGACACTTTGCATCCATTCGGCAAAGGAGGCGATATTCGGAATCGTCGCACTCAGGGAAACAAACTTGATATGCTGCGGGGCAAATATAATGCTCTCTTCCCATACCGTACCACGTTCAATGTCATTGATATAGTGTATTTCATCAAAGATAACATAAGACACATCTTGTAATCTGTCTATATCATCAAAGATTGTATTTCGAAATATCTCGGTCGTCATCAATAGGACTTGCGCAAACGGATTTAAGACTACGTCCCCAGTGACAATACCGATTTTATCATCATATTCGGCTTGAAAGTCTCTATATTTTTGATTGCTTAGTGCTTTAATCGGTGCAGTATAAATAACGCGTCTGTTCGTCTCAAGACATTTCTCAACTGCGTATTCTGCGATGAGTGTTTTACCAGCACCCGTAGGAGCAGTAACTAATACTGATTGTTCTCGATTTATCGCTTCAATCGCTTCCTCTTGAAATAGATCCAACGTTAACCCTTTATACTCCATCTAACCCTCTACACTATGAATTTATCATGTAGTATAATGTATATGTGTTATTTTGTCAAGAGAGATTATATGCAGAGCAGGGTTATTTAGTTTTAAGAAATATCAACTGAACGGCATGACTGAAAGTTTATATTGTGAGTCGTGTTTAGATCCACTCTCCTTTTCTTCATAAATGTTCATGGTAGTAGGCACACTCCGTGTGCCGTCTATATTGTGTTCTAATGTATACGGCACACGGAGTGCGCCTACTACTTTGCATTGCATTATATTGATATGTGAACAAATCTATCAGAATTACCGAAAACTAAATAACCCTGTATGCAGAGGGGGTTATTTAGTTTTCGGTTTTTCTTGTATTTTTTCACAAATGCTAAATGCCTCAAGCTGGTAGGTGCGGTTTCCTAACCAATGCAAAATACCACACGCATATTCTGGCGACTTTGTGATAAAACCTTTCATAGTCAGTTTTCTTGTGGGTTCCGGTGCGGTTAGGAAACCGCACCATAGGCGTCAATTTAGTGATTTTTTGCTGCATTTTCAAGGTGTTCTAATGTTGTGTCTCTATTAGCACGTCTCTCAATGTAGCACCCATTTTGGAAAGCGTGTTTTATTTCATCAAAAGTTTGCCGAAAAGACATTATAGACTTGCGGAAACCTATTGCAAGTGTGCGTGCGAAGGTGCTAATAAGTTCTGCTGTTTTTGTTAGACTATGTTTTAGACATCGCCAACCGACCCTTAACATGATCCAGTGCCGCATAATTGCGACGATGAGTTTTGCATATAACTCACATAAGATTCTATATGGCTTGTCGCTACGGGAGGTATCAACTTTTCCAATGCTTTTGAAGCACTTGAACATCAACTCAACCTGCCATCGGATGCGTGCGACAGCACAAATCTGTTCAGCAGTCAGATGGTCTACTTTTATATTAGTAATGTAGATATTCCATCTTGCGAGCTGAAGTCGTTTTGGTGAAGGTTTCGTATACTTCCGCTTTGCACGATGTTTTATCTCCTTAATACGCTGTTGGGTTTCTGTTTCTGAAAGTCTTTGAACAACTAATCGTGCTTTGAGACGCTTGTTTTTACCTATAAAGATTTGTTTGTCCTTGAAGTTATTAGAACCCTTCTTGAGCCATTTTAGCAAACAAAAAGGGTCACCTGTTTCATCATAGAGAAAACACTGGACTTTGTAGCGTGATATCCAAAAGACGTTTGCATCGGAAAGTCTTTTGAAGGTATCAAGTGAATAATAGCCGAGGTCTGCGAGGCGCAAACTGCCGGCGGGTAGCATGTCAATCTGCTTTTCAATAGCACTATCAGCGGTGATACCATTGGTCAGTTCAAAGTGTTCAAAAGTGCCTGTGGCACTATCAAAACGCAGGTGGAGTTTCACGGCAGCTGTGTTCGGTTTATTCTTTTTGCTTCCACCTTCCCAAGTTTCGTGGAGCACATCAGGGAGTGTAATCCAAGAACTATCTTGTAAATAGACACCAGTGAACTTTTCAAGGAGCGGAAGCGTTTGCGGGTCGGCAGAAATAACCTTGGACGCAGTAGCATCAAGGATAACTTTCAGGGTCTCTGCTGCTTCAGATGTAAATCGTTGTTCAATGGCTTGTCGTGAGATTGAAATCCCCAGCACACCAGCGGTTTGCGCAAGTTGTGTATAGGTGGCATCTGGGTTTTCTAACCAAGTCCAAATGAGTATTTGAGCAAAACGACTACCGTTGAGTTTACAACTTCTTTTGACAAAACCTGTATTGAGAGCTGCATCATTGGCTATAGTTGTAAGAATATGTTGCATTTCTTTGGGAACTTGTGATAATGTATTCATTAGGAAACACCTCTTTGTAGACCATAATAAATCTATATCTACATTATATATGAGGTGTTTTCATTTTTACAGAAGTTTTATTTCATAATTTATACTTCCTCTGATTAAAAGTTGACACTTATCGGTCTTGGTGCATCCTTAAATTGACGCCTATGGTGCGGTTAGGAAACCGCACCTACCGGCTTGGGTATTAACTTTTAGTAAATCTCTATTTTGGAAAATACTTAAAACTAACCCTGCATTTACACATTTACACCTACTTATTGACGAAAAGTAGTGCATCAAATAGAATATTACCCAAAGACATGTTCACTTCCTTATGGGTTTTGTTGCTTATTCCATTTGTAACTTATGTCTAACGAACCGAAACAGGAATAAAGAGTCTGTATATGTTCTAAAGGAGAAAAAAGATGGTTCATCAAATTACTAAACGCAAGAACAATAAGTTTCCATTCACAATTCTTTTCTGTATTATTGCTGTTGTATTAGTTATTCACCCTATTACGCGTGTGGAAGCAGAAAGAGATGAAGCAACGGTCGCAGCACAATGGACATTTGATGATGGAAGTGTAAATGATATATCAGGAAACAAGATAAACGGGCAAATTGTCGGACAACCCAATGCCGTTGAAGGTATTTACGACAAAGCATTGGAGTTTGATGGCATTGACGATGGTATTAAATTCCCAGATACGCCATTTATCAACACAGGTGGTCCATATAGTGATCGAACAGTGTCAGCCTTTTTCAACTGTAGAGACATCAGTAAGAACGAGAAGCAAGTCATCTTTCAAGAAGGTGGCGCAACACGCGGATTATGTGTCTATGTCCATAAAGGGGAAGTATATGTAGGGGGTTGGAATCGTGCCCAATATAACTGGGACGGTGCCTGGATGTCAAAGAAAATTAAAGCAGATCGCTGGCACCATGTTGCCTTAGTCCTACGTGATACTACTGATAAAGTTGAAAATGATAAGTTTGAAATATGGTTAGACGGTAAACTTGTCGGGAAAGAATCTGGTGGTCAGTTGTTTTCACACACTAACGATACTTCAATCGGCTATGTTACCCAGAAAACCATTTACCACGATGGTGTTGAAGATCTAAGCAATGTCGGTTGGTTTGAAGGCATCATTGACGATGTCCTCGTATATAATTCGGCTTTTGATGAAGCAGATTTCGCGAAGATTGCACAACCTCTCAATGTTGAACCCGATGGGAAATATGCGACAACATGGGGAAACCTGAAGAGTGATAGGATTGACTTTGGAATGTGATATCATGGGGTAATTTGATATCACTTTAGCAGCGTATGTTGATGAATAACTATATGCATCCACATATTTTTTTCACTCAGGTCTATTTATAAATGGCTTTGAGTTGTGCCCAACGAATAGTCAGTTTGTCCAATGCTAAAACCGTGAGAGGTCCACTAATCCAACTCGGTGCATAATCTCCACTAGGTTCATTGGTTAGGTTTGTGAGTCTTTTACTGTTGAGGTCATATTGGTAGATTTCGTAATTGGATTCTGGATTAGTCCAATCATCCTTGAGAGATAATAGGACAGTCTGGTCGTCTCCCATCCAACAAGTGTAAGCAAGAAGACTCTCTCTTGGAAATTCATGGACATCCAAGTTCTTTGATAATACATTCAGAATTATGAGGTCCATTCGAACTATGTTTTTAAGATCCCTTGTCCTTTCCATTTCTGGATACATAATATATTTACCGGATGGCGACCAACGTGGTGCACCCAGAAAAAAAGTGCCTGGTCGTCGTGGACTTAACCTCTTCTTTCCCGTGCCATCGGAATTCATTATATGAATAGTTTCACCATCGTCACCTTCATGTTCGTAAACTATCTTTTTTCCATCTGGAGACCAATCCATCCTATTGGACCATCCCTTTCCAAGGTTGTCTGTCAATTGTGTCAGTTGTTGATTTTCAAGGTTCAGTAGAAAAATATCCCATTCACCTGTACGTTTGCTATTAAAGGCAATGAGTTTGCCATCCGGGGAAATTGCAGGTTGTCTGTTACTCGGATGATCAGCAATAAGCAATTGTTCATAACGGTCGTTTGCATCTACTTTAAATATCTGTGCATCAAATTTGCCACCATTACCAAACGTTAAGTCTCTTTCAAAAAGGATCTGTTTTCCATCTGGAAACCAACGAGGGGATCTGTCATAGAATTTTGAGTTCGTAATTTTTTGAACATTTGTGCCATTGTCTTCCATAACATAAAGATGTCGGGTTTTACCATCGCTGCGTTTTGATGAAAAGACAATCTTTGAATGAGAAACCATGGGGAAAAGGAGAAAAATTACAATAAATACCTTGGAGACACTATAAAGGGATTTATGGTTGCTATATTTTTGTGACACGTGGAAACTCCTTTTGTGGAACGCGGATGTATTAATAGTCATCCGCGTTCCACAAAAGAATTGACTTTGTTATTCATTGTCAATAATGAGATATTCTCTATTAGAAATGGTATTACATTTACGGCATAAGGTTTCCTCATATACAGATTGGTCTTCTAATGCCATTCCATTTCAAGTTCAAGTTCACCTGCTTGACACTTAACAAATGCTTTTCCCCAAAGGTGTACACCGCTATAGGTAGGACGTCCTATATATCTTCTGTGTACTGCTTCCCTTTCGGCTTGCTTGCTAATGCCACCTTGAAATTCGTCATCATGCCTGTCACCTCGCCACCAAAGCCGTCCGCGTGCTTTAGCGTGAACATCATAACTACCTTTAGTAATACCATCGCTGACTTCCTTGGCACACCAAACTTGACAGTAAGCCTTCCCTCTAGTTTCGTCTGGAATCGTACTAATATCAGTCGATTTCCTGAAGTAAACTTGAGCAGTTAATGATTCAAAACCTTCAGAATCATCAATTGCATCGTTGAGATCAGCAATTTTCCATTCTGACTGCATCATACCACCGAAAAAACGCCACCATCAGATTGATGAAGGTTGTTCTCATCACCCTCAATGATGCTTGGACCGGGATCCTCAACCCAGTGTGCTTGTACAGTGAACAAACTAATTGTCAGAACAAATATACAGAAACTTACCAAATTTTTCTTAAACATTTTATTACTCCTTTTACTGTCTAATGTAAATCTAAATAATCATAAGGATTGATACCTACTTCAGTAATATCAATAAGTGTATATCCTGGTGGTGTGTAACCATCAAGAACTAATCTACTAGCTTCTTGCGTAGAAGCTGCACCAGTGACACTGCTAATCTCTATCGTAACTTCACCTGTCTCCTCGTCTATATCTTCAGAATATTCGACATACAAGACGTTAGAGTAATTTAGATAAACCTTTCCTGTATCACCATCAATAAAAGCGCCTTCAAATCTTTTGCCATCATTCCATGCTTTAACTATTACACGCCCGAGAAGTTCCATATTAACACTATCAGTTTCCTCAAATTCCGCAACCGGTGCCCCATCAGGAATTTGAGGATAAGCCCCAAAACCGTGCGGTGACATTCGCACCTTTGCATTTTTCTTTTTGGGTAGGGAAGATTGTTCGGTTTTGCCAACTGCATCCACTGTAGTCTCTTGTTTTTCTTCATTTATATTATCAACCCTATTTTCAATAGGAGGGGAAACTGGTGTAGACTTAACCTCCTTTTGAACATTTCTTGATTGCTTTAATTGATTCATGAGTTCAGCAGTTTCAGCTGCATCTCGTTTGTAGGGGGCAGTATCATAATGATACCAGAAGACACATGATACGCCAAACACTATCAGGAAAGCAAACCCGCCAAGAACCCACTTACTGGTCAAAAAATCACGATACATGCTTATACCTTCTTACTATTTGGAATATGTCTGATGAAAAGGTAAATCACATTAAGCAATAAACTTCATTTAGAATCGCCTGTTACATGCAGGACATAGAATGGTTATACCAAACCCTGTCCAAAAAAATCAAGTTCAAAATGTCAAAAATTTGGGTAATTATTAGAATTTTGTGGAATTAAAGCGGAAAAAGGTCTAATTTGGTGAATTTGTACTAATCGTTGGGATGCGGACTATATTTCAGCACACCGTCTACATCTGTAAAACGTAGATACAGTGCCCATGTCCAACTGTTCTGCTCAACACTACACAATACCTCGTTCCATCCTGACTTCAACTTGCATGGAATGACATCTGCATCCCGTGTGATACGACGGTAGACGCGTTTTCTGTGGATTTCTGTACCGTTTAACCAAACCGTAACCGTCTCATCGCTACCTAACAGCATGGTAGTGTCCATCGCTTTTGGCGCATAGATGTAAGTAACCGTATATCCAACAACTCCTGTATTCATACCGATGTTTGAACGTAAATCCAGCATGCCACTCGTTCGGGTCTCTGCCTCACGCCAACGAATTGTCTTTCCATCTAATCCTGCGTAAGTGTCGTTCAAGTTTAGGTGTTTTTCAGATGAAACCGATGGAACAGTCGGGGCCGCATCTGCCTTTGGAAATGGACCTAAAACCATGTATTTCCGCACGAACGGAGAGGCATGTAATATCTGAAAGGAATCGACACCAATTTTGTATCCTGTCGCCTCGGTTGATTTCCCAACATTCTTCAGGACTATCTGATTCTCACCTTGATTCAACGGGACTTTGCCAAATACTACCAACGTCCCCGCAACCAGTTTAGGATGGTAGTAATCATTAGGTTGTCCAACTACTTTGCCATTTACTGTGAGTTCTGCAAGTCCATATTCAGGTCCTTGAGTCATAACTGCACTGATTTGGTATATGTTTCTGTGCTGAATTTCAATCTTATGATGTACTTCAGCACCAACTGCTTTCGCATTCAATGCAACATGTCCTCCATCTATATCAATACCCGCATCACGATAGTTTTCCAACTTATATCCATCCGAGTTTTCTTTGACTAAAAGGGATATAGCCGATTGAGTGTTCTTTGGTGGCAATTTCCACTGCTTTTCATACCAAAATTGTGGAAGGACATAAATATCCCGTGCTTCGTTTGTTAGATAGAGATTGTGACCCTCAAAACAAATTGCTTCTCCTTGAAAATTGTGTGGCAATATCCAAGGTTTACCTTTAATCGTCTGTGCTAAGTTATCACCGGTAACATCATACACCCATAAGGAATTGTAGGTGCAGACAGCTAACTGCTTCCCGTCCTCTGAGATACCTGCACCTGTAACTAATCTTGCTTCAGCAAATTCACCGACACGTTCTAATACCTGTTTCTCGTTTGCTTTCAAGGCGGGGAAACGGTGAAGGACCGCAGTTGATTGTTCTTTAGAGACAATATAAGGTATACCATTAACAATAAACAGACCTTCTGCATCTACATTTTTGTCAGGATATTTATAAGGATATTTTGCAATGATCTCTGTTTCTGTTTCAGTGAACGGATTTGGTTCCTTCACAACAGACACATTCAAGTCAAATCGCATTCGGCTATTGTTGCCGATGTCACCGATCCAGAGTTGTCCTTTGTCGTCAATACTGAGTGCTTCCCAGTCGAAATTGCGTGTACCACGCACTTTTATTTCTTGGATTAATTCACCATTCCGTTTAGTCGCATAAAGGACGGCAGGATTACCCGAGTCATTCAATGTCCAGTAGACACCATCAAACTGCCGACTTGCAACGATTCCGGAACTTTCACGGATGTCGCTATGTGTATATTTACCTGCAGGTTGCCACGGTGGAGTCCCAAAAGAATCTGCTTCCTCAGCAACAGAAATTGTAGATATAAGAATAAAAATAAGTGAATAAAACAATAATTTCATAAATATAACGTCCTTGATCTATAGTTATACCATTTCTATAAATGTTTATCCCATTAACATTTGTTAAGGATGTCTTGAAGGATTGCACAAACTGGCAGTTTATGCTACAAAAATGTGGCGTTTTCTATTAGAAATGCTCTTAAGCAAGTTTGAATATTAGATATGCACATTGTCCATTGATAGCGGGCGGGGAAACCCGGCCCCTACGAACTCGGTGTCGTCATCTGCCGAAAAAGTCGGAAGATTATTATTTAATATTGCTTACAAATGTCTATACTAAAAATCGTTAAACACTTTCATAGGTTTACCCGTTTCAACCGACTCCCATGCAGCAACCCCTACTGCGATAGACTTTGCACCATCAACCACATTCGGAGATGGTTCCAAATCTTGTTCAAGACACTGTTGAAAATGACGCATATATCGTATTACCGTTTGTCCATGTCCATAAACACTTGTGTCTAATTCAGGAGGACAAGCCATCTCAAAAGGTTCTCTCGCGGACATCTTGTCCAGCATCAATTTTACCTGACCACCCTTATTATCTGTAAAGTCGCCAATCATTGTGCCTTTCGTGCCGTAAATGGAAACCTGCATCATCGGCATCGGTGGATGAACGACATCATAAAGTCCCATCGCTCTTGCAATCTGTCCGCTTTCAAATTTCAGATTGAGAAAGAAGTTGTTATTAATCGGATATTCAGGTGTGAGTGTGCCTTTCGTGCCGTAGGCATGCACCTCCTCAACATCACCGAGAAAACTGCGTAAAATATCAACAGGATGCACAACACCACCAAACATAAGGTCTTGTGGCACTTGGAGTCGCCACGGTGTGAAATCGTAGACATCACGCATGTCATGAACATAATATGCATCCGCAACCATGATGTCACCCAAATCACCATCGTCAAAAAGTCGCTTCATTGTCAGAAACTGCAGATCAAAACGCATCGTCTGACCGACAAGAAATTTGACACCGTGCTTTCTGACTAAATCTACCAACTTCTGTGCATCTGCCAAGGATGTTACCATCGGTTTTGTGCAGACTACATGCTTTCCTGCTTCAATTGCAGCAATACAATGTTCTGCATGCAGATGGTCAGGGGAATATACAGCAACAACAGAAATATCCTCTCGCTGCACCAACGCACGGTAATCAGTCGTCCAAAAATCGACACCAATCTGCTTAGCATAGTTTTCAAGCACATCCGGACGTTTCGCACAGATACCACGAAGTTCGTAATCAAGGTCCGGTACATCTTTAAGCAGTGCTGCCGTTGATCCCATATTGGTCGGATTGATCCCAATAACACCTAATCCTATCGCCATTTTATGACTCCTTTCATAGATAAAATCATACCACATATTCTGTTGCTTGACAAGTATTTCAAAATTGTTGTTAGGGTTACTTAGAGAATAAAGTTGTCTATCTCAACCATATATGATATACTTCACACAGATTTTATTTTTAGAATATCAAGAAATGCATCAAGAACAGAAACCACAACCCAACTCAGATATAAACCAACAAGCAACATCTGCATTAACACGCAGTATTGACTTTTTGCTCACACAACAGCAGCCGAATGGAAACTTTGAAGGACAACTTTCCTCAAGCACGTTCCCATCTTGTGCGTATGCATGGATCCAACTTGCCCAAGGTGAAATGCCAGAACCGACATTAGTTGACTGGTTCATAAAAAACCAAAACGAACACGGTTCATGGGGATTGGATGCTGCAAATCAGACGAACTCTGAAGCTACGTTGTTTTCCCGATTGATCTTGGAACAGGTCAGTGAAAACGAATCTACACCACAGCTTGAGAAATGTATATCACGTATACCGATTTATCCACTTGATCTCGCTTTAGTCAAACTCGCCTATGCAGCATTCAATCGTTATGACTGGGAGAAATTGACCGTTTCAAAAAATGCATTGCCATTGATGAAATTTGTTAAGTTTCTTACACGGATCCCCGCATTGCGTGCTGTCCTGAAACCGCCCCGAAACAAACTACCACCCGTAGACATGTTCAACACATCACTATTTGATGAGTTATTTATTGCTGAGCAACACACCTTAGTGCCGGTTTTTATCCTGATAGAACTAAACACCACAGAACGTTCCGATATAATCAATGCTTTAGTGGCTTGGCTAAAAGAACGGGTTCTCAGTGATGGCAGTTGGTTTCGTGTCAATTATATCACCGCATTATCTGTTTTAGCACTCATTGAACTCAGCAAAAAAATGGATGTAGACTCCGATATTTCCGCATTGATTGAAAAGGGAATTGAATGGCTACAGAATACTAAGAATCCCGATGGTGGTTGTCGAGAGGCACTGAACCTTAATGTATGGGATACAGGCTTGAGCATTATCGCTTTGACGGAGGCAGACACAAGATATAACGGCAATCCAGAAGTAATCCAGAAAGGAGCACAGTGGCTTGTTGACCATCAAAATGACAACGGCGGATGGGCATTTTCTGGGATGCGCGACAGTACACTTCCAAGCGATGCAGACGACACAGCCTTAGCTACCCTCGCTATCATACGAGCAAACCTACAATCCGATGATGCTAAAAGTGCTGTTCAACGTGGAATCGAATGGCTAAAACAGAACCAAGGCACAGACGGAAGTTGGAGTACATATCAACCTGGACAAGGTGATGTCGGATGTGTGAGTATCACAGCACATGCCATTGAAGCGTTACTCGTGCATGGTGAAAGTCAGGTTTATGTTGACAACGGAATAAAATGGCTTCGGTCTAACATACATAAGGATGGCTATTGGGATGACCTTTGGTTAGCAAAGCGAACCTACGGGACAGCATGCGCGCTTGCAGCACTTGTAAAAGCAGGATGCAAAGACGCACCTGAAATTACACGAGCGGTGCAGTGGCTAAAACTAACCCAAAATGAGGACGGTGGTTGGGGAGAAGATATGTTTGGCAATCCGATTGGAACCACAGTTGAGCAAACCGCATGGTGTTCCTATGCATTGTTACTTGTTGATGCAAATAGTTCTGCAGCCCAAAAAGGCATTCAGTTTCTCCTTGAACAACAGCGAGAAGAAGGTTCATGGCAAGAAAGTTGTGTCGGTATTTATTGGGAAGTAATCGGGGGATACGGTGATCCAATCTACGCTTCTGTTTTTCCAATATTGGCACTGAATCAATATATCAATAATGCCGTGATATAGTAGATTTTGAAATTACTTGAACACTCTGCATCGGCGAGGTTAGGAAACCTCGCCTACCGTGGGTCGAAAGTGTCAACTTATATTTATAATTCACTATATAGTGTTGAAAAATGATTTCAGTTATTATACCCGTCCTGAATGAAGCAAAGATTTTAGATAAAACGTTATCTCAACTTCAACCAGAATTGGAAGGACATGAACTCATTGTTGTTGATGGTGGAAGCACAGACAATTCTGTCCAAATTGCTGAAAAATATGGGAAAGTAATCAAATCCGAACGCGGACGCGCAAAACAATTAAATGCAGGCGTAAACGCAGCAAATGGCGATATCCTCATCTTCCTACACGCAGATGTTTGGCTTGAAAAAGGAGCATTCAATGCAGTAGAAGCAGCGTTGTCATCGGGGTACATTGGTGGGGGATTTCTTCAAAAGATTGATGGGAAAAGTTTACTATATCGTCTCATTGAGTTATCTGCAAACATGCGTGGTAAGTATCTAAAGATTTTCTACGGAGATAGCGGCATTTTCGTCCGGCGAACAGACTTTCAAAAAATTGGTGGATTTCCAGATGTCCCGATTATGGAGGAGATGGGTTTTTCTAAAGAGTTGCGAAGGTTAGGAAAGACAAAAATGGTGAAACCGCATATTCATATCTCTGCACGCAGATGGGAAAGAAACGGTATTATCAACACAACAGCAAAAAATTGGCTAATCACCTTTCTTTATTCTATAGGGTTCTCATTGGATAGACTTGCGAAACTATATCGGAATATACGTTAGGAATTAAAAAAGCGGGAACAGTTCAACCACTGTCCCCGCATAAGATGAATCAGTTTACCGACCTTGTTTGATGTGTCCCCAAGTTGTAGACAACTTATTATTTGCATGCACATCCAATGTCGCATTTTCAGATAACCAATTCGTGATGAATTCTACTACACCGATACCACGCGGGTCTGTCCCCTGCCAAACCGGTATTGCAGCCTGCCACATCGCAGCAATCATACCAGTTCCATCTTCACCAGATTCTTTGCTAATAGCAACCGCGGGATCCGCGTTATTTGCATCTGCTTCGGCAAAAATAACTAAATCCCAGTCTGTATTGGCAAACTGTTCAACATGCCATGGTCGATTAGAACTAAAATTTGCCAGGGAAGGGATATACTTTTCACCTAAATCGGTGGGTTTCATAGCGAAAGTTCCTTGACCGCGTTCACCAAAATCTAATCCTGGGATGTCAAAGACATTTGCAGCACCAGCTGCCGCGTTATCTGCACTGCGGACACCACCTTCATAACTCATGTAGAAGATCCAGTCAGCGACGTTGATAACGACGTTTCCTGCTTCAATAAAGTTCTCTACGTTTGACCCATCTGGTTTGAGATTGGGAAACGGATATAGCGCACTCGGAGATGTACCACATGCAAGGAGAATAACATCCTGCTGTCCATTTCCTGTGTGTTCAACACACCACTGTCCAAGTGGAGAGTCATCACCCATTTCGTCACCATCGCCAAAGTTTTCAATCTTATTAAAGAGTGCTTTTACACCAGCGTCGGTCATAACTGTTTCAGTATTTTCCTCAACAGCACCAGCAGAAATCCAATCAGGATTTGTGGGACCAGAATAGATAGCAAGATCGTTTGCTGTAACTATTGTCGCACTTAACATAAGCACAACAATGACAATACCAATATAACTTTTCATTTAAATCAGATCTCCTTTAAAAATAGCATATAGGTGTCAAACCTATAAAATTTCAATGTTTTTTCTATGGAAAATCGAAGTTTTATTTATGGATATCCCATAGTAAAAATGTATTAATTGGAAAATGCGACTATTACAAGCATTTTATTGAGTAGCCGCGATTTCATTATGGGAATTGCTTGATTTTCTGAGGCAAGTAAATCCTATATCAAGCAATGCAAGTCAGTAGTATAGCAAGTGTGATAAAATTTGTCAAGAAATAATTATTTCTACATTATATAGTGAAATGCAAAAATAGGTGCACACTCCTCGGTAGATGCGGTTTCCTAACCGCATCTATGATACTGAACAAACACCGGTTCGGTTAGGAAACCGAACCTACCGGCACTTGGAAGGACGCTAAATTGACGCATAAGGTTCGGTTAGGAAACCGAACCTACCGTCGTGTGTAAATAATTATGGTTTTTACTACAAATGAAAATTGGGACGAGTTAAGCACCCGTCCCATATCTAAGGATAAATCAATGTCTACATTTTATTATTTATTATTCAGAGTACTCAAATTCGTTCATTCCATTTTTTCGCCAATCATCCTCAGTCTGTCTCAACTTTTTTATATCCTCTGGATTCTTGATGTCTATTATATGGGGTGTTATTATAAAGACGATCTCTGTATCTTCAGCGACGGTTTCTGTGCTTTTGAAAAGCCGTCCGAGTAATGGAATATCTCCGAGTATAGGCACTTTATTTTCTACCTGTTTCTGCTTTTTACGAATGATACCACCTACAATTAGTTGTTGTCCATCTTCAACATCAACGTACGCACTTAGTGCATTGTCGTCTGTTATCGGCGCATTGAACTCTGTAAATTCAATGAAGTTACTTGCACTGATATTTGTTATATTTAAACCGATTGTCCGTTTGCCGTCTTCTCCAGCCAGTGATTTTGCAATATGAGGTGTAAGTGCAATATTAATACCAACTGGTGGATCAATAAAATCGTAGTTGAAAAGCGGTTGTGTGGCGGTATCTCCAAGGATGCTATTGGTATCTACACTTTGTAGGTATGGAATGCGGCGTCCACTACTCCATGTTGCCGGACGACTATCACGCGTTGTGATTGTCGGTGTTGAAAGCGTCTTGACTTTATTTTCACGGATGAGTGTATAAAGTAGTGCCATATATTCTTTCGTAGCCAAACTATAATTGAAACCTGAAATTTCTTGCGCGAGTCCAAGGTTTGCATTGGCATCACCGATGAGTGGGTTAATTGGACTAAGTTCAAGACCACCGAGTCTCTTCTCAGTGGCAGCTGCTTCAATACCGAGTTTTGTTGTCTCATCAAGGGTGACTTCAAGGATCTTAATATCAATGCGCACTTGCCCTCGGACGAAATCAAGTTGTTTAATGAGTGCTCTCACCTGCTCAAGATAGCGGCGGCGAGTCGTAACAACAAGCGAGTTCGTATTTGGGTCAGCATAGACTGTCACCTTACCATAAAGTGAATTAATGTCACTCGATTCATCCTGATTGCGATTATCATCGTCATAAAAGAAAAAGAAACCAAACCCATCATCCTCAGCTTGTTGGTCCTGCCAAACTTGTGATAGCAACTGTGCAATAGAATCCGCAGTTGCATATTCAAGGCGAATTATATCGGTGACTTCTACCTGTTCTTCAGGCGTGGGTATATCAAGCTGCTCAATAAAACTTTCTACCATCTCAAAGTTTCGTTTTGTTCCTGTAGATACGATGAGTGCATTATGACTTGCTAAAGGTTGAGCAGCGACATTACCTGCGAGTGAACCTTGTGCTTGTGGGGTTGATTGACGTTGTGGCAGATAATATCTGTAGTAGGAGTAACTACTACCGCCACTAAAATCGTCTTGGTTACCTTGGTAATGTGTATTTATCAGATTTGCGATATTTTCAGCATCAGCATATTTGAGATAAAAGATTCTTGACCCCCACTCTTGGTCGGGAAGGGTAACATCAAGTTTCTCAATTAAATCATCTATCATCGGAAAATTGTTAGCAGAAGTAGAAATGAGCAAAGCATTGAGTCTAATATTTTCTACAATGTGAACAGTTCCTTGTACACCGAAACCGGTATCTTGATTTGATGATGATCTACTATCCCAATCCCACCAATTCCGTTCGCTACCACCCGTATCCTCACCTTCAAACAGGGCGGTTAATTGTTCTTTGAGAGTTGTAGCATCAGCAAATTCAAGTAGATACATCTTGAATTCATTTTCTGTTTGTTTTTGATCAAGCACTTCAATAATTTTCTCAATGATAGTATAATTCCGCGGGTCAGTAGAGACAATTACAATGTTCAACCGATCATCACTGGTGATATTTACAAGTCCGATAATCCCTTGGAAAAGGTCAACTGATAGACCTCGTTCTCTGCGTTCTCTGCGTAATCTAAACATATCCTCTCTGTCAAATCTTGCTCTATCACCTGCATCGCTTTCACCAACAATAATCTGATCAAGTATTGTGGCGACATCCTCTGCGATTGCATACTGTAGTCTATAAGTGCGAATTTCTGTCTGAAGTCCTTGAGATTTATCAAGATGCAGAATTATTTCTTTAAGGATTATTAGATTGTCTTCGGCGGCTTTAAGAATAATGGTATTTGAACTGCTATCTGCCTCCACTTTAACCATTCCCTTAACCAATGGCACACCTAAACCTTGTTCAATAGCTTGTTTAATCTCCTCAGGGGTCATACCGACTTGACCTCTTGGTTGTATGTCATCTTCATCGTTATCCTCAAATACTTGTTCAAGTGTTTGTTGTAGAGATTCAGCGTCCGCGTATGCGAGTGGAACTAAAGCTATCTTTAATGGAGAAGGGTCGCCTTCATCTGCAAATTGCAAAATTGAGACGATTCTACGGATGTTTGATGACACATCTGTAATAATAAGTGCGTTGGTCGTTGAGTCAGCGAAGATGTTTGCCTGTCTATTCAATAAAGGTTTCAATTTGTCTACTTGTTCCGATGCTGATGCATTTACTAATTGGATGATATATGTTTGTATTTCATCGGTCATTTCAACCAGATCAGGATTAGCCTCTATGATTTTGACAGGTACATTCATTACTTTTGCTTTCTCAAAAGTTGTCACAATGAGGGTGCTATTGGATCTAACAAAAGTTAAGTTGTATTGAGCGAGTATTGTTTTGACATGCTCTATGACTTCATCAAGCGTAACGTTTCTGAGGTTAATTAATGCGAATTTTTTCCCTTGAATATCGTTTTCACTTGCGATAATCGTAAGGTCAGTTTCTCTTGAAAGCCATTCAAACACATTTTTGAGTTCATCACTGGTGAAGTTGAAGTTAAACGTTAAGGGTTCACCAGTTTCCTCATCCCGTTCAGCAACTTCCATTGTTCCCTGACCACGTTGTGCAAACAGATCCCCTGGTATAAGGACGAATAACCCGATGCACACCAGAACAAAGATGCTTAATATGCGGTTTTGTTTAGGTAAGGCATTCAAGAATTTAGGCAATTTCAATGTCATTAATAGTTCCTCGTAATTATTCGAACTTAAAAATTGATATAGTTTTGATAAATCTTAGCATGTCAGGTTGCGTTAGCATTATTTAAAACAGTCTGCTTTCAAGGCTTGATTTAAATGAAATCAACACCTATTTCGTTGATTCCTCTAAATCAATCTGTCCATTTTTTCGCCACTCTGCCTCTTTCTGCTTCAGTTTTTCAAGGTCAGCAGGGTTCTTTATATCTATGATGTGCGGTGTAATAATGAACACAATCTCAGTATCTTGAACTTCGGTTTCTGTGCTTTTGAAGAGCCTTCCGAGTAAAGGAATATCGCCAAGTATAGGCACTTTGTTTTCCACCTGTTTCTGTTTCTTGCGAATAATACCACCGACGATAAGTTGTTGTCCATCTTCAACGTCAATATAGACACTGAGTGAGTTATCATCTGTTATTGGGGCATTAAAATCTGTGAATTCAATAAAGTTACTGGCACTGATATTTGTAATATCTAATCCGATTGTTCGTTTTCCATTTTCATCTGCTTGTGATCTTGCGATATAAGGTATGAGTGATATGTTAATACCGACAGGTGGATCGATAAAATCGTAGTTGAAAAGCGGTTGTGTAGCGGTATCTCCAAGGATACTATTGGTATCAACGCTTTGGAGATATGGGATTCTGCGTCCACTGCTCCATGTAGCAGCATGGCTATCGCGTGTCGTGATCGTTGGTGTAGAAAGTGTTTTGACTTTATTTTCACGGATAAGTGTGTGAAGCAGTGCCATATATTCTTTGGTAACCAAACTATAATTGAAACCAGAAATTTCTTGTGCAAGTCCAAGTTCAGCATTTGCATCCCCAATAAGTGGGTTAATCGGACTGAGTTCAAGACCACCAAGTTTCTTTTCATTAGCAGCCATTTCAATACCGAGTTTTGTCGTTTCATCAAGGGTAACTTCAAGGATTTTAATATCAATCCGCACTTGTCCTCTAACGAAATCAAGTCTTTTTATAAGTGCTTTCACCTGATCAAGATAACGACGGCGGGTGGTGACAACAAGTGAGTTTGTATCTGGATCGGCATAAATAGTGACTTTACCGAAGAGTGAATTTATATCAGTCGGTTCTTCCTCACCAAATCTTGAACTGAAAAACCTTCGAAAACCAGAACCTTCATCCTCAGATTGCACTTCTTGCCACACTTGTTCAAGCACCTGAACAAGTGCATCCGCCGTTGCGTATTCAAGACGAATGATTTGAGTAACTTCAGCCATCGGCGGAGGTGTCGGTATATCCAGTTGTTTAATAAAGCTTTCTACCATCTCAAAGTTTCGTTTTGTTCCTGTTGAAACAATGAGTGCATTGTGACTCGCTAAAGGTTGTGCTGCGACATTACCTGCGAGTGAGCCTTGTGCTTGCGGGGTTGATTGACGTTGCGGCAGAGTATATCTGTAATAATAGTAACTATCTCCACCACTAAAATCGTCTTGGTTTCCTTGATAATGTGTGTTTATTAGATTTGCGATATTTTCAGCATCAGCATATTTGAGATAAAAGATCTTTGACCCCCATTCTTGGTCAGGTAGGTTGACATCAAGTTTTTTGATCAGATCATCAATCATTGCAAAATTCTGAGCAGAAGTAGAAATGAGCAATGCATTCAGTCTAATATCTTCAACCATGTGAACAGTGCCTTGTACCCCAAAACCGGTATCTTGGTTGGATGATGACCTTCTATCCCAATCCCACCAACTTCGGCTGCTACCACCGCCTGTATCCTCACCTTCAAACAGTTGGGTTAGGTTCTCCTTTAGGGTTACAGCATCTGCAAATTCAAGCAGATACATCTTGAACTCATTTTCTGTCTGCTGTTGATCAAGTACTTCAATGATTTTCTCAATAATGGTGAAATTGCGGGGATCAGAAGAGATAATAACGATGTTCAACCGTTCGTCATAAGAGATGTTTACCAAGCCAACAATACCTTGAAAAATATCACTTGTGTTACCTTGGTTTCTGCGATATGTCATCATTTCTAAAATATCTTCTCTGTCAAAACTTCTTCTCCCACCACCTTGTATATTATCTCCAGTGATTATCTCTTCAAGTGTTGTGGCAACATCTTCTGCTATTGCATATTCGAGACGAAATGTGCGAATATCTGTTGAAAGGGTTGGTGCTTTATCAAGATGAAGAATTATTTCTTTAAGTAGTGTTATATTTTCTTCAGCTGCTTTGATAATAAGCGTATTTGAACTGCTATCTGCCTCCACCTTGACCATTCCCTCAACTAATGGTATTCCAATGCCATCTTCAATAGCTTGCCTAATTTCCTCGGGACTCATAGCAACCTGTCTTCCTGGGGGAGTGTCATCTTCATTGCTATCATCAAATACTTTGTCAAATGTTTGTTTTAGAGATTCAGCGTCCGCGTAAGCAAGTGGGATTAAAGCTATTTTTAATGGAGAAGGGTCACCTTCATCTGCGAATTGCAAAATTGAAACGATTCTGTGAACGTTAGATGACACATCTGTGATGACAAGTGCGTTTGTCATTGAATCTGCAAAGATGTTTGCCTGTCTATTTAATAAAGGTTTCAAAACCCCGGCTTGTTCTGTTGCGGCGGCATTTTCCAATTGGATAATGTAAGTCTGTATTTCATCAGTCATTTCTACTTGTTCTGGATCTGCCTGTATAACTTTCACCGGTACATTCATCACAGTAGCTTTTTCAAAAGTAGTCACAATGAGGGTGCTATTGGATTTAACAAATGTTAAGTTATATTGAGCGAGAATCGTTTTGACATGTTCTATGACTTCATCAAGCGTGACGTTTCTGAGGTTAATTAATGCGAATTTTTTCCCTTGAATATCGTTTTCACTTGCGATAATCGTAAGGTCGGTTTCTCGTGAAAGCCATTCAAACACATTTTTGAGTTCATCACTGGTGAAGTTGAAGTTAAACGTTAAGGGTTCACCAGTTTCCTCATCCCGTTCAGCAACTTCCATTGTACTCTGACCACCCCGTTGTGCGAATAGGTCTCCCGGAATAAGGAGGAATGTACCTAAACACACCAGAATAACCATGTAAGTATTCAGTTTATGTATCCACTTTGAACAAACAACGTTTCTGCACATTTTCATTATTGGTAAACCCTCGCAATCATTAGAACTTCTACATTAATCTTATTATCTTTGTTATCTGTGGAAATTTGTAAATCTCGGACCATCAACCATTTGCTTGTGGTTTCGATTATCTTGTTTAAGTTAACGAGTTTATCGATTTCCGCTTTAAATTTCATTTTTACAGAATAACTTTCTGGCGTATAGACAGTAGGTGCCAATTGTAACTTCTGGGTGAGTTCCTCAATTTGAGATTGAATCCTATCCATATATTCAAGGAAATCAATTCTAAGTTGTTGTTTATTTAATTCTTCCCCATAAGTATCAATGAGATTTGTAAGTTTGGCAAGAACATCGCTATTCGGACGAAAACTAATCTCATTCGTAGCTTCCTTAGCACCGATACCAAAGAACCCGGAGGACGTTCTCGTTTGAGTTTTAAAGTAATGTTTTTCAAAAAGTGTTTTCTCAGCTCCAACGAGATGTTGTTCTATCATTGGTAAAATGAGATCAATAAGTTCAATCCTAATTGAAATTGGCATGGAATCGGGTAATGATTCAAATTTCCATTCAACATTATCATCTGCTAAGAGATCAACATCATTTTGATTTTTGTCTGATTCTTCAGATGGTTCTGGAGTTTCTTCCTTATCATTTTCGGTATCAGACACATCATCCTCAACATCAGACGGTTTTTCTGGTGTTTCCTGTTTTTGTTCATCAGTTGTTTCTGTGGTTTTCTCTTTTTCATCATAAACTTTATCTTCAGACTTTTCCGTTTCTTTAGATTCTTCGGATTCCACATCTGCCTCATCTAACCATGCATCAAGAAACATATCCATGGCATCACTTTCAACATCCATATCAGCATCGGATTGTGCTTGAAGTTCAGCTTCAAATGCAGCAATTTCGGCATTGAGGTCAACCTTTTCTGCTTCCAATTTTTGCCGATATGCAAACACAGCAAGATTTCCGCGTGCCTGAGGAGAGATTCTCTCAGATTTCTTACCGGGAACAACTTCATAATTTATTTGGTAATTTGCAGGTATTCCAGCATTTTTTACGATTCCATCTATTTTCTTACGCACGACTGATGCGGGGTAATTCCCATCAAATATTGTGACAGCTTCTCCCTCATCTGCAAGCCCAGTTTTTTGGTACAGCCCTGCCTCAATAGGTTTCAGTATTTTAGATGCATCTACTAAATCTTTAGATGTTTTAAGAGTTTCTCTCTTAGTTTTCATCGCGGGATTTGAGACAAGTTTATAGATGCCTGGTCCCCATTGTGTTGCTATTGCTGCTATCAGTGCAACTAACAGAATTCCGAGCAATAATTTCGTTTGGTTTGTAAGTTCAAAATCAAATTTCACGATTATATCCTCACCTACTTGTGTAGGTTGGTTTGTGCAACGAAGTGCGAATTTGTCTGTTATTCTTCCTCTGCTTCGTTTCCTTCATCAGTTGTCGTATCATCAGGTTCATCTGTCGGTTCAATTTGATCAGAAGGCGGAGATATATCAATGTCATCTGGAACCTCCTCATTAATGTCTTCTGGAATTACCTCATTGAATTCAATAACAGGTTTCGGATGCCGTTTCTGTGCAAACAATTGGATCGCTTCATTTGTCAATCGACATGTGATTTTAACTTCAAACGTTGGTCTCCTTTCATCCCCCGTTGTCGTAACTTCACCAGTCTCAATATTGCTAAACAGATTTGTCCGATTTAGGATTTCTGGCATAGAGTTAATTGCATCGTGTGAATTTGCTTGTAGACTAAATGAAATCCTTGCTTTTTCTAGGTCATCTAAATTGCTTATTTCAAATGTTTTCCATGCGACTTTCGTTCTATCATTAAAGAGTGTGCTGAGTGCATGTAATACATCTATCGGTGAAATTTGATGTGTCAATTTGTCTACTAATATTAGTTCACGTGCAAGTTGCCTGCTTGCATCATTTTGAAGCATTGTATAAGTGGCTATCCGTTGATCTAAAAAGTCTTCTTTGGATTTTTGTGATCTGCTAAATGTAATTCCGCTAAGTACTAACACGAGAATAACAAAGCCAGTAATTCCGGCAGCGATAAGTTGTTGGTGTTTTCGGGTAGATTCTGCGCGTTTTGCACCTACCTCTGTTGGCAACAGTGATATAGGTTTTTCAGTTTCTAATACATGTAGTCCAATCCCTAATGGTATTGCCAGTGTGTCACCATAGGTTTCAAGTATTGATGAATCGATGCTACTTGTATCCAGAACACCCGCTTGCAGGGGATTCCAGCGTCTTGTTGGTATTTGGAGTTGTTCCTGACATGTTTCGACTAATTCTGGTACTCTTGCCCCACCACCACATAACCATACTTCATCAATTTCACCAAATTGCTCATCGTTTATTTCGCGTTGCGCTGCAGCGATGGAACGTTCTATTTCTGCGATGAAATTTCTCGTCCAGGTTCGGGTAGGCAGTTGATTAGCTGGAATGTTTTGTTTTTCTTGTTCAGCCGTTTCTGCGTCAACCTGGAGTTCTGTCATAAGGGTTCGTGTCAGATGGTTACCACTGACAGAAAATCCGCGTGAAAATTGCAGTGTATTACCATTCATTAAACAGAAGTCTGTATGTCCTGCCCCAACGTCTACGATAATTGTTCGCGCTTCTGGATTAGTTAATGCATCACGGGCAACTGTTCCGATGGCTAACATGGAAGGAATAATTGCTGAGGGAGTATTACCAGTTGCTGCGATTGTTTCTGTATACCGTGTTACTGTATCGCGCCGCGTTGAAACCAATTCAACAGAGACACTTTCTGTTGAACGTTGAACATCGTGGTATGTAAAGACAGACTCATCTGGCTGAAAAGGAAGTTCTGTTTCAGCAGCCATTTCAATTATTGAAGGCAACTGAGCATCTGTTGTTGAAGCGGGTAAATTAGGTAAACGTTTCGTAACTACAGAACCTCTGGGTAGAGAAATTGCAACTTCCATTCTATGCTTGTTGAATATGTTTTGCTTAATACCGAGACGGTTCCATAATTCTTTGATGGTAGCAGCTGTTTGTTCTATGTTTTCAGGGTTCGTGATAGAAGAAACACCTGCCCCAGCCAAACGTAATCCTTCAGGTGTTTTCTCAATGTAGAGTATTTTTACGTTTGTATTACCGATGTCTATTGCTACAACCTGATTTTTTGCCATTTATGATTGCCTCTATTATGAACAATAATGAATATTGGTTGTTAGTCTTGCCGCCAATATGGAATAGTTAATTGGTCCCCATTTCGCACAACGATTCCTACACATGTTGCTACTACTTTCCCACTTGCATCAATCCCAGAGGATACAATACGATATCCGTGTGAACGATATGTAACCCAATCCACCACTTCTCGGAAGGTTTGATCATCAATTTCATCAATATCCAATAGTTGGGCAATGTCACTGAACGGGTTACCTTTAACTGTTCCTTCATATTGCTCTTGTATTTCTGGGTTTTCTTCTTCACGTCGAGCAACAATTGCTTGTGCTTTCGTCTGATCCATTCCCGGTAAAAGTTGCAATATTTCAACAGGTGCGGTATTTATATTGATTAATCCATTTACCGTATCTCCGTCTCTTGTTGTTACTTTATCAGCGATATTTGCGAGTTCACGAACAGTTAGTAACCTTACCTGTTTAATTGCATCTATGTTTTGGAAATTACCTTGAGAGTTTCGGTGGGCAATAATCCTGTCAGCGATGCCACTATCAATGCCATTAAGTTCCTGAAGGTCTTGTGAACTTGCGGTATTGATATTAACATTTGAATTTCCACTATTTTCTTCAAAGTTATTGTTATTTCTTCCACCACCAAAACCAAAATCATCTCCACCACCAAAACCAAAATCATTACTACTGGCAGTATCTTGAACAGAAATTTGGTTCTGAATGTTATTAAATACATTGTCAGATACAACTTGGACATCTAACAAAGCAGAAATCCCGCTGTGATTACGACTCTGAATAATTGCATTTGCCTCACCTTGTGAAAAAACATTCTGATTGTTATTAGATTGAATCTGCTGTATCTGATTTGCATTTGCTGAATTGATATTTACGCGTTGTTCCCCATTTGCATCTGTGTTCGTGTCAACGGAACTGACGGTCGCAACATTCACAAGACCACCGGCACTTGTCATTGTTAACGTTGGTGGAAGTACAGTATCGGGAGTATTTGTTAGGGTTGCGGATCCACTTGGCATAGATGCGGTCCCACTTGTCGCTTCTTCCGCTGCAGCTTGTTGTTGTAATCCGTAAAGTATTTCGTCTGTCATTCCTTGTACACGTGCTACATCTCGGATAGTACGGTAGGGTCGTCCCTCAATAATTCGTGTTGCAAGGTCGCCTAATTCATTGATTTCTGGTTGTGCTCCTAAAAACGAGATTAGATTGCGGATCTGATCTTCTTCAGCCGCATTGAGATTAATCTTTGTCCCTTCATCTGTAATGTTCACCTGATAGTTAATGAATCCACCAAGTTGTATACCATCCTCAATTTGCTGTTGGATCGGTTCAGCCCACGATTCTCCGGTTGAGTCAAAATTGGTTTCATCTACGGCTAATTTTGCAACACCCAACTCAAAACCTGTCTTTGCTGCATAATGATGTTTAACTCTGTCAAAAAAGTTCCGTTGTGCTTTATTCTCAAGCTCGTAAGAATACAACATCTGCATCGCCAAAACAGAAAGGACGGTCAGAATCCATAGTGTTGAAATCAGCGATAACCCATTCGTATTTCGTAAACAGGTCAACCCGAAATTGGAATATTCAAACTGAGGACGAGAAGTTAATTTATGCATCCTATCCTTTTGTTACTCAGAAGCATTTGCGCTTGGCGGCAGATGCACCATAATTGATTGAGTTAACGCGTCTGATGGTATTTCTCCTGGAGTTTGAACAAGAGTTTGTGTTTGTGCAGTTTGTCTCGCTTCTTCATCAATCACGCTGATGAATATTTGAACGATAAGAGGTATCGCATCTGTCTGTTCCCACATATCATAAGGAGCTTCTGCATCATAATACTTAAGATCAAAGTTAACGATACCATTAACTATTGGTGTTACTTCAAAGTGAAGCGGTGCACCACTTTCATCAACTTGTGGGATCGTTCCAGAATTCATAAATGCGTCAACAACTAATTCAGGGTCTAATGCAGTCGTTACGATACGGTAAAGTGTTAGTGAGTCTGGTGCAGAGGCGTTTTGTCCGGTTACTTGAGAAGCCGTATAAGGGGGCGGAATATATGACTCATTTTGTCTCATCTCTATAGGTATCTTCGTCCCTACATAATACACCACACGTCTAACATCGCTCAAAGTCGGTTTCTGTGTTGAGTCTCTCCTAACGCGTATCTGTTCGGCAAACAATTCCGGGTCTGTTTTAACCAATGTGACAACACTAAGTATATCCGTATCACCTGCAGCAGTAGGCGAGTCTTGGGAAAAGATTGCTAACATTTCATCTGATGTATCTGCTTGTATCTGGCTTAAGTCTTTAGTTATCTTGTCTAAGGCGAAACGGACACGTTGTGCCTGAATTAATTTAGACTCTGCAAGATGATATGTATCAATTGCTGTATTGAAGACGGCGTAAGAGGCACCACCCATAATTATAATGACACTAACTGCTGTCAGCATCTCAACGAGTGTAAGTCCACTTTCGCACTTCTTTAGCAGGTTTCTCATAATACTTTTACCACAGTAACAGTCTTGTATTGCTACAGACACTTTATTTATTGTTCCTGTTGTTGAGCTGCTCGGTCTGCCATATAGGTAAACACACTAATTGAATCCACCTTGTTCAAATGTTCCCAAGAAACAGTTAATTCAACCTTTCGCAGTGGCAACATTTCCTCAGTTTCTATATCTGATACGACAGATTGCCATTCAAAAATAGAGGTGCCACCAAACACATCATTCTCTGGACCGACTTCTGGGAAACCGTTTGCTTCAATCTCTGCCATCTTAGATTGGAGCAGATAGAGAGCAGTGATACGGTGATCAGATCTGCCGATGTTGCTTGAGGTGTCACTAAAGACCTTTAACAGTGCCGGCAAGATAGCAGCCATAATTGCTATGGTTACAAGTATTTCTGCGAGTGTATAACCCTCTTCACGAGAGTAAGCATGTTGTTTAGACATGATACATTTAGTTTCCTAATCCCAAGGTTTGAATTTGTTGCGGTGACAGTTCCTCTATACTGGATCGTCCAGTGGCTGCCTCCACAGTAATTGCAATGACAACATCATTAAGGTTTTGTAAATACACAACAGCATCTACCGATGTTGCTGTCGGCGTAAAATAAACGTAGTCCACACCAGAAATAATCTGCTGGCTCACGCCGTTATGTGTTGTAACGAAAGACGAAATGGAAACACCTCGATTTAGAGGTCTTGGGATTCCCATGACTCCATCAGTCCGTGAGACCATCATTTGTTGACCATTTGCTTGATTAGTTTCTATGGTTCTTCCCGCTGAAGCTGCTGGATTTTGTATGTCAAAAGTTTCACTGGATGCTAACCAATATCTATTTGCATCCATATCAAAAACAACCAGGTGTGTATTGCGTTCAGTTATTGCCATGTCACGAGCGAATGTGAGTGTATCAGCAACAGCCTCTGCAGCGGTCTTTAAACGACGTGTTGCGGCAAACCCTCGTAAAGCAGGTGCAGATATTGAGGACAATACGGCAATAATCGCCAATACCACCATGATTTCCATAAGACTAAAACCACCTTCAGTATTATAGGAGGTTCGTCTCAGAGAACCTTTCATCATGTGTGGATTTATTATATTTAAAAACAAAGGTCTACTGGGTGCCAGCTTCCTGTTCTTCAACCCAGTTGGTGATATCTTTATCAAGATCTTCACCTCCAAGTTTACCATCTCGACCGTAAGACATCAGGTCGTAATCATATCCATAGTGTGTTCCAGGGAACCTATAGATGTATTCGTTGTTCCATGGATCAACGGATATTGGGTCTTCCACGTAAGGTCCTCTCCAACTTGTAAGTTCTTGGCTCGGAGAACGCCACAATGCATCCAATCCCTCTTCAGATGATGGATATCTACCAACATCTACTGAAAATTTAGATAAAGATACTCTGAGATTAGCAATTTCTGTGCGTGCTTTTCCGACCTTAGCGTCGTCAATTGCAGTTATTACCCGCGGTGCTATAAATGCAGCCAAAATACCTAAGATCGCTATTACGATCGTTAGTTCAATCAGTGTTAGTCCTGATTCGTCTGTTCTAAGTTTTTTAAACATGTAACTCACTCCTTATGTTTGTGCAGTGCACACATTCTTGTATTTAGGTTATTTGTAAAACTTGTCTGTGTTTAGACACATATTTACTGTGATAGTTTAGATAATTAACCTTGAAAACCGTAACATCTGTCGGACTATTCTATCAACTTGTTTACCTCAAATATAGGTAGAATCATTGCTACAGCGATAAATCCGATGAGTAAACCCATTATCAGAATAACTAAAGGACCGATTGAACCCGTCACCCGTTCAAGACTTTTCTTGATCTCCATGTCGTAGTAATCAGACAATTTTGTTAACATTGTAACAGGTTCACCAGATTCCTCACCGACAGCGATCATGTGTGTGACGAGTGTAGGAAAGTCTTCTCGTTGCTCAAGTTCGCGTGAAAGTGTTGATCCTTGTTCCACTTCTATTTCTGTTTCAGCAATAATATTACTGTAAAACTTGTTACCGATTGTATCTTTAACAACATTTAGGGCAGGAAGCATGCGGACACCGTTTTCCAAAAGCGTTGCTAATGTACGCGTAAATCGGACGATAGCAAAGGTGCTAAATATTTCACCTACAAGTGGTAACTTTGTCTTTAATTTATCAAATTGCATTCTGCCGTTATCTGTCTGCAAATAATTTCTGAGTAATATAAAAATAGGCGCAGCGACTAAAATCCCTATCCACCAATAACTTGCCAATGTATCTGAAATACCGATAAGGATAAGAGTTGGAAGTGGCAATTCACCACCAAGGTCATCAAACATCATCGTGAACTTCGGAATGACAAAGATCATCAAAACAGCAACGGATAACATCATAAGTCCGAAGAGAATAGCCGGATAAAACAGAGCCGAAACGACCTGGTTTTTGAGAATTCGCTGCTTTTCAGCGAATTCTGCCAAACGTTCTAATACCTCTCCTAATACACCCCCTGCTTCTCCCGCTTTTACCATGTTAACATAGAGTTCAGAAAAGACTTTGGGATGTTCTTGCAATGCATCGTTAAAAGTTGCGCCGTGTTCAACATCGTATTTGACCTGGGAGACAACGCGGTTTAACTCTGGATTTGAAATCTGTTCTAATGTCACCTCTATTGCACGCGGAAGTGCAACGTGAGCATTCACTAAGGCTGCCAATTGGTATGTGAAGAACTCAACTTCAGCCGGCTTGATTTTCGCAGTACCGATGCTAAATAACCGTTTTGCTTTGGCTTCAAGCACCTCTCCCTCTTCTTCAACTTTCGTGGGAAAGTATCCCATCTGTTGCAGTAGGGAAATACACTCTCCTCTGGAATCTGCTTCTAAGGTGTTGTTGACCGTTTGTCCGCCACTGGTCATAGCTTCATATTGAAATCTTGGCATTGTTTATCTCTCATCAAAATGATTTCATAAGTTGATACTTACAATCCTATTCAGGGTTGGATGTATCATCCTCTTCAAAATCGTAAACATCTTCTTGTGTAAGGCGAGCCACTTCTGCAATGGTAGTTTGTCCATCGGTGATCTTTTGCCATCCATCATCGCGTAGACTCCTCATCCCCGTTTTCATCGCGAGTTGACGTAGTTCACTTGTTGAGGGACGTTCAAGGGCGAGTGTCCGTAATTCCTCAGACATATAAATAACTTCAAAAATACCGATCCTACCTCTATACCCTCTACCACGACATTCATTACAACCATCATCGTTAGCCAGTGGGATTTCAAGGTCTGTTGACACATTGACATCATTGCTGCTAAAGAAACCAGAAATTTCCTCTTCACTTGGCTTATACATTTCACAGCATGAATGACAAACCCGTCTTGCCAAACGTTGGGCTATGATACCTTCTAATGTTGACGCAACCAAATACGGTTCAACCCCCATATCAATCAGACGTGTGATAGCACCAGGTGCATCGTTTGTATGTAGTGTACTAAAGACAAGGTGACCTGTAAGCGATGTATGAATTGCCATTTCAGCTGTTTCTTCATCACGAATTTCACCGACCAATACCTTGTCAGGGTCTTGCCGTAAAATATGTCGTAAACCATTGGCAAATGAAAAACCGATCTCAGGATTAACCTGAACTTGGTTGATCCCTTCCAATTCATATTCAACAGGGTCTTCAAGTGTTATGATTTTAACATGTGGCGTGTTAATCTCTTTCAAACACGCATAAAGTGATGTGGTTTTTCCACTACCAGTAGGACCAGTTGCGAGAATAATGCCGTGCGGCTTATGTATCATACGTTGGAAAAGATCAAAATTATTGTGTGTAAGACCGAGTTGCGCTAATCCAAATTCAATAGATTGACGGTCAAGAATACGGAGCACAACACTTTCACTATGTTGTGTGGCAACAGTAGGCACTGTAGACACACGAAGGTCAATCTGACGACCACCAAGACTAGCGATCTCCATACTGATTTTGCCATCTTGTGGACGACGACGTTCTGACACATCCATCTCCGCAAGAATCTTGATACGAGAGGTAATTGCAGACTGGAGATACGCGGGTGGTTGTGGTTGATCTTCCAATACACCGTCAACACGATAACGTATCTTAAGTTCACTCGGATAGGGTTCTATATGGATGTCACTTGCCCCCGCACGTACTGCGTCAATTATCATCTGATAAACAGCGTCAACAACTGTTGGGTCTTCGCTGAGATCCTTTTCATCAATACCAAAGTCATCAATACTGGCACGTTCAATTGCAGCAGCAGCACCAACCGGGCCTTTGATACCTGCACTTAAGATTGATGCAGCGTCTTTGCCATAAAACCGAACGATAGCATCTGTAATTTCGTCTTCATCGGCAAGCAGAAGATTCAGTTCACACTCGGTGAAATACCGAATTTGGTCAATTAGCATCACATCTTGAACATCTGCTACTGCTAAAGTAAGGACATTGTCTTCAAGGTGTATTGGAAAAACTTTATTGCGATTAGCGAAACTGGGTTGTACCTTGTCAAGAACTTCCTTTTCTGGATTGATATCATTCAAATGAGTTATAGCCGTTCCGAATTCGCGTCCTTTTTTGGCAAGTTCAATAATTTTCGGGGACACGTATTCGGATATAATTAACTCCTCAGATTCGCCAGCCTTTTCTATTTCATCAAGAATTTGGTGGTAACTTTGCAATCCCGCCTGATCATCATCATTCACATCAACATCCGATTGGACCGGCTTACTCACCCAACCTTCAAGTATTTTTTCATGAATTTCTTGATAATCCTGATCTGAAATCAGATTTGCTTCACGTAACACTTCTACGAGCGATTTCTTAACTGGAGTGCCATACATAATTTATTCTTCCTCATTGGTTTGCTGATTATCAGTGTTTTTTGACGCAGGAAAACCTAATAAGTTTAAATCAACAAGTCACGCTATACATAGCTGCTGGTCTAACCGATGTATTATCTATATTGCCACGGGTGTGGTTTATCACGAAGAAATGTAGTATCATGTGGGGATTGAAGAAACTTCTCAATTAAGTTTCGGAATGGATATCTGTATATATTATCTCTTGAATTTATCTATTATAGACGATATGGAATGCCAAATAGTTTAATTTCCCCACAATATAACCCATTTTAAGGTAAAATAACTGAAATTGGATTTATTCGGATAACATCCACCTATAAATGCAACATATCTCAGGTCGATTAAAGTTTAGTGAGATCACAAAATCCAATTTTCTATTTAGACTAAAGAACCTTGTTTAAGTTCGCAATTTGTGAAAAAAGTAGTGAAAAATGGTGTTTTCAAGTGTTTCCCGTCAAATTTTGACAAATATAGTCATTTTTTTTAAACAATTTGCTTGACAAAACGTTATAGTATATTGTAATATAATTTTTTGGCAGATTTTATTTTTTAATTTTATATAAGGAGAGGAGAAGAATGGAAACCGAGTTCTTCGGTGAAACAGAAGATATCCAAGGTGTTGACACATTAATAGATGAGGTGTATCCTTCGGAAGAAACAGAATATGCAAATGACTACAAAGGTAGCGACAGAAGTGCACTAACGAGTTGGTTACGGAGTGTTGCGGGACATCGATTATTAACCCGCGAAGAAGAAGTTGAATTAGCAAAACGGATTGAAGCTGGTGATACAGCTGCGCGCGACGAGTTGGTTCAGGCTAATCTGCGTCTCGTCATTTCGATTGCGGTCAGGTATCAAGGAAACAAAGTCCCGCTTGAAGATCTAATTCAAGAAGGAAATATCGGCTTAATTAAGGCTGCGACTAAATTTGATTATCGGAAAGGCTTTAAGTTTAGCACCTACGCAATCTGGTGGATTAAACAATCAATTATGCGGACACTTGATAACTTTGCACGCTCTATTCGCTTACCGGCGTATATCGTTGCGAAGATGAACAAGTTTGATGCAACTTATGCTGCACTATGCCAAGAACTTCAGCGAGAACCGACCCGTGCTGAAATCGCTGAAGCACTTGACCTAACTGTACAACAAGTAGAAGAAATTCTTACTTTTAATGCTGATACCATTTCAATGGATTTACCATTGGGTGATGAACGTTCATCCCGAAGTTCAGCTACACTGGGGGATTTGATTGAAGACCCCTCAACAACTTCAGAAGATGGTGCGATTGCTCAATTGATCACACATGATTTGGTACAACAGTTCCTCAGCAAATTGTCTGAACGTGAACAACAAGTTCTTAAAATGCGTTTTGGGCTTGAAGATGGAGAACGTAAAACGTTACGTGAAATCGGAGATGCCCTTGATGTCACACGGGAACGAATTCGGCAGTTAGAAATCTATGCAATTTCGCAATTAAGCAACCTTTACAACGAAATGGGTGAATTCCGAACAGATTATAATGCTGACAAAACAGCAGCTTAAATTTGGAAACCCAAAGGAAACTTATGAAGAATCTATTTAAAAAACTTGCGGGGTCTGAAGCCTCTTTGTTGGCGGTAACAAAAACCGCGCAAGATAAGATTCAAGAAGTTATTGATGCAGAAGAAGTGGAAGTGGAGGGACTGCGGATCGGTATTGAAGGTCGCAGTGCTTCCGATTTCCAATATAGCCTCGGTTTGGCAACGGATACCGAGGAGGACGACATTGTTATTGAAATGGATGCTTTTAAGGTCTTAGTTGATGCAAAAAGTGCCCCAGATCTTAAAGGTGCAGTTATTGACTATGTAGAAGATCTCAATTCCAGCGGCTTTAAGATAGAAAATCCGAATAAGCCAACTTGGGACAATCCAAAGGCACAAAAGATTCAAGAACTCATTGATGAAAGAATTAACCCGGCAGTTGCAGCGCACGGTGGACAAATTGAATTGCTAAACGTTGAAGATGATGCAATCTATATACACATGGGTGGTGGATGCCAAGGTTGTGGAATGGCGAATGCGACGCTCAAACATGGTATTGAAGCGATGATACAGGAAGTGTTTCCTGAGATCACACAGGTCATTGATACTACCGACCATGCATCAGGAACTAATCCTTATTATGCTTCTGCGGAAGGATAGGTTATCTCTTGCTTCAGTATGCATATCATTTCAATGGAGATGAGACGATGGCAACTGAAAAAGATATGCAGATGACTCAGCATATTGCTGAATTAGAAGAATCCATCTACCAGATTCGAATCGCAATAGCTGAAAAAACTGCGATGAAATTAAAGTTGGAAGAATTGAACACGACGTTTCAAGAGGAAAAAATAAAGAAAAGAACTGAAATGGAAACCAAGTTTCAAAACTCCATCAATCAAATTCAAGACGTAATAGATGAAAAAAAATCGGAACAAGAGCTGCTCCAAAGTCAAATGCATGATACAACTTCAGATGAAAAAAAGCATGGTTGAAAGAATGTATAACCAACCTGCAAGAAATTATCACAAATTTTGAGGATGGACTAAGAGGTAGACAAAACAATTTATTCGAGGTTGAAACACTTTTCTCTCAACTTGAGCAGGATTTTGTAAATAAGCAGAAGAGTATTGCAGACTTGGAAAATAGCATTGGTAATCTTCAGGCTGAGTTAGGAGTCAAACAAAATACGCTTTCAGAATTCGAGCGTATGTAAACTTGGCGTTCAAACGCACTTATGAAATATAGCAGAAAGTAGACTGCATATTGTTAGATTTCAATTGTTGATTGTAGGATAGTTGGTTGGAGCATTCATGCTTTAGCCAACTATTTTATGTACGCGCCTCTGTTATTCGCAGTTGTGACAAAGCAAGTCCCACCACTCGGTAACTCTCCCAAGAATATTTCTGTTTTCCGTTTCAACCCTTCAATATCCTCGCTCACAGCACAGATAGCCGGTCCCCAACTGCTAACACCTGCCCCCAACGCTCCGTTGGTTTGTAAAAATTCAAGTGTTTGCTGCAATTCTGGACCTTGTGCATCAATTTCCACCTTTTTCCAACCGAATGTTTGAATCTCGTTTAAAGCTTCACCAAAACTGTTCATATCATTTTCAAGAATTGCTGGCAATATTTTAAAAAGCAGAAGATGGGACAACTTCGGTGCAACAGATGCGGGTTGAGGACAGAGCGTCCGGAACAGGTCTAATTCCTCCTCACCGTAAATACGAGAACAATTGGGTAGCACAATGAGGAGTTGCCATTCAGGAAATGTATGTCGGGATAAAATCGGCGGAGGAGAAATATTATCTGCAGCGGCGGATGGTAGAAAGGAGGACTTCTGCTCAGGATATCGATGTCCACCATCTACAATGAAACCGCCAGTTTCATACGCCGCGACACCGATACCAGATGTGCCACCACGTCCAACTGCCTCGGCTAATTCCAAGACATCTAAATTCAAATTGTAAAGGGTGTTCACGGCAGAAGCGATACCGAGAGAGAGTTGGGTTCCTGAACCGAAGCCACTATGTGTTGGTATTTCAGAGGTCAATTTCAGATTGATACCTGGAAACTGATAGGATTTTTGTAGTCGTGTGAGAATCTCACATGCCCGATCATGATATGTATCAGACTCAACTAGGATTTCAGTTGATGGTTCAGCAACAATTTGGAAGTTCGGTTCATTGATGGTTAACCCGAACCCGCCATCAATCCGTCCGAGTTGACCGTTCAAATCTATCAATGAAAAATGAAGTCTGGAGGGAGTGGTAATTCTGACTTCTTTGATTGCAGTTTTAGTCTCGCCTTTCATCTTGCTCAATGAGTCCATCCCGTATGTGGAGGACACGTCGTGCATGTTCTGCCACCTCTGGTTCATGTGTCACCATGATAATCGTATTACCATCATCATTTAGGCGGTCAAAGATCGCAAGGATTTCGGCACCAGAACGCGTATCCAAGTTTCCTGTCGGTTCATCTGCAAAGATCATTGATGGTTTGTTTACAAGTGCACGTGCAATCGCAACACGTTGAACCTGTCCACCAGAAAGTTCAGTTGATTTGTGGTCAACACGGTCGGCTAATCCAACCGCCTCCAAAGATTCAAAGGCTCTACGTTTGCGTTCTTTTCTACCTAAACCTGAATAGATAAGCGGCAATTCAACGTTGTGGAGCGCACTCGTCCGTGGCAGAAGATTGAAGGATTGAAATACAAAGCCGATTTTTTTATTTCGTATATCAGCTAACCTATTATCAGAGAGTTTCCCGACCTCTTCACCTTCAAGGAAATATTCACCTGCTGTCGGAGTGGCAAGGCATCCCAAGATATCCATCATAGTAGATTTACCAGAACCTGAAGGTCCCATAATGGCAATAAATTCACCGGGTTCTACAGTGAAGGTAACGCCTCGTAATGCATGCACCTGCACATCACCCATCTCATATACTTTTGTTATGTCTTTGACATCAATTAACATTTTGCGTTATTTTCCTCCTTTGTCCATGTGTTGAAAGTGTTACATCAGGAGTGTATTGTTGTACCATTTCTATAAATGTTTATCCCATTAACATTTGTTAAGAATGTCTTGAAGGACTGCACAAACTGGCAGTTTGTGCTACAAAAATGCGGTGTTTTCAATTAGAAATGGTATTATTGAACTAATTTCTTGGATTTATTTATCCTTATTTTTCTCACCTTTTGTTAATTCCATCATGGAAGGTACAAAGACGCGATCACCCTCTTTAAGTCCGTGTACGATTTCAAAGTGTGTCTTGTTACGTCTACCGACTTTAATATGCGTTTTTACACCTTTTTCACCGTTCTTCTTTGATGGTTCCCCTGTGTCAAGTTTGACAAAATGCTGACGTTCACTCCTGATTTCTGCTTCAATATTAGACAACCGATTATTTTCAGATATTACAATCGCAATTTCTGTAGGACCTGGACGCATACCTTTTGGCGGTTCGTCAAACAAGATTTCAAGATTGCCGCGAGTTTCGGATGGTGAGGTCTTACTAACTTGTCCAGCAAACTGATCACCTATAAGATTTTGGACTTTGAGCCGCTGTCCTTGTTGAAACTGTCCAAGCATATCCGGATTTACTGTCGCTTTAACTGTAAAAACCTCCGGGCTTAAAACTGCTGCTATTGGTATTTGAAGGATATCCGATTTTTCAAAGACTATGATATCCACATCAGCAGACATACCCGGCAATAGTTGGTATTCTTCATCTGATATATCTACTTCAATTTCTATCTCAAAGGTAATTACGCCGCCGCCACCTTGTGGACGATGAGTGGAACTGGGAGATATTTCACTCACTCTACCATTAAATACCTTATTTCGATAACTATCAACACGGATTTCTACGCGCTGATCCTCATCTATTTTACCGATTTCCACCTGATTAATTTGCGTTATGACTATCATCTTCGTAAGGTCGGCGATACGCATGATAGCTTCACCTCGTGAGAATGCTGAACGTCCAGAGGTGATAATCTCACCCTCTTCCACAGATATGCGAGTAATTGTCCCAGACATCGGTGCTTTAACCGTTGTCCAAGCGTACCTTTCCTGCTGAGATTTCAACCGACTATCAGCTTGAAGGAGGTTAGCTTGTGCGCTGACTTTGGAATGTTTTGTCAGATCCTTTTCTTCCTCAGTCGTCTCTTCAGTTTGTTTTAGTCGAGTTTGTGTATTTTCTAAATCTGCTTTTAGCTGTTCTTCCAATGCATTTTGCGTCTCTATAATTGTTTGAACATTCTTTTTATGTAGGGCAATCGTTGACTCTCTACTCTGAATCGCCTCCTTCATCGCATTGATATTTTCTTCTCGAGATTTAATGGTTTCCTTTTGAGACTCAACCTCTTTCTGGGCAGTCTCATATTGCGATGTATTCAGGACGAGTTGTTTTTGTGATTGCTCTAATGCCTGCTTTGATATTAATTCCTGTTTGTATAATTCTTCATTCCGTTTATGTTCTGCTTGAGTTGTTTCAAGTGTAATCTTTGCAGATTGGACATTTACATTGGCGCGATCAAGCGTTAGTTTTGCCTGTGTTAGAGAAATCTCATCCTGCTTTAGAGAGATTTTATCTCGGTTGAGCAGATTTTGTGTCGTTGCAACAAGAGTCTCTGCCTCGGTGATACGTTGTTGTTTGTTTGCAGCAAAAGAAACGAGAGATGCCTTAGATTTGGCAACAGCATTTTTTGCCTGAAGAAGACCGCTTGTTTCGCGTTTTTCTGCTATCTGTATACGGAGTTCAGATTGATCTAATTCAGCTTTTCGCGCATCCCGATAGGCTTTTGCCTGATTCATATCCTCTATAATCTGTTCATCGTCAATTTTAAGGAGTGGGGCACCCTCTTGAACAAGTTCGGATTCTTCAACGAAAATCTCAAGGATTTCGCCTTCTACGTTTGAACGGACATCTACCTCAACAAGGGAACGAAGTCTGCCAGACTCTTGAACTTTTACAAGGAATTCACCACGGCGGACAACTTCTCGCTTGTCCTCTTCATCATTATTATTATTTCCAAATTTAATTTGAGTCGCACCTATCACTCCAATCACTATTGCTACTATACCGATGGAACCGAATATGAACCACTTTCTGCCAATCTTCATGATTACTGTAAGACTCCCATTGCATCCTGCAATCGTGCGAATGCAATTTTGTAATCGTAGAACGCATTTACCTGATTTGTCAATGACTGTGCATAACTTGTTTGTGCATCAAGCACTTCAAGCAGAATGGCTTTCCCCACTCTATACCTTCCTTGAATGACATCTAAACTCAGTTGTGCGTTTATTACCTGTGTGTTAGAGATTTCTACAACGGTTTCACTGCGTTTCAGATTTAGATAACTTTGTCGAACATCAAGGGCAACTGACCGCTCCAAATCGCTTGCATTTTCACGTGCCTGTTCTAACTGCATACTCCGTTCCTTAACAACATTGCCTAATACACCACCATCATAAAGTGTAAAGTTTATAGAGGCTCCGACACTCCAACTCCGAAAATCTGAGAAATTTACCCGTTCGCGAAGATAAGCATCCAGGTCTACATTATAGTTTGCATTTGCACTCAATCGGGGCCAACGTTGTAATTTTGATAGTGTTAAACTCCATTCCTGCTGTTTAAGTGATGCTTCAGTTTCCTTAAATTCAGGACGATTATCAAATGCTGTTTGTATGGCTTCTTCCACAGTAATTTGTATTTTTTCAATAGTTCCTCTATCCAGATAGAGTTGAAAGGATTCGTCAACTGCTACGGTAATTAGCAATCCTGGGTCTAACCCCATGAGGCGTGGCAAAGTTGCTTGTGAGATTTGCAGTGCATTTTGATTGTTTACCAATGACAATTCGTTATTTGCTTGACGAACTCTTGCAGTTGCGACATCAGCAGGAATAAGTACACCCGCTTCTTTCAGAGCAATTGTTTGCTCGGTGTCCTCCATTGAACGTGCTAACACATCTTCGCTAACTTTAACAAGGTCAGTATCTTTAAGTACATTATAATATGCTTGTGTGATTTGTAAAATTACGTTCTGTTTTATCCCTTCATTCCTGTTGGTTGTGGCTTTTAATCCTTCTTTCGCTTGTGCAAGACCCACTTCACGTTGTCCATTATCCCAGAGTGTATACCGTCCTGTCAACCCTAAACCGTAGTTCTCAGGTTCAAACCCGAAGTCAAGACGATCATTAAAGTTGTAGTTTCCAGAGGAGGTGATAATTGGAAAATAATCTGCCCGAGCATTTTTCAGACGGAGTTCCTGAATAGCGAGGCTCAATCGGGAATTTCGCATACTTGTTGACTTTTCCAATCCCAACTGAATACACTGTTCAAGGGTTAGTGGTTGCGAAAGGTCAATTTCCTGTGGTTCTTGTGCGTCTACACGAAGCAATACAACACATTGAATTATGACCAAAATTAATGTTAACTTTATATTCCATCGAAGCATTAGCGTCTCCTTAAAACAACATAAACTATTCCTGCTGAAGATTGTGATTATAAGTATTTAGTTTTACTAAGTTTTGACAATAACCAATTTCAAAAAGTTCTGAACAATTTTAAGTGAGATATTATGGTATGGTGTATAACGATTTTGACGCAACTCACCCCATTAAAGTTTAGTAATTAATGAGCGGAAAAATTAGGATAACTGAATTAATGTGAGTTTGATAATAGGTATATGGACATCATTTTGCCCCAAAGATTACGTTCAAAGATCCGATTGAAGGAAATCATGTAGAGTGCCACTCCGGGAGTGCCTAATGAAGATTAATTTGTTAATGCGGTAATTCTCATTTGCTTTGAACCCCGTAGGAGGAATCATGGCGAATACCATGCGCGTGTTCGTCAAAGGTATTCATACCGTTGATTTCTTGATTTAGCGATTTCCTAACCACACTCAACAAATATTCCTAACAGGTCATATATATTACCATTTCTAGTAGAGAATATCTCATTATAAGAGTATGAATTCTAACTTTAAAATAGAGAATGTAAGAGGCGCAATGAATTGCGCGACTACGAACGGTTCCTTTCTTTAATGAGAAGTTATTTTTCAGAAATGGTATATTATTGAATTTATATGTTCAACCTGCTAAAATATCACAAAATTCTTATGAGGAAATAGATTGATGGAATGTATCTTTTGTGCAATCGTTGAAGGGAAAATCCCATCTTGCCAAGTATACGAAGACGAACATGTCTTCGCTTTTATGGACATCGCCCCAGCAAATCCTGGACATCTACTTATTATACCGAAACAACATTACCGAAATATTTTTGACATGCCTGCAGAAGTCGGCAGTAAAATAATGGAAACCGCTGTCCCTCTTGCTGCAGCAATACGGAAAGCGTTGAATCCAGATGGACTCAACCTATTCCAATCAAACGAAGCAGCAGGATTCCAAACAGTCTTCCATTTCCATCTACATCTAATCCCAAGATGGGAAGGTGACCCATTACGACTACCTTGGAAACCGAGTGAAGGGGACATAGAAGAAATTAACAATATCGCTACGAAAATTCAAAAGGCTTTATAGACCAAACCTAACATCCCAAATTTTAGAGCAAACCAATGAAAATATTGATTACTTCAGCAAGTTCTGAATTAGCACGTAAATTAGCAGACGCAGCCGCCGATTCACACACAGTCCGACTAACTGAACTCCTACATGTTGATACTAATTATGACTTCATACAAAGCGACTTAGGACATGATGAATCAACTAACGATTTAGTGAAAGGCATAGATACAATTGTTCATATTGCACATACACCACCTGAACTTAAGACACAAGCCAACGAACCAGAAAACTTTGAGATTGATTTTCAAACCCGTTGCACCTATAACCTGTTGATCGCTGCATCAGCAGAGGGTGTCAAACACTTCATCTATGCAAGCACACTCCGCTTGTTTGAACAACACGGAGAAGATTGGACAGTGAAAGAAAATTGGAGACCACGTCCTCACACTGAGGGAGATGTTCTTGCAAAACACCTCGGTGAATTCACTTGCCGAGAATTCGCGCTCGAAAGGAAAATCAAAGTTACATGTCTGAGACTGGGAGCAATCGTCACTACAGAAGATGCTCCAAAATCAGAATTCAACTCTATGTGGCTTGAAATAAACGATGCGGTCACTGCCTTCCAAGGTGCAATTGATGCTCCATCAGGATGGGGTATCTTTCACGTTCAATCGGAGTTCCCCAGTTCCCGTTTTGACATCAGCAAGGCAAAGGGACACCTGAAATTCAACCCACAATTTGTGCCACCGACAAAATAACAAGTATATACATAAGGAGATTCCATGAAAGTTCTCATTTTAGGTGGTAATGGCTATCTTGGACCACACGTAGTCAAAGCATTAGAACCCTACTACAGCTTGCGCGTAACAGACATCAACGAGATTGACACAAAACATGAATCCCTACATATTGATGTTAGTTCGTTAGATCAAGTCCTTCGTGCATCGGAAGGGATGGATACAATCATCAATTGCTCCGTGCTTCGTCATGATCGGCAATTGGCATTTGATGTTAGCACACGTGGAGCATACAACACAATGCGTGCTGCTGTTGAACACGGGATCCAACGTGTTATAAATACAGGGCCTCACTTCACTATCCAAGGAGATGCATATACAAGTTGGGATTACGAGATAAATCCAGATGTTCCACCTAAAACAAGTACAGGATTATATCCATTAACGAAGGGACTTGGACAAGAAATCTGCAAAGTCTTTACTGAAAATTACGATATATATGTCCTCTGTTATCTTTTTCTTAGTTTCCAAGACATCAATTATGAGAGAGCAGGCAGCGATCTCAACCCATTTTCAGTTAGTTGGCGGGATGCGGGTGAGGCGTTTCGTTTGGGGTTAGAAATTGATCTTGAAGAATTACCATCAAAGTGTGAGATCTTCAACATCTTTGCCGATCTACCACACCAGCAATTTTCAAATGCCAAAACGAAACGGATATTAGGATTTCAACCGCAAGACAACTTTGAATGGATGTGGCATAAGAAGAAAGAAGAATAATTGATACCACATACTATCCGTCCACAATAAATAGCAACAAACAGAAAGATGTGTTATACTTTTGGATAAGGAAACTGTATTTGCATAGATCTGATTACCAAAATTATCGGAGGAAGGATGATGGCAACCGTTGATATACCGACCGAACTGAGAGTAGAACATCTGTTAAATAGCGTAAAACAGTTATCACCCGTAGAATTGGATGAATTTAGGCAAAAGTTCACTGAATGGCAAGAACATCAGGACCATTCACCAGATGAAGATTTAGACCCTAATGCTTCAGATGACGAGGTATTAGACTTCATACGGAAAAACACCCGTTTACTTAAAAAAGAGCACCGACGATATTGGGAATTGCGACTTAAGCGAGAGGATACAGATTTGAACGATGACGAATCAGTTGAATATGAGAATTTTATAACAAAGTTGGGAAAGATGAATGTTAAACGTATTGAGGCACTCGCTATCTTAGTACACCGTTGGGAAAAACCTGCAATCAAAATTCTATCAGAATATGGTCTACTAATTTCCCATCATGAACCACCTGACTACTATGAATCTATTTCGCAACTAAATCAATCAGAAAACTAAAGGCAGGAATATAGCAAAGGATGATGTCCACTAATCGTATTTCTGCTCGTATACGTCGACAAATACAAGAACGTGCGAAAGGATTCTGCGAATATTGCAGAATACCTGATAGTTTCGCCACCTCTTCTTTCCATTGTGAACATATAATTCCTCAAAAAATCGGTGGAACCAATTCATTAGACAATTTAGCGTGGGCATGTCCGCGTTGTAACAACCACAAGCATGCAAAAACACACGCAGTTGACCCACAGACAGGTTTACGCGTATTTCTTTTCAATCCTCGTGAAAAACAGTGGCAAAGACATTTTATGTGGAGTAGAGATTTTCTACATATAATTGGACGCACGCGTACAGGCAGAGCCACAGTTGAGGCATTAAATATGAATCTACTACAACAAGTTAATCTACGTAGAGCATTACTGAGTTTGGGAGACCATCCAGCACAGATTAGTTGAACAAACCATATATGAAGATACAACTCTTTGCACATCGTGGTGGTATGGGACGCGCCCCCGAAAACACACTCATCTCCTTTAAACAAGCATTTACAGATGGTGCCGATGCCTTTGAATGTGATGTCTACCTTACACAAGATAAACAGCCTGCCCTCATCCATGTGGATTTCAATCGAAACGATATTCGCGCAGCGACAGGATGTACCACTCCCATCAATAAAATGAAATGGAAAGAAGTGCAGAATCTAAAGGTACTAGATTCGGATGAACCTGTGGCACACCTTGATGACGCACTCAGATTTGTACAGGAAAACCAGATGCCGTGCTTTATTGAACCGAAATCTGACACACCTGAACTGCTACCGATCGTTATTGAAAGGATACACCATTTTGATGTTATTCACCTTGTGAATATTCTTACATTTTACATACGGAAACAGATACTCATTGATGCCAAACGTTTAGAACCACGTCTCCAAACAAGCGCGATTTTCCTCAATCCCATGACTAACTTTATCAAGGCAGCTGCGAAGATAGATATAAAACGTGTCATCTTTGGATGGAGCAAATTCAATCATTTTAAACTCTACAACTCCATTACACACTCTATCTCACGACAAGTTGATGAACTTCGGTCAAACGGATTTGTTGTTGATGCAGGCTTCATCCTAACAACACAAGATGTTGAATGGACAATGCAAAATGGTATTGAAGGTTTATGGGTAGATGATGTTCCGTTCATCAAAAGGACTATTGAGAGAATTAAGAATAAACCTGTGTCAAAGGATTAGAAAGTAATGAAAGTTCGCATCTGTAATCCACTCCTCAGAACCCCACTGTCCCTCATTGTTGATGATTCGTGTCCAGTGATTAACCTTACCTACTATTGGATTCAGCAGAGGCATGGGTGGAAAGCAAAACATAAACCGAATGTGCCACCAGACCGTTGGGAAGGGGATGCAGCACAACACAAAAACATGCCTAATACTATACCAGCCGATTTTGCGTGGGAGTGGGCAGAATGGTGTTGGGAGAACGGTGTTAAAGGAAAATTTAGTCTCATTCCGTATCCAGCTGGCATGGGCAGAGTTGACGAAGGATTTCCTTCCGAAGCTGTAGAAAATAGTCCGATACATGAATATCAGTCATGGATGCGGATTTACCGTGAAATAATCTGGCCGAACTTTGATTTGACACCTGAGATGTTAACCCACACCGCTGTCGTCAATCTGAATACATTTGCCCTTACTGATGAATGGGAACAGGTTGAGTGGGTGAATCCACCGGTTGATAATAGATTAACTGATTATATCATCACTGCAATGGAAATATTAAACAACGTCGGTATTCCGTGTGAAGGGGTAACGAGTCCTGGGGCATTCGGGAAACGTCAAGAGGCAGCATATTCAAAAGCGGTCTTAACCGCATCACAAGAAGTCAACAACGATCCACGTCCTTTCTATTTTCTTTGGCTCAAACATGATGAACTGCCTGATGTTCCTATCTGGCATGTCGAAAAGGAAAAAGGAGTTGCTATTGCAAGTATTGTTGCGTGTGCGGGGGACTGGTTTGGTGGATGGACAGGATACGATTTAGGGAATGCTGACCGGTTCATCACAGAGGACTTACAAGGCGGACGTTTGCCACTTATCCTTGAAAAAGAACTCCCATGTGTCCTCGTTGGACATTGGCCCGGTTTCTATTTCAATGGAGAAAAACTCGGATTTGATGTCCTGAAAACTGTTAAAGAACGTCTGGATAACTACGACCCGGATGGAACAAAGACACGTTGGATGAAAAACTCAGAGATTGGACATTATTGGATGGCACGGGAATTCACTGATATTATCGTGCAATCGGATAAACATCAGATCAATATCTCCACGCAATTCCCAACAGCCAACTTTACAATCAGTATTGATGTACCTATACGTCGTATTCAAGTTAACGGGTGGGACTTGCGCGAAGTGCGTTCGCGTAGAGATTTTCAAACAGATACATTTCTGGTTGAAGGGAAACAGACATACATTGCATTTGATCTGGAAATCGGTACAACAGAACTTGAGGTTACGGTATAAGAATCCTGCCGCCACTTGCAATCACAGTCGCACCTGTCATATAACTGGATTCCTCGCTCAGAAGAAACGCTATCACGTTTGCCATCTCTTCCGGTTCACCAAGCCTACCAAGTGGCGTTGTGGCTCGGAGTTGCTCCACCATTTCAGGTGAAACTTCACTTAGCATATCCGTTCCTATTGCCCCTGGTGCTACTGAATTGATACGGATATTATGTGCTGCCAGTGGACCACAACACGATTTTGTGAGAGATATAATACCGGCTTTCGCAGCAGCATAAGGCAGCTGGTTCGGACGTACTGCCAACGCGGCGATAGACGATACATTTACAATACGACCAAACTGCTGTTTGATCATCCCCGGTTTGACTGCCCACAGCACGTTGAAGGGACCAGTCAAGTTTATTGCAATGATCCTATCCCAATGTTCAGGTGTAAGTTCGTCAAATACCATATCACCAACATCACCAGCATTATTCACCAAGATATCAATTGTTCCAAGTTCTTTAGTGACAGAGGCAACCATCTTGTTCACTGCTTCTCTGTCCGATATGTCGGCTTGGAAAGGTAATGCTTTCTGATGATGTTCGTTTTTGATTTCAGCACAGACATCTTCCGCTTTAGCAGATGATTGGGAATAATGCACAGCAACAGTCGCGCCTTCACTCGCAAGTTTCAATGCAGTTGCTTTGCCAATACCGCGGCTACCTCCTGTTACTAATGCGACCTTACCCTGAAATTTCATTCAATCTTCTCCTATGTTCCATAGCGTATTTTATATCAATTCAAAGAATAATCAGACTCACATACCATACAGTCTGCTAAGGTAATTCATTATCGGGAATACTTTCATCTACATCAGGAGTAACAGGATCGTCAATCCCAAGCATTCTATACCAGGATTGAAAATCAAGTTCCGGTTGTCCCCACTGAAAATCGTAGTCAAACGAGAACGGAACTGCATGCCGAGTTTCAAAGAGTTTATCTGCAACTGAAATTCTTTCTCCGTTGATGTAAAGATACACATCGGCTACCGTTCGTTTTGGGTATGAACCGAAGTCTGGATTGCGAATTTCCAATGTGAGAGGAAAATCATCAATCGTGGATTGTTCAACAAGACTTCTGAGGTAATCCCTGGCATCAAATCCGCGTTCCTTTGCACGATCGCGTTCATCTTCGGGATAATTACTCGACCGATGATATTAACCTGTATATATCCGTGTAATACTATGTATTTCACATCTTATACGGTTTGCAAGTTACTCATAGAGAGTAACCAGGGCTCATCTACCAAAGCACGCAGGAATATCCCACGTGCGCCATTCAAGTCTCTGTTCATCTTGCGTCCTGTGCTATCTTTGATTATCTTGCGTCCACCGAGTGATTTTCTCATCTCACCAGTCCAAGAAACTGTTTTTGATGTGTATGCTTCACAGACATCAACGACGATAAATCCAGTTTCTTTCGCTTTATGTTTTAGGAACTGTTTGAATCTGTAGTGAGAGAGTGTCAACATTTGTCGGGCAGACCTCTTTCGTAGTTTTCGTTTTCCACGCATTACCATATCTGAAGTCTCAAACGTTGGGAGTAAGATAATATCAAAGGTATCCACAAGGTATCGTGCGACTTTATGATGCAATTCATCTACAAGATTTTTTATGCGTGTGCGTATTCTGTTTGCAGCGCGTCTCATATTCTTGCGTGATTGTCTATTTGCTTTAGCTGCACGAGATAATAGGTCATCGAGATATGAACAGAGTCTTTGAATCCGATTAATAGCATGGTGTCCAAGCCATCCGAAACCACGCTCATGAAAATATGTGAGGAATGTTCTCACGCCAGGGTCTAAAGCAACAACACGTCCGTTTGGCTTTCGCTTCGGAGTTGTCACAGTATAGGAAACACAGAGATAGTATTTATCATTCTCTTTCACGAGGCGTGAGTCACAGATATTATCAGGTAACATCTCTGACATTTTGAGGTGTCCCAGCAAGGTGTGGTAAACACCTTGTTTTTTTATGGAAGACTTCGGAATGAAAATACTATCTGATGGACGACGTTTAGATTTGAAGAAAACAGATTGATATTGTCCTGTTTTCTTACATTTTCGCTTTGCTTCTCGGACAGCTATACAAGCATCTCGGATAGCAACAGATTTCACTTGATACGGTGTTTCTTTACTCCATTCAGGAAGATTGTGAAGAATACCTGTTTTTATCGCTTTCCAATTCGCTTTTGTGTCTGTTTCGTTCAACAAAGCAATCGTTTTATTATAAGTAAAACGTGCTGTGCCAAACCACTGACGCAGTGTTTCACGTTGTTCTGTTGTCGGATAAACTCTTATCTTCTTTGATTTTGTCACGGTAACTTCTGAGCCCGTGCATTCTGCTACTGAAGACGTGCAGGATTGCGAGAAGATCCTGCGTGAGTTCTTCTTGCGGACTGTGTTCTGTTTGATCGAGAACCACGAGTTCGCCACCGTTTTGTTCAATGAGGTATTGTATAAGCTCGATACCGAATCGGGCGAGCCTATCCCGATGGGCAATAACAACTTGGAGCTTATCACCTTGCATAAGCCGTTCCAATAAGGTTCTAAGCCCTTTCCTTTTGAAGTTGATACCACTCCCGATGTCTCTGATAACTTCTGCTGAGGGGTAGATCCTTCGCATATATTCAACTTGTCGTTCAAGATCATCTCTTTGCTTCGTGCTGGATACTCTGCAGTAGCAAACAGTTGCAATTGATTGGGATTTGCTTTTGATGTATCCTTCAACATCATAGCGTCTGTGTCCGCCTCCTGTGCGGATATATTCAATCTTTCCTTCATTTGCCAACTTCCTTAAATGGTCGGGGGTATAATCCAGCAGTTCACTTGCTTTACGCGCTGATATATAAGCCATATAATAGTATACTATAAATCCATAGAAATATCAAGAAAAATATAGGTATTTAGATACTGTTGCTCAACCCTAATGTGATTGCACGTCGGACTGCTTTAATTGCTTCATCGTCAGTGACATGATCACCACCGATACGCGCACCACCCATACTGAGGCAAGCAACATCTAAACCAGTGCGTCCCAATCTCCGTTTGGATAGTGGAATCGTTTGTGTTGGCATTTTCACCTGTGTAGATGCCCACGGCGTGCATCCGGATGAATCAGACTCACCCACTGCACACCTTTGACAACATCATCTGGAATGTGTCCATGCTCAACACCTTTCGGTGTGATAACTAAATCCCCTGGACCAATGCGGTAGGATTCGCTTTGTCCATCAGCAGTACGTAGAGTCACCGTCGTTGTGCCTTCAGTGAAATACCAATATTCATCGAAATCGTGATAATGAAGTTCAGTTGGACGATCCTTAGATACAGCAAATGCTCCGATGGTTGCCATATCTGGTGTATCAAGCACATTTCCTAATGTGTCACTGACCCTTTCTCCATCACCGATACGAATAATGCAGAGATCGGTATCCATTAGATGACTCCAATGTCTTTCAGGTGCTGCAGTGAATCTGCTACGCGTGCTTTAACGCCTGCTTCATCAAGGTTTTCACCTTCAATTCCTTCCAATTCCATTGTGAAAGGACCGTAGAAACCGGTATCGTTTAATGTTTGGAAAACGGTTTTATAATCAACAACACCTTCTCCGAGGGTGGGAAAATGCCAAGTCCGATAACCACCGTTTGTGTCCTTGAGATGAACAGCCCCGACGTAGTCCACGACCTTCTTAACTTCTGTGACAGCATCAACATCATGGTTATAGTAGTAGACATTACCAGTGTCAAAATTGACTCGGATATTCGGATGATTAACACCCTTCATCGTTTCAAGAGCAATATCCCCGTTGTGTGCCATATCTGGATGTGTCTCTAAACAGACCTTTACATCCAATGGTTCTGCATTCTCACCGATTGCGCGTAGACGGTCATATACCTTGTTTTTGTCTGTTTCACCAGCGTGTACGCTAACAAAAATGACTTTGACATCCATCTGATTTGCGATGTTTAATGTCGTTTGAAAATCCTCAACGACTGTCTCAGACTGTACATCGCACCTACCGAGTAGACTTGTTGCTGTAAGTCCGTGTGATTTTAATTCTGATTGTAGCGCGTCAACGCCATCAGCAGATGGTACGCCAATCTCAACATTGGTCAAACCTATTTCTGCTAAGTGTGCATAAGCATTCGCACCAAACTGCCGATAACTACCTAAATTACATGCAACTATATTTTTCATGTTGATCTCCTATATGTTTATAGTAGATTTTGAAATTACTTGAACACTCTGCATCGGCGAGGTTAGGAAACCTCGCCTACCGTGTGTCGAAAGTGTCAACTTATATTTATAATTCACTATAATGTCAATCTTTGATTATGGGATTTTACGTAGCACTGTATTGCTCAATAACATTTCAAGAGCAAAAAGAAGTGCTGCAGGAATAAGAAAGTAGACCGCTATTTCTTGACGTTCAGTATAGTGAACAACCTTGAACTTTGTCTTTTCAAGTTTGTCAATTTCCGTATACACATGTTTTAATGATTGCAGGTCTTTCGCTCGGAAATATCTGCCACCAGTGGTATCAGCAATATTTTGAAGCGTTTCTTCATCCAGATAGGTAATAAAATCGGTATAACGTTTCCCAAATGTAGTATCTTCAAAGGGAATGCGTGTTCCACCCTCTTTGCCCATACCAATCGTATAAACCCGTATATCTAAGGATTCTGCCAATGCTGCTGCTGTTTCTGGGTCAATCGTTCCTTCATTGTTTTCACCATCTGTCAGGAGAATGACTATATTGGTCTTCGTATCAGATGTTCTCAAGCGATGCGTAGTCATTGCAATTGCATCGCCGATTGCTGTTCCTTCTCGTAGTTGGTCTCCCATCTCAACTTCTACACCATCAAGTGATTCCGTTAAGTTTGAATAATCCAGTGTAAGTGGACACAGCGTATAACTTTCCCCAGAAAATACGACCAGACCTATGCGATCACTGTCCCGAAACCTAAGAAAATCGCGTATCACCGATTTCGCTGTTTGCAGCCGGTTTGTATCATTGAAATCTTCTGCTCGCATGCTGTCAGACACATCAAGTGCTAAGAAAATATTAATGCCTTCAACAAAACGTCGTTCTTGGCTTTGGAGAAGTTGTGGACGCGCAAGAGCAAAGATAAGTAATGCTATAACGATGAACCTTATCACCTTCATTAGCGGTAATAGTTTTACAGAGAGTGTTCGTGGCATTTGACGGATACCTTCAAGTTCAGTGAAACGAATTGTAGGAGATGCTCCGCGTTTGTGATGCCACCAAATGAATAGTGCGAACAACGGCAATAAGAGGAACAAGATTAGAAAGATGGGAGAGTCAAGAACCATTATTATCGCACTCTTTCTGCCCAATTAATATTGGTTTGATTCTGGTACATTTCATTTAATGCTGATAATATACAGATTCCAATGCCGACACCATTAAAAGTAAGGAACGCAATCCAATCCACATGTGGGATTTCTGTTGCCATAAAGTATGGAATAAATCCGAACACCACAGCAAGCGGTCTTAATTTACCGGCGAGAAGAGTACTTCCAAGTGTAAGGAAGATCGCTGTTTTACCACATAAGGCTACCGGTACCAAAAGACATATACATAACAACAGAAACGGATATCCTACTATAGAGAGTATAAGAACAACTGCGACTGCAGGAATAACAATAAACATGAGGATACTAAATAGAATGCTTCCGATCGGTTTCTCTGACAACATTGAACTGACAGCATTTATCGGTCTTGAAAATATCACAGCAATCAGTAGATACGTAATCAATAGAATTACGAATTTTTGAATGGTCAACCGAAAATTTCTTTCCTTTTTAATATCCCAGATGGTGTGTGGATGCATCAACAAGTTTGCAACAGCGGGTACCATTTGCCATTGATTGTTGATCCTTACATTTTGGACAGATTCAAGGTTTCCATCAACTGTACCACCGATCACTTTGAGCAAACCTTTCACTTGTGCTCCCTCTGTAAGTTCAACGTTTCCACCGATTACCAAAACGTTGCCTGTTACAGTTCCTTGTATGGTGGCATCCCCCGCGATAAGCACAAGTGTTGTCAAAGTTTCATCCGGTTTTAACAAGAAATCATTAACGATTTTGAACATTCTGCGTCTTCCTTGCCACTGGGGTGGTGTCGGGACAGGATCTTCAACAGGTTTTTCGACTTCTGTCTCCTTTGGGACAACTGGAGGTTCAGTCGTGTAGTTTTCAACGGTGGGTTCTTCAGGAGTGGTAGGTGAAGATCCGTCTTCAGTGTCCCTTTCCTGATCTTCTTGTGTAGTGATAGGTGGTTCTTGGATGATAGAAGGTTGTTCCTGTGTGGAGGGTGAAACAGGTTCCGTCGGCTGATTCTCCACTTCCTCCTCCTCTTCTTCTACCAATGTCACCTCATCTTGTGATGGAGCAGGTGGATCCGTTTGGGGTTCCGTGTCTTGTCCAAATAACGGATTGATTACACAAATTAGCATAACAAAAAATATAATTACTAAATGTTTCATATTCTTTCTGATGATTGTATGGGAAATATCCCTTAGATTGATAAAATTATAATTCTGTATTATAGACACAAACGGTTATTGATGTCAACTTTTTTTAGTAAAAACCGCAGTTATTTTAACGTGAGTGTGATAACAAGTATATGAACTTGATTTATAAAAGAAGAATAATTCTGTATTTGTGCCGAAATTAAACACATTTATGTTGTTGACGAAAATGTACAGTTGTGGTAACTTAACACTTAGGTCTAATGACAAACATAAAAAATGCTGCCATTCTCAAATGGTAGACAAGGAGGCAATTATATCCATGAAATGGTTTTTTAAGCAAACAAAATCTTGCCAGAATTTTGGGAGGGAGTCATGCGGAAATAAACGATTTGGGAGGCTGCCACGAACATTTTTATTATTAAATATAGGGACACTCCTTCTGTTAGGCTTTATGATATTAGGTTGCGGCGGTCAGTCCTTACAAAGTATGTCTCCCATCCAACCAGTGCAAAATATCGTTGACGTGCAAATGGAAAGAGAAAAGAACCCGAATTCAGATGTGGTTGTTCCTGCAATTCCTTCTGCAAATTTGGCACAACCGATTATTGACAAGCATGGACTACAAACAGTCGGTTTTCGGTTAGTTCCGGTCCCAGATGCTAATGCAAAAGCATTAACCTATATTTTCGCTTCTCCAGACTATGCATTTTCTCCTGATGATTGGAATCAATTTTTGAAAGAATGGGTTGAGGTTGAACCTCAAATAGAATTACCCACTGAGAACGAAAATAGAAAAGTAGTTGATGTTGTATTCGTCTCAGACTTACCAGAGGAATTTGATATACAGGCAAGACAACCGTTCCTCACTAAAACACTGGACGGCATCACCGTCTCTATCTGTTATTGGCGCAGAACCGATCTGGATAGAAAATATAATCGGGGTAACGCGTACTCACCCTTTTACGAAACAGAAGCACTCCGTCAAGGGGACAAAACTGATGTGTTTTACGTAAAAATTACGAATAATCGGGAAGAATATATTCTTTTTGATGTAAAGAAATGTGAGGTTACTGATCAAGGTGAAAACTATTATCCTGGTCTTAATCTTGAAGATTTAGAGGAACGTTTTGCCTATATGTCGCGTACTTCTGGTCTCTATGTAAAACACGGTTTGGAGAAAGCTCGGCAAATTCTAATTGAAAAACGCATGCCAATAGTGGAAAAACAGGTCGGTTTTCACCGTGTTGGTGTTAACCCTGGAGAGAGTGTGGAAGGATTCATCCCGTTCAGGCAGGTAAAGCTCAATGCCACTGAATTATTAGTAACTCTACCAATTGAAAAATCTCCTCCTCGAGGTGGTACACAACGTTATCAGACATTAGAGTTCAAGTTTCCATTCACACATAGCAGAAGTATCCGGGTTGCTCAGCCGTCCCCACAACGTTATTAAAATCGCAGTTCAGAAAACAATCTTTGAAAGAAGTTCAATGTATTTTCACATTGAACTTCTTTTTTGTTAATGAGGACAAACTTATCCACAGATTGTAGGTGGGTGTCTGTTCCCGTCAGATATATCCATGACAACCGACAGACACAGAGCCCCGTCCGACAATAAGAATGGTGGTGTTGGTCTGTCCATTATACTTATATAGTAGATTTTGAAATTACTTGAACGCTCTGCATCGGCGAGGTTAGGAAACCTCGCCTACCGTGTGTCGAAAGTGTCAACTTATATTTATAATTCACTATAATATGATAGAAAACTCAAATTGAGAGTTGTAGGTATAGTGGGGCAAAACTTCAATTTAGGCAATAATATCGCATGGTGGGAGTGATGCTAAAAAAAGTTTGCCATAACTACGTGTTATAATACGTGAATCCAAAATTACAACTATACCTTGGTCAGTTTGTGTGCGGATAAGTCTTCCGAACCCCTGTTTGAGGCGCAATATAGCTTCAGGTAAACTGAATTCATAGAATTCATTTCCACCCTGTTCTTTAATCTGTTTAACCCGTGCTTCCATTATCGGATGCGTAGGCACTTCAAAAGGTAATTTCGTGATAACGACATTACTCAATGCTTCGCCACGCACATCAACACCTTCCCAGAAACTGGAAGTACCGAACAAAACTGAATCTGTATCCTCACGGAACGCTTGTAGCATATCTGTCCGTGAGAGTTCCCCTCCCTGTTTGTATACATCAATACCCATTTCTGTGAGGAAAGGTTCAACTTCCTCATAGACTTCATCCATCATTTTATAACTGGTAAATAGAACAAAAGCTTTACCGTGCGTCAATTTGAGATAGTGTTTGATTTCACGGATGGCTGCAGTAACAAATTCATCACTTCTCGGATCTGGCATAGACTGTGGAATATGTATTTTTACCTGTTCCTTGAAGTTAAATGGTGATTGCACCAACAGTTCTCGACAATCATCTATACCTATTCGTGTTTTGAAATAATCAAAGTTATTGGATGTGGAAAGTGTCGCGCTTGTCATAACAACACTCTCTTTTATATCAAAGAGAGAATCCTTTAACATCTGACTAATATTCACAGGGGTGGCATTCAGAAGGACACGCGGTGTTCGTCCCCTTGACGAAGATTCTGCCCAGTAAATGTATTCAGGATCAGGTTGGTGTACTATCAAGTCTAATACTTCTCTAAGTCGTCTGCACTGGTTGTAGTATGAAGATAGCTCCACCTCATCATCATCAGTTTCAGCGTTATCACGTAGTTGTTTAAGTGTTTTTTCAATTTTCAACATCGGAGCATCTAATATATTCCCAGTTTTGAACACCTCAACAACATTATCCTCATCAATTCGCTTAGTTGTGGTATAACCATCTGCGTTTGCAAAGTAGTCTCCAACAGCACTGAAAAATAGGTTTGCCTGTTCACGTGCTTCATCAACACCTTTCATCAGGTCTGACGAGTCAAATTGGGTTGCAGCACCACTTTCTTTTCCATCGATATGAAGGGAGTCCAGAAGCCATTTGACTTGTGAATTGTTTATTCTGAGGCTTGTATGATTGGTCGCGGTGGATTCCAAATGATGTGCTTCATCAATAATAAGATAGTCATAATCGGGGAGGATACCGACAGCAGGGTCAAGTTGGCGAAGTGCCAAATCGCTGAACAGAAGATGGTGATTGACGATGAGTAGGTCTGCATTATACATCTCGTTGCGTGCATTGAAATAGAAACAGACATCGTAGGTAGGACATTTGCGTCCGAGGCAATTATCTCGGTCAGATACTACCTTGTCCCATACAAGAGATGTTGGTTGTATCGGTAGATCTGCTTGACTACCATCCTCTGTTGTTTCCACCCACTCAGTTATCTGCTTGACCTGATCTACTTCTTCCATTGTGTCAAACAGTCCGCGTTGAGAGGTTAGCAAATTATTCAACCTACGACGAGAAAGATAATTACGCCGTCCTTTAGCGAGTACTGCTTCGAAATCACGCGGTAACACATCATGCAGGAACGGTATATCCTTTGTTACCAACTGTTCCTGCAAACTGATAGTGTTGGTGGAAATAACAACGGTCTGATTAGTTTTGACTGAAAGTGAAACAGCGGGAATAAGATAGGCAAAACTTTTTCCAACTCCTGTTCCAGCTTCCACAATCAGATGCTCAGCGTCAGAAAATGCGCGGGCAACAGCATTTGCCATAAGGAGTTGTTCTTCACGGTACTCATAGCCCGATAGATGTTCTGAAATGATACCACCCGGACTAAAAATATCTTTCAACGTGAGAGTTTTCGGTTTTTGTGGCATGTGTCCTATTTACACCGTTATCAAAAAATGGTAGTAATACCATTTCTATAAATGTTTATCCCATTAGCATTTGTTAAGAATGCCTTGAAGGATGGCACAAACTGGCAGTTTATGCTACAAAAATGCGGTGTTTTCCATTAGAAATGGTATTGAATGTTTAGAACCTTATTTTTTTAAATGTATAGTTAGTTTTTCTTTACCGTGGCTGCTTTTTATTTCAAGCATCAGTTCTTCAAGTTCTTTATGCCTTTGTAGGAGTGCTTCAAGCGTTTGGACATCAGATACTTGTTCCCCATTGACTGCAGTGATAAGTGCTCCACGTGGGATCTTGGCATTGAACCCAGGAGCATCTGTCTTAACTCTTTCAACAATTACACCTCGATCTTCATTTGTGAGATATGTATATCTTTGTGCATCCCCTTTTTCTAACTGTCTCACTGCTAATCCGAGCGTATTCCAAGAAACAGAATTATCTTCAAACGGCAATCCTGCCAATTCTGGTGGCATTTCAACAATTGTTGTACTGAGTGTTTTCTTCTGTCCACGTCGTATTACTTTGATGACAGACTTTTTACCGACAGTAGAATCCGCTATGAGCATTTGAAATTGAAGAGTGTTTTTGACCTTTTTTCCGTTGTATTCATAGATGATGTCACGCCATTGTAAACCGGCTTTGTCAGCGGGTGTTCCCAATAGTACTCTTTCCACACTAACACCTTGTGCCACCTCCCGCATACTAATTCCGAGATAACCGCGAATGATCTTTCCATTTGCGATGAGTTGGTCCCCAATGACACTTGCGAGGTTGCTGGGAATAGCAAACCCCGCGCCTGCTCTTGCTGCTGCAGGTGTATTTTCTGCCTTTCGGATTAGAGCGTTGATACCGATTACTTCTCCATAGATATTTAAGAGAGGACCTCCGCTGCTACCTGTATTAATCCATGCGTCTGTTTGGATGAAGTTTTGGTATCTGATGACACGCATCCCACCCAGAACATTACGACTTTTACCGCTGACAATACCCGTTGTTACTGTATAGTCAAGTTGAAAAGGATTTCCAATTGCGACAGCAAATTGTCCAACCCGAACTTTCTCAGAATTAGCTAATGGAAGAATAGGGTATTCCTTGTCTCCTTCAACCTTTAGGACTGCAACATCTGTGTTGACATCTGTTCCAACTAATTTCGCATCTACTATGCTACCGTCTAACAACTTGACTTCAAATCGTTGTCCACCGTGAACGATGTGGTCATTTGTCATAATATAACCGTCTTCACGAAAAAAGAATCCTGATCCCCATCGTCTTAATTCTCTATTTGAATGTCTAACAAAAATACCAACGACAGCAGGTTTGCTTTGGGAAGCGATATCAATAAATGCATTCTCAATTGTGCTTAGTAGTTCTATATTACTCGGCTGTTTGGCTTGGAATGCACACGATGAGAGCAATGTAACAAGAATGAAAAGGATACATATCAGATAACTCTGTTTTCGCATAGATAATCCTCTCTAAGTGATTTCAGATAGTTGGGGTGTAGGTATTTCGTTTCAACGTATATAATTGCGGAATTGGTAGGAAAGGTGTTCCTTTTTTCACCTTACCTACCAATTCTCTTAACTTATTTAATCAAACTTACTTTTTCTGTGCCTTGGATACTTTTTATATCAAGAATATATTCGGATAGGTCTGAATTATTTTCAAGGAAAGTTTCAAGGGTTTGAACGTCCATGATTTCTTGTCCATTGATAGCAATTACGAGAGCACCACGTGGAACTTTAGCAGTGGCACTGGGTGAATTCCTCTTGATCTTTTCAACCAAAACACCACGATCATGTTCATTTAAATATGCATATCTTTGATGGTTATCGTTCTCTAACATTCGCACGGCTAACCCGAGTGTTTTCCAAGAAACAGACTCAGCATTAACAGAACGTCCAACTAATTCAATTGGCATCTCATCAATAGTCAAATTAAGTATGATTTCCTGTTCTTGTCGTAAGACCTTAATAGGGTATTGTTGTCCGATCTGGCATTCCATAATCTGCAATTCAAAATCGGAGACACCAGGCACTGATTCTCCATCAAATTCAACGATAATATCATTTCGTTTTAAACCACATTGTGATGCAGATGTGTTCTGTTTTACACTTGCTATTCTAATGCCTTGTGCAACACTTTGCATATCAGCATTGAGGTGTCCACGAATAATTCTGCCATAAGCAATGAGTTGCTCACTAATTTCTTGGGCAAGACCACAATTTACTGCTAAGGTTGAACCTTCCCCCGGGTTTAAGGCAGTGATACCGATGACTTCCCCTTGTATATTTAACAAGGGACCACCACTACTGCCGGGATTAATCCAGGCATCAGTTTGGATGTAATTACGGTGATATTGATAGAGATTGTTCTTCTCGTGAAAACAACGATTCATTCCACCGACGATTCCAGCAGTCACTGTATACTTATATCCGATTGGATCACCGATTGCGATAGCAAATTGTCCTACTTTAACTTTTGATGAATCCGCCATTTTGAGGACAGGAAATTCTTTATCTCCGTCTATTTTCATTACGGCTATGTCAGTGTTCTGATCGCCTCCAACCAATCTCGCGTCATGTTTGCTGCCATTTGCCAAACTGACAGTGATCTTTTCCGCGCCACGCACGACATGTTCATTGGTTAGAATATAACCGTCATTTCGGATAAAAAAACCAGAACCTCCACCTGATGTTTTGACAGGTTTATTATCTTTAAGTTCTTTTTTTGTAACTGAAATACTGACAATAGCTGGCTTACTTTGTTCAACGATTGTAGTAATGGCATTTTCAAAAGAGCTTAATATGTCAAAGTCTGCGGGTTGCTGTGCTTGAAGGGTAGGTGAAGCACAAGAACTAATCATTGCTATGAAAATGAGTAAAAGAGTGGTGTGAGTTGTTTTATTTTGCATTTGAAAACCTTCTTATGTATTTTTTATATTTTGAATGTGTGTAAGTATGATGTTGTTCTGCTCCATGCCGCCTATAATACTCTTGGTGACATGGATTTTATATATCCAGAACCTATAAAACTTGAAGCGATACCAGAAAAGCGCAAGATAACAGAGAGTAATTTATGTTATTAGTCTAGCATTAGTTTGAAGGCATTAAGACTTTGCACCTGTGCAGCAGCGAGATGTAACTGTTCAAGTTGCTGCAGATCGGTAATACGTTGCAGGACAGGGATAAGGTCATTAACAGCGTTGGCAGCAAATTTTTCATTTAGCAATGCTAAGGTGTTTTTAATTGTAGTTTCTCTTGTGCCTTGTTCAAGACCTTGTTCAAGACCTTGAGCAATGAATTCTTCACGTAGAAGTTGATAATATTTAGATTCTTGCATGAGTTCCTCCGAAATAATTCGTTTGAATAGTTCTACGTCATGGACAATACTGCCGAAAAGAGAGATAGCACAGAGTAAATCACCTCGTGCCTGCTGATCAACAGTTGTCGCATACACAGTATTGACACATTCTTGCGCCATAAAGGAATTATATCTGTTTACCCTCTAAATGTCAAGGTTAAACAGATGCTAAAGACAATGATTGTCTATGGAAATAAAAAGTTCTTGACGTTAATTCAACAATTCTATATAATTTAGCCATGCCTAAATTAATTTCTTGATAGATTTAACTTTTGTTGCATATATCAACTAAACATTGGTAGGTTAGACCTACCGTTCACCGCACGATAGGATTACACGTTTTATGTGTTTCTTGCGGATAGGAAAGACAAATGCTTACACAGGCGGCTGAGGATTACCTCAAGTCAATCTACAAGTTACAAGAAAAAGGTGGTAAAGTTTCAACAGGTATTCTGGCAGAATACCTTGATGTTAAACCTGCATCTGTAACGGGTATGATCAAAAAACTAAAGACAATGAAACTTGTGATTCACGAACGTTATCAAGGTGTAACACTTACTGATGCTGGCAAAGCAATTGCGCTTGAAATAATTCGGCATCATAGGTTGTTGGAGCTTTATCTTTTTAAGGCACTTGGTGTACCGTGGGATGGTGTTCACGAAGAAGCTGAGAAATTAGAGCACGTGATTTCAGAAGATGTAGAAGATCGGATGGATGCGTTTCTCGGATATCCAACCGAAGACCCACACGGTTCCCCTATACCTGATAAAAACGGCGTTGTCCTGAAAACACCTTCTGTCCCGATGACCGACTTAAATAATGGTCAATCTTGCGTAGTTGCGGAAGTGAGTGATGATGATTCTGCGTTGCTTCGTCATCTTGGCAGTTTCAATCTTTATCCCGGTACAGCGTTCCGAGTAATTGAAGTTGCGCCATTTGAAGGTCCTTTCACTATTGATATTGCAGGCCAGCAAGCGGTAATTGGACGTGAGGTTGCAAAGCATATATTCGTAAATAATGTAGAAGAAACAGATAATGTATAAGCGCGCTTTGAAGGCGCGCATATTACCGATGAGGGGAACAAATGGAAAAAGAAAATAAAGCTAAACCGGACAGCAGTACAATAAAAACCTGGAAACACCATCTACAAGATGAAGTGGATGCGAGTTTCCTCTACAGTGAATTCGCAGATCTTGAACCAGACCCTGATCGGAAAGATATATTACTTGAGCTTGCCGTTGTGGAAAGTCGTCATGTGGAACGTTGGGAGGAGATGTTATCATCTTATGATGTAGAGACAAAAAAACAACGTCCGACATTCAAGGCAAGGTTCTGGGCATGGTATGCCCGGAAGTTTGGGAGTGCATTCCCACTTGCACGGATGCTTGACGAAGAAGCGAGTGAAGTAAGAGATTACCTGACACTACACAAGAATAGCACTCTTGAAGATGCTAAAGAAACTGCGCTTGTGCTTGCAAAAGAATCCGCTTTGCATACAGAAAGTCTCCAAGTTCTCACTGGTTCAAGTGATGAACCGTGGCATAAGACCGAATCCGGGGGAACGCTTGGGAACATAGTTTACGGTTTTAACGATGGCTTAACGGCGAACTTCGGTTTACTTGCTGGTGTAATAGCCGCCACAGAAGGTCCATCCACTGTCTTGATATCAGGCATTATCGGGACAGTAGCAGATTCACTCTCTATGGGGGCATCGGGTTACCTCGCGGCGAAGAGTGAACAAGAAGTGTACGAACACGAAATTGAGGTAGAAAAAGATGAAATCCGATATATGCCAGATTTAGAGGAAGATGAACTTACACTCATATATTCTGCCCGTGGAGTCCCAAAAGAACATGCACGCCTCCTTGCACAAGAAGTGATGAGTGATCCAGAAAGGGCATTAGAAGAAAAGATTCAATCTGAACTTAAGATTGGAAAAACACATACGACACCATTTAAAGAAGGATGGATTACGGGATCTGCTACTGCTGTGGGTGCCTTTATTCCTGTTGCACCTTTTCTGTTTACCACAGGTCTTGCAGCGATATGGATTTCTTTTACGTTGGCAATGTTTTCCCACTTTGCTGTTGGTGCCGCGCGGAGTCTATTCACGGGACGGGGGCTAATTCGAAGTGGTATTGATATGTTTGCAGTCGGTCTCGGTGTAGCTGGTGCCGGTTACCTTGTAGGTGAAATCTTAAGACACTTTTACATTGGAAATTAAAAGCATGTATAGATTCTCAATTATTATATTCACAATTTGTATACTTGTAATTCTCGGTTGCGATAAAAAAGCTCCAGATACATTGACGGACAGAAAAGTTCGCGTTGTTGCTACGATAGGTATGATTACCGATGTCGTCAAAAATGTTGGTGGTGAAGATGTAGAGGTAGTCGGGATGATGGGCCCCGGTGTGGACCCGCACCTTTATAAACCGTCTGCTAAGGATATTCAACGTTTGAATTCCGCACAAATCATCTTTTATAATGGATTACATCTTGAAGCTAAATTAGGAGATGTTCTTGCCAAGATGTCAGGTGATACCAAATCCGTTGCTGTAACAGATGGAATAGATAAAACACATCTTCTATCACCACCAGAATTTGACAGACAATATGATCCGCACTTATGGTTTGATGTAACCCTATGGATGAAAGTGGTTGAAAAGGTTCGGGACACTCTAATTGAAGTAGATATAGATAATGAGGGTACATATCAAGACAATGCGGAACGTTATCTTACGAAACTCACTGAACTGCATCAATACGTTAAGACCCAAGCAGAACGTGTACCACCTGAACAACGCGTTCTCGTTACAGCACACGACGCTTTCAACTACTTTGGACAGGCGTATGGGTTTGAAGTGCGCGGGTTGCAAGGAATTAGCACTGTATCGGAGGCAGCCATCTCCGATGTTCGGGAATTAGCCACCTTTATCGCAGAACGACAGATTCCTGCAATTTTTGTGGAATCATCTGTTCCATCACGTAGTCTTGAGGCAGTGAAAGCCGCAGTGAAATCAAAAGGATTTGATGTGCAAATTGGTGGTGAACTCTTTTCTGACGCAATGGGAAATGAGGGAACACCTGAAGGCACTTATATCGGTATGGTAAAACACAATATTGATACTATTGTAAAGGCATTGATCGGAGAAGTTACTCCTTCAGAGGATGAATAAATTGAAAGCACCGGATGCAAAAGCCATAGAAGTAACTGACCTCACTGTCGCATATCAAGAGACACCTGTCTTGTGGGACATAGACCTTGATGTGCCACCGGGAGTGCTATTAGCTATCGTTGGACCGAATGGTGCAGGAAAAACCACGTTAATTAAGGCAATTTTAGGTTTAGTGCGTCCTGCTGCTGGCAATGTTCTGATTTATAATAAGCCTTACGATGTGCAACGGAAAATTGTTGGTTATGTGCCACAACGAGGAAGTGTTGACTGGGATTTTCCGACAAATGTACTTGATGTTGTAATGATGGGTAGATATGGAGCACTCGGTTGGATAAAGCGGCCTGGGAAACATGATCGCGAACTTGCTATGCAAGCCCTTGAAAAAGTTGGTATGCAGAACTATACAACCCGACAGATAAGTCAACTTTCTGGTGGACAGCAGCAGCGCGTTTTCCTCGCTCGTGCTCTCGTTCAAGATGCAACAATATACTTGATGGACGAACCTTTTCAAGGTGTGGACGCCACGACTGAACGCGCAATCGTGACTTTGCTTCAGGAACTTCGGGAAAGTGGCAAAACAGTGGTTGTGGTGCATCATGACCTGCAAACAGTTACTGATTACTTCGATTGGGTAACATTACTGAATATCCGTCGAATCGCGAGTGGACCTGTTGAAGATACGTTCACATCAGACAACTTACGTGAGACTTATGGCGGACGGATAGCATTCATCAAGAATCGATAAAAGATGTAAGCACACTCTATAACGTCTGCTATCCTAACTATCATGCAATTTATATCCTATCTATTTCAAAATTATTATACGCTTATAGTAGTTTCAATTGGTGCTGCATTACTTGGTGCAGTCAGCGGTGCACTCGGAACTTATGCTGTTTTAAGACGGCAAAGTCTTCTCGGTGATGCGATCTCACATGCTGCACTACCGGGAATTGCACTTGCATTTATCTTGACAGGAAGCAAGACTTCGTTAATCTTGATACTTGGTGCTGCTATCGCTGGTTGGATTGGCACATTGATAATATTGAGTATTGTCCGACTGACACGAATCAAATATGATAGTGCACTTGCCCTTGTTTTATCCACATTTTTCGGTTTCGGTTTGGTTTTGCTTACATTTATCCAACGTTCAGGCAATGCTAATCAGGCGGGATTGGATACGTTCATCTTCGGACAAGCAGCAACTCTATTGAAACGAGATGTCCTGACAATCGGAATCCTCGGTGGTGTAGCACTTCTTATCGTTTTTATCCTATGGAAAGAGTTGAAATTGCTTATTTTTGATGAAGGTTTTGCCGCATCCATCGGGTTTCCTACCCGCACACTTGATATATTGTTAACAAGCTTGCTTGTTATTTCGATCGTTCTCGGTCTACAGGCAGTTGGTGCTGTTCTTATGAGTGCAATGATAGTGGCACCTGCTGTAGCTGCAAGACAATGGACAAACAAGCTTAGTTTGATGGTGATTCTTGCAGCAGGATTCGGTGCATTGGCAGGTGTGAGTGGTACCATTATCAGCAGTGCTGCGACACATATACCTACGGGACCGATGATTATCCTCTGCGCGACATTTTGCGTTGGTATTTCAATCGCTTTCGCGCCGAAACGCGGATTAATCTGGGATGGTATACGGCAACGTCGAAATAAACGTAACCTGAAGTTACCGACAGGTAAATTGATTGAGCATCCACAACAGAAAACGGATTAACAATGATTGAAGAATATTATGACATCATATTTACCACACTGATTGCAATTGTCACTGCTTCTGCGTGTGCATTACCCGGCGTATTCCTTGTGCTGCGTCGCATGACGTTGATGAGCGATGCTATCAGCCACGCAATTCTTCCGGGTATCGTCCTCGTCTTTTTTCTCACACATAATGTTTCATCACCTTTGCTAATTTTTGCTGCCGCTGCAACCGGTGTGCTAACCGTTGTCTTCGTTGAATTACTACAGAAAACAAAACTTGTGAAAGAGGATGCCGCGATTGGGTTAACTTTTCCAGCTTTGTTCAGCATTGGTGTGATTCTGATTGCGCGGTTCGCAAGTAATGTGCATTTGGATACAGATGCTGTCCTTCTCGGTGAAATTGGCTATGCAACCCTCAATCACTTAGAGATTTTCGGATATAAACTGGGTCCCGTATCGCTATATGTTATGGGTGTTATGTTGGTGTTGAATCTTGCCTTTATTCTAACATTCTATAAGGAATTGAAGTTAGCAACGTTTGATGCAAGTTTAGCGGCCACCTTAGGTTTCGCACCAACACTGATCCATTATGGATTGATGACTTTAGTTTCCATGACAACGGTGGGAGCGTTTGATGCAGTCGGTTCTATTTTAGTTGTCGCACTAATTGCTGGTCCACCCGTTACTGCTTATCTGATGACAGATAGTCTCACACGGATGCTCATCTATAGTGTTGTCATAGGGAGTGTTAACGCAATGGTTGGTTATTGGCTCGCTTACATTACCAATGTCTCAATTGCGGGGACGATCGCGTCGGTTACATTACTTGCTTTTGTCCTTATTTTTATGATTGTCCCAAATCGCGGTCTCATTGCAATTGCCCGTAGACATATCCGTCAAAAGTGGGAGTTTGCACAAACAATGCTGGTCATTCACCTCTTTAATCACGAAGGACTTCCCGAAGCACAAAAGGAATCTGAGATTGCACACCTCCACGAACACCTACGGTGGGAACCGACATTTGCCTCACGCGTCGTAAAATACGCGCTAAACAATCGGTATGTTTCGCAAGAGTCGGTCCAGCTGATGTTGACGGACCGAGGTCGCGCGATAGCACAGAAAGCACTTGTGCAATAACCTTACTGTAATATCAAAAGTCCTCGATTTCAAATGTGAAGATTCTATAGACATACTTCAACTAAAATACATATACAAAGCACCTACACAAAGGAGGGTAATATGAAACCATTGACGTTTTTCTGTCTCTTCACATGCGTCGTAATCATCTTTGGTTGTGACCGTGACAGAGGTGTGGTAATCTCACCTATGCCTATTGAAAACGTTCAAATACACGCGGCAGAGATTGACAAAGAAATATATAAACTCAATATGTTATATGAAGAATTAGAATTATCCGAGGAAGATCTTGTAGATATTGACCCCAAGTATTATGTTGTCACCGTTTTAGTCCGTAGTAGTTTAGGAGGATGTCGTGGATACGAACACACACGTCTGTTCAGAAACTCAAACGAAATTGAGATTAAGGATGGTTTAATAAGTTGGAGAGGTGATTTTCCGTGGACATGGGTTTCTGGTGATACTATCAAAATAGAGGTGACAGAGAGTGAACCAATACCTGATGGGAGTTTCTTTTGCACAGATGATCTATATGATTGGCAGCAAGCCATTTTTATTGGATTCTGCGTACCGGGTGAATACACTATCGTTGTGAATGATTATAGAAAGACATTTACAATTAGCGAATTAGATGGTACAGTTCGTATAAATGGTGATACCTAATAATCGGAGGTTAGGTTATCCTATACCCATAACTTTCAATTTGAGGATAAATTTTCTAGGGTTATTTAGTTTTATGATTTTCTTAACTCTTACTAAATGCTAAAGCGGTAGGATCGGTTAGGAAACCGAACCATAAGCGTCAATTTAGCATCCTTCCAAGTACCGGTAGGTTCGGTTTCCTAACCGAACCGGCTTTGTGCCAAATACCTTTATAGAGGTTCTCGCATAGGTTCCGTGCGGTTAGGAAACCGCACCTACCGTCCTGGGGAAAACGCCTAATTTACACTAAATTGACGCCTATGGATCGGTTAGGAAACCGAACCTACCGCTTTGTGTATTAATTGTCAGTAAATCCTAATGTTGATAATTTCTTAAAACGAAATAAACCTGTAAACTTCCTAATCAACTTGACTCTGCTACTTGCCTGCGTTATAATGAAATTATCAATACACAAACGGAGAAAAACATGGCAATAAGTGCAGTACAAACATACCTAAGTCCAGAAGAATATATAACTTTAGAACGTAAAGCGATCCCTACCTATGACACTGTAAGAAGCGAATACGTCAATGGGAAAATTGTCGCTATGTCCGGGGCAAGCCGCGCACACAATCTCATTTTATTCAACATCTCTGGTGAACTTCGTAATCGATTAAAAGGCAGTGCATGCGAAGCTTATACGAGCAAAATGCGTGTAGGCACACCCAGTACTTCCTCCTATTTCTATCCAGATGTAGTTGTCGTATGTGATGAACCTCGTTTTGAGGACGATGTTTTTGACACACTCTTGAACCCAATCATTATCGTAGAGGTACTCTCACCAAGTACCGAAGTTTATGATAGAGGAGAAAAACTTTCACACTACCAACAACTTGGATCTTTAAAAGAATACATCCTTGTATCACAAGATAGGGTATATGTGGAACGGTATCTCCGAAAACAGGATGAGTGGGGTTATACTTCCTTTCGTGAAATTGATGATGTTCTACCGATTACTTCTATTCAGTGTGAATTACCGCTTCAGGAAATTTATGAGCGTGTCACATTTCCTGACGAGAAAAAGGACGACTAATGAAGAATATAATACGGAACATAATCCTATGCCTAATTCTACTCAGTATCACCTTGATAGGGAGTGCGGATGACAGTGCACTCAAAAATCAGGATGGAACATGGAAGTGGACAAATCGTCTAATTGACGAAACGAGTCCCTATCTGCTTCTTCATGCACACAACCCAGTGGAATGGTATCCATGGGGTGATGAAGCGTTGGAACTTGCTAAGAAGGAAAACAAACTGATTTTCCTTTCTGTTGGTTATTCCACATGCTACTGGTGCCATGTGATGGAACGAGAGGTGTTTTCCAATCCAGACATCGCTAAACAGATGAACAAGGACTTTATCAATATCAAAATTGATAGGGAAGAACGACCAGACCTTGACGAAATCTATATGACAGCAACACAAATATTGATGCAACGCGGTGGATGGCCCAACTCTGTTTTCCTGACACCTGATTTGAAACCTTTCTTTGCTGGCACGTATTTTCCACCTACAGATATGCCGAATAGACCTGGATTTCCTACTATATTGGAAGCAGTGCAGGATGCTTGGATAACACGAGAGGATGAGGTGATTGACACTGCAAACGAAATTACAAGGATTATTGAAGCGGTAACAAGCAAAGCGTTTACTGTTCTCAACGCAAACGAACTCAAACCTTCTGCTATCACAACTGCTGTGGAACACTTGAAGAAGACTTATGACCACCTTAACGGTGGATTTGACGCTGCACCGAAGTTTCCAAGTCCTGCGAATTTGGAGTTTTTGTTGAGAGAATATGAAAGGCAATCTGGATTAGAAACCCCTCCCACAGATAATGAATTGCTATTGAAGATGATAACACATACTTTGGATATGATGGCTTACGGTGGCATGTATGACCAGATAGGTGGTGGATTTCACAGATATTCTGTTGATGAGAAGTGGCTTGTCCCACACTTTGAAAAGATGCTTTATGACAATGCACAATTGGCAAGAATATATCTGCAAGCATATCAGTTGACTGAAAAAACCCAGTATAAACGTGTGGCTGAGGAAATATTCAGTTTTGTTGCTCGCGAAATGACATCACCTGAAGGTGGATTCTATGCGGCATTAGACGCAGAAACAGACGCAGAAGAGGGAAAATACTATGTTTGGACTAAAGACGAAATAGAGAACGTTATACCGAAAAAAGATCTCAAAAAGTTCTCCTCTATTTACGGTGTGGATGAGGGTGCTAACTTTGAAGGGAAAAGTGTCCTATATGTTCCCAAAAGGGAAGAATCGGAAGTATCGTTAGAATACTTACAATCTGCGCGGGATACACTCTTGACAGCCCGAACTGAACGTGAGTATCCATTGCTTGATACAAAGGTTATTGTGAGTTGGAACGGTCTGATGATAGACGCACTTGCTTATGGCTATGAAGTATTAGGTGATGAAAAGTATCTTGCCGCTGCATCAAATGCATCACAGTTTATTTTGGATAACATGACAAAACCCAACGGTGAATTATGGCATACATATACTGTGGATGTTGCAAATTACGATGCCTATTTGGATGATTACGCATTTTTAGTGCGAGGATTAATAGGTTTGGCCAAGGCAACTGGAGAAGACCGTTGGTTTCAAACTGCGAAAACACTTACTGACAAGATGATTGAACTCTTTTGGGATAACCAGAATGGTGGTTTCTTTTACACAAAGGCAGATGCAAAGCAACTGATTGTTCGCACCAAAAAACCGCATGATTCTGCTATTCCGTCGGGCAATGCTGTAGCAGTTAATAACCTCTTAATGCTTGGTACAAGTTATAGCGACTATATTGAAAAGACGCTACGCAGCTTCGCAAGGTCAATGGAAGAATCTCCATCGTCTTTCATGCACATGCTCTATGCACTCAATGGATACTTGAACTCAGATGACATATCAAATGAAAAAGAATCTACCCCTGACGTTTCAGTCCTACCGCAAACACCACTTGGAGAATTGGGACTTGGCGATTCAAATCAATCCCTTGTAACCGCAACGGCTAAGATAAAAACACCTGCTAAAGGTAACCATATTGACGTTGAGGTGCAAGTAAAAATAGCAAAAGGTTGGCATATCAATGCAAATCCTGCAGGTCAAGATAATCTTATCCCAACAACAATAACTGTGGCGGAAGATGCACTAGTTAAAATATCTCAAGTGCAATATCCTGAAGGTAAATCGGTGGTATTTGAGTTCAGTCCTGAAGCCGTGAATGTGTATGAAGGGACGTTTACGATTCCCATGAAATTAACGCAGAAACCGAATACCGTTCTTAAGAAAACCGTTCCGATTATACTAAAACTTGACTACCAACCTTGTAATGAAACAGAGTGTTCGTTCCCGCAGACGTTAGATGTTCCGTTGAAGTTGCAGTAGATATACCAAATTATAGGTTACAATTCATCTACGTGTTTTCTAATCTTTTGGAATGCATCTAAAATCAGTTGCATATCGTCTGTGTCGCCTAAAAACATGGCATGTCCAAAACTGCATACTTCTTCGTGATATACACGTTCTGCTTCCGGACAGTGAACTTTGCTGTAATCAATCGCTCGGTCGCCGAGGTATTCTCGTGGCAATCCAAGTCGGTCAAACAAATCAGCATCAGCAAAAGGACCTTCATTATATATGGGTTGTCCATGAGCACCGACACCGCAGGGAACACCTTCCGCACTGAGTGCTTCCATAAATCGTCCGCGTGAAATGCCACCGAATTCATCAGATACGAAACGAAAATCCCAATAGTAGAAACACCATCTGGTGACGCGTTCATCGCGCGGTATCGGATGGATTCCCTCTATTTGCTCCATGCCCTTCACAAGATACGCCATATTTCGTTCGCGCGTCTCTACCTGTTCATCTAACCGTTCGAGTTGCGACAACAGAAGTGCAGCTTGCAAGTTTGTCATACGCATGTTTAGATTTGCGATTTGACCTGCCCTGTTTGCAAGATCTTCGTCATTCGTCAGTACCATCCCGCCTTCACCGCACGTTAACGTTTTACCTATCTGAAAACTGAATGTGCCGAGATGTCCGATTGAACCGACACCTTTGCCACGCCATTGTGAACCGTGTGCATGCGCGCAATCCTCAATCACCTTTAGATTATGTTTTTCAGCAATCTCCATAATAGCGTCCATATCTGCCGGGTAACCGCCATTATGTACTGGGATGACTGCGCGTGTGCGTGGGGTAATCGCTGCCTCAATTGCATCGGGTGCGATGTTGTAGGTGAGTGGGTCTATGTCAACGATAACTGGCACTGCATTGACGCATACAGCTGATGTTCCTGTCGCTACGAATGTGAGTGCCGGAACGATGACTTCATCGCCAGCAGTTATACCAGCAGCCTTTAACGCGCACTGTAACGCTACAGTCCCATTCGCAAGTGGAATGCCGTATTTTGCATCGTGATATGCGGCAAATTTTTCAGCGACTTCATCAACCTTTTCACGCCTGTTCCAAGCACCGCTTCGTATAACTTCTAACAACGCATTCTCTTCTGTTTCATCATGAATGGGCCAACCTTTGCCTAAACCTTGCTTGGCAACTGGCTCACCACCATTTATTGCTAACTTTGTCATGTGTCATACCTCCACTTTATGCTTCAACGCATAGATAGTTTTGATTAGCGAAATACTTTCATACTTGGAAACTGTTCTTTAAGTTTATTGACCGGTGTCATATCTTGAAGTGGGTTATCCCTAATACTCAAAACTTGTAGATTTTTCAAGTTTTCAATACCACTGAAATCACTTATTTGATTACTATCTAACCATAATCTTGTGAGCTGTGTTAATTCTGTGAGTGGTGTAATATCCTTAATGTGGTTATTACGCAGGAATAGACGTTTCAACCCTTTTAATTTAGCAAGCGGTGTAAGATCGTTAATTTGACTATTTGCAAGGTATAAAGTATCAAGACGTGGTAATCCTGCAAGTAACTGAACCAGATCGGTAATGTCACTGATATGGTCTCCACCCAATTGTAGTTGTGTGAGTTGTGTCAATCCGGATAGGTGTTTAAGATCAATAATTTGATTACCGCTTAGTCTCAAAAATGTCAATTTTGTTAATCCTGCCAGTGGTGCAATGTCTTTAATTTTATTATTACCTAACAGGAGCCAGTCTAATTTAGTCAAATTTACGAGTGGTTTAATGTCGTTGATTTGATTTCCATCAATCCACAAATTTGTAAGTTCTGATAATTCCGCTAATGGTGTAATATCTTCAATCTGATTGTTACGTAGATCAATGGACCTCAGATGCGACATCCCTTTGAGCGGAGTTATATCCCTTAGTTGACTATTCGAGAAGACTAAACGTGTAAGTTGTGTCAATTTTGTAAGTGCTATCAGGTCAGTAGTTTGCGTGTCTGATATGCCCAACTCCATAAGTTTCGTCAATCCAGCGAGTGGTGAGATATCGTTGAATTCATTACGCCAGATAAGTAAATGCCTAAGTTCTTTTAGTTCCGAAAGTGGTTTAATGTCTTTAATTTGATTATCGTAGAGATATAACCATTCAAGTTGTGTCAATTCAATGAGTGGTGTAATATCTCTAATTTGGTTTCTACCAAGTTCTAATGTCTCAATATGTTTTAATTCAGCGAGTGGTGCTATATCTCTAATTTGGTTTCCGCCGAGGCGGAGAGAAGTTAGACCTGTTAAGTTTTCTATCCCGGACAATGTTTTTATACCGATGTTGACTGCATCTAATTTCTTGATTTTCTTTAATTTTTCTTTTGAAATGGGATCGTTTGGACTTAAACCAACAGCCTTTTTCACAACTTCAGCCAAGTTTTGGTCCGATATTATGGCTGAGTCCGAATCGGATTTCACAACAGGTTTTGGAGAAAGACTGACAATTACAATGAGAAGTGTAAGAATCAAACAATAATGTTTCATATTATAGTTCCTCGTTACCACCTTGATTAGTGATTAGTTTCTAAAATTTGCAAATGTGGAATCTGTTTCCGGAGTCTGCGAATTGCTGTCTTATCTTGAATTGGGTTCTCCTGTATAACTAACCATTTGAGATTTTCCAAGTTTTCAAGGTTGCTGATGTCTGTAATTTCGTTTTTCGCCAGTGATAAAATCTCAAGGTTTGTCAATGTGTTAAGTGTTGAAATATCGCTTATTTGATTATCATCAAGCATCAGAGACTGAAGTTCAGACAATTCAGCAAGTGTTGAGATATTGCTTATTTGATTATTTCTAAGGGCTAAAAATTGAAGTTCATCTAAAACAACAAGCGGTGAAACATCCCTAATTTCATTACTGTTGAGAATCAACATACTGAGTTGTTTTAGTTCACTTAGTGGATGGATGTCACTGATATGACAGTCTGGGAGTGATAGGGAGTCTAACTGCTTTAATTTAGCAAGAAATGTTATGTCTTTGATTGGTGTACCGCCGAGTCCTAAGAATTTCAAATTGTTCATTTCTGTAATCGGTGTGAAGTCTGTAGTTTGACATTTATATAATGAGAAAGCTGTGAGTTCTGTCATTTTAGTGAAAGGTGTGATATCCGATATGTGACAATTTTGAAGTGACAACCGCGTGAGTTGTGTCATCTCAGTTAATGGGTCAAAGTCTACAATTTGGCTACCATCAAGTGTTAAGTTTGTAAGTTGCGTCAGTTCGGCAATCGGCTTTATGTCTGTGATTAAGCATTTATAGAGCGTTAAATCTGCCAGTTGCGTCAGTTTAGTAATCGGTGTAATATCCGTAATTTGACTGCCATCAAGTGATAATTTTGTAAGCTGCGTCAATTTTGAGATTGGCGTAATGTCGCTTATTTCGTTTAGTTCAAGATTGAGATCGGTAAGTTGAGGCAATTCCGTAAGCACACCAAAGAGGTGTTTCGGGTCATTGATATGATGCCTTTGAAGTTCTAACTCTGTAAGTTGCTTTAACTTTGCTATGGGTGTAATGTCATCAATTTCGTTGTTAGTAAGGCTTAACGTCTCGAGTCCAGTCAATTTAGCAAGTGGTCTGATATTTCGGATTTTATTGTCACCAAGAGATAATGAGGTAAGTTGTTTTAGTTTTGATAGGGGAGTGATGTTTCTAATTTCGTTCATATCAAGCGTCAAAATACTTAAATTTACAGCTTTTTCCAAACCATTTAGATTCTTTATTCCTCTCTTCACGGCTAATAGCATCTCTAACTCTTGCAGATCTTCTTTTGAAATAGGATCGTTTGGTGCTAATTTTAGTTCTGATCGAATTGCAGCAGCTAAGTTCTCATCGGGTATAATTTCTTGCTTGAAAAGCGAGCAACTGAGAAATAGTGAAAGAAGTGCAAAAATTAGGCAAGTATGTTTCATCATGATTTTTTCTTTATGGGTCTGTACCATCAATATTTACCTCTAAATTCGGATTATTTTTACGTAGTCGCTGAATCGGGGAAATATCACGAATTGGGTTGTTTTTAAGATTTAAAAACCGCAGTTGTGTTAATCCTTTTAGTGGAGTGATGTCAGAAATTTGATTGTCATTCAACCATAAGCCATATAACTTAGACAATTGCGAAATAGGGGTAATATCACTGATTTTGGTCTGAACAAGTCTTAATTGTTTTAATTCTGTTAACTGTGCTAGTGGCGTTATATCAGTAATATCGCTTTCTTTGACTGTTAAGAAGACAAAACGCGGCAATTTAGTCAAAACTGAAGTGAGTTGTGTAAGGTCTCTAAAATTGCTTCCGCCAACTATTATTTCCGTGAGGTTCGTTAATTCTGTAAGTGGTGTGAAGTCGTCAATATTGTTGTTCACAAGTGATAAATATGAAAGTTTCGTAAACTTCTTAACTAATGTCAAATCACTAATTTTATTGCTATCCAAAAATAAACCTTCCAGTTGATTCAATCCTCCTAACGGAGTAAGATCAACAATTTTGTTTTTTGATAGTGAAAGACGTATCAGTTTTGTTTTTCCATTCAGTGGGGAAATGTCGATGATTTGATTGTTGTTAAGTGATAGGTTTGTAATTTGTGTTAATTCCTTAAGTGGTATAATATCATCAATTTGATTGTCATTAATTTCCAAATTGGTAATTTGTGTTAACCCTTCAAGGGCAGTGATGTCTGTAATTTGATTGGAACTTAGATTTAATTCTGTAATTTCTGTTAATCCAGCAAGTGGTGTGATGTCAACAATATCGTTATTATGTAACTGGAGATTTTTAATATTTGTGAGTTCTTTGAGCGGTGAAATATCTGTAATAAGATTTCCATCAAGAAATAAACTCCAAAGTCGTTTTCTCTCTACCAGCGGATTAATGTCAGTTATTTTATTTCTACTGATTAATAATGCTCTAAGTGAACTTAATTCAGCAAGCGGAGAAATATCACTAATTTGGTTGTTTTGTAGAAAAAGAAGTTGAAGGAATTTAAATCCACCAAATGAAGTGATGTCTGTAATTTGATTATCATAAAGTGCTAAACTATAGAGTTGTGTTAATTCTCTTAGAGGTACAACATCACTTATCATATTGTTTGATAAGTCTAAATCATGAAGTTGTGTCAAATTAGCAAGCGGGTCAATACCACTTATCTCATTATATCTAAGGTCTAATCTGCTAATCTGCGTCATTTCTTCAAGAGGAGTAATGTCGTTTATTTTATTATGAGCAAGGGAAAAGGATTGAAGATCAGGCAAATTTTTAAGCATTGCAACAATAGATGTTAAATCTTGAATCTCATTATATCCCAAATCTAATCGCGAAAGATGTTCAAAACCATCGATGAATTCTATCTTACTGATTTTATTATGTGCAAGCGATAATTTTGTCAGTTGTGTTAATCCTGCAAGTGGTGAAAAGTCGCTAATTTTATTTCTCGTTAATTCCAATCTCTTCAATTGTGTTAGTCCCTCAAGAGGTGTTAGGTCACTGATTAAATTGGCTTCAAGGGATAAGTCTACCAATTGTGTTAGACCTGTCAACAGAGTCAAATCATTGATTTTATTATTGGAGAGGCTTAAGGTATTTAACTGTTTTAACGCTGTTAGCGGAGCAATATCATTCATTTCATTAGATGAAAGCATTAATTCCTTGAGTTGTGTTAATCCAGCGATAGCAGAGATTTCACTGATTTCGCAACTCAGTAGTGATAATTTCGTCAGTTGCGTCAAATCTTCAATGGGTGTAAGGTCTTTGATCGGAATGTAGTCAAGTCTTAATTCCTTAAGCTGTGTCAAACCTGCAAGTGGAGTAAGATCTTTGATTGGGTTAAAGCCAAGCATTAACGACTCAAGCTTTCTTAATCCATTGAGCGGTGTGATGTCGTTTATATCATTAGAATAGAGGATTAAGTCTGTCAGCTGCGCTAAATTTGTTAAGGATTGGATGTCATTAATTCGGTTGTTTCCAAGCGTGAGGCGCGTTAGATTTGTCAATCCGGCAATCGGTATAATATTACTAATCTTGTTACCAGTGAGATGCAAAAATGTCAGTTTCTCTAACCCTTGTAGCGGTGTAACATCCACAATCTGATTGTTTTTAAGCAATAACTCTGTTAATCCTCTCATTTTTTCTATGCCAGTTAAATCGCTTATTTGACTGCTGCTTGCATTAAGTCTTTCGATTTTCATCAGATCCTTTTCTTTGAAGGGTGTCCGTTCATCCAAATTGAGCACTTCCCGCACGGCAGCGGCTAAATTCGGGTCGGGGAACTCCACGGGTTCTGGTGGGGAACAACTGACGAATACGATGAGAAGTACAAGAATCGGGAATATATGTTTCATAGTCCTCTATTCCTTTCAATGAGATGTTTACGGATCAACTTTGATGTCTACGTACAAATCCGGCAATTCTTTGCGAAGCCTACGAATCGGCGAAAGATTCTGAATTGGATTTCCTTTAATATGTAGAACATCTAACTGTTTAAAGTTCTCAACAGTACTGATATCCCGGATTTGGTTGTTTGCCATATATAACAATGTTAGTTTTGTCATTCCAGCGAGGGGAGTTATGTCTCGGATTTGATTCTTACCAAGTGATAATCTTGTGAGTTGTGTAATCTTTGTCAGTAGAGATACATCTTGTATTTGATTATCGTTTAACTCTAAATTGGTTAGATGCCTCATTTTAGGTAGTACTGTGCCAAGTTGCGTAATACTCTTAATCTGATTGCTTGATAAAGATAAACGTTCTAGTTTGGTCAATCTGCCAAGAGGTGTTAGCTCATCTACTAACCCTCCATTTGACAATGATAGACTTCTTAGTCGTGATAATTGTCCAAGTGCTGTTAGATCCTCAATCGGACACTCACGAATTGATAAATCCGTAAGATGCTTCAACTCTGATAGTGAAGTGATATCCCTAACTTGTGCCTCGCTAATATATAATGAATTCAGATGTATCAATTCTGCAAGGGGTGCGATGTCGCCAATCTGATTATTAAACAGTGACAAACTCGTCAGGTGTTTTAAATCACCGAGAGGAGTTATGTCGCTAATTGGATTATCTTTGATACTAAGGGATTCCAACAATTTCAACTTTGAAAGAGGTGTAAGGTCACTAATTTTATTCTGTTCAATGGTTAAGTTCCTTAGGTATTTCAATTCTGAGAGAGGGGTTAAATCACTAATATGGTTCTCTGCAATAAATAACTCCATTAAACTCTTTATACTTGCGAGTGGGGTTATGTCTGTAAGAGTTCCACGACTAAGTGCTAAGGTATTAAGTTGGGGCAACTCTTTTAGCGGTGTAATGTCGCTGATATCGTTATGTATGCTTTCATCAAAAACGTGAACTTCCCTGAAACGCAAACTTGCTAAATTCTTCAACCCAACAAGTGGACTGATGTCCCGTATCTGATTAGCACCGAGTGATAATATTCTCAGATTTATTAGACCCGCAAGTGGGGTTAGATCGCTAATTTGGTTTCCTGCCAGAAATAAGAATTTCAACTGTGTTAGACCTGCGAGTGGGGTTAGATCGCTAATTTCTCCGTTAGACAAATATAGAAATTCGAGTTTGGTCAATTCTTTAATTGGTGAAATATCTTTAATCTGATGCGTAACGATACTTAACTTCACTAAATTGTTTACCTTTTCCAATCCTGTTAGATCGGTTACACCTCTTACGTAATCTAGAACTCCTAACGAGTTGAGTTTCTCTTGCGTAATAGGGTCTGTTGGATTTAAACCGAGTGCTTTACGGACTGCAGCGGCTAAGTTCGGATCGGGAAATATCGTGGTTTGTGGAGTAGGAGATGGTTCTTGGATCGGTTTTTCTTTCGAAGACGAACTTGTCTGTTTATCACTGAACTTTTGTCTCTGAGTCTGTTTGATAGATTCAACAAGTGTCATATCATAAACTGGATTACCTCCTACTTCTAAGTCCCTCAACTGGGGTAAGTCATTTAACGGTGTTATATCTGTGATTTCGTTATCTCTTAATTGCAATCGTGTCAGATTAGTCAATCTTTTAAGAGGGGTTACGTCTTTGATGTAATTGTCATTTAAGTGTAGATAGTTTAGCTTTGTTAAGGTGCTAATGGGAGCGAGATCACTAATCTCATTTTGGGCCAGGCTTAAGTTTGTTATGTTAGATTTATCAGCAAGTGGTGTTATATTGTTGATTTCATTGCTTGTCAGGTGCAATTCCCTTAATTTTGATAAATTAGTGAGAGGAGAAATATCTTTGATTTTGTTATAGTCCAGATGTAATTCGGAGAGTTCCGTCTGGTTCGTAAGGGGTAAAATGTCAGTTATTTCATTGTTGGATAAAAGTAAGTTCTTCAGATTTATCTTGTTTTCAAGTCCAGATAGGTTCGAAATTTTATTATACCTTAGACGTAACGTCATGAGTTGGGTCAAATCATACAGTGGTGCAGTATCGGTAATTTCATTGTTCTCAAGAAATAACGTCTTCATATTAATCAGATTAGCAAGCGGTGTGATATCAGTGATACGATTCATGTTAAGATCTAATAAATTTAACTTTTTTAGGTTGCTCAGAAATGAAATATCCCTTATGTTGTTATTACTAAGTCTTAATTTCTCAAGTTTCTTGAATTTTGAGATAGTAGTGAAATCAGTAATTGGATTGGATGAAAGATCTATGGAATCCAATTTGTTTAATTTTTCAAGTGGTGTGAGATCCAAAATTTGATGTCCACTCAGATACAAATGTGTCAATCCTTTTGCTTTTTCTAAACCTTTTAGGTCTTTTATCTTTTTCCCTGAAACTATCAGAATTGTAAGTTCTTTTAGTTGATTATTCATAATAGGTTCATCAGGGGATAAACTTAATTCTTCGCGTACAGCAGCAGCTAAATTTGGGTCGGGGAACTCCACGGGTTCTGGTGGGGAACAACTGGCAAATACGATGAGAAGTACAAGAATCGGGAATATATGTTTCATGGGAATTATTCCTCCATCGGATTGAACTGATTGTATTATAGCAGCATATAGATTTGTAAACTATACAATATGAATGTCAAACCATTTCACACCCATATTGACATCTGTTATGCTTCCATGCTATACTTGCCAATAAGGAGAAAGGTCATGATTACGCAAGATGACATTCAAGCAACCTGTGACGATATTGTTCGTGAATTCTCACCGCTTCAAGTTATTCTATTTGGTTCCCACGCCTACGGCACGCCAAAAGAAGACTCAGATGTTGATTTGTTGGTTGTGATGGATATCTCAGAATCGGAGACAACCAAGCAAGCTGCAGAGATATGGCAACGTATCCCACGTCGCTTTAGCATGGATTTGCTCGTGCGGACACCAGATGAGATCGCTTATAGAATCTCACACAACGATTGGTTTCTTCGTGAGATCACAGAAAGAGGTAAAGTGCTTTATGGAAATATTAGCTTTGTCAGCAAACCTTTCAAAAAGAAAGAGGAGGGTATGAATCCATTAACACTTGAGTGGGTGCAGAAAGCCGAAAGAGATTATAATGCCATAGGATTGCATCAACAGGCATCATCACCAGATTATGATCATATCTGTTTCCACGCACAACAGTGTATAGAGAAGTATTTAAAGGCATGGTTACAAGAGACAAACATTCCGTTACCAAGATCACATGATTTGTTAGCATTATTAGGTCTGATTCTTCCTACTATTCCAGATTGGAATATTTGGCAAACAGATTTTTCTACTATTGCTCCTTATGCTGTGGAATTTCGTTATCCCGGTAAATCTGCTACTTCGGGAAATGCTGAACATGTAGTAAAAACTTGTAACATAGTTCGTCAAGAAGTGAGAGAAGCATTGAAACTACCACCAAATCAAACAGAAGGATAGGTCTGACCGTGAGTTCAGGAACAACAATCAACATACCTAAGTTAGAAATATCAGCACAGGAACGTGCTGAAAACAAACCTACATCAGAGAGCATAGATGCTGCCGCACGCCTTCTACGCGAAACAGGATTAGTTGTCATTGAAAGTGTTCTTCCTCGCGATTGGATAGAAACGATCAACACAGCAATGCAGTCAGTTCTTGATAACGGAGATGAAGTCCACAACGGCATACACCCGATGCTAAAGATGCCATTCATGGATGCCCGGATAATTGACAACTCTTTTGCCTTGCCGATAATGAAGGCGGTCATGGGAGAAAAGATATTTGCATATTTGCCCTACGGATGCAACTCAACTGCACCGGGTTCTGATATACAATGGATCCATAGAGATTCCGGTCAACTCTTTCCTGAGTTACCGTTTGCACTGCCAGTCACATCAATAGTTGTTAACATTCCACTGGTTGACTTTACGGTGGAAAACGGTGCAACGGAAGTGTGGCCCGGCTCACATCTCATCATTGATGACGAAGCAGTTCGAAATACACCCTACAACGTATGTGAAGAGGAACGGGCTGCCCAACTCCCTTCATTTCAGTTAGTCATGCCCGCAGGTTCTATAGTAGTTCGGGATATGCGGTGTTGGCATCGTGCAATGCCGAACCGCACGCAAACACGCCGACACATGTTCGCGTTGGTCTATTTTCGCAGATTTCACCATGCACCTGATGCACCAAATATATTCAACGCACGTGTTCCAGAAGAGATATGGACAAACCTATCCGAAAACGCACAAGAAGTATATCGTTTTCAGACACACGATTAGGAGAAATATATGAAGGGACTTCATTAACAATACCAAGTCTTTAGACTTGGGTCAAGAAAGTTTGTATATTAATCTATTTTTTTGTGGTATACTATTTAGACTGTTTCAGTGGTAGATGCTACTAACATCTACCACACCTTTAGTAGGGGGAAACAGAATCTGCACAGAAGCAGTGATGCCATGTATAAGACACATAAAATAACATTAGATCCTACATTTAGACAAAGGCATTGGTTTTCACAGCAAAGCGGTTATGCCCGATTGGCATATAATCATGCCTTATCTGATTTTAAGGTTGGTTTATGTAAAGACAATTTTCAATCTTGGCAAACGTGTCCGATTACCCAAGATTGGATGGGTCCAGATGTTTCAAGAGTTGCGTTTTATTGGAAAGATTATTAGTGTGACAATTTCAAAAACGGCACATCGTTGGTTTATATCTATTACTGTAGAAACAGAGGACACCGAAGCAGTTGACAACTCAACGCACCCTGTTATAGGTATAGATGTAGGTATCAACACACTTGCTACTTTGAGTGATGGCACTAAATATGAAAACCCAAGACCATTGAGACGTGATGAAAAAAAGTTGAAGCGTCAAAATCGTGCCTTGAGTAGAAAAGTGTATAAATCAAAAAACTGGTATAAAGCCAAAGAAAGCGTAGCACGTTTACATTACAAGATTGCCTGTATTAGAAATGACGCACACCACAAAGCTACTACTTATTATTGTCCATAATGCAAGTGCTATCGGCATAGAAACCTTAAAAGTTGCTAATATGCTAAAGAATAAAAAGTTGGCAAAAGCATTATCAGATAGAACATATCACTGTCCTAAATGTGATATAACTATAGATAGAGATGTTAACGCAGCTATAAATCTAAAACCAACTGCCGTCGGATAGACGGGAAGTTACGCTTGTGGAGTCCAAATAAGACCTAACACCGTTCAGGAAAAGGCATGAGAGACGGAAACAAGAATCACATAGGGAGTTGTGTGCCAAAGAAGCACACGGCTTTAGTCTCCGTAGTGAGTATCACCTGGAAAGATGAATTATCAAGAATAGATTTCCAACAACACACACGACTCCGTTTTCAAGAACCGCTCGCAAAACATACACACTTCGGCATCGGTGGAGAAGCAACAGCATACATAGAAGTAAACACAATAGACGACTTAGTTACATTAGCGCAATTTCACCGAGAATGGAAAGTGCCTGTTGCAGTTATCGGAAAAGGATCAAATTTGCTGGTAAGCGATAAAGGTTTCAAAGGATTATGTATTCGGTTAATCGGTGAATTAGCAAATTTGGATGTAGATGGCGAAATAGTCACCGTAGGTGCGGGACAATCACTACCAGGTCTCTCCAAATTGATGTCAAAGAACGGATTAAGTGGTGTTGAATTCGCGCTCGGTATTCCGGGTTCAGTCGGTGGTGCGCTCATAATGAACGCAGGTGCATGGGGCAGCAGTTTCGGGGATGTCGTCACAGATGTTACAGTCATGCAGGATACAGGTGAACTGATAACGCTAACCCATGACGAAGCACAATTTGAATATAGACACAGCGGCTTAGAAGCATATTTCTGTGTTATCGCAGCGACCCTCAAGCTACAACCCGGTGATGTTGACGAAATCACATCAAAGATGAACACCCTATTCAAACAGAAAATAGAAACGCAACCCTTCGTTGAAGAGAATGCGGGATGTATGTTCAAAAATCCCCCTGACGATTCTGCTGGACGACTCATAGACATCAGTGGTTTGAAAGGACACCGTATCGGTGGAGCAGAGGTGTCAACTATACACGGCAACTTTATCCTCAACCTTGACAACGCCACTGCGAATGATGTCTTAGACTTAGTCGCGTATATCCAAAAACATGTGAAAGAAAAAACAGGAATCTCCCTTCAAACCGAAGTAAAACGTTTAGGTTTTGATTAGAGGTAATTAGCGGATATGTGGATTATGAGTGGTTTATCTCATGAAAAGAGAACATCTTTGGATGGTTTTGGCACTATGTCTCTATTTGGCGAGTGTTCAGTTTGGTCATTCTCAAAATGCTTTTGAGTTGGCAGAAGAAGCACTCCAATACGGTAATTATGAACAAGCCATTCACTATCTCAACAACGCACCTGCAACAGGCAAGACACTGGTCCGTTTAGGTTTCGCTTATTCCCAACTGGGTCGTTATACCGAAGCTACGCATGTTTATCAGGAAGCACTGCGTTTAGCAAGACGCGACGCATTTGGCAAACAAACCCACATTGTCAAAGCACAATCAAATATTGGATTAGGCTATATTACATATCAACAGGGAAAGTTTGATGATGCAATTCAGTTTTACGCTAATGTTGTGGATCAAGACACTGTAGGTGTTTCCAAAGCACTGCATACCCTTGGCAAAATCTATGCAGGACGCGGCGAAATAGCGAAAGCCATTACCTCACAACAACGAGCAATCAATAGAAACCCCAATTTTGCTGATGCTCACTATCAACTCGGTGTGCTACATAGTCGTAACCGGAATTGGCAAGTGGCGATCACTGTCTTTCAAAAAAGCCTTGCATTATCCCCCACGATGTCCAACGTCCACTATCAACTTGCCAGATGCTATCGTCAAATCGGAGATGTGCCTAATGCCGAAGCATCAATGGTACGTTTCCGTTCTCTCAAGAAAATAGACACCGATATTCAAAAACATCTTGAGGCAGTTTTTGTTGCGGATACCGATAACAAAGTGGCAGCAATAGTCAAACTTGCGAATACCTACCTCAAATACGAAAGATATGACGAAGCAGCACGCGAATTTGAACGTATCCAAATATATGGCACATCAGATATTGATACGGCACATATATCTGCTGGTTTTGGTAGGATCGCATTGGAACAGGGAGATGTGTCAGAAGCGATCACACACTATAAACGTGCTGTGCAACTTGGTTTGAAAACAACCGAAACCTACCATTATCTTGGTATTGCCTATATGCAGAATCGGGATGCACAAAATGCTATGAAACAGTTTAAACATGCCCTCGCTCTAAATGCTGACCATCCTGAATCGCATCTGATGTTAGGGACACTCTATACAACAGGCGGTAAGTTTAAAGATGCTGAAAAACATTATCGCCGTGCAATTGAACTCAAACCGGAGATGGCATCTGCACATCACGGACTTGCATATCTATACGGACAACACAATCGGAATATGGAAAAAGCGATTGCGTTGGCGCGTAAAGCGACAGAATTATCCCCTAAAGCAGCACCTTATTACAACACACTGTCTTGGTTGTGCTATAAAGACGGACAGTATAATGAAGCGGAGGCGGCTGCCTTGAAAGCGATTGAAATTGCTCCCGATAATCCGATCTATCAAGAAGGATTGAAGGAGATTCGACAACAACGGAAATAGGTTATACCAATTCTAAAATATAAGGTTCCGTCATGAGAAAAATGTAAGAGGCGCAATGAATTGCGCGACTACAAACACGGAAATAGGCTATATACCCGCTTTCAGTTTTCCCCAGATTGTTGTCAACTTACTTTCAGGTTCAACGGCGAGGAATCCAGTTGTTCTTTCAAGTCCATCATTCATAATGGCTTTGATGTCATCCTGAGAAAGTGGCACGTCAAATAGCGCAACTTCGTCAAGCAAACCTTCACACTGGTGTCCTCCGTTAGATCCATCTCCAATCCGCATTCGCGATGGATTGGCATCCTGACTGGGTTGAGCGTACCCTTGTTTACCGACTTCTTCGCCATCGGTATAAATGACTGAACCTTCATTTTCACCAAGAACCCCTGCGAGATGATGCCAATCGCCATCTGTAATCACTGGACCACCTATCGGGCCGGTAAAGCCACCATCTGCTGCCTTTGTTATGCTCAGCTGCAGTGTTTGCGTGTCTCTATCTACCACCAATAGGTAGTTACGGGGATTCTGTCCACGCATGATGATAGATTGCCAACGGGTACCTTGCGATGGTTTTAGATTTGCCCATGCTACAATTGTGAGTTCTTCAAGAATGATGCTGTCATTTGCTTGCACCTCAACATATACAGCGTTCCCATCAAATTCCAATGCTTTCCCGAATTTACCATCTTGCCATTTCTTTGGACCGACGATAGTGCCATCGTTTCCTGCATCGGAACTATCTACTGCCACATCGCCGCCCCCTTCTTCAAACAGCCACATTCCTGCGACGGTATCAGGGTCAATCTTTGCAATTGCGGACTGACTTGCGATGAGTATGAGAATCGCTGCAATACTTATCAAATAGATTCTTATATTCATTTGATTCCTCCTCTTACTGTTTAACCGAGATAATACCATTGCCTTCCTCTATTGTCAACCATTGATTACTCTTAACATTTTCAATTATTTCTTGAACACCATTTTGCCACTTGATAACTAACCGATTAACCTTTTCTGCTGTGCCTAATCCTACTTGTAGTCGGAACTGATTTTGAGATAGATAACTCCCTCCGCTTTTCACTTCAATAAGTCTTGTTTTATTACCGAACTGAAGCGTCACCTTTGCACCAATTGCATCACGATTTGATTTCTTACCAACGAGTTTGATGCTAAGCCAATTGCTTTTTAGCGGTGTATCGTTGCGAAGCAGGTCGGGTGTGTCTGCGATGTTCATGATTAGCATGTCTAGATCACCATCATTGTCGTAGTCTCCAAAGACTGAACCTCTACTGGATTTCTCAATTTGCAGACCATTACCACATTTGCTAGAAATGTCGGAGAATAATCCGTTTCCTTGATTGTAGAAAAGTTGATTTGGTTGTTTGTAGACTCCGACCTCTTCTAATTTTCCGATGTTGTCGTCTAAGTGTCCGTTTGCAAAGAAGAGGTCAAGCCATCCGTCATTGTCAAAATCTACGAAGTTTGTTCCCCATGCAAGCGGCAATAGCGTGGGTTCACCCAAACGACTTTGTGCAGTGATGTCCCAGAAAACGCCTTTGCCATCATTTTGATAAAGTGTATTCGTTTCAGCTTGGTAATGCGTGAGAATTACGTCAAGGTCACCATCGTTGTCATAATCCGCAGTATCAATACCCATACTACTTTCAGTATCACCGTGTTCGTTTCTTGCGATGCCGTGCAATTCACCTATTTCAGTGAAAGTGGCATCCCCGTTGTTGTGATATAAAAAGTTGGCGTGTCGGTCATTTGCGATGTATAAGTCAAGCCACCCGTCGTTGTCAATATCTGTCCAAACGACTCCGAGTCCTCTGCCGTGAAGGTTTATTCCAGCATCTTGGGTAACATTTGTGAAAGTGCCGTCCCCGTTGTTTCGGTAGAGATGGTCTGGTGCGGGTTCAAAATCTTCTGGACGGCAGTAAGCTTGAATTCCGTTTTGTGAGCAATCTGGTGCGTCCTCTAAATTGAGTATCACATAGTTTATCACAATCAGATCAAGCCATCCATCGTTGTTGTAGTCTGCAAAGGCACAACCTGAGGAAAAGAGCGATTCGTCTGCAATTCCTGATTGCTTTGATACATCAGCAAAAGTGCCGTCCCCGTTGTTGTGGTATAGGATATTCTGACCGAAGTTGGTGATGAAAAGGTCTTTGTTACCATCGTTGTCGTAGTCGGCTACACAACACCCGATTCCGTATCCTGTGTCGTCTGTGCCTGTTTTAATTGTTGCATCGGTAAAAGTGCCGTCCCCGTTATTTTTATAGAGATGGTTGGTAGGTAGTACATCAGGTTTGTTTCCTGTGAGAGGTGCGCCGTTTACCAAATATAGGTCCAAATAGTCGTCGTTATTGTAATCAAAGAAAGCGGCACCGACTCCCATTGTTTCAACAAGATGTTTCTCTCCTGTAGCACCGTTAAAATGCTGGAAGTGGATTTCTGCTTTTTCAGTTACGCGTGTGAACTGTATATCTGCATGTGCAAGACTTACACACAGTATTATGATGACAAAACCGATGCTTTTCATTTTCTGTGAAACCTATGGACGTATGACTGTGCCATCCATGCGTCTGACTGGTGCCCATCCTCCGTTGAGTGGATGTTCTGGGAATGGGAATTGTTCTGCGAGCTCTTCGTTCACATCGATGCCGAGTCCTGGTGCTTCTTGTGCCCAAAAGCATCCGTCCCGAATTTCTGGACACCCTGGGAACACCTCTTTTGTGTTTTCTCCGAATACATGCCGTTCCTGAATTCCGAAGTTGTAGCATGCCAAATCTAATGCGACATTTGCTGCGTGTCCGACAGGTGAAACATCTCCCGGTCCGTGCCATGCTGTTCGGATGCCAAAAAATTCACAGAATGCAGCGAGTTTCCGCGCAGGACTGATGCCACCGATTTGTGAAATATGCACACGGATGAAATCTATGAGTCGGTCTTTGATTAGGTTGATGTATTCGTTTGGATTGTTGAACAGTTCTCCCATTGCGATTGGGATGCTTGTCTGTTGACGCATGAGTTGGAAATAGTCAACATCTTCTGGTGCGAATGGGTCTTCAAGGAAAAACAGATTAAATGGTTCTAATCCTTTTGCGAGATTGATTGCTTGAATCGGTGGAATACGTTCGTGTACATCGTGTAGCAGTTCAACTTCATCTCCTAAGTTTGTTCGTAGATGATCGAAGAGTTTGATGACTGTGTTGACATAAGGTGTGGGTTCAAAAGCAGGAGAACTCCGTTTTCCACCACCTGCGCCGTAAGTGGTGTATCCGGGAATTGCGACTTGTGCTCGGACATAACGATAGCCTTGTTCCATATATTGTCTGACGTTGTTTTCTACTTGTTCAAAGTTTCCGCCGCCTGCGTGTGCATAGAGTGTTGCTGCATCTCGGCATTTCCCTCCAAGCAGTTGGTAGACAGGCATGTTCGCTCTTTTTCCCATAATGTCCCAGAGTGCGATGTCTACGCCGCTAAGTGCGTTGTTGAGAACGGGACCATTTCGCCAATATGAACTGACAAAACTTGTCTGGAAAATGTCCTCAATGTTGGTTGGGTCTTTTCCTATCAGGAATGGCTTTAGGTATTCGTCTACAGCGGTTGCAACTGCGAGTGGTCGTTGTGTGAATGTTGCACAACCTACTCCGTATAGGCCGGGTTCGCTGGTCTCTATTTTGACGACGACTAATCGTATACCATCGGGTGCTGTGAGTATGGTTTTGACGTTTGTGATTTTCACTATGGGAATCTCCTATTCGGTAAATGTTGAAAGTATTTCTGATTCCAGAGTTTAGCAAACTGAGTTTGTGTTGTCAAATGAAACATATTTGATTGTCTGAACCAGGATTTTCAGGATTAGTAGATTATGAATAATATTGAACAAAAATCCTAAAAGAAAATAACCTCGTATTATATCAAATTATACTTGCAAATATATACCAAATATGGTATCCTTTAATAAGATACAGAAAGAAACCAAACGCTATATTTCAACGTATATATCAAGGAACGAAAACGATGGACGCGAGAACACTGTCTTTACCGATTAGTACGCTTGATTACAAGCAACCTGCCACCGTCCAAGTTGGTTCTCCTGCCTCGGATGTCATAGACATCATGCAGGCAGAAGGTTTTGGCTGTATCCTTGTCGTTGATGCTGAACAAAGGTTAGCAGGGATTATCACTGATCGCGACCTACTCGTCCATGTATGCGGAAAGCGGTTAGACCCAAAAGATGTTCTCGTTGAAGATATAATGTCAGCAAACCCCGAATCGTTACGTGCCAGTGACCCAATTGCTTTCGCTCTGAACTTAATGCATCTCGGACATTTTAGACATGTTCCGCTCTGTATTTGGGATGATCAACAGCAAGAGTTTCCTGTAGGGTTGATTTCAACTCGTGATATATTAGACCACGTGGCTATATTTATTGAAAGTCAGGGAGGAGGCACATAACCATGTTATATGACAGTGCGATTGATGAAGAATTAGCACAGATGGACCAGGACTCCGAGACATCTAAAAGAGTTCTGGAAGCAAGTGAAATTTATGTGCCACTTCGTCAACTGATGCGGGATTGTGTGACAATAGACATAGTGGCAAGTACACAAGATGCGATTGATTTGTTAATTAAGAATCATATCGGCGCAGCATCAGTTGTTGAAGATGGAATTCTACGTGGTATTTTTGGAGAACGTGATGTATTACGCAAGATTTTTAACAAAGATATCGGAGATCTAACACAAATACCAGTTACACAGTTTATGAAAGTGGACCCACAAACAGCGAAACCTGACGACATGTTAGATACAGCCGTGTTGTATATGGCACGAGGCAGATTTCGGCATTTGCCAATCGTCGACGAAAACCAACATCCAATAGGCATGGTTTCTATACGAGATGTTATCTCTTATCTCGTTGATTATTTCCCCCATGAGGTATTAACACTGCCTCCGAATCCGATACGAGATGCGTTAAAAGCACGAGAAGGAGCATAACACATGGACGATATATTTTATCGGTGGACATTGTGGTGCCACCCCTACCAAATAGCATATAATAAGGCTGAACACTGATGCGTAAGCAAGTAGAGCATATTCAAGCGGCTACAGTTCTGTTTGCTGGGGACTCCGGTGATGGTTCCCAAACAATTGGAACACAGATGACAGAAACTTCCGCTATAGTCGGGAACGATGTTGCCACATTGCCCGATTACCCCGCTGAAATTAAAGCCCCCGCAGGTTCACTCGCAGGGGTTTCAGGATTCCAACTACACTTCTCAAGTGAGACTATCCATACACCCGGTGATACTTGTGATGTGCTTGTAGCGATGAATCCCGCAGCGTTAAAAGTCAACCTACACAAACTTAAAGACAACGGCATACTGATCGTAAATGGTGATAATTTTGCTCGAAAGAACTTGCGGCTTGCCGGATATGAAAACAACCCATTAGAAGATGACTCTCTTACGAAATATCAAGTTTTTTCTGTAGAAATGACCCGTCTAACTCGGAAAGCACTGGAACACACTGAACTTGAACATAGTGATCAGGATAAATGTAAAAACTTCTTTGCTCTCGGTATGATCTTATGGTTATACAACCGTCCGATGGATTATACGATGAGATGGATCAAGACCAAGTTTGCTACAAGAAATACACACTTCATTGAACCAAATATAACAGCCCTTCGTGCGGGAAATATCTACTGTGAAGCGACAGAACAATTTGCCACGTCTTATGAGGTAAAAGCGGCACAATTTGAACCGGGAAAATATAGAAATATTGAAGGCAATATGTCGACTGTGCTTGGACTTGTTGCCGCATCAAACAGGTCCGGTTTGCAGTTAGTCTATGGTAGTTATCCAATTACACCTGCAAGTGATATTCTACACGGTTTAGCACAATACAGAAACTATGGTATTGTGACAATGCAGATGGAAGATGAAATTGCTGCGGTGGGTGTAGCTATAGGTGCTTCATTTAGCGGTTCCCTTGGTGTAACGGGGAGTAGTGGTCCCGGTCTAGCATTAAAATCTGAAGCCATCAACCTTGCGATGATTGCTGAATTACCACTTGTTGTCTGTAATATACAAAGAGCCGGTCCCTCTACTGGGATGCCAACAAAAACCGAACAGGCAGACCTATTACAGATGTTTTACGGCAGAAATGGTGAATCACCTGTGCCAATACTCGCTGCATGTCGTCCGTATGACTGCTTTGAGACAGTATATGAGGCATGCCGCATAGCAGTGAAATACCGTACACCGGTTATCTTTCTTTCTGACCTATATATTGCCCTCGGCGCGGAACCTTGGCTGATACCGGATGTTTCTGAACTTCCAAATATTGAAGCCAATTTTAGAACTGATATAGATGGATTTGAACCTTACCTGAGAGATACTGAGTCGCTCGCAAGACCTTGGGCAAAACCTGGAACACCCGGACTTGAGCATCGTATCGGTGGTTTGGAAAAGTCAGATATCACCGGCAATGTAAGTTATGATGCTGAAAATCATGAAAGAATGGTAACGATACGTGCAGATAAAGTTAAACGCATTGCAAATGATTTACCAGCAACAGAAATCTTCGGAGCAGAAGAAGGGGATCTACTTGTGCTCGGATGGGGTGGAACATTTGGTGCAATCCGCACTGTCGTTGAAAATAAACTTGATGAAGGGAAGGCAATAGGTCATGTGCATTTGCGTCATCTTAACCCATTTCCCAATGACTTAGAGGATATACTCAAGAGATTCAAAACCGTGTTAATCCCTGAATTAAACACGGGTCATCTTAGGCAATTAATACGCAGCGAATATCTTATTGACGCAATTGGACTCAACAAGATTCAAGGACAACCATTCCATGTATATGAAGTGGAATCCAAAATTGATACTCTCTTATAACAGACAGACTCGTTGAAATATGCATGAAACTAAACGGACGTAGTACGTTATATAATCTCTAATAATGCACAAAAAGGCAGGCATAGCCATGAGAAACAAAAAAGCTTCAGGCATTCCCGGTGGTGCCCCGACCCTAACCCAGAAAGATTTTATGTCCGATCAGGATGTCCGCTGGTGTCCTGGTTGTGGTGATTACTCAATTCTCGCGCAAACAAGACGTATTATGCCTGAGTTGGGAATCCCTCGAGAGGACATCGTCTTTATCTCTGGAATCGGCTGTTCAAGTCGTTTTCCATACTACATGAACACTTACGGTTTTCACACGATTCACGGCAGAGCACCGACCATTGCATCGGGTGTGAAGATGGCAAATCCTGACCTATCAGTGTGGGTTGTCACTGGCGATGGAGATGCACTTTCCATCGGTGGAAACCATTTCATTCACCTCCTACGGCGTAACTTTGACATCAATGTTCTGCTGTTTAACAACCGTATTTACGGTCTCACGAAAGGGCAATATTCACCAACATCGGAACAGGGAAAGAAAACGAAATCTACTCCCTTCGGTTCTCTGGAAACACCATTTAACCCGATTAGTCTTGCTTTAGCTTCGAGTGCGACCTTTGTTGCGCGGTCACTTGACACAGATTCCAGGCATCTACAATCTATGATTAAAGCCGCATTCGAACATAAGGGTACATCTTTCATAGAAATCTATCAAGACTGTCTTATCTTCAATAAAGATGCTTTTGAACTCTATACGGATAAATCCACGAAAGCAGACAATACGGTCAAGCTTGAACACGGTGAACCGCTTCTCTTTGGTAAAGAGAATGAGATGGGCATTCGTTTGAAGAACTTTCAGCCAGAAATCACTGCCGTGACAAATGGCACAGAAGATTTGATTGTGCATGATCAATTTGCTGAAAATACGACTTTAGCGAATTTCCTTGCCCGTATGAGTGATATGCCTGAAATGCCACATCCTATCGGTATCTTCCGAAGTGTTCAGCAACCTTGCTATGAGGATATGATGACTGCCCAGATTGCCTCAGCAAAACAGCAAAGAGGCGAAGGTGACCTTGACGCGCTCCTCAATGCTGGCGATACATGGGTTGTTGAGTAAGACACACCATAGTTTAATTACGAAAGCGGTCATGGAAATAAAGCCATGACCGCTTTTGTGTTTCAACATCTAATACCAATTCTATTAATGAATTTCCCTTTTGAATTAGAATGTAAGAGACGCAATGAATTGCGCGACTACGAACCATCTATTTTTAAGGGTATGTTATTTTTTAGAAAGAACTCATATTGAGTAAAACATAATAATGCTATATAATAGGGAAACACAAGAGTTTATTTATGTCCTATTCTTTCACTTCATATATCTATAACTTATTGAAAGGTGTTGTTATGGCAGACAAGGTTCAAGAGCCCCTCAGATACAATGGTATTCCGAAGCAGGTTTCACGTAAGGATTTTAATCGTTATATCAAACCTCATCTAAAGAAACGCATAAAAGGTCCCAAACCGAAACTGTCTTTCTATAAGATATTCAACTATATCCTCTATGTTTTACATACCGGTATTCAATGGGATCAACTCCGCACACGGCGTAATGAACTCCATTGGTCTAACGTCTATAAATGGCATAATCGTTGGTCAAAAGATGGTTCTTATGAGAAACTTTTTGAAGCATCTGTCATACATCTTCATGATAGTGATCAACTTGACACCTCTTGTTTACATGGTGATGGTTCAAACACTGTTGTAAAAAAAGGGGTGACACCATAGGGTATTCAGGTCATAAACATCAAAAAGGTGAAAAAGAGGTGGCTATCACCGACAATAAAGGTTTTATCATTGGTCCAATAACCCTCAAACCAGTGAACCAACATGATACAACGATTTTGCCCGAGGCATTGACCGAACTCATCTCCTTCAGCAATCGGATTGGCATGGCACTTGATGGTTCCGCGCTAACGCTGGATTCTGGTTTTGATTCCAAGGTGAATCATAAGATTATTAAAGAACAAGGACTGATCCCAGTGATCTACCCTAACAAACGAAACACTAAAGAACCTATCGCTATCGCTCGCAAGTTCCGGTGGTTTAGAAAAGATATATACAAAGACCGGTATAAAGTAGAGCGAACTTTCGGGTGGCAAGATACTTACCGAAGACTCGTTCTAAGTTATGATAAACTCAAAGAAACACGTTTAGGTTTTCGTAATTTAGCATATTCAATGATAAATTTTCGAGCAACTTTCAACGATGCTTAGATGTTACTCGCTATGAGTTCAATTGGTATAATAAAGATTACACACCCTAACAGAACTTCTTCTTGAAAATAGAATTGAAAATTTGGTATACTTTTCTTACACTAAACCTTGAAGAATTGCGAATTTGAAGAAGTATGAATTTAGAGGAACACCAGTTAATAAACACAGTCTTTGATAAAATACGAGAGATAGCAACAGAATCAATTGGTGGTGATTTCATCTATCGCGGCGAACCCGAACACTATGAGAAAGTATCCTCAAATCTATGGCGTGAATGCCGAGAGGAAATCGGAAAAGATGATTTTAATATTGTCGCGATTCAAGAACAGATGATTGAAGTTGCGAAAGATTATACCCACGAAACAGATGAATTTGAAATAATGACAGAACTTCAACATTTCGGTGGACATACCAATCTAATCGATTTTACAACAGATAGTCATATAGCACTCTTTTTTGCATGTGATGGATTTCCAAGCGAAGATGGTAGAATAATCCTCTTGAAGAGAACAGTAGGAACATTGGTATCTATCAAATCTCCGCGTAATCCGCAAAACCGCATCATAGCACAGAAGAGCATATTTGTTGAACCACAGAAGGGATTCATTGATGTTGACCAATTCACTGAAATTGATATACCACAAACACTTAAGGAACCAATGCTTGATTATTTACAGAATCAGCACGGAATCTCAACACAAACAGTCTATAATGACCTTCATGGATTTATTAGAAATCAAGGCATCCATAAGAAAGCATATATAACAGATTATGAAGTATTAACTGAAAGGGAAGAAGACCTAATACAGATTGAAAGTTCGTGACTTGAAGATCAATTGGAGACAACATGCAAATGCAACCAGTACAGAAATTCTACGAAAAGGCAATACAGCACTATAACAATACAATCAAGGAGTTACCAACTTATCCCCAAGCATATAATCACAGAGGAATTGCTTATGGAAATATTGGGGAGGTTGACTTAGCCATTCAAGATTTTAATAAAGCAATACGACTCAAAGAAAACTATGCAGAAGCCTATAGTAACCGTGGCGGGGTATATCGTATTAAAGGTGAGTATGATCGTGCCATTGAAGATTGTAATACTGCAATAAAACTTGATCCAAAATTACCTGTTGCGTACAACAATCGGGGTATAGCTTATAAACTCAAAGGTGAAATAGAACAAGCTATTGAAGACTATAAAACGGCTATAATCCTTGATCCTGACTTTGCTTATGCTTATTATAACCGTGGCATAATTTATTATGAAAGACAGGAGTTTGATCGCGCCATGAAAGAATATAATAAGGCATTAGAATTGAGACCTGACCTTATTCATCCCTACAACAACCGTGGCAATATATACAGGAAGAAAGGTGAATATGAACAGGCAATCAAAGATTATACCGTAGCAATAGAACGCAATCCTGAATTAGCAGTGGCATCCTATAATCGTGGCATGACGTGGTTAATCCTTAAAGAGTGGGAGAAAGCAAAAACAGATATAACAGATGCGATAGAACTGAAAGAAGACATCGTTATAGAGAACTTTGGGAAGGATTATGAAGACATTGAGGACTTTGAGCAAAAGCATCAAGTCAAATTACCAGATGACATTGTTACCCTGCTAAACCAAAGTAACCTGAATGGGTGAGGGATCCTATGAATAACACAGAAAAAGTTGTTAAACATTTAGAGATGATACAACGATATATCATCCGCTACGGATTTTACAGTTTGTTGACAAAAGGTGGGAGTCTGCTGCTTGTCATAGCTTCTCAAGTCCTACTTGTCACTTTTGTTTTTTTTACTATTTATCATGATATAGCTGCAACTGACGCTATGCCTGTCGTCTTGGCAGTGGGTGCGGTACTCTGTGTCATCATCTTGGGTTTTTGGTTGCTGGATGCGTATTTTCTTCAAGGGGAACGGTTGTTTCGACACCATTATGATGCGGTTCGACAACAAGACGACACGGACTTTAATATGTATGTCAGTATATATAAGGTTAGACCGAAAGGTAATTATGCTTCTGCTATCTTTTCTGTTACTCTAATTCTGTTCTACGCGATAGAGTTAATATTTGTTCTATTCATTCCCCTTGCTGTTTTACCTTAGAACATTTAGGATTAGGATAAAAGACTACTCCTTATAGTCCGATCGATCTGTATTCCCACCATATTTCAACGCATATACTAACATGTTTGTCATAAACCGATATACATCAGGAGAACGTCGGAGCCGTAACATAGTTCGACTCTCAATTTCTGCAGTTTCCATAGCACACATATAATCCTTCCTGTTATAGACAACCGCTAAACGATTGTCTATCGTAATCCCTTTCTGATAACGGAACTGCGTGGGTTGTGCGTTATTTTCATTTCCCCAGAACACATCTCCCCCTATCGGTGGTTTTGTGAGGTGGTAGTGTATCCTATATATCTCATGTTCATAGGGTATGATTTCAAGTGGATATTCAGGGAAAATCAGTTGCAACTCCTCAGCCACGATATGTGCAAAGAGCCCGTGAAACCCGCAGTCATCAAAGAAGAGCATTCCCCCTTCATTAATGATATATTTTCTGAGGGCAGCATGTTCTTCAGGTGTGAACCGTTCTTGCAGGGGTCCATCTCTTGCAAGTCCTCGTCCGGCTGTAATATCTCTGTCATGTCCTGTCATTACAATGAGCGGTGCGTCAAAAATGAGGGGGTCTGTAATAGGTAATGCACCACCGGCAACGCTCATATCTACGCGGATTGTAGTGTGTTTATCCATCCAATTCATGAGAGCAGGGAGTGCAGTCGGGTCTTGCCACCAATCCGACAGCGAATGTTTGAGACGAATTATCCGTATATGACCGCGTATATTTTCTTTTGTTCCTGATAGGATGCCACCCAATTGTCCTTGCGGCAGCAGAACAGGATTTCGAAGGGTAGTGCTTAGTTTATTATTTATGTTGGCATCGGGTAAAGGACTATCAAGAAGTTCAGCGAAACCACTACCTGAAGGATTGATTGGCTTTGGACTTATAACCATATTTGTATTCGTTTTCGTTTTCATTGCAGTTGGAGGAACAGACGGGGCGGCAACTGCGGAATTTTGAGCAGTCGTTACATCGGGTAGGTCTGTATCTACTCGCATATTAGGAACAGACACATCACTGGGATACAGGACATCTGTGTCAACTTTATTATGTGTTGTCGGACGATTAATTGAGGTTACTGTCTGGGAGATGTTGCCTCGTGTAGTAAACTCAACATTCTGCGGTCGGACAGTCTGCTGTGTAGTTGGCAGGGACATGCTTCTGTGTGTTCGGTATACAACGTTTCTCTGCGATGTGGCAGGGATAATGTTTACGTCTATTGCGTCTTCATCAAACATCCAATAATGTTCCGTAAAAAGCAGTCCGATGATGACTACAAGGATAATGTGGACAATCACTGATGCGATGACTGAATAGATCCGTTTCTGTTTCATTGTGTATTTATAGATGGCGTTGAATTTGATGGAAACTCTTCGCATCTAACTCCCGATAATCTGGTATATCGTATCGATTCCCTCGCACATCTGTCACAAAAAGCCGTGCTGGGAGTGCCTGTTTTATATTTTGATTCAATCCGCGTACTTGGAATGTCACACGACCGCGTTCCGTTTCGACCTCCCATTCATGTATGCCGAATTGTTCTTTGACACGATATATTTTCTTTATAGTTGGTGTGAAATAGCGTTTGTTTAATTCTTCGTTTAGTATATTTTGACTTTCAGATGTGAGTTCAGATGGGTTTACAAGGATGCCGATTTCAGTATCCTCATCTGCTGCGAGTGATATATATTGGTCTGGATTGCTGAGTGGCATGAGTCTCCGCACAATAACCCGTAGATGGCATACTTGATTATGGATTTCAAGTCTTGCAGTGCCTACCGGTGAACGCGAGAACGTAAGTTCTTTTGCCTCCAGAAAACGTTGTGTAAAGTCATCTTGTTCAGGTTCTTTTGTTGAATTGGTTTTATCTTTGTTCTGTTCTTCTACATTTTTGTCCTGCATCTTTACCTCTCCACGATCTGTGCTTCAGCACGAACATTCGCGGCTTCGCGCTGTGTTTCTACAAGTTTGTAATAGATACCCTTTTTCTCCATAAGTTCCGCGTGGGATCCGCATTCAACACCTTTCCCTTTTTCAATCACAAATAGTCTATCTGCATTTCGGAGTGTGGAGAGGCGGTGTGCGATTGCAAATGTAGTTCGGTTTTGAACTAACCTGTCTATCGCTTGCTGTATCTTCTTCTCAGTTTCCACATCTACCGAAGAGGTAGCTTCATCAAGGATCAAAATACGTGGATTATGCAAAATTGCCCTTGCGATTGAGATCCGTTGCCGTTCTCCACCGGATAGACTACCACCACGTTCACCGACTTCCGTATCATATCCATCAGGGAACTTGACGATGAATTCGTGTGCGTTTGCAGCCTTTGCCGCGGTGATTATATCCTCCATACTTGCATCAGGATTTGCGTAAGCGATATTCTCTCCTATGGTCCCGCTGAAGAGATACGGTTCCTGTAGTACCACACCAATCTGCCTACGTAAATCTCGGAGGTTAATCTGCTTTATGTCTTCACCATCGATTTCTAATTTACCTCCATCTGGCGTATAGAACCGGCAAATGAGATTAATGAGAGTAGACTTCCCTGCCCCAGAATGCCCAACGAGACCTATCATCTCACCGGGTTTGACATGCAGATTGATGTCTTTGAGTACAGGTTTATGGGAATCGTATCCAAAAGTCATGTTGTGGAATTGGACTTCACCAAGAATATTAGGCATTGCTTTGAGATTTCCATCGTCTAACTGTTCGGGTTGTGAGTCTATGACTTCAAATAACCTTTCCGCTGCAGTCATAGAACGAGAAGCCCAGTTAATGAGAGGGCTGACATATCTCAGCGGTTCATAGAACATAGTGAGATAGGCGTGAAAAGCCATAAGTGTTCCAAGTGTCATTGTTCCAGCGAGTACATCAAGTCCCCCGACATACCAAATAATAAGCGAACCGAATTGGACAGCAAACATCAGTGGTGGATAATAGGTTGCCCAGATGAGTTCAGCCTCTGTTTCATGGTCACGTGCGTCAATGTTTGCCCCACCGAAACGACTAACTTCACTTGTCTGTTGACCGAATGCACGAACGACTCGTATACCAGAAACAGAATCGTTGACAACATCAAAAAGTTTTGACCGTCTGCGCCAAGCGCGATGCCAAAGGCTACGTACTTTACGCCAAAACCAACCAGCTCCTAGGACTATGATTGGAATCGGGATTAGAATGAAACACGCCAATTTCCAATTCATCAGAAACAGCATGCTACCTATACCGAAAAACAGAAACAACTGTACACTTAGGAATGATAAGCCTTCCAACAGAAAGTCTTGTAATCGCTCACTATCTTCGGTGATATGAGAGATAACAGTGCCAGTTGTTCTTTTGTCGAAAAAACGGATAGATAGATTGTGCAGCTGTTCATAGACATGTGCACGTATATTTGCTGCGATCCGAAACGTCAACCAAGCACTCAATCTTGATTGTAGCACAGTAAATAAAACACGGATGAGATGCGTAGTTAATAATCCACCTATAGCGACTGACAACGCCAATGCCACAGGTTGAAGCGATCTGAATATGTTCCCCAACCATGTTATATTTTCATCTGTCGTCGGTGCGGCGGCATCGTTAAGTAGTAAAATATCATCAATTAGGATACGCGAGAAATATGGTGGAATTAAGAAAAGGACTGTTCCAACGATGACGAACAGAATAAAGAGCATTGCTTTGCTACGGTACGGACGCAGATATGCTAATATGCGAAGCATCACCCTATGTTTCTTAGTACACTTAGGACATGGGGAGAACTCATCAGCAAGTAGCAATCCACAAGTTTTGCATGAATGTTCCTCAACCTTATAGTCCCAAACTGGTGCTTCATCGCGTTTACCGTCACGGTATTCAATCTCATCTCCAATAAAACGCGCGACAAATCCGAACTTCGCGGCACAACTGTTTGAGTAACGGATTAGGTCTATCGTGCCTTCTTGTGTTTCCAACACGACGAGTCCAGCATCAACAACGGACTCTGCCCGAATACCAAGTACACTTTCATAAGGTATATAGTGAAGCACCTCACCTTCACCAGTTACTGTGAATATAGCAGCATCTGTCAACACAAACCATTCTTCACCAAAAGTGCCTGTATGACTAACATCACCGCGTACGGCAAATCTTATCACTTCAAAATGAATATCCAGTGTCTTTAATGTTTGCTCAATAGATTCGGGCAGCGCATCAAGCGTACCCGTTGGTGTGTCTGCTGTTGACATGCCTACCTTTTCCTCAGAGTTCTATGCTGTGTTTTTGCAATACTTCTTCGTTCAGTTCTATACCGAGACCGGGTTTTGTAGATGGAATTATATATCCGTTTTCCCATTGGATAGGTTCTTTGAGTATATCGGCGTGGAAACCGTCCCACATGTGGATACCTTCCTGAATAAGGAAATTTGGACTGCATACATCTAATTGTATATTGGCTGCACCGCCGATTGGACCGCCATAGAGATGTGGAGCAATTTGTGCATAGTGTGCTTCACCCATAGAGGCAATCTTCTTTGCTTCAAGAATGCCGCCGGTAATGGTCAAGTCCATTTGTAAGATAGATGCGGCTTGTTGTTCCAATAGGTCCGCAAACTCAAATTTTGTTAGCAATCTCTCACCTGTTGCAATGGGTATGCTGGTAAATTGAGCAACACGTGCCATCTCTTTTATATTTTCAGGCGGGATTGGCTCCTCAAACCATAACGGGTCATACGGTTCAACGCGTTTAGCGAAACGGATTGCACTATTGGTATTGAATTGTCCGTGTGTGCCGATGAGTATATCACACTTATCTCCTACAGCATCACGAATTCCACGTATGACACTCTCAGCATAGTTGAGGGTTTCTAATCTGTCTGCTGTGTGTGGATGTACAGGGTCAAATTTGACAGCGGTGAATCCTTTTTCTATGTAAGAGAGGACAAGTTCACCAGTTTTTTCAGGTGAATCGCCGTTCCGCCATTCCAAGAGATAGGAATATGCTCGTAATTTTTCATGGAACATGCCGCCTAATAGGTTGTAAATCGGTTGGTTAACTGCTTTCCCGACAATATCCCAACACGCCATCTCTATTGCACTCATTGCTGGTGTAACAAGCGGACCGGAATGTCTAACACAAGGTCCTTCGTAGAGTGTTGACCAGATTTTTTCTATACGAAAGGGATCCGCTCCTTTGAGAAAACGTTCACCCCAATCTTTGATAAGTTCTATGACAACATGGTTTAGTCGGGTGTGATATGTGCACTCACCAATCCCTTCAATTCCTTCATCCGTAACGAATTTGACAAAGATCCAATGTCTACCACCCCAATGTGGTGGCGGTACATCAATCATATATGTTTTGACATCAACTATTTTCAAGGGGAAACTCCTATGGAAAGTAAAGGCTGTCAACCTTAATGAAGATATTTGATATTATACCCGATTAGTTACAATTTTACATCAACCTTATGAAAATATCCAAGTGTTTTAAGGGTGTATGATGTTTTGTTATATTGTCTGAACCAGGATTTGCAGGATTAGTAGATTTGCAGGATTAGTAGATGGACAGGATAATGTAATCCTGACACATCCCTGTTTTCCTTTGACATGAGCAATACATTGTGTTATTATTTGTGTCAAGAATGCCGTTTGTGTAATCTGTTTTCTGTCATACAATATTCAGATTTTTCCTCTCAAAATAACATAAATACAATGTAATAGAACATAAGCGATTCTTATGGAGAAACAGCAATAAAAAACTACTTTTCTTACTATAGTAAAAACCATAATTATTTACACACTACGGTAGGTTCGGTTTCCTAACCGAACCGGTGTTTGTTCAGTCTCATAGATGCGGTTAGGAAACCGCATCTACCGGGGAGTGTGCACGTATTTTTACATTTCACTATAATAGATAGATGAATATGGCATCAGAACAGGTAGGTTTAACCAATCAACAGAAATCATATTATGATACATACGGATATCTTGTGCTTCAAAGTGTCTTCACAAAGGAGGAATGCCAAGGTTTTGTTGAACATCTGGAAGATCTTCACAACGGTCGTAAGGAACTCACAGGATTTTTCCAACAAGACAAGTATGGTTATCGCACATTCAATCAACATCTATATGATCCGTATGTTTTGGAATTTCTCATTGATGCACGATTGCACCAACCACTGAAAGACTGTTTCGGGGATGAACCAGAGGCAATTCAAACGATGCATTTTTATGAAGGTTCGGAACATCCACTACATCAAGACCAATACTATCTGCCTGATTGTATGTCAGCATGGATAGCTATGGTAGATGTTGATAAAGACAATGGACCTTTAGTTGTTCAACCCGGTTCGCACAAAGGTAGGTTAATCACAAAACAAGATGTGCCTATGATATTACAACCGGATGAAACCTACGAACAGCAACAGTCCAACCGATATTTTCCAAGGGTAGAACAAGTATTTGAGGAGAACGTTGCGGATAAAGTTCAAGTGCTTGTGAACCAAGGAGATGTTGTTCTGTTTAACGGAAAACTGATACACGGTGGTGCTCCTGTACTAAAACCCGGTACGCGTAGACATGCATTGGCATGTCACTACATCCCGTATCAATCAGAGAATTGGGAACGCGATTGGCCACGCATCTCTTTTGATGGCAGTCGGCGAATCCATTATAATAAGATATAATACCATTTCTATAAATGTTTATCCCATTAACATTTGTTAAGAATGTCTTGAAGGACTGCACAAACTGGCAGTTTATGCTACAAAAATGCGGCGTTTTCTATTAGAAATGGTATAACAAGAGTTTGATAAGGTGAATCCATCACCTTCTAAAACATAAAAAGGAGAAAGTATTATGAAACGAATAATCACTTTGCTTATCTGTTTTGTATTCATAGGTAGTTTAAGTTTACCAACAATTGCTCAAGAAGCGAAAACAGAGGCAAAACCTGCAGCACAACAGACTGCAGCAAAAAAGAAGAAAGAGTACGAAGATTTTAATAAAGTCACAGAAGATAGCAAAAAGTATCAAGGTTACTTCACACTTTACCAGAAAAAAGAGAATCTGTATTGTGAAATCAAACCATCCCAATTAGAGAAGCCGTTTCTACTCATGGCAAGCATTGCGCGTGGGATAGGGTCAGGATATATTCTGTCTGGTATGACCATGGACGAATGGTTACTTGAATGGAAACGGGTTGGCGATAAGGTGCATCTTGTCCGGAAGAACGTCCGTTTTCGTGCTGATAAAGGTTCTCCCATTGCAGAGGCGGTCAACTTAGGATATAGTGACTCTGTGCTTTTTGCTCTCAAACTTGAAAGTGTCCATCCACAGAGCAAGAGTCTGCTTGTAAATATATCACCAGTGTTTATATCTGATTTGCTTCCTTTAGCAGGCAATTTAGGAGGGGCACGATTCGATAAAGCTCGTAGTACTTGGGGTGCCATCAAAGCGTTTCCAAAAAACGTAGAACTGCGGGTGAATGCTGTTTATTCTGGTGGTGGTAGTAGAACCGCTGTTCCCGACAGTCGTGGAATGCAGGTAGCAGTTCATTATAGTCTTTCACAACTGCCAAACAATGATTATCAACCGCGTTTTGCTGATGATCGTATGGGACATTTTATGACGACGGTGAAAGATTATTCACTACAGACAAGCGATGAACCCTTCATCCGTTATGTCAATCGTTGGCATTTGGAGAAAGCAGACAAAGACAAGAAACTTTCACCTCCTAAAGAACCGATTATCTTCTATATTGAAAAAACCGTCCCCCATCGCTTCCGTCCTTATGTACGTCAGGGAATTCTGGAATGGAATAAAGCATTTGAAAAAGCAGGTTTTATTGATGCGATTGAAGCACGGATTCAGCAAGACCATGAAGATTGGGATCCTGAAGATGCACGTTACAACACAATCCGTTGGATAGTGGGTGCATCCTTTGCGATTGGACCATCTCGTGTAAATCCGTTGACAGGACAAATTCTGGATGCCGATATTCTTGTGGGTGAGAGTTGGATTAGATATTGGCAGCGGGAGTGGACGACATTCTTTGATGAATTAGAACATGAACGTGAACATCCGATTGATCACGATTCAAGGTTTCACTGCCAAATGGCGACCGGCCTTGCCCGCCAGATTGGCTTCATGGCGAGTGTTATGCAGGCGCGCGGTGCGATGGAAGATGGTGGAGAACTCCCAGAAGAGTTTATTGGTCAAGCACTCAAAGCATTGATTATGCATGAAGTTGGACACACATTAGGATTGCGTCATAATTTTAAAGCAAGTACTATCCATACTCTTGATGAAGTGAACAAGCAAAAAGACGAGCCACTTGTCGGATCTGTTATGGAATATGATGCTGTAAATATTGCGCCTGAAGGTAAGAAACAGGGGCATTATTATACACCAACAATCGGTCCCTGGGACTATTGGGTTGTAGAATATGCCTACAAGCCGGTGAGTGGTAATAAACCAGAAGCAGAATTACCAGAATTACAGAAAATTGCATCTCGTGCAGCGGCTTCAGAACTCAGGTACGGCACAGATGGTGATGCATCTGCATACCAAAACCGTGACCTTGATCCCTTGGTGAATCGTTGGGACATGGGTGCGGATCCGCTTGAGTTTGCGAAACAACGTCGTGAGATTGTCGCCGGACTCTGGGACGAAATTGCAGATAAAGTTACTACAGATGGCATGGGGTATCAACGTGTGAGACGCGCGTTCAGATCACTTCTTGGTGAATACACTTCATCTATGTATCTTGCTGCACGTTTTATCGGTGGACAATACCACCATCGTGATCACAAGGGTGATAAAGATGGTCGTTTGCCTTATGTGCCAGTGTCAGCGAAGAAGCAACGTGAGGCACTTGCATTTATCAAGGAACATGCTCTCTCTGATAAGGTTTTTGATTTTCCACCAGAACTGTTGAACAGCATTGCCATCACGCGTTGGAGTGATTGGGGAACAAGTAGTAATAACTCTTCTCGTTTGGATTACCCAATTCATGATGTTATTCTGCGAAACCAAGGTCAAATCCTGAGAAGATTGCTTGATGCGAATGTGCTTTCGCGCGTTCAGGACACAGAACTAAAGTTCTCTGGTGAAGATGCCTTCACAATGCCAGAATTGTTTACCGGCATTACAGATGCTGTTTGGGTTGAACTTGATAAGAATGCTGATGCTAATCAGTGGACCAATTCAGATGCATTTATCTCAAGTTTCAGACGTGGACTACAACGAGAACACTTGAAGCAGCTTATTAAGTTAGTATTGGCTGCAGATAGTGGGACACCTGAAGATGCAAGATCTCTTGCACGTCTACATCTAACACAAATCAATGATCGTCTAAAGACTGTCCTGCAAAATTCTAAGGCAAAACTGGATGAGTACAGTGTTGCGCATCTTGAAGAATCGCAGGATCGTGTTGATAAGGCGTTGACAGCAAACTTCAATGTTGAGAAACGTTAGGTGTTTGTTGGATCAAGGCTTCCTCTTTTGTCTGAACTAGGATGGACAGATGGCCAGGATTATAGAATGAAATATCAAAGTTCCATTGAAGAATATACTGATCCGAAACTACTAAAAGTCTAATGCGGTTAGACTGAGAAAATGGCATTGATAGATACAATCCTGGCTATCTGCAAATCCCAATGAATACCAAGAAGGCATTCATACCATTGATATGGAAGATCCTGGTTCAGACGATAAACCATACTGTTTACCTATGATCACCTAATCCAACCTATTCGTCAAGGAACGTGTAAAATGAAAACAATACATCAATACATAATAACCACATTCTTACTTTGTGCGTTGTTTTTGCTGAACGTATCTGCTAAAGATGCGACACAGTTTGGTTTGCCAGAAGGAGCCAAAGCGCGAATTGGGAAAAGCTCTATTCATGATATATCGATTTCTCCAGATGGAAAACAGTTGGTAGTCGCAAGTGCAATTGGGGTCTGGCTATATGATACGCAAACTGGTGATGAAATTGCACTCTTTACTGAGCACAAGACCACCGTACGTGCCGTTGCCTTCTCACCAGATGGAAAAACTGTTGCAAGTGGTAGTGGATTAGGTCGTGTCAAATCATTACGACTTTGGGATACAGAGACAGGTAAAAACAGAGTTCTATATTCAGGGGGTAGTGGAGATTTTCGGACATTAGACTTTTCTCCAGATGGCAACACACTTGTAAGTGGAGATAACGATGGTAATGTTATATTGTGGGATATGAACACTGGAGAACGTAAACAGAATCTTGTTGGGTATACATCACAAGTTATGTCAGTAGTGTTTTCACCAGATGGAAAAACTGTGGCAGCTGGCGCGTTAGACAGTACTATTCTGTCATGGAATGTTGACGATGGAGAGATTAAGCACCAATATAACGGACATACCGATTGGGTGCTGACTCTTGCGTTTTCACCAGATGGTACAACTCTTGCAAGTGGAAGTCAAGACGGTTCAATTCGCTTGTGGGATACTGTCACTGGACAACAGAAAATAATTCTTACAAATCAAAGAAATGAAATTCAAACGGTGACTTTTAGTCCAGATGACAGCCTCCTTGCATGTGGTATTCAACTGGGTAGGAAAATTGAGTTCTTGAATGTATCCACAGGAAAAGTTGAACAAACAATTCAAATACCAAAAGGTGGTGTTTCAAGAGTTCTATATTCACCAGAAAAGAATACTCTTGTTAGTATGGGTTGGGGTGGTAGGATATATTTTTGGGACATTAAAACAAAGAAAAACAAATTGAGTATAGATGGACATCAGTCATCTGTCCGTACCATTGCATATTCTTCAGATGGAAAAACATTAGCGAGTACATCTGGATATGGGATTGATCTGTGGGATGTAGATACCCTATCACATAAGGAAACTCTTAAAGTTAAAGTTAATCAGAATGCATTCGCTTCCATAGGTTCTTTGGCATTTTCTCCTGATTTTAGGACGATAGCAAGTACACATGGGAAAGGTGTTATCAGTATATTGGATTATATTACTGGAGAACAGAAACATCAACTGGAAGTACCTACTGAGTGGATCCAATCAATTGCATTTTCCTCAGACGGTATGTTAGCAGTTGCCGGAAATGACCACACAATCCATATTTGGAATACAGCGAACGGTGAACAGATACATACACTTGTAGAGGAAGCGGAAAAGGTATATGCAGTCGCATTTTCTCCTGATAACCTGACGTTAGCAAGTAGTTATTCTAAAGGAGTTGTGCGTTTATGGGATGTTACCACCGGAGAACAGAAATTGACTATACCAAAGACTGGAAACGGTTTCTCAATTGCGTATTCTCCGAATGGAATATTGCTTGCAACAACAGGGAGGAGTATTCAATTGTGGCATGCCAAGACTGGTGAAAATATCCTAACCCTGGATCACAACCCGATGAAAAACATGGGAGAGAAAATGCAATTAGCAGCGGGAGATCCAGAAAAAATGATAGAAATTCACGAAAATATGATGGATCAAGCACAGAAGTTAGTCTTTTCTCCAGATGGAAATACACTCGCAGTATTACGTGAAAATGGGTTAATTCGATTGTGGGACATTGAAACTCAAAAAGCAATACATACCTATACAGGACATAAATCAGTTTTTTACCGAATTGGACAAATAGCGTTTTCACCAGATGGCAAGACACTTGCAAGTGGAAGTAGTAACGGAACAATTCTGTTATGGGATGTCACAAATACTGAAACGGAAAATTAGGTCAATGTGAACTGTTACGGTCCAGATTTGAGAAATACAAGGCATAGGCATCAATTTAGTGTCCATTAGGCGTTTTCCCAGGCCGGTAGGTACGGTTTCCTAACCGAACCACCAAATTGTTGCCTATGCCAGAATACGCGTGTGGTATTCTGCATTGGTTTAGGAAACCGCGCCTACCGGGTTTGAGAAAATGAGAATTACCCAATTAATCTTCATACGGGACTAAAGATCGTACAAAGAAAAAGAAGTCCGGTCAAATCCACCCGCTAATGTGACACGCTATTTAACAATTAGTTATTTAGCACAACTCGTTATTTTATTAAAATGGTATAACCTATTCGTCAAGGGAGTGCGTAAAATGAAAACAATACATCAATACATAATAACCATATTGTTGCTTTGTGCGTTATTTCTGCTGAACACCTCTGCCCAAGATGTTACTCCGTTGGGTTTACCTGAGGGAGCAAAAGCGCGACTTGGAAAAGGTTCTATAGAGGATATTGCGATTTCTCCAAGTGGAAAACAGCTAGCAGTGGCAAGTATGATTGGGATTTGGTTATATGATACACACACCGGTGATGCAATTACGCTTTTTACTGGACACAAAACTGCCGTGCGTTCTGTTGCATACTCACCAGATGGGATAACAATTGCAAGTAGCGGTGGATTAGGAAATGACAAATCAATTCGACTATGGGATACACTGACAGGTGAGCACATAGTACTTTCAGGAAATAAAAGGGATGTTCGTGCATTAGCGTTTTCTCCAGATGGTCTTACACTCGTCAGTGGAGATCAAGATGGTAATATCAAACTGTGGGATGTAAGTACTGGAGAACGTAAACATACTCTCTCAGGATTTTCACAACAAATTACATCAGTAGAGTTTTCACCAAATGGAAAAACAGTGGCGGGTTCCGCGTTAAACAACACAGTTCTGTCATGGAATGTTGACGATGGACAAATTAAGCATGAATTCGTTGGACATACCGATTGGATTCTTACGCTTGCATTTTCACCAGATGGGAAAACGCTTGTAAGTGTAAGTGGTGACGGTACAATTCGCTTGTGGGATACTAACACTGGAAAACAGAAAAAGATTCTTACTAAACGTGAAGATAGTTATGGAACTGTTGCGTATAGTCCAGATGGTAACATTTTAGCGTATAGTGTCTATCACAAAAGCGAGATTGAGTTATTGAATGTTTCCACAGGAATAGTTGAAGAAACAATTCACATTCCAGAGGGTGGCGTTTCTGAACTCCTATATTCTCCAGATAAGAAAACTCTTGTTGGTATGGACTGGGGTGGTAGAATATATTTTTGGAACCTTGATAGTGGTAAAAACATTTTGACAATCAAAGGTCATACAACAAATGTGTATGCACTTGCGTTCTCTACAGATGGAACAACTTTAGCAAGCACATTTGGATCAAGGATTTCATTGTGGGATGTAGAAACCAGAAAACATAAAGAAACCATTAAAGGACATCAACAAAGTGTGTCAGCAACTATAGCTTCTTTAGCATTTTCTCCTGATAATCGCACAGTCGCTGGCGCGGATTGGAAAGGGATTATCAATTTATGGAATTATACTACTGCTGAGCACATAATAACCCTTAAAGGGCATACAGATGAAATCCGTTCAATAGCGTTTTCCTCAGACGGTAGTATGTTAGCAAGTGCGGGAAATGACCATACAATGCGTATATGGAATGCTGAAAACGGTGAAGTAATACATACATTGGTTGAAGAAAAGGGACGGGCATTTTCGGTTGCATTTTCTCCTGATAATCTGACGTTAGCAAGTGGTGGATTTAACGGCATGGTGCGTTTGTGGGATGTTAAAACCGGAGTGGAAAAACTCACACTTCCCAAAACAGGAAATGGGTGGTCTATTGCCTATTCACCAAATGGTGTATTGCTTGCTACATCAGGTTCACAAATTAAGTTGTGGCATACAGTCAGCGGAGAATGTATTCAGACACTTGAACTACCATTTAATATTGAAGATAGATTAAATGCGGGGATCTACAGGAATTTCACCTTGATATGATGGGTAGTATGATCGAGAATCTTGCATATTCTCCAGATGGAAAGACTATTGCTGGAGTAGGGAGAAGCAGTATGATACATATATGGGATATAGAAACTGGGAAGAAACAGCATACCTTTTCAGGACATAAATGGTCTGTTGAAACTTTAGCATTTAGTCCTGATGGGAAGACACTTGCAAGTGGTAGTCTTGATGGTACTATTCTGTTGTGGGATGTTCCTAAAAAGAAATAGGAGGACACGCGGCTATGCAAATAATAAACCGATCTATCTTATGCTTCTGCTTACTTTTAACGTTATTCTCAATGAATGTATATGCGCAGAAATCTTCAATTGCGAATTTACCTGAAGGTGCGAAACTCCGCATCGGTCAAGGCACATTAGGTGAAATCGCATATTTTCCTGATGGCACTCGGTTTGCAATCGCAACTTCAATCGGGACTTGGATATACGACTCTATTACTGGTGAAAGGTTATACCAACTCTATGACCATAAAAGTCGGGTAAATGGAATAAAAAACGTATCTATTTCACCCAATGGTAAAACTATCGCTACTGAAGTTTCAGATGAAACTGTGTTGTTATGGAATGCTTCCACAGGAAAACTCTCAAGAAAACTTGAACGCGATGGAAAAGGACACTATAGAGCGTTATTTTCGCCAGATGGAGAAATAGTTGCTACATCAAGTGGAACACCTTCTGGCAGATCAAACAAGACAATAAATTTGTGGGATGTCAGTACAGGTAAACTACTAAACACACTTGCAGAATCAAATAATGCTTTCTCTTTCTATAACAAATGCTTTTCACCAGATGGAAAAAGTATAGCTACCTGGAAATTAGGCTCATTGGACGTGAGTCTTTGGAATGTCGTTACTGGACAACTCGTAAAAACTTTCACAGCACATGAAGATAGTGTTAACACCGTCCAGTTTTCACCAGATGGAAAAATAATTGCTACAGGTGGTCAGGATTTTACGGTGCGTTTATGGAATTCTAAGACCGGACAACTCCTAAATACTCTTGACCATCAGGATATTAATTCATTAACCACCGTCCGATTTTCACCAGATGGAGAAATAATTGCTACAGGAGACATATCAAGTAGAGAGGTGTACCTATGGGAAGTGACCACAGGAAATAAACTTAACACTCTTATTAGGGATGCAGGTGGCAGTGTGTATAGCATCTGCTTTTCTCCAAATGGGATAATTATCGCAGCCGGTGGTGCTGATGGCACGATATGTCTATGGTCTACTAATACAGGATCAGAACTTGTAAAACTCTCTGGACATGAGGGAAGTGTAGATTCTGTCCTCTTTTCACCAGATGGAATTACACTTCTGAGCAAGGGGGAGGATAGGACGGTGCGACTCTGGGATGCGCTTTCAGGAGAACTACTCAAAACACTTGATGGTTATACGGAAGGTGTTAGAACCGTTTCATTTTCACCAGATGGCAATACAATTGCAAGTGGAAGTTCGGACAACAAAGTCCGTCTGTGGAATGCAAGTACAGGTCAACTTATGAAGTCTCTTACTGGACATACCGATGAAATCTTTAGTGTATGTTTCTCACCTAATGGACAAACTATTGCTAGCGGCAGTTCAGATGAAACTATACGACTATGGGATACAAGTAATGGCAACCTCAAAAAAACTCTTATAGGACATAAAACTTCTGTTAGAAGTGTTTGCTTTACGACAAATGGACAAAAAGTTGTTGGTCATTGTGATAACAATACAGTGCATCTATGGGATGCTAAAACTGGTAATCACCTCAAAACTATCAATGGCTATCTGCTTTCACCTGATGGGGATCTTATAATTGATATGTATCATGAAGAAGTTGATGATGGCGGAATTGGCGATAGTTTCTTGTCTCTATCTAACGTTGACTCTGGCCAACTCCTTAGAGAGATATATTATGGACGAGGGATTTCAGTTCATTCAGTTCAATGTTTTTCGCCCAATGGCAACATGTTTGTTACATCTGATACTTATAATTCAACTTTAGAATTACGGGATGTCAACAACGGAGACATTATCAATACCTATTCTGGGCATTTGGGTTTTTCACACCGTGATGGAGGTATTATTCAAGGAGTACGCTTTTCCAATGATGGAAATACCATTGCATCCGGAAGTGATGACAAAACTGTTCGTCTCTGGTCAACCGAAGAGGGAAAGCACTTAAAAACATTTACTGGACATTCAGATGGGATTAGTTCAATTGCATTTAGTCCTGATGGCAAGACACTTGCAAGTGGTAGTCTCGATGGCACAATTCTGTTGTGGGATGTAACAGATTCTGAAATGGGTAATTAGGTCAAATTCATCTAAAATTTTCCAGATTTGAGGACTATAATAGAAGGAAAGGGATAATATGAAAACAAGACATCTGTTCATCCTTACTTTAATATGTCTATTTTTATTCGTCACACATCATGTCCACGCACAAGAAACCGCAAATACAAATTTACCAGAAGGAGCGAAACTCCGCATCGGTCAAGGCACATTGGGTGAAATCGCATATTTTCCTGATGGCACTCGGTTTGCAATCGCAACTTCAATCGGGACTTGGATTTATGACTCTATTACTGGTGAAAGGTTATATAGACTTACTGATCACACAAATGGAGTGGACATAATCCACTTTTCAGCTGATGGAAATACTTTCGCCACAGAGAATCCAAATGGTAGTATTTTATTATGGGATACAAATACAGGTAATCACATACATACACTCTCTGCTGATGCTTTTGGTCTTCATGATCCAGTCTTCTCTCCAAATGGAAGGATGATTGCAGTACAGTGTGCAGAAAAATTTACATATTTTCAGACAACGCTTAGATTATATGATGTCAAATCAGGAAAACATATAAACACAATATCTGAATCTACCAACCGTTTCTATAATCGATGTTTTTCACCAGATAACAAGACATTACTAACTTGGCAGTATCGGAGAATAAAGTTGTGGGATGTTGCAACAGCACAGCATCTCAAAACTATCAACACACCCGCTGAATCTCAACATGATGGCAAAATCGAAGATGTTCAATTTTCTCCAAACGGTAGAACCCTTTTCATCTTATGTAGTAGACATCCGAGCGTGGGGAATGTGTATTTTAGGAATATCAACTCTGAGGAGTGGAATCAACTAAAAAGGTCCAGACAGAAAACAAATGATAAGGGCCATTCCAGTATGTTCTTTTCACCCGATGGGAATACTCTTGCGACCATACATAAAACTGATGTTAGGGTTGATTTATGGGATGCAAACACGGGAAAATACATCAGTAGTCTTGTCGGAAATCACGGTAGTAAGATATGCACTTTATGTTTTTCTGATAACGGCAGGATTATTGCTACAGGTGGATCTGACGGAACGATACATCTATGGGCAGCTAAACAGAGAATGCATCTGATGCCGCTTACTGGACATTCAAGTCAAATAAACAAAATTGATTTTTCTCCAGATGGAATGACTTTACTCAGTAAAGACGAAGATAACACAGTTCATCTATGGAATGCTATTACAGGACAACCCCTGAAGATATATGATGGGTATAACGAGGGCATATCCGATATAACCATTACCCCAGATGGAAATACAATAGCAAGTTGGAGTTATGACAACACATTACGTTTGCATGATTACAACACTGGAAAGTTATACAAACAGCATAAACTCAATGAAAAACATAAACTCAATGAAATTGATGGACGTGTTCGCACCCTTTACTTTTCTCCTAATGGAAATACTTTCATAACCCAAAGCATTAAGATGAATGTGTATTTGTGGGATATTGATACAGGAGAACTCATCAATAGATTGATGGAACGTTGGAACTATATTAAGCAAGTACACATTTCACCTGATGGAAAAACAATTGCTGGTAGAGGTAATGACAGTATTATCTTGATATGGGATGCAAACACCGGTCAACTTCTCAATACTATTGCTGATATAAGAGGTGAACTCCATCAAGTAGAATATTCCATTGATGGTTCAATTATCATAAGTAGCAGCCCGGATATGACTACCCAACTATGGGATCCTATCACAGGACAACTTATCAGAACCATCACTGGAATTTCAGGTCGGATTGACGGGGCATACTTTTCAAAGAATGCGAATACAATTGTCACAAGTATATATGAAGAAAGTGATGAGGATGGAGCATTTTTATGGGATGGATTGTCTGGACAGCATATTAAAGACCTGAGTTTCTCAGGTGCTATAAGTTCTGTGAGTTCTTCACCCGATGGAAAGATAATTGCAATTGTAGATGGAAACAGTAGTTATGTGAGTTTATTTGATATTTTCAATAGACAGCATTTAAAGAGTTTAGCTGGACATGTAAGTCTTGAATCTTGTGGGGGTGGTACTATCAGTGATGTGAGTTTTTCCCATAATGGGCAGAAAATGGCTACGGCAAGTAGTGTGGATGCGACTGCAATAATATGGAATTCCAACACAGGAGAACGTCTCAAAACACTTACTGGACATTCAGATGGGATTAGTTCAATTGCATTTAGTCCTGATGGCAAGACACTTGCGAGTGGTAGTCATGATGGTACTATTCTGTTGTGGGATGTTGAATAAGAGAGGATTGAAATAATAGATGGAAATTTTGGAATATACACCTGATTTGCTATCCTCCTTGACGGAATTCTATAATGAACTGACATCTGATGTACCGCACTGTTATCCTGTCAAGGAGGATGAATTTGCACTTGCTATGAACAGTGTTGTCACTGGTGAATATCGTAGAGGTGGAGAAGAACATAACGTTGAAAGAGTATTCATAGCGAGGTCTAACGACACAATTAAAGCCTATGTTCACACCGTTCTGAGTCTAAAGGCAGAAAATGAGGAAGAGGATGTCGGTTTTATTCGGTTCTTGGGTTATGAACGTGGTGAGAGAAACGCTGGCCAAGCTGTACTTGAAAAGGTTGAGGAATACTTCAAGACATGTAATGTATCTCGTATCTTTGCTTTTTCACAAAATGATCGATATCGATTCTTTCATTTTGAACATGCATATCTTTCGGATGCGCTTGATCATGTTCAGGGATTGTTAGGATATAACGGTTACAGAAGGTCTGATGGCGAGGTGTTTTTGGATTGGGAAAACTATGAAGTTACGCCGATGAAAGCACCAATTCCCATAACACTAAATGTAGAATGGAAAGATGGACAAGGTCAACGTCCAAACATACATATTGACGTTTACCTTGATAATAATAAGGTTGGGGAGTGTGATACGCTTTCGTGTGGTGAGTTTTCAAGTCATCCCGATGCGCAAGATTGGCTTCACCTCTCATAGTCCTTGAAGCCCAAGTCTTTAGACTTGGGATATGAGGACTTTTCTTTGCTTTAGCCCAAATATGTTTGACTATTAACTAAATATATGTTATTATATATAACATATATCTAATAAATAAATAGATAACATGTTAGAAATTAAAGAAAAACCCTCTACCTATAAATCAACTCATTCTTTAGTCTATAGTTGTGATTACCATGTGATTTGGTGCACAAAATATCGTCGTCCTGTGCTTGTCTCTCCTATTGCTGAACGGCTCAAAACACTGATCTATGAACAACAAGAGGTTTATGGGTATGAAGTGCACGCCTGTGAAGTGATGGATGACTATGTTCATATTCTGATGAGTAGCAGTCCCCAACTCGCTCCTGCATCTGTCGTTGGCAGGATCAAAGGTTGGACTTCTCGTGTGTTGCGTGATGAGTATCCCTCTCTGAAATCTCGTATTCCCTCGCTTTGGACGCGTTCTAAATTTATCGCCTCCACAGGGGGTATCACTTTAGAAGTGCTTCGCAAGTATGTAGAGAACCAGCGAGGTAAATAATGGTTTTAACGTTCAAATACCGCTTGTATCCGACACCTACGCAAGAAACGGAGCTATATCAATATCTTTCGCATTTATGTGAGTTACACAACTCAGCGCGACTGAATCGTATGCGTGCGTATGAAGAAGAGAAACGTTCTGTAAGTTATGCTGAACAGTGTCGACTTCTGACACAAGCACGTGCAAAGTATGAAGACTTCGACATTGTGCCGCAAGAGTTTCAGAAACACGCACTTCAACGTGTGAACAAAGCTTTTGCGAACTTTTTCCGTCGTGTCAAACAAGGCGGTGAAAAACCGGGATTCCCACGCTATCGCAAACGTATCCGTTCTCTCACCTGGAGTCTACGTAAGAACAAAGCAGGCATTCGTCAAAATCCTATTCGTCCAACGAAGCATCGTTTAGATAGACTGATTGTGCCCAAACTCGGTGAAATCAAGATGCGAATGTCCCGTCCCATCCAAGGTGATCCGAAAGAGGTTACTATCGTGAAAAAAGCATCCGGGTGGTATGCACATATCTCCTGCGACATCGGTGATACGCCGAAAGTGGAACCGACCCGTGCTGTTGCCGTTGATGTCGGCACGAACCACTATTTGACGACATCTGCGGGTGAAAAAGTTGACAACCCGCGTTGGTATCGCAAAGCGGAGGGATTACTCCGCAAGCACGCTAAAGACCTTTCTCGTAAAAAGTTAGGGTCTCACCGTAGAAAGAAACAACAACACAAACTCGCTTTACATCAGGAGCGCACTGTAAACAGACGCAGAGACTTTATCGGTAAACTTGTTTACAAACTCTACCATCATAAGAAAAATAATGTCTTGGTAACCGAAAATCTAAATACTGCCAATATGGTTCAGAACAAACACCTCAGCAAGAGTATCAGCGATGCGTCTTGGGCACACTTCTTTGAGTGGTGTGGGAACATAGCCGAAAGAGACGGTTTCCATTTCCACCAAGTTGATCCGAAGAACACCTCGCAAACTTGCTCTTGCTGCGGACAGAAAGCACCGAAAAAGTTATCGCTATCGGTGCGGACATTCAACTGCGGATATTGTGGACACTCGCTTGACCGAGACCACAACGCTGCAGTAAACATACTTTTTCGGGCAGCTGCTGCCCGTCGTGGAGAGCGGTGGGTTACCACCCTCTATGAAACGAGAAACAAGAACGAAGCAACAAAGGCTATGGAGAAGAAAATCATTCAGTTATCGCTGTTTGAACCTCTTAACAATCCAAAGGCCTTTAGGCTTGGGTAGTTGAAACTGTATGGTTAGGCATTGAAGAGGAGTTTCAAGGACAGGGATTAGGACGTTATCTACTGAATTACACACTTCAAGAGATGCATAATGTTGGATATCAACATGCAGCGATTAGTACTAACTGGGAAAATTACCGCGCACTGCTCTTCTATAGCAACTGTGGGTATAAGGTAGTTGATTGGACGTATGAGTATGAAAAAGTTCTTGCTGAAGCATCGAATTAAGCGAAGCAGATAATTGAGAATTTGAAACAGCGTCTTATTGCTACCTTAGTGTTTTGTCAATCTACTGTTGTCAATATTTCTATTGTTTATTCAAAGTTATTCTGCTAAACTGCCTTGTTAGTAGTTTCAACAATTATTGATCACAAAAACTATATCCTTGAATATTAACGTTGGAGGGAAAATGAAATTCAGAAGTCAGAATACGATGAAAATCACCCTACTGAGTTCTATCGTTTTTACACTGTTAATTCCCTATATCAGTTTTGCAGCAACGATTGATGCGGGTACCGTTGAGGTGGCTTACCTATTAGACGAAAATGATGGTAACGTTGCTAAAGATATTTCTGGGAATGGACGACATGGTGAAATCACTGGTGCGAAAAGGGTTGATGGTATGTTCGGAAAAGCGTTAGAATATGATGGTAACGATGATAATCTCATTGTTACAGGATATAACGGCATTGGTGGTACAGACCCAAGAACGACGGTCTTCTGGTTTAAATCTGATGTAGTTCGCGACCATTCTTGGGTTAAGTGAGGAGTGAACGTTTCTACTCAAAAATACTACATCCGGTCGCATGTCCGAGGTAATGCATGCAATTTGCGTGTTGAAGTCAACGGTGGTAACAATTTCGGAACAGACAATGTATGTGATGGTGAATGGCATCATTGTGCTGTGGTATTTCCAAAAGGGTCAGATCAAGTGAAAGACCACGATCTCTATGTAGATGGTAAACTTCAGGCAAAAGAGGGAACCGAATTTGCGATGGACACCAATATTGACACCCAAGCAGTCAATATAGGGGCAAGGTTGGCTAACCACACTTTTATGCACGGTTCAATGGATGAAGTTGCTATCTTTAATGTGGATTTGAGTTTACAGCAGATTAATTCCATTCGGAATGTCGGATTAAAAAGTGCCCTTGGCATTGATCCACAGGACAAATTAGCAACCAGATGGGGTGTGATTAAGTCATATTAGTATTTATTTGCCATTGATTCTTGGTCTTATATTCATTGTAGGATGGGTTTCTGGACCCATTCTTGTAAACAGGATATCAATAACCCCGTGAACTGATACAAGTTGTGATCGCTATAAAGGCCGCTCGGTAACTGAACTTACTTCTTCAGATTCTACTTCAGGCGAATCGGTCGATTTTCCTGCTATGTAGAGGAACCATATAGTCAGTCCGATAGCAATGACAATCCACACTATACCCCAAAACAGTGTTGGAAGTTTTGTCAGTTCTGCAAGCATCCGCGCATCAGAAAGTAAATGTGACCGATCCAGAATATCACTCTTAATGTCAAGGATAGCATAGAGGCAACTTGTAATACCGATCACGCGTAATATCCAATCATTTGCAACCTCTGGCAGAAATAAACCAAAAGCAATAAGCACTACGCCAAAACCGACACCAAAAAGATAGGTAAACATATCCGAGCCAAAGCCGATAGTAATCCCTACCATACCGATACCAATTAACACACTAATGGCTTTATCAAAATGGGTTCTTGCTGCCATTAGCAAGATAATACCGCCCCATATCAGGCTACCAAGATAACCCGCAGTCAGTATCATAAATCTGTTACCACCCTTCGTTAGCGCGTGTCCACCCTGTTGCGGATTTATCTCAATCTCAACGATACTGCCTCCCGTTAGGTATGCAGCAAGTCCGTGACTCACCTCATGCATAAATACAACGAATATCTTGAGCGGGTACAACACCAAAGTTCCCCACAAGAACGAAATCACGATAAAAATCAATATTAGGGCAATATATCTCTTGAAAAATGTCATGAGCTAACCTTGTTGTTATACCATTTCTATAAATGTTTATCCCATTAACATTTGTTAAGAATGTCTTGAACGACTGCACAAGCTGGCAGTTTGTGCTACACAAATGCGGCGTTTTCTATTAGAAATGGTATTATTTCTAAAAAATAAGATGTTTAGATTATAGACCTATTCTATCATATATTGGTTGAAATTGCAAATCATGGTTGAATTCCTTCTTCGGATTTTCGTTTAATATTGACATACCCCTTAAGCACATGTATAATAGTTGATACTGCACAATTTGCGGTAATCCTAAATGTGCAGAATCTACCTATAGAACCTACGAATGCAAAAATCCAAACTTCTTCTCCTGTTTCTAACCCTATTTTTTGTAATGCTTGGGTTTGGCATCATAATTCCAAACCTTGCTTATTACGCAAAGGAAATAGGAGCAACCCCAACCGAAATCGCATTATTATTATCTATCTATTCTGGAATGCAACTGCTGTTCGCGCCGATTTGGGGTAGGTTGTCAGACAAATACGGCAGGAAACCGGCAATTATGTTCGGTTTACTTGGGAACGCTGTTGCGTTAGCTGCTTTTGGATTAGCAAATGAGTATATCTGGTTATTCATGGCACGCAGTGCAGCAGGTATCGCTTCTGCTGCGGTGTTACCGAGTGTAATGGCTTATGTTGCTGATGTAACCACATCAGAGGAACGCGGTAAAGGCATGGGACTGATGGGTGCAGCAATGGGACTTGGATTTATCCTTGGTCCAGGCATTGGCGGCGTGATGGGAAGCCATGATATGCCCTTCTTTGTTGCTGGTGGGTTATCATTTTTGACTTTTCTATTTGTTCTTTCAATACTCCCGGAGTCGCTTCAGGAAGATGCCATTGCTGAAGGACACGAATGGATATCACCACACGAGATTTTCCGTAAGCCAACATTGAAATCACCGCTTATCCCTTTATTCCTTGTAGCGTTCTTTACCAACTTAAGTTTCGCTGGTTTGGAAACGACATTTCCACTATTCATTGAAGATAAATGGGGTTATGACCAGAGAGAGATGGGATGGATGTTTATGATCATGGGTGCGATTGTCGTTCCGATACAAGGTGGATTGCTCGGAAGGTTGATCAACTGGATAGGTGAAAGATGGATAATTATGGCAGGCTTACTGCTTAACGCTCTCGGTATGGTGCTTTTGCTATACGCTATAAACTTCGCTACGTTAACAGTTTATCTCACAATTACTGGCATCGGCAACCAACTCATACGTCCAACGAACACATCTTGGATTTCTAAGCAGACACGGATTGGACAAGGTGCGGCGATTGGAATTATGGATGCGTTTTTAAGTTTAGGACGAATCTTAGGTCCACTTCTTGGGGGTTGGTTGTATGAAAAATCAACACATCCGACAGTCGTCAAATCGTTCTTTAACGGGTTCTTCAACGGTTGGTTATATAGTAATAATGCATATTCTTATGCCGTTTTGGCTGTGATTCTGATAATCGCCACTGTTTGTTTATATGTTCCTTTACTGCGAGTTGAAACGAATTCGTAGGTGAAAATATTTCACTTTTGAGGTAATAGTGGCAAACGGTGTGTCACGCGGCGTGTATTGTATTCAAGACGATAACGTTGATGTGCTTCGTCATTCGGATAATGTTCAGTATTTGGGTATGGGTATTTTGACATGCCGTGAAACGGTAACGGTTCAACCGTCTGCGATGTTAGGGTGTTTATATCTCCGTCTTTATCCCATCCATCACTGTATAAAATGAAATCCCGTGTCCAACCGTCTTTTAGAGCAGGTAGACGCGATGCGTCAAATTCAACTGTAATTTCATCTCCTGCATTGAGGATAACATACATATCATCAACTTCCTGCAATAGTGGATTCACGTCACCGTAGCGAGTGTAAAACCCCTCAAGATCGCGCCACTGTGCGGCTTTTGTGACCTTTTGGTAGTCGAATAGATGCGGTGCGTGCGGGTTTGGACGATACATTTCTGAAAAACCTCTGTAGTGTAGGTCCGCACTGTCAGGATTCAATTCTGTGGTTATCATCGGAACGTTTTGTGCACCTACTGTGAAAAATGCTGCATCCCAGTATATCTGCATATCTGTTTCAATCCGAACATGCCGATCATTTGACAAGAATTTACCTGTCAGATCAACTGTGATAGTCTTATTTTTTCCTGCAGGAATACCGATCATATCAATCACGGTTTTCCACTGACCATTTTCGTCCTTCACAGCAACCGAAGGAAAACCGGGATTTATTCTTTGATTTTGAGACAAGGCAACATTGATGCTGGTATCCGTTGGGAAGATCCAACCATTGAGATAGAGTGTAACTGGAACATCATCGGCTACATCACCGAGATCAAGGATGATTGCATGTGGTTCAACAACGCCTTGGTAAGGACCTGGCGCGTGTTCAACTGCATAACGATAATCGGATTTCTTTAGAGCATCAGAAACATCATTACCAAGATGGTCTATGGCAGATATCGGAAATAATCTGTCTGAAACTCCGTATATCTTGAATTCAGCAAATGGAGGTGGAGTGTATTGTTCGTTTACATAAATGTCCGTATCAGCAGGATGGTCAACTGCAATCAACTTGACCATATCAAAATAGGCAGTTTCCCACAATTCCTCTGTAATCTGAATAGAATACTTACCAGATTTCGGTTGGATTTGAGAAGACGATATTTTAATAAAATCCCTTGTTTCGTCAGGTGCGACAAACCCCATAGAGGTGATGAGTCCCAACGGAGCACGCCAGAGTAGATCTGTAACGAATTCGTATTTCTCCCCATCATACACATACAGGAAAGGACATGACCCTTTTAATATCTGTTTCTCCGAAATCCGTTGCTTTGCCTTCGGTTCGATGACGTTCTGCGGCACTCCGTTTGTCCACACAACACGCACAACATCTGCTGCGTCATAAGTACCCAAACCGAAATGTGCTGTCTGCTGTGAAGCATATTGCAGTTGATATAAATCGCTTACCTTCACCTCAAGTTTTGAACCGAAGCCATCTCTATTTACTTTGTTATTCCCAGTAGTGATGCCTTCCAATTTCACCTGAATCCAGTTATGTTGGTTTCCACCGTTGTTTTGAAGTGCGCGAAGTTGTCCTTTATCGTTGATATAGAATAGGTCTAAATCTCCATCATTGTCATAATCCCCGACAGCACCGGCGATGCCTTTTTCCATGGGTATGGTCGTATTTTTGATAGAACTTGCTTCGGTGAACATGCTTGTTCCATCATTCCTATAGAGAAATAACCCTTGCTTGCTAATTATCCATAAATCAAGAAATCCATCATTATCGTAATCAAGACTTTTTAGTTTAGTTGATTGGTCGTTATGTTTTTCAAAAGTCTGTTTTGAACGCATATCAGCAACAAAAGTCGCATCACCTCGATTGCGATAGAGATGTGTCCCTTTCGTAGATGCCAAAAACAGGTCAATATCACCATCGTTGTCATAGTCCCCTATAGCAACTGATGTATAATGTGCCTCTTGTGAGATTCCCGTTTTGTCAGTAATAGCACGGAGTTTGCCTTGACGAAGGTTATCATATAGTGTGCACCCTATTTCGGAATGTATTGTAAATATATCAATATCACCATCGTCATCAAAATCTGCAGCGAAAGCCTCTGATAAGGATTGCTGCGTCTTCGATTCATTCTCTTTATCTTCAGTTACAAAGGTCTTATCACTCACATCAATAAAAGTCTCATTCCCATTATACCGATACATTTGGACACCAGATCGTCCAGAAAAGAGGTCAAGGTCTCCATCATGATCATAGTCAATGGGGAGAAGAACACCGGTATTGCCAGTTTCCTGCTGATGCCAAATGATGGGAGCTGCACCCCATTTTTCCTCTGAATCCCTGCGCAGCAATGTTATACCACTTTGGGTTTGCAATAGGATTTCTTGTGTGCCATCTTTATCCAGATCAGTGTAAGTGTGGATTGGCAGGTTTAATGGGGGTTGAACCACGAAGTCTTGAAAGTATGGGGCGAGAAGGAACTTTCCATCATCATTACGGAGTAACCCAGTTGATGTTGAATAGATATCTAAGTTGCCATCGTTGTCGTAATCAAGTAGTGAAATGGATGCGCGATCTATCCTATCTCTTTGAAGGCTGACGAGACCAAGTTTTTCTGTGACATCAACAAATTCCACTTTGATAGGCGGACTCTTTCTTGCAGTGAGTCGCGCTTTGAAACCTGGACAAAATGTCTCTATCGGGTGTCCGAGGATGTCAGTCACTAATTCACCGATACCCTGTTGATAGCGCGGACTTGCCCGATGCACGTTCTCAAAAAAACGGATATTCCGTGATGCATCATTTTGATTTCCTGCTTTTATGGCTTCTATTCCCTTTGTAAGCAAAGCTAATTTTTCAGCATCTGTGTCTCCCAACAAAATCAGCAACTCCTGACAGTGTTTTTCAGCATCTTCAAGTCGTTCCTGTCCGATGAGTGCTTGTGCTAACTTCATTAAGACAACCACGTTAACAGGAGAACGCGCGTATAATTCCTGTAAGTGGCGAACTGCCTCACGTTGAGCATCTGGAACCTTTCGCTGTCCAAGGTAATATCGTGTAAGTTTGTAACGAAATTCCAATTCATCTGGGGATAAACGCACTGCTTCTTTTAATGCATCTATCGCCTTCTCACTCTCCCCTTTTACCTGATAGACTTCAGACAAGATAAAATGCAATTGGCTATCCATTGGGACGGCAGCAATACCACGTTTAATCCATTCCTCAGCAAGGTCGTTCTGCTGCAACCGTAAATGCGCAACAGCAAGATTACCATAGCCTATCGCTTCATCAGGGAGTAATTCAACGAGTGTTGAAAATTCTGTGGTAGCTTTTGTAGGTTGCGATTCTTCAAGATACGCTAAACCCAAATTCTGGTGATGAATCGCATCCTTGATAGTCCTGTCAATATCTGTTTCTTGGGAAGTTGCACTAAGGACAGCACCATGAAAGAGCACTATTATAAGACATGTTATATGTGTGATTGAATGTGGTGAACGGGATAGCATTGTTGATTATTTTTTTTCTTCTGGTTTCTCTGCTTCTGGTTTCGCTGCTTCGGATTGTTGGAAAGATAAAGCGGAGTCCACGATCGCTTGCTTCAATGCTCTGAGGCGAAGGGACAATGAATCTTCAAGTTGCTTAAGATGTAATAACCAAGACTCTTTGGAATCACCATCTTCCTTACCGAACCCGTTTGTCATTGACAGTCGGATATATTTTAGTCGTTCTGATTGCAAGATTTTCAACTGATCATCGTATTCAGCAATCCCTGATTCTAATAACGTCGCAAGTTCTCGTATCTCTTCCACTGTTTCACTCCTGTATGTATTGTTTAGTCTATTTTCTCATATTTAATGGCTTGAGGCAAGGGAATTATTAAGTGTGTAAAAACCTTTTTATAGTAGATTTTGAAATTACTTGAACCCTCTGCATCGGCGAGGTTAGGAAACCTCGCCTACCGTGGGTCGAAAGTGTCAACTTATATTTATAATTCACTATATAATCACACTCACCAAAATATCACTTGTACCCAACTATACTACTTAGGCGTTAAAATTACAGAGGGAATTTACCTTCAAATTGCACAAAAGAAAAAATAGATGGAGTTAATAAAATGAGACTGAAAACTCTTGTTATGATCAGTTTTGTAGTATTTATGTTAGGAAATGTGATGGTCACAGAAGGTTCTTCTGGAATAGACCATCGTGATATTTTTGTCGGTGCGAGTGCTCGTGCGGTTGGCATGGGGAGTGCATTCACAGCGGGACCCTCCACAAATAACGGCTTTCTATGGAACCCCTCTTCACTTGGATTTATGAATGGATTGGAAGTAAATATGGGGGCGATTCCGTTTTCTGGGGAACCGTCAGGACCAGATCAGGCGTTCTCGCTATCAGCGAGTCCATACACATTGGGTTTAACAAATAAAAATGTCGGAAGTCTATCTCTTGCATCCTGGTTCAACGGTTGGAGCAATACCAACAATGAGTCGACACAGATTGTGCTTTTAGGTTACGGATTAGCATTGGGACCACAGGCATCCGCAGGCGCAAACCTACGCTACTTTCAGAACAATGAACCGGATATAAACAAGTTTCTCTGGAGCATGGATATTGGCATGCAATTCACGTATCCGTTGGAAAAATTGGGTGATTCTATTACCTTCGGTATGAATCTATCTGAATTAAGCAACGGGATACGGAATGGTAATGGTGAGTTGATTGAACCGGTAAATGAAAGCCTTCCGTTAGCAGCACGTTTCGGAACTACATATCGTCCGGACAGAGCAACCTTGTTATCTGCAGATTTTGCTATTCGTGGACAGAACAATGCCGAATGGGGTGAACGTCTGCGGTTACACTTTGGTGCAGAACGGTGGCTATTCAACAATCACTTCGGGGTACGGGTAGGATATACAGCACTAACCGCATCCGATAGATTCAGTGCTGGACAGTGGACACAGGGCATAAGTTTTCGGAATGCATCCGGACAGTTGGATTATGCACATGTCAGTGGTGGTGAGTTAGACCAAAGCCTACACTGGATTACAGCAACGTTACGATGGGGCGAAAATAGACGCAAATCTGCTCCAACTAAACCCGATACGACTGAAGCGACCGTGGATATAAAAACCCAAAATACAGCCGATACACAAACAGCATCTACGATTCTCATGCCGAAAACGTTAAATCCTGATGCGAAACCTGTAGGGTCTCCAGATGAATTGGAACTCACTGAAGTTGCAATTTCTCCAAATAGTGATGGAATTAAGGATAGCACTACATTCCGTTTCAAAGCGAGAGCGAATGAAACATGGAAATTGACGTTACGCGATGCCTATACAGAAGCGGTTTGGGAAAAAACTGGAACCGGTTCACCGCAAGCGGATATTGATTGGAACGGTATGGGAAATGATGGAAAATTAGTTCCGGATGGGGATTACGTCCTTCAATTGCATATTGTTGATGCACAAGGAAATGTGCATCTCAGGAACAGCAAAAAACTCACGGTAGACCTAATTCCAACAACAATTGAACTTTCAAAAACTGGTGTCAAAAGCGTTGGTGTGAAAGTGTGGGAAATCAATCAAATTGCCAATTGGAAACTTGAGATATTTGATACAAATAACAACCTCGTTGAAAACAGTGAAGGTGTAGGTGCACCACCTGAAACGATTGTTCTAACGAAGGTCCCACAATTGACAACGACAACCTATAAATTTACATTAAATGTTCAAGATGCTGCTGGTAATCAGAGTACTCAGCAAACACAACTGCAATTCGGTAGTGGAAGCACAAGTGGCGAAACACAGACGGTGAATGATACACCTAAATTAACATTGATGGTTGGTTCTTTCGGTGAAAGGCGTAATGCGAATATGTTGTCTGAAAATCTACAACGACTATATCCGAATGAGACAGTAAAGATTTACACAGTTACGGTCAACGGACAAGCGATGCATCGTGTGACAATCGGAACATTTACAGATAGGTCTGAAGCATCAGCACTGAAGCAACAAATTCAGGAATCACAAGGTGTTGAACCTATATTGATTACACCGTAGTGTGAATACTTATACCATTTCTAATAGATAAGGTATCATTGGGCATTTGTAGATTTATCCTCAATTTGCTGAATGTCCGAGGCGCAATGAATTGCGCGACTACGAGCGTCTGTTTTGATAATGAGTAGTTTTTATTTAGAAGTGGTATTACATCTTATAGAACTCTAAAGCGTTTTGGTAGAAGAATAGGTCTTTCTCCGAATCGGATGCATCGTCAATAGCCGAGAGAAGTGTGTTGAACCACATCTGATATTCGGCAGCTAAAGTGCATACAGGCCAATCGCTACCAAACATCAGACGGTCATAACCAAAGGCATCAACGAGATGTCTGATGTAAGGTTTGAGTTCATCGGATGTCCAGTTTTCACTGGCAGTTGTTACAATTCCAGACACTTTGCACAGGACATTATCAAAGGCGGCGAGTTTGCGCATGTGGGTTGCCCACGGTTCAAACTCGCCGTCTTTTATATTGGGGCCACCGCAGTGGTTCACAGCATGTCTAACCTCTGGCGTGGCTTTTACTAAGTCAAGGGCAGCGGGAAGTTGGTCGTGTTTCGCACAGAGTTCAAAAGAGAGATCGTATTTTGCTAATAATTTCACGCCATTAATCAGTTCTGGAGTAGCATAAAATTGATTGTCTGGACGGTGCCATGCCATCCGTCTAACACCGACAACAAGTTCAAACCCTGCAAGTTGTTCAAGTGTAGATTCAACGTCTGGCTCTTCAAGTGGCGCAGCAGCGGCAATTGCACCTATCATACCATCTGTTTCTGCGATGTGCGTTAGCCATTCCACTTCTTGCACGACATGTGTTTCGGCAGGATCACCTTCAACGTGCACCGATTTGACGACGTTAATATCTCCAATTGCGTCACGATAATCTTGTGGTGTATATTGCTGCTTGAGTAAGTCAAATCCATCTAACCACGGATATGGTAAGTGAGATGTATCCCATAGGTGCTGGTGTGTGTCAATTATTTTAAGCATGGGAATCCTTTCATATTCATAGACTATGTAGTTATTATACCAAACGCAAGTCTCTTGTCAAAGATATTCTCAAATTTACCACCTCTATCACTACAGACAAGAAATAGAAGGTTCGTAGTCGCACGATTCATGCGCTTCGGACATTCAGTAGTAAAAGAGGTGCAATGAATTGCACGACTACAAACGCGTGTCTTGGTAATGGCAAATTATCATTTAGAAATAATATTATAGTGAAATCAAAATATGTGCACATTCCCGGTAGATGCGGTTTCCTAACCGTATCTATGTAACTGAACATACACCGGTTCGGTTAGGAAACCGAACCTACCGTCGTGTGTAAATAATTATGATTTTTACTACAATACGAAAACTCTACATAATCTATCAACAAAGGTTTGCAAAAATCTGTATTTATATGTTACTATAACATGTAAAGACACTAAACCATCATAAAGACTCACTTATGTCATTTCCTGTATATTTTGCCATCTTCAAACTAACACTCCGTCAGTTGTTCTTCTCTAAGCGAGGACTCCTGATCCTATCGGGATGTATTCTGCCGCTTGTCATCGCAATTATATTTCGGTTTTATGTAGACCGCGCATCAGCCGTGAACTCCTTTATTCCTAACATTACCTTTTACTTATATGGGTTTTTGACCAATATATGTGCGATCTTTTACGGGACAGCAATCGTTTCTGATGAGGTGGAAGGCAGAGGGTTGACATATCTTCAGATGCGGCCCATCAAAAAACCGTTGCTACTGCTAACCAAATTTGCAGCATACTTGATCGGAACTGTTGTCCTTATTACGGTTTCCCATCTACTATTGACGGGGATTATTGAGACACATCCCAAACTCAGAAAGCGTTTGTTAGTAATAGGCATGAGCTTCGTGTACACCGGTTCGTTATCGTTAGGATTGTTAGCTTATGGGACGTTAGCAGTGCTAATATCCACGCGGTTTCAGCAACCGGTGATCTGGATGCTGCTCTTTGTGTTCGGGTGGGAGATAGTTACAGCAATCCCTGGAATGCCAATTGGTATCAAAAGGTTGGCATATAAACATTACCTGATGACTTTATTTCCAGAATATAGATTAGGTGGGGACATCCTTGAAAATCTATTAGGAGATACGCCGCCTGCAGTGTGGGTTGCTGCGTTAGTGGTTGGTTTGCTCACGATTGGTGTGATGTGGCTTGCTATCCGTATTTTTCAAGAACGGGAATATTTGATGTAGGAAAGCAGTGTTATTGATAGTTCACAGATAGGATTACTCAGACAACACACGTGCTGTTTCACGCGATACGATAAGTTCCTCATTTGTAGATACAACAAGTATTTTAGTCCGACTGTTTTCTGCTGAAAGGTCACCTTCTCCAGAGCATTTGTCATTCTTTTCAGAGTCTAAATGGATACCGCACCAGTCAAGTCCATCACAGATTTTTGACCGTGTTATTGCACTTTTTTCTCCGATACCTCCAGCAAATGCAATTACATCAACCCCACCGAGTGCAGCGATATACGCACCGATATACTTTTTTACGCCATATACATAAGTATCTAATGCTAAACGTGCGCTGTCGTTACCTTCTTGAATTTCCGATTCCACATCGCGCATATCACCACTTGTACCAGAGATGCCTTTCACCCCCGATTCATCTATCAGTTGTCGACGTATTTCATCGGTAGAAAATCCTTCTTTGTCCATCAGATATAGGACAGCGAAAGCATCTAAATCACCGCAACGGGTGGATTGTATCATACCGTATTGTGTTGATGCTCCCATTGACGTGTCAATAGATTTGCCGTCTTTGATAGCGCAGATAGAGGAACTCCCACCGAGGTGACAGGAGATAATCCGAAGTCCATCATCATTTTCACGACCGAGAATTTGCGGCACGCGTTCGGAGATGTAACGATGAGATGCGCCGTGGAACCCGTATTTGCGAATACCGTGCTTTTCTACCCAGAAACGAGGCACACCGAATTCGTAGGCATAATCTGGTATGGTTTGATGAAACCACGTCTCAAAAACAGCAACAAGTGGTGTAGTCGGGAGGAGTTCTTGAAATGCACGGATGGAGGCTATATAGAATGGATTGTGCATCGGGGCAAGCGGAGTGGATGCTTCTAATGCGTCGATAACATCCTCAGTAATCCGTGCAGAACGCCAATATCCTTTGGCGAGAATAGTTTTGAAACCAACTCCATCCAATTCGTTTAGGTCAGTTAGACAACCGACTTCAGGATCAGTGATGAGTTGCATGGCATGTGCAATTGCGTCAATGTGAGACGGTGCATCAATTTCACCCTCACGTGCTGGTTTGCCCGGTACGGCGTGTGTATAGGCAGACGGTGAATTGCCGATACGGTCTATCCCACCTTTGACGAGGGAGGTCGTCGTTTTCATGTCAAGGATTTGGTATTTGAACGAGGTGCTTCCTACGTTGGCGCAGAGTATATGCATGGTGGTTTGTGTTTCAATTCTTATGTGTAACGTGTATCATTTGTAGCGAATCTGAAGATTCACCGCTTATTGGATTAGTGAGATAATCAATATACGGAATATTTTACCATATAACACCTTCCAAAGCAACGCCGAATGTTTGCAGTTATACCATTTCTAATAGATAAGGTATCATTGTGCATTTGTAGTTTTATCTTCAATTGTCGAATGTAAGAGGCGCAATGAATTGCGCGACTACTAACGCGTTTCTTGTTATTGGTTTGTATTCCTTATTGTCTGAACCAGGATTTTCAGGATTAGTAGATTTGCAGGATAAGAGTCATCCGTGCAAATCCGAGATTCAGATAAAAGAAATTCACTTAATTGATGTTTATGTCAGAATACACCTCTGGTATTCTGAATTGGTTAGGAAACCACACCTACTGAGATTTGAAAAAATAAAAATCGGATTGGGAACAACTCAATGTTCTACCAATCCGATTCTGTTGTATGTAATGTGAGATGTTTTAGGCACTGCCGTGGTCTTCGTTACCACCGTTGCCATTGCCGTTAGTACCACCGTTGCCATCGCCGTTAGTACCACCGTTGCCATCGCCGTTGTCTTCGGTGCCTTCACCCATACCTTCGGTGCCTTCACCCATGCCTTCCATCATTTCTTCATCCATTTTAAGCGAAACGAAGACAGATTTACCATCGGGGGCTTTTGCATGGCAAAAATGGCAGGCTTGCATACCCATTTCTGCAGTAAGTTGATTTGTCATCATCAACTCTTCTGCTGTTGCAGCAGGAGGACCACTTACACCGTATTCCCAACCATCATTATCTGCAGAATCGATTTTCGTCATCGTTGAAATCTGTGAGATAAATGTGTTTGCTGTATCCATGGATTCTTTGACAATTACAGAACCAACAGGGTAATCTGTGCCATCCTTGTTAGCTGTAGCAGCGGCTTCGTTAAAATAGATTATACGTGCCCCTAAATCGTGAGCCTCGCCTCCAAAGTCCATTACTGCTCCAGCAAGCATAGCATGTTCCCATGACTTGTAATCATCCATCATTTCTGGTTCAGGATCCATCATGACATCCTCTAATGCATCATGTGTCCGGCTGCAAGACATAATAGCCATACAACCTATTAAAATAAGAATAAGGGATATCTGAAATTTTAGCATTATTAATGCTCCTTATCTATAGAATTCTAAAGTAATAATTGAAGAAGAGTTACGTATCTATTATTGAGACTTTATAGTAAAAAGTCGTTTTATGTTAGTCACTCTTCAAGTTTATGTACTACACAACCTATTATAATGTTAACATAATTCACTTTTTTTTTCAAGTATTTAATTTTATACAACGCACATTTGGTTTAAATTGTTACGTTAAGTTAACATTTCATCACCAAAATTGTCGGGAAATGAATCCTGCGGGAGTGTATGTCAAAGCTCACCATAGGCGTTTTCCCCAGGCCGGTAGGTGCGGTTTCCTAACCGCACGGAACCTGTGCGAGAACCTCTATGAAGGTATTTGGCACAAAGCTGGTTCGGTTAGGAAACCGAACCTACCGGTACTTGGAAGGATGCTAAATTGACGTTTATGGAGTGTCTGTCAAAGTTGACCGATGCAGAACACGGTATTCTTTGCTTCTAAACTCCGAACTTCGGAATAGTGGTAAACTTGGGCAACTTCCACTCCATTTTTGATGATGGCAGTGGGACGTTCAATAACGAAGTCAGCGAAGTGCGATGCGTTGAAAGCAACGTAAGCGAGGCTGAACGTCTCTATCTGCCGATCGTATCGCTTTGACAGATCTGGAAACAGAACAATTCCTGTATCAACTTGGTACAGGCATGCGTTTTCGTCTATGTTCATCGTTTTAACTGGACACTCAATAATTGCCCGCTGCCGTGTATTGGTATCCCATATTTCTGTGTGTGTTACGATGGGTAGACATTTTTGTGTCGCCTCTAAAATGTCTGCGTTGCTATCAAGGACCCTGACCTGCGATGCCTCTTGAACATCAAACAGGGGACCTCCCCAATAATTTTGTGCTGGTCTATACTCGACATAGTTATCGTTACAGTATGCATGCCTTCTGAATACCGCTATATGTTCTTCACCAAAAACAGGGAGGAAGTCATAGTTTGGATTTGTGAAGAGGTTTTTCTCTGCAAAGGTGTGTTCACTCTTACACGAACCACATTGGTAATAATCGCTAAAACTTCCATCTGTGTTATCTATGATGCGACATCGAGATTCGACCCAAAAGCGAGGCGCGTTTCCGTTGCCAACAGAGTTGATGAAAGAAAGTCCATAATCAAGGCAATTCATTGATTTTCCTTTCGGTGTGGTATATGATTATTAACTAATGTCCTTCATGAATACAGACTACTAAAATATTATGTAAATGTTAAACTTTTCAGATGTAAACACTATCTATTGTTCTGTCTACACTAATCTTGTATGTCGGGTAGAGGCACGAAACCCGACATGCAGCCATCTATCATCAATAAAGTCGGGTTTCGTGCCTCTACCCGACCTACAATGTCCGAATGGACACTCCACTAGTATTTTTGCACTAATTATCAATCTGTAGAATTTCTGAACGAATTTGTAGAATATAAGGGTTCTTTGGATCTTGTGAATGAGCCTTCTTTATTTCGCGTTGCGCGTCAGATATCCGTTTGAGACGGTAATAGACAAGTGCCAACGTTGCGATATGTGTGGGTCTGTTATCACTTGTCACAGCAGCTTCAGCAAGTGTTCGCGCTTCATCAAGCGATCTATTTTCTTTCGCGAGTTGTGCAGCTAAAGCATCTTTTGGAAATGGGATGTCAGGGGCGAGTCGGATGGCACGGCGAAAATCTGACTCAGCCTTGGATGCGTCACCAAGTTTTTGGTAAATCTGTCCACGCCACCAATATCCTGGTGCCCATGTAGGTTGATGCTGAATTCCCATCGTAAGTGCATTTTCAGCACCTCTGAGATTATTTGACGTTTCACGGAGATTGGCAAGCTGTGAGTACGTATCCATGAAGTCTGGATCGTGTTGAATAAGTGTAAGAAAGTGAGATTCTGCTTCACCTCGCTTCCCAAGTTGTGCTGTTATCATACCGAGATGTAGCAATGCTTGCCTTGAAACAGGTTCTAATTCAAGCACTTGCAGATATGTTTGCTTCGCTGATGTAAGGTTTTTCATCTGCATCTGAACATAAGCATAATCTTTTAGTGCGGGGATATAGGTTGCGTCTACTTCAAGTGCCTTCGTTAGTAGTTCCAGAGCGGGTTTCCCTTGCTGTTTTTCAATATACCGATGTGCCTGTAGACGATAGGCTTCTGCTAATGTCTGCTTGTAACGTTGGCGTGCACGTTTCGCCGCTTCGGTATCCTTAAGTTGATCAAGCACATCTGCAAGGGATTTATAGAATATCGGTTCATGTGGTGATTGTTGGATAGCCTGTTCGTAAAAACGTTTTGCTGCAAGGAATTGACTGCGTTTTGCTGCGACTTCACCTCTACCAAAAGCAGCACTTGCTAACGTTTGATTCAATGTCAAGGCATGACGAAACACTGCATCTGCTTCATCAATACGGTTAAGTTTTAGTAGGACATGTCCAAGGTTGTTATAGACAGCGGTTGTGTCTGGAAAAAGTTGTACTGCCGTGATGTAGTAACGCCGCGCCTTTTCAAAATTGCCGCGTTCGGTTTCAATCTGTCCCAAAGCGATACGCCATGTGACTGGTGCGTTTTCTCCTGCTCCTTTGATCGCTGTCTGAAACAATGTATCTGCTTCATCAAGTTGTTTGTTACGATGATAGACGGTGGCAAGTTTAGCTTGTACTGTCGGTTCAAAGGAGACACGTTCAGCATAGGGAATCTCTGAAATCAGTTGCAATGCCTGTTGAAATGCCTCAATCGCATTGGGATAACGTCCTAATTTCGCGGCTGCATCACCTTCCCCGATATGTGCCATTAGAAATGTTGGTTTGTCATGAGTAATTGTTTGATATAAATGGAATGCTTCCGCAAATTTCTCTTTTTTGAATGCTTGTTGTGCCTTATCAAGTTGCTCCCGAACATCTGCAGGATAGGTGGCTATATCCCACTGCAAGACTTCACCAAAAACTGATGCAGTGCATATCAGAAATAGTGTGCAGATGAATGTTCGTAACCGCAGGTGTTTCATCGGGTTATTCTGTCGGTTGAATCTGTATTTGGTTAAGTGCATCGTTGATGATATACCAAGAGACACTTGTTTTTTGTCTCGCCAACCATCTGTTAAATTCGGTTTCTGCTTTATTCTGTCGAATCATTGTGGCGATCTCGTCTTTAACTTCCGAATACTGTTTTTGCCGGGCAGCAGTTTTCTTGATAAGCTCAACAATCCTATATCCATCTGGAACAAGGATAGGTCCTTCTCGTTCTGTGGGTTCTAATTTCGCAACGGTTACTCCCAAGGGAGTATCTGTTGTTAGGGTTATAGAATCAATACTGATAGCAGGATCTGTTTTGAAGTTTTGCTGAATCTTTTCATAAGTTTCTCCGCGCATTAACCGTGAATTGATCTGTTCTGCAATCCGTTTGGTAACTTGTTTCTGTTCTTCAGAACTTTCGGATGGGAAGGCTATCAAGACAGAACGAAACGTAACCGTAGCTGGAACAACATATTTTTCTTTATTTGCTTCAAAATACTGTGGTGCTAATTCATCAATCTCTCTGTTATCAACCCTACTAATAAACTGGCGATTATAATAAGCATCATAAATAATCTGTTCATGCACCCACTTTTCTAAAGTTGCAATCTCTAATTTCTGTTTCTGCATAGCGTCTTGAAATGCTTTTTCAGAGGGGAATATGGCATGTATCTCAGCGATACGTTCTGCTACCTGTTCCTTGTGATCGGTAGTTGTAATTCCTATCTTTTTAGCCCCTTGTAGGACAAGTTTACGGCTAATGATACGATCTAAATATGTCTGTTTATCTGTTTCAGTCGGTTTCTTCTTTAAGGGTTTGTCTATAATAGTCTCAATGCGAAATTCATCAATGAGTTCGCTTTGAGTAATTGCTTGTTTATTGACAACTGCGATGACAGCGTCTATCAGGACTTGCGCGTGTACAGTTCCTATGAATAGAAGAAGTAGGATTATGGTGTATGAGTGGTGTTTTGATGTGTTCATGATTACTGATATGATAACGTAATTTGTGAGTTTAAGGCAAGTGGTTTTGGTGGGTGTGGGGTTTGAAGTTTGGTTGATATTTATTTGGTGAATGTGTTATACTTAAACTAATCTGGATTATGGTTGTAAAGGTATATAGTGTATGAAATCCCGTGCTAATGAACGAATTTAACAAACATTACACAAAACGTAAGAATGGAGATTAAATGGCAGGCATTATGGTAAACTCTCATTCTGATGGTTAGGAGAACAAATGAAGGATTATAGAAATATTATTACCATTGAACCAGGTAAGCGCAGCGGGAAGCCGTGTATACGCGGAATGCGGATTACCGTTTACGATATCTTTGAATATCTTGCATCGGGTATGACAGTGGCGGAAGTTCTGAATGATTTTCCAGAGTTAACCGAGTCAGATATTCAGGCTTGTTTTGCGTATGCTGCGGACAAGGAAAAATCGCAGGTGGTTGTTTATACGGATGAAACTTCTATTCGATCAGAACCTATCGGACCAACTAGTGACGCTGCTGGATGATCTGTTTCCTAATTCCACACATGTCAAATCAATAGATTTAACTGATGCCATGGATGTTGAGTTATGGAATTATGCTCGTGATAACGACTATCTTATTGTTTCAAAGGACACAGACTTTAGTAACATGAGCATTATTCACGGATATCCTCCAAAAGTAATTTGGCTCAGGTTAGGGAATTGCTCCACGAGTACCGTTGAACAAAAGATGAGAAAACATTTCGTTGATATTGAAGAATTCACGAGAGATGCCAATTCTGGATTGTTCATTCTGCGTTAATATACTTGAATTCCAACAACAAGATCTCACTCTACCAACTCAATCACACCACAGCCGATGCGTGCCCCGCCACCCGGTCTCACCTGCACAGCACTTAGCACTTCAACGATCCACTCACCAAACGCTACATCATCCCCTTGGAAATATCCTAACACCCACGCAGTCGTACGCGCATCCAAAAAACTGGTTATCAGCAAGTTATACCCCAATAAATCAACAGGATTATGAAAATCAAAACCTGATGTGATATATAGATGTGTTAACCGCTGTTGCATCTCCTGTTTATAGGCATCAGGAGTTGTGGAGGGAAATGTCTGTTGGAATTGGTTTGTGAAGAAATCTGGGTCTACGGGCATACCTAAAGAGGCAAAAAAGTTGTGATAGGCGGCTAAAGTTTTCGGTTCAATATTCAGAAATGCTTGATGCTCCGATGAACCTTTAAACGGGATCGTAGTCAGAATTGCGGGATTAGTTAATTGTTCAGGTTTCAGGAAACATTTTAGTAAGAGTTCCAACAAATCATGGGTATGTGGATTCACAGCTTGACCGGGGAGGTGGTGATCTACATTCAAATCAATCTGCTGTCCAAGCACTGCGAGTGTGCAAGCATGGGTTGCTTGTGGCGTTTCCATATCTGTAGGCATTTGTGCGATATTATGGGTATGTATTCCGGCAGCATTGTGCGCGTGCGGATTTGTCCGGAAGGTATCACCGGTCTCGTGGATAAGTATCAGTTTACCGAGAATATCTGTGTTTGGATCGCCGCCGACAGACCAGAACGGGGTTGTAAATTCCAAGCTACCCGTACCATCTTCAACTACTGGAATGTTGCCTATTTCACCTATACCGACAGGTGGAGCATCAAGTGTCGATTCAGCGACAGGTACACCGACTGTTCCTGCTGGAATATCCATAGGATGCCAGTGCGGTCCTATGTCGTCGCAACTGCCAAGATGGAGATGTGTGGCATGTAAACCGGGAGATACATGCTGAATCTCTATCCTGACGTGAACACCACCGTCTATATCTGTGAATGTGGCTGTGCCTATCAAATCACTTCCATCCATTGCCGAGATGGTTGCAACTGCTGCTTTTTCAACAGGAACAGTCGTGATTACCTCAGTTGGAATCCATTCGCAACCGAAACAAAAGCATAAATTAGTGAAAACAACTAACACGCTGATTATGTTATGTCTGAAATATATAAACATTCAATTCTTTACTGTATTAGGTTATTCGCGGCGCGGACAGGTCTAAAGAGGGTCTGCCGTTTCGGTGGCATCTCCTCCAGCAGTTTTGGGTGTGGGTTCCAATCGTGCCATTTGCTATTCACAGTATTATAGCAACTAAAAATTGCCATCCGATTATTATCCTCATTTGTCCATTTGTGTGTGCTATGCGTCAATGCCTCAGTGAAAAAGAGCAACGAACCTGCAGGACACTCGTAGGTATCCCAAATTTGAGAATCCGGAGTTCGGATACTTTCAGGTGCAGTATAAACAGCCTTATGGCTTCCTGTAACGAACAGAGTACCGCCTTGTCTATATTTGACAGGATTAAGTTCCCAAACAATACGAGTTAAACCGCTATATCCCCTGCCCGGAATACACCGATAGAGGTGCGAATCTCCGGGGAAACGGAGCATGCCGTTGCCGTTGTGTGGTCCAAAGTTGCCATCCCCAACCGTGCGATAGAACATGTGGCAGGATTCCATTCTGAAACCGTAACATTCTGGACTTGATAAGGCTGGATGTGCAAGGAATTCGTTTAGAAAACCGACGACATTTGGATGATCGGCTAATTTTTGCATCGGACCGCCGAGAGGTGTACGTTCGTAATCTGGAATAGACTCAGGATCATGACGTAGTCGGTGGCAAAACTCCTGTATCTCTTCCAGTTCATCACCTATCAATACACCGGGTACTAACAGCCACCCACGCATATCAAACAGATATTTCTGCTCCTGTGTTGGTGGGACGACAGGTGAACCATCGGAGGTAGTTTGTGGTAGCGCAGCATTGTCTATGTCAAGTGCTGCTCCCAAATTCTTATCAACAATAAAAGGTTTTGTATAATCTGTTGGTTGTTCCATAATAGTTTCCTATTCTAATGAATTATGTTTTTGCTTTCGCCTTTTTGAGTGCATCTTCCGAAACATTCAATGTCTTATCAATGTCTTCGTCTGTGTGTGAAATGGACATAAACCAAATATGTCCTTCAGGTAGATACAATCCACCGTCTAATGTTGCTTCATAGAATGTTCTTCGGAATTGACCTTGCTTTTCACCATCAGCATTCAGCCCAAAGAAAGGCATGGGTCCAATTCCACCGATACGCGCTTGGTCAATACCCAATCTGTCTGTCATTTCTCTATAGCCATCTAATAATTTTTGTCCCTGTTTCCACATAAAAGTTACGCCGTCTTTCGCTTCCAATTCTGCAATTGTAGCAATAGCAGCGGCAACGAGTGACACCTCTCCGTGGAAGGTAGCGGCGACCCATACGCCAGCAACTTCATCCATAATATCTTTCCTTCCGACAACGACAGCGGTAGCAAATCCGTTTGCCAATGCCTTCCCAAAAACCGACATATCAGGTGTGACACCGAAATACTCCTGTGCACCACCTAAAGCGTATCGAAATCCAGTTTTAACTTCATCAAATATTAATAGCGCATCGTTAGTATTCACAACGGATTTGACGTTTTCCAAATACCCTTCGGCTGGCAGGTCGTGTCCTGATGGTTCCATAATCAAGCAGGCAATTTCTCCGGGATGTTCCTTAAATAGGTCTTCAAGTGCGTCAATGTCGTTGAAAGGAACGCTGAGCGTTGCTGCAGCACTACTCGGTAAGTGTCCCCGCGTGTTGTGACACCAATCGTGCCAACCGTGGTAACCACATCGGATCACCTTTTCTCTTTCGGTATAGGCACGAGCAAACTTAAGTGCGCCAGTGGTTGCATCGGAACCACCGACAAAGTATGCGACCTTATCTGCCGATGGAATAATCTCAACAAGTTTTTCTGCGAGTTCAATTTCCAATGTGTGTCCGAAGTTATAGACGTTGCCACGTTCCAATGCCTTTGCGACAGCTTCAATCACGGTAGGATAGGCGTGTCCGAGAATCATCGGTCCGTATCCCATTAGATAATCAATATAGTCGTTTCCATCAGCATCCCAAAAATGCGCACCTTTGCCACCTGCGACCATAATAGGTTGCGGTGGGTTGCTCTGTTTGTGGGGTTGTCCACCGCCGACTAATGCAGTTTTTGCACGTTCTCGCCATGCCAACGATTTTTCAAATGATCTTCCCATATTCTGTACCTTTATATAATTTAGTAGATAGTATATCACAATTTATCTGAGAGGTGTGCATAAATATATTATGTGCCATCATTGGCTGCGTCTCTCATCAAGTATTTCTTTATATGTAATTGTTCCCTTCGTAGCAGTATAATCTATTGAGACGTTTTGATTTTGTGGACGGCACGCGGAGCGTGCCTACTACTTTTAAGACCATATTTGAGATTGCTTTTCTTTATGCACACTCCTCATTTATTTAAGCATGAACATTTTTTGTTGTAAAACGTGCAAATTAATGACATACTAATTCAAATTTAGGTTTAGTCAGTGACACACAATATCCTTTGGAGGAAATGAAAATGGCAGAAAACCTTTTAACAGACGCACAGATGCGTGAATTTATCGTAAACGGATTTGTTACTGTGAATACAGATTTGCCCGCTGCATTTCATGAAGACGTTTTTCAAAGAACAGCAGCAGTGTTTGATAAAGAGGGCAATCCGGGTAACAATCTTTTACCGAGAATACCAGAAATTCAGAGAGTCTTTGACGATGCTAACGTGAAAGGTGCATTGACAAGTTTATTGGGACCGGATTACTACATGCAACCACATCGGCATCCGCATTACAATCCGCCCGGTAGTAATGGACAGGGAATGCATCAAGATGGTGGCAAAAGGTGGTCACATCATACACGTCGGATGCTTGTTTTCTATTACCCACAAGATACACCTGTGGAACGAGGGCCGACTGGCGTTGTTCCAATAAGTCATTATTTCAGCACGAATGAAGGTTCGCAAATATCTCCCGAATATCCTATTACTGGGAAAGCGGGTTCCGTGGTATTCGCGAATTATGATCTATGGCATCGCGCAATGCCGAACCAGACTGAAGAGAGACGTTATATGATGAAGTTTCTCTATGCGCGAATGGTTGAACCGCAGGAACCGACGTGGGCAAATAAGGAAACATCATGGTCAAACGGAACAGCACTTGGACCTGCGGAACATCAGGACATGTTTGAGCATCTTTGGAACTGGCACCTCGGTTCAAAGGGTGCTGATACATCGGCTTCTCCTAATGGTGAAACGTTGTCAGGTTTGATAAGTGCGATGAATGGTGAGACTGAATCCGTTGGATTGCGGGCTGCCTATCAAGTACCGAAGTTTGGAGAAGAAGCGGTTCGTCCGTTGGTAAGGTGTCTTTATGAAGAATCGGATATGACGCGTCGTAATGCGTGTTATGCGTTGAACGCAATGGGTTCACCTGCTGTTGATGTGCTACGTAATGCATTGAAAGATGCCCCTGAAGGCGTTCGTGCGAATGCTGCAGAAGCACTCGGAGACCTTGGAACGAAGGCGGAACCAGCTGTTCCTGATTTGGTTGAGTCGTTAGAGGATGAATCTGCCAATGTCCGTGTGCGTGCGATTGAGGCGTTAGGTACGACGAGTCAATCAGGTTCATTAGCGGTGCCGAAATTGATAGAGGCATTAGAATCCCAAAATGATGGTGTTAGACGTAATGCGGTGTTTGCGTTATGTCGAATCGGGGAGCATGCTGCGGATGCTGTTGAAGGTTTGGAAAATCTGCTTTTTGATGACAACCGTTATATCCGTGGTAATGCGGCGCATGCGCTTTACCGTATCGGCACTTCGGCTGCAAAAGATGTGTTGGTGCGTTATCTCCATTCATCTCGTTGGTGTCCGATTACCACTCGCGATAGTACGTTTTAACATCGCTTCTACAAGTAATACCTTCGCCAATAATAGATATTCTGTTAGATTGTGTATATAATCTACTGAATTATGAATTATACACGTCACTGTAGGAGCGATCTCCGAATCGCGACTTAATTGAGGGGTGTGCATAAATATATTATGTGCCAACATTGGCTGCGTCTCTCATCAAGTATTTCTTTATATGTAATTGTCACATTTGTGGCAGTATAATCTATTGAGATGCTTTGATTTTGTGGACGGCACGCGGAGCGTGCCTACTACTTTTAAGACCATATTTGAGATTGCTTTTCTTTATGCACACTCCTCACTTAATTCAGTGATAATCGTGAATCGGAGTTCACTTCTACATATCCAAAACGTCCAATTAATTCAATAATCTACCATAAATATAACAACATACTAAACCTAACAACACACTGTGACACAATACACAATTAAACAAACCTATAAGAATTGGTGCTAAACTATAATTGGTTGAAAATACCTTAATGAAGATTAAGAAATAAATTGGGTAATTTCCTTGAGATATCCGATGCGGTTAGGAAACCGCACCTACCGGGTTTGAGAAAATGAGAATTACCCGTTTAATAAATTTAATCTTCATACAGGTATTCCCTTTCTCCATATTTTATGTTTTGTGCCATTTTTTTTTTACAAATATATCAGAGGAAAAAAATGATAAATTTAGCTGACAAATGGATATTACTATTTTACTGTACTATCTGTTGTTTTTTTCTTATGCATAAAAATGCATATTCTCAAACGATAGCATGGCAAAAAGTTGAAGCAAAACTACTAATAGATGGGAAATTGGAAGAAAGTGCATGGCAACAAGCAACACCAATTGAAAGATTCTTGGTTGCAGAATTGAAAACGACAGTGCCAGATCAAACTCAAGTCTACATTGTCCATGATGATGTAGCACTTTATGTCGGTTTTCGCTGTTTTCAAGACAAGTCAACAATGATTGCTAATCAGACACGAAGAGATGGAAGTTTCAAATTTGAAGATCATGTCGCAATCTATCTTGACACATACCATGATAAACAACGGACTTACGGATTTGCTGTTAACCCGCTTGGCACGCAACTGGATGAAAAACAAGGTGACCTCGGATGGGATGGAGAATGGACAGCTGCAGCATCGATAACAGATACTGCTTGGATAGTAGAGATGAAAATTCCATATCAAATCCTTGATCTACCACGCGTAGCAAAGCAGACATGGGGACTAAATATCGTGCGTCGACATCAAAGTTTGGATCGCACAAGCACTTGGGCTGATACGGGTGTCAACGTCTCTGATGCAAATCGATTCGGCACCCTGACGAACATTGAACTTGATCTAAAGAATATTGGAAAGCAGATTGAACTTGGTGGATATTTATCAGCAAGATATGATAACACATCAAATTCTGAAGCCTTAGCAGACAAATTAACGCCAGCAATAGGTGTAGATGGTACTTACCGAATAACCACAAGCACGTCTATCATTGGCACATTAAATCCAGATTTCAGTCATATTGAATCTGAAGTTCAAGGTATCGTTTTATCCGATCTTGAGCAGCGATTGACAGACCGTAGACCTTTCTTCCAAGAGGATGGACGAATTTTTAGAGCACCCATATCTCTATTTTACAGTCGTCGTATTGGTGAGATAGACTACGGTGCTAAACTCATCGGAAAGACAGGGAGAGCAACTTACGGACTTATGCATGTTCAAGAGACCGAAGATGACAGTCATAACATCTTGGCACGCGGGTTATGGGATGCGGGGAATTCCTCATCAGTTGGATTGTTTTTTGCATCAAAAGAAGTAAGCGAGTCATATAACCGTTCAGCATCGGTTGATACGAGAATTCGTCTGCCAAAAGATTTCAATTTTATAGCAAATTATGCAGGAAACTGGGAACCAGACGCAACGGATCGGCGTGCAATCTTAGCTGAAATCAATCGTAGAGGGAATCCGATTTTCAGTCTTGCATATAGAGATATATCGGATGGATTCAAACCTATCAACGGATTAGTCCGGCTCACGGACATAAGACAACCAAGTTTTTGGGGTGTATATCGTTGGCACTTAAATAAAGGTGTATTGCAGACGATCAAATTTGAATCTGTCCAAAATCTCACTTGGAATCATGAAGGTGAAAGGATACGTGGAGACCATTTTCAACTGATGGAATTCGATTTAGGTGAAAAATATCAGACCGGGTTTTTTGTTAGAAATTGGTCGTATGATGTTTACAATAACTGGGTTGTTGCAGCGCAGGCAGTATACAACCGACAAAATCCAGATCGCATCTTTGTCGTCTGTCAATATGGTGAATTTGAAGGTGCTACAGCAACGTTTGTAACAACCGCGATGAATCTAATTCCTTTCAAATTTCTATCCATAGGAATTGAAGGAGAGAATCTGTGGCAGACTTTTCCTGATGGAGAAAATACCTATAAGTTTTCACTGCGATCAAGTGCAAACTTTGAGATTGGCAGAGAAAAGTGGATTACATTCCGATTGCGTTCAGGAGGAGATCATAAACCGAACCTAAATGCTGTCTTTAAGTATATGTTCTTGGAAGACATCGTGCTATATCTCGTCTACGGAGACCAAGATGCAGATGAGACTGTGAACCAACTGTTCACAAAAATAGCATATACTTGGTAGGAACAAGACTTACGCGATAGTGCTTAGTCAAGCGTTATGGTGAAATGTAAAAACACGTGTACTCCTCGGTAGATGCGGTTTCCTAACCGCATCTATGAGACTGAACAAACACCGGTTCGGTTAGGAAATCGAACCATAGGCGTCAATTTAGCGTCCTTCCAAGTACCGGTAGGTTCGGTTTCCTAACCGAACCATAGGCGTCAATTTAAGGATGCACCAAGACCGATAAGTGTCAACTTTTAATCAGAGGAAGTATAAATTATGAAATAAAACTTCTGTAAAAATGAAAACACCTCATATATAATGTAGATATAGATTTATTATGGTCTACAAAGAGGTGTTTCCTAATGAATACATTATCACAAGTTCCCAAAGAAATGCAACATATTCTTACAACTATAGCCAATGATGCAGCTCTCAATACAGGTTTTGTCAAAAGAAGTTGTAAACTCAACGGTAGTCGTTTTGCTCAAATACTCATTTGGACTTGGTTAGAAAACCCAGATGCCACCTATACACAACTTGCGCAAACCGCTGGTGTGCTGGGGATTTCAATCTCACGACAAGCCATTGAACAACGATTTACATCTGAAGCAGCAGAGACCCTGAAAGTTATCCTTGATGCTACTGCGTCCAAGGTTATTTCTGCCGACCCGCAAACGCTTCCGCTCCTTGAAAAGTTCACTGGTGTCTATTTACAAGATAGTTCTTGGATTACACTCCCTGATGTGCTCCACGAAACTTGGGAAGGTGGAAGCAAAAAGAATAAACCGAACACAGCTGCCGTGAAACTCCACCTGCGTTTTGATAGTGCCACAGGCACTTTTGAACACTTTGAACTGACCAATGGTATCACCGCTGATAGTGCTATTGAAAAGCAGATTGACATGCTACCCGCCGGCAGTTTGCGCCTCGCAGACCTCGGCTATTATTCACTTGATACCTTCAAAAGACTTTCCGATGCAAACGTCTTTTGGATATCACGCTACAAAGTCCAGTGTTTTCTCTATGATGAAACAGGTGACCCTTTTTGTTTGCTAAAATGGCTCAAGAAGGGTTCTAATAACTTCAAGGACAAACAAATCTTTATAGGTAAAAACAAGCGTCTCAAAGCACGATTAGTTGTTCAAAGACTTTCAGAAACAGAAACCCAACAGCGTATTAAGGAGATAAAACATCGTGCAAAGCGGAAGTATACGAAACCTTCACCCAAACGACTTCAGCTCGCAAGATGGAATATCTACATTACTAATATAAAAGTAGACCATCTGACTGCTGAACAGATTTGTGCTGTCGCACGCATCCGATGGCAGGTTGAGTTGATGTTCAAGTGCTTCAAAAGCATTGGAAAAGTTGATACCTCCCGTAGCGACAAGCCATATAGAATCTTATGTGAGTTATATGCAAAACTCATCGTCGCAATTATGCGGCACTGGATCATGTTAAGGGTCGGTTGGCGATGTCTAAAACATAGTCTAACAAAAACAGCAGAACTTATTAGCACCTTCGCACGCACACTTGCAATAGGTTTCCGCAAGTCTATAATGTCTTTTCGGCAAACTTTTGATGAAATAAAACACGCTTTCCAAAATGGGTGCTACATTGAGAGACGTGCTAATAGAGACACAACATTAGAACACCTTGAAAATGCAGCAAAAAATCACTAAATTGACGCCTATGGTTCGGTTTCCTAACCGAACCGGCTTTGTGCCAAATACCTTCATAGAGGTTCTCGCATAGGATCCAGTTCGGTTAGGAAACCGAACCTACCGTCCTGGGGAAAACGCCTAATTTACACTAAATTGACGCCCATGGTTCGGTTAGGAAACCGAACCTACCGTAGTGTGTAAATAATTATGGTTTTTACTATAACTGATGGACATAAGAGTAATCGGGAATCGGAGTTCCCTCGGACAATAAATGGTCAGTCGGTAGGAACGATCTCCGAATCGCGAACTACAATAAAATGTTGACTAAGCACTAACCTATAACTGTCAAATAGGGCATATACGATTAGATTATTACTCAAGCATCCAAACGCATTGGAGCAAAAATACAAACATGTCCTTCCTTTCCCATAGGTTTAACTACAACAGGAAGCACTGCATTTGTGAACTCTAGAGCAAAAGCCTCCGTTTCAATGTGCTCTAATGCCTCTGTCAGCATCCGAGAATTCAGACGGATATTGACACTCCCAACACATGAATCCACCGCGACAGTCTCACATTCCTCATCCGGTGCAGAGAGTTTAGGCGAAATCCGTATCTTCTGTTCATCTATTTCTAAAAATACCGACGGGTATTTCGGATTTGAAAGCATGGCAATTTCACGGACGACGTTCATAAAAGGCTCTTTCTTTATTACGACTCTCCCATCATAAGAACTTTGTAAGATTTGTTGATACTGTGGGTATTCAGTATTTATCAATTTCGTCGTCAACGTAACATGTTCATCCGCAAAGAGAATCTGATTTTCAATGCGCGCAATCCTTATCTCAGGTGAATTCGCAAATGTGCGTTCGATTTCTTTGGCAGCTTTGAGTGGAACGATAAATCCATCGCTATCATCAGATAAGTTGAACGGTTCACAGTGGGCAAGGGCAAGTTGTAATCCGTCGGTCGCGACAACTTCTGTTCTGTCATTAAATAGGTTAAAGTATAGACCTTTTGGTAAACGCTTGATCTTTTCCTCATCTGTGGGAACTGCATATTTAGTTTTGTCCAGCACAGAACGTAGGCTATCCCCATCAATCGCAATCGCTTTATCATCAACAGCAAGGAGGTTGGGAAACTCTTCATCGGATATCTTGACGTTTTTGTGAACGCCATTTCCACCACTGATTTCAATGCGATCTGTTGCTGTCGTAATTAAGTTTATCGGTTTCTCCGATTGCCACCCATTAACAATGTCTGCTAACTTCTGGGCAGAAACAACAATTCTCCCTTCTTCTCTAACTGTCCCTTCTACCTTCATTCTGATACCGATTTCAGTGTCTGTTGCCATACACTCAATAGTATCACCAGCTGCGTGGATAAATATATTTGAGAGAATCGGAGAAGTATCCTCTCCATTCCCAATATCCTGCAGCACTTGTAGCGAATATAAAAGGTCGTCTCTTTCAAATGTCAAATTCATTCCAATACCTCCATTTATTTTTCTGTGGGAGTGATGTCCCTCTTCCATTGTTATGTCTAACGCTTCTTGTATCATGAACTCATACTTTTGCAGACGTTTGCGAGCACGGTGCAACCGACTCTTAATCGTACTTTCTGATACACCTAAATAGGAACCTATCTCAGAATATGTCATTTCTTTAAAGTAGTATAGCGTGACAACTTGTCTGTCGTTTTCCTTTAACTTAGTGAGAAGTTCCTGCACAACATCACTTTGCACTATAGCAGTTGTTTTCACCTGTTCTGCTGCAACATAGCGAGAATATGCATCAATCTCAATCTCTGAGTAGTCGGTTTCTTCAAATGATTCAGTGTGTATATGGTTTTTCCGATACCACGCAATACAGAGACGATTCACAATCGCATGGAGCCATCTTGAAAACTGAGTTGGTTCTTCAAGAGTTTCCAGTTTCTGATAAACTTGCAGGAAAGTCTCCTGTGTAATGTCTTCAGCGATATGAAAATCACCTGTCCGCCGCCATGCGTGCGCGTGGACCTGCTTCCGATATTTTGTAAGCAAACTCTCAAAAGCAGTTTGATCACCCGCGAGAATGCGTTGGATCAACTTAACATCATCATTTTTCATCGGATGCCTCCGTAAAACGTTTCTGAATTCACTTGTATATAATGACGCGAGTTTAAGAGAAATTGTTGCACAATTTTTGAAAGGGTATAGGATTGAATAACTCTGGACATTATACTAAAAACTAAGGTGAAGAATGCAATAATTATATATTTAGATTATTCATTTACCTTCAATGGTAGGTAGGATTTTATAACACGAAGGTCTATTACATAGGTCTATTCAGAAATACTGATATATAGTAGATTTTGAAATTACTTGAACACTCTGCATCGGCGAGGTTAGGAAACCTCGCCTACCATAGGGTGAAAGTGTCAACTTATATTTATAATTCACTATATGTAAACACAAATCGATGCATACACGTTACCTGAAAACGATTACTCTTAGGAAAAGAGATAATTCACGTAGGTAAATGAATATTGTTTCATACGATTTGCTGACATGAGACAATACCACAATTGTAAAAAAGGAAGGTTTTTGTTATGAAACCTATTTTTAGGTTTACGATTATATGCTTCACTGCTTTGCTTATTATTTCTTTGATTGGTTGCGGTGAAGATGATGATGATAAAGATGATCAAATGGTAATTACTCCAGATTTCGTTGATTCAACTTGGCAGGTTGCAACAGTGAATGGTCTGATGTTTGATCAACTGTTTACGCCTGCGGACCCAGAACCGGAATTCGAAACGGAATTCATGGTCGGTGGGAACAGCTGGACTTTCAATGCCGACGACACGTTCACAGGGGCGTTGGAGTTTGTTCTGACAGAGAAATATCCTGAATCTGAGTCTTCAATGACACAGGAGATCACGATATCATCGGAAGGGACGTATACCGCGGATGAATCCATGCTATCAATTGCGACACATGATTTGTCAGTGGATGTGGTTGTGGCACTTGAACCGGAAGAGGTGTGGCAACAACAAATTGTAGGTAAAACAGTAGAAGAGCTTGAAATGGATTTGGCAGCAGAAACGCAAAAAGGTTTTGCTCCGACTGCTACCGGTGCGCTGTTTAAGGCGGGTACTGAGTATACCTGGAGCCTTGAAGGAGATGAGTTAAGGCTCTCTACTAATGGTCAGAAATTGAGTTTGGAACGAAAATCTGAGTAGTATTGTGCTACTGTAGTCTGCCCAAGGATTTATAGAATTATATAATTATCAGGATAAAAGTTTTTAATGATATCGGTTATGTCTAAGATAGGCTTTTACGATGGTTTCATCAAACATTATGGCTCAACTCTCACCGGTAGGTGCGGTTTCCTAACCGCACCATAGGCGTCAATTTAAGGATGCACCAAGACCGATAAGTGTCAACTTTTAATCAGAGGAAGTATAAATTATGAAATAAAACTTCTGTAAAAATGAAAACACCTCATATATAATGTAGATATAGATTTATTATGGTCTACAAAGAGGTGTTTCCTAATGAATACATTATCACAAGTTCCCAAAGAAATGCAACATATTCTTACAACTATAGCCAATGATGCAGCTCTCAATACAGGTTTTGTCAAAAGAAGTTGTAAACTCAACGGTAGTCGTTTTGCTCAAATACTCATTTGGACTTGGTTAGAAAACCCAGATGCCACCTATACACAACTTGCGCAAACCGCTGGTGTGCTGGGGATTTCAATCTCACGACAAGCCATTGAACAACGATTTACATCTGAAGCAGCAGAGACCCTGAAAGTTATCCTTGATGCTACTGCGTCCAAGGTTATTTCTGCCGACCCGCAAACGCTTCCGCTCCTTGAAAAGTTCACTGGTGTCTATTTACAAGATAGTTCTTGGATTACACTCCCTGATGTGCTCCACGAAACTTGGGAAGGTGGAAGCAAAAAGAATAAACCGAACACAGCTGCCGTGAAACTCCACCTGCGTTTTGATAGTGCCACAGGCACTTTTGAACACTTTGAACTGACCAATGGTATCACCGCTGATAGTGCTATTGAAAAGCAGATTGACATGCTACCCGCCGGCAGTTTGCGCCTCGCAGACCTCGGCTATTATTCACTTGATACCTTCAAAAGACTTTCCGATGCAAACGTCTTTTGGATATCACGCTACAAAGTCCAGTGTTTTCTCTATGATGAAACAGGTGCCCCTTTTTGCTTGCTAAAATGGCTCAAGAAGGGTTCTAATAACTTCAAGGACAAACAAATCTTTATAGGTAAAAACAAGCGTCTCAAAGCACGATTAGTTGTTCAAAGACTTTCAGAAACAGAAACCCAACAGCGTATTAAGGAGATAAAACATCGTGCAAAGCGGAAGTATACGAAACCTTCACCCAAACGACTTCAGCTCGCAAGATGGAATATCTACATTACTAATATAAAAGTAGACCATCTGACTGCTGAACAGATTTGTGCTGTCGCACGCATCCGATGGCAGGTTGAGTTGATGTTCAAGTGCTTCAAAAGCATTGGAAAAGTTGATACCTCCCGTAGCGACAAGCCATATAGAATCTTATGTGAGTTATATGCAAAACTCATCGTCGCAATTATGCGGCACTGGATCATGTTAAGGGTCGGTTGGCGATGTCTAAAACATAGTCTAACAAAAACAGCAGAACTTATTAGCACCTTCGCACGCACACTTGCAATAGGTTTCCGCAAGTCTATAATGTCTTTTCGGCAAACTTTTGATGAAATAAAACACGCTTTCCAAAATGGGTGCTACATTGAGAGACGTGCTAATAGAGACACAACATTAGAACACCTTGAAAATGCAGCAAAAAATCACTAAATTGACGCTTATGGTGCGGTTTCCTAACCGCACCGAAACCTGTGAGAAGACCTATTATGAAAGGTGTCTAGCACAAATCCGGTGCGGTTAGGAAACCGCACCTACCGGCTTGGGGAATTTAGCATTTGTGAAAAAGACTCAACAAAAACCCTAAAACTATGGTAAATTATTGAATTGATTCTACAAATTACTGAGGTGAGGTCAGGAAACCTCGCCTACCGTTGATAGAAAGAGTAGATATAATTTTATGCTTCACCATAAATAACCCTGAGGTCAATACAGGGTTATTTTGTTTTATAATTTGCCAGTTGATGAGTTTTACTAAGAGTTATGTCTGGGTCGTAGTGATGAATGGCTGTAGGCACACTCCGGGGAATGCCTAAGAAGCATGCGCCATGATTCATACCGTTGATTTGGTGTACCGTAACCCTTTCACGTTTGGACGGCACGCGGAGCGTGCCTACTACCATGTCGCACTCACAAGCAAAATCGTATCTCAAGTCAATTAACGTTTGTCATGAAATACATCAGAACATCCTAAAATTAAATATCCCTGCTGTCAGTAAGAAACTATTTGACAAATCTTCGAAAACATGTTACACTGACGCAAATTATTTGGACTTCTGATAGTCTAAAGCACTAAATATAAACCGTCATCAGACAGGTTGTTTGAACCTATCTGGTGTAAAAGAATAAAGGAGAATAATAGTGATTACGAAAGTTCTAAAGGTGATATGTATCCTCAGTCTGTTACTTACCGCTATGTTGTATGTAAACGTGACGGATGCTAATATTGATGAAGATACAATTCAAGGTATGTGGACGTTTGAAGAAGGTAACGGTGATACTGTAACAGACCTTTCAGGTAATGGAAGTGATGGGACTTTTGTCGGTGATCTCAAATGGGCAGATGGTAAATTCGGTGGTGGATTGGAGTTTAGCGGTGCTGCCGCACAAAATTTTGTCCAGATTGGCACAAAAGGTGATGCTGACTCGTTAGCTGCTTTAGATTTTAAAGACTCTGAAGGGTTTTCTATCCATGCATGGGTTTGGGCGGCAGAAGTACCAAACGGCAAATGTGTAATATGGAAAGGACTTGGATGTTCAAGTTGGTCACAGTATCTACTTGGAACCGGAGCACATGAAAATGGGGCAAATTCTGCTAATGCATCATTTCATATCCGTGCCGGAAATGGTGGTGCAAGACAAGAGGCACTCGGAGAACCGCTTCCTGCCAAAGAGTGGATTCACCTCGTAGGTGTTTGGGATGGCGCGAAACTCTACGTCTATGTTAACGGTGAACTGCAAGGCAGTGCGGACGCAGCAGGTCCACCATGGGCTTCACCTGAAACAGTTGTTATAGGAGCTGATCCTGGCTGTGGTAACGGTAACGGACGTTGCCATTGGAACGGTATTATGGATGAAATCGTAATCTTCAATGTCCCACTTTCTGAAGGTGATGTAAAATCACTGGGTAATGGTATTGAAGGTGCATTAGCGGTTGATGCAGCTGGAAAAACTACGACAACGTGGGGTAGACTTAAAGCTGCAAAATAGAACAAAGCAACAAATGTTGCCTATACTTATGTAGGTATTCGGGAATGCGATGTCTGCAATAGAATGCTGGATATCGCATTCTTATTAGATATTCAACCAATTTCAGACACGATTAATCCAATCGCTATAAATTGAATACGCTTTGTTGGATTACAGTATCAAATAAAATTTGTCTGATAGGAGGAAATATGTCTGTGTTAAAGTTAGTTAAATATGCTTCTATCCTAATTGTTATGATAATGCTTAGTATCATCTTGATACCTACAAGTGATGCAAGATTTGCGCCAGGGACAATACAAGGAATGTGGACATTTGAAGAAGGAAACGGAGATACTGTTAAAGACCTTTCTGGAAACGGTAGTGATGGTGTCATCACTGGTGATCTCAAGTGGGTAGACGCTAAATTCGGTGGTGGTATAGAGTTCAGCGGTGTTGATGCACAAAACCATATTCGGATCGGTACCAAAGGCGATGCTGATAGTTTGGCAGCGTTAAATTTCAAAGACTCCGAAGGTTTCTCAATACATGCCTGGATTTTTGCAACGATACCACCCGAAGGAAAATGTGTTGTTTGGAAAGGAATTGGGTGTTCAAGTTGGTCACAATACCTACTTGGCACCGGTGCGCATGAAAACCCTGGTGGGAGAATTAATCAAGCATCGTTTCATTATCGTTTGAGAAGCGCACCCGAAAAACATGAAGCACTCGGAGAACCACTACCCATAAATGAGTGGATTCACCTTGTAGGTGTATGGGATGGAACGAAAATCTATATCTATGTTAATGGTGAATTACAAAACAGTGCAAACGCTGTAGGACAACCGTGGGATTCTCCTGAACCGGTCTATATCGGAATGGATACAGGTTGTAATGCTGGTAAGGGTAGGTGTCATTTTGGTGGAATCATTGATGAGATCGTCATGTTTAATGTGCCACTCTCTGAGGATGATGTTAAGACTCTCAGTAATGGAATTGATGGTGCTTTTGAAGTTGAAGCTGCTGGAAAAATCACGACAAAGTGGGGAAAAATCAAAGCCTCCGAATAAGAAGTTGTCGATTATACAATGTGAAACCTGATGCAAACAATACAAAAGGCGATTATTCCTATCGCTGGATACGGAACACGCCTCTTCCCCGCAACGAAAGCCGTGCCGAAGGCACTATTTCCGATTATCGCACAGGATGGTCTTGCAAAACCGATCATTCAGTTGATAATTGAGGAAGCGTTAACTGCTGGCGCGGAAGAGGTGTGTCTCGTCGCGCAACCGCATCAGGTTGAACCGATTACCGACTATTTTTCTGGCGATGTGCCGGATGCTATTCGCGAAAAGACAGATCTGTCAGTGCAAGTTGATAAGTTGATTGAGATCGGAGAACGTCTGCAGTTTGCAATCCAAGCGGAACCGCAAGGGTTCGGACATGCGATCTATTGTGCGAAAGATTTTGCTGCAGACGAACCTGTCATGATTCTGCTCGGAGACCATCTGTATATATCAGATACGGATGAGACATGTGCCAAACAACTGGTTGATGTCTTTGCTGCAGTAGGCAAATCTGTTACCAGTCTGGATGTGTGTGATGAAAGCGAACTCTCTCTGAACGGCATTGTACAGGGGAGTAGCACACCTGACAATCCCAATCTTTATATATTAAACCGAATTACAGAGAAACCTACCGTTGATTTTGCCCGAGAACACATGCGGGTTGTTGGCGTATGGGATGAAGAGGAAACGAATCAATATCTCTGCCACTTTGGGATTGACCTACTCACGCCACTTCTGTTTGACATACTGGATTACAACTACCGTAATCAGATTTTGACACACGGGGAGATACAACTTCGGGATGCAATGGCAGAAATGGTTAAACAAGAAGGCATGTATGGCTACAGAGTTGCAGGTAGTCGATTTGACACAGGCAATCCGCAGGAATTACTAAGAACTACTTATACTTTTGGACTACACGGTCCCTACCGAGAAACCTTAATCTAAAGTATCTCCTACATCTAATTCAACAATCTCCACATCTAAGGATGCTGTCAATTCACGGAATTCTTCAACCGTTCCCGTCAACAGTGGAAATGTGCTGTAATGCATAGGCATAATAGCAGGGACATTGAGCAATTGTGCGGCATAAGCAGCTTCACGTGGATCCATAGTGAAATGTCCGCCAATAGGAAGCAGTGCTAAATCAGGTTGGTAAATCTCACCAATAATTCGCATATCACCGAACACACATGTATCCCCCGCGTGATATATTTTATAGCCGTTTGCAAACTCAAGGACAAACCCCGTAGATTCACCGAGATAGACAATGGTGCCATCTGCCTCTATAGTACTACTGCTATGGCTTGCTGGGACCATCGTTGCTTTCACACCATTTACTGATACGGTACCACCCTTATTCATGCCGATTGTGTTTTCCACACCTTTGCTTTCAAGATATTTTGCAACTTCAATCATAGCAACTACTGTGGGAGTATGTTTTTTCGCAATTGGGACAGCATCTTCCATGTGATCCCAATGTCCGTGTGTGATATACATCACATCAAGGTTATCAAAGGTCTTGAGTTCATCGGGACATGCGGGGTTGCTATCAACCCACGGGTCAAGTAAGAAGGTATTTCCTTCGGTTTCAAATTTAAACGTGGCATGTCCGAGCCATGTCATTCGTATACCGTTGTTAAGTTTCATGTTGTTTTATTGAGTATCTCCTTTATTCTATGTGCAATGATTTCTACTTCTCCTTGCATCAGCGTCTGTCCATTGATGAGGACACCGTTTGCTCCAGCGGCAGCAATATCTATCGCAGGTTCACCTATTTGTAGTTGATGTAGAATGTCATTGCGAGTAATGTCGAGTAGTTCTGCGTCAAATCGGATTTCTGTTCGTGGCATCGGTTGTCCCGCTTCAGATGGGAAACTACGATGCACCGTAATGCCGTGGATGTCTTTAAATTCTTCAGTGTAGTAAGTAACCTGGTCTTCGTAGGATTGCATTAACTGGTCATGATCCTGATTCAGATACCATTCCACCGCTGCCAACAATCCAACCATCTCTTCTTTGCCGACCTTCATTCCTCTGCCGATGAAGGGATGGGGTGGACCGTTGAATGCAATTGCGTCTATCAACGATTTTGTACCGACGATCAACCCGCTACTTTGTGGACCACACAACCCTTTTCCACCGCTAAACATTGCCAAATCTGCTCCCATTTCTGTAAAACGCCACAGGTTTTCTGGAGGAGGTAACTGGGCAGCTGCATCCACAATCAATGGGACACCGTGCCTTTTTGCAATGTCAATCCCTTCTTGATAAGACACCCACAGGTGTTCTCTGCCAGGATTTGCGAAGTAGAAGATAGCAGCGGTCTTGGCGGTGATAGCGTTTTCAAGTTCGTCAGGAGTTGTGCCGTTTTCATCTCCTATTTCAACGAATTCCACACCGACCTGCCGCACCGCAAAATCGTATCCTACTCTACCGTGGCGATGCACGATGACTTCATTTTTCATTGTGTTGTCAAGGTGTGGTAGTTTTGCACGTTTGGTTGCGTCAAGTCCAGTGATACACGCTGCCGTGCTAAGCGTTAAGGCTGCCGCCGCACCGTTGGAGACATAAGCAGCTTCGTTGTGGGTGAGTTTTGCTATCTCTTCACCGATGCTTTTTTGGAGTTCAATGATGTCTACAAAATGCTTTGATGCCTCGGTCATTGCTTCAATGACTTCAGGTGGCATAATAGACCCACCGAGACGTGTTAAAGTCGCATTACCGTTGATTACTGTTCGGATGCCTAAACGTTTGTAGATGGACATTTGTTAGATTATCCGACTTCCTGACCGTCTAACCTTCCGACTTGGAGGTCTATTTCATCGCGTGACTCTATCTTGTCAACTTTACCATCTGCCATGTAGAAAATGCGATCAGAAACATCCAGCATCTTGTGATCGTGTGTTGCTGTAATTATGGTTACACCGTTTTCAGCATTGAGACGGCGGAGCAAGTCAATGATTTCAAGACCTGTTTTGGTATCCAAGTTACCCGTCGGTTCATCTGCGAGGACGATGGCGGGATCGTTAGCAAGGGAACGTGCAATTGCAACACGTTGCTGCTGTCCACCAGAGAGTTCAAGCGGTTTATGCTGAACGCGGTCACCTAATCCGACAAGAGAGAGGAGATCCACCCCTTTTTCTCTGCTTTCATCCGCACTCATGCCAGCAAAAATCATCGGAAGTGAGACGTTCTCTAATGCTGTCATCACAGGAATAAGATTGAACGACTGGAAGATATAACCGATTTTTCGACAACGTAACCACGCTAACTCATAAGCGTCAAGTTGTGCAATGTCTACCTCGTCAATATAGACTCTGCCTTCAGTCGGTTTATCTAATCCACCAATCATATTAAAGAGAGTAGATTTTCCCGAACCGGAAGGTCCCATAATAGAGATATATTCTCCACGCTGAATTTGGAAATTAACGCCACGCAGCGCGTCTACGGTCTGTGTCCCCATCTCGTATCGTTTAATGAGATTCCTAACACGGACAGTATTCTCTTTCGGCAGGATACGTCCTAACCGTTTCGGTGTTTCAGCAAGATCTGGTTGGACACCACTTATTTCTTCTTGCATATCTGTTTCTCCTATGTATTGGCTATCAGCATTCAGTCATCAGCATTCAGTCAAGATTAATTGTCCGTGTTCGAAATAATACCATTTCTAATAGATAAGGTGTCATTGGGAATTTGTAGATTTATCCTCAATTTGCTGAATGTAAGAGGCGCAATGAATTGCGCGACTACGAGCGTCTGTTTTGATAATGAGCAGTTTTTATTTAGAAGTGGTATAAGAAGTACCGTCTATCCTTTAGATAAAAACCCGAAACGTTTCTGTTGCACAGGTTTTTGCGTTGCGGTTTCATTCTGATTATCTTCTTTTGGGATAGCAAATTGTATAAAATTCCGTTTTCCGAGCATCTTTATAAAGGTAAAAAGTGAGGTCTCTGCTTCTTTTCGAGTTAACCGATGTTTTTTCTGGAGTGCGTTGATTATCTGTGAGATTGTGTGTTTGCCATCACACAGCTGCCAAACATAAGAACCGATGCTGTCCAGCACGACGACACGTTTATCAGGCAGCATAAAGATTTTACTTGTCAATTTGATCCAGAATTTTTCTTTCTGTGGAATGACAAGTGATGCCTCGTCTTTATCGTCAACTTCCCACGTTATCAACTGATTTCTCAATGGGAATGCTTTGAGGACTTTACCTCTATCCACATCGGGTCGTTTTTTTAGTTTTAGTGCGTATAAAGCTTTGTTGATCATTTTCTTATTTTTATAGTGAAATGTAAAATACGTGCACACTCCCGGTAGGTTCGGTTTCCTAACCGAACCGTATTCGTGCCAATGGCGTTCATAAAGGTTTTCTCGGCAGATCCGGTTCGGTTAGGAAACCGAACCTACCGTAGTGTGTAAGTAACTATGGTTTTTACTATAAATTTGAAGGTTATATTATCTCACGCTTAATGACAGTGAATACTCTCTGCTACCTCTTGTGCGAGTTGTTCTGCAACCTCGCTACGTCCAATAGATTGCACCACATAGATCCGATTGGTATGATGGCAATGTTTAACAATAAAGGTCAGTCTTGGTCGTTTTAGCACTTTATCAACGATAAGCACAGGTGAAAATGGTACACTATCGTAAACTCGAGTTTGTTGTCCAACAAAATTGATGCGTTCATCCCCTTGTTCGTTATGGGGTGTCACTTCAAATCCGTATCCGCGTATCGCCTTTGCGTAACGCGCACGAAACCAAGTCTCTAACGGATTCTGTTCTTCCGTATATTCGTTTAATAACACCTCAGCGGGACCGTAACGTTCCACACAGATTTTTCGGGTTTTCCGTCTGGCGAAAGCAAACATTAGATAGCCACTGAGAAACTTCTGCCCTTCCAACTTGTAGTTCTTCGGCACAGCAACCCTGAGTCCGTAAGCACTCCAGATAGTGTGTTGCGGGTCACCGTGGTCAGCAATGGATTTGAAAATACGAAGTACAGTGGGTCGCCAGTTCTCTTTTAACCTTCCCATCACCTGAACGATGGTAATCCGTTTAGACTCTGGATTATGTAGGATCAATCCATTTGCCCGTATGCCACCTTTCCAACTAAAACCAAGAACAGTATGATCCTTTAGAAAATCCTCATCTTTGATAAGTTCAACATTTCTGCGAAATGAGACATTACCGCCGCGTTTGTAGTTCTTTCGGACTAACTTGAAATAATCGTCAAGAGTGGCGTGTAGGTCAGGTTTCTTTTTACGAGATTTTGCCCATTTGAGCTCTAATCGCGGCATCTCAGCGTCGTCTAACCGTAGATATCCGTTTTTCTCATCTCCACTAATGCCGCTGATTTCCCAAGTTGTCGGGATCTCTAACTCAATACCTGCCCAACCAAAGAGAGTCCAGTCCATATCTCTCACCCACTATGAAAGAACGTTGTCTAAAACGGTTTAACAATAACCGCTTTGGAGACAAGGGCAATTGCAACGGTGCCCATCCCTATCAATCCGACACCACAAGCAAATCCTGCTGCCAATACTGGATTGAACATAAACCATCTTTTCAATCCGAATCGCTTGATCATATAGAACCTACCGATGATGGCACCGAGTAATCGTGCGACCATGCTGCCCGGATCAGCCCCGATTCCACCTATGATTCCGTAATACCACATAGAAGGATATTTTAGTACCCAAAGCAATCCGTAGATAGCAAGACTTGAAGTGAATCCTGCAGCAACATAATCCCCTCTAATGGCTTGTATGATCTCGCTATTTCCATCACGTAGCGATGTTTTCATTAGACATTCATTCGTTGCGTTGATAGGCCACATCATTTGAACAAACGGGTATTGCGCACTCGGAATTGGTGCAATTTGCCATATAAAGTGCTGCACCAAGATTCCACTAATAATGAGGATAGGCATAATCAGCAGTGTCGCAGCGAGATTTGAAGTAAAGGTCGTACCTGTCAGTTCAAGCACACGCCATCCTTGTGTGCCTGCTCCGTAATCTTCATCAGGTAGCGGTGCAAACCAAATATCAATTTCCTCGTAACGACTGAGAATAAATGTTATTTCGTGCAAGTAAGGGATTTCAAATAGGTCACGTCCAAGCACTCCGAATGTCCGCGCGGTGATATATGAGTTTATTGGTGTATATACAAATGCGAATCCGAGCAAGAAACTGACTGGAAAATTCGGCACCATCCAATGGATGAGCCAGACAAATCCTCCCATACCGATGAGCCATAGTATACCCATGAGCCATAGTGGGAAATCACCTCTGTTCGGTGGCGTAGCAAGAGAACCACGTTCGCCTGCTTTTTTCTGCGTTTTGCGAAGTTTGAATAACATTGGAACAGAGGCTGCCATCCCGACAAGACCGAGACTAAATGTCTTACCAATGCCGTAACTCCGCCAGAAATCAAGGTCGTTGAAAAGTCCTGTTGCACGCACATCAAGCCCATGATGCCACTGGTGCAATATTTCATTTGGATATAGAATGTGCGGATTTAAAACAAATTGCGAAAGCATTGCGGTGACAAACTCTGACATCACGACAGGGAACGGCAAGACGAACCCGAAGAGCATCTGTCCGAAGTCTGTTCTAAGCGCAAAAACACCTGTCGGCGCGAATCCTTCAATACTTTGTGTAAAGTCAATCCACGGGATCTTCAGTATCTGTATCGGTTGACTCATCATGACACCGGAGAGCGCGGGAACACCGATGTAAATGAATCCCCATATCAGACCTGCCATAGACCCGATAGAAAAGACCTGCCATCGCCATGTTTCCTGTTTTCCAGTCGTTTCGGCTAATGCAGTCGCACCTTGTGCGGTAATCGGTGCCATGGGATATGGGAGTCGTTCAAGGTCTGCAGTAAGTCTGAATAGAATATATTGACCACTGACAACCCGCAGCGTGCCAAGAAACTTCCCTGCGAGATAGATACCTATAGGCAGCAACCAATCGGGATGCAGCAGACTGCGTGTCAAAACTCCAGCAGAATCACCGGCAGGAACAACCCATGCGGGGATTTTATCGGCAATTTCGTAGGAAATCGCCTGCGGTGTGTTCACAAAGTATGCATACCAGATAAAACTCCGATATTGCATACCACTGCCAACTGCTGCCCCTGTTAGACTGAGCAGCATATAGAGTTCTTGACGACGTGCTGTTGTGAATGATCGTCTGGCTAATTCGGTGAACAGGATAACTGCTACCCATGGGGCAGCCGCTGCACCAGATTGACCAGATACATAACTCAGATAGATGGAACCGGGCATCATGAGCAAACCGACAAAGAGTGCGCCGAAGAACACTTTGACAGTTAACCCTGATTCAAAGGTTCGAACACCACCTTCTATGTCGTATCGTTGTGCCCACGATTGCCATTCATCTGCTTGTGAGATTCTCTCTCGCGCCAAATTGTATTTTCTCCTTTGTGCTGGTAATCAGCTATCAGCAGTTAGTTCTCAGAAGAACAAAACGCACATTCCACAGACTCCTAATGCCGATATACCATTCAATTATCATCTTTTGTTGTATTTTCTTTCTTTCCTTCGCTGAGCTCTTCCCAAAAATGAGCGATGAAGATACCGACAGTCAAAATGAGTGCTGCAAACATCTGCCACTGCCAACGTCCACCCAAAAACAGAACGCTGACTAACCATAGGACAGTCCCGATTACAATGATAATACTTGCTAATTTTTCCATATAATTTCCTCATGTAGTCAGACATTGATAGACCTAATCAGCCGTTGTCATGACCGGTTCCAATCCTGCAGTATCTTCCGCTGTTTCAGTGTTCTCAGTTCTTCCTCTTTCGTGGAATTCTGCACGAATATCAACACTAAATGTCCGCCAAATCAATAACTGTTTCCGCAACAGATTGAGGAAACGACGATTAACCCGTTTCCAAGAAGCAATCTCACCACTTTCACGGTTGACTTCTAAAGTAATTTTGTATAGGTCTTCCTCTTCTCCACCAACAGGTGAGGTGACAAACTGGATTGATTGACTGACACCCAAATCGTAAGGTGCTAACCACACCATCATACCGATCTGATATGAATCCTCTTCTTCTTTTGCACTGAAAGCAACATTGTCGGTGTAGAAATCGCTTGCCGACTCATCGGCGTGTGCGTCAAAGTAGTCGCGCATAAATACATTCAATCCGAGTGCTTCTTCAGCTAACACGGTGAAAGGTAGATTGAAATGCCATATATCTCCATCAGGTTCAGGTAGTTTCCATTTCCGTTCAATATCTGGTACAGCCATCCGCGAGGCTTTAATAGCAGGATACAGAGTGCTGAGAAGTACCACAATCATCACGATTATGGTTGCAACGACGGTTGACATTGAAGAATAGTTTAGGGTTAATCCAGCAAGCCAACCGAAATGCACTAAGGTAGTCGCAATCACTTGCCCCATCAAATATCCTAATACAGCCCCAACAATTGCATATACACACGCCTCCGCAAGGAAAAGGAAAGCAATATGCGTAGGTGCAAGACCGACGGAACTATAGATACTGATTTCACGGACACGTTCATAAACGGCACCGAGCATCGTATTCAGAACAATCAAGGCAGCAATCAGAATAGGCACAAATAGGTTACCCATACCACTAAAACTTGTCATACCGATACTACTGTATAGATAGGTATCTTTATCGCGTCCCACAAAGAAGTCAAGTGCAATACGGTTCATCAGGGGTGCCATGATGAGATCCAATTTATCTATCGCTCCTAACAATTCAGGGTCATCCTCTTGGGGATCCATATTCACTGCGACACTTCTCAGTGTTCCACCTTGGTTCATGACAACTTCATACGGCAAAATAGCAATACTATCGGGTGTGAGATGCAGATACTTCTGTAGTTCACCCTCAAGGGTTTCATCACCCGTACCACCTCGACTGGTTTGTTGTTGCATCAATTGGTAATCCACAGGTGTGAGTTCTTCCCCATCATTATCTGTCAAATCCTTGAACCCTATACCCAATACACCAACGACGGTGAAGTCTGCACCATATACAGAAATTGTAGCTTTCCCCATATCGCTCTCAGTGATTTTCAGGAGGTCAGCCATTCCTTTCGGTAGAACGATTGCATAAGGCCACTCGGTTGGCCAATTTTCAGCATCTGTCCGGTCAAACCATTTTCCGTATTGCAAATACCGATTAATACCTGTGACTGAAGACTCAGCCTCACTCATTCCAACAAGCATGTTGGCAGCAAAACGTAAAGATTCACCTGTAAGTGTGTTCGTCGGTGGTGCGGGGTCTTGTTCGTTTTCACTTCGCGTCAATTGCACAAAGGATTGGTCACCTGTTCCAGAAGACTGATACCAAGCTCGCGGTGCCACAACATTCTTCACAGCAAGGACCGGTTTTTCATCAACATTAACGATATATCCATCATCTTGCAATCCTGTTATTGCAGCCGGCACATCCAATGTTGATCGTCCCTGCTTTGCCAATAGATTGTTTTTCTGTTGCAACAGTTTTTCCAAATCTCCGACAGAGACTTGTGTTTTCTGCATGTCGTTCAGAATGGAGTTGAGCACAGGTTCTTCAAGAGGTCTCCAATACTGGTCTCGGATAAGTAGCCCCGTGTATCGTGGTGTCACTTGTGGTAGACTTGTTCGGTTAGGACGCATAAATGTCCGCACTGATGTGAATGAAATGACGGTAAAGGTAAGGATCACCAACGTTACACACGTTAAGATTGTCCGTCCTTTACGTTTTCGCATATTGGAAATACCGAGACTAAATGCAGCAGCACTTGCACTCAACCTACCTACATCGGCTTTATACACCTTATTCCCCTGTTGCCGTATTTTCTCAAGCTGCTCCTCGAATTTCCGCACAATAATGCTGATCACAATCACTGTTAACGCAAGTACAACGAATGCGATTAAGATGATGATGGGTGTTGTAGTAATCTGAAATGCGGGATGTACCTGACTTAAGAAGTAAAACACGAGCAGGAAGATACCGAAGGTTGCCAAAATCTGTTTGTTAATGTTCGGGAAACCGAATATAAGCCGTTCCAAAAAGTAGGCGAACGGCATCAAGAGCGCGAGGTAGAACATGATACCGTTTACAACATCGTTACCTGTTCTTTTGACATCAGGGTAGGCGCGTGATTCATATCCCCACGCGGCGCGGGCTAACTTGAGGGCTTGTTGATAGTCATTTTGGAAAAGTGCCGTTTCCGCACGATTGAGATATTCATCGGCAAATTGATGTAGTTTGTCAAGTCTATCACTGGAAATACCGAAACGTTTATATAGACGGGAACGGTTTTCATCCAACCACCACATATCCCGTACAACAACATAAGGGGTTAAACGGATACTACCATTTTCACGCACAACGAACCCTTCCCCCGTATAGAGCGTTGGATTTTTCATACCACTTTTTGTGGCTTTAATCAGGAGCAGACGTTTACCGATTTGTCCATACGCCATACCGATTTTAATCCGGCTCTCCGGTTCGCTATAGACAAGTGCGATAGGTTCAGCCGCAGAGACACCTTCCTGTTGCCACGGTTTAGACACACCAAATTTTTCGGGTGGACTATCGGACAATGCATCATAGACCTCCAATTCACGTAGAGTTCGAAGGTAACGCTGGTCAACCAGATCGTATATCGTAGTTGAGACACAAGGGAAAGTAACAACACGACAACCGCGTCGGCGCGTGTTAATTGGCACTTTGTTCGGTAATAGTTTTGCACCATAATTTCCTAAATCAGGTGCATAGACAATATCTCCAGAATCCGGGTCAAGGATGTATGCTTCAACTTCTTGAACACCTCCGAGTCTGCGAGTTGCTCTACCTTCCATAGCCAATCCAGCAACTTCAAAATTACCTTTGTTATCTCCCATAGTGAATAGATCACCACGGACACCCATCATCGTCTTGTGTTTACGACGGAGGGTTATGATCGGGTATGGCACAGGTTTATTGGGTAGTGCAGATTCACGAGCATCAAATTCAACGACATCTCCGAATAGGTTGCAGTAGAAGTTTCCGACTCTTGCTGCAGTTGGCATTTGTGGATCGCGTAGTGCTTGTATCAATAAGGATGCTAAGGTCTGTGCTTGTTGATGTAAATTTCCATCTTGCCGTAGATCAACGCGATCAATTGTATCAAGTGGGGTATCAGTGAGGACGCGGGCATCTTCAATAGTAGCAAACGCTATACCCGTCTTGCCGACAAGCGTAGCAACTTCGCTGTCAAAAGCAATTTTTCCCGGAATATAGGTCTTCCAAGTCTTTCCACCACTGGCAGAGATAGCATTGACAAAATTAGTGCCGCCACCGAGTCCTACAATTGAAATTAAGGTTTTGATGTCCTCAATTTCATCTTCCGTAAATGTGTCTGGGTCTTCGTGCCGCAGTCTTAGCATCGCATCTAATTGACCACGCATACGGATACTGTTCTTACGATTTTTCTTCGCACTCCGAACATCATTTCGAATAAACCTTTCAACTTCTTTACGGATATAGTCCATATCTTTGAGCATATCTTCAGAAGGTTCCCCTCTGTTTCTCCACTGCTCAAACTGCATCCTCATGAGACGACTCACACCGCCTAAACCGGAAAGTTTTCCATAATGTGCACTCAGAAGGGTTTCAAGTGTCTTTCCTTCAAGTGCAGCCTTGTCTGAAATTTGACTTGCGACCGACCATTGTCGTGCCATGACAGCTTGACGTATCTGGTCATCTGTTGCACGCCATAGTTTTCTGACACGAACACCGAAATCTGCATCCGATGCATAATCTGCCAGTTTATTCCCGATGCTTGCGAACTCACGACGTAGCACGAACTCAGGTTCTTGGTCATAAAACCAACCTTTGTTAAATACACCAAATTGATTTGATTGAGAGGACAGGTCAACACTACAGAAAAGCGATGTATAATAGCGGTTGAATAGGTCTTGTAATGCTACGGCAGCCTCTATCTGTGCCAGTTTACGATTGTATTCTTCCTCACTAATACGCGACATTTTCTCAACACGACTCTGAATATTTCTGAACCGCGCATTCCGTAAGGTAAGCATGTTATCTCGGAGAAGTTCTTTCGTTTGTGCGTCTAAATCCGATGTTAGTGTTGGGAGTTTTTCTACGAGATTGTCAAGAGCGATGACATCAGCAGCGGTTTTCAATTTGACCGCTTGAAGTATTTGTGCCTCAGTAAGATATGCCGCGAGACGTTTACGTGCGTCTTTTGCCTGTTCTAATTCTTCACTTGACAGGTGACTTTGCAGAATCAACAACTCTTCATCCAGATATACGCGTGTAAGGGTGTCGTGGGTTTCCAATAGATTTTGGATACGTTCCTGTTCTAAACGTGCATTCCGTAATGCTATTTCAAATATTCCTTGTTTATCACGTGCCAAATCTTTGATTAGACCGTCTTCACTTTCACTAACAACATCTGCTGCTTCTGCTTCAGTTAAACGTTGACGTAGCTGCGCATTTATTCTCTCAATACGTTCTTGTGTTGATACTGTAAGATACTGAGATGCTATTTCAGTCGGTAAATCGTTAAGGCGGTCAGTACCTAATTTAGTGATAGCATCTTTAATCTGATTTTCTGTAGGGGTGTTGTCGTTGATATTTTCTTGAACTTTTTGGAGTAATGCACGTTCTCGTGAGATTATTGCTTCCTCGGTTTCCGTTGTATTTGCCAGAGTTTTTCGCGCATCTCGTGCTTTTCTGAGAGTCGGCAGGTCTAAATGACGATCAAGAATTTTGTCAGGTGTCCACATCAAAGCAAACTTCCGTGTGTCACTCATTTCCCAGTTCGCTAAGGTGCTGTTCAAGTTCTCAATTTCAGCATTCAATTCTGAAGGGAGATCGTCTGGTGTTGGCACTTGATAATCGGTACCGTTCTTTACAGGCAATAGGTAGGAAAAATTCGGGTGTGTGCCGTATTTATCACTTATCTCTTTTGTCTCAAGTTCGCGTATTAATCTATCCACTGCCCATGTATCCAAGCGTGCAATCGGTAGGGCAATATCTGCAATTAGTTCTTGTTGTGCTTTCTTGCTTGTTACCAATGCGGATGTCCGTATCTGTCCAAGTCTGTTAACAATCTGTCGGAGGAAGTGTGTAGTTTGCAGTGCTTCCTTCTCAAAACGGACGAGATTTGCATCAAGTCTTGATTTCTCCTCTTCAGTGAATCCTTGTTTTTCGCGTTTTCGGTTTCGTTCAGCATCTTTTTTCTGACGTTCAGAAAAATCGCGTTGTGCCCTGTGTAGCACATCAATCTGTGCGCGCGTTGATGAGAGTCCTTCAAGTGTTGTAGAAAGCGAATCGAGGTCATCCTTGACACCGTGCACACCGTGGTAGAAATCCGCGTCAAGGTCAACCAAAACTGTGCGATCAATTGAGAGCAAGAGTTTGCGACCTAATTCTTCAAATTCAATTATATCTGTGGACAGTCCTCGTCTTAGACCTTGCAGCGTAGGTGTTCCCGGTGAGTCTATTGCCGATCCGACAATATCTTGTCCGATACCTTCCATAAATGCACGCATGCCAGCCAAACCTTGGAAATGTGCATCAACAGCGACAAATAGGACGGAACGACCCGGACGGTATTCTGGTTGTCCGAACAATCGCACAAGTTCCATCAGCACAGCAATGCCACAAGTTGGGTCGGCACCAGGAGCGATAGCGGGAACAACAGACATAGCATCATAATACGCAGTGAGAACAACCAATTCGTCGCGTAAAACTGGATCACCGCCTTCTAAGAATCCACGAATGTTTTGTCCAACACGTCGTTCCCATTTCATTTTACCACGTAAACGGACATTCACTTCCTCTTCATTCGCAAGGATCTCTTTCAATTGGGCAGCATCTGTTTTAGATACCCAAAACCGTGGGATATTAGCGGGAACGGTAAGAAACTTGTTTTCTGCTTCTCCACGTATTGTTGTTTCAGGTTCAATAAAGATAACAGCGGATGCTCCTAACATCGCAGCGTTTATCCACCGAGTTCCAGAGTTAAACTCAGCGAGGACAATAGCACCTTTTGGAATGAATATATGGGATTCACCTGCTGCTATGAATTCCCCAGTTTCGTCAATCTGTCCATCTTTATTGTTATCAATACCATCAGTATCATCGCCAGGAATTTCATCTGTCCATCCATCTGCATTGTTGTCAATACCATCTGTTGCCCAACCAAGAATTTCTGATAACAGCGGGATTTCGCCATACTCGTCAATAGTGCCATCTTCATCGTTGTCAATACCATCAGAAGCTTTCTGAAGATGACCGTTAAGTACATCATCAGTTATACTTGCTTGCGTAACGCGAAATCGTCTGGCAAGTGAAACAAGTGAATCACCCTCTTGGAGTTCATACCAGAATCCACCAACGTTAGTTCCGTTGAAATCTGCCAGTTGTGAATCATCACCGTAAAGCAACGGACCGGTGAGACCACCCGTTGGAATGAATACTGTGTTACCTTCTACGATAGGCGACGGTAGGTATTGGTTATGAGGATTCTCCGTAATGTCTGTCAGGGAGACAGCATAGTTTTCTGCGATTATTTTGAGGGTTTCACCTGCCGCAACAGTATGTTTGACACCATCGGTAAGGAGGGATGTGCGAACAAGATTTGGCCACAACGACTTGAGTGAATAGGTCTGCAGTACATTGCCATCAGAAGACAGGATTTCAATAGCACTGTTACCGTAGTCAATAGGCACGGTGACAGTAAATTCACGACTTTCAACATTCTTTAACCCCATTTCAACGAAACGGTCAAAGATATACTTACTGCCATTTGCTGCTTGCGGATAACCTGTAACACGAGACTCTAAACTTGATAAACGTGCAAGGTCTTTCCGAATGTTGCGTATAGATACTTCATCTCTTATCTGAATTGCTGCATCTGATAACCCTAACTTTTTCTCACCGTCTGCTGCGTAACTAATTGGTATGTTTCCACAAAAAACTAATAATAATATAACAATATAAATCCAGTTCCTCATATATATCCTCAAATAGTTGATTTCACTTGTTTTAGTGTAACAAATTTTCAAATTATTGTCAATATTAATTGGGATTTATTCCAAAGGCATTCAATTGTCAAGATTCTGTGTTTTCTGAATTTTGACAATTGAATACACCTGACAGGAACCAATTCCATCTTGACAAATCCATCACAATCCGTTATCATAAACGGCACTATAGAAAAAGTACAATCAGGAGAAATCTATATCTACGAAATCATAATTTTTTGTTTTGGAACATGGTTAACGGGTGTAAGCAAAGCAGGCTTCGGTGGCGGAATCGGTATGATAGTCGTACCACTCTTCACAGAATTCCGGTCTCCTCGTAATGTGCTTCCGTTCATGCTACTCTTACTCTTCTCAACAGATATTATCTCGCTGGGACACTACTGGAAACAGTGGCATCGTCAAAGCATTTGGAGACTGATTCCCGGTGCAATCGTTGGCATTGTCCTTGCAAGTCTCATCCTAAAAGACTTAACTGATGTACAACTTAAGAAGATAATCGGTGGGATTGCTTGTCTGTTTGCTGTCATAGAATTTCTACGGGGAAGAATAACAAAACACTTAAATCCAGATGCCACTGATGAAACACCTGCATTAGAATTTAAAGCCTGGCACGGTGTGTTATTAGGCACGCTCGGAGGGATTTTCTCAACACTCGCGCACATGGCTGGTCCTGTAATCATCATGTATCTTCTACCACAAAGATTAGGCAATCGCACATTCGTAGGAACAACAACACTACTTTACTTTTTTATCAATCTAACAAAGATTCCTGCTTATTACCAACTCGGATTATTTTCTTGGGATATCATTATTGAGGCATTGGTACTTCTCCCGTTTGTTGCACTCGGTGTGCAGGTTGGTGTATACCTAAACAGTCGTTTTTCAGAACGCAATTTCTCCAGAATTGTCCTAATCGTCCTGTTCGCAACTGGTATACATCTATTAATTGGCTAAAGTATTTTTTACATACCCACAATGTTAGTGTAGACAAAACACTAGTTTAGACAAATAACTATCAATAACGGAGTAATGCAAATGACATTAAAATGGGGTGTTCTCGGTGCTGGCAGTGTTGCACAACGCCGTGCAATGCCGGCGATCCAAAAAGCTACAGGTGCAAAACTACATGCCCTTTTTTCACGAGATGCAACGCGCGCGCAAAAACTGGCTGATGAACATGATGCTACAAAAGCATACAGCAGTGTAGACGACTTACTCGCCGACACTGACCTTGATGCAATCTACATCTCAACGCCTGTCAATCTGCACTGTGAACAAGTCGTTGCCGCCGCAGAACGCGGACTACATATTTTATGCGACAAACCGATGGCTCTCAATCCCCAAGAATGCGAAAAGATGATCGCAGCTTGCGATGCCAATGACGTTCATTTACAGGTCTGTTTCCTTTTCCGATTCCACTCCTGCTTTCAACAGATAAAAGCGTGGGTTGAAACAAATCGTCTTGGACATATAGTCCACGGTAGGATGCCATTCCTTAAAAAATATCTATTAGCTGCTGACGAATGGCGCGCAATACCAGAACAAGGTGGCGGTGGATGTATGATGGACTTGGGACCCCACAGCGTTGATATGTTACGTTATCTCATTGGTGAAGTTGCAGAAGTGACGGCATTTTGTGGCAGTCCTATCTATAACTATGAGGTAGAAGAAACGGGTGGTATCTTAATGCGGTTTCAGAATGGCGCACAAGCCTTCACAGATCTCAGTTTCTCAGCAGCACAGTGCGACATCGTTCTTGAACTTTACGGCACAGAGGGAACAGTAACCGTTCTAAACGATGACGGTTGGAAAATCCATACAAGCTTTGATGGAGAAAAAGAGGTCATTGCATCAGAATTCGAAGACCTATATCAACTCCAATTTGAGCATTTCACAGAATGTGTCACTTCACGTATGTCGCCACTTGCAAGTGGCAACGACGGTTTGAGTGCAAATATAATTATAGATGCAGCATACCGATCTGCCAAAACCGGACAGGTTATCAAATGCGCATAACGACTCGTACATCTTATTGTTGTTTCAGATAACGACAATTCAACTATGTCAAAATGACACGTTTACCAATCAAATATTAATAGGAGTGGACAAATTGTCACGATTTCGGATAGGATAGAATCTTCAATAAAACCCACCAATTGAGAGTCCACCTACTATTTCGCGAATTGGCACATATCTTGCTATATTGTTTAGCGTATAGAAATGTATAGAAATATCTAAACAAGTTTTGTCTAACAAAACTCATAGTTACGTTCACAATTCATTTAGGAGGAGTGAATCAATATGGCACTTATACCCCTTGGTGATCGAATCCTCGTAAAACGTTCCGAAGAGGATGAACAGAAAACCAGTGGCGGGATTATCATCCCCGACACAGCCAAAGAAAAGCCTCAAGAAGGCGAAGTCGTTGCGGTCGGAAAAGGTCGCATCCTTGATAGTGGAGAACGACAGGCTGTTGATGTTGAAATCGGCGATAAAGTCCTGTTCGCAAAATATGGCGGTACCGAAGTAACCTACGATAACATTGAATTTCTCATCTTGCGCGAAGATGATATCTTAGCCAAGGTTAACTAAGTAAATAAGGAGTTACACACATGGCAGCAAAACAGTTAGCGTTTGATGAAGAAGCTCGGAATGCTATTAAACAAGGTGTTGACAAATTAGCAGAAGCAGTCAAAGTCACCTTGGGTCCGAAAGGACGGAATGTTGTTCTTGATAAGAAATTCGGAGCTCCTACCATCACAAAAGATGGTGTGACTGTTGCAAAAGAAATTGAATTAGAAGATCCGTATGAGAATATGGGCGCACAGATGGTTAAAGAGGTCGCCTCCAAGACTAGTGATGTCGCTGGAGACGGAACTACAACCGCTACCATTCTCGCACAATCTATTTACCGAGAAGGTTTGAAAAACGTCGCCGCCGGTCATAATCCCATGGCTCTCAAACGCGGAATTGAAAAAGCGGTTGAGACAGTTGTTGGTGCAATCCAAAGCCTCAGCAAAGAAGTTTCTGAGAAAACCGAAATCGCACAAGTTGCAGCTATTTCAGCAAACAACGACAATGCTATCGGTAATCTCATTGCCGATGCAATGGATAGAGTCGGAAAAGACGGCGTTATCACTGTTGAAGAAGCAAAAAGCCTTGATACCAATTTGGATGTAGTGGAAGGTATGCAGTTTGACAGAGGATATTTGTCACCCTACTTCGTGACAGACCCCGACCGTATGGAAGCTATCCTTGAAGATTGTGTGATCCTAATCCACGAAAAGAAAGTTAGCACGATGAAAGACCTTGTTCCAGTTCTTGAACAGGTCGCACAACAAGGCAAACCCCTGTTGATTATCGCTGAAGACGTAGAAGGTGAAGCCCTCGCAACTACCGTCGTTAACAAGATTCGCGGCGCACTCCGTTGTGCAGCTGTCAAGGCTCCTGGTTATGGTGATCGTAGAAAAGCCATGCTGGAAGACATCGCTGTCTTGACTAACGGTCGTGTTATTTCTGAAGACCTCGGTATCAAACTTGAAAACGTCACAGCAAACGATCTCGGTAGTGCAAAACGGATTGTCATAGACAAAGATAACACTACCGTTGTTGAAGGTGCAGGAAGCACTGAATCAATTCAGGGACGTATTGACCAGATTCGTCGGCAGATTGAAGATACCACTTCTGATTATGACCGGGAAAAATTGCAAGAACGTCTTGCGAAACTTGCCGGTGGTGTCGCAGTCATAAATGTCGGTGCAGCAACAGAAGTTGAGATGAAAGAGAAGAAGGCACGCGTTGAAGACGCAATGCACGCCACACGCGCCGCTGTTGAAGAAGGCGTTGTTGTCGGTGGTGGTGTTGCTCTTGTGAGAGCACAGGAAGCACTTTCCGCGCTTGAACTTGATGATGATACGGAACAGGTAGGTGTCTCTATTATTGTTCGTGCTCTTGAAGATCCACTTCGCCAGATTGCCAAAAACGCTGGTAAAGAAGACTCTGTGATTATCGCAAAAGTCAAAGAGGATGGTGGAAACATTGGCTATGATGCACGCGAGGAACGTTTCATTGACATGTTTGAAGCAGGTATCCCTGATCCAACGAAGGTCGTGCGTGTTGCCCTTCAGAACGCTGCAAGTATCGCAGCACTGATGATAACCACTGAAACACTGATCGCTGAAATTCCTGAAAAGGAAGCACCAGCCCCACCAATGCCTCCCGGTGGTGACATGTACTAATCATAGAAATCATCGCATAAACATAAAGCAGATCTATTCTGCCTATAAAGTTTATGAGAACAGACTTGAAAAGCAATCGGACAGATTGAACATCAGTCCGATTGCTTTTTTTGGTCAATTATAGTAAAAACCATAATTATTTATACACGACGGTAGGTTCGGTTTCCTAACCGAACCAGTGTTAGTTCAGTCTCATAGATGCGGTTAGGAAACCGCATCTACCGTGGAGTGTGTACGTATTTTTACATTTCACTATAAACCTCATGCAATATTATCTATCCTAAATACGTTTCACATGCCTTCAGCACATCGGACACTGGAATAGTCTGCATACAGGGAGATGTGCCATCAGGTAATGCCTGACATGCATACTCAAATCCCAAATTGAGACACGGGCTGCATGGCAATGTTGCTTCAAGACGTGTTGACTTATCAGACCACGGACCCCATTGGTCAGAATTCGTCGGTCCGTGAATAGCAATGACAGGTGTTTCAGTAGCTGCAGCGAGATGCATCGGACCGCAATTCCCACTAATCACCAGATCCGCACGAGCAAACACTGCTGCAAGTTGATTTACCTTCGTTTTCCCCGATAGGTTGACTACTTTACACTTCGTCCGCTCATCAATCCATTCCGATACATCTATTTCATCGGGAGCACCCGTTAGCACAATTTGTGCATCATATCGGACAGACAATGTGTCTATCAACTCAACATAGTGATCCAATAGCCACCGCCGACGTGGCTCGCCGCGCCGACCTGCTTCTGGATGTAGCACGATTAGCATATCAGATGGGATAATGTGTTCCTGTGCTAATAGATTCCGACACCACTCACGTTCTGTTTCATCAATCCAAACCGCAAGACTTGTATCCTCTGTATCGCATCGCATCAGCTGCGCAATACTCAGAAAGTTAAGCACTTCATGCTTACCAGGGATATGTTGAACAATGTCAGAGAATAGATAGTGTCTATATTGACATGCAGCATTGAAACCCATGAGATGCGGTGCTCCAGTTGCATACGCAAGGATGGCACTAAACCGAGACCAATGCTCCAGATCAATTACACAATCAAATCTGTCTTTTCGAAGCGTCCGAATCATCTGGTGTAGAGGGTACCGGAACTCAATCTGTCTGTCAATATATGGACAATGTTGTAAATATGTCAAATTCGTTGGTGATGCCAAGAAGGATATTTCTGCTTGCGGAAAATACTTCCGTAAAGCATGCACGGTAGGTATTGCTAAGATTGTATCACCCAATGCGGAGAGTTGAATGAACAGAATTTTCTTAGGATTATCAGAAGTGAAACCGACTACACTCGTATTTCTCAATCCTTGATTTTGGAGTTTGACAGTCCTTCTGAGAAAAGAAAAAATCCTCTTTATTAGAAACAACAATAAGACGGTTGGAATACCGACATATCTGTCGATGAATTTTTGGATACGATTTGACTGCATTCCAAATGTTATTGTGCTGCATCAGCATAACCGAACAACTTTATCTCTGCAATCTTTGCTGGAGCCGTTTGAGGACCTGTGATTTTATAGACATATTCACCTTTGCGGACTTTGCCATCGGATGTCACTTCATTTTCACGTTCTATCTTGGAATTTTGACGTCGGCGGGCTTTATCATCAGTTGTTTCCCGCACAAGCAATTTGATACCATCCGTTATTACAGAACGTTTGAGATGGACATCAATCACTTTCGCTTTATTATGCTGCTGGTCATGTATCACATCCCATTCAGCTTGTGAATTAAGAGCCAACAGTTGAAAATCTTGCAGATTTGAAGAATGAATTGTCACTCGATAGATTTTTTTCTTTTCCGGTAATATAATGATAGATTCAGAGTTTTGCCATCTGTCAAGGTCTAAACTTCCTGATCCCTTTTTCAGCTGTGATTGTCCAATGGTATTAAGATTTCCATCGACAATAACAGGATCGTTTGCCTTAACACCGTCCACAAGTGCGTAGTTTTCACTCCACTGCTGACTGACTACACAAGCAGTAAGTAAAATCGGAAGTAATAATATCATCAAAAAATAATGTCGATTGTCGCCAAGTTTGTTTGTATACATCAATGTCCCCCGTGTTTTGAACATTTAACTGTTTTATATATTCCAGAATATCTGTTTTTTCCAATTTGCGTACATTAAATTTTAAATTCTGAAAAAATGGCACTAAATCCTTTCCTGCTGCCTGGCTCATATAGTAGACGAGAAAACTTGTTGGCATTGCTCCTATCAGTTTTTGATGTAGTTGATCCTTTTCCATTAATTCAAAAACCTTGATGTAAAGTTGGTTCCCATATTTTTCTCGTAATTCTGACACAACGCTATAAGCATAAGCGTATCGCCACTGCGTCAAGGGTCCTCCTGCTCCATGTCCGTCCCAATTTTCTAATTCATTTATTCCATTGAGATCCTTCTTCAGATGCAGTTCAAGATTGTCATATTTAGTAAACATACCTCCCTTTGCATATTCTTTTTGCATCAATACAGCGACACCTTCGTTAAACCACGTAGGTAAGAAATAGATATTAGTAAATGCATGCGTTAATTCATGCACCCGTACTTCGTGTTTCTCATACATATCCATTGGGAAATGCATTTCAATCCCAGTTACAAATTTAATGTTGTTCCCGTAGCGATACTGAGTTCCAGTGATTGCATGCCTATTGGAACCTCTGAATAATTGGTAAAGTGTCACGTGGATTTTATGTTTAGGTTTAAACCCGAAAATATTATGCATTGAATCATATAGACTCTCCATATATACGAGTGCACTTTTTGCAAATACCTCACGTTCTGATGCCTCATCATAATTATCTAAAGCCATCAGATCATCTGCAAACTTTAATGTATAGTGGTCACTTTCTCCGTGGGGTTTGTCATCTACCGGAGTCGGATCAACATTAATAGTTGACTTAGACGCAGATAGCAAAAAGTGGTTTCCCTGACGTTTTTCCTGCATACGTTTCTCTCTTTTCTCTTGTGCTTCTTGCAGTGCAGCACACCCGATAATTAGAGAGCTTACTACGGAGAGAACAAGTAATATAATGATTTCTCTACTTTTGATTTGTAAAGTCCGGTTCCTATTGTTCATCTTTTTTCCTTTTTGTGTTCTTGACTTAAGCTGGCACCATTGGTGTCAACTTAGTACGTAACAACATGTCTCCCCGATGTGTATTCACCTATCATGTTGTAATTTAGGTTATGGTAGTGGTACCGCTTTTGATTTATCTCCTATCCGCCGCATTGTAATGTCTTGTTCATCTGTGGGATCTGGCAATCCAGTTTCAGTCAATCTTCGTTTTAAGTATTCATTCATTTCATTTTTTAGTTGTGTTACGATATCTTCTGCCTCTTCAGCCAGATTGTATATTTCATCGGGGTCTTCTTCCAGATCATAGAGTTCAATGTCAGGTTTGTTGTAGACTTCGGGTGTTCCGCCTGTTTCAACAATTAGTTTCCATTTACGTGTTTGCCATCCTCGTTTTTTCATCCATCCACACTCTGTGAGGTAAATTGCATCACACGAGCCTTCATCGGCTCCATTTTCTACCAATTTGCGTAGACTTGTGCCCTCCATCTTTTCACGTTCTGATAGTGTGGACTTTCCAGCATAATCCAACACAGTGGGTGCGATATCCTTCAATGTAACTAATCCATCAAGCCGTTGTCCTTTTGGGATTACATTCGGACAGTGCAGTATCAGTGGAATATGGCAATTTGTCTGATACAAGCCGTGGTGGTCGTACCACAGTTCGTGTTCATCAAGTTCCTCACCGTGATCAGCAGTAATTACTAAAAGCGTATCATCCATCAGTTCGTTGTCCTGTAGGTATTGAAAGAGTTGTGCCAATGACGCATCCATATATGCGATTGAAGCATCGTATTGTGAGTTCACATAATTTATGTCTGTCCATAGCCGTTTCTTCTCAATATTATCGGGGTCATCAGGGTCCGGTTTACACATCCACTGACGAAAATAATCGGTAAACGGTTCACAGGCGTATACGGCATCCATGCTTCTATTATTTGGATCACATTCATCTCCACTATAAAACATGCGTTCAAATGGCAGTGGTGGCAGATAAGGTGTATGTGGATCCCAATAATGTAGAAATGCAAACCACGGTTTATCTTGCGATTGCGCGAGTTCTAACAATTCTATCGCTGTATTATTTACTGCTTCTGCCTTGCGAGCATTTTGATATCGGCTTTCCCACTGATAGCCGCGATATTGATTGTCTGGAAAACCGCGTTGAAACCAACGACCCAAATTGTCTGCTGCCACTGTAAAATAACCTGCTTCACTGAGCAACTCTGGAAGTGTTTTAATATTCTCAGATAGATTGACCTGTCCACCTTGGGTTATAACTTGGTGTGTCAGTACATCTTTGCCAGTGAACATCGTGGTATGTGCAGGGTGAGTTGGTATATGTGGACTGATGCAACTTTCAAATAGCGTTGCCTTTGATACAAGTGCGTCAAGATGTGGTGTTGTCAGGTGTTTGTGTCCATAACAACTCATACTTGATGCACGTAGCGTGTCTAATGAGAATAGGATGATATTACGCAAATTCTCCTCCGTGAGGTTATATTTTCAGTGTGTTGAAATTAATCAGCTGCAGCCGCATCAACAGTTGCAACCTGTGCTCCTTGAATTGCTTCGGAGAGATAAGTAATTCCTTCTGCCACATCATCTATATGACAATACGCATACGCTAATCGGATTGCTTTGACTGGATCACCTGCATAGTGGAATGCACTACCGTTGCTATATCCAACGCCTTTCGCTGATGCCAATTCACTCAACTTCTGCATATCGGTTGTCTCGGGTAAATCTATCCATAGGAAAAGTCCACCTCGCGGTTTTGTCCACGTGCATATATCACTGACGTGATGTTCAAGGGTATCTATCACGGCTTGACACTTTGTCCCAACAGCAGCATTTGTCTTTTCAAGATGTGCATCAAGATGTTCCATGAAAAATTCTGCAACAATCGCACTGGCAAGTGCACTCGTGCCACCATCCCATCGGTTTTGATGTATCATACCATAATAGGGTTGATTTGCAACGAAATAACCTTGACGTACACCTGCACCCAGAATCTTTGAGAATGTTGCAATAAAAATAACCCGATTTGTTGTGTCTAACTTAAAGAGTGAAGCGGGTGTTGGATTCGGAACAAAATCAATATCTCCATAGCAGTCATCTTCAACAATGAGCGTGTCGTATTCCTCAGCAAGTTCAAGCATACGGTGTCGTCTTTCAAGCGACAATATCGCACCAGTTGGGTTTTGGTGATTAGAGGTCGTATAGATAAGAGAAGGCGTGACATTTTGACGCTTAAGTGCTTTCAATTTGTCTTCAAGCGCGTCTGTATCCATTCCGTCAATGTAGTCCATCGGTACACCGACAATGTTGGCTTTGAGGTGTCGCATAATTCCGAGTGTGCCACTATAGGTAAATTCCTCGGTTAATACCGTGTCTCCCGGTTTTATGAACGTTCCCAACACTAATTCAAGTGCCTGCATTGAACCTGAGGTAATAGAGGTATTATCAACTGGCAGTGGTACACCTTCTCTCCGTTCAAACCGCATAGATGCCAATTCACGTAATCCTCGATAGCCAGATTCCCCTGGATAGTTGACTAACTGTCCTCCTAATTTCCGTAGTGCCTTTGCGCTTGCTTCAATCAATGCTTCGGTAGGGAATGTATATGGGTCGGGTCTTCCCCCTGTAAAAGCAAAATCTTTCATTGTGAACTCCTTTAATATCATTAACAGATTTCCATATTAACATTATTATAACAACAGTTTTGAAAAAAAACAATGTCTATTTAAAGCACGTTAGAGCATCTATAAAGTAATAACGCATAAAATGTTGAAGAGAATTATTGTGAAACACGAGGGGCAAGTTCATTCCAAATATCTCCCAATTCAGCAACGACCTTGTAAATGGGATAAATTGCTTCCCACATTGCATTGCGTGCATCAATGGCTGCTTGTGTGTCTCCATCGGCAACAGCAGTTTTCAGTTGATGTCCCATCTCATTTTGAATATCAGCACATTTGATGCTAAGTTCAACGAGCAGCTGCGACATGTCTATCTGTCGAGAAACCAGTTCTTCTATGGTTAGCTCCATATCAGGTTCAACATCATAAGCACTTGCTGGGGCAAAGTTGGGAGGCAATCTTTTCCCATCCGCTGTTCTCGGTGTATGTGTCGGGTGGATATGGGGTGTTACAGACAGATACATCGTCATCGGTTCATCTCCGAGAACACGCACTTTGTGTGGTTGATCTACTAAGGCGACACACATTTGTCCTGGACCTAATTCCTCGGTTTCACCATCAATCTCAAATTCGACGCGTCCTTCAAGGATAAGAAATATTTCGTGTCCGAGATCATGGCTATGTAGTTGCGCACTCTGTCCCGGTTCCATTTTTAAAAACCGCGAGCGAATCTGCGGTGTAACAAGTACATTTCTAACATCTGTTCGGTAGTCGTAAACTGGAAATCCCATTTGTCTCTCCATATAAGTTTTGAGTTAAACGTATCACTATTTCAGAAATATTGTCAACAAAAATCCGAGATTCTGGAAATACGGAGCTCTTACGATCAGGTAAGTAGTATAAGCAAGTCCATACTATGGTAAATTATTGAATTAATTCTACACATTGATCAGGCGAGGTTAGGAAACCTCGCCTACCGTTGATAGAAAGTGTAGATATAGTTATATGCTTCACCATAAATTAAAATTTGACTTTCACGGATAATAACAGTATAATTTGCAGAAAGATTACAACTTTAGACGAAAATATTATGATATATATTTGCAGCTATCATCATCATTCAATCCATTGCTGAGTAGAGCGGATTAGAATGATGAGGTGATTATTCCATACATCATATTGGACACATAGCAAGTGAGTCTTGCTACACAATCCTGGTGAACTAACCGCTCTCCTCCGTGCCAAACTATCGGCACGTTGAGATGATTGAGCATATTGTTTGCTGGGTTTTTTTGTTACAATTTCTTGTATGTTGATTATGGAGAATTGTAGGAGTAACGCTTATGGAAAAGTTTATGAAACCCACCGGAACAAACGATTTTCTACCTGAACAGATGGTTCAACGAAATTATGTTGAGAATGTTGTTCGTGAGACTTTTGAGAGTTATGGATACGCACAGATTCAGACACCACTGTTTGAATCCTTTGCGCTTTTATCCGCACAATCCGGTGAGGAGATACGTCACAAAATGTTCACATTTGTCGGTCCGGATAGGGTAGATTATGCACTGAGACCGGAACTTACCGCACCCGTATGTCGTCTCATAGCAAATGGTGACTTACATCATTTACCATACCCTTATAAGCTATATTATATCGGTCAATGTGTGCGTCAGGAACCGAGGACAGACAATCGTGAGGCGAAGCGCGAATTTCGCCAAGCGGGGATAGAGTTGATTGGTCCGTCATCTGAATTGGCAGATGCTGAAATTATCACGTTACCCGTTCGGATACTTGAGAAACTGAACTTAACACAGACGACTTTGAAGATCGGTAACACAGGTGTCTTTCGTGAAATATTCAAACAGGTTGCACTTGATCCAAAAGACCATAGTGAAGTGATTTTGGATATAGATCATCTTTCTCGTCTGCAAAGGGACAGTCAACATTTGGATTTGGATGCAACACGTGATGAACTCAATATGTTGCGACGATCTCAAGGGACTGACTACAAAGGTGAGTATAAGATTGAGATACCGGACATCCGAGAATTAACAGAAGACAACGCAGAGGAATGGACAGAGAAGTTACCGCTTGTCGCAGAGGAAACCTATAAAGCGAGATGGCACCGATATTTCAGTATCTCTGATGAGGTAGCACAACGTTGTATTGATGTTTCAAAGATTAGTGGGAATAAAGATGTTGTGATGGATGCTTGGGGAACATTTCTCAATCATACGGCGCAAGGAGTTCGCCAAGAAATACTCAGACTGTGTGAATGTTTGGAATACAATAATATCACCGATTTTGAAATAAATCTGGGTATTACGCGTGGATTTGACTTTTATACTGGAACAGTCTTTCAGATTGAAGTGTCGGAGAGCAATCTACCGATCTGTGGTGGTGGAAGATATGATCGGTTAATTGAAAGTTTTGGTGGTCCGTCTGTGCCAGGTGCTGGTTTTGCGTTCCATTTTGATTCCCTGATGGAGATATATGCCGAAACACAACGCGAACCTATTCAAGCGAAAAAGGATTACTTTATCGTGGCAACCTCTACTGATAACCTTCGTGAGGCACAACATACTGCAGAACAATTGAGATGTTCTGGAAAGACTGTAGAGGTAGATTTGATGGGACGTGACCTACAAGACCAGCATGACTATGCTGCTAAAGCGAACTACGATTATCTGATTAAGTTGAATGAAGATCACTCCATCCAACGGATTGATTTGAATACTGGAAACACAGAAGAGGTTACCTTCAAAGACCTTGAATAATAGGTATGAATGGATACGAAGAACAATGGTACGCATTAAGGATTAAGGAAAACTGATTATGGAAACAGAAAGGACACTGAATTTACTTTTGCCGAAAGGTACGATTCAATCTGGAACTCTTGAGATGTTTCAGCGAGCAGGTTATGAACTCAATGGCTATAAGTCAACTGACCGCTCTTATCGCGCCAGTTTTGCTAACGACAGTGAAGTTCAGATAAAGATCTCTCGTCCGCAAGAGATACCGGTCTATGTTGGTATGGACGACTTCTACGATTTAGGTATAACTGGACAGGATTGGGTTGAAGAAACGGACGCTGATGTTGAGGAAATTCTTCCATTAGATTACGGGTTTGTCAACATAGTTCTTGCAGTTCGTGAGGAACGGGAGGACATCAATACATTCACGGATTTGGTGAACCTTGCGGATAGGAACATCCGCATCTCGACAGAGTATTTAAATATCGCTGAGAAATATATACTTGAAACGACAGAAAACCGCATTGCACCTGCGATTCTTACGCCGTGGAAGAGGCTGAATACTCTCGGGACTTACCAATCCCCCATTACCCTTATGTTGTCGTTTGGAGCAACGGAGGGTAAACCACCAGAAGAAGCGGATGCTATAATTGATAATTGTAGTTCAGCACGTACGTTGAAGGCTAACCAACTTAAGATAATAGAAGTGTTAAGAGAATCTGAATCTACACTGATTGCAAATCCGAAATCACTCAGGGATCCTTGGAAACGCAAAAAGATTGACGAATTGAAGCAGACGTTAGCAAAAGGATTACGGAGACGTAGGAGTCAAGCACTACCGGGCCACATATAAGGAGCAGTTATCATGTCAACATTTATCAAACCGCGTGTGCCACGTGGCATGCGGGATATCTTACCTGAACAGATGATCCGTAGGCAATATGTCATAGGCGTGATCCGTGATGTATTTGAAGAATTTGGGTTTGAACCTTTACAGACCCCTGCTATGGAATTATCTGAAGTTCTCACAGGTAAATACGGTCCGGATGCAGAAAAACTAATTTATCAAGCAGGACACACGGGTGGAAAGGAGGACATCTCACTCCGTTATGATCTGTCTGTACCGCTATGCCGCGTTATTGCGATGTATCCGCAGCTACCAAAACCTTTCAAGCGATATCAAATTGATCCCGTGTGGCGTGCGGAACGACCACAGAAGGGACGTTATCGTCAATTTTTCCAATGTGATGCGGATACTGTCGGAAGTGATAGCATGTTAGCAGATGCGGAAAATGTAAATCTGATCTATCAAGTATTGTCGCGTCTCGGTTTTGAGCAATTTGAGATAAATATCAACAATAGAAAACTGATTACTGGTATAGGTGAATATTCCGGTGTTCCTACCGAACAACTCGGTGGACTTTATCGCTCTATTGACAAATTGGATAAGATCGGGGTGGATGGTGTCACTGAAGAATTGCGAGAGAATGAGATACCGGAAGATGTCATTGAAAAGTTGCTTGCTCTGTTACAAGTAGAAGGTGGTGCGACTACGGTCCTGACTGATATGAAAAAGCAACTTGCGGATTTTGAAATTGCCCTTGAGGGAATAACCGAATTGGAAGAATTAATCAACTATATCACTACGCTTGGTGTTCCTGAAAAATATTATAGGGTGAATGTGGCTATGGTGCGCGGTTTGGAATACTATACGGGTCCGATATACGAAACGGTTGTTGAAGAACCGAAGATTGGCAGCATTACAGGCGGTGGTAGATACGATGAATTGATAGGGAGTTTTAGCAAACAGAGTTTTCCTGCCACCGGCACAAGTTTCGGTATTGAACGGATTATTGATGTCATGGAAGAATTTGATATGTTCCCATCCTCTGTGGGAAAAACAGTGACGCAGGTATTGATGACCGTATTTGATGATGACTTGATGGAAGAATCGCTTAAATTAGCAACGCAGTTACGTCAGGGAGGTATACGGACAGAGGTGTATTTCCAACCTACACGTATTAGCACGCAGTTGAAATATGCTGATTCTAAGGGGATTCCTTATGCGGCTATTCTCGGATCGGATGAGTTGGATGCGGGGGTCGTAGCAGTTCGGGATTTGGCAAGCAGAGAACAAGAAAATGTTCCGATTGATAAAGTTGTTGACCGAATAAAACAGTGGATGGAAGTTGACATACTCCCCCTGCTAAAGCATGGGGATTCTTAGGTCCCATGCCACAGGGTAGATTGTGGTATCAACAAGGGGTGCTTGCCGAAGCAAGTCTGATCCCCTCTACTCCAAAGGTAGATGCCCCTACCTTGTAAATATTAAGTGCCGCGTTTATATCACGGTCATGTTGGATTTTACAGTTATGGCAATACCAATTGCGAATACTCAGATCAAAGAACATTTGGATTTGTCCACAGGCATGACAGACTTTGCTTGTAGGTGTCCATCTGTTAATTGTTTCAACGCGTTTGCATCTTTTCTGTGCTTGCCACTTGATTTTCTGCATGAAGTCGCCAAAGGCATAATCAGAGACTTTACGTCCCCAAAGACGTTTCATGCCTTCAAGATTCAGGTCTTCAAAGAAACAGACATCAAACTTTCGAACAAGTTCAAGAGCAAGTTTCCAGTGATGGTCTTCGCGTTGCCGATTGATTTTTCTGTGAACGCGTGCCGAGTATTTCCTCACACGGTGGCGATTATTACTGCCTTTCTGCTTCTGAGACAACGCACGACTCGCACGTTTTATCAGTTTAGAAGCAGACTTATAGAATTCAGGAGATTGATACTTCGTGCCATCGGAACAGGTGAGAAAATCCTTGAGTCCAAAGTCAAACCCTGCTGTCTTACCAGTCTTAGGGGCAGGCTCAAGTCCTTCAGCGTCTGTTGTGATAGTGATATACCAATCGCCTACTGCGTCTTTCTTAACGGTAACCTGTTTAATCTTTCCTTCAATCGGTCTACTATACCAGAAGCGATACCATCTTCTATTGATACGGATTTTCGCTACGGGACATCCGCCTGTTTTGTCAATGGGTTCTATTTTGACTTGACTTCCATCAAAGGTCATAGATTTGTATTTATACCGACTTCTAAATTTAGGTGGACGCTTTGCCCTACCTTCAAAGAAGTTTTTCCAACCTCTGTCAACGCGTTGGATACATTCTTGCAAACACCAAGAATATGGGATCGTCCAGTGTTGATATTTAGCAAGTCGTTTCAGTTTTGTCAAATGCTTAATCATCCGAAATGCACTCGGTCGCTTGTAACCTTCGCATTGTCCATATATCCTGTAGTGCCGTTGCCACAACGCAACAAAATGGTTGTGGACATGGGCAATGATATGCAGGTCTTTTTGCAAATGACGATTTCTTTTATGTTTTTGTCCCTTGTATTTGTAGGTTCGCATTACATATCCTTCGCATTACATACTGCTATGAAATGGTGCGGTGGCACTCTCAAGCGAGAGGTCATATCCACAACTGTAATGCTGAATATAGTATACTACAAATACACGAAAATGTTAAGTCTTATTGATTCATAAATGTGTTAGCGGTGTCTACATCCCCGTGCTAAAGCATCGGGGTCTTGACACCGAAGATATGATAACAGATCCTAAACAGAAGAAGGTCGTTCTTGGATTACAGGAATCACATAACTCTGAATTGTAAAATCGTCTATTATTTCAGTCTCAGTCCGAGGTTCAGTTTCTGACCGATGATCAAAAACAACATAGTATCCTTCCACTGCACCTTCTAATTTGAGATATGCAGCGAGTTGTTTCTTTCCTGCTTGATATCGACGTTCGCTTTCCCATATCTTTGTTTCAATGATATACTTTTGTGAGTTGTGAAGGATAAGTAGATCAATTCTACCTCGTCCGGTTTGAACTTCAAGGTACATTAAGCCGCGTACGAGTCGAACAAACTGCTCAAGATAGGCATAGAGTAGATATTGTCCAATAAACTCTTTCGGTGTATCAGGCACATCTAAAATCTTATGCCCTGCACGAGCGATGAATTCTTGAAAATTATTCAGAAGTGGTAACATCTCAAGTTTACCATCAGTGGTGAGAAAATCCGTGAATTCTGTATCGGTATTTTCAGGAAAATAGTTCCCTTCAAGTCCGTTGACAAGGGGTTGGAATGCCTGTATAATGCAATACTGATAAATAGGGTTTACTATCTCACACATGCCATCTACCCCTTCAGCGATAACACCAAAAGTGGCAAGTTCGTTGATGAGTTCATTGTATAAATTAAATTCTATACCTTTATCATAAGAAGTAATCTTCATGAGTAATGTTTCAAATCTACGATCTCTTCGTATATTTGTTATCAGGTGGTCAATGTTTGTGTTTCGTTCACGAAGCAGTTTTATGTGTGCTGTTGAGAAGTGTTGATCTGTGATCATTTCGCTTATTGAGATATCCAATTCCTCAGTAAGTATTTGCGCGCATCGATTTACGAGGAACGGTTGACCAGCAGTTTGTTTGTGTAAGGATTCAACAACTTCAGGCAAGAACGGCTGACCTGTTTCAACTGTATATTGTCTTAGTAATTCTTTCACTTGTTGGAGAGTGAAATTGGGTAAGAAAAATTCGTCTTGGATATTGAATGGAGAAACGGATCTATCGTAGTTGAGTTGTGTGATGCTCTTGACACCGATAATACCAACACTATGGATGCAACGCGTCTGATCTGAAAGGTAGATGTCTCGAAGCGAATGGAGAAAATCACTTAAAACAGCTTGAGGAATACCATCAAATTCATCAATAATGACAACTACTTTTTGAACTCCATAATCATCATTTAAAATACTTGAGAACTCTTCAAAGAAGTCCATCATTGAAATATGATTTGTTATTTTGCTGTCTAAAAGAAATCGCGAGAGTTTACCAGAGAGTGTTTGTCCACGTTTTTCAAAAATCTGTTCAATCTCTTTACGCATTCTATTGCATGTAGCTTCGTAAAATTCTATAGCAGATAGGTTTTTATATGTTTCAAAATTGAGTTGGATAGGAAAATAGGATGGATCCTCATTTGTGAGTGTTTCAAGTGCCATTCGGAAAAAGGTGGTTTTTCCTGTTTGTCGTGGTGCAAAAAGGACAATATACCTTCCCTCTTTAACTCGTGTGAGAAAATCTGCTATCTCTTTACTCCGAGATACAATATAATGTTGCTCAGGATATACGCGTCCTTGTGTGCCAAAACGTCTCATTTTTTCACCATATTTTATTTTTTCAACTTAAATTATATCATATCATTTCGTGTTAGTCTATTGATAAATGTGTGCATAGGTAGTACCAATATAGAGTGAAACCTTATTATCCTCAGAATTTCAATTCATTGTAGGGATGGGTTCCACCCTACAAATGATTTATGAGATACGACCTAAAAAAGGAAGATATGAAATTCTATAATCGATCGCGTTTTCTTTGGAGCATTTTCCTACTATGTTTGGTTGTGCAGGCGGGACAACTGACGATTGTAGGGTGCAGTCATATATCACCTTACTATCATCCAGACATATCCACAATTGAAAAACAGGATATTGTAACGGAGAACACGTTACAATATCGCATCTTACTCATTGGTGATGCGGGACTACCGAAGCAGGATGAACCTGTCTTACAGACATTACAATCATGGACAAAAAGATCTCCTGAGAAAACCAGTGTTGTCTTCTTGGGAGATAATATGTATCCTGATGGGATGACAGAACGGAAAAAGCACGAAGCCGCTACGCGTTTGGGACCGCAACTTGATGTTATCAAGTCTACAGATGCACATGGATTGTTTATTCCAGGTAATCACGATTGGACGAATGGAAAAAAGGTTGGATATCGTGCCCTGCTTGCACAAGAGGAATATATTAACGATGCCCTGACTCGCACGCCACAATTCTTGCCACAAGGTGGCATGCCAGGTCCCGTTATGCTGGAACTACCAGAGTCTGCTCCGGTTGTGCGCATAGTTGTATTGGATACACAGTGGTGGTTACATAAATACGAGAAACCTACAGTTTCTACAGATACGGTTGTGAATAAACTAAAAGAGTATTTGGATACGGAATTGCCAGTTATCGTTGTTGGACACCATCCTTTGCAGAGTTATGGCATACATGGCGGTTTCTTTGATTGGAAGGCACACCTCTTTCCCGGTAGACTTGTCCACAAATGGTTGTGGGTGCCTGTTCCAATTGTTGGTTCTTTGTATCCGTTGGCTCGGTGGTATGTGGTGAAATCGGATCAGGATTTGAACGGATCACGATATAAATATATGGTGTCACAACTCAATGCTGCCTTGTCTACTCGGAAAAAGTCACCGCTCTTAATTTATGCATCTGGACATGAACATTCTCTACAAGTGTTAGAAGGGGATGTGACAGATTATCTGCTTGTTAGTGGACTTGGTTCAAGTGAAAAGGCAACTGAAGTAAGTCATGGAGACAATACACTTTTTGCACATCAACACTCAGGTTTTATGGCATTAGATTTTCTTGCAAATGGAGAAGTCCTTTTACGTGTAGTTGAACCTACTGACACAGAGGTGGTGTTCCAGCATTGGTTGAAGAAATGATGACAACTGAATTACCTTAAACTTATTGTTTATGGTATAGTCTAAATTTCAAATATTTGAAATAATGCGTAGAGGATTTCAATATGCTCACACAAAAACAGAAGTTAGAATTCTATGAAAATGGTTTTATCAAAGTTCCTGGTGTTGTGCCGAAGTTGATGGTGGATAGTGCCCGAAAGATGATTAATCATTCCATCGGTGCAGTCGGTATGCATCAAGGCGACTTGGAAAAGTTTCGCGCACAATCGTATTGTAACGAAATCAGGAATGCCCCGCAGATTGTTGAGATTTTCAATAAAACGCCTATCCAGAACATTGCCGAATCAATGTTGGGAGAAGGGAATGTTCAGGTTCCCGGTTCAGCGCAGATAGCACTACGTTTTCCAATGCCGTTGGGTCGTGATGCGAAAGAACCTGGTGGACACCTTGATGGATTGGGAAGCGGAACAAACGGTATGGAAAAAGGGGTATACAGGCGCGGATTTACGGCGTTAGCTGTTGTTTATTTGGCAGATGTGCCTGAACCTTATAGCGGTAACTTCACGGTGTGGCCCAAGACACACAGTTTCTTTGCAGACTACTTCAAAAAGGAAGGACATGAAATTTTAGCGAACGGAATGCCAAAACCTGAACTCCCCGAAGGTCCTACACAAATTGTTGGAAATGCAGGTGATGTTGTTCTAACCCATCACCAAGTTGTACACTCTGCAGCAGCGAATGCATCTTCAGATATTCGGTATGCGGTGATTTTCCGTATACGGCATGTTGATGTTGAAGAAAACGGTTATGATAGTTACACCGATATTTGGCGTGAATGGCCTGGTATACAAGAGGCAGTGGAAAACGGAAACGCATAATTCTATGTAATAATTTGAATGTACGGGTGATTAGATCAATCACCCGTTTTGCTTTTAATTACTACGTTTGATTTCTGCCCAGGTAATGCCTAATTTGCCTATCGGTTCAACAGTAAACGGATCACCACTGTTTCTATAGAGGTCTTCTATTTCATCTTCGGAAAGTGCGCGATGGAACATCAGGAACTCATCCATTAGTCCTGTAAATGTCCATGTAGGACTTGCATTCCCATTAAATGCAGCTGCTTCAGAACCGATACCAATAAAACCGTAACGTTGTGCTTTCGGACCGATCATTTTATTATTAGTCGCAGCGGCTGCTTCCACATCAACTTTTCCATCAACATATATACGCTTCATATCTCCATCAAAAGTAACAGCGACATGATGCCATTCTCCATCTGACACCTTAATATCTCCGTGCCAATCTTCTATAGGACAACAGATATCAAAAGCGACAAAATCAACATGGTCTATGGCAGCATCTCCTACTGCAAACCGAAAATAGTCACTACGATCCCATGAAGCAATCATTCCCCTGCCGGACGTTTTTACCCAAACTGCCATAGACAGTTCTGGTATGCCTTCGGTATAGTTTAGATCACGTACAGCGATGTATTGGGTTGCCCCGCCGGGGAATTCCATGCATTCGTTTACTATACCTTCATCTACAATCTTTAGTTTATCACCGTGGATTAGTCCGTCGTACCCATTTTCTGACAAATCTAATATATCGTCACCCTTTTGAGATGTCTTGTCAAAACTATAGTAGATTACGAGTTCTTTATCACTAATACCACCTGCATGTGAAGTCAACGCTGCTATAGATAGAATTACTGCTAGCGTCAACATTTTGAAAATAAATGAGTTTTTCATTTTATCTCCTTTTATTCATAGACACTATTAGAGGTGTGTTATCTACAACAAATAAGGTTCTATTTCTGTAAGGTTTATGATTTACAGTTTTGGTTATCACTGTATTATTTCATGCCTTTGATTTTCCCCCATGTGATGCTTAATTTGTCTGCAGGTTCAACTGCAAAGGGATTAGTAGTTCCTTTTGCCAAGGTTTCAACCTCCTCAGCGGAAATTGCACGATGGAACAGGAGGAACTCATCCATCAACCCAGTGAAAACCCAGTTGGGACCTTTTCCACCATTGAAAGCAATAGCTTCTGAACCGATGCCGATAAACCCGTAACGTACTAACTGTTTTCCAATCATCTTGGTGTTTGTGTCTGTTGGTGCCTCCACGTCCAATTCCCCATCAACGTATATCCGCTTCATTTCTGCATCAAAGGTCGCGACAACATGATGCCATTCGTCGTCCGTTACTTCAACCTTCCCGTGCCAATCTATGATTGGACAACAGACATCAAAACCGATGAAGGTCAAATTTCCGAGTACATCATCACCTACACCGAATCGGAAAAATTCGCTTCGATCCCATGAGGCGATCATTCCTCTTATTGAAGTTTTAACCCATACTGCGAGGGTAATTTCTGGGAACAAATCATCATAAAAATGCTCTCGCACTGCAATAAAGTTAGCCGCACCACCTGGAAACTCCATAGCACCGTTAACTTTGCCTTCCACAACATTGAGATTACCATTTAGCAGACCATGATTATCATTTCCCGACAAATCCATTATATCTGTCCCCTCCTGGGTCTCTTCGTCAAAACTATAATGGATGATCAGTTCATCTGTGCTAACCCCTTCCGCGTGAACCATCAATAATGGAATTGTTAGCATTAACATTAGTGTCAAAATTTTAAAACCTGTAGTGATTTTCATTATAGTACTCCTATTATATCATGCACGTTGATATACGCATATTCTTGTATTCTATGTATATCCACCTATACCTAATAACATCCTTTCTTCCATATCAGCTTCTTTGAGGAAGGTTTGTGTCAATCCATCTTCTGGTGGCATTCCACCGTGTGGTGAACTTCGTAGCCATGTTGGTGTATAACCGAGAATTAACATTCTCCGTTTTGCTCTGAGCGTTGGTAAAGCACGATGCCAGAGATTGCCGTGAATTAACACTGCCCCGCCAGCTTTCACTCGTAGTTCCACTTCTCCATCTAAAGGTTCATAAGTGCTTGGTGTTGCCTTGTCTAACCAGTCGTGAGAACCGGGAACTACGACAACACCTCCCGTATCTTCGTTTAAGTCATCAAGATAGATACAACAGTCAACACAATGCGGACGAGAAAACCAAGGAGGTATCGGATTTGGGACAACTCGCATGTGTTGATGCCAAGGTGTTTGATGCTGTCTATCATCACCCGGATATGTAATGCGTGCACTCAATCCGCGTAATCTAACAAGCAGTCCCATCATCGCACGTACAATAGACAAAACCGGTTGAAATTTTAGGAGATCAAGAAATGCTTCATCCTTATCCATCAGATGTCTCGGAATAAAACCCCAGCCCTGTTTTGAAGCGATAGCTGCATCTTTGCCTTCCGATTCCTGTTCTTCTAATCGGTCAAGTGCATCTCTCAACTTTTGCAGTGCTTCTCCTTGAAAGAGTTCTTCGCGAATGAGGTAACCGGAATCAGCGAATTGTTTTAGCTCTTCTGGAGTAGCATGCACATCCACATCCCAATATTGTCCAGTTTCACCTGGATGAAACACATTTAAGACTTCATAATGAAGTGTGTGCTGTTCCATAGATACCTCACTGTGTTTTCTGTTGATATTCTGTGATAATCTGTTGTTTTATGGCTTTAATAAATTACCTGGAATACGGGAGCCTGGATAGTTTCCGTTTGCATCACGATTTGCGATGAGTTCAGGAATCTCTTCATCCCAATATTCAGGAACGGTGTTTGGACGACTGTGCCATGCAAGAATCAAGGTGCGACGTACATCAGTGTGATTTCTGTGTGCGGAATGTAGCACCCGCGCATCTGCCATAACTAATGAACCGGCTTTGGCACATACATCAATCTGATCTGGATGATTGTCAAACATGTAGGGGTGATCTTCATCAACAAACCTTGCACCTTGTTCATGTGCGGGAACAAGTAGATCGTGTAACTCGATTCGTTTTAGATGTGTGCCGGGAATAATCCTTAAACACCCATTTTCAGGTGTCGTGTCTGAAAGATAGTAATTAAGAAAGATGGTTTGTGGCCACGGTGTACAACTAAGCGGGTCATTCCACCGCATCCAATCTTGGTGCCAATACAGTGGTGGACCTCCGGCTTCTTTTGTTAAGATAATAATACCACCTGATGCTCCGAAATCCCCGAAACCGAGTTGTTCCAGTGCGTCCCGTGATGGCTGCCACTCCAGCAACCGTTTTATGTATGGATTGTCTGCTCCGCCGACATTCACATGCTGTCCTTGATATACCATTTCATCAGGTTCTACGTGCCCTGCAATGAGTCGTTCTGTTTCATCATGCAACTCCTGCAAGAATTCTTCAGACAATATATCGTCTACAATGCAAAATCCATCACGCAGCATCTGATTACGTTTTTCTAATACGACTTCGGGTGTCATCCAATATGTACTCCTCATTATGATATTGAATGTATTTTATAGAAAACAACTAAAAAATTCAACATTTTTATATGCTATTTAACGATTTATTGAGGTATTGGCAATTAATTGTCTTGATTTTCTCTTGTTTGTTTGAACCAGGATTTTCAGGATTATTTGTCTGAACCAGGATTCACAGGATGGGACAGATTTACAGGATAAGAGTTTGATGCATCAAAGTGCTATTTATAAGATAACGGTTATTCTTTGAGAAGGAACGTAAACGTGCGAAACTCCTAATCTTGGAAATCCTATAATCCTGAAAATCCTGGTTCAGACAAAAGAAAAGGACAAAACAATGCCCGAGGCGCAATGCATTGCGCGACTCCAAGCACTTTTTCGTTAAATCGTGGTTGAAAACCCTCCAAGAAGAAATACGTAGTTTTATGCCAAAAACTTTATACACCTACCTTTGAAAATTTAATTCCGATTTTTTTACATTTTTGGTATAATGCGGATAATTGCAAGATGTACTTGCAAGTTACGACATAAACTTATCCATAGTAGCAAGGAGGCTTGTTATGTTTGGAAGGAAAAAGAAATCAGCTCTGATCCCGACAATTAGTTCTGCGGTAGCTGGTCCCTTAGGTGTATTACATCTCCCAAGATTTTGGTCTAAAGTATTGATGGATGCAAAAGGTGTTCTTCACGAAGACTATCCTGCCTGTGGCGCGGGTTATGATCAGATGGTGTTAGATGGTCTTGGACTTGATAAGGATACGACCCTTGCATATATCCGAGATAATTCCCCGACATATCCTCAATTTGAGGCGTGGGTTTTAGAGCAAAAAGGTGGTAGCCTTGATGCTGATGCAGTTGCTGAGTTGAATGCTTCGATAGAGGGGTACCATCACGATGACGATACCCGAAGTGGTATTCTCGGTGCGAGCGGTATTGAAGATGATGGTTCTATTTTAGATGCTGTCAACCTTAACAACCTTGATGATTGGTATGAATTTCATGCAAGTTTAGATTAATTGTGTTGACATCTCCGTGTAGTATTTGAGAAAATCAACTACATGGAGATGTCTTTTTGTACACAACTTACTTGTCCGATACTGTCGTGAGTTCAACAGCACTACCAGTTTCAGATGATTTGAGTCCTGCCAGTAGAATTTCAGTCACATGCCGCGCTGTATAAACATTGGAGAGGGGTGGTTGTGTTCCTGCTCGGATATGTTCCGCGAAATGTGCGTGCATCCCACTGGGTGCGACATCACCACAATCAATGGCTTTCGTATCAACAGGAGCATGTTCGCGCGTATATGAGGTAGGTGTGTATTGTGTGAGACCGGCACCATCTTTTCCCGGCATTGTGAACTTGCCTGCTGTGCCGTGGATACTTGATTCACCTGTACGTGCGGGGTCACACCAAGATGTTTCTGCGGTGACAATTCCACCTGATTCCATCTCAAGCACGAGTGTTGCGACATCTTCTAATTCTGTCGGTTTGTCAAAAGTTGAAACGAAGCCGGTAACACGTTTGAAAGTTCCAAGCATGGCAACGAGACCTGATACAGCGTAAACCCCCATATCGAAGAGTGCACCGACACTCGCTTGTTTCGCATCAAAAAACCACAAGTCGTCTCCGCTTTCGCCAAAAATATCCATGATTTCGGCATAATATATCTCCGGTCCACCGTGGCTACTTCGCATTCTCGCGCCAGAGACGCGTCCGATTGCATTTTCTGCAATGAGTTGACGGACTTTATAGATACCTGCACTAAAATGTGGAAGACACATGACTGTTTTGCCACTCGCTTCAGCGGCATCCACAAATTGATTTGCCTCATCCATCTCACCACAGAGTGGTTTTTGCATCAGGACATGTTTCCCTGCTTCCAATGCTTTCACACCCCATGAAACATGTAAGGGATGCGGTGTGCCGACGAGGATTGCATCAAGTGAGTCGTCTGCGATAATTGCGTCATAATCCTGTGTCCAACGGGGTATATCAAATTCTTGACACTGATGTTTGAGGCGGTGTTCGCGCCTTCCACCAATAACAGCGATGTCAAAATCGTCTCCATTTTTTATATCGGGTAGATGCATACGGCAAACGATACCACCAGCACCAATTACACCAAGTTTAAATTTTTTCATATTTCTAATAAATCCTTTAAAATGAAACAGTTATAGTAAAAACCATAATTATTTACACACGACGGTAGGTTCGGTTTCCTAACCGAACCGGTGTCAACTTTCTTATTGTCAGTCCAATTTCACTATAGTAAATCACATATACTTTGTCAAGTCTAGAGGACCGGACAATTGGAAACTCAAACTACTGAAAACATGGACTAACCAAGGACGTAATGCTTTCAAATATAAAATATGTATTACTTAAGAACGAGATGGATCCTGATTTTGGGATATTCTCACCTTGATGGCACACGTCTCATCAGAAAACGAATGTCAAAATAAAGAAGTGTCACACTGATTGCGAAAATCGGTGTGGTGAAAGCATTTGCCCCGATATCAAGAAATCTCATAATTGCGGAAGCAACTGAATCTATACGGCTTAGGTCAAATGGTGCCTGAAGCACATAAATGATTGTAGAACCCGCGCTAACTTTATGAATTAGTCCTAAGAATGCAAATAGCAAGCCAAAAGAAACAGTGAGAATATACTCAATTGTTATAATGAACACCAGAATACCAATGACTCTCCAGAATATCAGTTAACCTTTTAAGTTGAAGATGGTAAACGGTATTAGTTTCAGTGTTGCTTAGCTGCGAGAAGTCTTGTTGTTCCAACATTTTCCATCCGATTGTAGTTGTATTTACCAATCTTATTTATAGTCAACACCAAATAGTAAGTAGTATTTGGCATATTCATTGTTGAGGATGAGCGAGATTCCGTTCAACGCCAACTACTTGTGAGATATACTAAAGTTTGCTAAAGCATAATCAATCTGTGTTTCTCCGAAATGTGAAGCAACTTTCACTAAATCAAGGATATTCACAATACCGTCCATAGTAATATCTGCTGCAAGACCGTTCCCTTCGCTCCCAAATGCATTGGCAACTTTCACTAAATCAAGGATATTCACAACTCCATCAGCAGTAAGGTCTGCGGGTATCTGTTCTACTATAATGGTAGTAGTAATTTCATCTGTTTCCGTGCTAATGCTACTTGATGTAGCAGTGATTACTACCTTATACTCACCAGGAGTTGACAGTAGACCGGCAAACACATCCTCATCAATCGTTAATATCACCTCCGCAGAAGTTCCCGCTTCAAGGACTACTGAAGTCTCACTTAGTTCAACATCAACACCACCTGAAACTGAAAGTGATACTGTGTCAGATCTGCTACCGATGTTTGTAATGTGGATTTTATAACTTGCTGACGTTCCCGATTCAGTTGTCTCAATCTTCACATCACCGATACTGTCAACTTCAACGCCACAGGTAAAGATGATTGTGGTAGTAGTGATAGTTGCCGTTTTTGTGGGATCGCCTTTGGAAGTTGCAGTCACGTTGACTTCATACGTCCCCACATCCGATAGTTCTTCTTCACTAATGACCATCACTACATCCGTAGATGCCCCTGGTGCAAGGGTTACAGAGTTTCGTGTTAACGATGTCTTTACTGTCCCTTCTGTTGTCAGGGATATTGTGTCTAGTTCAGTGCCAATATTTGTTATCCGAATTGTATATAAAACATTGCCATTGCCCTTCGGTATTTCAACTTTTAAATTGCCGATGCCCGTTAACGTTATACCATAAGTATCAGACACTGAGCCAATAACAGAAGTGAAATACAACATAGTTATAGGGATGAAAAGTATAAATCTTAGTTTTTTGATCATTGATGTTCCTTCTAAGATTCGGTTAGGAAACCGAACCTACCGTGTTTTGCAAACGGGTTCGATTAGGAAGTCAAATCTATAGGGTATAGAATGCGATCTCATCTCACTTCAGAATTAACATTTTCTTCGTAGTGCTGAAATCCCTTGTTTCAAACCTATAGACATAGATGCCACTTGCGACTTGTTCACCCAATTTATTTGTTCCATTCCAATACGCTGCACGGTCTTTGCTGTGATACAAACCTGGTGTCTGATGCCCTAACGCTAAAGTGCGCACTTCCTCTCCTCGCATAGAATAAATTGTTATCGTAACATCACTTGGTTCGGTCAATTGATAAGGTATCCACGTCTCTGGGTTACATGGATTCGGAAAATTCGGAAAGACAAATGTCTTTGGAAAAACTGTCGTTGTTGTGACAATTTCAGCCGTTTGTGTTTCATCACCCTCGGAAGTGGCAGAAACTGTGACCACATATTCACCTGGATCCTCAAGGACAGACCCAGGAATCGTTACAGTCATATCTAAAGATGCTTCAGCTGCAAGCGAAACAGAGTTTTGACTTAATGTTGCCTCGGCATCTCCTGTAATTGCTAACTTTATGGTGTCGGTCATTTTGCCAGTATTCGTGACAGTAAAATAATATGTGACACCGTCACTTGCATCTTGCGTCTGGTTCGTCAAATCTCCCCTACCTACTAAACCGACACCATGAATTGGATCGGGTGCCACCGTCTCAATACTACTTACTAAATTCAAAATTTCGCTTGGACTCAATACCCTATTATAGAGACGTAGATCATCAATGAGACCATCCCATGACCCATTTTCATCCTTAGCACCTCTTCCGATTATGAATTTTTTGGCATTTTTTATTTTGCCTTCTGTGGCAGTGCTATTAAATGATGGTTGATCAAGCACCCCGTTGATGTAAAGTGTCAATCCTCTACCACTTCGCCATGTCAAAGCAATGTGTTGCCATTCGGTAGTTTGTACATCGCTTGCACTTTCATATATCTGTTTCCCTTTTGTTGTGGTGATGCCTGCTTTAATTACATTCGTCCCACCACCATCTGCACCTTTTGCGTCATAACGTAAAGAGAATATCCCATCATTGCCATTAGGTGTTTGTGGGAAAATAAAACCTTTATCGGTGAAGATTGCATCAGATTTTACCCAGAGTGCGATGGTAAAAGCATCCAGGCCATTGAGTAAATCTGCACCGTTCTCAACAGTTACCTCATCACTATTACTATCAAACCGGATCGCCCCAGCAATGACTCCAGAGTTCGGTTCTAAGATTGCACCACTTAGAAGTATAGCGTTGTTGTTTCCACTTGCATCATATACAGTGTTTCCATCCGATTCATCAAAGTTCCAATGTCCTATTAACCCCTTTTGAATCCCTAAATCTTCTGGTGAAAAAATATAGGTAACGGTGGTGATTTGTGCGGATTTTGTGTTTTCAGTTTCGGATGTAGCAGTAACTTTAACGGCATAATCTCCCGAAGCCGCGAACGCATTTCCTGGTACCGTTAGAATTATTTCTTCAGCCGCGCCGGGACCAAGCGATATTGAAGTATTACTTAATGTCGCTTCAATATCACCTTCTGTAGTCAACAGTATATTATCGTCTGTATTGCCATTGTTTATGACGGTAAGTGTATAGTCGACTCCCGCATCCGCATGTTGTAATTCCATCGCTAAACTCTCCACACCTTGAAGAGAGACACCATATTTTGGTTTGATATTAGTAGTTGTTGTTAACTGAGCAAATTTCGTATTATCGGCTACTGATGTAGCAGTAATTTCAGCAGTGTAATCACCTGCAATAGCTGCATTATCTGGAACTGTGATTGATACAACAGAAGATTTTCCAGGGGGAAGTGATATTGATGATTCGCTCAATGTAGTGGTAACATTACCTGATGTTGTTAAATTGAACGTGTCATTGACGTTTCCTGTGTTAGTGACGCTAAAACTATATTCAATCCCTTTTCCAGCATCAACTGTCTGAGTAGTAAAATTGGCAACACTTGCTAAAGCGACACCGTGAAAGTGCTCTACCTTATTTATAACGAAGGGTAAATTAGCGATTTCATTTGCACTCAAAGCTCTATTGTATATGCGTACATCGTCAACGAGACCATTCCAGGAATTGTTTATATCTTTACTACCTCTGCCGATTATCAATCTTTCAACACCAGTAATTTCACCTTCTGTTGCATCACTGTTAAATGTTGGTTGATCAAGCACTCCGTTGATGTGTAGTTTCAGTTTGCTACCCGTTTGCCATGTCAATGCAAGGTGTTGCCACTCAGTTGTTTGCATGTTGCTTGCACTCTCATAAATCTGAGTGCCACCTGTTGTGGTAATAGCCGCTTTAATAACATTCTTTCCACCACCTTTGAAGCCTTTCGCGTCGTAACGCATTGCAAAAACCTGATCTTTGTCGTTAGGTGATCTGTAAAAAATAAATCCTCTTTCGCTATTGACTTTAGAAGCTTTCACCCAAAGGCTTAGCGTAAAATCAGTCAATCCATTGATTAAGTCACCACCGTTCTTGACAATGGCATCTTCCTTTTTACTATCAAATAACAGCGCACTCCCAATTTTACCGCCGTTAAATTCTATTGATGTCCCTCTCCCGTGGCGTGCGTAGTTGCCGTTTCCGCTTGCATCAAATGCATATTGTCCATTTGCTTCATCAAACGTCCAATAACCGATTAACCCATTATCTATATCTAATCGTTGTGGAGAAATGTCTATTACGATAGATGGCTCAATGTCAGGAATTGGAAACTTGCCTGGATATCTTGTGTTGCCATTAACATCCACAGTTCGAACAATTACCACCCTATCCCTTATTGTTGCAGTATCAATGTAGACGATTGCTCGATTGCCAGATATGGAGTGGCAACTGTGCATTAATGTAGGACCGTGTAAGAAAAATATCTGATTGAGTCCATCTCGGTCTGTCACCTCAAAAAAGGCATGCGTATTATCTGGTGGATACACGATAGTTGAAAACACCTCAACCTTTGAACCTTGTTCTATCCCAAGTCTGCCTCCGTTGAAGTAGGGATTGAGTGCTAACAACTCTGCTGCACATTCCGAAATCATGTCTTGCGGACCTGGTCCATAAGACATGATATACCTACCATCTCGGAAATCATGTGGCAAGACAAAGTTGTGTCCGATTTCATGGGCGACTGTTCTCCAATTAAAACAACCACCGGAGGCAGGAATGAGTGTGCGTCTTCCTGTATAAGCCACCCCGCATGCCTTCCCTATCGTTCCACTGCCATGATCCAGAAAGACAAGTAATATAGTATTACGGGTTTGGATTCTATTTGCAAATTCACCAAAACAACTTGCAGGTTTCTTTTTATATTCTTCAGCAATTTTCCTTCCGATGACATGATGTATTACTACCTTTCCATTTTCATCGGTTTCAATTCTAAAGGTTTTTCTTCCGTGTCCGTAGTTTTCCAGTTGGTCGGCATAAAAGTTCTGAACACGTAATACCATTTTCTCAATTTTCTCATCTATGTCTTCACGTGTTGTTCGGTCATTTGGAAGGAAATAGACAATTTTGACAATATATTCTTCGGGTGCTTCTTCCTGAGCAAAACTGGGAAACAGGAAGGTTGAGAACATAATAATGGTAATAAATAAACGGAGATATTTCACAGATCTGTCTCGTTTTAGTTTGTGTATTTTATATGTTGTTGAAAAGAAGATCAGATTTATTAAATTCTTTATATTTTGGGATGTTATTTATTGATTTTAGGAAAGGTTCGGTTAGGTAACCGAACCTTAAGCTTCAAATTAGTTGTCAATAGGTGTCAAGACGACATTGCGGTATGCTACTGGACCGTGATCTCCTTGCAGCAGTAAAGGACCCGTAGCGGCTTCTTCAGTTAACATTGCACCGCGTGTTACTCCAACTACTTCCACGTCTTCATGAACTACCTGTCCATTCCATACGACTTTGACAAAGGTAGCATTTGCCGTCTTGTTATTGTTAGCATCAAATTTCGGTGCACGGAATGTAATATCGTAAGTTTGCCATTCACCGGGTGGTTTGCTTGCATTGACACGGGGTGGCACACCGTCAACAGGTTTGTTGTCAATCCAACGACAATAGACACCTCCGCATGTGCCGTAGTTGAGTTCTGTTGCACCCCAACTATCCAATATTTGAATTTCATACCGACCCATCACATAAACACCGGAGTTTGAACCTTGTGGCACCATGAATTCTACGTGTAGTTCACAATCTCCATGTTCATATTCTGTGTAGAGATCAGCGGTTCGTCCTGTGGGACCGTTGTAAAAGATGCCTTCGCCGGGAGTTGCTGTCAACAACTTACGATCATCTGGATTGAGCGCGACATCACCGATAGCAGACCATGCATGTTCTGATGCACCGCCTCTGGCGTGCCAATCATCCAAGTTTTTACCATTAAATAAAGCAATTTGAGACATAAATTAATACCACCTTTGTATACATGTTAGTTAGTGCAATCAATTACGCAAACTTTTGATTGACAAAATTTGAAAAATGACATATCTTAAATGAAAATCAATATAGACTATTTAAGAAAATAATTCAAGGACATTGTAGAGTTGATGAAACAAACATTCTTATTTTTTGTGCTATCTCTATTGATGGGTTCATTTGTTGTAATATTAATGACGACTATACAAGCTGAGACTGAGGAAACACAACAGGACACAACAGAACAGACCAAAACACCATTTGCAGAAGGTTGCAACAAATGTCACGGGGATGAATCCGCTTACGCAGAATGGACACAGGCTGGACATTCACATGCTCTTGTTAATCTTCTTGAAGGACCGTATGAGGTAAAGCCGTCATGTCTGAGCTGCCACTCATCGGGTTATGAAACCTTCGCAGAATATGCCATACCCGGACACCCGTATAACGAAAAGACAGCGGTTAATGCTGTCGCTTGTTCATCCTGCCATTCACACAGCAGCCAAGAAGAACATTTATTAGTGATGCCAGCAAAGAAATTGTGTGTCACTTGTCACAAAATGGACTGCGGTTGTGCTGGTGCTGGTATAGTACATCAATCACAATCAGAGATGTTTTTGGGACGCGAAGGTGCTGGTGTTAGGCGTATGCCATCACCCCATGTGCGTGCCATGAAAAAACGTTGTGTCCACTGCCACATGGCAAAGATTGAAACGGCAACAGATGACGAGAAGATAGAGGAAAAACATGGTGGTCATACCTTCAAGGCGGACTTCTCAACCTGCAGCAGTGCAGGATGTCATGATACTGTTGACAACGATATGGCGAAGAAGCTCCCTGTATATCAAGCAGAAATTGAAGCAAAAATGAAGGAGGTCAAAGCAATACTTGACAACGCTGAGGATAAAACCTCTCAGGCGTATATTGATGCTAAATTGAACTATGATATGGTAAAAGGAGACAGTGGCTACGGACTGCACAACATTCCCTATGCCCGCGCTTTGTTGGAACACAGTCTATCACTTAAGTCAGAGATAAAGTAACCGAAGTGTCTCCGTTGCCGATGCGCTAAATCTTATTTGCCACCATTCATGATGGATTTCAACGGGACATCCTTATCTTGTGGGATATAGAAACTCAATGCATCATCAACAACACCGAGGAGTTGCTTTTGTATTGGATTGCATCTGTCAACTAATTTATCAGGCATCATGATATAATCCATCGGTTTGACCCAACGGTATGCGTATCCCATAAAGATAGTTTTGCGCGGAAGTCCAGACCAGTTATGTCCGATACCATGATATGTCCGTTGTTCAAAGAGGAATGCATCGCCGGCATTGACGTTCATAGAAATTGCGCCACGTGCCCATCCTGTTTCTGGGTCTCTTGCTGGCATTCCAGTCAACCTGTTGCTTCCTGGCACTAACACCGTTGCACCTGAAGCAGGATCACTCTGATCGCTAATTGCATAAGCAATTTTAAGCAGAATACGCGGATGCGGTTCCTGCATTTCACGATATGACGTTCCACCATCACGATGAAGTCCAATTTTGGTTTTAACATCATCGGGTGGTTCCTCTTTTGAAGGTAGCACAATCAGATGTGACGTAATCATCTGTATATTCCAATTCAGAACGCCGCATGCATAAGGAAAAGTCTTCTGCCAGTCGAGAAGTTGGAGAAATGCCTCATGATGTGTAATGCAATTGCGAAGATTCAACTTACCTCCACCTTCCAGATTGCCTGCTTCCTCTTGTTTCGCGTAAACTTCATCAACGGCAGCATCAATTTCTGCTACGACATCTGGGGGTAATGCGTTTTTTATTAAGAGATATCCGTTGTTATCAACAAACTGCTTTTGTTCTGACGAAAGGACTACCGCCTCAGACAAATCGTTCATTGTTTCCATTTTTTTCACCTTTATTCAAAAAAATATAAGTAACACTTTGGACAATTTGAGAAGTTTTGATTGTTAAGTATACAAGGTTTTACTGAAAAACTCAAGAAAATTTAGACATTACCAACGCTTTGGATTACAGGATGACAACGCGGAAAGTTCGTAATCAATTTTGAGACCTACTACCTCACATCAATCAGGAAGCGATGATGGACGAAGACATCGCGATTTAACAGGCAAGAATCCCCGTCGCTTTGGTGCGACATGGCGTGCGATCTTAATCGGCACCGCGCTCACTATACCCAATGTCTATTGGATTTTAGATTCCGCAGGACAAGGGTATCCAACCACGATTTCGCTCTATTTTAATGTCATTTTCTGCATCTTTGTTCTTACAGGTGCGAATTTGGTATTGAAACAGGTGCTTCCACGAATTGCCTTTGAACAAGGTGAATTGCTGACTATCTATGTCATGCTCGCGATTGCCTCTTCCTTGGCAGGACACGATGTTCTCCGCGTCTTAATACCGATGATTCCGTACGCATTCTGGTATGCTACACCAGAGAACGATTGGACACATCTATTTCATCGGTATATCCCTGATTGGATTGCAGTTAAAGATAAGACATTTCTAACGGAGTACTATCGTGGAGAAACCAGTTTATATCAATGGGAAATCATTGAAGGATGGCTGACTACCACGTTAACTTGGGGTGGTTTTTTGTGCGCGCTTGTGTTCGTCATGGTTTTCATCAATACGCTTGTTCGTAAGCAGTGGACAGAACATGAAAAACTGAGTTATCCGATTATTCAACTTCCTCTTGAGCTTACGAATGTCGGCAGAACAAAACTGCTGACAAATAAGATGATGTGGCTTGGTTTTGGGATTGCGGGTGCGATTGATATTCTGAACGGGTTGCACTTTCTTTTTCCGAATGTACCGAGTTTGGGTGGTCGTCTGTATGATTTACGTCCATTTTTTACACAGAAACCGTGGAGTGCAGTGGGATGGACACCAGTCGCAGTATTTCCGTTTGCTGTTGGGATGGCGTTCTTTATTCCGTTGGATCTGTCGTTTTCCTGCTGGTTCTTTTATCTGTTTTGGAAGGTGGAACGGATTTTTGGTGATGCGTTGGGTATTAGAGGGATGCCGAATTTTCCGTTCACCGATGAGCAGTCGTTTGGCGCGTATATCGGTCTGTTTGTGATTGCTGTTGTTGCTACGCGAAAACACCTTGCACAAGTGGCACGCAAGGTTTTTAGACCGCGGGTAGGTGTCGATTCTGATGAACCGATGTCCTATCGCGGTATGATCCTTTGTCTTATCGGCAGTCTATTGTTTATCGCAATCTTTTGCAATGCTGCGGGTATGTCAATCTGGGCAATTGTAGTTTTCTTTGGCATATACTATGCGATTTCTACTGCTGTAACCCGCATGCGTGCTGAACTCGGTTCACCTGTGCATGATTTGCATTTCATCGGACCGGATGAGATGATGCCTCGTATCTTCGGGACACGTCTACTTGGACCGCAAAACCTGACGATGTTGGCGTATCTGTTCTCATTCAATCGTGCTTATCGTGGTCATCCAATGCCACATATCCTGGAAGGTTTTAAGCTTGCTGAACGGACACGAATTTCCAATCGCGGACTTCTCATTGCCATGTGTGTGGCAATAGTTGTCGGTACATTCGGTTCATTTTGGGCATTTTACCATATCTCATACATTGAAGGTGCACGGGATTGGTTTGCTGGAAGACCGTTCAATCGCCTTCAGGGTTGGTTGACTTCTCCCAAAGTGCCAGACGTTCCTGCAATTGTTGCCATGTGTGTCGGTTTTCTGATAACAGGATTCTTGATGCTTATGCGAATACGTCTGTTTTGGTGGCCCTTTCATCCCGCGGGGTTTGCGATTTCGAGCAGTTGGTCTATGAATGTGTTCTGGTTCTCAATCTTTGTCAGTTCCGTTATCAAGTGGATTATTTTGAGGCAAGGTGGGATGAATCTGCATCGTAAATTTATTCCATTTTTTCTTGGGTTGATTCTGGGAGAGTTTATTGTTGGCGGTGTGTGGAGTCTTATTGGGATTACAACGAATACGCCTATGTATCGGTTTTTGTTTTGAATGTTCCTAACCACCTTACCCAAAATTTGACAATTCACTCATTTCATGTTATAATAATAAAATTGAAATACACGAATTTATTTGGAGAAAAACCTTGCCGACTCCTGAGAGTCAATCCCCAAACACTAAAAATAACAACATCCGCATAGCACCATCAGTTATGTGTGCTAACCTCTGTAATTTAGAAAAAGATATTCAATTATTAGAAAAATCGGGGATAGACCTACTTCATTTTGACTTGATGGACGCACACTTCGTCCCTAACATGCCAATCGGTTTGGCACTCATAGAACAACTACGCGATAAGACCGATTGTGAGTTTGACATTCATTTGATGGTGGATAATAACGATTTTTTTGTAGAAGCAGTTGCAAAGATCGGTGTGCAACAGATCGCTGTACACGCTGAATCTGCTATCCATCTGGACAGAACCTTATCAGTAATTCAAGGGTATGATATTAAAGCGGGTGTTGCTTTGAATCCAGCGACCCCGCTTTCCGCGCTGACTTATGTTGTTGATAGACTTGACTTTGTGCTAATTATGACAGTGAATCCGGGATTTGCCGGTCAGAAGTTAGTACCTGCGACATTACGAAAAATCTCAGATTGTCGAGCCTATTTGGACAAACAAGGTGTGAACATGCCAATTGAAGTGGACGGAAATGTCAGTTTTGAAAATATACCGAAAATGGTAGCGGCAGGGGCAGATATCTTAGTCGGAGGAAGCAGTAGCGTTTTTCAGAAATCCGGTTCACGCACAGAAAATGTAAAACGGATTCATCAGGCGATTTCACTTGGACTTGAAGATAGAGGCGTATAATGGAAAACGGACTGATGGAGGCACTTGTCCTCCACGGTGTTGGAGATTTGCGTTTAGAACAGATGTCTATTCCAACCGTCTCTGATGGACACGTCCGAGTCCGAATTGGCTTCTGTGGTGTATGTGGTTCAGATATTCCGAGGATATTCTCTAAAGGCACATATAGTTTTCCTACAGTCTGTGGACATGAATTTGCTGGAACGGTGGATTTATGTGGGGCAGGTGTTGATGAATTCAAACAGGGAGACAATGTTGTCGTTTTTCCGCTTATCTGGTGTGGAACTTGTGTGGCTTGTGAGAACGGGAAATATGTTCAATGTAGCGACTACGACTACCTCGGTTCACGAAGTGATGGTGCATTTGCTGAATTTGTTGTTGCACCAAAAGAGAATATCATTCGCATCCCCGAAGGTGTAACGTTAGCAGAGGCAGCACAGACTGAACCTGCTGCTGTAGCACTCCATGCAATTCAACGGGTCCAGGAGTCACTTGTAGGAAAAACGGTGGCGATTTTTGGCACCGGTCCAATCGGGTTGATGGTAGCACAATGGGCAAGGACTATGGGTTCTACACAAGTACTGCTGTTTGACATTATACCCGATAAACTTGAATTAGCAAAACGTCTCGGTTTTGAAGACGTATTTAACAGCACGCGGGTAGACCCGATTGATGTTGTCAACACACAGACAGCAGGAGAAGGTGCACATGTATGTATTGAAGCAGCTGGTGTACCACAAACTTATTTATATGCGTTAGGGAGTGTTCGACGCGGTGGGAGTGTGGTGTTGTTAGGGAATCCAATTGGAGATGTAACCCTTCCTGCATCACTGATCTCACAACTAATGCGACGCGAAGTTCGTATCTTGGGAACATGGAATTCCGATTACAGTGTATCTGGTAACGACGATGATTGGCGGACGGTACTGCAAGCGATGGCATCTGGAAAGTTAGATCTTTTTCCGCTTATTACTCACAAAGTGCCATTGACAGAAACTATTAAAGTCTTAAACATGATGAGAGATAAAACCGAATTTTATGCTAAAGTTCTTATTCAACCGTAATTAATATCTAAAACAAGAGGAAATATGAAAGCGGCTATACTTGAAAGCCTTGAAAACTTCAATGTGACAGATGTGCCTGAACCGGAAATAGATAGTGAATCCGCGCTAATGCGAATTGAATCGGTCAGTATCTGTGGATCCGATGTTCGTATTTTCCATCATGGCAACCCACGCGTTGAACCACCGACGATTATTGGGCACGAAAACTCAGGCGTTGTTGTTAAAGTCGGTAAAAACGTGTCGCGTGTAAAAGAAGGTGACCGCGTGTCCATCGGTGCGGATGTGCCGTGTGGACAGTGTCATTGGTGCAGAAATGGCCTCGGTAATAATTGTGCAATTAATTACGCCATCGGATACCAAATACCCGGGGCATTTGCTCAATATATGAAACTACCTCGCTTGGTTTTGGAAGAAGGTCCTGTTACAGCATTTGGTACTGGTCTCAGTTTTGACGAAGCCGCCCTTGCAGAACCTCTCGCTTGTGCAATTAATGGTCTTGAGTTGGTGAACATGTCTCTTGGGAAGAGTGTTGTGATTATTGGATTGGGACCGATCGGTTGCATGATGATTGACCTTGCACGTGTGATGGGTGCAACGAAAGTGATTGGTGTTCAACGTAGCAAACTCCGGATGGAAATAGCAAAGTTCTACGAAGCAGATGTTTATATTGCCTCAGAAGAAGAGGATGTAGTTGAACGTTGCCGTGAAGAAACGAATGGTGAAGGAGCAGATATCGTTGTTACGACTTGCGGTTCAGTTGAAGCACATGAACAGGGGGTTGAAATGGTAGCACACCGCGGTTATGTTAACCTATTCGGTGGATTACCAAAGACCATGCGTCCAATGAACGTGCTTTCAAACACAATTCATTATAAAGAGTGTTTCGTAACGGGTTCTCACGGCTGTGTTCCTCGACACCATGAGTTAGCAGTTGAACTTCTTGAAAAAGGATTAGTTCGGGTACAACCGCTCATTACTCACCATTTTCCACTTACAGAAATTGATAAAGCTTTTGAAACTATGGAATCCCGACAAGGAATGAAAATAATGATTCATCCGCATGCTGAACCTATATAAAATATTACAAGGAGGTGTCAAATTAAGTAGGTATGAGCGATTTTTCAAAATATATCCGAGTAATACCCAATTTCCCCACGCAAGGTGTCAGTTTTAAAGATATTTCACCTCTCTTAGGAAACGGATCAGCATTTAATGCAGCAATTGATGTGTTCGCAAACCGTTTTAAATCTGAGTTGATTGATGTAATTGTAGGCATTGATGCTCGTGGTTTTATCTTAGGTGCGGCACTTGCGCACCGATTAGATTTAGGTTTCGTTCCTATCCGTAAGAGTGGCAAACTGCCTTTTGATTGTTATGAAGTGACCTATAATCTGGAATATGGTACAGACACGCTTGCTATTCATCAGGATGCTTTTCCGCGTGGGAGTCGTGTGCTAATATGTGATGATGTATTGGCGACTGGTGGAACGCTTTCTGCCTCAATTGAACTCGTTAAACAGTTGGAGGCGGAAATAATTGGCGTTGCGCTTTTATTAGAATTAACGGAATTTGAGGGTAGAAAAAAAGTTACAGGACCACCGATCTTTTCTCTTGTTGAATATTAGGATAGATTGTAATTCAACGAGGGTAGTAGATTATCGTATTGGTAGTTCCTAAAGTTGACGCGCCTGTAGCTCAGGGGATAGAGCAGGGGCTTCCTAAGCCTCGTGTCGGGGGTTCGATTCCTCCCAGGCGCACCATAATAATATACCTCAAAGAAATGAAAGTGTGGTCATCTCAAAGACATATCTTGTGAGTATTCACTTTTCAGATATGTACAACGATTGAAGAATTACGGATGAAAGGTAGACTACGCTTCAATAACAATATTTTTATCCTAAGGAATTATCATAGGATTACTGAACATAACAAACACGTATTAAGATTATATCCATAATCTGCAGAGTTCTATCATCCGTAAATATAGTAATAGAGAATAGGAGCATTTGATGTACAGATTCAATATCTGGAAAATTGTTTTAATTATCGGTGTATTACTGTTATCAGTTCTATACCTTATTCCTACACCAGAAAGTCTTTATTTGCCGTTGTATGGCAATTTGCCGTTGTGGATGCAGAAATCACTCCCGCATTTTGAAATCACTGAAGACAACGCAATTAAAGTAAACTTAGCGGACGTAGAATATCCGGAGGGAAAAAACTTCCAAGAGGCAATTGATGAACTCCAGGATGTTTTCACAGTCCATTTAGAAAAACTCGATTTTGAAGAAACGGTTGACTACCAGTTTGATACTACTGAAACCAAAGAATTTTTTGTCAAACTTGTCTCCGACAAAGCGAAAGTAAACCCTGCTGCTACTTTGGAGAATTTACATCTATACGGTAGTATTCCAACGTCTTTGAGACCAGTTCTGCCGGGAAATCGTCTGAAGTTAGGGTTAGATTTGAAAGGCGGTGTTCACCTTGTCCTGGAAGTTGATCTGGAGAAATCTAAAAGTGAATTGTTGAAAGCACATACATACACTATTCCTGAGATGCTTAGAGCTGAACAAATTTTGTGCCGACAAGTTGATCAGGTTGATGGGGAAGATGCATTGAATGTACTTATTGAAATCCCTTCTCGACTTAGATCAGATCAAGCACAGAAGGATGAGTACCTGCAAAAAGCTGTAGATTTGTTAAATGAGGTAGATTATTTTGAAAATGCAGAGGCAGCTGTTGCAAAGGACACACAATCTACCTATCAACTTCGCTTAACTGAACAAGGAATGCAGAAATACAGCGATCAAGCAATTGAACGTGTATTGATTGTCTTAAGAAATAGAGTTGATGCTTTTGGTGTTGCCGAACCGTCTATCCGTCAGGAAGCAAATCGTCCACGAATTATCATAGAGTTACCGGGAGCAAAGGATTCATCGGGACCGCTTCGTATAGTGCAAACAATGGGTCGATTAGAGTTCAAGATGGTAGCAAAAAATCCTTCTGGTGGTAATTTTTGGTCGGGTTCAGCAAACACACCACCCCCAGATAATCTTCCAGAGGACACAGAAATTCGGTATCATCATGAAACAGGCGATTGGTATGTTTTAGAAAGTCCAGTGCTGCTTTCAGGACATAACATCAAGGATTCCAGAGCCAGTACAGGTAGTACGAGTTTTGAAATCGTTGTCCTGATGGATTTTGACTCTGAAGGTACAACCAAATTTGCTAAAATCACGGGTGCTCATATCGGAGAACATTTGGCAATTCTTCTTGACGATAAGGTGCAATCTGCCCCCAGAATCAACTCGCAGATAAGAGGAAGTGCAATGATTGAAGGTAACTTCAATTTTGAGGAAGCAAACTATCTTGCAAATATCCTCAACGCAGGTGCATTTCCTGTTGGTGTGCAAGTTGGTGAAGAACGTGCTGTCGGTCCCAGTCTCGGTCAAGATTCTATTGATAATGGTATAAAAGCTGCAATCATTGGACTTCTCGGTGTTTTGATATTTATGATTATTTATTATCGCTTATCGGGATTTATTGCTATCCTTGCTCTTGTCTTCAATATGATTATCATTCTTGGTGCATTAGCAGGTTTCGGGGCGGCATTGACACTCCCTGGTATCGCGGGATTAGTCTTGACAATTGGGATGTCCGTTGACGCGAATGTACTTATTTTTGAACGTATACGCGAGGAGTTACGAACAGGAAAATCGGTCTGGGATGCCATCACGAGTGGTTATCAACGCGCTTTTGTAACTATTCTGGATGCCAATCTCACCACGTTCTTTACCGCTCTTGTCCTATATCAATTTGGGACAGGTCCGATAAAAGGGTTCGCCATAACACTCGGTATAGGTATTCTCGCAAGTATGTTCACTGCGATTATTGTAACACGAGAGGTATACGGGTTGACAATCGGCAATAGAGATGTAAAGAAATTAAGCATCTAAAACACTGAATATGGAAGGATTTAGAAATTGCAATTCCTAAGAGATACAAAATTTGATTTTATTAATAGACATCGTACCGGATTTTTGTTTTCTGCTGTCCTAATCAGTATCGGTATTGTTTTTCTTTTTGTCCAAGGCGGTCCGAATTTCGGAATTGACTTCCGTGGCGGGGTCAAAGTTCATGCAAAAATCAGTAGACCGTTAACAGAAACTGAGTTACAAGCAAAACTGACCGAATTAGGTCTTGATACGAATGTGATTAATATGGCATCTGGCGAAACGGTTATAACTGAGACTGAACTGCAAGAAAAACTAAACGACAAAGGTTATGATAAAAAACTTGAACTACCAACAGGTAAAGCTGTTATAACTGAAACTGAATTAGAAGCGAAGTTGAGCAGCTTAGGTTATGAAGCTAAGATTCAGATTGAACCGGGAAAATATCCTATAGAAAACGAGGTGTTCATCTCAATAGGATATCGTCCCGATTTCCAGCAACAGTCCATCAACATACCTATTTTGTCTGACCCTGGAGATGCAACTGCAAAGAACATTCAAGTCAGCAGCACAGTTGAGAAAGTGCATCTTTTATCAGAGAACGACATAATAGAGTTTGTAGATGGTGATGAGCGAAGACAAAATCAGGTTAGTTCTGTGAAACTAATTGCTGATGGCACAGTGATGCAAGTGGCACTTGCCGAAGAAATCGGTATTGATTTAACTGAAAATGCCATTATTCAAATACAAGCAAGCGTTGGAGGTATCCTTGCTGAAGCACTATTTGAAGGGGGAGACGGTTGGAAATCTGTCCCAGAGGGTGTAAATGTCATTGAAGTAGGACCGAGTGTAGGCCGTGATCTACAATGGGCAGCACTCTGGTCGGTTCTGGCATCAATCGCAATTTTACTGCTCTATATATCGTGGCGTTTTGAATTCCGTTTTGCCATCGGTGCGATTGCTGCACTCGTTCACGATGTACTTATCACATTAGGCATCTTTGCTATCTTTTCAAAAGAGATAAATCTTCCTACCGTCGCGGCATTCCTTACGATTATTGGATATTCACTCAACGACACAATTGTTGTGTTTGACAGAATTCGCGAAAACGGTGCATCTTTACGCGGCACTGAATACATTGACGTGTTAAACCGAAGCATCAATCAATCGCTAAGTCGAACCGTTATCACTTCAATAACAACCCTGTTTGTCGTTGCTGTCATTTTTGTCCTTTCCAGTCCGGGAGAGGAGATAAATACATTTGCATTAGCCTTGATCGTTGGCGTCTTGATAGGAACTTATTCATCTGTCTTTATTGCCAGTCCGATACTTTATATTTGGCAACAAAAAGAACAAGGTGCCAAAGCATAGTTTTATGAAAATATTAATTTTTAATTCTTACACAACGGGACAGAAACATAAACTTGACAATCCTCTCAGTGCTGAAGATTGCAGTTCATCCGACAAACTGAAGGCACGTATAAAAGAATTGTGCGGTTTCAATGCTGAGGGATGGTATAACAAAAGTAACGACTACCGCTTATCTGCAGGTGAAATGTTCACTGGACCTCTATTTGTTCAACTACGTGAAGGCTTGAATCTGATTAGAGAACATGAACATTATGGAAAGAATATCGTTGACCTATATTTTCCGTGGTATTATTGTCGTATAGATGGCAAAAAGAACCCAGTGAACGAAAAGGACATTGTTATTCCCTTTGACACTGCTCCACTTCACGAACTTGATGTCATGGAGTTTGATGATAGTGGTGTTCCTGAACGGACGGTGGAATTACTTGAAAGGTATGATCTTGTTTTTTCGTTATTGAGACCGGACGATATAGAGTCATTGCAGCGCGTTTTTGAAGTGGAACGTTCGGTCCCGTTAGTTTTCCTATTGCCTAAAAGTCAGAGAAAGGCGGTCAATGAAGATTTGCCGAATGTCCATGTTGTTGAGACAGGGAGAGATTTGCAGAAAGGTCTACGCACCTCAAATTATGCATTGAAGGGTGTTGTGATTCGACGGTTGTGTGAGGCTGCGTGTCGTGATGGCTTTCACGTATTTGAGGAAGTGAAGAATGATCCGCAGCGGTTGATTGAGATTGTGCAGAAACAGTAAAGCAGATGAAACTAATGAAGATATTGATAATTAGTCCATGCACGGCTACGCAGAAATATAGGAGACTTCCCAACCAACTTAAACCTACAGATTTTCAATCTTCCGATCCCAATCATCTACCTATGCGAATAAAAGAACTCAGTGATTACAAAGCACCTGCTGCAGATATGTATAAAGGTCGCGGTCATATATTGTTGATGGATGGATTAAGAAGTGTCAGAGAACATAATCAATCCGGGAAAACAACTATTGATTTACACATTATTTCAACAGGATTTGGACTAATCAATGAACGTAAGGATATAGTTCCTTACAATGTTCCTAACGGTGAAAGTGATATTTTATGCGGCAGCGGCAGAGAGAAACTTAATGCGAATATAAAAAAATTAGTCAAAAATTATGATCTTGTTTTCTTTTTGTTAGGTGGAAAATACGTTAAAGCATTGCAACTTCCTATTCAGGGTACGGATTTGGTTACTCAGATTTTCCTTCTGGGCAAGACTGACAGGAAAATGATCATTGAACTTGAGCTTCCAAATTACCATTGTATATTGGCAGGAGAAATTTTAAGGAAGCAATTGCACACCACTTATAATGATATGAAAGGACTTGTGTTCAAAAGGTTGTGTAAGAAGATATATAACAATGGTATTCAAGTATTTGAAGATATTAAGAATGACCCACAACTGATCCTCGACATTATCCAATGAAATAGTTGGGTGAACATACATCAAGGATTTCATAAGGATCGAAATGAACCTGCCACCAACCCTTTCCATTCCCAATACACATCTTGTCATCGGTAAATCCGAACCGATGCAAAAAGTTTGGCACCAAGTCACACAAGTCGCGCCAACAGATGCCACCGTACTTATCACTGGAGAGACAGGGGTTGGAAAAGAGGTAGTCGCACAGATTATCCACGAAAATAGTAGACGAAAAGATCGCCTCTTCAAAGCAGTGAATTGCGGGGTATTCTATCAAGACCTACTTCAAAGCGAACTCTTTGGACATGAAAAAGGGGCGTTTACGGGTGCAACAAGTCAACGACGTGGTGTGTTTGAACTTGCAGATGGAGGCACTCTGTTCCTTGATGAAATCGGGGAAATGTCCCCTGAGGTACAGGTAAAATTTCTCCGTGTTTTAGAAACACAAGAATTCACACGACTCGGTGGTGAGAGAAACGTCCATGTGAATGTCCGAATTTTTGCAGCTACAAATGTCAATCTTGAACAATCAGTCAAGGACAAAAAGTTTAGACAAGACCTCTACTACAGGCTCAATCTATTCCACATTCAGATTCCACCACTCCGAGACAGGCGTGAAGATATCCCGCTTTTTGTAGATACCTTCATATCTGAATTAAGCGAAAAACACAATAAAGCGGTAACTGGTATAAAACCGGACGCGCTCAACCATCTTCAAAATGCAGACTGGCAAGGAAATATACGCCAACTCAGAAATGCCGTTGAATCCGCCATCATTGTAGCAACATCAGATGAACTTGAACTGAAGGATTTTCCTTTAGATACAGAATTTGGACGGACAAAGTTACCCGTTCAAATCACTGGTGAACCTGGGACATCTATACAACTTGTAAACCAGAATACTGACACTATTCCAACAGAAAATGTTGCCATTTACAAAACAATTTTAGCACTGATTGCATTGGTATCTCGTCTGCTTAAATCAAACTCTATGCCGATAGATGATCAAGTGCGAATTCCAATTTCCGATGATGATAATGAGTGGATACACATTGCAGAATCAGACGATGCAGCCGATATTTTTAGGAAAGCCTATGATGTTCTTTTAGCAAGTCAAGAAGGCTTGGAAAATCTAACACAAGATGAGGTTACATCAATCGTTACATCGGTAGAACAGCAGGAAGTTTCATCTAAACCGGTAGAGCATTTGCCTGTACTTGATGAGGACAAAATCATAGGTAGGGTTGGTATGAAGATGGCAGATATTGAAAAGGCTGCGATCTATAAGACGCTCAAAGAAACAGGTGACAATAAAACTGAGGCTGCGAAAATACTTGGCATTGGCGTAAGAACTTTATACCGCAAACTGGATGCTTATGAAGGGAATTAAATAAATTTATCCTTCTTCATCAATCACATACCATAGATTCACGATAACTTCTCTATCTTCCAATGTTTTATTCCTATTTGTCCCTATCAAAGTTGCGTCAACTTTGATAGACAAAAATTATGTCAAAAATAATAACTCATAGATTTTCTAAATCATCCAAATCTTTATATCGTCCAGCCGCTTGTTTGTTTAATTTCAAATGCTCCAAGTTTATAATTTCAACCTTAACTCCATCAATCACTTCTGTAATCCGTTCCGAATAACATTCATCAAAGTTGACACCAGAAATCGTAGTCATTATTTCTATTCTGACTGGAGGATTTCCCATTCGTATAATTTGATCTCGCTTTAAAAAGAGATCGACAGTTAATTGAGCACTCTCAAAACCAAATTCTCTCAAGGCATCAACCATTTTCACGGCATTTTCACGCTGTATCGCTATCCATATATCCATATCCAATGTTGTACGTGGATATCCGTGAAAGCTAACAGCGTATCCTCCAACGAGAAGGTATTCAATCTGATGTGCGTTCAACAATTTCAAGAACTCTTTGAAGTCTGACGGTAGTTGGATCGTAGCCATAATTTATCTGTCGCATAATTTCAAGTGCCTGCCAACGTTCCTGAGGCGTTTTCGACAACCAGTATTCCTTGTCGTTAGTTTTATCAGAAAGCGTTGTAACCGAAAATGCAGACTTGTCCATTTTCATAAGACTTAGGCTTTGAGGAGTGTGGGTATCTTTTTTGTTCATCTTCGTGGATTACGCCTCTTATAGTTAAAATCACATCTAACACTTTGCAGTATGGGACACACAGACCCGCGCTACAATGATAGAAGGTATATGTATGGGAGGTAATAACTCAATTATCTTCTTGTGGTTGGACCTCTTCTAACAACTTTTCAATAATATCAAGACTGGTAATACCGTCTGCTTCAGCATTGAAATTTGTCAATATTCTGTGGCGTAAGACAGGTTTTGCGACTGCTTTGATATCTTCATAACTGACATGATAGCGTCCGTGCATAATAGCCCGTGCTTTTGCACCTAAGACAAGATATTGCGATGCACGTGGTCCCGCGCCCCAATTGACCCAATCCTTGATAAAATCAGGTGCATCTGGATGTGATGGACGCGTATTTAGGCTAAGTTCAACGGCATAATCTACCATCGCCTCAGCAATAGGAACCTTCCGTACAATCTGTTGTAATCTAAGCACTTCCTCACCCGAAATTACCGCCCCTATCTCCGGTTCATACGCGGAGGTAGTTGTTAGAACAATTTCTTTTTCCTCAGATTTCTTTGGATAATCAATGTAGATATTGAACATAAAGCGGTCAAGTTGTGCTTCAGGCAATGGATATGTGCCTTCCTGTTCTATAGGATTTTGTGTGGCTAACACAAAGAAAGGAAGTTCCAAATCATAAGTATTACCTCCCGCAGTCACCTTATACTCTTGCATCGCTTGTAAGAGGGCTGCCTGTGTTTTTGGTGGAGTTCGGTTAATCTCATCTGCAAGCACAATATTTGCAAAAACAGGTCCCTTGATAAACCGGAATGCACGTTTCCCGGTATTTATTTCTTCCTCAATTATATCTGTGCCAATGATATCTGTTGGCATAAGGTCCGGTGTAAATTGGATGCGGTTAAAGGGAAGTTTTAGTATTTTAGCAAATGTGCTGATAAGCAGCGTTTTCGCCAAACCCGGCACACCTACAAGGAGACAGTGTCCTTGTGAAAATAGAGCGATAAGCAGTTGATCAATCACATCGCTTTGTCCGATAATCCGTTTTTTCAGTTCAGTCAATATGTTTCCACGAGCAGTTTTTAAGAACTCGGCGGCTTCTAAATCTGTTTCTATTTGGGTAGTTTCCATTAATATTCCTTCCATAGTAGTATACAGGATCAATCAGATTGCTTACAATATTGTAATAGAGGCACATGTTGTGCTGAATAATCTGCGGGTTGCGATGTCTGCTATTTCAGTTCACTTATTCAACTCGCCACAGTTGGAGACCGTCGGCATCAAAGTTGAAATCAATAATTCTTGTGCCTGCCTCTTCAAGTTTCTGTCGGACGTTATGCTCACGTGTCGGTTGACAGTAGAATAGTAGACAGCCACCACCGCCAGCACCACACGCTTTACCGCCAATTGCACCGTGTTTTTTTGCAATTTTAAAGAGTTTATCAATCTGTTCGTTTGTTACAGAGGTATGCAGTTTTTTCTGATTTGTCCAATTTTCTGTTAAGAGTTCACCGAAATCTGCAAAACGTCCACGTATAAGAGCTGCTTTTGTGGATTCTGCAATAGTTTTTAGATTTTCTAATGCTTTCCTAACACCCACTTCACCACTTTTATATGCTTGTGTAACGTTCTGATGTATATTCCCTGAGAGACGTGATTGTCCGGTGTAACATAGCACAAGGTTTTTTTCAAGTTCATATCGAATATGTGCAGGTAGTTTTAATGGAGATGTCTTTACTTCTTCCCCTTGAAATTCCATAAAACTTATTCCGCCGATAGCACTAGCATAATGGTCCTGTTTACCACCAAGGATATCCAATTCATGTCGTTCAATTCTGCTGGCAAGTTCAGCATACTGGTATGGGAGATATGTCACATCTTTAATCGCACCGAGTACTCCTATAAGAGCTACTCCCATCGCTGCCGAAGTTCCAAGTCCACTTCCCGGTGGAGCGTTGGACTGTGTAATCAGATCAAAACTCCCAATTTGGATTGACATCTGACGAACAGCTGCTTTCACGAGATCAATATTACCATCATATTCAAGTTGCCGTACATCTTCAGCTCCAACGAATGTATCAAAATCTGCGGAATAGATACGAATCTTTTTCCCTAGAATACGTTGAAGTTCAACAGATTCGGCGAAAGTTGTTTGACTACCACATACAAGAGTTGCATAAGCGTATCTATTGATTGCTCCGTTGACAACAAGTCCTTTAGTTTCCTCAGTGAAAAGGGCAACATCACTCCAACCACCTGAAAAATCAATACGGACAGGTGCTCTTGCTCTGATTAACATCACAGTTCTCCTGAAATATACTCTTTTCCATTGCTCTGACAACTCCAATATATTCTTGAATAAACAGACATTTAATTTGGAGTTGTATATCGCTTATCATGATAGCATAGTATCCGAGTATTTTCAATCAATTTTCTGGAGAATATTGGTAAATCAATCAGCACTTACACACAAATGGTATGCGCCGTTACAAAGCACACCTACTGTCATTGCGAAGTCTTGATTGTAATTTATTTGATAGGATGGATCGTTAAAAAAGAAAAGTCGTGGAAATAAATGATATTCCACGACCTTTCAAAAATAAGTCAAACGACTTCATTTAGGAGACAGCGTCTTTAAGTTTCTTACCAGCTTTGAATGCCGGAACCTTTTTCTTAGGTATTTTGAGAGGTGCACCGGTTTGCGGATTGCGACCTTCTCTAGCAGCACGGGTTCTGACTTCAAACGTACCAAAACCAATGAGTCCAATTGAATTGCCTTTCTCCAAAGCGTCTTGAACAGTTGCTGTAAACGCTTCAACAGCAGCGGCGGCATCTTTCTTGGTAAGTTCTGCTTTGTCAGCGACACTGTTGATGATGTCGTCTTTCATCAATTTCTTAGCCATGATTCAACTTCCTTTTGATAAAGAATATATATACAGTCAAACAATAATCACATATAAGTTTTGAATTTACATAAGATGATTACATTGCATCTGACTGAAAAGTTAAATTTGATAGAAACTACCCAACTTGCAACAAAATTATATAGAATGTCTTAAGTTCTTCTTGAAATAAAATAGTTTCTATCTATAGGATACTATATTTCCCCAACATTGTCAAGGTACAACTGGATGTGTGATACTCACGACGACTAAAGTCGTTTCCCTCTTTAACACACAACCAGCGTGATTCCTGCTTCCATCTCTCGTGCCTCCTTCCTGAACTGCATGAGGTCTAACTTGGACTCCACAGGCGTTTAGTCTCTCGGTATACCCTACCGCGAGGTTAAAGAGTGATTCGCACGTCGCATCTTAAATCTCTTTGATAAGATAGCGTCTCGGGCGATGATGTCTACCGCAACTTGTCCCTCTGGGGATCCGCCAAGTTTTACTATCTGCACACTTCCCATAGATACGGTGCCAGTTGACTATCTGCGTAGTGTGGACTTCGGTTCGACTTACACTATAGAGCCTTGCTTTTCTCAAATGACTTAAAATACTCCCGTACGAGTTTATGTGGTTAGACCCACAGCGAAAGCAGTGGGATTGTTAGTTAATTCACTTCAAAACAACTTAACATTATAGTTTTCCACGCTAAATAACGCAGGAATCCCATTTGCTTACTACTAATAACGATGTTTAGCAAATTTGGTTACTATTCAGGTTGCTTCAATATAGTATTTATCTACATAAATAGGGTTTTTAATGTTAATTTTTGTATGATTTATCAATATTTAGCGAAACTCGCTTATATCACACCAATGCGTGTTGTAAAACAGGTTTGCTTAAGTCTTAACTTTGTGGTAACATTATTATATAATTAGAAAAGATAGACTTTGAGGTAAAATAAGATGAATGAGAGTTATCGTGTTGCGATTGTCGGGGCAACAGGGGCAGTTGGCAACACTATGTTGGGGCTTTTAGAAGAACGCGCTTTTCCTGTTGGGAGTCTGAAACTGCTGGCATCTCACAGATCTGCAGGTGAAATCTTAACTTTTAAAGGGGCACACATCGTCATAGAAGAATTGACTCACGACTCGTTTGATGATGTTGACCTTGTCTTTTCTTCGGCGGGGGCATCAGTCAGTCGAGAATTCATGCCAACAGCAGTTGATAAAGGGGCATTGGTTATTGATAATACGAGTGCTTTCCGTATGGATGATAACACGCCTTTAGTTGTGCCTGAAGTCAATATGGATGCTGCACACAAACATAACGGACTTATTGCTAATCCAAATTGTTCAACCATACAGATGATGGTCGCACTCAAACCGATATATGATGCTGTTGGAATCAAACGAATTGTTGTTTCTACTTATCAAAGTGTTTCCGGTAAGAGTGGTCAGGCAGTGAATGAATTGATTCTACAAACAACCGAAGCGTTAGAAGGCAAACCTATCACTCTTGATCGTTTTCCGCATCAGATGGCATTTAATGTCGCTTTTGATTGGCCCTTTACTGACACCGGTGATAACGAAGAAGAACTCAAGATGGTCAATGAAACCCATAAAATCCTTTCTGATGATACTATCGGTGTTTCAGCAACTACTGTACGTGTGCCAGTTTTCTTTGCACATTCAGAGTCAATTAACCTTGAGACCCATGAAAAACTTACTCCTGCTGAAGCACATAAATGTCTTGCAGATGCTCCTGGTGTGCAGCTGATAGATGATCCGGACAACTACAAGTATCCCATGGCGATAGAAGCTGCTGGGAAAGATGATGTATATGTTGGACGTATTCGTGAAGACATATCCATTTCAAACGGATTAAATATGTGGGTTGTTGCCGATAATCTTCGTAAGGGTGCAGCTTTAAATGCAATCCAAATTGCAGAAGAACTCTTGTTGTAGATAAAGATTTCTTCCGGGTTGTTCTTACCGATATATGGAACTTAATAGAGAAACCATCCCTCAATATCTTCGTGAACGACAAGTTGAAATAGTTTTTTTTGATTCGGGTGCAGACTTGCATTCTGAAGAGATCGGAGATGGGAATCTCAACTTTGTCTTTCGAGTATCCGATTCAACACACTCGGAAAGGTCTTTGGTGTTAAAGCAAGCACCACCTTATATTAAAATATTGGGACCTGACTATCCATTGTCTTCAGAACGTTTGACTTATGAGTTACGTTCACTTCAAGTTTACAATCAATTTGCAAGTGAGACAGTGCCAACACTATACTATTTTGATAGTGAGGCTGCAGTAATTGCTATGGAGGATCTCAAAGGTTACAAGCTGCTGCGAGAGGATCTCATTGCGGGGAACGTCAGTCAGACAATCCCTGTACTAATCGGAAGGTTTATGGGAATTGTACATAGCCAAACCTACACCGATAACCTTGATAAAGTCATTATTAATAAGTACCAGAAAGACTTTGCAAACACCGTGATGCAGGCTATAACTGCCGATTACGTTTTCACTTTTCCTTTTACTGATCACGAAACAAATTACCACACGGAAGGTTTAGAGACAGTGGTTGACCGATTGAGAACTGACCAACAATTCTTGGAACAGGTAGATGAATTAAAGAGCGTTTTTCTAAGAGTACAGCGTGGGTTGACACACGGAGACCTTCACACGGGTAGCATTATGGTAAAAGGTAATTCTGCCAAAGTTATTGACTCTGAATTTGCTTTCTACGGTCCTGTCGGATTTGACATTGGTTTGTTCTGGGCAAATTATCTCTTATCTTATTATTCTCATACAGACAATACTAAAGTTCAGTCAGAAATAATTACTGCAATAATTCAGACATGGAAAACATATACTGACGAGTTTAAGATGGACTTGTCGCTAAAGTCTCGCATCTTGCAAGTGATCTTCCGGGAGTCTGTAGGATTTGCTGGATTGGAAATGTTGAGACGAATCATAGGGGCAGCACATGTCAAAGACATTGAGGTTATTTCAGATTTGCAACGAAAACTGCATGTTGAAACCGCTATACTAGATTTTGGTAAGACAATCGTGAAAGAACGACATAAAATCGCTTCTGTTGATGAAATGATAGAATTATTATAAATTTGTATTTTGTGATAAATGAAAATAAACTACTAAATGAATAGTAACAAAACCTATGAACGACTACTACGAAATTCTTGGCGTTAATCGAGACGCTACTTCAGAAGAAATCAAAAAAGCATATCACAAATTGGCAGTCAAATACCATCCGGATAAGAACCCCGGTGACAAAGCTGCTGAAGAGAGATTTAAAGAGGCATCTAATGCTTATTCCGTGCTATCTGATCCAGAAAAGCGACGCGCCTATGATACCCGTGGTCATGCTGGCGTGCACGGTATGGGGTTTGAAGGCTTCACCAATGTGAACGATGTCTTTTCTCACATAAACTTAAACGATATTCTTGGACGGTCGGGTTACGGTGGATTTGATGATGCTTTCGGTGATGTATTTGGACCGCAACGGAGAACTACTCGTACATACCGCGGGCGTGACCATCGCATAAACCTAACTATTCCTTTTGAGGATTCTGTGCTTGGAACAAAGAAAGAGGTTCCTATACAAGGAAGAAACATTACTATTAAGATTCCACCGGGCATTAAAGACGGTCAAACACTACGGGTGCGGGGACAAGGAGAATCCATCGGTGCGGGACAATCAGGGGACTTGATGGTTAAAATATCCGTTCAACCTCATCCAACAATATCGCGAGATGGTCTTGATTTAGTAACAGATGTAAAAGTGCCTATGACAACCGCAGCTTTAGGTGGCACAGTCCGAGTGCAAACGCTATCAGGTAATGTGGATCTCAAAATACCATCAGGAGCACAACCCGGGCAGCAGTTACGTATCCGTGGACAAGGAATAGTTGACCCCACTGGACGCAACGGGGATTTACGTGTTCGACTTGTTGTGGAAGTTCCCAAAGCCTTGACACGAAAACAGAAGGATTTGTTAAAGCAACTTGCGAAGACGTTATGACAAAAGAAAATAAGGAAATTGATGACACACCACAGTTGAGTGGACAATTAGATAAGGTATTGAACAAGGTGAGAGAAAAGGCGTTCTTGAATCACTCATGAATATATTAGAATTCCATTTTTCACCCGATGAAGTGCAGCCACTAAAACCTATCCTTGAGAGCATTGAAGAACTACAGCAACTCAAGCAGCTATGCCAGCAGGCACTTGAAGTTTCAAACATTGATGAATTTAGACTAATCTTATCGTCATAAGGGAACGATATATAAAGATAAGGAGAATTAATGATTTCACTATCACAACGGAGTCAAAACGTAACACCGTCATCCACCTTAGCCATCACAGCGAAAATCAACGCGATGATTGCCGATGGCGTAGATGTTGTCAAATTCGGAGCAGGTGAACCCGATTTTGATACACCCGATTATATCAAAGCCGCCGCAATAGAGGCACTTGATGCAGGTTTTACCAAATACACACCTGTCCCCGGTATTCCCGAACTACGGGAAGCAATCGTTGAGAAATTTCAGAACGATAACGGATTGAGTTATACAACATCCCAAGTCATAGTTTCATGCGGTGCAAAGCACACCCTCTATAACATCATGCAAGCGATATGTGATCCGGGAGACGAGGTAATCTTTGCAGCACCGTATTGGGTGAGTTATCCACAGCAGATCAAATTAGCAGGTGCTGTGCCAAAAGTCATTGAAACAACTGCAGAACAGAACTTCTGTATGCAACCTGAACAGGTAGCAGCAGCGATAACACCAAAAACCAAGGCGATACTCATCAACAGTCCGAGCAACCCCACCGGCACAACCTACGATATTGATACACTTAAACAGATTGCAGCACTCGCTGTTGAAAATCAGGTCTACCTCATTTCTGATGAAATTTATGAAGCACTGCTATACGACGGTGCGACCCATCAGAGTCCCGCCTCATTTAATGAGGAAACAAAAGCGATAACCTTTGTTGTGAACGGTGTATCGAAAGCCTACTCCATGACAGGATGGCGCATCGGTTATACTGCAGGTCCCGAAGATGCGATTTCAGCGATGTCCCGCATCCAATCCCATAGCACTTCAAATCCGACCTCAATTGCACAAAAAGGTGCAGTTGCCGCACTGAAAGAACCACAGGATGCCGTTGAGGAAATGCGTAAGGCTTTTGAAGAACGCCGCGATGTCATCTGTCAACGTTTTGATGATATTGATGGTGTGAGTTATGTCAAACCGCAGGGTGCATTCTATATTTTCCCCGACTTTTCTGCACACTACGGCAGAACACTTGAGGGCAACAAGATTGAAGGTTCAATGGACATAACCGATTATCTACTTGGCTCTGCTGGTGTCGGTGTTGTACCTGGTGATGGTTTTGGGGCAGACAACAATTTGCGTCTTTCCTTCGCTACCTCTTTGACAGAGATACATCGTGGGTTAGATCGCATTAAAAAGGCGTTGCAATAACATACTATAAAATTAAATAAATGGAGATATTATCGTGACACAACCTAATCTTGTTTTCGTTATTACCGACGACCAAGGCTACGGTGATTTAGGATGCACTGGAAATCCTGTCATCAACACCCCAAACCTTGACGCACTTGCTGGAGAGAGCGTTCAACTGCAGAACCTACATGTCGGTCCCACCTGTTCACCGACGCGCGCAGGCATAATGACCGGACGTTACTGCAACTCAACAGGTGTATGGCATACCATCGGAGGAAGGTCACTCCTCCGCAGTGATGAAGTCACGATGGCAGATATCTTCAGACGCAACGGGTATAAAACAGGTATGTTCGGTAAATGGCATCTTGGAGATAATTATCCGTTCCGTCCGCATGACCGAGGTTTTGAAGAGGCACTCTATCACGGCGGCGGCGGTATCAGTCAAACACCAGACTATTGGGGAAACGACTACTTTGACGACACCTATTTCAGCAACGGTTCTGAACAACCTTTTGAGGGTTACTGCACAGATGTCTGGTTTCAGGAAGGAATGAAGTTTATTGAACGCAATAAGGAACGTCCATTTTTCTGCTATATTCCGACCAATGCACCCCACGGCCCCTTCCGTGTTCCCGATGCATATAGTGAAGTTTACCGAAGGAAAGGCGAACCAGAATCACGTTCCTGTTTTTATGGAATGATTACCAACATTGACGATAATATGGCACGACTTCGACACCATCTTAAAGTTCTCGGACTTGAAGAAAATACTATCCTTATCTTTATGACAGATAATGGTTCTGCTAATGGCTGCGACTTAGATGGACAGCAGTATGTTAAGTCTGGATATAACGCTGGGATGCGTGGTAAAAAAGGTTCACCTTATGAAGGTGGACATCGTGTACCCCTGTTTATGCATTGGCCCAGCGGTGGTTTTTCAGAAAAGAAAGAAGTTGACGAACTCACTGCCAACATTGACCTGCTACCTACCCTAATTGACCTATGCGATTTAGAAGTGTCTGATAACTCTCGTTTCCATGGAAAAAGCATTACACCATTATTTCAAGATAAACCGGAAGAATGGGAAGATCGTGTGGTAGTCACCGATTCGCAGCGGATTGAAAATCCAGTAAAGTGGAGACAGAGTGCTACAATGTCACAAAGATGGAGACTGATCAACGGCACGGAACTATACGATATTCAAGCAGATCCCGAGCAACGAGAGGACATTGCCGATCAACACCCTGATGTCGTTGCTGAACTTCGCGAACATTATGAAGCATGGTGGACAATAGTTTCACAAAGGTTTGATGAAGAATGTCCAATTGTCGTCGGCACGCAAAACGAGCAACTTGCATGTATTACAACACATGATTGGCACGGCAGTGCAAATGCTTGGAATCAAGGTTCTATTCGAAACGGGATGGAATGCAACGGATATTGGGCAATTGAGATCCCTGAAGATGGTGAGTATAGTTTTGAGTTACGCCGCTGGCCACGAGAGGAAAATAGGGCAATTACCGAAGGTATTCCCGGTGAGAAAATTGACCTATACAATGGTGGACGTGCATTAAATTTGAAAACAGCACAAATCCGTATTGGTGATCAGACTGCAACGCAAGTTATTGAACCTGATGCTGTCGGTGTGAACTTTACATTCGATCTCAAAGCAGGACAGACACGGATGCACACAGAGTTCTCTGATGAGACAGGTGAATTATCGCTTGGTGCATATTATGTCTATGCGAAACGAGTTATTTAGGTGATAGCAATATCAGTAAGAAGGCACGTTAGGCATGTGTGCCTTCTTATAGTGCTGTCATGAAACCGCACCATAGGCGTCAATTTAAGAGAATTACGCTATAATCCCAGGCTGGTAGGTTCGGTTTCCTAACCGAACCGGATCCTACGCGAGAACCTCTATGAAGGTATTTGGCACAAAGCTAGTTCGGTTAGGAAACCGAACCTACCGGTACTTGGAAGGACGCTAAATTGACACCTATGATGCTGTTATGAAACCGCACCTACAAGACTGAAGGACACAGCATAATTGTTTTCGCTAAGATGTCCGAGTTCTTAGGTTCTTCTGATAGTCTGCATGTGCCGCTTGCGGATCAGAGTCTCCATCAAGCACGCGCCGTAAGCATTGCACAAAACTAATTGGATCATCTTCACCAAAGATTGTGCGGCCGAACAATATAGCGCGTCCACCGTTCTGTACAACGTTATGTGCCAGGGCAAAAGTGCTACGAGCATTTTGCCGCGCTCCACCCAACGCACCGATAACAAGCGTTGTATCAAATTGACATAATTCCGTCCAAACATCAGCAGTCGTGTATGCAGTCTTTATGAAACGAGGACGTTGGTGTTTACGGAGATAACTCATCGTGCGGACAATAGAATCGGCGACATACATACCCCGTTTTTCTTCATCCATTCCCGGCATTTTTACATTCGGCAAAAACACCTCTAATAGATGATCAAATCCTTCTATTTCTCCCACAATATGTGCAAATTGAACGTAAGCATGCAACATTTTCTCGTCGACAAGTGGGTCATTGTTGAGAGTAATTGAATATAATCCGAGATTGACCCGGCAATCCAACGCAGGACCAACAAGCGTCTCACAATACCGTTGCATATCTTCAGGGAAAACTGTCTGAAATGGCATTGATGGTCTTGAGGTGTACACACCAAATCTCGGATTCCAGATTGCAGTTTCGGAGTTCATGCGAACAATTGGGGTGATTGGCGTGTTCTCAAACAGGTTTTCATCAAGCGCAAGTATTTCCGCATCTGCGGGGGTCATCAGGAGACCATCAAGTTGTCCATCTGCAACAAGATCCCGTTGGAGTTGTAAGAACTCGCCATGCGTTCGATAGTGCGGTTTTGGGTGTTGCACTTGTCCGAGTCCTTTTATGCCTGCTGATGCAAGCGGGTCAGCAGCAAAAACGAGAATAGGACTCTGTGCAATTAAGTCAGTATTATCAAGTTTCTCAAATATCCGGTTGCCCATATATGATTAATTCCTTTAATTTGGTGCAGGCAATTCTTGTTTCCCTGCACATCAGGTTAAGTAGGTATTATAACGTATTTGTTGGATCTATGTCTATAATATAATCTATTACATTCGATTTTAATATTGCTGGTGGTTCTTCGTTCAATCGTTGAAACAGTTGACTAATTTGGTCTACGTTCTGACATCGGAGCAGGAAATGCCATCGGTATTTTCCATCTATCTTAGAGAGCGGGGCAGGAGCAGGACCTAAAATTTTCACCTCTGGAAAATCTTCACTTTGTAAAGCTTGAAGATGCTCATCAACAGAATGCATAGCGTCAATTACCACTTTTTCATCCTCACCACGTAGCAAAAGTGTGGCAACATGACTGAAAGGAGGATATTGTAAAACACTCCGTGCTTCTATCTCTTGTTGATAAAAACCGATGTAGTCATGTTTCTTGACAGATGAAATACTGTAGTGGTTCGGCATGTAGGTCTGGACGATTACTTCACCAGCTGTATCAGCCCGTCCAGAACGACCAGCAACTTGTGTGAGCAGACTAAACGTCTGTTCACTTGCGCGAAAATCCGGTAAATTCAAAGCAGTATCAGCAACAACCACCCCAACCAAGGTCACATTGGGGAAATCCAAACCTTTTGCCACCATCTGTGTCCCGATGAGAATATCAATTTCCTGTCGTTGGAAACCGTCCAAAATGTGCTGATGTGCATTTTTTCGTGCAGTTGAATCTGCATCAAATCTTTTGATATTTGCCGTTGGGTAAGATTTACGCACCTCTTGCTCAACTGTTTCTGTCCCAAATCCTCTGCGACCAAAGTAATCAATTGCAACGCCATCACAATCAGGACAAGATGCATGCGTGTCACGTTGATGTCCACAATGGTGGCAGACCATTCTTTTTGTTTCAAAATGGAATGTTAATGAAATAGAGCAGTTTTCGCACCTCTCTACATAACCGCAAGTGCGACAGAATACATAACTGGAATGTCCGCGTCTGTTTAGAAACAGTATAGTCTGTTCATGCTTCTCCAACCTTTCACCAATTGAGTTTCTGAGGAGTTCGGAGAAGATTGTGCGGTTGCCATTCTTTAGTTCTTCTCGCATATCAACAATATGGACTTCTGGCATCTTTCTGTCTAATACACGCGAAGGCAGTTTAAGCAGTTTATAAGTGCCGTTCTGAGAGTTATAATAACTTTCAAGGGACGGTGTCGCGCTGCCAAGTATTATCGGACAGTTTGCGAGTTCACTTCGTTTTTGTGCAACTTCACGTGCATGGTAACGCGGTGCAGTATCCGATTTATATGAATCTGAGTGTTCTTCGTCAATAATCAGTAGACCGAGTTGTTTTACAGGAGCGAAAATAGCAGATCGGGGACCAATAACAATATCTGCATCCCCTTTTTGGATACGATGCCACTGGTCAAAACGTTCACCGTCACTGAGTCGACTGTGAAGGAGTGCAACGCGCTCACCGAAACGACCAATAAACCTTGATGTTGTTTGCGGTGTCAGAGAAATCTCCGGAACAAGCACGATAACTGATTTTCCACTTTCAAGGATATGCGTCATCGCCTGCATATACACTTCTGTTTTGCCGCTACCTGTGACACCGTGAAGTAAGTATCGGTAATGTGATCTATCTTCCGACTGGAGGCCTTTCAGAATGTCTTCAAATGCTTCAGATTGGATTGAATTTAGAGTAAGTGGCGATGTAGGTACGACATGCTGACTGCTGAGTGGGTTGCGCACCGCTTCCGCGCGAGATATCTTAATTAGTCCCCGTCTTTCAAGTGTGCGAAGTAGTGAGATGCTTGTCTTGACCCGTTTTGTTATTTCTGCTGTGGATACTGAGCCTCCTTCATCAAGGAGTGTCTGAAGAATTTCGGCATGTTTGGCAGCGGCTGCATGTGTGGTGCGTTGTTTCTTCTCATTATTTGCTTCATATCCATCTCCACCTGTAGTCAGTTCAGAAATCTCACCCTCTATTTCAGCATTTGTCAATGCTAATGTAGCAATATTGGTAAATTGCGTAGTGGCTTTCGGCTTGTGACTGACAATGACCTCAACAACACCCTTTTCACGAAGTGCTGTGATGGTAGGTCGGAGTTGTGCGTAACTTTTGCCAATGCGACGGCCAAGCTGGTTGGGAGTCAGTTCATCCTCTGATTCCAAATGTGCGACAATTGCTTTCTGCACCTTTCCAGTTGGCGGTGTGTATTCAGGAACAAGTTTCACGACTTGTTGTTTTTGGTTCCGGACTGCTGCAGGAACAGCACAAAAAAGGGCGTTACCCCAGGAAGTGAGATAGTAGTCTGCCATCCATTTTGTGAGTGAAAGTAATTCATCAGAATAAGTTGGCACATCGTCAAGGCAGTCGGAGATGTCTTTTATCTGGTCTGGTGACAAATCGGTTGTATCTGTCCGCTCTACGACAACGCCTTCCTGACTATCTCTGCGGAAAGAGGCGAGCACACGCATACCGGGTTGTAAAATTGTATCAAGGTGTTGTGGAACAGAATAAGTGAACAGACGGTTGACTGCTATAGGAAAAGCAACGTTGGCGTAATTCATTATCTTACTCTATCCAAATAAATGGTAGGTCTTGGTAGACGTACAAGCGGTTACATCGTGTAAGCATTATTTACCATGTAATAAATCCATCACCTGTTGCATGTCTTCCCAAACATCGCGTTTCGCACTCGGATTTCGGAGCAGATACGCAGGATGATAGGTCGGCATAACGGTAGGAGCATTATCGTCTTGTTGGGCGAGAGCAAACTCATGGAACCGCCCGCGGAGTGCGGATATTCCTGTTTTCGTATCCAATAGCATCTGTGCAGCAAAACTACCGAGTGCTACGATGATTTTCGGTTGGATCAACGTGATTTGTCGTAATAGATAGGGACTACAAGTTTCTACCTCATCAGGCGTAGGATTTCTGTTGCCTGGAGGACGGCATTTTAACACGTTAGCGATGTAGACATCTTCACGTGTTAATTTCATCGCCTTAATAATGTCTGTAAGTAATTTTCCTGCTCTGCCAACAAAAGGTTCCCCTTGCTTGTCTTCATCAGCACCGGGTGCTTCACCAACAAACATCAAGTCGGCATTTAGGTTTCCAACACCAAAAACAACTGAGTTGCGTTCTGCGTGTAATCCGCATTTTACACAACTTTGGGCATCATCGTTTAGTGCAGCTAAATCTAAGTCTGAAAACGGATGTTCTTTTCCGTTTTCTGATGTTTCTGCTTCTAAAAAACCGAATTCAAGTTGTTCTGTCACGTGTTCCCTCACAGTTGCAACTATGTTAAGATATTCTTCTCTTAGACTATTATCCATGTCAATTCCATGCATATAGCAATTTAGTTAAACCAGCTATCAAACAACGTAATGCTGTCAAACCAAGTGATGTACAAGAATAGTGCGATGAGAAGGATTACACTCACCTGTTGAACAATTTCCTGTGCTCTTCGTGGTACGGGTTGTCCTCTAATTTTCTCAACGGCAAAAAATAGGAGATGTCCACCATCCGCAATGGGAATTGGTAACAGATTAACGATGGCGAGGTTAATGCTGATAAAACCGATGAAAAAGAGAACTGTAGTTAAGCTAACACTATCAAACATACGACTCGTAGCATCCGCAATACCAATCGGACCCGATAGATACTTCGGAGATACCTCTCCACCAATCAACTGTTTTAGTGTGCGTGTGATAGAGGTAAACGTAAGCCAAGTCGTTTCAAATCCTTTACCAATTGCTGTAAACACGTTATATTTGGGTAACGGGGACCCACCTATTCTCATTCCACTCAGATAGGGTGCCCATTTAATTCCCAAAAATGTGTCTTCTTCGTCCTTAGCTGAAGCCTCTGCTGGTAAAAGCGTTACCGTTTGTTCAGTTCCATCACGTAAAATACCGAGTACTATCGGATCATCATCCACTATCTCCAATTCCGAGAAGAGCGATTTACTGTCTACTGAATTTCCGTTAAAACGGATCAGAACATCACCATTCTTAAGCCCTGCTTTATCTGCAGTGCTTTTTTCTTGAACATCCGTTCTTATCTCCCAAGTGACAGGCATTGTTATTGTGAGTTTCTCATAAGTTTCTTTGTCAACACTTCTGCTAACACCGATTGCAATTTCCTCTCTGTTTTCGTTAATCTGTTGGTAAAGTGCTTGGTAATTTGTTCCAAACCAGTCGAATCTCGGATGCCAGATATCAGGACCAAACTGAGGGACAGAATATATCTGTTGACCGTTAATTGTTTCTATCTGATCGCCAACTTTTATGCCTGCTTCTGCTGCCAAACTGCTTTCATCAACATTGGAAACAAACGCAGCACTTGTACTGCTTACCTGGAGCACCCCATAGTCACCCCTCGGACCACCAGCTTGAGCATCCGGTGTTACGGTAAGTATCTCCTGTTCTCCATCCCGTTCAACGACGAGTTCCATTTCCTTCTCAGGATTGGTGAAAATTTTCGTGTGGAATACATTCCAATTTGCTATTGGGGTACCATCTAAAGAAACAATTGTGTCGCCAGGTTTGACACCTGCCACAGCAGCGGGACCATTATCGGCAAGCATACCTATCTGAACCGCCTCTTGTTCATTGCTAAAAGACTGTCCTGTTAAACGACTGATTAACCCTGCAGAATCTCTATCAAGCCCCACGGTAAAAATAAACCAGAATGCTAATATACCGAACAATAAATTCACTACAGGTCCAGCGATAACAACAAATGCACGATTACCGAGAGAAGCACTACCAAATTCACCTTCTTCACCAGTCTGTTCAGTCGGGTTTTCACCTTCCATTGCGACATATCCACCAAACGGCAAGAGTGAGAGTTTGTAAAGTGTTTCTCCTTTCGTAAATCCAAAGATTTTTGGACCGAAACCGAGTGAAAACGTATTGACCTTTATCCCCGCACGTTTCGCAGCAAGAAAATGACCGAGTTCATGAATAAAAATTAGAAATCCGAGTGGGATAATAGCAAGTAGAACTGCTTTGATACCAGGGATAATTGAAAGGATAGGTTGAAAAAAATCCATTATATGTCTCCTATTTTATGACGGCAAGTTTGCCAATGCTGCACTACCTCTTAGCGTTAATGATTGAAAGTGCAGTCGATTTTGCCCACTTGTCAACTTCAAGAATATCCTCAAGTGTAGGGTCTGCAATCACTTCATGTTTGTCCATTACACTCTGCAAGACGGAGGGAATGTCCATAAAACCGATGGTTTCATCAAGAAAAGCATCTACCACAACTTCGTCTGCACTGCTAAGAACAACGGGAAGCGTCCCTCCGACTTCAGCGGCGGTATAAGCAAGTGAGATACATGGGAACTTTTCTCTATCAACCGGTTCAAAATGCAATGTACGAGGTTCGCGTAAATCTAAACGTGGGACTGGCGTAGAAAGCCTGTTAGGATATGTTAAAGCGTATTGAATCATAATACGCATATCCGTTGGTCCGAGTTGAGCAAGTGTTGATCCATCTGTCCATTCAACCATTGAATGCACGATACTTTCCCTGTGGACAACGATGTCTATTTTTTCAAGTTCAATGTCAAACAACCATTTTGCCTCAATAACTTCCAATCCTTTGTTCATCATGGTTGCTGAATCAATCGTTATCTTTGCCCCCATATCCCAGTTAGGATGCTTTAATGCTTGTTGTGGTGTAACTTTGTAAAGACTCTCTTTCGGTGTATCTCTAAACGGTCCACCAGATGCAGTTAAGAGTAATCTATGTATGTCAGTTTGCTTATCTCGCGCACCTTCTAAACACTGAAAGATCGCACTCATTTCACCGTCAATAGGGATTAAGTTGACACCGTTCCTCTTTACGGCTTCCAGTACCAAAGCACCGCACATTACCATTACTTCTTTATTGACAAAGGCGATGTCTTTACCCGCATTGATAGCGGCTAATGTAGGAAGCAACCCTGCACTTCCTCCCATTCCATCTAAGACTTGTTCAGCTTCATCAACAGTAGCGACAGCAAGAATGCCATCATTGCCTGAAAGTATTTCAGTTCCCTCATAATCATGTAGGCGTTCACGAAGACAATTTGCAGCATTAATATCAAATAATGCTGCTATACGCGGACGAAATTTTCGTATTTGATGTTCAAACGTATCAACATCTTTGTTGGCTGCAAGGGAAACAACCTTAAATGCATCTTTGTGTGTTTCAACAACGTCAAGGGTGTTTTTTCCAATAGAACCGGTACTACCTAAAATCGCAATGTGCTTCATGTGTATTGATTATTTTGGCAGTGATGTATACCCGCCTTGAATGATATTTAGATAGTCTGTCCTGGATGCATCAAATACATTGCTTATAGACAGCGATATGACACAAGTTGAATATATTTCTATTTTAAAATCCCAACGAAAATGAGATAATAATAGAGGATAGGTGTGGTAAATATCAAACTATCACATCTATCAAGAAATCCACCGTGTCCCGGTATAACATCTCCAGAGTCTTTGACACCTGCAGTCCGTTTCATGAGTGAGACACTCAAATCACCAAGTTGTCCCAACACACTCAATACGAACCCTAAAATAGCTGCGTGTGACAACGAAACCGTTCCTTGTAGAAATAACATGCTGAGGACAACACTTGTCAGGGTGCCTACGACTAAACCAGCAATTGTACCTTCAACTGTTTTCCGGGGACTAATCGGGGTGCTGAGTTTAGTTTTACCGACTGCCCTACCGATAAGATACGCACCGGTATCACTACACCAAATTGTACCGATGAGTAAGATGATTAGTTGAAAACCAAATTCACCTGTTATTCGCAGAAGAATACAGTGATAACCAAATGCCCATCCGATTGTTAGTATCCCTGTTAGTTTTAACTTGACGGTCCACAATTCTCCATCAATTTTTCCACGGAAAATGCTTGATGCGAAAGCGTAGATGAATACTCCGACCATGAAGCAGGACATTATGATTGAAACGTTCACATTTTCTATTGATTCGGGCAAGAAAAATGCAAAACAACTAAATGAAACCGTGAGAACGACAGGTATAACCGGATTCAATTTGCTGCCGAAGTTTCCAGCTAACCTGCAGTATTCGATTTGCATCATGGTGACAGCGAAGGAAACGAGCAGTAGATAAAGCAAAGGCTTATCATGCCAAGGCCAACCATCCCAATAAATTATCAGGATGATTACCGGAAGCAGCACTACTACACTCAAAGCTCGCCGCCAAAACATAATTAGTTCTCTAAAAGTTCAGCTTCTTTTGCTTCGGCCAATTCGTTAATTTGGTCTACGTAGGTATCAGTTAAGTTTTGGACTGGATCCGCGTCAGCGCGCCCACTTTTCTTATCGCCACCTCGACCTTTGCTTCTACGGCTACCCGACCCCGAATCATTGCCTTCAAGTTTGCGAATAGCATCGTTAGCATCACGTCGGATATTGCGAATCGCTACTCTACCTTCTTCCGCCAACTTCTTTACCAATTTGGTCAATTCAACCCGACGTTCTGTCGTCAATTCAGGCACTTGTATCCGAATTAAACTACCATCGTTACTTGTTGCTAATCCTAAGTCGGATTGTGCAATTGCTTTTTCAATTTCGGTTATAAGTGTTTTGTCCCAAGGTTGGATGACCAACTGACGTGGTTCAGGTGTCGTAATCGTTCCCACTTGGTTCAGTGGAGTTTTACTTCCGTAATAGTTAATTGTAACCTGGTCTAACAACGCTGTCGTCGCGCGACCAGTTTGGATATGTGACAATTTCGTCAAAGTTGACTCAATTGACTTTTGCATGCGTGATTCAGCATTTTTCAGTACTTCTTGCATCTGAATTTCCTATTCCTTTCTGGTTTTACCGATTCCGATGTAAGTTGTGCTGTCTATGATGATATTTACTGTCCGAGGACATAGAGCACAAAACGTTTCACAACGATGTTCTCGCCAAGTTGCGCGATTGCATCCTTTACAAGGTCCTCAATAGTTTTATCGGCATCTCGAATATAAGGTTGTTTTAATAGACATGCTTCCGAATAAAATTTAGAAAGCCGTCCTTCAACAATTTTATCAACAATATGGTCAGGTTTACCTTCTTGTTTTGCCTGTGTTTTCAAGATCATCTTTTCTGCATCAAGATCTTCTGCTGGCACTTCGTCTTCCTTGACATATTTTGGTTTTGCAGCAGCCACTTGCATAGCGATTTCAGTTGCCAATTTCTGAAACTGCTCTGTACGCGCAACAAAGTCGGTTTCGCAATTCAATTCAACTAATGTGCCGACGCGGTTTCCAGGGTGAATATATGAGACAACAAGTCCTTCTTCAGTAGCGCGTCCACCCTTCACTTCAGAAGCACGCAATCCTTGCTCGCGCAATTTCTTAATCGCAGCATCAAGATCGCCATCCGTATCTGTCAGTGCTTTCTTGCAGTCCATTATGCCAGCACCAGTCCGTGAACGTAACTCACTGACCATTTTTGCTGTAATTGCCATGTTTCCTCCAATTAGACCCATTTTTACGGTGCCAGACCATAATACACTATACATCCGTGTTGCTGGCACACTATTTCTGAATTTTTGAAATAAACTTACGCTCATACTGTAGGCGTGGAATGCTTTATAACATTCATGCCATCGATTTCGTGCCTTACCAGTGCGCATTACTCATAATATCACAAAAAACACGTTATTAGACATTGTTAGAGATAAACGGTGAAATTCGCGTAAGTTCTATTATAGTTAAAAACTATCTGTTTTATTTTTCGTGTTTTTGGTTGCAAATTTGAAATAGTCCTGAGCAGTAATCTGTAGTGACGGTTATCACTATCGACGAGGACTTCTTTTTGGGCGAGATTGACGGGTTCGTCTTTGCTCTGCATCCCCAATTGCCTCTGGCTCCGCTGAGAGTTGTTCAGTATCAATTATTTCTGCTGTTTGCTCCTCGTGACGTTCAGTTTCTGCGACTTTATCAATCTGGCTTTCTTCAGGTTGTCCTTTTTCCGCTTCAACTTCTTCACCTTCTAAGGCATCGCCACGCCCTTCTATAACAGCTTCTGCCAAAACAGCACAGACTAACCGAATGGAACGAATCGCATCATCGTTGCCTGGGATAGGTAGGTCAACAGGATCTGGATCGCAGTTCGTATCTACGATTGCTATTATTGGAATACCGAGTTTGTTTGCCTCGGCAATTGCTGTGTGTTCCTTTCGCGTATCCGTGACAACAACCACTTCAGGAAGTGTTGACATTTCCTTGATACCGGTAAGGTTATTGGACAACTTCCCCTTTTCACGCATGAGACGAATGATCTCCTTCTTCGGACGTTTCTCAAGTTCACCACTCGTTTCTTCTTCTTCAATGGCTTCTAACCTACTGATGCTTTGGCGTATGGTTTGGAAGTTTGTCAACATACCACCTAACCAACGGTGATTAACGTAGTACATGCTACATCGAAGTGCTTCCTCAAGAACTGCTTCCTGAGATTGTCGTTTAGTGCCTACAAAAAGGACTACACCACCATTAGCAGCAATACTCCTGACATATTCTACTGCAGTTTCAAGCATAGTCAATGTCTTCTGTAAATCAATAATGTAAATACCATTTCTTTCGGCGAAGATGTACTCAGCCATCTTCGGATTCCAACGTCTGGTTTGGTGACCAAAGTGCACTCCACATTCAAGGAGTTCCTTCATTGTAACTGCCAAAATTTCCTCCTGAGTTGAGAAGTTCATGACTCCTCATTGGGTTTATACGTCCACCTCCTTCATATCTGCATCAGACTCTCATGATGAGAGAACCCGCCGTGCAAATCTGGAGATGTGTATCTCTGTTAACTCTGTTTTCTTGCCTAATCAAATTGTGTTAATTATACCACGTTTCTACAGGGTATGCAACATTTTTTCCGTACTGACTCATAGGTATGCAATTGGCACTTGAAACTTCTGTTGGAGGCGTTTCCAACCTCGATATTTTGTTGGAAGATTTTTCAACTATAGTGATACTAACAATTGATTATCTCTGTTCCAGTCTACACTTAACTTGTCAACAACATTCCATTCGTGTATAATAGTAACATCATCAACATTAAAATCAAATACACCCACCAAACTTAACAGAAGGAGACACACAATGAAACGATCAAATTTTACAATAACGCTTTTTATCATGTGTATAGTGGTTTTTCTATTATTCTCCTACAATAGTAACGCATCAATCATTTCTGGAGAGGTCGTTGACGAAAATGGAGATCCCGTACCTGACCTTATCGTTGCAGTTAAGTCGTTTAAGGGAACTTTTATTCCTGAGAGACATGGTATACGTGGACGTGAACCTGTAATGCCACCACCACAACCGAGTAATACTGATGCAACCGGTTCTTTTGTAATAAAAAACACTGTTGTACCTTCAGTCAATCATTTATCATTATTTCCAGAACGCAATTCAGACTATGAAATTCGCGGTATTGAAATTCAAGGGATTGCCTTCAGTGTTCACCCACATCAGTTTTTTATGTTTGGTGGATTTCCTTTCGGAATAGAAGAGGAAACCGATAAGATAGATGTGAAGTTAACTGTTCGACAACGGATGCGAATTCGAGGACAGGTTCTTAAGGATGATGGTTCACCCCTCCGAAACTCAAGAGTTAACCTCAAAACAAAAAGACGATATGTCAACGGAGGATCTGGTAGTGGAAGTGGATCAACGCAAACTGACAATGAAGGAAGATTTACTGAGTATGTTGATAGGTCTGCCTATTATACTATCACCATTGAATATCAAGGACAAAAGGCAGAATCCCCAGAATTATTGCTTGAAGAAGGACAACGACTTGACGGTTTAACCCTAACGTTAAAAGGAGTTCAACAAGCACCTCCGAATCCAAATATTTTCAGACCACAGGTGCCGCCAGCTCCAAGACCTGCACCTAACATGGAACTTAGACGCACCATTACTCAAAAGAGACGTGAAGGCGTATGGGCAATTAACCCTGCAAACAGACACGCCTACAAAGTAATTAACTGTCAATCACCTGAAGAAGCACTCGCCAAGGCAACAGAACAAAAAGCATATCTCGTCGCTATCAATGATAAAGACGAACAACAGTGGTTGCTTGATGTCTACGGAAAAGAAAACTATTGGATCGGATTCACCGATGGAATGAAAAAAGATGAAAAAAAGTGGGATAACGGTGATCCAATCACTTACACCAATTGGGACACTCAAAAATTACTGGCTGCTCCAAAAAATGATGGTGAACAGGATGAAAATATTGGCAAGACTTATACTGCACTCATCGGTGTGACAGGGAAATGGCAACAAGTACGTACAGATAATCCTGTTGCAAATATCACGAATAAAGCCATTTTGGAGAAGAAAGATCTTGTCATTGGGGCACCAACACCTGATGAAGAGACTGAATAGTCCTTACCACTTACCAATAAAAGGAGATAATACCATGAAATGCATCTACACCATAAGTAAACATGTAGCATTCGTCCTCATAATACTGACAACTATAACGAATGTTATTGCTCAAGAAGCACCTGTAGAACCTAAACAACAAGCTGCAAGCGGAATATCTGGAAAAGTTATGGATACAGAAGGCAAAGCAGTTGCTGGATACACTTTCCTTGTTCAATCTATGCAAGTCGTAAACGGTATGCCTCATCCCTTTATGATCGCCGCACACCAATTAGGAGGACAACCAGATGATGGAAAACAACCAGATGCACCGCCCTTTGCTATAGTGGAATCTGAAGATGATGGCTCCTTCAAATCAGAAAACATACAGTCTGGTATGGTACAGATAAATGGAATTCCTGATGGAATGTTAGATGTACTCCAAAATATTGACCACAATAAGCCACAACAAGCACATCAACATAGATTGTTAATGATGCAGAATCAGAGAACTAAATCTGAAATGCAAATCGTCTCAATTCAGTTGAACAAAATTACTTTTTATCCTGTGGATGATATGGGACCATTTGGAGGATTGACATTTGGATTGAAACCTGACACAAACATAGAAGACATTAAAATTACAGTTAAGAAACTATTGCAAATCCGCGCACAGATTGTATATGCAGATGGAACACCTGTTGCAAATACTGACGCACGTCTATCCATAGCGTTTCGCGGAGGAGAATTTGGTGGAGGTAGCGGGAGGCATGGAACAGAATGCATTACTGATGCTGAAGGCTATTTTAATGAATATAGAGATGATCCAGGCTACTACACGCTTTCCGTAACTATTAAGAATTTTTCTGGTGGTGCAGGGCCTTTCCTAATCAATAAAGGTGTCCATCCTGAGAATATCGTAATTAAACTTGATGGAAACCCAGTCAAGAAAAAGCCGGCAGATAACAAGAATGAGATTGAACAGAATCAGCGACAACGTGTGGCTGCTGAGGCATTCGCTGGTGCCAATATCCGTCCACCAATCCCAAGAAAACCAGAGAAAATAGTTTGGATCATCAATCCCGCAAATGGACACGCTTATGCACAAGTTCCTTGTAATGGGTGGCACGATGCACAACAGAAGGCTATAAAAGAAGAATCACACCTCCTATCCATCAACGACGAAGAAGAGCAGGTCTGGGTGCAAATTATGTTTAGAAATCCGGATTTTTGGATAGGACTCAATGATGTGGAAGAGGAAGGCGTTTGGCGATGGGATAGTGGTGAACCAGTAACCTATACAAACTGGACAACTCATGAAGTGTTTGGTGGTAATGAACCTGATGCTGAAAAAGACTTTGTTACGGTCACACATTTTGAAGGTGGATGGCAGGCAGTAAGTGAAAAATCACCGCTATGGCGTATCGCTCGATTTGCTATCATTGAGAAAGATGGAATGATTTCCAAAGTGCCTGTACCCGAAGATGAACCTGATGAAGAATAGACTTCACTACACAAAAGGTCTTGCTTATTTTCTGTCTCATGTGTCTCATGAAAGCAGATTACCACAATACGCACAAGCGTTCACTTCTGCATGACCATTGTACGTTTCACGTTCTGGTGTCAGATAGGTCTCGTGGTTGGTAACACAGTTGGTATTTTCACACTGTTCTGTAGACTCGCTAATGTTACGGGTTGGTGGTTGGGTTAAGATGAGTTGTTCCAATCCCATCAGGCTTGCAATAAGAGCCATTCGTACTGGCACGGCATTTGCAGATTGTTCAAAATAGGCAGCACGCGGGTCATCGTCTAATTCATAAGCCAATTCGTTAACGCGAGGCAACGGGTGCATTATCATCGCATCAGGTTTCGCGTTTTTCATTACATCAGCGTTCAGCAGATAACTACCACGCACCGTTTTTGCATCTAAATTGGGTGGCAGCCGTTCTTCCTGAAGCCGATTAACATAGATAACATCAAGCGTTTCAATCACCTCTGTGACGTTTTCCACCTCAAGAGGTGTCTGTTTGTGATTTTCTGCCAATCGAGCCAGCACCCAAGGTGGCATCTGTAATCCATGCGGGGCAATGTGAACAAGGTTGGCACCGAATCTGGCAGCAGCTAAGGTAAACGAATGTGCTGCGCGTCCATACCGAAGATCACCGCAAACGCCCACTGTCAACCCATGCACCTGTGATTTGCGACGAATAATTGTATAGAGGTCTGTTAGGGCTTGTGTTGGATGTGCATGGCTGCCATCTCCACCATTGATGACAGGGATATTGGAATAACGTGCCATAACCCGCGCAGAACCTGCCCAACTGTGTCGCATCACAATAAGGTCCGCATAGTTCGTGACCATCCGTGCAGTGTCAGCGAGGGTTTCACCTTTGGTCATAGAGGTAGAACTCGGATCAGCGAAACCGAGTGTCCCACCATTGAGACGTTCCATCGCACTTTCAAAGGAAAGCCGAGTACGTGTACTCGGTTCATAGAATAACGTTGCCAGCAATTTGCTACGGCAAATACCTGACCAGGTTTCCTGTTGGGACTGCATCCCTTCTGCTAAGCGAAAAATCTGCTCTATTTCAAAATTCGATAGATCATCAAGTGTTACGAGGTGTCGCATCATCTCCTCTATGCGTGTGGTGGTCCGCCATTCTCTGATTCAATGACATTTCCATTTGACATATATTGCATGATACCATCCGGTAAACGTTCATAAATCAATTCTGGTTCAAATTATACACCGAATAATAAAATATATCAACATTTTCGTTTTGATTAGACATCAACGTCCAAACTCCCAACCAATTCATTTATTGATTTCATGTTCATCTTTTCAAGATATACGTGAATGCCTTCAATCACTTCTAATGATGCTTTTGGATTGACAAAGTTCGCCGTTCCAATTGCTACTGCCGAAGCACCCGCGATGAAAAATTCCAATGCATCTGTCGCGTTCATTATACCACCCATTCCCACAATCGGAATAGAGACGTTTTTGTACACCTCCCAAACCAATCTTAATGCGACAGGTTTGATTGCAGGACCTGACAGACCACCTGTTATATTTGCTAGTTCGGGTTTGCGTGTTTCTGCGTTGATTGCCATGCCGAGTAGGGTATTGATTGCAGAGAGTGCATCTGCGCCTGCATCTTCAATTGCACGCGCAATCACGGTAATATCCGTAACATTAGGCGATAGTTTAACCAACAACGGCAAATGCGTTCTTGCTTTCACCTCTGTGACAAGTTGATGTGCTAAGGTCGCATCAACACCGAAACTCATTCCTCCGCAATCAAGGTTCGGACAGGAGATGTTGAGTTCCACACCAGCAACGCCATCTGCACTGCTTAACTTCTCAACGACCGTCAGATACTCTTCCACAGTTTTACCGCAGACGTTCACTATAACAGGCACATCAAATTCACGAAGGTAAGGTAATTTTTCGGAGATAAAACCATCCACACCGACATTCTGCAGTCCAATAGCATTAAGCATACCGGAGGGCGTTTCCATAATGCGGTTCATCGGATTGCCAGGCCACGGCACACTTGTAACACCTTTCATCACAACCGCACCGAGTCGGTTTAGGTCTACAAAATCGGCATATTCACTGCCATAGCCGAATGTACCAGAGGCAGTCATAACAGGATTCCGCATCCGAATCCCGCCAATATTCACTTTGAGTGAGAAGTTTTCTGTATCCATCATACTCATATAATAGCAAGATTACCTGATAATTTCAACGCAACATTTGAAGCAAAGTTACCACCAATATTCTATCGCAATGACTTACCAACTGAGGTAGACAACACGGAAATCAAAGAACAAACCTAATATGCTAATGATAGAAGCGACTATGACATCACCAATGACCAAACCGATGAAAAATGGTATTGCGCGTCTATATAACCGTACACCGCCTGTTGAAAGCAGAATCCGCTTAACAGTCCAACTGATTAGAAGTGGAAACCATAGTCCCGTAAATGTCCACCAACTTGAAACAACATATCCCACAGGATGAAGTGGCCACTGGATAAAACGCCATCGCAAAAGCAGCAGACTGATAGCAAAGAAAAACCCACCAACCGTATACATCATACCACCCAAGTTCGTTTCACTCGGATTATACAGCCACCCAGCCAATCGATTGAAAGCCGCACGCGCATACCATGAACGTGCATTCTCTAAACCAACTTGATATGATAGATGCAGATGTCCCCACGCAGCCGAAAGTGCACCAACAAAAATCGCAATTGCTAATACCCATAATAGTTGCTTGCCATTAAAGCGAGTTTGATGTGCAAGTTTCAGTGCTTCCAGTTGATGCGGCATCGGGTGTGCGCGGTAGGAAAGATGATTCAACCAGAAGAATAGCGACATCACAGATAAATTGCGATTGCCGACACGTCGTGTTCCAATCGCATCTGTCAAGAGCAGATCTGGACCAGCGTTGTATAGATCGTGTGCAGGCGGTCCTAATTCGGCACGAATACGCGTTATTGTCACAGACATCGCTAAATAGATGACAAAGAAAAGTAAAGCAAACCATAGAGACATACCAGCCTTTACACAGAAGGCTAAAATCAGTATTAGTCCAACAAGTGCACCAATCACCGCTGTTCTGTATCGTAATGCTTCCCCTTCATCACTCTTAGTCGGAGAACGACTGTTGAAGATAGTTTTGAGAACAACCTTAACATGTGAACGTCCCATCCACAACGTCCAGAGGAATAAAGCTATCCACACACCGCGAATCTGTGCCATTTCTCTTGGGAAGCCGATAGAACCACGCCACCCAAGACTCTGTCCGATAATCCGCTCAAAATGCCAGAACAGATGAAAAAACCAGCAGGAGAACCCCAAATCAAGCGGAATCAGAAAACCAACACCAATTGCAAATGGAAAAAAACTAATGCGGAATCCAGGATTATTCATCGCACTCCACGGCTGCTCTGTGAGACGAAAATTGTGATAAAGCGGAATTGTAGGGAAAACAGGATTGATTTGGTGTAAACTATACAGTAAATTGAGCAAGGCAGCGATGCACAGTCCTACAGTCATCATACGACGATTGAAGAAGCCAGTTTTTTCTTGTGTGATTTCAAAGGGGAGTTGGGCAATCGGGTAAGTGAGACGTTCATGTTCCTGCCACTGTTTGCGTAAAAGCACGTTCAGACACAGCATCGTTACACCGAGGACGAGACAAAAGCATACCCATAATAACGTTGGCACTAACCATGCTTGAAAATGTGATTGGATGTAAAGTGTTGATTCACCTTCATAAAAACCGCGTAATATGTCCAGTTCTCCAACAACGAGCCATTCGGGAAGATGTTGATGAAAGAGTTGTGCCCACTCATTTTCTGGGGTTGCGTACCAAAAACCGTTTCCCATTATCGGAACTAATACTTGTAGCATGTCGCGCCCTGCAAAAACGGAGGCTTGGCACAACATCGCGTAGATAGTTAGAAGTTCACTTTGCGAAAATGCAAGTGAAGGTCGTATCCGACGCAGAAAAGCGTTTATGGCAATCAAAACAAGTAGTGTAAACAGCACGTTGAAGAGTAACGCCAAACTCGTAGGACGATTAGAATCCCAGATATAACTCAGGTGCAGAATCCAATAACTGTTAAGTGGGATGAGAGCAACCCCAATTAACACTGCACGGAAGGTAATAGGACTTTTTGCTTGAGACTGCTTCATAGAGAGAAAAGAAAAATGGTGATGATGGTTTTTGGGTTTGTAGTCGTTATAATAATCGGTGGTGGAATGTTGATCGCACGTTTGGCAACGGTAGCAAAGTCCAAAGGAGCGTGGGTATGGGGTTTCTTTATTCTTATCCTCCTTATCTGTATTCCACTTTTTCTGTTAGGTATCTGTGTTTGGCTGCTTAATTTTTACAACATAGACTTCGGACCACTTCAAAAATAAATCTATTACCATAATAGAAAATCCAAGGTTTCCGTTGCATAATAAATCATTTTTTCCACGTTAATCCCACAAATCAACACCTAAGAGTTTTCGTCCTAAAGGAGTCAATTCTGGTGATCCGTAGTTTTTCGCTTCCCAGCCGCGTGGGTCACCAGGATAGGGTCCGTGTCCTAATGCTCTGCGTTCTCTCCACAGAGTAAGTCGCTCCTGACGACGTTCCTCATTCATTGGATTTGGTGCTCGGTAATAGTTCATGTATTGTGCCAGTCTAGGTTTATCAGACGTGTTGCGACCATTTCCGTGTGGAAGTGCTATATGCCAGATCAATAATGAACCTGCTTTGGCTGGCACTTGGACAAATTTCTCTCTATATACTTCCGGTGTCAATTCAGGCACCCACGGATTCTCTTCATCTATTAGTGACTTATGTGCCCCGGGCCAACATACAAAAGACCCTTGATTTTCTGCGGTATCTCTTAGAAACAAAACCCCTTGTGTGCTGAAATGTACAGGTAGTTTTGATGTATCCGCATCCCAATGATACATCCCTTTGTGATCCCATTCGGGATAATCAGGATGTTTGGGCGGTTTCATGTTGACTCTATCTATGTGCACCCAAATACGTTCAGTGCCATACACCTCGGTATAGATTTGATAGATCGGTGGATGCTGGTACACGTTCCACATCGCCTGATGAAAGTACATTTCTACCATACCGGCACCGGGTTTGTGAGGTGCGCGATACCAATCATTCGAGTCGGATGGGTCCATCTCCAAGAATGCAAAAATTGCGTCAACGACTGCTTCACACAGCGCAATCGGTACTGCATTTTCAATTGCCATATATCCATATTCATCAAAATGGTCACGGTGTGCGTCTGTCAATATTGCCATTCATATTCCTCTAAATGTCAGTTCCTTAAAATTCAATTAATATTCACACGGCCATTTTCAGTCGTACATCCACGGCCAGCACGGTAGATGGAATTGTTGTGGATGTAAACGGGAGTGCGGGGAGCGGAAAACCCGTACTACAGTAGTGTGGGACATGGTATCCGTGTGCAATGCAAAGAGGCGCGCTTACAAAGCGCGCCTACCGTTTGTGTGCAAGTCTTGAATTAGACTAATACTTTTTAATTCTTGCCCAACTGGTGGCTAATTTTCCTTTCGGGTCAACACTGACAGAACCATGCAAGCCGTTTTCTTTTATATCATTTATCTGATCTGCATCCAAGTCAGTGCTTAGAATTGCGAGTTCATCCATAATACCGTGTAAAAAATGGTGTCCAGTGAGACGGGCACCAATGTTCACAACTTGTTCTTGAGCACCCGTGTCCATCACATGATCATTACCAATCTTTTCTTGAAGATTACCATCAACATATAGGTGGTGGTCTTGGACAGAATCTGAACCGTTGGGAAAAACCAATGCACAATGATGCCATTCGCCGTCACAGACATTATCGTTCCCGTAATTTTGTCCACCGTTAACCTCAATTCTCAAGAAGCATTCTTCACCTGCTGGGTGTGCTCGGATGTAATATTTTGCCCCAGCAGTATTCGGTCCCCATTTGACCCATGAATGTTGTCTTGTGGAATCTGATTTAAACCAGAAAAGGATAGTCCGTGGGTCTGTACCCCCTACCCCGGCATATCCATCAATAATCAGGTTATCATCTTCGCCATCATACTGTAGTCCGGTTCCATAAACAGCATCTACCCATTGTGCACCTATGATTGTTCCATCGCGTCCGTTTGGAGATGAATCATAAGCGACATCACCTTCTCCTTCGTCAAATAGGTAGACAACTTCAACATTTGCATCTTCAATGACACGGGCATGACTGATAGCAGTGACAGACAACACAAATATGAGGATACCTAAACATAGTAGTAAAGTATTACTCTGATTTCTAAATTTCATCTTCGTTTCCTCCATAATGGAAGTTTGATTCCGGAATATAGTTTTTGTGCCTTTTGCATTGGCACAATTCTTTTCAATACATTCACCATTAAACAATAATGGGTGTTGCATATTTTAACGTGAGTTTGTCTCATGTATTTTCAAACTGTCTATAACATTGCATATTAACAATATTTGTAAAATTATACAACAAGAAAATGGATTTCAATGGTAATTTGGTTTTATAGTGAAATGTAAAATACGTGCACACTCCTCGGTAGATGCGGTTTCCTAACCGCATCTATGAAACTGAATAAACACCGGTTCGGTTAGGAAACCGAACCTACCGTAGTGTGTAAATAATTATGGTTTTTACTATAAAGTGAGTTTGGTATAAGAGAAATGAAGTAAATTGTAGGTTAGGTTAAGGCAGAGAATGTCCGAGGTGTAATGAATTGCGCGACTACTAACCAGCTATTTCTATAATTGTGTGTTCTTAATTAGAAATGGTATAATAACAAGTGGATTACCCTGGCAGTGCATTTTGGTAGTTCACACCTGTGAACATTCCCAGCACCATCCACGCGCCGACGATGCCAAATTCACCGACTATCAATCCCATAAATAGTGGTCGGTACCGCCGATAATATCCTATTCCACCTGATTTTAGGATTAAGAACTTCACAAACCATCCGATAAAGATACAGGACCAGAGGAAATATGAGGAATATACTGCTCCCATCACATAACCGATTGGGTGCAGCTGCCACCACATAAATTGCCGTTGCATGATGAGTAGAAATGATGTGATGCCAACACCTAATAGCATGCTGTATGCTTCACCTAATTTCATATCCTTGGGATATTGGATTAGGGAAACGATGTGGTTGAAGTATCTTGGTGCTCCGATGAATGGCCCCCTTTGCAGATTTACGCCACCTTTGTCATATATCAGTGGTAGGGATGCAGCGAAAGAAACACCAATTGCGACTACGATTGCAAGCATCATTGCTCCGAGAATTTTTTTGCGATTTACTCCGACAGGGTCTGCGGCTTTGAACCCGTGCAGAACGCTCGGCATTAGAATACCTCCCCAGTCGCGCATCATGACGCGTTGAAATCCTAAGAGTGCTAAACTGTTAGCGTTGATGATTCTTGAACCGGTAACAATCTCAAAATATTCTACGGGATACATCGGAGCTTGAATTAGCAACATGCCACCATTGACTACCATCCATGACAACGCAGTGGAAACAATTAGGAACAGAACAATGATACTACACGCGACCCACAACGACATCCCCGCATAAGCACACAGCATGATAAGCAGTAGAAAACTGATGAGACCTCCAAAAACTGCCCATCTATAGGGTAGTACTTCATTAGTGTCGTCAATATTTGTATAGGAGGATTTGGTGAATGTGCGTTTCAGAATGTCCATGATGTGTGCGCGGCTGTTAATGAGAAAAGCGATCACCATTACAACATAAGCTGCCATTGTCTGCCCTCTTGCACATATCCAAGGACTGATAGGGATTGCAAATGCGTTGATTATGATATATTGAAGCTTGAAAACCAGAAAGAAGAACCAACAACTAAACGACACGTCCATTGCAAGAAAATATGTTATGCCGATAACAGAGAAGTATAGGAAGAATCTGAATTGGGGCCACCATCTCATCACAATCCACGGACGTTCGGTGAATGGTGCGTATAGGTCGTAACGATTTGGGATGGAGGGGAGTGCAGGTATATACTCGTGCAATCCGTTGAGTAGATGAAAAGCTGCAGCGATGCCAAAGCCTATCCATACGAGTTTTTTGTTGAAAAGAGAACCTAATTTGGCTTGCGTTGCGGATTGCTGAACCAACTCTACGGGGACAGTCACAAGCGGAAATATAAATCTTTCGCGTTCTACCCACTGTTTTCGTAGAACAATTGAGACACAGATAGTTAGAAAATAGAGGAGTAGGATAAAAACGGACCACACGATTATCGGTTTTATCCAGAGTAGCCATGGAACGACCGACTCTCCTTCGTAGAAATTGGTGACAGCACTTTTGTCCCATACGATTAACCATTCAGGTAGGTGTGGATGGAGTGTTTCTGCCCACTCGTTTTCAGATGTAGCGAAATAGACAGGTGCGGCTAAATATGGCAGCAAAAATCCGATCATTCCTTTTGAAGGGATAGCTGAACTTACGCACATCATTATCCAAATGACTATGAGTTCTGCCGGACTGAACATCGCTTTTGGTAATATCTTCTTCACGATGGCATTGATGACAAATGTCAGAAAAATGAGCGTGAATACTGCACCTAATGGAAAGTGGTTACCAGAGATGTCTGTTCCTTGAAGGTAGTAGTCATTGTATGGAGTGATTGCTGTTTGAACGATGACGAGTGCTAACCCGATGAGAACGGCTCTTGGGGTCATCTATTTCTACCTCTTTGAAGGTTCAACCCATACACTAATGTGAAGCGACACGAGGTATCATCTGTGGATGTGCGTAGACAGTTGCATCAAAACTCTTTTGGAACAGTTCCCATTTGATATCTTGATAATCGGTATGTTCGGAAAGATCGTTGTGTTCCCACGGGTCATTTTCAAGGTCATATAATTCGCATATACCTTTTTGATGGTAGGTGACGAGTTTCCAATGTCTGTCTCGGTACATTGTCGCGTGTGTCTGGTCTTCAGTTGAAAGTGCTCCGAAAAATTCAGAACGTACTGCCTCTCTGTGTTCAGATACAGGTGCATCGCCACACAACAATGGTGCAAGTGATTTTCCTTGGACATAATAGGGGATGTCAATACCTAATATGTCATATAGTGTTGGAACAATATCAAGCAGTTCTACAAGTGCTTCAGTTCGGACGTTTTCTAAAAAATGCGTGGGATAAGAGATAACAAGCGGCACTCTTGCCAATCCTTCATAGAAACGGCATCCTTTATGTGCTAAACCATGGTCACCGAGTGATTCTCCGTGATCAGAAGTAAAGATGACAATAGTATTTTCCCGAAGTCCCTCAGCGTCAAGGTGGTCAAGTATCCGTCCGAAGTCGTGGTCAAGTTGTTCAATCATGGCATAATAAGAAGCCTGCATCTGTTTATGGTCCCACTCTTCGGGTGGTTTTGCCTGTGATTGAAAATCGATACCTGCGTTTGTTAATTTATTCTGAAAGGCAATATCGCTTTCTTGATAGTGGCAGCCGGGTAATGTTTCTGGGTCGTAGCGACGGTAATATTCCCAAGGTGCATCAAATCCGGGATGGGGGTCGAATGGATTTATGTTTAGCATCCAAGGTTGATCTTTCTTTCGGTTTTTGTTAATAAATTCAATTGTTTTTTCGGTGCACCAGAAGGTTTGATGTAGATGTGGTGGTATATTATCGCAATCTGGTGTGGGTTCAGGAAATTGTCCTGTCTTTTTCTTCGGTTTTTGATTGACGACTCGTTGTTGTAATAATTTTCCAAGGTCTTCACCTTGTTCGCGTAACCAATCCGCGTATTCATGTCCATAAGCCTTCGGTTTACCGTGGTCGTGGCTATATTGGAAGTAGCGATAGCCGTCGTTAACACGGTTTTCCTGTCCATCAAAGGCACTTGCAAGATGGAGTTTCCCGATCAAACCGCAGTCATAACCGTTGTTTGCAAGCACATGTGAGATTAACCTATCTTCATAATATTCTGGAAAAACTGGGTTGCCGTTACCGGTGACGCTAATGGCTGAAGGATACATACCAGTCATGAAGCTTGCACGAGAGGGTGTGCAAATAGGTGACTGGCAATAGGCGTGTGTAAATGACGTTGATTGGCTAACAAATTCGTCCAGTCGTGGTGTGTGGATGTGCGGGTTGCCTAATGCTCCAATGGTGTCAAATCGTTGTTGGTCTGTGCAATACCATAAAATGTTTGGTCGGTTTTCCATTTCTATTGTTGTTCCTTTATCGATTTCTGATTATTGAAGTGAATTGACAGTTATTTTATCAAATCTTTGTGTTTTGATATAGGAAAATCTGTATCCTAATTCGGACTTGAAGGTTAATTAAGGTGTTGCTATACTGCAGTATAGTCTCTAATCATATAGACACTATTAATGACACGCAGATCTAACCACATTCTATCCTAAACTCTTTTTTCACAAGAATAATATCTCCTTTTAAGAATTATGCAACCGTTTTCCTCCTAATTTGCGACATTATAATTTGATATATGATAAATCACACTCTTGCTTTTTGGAGATAGCAAATGAAAAACGACGATGTTGAACTCATCCGACGAATTCTTGATGATGATCAAACAGCATTCGCTGAACTTGTAGAAAAGTATCAAAAATCGGTTCACGCACTTGCTTGGCGAAAATTAGGGGATTTTCACACTGCTGAAGATATCACCCAAGATGTTTTTCTTATCATATATCAGAGCCTTCATACCCTGAAAGATCCAAAAATGTTTTCTGGGTGGATGTATGTAATCACAACACGTCTTTGTGCCACATGGATCCGCAAAAATCGGATAAAAACGCAACCTTTAGAGGAGACTGAGACAACGATGCTACAGGAAGATGCTTATTCACAACATGTCGCAGAAGAGCGCGCAAAAACTGCGAATCAGACACAACGCGATATTGTGAAAAAACTGCTTGCGAAATTGAAAGAGAGTGAACGCACAGTAATGACGCTCCATTATCTTGGTGAAATGACGGTTGAGGAGATTAGTCGATTTTTGGGTGTGTCTGCGGGCACAATCAAAAGTCGATTGCAACGTGCGCGGAACCGTCTACAAAAGGAGGAGACGATGATTAGAGAAGCACTTGACCATTTTCAGATTTCACCGAACCTAACAGGTAATATCATGGAGAAGGTAGCAAGACTAAGACCGGGAGCACCTACCGGGAGCAAACCTATAATGCCATGGGCAATTACTGTATCAAGTATAGTAATGGTTGTTTTGATGTTCGGCATTGGCAGTCAATACTTAACACGTTTCCAAAAACCTTATAGTTTAGATGCTCAGGCTGAAATGACAGTAGAAATTGTTGACGCGTCTATTGTACAGAATGTAGATGCAAAGCAGGATGAATTAAATCAACCTGGTAATCCAAATGTCCTTAGTGTAAGCGATAGTCTCGGTAAGAAATCCGAAGAAGTTCTATTGGCTGCTGCAGAAGCAGAAGGAGAAGACAATTCTGTTCCTAAGCAAGTGTGGATACCGTCTAAACCGATGTTTGGTAGTTCCGCACATAGTTTTCTTGCATCGCCTGATGGTGATCTGTATACGCTTATTCCGTCTTCTGGGAAGATCTACAAATTACCTGCCAACGGGAAAGGGTGGCAAGACATCTCTAACATTGAATCTTTGTATCAAATTCCATCGGGACAACAACAACTGCTTGGAACGTGGAACAAGACTTTGTATTTTTTACCCTCTTCTGAACTTTACGAGTCAACAGATGATGGAAAAACATGGGATTTACTTTACTCTTGGAAGGAAAAGCATCAGAATCCTATTGGGTTGATTCTAACGGACCACGCATTCTATATTGCTTTTGACAGTGGTGTTTATAGTTCCAAAGATTGGGGCAAGACTTGGCAAAGTATTAGTAATGGATTGTCGGGAATTAATTCTTTAGTTGAAGTTAAAAACACACTTTTTGCCGGAACAGTAGACGGATTTTATCGTTTGGACGACAACGGGTGGAAACGCATGAAATTACCAGAGTCAATCAAACAGGTGTATTCAGTTACAACTAATAAAGAGTATGTTTATGTATTGGCAGAACTTAGTGAAGGTTGGGATGTTCCTGCGAAAGTAGCGCGAGGACATGAACGAGGTTGGGGTGTATTTCGCGGAAGTAAACTCGGAGATATGTGGCATGACATAACCCCTATAAACGCGTGGGCAGTAAATGGTTTTATACCTGATGCAAAACTAATTGCTGCCGGAGAGACACTTTTATTGATGGAGAGAGGCATGGTACGATCTCTCGATGGAGGATACACATGGTTATCTCCACAATTAGCAGACATCTCACCTCTTATGGATAGTATAAGTCCTGCTGTCGTAGTGAATTCAGATACTATTTATGTCGGTAGTAACGATGGTCTTTATCGTTCAACTGATAGCGGTAAATCGTGGAACATGGTGAACATCACTCCAGATAAGGATAAGGGATTTCTATATGATCTCGTCGTGGATAGGGGTGACGCTAATGAACAAAACGAAGTGACAACTCTGTATGGAAGACTCGGAGCAGATGTGATAAAAACTGCGGACAATGGTAAGTCTTGGATGAACGTTCCTGTTGAAATACTCATGTCGAAACCGCATAGAGAATCATCCCCCTATATTAATCATATAGTCAAATCTGATGGCGTAATTTATGCAAGTGTAAATTATAACGGCGAAAGCGGGGATAGAGTCAGTCCATATCACCTGTCTGCAAATGGTAGAACGTTCGTGCGGATTCAGGATATACCACTTTTTGACTCAGACCACTTTGAACCACTGGATGTTGCACTGTTTAGGAAACAATCTGTTGAACAATTACAAAACAACTTTTCAGGTGCAAACCAATTCTTTAAGCAATTGGTTAAAGTGGATAAACGAATACAGCGGGTCCTAATACGGGAAGGTTTACAGGGTGCGTTAACTGTCAGTGGTGGGACATTCTATTTGGAATACAATTTTAAACTTTTCCGATGGGAACATGGGGATATAGAATGGTATGATACCGAACAAGAAGAAACTGTTGAATTGTCATTGGATATAGCAAAGAAAGATCTCAAACTTGCAGCATCAGGAAATACTGTTTATGTCGGGAAACGTGATGGTCATCTTGTCGCATCGTTTGATAAGGGAACTAATTGGCTTGATTTCACATCAGCTCTACCGTTTCCTGTTAACGTTTTCAATGAGATTGTGTTTGTGGGTTCCACCGTGTATGTGGCAACAGATGCAGGTGTAACTTCATCAGATGACGGGAAAAATTGGCGGGATGTCACCGATACAGATGGGACAAATCTCATCATGGCGCACATGGCTGTTGATGGAGCGACTCTCTATGGAATCACCAAAACCACAGGTGTTTATCGCTTGGAAAGCGGTAGTTGGAAACAGATGGTCTCGGAGATACCTAATCACATTACCTCTCTTGCAATTGAGGGTAACATCCTTTACGTTGGCACAGCAAACAACGGTATGCTTCATTTTAACCTTGAAAAATAAGGTCGTAAAGACTATAATTACCAAACGTTGCGGTGTGAAAGCCCAATTCTTTAGATTTGGGATGAAACACTGCCAAATATACTTGACTTTTTGGGTAAAATGTGTTATACCATTAGTGCATTGTGGCGGTGGATTCTGCCTCTCACTTGAGAGTGCCACCGCTCCATTCAGAAATGGTATCACAATGCAAAGGATAACACAATGTATCTCACACAAACATTGAAACATAAACGGACTGAACAATTAGATTTATTAGCACGTGCATCTGGGAGTTGCTATTCTAAAGTGGTATCACTTGTTAGGAAAACGCATAAGAAAAAAGGTATATGGTTGTCTAAAAACACAGTCCATAAATACATGCGTCATAGAGATTATGCATTACATAGTCAATCTGTCCAAGCGTGTGCGGATAGTTATTTTGATAGTCTCAAGAGTTTTTTTGAAGTCAGGAAATCTAACCCTGAAGCAAAACCGCCGAAACGGACACCAAAGCATTTCAAAGTGCATTGGAAGTCTGGTGCTATTAGAATTAAGGACAATAAACTGATATTGTCTAATGGCAAAGGGAATGCACCTATTATCCTTGAAGGCATTCATAAGAAACCGAAGTATGTAGAGATGTGTTTTAAGCGTGGTGCATATTACTTTGCTTTAGTTTATCAAGTAGACACACCACAGAAACAAGATACAGGTATTACAGTATCAGTTGATATGGGAGAGATACACCCAATAGTTTCATTTGATGGCAAGCGGACAACTATCTATAATGGTAGATTTATCCGTTCTATACAGAGATATAAGAATAAGATAAAAGGTGTGTTTCAACAAGAGATAGAACGTTGTAAAAGGCGTTCAAGACGTTGGTATAGACTAAAAAAAGCGAAACGTAAAACATTAGACAAACTGAATGCACAACTCAAAGATGCTGAACATAAAATCACAACAAAGTTTATATCTGACTGCATAGAGGCGAAGGCAGATACGATTGTGATAGGAGACTTAAAAGGCATCCGTGAGAATATGAAGTTTAGTAAAAAGTCTAATCAGAAAGTGCATCAATGGACTTTCGCACGTATCACACACATGATAACCTACAAAGCAGAAATGGCAGGAATACATGTGAAGTCTGTATCTGAAGCATACACATCACAAACCTGTCCAAAGTGTGGCAATAGAAAGAAACCGACAACACGTGAGTATAAATGTCCGTGTGGTTTCAAGTATCATAGAGATGGTGTTGGTGCTATCAACATCTATAGAAAAGTATCAGAGTTGAAAGACTCTGTAGTCGGGGTTATGGCATCCCCCCTAAGTGTCAAATTCAACTGGCACCTACGTCACACAGGCTTAAACCTTGTGGAGTCACCTATAAGGTGATAAAGAAACCCAATGCCTTTAGGCTTGGGAGTATGTCATTTGAACATTATTGAAAGGTGTCTTACAAAATATACCGCTATCGGAATTTCAATCATATTATAGTGGAATTTACAATTAATAGGACACGCCTCAGAGGGCAAGGAAACCTCGCCCCTACGGGACTTGTGGTACTGGCAAGTGCATTGAAATGTCTTCTTAATTCTAAACTTTACTATAGATACTGATACAATCCGTTTGCCAACTAAACCTAAATAAAAAACATACAACATACACATAAATGGAGACCCATGGCATCTGTAGCAATTCAAACCCAACTCTCCCCTGAGGAGTACCTCACTCGGGAACGCAAAGCGATTACTAAGAGTGAATTTGTGCGCGGTAAGATCGTCGCAATGGCAGGAGCAAGTTACACTCATAATATTATCACAACCAACATGTCAACTGCCCTTAACAACAAATTGATGGATGGTAGTTGTATGGTCATGGCAAGTGATATGCGAGTGAAGGCACCCTCTACAAGTTCCTATTTCTATCCTGATATTGTTGTGGTGTGCGACAAACCACGCTTTGAAGATAATACCTTTGACACACTGCTTAACCCCATTATCATTATAGAAGTACTTTCACCATCAACAAAAGACTATGACCGAATAGATAAATTCTCACATTACCAACAACTTGCGTCGCTGCAGGAATATATTCTTGTTTCACAAGACGAAGTGCACGTTGAACACTATATGCGCCATGGAACGTTGTGGAAACCTACCGAATTCCGATCAATTGAGAATGTACTATCTCTTACTTCAATAGCATGTGAGTTGTCTTTACAGGACGTTTATAGACAGATTGAATTTGCTGATAACCAGTAATACATGCTATTATTCCATTGCAGATTATATTTATTATTTTGAAATAAGAAATTGTTTTTGTTTAAGGAGGCTTTCATGCCGATTGTATCTCATGTTGTATTGAGGAAGTTTGTATACGAAATTTATCGTGGTGCAGGTGGCACTGAGGAAGATGCCCGTATTGTTAGCGACCACGTGGTTGATTCTAATCTGGCAGGTCATGATTCACACGGAGTCATCAATGCCCCGAATTACATTGGTGGGATGACAGGTGGTCCATCAGCAGATAAGATGGAGATTGTCAGAGAGAGCGGGGCAGCGACAGTTATCAATGTCAATGGGGCACTTGGTATGGTTGCAGCGCGGAAAGCAATGGAGATGGCAGTAGAAAAAGCGAAGGCATGTACTATCGGTGCAGTCGGTCTACATCGATGTGGACATGCTGGGCGTATGGGTGAATATCCACCGATTGCTGCACGTGCTGGGATGATAGGTATCGTATTGCTCAATGGCGGTGGTAGGTTCATGCACCCGCACGGTGGTACTTCCCGTAGACTTCCACCGAATCCGATTGCGATATCAGTGCCTCGTGCAAATGGAGAACCGCTTCTACTTGATATGACGTTGAGCGTGGTGGCAGGTGGGAAGTTCCTTGTAAAGATTGCGCGCGGTGAACCGATTCCAGAAGGTTGGATGATTGATTCCGAGGGTAATCCTTTGACTGATCCAGATGCATTTCGTGAACGCGGAGCGGATACTGCAGTTATGCCGTTGGGTGGTTTCCAGTTCGGACACAAGGGTTTTGGTCTCGGGGTGATGATAGATGCAATAGCAGGTGGACTTTCTTGGGCAGGTTGTAGTCGTGAACAACCTACACGTGGTGCAAGTGGAATCGTGATGTTTGCAATTAAAATTGAGGATTTTATTGATTTAGTTGACTATGAACAAGAAATTGAACATCTTGTAGAGTGGGTAAAATCATCCGCAAAGATGCCCGGTGTTGATGAAATTTATGTTCCAGGTGAATTTGAAGAACGTAGCCGTGAAAAAAGGATAATGGAAGGGATACCAATAGAAGATCCAACGTGGGATCGGCTTGTGGAAGCAGCTGAACGATATGGTGTTGATGTACCTAATCTGAATAATGAGGCGCAATAAATTGCGCAACTACAAACGGGTCATTCGTTTAATTACAACTAATAAATTACAAATGGTATTACATATCAAAAGGAGAAGATCGATGAGAAACTTAGGCATTTTGTCCATTCTGCTTATTGGTGTTTTAGGGTGTGCTGTCCTAAACCAACCCACTATTGAGTTAGATCCGTCACGACTTACAAGTCCAACTAATCCTAAACTTGTAGATGGAAATTTAGAAACTGTAAGCACATTCGCGCTTAATGGTCATGTTGAGAAAGGCTACGAGGTACAAGGAGGTTTGACACCACGCGGGAATAATTCGAGTGAATTGAAATATGTTACAAGTATTAAGGGCGGTTTTAGAACAGAAGCCGTGATAAAATTAGATTCTCCGACTTATATAACGTATATTGAGATATATCCAGAATCTCGTATCCCAAAGTTAGCCTTGGTGACAACTTTGGATGACCCTCCAAAGTTTGAGACATCCTTTGAAGTGGTGCGTGATAAACAACATACCAACATAGATAGCAAGCAACCCGTCAAGATTCAGATTAATCGAGAAATCCTTTACTTACGTTTGACTGCTGATGGTATTCAAGATAAACAGAATACTGTCCGAGTGAAAGATGAAAAAAGTCCTTTTGGTGGTAAGAATAGAATAACGGAAAAAAATAAGGCATCTCGTATTCAGATTCCGTTAAAAGGTGCTTCAATCAGGGAGGTAAAATTCTATGCACGTGAGAAATTGTGATTCCAAGATAATCGGCAACATAATAGGGTCTAAAATTCGTGAAATCAAGATTTACGAACGGTTGCGATAATCTGCTTGAATTTTGTTTAACGTTATTATATAATAGGAAAACTGAACCAATCCCAGAGAATATCGTTGGATTCGGTTATATGTCTTGTTGTATATTTTCGTTTGATTCTTTCTACAAAACCGTGTTAAGTTTAACACATAACCTTCTTGGAGGATTTAAACCCGATTGGAAAAACAAACATTCAAGGGTGTTCCTATACAGAACAACGCTGAGGTACAAGCTCTCTTTGGTCAAAGTGATGCCTTCCTAAAAATGATTGAAGAAGATTTTGAGGTGCGCGTTGTTTTGAAAAGCGATAGTATCGCTGTCCTTGGTGAAAACCAAAAAAAGGTCAATAAAGTTGTGGCAGTGTTGGAATCGTTACTTCACCGTATCCGAAAAGGTGAACGTATCCAGGCAACCGATGTTAACTATGAGATTCGGGCATCGGAAGCAGATGTATCCACCATTGATAATCATAGTCCAGCAGAATCCATACCTGTGTTTTCGAAACGTGGTGTCATCCGTCCGAAAACAGCCGGGCAAAAACGGTATGTTGAAGCGATCAAACACAATGATCTTGTCTTTGGCATCGGTCCGGCGGGGACAGGCAAAACATATCTTGCTATGGCGATGGCTGTTTCTGCCCTTAAAAACGGACAGGTGAGTCGTATCATCTTGACTCGACCTGCTGTTGAAGCGGGGGAACATCTTGGATTTTTGCCTGGTGATATTGCAGCGAAGGTACATCCATATTTACGACCGTTATACGATGCGTTGTATGATATGATGCCACCTGATGCACTTGATAAATATATTGAACGGAATATCATTGAAGTTGCACCGATTGCATTCATGCGCGGAAGAACACTCAATAATTCTTTTGTTGTTCTTGATGAAGCACAAAATGCTACGATTGAACAGATGAAGATGTTCCTGACACGACTCGGGTTTGATTCAAAAGCCGTTATAACGGGTGACATAACGCAAACAGATTTGCCTACACATAAAGTTTCTGGTCTTGCAGACGCACAAAAGGTGCTTGACGGTATCAAAGGGATTGAATTCGTATACTTCTCTAAAGTTGATGTAGTTCGGCATGAGTTGGTACAACGTATCATTGAGGCTTATGAACAGTCAACACATCCACATCCTAAACAGATATTAGAAGAAGCAGAAAAGACCGAGGAATAAAGGTTTTGACCGATATTACTAATATCAGTAGCAATACAACCTTTGAAATAGAAAAAGTTGAACGGGCAGTGTCAGAAACGCTCATAGCACATAATTTAGAAGATTCTGAGGTTAGCATCTTATTGACAGACGATCCCCACATGACCCAACTCAATCGTGAATATAGAGAGATAGATGCCCCAACAGATGTATTGGCATTTGCTATGCAAGAAGGTGAGGATAATAACCTCAAGAACACTCATATACTTGGTGATGTTGTCATCTCGATGGAAACAGCAGAACGTCAAGCCAAAGAAGAAACCCATTCACTTGAAGAAGAGGTAGCATTCCTCACAGTCCACGGTGTGCTTCATTTACTTGGATATGACCATCAAAGTTATAATGAAGCTTGTGTTATGTTTGAAAAACAGGAGATTATTTTACAACGTCTTCATTTGAAGCGGTCTACGAAATAAGACAATATAGTAGATTTTGAAATTACTTGAACACTCTGCATCGGCGAGGTTAGGAAACCTTGCCTACCGTGGGTCGAAAGTGTCAACTTATATTTATAATTCACTATAAAATCACATAGAGATAGTATTGGAAACACAACGGAGGTGTTATTTTAGGATTGGATGACCTACATATAGTTACAAGATTAGTTCTTTTAGGAATTCTGTTAATTTTAAATGCGTTGTTTTCAGCTGCAGAAGCATTACTTGCCCGTTTAACAAGGTCAGATATTCTTGATTTTGCAGAGGAAGGTGGCAAACGTTATGAGGTACTAACCTCGCTTTTACGCCATCCGAGACGTTATTCGTTGACCATTATCACGGTCAAGATTCTACTGATAGTTGGAAGTGTTGTCTTGTTTACAACATTTTGGAACAATCGCATACTGAGTGGTGGTCTTGCTGCGTTGTGTCTTGTCGTTTTCACAGAATTATTTCCTAAGAACTATGTCCAAAATAGTTCCAGCGGAACGACTATTCATGCATTACGTGCTTTGCGCATCGTCTATTGGTGCGGTTTCCTTATATTAATACCGTTGAGCTTTCTCGTAAATCTCATCGTGCGTATCTTCGGGGGTGATATTTCATCAGCACATGATAGTCTTGTTTCTCCAGAAGTATTAGAAACACTTGATAATGTTGCCGACATCCGAGATATTTTAGAACCTGATGACCGTGAAATGATTTCTCGGATTTTAGACTTACCAGATAAAGTTGCCAGAGAAATTCTGGTTGCGCGAACTGATGTAGTATGGCTTGAAGTTGGAACTTCTGCTGATGAAGTTTTACAAACGACGATTGCGTGTAGGCATACGCGAATCCCCATTTATGAAGAGACAATTGATAATATCATTGGTATTTTACACGTAAAGGATATGTTGGATTGTTGGGCAGAAAATAAACCGATCAACCTTCGTGAACTAATAGTTGGTCGTCCCGCCTTTTTCACGCCAGAAAGCAAGAAGATATCTGACCTATTCCGAGAGATGAGAGAACATAAACAACACATTTCCATAGTCGTAGATGAATACGGTGGTACAGCAGGGATCATAACACTTGAAAACATAATTGAAGAGATCGTTGGTGAAATTCAGGACGAAGACGAAGCAGGTGAGCAGGATGCCTTCATTCAAATAGATACAAACACCTATTCCGTTGATGCCAGATTGAACCTGGCTGAATTGAACGAAAAACTTGAGACAGAACTTGATTCGGAAAATATTGATACAATTGGTGGATTTGTTGTTGACCACATGGGACGCGTTCCTGAAGCAGGTGCGATTTTTACATACCGTGGCATTGAATTTACGATATTGGAAGCAGACGACCGTAGGATTCATCGCATTCAAATTCTGATGCCGAAGAATGCAAGCAATACTGAGAATTCAGAGTAAGTTAAAAGACTTGACAAAGCTGAATAGGGTGGGTATAATTAAAGCGAAACGGGGCGTAGCGCAGCCCGGCTAGCGCGCCTGCTTCGGGAGCAGGAGGTCGGAGGTTCAAATCCTCTCGCCCCGATTTTCCCGCCTTATATCACACAGATAACATAAAGTTATGCCCGTTCAAAAAACACAAGCGATTGTAATTCGCGCCTTTACTCTACAAGAATCTAATAAGATCATCACTTTCTATACACCCGATTTTGGGAAAGTTAAAGTTATGGCATACGGTGTAAAGAGCCCGAAAAGCAAGTTGAGTGGTAGTTTAGAACTACTCAACCACGGCATGCTTCTTTTTAACTATCGCGAAAACAAAGACTTACAGAGTCTTACAGGTTTTGATCTAATTGAAGGTTTTGATGGTATCCGCGAAGATTTCACGCGGATAACTTATGGTTGCTATTTAGCAGAATTAGTTGATGCTATTGCCTCAGAAGGTGATGCTAATCCCGAAGTTTTCGAACTCTTACGAAATACCTACTCTTTCTTAGCAGATACCGAAGATGTGCCGTTACTGGTTCGTGTCTTTGAAATAAAGTTCCTTGACCTTGCAGGATATGCACCACAACTTTCTCAGTGTGCGAATTGTGGTTCAATCGTGACACCATCCCCTCTCCCAAATTCACAAAATTCCATGTTGGTTATGCTTTTCAGTGTTCGCCTCGGCGGACTGCTTTGTGGAATGTGTCAACACAGAGATACCTCAGCATTTTCAATTGCACCTGGAAGTTGTGAATTGCTAAAGAACTTGCGGAAATCAGAGTTCGGTAAATTGAATAGAATTCGTGCATCCGAACGTAATCATCGTGAACTGAAACTGATACTTGGTAGTTTTATCCAATACCATACGGAACGTAGTCTAAAAAGTTTGAAATTCATTGAAAGTGTATTAGAAGCTAAGTCTGATAAACAACTTCGGCACACTTAAGTCATGTGCTTTAGAAGAAAAGGAGTCGTCCATTGAAAGTAGATAATATCTTTAAAACAGCACTTTTCATTCTGAGTATTTTCACATTATTTGTAATTTTCGGTGCTCAAGAGATTGATGCTGCCACGATCGGTAAAATCTCCGGTATTGTCACGGCTGAATCATCAAAGCAACCGTTAGCGAATGTCAAGGTTTCAATTGTCGGTACAAGTACATCTACGACAACAAACGCATCTGGCTATTATGTCATGACAAATATTGATCCGGGTGGATATGATGTTCGCGCTGAATTGCAAGGATACCTTTCCAAAACCGTTGCATCAACAACAGTATTTGCGGGTCTTACCACTACCATTAACTTCGCATTAGATGCTACAGAGGTAATGGAACTTGAAGGCGTAACAGTAACCGCGACCAAACCCCTGATTAAAAAGGATGTGACGCAGACCACGCGTATTATTGAAGCAGACGAAATTGCCTCCATGCCGCGCGATACCGTGAACGGCATTCTCCAAACACAAGCGGGTGTTGCTGTGCTTAATTCATCTGGTTCGCTACATATACGCGGTGGTAGGTCAATGGAGATTAAATACCTGATTGATGGTATTCCAGTGAATGATCCAATTTTTAGAGGTATGGGATTGCAGATTAGCACAAATGCACTTGAACAGATGGAGGTTATCACTGGTGGTTTTAATGCGGAACACGGTGATGCACAATCTGGTGTGATTAATCTTATTACGAAAGCTGGCACAAATAAATTCTCTGGTAGGATTAGATATCGGGTAGGGCAATGGGGACAGCACCATGGTGACCCCTATTACGGATCTTGGTTAGACCCAGACAACGGTTTCCGACCAGTAGCACTTGAACCTTTCAGGGGTATATTTATCGGTGAACCTTACGATTATCAGACACCCTATCGCGGGAACCCTGTCACAGTTGGTGAATTGGCTGAACGAGAAGGTGATGATCAGATCATCTTCAAAGAAATATCTCCAGGTTCTAACGTATATGCGGATAGGACCGAAAACCCATTACAACCCGTGACTGATCCAGAAACGGGTGAAGCCATAGTGAATGAAGAAACGGGTGAAGCCATTATGGAACGTCAACCATTCATGGACGCTGATGGCACAGTGATTGACTATGAGAAAAAACAGGTTACGCTGATAGATGGTTACATTGTGGATTTGGAGCAATATAGCGGATTATTCAACAACACCAAAAAATACGGGTTATCTCCGAGTCGCATCGGAGAGTTCGCGCTGAGTGGTCCGATATTAGGCAATCGGTTGACATTCTCCTTCGCCAGTCAGTTACGTAGAGATGAAAGTTATCTGCCTAATAGTAATAGCGGTGGACACACACTACAAGGCAAACTCAAGTTTGAAGTGACACCGCAAATTAAACTGACTGCAAGTGGACTTTATGACATACGTGAATTTAACAACGCTGGTGGAAGTCTCCGTTTCATACCCAACGCAATTGAAGTGGATAACAGAGATGGTCGAAGCCTTTCCGTTCAACTTTCACACAATATCAACTCAGGGACATTTTGGACCTTAACGTTTGGACAATTTCACCGTTCCTACGATAGTAATCAGCCTAGTAAACTGTGGGATCCGTTGAACAAAACATTCGAAGATAACGCGTATGATCCTGAAAAATCTTTTGAGCAGAATCAAGAAGAGGGAAGAATTAGAAACCCCGCACAACATGCGTATAATGACACAACTTATGATGTTGCTGGAGATAACAACTTCTGGGTTACCCGCAATTCCACGACATCCATTCTCAAGGGAGTTTTTGCAAGTCAAGTTACGGAAAATCATCAAATCCAGTCCGGTATTGAATTCTCAGCGAACCATCTCTACAATCTCGGAACAACGAATTACGGAAGTTCAAACCTGTATATGGAGTATTACGATGTTACACCTACATCTGTCAGTCTATATGCACAAGATAAGATGGAATATGAAGGCATGATTGTCAATGCTGGGTTGCGGTATGATATTTATAATCCAGACGGTATCTCACCCGAAGAACCGGAAGATCCACTTGTCCTAAACGAAGAGGATGGTACAATAAAATTAGACGATAGTACCTATTCGGTTGGGCTGCCAATTATCAATAATCCAGTTGAGGCATCAACGAAACACATGGTCGCACCACGACTTGGTATTTCGTTCCCGATTACAGAAAGAGCAAAGTTGCACTTTACTTATGGACATTATTATCAGATACCACGCGGTGATGATCTGTATGAAAACCTTAATTTTGATATGCGAGGGGCAATCCGTAGACGAGGTAATCCTGATTTGGAACCTGAAAGGACTATCGCTTATGAAGTCGGAATTGCCCAGCAATTCACGGATGATTTAACAGTTGACATCACAGGATTTACCAAAGACATTCAAAACCTTGTCAATAGTATCCATGTAGATATATCCAACGATTATAGTTATTTCTTCAATGATATTTACGGACGCGTTCAGGGATTTGAACTCACAATTCGTAAATGGCGGACAGGTAGGAGCCCAGTTTCTGGTATGCTGAGTTATACCTATTCTGTGGCAAAAGGTAAAGGTTCCAGTCGAAATCTGGGATACCTGCTTTACTACCGTCAGCAGCCTGAAGTGACTGAAAGTCATCCGTTGTCTTGGGATCAACGTCATATTGTTTCCGCAACATTAGACATTCAATTGCCATTTACTTCTGCTGTTAACTTTGTCGGTAGATATGGCAGTGGTTTACCCTACACACCAAATCCGAGAGCACCGGTTAAACCGGCGATTAACTCAAAACGGTATCCTGCGACTTACAATGTTGATGCGCTTGTTAGCAAACGGAGTCGTGTTGGTGGGATGACGTATACCTTCTTTGCGGATATTCGGAATATCTTCAACACGAAAAACTTATATAACATACTTGATGCAGTTACGTATGATCGTTATGGTATTCCGTTGACTGCACAGAAGCATTCCAATCCGGCTTCGTGGAGTTCTCCGCGTCTGATTATGATGGGTGTGAGTTTGGATTTTTAGGGAGAATTTAGAATGAAGGACATTGGTATTGAAAAGGCTGATTTAGATGCTGTTGCGGAAGGTGTAAGACGACTCGGACCTGATGTTCGTGGCTACGGAACTGTAGATCCAGCGTGGTCAAGATCAACTGCAGTACTTGTCATTGACTGTGTCCTTTCCCTCAACAGAAAATACGACGCGTTTGTAGTCCCACGGTTAGATGCATTCGTTGAGAAACATCCTGACATAAGCACTATAAACGAATTAGCAAGTCTCATGAAAAGTTATGCGACTCCTCACGCGTTTATGCAACAAGAACTCAATTTCAATTATGAAGATCGCGCAAATACTCTTCAATCAGTTGTGGACTTTGTCTGCAAAATCGTTGAGGAAACATCTGATGTTCAAGAAGAAAAAACTCTTAAACAGTGGGCAATTAATGCTAAACCACATGAATACCAAGATTTGAACATTAGTGGTTTTGGCATTGCAGGTTTTCAATACCTTCGCATGCTTTTTGGTGCGGATACCACAAAACCCGATGTGCATATTATCAGATTCGTTTCAAATCTCTTAGACCGAGACGTTTCAGCCCTTGAAGCACTTAACATCTTAGAAGTATCTTCGACACAGTTAGGGCTTTCTGTCCGAGACGTTGACACATACATTTGGGAAATTAGCGCGCGTGGACAAAAAGATGATGATGCCAACACTAACGAGAAAATTGATGATGAGTATAGTGAATTTTGGATACCAATTCTTCAAGGTGAACTCGGAAAACTTTTCACTGGGAAACCGACATTACTACGTTATGTTGGATGGATGGAGGGTAAGACAATTGGTGATGTTGAAATGTGGTTCAGACTTGTTAATAGGGCATGTTACATTCAACTATACTTCTGGGGAGAAAACCCTTCGCATCTTAGGGACAAAGTAGTCGGATTATTTTCAAAATCAGATTACAAATATGAAAACACAGACACATCCACGGAGATTAGAGTTAAATTCCCAGTCCTTGACAAAGGGAAAAATGATCGAGATGATTGGGATGAAATCCGAGAGAAATTAGTAAGTGTGGGTACTGACATCTATAATAAACTTAACGAATCTGACTTATAGTAATGAAAGGAACTTACAATGGATAAGATATATAATGTTGCGATCATCGGATGCGGCGGGATTTCACACATGCACGCTGGGTGGTATGTGAATGAACCGCGGGCAAAAATAACCGCTATTGCAGATATTGATGAAGAACGGCTTAATGCCTATGGCGAAAAGTATGAAGTAGAAGGACGATACACAGATTTCATTGAAATGCTGCAAACAGAAGATATAGATCTGGTGTCTGTCTGCACGCGCCCGAAACACCATGCACCACTTGTGATTGAAACAGCCAAACACGGTGTGAAAGGTATTCTGTCAGAAAAACCGATGGCAGAGAACCTCGGACAAGCAAAAGGAATGCTTGAGTCGTGTTCAGAGAACGGTGTGAAGTTGGCTATTGACCATCAGGTGCGTTTTAGCACACCCTATCAGCATGCAAGACAAATGATTGCTGACGGTGCTATCGGGGATCTTTTCCGAATTCACGGCATCTGTGGCGGGGGTGATCTGAAGGATAACGCTACACATACCGTTGATCTGATGTTGTATCTACACGGTGACACTCCTGTCAGTTGGGTGATTGGACAGATTGAACGTATCGGCACACCCACAAAATATGATTTGCACTCCGAAGACTTTGCAGTCGGTTACTTCAAGTTTGAAGATAACGTGCGTGGCATCATTGAATCTGGCAACGACACTGCCCCAGGTTATCACCATATCTATTGCTATGGCACAGAAGGTGAAATAGAACTTGCAGCTCCCGGTGGACCGGGAATCCGATACCGAAACGAAGAAACCGGTGGGGCATGGACAACACCGGAACTACCACCAGGGATTACACCTGTACGAGACATGATCATTGCCATTGAAGAAGACCGAGAACACCGCTCAAGTGGTAAATGTGGGTATGCTACGCTTGAACTTCTTATGGCAATTTATGAGTCATCTCGGAAGAGAAGGCGCGTCCAATTCCCAATGGAAGAGATGGAATCACCGCTAACACTGATGATTGAAGATGGATGGGTATAAGTTTGATACAAGCAATTGTGAAATAATGTGATGTCAGAAACCACACCTACCGCAGTCGTTTAAGGAGTAAAAATATGGACTTTAGTATCCAAATGTATTCAATTTTCTTGCCGATTATGTTTGGTGTGATGGCGGCATTTTTCTTGATTATAGGGTTACGCGGCATTGTAACGAAAAATCCGTTCTTGCTATCAAATAGATGGTTGTTATTAGTCATGTTAGTTGGTTTTGTACCAAGCATAATAATGCCATTCTTTTTTTCGATATATGACATGGATTTGATGGATTGGCTAAATCCTGCCATATTTTCTGTTGTTCTTGTCATGATGTTTTTCGCTCTGAAAGGATATGCTGCCTATGGCATAACTGATACGACATTCCGTGAAGCACTCCTTGCTGCTCTTGAAAAACTTCAGTTACCTTACGAAGAATCCTTATCTACCATTCGGTTGACATCTATAGATGCGGATTTGCAAGTTGCTATTCAGTCTTGGTTGGGGTCAGGAATGATTAAGATTAAACAACGTGAACACCGTTCTGTGCTTTCAAAAATAGTCACAGAAATGAATAACCATTTCAGTCTTTCATCCGGACCAATAAAACTTATCACCTTTATCTTTTATCTGATTACGGGAGTGTTTATGGTCATCGGTGGAATTGGGATATTGTATTTATTATAAAAACTGGGTGATAATACTTATTAGAAAGTTACAGGTCGGTAAATTGCATAACACAGATGATTTTTGAGAACTCATTCATAAATAGCAAAAATATACATATAAAAATAATACTCTTATGTATTCTGATTGCATCTTTTGTATTAGTATTGCGAAACCTTGGACACAGCAAGATCCACTTTTGGGATGAAGGTTTTCATGCGATAGTCGCTCGGAATCTAACAAAACATCCGTTAAAATTCACGCTTTACGATCAACCGTGGCTTGAATATGATTACAAACATTGGGGAAACAACCACATCTGGCTACACAAACCACCTGTGGCTATGTGGCAAATATGTCTATCACACTTTATCTTTGGTATCAACGCTTTCGCACTACGTTTGCCATCTGCCATCAGTCTTATGCTGTCAGCATGGTTGACATTTAGGATCGCTTCTGATCTATTTGATAAACGTGCAGGCCTTATCGCAGCGTTCCTTCAGGCGTTTAATCCTTTTCTCTTTGCTTCAGTTCACGGTTATCGTTATTCGGATCACATAGATATTGCGTTGCTTCTATGGGTGCAAGTATCGTGTTGGTTTTTGCTTCGTGGCATACGCAGCGGCAAAAGGAGGAATTATATCCTATCAGGGGTGGCGATGGGAATCGCTTATCTCTCAAAGAGTTATCTGGCACTGATTACATTCGGTCTTGCTGCTGTCGTTTGGTCTGTTGCGTTATGCAAACGGATAATACGCAAATACAGAGCGAAAAGAATTCAAACGACTCCGTTAGAGGCTCAAGAAAAAGTAGGTGAAGCCGTATCAGATGAAGAAAATGTGAAGATTCGACTCAGTGATGTCGTCATACAACTCCTTGCTGGTGTTGGGACTGTCGCACCTTGGACAATCTATTGTTTAATAAAATATCCGAAGGAATTTATATGGGAACATAAACGCGTTCTTGACCATCTCAATACGAATGTTGAAGGTTGGGCAGCGTCATGGGACCGACCATTGTTTGAATATATGCCACTGTTCTATCCATTCATCTATGCTGCAATATTTGCAGCTGTGTTATGCTTGCTTGTAGTCAGGTTCAGGCATTGGCGATTATCGGAACTGTTTGTTTTGGCGTGGGGTATCGGTGTAATTTTGCCACACACACTTGCACAAACGAAAACTCCATCTGCGACAATGATTTCCGTGCCAGCATTGGTAATGTGTTTGGCAGCTATCATCAGTAGGGCATATCAACACCGAGATACCGAATCTATGGCGAGCAATCTGTTTCCACCAAGAGGTAGTATGATAGCAGAACAACAAGGCTGGTTCTGGACAGCAATTTGGGGTGGGATGATGCTGTCTATTGCCGTTATATCCATTGGAGGCACACTTGTTCATAACAGAAAGTGGTTATCTTTAGCAGTAAGTGGGAAAGGAATAGGCTTTCTTCAATTTGATAACATCAAAGGTTTTGCACCTTTCATACACAAACACTTCATCATTGTTGAGCAACTGATGGCATTTGGGTTGCTACTTGCAATTTTCTTTGGTGTCTATCAATTATTACGTCAAAAAGAGTGGCAGAGATGGGTATGGATGGGGGTGCGTGTTGTTGCACTTATGCTTGCGCTGTTTTATGCGGGGAGGTATGTCCAGGCAGCCTACAATGTTACTGAACGTAATGCACAGATTCCATTATATGTCCAAAGTGGTGAACGTATTCAACAGGAGATGCCAAAAAATGTCTGTTTTTTCCTTGATGAGCAGCGAACAGGTGCACATTTTGATTTGATGTATTATGCTGATAGGTCAACATATCCACTGAAAATCACAAACGATGCCGAACAAAAAATTCTTGAAACGAAAGCAAAGGAGGCACGACAGGCTGGTGCTATTCCATATCTATTCTCTGTTACAGATAGAGAGTACAGTTATCCGCTGTATATTGAAGAAGAAATAGACGTTGGTAATGGCAATAAACAGAGGTATAGGATTTTTGAAATCACAGAAGCAGAATGATATTTTTTGCTGAAGTGAAAACCCTACTTTATATGGTATAATATAGGTATGAGGATAATATCACGTCGTGCACTAAGGGAATATTGGTCCAAACATCCAGATGCTGAGCGTCCGCTCCAAGCATGGTACAATTATGTGAAACGTGCAGAGTGGAAAACACCTTCAGATGTAAAGAACGCTTATCGAAATGCAAGTTTTCTCGCAAATAACCGTGTAGTATTCAACATTAAGGGAAATATCTACCGTTTAGTAGTAACAATAAGATATCAATAGAGTATTGTCTATATCCGATTTATCGGGACACATGAAGAATTTAATAAGATTGACTCTACTACGGTCTGAGGGATTGACATGAAAATTAAACCGATTAAAACAGAAGCAGACTACGATGCTGCTCTAAAAAGTATAGATCTACTTTGGGACGCGGGTTATGGTTCACCAGAAGGTGATATGCTTGATGTACTTGTCACACTTGTGGAGGCTTATGAAGAAGAACATCACCCTATACCACAAACAGATCCAATTGATGCTATTCTTCATTACATGGAGAGTCAAGGTCTTTCTGAGCAGGACCTTGTTCCCTATCTTGGTTCCCGCTCCTCTGTATCAGACATCTTGAATCGACAACTCACATTATCTTTGGACATGATTCGTAGATTACACAAAGGTCTTGGAATTCCTGCGGATATTTTAATTCAACCATATTCGTTACAAGCTGCTTCATAAATTCTCTATAACATTTCTGTTTAGATGATTTGTGTTCAAGCACTGTAACATGGAGGTCAGTTTATATGAAGATACTGCGATATAGTCTATTATTTACGGTCTTAGCATTTACCGCATTTTCGGTGAATGCAGGTGAAGATTGGAAAGCATTGGACGTAGGAAATTTGTCCTCTGCTATTTTCAACACAACAGTCGTTGGATATCCAAGGAATCCAACAGCCAATCCATCAGGGTGGTGGCCAGCAGGTACAAACGATTCCTACATCTTTGAAGGTGACATCTGGATCGGTGCGAAAAGGAATGGTGAAGTTGGTGTCGCCGAGTCAGATGGTAGACAGAGTGAAATCTGGCCTATTGACCATATAACTGATGAAGAATTTGACCCAACAATATATGGAACAAGAGATGAGGTGTATATTCGCAAACCCGGTGTAACCACAAAAGGCACACCGACAAACCAATCTATTCGCTTCAAATGCACTGATACTAATCCTGAAGCAAATAAAGGGTTGATACTCGGATTAGAACTTGAAGTCAACGGATTTCAATGGAGTTATGCACCACTTTATGACTTCTTTATTCTTGAGTATAATGTCAAAAATGTAGGTAGCGACACACTTGAAGATGTTTTCATGGCTTTTCGTTATGATGTGGATGTCTCAAGTAACGAGACAGGAACAGCAAGTTACTCAGCAGATGACTTCGTTGCTTTAGACCAAACACCCGACAGTCTCAATCCAGGTGATCATCCCAACCGTTATCTCTCTTACGGGTTTTCTAACGCCTCTGCACCGGGATACATCGGTTTACGTGTGCTTGATGCGTACTTGGGTGAGAATTCAGAAGATGAAATAGCTAAAATACCTTTTACTGCACACAAGCGGATTACTATTGACACAGATCCAACAACCGATGCTGAGATGTATGCGCTTATCAGTACGCCCGGGGTTGAACCACTTCCGGCGAACTATGACGACCAACGATTTATCCAATCATACGGTCCAATTCAAACACTTGCCCCTGGTCAGACATTTAATGTCATTGTAGCAGTGGCTATTGGCGAAGGTTTAGCAGGTTTACAGGTAGCATCAGATTGGGCACAGAAGTTATATGACGATGATTACATTGCCCCAGCTCCACCACCCTCACCGATGGTAACGGCTTATCCTGCAGATGGACAGGTCTCTCTCGTATGGGATAGTACTGGTCTATGGGTGGATAACGAAGTTGAAAAGAATATTGAAGAATATGTTGATCCCACCGATTCAGAGAAGATATTTGAAGGTTATAGGGTTTATAGACGGGATACTGCTTATGATGAAAACACTGGCAAACCTGTGGAAGATTGGGAATTATTGATGGAGTTTGATCAACCGAGTGCTACTGGTAATTACTTTACTGTCGCACACGTTGGCAAGCAGTCGGATGCTACTATTGAAAACATGGGAGATGAACCCTTTTTCGCAGATTTCTTCAAGAATGCGACCTATGCTATCAAATTCAATTCCAGCACAGAATTCGAGATAATAAATACAACACTTTGGGAAGTGATGACATATAACCCCGAATTCCCAGCAAATGGAGGAGGGTATGTTGTGGTCAAGAATCCTGATACAGGTGAACCGCATCCTGATGGAACATACCGCTCTGGTGAACAGATATATTTCGGTGGATTATATGTTACAATTACGGATGGACCTGAAGGACCACCCGTGGCTGGGGATATTTTCCAAGTCGTTTCAACTACATCCCAGGCACTTGGTGAAGATTCGGGTATCAAGAATTTCTATACAGACGTTGGCTTAACCAATGGCATCCAATATACTTATGCGGTTACCTCTTACGATACAGGTAACCCTAAGAAGGCACTGCCAGCAATGGAAAGCAGCCAAATTGAAACGATGGTTCATGTTGTTCCACGCGCACATCCTGCCGGGTATAAAGAACCTACCGCTGAATTGGTGCCAAACGGGGATGTAACTGTTTCTGTTGAACCCATGGTGATAGCACCAGACAAAGTTACTGGACATCAATATAAGATTGTTTGGTATGGTGCTGAACAGACTGGAGCGGCGGCATACATCACAGGTCCTGGCTACCTACCTCCTACCTATGAGATTGTCAACACAACAACAAATCAAACGGTCGTTGAAAAGCAAAGTTTTGGTTGGTATGACCCGGAACATCAAGAGGCTGTTGAAGTCCGTACCCCAATGTTTGATGGGGTGATATTGAAACTGACAGGAGTTGACATTTCTTACGGCACTCCATCGGAAAATCCGATTAACGATGTCCAACTGACCGCAGGTACAGTCGCAGGCTGGTCAGCGACAATAGAGTCCCCCGGCTTTGGCGAAAACACATGGCCCAACGTCTGGTGGTCAACCTATTACCGTCCACACACCTACACCATTACGTTTACAGACGATACGCATGTCAAAGTCGTAGACGAAACTACGGGTGAAGAAATTAAGTTCAATGACCAACGTGCTGATGGATATGCCATCCTAACAGGGGCAGGCTGGAGCGATGAATACGTACCTCAGGACACAGAAGGATTCTTCAGGATATTCATTCGTGGTGCTTATGTTTACATTTTTGATCCGAATGGAGGGATTTCTGCTGGTGATGTATTTACTGTTGAAATGGGAGGTATCAGCGCACCACAGAACGGAGATGAGCAGCTACTCACCACAGAAAAAGAATCGCTTGAAGCAGATAATATCAAAGAAGATCTCGATCGCATTCGGGTCGTTCCAAACCCATACTTTGTTACAAACAAAGCGGAAACTGTTGAAGGATCAGATAAGATTTTCTTCATGCGACTTCCACCACATTGCACAATCCGAATCTATACGTTGGCAGGGGAATTGGTGCGTGAAATCAAACACGACAGCACCGATGCATTCAGTCCTGATGAACGATTAGCACAAGGAGACAAAGGTGGGACAGCGGAATTTGATCTACTCAACCGCTATAATCAAGCTCTTGCCAGTGGTGTTTATATCTTTCATGTTGAAGCACAAGATGAAAATGATGAAGTCATCGGAAATAAGGTCGGACGATTTGCAATCATCCGATAAAGGAACACGATTAAGGAGATACACATGCACAATGTTACTTTATATCAAGATGGACAGGACTGTAGGTTAACAAAGGGACGAAAAGCAGATACGCAGTGCTATCATACTCCATTATTCACGTTTATTCTCATGGTGGCTCTCATATTTTCACTGATAGTTCCCAGTTATGCGACAACGAATGTGGGAACTGCGGGGGCACAATTTCTCAAGATCGGACCGGGTGCTCGTGTCGATAGTTTAGGCGGTGCATTTGGTGCAATTGCCAACGATGTTACGACCATCTATTGGAATCCAGCAGGTTTGAGTCAGCTTGAAAAGACAAGCTTTTCAGATACACACACGATTTGGCTTGCGGACGTGCGATACAACTATCTCGCTTTTGCAATACCAATAGAAAAGGTCGGAACGTTAGGGGCAAGTGTAACTTTCCTCAACGTTCCCGATACGGAAATCACTAATCTTGACTTCCCTGATGGCACTGGACTTTGGTATTCCGCGTGGGATACTGCAGTCTCGGTAGCGTATTCCAGACAACTCTATCAAAAAGAATCCGGTGTTAATCTCTCCTTTGGTATCAATGCCAAATATATCCATCAGCAGATTCATCGGGAAAGTGCCAGAGGCGTTGCTTTAGATGTTGGCACCCTATATCATACAGGATGGCGTAGCCTCCGGATCGGGATGTCTTTCTCTAATTTTGGTCCTGAGATGCGTTTCAGCGGTCCTGATCTTGAGTCGGGTACCGAAGTTGCGGGAAATGAACAACTGGCAGAATATACACCGCACCCAGATACAACGAATCCATCGGTTAAAGCGGAGTTGGATACCGTTGAATTTCCGCTGCCTTCAAATTTCCGACTCGGAGTCGCTTATGATTTAATTGATGATGAAAGCAACCTTCTCACTATCGCACTTGATGGTAACCATCCAAATGACAACAGTGAACGTCTGAATCTCGGCGCAGAATACTGGTACAGAAAGATGGCGGCACTTCGGGCAGGCTATAAATTCCGTTTAGGTCCTGACCACAGTGATGATGAAGAGGGGTTGACTCTCGGTTTGGGAATACATTTAAAGTTTGGTAACACTATGTTATTGTTGGATTACGCATTCGCAGATTTCGGATACCTGAATGACGCACATCGTGTTAGTGTAGGATTAAAGTTTTAATTCCGTTTCATTCTCCAAGTTTGATTAGGTGGGTATATTTCCTGCCTATATTTGTACACGACATATAATAAGACATCTGATATGACAAACACACCCAACATTGTTTATCTCCTTTCTGATCAAATCCGTGCTTGTTCCTTGCCTGTATATGGTGAAACACAGATTGAAACACCACACATTGACCAACTCGCACAGGAAGGCACTGTGTTCTCCAACGCAATCGCAACTGCACCTGTCTGCACACCTTACCGTTCTATGCTACTCACCGGACGACACCCACAGACAACTGGACATCTCATAAACTTCGTCAATACCCGACACGATGAGATCGGACTCGGTGATGTATTCAGTCGAAACAGTTATCGCACCGCGTGGGTTGGTAAATGGCATTTGCACACAGGTTCATTCCCAGAAATCGGCGGACGCGATTATGTCCCAGAAGGACGTGACCGACTCGGTTTCCAACATTGGCGCGGCTATAACTTTCATACCGATTATTTCAACGGCACTGTTAATCTTGATAACTGGCGAAATGAAAGATGGGAAGGATATGAAACTGATGCACTCAACCGATATGCCTTTCAGTTTATGGATGAAGTTAACGATGATACACCATTTTGTCTGTTTATCTCTCCACATCAAGCACATAGTACACCTTACGAGTATGCACCACAAAAATACTATGACCGACTGCCTGAAGAACTTCACCTACCTGAAAACGTGCCAGATAAACAGCGAGAACAATCCTTAAAGATTTACCGCCATTACCTCGCAATGACGTTAGCAGTTGATGATATGCTCGGTGAACTGATGGCATACCTTGAAAGAACAGGACGTGTGGAAAATACGTTACTTGTTTTTGGGTCTGATCATGGCACGCAAGGTGGTGCCCAAGGGATCAATTTTTGGGCAAAGAAGAAACCTTACGAGGAATCCATCAAGGTGCCGTTGATAATGCGGCTTCCCGGTGTTTTTGAAGGCAACCGCACGTGCGACACACTTACATCTCCTGTTGATCTATTCCCATCACTCTGCGGTTTATGTGGAATTCAGACACCTCGGACAGTAGAAGGTTATGATTTGTCAGCATCTTGGCGTGGTGAAACGGATGCTTTTGAACAGGACGCTGTTTTGACGATGAACTTCGGTGCGACCTACGATTACTTTGTGGATGGTGATGAATGGCGTGGTGTCCGCACAAAATCCCATAGTTACGCACGGTGGCTTGATGGGAAACAGATGTTGTATGACATTGAAGCAGACCCACTGCAGATGAACAACCTGATTGACAATCCTGACACCAAAACATTGGCAGATGAGATGGAAAGGACACTCTTAAATCTTATGGATGCGCGAAACGATAAACTCCAACCTGCAACAAGTTATACGGATTGGTATGACGCGCAACGACGTATTGTTCGTAATGCCCACGGTCCGCTTGGTAATCCTGAAGATGAGCCTGATTGGTCGTTGCTGAAATGATTAAGTTGAAAGAAGTGAAGAGGTTTGAATCACACTTGGATCTCAATGCTAACATTCGTAAGTGTTAAAGGTGCAACCAACAACTGACACTCAAGTGCATTCAGCATAGTTCTGAGAATGTCAAATCGAGGGGCATTCTCGTCAGATAGGATACCTGAGAGGATCTCGGATTTGATACCGGTTCGTTTGGAAAGTTCAGAAACGCCTCCCTGTGATTCTATAAAGGTGCGAAGTCCCTTTAGAAAAAAAGGAAGGTCACCGTCAATTTGGTATTCTTCCAATGTCAGTTGGAGATAGTCAATTGCAGCTTCGCGGTCTTTAGCGAGTCTTTCAATTTGGTATTCGCGCCAGTTTCCCATTTCTCTCATTAGATATCCTCCATATTTGATTATCAATTATACTCCATTCGTTTCAATAAATGTAGGGAATTAAACAACTTTGTAAGTCACAACTCTAACTTCTATGCATTATTGGATGTGTAAAGTTTTTGGCAAAAGAATCTGCTGATATTGTCGGATGCCGGACTGTTCCTACTTAGCCGTTGTCATATCCACTCTAACTTTTGCAATACGTTCTTCAGTCCCGTAGGGACGCTATGTTTATAGAAAACAGCGCATTGAATCTCTTGAGTTCCGTAGGAACGGAATGTGGATAACCTATAAGCGTCAATTTAGCGTCCTTCCAGTGCCGGTAGGTTCGGTTTCCTAACCGAACCGGCTCTGTGCCAAATACCTTCTTAGAGGTTCTCGCGTAGGATCCGGTTCGGTTAGGAAACCGAACCTACCGTCCTGGGGAAAACGCCTAATTTACACTAAATTGACACCTATGGAACGGAATGTGGATAACCTAAACAAAGTCCAAACATTCCGTTCCTACGGAACTAAAGAAGGGTCCGGATAACGTTTTCTATAAACATTCCGTCCCTACGGGACTAAAGAAACGGAAGTTTATATCTCTGTGCCAAAAACTTTACACACCCTGCATTATTGAAATAATTTGACAATAGTCACTAACATTCGGTATAATGTTATTGATTTTAACAGGGACTGCGATGTATGTATGCTTTTTCAAGGAGAAGCATAAATGTCTAATGAACGTATGCCTCTTGAAGAGATGACTGAGAAATATCCTGATCAATGGTTGTTTATCATTGACTGTGAAATCAGCGAAAATACCGAACTGTTGTCAGGGGTTGTCTTTGCTCATAGCAAATCGAGAGACGATATTCATGAAGTTTCCGGTAATTATGAAGGAAGCGCAGCCATACATTATACTGGCGAACTACCGGAAGGAATGCACTATATGTTATCTCCTTGGGTTTTCATAGGGATTAGTTGAAATATCTTTATTTCTCCAAACCATTCTAATTTGCCGCAATTGGTAATTACGAACATCGCTACTGATAATCATTTTGGTTTTATTTCTTGGGTCGGAGGCTGCTGAGCGACTTCAAGAAACTCCTTGAGGATTTTCAAGACATTTATTACTGTCTTGAAAATCCTTTGCTTAAAATGTCTCTCTCATGCTAAAATAAATATCCGAAACAACCAACAGAAACGGAGCAGACAACAAACAACAGATATGACCTTACAAGAAATAATATTAGCATTAGAGAAATTTTGGGCAGAACAAGGATGTATAATTCAACAACCATGCGATATAGAAGTCGGCGCAGGGACATTTAACCCCGCTACATTTTTACGATGCCTCGGACCAGAACCTTGGAATGTAGCATACATAGAACCTGTGAGGCGACCCACCGATGGCAGATACGCAGAAAACCCTTTCCGTCTCGGGGCATACTACCAATATCAAGTCATACTCAAACCAGCACCCGAAAATGTGCTGCCACTCTACCTTGAAAGTCTTTACCATCTCGGCATATCACCCCGTAAGAACGACATCCGCTTTGTAGAAGACGACTGGGAATCACCGACACTCGGTGCCTCTGGACTCGGTTGGGAAGTCTGGTGGAACGGTGCAGAAGTTACACAGTTCACCTATTTCCAACAGATGGGTAGCATAGACCTCGCCCCGATTTGTGCTGAGATTACCTACGGACTTGAACGAATCGCACTTTATCTACAGGATGTTGATACATTTTTTGATATTCGTTGGAATGAACACCTGAACTACGGTGATGTCCACCATCAAAGCGAAGTGGAATACTCAACCTACAACTTTGAACACGCCAACGTTGACATGCTGTTTGACCAATTTAGCACCTATGAAAAAGAAACACACGCGTGTCTTGATGCCGGTTTAGTTCTTCCCGCTACCGACCATGTTCTGAAATGTTCCCATACCTTCAACATGCTGGATGCTCGCGGCGTTATCAGCGTCACGGAACGGGTGAGTTATATTGAACGCGTGCGTAGACTTGCACAACGGATCGCGCGTGCGTACGTTACACAGCGTGAAGAGATGGGACATCCCCTAATGGGACGATTTGACACAGAGGCTGCCCCTACCACGGTAGGTGCGGTTTCTGACCGCACTGAAGCAACTTCAGCTGAGGTATCTAACCTTTCGGAAACCGCAGACCTTCTATTTGAAATCGGCACGGAGGAGATACCTGCGAGTTATGTGCCACCTGCCCTTGACCAACTCAGGAAAATAGCGGTCGATTCCCTCGAAGAACATAGAATTCCGTTTGGCGAAATTCAGACCTTCGGCACACCGAGACGGATAACACTGACTATCAAAGACATCAAAACGCTGCAGGAAAGTGTGGAAACAGAAATCGTTGGACCACCTAAAAGCATTGCTTACGATGAAAATGGAGAACCAACAAAGGCAGCCATCGGTTTTGCAAAATCACAAGGTGTTGAACTCTCAGACATTCGCATTGTTGAAACCGAACGTGGCGAATACATTGCTGTCTCCAAACTTGAAGAAGGATTGTCAACACAGGAACTATTGGAAACACTCCTACCCGAATGGGTTGAAGCACTTCGCTTTCCGAAAACGATGCGGTGGGAAACAGATTCAGCAGAACCACACACATTTGCTCGTTTTGCCCGTCCTATTCGTTGGCTTGTAGCACTCCTCGGAGATGTAGTTGTCAACTGCACTTACGGTGCAGCACATGCAAGTAATATCACTTATGGTCACCGTTCTTTGCATCCTGAACCGATCACTTTGTCATCCGCAGACGTGGACAACTATATTCAGAAATTGCAGGAAGTTGATGTTATCGTATGTCACAAGCAACGACGTGACACTATAGAAAAACAGGTGCGGAAAGCTTTTGAAGTCGAAGGATGTTTGCCTGTGATAGATGAGGAATTGTTGAATACGGTAAACTATCTCGTAGAAAATCCTCAACCTATTGTCGGAAATTTCAGCGCGTCTCATTTGGAACTACCACCTGAAGTGTTGATTACTGCGATGAAAAAGCATCAACGTTATTTTCCGATGTGGAAAAGTGAGGCTGAACTTGCACCAAAATTCATCACTATTTCCAACGGAACAGATGGTAATATTGATGGCGTTCGGCACGGTAATGAACGTGTGCTACATGCACGACTCAACGATGCTGAATTCTTCTATAGTGCAGATCAGAAGACGAATCTCGCTGATAAAGTTGAACGTTTAGGTGCGGTCGTCTTTCATGCTAAACTCGGTTCGCTTTTGGATAAGGCAAATCGTATGAAGGCATTGGTGAAGTTTATTACCACAGAATTGAAGTTATCGGAAACTACCACCCATCACGTAGAACGTGCTGCGTTGCTTTGTAAAGCAGATTTGACCACACAAATGGTCATAGAATTCCCATCACTACAGGGGATTACGGGAAGGTACTACGCTCAAAATTCTGGTGAAACTGCAGAGGTCGCTGACGCTATCGCTGAACATTACCAACCATTGGGTGCGGATACACCACTGCCCGAAACCGATGTAGGTGCAATACTTGCGATCGCTGACAAAATTGATACCATAGTAGGATACTTCGGCATAGAGGAACGGCCGACTGGTTCGCAAGACCCGTATTCTTTACGACGGCATGTCCTCGGCACAATACGTATTCTACAAGATCGGCAGCTTCCACTCTCATTAGATCCAGTAGTAGAAAAAGCTATCTCACTATATGATGTGGATTTAGTTGACGACACGAAAACAAGTGTTCTGAATTTCATCAAAGAACGTCTACGTGTTATCTTACAAACACAGAAATATACCCCTGACCTTGCTGATGCAGTATTAGCAGCCGGTGATGTTGATATTACAGATATTCTCAAACGTGCAGGTGCACTTGCTGAATTTCGCTTGACATCCAATTTTGAAGACATATATAATGCACTCAATCGTGTGCTTAGGATTTTGCCTGAAAATGCACCAGAAACAGTGGATACTGGGTTGCTAAAAGATGATGCTGAAAAAGAGTTAAACGCATATATCACCGAAGCAGAACCTAATTTTGAGAAAAGTATCCAGTTGAGAGAATATTCAGAACTTTTGAAACAGTTAGCAGAACTGCAACCCGCAATAGATAAGTTTTTTGACGATGTTCTTGTAATGGCAGAAGATGCTGACCTTCGTAGTAATAGATTAGCATTGCTAAGTCGTATAGCAAAACATATCTATGCCGTAGCCGATCTGACGAAATTGGTAATTGCAGGGGAGTAGACACTCTTTTATGTTATTGAGAAAATACACGATGAAACAATTCACTATTATCTGTATCCACCTCATTTTTTGTGTCGCACTTTTTAGTGGGTGCGGTGAAAAAGAGGATAAGGGTATTCTTGATGCAAGGCAAGCAATCGTTCAAGGAGATTTTGCTGCAGCAGAATCTGCAGTTCAAAAATCGCGCGCTAACGATTCTAAGATTCAGGAAGCAGTCCATCTTGACCGTTTGCTTCAGCTACGAGACAACACGGATACAAATAGTTGGCATCAAGCCATCGGTCAAGCATTGACACATCTTGAAACATTGAATGCTGGTATTCAGACAATCTCAATTCTTGAAGACCCAGATTCAGATGAACTTGACCAACAGGAACGCCTTATCCGATCTCGGAATTCTATATCCGGATTATTGGCAATTACACTTGCAATGGCTGTTGAAAAACGTCCTGATCTGCTCTCGGATTTGGCAAAGAAAGCGAATGCGGTAGTTGTAACTGGCATCTTAGAGTCACAGAAATGCTATCAACCCGCAGTTCTCCAATCGGTTAGACAACTGTTGGGACAACTACGAAGTCAAACAGAGACAAATTCAAACTTTGTTACGCTATTAACAAACGCCACCCAACACCAAGATCCACAGATTAAAAAAGCAGCGATACGCGAATTAGGTTCACTACAAAACAGTGAACTCATACCAACATACAAATCAATTCTCACCAAAACGGATGAAACACCTGAAGTTTCCTATAGTGCTATCGTCGCAGTTGGTAAACTCTGCAAACCCAAGTTCCAACCGAATGCTGAAATAGTACCGATACTTCAGTTAGCAACAAGGAACAACAATGCGCAGGTGCGAATGCACGCGGCGAAACTTCTCGGTAAACTCCAAGCAGAAGCAGCAGTTGACGATCTCATCAAACTCTTAGCAGATTCTAATAGTTACGTGCAAAATACCGCCATAGATGCCTTGAATAGAATCGGTCAATCCACCATTGTTCCACTTTTAGCAGTGCTTGAAACACGTGCCCATAACATTATTCCCGATGTAGATGATGGTTATTCTGATCAATACAGTTATATCGCTAGTGCTTATATTGATGACGCGTGGATGAAAAAATACCGCTTACGCGCACAATCCGCTGCGATTGATACTTTGGGAAGACTTAGAGCAGAATCAGCGGTGCTGCCCATAATTCAACTGCTTGCAGACGAAGACCTGAAAGGTGCAGCCCTCGCCTCGCTAACTTCAATGCGAGGATTAGCAGTGCCAGCACTTATAGACGCACTCCAAACTGCTGAATACCGTGTGAAACTGGAGTCTGCAAACGCTCTGAGTACGATAGGTGATCGTCGTGCGATTCCTCTGTTTATTGACATCTTAACGAGTGATGTGAACAAAGAGATTAAGGCTATTGCTGCAAAAGGTCTTGGCAATATGTATGCACGGGGTCCCAACAACGCTGCTGTGACTGCACTTGCCGATGCACTTCAACTGGATGATACGACAGTTACCCAAGCAGCAGAAGCACTCGGAAAAATCAATGTCTCCTCTGAAGAAACTACACGTAAGTTGATTGCGATTTCAATGGACAAACTGCGTCGGGAGACAGTCCGGTCTGCGGCGATTAATGCTTTATGGCAGTTGAAACCTCCAGATGCCACCCAACCGATGCTATTGCTGATGCTAAGCGACGAAACAAGTGCTATTATCCGCGCAAATGCCGTAAAGGTGCTCAGTCGTATAAAGGATACAGACACGCTTCCCATTCTTTTTTGGGTGCTATCCATGGAATTTGATGACATATCAGATTTCCAACGTCACATGAAACGACAGTATAAAACCCTTGATGTCCTTAGGACACACCTCGATTCTCTGAACATTGAATGGACAGGTGATTATCCGAAACCGTATTATCGTATATGGGGTGAACTTAAACCTATCCCAAGTCTTGTGCGGAGCGAGGTGGCACGCGCACTCGGTATTTTCAATGGTGACACTGTCGTTGAACCGCTTGTGAATGCATTAGCAGATGACCAACGCGCAACTGTGCGACGGAGTGCTGCATGGGCACTCGGCAGGGTTGGTGGTGATAGTGCAGTTGATGCACTAATTACTGCACTGAAGAAGGACAAACAGGGAGTCGTGCGGCAAGAAGCAGCTATCGCATTAGGTACAATCAAATCAACAAAAAGTGCTGATCCGTTACTTGATATTATCAAGAACGATAAATATGAAACCGCGCGTCTTGAAGCCACAAGAGCACTTCGTGAAATAAGTCCTACACTCGTTGATAAAGCACTTGTTGACATCGTTAAAAAAGGACGCGGTAGTTTTGAAGATGGTCATGAAGTTCAATCTGTTCAAAACGAGGTAATCGGTGCACTTATTACAAATGGAAATGAAACAACGACTAATCTCCTCCTTGATGCACTCAAATCCGTTGACGACGAATGGACTCATTGGGCAATCGTTTATATGCTTGGTGTTATTCATCAGGCTTCTGCGTTAGACACAATGCTTGCTGAGTTGGAGAATTCGAGTTATGTGATAAGAAAAGAAGCAGTAACTCGGCTTGGTGGTTTTAAAGACCGAAAGACAGTGGAACCTTTGATTGAAATCCTTGAAAATCAAGATGAATCGGTATCTATTCGTGCTGCTGCAGCTGCTTCGTTAAATGCCCTTCGTGATGAACGTTCAGCACCTGTCCTACGTGGTGCCCTAAATGATGAGAACAGTGCTGTTCGGTTACAAGCAGTAGCTGCATTGGGAGGCATAAAAGATTCAAAGGCTGTTCCTAAACTAAGTGAAATGGTGGAAAATCAGTTAGAGACAGATGCTATTCGCGCCGCTGCTGTCACCGCTCTCGGAAACATCGGTGATACTGCTTCGGAAAACCTCCTTATCCGTGCAATGGATATCCGAATCGGTAATATCTCCAACAATGCAATCACAGCACTCGGTAAATTAAAGAGTACAGCAGCTATACCACATCTTGTCACAATCTTAGCAGATAAACGTATTCCTTTAGATGCCAGCACAGCATTATTGGCAAACGCCTCCCCTCGTATCAAAGCTGCAATAGCACTCGGGGCAATTGAGGGCACAGAAGCGGCAAATGCACTTGCTAATCGTATCGTTGACGACACTGAATTTATCGTTGCCCTTGAAGATGCTGGAAATAGACGCAATTTAGCACTTAATGATCGCAAAAGGAATTGGAGTTGGGAAGTTATCGTCAGGTCAGCAAAAAAATTAAACCTACCTGAATTCATCGCTGAAAAGATGCAGGAACGTTCAGATGACAAATGGGAAGGTAATCCTATCAGAAATGCTGCGTCCGTTGCATTGGCACGCGCTCGGTCCTTGGATGTGGATCAGATGAGAGAAGCACTTTCTGATACGGATGTGGACACTCGGAAAGATACAGCGCGGAAAATTGGAGAAACAGGCACAATTGCTTTGCTGCAGGATCTTGTTCTTGTCGCAAACGGAGAAAATGAAGATAACAAAGATGTCCGAAGATTGGCAACACAAGCATTAGGTGAACTCGCGGATGCTACCACAACTGACCCGATCATTGAAATCATGAATAACGAAGACAACCATATTGAAATACGGAGAGATGCTGCACGTGCTCTTGGTAAGATTGCGGACGATCAAGGGGTCTCTGCTCTCGTGGAAAAACTGACAGAATTGCATGCTGAACAAACAGAACGGGCTTTCCGTCTTGACATCATCCGAGCACTCGGTGACGCAAAAAACGGCAGCTCAACACAGATGCTGGAGACAGTCTTAGAAGACACAGATGCGGATATCCATTTCCTTGCTGCATCTGCACTCTTTGAGATAACTGGGAATGGCTATGGTTATGATAGGTTGTAATCTGAATTAAAATAACAAGGAGATTTATATGGCATTTTTTGAATTACGTCAATATCGAACGCAACCCGGACAACGCGACAATTGGGTGAAATACATGGAAGAAACGGTCATTCCGTTCCAGATTTCCAAAGGAATGGTCGTCATCGGGAGTTTCGTCGGTGAAGAAGAGGATGACCTTTATGTCTGGATCCGACGGTTTGAAAGCGAAGAACAACGGGAACAACTTTACGCTGCGGTTTATGAAGATGACCGATGGGTCAACGAAATCTCAGCACGAGTCGGTGAACTGATTGACCGATCAAAGATCGTTGTAACACGACTTGAACCGACCTCACGTTCACCACATCAATAACAGCAACGGAGATGTCTGTATGAATGCTGAAGAAAAATATCTGTTTGACTTGTGGGGATATGTCAATATAGAAGGTGTTTTAGATGAAGATGAACTTGCACAACTGAACGCTCTGATTGACGCACAGGACTATGCTGCCCCTGCAGATAATAACATCCATTCCCAACGATTCGGTGGTTTTCTGAGTTGGGAAGACGATGCGTTTCGGAATCTACTCAATCACCCGCGCATCATGCCGTGTTTAGCAGAGATTGTCGGTCCAAAATTCCGACTTGATCATGTCTACGGTATCTTGATGATAGATGGCAACCCCGGTGGGACACTACATGGTGGTGGAACTCCTTATGATCCATCGCAGTACTATGTTTTCAGGAATGATCGGATGTATAACGGATTAACCGTAGTTTCATGGGCATTGACAGATATGCTTCCTGGACACGGAGGATTCTGTTGTATTCCGGGTAGTCATAAAAGCAACTATCCGTGTCCACCGCAGTTCCGACCCGTAGTGGAAAACAAAACATGTATGGCACCCGTGCATCAGAAGGCAGGTGATGCTGTTATCTTCACAGAAGCGTTGACGCACGGCACTTTGCCGTGGACTGCTACACATGAACGTCGCTCAATTCTATTCAAGTATTCCCCGGGACATGCGTCATGGGGACAGGGTAGATATGACGATGCACTCCGCGAGTTGATGACAGAAGAAGATCAGAAGTTGATGCTTGAACCGCCTTATGTGTCCCATCGTAAATCTGTTGTTTAGGAATTCTTCTGGCAGACGCTATTTTGCAGCAGTGGAGACATGTCTTATGAGAAAAACAATTGAAATCATTTTCATTTTTGTTTTATGCAGTTTAATCTCAAGTTGCATACCTGCTTTGCAAAACTCACTGAATGCACAACCGCACTTCAGAAAAGCGTGGTGGGGAAACACAGTAGAAATGATTAAGTTCAAAGAAAGGGACAAAACAATCCACACAAGGGCAAATGGCGCGTTAGTTTACGAAATTCAATACAAAGGTGTTCCTCTTCTGCTCGTGTATTGCTTCAGTAAAGAACTTGGAACATATCGTCTCAAAGCGGCAGGATATATGACGCTTGAACCGCAAGCGATAAACGAACCTGATAACGTGTTTCGTCAAGAATTGCTCAGAACACTCGGTGAACCTACAAGAACCCTTCAAGACGGTGGCATGGTTTGGTTGGGTGAAGAATCGGTTGTCTATACAAATGCTTATCGTGACAGCAATGGCTCAAATACACAAGGGTGGCAATTGATTACCGGATATATTGACAGGACATTCTACGAAAAAATAGGTGAAAATCAAGAAAAGAAACGTCTCTATGCAGGACTCACCTATTATCAGCAGATTTTCTTTGGTTTATTCCAACGTTTACAAGAACCGTAGCAAGTCGTTAGGTAGAACATCATACTCAAAAACCGACTGTTGATCTACCAATCTGCTACACTACCGTCGGTCGCATAATAATACTCTCCACCGAGTTCTTCGGGATAGGTGTCAAGGATTTGTTCTGCTTCCTTTTCATCAATTTCAAATCCAAGTCCCGGTTTCATCGGTAGTTCAATGTGTCCATCATTCACCTGCCAATCTTCAGTGAACAACCCATCCCCTAAACCTACATCAATCTGTTCTTGGATAAGGAAATTTGGCACTACAGCATCTACATGTAAAGATGCAGAAAATGCCACCGGTCCAATCGCGCAATGTGGAGCGATATGCATGTAGTAGACTTCCGCCATATTCGCTATCTTTTTCAGTTCGGTAATGCCACCAGCATGGGAAGTATCAGGTTGTATGTATGCGACTGCCTGTTTTTCAAACACCTCACGGAAACCCCATCGGGTCAGCAACCGTTCACCAGTAGCAATTGGAAACGGCACATGGTCAGATACTAATTTGAGAGCATCAACGTTCTCTTGTGGAACAGGTTCTTCAACGAACATCGGACGCATACCTTTGAGTTCATGGCAGATTTCAATGGCGAGTGCAGGTGTCATTTTGCCGTGAAAATCGAAGGCGAGTTCAACATCGGGACCGACCCATTCGCGCATGAGATAGGCGCGTTCAACAAAAGCATCAATCACTGCAGGCGGTTCATGACCACGCCACTTACCACCTGGACCGCTTTTAAACGCAGTATATCCACCTTTTTTCTGTAAATAATCCAGTCGTTCTTTTGCAGATGCTTTTCCTTCGTCAGTTAAGCTGCCGATACCCCAGTGTGCGTAAACGCGAATACGGTCACGCATTGCTCCCCCTAAGAGTTGGTAGGTGGGAATACCGTGGTATTTACCAGCAATATCCCACAATGCTTGATCAATGCCTGATAGAGCAGACATCAAGATATTACCACCACGGAAGAAAGCGGATCGGTAGACATGCTGCCAATGATGTTCGATACGTAATGGGTCTTTACCGATAAAATAGTCAGTCAGTTCTTCCACTGCTGCCCACGTGCTTTTCGGTTTTCCTTCAAGTGTTGTTTCACCCCACCCAATGATGCCAGTGTCTGTTGTAATCTTTACGAGTCGTGTCCGTCGACGTGGGTAAAACTGTTCAATTGTTGCAATTTTCATCAGAAACTCCTCTCTGAGTGTTACACAATTATACCACTTCTAATAATATTATTCTCTTCAAATATGAATGTAAGAGGCGCAATGAATTGCGCGACTACGAACAATTTGTTTCTTTATGAGATTTTTTCAGAAATGGTATTACTCAGATCGTAGACTCAGATTCCTGTTTCCTGCATGCTTAGAAACAGAAAAAACAATATAAAACAAGGTTAATGTGATATAATGGTATTCAGTCCAGAGTAAACTTCTTCTAACCGAAAACTGATAACCAATAATAGGAGACATCATGCCTTCACAACCTAATATATTATTTATGATTGCCGATGACCATCGTTGGGATGCCATTGCTGGTATGGGTGATCCGACGGTGAAAACACCGACAATGGACTCACTCATGGAACGTGGCACTACGTTCCATCAAACCCACATCATGGGATCTCTCGTTGGAGCAGTTTGTGTGCCGAGTCGTGCTGCTGTGCTTACAAGTGCTAACCTTTTCCGTAGCGGAGGCAACCAAATTAACCGAGATTTGGCTGTTTGGCCACAGGTCATGCGTGAAGCGGGGTACCACACATTTTTTAGTGGCAAATGGCACAATGACAGGCAAACGTTTACTAATAGTTTTGATGATGCCGCGACCATTTTCTTCGGCGGCATGGGTAATCAATATAAAGTGCCAATTTTTGATTTTGATCCGACAGGTGCATACCCGAAAGATGATAGATATATTGGCGATAAATTCTCTACAACACTGTTTACAGACTCCGCTGTAGATTTTATAGAAAACTACGACCAAACTGACCCGTTTTTCGTTTATCTCTCCTTTACTTCCCCGCACGATCCACGCACACCACCCGGTGAATACGCAACGATGTATAAACGTGAAGATATTCCTGTTCCAGAGAACTACATTGACGAACACCCGTTTGACAACGGAGAGATGCGGATTCGGGATGAGGTGTTAGCACCGTTCCCACGCACCCCAGAAATCGTCCAACAACATATTGCCGATTACTACGGTATGATCAGCAGTCAAGATTACGAAATGGGACGTGTCATCCAGACGTTAGAAGACAAAGGACAGCTTGAAAATACCATCGTTATTTATACTGCAGACCACGGACTTGCTGTGGGACAACACGGGTTACTGGGTAAACAGAATCTTTATAGCCACAGCATACGCGTACCATCAATATTCGCAGGACCGGGTATTCCCGATGGACAATCAGTTGATGCATTGACCTATCTCTACGATCTATTCCCGACCTTGTGTGACCTTACCAATGTTGACTGTCCTGATACTGTTGAAGGTTGTAGCTTAGTTCCATTGATGGAAGGTTGTGTTGATAAGGTTCGTGACACGGTTTTCGCGGCGTATAAAGACATCCATCGCACAGTAAGTGATGGACGTTGGAAACTCATTCGCTATTATGTCTCTGAAGATACTGGCAAAGGCACGAACTACCTCCAGTTGTTTGATTTAGAGAAAGACCCTTGGGAAACAAATAATCTTGCTGAACTTCCTGAACACACAGAACGGGTCAAATCATTGGCGACTGAACTGAAGAGATGGCAGAACGAGGTTGATGATTTTATGAAAGATACTCCTGTGTTGTTAGGATAGTAGGCATTTCGTATGAGTTCTTTTTAGTCTTCATTTCTGTGTTAATTGGTTGGCGCGCTTTCAAAGCGCGCCAACTATCATCTATTTCATATTTCACCATATAAGTTTCCAATAGCGATTAATCTTGCAGCCTGCTCTGCTGTATCAGCAATCAATTGCGGTGCATCGGCAACTGCATCGTCAAGGGACATCGGTGCTTGCACGATGCCGAGCATTGCATCAATACCTGCATCATAAACTGCTTCTGCCCCTTCCCCGATACCACCTGCTATTGCTATGACAGGGATGTTATCTTCTTTTGCTACCTTCGCAACCCCAACAGGTGTCTTTCCAAATGCAGTTTGAAAATCCAATTGCCCTTCCCCAGTGATAACAAAGGACGCGTCTTTCATCCGCTCTCTGAGTTTCACAGTGTCAATCATAATATCAACACCGAGCTTCAATTCTGCGTTGAGAAATGCCATCAACCCTGCACCTAACCCACCCGCAGCACCAGCACCCGGAATGTCGTTGAAGGATTGTCCAAATGTCTGTGTCAACACCTTGTCGTAATGTTTAAGATGTGCATCAAGTGTTTTCACCATCTCAGGTGTTGCACCTTTCTGCGGACCGTAGACATGTGATGCCCCATCAGGACCGGTCAATGGGTTATTAACATCACAAGCAACAACAGTTTCTGTATCCGCAATTTTCGGGTGTAGTCCTGCTATTTCTATGGAAGATAGTTCACTCAGTCCACCGCCACCGCGTTCAATCGGTTTTCCATCTGTGTTTAGGAATTGAACACCGAGTGCTTCTGCCATTCCTGCACCACCATCGTTGGTCGCACTACCGCCGATACCGATGATTAAACGACCGCATCCTGCCTGCAAAGCAGCGTAAATGAGTTGTCCTGTGCCATAGGTAGTCGTGTGAAGTGGGTTCCGTTTGTTTGGTGGAACAAGCGTTAAACCGGACGCAGCTGCCATCTCAATTACTGCTGTCTCTCCATCTGCAAGGATACCGAATTCTGCATCTACCTCGTTGCCAAGTGGACCTAAAACGCGTTGTGTTTGAATATGTCCACCTGTTGCATCAACGAGGGATTGCACTGTGCCTTCTCCACCATCTGCCATTGGAACTTTATCTATAACGGCATTTGGGAACACACGACGAAGTCCTTGTTCAATAGCATTTGCGGCTTGCAAGGCAGTGACACTTCCCTTGAATGAATCAGGTGCTACTACTATCTTCATGGTTGAAAGTCTATCATGTGCAGTGTCTCTTTGTCAAGTGGAGTATTATACCAAATTAACGAGATCTGTCCTGTTTTTGATGCTGAGAACACGGGCGGACAGGGGAACCCTGCCCGGACGATTAGGTTAATTTGGTATAAGGATGGATGGGAACGCAAAAAAGCTGGCGGATTAGCACCCTCAACTTTCTATGAAAAAAAGGACAGTCCGTAATGTTAAAACAAAAAAGGCAGATACCCAAAAGGATACCTACCTAAAAAGGTTGTTTATAGATTACGGGCTTACTCCTTGAGTGCCCCCCACGTCACTTTTTTTTTATCTTGTGGTGTTACCGATAACACATCATCGTCTATCCAATCTGGTCCGTAATCATCTACAGCAGGCGTGTTTGTCAGGTTGACCATTTCACCAGTAACAAGATGATAGCGGTAAATGTCATGCTTCTCAGTGTTCGGAGGCTTTGCTGAAATCAACAGATATTTTCTGCCCATAAAACACGCACTGTGGAGTCTCCAGTTGTCGGGTGCATCTACGACTCGTCGTTTGTCATTTTTTATATTATGAATGACAAATTTTGTTGAATGACCATTCCATTCGTAATACACAACAGACTGGCTATCAACAGACCAACGCGGAGACCTACGGAAATGGTTTGCCTGCCCAGGCACAAGTTCATGCTGTCCGCTACCATCGGCACGCATCAGATGGATTGTGGTACGCCCGGTGATGTCGTCCCTATACGCAATATATTTACCATCCGGGGACCAAGCCACTGCTGTTGTCAATGAAACTGTGCGCGTGAGTCGCTTTAACGCTTTTGTTTCTATATTTATCCGCCAGGCATCGTTTTGAGCATTTCCCGGTTTGGCAAGCCGGGGGCTTGTGAATACCATGTGTTTCCCATCCGGTGACCAAGAACACTTTCCCTCAAAAAGACGACTTCCATTAAGATTCTCCTCGTTGTCGTCGGTGAGCCTGCGTTCATTGCTGCCATCGCTATTAATGATAAATAAAGCTAACTTTTGTGGTTGCCCCCGTTCTACTCGCAGACTCTTACCAAAAGCAACTTGCTTGCCATCAGGAGACCAAACAGGCCACCAGACACTCTGTGCGTCTCCTCTTTTGACTAATATTTTGGCGTTACGCCCATCATCGTCCATCACATAAATATGTGAGCCAGCCTTGAAAACGATCTTTGCGTGCGTGAGTGCCGGCAACAAGAATAACAAGCAACATAAGGTGAGACGTTGCATGACCATTATTCACCTCCTGTACTGCCATCGAAAATCTAGACCACTACCTAAGATAAGATTGTGATATAATTACAATCTTGTTAGTAGGTTATTTGACACCTATTGAATTTGAGAAAGAATACTTGTCTTAACTTTACGAAATTATGGTCTAAAAAATCGATGGCACTTCATTCACATAATAGTGATTTTACTGCCTTTTTAATATGATACAAAATTGCTAAAAAAAATCAAGTATAAATTGTCTAAAAAATACATAACCAGTGATTTTGCATGATTCTGTCTTGTAATAAATCTAAATCAAAACAAAATGCTGATATTGCATTTGTCGAGGTTAGATGATAAGTATTTTATTAATTCGGTAGTATGCGGACAGGGAAACCCTACCCCTACAACCGTTTTTTCTACTAGATTACCAATATATTTAAACTTAATGAAACTCCTACAACAGTGAATCATGCCTATTGAATAGTTCTGTTCATTAGATTAACGTGAGTTTGATAAATAGTTGAGGGGTGTGCATAAAGAATTCCGATATAAAATATGCTCTTAGAAAGTAGCAGGCACACTCCGTGTGCCGTCCACAAGTTCAAAGACGCACAATGAATTGTGGGACGACAAACGGCATTTCTATAAATCAAGCGGGCTCTGAAGTCTGTTCGGACCTGTGTTGATGAGCCATATATTTATGCACACCCCTCAAATAGTTAGGACTTCCACATTTGCTCTTAAAGTCTCCCTTGTAAGGGGATTTAGCGGGTTAAAAACACCAAAATAACGATTTTTTTTATGCAAATATGCCGGTTCTCTGTTCAATTTATCTCTGTCATGTTATACCATTTCTATAAATGTTTGTCCCATTAACATTTGTTAAGAATCTCTTGAAGGACTGCACAAACTGGCAGTTTGTGGTACAAACATGCGGCGTTTTCTATTAGAAATGGTATTAATTATCAAACTCACGTTAGATTAGAAATTGAATGTAGTCAACAAAACAGTGATGTGATATACTTTGACGAACATTATTTTAACTTCATTTTGTGAAAACGGGTGGCACATGAGTTGGCAAGTTGAAACAACAGTTTCTGACGAACAGGTTACATTTTACAAGGAAAACGGATATCTTACTTTTGGACGTATCTTTTCAGAGACGGAGTTAGATGAACTCCGTGATTATGTAGATGCGATGATTGAAAATTTACCAGAAGGCAAACGTCCTGAACAGATGGATGTGCCTCACTTTGAGCATCCTTACCTTTTCAAATATCTCACACATCCAAATGTATTGAAGGTGATTGAACGTTTTATTGGACCGGATATCTTGCTTTGGTCAAGTCACTTTATTAGCAAACGTAAAAATGATGGCATGGCGGTACCGTGGCATCAGGATGGTGTATATTGGGGTGAATCTCTTGATCCGATGCATGTTATTACCATGTGGCTTGCAGTTGATGAATCCAAAGTTGAAAACGGTTGCATGCGGGTTATTTCCGGAAGCCATAACCATCGTGATCGTCGCTATGAAGCGGTGAAACGAGGAAACAATCTTTTTGGCAGTGAAGTTGTGGAGGAAGACTTAGACGAATCAAAGGCAGTGCATTTGGAGTTAGAGGTCGGAGAATGTCATTTTCACGATGCATGGACGATCCACAACTCCAGTCCGAATGTATCCCAAAAACGACGGTGTGGTTACACGATGCGCTATATGCCGGCAAATGTTCGTTATCCCGGTGCTGAGTGGCGTTCAACACACAAGATTTATTTGTTGCAAGGTGAAGATAGGACAGATGGCTTTAATTCTTATGAACCAGTTCCTGATTTTTGATTGAGAGGAGGACTTATGCGTTCCTATTTTGATGTTCATTGTCATATCGGTATGACGGTATCGCGTGCGCCGGTTATTGGTCAGAGTGTTGGCAAATGTTTAGCGCGGATGGCTTCTGCAGATGTGATCGGTGCGATCCCGTGTCCTACAGCTGGGGGGCCACAGGCACGCGGCGTATTGGACACACGATTACAGAACGAGACAATTGCTAATGCATGCAGGAAATATCCAGAACGATTCCCTATCGGACTTGGCATCGCAGAAGTGCGACATGAACAAGCGGGTGTGGATGAACTTGACAGAGCCATGCAGGAGGACAGTTTAGTCGGTTTTGTATGTCATCCAGCGTTGTCGGGACATTCATTAGGTGCTGAATTGCATACGTTCCTTGAAGTCGTTGCTATGCACAACGGATTGTGTCTACTGCATCAAGCGGGTTCCACGCAAAATATCGCTGCGTATGCGGCCAGGTTTCCATCAATAACTTTCATCATCGGACATGTTTCAATGAGTAAAGCGGGTCAACTTGATGCGATTGCACATTGTGCCAAGCAAGAGAATATTTGGTATGATGTTGCCCAAAAGCCTGTAGGAGATGAAAGTTGGAACTTAGAGCATCTCGTGAATAACCTCGGCAATGAGCAGATTATGTTCGGTAGTGATCTGCCGTATTACGATTTTCGGTTGGTTCAATCACAAATTGAAGAATCACAACTTGACGACGAGACGAAAGAACGGATTGCGTATAAAAATGCAGTTCGGTTGGTTCAACAGTTTCGACCAGATTGGGTGCCAACTCTTACGCCGATAACACCACCACAGAACTATACTGAAGTAGAGATGTGGGATGCGAATGGTGCGCGATTAAAGTAGTGTCAATTCTGGTTAAGAAAATCACCTTTGGGAGTTTGTATAAATATTTATGGACACATGTAAGAGGCGTGTGAATTGCGCTTAGTGAATGTGAGAGGCGCAATGAATTGCGCGACTACGAACACCTGTTTCGGTAATGAGAAGTTTTATTTATGGTGAAACCTAAAAATAATCGGACACTTTCCACCCATAGTAGACGAGGTTTCCTAACCTCGCTGGTGCAAAGTGTCCGATTAATTCTAATGCCTACTATAGAAATGGTATAATATCGTGGTTAGAAACCACTCCAACAATAATATACTTATGTTGGTGTCTATTTTACGATTTGGACTGCACGTATTCGTAGACGGAGAACGAAGAGACAGACAGCAGTCAATGCAGATAGGACGAGAATTGTCCAACTCCAGTGTATATCAAAGTCGGGAGACTCGCCAAAGAGCACACTTCCAAGTATGTCATAATTTGCCCAAATTGAGACAATAGAGACTGTACTCATTGAAAACGCCTCTTTTAATATAAGCGCAATCACTGGCAACCCAAACCAAACAGCACAAAAGCCAATTGTAGCGTAGCGGGAATTGGTCGTCAGTGATGAGAAAAACAACATCAATAGACTCGTGATGACAGTAATTATTACTGAATAGGTTATTATAGAGAAGATTGCCCAATAATGTTCTTTAAAAAACGTAAAGTCTGCTAACAAGGTGTGTTCCAAGAATAGTAATAGACCTGGTATCAACGTCAAACAGACAAGTAATGTTCCGACTACAATGAATTTCCCGATAAGATAGTCATACCATGTAATGGGTTTGGATAGATAAAGTGAAAGTGCATTGCTTCTTAGATCATCTGCGATTAACCCCGCACCGCCAAATATGGATATAAGTGCAACAAGAAACCCTGATAGGGCAGGCATTCTAAAGAGATAACTCTGAAAAAATCCCGGATCAATTTCAAACGGCAAAGTTATATTTTCAAATAGATTTCCAAGGTAGATAAGAATTGCGTGTGCTAAGAAGTAGATTACAGGAGGAATTGCGACTATTAGTCGGACGATTTTTCGTTTAGCGAGTATTTTCAATTCTGCTTTGGCAATAACCCACCACCGTGCACGGTTTTGAGAATTCAACGTGCCTTCCCAATGTCTATAGTTTTGTGTGTGGATTGGCATCGTTACCTCGAATAAATAATTGCCTCTTCATCGGTATCCGAAAAAGGTCCTTGTTTATCGGTCTTTATTTCTACAGTGACAACCCCTATGTATGTATCGCGTTCGGGGTCTTCTTCAATCAGCCTGTGTGGGATTTGTGCCTTTAGCATCCTATCCAAGTTATTCGCTTCCTGTGCCCATCGCACATCAATAAGTCTACCGTCATAAACCTTCTGATGAATCTTACCGTTAAGCATGGAGTAGACTTTTGCATTTGTGGTAAAATCTGCATCAGAAATGGTGCTTACGCCGACACCTGGACTGAGAATGCTTTGGTTCCAAATAAGTGGGATCCCATTTTGATCAGTCAGAAGGATTGTGACGTTTATCCGATTCACACGTGGTTCAGTTAGAATGCTGATACCTTCAAAGTTCTGGATTTCTCCTGTCCCGCATGCAAGTAGCGTGAGAGTACAGATACAGATAATTATGACTACTCGAATTCTCAATTGTAAGCGAAACAAGTCAATCTCTCCTTTTGAATTTTTACCTGTCATCTGTTGGTAACTGGTTCTCGTCGCCTTGTTTGCGAGGTTTAATGATGACTCGCGTATCAACCTTTGGTAAATCTTCAATATTCACTTTTTATTTGGAATGACAAGTATTAACGGATCTTTCATGTGTTTCAATTGTCCAGTGAGGTCTTGGATTTCAACCCATGAAGATAAATTAGGTGATTTCTTGATTTCCCAACCTATTTTACGTGTTCCATCTGAAATAGCAGACAATTGCTCATTCTGCGTTTTTGTTGTATCATTGAGAAGTTCAAAATCAATCTTGCGTGATAATGTAACACCATAGGATTCATATAGCGGTTCTACAGGTTTGGGTGATTTTGCTGGTTTCCACTCCCCAACAATCACATTACTCATCCTATCAATTACGCGTTCAGTATTGTCATCAGGCATCGTGCCGTAAGTAAAACGAATTTTCCAATTTTTTAGATTGATGCGGCTTTTGGTGGTGTTGTATATTTTTATCAAGATAGTATTTTGGGGTGAGATTATCTCTGATTGAAACGGAGTTTTAACCTTATCAAACTCTTCTACTAATTTTTCCGATAAATCTTTGCTATTTAACCATTTTTCCTTTCTAGATTCATATAGGACACCCATGACTTTTGCGGGATATGTTATGATTTCACGAAGCACAAGCGCGTTTGGATGAAAGGTCGACTCTATAGGTTTCAACATCTCAATGGTTACACCTTTAGCCGTGTCAGGTGTTTTCTCTAACACGCCTATAGATAAACTATCAGCAAGTTTTTTTAATTCAGTATTGGTTAGACCTAAATGCTTAGAAAGATCTAAGTTTAGTGTCGTGTTCCCATCAATATGCGTTAACGAAATATCTTTTATTATTGAATTCTCATTGGGTTGCTGTTGTGTTGAGCCAGTTAGAGGAAAAAACAAACATAATATCAATAATGTTATGCTACTGAAGATTGAAAAAGAGGTTTTCATTTTATAAATTCTCCTTCAAAAGATTATTTTTGTTTGCAAATAGTATACAATGGAAAATGTATATTTGGCAAGATGAATTGTAAATGGGTAATTTTTATATATTGGGGTTGTATAATCATCCAACTCTAGTGGAGTGTCCATTCGGACATTGTCCGTCGGGTAGAGGAACGAAACCCGATTTTATTGATGATAAATGGGTTCATGTCGGGTTTCGTGCCTCTACCCGACCTACAATTGTGTATGTCAGTGTTGACGTTAGATATTTCATGTCTGTCCTCTTGTTTGTTATTTTAACTCAAGTTGCTACCTACAAACTTTTAGGCATGCAAACACCGTTTTCAATCAGGCACAATCTGGCAGATTATGCTACAAAGGTGGCAACTTAGGTTATTTTAACGTATTTTGTTATACATTTACCATAGATACATTTCAAAAAGTGGATACATCCCACAGATATACCATACCATGTGCTCGACTGACAAGCGTATTTCCACCCGATGCAAATGCAACACGTTCAACCCATAGATAACTCACAGTATAATTGTGAACTATCTTTTTTGCGCGGACATCGTAGATGAGAACACCATATATTGTACTACCAAATGCCAGAAACTTGCTATCCGGACTGAAGACAACACTGAGTGTCTTTGAAGGAGTCTTCTTGAGAACGAGGTTCCGTTTCCCCGTTGCAACATCCCATAGATAGATGTTCTGATTATATGCCACAGATGTGAGTGTTTTGCTATCAGGACTGAAGGCAAGGTCTGAGATACGAGCACCGTGTTTTCTGATCTCAGTCTTTATCTCAACCGTGTTGACATCCCATAAGCGGACAGTCTTATCCATACTACCACTGGCGAGGGTGTTTCCATCCGGACTAAAGGCGATAGTGATCACACTATCTTTATGTCCCTTTAGCGTGTGTTTGAGTTCACCTGTGTTGGCGTTCCATAAACGGACATTATTATCCGCACTCCCACTGACGACGGTGTTGCCATCGGGACTAAAGGCAACACACTTAACTTTCCCGATATCTGTTTCTATTCTCTTTTTCTCCTTACCTGTATCCGCATCAAATAGTGATATTGTGTCATCAGTGTCTGCTGCAGCGAATGTTTTACCGTCAGGACTGTAGGCGAGTTTTATTGCAGTTCTATGTTCCGGTCTACTGACTGTCTTCTGTAATGCCCCGGTTGCGGCGTCGAATAGATAGATGGTCTTATTATTTCCTTGGCATGCGATTGTTTTACCATCGGGACTCACGGCAAAACAGAGGTATTTCCCATAAAAACCCTCAATCGTCTGTGTGTTTTCACCTGTGAAGATGTTCCATACACGGACGGTGCCGTCGGAGCCTGAACTGGCGAGTGTGCGTAGGTCGGGACTGAACGAAACAGACCGCACACCCTTGTGTGTGAGTGTTTTGATATGTTGATATGTATTCACATCCCACAAATGGATAGCCCCGTTGATGCACGCAGCGGCTAATAGACCGCCATCCGCACTGTATGCAATGTGATTGATACGCCTCGCGTTCTCTTTTGGCTTTAGTGTCTGTATCTGTTGTATTGTATTCATATCCCATAGGCGGACAGCACTGTCTGATTTGTTCACAGTAGCGAGGATGCTGCCATCGTTGTTGAATACAGCAGATGTAACCGCAGACCGCTTCTTACCCAGGTCCAGTATATGTTTACGATTCACCGTGTCCCAGAGTGCGATCTTTCCCGATTCCTCTCCAGCGGCGAGCATATATCCATTCGGATTGAAAGCAAGACAATTTATATGATTTGCATGACCCGATGGTTTACTGAAGTAACGTGCATCTTCCTTCTTTTCCGTGTCCAATACACCGATTCTCAAAGCATATACAACTATTGCCAGTGTGTTTCCATTCGGATTGAAGACGACACTTCGTGTGGTAGCTGCAGAGGACAATTCTCGTTCCATTTTGCCTGTTTCCGTATCCCACAGATTTAGGGTGCCATCACTATCATTCGTTACGATTATGTTTTTCTCTGGATGATAGGCAAAGTGTGATACACCCCTATCTCTTATTGTGAGGAGGTGGCTGGGTTGCCAAGTGGTTGTATCGTATATCCACGTGCCGATGGAACTTCCGACTGCAAGCTGCGTGCCATCTGGTGAATACTGGACGCGTTTGAGTTCTCCTTTTCCGAGCCGTGCGATTGCACCTTTCACTCGTTCAAAGGGTGGAAGTGTCCGTACTTGTGCGATGCTGATGTGTGTGATTGTTAGCAGCAGTGCTGTGATGATTGTGATTATTCTGTGTGTCATTTGCATATTATAACATGTTTTTTGTGGGTATCCAAGGTTTGTTGGAGCGGTTTTGAAGTGCGATGCATAGTAGTAGGCACACTCCGTGTGCCGTTCTCTTGTTGGATCGGTTTTGAACCGCGATTTCCACACACCCTCTATTGTAGGGGCGGGTCTCTGTGCCCGCCCGTTACCTCAATTCTCAGACCTGTCGGGGCACGGAGACCCCGACCTACAATCGGGATGGTAATCGCGGTCTCTGTGTCACGCCTTTCTATCTGAATCAGGATGGATAGGTAAACTTCAGAAACTAATTTATCGTTGAATCTAATTATTCATTGAGGCAGGTTAAATAAGCCCCTGCAATTCGCACATACATGTGCAGCGGGTTGTTGGCTATAATCTCAGTCATACTCTCATCCTGCAAAATCAAACAAGGAGAAAAATCATGAAGAATCTTAACTTGCTATTAACAATCACAATCGTCGGTCTAATGGTCACTATCAACACATTCGCTGAGACTATCGTAACAGATGGATTGGTGAGTTATTGGACTTTTGATCAGGAAACAATTCGGGGGAACAGTGCCGAAGATGTCTGGGGAGAAAATGATGCAACAACTGTCGGAACACCGAAAAAAGTTGATGGATACGTTAGAGGAGGACTTGAATTAGATGGAAATGGTGAGTATGTAATTCTGCCGAACGTTGGTAATTTTGGAAGTCAACTCGGTCCATATACATTTGAAGCCTGGATAAATACAACATATACGAATGAATGGAGTGCAATTTATAGAGTGGTTCTGCACGGTTGTTTTGATTGGCACGGTGGCAATGGCATCCTTATCAATGCTAAGTTTGATGTCGGTCTTGATGAGGACCCTCAGACAGCACAAGATTGGATTACGATTGAACGTTTTCATATAGACGATGCCGCTTGTAGTCAAAGTACCTCTGGCAGTGTGGTTCCTCTATCTGATGGTGAGTGGCATCAGATAGTGTATACAACAAGACCTATTACTGAAGAAGACGATGAAGATTTTATAGAGGATGCGGGGAGAGGCTGCTATATAGATACAGTTTATATCGACGGCAATGTATTTTACAAAACACGCACTTGTCACTCAAGAGAAAATATTGAGGCAGTTGTTGAACCTTTCTTTCTGGGTGCTGTGAATAATGAGGGGAAGGCATCGGCGTTTTTTAATGGTATTTTTGATGATGTGCGGATATATGATCGTGCGTTGACTGAGGAAGAAGTGTTTCGCAATTATAAATCAGGTATCGGTTTGGCTGTAGAAGCTGCTCAGAAATTGCCAACGGTGTGGGGTGCTTTGAAGCATAGGAGTTAGGTGAGTTTGCATCTGTCTGAACCAGGTTTTGCTGGATAAGAAACGGACTCCACACACACATTGTTGGAGCGGTTGAAAACTGAGATGCATAGTAGTAGGCACACTCCGTGTGCCGTTATCTCTGAACCAGGATTTGCTGGAGAATGGAAGAGGCGCAATGAATTGCGCGACTACGAGGGATTTTTCTTGGGGTTGGGAAACCACTCCAACAATGGCAGCCTGTCGGGGCACGGAGACCCCGCCCTACAATCGGGGATGGTAATCGTGGTTGAAAACCACTCCAACAAGAGAAGGAACGGCACACGGCGTGTGCCTACTACTTTGCATTGCGGTTGAAAAGTGCTTTAATAAGAGGAGGAACGGCTCCAATAATGTAAGAGCGAGGTTGGAAACCTCGCCTATGAATGTGAGAAGTGGATAATCGTGGTTGAAAGCCGCTCCAGCAAGAGAAGAAAACCGCTCCTACAACAAAATCCAAGAATATGTTATAATAGATATTCTAACAACCCCACACTGGAGAATAAACACATGAAAACCAAATTGACTTTGATATGTATTACACTCATCATAGCATTAGCAGGCACAACAACACTGTTCGCCCAAAGGATACCGCAAGGACATTTACCTGTCAAGACCAGACCGGGTGGATATATGAGCACAATGGATGGCATCAAGTTTTCTCCTGATGGTAAGATTTTCGCAGCTTTGTTCGGATTTAGAGGAGGTTTCAAATTATACGATGCACAGAATGGGAATGAACTTGAGAACTTCGCACATCCGAAGTCTGTTCGCTGCTTTGCGTTTAGTCCTGATAGCAAAACAATTGTTACGGGGAGTTTTCGTTCCATTGTGCGACTATGGGATGCCGGGGATATTGATAACGGCATTGGTATACGGGATCGGTTAGGTGAAGCGGGCGTTCTATTGGGACATCAAGGTTTTATCAACAGCATCGCATTCAGTCCAGATGGCAAACGAATAGTAAGCGGGAGTCAGGACAAGACAATCCGCGTGTGGGATGTGCAGTCTGGCAAGCACCTTCTGACAATAAAAGGGAGTTTAGGGGTGGTCTACAGCGTTATGTTTAGTCCGGATGGGAACATGATCGCATCCGGTAGTTGGGGAAGTGCAAATCTGTGGGATGCACACACTGGACGTAAAATACAAACATTCGATCAACGGGGTGTGATTAAAGCACATACACCGAATGTCACAGCAGTTACCTTCAGTCCGGATGGAAAAAGGCTGTTTACTGGCAATTCAATCGGTGCTATTCACGCATGGCGTGTGGACACCGGGAAACACATCAAGCGGATCATCACATTCAATCAAACAAACCAATATAGATCACCATCGGTCAATACCTTGAAGTTCACGCCGGATGGGAATACACTTGCCGGCATTAATGTTTACGGAGAGGTCTACCTATGGGATGCGAACACCCTTAAGAAACGTAAAATATTAAAACTTCGCACACAGGGATATGGTTTAGCATTCAGTCCGGATGCTAACACCATTGGAACGGTCGGTTCATACCACATTCAACTTTGGGATGCCACCTCAGGCAACCTTATACGCAAGTATGGTGAGAGTCCTTTTGATCATCTAATCAAAAAAATAAATCCGTAGTTGCGTGGATATCTGTTTTCGCTTTCTCCGCGCCTTATCTATTGTAGGAGCGGTTTTGAACTGCGATGCATAGTAGTAGGCACACTCCGTGTGCCGTTATGTCTGAACCAGGATTTGCAGGATTAGTAGATTTTCAGGATTAGTAGATTTTCAGGATTGGGAGTTTGGGACTTTGATGTTCCTATTTATAGGTTGACGTTTATTTTTGGATGGCACTTTGATACCTTTTGTCTCTTATCCTGTTCATCCTTGTATCCTGAAAATCCTGGTTCAGACAATTAGGGTTGGAAACTGATGCTACAAAGAGTGCGCTTATAAAGCGCGCCTACGGTGTGATGGTGTGTAATCGCGGTTGGAAACCGCTCCTACAATATGGTAGCTATTTGGATTGATGCTACGATGGTGAGTTGATCCGAGCGGATATTTCCAATCGCTCCTGTTCGTTGAAAACCAATTGAAAGATGCCTTGGGCTTGTACGCCGTCATTTACAATCATTCTGCCAGCGGTGTTGAATGCTCCCTCAAGTGTCTCTAATACTTTTCGTTTGTATTCGGTGTCAAGGTTGCCACTGAGGTGTTCACCCTTTGTATCACATATTAAGACTTGTGTGATACCACCGATATTTTGTGTCATAGCAACGAAATCGGGATAAATACGTCCGCGTTTCCAACCTTGCACATAATAATCTCCGCGTTGTCGTGCTGCAACACGATGCCACCAACGCATTGCACGTTCTTCATCCAGATAGTATGCGAATTTCTTTTCGTCGTCGTTTTCAAATTGTTGGTCAAAAATGGGTTCAAATAGACTGAGTTGCACAGGTTGATAATTACGATTTAGTAGTCTATCTGAGTGAACTTCTATCTCATAACTATCTACTATCCTATAATTCGGTTCGCGTGTTTCTAAGTCAAAACGGATTTGACCGCGGTCTAATTTTCTATGGAATATCTGTTCCGTCTGGGTTTCCACTTCATTCTTGACATGCTCACGTAGAACATGAACGAGGTATGAACGTCTATCAAAGATGTCTTCATCAGTTTGTCCAGCAATTAGATGGTCGTACATCTCTTGAGCGATTCGGGCTGCTTGCCACATGTTTGGCACAATATCTGATAGTCGGTGTGCGAAATCAGAGATACTAACGACCTTTTCAATGTGCAGTTCTTGTTCTTGATAGTTCCCTGATTGCGTGTCCTCCACATCCACCGAATCAGTCTGTCTACGTGGAGTTTGTGGTGCGGAAGCATTCGGATCTGGTGGTGGAATTTCTGCCCAATTAACATTCGGCAGGATATGTGCCTGATAGTTGAGTTGGATCCAATCATCATCTTTTTTGTGCAGGACCATTGGCAGGTAAATTTCCTCACCTTGAAACTGTGAGCGGCGTTCAACAGTTACCTCACGGATTGCCTCTATCTCTTGCTGTGTGCCTGATGTTCCACTGATTTCGTCTACTAATCCTGTTAGTCCTTCCTTTTCCAATCCATTTCTAACTTGTTCTACAACAGTGCCAACCTCAGTGTTATTACAATAAACATAGGATTGGTCTAGGGGTTCAATGCCAGTAAGTTGCGCATGGGGTTGTCGCATTACACGTCCCACGAGTTGGGTAATTGCTCTCTGTGCTTGTGTATTGTCCAACATGACTAAAAGGTATGCGAAAGGACAATCCCATCCTTCCATGAGTGCGGATTTTGTAATGATCCAACGGACTTGTGAGTATTCAGAGAGTAGGTCTTCGTTTTGGATTTCGTCGTTTTCAGCGGATTTAACACGAACAGCTTCAGCAGGGACGTGCAGTGTTTGCGTGAGATATTCGCGCACATCTTCCGCGTGAATATGTTCGGTATCTCGTTGGTCTCTGCCTGTTCGCTCTACACGTACGACAGCTATGGGTCGGATGTAGCGACCAGTATTTGCTTGAAAGGCTCTTGCCTCAGCGTCAAGTCGTATGAGTTCATCCGCTGCTTCTCCCAATGTCAATTGCCATTCAGCGTTTTGAAATGCTGTAACCTGTATGGGAAGTTTTATCATCTCCTCTCTTTTGAGATCGGTACCGTGGATGTCAACGAGTAGGTTACTGATGCCACTGTTGGGGGTTGCGGAAAGTTCAATGACCATTCGTGGATCAAGTCTATTTATGGATCGTGCAAATTCTTGTCTTGCTTCAAGACTTCTGGTGCCGTAAGCCTTGTGTGCTTCATCTAAAACGACAACGGGACGTAGGATTTTAAAGACATTGAACAGACTATGTTTTACGTGTCCGCCTTCGGTTTCTGGATGGCACTCTAGATCGGTGTGTTGATTTAGTAGGTATCTATCACCGAAAACGTTATCGCTGTCGGGAAAAAAGGTCGGGTATCGTCCTGTATCCCGAAACATGCGTAGGAATTCTCTTCCGCGTTGCCTATTTGTTGCGGGGAGCATGAGGAGCATGACACAGAGATAATTGGCGATGTCGTCGCTGTTGAATATGTCCTCTTTTTCGAGCATTTTGACTCTGCCTGCTGCTGCCCGTTGTATTATTTTGCGATACGGGTGGTCTTTATTCCACAGTGCTGCTTTGGTCTGAGCATAAATTGCTTTTGTAGGGACAATCCATAGGACTAAACCGCGTTGCCAAGGCACGCGTTCTAATGCGGATGCAGCGATTAAAGTTTTACCGCCACCTGTTGGCACTTTGAAGCAGATGTGTGGTATGGGTCGGTTTGCTTCATCTGTTCTGTCGACGTATTCAATGTTGGGGTGTGGAATCTCACAATTTGCTTTTAAGGTTTGCCATGTTGTTCTGGGATAGTTGCGAAGTTGATCGGGAATGGGTATATTGGTTTGGGTTTGTTGGATCATGTCCAGCATGTTTTGTAGGTCTTGCTTTGTTTTTTCGAGTGTTTCTAACCAATGTGTGAATGCGTCAAGTGCATTGCGTTGGTAGTTTTTTAGTTCCATCATGGTGATGTTTCCTTATCTTTCATGTAGTGCATCGGGAAGTTGACAGAATGTTATTCCCATAGTTGTGAGATCACGTTGTCCGATGTATTTACCAGCTGCGTAGACGATTGCTTTTTTCCCGTTTTGGCTACATACATCTCTAATCCGTTCTGCTCGGACTAAGTTGAAGATTGCGTTGTCGCTGCGGAGGAATTCCAAGTTAGGTTGGTAGATGAGGTAGTAGTCATAGTCATCATTGCTATAAAAGAGTCCGTCACTGTTTTGTTGGGTTAAGGTGTCGTTGCCAACAGAGATGCCAGAGGTAGTATGTAATAGATATGCAGCGAGTGTGGCGTATTCAGGTAGACTTTCTCCAGTGAGCATTGCTTCCATTTCAACTGGTTCACCTAATGTACAGTATGTGAATGTCCCGCCTAACCCTTCGCGCAGTGTATCGTCATTGGCATCGGGGACACCGTTGATAACGCGTCGGACACGTTCTGCGGTGATGGTGTCTGCATAGTCTTCGCATTCAATGAGGATAAACTTACGGTTACCACCGTCTTCTTTGTTGAGGGCAAGGACTGCGTGTGCGGTTGTGCCACTGCCGGCGAAGGAGTCGAGGATGATGTCGTCAGGACCGACCCCAGAAATACTTATTAAGTCACGTAAAAAATGTGGAGATTTCGGATAATCAAATATTCTTGTATTGTCAAATATTTCTTTTACAATAGTAGTCGCAGTAGTTGCAGAGTACTTAGGTGAATAAAATGTTGACTTTGGTTTTTTTGAGGGAACAATCCCAACTGGAGGTCGTTGTTTCTTATATAACATCCATTTATCCCCTGATCGCACAGCCAGAATCTCTTTTGGATTTGCTGCAACAGTATCTCGGCTCCAGCGCCAAGTAACTTCTTTATCTCTATCAGCAATTGGCCAAAGTTCTGTTGATGCTTCAGATTTTGGTTCTACTCTAACTGTACCATCTTCATGAACGTATATAGGATAAAAGAGATTTGGTCTTTTTTCTCTAGGAGCGTTTTCTCCACTGTACTTCAGATTTGCACCTTGCTTGTACCATCCCACGTCATCTTCAAGCCAATCATCAATTTCATCATCGTGCAATGGCACTTCATGTAAAAATGCTGATTTAGCAACTTTCTCATAAACAAGGACGCTTTCATGTGTTGTAGTGAAACCTCTATTGTCCCGACTTCCCTTTAGATTAAGAACAGCTGCAAGACAAGCAATAAATGTATCAACACCAAATATTTCGTCCATTATCATTCGTAAATGGTGTTGCTCATGATGGTCAATGGAAACGAAAATAACGCCATCATCGGAAAGTAACTCGCGTAGCAAATGTAGGCGTGTCCACATCATGCAAAGCCATTTATCGTGTCGTTCAAGGTCTTCACCGTCAACTGGACTATTTTGAGCAAACCACGCTTGCATCATCGGACTGTTCACGCGGTCATTGTAAACCCATGCCTGACTACCTGTATTATATGGAGGATCTATGTAGATACATTTGATTCTATTTGCATAGCGGGGTAGGAGTGCTTTGAGGGCATGTAGGTTGTCGCCGTGGATAATTAGGTTGTCGTCTTCTCCAGTTGGGTTGCAGGAACGGGATTCATCAGTTTCAAGGGGTCGGTAGGGGACGGTGAGATGGTGAGCATAAATGTGTTGTTTTCCTTTGAATTCGAGTGTTGGCATTGATGACTCCGCTATAATTTGGTTTGTCTTTTTGAGAGTGTGTGGGAATAGTACGTTTTTCTGATTTTAATTTAGCATATATGCTGATGGATTTCAAGTGTATTCAATTGGAATTGGAATAGGTTAATATATCGTGGAATTCGTTTCTGAATCTCGGATTTTGACGGATGTCTCGGATGACGCGGAGAATGTCCGAGGCGGAATGAATTGCGCGACTACGAACGGTAAGAGAGCGCGGTTGGAAAGCGCGACTGTGAGCGATGCAGAATACTATATTTTCAAAAGTCAACATCTATGATAGAATTGGTAAGTATAATATCAATTGAATTTGAATTACACGGAGCATAAAAATGGTTGCAAGGATTGAGGAAAAGGATGGGTATATGTTCCTCCATTTTGGAGTACCGCCGGCAGACTTAGGACAAATCAAGTTTGTTAATTGTACCGCTTATCAAGAAAATCGGATACTTTTTTGTAAATGGCGTGATGAGGATATTTGGGTATTGCCCGGTGGACGCGTTGAATCCGAGGAGACGATTGAAGAAACCGCATACCGTGAACTCCTTGAGGAAACCGGGGCAACGATGAAAAATCCGGAAGTGCTTTGTTATATTCACTGCTTCATGTATAATCTCGAATACTGGGGGATCGCATACTTGGGAGAGATCAAAACTTTAGGGAGTCCAACAGACCTTAACGAAGTCAGTGAAGCGAAGTTATTCTCGGAATACCCAGAAAATTTGTCCAATCCGGGACCTTTTGAAAACCAAGGCAGAGCGTTATATCAAGCGGCAATGCGTAAGTTATCAGAGGCAATAGATTAGATCAATTTTAGAACATTGTCCGCGTTCGTAGGCGCACTTCATGTTTCCAAAAGTTAGTATCTATGATAGAATTGGGGTTGACCTTTAAGGAGGAGATTCAATGAAAATAAAACTTGCACAATACGGTATTTCGCATGACCACGCATCTGGTAAGGCGCGTGTGATGAAGGAAAGTGATGATGTTGAGTTCGCTGGTGTCTTTGAACCCTCAGCTGAAGTCCGTGAGACTATCGGTCAAAACGGTGTCTATGATGGGGTGCATTGGTTTTCAAGTAAAGAAGAGATTCTGGAAGATGATACGATTGTTGGTGTTGCAGCACAAGGTCGCGTCTCGCAGAACCTCGGTTTCGCAAAGGAGATACTCGAACATGACAAGCATGTCTGGTTTGATAAACCTGCAGGCGATAATCTCGATGCTTTTCGAGATGTGTTGGTGTTAGCGAGAGATAAAAAACTACTGGTGCAACTCGGTTATATGTTCAGATATAATGCGGGTTTCCAGTTCATTCTTGAGTGGGTGCATACTGGTAAACTCGGTGAGATTTTCTCGGTGCGTGGGAGGATTTCAACGGGGCGGTCCAATGCTGCACATTGGCAACGTTGGGATTCTCTGGGGGAACATTCTGGTGGGATTATGTTTATCCTTGCGTGTCATCTGACAGATATTATCGTTGCTTTGCTGGGACGACCGACACGGGTGACTCCGTTCACAAGGCACGATGGACACGATGTACCGTGGTATCGGAACAATACGGCGGCTGTGTTTGAATATCCGAGAGCGTTGGCGATTCTGGAATCGACTGCGTTGGAGATTGATTCGGGGAAGTCAAGACGATTGGAAGTCTACGGCACGCGCGGCAGTGCTATTCTTGAACCGCTTGAACCGCCTGCGTTACGCCTGTGTCTTGACGAGGAACGTGATGGATATGCGAAAGGATGGCAGACGGTGTCTGTGGAGGCGCGTCCGCGTTATGTTGAGAGCCTTCGTGCTTTTGTTGCGGATATTCGGGGTGAGAAATCGCCGGATCGTTCGCTTGAACACGAGTTTATGGTTCAGGAGACGGTGCTCCGCGCAGCGGGATTGCTGTAACGTTGGCTTGTTGGAGATGTCTGAACCAGGATTTTCAGGATTGTGATTTTGATATATCGTATGTTCTTTGCAAGTAAGAAGCATCAACTTTTGAAAGGCAGTTTGTAGAGTCAAACTCATAATCTTGTCCATCTACTAATCCTGCAAATCTTGGTTCAGACAATTATTCCGTATATGCTCTCTTCAATTCCGCCCAACGCACTGATTGCTTGCCATCAGGTGAGATAGGTAATGCGCCGCCATTCCAATGCGGATTCGAACCTTCTGTCAAGAATGTTATCTCATCTGTGGCGAGATCATATTTGTATATCTTTATTTCAATAGGACCATGGCGATCTCTCTCATATTCATAGGCACTGAAAAGCACAGCCTGCTGTCCATCCATCCAAGCAAGAGATGATGGATACCAATTTTCAGGTATTTTGAGTGTCCGCGTGCTGTCATCATCTATGTTCTGAATGATAATCCGAAACGTTTCGTCAGCCTGAATGCGAAGACCAAAACCGCCATCGTCCCTATCAATTCTTTCTACATCAATGTCCATTTCAGAATACAATATTTGTTTCCCATCCGGCGACCATCGCGGAAAGAAACGATGTATCTCACCTTTATCAGGGTCGGGGTGTGTCCATTGACGCATGTTCTCTCCATTTGCATCCACAAACCAGATGTTCTTCTCAATAATATCGTGGTCGTCATTGATAAAGACAATCTGCGTTCCATCCGGGGACCAATCGCAGTAATAGACATGGTTTCTGATTATCATATTTACTTCGCGAGTGTCAATATCTATTGTATAGAGTCCTGTCAGACTGGTGTGGTAGAGGATTATTTTACCGTTAGGTGAAACTCTTAGCTCACGTGTTGGTCCTACACCGTCCGAGAGTTGATGGGCATTGGTTCCATTGGCATTCATGATGAAAATGTCGGGATGAGTGCCGTAGTCATTCGGTGTTGTGTCCCGCATAAAAACGATGCGTCTACCGTTGGGTGCCCATACTGGTCGCAATTCTGAGTATGGATTGTCGTTGATTTGTGTGATGTTTCTACCGTTGTCATTCATCACATAGATTTTAGAGTCAGCACTGAATACGATTTTTGCGGTGGTTGTTGCTGCACATAGCAGGATGAGACTGATACATAACGTCGTTTGTAGTATTCGCATGGATTTCTCCTTCAGTTATTCTACTGATTAAAGAGCAATTTATGTGCCAATTGCAGTCTGCTGAATTGCTGTCGTGCTGCACAATTATGTGCATCGTGGATTGTTGTTGCACATATCGGTGCATGATTTGAATCGTGGGTTTTGGTTGTGAATCTCGGATTTTCACGGATTTCTGGGATGACGCGGAGAATGTCCGAGGCGCAATGAATTGCGCGACTACAAGCGGGTATATTCGGGGTTGGAAATCGCTCCAACTAATAACAGAACGGCACACGGAGTCTGCCTATTACTTTGCATTGCGGTTGGAAAGTGCTCCTATAATGTAAGAGAGGCAGATGTCACTCAACTTTTATGTTTCCCCAAGTCGTTGTTAGCTTATCCTTGGATGAAACATTGTATATGCCTGCTGTATCTAAAGCGAGTCCATTTATTCTCTGTAAATCGGTAACGATATCTGTGACATCTGTGCCGTCGAGATTCGCTTGTTGGATTTTGTAGAGGCTTGTCTGGCGATCCCAACTTGCCCAGTAGAGTTTTTGTGATTCTGCGTCAACAATGATATGATAGGGTTCTTTCAAATCTGTGACAATTTCCTGAATGTCACCTCCATTGAAATTCGAGCGGTGGATTATGCCTCTACTTGAACTTGTCCAATAGATATGTTGTGCTGTCACGTCCAGACCAAAGTTTAATATAAATGGATTCCATCTTACAATAATATCTTCAATCTGGTCTCCATTAACATCCATTCTTCTAATTGAACTACCTGAAAGCCAATATAGTTTATTTCTCTTCAAATCTAATTCTATATCCTTTCTTCTTATGCCTCGTATGTCGCGTATATTTTCAACTTTGGATCCATCAATGTTCGCACGTTGAAAGTTGTCATGAAATTCATCAACCCAATATATTTTGTTTTTCTCAGTATCTATTGCGATGGAGAATGGATTAAAAAGTTGTTCAGGATCTAATTCAACTTCTGGTTGCCCTTCCGGTTGGATGTATCCTTTGCATACCCCATGAAAACAATCCAGTCCGCTATTTCCTCCCTCAAGTGGAACTTTATATCCTGTGCTTATTTCTTTTATATTCTTACCATTAGGGTCTGCACTGTGTATTGTGCCGGTGCCAAGTTTGACGTTGTCGACTTCGGCTACATTCGTTTCAATCCAGAATATCTTGCCGTTCTGTGTGTCTATCGCAATGTCTTCTGGTAAATAACGGTCTGTGATGACATCTTCAACGTTGGATCCGTCCAGATTTGCCCTACTGATTGTATTCCATTGTGTCCAATATATTTTGCTTTTTCCGAAAGCGAAACTGACATTTTGGAGTGAGACCAACAAGAATACTATCGCAACGGACATAAAGAGGATCCGTTTTTGTGTTTTTATCGGATATTTCATGGTTGGGATTCCTTGATTTTGGTTTTGTTTGTTGGTATTTTATCATAGGTTGTTGTGAATAGCCTGGTTCAGACAATAAAGAAATCGTGGTTGAAGTTATTGTATTATGCTGAATACTGGGAAGGGGTCAATATAGCCTCTGTAGTAATCTTGTTTATTTCTAAGACTCTGTTGAAATCTTCAATTGCATTTTTCAATTCACCTTTTTTCTTGAGGAGTTTCCCGCGCGCAGCATACGCTTCCACAAAATCTGGATAAAGCTCAATGGCTTTCGTATAATCTTGATAGGCAGTATCAAGTTCACCTTTGCACGCGTTGGCAACTCCACGATTGTAATAAGCGACAGGATCATTAGGATTGAGTTCTAATGCCTTGTTGAAATCATTGATTGCAAGATCAAAGTCAGATGTGTTAGTGTAAACGGTGCCGCGGTTAACATAAAGTTTAAAGTTATCAGCGTCAAGTTCAATTCCTCTGTTAAAATCATTGAGAGCAAGGTCGTATTCCCGTTTTATTCTGTAGGCAATCCCTCTGTTGTTATACCCTTTGAAGTTACTCGGATCGAGTTCAATTGCGTTCTCAAAATCTATAATCGCTGGGTCAAACTCACCTTTTTTATTATAGACAATACCACGTTCAAGATAGGCATCAACAAAGTCAGGTTTGAGTTTAATCGCTTTTGTGTAGTCATCAATCGCATGGTCAAGTTTCCCTTTCAACTTCAGTGCCATGCCCCGATGGTAATATCCATCAGCAAGATTCGGTCTGACTTCAACTAATTTGTTGAGATCGGCCAGAGCAAGGTCTGCCTCGTTTCTCGTGATGTATAGAGCAGCCCGGTTCTGTAGGGCTTTGGTATTGTCGTATCTGAGTTCTAATGCTTTGGTATAGTCAGTGATAGCGAGATTTTCCTGACCTTTTTGTAGATAGGCATTCCCACGACTGCTGTATGTATTAGAACTATAAGGATCAAGTTCTAATGATTTGTTGAGGTAGTCAAGGGCAATGTCAACCTCACCCTTTGCCAAGTATGCATTACCAAAATAGTACAATACATCCGCATTGTCAGGTATGAGTTCTAATGATTTGTTGTAGAATTCAATAGCACGATCAGGTTCGCCCTTCTCATAGAAAGCGAGACCAAGAAAACTATATGATTTTTCTCTAAATAATTTTTCATCGTCTGGAATAAGCCTAATTGCCTTGTTGTAATTTGCAATAGCTTCATCGTATTGTTTTCTTACTAACATATCAGTTGCGTAGTCGAAATATTTTCTGAATTTATTATCTGTGCGGGATTGTATGTCTGTCATTGCTGATTTTCTCCTTCATCTGATGTGTTAGGTGGAAGATCGTATGGGTGTGCATGTGTGTTTCTTTCAAAGAAACCGAGTAGATCTGAGAACAATGTTATTTCTGAAATTGCCATATTGTCCAATTCACTTCTTATTAGTTCTTTATGTTGATAAGAGATGACTATTTCTTGCATTTTCATTTCGGCAGTTACCACAGGCAAACCGAATAGAAATACAGACTGCTGTATCGTCATCCGTTGCGTATCTACGACATTACTGTCCAAAGTCGGTGTCCAGAGATACCACTTCGGTTGATTCATATCAAACAACACATCAAGGTTCTGTTGAAGGTCAATTATTCGTTTTATTTCTTCAATTTTATCACTATCGTTTTCTAATACAAAAACCTTTCCATCCTTATCCTCGTGCCTATCACATGCAAACCAGAGTGCGACAAGTGGGTTGTATGTGAAATCTATCAGTCCTGTAGCTACTCTGTTATGCTGCAGATGTGCCATGCACTCCATTGGAGACATATCCATATAGGTAGTCGGATATTTGAGTCGCACCTCATCAATTATCTGTATCAGATACCGGACGAACGATACTGCTAAAACTCTTGTGTCAGCAACGGATTGTTCTTGTAAAACACGTCGATAGCCACTACTGGTGATTAACCAATCTGCATTTTCTTGTCCACGATATAGATAACTTACTCCGGGTTCTGCTCTTTCATTTAATTTGTCAATGTAATCTTTTAGGTTTGTTATTTGAATAGGTGTGTTCATTGTGTGTTATGCCTATTGTAATCCTCCGCGTATGTTTTCTGATTATTATATAATTTTGAGATTGGTTTGTCAAAAGGTATTATTGTCAGAACCAGGATTTTCAGGATTAGGAGTTTGGAACTCCAATGTCCCTATCTACTGTTTGACCTTTATCTTTTGAATGGCACTTTGATATTTCAGTCTCTAATCCTGGAAATCTACTAATTCTGTCCATCCTGGTTCAGACAGAACGGCACACGGCGTGTGCCTACTACTATGCATCGGAGTTTGAAACCTTACAACAAAGGGGACCACGAACATATATTGAAATCAATAGTCAAGTTAGCATATAATATTAGAGTTCGGTATAAGCAATTTTAATCGCACATACTAACAGTTAATGATACAAAAGGAAGGTAAAAATGAAAAAGACATTTCGTTTCACTATAATTCTCATTGCCGTTGCTATCGTTGCTACTGGTATCGGATTTTGGCGACATCACTATCTCAAAGTAATGAATGCTGAGCCGGTAAATGTATATAATGACACATCAGTAGAACCGGACACATCACCGAAAACCGCGTCTATAAAACAGAAAAAGGCAGATAAAAGCACACCAGTAGAACTGGACAACCTACCTAAAGACACATCTGAAAAGAGGAGTGACAACACAGATGGAGAAATGGAACCCAGTGAAACACCGCAACCTATAGACACGCTCACACCTGAAGAAACCGATAATACAGCTAATGTGACTGTCCACCCAGTATTCAGCGACATCATCGTAGAAAATCTACCTCCCAAAGCTGCCGCAGCCCTAAAAGAGTATGATGAGATACAGTTAGCAATTCCTGAATTAATTGAAGAGTCTATACCCATTCTGGCAGCAAGACCTGTAGACTTTGACGCTGTCCGTGAGATGAATGAGAAGCAGAAAGATCTAAGAGAGCGGAAAAAGGATGCCCTTGAAATACTCTCAGAATATTCTAAGGAAGCATCCGCTGAACTCGACGCAATAATAAAACGGGAAAAGGCAGCTGAGATAGTAGTGGAGGAAATGGTGGAAGACCGAGATATGGACGCTCAAGATGCAATACGGAGAATCGAAGAATTAACTCAGTAGGAAGTGTTTACATGAAAGCAGTGTTGGAATGTTTTCAACCACGATTTCATTCTGACTCCTGATTTTTTCGGATGCCACAGATGACGCGGAGAATGGAAGAGACGGAATAAATTGCGCGACTACAAACAGACCAAATTACTCACAGTTCTCAGGCTTCGTTGCTTCTTCACGATTGACCTCAAAACGGAGAAAAAAGTAGATATCACCGTCAACCTCATGCATATCGTCAGGATTAATTCTCACGTATTCCAGTTCTTCTTGAATGAAATCTATATATCTATCTCGCTCCTCACGGTCGGTGAACAGAATCTGAACAGGAAGTATCGGGTCAGTATGAACAACTTTACCACAGTTCTCTTTAATCCAGACATCCATATCATCTATATGTTGGTCAATGTCATCGTCCCTAATGGCTTCTCGCGCAGTATCAAACACTGGTAATTCAGTATCAGGATCGCGATCAATAATTTCTGGTGGTGTATTAATCTCTATCACAACAGAATTCGGATTAGTTGGTGTCGTGGTAGGTGGTGGGTCGTCCACAACAACGGTCGGTTGCATCACATCAAGCACAGTATCAGTCGGTTCACCGCACCCGAACATCATATAACAGGCAATAAATGGAATTAACAATATACTTATATAATGGCAATATTTCATGCTGCTCTCTCCATCGTGTTAGAAAATATTGTTAAGTTTCACATATTCTTTCAGATTTATCAAGGATATGGCTTACCATGATTAACGCAAATATTACCAACTACATAACAGTTCATAGCGGTACATTCAGCATCAACATGGTTTTTGACACAAACGTAACGGACTTCATCAAATCAGACATCACATTTCGTGCGGTATCAGGTAACGGCATCAAGGCACGAAATACGCAAATATTGTTGTTCAAAACAGAAAAACACGCAATATTTGTTCATACAACATGCATAAATTGTGTGGAGGTATGCATAACTTGTATGTTACGGCAGAATGTTATGTGTGCGATCTTTATAAACCCTATAACAGTAGGGTTTATTGAATTGGCAAGGATATTGCATAGATATGGCAAAAATATTTATGAACTGATAGTGAAGTATCAGGAAAGGGGAGAGTTATGTCTATTTTGACTTCCGACTCGTTCCTCATCACTTGGTCAATGAGTTTGGGGATTGTCTGTTTTCTGCTGAAGTTCATTACAAGCGGTATGAACCTTATTATTTGCGATGTTGGTATATGTCTTGGGATATGGGGTGGTGCATCGGCGTTCATCACCCGGTGGAAACAGATGAAACCTCACCATGATGTGAGAAGATATGAGATTTTTGCGAATGTTGTGGTATTTGTGAGTGTGCCCTGCATTTTGATGTTCCGTTACATGATTTTTGCGAAGTTGTTGTGAATAATATTGAACAAAAACCGATAACTAAACAATCTTGGCACCTTCAAAAATAATATTGACTAATTTTTGGTAATTTGTTACGATGGAAAATAGATTAGTAAAGATTAGTTATAATACATACAATTAATTTGAACTCACGTAAACGTGAGATTCATTTCTTTAGAGGAGATCACACATAATGAAAAATATTGTGGTATTAGCGGGTTTTGTGTTGATGATGGCACTTTTTGTTGTCGGCACAAGCCAGATAGCCCAGGCGGAGGAAATCTTGGGAGTAGGTACGGAATCACTGCTTGGCGGTGACCTAACAGACCCAGAAGACGATGGCGCGGCGGATGCAGATGAAGGTTACAACGCCATCTTCACTGCTAACGATGAACCCGGATTCGGAGGCGGTGAATCTGCGTTTAACGTCTTTGATAACATACTTGGTGGCGGCAATGCTAAGTGGTGCTGAGGACCTGCTGGAGGCATTCCGGAGGAAGGCCTACATATAACAGCTGAGTTTGATGAGATATACGCATTGACACACTTCACCGTATCTTCAGCGAACGATACTCCTGCAAGGGATCCTATAGAGTGGGAAATTCAGGGCTCTAACGATGGTGAGGAGTTTACAACCATCTTTTCTCACGACGGCGATAGTTTTTGGGATCAGCGACTGCAAGTCGTCCGTTTTGATGCAGGAGAAGATTTCGATGTTCAAAAAGTCGGGTATCGGTTTTTTCGGCATGTTACTTTTAACACCGTAGCGAACCCGGGTGGGGCGTACTTTCAAATTGGCGAGATTGAGTTCTTCGGCGACGATAGTTATCCCGTAGACCCTAAAGCTAAGCTCACAACGACATGGGGAGGCATCAAGAACTCCCGATAAGTGCAAATACCGTCAATCATTGTAATGCGGGGCATCCGTGTCCCGCTTTTCTATCCACTGTGGATGAGGTTAGGAAACCGGACCTACAGTGGATAATATTTTGCATGGGTGGCTTCAACATTAAATAGCGTTGTATTACGCTATTGTTTTGGTAATGCATATACACCGCGGCGGATTCTGACAATTTCATCTGCCTCTACAAGGCGGGTGAGTTCGTGTTGTATCGCTTCTGGATGTCCGTCAATGGCAGCGGTGATTTCGGCTGTTTTTTTCTCGCCATCCGTGAGGAGAGAAAGGATTTGCTCTTTGAAGGTTTTACGTGGGATATTCCCACCTCTAAGTCTTTGCAAGACGCGGTTTGCTTGTCTTTGAGAACACTCCAATACGCGTTGCACTTCCTCTCTGCTGGAGTCTGCTGTTAGGTTTTCGCGTTCCTGTTCAAAACGTTCGCGTATTGCGATGATTTCAAGGAGTTTATCTAATCCGCCTGCGATCTCAAAATCTTCCCAGTCGAAGATGGCAGTTTCCTGTCTGTTTGTGATGTTGGGAAGTGGCGCGCCTGCTATCAAAACGATCCGTCTATCCGTCAATCGTTCCAATTCAACCTGGACGATCCGCTTATTCAGATTGTGTCCATCGGTGAATATCGTCCTCTTGTCGGATATAAGCAAATCCGCGTTGTAAGAATGTTTCTTTTGCAAGGTCAAGGTTCTCTGAGCCGAGAGATAAGGGGACACGGGGGACAATTTGTTTGGCTTATGTATTTTCTGCTTTGGGTATATCTTGATGAAGATTAATTTATTAAACGGGTAATTCTCATTTACCCAAACCCGGTAGGTGCGGTTTCCTAACCGCACTGGACTTCTCAAGGAAATTACCTGATTTATTTCTTAATCTTCATGTAGATATACAATTTTTCTGTTTCTGTGTTGTGATGGAGATAATCTTGAACTCTACTTTATTGAATGCAAGGGTTGTATATGAATCTCGGATTTTCAGGGATTTTGTCTGAACCAGGATTTTCAGGACTTTCCGATTTTACCACAAACATCAATTTAGGGATAAACAGTCCACACATCGTTGCGCAGTGTCTCCGTGCCACGCCTCGGACATGCTCCGCACACATCCGAAATTCTACACCAAACAATAATAAAAAATGTTTGACAATAAATGATATACTAATATATAATAATATCAGGAGGGACAAATATGTTTAATGTAATGAAAAATAAATTGTGACTCATTATGGCTAACATAATAAAGGAGAAATGATTGAATTTACAGAAAACAATTAATATAAATAAAGAAAAACAAAAATTAAAAGAAACCAATTCTGTAAACCCAAACAACCCAAATCAACGAAACCTCAGTCTGAATAGAATAAGCACCATATCCTTTCTGGCACTCCTGCTGATAGGTCTGTCCATAAATCATATAGGATATGCTGACATTACACCGGTAAGTGACCGCACACAACAGGTACGAGATGCCATCGTTGCAGCCGTGCCGGATGTGAGTGCCGCGGAAGATATAAATGAAACACATCTCACTAAAATTCAAGAACTGACACTCGCATCAAAGAACATCTCTACATTGAAAACGGGAGATTTCTCAGGGTTAACAGGACTGAAAAATCTCAATCTATCTAACAATAAATTGAGACGTTTACCCGCGAAGATATTTGAAGGCTTGACATCCTTACAAACATTGCGATTAAGCCAGAATCTGCTGCGTCCTTTTCCGATTGCTGTTTCGCTAAAATCGGTTGAAAACGACCAATTTAGAGCGGAAATGCCCACCGGCGCGCCTTTCAATATCACAGTGTCCGTGACAATCACTGGCGGCACTGTGCCGAGAGATACGTTCAACCTGAAAATACCCATCGGTAAATTATACAGCGAAACCATCACGGTAACTCGCACACCCGGCACCACGCAGCAAATATCTGTAGACATCAGTACCTTATCAAGGTTACCAGCAATCCATCTTGGGTATTATCTCCGCAAGTCTGACCTCCTCCCGCTCGTGTTGAAAGTTGAACCGAATACCTCACCAGAGTTCAGCGAAGGTATCATCGCCATGCGTTCTTTGAAACGGAATATAGCGGCGGGTGAAAATATCGGGGAACCTATATCTGCGACAGATCCTGAAAATGATACACTCACCTATAGTTTGAGTGGACAGGATGCTGCCCTATTTGATGTTGATACAACAAACGGACAGTTGAAAGCGAAAGCATCAACAGACTACACCGTCAAGTCATCCTATTATCTAACGCTGAAAGTATCTGATGGTAAGTTAACAGACGAAATCGTTGTTGTCATTGAAGTGCCAGAAAACAAAGCACCCGTATTCTCAGGGGAAATTGCCAGGCGGTCAATATCAGATAACATCATAGCAGGCACTGCCATCGGTGAACCTGTCTCCGCAACGGATGCGAATAAAGATACTTTGACGTTTAGCATAGACGGTGCAGATGCTGCATTTTTTGATATTGACACCGCAACGGGACAATTGAAAGCAAAACCCGCTGTAGACTACAAAACCAAATCTACCTATTATCTCAATCTTACAGTTTCAGATGGTAGTCTGACAGATACTATAATCGTCATTATTGATGTGGTTACAAATAGGGCACCCGTGTTTCCTGAAGGTGCGTTTGCTATTCGTAGGATTCCAGAGAATACACCCTCCGGTGTTAATGTCGGTCCTGCTGTCTCCGCGACGGATATGGACGAGGATAGTTTGACCTATACCTTAGACGGCGCGGATGCACACCTATTTACTCTCAATTCTGAAACAGGACAAATAAAGACGAAATCCGCACTGGATTATGAAAAGAAGTCTGTATGTTTTCTGAAAGTGTTCGTAACGGATGGTGCTGTTTCTGATAGTATCAGTGTGCTGATTGCTCTAATCAATACGGATGACATCGGTTATGTGCCGATGATAGTTCCTGTAAGTGAACGGACACCTGCCGTGCGTGATGCGATTGTTGACGCACTCCCGGATGTCGATTCTGCGGAGGAAGTAACCGATGCGGATTTAGCAACGATCACTGAACTCGTCCTACGAGAAAGCGGGCTGACAGCACTCAAGATCGGAGATTTCTCCGGCTTGACAGGTTTAGAAAGTATCAATCTGCACGACAATCAACTGACTTCACTTCCTTTCGGCATCTTTGAAGGGTTAACGTCCCTGAAAAAGTTACGACTTGGAAGAAACACGCTTGAACCGTTCCCGCTGGTTGTCTCAATGCTAAAGGAGAGTAAAGGCAAATATCGAGCCTTCGTGCCTACGGGGGCACCTTTTGATATAGTTGTCCCGATTGAAATAAAACACGGTTTGGTAACGACTTCAAGGCTTATGGTAACTATACCGAAAGGGAGTTTGATAAGTTCCATCTTTGTTGCGGAGTCATCCGCTGAAATTGATGTGACTTTCGGTGTTTTGCCGAGAATACCTGTAGGTCACTTCGGGTATGTCATCGCGAAATCAACCGTTTGTAATCGCACAAAACAGGTCGCAGATGCGATCAATATGATGGTTCCGCATGTTACCGATTGCTATAACATAACAGACATTGACCTTGCGAAGATAACGGCACTTGACCTGAGTAATATGGATATTCCTTCACTCACAGGCTATGATTTCAGAGGGATGCTTTCACTTTCCACGCTTTCGTTAAAAGACAATGAGATTAAGGAACTTCCTGAAGGTCTTTTCTACAGGCTGGTCTCTCTGAAGGAGCTTGATTTGAGTGGTAACAGCGTAGATCCGCTATCGCTCACAGTCTCATTAGAGAAACTAGCGGATGGCACATTCAACGTGATTATCCCTGCGGGTGCCCCGTTTGACATTGAGGTGCCGATTAGCATAGAGAATGGCACAATTGAGGACGGCATCACTTCTATCGCACTGCCGATGGGGAGTGTTGAAAGTAGACCGTTCTCTGTAACTCGCGATGCCGGCACAAAGGAGCCTGTTTCTGTAGAATTAGGCGAGATGCCGACTATACCCCTATTACATAGAGGGTATGTGCTTGTAAAAGGTAGCGACTATCAATTAGAAATTATCCCGCGTTTCAATACTGCACCTATATTTACCGAGGGTATGAACACGACTCGTTCTGTTGCTGAAAATACCGCTGCTGGGAGTGCTATCGGCAGCCCTATCACCGCGACAGATGCGGAAGAGGATACCCTCACCTATCGTCTCACTGGTGAAGATGCTGAGATATTTGACATAGAAACCACAACGGGACAGTTGCGAACACGCGCACCGCTTGATTTTGAACGCAAAAGATCGTATTCAGTTCTCGTTTCTGTGATGGATATATATAACGCCAGAGATAGCATCCGTGTCACGATTACAATCACAGACGTATTTGACAACAAACCCCCTATATTTAGCGATGGGAGAACAGCATTCCGTTATGCGTCTGAAAATACGGATGCAGGCGAAAATATTGGAATACCGATATCTGCAACGGATTCCGATGGTGACACCTTGACCTATACGCTCAGTGGCGAGGATGCTGCTGCTTTCAACATTGATACGGAAACGGGGCAATTGCTAACACTCGCACCGTTAAATTATGAAAGCAAATCAAGCTACTCAGTCATCATATCCGTCTCTGACGGTATGAATCCGAATCAAAATATAACTGTTCAAGTGTTTATTCTTGATGTAGATGAGGTTGCCACGAACGATGCCCCTGTGTTCACTGAAGGAGATAGCACTGCCCGCACGGTATTAGAAAATACTGCCTTCGGTGTTAAGATCGGAGAACCTGTGTCTGCGACAGATGCGGATGGCGACACATTGACATACACGCTCGGTGGCACAGATGTCGAGTCGTTTCTTATAGATAGTGCAACGGGGCAACTCAGCACATTAGCACCGCTTGACTTTGAAGAAAAATCCACATATCTTGTGACGATCTCTGTGTCCGATAGTCATAGTGGAGAAGCATCTATTTTAGTTGCTATCATTGTCCGTAATGTGTTTGAGTCCCCGCCAAATCGTTCCCCTGTATTGACAGAAGGTGTACGCGCCACCCGAACGATACAGGAGAGCACAGCATCGGGCGTGAAGATTGGTAATCCAATTTTCGCAACCGATGCTGATAATGATACATTGACCTATAAACTCAGCGGTGTGGATGCATCGCTATTTAGTATTGATAGCACAACGGGGCAAATCTATACCAAGGCATCTTTGGATTATGAACGCAAAACCACCCATTCTGTGACTGTTACTGTGTCGGATGGGAATGGTGGGAGCGATTCAATCGCGATCACGATATATATCCGAGATGTGAATGAAAACCGCGCCCCTGTCTTTGTTGAAGGTGCTGCATCAACCCGTTCCATTGCTGAAAACACTGGCTCGGGTGTCAATATCGGTAACCCCGTGTCTGCGAGAGATACCGATAACGATACATTGACATATAGCCTCAGTGGACAGGATGCCGCATCGTTTAGCATTGATAGTTCATCGGGACAGTTGCGAACACAAGCACCGCTTGACTATGAGGGTAAATCCAACTATTCCGTAACCATTTCTGTCTCTGATGGCAATTTGGGTGTGGATAGAATAACAGTGACAATCCTTATTACTGACATCGTGGAAGGTCCTATCAATAGTGCACCCGTATTCAGGGATGGAACGGCTACGTCTCGGTCTGTGTCGGAAAACGCTTCTGTTGGCTCGAATATCGGCACGCCTGTGTCCGCAACAGATGTCAATAACGACACCCTCATCTATAGCCTGAGTAGCACAGATGCGTCCCTATTTGACATTGATAGAACGAGCGGTCAATTGAGAACAAGGGCAACGTTGAACTATGAAGATAGGAATACGTATAACGTCATTGTTTCCGTATCCGACAATAAACTAACTGCGACAATCAATGTCACTATCTATGTTACAGATGAGAACGATGCACCTGAGTTTTCAGAAGGTGGCAGCATTCGGATTGAGGTTACAGATAATGTGATCTCTGCCAATGTTGACATCGGTTCAGCAGTGTCTGCTAACGATGAAGATAACGACTCATTGACCTATAGTCTTGGTGGCGATGATGCATCATACTTTGATATTGATGAATCCACTGGACAGATTAGCACAAATGAATCTGTTGACTTCACCTCGAAAACCACTTATACGTTTACGGTGATTGTAACCGATAGCAGCGGCAGTAGCACGTCTACTACGGTTGTTATTACACTCAGATATACGAACAACGCGCCAGTGTTCACAGAAGGCAGTAGTACAACACGTTCAATCCCTGAAAATACCCTCGCGGGTGTTGCTATCGGTAGTCCTGTTTCTGCTACGGATCTTGACAATGATACTTTGATCTATAGCCTTAGTGGGACGGACGGCAGTGCATTTCGTATTGATTCAGATACTGGTCAATTACGCACATTTTCAGCTTTGGATTTTGAAACAAAACCACGTTATTCGGTAACTATAACCGTGGACGATAGTAAGCAGGGAACTGACACTACCACGGTGACGATATCCGTAATCAATGTCAATGAAACGCCTTCTAACAATGCCCCTGAATTTACGGAGGGCACCAGCACAATCCGTACCATCGCAGAAAACTCAGCACCCAATACAAACATCGGCAATCCTATCTATGCGACGGATGACGATAGTGATCAGTTACGGTATGTATTAAGTGGCACCGATGCGGCTTCATTCAGCATTGATGCGAACTCGGGACAACTGAAAACGCTTGCGCCACTTGACTTTGAAGATGATTCGCAATATGTTGTCATAGTAACCGTGAGCGACAATAATCAGAGTGATAGGATCACCGTGACAATCAACGTGACGAATGACAATGATTCGCCTGCTTTTGCTGATGGCACGGACACAACCCGCACCATCCGTGAGCATGCGGGACCAGGAATTAACATCGGTGAACCGGTCGCAGCAACGGATGATGACGATAGTAGTCTGACGTATCTGCTCGGTGGCACAGATCAAACGCACTTTAATATAGATAGCACAAGCGGTCAATTGCGAACGAAGGATGCCTTAAACTTTGAAACGAAGCCGTTATATGCTGTCATCATCACGGCGACTGATAATAGAGGTGGAACAACTTCTATTGATGTTGAAATACGCATTACGAATGAGAATGATGTGCCGGTGTTTTCAGAATCGGGTTCGGTTTCGCGCACCATCGCTGAAAATACGAACGCAAATCTCAATATCGGCACGCCAGTCTCTGCAACGGATGAAGACAGGCATAATCTGACTTATCGTCTCAGTGGGGTGGATGCGTTATCCTTTGACATCGACCCAAACAACGGTCAATTGAAAACGAAGGATGCGCTTGATCATGAGATGAAAGCATCGTATTCGGTTGTGGTGTCTGCTGATGATAACAACGGTGGTATTGTCACCCTTGCTGTTACGATAACCGTCTCTAATGTGAACGATGCACCGATATTCACAGAAGGGATAAGCACGACCCGTTCCGTTCCAGAAAATGCCGTAGCAAATACCAATATCGGTAGTCCGGTTACTGCGACTGACCAAGATGACGCAAACCTCACATACAGTCTTCGTGGCACGGATGCTGCATCGTTTGACATTGACACTGGCACGGGTCAATTGAAAACGAAATCCGCACTTGATTTTGACAATAAAGCGATACACTCTGTCACTGTATCTGTCACAGACAACAGAGGCGGTAGTGATAGCATTGTTGTGACCATTGAAGTCACTGAGGTAATTGTTGGAAACAATGCACCGACATTTACGGATGGTGCGACAGCAATCCGAATCGTTGCTGAAAACAGTCCAGCAGATACCGATGTAGGCACGCCAGTTGCCGCTGAGGATGCGGATGACGATACTTTGACTTATAGTCTGAACGGCACAGATGCTGCATCGTTTGATATTGATGATAGTTCTGGACAGATCAAAACAAAAGTTCCGCTGGATTTTGAAACAAAACCGAGATACTCGGTAACCGTATCTGTCACCGATAACAATGGGGGTGACGATTCAATTGATGTTACCATCAATATCAGCAATGTGAATGATGCTCCAATATTTAGCGATGGGACAAGCACAACCCGTTCCGTTGCTGAAAATACCGCGGCTGATCAAAATATCGGCACGCCAGTTGCTGCGACTGACCAGGATGACAGTAACCTGACTTATGGTCTTGCTGGCACAGATGCTGCTTCGTTTGACATTGACACAGGCACGGGGCAATTGAAAACGAAATCCGCACTTGATTTTAGTAATAAACCGACCCATTCTGTTACTGTGTCTGTTACAGATAACAGAGGCGGTAGTGATAGCATTGCTGTCACCATTGAAGTCACAGAGGTAATTGTTGGAAATAATGCGCCTACATTTACGGATGGCGCGACGACAACCCGCAGCGTAGCTGAAAACAGTCCAGCAGATACCGATGTAGGCACGCCAGTCGCCGCTGAGGATGCGGATGACGATACATTGGACTACAGTCTTACCGGCACAGATGCTGCATCGTTTGATATTGACGATACCTCTGGACAGATCAAAACAAAAACACCGCTGGATTTTGAAACGAAACCGAGATATTCCGTTACCGTATCTGTCACCGATAATAATGGGGGTAGCGATTCAATTGATGTTACCATCAATCTCAGCAATGTGAATGATGCTCCAATATTTAGCGATGGCACAAGCACAACCCGTTCCGTTGCTGAAAATACCGCGGCTGATCAAAATATCGGCACGCCAGTCGCCGCGACTGATCAGGATGACACAAGCCTCACATACAGTCTCGGTGGGACAGATGATGCATCGTTTGATATCGATGATAGTTCTGGACAGATCAAAACAAAGGATGCTCTGGATTTTGAAACGAAAGCGACCTATTCTGTTTCTGTTTCTGTCACAGACAACAGAGGCGGCAGTGATTCTATTGATGTTACCATCAATATCAGCAATCAAAATGATGCGCCAGTATTTACAGAAGGGGCAAGCATAACACGTTCCGTTGCTGAAAATACCGCGGCTAATCAGAATATCGGAAACCAAGTATCCGCAACAGACCAAGACGGGGATACCCTCACATACAGTCTTGGTGGGACAGACGATGCATCGTTTGATATTGATGACGGAACAGGTCAGTTAAAGACGAAGTCAGCACTTGACCGTGAAGATAAGGCATCTTATTCAGTTACCATCACCGTTCGTGATAATAGGGGTGGCGTTGATACCATTGCTGTTACGATAACCGTGACTGATGTCAATGAACCCCCTGTCTTTGATGAGCTTGGCAATACAGCGACGCGAAGTATTGCGGAAAATAGTGCCTCAGATATCAACATCGGTTCTCCTGTCTCTGCGACTGATCCTGAAAACAATAACTTGACGTATACGCTCAGTGGCACTGATATGAACTCCTTTGATATTGACGACTCAACCGGGCAGCTAAAGACAAAGGATAGCCTCAACTTTGAAGTAAAATCAAGTTATTCGGTAACTGTATCGGTGACTGACAACACGAATCCAAGTGTAAGCATCCCAGTGACAATCAATGTCACTGATGTAGAACCAGAGACGGTCGAAATTGGCGACCGAACACAAGCGGTGATTGATGCTATTATTGCTGCGATTGGAGACCCGAATGTAACCAGAGCGGATCAAATAACTGCCACGCACCTTGAAAGTATCACCACACTTGATGTGCAATCAAAAGAGATTACGAATCTGAAAATGATTGATTTTAATGGTTTAACTGCTTTGGAAACGTTATACCTACAGGACAATCTGTTGACATCTCTTCCAGCTGGTATTTTTGCTGATTTGTCATCTCTCACAACCCTTGATTTGTCAGCGGAAAACATTTGGGATGGGAATCAGATAGAGTCATTGCCGGTTGCTATCTTTAACAGTCTACCAAGACTTACTAATCTGAACCTCTCAAATAACAAGTTGAGAACGTTGCCGGCAACGGTATTCAATATATTGGGTTCACTGACCTGTCTTGATTTGCATGGCAACGATCTTCAGTCATTAAACTCAAGTGTTTTTGATAGTATGATAGTGCTGGAAAAGCTTGATCTGAGTGAAAACGAACTGGAGTCATTACCCTCGGATATTTTTAATTCGTTGACAATATTAACCTCGCTTGATTTGAGCGAAAATGAATTGACATCATTGCATTCAGATATATTTGATGCACTCACAGCGTTGACATATCTAAATATATCAGATAACCCTATAACATCGCTGGCATCAGATATATTTGAGAACTTGACAGCGTTGACAACGCTTGATATGAGTTCACTTGATTTCAGTTCGTTGCCATCAGATTTGTTTGATGATCTCTCGTCACTGACATCCCTAATCCTTGCTGATAACGGTTTGTCTGGAATACCTGATGCTGCGTCTGCTATCACGTCTTTGACATCAATCAACCTGTCAAGTAACCCATTAACGCTCACAGTGGGTATGTTTGATGATTTAACCTCGCTCACCGAAATTATCCTGTCTGATATTGGGTTAACCTCAATTCCTTCTGGCTTTTTTGATAGTCTAACGCAGTTGACTTCAGTTGTATTGTCGGATAATCCATTGACTTCTTTGTCTGGTACCGAATTTAATGTACTCACATCACTGGAAACTCTTGACCTGAGTAGCAACCAGTTAACCGCAATTCCAGATGGTTTATTCGTAGGTCTTACCGCATTGAAGTATCTTCATTTATCCAATGGTGATCCTGATACATTCTTAAGACTTAATCCTGTCCTTGAAAAAGTGTCAGACGGTAAGTTTAAAGCGGTTTTAAAACCGGGTGCACCTTACACAATGAACATACTTGTAGTAGTCACAGGCGGGGCAACAGTCCAAGACGGTGTAACAGGCACTAGAGACTATACACTAACTATTCCTGTCGGTGGCACTGAAAGCGAGACATTGTCTGTAGAGAGGGGTAGTGCAGAAGATGTAAATGCAGTTAGCGCATTTATTGAACAGGTTATTGTTTATCATCCAGGACATACCGGATATGGTCATCTCGTTAGTCGTGAACCTATTGAAGTGCTACCTGAGAATGTACCTGTCCCCATGATTGCGGCCGTGAGTATATCGGATAAGCCCTTGGAAACGCAGGTATTGGTCAATTATCCGAATCCGTTTAATCCAGAGACGTGGATTCCGTTTCAGTTGGCACAATCTGCTGATGTTTCTTTCATCATCTACAATATGAAAGGTGACGTTGTGCGTGAGCTTGCTCTTGGACAATTGCCTGTTGGTTATTACAAGAGTCGGGGTCGCGCGGCGTATTGGGATGGTAGAAACGGTGTCGGTGAGAAGGTTTCTGCTGGCATCTATTTCATTAAATTCGTCGCTGGCGATTTCTCTGCGACGCGTAAGATGTTGATTGTGAAGTAGGTGCGGTTTCTCTTCCATTGTAGGAGCGGTTTAAAACCACGATTGCCGCTATCCATTGTAGCGCGGGTCTCCGTGACACATCTCCTTATTGTCTGAACCAGGATTCACAGGATTATAAGATTGGGACTCCAGTTCCATATCTACAATTTGACCTTTATTTTTTGAATGGAACTTTGATATTTCACGCTATAATCCTGAAAATCTGAAAATCTAAAAATCCTGAAAATCTTGGTCCTGACAATCCGGGTTAGAAACCGCTCCAACAAAGAAACCATATTGACATACACACGCACCATCAGGTATAATCCTATCTAACCAAACACATGGAAGGAGGGCAACGAAATGTTAAGAAAATCACATCTACTCACAATAATAACGCTACTATACCTGTTGATATACCACACACCCGCAAGCATTGCACAAGAGATTTTCAACACATCATTGGCACGACCCGAAGGCGCGATCGCACGGATCGGTAAAGGACAAATTGATGATATCTCCTATTCGCCAGATGGCAAGTTGCTTGCATCTTCAAGTCCTACAGGGATATGGATATACGATACAACCACATTCCAACCCATAAAAGTGCTGAAAAAACAGGCTATGTATTCAAAACACATAGCGTTTAGACCAGATGGCAACTTACTCGCAAGATACGGACACTCTAAAGCTGATGTAGTGCTGTGGGATACGGATACAGGCACAACAAAGATTGAATTGCCTTGGAAGGGTGTTGCTTATAGTTTCGCTTTCAGTGCGGATGGGAAAACTTATGCTAAAAGTGATGTGTTAGACAGTGGTATCAACTTGTACGATATTGAAACGGGTGATATAAAGAAAACACTCTTCAAAGATGATAAGAAAAATGATGACAAGACAATTACTGTTTATCATCGCATCATTGCGTTGAACCCTAATGGCTCTCTACTCGCTGTCGGAAATACACGGGAGACGATCTCTTTATGGGATACGGAAACAGGAGAGCACAAACATAAACTCGCTGGACACAAATTTGGAGCTAGGAACATTGTGTTCAGTCCGGATGGAACCAAGTTGGTAACAAGTGATGGGAACCACAATGTTTATCTGTGGGATACGGAAACAGGTCAGCAGCTACACAATCTTACTCGGAGACTGGGTGTGCATAAAATCAGGTTCAGTGCAGATGGCAGTCTAATAGCCGCTGGGTACAGCAATGGCACTATCTTTTTGTGGGATACAAGCACTGGTGAGCATAAAAGAACGCTTCAAGGACATCGTGAAAATGTGCTTGATATCGCATTCAGTCCCGATCAGCGGTCGCTGGCAAGTTGTAGCGATGATGGAAGTCTCCGTATTTGGAACATCATCTCCGGTGCACTGATACAGACAGTAGCAGAAGATCACGATGAATTCGAATCCTTTGCCTTAAGTGCCGATGGAAAAACGATTACAAGTCTGTCATCACTCAGATCCGTCTATACTTGGGATGCAACATCAGGTGCATTAGAGGACAAACTCGTGAGACACGGCTATACTGCTTCAGCTATTGCGATCAGTCCGGATGGTGAAACTACGGCTATTGGGGAATTCCCATATATCATCCGGCTAAAAGGTGTGAACCCAGCTCAGCGTATAAATGCCTTAAGAGGACATACTTCGCATGTCTCATGTCTCGCCTTCAGTCCAGACGGAAAAACGATCGCAAGTGGTAGTAAAGATCAGACTGTCCGTTTGTGGGATCTCAATTCAGCTGAGGTAAGTGTAACGCATCAAACGTTCAATGGACATACGGATTCTGTGATGTGTATTGCGTACAGTCCGGATGGACAAACGCTCGCAAGTGGTGGCCTAGATAGGACCGTTCATCTATGGGATGCGAACACTGCTGAGTTAAAGAGAGTCATCCCGGAACATGGAAAAAGTGTTGCCGAACTTGCCTTCAGTCCCGATGGAAGAGTCATTGCCACTGCGGGACATACCGAAGATATCTATCTGTGGGATGTTGACACTGGTGAGCGAAAGAGTGTATTGGTAAAGCACAAAACACCGATATCCAGCGTTGCTTTCAGTCCCGATGGAAAATCGCTTGCGTTTGGTGATACAGTTGGAGAGATTACTATCTATCATGCCGACACAATGAAACCTATACAGACGATCAAGGGGAATCGGAAAGGGGTTAAGAAGGTGGCATTTACTTCAGATGGGAAAAAACTTATCAGTCTGAACCTCCATTCGAATAGCAACAAGCCAAGAGTTGGTATCATATATTTGTGGGACCTTGATTCAACTCTATAATCTCTTTCTTATATTGTTGGAGTAGTTTCTAACCGCTCCAACAATCGTGGCAGGACGCGGATTGACTTAGTCCCACTGAATATCGTCAAGTTGTTCAGCAAATGTTTCCTCTCATCTTCTAGTCGTCTAGATATTAACAGATGCGAGAGATATATGTATTAGATACATCTCTCAGCGACACGGAGAACACCATATCCGACATCAGATCTCGCATCAATATCCACCAATATCGTCCCGTGGGTGCCACGCGCCGGCAGAAATACCACTTGGTATTCCTGACCACTCCCCGTAATGTAATAGTCCATCAGAGACGGATCATCACCCGCCATCCGTTGTTAGACGATACTAGATATGGCGAGGCACTGAGACCTCGCGCTACCATCTTTCTCCATCAATCGTGGTTGGAAACCACTCCAACAATGTTTGCATGTAAGCACTGCTTTCATGTTCGCATTCCTTACTTAGTTAATTCCTCCAATATCCGTTCTGCATCTTCCATCGTTTTTCTAAATTCTTTGATATCCATTTTAGTTTCAGCCATCATTCTATCAGTTACTTTTTTCGTTTCTATTAATCCTTTGAGTTGCTTGGATGCTTTGTCAGAGTATAAGGCAAGTATTTCAAGGGTGTCAAAATGCTGCTGATTTAGCTTATTCAATTTTTCAGTTAATGGATTTATAGCATTTATGTCTATAGGTCTTGCTTTCAAAAGGGATGTTAACTCGGTAGTTAAAGCATCAGATGCTAACTGTATCTCATCATACTCTTTTAGGGCTGCTGCAGCTTTGGGTGGTAGATTTTCTACGATGATGTCACTGACATTCAAAAGAATACGCTGATACTCTGAAAGAAACTTTAAAGCCCAAAACACCAATCCTGAAAATCTACCAATCCTGAAAATCTTGGTTCAGACAAATTCACATAATTCCCACCCAAAATCACTTATGATTCAGTTGTCTTCAATTCCCAAACCCTTTCACCTCTCATAGTCCGTGAAGCCCAAGTCTTTAGACTTGGGATATGAGGACTTTTCTTTGCTTTAGCCCAAATATATTTGACTATTAACTAAATATATATTATTATATATAACATATATCTAATAAATAAATAGATAACATGTTAGAAATTAAAGAAAAACCCTCTACCTACAAATCAACTCATTCTTTAGTCTATAGTTGTGATTACCATGTGATTTGGTGCACAAAATATCGTCGTCCTGTGCTTGTCTCTCCTATTGCTGAACGGCTCAAAACACTGATCTATGAACAACAAGAGGTTTATGGGTATGAAGTGCACGCCTGTGAAGTGATGGATGACTATGTTCATATTCTGATGAGTAGCAGTCCCCAACTCGCTCCTGCATCTGTCGTTGGCAGGATCAAAGGTTGGACTTCTCGTGTGTTGCGTGATGAGTATCCCTCTCTGAAATCTCGTATTCCCTCGCTTTGGACGCGTTCTAAATTTATCGCCTCCATAGGGGGTATCACTTTAGAAGTGCTTCGCAAGTATGTAGAGAACCAGCGAGGTAAATAATGGTTTTAACGTTCAAATACCGCTTGTATCCGACACCTACGCAAGAAACCGAGTTATATCAATATCTTTCGCATTTGTGTGAGTTACACAACTCAGCGCGACTGAATCGTATGCGTGCGTATGAAGAAGAGAAACGTTCTGTAAGTTATGCTGAACAGTGTCGACTTCTGACACAAGCACGTGCAAAGTATGAAGACTTCGACATTGTGCCGCAAGAGTTTCAGAAACACGCACTTCAACGTGTGAACAAAGCTTTTGCGAACTTTTTCCGTCGTGTCAAACAAGGTGGTGAAAAACCGGGATTCCCACGCTATCGCAAACGTATCCGTTCTCTCACCTGGAGTCTACGTAAGAACAAAGCAGGCATTCGTCAAAATCCTATTCGTCCAACGAAGCACCGTTTAGATAGACTGATTGTGCCCAAACTCGGTGAAATCAAAATGCGGATGTCCCGTCCCATTCAAGGTGACCCGAAAGAGGTTACTATCGTGAAAAAAGCAACCGGGTGGTATGCACATATCTCCTGCGACATCGGTGATACGCCGAAAGTGGAACCGACCCGTGCTGTTGCCGTTGATGTCGGCACGAACCACTATTTGACGACATCTGAGGGTGAAAAAGTTGACAACCCGCGTTGGTATCGCAAAGCGGAGGGATTACTCCGCAAGCACGCTAAAGACCTTTCTCGTAAAAAGTTAGGTTCTCACCGTAGAAAGAAACAACACCACAAACTCGCTTTACATCAGGAGCGCACTGTAAACAGACGCAGAGACTTTATTGGTAAACTCGTTTACAAACTCTACCATCATAAGAAAAATAATGTCTTGGTAACCGAAAATCTAAATACTGCCAATATGGTTCAGAACAAACACCTCAGCAAGAGTATCAGCGATGCGTCTTGGGCACACTTCTTTGAGTGGTGTGGGAACATAGCCGAAAGAGACGGTTTCCATTTCCACCAAGTTGATCCGAAGAACACCTCGCAAACTTGCTCTTGCTGCGGACAGAAAGCACCGAAAAAGTTATCGCTATCGGTGCGGACATTCAACTGCGGATATTGTGGACACTCGCTTGACCGAGACCACAACGCTGCAATAAACGGACTTTTTCGGGCAGCTACTGCCCGTCGTGGAGAGCGGTGGGGTGCCACCCTCTATGAAACGAGAAACAAGAACGAAGTAACAAAGGCTATGGAGAAGAAAATCATTCAGTTATCGCTGTTTGAACCTCTTAACAATCCAAAGGCCTTTAGGCTTGGGTAGTTGAATGCATCCACAGACATAATCGTCCCAATGTTCATGCACGAAGATGTGAATCAGGATGGTGTCGTCAACATCTTAGATCTCTCCTTTATTGCAGTGAATTTCGGCAAAATAGGCAAACATGCAGCCGATGTTAACGCAGACGGTGTCGTCAATATCGTGGATTTGACACTCGTCGCAATGGCAATTGGGAGCGCGGACACTGCTGCACCTGCCATATCAAGTCTCCATCCTGATGATCTGCCTCCACGTGCAACGGTGACAGCATGGTTAAAAGAAGCACGTCAACTCAACTTACCAGACCCCAACTTTCAGCAAGGTCTACGCTTTCTGGAAAATCTATTACAGACTTTGACACCGAAGGAAACCGTACTCCTGTTTAACTACCCCAACCCGTTCAACCCAGAGACGTGGATACCGTATCACTTAGCAAAAGATGCTGAAGTTACGTTATCCATCCATACACTCAACGGCACACTGGTGCGGACGTTGACGCTTGGACATCAACCTGCGGGTATCTATCAACACCGATCCCGCGCCGCATATTGGGATGGTAAAAACGAATTCGGTGAAAAGGTTGCCAGCGGTGTGTATTTTTACACCCTCACTACTGCTCACTATGCTGCAACGCGTAAGATGTTGATTAGAAAATAATTTGTGAACCGATTGATAGTAGTAGGCACGCTCCGCGTGCCGTTCTTACATACGCTTGTTGCAGTGGTTTAAAACCACGATTTATTTATTCTCTAAACCAGCATTTTCAGGAAAAGAGAATGAAATATCAAAGTGCCAATCAGAAGATAAACTATATCATAAGAATAGAACCTAAACAAACCAACCTCTAATCCTGCAAATCTACAAATCCTGAAAATCCTGGTTCAGACACAATCTCAAAATTCAAAACACGAAATCGTAATATAAGGTGTCAAAATAAATTTGAATTTATACTATTATCATGATATAATTACATTACTTTACTAAACATCGTGACGTAGTGGTCAGAGTCTTGATGTCCACTACATATTTACCAGGACTGATAAACATATCAACCGTATCGCTGAATGGCGATTTTTCAGGGATGCTGTTCCTCTCATGGTCGACCTGAGTGTCCAACACTCGGGTAACTCCCCGAAACCAAACGAGGGTAGCATCTCTGAGAAATTTTATATCTCACCTACTTCAATCTCAACACTATAGCCGTTCCCTTTCCATTGCAACGTCAAACTGGGAATAGGAACTTGGGAGAGCCAAACTCGTAATCTTGGAAATCTAAAAATCCTGGTTCAGACAATTCGCTGTTGGAAACCTAATGATCTACATTCGCAACATCCCATACATACAGAACGCCATCGTCTGAACGGGTGATAAGTTTATCGCCATTTGCAGCAAAGGCAAGATCCGTTACTTGCTTCAGATGTCCTGAAAACTTGCGCAACGATAATCCTGAGTTGATGTTGAAAAGTTGGACAACACCTGAACGACTTCCAGTCGCTACCACATCGCCATCCGGATGGAAGACGATACTTGAGAAATCAGACCCTTCGCTCATTATAGTGTTACTGTCTTTACCTGTGGTTATGTCCCACATCATGATGATTTCCGTTTCTGCAACGGTAGCAAGGGTCGTGCCGTCCGGACGATAGGCGACTCCTAACACACCCGACTCATGTCCTGTCAGCACATACTTTTCCGCACCGGTGTTTGCATCCCAGATTCTGACGGTTGCATCTTTGCCGCCACTGGCGATTGTTGTGCCGTCTGGACTGAAAGCGACACTTGTGACCCCAAGTTCATGCCCTTTCAGGATATGCTTCACTTGATATGTCTCCGTATCCCACAGTCGAACGGTCGTATCATCGCTGCCAGTAACAAGCTTCTTGCCATCTGGACTGAAGGCAGCGGAAAATACATGCCCTTTGTGTCCACCTAACCTGCTGATTTGTTTACCTGTTTCACGATCCCACATGCTGATAAACTTTCCATAACTGGCTGTGGCGATTGTTTTGCCATTGGGATTGAAGACAACTTCAGCGACACCATAGAACCCTTCTTTGTCAAACGTTGTGTCCAGTTTGGCAGAGTCCAGATTCCACAAACAGACGGTGAGGTCGTGCGTTGGGGCAACCACTGTTTTCCCATCAGGACTCACATCTAAACAGGTGAAATTGCCGAAATGTCCATCAAATACATGGAGTTCTTTGCCGGAAAAGACATCCCAGATACGCACACTCCCATCCACACTCGCGCTGGCAACTGTGCGTAAATCGGAACTGAAGGCGATATCAATGACTTCGGCTGTGTGCCCTTTCATCTCTTGTCGCTGTTCACCTGTATTAACATCCCACAAACGTATATCTCCGCGAACGCTTCCACTTGCTATTAGACTATCATCCGGACTAAAGGTCAGTGCCCTCACATACAAGTCATCGCCAATCAGATGCATCATTTCTTCTTTCTCTATGTCCCACCAGCAGATACTGTTGAAATTGCTTGCTACAATGAGACTATCATCGGAACTGAATACGACTGGATTTACTATGTGGTGAAGTCCTTCCAATTCATGCTTTTTGGTGTTTGAGAAAGGGTCGTAGATTGTGACAAGTCCGTTTTGATCCCCGGCTGCGATGTCAAAACTATTTGGACTGAGTGCCGTACTGAAAATGCCTTGTGCGCGAAAGTTGAGGATATTACTATACTTCTCTTTCTCTTCCCAAGTGAGCGTGTCCCATAACTTCACGGATCCTCTTACAGTTATCATGCCAAATATCGCACCATCATTGCTGAAAATGATCTTGACAACACCTTCGTCATCTGATAGTTCAAGTTCGTGTTCTCCTGTGTCTGTATTCCATAAGTGGATTGTGCCCCTTCGGTCAGCAGTTGCGAGGATTTTGCCATCTGGACTAAAAGCCATATTCATGACATTATCTCTATGTTTCTTGAGTAGGTATATTTCTGTAAAATTGATGGTGTCATAGAGCCATATTCCCATTGATGTTGCGAGTGCAAGACGTGTACCATCTTCGGTGTATTGCATGGTGTAGATGCGTCCTTTACCGAGGCGCGCGGTTGCTCCGTCTGGAAGTTGGACGCTTTTGTCCGCTGCTTGTCCGTGCGGTGTGATTGTGAGGATGAGGAGTAGTAAGGTGGATGTTATGATGTTTTTTTGTGTATATAGGTTTTTCAAGGTTTTTCTCCTATGTGTGTTGTTTGATGAGAATTTTCTAAGTTATTTTGTGATTGTATCATTTCTGACTAATATAGTCAATATTAGCGTGAATTATTACTTTTGTTGGAGCGGGTTCTAAACGGCACTCTTACATTCATGGTAGTAGGCACGCTCCGCGTGCCGTAAGCCTTTTGTAAACGGCACACGGCGTGTGCATACTACTTTGAAAAAACACTGATGTGATACGGCACACGGAGTGTGCCTACTACTTTGCATTGCGGTGGGAAACCGATCCATCAATTGCGAGGTTAGGAGACCTCGCCTACGGTGTGATGGTGGTGGAAAAGATATATATTTGATCACTCCAAGGCAGCGGTAACAAAAGTAATGCTAACCTCGGTTTCATTGCCAGCACGATCAGCTACTATTCCAGTAATAAGATATTCAGTTTCATTGGCGAGTTCTGCACCAGCAATTGGACTTAGTATGATTGTGTCCTCGTCAGTGATGGAAATCCAATGGAGATCATCTCCGTTCTCCAGAAGCGTGAGGTCTCCAGTGATATGTTCATCAAAGACAACAGTGATTTCTTCATCAAATAATGCACCTGGATCAATGCCTTCACTACCATCTTGGGGACGACTGAATATTACACTGGGAGGGGTGTTATCGATTGGAATGACTGTATAGGAAAGTGTTATGCTGCCGTCACCGCCTGTCCACTCAATTGTGATGGTAATGTCACCGAGAGGGAAGTCTCCTTCAATATTTCTTGATTTACCTGACCCACTGACTTCCCCTATACTGGCTGTTACGTCTCCGGGATTATTGTCAAATGTTATGGTGATGATGTCATTTGCAGCTAACTCGGCACCAGATGCGGGTGTAGCACTTACAAATGCAGCATCGAAACCTACTTTTATCGGTTCTGACGGTTCATCCTCTGTGATAGGTGGGAGATCTTCTATATTGTTTGATTTCTTTTGCCAATATTGATTAAAATGAAAATATGTAGGCTCAAAGTAAGTATATTCTTGAAGAACAAAGGTTAGTTTTAGGACTTCTCCATCCCATGTATATTTCATTCTAATAGCAGCAGACTGAAATTCTTCGCTAACTTCTGTGAGCACGAATACTTGCTCGTCTATCAATATGTCAAAAGAGAGCTCTAAGTTCAATAAGTCAAAAATGTCTGAATCAGCTACTTTTGTCCTCTGTTTCATTACCTGGTCTGCTGTGATTACCATAGTACCCTCAATGTCCGTGGAAATAAAGGGATTTTCAGAATCAGGTTCATATTCAGGGTTTTCAGGTAAGAGCAGTTCTATCTTGTTCAAAACGTAAGTTCCAGTGAGTTCCTTATAGAGCGTGTCTAACTCATTTTCTTGTAAATCCACTTTTTGATCGTCACTATCAGTTCCACAACTTATTCCAAATAGACTTAATACGATTACAACAATGATACTAACAATCCAATTGTGTGTTTTCAAAATATATCTCCAGTTTGTGTTTGCATTTGATAAACCTTTCGTCCCGCTGGGGCTGTCACGGTTGGAAACTGCTCCAACAAGAGGACGGCACGCGGAGCGTGCCTACTACTTTGCCTCGGGGTTAGAAACCACTCCAACAATGTGAGACACAATGAATTGCGCGACTACGAAGGCGTTTGTTCTTAATGTTAGATGATCTGTTAGAATGGTATAATATGACTTCATTATTGTTAATTAATATTTGTTATTATTTATTGTCTTATTATGTTTATATAATACTACTAGTTGTAGTATATGGTCAATATTATTTTGAATTTCATTGTAGTATTTTGATATACATTTCGTTCCTACGGGATTGTCGTGGTTGGAAACTGAGGCTATGAAGAGCGAGGTTAGGAAACCTCGCCTACCGTGGGTCTGAATCGCGGATTTTCACGGATGTCTCGGATGTCGGGGAGAATGTAAGAGGCGTAATGCGTTGCGCGGCTACGGTGTGATGGTGGTGGGTAATTGCGAGGTTAGGAAACCTCGCCTACCATGGATAGAATAAACTTTCAGGTACCCAAGCCTAAAGGCATGGGATTGTGTTAATCTTCTGCCAGGCTTGATGTTCTTCGGTCTTGGCTCGTAACTTTACCTGTATGCCACCGAGGGGTCCCAGCGACCCACGATACAGAACCTCAGACACTTCCGACTTCGGAAGTTGTTCGAGCGAACTATCGTCTTCGAGTTACTTGGACACGGATATAATCAACGTGCCCCGATATGCAAGACACTTCCGACTTGCTTGGGCATATAATAACAGACTTGACGTTTTCTGTCAAGCAAAATATAGGAACGGGCATTCCTCCCACACCTAAAGAAGTGGGCTTCCTGCCTGAAACGTTGGTGAATAGCAACTTGACAGAGCCAAACTCATAATCCTGTAAATCTACTAATCCTGAAAATCCTGGTTCAGATAAAATAAAAGCACAACTCACATGAAATCCCATTAGAAATCCATTGTTCTAACATCCCAACACCTTCTCCATACCGCATCCCCATCAGATATAATATTAACAATCAGCCATCAGCATACAGCCGACGAATAACCGACAATAAAATGCCAATAGCCACATACAAGGAGACAAACAATGACATTCGCACTACGACTCGGCGACCACTCATGGTTCGCCATCACACGACAAACAGATAGCCAAACACCTATCAACGACGTAACAAAATTCGTCCAGAACCAAAAACTTTACACGCCTGTACCAGTTTAATAAATTTGCAATAAGTTGTGCAGTATGATATAATTTTCAAATACATTTGAATATTTGAACGGTTCAGGTGCCGGTTCGCAAGAGTTGCGACAAACCCCGGAGAATAGGGAAGCGCGGTGAGATTCCGCCACGGCCCCGCCACTGTAAACGATTTATTCCTCAATGGGAATTTCCGCTGGAAAAGACCACTGTCAACGGTTGATGGGAAGGTACAGCGGACTTTTGTAACACAAGTTGAACTTGTCATCTATAGCAAAAGAATCGGAAGTCAGGAGACCTGCCTGGATTGTGTTTCACGCGTCTGCTTTCGCGGGAAAGCGGTGGAACAAAGCACGACATTATCCTGACGAAATGAAATAAAAATACTGATATAAGGTATTTTATCTATCCTTGAAAATAGGATTAATTTCACATAAAAGTGTCGCCTTGTCCCCTGTCTTCTCAGAGAGAGCAGGGGTTTCTTGTTTCATTACGGAGGTATTAATGAACAGACATTTTTTCTTTAGGCGACATCTTTCATGCCGTTTCAACCATAAACTGACATCGTTACTACTTATTGGGACGATGTTTTTCACCCTCCTTGTCAGTTCTGGTTTTTCTCAATCAGAAGTTGAAAATCTTGCAGTAGTTATAAATGCATTGGATAAGGACGACTGGAATATCACTTCTTCCCTTTCCATTGTTGATCTTGATGAACCGAATCTCAATCGTGCTGTTGATAGTGAAGTCATTAGTATTGGCGGTGTTCCGAGTGACATTCTGATTCATGGACATCTGGCTTTTATACCCAATTTCGATTGGCTATCTGATATCACACATGACAGCATAGTAATGGTCAACCTTGAACGGCGGGAGATTATCGGTGTCATATCGATTCAAACAGGATCATACCCACAGCAGCTTGCACTTGTGAACTCGAATAAGATTTATGTAACCTGTGATAACACGCATCAGGTGCATGTCGTTAATATTGGTAGTCGAAGCGTAACGAAAATCATAAGTGATGCGTCTTTCAATAAAACGACAGGCATCACGATTCTGAACGGCAAAGCGTATGTCACCAATCCTGCTTGGGAGTGGGATGCGGTAGCAAACAAAAGCGTTTATCATCAGAGTACTGTCTCTGTCATAGATACGCAGACAGACTCTGTGATAAAGACGATCTCGGTGCCTATCAATGCAGGTGGTATTCTCAACGATGGGGATTCCACAGTGATTGTAAAGACGACAGGTAATTACAGTGATATTACTGGAAACCTTGTCTTTATTGATGCAACAACTGATGAAATTACTAATACGGTTGATTTGAAAATGACTCCGGGTTCATTTGTCATCAACTCAGAGAAACAGTTGTTTATTCAAGGCGGTTGGATGAGTCCTGGTCTGCTAATTTATGATGTGCCATCGCAAGAGTGGATTCGTGATAAAGATAACACATTAGAAGAGTTTGCTGGTGGTTCGGGAATGACTTTTGGGGATGATGGTAATCTCTACATCGCTAAACCTGACTGGACAGGTGGTGGTCTGTCTACACTCCTTGTCATGGGGATGGATGAGACACTTCTCAAAACCTATCAACTTGGACACGGAACAGATAAAGTGGCACTTGCTCAAGTTGTTCCTCGGGATGAAGATGTGAACGATGATGGTTTTGTTGACATAAAGGATCTCGTACTTGTCGCTCAGGATTTCGGTGAGAGTGGTGAAGGTCTCGTTGGGGATGTCAATGGGGATGGTGAGGTTAATATTTTAGACCTGGTCCTCGTTGCTCAGCATTTTTAGTGTAGTTTATGTGTAATGGTATAGAAGGTATTCTGTTATGGGTAAATGGGGATTTCTGCTGCTTCTTTCAATATTTTTCATTGGTTGTAGGCAGGAAAAGCCAGATGAACCACTCTCATGGCAGATTACCTTCTTCCCGCTTGGTGCCAAAGTACAGATTGCCAACCAAGTACCGATAAAACAGATTTCTGCCTACAATTCTGATGGAAACAAGGTTGCTCAACTTGATTTTCCTGTGCAGCCACGTCAGATAGAATCGGTTTATTTTGAATGGGATGCTGGAGAAACCTATAAGTTTGAAGCAACTCTATCCTCGGGAGATGTTGTCGTTCAAACAGTGTCTGCACCGCTTGAATATGCACGTGGCAACTTTGAGATTGCTATACCTTACGGTGTTGCAAGGAATTTGGACACACAGAGTTCTAAAGTTAGCACTCAGAAAGCACTGCTTCTGCGGGGAAGCGTGATGACAGCGACCGTTATTGTAACAAACGGTAATGTGCCGACTACTTTTGATTTAGAGTTGTGTATACCTTCATCGTTGGGTATAAAGCGTATTCCTACGGAATGGGAGGTTGATGAAACAACAGATGAACAAACCTGTCTTTCAACAACGGGAGAGTTTAAAGTTGCTTCAGAAGTGTGGCATCGTGAACTGGAAATAGATGTGCCTCATTCTCCTATAAGTCCAACGAATCCCCCTAATATACAGAGCATATCAGGTAATGTCCGATGGACAACTGGTGATAGGGAAACATGGAAGCAGCAAGCGACAGTTCAATTGCGGGTCGCATCTATTCCTGAGATTGAGAAACATATTTCTATTGCATCAATAGATATGCCAACAGATGAAGCAGGAACAGTAGATCTGAGGCAACGAAAAGACACGATTTACCATCCACGTCCGTTGTTTAGTTGGCTTGGTGCACAGCAAACAGACGAATATACCCCTACTACTTATCAGACAGTCCATCTTAACAATCAAGGTGAAGAGACAATCCATGTCGTAGTTTCATCAATCAACCGTGATCTGAACACTGGAAAAGCAGTACCGTTTCTTGCACCTCCTGATGCGGTCAATGCAGGAACAGATCAGAGTATTAGTTTTGCAAGTTTAGCACCGAGAGAAATCACTTCTATTCCTTTACCTATCTATTTTCATCCACAACTTGCTGTCGCAGGTGAATATGAGCGCGAAATCTCGGTAAAAATTTGGGGGAGTGATACCACTGTCCTCAGGACCAAAAGACTGCTGCATATCGTTGTGCCAAACCGACATGCCCTATTTGTGAGTGGATTGGCTATTTTAGCGAGTTGTACTGGATTTATCGTTCTACTCCGGTATCATCGGGAATTCTTTGCGCGTTTTTCAACGAAGCAACTGATTGTAATTGCGCTGTTCGGCACAACGATATTCGTGGCAGTCGTAGTGCCGTCAACCCTTTTTCTGAACTTTATCCGCGTAATTCTTGGTCCAGTCTCAGTTCTGTTAACAGGATTGGTCAATGAGACGTTATATTATGCTTTGCTCACGGCATTGTTAATCTATATTTACGGTGCTCCTGGCGTTAAAGCTAAGCAGGACAATAGTGGGCTAAACACGGTCAATAAAGGTGGTGTGATCCTGCTTGTTTCTGCTGTGCGTCTACTTCTGGGTGCTGTGACGTTTGGACTTTTCACTCCGATGACGATTATCTATACAGGGACAAGCATTTTGCTGTTGGAAACAGGATTTCTATTTGTGCGAAGGCGAAGCCTACTGGCATGGGCACTTGTGCTTGGTATTTGCGATGCTGTCACCGTGTATGTTGATTTTCAACTCTCTATTCTCTTTTACCGTCTGTTTTACGCGGACTGGTATATATGGCTCCGTATTTTTGTTGAGGGTTTTGCGTATACATTTTTGGGTGTGCTTTTAGGGGCAAGATTAGGACGTGGATTGTGGCGCGTGGCGGATTGAATATATTTATAGTTAAAACCACAATTATTTACACACGACGGTAGGTTCGGTTTCCTAACCGAACCGGCTTTGTGCCAAATACCTTCATAGAGGTTCTCGCGTAAGATCCGGTTCGGTTAGGAAACCGAACCTACCAGCCTAGAATTATAGCGTAATTCTCTTAAATTGACGCCTATGGTTCGGTTTCCTAACCGAACCGGTGTTTGTTCAGTCTCATAGATGCGGTTAGGAAACCACATCTACCGAGGAGTGTGCACGTATTCTTACATATCACTATATATCTTTTTTATGTCTATATTATGAGGAAATTTATCAATGAAACCGAATCGCATTTTTTCTTTTTTATTATTGTTATTTAGTTTGTCTGCCAGTGTAGTGGTGGCTGAACTGAACGTCGTCTGGGTTCGCACAGGGGTAGTGCTTGAATCAGAAACTAAAGACGCACTTGACACGAAAATTGAAGTTGCATCCACTCCGAACACGACATCATTTCAAGCAGTTTCATCACGAAAAATTGATGATAAACGCATTTTGTTGAACTTTTCATGGCAACCTAACACAAGTTATCGGTTTCGTTCAGGAACGGGTATCACAGGAGCAACTTCACCACAGAAACCTGTTTCTTATCTCATCAGAACCATTGAATTAGATGGATTATTGTCGTTGATGGAGAATCTGCGTCAACCTGCAAAACCGACTTCCATTGCTCTTGATAACGGAACGGATACACCGAAACTTGCTATTGCCACAGATAAAGGACACCTTGCGATTGTCCAACCGATAACTGGTAAGACGATTTGGAAAACGCGTATCTCTGAAGGTTATGTGCGACATGTTGCATTTAGTCCCGACAGTTCACTGCTCTATGTTGGTGAACAAGCGGCGGATGGATTTATCTATTGCTACGACTTGACTGGTGCTAAACCGAAGTTTCGTTGGAAACACCGAACAGCAGATGATATTGAAACTTCTACACCAACCAATCCTGATAGCGTCTATGCGTGGGTGAGTTACCCCGGTCAGTCGTGCATGCGGACACTGCCTAACGGTGATCTGTTGGTTGCCGGTGTACATGCGTGGACACAGAACGATACGCCACAAAAACGTTCTCTGTTCTATCGATTTGATGCAAAATCTGGGGATGTTATATGGCAATTTCCTCGTGAAGAAACTACGCAGAAGATATTTCGTTGGTTTGATGTGGGTGCTGATGGGAAGATGCTCGCGCTTGTTTCAGATGAGAGTGGTAAGGGTAATGGAACGTTGTCTGTGCTTGATGTAGAAACGGGAGAAGAAAAGTGGCACGCAGAGATAGAACCGCTTACTCCCTATTTTGAAGGGGTTACCTTTTGGCGTGGTGTAAGTATGTCTCCTAATGGCAAGTATGTTAACGTCACAACAGATGATGGACGTGCCTACATATTTGATGTGAATCGTCCTGAACCGATATGGACGCAGAATTTGGCAACACCTATGGAGGTCAGTGATGTTCCAATTATTGCTACGACTGGCACTATTGGAGCAACGGATGCTGCTGCACTCTTTGTTACTGGTGACACATATATTCCGTATCACCTCCAGAAAGGGGCACAACGTCCCTCTACGTTACATCCTAACGGGATGACGTTGTTTGCTTATTCGTGGAATGGTGAGAAGGCTTGGCAGTGGAAACTTGAGAATATGCCACAAGGTTTACGTGTTGATGCAAAGGGACGTTACGCTGCGTTGGCTGTATCTAAACGGAGTCAAAATCCGAATGAAAGTCTGCATGGGGTTTCGGTGTTTGACTTAACTGCTGAGGATAGTGGGTTGGCGAAATACCAATATACCTATCGCACGGAAGGACAGCTTCCTTATGATACGCTTGCTATCAGTGCTGATGGAATGCTTATTGCAATTGTTGAGATACCGATTGTGATGCCTGATGAGACATTGCGTGGTAAGAATCGGGTGCATGTGTTGTATTGATTTTAACAAATTCATATTGATGTGCAACACGCGCTAACTACAAAACTTAGAGGGAACAACCGATCGGTTGTTCCCTCTGCTTGTAGAATAATATCAAGATTATCTTCTATAAAAAGCGTTCGGTTTTGTCCGTTCACAATTGCAGCGTCAAGTATTTCATGTTTCAGGAAACGAAAGAACGTTTTCAAATAAAGATTCATTATTTCTAATTTCAACGTCTATAATACCGTATTATGTACCAAATATTAATCATGATTCGTTTAGTTATAATACAAACTTCGTACACGATGGTGAGTAACAGCATCATATAGATTTATAGGAAATCAAAGGAAATTTTGAAGCCATGAAAACAAAACATTTATCATTAGCCTTAATCGGTAGTATTCTGATTATAATTTTTAGCATAACAGGATGTTCCGAGACGCCTTATACAGGTCCGGTCCTCTCTATTGACCACATAGATACATACCTTAATGCAACAGGTGAAGATACCGTTTGCCTGCAAGACGGATTTGATTCCGTTTGTGTCAAACTTGATCTGGATAAAATAGAGATTGATGGGGCAGATATAGGTTACACACCTACTGTCCATGTGCATCCAGAAAACGTTGCTTATGTATTTGAGTATCAAGGAAGTCCTATTTTGCGAGCCAAAAGAACAATGGATACTACAGAACTCGTGCAGCAATTAGAAAATGAAGGTAAAGTTAATTTACCCTCAACCGGACATAATCTGAACGTTGCCCCCATTCCTGAAGGATGGACTATCCAGATATATTCCACTGATCGAATGAATGTCAGAGTTGTAGAAGGATTAACCATAGACGCAAACAATCAAAAAGACCTTGATATTACTCAAACGACACAAATTGAGGGTGGAGTTCAATTTGTCGTTGAAACGACGGTCGCAGAGATAACGATTCAAGTCAATGGGTTGATCCCCAGCAACACAGCAACCTTCCATATCAGTGCAGATAACGTCAACTCTGATGATAACACGAATATTCTGAAGTTAGAACCGCTATAATTACCATTAGGAAAGGAGTATTACGTGAAAAACTTACAGAGTGTCATGTCAAGAATTCAACTATTATTGTTCGGATTCATCAGTAGCATACTAATTGTTCTTTTCAGTATTGTAGGGTGTTCCGATCCTTCCCATACGGGATCGATTATTTCATCTACAGGTTCAATGCTAACACATGCGGATGTGGACGATTATCTCACCTCCATTCGTGGTGGGAGATATTGCATTCATAATGACACGGATTCCGCCTGTATTGATCTTGTCCCACTTGTAAATGGCGCGGTAGATACCAATGGACCTATCATCCACATTTATCCAGAAAAAACAGTTTATCTGTTCCATCATGAAGGCAAACCAATTGTGCGAGCCGAAAGGGTAGGGGATACCACTGACTTTGTTGAGACATTGGCAGAGGCAGATCAAGCCGAGACTCAAAGGGGAACGAATACTCCCGGAAGTGATAACAACGGCAATAACGGTGGTAATAACAACGGCAATAACGGTGGTAATAACAACGGCAATAACGGTGGTAATAACAACGGCAATAACGGTGGTAATAACAACGGCAACAACGGTGATGATAACAACGGCAACAACGGTGATGATAACAACGGCAACAACGGTGGTAATAACAACGGCAACAACGGTGATGATAATAACAGTAATAACAATGATACACCTGCAGATGCCGATAATCCTGATAATACCGATCCTACTGATAACACCAGTGATGGACATGGATGGCTTATCTGGATATACTACCCAGAGGGAAAAGCACTGACAAATCCTCCAACGCTTAGTGAAAGTAATGTAACAGTTACAATAAATGGTAAACAATTAACGGACGGAGACATAACAGGTTTTGCACAATTCATCGGAACCGATGGCGAAAAAGGTATCCAGTTCTTCTACCCAACAGAATCCGCAGAACTTTTAGACTTAAGGGTTCAAATGGTTGGAATAACCGATCGTGAAGGTGATGTCGGATTCTATCTCAACTATTTGTGGAATTCATACTAACGTGATACTCACGACTAGAATATACTATTTCGGTGCATAACTCACAGGGTATTTATAGTAAAATGTGAAATTAACAATACACTTTCCATTTAGAAAAACGCGTTTGTAGCCGCGCAATTATGAAGATTAATTTATTAATTGGGTAATCCCGATTTCCTTAGGTCCGGTTGCCTAACCACACCAAAACCGTCATTTTAGAGGATCAACTCATTTCATGCGTGTCCTCAGTCCCAGCGGGACGAAAGGTGTATAGGAGGCGATACTACCCATCACACAAGCCCCAGCGGGGCGACAGGTGTATCATTGAAGAAATAGGTCCGATGACTGTGATGCTCCTTGTCCAGAGCACTGTCCAAGTCCTTAAATAAACTGTCCACACTATAGTAATTAGAAGTTGACCATTATGAAGTCAAACTTGAAAGTTATAATTTTAAATTGGATGTTGACTAACACAGAGTTGAATGCGTGTAACCTGATTTTGTTGTTGACACTTTATTATGTTGGGCATATAAAGTTCATGGCAGAGTCAACAAGAGTGCGAGTCCGCCTGTGCCTGCGAGTGTGTGTATAAGGCGTTGGGATCGCATTGTTTTTTTGTAAGTGGTGGTATAGATTTCAATATATTCGGGTGATTTGCCGAGCAGTCTTTCTGCGGGTGGGGTGCTTTTATAGGTGTAGACAAATAAGTATGTCAAGCCGAGTGTAGCTCCTGCCCCTGCGAAGAATCCTGTGTAGTTGATATTCCCGAAGGAATAGTAATCCATACTGCTACGACTTTGGTCTGCAACTGCGTACCCGATGATGCAACCGGCAGTCACACTGGCGATAGGTGCGCATGCGCCAACGGCTAACCATGATATTTTAATAATATCATCTTTTGCGTTGCGTTTGGCATCCGCTTGTGCTGTGAGGGTATCGGCATTGTGTTGTTGTTGTGCGAGAGTTGCTGTGGGTGTGATACAAAGCAAGAAACCGCTTGCTATAAGGAGTAGAGAGCGTGTTAATTTCATGTGTGACCTCTTAGTTATGTGTGTAATACTCAAGTGTTTACCTCAATGTATGATATGAATATAGCGGTGATTAGTATTGTTATAGTAGATTTTGAAATTACTTGACGACGACTTTATCTTCTGTTTCACAACTCCAGCATATTAAGAAAATCATGAAAACACTGACAGATAGAATTGTGTGTAATCTGCCTTGATTTTTCATAATTATCTCCTATTTATGGTAAATTATTGAATTAATTCTACACATTGCTGAGGCGAGGTTAGGAAACCTCGCCTACCGTTGATAGAAAGTGTAGAATTAATTCTATGCTTCACCATAAGTCTATTTTCGAATCATCATCTTGCGGGTAGCAGTGAAATCACCTGCCTTGAAAATGCAGAAATATAGACCTGTTGCAACCTTCTCACCAAAAGAGTTCCTACCATCCCAATATGCAGCGCGCGCACGACTGTGATAATATCCAGCAGGTTGATGTCCTAATGCCAACTCACGCACAACAACGCCACGCATATTGTAGATCGTCATCGCAACATCAGATGCTTCAGATAACTGATAGGGTATCCACGTTTCTGGATTAAAGGGATTCGGATAATTTTGGTTAAATGATGTGACAATAGGTATTGATTGTGAATTCGTCGGAGCGCCGAAAATAATTTGATTAGGTGGATTAAGGGTGATTGGTAAATTACTCGATTTTACTAACGATAATCCACTAAACCTTGAAGGTACTGCGGCTAAATCGTCAATATTTACAGAAACCGTGCCCGGAGCTAAAGGAATTTCTATCTCTTGCTCACTCTCAGTAGCTCCCTTTTTAATACCTAAAGTGTATGAATTGTCAACACCTCCAATAGTAGCGGTAACTGGTACACTCAATTGATAAGGAATACCAGTATTAACTTCTGCAGTGAACTTAGTATTACTTAGTTTATTGAGAGATACCGTCATATTAAGTGGATCAGTGCGATTATTAGCTGCCTTAATAGTATTAATAGAGGTCAACCCTTTAAAAATGTTATTTGGCAGTCTTGTTAAAACATTATACTCAAAATTCAGATCAGTTAGTGATGACAATTCCTGAAAGACTGATGAACTGAGACTGGAAATAGTGTTAAAATTGAGATATAACTTTTTCAGACTGGATAGATCATCAAATATACCCGATGGCAAACTGGTAATCAAATTGTGATTCAAGTGAAGTTCTTTCAAGAGACTTAAACCATCAAATAGATCCGATGGTAAAGTATGAAGTCTATTGTTGTCCAAGTGTATTTCTGTCAAAGAGCTCAAATTATCAAATAGGTTTTCAGGCAGACTTGTGATATTATTATCACTTAAATTTAATACTTCCAATGAAGTTAAGCCATCCAGATGATTAGCGGTGATTTCGGAGAGTGATTTATCTGATAAATCAAGCGTTTTTATACTCAACATATGTGCGTCTGTTACATCGCTTGCCTTAGACACACCATCTATTGCCGCAACAATTGCATTACGCACTTTAGCTGGACGTTGGCTTAATGGGACGGATTCAAATACATCAGTGACTTGAATGGTAACGTCAATTGATTTATTACCGTCACTATTTGTAGCGACAACCTTTATGGAGTATGATTTCTTGGTTTCATAGTCCAATGCAGCTCTGGTCATTAACTGACCAGATGTGCGACCAATTCTAAATTTACTTGCATCAGAACCCCTAAGTGAGAAACTAATCGGTCTTATCCCCCTCATTTCAAATGGGTCGCCTATACTTGTATTTGCAGCGGTGTTTTCATCTACTGAAAAGGTAAGATTCTCTGTATCTATATTTAAAAATATGGGTGGATTAACATCGGTCACATCATTCACATTGATGGTTACATCAATACTGTCAGTCGCGTTGTCTGCATCAGTAGCAGTAATTGTCACGGAGTATGATGTTTTTGTCTCATAATCCAGAACCTTCTTAGTACTTAGCTGTCCTGAACTATCATCAAGATTGAAATCAGCCGCATCCGTTCCACTAAGACTATAGGTCAACGTATCACCATCTTCATCTGTGGCTGAAACAGGATCTCCAATGTTTGTATCTGCAGCAGTATTCTCGTCTATAGACCGAGTTGTGGAATCATTTGCAAAGACTGGTGCATCATTCACATCACTCACATTTATGGTAATGTTAATGGTATCTGATAGCGTTTCATCGGATGCAGTGACAACTACAGCATAGCTGCTCTTTGTTTCATAGTTTAGAGCTGCTTTTGTCTTAATCTGTCCATTTGTTGTGTCAATGTCAAATGATGCTGCATCTGTTCCACTGAGAGCATAAGTCAATGTATCCTCATCTGCATCAGTAGCGGAAACAGCATTTCCGATGTTCTGCGCTGCAGCAGTATTTTCTGCAATGGTTCGTGTTGCGCTTGCGCCTTCAGAGAATACTGGTGCATTTCCGGGAACCACCTCATCCACATCTGTGATGTTGATAGTGACATTGATTGTATCTGATGCCTCGTCACCATCTTTCACAGTTATCGTCACAGCGTATGAAGCCTTCGTTTCATAGTCCAAACTTGCTTTTGTCTTTAGCTGTCCATCAGTGCTGTCAATATCAAAAGATGCTGCATCTGTTCCACCGAGCGTATAGGTCAAGGTATCTTCATCTTCATCTGTTGCTGAAACAGGATCTCCGATGTCTGTATCAGCATCAGTATTCTCGGCTATAGTCAGGGTTTTAGAATCATCTGCAAAGACGGGTGCATCGTTGACATCAGTCACATTTATGGTAATGTTAATGGTATCTGATAGCGTTTCATCCGATGCAGTTACGACCACAGAATAGCTGCTCTTTGTTTCATAGTTTAGAGCTGCTTTTGTCTTAATCTGTCCATTTGTTGTGTCAATGTCAAACGATGCGGCATCTGTTCCACTGAGAGCATAAGTCAATGTATCCGCATCTGCATCAGTAGCGGAGACAGCATCTCCGATGTTCTGTGCTGCAGCCGTATTTTCAGCTACGGTACGTGTCGCGCTTTCGCCTTCAGTGAATACGGGTGCATTCGCGGGTGCAACTTCTTCCACGTCTGTGATGTTGATAGTGACATTGATTGTATCTGATGCCTCGTCACCATCTTTCACAGTTATCGTCACAGCGTATGAAGCCTTCGTTTCATAGTCCAAAGCGGCTTTCGTTTTCAGCTGCCCATTTGTTGTGTCAATGTCAAATGATGCTGAATCAGTACCACTCAAACTATAAGTCAACGTATCACCATCGTCATCCGTTGCGGAGACGGCACTACCTATATTCATATTGGCTGCCGTATTTTCTGCGATACTTCTTGTAGTGCTTGCGCCATCACTGAATACAGGTGCATTATTGGGTGTAGTCTCTTCCACATCAGTGATGTTGATCGTCACACTGATAGAATCGGAGGCGTTGTCATCATCCTTAACTGTCACCGTCACAGAATATGAAGCCTTCGTTTCATAGTCCAAAGCGGCTTTCGTTTTCAGCTGCCCATTTGTTGTGTCAATGTCAAATGACGCTGCATCAGTACCACTCAAACTATAAGTCAATGTATCCCCATCTTCATCGGTTGCTGAGACAGGATCCCCGATATTTTGCCCTGCTGCAGTGTTTTCGGCAACGGTGCGTGTCCCACTTGTGCCTTCTGTGATCACAGGTGCATTATTGACGACCTCATTCACATCTGTGATGTTAATAGTGACATTGATTGTATCTGAGAGACCATCCGGATCCGTGGCTGTAACAATCACAGAATAAGACGTCTTGGTTTCATAATCCAACGTACCACTTGTCTTAATCTGTCCTGATGAACTATCAAGTGTAAAGGAGGATGCATCTGTCCCGCTGAGTGTGTAAGTTAATGTGTCACCTTCATCATCTGTTGCCGCAACAACACTCCCTATATTTTGACCAGATGCAGTATTCTCTGCTACTGAACGGGTGGTACTTGCACCATCTGTAAAAGTGGGGGCAGTGTTACTCGCTTCACCAGTTGCTGGGATAACACTCAAAGGTAGTAGGTTAGATGTGCCTAAAATGTAACCATCATGTTCATCTTCTGGAGGTGTAGGTAATGTACCGATATCCACATTGACCGATCCAGTCGTTCCTGTCTCTCGGGTTACAGTGAGCGTAGTGTCGCTTTCAATTTTACCTGTCTTGATCGTAATCGTAGTAGTGTCTCCGTCAATACTACCATTGGTCACACTGAGAGGCAATACAAGATCAAACGGTGCCCCAGTATCAACATTGGCTTTGAACTCTCCATCTTGAACCTTCTCTAACGATACCGTGATAGGAAGTGAGGTGCCTTGATGTGCCTCAAGAACAACCAGTGATGTCAACCCCTCAAACACACCAACAGGTAAACTCGTCAACCGATTACCATCCATTATGAGCGAATGAAGCATTGATAAGCCGTCAAAAATATCTGCTGGTAGACTTGTCAGTCTATTCTTATGCAATGAGAGGTAGACGAGCTTTGTCAACCCATCAAAAATGCCTTCAGGTAGACTGCTTATTTCGTTTCGTGACAAATCAAGCCGTTTCAACGATGACAAACCTTCAAATAATTCAACGGGTAACACCGTAAGTTTATTCGCAAGCAGATCAAGCTCCTCAAGTGAGGACAATCCATCAAAGAGATCAGTTGGTACACTTTCCAACGTGTTGTTGGTCGAGAGTTTTAAAGTCTTTAGGAGTGTCAATCCTTCAAAAATATCCTCAGGTATGCTTTTGAATGATCTGTTGAACTGTAATCCAAGGTATGTCAATGAAGAGAGCCCATCGAAATCACCGTTTTTTAATGTGGTTATAGATGTTGCAGCAATTCTGAGTGTTGTAATTGCAGCAAGGTGTCCATCATTAACTTCGGATGCAGTTGATACCCCATCAATAGCATCAATGATGGCACTTCTTACGACTCCTGTGCGTTCACTGAGAGGCGTTGACTCCAATACATCAATGATGTTGATCATAACAGCAATGCTTACACTGCCACCCTGCGAATCTGTTACGGTGACAGTAAAAGAATAAGTATGCTGCATTTCAAAATCTAACGCACTATTAGTGCTGAGCTGTCCTGTTGTGCTGTCAATACTAAATGAAGAGGATTCTGTTCCAGTCATGGAATATTCCAAGGTATCACCATCACTGTCCGTGGCAGTAAGCGGTGTACCAATAGAATTCTCAGCATCGGTGTTCTCTCTAACAGATCTTGTGGTAATAATACCATCGTTGAACTCAGGATAATTGTTGATACCTGCCTCGTGTACGTTTGTGATACCGACTGTTACATTGATGGTATCTGTAAGTGTTCCATCTGATGCAGTAATCGTTATAGAATAGATGTTCTTACTTTCATAATCCAAACTGGTTTTTGTCTGTAGCTGTCCAGTTGTGCTCACAATATCGAACGACGCTGCATCAGTGCCACCCAGAGAATAGGTCAACGTATCACCATTCTCATCTGTCGCAGAAACAGTACTTCCAATGTTTTGTCCTGATGTCGTATTCTCTGCAATACTCCGTGTTGTGTCTGTGCCTTCAGTGAATATGGGTGCTATATTCTCAACAGTCTCCAACACATTTGTTACATTGATAGTAACATTGATGGTATCTGAAGCATCGTCACCATCTTCGGCAGTTACCGTAACCGAGTAAGTTGTCTTCGTTTGATAATCCAAACTGGTTTTTGTCTGTAGCTGCCCAGATGAACTCACAATATCAAAGGACGCTGCATCCGTACCGCCAAGAGTATATGTCAACGTATCCCCATCTGGATCTGTCGCAGAAACAGCACTCCCGATATTAGTACCAGCTGCTGTATTTTCTGCTACGGTTAACGTAATGCTATCCGATGAAAAAACCGGTGCTTCATTCACATCGGTCACATTGATTGTAACACTAATGGTATCTGAGAGATCATCCGGATCCTTTGCTGTAATAGTGACAGAATAGGACGTCTTCGTTTCATAGTCTAACGCTGTTTTTGTCTGTAATTGCCCCGATGTGTTGACAATATCAAAGGATGTTGCATCTGTTCCACTGAGACTGTAGGATAACGTATCCCCATCTGGATCTGTCGCAGAAACAGCACTCCCGATATTGACACTTGCGCCTGTATTTTCTGCTACGGTTAACGTAATGCTATCCGATGAAAAAACCGGTGCTTCATTCACATCGGTCACATTGATTGTAACACTAATAGTAGCTGAAAGATCCCCCGGATCCTGTGCTGTAATAGTGACAGAATAGGACGACTTCGTTTCATAATCCAACGTTGTTTTTGTCTGCAACTGTCCGGAAGTGGTCACTATATCAAAGGACGCTGCATCGGTTCCACCAAGGCTATATGTCAACGTATCACTATCGTCATCTGTAGCGGAAACAGCACTCCCGATATTAACACTTGCGACTGTATTTTCTGCGACACTTCGTGTTGTGCTTGTGCCGTCAGCAAATACAGGTGCATCATTGTCGCCGGGTTCCGACACATTTGTCACATTGATCATAACATTGATCGTCTTAGAAGCATCTTCATCATCTTTAGCGGTGATTGACACCGCGTAAGTTTTCTTCGTTTCATAGTCCAATGCTGCTTTTGTTTGTAGCTGCCCAGATGTGCTCACAATATCATAGGACGCTGCATCCGTACCGCCAAGAGTATATGTCAACGTATCGCCATCTGGATCTGTCGCAGAAACAGCACTCCCGATATTAGTGCCAGCTGCTGTATTTTCTGCTACGGTAAGCGTAATGCTATCCGATGAAAAAACCGGCGCATCATTGACATCGGTCACGTTGATTGTGACGTTAATATGAACTGAGCTATCGTCCGGATCCTGAACAGTAACAGTGACAGAATAGGACGACTTCGTTTCATAATCCAACGCTGCTTTTGTCTGTAGCTGCCCAGATGTACTGACAATATCAAAGGACGCTGCATCAGTGCCACCGAGAGTATAGATCAACGTATCACCATCGTCATCTGTCGCAGTAACAGCACTCCCAATGTTTTGACCGGATTTAGTATTCTCTGCAACCGTCCGTGTCGTGCTCGTACCTTCATTAAACACAGGCGCAGCATTATCATCCAGTTCACCCATGTCTGTTTCTTCTTCTGTGTCTGATATACTGAAAAGTTGAATAGGTAACGAGTCAGATTTTGATAATTCATAACCGTAATGGTTGAGACTTGGTATACTGGGTAACGTGCCGATATCAGCTGTTACTGCAGCAGTTGTTCCCTCTGTCCGAGTCACTGTGACTGTACTACTTGCTACTGTTCCTGTGGAAATGGTCAGAGATGTCGTATTCCCACTAATGCTACCATTGGCAGTACTTATGGGAACACTTATATTAAAAGGCGCACCAGTGGGTGCGACTGCTTTGAATTGATTTTCGCCAACTTTTTCCAATGATATGATAATTGGCATTGGATCAACGGTGTTTCCACCCAATCGCAGGGTTGTGAGGGCAGAGAGTCCATCAAAGATGTTATTCGGCAAACTGCTAAGTTCGTTACCATATAGGTTCAGATTAGTGAGTCCGGACATTCCAGAAAAATCACCCGATTTTAGTTCTGTAATACCTTTTGACCGTAGGTTTAGTTCTGTAATAGCTGCAAGGTCGGTTTCGGTGACATCTGCGGCAGAATTCACACCTACTGCAAAAAGTATAGCATCTTGCACTTCTGTTGTTCGGTCACTTACTGGTGTAATGTCTGCATAACTCGTTACATTTAATGCGAATAAAAAAATGGAAATCAATACGTAGAGAACATGGTTATTATTTAGAGTTAGTGTTTTCATATTAACCTTCCTTTAGATAAAGTTATCAACTGCTCTTCTGCAGCTGGTATATTCTGTATTAGTAGGCAACGGGTTACCTACATACGTTCCAAGCGAAAAAAGTAAATTAAAATTATTTTCTAATCAACATTTTCTTTATTTTCGTATAATTCCCTGCCTTGAATTTGACGAAATAGACACCTCCCGCCACCTTCTCACCAAAAGAGTTCCTACCATCCCAATGCGCAGCACGAGGTCGGCTATAATACACCCCAGCAGCCCGATGTCCCAACTCCAACTCCCTAACGACGACACCACGCACATTGTAGATCGTCAACATGACATCGGCTGCTTTGGATAACTGATACGGTATCCACGTTTCTGGATTGAAGGGGTTGGGGTAGTTTGGAAGTAGGGATGTTTGTATAGGAAGCGAACTCGCGGGGGCAGATCCGGGAATTATAATGTCAAGATCTAAACTTCCGCCAGCAGCTTTAATTGCAGCGACGAGTCTGCCGAGTGGGGCGTAATCTGAAATCGAATTACCACTCAGACGTAAGGTCGTTAAAGATGTCAAACCTTCAAGAGGAGAGACATCGCTGATGGAATTGTCATCCAGATAGAGTTCTTTCAACACAGTCAACCCAGAAACCGATGATATATCGCTGATAGAATTGCCATCCAGATAGAGCTGTGTCAACTTAGTCAACCCAGAAACCGATGAAATATTGATGATGGAATTGTCATAAAGATCGAGCTGTGTCAACTTAGTCAACCCAGAAACCGATGATATATCGCTGATGGAATTGTTACCCAGAAAGAGCTGTGTCAACGTAGTCAATCCAGAAAGTGGTGATATATCGCTGATGGAATTTTCACCCAGATCAAGACTTGTCAGAGCGGTGAGACCCTCAAAATCACCAGATTTCAAGGAGGATATTGATTTATAGTTTAGATCAAGTTCCGTGATTGCCGCAAGGTGTGTTGCTGTTACATCGGCTGCAGAATCTATCCCATCAACAGCTGCCACAATAGCGGCTTGCACTTGTTGAGTGCGTCCACTTAGTGGGGGAGCAGCCGGAATTGTAATGTCAAGATTTAAAGTTCCGCCATCAGCTTCAATTGCAGCGACAAGTGTGCGGAGTGGGGCGTAATCTGAAATCGAATTGCCACTCAGACGTAAGGTCGTTAATGATGTCAAACCTTCAAGAGGGGAGACATCGCTGATAGAATTGCCATCCAGATAGAGCTGTGTCAACGAAGTCAACCCAGAAATCGATGAAATATCGCTGATGGAATTGCCACGCAGATCGAGCCCTGTCAGAGCAGTGAGACCCTCAAAATCACCAGATTTCAAGGAGGATATTGATTTCTCGTTTAGATCAAGTTCCGTGATTTCCGTAAGGTGTATTTCTGTTATATCGGCTGCAGAATCTATGCCATTAACAGCTGCCACAATAGCGTCCCGCACTTGTTGAGTGCGTTCACTTACTGGGACAAACAGGGGAATTGTAATGTCAAGCTCTAAAGTTCCGCCAGCAGTTTCAATTGCAGCGACGAGTGTGCGGAGTGGGGCGTAATGTAAAATCGGATTGCCGCTCAGACTGAGCCATGTCAGCGAAGTCAACCCAGAAATTACTGATATATCGCTGATAGAATTGCCACCCAGCCAGAGCTCTGTCAACTTAGTCAACCCAGAAACCGATGATAAATCGCTAATGGAATTGCCACTCAGAAAGAGCGATGTCAACTTAGTCAACCCAGAAACCGCCGATATATCGCTGATGGAATTGCCACTCAGACTGAGCCATGTCAGCGAAGTCAACCCAGAAATTACTGATATATCGCTGAGCGAATTATCTTCAACACTGAAGTGTGTCAACTTAGTCAACCCAGAAACCGATGATATATCGCTGATGGAATTTTCACCCAGAAAGAGCCTTGTCAGAGCGGTGAGACCCTCAAAATCACCAGTTTTCAAGGAGGAAATTGATTCATCGTCTAAATTAAGTTCCGTGATTGCCGCAAGGTGTGTTGCTGTTACATCGGACGCAGAATCTATACCATCAATAGCTGCCACAATAGCGTCCTGAACTTGTTGAGTGCGATCACTTACTGGGTATGCCAGTTCGACTATGACAGTCACAGAAATAGTCTGTGTTACAGACAAACTTCCATCGCTTGCGGTAACCGTGATAGTAGTAGTTCCAACTGCTACTGCGCTAATCGACACTTGAGCACCGGAAGCACTTGCTGTTGCCACACCGCTATTACTTGAGCTTGCTGTATATGTGAGATTATCGTTGTCTGGATCGGTGAAATAACTTGAAACAGTCAAGAGTAGGGCAGAGTCATCCGATTGCATCGTCTGTGCTGGAATAGAACCAACAGCAGTCGGCGCACGGTTCGCACCATTTACAGATTCTGTGATATTGATCGTGACAGCAAGAGTATCTGTTGCCGAATGCCTATCCCTTGCAGTTATGGTGAGGGTGTACGTAGGCTTTGTTTCAAAATCATAAGAAGAAATACGCGTCAGTAACCCTCCAGTATGTATATTAAGTGTAAACCCTTCCCAATCCCCATCTGGTCCCGATTCGCGATACAGCACAGTGTCACCATCTTGGTCAGTTGCGAGTACCGGTGTCCCAACAGTTTGCCCCGCAGTCGTATTCTCAGGAATTGAATAAGTAACACTTTCAACAGGAAAGACAGGAGGATCGTTGACATCAGTAATCGTAATACTTACTTGAATACTTGAACTGAGTTCACCATCTGAGGCTATGACTTCAACGGAATAAGTCCCTTTGGTTTCATGATCCAATGCACTATTCGTTTTCAACTGTCCTGTTTGTTCTGTTGTCGTAACAATGCTAAAAGAAGCCGCATCTGTACCGCCAAGACTGTAACTCAATGTGTCACCATCAGGATCAATAGCAGAGAAAACTTCTCCAATATCAGTGTTAGTGTCGGTGTTTTCAGCTATGGATCGTGTAGCACTTGCGCCACCTGTAAACACTGGAGCATTGTTAACACCCTCGTCAATATCTATGATTCTGATTACTACCGGAAGTGTATCTGTAGCACCGCTATTATCTTCTACCCTTATCGTTACGTTGAAAACTGATTGGGTTTCATAATCAAATGATTGTTGGACCTCAAACTTTCCAACAATTCCGTCAGCGATGCTGAACCCCGAAGAATCTGACCCAGTTAGTGTTATTGCTAACGACTCTCTTGTGTCATCCTGGTCCGTTAGAGTCACCTCTGAACCAAAAATATGTCCTATCGGCGTATTTTCAGGTATTGTATACGTTAAATGATCAACAGCAAAGACAGGAGGGTCGTTGACATCTGTAATTTCAATCGTCACTCCAGTAGGAACAATTAAGGCGAAATCAGAAATCCACAAGGTTAGTGAGTAAGAGTTTTTGATTTCGTAATCCAATGGACTCTTGGTTCTAAATTGCCCACTTCTGGGATCAATGTCAAACAACTCTTTACCAATCCCCTGTATTTCGTATTCTAAACAATCATTATCAGGATCAGAAATCGGTATTGGACTTCCGATATTTACACCGACAGGTGTATTTTCAGGAACACTAATGGTATAGGGACCTGGAACTGTAAACATAGGATCTCGGTTGTTTTCCCGTTTATTCACTTTTTCAACGTTGATGGTGACATCAATGCTATCTGATAGGTTTCCATCTGAGACTGTGATAATCACAGAATAGGACGTTTTATCACAATACGTTGTGCCTTTAGTAAGCAGCTGTCCAGTTGTACTAACAATGTCAAAGGATAGTCCATCGGTACCACCCAGTGTATATGTGAAGTTATCTTGATCAGCACCCGTTGCAGCAATAGGTAGACCGATATTCCTACCAATATCAGTATTTATTGGAACGGTACGAGTCGCAGTTGTTCCTTCTGTAAACATGAGGGCACTGTCCGTGTCCATCTCCGTTTCTGTTTCTGTCTCCGTTTCTGTCTCTGTATCCGTGTCCGTTTCTGTTTCTATCTCCGTTTCCGTTTCCGTTTCTGTTTCTGTCTCCGTTTCTGTTTCTATCTCCGTTTCCGTTTCTATCTCCGTTTCCGTTTCTATCTCTGTCTCCGTTTCTTGTTGATCAATGATGTTAATGACTACATCAATACTTGCGGCGAAACTCCCATCTGAAACGGATACTGATACTGAATACGATGACTTTGTTTCATAATCAAGAGAGGCATTGGTTTTCAATTGACCTGTTGTAGTTTCAATATCAAAGACTGCAGCATCCTCACCGCTGAGGCTATAGGTAAGCGTATCACCATCAGGATCCGTTGCAGCAATGACTTCACCGGTTATTGTTCCGACCACTGAGTTTTCTGCTACAGCGCGCGTGGTACTGACACCCTCAAGAAACACCGGTTTTTCTGAAACGTCTGTGATACTGATGACGACATCAATACTTGCAGTCAAACTCCCATCAGAAACGGATACTGTTACTGAATACGATGTCTTTGTTTCATAATCAAGAGAACCCTTCGTTTTCAATTGTCCTGTTGTAGAATCAATGCTAAAAGAAGTCGCATCTGTCCCCCCAAGACTGTAACTCAATGTGTCATCATCAGGATCATTCGCAGAGAGAGGTAGTCCAATAGGCGTGTTGGGATCGGTGTTTTCAGCAATGGATCGTGTAATACTTGTTCCTTCTGTAAACTCTGGTGGCATATTCAATGATTCCACCGTGTCTGTCGTATCCGTAGGTGTTTCAGGTTGATCAATGATGTTAATGACCACATCAATGCTTGCGGTGAAACTCCCATCAGAAACAGACACTGTTACTGAATACGATGACTTTGTTTCATAATCAAGAGAAGTATTCGTTTCTAACTGTCCTGTTCTGGATTCAATATCGAAAAACGCAGCATCCTCACCGCTAAGACTATAGATGAGCGTATTCCCATCAGGATCTGTTGCAGCAATGACTTCACTGATTAGTGTTCCGGCCTCCGAGTTTTCTGCTACAGAGCGGGTGGCACTGACACCCTCAATGAATACCGGTTTTTCTGCGACATTCGTGATATTGATGACCACATCAATACTTGTGCTGAAACTCCCATCAGAAACAGATACTGTTACTGAATACGATGACTTTGTTTCATAATCAAGAGAAGTATTCGTTTCTAACTGTCCTGTTCTTGGTGCAATATCGAAAAACGCAGCATCCTCACCGCTGAGGCTATAGGTGAGCGTATCACCATCAGGATCCGTTGCAGCAATGACTTCACCGGTTATTGTTCCGACCACTGAGTTTTCTGCTACAGCGCGCGTGGTACTCACACCCTCAAGAAACACCGGTTTTTCTGCGACATTCGTGATACTGATGACCACATCAATACTTGCTGTCAAACTCCCATCAGAAACGGATACTGATACTGAATACGATGTTTTTGTTTCATAATCAAGAGCTCCTTTCGTTTTCAACTGTCCCGTTGTAGAATCAATATCAAACACTGCAACATTGGCACCGCTAAGGTTATACGTAAGCATATCGTTATTCTCATCTGTTGCTGTGATTGGATCCCCGATGTTTGTCCCCGCAACCGTATTCTCTGCAACAGAACGTGTCGTGGTGTCTCCTTCGGTAATCACAGGTGCAACTTCAATACGTGAGAGAATTTCAAGTGGCAACGTGTCTGGCTTGACCAATTCATAACCCGTATGCAGTGATGGTAAACTTGGTAGAGGACTAATATCTACTGAAACAGCATTGAATGTATTCGGTATACGTGTGAGGGTATAAACATCACTTTCAACACTCCCTTTTGGAATGGTAATGCTGTCAATACCATTCGCGTTATTTCCGTTGTTTACCTCCACTTTGAGCACTATATCAAATGGTGCACCGGTCGGGACAATCGCTCTGAACGCACTTTCATCAACCTTTTCTAATAATACAGTTATGGGTAACGGATCAATTGCGTTACCACTTAGGTCTAAGGCTTCTAAGTTTGTCATACCCTTAAAAATACCATCTGGCAGTAACTCCAACCGATTTCCGCGCAAACGAATAGTGTCTAATGCATCTAAACCATCAAATATTCCAGCAGGTAGCTCTGTCAACTCATTATTATTTAGATACAGTGTTGTGAGTGACAGAAATCCAGAGAAATCATCTGTTCTAAGTGATAGGATTCCCGTTTCGTCTAAATTAAGGAATGTAACGGTAGCGATATCAACATTTGATACGTTTTGACAATGCATGAGAAACGGATACATTGTCTCTATCGCTGAAACCACCTCTGGGGTACGATTGCAAGCAGTAGATCTCGCAAGAATATAACCGTAATGATTCAGTGGTAATTCCGGCAATGGACCAATACTTACTGACGCAGGTGTCAACGTGTCAGTAGTGGGAACGATTGTAAACGGTTGACTTGTTAGAGTTCCTGTCAGCACCTTTGCTGTTGACTCACCACTACTAATATGTCCGTTAGCAACCTGAATTGGAACGACAATATCAAACGGCGCACCACTCGGGACATATACCTGAAACACGTTTTTATCAACCTGTTGCAAAGAGACAAAAATCGAGAGTGGGTCCAGTAGATTGTTTCCTAATCGAAGTGTCGTCAGCAATGTAAGTCCCTGAAAAATGCCAATCGGTAGTGTCGTCAGCATATTATTGTGCAGATTGATATCTGTAAGACCTGACATTCCTGAGAAATCACCCGATTGCAGTTCTGTTATGCCTGTATCCCGTAGATTGAGTGAAGTAATCGCCGCTATGTGTGCCTCGCTTATCTCATCTTCACTGACGATATCAACGATTTTATCTTGCACTTGTTGTGTTCGTTCATTAAGTGGTAGGAATTCAGATACAAAGGCAGTTTCTGCCAAATCTATAACCTGGATGACCACAGTGATTATGTCGGTGAGGTCACCATCTGAAACCGTGACAGTTACCTTATATAAGGATTTCGTTTCGAAATCTAACGACTCTTTTGTCTTGAGTTGACCTGTGTCACTATCAATGCTAAACGTTACAGCATCAATCCCGCCAAGTGTATATGCAAGGGTATCTGCTGCATCATCGTTATCCGTATTTTCAGTTATATCTATTGCGACCACAGGTGTCCCGATGTTGACTTCTGCCCCACTGTTCTCTGCAATTTGACGGACTGTGATAGCACCCTCTGTGAACTGAGGTGCAAGGTTGTCAATCACGTCAATGACGTTAACTGTGACAGTTATGGTGTCTGTGAGCAGACCATCTGAGGTGGTGATGGTGATAGAATAAAAAGGCTGTGTTTCGTAATCCAGAGATGTATTGGTTTTAAGTTGTCCACTCTCAGAATCAATAGAAAATACCGGTGCGTCAATACCACCAAGTGTATACGTAAGCAGGTCGTCGTCAGAATCTGTTGCTGCAATAGGTGTTCCAATGTTGACATCTGTTTCAGCATTCTCAGCGATCGCGCGCGTGGCACTGGAACCTTCAACAAACATCGGAGCAGTGTTACCTATGATTACTTCAGTAGGCAATGTTTCAGATTTGGATAACACATAACCGTAATGGTTCTGGAGTAGGTTGGGTAAGGAACTAATATCTACGGTGACAGACATTCTCTCTATTGTTTGAGATACTGTGAGAGTTCCGCTATCTCTATTACCTTTTGCTATGGTTAAGGTGTTAGCATCAGTGTTAATACTACCGTTGCTGACACTGATAGGAACGACTATCTCAAACGGTGCTCCTGTCGGGACCACTGCTTTAAATTCGTTTTCTCCAACCTTTTCCAGTGTAACCGTAATAGGAAACGGATCAACAGTATTACGACCTAACCTCAATGTTGTCAACGCGGTGAGACCATCAAAAATACCATCTGGAAGGCTGCTAAGTTGATTATCATACAAGTTAATATTAGTCAGTCCGGACATCCCAGAGAAATCACCCGATTTCAGTGCTGTAATACCTTTAGCTCGCAGATCGAGTGTCGTAACCGCTGCAAGGTGAGTCTCCGTTACATCTGCGGCAGAATCGACTGCTGCCGCCGCGACAATAGCAGTCTGCACCTCTGTTGTACGCTCACTGACTGGTGTAATCTCCGCCGAACTTGTAACTGGTAAACCAAAGAAAACTAATGAACAAAGTAAAATAGATATTACGGAATTCAGATTCTTGAGTCGTGTTTTCATAGGATGATTCCTTATATATAAAATAAAAGTAATACCATTTCTAAATAATAACCCGTCATTATCAAAACAGGCGTTCGTAGTAGCGCAATTCATTGCGCCTCGGACATTCTCTATCTAAGTTAGAATTTATACTCTCATAATGAGATATTCTTTATTAGAAACGGTATAATGTCATTAAAAGTCACATCAGTTGATGCTTTATGTATCTATTGAGGAGAACTTTTACAAGGAGGGATTTATTCTTAAGTTCTTATGGGAAAGAATCATGTATTGGTCCGGTCCATTTGAAAAAATAATTAGGTTGCCCCTATTAACTCCCCTATCCAACCATAATTCTTATATTTCAATTCTAACAAAGGCAGTTCTGTTTACCATAACTATGGTAAATACGGACCAAATACTAACAATATAAATAGTGTTTTTCTATACTTTTTATATATAAAGTTATATATTTATGACTTAATACTACTAATTGTAATATAAAGTCACGCAATTGTCAAACAAAATAATTATAATTTAGAGTATTTCGTTTTAAGAATTATTGATTTTTGTTCATTATATTTCACAAACGTTACATTTATTGTGGGTTGTATTCCTATTTGTCTGAACCAGGATTTTCAGGATAGTAGATAGATAGGATTTGAGTTTGTCACGCCGTAGTTCCTATCTAAAATATGACAATTATCTTTTGAATGTGGACTTAGAAACAGCAAGTATAGTAAACTTTTGAATTAATGGGACATTTTGAGATGTAGGAAGGAACTTCGATTCCAGATTATCACTGAGTTCAGTCGCGATTCGGAGATCGCTCCTACAGGATATCTGTGTCCATTTTGCCAAGAACTTTACACACTCCCTACCCAACATAATCTCGTTTAGAGTGTTCATCAGTTCCACCGAAATCATAAGCACTTGTGAAATCGATCCTACCAAAACGCCAATATTATTTGCATTCAATATTACAATATAGTAACATACCATATAAATAATATAGACGATAATTTATTATATGACTTAATACTACTATTGTTTGGACATTTTCATCTTGCACGGATATGTGAGATATAAACATACCAAATGTTAATTAGCACAACGCGTCACTTTATAGTAAAAATCATAATTATTTACACACTACGGTAGGTTCGGTTTCCTAACCGCACCATAGGCGTCAATTTAGTGAGTAAAGTTTGTGTTTATGATACACCTGTCGCCCCGCTGGGCTTATGTCTGTGTTGATATTACGTGCTATACATCTATCGCCTCTCCGAGGCTTGTGTAAATCACATATCAGCACCAGCGGTGCGAAAGGTGTATAGAAAATATCCATCACAAGAAACTCAGCACCAGCGGTGCGAAAGGTGTATAGGATAAAAAGAGACTTCCAAAATCCTTCATAGGTAAATATATCCTTAAATTGACGCCTATGGTTCGATTTCCTAACCGAACCGGTGTTTGTTCAGTCTCATGGATGCGGTTAGGAAACCGCATCTACCGGGGAGTGTGCACGTATTTTTACATTTCACTAACCAACAAAACAGACAACGGGGAGTATCCGATGCCTGATTTGTTGGTTAGTTTAGAATATCTCTGATGAGTCTTTTAATACTGATATTAAGTCTATTTCAGTATCAACATCTTGCGCGTTGCAGTGAAATCACCTGCTTTGAATGTCGAGAAATATACACCCCCCGCGACTTTCTCACCGAGTACATTTCTGCCATCCCAATATGCTGCGCGTGTCCGGTCAGTATAGTATCCTGCAGGTTTATGTCCCAAATCCAACTTCCGAATGACAACCCCACGCATATCGTAAATCGTCAAGGAAACATCGGCTGTTTTGGATAGCTGATAAGGAATCCACGTTTCTGGATTGAATGGATTGGGATAATTCGGTAGAAATGCCGTTACATCAGGTATTTGTAATGAATTGTTCAGTGGAGTAAGACTACTGAGGGGTGCACTGCCTTCCACATCGGTAACTTCTATTGTAACTGTGATAGATGTGCTATCATTATCTTCGCCACTATCATCAGTCGCAATGACGGTTACAGTATATCTTGACCAGCCTACCGTTTCGTAGTCTAAGTGTACTTCGTTCGTTTGTAATTGTCCACTGGTACTATCAATGCTAAACTTTGAAGCATCTGTGCCACCGAGACTATAGGTCAAAGAATCTCCATCAATGTCAATAGCTGTTACCGGATCGTCAAAGTCTTCACCATCATAATCAGCATTCTCATTAACAAATCGAGTGGTTGATAATCCATCAGGAAAATATGGAGCAGCATTATTACCATCAATTACAATAATTGGTGATGGTCTTATAAGAGAATATCCATCATGAACGGAAGGCAGACTAGGTAGTCCACTATTTACCACTACAACAGAACCAGTACTACCCTCGTTACGGGTTACGGTGAATGTTGAACTGTCTGTTGATCCCTTTGGAATAGTAATACTTGTTACATCTCCACTGATACTTCCGTCCTGTACATATACCGGTAAGTCAATACTAAAAGGAGCACCGGTTGGAGCAACTGCCTTAACCTCACCACTACTAACTTTCACCAATGATATATTAAGAGGCAGTGGAATAACTTTATTCCTATCCAAATAAAGTTTTGTGAGACTGGTTAAACCTACAAACGTACCTGCAGGAATAGCAGACAATTCATTATTATCCAATTCAAGTTGTTCCAGATTTGTAAGATTCTTAAAGATTTCATCTGGTAGTGTGCTGATTTTATTCGATTGAAGATCAAGTGTTGTCAGTGCTGTGAGGTTGTCAAAAACACCATCTGGAAGGCTTGTTAACGGACCATTCCTGAATTCAAGTGTCTTAAGTGAAGTCAGATTGTCAAAGACAGCACCAGATATCGTTCCGAGCTCGTGCCAAATCAAGCCCAGGTATGTTAAATTTGTGAGATTGTCAAAAATGCCATCTGGAAGTGTTGTTAAACCGTTATGAGCCAAGTTGAGTGTTGTCAAACTGGTAAGATTGTCAAAAATGCCATCTGGAAGTGTTGTTAATTTGTTTCCAATCAAGCTGAGTCCTGTCAAACTTGTGAGACCGTCAAAATCACCAGATTTTAGACCGTTTGTCCGTATATCATCACGGCCAATTATTTCTATTGCTCCTGTAATCGCTAAAAGATGGTCACTCGTAACAGCAGCAGCGTCGTCAACACCGGATACCTTTGCGACAATTGCGTCTCGTACCGATGCTGTTCGTTCACTGACAGGGGTTATACCATCGTTATATTCCCTGAATACGGTAAGCAAATTCTCTTTTGTAAAACTATAGCCCTCGTGGTCTGAAGGTAAGTCGGGCAGATCCCCGAAATCTGCAGTGACAGTGGTGGTCGTTCCCGGAGTACGAATAATAGTGATCGTCTCGCTATTTGTTGCACCGGCGGCTATTGTAACACCAGTCCCACCACCGCTTATACTTCCATTCGTAACAGTGATAGGAAAGTCGAATTCAAATGGTAAGCCTATCGGAGCAACTACCTTAATCTTACCGATAGAAACAAATTCTAATGTTAAATTGATGGATAACGGATCCACCGTATTACCCCCTAATTTAAGTTCCGTGATATTGGTTAAACCTACAAATGTACCTGTAGGAACAGCAGACAAATCATTACCATCCAATTCAAGGATTTCCAGATTAGTAAGATTTTTAAAGATCCCATCAGGTAATGAACTGATATTATTGCTATCCAAGTCAAGTTTTGTCAGAGCTGTCAGGTTGTCAAAAATACCTGTTGGCAGGCTTGTTAACGACGCACTCTCAAGCTCAAGAATCTTAAGAGATGTTAAATTGTCAATGAAATTATTCCCTAACGTTTGAATGTTGTTTGAACTTAAGTTGAGATGCGTCAAACTGGTAAGATCCGAAAAAATACCAGTTGGAGGTGTATTTAAATTGTTGCCAGACAAGTTAAGACCTGTCAAACTCGTGAGACCGTGAAAATCGCCAGATTTGATCCCAGTTGACTGTAAATTAGTATTAGAACTTAGATCTAATGTTCCAGTAATCGCTGCAAGATGCGTTACTGTAACATCAGCTGCATCGGTAACGCCAGATACCTTTGCGACAATAGCATCACGAACCGCTGCTGTTCGGTCACTGACAGGGGTTATATTTGTGTTTACTCCTGTGGATATCGTGAGTGAATCTCCTTTTATAAGACTATAACCCATGTGACCTGAAGGTAGCGAGGGCATATTTCCAAAAGCCACAACGACATCGTTCACAGCACTCCCAGCACGAGTTACCGTTATAGTCTCACTTTCTGTCGCACCTACTGCTATTGTTACACCCGTTGCACCCCCACTGATAATGCCATTCGTAACATTTATAGGAAGTTCCAATTCAAAGGGTGCGCCTATCGGAGCAACCGCTTTAATTTTACCTCCTGGAACTGCCACAAAATCTATATTGATAGGCAGCGGTTCAACTGCGTTACCATATAAATAGAGTTCTTTTATATTGGTTAAACCGGCAAACGTTCCTGCTGGTATAGTAGACAATTCATTACTATCCAATTCAAGGATCTCCAGATTAGTAAGATTCTTAAAGATCCCATCAGGTAATATGCTGATTTCATGACCATCCAGATCAAGTCTTGTCAGTGCTGTAAGGTTGTCAAAAACACCCGCTGGAAGACTTGTTAAGTTACCGGCTTCAAACTCAAGTATCGTAAGCGAAGTCAGATTATCAAAGATTGTAGCAGATATCGATGCGATCTCGGTAAAATCCAAGTTAAGGTGTGTCAAACTGGTGAGGTTATCAAAAATGCCATCTGGAAGTGATGTTAACTCGTTTAGAAAGAAGTCAAGGAGTGTCAAACTGGTAAGATTGTCAAAAATGCCATCTGGAAGTGTTGTTATATCGTTACTGATCAACTTGAGTGTTGTCAAACTGGTAAGATCCTCAAAAATGTCATCTGGAAGTGATGTTAACTCGTTTCCAGTCAAGTCGAGTGTTGTTAAACTGGTAAGATCCTCAAAAATGCCATCTGGAAGTATTGTTAACTCGTTTTGTCCCAAGCTGAGTCCTGTCAAACTGGTAAGACCTTCAAAATCGCCAGATTTGAGACCATTTGCCCTGATACTTTTATCCCCAGCTAGGTCTAATGTTCCTGTGATCGCTGCAAGATGCGTTTCAGTAACATCAGCTGCATCATCTACACCTTCAATAGCATTTAAAATCGCATTCCTAACCCCAGCTGTACGGTTACTGAGAAGTGTTTCGATTGTGACATTGATCGTAACAGTGATGGTATCACTATTATTACTTGCACCACTATCGTCAGTGACTTTCACAGTTATAGAATATGAGTTCTTCGTTGCATAGTCCAACGCAGCACTGGTTTGCAACTGTCCACTCGTGCTAACAATAGAAAACGATGCTGCATCTGTGCCTTCAAGACTGTAGGTCAATGTATCGCTTGCATCATCATCTGTGGCAGTGATAGGACTACCGATATTTACTCCGGATGCAGTATTTTCTACGACTGAAAGGGTTGTGCTCTCATCAGCAAATACTGGGGCATTGTTTATTTCAGGAGTAATACCTTCATCCACGTCAGTCACATTGATGGCAACAGCAATCGTGTCACTATTGTTACTTGCCCCACTATCATCAGTGACCTTGACAGTTACCGAATATGAGTTCTTTGTTTCATAGTCTAACGCGGTACTGGTTTGCAACTGTCCACTCGTGCTGACAATAGAAAACGAAGCCGCATCTGTGCCTTCCAAACTATAGGTCAATGTATCGTCTGCATCATCGTCTGTGGCAGTGATAGGAGTACCGATATTTACTCCGGATGCAGTATTTTCTGCGACTGAAAGGGTTATGCTTTCACCATCATCAAATATAGGTGGGTTGTTTGCTAATTGTCTTGTGACACGGGTAACAAATATCGTTCCTGATATTTCAGCTGTGGCATCATCAGGATCCGTAGCAATCACCTTTATTGAATAAGCAGAACTGCTATGATCAATAAGAGATTGTGTGACTTTCAGTTGTCCAGAACTGCTATCAATATCAAACAGAGCGGCATCATCCCCACCAACACTATAACTCAATGTGTCGTCATCGGCATCGGACGCAGTGACAGGATCACCAATGCTATCCCCCACAGATGCGTTTTCAATGTCTGATATTCTGTAAGAGAAACTACTGTCTGAAAATGAGGGTGCACGGTTCTCAGTGACATCGGTAACATTGATGGTGACAGAGATTGTGCTTGTAAGAGAACTGTCAGAGACCTTAACTGATACAGAGTATGAAGTCGTAGTTTCATAATCCAATGCAACCTTTGTCTGTAGCTGCCCACTCGTGCTGACAATACTGAAGGATGAGGCATCTGTGCCTTCAAGTGTATATGTCAACGTATCACCCTCAGGATCTGTAGCGGATACAGCACTTCCGATATTCTGTCCAGAAACAGTATGTTCATCTATAGACCGAGTCGCTGGTGAACTTTCTGTGAATGTAGGTGCTTCGTTGACATCCGAGATAGAAATGTTGACAGTGATTGAAGTTGATGAGTTATCATCAGAGACAATAACGGTCACTTCATAACCATCATCATCTTCATAGTCAAGTGCGGCTTTTGTTTTCAATTGTCCTGAACTACTATCAATGCTAAACGAAGCCGCATCTGTCCCACCAAGACCATAAGTCAAAGAGTCACCCGAATCCGGATCAGTCGCAGACACAGCACTCCCGATATTCGTGTCCGAAGCTGTATTTTCTGAAATTGACCGCGTGGTTGGTGAATTCTCCGTAAATGTGGGTGCTTCGTTGACATCTGTAACGTTGATGGTGACAGCGATAGAATCCGTTCCACCATTTCCATCCGAAACAGAAACCGTCACGGAGTACGAGCTTTTGGTTTCATAGTTTAGCGCAGCATTTGTTCTGAGTTGTCCTGATGTGCTGTCAATACTAAAAGAACTCGCATCTGTGCCACCCAGTGAGTATTCCAACGTGTCACTACTATCAGGATCGGTTGCGGTAATTGCTATGCCGATGTTGACACCGGAACCTGTATTTTCAGCGACGGATCGCGTAGCACTGTCCGTGCTAAATGCCGGGGCACGGTTCTCGGGCACATCCGTAACATTGATGGTGACGGAGATCGAATCTGTGCCACCATTACCGTCAGAAACAGATACTGTAACGGAATACGAGGCTTTGGTTTCATAGTCAAGCGCAGCTTTTGTTCTGAGTTGTCCGTTTGTGCTGCCGATTTCAAATGAAGCGGCATCTGTGCCACCGAGTGAATATTCCAACGTGTCATCGGTGTCGGGATCTGTCGCGGAGACAGCATCTCCGATGTTGACACCAGAACCTGTGTTTTCTGCGATGGAACGTGTGGTGCTTTCACTCGCAAATACGGGGGCACGGTTTTCATTGACATCTGTAATATTGATGGTGACAGATATTGAATCTGTACCACCATTTCCGTCAGAAACAGATACTGTAACGGAATACGAGGCTTTGGTTTCATAATCAAGAGCAGCTTTTGTTCTGAGTTGTCCGTTTGTGCTGCCGATGTCAAATGAAGCGGCATCTGTGCCACCGAGTGAATATTCCAACGTGTCATCGGTGTCGGGATCTGTCGCGGAGACAGCATCTCCGATGTTGACACCAGAACCTGTGTTTTCTGCGATGGAACGTGTGGTGCTTTCACTCGCAAATGCTGGGGCACGGTTCTCATTGACATCTGTAATATTGATGGTGACAGATATTGAATCCGTTCCTCCGTTTCCATCAGAGACCGATACTGTCACGGAATATGAGGATTTTGTTTCATAGTCCAGAGCAGCTTTTGTTCTGAGTTGTCCATTTGTGCTGCCAATATCAAAGGACGCAGCATCTGTGCCTCCCAGTGAATATACAAGTGTGTCGTCGGTGTCGGGGTCTGTAGCGGAGACAGCATCTCCAATGTTGATACCAGAACCTGTGTTTTCTGCGATGGAACGAGTGGTGCTTTCACTCGCAAATGCTGGGGCACGGTTCTCATTGACATCCGAGACATTGATCGTGACAGAGATTGTGTCAGTAGCATTCCCAGAATCAGTCGCAGTCACCGTGACCTCGTAGGAAGTTTTGGTTTCATAATCAAGTGCTGCTTTCGTTTTAAGTTGACCGGATGTGCTGACAATATTGAACGATGCCGCATCCGTGCCACCGAGGCTGTAAGTTATGGTGTCGTTAGCATCGGGATCGGTTGCCGCAAGAACAGCACCAATGTTCGTCTCTGCTGCCGTATTTTCTGCAACACTACGTGTTGCTGTCGCACCTGCCGTGAACACAGGGGCTTCGTTGACATTTGTGACGTTAATCGTGACAGTAATTTTGTCGGTAAGACTACCATCGGAGACGGTCACAGTCACTGTATATTTCGCTTTCGTTTCAAAGTTCAAGACAGCACTTGTTTTCAACTGTCCTGTAGTCCCATCAATGGTAAATGAAGAAGCATCTGTTCCACTAAGTAGATATGCGAGGACAGCACTATCCTCGTCTGTAGCAGCAATTGCATCTCCAATGTTGGTCTCAGATGCAGTATTCTCTGCAATTGAACGTGTTGTATCGTCACCATCAGTGAAAACAGGCGCAATGTTTGAAGGTGTTTCGTCTAAGTCTCGGACGTTGATTGTCACTGTGATGGAATCCGTAAGGCTGCCATCTGATACCGTAATGGTTATGGAATAGGATGCTTTTGTTTCATAATCCAAAGCTACCTTCGTTTTCAATTGTCCTGTTGTAGATTCAATGTCAAATGATGCTGCGTCCGTACCACCGAGGGTATAGGTTAATGTCGGGCTGTCAACATCCGTTGCAGACACAACACTCCCTATATTTATGCCAGAACCAGCGTTTTCTGCGATTGAGCGGATTGTGCTTGTTCCCGCAGTAAACACCGGTGCTTCGTTGACATTCGTGACGTTTATCGTTACGTTGATCCTGGTACTGCCACCTTGACCATCAGATGCGGACACCGTGACTTTATACGAAGCTTTCGTTTCAAAGTTAAGAGCTGCTTTTGTTTTCAACTGTCCTGTCGTGCTATCAATGCTAAAAGAACTGGCATCTATGCCAATCAAACCATAGGATAATGTATCATCGTCAGCATCAGTTGCAGACACAGGACTACCAATGTTCACATTCGTTGCTGTATTTTCAGCAATAGTGCGGGTCGTGCTGCTGCCATCTGTGAAGACAGGAACGTTGTTGGCAGGACTTTCGTCGATATCGTTGACATCAATGGTGACCGTGATACTTGCACTACCACCATTCCCATCGGAGACAGAAATCGTTACGGTATAGGATGACTTGGTTTCATAATCCAGTGATGCACTGGTGCGGAGTTGTCCTGAACTACTATCAATACTAAACGAAGATCCATCTGTGCCACTGAGACTATAAGTTAAAGTATCATTGTCAGCATCTGTCGCAGAAACAGCACTGCCAATGTCTACACCCGAACCCGTATTCTCATCTATGGTGCGCGATGTACTGCTACCCTCTGTGAAGATTGGTGCAGTATTCGTCGCTTCATCTACATCAGTGATATTGATAGTGATTGTGATGCTGTCACTACCACCTTTTCCATCAGATACGGTCATCGTTACGATATATGATGACTTTGTTTCATAATCCAGCGATGCACTGGTGCGGAGTTGTCCTGAACTACTATCAATACTAAATGAGGACCCATCCGTTCCACCTAAACTGTAAGACAACGTGTCATCGTCAGCATCTGTCGCAGAAACAGCACTGCCAATGTCTACACCCGAACCTGTGTTCTCTGCTATGGAACGAGATGTGCTGCTGCCATCTGTGAATGTGGGTGCTGTATTTGTTGCCTCAACAATATCCGTAACATTGATTGTGATAACAATAGAATCACTTCCACCTCTTCCATCGGTGACCGTGATCATCACTGAATAGGAGGACTTCGTTTCATAATCAAGTGATGCGCTCGTTCGCAGTTGACCATTCGCACTTCCAACGGTAAAAGATGCTGCATCTGTGCCACCGAGACTATAAGTTAAAGTATCATCGTCAGCATCTGTCGCAGAGACAGCACTGCCAATATCTACACCCGATCCTATATTCTCAGCAACCGAACGCGACGTGGTACTGCCATCCGTGAACTGAGGAGCTGTATTGGTTTTCTCTAACACATCTGTAATATTGATGGTTACGCTGATGGTAGCACTGCCTTCATTGCCATCAGAAACCGTTATTATCACTGAATAGGAAGATTTCGTTTCATAGTTGAGAGCTGCGCTTGTTCGCAATTGACCATTCGTGCTACCGACACTGAACGATAATGCATCTGTACCGCCAAGACTGTAGCTTAAAGTGTCTTTGTCTTCATCTGTTGCAGAAATAGGATTACCAATGTCAACACCGGAACCCGTATTTTCTGCAACGGATCGCGTAGTAGACTCACCGTCGGTAAAAACAGGCGCGTTATTCGGTGTGTCATCATTTACATCGGCAGTGGTTTCATCTATATCTGCGATGTTGATTGTGACAGTAATACTGTCCGAAAACTCATCGTCAGATACATCTACTGTTACCGAATATGATGATTTCGTTTCATAATCTAAGGATGCTTTCGTTTGTAATTGACCTGTTGAACTGTCAATATCAAATGCAGAAGCATCTGTGCCTGAAAGACTATAGGTCAGGGTGTCCTCATCAGGATCGGTTGCGGAAACAGCACTCCCAATGTCTACACCAGCATTCGTACTTTCCGCTATGATCCTTGTAGCACTATCACCTTCTGTAAACTCAGGTCTACGGTTATCATTTATGTCAGTAATATTGATGGTAACTGTGATAGTATCTGTGAGAACGCCATCGGAAACAGTAATTGTGACCGTATAAGATATTCTTTCTTCATAATCCAGTTCAGATTTTGTTTTTAGTTGCCCTGTCGTACTATCAAAATTAAAAGATTCAACATCGGTACCACTAAGATTATAGGTTAGAGTATCACCATCACCATCCGTAGCGGAAACAGGACTACCGATATTTACATCGGCTACTGTCCGTTCTGCAATAGAACGCGTTGTGCTCTCACCATCAATGAACTCAGGCGCAACATTTAGTGCTGGAAGAATCTCCAACGGCACTTGATTGGACTTGACAAGTGCATAACCTGTTTGTATTGTAGGTAGACTCGGTAAGGCACCCAAATTAACTGTGACAGCCCCAAAAGTTTTAGGAGTTCGGACAACACTCACAGCCATGCTGTCTCTGTTCCCTTGAAGAATCGTAAGAGTCGTCACATTACCACTGAGACTACCATTCGCTACAGTGATCGGCAAAACAATATCAAAAGGAGCACCTGTTAATATTCCGGCTGTGAATTGGTCTTCTCCAACCTTCTCCAATGCAATCCCAAAGGGAAATGGGTCAACAGTATTACCACTCAAGTTAAGGGATGTTAATGATGTCAAACTGTCAAAAATACCGTCAGGTAGACTATCTAATAGGTTATTTGAAAGGTTGAGTGCTGATAGTGACAGTAATCCTGAGAAATCATCTGTTCTCAGTGATGTAATATCCACATCGCTTAGATCAAGCGATGTGATGGTCGCTAAATCAACATCTGTCACATTATTGCAGTCACTTGCACCGGACACAGCAGCGGCAATTGCATCTGCGACTTGCGGAGTGCGGCTACACACTGCTGATCTTGCCAAAATATAACCATAATGGTTCGCGGGTAAGGAAGGTAATGTTCCAATAGATACGCCAATAGCCTCTAATGTGCTCGTTGATACGACAGTGAATGCATCACTCTTCAGACTCCCTTGTGGTATTGTGATTGTCGTTTCTCCATTACTCGTTATGCCATTGGTCACTTCTATCGGTAGGACAACATTAAATGGTGCCCCTGTATGAACAATAGCCTGGAACTGATCAGCAGCAACTTGTTGAAGTGATACAATGAGCGGTATTGGGTCTGCAAGGTTACTACCTAAACGAAGGGTAGTTAGCGATGTGAGTCCTTCAAATATGCCTACGGGTAGTCTCTCCAACATATTGTCGTAGAGACTTAGATTTGTAAGACCTGTTAAACCTGAAAAATCGCCTGTTTTGAGTTCTGAAATCCCAGCAGTCCGAAGGTTTAGAGAGGTAATCGCTGCAAGGTGAGTTTCAGTCACATCTTCAGCAGCACTTACACTGGGTATTGCTGCAACAATAGCATCACGCACTTCTGGTGTGCGATCCTCAACAGAAAGCATTGTAGAAACATAAGGTGTTTCGTCTATATCAATTATGCTGATAATCACAGTTATAGAATCTGTAAGGTTCCCATCGGAGACAGTAATTGATACTGAATAAATCCGTTTTGTCTCATAGTTCAATGAAGATTTCGTTTTTAATTGTCCTGTCGTACTTACAATTGAAAATGAGTCCGCATTCACTCCACTGAGACTATATATTAATGTATTATTTTCAGCATCAGTGGCTGAAACCGCACTCCCAATATTCACATCTGGTGCTGTGTTTTCAGATACCGAACGGACGACAATAGTGTCATCATTGAACATCGGGGCCGTATTATCAGGTGTTTCTGGTTCCACTGGTGTTTCTGGTTCCACTGGTGTTTCTGGTTCTATCGGAGTTTCTGGTGGCGTACTGATGACACCGATAACTTCAAGCGGTAATGTATCGGATTTGGAGAGTGCATAACCGTAGTGATTATTCGGTACACTGGATAATGTTCCGATATTGGCAGTTACCGCTGCAGTCGTTCCCGCAGTTCGAGAAACTAGCACTAAATTACTTTTCGTACTACCTTTGGAAATAGTAAGCGAAGTAACATCTTCAGAAAGACTACCATTAGTAACACTAATTGGGAGCACTATATCAAAAGGAGCACCTGTGGGTGCAATTGCTTTGATTTGGTCTTCTCCGACTTCTTCAAGTAATACGGTTATCGGCATCGGATCAACAGTGTTGCCACCTAATCGCAGACTTGACAACGCAGTAAGTCCTTCAAAGATACCGTCAGGTAGACTGCTGAGTTCGTTATTATACAAATTCAGACTTGTTAATCCAGTCATCCCAGAAAAATCACCAGATTTTAGTGCTGTAATACCTTTTGAACGTAGGTTCAGACTTGTGATAGCAACAAGTTGTGTCTCAGTCACATCACTTGCGGAATTAACACTCGCAGCAGCCACTATAGCATCACGTACCTGTGTTGTGCGATCAACCACTGGAGTGATTTCCGTAAAACCTGTTATTTGTAAACCAAGAATCAAAAAAAATGAAACCAAAACAAATATTCTTTTCACCGTAAACTTCCTTCTTCTAGTAAAAACCATAATTATTTGCACACGACGGTAGGTTCGGTTTCAGAACCGAACCGGTGTTTGTTTAGTCACATAGATGCGGTTAGGAAACCGCATCTACCGGGATTGTGCACAAATTTTATGATTTCGCTATAATAGTATCACTCCCGTCACTGTTGACTAAGACAGTAAATGTCAACTTATAAGTTTACTTGTTTTCATAATCAAGTGTTCTCTTCGTCTTTAACTGTCCGATAGTGCTCTCTATATCAAACTCAGACACATCTCCACCACCCAGACAATTGATTAGGCATCATCGGTTGTAGGATCCAAGGTCACCAATGTTTTCATCGGCAGCGTAATGCTCACGAACATCTCGTTCTGATGAATCACCACCAGTAAAACAGGATTGTTGTTCGCATAACCAGATATCTGAATACAAAATATCGTTAACAGAGAAAGTAAAATGGATAGAATCGCTTTGGGATAGAAATTTAAAGTCTTCAATGTCTCCCCTTTACATCAAATTATGGTATATAACGCGTATAATAAGATTAAGACTATAAATATTATTATACAATATTTATATAAGTCTTAACACTATTAATTATATGGATATAGTGGTGTAATGTCAACAAAATTATAGAAATTTCGCTCTTTTTACCAGAAAAAGTAAGATAGATTGGGTTTGTTATGTGTATTTATGGTTTTGTAGAGCGGATAATTCAATGAAACACTTTATATGTTGATTAAGGTTTCATTTCAAACCTATTGAATGGATTGACTTTAGATCATTCAACTGGCGTTTTGATATATTTATGGTTTTGGGTTATATTCCTACCATATAATCGTTTATAACTTACGGGATCATATTATAGATATAGGAAAGAAAATACAAAATAACCATAAAATAGTATAAAGGCGTTATATAATATTAACCATATAATATATTTTGACTTTACACTATTTATTATTATGGTGGCTTTTTTTATGAATGGATGCTATGTTAATATTTGGATATACTTGACTTAGAAGTAGAATTGTGATAATATTTTATATTTACTATTTGTTACATTTATATTGATGTCAATAACCTTATTTAAACATTTTTTTACCACATTCCACAATTTTGAAAATTTCTTAGTAATAAGAATTACAGATTGATTCTGATACGCAAGGTAGGTAATCTCATGATGGATTTTAAAGACATATTAGAATACTGCCACCAGCGACACAATAAACCGCTTAACCAGCGGAAAGGATTGGCAACGCATTGCCTATTCAACAAGAACTACACGCATCAATTTACAGTCTATTGTGCACACAAATATCCTGTCATGCTAAGTGATTTAGAACAAGCTCATATCAGCTTCGTACCTATAGGTCTTGCTTCAAAACATGACCGACATCATAGGACTTTTTCCGAAGAGCAACGATTTCTTAGACCAGAGAGTTTTATGAACCGCGGGCTAAGACATTGGAAGTCTTCATTGGGAATTCAGATCTATACAGGTATATTCTCTGAACACAATGGCGCAAGATGGCACGATCTGGAATTTACATATCAAGCATTATGTGCTGAACCAGAGGCTGTTATGGCTTGTATAGAAGCACTGACCAATGCTGTTGTTAATCCGTTGTTGACTATTACAGAATCTGGTGGGTTACGCTTTTCCTGCAGAGTGCCAGATTACTTACATCCAAATACAAAGGAAGCAAGATTGTATATTTGTGGTGGGGCATCAACCGTAGATGAGCCAAATCATCAAGAAGTTTATCTTGTAATCTTTGGAGAAAATGGACTGAGTTGTTGGGATGCACGCTACGAGATCCTGACAGGAGACCTATTAAATCCGCCTATCATTAGAAAAGATGTCCTGTTTGCTCATGTTGATACACTCCGCACTCTGATTCACAAACCAATTCCTCCAAGTGAACATCAACTAAGACCTAATATTCCATCTGCAACTACAGAATTACCAACACTCGCTTCACATAATCTTGATCTTGCTAATGCTGCATTTGTAAAGCGAGGATTTTCATATATACGTAAAGAAGATGCTTTTCACTATTGGGCAAAGTTCAACAACAATACTCCTAACATCTACGTATCTCTTTGGGAGTGCGACGACACCGTGTGGATATGGCCGTTTAAGTGGGTGGATGTACCCGCCTCTGTGGAGGATACGGAATTACCCGTAGAACCCACACCTATAACAGATGTCTGGAAGGATACCGGAATTCAACCGTCAACACCTAAAAGCATATTACCTATTTCAGATAAGGTCTGGGCAGTCCGTGAAGGTCAGCTAAGTCCGTTGGGACTAAAACGATCTGCTCCTATACTGAGCGAGCAGACATACACAACAAACACTTACGAGACCTACGAAAAGAATATAGATTTTATAAGGAAAATCATTGACCGAACTACACGAATTACCGGACTTATCACTGACACGAGTGCTGGAACAAACTCAGGCATCGAATCTTATCTCCGTGATAGTGGGACGATCTGCTTAAACATTCCGAACATTGAAGTAGCAGAGGAAGCATTACAACATTTTGAGAAACATAATTTACCAGCAGTCGCTCTATGGAAACCGAGGAATTATAAATGGAATCAAGTGAAAGATATACCCATTGAAATGAGGATGGCAAACCCTTTTCAAGGAGGTAATGTCTGTGAGGATCCAAAACGGTGCAATGAACTTCAGATAAAAGGGGGAGATCCTCGTGTCAGTATCTGTCCACAGTGTCCGGTACACACGGAGTGTCAGCAACGAGGTTATCTATCACAATACAATACATTAAAACAAGTGATGGCACAGATTGTCTACACGCCCAAACTGTTTTTCAATCCCATATACGCAGGATTGTTAGATGACATTCTTGAAAAAAGTGATAACACAGATAGACTCTGTATTATGTATGAGAATGAGCTGCATAGTATGTTTATTGAATGTATCATACCAAAAGAATTATTGGAAGAGTGGAACGAACAATGGCATGGATATGTCTTAGGGAACTTTGCCAGAGCCTTACTAAATATTCTGGAAACCAGAGATGTAAATGGATATAGTATTGTGCAACGCATCCGAGCAACCGTAAACCTATTCCAACAGCAGAAAAAAGAACTTGTAGAACAGATGTGTCAAGTCAATGTACAAGGTAAAGTCATTGAGCATGGGATCGTTGATAAGGAAACTGGAGAGGAGTTAGCACGGCACACGATACAATTTGAGAGCGGAAAGTTTGCTTACATACCTTTAAACGAGAAAGCTGCGAATAGACTCAGGGAAAAAGGATTACCTTCTTTTCATCTCAGATATTTTCTACTCAACGAAGATGTCAAAATACCAATGCAGATGACTCAAGCTATTGAGTTAGGTGTCTTCGATATAAGCACCTTGGAAAAGATTCGGGCATTACCAACTGTCTATCAAGATCCAAACTGGACGATTTGGCATCAGTTACAACGGTATTTTGAACACTACAAGCGAGATGTTGATGCCCCTATAGGATTAAGTAATGATACGCTACTGTTCTGGATACCACCAGTATTGCATCCAAAGGTTGAACGTCTATTGATAATGTCTTCAGGTTTGTTTCAACGACATTATCATAATATATTTCCAACGGAGAAAGCCGAAGTATTACAAGTTAAACCTACTACATGGCAAACGGGAAATCAAGTTTTTCAGATTCGGACGGGTAACTATCCACTACATTCACTTGTTGACTATGACGATAATTGGAACAAATCATGGTTGTCAAAAACAGCATTGCGTTTTCTTCTCGGTATTCTCGGAGAAATTGAGAGGACTCCGAACATCAAGCATGTAATAATCACCTATAATACCTTTGCAAAATGGATTCTGGAATTTGTTAATAATGAAAACACTTATTGCATCACACATTTTAAAAATATAGATCAATTTGATACCGATTTGGCAGAAGCACAAGTCGTATGGTTAATTGGAACACCATATTGGGCACCAGGGGTTTTGTGGTTACGATCACAAATGTTGTTTGGAAACGATGAGAAACCTATCTCCTATGAAGTTGATTCTGAAACGGGCATATTTAAAGACGAACGAGTTCAGAATGAAAGTAACCAACATATCATCAGTCTTTTTACGAATGTTATAGGACGTGCTCGATTAAACAGCTTAACTGGCAAGAAGATTGTATTAATCACGAGTGTTAAACTGCCGGACATTACAGATAGACCTGAAACCATCCTTTTTGACTGGGAAGATTTTGAAGTAGCGGGTGGGTTAGACAAACTCCCTGAAACAGTCGCAACACGCCAACGTTTTGAAAAGGAACGTGAGAATATCACAGCAGAATACAGCAGAGCAGAGGTGGAACGGATCTTAGGATGCTCCACGCGCCAAGCAAACCGTGTATTGCAAAGACTCAGAGGTGGCATACCCCTACGTGTACCACTTCAAGAACAAATTCTATCTGCTCTCTCCACTGGTGACAAAACCACAGCGGAATTGGTGGAATGTGTTGAAGGACATCCTGTATCAATAAAACAAGAAATGAGACGCCTTGTGGATACTAATGAGATTGTTAAAGTGCGTCGAGGAATGTATGCATTACCTGAACCCAAACAATAATTCAACTTTCGATTAAATCTATAGCTGAACCACAATCAACATGTCCCCCACTAAACTTGAGTGCATCACCGATCTTACCGTTAACTACCTCTACATTCCCGTTCATAGTTCCGTTGTTAGTGCCAAAAATATCTTTGACCGTATTATCAGTAACTGTATTTTGATTAAATGACCAAAAACTTATCAGTTCGTCTGTAATCGCTTGTTGTGCTTGTGCAATATTTGCAGTGGTTAATTCAGTTGCTATAACGGCGAAAACAAACATAAGTCTCAGAATTCTAATAATCATCTTGTCCTCCATATCGGAATAGTAAGTGTATTCCTGCAAGAATTGTTTGCCGGTTTACCTGATTAGCGGTCTATTATGAAAAACTGAGGATTAATCTACGTTTTGAGAGATCGCATAAATAGGTTACTTTTTCTACAGTACATAGGAGGGATATAATTATGTTCTCAAAACAGACTTAATTTGTCAAGTTATATTTCCCAACAATTTCCTTGCAAACAAAATCTTAATTCCGTATACTTTATACATTACTACCACAATAACGGAGGTGTCCTTTTTTGTCCGACAATCTACTAAGTTCCTTGAACGATATCCAACAAGAGGCTGTCCAACACACCGAAGGACCGCTCCTCATCCTATCGGGTGCGGGGAGCGGTAAAACACGTGTAATTACACATCGCATCGCATACCTCATCAAACATTACCGTATCTCACCATTCCGTATCCTCGCCGTGACATTCACCAACAAAGCAGCTAACGAGATGAAGGAACGTCTGGATTCACTCATCGGAGAGGGAATGAGCAAAAACCTATGGGTATCAACTTTTCACGCATCTTGTGCTAAAATCCTACGCCGAGACATTGAACATTTAAACGGTTTTACTCGCAACTTTACAATATTCGATAAAAGTGAACAGGTTACTGTCGTCAAAGATATTCTCAGGCAATGTAATTTAGATGACAAGATGTACAGTCCACGTACTATACACGATTTGGTCAGTAAAGCTAAAAACGACTCCATAAAACCAGATACTTATGCAAACCTGGCAGACGGTTTTTATGAAAAGATTGTCGCACAAGTATATCCTCTATATCAGGACTCGCTTCGTAAAAACAACGCCTTAGATTTTGATGACCTGTTGAACTTCACAGTAGAACTCTTTAGAAAACATCCTGATGTACTTGAACATTATCAGAAGAAGTTTGAACATGTGCTTGTAGATGAATATCAGGACACGAATCGCTGCCAATATGATTTAGTGCGTTATTTAACTGGCGAAAAAAAGAATGTTTGTGTCGTTGGAGATGATGACCAGTCTATCTACGGATTTCGGGGGGCAGATATACATAACATACTTGATTTTGAAAAGAACTATCCTAATACGCGTGTTTTACGCTTAGAACAGAATTACCGTTCAACACAAAATATCTTGGATGCAGCATGGAGTGTCGTTCAGAATAATAAGAAACGGAAAGAGAAAAAACTATGGACAAAAAATGATCAAGGTGAACTTGTTACCTGCTATGAAGCGATGGATGAACGGGACGAAGCAGGTTTCGTCGGCACGAAGATAGAAGATTGGAACGCAGAAGGTGTTGATTTTAGAGACTTCGCTATTTTTTATCGGACAAACGCACAATCGCGTATCTTTGAAGAAGCCTTGCGTTCTGCTAATATACCTTATCAGATTGTCGGTGGACTCGGTTTTTATGACCGAATGGAGATTAAAGACCTGATCGCATATCTCCGCGTGATGTGTAATCCGTTTGACTCAATTAGTCTGAGACGAATCATAAATGTTCCATCTCGCGGTATTGGCGCAACATCGCTTGAACGCCTCATGAATTTTGCTGATCAAAATGATATAACACTTTTTGAGGCTATTGAACGGGTTGACGAAATTGATACGATCAACAGCGGAATCAAAACAAAAATACGCCGCTTTGCTAAAATATTTGAAGGGTACGAACCAGACGACCTACCCGCGGATGTGCTTGAACATGTTTTAGACACTACAAATTATTTGGAAAACTTTAAAGGGCAACGTACGATAGAAGCGCAAAATCGTGTTGAAAATATTGAAGAACTACGCAACGCTGTTTATGAATATGAAATGATTGCCGAAGAACCCACCATCGCAGATTATTTAGAAAATGTTGCACTCATTGCAGATATTGACACAATGAAAACTGATGATACAGATGAAACCAATATCGTTACGATGATGACCTTACATAGTGCAAAAGGATTGGAATTTCCTTTCGTTTTTATTGTTGGTATGGAAGAAGGTTATTTACCACATAAAAATTCCGTTAATTCAGAAGCAGACTTAGAGGAGGAACGTAGAGTCTGCTATGTCGGAATCACACGTGCGATGGAGCAGCTTTATTTAGTGCATGCCCAGGCGCGTAGAACTTGGAGTGGGAATGAATATAGAGTTCCATCACGTTTCATTGAAGAAATCTCACCAGATGTAATAAGGCATGTTGACAGATACAACTCAACTTTTTCACAGCCAAACTCAACATATTCACAACAAGAGATTGATTACATCAAGGATGAAAAAGAAGAAATAGAAGAGTCCTATGGGATTGGTCAAATTGTATTCCATCCGAGTTTTGGTCGGGGAAAGGTGACGAAACTCACAGGTACTGGTGAATCTACTTATGTTACAGTTCGCTTTGACCGCGCTGGTTCAAAACAATTTGATGCGGAATTAGCCCCATTGAAAGCCGTTTTGTAGATGGATTGTAGAAGGCATTTACACCAGTCTCTATTCGCGACGATTGCAAGAAAATGAAAATATACAACAAACAAAAACTTTCTATAACAAATTTAGGAGAAAAAGAAGACTATGAAAATGTTTTATACAATCCTTATAGCGATAGTTGGGGTAAGTGTCTGTTTAGTTATTGGCTTTTCTGACGAGGATATAGCAGAAGATATAAAAGAAGTAGTATTTGAAAATCTAAGAGCAACTCAAGTAGAAGATATGGATGCAATGTTGGCTACAGTGCATAGCGAATCTCCTAACTATGCACAGACAGAAAAATTAGCTACTATGTTGTTTGAAAATTATGATTTAAGTTATGAAGTACTCTTATTTCGATACATTGAACAGGATGGTGAATACGCAATCGTCAGATTAAAATACTCTGCACAGAAGTTGGCTGGAGCGGAATTTAATGATAACAACATTGACACCGTTCATGTATTTCGTGAGGAAAACGGGGACTGGAAGATATGGAGTATGGCAATTTTGGAAATTGAATATATCTAAACATCAGGCTTTTCTTATAGGTGCTTTGATAAAATCACAGAATATATAGTGAATTATAAATATAAAGTTGACACTTTCTTTCCACGGTAGGCGAGGTTTCCTAACCTCGCCGATGCAGAGTGTTCAAGTAATTTCAAAATCTACTATATAAACAGATAGGTAGGAAATCAAAATCACATGGCAACCATAACCACAGAAGGTGTTTCGCATGTCGCAAACTTGGCACGGCTTGAGTTCAACGAAGAGGAAACACAAGATTTCACAGAACAACTTGCACGAATCTTAGACTATATCGGCAAGTTGAACGAATTGGATACGGATGACGTGCAACCAACATCACATATACATCCGTTACATAATATCACTAAACCGGATGTCGTCAAAACTTCATTACCACGCGACGAAGTTCTCGCAAACGCACCGGAGCCTGAAGAAGGATATTTCGGTGTACCCAGAGTAATTGACACAGAGTAAGGAGCAGAACGAAATGTCGCTAAATCAATTGACTGCACATGAACTTCATGACAAACTAAAGAACCGTGAAATTACTGCTGTAGAATTGACCAAGTCTGTTTACCAAAGAATAGAGGAGGTGGAGTCCAAGGTAAAAGGATATCTGACATTAACCAAAGAGATTGCATTGGAACAAGCGAGTGCTGCGGATACAGGATTTCAAAATGGGGACGATATGCCACCTCTCGCCGGTATCCCGATCGCAATTAAGGATGTGATATGCACCAAAGGTGTACGGACAACCTGTGCTTCAAAAATCCTTAGCAACTTCGTCCCACCTTACGATGCAACTGTCATGGAACAATTACATAAGCAAGGTGTGGTCATGATTGGGAAAACAAATATGGATGAATTTGCAATGGGATCATCCACAGAAAATTCTGCGTATCAGATTACACACAACCCGTGGGATTTGGATACGATACCAGGCGGGTCAAGCGGTGGTTCCGCAGCGGTTGTTTCCGCAGATACCGCAATCTGTTCGTTAGGTTCAGATACTGGTGGCTCAATTCGTCAACCCGCAGCACTTTGCGGTGTAGTTGGGATGAAACCGACTTATGGACGTATCTCACGCTACGGACTTATCGCATTTGCATCCTCGCTTGATCAAATTGGTCCGTTTACCAAAGATGTTACCGATTGTGCTTTGGTTCTCAATGCAATCTGTGGCAAGGATGAAATGGATTCTACCTCTGTTGATGTCCCGGTTCCAGATTTTACGCAGAGTCTTGTGAACGATATTCAAGGATTAAAGATAGGTGTTCCGAAAGAATATTTTGCCGAAGGCTTAGATAATCAGGTCGCGGTGCATGTACAAAATGCAATCGCTGATTTGGAAAAACTTGGTGCTTCTGTTGAAGAGATATCGCTTCCGCATACAGACTATGCAATTGCGACATATTATATTATCGCACCTGCAGAAGCAAGTGCAAACCTTGCACGATACGATGGAGTTCGCTACGGTTTTCGCACTGAGGAACATACAGACTTGATTAGTATGTATAAAAAGACACGGAGTGAGGGTTTTGGGCAAGAGGTAAAACGCCGCATTATGCTGGGTACTTTTGCCCTTAGTGCGGGTTATCAAGATGCATATTATCGTAAGGCACAGAAAGTCCGAACACTGATTAAGTCCGATTTTGACGCTGCATTTCAAAAGGTGGATGTCATAGCGACACCGACCTCGCCAACACCTGCTTTCAAAATCGGTGAACGCACTGATGATCCATTGCAAATGTATCTTTGTGATGTTATGACAACACCCGCGAGTCAAGCAGGATTGCCGGGCATCTCTATTCCTTGTGGGTTCGTGGATAATGGATTACCAGTTGGGTTGCAACTACTTGCACCACCTTTTGCTGAAGATGTGCTTTTTCGTGTTGCTTATACCTATGAGCAAAATACTGAACATCATTTAAGAAAACCTGAAATCAATAGTTTAAAAGGAAAAATATGAAGGTACTACTTATTCCTACAGGAGGATTGTTCGGAGCAATGTTGGGTGGTGTTCTCTGGGCAAAATCTATTCAGTGGACTGGAAGCATTGCTGGATTCACCGCTGTCGGTATTGGTGTGTTTACAGGGATTGGAATGGTGTTAGCAGCTTCACAAGTTATTGATCCAAATGAACAGAAACATTGGTTGATTCTCTCTGTTGGTGCCGTATTTTTCGCTTTAGTAGGAATTGTTATTGGCAAATATCTTGATGTCCGATGGAACGCTATTGCACAAATAGCGGAGCAAATAATTGCCAGTGAGCCATTACTATCAGAAGAGGCAGCCACTGCAATTGCACAAACCCAATATTCAGGAACTTCAAAATTGGAACTCATGAAAAGCAGGATGGATTGGTTTGACCTAATCTTTAGTGCTATCGCGGTATTTGTCGCATTTTACATCACATCAAACCAACGTATACGAAGAATTTTATACAAACTAAAGGATAACTAACATTAATAATTGCTTATCATAGAAACGGAGTCAGACATGAAAAGTAAATATACATACATCACAGTATTAACATTTCTCATCGCTTTATTCTTATCTTCTGGTATGATTCTGGCTGAAGACACAGATAATTCAGAGAATGTACTAGATAATTCAGAGAATGTACTCTTAGAAAATATTGCACTTTTTTCTGAAATCCTCGCGAGCGTTGAGCAACATTATCTTGAAGAACCAAAGAAAAAAGAACTTTTAGAAGGGGCAATCAAAGGAATGCTTCGCACCTTAGACCCATACAGCCAATTTATACCGGATTATATCGCCTTTCGAACTCAAAACCAAGGAAATTATGGTGGCGTCGGTATGACAGTTGGAATGCGAGAAGATGCGATTACCGTCATCACACCTTTCAAAGGGAATCCTGCTGCAATAGCAGGTGTGCAAAACGGCGATATTATCAGTCAAATTGATGGAGAATCAACTGCAGTCATGTCATTAGATGATGCTGTTGATCTGTTACGGGGTGAACCCGGTACATCTGTATCCGTAACCATCCATCGTCCAAAGGTGAGTCAACCTTTAGAAATTACTATCACACGAGATGTCATTCGTATTCCAAGCGTTGAGAAAGAAAATATCGGTGATAACATTGGATATATCAAAATCAATAATTTCCTACAGACAACTGCAAACGATGTTGATATGGCACTTGAAGAATTCAATCAAGACAATATCCGAGGTGTCATACTTGATCTACGGTTTAACCCTGGCGGACTTCTCGGTTCCGCAGTTGAAATCTCCAGCGATTTTCTTGAACCAGGACAACTCGTTGTTTACAGTCAAGGAAAAGAGGAACGGAAAGACTTTACCGCTAAAGGTCCTCCGAGAGACAAATTTCCATTAATTGTTCTCGTCAATAACGGTAGTGCAAGTGCATCTGAAATTGTCGCTGGGGCAATAAAAGACCATAGTAGAGGGCTTGTGATGGGTAGTCAAACCTTTGGGAAGGCATCAGTTCAGAAGGTGTTCTCACTTAGCAACTCAAAAGCAGCCGTGAAATTAACCGTAGCAAAGTATTTCACACCAAATGGTGTTGACATTGACAAAATAGGCATCTTACCTGATGTTGAATCAGCGTACTTTAGTCGATCAGAAGTGCAAATGCAGATAAAATTGCGAAATCACCAAGAAGTAAAAACATTTGTTGAAGAAAACGGTGATGATGTCCTTGAAAAATTATATGCAGCTGAGCACGCACCAAGGGATGACCGTCAGGCAGGGAAATTATTACGCGCATATAACCGGTTGACTGATGCACTCACTGAAGAACAAATTATCCTTAGTGACATTGGGATAAAATACGCCATCGCATTGGAAACACAGAATACCAAAGATGAAATAGTGCATGACCCACAGGTGGTGGCTGCTATGGAACAACTGAAAGTCCTTGAACTCTTTGCAAAACAAGACTGATATAAGGTTTACAGTGCAACAGTTCAAGACGAACAGATTACAAAATCTTATAAAGGTTATCATTCAATGAACCTACAGACTCCAGTTCTGAATTATATTAGCAATACATGGCATCAGTCAGAATCTTCTGAATTACTTGATGTAACAAATCCCGCAACGGGTGAAGTCCTGACACAAGTGCCTATGTCTCCCACAGACGAGGTTAATCAAGCTGCAACTGCGGCAGCTAATGCCTTTGACGAATGGAGACGTACACCTCCAGTACAACGTATTCAATATCTTTTCAAACTGAAAAATCTGCTTGAGGAGAATATAGACGACATTGCAAAAACGATCACACTGGAATCTGGAAAAACACTTGCAGAAGCAAAAGGGGAGATGAGACGGGCAATTGAAAACGTTGAAGTCGCATGTGGAATTCCCACAATGATGCAAGGCACGAATTTGGAGGACATCGCTACAGGAATTGACGAATTCATGATCCGCCAACCTGTCGGGGTCAGTGCTGTCATCGCTCCTTTCAATTTTCCCGGTATGATTGCCTTCTGGTTTCTTCCGTACGCAATCGCTTGTGGTAATACCTACATTGTAAAACCATCTGAAAAAGTGCCGCTTACCATGCAGAAGATTTTTCAACTCCTTGAACAGACTGGGTTACCAGAAGGGGTTGTTAATCTTGTCAATGGTGGGCAGGAGACAGTGAATGCAATCTTGGAGCATCCGGAAATTCGTGCAATTAGTTTTGTCGGTTCCACAACTACAGCAAAAGCGATCTATGCGAAAGCAGCTGCACACGGAAAACGCGTTCAGTGTCAAGGTGGGGCAAAGAACCCATTGATTGTTCTACCAGATGCTGATCCGGAGTTTACGGTCAATGCGACTGCGGATAGCGCATTCGGTTGTGCTGGTCAACGATGTCTTGCTGCTTCACTTGTTTTTGCTGTCGGTGGGGCTCGGAACTGGTTTCCAAAAGCAATAAGTGAAACTGCAACTGATAGAGTTGTTGGTAACGGATTAGATGAAGATGTCCAAATGGGGCCTGTCATCACGGATGATAGCCGGAGACGTATTGAGGGTGTTATTCAGACTGGGGCTGATGCAGGGGCACGCGTCCTTGTTGATGGTCGTTATCCCAGTATTTCAGGTTGTGAAAACGGAAACTTCATCCGTCCAACCGTACTTGCTGATATTGACCCAGAAGGTGAAATCGCAAAAACTGAAATCTTTGGACCAGTATTAGGACTCATTCATGTTGATTCAATTGACGATGCTATCTCACTTATCAATAGCGGCAGTTATGGCAATATGGCATGTCTCTTTACAAGCAGTGGCGCATCAGCACGCAAGTTCCGCTACGAAGCACAGATTGGCAATATCGGCATAAACATTGGCGTCGCAGCACCGATGGCTTTCTTCCCCTTTAGCGGTTGGAAGGATAGCTTCTTTGGTGATTTGCACGGACAAAGTTGGGATGCTGTTGATTTCTTTACACAGAAGAAAGTTGTTGTGGAAAGGTGGAATTAGTTCGTTAGACGCAAAGTAGATTGTAGGTTTGGTTTCGTTCCTTAACCAACCCGCAACAAATTAATCTAAAAAAGTATCAATCGTTAATCTCAATCCTCTGTTTTAATTTCTACTCAGATTATGAAATATAAAAAAAGCACAGCACTATTCGTCTCATTCGCCTTACATCTTATCGTTGGGATCATCGGTTTCTTTTATTGGTTCAACACCATGCCAAGCCATAATCCAGACAGCATAGATGCGATTTTCACTACTGTGGAGCAACCGAAAACCAAACGGATCACGCCTCCAAAACGCACACAGATCCGAAAAGAAACCTCGCAAACCACAAATCAACCTAACATGAAGATACTGACAAGCAATCAACCCGTTTCACAGCACGGTGTCGTTTCTGCATCTGAACCCACGGTGTTTCAACCTTTTGAAAAAGTAAATCTAAGTGATGGAGTCGCACCCACTGCAGTTGACATCAAGTTTGAAGGTCCAACTCAAATTCCGAGAGGCGTTGCACAACCCATCAAGAAAGAAAAGAAAGCACCAGAACGTCCTAAAAGCAGGTTAGTAAAATTCATTGAAGCACAAAACGGACCGCAACGCATTGTCTACTGCATTGATCTGTCCTCAAGCCTGCAGAACTTAGCACATTACAAACTAAAAAAAGTTGTTGACATCATGCGAGATTCATTGACTTTCCTTGAACCACACGACACTTTTAATATCGTCGCCTTTAGCACCGAGTACGTTGTTTATCATGACGATTATGTTCCTGTGACATCAGAATCAGTGGAAGCATCATCTGCCTATTTAGCGGACATAAAATCTCGTATACATACAAAAGGAAACGATTACGATATGCTCACTGCGTTGACAGAAACTGCAAAAACCTCTCCCACCATTGTCGTTCTCTTCAGTGACGGTATTCCTACAAGTATTGAAACACCCGATTTGAAATTTGTTGGGGGACACGCGAAAGGGAATGGAAAAATATTCGCGATGAGTATAGGAATTGCACCGAGTTTTCCTGGGGCAGTGATGCTGGAGCAGCTAAGTATTGACAGTAAAGGTGATTTCTGGCTCGTAGATAGAGATTAATTAGAAACTGAATTCACAGGGATTAATACATGCAGCACACAGGAAAAGATCGTGCTGAAGAAATCGCAAAAGGGCTGTTTCCACATCAAATTGAAGGCATTGCCTTCTTATTAGGACGGCGTCGGGCACTCCTTGCTGATGATATGGGTTTAGGAAAAACCCGTCAATCCGTGTTAGCAATGGTTGAAGCTGAACCTGTCGGTCCCTACCTCGTAATTTGTCCCGCATCTATCAAACGAAATTGGGCACGCGAAATCAATATTGTCCTACCAAATGCAGAACCTGCCATCGTCGGACCCACACCGCTCCCACCAACTGATTATCAAGATTGGGTTATCATCAACTATGAAATCCTTGGAAAAAACCTTGATCAACTTCTGGAGTTTGATTGGAAAGGGGTTGTTTTTGACGAAGCACATTACCTAAAGAATTACCAGAGCCAACGTAGTAAAAACGCATCAAAATTGATCAAAGAAATTTCTGATGAACCTGTTGTCCATGCACTCACTGGCACACCGATGACAAACCGTCCCCGCGACCTTTTTCCATTACTACAAATTCTCAACCACCCACTTGGAAAAAGTTTCCTCAGTTTTGCAAAACGATATTGTGAAGCGTATCAAGGAGACTTCGGTTTAGTAGCAGATGGGGCGAGCAATATTGAAGAATTAACCGTGCAGCTACACGGTGTAATGCTACGCCGCACAAAAGATGAAGTTTTAGACCTACCACCTAAAGTTCGTACTTGGTTCGATGTAGAACTACACCCTTATGCTATCCAACACTACAACCGATTACTGCAGAATTTCCTTCATAAGTTTGAGTCACCAGAAGAATTGATAGGATTACCTGAATCTCTTGAACTCACAGCGGAACAACGCGATGAATTTGAGGAATCGATAGACCTAACAGATGTCGGAAATGCTATGGGAAGAGTAACACAAGTTCGTAGGGCGATTGCATTCGTCAAATGTCGGCACACAATAAAATTCGTTGAAAATGCTTTAGAACAGGGTGAAAAGGTCATTATTTTTACGTCATTCCTCAATACGATGCAACGTTTCCAAAAACACTTCAAAGATAGAGCTGTATACGTATCAGGTAATGTGCCAATACATCAAAGGCAGGAGAGGGTTGATAGGTTTCAAAACGATGAGAACATTAGATTATTTATCGCAAATATGCACATAGCAGGGGTCGGTATAAACCTTACTGCCGCACGTCAAGTCGTTTTCAACGATTTAGATTGGGTTCCTGCTAATCATTGGCAGGCAGAGGATCGCGCCTACCGTATTGGGCAGACTGGCACTGTGAATGTAACCTATATGATCGCATCAGGAACCGTTGATTCCTTCGTCAAGACTGTATTAGAAACGAAGGCAGCACTGATGGATTCTATCGTTGAAGGTTCAATATTGGTGCCAGGGGGTGAAGCAGCAATTAAGTTAGATGTCCTCAGTGAACTCAAACGGATGATGAACGCACTTTCTGTTAAATCTCATGAAATTAAGGAAGATAATATACAAGAAATATTACAGAATGCGGGGAATGTATACATTGAAGAAAACGCATCACACCTTGAAGAAGCCACACGCCAACAACTTGTACCCTATTCTGATGAAGCAATCCGTATTTTAGCAGAAGTCCTTACCGGCCCACAACGATCTGTCTACCACGCCGAAAGTTCATCACAAAAAGGAAAGTTTTACACATTAGAGGTAATTGGTGCTGATATAACCTGTGATTGTCCTGGATTCCAGCATCGTGGGAGTTGCCGACATGTCCGTCCTTTGAAAACAGCACTTGTCGGAGGAAAACCATTGCCAAAAGGATATAAGGAAGTCAAAGAATAGAACATATTTGAACTTCTTGCCTTCTTGCTAGGGTTATTTAGTTTTCGGTTTTTCTGCTATATTTTTCACATTTCAATATAACACCTGTAGGTCGGGTAGAGGCACGAAACCCGACAAGCATTGAACGTGTCGGGTTTCGCTTTGCTCTACCCGACCTACGATATAAACTCTTAGTAACGTTCATCAATTGAAAATTATTAAAACTAAATAACCCTGCCTTCTTGCTATTTGATTTGACAAAGATGGTCTGACTAAGTATAATATAAACGTTCAAATTTGTATTGCATGATAAAAGTGCTTAGTGGCACCGAGTCAATCAATAAAATGCATTATTTATTCTTAATCTACCATACATGGTATAAACCGTTTTGTTTTCTGAACTTGTAGGATATATTGGTGTCTAACAATACACTGCAATACATAAATGAGGAAAAATGTTGTGAATACAAAAGTAAACTCCAAACTCGGTGTCCTGATTCTCCACTTAGTTCTCCTAAGTTCAGTATTTGGCGGTTGTGACCTATATGATGATTGGAGAAATGATACACCGAAAATCAACAGTTTTATTGTACCAAGTGAGGTGCATTATGGTGAAACTGTAGAGTTTAGAGTTACCGCTTTTGACCCAGAAGATGACAGCTTGTCCTACTTATGGGACGTAACAGATGGTGTCTTAAAAAGTGCAACTACGTCAAAGGTCGAATGGATTGCCCCTCCTTTACCCGATGAGGAAGTTGTTGCTCCAAAAACGATTACGGTTTATCTATCAGTACGCGACGGTGGAGAAGAAGAAGCAACAAAATCTGCGACTATTATTGTATACTCTAAAGCCTATGAAATTGCAAATACGCTTAGAGGCGTATATGAACTTATTAGAACGCAAGTAAATGGCGACACTGTACAATCGTTAGGTGGATCCATGCGGTTAACTACAACTACATTTACACGGCAGTTTGAAGACGCATCACAATTTTTCTCCGGTTCCTATAATTTGGTAGAGCCTTATGGTAGAAATAAAGGAACAATCAATTGGTATCCTGATGGAATACAGTCACTTTCTGTTAGCACATATACATGGGACGGTCAACTTCTTGTGATATATTGGGCGGATACTTCTACTACACATGTGTATGAAAAGAGGAATTAGAATATTTAGTTATTTCAGAACACATGTGTATTCAACAGCATTACAGATAATCTGGCATACAAATCCTGAAATATTACTCTGTTATTTATCTATAAACAATGTATTTCTCAAGGTATAGTGAATTATAAAGATAAGTTGACACTTTCGCCCCACGGTAGGCGAGGTTTCCTAACCTCGCCTATGCAGAGTGTTCAAGTAATTTAAAAATCTACTATAAAGGAGAAATTAATGAATAAAAGTTCATATTCTCATTTATTAATGTTTATTATCTTCACATTACTGTTCTATGTGGCTTCACAAACACCAACTTCTGCACAAGAGCAACCAATAAACAGGTATGAAGTTCAGCAATTACCTTCAGGTAAAGTTGATATTATTATACCAGGACGGATTGAGGGTAAAGAAGAGAATCTACCATCACCAGATGAGGTACAGGCAATCGCTGATGCCAAAAAAGATGTTAAAGCACATTTTAATCAAACATTGTGGTTCACAACTGGGTGTTTTCTTCCTATCATCGGTCCTCTGGTTTCACAAAGAGATATGAAATCAGTACCAGCAGCACGAACACTCGGCAAGTCCTCGCAATATGTTGCATTTTATATTGACTCCTATGAGATCTATATGAAAAAACATCGATACAATTGGGCATTAGCAGGATGTATTGTTGGTGGATTGGTAGATGCATGTCTATTAGGAATACTAATAAACGCAAATACTGACTGAGAAAACAGCATTGTTATTTTTCTCATATAATTATTCTCAGTGGAACTTGATATACAAAGGGAACTGGTCACCAAAAAATGTCCTTTAATTGTCCGAAATGCAAAATTATCTATCTTTTTACATTTATAGCACTCTTATGTATTTATAATGCTTTGCCTGTATATAGTCAATTTGCTGACTTGCCGACCGATGCGAAGACAATGGACTTTGGTATTTCAGGTGATGGCACGTCACAAACACTCTCCTTAACCGCAGTCGTCCCATTCAAAAACATCAATGGATGGGGAGGTATCTTTGGTTCACGTGCATCAGGTGAAGACGGTGTACATTCTGAAATCATCAAGGCACGTATACAAGGAGGAATGCGAATAAATAAACTCGGTATTGAAGCATTTACAGATTTGGAACGCAACATTAGCCAAGGAAGTGCTTTGACATCACAAATCGGAAGTTACATCCGTCCTGGAATATATGAAAAAGGAACGCTACGGATTTCAGGCGGGATTGGCTACTTCATTGAAAACATACAACCACGCAGAGGACTTACTATAAGAAGATTTGACCCGACCTCATTTCGATGGTTGGCGTTTTCATCAATAGGATGGAAAAAACTAAATGTAGTACTCAAATTCACACCAGAAGTTGGCTTCAAGAATTATCGCTTTTCAGCTGAACCCGCATTAACATTCAACCTTACAACACGACTTGGGTTGCGTTTAAGCGGTTCTTTAGCATATAATAGTGAACCATTGACCGAGAATCTCAATTATAAATATTTATCAATTTTACGAATTACACTGTAACTTAGACTTAAATACATGATAAACAGAACTGAATTATCCTCTATATAATTCACAAGGATTCATGATATGTTTTCTAAATTCAGACAACAGAGCCAATCAGTGACTGATCAAAACAACTTCGCTGAGGAACAACATGGACACGGGTTTGGAACAGCCCCTGTCTTTCTCGCATCCATTAGCACAATATTAGGAGCAATTCTCTTCTTACGTTTCGGTTATGCCGTCGGACATGTAGGTTTCTTGAAGAGTCTGGCAATCATTGTACTTGGACATCTTGTAACCATACCGACAGTCCTTGCCGTCTCCGAAGTAGCAACTAACCGCCGAGTTGCTGGTGGTGGTGCATACTATATCGTTAGCCGATCCTTCGGAACAAGTATCGGTGGCACTATAGGAATCGCGTTATATCTTTCTCAGGCAATATCAATCGCATTTTACATGGTCGCTTTCGCTTCTGCTTTTGAACCTGTACTGGATATGTTAGGCACGCAATATCCGGATTTTAAGGGAATAATTGATGTTCGCTGGATAAGTATCCCCGGCACGCTTGTTCTTATCATAATTATGTTGACAAGAGGCGCGAATATGGGCGTTTCTATATTATGGTTAATATGTGGCATTTTGGCAGTAGCACTTGTTACATTTTTCCTGGGGAGCCCTGAAGAATTTGTCACCATTGATGGAGTTCAAAAGCGATTTCGTCCTGAAACTCTAAATATCACGGAAGGTATAAAAGAAGGGGCGGATACTTTCGGCATAGTTTTCGCTATCTGTTTCCCCGCTTTTACAGGGATGATCGCAGGATTAGGTTTATCTGGTGATTTGAAGAATCCGCAACGAAGTATACCACTCGGAACAATTAGTGCAACGCTCGCAGGTATGGTAATATATATTCTAGTGGCGTATAAGCTTTGTCAGAGTGCAGTCCCCGAACTACTTGCTAATGACGAATTCATTATGGCGAAAATATCTGCTTGGGGAGACGCTATATACATTGGGTTGGGAGCAGCTTCGGTATCGTCTGCACTCGGTTCTATTATGGTCGCACCCAGAACACTCCAAGCACTCGCACGGGATGACGTTTTACCGATTCCTGGATTGAACCGACTCATGCGATTTGGGGTTGGTAAAACCCAAGAACCTATTCCAGCAACTTTTGTTTCTGGAGTTATCGCAATAGTGTTTGTCGCAATAGGTGAATTAAATTCTATCGCTATGATACTGACGATGTTTTTCTTAGTTACCTATGGGGCGCTGTGTCTCGTCTCATTCCTTGAACATTTCGCAGGAAATCCATCTTACCGTCCAACTTTCCATTCACGATGGTATGTGTCATTGTTAGGTTTCGTTATGTGTGGTCTGATGATGATTCAGATTAACGTCTTTTATGCAGTCATATCAATTGTTCTCATCTTAACAATTTATATCGGACTTAGACGCGGACATAGAGAACAACGCGGTATGTCCGGTATCTTCCAAGGTGCAATGTTCCAATTAACACGTTGGTTGCAAACCACATTACAAAAAAATAGGGCGAGTGCAGCGGAAAGTGGGTGGCGACCAGCAATTGTAGCTATTACACAATTCGGGGACCGACGACTCGGACATTTTGACCTCTTACGATGGATTTGCCACAGACAAGGATTTGGACACTTTATCCAATTTTTCCCTGGAGACTACTCCATTCAGGAAGAAATCTCAGCACGGATTCACGTCGAATCACTAATACAGCAGACTGAAGCGAGTGGAGCAGGAATATACGTCGACTCTCTTATTTGTCCAACTTTTCAACAAGGATTAGCACAAGTCCTACAGATGCCCGGAATCTCTGGTTTATCAAACAACTCAATACTACTTGAATTTGATAAAGAAAACCCCGATGAAATCGGAGAAGTCATGCTTGGGACTCAACTTGCAGCGGAATCTCTTTTCAATGCACTCGTTCTACGTTCTACGAAATACCGCTTTGGATATAGATCTTCAATACATGTGTGGGTAACGGAAGATAATATCAGCAATGTACCTATGATGTTATTACTTGCATATATATTGGTGGGACACCCTGAATGGAAAAAAGCAAAGATACGTTTATTTGCATGTTCAGGTTCTTGGGATGCTGAATTGGAAGCCGACAAACTTTCAAATTTTATAAAAGATGGAAGACTACCTATATCAATGCAAAATGTAACTTCTGTCTCTTACGACAGTCTGGAAGGATTGGAGCATGATGTCGCACAAAGATCCGCTCAGGCAGACTTAGTCATCGTTGGTCTAACTTCAGAGGACATCAATTCAAATGACTTTCCTGATGTCTTACAACGATACCAAGGTGTTAACGATGTCTTGTTTGTTCATGCTAAAGAGCAGATTGCTATTGATTGATAATGTTTGTACCTATGTAGATAGGGTTGGCTAAGATGGGCGAACTTTTTCAACAAATATCGGATTTTCTTAATACTAAGGCTATAACCTTAGATGATGAGGTGAAAGTTTGGCAGATAATCGCATTTGTCGGTATCTTGGCTTTGACCTTAGTTATTGGTGAATTCTTTCGACGCTGGATACGCAAATTTCTAAATCGTTTGAAGATGCCACAAAATTTTGAAAATCGGATGATCGCAATCCTGTTCCTGATTATCTTGATTGCAGGGATAATTGTAGCACTAAATGTGGCGGGAATTAGCACGGGACTCTTTGGCAGAATATTCAACTACCCAATCGCAGACCTATTTCAACCACCCAAACAACAGGTAGAAGAAACAACAGGTATTTCATCTTTCTTGCAGACACTTTTAGGAAGAAAACCAGAAGTCGTTGATGACAGCGCGCGCAGATTAACATTAGCAGGTCTATTTTATGGATTTGTCATTCTCTTCGGTATGTTTATTCTGTCTAAGTACTCACAATATATACTTAGTCGACAGGTTTTACAGGAATTTCAAATTGAGAGACACACACAATTCATCCTTCTTCGCATTCTTCATTTCAGTCTTATCACTATCGGAATCCTTATTACATTTAATACACTTGGAATAAGTCTCACGAGCATTGTATTAATTTTTGGTGGGTTGAGTATCGGTATCGGTTTTGGTTTGCAGACTATGGTCTCAAACTTCATATCAGGATTTATTCTCATTTTTGAACGACCTATCAAAATAGGGGATTTAGTAGAAATTATGGATGTTGGTATATTTGGTAGAGTGAGTAGTATTAATCTCCGATCCACAGTCATTATAGCAGTTGATGAAAAGGAGATTATTGTTCCAAATTCCCAATTAATTACCGAACCCGTCCATAACCTTACACATTATAACAATCGCTTTCGGATTAGTATTAAAGCAAGTGTTTCATTTCGTGCAGACCCAGAACTCGTCAAGAAAGCCTTGATTGAGGTGGCACATGCACATCCTGATGTGATAAAAGAACCAACACCTGAAATGGAAAACGTTACGCCTCCTTTTGTTAGATTTACTAATTTCGGTGAGTTTTCGCTAGACTTCGAATTATTAGCATGGATTCCAGATACATTTGATCGTTTTGATGTTGCAAGCGATCTGCATTTTATGATTTGGGAGAAGTTTAAGGAATACGATATCAAAATACCATTCCCACAGCGAGATGTGCATTTTTTCTCAGCAGAACAGAAATAGAAATCTATGGGAATGGCTATTTTCAGCGTGGCAAACTGGATATTTTACCATTTCTAATTGATAATCTAACATTAAGAAAAAACGCGTTTGTAGTCGCGCAATTTATTGCGCCTCTTACATTCAGCAATTGAAGATAAACCTACGAATGCTCAATGACACCTTATCTTTTACAAATAGTATTAGACAATATCCGTATGACGAATTACCTCCCCTTCAACAAGGTAATAAACCTCTTCACCAATATTCACTGCTAAATCACCCACCCGTTCCAAATGACGGAAAATAAGTAGATGACTTATACCTGTCTGAATCTGTTGCGGTTGGTCAGACATTAGAGAACAAAGTTCACCATACATCTGTTCGTAAAAAGCATTTACTTTGCTGTCACGCTCACGAAGTTCTCGTGCAAGTTCCGCATTTCTATTGACCAATGCGTCGAGTGCATCTTTCACCATCTCTTGTATAAGATGGGTTACAGACGGTAAGTCAACAAATGGTTTCATCGGTGGATATTCTAACAGTTCAATACTTCGTCTGGCAATAGATACGCACTTATCCGCCATTCTTTCTATGGTTCTATTAACCTTCAATGTCATCGTCAAATAACGCAACTCAAACGCAACAGGTTGGTGTCTGGCAATGAGTTGTATACATCGCGCTTCAATCTCATTTTCTAATTTGTCCACCGTATCATCATCAAGGATTACACGACGCGCTAATTCCTCGTCCCGATTCAGGACAGAATGGACAGCATCACGCAACATATTCTCTGCAATACCACCCATTTTAAGCAGTTGGTGTTGTAGTGCTTTGAGCTCTGATTCCAAATAGTGTTGCATCGGTATCTCCTGTCAGATTTTGAATTATCCTAAACGTCCTGTTACATAGTCTTCAGTTAGTTTGTCTTTTGGATTCGTAAATATTTGTTCTGTATGTCCAAATTCTATTAATTCACCGTTATATAGAAATCCAGCAACATCAGACACACGGGCTGCTTGTCTTCTCTTGTTAGTGACGAATATGAGTGAATATCGGCTTTTGAGATTCTGGACAGTTGCTTCCAATTTAGGAGTTTCCGTAGCATCCAGTTGTTCACACGGTTCGTCAAATATCAATATTTCAGGATTACCCGCTAATACGCGGGCAATGCAAAGCTGTTGTTGCTGTCCGATAGTTAATATGTCGGGTAATGCATCAAGATCATGACAGACTTCATCCCAAACTTGTGCTTCTCTCAGACATTCTTCAACAACAGTATCAAGTTCAGAGGATTGTTTTATCCCGCGAAGCCGTGCAGGATAAGCCACATTTTCATAGATAGATCTACGGAAAGGAATCGGTTTATGAAATATCATTCCTATTTTCTGGGAAATATCAATGACATGTACTTTGGACGAATATAGATCCTTTCCATTGAATTGTACCTTACCGGTATATCTAAAGTCCGATTTCAAATCATTCAGGCGATTCAAGCAACGAACTAATGCTGTTTTACCACATTTTGAAGGTCCAATAAATGATGTCACCTGTCTTGGAAAAATATCAAAAGTTAGGTCTTTTAAAACATGATTTTTCCCAAACCATACATTCAAATCATTGATATATAAAACAGGTGCATTTATTGGTTGTTGCATTTATATGAATCCTTTGTCATTGGAGTCACTGTTTCACTTCAAGCAGACTTGAAAGAACACTGATTATTACTGCACCTGTTATCAGCAGAATAACACTTGTCGGAAAACTAAACGAGTTTGATACGTAAATCCATACACCAGAGATGAGTAATGCAGCAACTGCCAGAATTCGTGAAATTGCAGTGCCTATTATAGCCAATATCTTAGGAAAGGTACGTGGAAAAACATGACCAGTAACCACACGCCATCTGGTTGCTCCTAACGCATACGCTGCTTCTCGCACAGACATATCAACAGTTTGAATTGACTCTTGTGTAGACCGAATGGTAACAGGCATCACAAGCAACGCAACAGTCAATAATAGACCATAATATGTGATGTTTTGAAAATAAAATAAGATAAAGTAAACAGCCAATATGCCAACAACAAGAGACGGCACTCTTGCCAAAATCGCAATATGCCGTTCTATTATTTGGTATTGCCATGATGTTTGTTGCAACCATTCTTCCAAATAAAATGAGATAGCAATACTAAACAATATCACCCCACAGAAACTCGGAATCATTCGGTATAGTTGACCATATATTGTAGACAAAGTCTCTTCTGTCATCACATCAGAACTGGTTTGATCTTCAACATAAGACACATCTGAAGTGAAGTTCCATAACAGAATAATGACTATCGCCAGTGTTACTATGGCAATGGTATGATAAATTAGTTCTGACCTGTTCATGATATTTGCATTCATCAAGGAATGCCTTTTTCCGGACAGGTGGGGATAATTGTTTCTTGTATATACTAACTATTATATCCCTGTGAATGTCGTCTATCCGTATCGCATTTGCACATAATCCGCAGTTTTCGGATGTTCAGGCGTTTCAAATAGTGCCTGTGTTTCTCTATGTTCAATGAGTTCACCGAGGAACATGTAAATACACTCATTGCTAACCCGTCTTGCTTGTGCCATATTATGCGTAACAATCAAAAAAGTGTATGAACCAGCGAGTACTGACATCAATTCCTCAACAGCAAGCGTGCCTTTGGCATCAAGTGCTGAGCAAGGTTCATCCATCAATATCACCTGCGGTTTGAGCGGCAACAGGCGTGCAATACATAGTTTCTGTTGCTGTTCTAATTGTAATGAGGTCGCACGCATTTTCAATTTATCCTTCAGATCATCCCACAGAAAAACTGCAGTAAGTGCTTCTTCTACTATTTCATCGGCTTGTGTTCGATTTAGACTTCTAAAAGGTGAATGTATTCGTAGACCGAAAAGGATATTTTCATAAACCGAAATCGGCAACGGGTTAGGACGTTGAAATACCATGCCTACTGTTTTTCGCAATTCAAGCAGAGAAACATCCGGATCGTAAATGTTTTTTCCTAATATCTTTATTTCACCCTCTGTTGTAACGTTCCCATACCTTTCATTGACTCGGTTGAAACAGCGAAGAAGTGTTGTTTTGCCACACCCAGATGGTCCAATCAAAGAAGTTATTTTGCCAGTAGGAATGTTAACACTCACATCAATAAGTGCTTGAAAATCACCATACCACAGGCTAAGATTCTCTGTTTCTATACTGTAGTTATTTGTATCCAATTGAGACACTCCTCTTGATGTTAGCCGAAAGTACCATTTACATAATCATAGGTGGATTGATTAGTAGGGTTCTCGGAGAAGATAACATCGGTCTTATCAATTTCAATTAAATCTCCGTTGAGCATAAATGCAGTGCGGTTGGCTAAACGCTTTGCCTGTTGAACCAAATTCGTAACAAGTAAAATAGTCATCTCTTCTTTGAGTGTTTTGAGGACATCTTCAATACGCATCGTTGTAATCGGGTCAACTGCAATAGAGAATTCATCAAGGCAAAGGATTTCTGGTTGATGTGAAAGTGCTCTTGCGATGGTTAATCGTTGTTGTTGACCACCTGAGAGTTTAGTGCCGAGGCTGTCCAAACGATCCTTTACTTCATCCCATAGCGCAGCCTGTTGCAGACATCGCTCAACAATTTCATCTAAATCTGTCTTATTGCGAAGACCCGCAGTTCTTGGAGCAAACGCCACATTGTCATATATGGACAACGGTAAACCCACCGGCAACGGCAACACCATTCCGATACGTCTCCGCAACCCATATACATCACTGATTGAATTGATGTCAACACCGTCTAACTTCACTGTGCCTTCAATAGATGTGCCTTGTGTAAATTCCAAAGTTCTATTGATAACTCTTAACAGAGTCGTTTTTCCTGATTGTGCTGGACCGATAATACCAAGTATTTCATTTGGATAAACGTCCAATGATATTCCATTCAATGCTTGTGTGTCTTCATAGAACACTTTTAAATCTGAAATTTCAATTACAGGTTGCACTATGTCCCTATGCTCCAACTATTCTTATATCCATTTATATTCTTCTATAGGATGATACAGACCTAAATATCCAAACGGCTATTCCTATAAATATTAAGACACCAAGTAAATTGCCTAATATGGAGACTCCGATACATATTAGTTTTCCACCGAAAGAGACAGGAGTTATATCTGAATATCCTACAGTGAAGAACTCTAATGAAACATGTCTTATAGTGTCAGCGAGTGAACTGAACTCTCCATGATGTGAATCTTTTTCAAAGAAATAGAGAGCAACTGCAGAAATGAACAGTATGTTTAGCAACATGAAAACACACACACAAATCAACATGAGAGCACCAAATTTATTTTTCATCTTTTTCACCATTCTCCTCGTCTTGCATTTCTTCTTCAACCCTCGCTTCAGTTAGAACAGATGCTAACAATCCAGATGGAATAGCAATAAGTCCTACACCGACTAAAGCAACTAATGCAGTAAAGATTTTGCCACCAGTTGAAACGGGATACACATCACCATATCCGATAGTCGTTAGTGATACGATTGCCCACCACATCGCATCAGGAATAGAGCCGAATTTCTCTGGTTGAACATCTTTTTCAAAAACGTAGATGCCACATGCAGCTAAATAAACAAACAGTGAGCACAAAATCACAAGTGCCAGAAGCTCTCTTCTAACTTCCGCTAATGCCTCAATCATTCTATCCACTGCTAAAACGAATCGTGTGGCTTTAAAGATTCTGAAAATCCGTAAAAATCTGAGAACACGTAGCACACGAAACCCGGGTATCAGCATGAGAGCCGGTAAAATCGCGAGCAGATCAACAACGCCGAAGAAACTGAATATAAACGCTTTCCTATCAGGAGCGGTATAGACACGTAATATATATTCTACTGTAAAAAGTGCTAAAAAAGTCCAATCTAATATTACAAAATAAGTCTCATATTTATCAAAGGCAGATTCAGTCTCAAGAACAAAGGCTACTGCAGAAGCAAGTATCAAAAATTGGATAATTCCGCTTACAACAGGTCCTTCAATTATTTCGTAAATGTTCTTTCTGAAACCAGTATATTCATCGTTAAGATCATTCAACATGGGTAACATCCTATTTTACGTCTTTTTAGCGAGATAACAGACCTCAGTGCTGAGGTAGATGATGCCAGCAAATGACACCCGTACCTCAAATTCCTAAAGCCTACCACTTCTTTCGCGTCCTAAGATATACCCGTAACACAATTGACGCGGCATTAACCAGAAGAACGCTTCCCACCAGCACAATAGCTGTCCCGTAGGGTATGCCCTCTGCTACATCCGGCACCTGTGTTGAAATCGTATAGAGGTGTAATGAAAGTGCCATACACTGGTCAAATATATTATATGCTAAAAGGTCACCTTCTGCAATAGGTTTATAGAATACCGCCCCTGTAAACATAATCGGTGCAGTTTCACCTGCTGCACGCGAGACTTGTAAAATTACGCCTGTAAGAATGCCACTGATAGAGTTTGGCAGGACAATACGCCTGATCGTTTGCCAACGGGTTGCCCCAACATTCCAACATGCCTCACGGAATGACATCGGGACCGCTTTCAGTGCCTCCGTTGTACTTGCAATAATCACGGGTAACGTCATAATTGCTAAGGTTAGAGATGCAGCAAGGATTGACTCACCTAATCCAGCAAACAACACAAATGCACCTAAGCCGAATAACGCATGAACAATACTTGGCACACCTGCAAGGTTCACGACTGCTAAATTAACTATCCGAGTGAACCAACTATCCCGTGCATATTCGTTAAGGTATACCGCAGCGAAGACACCAATCGGTGCTGCTGCCAAGAGTGAGACAACTACCAAATATATTGTGCCGAGAAACGGTGCCCATATCCCTCCCGCACGCATGTTATCTTGTGGGTTTGATAACAGAAAGTCAAAAGATAGCACAGGTAATGCTTTATAGATAAGGTATCCAATGATTAATAATAGCGGAAGAATCATCAGACAAGTCATGATGAGAAAGAATATTTTGACTATATTCTCTGTGTATCTATTCTGTTTGCCTACTGCAGTTTCAGTAAACATATCCTGTGCAGCTATTTCTGTCTTGCTATTCATATATTCCTACGATGTTGTGTCCATTAACTTTGACGAATTCCTTTGATTACTAAATCAGCGATGAGATTTACGATAAATGTTAGGGTAAAAAGTAATATGCCGATAATAAATAGAACCTGATAATGTTCTCCACCTCTTGCAACTTCACCTAATTCTGCGGCGATAGTAGCAGTGAGTGTGCGTATCCAAGCAAGAGGTCCACCTGGTATATTGACAGAGTGTCCAGTAGCCATCAAAACTGCCATTGTTTCACCGATGGAACGCGCAGCACCGAGTAATACTGCCGCCAATAATCCGTTCTTCGCAGCAGGTAGCAGTACACGGAAAATCACCTGCCAACGTGTTGCTCCGAGTGCTTCTGCAGCCTCTCTATACGAATCTGGTACCGCTTTTAATGCGTCCTCAGCAATGGATACGATGATCGGAACACTCATTAATGCCAGCATTATACCACCGTTTAACATCGTTAAACCAATGGGTGCGTTAAATACCTTAATAATCATCTCATTCATCAACGTCAAACCGATGAAACCCCAAACAACAGACGGGATTGCTGCGAGAAATTCAATGACTATCTTGAAGGTTTCTTTAAGTTTGGGACTAGAGAATTCGGATACGTAGATTGCCGCACCGAGTCCAAACGGAACAGCAAGCAGCATGGCTAATACTGTCACACTAAAAGTGCCAAGTATCAGCGCCAATGTTCCGTATCTTTTATTGTTCAGAGAAGTTGGATACCACTCTTCACTGAACAAAAACTGCCAGATGTTTAGTTCACCAAAGAGAAAGCCTGCCCCTTCTTTAAATACAAAAAAGAATATTCCGAAAACAAAGAGAATTGCACTTATTCCGCAAATACTGATATAGACATCAATTATAGACTCCGAAGAGGTTTCTGAGTCAGGTCCGTATTGATTGTCACCTGCTGTCCCTTTGATTATGCCCAATTCAACGCATGTCCACAGACAATTAATAACTGTGATGACATGAATCAACTCCCACCATGTTGAAGACAGTTTCGCTGCGTATATACAGATTGAACAGATAAGCGGAATGATATGAAACAGCAACCACCACGTTGATTTGTCTTTGTCATGCCAACGTTTAGCTGATACCGCACTATGTACACAAACTAGGACTAAGAGAATAAGTAACTGTATTTGCTCAAATAATAAAGTTGCTGGAAAATCGAATGTTGTAAGGGATATTGCCAATATAACAAATATCGGAAGATTCAGTAACCACCAACCGGCTCTATTGATACGTCCATTAATTGAGAATAAGATATGGATAAACTTCATCTAAACAGGAGGTCCCTTTAGTTTCTTGTTAATGGCACAAAACCAAGTTCCTCAACAATCTTTTGTCCTTTATTTGAAAGAATCCAGTCCAAGTAAGCTTTTGCTTCACCGGTTGGTTCACCAAGAGAATACATATATAAAGGACGCGCAATTGGGTATGTTTTGGCAATAACGTTCTCAAGGTTCGGGGAGTAATAAGGTTGATCTAATGCAGTTGCTACCTCTAACATCTTCACATGGTCAGTTGCATATCCCATACCACTATACCCTATAGCACAAAGTGTCCGTCCGATGACTTCCACCACATCTTTTGAACCGTGTAAATCTAACGATCCTGACTCAAAATCTCGTTCTTTGCCAAGAAGTGCTTCCCTAAAATAAAAATAGGTGCCTGAGTTTGACTGTCGACTGATTCGGATGATTTTATCACTACGGCAACCCGCATTTGCAATTCTAAGTTGATTCCATTTAGTGAGCTTACCATCCTCACCATATATTTCGGCGAGTTGTGGTATTGTAATTCGGTTAATAGGATTATCTTTATGTACATAAACAGCAAGCGCATCATAACCGACAATAAACTCAATCGGTTCTTTACCAGTGTTTTTCTCTGCCTCTTCCTTCTCTTTGGGTTTTATCTGGCGGCTGCAGTTTGCAATATCGACTGTACCATTGATCAATGCAGCAACACCTGTTCCTGAACCACCCCCTGATACTTCTACAGAAACTGTGTCTGAAATGCCAGAATATGTTTCAGCCCAAGCCTGTGCCAAATTGACCATAGTATCGGAACCTTTATTCTTGATGATGGATTGTCCCGATTCTTCCCCCTGCTGCTTATCAGATGAACCATCTCGGATGACAAAACCGTATATTGAAAAGACAAGTATACTTAAAGTAACATAAATGACCAGTCCTCTGTATTGCATGTAAATAATCCTTTTCATAAACTTATGCAAGAATTATAGCAATGAAATGTTACGAAAATAAGACAAAACTGGGTATAATTTTTGTCATGTCGTGTTATAGTGGATATTGAAATTACTTGAACACTCTGCATAGGCGAGGTTAGGAAACCTCGCCTACCATGGGACGAAAGTGTCAACTTATATTTATAATTCAATATATAGATTGGGGTACGACTATCGAATTGTTGTTAGGTTGTCAATGCTATCTAAGAGCTGGTTGCTGTCGTTGTAGACTTCCAACCCGACCTGACTACCTTCTATAGAAAATAAACAGAAATGTTTATCAATAGTAAATGCTTTTACCTTATCAACCCAAGGCACCGACTTGTCTTGCACATAATATGGTGCACCACAACCACCACTTATTATCTGCCAAACGGGAAACCTAAAATCTGGATGGACAGATGAATCGATTAAAGTGCGACTGTAATTATGTTCATCACCGCAAAGCACTGCTAACACTTTTGATTTGCTTGAAACTATCTTCCAAAATTCGTTTCGCATATCAAGCACATTACCCAGAGGCACGTTTTTATCGTTGTATCCACCAGTTCCACCTTCACCGGGTGTACCCCAATACATCGCATCCTTGACATGTCCACCATTCGGGAAAGGCGGTTCGTGAAGTATGATGAACACCCAATCAACACTGATGTCTTTTTGTGCTGCATCCAACTCGTTTTTCAACCATGCCATCTGATTACGCATTACATATCCTTCCCTATTACCACCGAGATGTTTTAGGGCAAGGTTTATCGCAGTTTTATCCTGAGATTTCTGGCCAAAATCGCTTATATTCCTATAACCTGTTCCCCAATAATTGGTATTCAGAGAAATGAAATGGATCCTACCGTAAATGAATGAATAGACATTTTCACTGTATGAGGGACCAACATTAGCACCCTCCATTTCTTTGCTACCTTTTGTCTCTGGATTTGGAATTCCTAACTCATATCGACTTCCTTTAGGATTGACAAATTCTTTTGCGAAAATCGCCTCTGCACTATCTTCTCCAACTGTACCAGTGAATGGGATATAGTATTCGTCCCGTGGTAAATGCGGTGCAGTCATCTTGTAATACGAACCGACCTGTTCATGATTACCCATTGATTCATAGAATGGAATATTTGCAGCAACTGGTTGGATGGTTCGTTTCCATGTTTCCAACTGCCACTCATAGTCTTTGGGGTCAGAGGTATAACCGTTGATAAGGTCACCACCGAAACATACAAAATCTGCTTTCTTATTATAGAGTTCTATTGCGAACCGAGCGAGGTCTTTAGCATTGACACCGTTTTGCGCACGTTCTCCACCACCTACACCAGCACGTGAATCAGACATAAATCCGAACTTAATACTTGTCCGTGTACCTATGTCAGGGGCTGTTTTAAATGTATACTTTGGTGTATAGATGTCGTAATTGACTTGATAGGTATAGACTGTATTCGGTTTTAGCTTCGTGAGTTTGACTTCATGCCGAACAGAAGGTTGTAATGAAAGAAATTCCCTATTTGCAGACAGAACAGACCCCTTTGTTGGAATATTTGTCTCCCAAGAAATAACTGCAGAATTGTGTGTTACAAGATCCACAAACGGACCTTCTGTCAAAGTCACAAGCGATGTATATTTACCTGTTTTAGGTTCGCCATCCCTTTCGTAACGCAATCGCCTATCATAAGCTCGTGCTGTCTGTATACGTGGATCAAACACCTCAATACGATAGACTATTGTACCACCATTATTAGCAATCAAACCTGTATCATAATGCACATCCTCAAGTTTTGATATATCCAGTGCAATACGATGTTTCGTTTTGTTGTCATCAATGTGTATACCTTTCACTGCTTTACGGTATCTTGGCGTAGTCAAGTTCCCTTCGGTATGTGGAACACCGTAATATGCAACCGCTGCAGGGGTATCAATCAATGTTTCAAACTCAATTATCGCTGATGCACCTTCAAATCCTGTTATTTTTGGTTCATTTGCCAATAACATATCTTTACGATAGTCTATTGATGTTAAGGTTATTCCTTGTGCAAGGACTGTTGTAGTAATAATTAGTAATCCAACACAAATTAAAAAATGTCTCATTATTTTTTCCTTTCGTTTAATGTATCCTAAGATTTTACACGAATTCTGTGAATAAAACCACTGTTTTGTTAGGGGTATTTAGTTTGAGGATTTTTGTTCAATATTATTCACAAACGTTAAATTTATTATAGGTTTGTATTCCTCTTTGTCTGAACCAGGATTTGCAGGATTAGTAGATTTTCAGGATTATGAGTTTGGCTCTCCATAGTTCCTATTCGCAGTTTGACGTTTATTCTCTGACTGGCACTTTGATGTTTCAGACTCTTATCCTGGAAATCTGTCCATCCTGCAAATCCTGGTTCAGACAAGAATCAATATATCCAATAAATTCAGTGATGAAACCGATGCAGGGACTTAACAAAAAGTTAATATCAATAATTACAAATTCTCAAAACTAAACAGCACCTGACTCACATCAGGGTTATTTAGTTTTAAGTTTTTCTTATGTATTATTTCACAAATTTAAATTCCCCAAGCCGGTAGGTGCGGTTTCCTAACCGCACCGGATTTGTGTCAAATACCTTTCATAATAGGTCTTCTCACAGGTTTTAGTGCGGTTAGGAAACCGCACCTACCGCTTTGAGTATTAACTTTCAGTAAATCCTGATGTTGATAATTTATTAAAACTAAATAACCCTGGACTCACATTAAGAGCAATTGACACTTCTCTGTAAACGTGATAATATACTTACATTAAATCAATGTTAATGCATAAATTTTATTACAGAAAATTGAACTGTTCTTTAAGAAATTCAACTTTGATGAGAAATCACCAAAAAATAAAGGATATTTTAGGGTATGCGATGCCTCTGTCTTACGATGCTGGTATTTCTTCTTTGCCATTGTATGAGCTCTGTTACTGCCGAAATTAGTCCAACCGCTGAAAAAACACTCGCAACAATAGAATGGATAACTATTCCCGCAGGTGAATTCCTAATGGGATCAACTCCAAAGGAAGCAGAAGCAGCCTATACACAAGCTAAGCTAAGAAGTTCTCTGCTTGAAAAATATACCTTTGACACTGAAGTCCCACAACACGAAGTCTATCTCTCCGAATACCAAATTTCCCGATACGAAATCACAAATGCACAATATCGCGCTTTTATTGAAGCAACGAACCGTCCCACGCCTCGTGGACAACAAGGCGAAGAAATTTGGAAAGATGGTAACTTCAATGCAGATACACAACCTGTTGTTGGTGTCACATGGTTTGATGCACAAGCATTTGCGGAATGGATCGGTGGAAGTTTGCCAACTGAGGCACAATGGGAACGCGCAGCACGAGGCACAGAAGGACGAAAATATCCGTGGGGCAACCACCCACCAAAAGCACGACACCATGCAAATTTCGCACGTCAACACAACCATCCTACGCCTGTCGGACAATTTTCAAATGGATCATCACCCAATGGCATTGCAGACCTTGCTGGAAATGTATGGGAATGGTGTCTTGATGAGTATAACCCTACATTTTATCAGCAGAGCAAAAAAAAACTGCAGCGTAATCCGCTGAATCTACGTTTCCGTGACGTGTTACGAGTCCGCATAATTCGTGGCGGTGCATGGGATGTCGGTAGTACATTCCTGCGTTCAGCTTTACGGTCTCCCTTCTATCCGTTGGATTCAACACGGACCATCGGTTTTCGTGTTGTACTCCCACGTCCAGGAATAGAAAAATAGACCTGAAAATCTTGTAATCTAACCTCAGAATCGTTGACTCCAACCATTGTTCATGCTAAAATGTAAATATGAAGATCATTGAAGAAAAAGAAGCATGGATTCACACGCATTTCATTGTTGATAGTTATTACATTACCGAACAGGAATGCAGACAGATTTCAATCAACGTTGAACCAGAGTTAATGTCTCTCGGTATACAGTACGGATTGAAATATAATATAGCACCGTCCAAACATCGCGCCAATATCGTTTTAGAGTGCATCCCGTTTGATAATGTGAAAAAGATAATACAAGATTTAATCAATGAAGTGATCACGGATTTTCCAGTGCGCCATCCAGAACAAAGGAATATTGTCACGAATATCTCAGTCACAGAACCAGAAACCAACGCACAAAGTAATTCAGAAAACATCTCATAAGTTTCTTGAAGGAGAACCAAAATGCGTAAACTTTTACTTTCCTCTGCTTCATGCTAATGTTTTCAAGTGTCGGTAATGCCAAACTTGTTTTTGATTCATTGTCAATACCCAAGTCCAGGACCGGTAAGAATCTGTGTCCCGACAGTACCATCAATAATTTCAAAAATTTCCGGATATTCCTCTCGCCAACCATCATTTGCACTTGGACAAAATTGACGGGCATTCCCTTCAATAGCAGTCACACCCCGAATACGCGCAGCGAGTCCAGCAGAATGTAAGAACGATGCGCCAGGACATGTCAAATCCTGTACTGCAAGGAACATACCGTATTCCTGCGCAGCCGCCCCCATCAACAACGCTTGCGACTGACCTTTACACGCCTTGAGCGCAACACCAGAATAACCCTGTTCGCGAGCTAATAACAAGGTTTCAAAGTCTGTCAAGGACTCGTCAATCACTACCGGTTTTATCTTGGCAGCCTTGTGCATTTTGTTTTCCGGGTGTGCTTTGAGGTCTCTGTCAGTCGGTTGTTCAATATAGGCAAGCCGCTCAAATGCTTGTCCAGCACCTTCCTGAATCCGATTGAGAAACTCTAACAGATAATCCACATTTTGGCAGGTTTCATTGAAATCTGCAGAATAATGCCAAGAACTAACACCTCGGTGTGCTTGCGTTTCAGCAGTGATTTGGTCAATCGCGAGAACACGCGCGATATCCCACTCTAAATCATCGCCATTCAGTTTTATCTTGAGATGTGTCAACCCGTCAGCCATAATCCATTCAGGTAATGTCTCTGGAAGTCCATCGTTAAGACGTTCAACGATGTCTTGATCGGTGAGTGGATCTAATGCACCGATAAGGTGATAAAGTGGCATATTGGGTTTCGGATGACGTGTGGTATATTGGTCAAGATACTTTCCCGCAAAACCAGAATCCAGGAAACGGGATAGATCCGATTGTATATAATCTTCGTCTAATCCGTTGTAACTATTGATACCGTTCGCCTTCCCGAATGCATCATGAATTGCCGCATCAATTGGACTTGTTGTGACCTCAGTGCAGAGTTTCGGTATTGGAGTTTCTAACTGCATCGTTTGCGATAACTCTCTCGATACCTGTAAAAATTCAGGTTCAAGTACATCAGAGAGTTCAAGTGGATGTGCATAGTGTGCACAATCTCGTGTCAAATCAATTGCCAATTCAGCGAGATGCTTCATCGCAGCGAGACTTTGTTCAAAAGGTACATAGCGCGGTGGAAATGCCCACACATTTCCCAAGGGCGTAGACCCGTTGCCTACTGCTTCTTTGCCATCACGCGTTTGGACCAGAATTTGCACGTTAAATAGGATACAGTGGTCAGTTGGCACACCACCAAATTTTAGCGGAGTCCGGTACTGGTGTTCTTCAAAGTTATATGCAACGTCAAGGATACGAATATCTGTTGGTTTTGGCATATTTCCTCATAATTGTTGATTATGTTGTAATATCTTTATGGTGAAGCATATAATTATATCTACGCTTTCTATCAACGGTAGGCGAGGTTTCCTAACCTCGCCGGATCAATGTGTAGACTTAATTCAATCATTTACCATAGTTGGTGTCAAGGAACTTTATATTCTGAGTCTGCAAAATATAGTGATCCATCTATCTGATGAATACGCCATTCGCCAGACTTTTTAGTCAAATAATATGTCCCAATTTCGTTAAAACAAATAGCCCTATCTACTAAGTAGTAAAACATTGGTCCCTTGGCACTCATTTCTGCATAGTTGTATTTCACATTCTTAGCTCGGTAATGAAAATCTGTCAGTTTCCAATTTGGATCACTTTTACAGTCTGCAGCCCACTCACCGGACCAGTTAGCTTGAATATAACTTCTAATGTTACTCCATCCATACACTATACCCGTAGTAGTGCCATATTCCATGCTTGATGCTCTATCAAATGTCGCAGACAGGGAATCCATGTCCTTTGCAACATAGGAATCTATAAATGTTTTATACACATTTTGAATTGCTTCTATTTCAACGTCATAGTCAATTTTCAAAGATGCTACTTCATCAGCAGGAACTTCTTCTATGTATGATTTATCTATATAAGGTGCGGTGGGAAAGAAGAAAAACTCAGCAAAACGAAGGCGGTCTTTAGTTTCCTCATCACTCAAATCTCCACAACTCAAGATAAATGATAGCATACCTATCAATAGAAGGAAAGTTGTTCTAAATCTTATTACTCTATTTTCTGACATTACTACCTCAGCATCATACTAATAGAATAGGAGATGTGCAGTTACTAAAAAGGAAACTATCTCATCGGTAAGTGTTATTTCACTTACATCATCAACCTGTGTGGAATGTGCATTTCCATAGTTTACGGTAAAATCTATGTTCAAATGACGGACAAGTTCAAATCCGATTCCTCCAGAAACTGCGAGTCCTGTTTGTCTCGCACGCTCCAATCTGAAAGGTGGTTCCCAGGTAACAAGTGCTGCAAGTCCTGCAGAACCTATAAGATAAAAATCCGTACTACTCAGAGGATAGAGCATCATGCCAACCCCTGCTGTTCCATTAGCAATCATCGTATCTCGATAAAGATTGGATAATGGCATCCAAGTGATGCGACTGGTGTAGTAAAGAAGAAAGTGATTTGAAAACCCATGTCCAATTTTAATCTCAGTAGCAAATGCAGAGGCAGTTCCACGCGGGTCTGGCCAATCTCCTTCATAAGTGCTACCCCAATACTCCGCAAGTGGTTCTGCAAAGTTCACATTGCCAACACCAGCACCAAGACCAAAAATGAAACCTCTACGTTGACCGAGTTTATTTGTCGGACGACGTATATTAGACTGCTGTTCATAAATTAGGTTCTTGTCTTCAAGTCCAAATGCCATTACAGTATTAAATGACAACAACAAAAGAAATGTTATGGTAAATCCGAAAAAATAATATTGTTGTCCGATTTTTATCACGCAATTGCCCCATTTATTGACTTGGACAGATTTTATATTTTTAGGTTGTATGTTTAGAAAAAGTTAGATGTTTTTTATTCACTTCATCATACCTGCACGCTCAAAAATGCCAAATCAACGTTGAATATACATTCATAGTTGATTTGGCAATCTACTACATCCTAATATTGGAACGGCATAACACGAATGCCTTACAGAAAGAATAAAACGAAATATACAATGGGTTATTATATACCCAAGTGGTCGTTTATTTCCTTCTGATACCCTTCCAATTCACAGTTCTCAATTTCTGCGATAGTTACAGGTCGACCCCAATATCCAGATTCATAGGCAGCCATGCAGATAGCTTGAGATCTCTGTCCTTCAACCGCGTCGACTTCGGGTTTACCACCGTTGCGAATTGCATCAGCAAAATACTTCAACTCAATAGCGACTGTGTCACCGATGCCTGATGGGAAATAGTATTCCTGCTGTTCATCATCAAGACTATCAGTGAATTCCTTCATCAAATCGTCATTGGAGATTGGTTCACCGCCGCGTGGCACTAATCCTCTACCCCAATCGAGTGCACCTTCGCTGCCATAGATTGTGTGTTGACCAAAGCCGTGTGCAGGAGCGGAACCGACCCATGTCCACTGTGCAGTTACATCCTGTTCAAACTTGATTGTAGCAATCATACAGTCTTCAACATCAACTGAATAACCACCTTCACGTGCACCGGCATTATCATAACGGAAAGGTTCGTAAGCTTTGTTGACAGCATAAACTTCCACTGCCTCCAGACCGAGAATATATCGCATAAGATCGGTGAAATGCACACCACCATCTAATGCCCAACCACCGCCTGCATCCATCTTGAAGTTACGCCAACCCCATTTACCTAATGCCTCGCCAACTTCTACCCAGAAGAACATGCGCGGATCACCGATACGTCCTTGGGCAATTGCCCAACTTCGAGTACGTTGGATACGAGCCAACCGATAGTTTTCTGCAACAGAAATAATTTTATCATTTTTCTCTGCAGCGTCCATCATCAGTTTACACGCACGCATCGTAATGCCAAAAGGTTTTTCTATGATAACATGTTTGCCTGCTTCCAATGCTGGCACAGCAACCACATGATGTGCACTGTGCAGCGCACAGATATCAACACATTCTAAATCGGGGTGTTTAGCAAGCATCTTGTCAAGGTCAGTATAGACAGCAGGCTTCGTCCCACCTTGAAATTCGTGTGCCTGACTTGCCCGTTGTTCGGCTCTACCCTCGTCTATATCACACGCAGCGACAATATCAAAAACTCGTACCTCTTTTGACCACAACTCTCGGTAGGCGTTCATGTGGGCACCGGACATGCCACCACATCCGATTAAACCCATTTTAATTCGTTCTGCCATGTATACCTCCTTAGGAAATCCCTGTTTAGACTATAGATTGATTTGAAAGGTTTAATAATAAAAAACTCATAATACTCGTATGCGTGTTTCTTCCGTATGTTATACCATTTCTAATAGAAAACTTCGCATTTTTGTAGCACAAACTGCCAGTTTGTGTACTCCTTCAAGACATTCTTAACAAATATTAATGGGATAAACATTCATAGAAATAGTATTATTCTACAAAACACTCCATTCCTGAGTGGAATTGTATAGAATATGCCATCAGATGTCAACATTTTTATCACTCGGAATTTTGACTTGACATCAGGAACAATATTATCTAAAATATGATGAATACTATTTATTGGAATTCGTCTGAATGTTTACAGATCAGAAACCTGCCTTTATTATACAACAAATCCAGGAATTACGTCAGATTACTATATGGGGTGTCGGTCTGATAGGCGGTTCTCTGGGATTGGCACTAAAGGAAAACGGATTTCAAGGAGAACGTATCGGTTTAGGACGAAATATCAGTAGACTTCAGAAGGCACGCAAACTCAATGCGGTTGATGTCATAACTACAGACTTGTCTGAGGGGATACAAGAAAGTGATCTGGTAGTGTTATGCACACCTGTGACACTTGTTTCGATATTCACAAAACAGATCCTTGAAACTCTTGTTCCACAGCAGAAACGGATCGTGATAACAGATGTCGGTAGTACGAAGTCAGTCATTGTCAGAACCGTTGAAGAACAACTGAAAGCAACGAAATCTGATTCGGTTGCTTTTGTTGGTGCACATCCGATGGCAGGTTCACATGAAACTGGGGTTGATGCTGCAAATTCTGATCTATTTAATAACGCAAATTGTCTGTTAACACCCACTGAAAACACTGATAAGGAAGCATTACAATTAGTTGAGAATTTATGGGAATTTGTTGGTGCAGTACCTCATGTCTGTTCCCCTGAAGTTCACGATTTACTCGTCGGTGCTGCAAGTCATCTCCCACATTTAATGGCAAGTATACTCGCTAATACGGTTGCAGATGTTGATGCACAAGGGAATACCGCAATAGATTTCACTGCAACAGGATTTCGGGATTCCACCCGAATTGCCGCCGGTTCACCTGAATTGTGGACTGGCATTTTCTTGCAAAATAAAGATGTTCTCCTGGCACTCATAGACATTATTGTTGATAACTTACAAGAATTCAGAGATACACTTCAGAAAAATGATGAGATACAGATTGAACGAATTTTGGAAGCAGCACAAAAAATAGTTATAAAACAGTGAGAAAAACAGGATTCAGATGAGTAAAGTTGTACCTTGTGTAACGATCGCAATAGATGGACCAGCGGGTTCCGGGAAAAGCACTGTGGCTCGGTGTGTTGCTGAAAAACTGGGGCTACTATATCTTGATTCCGGTGCGATGTACAGAGCCGTTACACTGCTTGCGATAGAGAACGGTGCTGAAGAAAATGTGTCGGAATTGATTGAACTCGTGAAACAGTGCAATATAGAATTTACTGACAATGGAAAAAGGATTTTTCTAAATTCTATAGATGTATCGGAAGAGATACGGACTCCCGATGTTAACAAATTAGTTGCAGATATTGCCAAAATACCCAGTATTCGGCACGAGATTGTTAAGCATCAACAGAGAATTGGTGAGGATGGAAATATCATTGCAGAGGGAAGGGATTTAACGACAATTGTCTTCCCGAATGCAGATTATAAGTTCTATCTTGACGCATCTATCCAAGAACGGGCAAAGCGAAGATTTGCTGACCTTCAGGAACAAAATGTGAAAACTACAATAGAAGCTGTTGAAGCAGAAATAAATGCTCGTGATGAAAAGGATACCTCACGCGAACACAGTCCCTTACAAGTTGCAAAAGACGCAATTCGTGTGGATACAACAAGGAAAACCGTTGAGGAAGTCATTGAGATGATAGTAACACATATTGAGGAGAAGTAAGAAAAAACTAAAATAAACGCTTATGTGGTATACAAACAACCAATTCTGGTCACCGAATCGATTATACCGTTGGTCACATAGATTGACATATCTCTTTTGTAAAGTAATGGGGGATATTGAGGCAAGTGGTGTACACAATATTCCAAGAGAAGGAGGGGCATTGATCGTTGCCAATCATGTCAGTCTGTTAGATCCACTCTTCATAGGTTCTGTAGCGAATCGAGAGATACACTACATGGCACGAAGTGATCTCTTCGGTGTGCCGGGATTAAGTAAGTTAATCAGAACATATAATGCTTTTCCTGTCAATAGAGGTAGACCTGACTTAGGGGCATTGCGAAAAACTATCTCTCTTCTGAAAGCTGGAAATGCAGTTCTTATTTTTCCTGAAGGAACGCGCAGTTGGGATGGTGAGTTAGGTAAAGCTCACGATGGATCGTGTTTTATAGCACACCATGCAAATGTTCCAACTATACCTGTCTACCACCGAGGTGCTGAGAAGTTTTTACCGCGTGGCAGCATGCGTCTCAGACGTGCAAAACTGGATTTAGCATTTGGAGAACCTATAGACTTCTCAGGAATAGTTGAAACGGATGTTAAACGGGAGATGTATCAAAAGATGGGAGTGCGGATGATTGATGCTTTAGTAAAGTTAAGGGACCAGATGGACAATCCAGATGTTTAGTTTTGGTATTTTTTGTTGAATTATCTAAATAACTATGTTGGATTTGCCAATATATTGAGGACATCACCTTCTTTAACTTGATACGTTTTCCCTTCTACTTTCAACAACCCCTTGCTTCTGGCTTGTGTGTAGCTGCCACAATTGACCAGATCATTCCAATTGATACATTCAGCTCGAACAAATCCGCGTTCAAAGTCAGTATGGATCAAGCCTGCTGCTTCAACCGCAGTCTGTCCCTGCCGTAGTGTCCACGCGCGCGCCTCTTTTGGACCACCCGTGAAAAAAGTAATCAATCCCATAAGATTGTATGATGTCTTAATAAATCTGTCTAAAGCGGATTGATTCAATCCCATTTCTACCATGAATATCTCTGCATCTTCAGCATCCAGCTGTGCGATTTCCATTTCTAGCTTTGCCGCGAGGACTATGACTGTCGTCTGTGCTTGTTCTTCATATTCTGCGAAACGTTCAGCAAGTTGGTCTGCCTCTTGTAGCTGCGTTTCACTAATATTGCATATAATAAGAAGGGGTTTCTGTGTTAAGAAACCGTATCCACGGATCAATTTCTCATCGTTTTCTGCGATTGTTAATGAACGTAAGGGAATGCCATCGTCAAGCGTCTGTTTAAAGGTTTCCAATACCCTGAATTCATTCTGATATTCTGGTGTCTTCTGATTCTTCAGAAGTTTTTCAAGCCTTGAGAGTCGTCCCTCAATTATCTGTAAATCCGCAAAAACTAATTCTAAATTGACTGCATCAATGTCTCTTTTTCCATCTATATCACCATCAACGTGTGGGACTGTCTCATCTTCAAATAGTCTGACAACATGGGCAAGTGCATCCACAGTACGGAGTTCGGCAAGCACACTGGCATCTATCTCTGGACTGTCTGCAACATCTACATTAGAATTGAATGCTGACCGTGACGTTCCACCACCGTCCACATAGTCAATAGTCGCAGGGACAATAGTTTTTGCTTGAAAGATAGGTAACAACTTCTCTAACCTGTCATCTGGCACAGTAATTGTGCTTAGGTTTACCTGTTGTTTGCTCGTGTAGTCTCCTATTTCAACATTGGATTGAGCCAATGCATTGAATACTGTGGTTTTTCCGACATGGGGTCGTCCGACGATACCAATTTTCATAATGATGGTCAGTTCTTTGTTTGGTGTGGTTAGGATTATTAGTTAATGTTTGACAACATCTAAACAACATGATAACATATACGAATATAGGGGAGAACAGAATAGAGTTAATAGATAACGCTAAACACTTTCAAGAGTAAAGCAAATGAAAATTAATATTCCAAATTTGAAACGTCATCTACCAAAAATATTATTAATAATATTAATATTTTTTGTTTGTTTATCCATATTGCAATGGTTTGTTATACTATATCTTATTAATATAGCAACAGAGATGTTAAAAGAAGCAATGATAAGTCAGGCACCAGAAGACGTAGACAGAGACAGATTAATTCAAACATTTGAAAGAGTCAAAAGAAGAGTACAACAACTCCCATTCAGTTTTATCACAGGAAAAATAAATATACGTAAAATCAAATTAGCTGGTGATTATGCCATTGCTGCAACAAGCAATGATGGAACTTGGGATGCAGAAGAAATACATATTCTATTGAGGTATTTGAACGCTTCTATAGGGTATAAACGAGAAACTGAGTAAGTAAAACAAATGCTATTAACACCACCTTATGAAAAATTTGCTTATGCCTATGACCGAATGATGAAAAATGTCAACTATATAAGATGGGCAGATTACATTCAATCACTGTTCGGTAAATACGGTTGTGAGCCTAAAACAATACTTGATATCGCATGTGGAACAGGCACATTAACCTCCCTGTTAGCGTCAAGAGGATATTCAATGACTGGCATTGATAGGGCAAAAGGCATGCTGAAAGTTGCACGGGAAAAAGCTGAAAACCTGGATTTGAATATATCATTCCATCAAGGAAACATGCTCAATTTTCAGTTAGATCAGCAATTTGATGCAATTCTATGCACCTATGACAGCATAAATTATGCCTCTAATGAAAAAGAAATGCAAGATACGTTCAAAAGGGTATCAGAGCATCTCACACCTGAGGGACTGTTTATCTTTGATGTTACTACCGAGAAGAATATCGTTGAGCATTTTCATAACAGAACATTTTCCGAGAACCATCAGGATTTCTCTTTTATATGGAAGAATAATTACATACATCACACGAAAATGTGCCGCACATTCTTAACCTTTTTTATACGGGAAGGTGAGTTGTTTCGACGTTATGAAGAGGTACACCATCAACGCATCTATGAAGTAGGAACGGTGAATGATTTATTAAAAGCAGCAGGCTATAAATCGTTGAGTACCTATGATATGTATACTTTTAATCGATGGACTCGTTCTTCGGATCGTATAAACTTTACAGCACAATTAGTATAAGAAGAATGTTTAACCGGTTACAGAGTTTCAGCAATTAGGTCTCCGACTTCTTCTGTGGTGTAACCCATTCTGCCAGCTCCGAGGTCTTTTATTTTTCCACTTGCGAGTAAGTCTGAGATAGATTTTTCGACTCTATTTGCTGCGTCCGCGTGACCAAGATGGTCAAGCATCATTCCAGCTGCACCTATGGCTGCAATAGGGTTAATCTGGTTCTTGCCGGTGTAACGTGGGGCAGAACCGTGGATCGGTTCAAACATCGCAACGCTCTCAGGGTTTAGATTACCGGAAGCTGCAACCCCCATACCGCCTTGTATCATTGCGCCAAGGTCCGTGATGATGTCACCAAACATGTTACAAGTGACAATCACATCAAACCATTCAGGATTTTTGACCATCCACATTGTCGTTGCATCAACGAAAGCGTATTCTTTTTTAATATCTGGGTAATCTTCTCCGACTTCGTCAAAGACTCGTCTCCACAGATCATGAGCATAAGTTAGGACGTTCGCTTTATCACAGAGAGTTAGTGTATTCGTCTTGTTCCTTTTTTGCGTGAGTTCATACGCATAGCGGACACATCGCTCAACACCTTTATATGTGTTGATCATCTCTTGCATTACGACTTCATCTTTAGTGCCGCGCTTCAAAAACCCACCGATTCCTGCGTAAAGTCCTTCTGTATTTTCACGGACGATGATGAAATCAATATCTTCTGGTCCTTTGTCCTTCAAAGGTGTTGGAACGCCTGGATAGAGTTTAACAGGACGTAGATTGATGTAGAGATCAAGTTCAAATCGAACTTTTAGTAATATACCTTCTTCCAAAATCCCCGGTTTAACATCGGGATGTCCGATGGCTCCAAGATAAATTGCATCAAGTTCACGTAGTTCTTCAAGTACGGAATTAGGTAGGACTTCTCCTGTCGCCAGATATCTTTCTCCACCGACATCGTATTCAACTGTTTCGTATTGTATGCCTTCTTGTTGTGCAGCCGCCCCGAAGACTTTCATTGCTTCGCGTGTCACTTCGGGGCCAATTCCGTCTCCTGGGATAAGACCTATTTTATACATATATTCCCTCCAAAGATTGTGTCAGACTAATGGACTCCATATATTTTAACATATCTGAAAGGGTATTGCAAATTTGGATGATTATGAACCTTCAAATCCCACTTGCGTCCATCACAATGACGCTGCTATACTAATGCAACTTATCTCCATCTTCAGTAGGTATTCTAAGAATATGCAATTTATCAAACGATTCTCAGAGATTGACGAAGATGACTTGCTGCTTGTCGGTGGTAAAGGTCTAAATCTTGGGAAATTGACGAAGGCTGGCTTCCAAGTTCCATCAGGTTTCTGCATCACGACAGATGCTTACCGTAGTTCTGTTGAGAACTTATCTAAACAGAATGTTAGTAGTGTAAAAGCAATAACGTTAGAAACAGATGTGATTGAATCCATTCAGCAAGCGCGTGAAGAACTGTTAACTGATACTGTTGCAGTACGTTCCAGTGCGACTGCTGAGGATTTGGAAACGGCAAGTTTTGCTGGACAACAAGATACCTTTTTGAATGTCCAAACAGACGGACTATTAGAGGCTGTAAAGGGGTGTTGGGCATCGCTTTGGTCAGAACGTGCAATTGCTTACCGTCGCACACAAGGTATTTCCGATGAGGGTTTGGCGATGGCGGTTGTTATCCAAGAGATGTGTCAGGCGGATGTTTCCGGTGTGCTTTTCACTGTCAGTCCCTTCAATGAAAACGCCAGTATTGTTGAGTCGAATTGGGGATTAGGGGAATCGGTTGTATCAGGAGACATCACACCGGACAGTTTCCTAATCTCACGGGAAACTGGTGAGGTATTGCAGAGAACTGTCGCAACAAAACATGAGATGATAACGTCATCTGGTGTGAGTGAAGTATCAACTGAGCAGCAGGATATGCCAAGTCTAAACGATTTACAGTTAGAAGAATTGACACAACTCGGTCTTAAAGTTGAACGGCTCTATGGACAGCCGATGGATATAGAGTGGGCACTTTCGGATGGAAAGTTTGTTTTATTACAAGCAAGGTCAATCACAACACATCCACAGCAACAGATTTCAGAAGAAAACAGTGAGGAAGAAATCGCAAAACTCCAGGAGTCTGAGATTCAGGCACTGAAAACACTCATTGATCCTCACGGAACAGTCTGGAGTCATCATAATCTTGCTGAGGTATTACCTACTCCGTTGCCGATGACATGGGAAATAATGAATCGTTTCATGTCGGGGATCGGTGGCTTAGGCAAAGCATACCGTGATTTAGGGTTTTTTCCAAGTAAACAGGTAGACAGATTGGGTATACTGGACCTGATTTGCGGCAGAATCTATGTTAACCTGAACCGTGAGTCAGAACTTTTCTTTGAGGGCTGTCCGTTGGTGCATGATTTTGCAGCTCTGAAGGAGCACCCACAAACAGCGATGTATGCACAAGCAGCATTGAATATTAAGTATAGCACTCCCGCATTCTGGTTCAAACTTCCTCTCTACATCATACGTATGACAAATGCAGAATTACGTTTGAGAAAGTTTCGCTCAGATTTTGATCAGGAGTTGACAACAGAGGTCTTTCCACAGTTTCAAGTAGATGTCCAGATAGAACAAAAACTGGATTATACTAAACTTTCAGATGAAGAATTGGTCACAAAGTTTGAAGGATGGTGTGAGAAAACATTGGATGATTTTGCTCCGAAGGCACTTATTGCCACTGTCCTTGCTGCTTTTTCACTTCAACGGTTGGAAGCAGCCCTACTAAAATGTGTTGATGAAACAGCAGCAAAGAACCTTGCAAGTAGACTGATTAGCGGTGGTTCCGGTAATCTCACAGTTGAAACCAATGAGAGATTACGAGAGGTAGGAACTGGTGATATATCGCTTTCTGATTTTCTGAAGGACTATGGACACCGTGCGGTGAATGAGTTTGAATTGGCACAACCACGGTGGCGAGAAGATACAGAATACATAGAACAGATAATTACATCTCTTTCTCAACAAACGGATGTGGACAACGAAGATAATAGTCAATATCACACACGACAAATTGAGCAACGGGATACAGCAGAAAAAGAACTCAATGAGATATTAAATAAAAAGGTAGGATTACGGAAGCAGGTAGAGAGTGAGTTGGATTTTACAAGGCGGTATATGCCTTTTCGTGAAACAGCGAAATTTCACCTTATGCTCGGATATGAACAGATACGACGTGCTTTGGTGGAATTGGATAGACGTTATCAACTAAACGATGGAATTTTCTATCTTGTGCCAGATGAACTGTCTCAACTAATTAATGGTGAAGGTTTCGGTGATGTTATTGCTGAACGTAAGGCACAACGTGAACTTTTGCTACAGATTTCTCTGCCGGATGTGATTTTTAGCGATTCATTGGATGATATCGGCACATCGCAGTCAACTGAAGTAGCGGATACTTATATAGGCGTGAGTGTTTCGGCAGGAGTTGCAAAGGGAAACGCACGGGTGCTTTTGAACCCTACCGATATGCGACCTGATGAACGCGATTACATTCTTGTATGTCCATCTACAGATCCCGCATGGACACCTTTGTTCCTGCATGCTGCAGGATTAGTAATGGAACGCGGTGGGTTGCTTTCTCATGGAGCGGTAGTGGCAAGAGAATATGGTGTGCCAGCAGTTGCTAACATACCAAACGCCACCGATAATATCGTTGATGGACAGATGATTGAGGTCGATGGAAACAAGGGGACAGTTTCTATACTTTCTGAGACACCTTAGTAGGAGATGGACATGCTTTTTGAGATATATTCAAAAACACTTAAGCAAAAACGCATAAAAATGCATCGCGCGTTTCTGATGTCGTTGATATTACACGGCGTTATGATTGCGCTTGTAAGTATAAGCTATGTCCGATGGTATCGTCCGCAACTTACTTCTGACCCTTTGATATCGGATGTTGTGTTAGTGTCTACACCAAAACGTTTCCACATGAGTAGCAAACGCAAACGTTCAATGCCGAAACGTCGCCCTGTGTCTTCAAATGCGGCGGAAATAACCAAACAGAATGCTGCTCAACCGATCAACTCTACGCGTCCTATAAACACTGGTACATCCATGACAGCAGTCGGAACAGAGGCAAATTTGCCGATGGAAGAGACAACGTTAAGTGAAATTGTGTCTAAAAATCCAGAATGGAAATCAATAGCAATTGAGAATGCAAAGTCACCAACCATCACACCAATCGCTGAAAAAGTGCAGAAACAAGCAGGCACAATCCAACAACAGACTGAAAACGCGCCACTGCCTATTGACAGAGATGGAAAGATGGGTGAAGCGTTAGAAGGTATCGCAGAAAGTGTCGCTGATAGTAGAACAGAACGGGTCGTAGATGTCGTTTTTCTGCTTGACATAAGCGGGAGTATGATAGATAATATTCGTGCTGTTGGCAGACAACTAATCCAGATGGCTACGGTTTTTGAAGAGAAAGGTATAGACTTTAGACTGGGTATTGTTCTTTTCAGGTATCTTGATAGAGACACCATCGTTCATCAACCGACATGGGACGTAGAGAGATATAAACGACTATTGACGACACATGTTGTCGCTGCAGCAGGTGATGAACGTGCTCATGATGCGATCATGAAAGCAATTCGACGGGTTAAATTTCGGGAAGAGGCTAATCGACGTTTTGTGCTTGTGACAGATGAAGCAAGTAAGGGATCTATTCAATTATTAGATGTACTACGTCAGTGTCAACAAAACAAGATCACAGTTGATGTCATTGGCATTAATCATACGACACATCGGGCTTTGTCAACTAAGACAGGTGGACTCTGGTACCCGATACCGATTCAGGAGTAGAGATTTATTATGAAGTGGGCGTTAAATACATATCAAACATGTCAAGATTGGGAACTCAAGCGAATCCTTGATGTCGCTGAGGCTACTGGTTATCACGGTGTTGAACTATTGATGGATTACAAACAGAAACATGGGTTTGAGTGGGATACACCTAAAGATGCTTGGGATGGGTTGAAATCGCAAGTAGATTCAAGTGGTGTTGTTATTTCTTCACTCACGAGTTGCCAAAATTTCCATTCAGAAAATGCTGATGATCGAGAAGAAACTGTCCGACGCGTTTCCCGTGTGATTGACATGGCAGAATTCATGGTATGTGACCATGTTCGCGTACTTGGCGACCGATATTCAGAGGAAAACCGGGACGCTGTTGTAGGTTATGTGACGGAAGGTTTGAAAGCACTCGGCAACTATGCTGGTGAGAAGGGTATTACAGTCTCAATTGAGATGCACGGCTCCTTCACAGACCCGGATTCTGCAATGGAGGTTGTTGAAGGTGTCCAGTTACCAAATGTTGGTTTTGTCTTCAATTCCCAATTCGTTGGTTGCGATGATGGAAATATTGAGCCTCTCTTTTCACGCGTTGCACCTCATATCACTTCAGTTCATACACACAAAGTTGAAATACCAGAAACCTTTGAACTTTATCGACAGATGTTTGAATGGTTCAGTCGGATCGGTTTCTCTGGTTACATATCCAACGAATGTGCATATACCGGTCCTGATCCTGAGAAGGTGTTAGCACTCTACGTTGGACTTTTCAAGGCGTTTGTATAAATGAATGAAACAAGATTATAGGGAATTATAGTCTGTATGTTCTTACAGGTCTTTCATCCGGATGCACTGAAAAGGTATTTGGCTCGTTTGAATTCCCAATGGATATGGAAGACCCTACTAAAACCCCCACAGAATAATAGGATTTCTCATGAAGTGCCTTCTTTCATGTCTCTGTTTGATCTTTTTCATTCCACTCATAGGCGATACAAAAATTACAAGTGAAATCATCTATGTAACGGATATGGGCATTAGGTCCAGCGAATTATGGATCACTCACATCAACAACACAGAAAATGCCCGTCTGCTTTTAAAGATAGAAAGTGACGATCCTATTAATATTATGCATTTGTCTGTACAAAGAAATGGTCCTCTTATTGCCATTTCTGTTGATGATAGGGGAATCTCTCCGTTTGAGCATGAAGGATACCTTATTGATACAACTGAAGTTCCGGCAAAACCGCGTAAACTAACACATAATCGAGTTGAGGATGTCTACGATATGGACATCTCACCAAATGGAGATATCGTTTTCGTGAACAGTCTGATTCACGAAAGAGACCCACTGCCAAAGAAAGGTATCTATTTCATATCCCATCGTGAATTGAAAAAAGCTTCACCAAAGATTACATTGTTAAAGGAAGTAAATGCGACCAATGTCGCTTGGTCACCGGATGGAAAACAGATCGCTTACGACACCGCTGAAGGTGTTTTTCTCTTTGATATCAAAACTGAAAAAATTATACATATCAGCAAAGTAGGTAGCATGCCTGTTTTCTCACCGGATGGAAAAAAACTTGCTTTTTCCTCAGTGCGCTTGCATAGCTTCGTAACGATTGCAGATGAAATTCGTATTATTTCACTTCATAACCTGCGTACTTGGCGGACCCTCAAAGAACTTCAAGAGCACTCGTCGTTTTTAGGACTTAAATGGTCACCTAATGGAAAGTCTATTATTTACCAAATAAGGGGTAGGGACAATAGAGGGCTTACCCTTTATTGCAACATTGCAGTTCCCCTTAATGGGGGTGTGCCTAAAAAATTGGATGGTATGTCTAACAGATACTATATTTATGATTGGTCAAGTAGAGCATACTCCGTTGAACCTGAAAATAGAGTAACTACGGTTTGGGGAGAACTAAAATCAGAGAATACAAAATAGTCTTTGGTTAAACTTAATATGCTAAAAGCAGCACATTTTTATAAACGGGTTCCAATTCCAGACGTGTTTCTCAATGAGACAGCTGGACGTTCTTGGGGTGGTGATATTCGCATTGGTGATTTGACAGGAAATGGAACGGTTGATTTTCTGGTCTATAAGTCACTTGGTGGTATCCATCCATGTTTTCTCGGAGCATTTACACTCGAAGGAGAACCGTTGTGGTGTCTCGGTGATAAACACCTTGAAATTAAAGACGCAGATGTGAAGGATTCCTCTCTAACGACACTCTCACCGGACAGACCTGGCCCCGTGGCTATCTATGATATTGATGCAGATGGACAGTCAGAAGTAATCTGTTTTTGGGTGGACACCGACGTGTCAGAGGTAAGTAAGTGGGATTTGTCTGCGGTGCATTTGATGATATTGAATGGTGCGACTGGAGAGATTAAACATACTGTTGTTTCTGATACATTGCGACAATGTGATGCTTATGTAGATGGTGAATTACATATCCCAAATTATGTCCATCAACGTTTGATGATTGCCAACCTTTGTGGAAATCCACAACCGCAAGATTTCATTGTGAAAGTCGGTGTGAATGTTCTGGCGTTTAACCACGAACTTGAACTGCTTTGGCAGCATACAGACAGATGGTATCGCTATCCGAAACATTCTGCATATATCCCTGCTGTCGGCGACTTCAATGGGGATGGACTTGATGAAGTCAATGGTGGCAATTTTGGTCTTGCGGCAGATGGATCGGTGCTTTGGGACAACTTCCTCGGTGACAACATAGATTCTGTCTTAGTTCAGGAATGGGATGGTCAAACCCGGGCAATTCTCTCTGGCGGTGGACAAGTGCTTGATGGCGAAGGTAACCCAGTGTTATCACTCGGTTTTGAGGAGGTGCCGCATGGACAAGAGATCCGATGTGGAAACTTGCTGTCTGATGCAAAACCTAATTTAGTCATCCGATATAACGGTCACCATCCTGACTTAATTGTAGTTAACAACAGTGGACAGATTCAGAGTCGTTTTCGTGTTGACGAAACGCCTAACAATACGGGATTAGAGGTCGTACGGTGGCATGCTGATGGTAAACAGGAATTGATTTATAGTCCTGCTGCCCTCTATGATAGTGAAGGGAACAAAGTTGTTACATTTCCCGATCTGCCACCGCCGACAGGTGGTAAAATGGGTTGGTATCACTGTTTTCCTGCAGATGTCTGTGGTGATGCGCGCGAAGAGGTGGTCCTCTATGATCCGTATAGTGATGCTGTGTATATCTACACGCCGCAACCTTTTCACCCTGACCAATTTGATGGATACCAACACACTCCACGACAATACAATGCACGATTAATGGATTAACTTTATGGCAACAAAGTCTATCAATAAGTTTCTTCTCATCTCAATAGATGCTTGGCGTTATGATGCGCTAAGTCGAACTAATTCTCTCTTCAATACACCGAAGTTCGATCTGCTGACCAAAGATTTCTCACTTGCAGAAAAGTTCTTTGTGGCTGCGCCTGCAACACGTCCCTCCCATACTTCATACTTTACCGGACTTTATCCGTTTGAACATGGTGTCTATGGACAGACCTACCTGAAGATGTTTGATGGTATCCCGAACTTATTCCAAATATTTGCGGATGAAGGTTATCATATCACTGGACGGTCTGAACGTGCTGAAGTATTTCGTTTCCTTGATTATGAGTCTTTCATCACACCTGTTGACCCGAAAGCGAAAGCACAGCAACTCGGTTCTATGGAAGATATGATACATCATTTGAAGCAACCTTCAGAGACACCGCAGTTCTGTTTTCTGCACTTTTGGTATACACACGGTGGATATGGGATGAGCGGCATACCGGGGGCACCAAGTCTCGGATCACTTGTAAAACGTGGAAAAACAGATGAAGCACTGCGATTTTACTACGCCGCTGCAACACATATACTTGAGTTCAAACTCGTTGAAATCTTGAAGCAGCTTGACTTGCCAGAATGGGCAGTTTTTATCTTCGGAGACCACGGAGAAGGGATATGTGAGGAACTTATTGATCACGGCAGCACGCTAAATCAGAATGTTCTGCACGTGCCGTTGTTAGCACATATTCCCGGTGTAGAAAAATTAGAATTTCCACAAGTTCCGATTTCTGCCATTGATCTGTTTCCAACTATAACAAACCTTGCGGGTATTGATACTGACTATAATGGTTATGGACAAAATTTATTATCACTCTCGGAATTTGATGATAACCGCTTGGTTTTGTCGGAATTGGATAGTCTGTATGGAATCGGTTTTCTTAGTCAGAAAAACTTGGAGATGCCACACCATCGAGTGACTTCACGCACGACGGTTGATAACGAGGAGATTAGCAGATATACTGAAGGTGTGCGACTTTGGTCACTAACTGACGGTGAGTATATGTATCGTGAAGATGAACAAACGGGAGATAATGTTTATCGACATGTTATGAGCGGGGAAGAACTTACTTGTGATAATTCAGATAAGTTCCGCGATACCTATGATGCGATCTTGATGAATTCCAACTACCAACACCTGCAGGCACAAGTTTCTACACCTGAGGAGAAGAAGATATTGGAGGACAGGTTGCGGAACTTAGGCTACATTGAGTGATTTCATGTGATTTGAAGATCTCCACAGATTGCCTTATGACATCAAATATTGGTTTATAGCAACTATGATTGCTGTTGAGAGGGTGGCGATTCCTTCAACCAAGCATAGTTAAACCGATAGTGCTGTTTACTGCTAATGAGATGAATGATACCGTTTCTTCCTTGGGTAACACCAAGATACCCACCCGGTTCTGCACTATTCAATCCCATAACAAAAGGTCGACCATCCATTGTTTCAATTTCTCTGTCAGCACCGTCGTCTGAAATCAGTCTAATATTTGTCCAAGTTTCTCCATCATCATAAGAGAGTGCACCAAATAGTCCAGTTACATGGCGTTCATTACCCGATTCGTCCACGATAGGCATTGTTTCGGGTGTTTTACGGCTTCCTGTGAAGGATGCAAGAAAAATCGGTCCTTCCTGAAGTCGAAAGAATACACACCGTTGTCCACCAGAAACAGGTGGAAACGAACTTGCACTATATTGCCATGTTTTTCCACCATCTTCAGAGATGCTTTTCGGCATGCGACCATCAATCGTATCACCACGTCCAAACCCCATCAATCGACCATCAGACAATTCCACGACAGCTCCGTGAATACCAGCAATCCATCCACCACTATTACCCGCAGCAAAATCTGGTATTGGTTGACCAGCACCAGGTTCATACCACGTCTCTCCGTCATCATCACTTATCCAAACGACCGTGCCGCCGTTTCCACCACTCACAGCATCACAAGCAAAGAGAATTGAACCATCCTGTCTTCGGAAAACAGATGCGATAGGCATGTGACGCAGTCTATGCTCAGGCGAGATCAAACGTGGTTTTGACCATGTTGTCCCATTATCATCGGAATGTCGTAACACTAATGCTAAAGGACCCCACGTCGCAGCTGCTGATAGTCCGTTGAAATGGTAAATCCTCCCATCTTCATTGCACCAAAGCGAGGTTGCATGGTTGTTTCTATCAGGTGGTCCCCAAAACGGTTCAGCTATCTCCCATTCCGATTCTCCCAAACGCAAACGACTTGCAGCGACTGTCAATTCCCTTCCTCGTTCAGTTACACACGAATACCACGCAGCAAACATATCTCCATTCGGACATTCTACTATCGCAGGAACATGGTTATGATTTGTAAATAGCGGACCGTTCGAACCATCAGGAATACGGACAAACGGAATCGGTTCTGCAAAATGCGGTTTTTCTGGGGCAGGAACATCTGTCTTCTCCTGCTTGACATCACGTCCCCATAACGCTACCTTTGGTGATGGCAATAGGTTGGGTTTTTCTGGCATCTCCCCACAAACAACTCGAAACCCAATATACCAATGTTTATCTTCAGGCACAGCACCCATACGGTTTGCAGAACGCAGATAACATAGTAAAGTTGAGTGACTACCACCCCGAGTAACACGATATAAACCTGATTCTCGTCCACTCGGATCGGTCTGTGGATGTGCTTCATAGGGACCATACCAGTCTCGACACCACTCTTCAACGTTCCCGTGCATGTCGTAGATACCCCATGCATTCGGTGTTGTTTTGCCGACGTGTAATGGCACAATTTCCTCAGCACCACGACTCCGTCCCTCATCCGGATACCAACTCTCACAAACATTTTTATGAAATTCATCAGGTAAAGTATCACCTATATGGTAATGGGTTATGGTTCCTGCACGGCATGCATATTCCCATTCCGCTTCTGTTGGCAAACGGTACGGGAGCCCCTCCTTTTCGGAGAGCCATTCGCAAAAACGTGTCGCTTCGTGCCAATCCACAAAAACAACTGCCTCATCATCGTCTTTTGAGAAGCCGATTTTTCCACGTTGTTCGCTATGTGAAGGATCGAATTCCTCATACTGAGCATTCGTTACCTGATGGATTCCAATGTGAAAGGGAGTGCTGAGCGTCACCTGATGTACAGGTTGTTCATCCCAATCTCCATCTTTCAAGTATTCTTTACCTGAGGTTAGTTCATCTGAAAGGTTCGCATCCGCAGAACCCATCATATAGGTTCCGGATTCTATTCTTACGAACCGCATTCCGATTGAGTTCGTGAAAGTCTTATCTTGTATTATCTGTTTTTGCATATTTTCTCGTTTCATAGTTGTCTCAGCATATTGCTTTGAAAATTATTAGACCACCTGGGATGGTCGTTGTTGCAGGACAGGAATAACATAGCTCTGTATGGTACACCCATCATACGTATCTGTTTCAACCTTTGAAATAGCATTCTCACCAACGTTTTAGACAGGAAGCCCACTTCTTTAGGTGTGGGAGGAATGCCCGTTCCTATATTTTGCTTGACAGAAAACGTCAAGTCTGTTATTATATGTCCAAGCAAGTCGGAAGTGTCTTGCATCGGGCACGTTGATTATATCCGTGTCCAAGTAACTCGAAGACGATAGTTCGCTCGAACAACTTCCGAAGTCGGAAGTGTCTGAGGTTCTGTATCGTGGGTCGCTGGGACCCCTCGGTGGCATACAGGTAAAGTTACGAGCCAAGACCGAAGAACATCAAGCCTGGCAGAAGATTAACACAATCCCATGCTTTTAGGCTTGGGTACCTGAAGATAATCAAACACGACGTAAAATCCCTCTCTTGCATTTTCCAGTTGTCATAGTGACCCACAACCTAAAGGTTGGGGCTTGTGCTTCCTTGACAACAGCGTTTCTCCAAAAGGATCACCCATCTCACGTCATCTCCACTTTAGGCAGCTAAGCCTGCCTGTTTGATATTGATAGCTGCATTGATGTCTCTATCGTGTTCAGTATTGCACGAAGGACATATCCAGTGTCTATCTGAAAGTGTTAGTTTATCGTTTGTGTGTCCGCAGTTGCTACAAGGTTTTGTTGTAGCTGTCCATTGTCCGATTTTGAGGAAAGTTTTATCGTGTTTAGCACACTTGAATGCCAACACTTGAATGAACTGGTAGCAAGCGAGATCACTGATTTTGCGTCCCCAGAGGCGTTTCATGCCGTCTATATTTAGTGTTTCAAAGCACAAGGTATCAAAATGCCGGCAAAGGTCTGTAGCAAGTTTCCACTGCCAGTCAAGACGTTGTCGTGCTATCTTCCTATACTGCCGCAACAACGCACGGATAGCACGATACCAATTGCCTGATCCCTCGACTTTACGACTCACGCTTTTATTCAGTGTTCTCAACTTGTTCAAGGACTTTTTCAAAAACTGCGGAGACACAATCTTATTACCATTAGAAGTTGTGAGAAAGGTTGTCAATCCGAAATCAAAGCCAGCACTTTCACCTGTCTTGGCAAAAGATTTCGGTGCGTCAACGTTATCACAAGAAAAGCATATCCAATAATCGCCACACCTGTCACGCTTGAGGGTTATTGTTTTGATGTCACCTGTTATTTCACGATGTTTGTGAAAGGAGAACCACGTATCTATACAGTTGATCTTGATACGGTTCCCTTCAAGTTTATAGCCTGCCTGTGTAAATGTCATAGAGTTGTATTTGTGTTGCGGTTTGATGTGCGGTCTACCGACTTTGCACGTTGTTTTGCCAGCCTTGCGATCTTTCATATTTCTGAAAAATGCATCATAAGCTTTGCCCATACGCAGCACAACATCTTGCACAACTTGACTCGGCAAGTCTGTCCAATGAGACTTTGTCCGCTTTTTTAGTTTGGCAACATGTGCATTCATTCTATAGGCGGATATGTTTTTGCCATACATACGGTAATATCTGCACTGCAATCGCATAATATGCACATGAATCTGGTGCATATCGTCAAGCATATTGCCTAACTTGATTGTGTTCTTTTGATTTTGTCCCTTGTATTTATAGGTTTTTCTCATGGTATGCCTTCTCGGTAAAGAACCCTTTACCCATCGTTAGTAATGTGGCAGATGCTAACAACATCCACCACTCAAAAGGTATTCGTATTCTAGTGTGTTCCTTTCTCAAAGTCAACCTTTTTGCCCGTCTACATCCCGCAAGCTAAAGCATGGGGATTTGACGGGAAGAGTGTTAAATAGGCAGCGAGTTGCTGTTTAACTGCTTGATATGTTTTTTATAGAATGTGATACGCATGAGTAGTTTCTCAAAACGTGGGTCTCTGCGTATGCTGGTTATGAGGTGTGAGATATTCGTGTTCCGTTCTTTGAGAATTTTCTTGTATGCCTTATTGAAGTGATGCATCTGAATCGTCTCAGATGTCGGTATTTTTAGTTCTTCTGTGAGAATTTGTCCGAATCTGTTGACAAGAAACGGCTGTCCTGCAGTCTGAGTGTGGACTGCTTCAATAACCTCAGGGATCAAAGATTGTCCAGTTTCTTCTGTGTATTGTGAATAGAGTTCTTCTACTTGAGCGGGTGTAAAGTTAGATAACCGAAACTCATCTTGAATGTTAAAGGGTGAAATGGAACGATCATAGTTAAGTTGAGAGATGTTTTTTACACCAACAATACCGATACTATATGGACACTTAAGGCTTGCATTTGAAAGATATATTTGTCGTAGTGTATGTAGAAATCCACGAATGGCATCACCGAATGTGCCAAAACATCTCATGTTTTGCTCCAAAGTTATTATGTAAATGCTGTGTCATTATACAAATTCTATGTAGAAAAGTCAAGCAAATCTATTGGGATGGGTGTGTAAAGTTTTTGGCACTAAGTTCTCACCAACCATTGTCTTGCGGAGTCTCCGTGCCCCACATTCTTTCAGTCTCAGAAATACACCCAGCTCATTGATAATCTCTTATTATGACTGAATCTAACTCTATTTTTTCGCGAAGGTTTTTTCATAAATAAATCCAAATTATAATAGAAATTAATGCAATTAATGCAAACATTCATGACATACGTAGAGGTATTCAATCGTTGAATAATTGCTGTTTTGCCAAGAACTTTACACACCCATTGGGATTCTATAGGTGTGGGTTTTTGTTTCTGAATCGCGGCATGTGTGCTGAATCTCGGATTTGCGCGGATGGTCCAGATGATGCGGAGAAGAAGGCTTTGCACAATGACCATCTGTCTTTGATATGCTATGCTGGATGGGAGTCTTATCCGTGCAATCCGAGAAATTCATGAAAATACGCGATTCTGAAACAAGAATCCTGATTCAGACAATCGGGGTTACAATTCTCCTAACTACTCCTACGTTTTTACTTGCTAATGCCTTTAAAACATGTTATATTAAAACAACATAGATTTTGAAATAATATAAAATAAAAGGCAAACGTGGAATTTTCATTAGTCAATCCTTACCTAACGCGACAGCAAACACCACCACCCGCACATAGTTACCGACACCAACAGTGGTGTGCCAGAGGGTATCAGCAAGGTCTACATCCTATTTCTCCGGACAGTGAAGTAGGCACATGTATCGGTCAAATGGGTTGGGTGGGTGCACATGCACACGCACACGATTATCTATGGGCTTCAGCAGGCAATATGGGGGTGTTATTGGCAGAATCAGTAGATGCGAAATGCCTAATTGACTACGATGATTCACCACGATATGCCTTACCTGCAGCCATTGTCGTTAAAGGGTTGGCAGGTAGACATGTGTTATTGACAAAATCGGGTTCTCGTTTAGATATGGTAGGTATAGAGCATCCTGCACTGAATGCCACCGTCATTGAAGTGGAATCGGATGGAACACATTATCGGATGCGTTACGGCACACAAACACAAACAGAAATAGATAACGCAACAGAAGTAGAGAAATCGGAAAACCGATGTGTACCTACCAGTGAGATGTTCCATTATCTACTCATTTTTGAGCAGTTAGAAAAACAGGGATTTCACGCATTAGTTCATTTGCAGCCGAAATTTTTGAATTTGATTTCTCGTACAGAATACGGACACCCGGATCGCTTTTATAGTTTCTTGAAAGGATATGAACCTGAAACACCGATTATTTATGACGCATCAGGTGGAATTGGTTTCGTTCAAGAACGGGTTCCTGGCATACCAGAATTGTCTTATGAAAGTCTACGACTTTTTGAAAATGGCGCGGATCCGATGCGCCACATCCTCTACTGGATAGGCCATGGCACGTTCTCACGCGGAAAAGACCTTTTAGATGCATATAAACACGCTGAGTATTTTGAAGCAGTAGCACGAATGGCTTGGGAAGCAAATCAACGGCAAGTTTCTGCTGAGGCATATAGCGAAGAGATCGTCAACTGTATCCTTCGTGAATTCAATGCAAGTCAGGATGAACCAACAGAGGACACATTAGTTCAGCAATTAGATGTAGAGATAGAGGATGGAACACCAGAGAACCTATACAATTATCCATGATATTTTATGATAGTAGATCTATTTCGCGTTAAATTTGATAGGATGAATAACTATACATGCTAAGATTTGCAGAGGAGATGTTTTATGAAAGAACAGCAGCAACCACTTGTAATGGATGATACACAGGAAATACAACAATCTAAAACGCAGAACTTAGAATCCTATCTTAGAGACAGTATTTTTGGAGATGACCTTCGCAATTACGATGAAAAGTTTGACAAATTGAGACAAGAAATAGAAAATACAGAACAAAGTATCTCTGATGTTGAATCAAGGTTATTAAAGGAAATTGCAGACGTTAAAGAACAATACAGCAATATACCAGACAACATAGTACAACGAGTTGATAATCGTATTGATGAACTCATCAGTCGTGTTGAGAACGATATTGAGAAGTTATCAACACTCATCAATGAATTTGCAACCGACTTTCAAGAACAAATTGGTGGACTGCAATCAGAAACACAAACACTTCAAAATAATTTGTACTCTAATCGCCAAACATTAGCTGATGCTTTAATTGCAATCGGCACACAACTGAAGAACGAACAATGAAAACAATCATTTCTGTCCTCATTTTTTGCTTTCTATTGATACAAAGTAGTTCCATATTAGATGCAGAAGAAATAACTGTCGTTGCCGTGGGGGATATCACAATTGGTAGTAATTTAACACCAACTATTGAAAAGCATGGTGCAGGTGTCTTTTTTGAAGGGACAACGGCTATCATTCAGTCCGCAGATGTCGCCACAGCATCCCTCAACACGAGCATTTCTGATAGAGGTGAACCAGATGATAAGCGCGAGCTGCGTTTCCGTGCTGCGCCTGATCTGGCAAGAGGAATCGCAAATGCTGGGTTTGATGTAGTTACTATAGCAACACCCCATATCATGGATTTTGGGGTTCAGGCACTTGAAGATACAGTAACCCATTTGGAGTGGTATAACGTCAAACCTATAGGTGCAGGTATTACACCAAGTGCAGCAAATGCTCCAGCGTGGTTAGAGGTTAATTCTAAGAAAATAGCAGTACTTGCATTTTTACGCGGAAATGAATTCAATATGGCATCGCTGAACGTCGTTGCTGCTGCTGCCTATAGCCAAATGACACGGACTGTGCGTGAGGTAGACGATACTGCTGACCTTGTTATTGTGTGGCTTCACTGGGGAAAAAGTGAAGCGAATACAGATACACAACAATCGAGTATAGGTCGCCAACGCATTTTCGCACAAGCACTTATTGATGTAGGAGCTGATTTAGTCCTATGCCAACAACTACATACTTATGGAGGTATTGAACTCTATAACGGAAAACCGATAATCTATGGTCTTGCAGATTTTATCTACGACACCTATTCATTACAGTATGCGCGCACAATTATTCCGAAAGTTACTTTTGTAGAGGACACGTTCAAATCTATTGAACTAATCCCTACTTTGGTAGACAATCCGAGGGCATCATTTCCGAAACCGATTGTTATGAAAGAGTATGAACCCACAAAAGACACGGAAAAACGGAAATTAGAAGACACGGCGTTAGATACACTGAAAGACTATCAGAAACGATGCGCCACCTTAAAAACCGAGGTGGTTATTGAAGGCGAACGCGGTTGGATAAACAGTGCCAATATTTCCCAGTAGATTTGTTCAAATAGCAAGTCATCAAATGAGAAATACACTGTTATATCAGGCAGAAAATAGGAAACTGCTATACATCTTATTTTGGGACATGCTATATACATGATACCAATTCTTAAGAGGCACAATGAATTGCGAGACTACGAACAGTATATATCTGTAAGAGATTTTATCTTGAGAACTGGTAAAATATTACTATCTATAATAACGATACAAAGCACAGGAGTGGATTAAACAAAGGAGAATAAATAACGATGGAAAATGAACACGAAAACACCGCAGAGCTGGAAACCAGTGAAGAGCACGAGAACATTGAAGAAGAAGAGGAAATAAAAACGGTAGAAGTCCCTATACTTCCAGTAGACGATCTTGTTATTTTTCCTTATATGCCACCATCCCCTCCGTTTCCACCACATCACGTCGCACTAACAGGTAAGATGGTTATGGATGCTGTTGACAATGGGGTGGTCTTGAATGGAGAACGTGTGCTCTGCATCTTCCAAACTACTTCGGGCCGTAGTCTTGACACTAACCCAGAAGAAGTGAAGGACATGCAGATAGATGAATTACGCACTATCGGCAGTCTAATAGAGATACCGCGCGTGAAAAAAGATGATGAGGATGTGTTGTTTCTTGCAAAAGGCCGTTCCCGTGTTCAGATTGAGGAGATCCTTCAAACAGAGCCATTTATTAAAGCACGGGTTCGTCTATTACAAGATGAGGAAGATATTGATGACGAAGATTTTGATAAGGATAAGGAGACTGAAGATGAAGACGGGCAAGATTTGGAATTAGAAGCACTTGTTCGCAGCGTAGATGAAATGTTCCAAAGGATTATTGAACTTTCTTCACGTTACCAAGATGAATACGGCATGATTACGAGAGGAATTGAGGCACCTGGACGTTTGGCTGATTATATCACCTCGGTCTTAGACCTAAAACCGCAAGAGAAACAACAAGTTCTTGAAACAATTCCTATTCCTGAAAGGTTGAACAAACTTGCTGTTATTCTTGCGAAAGAGGTAGACCTTCATGAACTGGAGAGTAAAATTCAATCAGATGCGCAAGCGGTGATCAACAAAGGTCAACGTGAATACTATTTACGTGAACAACTGAAAGCGATTCAGACAGAACTCGGTGAGGCAGATGATTTAGATGCCGACATTGCCGAGATGCGGGAGCAATTGAAAGAAGGGAAATTGCCACCTAAAGCTGAAAAAGCCGCTACTAAAGAACTGAACCGTCTTTCAAAAATGCAGTCCTTCTCTCCAGAATCTACCGTTTCGCGAAATTATTTGGATTGGCTGCTTAATTTACCGTGGTCGGTGAGTACGGAGGATTCTATTGACCTATCCGATGCAATGGATATTCTTGACGCTGATCACTACAACTTGGTGAAAGTTAAAGAACGTATTGTTGACCATCTTGCAGTCAAAATTCTCAAGGCAGACATGAAGGGACCTATTTTCTGTTTTGTCGGACCTCCTGGTGTGGGAAAAACTTCACTCGGTAAGTCTATTGCACGTGCCATCGGTAGAAAATTTGTTCGTATCTCTTTAGGTGGCATGCACGATGAGGCTGAAATTCGTGGACATCGGCGCACATACATCGGTTCAATGCCAGGACGTATCATCAAAGGTCTTCGTCAAGCAGAATCCAGCAATCCTGTCTTTATGCTTGATGAAATTGATAAACTCGGTTCAGATTTTCGCGGAGACCCTGCATCTGCATTGCTTGAAGTACTTGATCCGGAGCAGAACAATTCTTTCACAGATAACTATCTGGATGTCCCTTTTGATCTGTCGCAGATCATGTTCATCACAACAGCGAACCAAATCCATACAATACCACCTCCGCTCCGTGACAGAATGGAGACAATTGAGTTACCCGGTTACACTTCAAACGAGAAAATGCAGATAGCAAAGCAGTATCTGATTCCACGCCAACTTAGTGAAAACGGGATAACTGATGAACAATTGACGATCGCTGATATAGTGGTTGAAACAGTGATCAGAGACTATACGCGTGAGGCAGGTGTTCGGAATCTGGAACGCGAACTTGGCACGCTTTGCCGAAAATCTGCCCGTCGTGTTGCTGAAGGGGAATCCGAGCAAACCGGTATCGAACTTGATGATCTGCCAACTTATCTTGGTCCACCAAAATTCGATTCTGAAATTGCTGGGAGAACAGCAGATGTCGGTGTCGCAACAGGCCTTTCAGTCACACCTGCTGGTGGAGAAATCCTGTTTATTGAAGCGACTGCAACCCAAAAGCAAGGTAGCAAAGCCGATCTTCGTGTTACTGGACAGATAGGTGATGTGATGCAGGAATCCGCGCAAACAGCTCTGACTTATATAAAATCGCAGGCTTCTTCATTAGAATTTGACACAACAGCACTACAAGACGACATTCATATACATGTTCCTGCGGGGGCTATTCCGAAGGACGGACCTTCTGCGGGAATTACAATCGCAGCTGCACTTGCCTCTATCGCTACAAAACGAGGAATTGACCCAGAAGTGGCTATGACAGGTGAGTTGACTTTAAGAGGTAGAGTTCTGCCCATTGGCGGTGTCAAGGAGAAAATCCTCGCTGCAAAACAAGCCGGAATTAAAAAAATCATTGTCCCACATGCAAATCAAAAGGATTTTGTTGAAATCCCAGAGGACATCAAGGAAGGACTCGCATTTCACTTTGTTGAGACTATGAATGATGTTTTTTCTCAGTTATTTGAATAACCTTCTTTAATGCAAATAGTCATAAAATACTTTAACTGACCCCCAAGTTAGTATCTTGAATAACTTTGAACGGATGAAAAACTACATAACTTCGTAAATATGGTAAGCACAACAACACAATGTATTCCTTGTTATAAAAAGGAGCTAATATGAAAAGTGTAAGGTGGAACAAATTCGTTCCTATCCTCATAGTATGTGCTATGACAGCATTGACATACCTGTTGTCTGCTCCAATATGTTGGGGAAGTACAGACAACGAAAAACAACCTGATGGTAAGACAGAAGTAAGTACGCCGCTTTTTCTTAAAGATATTGCACCTATCCTTGATAAGATGGGATGTTCCGCTGGTCTTTGTCACGGTAAATTCGGTGGACAAGGTGGCTTAAACCTGTCATTACTCACTCTCAATCCTGAAAGTGATTATGAACCGATTGTACATCACAGTCGAGGACGGCGTATCAATCTACTTGAACCTGAGCAAAGCCTTCTTTTTCTCAAACCGACAGGACAGATACCTCATGAAGGTGGAATGAGATTTGAGCCTAATTCTGATGAAGCAGAAACTATCTTGCAATGGATATCTGCTGGTGCGCCATTCTCACCTGACGAACCACGTTTAGAGAAACTTGAAATTGAACCAAATGAAACTACGTTTTCTACCGTTGGGGAAACAAGGCAACTGAAAGTACTCGCTTATTTCACTGACGGGTCAACGAAAGATGTTACACACCAAGTTGTATATGAATCAAAAGATGAACCCGTTGCTACTGTTACAGAATCTGGGTTGGTAACAAGCACACGTTGGGGTGGAACTGCTATCTTAGCAAGATTTTTAGGTGTTGTTTCGTCATCTTTCATTACAGTCCCGCGAGAAGATGATGGTCAACCGTACCCGGATATCTCCACTAATAATTTTATTGATGATTTTGTTACAACGAAACTAAAAAAATTGAATGTGCGTCCGTCTGAACTCTCATCCGATTCAGAATTCATACGCAGAATTTATCTGGACACTGTCGGGAAACTACCTACATCAGATGAGGTTAAGGAATTTCTTGATGATTCAAAACCTGATAAACGTGCACGTCTGATAGACACACTCATGGATACGAACGAATGGGGTAATTTACGGACGTTGAAAATGGCGGATATGTTACGTGTTCATCCGCGTCAATTAGGTAACGGTGAATTCGGTGACCGTGGCGCAACGCTTTTCCACGAGTTTATTCATGATTCTGTAAAGGAAAACAAACCTTATGACCAGTTTGTTAATCAAATCTTGACTGCTACTGGTAGTACATATCAATATGGACCGACCAACTATTACCGTATTGAACGACAACCTTCTGGCAGAGCTGAAACGACTGCTCAGGTGTTCCTCGGTATACGACTCAGTTGTGCACGTTGTCATAAACATCCATTTGACGAATGGACAACTGACGATTATTGGAACTTCGCTGCATTTACTGGAAAAGTTGGCATCCGAGGTGGAGAACTCTACCAAGAACAAGTAGTCTTTAACAATCCAACCGGCAGAGTCATAAACCAGTCTGTTCAAGGAAATCGTGGACAAGTTGCACAACCCACATTCCTTGGCGGAGAGACGCTCCCAGAAGCGTATAGAGAAAAAGCAATACAACACCTCGCTGACTGGATGACTGCTGATTCTAATCCATATTTCGCAAAAGCAACTGTCAACCGTCTGTGGAGTTACTACTTTGGCAGAGGAATTGTTGACCCAGTTGACGATATGCGCGCTACGACTCCACCGAGTGTTGAAGGTCTTTTAGATGCATTAGCAGAAGAATTTGTACGGAGCGAATTTGATACCAAACATATTATCAAATTGATCCTTAACTCGCGTACATATCAACTCTCTGCAGCACCGAATGAAACGAATGAGTTAGATGATAGATTCTTCTCACGATTTATGCCACGCCCCTTGATGGCACAGATTTTGCTTGATGTGCTAAACGACGTTACGGGATCAAATGAGAAATATGGACGTTATCCACAAGGTACACGTGCTGTTGAAGTACCACTTCCTGTGAGTTCGCGTTTTCTTAATCTTTTTGGGCGTTCTGATAGGGAGTTCTTAGGCAACTTAGATCCTCTGCTTGAACCAACACTCACACAAGCACTGCACATTATTAATTCACCTTATGTGAATGGAAAGTTGAAAAGCAGAAACGGAACAATCACACAGCTTCTTGAACCGAAGACCGGGGAAAAGATGCAACCTGCCGAATTGGCTACAGAGCTGTATCTAATGACATTGAGCCGTCTGCCGACTGAATCGGAACTTGATACGGCAACGACATATCTGGAAAATGAAGAAACGAGACGTGAAGATACAGAGGATCTACTTTGGGCACTTATCTCATCGCGTTCGTTCCTTTTCAATAGGTAATTTTCGAGTATAGTATTATACTACATTGAGCAGGATAAATGGCTATTGTGAATATTTGCCATTTATCCTGCCTGTTTTATAGCAAAAATCATAATTATTTACACACTACGGTAGGTTCGGTTTCCTAACCGAACCTTATGCGTCAATTTAGCGTCCTTCCAAGTACCGGTAGGTTCGGTTTCCTAACCGAACCTTATGCGTCAATTTAGCGTCCTTCCAAGTACCGGTAGGTTCGGTTTCCTAACCGAACCTTATGCGTCAATTTAGCGTCCTTCCAAGTACCGGTAGGTTCGGTTTCCTAACCGAACCATAAGCGTCAATTTAGCATCCTTCCAAGTACTGGTAGGTTCGGTTTCCTAACCGAACCGGCTTTGTGCCAAATACCTTTATAGAGGTTCTCGCACAGGTTCCGTGCGGTTAGGAAACCGCACCTACCGGCCTGGGGAAAACGCCTAATTTACACTAAATTGACGCCTATGGTTCGGTTTCCTAACCGAACCGGTGTTTGTTCAGTGTTATAGATGCGGTTAGGAAACCACATCTACCGAGGAATGTACACGTATTTTTACATTCCACTATAATGTGCAAATTGTGTTTGTTAAATGGCATGATATATGATATAATTGAAAACTATATCAAGCAATGTTAATGAAAACGATTGTGGGTCTTTAGTTAGAATATCTCATAAATCATGCATGATTTTTCTTCATTTTGCAAGTCTGAGTTGGATTATAACGGACTTGAAATATGCAGTGCAATCAGGAGAAACATATATGAGCAACAGTCCAGCATATAATCTGTTAGCCGAAACATTAGAAAAACAAGGCATCCAAATAGAGACAGTAAAGTCACTCCTCAAACGCCAACATATTGAAACTCCTTCGTGGGGGTACGGAAATTCTGGCACCCGCTTCGGTGTTTTTGAGCAACCCGGTGCTGCGAGGAATGCTGCGGAACGTTTAGAAGATGCAGCGACCGTTCATAGGTTTACCGGTGTTGCTCCTACTGTCGCACTACATATCCCTTGGGATAAAACTGATGATTGGGGGGCATTGAAACAATATGCTGCAGATCTTGGAATCGGAATCGGAGCAATCAATCCCAACGTTTTTCAAGACCAAGTATATAAACTCGGTAGTGTCTGCAATCCGGAGGTAGAAATACGTCGCCTTGCTATTGATCACATGTTAGAGTGTGTGGACATCATGAAAAGAACGGGATCTGACTTGTTGAGTTTGTGGTTTGCTGATGGCACTAACTTTCCTGGGCAAGCCAACTTCAGAAGACGTAAACAGTGGATGACAGAAGCGTTGAGTGAGGTCTACGATGCATTGCCCGATGCTACACGTATGTTGATTGAATATAAGTTCTTTGAACCAGCATTCTATCACACCGATTTAGCGGATTGGGGTACTGCTTACCTGATGGCAAACAAACTCGGTCCGAAAGCGCAAGTCCTCGTCGATCTTGGACACCATCCCCAAGGTACTAATATTGAATTCATTGTTGCATACTTAATTGACGAAGGTAAACTTGGTGGATTTCACTTCAACTGTAGAAAATATGCAGACGATGATCTTACGGTAGGGTCTATCAACCCACAAGAACTCTTCCTCATATACACTGAACTTGTCGCCGCAGAACTTGATCCTGACACTGAAACTGATATCGCCTATATGATTGACCAGAGTCACAACTTGAAGCCAAAGGTAGAAGCGAGTATCCAATCCGTGTGTAACTTACAGAAAGCGTATGCAAAAGCATTATTAGTTGACCGAGAAGCATTGGCTGAAGCACAAGGTGTTGCTGACCTCGTTGAAGCAGAGAGTATCCTTCAACGTGCGTATGAAACAGATGTGAATCCATTACTTGAACAGGTGCGGTTGGAGATGGACCGAGACCCACATCCACTCACAGCATATCGGAAGAGTGGTTACTATGAAAAGATAAGCAAAGCACGAGTCGGTGGTGAGAGCCAAGGTTGGGCATGAGGAATATAAAAATAGGTATCGTTGGCTCAGGAGGTATGGCACGGAACCATTTTTCACGATTATCATCTTTAGAAACAGCAGAAGTAGTTGCTATTTCCTCCAGAAACGCACAAACAGGAAAACAACTCGCGACTGAATCGGCTGCTACGTTTATCTCTGATTGGAATCAACTGGTTGAACAAGACGATATTGATGCTGTTCTAATCTGCACACACAATAACAGCCACGGTGAAATTGCAATCGCTGCTTTGCAAGCAGACAAGCATGTTTTTGTGGAATATCCACTTGCGAACAGTGTTGATGAAGGTGAGATGGTTTTGCATCTTGCCAAAGCGCGCGCTCGAGTCCTACGAGTTTCCCATCCTGAAGTTGTATCAAACACCCACGTTGCACTCAAGCAAAAGGCTTCTGAATTGGGTGATTTACTTCTCACATCATTTATCCGGTTAACACCAGGTCGTGGTGCGCGTCCTGAAATTCTCTTCAACCTGCCTGTCTCAGGAATACCTGCACACTTCTTTGTCTACCATATATATCCTATCGTTGATCTGTTCGGTGGTGCGAAATGGGTGCAAGGTGGTGCAAAATATGAAGGACTAACCGATGCTGGACAATATGAACGCTTTGTGAATACCGTCACCGTTGAATTCAAATAGGGTGGCATCGGTCAGTGGAGTTGGACAGGAGGCATTGCCATAAACACCGCAGAGCAGCATGAGCGATATGTTCTCACCGAAGGCACATTATCCGATGATGGAAACGGGTGGAGATGTTCAACACAGACAAATGTTATGGACTTGACAATTCCAAATACCCGTCAACCCACAATTCAGGAACTTTGGATATCCGAAATTCAAAACTCAGAACAGCACGAACCTTGTTTAGTAGATGCAGAGGTTGCACTCTCTGCAATCCGAATAAGTCTTGCCACAGCACAATCAATACAAGAAAATAGACGGATAGAATTATGAACGTTGAACAACTAAAAAAAATTGCAGCTGAAAAAGCCACCGAAGAAATCCGAGAGGGTATGGTTGTCGGATTAGGTACGGGTTCAACTGTATATTACGCACTGTTGAAGATTGGAACGATGGTTCGAGATGGACTCAATATCATCGGGATTCCGACATCTTCAGGCACTGAGCAAATCGCCGCTGAACAAGGTATTCCACTTTCCACACTTGCAGCACATCCTATTATAGAGTTAACTATTGACGGTGCTGACGAAGTAGATGCACACCTAAACTTAATTAAGGGGGGTGGTGCAGCACTCGTCAGAGAAAAGATTATCGCTAATGCTTCACAACGAATTTTGATTGTCGTTGATGAAAGCAAAGTGTCACAGGTACTCGGCACTTCGTTCGCTTTACCTGTAGAAATCGTGCAGTTCGGGTGGGAGGCAACCAAGAGAGTCGTTGACCAAATATGCGGACAATCGGAATTGCGCGGCGGAATTCAGAATCCGTTAATCACAGACAACGGAAACTATATCTTGGACTGTCATTTTGATGGTATCACAGAACCAGAGAAGGTTGAATTACAATTGAACAATATCCCTGGTGTCGTAGAAAACGGCATTTTTGTAGATCGTGCGGATAAGGTTATCATCGGTACTCCCGATGGTATCCGCTATATGGAGTAACATCTATGTCCAAACATCTGATGTTGTTAATTTTACTGTTTACTATTTTCTGCATGTTTTCAACTAACGTTAGAAGTGAAATCTTTAGTGATAGCGGATTGGTAGATATTCCGACAGGTAAAGTCCTAAAACACGGTATATTTGGGGTAGGAGTATACGCTCCCTTCCAGGATGTATCACAATTTCAACGTAATACTGTCATTTTTCGTGTCAGCTTCGGTATGTTTGATAGATTAGAATTTGGAGCGACACATATATTACCTCATAGTAATGACGCTTCTCGTTCGTTTTTAGCCCATGTAAAAGCACACATTGTAACTGAATCTGGATTAATTCCAAATGTTGCGTTAGGTATAGAGAATCTCGGTGATAAAGTTAGTTATAAGTGGAACACCTACCAATCCCAATCATCATATCTTGTCATCAGTAAAACGTTCAACCTGCCACGTATCCATCTGATATCGGGACATATCGGTATTGGCAATAACCGATTTGCAGATGATGAACAACCTATTGGATTCTTTGCAGGTGTAAGCACAGAAATATCTCCTGCTTTTGCCAGAGGCGATATAGGGTTCAATCTGGAATATGATGGGACCGGTGTTAACGCTGGTGTTCGACATACTGCCAATAGTGGACTTCAGATTGCTGTGGGTGTTGAGACCTTGAACAAACCCGATGAAATTCGTTATCTCCTGTCAATCTCGTGGTCAAATGCAAAAATGCTGGAACAGATTGACGGTGCAAAAAGGTTGGCAAGGCAAGCAGCAAAACTCGCAAGCCAAGCAAAAAGTTCAGAGAAAACGACAGAGTAGAAAGCAACTATGGATAACATAGTTCAGCAACATTTAACTATTTTATAGTATAGTTTAGAATTAAGAAGACATTTCAATGCGCTTTCAAGTGCCGTAGGGGCGAGGTTCCCTCGCCCTCTGAGGCGTGTCCTATTAATTGTAAATTCCACTATAGTTTGCTACTTTGCCTCAATAGATTCCATTACTTTTTGTAATGACTTGAGCAATTCTGTAGAGAAATCTTGAGGTGGCACAAGTATAATCTCAATCCGTCTATTTTTTGCTTTTGCCTCCGTAGTTTCAGCGGTATCTATCGGTTGATAGAACGCATACCCTGTTCCAGACAAACGTTTCGGATCAATTTTAGCATTTTCCTGCAAATATTTCACCGCAGAGATTGAACGTTGCGTTGATAAGTCCCAGTTTCGCAATTCATCGCCTGCAATAGGATTGTTGTCAGTATGTCCCTCAACACGAATCGCATAATCCGCATAGTCTTTGTTCAACAACACCTCTTCCGCAATTGCATCAAGTAGTTCTTTTCCCTCTTTACTAAGAATTGCACTTCCTGTTTCAAACAGGATTTTTCCCTTTACATCAAGGGTCAATCGTCCTGCTTCATCTAATACTGCACCGACTGAGTCTTTGAATCTATCTTGGATTGCGGCAATTGAACGTTGTGATTGCTCGCGTATCCGTTGTAGTTCAGACTCAATTTTGTTAAGTTGTGCTCTGAGACCTTCTTTTTCGCTTTCAAGCTTACTCTTGTCCTGTTGGAGTTTGTTCCGATCAGCAGCGATTTTTCGCGCCGCTTCACTTGCATTCTCCAGTATCTCTTTTGTTTGGGTTAATTCAGATTGTGTATCTGTCAGTGTTTTCCCAGTTTCAGCTAACTTCTTTTCCAATCCTGTTTTTGCAGTCTCGGTTTTTTGTAGCGTTGCTTGAGTCGTCTCTAAGTTAGTTTTAGTAGTAGACAGGTCTGATTCTGTCTGCTTGAGTTTGTCAGATGTTGTATATAGCAGCACCGCAAGAACGATGGCTGCAATGACAGAAACCACTATAGCAATAACTGCTGCAATACCTTTTTTGTCCATTGTTATCCTCCTTGTAAACTGAGTATTACCTCAAAACTATCATTTCTTGATGTCTTATTGTTCTTTGATGTTCCGCACACGGTACAGCGATGGATCAGGATGTATTCACCTTTTTTCATAGTAAATCCTACCGGTTCCATCAGTCCTTTACAACTTTCAGCGCGATCCCCCGGATTAATATCTACATGTTGACTCCATAGACATTCTGGACAGTGATTGGTGTATCCATTCCCCTTTACAAACACTTCACAATTACCGCAGGTAAAATCTTCAATGTGTCGTTGGAATTTCTTGTTCATTGGTTATTCTCTTAAGAGTTCTGAGTCGGTCCAAAGTGCGTTTTAGAGTGAAATCCAAAATATATGCACGCTTTTGGTCCGATATGTTTTCTAAACACCTTTCGCACCGCTGGTGCTGCTGTCTTCAAATACCAGAAATGTCCGAGGCGCAATGAATTGCGCGACTACGAACGGTTTATCAGGTTATTTAGTTTTCCATATTTTTGATGCATTTTATCACAGCCGTTAATGTATTGTAAATCATGTTAGTTGCGAATTCATCATGGTAGTAGGCACGCTCCGCGTGTCGTCCACCTGAGAGAAGATTACGGCACACGGAGTGTGCCTACTACTATGCATTGCTATAATTCAAACCTAGTGGAGTGTCCATTCTTATATTGTAGGTCGGGTAGAGGCACGACACCCGACTTTATTGATGATAAATGGCTGCATGTCGGGTTTCGTGCCTCTACCCGACCTACAATTTTAGTGTAGACAGAACACTAGCTCTTAGTAAAACTCATCAACTAGCAATTTATAAATCTAAATAACCCTGACGGTTTATTTCTCAATTGGATATTGTCTATCAGAAATGCTATGATATGATTTTGTCTCTAAATCTTCACGTGTCTATAAACGGCTTCACATCCCACAATAGGACGGTACCATCAAAACTACCACTCACAAGGATCGTGCCATCTGGTGAAAACTCCAGAAATTCATTATCAGTTGTATGTCCCCAGAATGTATGGATATTTGCACCAGTAGAAACTTCCCATAATCGTATTGCCATTTTCTTCATTCCTTCCTGCCACCAAGTGCCAGATACAAGATATCGTCCACATGGAGAAAAACCGAGAGTATAAAGTTTATGACTGTCTTCCGGTTGGGGTATTACACGTGTTATTGTCATTTTTTCACCACACCATAGGTAGATTTTACCAAACATTCCCCCAGCTATCATACTGCCGCACGGTGAATAAGCTAATGCTCTTGTTGTTATAGGTGTTTCTAAAGGTAACCTAGCTACTTCTTCGCCTGTCTCGCAGTTCCATATCCGCGCGGTTTTATCACCTGCTCCGCTCACGAGTCTTTTTCCATCTGGAGAAAAGGCTAACGACCAAATATGATCGGTATGTCCTATAAATTGTCTTGGTATTTCACTGTGCTTAAGATTCCAGAAATAGATTACACCGCCTTTACCTGAAAAAGCTATACGTTCATTTAAAAGTGTAAAAGTATCATTTCCTAACTGAATAGGAGGTGTAAACTCAGTGATCGGAATAGCGTCTGATTCACTAATCTTAATCACCCTGTAGACGTTGTGGTTATGATTCCAGTCAACAACGAGTATATCCCCTGCCGGTAGAAAAGTAAAAGACTTAATACCTTCATTATATTCTGTCGGGTAAGATATTGTCTGTGTCTGGTCGCTTTTAATATCCCATAATATAATATCTCGTATATTTCCTCGGATGGCAAGTTCTTCTTCGTTAGTAAACTTAACCGGACGCGGAAAACAGATTGGTTCGGTAAGTGTTGGAAAGGTAAGTGTCTTTTTGGATATGGTCTGTCTATTAGATGAGGAGTTGGCTATCGCTAACTTCGGACATTTAGAAAACCATCTATATCCAATACTTTCAATGGGTAGTTCATAAGATTGGACTTTTTCATGCTGTTCTATGTTCCATACCTCAATTATTTCACGGTTAAAAATGGTCGCAAGTAGTGTTCCATCCGGTAAATAATAAGGAACTACACGTGACTTTTCATAGTCAGTAACAGATTTATCCAGACAACCCTTCGTTAGATTCCATATATTTAGAGAACCATATCTATCACTTGTTACCATATATTCATTACACGGTGAAAATCTGATAGAGTTTACCAAATGTTGGTGGTCCTTAATGTACGCAATGCGCTCACCTGTTCCTATATCCCACACTGAAACATCGCTTGCCCAGCGAACAGGATTAGAATCAGGTGTTTTATATGGATTCTCACACGCCACCAGGCGACTGTCTGGAGAGAAAGCAAAATTCCTGCCAGTAAATTTAGCGGTTATGACCCCTGTCTTAGGATCCCACAAGTAAGTTTGATCACCTATTGTGGATGCGACGTGGTGTCCATCTGGCGAAAATCGAAGTTTAGAAATTTGACTTGCGTGCACATCATTTGTTTCTTGCTCCATCTGAGCGATGCATTCACCACTTTGAACATCAAGAACTTTAACATTACTATCTGCACTCACGATGAACAACCAACAACTGTCTGGAGAAAATGAGATATGTCCACAAGTATGATGAATTTCCGATTGATTTATTTCTGATACACATTCACCGTTCTGAATGTCACGTACTTTGATGATAGCATCCCAATTGGCTAACGCAATTAGTTTACCATCAGGTGAAATTTCAACGATGGAGATCAATCCCCGTTCTGTTTCCCACAATGCAATGGGTGTCATTGAAGCCACGTCATACCACCAGAGTCCTATACGTGTACCGACAGCGAAACATGTTTCATCAGGAGAAAGTGCCATCTCTCGGGTGTCAGTAGGATTTTGGAATCCTTTTCCCAAGCGGACAATTGCACCTTCCGGTAATGCCCAAGTTGTTCCTGTAGGGTCGTTTGGGGTGAAATTGAATGGAGCCGGTTTTGGGTCTGGCATTTATACCAATCCTTATACTATTTCTGAAAAATAAGACTTCATTATGAGATGATAGGTTCACACTGAGGTGAAGAATGTCCGAGGCGCAATGAAGTACGCTTGCTGAATGTACATAAGACATTCACATTGAACACATACTTTGGTAATCCTGAGTCATTTTTAGATATGCTATTACAATACAGATCGTTGAGGAGTGGAGATCTTGTGCTACAATTGCTTGTGGTTATAGTTCAGCACGCGTCATAAAGGTGGCATAGATAGCAGATGTCCGCACCAAGTCAGGAATAAAGACCCGTTCATTTATTGCATGTCCACCCTCACCCTTCGGTCCATAGCCAATACCCGGTAGACCTGTATTTACAAAATAGTGTAAATCTGTAAATCCAGCAGTGCTCTTAAACCGCGGTTGATGAAAACGAACCGTTCGCACAGCATCAGCAAAACCTTGTGCTAAAGGTGATTCGGGATCCGTTAGACAGGGTTCAATTCGTAAAATAGCACGTACATCCGCTTTTAAGTCAGGATAGTAATCACACGCGCCTACAATCGCTTCACGTAGTTCAAGTTCCGCAAACTCCAGTTTTTCATTCGGGGTAACACGTCTATCTATCGAAAATGTGAGATGTGCCGGCACGGTGTTGACTTTATCGCCTTCTGTGCCGCGAAATGTGCCACCGATGTTCATAGTTGGAAAACGTTCACTACCATCAGGCAACTTAAATGCGCGATCAGGAGACTTCAAATCCCGTTTAACCCGTTGCAGTGCTGATACAAGTTCCGCAGATTTCTCAAAAGCATTTATCCCTTTGTCCGGTTGAGATCCGTGTGCTGCTTTTCCTTGAACATCAATTTCACACCACAAAACACCGTTATGTCCATTACCAATGTTCATTTCAGAACCGCCTTCGCAATTGACAACATAATCCGCATTGACCAATCCCTTCTCAACGATATAACCTGCCCCCAACTGTCCCCCAGTTTCTTCATCACACGTGAACGAGCATTCTATGTTAAACTTCGGTTCACTTCCACTCGCCTGCACTGCCTGAATTGCGAATAACAAGGCAGCGATGGAATCTTTCATATCATCGGAACCGCGTCCGTAAAGCCATTCCCCATCAATCTTCCCACTGAACGGATTATCAAATCGCCACTCTCCTGCAACTGGTACCACATCAAAGTGTGCGTTGAAATGCACCGTCTTTTCTGCACCAACATCCCAACGTGCAATTAGGTTTAATCTCGGATGGGTAGAGACGTTTGATATAACTTGTTCTGCCCGTCGCTTGGTAACCTTAACGACTCTTGTCTTCATTCCTAACGCATTGCACTTCTCTTCAAGTAATTCAACAATCTCGGTATAGTTTTCCCCTGGTGGATTGACGGTAGGAATCTTGACAAGTTCTTGCAGCAACTTACACAACGCTGCTTGATTGTCCTTAATATAGGTCTGTACGGACATTTTCACATCTCCTGTTTTATGATACAACCGCCTGGTCACCTGCAGATAAATGTCCAACCGTTTCACCTGTCTCAGTGAAAGTCCGAGTGACTTCAACTGATGCATACGTCCACAAAATCTTCATCTGGACATCGCTCTCATTCCAAAACCGATGCGGGATACCAGCAGGAACAAAGGTTGTGTCATAAGTATTCATGGTAAAGACTTCCCCGTCAACTTCACAAGTTGCTTCACCTTCAAGTATCGTGACAGACTCATCGCAGTTATGGTAGTGACGGGCAATCGCTGCGCCGGGTTCAAACATCGTTATGCCGTTGGTCAGTGATGTAGAATCAAGCCATTTACCTGCTAAAGGCACTGTCTTAACACCAGTACCTCGGTCTACGGGTTTCTGTTCGTCAAAATCAATCACATGTGCTTTTGTGCTCATTTTGGTAGGTCTCTCTGTTTAGATTTATCATATTTTCACACATATTGATGAAAATTTCAAGTAGTAATAAGGTGTGATATTACCTCTTAGAGGCAAGGTGAGTAACACAAGCAAACCCATCTATTGCTTTTTGGATTTCAGTATCTGTATGCGTTGCCATGACAGTTACACGTAAACGGCTTGTCCCCGGTGGCACCGCAGGTGGACGAATTGCAGGTGCGAATACACCTTTCATAAGGAGTGCCTCAGCAACGTCAGTTGCACGTTGCGGTTCTCCTAATACTACAGGCAAAATCTGTGTTTGGCTCGGTAATAAGGTATATTCAATGTTCGTTAGAGCCGTTTTCAATGTATCTGCATGTTTTAGTAGACGTTGCCGTAAATCCAATGAAGAACGTATAACATTGAGTGCTGCGTCTGCTGCTGCTAAGGTTGCGGGTGGCAATCCTGTGGTGAAAATGAAACCGCGCGCTCGGTTAATGAGCAATTCAATTAACGCACGACTCCCCGCGACATATCCACCAAGACCGCCTATTGCTTTACTTAACGTACCCATCTGAATAATATCTGTATCTTGAAGTCCGAAGTGTGCGACAGTGCCACTTCCATCTTTTCCTAAAACCCCAAAACCGTGTGCGTCATCTACTAACAGCATTGCATTATAATTTAAGGCAACATCGTAAATATCCTGTAGCGGAGCAATATCTCCATCCATACTGAAAACGCCATCTGTAATAATCAATTTACGGCTATATTCAGAGGACTCGGCTAATAGTGTCTTTAGGTGTTCCACATCACAATGTTGATAGACCTTTTTTGTTGCGCGACTGAGGCGGCACCCGTCAATGATACTTGCGTGATTCAAGGCATCGCTTAAGATGAGATCGTCTTCCCCAGCAAGCACCGGAATGATGCTTAAATTGGCAGCATATCCCGAACTAAAGACAAGCGCAGCTTCAGCACCTTTTATTTTTGCAAGGTTAGTTTCCAAAGTTGTATAGAGTTCAGTGTTGCCAGATATAAGACGGGAACCACTTGCACCTGTACCATAAACTTGTGTTGCTTCAACTGCTGCAGCGATGACTTCGGAGTGTGTACTTAACCCCAAATAGTTGTTTGAACCAAGGTTCACAACATCGCGTCCATCAAGGTTGATTGTGCCTGTCGGTGCACTCGTTACGGTGCGTAAGTGTCGTGCTAATCCTGCCGTTTCGAGCTCAGAATACTCTGTTTGCAGCCACTCAAATTGCTTCATACTGCTATCCGATGAACTGTCTCAAGTAGATATGACTCTGTCTTAAGGCACGTTGGCGTGATTCCAATGTTTCTTCATACGCGCGATCCTCTACTTCAACGCAGACCGAACCATCATACCCAGTATCGCCCAGGACAGAGAAGAATTTTCCCCAATCCACATCGCCAAGTCCCGGCAGTTTCGGTGTGTGAAATGCAAGTGGTGTTGCGAGGATACCTACTTCATCAAGTTTATCTCTATCTAACCGCACATCTTTTGCATGCACATGAAAGATACGATCAACATAAGTAACAAGCGGTTTCAGGTAATCCATCTGAAGCCAGATAAAATGGGACGGGTCAAAGTTGAGTCCGAAATTCTCTGATGGAATCTCATTAAACATCCGTTCCCAAATCGCTGGACTGTAGGCAAGATTTTGTCCAGCAGGCCATTCATCTTCTGTAAAGAACATTGGACAATTCTCAATGCCGATACGAATTCCATTGTCCTCTGCAAATTGTATTAACGGTTTCCATACTTGTTTGAATCTTTCCCAATTGCCGTCTATTGTGCGTGTCTGATCTCTACCGATGAATGTATTTACAATGTCTACTGAGAGTCGTTTTGCTGCCAATATCAGTTTTTTAAGGTGTTCGCTGTAGATATTTGCTTCTGTTTCATCTGGTGTTAGTGGATTTGGATAATAGCCTAATCCGCTAATCGTTATTTCCGCATCCGACAGACATTGTAGAATTAGGTCAACTTCCGCATTGGTAAGTGCTGCGACATCAATATGAGTAACGCCAGCATAACGTCGTTCCGCTTTTCCTTTCGGCCAACACATCAATTCAACACAATCATAGCCTGTATTTGAGGCGAATTGTACGACTTGTGCTAATGTTTGGTCAGGTAAAATTGCGCTTGCAAATCCGAGTTTCATATACTACCTCCATGTCGTTTTTAGATATTATACTATGCAATTTGCTATTTTTAAAGGTCTTTGTGTAAATGAAATGTATATGAACCACTATTCTCTGAAACACAAGATTGAAAAGTGTTTGGTACTTGCACAAATAGGATACAATCTAATGGGAACGGTTTTACAGAGAAAATGATAACTGATTGCTGATGACTGAAAACTACATCCCTCTTTTCATTGACAAACTGCACAGTAGAATATAAAATTGAAACAAAAGAAATCATAGGAATTGAAAATGACATATACGACAACAACTGATACGGCAAATAACGATGATGCTTCTTTAGATGGGATGGTCCTAATTCCAGCAGGTGAATTCCAAATGGGGAGTCCCGATGCAGATCCAAATGACAATAGACACCCGTTACACCCTGTTTATACGGATGCGTTTTATATGGATGTGCACGAAGTGACAAATGCAGCATATAAAACGTTCGTAGATGCAAATCTACACTGGCGAAAGGATCGCATCTACCAAGGATACGCAGAAGGATACTTGGTACTCTGGCGTGATAACAACTACCCAGAAGGACATGCAGATCATCCGGTTACTTTTGTGAGTTGGCATGCAGCGATGGCGTATGCAAAATGGTTGGGAAAACGCCTGCCTACTGAGGCTGAATGGGAGAAGGCTGCTCGGGGTGGCTTGGAAGGCAAACAGTTTCCGTGGGGCAACACCTTGCCTGATGGCACACAGTGTAATTTCGCTGATAAAAATACAGACAATGAGTGGTCAAATATGGATGCAGATGATGGATACAAGTGGACTGCCCCGGTAGGAAGTTATCCTGCCAACGGATACGGTTTATACGATATGGCTGGAAATGTGTGGGAGTGGTGTTTGGATGCATACCACTATCCTTTCACCAATTCACCGAAAAGTAATCCGATTGGAGGAGCAGAAAGAATAGTTGATGTCGTGGAAAATCATAGAGAAATAAGAACGGAACGCGTTCAGCGTGGGGGTGCATGGAACGATGATGAAAGATTTTTGCGTATTACATTTCGTAATAACTACCCGCCTTGGAATACAGAGTATAACCTCGGTTTTCGTTGTGTGAAAGATGTAACTGCGTAGTATATATTTCCTCATTCCATGATATGCAATGAATTTTGTTTCAAAATTTCAAAAATATGATACAATTCACCTAAAAAGAACACATGGTGTAAAAAATGACTCCTAAACAACGATACCTTTTTGATTTAACGGGATATATCCACCTAAAAAATGTTCTCAGTGAAGAGGAGTTGGAAAACGCTCAGGATGCTGTTGAACGGTGCGTCCAAACACCCGCAGACCAACTCCCACCCGGTATAAGTTATGGTGGTGGTGGGTTTTCCAACGGTTTTTCGTTTGACAAATCGCTTGAGGCACTCACACTTCATCCAAAAACATGGGGAATTGTAAAAGAATTGACCAGCAATAGACCACGTTTTAATCGGGGTTCTCTGGTTGCGAAAGGTTCTGAGCACGATCAGGTTCTCGGGAAGTTGCACTGTGCTCGCGAAGATTGCGGATGGCAGACACGTAGATATGTCGCTAAAAATGGACATATTCACAATAACGATTTTGCCATCTTTTTCTATTTCACTGATGTTTGTCCGGGTGATGGCGGGTTAGTCGTCTTACCGGGCTCTCATAAAGCGAATTTTGAAAGACCAGAAGGTATCTTCTTCCCCGACCCAGAGAATCCATCAGATGAACTACATCCTGCCCTCGTTAATGTTACCGCACGCGCAGGCGATGCAATCGTCATGTCTGAATTGCTGACACACGGTGTTCTGATATGGAAACCGAAGGAACGGTATCGTAGATTTCTCATCCTACGCTATAAGACGCAGTTTTTCCAAGATAATAGAGGACACAGAGACCCATTTCCACCTGAGGTGATGGAGCGACTTTCACCTGAAACACGCGAACTTGCACAACACGGACACTATACACATACTAAGGATATAGTTAAACAGGAACATGTCCAGTTAACCTAAAAGGAACATAGAATGACACCAGAACAACGTTATCTATTTGATGTTACAGGCTATTTACACATTAAATCTGCTGTTACAGGAGATGCGCTGAAGACAGCACAAGAGGCAGTTGATAGATATATCCACATGCCACTTGATGAACGTCCTGAGGGATTTACAACGCGTCCTCGTGATTTAGAACCCGGTAAGGGTGGTAGATATGAACACGGATTCGCTTTTGACCGTTCACTTGAAGCGATGACGGTACATCCTGCTATTTGGCCTCTCGTCAAAGAGTTCACCTTTGATATGCCAAGGTTTGTATCAGGCACACTCACGCTTGAGCAGCACAATCCTGATAGGCAGCCGATGGGAACAAATCCTGCGGGTCTACACTGTGCTCGGGAAGGACGGCACTGGCTCACACGATATGAAGTCAAGAATAGCCAAATCTACTGCAACGACTTTGTCGCGTTTTTCTACCTCACAGATGTACAACCTGGTGATGGTGGACTTATTGTCATTCCCGGTTCACATAAAAGCCAATTTGACCGACCTGAAGACCTACTGACACCCGGACCAGACGGTATTGATCCAGAACCAGACGATGTTTTTACCAACCTAACACCTAAAGCAGGAGATTTTCTTGTTATCTCTGAACTTCTGACCCACGGTGTGCTACAGTGGAGACCAAAGGATCGAGATAGACGTTTCCTTATCCTTCGGTACCGTCCACAATTTGAAGGTAGATCTGGCATGCCTGAACCAATCTTTGAACGTTTGTCACCAGAGGTGCAGGAATTAACAAAAACCGCATCTTATGGAAAAATAAAGGAAGTTGTTCAACAAGAGGTTGTCCAATTAACGACTTAACAGGATAAGTTGCATCAGAGACAGATTTATGGAGGAAAGCTATGGAAACCACACAATACCGCGTCTGTATTATCGGCTGTGGAAGGATGGGTGGCACGATAGATGAAGAAGTTCAAGGATCACCCCACGGCGCGTTACCATATTCACATGCAGCCGGTTATACCGCGTATGAACGAACTACAATTGTCGCAGGGGCAGATGTAGTTGAAGATAAAGCAAAATATGTTTGCGATAAGTGGGACATTCCGAAATACTATCTTGACTATCAAGAGATGATAACACAGGAAAAACCGGATATCATCAGTATTGCCACGCGTCCGGGGAACCATGCAGAAATCACAGAATTTGCTGCAGAAAATGGTGTGAAAGGCATCTATTGCGACAAACCGCTTTGTGCCTCTATGGAAGAGGCAGACGCTATGCTTGATGTGTGCGAAAAATACAACATCAAATTCAATCTCGGCACACAACGTCGCTTTACACCCGGATACATAAAAATGCGTGAAATCCTTGAAAGTGGAGAAATAGGAGACCGACGTTCTATCATCTCCTATACGGGAGGTTCCGCTTTATGGGGATATACTCATGCTGCTGACCTAATCCTCTTTTTGGCAAGCGATTCAGAGATAGAATACGTCCAAGGCAATGTCGCTGTTGATGATGCCGACTTTGAGGATAATCAAACCGATTCGGATCCAGGAATCGTGATGGGTTACATCCGTTTTAAGAACGGCATCCACGGCATCAGTATTCTCGGAACCGCTTATGAATTTGAGGTGAATTGTAGTGAAGGCACAGTCCGTTCTCTCAACAATGGACTCGGTTTTCAACTACGCAAACGTCAAGGGCAGTTCAATGAAGTATTAGACACACAATTCCCTGTTTTTGAGCGGAAAAGCGGTACCGTAGGATGTATTGAGGACATTGTTGAAGCAATTGACACAGATACGGAAACACAAGGCAACATTCAACTTGCACATCGGAGCACCGAAATGGTCTTCGCAATTGTGGACTCGCAACGTCAGAAAGGCATGCGTGTGCCGATACCGATGGAGAATCGAGGTCTCTACCTCGGAAGGTGGTAAACTATTGGATCTCTCTTGTAGAGATGCTCTGAGAAAGTGTAAGGAACCATACTTAGAAGGTGCAGCAATGAACAACTACAGAGATATTATTACTATTGAACATGGCAAACGCAGCGGACAACCGTGTATTCGTGGAATGCGGATCACTGTTTACGATGTCTTTGAGTATCTGGCATCAGGGATGACAGTAGCTGAAGTTCTTAATGATTTCCCCGAATTAACCGAGACCGACATTCGCGCCTGTTTTGCGTATGCCGCGGACAAGGAAAAATCCCAAATGGTCGTTTACAAGAATGAAACTTCTATTTGATCAGAATCTATCTGATCAGCTCGTGACGCGGTTGTCGGACTTATTTCCCAATTCCATTCATGCCAAAACGATTGGACTGAATACGGCAGCGGATACTGAGTTATGGGATTACGCCCGTAAAAATAACCATCTAATTGTATCAAAGGACGCAGACTTCAGTAACAGAAGTATTGTTCACGGCCATCCTCCAAAAGTCATTTGGCTTCGACTGGGGAATTGTCCAACAAGTGCTGTTGAAGACAGTTTGAGAAATCATTACTCGGATATCAGAAGATTTACGAAAGATCCTAATCGGGGATTACTTATGCTGCTGCCGCCTGCTAGAACTTAAAAGAATCAAACTAATATTAGATATAGGAGATCAAATCAATGTGTAAAAACCTTTATGTTATGGTAAGCATTTTTGGCATGCTTCTTCTGTTGGGTTATGCCACAACTGCTGATAACCCGCAACGCCCAACGAGTACGCGCTATGAACAACGTACGCCACACCGAGATGGTATTGGCAAAATCTATATGGGGCGCGAAATATCGCAAGTGATGGGTCATCTCGCTGCAGGTTGGTTAGAACGTCCTGAGCGTGAACGCGAAGAGATGCCGAATAAACTCATAGAACTACTCAATCTAAAAGAGGGTGATATTGTTGCGGATATTGGTGTAGGCACAGGGTACATTGCCAGACGCATTTCACAAAAAATCGGCAATACTGGTGTCGTTTACGGTGTCGAGATTCAGCAGGAGATGCTTGACATTCTTGCCGACAAAATGGCTGAAGAAGGTATTACTAACATCACAGGAGTGTTAGGTACAATTACCGATCCGAAGTTGCCTCCCAATTCGGTTGACCTTGTCATTATGGTGGATGTCTACCACGAATTTTCACATCCATATCAGATGATGCAGAATATCTGTAGTGCACTCAGAGTAGGTGGTAGGGTAGTATTTGTTGAGTACCGTTTGGAAGATGACAATGTGCCTATTAAACGTTTACACAAGATGAGTCAGTTACAGGTGATGAAAGAGGCAACACCGCACCCGTTGTCTTGGGTAGCAACACATGATGACCTGCCGTGGCAGCATGTGATTATTTTTGAGAAGGTTGCAGGGGAATAGATAGATTTTACACAAATCGGTAAAAATGATTACTGAACTGAATTTTTTGCCGCTTTAAAGACAGAATCAATAGCACTAAATAGGACAGGCAGATTATCCACTCTAAAACTTGTACGATTTTGGGTAAAGGTTTCACCAACAAGGTGTCCAATCTGCCAGAGTGTTCAGTCACTAACAATACCGAACACTGGATGTTCCGGATTCCCATTTATCTTTTGAGCGGCGACTAATTCTGCCAGACATTGTCCCCAACCAATCTCAAAATCGTTCTTCTTTGCTTCAACTAATATTATCAACGGCGTACCGACAACAAGTTTGCCCAATTCAGAACGGGTTGAAATAAAATAATCTGGTGTGCCGCTTAGAACATCATCATAAGCGATTTGATTATGATTCTACCATGATTTTGATACATTCTCAACTGAAACTATATCTCAATTCAAAAAAGTATTGACAACAAAACCTATTACACCTTAAAATTGCATAACCACTTTTAAACTTTATGATTGTCGTAACGTTACATAACATAACATTTCGTCATAGAAAACTTGTGCATCTAAACCAAATTGAAAAGGGAGAAGATACCAGTGAAAAGTGCTAAAAGTTCTGTTCCACTAACTGCATTGTTAATCTGTTTGTGCATCTTGATGTTAGGGGTACCCCTTGCATCCGCAGATAACCACGAGACCGCACAAACGACCGTTGATTATACCCAAGATATCCGTCCTATCCTATCAAATAACTGTTTCGCATGCCACGGTCCCGACGAGAAGACCAGACAGGCAAATCTGCGACTTGATACAAAAGAAGGCGCGTTTTCCGAACCGAGTGGATATCCGATTATCGTCCCCAAAAAACCAGATGAGAGCGAACTCTACCTACGCATAATATCTGAAGACGATAACTATCAGATGCCACCAGCGAATTTCAATAAAACGCTAACACCAGAGCAAATTGAAGCAATCAAGCAATGGATTACAGATGGCGCAAAATGGGAAGAACATTGGGCATTTACAACACCTGTTCAACCAACACCACCCAAAGTCAAAAAAGCAGATTGGGTCCGAAACCCAGTTGATGCATTCATTCTCTCACGTCTTGAAAAAGAAGGACTTCGACCTGCGAAAGAAGCAGACAAACGCACACTCATCAGACGCTTAAGTTTTGACCTTACAGGTCTACCACCGACCCTTGATGAGATACATCTATTCCTAAATGACGATTCTCCCAATGCTTACGATAAACTGATTGATACCTACATGGCGAAGCCTGAATACGGCGAACACATGACACGTTTCTGGTTGGATGTCGCGCGTTATGGCGATACACACGGGCTACATTTGGACAACTACCGTGAGATGTGGCCCTACAGAGATTGGGTTATAAACGCCTTCACCAATCACATGCCTTTCGACCAGTTTACCGTGGAACAGTTGGCAGGAGATCTCTTGCACGAACCGACGGTAGAGCAACAGGTTGCTACAGGTTTCAACAGATGCCACGTTACAACAAGTGAAGGTGGCTCAATCGCTGAAGAATACTACGTCCGATATGCAGTTGACAGAGCAAATACAACCGCAACCGTTTGGATGGGATTGACTGCGGGTTGTGCACAATGCCACGACCATAAATACGATCCGATTTCGCAGAAGGAATACTATCAACTCTACGCATATTTCAACAATATCACTGAAAATGCGATGGATGGCAATCGAAAAGATTCTCCCCCAGTTGTGAAGTTACCAACGTCAGAGCAGCAAGCACAACTCGCAAAATATGACGACAAAATCAAAGAATTAGACGCACAGAGTAAGGGATCAATACCACATATAGACGCTGCACAAACCGCTTGGGAAAACAGAATGCCGCGATGGACAACTATCAAACCAGAGGTAGTGCTATCACAAGGTGGCGCGACACTCGCAATACAGGACGATAATTCAGTTTTAGCAAGCGGCACAAATCCAGACAAAGAGGTATATGAAGTTATCGCAAAACTACCTCAAGGAAAATGGAGTGCTATACGGTTAGAAGGGATTCCAGACAAAGCCTTACCCGGAAGTGGTATCGGAAGATCAGACAATAGCAATGTGGTTTTATCAGGATTTTCTGTCGACATCTTACCTGCTGATATGTCAGAACAGATGCTTACTGAGGCGCAGGAAGCAGCAAAGATGGCAGCTGAAGCAATAAAGAAAGCAGCCGAAGAAGCAAAAAAGGCAGCCGAGGAAGCTAAGGCTGCAGAAGAAGCTAAGGCTGCAGAAGAAGCTAAGGCTGCAGAAGAAGCAGGCGAAGAAGCGGATACTGCTGAAGAGACTCCAGAAAATGCAGCAGCAACCGATGAAGAGGAAACTGCTGACAAACCTGCTGAAGAGACAACAGAAAATGCTAACAAACCTGCTGAAGAGACACCAACAGAAAATGCCGACACGCCTCCTGAAACTGAAGGGGAAGAGGCTCCTCCTGAAACTGAAGGGGAAGAGGCTCCTCCTGAAATTGAAGGAGCAGAGACTGCTGAGGAAGTTACAACACCAGAAACAGATGAAACCAAAGATACTGAGGAAACATCTGAAGATGCAGCTGAACCAGTGGAGGAAAAAGACCCTTGGACAGCAGTTCCCATCGTCAAAGCTTGGGCAGACAAAGAGCAGGCAGGTAGCGACTTCGTCATTGCAAATGTAATTGACGATAAACTTGAAACTGGTTGGGGATTAGAAAGCAACAATAATCGTGGAAGCAGTCGACAAGCGATTTTCCTCGTTTCCAATCCATTTGGCACGGAAGGTGGGTTAGTAAGAATCCGACTCAAGCATGAATCTGAACACGCGAAACACCATTTTGGTCGGTTCAGACTCGCTGTCACAAATGCACCAACAATCTATCCTATCGGTTCTAAAGTTGGCATTTCAACATGGCATTCGGTCGGTCCATTCACTGCTGAACACGGCAACGTCGCCTTCTATAATGTGTATGAACCAGAAACCAAACCTGTCAACACTAGTGATAAATTCAGTGTCGATTCACAGGAGTTGACATGGAAACAGCAGACACATTGGACAGATGGAGAGGTGCATAATGACATCGTTGGGGAAAATAGTGCAACCTATCTCTATCGTAACATCTCCTCAGAAACCAAACAGAAAGCAACGTTATACCTCAGTAGTAATGATGCGTTGAAGGTGTGGGTAAATCAGATGGAAGTGCTTGCAAACAATATCCAACGTGATGCTGCGCCAGATACTGAGAAGGTGCAAATTCAACTTAACCCAGGCAACAATGCTTTGCTCTTGAAGGTTGTCAACTATTCCGGTCCGTCTGGATTCTACTTCCGTATGGAATCCGATACCCCAATGGTTACAGCAAATATCGTAGACACCATTGCTATTGATAGAGGACAACGCAACGGAGATCAACAGACGCAAATACGCGAATACTACCGTCGGAATGTTACAACAGATAAGGATTTGAAGAAACTTTACGCCGACATTTCTGATACGCAAAACAAGCGGAATTCCTTGAACAATTCGTTCACTACAACATTGGTTATGCAAGAACGTTCAGAACCACGTGGTGCTTATGTGTTGGAACGCGGTGCGTATGAACACAGAGGCGAACAGGTCTATCCACAGACCCCTGCTGTGCTCCCACCGATGGTAAGAGGTGCACCACCCAATAGACTATCATTGGCAAAATGGTTAGTCTCACCAAATCACCCTCTCACGGCTCGTGTCACGATCAACCGTTTCTGGCAACATGTTTTTGGAACAGGTATTGTCAGAACATCAGAGGACTTTGGAACACAAGGCACGCCACCAGTGCATCCGGAACTACTTGATTGGCTCGCAACCGAATTTATTGCTTCTGGTTGGGATGTGCAAGCTATGCAGAAACTGATGCTCACCTCTGCAACATACCGACAGAGTTCAAAGGTTACACCTGAAAAGCTGGAACTTGATGCGGATAATGTGTTGCTCTCACGCGGTCCAAGGTATCGGTTTGATGCTGAGATCGTTCGTGACAACGCACTTGCTCTTAGTGGGTTGATGTTCAAAAAGATCGGTGGACCAAGCGTCAAACCCCCGCAACCGGGTGGATTATGGAAAGCAGTCGGGTTTACTGGATCTAATACGGATACCTTCAGGAAAGATGCTGGTGCTGATAAGATATATCGTAGGAGCCTTTACACGTTCTGGAAGCGAACAGCACCACCACCGCAAATGAACATTTTGGACGCACCATCACGTGAGGCATGCACTATCCGTCGTGAACGCACAAACACGCCAATGCAAGCGTTGATGTTGATGAACGATCCGCAGTTCTTTGAAGCGGCACGTGTTTTCGCTGAACGCACGATTAAGTTGGGTGGCAATACACCTGAGGAACGAATCGCATATATGTTTGAGATGGCAACCGCACGCGAACCGAAGGCTACGGAAGCAACACTTATCCTTGATACGATGAAGGTTCACGCTGAAGAATTGAAGGCAAATCCAGAAGCTGCCAAAGAACTCATTGCCGTTGGAGAATCCAAACCTGATGAAAAATTAGACCCGATTGAAGTCGCTACATGGACAATGATCGCAAACCTTATCCTCAATCTTGACGAAGTCTTGAATAAGGGGTAATAAAACTTAATGGGTACTACTTTTTAGTAGTACCCATCGCATAACGTTATGCCTGATACTATTGTAACAATACCCGATAAGAACCTATTCACAGCAGTACGAGAAGCACTCGGTTTGAATTCGGATCAAACTATTCCGCTAACCAAATTTGAAAAATTAGAGAAACTTCATGCCGAAGAGAAAAACATAAAAGACCTGACAGGATTGGAGAAAGCAATTGGTCTAAAAGTTTTAGAACTTCAGAAGAATCAAATCACCGACATCACGCCTATTGCAGGATTAACGAATCTGCATTATATAGAGTTTTGGGACAATCAAATTAGTGACATCACGCCTCTAACAAACTTGACGCAACTTACAAAGTTAGGACTTGGCGATAATTGTATCACTGACATCACGCCGATTTCAGAATTAACGCAACTCACTGAATTAGGACTTTGGGATAATCAACTTAGCAATATTTCACCACTTGCAAACTTAACACAGATGCAGTTATTGAACATCAGGCGAAACCAACTTAGTGATATAAGTCCAATTGCAAACTTAAAGCAAATTACGCACCTATGGCTTAGTGGAAATCAGATTAAAGACATAGATACTATGGGTGGACTGACGGAGTTGACACATTTGGCTTTGGATAAGAATCAAATCAACTCTATTCAACCTATAGTTAACCTAACGAGTTTAACGCATTTACGTATCAATGAGAATCCGATTCAGGACATGGGATTACTCAAAAAACGGAAGGATTTAGAACTGGATATTGAAGCAAGCGAATAATTAATCACCTCAATTTGTTGGTTGGTAATTCAAGAACACGATTATCTACAACGAGTGCATCTGCCCGTTATTTATGGTGAAGCAAATTATATCTACACTTTCTATCAACGGTAGGCGAGGTTTCCTAACTTCGCCTGATCAATGTGTAGAATTAATTCAATAATTTACCATAATGGAGTTCAAATGAAGTATTTTTGCATTATACTAACTATTCTCATAGCTTCCCTTAGTTTTTCATATAGTGATGCCGTAACGATACCGGATGCCAACTTAGCCATCGCTGTGCGTGAGGTGCTCGGATTAGATCCAACTGATCCTATCCCACAAAATAAGTTGGAAGAATTGGAAAGTTTAGATGTCACAAAAAAAGGTATAAAAGACCTAACAGGTATAGAAAAAGCAACAGGATTAACGACTTTAAAACTTACTGACAATCAAATTAGTGACATTACACCCCTTGCAAACCTAACAAAACTGACAGAACTATACCTGACAAATAATCAAATCAGTGACATCAAGACATTGGCAAGCTTAACTGAACTCATAAAACTATCAATTTCTGGTAACCAAATCAATGACATCACTCAGCTTGCTGGCTTGACGAGACTCACAGAACTATGGTGTAACAATAATCAAATCAGTGATATAAAACCAATTGCTGGACTGACGCAACTGACGCAATTATATCTTTGGAATAATCCACTCAATGACATTACCCCGCTTGAAAGAATGAAACAGTTAAGAGAGTTAAGTCTTGGGGGAAATCTGATCAACGACTTAACACTATTCTCAGGTATGACAGAATTGAGGAAGTTATGGCTTTGGGAAAGTCAAATCAGTGACATTACCCCGCTTGCTGGATTGACTATGCTAACAGACTTATACCTCACGAAAAATCCTATCAATGACATTACCCCGCTTGCTGGACTAACGAAACTGGAAAAGTTATACCTCATAGAAAATCAGATTAACGACATTACCCCGCTTGCTGGACTAACCAAACTTACAACATTATGGCTTGACGACAATCAAATCAGCGACATTACGCCACTCGCTGGATTGACACAACTGACAGACTTAACTTTCATGGATAATCAAGTTCGTGACATAACATCACTTTCTGGATTGACGAAGTTGACATGGTTGCGCATCTGGAGGAATCAGATTAGCAACATCACACCACTTGCTAACTTGAAACAGTTGGCATCCTTATTACTTTTAAATAATCAGATTTCTGACATTACGCCTCTTGCTAATCTAACACAATTGACGCGTCTAGATCTTTCCGGCAATCAGATCCAAGACATCGCACCACTGACGGGATTAACACAATTAACATATTTATCCCTCAGTGGAAATCAAATCAGCGACATCAAAACCTTATCAAGATTGACACAGTTGACATCATTATCCCTTTACGATAATGGAATCAGTGACATTAAACCAATTGAAGGTCTAACAAAACTTCGTAGTTTATTGCTCAGCGGAAATGAAATTGACAACATCACACCAATTGCTGGGTTGACGGAACTCACACAGTTATGGCTTGCATCCAATCAGATCAACGACATCAAATCGCTCGCAGAATTAACGAAGTTGACAGAATTATTGATGTATGGCAATCAAATTAAGGATATTAGTCCTGTTGAAAACCTGACAAGTTTAACGCGTTTACGTGTTACAGGAAATCCAATTCAAGATATGGAACCACTTGAAAAACTATTGGAACAAAATCCAAATTTAAATACTGATATTAAGGTACAACTTCCAAGTTCAACAAAATTAGATCCGACAATTCCTGATGTCAATTTAGCAGACGCAATAAGAGATGAACTTAATATTGAACGTAACGAGCCTATTCCAATAGAGAAGTTGAAAACACTAAAAAGATTAGACGTAAGTAACAAAAACATAAAAGACTTAACTGGTCTGGAAAATGCAACAAACTTAGAGACACTAAATATTATAAGAAACCAGATAAGTGATCTGAAACCTATAGCAAGTTTGACACAACTCGCTGAACTATGGTTACACTATACTCCGATCAGTGATCTTACACCACTTGCAAATTTAACGAAACTTACCAAATTATATACTCGTGACAATGAAATCAGTGACATTACACCACTCACCGGATTGACTCAATTAAGCGAGATTGTCCTCATTGATAATCAGATTACTGACATCACACCACTCGCTAACTTGACAGACTTAGTGGAGTTAAACCTTGCCGGAAATCAGATTGCTGATATTTCACCACTTGCTAACTTGAAACAGCTATCAAAGTTACTGCTTTGGGGAAATCAGATTAGTGATATTAGCCAAATCGGTGGACTGACACAATTGTCTGAATTACGGCTCAATACTAATCAGATCACCGACATAAAACCGCTCAAAAACTTAACGCAGTTGACGAAGTTACGACTTCATAGAAATCAGATCAATAACATCACCCCTCTCTCAGAATTGAAACAGTTAGTAGAGTTAAACCTTGGCGGAAATCAGATCACCGACATAAAACCGCTTGCTAATTTAAATCGATTGACAAAGCTGTGGGTTTGGCGGAATCAAATCAGTGACATAGTACCACTCAAGGATCTAACACAATTGACGCACTTATATCTTGGGGAAAATCAGATTAGTGGCATTACCGCACTCACTAAATTGAAGGGATTAGTGGCACTGAATCTTCAAAAGAATCAGATCAGTGACATCAAACCACTCGCGGGGTTAACGGAGATGACAGATTTAGCACTCGGCAGGAACGAAATTAGTGACATCAAACCACTCGCTGGCATGAAACAATTGGCTTGGATATGGATTTGGGGAAACCGAATTACTGACATTACACCACTTACTGAGTTAACAGAATTGACGATATTGCATCTTAACAGCAACCAAATCAGTGACATAAAGCCGCTTGGTGGATTAACAAAATTAAATGAATTAGTGCTCTCGACTAATCAAATTAGTGATTTTAGCTATATTGAAGACCTTACAAATCTAAACCGTTTAGCTGTAAGCCAAAATCCAATTCAGAATATGGAACCGTTTCAAAAATTACTTGAACAACTGCCGGATTTAGAGCTGGATATTCCAGCACCTGAGGAACTGAATATTCAACCACCACCTGCAAATAGGTAAAGCGTAGCAATGTCCTAAATTAGCAGTAGGCATTGCAAAAGGAGATTATAATGGACCCGATTAAGGAATTTTTAAAACTTGAAACACGTCGCCAATTCTTCGGCAAGTGTGCAATGGGACTTGGTGGTGCAGCCCTCGCATCATTACTGCCCAATAGCGTTGCCACTGCACTTGAACAGCAAGCAGGAGTACGAGTTGGCGGTTTACCTGAACTCCCGCACTTCGCACCAAAAGCAAAACGCGCCATTTACCTATTTATGTCAGGGGCACCATCACAGATGGACCTATTTGACTACAAACCAAAAATGGGTGAATTCTTCGATAAAGACTTACCTGAGACCGTTCGGATGGGACAACGTCTCACCACGATGACCTCCGGACAAGCACGTTTTCCAATCGCGCCTTCTATCTTTGAGTTCAAAAAGCATGACAACGGTGGCGATGGTGCATGGCTTAGCGAATTGTTACCTCATACTGCATCTATGGTAAAGGACATTGCTATTGTCAAATCGGTACATACTGATGCGATCAACCACGACCCAGCAATCACCTTTGTGTGTACTGGAGACGAAACCCCCGGCAAACCCAGTCTCGGTGCATGGTTGAGTTATGGTCTCGGTAGTGAAAACCAAAACCTACCCGCATTCATTGTGATGAACGCAACATGGAGCGGTCCAAAGGGTGCACAAGCACTCTATAACCGTCTCTGGGGTTCCGGTTTCCTTCCATCAGAACATCAAGGGGTGCTACTCCGCAGTCAAGGCGATCCGGTGCTGTTCCTCTCAAATCCGAAAGGAATGAATGAAAAGACACGCAAACAGATGCTTGATACGTTAGTCAAGCTCAACGAGGAAATCTATGAAGAAGTCGGTGATCCAGAAACGCATGCCCGTATCTCACAATATGAGATGGCATATCGCATGCAGACCTCAGTTCCCGAACTCACAGACTTAAAACAGGAATCTGACAAAGTTAAGGAGATGTATGGTCCCGAAGTTGACACACCCGGCACTTTTGCAAATTGCTGCATCCTTGCGCGTAGAATGATGGAACGCGATGTCCGCCTGGTACAGATCTTCCATCGCGGTTGGGACCAGCACGGTGATTTGCCCAAGAACATTAGAAATCAAGCACGCGACATTGACCAACCCGCAACCGCACTCGTCCAAGACTTGAAACAACGCGGTATGCTTGACGATACACTCGTTGTGTGGGGTGGTGAATTCGGAAGAACCGTTTACTGCCAAGGTGCTCTCAAGAAGGATAATTATGGACGTGACCATCACCCGAAATGCTTCACGATGTGGATGGCAGGTGCTGGCATCAAAGGCGGAATTGTCTACGGTGAAACGGACGACTTCAGTTACAACATCGTAAAAGACCCCGTCCCTGTCAGAGATCTAAACGCAACTATCCTCAACCAACTTGGGATTGACCACGAACGGTTAACCTATAAGTTCCAAGGACTCGACCACCGATTAACTGGCGTTGAAGAAAAAGCACGTGTTGTTAATGAGATATTAGCATAAATTAGTTTTGTGAAATTCTCTATTGACGTAATACAAATATCCATAGATTTATAGAATGTCAGTTTACTTCAGTATCGTAACCTTTACAACACTGGGATTCGGGGATGTGGTCGCGGATAATACAGCGGCTCGTATCCTCGTTACACTTGAAGTCATATTCGGATATGTCATGCTCGGTGGACTAATCAGTATTTTCGCCAATAAACTTGCGAGTCGAAGTTAGGATTAACGTGCCATAAAACAACTTTCAGATGTAGAACAATATTATAGTGAAATGTAAAAATACATGCACACTCCCCGGTAGATGCGGTTTCCTAACCGCATCTATAACACTGAACAAACACCGGTTCGGTTAGGAAACCGAACCTACCGTAGTGTGTAAATAATTGTAGTTTTACTATAAAACTGCATTGGATAACAAAGCATCACTGAATCATGAGGAAATTTTTCTAAAGGAGACTGACAATGGACCCGATCAAAGAATATTTGCAGCTTGAAACACGCCGACAATTTTTCGGTAAATGTGCGATGGGACTTGGCGGTGCTGCTCTCGCTTCGCTGCTACCGAATAGCATCGTCCGCGCCCTTGAACAACAAACTGGTGGATTATCTGAACTTCCACATTTCGCACCAAAAGCAAAACGCGCTATCTACCTATTTATGTCCGGCGCACCCTCACAGATGGATATGTATGACTACAAACCCAAGATGGGTGAATTCTTTGATAAAGACTTACCTGAGACCGTTCGGATGGGACAACGTCTCACTACGATGACCTCCGGACAGAAACGTTTCCCAATTGCCCCTTCCATCTTTGAGTTTAAAAAGCACGACAACGGTAGTGACGGCGCATGGCTCAGCGAATTGCTCCCACATACCGCAACGATGGTAAAGGACATCGCTATCGTCAAATCGGTACATACTGATGCCATTAACCACGACCCTGCGATCACCTTTGTTTGCACAGGTGATGAAACTCCCGGCAAACCAAGTCTCGGCGCATGGCTTAGCTACGGGTTAGGCACTGAAAACAGAAACCTTCCCGCTTTCATTGTTATGAACGCAACATGGACTGGGAGAAAATCTGCACAAGCACTCTATAACCGCCTCTGGGGTTCAGGATTCTTGCCTTCCGAGCATCAAGGTGTTCTGCTCCGTAGTCAAGGTGATCCCGTGCTTTTCCTATCTAATCCGAAAGGCATGAATGAAAAGACACGAAAACGGATGCTTGACACGTTAGTCAAACTCAACGAAGAAATCTATGAAGAAGTCGGCGATCCAGAAACGCATGCGCGTATCTCACAGTATGAAATGGCATTCCGCATGCAGTCCTCTGTTCCCGAACTCACAGACCTAAATCAGGAACCGGACAACATCAAGGAGAAGTACGGACCCGATGTCAACACACCCGGCACATTCGCAAATTGTTGTATCCTCGCACGGCGGATGATGGAACGCGATGTACGACTCGTTCAAATCTTCCATCGTGGTTGGGACCAGCACGGGAACCTACCCAACGATATAAGAAATCAGTGTCGTGACATTGACCAACCCTCTACAGCACTTGTCCAAGACCTAAAACAGCGCGGTATGCTTGACGATACACTCGTTGTGTGGGGTGGTGAATTCGGACGCACCGTCTACTGCCAAGGGGCACTCAAAAAGGATAACTACGGACGGGACCATCACCCGAAATGCTTTACGATGTGGATGGCAGGAGCTGGTATCAAACCCGGAATCGTTTACGGTGAAACTGACGATTTCAGTTACAACGTCATCAAAGACCCTGTTTCTGTCCGAGACCTAAACGCAACTATCCTCAACCAACTCGGTATTGACCATGAACGGTTGACATACAAGTTCCAAGGATTAGATCATCGGTTGACTGGTGTTGAAGAAAAAGCGCGTGTCGTCAACGAAATCTTGGTATAATTGTAAATAATTATATGCAAGCGCGTTTTGCAAGCGCGCTGAAAACTCACATTTTTGCTATAATTTATGTCAAGGTATAATCAATGAAACATTCTTTTACTATTCTTATACTTCTTGCGGTTTTCCTAAGTTGCTCATCTAACCAAAATGTGGCAATACCAGATCCTAACTTAGCTGCTGCCGTACGTGAAGTGCTTGGTATAGCGGAAACCGAACCAATTCCGAAAGAGAATCTGAAAGAACTAAAAGAGTTTTCTGCAGAAGCAAGAGAGATCAAGAACTTAAATGGATTAGAAGAAGCAACGGGTTTAACGACTTTAAAACTATCATATAACCATCTAAATGATATCACACCTCTTGCAGAATTGACACAATTGGAAACGTTAGATCTATATAGTAATGAAATCTTTGACATCACACCTTTATCCGGATTGGTACACCTGACAGAATTAAAACTTGAGAAAAATCCAATTCAAGATTTTCTCCCGCTTGCTAAGTTAAAACAACTAAAACGCTTATGGCTTAGCAATTATTCAAACAAAGGTCTCACACCACTTGCTGAATTAACAGAACTGAACGAGTTAAGAATTGCGGGAAGCCAACATATTTGGCAGAATCAATTCAGTGGTAGGAATTCTATTAGCGACATCACACCACTCACCGAGTTAAAGCAACTGAAAGCATTAACTATTGAATTCAATAAAATAGAGGATCTGTCACAGTTTACAGGATTCACGGAGCTCGGATATTTAAACCTCCGTGCTAATCAGATTCGTGACATCACACCATTGGCTAATTTGACGAGACTGAATCACTTGGCACTTAATTCTAACAAAATTGAAGATATTTCACCACTCGCCGGATTAACACAACTTGATTACTTATGGCTCACTGATAATAAAATTGAAGACATTTCACCGCTTACAGAATTGAAGCAATTGCTGCTTTTAAGTCTTGGTGATAATCTAATCAATGATCTCACACCACTTGCGGAGTTGACACAATTGACAGATTTGAGACTTGAAAACAATCCAATTAGTGATCTCACACCACTTGCGGAGTTGACACAATTAACGCATTTAGTAGTTGATAACCTTCAAATTAATGACCTATCACCTCTTGCAACGCTCTTGTCTAAAGTGAAAACATTGAAGCGATTAAGACTTTCTGGCACTCAAATCCACGACCTTACAATACTCAATAAGTTAACAGAGTTGACAGAGTTATCGCTTGATGATAATCAAATTAGTGATCTTACACCGGTTAGCGGTCTAAAGCAGCTTAAACGCTTAGATCTTTCTCGTAATCAAATTAGTAACCTTACACCCCTCGCTGATTTAAAGCAGTTGAAGACCTTGAAGCTCTCTCGTAATCAAATTAGTGACCTCACTCCAATTGCTGATTTAACACAATTGACATATTTAGGACTCGCGATAACTCACATCAGCGACCTTACACCACTCACCAATTTGACGCGACTGATACAATTAAAGCTTGGTGGAAATCAGATAAACGACCTAACACCACTCACTAATCTGACGCAGTTGAAGCACTTAACGCTTTATAAGAATCATATTAGCAATGTCACTCCGCTTTCTCGTTTGACACAACTTGGATACTTGGATCTTCATGAAAATCAAATCCGTAACATTAGTCCCATTGAAAATTGTAAGCGGTTAAGGTATTTATTTCTCAAAGATAATTCAATTCAAGACAAAACCCAGATTCGTAAACTCAAGAAGAAAATTCCGAATTTGTATATTGAGAATTAAGTATATCAAATTCGTCCGTTAGGAACTATCATCAGATGAAAAAACTAACAGCCATCGTTGTCGGTGCAGGATGGTCAGCAGAAGGACACATAAAAGCATTCCAACATTACGGTGTAGAAGTACTTGCCATCTGTGCGCGCAAACCTGAAATCGTTGGGAGAGTCGCCACCGAATTAGGTGTTCCAAATGCTTCAATTGACTGGCGCAAGAGTTTGTTGGAACATAAGCCAGATATCGTCGCAATCACTACTCCTGCTATTTTACGCACTGAGGTAGTTGAATTAGTCGTTGAACTCGGATGCCACATTGTATGTGAAAAACCACTCGCACTCAACGCAGAGGACGCAACTCATATCTACAACCTCATCAAAGACACGGACCTAAAGCACGCTTTCGCTGCCACCCACCGGTACGATCCGAGTGTTGCTTATGTGCGCCAACTGCTGACAGAAAAGAAAATCATCGGTGAGTTGACAGCAGTTGATGTCGGATATACACGCAGAATCCACGGTCCCCCTTCAGATAAGATTAAGCCGTGGAATTGGATGAGTTCACTCGCACACGGTGGCGGCGCATTGAACAACGGACTCACACATCGACTCGGTATGCTTGAGCGGATGACCGGTATGAAAACTACGGCAGCTGTCGGTGAGGCAAAAATCCATCCGAGAAAAGCCCCCGTTGTCCCTGAAATACGTGACTGGCGAGTCTGGCGAAGCACCATGATCACACAAGAAGAAGCATCAAAACTTGAATGGCGAGATTGTGACGCTGAATGGGATTATACTGCCTTCTTCAAGTTAGGAAAACCAAACAAAGACACTGGTAACTCAATCCTTGTGACAATGGCAACGCATCCCGGTGTGCCATCACATAGACCCGATGGTGGTTGGTTCTTCTACGGCACACAAGGCACACTCGTCGGTAGAGGCGGACACATCCTTCATCACATCACAAAACATGTAGGCGAAGAAGTAGAGGAGTTTTCTGTTCCGCAGGAATTACAAGACGACCTACCACAAATCGGAGATGAGATACAGAATAAATGGACTGCCCTCGTCCGTGATTTACTCGCAGATATTGAAGACCGACCCCATGAACCCTATCTCACATTCCAAGACGGATGGCGTTATCAAATAGCTATTGATGCTATACGCGCAAGCACCGGTTGGTCACAAATGTCTGAATAAGTATAATACCATTTCTAATTGAAAACGCCGCATTTTTGTAGCACAAACTGGCAGTTTGTGCCGTCGTTCAAGGCATTATTGACAAATGTTATAGTGAATTATAAATATAAGTTGACACTTTCGCCCCACGGTAGGCGAGGTTTCCTAACCTCGCCGATGTTGGGTGTTCAAGTAATTTCAAAATCTACTATATGACAAAATCAATGTATGAAAAGCAAGGTGAGACAATTGATGCACGAGAGTTTCTTGATGTGTTGGAAAGCGATGTAACTGACATCACACTAACCAATTGTAAGATTGAAGGTGTTGTTGACCTTTTCTCTTCAGAAATTGAACGTGACGAAAATGACCGAATCTTTCTAAACAAATCGCTCACTTGTAACGGGTGCATATTCAAAAACGTGGTCAATTTTCGGTCAGTCGTTTTTCAAAAAGAGATGTCTTTCAGACGGTCAATCTTTGAAGCAGACCTTGATTTTGATGAAGCCATGCTTGAAAATCCATGTGAATTTCGAGAAGTTACATTTCAGAGACGTGCTAACTTCCATAGTGCTATCTTCCACAAAAGCGTCAGTTTCTGGCGTGCGGATTTTCACAATGTAGCGGATTTCCACCAAGCACATTTCCACCAGAACGCTGTCTTTCATGAGGCACAATTTCAAAAGGAAGCAAACTTCAGTCAAGTCCAATTCCAACAGACACTTGACAGTACAGGAACAAACTTCGCAGGTGCAGCTGTTTTTAATCGTGCAACCTTTATCGGTACCTCGCGTTTTACTGCTGCAAAATTTGCTGCTGTCGCATCTTTCAGGGATGTCCATTACATCCCGAACACTATCCGTCAATCAATTATCAATCGGTTCTCTAAGAATCTAAATAGACCGACTGAATTCTATTTAGACAGTCAGCATGTGGACGAAGTCGCGAATCCGTTTTTTAAGAGATATATTGCAGACCAGCAGTTTATCCGTGCGTTCAAAAAAGCGAATCCGTTGTTAGCGCGCCTATGGAGATGGAGTTCGGATTATGGACGCAACCTTGGTCTGTGGGGGTTCTGGTCCCTTTTCTTTGCATTACTGTTTGCTATCGCATACATGCCGTTTCCATCATGGTTGCCAGAGTGGATCCTGGACTGGTCACCGCAGTTTCATCAGTCAACGGGGACATATAGTGGTGAGTCATTAACGTTTTGGAATTCCTTCTATTTCAGCATTGTTACCTTTACGACACTCGGTTTCGGTGATGTCGTTGCGGACAATGCCACAGCACGTTTCCTTGTCACGATGGAAGTGATTTTCGGGTATCTGATGTTGGGTGGGCTGATTAGCATTTTTGCAAATAAACTGGCGAGTCGGAGTTAGTTTCCCGACCAAATCAAAACTTGACAGAATATACGAGAGAAATATAATGTGACTTAGTTTTCTTCTTTACCGAATTCATAAATCTTTTCACATAAGGAATTCCGTTGTGTTTTTCAGGATACTACCCCTTCTCACCTTCATCATCCTAACCCCCACAACACCCCTAACTGCACACGACCACACCAACCCCGCATCTGACTACTTCAACCACATCACACTCTTCTCAGACGGCAGAATCACACGATTCACAGAAATGCCGATACAAGTCTACATCTCGCAAAAAATAAAAGACAGTCCATACCTACCAGAACTACGGTATGCAATGCAAGAATGGGAAACTGCCACCGAACAACTCATCACATTTCAAGAAACCGACATATCCGAAGAAGCAGACATCCGTATCAGTGCCGGAGAAAGCACCTTGATAACACATCTTGACACACGTCTCGGCAGTGCAGAACTCACGCGCATTGACAACAGCACACAAATAATCTTCGCATCCGACACCACAGAGCAGCAACCAGGAACCGATCCAGTCACAGATCAACAAGAACAACCTACCGATGCAAAAAATGAAATAGATTTTAAAGTAGACATTATCCTCTTACTTGAAAGCGATGGATCAATTGACGACATAACACAGCAAGAAATGCGAGTGGTTTGTCTCCATGAGTTAGGACACGCTCTCGGTTTATGGGGGCACAGTCCTTATGAAGGAGATGTCAATTATGCAGTAGTATCAGCACAACACCCAACCGAACGCGATATAAACACACTCCGCAAACTCTACAACACGCCACTCAACACACCTCAGCATGATGTTATTATCGGTCTCCTAATGAAAACAATAGAAAGCACACCAGATCATCCTCGTCTGCACTACCTACTTGGAACCATACACTTTGACAAAGGTGACATCGAATCCGCAATCCAGAGTTTTCAGGAATGTCTCCGACTTGAACCCAATAATATCAACGCATCACATAAACTCGCCCAAGCTTATGAAAAAACAGGAAATCAGACCCTTGCAATTGATCTACTACAGAACAAACTCGTTAGACCGGACAAGCGGAAAACACAGCAAGACAACGCCATAGCATACAACCATCTCGGTGTGCTACACTATCGGCAAGGGGAAGTAGACAAAGCAATTCAGGCGTTTGAAAAAGTTTTAGAAATCTCACCCCACCACCAAGCCACAAAACGAAACATGCATCAAATCTATCTTGAAAAAACACACCACGCACTGAAAACCAAAGACTTCCCATCTGCTGAACAATATAGCAAAAAAGCAATTCAACTTGAACCTCAGAACCCCACAATCTATCAGTATTTAGCAAACGGATATTCCATAAATGGAATGTTCACAAAAGCAATTGAGAACTACAAAAAAGCACTCAAAATCCAACCCACAGATATGTCAACACAACAAGAGTTTGCAAAATGTTATGTCGGTTATGGCGTATCATTGAAAGAACAGAAAAAATGGGATGAAGCCATCGTTGCCTACAAGCAAGCACGCAAATTAGACCCAAAACTTGAAATCGCAACTACGAACATGGTAGATGCTATCTGGCAGAAAGCAAACGCACGACGTGCTGAAGGCAACATAGATGCAGCGATTGAAGCATATCTTGAACTCAAAAAACTCCAGCCAGATGAACCCGATATTCACGCATTGCTCGGTGACTTATACCTCAAGAAAGGGCAATATCAATCAGCATTATCAGCGTTTCAAAAGGTATACAACCAAAAACAAGATGACGAACAGGCACAACATAACCTTATCGCAGTCTATCAACAATACGCACAACATCTGATAAACCAAAAAAACCACACCACAGCAGTTGATCAACTTGAAAAAGCAGTAACACTATTCTCAGAAGACATCAATCTCCGTCTGAATCTATCGCAAGCATATCAGCACGCAAGCCAGTTCGACAAAGCAAAAACCCAATTGGAGCATATACTCGCAAACCATCCCGAACACCTACAAGCAACAGCAGCCCTCTTTAATATGCAACTCAAACGTGGAAACGAACTCGTGCAGCAGAAGAAATACACTGTTGCTATTGAAGTCTTTGATAGCATCCCAGAATCCAAGAAGAGCACGAATATCCACAACATGATCGGCTATCTCTATACTATTAAGTCCGATTACTTGAAAGCAATAACTGCCTATGAAGCCACACTTACCAAAGAACCTCGTAACGCTGTAGCATATCAGAACATCCGTGCTATTGAATCGCGTCTCATAGCAAGACTCACAAAATTAGCACCACCAAAGGAGGAAACAACAGAAGGTGAAGAAACAGAAGCACTGGAGGATAAACTAGACACTCCCGAAATTATAGCAGTAAAGACGAAGTTACTTCATACCCAATGTTCACTGGCAATCTGCTTAGTTAATCGTGGACAACCCAAGAATGCCTTATCAAAATACGAACAGGCATTGAAAAACAAACTTGACTCCACTGAATTCCTGAAACGCCTAATTGACACAGGAAGAAAACTTGCCAACACATATCAATCCCGCAACGACATCCAAAAACGCGACAAAATCATCCAGTTAGTAGAACCCTTGGACAGCAATTTCAAGCAATCCCTTGAAGAGTACCATATCAAAAAATAACAAACCTTTAGGGAATAACTGGTTTGTAGTCGCGCAATTCATTGCGCCTCTTACATTCAAAGAGAAGAAGCACAAATTGTACCACTACAAACGTATAATCATAGTTATGTGTATTTGTTTCTAAATTTGACTATAAAAGTAGTAGGCACACTCCGAGTGCCATGCTTAAAGGACGGTTACGGCACACCAAATCAACACCAAATACGCTTTTGGCAATTGGCGGAGTGTGCCTACTATTTGCCTAACATTTATCCATATTTCGTAATATCTCAATGCAGTCTAATCCTATGCGTACCCCCCTTCTTCTGTGCCCTCCGAGTAATCGGAGAAATCCGAGATTTTGATAAAAACTGCAAATGAGAAAATTCTATAAATCCTATTATAGATTGAATATTGTTATTATATTTGAAATTGACAAATGACCTTATTTATGATACGCTTAAACATATTAGAGAGACTCAGAGTAGAAGTAAAGAACAATAAAGCGTCTGTATTGGAGAATGTGTGGAAACGAAGTTTGCAAGGATTTAAGAGGTGTTAAGGATGGAAGAATATGATGTAGCATTATCATTTGCTGGAGAAGATAGAAAGTATGCCGAAGAGTTAGCAGAACTTCTTGGTACGAATGGCTATTCGTGCTTTTATGATGGGAATGAGTTGCCAAATCTTTGGGGCAAAAACCTTTATGATTACTTGTCATCAGTTTATAAAGACAATGCGCGCTATTGTGTGATGTTTTTGTCTAAGCACTACCAACAAAAGTTATGGACAAACCATGAACGTCAACATGCTCAAGTAAGAGCATTTAAGGAAAACCGTGAATATATCCTTCCCGTTCGTCTTGACGATACAGAGATCCCAGGAATTACACAGACGATTGGTTACCTTGATCTACGGGAAATGACTATTAAACAGGTTTATGAAATCTTAGATGAGAAGTTGTCAGGTACAACACCAAAAACCGATGAAACAGATCAAACGACTCCCAGTGTTGAGGTTGATACAAACGAATATGTTCTGTTAATTTCTGAAGATGAAAAACTGTATTTTATTCCATTTCAAAATCCACATTGGGATACAACAGAGATTTCGCTTGAACTGCTTCCAGTATCGTCCGAAGAAACTGCTTTTCTCCGTACCTTGAGAAGACATATCAATGACGCGTTTGCAAGAGATGTTAATATCGCATTTGCGCTTAGAGAAGATGCCGCCTGGATAAAGCCTCAAGAAATTGTAGAAACCACGTCCGGTTCCCAAAACGTTTGGAAAGTCGTTTTCAAGGAGGAAAGACAGAGACAAAATAGCGATCCACTTGGTGAGATGACCTTTGGATCCTTTACACCAGAAAAGATTGCGGAAGAGCGTGCGAAACGGATTTTGCTTGATAAGGAATTGGGTGAACTCCCAGCAGATTTTCAGACCCGAACGGGCACCGTGGGGTTATTCAACGAAGCTACGTTGGAAATGTTTGTTCGTGGGACTTCAAACGGATTTCATATTTCTGCTTCACCCATTCCACCCTTATATCGCATTTTCGGTAAAAAACAAACTCAATTTGAAAAATATGCCCGTTTAACGTCTATTCTTTATTTGAAACTTTCAAACACAGTTGAGGAGATACTTCAATTTGATTTGAAACTTTTGAATTCTAATGAGGTAGAAATAACATTTAAAGGACGTCGACACAGACGGTGTGTGAACGGCATACCCCATGAATTTGAAGTTAATGGCATCTGCCAACTCTCTGAATGACATCATACTTTGAAACACAAGGAATACTTAAATGCGGACAAATAATCATCTTGGAAAATAATAACGATATTGTTAAAACTTTAAACGAGTTTATAAAATGGGCAGAACGATTTAAGAATGGTCAATATCTTTTTCGTGGTGTTACGAAAGAAACATACGGGATTGAAGCGTCTGCTTGTCGTCGTTTACCTGATGCGGACCAAAATAATCCGAGTAAGTTACTGAAAATAAACCAAGAATTGATAGATAAAGCACGGGGTTTGGGGCATGATCAAAGAAATGGTAGGCAGCTAACTGATCTGGAACTGCTTGCGGAACTTCAGCACTTCGGTGCAGCTACATGTCTGATAGATTTTTCGCGTAATTCACTGGTTGCGCTTTGGTTTGCATGCCAGACAAGCTCAGATAGAAAAGCAAACGGGAAAACAAATGGGAAAGTATTTGCTATTAATTGTGATGATACGGTTCGCTTGAAAACAGTTAATCCTAAGTTGATGGAAAAAGATATTTATTATTTTCTTCAACCGGATGAAAACGGTAGATATTTGCAGTATCAATGGTCACCTAAACTTCAAAATAACCGTATTATCGCACAACAGTCCATCTTTGTATTTAGCGGTGCTCAAATTGAAGCAGAAGCTGAATGTGTTATTGAGGAAGATTATAAACAAGAGATCCTAATATTCTTGGAACAAATATTTGGTATCACTGAAGGTAGTATTTACCCTGATTTTGATGGATTCGCACGTTTACATGCACACAATAAAAAACATAGTGAACCTGATGTGCATTACTATTTACAACGCGGCACTGAAGCACATCAAAGTGGAAATTGGGACATTGCTATTGAATACTATACTGAATTCATACAATCGGAACCTGCAGACACTTCCACAGTTTCTGTAGCCCATTTCAGTCGTGGTGTTGCTTACGATGAAAAAGGCGAGGAGGACCGTGCTATAGAAGATTATACCCTTGCTTTAAAGTATAATAGTAATTTTGCTGATGCTTATCACAATCTCGGTTATGCTTACTATAAAAAAGGTGATTTTACTCGTGCAACCGAGAACTATGATCAAGCCATTCAACTCAAACCAGAAAACGTTCTGTACTATAAGAGTCGCATTATGGCACTATTACATTCGCATGAGTGGGAAAAAGCCAAAGTAGACATGACAGACATTAGAAACATGGGTGAAAATATCATAACTTTGTTTCAAGAGTCATATTCAAACATTGAAGATTTTGAACAGAAACTTAATGTAAAACTACCAGATGACATCGCAGTAATGCTGACACCTCCGTAGGTATGTCTGTATGGCTGAAAATAAAATAATTCCTACTTCTCGGATTGCATGAAGTTACATATCTTCAATCTACATAATCCGCGATTCTCAAACCAACCCGCAATTCAAATAATTCCCACGCGAAATCTATTGTGAATCCATTCTCCTCAATCCCAAAATTCCATTCACACCCCACTTCCAACCAGTTATAATAATAGCAATAAAATCACAAAAACAGGAGCAAAATACGGGTGTGTAAAGTTTTTGGCATGAAATTGCCTTGAATGGAGTTCTTGCTTTGCATGTATACACATGGTATCCTAACCTAATAAATAAATCACAAGTTTAGGAGAGGATACCAATGTCAAGTATATCATTAAGTGTTCATGAAAGCAACGATTACGAAGATGATTTTAGAAAGATTGTTAAAGAAGTAAACGATCTCTATGGAGACATCAATGTTAACGAGAGTTTATCTTTAGATGATGTTGAAGTTCGTGTTTTTGAAGCATTTCGTTCTCTTGAACAAAAGTTTTTAGAAATGTGTGTCTCTAAAAAGGCAAGTAAGCAAGAGAGTGAACCTGTTGAATGTCCAGAGTGTAAAGCACCTTGCCGTCCATTACGCAAGCGTGCGAAACATCTAACAACTCTTTGTGGCAAAATAAATATAAGGCGTTGGGTGTATTGTTGTGAACACGGACATAGGCATGCCCCGTGGGAAGTCAAACAGAAGTTATCGGATCAATACACGCATCGTGTCGCTGAAGCGATGTGTCGTTTGTCTGCGCGGCTTGACTATAGGGAAGCATCAGAGGAGTTGTCTCATCAAGGTATAGAAGTGAGTCACACGACACTTCATCAAAGTGTGTGTAAGTTGGCAGAAGATTTGGATGTATGTGAACAAGTAGAGGCTCAAGAACTTAAGGAAAATCAGCGTTGGTATGTGAGTTGCGATGGGTGCCACACGAACTCTCCGGATGGGTGGAAAGAGGTGAAAGTGGGGTGTATTTACAGAGATTATCCACAACCTGTTTCGGGTGGGACCCCGAGTGTGAGAACAGAAAGTATTCGGTATGTTGCGGGTCGTCAAAATGCCGCCGCTTTTGGTAAGAAGTTGTATGCGTTAGCACTAAAAAGTGGCATCTATCAAAAAGATATAAATACACAAGTGATTGTATTTATCGGAGATGGTGCTGCATGGATTTGGAACCTTTGTAAAGAATACTTTCCTAATGCTGTTCAGATTGTGGATTATCCACACGCCGTGTCTCATCTGTATGATGTTGCGAAACTTGTGTTTGAAGAGACAGAAACGGAGTTGTTTGAAGCGTGGACAAAAGAAACAGAATGTTTTCTGCATGATGGGAACATCGCAGAAGTTGCCTCAAGTATTCGTGCCTTAGCCACACAGCACCCAGAGGTGTCAGAGAGTTTAGAAAGAGAAGCAAGATATTTTGAAAAACATGCCAACCGCATGCAGTATAAAGCGTTTAGAGAAAAAGGGTATATGATTGGAAGCGGTGTGATTGAAAGTGCGTGTAAACATGTTGTCGGAGAAAGGTGTAAACAAGCAGCTATGAGATGGGAAAAACGGGGCATCAATGTTGTGCTAAAGTGGAGATGTTTGTCAAAGAATAAGGCTTGGGACAGATATTGGTATCCAAACACAAAAGCAGCATGATGTTCATGCCAAAAACTTTACACACCCGCAAAATACAATGAAACACAGAACACCCGATATAAAACGAGAAAAATCCAAGAAAATTGACGTAGAATAGAAAGACAAAATATTAACCAAAAACCAAAAAACAACCAACCCAAATTCCGCGGTTCGTAGTCGTGCAATTCATTGCGCCTCGGACATTATCCTGGAAATCTACAAACCCTGCAAATCCTGGTTCAGACAAAAAACATGTCGCGTCACCCGCGAAAACCCAAGATTCAAAAACAAACCATTAGATTATTGTCATTAACCGCACACCGTTGTATAATATCAAACATTATAACAACCATATACATCAAAACTAATCTATTGTGAACAACCATAGAAAGCACTATTTCATCATAATCCTCATCTTCACTTATACCCTAAGTCAAAATGCCATTGCATTTCAGCAGGTAAAGACCTACACCATAGCAGATGGACTATTAGATGCAGTTGTTCCCGTAATATTCCAAGATAGCCGAGGAATGCTATGGTTCGGTTCAGAACAGGGAGGCGTAAGTCGGTTTGATGGAAAAACCATAACTGCCTACGGAGCAATATCAGAGAACTTCTACGGCAGAACACAAAACATCGTTGAAGATAAGTGGGGACATATATGGTTCCTAAACAAAAAGCCATCGCAAGACACAGGAGTTATCATCAGATACAACGGCAACACATTTGAATACCTTTCTGATGGAAACTGCCTTATCGCTGATATAGCCGGAGATATCTGGGTCGGCAACAAGAATATATTAACGCGATACACAGCAACAAATAACCAAGAAATACCGAAGGCACTCCAACTCAATGTCGGCAGTGGATCAGAGACAAAAATAAATGTCATTTTCCAAAGTAGAGACGAGACAATTTGGATAGGTGGATCCGATGCACAAGACGTGCTTATTCTCCGTCTTCAAGGAAACATCAATGCCGGACAAGCAGCCAACCTAAGCCGTTTCAATAACCTGCCAAACCTTCCTCAATTTCGCTCAATCCAGTCTATTGCACAAGATACGCAGGATTACCTCTGGTTCGGTGGAAAATCACTCTTACTGCGATATGATGGTTCACAGTTTGAACAGTTTATAGATTCATCCATAAAAACCCCCTCACAAAACGGCACATTTCAAAATCCGATTATTCTAAACAGAGACTCCGTTTCTGTAAAAAGCGATACGCAAGGAAGAATCTGGTATAGCGATAACAAACAATTGCGATGGTGTGATGGCAATAATCTCCACAGACTCGGAACATTAAGTGTGGAAGCAAACCAAGAAATCTACCTACAAGGCACTTATGGAATTGAAGATGCACGTGGAAGACTTTGGTTTGCAACTGAAACAGGTGTCCACCTCTACGAAAACAACGATAACAGAGAAGAGAGCATAAGTAATTCCCAGTTGAAATCTACACTTACAGGCACCACAGAACTCACACACAAAGTCTTCCAAGTCAACGATGGACTCGGAAGTGATAACATCCTCACTATCTTTGAAGCAATAGATGGCACAATATGGTTCGGTCATGACAACGGAGTCACCGCACTACAACCGCAACCCGCAATCGTACATTACGGCACACGTTCTATATTAGGAAGCAGTAGCATTAAACTGATGTTCCCTGACAGCATGGCAACCCTATGGCTTAGCATTCCCGGTGGTGTCGCACGATACGTCCCACAAGATGATGAACTCTATAAATACCCATTACCAAATCTAACGTTGGAACAGAATGGAAACCTAAAAGTTGATAGACCTACAGAGATAGTTGAGATCTTTGAGATAGGTGGAGACCTATGGTTTATGGATAAACCAATTCAACATCAAGACGGATTTACACACCACCGAATCTTCCGCTATACAAACGGAGTATTTCACAAACTTTCAATACAAATCCGTGCTAAAATCGGACAAAATGCAGAACCGATATTCAGCGATCCAAAACTGATCGTATCTTCAAACACTGATCCATGGTTCGCATTGAGTGGATGGCTTTTCCTACCGACAGAAAACGGATTATATCGCATATTACAGGACAACAACACAGGAAGAATAGCCTTTGATACAATCGAAAACCTACCCCCGTCTCCTGATAATATAATAGCACTCCATACAGACAGTCAAAACCAATTATGGTGTCATTTAGATACAGGCGAAGTAAAAAGGTATACACATATCCGTAGTGGAAACAATCAGCCAGTTGGAAAAATACAAGAGGAAAAACTAACACTAAATTCAATTATCCCTATACCTGTTGTGCCTGAAAACAAGTCCACAAAATGGTTTTACAACACTAAAAAGGATAGCTTAATTTATTGGAAAAACGCGCTACTTGAAATATCCAGTACATCTGGAAATCCACCGCTATTAGTTGTCCACACTTCACCTGTTTTCCCAGAATCAGAGCAGAACACCAGCACAGGAAACACAAACAATGAATTAGCAACTATTGTTTTCAAGAACAGCATCAAGACGTATCAAGGCACTGAATTGATACATGAAGCATCCGTTGAAATAGATAAGGTCACCAACGCACTTGTCGCATCTGATGGTGATATTTGGTTAGCTACCACACACGGAGCAATCCGATATAACCGCAAAGAAACTACCTCTTACACAAAAGCAGACGGTTTCATCGTTGATGATTTGCGTGATGTCAAGGAAGATAAGTGGGGCAATATATGGTTCGCAACATGGGGTGGTGGTTTATTACGTTACAATGGGGACACGTTTGAATCTATTACCACAAAAGATGGTCTCATTCATAACAATGTGTCAAGTATCCATGTATCAGACCAAGAAGACCTATGGTTTGGAACCGAAGGTGGTGCAACACAATATCGGGTAAGCCGAGGTGCACTGCCATTCTGTCGTATCATATCTGTCAATACTGGAAAAGCCACTACAGACACTTTACGCACGGAATCTGCGAAACACACCATGACTGATATAACAGAATTAATACCTGCCCGAAACAAATATCTGACGATCCAATTTCAAGGCATAAATCCACTGGGTGGTGATGTTGCATACAAATTTAAATTAATCGGAATAGACAACAACGCATGGACAACCGTATATCCTAACAATCCGCAAGATCATATAACAACGTTTAATAGTGGAATTCACCAATACTTTCTACCACAAACAATTGGAACATCACAGGATTTTCCTCGAATCCGCTATCAAGGTTTGAAACCAGGAAATTACACCTTTCTAATCAAAGCATATCGTGAAGGTTGGCACTATACACAACAACCCTCCGTTCTGAATTTCACTATAGATAAACCCCTCTGGACACGATGGCGAACATATCTACCTTCTCTCATTGTCTTTGTCGTCGTAAGTTATCTTCTATTTAGACTGATTGTCAACCGAAGGCACACAGCACAACTACAGCAGGAAATGAGACAGAAAGAAGAGACAGAAATCCAACGCATCCGTGACGAGTTAAACGAAGCACAAAACATACAAATGGCACTGCTTCCAACCGAACCACCACAAACACAATCTTATGACATCGCAGGTAAATCAATTCCCGCTACACAGGTCGGTGGCGACTTTTTCGATTACCTGACTGTCGCAAATGGACGGACTGCTATCGCTGTAGCTGATGCAGCTGGCAAAGGTATCAGAGGAGCAATGAATGCTGTGCTTACAAATGGAATGTTAAATGAAATCGCACACATCAAGTCTGACGCAAATGTCATCCTACGCGACCTAAATATCGGTTTAGCACCACGAATGTATGGACACAACTTTATCGCACTCAACTTGGCAATCCTTGACGAAAACGGGACATCCATTGACTACGCAAACGGAGGACAGCCTTATCCCATCCTCAAAAGAGGCACAGAGATAATTGAACTCACAAACAGTGATTTACCGCTCGGAAGTATGAAAAAAGTAGAGTATGAATCTGTTACTTATGATTTTGAAGATGGCGATATTCTTATCATCCATTCGGATGGCTTGATTGAGGCACTAAACTCAAACGAGGAAATGTACGGAACTGAACGGCTAATAAACCTAACTTCCAAAATTCCAAACGCTTCTACTGCTGAAGAAGTCGTTCAACACATCGTTGATGATGTACAAGCATTTGTTGAAGATGCAGAACAATATGATGATTTAACACTTGTCGTGGTCAAATGTACTACTACATCTAATACCATTTCTAATTGAAAACACCGCATTTTTGTAGCACAAACTGCCAGTTTGTGCAGTCGTTCAAGACATTCTTAATAAATGTGATAGTGAATTATAAATATAGGTTGACACTTTCGCCCCACGGTAGGCGAGGTTTCCTAACCTCGTCTATGCAGAGTGTTCAAGTAATTTCAAAATCTACTATAATGGGATAAACATTTATAGAAATGGTATAATAGAGAATATACCAATAAAGAAATAGTTGGTTCGTAGTCGCGCAATTCATTGCGCCTCTTACATTCAAATAAAAAAGTGAAAATCATTCTAGATTTGGTACAAACAGGAATAATGGCAACAAAAAAGGTCGGGTGAAACACCCGACCTAATTTGCTGATAGAACTTACCTACAAACAATAGACACTTTGCAAGCGAACTGAATTTCCTTTACATTACTGAGTAGGACGTTGACCGCGTTGTCCACCTTGTCCACCTTGTCCGCCTTGTCCACCGCGTTGTTGTCCACCACGGAACCTATTACGACGTTCCTGTTCCTGAATCTGACGTTCTTTCGTTAACTTATTGAGTTGCGTCATCTGTTCCTCAGATAACACCTTCTTCAGTTCTGTTTGAAATTCTCTACCAACAGTACCAATATAGGTCTGCATCTCTTGCATTGCCGTTCGCATATCTTGGGATTCTCGAACTTCTGTCATCTTCTTTTCAAATTTCTCTCGGGTCGCTGCATATATAGGACGAGCTTTCACGAGGGTCTCGTCATCAACTTTCACTTTGAATGTCAAATCCAACCACGAGTTATCAGCGATGCTTGTCGGATTTGTCATTCTCGTCATGTCCATACCACCACGGTTACCACCCCGTTGATTTTGTCCTGGCTGTGCATTTCTGTCCGGACGCTGTGCGTCTGTCACATGTTCAAATATGAATAGACTGACTACTGTCATAAGTGCGATTGTACCGATTGCAAAAAATTTCTTTCTCATTTCATTCTCCTAAATTTATAGTCAAAAATTAGTTCAAAATTACAGTAAATGTGAAACACTCCATTGCATAACAATACCATTGCTGCAAGAGTGTTCTAATGTAGTTTCGTTTGTTTAGTCAAGTCTATTCAAAAAATGTTCGTTTTAAATCCAAACACTACGTGTGTCGTTCCCATTCACGTTTGGATGGCACGCGCAGCGTGTCTACTACCATGTGTCGTACTCACAAGCGAAATCGTATCTCACATCAATTCACGTTTGTAATGAAATATAGCAGAACATCCTAAAACTATGGTGAAGCATATAATTATATCTACGCTTTCTATCAACGGTAGGCGAGGTTTCCTAACCTCGTCTGATCAATGTGTATAATTAATTCAATAATTTACCATTTCTATCAACGGTAGGCGAGGTTTCCTAACCTCGTCTGATCAATGTGTATAATTAATTCAATAATTTACCATAAATAGTCCTGTGAATAAGATAAAAAAGTTGACAACGTCTCCTATATTGTGTATACTATTATATCATCCATGGGGTCGAGTGGTGGAATCGGTAGACACAATGGACTTAAAATCCATCGCTTCTAACACAAGCGTGAGGGTTCAAGTCCCTCCTCGACCATATTTCTTCCTTGACGCAGGGTAGAGCAGTCTGGTAGCTCGTCGGGCTCATAACCCGGAGGACGTGGGTTCAAATCCCACCCCTGCAATCTTTTTTCACTCCCGTATTTACCCGCAAAAATTAGCAAATCGTCTGGATCAGGATTCTCAGAATCTTGGCTTAGATAATTATAGTGAATTATAAATATAAGTTGACACTTTCGACCCACGGTAGGCGAGGTTTCCTAACCTCGCCGATGCAGAGTGTTTAAGTAATTTCAAAATCTACTATAACCTTGTTAGTATAAGATGGAAATGTCATCGGCAGGATGCACAGGATAGGGACTTATGTCGTAGTCTCCATCAAGTGAAATGTCGTCAATCATTACGACCTGCTCTGTCAAAGCGGATTGGTACAGGGCGAAAATAGTTTGGATGGTGTGAAGGTTGCTGCGTCCATCTGTAAGCGGCTTTCTCCCTGATAACAGGCATTCAATAAAATGAACCATAGAATTGCCGAAAGCATCAGGAAACCAAACCCCATTTATCTCAGGTTTAATTACATTTGTATCGGGTTCTGTGAGATGGACTGTCATATCCGCACTATTACCGTAGATTGCCCCTTTTGTACCTTGAATACGGATTTCTTCGTGCGGGTGTTGAAGGTTGTGTCCTGAATTTGCAAGGAATGACCAGTTACATGAAAGTAGTCCTTTGATACCGTTACGACATTTGAACTGCGCGACTGACATCGTTTCACCTATCTCAATGGAACGACTGTGTCCGTGTGCTTGGCAGTAGACACTTTCAAATTCTCCAAACCATTTGTGGATAAGACTAATGTGATGCACTTGCATAACTGGGATGAGATGTTTGCCGGGGTATCCAGTATAAAACCCGTTACAGGTAATAGATACATGATAGATTTCACCGAGATGATCGGTGTCAATGAACGGGTCAATAGCGAGGAAACCGGGAACAAAGCATGAGTTTTGGTTGACCATGAGTTGCACATTGTGTCTCTCGCAGATTTCTACCATCTCAATCGCTTGTTGCATTGTCATGGAAAAGGGTTTTTGGCAGAAAATGTGCTTTCCTGCTTGTGCGGCGGCACTTACGATAGGCAAACGTATCCATGGGTGCACAGCCATATCAACTATATCAACATCGGAATCATCTATCAGATCGGCAATGCGAGTATACCTTCTGTTGATGCCAAATCTATCACCAACGTTGCCTAATCGTTCTTCATCTTTATCGCAAATCGCAATGACACGTAAGTCTCTGCTTTGATAGCCGAGCAAGTGCTGCTGCCCGATGCCTAATCCTATTAGACCGATTCCGAAATCTTGTAATGTTGCCATGTGTTGTGAAATAGAAATGTATGGAATGTTATACCATATCAAAAAAAGAACATACCATTAAAGAGATAGTTGGTTCGTAGTCGCGCAATTCATTGCGCCTCTTACATTCCAACTAAAATGGGAATATCATTTATAGATTTGGCATTAGATGCCTAACCCATCGTCAATCTCACGTTGATAGGTATTAATCGTTTCGTCTAACATTTTGTCAATGTGAACGATCTGACCGGTTGCACCGGATTCAAGCATAGCATAAGAGATCGCAACGGAACGGGTCCCCTGATGTGCATCAACTTCAATGGGATGGTTACCCGCGATAGCCTCAGCAAAATCACCGTATTCAATAGCAATAATCTTCGCGTCTGTATCAACGAATTGGGATTCATACTGCCAGAGACGGTTCCCGCCGAATAAGTCAGTGGTAACTGCATCAAGCTCAAAATCTGGGACCAAATCTAACAGTTTCTCATCGTTTATAGTTCCGTGACCATCAATTTGTAAGGAGATAACACCCCCACTCCGGTCACCGGGGAGGGTCATAGAACCTTGTGAACCGTGGATTTTGCGGAGCCAACTTCCTTGTCCCCATGCACCGTGATCTTCAATATACTGTCCAACGACGCCGTTCTTGAAAGTCAAGGTTGCATAAGCTGCATCTTCCGCAGTTGCCTCAAATTCAGCAGGCATTTTTCGTTGCCACTCTGTATAAACACCCGCAGGATTTGAACCTGATTCACCTGTCACTGCAGCAGGATTATGTCGGATCGGTTCATGAAGTCGTGTCTTTGCAAAAACGGTTTCCACCTCACCAAGTAGATACTCAATCATATCTGCGTAATGAACGCCGACATCAAGCAGAACCCCGCTTTGATCTTTCTGATGCCGCCACACAGAGATAAGCATGCGGTTTGATCCACCTATCGCATGATGGATGAGAAACCGTGGTTTTCCGATAACCTCAGCATCAAGGAGTGCCTTCGCAAGACGATTTATAGGATCACGTCGATAGTTTTCTGCAACACTCAGAACAGCATCCGATTTATCTGCAGCACGACAGATGAGGTTGCATGCGCGAACTGTTAACCCCATCGGTTTTTCAACCATAGTGTGCCATCCACGCTCAAGTGTCTCAACAGCAACGGTGTGATGATAAGGTGGGGTTGTTGTGACATCAACAGCATCAACACCGATTTTAGCCAGTTCTTCAAGGTTTGCAACAACGGTAGGTTTTTTACCGAAACGTTCCTCTGCTTTTTCCGCAAGAGATTCCGCATTTTCAATAACAGGGTCACACGCACCGACCAGATCAAACCTTTTCCATCCTACCCGATGGAGCTCTGCTAATCCATACATGTGGCGATGTCCCATGCCGCCACATCCAACGATTGCAAGACGAATTGTTTCCATGACTACTTCCCTACTGATTTAGTATTATCTCTAATCTTTTAGAGTCAGTTTCTAATAGGTTGACATTTTGACGATAGAGGTCCCGACGGTTTATCACTGAATTTGCATAAGTTTTGCCCCTGCTTATTAGGGGACCCCCAACCTTAACTCTACCTGGACCAACATTATATGCCCCGAGTGCTAATGTAAGGTTATTTTGGTATTTTCTCAGAAGTTGATTGAAATAGATCAACCCCGCCTCAAGATTCTTTTGTGGGTCGAAACGTTCATCAACACTACCATCAAGGCTCGGTTTAAGTTTATTTGAGTACTTCGGCACCTTCAAACCAAGTCCCCTTGCGGTTCCGGGGACCATTTGCATCAAACCACCTGCCCCAGTCGGTGACACAGCAACCGGATTGAATTTGGATTCAACATAGATGATTGCAAGCATGAGTTCCATTGAAACATTGTGTTTTTTGGCAATTTGAATGCTTCTCTTTATCGTAGGTGGTGTAATGTGTAAGGTATTGTCTCTAAGGTCAGATTTAGTTCCATTAGGTGTATCTGAGGTTTTTGGTGTAACCTTTGTAGTTGTGTCGGTAGTCTTAGGTCCAACCCTTTGGGGCTTAACTTCACCTATCGTTTCCTGAATGCCACCAAATGTGAAGCCGAAGGCGATAAGATGCTTATATTGGTCGTTATTTTCATTCAAAAATGTATAATAGGTCTGCTTTCCCCATTTGTTGAAACAGAGTCCTAAACTCCAAGTCTGAGCCGGTGTGTCGGGATTAGAAGAGAAGAAGGAACCTATATTTGCAGAAAACGGACCAGTAACAAATTCAACACTGGTACCAAAACTCAATGGGACAACATTTAAGCATGAATGCCATTTGATTAATGGATGTGGTGTAAATGTACTTCCGACAACGAACTGTGGATCGTAGGTTTGTAACAGAATATTGGTATCGTCATGAATAGAAACACCAGTAATATCGCGAAAGTGCATTCCTACGACCACGTTATGCGGCAGTGACATTATCGCACCGACATCATAGTTTGGTGCCCAAAGACTATTCATATACGGGGCGCGACTATATCCTGTGCTTGCACCAAGTTGTAATGCTCCGATCTTCCTTGCATAGGAGAATAATGCCTGATTAGAACCATATTCAAATGTGCCAATAGGATTGGAAACGTTGTGGACAAGAAAACGATCAGATGCATTTAAATCAAGTATGTTAATACCAAATGTTCCTATATGTTTGATCGGATATGCAACGGAGAATGCACCTTGCGAGAAATCATAGATCAGATTCCCAGACTCAAGAGAGGCAAGTCCTGCGGGATTCCATAGTGGACTTGTCGCATCGTCTGCACTACTCACATAAGAGCGGCTTAATCCGATACCACGCGTACCCACTGCAGGGCGGTGTTGATGTGTTTCTTGATTTTGTTGATTGTTGGATGTATCTGAAAGTGTAATCTTACCACAAAGAACGCACGCTAATATGATAAGAACGATGTTTCTAAGCAACTTTCTGCGTTTAGTGGAGATCAAGGTAGCGAGCTGGGTTTTCACTTTTGCCTTTGTATCTGACTTCAAAATGGAGGTGGGGACCTGTTGAATGTCCGGAACTTCCTGTTAATCCAATAACTTGTCCTTGTCTGACAAAATCGCCGACAGAAACATAAATCCTGGACAGGTGTCCATAAGCTGTGCTGAAATCATCTTCGTGTTGGATGTTGATTGTCTTACCATAGCCCCCTTTTCTTGATGCGTATGTAATCGTTCCGGTTTTTGATGCATAAACTCGTGTGCCAGTTGCTGCACGAAAATCTATACCTTCATGTAGACGGTAACGTCCTGTGATAGGATGATTGCGGTAACCGTATTGTGAAGTCACATGCATTTTAGTTCGTAGAGGTTTTACGAATCCGATATCCCCTTCACCAGGGAGAAATATTCTATCACCGGGTTTTATCCGTTTTGGATTAGAGATTCCATTTATCTGCTGCAGTTTTTTCCAATCTTCAATATTATGCTTTCGAGCGATACCATATAATGAGTCGCCAGGTTTAACGATGTACCAAGATCCTCCAGCATTCTCATTAGTATTTCCCGGTTTAGATGCAACTGGTATTAATAACTTCTCTCCGATTTGTAATCGGTCAATAGATGCAATACTATTGGTTTGGACAATACGTTTCATCGGCACATCATATATTCTTGCAATTTCCGATAACGTCTCTCCCTTCTTAACATGGTGTAACTCTCCAATACATGATGATGTCCAAGATGCAGAAATTATTAGCATCAAGACAACGGATAAAACTAAATGTAAATTTACTCTCTTCATTTCGTTCCTAATAGATTATGTGTGCAAGGACCTATCCTATGAATAAATAAAAATAGTATAAAATAACCCTTGCATTTGGTTAGAAAAATGAATCCTCGTTATAGAAAATAAAGTATTACTATAGTTTGGACAAATAAGTTATAGTAAAGTTTAAACAATTTGATTTTTATGCTGTAGAACGCAATTTGATATATTATTAGTGGATTTGGACATCACGATAAAATGAAAGGGTAAATCAAGCCTCAGAAAAAATATGAATGTAGCACAAATTGAATAGACAAACTGTGTGAGGAGGAACCCACTAAAAACTACACAAACATCTTAATTGATCTGTAAGTGCAATTTATTTAGTAAGTTGAACCCTATTTTAATAATATATCGGACTGATGTACAGTATATTGTATGTATTTCTATTTTTTTGTCAACATATAAATGACAAGTATTTGTGTTTTTAGTCCTTTTTTTTATTCACGAACTACTTGTAGTAAAATTTCTTTCGTATCTGATAAAATCTGTGTTTCGGTTTTTATGCCAGTAGAACCAACCGAAACAACTTCGCTAATCACAGTCACAACAAGTTGAAGAACTTCCACGCGAGTATTATCATCACCTAATGTATCTGGTGCTGTCCAAGTAACACGGGTTTCGTTAGTTGCGGAAAGTGTCCCATATCCTGTAATATTAAGCCAATTTATTACAACGTTTGTTCCGAGAACTCCTTCCAACGTCGCTGTTAACTCAACTTGTTCACCCGGCTTCACAGTTTTTCTTGTTACGGTAACTGACACATCAAGTTCACCTGTTTGTTCAGCGACAGCATTTTCGCTACCTTCTAATTCAACGATGTCATCGCCGATTTCATCCGTTTGATCGGTGTCAGAAACAGGATTATTGAGATTGCTGCCACCACATCCTAAGAAACAGAGAACCGAGAAAAGTAAAAAGACACAACAGAATAATCTAAGAAATCGCGATGTCCTCATGACTTCCTCCACTTTAGTTTTATCTTGGAAATAGCACGCAAACATACAATCTCCAAGAGAGATTTATCTCATCAGACAAATACTTCCAGTTCTAATCAACAATTCGACATAGATTTTGGAATGCTTGTCTTGATACAATCACACATTAACTAATACGGATAAAGCGGAAGACGGTTACAAAGAAAAGCGAGATTATTGAAATTTGGCAGGAATAATGTCATCCCTGCCAAATCTAATTGTTATCTTGCTGTAGCTTCCATTAACTCGCGTAGAAATGCAAGAATGTCTGCTATATCTTGATCGCTGAGGATATCAGAGGCATAGAAAGGCATAAGTGATCCGCCACCTCGTATTTTCGTTGCCCACCGAGTCATAGTTGTATCTATATTACGCGGTGCTCTACTTCTAACGAGTTGGGTGCCGATGCCGGCTTTTTTCGGTGTAGGGTGGCAAACGGCGCAGGCGCGTCCAAATAACTGCCATCCATTCTTTGAATCGCCTTTCATAGCAGCAATTTTTTCACCCGCTGCTGCTTTGGCATCATCATCTAACATCTTGATTTCAAACTGAGGACCTTCTTTGTCTCCAGTTATAACCTCAAAATAAGCCATAAGTGCTTCAGCATGTTCTTCTGGAATTGCTGTTGGCTTAACATCTGCAGGAGCAACTCTTTGTAGGAAATGCTCATAGCAGAACCCGCCGCCGCCAGCGGCACGGGCAAAATTAGCACCTGAAATCATACCACCTTTTGCAGAACCGCGCTTCGGAACACCGATGACACTATGTCCAGCACGAATCAATCCGTCCGGTTCTTCTGTTTCATCAAAATCTGCATGGCAATTGGCACAAGAAAGACCAGTTGCTGCTTTTTTTCCATCCGGGCTTAGAGTTCCTTTAAAGGTTGGGTCATTGAATAGTTCGCGTCCAAGTTGCGCTTTGTCTGACATCTGCTGTGCTTGTGTAAAAAACACTATCACTGCAATCAACATGATGGCAACTGAGAACGAAACAAATTTACGCATCTAAATTCTCCTTCCTGAATTGATATGCTTTTACCTTATGAAAGTGTAGCAAATTACTATTCTGTTGTCAAGAAAAAATGTCTGTATTCTGAAAAGTTTTGATTCCAAATATGTTCTATATTTCATTTGAATTTTAGGATGTGTTTATAGTAGACGATTCTATAACTGCAATGTACGGGAGATTTCTATACATCTGACTATAATCAAGACCGTAACCTACTACAAACACGTTTGGAATCTCAAAACCGATATAATCAACAGAAACAGAAAATTGACGGCGAGAGGGTTTATCAAGAAGTGTACAAATCTTGATAGTCTTTGGTTCTAATGATTGTAGATGTTTGATAAGAAATTTCAGTGTTTGTCCTGTGTCAATGATGTCTTCTACAATAAGGACATGCTTCTGTTTAACATAATTGCTGCCCTCTCGAATAAACTCAATGTTCTTAGAAGGTTCAGTACTATCGTTGTAGCTTGATGTTTGTAGAAATTCAAACCTCAATGGTAGAGAGATTTCCCGAACAAGATCTGCAAAAAAGAGTGTGGCACCTCGCAGTACACAGATAAGCACAAGTTCTTGGTTTTCATAGTCGTGTGTTATTTGCTTGCCAAGTTCTTGAATCCTATTCCGAATCTCTGATTCAGAAATCAGGATAGAATTAGGTGTTGATTTCTCTATTTCCATAATACAAGTGAAGAATGCTTTGCGTTTGATGGTGAACTTTATACCTTTCATGGGTTGTAAAACCGATAACCCAAATAATATCATTCCCGCTAATAAGCAACGGGATTCGGTCTCGTTCACAAAGTGGAACTTTTTCATCCATCAAATAGTCTTTAATCTTTTTAGTTCCTTCCATCCCATAAGGTTGAAATCTATCGCCTTTCTGCCGATTACGGACGGTCAAAGGCAATTGAATTGCACCATAATCAAACATTGCCTCATAAGTTCCATCAGGAACGGCAGAAATATCTCCTTGTGGAATGTCATATAAGTCTGCTTGAATTTCTACATCTAACTCCGAAATATATGTATCACCCGGAATGTTAAGCAAACAATTATAATCTTGTGAATGGGCAGGTGTGCTTTCAAAAATGAGTTGCTGATAAGTTCGTCTAAAATGCAGACCGTTTGGTAATGTAATCGCTGCATTCGGTTTTTCCCCATTGATGATGTTGAGGATAGCGTTGCAATGATCAAAAGAGAAATCACTGATATGTCCAATTGATTCGGCGATGCTATGTCTTATAATTCTTCTTTGCAGAACAGTGTGATGATGTAGAAATTTAGTTCTATCTAATGTTATGTCTTTAGATTGGGAAAACTCCAGATTACAAACAACATAAGCTTCACGTGTCATTTCATCAAGAAATTCCGATTCAGCACCTATAATATCTGCTGTACGGACTAATCCTGATATGATATTTGGGTTATAATTTTGTTCAAGAAGAGGAATCAACTCATGACGGATTCTGTTGCGCAGAAATTGTGTGTCTTTGTTCGTTGAATCCTGTCTTGGTACAACGTCTATTGTCGTAAGATAGGTTTCAATTTCTGTGCGGTTGAATCTTAAAAGTGGTCGGATAAACTTTTCATCTCTAACGGGTTCAATGCCTTTCAAACCTGTAGACCCAACGCCACGAATTAAGTTCATTAAAACTGTTTCAGCAGAATCATCCTGATGATGTCCGAGAGCCACTTTAGTCGCACCTGTCTGGGCACAGACAGATTCGTAAAATTCGTAACGCGCTTTGCGTCCTGCAGCTTCAACAGATAGTTTCCACTCTTTATTCAAACGATGTAAGTCTATAGATTGCTCTGCAAAAGGTAGACCTAACTGTTTAGCGTGTTCGTGGACAAATTCAGCGTCAGCAGCAGAATCTTCACGAAGACCGTGATTTAGGTGGGCGACATATAGGTAGCAGTTTAGATGTGTATATAGGGCATGCAACCCGTAAAGCAATGCAAGGGAGTCTGCACCGCCAGAGACTGCAACGAGTACGGTTTCTTCATCCTCAATCATCGTGTGCTGTGAAATGAAGCGATACATCTCTCGCACAAAACGGGTTTCCATGAGGTGAACCTTCAAAGAAAAATGCCGGTGCGGAGAGTTGAACTCCGGACAGCACGATTATGAGTCGTGTGCTCTACCACTGAGCTACACCGGCACATTATAGTCATTAGTTAAGTATAACACATGAATTTAAGAGTGTCAAACATATTTTTGGTATAGGATGCAACGGTTTTGATAGGAACTTTGGAGAGCCAAACTCATAATCCTGAAAATCTACTAATCCTGAAAATCCTGGTTCAGACAAATAGGAATACAACCCATAATAAATCTAACGTTTGTGAATAATATTGAACAAAAATCCGAAAACTATAGTAAAGTTTAGAATTAAGAAGACATTTCAATGCGCTTTCAAGTACCACAAGTCCCGTAGGGGCGAGGTTTCCTCGCCCGCTGAGGCGTGTCCTATTAATTGTAAATTCCACTATAAAATCCGTTTTCATAAATCTGGTGAATGTGCCATAGGGAACATATTCTAACAAAAAACAAAAAATGTATCAATAATTCTAAATGTCACTATAATACGATCCGACCCAACGCAAAAAGGACAAGGTGATCTTCTGGGATCGAAAGCTTCTCTCGCAGTGTCGCTAACTGATTATGAGGTGGGAACGGGAATACTTCTGGGGTCACGCTATTGGGAATGAGACACCGCTTTTCTTGCGGAACGCCTAATGCTGCGAGCTCCGGTAAAAATGAGGGTGTCACACTCGTTACCATCGCAACATGTGTGAGTGTCCATTTTGCCATTGATTTGAACATAGGATTGAGTTTTGAAACGAAGATATCAGAGCCGTGAAGTTTAATCACCAGTGGGATTTTACACAACTTACAAATAATCGCCCCTATAAATCCGTTTGGCAAAAGCCAATGCGCATGAATGACATCAAACTGATGTTTACGGTGTAAACGGAACAGGCGAAAGATGGCGAATAAAAACATAAAAGGTGCAAGGAGATAAACATACTTTTTCAACTCGCAATCATTGATCAGTGTATTAGAATAACCGAGCTGCTGCAACCTACGCGGAAAACAGTAACGATAGGTTTGCAGGTTAACAGTGTGATCGGATGCCACTCGTGAAAACATCGGCGTATCCGGGGTGAGCACAGTGACCTCTACGCCTTGCCTGCGCTAAGAAGAAGGGTGAAAAAGCCAGAAACACAACACTTGTTATTGCTTCCCAAAGTCCAAACAGACGGATAATCAGAATACCACAGACACCAATGCCAAACCACACTGCCAAACCAATAAATCATCGCGCAGCTGCTAAGTTCGCAACATCTAAATGTATTTCTAAAAAGAATGTCCGTAACCCCGAAACCCACATCGTTATGACGCCAGGGTGATACGCAATAAGTGTTTCAGAGAAGTCTCCACGGGTAACAGCATCCATGAAGTCAGCACTTCTATTGAGCCACCGCGCCTCATCGCTTGACCAATGTGCCGATAACGCAAAAAATCTGGGCGAACTAATAACTGCAAAGATACACAGTGCTAAAAAAAAACGTGTAACGGCGAAAAATAGCGGACCTGTTTGTTGTAGCATGAATTATCTGGAAGGTGTCTGGATAGATTTTTGTTTTTCTCTTTCCTGTTCTGTCCATGCCTGTTCCATTTTCTCTCTGAGTATCTTTCCACGCCTAATTCGTTCTTCGCGTGTTGGGCAGCAGCTGCAAGATTTTCTTTTCTTTTTCACAGCTGCACCCTGAGACGTAACAGAGGATCCCTGCATAGCAGGTTGGATAGACTTAGGAAATCCAATTGTTGCGTATACCACAAAACATGTAGCGATTACACACAAACAAATAACGCCTAAAATCAAGAAAGTCTCATTAATTATCCCCAAAGTTGTTATAGTTGTTATAGCGACCTTGTTTTACTTCCTCAAAAATACGCTCTAAGTGTGCTCGGCTTTTTGGGGGCCACGGCACATCAGGGGGAAGTCCAAGTTCCTCTCGGCTGATCGGTGTCGGTCTTTCAGGAAGAATGTTGCTCATATTATCAATATAAACGACTTTCCAACCCCGTGGGTGTTTCCCTTTATATACGATGTCAAACATTTGTTGCTCAGAAAGTTTAGCATTGCTACTTGTTCCTCTATTTCCAGCATATCCCCGATGTACTCTCTTAATGACAACGCTTTTTTCGGGAAGCGGAAGAACGGTTCTACCATCGGGGCCTAGGAATTTAACTCGGTATACAGAAGGGTCTGCCTGTTTTGCAGTTTTTATTTGTTGGTATTCCCAAATTTTTCTGTCAATGAAAGCATCTTTATAGGTTTCCCAGCTATTGTATGTTTTTCCGAAATATTTTTTTGGCAGCCACATATCTGGTTCAGATAAATATCTACGCTCCTCCTGTATTAAACGCTCACGCAGCATCAGATACTGATCAAAATCATCAGAATCTTCAATCACAATACCTTTATCAATAAGTATTTGGAACCATTTAGTTGCAGGATATTTCTCATAACTTCTTCGCAGCCATTTACTGGGAACATCTTTAAATGCTTCAAGAATAGTCTCAGGCGTTTGTGGTCTTGGTCCCTCATATTTGTTAACAGGTGCCTCTATTGTTTGAACACAGGATACAACCGTGCATAAAATAAAAATTAACACAACTGTGGGTATAACTTTCACTTGTTCCTCCAAGAGATTATTTTCTCCTTCAAGAGTTTAATTTTTGCGATTATTTCGTTGGGTAGGTCGTTTCTGTCGCATTATTCGTTCTAATTGTCTGATCATCTCAATATCATCCGCTTCAAGTCTACGTAGTCCTACTTCAAATCCATATTCATTTAATGTCGTAAAGGTTTTCTGAAGATACTTCGGACTAAACCTTTTCTGACGGCTCCCAAACCTAAAGGATTGGGGTTCTTTAGGTTATCTTCTCACTTCGGAAGTTTTTTGAAGATGTGGGCATCTTTTATAGACTTATAGACTACTCACTTGGGTTCAAGCCAAGTTTACCAGCACAGCAATTGTGGGGGTGTCCGCCAAGACACGACTAACAGGGACTACTTTATTACCCCAAAATCGTCCCAGATACTTTGTCTATTGTTCTGTTATTTCTCGCGGTTGTGGAGGGAACACCGCCACAATCTCATAAAGCGATTTCAGAACGCATCACAAACGACTGGCAAGGATCATAACTTGCAGTGTATACAACCGAATGTGGTATCGTTGAGAGTATCAACATCAACTCTGTCCGAGCAATCGGATTGGATAGGACATCTACAGAGAGTAGATGATTGCTCTCCTATCCAGTTGATATATAGAGTATACCACATTACTTGAATAAAATCAAGGTTTTTGGCGGTGTTTCATCCCAAATCTAAAGACTTGGGCTTTCACACCGCAACGTTTGGTAAAAATTGGAGATACACGTCAGTTCGGCAAGCAAAATTCACCTTGGCACAGGAATTGGGGTTAAAAACCCCTCCAACAATATTGAATCACGACAATTAAATGCTTTTGCTAAGATATGATTATTGCGATTTTTGTACTATCGTGATATAATTCCGATTGTCATAGCACCCACACGCTAAAGCGTGGGGCTTGTGCTTCGTAGCAGTTTGCGTTGTTCTCCGAAGAGAACATCCGTCTCACATCTGCTCCACAACGGGATCATAAGCAGCCCGCAATATATTGATAGCAGCATTGACATCTCTATCATGTTGAGATTTGCATTGAGTGCATGTCCACTGTCTATCATTGAGAGAAAGATTTTCGTTTTTATGTCCGCAGGTGCTACAAGGTTTTGTTGTCGGTGTCCATTGTCCGATTTGATGGAATTGTTTATCATGCTTAAAACACTTGAAACTCAACAATTGAATAAACTGATAGAAACCGAGATCGGAGACTTTCCGTCCCCACAACCGCTTCATGCCATCAAGGTTCAACGTTTCGGTGGCAATCACATCAAACCGTCTGCACAAGTCTGTCGCAAGTTTCCAGTGCCAATCTCTGCGTTGGTTTGCTATCTTGATATAATGCCGTGCGAGGTGTCTGATAGCACGGAACCAGTTGTTAGACCCTTTGATTTTGCGACTCACGGATTTATTCAGTTGGCGAAGTTGTTTCAAAGAGTGTTTGTGGAACTGCGGAGACTCTATCTTTTCACCAGTGCTCAATGTCAAAAACGACTTCAGACCAAAATCAATACCAACGTTCTCACCTGTGTGCGTAAAGGGTTCGGCAGAATCGTCGTCTGTGATAATATAGAGCCAATAGTCACCTGCACTATCGAGAAGGATTTGGATATAGCGGACATTCCCCTTCCAAGGACGGTGTTGATGGAAAGAAAACCAACGTTTGTCAAACTTCAGAGATTGTGTGGTGGCGTTCCACGATTTAAAGGATATCCGAACTCTGCCTTCTTCAAGTTTATAGCCGCTTTGGAACTTGGCAGACTTATATCTGTGCCTGCGCTTAAACTTGGGTTTTCCGCCTTTACCCGCAAAGAAACGTTGATAAGCAGTGTCAACACGGATAATCGCAGCGTCCAAAGTGTCACGAGGTATCCAAGCCCAATGTTTCTTGGTCGTCTTGAGCAACTTCGTCAGATGGGGTTGCATTCTGTTCCTGCCAGCATATTGCCAAAGCGTTTGTTCTTGGGATGGTTGCGGATCTTATATTTATAGGTTCGCATAGTTTCCTTCTCCAGCATAGTTCCCGGGGCAATGTAGTTATGGTAGAGACCGCCTCAAGCGAAGCGGATTTCCTCTCTACCAAAAAACTATGCTGAGAAGAGTCTAACATATTTGACAACAAATGTCAAGAAAAAATAGAGGAGCGGGTGTGTAAAGTTTTTGGCATGAACATCATGCTGCTTTTGTGTTTGGATACCAATATCTGTCCCAAGCCTTATTCTTTGACAAACATCTCCACTTTAGCACAACATTGATGCCCCGTTTTTCCCATCTCATAGCTGCTTGTTTACACCTTTCTCCGACAACATGTTTACACGCACTTTCAATCACACCGCTTCCAATCATATACCCTTTTTCTCTAAACGCTTTATACTGCATGCGGTTGGCATGTTTTTCAAAATATCTTGCTTCTCTTTCTAAACTCTCTGACACCTCTGGGTGCTGTGTGGCTAAGGCACGAATACTTGAGGCAACTTCTGCGATGTTCCCATCATGCAGAAAACATTCTGTTTCTTTTGTCCACGCTTCAAACAACTCCGTTTCTGTCTCTTCAAACACAAGTTTCGCAACATCATACAGATGAGACACGGCGTGTGGATAATCCACAATCTGAACAGCATTAGGAAAGTATTCTTTACAAAGGTTCCAAATCCATGCAGCACCATCTCCGATAAATACAATCACTTGTGTATTTATATCTTTTTGATAGATGCCACTTTTTAGTGCTAACGCATACAACTTCTTACCAAAAGCGGCGGCATTTTGACGACCCGCAACATACCGAATACTTTCTGTTCTCACACTCGGGGTCCCACCCGAAACAGGTTGTGGATAATCTCTGTAAATACACCCCACTTTCACCTCTTTCCACCCATCCGGAGAGTTCGTGTGGCACCCATCGCAACTCACATACCAACGCTGATTTTCCTTAAGTTCTTGAGCCTCTACTTGTTCACATACATCCAAATCTTCTGCCAACTTACACACACTTTGATGAAGTGTCGTGTGACTCACTTCTATACCTTGATGAGACAACTCCTCTGATGCTTCCCTATAGTCAAGCCGCGCAGACAAACGACACATCGCTTCAGCGACACGATGCGTGTATTGATCCGATAACTTCTGTTTGACTTCCCACGGGGCATGCCTATGTCCGTGTTCACAACAATACACCCAACGCCTTATATTTATTTTGCCACAAAGAGTTGTTAGATGTTTCGCACGCTTGCGTAATGGACGGCAAGGTGCTTTACACTCTGGACATTCAACAGGTTCACTCTCTTGCTTACTTGCCTTTTTAGAGACACACATTTCTAAAAACTTTTGTTCAAGAGAACGAAATGCTTCAAAAACACGAACTTCAACATCATCTAAAGATAAACTCTCGTTAACATTGATGTCTCCATAGAGATCGTTTACTTCTTTAACAATCTTTCTAAAATCATCTTCGTAATCGTTGCTTTCATGAACACTTAATGATATACTTGACATTGGTATCCTCTCCTAAACTTGTGATTTATTTATTAGGTTAGGATACCATGTGTATACATGCAAAGCAAGAACTCCATTCAAGGCAATTTCATGCCAAAAACTTTACACACCCTAGAGGAGCGGGCATTCCTCCCCGTGCTAAAGCAGCGGGGTCTCCTGCCCGAAGATTGATGAATATACAAGATTTACAAGGCAAAACCGTCGGAGCAGCAGTCTCTGGTGGACTTGATAGTTGCACTATAACAAAGTGGTTAGTTGACAACGGTGTCAACGTAGTCTGTTTAACGGCAGACCTTGGACAACCCGATGAACGAAACGTTGACGAGATTCGGGATCGGATGTTGGCGTGTGGTGCTAAAGAAGCGGTAATCGTTGACGCAAAGGATGCACTCGCTGAAGAAGGAATACGACTCATCCAATGTCAGGCGATGTATGAAGGAGGATACTGGAACACGACTGGCATTGCACGGCATGTTACTGTCAAAGCATTGTTGCCAGAAATGGAAAGTCGTGGGATCTCTATTCTAACGCACGGTGCCACTGGACGTGGAAACGATCAAGTCCGATTTCAACTTGCGACTAACATGCTAAATCCAAATTTTGATGTTTATGCCCCGTGGCGTGATGCGGAATTCCTCAAGCAATTCGGTGGTAGAAAAGAGATGATAGACTTCTGTGAAAAACACGGACTACCTATTACTGCAACCCATGAGAAACCTTATTCTACTGATGCAAATTTGTTAGGATTAACACATGAGGCTGGCAGGTTAGAGTCGTTGAAAACACCCGCAGGATTTATCACACCTGGGATGGGTGTACACCCAAAAGATGCCCCCGATAATATAGAGCACTTTAGTGTTACTTATGCACGGGGCATCCCTGTTGAAATCAATGGAAGTCCTTGTACACCACTAATGAGTTTAATAGAAGCAAATCGGATTGGCGGACGTAACGGAGTCGGAATCGGTATTCATACCGTTGAAAACCGTTTTGTTGGAATTAAGAGTCGTGGTGTGTATGAATCACCAGGGATGGAACTTCTTGGTAGGTGTTATGAATATCTATTACAACTGATTATAGATAGACGTGCCAGAAAACTTTTTGAAGATATTTCCGCCAATGTTGCTGAACAGATATATGAAGGCTACTGGTTCGATTCTGCCACACAATCTATGTTAGCATCTGTTGAACAGTTCACCAATTTAGCGAGTGGCACGATTACGGTTGCACTCTATAAAGGGAATGTAGCATTTCATGCTGCAGGTGGCGTTCCGCATTCACTATATTCCGAAGAAACTGCATCTATGGAAGATATTGGGGACTTTGATCATGCGGATTCGGAAGGATTTTTAGCAGTGCTGGGTGTCGGTGCACGTGCATCTGCTGTCGCAGGACAAACACAGGAGAAGTAGATATCCATCGTTTAGGTATAACCTACTACTGTGTGAATAAGTCTCGTTTGATGATAATACCATTTCTAATAGAGAACGCCGCATTTTTGTAGCACAAACTGCCAGTTTGTGCCATCCTACAAGACATTCTTAACAAATTGTTAATGGGATAAACATTTATAGAAATGGTATAACACCTAAAAATCAACTTAGCCTATCTGAGAATAATGATCTTCCCGATGTCTCTGGAAACCAAATCATCCTGTGTCGCAGTAATCTGGTAGATATAGATACCGGGTGCGAGCAGGTTACCATTTTGGTTTGTACCATTCCAAATAAACTGTCCCACACCAACCACCTCTTGGTGTTCTTCTTTATAGACCTTCTTTCCATTAACAGTAAAAAGATCGAGGGATACAGTTTCTGCGGACTGTGATACAGAAAGTTGATAATCAAACGTCATTTTTGATGTTGTAGGTCGGAAGGGGTTGGGAAATACACGGGTTTCTACAACAGCAAATGCTTCAGGTTCAAGCTGTTCAACAGATAACTTATATGATGCAACACTGCTATATCCACCATCTGATGATACTAAGAGAAACAACGTTTGTTGTGTCGCAGGTTGGTAAAGAATTTGATATCCGAGCTCTTCAGGAGCTTTTTCGCCAATTGCTAATACTTCACCAGAGGCAGTTAAGAGCGATAAACGATAGTTCTTATCTTCGGGAGTATCTGTCAGTGTTATTCGAATTGTTTTTCCACCCGCAGCTTGTACTTGATAATAATCCTGTGTATCCGAAGCATCGTATAGGAACGAATAGTAATCCTCACTGTAGTAGATTGGAAATGCCGTGTCTATAGTGTTGTTCGGTTCATAGGTATCGCCAAAAGATACTAACATGGTCATGATTAACCCTTCTGGACCGATATTTGTGATAGATATACCAGAAGATTTACCATTGTTATCACTGCTGTTAGGTAGAGTGCCGGGGGTAAATGCTGTTTGGTCGTCATCAGCGGAATAGGCTGCACCATCAGTAATCGTATTAATGTCAATAAATCCTGGGTCATCAGGACTAATTCCGAAATGTTCAGGGTCATTAGGGTCTTCCAACCAAATCTGTTGAGCAGCATCATAACTTCCGACCGTGCGTACCCGCGTCTCATCAATGTGCCAAATAAGGATACCTGATTCGGGTAGATAGGTATCAAAAGTCGCACCAGAGGTCTTATTTCGGTTTTCAATCAGGAAAAACTCTCTGTTAAGAACCGTATTTGGTAGTTGGAAATCATCACCAAAGGTTGTCCGTGATTCCCGAGTAAGTGGAATATCGATTTTGAAGAGTTTGTTTGTTTTGGGCGATAGTTCAAAACTCGGAACGGATACCTGTCCAGAACGTGTGATATTAACCGGTTCAATCCATCCAAGTCTGCCATTTTCTGGACGTGCATCAAAATCCCATTTCAGGTAACCCATGATATGACTTGGTGCCAGTCCGTTGCCAACATTGCCTACCACTTCACCTTGAAAAGGTCCGAATTGTCCCATCAATCCCCACTTATGATCACGAGCATCTGTAATGTTCAATCCATAAACATCAGGGGCACCGAAGTCGTGAAAGAATTCATGGAAGTAGATACCTAAGTGGGGTTTATCAAAACCAGGTTCCTCTCCGACAACAACCGCTGTATCAACTCTAACACCGTCAACAACAACATTGACACTTGGTGTTAGAATTGACCAAATATCATTTTCCTCACCTGAGGTCGCTTCATCGTTGCCGGCATGTATTAAAAATAGATGATCAACGATTCCGTCTTTATCACGGTCATACTTTGAAAAATCAACAGTCGCATCAACCCCATGGCACGCTTCTGCAATGAGTTCCCGATACCGCGGAACGATTCTTAGACCTTCACCGTAATATGTCATCGGATTCTTGGCACGTACCCAAGTGTTAGCAGCAGGTAGCACACCTCCTGCCGGACCCGGTTGCACATCCATCTGTCCGTAAGAGTTTTCACGGAAGTATGTTTTTAGGGAGACTCCTTCTTCAGCAAATAGGTATTCGTTAAACTCTGTACTTGTACGTTGTCCTGGTTGGTCACTGAAGTCAATTTTTATGGCGAGGACATATTCAATACCATCAGGTTGCACAATGCTCTGTGGTTTGGCAAAGCAACATCCATCCAATGCTTGTTGATATTTTGAAAGACCTGAACCAGAACGCTGTTCAGTACCAGGTTTTGGCTTCATTTCTCCTGTGACAGGATCAATGTCAAAAAACAAATATGGACTGGGTGGGGCTGCAAATGATAGGGGTGTAAGTGCAAGGAGACAGCCCAAACAGAAAAGGACTGAAACAGAATGTCTATTAATCAAACTCACCACCACATTTCCTGCACAAGATGTAAAATTGGATGTCATCGGAATGTGCGTGTTGTTTGATAAGATCCACGGCCTGGTCCGGTAGGTTCTCCTCACATTTATGGCACTTGTAGAGCGAACCTTCATGTTTAGGGAATTGTCTGATGTCTCCCCAGATGTCATCAAGCCAGTATTTGAATTCCCACGGAAACTCTGTTTCAATCGCTTTCGAGATTTCCACTGCATGATGGATTAATTTTCTGCATTCATCAAAGGTTGCAGGTTTATATGGGTGGGGTATAGTAAAGACAGGTACAGTGTTGCCTTCAGTGGCATTTTGTGGATTAAACCGACGCGAACGGGTCAATAAAATTTGATCTAACCGTGTCCCTGGTTCTCTACCCTTAGACCAGAGCCGATAGTAGCCTTTACGTTTAATTCGAAAATAACCGGGAGCAGACTTTCCGTCTGGGTCTGTAGATGTATCCCATATCCAACGATTCCATTTTGAGTCATCGCCAGGTACAGACCAAATTTTGATTGCATTTGGTCCACCTTTTTCATCCCACGGATTCGGTTCAGCATCATCAATGCCGACCCAATATGAATCCTGACTACCAGATTTATAGAAGGTGCGTATCCACACATACCATTTCCCTGTTTTTGGAATATAAACGTCATAAATAGCGCGGGCATTTCTTGCACTGTCAATTGCTCTTTTGTTGGAAGCTTCTTCGTCTTCAACGATGTTGACACCATTATCAAAATGTAAAGCAGTTTCTGCTTCAACAATAAGAGTGTTTCTTGGAAGACGAATAAATTCTGGTTTCTTTTCTTTCTCATCTCGTTCTCGTTCGCGTTCTTCTTCCTTTTTTTTCGCATCTTCATCTTCAGGGATAGCATGGTCTGGTTCAGCAAAACTATTTCCGAAACGTTGGCATGCCCGTTGAAATTGTTTTTCTGTCAGATTGGCATCGTAGAAACAGTCTCTGATACCTTTCTTCCAAAGGTCAAGCAGAAGAAACATTGCCTTTATATTGCCATCGGGTCGTTTCCGTGTACCAACAACAATGAGCATGCCTGTGTCTTTAGAATGACTCACAAGACATATATGTAACGGATATTCGGGACGTGCCCCTCTTCTGCTACTGACGATGAGTGGACTGTAGTATCTGCAACGATTATCGCAACCTGGGATCTTAGCACGTTTTGCGCTACAACACTCAGGGCAAATAATCAGGTTGCCAAGTGCCGGACATGCGCGCTTTCCATTATTAGAACTGCATGTACGGCACCTTTGTGTTTTGATACGTCTTTGTCTTGTAGGATGTCTCTGATGTCGCATGACTTATTGATTTTCTTTGCATTTGTCCGTTAAGAAGACACATTGAATGTGTAGGTAAGAGAATATCTGTTGTATATGAACGAACCTAAAACCGTATTATCCCTAGATTATGCATTTGGATTGTTTGGGCGGTTCACAAGATCCGCAAGGTATTCAGCAATTTTGTCAGTTATCTGTTCTGCATCTACATCAGCAAAGTTAAAGAGTTCCTTTAACATTGGAGAAATTACACCTGTGTCAAGCAGAGCATTTGCGAGCCGTCCCATGCTGCTTCGGTTAACACCACCTTGTCCATCATTGCCACCCATATCAAGAATCTTGATATTATCAATTTTCTCAACAGGACGCATCATCTGTTCAACAATATCTGGGGCTTCATCAATCAGTTCAAGGATAGCTTCTTGAACGAGAACACGTTGTTCAGCGACATTCCGTGCTTCGTATTCAGCCATTTCACCTTGTGCTTTCGCCCGGGCTTCGGAAAGCACCGCATCGGCGAGACGTTCAATCGGTTGCGCTTGTGCTTCTGCACCGATGATTGCTACATCACGCTGCCATTCTGCTTCTTTCGTCTTTTCAGTTGCCGTAACTTCAACCTCAGCTCCCATGCGTTCTGCTTCAGCAACAAGTTTTTCTTTCTCAGCAAGAGCGGTAAGCTGTTGTTTGTTGGCAACATCTATTTTCCTATCTTCATCGGTGATAGCAACACGGAGTTCTTGGTTGATCCGAGATTGTTCAACCGTCAACATCTTGGCAATTTCGGTGAGTTCAACATACTTGTTCTGATCAATCTGTGCGGTTTCAACGACAAGGTTCTTCTCAATTTCTCGTTGTTGTACCTGTTGTTCTTGTGCTAACTTGGCGACTTGGACAGTCAATTCTCGTTCAACATCTCGTAACTGTACACCCTCTTCTTGCGCAATCTTGGCTTTTTCAACGAAGAGCTCTTTTTCAACTTCACGAACTGCAATATCTTGTTCCTGACTGATTTTATCCAATTGGACAGTGAGATGTTGTTGTATCTCTGCAAGTTGAACGACTTTGGTTTGTTCAATCTGTGCTGTTTCAACGATAACGTTTTTCTCAATTTCCCGTTGTTCAACCTGTTGTTCTTGAGCGATTTTATCAGTCTGCACAGCTAATTCTTGTTCAATTTCTCTTAATTGTATACCCTCTTCCTGAGCGATACGAGCGCGTTCTACCTCAAGTTTCATCTCATATTCGCGCTCTTGAATGCTCTGATCCATCTCATATTGGAACTTTATCGTCTCAGCTTCACGGTCAGCAGCATAGATTGCAATGTTTTTCTGTTGATCAGATTCACCCCATGCTCTGTCTTGCTCTTGTTCAAATTTTTGGAGATCCGCTTCAACATGTATTTTTACGACTGCGACCTCTTTTTCTTGTTCAATACGTTCTTTTTCTCGTTCCGCATCTGCTGTAATTTCTGTGATTGCACGTATACCAACAGCATCAAACCTGTTGGTGGGATCCAATGTGCTTATCGGTGTTTGATCAACACGCACGATGGACACGGTATCAAGTGTCAAACCGTTATGAAGTTTTAGATCGCCCCCACAAGCGTCTTTTACTTTCTCAGCGAACTCCTGTCTCTTTTGTAGTAAGTCTTGAATTTCACTTTCTGCAGCAACACTCCTTAAAGCACCGTCTAACATGGGTTCAATCAACTCTCGGACTGTTTCTGGAGTCAATGATTTATCACCGAGTGCTTGTGCAGCTTTTAATATATCAATATTATTCACATCCTCATCAGGTGTGACTTTAATATAAAATACGACCTCAACATCTGCGCGGTTGAAATCAACTGTAATTAAGGAATCGGATTGCTCGCGAAGTACTTCAAGTCGCATGGTGTTCAGTGACATTTCTTTGACTTCATGGATAATGGTGTTGACCCAGAGACCGCTTGTTACTACGATCTTTTCCTTGGCACCCCCAGTTCTGACTAACGCAATATCAGATTTTGGTTTCCGATACCGTATAACAGAACCTATAACAGCTGCTAAACCGCAGATAATAACGATTGCAATAAAACCCATCCATCGCAATGCAGCTGTTTGGTCATTGGCAGCACCTAAATTCAGTATCGTATACGCGTAATAACCGATGACAGTTGCAACAATAATAAAAACAATTACAGCAATAATGAGACGCATGAATCTCTCCTATGGTAAAACACACTTTCAACTACAGTTATGATTGAAACATAATTTCAATATTTTCGTTTGTCCTCTGACGTCCCTTCAAAGGTTGGCGTGGAGAGGTCTGCCACGCAAGGTTTGCTAAATAACAGAGACTATTTTCAATGAGAGGTTTGGCGACTGCTGTGCGATGTGCATCCCGAGTATCTATGGCAAACCCAACGTAATACCCTTCACCCCAAGGCAACACAATACTGACAGCATCCGCATTGTCCTCTCTGACAGCTAATTTCTTATAACTTGGGTCATTTGTAACCCAATGGTCATCAGTCACTAAATTGTCAACATCAACTTTATGTGGCCATGTAAACATACCGGTTCTATTACCGTCCTCTGTAATATTTACGTTTGAATCGTTGGAGTTGGTTACAGTAATTGGGTGGCGGTCCACTGGTAGCCAATCCCCTCTCCAGACCGGTTCAGGATGATGCACACCATCTGCTGGTACAATGTTGTTATCCATCGCAGATGCCCACACAATACCGCCTTGACGGACGAAGTCTCTGATGTCTTCATCAGCATCTTCAACATAATACTCTCCATCGTGTCCCGGTCCATTCCATGTAAACCAGATGATATCGTAATTTGACAGCACAATGTGAGATAGTTTTATAGCATTTTTTGGATCGCCTCGGTTGTCGGGATTGTCGTTTATCTTGACTGTTGTAAATTGAAATCTTAACCCTTCAAGTGTGGTAAGAGACTCCAAAACGGCGGGTTCCCCTGTTAGATTATCACTAACAACAATTAAAACACGAAAAACACCTAATGGTACTATCTTGATGGAAGATATAATATCAGAAAAAGATTGTGAGTTCGGTAATGAACGAAGATTCCTGATGTTATGTTGGAATTGCCGTGAATCAAGGACAATATCAAACCTACGACCTTCAAAATTCACATGTTCATATAAGATGATACGGCATCCATTGAACGGAAAATTCGGTCCGCGTTGAATACGAATAGAGGATATAACGTCGTTCATGCCAATCTCAAACATCGAACTGACATCACGTAGCACAACACTTTTGTTACCGCTGAAATCTATGTCGCGAAACACTTCCATGATGATAGGAACCGCACCATATTCTGGTGGAGTCGGATGTGCAGCAGGACTAAAACTTATTGACGAAATTACGTCACCAAAATTATACGGAATTTCATGAACGTTCGGATAGAAGCCTGGTGCTAAAACTAAACGTCTACCTGCAAAACTTGCATGTTCATGAAATATCGCTTTGTAGTTAGGAGACGCATTGAAACTCGGGCCCTTATATATCTTAACAGAAGATATTACATCTTGGGCACCAATTTCAATGGTATTTGGTACAGAATCAATAAGTGTTATCTTGCGTCCGTGATAGTTGACGTGTTCAAAGACTTCAACAACTAACCTTGGTCTGCTCGACATGGTGTTGCCCTTCGCTGAAAGTCATAATATCTATATGTATCGGGTCATTGGTAAATTATTATATCATTGATTTAAGGTATTGTCAAGGAAAAAGAGAATACAACTGTCTTTTGCACTTGACACTTACACAAGAATATGATAGTTTTACAATTAGGAGTTTATGTATCTCACTATTATGCGTAAGGTTTCGCATATTCAATCAACATCGGAATCCAATAGTCTCCTGTTCAAATATTTCCAATAACTTGGCAAAAGGTGGCACCGATGCGCTATTACAGAATAATTGTACTACTATGTTTTTTGGGTATCAGTGCGTTGATTTTTTACTTTCTGATGAGGATGGAGGATACCGATAGAAGGCAAAGAGCATCTGTTGTTGCAGTTGAACTACCGTATACCTGGATAGGCAATATTAACAAAACACCGATCACTGAACCTTCTGGAATTACCTATCATCCGCTGCGAAAAACACTGTTTGTTGCAGACGATGGTGGATTTATTCATGAAATCCATCCCGATGGAACGGCTATCAAAATGAAAGATTATAAAGAACGTGACTTTGAAGGGATTACAACGCACCCGACAACCGGACGACTGTATGTTGTGGTTGAAGATGAGGAAGTGATATTGGAGATAAATCCTGAAACACTTGCTATACGGAGAGAATTTAAAATCAACCGTATTTTTGATGGAAAGCCGCTCCTGAAGGAAGGTGGAATGGGTGTGGAGGCGATCGCTTTTGTCCCAGATAAATCTCATCCAAATGGAGGCACTTTTTGGATCGGTAATCAAACCTTTAATCTTAAACCGAGTGGTGAACGTTCAGTCGTCTGTGAAGTAGAAGTACCTCTTAACGCATCAGATGATAAAGTGTCCGACTGCACTATCATCCGTTTCTTTGAAATGGATTTTGTTGATATTTCCGGTCTTACGTACGATGTACAAGCAGATTCGCTTGTGCTAATTAGTGATACGACAAATCTATTGGTTGAACTAAAACGCGATGGTAGCATGCTGCATAAATATCTATTACCGGGAAAAGACCAAGAAGGTGTCACGTTAGATGGACTCGGTTATATGTATATCTCTCAGGAAAACGGACAGATTATTAAATTAGCAGATAGTCGGTTGCGTTAGTTTATTCCGAATCAATGAGCCGCAACACAAACACACCAGGCATCAAATCTAAAATCGGGTTGAGAGATGCATATTGTTCAGCCGTATACCCACAATCAACTCGCCACAGCACTTGGACATTCCCCTCATCATAGATTACCCCAGTGGCGAGTTTATTACCTTTGTCATCTTCTAACTGAAAACTTCTACGGCGTTTTTCGTCCATAACTGCACCTTTGTATGATGGGTTGGTAAATATCTGTCAGGACTACAACGCATACCTTACAGAATTACAAAGTCAGGATCCACTTTGTGTGCAATCACACCAGCATCGTGTCCACGGTTGAGCAATTCTTGCACGGCTTTTCTGCCACTTTCTCCATAGTCCAAAGTGTAATCATTTACATACATGCCAACGAACTTATCAGCGAGTTCCGTTTCCATATCCCTTGCATAAGTCATCGCATATTCAAGTCCACGTTCACGATGGTCAAGTGAATATTGAATGCTTTGCTTCAGGAGAGAGGTGATAGCACGGATTTTTTCTGAACCGAGATTACGACGTATTACGTTTGCCCCGAGAGGTAGTGGTAAACCAGTTTCCTCATACCACCATTCACCTAAGTCAACTATTTTGTGGAGACCTTCGCGGGCATAAGTAAGTTGACCTTCATGGATGATGAGACCAGCGTCAACCTCTTCATCCTGCACCGCTTCAATAATCTTATCAAATTGGTATGTTCTGGTTTGAACATCAGGTTGATAAAGTTTCATTGTCAAATATGCAGTGGTCATTTCCCCTGGAATTGCAACTCGTTTACCTTGAAGACTATCTATCGGTGATTTTGAAACGACAAGAGGACCATAGTTATCTCCGATACTCGCTCCACAAGGCATAAGGGCATAATTGTTTGAAACATAGGCATACGCATGAACGGATATAGCCGTTACTTCAAGCTCAGCAGCCAATGCGCGTTTATTCAATGTCTCTATGTCTTCAATCACATGCACAATCTTATACGGTGCTGCCTCAATATGTCCCTTCGCAAGTGCGTAAAACATGAAGGCATCATCAGAATCTGGACTATGTCCAATTCTAATTATCTCTGTTTCTGTCATTCTGTTCTCCTACTATTATTGTTGTTTTTATTTGTTTGTGGTATCATAAACTAATGTCAACTAAGAAATACCTTTACCTCATGGCAATTCCGTTTCAACAATCAGAACTGGTTTCTGCTGAGTCAGTTGCGTTGACAGGTGCTGCACCGGATGCACACGGCATAACAATATCAGATATATGTGTGGATGCACGACGGGGTGCTCACCTTAAAAATTGCACCGAAATCCTATCTGAAACTACAAGCATCAACGAACTCTGTGTGTATCTCCGTTCCGCTGATTTATATGCGGATGATTTTCGGGTCTCTGTAGTGAAAAAACCCCGTTCTCTTGATGTTGACTCAATGGCATTGGCACGAAAAATTGGCAGCTTCATCGGAGGCAAACCGAACCTTTCATCTCCGAAAATTGTCTTTCTTACCGTTGTAACTTCAGATAAAATATGGTTCGGCCGTGTCCTCTCAGAATCTGATGGAATGTGGCAAGAATTTAATCAACGACCCTATGTCACTTCCAGTTCACTTCCTGCAAGGTTAGCCCTTACCCTTGTCAATTTGGTTGCTTCACCCGGAGAACATATTCTGGATCCATGTTGCGGTACAGGAACAATCGTAATGTCTGCAGCCCATTACGGCATTCGGGCAACAGGTACGGATATCAATCCGCGCATGATAGGTGCTACAACGAAAAACCTTCAGCATTATGGCCTCAAGGCTGATGTCCGATTAGAAGACGCACGAATTATAGATGGCAAATTTGATGCAGTTGCCACAGATTTACCTTACGGTATAAGTCTTGTTAAGGACACTGTCGCAACTGCAGAAATCCTTACTAACCTACGAACATGCTCCCCAAAAGCAGCATTTATTGATACTCGTGATCTATCTCAACAACTGGAGGATTTAGGATATAAAGTTGAAAATATAATCCCTGTTCCAAAGTTGCGTCTGATCCGACGGGTCTTTATTACCTCCAGTGACGATCAATAGTCGTCTATATCCTCAAAGAAATCCGTTTCGGGTAAATACTCATCTTCGTTAATTTCCTCTTCTTCATAGTCTTCATAGTCTTCTAATTCCATCAATGAATCAAGCTCATTTGGATTGTCAATATTCATTTTACATATCCAACCATCGCCTTCTGGTACACTGTTGACAATATCAATATCATCTTCAATTGCTGGATTAATTTCGTAGATTTCTCCAGCAACGGGGGCATATAAATAAAAGTTACCACCGGTTTCTGTTTCAATTCTGCCAATAATTTCTCCTTGTTCGCATTCAAGTTCAGCGGAAACATCAATATAAATAATCTCACCGTATATAAGTTTGGCGCGCTCGGTTAATCCGACAGTTCCTTCTGTGTCAATAACTTCAATCCATTCATGTGTTGTTGTATATTTCACTGTGCTCAAAGTGCATTCCTCCAACAATATGATTTCTCACTTTAATTCTGTTCCTGTTGTTTCAATACCTTTGATCTGTTCCTTGAAATTAGTCAAATCTTTTTTTCGAATCCGAATTGTAATATTTGGGTTTGGGTCATATTCAATGTTAATTACCTTTCCTCCTAAACGTTTACATAGTGTTACAACTGTTCCGATTTGAGAGAAAGAGACTTTTACTTGTAATTTGTGGTAAAAGGTTCGTGTTTCCAAGTCAGCGTTTTTGAGACAGACTCTTGCACAGGCACCATACGCACGAATCAATCCTCCAATGCCAAGGTTAATTCCGCCATAATACCTGGCAACAACGACGATAATATTGGTTAATTCCGCAGACCGAATTGCAGCAAGAATAGGAGGACCTGCGGTGTTAGTCGGTTCACCTGCATCTGTAGCATATTCCAGTTTTTCATCGCCGCTTCCAAGTCTATAGGCATAACAGTAATGTGTGGCTTGACGGTTACGTGTTTGGACATCCGTAACAAACTGCTTGGCTGCTGCGCGGTCTTCTATAGCTGTCGCTTCAGCAAAAAACCTTGATTTCTTTACAACATGCTTCGCCGCAGCAATTCCAGTGATCGTTTGGTAATCTGTTGACATTTGACTAAAACGTTATCAATACAATACGCATTTTATAGATATATGGTTTAATCTATTTTTTGACAAACATTTAGAAATCTTGACCAACTGAAAAAGAATATATAGAAGTACCTTGAACAATATGAATACGTTCATCCTCCGATACTGTAGGTTCAAACTGTGGCGTGTATGCAGCATTAATTATGATATTTCCTAAACGAACACCCATTCCTAAACAGAGTCCTTCTGCTTTCCAAGTACGCTCCTCCATTTCAAACGTCAAATCATCCAAGAGATAGACAGACGCATAACGGTTCTCTGTATCTCTAAGATAACCTATTCTCACACCCATTCGGTCACGATACCATATCTCTGCACCGATGTTAGCACGTACCCCATCCTGAAAAGGTGGATGAATATCTACTCCGATCCGGGTTGTTATGATAGATATGTCTCGCTGATAGTTCACTCCTACGATAACATCACGGTGAATTTTGTCCGGAATAGTTGGATCAATGAATGATAAACCATTGCTTAAATTACGTACTACAACACCTAATTGTAGTGTATTACCTATATGTTGAATGAGTCCGATGTTGTATGCATAACCACGTCCGAAATGTTCTGTGTCAGATGCATCTGTAATCTTTGAACGTAACCACCGAGCGTCAAAACCAACCACGGTTCCTCCAAAACAATTTATACCGTAACCCAAACCAATTGCAAGGTTATTCTCAGGAAAATTATTTAGGGCTTTGCCTTGATGATTAACACGACGAAAAGGACCTGCATGTGCCATTGAGAATGCAACACCTACAGTTCCGAATTTTCCCATTGGAAATGCACAATTCAATGTCTCAATCCCAGATGCGCGTTGATCAAATCTTATAGTGTCCTCGTAATCTGCATTGAAATTAGGTTGAGACAACAGGGCAATTGTGCGCGGAAAACGTGTCATGTGAAGGGCAAACCTATCTCCTTTAGCATTCGTTATACCTGCAGGATTATTACCAAGAGCATTTGCTCCAGTACTAGCACCGACAAAACTACCACCCATGCCTCGATATTCAGCACCAAGCAACTGCTTGAGAAATCTATCGACTTCTGCTGTTGTGTTTGTTTCTGAGAATGCTTCTGACGTGACGACACCGATAATTAGAATTACACATACAATCAATAATACCACATAATTCTGTACAAAATTAAGACAATTTTTTATGGAGTTCAATCTTTTTTCCACTTTAATGCTCCTCCAGAGATAAAAATAGGTAATAACATTAGAATAAGATTGCTGATGGAAATGTAATGGTAGTGTTAGTTTAATGGACTATAGTTTGGACAATTTCTCTCGGTTGCATACTGATATTTCTAGCATTTTCAATATTTTGTCCGTTTGCAATGGGATAATAACTTGACGAAAATGTGTTAGAATATCAAAATGAGCAGCCCCAGCGGGGCGAAATGTGTATAGCACATCGTGAACAAACGATTTATAGCCCCAGCGGGGCGACAGGTGTATCATTGAAAAAATAGGTCCGATGACTGTGATTCTCCTTGTCCAAACTATAGTTAATGGATGTATAGATTCTTATTCATTAGAACATAAGGTGACTTGTGCCACTGCGTAATCAGCGGTGTGTGATAGACTTACATAGGTACTGACAATTCCAAATTCTGACGCACACTGCTGAACTTTTCCGTGTAAAATAAGTGATGGTTTCCCGACAGAATCAGCGCAAATCTCTACATCCTGCCAATTCATCCCAACTGTTAGACCTGTGCCAAGTGCCTTCAGAGTTGCTTCCTTTGCAGCGAACCGCGCCGCGAGCCTTCCATAACGTGTTGCTGTTTTGCCACAATATTCAAGCTCTTGCGGTGTATAGACACGCGACTCAAACCGACTTCCCCATCTAAGAGAAAGTCGTCTAATCCGTTCTACTTCAATAATATCTATGCCAATTCCTTGAATCTTTTGTTGAAACATCAGTTTAGCTGAGTTGGTAATACTCTATCTATGAAGGACATCAGTCATCCGTGCAACACGGACAGTTTCTTTTACATCGTGAACACGCACAATATCTGCACCATGCGTAATTGACCAGCAAACAGTGGCAAGCGTTCCCTCAACTCTATCAGTTACGGGAAGATCTAACAGGTTACCAATAAAGGATTTCCTTGAGGTGCCAATTAGTATAGGTTTATTTAGACGTTTGAATTCTTCAAGTTTTCTTAATATTTCTATGTTTTGGTGGATAGTTTTTCCAAATCCGATGCCTGGGTCTATAATAATTCTATCAGAGTCTATACCTTTACGTGTTGCATCGCTGATCCATTGTCCTAATGCCTCATACACCTCTTGAACGACATCAACATATTTCGGGGCACTTTGCATGGTGCGAGGTGTTCCTTTCATGTGCATCAAAATGATACCTGATTCCGTATCTGCTGCGACGTGTGCCATATCATCATCACCTCGTAATGCTGTAATATCGTTGATAATATGTGCACCAGATTCAATCGCTTGTTTTGCCACAACTGCCTTTGTGGTATCAATGGATAGTAAGACATCTAATTGTTCAGAAGCAATTGCTTTGATAATAGGTATCACCCGTTCTAATTCTACGACTTCAGGTACCGGTTCCGCACCCGGTCGTGAAGATTCCCCACCGATATCAATGATAGTAGCACCATTTGCTACCATATTTTTAGCGTGTGTAAGAGCACTGTCAAGGTTAAAATATATCCCACCATCTGAAAATGAGTCTGGAGTAATATTTAGAACACCCATGATATGAGTGCTGTCGCCAAATTCGAGCTTTTTACCTCTGCATATCATGTGAGGGGGCTTGTTGGCAACTGTGGCCGGGGACCAAGGATTTCTTCAATCTCCTCGGTAATAAGTGTTTCACGTTCTAATAGAGCATTGGCAAGGTGCTTCAAACCGTCAAGATTTGTCTCAATAATCTCTTGCGCCTTATCGTAACACTCCATAACGATGTCATGTACTGCTTTGTCAATCGCAATAGCCGTTTCTTCACTGTAATCTTGATGAACAGCTAATTCTTTACCCAGAAAGATCTGTTCGTCTCTTTTGCCATAGGTTAAAGGTCCTAACGGGCTCATTCCCCATCGCGTAACCATATGCCGTGCAAGTTGTGTTGCTCGTTCAAAGTCATTCTGGGCACCAGTCGTCTGTTCACCAAAGATAATCTCTTCCGCAACACGTCCACCCATAAATACAATGATATCTGCAATAAGTTTCTTGCGATTAGGATTAATACGTTCTTCAAGCGGGAGGAGTGCAGTAATACCGAGAGCTCTACCACGGGGCACGATTGTACATTTATAGTTAGGATCACTTTCAGGGACAAAATGTGATAGGAGTGCATGTCCTGCTTCATGGTAGGCAGTATTACGTCTTTCTTTATCACTAATGACTAAACTTCGACGTTCGGGACCCATTAAGACCCGATCCTTCGCTTCATCAAAGCAGGCCATGTCAATGTTATCCTTATCTTCTCTTGCCGCGAGCAGTGCGGCTTCATTCGCCATATTTTTTAAGTCCGCACCTGAGAACCCTGGAGTTGCTCTCGCCAAAATCTCTAAGTTGACATCTTCCGCCATCTTATAAGGTTCTTTGGTATGCACCCCAAGAATTGCTTTTCTACCCCGTACATCCGGTAAATCAACGATGACCTGCCGATCAAATCTGCCGGGTCTCAATAATGCAGGATCCAGAACATCTGGACGGTTCGTTGCAGCAATCATTATCACTGTTTCGGATTCTTCAAATCCTTGCATTTGAACAAGAAGGGCATTCAGAGTCTGTTCCCGTTCATCGTGTCCTCCACCGATACCTGCACCCCGATGTCGACCAACAGCGTCCAATTCATCAATAAAAATAATACACGGCGCGTTTTTCTTACCTGTTTCAAATAAATCTCGCACCCTTGAAGCACCAACACCAACAAACATCTCAACAAAATCGGAGCCACTGATACTAAAAAATGGGACATCAGCTTCACCGGCAACCGCTTTCGCCAACATCGTCTTTCCAGTTCCAGGAGGACCAACTAACAAAACACCTTTAGGTATTGTGCCACCGAGACGTTCATACTTTTTCGGGGCTTTGAGAAAATGAATGACTTCTTCAAGCGCATCCTTTGCTTCGTCAACACCAGCGACATCCTCAAAGGTTATCGGTTTTTCGTTTTCTGTATGTAGTTTTGCACGACTTTTCCCAAAAGAAAGTGCCCGGTTGCCGCTACCCTGCATCTGGCGGGATAGGAAAATCATCAAACCCAAGAATATCAATAGTGGAACGACTGTAGTACCAATAATAAGCACCCAGTCGGGAAAATTTGATCCAGGTTTTATTTCATAACGGATACCACGCGCGTCCAATTTCGCTTGTAGACCATAATCTTCGCTCGTGTCGCGACTTGTTTTAAAATTTCCCTTCCAATTGCGAGGAAATATGGAGTTTTCAAGCGATGTTTCCTGTTGCACGCGATCTTTCACTTCTTCCTGATGAAACTTACCTTCAACCCATTCGTCATCAAGAATAAGATAACCGTCAAAAGGATTGACTCTATTATCTATATTTTCCGGAGAAATGAGCCTATGAAAATCTGATGTTGGCATCTCATATATTTGATCACCACGGTTGATGATTTGATAGATAGTGACAACAACGACCAAACCCAAGATAAACCATACGAACATGTTTTTTGTGTTTTTGTTCACAACCAATCGCCTCGTTTTCTATATCAAAGTTAATTGGACTTCTTAGTATGCTGTAGACTTTTGCATACATCAAGGATAGACACTCAAATTTTGAGTACAGTCAGACTATTTTATATTTTTTGTTGTGCTGTGTCTGTTATAGCAATACATGCATAATTCTCTCTTAGCAAATTATAACACACTTTTTGCTAAATATCAACTGAATTTGAAAGAATCCTGTCTCAATCAACATATAGACCTAAACTCATGGCATTTTGTTCGTATTGACGCTACAAATATGGTTATGCCAAAAACACTCAGTAAATTTCATTTGACATCAGCAAATTCACTATGATATACTAAATTCAATCATGTCTAATGGAGGAGTCTCCTATGCGTAAAAAGATTCTTTTGACTGGTATACTGATGTTGACGGTATTCTCTTATGCTTTAGGGCATCTAAGAGATGAAAATCTTCAGAACTTTCAATATAATGCAGAACTTGTTTCTGTGGCACCTATCGTAGATGGGTATCTTGATGACCCCGTATGGGACGATGTGTTACCAGCAAAACTAAAACAAGACATTATTACTGGAAATGAATGGCATGAATCCTACGATTTTACCGGCTCCTTCAAAGCGGTGTGGCGTAGTGGATTCCTTTATGTCGCAATTAAAATACAAGATGATAAACTTGAAAAATATCAATCAAAACTATTCAGAGAGGATCAACTGATCCTATATATCGATCAATATCACGATAGACTTAAAAATGAACTATACCGTTATGAAATTCCAATCGGAACAGAAGAAGGTGTCCTCAAATCACCCTTAACATCAGTTGCTTGGGGAAATGCTGGACAAACATGTGAACTCAGTTTCCGACTTGGAGATATTGCAAGTAAAGACAATACTATCGGTTTTAGTATCGCTTATGATGATGTTGATAACGGTCAATTACAAAATACAATCGCCTGGGCACCAGATGGATATACGGAACAAGATAACTTGATCCCTGATCTCGTTTTCACGGCGAGGATCAATCCAAATGCCCAACAAAAATTAATCAGATGGGGACAAATTAAGAGCCTTTACTAATAATATTTTAGGCAATTCTTACAATGATATATCAACAATTGTTGGAATTGCCTTTTTACATTTTGAGGAACAAGTGTATTATATCGGTAAATCCTTAGAACTCATGGGAATAACATGCCTTGCTGCTGCACTGTTTTTAGGTGTTTTCAACCCTTTTGGTTATAGTGAAGCTAAAGCTATGGGGGTTGAGATGGGGTTCTTAGCACTCGGTGTTGTCATTTTTTTCGTTGGAAGACTTATAGAAAAGCAAGAATGACATTATTGGCACAGTCCCACCGTATTTCAACGGATACCAGTTCAGTCCAATCCTATCTCCAGATCAAACAAAACTGAAAATCCAATATCAGAGAAATCACTATTCATCTTCTTGAAATGGAGAAGGATTTGTTGCGTGGTCGTCCTGGATATATCCATAAACCGGTATCCGGATGGGATTAGGTGATGTTGAAATCTTTATATCAATATTGGCACGTAATAGTTTAGGTGATTTTGGTATGTTCCAAGCAACTTCAAAATGTTTCACGACATCTGACATATCCGTGTCTACAGATAATGAATTGGTAACTTCCTTTACCTTCAAGTATTCTGGTACTTGCAAGTTCAATACTTGAAAATGAGATTTTGAAAGTAACATAAATCTCAATGTGGGTTTTGTTCCACTTCTTACAATACCAAAGGAAAGAATTTCAGGTTTAACAATTACAGGTTCTACGATTCTTGCTATTATTGGTAATGTCAAAGTTCTATCATTTGGAAAAGCAATTGTCAATGAAGATGAAAATAGTTCAACCGCATGGAGTGGTGAGGTCTTGTTGACATCCTTGATACCCCTTTTCGGTATCCTTAATTGTAAATCTATAATATAGCATTCTGAATTTGGATCAGGTGTCAACTTCCACTTTAACAATTGATGTTCTGTTGGTAGTATACGGATATCTTCTTGATTGAGCGGAGCATTAACACACAGTTTAATATGCTTCTCATAAGGTATCTTAGGTAGGATTTCTCCGAAATCACATATTTCTGCACTCAAAGTTGCAAATCGTTTGGCATTTGCAACAATTGTAAGATAAACTTGTGGTGTTTTAGGACTGTCAGTAAAAAGTATCGCAGTTGCTATGCTAGTGTTGTCTGGCATGAACTGTGGTTCAAGTAGAACACTGAATGTTGCATCTGTATCCGGTGAAATCACCGTTGGACCTTCAATATCAGCATAACTACAACCTGTTTGAATTTTGGTAATATGTATCGGACTTTTGCCAACATTTCGTGCTAATACCGTTCGTGATACCTGACCTTTCCATTCTGGAACAGTGCCAAAATCAAGTCGCTCTTGAGATAGCACTAACTCCCCTGGATATTCACGTCGGTTGTTTATAAGGAATATTATCAACCCCGATATCAGTAGTATAGGTATGATAATTGTTGTGAGAATAGAACGTTTTGACATAACGAATAGAAATGTATATGTGAGTTATGTATTAGGGTTATTTAGTTTTCGGTTTTTCTGCTATATTTTTCACATTTCAATATAACACCTGTAGGTCGGGTAGAGGCACGAAACCCGACAAGCATTGAACGTGTCGGGTTTCGTGCCTCTACCCGACCTACGATATAAACTCTTAGTAACGTTCATCAATTGAAAATTATTAAAACTAAATAACCCTGGTTGTGTATGATTATGTGTGGACTCGTCCTGTATGTTGATGATCATATATTAACAGTTGACACCTATATTGGCAAGGATTATACTATATGCAGTAAGGAAATTACATGCAAACACAAAGAATCTGTCTCTGGTCTGGACCAAGAAACGTATCAACAGCATTGATGTATGCCTTCGGACAACGAAGTGATACCCAAATCGTTGACGAACCTTTATATGCACACTACCTACGTGTAACGGGTGCAATGCATCCAGGACGTGAAAAGGTGATGGAATCTATGCAAAATGACGCAGCGGAAGTCATTCGTGATGTTATTCTCGGTCCCTGTAGGAAACCTGTCCTCTTTATGAAACAGATGGCACATCACCTTGTTGACGTTGACAGGTCTTTCATGCAAAAAACACAAAATATATTGCTAATACGCGATCCAAAAGAGATGCTTCCCTCTTTAACAAAAGTAATCGGAATTCCACAACTAAAGGATACAGGCTATAAATTACAAACTGAACTGTTATCGGAATTGCAAGAAATAGGACAATCTCCGCCAATCTTGGACTCGCGAGAATTATTGCTTGCACCAAAGAATGTACTATCAACACTCTGTAGTCGGTTAGAACTTCCTTTTGATGAATCAATGTTGTCGTGGTCACAAGATGGACATCCATCTGATGGTGTGTGGGCACCATATTGGTATCACAACGTACATCAGAGCAATGGTTTTGCACCGTATCAACCGAAAACTGAACCGTTTCCTGAAGAATTGAACAGTGTCCTATCTGAATGTTTGCCGTATTATGAACTCTTGCGTGCAGATGCAATATGCGGAAATTCATGAATAATTACGTTTGTTGCAGTGGTATTTAGTTTTAAGGAATTATCAACTTTACCCTACCCTTCAACACGGTTTGACAAACGCATCCGTAATTTGTTAATATAGTTAATATCTTGTCATCACATCTGTTTCTCGTTCTAATAATAACCCTCTCAAAACATAAATCATAAGAAATAACTTGTCAGAATTAATATGCACTGAGATTCTATCCTAAAATGAGATATTACATTTTCATATTTTCTCTTTTGCTATGGGGTGTTGTATCTACACATGCCGAAACCAGATTAGGAACAATTCCATTAGATTGTCCAGATGTCGATCCACCAATTTTTGAGTTTGACCTAACTCAGGAACTGATAGCATTTATGTCCACTGCTGAAATTTTCAACTCGGTTGAGGACATATATGTCCACACATACCAAAAGAGTGATGAAGACTTTGACAAACTGGGAACATACTATGAAGATATATTATCGGAGAATGGATGGGATGAATTTGCCGAGGATGTAAACTACCGAATATACTATCTTGTTAATACAGATGAAAACAATGAAAAGGTTGTAGGTATATTTGCTATCATCAAAACCAATTTTTCAATATATCTGCTCAATGTCGTTGGAGAAATACCATATCAACAAGTTGGGACACTATTGGCGAATCTAAACCAATTGGGAATATGGATACCTAAGATCGCTTGGTGAACAGATACAAACAGAAAGACCGCATACCGAGTCAATTGTATGGCGTGCTGATGATCCAGATTTAAACTATAATTCAACAACAATACTCCGAATATTTAATGAATCCACAGAATCACTATCAAAGTTTTCTGGCACAATGCAAGAAACACATCTTGGAAACTGGACATACAATTCACAGCCTATTTCAAAGGTCTCAATTAAATCACACACAAAGAGTCAAGGAGAATCACAGAAACAGAGAATTGATGCAATAAAAGATATGCTGTTTGGTGGAAATATACAGCAAGATGGACCTGTTGACTTTGCCATTTTGCTGAACAGATTATTGAATTCAGATTTGTCGGTTTATATACAGAAAATTACCGTGGATACGGATGAGAAGCAGATACAATTATATTTGGAGGAAGTTCAGGATGGTGATTACATTGAGCTCTCACAAGAGTTGCGCACGCAAGAAGATGACCCTATACATGAAATACAACTATACGGTAATCTAGAATTTGATTTGAAGAAACTCAAGTCTGTTCTCAATGAGGGTCCATCAGAAATTGACTATTTTATGAAAACTATACCTGACACATTTCCAGAAATTGATACCGCGACCATAGAAACAGTAGATTTTGGTCAACGTAAGATTGCAAAAATCACTGTCCTACTGGAAAAACCAATTGTCCAGAAACCCTATGTAAATGCTATGCCACGGATAGGATTTAATCGTGTATCAGGATGGGAACTGGGGGCACGCGTTGAAACAGGATTACACTCGCAACCATCAAAGGATGCCACACCAATTGACTATGATTGGAACAGAGAAGTACCACTCACAAGAGACAATCCAAAGTTATTTGCACAATTCGGTTACGGATTTGGGAATAAGCAACGTTATTACTCAATAGGTGGTAACCAAATCTGGGGAAAAAGAGAAAAATGGAACATCGGAGTAAGTGGCCGCTACCAACGCGCAATCACTACTATATCATCGGACCTTTTTGCTGGCTATGAAGAAAGAGGATTGGTTCTCTTAAGATTGGTTGGCGTGCCAGACCACCAAGACTATTATCTAAAAAATGGTACAGAGGTCTCATTCCATTGGCAACCAACTTGGTCAAATACTGTAAGGATTTCTCTGGCTTCAGAAAAACATGAAAACCTACGTAAAACAACTGATTGGCATATCCTTAACTGGCGTTCTGCTTCAAAAGTGCGTGATAACCTTGATATAACACCAGCAAACATCCGAAGTATCACTTTCAAATCTGATTTCAACAGTAGAAGAAACTACCTCGGATGGCATAACACGCTTCTCATTGAACACTCTAATCCAGTTTTTGGTTCAGATTATGATTGGACACATGCTCAAGCACATATTCGTTATGCATATCCTTTCGGACGACACCAAATTCGGAGCAGGTTCGTGTTTAGTTCGGTGTTTGGTAAAAAAACAGAAGATCAGGCAAGTGATACGCTTTTGCCAATTCAACGCCAATTTATCATCGGCGGACTTGGAACACTCAACGGATATCCACTCAACTCATTTATCGGTGATGAAGGGTATCTCTTCAATGTAGAATTTAATTTAGGTTTACCTGTCATCAATCAACTTGATTTTCTAAAGGATTTCCATGCTGTGCTATTCGTTGATATAGGACAGGTTTGGAACGAATATAGAGATAAATGGGATTTTGAGCCGAAAGGTAGTGTTGGTATAGGATTACAGGTTTCTTCGGATGTGGATATTTTCAGATTTAATGTTGCACAAGCTTTTGAGTCAGATCAAGACATTCAATATAATCTCATGTTTTTTTATAGTTATTAGTAGTCTACATATACATTATAGTGAAATACAAAATATATGCACACTTTTGGTACGTGAGACCTAAACCAACAGACCTGGACTGTGCCGTAGCACAAACTGCCAGTTTGTGCAGTAGTGGTACGCAAACTGGATGAAGATTAATTTATTAAACGGGTAATTCTCATTTTCCCAAACCCGGTAGGTGCGGTTTCCTAACCGCACCGGACTTCTCAAGGAAATTACCCTATTTATTTGTTAATCTTCATGCAGTTTGCGCTACAATTGTGTGCAAGTAATTATAGATTTCACTATAACATAGAACGGATACATCAAAATAGAGAGGGAACAAAACCATGAAAAGTAACAGAAATAAAATATCACTATTGATCTCCTTATGTATTCATTTCATTTTAGTCCTATCTATATCACCATTTATCGTAAAACATCTCAATGAATTTGAAAATCCTTTATCTCTTGAGTTCTTTAAGGTCGAATCACCTGAACGTATAAAACGACGCACAAAGCTTGAACATAAGTCTGTTAAACCAAAAATTAGAACAGATAGCGGTTCACCATCAATTACTCGTGCTGCACCGAAATATGCTCCAGAAATGAATCCGCCAAAAGCACCAATCTACGATGACCTTGCCCCGGAAATTGTAACATTTGCTGATATTCCACAAACGAATTCATCTTCTTTACCCAACGCAAGTTTTGGAAAAGATACAGATGCGGCAGGTCCCGTCGTAATTCCTGAATTTCGTGGAGCAGGAGGAACCAAACGCGGTGTAGGTCGCGGTGGATCAGGTTCCGGAAAAGAAGGTGGCATGGGGAAGAGATTAGCAGGAATATCTAACACAGACGATCTGCCTTCAATTGGATACACAGAAGGAGATACGGGACTTGGTATTTTTAACACTGATGTGATGCCTGGACACGGTTTAGTTGGTAAAGTCTACATATCTGATACGCCTATCCACCGATTGCCAAATTTCAAAAGAATGACACCTGTTTATTCCTTTACCACTGCGAATTTAGATGTTTCGGCAAGACACTATACAGAAGGTTTTCCCACACCAAAGAAACAGGAAGTACTTGAGAACTTTGCTATCCACTTCCACGGAAAACTTGCAGTGGATACGCCTGGAGTCTATATGTTCGAAATGCTCTCTGATGATGGATTCAAGTTATACATCAACGGAAAATTGGTTGTTAATCATGATGGCACTCACGGTCCTTCCAGCAGAAGATCCTCCATTAGACTGAATGCTGGATTTCACCCTGTTCAGATACACTATTTCCAAGGTCCGCGCTTCCAAATTGCACTACAATGGTTTTATAAACCGCCTAACCGTCCAAGACAAATTGTACCGGCAGAAGTTATCTTCCATCCCGGAAAACCTGAAGTGCCAGATGCATTGAAATCATTAAAACAGAAAGTCAAAAAATAGACATATTATAGTGAATTATAAATATAAGTTGACACTTTCGACCCACGGTAGGCGAGGTTTCCTAACCTCGCCGATGCAGAGTGTTCAAGTAATTTAAAAATCTACTATATCATACGTAACATTATGAAGTACAAAATAAATATACTCTTTATACTATTAATATGCACTGCTGTAAATGCACAAACCAATAGTGGTAAAGTCGCATTCAAGTGGCAGAATTCACCTTCGCCACAATTTGAATTTGACTTAGACCACAGGACTATTACTGATGTGATGGACAATCCAAACCCTGACATTACATCATCATTTAGCCACGTTGACAACCTATATTTGCGAAGTTATCATAGAAAAGGTCTTAATTATCAGCAAATGCTCAACTACTATAATAATAGACTAATAACACGAGGATGGAGCACATATCAGAGAAATGAGAAATTGTATCTTTTCACACTCACACAAAATGACTCTGTTGTTGGAATCTTCATTATTGTAAGTAGTGGAGAGGAAGTGTATCTGATAAATATCACTGGAGAAATTCCACCCAAACAAGTAGTAAATATAATAAGAAACCTTAACCAACTCGGTATTGATATAACAGAATTGGAAAATCTTAGACAGTTACCTGATTCTGTTGTGGTACCACCAACAACAGAGACATTGAAGAAAGAGAAAAGTTCTTCATCGGACATACCCTTTGATCCACCGATTTCATCTTGGCATTACGATAGCTTACCAATTGATGATTTCATCATTCAAAATACACAGAGAAATGAGGAAAACAAAATATTTAAGTTTCTTGAGAAAGGTTCGGGTGATCTCAAAAATGTGTTACCGATGATCATTAAATCGCTCCCACCTCACCGGACTGTTTCTGTTAAGGTCACCGAGGAAAATGGAGCGAATATAGCAATTCTTACTATGAAGAATCGGAAACGTTCAAAATCAGTATCAGTATTAAGATCGCTCATGATCAATCATAGTGGAACACATCGGCGAATAAAATCAACCACTTCCAATCTTGAGATTGATGAGTTATTTCCAGACGAGGCAACACGTTTCAAAGCAGCAAATGCGCCTATTCACGAGATAAGGATTATTGGAAATCAGAAAATATCAGAACAAGATATTCGCAGACATCTAAATAACGGATCGGAGAATATTGAACAAGCTCTAAAAACTTTATTCAAAGTAATGCCCTATTTTTCTGAGATAAAACTGCGGGTTAAAGAAGAGAACTACAGTCGTGTTGCAACGATCACATTGGCAGAAAAACCTCTGTCTTCGGATTTATATCTTGGGTTTCGCCCTCCTCTATTTCTGGGGTTCAACCGTGTTACCGACTGGGAATTCGGCACAGGATTTCAAATTGGAAAACCTACAGAAATTGGACCATTATGGCAGTGGAATGTGCCGCATTTATTAAATACGCGCACATATAACCTATTTGGTAGAATTAGCACTACATTAGGAAATCCCAAATTCCATTATCGATTCGGTGGTAGAATAAACTGGGGTGAACCATATCTATGGAAATTCGGATTGATGGGACATGTCCACCGTCAATCCGATGTAGTAGCTCCTGAACTATTTCCAAACTATAGACAGGGATTCTTCACTTTTCAACACATATTAGGATATCCTGGTCTAGCAAATTACTATTTGAGAAAAGGATTTGAAGTCCAATTAGAATGGAGTCCAAGGTTACCAGAACATACGTTCAATATGTCAATGATCGCAGAATCACACGAAAGTCTTCAAAAAAGCACTGATTGGAATATTTCGCAATGGGTATCAAAACATATTGAAGCCAGACAAAATCCTGCTATCACACCAGGACGTATACACAGCCTTACCTTGAATTACAGTTTCAACACACAGCAAGAATATCTTGGTTGGGATAATACAATGTCTGTTGAACATAGTAACATTGCTTTCGGTTCAGATTTTGATTTTACTCGCCTCCAAATACATCTGCGTTATGCTTTTCCTTTAGATGATAACCGCGTCAGAACTCGGTTACTATTCGGTTTCTCTGATAACCCATTACCCGAACAGAGACAGTTTGCAATTAGTGGTTTAGGTGGTTTGAGAGGATACCCTCTCTTTGAATCAGCAAATGAGACTGCTACAACACCCGAGGTAAGTTCCTCTAAATATGCTTTTATGGGTGACGGTGGATTCTTGCTGAACATTGAATATCATCACCGTTTAAAAAACTTGGTTAATCGGGATTTTTTCAAGAATTTCTTTTTTGTCCTCTTTCTTGATGAAGGACAAGTATGGAATGTGTCTGATTCAACGTTCTCCTTTGACCCCAAAGCAGATGTAGGCATCGGTTTACAGTTTCATGATGCCGGCTTTTTTAGGTTTAATATTGCTAAAACTTTGGATTCATGGCAAGGTTACAATACATCTTTTGGATGGAGTTATAGTTTTTAGTGATAAAAATGCGAAATACTATCGTTTTATCTATCCTCTTTACAATCGTCTTTCCGAATGTAATTGTAATTTCAGATGCTAACCCTGAATACGATTTCGCCTTCGTACGCCTAAAATACAGTGGTAGACTCACACAGCTAAGTAATTGGGAAGTTGATTATCCTGCCTCTGATCGAAACTTTATTTATCAACTCAAAAAGCAGACCAATATTAGTGTTGCACCTGATAGTATTCATATCTCAGTCGGTTCAAAAGACCTATTTGATTATCCTTTTGCTTATGTCCTTGAAGTAGGCAGCATGCGGCTGAGTAATGCAGAAGCAGCAAATCTGCGTGAATATCTATTACGCGGCGGTTTTCTCTTTGTTGATGATTTTCACGGAGGGATAGAGTGGAAGCGGTTCTATAAAGAATTCAAAAAGATTTTTCCGAACCGTGAACCGGTTGAAATACCAGTTACACACCGAATTTTCCAATGCTTCTACAAGATTGAAAAACTGATTCAAATACCCGGTTTACGCGCACTCTACAGTGGAAGGACTTATGAACGTTTTGACGGTCATCCAGCAAAATATCTCGGTGTGACTGATGATAAAGGAAAACTTATGATGCTGATTTGCTTCAATTCTGATTTGGGCGATGCTTGGGAACACGCTGCAATGGCTTCATATCCTCGCGAATATTCAAATATCGCACTGAAAATAGGAATCAATTCTGTCATATATACACTGACACATTAACTCCATCTCGGTTTGGTATCGTTACAAATTTCATAGACTAACTGTTCAAGCAGAAGTTCCTCATTAGTATGTGTTGTTCTGGATTGGATTTGCATCTCCAAAGTTTTTTCCATCGCAGACACCAACTCTTCTGTTGTGAATGCGTGTAACGTTTGAAATATCTTATATGCCGGATACGGATTGCGTTTTAATATGTTATGTTCTGATGCATTAGGTAGCAACTCGCCCAATTCCTCAGCCAACGGTTCAAATATCTTTGTAATAAAATCGTTGTAACGTAGCTGCCTACTAATCGGTTTTAGTTCTTTTTCCTTCGCGATTAATTTCGCTTGTAAGGTCAAACGTAGATGACTAACGATAGCACCAGCAATCATATTTGGGTTAACACCACTGGCTAATATTTCCCGTAGACTTTTCAATCCTTGGCGAATTGAACGTTTACCAATTGCATCGGTCAAATCGAAAATCCTATCGTAAGTAGACTGAGATACAATATTTCGGACATCAACTTCATCTATCTGTTGTTTGTCTCCAACAAAGTTGATAATCTTGTTGATAGCTTCAGCAATCATGTGCATGTCACCACCAGTCCGATTCCGTAGTTGTTCAAAAGCACGCGGTGTTATTCTCTTGTCATAAGTTTCAAACTTCTCCACTACTTTCTTATAAAGTGGATCCTTGTTGAGTGAACTGCCTTTTTCCAATGGATCATAAGAGACATACCTACCAACTTTCTGAATTGCTTTTGAAATACGATGATTACTACTTACTTCACTCTTTTCCACAAAGATGAGAACACTTGACTCAGGCAGGTCTCCTTCAAGCCATTCCAATAATAGTTCTGTGTCTTCGTTGCTGCTTCTAACTTCTTGATGTTCATCAAGTTGACTGGCAAGTTGTGGTAATCGCTTGAAAAATGCTTGGATATCTTCTGGCACACTGCTACCAAGCGTTTCACTAATCTCATCAATTGCACTGACGAAATCTGTATTCCCATCAGCAATTTGTTGTGTGGAAATTCCAATAAGTTTTGCGACAACATTCACACATTTTTGAACATCCTCTGATTCAGACTTCATTGCTTCTCGAACTACAGTGAGTGGAGATGTGGTGCGTTTCTTTGACTTAAATGCAGAAAAATTTTCTACCACAACAACACGCCAATCCGACATTGTCGGATATAACTCAACATTGCTAAGGATATCCCGCACAGAAACATTATTTCCATCTAAAATGGTTAAATTGAAATCACGTGTGTCCGGTGATAGCAGTTTATCCAGCACCTGTTTAAGTGTACCTTCAATCAGAAACGTTTCCGTACCACAGAGTAGATATACCGGAAAAACTTTGTTGTCTCCAACTTCACGGAGAACATTTATCTTTTTTTCTGGATTCTGTTTCATGATGACTAACTGCCAATATTTGGAATTGCTCAAGTAGCATTATCTTGAACGGTTACCTTTTGCGTCCCTTTAGCGGCGAAAGAAGAGAGACGTTTCTTTGTATTCTGATTGCCACAATCAGGACATTTTGGGAGTGCTTTGACATCTTTTGTACGTTGTAATACTTCAAAGTTGGTTTCGCATGTTTTGCAGTGATATTCAAAAATTGGCATAACTTACCTTCCAAGAACTATTGTGAACCATTACGGCAAGAATCTAAAGCGTGGACAAAATCCTCTAAATGTTCTGATACCGATGCTTCCCGTATAAGTTCTTTAAAATCTTCTAAATTGTCAATTTCTTCAAGTGAAGAGGTTAAAGTTGCAGCTGTATTCATATTGAAACGGTTATTGAGTGTGTCCAATATCTGGTTGATAGCAAACTCCTTTGCTCCAATTTGTCTGCCTTGTTCAATGCCTTGTTCAATGCCACGTTCTATGATTACTTGATATACAGTTGAATCTCTCACAATATCCTCTTAATGTCCTCAACATTCCGTCGACCCATATCCTTTGGAAATTTGGTTATATGAGGGTGTGCATAAATAAATTTGATTCTAAACTTATGTCGTAGGTCGGGTAGAACGCAGTGAAACCCGACACAATCGTATCCAGTCTTGCATGTCGGATTTCGCAAACTCTACCCGACCTACAAAATCTTGTCCTTTTTGCACTAAGAATGGTACCCATCCACATGAAGAGGTTTGTGACGTGTGTCACCATCTATGTTGATCCACCGATTATTTATGCACACCCCTCAGTTATATAGGACGAATTTTTACTTTTACTTTTGTGCCTTTAGGTGGAATGACATCTGTATTGACGCGATATGTACTATCATCTGTACCACCGGGTAAAGGATTATTTATTAGTGAATCGGGATCTCGATAAACGGCGATTAAATTATGATAAAGTTGAGAGGTAAGCTGGTTGTTTATAAGACGTCCACCCGTGAAAATCCAATGTGTTTTCTGCATCGGTTGTCCAGTGATGGCATTCCATACCAACTCATGCGCATTATGGGTGGCAACATCATCTCCTCTATTCCATTCAACCCATATCTGAACTTGGGAACCCTTCGGTTCGTGTGGATCCCCTTGCACTGCGAGGTTTCTACCGGGTTCAAGTTCAAGTAATCCACCAAGTGCGATAAATAAGTGTATTGGTTCCACATCAATGATTAGAATACTCTCATGAGATTTACCAAGTGTTCCACAGGCAAAAAATTCAATTATGGTGTCATCAGTTGCTATGTTAATTTCACCCGGAATAGTTATCTCTTTTGTGTTCGTATTTAATACCACAGTACCTAATTGATGTAGGTTTTCTCCAATTTTCTTAGGTATCCCCAATTTTGCATCTGTAGCAGAAGTTGATTTTGAATATGTTTTAACTGTTACGTAGGCTTTGTTATCGCTTTCGTCAGCGTCCTCAAGTTCTACAACGACTGAGACTGTCGTTTCACCTTCCTGTTTTGGCACCCAATCAATCGTAACATCAGTTTCATTCAACGTAGGTGACCATAATACCTCAGTTAATTTCACTTCAACATCATTTTCATAGAATATGACGTTCAAAGTTTTATCAAGCGGTGTGCCGCTATTTCTGAGTGTGGCAGTTAATTTTACGGCTTCTCCGACCCGTGGTGATGGGGGTGAATACCGCAAACTATTTGGCACTATACCAATATTTGGTTCCGTGGGTCCAACAAGGGCATGACTCAATGTCATCACAGCAAAACAGCTTGCCAAAAAATCACTCTCCGCACCATGCCATCGACCATCCGGTTGCTGTTCTGATACCATCATTGCTGAAATTTCATTATACCAATCGTGACCAGCCAACGTATCTAACTTAGGTGGTATGTCGCAAAAACGTTGTAAAGAAAGTAGGTAATAGTATAACCAAGAATTCGAACCAGGATTTCGTGTAAGTGACCAATGCTTCCGAATCCACTCCATTCCTTTTTGAATTTGCATGTTTTCAACAGGCACACCACATGCACGCAATGCCCACAACCCAGTCGCTGTCATACTTCCGTAAACACCAATTGCCCAAGGTGAACCTTGATCAACTAAATTATAGAGCCATCCACCTGTTTCTATTTGATTGCGTCGAATCCATTTTTCAGCACGTTTCCATGTATCCTGTGGAATATCAAGACCCCACTGTTTTGCGGCGTATAAAGCATAGATAACCATGTTCATGTGTGCGCCATCTGCTGTGTATCCGTAGCCCCATCCACCATCATCACGTTCATCGGCAAATTCATCGTTTTTAATTGGCAGTTGCTTTTCAACTAATTTGTTGACTGCAAATTGCGCTTTTCCTCTATACTCCCTGTTCTCAGTTGCTACTAATACGGGAATAAGGACAGCATACTGATATACAGCAAGTGTATTCCAATCCTCACTTAAAATAAAATCAAGACCTCGTTGAACAGATGGATCAGAAGGTTTTTTACCAGCAGCGAGTAGTGCTTGTAACGCTAATGAGGTCTCTTGTATACGGTCTTCTCCGAAATTCCATTCAGGACCCGGTACAAAATTTTCCGCAAGTCCCTTTAAACTGGCTTGACAGATGAAACATGATAAGACGATCTGATTCTCTGTGCCACATTGCAGACAAGTGCGACTTGTCTTGCCTTGACGTGATTCTATCCATGCAACACCTTGGTCAATAGCAGTTTGAATCTGTTCCGTTGATACATCTGGGAACGTTCTTGCTGTTGCTACTATTGTTGCGTGTGCTCTGTTATTCGTATAATCCAATTCTGTGATATGTTTGTCACCTTTAGGGTTAACATCCGCATAGATATCGGTCTTACCAAGTGGCGGTTGCCATTTCGCAGTAATACGTCCAATATCACCCGGCATGAGCTCCAAGATTACACCAGGACTCAATATTTGTAGCGGCTGAGTAGATGGGTCTCCTTCGTATAGGTCTACAACTAAATCTTCGTTCATCGTAGGTGCCACAGCACCAACATTTCTTACATCAACCCAGATGAGTATTTGCTCACCTTCAATAGGTGTAGGATTGGAAAAGGTTATACTCTTGGTATCAATTTGAAAATCCGGAAGCTGCGCATAAGTATTCCCAGCAACAGAGATTACAAGACAAAGCACAAATGTCATAGTACATAATTTTCGCATGATACACCTTACAAGTATAATTTGACTTATATCAAATTTGTTTGAATAGAGGTCTATTAATTATAGTAAAAACCATAATTATTTACACACTACGGTAGGTTCGGTTTCCTAACCGAACCGGTGTTTGTTCAGTGTTATAGATGCGGTTAGGAAACCGCATCTACCGGGGAGTGTGCACGTGCTCTTACATTTAATAAACAGATAAGGGACGAGACACGGAGAATCAAACCAATTCTCATTCCAAGAAGCACTAAATCTTAAACTTAATTCCCTTCCCAAAATCCGATTGAAACTTTAGAGGGTTGTGGTACGGCAATTGCGAAACGTCTCTTACCATTTGCTGTCCATTTACTAACTTCACCTGAAAAAGTTGATCCAAGCATATCCGCAATCCAAATTTCATTCTCCGCTGGAGAATAACTTACAGCCACGATTGCCATTCCTACTTCATGGGTCTGCTCTGTTGTGCCAGTTGGAGAAATTTTCAGTAACAAATTATTGTTTGAAGCTACCCATACACTGCCATCTTTAGGGTTCACACTGGGTGAAACCGGTGCCTTAATGTCTGAAAGTTTTACCAACTCTTTACCATCAGGAGACAGTCGGACAAGCGCATTATTTTGTGTGTCAGCGACCCAAACATTTCCTTGATAGTCAACTGACATCCCACCTTTTGGCTCATTCATCGGGGGAGCAGTTGCAACTTTATTCCCATCAGCATCATAGCGTGCAATTGGTCCTTTTCCATCTGCAATCCAGCAGCTACCATCCTTTGGGTTTACGGCTACACTGAACCTACCCGCATCCAAATTCGCTGGTCCATCTGGCGGTATGATTTCGGCAAGAAAACTTTGTCCATCTGCTGAAACCTTTCTGACCCCATCAAGTCCAGCAATCCAGATAGCACCATCAGTGGGGTTAATAGATAACCCAGTAGGCGATTTAATTGCTGGCGTTTGCGTGAATGTACCAGCTGCAGGGTCAAATCTAAACACAGTATTAGAGGCGGAGACTGCAATCCATACAATACCATTGACAGGATTGACCTGAACATCACTTGCATTTGTCAAATTTTCTATTGCGGTGGGGTCTCCTTCCCCATTGGCATGTAATCTATAAACAGTCATACCACTACTAACAATCCAACATTCACCATTATATTCAGCGTGACCAAAAGATACACACATCAAGAGCAGCATCGCTGCCCAAACCATTTTTTTCATTTTCTCTATCCTTTTCGCTTGTACTTTATTTATATAAACAATTTCGTAGTAGAACTTATAGATAAGATTTTAGCATTTTTCAAACATATTATCAAGGTGTTTTGTTTGCAAAATAGATGTCCGATCTATATCATAAGTATGTGCAAGAATGATACCAATCGGAATTGTCGTCAATTTCGTTTTCAACCACAATTTGGTTATTGATTGCTAAGAGATTTGGTAAGAATTTGAACATCTCTGTTCACATATTGAACACAGATAAAGGTGACATAATACATAACCAGGGTTATTTATAGTGAAATTTGAAATTAACAATACACTTTACATTTAGAAAAACGCGTTTGTAGTCGCGCAATTCATTGCGCCTCGGACATTATTTGAATAGGCAATTGGGACAATATGTTTCATTAATTGCAAGTTTTACTATAAATGCCAGATAATGGTATAAATCTAAATGGTATTTGTGTATAGCACCAGCGGTGCGGAAGGTGTATAGAAACGTGCAACTCACACATACAAAGCCCCAGCGGGGCGACAGGTATATATTCAGAAAAGTCTATCTTATGCAATGCACTCAGATAATAGAAACTCCCAATCCTGAAAATCTAAAAATCCTGAAAATCTAAAAATCCTGGTTCAGACAATCTTGATTTATTCTCTCAACAGGTAAATTCTAATTTGAGGATTAAAGTCCGTAACCTCAGACAACCTACTAAACAAACAGATTTAGTACATCTAAACCTACGGGTGGGTTAGCAGTGCGACGATGTCTTCTGGCAACTGAATACCGGTTTTCTGTTCAAAATCTTCAATGCTTTTTTTATATTCAGTTGTTAGGTTTCCCAAACCCTACACAACCATTTTCTGTTAGGTCATTTGAACAAGGTTTCCTAAGCTTTCAAAGAAAACCGAAGTTTTTCATCTGCAGCTACTAACGCTTCCATTAGTTCTGGGATCTCAACCCATTTTAATTGCTTCGGTATGGTGTTTTGTTGACTTAATAACCAACTCAGGGCTAAACTAACATCAAATGCGTTTCTGGCCGGTGCGAATTTTGCTGGCGCATCCTTTTTTCGCTCATAAAAGCGCGGTGCGGGAAGATATCGGGTAAGTTGTGAGGGGTTTGAATACTTTTTTCGCCTCTCAGTGTCTTGGTCGTTATCATTATCTGCTAACTTTTTAACTTGGATATCGTATCCATTTATCGCGATATTGTATGCTCTTGCTGCCAATTCATAATTCCATTTGTTCTTAACAGTCATATCTATCCAACCTGCCAATGTATGCTGGCTTACCTCTGCATTTATCCACCGATTGTATAGTTCCCTCTCGCCTGAAATGATATCGAAATGTGTAAGCAAAAATGATATTATTTCATCAGTGAATGCTACTGAGTCTAACGCTTTCGCTTTTTTGATACTTATCTTTTTAAATTTTACCTCTTGTCGAGTTAACATACCGAAAGGTATTCTTGTTCTGTATTGCGGTTCATACCAACTTAATCGAACATCTAAAGCTTTTCCAGCAAGAACTGTGTTTAAACCGCTAACTTCCAATAAAAATGGAAAATGGGAGGCTTCGTTTAATTGGTGGTTGGCTAATGTGAAACTCACCCACATAGATTCTCCATATTCTTTTATTTTCAAAGTGGCTACAAGCGACTGTATATCAGTATCAGATAACTTTGATAATCTCAATCCGCCGACTAATGCTTGGAATACGTCCTGATGTTGAAAAAGATGGTATCGCTTGGTAGCAACACCTACGGGTATGTCCTGACGATCTCTAATAAACTCAGCATCAGTACTGAGCGATTGGCGTATAATATTGTCAAGGTATTTATTGGTGCCACCATTATGCAGTTTGAATGGCACCCTATCAAAGGATGGAATCCACTTTTTTAATTCACTAACAGGTTCTGTGTAAATGAATGCTTCTCTACCTTCCCATTTCATATATCTGCCTCCTCTCACAATCGCAATTTTGCCGGTTTAAATTGTATATTGAGTATACCAAACGTCCATTTTTATTTTCAAGTGAAAACTTTGGTGCACGTAATAGCGGATTAACACTGAATTACACAGATTTCTCAGATTAGAAACTTGTAAAACATCAGGCAATCCACCAATTAAAACCAATACCGTAGCCGTTAATGTATTGTAGATCAAGTTAAGTGCGAATCCATCATGGTAGTAGGCACGCTCCGCGTGCCGTTCACCTGAGAGGAAATTACGGCATACGGCGTGTGCCTACTACTATGCATCGCTACAATTCAAACCTAACTCTTAGCAAAACTCATCAACTGGCAATTTATAAAACTAAAAAGCCCTGATACATAACTAAAAACATTAGATAATATTTGAATTTGATGCTATAATTCACTAATAGAAAACCGAAGGAGCATCTCCCTTGTCAAAAAACAAAACCCCAAACGAAACCGCACAAACCACACTCCTGCTGGAACCCGATAACGACGCACATTTAGACATTTCCACACTTGAAACATGGCTATGGGATGCTGCGTGTGTGATACGCGGTACAACCGATGCACCTAAATTCAAGGATTTCATCTTACCGCTAATCTTCTATAAACGACTCTCCGATGTGTTTGATGACGAATTCCAAAAACAGAAAACGGAGTACGGTGATGAAGAATTAGCACGAGAGATAATTGAAGCAGACCATGAGGACGCACTTAAATCTGAGCGCAACCCGATTGTCCGTTTCTATATTCCACAAGAGTATAGTTGGGAAGCACTCCGAAACCAGCCCGCGGATGGGCGGTTAGGACAGTTTGTAACTGACGCAATGCAAGAGGTGGCAAAGATAAACCCGCGCTTAGAAGGCGTGATTAATGTAGAAGATTTTAGCGAAACACAAAGCGGACAACGACTTATTGACGACCAACGCCTTGAGAAACTGATTGAAGTTATAAGTGAACATCGGCTGGGACTTGAAGATGCAGAACCGGATATTCTAGGACGTGCTTATGAGTATCTATTACGGAAATTCGCAGAAGGACAAGGACAGAGCGCAGGCGAGTTCTACACACCAAAAGAGGTTGGATGGTTAATGGCAAAACTGCTTAACCCCGAACCCTATTCCACTATCTACGATCCAGCATGCGGATCAGGTGGCCTACTTATCAAAGGTCGGTTACAATTTGATGAAACGCACCCAGACGAAAAAAGCCAAGCACCCCGCATCTACGGACAAGAATTAACCCCTACCACCTACGCGATGGCAAAGATGAACGCTTTTCTACACGATTTTATCGGCGCGGATATTCGGATAGGAGACACTTTCCGCAATCCCCGTTTTGTTTCCGATAATTCAAAACTCCAACGTTTTGACTATGTGGTAGCAAATCCGATGTGGAATCAGAAGGAATACGATGAAGATTTCTATGATAACGATAGTTGGAACCGATTTTCTCACGGAAATCCACCAAGTTCCTCTGCAGATTGGGCATGGGTACAGCACATGCTCGCTTCTCTGAAAGATAACGGACGTGCAGCGATTGTCCTTGACACTGGCGCAGTCTCCCGCGGTTCTGGTGCAAAGCAGACCAGCCGCGAGCGTGATATACGTAAAAAGTTTGTTGAAAAAGACCTGATTGATGGTGTTGTCCTGCTACCCGAAAATCTATTTTATAACACAAACGCACCGGGCATTATATTGCTGCTAAACCGCAACAAACCGGAAGAACGTAGAGATCAGATCCTACTTATCAACCTATCCCAGCATTTTGAAAAGGGAAAACCGAAAAACGTCCTAACTGATGATGGAATTAAAGCAGCCACTGAAGTCTATGAATCATGGGAATCGCGTGAAAAGTTAAGCAACGTTATTACACTTGAAGAGGCACAGAAAACCGATTACAACCTAAGTCCCTCTCAGTTTGTAGATGTCGGTGATAAAGTTGAACACCGTCCAATGAATGAAATTTTGGCAGACTTAACAGAGGCGCGTATTGCTCGCGAAAAAGCGGATAACGCATTGGAAGAAGTACTCATGCAACTTGGATTGAACAAGGAAGATTAAGACAATGATTGATTGGTCAGAACTCAAACCCTATGAAAACAATAAATACCGAAGTTTTGAGGAATTATGTTATCAAATCGCAAAAGGACTACATGGAGATGAAGGACGTTTTACTTCCATAGACGATAGTGGCGGTGGTGACGGAGTAGAATTCTATCTGACCTTGGAAAACGGAGACGAATGGGGCTGGCAAGCCAAGTTTTACTTTCCTGATAAACGCTTGAACAATAGTCGTAAGCAATCAATCAAAAAATCACTAAAAAAAGCCTGTGAAGTGCATCCACACCTGAAAAAATGGATTTTGTGTACGCCCACTAATTTTACGCCCAGAAAGGGGAGAAGTCAAGGCGAGCAGGTTTGGTTTGATAACACGCTTCGACAGTCGATTCCACCGAATATGGATGTCGATCTTGAACACTGGGGAGACAGTGACTTCAACGACTGGATGAGTAAATCTCGCTTTAGTGGAAAACGGCACTATTTTTTCGGTGAGTTGGAACTTGATCTTGAATGGTTTAAAACACATTTTGACAAACAGATGGCTGGCGTGGGTGAAAAATTTGATTCGTCATTGCATACCGAAACTAACGTAGATGCTGAAATTCACGCGCTTTTAGGTGATAAAGCATTTGTGCAACAGATTGATCAATGGAATGTAAAACTTGAAGAAGAACTCACAGATTTAAAGGATGCGATTAATAAGATCAATTCTCCAATTCCGTATATTGAATGGGATGGAGAAGAAAGGTCTAAGGTCATCAAGGCAGCTGAATCACTTCAAGATTTCTTGCTAAACATCAATATACAGTTGAAACAAACAGGAGATCTTTTGGTTGAAAAAGACTTCTCAAAGGTGCAGTCTATAGATTGGAGGTTTACACTTGATCAGCTTCACAAAACTTTTGATGCCTATGGAGAGGTTGTGAGGGAATCTGGCCCAACAAAGATGAAGTGTACTACTGAAAAGCAATATGAAGATCAAGTTTTAAACTATGCAAGCACGATTGTTCATGGACCGGATAACTTAGTTGCCAGATTAATGGATGAATTTTTTCCATCTGTAATCTGGCAACTCGGACTTATCAACGAGTCGGATCTGCATATCCTTGGGGATGCTGGAATTGGCAAAACGCACATCGCTTGCAATATCTGTGAAGACCGATTGAAAAACGGATTACCCGCACTATTTGTTCGTGGAAGCCAATTTAGGACCGATCAAGCAGTTGAAGTTCAGTTGCGAGAGCTTCTTGACATTCCGCCATCCTATAGTTGGCACGACTTTTTGCAAGCACTATCAGCCGCTGCTGAAGCATACCATACCCGTATTCCGTTGATAATTGATGGACTTAATGAATCGGTACATAACGGGACTTTTTCAAATATATGGGACTTTGGACTAAAAGGATTTGTTCAAGAGATTGTACAAACAGAGAACCTTGTGTTAATTACAACTTGTCGCACGAGCTATAAAGATGCAATTTGGAAAGAGGTGAGTCCACGAGAAGATATCATTCGGGGAAAGATAATTTGGAAAGATAAGGATTCACTAAATTTGACTTATGCCGACGGTTTTAATCCATCCGAGGAGGTAGAGCCTGCAGTTAAAAAGTACTTCAAAGCGTACAAAATTACTGCTAATCTTACGTTGGCATCATTGAGCCAGTTTGGACATCCTATCTTCCTTAAGATTTTCTGTGAAACCAAAAATCGTGAACGTGAGATTGAGAAAGAAATTTATGTAGGTGAAGAAACACTATTTGAAGTTTTTGAGGAGTATCTGGAGCAATGCAACAAAGCAATATGCGATCGTCTGAAGCGTCATCCAAAAACAATTATAATTCAGTCAGCCTTAAACAAGATGGCGGAGTACTTGTGGCAACATAGCAGTCGCGAGATCCCTTTTGAGGAATTGGTCCGTATTGTAGACGATCAACCCCGTGAACATTTGGATTGGCCGTCATCAAAAACGCATGCCATAGAAAGTGAAGGGTTGTTAGTCTATCGAGATTGGACAGGTGTTGGTGAAGTAATGCATTTTACCTACGACCTACTCGGAGGTTATCTCATTGCCAAATATTTGCTTGAAAAAGCTGATGGCGATGTGCAAGGATACATAAATAGTGAGGAGGTAGTAGGAGCATTATTTAGTGAAGACCACCAAACCTTACATCCAATGCACGAAGACATTAGCAGATGTCTGGCTGCACTCTTACCAGCCAAGACAGGGCATTTTCTGCACGAGCTTTCAAATAATGAAAAGATATTGGGTCTATCAATATGCGCTTTGTTTGAAATTTCCCCAAGAAATATAAACGAAAAGTGTATTAATCTAATCGTCACCCTCTTTGAAGTGCCTGAGAACCGAAAAACGTTCTTTCAGTTAGCAGAAACTACCGTTGGACACCCCAATCATCCGTTCAATGCTTCGTTTTGGTCAGAACGACTTTTGGGACTGTCTATGTCAGAACGAGACCTGAGCTGGACAGAATATGTCCGGCGTAACCGTTATAGTTTTGAAGAGATAGTAATACGTTTTGAAAAAACTTGCCGAAACGCTCAAGACGTATCAGAAGAACGTCTACATCTTTTAGCAGAATACATTATGTGGATATTTACGTCAACAGTCAGGCCATTACGTGATATAGCAACACGCGCTCTTTATTGGTATGGTAGACGTTTCCCCAATGAGTTTTTTGATTTAGTCCTTAAATCTTTCACTATTAACGATCCTTATGTTCCTGAACGGATGTTAGCTGCAACTTATGGGATTGCAATGGCACGGCAAAACGATTTTGATGATACCAGTTTTGTAAATGAAATGTTACCTAAATATGCAAAACAATTGTATGAAAGCATATTTGAACCTAACGCTCCGTATGCAACAACGCATATATTAGCACGTGATTATGCAAAACGAACTATTGACATAGCGTTGATACATAAACCTGACTTACTAACAGATGACGAAAAGTTACGTATAAAACCACCTTTTACAGATGGTGGCATACGAGATTGGGGTGAAAGTGAAAATAAGAATAAAGGTGAATATGAAAAAGGTCCTGCTCCATTACAGATGGATTTTGAGAATTACACACTTGGAACATTAGTAAAAGGTAGAGCACCCTATAATAACAAACATCCCGAATACAAGCGTGTTGTAGCAAATATTCGCTGGAGGATATACGATTTAGGATTTTCATTGGAAAGTTTTGGAGAAATTGATGGCTGGCTTGCAGAAGGCAACTATAGAAAGTTTGCTAGATCGGGAGATGGCAGAAAAATAGACAGGTACGGCAAAAAATACTCGTGGATTGCTTTTTTTGAGCTTGCAGGATTTCGGCAAGATAACAATTTATTACCGGATCGCTATGACGAAGGTCGTATTTCAGGGGCAGATATTGATCCAAGTTTTCCCGATGAACACCGTGAGTATAATTTAGTCAAAGAAGATTATTTAGGTGATCGTGAAGGATCTACAGAACAATGGGTATTGAAGACACCGCACCCAGATTTAACACCGTATTTGAATGTTGACCAACTTTGTGAAGAACAAGGTTCTTGGGTGCTTTTGCAGGGATACCTAAGCCAAGAAGATAAACAGGTCAACCGTAGTATGTTTGTTTGGTTGCAAGGATTGATTGTAAAATCTGATGAAGTTGAGGAAATTGTTGATATCTTGAATAGACAAGAGAATATTGACGGACACACCGCACCATTTATCCCAGAGGACTATCGAACTTATGCAGGAGAAATACCCTGGAGTGATACTTTTCCAACAAACGGATGGGAAGATTTTTCGTTTGAAATAGAAAAGGATATTGTTCTCCACGAACAGTTGGAGCTGCTTAGGGATGGGGAACCTATATCCTTATATGAGGAATTTCAATTTTGGCATAGTGCACCGGATCTAATTGAAATAGAGGATGAGGAAATACTTAAAGCACGTTTAAGTGAACAAAATCTTAAAATAGAGAAAAAAATGGTTGAAGTAGAGCAACCCAAATATCAACAATTTGAGGCATTGGTACCGGTAAGAGATAACTGTTGGGAGGAATCTTGTAGTGCAGCAAATCCACATCGGTCAATTGCTATACCAGCGAGGGAGATTGCAGACAGTTTAGACCTATATGGACATCCTCAAAGTTTTGATCTTTTTGAGAAAGTAAACGGTAAACGGGCTTCAATAAGTTTTCGAGATGGCGAAATATGGGGAAACGTACAGCACTTTACATATCTACGCAAAGATTTATTAGATAGGTTTTTAACAGAAGTAGGTGGTGAATTAATTTGGGTAATATGGGGAAATAGACATCAAGTATCCCAAAATCCCAATGATCCGTATGAAAATTTTCAGGAAGTTAAAACATATCACGACATCCAAAAAGCATTCGGAGATTCGTAATGCATGAAATGAATTTGCCTGATCATTGGGAATTGATAAAGTTATCAAATCAAGATTTATTCAGTTTTGAAAGTGGTATTTGGAAAGGAAAAAAAGAGCCGTTTGAGGAATGTGCTGTTGTAAGAAACACTAATTTCACCAGCGATGGATACCTTGACTTAACAGATGTAGCAGTCTTACCTATAGAACAGAGGTATTTAGCCAAGAAAAAACTGAAATGGGGTGATATTGTTATTGAGCGGTCTGGTGGAGGTCCAAAACAACCTGTTGGTAGGGTCGTGTTTTTTAACATTAATGATGGACAATACTGTTTTAGTAATTTCACAAGTCGCTTAAGGATTATTGATAAGAAGAAAGTCCACCCATTTTATCTCTTTTTGTATCTCTTATATTTTCATGACTCTGGAAAAACTCGGCAACTACAACAAAGGACAACTGGAATTAGAAACTTGATGTTTCAAGATTACAAAGACACGACAATTCCCCTGCCCCCATTCCCCGAACAACGCGCCATTGCCCACATCCTACACACAATCCAAGAAGCAAAGTTCACCCGACAACGCGAAATTGAATTAGAACGCGAACGCAAAGCAGCATTGATGGATTTTCTCTTTTCTCACGGCACGAAGGACGAACCCCGCAAACAGACAGAAATTGGTGAGATACCTGAGAGTTGGGAAGTTATGAGATTGTTGGATACGGTTATATTTACAAAGAAACCAAAGGACCTACGATATTCAGAATATAAAGAAATACCATTTGTCCCAATGGAGTTGATTCCAATTGCCAAACATTATTCTGAAGATTTCATTCTAAAAACGAATGATGAACTAAAGAGTGGAACTTACTTTGAACTTGGAGACATTCTTCTTGCCAAAATTACACCATCTTTTGAAAACGGGAAACAGTGTATTTTTAAGAATTTGCCAACACCATTTGGTATTGCTACAACCGAAGTAATTCCAATTCGGGAAGTTGAAGGTGTTAGCGATATATCATTCCTTTTCTATTACTTATTGCTTCCAACCGTACGCACATCGCTGGCGGGGAAAATGCAGGGCACGACTGGTCGCCAGCGGTTAAACAAAGAAGCACTTGTAAACTTAGAAATTCCACTACCCCCACTTACCGAACAACACACCATCGCCAACATTTTCCGAGCAATAGATGATAAAACAGCAGCCCTTGAACGAGAAATTGAGCTTATAGACGAGCTATTCCACGCCATGCTGGATGAACTGATGACAGGACAACGGTCTGCTGTGCCACTAATTGAGGAGATGGACGTATGAGGATTTTCAATTTTTCTTGACAAACGAAATTGTATATGTTAAGATTATTATCACACAGCAAAATGATTGAGATTTGCAAGCGTTACGTGCTATTGTATCTGTTTAACGTGCAGGTGTAGGAATGCCGGAAGGCTGCGTTTATGAAGGTAAGAGAACTCATAAAACTGATTGAAGATGATGGGTGGTATTATATAAAGACGAAAGGCAGTCATCAGCAATTTAAACATCCAACAAAAAAAGGCAAAGTGACAATTCCCGGTAAAATGGGCAAAGATGTCCCGATAGGCACACGCAAAAGCGTTCTGAAACAAGCAGATATTGAGCAATGAGGGATAAACGAATGGATTATGTTGTAATTTATGAAAAGGGTGATAGCAGTTATGGTGCTTATGTGCCAGACCTTCCCGGTTGCATCACCGTAGGTGAGACACTGGAAGAAGTCCAAACATTAATCCAAGAAGCTATCGAATTTCATATTGAAGGATTACAAGAAGACGGTGACAATGTTCCGCAACCGTCTTTAAACATCCCTATTCAGTATGATATTCCATACCTTGGTGTACACAAAGTCATCGAAAACTATGTCCAGAACGACGATCCAGTTCTCTTTTCATGTAAAGACTCTGCAGGTCATCTTTACCTTGTTACCGTTGGCGAAAACGATCAAGAAAAAATATGGCTTCGCGTTGGAATCTCTAAAGATCGTTTAAATCACATCCGATCTGGTGGAATAGATCTGCGTAATGCGTTCACCGAAACTGAAAATGGTATCCTGTTCCAGATGAGAATTCCACACGATGATTCAACAGACCCATACCCGGAAGTCATCCAGCCAAATCAGATCGTCGATGATATATTACCGCTGCCAGGTGAACGCCTCGCACTAAAAACCGATACACTTCCACCACTCCGAAGTCCACAAGAAATAGCATCGTCTATTGCTCGTGATCTTTTTAAGATTACTTTCAAATATCTTGGAGTTTTTAGAACAGAAGCACCGATAGACTCTTTAGGCAATATACTTACTAGTTTACAAAAAGTAATTAACAGAGTCGGTGCGAAATGTGTTAATTCAACATATAAGAAAATACTTGAAGACATCCGGAATCCCTTTGGTATCTCAATGTTGGAAGTTGGTGCAGGTTCATTTGAAATTCAACTTGCATCAACAGAATATGGCGGTTTATTGGAATCTGATCTTGGAAATGCAATAAATGAATTTCTGAAAATCCTTAATTCTGGATGTAACCAAGACCAACTGAAACCACTCATGGAGCAATTTGGACCAAGGGTAGCAAAGGATTACACTGAGTTTCTCAAACCACTTAGCGAATCTGTAGAAGATACCAGCTTCACGTGGACATCGCCACATCCAGACCGTGGTGGAACAGCCCAACTTTCACAATCGCAAATGATAAAGGCTATTGATATTCTTGAGAAAATTCAAGAAGAAACATTAGAAACAATCAAAATCCAGGGCACATTAGTTGGTATATCTCTCAGATCCAAATCATTTGAGATAGAAACGTCTGATGATAATTTGTATGAAAAAGACTTTTTTAAAGGAAAAATCGTAGAGGAAGCTTATGAGACTGAAATCGTAAAGAACGCTACAGTAAGTAAGTCATATATTGCTGAGATACAAGGATTCGCTGAAATTGGTGAGACCAAAGATGAAACCAATATTAAGTTCCGACTACTCAGTCTTAGTCAGTAATCATTACCCGATGTTGCAAAATAAAGACGCGAAAACACATCACATTCCTTGTACCACTTGACATCTGCACATCACTGTGACGTGCAAAACGTCCTAATAAACACGATACCGAATAATGTCTTTGAGGTTGGATAAACCGAATTCGCACCTAAAGGCAAAAAAGTTACCGCATGGTAGCTTTTGGAAAGCTTAGGTTGATTTGAACAAACGCAAAACTAAAATCCGCAGCATCCATGAAATCCGACTAATCAGTGATTCAGGTAACCAAAGTGAGAAATCCTCAATTTTCCCTTGACAACCTAAAATATATGTGTTAAAATAAATATAACATATCAAATAGATGATATGTTATAAATTTATTAATCGTATGAGCGGAATGTGAATCGGTAATTCTAATTTTCACTCAAAACCCGTAGGCACTTTCTAAGCGCGCTGGACTTTGATCTCATATTGCCGATATTAATTCTTAATCTTTATCTAACCGAACCGATGTTTGTTCAGTTTCAAAGACGCGGTTAGGAAATCAAATCTACCGAGTAGTGTGCCCGTGTTTTTACATTTCACTATATTATTAAGGAGAACAAAAATGTCAGAGAAGACAACGGAGACAAACAAAGAGGAACTCACCGCCGAACAACTAAAGAAAATACCCACGCGTATGAGAGAATATGTGGCGTATGCTATCGGCAATGGAATTAAAATAGGCGATGTACTTGACAGTATAATTGAATATTATAAAGAGATATATGAGTTTTCTGAAGACTTGAACGATGAGAATGCCAAATCTATTCTACGTGAAACCATACGCACGTGCAATCCAAATGATAAAAAGTTTTGCACCAAAAAGTACGGTGCTGTGTATCGTGAGGGACGTCTATCTTATGTACGTTCTATGGGGAGTAATTTACTCAATGCATTTGATAGGCATATAGATAATTTGAACTTCGCTCTTGAAAAAACAGGTTTCAATTTCCACGAAGGACTAACGATCAAAGAATACGCATCTATCACAAAAGATATTGCAACTGCGGTTTCGTTGTATCAATCCATAGCTGAGGCACATCAACCCGAAACTGAAACTACGTTTGATATCCTACCCGCACTTGATAGCCAGTTAATCGTTGCAGAAATAGAAGCTGCAGATATCCAAGCACAAGGAGCATTACCCAATACATCGGAGGCACCAAAAGCATTACCCGATACTTCCAAAAGCAACAACACAGATTAAAATGATAGGACAATTGTATTCCGGCGAATGCCACCGAATGAGCAGGATGTGTCCGGTCTTTGTGTTTATAGCGAATTATTAAATGAAGTGAAAATTATCTTAAGAATTGCGGCGTTCGTAGTCGCGCAATTCGTTGCGCCTCGGACATTCAGCAACTGAAGATAAACCTACAAATGCACAATGATACCTTATACCATTTCTAATAAAGAATATACCAGTAAAGAAATAGCTGTTCGTAGTCGCGCAATTCATTGCGCCTCGGACATTTAAATGAAAAGAGAAAATCATTTTTTAGAAATGGTATAATCTGACAATAAATTGTAGTTCGCAAATTAGGGGAGGGTACTAAAAAAATGAACATCTGTAATTTTGACTGAATTGCGTAGGCATCAGCTTTACGGCATGTTTGGGTTTTTCAAAATTTTAGTACCCCTTATATTAAGAAACAGAGAAATGGAAACAGGAATGAGTTACCGTGATCTCAGTAAGAATGTCCTTGTTTTTCTAAGAATAGTTGTAATACCATTTCTAATAAAGAATATACCAATAAAGAAATAGTTGTTCGTAGTCGCGCAATTCATTGCGCCTCGGACATTCAACAACTGAAGATAAACCTACAAATGCACAATGACACCTTATCTATTAGAAGTAGTAGTATTTCAATGTTCACTATAAATATCCGATATTTACTCAATTTACGTTAAATTACTAATTGGTAAAATTGGTAATTTTTTGATCGGAAAAACCCAGTCATAGACAGGATCCGTGTACAGAAAAAATTACCAATTACCTAAAAGTATCAACACTATATCACTCTAATTGACATTTGGAAACGATTATGCCTGAACGATCTGCAGTCCAAGAACCACTACTCAAATATGCTAATGAAATCGGATGGACGCGCGTGTCCAGAGCAGAAGCCATGCAACTACGTGGTGGTAATATCTTCGGGCTTTATTTTACAGATGTACTGAATGCCCAACTCAAAAAACTTAACAAGGGAATTATAGACGATTCTAACTGTGATGACGTTATACGCCGCCTTGATTCACTTAAAGCAACACTTGAGGGAAATCAGGACGCAATCTCATGGATGCACGGTAAGGAATCAACTTTCGTTCACAGTGAAAACCGCCAACGTAACATTACCCTCATTGATTTTGAGCATCCTGACAATAACCTATTTCATGTTACCGATGAATGGGAACAGAAAGGAGTTGTCTACACCAACCGTGCGGATGTTGTCCTCCTCATTAATGGGATTCCTGTTACAGTTGTTGAGACGAAACCTGCTGACAAACGGGACGGGTTAGAAGATGGAGTAGATCAAATTTTCCGATACCACAACGAAACGCCTGAAATGTTTACCACTGCACAACTCTTCGCTGTCACCGACATGCTGAATCTTCTCTATAGTGTGACATGGAACACCAACCGAAAAAATATCTTCAATTGGAAATCGGACGAATCTGCAAACTATGAGCAGAAGGTGAAAACTTTTTTTGACCGTGAACGTATACTTCAAGTATTGCATCGATTTGTAATTTTTCAGAGCAGAGACGAGAAACTTTCTAAAGTTGTCTTACGTCAACATCAGACACGGGCAGTAGAAAAAGTGATTGATCGAGTTAATGATACTGCTAAACAGCACGGACTTATCTGGCATACACAGGGCAGTGGTAAAACCCTCACCATGATTTCAATTGCATCAAGACTCTTACGAGGTGGAGAGCAAACTGAAAAACCTACTGTGTTGATGGTGGTTGACCGCAATGAATTAGAAAGTCAACTCTTTAAAAACATAAACGCTTACGGAATAACTACACTTGAAGTTGCCCAGAGCAGAAATAACCTTGAAAGTATCTTATCATCAGGTTATCGTGGTTTGATTGTATCCACGATTCACAAGTTTGATAAGAGACCTGCCAATCTTAACACTCACGAGAATACAGTTGTGTTAATAGACGAGGCACATAGAACCACAGGTGGGGACTTTGGGAATTACCTGATGGCCGCTATACCAAATGCAACCTACATCGGATTTACAGGAACACCGATTGATACTCTATCAAAAGGCGAAGGAACTTTTAAGGTATTCGGTAAGGACGACGAGAAGGGATACCTTGATAAATATGGAATTGCTGAATCTATTGAAGACGGCACAACACTAAGTTTGAATTATGCTCTTGCTCCATCAAATTTACGAATTGATCCAGAGACATTGGACAGTGAATTTCTAAGCCTTGCAGCAGCGGAAGGGATAAGTGATCCAGATGAACTCAATGCAATCCTTGACGACGCAGTAAGTCTAAAAGTGATAATGAAAGCACCTAACAGAGTTGAGGCAATTGCTAAATTTGTCGCAGAAGACTTCAAGGCATTTCTAGTCGGTGTTGACCGCGAGGCGTGTGCACTATACAAACAGGAATTAGATAAATACCTACCCACCGAATATTCGACGGTTGTGTATTCTAAAAACAATAGCGATAACGAGTTGATGAAAAACTATCACCTGTCGGATGAGCAGGAAAAGGAGATACGTAAAAATTTCATTGACAAAAATTCACAACCTAAAATCTTGATTGTAACCCAAAAATTGTTGACGGGGTACGATGCTCCTATCCTTTACTGCATGTATCTTGACAAACCGATGCGTGACCATGTGTTATTACAGGCAATTGCACGTGTTAACAGACCTTATGAAGATGATGATGGATTAGTAAAACCTGCGGGGTTTGTATTAGATTTTGTTGGTATTTTTGAGAAATTAGAAAAGGCACTCGCTTTTGATTCGGACGAAGTGGAAAGCGTCCTTCAAAACATTGATGAAATCAAAGACAGATTTAAGGAAATGATGCAAGGAGACGCGCAGAAGTATCTACCCCTTACCGAAGGAACCGAAGGAACCGACGATAAAGCAATAAAACGTGCTATTGAATATTTTGCAGATAAGGATGACCGAGAGACATTTTTCACGTTCTTCAAACAGTTACAGAATCTCTACAACATCATATCCCCTGACCCCTTCTTACACCCATTTTTAGAGGACTACAAAGCCTTAGCATCCCTATATAGATTGATTCGCAATAAATATTCAGATAATATTCCTGTTGATAAAGAGTTGGTAGCTAAAACGCAGGAACTTTTACAGACAGAAACGGAAGGCAATTTGTTAGATGTCACCGATGATGTTTATGAATTGAACGAAACAAGCTTGATGGAATTAAGTCAGAGTGATGTATCTGATACCGTTAAAGTGTTGAATTTGCGGAAAGTATTACGGAGAACAGTTGCAAATGAAAGTGAAGCAAAACCTTTCCTGATCCCAATTGGCGAACGCACAGAAGCAGTTATAGAAAATTTGGACAATCGTCAGTTAGGTACAAAAGATGCATTAACTGAGTTCATGAAGTATGCTATAGAAATCTCACGCGCAGAAAGAGAACAAAACGATACTGAATTAGGCGATAACGCCTATGCTATTTTTACTGTACTAAGAAATGTTAAAGACAATATTACGCCTGAACAAGCACAGTCTGTCAATCAAATCTTTGAAAAATATCCAGACCATCAGTGGGACGAACACCAAGCGAAAGCGTTACGTAGTATGTTGTATAAGACATTGAGCCCAACAATTGGAACAAATAATCTCATTGAAACAACAAACAAGTTACTGAAGTTGAAACGGGTATGAAAACCGAAAAGGTATTGGATAACCCAACAGATTTGAAAGGTGCAGTAGAGCAGTGGGCAGAACGTATCGGTGTCACAGTGCGGGAGGTACATCTGCGTTCAATGCGAAAAAAATGGGCATCTATTTCAACCAACGGCAGATTGACGCTCAACACGGAACTGTTAAATCTGCCAGAAACGTTGACAGAATTTGTGATTGTGCATGAATTGGTACATCTGCTCGTACCGAATCACGGTCAGTTGTTTAAGGGGTATATGTCTACATATCTACCAGATTGGAAGAAACGGCAAGATCGCCTAAAGACGTTAGATGTTGCACTATGATTATCTATCAGTCCGATTCCAACATTCTGCTTGACAACAAATAAAATATAGTATATACTTGAAACAATAAACAACAGATCTAAATCCAACTTTGTAATATATCAGAGAAATTAGCTGATGACATTTCTAAAGATACGAAAAAACACATTCATTATCACCCTATTCTGTCTATTCGTCTATTCTGCTGTGATACCGATGCAGTTGTCAAACTATGTCTTATGCATTGGTGAGGATGGACATGTTGAATTAGAATTCGCTATCAACGGGAGTTGTACTGACATTCCATCCCATAATGAAGATCACGATGGAGTGCATTCTGAATCTGATGATGACCACTGTGGCGATTGTGTTGACTTACCTATCTTTGCATCTCTGAACAGTGAATTATACATTATCTCAAACAATGAAGTGCCGCAGCTTCACGCCGCCCCATCCTCATATACACTGCCTGCATATCATTCAAGTAATACTCTCAATCTTTCTAACAACCACGCTTCTGATATTCCACCATTTATAAACCCCACTCTAATTACTCTCCGTACTGTATTGCTGCTCATTTGATCTTTCCATGTGCAATTCATGCATTATATAAAGAGAAATTCTACAAGAACTATTATTGTATTCAGATAGGTATTGCATTAACGTTAATGCCTCGCTGAAAACTAATATATAAAATTACGTGGTTATCGGGATGTAATCTACATCACTGTTTTATTCGATTACCCGTGTGTATTTATATCATCAATCTTGTGAGGAGCACAATACAGATGAAAAACAGATTACATTTAATTATCACATTCATTGTGATGTGCATATTTGTCTTATGTGGATTCTTTGAGAACACATTGGCAGATTCACATGAAAAAATAACACTTGAATCAGCAATAAATACTGCGGTGCAGGAAAACCCCGCACTCAAGGCACTCCGTGAAAAAGTTAAGGTTGCACAAGCACAACTTGACGGTATCGCACTGCTAAGCAATCCTGAATTAGAAAGCGAATTTATCGGAGGCGAAGATGCAGAACAAATCCTTGAATTAACAAAATCCTTTGAACTCGGTGGACAACGTAGACACCGTAAACAGATAGCAAAGATAAACCTTGAAAAAGTCAATCTTGAACTTACTGATGAAGTGCGGAAGCTTAGAAAATCCATTACACTTGCTTTCTATCAAGTTGTTCTTAACCAAGAGAAATTAAAATTAGCAAAAGAAATTATCGGTCACAATCAACAGATGTTTGAGATGGTACAGTTTCAATTCGCTGCGGGTGATATACCTGTGGCACAAGTAGGACTGGCAAACATTCAATTACAATCTGCACGAAGAGAACATGCTACATTAGAAAATGATTTGCAGTTAGCACAACTTAACCTAAATGGATTGATGGGAACACCTCTTGATGCGACCCCTACTGCCACTGGAAAATATGATGAAATAAAGTCAAGAAGTTTGAAACTTGAAGATTTGAAATCCCGCGCACTCACCCACCGTCCAGATCTGAAATCACAGAAATTAGATTTACAATTGACAGAGAGTACATATCGTCTTGCAAAAGCTGCAAACATACCAAATCTGAATATTGGCGGTATTGCAGAACGTAGTTCCAGTCAGATGGGATTTGGTGTGAAGTTTTCAATACCGTTGCCGTTGTTTGATTGGAATCGTGCTAAGATTGATACAGCAAAGGCACAGAAGCATGTGGATAATGCCCAAATTAGCAATATTGAAAGACAGATTGTTCGTGAAGTGATGGCAGCGTATCTTTCTCTGAATGCTGCACAACAAAATCTGAAATTTTATGATGACAATTTAATGAAGTTACTCAATGAAAATCTAACACGTACCCGTAGTGCTTACGAATTGGGAGAAGCACAACTCTTTGAACTTATATTGATACAGAACGAATTTGTCAAAACACGATTTGCATATCTTGATGCGATTGCATCCTATATTAAAGCATTTGCTGCACTTGAGACTGCTATCGGAACATCCATTAGTTCGGTTGAATAATGGTTTTAACAGCATGAGAAAAATCCATAGAACACATAAGGAGAAATAGTATGCTACGCCCATTTTGTTATTCATGGCTATTGTTCGTCATTTTTGTATTTGCAGTAAGCAGCCTGTATGTTTCCGATTATAGTATAACAGAAATCTTTGCTGAAGATGAACAGGTTAACAACGAAACTGGAGCACATACTGAAGATAACGAAGTGATTCTCTCCGATAAGGCAAAAGCAAATATCGGTTTGAAAACTGTTGAAGCAGACCTACATACAATTGAAAAGGTAGTACAAGTTACTGGTAATATAATTGCACATCCTGGAAGACAAGCAATTGTCACACCTCGGATTGGTGGAATCGTAAAACGAATCCATTTCAACCTCGGTGATGCGGTTAAGGAAGGAGATGTCTTACTTGAATTAGAGAGTCTTGACCTGCAATTGGCAGAGATTGATCTCATAGAAGCAGTGCGGCAACAGAAATCATTAGAATCCAAATCAGCAAAACAGAGATCTGTATTTGCCAAACAGATTCGTCTGGAACTACAAACCCGACAGATTGACTATCTGGAATCAATTGCGGAAATGCAACAGCAGAAAACAGCATATCTTAAGCACAGATCACTTGCTATTGCCAAGACTGTTTCCGCATTGGAACAGATGCGTGTTGACCTGATCATAGCCGATGTTGAACGGAAATTGCTTAAGAACACGCTGGAACGTATTGAATCCCTCACCGAGATGCGAATCTCTGCACAGAAGGAACTTGTGGCACGTAAAGCAGAATACACGAAAGCGATAAATGCATTTGCTGGTGGAAAACGGCAATTCCGATTGCTTGGTGTCAATGATCAGCTGCTTCAGAAGATACTTGACGATGATGGAAAAACACCTATCCTTAAACTGCTTCATCAGGATAGGAAAGATACTGGACAAGTTAATTCTGTTTCAAATAAAGAAGATGGTCATCCAGCATTAAAATATATTTCACTCATAGAAGAGGCAACTGGACTTGTAGATGCAGAAACAGCATTCAATTTGGCTGAAATCAAAGTTAATGCACACAAACAACGCGCATTAGCTGCAGGATTGTCAGAAATGCAACTGAAGACACTGATGGATACCGGCAAGATCGCTTCATTTAGTGACATCACAATAGATGCATTAATTGAAAACTACGCGCCCTTCATGACGAATTCTGAGACTTTAGAAGCGTTGCTACAAACGGAAGAGGCACAGCGTAACGCTGCCATTGTATTGCAAAAGGTGAAACAGAAACTTGAAGTGTATGGTATGACATCAGAGGAAATTGATAAGATAATCCAAACAGGAAAACCCTATTCCCGATTATATGTAACAACTCCAGCCACCGGAAAAATCACCAAGCAAGATGTATCACTCGGCGAAACCGTTGACAGAAACAGCACTTTATTTTCAATACTTGATACCGATGTTGTTTGGGTTGAAGGTGAAGCCTATGAAGACTCACTTGCACTTTTGCACAACAAGTGGGATGTAGGTAGTGAAGTGCGAATTCGTGTACCCGCCTATTCAGGAATAGTATTCACGGGTAAGATATCCCAAATTTCTGCGGAGGTAGACCCAGAAAAACGCACAGTACATTTTTGGACAGAGGTAGATAATTCCAATCGTCAACTGAAACCGGGAATGTTTGCCGAACAGACCCTTATTATAGACAAGATAGATGATGTCCTGTCAGTACCGTTAAGTGCAGTCATAGAAGATGGTGCTACACAGATAGTGTTTGTTGAATCTAATAACGCATATCTCAAGCATGAAGTAAAAGTTGGAGTAAAAGATGACCAGTATATTGAAATCAAAGACGGTGTGCATGCAGGTGAGATGGTAGTCATCCAAGGAACACATCAACTCATGAGAGCATCAGCAGGCACAGCTATTGTAGATGATCCACATGCTGGACATGCACATTAGTTTTCAAAGGAAATGAGGTAAATCTATGTGGTCAAAAATCACTGAAGTTTCACTTAGGAATAGACTCCTTGTTGTTTGTGGACTTATCGCTGCGGGCATTATTGGTTTCAGGATGTTCCAAACTGCCCCGATTGATGTGTACCCTGATATTAATCCACCACGTATTACTGTCCTAACCGAAGCACATGGATGGTCGCCAGAGGAGATGGAAACACTGGTAACATTACCGATTGAAAGTTCAATGAACGGTGCTCCTGATGTATCTCGTGTTCGTTCATCGTCTGCAATTGGATTATCGCTCGTTTTTGTTGAATTTGAGTGGGGAATGGATATCTTTCTTGCCCGTCAGATGGTAAATGAACGGCTTCAACTTGTTGGTCCCAATTTGCCAGAAGGAGTTGATACACCGATTATTTTACCAACATCTTCACTCTTGGGTGAGATAATGGAATATGCACTCGTAGATGAATCAAGTGAGGATAATAAACTTGATCCCATGGAGATGCGGGATATTGCTGATTGGATCATCCGTTATCGACTCCAATCGCAAGGTGGGATTGCCAATGTAATTAACCTTGGTGGATATGTTAAACAGTTTCAAGTCTTTGTCAATCCTGAACGTTTGGTGAGTTACGGTATTTCACTTGAAGATGTTGCCCATGCCCTTGAAAAGAGCAATGACAACGCTGCAGGTGGATTCTTAATTAAGGGTGCCAAAGAACTAATGATTCGTGGTTTAGGAAGAATTGAATCGGTAGAAGATATTGAGAATGTCGTAATTGATGTCCGCGAACATAACACCCCCGTTCTGGTCAAGGACATTGCAACAGTGAAGATTGGAACGCTTCCTGAAATCCGTCGTGGTGCAGGAAGTCGGAATGGTGAGGAAACAGTATTAGGTAAAGTCGTGAAACAACCCGGTATCAATACGCTTACACTCAGCGATAGCGTTGAAGCCGAATTGGCATCGCTTGAAGAAACATTACCCGATGGTGTTAAGGTTGAAGTCGAATATGCCCAAGCGGATTTGATTCGTCGCGCAGTAGATACTGTCAAAGAAGCATTGCGTGATGGAGCAATCCTTGTTGTTATTGTTCTGATTATCTTCCTCTTTAACATCCGCACAGCACTGATTACACTGACAGCAATTCCTTTATCTCTGATCATCGCAATTATTGTTCTGCTTTTACAAGGTGGCACCCTAAACATTATGACGCTTGCTGGTTTGGCAATTGCTGTGGGTATGGTGGTTGACGATGCAATCGTTTATGTAGAAAACATATTTCGGCGATTACAAGAGTATTTCCATCTCCGCGAGTTAGGGAATGAATCAACGGAAACACCGACACAGGTTGTGACCCGTGCGAGTGATGAAATGCGCGTGTCTATCGTATTTGCTACCTTGATAATTATCCTTGTATTTTTACCACTGTTTAGCCTGAGCGGAATTGAGGGTAGAATGTTCCGACCACTCGGATGGGCAGTTGTGATTTCAATGGCGGCATCATTGTTCGTAGCTCTGACTGTCGTTCCTGTGCTTAGTGATTTACTGTTAGGACGTGTTAGAGACATACCGTTGCAAGATACCATCCCTGGTGTTGACCGGACGCAGAAACGCGGTATGTTTGGTTGGATTAGGAGCATATCCAATTTTTTCCGTAATCTTGTGGTGCAATGGAGACTATTCGTTGTTGCATTAGCACCAGATTCAGATGTTGAGACGGCATTGACGCTGCAGCCTGTTGTGATGTGGATAAAACATGTATACCGTCCTATTCTTGCACTCGTCATACGTTTACGTTGGCTTGTGGTGACTGTGGCATTGATATTGGTAATTCTGACAGTTGTATCAATACCGAGATTAGGAAGGGAATTCTTACCCGTAATGGATGAAGCAACATTTACAATCAGTGTACTTTCACCCCCAGGAACATCGCTAGGAGAATCCACACGCATTGGTCGTGAAATGGAAATAAAACTGAAAAACGAGATATCAGATGTCATAAGTGTTAGTAGTCGGACAGGTCGTGCAGAAGCGGATGAACATGCACACGATGTGAATACACATGAGATTGTTGTAAATTTCAAACCGCCAGATGATCGTGAGAAAACTCGTGAAGATTTACTTGAAGAAGTGCGTGAACTGCTTTCCACAGAGAATTTCCCCGGTGTCTTGGTCTCCGTTGGTCAACCAATTCAGCACCGTCTGGATCATCTCCTATCTGGTGTAAGTGCACAAGTGGCATTGAAATTGTTCGGTCCTGACCTTGATATGTTAAGACAGAAAGCACAGGAAATTGAAGGTGTATTGTCAAACATTGACGGGGTTGCTGATCTGCATGTTGAACAACAGGTGATGGTCGATCAACTTCAGATCAAGGTAAAACGGTTTGAAGCGGCGAGATACGGTCTAAGTGTTCAAGACATCACACATTTCGCTGAGGCTGCATTCAAAGGTGAAACAGTCAGTCAGATAATTCAAGGACAACGTCAATACGACCTCGTTGTTCGGATTGACCCGACACTTGTCAAAACTGTTGAATCCTTCGGCAGCCTAAAACTCAAAACACCTTCAGGTGCATTCATACCATTAAGACAGGTTGCTGACATCAATTTTGGAAAGGGACCGAATACTATCAACCGTGAAAATGTATCCCGGCGCATCGTAATTCAATGTAATGTTCAAAATAGAGACTTAGGGAACTTTATTACAGAAGTTCAGGATAAAATTGAATCACAGATTGATATACCAGAAGAGTATTTCCTCACGTATGGTGGACAGTTTGAAAGTCAACAGCGAGCACAGAGACGGATTATCATACAAACAGGATTTGTCTTAATCGGGATAGTTATTCTATTGTTTCTGGCATTGGGATCCATGAAACTGACACTACTGGTAATACTGAACCTGCCGTTAGCGTTAATTGGTGGGGTAGTCAGCGTATTCTTAACAGGTGGCGTATTGAGTATTCCATCAATGGTCGGTTTCATTCTATTGTTCGGAATTGCTGTGAGAAATGGTATCATCTTGGTTTCACATATCAATGCACTACGTTCCGAAGGTATGTCATTATATGATGCTGTGATGAAAGGCGCATCAGAGCGGATTAGTCCTGTTTTAATGACCGCTATGACCACAGGACTCGGTATGCTCCCCCTTGCGTTAGCACACGGTTCAGGTGCGGAACTACAGAAGCCGCTCGCAATTGTTATCAGCGGTGGTATGATTACTGCCACCTTTTTGACACTGCTTGTTTTGCCTGCATTGTATTACCTTGTGGAAAAACGTAGTGCTGAAGAATAAGTATCCTGTCAACTATTGGGTGGTATGGACGTTAGTACATATATCAGACTAATTCATACTATAGTTTGGACAATTTCTCTTGGTTACATACTGATATTGCTGGCATTTGCAATATATTGTGAGTTTTGGATAGGATAATACTTTGATGAAAAAGTGTGAAAACATCAAAATGAGCAGCCCCAGCGGGGCGGAATGTGTATAGAAAATGTGCCACGACCAATGCAAACCCCAGCGGGGCGACAGGTGTATTATTTTAGGTCTCACGAGAAATAGTAATACAAACACAAATATCATTTGCACAATTTAGTTAATCAATGTATAATAGACTTAATGGATATAAGATAGATAATATAAGCAAGGAGCACATTATGAAACGCACAAATTTCAGCAGTATCTTTCGTGTTGCACTATTGATGTTTCTAATCTGTGGTATTAGTACACTCAGTGTAGCCGAACTAAAATCCTTGAAAATAGAGATTACAGATGTAATATCTGTCGCGGATGCGATCAAAATTCGTCATCTGTTGACACCGTGGGCAGATCCAAAAGATGTTACCTTTCATGCACCAATAGATAAAAACGGTAAGAAAAGACTTTTTTCTACAGTTGTAGAAGTGAAACCGAGACGAGGCGTTTCAAAGTATAGCGAAACACATCATTTTGATGTCTATGACATAATGCGACAGTTGAAAGACTCCCGCTATCGTGGACGACACGGATTAGGTCAGGTCCATCTGCTAAAAACTGAAGCCACAGTGAAGGGACGTTTGTTTGCATATCCAGGTTTCTCACGTAGTAGCATACGGGATATACCGGGATGGGCACGACATAGACCGCATACTTCTGAACAGTTACATGCGCTCACAACCGGTAAAGATGATCAGAAATTTGTATTCACTGCCTCGCCAGAATATGATCAACTGCGGATTGATGCTGCGCAGAAGAATGAAGTGGTAGAAGTACAAGGTAGAATCGTTGGTTTTGATGGTCCCTATCCAATATTGAAAGTTACCGACTATAAAATTGGCAACCGAACATTCAGCAGTTCAAATAACCCAAAAGCAGAGACTACGAAAAAAGAAGAGCCAACGAAGGAAAAGAAACCGAAATACGATTATATTGAAGAAGATAGATAAGGTTGTTATCCGTGGGTGTGATTGTATTCGTGCTCACGGATATTTCTTTTCTTACGATTGATACCCACCCGTATTAAACAACACTACCTGATCAGATGACTTGATTGTTTCGTTCGCAACAAGTTCTTTTAATGCTGCGACAGTCGCAGCACCTTCAGGACATGTCAATACCCCTTCAGTTGATGGTAGCATCTGCATAGCATCATTGATTTCATTATCCGAAACCGCAACTGCTGTTCCTCCACTTTCCCGTATAGCATCTAAAATCAGAAAGTCACCGATTGCTTGCGGCACTCTTAATCCGCTTGCGATGGTCTGAGCATTTTGCCAAGGTGCAGCATGCGTTTTCCCTTCATTCCATGCTTTTACAATTGGCGCACAACCCTCTGCTTGAACCGATATAAAACGCGGACGTTTCTTACCTATCCATCCGATTGCCTCTAATTCTGTGAAAGCTTTCCACATGCCAACAATACCTGTTCCACCACCCGTAGGATAGATAATCACATCTGGCAGCTTCCATCCAAATTGTTCTGCTAACTCAAATCCCATCGTTTTCTTCCCTTCCACACGGTATGGTTCTTTAAGTGTAGACACATCAAACCAGTTTTCATCCGTTTTCCGTTCTGCAACTAACTTACCAGCATCGCTAATCAAACCATCAATAAGTGCAACGTTTGCCCCAGCAAGTTGACAGGTTTCAATATTATATGTGGGTGTGTCTTTCGGCATAAAAATATATGCCGGTATCCCCGCAGATGCAGCATAAACTGATAATGCAGTTGCTGCATTTCCTGCAGATGGGATTGCCAGTTTTTTAATACCGAGTTCTTTCGCTTTGGAAACAGCCATTGCTAATCCGCGTGCCTTGAAACTACCTGTCGGCAAACGGGATTCGTCCTTAATCCAGAGTTGTTGCAGACCGAATTGTGTCCCAAGTCTCTTTGCGTGGATGAGCGGTGTCATCGTCTCACCGAGTGACACGATATGTTTATCATTGATGATAGGGAGCAGTTCCCTATATCTCCACAAAGTATTGGGTCTTGACTGTAACTGTTTTGGTTTCCAAGTATCAATCAACTGGTCAAGTGCATATCGGGCAAAGAGAGGTTTCCCACAAGAATGGCAGAGGTTCTGCGGTTCTGAATATGTGTACGTTTCACGACAACTGCTGCATTCAAGGTGTTGTAGAAAGTTATTCATGCTTTATACAGAAAATTTAAAAAATAAATCAATATCAGGATTGAGAGTAAGCTCAGAAACACTTTACTGGTATACGCTTTCATAGATGCTACCGTCTGGCGCAAATTATCTGATACATTCTCCGCAATGTGGCGGAAATAAAATAGAGTAACTTTCGCAGCAACCGGAACAAAAATAGAAATACAAGATAGGTAAGATATAAGTGTGCAATAACGACTAACCCAAAGAACACCAGTTTCAATATTGTAATAAACAGAGAAACGATCATTCCTTCTGGCGTATAACCGGTATAAGTATACGTGACGAAAACGATAAGTCCGATGGTGATAAGTGTGAGTAAAGCAAGGCTTATGAAAAACTTTCTGTAGTCCATTTGTCACCTTCGTTGTGTGAACTCAATTCACGTTCACTCTCTATTGCTTTCTTCAACGCGTCTTTCTAACTCCTGATATAAGATATAGTAAAAACCATAATTATTTACATACTATGGTAGGTTCGGTTTCCTAACCGAACTGGTGTTTGTTCAATCTCATAGATGCGGTTAGGAAACCGCATCTACCGGGGAGTGTGCACATATTTTTACATTTCACTATAAGAACGTCCAAGCAATTTGAGTATGATTGCTTTCATGCTGTGCAGACGGTTTTCTGATTGTTCAAAGATGATAGCACGTGGGTCATCAAGGAGTTCACCAGCGATTTCATAACCGCGATGTGCAGGTAGACAATGCATTATCTTACAGTCAACTCCTTTAAGAAGCGAAGGATTCAACTGATAGGGCATCATCAGTTTCATACGACGTTCCCGTTCCTCCGCAAAGTCAGGATCTGCAAAGAATTCCATATCTAACCAAGTATCTGTGTAGACAACATCGTTTTCAGCAATAATTTCCTTTAGTGCTGCATTTGTGTCAAGTGGATCTGTAGGTATGGATTTATAGCACCCTTTTTGTTCCGCCTGTCTCCATAGTTCTTCATCAACGGCAGCAGGGTTAACTTCAGGAGCAATAACGGTTACTTCAAGTCCGACATTCATCCCTGCGGATATCAACGAATTACACACATTGTTATGAATACCTATGAAGCAGACCTTAACACCTTCTAACTTCCCGAGATGTTCTTGTATCGTCATAAGATCACCAATGGCTTGTGTTGGGTGGTATCTGTCGCAACAACCGTTGATGATTGGGACAGATGCGGCATCCGCAGCCTTTCGGACATCACTATGTTTCAAGAAACGTGCTAATATAATATCAACGTAATCGGACAGGACATGCATTTCGTCTCCGAGATCTGCCAATCCGAAGTTCGTTGTTCGCCAGTCTAAATAAAGTGCATGTCCGCCTAACTGTAAGATTCCAATCTCTCCAGCACACCGTGTCCGAGTGGATGTCTTTTGAAATAGCAATGCAAGACTCAATGCAGACGCGGCATGCCTATATTTCTCAGGGTGATTCTTGATTTTGATACAGTTTTCTACGGTTTCTCGGATTTCTGTTTCTGACCAGTCTTTTAAAGTAATTAGGTGCATACTAACCTCCGCAATGGTCATATTCGTATGTTTTGTTGTGAGGAGTTGTGAAAAGAAGTCATAATTATAACCGAGTTAGTCGCCGATGTCAAGTCTTTTTTTCTCCTAAACATTTTACATTTCCAATTAAAGTAGAATCCTGCTACAATCTTCAAAATCCAAAACAGTGTTTAGGAGGTCAATAACCCCGTGCTAAAGCATCGGGGCTTGTGCGAAGCGCATGCCAAGCGTTCACTCCACAAGTTAAACTATTTTCTACAGTCATATATCGGGTGTTCTGAACGTGGCAGTCCAATGTATGTTTCGGATGCTCCCCAAGTCCGATTCCTCTACGAATACCCGATCTGGATGGGGCAATATATACTCTTCGGAGGTTTACACATCTTAGTTCCAGTAATAGACAAAAATCAACACCCTCTCATGCCTACAAAACCTTCACGGGCGAGGCGTTGGATACAAACAGGGAAAGCGACCCCCTTTTGGAATAATGGTATATTTTGCGTCCGACTAAATGTTGATCCATCAGACACTGAACTCCAAGACATAGTGGTTGGTGTGGATCCTGGTAGTAAGAAAGAAGGCTTTAGTGTGAAATCAGAGAAACATACTTATCTGAATGTGCAAGCAGACGCACATAACAAGGTTGGTAAAAAGGTTGAAAAAAGACGTGAACTTCGTAGATGTAGGCGTTCACGGAAGTGTCCTAATCGGAAAAATAGGACAAACAAACTTGCTAACAGAGAACGTCTACCTGCTGGCACGCGTGCGAGATGGGATTGGAAGTTAAGGATACTTAATTGGTTATCTAAACTCTATCCTATTAGTCATGTATGTGTAGAAGACATCAAAGCACGGACTATCAAACGCGCTAAAAAGTGGAATCAATCTTTTAGTCCATTGGAAGTTGGTAAGCAGTGGTTCTATACTGAAATCAAGAAGCGATGGCACCTGCTAACACTCCAAGGATACGAAACAAAGGAAATCCGTGATAGGCTTGGGTTGAAAAAGTCTAAACAGAAGTTAGCAGAAACCTTTGACACACATTGTGTGGATAGTTGGTGTCTTGCTTATCATACTGTCGGCGGTGATAGCATACCAGATACGACAGATATATTCTGTATATCACCTATACCAATAGCCAGACGCAATCTACACAGAGAACAACCGAAAAAAGGGGGTATCCGTTCACGATATGGTGGCACTTTGCTAAAAGAAGGATTGGTCAAGAACACACTTGTCAAGCATATCAAATATGGATTGACAAGATTAGCAGGTGTCAACGCAAAAGGATTGTTTTCAATCTATAGCATTGATGGGAAACGATTGACAACGGGTGCAAAACAAAGAGATTTCAAGGTGTTAACTAAACTAAACTTTCAATATAGATAGGAACGGGCATTCCTCCCCGTGCTAAAGCAGCGGGGTCTCCTGCCCGATGATTAGAGGAGATGAATCTTATGACTGAAGAACAGAAATTTATCTTTGATCTGAAAGGGTATTTGTTAATTCCAGAAGTGTTGACACCCTCAGAGATAAATGAAATTAAAACCCAAGTTGACACAATTCGCACAAATCCCGAGGCATTACCTCCGCATGAGCGACAATTTCCCGGCGGTGCATCTTCAATCTTGATTGACCATCCAACTATAATTGATATTCTCAAAGAAACTTTGGGTGAAATTCGTATGGAATCAAGTTGGTTCACCTATAGGTCTGAGGGAAATGGGGGACCGCCACCACACGGTGGTGTGCGAAATGTGAACCCTAACTTTAGTTATCAATGCCATGATGGAAGAATTTACTCAGCATTGACACGGGTTGTGTTTGAATTGAACGAAGTGAAAGCAGGTGAAGGTGGCACACTGTTTCTACCCGGAAGTCATAAATCGAACTTCCAAATCCCAGAGACACATCGTAAGGTTGATTCACCACTCCTTGAGACATATAGTTGTCCACCTGGTTCTGCGATTATCTTCACTGAGAACCTATGTCATTCTGGTGACACTTGGAAGAATCCGGATCGTCCACGAATTGCAGTGTTTAATTGCTATAATTTTGTTGGGTGTCAATTCCACAAACCGACGGTGCCAAAACATATCATTGATGGGTTACCATCTGAAAAACAGGCATTTTTCCGCAATGTTTGGGTTTGGGGTCAGGGAGGACCTGACAACGGCAAAAATCTCCGTTATGATGGTTGATAGGTAGCAGAAAAGACAAATGAAACACTCAAGCATGACATCTTCAGCACTGCTGATTAACACTGCAAAGTCGGATGCGCGAAGAAGTGTTTCAAAATGGCGTTGGGGAATTTTCGGTTTATGTCTGAGTATTCTTCCTAAGATTAATATTCTTGCGCTTGCGATAGTCGTCCTTGTCGTGTATATTCTAATACCACGAATTGATTTGTCCATTTCAAAACGTGTTGAGATTTACTCGCAGCATCCTGCCCTGTATACGATGCACTATCGTAAAACTGCGAAAATAGTTCGATTAATGAGTATCTTTTATGGTTGGATCATCGGTGTAATCTGTATAGTCTCTTTTATCTGAATTAAAAAGGAACATATTGTACTAAATGGTAGAACATGAGAAACCTTATGAAAGTATCAAGGGCCAGTTGATACTTCGGGATCATCTGGCTGCGGACAGAACTATACTTGCCAATGAGCGAACCTTCCTCGCCTACATCCGCACGGCTTTGACGCTATTTGTTGCAGGATTATCCTTTGTACATTTCCATATTATGAATTCACCGATTGCTGACGGTGCAATAGGTGGGTTATTTATGTTCATTGGTGCTGTGACTTTTTTTCTTGGACTTTATAGATATCATAAGACGAAATCACTCATTCGTGAGATTAAGCTCAAAGAATTAGCAGAGGGAAACGAATATGAAAATTAGAGAGGTGGTTGTAACTGGACAGAACAAAGTAGAACTTCAGACCAATGAATTTGATGCATCTATACAATCACCTAACGAATTATTGATAGACACAGAATACACATTCATCAGTAGCGGTACTGAATTGGCAAATTATACAGGTAGAGAACCGAAAGTATTTCAAAGAGGTTCGTGGTGTGCATATCCGTGGCGGTCCGGTTATGCGAATGTTGGGGTTGTGCGTGATGTCGGGGCAAATGTTACTCGTGCTGCACCTGGTGATAGAGTCTTTACTTATGGAAGACACGCCTCAATTATTCGGTATACACAAGATAGATTGATAGCTCCTGTAAGTGATTCTATTGATCCAGGAGTTGTCGCAGCATCTCGGATGGCAGGTGTAGCGATGACTTCTATTATTGTCTCAGAGATTGGCACTAATGCACGTGTTATTGTATTCGGATTAGGGTTGGTTGGCAACCTCGCATCGCAGATATTTCAACTTCACGGTTGTCGTGTTATCGGTGTGGATCCTGTAGCGGAGCGGCGAAAATTAGCGGAACGGTGTGGTATTGAACATACTGTCGGAGGAGATGCGGAGGAAGTGCAAGCACAGATACAAGAATTAACCAATGGAGAACTGGGGAACATCACTGTTGATGCGGTTGGTCATAGCAGTGTTGTTATGCAAGCACTCCGCGCGACTGCGAGTTATGGTCAACTTGTGATACTCGGTTCACCACGTGTTTCTGTTACTGGAGATTTGACAGAACTTCTTTCTGATACACATCTACGTTGGATAACGATCCGCGGTGCGTTGGAATGGTGCGTTCCGATGTATCCTGATACTGGCAATCGCGTATCACAATTGAGTAAGCAGCAGACTATTTTTGATTGGATTGCCCGCACGGAGTTGGATGTTGAATCGTTGATCTCTCATCGTCTCAAGCCTGAACAGATTAAGCAAGCTTACGATGGATTGCTTGATGAACCTGATGTTTGGACGGGGGTTGTGTTGGATTGGGATTGATAATCTGCAAAATCCGTTGAATGCTACATCTATTATAGTGAATTATAAATATAAGTTGACACCCACGGTAGGCGAGGTTTCCTAACCTCGCCGATGCTGAGTGTTCAAGTAATTTCAAAACCTACTATAATACTCTTGATTTGGTGAAATCCACTATAACCTGTTATTTAGACAGAAAAACGCATGCCAAAAACTGCACATACCCTAAAACTGAAATATACTTGAAATCCATACTATTCTATGATATAATTAAGCATCAATATGAATGATATTATGTTAGATGAGAAAAATTAGGCACGGCAAAACTATATCCGTCGTGCTTTATTATATCATAGAGATTATTTGATAATTTCTATGTAAATTCTAAAGAAGCAGGAGGTGAAAAGTTTGGCAATTGATGCAGCAAAGAAGCAGGAATTGATCCAACAGCACCAAATACATGATCGAGACACCGGTTCGCCTGAAGCGCAAGTCGCGGTATTAAATGCTCGTATTCAGGAATTAACAGAGCATTTTCAGACACATAAAAAAGATCACCATTCAAGATACGGACTATTTCGTTTGGTAGGAAAACAACGTCGTTTGTTAAGGTATCTATATAAGAAGGATGTCCCACGATATTATCGTTTAATAAATGAACTTGGAATTCGCGACACAATTGGGTCTCAAAGAAGTTAAATATTCCACCGTAGGCATTTTGTGTAAGAGTATTAGTTAGGAGGAAATTGAGTGAAAGTTGAAATGCAACTCGGAAGTGAAAACTTATCGATTGAAATGGGGAAAGTTGCTAAACAGGCAGATGGTGCCGTGTGGGTACAATACGGTGGAACAGTTGTCTTAGTGACTGTAGTAGCAGATGATAGGGAGAACGATTTAGATTTTTTTCCATTGACAGTAGATTATAGAGAGAGGTCCTACGCTAACGGACGTATTCCAACGGTGTATGGTAGACGTGAACCGAGACCCGGATCCTCAGAACAGTTGGTCGCCCGTTTGATTGACCACTGTATACGTCCACTTTTTCCAAAGGAATTTAAGGCAGAAGTACAAGTATTATGTACTGTATATTCATCAGATGGTGTGCATCCTGCAGATGTGCCTGCACTCATAGGAACCTCTGCTGCGCTTTCTGTGTCCAATATTCCGTTTAGTGGTCCGGTAGCCGCCGTGACCGTTGGGAAAAAAGATGGTAAATTAATAATTAATCCTACCTACGAGGAATTGCATTCCTCAGAGATGGAACTATTTGTAAGCGGCACATCAAATGCTGTGATGTCTGTTGAAGGGGGAGGACACGAAACTCCAGAAGACGAAGTAATAGACACAATCATCGCGGCACACGAACAGATAAAAGAAATTATCAAACTCCAAGAAGGTATCGTTGCTGTCTGTAGTCAGGAGAAACGTGAATATCAATCAGAAGGAGTAGAGGATACATTAAATACAAGGATCAGGGACCTCGCAACGGCTCGGATCCGCGAATCAATTGGAATGGCAGACAAGCAACTTCGTGAAGATTACCTTGAACAGATTCAAGCGGATATCCTCGCCGAAATTCAAGAGGATGCCTCAGAAGAAATTGACCCAAGTGCAGAAAAAGATGCACGTTCTATCTTGAGTGATATAGAAAAAGAGCAGATGCGTCAAGCCATACTTGATGAAGGCAAACGGGTTGATGGACGTGGTGTTACAGATATACGATCCATTTCGGGTGAAGTCGCCCTACTCCCACGCACCCACGGTTCAGCACTCTTTACCCGAGGACAGACGCAGGCACTTTGTGTCACGACTCTTGGCACCTCTGGTGATGAAGATGTACAGCGTGGATTGGATGGAGAAATCCGTCGCGGTTTCTTCTTACATTATAACTTCCCACCCTTTAGCACTGGTGAAGTCAAACGCATGATGGGACCAGGACGTAGAGAAATTGGACACGGTGCACTTGCTGAAAAAGCACTTGAACCTGTTGTTCCGAGCAAAGAGGACTTTAACTATACCATCCGTGTAGTATCTGAAATATTGGAATCCAATGCATCTTCATCAATGGCGACTGTGTGCGGAGCAACATTAGCACTACTTGATGCTGGAGTTCCATTAAAAAGACCGGTTGCGGGTATTGGTGTTGGACTTGTCAAAGAAGGTGAACACGAAGTTATTCTGACAGATATGCTTGGCACTGAAGATTTCCTTGGTGATATGGACTTCAAGGTAGCAGGAACAACAGAAGGTGTAACTGCTGTTCAGATGGATATTAAAATCGACGGTGTTACCCCTGAGCTGATGCGGAAAGCCATCCACCAAGCACGTGAGGCACGCATTGCTGTCATTGAGCAGATGAACGCTCTCATTAGTACACCTCGTGCCGAATTGTCACCTTATGCACCACGTATCTACACACTCCAGATTGCTACAGAGAAGATTAAAGACCTCATCGGACCTCGTGGTAAAACCGTCCAAGGTATTCAGGAAGAAACGGGTACGACGATCAATATTGATGATGACGGAACAGTTGAAATCGCTTCAACAAGTGCAGAGGGTGTCAAAAATGCTGAGGAAAAAGTCCGTGCAGTTACGGCGATGCCTGAAATCGGAAAAGAATACACAGGCAAGGTTGTTCGGACAGCATCCTTCGGAGCATTTGTTGAGATTCTGCCTGGGAAAGATGGACTTGTTCACATCTCACAGATGGGTGATGGCTATGTTCGTAGAGCAGAAGATGTTATGCAGGTTGGAGACGAGGTAACTGTGCGAATCTTGACGATTGATGAACAGGGAAGGGTTGACTTGTCTCTTATTGCAGCCAAAGGTGTTCCAATAGAAGAGCTTGATACCTCATCATCTGATTCAGATGTGGAACCAGAACCACGCGAACAAGGTAGGTCAAATTACCGTGAGAATCGTCCTTACCGTGACAATCGGGATAACCGTGACAATCGGGATTCACGAGATAATCGTGACAATCGGGATTCACGGGATTCACGGGATAATCGGGATAGGCGTAACAACCGATATGACCAAAGAGATAACTCGCGTGATAACAGAAATCGTAGGTCACCTCGTATACCGAAAGGCAGATTCTAATCAGACGATCCACAATCTGCAAAATTAACTGAAGAAATCTGATTTCAGATCAACTAAATCAACGGCGAATGTATCAATTGCGTTCGCCGTCTGAATAGTTATATCTCGTTCCTCTCAGCAGAATTTAAATCTTATATTTTCCATATTACCGATAGGTGTGTCTAATGAGAACTCGTAACCCTCGTGTTAGGCGACAAATTCAAAAAGAAAAAGGTGATTTACTTGCACAGAAATGGATGACAAACCTTTTGGCATTCATCCTAATCATACTTATCATCCTGTTTGTAGTTTTATCTATTCCACCTGTAAAGAAATATATCATTGACTTTTTCCGAGTGTTGCGTTTTGGGAGAGAAAAGCAGCCTGAACGTCCGCAGGTTAAGCCTATCAATCCACTCCAGTTTTTCTTCAAATTTAAAGGGAATATATATGGGTATCAAATGGACACTTTATAACAAACGATTATTCCAATTAATCTCTTTATTATCTGTGAAAACATTGCAGCAACGAAAAGGACATCTTCATAATAGTAACATTGTACTTTCAGTTGTGTTGTACTTATGTTTATCTGCACTCTTTAGTGCAGTGATCGGATGTGGTTATGTCTCTACCTCCTCCTATCTGGAGCATATTAAGTCAATCAACATACCACCTGTTGAAGTTAATGATGCCGATATCGCTTACGATGACGTTTCACAACGACCTTTTGATGAAGTCATTCATGAAAAACTAACTGAACGTTTTAATAGGAAATGGAATGATGGAAACGATTCAGAACTCACTATAAAGATACAACATTATGATATAAAGGAACACGGGTTTGGACCGAGTGGTAATGTAGAATTAGTCCGGATGAGTCTACAAGTGGAATACCAATTTGTTGATAGAATTAGAAACAATATAATAGAAAAAAGAGATAACCATCTGCAGATACACGACTTTTATGTAGTGGAGAATCGTGGGGAACCGCCAGAAACAGTGGATCAGGCAAAAAATTTGATAATTGAGGAACTCATTGAGGACCTTTACAATCAACTTGCAGAACAGTGGTAAAGATGAAATTCCGCAATGTATTCTGTATATACTTTCTCAGTATTTCGATCTTCATTTCATGTGGATCGGAACAAGGTAATTTGACATCTATTAATCAGGAGAATAGGTATGTTTATGGGGTATGGAAAGCACCCACAGCCAAAAATGCTCAAGGAATCATAGCTGATATTTCAGAAAATATTCAGTCGTACTCTCAAAAGCAGAAACCACTACAACAGGACAGCACGTTACCCAATAATGCTGATGCTGCAACTAATTCTACACTTCCTTACCTGACAACGGCAAAACCCGAAACGCTCTTACCTAAAGATGGTGAAATCAATGATTGGGTACGTGCTAACAAACCAACAACATATAACACTGAAACACTGTATATAGACAGATATGTTCCCTCTGAAATATATCCTGAAATATACCACCATTACGGATTTCAAGCACAAGCAGAGGTAGAATACCAAAGTCCCAAATTTGGTTCAGAACCATATATCCTGCTAGAGATTTTTGATATGGGTACCCCTGAAAATGCTTTCGGAATATTCAGTGTTAGTAGTTATCCACACCCAAAATATGAATGGGTCGGTTGCAAAGCGATTATTTCTGGGAGAAATCTCTGGTTTTGGAAAGGAAAGTACTTCATACAAATAGAAGGATATGCCATAGCAACCGGTATTCGGAAGGCAATGATAGAACTCGCCCAAGTTACTGCAAAACGTATAAAAGACCCTCAACAAAAAATTCAGCTATTGGAACTATTACCTACTCAATATATCCGTGGTAGCGAAAAGTTATTTACGACAGATTGGACATTGCATCAAATCAATAAAACTTTACCTGAAACGTTTCCGCAATTGGTTGAAAACGCGATTGGGGTTATGGCACAATACAACACCAAAGATTCTAAGAATACCGCAACACCATATCATGTCTTCGTCATCCGTTTTCCCAATATTGATTCAGCAGAATCGGTTTATACACAGTATCGCAATGATCTGATCTCAGAAAATGTGCTTTTTGAAACTGACATAGAAAATGGTGCAATTCTTATCAAAGAATGATACCTACAACAATAGATTAAGGAAGGTTCTTATGCGTGGTGATTTTGAAGCATATCTCAATGATGAATTTCGTGATGAATCTGGGAATTTAGATCTGAATGCCTTGCTTGAATTAGAAGACGAAGCATCTATGGATGTAGCAGTCGTCATGCCAACTCCGCAACCGACGCCTCAAAACGCTGAGCTTGCCGATGTGATACGCGGTAACCAACGTACACTTGGATGTGCTCTTGTGCATCCGACAGAACCTGACCCAATTTTACAGGTCAAATATGCGGCTGAGGAATGGGAAATGCCGGGTATTAAGTTGATGCCAGCTATACACAATTATAATGTGGATGACCCAATCGTGCGACCTGTTGTAGAAGCTGCGCGTGACTTTGGATTGATCGTTTCAATTCACTCTGGACCGAATAATTGTCATCCAAATCGGATTGGCAACGTTGCAAGTTGGGTACCTGAGACACCAGTGATTATGGATCACATGGGATTTCCAGATGATTTAGAGGATGCGATCTCTGTCGCAAAAACAAATAAAAACATCTATCTCGGCACAACTATTTTACGTTTCCATCGTCGGTGGGGAAATGACCCAGATACAGTTGTTCCGACAGAGGTAAAGTCTGCAGTTGATGCACTCGGACCGGAACAGATAGTGTTTGGTTCTAATTTACCTGAATATAGACCGATTCAAGTTATCAATGCTCTAAAACGTTTGGAACTCGGTGATGATGCTGAAACGTTGATTTTTGGTGATAATCTTGCGCGTATCTATGGATTGGAGAGATGAAAAGAACAACGCTTTACGAAATTCATAAATCCCTAAATGCGAAATTCACAGAATTCGGTGGGTGGGAAATGCCGCTACAATATAGCAGTATTGTCAAGGAACATCTCGCTGTTCGTTCTACTGCTGGTCTGTTTGATCTGTCACACATGGGAGAATTGGATGTTAAAGGTAGAGGAGCAGACGATTTAGTTCAAAAACTTTGCACAAACGATGTCAGTCGGTTAGTTGATGGTCAGGTGCAATATACACTGCTGTGTAATGACAGCGGGGGTATAGTAGATGACATCCTTGTCTACCGACATGCTGAAAATGATTACACTCTTGTTGTTAACGCTGCTAATATTGAAAAAGATCTCGCATGGGTTAAAGCACAAAACGACGCAGGAGCAGAAATTACTGACGACAGTGAAAACACTACGCTTATCGCACTTCAAGGTCCAAAGTCAATTGAAATACTAAATCCTTTTGTTCCTGATCATGATGTTTCTGAAATATCATTTTTTCGGTTTGTCATTGGTGAGGTTGCAGGAATTCGCACTGCGATTTCACGTACTGGATATACAGGGGAGATAGGGTTTGAGTTATATGTTAATGCCAACAGTGCAGAAGGTTTATGGAATGCTCTTTATCCTGCTGTGATAGAAGCGGGAGGATTGCCAGTTGGACTTGGCGCGCGCGACACCTTAAGACTTGAAGCTGGACTCCGTCTCTATGGCATGGATATGGATGACGACACAACACCTTATGAGGCAGGACTTGGACGTTTTGTTAAGTTAGACAAAGGTGATTTTATTGGTAAGGACGTTCTTCTTACACAAAAAGAGAATGGTGATTTGCGTAAGAAATTAGTAGGATTTCAAATGCTGGACCGCGCTGTTGCACGCTGTGGGTATGAAGTCTATAAGAATGGTCGTTCTATCGGTAAGGTGACGAGTGGAGCACCGTCGCCAAGTTTGAAATGTAATATCGGTTTTGCGTCTATATCTGTAAAAACAAAGAAAACGGTTGAAATCGACATCCGGGGTAAATTGCACCCTGCGAAAATCGTGAAGGTGCCTTTTATTTAAAATTAGCACACCTGCTTGGAGAGAATAAAATGAGACGCTACATAAATCTTTTATTGTGGTTCTTGGTTCTTGGGTTATTTCTTTCACTTTCTTATGCACAGGAAACTGCCGAAAATACCGAAAAGTCAACAGAAACTGACAAAATATCGGAAATGGCAATGGAATCTACTGTACGCATAGTCGGGTTACCTGGTGGTGGTTCGGGATTCTTTGTGACACCAGATATGATAGCAACAAATTTTCACGTTGCAGCAGGATGTACAATCGGACCTATTACTGCTAAATTAAATCACAAAGAAACAATCTGGTTAGTAGAAGGTGTTATGGCATTTGATATCAAGAGTGACATTGCTATCCTGAAGATAAAAGGTGAAGGTGTCCCACTACCATTGGCTGACATTGATACACTTCAGATCGGAGAGACCGTCTTCCTTGCAGGCTACCCTAAATTAGGAGAATTCAAGGTTGTAGACGGTGTTGTCAAAGATATACGCAAGAGCGATAAATGGTTGAAGACGACCGTTGATGCGTATCCGGGAAACAGTGGTAGTCCAATGTTAAACAGCAAAGGTGAAATCATTGGTATTCATGTTGGACACGGTTACGACGCGAGACCTTCCAGTGCAATCAAGGCATTGATAGAGGATTCTATTTCTACGGAGCCTCTGGGAAAGTGGCGGAAGCGAAAAAATGTCCGTGCTTATTTCTATCACATGCGAGGATGGCAGAAATATTATGATGGGAACGTTGAAAAAGCAATAAAAGATTTCAATCAAGCAATTGAACTGAATCCTGATGATCTGAAAATCTATAAGATACGTGGAGACGCAAAAAGTACACTTGGAGATTATAAAGGGGCAATAGATGACTATAATCATGTATTGAAACTAATCCCGACCGATCTTGAAATTCAAAAAAAACTTGATGAGATAAAAAAGATACTTGAGGGAAAGACACTTGAGGTGCAGTCACGTAAGGATGGTACAGTCGTTACAACGATAACACGAACATTTATTGAATCAGAACGATCTTCTGAAGATGTTAGTAATTACAAAGAACGCGGTCATGAAAAGTCAGCGAAACGGGATTATGCGGGAGCAATAGAAGATTTTACACAAGTCCTCAAACTAAAACCTGATGATGTTAATGCCTATACTGCACGCGCTTGGGCGAAGACTCAGAGCGGAGACGATACTGGCGCAATTGAAGACTATACACAAGCCATTAAGCATAATCCTCAAGATGGAAACATCTATATTCAACGCGCGCAGGTAAGACTTAAACTCAAAGATTTCATCGGGGCAATTGAAGACTATAATCAGGCACTAATACTGAAGCCTGATGACTCTTACTTCATTATAAATAGTCGTGGACGTGCAGAGTTGGAAAGTGGTAATAGCACTGGAGCGATTGAAGATTTTACCGAAGCAATTAAGCTTCAACCGAATGATACTTACGGATACAACAATCGCGGTTCAGCAAAACGTAAACTTAGAGAGTATGCTGCCGCAATCGAAGACTATACTCAAGCAATAAAACTAAAACCCAAAGAACCTTATTCCTACAGGCTTCGCGGGCATGTAAAAGTAGAACTTGAGGACTATACTGGTGCCATAGAGGATTATACGCATGCAATCGAACTGAATCTTGAAGACAGGTTTTACACTTACTTTGCTTATATAGATCGTGGTAATGCGAAACGCAAGTCCAAAGATTTTGATGGTGCAATTGCAGATTACAATCATGCAATTAAACTAAAACCTGAACATGCTAAAGCTTACAATGGCCGCGGACATGCAAAGACTGATCAAAAGGACTATGTCGGTGCAATCGCTGACTACGATAAGGCGATTGAACTTAACCCCAATTATGCTATAGCATACCACAATCGTGGGAAAGCAAAGGAAGCACTTGGTCAACATGCAGCAGCGAAAGTTGACTTTGAGAAGGCAAAAGAGATAGACCCGGAGGTGGGAAAATGAGACATTACACAAAAATTTTATTCTGCTTGTTGGTTCTGGCGGTATTTCTCTCATTCTCATATGCACAGGAAACTTTTGAAAAATCGGAGGAGTTAACGGAAACTGACTCAATATCCGAAAAGGCAAAAGCATCTACAGTGCGTATAGTTGGCGGGAACTTTTCGGGTCTTGGAGTTGGGACAGGTTTTTTTGTTGGCAAAGATAGGATCGTTACCAACATTCACGTTGTATCACAACCAGGTCTCTATTTCGCAAAACTAAATGACAATGAAGAAGTTTGGAAAATTGTAGGTGTAACCGCGTTTGATATCAAGAATGACCTTGTTATCCTAAGAATTTCAGGTGAAGGCACACCACTTCCTCTTGGGAATAGTGATAGAGTCCAAAGCGGTGAGCCTATTTATGCAGTAGGATTTCCAGCTACTAATTACAAAGTAACCAAGGGGACTATACATAGCATTCAGAAGAACAATAAATGGTTACGGATGACAGTTGATGTTTCTTATGGAAATAGTGGCGGTCCTATTCTAAACAGCATAGGTAATGTCGTTGGCGTGGCAACCGCGAATTATATGTCTTACAGTTATGCAATTTCTTCTAACACGCTTAAGGCTCTACTTACAGATACTAAAGCGGAAGCCTTGCAACAGTGGCACCAGCGAGAAGTAATTCGTGCTGATCATTACTATAGTCTGGCAGGACTTAAATTCAATTCCAAGGAATATAACGAAGCAATATTACATTTAGATAAGGCAATTCAGTTAAATCCAAGAGCCGACCTCTTTTTCTTGAATCGTGGCGTTGCCAAGGATGTGGTCGGTAACCATAAAGACGCAATTGAAGACTATAATCAAGCAATAAAACTTGATCCAGAGAATTTTCTTGCATACAATGCTCGTGGCAGCACAAAGAACCACATTGGAGACTATAAAGGTGCAAAAGACGATTATTCTAAAAGCATAAAACTTGACCGCAACAACGGTGAAACATACAAAGCACGCGGTAAGATAAATCTTAAACTAAAAAAATATAAAGCAGCGTTTGAAGATTTCACTGAAGCAATTAGACTTGACCCACATAATTTAGATGCTAACCTTAGCATCGCCGAGTATTACCGTGATAAAGGTATGCTTGACAAAGCAGGTGAACATATTCAAAAAACGGGTTTAATTACGGAAGACTCATGGGTAGTCCTAGGTCCATTTGATAATATAGATAAAATCGGTTTTGATACTGCATATATTCCTGAAGATGCAACACACATTGACACAACTGTAAAATATGACACCATAGATGGTAAGGTGGGTTGGCAGAAATGTTCAGACGATAAATTGGATGGCAATATCAGGTTTGGGAAAGATGTTGATTGGCGTGTTGCCTATGCATGGACAACCGTTACTTCACCTGATGAAAGGGAAGTACAATTCCGTTTTGATAGCGACGATCAGGGAAAAGTCTGGCTAAACGGGGTAGAAGTATATGCACATACAGAAACGCATAAAGCTATAATAGACAGATATATTTTTCCCGTAACTCTTAAGAAAGGTCCGAACAGTATCCTCGTTAAGGTGTGTGAGGAGAAAGAAGGTTGGGGATTTTATCTGCGGATTACAGACAAAAATGGACAAGCTTTTGATGATTTGGAAATCAAACGTGCTATGCAGATTGGAGAATGATATTATCGTAATAGGTGAGAATCAGAATAATGTCTAATATAAACCGTAGCCTTTTGAGCAATTTGAAGGTAATATTTTCATTAATTATTAGAAAAACGTGAAGGAAAATTTGATGATTCCAGAAAATTTAAGATACATGGAAAGCCATGAGTGGGTTAGGCAAGAAGACGATATCGCCACTATCGGCATCACAGACTATGCCCAATCCGAAATACAAGATATTGTCTTCGTCGAATTGCCAGATGTTGGCACTGAACTAACACATAAAACAGAACTGGGGGTGATAGAATCTGTCAAAGCAGCATTTGACCTCTATTCTCCTGTGAGTGGCGAAGTGATTGAGGTAAACGAATCCCTCCTTGATGCTCCCGAACAAGTGAATGATTCGCCTTATGATGATGGATGGTTTCTCAAAATCAAGATGACTGATCCCAGCGAGCTTGATGCACTCTTTGATGCCGATCAGTATAATGCTTATGTTGAGGCGGAGCATGCTTGATAAAGAAAATCTTTCCTCTACCTTTTCAAATCGGCACATCGGTCCTCGTTCTGAAGATATAGATCAGATGCTGGAAACACTCGGATATAATTCAATGGACGATTTCATTGAAGACGTTGTGCCAGCAGACATTCGTATGGCATCACCGTTGCGTTTAGATATTTGTGGTAAGAACACAAATTCGCAAGGTCTTTCAGAATACGAAGCACTTGATGTCCTTAAACATCTTGCTTCTCAAAATAAGGTCTTCCGTTCCTATATCGGCATGGGGTATTATAACTGCCACGTTCCACCGGTTATACAAAGGAACATCCTTGAAAATCCTGGTTGGTATACACAATACACCCCATATCAAGCCGAAATTTCACAAGGACGATTGGAAGCGTTACTTAACTTCCAAACAATGGTTATTGATTTAACCGGACTTCCCATTGCAAATGCATCCTTGCTTGATGAGGCGACTGCAGCTGCTGAAGCAATGACAATGTGTTATGCAAATGTTCCGCAAGAAATCAGTCGCAAGTTTTTTGTTTCAGAAACCTGCCATCCACAAACCATTGCTGTTTTACAAACCCGTGCTGAACCCCTCGGTATTGAACTGCTTATCGGAGACCATAGGACTGTAGATTTTGATACACCTATTTTAGGTGCAATCGTGCAATATCCTGCCACAGACGGTGCGATTTATGACTATCATCAATTTGCTGAACAGGTGCATGCCGCTGGTGGATTATTTGTTGTCGCAACTGACTTATTAGCACTTATGCTTTTCAAGCCTCCCGGTGAATTCGGTGCAGATATCGTCATCGGAAACTCGCAAAGGTTTGGCGTTCCACTCGGATATGGCGGTCCCCATGCTGCATTTCTCTCCACACATGATGAACTCAAACGGAGCATTCCCGGACGTATTGCAGGTGTGTCTCATGATGCCAACGGTGAACCTGCAATACGATTAGCACTCCAAACGCGTGAACAGCACATCCGTCGTGAAAAAGCCACAAGTAATATATGTACCGCACAAGTTCTACTGGCTGTTATGGCTGGGATGTATGCTGTTTATCACGGTCCCCAAGGATTAAGAGAAATCGCTGAAAATGTCCATACGCAAACATGCACATTACGGTCTGAACTTGAACATATCGGTTATAAAACAGGTGATGATCCCTGTTTTGATACACTTTGTGTTGATGTTGGCACAATAGGTTCTGAACAATTACTAAATTCAGCCTATAAAAGACAGATAAATCTCCGTAAAATTGACTCTACGCACGTGGGTATATCATTAGACGAAACGACTACACAGACTGATATTGAAGACTTGATACAAGTTTTCAATGAACATGCAACTGGCAATGGAGCAACTAAATCTTATGAAATACCCTCTGAACTGTGCCGAACATCCGTATGTCTCACCCATCCAGTCTTTAATAGTTATCATTCTGAAACGGAGATGCTCAGATATATCCACAGACTTCAAAGCAAAGACCTCTCCCTTGTTAATGCAATGATACCTCTTGGTTCCTGCACAATGAAACTCAATGCGACAACAGAGATGGTGCCTGTCACATGGCAAGAATTTGGCGGGTTGCATCCCTTTGCTCCGATTGATCAAGCACAAGGTTACCACCTTTTATTTGAACAGTTGGAGACGTGGTTGGCAGAGATAACGGGATATAGTGCTATCTCATTGCAACCGAATGCGGGGTCACAAGGGGAATATGCAGGACTCTTGGTTATACGGAAATACCACCAAAGTCGAAACGATTCACATCGGGATGTCTGCTTAATCCCAACATCTGCACACGGTACTAATCCTGCAAGTGCTGTGATGGCAGGTATGCAAGTCGTTGTCGTTGCTTGTGATACTGAAGGCAACATTGACCTTGATGATTTAAAAGAGAAAGCACAGGAAAATCGTGAAACACTTGCAGCGGCTATGGTGACATACCCATCAACACACGGTGTATTTGAGGAACAAATTCGTGAGATATGCAATATAGTTCATGAACACGGAGGACAGGTTTATATGGATGGCGCGAATCTCAACGCCCTTGTTGGATTAAGTCGTCCTGCCGATCTTGGCGCGGATGTGTGTCATCTTAATTTACATAAGACCTTCTGTATACCACACGGTGGTGGTGGACCTGGAATGGGTCCAATAGGCGTATCAGCACATCTTACCGATTTCTTACCGAATCACCCAATTGTCTCAGTTGGCGGTGATAACGGTATCGGTCCTGTATCCGCTGCACCGTGGGGAAGTCCAGGCATCCTGCCTATTTCTTGGGCTTATGTCGCTATGATGGATTCATCTGGATTAAAATCTGCTACAGAAGCTGCAATCCTTAATGCGAATTATATTGCCAAACAACTGGAATCTCACTATCCTGTCCTATATACGGGTAAGAACGGATTGGTCGCGCATGAATGTATCATTGATTTACGTGACTTTAAGAAAACCGCAGGAATAGAAGTGACAGATATCGCTAAACGACTTATGGACTACGGTTTTCACGCTCCTACAGTGTCTTGGCCGGTTCTGGGAACGATGATGATTGAACCGACCGAAAGCGAATCAAAAGCAGAATTGGATCGTTTCTGTTCTGCCCTCATATCTATTCGCGAGGAGATAGCGGAATTAGAAAATGGCACTGCAGATAAAGAAGACAATGTCCTAAAAAACGCACCACATACTGTTCAATCCGTTACACAAACTGACTGGGACCATCCATATACGCGAGAAAAAGCCGCATTTCCACAACCTTGGGTCCGCCAAACTAAATTTTGGCCTGCAGTCGCACGAATAAACGAAGTTCACGGTGACAGAAACCTTATGTGTAGTTGTCCTCCATTAACACAATACCAATAAGAATTATCATAATTCTTTCAAAATAGACATAACATATACCATAAACAAATGAAAGCAATTATCATAGGGGCAGGAGAAGTCGGATTTCATACTGCCAAATTACTTACTGTAGATGACAACGATGTCGTGTTAATTGACGAATCCGAAGATGCTTGTCAACGCGTCAATGAACAGTTAGATTTACAAACGCTTTGCGGTCCAGGAGCATCACCCGTTCTGCTCAAAGATGCAGGAATCAATGAGGCAGAACTTATCATCGCCGTGACCAACAGCGATGAGATTAATATGCTTGCCTGTCAAATTGCTGACCGGTATGGTGTAGAAACCAAAATCGCACGCGTTTCAAATCCACACTACTTTTCTGAAGAAAGTGGTCTCACCCCACAAGATTTCGGCATAAATCTCCTCGTAAACCCCGAACACTTGTGTGTTGAGGAATTTATACGTCTTTTAAAAACACCCGAAGCACGAGAAATCGTTGAATTTGAAGATGGCAGAATACAACTCGCTGCTTTCCGCATTAAACAACGGAATCCATTTATCGGAAAATCTCTTGCAGAATTGGATAAGAAGGGTGTTCTCTCTGATATTCGATTTGCAGCAATCAAGAGACGTACTGCACCCAACATAATAATTCCTAAAGGCAACGATGTTCTCATGCAGGGTGATGATGTTTTTGTTATTGGAAGTGGATTCGCTATGGAGCAGTTATTTCGGTTGTTCGGCATTATAATAAACGCACATCTTGACCGGGTCATCATAGTTGGTGCCAGTGCTATCGGTATTGAACTGGCGCGTGTGCTTGAAGGAAATGGCACTGATGTGAAACTTATTGAATCTGACGAAAACCTTGCTGAACTGGCATCCCAGTCCTTGAAACGTACAACTGTTCTTGGTGGCGATTTTCTGCAATTGAAATTGTTGGAGGAAGCCGGTGTTGAAAATGTAAATGGATTTGTTTCGGTGACCGGTGATGATGAAAACGATATTATGGCATGCATGACAGCTAAGGAACACGGGGCACAACGTGCACTTGCCTTAATTCAACAACCGCGCTATCTTCCATTGCTTGCGAGAATTCCCCGTTTGGATGGTGCAGTCAGCCGACACTTATCGGTAGTTAGCAACCTTCTGAAGCTTATTCGACGTGGCAATATTGTATCAGTTGCAGTACTACACGAAATTGATGCAGAAGTCATTGAAATCATCACAGGAGTAAACGCGAAAATTGCACATAAGGAAATTGGATCAATGAAAATTAAATTTCCTGAAAACGCGTTTATTGGAGCAATACTCCGTCGCGAAAACCTTATCATTCCACATGGTGAAACCGTCATTCAACCTGCGGACCGCGTCATTGTTTTCAGCATGCCCGAAGCAATACCGGTTGTTGAAGATATGTTTGCAGCACGAAGAGCGTAATGTCTTTTACATCACTCAAATCCTACAACAGTTAGCGTGTACCACCTATTATGAGTCGGAAACTCATTTTTCACACACTTGGCAATCTGTTAATCTGTCTTTCAGGCACAATGCTGTTGCCATTATGCATTGCGGCATACTATTATTTCAATCCAGACGCTGGTGACTCTAATTTATTTGCCTTCGTTTACGCTACCGTAATAACATTCACTGTCGGTTTGATTCTCCGTTTCACGATAAAACCGATAGAACCAGAACTCGCTATACGGGAAGGGTTTGCCATTGTCACGTTAGGGTGGGTGGTTGTCGCGCTTTTCGGTTCATTTCCCTATCTTTTCGCTGATGTCTTTGCTGCAGACGGTCGTTCCACTTTGGATGAATTCGCCTACTGTTATTTTGAATCCATGTCCGGTTTTTCAACGACTGGTGCAACAGTATTGACAGAGATCGAACATCTTTCCAAGGCAATGCTTTTTTGGCGCAGCTTCAGCCATTGGCTCGGTGGTATGGGTATTGTTGTATTAGCAGTGGCAATACTTCCAATGCTTGGTGTTGGTGGGATGCAGCTATTTCGTGCAGAAGCACCGGGTCCACAAACAGACAGACTCACACCGCGTATCGCACAAACAGCAAAATTGCTGTGGGGAGTGTATATCCTGTTATCAGTCCTTGAAACGTTACTGCTCTGGCTTGGGGACATGACTCTCTTTGATGCGCTCTGCCATACATTTGGCACAATGGCTACTGGCGGGTTCTCAACGAAAAATGGCAGTATTGCACATTACGATAGCGTCTATATTGAAATCGTCATCATAGTATTTATGTTCCTTGCGGGGACTAATTTTGCTTTACACTATCGAGCCCTACGCGGTAATGTCAAAAGTTACTTCAAAGATACTGAATTCCGATTCTATTGTGTCGTGATCCTTGTCACCATTACGCTTGTATCTTGGAACATTGTCACATTTGCAAACGTTGATGGTGAAGTCCCCTTCAATTCTGTTGGAGATGCAATCCGACACGCTGCATTCCAAGTTATGTCCATTACTTCAACTACAGGTTACGGCACATCAGATTTTGAGATGTGGCCTGCATTATCACAGTTTATCCTTATTACACTCATGTTTTATGGAGGGTGTGCAGGGTCAACAGGTGGTGGAATGAAGCAGATGCGGTTCTTACTCCTGATCCGTCAAAGTGGCGCAGAAATAAAACGGTTGATATTTCCACATGCAGTGCTGCCTGTTCGTGTCAATGAGAGAGTTGTTCCTCCTGAAGTACTTACACATGTACTCGGATTCTTCTTTTTCTTCATCGGCATTTTTGCTATTGTAACATGTATTATGGCGACTTTGGGATTAGATTTGATTACTGCTGCAGGATGTACAATTGCTACGATGGGAAACATCGGTCCTGGTCTCGGAGATGTCGGTCCGATTGATAACTATGCTCATATTCCAACTCTGGGAAAATTTATTCTAACTTTCTGCATGTTGCTGGGACGATTGGAAATCTATACCGTGCTTATCCTCTTTTCACCGAATTACTGGAAAAAATAACATGAAAACTGACGAACTCCGTAGAGAATATCATTCACATGCTGAATTGACTGAAAGTAGTGTTGCCAAAAATCCATTTGAGCAATTTGATAAGTGGTTTAGTGAGGCAATCGATGCAAAGATTGACCTGCCAGATGCAATGACGCTTGCTACTGCCACGACAGATGGTATCCCTTCTGCACGGATGGTTGTTCTCAGAGGGTCTGATGCAAACGGTTTCTGTTTCTATACAGACTATGATAGCCAAAAAGGTTTAGAATTGGCGAAGAATCCGCATGCCGCGCTTGTTTTCTATTGGCGGGAACTGGATCGGCAGGTGAGATGCAACGGCACAGTTGAGAAGATGACATCCGCTGAATCAGACGCATATTTTGCTAGTCGACCAATTGATAGTAAACTTGCTGTGTGGTCTGAACGTCAAAGCATCGTTATTCCCAGACGCGAACATCTAGAGGATAACTTTGAACATGCGAAATTAGTTTATGCTGATAAAGATATTCCACGTCCGCCGCATTGGGGTGGATATAGACTTATACCAAGTATGTTTGAATTCTGGCAAGGATGTCCAAGTCGTCTACATGATAGGATTCGTTATACATTAAATGACAACGGCAACTGGGAAATTGAAAGATTATCACCTTGATGTGTGAATTGTTTCACATTTTTTCAACTATATTTCAAAAAAATCGTATTATTTCTTGAAAAATACTTGACACTTTTATCTGAATATGTAAAATTATAAGCACGTTTTACAAATTTACTTGTAATTTGTACGAAAATCATAGAATTGGCAACACCAGAATTACAACCGCTACCAATGTAAATTAAGGGGTATAATTCTTCTGTTGCTGGAGGCTTAATAGATTTAATCAATGTTAATAGATTATCTTCCGATAGTGTTTTTAGTGATATTTGCAGTCTTGTTTGCAGCTGTGAATCTTTCGCTTACCCACCTTCTTGGTCCCAAAAAACCCAACCGTGTCAAACTTTCTGTCTACGAATCTGGTGTGCAACCGGTCGGTGATGCAAGACAAAGATTCTCCATCCGGTTTGACCTTATCGCGATGCTCTTTATTATTTTTGATATTGAAGTCGTCTTTCTCTATCCATGGGCAGTGGTCTTTAAGAAGATGTCTGAAACAAATGGAACATTTATTTTAGTTGAGATGCTGGTATTTATCGGTATTCTCTTACTGGGTTACGTTTACGCTTGGAAAAAAGGAGGCTTAACATGGGATTAGCCAATACCAATATACAAAGCGGTTCAAGCACCGAGCGAACTGATGGTAATATCATCACAACGACTATTGACAAAGTTGTCAACTGGGGACGTAAAAATTCATTGTGGCCAATGCCGTTTGGTACCGCATGCTGTGCTATAGAAATGATGGCAACCTTGGCTTCCAAATATGACCTGTCGCGATTCGGGTCCGAGGCAATCCGATTCTCTCCGCGTCAATCAGACCTGCTCATTGTATCAGGACGGATTTCTATCAAAATGATGCCTGTGCTGAAAAGGATATATGATCAAATGCCAGAACCTAAATGGGTTATCTCAATGGGGGCATGTGCTTCCTGCGGAGGCGTTTTTGACACCTATACCTTAATTCAAGGTGTTGACCAATTTCTGCCAGTTGATGTCTATATTCCTGGATGTCCACCAAGACCTGAAGACTTGATTGATGCAGTGATGCAAGTGCAACGGCAAATCCATAAAGGCGAATTGCCTAAAGGTTCTGAGGTCGCTTATAATGAATGAAGAAAAAGAAGAAATTACCGAAGAATCGCAGCCGCTTGTTCTTGAAAAACTTCGCGAAAAGTTTTCAGACGCACTTTTGGCAGATTCTGATACAAGCGACGATGTGTTCGTTGTTGTCAACAAAGAAAATAGTTATACACTGTTAGAATATTTAAAAACAGACCTTGCATATTCATTCCTTGTTGATGTCACTGCTGTTGACAATTCCCAATTAGAATCAGAATTGATGCAGTATGACTATGCCAGATTCATGGTCGTTTATCAGTTATATACTTTTGAAGGGGAAACTTCACGTATACGTGTCAAAGTGCCTGTGTCTGAAAAAGATTTAAAAATCCAATCGGTGACGGAGTTATGGAAAGCTGCCAACTGGTTAGAACGCGAAACTTATGATATGTTCGGAATAGACTTTGAAGGACATCCTGATCTACGTCGTATTTTAATGCCAGATGATTTTGAAGGACATCCACTCCGAAAGGATTATCCGCTACGTGGACGTGGTGAACGCGAAAGTTTCAATTTCGATAAGCAGAATGCCTAACACAACTGGAAAGTGCGAACTACTAAGTGTTATCAGATAAATGAAAAACAGAACCTTGAGAACCTGCAAAATGTCGTGCTTGGTTATCGGGCAGTCTATGTATTTTGGTGGCTCGTTTACTTGTGAATAGTGTGATATGCGGCGAATGGTGTTGAAAGCATTGAGTGAAGATTATGGATATTTTTGGTGGAGCAATTATTTTGGCTTTTTTCGCTTGTGTTTGGATAGGTGGCGTATGTTGGGTTTTAGGTTTTATTCAGAAAAAATATCAACAACGCAACAATGAATATCAACAACGCAACAATGAATATCAACAACGCAACAACAGAAAACCGTAAGTCAATTTTAAAGAAGGAGTTATCTATGCAAGGTGGGATGGAACGCACAACAGGTGAGAAGATGGTTCTCAGTTTCGGACCGCAACATCCTGCAACGCACGGCACCCTACGGATTGTATTAGAACTTGATGGTGAAACCATCTTGAAGGCGACACCTCATGCAGGCTACTTACATACCGGTTTTGAAAAACTTGGTGAACACTTGGATTATAACCAGTTTATCGTTGTAACTGACCGGATGAATTATCTATCGCCATTATCTAATAATTTTGGTTATGTGCTTGCTGTGGAACAGTTGCTGGGAATTGAAGTGCCGGAACGGTGTCAATATATTCGTATTTTGATGGCTGAACTTTCTCGACTGGCTGACCATCTGCTTTGGCTTGGAACTGCTGCGCTTGATTTAGGTGCATTTTCAGTCTTCCTCTATAGTTTCAGAGAACGCGAAAAACTTTACAGCATCTTTGAAAAAACTACTGGCGCGCGGTTGACAACGAGTTATACACGTGTGGGTGGAGTGTTTCGCGACCTTTATGATGGTTTTGAAAATGACGCACGAGATTTCATCACGAATTTTCCAAAAGCGTTGAAAGAAACTCATACACTGTTAACACGCAACCGGATATGGATGGATAGAACAAAGGGAGTCGGAGCCATATCTCCAGAAGATGCGATCAATTATGGCTTGACCGGTCCCAATCTGCGTGCAACAGGTGTTTCCCACGACCTACGCAAAGCTGAACCGTATTCTTCTTATGAAAAATTCAAATTTGATGTGCCAGTCGGGACAAACGGTGATGTATATGATCGGTATCTGGTTCGTATGGAAGAGATGATTCAAAGCTGCGGTATTGTTGGACAAGCACTTGATAACCTACCTGAAGGTCCATTCAGTCTTGAAGACAACAAAGTCATGATGCCAGACAAATCGGATGCGTATGGACATATAGAAGGATTGATCCATCATTTTAAAATTGTGATGGATGGACACGGTGTGCAGCCGCCTCAGGGAGATCATTATTGTGCGACAGAATCGCCTAATGGAGAATTAGGGTTCTATATTGTAAGCGATGGTAGCGGCACAGGATATCGGATTCGGATTCGTCCACCGAGTTTCTTTCATTTTCAAGCACTCCCACACATGTTGGAGGGTGGTATGGTATCGGATACTGTTGCTGTTTTAGGTAGTTTGAATGTTATTGCCGGGGAGTTGGATAGGTAACCTCTTTAGCACAACATCCTTCTATGAAAATAAGGGAACAGATAACCATGTATCTTGGCGGCATCATCCTTTTTGTGAAAGACATGAAGTCTGTTATCGCATTTTATAGAGATGTTGTTGGATTAACACCAGACGAAGACCAGCCTTTTCCTGAACATCGGTTTTTTCGGTTTAACACTGGTGAATGTAAACTATGTCTTCACAGTGCAAGCAAACCGAACGAAGGTAGACAGAAGGTCGTTCTTCACGTTGAAAGTGTGAGGGGTGTTCATCAAGAATTGAAATCAAAAGGGTTGCGATTGAGACCTTTGGAAAATGAGGACGGTCTTGCGTGTTTTGACATTAGAGATCCAGAGAAAAACCGAATTCAGTTTTGGGGAAAATACTAACTCATGAATGAAGATGGGAAATAGGAACGAAAGTATTAAAACCTTTGTTGAAGGAGAAACAGAATGGCACGCACTTATACAGAAGACTCCTCTATCCCTTTTGTTCCTACACACGATGCGATCCATTATCCCGAAGAAGATGGAAAACCCATGGCTGCAAGCGATTACCATAGACGATTACTAATGTGGACGCTGCAGGCACTTGAGGCACATTTTGAACAGAACCCAGAAGTCTATATCTCAGGCGATATAATGATGTATTACAGAGAGGGAGATCCACGTATATGTATATCTCCAGATGTGCTCGTCTGTTTTGGTATAAACCCAAAACTACGTAAAACGTATAAAACATGGGAGGAAGGGAAAGCACCTGATTTCGTGATGGAGTTCTCCAGTGATAGTACTTATGAAAAAGACTTAGAAGAAATTACTCGTTTGACAGCAAGCAGTTAATCTGCTGTCAACTACAGATAAAATAACTTTGAATGAGTGGAGTTAAATAGTATGAAACTAAAGGTTGTTATTCACGAAGCTGAAGAAGGCGGATATTGGGCAGAAGTGCCATCAATCGCCGGTTGTGCCACACAAGGTGACACCTTTGAAGAATTGCTTGAAAACATTTATGAAGCAATTGAGGGATGTTTATCTGTAGATGTTAACACTATAAAAATAACAGAAAATGATAGAGTGATGGAGATAGCTGTTTGAAAGTGTTAACCGGTAAAGCGTTTTGCCGTTTATTAGAAAAGCACAATTGGGAGTTAAAGCGAATTAAAGGCAGCCACCACATTTATGGTAAAGATGGAGTTCCGGTCCGGATTTCCGTGCCTGTGCACGGGAATAAGGCACTTAAACGTGGGTTACAGAGAAATCTGATGAAATTCAGTGGCATTGAAGAAAACGAATTGTAGCAGTTTTGAATAAAATGATGAGTTCGGATAGAATAAGGATGATGCTCATGATTAAAAATGTTTGGTTTAGAATATTGATGGTAATAGTGATTTTTCCGATTTCAACAGTATTTACCTATACACCTGCTCAAGGACTATTAGAATCAAATGATTTTCCTTAAAAAGGATTAGAATGTACCTTAACGAGGCGACAGATGGATAAAATTCTCATATTTTTAGTAATATGGGGTTACTTTCATTGGTTTCCAAGGTTAATTCTAAAATCTAAGCTTACATGGCAAGAAAGTTTGATTCGTGCTTCTGGACTTTGTGTGATCCTATTACTTGTCCTCTTCATCCAGTGGGGATTGGATATGATATGGGATAATCCTTTTAGTAAAGTATTTCGCAAGATACTTAAATGGTTATTATGAAAAGTAGTAGAACTCCGTTATTTGGGAGATTAGAGACATAAAATGGACAAGAAGCATTCGTAGCAGCAAGTTAAATGTTGTGGAACCGCTGATAGTCAAGAAAAGGAAAACATAGATGTCAGATGAAATAATACAAATTGAAACACCATTTCAGTTTAACGAAGAAAACAAACAAGTATTTGACGAACTGATTGGTCGATACCCTGTAAAAGAAGCAGCAATGCTACCAACACTCCACCTTGCACAACAGCAAGAGGGTTATATCACCCCTGCTGTGATGCGGTATGTGGCAGAACTGTTGGAGGTCACTGTCATGAAGGTAAAGGATGTGGTGACCTTCTATCCGATGTTCTTTGAGGAACCGGTGGGTGAATATGTAATACGTATCTGTCATACGTTACCTTGTGCCCTCCGCGACTGTAAGGTAGTTTTGGATCATCTCAAAACAAAACTCGGGACAGACGTGGCATCGGAAACAAATCTGGCAAAAGGAACAACTGATGATGGTAAGTTCACTTTAATGAAGGTAGAATGTCTTGCTTCATGTGATGTCGCTCCCGTTATCATGGTAAATGACGATTTATATAAGAATTTGACACCCGAAAAAGTTGATGAAATTTTAGCAGAACTTGCAAACTAAAACTTTCTATACTAAAGTAGACAATATGTAGAGGAAAATTATGGTTCAAGAAAAACGGATTCTCTACGAGCATCTGGATGTACCGAATATAAATACCTTTGATGTCTATAGACAACATGAAGGTTACACCCGTTTTGAAAAGGCAATTGCCGAATATCAACCAGACGACATCGCTAAAATGGTGATGGATTCTGGATTGAAGGGTAGAGGTGGTGCCGGTTTTTCTACGGGGTTAAAATGGAGTTTTGTCCCCAAAGATATTGAACCGCGTTACCTCTGTTGCAATGCCGACGAGAGTGAACCTGGAACATTCAGTAATCGTTATGTCTTGGAAAAGAATCCACATTTGCTCATTGAAGGCATCCTGATTTGCTGTTATGCGATGGGTATTGAGACCACTTATGTCTACATTCGTGGTGAGTTCACACTTGGTAAAAAGATGTTGGATGCCGCACTCAAAGAAGCTTACGAACAAGGTTACCTTGGGGAGAATGTCCGCGGCACAGGATTAAATATTAACATCTACACACATCCGGGAGCAGGTGCGTACATCTGTGGTGAAGAGACAGGATTGATTGAATCGTTGGAAGGCAAACGTGGACAACCCCGCAATAAACCACCTTTCCCTGCTGTTGAAGGTGTGTTTATGAAACCTACCGTCGTGCAGAATGTAGAAACTTTGTGTAACCTACCCTTCATCGTTGGCAACGGTGTGGAATGGTACACACAGATGGGACCGACGTATGGTGACGGTCGATTTGACCCACCAAAACCCGATCCGAATACAGGCACAAAACTTTACTGTATCAGTGGTGATGTCAACGAACCGGGTGTTTATGAATTGGAACTCGGCTTGACATGCACTGAACTCATTGAAGTAGCAGGCGGTTTACGGGGTGAAGAAGTAAAAGCAGTAATTCCTGGCGGAAGTTCCGCACCAATCTTGACACATTACGAATTAGATACACGTCTTGATTTTACATCCCTCACACTTGCGAAATCGATGCTCGGTTCGGGTGGCATCATTGTGATGAATGAAACGCGAAATATCGTTGATTGTCTGCTTAATATCATGAAATTCTACGCACATGAATCGTGTGGACAATGCACACCGTGCCGATGGGGTACACCGTGGGTACGTGATATTGTCCAACGCATCGCTGATGGAGAGGGTAGGCAAACAACTATCACACGACCAAAATTTGGTGTCACCGAAAGCGGTAGGTGGGGAGATACTGGGGAAACAGAGGAAATCTACGAAGACCTTGACCTACTCGAAAACGTCGCGAACAACATTGCGAATGTAGATACGATGACATGGAACACTATCTGCGTCTTTGGTATCGCTGTATCGTGGCCCGCAGTGAGTTATATGCGTAAGTTCAGACCTGAATTTGAAGCAGCTATCCGAGAAAACAAACTCGTTACACTACCTGTTGCTGAAGCGACAGTACCACCAGAGGAAAATTACGCTTACCAGCAACGGTTTATACCGAAAGAGTTCTCTGAATTACAAGAAACGACTGAAGACTGAAACCGAAAGCCATTGGAGTAATATTTATGGCATTTATTAAACTGAACGACCTTGAAATAGAGGTTGAAGATGGAACGAATATAGTTGAAGCAGCAAAGCAACACGGCATTGAGGTGCCGCACTATTGCTATCATCCTGGCTTGAGTCGTCCTGCAAACTGCCGCATGTGTCTCATTGAGACCTACGCGCCACCGCCAGGGGCACCACCAGGCACACCCGCTGTTCCCATACGACAATTAGCAACAGGATGCACAACGTCTGTCCGATCTGCTCCACCGGAAAGAAAACTGGACGAAAAGTATGACGCAATTGTACAAACTGATAGTCCTCGTGTCATTAAGGCGCGAGAGGATATCCTTGAATTTCTACTCGTACATCATCCACTTGACTGTCCCGTCTGTGATCAAGCAGGTGAATGCGATTTGCAAGACTTTAGTTATCGGCATGGACATGATAAAAGCCGTTACATAGAAGTCAAAAACGTTCCACCAAAGAAAGACTTAGGTCCAGATATTCTGCTCTATTCAACACGTTGTATTGTCTGCACACGGTGTATCCGATTCTGTGATGAAGTTTCGGGGAGCGGAGAACTCGGTCTAATCAATCGCGGTTCACACGATGAGATTGATATTCCACGAAGCCATGAGGGAACTCCCATTCAGTTACTAGACAACAAACTCGCAGGAAATGTTGTTGATATCTGTCCAGTCGGTGCTTTGATTAGCAAAGATTTCTTGTTCAAATCTCGTCCGTGGTTTATGGAAAAGGCAAATAGCATCTGTTCAGGATGTAGTGTCGGATGTAATGTCACGGTTGAGTATAAAACAGATGGACTCTATCGTATTAAACCCCGTTTTCATGGAGACATAAACCAACATTGGATGTGTGATGATGGTCGACTTGGATATCATTATGTCAATAGTGATGACAGACTCCAACTGCCGCTAAAAAAGGTTGATGGTGAACATACGACAACACAGTGGTCAGATGCACTTACGCTGATTACTGAAAAATTATCGGAAGCTGAAGCAGACGACATTGTTGTTATCGGTTCAGCACAAGGCACAAACGAAGATAATTATGTCCTACAACAATTCGCACACGATGTGCTGAAGACCACCCAATTAGGACTCTTTGGTCAGCAACCCGGTGAAGAGCACAAATTCCCGCAATTTACCATTGAAGCGGACAAGAACCCAAACACAGCAGGTGCGCGAACAATACTCGGTTCTGCAAACGGCAACGTCGTTTTAGAAGGGGATGTACTCTGGGAAAAAGTCGCAGACGCAAAAGTTGTCTATCTCGTTAACGGCGCACCTGACCGTTCACTTGAGGATGCTGAAAGAGAAGCGTTAGAAAAGGTTGAATTTCTCATTGTGCAAGATGTGCTACCATCAGCGGTTACGGAATTAGCCGATGTTGTACTTCCAGGCACAACTTTCGCTGAAAAAGATGGCACATTCACGAATTCTACCGGATGGGTACAACGGATTCGCAAAGCAATTGACCCACCCGGCGAAGCACAAGTTGATTGGGAAATTATACAGCAACTTGCCAAACAGTTGGATGGAGAAATTGACTACCACTTCGCGGGTGAAGTTGCCATAGCTATTTCAGAGAATGTAGAGGGTTACGGTGACGCAACACATCAGAATATTGGAGATGCGGGGATTAAGTTAGCGTAACTTCAATAATGCGCGTCATCAAGAAGGAGAATTCATGGAAATAAACATATTAGAACAGATTATTATTCCAATCATAAAAGTACTCTTCATTGCACATCTGTTGGTTATCGGTGTCATGGCGATGATTTGGTCAGAACGCAGAGTTAGTGGGTGGATGCAGGATCGCCTCGGACCGAATCGAGTCGGACCGCAAGGACTCCTCCAACCTATCGCAGATGGTATTAAGTTCCTATTTAAAGAAGACCTTATCCCAAATCACGTTGATAAGCCACTCTACGTACTTGCCCCCGCTATGCTCTTAATTCCAGCGATGATCACCATTGCTGTAGTGCCTTTCGGAGGCGATATCTTGATAGCCGGACTTGATGATCCTATATCTCTACAGATTGCAGACATTAACGTCGGCATTCTGTATATCTTAGCGATAGCCTCTCTCGGTGTTTACGGTGTGGTTATCGGTGCGTGGGCTTCAAATAACAAATACTCGCTTTTAGGTGGTTTACGTTCATCTGCACAAATGATAAGCTACGAATTGACACTCGGTTTGGCAATTATCGGTGTGCTGATGCTTTCCGAGTCTCTCAGTCTACGCACAATTGCTAAAGAACAGGGATCAAACATGTGGGAATGGAACTTCCTGATACACTTCCCTGCTTTCCTCGCATTTACAACAGCAATGTTTGCCGAAACAAACCGACTACCGTTTGACCTCGCTGAAGCGGAACAAGAACTTGTCGCGGGTTATCATACCGAATATAGCAGTATGAAATTTGCCATCTTCTTTATGGCAGAATATATGAATATGATTGTCGGGTCTGCAGTGGTTGTAACGCTATTCTTAGGTGGATGGCACTTCTTCGGATTGGAAAACATAGGTGGAGAAGGGTCCATACTTGCTGGACTTATCTCGTTTGCTATCTTCTTTATCAAGACAGGGATTTTCCTGTTTATATTTATTTGGGTCCGTTGGACACTTCCACGTTTCCGTTATGACCAACTGATGAACTTCGGTTGGAAATTCCTATTACCTGTTGCGTTGACATCAATCGTAGTAACCGGAACTTTGTGGGTTATGACTAACGGGAATCGTCTTTGGATAGGAATCGGGAACGTAGTGGCAGCGTTCATCGTCGTTGCTATCGTTGCAGGCATTCTTGCCTTGGACAATAACAGCAAATCTTCAACACAGGCAATACCTGATGCAGCACCGCTTCGCGGGTTAGACGCAGTAGAATAGGAGAAATGCCAATGACCGCAGAAATGATTCTATTTTTCATATTTGGTGCAGTATCGTTAATCGGTGCGATTTCTGTCATCTCCTTTCGACACCCGATTTACAGTGCACTTTCACTTATCGTAACTTTTTTCGCACAAGCAGGACTGTTTGTGCTTTTAGGCGCGCACTTCGTAGCTGCTGTTCAAGTGATAGTTTACGCTGGCGCAATTATGGTGCTGTTCCTCTTTGTGATTATGCTGCTGAACCTTGGCACACTCTCTGCACAGGGAGCACTCACAGGCAAACTGAAAGGCGTTGCTGTCGTCTTAGGGATACTGTTGGCAGCACAAGGCATCTTCATTGCTGTCAATGCATTCACTGATACTGAGGTCGGATCTGCGGATGCAATGGAGAAAGCAACTGCCCTCGCAAATAATCCAATTGAAACTTATGATATTGGTGAACTTCTGTTTACTGAATACCTCTTGCCTTTTGAAGTTACCTCGCTTATTTTGTTGGCAGCGTTGATAGGTGTTATTGTCTTGGTAAAACGTGATAATCAAACAGAAAGTTAACTATGGTTTTGGGTATAGTGCCACAACTACTAAGGAGTCATTAGTCAGCAGTTATCGGCTATCAATCGCTTTTCTGACGACCCTTCTTTGACAACTGATAACTGACAACTGAAAACTATTTTATGTCATTAGAATATTATCTTGTCTTAAGTGCACTTCTGTTCACAATAGGTGTTATTGGCGTTCTCATCCGTAGAAACGCAATTATCATCTTTATGTGTATTGAACTAATGTTAAACGCAGCGAACCTTGCCTTTGTGGCAATCAGTCGTAGTCTTGGTGATCCAGATGGACAGTTGTTCGTCTTTTTCGTGATGGCTGTTGCTGCTGCAGAAGTCGCCATCGGATTAGCAATTATTGTGAGTGTTTTCAAACATCGTGAAACAATTAATGTGGATGAAGTAAATTCGCTAAAAGGATAAAGTATGCCAAGAGATTTAATAATTGTCCTATTAATTTCGCCACTTGTCGGGTTTCTGATTAACGGATTGTTTGGCAAATGGTTAAAAGGAAAAGAGAAGTTAAGCGGTGGAATTGGTGCACTTGCTGTGCTTGTTTCCTTAATTTGTTCCATTATAGCATTCGTCTCAGTAGATGCTGGGAATACGCTTGAGGGAGAAGCGGGGATCTTATATTCATGGATCTCAGATTATGTTAGTATCGGATTCCACGTTGATGCCTTGACAACCGTAATGCTTCTGGTTATTACAGGTGTCGGGTTTCTCATCCACGTATACTCCATTGGTTATATGCACGGAGACGAAGGATATACCCGTTATTTTGCCTACCTCAATCTGTTTGTATTCGCAATGCTAATTCTCGTTCTTGGCAACAACTACCTGATGATGTTTGTCGGATGGGAAGGTGTTGGATTGTGTTCTTACTTATTAATCGGATTCTGGTATGAGAAACAATCTGCTACGGATGCAGGAAAAAAGGCATTTATTGTCAATAGGATAGGCGATTTCGGTTTCCTATTGGGAATGTTCACCTTGTTTGCAGCATTCAGTACACTGGACTTCATACCCATTTTTGAAAATGCTCAAGCTGATAATTTTGATAAGATTTTTGGTGTAAGCACGCTCGCTGTTGCTACTATGCTTCTCTTCGTTGGTGCAATCGGCAAATCTGCACAGATCCCTCTTTATGTATGGCTACCAGACGCAATGGAAGGTCCAACTCCCGTTAGCGCATTAATACACGCCGCGACTATGGTTACTGCAGGTGTCTATATGATAGCGCGTTCCGCTGTGCTTTACAACATCGCAGGAACAGGAGTCGTTGTCGCCTGGATTGGTGTGTTAACCGCTCTGTTTGCTGCAATTATAGCACTCAAACAAAACGATATAAAACGGATTCTTGCCTATTCTACTGTAAGTCAACTCGGATATATGTTTGTCGGTGTTGGTGTTGGTGCGTATGCATCTGGCATTTTCCACTTAGTGACACACGCATTCTTCAAAGGACTCATGTTCCTAACTGCTGGCAGTGTGATGCACGCGATGGCAAATGAATTAGACATACGGAAAATGGGTGGTTTACGAAAAAAACTGCCGATTACACATATCACATTTTTGGTTGGTGCTTTGGCAATTGCAGGCGCGCCATTCCTAAGTGGATTTTGGAGTAAAGACGAGATCTTACACAGCGCGTGGGGAAGTTCAAAAATAATATATATCATCGGATTGGCAACGGCATTCCTGACAGCATTTTACATGTTCCGTTTAATCTTTGTGACATTTTACGGAGAATCTCGTGTAGATCCTGAAGTAGAATCACATCTCCATGAATCACCCGCAGTAATGTGGGTTCCGCTTGCTATTCTCGCAATTCCATCAGCAATTATCGGTTTACTATTAGGCGTAGGTGGACATGATAGTTGGTTCCATCACTTTACGGAGAAAGTATCAGGTTTTAAAGTTGAACACGGTGAAGCATTAGGTAGTGCCATTCCGTTTATGATTATTTCGTCGATTGTTGGTATACTCGGAATCGCTTATGCATGGACACGTTATAAAAATCGTGTGCCTTCAGCAGAACCTACAAACGCATTACAAAGGCTTGTTGCTAACAAGTTCTATGTTGATGAGATATACAATACATTCATCGTTCAGCCAATCAAAAACGTTTCTCATTTCTTGTTATGGAAACTGTTTGATAGTGGTATTATTGACGGAATTGTCAACGGTGTCGCCGCACTCATCAGAGCAATAGGTGGATTGTTACGCAGACTACAAACCGGACACGTTCAAGTCTATATTGTATCAATGGTTATTGGTATCGTAGTCTTTCTTGCATACTATCTGTTCTTTACTTAGTGTAATCTTAGGAGTAATTCAAAAGGATTCAATTGGCAAAAAATGAGTCAGGAACATTTAGCGTATGAAGATAGAGTCAACTTGGGAAGTTACTACACGCCTCCTAAATTTGTGGAACTGGCATGGGAGTTAATTGAACCACACATAGATTCACAGACTACCATAATTGACAGTGCTTGCGGGTACGGAGATTTTTTAAAAAATAGAGGACAGTTAAAGACAATCGGATGTGATATAGACGAAGACGCAATAGATGTAGCAAAAAAGAACACAGAAAAAGTCCAATTCTTTTGGACAAACGCCTTACACAACGTTTCAAGGGAGAAATTCGGGATTCCACATCAGTCCACAAAATTGATTGTCGTAGGAAATCCACCCTATAACGATAGAACATCACTGATACGTCATAAGATAAAGCAGGTTGAATTTGAAGTAGATGAAGATATAGCAAGTCGGGACTTAGGAATTTCATTTCTCCGTTCCTATAATAAACTTGAAGCAGAACTTATATATGTGTTGCATCCACTGTCGTACTTGATTAAGCAGACCAATTTCAGACATTTAAAGGAGTTTACTACAAATTATAAACTGATAGATGGCATTCTGATTAGCAGCGGAGAATTCCCCGAATCAGCTAAACACACGCCTTTTCCGATTATCATTGCCTTTTATCAGCGGGATACAGAAGGAATGGATTACGATTATATCCGTTCATTCCAATTTAGAACAGTTGAAAAGAAGCGTTTCTGTCTGAACGATTTTGATTATATTACAAGTTATATCAGAAAATATCCGAGTAAGCAACATAAACCGATATCTGATGAGTCGTTGTTTTTCTGGACGATGCGGGATATTAATGCATTAAAAAGGAATCGCACTTTTATTCAAAACCATAGCAGCAACACAATTGTAATAGATAAAACAAAACTGGATTATTACGCCTATGTAGATGTGTTCAAAAGAAACATTCACAGACTTCCATTTTATTTTGGGAACTGTGATGTTCCAATTGATGACGAACTTTTTAAGCAGCATAAACAGTGTTTCATCAGTGATACCATTAGACATCATCCATATTTGGAAAAATACTTTCAGATTGAACCGATAGAGAAGGAACAGACAGATACTGAACTTGACACATATTTCAGACTATTGTTAGGAAAACATCATACATATAATAGAGTATTCCAATGATACGAAATCCTTCTTTTTTAGAGAGTTGCTAACGGGAGAAAAATGAAGAAGAATCATTTTAAACCGCGAGATATGATCAATAAAGAAGTTGCAGGTATCTGTGGAGTTGCAAGATTGACGGATAAAGCCCGGGCTGCTCATTCTGGAGAAATCGGAAGTTATAAATATGGTGCAAATTCTGAACAAGATAGAGAAATCTTAGCATTCCTCGGAACCTCAGAAGAGGTATTCCAAGATGCAGCAGTCAGACTCACCAACGATGTCAAACTGGGGACATGGATTTTAGACAACTATGAAAAATCATCTGAGGAAATCTCAAAGTTCAATCGTAAGTTGAAATATTCGTGGCAACACAAAATGCCTCAAAATGGGTTTTCAAAACGCCGCTGCGAATTAAAGAACTATTTTTTCCATTTTGGATTGCTTTCAGGGTGTTTCACATCAAAAGTCTTTAGAAGAAGATAATATGTGGTTTGTATGCGATACTTACAAATGAATGGCAATAATTCAATTTTGGTAATTAACAAATAGGTGGGTTTTTATCTCGCGCAGACAATAGGACAAAATTTCATTATTTTATAGTTACTCTTTTAAAGGAGATATTTTTGCTACTTTCAATAGTTATTTTCTTACCACTGCTCGGTGTAATAGCGATAGCATTGCTAAGAGGATTAGGTGCATCTACTATTAAATGGATCGCACTTCTCATAAGTCTGCTAACATTCGGTATCTCAATAGGACTCTATACTGGATATGATGCAACAGCAACGGAAGGTCTATTCCAACTAGATGAAAATTATGATTGGATACCCGGTATAGGGGCAAGTTATCACATCGGCATTGACGGTATTTCCCTGTGGTTAGTTATACTTACCACTTTCCTCACACCAATATGTATCCTCGCCGCATGGAATTCGGTTGAAAAGGGTTTGAGCGGATTCATGATGTCGCTCCTTGCACTGGAAACAGGCATGTTGGGTGTCTTTTGTGCATTAGACCTACTCCTGTTTTTCGTGTTCTGGGAGGCAATGTTGATCCCGATGTATTTCCTCATCGGTATATGGGGTGGAGAACGCCGGATTTATGCTACGATAAAATTTGTGCTGTATACTATGGCTGGCAGTGCATTGATGTTAGTTGGCATTTTAGCACTCTACTTCCAAAACGGTAATAGTTTTGATCTTGTCCAACTCTTAGCAGCGGAAGGACCATTTGATCATGCAAATTTATTATTCCTTGCATTTTTCATCGCATTCGCAATTAAAGTGCCTATCTTCCCATTCCATACATGGCTACCGGATGCACACGTTGAAGCACCCACAGTAGGAAGTGTCATCCTGGCAGGTGTCTTGCTCAAAATGGGAACGTATGGAATAGTACGATTCTGTCTTCCACTTTTCCCACAAGCAGCAGCAGATGCAACATCGTGGGTAGTCCCGCTTGCCGTTATTGGTATAATCTATGGAGCATTAGTCGCAATGGTGCAACCGGACTTGAAAAAGCTTGTCGCATACTCAAGTGTGAGTCACCTCGGTTTTGTTGTATTAGGTCTTTTTTCACAGAGTGGTACTGGCATCCAGGGAAGTGTTCTGCAAATGATAAATCACGGGTTAAGTACAGGAGCGTTGTTCCTATTAGTAGGTATGATATATGAACGCAGACATAGCCGTATGATTGTTGATTTCGGAGGATTGGCAAAGAGAATGCCTATCTTTGCGACCATCTTCCTGATTGTTACACTCTCATCCATCGGATTACCCGGACTTAATGGATTTGTCGGAGAATTCAAGATTCTACTCGGTAGTTTTGTTGAAAATGCTTTTTCAAGATGGTATGTAGTCTTCGCAACATCGGGTGTGATTTTGGCAGCAGTTTATATGCTTTGGATGTACCAACGCGTCATGTTTGGCACACCGGATAGTACCAATGACGCTTTGTCTGACCTAAATCCGCGTGAACTCGCTGTACTCCTACCGATACTGCTGTTCATTGTATGGATTGGTGTGTATCCGAATACGTTCTTAGATCCGATGAAACCTTCTGTAGACGCGGTCACCGCAAAAGTCAAGGTGAAGGATGATACACCTGAAGTTGGACAACTCAAATACCACGAAGAAACACAAGACAATGTTGTTTTGGAAATAGAAACGGCAAAGTTGGAGAAAATTGATGAGGAGGCACTGACAAAGTAGTGAAATCAAAAATCGCGTTTACGATAATTCTATGCTTAATTTTAGCACTGACATTATCCGTTTCAATGGATATCTTCGCTGCTGATGAGACAAATAACGGTGAAGCAGCACACCATGGTCATGGCGTGGATGGAAAAGATTTACCTCTCTGGAGCATTATTCCTTTTGTCGGCATCCTTCTATCAATCGCAATTTTACCACTTGTTTTCGATTCCCATTTTCTCGTGCATCACGGTGGGAAGATGTCGTTAGCATGGGCATTAATCTTTTCAGTTCCATATCTCATTGCTTTCAAAGGGCAGGCTTTCTATGATATTCTTCACATTTACTTGTTAGACTATATCCCGTTCATCATACTGTTATGGGGATTATTCACAGTCGCAGGTGGAATCCTTGTGCGCGGGACGTTACGCGGCACACCGCTAGTCAATACTGTTCTATTGCTCATCGGTACTGTCATCGCATCGTGGGTCGGAACAACTGGTGCGTCAATGCTCCTTATCCGGCCATTAATCAAAGCAAATGCGTATAGAAAGAATAAGGTACATCTCATTGTCTTTTTCATATTTCTTGTCAGCAACATTGGCGGTTCGTTAACACCATTGGGAGACCCACCGTTATTCCTCGGATTTTTACGCGGCGTGCCATTCTTCTGGACTACCACAGCACTGTTGCCGCATATGCTATTTATTAGCGCGATATTGATCGTTTTGTTCTTTATATTTGACACGTTTATGTTTAAACGGGAAGGTGGCGTTGTTCCAGATGATGGTACAAATGAACCGATTCGTATAGATGGACTTTTCAACCTCGTTTTCCTACTTGGAATCGTCGGTGCTGTCCTAATGAGTGGCTCTGTCAAATGGGGTGAAGTCAATATCCTCGGTGTGCATGTGGAATGGCAAAATATCACGCGTGAACTATTGATTGTTTTAATGGGGGTGTTATCTCTCGTATTTACACCCTTCAAAGGGGAATTACGACAAACTAATGAGTTTTCATGGGAACCCATTGAAGAAGTTGCAAAAGTCTTCGCTGGGATATTTATAACAATTATTCCCGCGCTTGCTATACTAAAGGCAGGAGAAAATGGAGCACTCAGCGGATTGATCGCTGCAATACAAGAACCATCGCACTATTTCTGGATTACCGGTATCTTGTCCAGTTTCTTAGACAACGCACCAACTTATTTGACATTCTTCAATACTGCACTCGGTAAATTACACCTTACCGAAGCAGTTGTACCACAAATCCTTTCAGGACAATTGACTGATCCGCAACACTTGGAGTTCGTCCGATTGCTAACCGGTATCTCTGTTGGAGCGGTGTTCATGGGAGCGAATACCTACATCGGTAACGCACCGAATTTTATGGTAAAATCAATCGCTGAACAGAGCGGAATACGCATGCCAAGTTTCTTTGGATATATGATCTGGTCTGTCGCAATTTTGTTCCCTCTTTTTGTAGTCGTTACATTTGTGTTCTTACGATAGAAAACATAAACTACGTCTAATGAATTACACTAAATTTATTGAGATTTCGGAGTTTTATAACGGAGGTTTTGAATGCCAGTAGAGATACCTGATATTAATTGGTCTCTTTTAATGCCACAACTTATCATCGTTGCAACGTTGTTAATCGTCCTTGTCTTTGACATGATTGATTCAATTTCAAAAAAGACATTGGGATGGATGACAATCGTCGGGTCGGGGATCGCCTTGTGGTCATCCATTAATTTGCTACAAGCAGGAACAGAGCAAACCCAGTTCAACGAAATGTTTAGGATAAATGGTTATTCTCTCTTTTTTAATATCATATTCCTCGTTTCAACGATATTAGTTGCTCTAATCTCAATTAGTTATTTAGGAAAAGATGACAAAAAACAGGGACCATACTACCTTCTAATTCTACTTTCAACACTCGGTATGATGTTAATGGCTGCAGGGAATGAACTGATTATTGTTTTCCTCGGTTTGGAACTGATGTCGTTATCATTGTATGTGTTAGCGGGATATTTCCGAGACAGTCCAGCATCAAGCGAAGCAGGCATGAAATATCTACTACTCGGTGCGTTCGCAAGTGCATTCTTCCTATATGGAATTGCCTTGATATATGGTGCTGCAGGGACAACGAATATACCAGAAATCATTTCAAAACTCTCCACTGACAATCAATCAACTCCGCTTTCATCTTCACCACTGTTATTAGCAGGAATGTTCTTGCTTATCGTTGGGTTTGGATTTAAGGTTGCGATTGTTCCTTTCCATCAATGGGCACCCGATGTATATGAAGGAGCACCCACTACAATTGCTGCCTTCATTTCTGCAGGTCCAAAAGCAGCTGGCTTCGCTGCATTTCTCACGATTTTCATTGACGCACTGCCAAAGCTACCCGATCAAGCAACGGGTGTTATCGTGCTTTTAGCAATGCTAACAATGTCAGTTGGAAACATAATTGCTATTGCACAAACGAACATCAAACGCATGCTTGCATATTCAAGTATTGCACACGCAGGTTATGTGATGGTAGGTTTAGCAGCAGCAAACGCTGATGGTAAATCAGGCGCGATGTTTTATCTCCTCGTCTACTGTGTAATGAATATCGGTGCATTTGGTGCTGTTATCTTGGCAAGAACTGCTGATGGTGAGAACCTCATGATTTCTGATTACGCAGGACTCGGATTCCGTAAACCGCTACTTGCTATATTCATGACGACTATGCTTTTATCACTTGCTGGTTTCCCACCAACTGCTGGATTTATCGGGAAATTGTATCTCTTCAAATCTGCTATCAGTGCAGAACTCTACTTACTCGTCATTGTCGGTGCTCTCAACACTGCGATTTCAGCGTTCTATTATCTCCGAGTTGTCGTAACCATGTATATGCGTGAACCGGAAGAAGAATTGGAATTCAACCCATACCCATCAACCTTAGTTATCGGACTGACACTCGCTGCAGTTGGGATTATCCTCATCGGTATCCTGCCGTCACTTCTACCCACTCTCGTGTAAATCGTAGTAATATTATGCAATGACCTCAGTATCAGATTAATGTGATATAATCCCATTAATCGGTATTGAGGTATTTCTTTTTTGGGTTATTACCAAAAAAGACAAGAAAGGTGCAACCGATTTGCATCTTGATTGTAGTACCATTAACCTCAAGTGCGGAGGTGATGACATGACTGAAGACGAATTCCTTGAACTAGTTCGCAAACATCAAGATGGAATCTATCGGCATGCACTCTATCTACTCAAAAACACTGAAGACGCAAAAGATATGACACAAGAGACCTTTATCAAAGCATGGCAACATCGGAAAAAATTAAGACAAAAAACTGTTCACGCATGGTTGCTGAAATGCACACGAAATCTCTGTTTTAACCTAATAAAACGCAGAAAGTTTCAGGTCCATTTATCAGAAGAAGATGATGAAGGTGATACGTTTGGCATGCTACTAAAGACACAAGAAAACAAGTCAAGTCCATCCCCGGAGGAGATTACGATTATGCATGAAACCAAGCAGTTGGTACATCGCGCAATTGGAGAATTGCCGGCTTCTATGAGATCTATAGTTATAATGCGTGAATTAGAGGAGATGAGTTACAAGGAGATCGCAGTGATAGTAAAACAACCTGAAAATAGTGTGAAATCAACCGTATTTCGTGCTCGTAAAAAATTACGCGAGATATTGAGCGGCCTCATGGAGACATAACCGATGACACAAAAAGCATCACACGGCAGAACATGTAAAGACTTCCAAACACTATTGGAAGAATATATCATGGGTGAATTGGATGACCAAACCGAATCTGCTATTACATCGCATCTCACCACATGTAACAAATGTCAACACGAACTGCATTTAGCACAAACGATTGATACGGTTTTAGATGACTTGCCAAAGCCTACATCACCTCCTGAAATTCTAAGAGAGGTTACAACTTATGTTCGCGCAAATCCTAAAAGCGAAGGTTGGTTACATCGATTCTTTCAATTTTCTACCGTTTTGGAATACTTACGTTCACCATTGCTGCGTGTAAGTGCAATGGTTGCTCTTATCTGCCTTATGTTATTCGGTGTTCACCAATATCAAAGGTATGTCGAAGTAGAACAAGCAAAAAGTGACTTTCAATATGCAATGAGTAAGATGCAATCTGCTGTTCGTAAAACAAGTCTGGCAGTAAACGATAGTTTTACATCACTCAACGTTGACGATGCACCACGTCGCGCACTAAAACCGACAAAGGATATCTCACCTGCAATTCAACAGAGTCTGGGTGTTCTCAACATCTTAACTGGTTCAGAAAATTACCAAGAGTCAGATACAATTAAGTCAAATAATCCTATACAACAGAACAATCAAATTCTAGGAGGAAATACACAATGAAACGATTTACCCTTGCTGTCCTATTAGTCGCTTTATGCTTTCTTGGCAACGGTATAGCAGAAACCGAGGCAATTCGTGGCAAAATAGATATGTACATGCCTGATGACGCAACCCCAACGATTGAAGTTAACTTAGACCAATCCTTTTTCAATCTCTTTATCAAATTCACAGTAAACGAACCAGTTTTGTCAGAGTATGCGGAGATGATAGAAGGTGTTTTCATTCGCAGTTATGATAATGAGTCCAGTGACTTAACTAAAATGAAAAGTCGTTACCAAGAAATTCTCAAAACAGAGGACTGGGAGCACATTGTTAAGGTCAAGGACGAACTCCGCGTCTGCCTACTTTACGCTGAGACACCAGGTGTTGTCAACGGCATTTTCGTATCCTTTACGGATAAACAGAATACTACTTTTGTGAACGTATGGGGTGAGATTGATTTTCAAAAACTTGGCATACTGTTTGGAAAAATTTTGGAATCCAATCCTGAGTTCTTAAAGGACATCAAGATTGATGGAAAGTTTGGAATTAAAAAGTGAACAAGAGGCATTCCACACACATAAATACTCTTGTCCAATGAGGTATTATAAAAGGAGAATTACACCATGGAACTCAAAAGAACCCTAACACTGTTGTTTGCGGTATTCTGTTTAGCATTATGGATTGTGCCAATCCATCAAGTATTAGCACAAGAAAAACAGCCAAAACAACAGACGAAAAAAGGACTCATCCCGTTTGACTATCTGGATGAAATGGAAGCACATGTTGAAGTTAATCTAACGGACAGACTTATTAATTTGGTGACTAAATCCGTCAGTACCAAGCCAGAGGTAGCAGGACTAATTGGGATGATTGACGGCATCTATCTTCGCACCTATAATGAATATGGTGAATCCGAATTAGGAATGATTAAGTATTACCAGAATATACTGAAGGAAGATAAGTGGGAAGTCCTCGTAAGAGTCAAGGAAGAGCACAAAACCAAAGACAAAGATGGTATGGTTGAAATCAGATTGTTGTTTGATGAAGATGTGGCTTACGGGATCTTTGTAATTATCGCATCTCATGATCCTGATGAAGTAACCCTTATAAACATTGTCGGTGAAATCGCTCCAGATAAGATTACTGAATTGCTTGGCAACTTAAGCAAGTTCGGTATGACAGACATTGATCTTGAAGACACTCTGAAGTCAGGTGTTGAACCAAAGGCAAAAAGAGATACCGTTCAAAAAGAGATTCTCGCTGTCAAAACCGGTAAACCACCAAAGATTGATGGCAAATTTGATGATGAATGCTGGAAAACCGCACCGCAAGCCGATAGGTTCACGCACGAAGGCACTGAGAAACCGGTCAAAGACCAGACGACAGTTAAAATTGTCTACACAGACAAATCGATCTTTGTTGCTTGGAAAATGCTCGATTCTGATCCAGAAAGAATCAAAAGACACCGGACTAAAGATCATTTACAATTTGTGAACGAGGACATGGTCTGCTTCAGCATTGACCCATTTCAAACCCATAAACCAACACACAGGACTCTGTTTATGGTAAATCCGCTGGGGAAGAAATATGTGCAATTTGCATCAGATCCAAAGAGATCTCTAGTGGTAAACCAGATGAAGGCAGACCAATTAAATGTCGCTGCGAATACCGTTGATGATGGATGGGTCGTAGAGATGGAAATTCCTTGGAAGGTGTTAGACTATCCAGTTACTTCCGAACCGATTCAAATGGGGATTAACTTCAACAGGAGACAGCAGCGGACAGGTGAAAATTCTTGGTGGTCAAATATAGGTGTTGAAAAACAATACAAAAACGATGGTAATTGGATTCGGGTTATACCACCTCAAAAGGCTTCCCGCTTGCAGGGAATGTTAGAGGTAATTGAGAAAGGTAAATACAATGCATCAGGCGTTTTCACTCGTGGTAAAGACGGTTCTCCTACAAACAGGGATTTCTTTCGTATTACGAATTCCAGTGGGTTAAATCCTATTGATGGTCTGAGGCTCGGTGGTGGATTTGAACTCGGAACACGGTGGAATTCTGATCCATACTTTTTTGATAGGTCCGGTGAAACAATCCACCGAAATATAGAAGCAAGTAATACACCAATCGGTATAGGCACTGGATTATCACCACAACCCTTCGTATATGGCACAATGAGTTATGCACTTCGGACAGAAACCCCCAATTACCGCCTTGGTGGTGGCATTAAATTCGGTAAGGAGTCAAGTCTTACTTATAGTTTCCAAATTCATAGATTAACATCTGCCAGAGACAGAGATCTCTTGTTGGCTGGTAGCGAACAGTTTTTGAGAGCGTTCTTTGATGCTGATTTTCAAGACTATTATACAAGAAAAGGTGGCGTGATGGGATTGCAATGGCAGCATGCATCGTTAAAGCATACGCTCGGTCTATCACTGCTATTGGAAGAACATGAAAGTATATGGGAAGATAGCACCTCATACTTCAGTATCGGAACGTCAAGATACCACTTAGGCACAGATTTAAGACCTAATTCTCCTATATATGATGGCAGAATGCATAGCATCACCCTAAAATACGATTTTGACACTCGCGAAAACATTGGCGTAAGATACGACTTGGGTAACCGAAGGAATACAAGTGAGTGGTATAACACTTTCCTTGTTGAGCATTCAAACTCTGCTATGGGTTCTACGTTTGATTTCACTCGCTTTGTGGTACACCTTCGAAACTATCACCCAATTGGAGATGATCGTATTGATACACGACTAAAAGTTGCACTTGCATCTACTTCGTATATGCTGCCTTACCAACGTCAATTTGTGTTGGGTTTTGATGGAACTTTACGCGGATACTCGCTCTACGAATTTGTAGGAAACCACGGGTTCCTATTCAATATGGAGTATGTGCATACCTTAGCACACGGCATTTATGTCGTCCCATTTGTAGACATAGGACAAACATGGATGAATTTGGATGAAATCAAAGATATTTACCCGAAGGTTAACCTCGGTGTCGGATTCCAGCTCGGTATCTTCAGATGGAACTTCGCAAGGGCACTTGAGAGGAATAGAGAATATCAAGCCAATTTCAAATGGTCCCGCACATTTTAATCTCATTGATACGAAAATATAGGATAATCATCTAATTTGAAATTGAAAGGAGAGTACAATGAAAAAATTGAATCGGATTTTAAGACTTACCGTTTTCGTTTCTCTGTTTACAGTACCTTTTCTTATGGGTTGTGCTGAAACGGAACGCGGAATGATTTTCCCCGATAAAGATATACCTGAAAGTGCTACCGTGTCGTTAGATGTCCCCAAAGGTGCAGCATTCAAACTGCTTATTTCGACCGATTACAGAGAGGAGAAGGACAACTTCGGTAATACAGCCATCATACACAATAGCGAAAAAGTATACAACGTTACACAGGATTTTAAAAAGACAATATTATTTGATTCTGAGGAACCAGGTATTTCAGTCAAACTGACTTGTACCAAGATTGACTCTATAAACGAGAATAGTTCAAATTCAGTTCATCTCATCGTCCGGTTTAACGGTGATGGAAATTTTGACAGAGGAAATCACAATCATGTCTATCAGATTGAACTGGATTCGTCCATAAGTTTACAAAGTGCTTTTAGTCGGTATAATGGCACAACCAGAAGATGGGAATACTCGTTTCCAGATTAAAAGTTGTTGAGGAGTCCGCTTTCAACCGATATGAAAGCTGTCAGAATATCACAGACACTTTATGGATCTTCACATATCCTAACTACAATATAACCCTATCCCAAAAAGATAGGGTTTTTTGTTTTGCTTAATTGGACTCATAGTGAATTATAAATATAAGTTGACACTTTCGACCCACGGTAGGCGAGGTTTCCTAACCTCGCCGATGCAGAGTGTTCAAGTAATTTCAAAATCTACTATAATAATATAAATTTCACTAATATGAAAAAAGATGCAACAATTCTGCATCTTGTTTGTAGTAGCGTTAACTCAAATCGCACGGAGTTACAAATGACAGAAGACAAATTCCTTGAACTAATCCGAAAACATCAAGATAAAGTATATCGTCATGCTTTTTATCTACTCAAAAACAGTGAAGATGCAAAAGACATGGCACAAGAAACCTTCATAAAAGCATGGGAACATCGCACAACATTAAGGGTGGAAACAGCCCACTCATGGATGCTGAAATGTGTCCAAAATCTCTGTTTCAACCAACTCAAACGCCGTAAGTTTCAGGTGCATTTAGATGAGGAAGAGGGTGAAACACTTGAAATGCTACTGCATTCTTATTCATACCAGACAAATCCAACCCCAGATGAAATTGCTATCAAACTGGAACTTAAGCAGTTAGTGCGGCAAGCGATTGAAGAATTACCACCTGCCATGCGATCAACAATCATCATGCGAGAATTTGAGGAAATGAGTTACAAACAAATCGCAGAGGAATTGAAACGTCCTGAAAACAGTGTTAAATCAATGTTATTCCGTGCTCGTGAACAATTGCGCGAGATATTAAATCGATTAATGGAGGAGACAGAAGTATGAAACCGACAATCATGATACTCGGCAGCGGACATTTAGCAAATCCCGGTAAGGATGCATTCAATATAAGAATGGATGATGTACTTGCCCCTAAACGGCAAAGTGAAATCAAACTATTGGTATCACAACTCAAAGAATTTCGCCCTACCAAAGTTGCACTTCAAGCAGATCAAAGGTTTGCACCTGAAATTAATGTTAACTATCAAGATTATGTTGATGGTACGTATGATCTCAAACGTTGGGAACATGATCAGATAGGCTATCGTTTGGCAAAGGAGATGGGACATTCAAAAGTATATTGTGTAGATTTTTCTCCTGAGCATGACCCATTCTTCCCAGAAGACCTTGACCGAAATTTGATAGATATAGACAAATTCGCCATGGAAAATAACCAAGAACACCTTCTTCCTAAAATGGAGGATTTTGATATTCCCGAAGGAAAAACACACCAAGAGGAGGATGGAAGAGTCTGGATTGAACCTAAAAAGTACGAATCAATCATAGACATGTATATACGGTATAATCAACCTGAAGGAAGGCGCGCTGATCATCAGTCATACTTGCGGATGTCCCAAGTCGGCATAAGAAATCAATATCCTGGTGCGAATTGGGTTGGAAATCACTGGTATCCACGAAATCTTAAAGTCTTTGTCAACCTGACGCGCATCACAGAATCTACTGAGGATAGGATACTTGTGATAATCGGTGCTGGACTTGTCTTTCTGCTTCAGCAATTTCTTGAGGATTCAGGGGATTATATCATTGAAAGTCCACTAAAATATATAAAATCGGAGGATATAAATTGATGCAAGATAAAACAAAACCAACAATCATAATACTTGGGAGTGGACACTTTGCTAATCCTGGATTGGACGCATACAATTACAGAATGGATGATGTGCTTTCACCTAAACGGCAAAGTGAGATAGAACAAATGGTTGAGGCACTCAAACCGTTTCGTCCTACAAAAGTTGCACTTGAAATAGACCAGAGATTTGACGCTGAAGCACAAGAGAACTATCAAGGCTATCTTAACGGCACTTACGAACTTGAACGGGGTGAAGGTGACCAACTCGGTTTTCGGTTAGCAAAACAGATGGGACACTCAAAGATTTTCTGTGTTGATTATTTTCCAAAACAAGACCCGTTTTTTCCAGAAGATTTTGACTCCAATTTGTTGGATATTGATAAGTTCGCAAATGAACATAATCAAGAACACCTTTTATCCAGTGTAGAGGACTTTTATTCTGGTGAGGATGTAGAATTTAATGAACAGGAAGACGGTAGAGTCTGGATAGAACCAAAGGAATATGAACCACTTATTGACATGTTCATACGCGGCAATCAACCGGAAGGTAGAAGTGCTGAACATCGGCTATACTTGCAGATGGCACAGATTGGATTAGGAGAACAATATCCTGGTGCGAATTGGGTTGGACATCAATGGTATACGCGCAATCTCAAAATCTTTGTCAACCTGACACGGATAACAGAGTCTAATAATGAACGAATTCTGTTGATTATTGGTGGAGGACATGTCTATCTTGTCCAGCACTTTCTTGAAGCGTCTGGTAAATACATTGTTGAAAGTCCACTAAAATATTTAGAACCGAAATGAGTTACTTCAGTGTGAGATCGGCATAAGCAAAATGACGTAAATTGTAGGTTGGCTTGAGGCACGCAACACAACATGTAACCCGCTATCAAAGAAAGAAATTGGGTTTCGTGCCTCAACCCATCCTACAACAAATATACCGAACTCACGTTAATTAAGAATATCTCTGGCACTTTTGCTTAATACATTTGGGTTCAATCATTGAAGGTGTAGTTATGACATCTAATAAAGATGAATCCAAAAACACACGCGACATAATCAAAGTTATCGGTGTTGGTTGTGCGGGAGGCAATGCTGTTAAACGGATGACAGAAGCAGGTATGACTGACATTGAATGCTACGTTGTTAATACTGATCAACAAGCACTCGAAAAATGCGACTATGCAAAACCGGTACAAATCGGTGTTAATACCACACAAGGTGTTGGTTGTCTGGGATATCCGATAAGAGGCAGATTAGCTGCTGAGGAGAACTATGACAAACTCCAGCAAATTGTGAAAGACGCAGATATTTTTTTGTCATAGCCGGTTTGGGTGGTGGGACAGGGACAGGTGCATCACCTGTGATTGCATCTCTTTCGCGAGAGCAAGGAGTTTTTACTGTTGCTATTGTCACTTTACCCTTTAATTTTGAGAGTGAACAGTGCATTGAAAATGCAGAACTGGGATTGCAGAAACTTCAAGAAAATGCAGATTCAGTTATTGTCTTACCAAATCAACGAATTCTTGACACGGTTGAAAGCACATGGACATTTTCTGAGGTGTTCGCACTCAGCGATGAAATGCTGCTCAGATGTGTTGACAGTATCCGTGAATTTCATTCCAGCATTACGCATAAAGAGATTGTGCTCTAATAATCATTCAAAACATTTCGCATAATACTTTCAAGAACATGAGTTTGACAAATCAGTTTCCTGTACTCCATCAGAGTTAAGGGTGCGGCACGCGGATGAAGATTAATTTATTAAACGGGTAATTCTCATTTTCTCAAACCCGGTAGGTGCGGTTTCCTAACCGCACGGAACCTATGCGAGAACCTCTATGAAGGTATTTGGCACAAAACCGGTTCGGTTAGGAAACCGAACCTACCGGTACTTGGAAGGATGCTAAATTGACGCTTATGGTGCGGTTTCCCAACCAATTCAGCATACCTAACGCGTATGCTGACAGACATCTCAAGGAAATTACCCAATTTATTTCTTAATCTTCATGAGCGTGCCTACTACTTTTAATGAATATCGGACAATGGTGACTTATGAACCATCCTCATATTTTCTTACCATAATTCCATATTTTTCCTGATTTTTGCATTTTATGCAACCCCGCCGCTTCTACTACCTATCTTAACATTATGAATGACAAAATGTTTTGGAGCTGAAGCATGAAAAACGATGATGCACAATTGATTCAACGTATATTGAAAGGTGACCAATCTGCTTTCAATACGCTTGTGCGAAAACACCAAAAGCCAATTCACACTTATGTTTGGCGGAAAATCGGTGACTACCACATCGCTGAAGAAATCACACAAGATATATTCCTCCGGGTTTATCAGAAACTCCATACCTTGAAAAATCAGGATAGTTTTGTAGGATGGCTTTATGTAATAGCGGCGCGGCACTGTTTCGCTTGGTTTGAAAAAAAGAGAATTCCAACGCAATCTTTAGATGAGATGCCCGCAGAGGAATTAGAGGAATTGGCTTATACACAGTATCACGAAAATCAGCAAAGAGAAATTGTGAGTGAAAGGCAATGTGAAGTTGTCAAACACCTCCTTCAAAAGTTACCCGCTAGTGAACGTACCACTGTTTCACTTCACTATCTGAAAGAAATGACATGTGAAGATATCAGTAGAACTATGGGGGTTTCACCGAACACGGTAAAGAGTCGGCTCCACCGTGCACGTAAGCGGTTACAAAGTGAGGAACACACGATTTTTTATAATGTGGCTGATCATCAAGGAGAAATAATTATGTTAGGAAAAATGGAAGACATTCGTAGCAAGTTCGCTACATATATGGAGTATGTGGAATCTTTCCCTCTCTCAGATGGAGATATTCTTAAGAGTGAAGATGTTCTTAGGGAAGTTGATGTTGAGATAGAATCGGCACTCAAGGGTGAACTCACACCTGAGCTGGTCCATCTTGTAGTTGATGATATATACCCGCACATGGGCAAAGTTGGCATGGAAAAACGGATTGCTTTACTCCGTAGGTATCAAGATGTTGCAGCAGATGATACGGAACGTTTCTGGTCGCAACATCGGATAGTTCATAGTTTCCCTGCCCTGGAAAGAAACGGAGAGGCGATCGAAGAGCAGATACGTCTTTACCGCTGGGCTTGCAAGCACATGTCGGATAAATATGTGTTGGAAGCACTTTCTAATTTGACAATTATTGACTGTTGGAAACAGGAAGGCCGTATTGATGAATGGATGCAACTTCACGGTGAAGCCTCTCAACGTTTAGATAATTCTGAAGTAAGTGACTTCTCACGTTGCGATTTCCTGCAAATCGGGTCAGAAGTATTACGTTCCTTTGACCGTTTTGATGAGGCACTTCTTGGTTTAGAAAAATTGGAAAGTGCTAACAAAAACCAAGATTGGGAACATTATTTTCGGTTCTGGTTGGCAGTGAGAACGAATAGACTGCGAATTTACGGAAAACAGGAGGACTGGGATCGTTTCGATCAAGTGCATGCGGATCTCCAAAGGTTTGTTGAACTTGAAGTAGAAAAACATAAGGCTGGTTATCCTGTAAATGTTAGTGATCTTATATGGGCTGCTCACGATGTTGGTTGTTGTCTGGTGTGGGTCAAGAAGTATGAGGATGCAAAACGTTTTCTACAGATCTCTCTTGATTTACAGAACAAAAACGATTGGGCTTACTTTATGCTCGCTGTGGCAATCTGGGAGACCGAGAAGGATCGGGAAAAGACGTTGCAAAATTTAAAACTTGCATCGGACTATATTCTAGACTATTGGAATGAAGATAGGTACTATCCTGCCTTTCTTGAAACACCTGAATTCTCGGACGTTTGGGATGATCCAGAATTTCTGAAAGTTCTTGGGCAATAGCATGCCAGCAGCTTCGGTGGTGCGGTGCCTTTACCGCACCATAGGTATCAATTTAAGTAGAATTACGCTATTATCCCATGTCGGTAGGTTCGGTTTCCTAACCGAACCTGATTTGTGCCAAGGGCATTCATAAAGGTTTTCGTGGGAAGATTCGGCTCGGTTAGGAAACCGAACCTACCTGCCCTGGAAGGACGCTAAATTGATGCTTATCGTGCGGTGCCTTTACCGCACGATAGGCATCAATTTAGTGTAATTCTATTTTCCATATTTGTGGACATTCTCTATAATAACTATAGTTTGGACAATTTCTCTTGGTTACATACTGATATTGCTGGCATTTGCAATATATTGTGAGTTTTGGATAGGATAATACTTTGATGAAAAAGTGTGAAAACATCAAAATGAGCAGCCCCAGCGGGCGGAATGTGTATAGAAAAATGTGCCACGACCAATGCAAGCCCCAGCGGGGCGACAGGTGTATCATTCAAGAAATAGGTATGATGACTGTGATGCTCCTTGTCCAGAGCACCGTTCAAGTCCTCAAAAAACTGTCCAAACTATAGTATAATAAGTCAATAAATTTTTGTCATATTGCACGTTTGCTGATCAAAGTTTCGTCATTTATATAAGGGACAAATAGTTTGTAATAGGAGGATGTCTCATGAAAAGAGATGACGATGTAGTTTTGATTCGCAAAATCTTATCGGGTGATGACTCTGCGTTTAACATCTTGGTCGAAAAATATCAAGAGAGCATTCATTCCCTTGCATGGCGGAAAATTCGTGATTTCCACTATGCGGAAGATATTATGCAAGACACCTTTCTTAAGGCATACAACAAACTACCGACACTCAAAAATCCAAATCAATTTGCTGGATGGATTCATACCATTGCAAATCATCTTTGCATTGATTGGTTACGAAAGAAAAAACCTGAGGTGCAATCTTTAGAAAGCGTACGTTTGGAGGAAATTGAGGAATCCTCTTATTCACATTACAGGTCAGAACAGCAAATGATAAAGAGAACTGAGTATTCCCATGAACTTGTCCAGAAACTTCTGGAAAGTTTGCCAGAGAATGAACGCAAGGTCGTAACACTCTACTATCTTGACGAAATGTCAACGAAAGAGATTGGTGAATTCATGGGGGTATCGGTGAATACAATCACGAGCAGACTCCAACGAGCGCGCAAACGTCTACAAACAGATCAAGGACACTTGGATCAAGAATTCTTTGGTCATTTATTATCAACAAATAATCTGAAGGAGAACATCATGAGTCATTTAGAAGAAATTCGCAACAAGTTCAATTCATACATGGAACAGATGAAGTCCGATCCTGCATCAAGAGAGGATATCGTTAAGGAAGCAGACAGTGAGATTGACGCTGTACTCAAGGACGGTGTCACATCTGAGTTGGTGCATCTTGCGGTTGATGGGATATACCCGTATATGGGTAAACCGGGTATAGAAAAACGTGTGCCCTTACTCCGTAAGTATATGGATGATTTAGAAGATGATACAGAATGTTTCTGGGCACATAAGTCGTTAGTCAATGCTCTGGCAATTCTTGGGAATAATAGCGAGGCTATTGAGGAACAAACACGTTTTTATCATTGGGCTTGCAAACATGCAGAAAAATATGTTTTGAGGATTATTTCCAATTTAAACACTGCTAAATGTTGGAAAGCTGAAGGACGTATTGATGATTGGCTTCAACTTTATAATGAGGCATCTGAACATCTTGAAAAACCAGAGGTGAGTGACTACTCTCGTTGCAAATTCCTAAAAATCGGTGCTGAGGTATTACGAGTTAATGACCGTTTTGATGACGCACTTCTTGAGATAGAAAAGTTGGAACGTGCTATGGACGAACCCGGTTGGGATAACTATTTTAGATTCTGGTTAGCTGCGAGAACGAACCGATTACTGTTGTATAGTAAACTCGGAGATTGGACTAGTTTTAATCAAGTCTATGCGGAACTTAAGACTTATTTGAGATTGGAGTTGAAAAAACTGGATGCAAACTTTCCGCTAAATAAATACGAGTTTTTTTGTGCTTCTCATAATATAGGGTGTTGTTTGGTATGGTCAAAGAAGTATAACAAGGCAAAACGGTTTCTACAAATCGCTGTCGATTTGGAAGATTGGAATGAACATAGTTGTTTCATGCTTGCAGTGAGTATCTGGGCATCTGAGAATGATCGTAAGAAGACTTTAAAGTATTTGAAGATCGCTCAGGACAAGTTCGTGGATCGTACCCTTAATTATCCGGATTCTTTCTATCCTACTTTCCTTGAGATGCCAGAATTTTCGGATGTTTGGGATGATCCAGAATTTCTGAAGGTTTTGGGTAAGTAATCAATCATTGGTTAATGCAGTTTCCCCGTGACGGTAGGTTCGGTTTCCTAACTGAACCTACTTTGTGCCAAATACTTTCATAGAGGTTCTCGCGTAGGATCCAGTTCAGTCTCATAGTCAGGCAGAATGCGCCAAATCAACGGTATGAATCATGGAGCATGTCACACGCGCATGCTTCTTTAGGCATTCCCGTATGGCATTCTGCATTGGTTAGGAAACCGCATCTACCGGGGAGTGTGAACGTGTTTTTACATTTCACTATAAAGTCGTAATCATCCCCGTTTTCAGAGTATGTATTGTCAATAATTGTTGCAATTTTATTTTTTCATATTTGTGGACATTCTCTATAATCCAATAAATTTTAGTATAATGCACGTTTTCTGATAAAAAATTCGTCATTAAATAATAAAAAGATAAATCTATTCCAAAAGGAGGAAGTCTGTGGCAAAAGAAGACGATGTTGAACTCATAAGGAAAGTCTTATCGGGTGACGACACTGCGTTTGGCATTTTGGTCGACAAGTATCAAAAAAGCGTTCATGCACATGCATGGCGGAAGATTCAGGATTTTCACTATGCTGAAGAGATTGTGCAAGATACGTTTCTTAAGGCATACAAAAAATTATCAACACTCAAAGATCCAAATCAATTTGCTGGTTGGCTCCATGTCATTGCAGATCGGCTTTGCATTGATTGGATACGTAAACAAAAGCCAGTGATGCAATCCTTGGAAAACACACATCTGGAAGAAATAGAAGAATCCTATTATACACAATATATGTCAGAACAGCGAGTGATAGAGAGAACTGAGTATTCCCATGAACTTGTAAATAAGCTACTGGAAACACTTCCCGATAATGAACGCGAAATTGTAACATTTTACTATCTTGATGAAATGTCAACGAAAGAGATCAGTGAATTCATGGGAGTATCGGTAAATACAATTACAAGTCGCCTGCAACGTGCACGAAAACGTCTACAAACAGATCAAATGTTCTTGGTACAAGAGTACTTCGGTCATTTCCAATTATCAGATAATCTGAAGGAGAACATAATGAATCAAATAGAGGAAATTCACAGCAAGTTCAATTCATTCAAGGAACAGATAAATTCTGATCCAACATCCAGAGACGATATACTTAAAGAAGCGGACATGGAAATTGATACTGCCCTCAAAGGCGAAATCACATCTGAGTTGGCACATCTCTTGGTTGATGATATATACCCTTATATGGGCAAACTTGGTCAGGAAAAACGGGTAGTTCTACTCAACAAATATATGGAAGACGTATCGGATGAAACTGAACGTTACTGGTCGCATAAGTCGTTAGTGCATAGTCTTGCATTTTGTGGTAGAAAACGAGAAGCCATAGACGAACAGACGCGTCTTTACCATTGGGCATGCAAGCATGCGGAAAAATATGTTTTGAGGATTGTTTCTAATCTTAATACTTCTGGATGTTGGACGACAGAAGGTCGTATTGATGATTGGATAAAACTTTATAGAGATGCCTCTGAACGCTTAGAGAATCCTGAAGTGAGTAAGTATAGCCGTTGTGATTTTCTGCAATTTGGAGCAGAAATATTACGAAAATATAACAGGATAGAAGAAGCACTAATTGAATTAGACAAGTTGGAAAGTGCTTTGGGAAAACCGGGTTGGAAAACCTATTTTAGATTCTGGTTAGCTAAGTGTACGAATCGTCTGTTGTTATATAAAGAACAGGAAGATTGGGATCGTTTTAGTCAGGTCTATACGGAATTGAACACGTTCTTGGAATTAGAGTTGAAGAAACTGGATTTGAATCTTCCTGTAAATACTTATGAACTCATTTGGGCGGTTCACGATGTTGGGTGTTGTCTGGTATGGTCACAGAAGTATGTTGAAGCGAAACGGTTTCTCCAAGTTGCTGTAGATTTGGGAAATTATAATGAGTATAGTTATTTCATGCTGGCATTGAGTATTTGGGCATCTGAGAAAGATCGCGAGAAGACTTTGCATTATTTAAAGATTGCGCAAGGTAAATATGCGGTTGCTTCTTATAATTATCAGGATTCCTATTACCCGTCTTTCCTTGAGACTTCTGAATTTTCGGATGTTTGGGATGATCCGGAATTTCTGAAGGTTTTGGGACAGAAGTAAGAAACACTTAGTTTTAATGCCGAATGCTGTTTTGTGCATTCGGCATTTTTTGAGTACATACATCATGGAGGACACAAATTGAACATACTACAGAATAAATACACACAATTATTATTCATCACACTATTGCTAATATTACACATAAACTTGCTAACTACGGCAGAACAAACCACACAAACCGTCCAGAAAGAACTTTCCGCAGTCAAAATAGAACACGTCCCCACCATTGATGGTGTGCTCAATGATGCTTGTTGGCAAGATGCTCCACAAGCCATCGGATTCACCGACCAACGCACTGAAAAACCAGCAAAGAATCAATCTATCGGTTGGCTCGTTTATGATGACGCAGCCATCTATGTTGGACTTCATCTATATGATGATATGCCAGATAAAATTGTAGCGCGTCAAACAAAGGATCAAACGGGAATTGGAGGAGATGATTGGGTTTCTTTTAGTCTTGACCCATTCCACACACATCAATTTTCTGATAGAAATTTCTTCATGACCAATCCAATTGGCACAAAATACGCGCATCTCGCCACCGGACGTGCGGCAAAGAGCGAATGGATTGGACTTTGGAATGCTGCAGCCAAGATTGTGGATGACGGTTGGGTTGTAGAGATGCAAATCCCATGGCAGATTTTGGATTATCCTGATACAACACAACCTATTCGGATGGGTATCAATCTTGATAGATTTCAACAACGAACCGGAGAGCGATCATGGTGGTGTAATTTAGGTGTTCGAGAATTTCGAGAAAACGATGGACACTGGATTGATGTGTTACCACCGAAGCGACAACGTGAGTTAAAGTTCCTGCCATATCTGATTGGCGGTATCAGTGAAACAGCACTGGATGACAGGAAATATACGGCTCGTGCAGGTGGAGACCTACGCTATGAGATTACGCCACAACTACGTCTTATCGGGACAGCAAATCCAGATTTTGATAACATTGAGCAATCTGTGGAAAGCATTGACTTCTCTTACAGTGAACGTTATGTGGATGACCGTCGTCCGTTTTTCTCCGAAGGTGGAAATGTCTACCATCTTGGAACCCTTTTCTATTCACGCAGGATAATGGATATGGATGGAGGGTTAAAACTCTTTGGAAAATTAGGAAAACACACCTCAGTCGGCACGTTAGGGACATATCATCGCAACAATCAGAACTTTATTCTACGTGCGAAACAATCCATAACGGCAACTTCTCACATTATCGGGGGGTTCCTATCACACCATCGTCCCAACACGGATATAAACAGTGTAGGTCATCTTTCAGGGAGTGTAAGACGCGGTAAGTTTTCAGCGGAATCCAGCTTCACTCAAAGTTGGAAAGGTGAATCAGATGGTAGAACCGGAAATGTGTATTTAAGATACAACGGTTCGCTATTTCAATCAGTGTTATTCGGGTATTCTGTGGATCCAGATTTCGTAAATGACCTCGGATATCAACCGTTCACCGGTCTTCGTGGCGGAGGCATAGAAGGCATTATCTCAAACGAATGGCGACAGGGATTCATCCGTAGTGTTTTCATTGGTGCAAATGGAATCGCGGCTAACAATTATGATGGTGAGGTGTTTCAGCGTGACATCTCTGTCTTTTCAAACTTCTCGACACATAGTGACTATGGGTTTTCTGTGGGTTGGTATGGCGGACGATTCCAAGAATTCACTGATAGTGTAATTAACATCAGATTAAAAGCCCGTTCCTCGGATCAGTTTAACAATGTTAGTGTTGGTTATAGTTGGGGTGAACGTGCGGATGAGCGGATACATCGTGTTAGTGGAAACCTGAATCTTCGTATTTATGGAATAACAGCAGGACTTTCCTCCAGTATACAATGGCATTTTGAGAGACGTTACCAACAGATTCTAACACTCGGCTATGACTTCACACCTGCCTTAAGTATTGGAAGCCGTTTAATTTGGCAAGCAAATAATCTGAATATCTATTTCGCGTTACGTCGATCTGGTTATGCTGGTACAGACTTTTTTATCATCCTTGGTGATCCGAATGCATCAGAATTTACCCAACGTTTCGTTGCAAAAGTTATACGTGCATTTTAGTCTTTCACGGATATCCGTGTGCCGCAATTAAAGGGGTTGGTAATCTGTTCTGAATTGCATGTTATAATATATGCTGCTGGATGTATTTCTCGTATAATAACCTTTCTGTTCAGGGGGCAATACCATGAAAAGCCGATACAGTCAACACATGCCTATCGGCAAACTTGTGTTGTTTCTGTTAATATTCGTATCCGTTTGCTCCATAGTAGCATGGGATACCCAAGCCAAGAAGGATGTAGAAATGGAAAAAGATAGGATACAGATTTACAAAGATAATCCGCGTTATTGGCAGTATAAGGGTGAACCCATCCTGCTAATTGGTGGTTCAGTTGAAGATAACCTATTCCAGATACCGAATCTGAGAGAACATCTGGAGTTATTGAAGTCTGTCGGTGGTAATTATGTGCGGTCTACGATGAGTTGGGTCGATGAAGGTGATGTGCCACCGCACAAAATAGTCGGCGACAAATATGACTTAAATCAGTGGAACGATGAATTCTGGAAGCGTTTTCGTGACTTTATTAAGTGGACACACGAGATGGATATTATTGTGCAGATTGAGGTGTGGGCAACTTTCAACTATTACCGCGAACCGTGGGCTGTGAATCCTTTCAACCCTATCAATAACAGCAATTACACCGTGGAAGAATCGGGATTACCTACTGTTGTCAAAGACCATCCTGTTGCAGCGAAGAACAACTTTTTCTGGTCAGTTCCTAAAGAACGGAATCAAGAGATAGTATTGAAATATCAGGAAAAGTTTGTGGATAAGCTTCTTGAGGAGACACTTCAGTATGGACATATACTCTATTGCATGGACAACGAGACGGCTGTTACAGCTTCCTGGGGTGAATACTGGTCAACTTATATCAAGAAAAAGGCAACTGATGCGGGTCGCGTTGTTGAAACCACTGAGATGTGGGATCCGTGGGACTTGTCTGACGAGAAACATAAAGCGACTTTTGACCACCCAGAAACCTATTCCTTCTGTGATATATCGCAGAATAACCACCAAAAACGTCAAAAGCATTGGGATAATGCACAGAAAATACGCGCAGAACTATCTCCGATACGTCCTATCAACAATATTAAGATTTACGGTGCTAATGGTGGACGATTCGGTAGTACAAGAGATGGACTGGAAAGGTTCTGGCGAAACATCTTTGGCGGATTCGCATCAGCACGGTTTCACCGTCCGGATAGCGGAGTCGGTTTGAGCAAAGTTGCACAACCACATCTCAAGAGTATGCGTATGATTACTGACGAAATGGACATCTTTACATGCGAACCTAACAATGAACTGCTATCTAATCGAGAAGATAACGAAGCATATACGATTGCCAATCCTGGAAAGGAATATGCTGTCTATTTTCCAAAAGGTGGTTTGGTTGATCTTAACCTGAGTGTTGGTAAGCAGGAAGATGCTAAAAATGTGAAAATCAGATGGTTAAACATCAATAAAAGCGAATGGAAAATAGAATCGGAAATTCCCTATAGTGATAGTATCACGCTAAGTGCACCGACCGAAGTCCATTGGACAGTTTTGGTTCAAGTGAAATAGATGTATTCAAATTTGAGAGACAATCTAATGAAATGTCTGTGCCGACCACTCTTAGTTAGCATATTTGTATTGTCTCAACTGCTATTCATGTCTGTTTGCATAACAGCGGATTCAGATGCCGAAGCCAACGAGGATATAGAGATGGAGAAAAACAGAATCCAGATTTATAAAGATAATCCGCGTTACTGGCAATATAAAGGCGAACCTGTGCTGCTACTCGGTGGTTCAGTTGATGACAATCTGTTTCAGATACCGAATCTCAAAGAGCATCTTGAATTATTGAAGTCTGTCGGTGGAAACTATGTTAGGTCTACGATGGGATGGACTGAGGCAGTCGATGTGCCTCCCTTTAAAAAAGTCGGTGATCTGTATGACTTAAATCAGTGGAGCAATGAATTTTGGACACGTTTTGGTAACTTCATCAAATGGACTCACGAGTTGGATATTATCGTTCAGATTGAAGTGTGGGCAACTTTCAACTATTACAGAGATTATTGGGATGTCAATCCATTTAATCCGAAAAATAATAGCAATTACACCACAGAGGAAACAGAGTTACCCACTGTTGTTGACAGTCATCCAAGTGCAGCGGAAAATAACTTCTTCTGGTCTGTGCCGAAAAAGAACAATCAGGAAATTGTCCTAAAATATCAACAAAAATATGTGGATAAGCTTCTTTCAGAGACACTACCTTATGGACACATACTCTACTGTATGGACAATGAGACTGCAGTTACGCCTGCATGGGGTGAATACTGGTCAACTTACATCAAGAGTCGAGCAGCAGAGGTTGGACGCGGTGTTGAAACGACTGAAATGTGGAATCCGTGGGAAATAAATCATAGGCAACATCGAAATACAAAGGATCATCCAGAGATATATTCGTTTTGTGATATATCACAAAATAACACTCAAAGAGGCCAGACACATTGGGATAATGCACAACAATATAGAGTAAATCTTTCACCGTTACGTCCCATCAATAATGTTAAGATTTACGGTGCTGACACCGGGAAATATGGTAAGACACAAGATGGGTTGGCGCGATTCTGGCGAAATATCTTTGGTGGATGCGCATCAGCGCGGTCTCACCGTCCGCCTAATGGACTCGGATTAAGCAAACTGTCGCAAGCGAATATCAAGAGTATGCGAATGATCACAGACGAAATGGATGTGTTTAAGAGTCATCCCCACAATCACCTGCTCTCCAACAGAGAAGAAAACGAAGCTTATGCCTTTGTTAACCTTGGAAAGGAATATGCGGTCTATTTTCCTAAAGGAGGGTCGGTTGAGTTGCACCTTAGTGCTGTTGAAAAGACAGATGCTGATACAATTTCAATCAGATGGCTAAATATCCGAAAAGCCGAATGGAAAAAAGAACAGAAAATTCCGTTCAGTGATAGCATAACGTTATCTCCACCCACAAAATCGCATTGGGTAGTTTTGGTTAAGTAAGATAAAGCTTATAGTAATATAATACTCAAAATAAATAGATACTTTCATCGCTACGGAGACAGAGAATGCTAAATAGCATTCATACCGTTGATTTGGCGGTTTCTTAACCTCGCTTGATGCAGAGTGTCTAATTAATCCTAGAAGGTATTGTTTAAATAATGATATTCATGTTTTCTACTCCGCCGAGTTTTAAAATGTCAAACACGTTGCCATTGACATGCAATCGTGTGGACCAAGCAATCGTCAAATTCACCATTTCTATGCTTTTGGAAACAATAATGGACTTGAGCTTGAAGCGTCCGAACTAGTGAGTGTGTAAAGTTTTTGGCACACATCTCATCAGTCATTGTCTTACGGGGTCTCCGTGCCCCGCCCTTGTTGGTAGATTGAAGATACCGGGGTACGGAGACCCGGGGAATGCCATAAGCGCATTCATACCGTTGATTTGGCAAGACAATGGATGGTCCGAAGTTAATGCCAATAACTTTACACACCCCGAACTAGTGGCGCATTTGACCATTGTCGCGTTCAATGCGATGCGTCTCCGCTTTATCCTGAACATGTCTTGCAGCAGGTAGAACCAACGCATAGACCTGCCATTTGTCTGTGTAATATATCTTAGCATTGAGGGGTGAGATCCTTGCTGTGAGTTTTTCAAGGGTTTGTCTATCACGACCACCACATTTCCATTCAATGAGGTATCCTATGTTTCTGTCAAGTGCCTTCCATATTCAGAGTTTGTTTTTCTTGTTCCCAATATTGTGCCACATCTCATCAAGTTTCAAGCAGACGGTGGTGCCGGGTGTGAGTGTTTGTTTCGGTGTCTGTTTTTTAGCAAATGTGCGTATCCATTGAAGCAAAGTTGTTACGTTGCATCTAATAAGTTTCGCAATTAGTCGTTTTGGGATTTGAAAAATTACTATAAACCTATATTTATGCTACATACTTATGAAAAGTCTCTAAAGCCTTTTCATAAGTATGCTTAATCCCAAAACGACTAATTCCGATAAATTTTGAGATAGCATTCATTGAGATGCCGTGGCAATTTAAGAGAACGGTAAGAGTTTTCTGTGCTTGTGGTTTCCCCGTGGTGTTGTGCGCGTCTATTGATAACAGTAGTTTTTGCATTTATAGCGTTGTTTCGTTTTGACGAACCCGTTTCTGACAGAGTGAGTGTGTTGACATCTTGGGCTATTCTTCATGTTGTCCTCTATAGAGCAGCGAGTTTGTTTTCAATAAGGGTAGGTTTTAGCTACATCTGTCAAACAAAATCAGTTTGTGAGTGTGTAAAGTTCTTGGCTCTAACTTCGGACCATCCATTGTATTGCGAGGTCTCCGTGCCCCGCCATCTTTCCTCCCATCAATTGCGGGGCACGGAGACCCGCAATACAATGGTTACTGTGATATTCATACCAAAAACTCTACACGCCCCAGTTTATCAGTTTGATTGACGATTTTTGTCATAAATGTTATCATTAACTCTACTCTCATTGAAATGTGATGCAGAGCGGTTCAGAGGGTACCCACTAATTACCGCATCATTATTTAACCAATACCCTTTAATTCTAAACTTTACCATACTCGGTAAAACATTGTTAAATCTGTTCCGATACGATTGTTTACTCTGCTGGTAGGTTTGTGCTTCCAAATCAAGTTGTCCTGCATAATTTCGTGGAAATACCGATGTTTCGTTTGTCTGATGGGTGGGCTGGAATGGCGGTGAAACTGAAGGTCAAACTAAGAAGTTGGGTTTCCAAAACATGTTTTGGAAAAGATTTGGGCATCGTGCCTGAAGTGTGAAGTTTGCAACCTCCCAACCATGTTGATATAGTAAGTCATATTCGTCTACTGATAGTTTCCTTAGGGTAGTTTCAAAATTTTCTGCCAAATGTGCATCTCTTGGTGACAAACTATTTTCTGTTAACTTATCAATTATATTAACGTTTGTTTCCACTGCTTCTAATATTTTACGCCCAGTATTCCCTATTTTGAAGTAAACGCCCGAATTTACATTATTTTCAAAGTGATTTATCAGAGAGCGGGTTCTTAGACTTCTAACTTGGTCCATTGAAATGTCAATAAGTCGAATTGCACTTTTCCAAAACATCCCAGTATGCCTTTTGCTGCCGATAGGATTAGAAGCATCACTTACAACCAAAAAATTACAATCATCGTGATATTTGTGTTTTTCTCCAATTTTGAAGAGAGGTTCTACTCCTAAATTTTCGTAGAGCCCTCCATCCCAAAGGTGAAGTTTCTTGAATTTCGGTTGAGTTTGAATTTGCGTTTTACCTTCATACTCATACCAGCTGTATTTTCGCGTATCTAAGGTAAGTGGACCAATTAATCCCGGATAAGCCGCTGAGGCAGCCATTGCATCGGCTAAAAGAATATTTGGGTTTTTGACATGATTTATGATATAATCACCCATCCTACGCTGCGGGATAAAACGCCAGTTTTTGCCTGATTCATACGTAGTGGCGTTTATAGTCCATCGGGGTTGGAGCGGGAGGTCATTAAGGTTTCCTGAGATATTCCAACAATCTTGAATGCTTTTGGAAATTAAATTCGCTCTTTTTTGAATAAGAGAGAGCGGTTTGCGAATACCCCAAACGAATGCCTTGGTTTGAATATCTTTTTTAGTAAAATAGTCGCGCGCCTGGATAAGACATTGCTGAAGAAAAAACTCACTGGTCGGCCATTTGTATCCTGTGATTGAGAAAATCATCCCTGTTACAAGTGTTCCTCCAGATACAGTTGAAATGCGCGTAATATTCTCCAAGAGTTTGTCCTCTGCAAGTCTACCAAGAACCCCCAAGTGAAAAACAGAAGCTCTAACGCCTCCACCTGATAAGGCTATTCCTATTTTCAAATCATTTTCTGACGTTTTACATTCCATTTTAATGTTAACCAATTTCTTCTAGGTAAAATGCATATTTTTCGGTATCACCTACAATGAGCAACAAAGGTGGTAAACCATCCTGCTTCATATAATGTGATATCCACTTGAAGCCTTTTCGATCATCTTGGCTTGGTTTAACACTACAGTCCGGTGGATGAGAATGCCATTCACCAACATATCTTAATTGGTTTTCTGTGATCTGCTGTATTTCTTCTATTCGCGAACGTAACCCTTGACAGCCGCGAATATAGTGAGTTGGCCATTCTTCGCTATCTGAGGGAGAAGGTAGACAATCGACAACATAGACGATTTTCCGCTGCATATCATACGATCCAACCAACACACCTCCTGTTTCGTTTGGAAGTTTCTTTTCACGTTCATCGTGAACTTTTTTGATGAATCCCTCATCGGTACATAATGTCCATTCACCTTTTTGAGAATTAATAGTTTTTTTCACAGTGAATGAGTATTTTTTCACGCTGAATTGTTCTTCGTCAGTTCGCCATATTGACAGAAACGCCTGATCATTAGACGTTAATTGATGGACTGCGCGACTACATATTGCGGCTTGCAGTGCTACAAAATCTTGTGGAATAGTATAGCTAACATCACGACATGAAGTCGCATAACGAATACGTTCACCATTCCTCTTTAGATGATCTGCCAAATAGTCATTATTTATAAGGTGTCGGTAGTATTGCATCTCTATAGAGTCAAGTGTGGCGCTCCGTTGTATATCTTCCGCTAATAAGGTGACATCTGCTCCTTGCGGGTTCAGAAATATCGATATTCGTCGAGCTGATGAATCAACATTATAAACTAAATATCGTGCAACTTGTACCGAAGCCGAAGCATCTAAGATAATTTCAGCCGTGCTAAATGCTCCATTCATTTTTTGCAGGTTTTCTTGAGATTCTGAAGGATTTATTACATCAGCAGCTATCCAGTCAGCAATTGGATTCCCGTCTACTGTTTTATTCGCTTTTACAGCGAGACCGTGAACTTTAGGGAAACCAATAGAAAAACCGTCAAGGGCATGACGAGAGAGATTGTGCGGAAGCAAGATGTCTTTGTCAACCAATGTCCACTGACCTTGACCAGCTCGAACCATGTTCATAAAAACCTGTGAACCAAGAGCACCTAAACCAACTGCAGTTATTTTTGTATTAGATCTTGAAGAAAAACCATTAAGTTGAGCAGCAAATTCACTTGAAAGTGAGAAGACAGGATTAAGCATGTCTACTGAAATGGTATCACCTTTCTCAAGCTGATTGATACCGAGAATCGGGACAGCATAACCATCATGTGCTGTCCACAAACCAAGTTCGCAACCAATTTCCTCTATCGATTTCTGAATTAAAAAAGCTTTGTACTCGGTGGTTTCCTGTGAGGTATTTCTGTACCTTGATTTCGGTAGTTCTACAATCAGGATTAGCTTTGCAGATAAGATATCGTCTGCTCTTATGTCATTTCTCCACTTGTGTAAACGCTGTTGTATCTCCTTTAATAGATCGAGATTACCACATTCTAAAAACTGGTGTAATTCGTACAGATTCGCTGGTTCCTTACTAATAATGCCATGGGTTAAGCAGTCGCTTAGGAAGCCAGTTGCAACATATTTTAATGGATTCTGGTCTATATCAACGTGACGTTCTGCAATATATATACTGCGTCCGTTTATTTTATTTTCTATGGGAATAATCAGTGGCTCAGAAATGCTGCCTCTTGTGAACAAATCGTATGGAAGAACGATAATATCTTTTGCCGTCCCAAGTAGTGGCTCTAAGGGTTGGTCTTCAGCATGAAGAGTATCTTTGGCTGCTTCTGCCAACCATCTTCTAATGTCTTCAACAAAAGTTATTCCAGTCCATTGCAGTTTTAACTCACTGTATGGAAGTTCTGTTACGCACAAACTTCTTGGAAATTCTCTAGATCGTAGATTAATATGTGGCACGGAGGGAAAGTTCTTACGGAGTGCTAACACTTCTGGCATGAAGTTATCAGATACATCAAACTCAACCGCGATTCTTTCAAGAGGTTTTATGTCGTATACGGTCTTTTGACCAATTTCGACTTCAGCGTTGAAAACGATGATCTCATTATTAGCATTTGTTCGTCTACACTCAATAAAATGTGCGAAAGTCGAAGATATGACTGAATTGGCGAAGTCCTTTGCTTTTGATATATTAACATCATCAATAGAAACAACTTCGCCATCAATTTTACAGAATTCTTGTTTCATAGAAATATTATCCAAATCTTGGAGAACGTTGCTTAGTAATATTATTAGTACCGCCTGTACTTCGTTTCACTATTGTTGCTTTTGAACTGTCAATAGTAATGGCAAGTGGTTTAGGTTCGGATTTTTTCGGGTGTTCCATTGTCACCTTAAATTCACCGTCAATTTTCTTAACAACGTCTTTATAATAGTTTGATGCTTGCCGATGTGGTGGTTGAGTTGTATCTTCCGATGGAATCGGATCGCTCGTTGAAACTAATATTGCCTTATCGTGCCCTTGTTCAAATAGCCATTTAACTTTTTCCACAGGGGTAGTTTTCGTTGTCCCTTTTGTATCGCTCAGTGCTGTGTAACTACTATGATGTGAGATTTTAAATATGTCCCATTTCAACCGGTCATCTCGATTGTAATGTTGCGTTACTCGGACAATATCATTCCAGACTTCATGAGTAATATCTGACCCTAGAATCAATTGAGTTTCAACATTTTCACATTGAAAAGTGGCTTGAACTACAAGTGCTGCATCGTTCCTCTCAATTACATCATCCTCAATGCTATCAGAAAAAGGCGCGTGTACGAAAAATTCAACACCCTCTGATGACTTTTTGTATCCAGGGACGGTTACTCCAGCGTGCGTGATTAGTTCCTCTCGATCTTCTAACCTCAAATCTTGCTCTTCCAGCCATTCCTCTAAAGCTTCAGGTTTAGAAAAGACACGAATTCCAGATCCCTCTTTCAGTCGGTGCCGTGCTTCTGCCCGTAAAATTTTATGGTCATCTGTGGAAGGTGATTTTTCAAGAATGATTGCTGCGGGGACCCAAAGTGTATTGATTTTAAACCTATCATCGCTCTGATACTTTTGTGCGTGTTCCAGATAGAAGAACTCAGAAAACCCCTTAATGTGATCTTCGTCTGCATGTGTAAATGCCACTATATCAAAAAAATCCTTGTCTGTATCCTCAAGATCTTCACCTAGTGCTTTAGGTAAATCAATCCGTAAATCATCATCGTCCTCTGAATTACCTACGTTGGCGTAGTCTATTAGTATCTTTTGACCATTTTCAAGATCAATTAAGCAACAATCAGCGTTTCCCAACGGGTAAATTGTTAATTTGTGCAAAACTTTTCCTCCATTTTCGGAATTCGTTTTCATATATTACATCACTCAATAACCATACAGGTGTTCTATTTTACGAATACTATTATACGCTATAACAAACCCATTTGTCAAGAAAAGTTTGTAATAACGAACAAATTCGTGTAAAATAATAAGATAAACATAAAATAAGAAGGAAATTCACATGCTTCTAGGTCAAAAGATCAAAAAACTCCGGGAAAAAGAAGGATTTTCTCTAAACCAGTTGGCTGAAAAAGCTGATGTCTCTAAAGCTTATTTATCACAGCTTGAAAACAGTCTGAGTAAGCAACCTTCAGCTGAGATACTGCTTAAAATTGCTTCGGCACTTGGTATAACTATTGCAGATCTCCTTGACCAGCCTGTGCGCGTTTATGCGGAAGACTTTGAAGATGAAGATATTCCGGATGTATTACGCAAATTTATTAATACACGAGGAAAAGAACTTGATATTCAAAGGGAGGATGTGCGAATGCTAATGAATATTCGGTATAGAGGTAACCAACCAAAGACTGTTGATGATTGGGAGCATATTCTGACATCGATCCGATATGTGATGAAGAGACAATGAAACATAATATTATTAAAGTTGGTAAGAAGTATTATTCTCATAATTCAGTTGTGCGACTCATAGAATGTTATTCAGACATTTCTCAAGATCCGGAACAAATTATCCGGAAATTAGCCCAGGAAAAGCTTGCTGAAGCTAGGGATATTGCTGAAGCTAAGGGTATATCATGGGATGGGCCGCCTTTCAATCCACAAGTTCTTGCATCTATATTGGGAATCCCGTGTGAGAAATCTGATGAATTAACACATAGTGAAGACGCGGAACTCCACCCCGCAGAGAATGGGAGGATGGTAATCCGATACAACCCAAAGAAACCTAAAGCACGGCAAAACTTTTCAATAGCTCATGAAATTGCTCATACTTTATTCCCCGGTTATCAAGACCAGTACAAGGCACGCCACCGGAGTGGTCAATTCGATCCTCAAAATGAGGTAGAGTTTTTGTGTGATCTCGGAGCAAGTGAAATTATCATGCCTACACCTGAATTTGATTTGGATGTTAAAGGAATGGGTGTATCATTAAAATCTCTGCAAGAACTTTCAAGAAGGTATGAAACCTCTATAGAAGCAACATCTATTCGTATGATTACAACAAGTCTTGAGTCTTGCGCTATGATGGTCCTGTCTTACAGTCACAAACCTACAGAAATAGATAAAATTGAACAAGAAAAGAATCAATTAAAGTTGTTTAATGATTTTCATTGGGAACCACCGCTGAAAAAGTTACGAGTTCAGTATTTTTTTCCAACAAAAAACTTCTCCACTTACATACCTAAATACAAATCAATTGAGGAATCATCTCCAATCTACAAAGTATCTGAAACTCGGTTTCCATATCAAGGTCCTGTTACCATCAATTCTTCAAATCAAAACATTGAAGTCTACGTTGAAGCAATAATTTTACCTGGAACCCATAAACGGGGTCTTGGTTCTAATGTTTTGGTTTTTCTGTATCAAAAATGAAGTGTTAAATAAACTCGTTGGTCAACTTGGCCGGTTTAGAAAAGAATTCACACGGAAATATCAAAACTATCGTTGAAAAAGGATAGAAAGAGCCAACATGTCACAAGCAGTACAAATACCCTCATTATATGGAAGCGACAAATAAGGTATCTCATTTTCTAATCGGCAACCGTTCACTGCACACATTGGAGTCAAACTTGCTAAAGCCGTTGATTGATTATAACCTCATGCCAAGGATTAGCGTTGAATACCTCGCAAACCGACCCTATCCATCCGTGTGGCAATGATGTGCTAAAGTGCCAAGTAATTTACTTGTTACATAGTGAATATGCACAGTTTGTCTTTGGACCGAAAAATAATTGCTGCGGAAATAGTTTGTGCGTGGGTGAGTTTATCATATAAATAAAAAATGGAAGGATGGAAACAATGAATAACGATGATAGAGTAGATTTGCGGAACGAATACATTGAGGCACGAAAAGAATTCCAATCTGTGCTGAATCGGATAAAAGGACAAGTGCAAGGCGATGTCAGGAATTTAACTAACAGCGTGAAATTAGTGGAAAGTTTAGGTTTAAATCTTTCACCAAAATTTGAAGAACTCAGACCATTTAAATCAGAATCTTTAGAAAAATCACAAGAAACAGAAATTGCCAAAATTGAAGAGGCAATGGAAACGTTGGAAAGTCTAATTCGAAGGTGGGTAGACTACGGGGTGTTAGTCGACAAAGAAATTCAGATGCGCGAAACAGATATACGCAGTCGTGTGGATAAAATGCTACCACAGGAAAATCCTGATGAATCGTAGGTGTCTGATATGCTTTTGATGGAGGAAGTTATAGTATGTTTACAAAATCATTAGATGAAATCACATTTGAAGATATCAACACTTTTTGTAGAGAGCAACCAGAAGGAGTACGGGTTGAGTATAAAAGGCAAATAGACGCAAAAAAACACATACCAAAAATGGTGTCGGCTTTTGCAAATACCTTCGGGGGAATATTTTTAATAGGAGTTGAATCCGAACAAACAAAGAACCAAGTTATTTTTCCTATTAAGGGTATACCCAACGTACCTGGATTTGAGGAGCGAATTCAGCAGAGTTCACTTGAGGGAATTTATCCTGCCGTTATACCAGAAATAAAAATCGTTGATGTTCCTAATTCTACTAACATAGTCGTCATAGTTCGTGTCGATGAAAGTATTCAAGCCCCGCATGCGATTCAAAACTCAAAAAGAACCTATATTCGCACGGGTAGCATTACAGAACCTTATGACCTTGCAGATATGAACAGAATTGCGTATATGTTCAAACGTCGTGAGGATTCACAGGAGAATGCGAAGCAAATATTGGATCGTATTGAAGAAAGGGCAAAACGTTTCAGTGTACAAAAAAAGCCGAGTCTAACGGTCATTGCACAGCCTGTATACCCGTATCGTCCTGTGATTACAACATCGGAGATTTATGAGTTACTTGAGCGTGTGACATACCCACCCAGAAAGGTCGCAGGCGGAGTCGCTAATGTTAGAAATGACAACATATTTTTTGAATTAAATGAATATGGTATTGTCTATCATAGAAGTGTATTACCTGAGCATCAGCAATCAAATGTGCATCATGAACTTATTGGTGTAGCTGTTAATTATTGTGATTTTATTCGTACCATTAGTGTTCTAATATATCAGGCAAAAAGACTCTACGAGAAATGTGAATATGTAGGGAATATTGAGGTGTCAGCAAGGTTGCAGAATGTCATACGAATACAACTCTATGATCCTGATGAAAGGTTATTATATGCACAAAAAATCACAGAAAATATACCGGATGGTCCAGTGTGTTCTGATATGGAAGTTTATGCGTCTACGCAATGCATGCCACGTGATTTCAATAATTCTGACAAATTGATAGACATTGTTGAAGAATTAATTCATCAACTAATCTGGGCTTTTAATATTCCTATAAATGAATCATGGGTTATAGATCGAGTAGGTAAACAGATAGAAGGCTTTATTCAAAAAATATGATCATAAACAAGGAGATAGACTTATATGGAACACTTGTATGAAAAACTTCGGAACGATACAGAGAAATGGCGTAAATCGGGATACTCGTGTTCCGAATATCCACTCATCGGAGAAATACTGAATTGGCAGTTTGATAGCAATTCACCTGAGGAAGGGCAGCTCAAATATCTGCGAGAACCACAATTCTACGCATTAGAAATCTACTGGTATTACGACTGCTGAGAAATACACCGCATATTGTAGAACTATACAAGCATTACTACAGTGGTGATATCGCAGTATTTTGCGAAGCGTTGGGTATTCCTATGAGTGCTGGCGAGTTACAGTGGGTGCCAGACATTGAATCGGTTCTGGAACGTGTAAAAAATGATCAAGCATTTGTTAAGCAGAAGCGAATTAATCCGGTTCATGAGGCTGTGTCGTTGAAGTATCCGAGTTATATTTTCGCACTTGCAATGGGCACAGGTAAGACGACACTCATCGGAACAATGATCGCAACCGAATTCGCAATGGCGTTCCGTTATCCTGACAGCGATTTTATGAAAAACGCACTTGTCTTTGCACCCGGAACAACTATCATTGGAAGTCTGCGCAAAATCAGTGACGTTCCTTACGATACGATTCTACCACCGAGTCTATATCAGGAATTTATGGGAAACCGAAAATTCGCACCAGTAGCGGCAAAAGATATGCCCGTTCAACGCGGTAGCGTCTTCAATATCATCATCACGAACACTGAAAAAATCATTTTGCGAAAAAATACGAAGAAAAAAATAATCTATTCCAGGAGTTTAAGAGAAAAAATGAAAAAGAACAGAAAGAAAAACAGGCGGAATTAGAAGAGAACCATCGACTTGAGAAAATTGTAAGTCTACCGAATTTAGGTGTTTTTTCTGACGAGGCACATCATACCTATGGAAATCGAATAGACAAAGATCTCAAACGGGTTAGGGATACCAATACCTTCGCCAATTATCCAGGATTAAGATTGGCTTGCGTGTTGTGAATAGCACCTATTGAACTCAGACGGCCAATGATTTGCTGAATAACAATAGGTTCAGGTTTCTGCGGAAGTCCTTTTAATATTTCCTGCACATATTTCAGACCTCGGTAGTGCGATTTAAGATCTAATACACTATATTCGGGATTCTGACATCTGTCCTTTTCCATGAGTTTTGCACTGACATTTACCATAAACATTGACAGATTTGCCGCATTGTTCACAGGGGTTTTGTTGACATTCATGAAACCTTGCAGACCCCAATGTTGTTTGGCATCACGAAAGTTGAACTCGATTTGAAAACGGAGTGAATAATAGTCTATCATTTTTTCTGCGTCAAGTGCTAAATCAGAACTGAACAATAAGACGTGTGCCTGCTGTTTCGTGGATAGGTTTGTTTTTTTGATACAAACGACATTCAATGGGTCGGGGAACTTTTTGTGGCGTAGTTCCATTTGATACACATCGGTTCTCAGGTTGTCCACTGTTTGTGTCCAAACAGCGTTCTTTTCATCAATCTTATGCGGATGTATCCGTTCTCCATAGATTGCGAGGCGTCTGCGCTTGTAAGAGGTCGTCGGGGGAAGATACAATGCAGCATCGGCACGCAGTTTTGAAATAAGATGGAGACCACATTGATGGACCATTTGTAAAATGTTATTATTCCCAAAATATCCATCCAGGACAAAATAACGGATGGGTATCAAGTTATCAATGAGGTGTAGCACCTCTTTGAGTATCGTTTGAAGTTGTTTCAAAGTATCACTGAGGACGACATCCCTTTTATTTTTGTTTCGGTTCCCTTTTGGACGCCCGCGTATAGATTGTTTTGTCTGGGTGTTGTCTGACTTTTCAGTCGGAGAAGCACCAGGATTTGAAGTTGTTTCACACCGAACGATTTGTTCAATAGTCATCGGGTAGGAACGCCGCCGAGGAACACTGACTAAGGATATGGCTAAAAACGATAAACCGGGAATGCTTTTCCCATGCAATGAAGAAAAAAAGCGCGATAAACCATAGGTGCATTTGCCATCTTTGTTTCTAACGACTTCGTCGCCTACTAAGATATGAACACTATCAGGATCAAGCAAGTGTGTGCGAAAAAACGTCCAGCACATTGCCGACCAAGGCAACACCGTATTGAAAAAGCGTTGAATAGTGCGGTAACTACCTCCTTTTGAAGTCCAACGAGAGATATTTAACATGGTGATCCGTCCTGTCATCGCAAGCAGTGCAAGGACAACTTGACATAACTGACGGATCGCTGTTTTAGATATAGATAGATTAAGAACTGAAAAAAGTGCTATAATTTCTGACATGGGTTTTTGTCCTTTTTTGTTATATAGTGTAAAACTATAAGACAAAAACCCATTTTATTCAACTAATTTTGGCGAAGGTATTGCTCTAAAACACTAGATATAATTAGAGATATTTTTAGGATTCCACGTAGTGATAAAGATGAACCTAAATAGGTAAGAAAATTGCTTTAATATAGTTATACTATTGTCTTTGAAAAACAAACCAAATTGCAAAATTCTTGAAAAAATGCAAAATCCCAAAACTACTTATTGCGTTATATTACTTTTCTGTTCCACTTGCAATTTGTCTCTAAACTATTATCCTCTGTGGCAAGGGAATTGTAAGCCCTCCAAATACCATAAGCAAGTACATTTAGTATTGATTGAGATGAATTCCACGCTTCAAGATAATACATCATTTCACAAAATAATTACATATCCTATATATGGCAAATTTCTTGCATTTACTGTAATCTTGTAGTATAATTTATGTCGTTGCTTAAGGAGGAAATCAGTTCTAACATCACTTTCATTCTGGGAGTACCCGTCATGTTTAAACGACGGTTAGACCAATTCAAACATGAAAATGTAGGGATGTTTGACCTTGCTTCAATCGGTATAACGCTTGCTCTTGCGATTGTCATCGGTTATTTTGGTGGCAAATGGATAGGTGGCAAATTAGGCAACGCTTATATCGGTTCAATCATAGGATTTGCCATTGGGGTTACAGCTGGTTTCTTGGAGATGTTCCGCTCAGTAGCACGTTGGAACCGTCAGATGGAACATAATGAAAAACAGAAACGTGATGCTGCACAACAAAAACAAAAAGATAAAGGAGAAAGCGTCTAAAACAACCGGTAACAGGAGAATTTATAGTAAAAACCATAATTATTTACACACTACGGTAGGTTCGGTTTCCTAACCGAACCGGTGTTTGTTCAGTTTTTTACATTTCACTATAAATTCGTATAATATCGTTATTGTGGTAGTAAAGGAGTCGTTCATAATGGGCATCGTTTTGGATTTTGGAGACCGGTCTATTCAGAACACTTATCGCTTTATATATGGTCTCACAATAGTTGTTATAGTTGAAGCAGTGTTGTCAAGTAGATCTTCTACACTCCCGATATTTCTCTGTGAAATTACAATTGGGTTCTTTCTATTCTGGTCTATTGAATTCGCAGTTCGGAAGGTTTCTTTTCCCGATAGAACGAAGTCGAAAAAGCACTTTCTGACCATTTTCTCTCTCGTTAGACATATAGTCCTCGGTTGCCTATTTTATTTCCTAATCAAGTTCCTGTTCAATTCAATGGATTTCTTTCTTGGACTCACATTTATCGTTGTGATTTGCATCGGTCACTTTATTAGCGAGTGGCTAGGCAGCAAATTTAGTGCTCCAAAAATAACATCGCACCCAAATATGTATGACATTGCAGCACCCGGGTTTAAGGTTATATGCGCTTCTTGTATTGGTTATTTCGTGGGTAGATGGATTGGTGAGTATTATGGTAACGCGGAAATCGGTGGAAATATAGGGTTAGCTCTTGGAATCGTTGTTGTCATCATTGAAGGGGCACGATTGAAGAAAAAACGTAGTTTTGCTGAACAACGTCTACAAGAGAATAAAGAGGGTAATAACCCGTTGAGACTAGAAAACGAAACACAGTTATCTTGACAAAGGAGTCACATACTTAAATGGGTCCCACACTTGAATTTGGTGACCGTTTTATTCGACAAGTTTATATTTTGACAATTTGTCTCACCGTGGTTATTGGCGGTATATTGTTAGGTTTCAAACTTGCCGCACTCCCCAGTTTTCTTATCGGTAGCGTAATTGGTATTAGTCTGTTCTGGACAATTGAATTTGTGATACGTAGGTTGCTGCGTCCTGGAAAGTCGCAGAAAACAAAATATCTGCTTGGATTCATAGCACTTGGCAAATATACCGTTCTCGGTGTGATTCTCTATTTTTTGTTTAATACGAAATGGATGAATATATACGCATTTGCCGGAGGTATTGTTTTAGTACAAGGTGCGATTATTCTCAAAGCAGTCGGATTAATGATAACAATTCTTAGAAAAAAAGATTCTGATCAACCTTAACATATACAGGAATGAAAAATATATTCCACATCTAAACTAAGTCGACAATAAAAGATGAAAAAAATATCGTTTATTTGCTTGGTCATTGCTGTGAGTCTTTTGGCAATGACTGGGACATTCGCAGCAGAGGACGCATCACCAGATGAATCCAACGCTGATGAACATGGAAAAGCCCCCATCCACCACTACGGTTACCGTTCTTGGTTTTCTCCTATATCACAGTTATTACCGAATGAAATTTTTCCTGAACCGGGAAAATGGCATCAACCGGACTTAATCCCAAACACATTATTTGTAGTTATTTTTCTATCCATATTTTTCTTTTTAGTCACCCGGAAATTGAAGCGGATTCCCGAAGGAAACGGACAAACGTTATTAGAAGTGTTTGTTGGTGGCATTATAGATTTCTTTGGTGGCATATTGGGTGAAGATGGTAAAAAATATCTCCCTTTCGTTGGTTCATTTTTCATTTTCATTCTCTCACTCAACTATATCGGACTAATTCCAGGTTTTCAAGCCCCAACCGCAGATTTAAATACAACCCTCGCCCTCGGTATAACAGCAGTAATCGGTGTTCAAATAATCGCTATCAAAGAAAATGGTCTTGGCGGTTATTTCAAACATCTGATTGGTAATCCTACATGGTTAGGTTTTTTGATGTTCCCAATTGAGTTAGTTGCACAGTTATCACGAGCAGGTTCACTTGCTATCCGTCTATTTGGTAACATTTTTGGTGAAAAATCAGTTGTTATTCAACTTACAGCACTTGGTGCTATCTCCGTTGGTGGTTTCATCCTCCCGATACCTGTTCAGGTGCCGATGGTGTTTTTTGCAATGTTCGGCGGTCTTTTACAAGCGTTTGTTTTCACGCTTTTAACATCAATATATATCGTGCTGTTTTTAGAGCACCATGACGAAGCGCATGAAGCGCATCATTAAAATATCTATGTGGCAAGAGTTAACTTGCCTATTTCTGTCCAAGGAGGACATTTCATGATTTACTTAGCAGTATTAGCATTTGGTGTAACTTTAGGTTTGCCAATCGCAGTTATTTTTGCCTCAAGGGCACAAGGTGCCGCAACAAGTACTGCCCTTGAAGGTATCGCACGTCAACCGGAATCCGCAGGTCAGATTCAAACTGCGATGATTATCGGTTTGGCTCTGATTGAATCACTTGTTATCTATGCGTTGCTTATGTTCTTTCTTTTACTCCCAAAACTTCCCGGTGTTGACGTAAATCCAGACACAATTGATGTACAAGAAGCAATAGAAGCTGCCCGTCCAGCACCCGCGGATGACAATGCAAGTGTTAATACGGGTGATCAATAATAACACATCATCTCTAACAGGTTGGGGCATCAAATCTGTAACTGTCCCAACACGTTGGGGTGTATAAGTAAATTGCGCGCTAATAATCTATAAATATTATTATCTGATTTAGCGTAGCAATTGGACAAAGTAGAGACTGTTTATGAAAAGAATATATGCAAGTTGTCTCATTCTAATGGGTGTCTGCATAAGTAGTGTTTTTGCAGCAGAAGTCCCTTCAGGTGGTGGACTATTAGATGACTTGGGGATCAAATCACAGACAATTTTGGTGCAAGCCGTTGGATTTCTGGTAGTGCTTGCGGTTCTTTGGAAGTTTGTCTTCGGCAAAGTCGGTGGACTATTAGAAGAACGTCGAACTGAGATAACGACTCAGTTGGACCAACTGAAAACTGATCGTGAAGAACTGGATCGTCTCACTGCTGAAACGCGGCAACGTTTAGGTGATATTGAAGCTGAGTCACAAGCCAAGATTCAAGCTGCAATTGACCAAGGTAATGCAGAACGACAGCAAATAGTTGAGCACGCGCGTCAAGAGGCTTCAGATGAAATAACACGAGCACGCGCAGAGATTCAACGGGAAAAAGATGATGCTATCTCTGAATTGCGCGGTGTTGTTGCTGAACTGGCTATTGATGCCGCAGGAAAGATTATCAGTGCCGAACTCACACCAGAGAGGCATCAAAATATCATTGATGATTCCATTGGTAGGTTGTCGGCGAATTAGCATTCTTAGACCGTTACTTTTTACATTAAAATAATTGATTGTAGGTGAAAACGAACAATGAGAGACACTCGTGTAGCAAAACCTTATGCTCGCGCCCTATATGAAGCGGCTATAGAACAGAATACTTTAACGTCTATAACTGCTGATATAGAGCAGCTGCAAGAATTGATTGAACAGTCTGAGGAATTCAGACAGTTTATTGATACACCTCTGCTCTCACCGCAATTTAAGAGTGACACGTTTCAGGATCTGTTTGCTGATAGTCTGTCTCCGTTGACGGTTAATTTCTTTAAACTTCTTGCATTAAAACAGCGCGAACGGCACCTTGTCGCTATCATGGATGCCTTTTCTGCTATTGCCGATGCGGCTGCGGGTAGGGTTGTTGCACAAGTGACAACAGCAGTGCCGATAACGGAAGACCAAGAACAACATTTTATCCAACAACTAAGTTCATTGTCTGGAAAACAGGTTCGTTTGGAAACCGAAACTAACGAACAGCTTAAAGGTGGGTTTGTTGTACAGTTAGGCGACACCGTCTTTGATGCAAGCGTCACGACACAACTCCAACGTTTGAAAGAGCAACTCGCAAAAGGATAAATCGGCTGCACGGTAAAGTTATGGATTATACGATATGCAGCAGAAGTAACTCTCACGAATTATGCAGGTTTCCCTTATGAAAATAGACACATGCGACTCCATAGAGGATTGAAAATATGGCAAGAGAAGTCCGACCGGACGAAATATCGAATATATTAAAACAGCAGCTGGTACAGTTTGAGCAGGACGTAGATGTCTACGAATCTGGTACTGTACTGGAGGTGGGCGATGGGATCGCGCGGGTGCATGGACTTGCTAATGCAATGGCGAGTGAAATGATTGAATTCCCGAACGATGTCTACGGCATCGCTTTTAACCTTGAAGAAGACAATGTTGGTTGTGTGCTGTTCGGTGAAGACCAACTTATTCACGAAGGTGATACGGTTAAACGCACAAAGAGGCTGCCGGAAGTTCCTGTTGGTGAGGCACTCCTCGGACGGATCGTTGATGCCCTTGGAAAACCCATTGACGGCTTGGGAGACATTCACACAGAACACAGACTCCCCGTGGAACAGAAAGGGTTAGGTATCGTTCAACGGCAACCCGTCAGTGAACCGCTTTACACAGGTTTGAAGGCTATTGATAGTTTGACACCAATTGGCAGAGGACAACGTGAACTCATCATCGGTGACAGACGAACAGGAAAAACTGCAATCGCAATAGATGCAATCTTGAGTCAGAAGAACACAGATGTGTATTGTATCTATGTTGCTATCGGTCAAAAAGGTTCTACCCTCGCACAAGTGGCAAATACACTTCGCGAGCATAATGCATTGGAATACACAACCATCGTTTCTGCCCCCGCAAGTGCGCCGTCACCGCTTCAATATCTTGCACCTTACTCAGGCACATCAATGGCGGAATACTTCTGTCATAACGGCAAACACGCGCTTATCATCTACGATGACTTAACAAAACACGCATGGGCATATCGACAGATGTCACTGCTTTCACGTAGACCTCCTGGTCGTGAAGCATATCCTGGTGATGTGTTCTATCTGCACTCACGCCTGTTAGAACGTGCAGCAAAACTCAGTGATGAACTGGGTGGTGGTTCTCTAACCGCACTTCCTATTATTGAAATCTTTGAAGGTGATTTGACAACCTATATTCCAACAAACGTTATTTCTATTACTGATGGACAAATATATCTCACAACGGATCTGTTTAACCAAGGTGTGAGACCTGCAATTGATGTCGGTACATCCGTATCACGTGTCGGTGGTGATGCACAGGTTAAAGCAATGAAAGCAGACGAGGTCGCTGGCACACTGAAACTGGATCTCGCAAGTTTCCGTGAAGTCGCTGCGTTTGCACAATTCGGATCAGACCTTGATGCGTCAACTCAATCGCTTTTGACACGCGGGACTCGGCTTGTGGAATTACTAAAACAACCGCAATTCGAACCGATGCCTGTTGAACGCGAAGTTGCATCTATCTTCTGTGGTACAAATGGCTACTTAGATGAAGTTCCTGAATCTGAGGTTGCACGATTTGAGTCTGAATTCCTGCAATACCTTGATAGAAATCATGCCGAACTTCTTGCAGAAATCGCAGAAAGTGGTTTGTTAGGAGATGAATTGCTTGAGACCATGCACGCTGCTGTGAAAGCATTCAAAGAGAACTGGAGTAATACACCACCAGAACAACCACAGACTGAGGACATGTCAGCAGAGGAATCCGCAACAGAGAAATCCGCAACAGAGGAAACACCCACAGAAGGTGAATAACCATGCCTACATTACGGGAAATTCGGCGTCGGATCGCCAGTGTTAAGAACATTGAACAGGTTACAGATGCGATGCGCGTTGTCGCTGCAGCACGGCTTCGTCGTGCCCAAGAGAATATCACCGCAACCCGTCCTTATGCAGAAAAACTCAATACGATTCTCGGTCATCTTATCTCACAGATGGACGTTGAGGAGGAAGCGTTGACACATCCCTTGCTTGAAGAACGTGAAGTGGAGCATGTCTGTATCATATCTGTTTCTGGTGATCGCGGATTATGTGGCAGTTTCAATAGCAACGTCATACGCACAACCACAGAACGTATTCAACACTACGAAGACAGTGGCGCAGACGTGACCCTCATCTGTATCGGTAGACGTACACAAGAACACTTTGATAGACGAGGTTACGACATTACGGATTCGTATATCAATATCTTCCGTCAACTTGAATTCCAAATCGCTGTTGATGTCGTCCACGAGTTTGAACATCTTTATACAGATAAAACGATTGATAAGGTTGAGGTAATCTACAATAACTTCAAATCTGCAATTACCCAAACTGTGCTTGTTGAACAACTTCTACCATTGGAACCGATAGAACCCGAAGGTGATACGCTTTTCTTAGACTATATCTATGAACCGGGACAGGTGGAACTCTTTGAAATGCTACTCGGTAAACATTTGAACATGCAAATGTGGAAAGTGCTTTTAGACTCAAACGCAGCAGAACAAGCAGCACGCATGGCAGCGATGCAAAATGCTACTGAAAAGGCGAAGGAACTCATTGACGAATTGGTACTACAACGCAATAGAGCACGTCAAACACAAATCACAACAGAGATATCGGAAATAGTCAGTGGCGCAGCCGCTCAGGAAGGTTAAAGAAGTAGGCATGCAACACGTGCCGTAACAAATAAAAAAGGAATATCTCATGAACCAAGGAAAAGTATTAGAAGTTGTCGGGGCACGAGTAGACATAGATTTTTCAGAAGGCAAACTGCCAGATATCCTAAACGCTGTTAAGGTTGAACGTTATGATGGAAGCGAGTTGGTGCTTGAAGTTCAACAGCACTTAGGCGAAAATCGTGTGCGTACCATTGCTATGGATACAACCGATGGATTAGTTCGTGGCTCACTCGCGACGGATACAGGCGGTCCTATCACTGTCCCTGTCGGTGATGCAGTGCTCGGGCGCGTTTTTGATGTTACAGGTCAACCCATTGATGAAAGAGGCGATGCTGGTGAGACCGAACGGTACTCTATTCACAGACCACCACCACCGCAAGCCGATCTCACCACAGCCGCAGAAATGTTAGAAACAGGTATCAAAGTTATTGACCTAATTCAACCTGTTGTTCGGGGTGGAAAGGTCGGATTCTTTGGTGGTGCGGGTGTCGGCAAAACCGTTCTGGTTGCTGAACTGATTTACAACATTGCTACACAGCACGGTGGATATTCCGTTTTTTGTGGTGTCGGTGAACGCACACGCGAAGGTAATCAGTTCTGGATTGAACTTGACGAATATGGCGTTATTGACAAAACGGCAATGGTGTTCGGTCAGATGAATGAACCGCCAGGCGCCCGTCTCCGCGTTGGACTTGCAGGTCTCTCTATGGCGGAATACTTCCGTGACCAGCAGGGACAAGATGTCCTTATCTTTATTGACAACGTTTTCCGTTTCACATTGGCAGGTGGTGAGGTGTCAGCACTTCTCGGACGGATGCCTTCCGCTGTCGGATATCAACCGACACTTGCTACAGAAATGGGGGAACTGCAGGAACGCATCACATCCACGAAACACGGGTCAATCACCTCATTCCAAGCGGTTTATGTCCCAGCTGATGATTATACCGATCCAGCTGTCGTCTCTGTGTTTGCACACCTTGACGCTGTGACACGTTTGGAACGGAGCATCTCTCAAAAGGGTAGATATCCTGCTGTGGATCCGCTTACCTCAAGTTCGCGTATTCTGTCACCAGAGGTTATCGGCGACGAACATTATCAGACGGCGTTTAGGGTCAAGCAAGTGTTACAGGAATATGGTGACCTACAAGACATTATCGCTATCCTCGGTGTTGATGAACTTTCAGATGAACAACAAATAGTAGTGAACAGAGCGCGGAAATTAGAAATGTTCCTCACACAACCGATGTTTGTTGCAGCGCGTTTCACGGGTCGCGCTGGGAAATATGTAAAGATTGAGGATACTGTGCAAGGTTGTCTAGCAATTCTTAACGGTGATTGCGATGATCTGCCTGAACAGTCTCTGCGCCTTATCGGTACTATTGACGAAGCATTTGAACAAGCAAAAGAAGCAGAATTAGAAGAAGCAGCGGATTAGGTTGTAGTCGCGCAATTTATTGCGCCTCTTACATTCCTGGAACAACATAGATATGCAAAACAGAAGTTTTTACCTTGAAATACGTTCACCAGAAAAAATGATTTACGAAGGTGATGTGACCAGCGTTTACGCCCCGGGAATCGAAGGCAACTTCCAGATTCTATATGGACACATCCCTTTCCTCACAGCATTAGATGTAGGTGAAATTCGTATCCTTGAATCGGATACACCTTTGTCAATGGCGACAAGTGGTGGGGTATTTGAAGTGCTCCGCACGGGTGTCACTGTATTAGTTGAAACAGCGGAATGGCAATCGGATATTGATGTGTCCCGCGCTGAAACTGCGTTGGAACGTGCTAAAGAGCAACTTGCTGCAGATGACCCTGATTTGAATCGCCCGCGTGCAGAGGCTGCCCTTGCCCGTGCACAGAATCGGATTAAGGTTGCGGGTAATTTGTAAGCATCATTCCCCTCTATCTATTTTCTCATTAGAATTATATATACATCTTTAAGCATTTTTTTGCTATTTTATCCGTGACATGTTAAAATAGTCTACAAGAATGGTGTATACAATATGAACTTTGAGAATTATGAGCCTGTTGAAAGTAAACACAGTGTTCTGAAGTCCCAAGTCGAAAAGCAAAAACTTGAAATCTCAAAGCAATTTGATGTCCTATCACAACGTGAAGATAACTGGGATGGAAGCGGCTCACAGAAACCAACTGAATTAACATTGATACACGCGAAAGTAATTATGAACGCATTGTTAGATTCTGTCACTTCCGTAGGATATCGGTGCGATATTCCATCTATCTCCAGCGATGGAGATGGAAATGTGACCGCAGTATGGTACAACTACGAACGACAATTACACCTGCAAATCGGAGAACAAGAAGCGGAGTTCTTCAAAGTTTGGGGAACGAATATTGATACAGAGATAGACGTAGATTATCTTATTCCTGATAAATATATACCTCTTTGGAAATGGTATAACATAGGAGGAATCTGATGTCCAATTCGCAAGCGAGCCCTGAATCTGTGCAAGAAATGCTACCTCACAGTACGATGACGATGGCGGAATTTCTTGAAAACGATTTAGAGGGTTATGAGTATGTAAAAGGGGAATTAGTGCCAATGGCAGCTGCAGCAATTGTCCATGGTGAAATAGGATCTAACGTCCATTTTCTTTTAACATCACACGTTCGCGAAAATAAATTAGGACGTTTATATATTGCGGAAACGACATTCCAATTAGGTGATCGGGTGGTAAAACCGGATATTGCGTTTGTATCAACAGAACGGTTGTCGGAAGATAAATTAAAAGGTTTTGCTGATGCCCCTGACCTCGCTGTTGAAATAGTTTCTCCGACAGATAAGCATTATGATGTTACCGAAAAGGCGTTAGCCTATCTGAAGGCGGGGACACAGCTTGTTTGGGTTATTGAACCGATTATGAAAACGGTTATGGTCTATCGTTCTGAAACAGACTTTACGCTGCTAAACTATGAAGATACTTTAACAGGTGAGGATGTCGTACCAGGGTTTTCATGTCCAGTGGCAGAACTTTTTGAATAGATTTTGGCTGATACAAAAATCCCTTATCCATTGTGATAAAGGCATCAAACTCAGGTCTGGATCTTGGCAGACAATCTGTTTTTTCTTCATCTCTCGTTTCTCCTCTTAAGCGTTATATTTGCTTTAGAATGCTGTTATGTGTCATTAGGTGTAAATAGATTTGTGTTTGTTAGAACATCTACACAGTCAGCGTAACTTCGTCTTGCTTCACAATCTCTTTAATATGTCCATAGGGTTCGGATGCTATCAATTCTAAGGTCTCAGGGGATAACCGATCTAATATAGGTTGCGGTAAGTTATGCTTACCAGAATATTGTGGGAAATACCGCATTACCAGAAACCTTCTATCCCGATCCTTCGGTTTCCATCGCAACACCCCATGGGTTAACAACTCCGAAATAATCACAATATCCCCCGCCTTCGGTGTGATGTTCACAAACACAGGATCATCAATCGGATCAATACCATCCGCTTCGTCAAGAGTTAGCAGCTGCTTCGGACGATCAAACTCACTCTTGTGTGAACCGGGAATCACGATGAGACCACCATCACCTGGAAAGACATCCGTGAAATAAGGAAAACAGACAAAGTTATCGCAGTAGATACGTCCGTTTGTCGCTTCATAACGAGTGCTATACCAACCATAGTCATCACGCGCGCAATGCAATCCACCCGGATTGATATGTGCGTTTTCTCCTGCTTTCCAAAGATCATGCTTGTCGTGTTTGAGTGAACCTCTGCCAAATCGTGGTTGATTGTCTGTCAACTCTTTGATGATAGACCATAATGCAGGATGCATCGTCAAACATTCAAGCGATTTGTCAAAAGCGAACCCGTGTTGATGCAGTCCGCGCTGTTCAAATCCCGGTGGTAATTCATCCGGTGGTGTGGTGATGTATCTATCAACTGCATCGGATGCTTCTGCTAATGCATCTCCAGTGATGACGTTTTTCAGGTGAAGGTAGCCTGTTATATCAAATAGATAACGTTGTTTTGGTGTCATAATCACAGTTCCTTATCGCAGGTGTTTCATAAAGAGGCGCAGTGAATTGCGCGGCTACATACGTGGCAACTTAAGTACACATTGAGATTTACAATGACATATTAAATGCTGTTCCTGTTACGTTTCCTTTCACATAGGCATCTCGGAAAAGTGTTTGTCGTTTAGGTGGCATCGTTTCAAGCAGTGCTTGTGGTGGTTGTGAAAGGGACCAACGTTTATCAACTGAGTTATATGCGTTGAAAATCGCGACGCGGTCTGTATCTGCATTTCTCCACGGTTGTCCACTATGCGTAATTGCTTCTGTAAAGATGATGACAGAACCTGCAGGACAGTCGTAAGTATCCCAAAATCCCCATTCTTGTGTCTTCGCCACTTCTGGAGCAGTATAAGCAGCTTTGTGACTACCGGTAATGAACATCGTCCCTCCATCCTCTTTTCCAACTGAGTTTAGTTCCCATACAACACGCGTCAATCCACTATATGCCTGACCGGGTAAACATTGGTATTGATGGCAATCTCCTGGCATTCGAAGCATGCCGTTGCCGTTATGCGGACCGAAGGTAAAAGGAGGATCGTCCGTTGTGGAACGCAACGCCATAAAACTCATCTCCATACGAAATCCATAGCATGTATCTGAGGCTAAATAAGGCGTTGCCAGAAATTCATTGGCAAATGCAACAACCACAGGATGATCTGTCAATGCTTCCAATGGACCGCCGTATGTATTACGGTGGATTGGTGGGTTAATTGTGTCAGGCGAACTTTTTAACCGATAGCAGAAATCCCGCATCTCCTCTATCTCGGAGTCCGTCAGCACTCCCGGAATTAAAAGCCATCCATTTTTATCAAAGAGATATTTCTGTTCCTGCGTCAATGGAATAACAGGTTTGCCATCAGCGTTTGTATTAGTAAGGTCAGATGCATCTGTTGATATAGGTCTTCCAAAATCTTTGTTAAATCTAATACCGATATGATCTGCCATAAATCCATCCTCTCTTGTGGATATGTTTCCAAATACGATTAATGTTGTACCGTTTCTAAAAACAAGATTTCATTATTAGACTTGTAGGTTTACGCTCAAGTGAAGAGTGTAAGAGGCGCAATGAATTGCGCGACTACGAACCGTCTATTTCTTATAGGAAATGTTATGCTTAGAAATGGTAATTAATACCTAAAATCATTTAGCTCTCTTGCAGCGCGCTTATAAAGCCGATTATGTGATACTTACAACGCCATTTTAAACGCTCTTCCTGTTACGTTTCCACTTACATAAGCATCTCGGAATAGTGTTTGGCGTTTAGGTGGCATCTTTTCAAGCAATGCTTGAGGGGGTTGTGCAAGTTTCCACCTTTTGTCGACCGAGTTGTATCCGTTGAAAATCGCAACTCTTTCAACGTCTGGATTTCGCCACGGTTGTCCACTGTGTGTTATAGCTTCTGTGAATATAATGACAGATCCTGCTGGACAAGAATAAGTATCCCAAAATTCCCATTCATGTGTTCGTAAAACCTCTGGCGCGGTATATGCAGCCTTATGACTACCAGTAACAAACATCGTGCCGCCATCCTCTTTCCCGACAGGATTCAGTTCCCAAACAACGCGTGTCAAGCCACTGTATGCTTGTCCGGGTAAACATTGGTATTGATGACAATCCCCTGGCATTCTAAACATACCGTTACCGTTGTGTGGAGAGAACTTTTGAGGTGGATCATCAGATGCAGAACGCAAAAACAAGAAACTTGTTTCCATGCGAAATCCGTAGCATGTCTCCGATGCTAAATAGGGGGATGCCAGAAATTCATTAGCAAATGCGATAACAACAGGATGATCTGTAAGTGCTTCCAAAGGACCTCCATAAGTTGAACGTTGATGCTTCGGTATTGTTGCAGGTTCGTGCTTCAATTGGTAACAGAAGTCACGCATCTCCTTAATCTCAGATTCTGTTAGCACTCCCGGCATTAAGAGCCATCCATTCTTATCAAATAGATATTTCTGTTCCTGTGTCAATGGCACAACAGGTTTCCCATCAGAATTTGTTTGCGTTAAATCAGATGCTGCAGTTGACAGAGGCTTGCCAAGGTCTTTGTTAAATCTGATACCGATATGGTCTGTCATAAATTTATCCTCTCTTGAGGGAATGTTTTGTAAGCGCGATTTATCCTGCTTCCGCGCAAAGTTCAGCGATCAACGCAGCATTTTCTCCAATTTGGTCACCGAATTGTTGATACATACCGAGTAATAGCACATCATTCGACTTGGAGTTCTCTAAAACGTATTTTATCTCCTCACGAATTTGTTGTGGACTTCCAATTGTCCGACCTGCTGCGAGTACTTTGAAGATGATGCATGGTTTTTCAGTGCGTTGAATCGCTTTACTCATCTCATCACGGTCTTCGCGGGCATAGATTTCACCTAAGGGTGCGTATCCAAACTTTTCTGTGAACTTCTGTGTACCACCCTGTAGGTTATAGAGTGCTGTCATGTAATAGTCTATATCCCAGTCTTCGTCTTCAGCGATATGCACCAGTTTCGGGTCATGCACCGATAAACCGACCAGATTGCCGGTGTCGCGAATCCGTTTCAGGATATCCTGCAAATGACCAAGTTTGTTTTCCCGCAGACACCGTTGGCCAACACCACCTCCATGTGGTGCCATACCGATTGGATTGTGCTTTGCATCTTCAAATACTTGGTTAGGGTTTTCATACCACACAAAACTCCAACTTAGACAGAACCAATGCATCGTGCCACCCGCATCGCGGTAACGCTGTAGGTCGGACATTGAACGTTCTGTAACGCTATTCTGCCACCCATTGATCCCAACTTCCTCGGCACGCTTAAGCGTAGCAACAACCTGTTCTGGTGTATGGAACTGCTGTTGATGTTGCGAAAGAAGTTTATTAAAATGAGAATAACCGTAAATTGGATTATCACCAATCAACAACTTGCTGATTGGGTGATTGCAAAATGAGACTTTCGGTAAGTTGGCTTCCACTGTTTATCCTCCGATTAAGAGATACAAGTTAGATGACGAAGATTAATTTATTAAACGGGTAATTCTCATTTTCTCAAACCCGGTAGGTTCGGTTTCCTAACCGAACCGGACATCTCAAGGAAATTACCTGATTTATTTCTTAATCTTCATTATCTAATCGAACAGAAATCCTTCCATAACGGATGAGTCAATTTCTTGTACAAGTTTCATCGTCAAATCCAATGCTGCGTTATAGTCATCAATGTTGATAATAGAGACGTGGCTATGGATATATCGTGAAGGCACACCGAGTACAACAGAAGGCACACCTCTACCGAATGTGTGAATTGCACCGCCATCTGTTCCACCGGATTGACGCACACCGAGTTGATATGGGATTTCATGTTCCTTGGCTGTTTCTACCACATATTCTGCCAACTTTGGATTGACGACCATTGATGAGTCTATTATCCTGATTTGGACACCGCTACCGAGTTTGCCTTGTGTATTTCCAACACTTAATCCTGGGGTATCATCACCAGGAGGTCCTTCCAGTACAATCGCCAGGTCAGGTTCCACACTTGCAGCCATAGTTTTGGCACCACGCAACCCGATTTCTTCCTGCACACTTCCTGCACCGATAACGGTGTTCGGATGTTCTTCAAGTTTCAGTAGTGCTTCTATGACAAGTGCGACACCGACGCGATTATCAAATGCTTTTGCAGTGAGTAATTTTTCATTCTTCAACTGCATAAAAGGTCCATAAGGTGCAATTGGACAACCGGGCAAAATTCCGTATTCTTCCACGGCTTGTTCTTCGTTCTCTGCACCCACATCAATAAATAGGTCTTTTATTTCCAAGACTTTATCCCGCGATCCTGACAATAAATGTGGAGGCGTTGAACCGATTACACCCGGTATTTTTCCCTGCTTAGTTTTGATATTGACTCGTTGTGCCAAAAGTGTGTGTCCCCACCATCCGCCAAGGGGAAGGAATTTGACAAAACCATTATCCGTGACATTTGTCACAACAAAACCGATTTCATCTAAATGTGAATCAAGCACAATTCGTGGGTTTTCTGAGCTGCCTGCACGGGTGCAAAAAATACTCCCCAATTTGTCGGTCTCAATTGGTCCAACATCTGAGACAGCGTCGCGAAATACGTCTCTCACTTCTGCCTCATATCCGGGGATTCCATCTGCTTGTGTTAGTGATTTCAATAGTTCTATTGAGGTTTCATTCATCGTATCATTCCTTTAGTAATCAAGTTTAATTATGGTTTAATTATATCATGTCTATCATTTTGTACCAAACATTTTAGAAATTCTTAAAACTAAATAACACTGTCATCATAGACATATATTTGTTATTTCAATAAGGATGTGTTATAATCAAATTAGATTAAGGAGGGTAACAATGTCTGTAGGGAATGGGTTTTCGGAATTAGCAGCACTCATGTATACAAATGATGTAGATGAGGACAATCTTAGACAGGTTCTATCATCAAAATATACAGAGGACGATTTAGTGAATTATTTAGAAAATGAAGATATCCTTGTCGCACGTGCGGCTGCTACTGCTCTTGGATTGATAGGTAGCATGGACACAGTGCCTGTATTAGTCAAAAACCTAAAAAACAACGATTATCGTGCAACCATCAACTCTGAAACATCCTTATGGAATATATGGTCACGTTCTGGTGATGATGATGTTGACGAGATGCTAAATACTGGTAAAAAAGAGATAGAGAATGAGAACTTTTCAGAGGCTATTGAACAATTTTCCTCAGTCATAGAAGCCGCACCGACTTTCGCTGAAGGATATAACCAACGAGCAATTGCATGTTTCGTTATTGGAGAATGGGAAAGAGCGATCGAAGACTGCAAACAAACAGTGAAACTCAACCCGTATCATTTTGGTGCTTATGCTGGTATGGGACACGCGTATCTTAGATTAGGTGAAATCGGGGAAGCTATTGAGGCATATCAGCAGGCACTGACTATTAATCCGAATCTCATTTCTATTGCTAAGGTCATCATGCAACTTCGTCGTGTGCTGGAAGAAGAAGAGGAATAGCTTAGGAATTACTAATGAATTCCGAGATTGAGACTAAACATATTTCAATAAAGATTATCTTTATATCTCTCGGTATAGCGAGTCTTTTACAATGGTTGGTATATGGATTGTTGAACCATGCCAACCTTGGTTCAACTGCCGAATGTTTTTCACTTGCACAGGTGTTCGTTGTTCTCTTAGTAGCACCTTATCTCGCCTCTCCAAATATAGTTTCTGATAATCAGCCCACTCCTTCCGCTCAGATGTTATTCCTTAGACCTATATTTTCCATCATACCTCTATTCAAACGTCTTTTTATTAGTCTAATACCCCTTCTATGTTGGGTATATTTATCAACAGGATTCGCACTTATTGTCACTGAAGTTACAATCGGAAAATCATTGGCGATGATTGTTGTTTTGACACTCTATAGTATTTCGGCGGGAGCAGTCGGTATGTGGGGTGCGCGGGTATTGAAGGATGAATTTTATGGAACAGAATTTGCGTATTTTATATGGGGTGTATTGTTGGGAAGTGCGTTTCTTCTTAAACCTTTGGGACGTTACATTGATGATATACAACCGATGGTTCAACCCATCCTTCACATAAACCCGTTGATTGCAGTGTGTAGCATCTTTGATGGTTGGGACATTTTCAGAAATCCGCTGTTATATGAACTTACACCGATTACATACTTTGTTTACTCATTTCCGCCGTGGTATGTTAGTTGTTTCTGGCAGCTTGTCATAAGCGGGTGTTGTTTTTTGTGGACATGGAAACTGTATAGGTCATCCAATTTTGTCGTTATTGATTAAAGTGAGATAATTATCATAGAGAGAATTCATGAGTAATACAAAAGATCCTATTATCAGTGTTTCGGGAGTTCGCGGACAAGTTGGTGTTTCGCTTGATATGCGGATTATTACACGGTTCGCGCTTGCTTTTGGCACTTATGTCAATGGTAAAACTGTCGTTGTGGGACGAGATACACGCACTTCAAGTCCTATGATTCGGAATGCAGTTTTGGCTGGACTCTACGCAACTGGATGTAAGGTCATAGATGTAGGATTGTGTCCAACACCGACTGTCCTCTTGACGGCAAAAACACTGAGGGCACAAGGTAGTATCACCATCACTGCCAGTCATAATCCTGTGGAGTGGAATGGCATAGAATTTGCATCAGAATCAGGAAGATTGCTGACACAGACAGAACGGGAGGAATTGAGACAGATATATGAAACGGAGGAATTTGCTTTAGCACCATGGGATCAGTTAGGAACACTTGAGATATATGAGGACTCTGTAAATCAGCACCTTGAGCATATAAACAGTTCACCATGGCTTGACGTAGATTTAATACGAAAAACGAATTTAAAGGTCGCACTTGATTGTGGCAATGGTGCGGGGTGTGTTATTAGTCCAATCTTATTGCGTGAACTCGGTTGTGATGTGGTTGAAGTTAATTGTGTACCTGACGGTAACTTCAATCGTCCTGCTGAACCTACACCTGATGCGCTGGATGAACTGTGTCAAGTCGTAAAAGATACCAACGCGGATATCGGATTTGCACACGATGGAGATGCGGATCGGGTTGTGATTGTAACGGATAGTGGTACTGCTCTCAGTGGAGAATGGACACTCGCCATTGTAGCAGATTTTATTCTTAAAAAGGAAAAAGGAGATATTGTTGCTACCGTTTCAACAAGCCGAATGTTAGATGATATTGCAGAGAAACATGGAGTAAAACTTCATCGAACGAAAGTTGGTGTGGGATGGGTCGTTGAAAAAATGCATGAGGTTAATGCAGCTATAGGAGGCGAAGGCACAGGTGGAATAATATATCCTTCTATCAACTATACGACTGATGGTATCGCCTCTATTGCAGCAATTGTTCAGCATCTTGCCGAATCCCATAGCACATTGTCTGAACTTGTTGATTCCATACCGAAATATGAGATGTGTAGAAAAAAATTGGAAATACCTTCACAAACAGTAGCAACCCAACTCGTAGAACTTGCCTTGAAGATGTATGAAGATGAGGTTAGAACAGGAACCGGAGAACCAACTTTCTATCTTGAATTGACAGATGGAATCAAACGCGTTTGGGATGACAGATGGGTTAACGTCCGAAAATCTGGCACAGAACCAGTAATTAGAGTATTCAGTGAGGCTCCTTCTGAATCTGAAGCAGAAATGCTCTGTGATGATACACTAAAAAATTTAAAAATGTTAATGAAACAGATAAACCTTAAATAACGTTATTTGTCACATATTATAATAAATCTTTGAATTGAGAAATCTGACAATTTTTGTCCAATATTAAAACTGCAATAATTTGAGTTTACTGAACAAATGGTTTGACGGTTTGGAGTAGTTATGTCTTTGAAAATTGCGTGCATTGGCGGTGGAAGTGGTTTATCCGCATTGCTCAGCGGAATTAAGCAATATGCCGATTTAGAAAACGGTGACCGTAGGATTATTGATCTGGACAGTTTATCTGCGATCGTTACTGTCTCTGATGACGGTGGGAGTTCGGGAAAACTTGTTAAAGAATTTGATATGCTGCCGCCAGGTGATATCCGTAGGTTGCTGTGTACATTATCGGATGCAGATGAACTTGCAGGTCTTTTTGAACACCGCTTTTCAAGCAATGGTGATCTCGGTGGACATACAATCGGTAATCTCTTATTAACTGCACTGACAGAACAGTTCAAAGGCAACTTTCCGATGGCGATTGAAGCCGCATCACGATTGCTCTCGGTGCGTGGACAAATCATTCCGGTGACTTTAGATTATACCGTGCTTTGTGCTGAACTTGCAGATGGTGAAATCGTCAAAGGTGAGTCAACAATACCGGTACGTGAAAATCGTGAACCGATAAAACGCGTCTTTTTTGAACCGAGAGAGAACGGGAGAACCCATCATCACTACGACGAAGACTACGAGTGCAAAGCACACGAGACAGCGATTGAAGCACTTGTTAACGCTGATGCAATAATCATTGGACCGGGTAGTCTATACACCAGCATTATGCCAAATCTGGTGATTAGAGGCATCGTTGATACTATTCAACGGTCAAATGCTCTGAAAATCTATGTATGCAATGTGATGACACAACCGGGAGAAACAGACGGTTATGCAGTCACGGATCATGTCAACGCTATATTTGACCATGCAAAGATTCCAATTGATTATGTATTAGCAAATAATCAACCTGCTCCGCAAGAGATTATGCAGGAGTATGTGCGGAAAGAAATGGTTTCACAACTCACTCGTATTCGATCATTTGCTGAAGAAGGACTTACGAAGTTGGCTGAAGATACAGAACATCTTACCGAGGTGTTGAACCTATCCAAAGATATTTCATCACTTTCTGCAGAAACCATGCATGTTGCAGACGCTTCAAAAGTCCAAGTGTCTTACAATCGTAAGATGGAGAAACTTGAAGACGATGGAATTATCGTTGTTGAGGCAGACCTAATCAGAGACATGGTCGTAACTGAAATCGGGACGTGGTTAGGTGGTGCTCAGATGAACGTTATTCGTCATGATCCTGAAAAATTAGTGACGAATCTCGTGGAAATATTCAAAAATCATTCAAAATTGAAGGAAAAAATTAAAGAAAAATAGGGTAGGCTACAAGACACCCTACCCTATATGAGAAATTAGGATTTATTTAATTGACAATTTCAAGTGAGTATTACATTTCCCCATTAGAAACGTTGTTTGACTTGATGTGGGAAGCATATTTATCACAGATATAAGATAAATTGTCAATAAAATTCTCCCAATGAAATTCTTCTTCTTTTGCTTTGGCAGCTGCAAAATATAATGCTAACTCGTAATACCTTGGTTTTCTATTATCTAATAGTTGCCGTTCATTGTCTGGTTGTCCCGTAATTTTATACATATCTGTCCCCTTAATATTTTGATGTTACTCTCCCTTACATTCTTAACGTATTGCAAGAACAATGGGTTTCATATTTTTAGAGCGGGTAGAAACGGTAACACAAGCATCTCTTCAAATATTTGACTATGGCACATATTGAAAGTATAATTTACTAAGTTAGGAGTTATTAATGAATCACCCGTTACACGACTCTAAAAAGTCCAAGAACACACAAGAAAACGACAAAAACGTCTCTGACTCAAACTTTATCCGTCAAGCGATAGAAGAAGACATTGCAGCCAATAAATATGATGGAAGAGTGCATACGAGGTTTCCTCCGGAGCCGAGTGGTTATCTCCATATAGGACACGCAAAAGCTATCTGTATCAGTTTTGGAATTGCCGAAGATTATGATGGTTTCTACAACCTTCGGTTTGATGACAGCAATCCCATCACTGAAGAGCATGAATTCGTAGAGGCAATCAAACGTGATGTTCATTGGCTTGGATTTGATTGGGAAGATCGTGAATTTTACGCCTCCGACTATTTTGAGACGCTCTATGAGTATGCCATCAAACTGATCGAAGAAGAGAGAGCGTATGTCTGTGATTTGACACCAGACGAAACACGTGATTACCGTGGCACATTAGTAACTCCCGGCAAAGATAGTCCCTATCGGAATCGCACTGTTGAGGAGAATCTGACTTTGTTTCGTGGTATGCGCGCTGGCGAGTTTCCAGACGGTTCTCGCACGCTCCGTGCCAAAATTGACATGACAAGTCCGAACCTAAATATGCGTGATCCCGTGATGTATCGCGTGCTCCGTGCACCACATTACAGACACGGATCGAATTGGTGCATCTATCCCACTTATGATTTTACGCACGGACAATCCGATTCCATTGAAGGTGTCACGCACTCCTTATGTGATGTTCAGTTTGAAGATCACCGTCCGCTATACAATTGGTTTCTGGAATCATTGGAAATTTACCAACCACGGCAGATTGAATTTGCACGGCTGAACCTTTCTTATACAGTTCTCGGTAAACGGAAGCTTAAAATGCTTGTTGAAGGAGGGCATGTCAACGGTTGGGATGATCCGAGATTGCCTACGCTTTCTGGCATGCGTCGTCGCGGTTATACGCCAGAATCTATACGGGACTTCTGTAATCGTATTGGTGTGTCAAAAGCCGATAATCTTATAGAAATTGGACAGCTTGAATACTCTATCCGCAACGATTTGAACCAACGCGCACCACGTGTTATGGCTGTGTTAGATCCTGTCAAGGTGATCATAGATAATTATCCGGAAGAGCAGGTAGAGATGCTTGATGCAGATAACAATCCGGAAGATGAAAATGCTGGGACAAGAGAAGTTCCATTCTCAAGAGAAATCTATATTGAACGGGATGATTTTATGGAAGATCCACCCAAGAAATTCTATAGACTTGCTCCTGGCTGTGAAGTGCGACTAAAGCATGCATACTACATCACCTGTGAACGCGTTGTCAAAGATGAAAACACTGGTGAAATTGTTGCAATACACTGCACTTATGATCCAGAAACGCGAGGGGGTTGGTCTGAAGATGGACGACGAGTGCGAGGGACACTGCACTGGGTTTCTGCAGAACATGCTGTTGATGCTGAGGTGCGTCTATACGATACACTCTTTACAGAACGTGAACCGGAAAATGCCTCGGATGGGACTGACTGGATTCAATTCCTAAACCCAGATTCTTTACAGATTACAAATAACTGCAAGGTAGAACCAAGTCTCGTTGACGCACCACCTGAAAGTCGGTATCAGTTCTTACGAATAGGGTATTTTTGTATTGATCCAGACACAACACCTGATAAATTGGTATTCAATCGGACAGTTGCACTGCGAGATAGCTGGGCAAAAATCCAGAAAGGACAGAAATGAACGTTACATCGGTTCCACAGCATCCAGTGAGAGTTCGTATGGCACCCTCTCCGACAGGTTTCTTACATATCGGTGGTGCCAGAACAGCGTTGTTTAATTGGCTGTTCGCAAAACATCATAAAGGACAATTTATACTTCGGATTGATGACACAGATGCGGAACGTTCCACAGACGAATCTATGCGAGAGATCTATTCCGCAATGAAATGGTTGGGTTTGAAGTGGGACGAAGGTGGTGATATTGGCGGTCCTTATGGTCCTTATGTGCAATCCGAACGCAAAGACATTTATGATAAATATGTAACGCAACTACTTGAGAGTAGTAATGCCTACCGTTGCTATTGTACACCCGAAGAGTTGGAAGAGATTCGCACAGAAGCACGTGCTGCTAAATCTACCCGATCTTACGATGGTAGATGCCGTGAACTTACACAGGAAAAGATAGAAGGTTTTATCGCAGATGGTAGAAAACCGACCGTCCGTATTAAAATGCCTGATACGCCAATCCGTGTTGATGACCTAATTCTCGGTTCACGTAACATTGATCCTGCCACGCTTGAGGATGAGGTAATTGTCCGTTCCAACGGTATGCCAAATTACAATCTCACCTCTATTATTGACGATGCAGAGATGCGGATAACCCACGTTATCAGGGGAACAGAACATCTCAATAACACACCGAAACAAATTGCAATTGCGAATGCTCTCGATTTAAGCCTGCCTAAATTTGCCCATATTCCACTTGTCCTTGACGATACTGGTAGAAAACTTAGCAAAAGACATCACGGTGATCTTGTCGCTGTTAACCGATACCGTGAACAAGGGTATCTCCCCGAAGCGATGCTGAATTTCGTTGCCAGACTCGGTTGGTCTTACGATGACAAACAGGAAATCTTTTCAGTGGATGAACTGATAGATAAGTTTGACCTTGAACGGGTTGGTAAAAGCGGTAGTGTGTTTGACATTAAGAAGTTGGAATGGCTCAATTCACATTACATCAATCAGTTGGATGTTTCTGCACGCACAGATGCCGTTTTGCCTTTCTGGGAACAGGAAAGTTTGGTGGATTCCAATACAGAACGAGATTGGCTTGAAAAGATTGTTGAAGCCGTGGGTGAACGACTCACAACGTTTCAGGACATCCTCCCGCAGACACGCTACTTCTTCTCCGATGATTTTGAATATGAAACAAAAGCTGCGAAGAAATGGTGGGGTAGTTCAGATGAGAAGAAGCAAAAAACTCGTGAAATCCTTACAAATCTCAAACAGATTTTGGATGACATCTCAACGTTTGACCTTGAAACCGTTGAAGCTGCAGTATGGAAATATACGGATGAAAACGACATCAAACGCGTTGCAGCCATGCAAGCGATGCGAATTGCATTGACAGGCACATCGTTTGGTCCGAGTCTTTTTGATATTGTCGCGCTGCTCGGTAGAGATGAAGTTTTGAAGCGGATTCAAAGGGCAGTAACCTACCTATAATCTGTAATTGAACTTATCTGACATAGATAATTTATTATTAATTACAACTACATTCTATGGTATACTAACCTAAGTTGCTACCTATTGAACCATGGGAGGTTTACCTCCAACATTTATATAGAAAACGTGTTGAGGTGTCAAATAGTCTCATTACTCAACTCTTACCAAAAACGATTCACGCGGTGATAGCTGCTGGTTTTGAGTTGAAAGTATATATATTATCGCTACAAATATTAAAATGCTATTTGGAAATAGGTAGCAACTTAGGTTATACTATACAAACAATTCTTTTGACAAACATCTTTAGATGTTGTATATTATCCTAAAATACATCTCTCAGGCTAGGGTGGTTAGGTCTTAGATTAATGACTATTGAATTATCAACTGAATTGATAGTTAAACTGAGATTTCTCACAATGGTTCTAAACCTAATAACCATAAAGACGCAATGCTTATGTGGTCATGAAAATGCACTCAGGGTATGCTTCGATTTTGCTTGTTTTTCCGTTAGATATCCCATTTTCTTGAACGTTCTATACTGTTTTGTATTGGAAACAAGTCAGTTTTTTCACAAAACAGGAACAAAACAAGATACTTAGATTCGCATTTTTATGCTCTTAAATTAACAGAATGTTGATAGGTAATAACTTCACAGTGTATTGAGAAATCTCAGTTAAAGAAAGGTGGTTAGGAGAAATCTGATGCTTCACGCACTAGAATTAAAGAACTTCAAGTCGTTTGGAGAACGAACTCGAATTCCGTTTGCACCTATAACACTGATTTTTGGCGAAAACAGCGCGGGGAAAAGTATTATATTACAAGCACTGAATCTGCTCAAACAGACACGAGAAAGCCGAGATGTAAGTGCTCCACTTGCACTCCGAGTTGAAAATGGGATTGTTGATCTTGGTAGTTTTAAGGAAATGATATTTGACCATAATTTGAAACGCACTCTATCAATTCGTATAGAAACCAAGATTAACCGGCAATTTGGTATTGAAATTAAATTCAAAAGACCATCGCTTAAGCAGGAAGTTCTATTAGATCAAATTGAAATCTATCATGGAGAATTTTCTAAGTGTATTGCCAAATTCCAGCCATCAGGTGAAACTGTAGATCCTGGTGACTTTTGGATAATGATGGGCTTTTTTCATGATTCGTTTGAACTTTCACCCACAAAGTTACCTGCTTTAAAGTGTAGTTGGGTAACAAAGGCAACAGAATATTGGAAACCAGAGTTTGAATGGTGTAAAGACAACATAAAAGAAGTACTTAGAGAAATTGAAGAAAGACAATTGCATTTAAAGCGATTACTCAAGCACCAAATAGATCAAGTGAAAGATCACAATAAACAGAATCTTTCAAGTCAGGAACAACAGAAAGTTGATAGACTCCAGAGAGAAATTGATTCTTTAAGTTTAGATAGCGAATTTTATTCGAATAAATTTGACTTGAAAACATACATTTCCAAGAGGCACAAGGAAGAGATGAATACAGTTTTAGGCATACAAGGATTTCTTCCAGTTGGAGTCATAAAAAGAGAGAATAAATCTTCAATAACAGGACCTGGTTCGTTTTTTCCTCCTCGATTTGACATGATGGCATTCGATGTTGCTGACTTAACCATGACTGCTTCACAGGCATTAGAGAGAACACTGAGAACTCTTTTCCCTATGGGGCCTTTTCGAAGACCACCGGAAAGATGGTATATATTTAGAGGTACTAGTCCTCCAGATGTTGGTTATCAAGGAGACATGCTTCCAGATCTGCTATTACGCCAACCTGAATTGGTTGAAAACACAAATGAATGGTTGAAACGACTTGACATTGGATATAAACTAGAAATGAAACCGGTAAAGACGGACTCTGGTGATCTTTTTGAAGTTAGGCTGATAGATACACGTCGAAAAAAACAGGTAAATGTAGCACTACCAGATGTTGGTTTTGGAATTAGTCAAATTCTCCCCTTCGTTGTCCAAAGTTTGGTTTCAGAGAAACGAATTATTTCTATTGAGCAACCTGAAGTTCATGTACATCCTAAACTGCAGGCAGACTTAGGCGATCTCTTAGTTAAAGCCATTTCAAGAGGTAACCAATTCATTATTGAAACGCATAGTGAACATCTAGTCTTACGTCTGCAGCGCTTAGTACGTGAAAAGGAAATTAAACCTGAAGATGTATCAGTGATATACGTTAGTCGTGGACTTGAAGGTGCTAAAGCAGAACGGCTGCGACTTGATGAAGAAGGCGATTTCATCGATGAATGGCCTAACGGGTTTTTTCCAGAACGTCTGCGTGAACTGAGATAAAGTAAGGAGTTGCATAATGCCAATTAGTGCAGTTTTTGATTCCACTACGTTTAATAGTGATTATTTCAATCCAATCTATGGAACCAATGTAACGGATTGCTTGAACGAGATTGAAGCAAACGGCGTAATAGTTGTTGATTCGGGAAATGAATTACAAGAATCTATCTTTAAACAGATTGAGGAACTTCCAACTAAGTATCGACAGAGATTGCAGATTTGGATAGAAGAGCTTTTCAAGAACAGAAGAGATCGAATCGTTGAGTGCCGTATATCACCGAATTATGTATTCTCGGGGGATATTCTAGATTTAGCGTATTACCTTAAAACAGTAAGCAAGGCGGATGTTTTGATTTTAGGGAACGAAAGCGCACGAATCTTAAAGTCAGATCAGAAATACACTGAAAGCGTTGTGCTGTCATCTGAGGAGCACTATAACAATTATGACAATTTCTTTAATAGATCGCAATCAATAAATACAATGACAGAATCTGAAATGGAGGAGACTATTATTCATTCAGTACAATTTGACAAATGGATGGCATCCATTGTCAACGGAGAAATATTTAAGACGCGAAAACAACTAATTAAGCTTCTTGCTGAGAATAGTCCGTACGATGCGTTAGCACAAGAGTTTCGGGAATTCTTCAACGGTTACAACGTCCTTGCTTTAGATATAGAAGAGTTTGAGGAATCCTTGCTTACTTACTTACAAAAGTCTGCTGACATTTTTCGCCTAAGACATCGTGTGTCTGCAGTTGAAACACAGCGTAGAAGTTCAACAATAGGACGCGAAGCGCGGAGGATGGGTGTGTTGATTCAACAAGACCCACGGCCTGAAATTAAGGTGTCGGATTTGTCAACCGAAGAATTCAGAACATTTTTAAACATAATTGGAAATTGGGGTCTTTTTGTATCGCGCGAACGCTTAGTTAAGTTAATGGAAGGTGAAAATTCTACTAAGAATTCGACGAAACTTCAATCCGAATTTTGTGAATTTTTCGTGCAATATTTGGAATTGGAACTATTCCTTGAGAATTATGACTATGATCCAGACGAAGGGTTAGAGCTGCGACCAGAATTCATTGAAGAACTCGGAAATGAAGACGAATATATCAAGTCTGGCGGTAAAATGTTTACACTTAAGGAGGTTACCAAAGAATTAAGGTTGAACTGGAATGTATGAGTTGATAATGACTCCAAACGCTAAACTGGATCTAAATCTTTTGGTAGTCAATATACAAGAGCAAATAACCAAGAAACTAAAATGGCTCAGTGAAAATTGTGGCCAATATGTCCATAAACCGTTGAAATATGCCTTTGAAGGTCAGTTCAGTCTACGCTGTGGAAATTACAGAGTTATCTACACTCTTGATGAAGAAAAGAAAACGATTAAAATCTTGAGAATTCGACATCGATCAGTTGTATACGAACAAAACTAAATTTCTCTCTAGAACCTAAAATTGCAGAAATTATAAATCTATTTTCCTCTCAAAGAATACCATAGACACACCTTTTAGACATTAACAGAATATTATCAAATATGCCTGAATTTTCTGAAGAATATTCCGGACAGTTAGCATTGTTATTAGATATTTCAGATGTCTTTTGAAGACCTTAAGAGCCTTTCACTACAAGGTTTTATCTGCCATTCTTCTTTCTGTAGAACAAACCATTAATGTCTAAAAGATAACTCTCCGATTTTCTAAATAAGAAATCTCATCCTTTAATCGCGTTGAAAATCACACAGTCACCTGTTATCATATTTAGGAAATATGCATAGACACATCTTACAAGTCTAATCCTATCCACAAAGCACATATTTACTTTAACAAAATACACATCACTTAAGGACAAAAGATGACCTATCGCGACATTTTAGAAGAAATAAAACTTGCATTTCCCCAACCTATATCCAACACCATTCACGACTCATATTTTATACATTCCATGATGCGTGCCTTAGACCAAGTTGATGATCTCAAAACACACCTGCCGTTTCTCGGAAACATGGTCGCTGCGGATTTTGAGGAAGGAAAAAAGTCCACATTACCAAATAACATGTCCTCAGTTCAAGAGGTTACAAAGGAACTTGTGAGTTATCTTGAAGGCATGACTATCTTTGGACATCCACGCACGCAACAGAATGTAGTTTGTCCAACCACAATTCCCAGTCTCATTGGAGTTGTCCTGGCATCTCTATACAATCCGAACCTTTGTTGGGATGAGTCCAGCAGATTAGTTGCATTAGCGGAAGTTGAAGTCACATCTATGACATCAAAGCTGATTGGCTATGATCCAGCACATTCTGGCGGTGTATTTACCTTCGGTGGAACAGGAACGACTCTCTATGGCGTGAAAATCGGGTTAGAAAAAGCATGTCCAGACACAATAAAGAAGGGAACACCTGAAAATGCTGTTGTTTTTGTGTCGGACGCGGGACACTACTGTGCATCAAATATAACAGGTTGGCTTGGAATGGGGACTGATAACCTCATAACTATTCCAACAACATTTGAAAACGAGATTGATCTTGAGATACTTGAACAGGAACTCCGTCAAGCACTCTCCGATGGCAAGAGGGTAGCTGCTATTATCGCCACCTTAGGCACAACCGATGCCTTTGGTCTGGACAATATAATGCGTATTGTTGCACTGCGAGAAACTCTTGTTGAGGAATTCAAACTTGACTATAAACCACATATTCATGCTGACGCTGTGATCGGATGGGCATGGTCTGTGTTCAATAATTATGATTTTGAGCAGAATCCATTAGGTTTCCGTCCCCGCACTATTCGGGCTTTAGCAGGGGCTTCCAGAAGAATCCAACATATATCTCTTGCCGACTCTGTTGGTATTGACTTTCACAAAACGGGTTTCGCACCTTATATTTCAAGCCTTGTCCTCGTCAGAGACCAGTCTGATCTCAATTTACTGAAACGTTCTGCTGAGCAAATGCCGTATCTCTATCATTTTGGACAGTATCGTCCCGGTATGTTCACGCTTGAGACTTCCCGCTCTGGAACAGGACCGCTTGCTGCACTTGCTAATCTTAAATTGTTCGGGGAAAAAGGATTGCAGGCAATTATCGGACATATCGTTGAAATGACACAACTCCTACGCGAACACCTTGAAGGACATGAAGGCACAACAGTCCTGAACCGTGGAAATTTCGGGACTGTTACGCTCTTCCGTGCATATCCAGTCGGTGTGGATACTTTTGAAATCAAACGCCAAGAGTTTGAGGATGCAATATATCGTGATAGTCTACTTTCCCATAATAACTACAACCGAGAAATCTTTCAATATGTAAATTCTGAGGCGATGGAAGGTAGAGGAGTTTTCATCTCCACAACTGACTGCTATCGTAAAACTACTTATGGCGAACCGATTGTTGCCTTAAAATCATTCATCCTATCTCCGTTTGTAGATGAGGAAGATGTGAAAACAGTTGTAGTGAAGGTATTAGAGGCAAGGGAAGCGATAGCGAAATGTGGAGAACCCACTGAAATTGAACACACCTCAGACGAAAATTGAAAGTAGCCACTTTTACACCCCAAGGTAATATAGTGGAGTGTCCATTCGGACATGCAAGATTAGTGTAGACAGAACAATAGTTTTCAACCTAATCTACAATATAAGCTCTATGTTATCTTCATAAATTCTCTAAACTTTAGATCTCTGTTTACACCCTTTTCCACCCTGAATAACCCATTGAATTGAAAAAATAAAGGAAAACTTGAACAGTTATCGGAATTATCTCATAATTCTGCAACCTTTTACCTTCAATTAAGACTCTATAGTAACAGGTTACATATCATAATATTTGTCCTGTTGTTCCCAAATTGCCAAACTCACTAATACACAACTTTGATAAGGAAGGTTCTAAACGCCATGTCCATAAAAAATGTTGTTATCTCTGGTTGCGTCATTGTCTTCATTTTCACAATAAGTGCGTTTATTTACAGACATAACACAAACAAACTAAACGTTGATGTGGAATATCCTATCAAGGAAAAACTTGAAAAGATAGATATTGTCAAACACCCACTAAAGAAAAACACAAAAACGGACAATACAAGTCCTGATGATTATTTCAAGGTAATCGTTAACAACAATATCTTTCGTCGTCTGGGATGGAGACCACCCAAAAAAGAACCAGAATATACTCTCATCGGTACGACAACTAATCCTAATAGTGCCTATTCTGAGGCAATTATTTTAGAACGTAGATCAAACCAGCTAAGAACCGTCAAAGTAGGTGAAACCTTTGGTACAGTTAGTGTCAAAGAGATAAAACCGAAGCAGGTTCTATTAGATGATAAAGGGAAAGAGATTAAGCTAAAAATGGGTTCACAATTTCTCAAATAAGTTCAGGATGTGTATTTCCAACTATCACAAAATCCGTTTGTTATATTCGGTTCGTATTGCTGTACTAAGTCGGATTTCAGATTCATTTGTGATCAATTGGCAACTATGCCAAAAATGTGCGATAATATTAGAAAGAAATTACATACATCGGAGGTAAATCGTGCAAAATACATACAATTCCACAGATTTCTGGTATACATTTATCAACTCTTTATATAACGAAGGACTCTCATGTGGCAGAGGTGAATTGGAGATGGACGAGGAGATGCAGGAGAAATTCCTTGTTTATCTGAAAGAAAAAATTGAGGAAGGGATAACAGATGGTGAAACTGCACTTCCTCCGGGTCTACACAATTACTTTTGGCGATTTCCATTAGAAATTCTACCAAAAACACGGGGGTTAATCGATAGTTTTCAAAAATCTGATCCGAAAAACGGCGTAGCAGGCTTACTTCACACACTTGTGGAAATTTCAGGCTGGGATGCTAAAAACGACCCACACATAGATGAAAGCATGAAACCAATACCGAATGACCCGTGTATGAATTTGACAGCGATAGACCAATATAGAATGAATCACTTTTTTGGGAATGACATCGAGAAAGAAGTAAAAGTCCTTGGGGCACTTGAAAATTTTTACGCGTGGGCAAAACGACAGGACGATTCAGCACGTTATCAGGAAGCACATTCATTCTATTGGTTCCATAATGTAACCCCTTATACAGTTTATAGACAACTCAAAGATCAACTTCGGCAGCTCCAGGTACAGCTTGAAGATTCTGAAATCCCAGAAGAAAGTAATCCAGATGTTGAAAGATATAAAGAACTAATTAAGAAATGTAGAGATTTGGTTCTTATGGAAAATGCTGCATTTCGAAAAATTGTTGGTCAACAATCAGAAGAGCAACAAGATTTAGTTGATGCAAAATCCGACTATACAGAAATATGGGAAGCCTATTTAAAATCGGTTGAAAGCCGTAAAAATGCACCACCAAGAAAACTCACACAGAATGACCAAGAACAACTTTTGGCATTCCTTAAAACCAAGATTGAAGCAGGGGTGATTGACGGTAAGACAACACTACCAGCAGATTTACAAGATTACATCTCTGACTTTCCGCATGCGATGCATCTGGAACTCAGAGAGTTTACTGAGGAAGTGCTTGAAACACAACCTGATAACGGAGCTGCATCTAAGATATTAGCAATCATTGTGTGGGAGAGTAAAGATGTTAGGCATGGGGAATCGGATAGAGACCTTATATTACTTGAACAAGCGATGAATTTAGCACCCAATGATACTGAAACGTGCTATTTTGCTTTAAGAAAATACGATGAATACTATGATCCGTTGTTCAATCTTACACTCACTGCACTTGAACGATTGTTTGCAAGATCAATGCAACAAAATGATTCCGATTTGTATCAATGGTTAGCAAAACTGTACAAAGAAGTAGGCAGAACTCCATGTCATATCTATCGGAATCTGATGAAGAATCCTGATTCAAATGTTGAACTGATTGAAAGGTGTAAACCTTTGATAGACCAGATGCTACATGCATTCCAACAACGGCTTTCAGACGTACCTGACGATTGGTATGCTTTACGCGGACTTGGTGATGTCTATGAATTGTTAGGTGAAACCGCATTAGCACAACAATATCCATGGGAACCGCATCCTGAATACCGATGGAAACAGGAAGCATGGGTAGGGAAACAACTTCCTGAATTTTCTGCCGTTGCTGTTGATGGAACACCTATATCTGTCTCGGATTACCGTGGGAAACTGTTGGTGTTAAATTGGTGCGCGAAATGGTGTGGCCCCTGTGCACCAGAAATTCCCCACCTAAAGAAAGTCTATGAGGAACATCACGACAAAGGATTAGAGGTTATTGGTATCAGTTTAGATGAGAATGAAGCCGAACTACGAGAATATATTGAAGAACATGAGATACCTTGGGTTCAAATCTACGATGGAAAAGGGTGGAAAGCTGAACTTGCACAGTTCTTCGGTATAAACAGTATTCCTTCACAGTGGTTGATTGACAGAGATGGAAAGATTCTTTCTGTTGATACAAGAGGAGAACAACTTAGTCAACTTGTGAAGTGGACAGAAGATCAACAAGATTTAGTTGATGCAAAATCCGACCATACAGAAATATGGGAAGCCTATCTAAAATCGGTTGAAAACCGTAAAAATGCACCACCAAGAAGACTCACACAGAATGACCAAGAACAACTTTTGGCATTCCTAAAAACCAAGATTGAAACAGGGGTGATTGACGGTAAGACAACACTACCAGCAGATTTACAAGATTACATCTCTGACTTTCCGCATGCGATGCATCTGGAACTCAGAGAGTTTGCTGAGGAGGTACTTGAATCAGAACCTGATAACGGTGCTGCATCTAAGATATTAGCAATCATTGTGTGGGGGAGTAAAAATGTTGTATATGGGGAATCGGATAGAGACCTTATATTACTTGAACAAGCGATGAATTTAGCACCCAACGATACTGAAACGTGCTATTTTGCTTTAAGAAAATACGAAGAATACTATGATCCGTTGTTCAACCTCACACTCACTGCACTTGAACGATTGTTTGCAAGATCAATGCAACAAAATGATGCCGATTTGTATCAATGGTTAGCAAGACTGTACAAAGAAGTAGGCAGAACCCCATGTCATATCTATCGGCATCTGATGAAGAATCCTGATTCAAATTCGGAACTGATTGAAAGGTGTAAACCTTTGATAGACCAGATGCTACAGGTATTCCAAAAACGACTTTCAGACGTACCTGACGATTGGTATGCTTTACGCGGACTTGGTGATGTCTATGAATTGTTAGGTGAAACCGCATTAGCACAACAATATCCATGGGAACCGCATCCTGAATACCGATGGAAACAGGAAGCATGGGTAGGGAAACAACTTCCTGAATTTTCTGCCGTTGCTGTTGATGGAACACCTATATCTGTCTCGGATTACCGTGGGAAACTGTTGGTGTTAAATTGGTGCGCGAAATGGTGTGGCTTCTGTGCACCAGAAATTCCACATCTGAAGAAAGTCTATGAAGAATACCACGACAATGGATTGGAAGTTTTAGGTGTCAGTTTGGATGAGCATGAAGCAGAACTGCAGGAATTTGCTGAGGAACATGAGATCTCGTGGCTGCAGTTTCATGATGGAAAAGGGTGGAAAGCTGAACTTGCACAGTTCTTCGGTATAAGCAGTCTTCCTTCACAGTGGTTGATTGACAGAGATGGAAAGATTCTCTCTATACGTACAAGAGGAGAACAACTTAGTCAACTTGTGAAGTGGACAGAAGTTACACGTATAGGGAACAAGATTCCAGATTTTACTGCAGTTGATGTAGATGGAAATGCTGTTTCCAACAGTACTTTACATGGGAAAGTCGCGCTTCTCTATTTTGGTTACATACACAAAGAACCAGAACTTGAATATATTGACAAACTATACACAAAACATCACGAAAATGGGTTTGAGGCAATAGGCTTCAACGTTGCCGGTTGGAGAGATGAAGAAGCATTGCGCGACTTCGTACGCAGAGAAAACCATCAAGGAGACTATATCTTCTACGCGGTTCATGATGGAAATCATGCTGCTGTGGGTGAGCAGTTTGGATTCGGTGATGGTTATGGAAGTCGAAAAGTTTTACTCCCTGCTTTCATACTTATTGATTCTGTAGGAAAGGTTGTTGATGCACGATATGGAAAGGTCCATTCAACAGAAGCCTGGGCGACAAGGCTTGAAAAACTTATAACCGATAACCTATAGAACCATTAAACATTCACAGAAATCCTTAATTTTCAAGCATCTATCTATGCATTAATTAAAAACGAAATATAGGAGAATCTTGATGGACAAATACACTTCAGCAGATTTCTGGTATACCTTTCTAAATTCACTTGACAACTATGGACTTTCAGCGGGTAATGGTGAATTGGAGATAGACGAGGGGACGCAGGAACAATTCCTCGCATATCTCAAAGAAAAGATAGAAGAAGGTGTTGTTGATGGTGCTACCACACTTCCCCCTGGTCTTTACGATTACTTTTGGCGGTTTCCAGATGAACTGCTATCAAAACTACGAACATTAGCAAAAGATTTTCTCACAACAGACCCAGAAAATGCTGCCGCTATAATTGTCGCATGTGTTGAGAATGACCCTGATGAGCATATAGAAACCTTGATGAGATTAGCACCGAAAGATCCTTGTGCGAATATTATCATTATTGACGACTACTATAGAAACTCTGGTTCAGTTAGACGAAATGATGACTCGCAGGAAAGATTTCTCACTGCTCTTGAAAACTTGTATGAATGGGCAAAACAGGAAGGAACAACTGATCGTTATCAAGATGCAAAGTCTGCCTATAATAGAATCGGTAGAAGTCCAGATTCAGTATATGGAAAGGCAAAGAAAAAACTTCAGGAACTTAAGGATGACACTGAAAAACCAGAAGATGAAAATCATCGGAGAGAACTAATTGAAAAGTGTAACGCGTTGATTAATAGATGTAGAACTGCCTTCTATAATGAACTTGCAGCGTTTCAAAAAGAACTACTCCAAGAAAGAGATGAACACCATGATTTTGGGGATCCTACTTCCGAAAAGGTTGATTTTTGGGAGGCTTATCTCAATTCCCTTGATGACCGTGAATTGTCGAGTAGTAAATGGAAACTCTCACTCAAGGTTCAAGAACAACTTCTGATGTATTTCAAAACGCGGATTGAAATTGGTGTTGTTGATGGACAGGCGAAGTTGCCAGCGGATCTATCAGAGTACATTCCGCGGTTTCCAAAAAATATGCGTATGGGGCTGCGAGAATTCGCTGAAGAGGCACTTGAAACACAGCCAAGTAATGGGGCTGCAGCAAAGTTATTAGCACTTATTGTTGAAGATAAAGAATACCCCTTCCTTGAACAAGCAATAGCGTCATTGCCGAATGACACAGAAATGTGCTTTTATGCAATTTGTAGTGATAATAATCCTTTCGATGATAATGAGAATATTCTGTTCGAATTGGAGCTGCCAGCACTTGAGAAATTGTTTGAAAGGGCACAGCAGCAAGATGGAAACGGATTATATTATTGGCTTACAGAACTTTACAACAAGAGCGGTAAGACGGCTTGCCATATCTATCGCAAACTGAGGAGAAATCCCGAAGGAAACACTGAACTAATTGCAAGAAGCAGATCCCTAATTGATCAAGCAGAAAACACCTTTCAGCAACAGCTTGAGGAAGAACCTGACGACTGGTATTCTTTGCGCGGACTTGGTGATATTTACCAAACATTAGGTGAAATTGAATTGGCAAGTAAATATCCGTGGGAACCACATTCAGAATACCGATGGGAACAATCCGCTTGGGAAGGATTGCAACTTCCCGATTTCTCTGCAACTACTCTTGATGGAACACCCATTTCATTCTCTGATTACCGTGGCAATTTAGTCCTGCTCAATTTTTGTGCATGGTGGTGTGGTCCTTGTAAACCTGAAATACCTTATATTAAAGAAGTTTATGAAGAACATCACAAGAACGGATTTGAAGTCATAGGTATAAGTTTAGATGACAGTGAAGACGAATTACGGAAATATATTGAGGAACATGAAATTCCGTGGGTACAGATCTTTGATAGTAAGGGGTGGCATAGTGAAATTGCGCGGTTTTTCGGTATCAAAAGGATTCCATCTCAGTGGCTCATTGATCGAGATGGTACAATTATTTCTGTTATGAATAGGCAGTTTCTACTTGGACAAAACGTGAATAGGACAGAAGCAACGCGAATTGGTGATATAGTAACAGGCTTCTCTGCAATCGATATAGATGGGAATCCTGTATCCTCTGAAACATTCCAAGGAAAAGTTACCTTGCTCTATTTGGGATTTCCGAATCAAATGCTGAAGGATCTGGAAGTAATATACCGAAAATATCATCAAAAGGGTTTTGAAGTAATTGGTGTCAGTGTTATGGGGTATCGAGACGAAGATCAATTGCGGGACTATGTCCGTGAGGATAAAGTCATTGGACGACACATTTATGATGGTGGTCACTGGAATGGTCCGTTAGCAAAGCAATTTGGTGTTGGTGCAGGACGAACATATCCAGCAATTGTGTTGATTGATAAAGAAGGAAAGGTTATTATGGTACGTAATAGAGAAGTGTGTTCACCTGAAGAATGGGTTGCGAAGCTGGACGAATATGTCGCAACACATCTTGGACTATCCTAAATAAACCAAGTGGAGGTAACTATTATGTCATATTACATCACTGACGAATGCATTGGGTGTGTGCAGTGTTTAGACAAATGTCCGGTTAATGCGATTACTGGTGATCGAAATAAATTACACATCATTGACCCAGATGTGTGCATTGATTGCAGTGCATGTGGCATGGTGTGTCCTGTGGAAGCAATACGGGACCAGTTTGGCAAGGTGTGCAAGTTTATTCCTGTTCGCACGCATCGTCCCATTGCAGTAATCTATGAAGAGCTCTGCTCTGGTTGTGATTTCTGTGTACAAATCTGTCCATGGGAATGCCTTGAAATCATTGACCCTGTGTCAAATGAACATGCTGATAGTTTCTTTGGTATCTGTGAACTTGTGAAACCGAGGGATTGTGTTGGATGTTTGCTATGTGAAGAAGTTTGTATCAAAGATGCTATACGAGTTGAATCGCCTATATTGTTGGAACTCGCTGAAGCTGCAGACTGATATTTATCTAGACCTACAAAAGATAGAAATAGTCATAAAATAGAAACCCAACCTATTATCCATAGGTTGGGTTTCTTAATTTAAAATACCCCCGACGAGATTTGAACTCGTGTCGCCGCCGTGAAAGGGCGGTGTCCTTGGCCAGGCTAGACGACGGGGGCGCAATATTAAAGTGAGCCGTACAGGAATCGAACCTGTGACCACCTGATTAAAAGTCAGATGCTCTACCTGCTGAGCTAACGGCTCAAAATCACAATATTAAATGATACAACCATTTTCTGTAAATGTCAAGTTAAAGTGCAAAAACTGCGGAACTTGAAGGGAGAAAATGGTATGGGAACTACCAGAGGGGTTTTCCGAGTTGTACAATCTGATCTCTATCTGGACCTACGGAGATAATCGGGATTGACACATTGAGAAAATCTGCTACATACGCGACATAATCTTTGGTAGCCTTCGGAATCTCGTCAGCAGAACGCGCTTCAGTCAAAGGTTGTTGCCAACCGGGTAATGTTTCATAGACCGGTTCACATTCCTCCAGAACTTTCAGACTGCTTGGAAAGGAGGTTATCTCTTTTCCCTTATAACGATAAGCAACACAGACTTCTATATCGACAAGAGTGTCAAATACGTCCAGTTTTGTAAGAGCAATAGCGGTTAATCCGTTTATTTGCGTTGCATATCGGAGTGCAACAAGGTCAAGCCAACCACAACGTCTGGGTCTTTGTGTCGTTGCACCGTATTCCTTACCGATATTCCGAATTTCCTCATCAAGGTCAGGTGGCATTTCAGTCGGGAAAGGTCCACCGCCGACACGCGTCACATACGCCTTTGAAACACCTAAGACCTCATCAATAAGTTTTGGTCCGATACCGAGACCTGTACATACCGCGCCTGCAGTGCAGTTTGACGAAGTGACATACGGATATGTTCCGAAATCTATGTCCAACATAGTTCCTTGTGCGCCTTCAAACAGTATTCGTTTTCCATCGGTATATGTTTCGTGTATGAATGCAACCGTATCTGTTACAAAAGGTGTAATTCGTTCGGCATATTGATAATAGGTTTCTATGAGCGAATGACGGGTGACCTCACTCATTTGAAGTGCATCTGCTTTTGCTTCCAAGTTGTAATCAATTTTCTTCTGGAAGTTGTCAAATTCAAGCAAATCTCCGACACGGATACCTGCATGACGATTCATCTTATCAGAGTAAGTTGGACCAATACCACGGGATGTTGTGCCGATTTTGGTCGCGCTTCCCATCTGTTCATAATGTTCAACAACTTTGTGGTAAGGCATTATGAGATGTGCACGATCGCTTATCTTGAGATTATCACTACTGACTTCAACACCTTTTTCCAGCAACCCATCAATTTCTCTGAAAAGGGTTTCCAGATTGATAACAACTCCGTTGCCGATTACATTTACTGTATTTTGTCTGAGAATACCGGATGGAATCAAATGAAGAATGAAGGTTTTGTCACCGAGTACAATGGTATGTCCAGCGTTGTCTCCACCTTGATAGCGCGCAACGACATCCGCATGTTCGGCGAACACATCGGTAAGTTTTCCTTTACTCTCATCACCCCATTGGGCACCTAAGATAACAATGTTAGACATATCACCCTCTTTAAACAATACAACCTGAACCAATCAATTCCACTGGACATATCCCACGATTAACGTTTTGAGAATTGGAAACGTGCCCGTGCACCCTTCTGTCCATACTTCTTACGTTCCACCATTCGTGGGTCACGTGTTAGGAATCCACCTTTTTTCAAAGAAGGTTTCAATGATTCGTCTGCTTTAACGAGTGCGCGAGCCAAACCGTGAGAAATAGCACCTGCTTGTCCAGTATTCCCGCCTCCACGGACATTGACATGTACTGCGAACTCTCCTGCTTTTTCAACGTGCTCAATGGGTCTACGTGCTACCTGTATGTGGTCGGAGCGGTCAAAATAGTCCTCAATAGGTTTTTTATTGACGACAATACCACCTTCACCACCTGGAATGATTCTGACACGTGCAACAGAGGTCTTACGTCTTCCTGTTCCCCAAAATTGTTCAATTGCCATATAATTCCTCAACTGTTAAAATGTTAGGACTTCCGGTTCTTGTGCTTGGTGCGGATGATTAGATCCTTTGTAGACCTTTAATCCCGTCATCAGTTTTGCACCGAGTTTATTTTTCGGGACCATCCCTTTGACAGCGGATGTAATGATAAACTCCGGGTTGCGTTCCATCTGTTCCTTAAAAGTTCTATATCTATCGCCACCAGGATAACCGCTGTATCGGAAGTAAGTTTTTTGTTCTGCTTTGTCGCCAGTGACAACGACCTTTTCAGCGTTTATCACTGCAACACGATAACCTAAATCTGCATGTGGTGTAAAACTGGGATCATGTTTCCCGCGCAGCACTTGGGCAATGCGTGACGCTAATCGTCCAAGCACCTGTCCTTCTGCATCCACGACATACCACTTTATATCTTTGTCGGATTTAGGAAAAAATGTTTTCGTTTTCAATACCATGATACTTGACCTTTTCGGTAAAATCTTTATATTTCATTAACGTAAATTCACATACCTATTGTATTATACTATAAAAAGCGGTGCTTGTCAAAATTAAATGGGTGGTGTAAAGTTTTTGTCACTTGTCTCAACTAGGATTTACAGGAGCATAGGATTCACACGATTACGCCTCATCTATGTGGCATTCTCGCTATAAAAAATAAGTCTGATAGCAACAGAAAAACTTATTATGACAACGGCACTTTGTTTGCTCAGACTCTAATCCTGGAAATCTACCAATCCTGAAAATCCTGGTTCAGACAAAGACGGGGCACAAAGACCCGCAATACAATGTGTGCATGGTTTATTCGCTAAAAGGGCATTTCTGGTACGGTTTCCTTACTTTAGTTTTTCTACTCTATGATTTATCAAGGTTTTGTTCCGAGTCTATATCGTCAATTTCTTCAGTATCAGAACTATTGTTCCGAGTTGTATCCTGTTCCACACCATCATCAATTTCTATATGTATTATTTCATTCTGTCCAGTTTGTGATGATTCATCAATGTGATGTGTTTCTACTTTGTAAGTGCTATCATATCGTTCAACCGTAGACATCTGGTATTGGAACCATACAAAACATCCAATTGTGAAGATCAGGATGAAAACTGTTCCTCTGACCAACCAGTTTTCTATTGAAACATCTTTTTTCACTATGTTCACCCTATTATCCTTTGTTCGTTGCGTAATCACTGTGAGTGATCTATTATATTTTGTCTTGATTAATTGTCCTAAAGAATACTAACATACCATCTTAATTGAGAGAATTGCCTTATTAAAGTCGGGTATCTCTTTCATTAATGATTTCGGTTCCAGGTGGATAGGTAAGAAATGCCCTGTAAAATTGGGTTTTTCATAAAACAAAACTTCTCCGCCATCAGGAGGACAATCAGTGCCTTTGTATATCCGCATAGACGATATACGGTCTTCAAACCCAGAACGTTCCAGACTTTCGTGAAGGTTCTCTGTCGTTTGAACGAAGCATGCTTTTTTGCCTCTAAATTTGGTTTGTTCAAAACATTCAACAATGAATGGATAGATGTCGATTTTTTGACTTTCCTGTTTACTATGTTGTAATTCATCACTGTTCTGTATAGGTGGATTTACATTTATCTGGATTGATAAAATTTGAGCCTGAACTCATATTGAGTAAAACATAATAATGCTATATAATAGGGAAACACAAGAGTTTATTTATGTCCTATTCTTTCACTTCATATATCTATAACTTATTGAAAGGTGTTGTTATGGCAGACAAGGTTCAAGAGCCCCTCAGATACAATGGTATTCCGAAGCAGGTTTCACGTAAGGATTTTAATCGTTATATCAAACCTCATCTAAAGAAACGCATAAAAGGTCCCAAACCGAAACTGTCTTTCTATAAGATATTCAACTATATCCTCTATGTTTTACATACCGGTATTCAATGGGATCAACTCCGCACACGGCGTAATGAACTCCATTGGTCTAACGTCTATAAATGGCATAATCGTTGGTCAAAAGATGGTTCTTATGAGAAACTTTTTGAAGCATCTGTCATACATCTTCATGATAGTGATCAACTTGACACCTCTTGTTTACATGGTGATGGTTCAAACACTGTTGTAAAAAAAGGGGTGACACCATAGGGTATTCAGGTCATAAACATCAAAAAGGTGAAAAAGAGGTGGCTATCACCGACAATAAAGGTTTTATCATTGGTCCAATAACCCTCAAACCAGTGAACCAACATGATACAACGATTTTGCCCGAGGCATTGACCGAACTCATCTCCTTCAGCAATCGGATTGGCATGGCACTTGATGGTTCCGCGCTAACGCTGGATTCTGGTTTTGATTCCAAGGTGAATCATAAGATTATTAAAGAACAAGGACTGATCCCAGTGATCTACCCTAACAAACGAAACACTAAAGAACCTATCGCTATCGCTCGCAAGTTCCGGTGGTTTAGAAAAGATATATACAAAGACCGGTATAAAGTAGAGCGAACTTTCGGGTGGCAAGATACTTACCGAAGACTCGTTCTAAGTTATGATAAACTCAAAGAAACACGTTTAGGTTTTCGTAATTTAGCATATTCAATGATAAATTTTCGAGCAACTTTCAACGATGCTTAGATGTTACTCGCTATGAGTTCCCTTATAATCAGGTATCTCTGACACAATTATATCCGGTCCAATGTCACATGGTAAAGTGACACCTGTAAATTTAGGGTTTCCAAAAAACGTAACTTCCCCGCCTTCTCGCGGACAACCTGGACCTCTAATTATCCGCACTGATGCGATACTGTCTTCAAACCCAGCACGATCCAGAAAAATTTGTAGGTTCTCAACCGTATGAAGTATAGTTACTTTTTTCCCTCTAAATTTGGTTCGTTCAAAGCATTCAACTATGAATGGATAGGTGGTGATTTCTTTTCTTTCACTCACTGATTTACTCCTTCTATTTTGATTATTATTGACGTTTTGAGAAGACATACTCATATTGGCTCTATAATTGGATAAGTTAGCAGATGGTTGGATGTTCCCAGGAGTTTCTTGTATAAGTTCTTGCTCCTGTAAACGTTGTCGTGCCCTTCTAAGTCGGCTTTTTATTGTGTTGACTGACACACCAAGAAATTTGCTTATCGCTTCGGATGTCATTTCACCAAGGTAATAAAGTGTTATCACTTTACGTTCGCGCTCTGGTAATTTTTCCAGAAGCATATCAACAACTTCTCGTCGGTGCTCTGTTGCTGCCTTTTCTCGCTGCTCTGCGACATAGTTTACATAAGCTGATTTCTCTAAGATTGCTTCATCGGTGGCTTCCAAGGATTCCATGGTGTTTTTCTCTCTTTGGTGCCAGTTTGCACATTGTCGCTTTGCGATAATGTAAATCCATCTAGAAAACTTGTTCGGGTCTTTTAGTGTGGACAGTTTCTCATAAGCCTGTAGGAAAACATCTTGTGTGATTTCTTCCGCAATGTGATAATCCCCGATTTTTTGCCATGCAATAGCGTGAATACTCTTTTGGTATTTTTGGAATAAAGTATTAAACGCTGTGTGATCGCCAGATAATATTTTATTTATAAGTTGGACATCGTCTTTTTCCATCATTAACCTCTGCCTTAATCTGGTTTACGATTATACATGACACAATTTTGAGGTGAAAAGGGTGCAAAATTAGAAAAAAAATTTCAATTCAGAAAAATGAATCAACACAATATCTGTATGAACGTCTATTGCAGAAGATAAGGAGAAGAAAATGCCAAAACTTTTGAATATGATAGCATCACATTTTCAAATTCATCCAAATGAAATTGTGGTGGATAAGATTCGGCACGGAAATATAGTAAAGCAAAATGTCCACCGTCTGAATATCCGAGTAAAACGTTATTTGTTAAAACAATACGAGATTACAGTACCAGTAACCGAATCCGGTTTCACTCCTTTTCAGATTGAGAAGTTCACATTATCAACCCTATACAAAACTGGATGTCTTGTCCCGAATGTTATTTGGCATTCTGAAAAGAACCATGCATTATTATTGGAATGGCGCGGTGAACATACACTCGATTCTTTTGCCCAGCGCAGCCTTGCATCAAGTATGCAACCTGAGCTAAACACTATCTTAAATGTTCTTTGCAGAATTGAAACTGTGTTTTCTGAAAATTGTGACCTTTTCATACCTTACGTGTTCCACTTTAACGTCAAGGAAACTTTGCAAGGTTTACTTGATCGGGGAAGAAAAACAGTCGGCTATCTGCAACAACTGTGTAAAACTCCACTCACTTCATCACAATTAGAGAGTTTTGATACACTTTGGACATCCCTTACTAATCGGCTACTTGAAGCACCTCTTACATTAGACAGTCTTGACTGCCAAGCACGCAATATCGTTATTGACGCTGGACTTCCATACTTCATTGATTTTGCAAGTATCGGTTGGGATTGGCAGGAACGACGGTTAGTTCAGTATTTTAACAGCCTTGGTGCACATCAGTATGGAGCAAATTTTGTATCTCTATTGAATCGCGAATTAGTTGAAACGTATGCCGAATGGGTAGTTCAGCATCGGGAAAAATGTTCAGTGTCAGATGTTGCTGCACGGGTTGATGGACATCATCTGCTTTTTTATTTGTCTGTTGTGCATAGGATATTAGAAGCAACTGCGAGACCTGAAGTTCAAGAAAATCAGATTTTGGCAGAAGCATGGGGTGACCTTCATTCCAGATATCAACACGCAATTTCGCTAATTATTAATATGGAACTAAGCGATGATGAGGTGACGAACCATATCCGTAAAATGATCCGGGATTTTCACGACGACATTTAATGTCAGCAAAGTCCGCACGACACCTATTCTTCAGATATAATCGTTTGATTTAGTTGCAATAGAAATTCTTCAATCTCTGGTGTTGATGGTTTTATTTTTACTGACAATCCCGGTATATAGAATTTGTCTTGATATGACTTGATCAACTGATATAAGGAGTCCAAGTCGATCTCTCGAATGCGAATTGCCTGTCGCACAGTTTCAAATTGCTCTATAACACTTTCTTGCGGAATACCATCTGGACGGTGTGTTAACAGGTGTTTTTCCGTACCATTTAATGCTCGGGTTGCTGTCCAGTAGCGTAGACCTTCTGCACCACCAAGAAGGTTATAAGCTAATACACCAAGTCCAGCACATACAATGATAGATATAAATAAAAAGATTAGAACACGTCGGTAACAGCCGCTGATCTTTTGTGCTATGAGTGACATCTAAAGTATTTTCCCCTCACGGATTGTCAAAACAGGATTTATTTTTTGAGTGCCAACAAACTTTGTATCGTGTGCATCGTAGAATTCAAATTCCCCTTCAAGCAGTTCCAAAACTGCGACATCTGCAGTCGTTCCGATTTTAAGATTTCCAAGTTGATTTTCGCGTTTTATGGTTTTAGCGGCATTGTAAGTGGCTTTTTCTATGACCTCTTCCAGAGTTAATCCCAGATGCATCAATTTTGATAACGTTGTCGGTAGGTCATAAACGGGTCCGTTGATATTGCCAGTATGTAGGTCCGTGCTGATAACATCAGAGATAAATCCTTGCTCCATAGCGCGTTGTGCAACATCATATTTGAAACTGCCTGCCCCGTGTCCAACATCAAAGATGACGCCGTTCTGTTGTGCTTTCCAAGCTTCAGGGATAATTCTGCCTTTGTCGTCAATGATGTTGTCTCCATTTCCTTGGAAGCAGTGTGTAATCACATCACCGGGTCTCATCAAATCCAACACATCTGGAAGTGGGACACCTTGTCCAATGTGACACATCACAGGTGTATCGGCTTGTTCGGCTGCTTTGATAGCAAGTTTCAACGGTTCTACACCGTTATCACCGACCTGGCCCTTACCTTGTCGCACTTTTACACCGACGGTAATATCACGGTTAGATTTTAACGTGTCAGCGACACGGTCAGGATCGGCGTAAGCAAGATCAAACATCTCTCCGACAGGACCATAGACAAGTCCAATACCAGAGATGTGTATATAGTTTAAGATGTGCGTTAGTGCAGGCTCAACAATGAATTCACGGAAGCCGGGAAAAGTTGCCCAACTTGCACTGCCTGCATCAACAAACGTCGTTGTTCCGGAAATAGGGCAGACGTTATCGGCTTTGATACCCCAGGTGGTCACTCCGTAGTAGACATGCGTATGGATGTCAATCAAACCGGGTGTGACGTATTGATTTTTGGCAGAGATAGTCTGTTTCGCCTCAGATTTTGGAATATCGTTGTCAATTGCGACAACGACACTGTCTGCAATTGCTATATCACGAACAGCATTCAAATCTTGTGCGGGATCAATAACAGTCCCACCTTTAAGTAGAATATCATATTTCATGCGTTACACACCACGTTTTTCACCCCAGATATCAACATGCACTCGCGGTGAATAGCGATACCCATATTCTTTGCAGAGTTCAACTAACCATTCCTGCTTCTGATTTAACATGTCTGAAGTCTTTCCCTGTGGCATTAACATAATGGTTTCAGATGGAATACCGATTTCTGTCTGCAAAGATTGGATTTCAGTTAAATCTTCCGGTGTATCTACAACAAACTTCACTTGGCATGGATAGACATCTAAAAACTTGCGTATGACCTCGGGTTGGATACGTTCCCGTTCATGTCGTGTGAAAAAACGGTTATCTTCTGGTGGATTGGAATTTCGTAACTTAGGACTCATTGATATGAGATGTGCTGCAACATCAGCGAAAAGCGTTGCATTTGTTTCTATTGTAATATGATGTCCTTGTTTGTCTAATTCTTTACAGAGTGAAATCAATTCCTTCGTTTGTATGAAAGGTTCTCCTCCTGTTATAACAACATGTCTGCAATCAAACTTTGAAATAGCTGCAACGCTATCAGAAACAGAAATATCCTTGTTCTCAGGAGTCCAAGATGTATAAGGGGTATCGCACCAAACACATCTTAGATTGCAATAACTTGTTCGGAAAAAAACAGATGGCACCCCTATGAGTTGTCCTTCCCCTTGAATTGTATGGAAAAGTTCGCTGTATTTCATAGAGGTGTCTCCTAATCTATGTCTGTGCGAAGGATTCACATATCTGAAAACCGTTATGCTTCAATGAGTTCTATCTGGACGTTATCTGGACCTTTGAAGAACGCCATCATAAGTCCTGCCGGTTTTAGATCTTCAAGTTCTGCCCCTTTTTCCTGTAGTTCAGCGACTGCAGCGTCAAGGTCTTCCACAGTAAAAGCGAGTTGATAGACACCCCAACGGGGATTGCCACTTGTAGGTTCAACATCCATATCACCAAATTTGGGTGAAAGGAATATTCGTTCCCCACCGACTTCCATCCGCACGATTGTTAATCCGCGGACCTCAACGGTATCTGTGACTTCTCCATCAAACATTTTTTCGTAATATTCTATTGCGCCATCCAAGTCTTCACATCTGAGATGTATATGATGAAATGTAAATGCCATAATTGCTCCTATTCTTTACTGATAATAAGTTTTAATCCACTATCGGTTTGTCCTATATAGATATTGTTGTTATTATACCACATCGAATATAAGTAGTCAAGAAAGCAGAGTGTTTTGACAGGGATATTTAGTTTTAGGTTTATCTTGTGTTTTTTTCACAAATGCTAAATGTTTCAAGACGGTAGGTGCGGTTTCCTAACCAATGCAGAATACCACACGCGTATTCTGGCGAATTTGTGCTAAAACCTTTTATAGTCAGTATTCTTGTGGGTTCCAGTGCGGTTAGGAAACCGCACTTACCGTCTTGAGGATTAACTTTCAGTAAATTTCTATTTTGGAAATACTCAAAACTAAATAACCTTAGGCTTGACAGGTGTTATATTTTCTGGTAGACTATATGAAATGAGGTCTCAGAGATGAAGATAGTGCAACGTAACGCTCTTCCGTGTTCTCTATTGATAATTCTTCTCATCTTCTGCTGTATATCGGGATGCCAATCAGACAAACAGAAACAACGTGAGTTATATGTCTTTGCTGCTATAAGTCTATCCGATGCGCTCACTGAAATTGGAGCACAATTTACCGAACACCAAGACATTCGTGTGCATTATAACTTGGCTGCATCTACAACGCTTCAACGTCAAATAGAAAAAGGGGCATCAGCAGATGTATTCATCTCAGCAAGTCCCATTCAGGTTGATTCCTTAAATTCACTCGGTCTACTTGAAGATGGCAGCAGAACGGATGTGTTGACAAACCGTTTAGTCGCTGTATCTCAAAAGGACACTGAGATTACTGTGGAGAATCTAAAAAATATACAGGATACACCTATCAAGCGAATTGCGATGGGACATCCTGAAATAGTTCCTGCTGGTAGCTACGCAAAAGAGGCATTAGAACACTTTGGATTGTGGGAGAAGGTAAAACAGAAACTAATCTTTGGCACAAATGTGCGTGCAACACTTGCATATCTGACATCAGGAAATGTAGACATTGCAATTGTATATGAAACCGATACAAAAGTTACAAACAAGGTCAGAGTTCTATACAAATTTCCCGACGAAACGCATTCAAGAATAGTCTATCCCGCAGTTATTCTAAAGAACAGCAACAATAAAAATTGGGCAGAAACATTTCTCACATTCTTAAAAGAACCCATTGCTACAGAGATATTTGAAAAACACGGATTTACATGTTTATCTCCTACATCCGCAAAATAACGTAGAACTGATTCACCACAATGAGGATTACACCGACTGAAGTTTCTGCTCTTGTCCTATCTATAAAAGTTGCCTTACTTAGCCTCGTTGTAATGTTTCCACCGGGACTGTTCGTAGGATGGCTGCTCGCAAAACGAGAATTTCCAGGGAAGATATTTCTCAATACATTAGTGATGTTACCACTGGTTCTGCCACCTGTAGTCAGTGGGTATCTACTCCTAATATTATTGGGTAAAAATGGACCTGTTGGCAGTATATTATCTAACTTTTTCAATATAGAGATTGTTTTTACACAATTCGCTGTTGTAATTGCTGTGTCAGTAATATCATTCCCGTTGTTAGTTCAAGGTATAATGACAGGAATTGCATCTGTGCCATCTGAACTTGAAGATGCTGCGCGAACACTCGGTGCTTCACCTATCAAAGTCTTTTGGACGATAACTGTACCGATGGCGTATCGTGGAATTATAAGTGGAGGTATTCTTGGATTCTCGAAGAGTCTTGGGGAGTTCGGTGCAACAATGATGGTAGTCGGGAATATCCCCGGGAAAACGCAGACCATTGCACTGGCAATTTTTCAATCGGTGCAGCTGGGTGATGATATCACTGCTTACCGATTAGTACTGATTTCAACAATACTGGCGTTCGTTGCTATATGGATGACAGAACGAATTAACCCGCGGTAGAACAACAGTTCGGTGTACTTTGATGAAAATTAATTTATTTTTTGGTAATTCTCAATATCGGAAACCTTTCACACATTGTAGGGTAGGTTTCGACGATTATGGTGAAATTATATCTACACTTTCTATCAACGGTAGGCGAGGTTTCCTAACCTCGCCTGATCAATGTGTAGAATTAATTCAATAATTTACTATAAAAACTTTACTGTCCTTAATGATAACAACAGATTTAAAAGGAGAAAAAAATGGGAACTCTTGTGTTTTTCTTAGTCTCAATAGCATTTATCGTGATTTTAGTTGCTATAGTTAAATCAATAAATAAAGGCTCTCAGAATAGAAAGAGAAGGCAAAATGATGGTGCTGATACCGTTGACCCCAATAGTGATACGGAAGATGCCCTTTTCACAGGTCTAATTCTTGGCAGTATGTTAGATAATGATACTTCTGGGGATGCAGATTCTGGTGGTAGTGATGGAGGATTTGATGGCGGCGGTGATGCTGGTGGTTTTGACGGTGGTGGAGGATTCGATGGCGGCGGCTTTGAATAGATTGTTGGAAACCTACCTTTTTCAACTATATAGTGAATTATAAATATAAGTTGACACTTTCTTCCCATGGTAGGCGAGGTTTCCTAACCTCGCCGATGCAGAGTGTTCAAGTAATTTCAAAATCAACTATAATGTTTGGCGAATATGTCTGGAAAGTATAATTTTCTACTCAACATAAAGAAAAGTCTCGGAGAATTCACATTAGATGTTGATTGTGAACTGCATCAAAAGGTAACTGCCTTTTTAGGGGCATCTGGCAGTGGAAAAACAACACTGCTCAGCTGTATCAGTGGAACACTCTCACCTGATAAAGGGCAGATTGTTTTTGGTAACAATAAACTATATGACACCGATTTGAAAATCAGTGTGCCACCCGATAAACGCCGAATTGGATATATATTTCAAGAAGGACACCTATTTCCCCATCTTACAGTTGAAAAGAATATCCGTTATGGTCAATCTAAGACGAAGCGTAAAAAACCAGATAGTCTTTCTCAAATTCTTAATACACTTGAAATTGCCGATTTACTTCAACGATATCCGAAGCAACTGTCGGGTGGACAACGTCAACGAATTGCGATTGCACGTGCACTGGCAATGGAACCGCACCTCCTTCTGATGGATGAACCGCTTGCATCCTTGGATGGTGGACTGAAAAACAGGATTATTCCATATCTACATCACATCAAAAACGAGTATGAAATTCCAATCATCTATGTCACGCATGCCATATCTGAAGCAATGGCACTTGCTGACGAGGCATTTCTCCTGTCAGATGGAAAGATCATCGCTAATGGAGAACCGCATCAGTTACTAACAGCACCATCAGCGTTACCTATAGCAAATATGACAGGTGTGGAAAATATATTCTCACTCCCAGTAGCAAACTCAGATAAACAGCGAGGCGTAACGGAATTAGAAATTGGGAATCAAATGCTCGTAATTCCTTACATAGATACAGAGATAGGAAATCCTGTGCCTATAGCAATCCGCGCAGAGGACATTATCATTTCTCTTGAACCCAATTTACCAATTAGTGCGAGAAACATTCTACGGGGGACAATTGATCGCGTTGATGACCAAATAATTGTAACGATTCTTGTTGAGGGGTATAGACTCTCCGTTAAAATTACGTATGAAGCAAGGGACCAACTCCAACTGAGTAATGGTAAGGAAGTCTACTGTGTTATCAAGGCAAATGCCATAAATGTGCTTTGGAACGCCTCATAAGTCTTTATGAAGTTTATCCCATAATGACTCTACCTGCTTCTGTAGTCCTTCAATAGATCCTTCATTTTCAATGACGACATCAGCATACTTCACCTTTTCAGATAAAGGCATTTGTGAGTCAATACGGGCTTGAGCATCGGCTTTAGTAAGTGGACGGTTCTGTTGTTGACTACGTTCTAATATCCGTTGCAATTGTGTTTCGTTAGAAGCGGTTACAACGACAATCAGATCAACAGAATCATAAGCACCTGCCTCTATGAGCAGTGGGGCATCAAGTAACACTACACAGGATGGATCCTCATTCACAAGCTGCTGAGCACGGGATCGGGAACGTTGAATTATCAGTGGATGTAGCAGGACGTTGAGTCGTTCACGCGCGGACTTATCGTTAAAAACGATTTCTCCCAATTTCTTTCTACTCACATCTCCTGATTGATCCAGTATCTCAGTGCCAAATGTGTCAACCAGTTCATCAATAACCGGACTGTCAGATTTGAGGAGTTGATGACCAATCTCGTCAGCGTTAATCGGTATTGCCCCTTTGCCAGCAAGCAATTCTGATACCGTTGTTTTGCCGCACGCAATACCACCGGTTATGCCGACGATAATACCACGATCCCTTTTTGTTTCTGATTTCATAATAACACAGTATAATGCATGGAATAAAAAAACACAATAATTTACACACTTTGAATTCAAAAACCTATTGATACACGCAGTCTATTTCTGATACAATTGAGAATATAACCACTTCTGGAGTTAACTATGAAATACTTAATGTGCATAATCTTTCTGTTATTGGTAATATTGTGTCCCGCAACACATGCTGATGAAAACAGAATACTAAACATGCTGGAAACCAGATGGGATGACACAAACCGATTGGGATATGAACTTTTCCTTATGGGTGATGAGGCAATTCCCTTTCTGATTAAAAACTTGACAAATGATGATCAGCGAACCCGAGGAAATGCTATTCGTTCTATTCAACATTATTATCCAGAACCTGGTGTAATGTCTGCACTTACCGTTCTCTTCATACATCATGAAATCGATTGGATGCGAGGTAAGTCTGCACATATTATGGCTGGCATAGATGCCGAATTTACAAAGAAATTTATGGCTAAACACCTTGATGCTGAGCCAGCAACCCAAAGAATTGCAGTTGATGCCCTATTGAAATTGAAAGATGAACGGGGTATTCCATATCTTGTTAAGCAAATAAATAATCCCAGAACAACACCAGAAAAACGAAGAGAAGCGGTATTCGTTTTAGCTGATTTTCAAGACAAACGAGCAATACCAGAACTCCTTAAAATACTTAAATATCCAAACATCAATGAAATCGACATATTAAAAGAAACGCTACAAAAAACAGCACAAATTGATGATCCAAGAACCGTTTCAATTCTATTGGAAGCAATGGATTCCGAGTCAGACCTTGGCAGACGTGTTGCAAGCAGCATTCCCCCGTCTGTACTAAACCGCATGGCTCAATTTGGTCAGTCAAGTGTGCAAAAGATGTTGGAGACAGCAAAAGCAACTGAAGTCAGTGAGGTAAAACAAAAAATCTATAGGGTATTACGTAGAGTTGAAGACAAAGAAATTATCCCAACTTTTGAAAAGGAATGTATTGAAACTGAAAATGAAGCACTAAAATCTGCAATGATATATGCTCTAAAAAATATGGGACAAGAAGGTTTTGTTGCATTAGTGAAAGTTGCAGAACAAAACCCATCAAAATCAGTATTAACAGCATTGACAACTTTTAACAGACCAGAGGCAATTGATGCAGTGGGAACAATTGCACTGAACCCCTCCTCTCAACTGCGGTTGCAGGCAGTCGAAACACTCACAAAGTTTGGCACCTTTTGGAATGCTGAAATACACAAATATATCCCGCAATTACTTGAAGATAATAACCCTGACGTGCGAATCAGTGCAATCAACATTATCCGAAAGATGAAACTTACAGAGATGATTCCTAAGTTAAAACAACTTGCCAACGATAGTAGAGGGAATACACGCAATGCAGCATTATTGACAATTGACGAATTATCTGGGAATAAACCCTTAGAATTGAAAATAGAGATGGTTTCAACGAAGTATAATTATAGACATCCTATTGCTCTGAAATATACTATCAGGAACACAAGTGATTATCCAATTAAAATCGGTTTCAAGAGAGATGTTTCATCAGGTTATGTGAAGTTAGAGATTCAACAACCCGATGGAACTATGGCAGAAGTCTACGGTCAAAGAAGTAGGTATCGTTCTATAGATACAAATGAATATAATCTTACAGTAGTCAAGGATGGAGACGATGAAGTCATTCTGTTACCAGTAAACCCCAAACATTTCGATATAATACAACCTAATGCGGTAATAACAAACATCATTCCTGTGTCCAAAAATTACCGCCTCTTCCAATCAGGTCAGTATAATGTCCAGTTGAAAATGTTCTTCTCTCCTTGGAAACCCAATCCAGCACCTAAAAGGACAAATAAAGAGAAAAATCCGCCACTCAGCAGTCAGATGAAATCTAACTTAATGGCATGGGAAAAACCTCTTATTTCTCCTAAAGCCTCTTTTGAAATAAAAGAACCTACGCCACTGCAATTTAATTCTATGCTCAAAATGTTAGATCCAAATCATATCAACAATTACGACATAAAACAGTTAGAACATGTATGCTTTCAGCTCGGTGAGTTACGCAAACCTGAAGCAATTGAACCACTGAAACTGCTGAGTTCCTCACTCGTAAATGTCAGTTCTTCATCTCGTAGTAGTTTAAAGGTTTCTGTCCATAAAGCCTTATTGAATTATGCAGACACCGATATGACTCAACTTTGGATTCAAATATTAGGCAGACAAAATAGATACAACGAAATCATTTCAGATGTAATATATAAAATACGCACAACAGGTGATGATAAGGACATTAAGCCGCTAATAGAAATCTTTTTACACTCAAGAAATATGAGTGTTTCTGCGGAAATCGCCTATATTCTTAGTCAACTTGGTGATGACTCGTGTCTGCAATGGATTAAATCTCTTACTAACCGAAAATTACATAGTTTTGATAAAGAAACACGTAGGTCCGCGGCCATTTTACTCTCTCAACTAAGCCAACCGAACGCGAAAGAGATTAGACTCCCAATGAGTTTAAGGGATGAATTATCATTTGGAGAAATCCACATGAAATATAATGTTAGCAAACCAATTTGGTACTCAAGTGATATTGAACATGTAAGTTTAAGAAATCCATGGTTTTATGCCGAATACTATGACACCAATATCAACATCACGGAAATCCAGAAGAAAGCTGAAACGGTTGATGGTTTGGAAGCACTGTTAGCACATAACAATCCTAACATCCAACGTGCTGCTGCCTACGATCTTGCATCTCTTGGGGACAAATCTGGCGTTCACCTGATTGAGAATGATCTGCATGCAAATGATAGTGCTACCCGTCTACATGCCCGACAAATCCTTCATAAAATCCGTGAAATCCAGTGAATATCAGAATGCATTCATACCGCTGATTTAACGGAATTCGCCAAATCCGAGAATCAGAAAATACAGAATCTTGCCAATCTAATACTACCGGATTTCTACTTGACATCACTCCAATTATCTGCTAACATCATATTACATTTTGATATGCAAAGGAGCATCGGAGTGGCATCAGAAAAAGTCAGAGTCGGTATCATCGGAGCAGGAAGAAACACAAAATCACGACATATTCCCGGACTACAAGCAATAGAAGGTGTTGAGATAATCGGGGTATGCAATCGCAGTCGAGAATCATCACAACGTGTAGCAGACGAGTTTGGTATCCCAAAAATCTACGACCATTGGCAAGATGCAATTGACGATAATGAGACAAACGCCATCGTCATAGGAACTTGGCCCTACATGCACTGCCGAGCAACTGTATCCGCGCTGATGGTAAATAAACATGTGATGTGTGAAGCACGTATGGCAATGAATGCTCGTGAGGCACATGCAATGCGTCTCATGGCACGTCGGAAATCGAAGTTAACTGCACAAATCGTCCCTTCTCCAATGACACTTCGAGTGGACAATACCATAAAACGATTGATCGCAGAGGGATATATCGGAGATGTACTCGCAATTGAAGTGCGTGCAGGAGGCACGTTTCTGGATACTGAGACTCCGCTCCAATGGAGACAGGATTTTGATTTTAGTGGGTTGAACATCATGAGCATGGGTATTTGGTATGAAGCGATAATGCGTTGGGTCGGTGAAGCAACACGTATTTCTGCAATGGGTAATACCTTCGTCAAAATGCGTCCAGATGATGATGGCATAAAACGTTCAGTCCGAATACCAGAACATATTGATGTTATCGGTGAGCTCACCTGTGGTGCGCAACTCCACATGCAAATCTCTGCTGTAACGGGGTTAGCTGGAGTGCCAGAGGTGTTTATCTTCGGAAGTCTTGGAACGCTACGATTTTCTGCAAACAAACTCTATGGTGGACAAAAAGGTGATGAAGCGTTAAATGAGATAGATATACCCTCAGGGGAAGAGGGTGGCTGGCGTGTGGAAGAAGAATTTGTAAACGCAATCAGAGGCAAAGAAACCATCACTCACACCGACTTTGACACTGGCGTTAAGTATATGGAGTTCACAGAAGCGGTCACGCGGAGTATGTCATCTGGCAATGCCATTTCATTACCACTACAAATGTAATATGACTGATAGAATGTCATGCTTCTTGAATCGCACTGACAGTCACACAAAATTGCAATCAAATTCATTTATAGTAAAGTTTAGAATTAAGAAGCCATTTCAATGCACTTGCAAGCACCACAAGTCCCGTAGGGGCGAGGTTTCCTCGCCCTCTGAGGCGTGTCCTATTAATTGTAAATTCCACTATAGATTAAAAATCTTACGTTATTGACATTTTGTCAGATTAATGTTAGTCTATACTAATGATAGTAATGGTCCAGGAGACATAGTGCAAACGGATAACAAAATAGCAGATTTAGAAGAAATACGCACTTTATTTAATCCAAAAATTGGACATTTCGCAGACAAAAGTGCAAGGTGGTTATTCAAAAAATCGGAAAATTTACATGGGTTAGTCCTAATCCTTGCCAGTGAACTTGCCGAACATCTGGACTTCACTCAAGCAAGAATAGAAAACAGGAGTATTGTTGATAATACGTTGCGAGATTTGGTGTCTGATATGGTGTTTACTGTGCCATTTCGAGACACAACTTTATGTGACGACCTAACCATTTATATTTTGATAGAACATCAATCAACCGTTGACCACCTGATGGGATTTCGGTTGTTGTCTTATATGTGCCAGATATGGCACGGGCAGCTGGAGGAACAAAAGAATTCTAAAGTTCCAAGAAGAGCGTGGCGTTTACGTCCCATCCTCCCAATTGTCTTTTATACCGGTCAACAACGATGGAAGATACCGATATCTCTTTCCGCATCAATGGATATTCCATCGATGATGACACCCTTTGTCCCAACTTTTGAGACTTTATTTCTTGGTGTGAAGGATGAAGATATAGAGAAATTTACTGATGTTGATCATCCTTTCGGATGGTTAATGACAGTGCTGCAACAAGAAACCGCAGATGAAACATCAATGCAAGAGGCATTGTCAGCAGCACTTACACATTTGGAGACCTTAGCAGCTGAACATCCTGAACTACACAACCACGAGATACTTTATCTATATTTTTTGGTATTTTTTAGACGACCCGAAGCAGAACAAACACAATTGAGACAACTTATACAATCTCAAACTCATGATAAGGAGGTAGAAAATTTCATTATGACAGGTGCAGAAGCTCTGATACAACGAAGTGAGAAACGCGGTGAGAAACGCGGTGAGAAACGCGGTGAGGAACGTGGAAAGATACAAGCCAAACGGGAGTTTCTCTTGAAACTACTTGACCTACGCATCGGTGAAGTTCCCGATACGGTTGTCAATAAAATCTCAAGGATGCGAAGCCGCACCCGTCTTGATGCTCTTTTAGAACAGGTGGCAACCGCGACAACTCTTGATGATATTGAGTGGAATTAGTGAACAGACACCAGATTCCCTTATTACACGAACACAAGGAGAAAAATTGACATTAGAAGAACTTTTTGATATTTGCCAAGACCTTGAACTGCGACAAGCAAAACTATACGCCTCCTTCGCGCTGCATTTGGGTGACTATGATGAACGTATCGCACGCTTTTGGGAAAGGATGAGCACCGAAGAATGGCAACACTACATACTTGTAGACTTTGGACGCGCAATCTGTATTGAAACTTTTGGGAAAGACACAACCATTTCAGAAGCAGATACAGATGAAACAACATCACCTATAGTGCCATTTCCACCTATTTCCATACAAGATATCACAGATGCCTTGGATGCACACGAATCTCAAGTTGAAAGTGGAAGAATATCTTTAGATGAAGCGTTTGAAATAGCAATCGAAATTGAGGGAAGTGAGTCAGACACGATTTATCTATATCTACTCTCAATCATGAGACAGGCGATACAGGCAAGTGATCAACCATACCTTATGAGTCGCATAGTACAAGTAGAGAAAGATATGGTATCGCATGTAGAAGGACTGGTACAAGCAACATTAAAGTTTTCTAAAGATCCTACGCTAAATAGGAAAGCACATCGTCTAAAGGAAGAACATATTTAGCGCGATGCTACGAATGTTGTGCATTGCACAGTAAGTTACCTGCCTGTGTACACGCAATCTGCTCAAGTTGGAGCGTTGTGTGGTTGATATTAAACTGATTTTGTAATACTGTGTTAATCTGTTCAAGAATTTGGTCCTGAGCAAGCGTAGTGTTTTCATCAAGCACTATATGAGCACTCAATGCATTGTAGTTTGAACACAGAGACCAAATATGCATATCATGAACATCCTTCACAGATGCTAAATCACATATATGTTTTGCTACGGTATGTGCATCCGTATTTCGTGGAGTGTTCTCCAACAGAATATGAACTGCTTCTCTGGTTACATTAAATGCACCGAAGAGTATTATCCCGCCGATTAGGAAACTGAGGATAGCATCAATAGGATACCATTTTGTCCAATATATAATCAGACCACCAATAACAACAGCCACCGATGAAAGCGTATCTCCGACTACATGAAGCACTGCACTTCGCACATTTAGATTGCCATGGCTATGGCCATGCAGTTTCCACAAGATAAACAGGTTCGCTACTAATCCAAAACTTGCAACAACAAACATGCCGGTTACTCGAATCTCCTCTGGAGACATGTATCTTCGGTATGCTTCATAGAATATCCAACCAGATATGCCAATTAAAGATACACCATTGATGAATGCAGCAAATACTTCAGCACGATGATAACCGAAGGTGCGAGATGAGGTGGCAGGGCGCGTTGAGAGATATATTGCAAACCAGCTGATCAGAAGGGATAGCACATCCGACATCACATGTGCAGCATCACTTAACAACGCAAGACTCCCCGACCAAATGCCACCAATCAACTCTACAACGAATACAAAAAAGGTGACCAACAGGGCAAGTCTAAATTTCTTCTGAAGCGTGTGTTGATGGTGGTGAACATGTGGTTCGTCTGGATTGTGATGATGTTGGTGATTATGCAATGTGTTTCCCTATGTTGATTGCAGCTTGTTTGACTTTAAGTTTTTTCTACTGACTTACCAGAATCACTTGACTTACTTTTTGATTCGCTTTTCGTATCGGATTTCTTTTCTGATTTATCGCTTTTCTCTGACTTTGTTTTCTTATCTTTCTTTTCCGATTCTTTATATCCTTCACTGCGATAATCTGTGATGTAGAACCCTGAACCTTTGAATATCAGACCTGCACCTGCACCGATAAGCCGTTTTACCTTACCATTGCACTTAGGACATTCTTCAAGCGGCGGTGCTGTAATGCCTTGAAACTTCTCAAACTGGTCTTCACATTCAAGACATTTATAATCATACGTGGGCATATAGCATCATCCTCCATTTCTTTGTTGATAAAATAACTATGATTTGATAAATTTTAATGGTAATATACCGAATTGTCAAGTCAAAAATGATAAGAAGCAGGTAGCGATTGTTGGCGCGGTTTCTAAATCCGATAATCAGAATCGCAGATGGCACGAATTTAACAGCGCAATTATAGTGAAGTATAAAACAATTATTCATGTCACTGTAGGAGCGATCCCGAATCGCGATTTAACTCAGTAGTGATCAGGAATCGGAGTTCCCTCCTACATATCCAAAATGTGTAATTACTTCAAAAAAGGCACTTTATGCGTTTCCCTTATGATCCAGAAAATTTTCCACTCGGCAAAGGTCCGATGGTCATGTTAATTCTTTTCCTAATCTCATGCCTTTTCATATTCGCACCAGTAGATGAAACGGAAAAAGAATTAGAATTTTGGGTATTTGCGCCGACACATTACGAAGAATATCAAGCACGGTTGCCAATCTATAATACCTCACATCCTGATGTAAATGTACAACTTATCAATTTCGGTGGAACGATGCACGACAAACTCCTAACCGCATTACTCTCAGACTTCGGGGCACCCGATATAGTTGAAGTCGAAATCAATTCAATCGGACGTTTCTTAAAGGGAGATATTGATGAAGTCGGTTTCGTTGATTTACGTCCCCGTTTAGAAGGCGAAGGATGGTTAGACCAGTTAGTCATCAGCCGCTTCACGCCTTGGTCTTATGGAGATAAAATATTCGGAATCCCACACGACTTGCATCCAGTTGTCCTCCTATACAGAGATGACCTGTTTAAAGCTGCCGATGTTGAGATGACTGAAATTGAAACTTGGGATGACTTCATCATTGCGGCAAAAAAAGCAACGCGCGATCTTGATGGAGATGGAGAAATTGACCAATATGCCATCGTCCTTGACAACAAAACTGAAAGCGACTATATGAACCTTTTGCTACAAAGAGGCGGTGGCTTTTTTGATGCTAAAGGCGATGTCATCATTGACAGTGAAATCGCAATTCAAACACTGGAATTCTTCACATCCCTATTTAATGAACATAACATCGCAACACCCGTCTACGGCACATGGCACGGGGATCCCAGCAACTATGCTGCAATGCAAGACGGCAAAATCCTGTCTATACTTGCCCCAGATTGGTATGTAGGACTTCTGCAAAGTCAAGTGCCGCAGATGTCTGGCAAATGGAAAGCAATAAGTATGCCTGCTTGGGAAATCGGTGGCAGACGCACGACGACACGCGGCGGCACAATGATAGGCATTACAAAAGAGTGTGAGAATCCCGATCTGGCATGGGAACTACTGAAATTCACCTACTTTGATAGATCAAGTTTGATAAACCGATATGAAACGACCTTGATTATTCCTCCACTCAAAGCAGCATGGGATGCCGAAGCCTTAAAACAACCGCTTGAATATTTAGGTGGACAACCGATTGGGGAGTTATTCATAGAACTCGCACCTGAATTGCCACCACGTTATCAAAATCCATATTGGTCAGAAGCAGCAGATTTACTAAACGATGCAATCTTTGCTGCTGTCACACAAAAGCAGACACCACGGCAGACGTTGACAGAACTTGCAGAAAAAGTGCGATCAATTATAGCAAAAGATCAAGAACGGTGGAGGATAGTAGCAAAAAATGAAAACTAAACGGGATAGATATACCTTTTGGAATCAACAACAGAAATTCGCACCGTATCTATTTATAGCACCGTTTTTTCTCTTATTTGCTATTTTTATGGTGTATCCGCTCGTCTCATCTCTCGTCATGGGATTCTATGAGATGCGTGGATTCAAAAGTAGAATATTCGTTGGGTTTGAAAACTTTACAGATCTATTTCAAGATCCTATCTTCTGGAAATCCCTGCTGAATACAACCTATTTCGCACTTGGAACATTACTATTACAATTACCAATTGCTCTGTTCCTTGCAATACTTCTCAATGCAAAGTTCGTGAAGGGAAAGAACTTCTTACGACTTGCATTCTTTACACCCGTACTTGTCGCAGGAGTTTTTGTCGCAATCATATTCAATCTAATATACGATCAACGCGCTGGATTGATTAACAATGAATTCCTGTTGTTTGGCAAAGAAATCGGTTGGCTTAGCAACCCAAGATATGTGATGCTTGCTGTCATACTAACAGGTGTGTGGCAGTGGGCAGGTTTTAACATGATTTTCTTTTTGGCAGGTCTACAAGGTATTCGACAAGAATTGTATGAAGCCGCAGCAGTTGATGGCGCAAATTGGTGGCAGTCCTTTATACATATCACACTACCCTCTTTACGACCAGTAATTGCTTTCGTTGTCGTCGTATCAATGATCGGTTCATTTCAGCTCTTTGATCTGCCATTCATATTGACAAATGGCGGTGAACCTGCTGATGCCGGCACAACTATCGTGATGTATCTCTATAAGAACGGATTTCAATTTATGCGTCTTGGATATGCTGCCACAATCGGATGGGTGTTGTTTATCATCATTGCTATTATCTCAATAGCACAATTGAAATTACTCGGAATATTCCGTGAAGAGTAACAGAAAGGAAGAACATTGCAGATATTACCAGCTATAGATCTACGTGGTGGAAAATGTGTAAATCTCATCCAGGGGATAGCAGAACAGGAAACTGTATTCTCTGATTCTCCAGTTGAGATGGCAAAACAGTGGCAAGCAGAGGGGGCAGAATACCTACATCTTGTTGATTTAGATGGGGCATTTCAAGGCGAATCAGCAAACCTTCATATTGTCCGTGAAATCGTTGATACCCTTGATATTCCAACTCAACTTGGTGGTGGCATCCGTAGTATGGAACATATAGATACCGTGTTAGCATTAGGTGTGCATCGGGCAATATTAGGCACTGCTGCACTCAAACAACCGAATTTAGTGAAACAGGCTTGTGAAAAGCATGGTGAACGAATTGCAGTTGGCATTGACGCAAAGGACGGTATGGTCGCTACGCACGGATGGTTAGAAGTTTCTCAGAAATCTGCAGTAGAATTTGCTATGGAGATGACAGAAGTACAAACTATCATTTATACAGACATCAAAAGCGATGGCATGCTCAAGGGACCTAATGTCAACGCAACTGCGGATATAATCAACGCTGTTTCTGCCGATGTGATTGCATCGGGTGGTGTTACATCACTATCAGACATTGAAGCACTAAAGAGCATTGATGCTTATGGTGCGATTATTGGACGCGCACTGTACACAGGCGACCTAATTCTATCTGATACCATCACCGCTGCACAGTAGAAATCTAATCTACCGACGTAACAACACCGAGTCCTATCCGCGATCCCATCTTCTTTATTTCAAAAGTCGTCCCTATCTCCATTGCAAGAGGTAGTTCAAGCGTAAACGAAACATGAGCATTCTCACCTGGAGAGACGATTGATATATCTGTAGGAAGATGTAGGCGCGCTGATATATCAACACCCCATAGACGTATCTCAGGTTTGTCATTTTCAATCAGCGGGATATGCGTACCGCTTTCTTCTTGTGTCAGAAGATACACGAGGGCAGTAAAATCAGAATGTGCTTTTATTGTTTTCGGATGACACAGCACCTGTCCAACAGACAACCAATCAGGTTCTGATTCAACACAAACTTCATCCTCTCTTATGCTAAGACACTTTGTCTTGATTCTATCACCTTTACCGACAATATCTACAGCATGTCCGACAGCAAGGTGTCCTTGAACTAGTTCACCCTTTATAGTTACGCGTTCTTTCTGCTCCTCAACAATCTCATAGATCGGCATAATTGGGGGAAGGCTATCCATATTGATGGGTTTTGGCATACACCGATTCATGGCAAATATCAAATCAACAATCGGTTTCCATTGCTGAGAGTCTATCCGATCACCTTTGTATTTTAACGCCTTATTTGCATCACCAACGATGATAGGATTGTTCACTTCATCCCATCCATTTTCGGTAAGTAATTCGCGCATCTCTTGTTTGCAAATATCTATAAGTTCATCATCAATTGCAGAATTCCGTGTATTGAGAAAGGAGACAACCGTAGGTATATTTAATCTATTTGCAATGTGTATATGTTCTGCGGATTCCTCTGTAACACCATCAACAGCATCAACCACCCAAATTGCCCCCTGAACGGCAAATGAACGAGTGACTAACATCTTAACAATATCCAAGTGTGTTTCGCAGTCAATCTGTGTATAGTGTTTTCCACTGGTTTCGTAATCTATTGAACGATAGGTAATGCTTACCCCTTCTCGTATAGGATGGTGATTGGGTATCAGTTGATCAAATGGCGTGTCAACTTTAGAAAGAATAGAACCGATTTTCGCAACGACTCTCGCAATAGCAGCTGTCAACGTTGTTTTACCATGTCCAGACGCACCCAACGTGCTTATGGACAGGGAGGGATGTGCTGTACCTCTTTTGTCATCCATCTATTTCTCCTTATACCATTTCTAATAGAAAACGCCGCATTCTTGTAGCATAAACTGCCAGTTTGTGCAGTCCTTCAAGACATTCTTAACAAATGTTAATGGGATAAACATTTATAGAAATGGTATTATTTTCTCAATGTGATTATTGTCTCTTGCATTACCAATTATTATAGCAAATGCAGTGAGATTGTGCAATAATGTATAAACAAAAACCAAGTTGCCAAACGATACAAAGCGTGATAAACTTTTAAAATTATGACACCAAACAAGATATATCAACGCAACGAACTTGCAGCAATACTCCAACAACTCAGAGCAGACGGTAAAGTTGTCGTCACCACGAACGGTTGCTTTGATGTTCTGCATTTAGGACATTTACGCTATCTACAAGCCGCACGTCAACAAGGGGACGTGCTTGTAGTTGCAGTCAACAGTGATAGTTCTGTCAGAGAACTAAAAGGTGAAAACCGTCCTCTAATTCCTGATGTTGAACGCGCAGAAATGCTTGCAGGCTTAGGATGCGTTGATTTTGTCGTCATCTTCTCAGAATTAACACCGGTTGAATTACTTGCAGAACTCAAACCGAATATCCATGTCAAAGGTGGCGACTATAAGTTGGAACAACTCATTGAAAGAGATATCGTTGAGAAAAATGGAGGCAAAGTTGTCGTTGGACTCAACGTACCGGGCAAATCCACAACGAATCTCATTGAAGTTATATGTGAACGTTATGGGAGCTCTTGACACGCTATTATTACGATAATAAACTCTTTATACACAGAATCGAGGACACATGCAGATAAATCATTCATTACAAATTCAGGACTTAAAACCACAGATAGAAAGCCTTTTTGAACTCTCAGGTCAAAAAATACTGGCTATTGAAAACACTTGGCAACCAGAAAATGGCACACCTGTCTTTACAGTTGCTGGACAATATACCACTCGGGGATGGACTGAGTGGACACAAGGTTTCCAGTTCGGTTCGGCTATTCTACAATTTGATGCTACCGGTGATGAGCAATTCCTTGACATCGGCAGAAAGAACACGATTGAGAAGATGGCACCACATGTCACGCATATCGGTGTGCATGACCACGGGTTTAACAATGTCTCCACTTACGGCAACCTTCGCAGATTGATGCGTGAAAAGGTTATTCCGTGGGACGACAATGAAATGCATTTCTATGAAATCGCATTGAAAGCATCCGCAGCCGTGCAAGCCAGTCGTTGGACAGAAATAAAAGATGGAACAGGATATATTGCATCTTTCAATGGACCACATTCACTTTTCTCTGATACCATCCGTTCACTGCGTGTTTTAGCAGTCGGTCACACACTCGGTGCTGTGCTAATGGGTGAAGGTGATGTCGCTTTCAATCTGTTGGATAGGCTCGTTCAGCATTCACAGACAACAGCAAAGTATAATGTCTATTATGGTGAAAGTCGCGATGCCTATGACATACGGGGACGTGTTGTGCATGAGTCAATCTTCAATACGAATGATGGAAACTTCCGTTGTCCAAGTACGCAACAAGGCTACTCACCTTTTACAACTTGGACGCGAGGGTTGGCATGGATTATCACAGGTTATGCAGAACAACTTGAGTTTTTTGATACACTGTCAGAAACAGATCTTGAACCTTATGGTGGTTATGCTGAAGCAACAGCACACATGCGAAAAGCAGCAGAAGCAACTGCTGATTTCTATATTGAAAACACGGCAGAAGATGGCATACCTTATTGGGATACAGGTGCCCCCGGTTTAGCAGAACTTGGCGATTATCTGGCTGCCCCTGCTGATCCATATAACGATTATGAACCGGTGGATAGTTCTGCCGCTGCAATTGCAGCACAAGGACTTATCCGACTTGGAAATTATCATAAGAAGCATGGCAATACAGAGGCAGGTAACACATATTATCAAGCAGGATTGACGGTTGTCAATACACTGTTTGCTGAGCCGTATCTCTCCACTTCCGATACGCACCAAGGATTACTGCTACACTCAGTATACCATCGTCCGAATGGATGGGATTACGTTCCAGAAGGCAGGAAGATTCCCTGTGGAGAAGCATCCATGTGGGGTGATTATCATGCCCGTGAACTTGCACTATTGTTATTACGAGAGATTGAGGAAAAACCTTATTTAACGTTTTTCTAACTGACATACATGAGGATATGATTTTGATTTCATAGAACAAAAAGGTCACTTTATTTTCTTATAGTGAATTATAAATATAAGTTGACACTTTCGACCCACGGTAGGCGAGGTTTCCTAACCTCGCCGATGCAGAGTGTTCAAGTAATTTCAAAATCTACTATAATTTGCAATAAATTAATATTAGGATGTAAACTATATAGTATATTAGTATGTTTAATACGACCAAATATGAAATATGTCTTTAGAGAATAGAATTTTAAATAGTTTAACTGTTCTCTAACATATAATGCCTAAGAAATTTGGAGAATTAAAATGAAAAACATACTTTTTGCCAAAGCGAAATACCTCACAGCCTGCATTTTGGTGTTAACAGTTACCTGTATAGTATCAATCGATTCCAATGCTCATGATAACCACAACCAGACCTATGATGGCAACAATGAGGTGTACTTAACACCTTTCCATCAACATACATCAGATGGTAAGCAGCATCGACATGCAATTGACAATTCACTTCCAAATGAAGTTGTCCATAATGAGATAGAATTGTGGAACAATCACGAACATAATGAAGCCAAAAAAGATTGGGTAACGTGTCCGCTAAACCTTCATTTTGTCAGTGGTGAAGTTCATACACATGATGGTAGTAGCCATAAGCACGTTGTTCTTTATGCCAGAATTTCTGATTCCCAGATAGCATCAGAGATTCTTGGAAGATTAGACGATCAAGCCATGGATCATTCTGTTGAGAGTGGTGTCTATACGCTTCAATACATCGGACAATATATTGACGGTGTCAGTGTTGTCAGTCATACGCATGAATGGGAACACAAACATGGTGATTTTGGATGGCACACCCATAATGGTCAACATTCTCATGTCTATATAGATAATCAACATCCAGAATGGTTTTCAAATGATCAAAATGATGAGGAAGACAATTATCCTTATGGTAGGTTTTTGAATGGACATGAAGTACTGCACCCTTCAGAAAATCAACATAATAGTCAAAATATCTCTTCTCAATATAAATCTCTAACGTTACGTTGGGCATCGTTAAAGAGAAGATCATAGCATAGTATTCAAAGGTTGAGTAACAGCAATTTACTAACCTAATGCGGGTGTATTGATATACCCGCATTTTATTTTTAAACATTGATTTTTACAGATAAATATATTAGAATGATACGCAATCATTCAGAAATGGTACTATCATGAATATGAATGAATAACATGACACTATCAAATCGAGGAATATAGATGATACTTCCCTTTTTACACCAAGAAGTTGAGGTTAGCACAGATCTACGAGAGAGTAATGATATATTAGACGATCCAGATGCGCTTCAAGAACGTATGGAAGAAGATGGATATTTGTTGATTCGCGGGTTACATGATAAGGAAACAGTATTAGCTGCGCGCCGCCAGATTCTTGAAAATTTGACAGAAAAAGACATGCTCTCCCCCAATACACCTTTGATGGATGGTATCTTCAACCCAGATTATCCTGAACCTACGTCCACAGGTTCAATGGGGAATATAGAGTTGACACAACTCCCCGAATTTAAAGCCGTCGTTGAAGGTCAACCTATAATGAACTTTTTCAAGCATTTTCTCGGTGGTGAGGCGCGGACTTATGATTTCAAATGGCTACGCACAGCGGGTCCAGGTTCCGGTTCACCAATTCATTATGATATTGTCTTTATGGGTCGTGGCACGCAAAAACTATATTCCTGCTGGACTCCTTTCGGAGATGTCTCACTGGATATGGGTCCCATTGTTTTCTGTATCGGTTCAAATAGATTTGATAAAGTGCGACAAACTTATGGACAGTCGGATGTGGATCGTGATCTGATACAAGGGCATTTTAGTGAAAAACCAATTGAGGTAGTTGAAAAGTTCGGAGGGCATTGGGCTACAACTGCATTTTCTGCAGGTGATGTCATCATATTCAGTATGTTTCTGATGCATGCCTCCCTTGTCAACACCTCTAACAAAATTCGTATCACTGCAGATACACGTTATCAGCTCGCATCAGAAGCAATTGATGAGCGATGGATAGGCGAAAAACCGAAAGGACATTATGCTTGGAAGCAGAAGGATGCGGAAATTGAGTCGTTGGAAGAGTCAAGACAGAGGTGGGGAGTCTAAATGATAATGGACAATGACACGATAGAAAACAATCCAGCAGCACCTAAAAGTCGAAACGCACGTTTCGTGCCGTTTTTTCTCATTATAGTAATTGCAGTTGCAATCGGTTTTACTATCAGGCACTTCATAGGTTCAAAAGAAATACTTCCGGAACCAAGTAGTGGGTTCGAAGTATATTTCAGCGAAGTCAACGGTGCTGTCAGTGGACCTAACTTAGAGAAGCGACTTGTCAACAAACTTGCTTCTGCAACTTCGGTTGTGGATGCTGCACTCTATGATTTAGACTCTAAGTCAATTGCAACAGCATTAATCAATGTGCACAACAGAGAAGTGAAAGTTAGAGTATTCACAGAAAATAGTCATGCAGAAGAGGAAGAAATACAAAGGTTACTTAGAGAAGGGATCCCAGTTCATGATGATGGTGATAATGATGGTTATATGCACCACAAATTCATCGTTATTGACCAAAGATATGTCTGGACAGGTTCTTATAATACGACTTACAACGGCGCGTTTAAGAACGATAATAACGTAGTGTGGATTGATTCTGTGCCACTTGCAGAAAACTTCACAAAGGAATTTCAGGTAATCTATTCATCACGCGGTGAAGAGAGACTCCCTCAAGAGCAGATTCCAAATCCACAAGTAACTCTGAGTGATGGCACACAGATATTTACATATTTCTCTCCAGGATCTCAGACAATCCCACCTCTATTGCATGAATTAAATTCTGCTCAAAAATCCATCAATTTCATGGTATTTTCATTTACACACGATAAAATCGGGATGGCGATGCGTGATCAACATGAGAACGGCATTAAAGTAGGTGGTGTGTTTGATGAGAATCAGATTTCAAGATATTCCGAATATCATCTCATGCAAGAGTCAGAAATGGATGTAAAAATAGATGAAACATCGGGGACGATGCATCACAAGGTGATAATTATTGATGAGGAGACGGTCATCACTGGTTCCTATAATTTCTCAAGAAATGCTGAGATACGGAACAGTGAAAACTTGCTGATAATAAAGAATAATAAGGATATTGCTCAAGCGTATATTGATGAATATAACAGGTTAAAATAGGATACACTAATGCTACCGTTCACCAAGTTTTATGGTATAGTTCTGTTCGTTCCCGTTTCTATTGATTCTAAGTTTGATTTCAGTATTGGGTCGTTTGGTACCAACGCACCTTAACAGTTGGGTATAGGTTGTTACGGGTTCATCCTCGAATTCAAGTATAACGTCCCTCGGTAAAATTCCACTCTTATGCGCGGGACTGTTCTCATCCACCCGTGTAACAAACACACCGAAATCCTTTGTTTCAATTGTAACGCCAAGCCAACCGCGACGTACCTTACCATGTTGTATTATTTCTGTTGCAACAGATTTCACTGTTTCTATTGGGACAGCAAAAGCAATTCCTGGTCTATTGAATGCTGGAAAAGCAAATTGAGGCATAAAAGGATCTTGCAAATAAGGTTCAGAAAGCACAGCCAGAAGCATGCCGACAATCTCCCCTGAAGTATTTACTACGACACCTCCACTATTCCCCGGAGAAATAGGTGTATTGATTTTAATCAACTCATCACAGGGACGATCTGGTAATATTTCCATCCCGCTAACGATGCCAAATGAGATGATAGGATGACTGCCACGAGAATTTGCTAAGGTGAGGACCCAGGAACCGGTATCTATCTGTTTTGTATCCCCTTGTTTTACTTGAACTGGCATTTTATTTTCTGTCTTAAGCACAACAATATCGGTTAGGTCGTCCATCCCGATAAGTTTAGCAGGGACACGTTCTTTGTTATTCAAGACTACCTCAACTGTGTTGGGGAGGAAATCAAAAGTTGTTGTTACAATGTGTCCATTCTTATCAAGAATAATACCAGAACTGATGCTTTGCTGAGACACATTCATTTTGTGTATGTTGTTCGGGAATTGTGCTGTCGTGTGATGTGTTGCTATTACTTTGACGACTGCTGGACGGGAGGTGATTACAACTTTCTTAAAATCTTTTTCCAATTGCTGCAATACACTTTCTTTCGCAAAACTCGGTGTCAATACAAAGATGTGAAATAGAAAGAACACTATTCCAAACGCTTTGCAAAGATATATTTTGTCTATATTTTGTTGAGATTTCTTGATAACCATGTATTTATCCTCTTACTGAATAACTTTGTTTTATCGGACTCCATAAGGAGAACTATAACCCGCCAGCGGTTGATGTAGTAGTATAACTCACGCGCTTTAAAACATAGTTCCGCTGCATCGGTTGTGATGATGTGGTAAATGCAGAATCAATTCCTCCGAAACTACGCGGCAGGAAGCGATCATCAATCTCGGAAGAAAATTGCGTTTGCGAATTAGAACCTGGTGCACTAATGAATTCACCATTTACATCAGATTGGGGACTCCCATTGAATACATCATCGTAGTATAGGAATGAAACGGAAGATGCTAATATCAAAATAACTGCGAAACCGTAACCCCACTTTGGTATGATAAAATTATGTCGCAACCGTTGCCAAAAGGAGAACGTCTCGCGTTCTTCTTCAGAAAGACGTTGTTGTAATGTTGACGAAAATGAGGGTGAAGGTTCTATCTGCGGTAATTGCTGTGATGCTTGGACAGATTCGCGGAATAACGTATACTCTTGTTCACATCCTTGACATTCATCTATGTGTGATTCAAACTGCTGTAACGTTTGATAGTCAAGCGAATCTTCATAATGGGCAGAAAAGTGTTCCTCAGTTTGTAAGCAGTTCATATTAACTCCATATAAGATTTAAGTTTGTCCTTTAACATAAGTCGTGCTCTATTGATACGTGATTTGGTAGTTCCGCTGCGTAGTTCAAGTATATTGCCGATTTCATCGTAGCTCAGTCCTTGTATGTCCCGCAGAACCAAGGGAAGTCTATACTGATCTGGCAATTCTGCGATCGCTTTTTGGATTGTGTTACGAAGTTCTTTGCGTTCCAAAGCGACTTCTGGTTGGAAGGCAGAGTCAGCAGGGGCACTTGCAATAAGATCAATTTCTTCGTTGTTTCCATCCATAGAATTGTCGTTGGAGACAATGTTATCAACCTGATACCGTTTTCTACGTCCTCGGTTTCTAATTTCATTCTTACAAAGATTTTTTGCGATGAAATACATCCAAGTCTTAAACTGAGCACGTCCAGGTTTGTATCGGTTGGCAGCTTTAAACATCCGGATGAAAGTCTCCTGTGCCAAGTCTTCAGCATTATCTTTATCCCCGGTGAACCTCGCAATGAAATTGATCAAAGGTTTTTGATGCCGACGCACTAATAAATTAAAGGCATCCTCATCGCCTTTTTGGAAACGTTGCATTAATTCATCGTCTAATTCTGGCATTCGGCACCTCCGGAGATGCTTGTAATCTAATATACACCGAATTGCGAATTCAGTTTCAATTTTTTCTCTTAAATTTTAAGCCATAATATGATTCAAACTTGATTACTTGACCCTAACATGAAATTCGTGTAAGATTGTCTCATCATTGTACGCTATCATATATCGTTGATAGGAGATTTCACAATCAAATACCACTAAGCATCTTAAAAATGTTACCATACTGATTTTATTGGTGTCAAATCCAAATGGATGTGATGCTGTTATAGTGAATTATAAATATAAGTTGACACTTTCGCCCCACGGTAGGCGAGGTTTCCTAACCTCGCCGATGCAGAGTGTTCAAGTAATTTCAAAATCTACTATATATAAGGAGGACTATATGTTTGAACAAGTATTACAAAAGGTTGAAGAACAGTGTAGAGAAGAAAGGATTCCGATGTTGGGTCCTGAAAAAGCAAAATTTATTGCTGGATGGGTGGAGAAGGCAAAACCTTCCCTCATCGTTGAATGTGGCACTGCAATAGGATATTCTGGTCTCTGGATGTTACGCGTTTTGAAAGAAATAGGTTCTGGACGTTTGATAACACTTGAAATAGATACGAACCGCGCAAAACAAGCCCGAGCGAATTTTGAAAGTGCTGGCGTTTCTGAGCTCGTTGATTCTCGTATTGGTGATGCACAAGAGGCACTGAAAAATATAAATGAACCTGTAGATTTTCTGCTTCTTGATAATAACTTTGATAATTACTATCCATGTTTTAAAGCAATTGAACCACAATTGACAAACCCGGCAACTGTATTAGCTGACAACGTTGGTATCGGAGCAGATGCTATGGCAGATTATCTTGAACACGTCCGCACAAACTTTGAATCTGAAACACATTGGTTTGACATCAATCTGCCGTGGGTTAAAAAAGATGCTATTGAGGTAAGTATCTATCGTAAATAGCAGGCAAGGAGGTACTATGACACATAATTTTCTAAGTGTTGCGAGGTTACCTGCACCAGATGACAACGTTGCTATTGCTACTCAGAAATTAGATGTCGGAACACAGATTCAGTACGATGATGAGCAGTTTTCATTATCACATGCCGTCTTGGAAGGACACCGATTCGCCATCCAATCAATAGAAGAAGGTGAGCCGTTATTATCCTGGGGATTACCTTTCGGATACGCTTCCCGCTCAATTGCCCGTGGCGATTATGTATGCAATCAGAAGATGATAGATTCGTTGTCAATCAGGAATCTGGATTTTGAGTTGCCGAACACTCCGAACTTCATTGACACGATCAAACCTTTTATCCTTGATGAAAAAGCATTGAGACCGGGCAGACAAGTTGAACACCATTCAGAAGATCGTTCATTTCTTGGTTATAGACGTTCATTTCGTCGTGGTGTTGGCACACGGAATTATATTGTCGTTATGGGGACAACAGCACGCACATCTGGTTTTGCAAAGAAACTCGCTGACCAGTGTTCATCAAGTGCAGATAAATATACGAACATAAATGGTATTGTTTCGGTGACACACACTGAAGGTGGAGAAGAAAAAACACCAAATAACATTGACTTGCTGCTTCGGACATTGGCAGGTTTCACAGTGCATCCAAATATTGGGGCAATCATGCTTATTGATTACGGCACTGAAGTTGTCAATAACCACACGCTTAAAGAATATATGGTGCGCGAGGGGTACGATTTAGACCATGTCGTTCACAATTTCTTTCGCTTACAAGGTAGTTTCGATTTGAACATAGCAAAAGGATCTGAAATTATCAACGGATGGTTAAATACCGTAAATCGATTCTCACGGACTGAAGAGTCCTTGGAGAACCTCAAAATAGCATTACAGTGTGGAGGGTCAGATGCATTTTCAGGTGTATCCGGCAACCCATTGGCTGCTTATGTTGCGAAAGAGGTAATCCGTTACGGTGGATGCGCAAATCTTGCAGAAACAGATGAACTTATCGGTGCAGAAGCATATCTACTTCAGAACGTACGCGATCTGCCGACAGCACGCAAATTTCTCAATACCGTTGAACGATTTAAGGAACGTGTCGGATGGCACGGACATTCCGCAGAAGGGAACCCATCCGGGGGTAACAATTTCAGAGGACTTTACAACATTGCAATTAAATCAATCGGTGCGGCGATGAAACGAGATCCTGATGTCTGTCTTGATTATATTATTGATTACAGCGAATTGATGGACAAATCAGGTTACTACTTCATGGACAGTCCGGGCAACGATTTGGAGAGCATTGCTGGACAGGTAGCATCCGGTTCCAACATGATATTCTTTGTTACTGGCAACGGTTCCATTACTAATTTCCCTTTTGTCCCAACAATAAAGATTGTAACGACGACTGCACGGTATGAGATGCTTGAGAAGGATATGGATGTCAACGCGGGAGCATATCTTGATGGCACACCGATGGAGCAACTTGGTGAACAGATGCTTAATCAAACTATCGGTGTTGCATCGGGTGAGTTGTCGGTAGGAGAAAGAGCAGGACATTCACAAGTTTCACTCTGGCGTGATTGGAAACAGACTGCCCCCACGGATTTAACACCTTATCTTGAGGCATCCGAGATGAAATCAGGTGAACCAATACCGATCTCCTCAACTGATATATCTACTGATGATTACACATTCCGTGCTTTTCAAACACAAGATGGATACCGCAGCGATCAACTCGGTCTCATCTTACCGACTAGCCTCTGTTCAGGTCAGATTGCGCAAATGATTGCACACAGATGCAATGAACAAGGCATCGGAAGTGATCAAGGTATCTCACGATTTGTAGCACTTGCACATACAGAAGGATGTGGTGTTTCAAGTGGACGCACAGAGGAGATTCACACGCGCACCATGATTGGTCATCTCACGCATCCTACGGTTGCACTCGGTTTGCTTTTGGAGCACGGCTGTGAAAAGACACATAACGACCACGTTTGGCATGAAATTCAAAAACTGGGTATATCGCCTGAAGGTTATGGATGGGCAAGTGTGCAAATGGACGGAGGTATTGATGCAGTAATTGAAAAGGTGCACAATTGGTTCGTAGATGAACTTTCTGATAAACCTTCTATACCAATTGCTGATGCTGGATTAGAACACCTTTGTGTAACAGTAACATCGGTCGGTGAGGTGACTAAATCTGTTTCACAATCAATGATGCAACTGACAGAAGTAATCATCAATGCGGGTGGAACAGTTGTTGTACCTGCTAACGCGACATTCTTGACAGAATCCTTGTCTTCATCCCCATCGTTAGCCTATGGACAGAAGGTGGAAAAGAAAGGTTTTCATATTATGGAGACACCCACAGATCAACCTACGGAAACTCTCACAGGTTTAGGAGCAACGGGTGTTGAACTTGCGTTAGCACATATCGTTGGAGCTCCGTTACAATCACATGTGATGGTCCCCCTAATTCAAGTTACGACCGATTCGGCAACACAGAATCGGTATGGAGAAGATGTGGATTTGACTTCTGTTGATGTTGATGAATTATTATCGTTGGTTATTGAGGTAGCTTCACGGAACTATACCCCAAAGTTACACGGTAAAGGGAATACAGATTTTCAGTTGACGCGCGGTTTGTTAGGAGTTTCTATGTGAGTATTAGAACTTTTTACATATTCAACTTCAAATTTGGAACTTTCTTTTGAAGCCGATAAACTGGAGTCTTGTCTTGAATAGGATTACCCTTAATCCCTAAATCCTTCAAACTTGTCATTTTCTCAACTATGCTGATATCTTGGATTTGATTGAATGAAACCAATAGACTGCGAAGTTGCGGTATGAATCTGATAGGTGAAATATCGCGAATCCGATTAGATACAAGCCATAAATCGGTGAGATACGTCAAATTTTCAAGTGGCGTGATGTCGCTAATTTGGTTAGAAACAAGCCGTAAAACCCTCAATTGCGTTAAGTTTTTAAGAGGAGTAATATCGCTGATTCTACTATATGAAAGTGATAGGTCTTTGAGTTGTGTTAATTCAGCGAGTGGTGATATATCGCTTACTTGACTATTTGATATTGAGAGTTTCGTCAGGTTTTTCAGGTTTTTTAGCGGTGATATATCGCTTATTTGACTATTTGATATTGAGAGTTCTATCAGTTGTGTTAAACCTTGCAGCGGTGTCACGTCTGCGATTTGGTTCATTCTGAGATTGAGTTCTTTGAGCTGGACTAATTCTGTTAGCGCGGTGATGTCTGTAATCTGATTCCTGTCCAATTGCAAACTCACTAAATTTCCTGCCTGTTCAATACCTTTTAATTCTGTAATTCCAGCATCTGATGCTGTCAGAGATGTTAACGTATCCAGATCCTTTTGCAGGATCGGTTCACTTGGTTCTAAACCGAGTGCATCTCTTATTGCTGCGGCTAAATTCGGATCAGGAATCTCTATCGGTTGTGGTGAACAACTTAGGAAGAGAACGAGGATTGGAAGTAAAAGGAAATACTGTTTCATACGAAATATATTCTTCATTTTGAATAGGAAATACTGGTGGTATAATACCATTTCTGAAAAATAACTTCTCATTAAGAAAGGAACCGTTCGTAGTCGCGCAATTCATTGCGCCTCTTATATTCTCTATTTTAAGTTAGAATTCATACTCTTATAATGAGATATTCTCTACTAGAAATGGTATAACATTATGAGGTAGATTAGGAAAAGATTACACTACACTATTCTATTTTGTTTAGGAAATTTGGTGGATCAACAATCTCAACTCCAAATTCAAACAGAGCCTTTTTGAGTGCAGTATCATCTATAAGATCATTGTCAGTTGATACCAAGAATTGGACACGTCCTGAGACAGCACAATCAATAACCAGGAAATACAAATAATATCGCTATCAGGACAACGACTTTTTGGTCCTGGACAAAGTTCCTCAACTACCGGGAAGTAGGTATTGTAAAGTGTTGCGGTGATATTTCGGACGACTAAGACTACGTTTCATAGAGTGCGAGGTTTGTTTTTTAGTTGCATTCCATGCTTTTCTAATGTATTCTGTAAATCCATCCTTATGCTTCCTTTAATGTAAAGAATATGCTATAAAGAAAAGCATAAGGATGGATTAAAGTAAAGATAAAAGCACAAATTCATAAATATGTGAAATAGAACATTACATAAAAATAAGCAACTGGCACAAGTCGTTGACATTGTGAATTGTAGGAGGGAACTCCGATTCACGAACTGAAGTACCCGGTTTAATTACCGCCGACTTCAGCACCTTCTCCGCCTTGTCCGTGTTCACTTCCACCTTCTCCGCCACCAGATTCCATATCGTCTTCACTGCCACCCCCGGTACTTGGACCGACTTCAGGATGCGCTGTCCACATATCAAAAGGTGGTCCCATCGCTTGAAGCACGATGGGGCGTGTTTCACCGGGTAAAAGGTCAACTGGCGGTGTCGGACCAAGTTCAATCCCGTTTGATAGGTGTATTTCAACACGAACCTGGGATAAAATCGCACCGGTAGTATTTTCAACAGTGCCTCTAAAGGAATTGGTTGATGTATCATAAGACATAATCAGATGTGCACCGTTTCGGACGCTGTCGTAAGTATCGGTAAGAGCAAGTTGGACTGTTGACTCTTCGTCATCTGCTGGCATAGTAGGTATTGTCCGTTGCGTCGCCCTATCACAACCTATAGTCGCTACCATCAACATAACAACTAATAGGATGGGTGTTCCAAAATTGAATTTCATGAGAATACTCCTTCTAAAAAAATGAATTGTATAAGTGAATGTAAAATAAAGCACATTCGTTAATGTTTGCCTCTATAGAAAAGCAGCTATTGGTATTACCTGCTTAAAGAGGTGTTCCGACTATACTGTTATCAATTATGACCGCTACCTTGACCGTGTTCGCCACCGCTCTCACCGCCACCGGCTTCGCCACTACCTTCACTGCCGCTTTCAGCACTACTAACGCCGACTTCGGGGTGAGCTGTCCATTTGTCAAAGGACGGTCCTTCTGCCATAAGTTCAACCGGTATTTGAGCACCAGGCGCGAGGTCAACTGGTGATGTCGGACCAAGTTCAATCCCGTTTGATAGGTGTATTTCAACACGAACCTGGGATAAAATCGCACCGGTAGTATTTTCAACAGTGCCTCTAAAAGAATTGGTCGCTGCATCATAAGACATAATCAGATGTGCGCCGTTTCGAACGCTGTCGTAAGTATCAGTAAGAGCAAGTTGGACCGTCGATTCTTCGTCACTTGTTCCAGCAACGACTGGATTCTCGGTATCTGAACATCCGATAATACCAGCTATCAATACGAAAGTGATTGCTATGAGGATTCCAAAATAGTGTTTCATGAGTGTGCTCCTTAGGAATTAGACTAACTTTTGTGTATATTGGCAAGGTTTCAAACCCTATCAACCGTTCATTGGTGTATGCAACGATAGTTTCTTATATTTTGTTTACAGTTGCATATAGACTTTATATAATTTTAGTTTGACATATACTATAATTTGACTTATCATAACTATAGTGGATTTTACAAGTAACTTGACTTTGTGAATTGTAGGAAGGAACTCCGATTCCCGACTGTCAATATGGCGGCAGTGCGAATACAACTTGCGAAAGTTGGCGTAGTACTCTTAGTGTAGATGACAATAATGTAGATCGGTATGGAAAAACAATGTCGGACTGCTCAAACTGGTGGTCAAAAAAACATAATAACACCACTTGGGGTCAGAACATATTAGGCATCACGATCAAGATTGGCGATATTGTTGGCTTGTTTCAAAACAAGGACATGGCACTTGAAATCATGACGCATTTTCATGAACTAAACCCAAAAGAACCTTGATAACTATTGATTTATGACAGTTTTTGATAAATATAAGTTATATTCGTCTTTATATTAGTTATAATAATAATTAAAAAATATTAGTCTAAATATAACTTGTATGTTATAATGTCTGTTGTAACATACAAGTATGCCCTGTCAAAATTTAAAATGAATAAGGGAATACAAATGAAAACTATAACTTTAATAATCACTTTACTTTTTTCATCAATCTTCATCGCATTGCCAGTCTTATCTGTAGAGGAAGGGCTTGTAGCGTATTGGGGATTCAATGAAGGTAATGGTGAAACGGCGGAAGATTTAACAGGTAACGGACATGATGGTCAATTGATGGGCGATCCGCAGTGGACGGAAGACGGTTATTTCGGTGGAGCACTGGAGTTTGATCAGGTGCAAGACGAAGTGAACATTCCGTTTAATGAGAACCTGAATCTTGAAACATTTTCAGTGACTGCATGGGCAAATGTAGAACCTGGCAGTGGTGGGCATCGTGCTGTAGTATCATCTCGCGATGAACCTCCTGTCAGCGGGTATATTTTTTATGCAGAACCGCCACCAGGTAATACGTGGATATTCATCACAGGTGGCGGAGGTTGGAAGTGGATCAGAGGACCAGTTGTTAGTGAAGGTGAATGGGACCATCTTGCTGGCACGTTTGCCAATGGGAAGATGAACTTCTATGTGAATGGGGAGCATTTTGGAGAAATGGATTCTCCGATTAGCCTCAATACAAGACAAGAGTTTCTCGTTGGTGCAGGTGCGAATGAACGTGCTAATCATGAATATCTGTTTAAGGGCAAGATTGACGAAGTGCGCGTCTATAATCGTGAACTGAGTCAAAATGATGTGGAGTTGGTAATGGAATCTGAACTAGCGGATGTTCACGCCTCTGGTAAACTTACTATGACTTGGGCAGACATTAAACGTTCAGGCTTTACACGTTAGCCAGATGAGGGATGTGCATAAATATTTGACTCATTTACACAGGTAGCAACAGACTTCAGAGACCGCTTGGTTTATAGAAATGGCGTTTGAAGTAGCATAATTCATTGTGCGTCTTTGAACTTTCTGACGGCATATTGTGTGTCCAGGCTTCCTTTTATCACGTATTTAAATCGGGATTATTTATGCACACTCCTCAGTTAGGTTAACCCAAATCACCCGCAAAATACCATACGCGTATTCTGCGGGTGATTTGATTGAAATTCCAAAAAAATCTATCCAATTAGCGTGTTTAATCTTCGCTCCGGGGAATGTCATTAAGACATCGGTCCCGTTGATTGGCGGAGCGGTATGTTATCTTTTTTCCGATCCAATCGGAGCGACATATAAGCACTGTGAACATCGCTTTTCTGACATTTCTATGTAGATGGTATATTGTAGTGGTAACTTGGGTTTAAATAGAAAACTCTAAACGGCTTGCGGTGAGATATTAAACCCTTGCACTAAAAAAGGAGGGATTTAACTAACTAATGATATGGCGAAGTTCTTATGTTTGAGAACACTGCCACTAAAGGGTTTAACTTTTTGACTGTTTGGAAATATCATTATTTGGTTAAAACTCTCAAAGAAAGAAGGATAATAGGATTTCGGTTATTTGCCGATTAGTGTTATTCCAAGATCACTTTAAAATATAATAATGTTTTTGACACCCTCTTGAATCCCATCCTTATCGTAGAGGTGTTATCGCCATCAACCGAAGCGTTTGACCGAGGCGAAAAGTTCGCACATTATCAGGAACTTATGTCCTTGCGTGAGTATATCCTTGTATCCCAAGACAGGGTACGTGTTGAACACCATCGTCTGGTTGAAACGCAGTGGGTAGGAAAGACATTTGAAGCACCAGAAGATGTCCTGAAGTTCAATTCCATTGAATGTGAATTACCACTGCAAGATATATATACTCACATTACATTCTCGGATTAATAAGACGTGCATATCAACTGGCTTGGCGACCTCCTACTCTTACTTGCGGATATAGTTTATATGATAGGGGATCGACACAATGTCAGTATATCTATAATGTCGATGGACGACTCGTGCGAAACTTGGATTTAGGCATCAGGAAGTGGGTACCTATAAATCCCATTAACCTGCTGCGTTTTGGGATGGAAAGAACGCACTCGGTGAAGTCGCAAGTGGTGTCTACTTCTATACTTTCACGGTAGGAGAGTTCACAACTACTCGTGTTGATACAAACTATAAAGAGCCTATAACTTCTAGATTTTCTCATAATACGAACACCTATATCCAATAAGAACGGGGTTTAGCGTCTCCCTGCAAGACGACAGACAATGACACAAATTTGTTTATCATTAGGGAAGAGGACGTGATAAGCAAATATGTGTGGTCGTCCGTTTGTGGCAGATATTTTAAAACGCCTCTGCCACGGCGAGGTATGCAAGTTTTTGTTACAGCCGCAAACCTATAAATCATAACTCAGTCCAAACAAAAAGGCGTTGTTCGTATACATTGTAATGAGGATCATTTTTCTAAGCGTCATGGCAAACCAACTTCAATAGGTATTCTGAAAATGTCATCTTCAGATCCGTTTTATCTCTTGATGTTGTGAGTGCGGGGGTTTTACATCTCCCCGCAGGATGTTAGGGGATCTATGATGAAATCATAGAAGTGTGAGTTTTTCGTCTCCACACAGGACAATGTTGCAGGACTTTTTTACTTGCTCCTGCCGGCAAAGCCTAACAGATTTAAATATCGATTGCATATGTATCACTTTCTCGTTCAGGTTCGTGCCAAGGTATAGTGACACCATCAATGCCAGACACCGATACGGCATCTCTAATGTCAAAAATAGAACTTGCAAATCTTCTATTGTTGAGTGTGATTGTAACAACGCTTTCATGCAATGTCACCTCTGTCAACGGGTTAGTTGTAGTTGCGATTATTGATTCCTGCAATCCAGTTACAGGTGTTTCTACCACTGGTGGAGGATCAGGCGTTTCTACCGCCGGTGTCGGTTCAGGTGTTTCCTTCATGTCATCAACCGGCATGACTGGATCCATCATTTGCTTCGCTTCATCACATGATATGAAGGCAAACAACAGATCAGAATCGTTAAGATTCAGCATACATAACTAAATCTAAACATTTTTAACTCCTTATATTATAGTAGATTTTGAAATTACTTGAACACTCTACACCGGCGAGGATAGGAAACCTCGCCTACCGTCGGATGAAAGTGTAAATATAATTTTATACTTCACCATAGTAATTTAAGGTGTCCTGCTGTCTGTCCAAGCCCCCGAATCCAGCATGACATCCTTGAAAAGTAAAGTAAGGACTATTGCAGTTATTCTGATAATTCAATTACACCGCAACCGATACGCATGCCCGCAGCACCAGAAGGTTGTGAGGTGAAGTCGTCAGCACCAGCATGGACAATAATGCTTTTCCCGACAACATCAATGTCTGAACCTGTGCCGATTTCCCAGAGATCAGTGGTTAATGAAATGCTATCCATTCCATCATCTCCGACGTTAATATTCCCGATGTCCCCAAGATGAAACTCACCTTCTCCCCATTTGCCGTGCGCAACACCTGTGGGATTCCAATGACCTCCAGCGGATGTGCCATCGGGTGCACTGCAATCACCGTGTTCGTGTATATGAACGGCGTGAAGACCGGAGGATGCGCCTTGAATATCAATCATGAGCGTGATTTGGTCGCCGTTTTGCGTGAAAACTGCTTCTCCGGTTATTCCACTTTCATTTGATGAGCCAATCGTTGCGTTCGCTTGTTTTTCAGGTGGGGTTGGAATAATTCCTGTCTGTTGTTGCATTCTCTCACAACCCATTAATGTGATAGAAATACTAATCAATAGTAGAAATATGGCTTTTACAATGATAAAATCTTGCTTTTTTCTCATTGGTAACTCCTTTGAACAATATTGTAATATTATATAGTGAAATTTAAAATTAACAATACACTTTACATTTAGAAAAACGCGTTTGTAGTCGCGCAATTCATTGCGCCTCGGACATTATATAAATAAGTAATTGGGACAATATGTCTCATTAATTGTAAGTTTTACCATAAATAGAATTTGAAAGAACTTGAACACTCTATATCAGTGAGGTTAGGAAACCTCGACTACCATAGGACGAACGTGTCAACTTATATTTAGAATTCACTATAACTATAGTTGGACAGTTTCATCCTGTTAGGATTTCCAAACAGGTGAAAGTTATGGTTTGTAAACACTTTTGCTTCTCTATTTTTCTTAGAAATCACTACTTTTTTGATATTTTTCTTAGAAATATCGTTGAAAGCAGCCTGCGGCAGAAAAGTGAAAAGTGAAAATATGAATAATATAAATGTAGAAACCAAAGTTGTTTTCATCATTAAGTTTTCCTTAGACATTATAACATATAAGTTATATTTAGACTAATCTTTTTTAATTATTATTACAACTAATATAAAGGCTAATATAACTGATTGTACTGCCATCGGAAATTCAGACCACTGTCAAAGATAAGATTGTGATATAACATCCTTCTAAACGAAAAAGAGAATTCGATGGCACGATGTTAATCTAAAACCTTTCAATCCTCATTCAACAATTTCAATTTCAAGTTGATTCAGAGTGCGCAAAGACCCTTCCGTGAATTCATTCATGGTGCCAGATTCTAAAATGCTTCCATGAAGTTGTATATGAAGAGGGTCAGCGATAATTTGCCCGACTGCGGGGTCCATTTGGATCCATGTTCCGACGTACACCTCTGGCCAAATATGATAATAAAATATTCCATCCAAGAATATCAGTCCCGAACAGATGCGTGCAGGAATTCCGACTGAACGTGCCATCGCTATCAGTAGGACAGTGTTTCCTATGTTATCTCCGGTAAGCGATTCAAGAGTTTTTAGTGCAGAACTCCAACCGGAATTCACAACTTTCCGATCAATAGATTTGTAAACCCATTTACATAACTTTTTTGATGCCCGCCATGAATTTACTTCCCCATCTAATATTTCAACTGCTTTTGCACGTATATCCGGATGGGCTGCTTCGATAAATACAGTTGCCGAAAGAAAAGTCTGAAACTCCGGATTCTCAATCGGTAAATTAACACAATCTTCTTCCATAACTTTCGGAATCTCAATAGAAAGAGTACCGGAACGTTCAGAATTCAATTCAAGTTTTTGGCGACTGTTTGTCATGATAGTATTTTTGAGGCTGCCTTTTGAAAGTTGTAAATTCGCCACAAATCTGGATGCTCCCTGTTTCGGTTTTTTACCAGTGGGGATGATACGATTACCTAAGGACATATTAACTAGTTCAACAGCACCAAGTGCTGTTTCCCTATCTGTTTTCGTTATCACTATAGATACTCCCGACATATCTGTTTCAGCTTTATACATTATTCCGTTACTGGCAACCCACAGGCGACTGTTAATACCGCCTAGAATGTCCATCTTTTCTTCCAAAATATAGACCTGTTTTTTTTCAGATTGATACGTTAGACTTGCTTCCTCCACAACGAGGAGTTCTGTTTTAATGGGTTGCAAAAGGTCTAAATCGAACTTGTGATATTTGAGTTTTTTACCAATATTCATTTTGCCGTTGGATAACAAATAGTTTACTACGACGATATCGGAGAGCGTATCATCAGGGACAGCAACTTCTGATTCGGTTGTTTCACCATTTAGTGTTGTCGTGATGTATGCGACACTATCTCTAATTGTTCCTTCAACTTGCATCGCTCCAGATGCATTAGAGGTAAATACAAAATAGCGAAGCGCAAAATTGGAATCCAAGTACTGAATTCGTTTCGTCTCAATTTTTGTTTCTTTTCCAAAATCATTAGTTCGCATCACTATGTCCATTCTACTTCGAATCATTTCCTTTCCTTTATACTGGACTTTTTCGAGATATATGCGTATGTGTCCATATTTCATTCCCATCCTTTTCAAGTCATACCAATGTTCTTCGGGATGTTCTAACATTTTTTCAAATTCCACCTGTCCAGTTTCTACTGGTTTGCAACTGAGACATAAAACCATCAACAATAGAACAGATAGCCAAGCAAATTTCAAGACTTTCATGAGTTATACTCCTTTGCCGTAAATGTTCAGGAATGTCAGAGATGGCAGCCAGCCATCCAGCTTTTAGTTGAATGGAAGGGTGTTATTTTCCACCCTTCCATGTTTTGTGAAATACTACTTCCGTATCAACATCTTCCGCGTAGCCGAAAAATCTCTTGTGGTGAGTGTGTAGAATAGAGTCCACTTGCCACAGGAATTATCTCTCTGCTTTCAAATCTGCCCATCTTGTCGTGAGTTTACCCTTTGCAGATATAAGCCCTCTCAACCGAACAGTGGCTAACTGTTCCCGCACACCCGCATGTGAGACATCCTCTATCCGATAATAGTAGACAGTGTTCGGTTTAGCAGTAGTATCTGTCCACGAATACTCGTTGCGTTCACCCGTTGTGCCAGCACCTTGTATCAGGGTCGGATTGACGACCTTGAACTCGCCATTCTTCGTTTTGCTGCGGTAGATGTAGAAGCCTGCGTTGTCTACCTCAGATTCGGTTGTCCATTTGAGGAGAACGCCTGCTTCGGTGTGTTCTGCTCGGAAATGGGATAAGGTTACAGGCAACGGTTCACGACTATTTTTGAGATAGATTTTGATATCTGGATTCTTTCGCAAGAGTGCAAGAAGGGGTTTTCGGTTCTTAATTGGGTTGTCCATTAGATATAATTCTTTAAGGTTTACGAGTTCAATAAGTGGGCTAACGTCACTAATTCGATTATCCTGAAGTTGTAACCTCTCTAAATTATGCAACTTTGCAAGTGGTGTGATGTCACTAATTTCAGCACTCACCAGTGCTAATTCTCGTAAATTCGTTAATTCTGAAATTAGTGTGATGTCACTAATTCTAATTCCAACAAGGAATAATTTTCGCAATTTCGTTAATTTAGTGAGTAGTGTGATATCACTAATTCGATTACTACTAAGGCTTAAGTAAGTCAAATTCGTTAATTCTGTAAGCGGTGTGATATCACTAATTCGATTACTACTAAGGCTTAAGTAAGTCAAATTGGTCAATCCTCTGAGTGGTGTGATATCACTAATTTGATTACCATTAAGGTCTAAGTAAGTCAAATTGGTCAATCCCGCTATCGGTGTGATATTGTTGATATTGTTATTCCACAGTTCCAATATTTCTAAGTTTGTTAATCCTGCCAATACGGATATGTCCTTAATAGCATTATTCTGAAGGTATAGCGTTTGCAGTTTCGTTGACGTTGATAGCACGGATAAATCAGATAGATCAGAGATACCAAGGCGAGCAAGCCCCAGTGATCTCAGTTCTCTTAATCCACTCAAAGCCGAGAAATCCGTTATTTCATCCGGGTGAGATGATAAAGAATTCGGATGAGATAAAGATAAACTTATTAAATTGGTTGCATGTTCAAGACCGGTGATATCTGTTATTAAATCATCTGATATTCTAAACAATCTTGTTAATCGCACCATTGTATCGGTTGTAATGTCTGCATTTGGTGGAAGGCGGGTGTATGCTCGGATTGCTGCAGCTAAAGTTGCATCCGGTATTGTTACCTTTTTAGGTGGTAGTAGGAATTCAGAAATATCAATCTGAAAATGATGATATGTGTGATTTCCGTCTACATCTATAACTTTAAGGCCCACAGAGTTAAGGTCTGATGCCACATAGGTCGTGTCAAATTCGACGATGGTGCTCTGGCTGTTTAATCGTTTACAAGCAACTACACTATCAAGAAATGGTATATACAATTGTGCCTGATGGAGTCCATCAGGATCGCGCACTTCAAAACTAAATCGAACGGCGTTTGATGATGGTGCACGACTTGGAGTCAGCATATTAACCGTTGTAGGTTCAATGAAATTAGTTTGGCTTTCTTCGTTGAAATAGGGTTGGACATCTAACCACTCAGCACTACATAAAGAATCAATCATTGCCTCAATATAAGAATAGTTGATCTTGTCATGAGACAATCCAAAGTTATGCCCAAGTTCATGAGCAATAACCCTATAGTTAAAGCAAACCCCAGATGCGGGGGTAGCTGCCCATTTTCCACCAGAGATTCCACATATATGACTATTGGGTCGGTCAACATCAAATTTTTCACTACTAATATCTATTGCTACAAAATAGATGTTATTTGACGTATCAAATTTTGGACTGAGTTCATCTATGACCTTACTGAAAGTTCCATTATGATAATATGTATCATTGGACTCGCCATTGACATGATGAACTATAACTTTACTGTTCTCATCCGTTTCAAGCTGAAAAGTTTTTCTGTCGAATCCATGGGATTCCATCACGTCGGCATATAATTGCTGTGCGTCCTTCATTAGTGTATCCAATTTTGTGTCTATATCTGGTTGAGGTTCCCTGTCGTTTGGAAGAAAGTAGATTGTCCGCACAACATATTCGGGTGAGTCGTCTTGTGCGAAACTGCCCGGTACAAATGCAAGTGTTACAAAAGTGATTAGTGTGAGTGTAAGATATAGTGTTGTTTTCATGAGTTCTTTGACCTTATTGTGAGAGGGTGGTCTCTGTGATTGTGTGAATAACACAGAAACCACCTGAGTTTGGACAAATTTACTTCCGTATTAACATCTTGCGCGTAGCGGTGAAGTCACCTGCTTTGAGCATATAGAAATACACACCACTTGCTACAGGTTCGCCAAACTCATTTTTACCATCCCAATACGCTGCACGGGAACGGTTCTGATATATCCCTGCAGCTTTATGTCCCAACATCAACTTCCGTACAGCAACACCCCGCATATTATAGATCGTCAATGTGACATCCGCAAATTTAGACAACTGATACGGTATCCACGTCTCTGGGTTGAACGGGTTGGGGAAGTTTGCCCCGAGCGCGTTCCCGCCGCTTGCGGTAACTGTTACCTGCGCTGTGAGATCAGGTCCATTATATCCTGCTATTGCATCCGCACCGACAGTAAAGGTGAGGGTGCCATTTGTGGTCATGTCTCCATCAAACTCGAGTTTAAGCGAGAGTTCAGTGTCACTCTTTTTGTCTGGGTCGTGCCACGGGAATGTGACACCGGTTATCCCAGAGACAGACACCGCATCTCTAATATCAAAGATGGAACGTGCAAACTTACGACCACTAAGTGTCAGCGTAACCTCAGTACCGTCCAACGTTGCTTCTGTCAATGCGGACGACGTTGAAGCAGTGATGGACTCTGTGACAGCAGAAACAGATAGTGTTGCAGTGAGTGCAGAACCATCATAATTAACTATAGCACCCGAACTCACAGTAAAGGTCAACGTTCCATCTTCTGTCATATTGCCATCAAACGAAAGTTCAATCTGTACCTCAGTACTACTTATGCGGTCTACATCAAAGAAATCGTCGTAACTGACACCGGTAATCCCAGAAACAGATATCTCATCATCAAGATCCCAGAATGCACGTTCAAAGGTATACCCACTGAGATTCAGAGATATGACAGCATCATGCAACGTTGCTTCTGTGATAGAACTTGAACTGGTTATGCTTAGCGTTGCCGTGGATGTTTCAGTTATGTTTGTGATATTGATAGTGACGGTAATGCTATCACTACCGCCATTGCCATCGGAGACTGAGACGGTAACAGAGTAGGTATTTTTCGTTTCGTAGTCTAACGCTGCGCTGGTTTGGAGCTGCCCTGATGTGCTAACAATACTAAACGAGGAGGCATCTGTACCACTGAGCGTATAGGTGAGCGTATCGTTATCTGAATCTGTGGCTGATACCGCCGTGCCGATGTTTGTGCCAGATGCTGTGTTCTCTGCTACAGAACGAGTGACGGTTGTGCCAGCACTGAATACTGGGGCATTGTTAGCGGGTGTAGGTGTTGATGTGCCTCCAGTCGCAGTTACATTGATTTGTGCTGTGAGATCAGAACCTTTATACCCCGCGATGGCATCCGCACCGATAGTAAAGGTAAGGGTGCCATTTGTGGTCATGTCTCCATCAAACTCAAGTTTAAGTGTCAGAACGGTGTCGCTGCTTCTGTCTGGGTCGTGCCACGGGAATGTGACACCGGTTATTCCAGAGACAGACACTTCATCTCTAATATCAAAGATGGAACGTTCAAACTTACGACCGCTAAGTGTCAGCGTAACTTTAGCCCCGTCCAATGTTGCTTCTGTCAACGCGGACGACGTTGAAGCAGTGATAGACTCTGTGGTAGCGGAGACAGATATTGTTGCAGTGAGTGCAGAACCACTGTAGTTTTGTATAGCGTCCGACCCAACGGTGAAGGTAAGTGTGCCATCTGTGGTCATGTTTCCATCAAACTCAAGTTTAAGCGAGAGTTCAGTGTCGCTCTTTTTGTCTGGGTCGTGCCACGGGTATGAGACACCGGTTATCCCAGAGACAGACACCGCATCTTGAATATCAAAGATTGACCTCACATAGGAACCATTACTGAGTGTAAGGGTGACAACGTTTTCATGGAGCGTCGCCTCTGTCAGAGTAGATGAAGTGGATGCGGTTAACGTAGGCGTGGTCCCAGGCGGGTTAGATTGTGGTGTTTCTGGTTCTTGCACGCCTTGATCGCCTATCTCTTTGATTTCCCAAGAACTTCCTGTCTGTTCAGCAACGATGTGGTAATCCACACCGTTAACAGTAGTGGAAACACGCATTGATCCGCCAATAGAGACTTGGTTTATCCACTGGAGCAACGGTGGTAAATTTGGGATATTCCATCTCGATTCACCATCGTTTTGCACAGAAAAAACAGCATCTGTGTCGGGGTAAGTGCAACTCTCACCTGGACCGAGGATATCTCCTACTTGACACACTGCAGCTATTTGTTGTTGTTGTTGTTGTGTATCATCAACATCGGTAACGTTGATGATAACAGTGATCGTATCTGTCAGTGTTCCATCGGAAACGGTGATAGTCACGGTATAGGTGGTTTTGGTTTCATAGTCAAGTGCTGCTTTGGTTTTGAGGTGTCCAGTGGTTCTGTCAATACCAAATGAGACAGCATCTGTTCCACCGAGAGTATAAGCTAAGGTGTTGCCGTCTGCATCCGTGGCAGCCACTGCCGTGCCGATGTGTTGTCCCGCTGCGGTATTCTCTGCTACAGAACGGGTCGCAGTGCTGCCTTCCGTGAACACAGGCGCGCGGTTTGGAACAGTTTCATCTATATCCGTGATGTTGATAGTGACGGTAATGGTATCCGTGAGACTACCATCAGAGACAGTGATTGTGACCCGATAGACACGTTTGCTTTCATAGTCCAGTGCCGTTTTGGTTTTTAACTGTCCGGTTGTTCTATCAATGCTGAAAGCTGCCGCATCTGTCCCACCGAGGCTATAGGTGAGTGTGTAATTGTTAGCATCCGTTGCGGAAACTGCAGTGCCGATGCCTAACCCAGAGACAGTATTCTCTGCCACAGAACGGGCGGTGCTGCTCCCTTCGGTAAACACCGGGGCAGTATTTTCAATATCCTTCATTGGAAGAGATATGGTGTAATCCTGCGTGTCAAGGTAGATCTTAAAAAACATGCCCCAATCATCATTGAAACCCGGAAGACCATGATTGCAAACTTTAACGAACAGTAGATTGTTACCGGCATTCAGATTTACACGGAACCGGTTTTGGATCCCTGTTGTCCTTCTTGAAATATCGTTTTTGTAAACAACTGAACCATTCAGCCACACTTTGATAGAATCATCGCTCCCTACACCCATTAAAACATTGTTTTGATCGCGTGGAGAGTAAATGTTAATAAAGGCATAAGCAGAGTAATAACTGAGTTGATTACTATTGGTGAGTCCGATCTTTCTGACGACGTTGATGACATTATCTGAAGAACATAAGAAAATCCCACAAACAGTTGTTGGAAGTAAACGTCCACTTGTCCATTGCAGCTCGTTAAAGTGATCATCCTCATTAACACCGTTTTGTGCAATTTGCGCCTCCGTAATCACGCCATCGCTTGCTTCGGAGAGATTATCAGTGTTTATATTTCCACCGGCGGCGATCATCCAGAGCCAAGGACCTTCTATATGGTCATAACTGCTTTCACTCGGTGTATCAAGCGATTCATCAACATCGGTAACGTTAATGGTAACAGTGATCGTATCTGTCAGTGTTCCATCGGAAACGGTGATAGTCACGGTATAGGTGGTTTTGGTTTCATAGTCAAGCGAGGCTTTGGTTTTGAGGTGTCCAGTGGTTCTGTCAATACCAAATGAGGCAGCATCTGTGCCACCGAGTGTATATGCTAAGGTGTTGCCATCTGCATCCGTGGCAGCCACCGCCGTGCCGATGTGTTGTCCCGCTGCGGTATTCTCTGCTACAGAACGGGTAGCAGTGCTGCTTTCCGTGAACACAGGCGCGCGGTTCTCAGTTATATCGGTAACGTTAATGGTAACAGTGATCGTATCTGTCAGTGTTCCATCGGAAACGGTGATAGTCACGGTATAGGTGGTTTTGGTTTCATAGTCAAGCGAGGCTTTGGTTTTGAGGTGTCCAGTGGTTCTGTCAATACCAAATGAGGCAGCATCTGTGCCACCGAGTGTATATGCTAAGGTGTTGCCATCTGCATCCGTGGCAGCCACCGCCGTGCCGATGTGTTGTCCCGCTGCGGTATTCTCTGCTACAGAACGGGTAGCAGTGCTGCCTTCCGTGAACACAGGCGCGCTGTTCTCTCGGACATCGGTGACATTGATCCTCACAGCGATACTATTACTGCCACCGTTGCCATCAAAGACAGAGACGGTAACAGAATAGGATATCTTGGTCTCATAGTCTAAGGCTGCTTTTGTTTGCAGTTGCCCAGATGTGCTGACGATGTTGAACGTGGATGCATCTATGCCACCGAGGCGATATGTGAGGGTATCGCGGTCAGCATCTGTTGCTGATACAGGAGAACCGATATTCGTGTTGGATGCGGTATTTTCTGCTACAGAACGCGTCGTGCTGGTGCCATTCGTAAACACGGGTGCCGTATTGGTGCCACGGATGATAATCAGTGGTAGGTTACCAGATTTGGCAAGTGTATACCCGTAATGATTGTGCGGCAGATTGGGGAATGCCTCAATATCCACGGTGACATGTGCTGTTGTGCCAGCGGTACGGGTGACCGCAAGTGTGTCACTCACCATACTACCGCGCGGAATGGTGACCGTGGTCGCACCACCTGTGACACTTCCATTTGTTACAGTAATCGGTAGGACGATGTTGAACAGCGCAACCGCAGGGGCTACCGCTTTGAACTCACCATCAGCAACTTTTTCCAACGATACGATAAACGGTAACGGATCAACAGCGTTTCTGCCTAATCGCACTGTTGTTAGCGATGTTAGCCCTTCAAAAATCCTATTCGGCAAGCTACTCAGTTGATTGTTGTATAGATTGAGTGAGGTGAGCGCGGTCATACCCGAGAAATCGCCTGCTTTTAGTGCGATAATGCCCGCATTTCGTAAATTGAGGCTTGTGATAGCGGCAACTTGTGCTTTGGTAACTTTCGCAGCATCTGTCACGTTGGGTACCGCTGCAACGATAGCATCGCGCACCTCCAGGGTGCGATCAGCAACTGGCACAAACCGACTCGATATGATGATCGTTTCATTCACATCTGTGACGTTGATGGTGACGGTAATACTATCGCTGCCGCTATTCCCATCAGAAACGGTGATTGTTACGGAATAAGATGTTTTGGTTTCATAATCTAAGGCTGCTTTTGTTTGCAGTTGTCCAGATGTGCTGACAATGCCAAACGATGCCGCATCCGTGCCACCGAGGGTATAGGTGAGCGTATCGTTATCCGCATCTGTGGCAGCGATAGCCGTGCCGATATTTGTATTCGCTGCAGTGTTTTCTGCTACAGAACGCGTCGTGCTGGTGCCATCAGTAAATACAGGCGCAGTGTTCGTTGTTCCAGGATCTGTCCCGATCTGTTCTATTTTCCATGAGCCACTGGCGAGTTTCTTAGCAACAAACGTATAGGTCACACCATTAATTGTTGTGTCTTCAAGGTTGAGGTTATTGGCAGCACTCAAGAATAAGAATTGTCCAGTTCCGCTTGCGTTGACAGAAAACTCCGTAGTGGTGTCGGGGTAAGTGCAACTCTCACCAGGGGCAATAGTATCCCCAACTTGACAGATACCACCTGCAGCGGGTGCCGCATCAAAACTCGTGACGTGCAGCATTAACATTATCAAACAGGTCACTAAAATAGAAATAAGATTTTTTTGTTTTCCGAATACCGTTTTCATCATAATCTCCTTTTGATTAATTTCTATCGCTATGTGCAGTCAGATTATTGAAGGGAAGGGTGTTATCTTCCACCCTTCCGTGTTTAGTTGATAAGGTTTATTTCCGTATCAACATCTTGCGCGTAGCAATGAAATCGCCTGCGGTGAATGTATAGAAATACACACCACTTGCCACAGATTCACCCGTTTCGTTTCTGCCATCCCAATACGCCGCACGACTGCGGTTCTGATACATCCCCGCAGGTTGATGTCCAAGCGTCAACGTCCGTACCAATGTGCCGTTCACAGCATAGATATGCAGTGTGACATCCGCATCCTTCGCCAAGTGATACGGTATCCACGTCTCTGGGTTGAACGGATTCGGGTAGTTTGGTAATAGCACTGTCTCTTTGGGAGTTAGTGCCATAAGGAGTTGTTCCAACACGGTAATACCGCGTAGGTATGCCGGATCCGTAAGCGATAGTTGCCGTGCCTGATTTAACCACCTTTTGACATCCGCGGCGGTGAGTTGTTCCAATATCTGTGGATTCAACGATGGTGCAGCTGCATTTGCACCGATTTCGTTTGCCACGAGGACAAGATCAACGATATCCACGAGACCATCACCGTTAATATCCGCACTGTTGTGTCCTCTCCGACCGAGATGGGCACCAACGATTGCCAAATCTTGAATGTTCACGACACCATCGCGGTTGAGATCCCCCAAGATTTTTTTTGCAGGTTCTGGTGGCAAAATTATCTCAGCATTTTCAATAGTAGCTTCCCAAAGTTTTCCTGCCGTATCTACGAGATAGAATTGGCCTAAAGTCACCGTGGATGCTTTAAAGTCAACACCTTTGAATGTGAGGGTAGCAAGTGTACCGTCCCCGTTTGCTGCACCAGCGAGTGTGTTTGCGGCAAGTGTCACACTGCCTTCCGGACGTCCTTCATCAAAGTACGTTTCTTCTATCCAGTAGTAATCGACAACTGGATTCGCAATGAACGTGTCCGCTAATAGGTAGTCGCTATTGTCACTTCTCACATAGTCGAGCGCGGTTGGATCAAATAATACGGTTGCTTGATAGCCCACGACGTTTTCTCCGCCTGCAATATTGAGACTGAATGTTAACGCCTCTCCGACAGCAGGGGGGACAACCGTCGACGGGGTAATGCTCACGGTAGCGTTCGATTCCGGTGTCGCACGGACAGGAACTTGTACAGAGAAGCCAGGGACAATGAAATCAGGACCGGGACTTACTATTGCGTCGCCGTCCACGATGATGGTAAACCTTGCATCGGTGTCAAAGTCGGCGACATCTAATGCAAGTTGAATTGCCACTTCCGTGTCACTAATGCGATACACAACCCTCGGTCTAAAAGCAACACCGTCAAAATCGAAGCCCCAAATTACGTAAATTGCGTCTTCGATATCCGATTCACTCTCAACAAACTGATGACCGTTGAGTGTGAGTGTAACGAAGTTTCGATAAAGGGTTGTTTCTGTCAATGGAGACGTTGTTGATGCGACAAGTCCTGTCTCAACGGACGACGGGTCCGATAACCCCACTGTGCCATCCTGTGCCCCGGATGCAAGTATTGATCCATCAGGTGAAAAGGATACAGATCGGATAAAATCCCTGTGCCCTATCAGGAAATTCGTCTCTGTGCCAGTTTCAATGTTCCACAGTCTCACACCGTTAGACGTAAATGCAAGCTGTGCTCCATCGGGTGAAAACGATATAGTAAAAGGCGGAAGTGGAAACCATACACGACGCGCTGCTACTGATGGAAAGGTGGTAGTATTTGTACCGGTCGCAACATCCCATAACCTGATGAGATTATTAATTGTTCCGGCGGCGAGGGTTGTGCCATCCGGCGAACACGACATAGAAATGACAAGGTCTCCAGGCACCTCAAAGGTCTTGATATTTTCTTCAGTCGTAATATCCCACAACTTGATCCTATCCCCTGACCCAGCGGCGAGAGTTGTATTGGACAAAAACGACACAGGTGTCCACCAATTTCTCTGATTCTCTATGGCAACTAGAGCATCCACGGTAGCATCATCGTAACCGCCAAATGTAGCGGTATTTTGATGCGTCTCTACATCCCATAACTTGATAGTCCCATCTGATGCCCCGGCGGCGAGGGTTGTGCCATCTGGTGAAAACGCTACTGAAGAAACCGCCTTTGCATGCCATTCAAGTGTAGTGATATTTGTGTGCGTATTCACATCCCATAGTTTCACCGTCCCATCTGGTGCCCCGGAAGCAAGCAACATGCCGTTGGGTGAAAAAGCGATAGACATTATCCAAGCGGTATGTCCCTCAAGTGTCGCGATTTCTGTTTGGGTCTCTACATTCCATAGTTTGACCGTGCCATCTGATGATCCTGAAGCAAGCAGTGTATTGTCCACCGGCGAAAACGCCACTGAAAGAACACTATCACCATGTTCAAAGATGACTTGCGCGGGAATGGTTTGTAAACCGATGGTTAAAAAAATAAGTGTGATTAAAATGGAAAAGGTTCTTCTTTTCATAAGGTTCAGTCTCCTTTGAATTACTTCAGAATTAACATTTTCCGCGTAGCGGAATATTTTCCGGCGGACAAGTGGTAGAAATACACGCCGCTTGCCACCTGCTCACCGAACTCGTTTTTACCATCCCAATATGCTGCTTTTGTCCGATCTATATAGTAGCCAGCCATCCGATGCCCTAAATCCAATTGACGTACTAACACACCTTTGGTATTGTAAATGGATATCTGCACGTCTACATCGTTGGATAAATGATACGGTATCCATGTTTCCGGATTGAATGGATTGGGATAATTAGGCAATAGTATGGTCTTTTTCGGTGTCAACGTTTTTAGGAGTTGTTCCAGCACGGTAATTCCGCGTAGGTATGCAAGATCAGTAAATGTTAATTGTCGTGCTTGGGAAAGCCAACTTTGAACATCACCTGCGGTGAGCGATTTCAAAGCCTGTGGATTCAACGGTGGTGCAGCTGCTGCGTTAACTGCACTTGCCACGAGGACAAGGTCAACAATATCTACCAGATGATCACCGTTGACATCCGCGCTGTTTTGCCCCCTCTGTCCGAAATGGACGCTGACAATAACCAAATCTTGGATGTTGACCACGCCATCTCGGTTGAGATCCCCCAAGATTGCATTCTCGGGTTCTGGTGGTATTGTCACTGCCCCATTTTCCGTCGTAACTTCCCAACGTTTTCCATTTGCATCTACAAGATAAACTTCGGATAGGGTCACCGTGGATGGCTTAAAGTCGACGACCTCAAATGTGAGGGTGGCAAGTGTCCCATCACCATTCGCCGCCTCAGTGAGTGTGCTCGCGGTCAGCGTCACCTCATCATCGTTCCAACTATAGTAGTTTGTTAAAAAGAACGCGTCCACTGGTAGGTAGTCGCCGTTGGCACTTTCTATATATTCAAGGGTAGAATCATCAAACAACACGGTTGCCTGATAGCCGGCAATGTTTTTTCCACCAATGATATTGAGATTGAGTGTGAGCGGTTCTCCGATATTCGGAGAAATGACTTGTGAAGGAGATATGCTCACAGTGGCGTTTGTATTCTGTATCGCGGTAACGGGAACTTGAGCAGTGAACGGCTTATTATAGTTTGCCACACTTGCCCCGACAGTAAAGGTAAGCGTAGCATCGGTATCAAAGTCAGTGCTATCAAATCTGAGCCAAACTGCTATCTCTGTATCGCTCACGCGCTCACTATAGACTACTCTAACTCCGTCAATGCCGGAGACTGACAAATCATCTTCTTGGTCATACTCTCTATCAGCAAACCGCCGTCCGCTGAGTGAGAAGGTGATAGTACTGCCATCCAGCGTCGCTTCTGTCAAGGGAAACTCCGTTGATGCGGTCAGTGATTCCTCAACGGCTGTGACTGGGAGTTGAAAGGTAAAGGCTTTATTGTATCCCATGGCCTCCAGACCGACGGTGAGGGTGAGGGTGGCATCCTCGTCAATGTTGCCGACAAATTCAAGCTCAATAATTGCTACCGTGTCGCTCACGCGTTGGACAGCATCGTACTCAGCAAGAGTAACACCTTCAATGCCGGAGAGTGACAACGCGCGTCTGATATAATATTCATCAACAAACCGCCTCCCGGTGAGTTTGAGTGTGATGATGCCCCCGTTCAGCATTGCCTCTGTCAAGGGTGCCTCCGTTGATGTCTCCAGTGATTCCTCAACGGCTGTGACTGGGAGTTGAAAGGTAAAATCTTTATCATAGCCTATGGCATCGGCATCCACGGTGAGGGTGAGAGTGGCATCCTCGTCAATGTTGCCGGCAAATTCAAGCTCAATAATTGCTACCGTGCCGTTCACACGTTGGACAGCATCGTACTCAGCAAGAGTAACACCTTCAATGCCGGAGAGTGACAACGCGCGTCTGATATAATATTCATCAACAAACCGCCTCCCGGTGAGTTTGAGTGTGATGATGCCTCCGTTCAGCATTGCCTCTGTCAAGGGTGCCTCCGTTGATGCCTCCAGCGATTCCTCAACTGCTGTGACAGGGAATTGAAAAGTAAAGGCTTTATCGTAGCCTGCGATGGCCTCGGCACCGACGGTGAGGGTGAGGGTGGCATCCTCGTCAATGTTACCAGAGAAGGTCAACCTAACCTTCACTTCCGTGTCGCTCACACGCTCCACATCCCTAAATCTCTGTCCAACAGTAACACCCTCAATGCCAGAGACAGACAACGCGCGTTCAATACCCCATTCCCTATCGGTAAACCGCCGTCCGGTGAGAGAGAGGGCTACGTTGATGCCTCCATTCAGCATTGCCTCTGTCAAAGGTGCTTCCGTTGATGCCTCCAGCGATTCCTCAACTGCTGTGACAGGGAATTGAAAAGTAAAGGCTTTATCGTATCCGCCTACTATGGCATCCGGACCGACAGTGAGGGTGAGGGTGGCATCGGTGTCTATGTTGCCGGAGAATGCAAGATAAACGGTCGCCACCGTGTCGCTGACACGCTCCACACCGGGGTAACTACTACTAACAGTAACTCCTTCAATACCGGAGAGTGACAAAGCGTCGTCGATATACCATTCATCAACAAACCGTCTCCCGGTGAGTGTGAGTGTGATTGTACTTCCGTGCAGTGTTGCCTCTGTCAAGGGTGCCTCCGTTGATGCCTCCAGCGATTCCTCAACGGCTGTGACAGGTAGTGTTGCAGTAAGCGCGTTTCCATTGTAATCTACGATTGCGCCTGCCCCCACGGTGACAGTAAGGGTGGCATCGGTGTCTATGTTGCCATCAAATATCAATGGAACGGTCACCTCCGTGGCACTCACGCGATTTAAAAAAGGCCACCTGACAATCGTGATACCTTCAATACCAGATATCGTCAATGCATCCCTAATATCCCATTCCCTATCGGTAAACCGTCCGCCGCTGAGAGTGAGTGTGATGACGCTTTCATGTAGTGTTGCTTCTGTCAGTGGTGCTTCAACAGAAACTGTGATGGTTGGGTTTGCTTCCTGTCCGTAACTGATGCTTTGTGTTCCAAAGGTAACCATCAAAATTGTGACCAGAATGAATACAATACCTTTTGCTTTAGAACCCCGTGTGTTCATAAAATACTCCTTATTAATTGCGCAACTACAAGTACATTACTTCATTATTAACATTCTGCGTGTTGCAGAAAAATCACCTGCAGTAAGCGTATAGAAATAGATTCCACTCGCCACAGATTCACCGAATGCGTTTTTACCATCCCAATGCGCTGCCCGGGAACGGCTTTGATAGATGCCCGCAGGTTGATGTCCGAGTGCCAATCGCCGGACAATTTGCCCGTCTACTGCGTAGATAGTGAGTGTAACATCCGCAGGTTTGGACAGCCGATACGGTATCCACGTCTCTGGATTGAACGGATTCGGATAGTTCGGTAAAAGCGCACTTTCTTCGGGAATCAACGCTGCAAGGAGTTGTTGTAAAAAGAGAATACCTCTTAGCGACATTGAGTCTGTAAGTTGTAATTGCTGTGCTTGGGAGAGCCACCGTTGGATGTCTGCTGCGGTAAGCATCTCTAAAGATTGCGGGGACAGAGCGGGGGCAGCAACCCCGTTTCCGAATGCCCCAGCAACCAAGACGAGATCAATGATGTTGACGATATAATCACCGTTGATATCCGCACTATTTATGCCTGTCTGACCGAAACGGACGTTAACAATAACTAAATCTTGGATGTTGACCACACCATCACGGTTGATATCACCCAAGATTGCATTTTCGGGTTCTGGCGGTATCGTCACTTCCGCACTTTCTGTTGTAACTTCCCAACGTTTCCCCTCTGTATCTACAAGGTAGACATCGGATAGCGTCAACGTAGAGGCTTTAAAGTCTTCAACCACAAACGTGAGAGTGGCAAGTGTGCCGTCACCATTACTTGGCTCTGCGAATGTGCTCGCGGCAAGTGTCACACTTCCTTCCCAACGTCCTATATTGACAACCGGGGGCATAAAGAACGCGTCTGCTGGTAGATAGTTGCCGTTGGTACTTCTCATATAATTGATCGCGGTAGCTCTAAAGGATATAGTTGCCTGATAGCCTACGACATTTTCTCCGCCTGCAATGTTGAGATTGAGTGTGAGAGGCTTTCCGACATCAGGAGATATAATCGATGCGGGCGAAATACTCACACTGGCGTTCGATTGCTGAATCGCAGTGATGGGGACTTCGGCAGTGATATCCTTATTGTAACCTGTGATTGCGTCTGCTCCGACGGTAAAGGTCAGCGTTGCATCGGTATCAAAGTCAGTGCCATCAAAATTAAGCGGAACTATCACTTCTGTGTCGCTTATACGGTCCACATACCACCGTACAAAAGTGGCACCGTCTATACCGGAGACTGATATTGCGTGTCCGATTTGCCATTCGCTATCAACAAACCGCCTCCCGCTGAGTGTAAGTGTGACAATGCTGCCGTCCAGCGTTGCCTCTGTCAAGGGTGCCTCCGTTGATGCGGTCAGGGATTCCTCAATGGCAGTGACAGGTAGTGTCGCAATGAGAGGATCTCCATTGTATTCTTTTATTGCCTTTGCTCCTACTGTAAAGACAAGATTTGTATCTATATCTATGTTGCCAGAGAATCTCAGTTCAATTGTCATTTCGGTATCGCTGACGCGATCAGGACGGGAGAAACGCCTAACTGTGACACCCTCAATGCCGGAGAATGTCACAGCAGAGCTGCTGATCCACTGCTCGTACGTGCCACCGCTGAGTGTAAGTGTGACGATGCTGCCGTCCAAGTTTGCCTCTGTTAAGGGTGCCTCTGTTGATGCGGTCAGGGATTCCTCAATGGCAGTGACAGGTAGTGTTGCAGTGAGCGCGTTTCCATTGTATCCTGCGATAGCACTTGCTCCCACGGTGAAGGTAAGCGTGGCATCGGTATCAAAATCCGTGCCAGCAAATTCAAGTTCAATTGTCACCTCCGTGTCGCTGATACGCTCAACATCCCATCTGTCAAAAGTAACACCCTCAATGCCGGAGAATGTCACAGCAGAGCTGCTGATCCACTGCTCGTACGTGCCACCGCTGAGTGTAAGTGTGACGATGCTGCCGTCCAAGTTTGCCTCTGTTAAGGGTGCCTCTGTTGATGCGGTCAGGGATTCCTCAATGGCAGTGACAGGTAGTGTTGCAGTGAGCGCGTTTCCATTGTATCCTGCGATAGCACTTGCTTCCACGGTGAAGGTAAGCGTGGCATCGGTATCAAAATCCGTGCCAGCAAATTCAAGTTCAAGCGTGATTTCTATATCACTTTCTCTATCCGGGTCGTGCCACGGGATTGTCACGCTTGTTATGCCTGATACAGATACACCATCTCTAATGTCAAAAGTGGAACGTTCAAACGATGCTCCTGCAAGCGTAATTGTAACTGTTTGCTCATTAAGATTTGCTTCCGTCAATGGCACTTCAACAGATGCTGTGATTGTTGGGTTTGCTTCCTGTCCGTAACTGATACTTTGCGTCCCAAGGGTAACCATCAAAATGGTAACCAGTATGAATACAAAACTTTTTTGTTTTAGAATGTATGTGTTCATAATCAACTCCTTATTTTGGACAATTGATTGTTATGTGCAATCATGTTGTTGAGTGGAAGATTGGAAGTATGAAAGGGTAGGAATCGCATCCGCCATACTTCCTTTCGCTTCCATACTTCCGCCGATATATTTCTACTTCCGTATCAACATTTTCCGCGTCGCGGTGAAATCGCTATTGCGTGTTCGGTGCTTCAGTGGTGCTGGATTTACCATTTCCGAACCGAGTGCCAATCCCGAGAATGAGTGAGAACTCATTAGCGTCTTCATCTTCAACGAACACGCGTTGATACTGCGCTTCTGTCCTTAACACGAAAGCATGTCCTATACGCCACTGATAACCAAAACCGATTCCAACGCTTGTCAAGGTCCGATTTTCTTTGATTTACATCTAACGTTTTTCATTAAAAACTCCTCTTTATGGACCCCTGATCACAATATGCAATCAGGTTGTTCATAGAAGGGTGTTAACCTACACCCTTCCGTGTTTTGTGAAAATGCTACTTCCATATCAACATCTTGCGTGTAGCAGTCCAATCACCCGCTTTAAGTGTATAGAAATACACACCTGTTGCAACCTTTTCACCGATACTGTTTCTACCATCCCAATGGATAGCACGGCTACGACTCGTATACACATCCGCAGGTTTATGCCCCAACTTCAACTCACGCACCACGACACCACGCATATTGTAGATCGTCAGCGTAACGTCCGCAGATTTGGACAACTGATACGGGATCCACGTCTCTGGGTTGAACGGGTTGGGGAAGTTGGTCAGGAGTGCGGTATTCTCAGGAATTATAGGAGGTGTTTCAACAGATGGCGCAGCATTTTCCACATCGGTGACATTGATTGTGACGGTGATACGATCTAAGCCATCATTGCCATCAGAAACGTCAACGGTGACCGTGTAAGACGACTTTGTTTCATAGTCTAACGCTGCACTGGTTTGCAGCTGTCCAGATGTGCTGACAATACTGAAGGATGACGCATCCGTGCCACCGAGACTATAGGTCAAGGTATCATCGGTATCCGCATCTGTCGCGGCTACCGCATCTCCAATGTTTTGACCTGATGCCGTGTTTTCTGCGATGGAGCGCGTGGTACTGTCGCCATCACTGAACACAGGTGGGTTGTTATCAATATCAATATCAATAGAAATACTAGAACCGGCTGCCTCAATGGTTGTTTTGAGATTGCGGAGGGGACCGTAATCTGAAATGGGATTTCCAGATAGGTATAGTGTTGTCAGTGAAGTCAAATCTTCTAGTTCCGATACATCGCTGATTTGATTACTATGTAGAGTGAGCCTTGTCAGTGTTGTGAGATTGTCAAAGACCCCCGATGGCAAACTCGTCAAGTCATTGCGCTCCAGATAGAGCGTTGTCAGTGCGGTATTTACGTCAAAGATACCAGAGGGTAATGAACTCAAATCATTATTGTACAGAGCGATATAAGTCAGAGCGGTGTTTTCGTCAAAGATACCAGAGGGTAATGAACTCAAATCGTTGCTATTCAGATTGAGTGTTGTCAGAGCAATGAGTTCGTCAAAGATACCAGAGGGTAATGAACTCAAATCGTTGCTATTCAGATTGAGTGTTGTCAGAGCAATGAGTTCGTCAAAGATACCAGAGGGTAAAGAAGTCAAATCGTTTCCGGACAGCCCGAGAGCTGTCAGAGCAGTGAGTTCGTCAAAGATACCAGAGGGTAAAGAAGTCAAATCGTTAGTGGACAGTTCGAGTCTTATCAGAGCAGTGAGTCCATCAAACACATCTTCTGGGAGACTTGTCAGATCATTGTCATATAAATTTAGATTTGTCAATGCTGTCAACCCCGAAAAATCACCTACTTTTAAGGCACTGATACTTGTGTAACGTAAGTTCAGTTCCGTAATTGATGCGAGATGTGCTTCAGTCACATCGGAAGCATTATTTACGCCAGGCACCGCAGCCACAATAGCATCGCGCACCTGCGGCGTGCGGTCACTTACAGGCGTAATATCTGCCAAACTTGTCACCTGTATACCAATAACCATCAATAATGTCGTCAGAATCAGTTTAGTGTATTTTTGTTGTTCTATTAGGGGTTTCATCATAAACTCCTTATTTTGTTTCAAATGTAATACTACTTTATACAAAATGGATATTCTTGAGAGATCAGATCACGCACTATCTCTAACTGAATAGTCTCATCACCCTTGCACACACAACGCGTTGGATAATGTATATTTACACTTCAACATGTATGATTATCCAAGCGAGTATCCAACGGTTCAGTCTGCCGATTATACAGCAGTGGATAGACACCGATACCTGTTTCTGTTTGTGGCGTCATTTCTTGATACACCCCTTCCATAGGTTCGCATAAATTATCACAAGGCAGCGAATGTGCTAATTAGTTATAATAAGTCATTTTATTTATAAATTCAAATTATTTTACTATAAAGACTATTTCTAACTAACTATGATACAATATTCTTAGGTAATAAACAAGTTATGTCTATGAAGATTGCTAATTTTACCTGAAAACGTATACCATTTTAGTCCGTTTCTTGTCAGAAAGCTCTCTTTTCAAATACTACTATGTCTAAGGTTATTTATAGTGAAATTTGAAATTAACAATACACTTTACATTTAGAAAAACGCGTTTGTAGTCGCGCAATTCATTGCACCTCGGACATTATATAAATAAGCAATTGGGACAATATGTTTCATTAATTGTCCGTTTTACCATAAATAACCATGCGCAGATCTTCAAACATTTGACAGAAAATAGGATTCTTGATAATATATACTCTTAAATACTGTCAAAATACTAAGTTTGAGGACATCCATCTCATGACAACCAATGTCCTACAAAATATTATCTCACGCTGCCACCGACGGCACGAGAAGCCACTGAAGCAACAGAAAACGATCTCAGAACCTTCGCTTTACAAAGGGCTTCCTTACCACTTCACAGTCTATTGTGCACACACATATCCTGTGATGCTTCAAGACTTGGAGATGGCAGGTATATCTTTTATGCCGATAGGACAGGCTCCCGGCACCGATCGTCCCCCACGGCATTTTGGAGGAAAACGGTTCCTGAAACGGCAACAAGCGACGGACTGGGATTCCATCCGATTACACAAGTCGTGGGGAATACAGATATATACAGGTACACCCTCAGCACGCGATGACGCGCCATGGCATGATATTGACTTCAAATATGAGGCACTCTGCGCAGCACCTGATGCCGTTATTGCTTGTATTCAAGCACTTGTTGACAGTGTCGCAAACCCATTATTGACAATGACAAAGTCTGGTGGACTACGCTTTTCTTGTAGGATACCGGGATACCTGCACCCGAATACCGATCGGGAACGGTTGTTTGTATATAAACAGACACCGACAGCAGAGAACCCACACAAACACGAAGCATATATTGAAATTTTTGGTGATCAGGGATACAATTGTTGGGATGCACGCTATGAAGTTCTACTTGGAGATCTGTTAGATCCGCCTGTGGTATCTAAAGAGGTTTTCTTTGCCCCTATCAATGCACTTCGTGCTACGTTTCACGAACCTGTTCCCGAACACGCACACCATGTGATCATCCCCGACCCGCCATACACTCTCGGATCGTGTAAACTTGACCTCGCTAAAGAAGCATTTCTCAAGCGCGGGTTTTCTTATGTCAAACAAGAGGATGGATTTTACTATTGGAACCAAAAGGGTAGTGAGATTGACAACACAGAAGTAGCATTGTGGGAGAGCGAAGGTGCCGTATGGGTCCGTGCATCTACATCCGATACTGTGATACCAACGGAGGCAACACTCATAACAGATGTTTGGAAGGATACTGGTATTCTGCCACCGCTCCCCGCAACGGGGCTCCCCATAGACGATAACGTAATCGCCATGCGGGAAGGTAAACTCAGTCCGCTGGCAATAAAACGCCCTCCTCCGGTGTTACACAAGTCAAACCCCACCAATAAGATTGATGAAACACGACAAGAAATTACCGTTCAGATACAGCGTGCTTTTGACAGGAACGTGCGTGTTCTTGGACTTATTCCCGAAACAGACTCAGAGAAAAAACTTGAAGTAGAATCCCTTCTGCGGAATGGTGAGATAATCTGTTTCAACGCTTCAAATACTGAACTTGCGGCAGAAGCAGAACATTTTTTTCAAAAGCGAAATGTGGGATCCCTCGCACGTTGGCGGAATCGAATGTATCTATGGGATCAGGTGAAAGATATTCCCATTGACGAGCGCATGGCAAACCCCTTTCAACATGGAAACGTCTGTGAGGATGCTGATCGGTGTGAAACACTTGAGAAAAAGGGTGGTAATCCGAGCGAAATTATCTGTCCGAAGTGCCGAGTCTATACAACATGTCAGGAACGTGGTTATTTATCACAACCCTCCGCATTACAAACTGCCAAAACACAAATAATAGAGGATCATCGTCTGTTTTTGGACCCACAATACGCAAATATAGCAGAACAACTTCTCAAAGCACACGATGGAACACAACGGCTTTGTATCATCAATGCCACGAGAGAACATAGACTGTTTCTTGAATGTAAACTATCAAAAACCACATTGAAGAAGTGGAACGTCAACTGGCAAGGTAATGCTTTAGGAAACTTTGCCATAGTTCTACTAAATGTATTGGGAATCAGAGACAAATCCCACGACACTTTCAGCAGACGCCTCCGTACAGTTATACAGACGTTTGAATGGTTGGAAGAAGAAATCATCCATCAGATGTGCGCCGTTAATGTACGCGGCAGGGTGGTCACACGAGGGATTACTGATGCGGAGACCAAAGAGGAATTAGCACGTTTTACAATTGAGTTTGAGCGAGGTATCTCTGCTTATATTCCTTTGAATCCTACTGCTGAGGATAAACTGATGGCACAAGAGTTGCCCTTTTTCCAACTCAACACTTTTGTTCCTAACGAAGACATGAATATCTTGATGTCAATGGCAGATGCCGTCAGATTAGGTATATTAGACGCGACAGCTGTTGAAACCATTCAAGAATTTCCAACGGTTTGTCGAAATCCAAATTGGACATTTTGGCATCAACTCAAACATTTCTTTGCACATTACACGAGGGACGCTGATGCACCGATGCGATGGGAGGATGAAGTCCTAACATTCTGGATGCCGCCAGTCCTACATCCGAACGTCAAACGCCTTTTGGTCACCGCACCAGTTCTCCACAACGAACACCTCCGTCGTACGTTCTTAGATACGGAAGCTGCAATCCTTCGTACACCATCAGAAGCATGGATTCCTGGAAATCGCATCTTTCAGATCCGCACTGATATCTATCCACGGAAGACAATTGTAGACACTAACAACACTTGGGACGTTTTCGGGATTTCTAAAACCGGACAGCACATTTTTTGGAGAATTCAAGCTGAAATTGAAAGAGACCCAACTATTAAGCATGGGATGATAGTCCATCCTCACGCAATTGAACAACTGGAAGATATCGAAAGTCATAAGAACGTTTGTTTCTTGACGATTTATCGTGAGACAGAAGGATTAGAAAACGCTTTTCAAGAAGCACAGGTCATCTGGATGATCGGCATGCCGGATATGGGACCACGCGCCATTTTAAAACGCACACAAATGTTATTCGGAAACGATGGAGAACCCCTCTCTTATGAAATGGAACCTGAGTCCTACCGTTACAAAGACAAACGCGTCCAGAGCGTTTACGAAATAACGGTCTTCCGTATATTCACAGAGATTATAGAACTCGCTCAACTGAACCGTTTGCCAAACAAGAAAATTATGTTGATGACGGCTTTGCACATTCCTGAGATTACCGACAGACCTGAAACGCTACTTTTTGACTGGGAAGATTTAGATGTTGCCGGTGGGTTAGACAAACTTCCAGAGGTAATAGCAACACGCCAACGTTTTGAGACGGAACGCGACAAGCTAACACCTGAATCCAGTAGAAAAGAGGTAGAGAGAATTTTGGGATGCTCCACAAGGCAGGCAAACCGAGTGTTGCAAAGAATGAGGGGCGGGAAACTCGCACGTGTTCCTTTCCGTGAACAAATTATCGCACTTCTCGCTGACGGAGAGAAAAAAACACCAGAAATCACCGCGGCAATTCAAGGACATCCAAAAGCAATAAATACAGAACTCACACGGCTTGTAAACATCGGTGAAATTATAAAGGTAAAGCGAGGTGTATATACACTCCCAAAACAGTGTTCGTAGTTTCCTAAATATGTGGTTAACTCTCTGAATTACCGTTGGCACTTCACGCGGACAACTTTTTACCAAAAGTTTCAGCATTCTGACGACCCGCAACATACCGAATACTTTCTGTTCTCACACTCGGGTCCCACCCGAAACAGGTTGTGGATAATCTCTGTAAATACACCCCACTTTCACCTCTTTCCACCCATCCGGAGAGTTCGTGTGGCACCCATCGCAACTCACATACCAATGCTGATTTTCCGCAAGTTCTTGAACCTCTACTTGTTCACGGACATCCAAATCTTCTGACCACGGACACACGCTTTGATGAAGTGTCGTGTGACTCACTTCTATCCCTTGATGAGACAACTCCTCTGATGCTTCCCTATAGGCAAGCCGCGTAGACAAACGACACATCGCTTCAGCGAATTGATCCGATAACTTCTGTTTGACTTCCCACGGGGCATGCCTATGTCCGTGTTCACAACAATACACCCAACGCCTTGGACTTATTTTGACACAAAGAGTTGTTAGATGTTTCGCACGCTTGCGTAATAGACGGCAAGGTGCTGGACACTCCGGACATTCAACAGGTTCACTCTCTTTCTTACCTGCCTTTTTAGAGACACACATTTCTAAAAACTTTTGTTCAAGAGAACGAAATGCTTCAAAAACACGAACTTCAACATCATCTAAAGATAAACTCTCGTCAACATTGATGTCTCCATAGAGATCGTTTACTTCTTTGACAATCTTTCTAAAATCATCTTCGCAATCGTTGCTTTCATGAACACTCAATGATGGACTTGACATTGGTATCCTCTCCTAAAATTGTGATTTATTTATTAGGTTAGGATACTATGTGTATACATGCAAAGCAAGAACTCCATTCAAGGCAATTTCATGCCAAAAACTTTACACACCCTATTCATGGACATAACTTGTTTATTACCTAAAAATATTGTATCATAATTAGTTGGATATAGACTTAATAATAAAATAATTCGATTAATATGATAATATGATTTATTATAACTACACAGCACATTAACTGTTTTACGATAATTTATGCGGATTTATGGAAGGTGTGTATCGTAGCAGAAACCGTGTTATCCATTTGGGATGATCGAATATGTTTGGTGAGAGGAACACGGCAGGTGTGTATTTCTATACTCACAGTAGGTGATTTCACTGCGACACGGAACATGTCAATACGGAAATAATCAAACGCAAGGCTTTTACACCTCGCTACAGGCAGAGGCGAGAATAAGGAGTTCTGCCACTTACAAGGCTATAACATGTAATGATCCTCTATCTCCCCTGTAAGGTGACATTATGTGTTATAGTCTCCAACTTGATGAGGATGTGAAATGACGGACCTGATAAAAAGGTCTCATTGGAACGGATAGCGTAACGATATTTACTGTTGACATTCAAGGTAACGTGAATACTGATGATGGGAGCGATACGTTCCAAACGGATTAAAGTAGTCTGGTTGCATGAGAAGGTCACACATGTAATAGATTGGAGATTGGTTCTTTGATTATTTTGATAAGACAACACAAGACCTCGCTCTGGTCGCGGCGTGTAAACAATAGCGACCCGTTTCACTACACGTCCTGCGGGGAGACGCTAAACCCCCGCACTAACAACAGGAAAGAGATAGAACAGGATATGGCATGGACGAAGCAATAAGCAGACAAGCCCAAATCGGCTTATATCTTGTTGAAGATGCAGTATTGGAATTTCTATATATCACCCGATTAGACGATGGTGATGTGTGGTTGAACGACGCAGATATCCATCATGCACTTGGACTGCCAAGCCATCCAAATTGGCATTATAAATTTGTTCAAATAATGTTAAACGCATTGCATGAAACAGGGAGGATTGAGCGGGACGGTCATAAACATAATCCTTATTGGCGAATCGCCGATGCAGAATATCGTAAACGGCAAAAACGTAGGTAGAAAATATAAATATCGTTAATCAATTTCCGGATTTTTGCCTTTTTGACGACTTGCTGATACAGAGTTTTATAGAAGAGAGTCACAGGATAAAGGTGTCCACGGTTGGATAGAATATAGCAAAACCCGAATCAACACTCTGAATGCCTTTTTAGTATTCAGTCAAATCAACACAGCGTGCGCGTGGCACGCTGCTGTCAACTTTAGAGCATAAAACTTATTTTTATCAATTATTGTAGGTGAGGTAGAGTTTGCGAGAGTCGACCTGAACAGAAAATACTGAACACTTGTAACCTTATATACTAAATATACTAATAGGAGATAATTATGTTCACAAAATTATGTTCACAAAAACCGGTGATGTTGCGAACTTATAGAATAGTGTTAATTTCCGTTATCCTTTTAAGCGGTGTTGTTTCTCAAGGCATCACCTATAACTTCAATTGGCAGATAGATGAGACCCCCGAAGGTAGTGAAAGTGCAACTGTGATTGAACCTGTCAAGGTAGTGCTGTTAGATGAGGTGATACAAGTGCCATCGCACAGCGCGTCTTTACGGTTGATGCAGAAATATTCTGTCCATCTCGGTCCAGAGTGGAATGCGGGGAAAGCCTACAGGTTGCTAAGCACATTTGAAACGATACCGCAAGAAGTGAACGATCCTTATAAAGAGATTCCATCAGTGTCCGCTTCTTTGTGGCGGCTAACTGATAGTCATGTTCAAGATGACATCAATATTGAATTTAAAAATAGGCAGAAAGTTGTGACGATTGCAGAAGAGGCATTTACGTATGCATCCCCACTGTTAGCGGAGATTGAAGGTGTGCGTGGCAGGTATTTTTCTAAACGACTACATCATGCTGTCGTTCGGTTTGTAACGGATGATGGTGCTGATAGAGTGGCACTTGAACGGATATTGCAAGAACGCTATGCGGTCAGCATAAACGTCCCGGATTATACCGAACTGACACGCTACACAACCGGTGAGCATGCTGCACGTTTCACAACATTCAAAAACGAAGAACTCATTGCTATTGCTACGATGTTTGAGGAATATCCGCAAGGCATGCATAAAACAGCGGGGCTTAATTATCTGGTTCGACGTTTAGATGGAACACCACATCCGCTTTATCCGGTAGCCCCTGCGGTTGCGTGGCCATTGAGTGGCTACATTGAATTTATGGAATCCGCTTTTCAGGTACAAGGTGCAGACTATATCAATCGCTTGATTCTACATGAAAAGGCACACTTTTTATGGGAACACCTCTTTGATGATCAACTCATACAGGATTGGATTGAACTCGGTGGCTGGTATGAAAACCCAGACGATGAGGATGGTTGGTCAACGACGAAGCAGACAGAATTTGTCTCCGCTTATGCTCATGGTGTGAACCCGAATGAGGATATGGCAGAGAGCATTAGCTTTTATATCGTAAATCCGGACAAACTCCGCTCACGTTCTCCCGCCAAATATCAATTCATACAAGACAGGATTATGCACGGAACACGATACATCTCGCGGATACGCGAAGATTTGACATTTCAGGTTTACAACCTGTATCCAGATGTTGTGTATCCGGGAAGGATTGTCCGGGTGGATATACAGGTGAATGGTGAACCGGAAGAGGATAAACATATTGTGATTGAACTTGAGCTTCATAAGACGAGTGATTTTGACAACGCACAAGCGTCGCTTGTCAGAAGTTTAAGTCCAACAGGTACGTACTTTGACATCTGGCTTCTTCCTATTGACACCGATAGTGGACATCGCGTTGATGCGTCACATCTGCTACGAGGTGAGAAGACGATATCACGCTATGCGGCGCACGGTTATTGGGGACCCGACGCAATTACCCTCGGTGACTCACAAGGCAATGAGCGGCATCAATCCCAAGTCGATTTTGGATGGAAACTCTATATGAACAATCCGCTGGCAGACGATGAAGCTCCGATTTATGTCAAAAACTCAATGAAGCTTTCCTTGTCAGACAGTATGGAAGATGGAAAACGTTACCAAATTATTACTGCTCGTTGGCAGATTCTGGAAGAAAATGATGTTGTAGGTGTCTTAGCACGAGCAAATGATGTAAACGATGAAACCTACTCTCGTAGATCGGAAAAATGGGGAACATACAATAAAGATACGGGTGAAGCGACTGTTGAACTCATAATTCCCGACTACTATCAGAGCGGGACCTATGCGGTTAACTATATTAGTATGACCGATATAGGACGAAACAAACGTGGTGTATACTTTACCAAATCATTTGGCGTTTTAAGAGAAGATCAGGAGATCGTTGATGAGTTACCTGCCACTATTGAGGTACAATCAATAAACCCTGATAGCACACCGCCGGTGCTGGATTTGAACCGGATTACTGTAACAGCTGTGCCAACAAATCCTGAACAACCAAATGGTGAAACACAAGTAGATATTACTTTTAAGGTCAAAGACAATATTAGTGGATATTCAAAAACAGAGATCTATTTACGTGACCCTCAAGGTGTGACACACTTCTTTAGACACCACCATGAAGATTTTTACAAAATCTATTTTTTAGGTGACCCCACTGTCTATGATACCTACTACAAAACGATTATCTTACCTGTTGGCAGTATCCCTGGTACGTGGGGAATTGCACAAATGACTGTATTTGATAAGGCGCAAAATAAACTCCTTGCGGACTTTACCGAAATCGTACGTTTTGAAGTAGATAGTGAACCTGAATATAGTGAGTACGATGTCAACGAAGATGGTGTGATTGACATATTGGATCTCGTTATCGTTGCTACATTTGACACGTCGATCGAAAGAGCAGATGCCAACGGTGATGGCACTGTCAATATTTTAGATTTAGTGGTAGTTGCCAGCCATTTCGGTGAAGAAGATATAGCTGCACCATCTGCCAACAGTCCAACTGCCGACCAAATACAAAGTTGGCGAGAACAAGCGATAGAAGCGGATGATGGGAGTCCTGCTTTTCGCAGAGGTATCCATGCGCTACAAAACCTCTTGAATTCGTTGCATCCAGAAACAACTGCATTATTGCCGAACTATCCGAATCCGTTTAATCCTGAGACGTGGATACCGTATAACTTAGCAAACACCAGCAATGTTCAGATAACAATTTATGATATGAAAGGACGTGTAGTTCGTATACTTCCACTTGGACATCAATCAGCTGGATTTTACACTGACAGGAAACGTGCAGCATATTGGGATGGTCACAATAGTTTAGGAGAACGTATCGCAAGTGGTGTGTATTTCTATACACTAACAGCGGGAGATTATTCTGCTACGCGCAAGATGTTGATAAGGAAATAAGGTGTGTAAAGTTTTTGGCAAAATATGTTCAACAAACCTGTAGGAGCGATCTCCGACTTGAGACCTATCGGGAATCGGAGTTCTTTCCTACAATGATTTATGTGGCTTCAGTTGATAAAAATAACACTATTCGGTGGATTGAGGAAAATATACCTTGCTTGATGCTCTTATTACAATCGGATTACACGTTTTGGGGGGTGTTTTTAGTGCTATCGGGTTTGTACTGATTGGCGTGAGCATAGATTATCTGAGAGGCGAATACGCACGGTGTGATGAAAAATGTCCATGCAATCGCTGTGAAAAACATGATATGGAGATGAATCATTGGTTTTCAAAAAATCTTTCAAAACTGAGAAAAAAGCGAAACAAATCGCTTGGGTAGATTTAGGACCTTCAATTAAGCATGACGACACATTTGGTATTCCAATAGTGCATACCTATAGACCTAGAGAGGACACACCAATTATCCCAAATTCTCCAGTAGATTGGATATATACAGGTAACTCCGTATTTCCATATCTTTACATCTACCAGGGCGATGGATCACTCCAAACATTAAAGATAATTATTAGTGTCATCCACAATGAAAATACAGACAAATGGAACACAGACATTGCACTAAACCCAAAATCAAACGGATACAATGATCTAATAGTAAACTTATTACGTACAGGCTGGGAACAGCACAATATCCCTTTCATCAATACTGTTCTCACAGATACTGAACTTAAAAATACTGTCCTGTATCAAGTATATGCTTTTGAAAAGCAAGGAGATCGTCTCTCAACGAAAGATATTAGCGAGGTTATCCGTATCCTTTTAACACCCACTGAAGATAGTAATTCTGATTATGTTGTCGTTCGCAATATACTTAATAAACTTCAGAAGGAGGGACTTATATCTCCGTTTGGTTTAGATGCTTGGTATATCACAAATAAAGGTATAGCAAAATTTGAATAGTTCTATTGAAACTGGTTATCGGAATAGAAACGATGATTTCAATAATAGTAATATGTATTTTGGCATTCTTAACGATATGTGGAATTGTATGGTGTGATGAAAAGATAAACAGAAGGTGAGTTATATACGAATAGAGGTTTCTTATGACGGAAATGGAAAATAAAGAGGTCTATTTTGCTGGCATCTCAGGTCATTATTATCTGTTTACGCTTTATCCGCTACACGCAGATTTACCGGATACGGGTGCTATTTACATTTACATCAAAGCAGATAATGGTTTCTATGATGCGTTGCATATTGGAGAGACAGATAAACTTGGTAGTCATCTTTTGCTCTATGACAAATGGATGTGCATGAATATATGGTTTGCGAATGGAGTATGTGTCCATTTTGAGGATGACTCTGCTTGTCGACTTAAGATTGTCCATGATCTGATACAAAGACAAGAACCGATTTGCAATGATCTTTTGTAATTTGACAGGACAAAGGAGAATTCATTGCATTCAGAGATCATATAATCATTGCTCAGGAAACATGTGATATATCCAAAACGTGAACGCACGGAGTATACGTGGAAAGATATATCTGCAACGTTATTATTGGATTGAAGATATGTCTTTCGTTGGTGAACAACGGATACTCTCGGATACAACGATTGAAAGGTTTTCTGCTAAGAATAAGTTGAGAACCTATTGGGTGAGTTGATAATCAACAACAGTTCCTTGAGTGATGATAATTAATCGCGAAATTTAAGGTCTCGCCCCGTGGAGGCGTGTAAAAATATCCACAACAAAAACGTTTCACACGTCCTGCGGGGAGACGCTAAACCCTCGCATACTCACAAAAGAGGATCACGATGATAAGACGATATAAAATTTAGTAATAAGTAGTTAAGAACTTGTGAAAAAACTATATTTTTCATCACCCAATTCCGTGCGGTAAAAGTGGAAATGAACACCATTAATTGATGACACTTGCGAAATCAGTTAGACTCATCACCATTTCATGCAAACTCGCAAATTAATATGAATTGCTTAAAAAAGGAAACCACAGATTGTAGCATGCCAGAAACAAAAATGAATGATAATCAACGTGTTATACGAACAGGTTATATCCTGTTTTTATTTATAACTCTTTATCTTTTATCGTGCAGTAAAAGGGTAGATTTCATCAAATTAAACGCGCCAATGAAATCCATTTTGCCACAAGCTACTCTTACTGTTCCAGAAGTAAAAGCAACTGAACAAGGACATCCGGTTCAATTTGTCGTCGGGATCGGAAAAAAACAGTATCAAGCGGGCATCTATTATGGTCAGACTTGGTATAAGAATAGCGGAGGCGTTCCCCATATTGTTAACTATTTGGTTCATTTTTCTGATGCTGTGCAGACAGACAGATATATTTTTGTTCCTGTTGGCTATAGTTTGGGCGGAACAGGTGTTTTTTACTATTTGACAGCAATTGATAAACGGAACTTGATAGGAATGAATTCAGCGTATATCGGAGATCGTGTCAAAATTATCAATGTCAAAGTGATAGATACAGGCTCTGATGCTGTCTCTATCACATACACTGAACGCAATACATATCCATCTGTGAACAAGCGTGTCAAAAAATTGGCAATTGAACAAAACCTGAATATGTTGCTGTTGTTAGAAGAAAAATAAAACATAATTAAAAAAAGATACTTTTATTATTTGGCATCTATATCACTTGAGGACTTGTCGGATGCAACGTAGAATATGGTGAATTGATGTCTGTTGAAATAGTTGACATATATATTACAGATGGCACACATAAGTATGTTTTACTTGATAGGAAAACTTTGGAAATGGGGTCGTAACAATCTCGCTTCGGTCGCGGCGTGTAAACAATAGCGATCACATTAAATATGAAAAAGGAGAATCAAAATGAATTTAAAATCTGGATCTCTCAACCATAATCGCAGTCGCATGCATGGTTTTTATGATTAGTTGTTCAAGGTCAAGCACTCCAATTACTGGTGAAGGCAGTGAAGGTGGCGAAGAGTCAGGAACACAACTCGCACTGGATGAAACTTATAATACGGTCAGACTTGGAGTTCGGCTGGTAATAAACTACAATCCTGCGAATAGTATGTTTGAAGGGACTATAGAGAATACTACCAATGCAACCATCGATCAGGTCAGGGTTGAAATTCACCTTTCTAACGGGGTAGAACTTGGACCTACACCAAATGTAAGCCTTGCAGCTGGTGAAAAGAAATCCGTCACGTTAGATGCGACAGGGCAAAGCTTCACTGGATGGTCTCCGCATGCCGAAGTTGGCAGTGGTGGTGATAGTACAGGTGGGGAACATGCTGGCGACGCACATAACTAAACTTACCTCTGCAACAGCTCGTAGGTTATACTAATTCTCTTATGCCTGCGCGGGCACTTTCTTGTCACTAGTGGACTGTCCATACTAAAATTGTGGGTATATGATTTGGAAGAGGGCGAGGTGACCTCGCCCCTACGATTATATTACCCTTAAAATAAGGTAGACAGACCACTAGTGCTGTGTCCACTCTTATTTGGCAGGTAAATATCGTGATTCGGAGATCGCTCCTACTGAATATAGCTCTGTCGTTGTAGGAGGGAACTCCGATAACAACTCAACACAGTATGATTTTACAAATCACGTAATATTGGAGTATTTTATGAGATTTAGAAAACTTTTTCTTATCGTTGCCGTTTTGCTAAGTTTTGGGATTGTCACTTTTTCATCTGCAGAACAGCGCGAACGTCCTATAGTTCGACTGATCTATTTTCTGCCAAAAGACCGTGATCCGCAGCCAGACATCAATAATAAGTTAGATACGCTAATAAAGGATACGCAGATGCTGTTCGCCAATCAGATGGAAGCACACGGGTTTGACAGAAAAACTTTTCTCTACGAAACCGATGCCAGCGGTAAAGCAGTCGTGCATCATGTCACCGGACAATTCACAGATGAATATTATAATAATTTACAATACACGTTTGATATGTGATCTGAAATAGAAGAAAAGTTTGACACGTCAAAGAACATCTATCTCGCGGCGATAGATATAAGCAGTGAAATACTTGATCGTGGTGAAGCTTGCGGTCGTGGTTCAGGATGGAACGACGCGGGACAGGCACTTGTGCCTGCATCCGGGGACTGCTTTGATGTGGATACGATTGCGCATGAACTCGGACATACCTTTGGATTAAATCACGGGTTCTATAGTCGGGACATTGAAAACAAAACAGTCGTCTCTTTTAGTCATGATCGAATGCTCAACACATATTGGACTGCCCATTGGCTTGATGTGCATGCTGCATTCAATCCGCCACGCACTCCTATTGATTTAGACAGCGTTCAGGTGCCCACGGTTCAGATGTTGCCCCTGAGTGCCACAGCGTCTCCGAATACGATACGGCTTCGTTTTGAAATAACTGGTTCTAATGGACTGCTGCATCAAGCACAATTACTGAGACCGGCGAATTCTTACAGCCAATACCCTGATTTTGTTGCTGGCAAACGTTTAGCCACGACACCTAATAGCATTGTCGAGTTTGTCACCGTTGCATTGTTACCCGATGATCGCAACGTCTATCTGCAGCTGATTGATACGTCCGGTGTCATGATACGCACACAGTATTTCCCAATTGACATTATACCTTTCTTGCAGGCAGAGTCCGATTTCTACGAGCCAACACGGGCTTTGGGGAAAGGCGGTGCTTCTGATATAGCGTTTTCTCCCGATGGGCAGCATTTTGCGGTTGCGGGGGATGGGATTACGCTCTACGATGCACAGACCCAGCATCCCGTTGATCTATTAACGGGGGCAGATGGGGGCATCGGCAATATTGCGTTTAGTCTGGATGGACAGCGCATCTCGGGTGGCTATTGGAAGTATGCGTATATATGGGATGTTCACACGGGGAAAATACTACATACACGTTCAGGTAAGACTTACGTGCTTGACTTAGCGTTTTCTCCCGATGGGCAGTTGCTTGCGATTGCGGGTTCGGATGGTAGTATTCGTTTATGGGATTACAGCAAAAACATAATTCGTCACACACTCATAGATACTGTCGTGAATATCAATAGCGTAGCGTTTAGTCCGGATGGCCGGACATTAGCGAGCGGTGGAGGGGACGACACCGTCCGTTTATGGGATGTTGACACGGGTGACATCCTGCACACCCTCAAAGACCATCAGCACAGGGTTAAGAGTGTAACGTTTAGTCCGGATGGTGAGACGTTGGCAAGCGGTGGTTTTGATGACACCGTCTATTTATGGGATGTTGACACGGGTGCGATTCGGGACAGATTTCATCATCAGGGATGGATTTTTAACGTGGCGTTTAGCCCTAATGGCAAAACGCTTGCAAGTTCGGGGATAGGTAGTATCCGTTTATGGAATGTTGGCACAGGTGACATCCAACAAGCACTTGATGGACATATTCCTTATATTGTCTCAAGCGTTGTGTTTAGTCCAGATGGTAACACCCTCGCAAGTATAAGTTCAGAAGATAGTAACATCTGTTTATGGGATGTTGATACAGGTTTGTCACGTCATACCTTCAAAGAGTTTACGGTGGGTGGTATCGGCATGATCATGTTTAGTCCGGATGGACAGACACTCGCAACTAAGGAGGCAGGTGTCATACGGTTATGGGATGTTCGCACGCATAAAGTGCGACATACTTTGGCAGGGATAGGACAACGGGTATCCTTTGCTTTCTCTCCGGATAGTCAGACAATCGCAGGGGAGGTATGGCTGGACGAGAATAGCATTTATTTATGGGATGTTGACACAGGTGAAATCCAACGGGGCATACCCATACCAGATAATGAAACAGCGGGGAGCGTCGCATTTTCTCCTGATGGTCAGACGCTTGCCGGTGCGATTCAGTCAAAAACCAGGTCAAAAGGTAGTATCCGTTTATGGGATGTTCACACCGGAAGAATCCAATCAGACAGTCCCGTAGAGCTTTTGACTGGAGGAGAAGTGTTCAGCCCAGATTTGCGGACGCTCGCAAGCGGGTTATGGGATGGTCGTATCCATTTATTTGATGTTCGCACAGGTAAAATCCGACACACACTCATAGGACATCAAGATTCAGTTAATGACTTGGCGTTCAGTCCGGATAGTAAAATCCTTGCGAGTTCGGGGTCAGATACAATTGTCCGTCTATGGGATGTGCGCACTGGTAGACTGCTGCATACACTTATAGGACATCTCAGCGTGAGTAATAGCTTGGCGTTTCATCCCAATAGCAAGACGCTCGCAAGTGGACTCTCTCCTGTCTATTTGTGGAATGTCAGGACAGGCACACACAGAAAAACACTCAAGGTGTCTGGGGGTGTCTCGTATTTAGCGTTTCATCCCGATGGACAGATGCTCGCAGCTGCCAGTGACGGAAAGGTACAGTTATGGGACGCGTCAAGCAACCTACCTTTGCCCGTATCCTTGTCCAGTTTCCGTGCGGAGCAAACCCTCTCGGGTGTATTTTTGAAATGGACGACGGAGTCAGAAGTGGACAATGCGGGTTTTTACATCTATCGCAGTCGAAACAATGATGGCAAGTTCAAAGTCATCAATCCAAAACTCATTCAAGGTGCAGGCACGACAGGTCAACGCACTGAATATACGTGGACAGATACTACGGCTAAGCCAAATACTGTCTACTATTATCGGTTAGAAGATGTCTCACATGACGGCATCCGTGAACAGCTCACGACTGTTCGGTTGAGGGGGCTTGTGTCTGCGAAGGATAAGGTGTTACTAAGCTGGAGTGAAGTTAAAGGCAGCCATGAAGGAAATTAACGAACAATCACGACTTGTGCTAAATAACTAAATGTTAAGTATTACTTCACACATTCAGGTTATATTGTCCGTATATCTTTCTCTTAAGATGCTCTTTAGTCCCGTAGGGACGATATATGTGAATTCATAATCAACTCGGTGTTAACTAGCACAAGTCGTAACAATCCCACTGCTTTAGCTGCGGGGACAACCACATAGACTCGTGCCATAGAATTTTAGTTCATTTGAGAAGAGTTAAGACTCTATAGTGTAAGTCAACCGAAGTCTACAAAGACGGAATATATTATTTTTCTAAGAAGCATTATCGGTACACTCATGCAGTGCTGGCTTGAACACATCCAAGTTCTTTTCGCTTTATGTTATAGTGAATTATAAATATAAGTTGACACTTTCGACCCACGGTAGGTGAGTTTTCCTAACCTCGCCGATGCAGAGTGTTCAAGTAATTTCAAAATATACTATAATCTGAAAAGAAAAATATACAGAATAGAACACAGAACGGATTAACGTGGGATATTACCTTAAAGTGATGCTAATCCGGAGATGCAATAACCACCTTATGCGTGCGGGGTGTTATACCGGAGTTACCGCACGCGCCATTTCGCTACGAGGGCGGCGTGTAAAGAAAATATGCCCTATATAAACAAGGTGTTCTTTCCATCCTGCGGGGAGATGTAAAACCCTCGCACTAAAAAAAATAATAAGTGAACTGATATTTATGCTGGAAAAAGAATTTAGAAACGAAAAGAGGTAGATAATAAATGGAATGGACTATCAGTCTAATAATAGCAAGTAGTACCTTGTTACTTGTAGTCCTAACTGGAATTTATGTGATCATAACACATAAACTGCTGCAAGAAACAAAGCGAACAGCAGACGAAACGCACAGACCGGAAGTCGTGCTCTTTTTGACACTTGAAAAACGGCAAGCAAATCAACGTTATTATCTTGATACATTTTTATGTGTGCAGAATGTAGGAACACGAGCTGCCCATAGGATTTGGTTTGATGGTGATTTTTCCTTTAAGCCAGCGTATAGCAGTTCCCTCAAAAATATTAACTTCCTTACAAACGGAATTGAAGTCCTTGTCTCAGGACAAACAATGTCTGCCATAGTCTCTTCTGTTGTAGGCCGGTTAGACGAATTACATACTGACGATTGGTATAAAAACAAGCAATCAAGAGTGAAATTTGATGTGACATATCAAAATATTAGAGGGACAGAATATAGCGAAAACTTCCAACTTGATTTTCGTGAAATCAGCTATTTCTGACGAGATACGACCTTGGTTATTGAAGCCATCACAGAATAATAAGGATCATATACACATAGCACCTACAAAAACGAATCTTAAACCCTTTCTAAAGGAGAAATATTACAATGAATTGGATAGATTTTCAAGGCATAACTTTCAACTTAGATGAAGTTACGCATTTTGAAATAACGGGCACAGAGAAGAATGCTAAATTGGAAGCATGCCTGACTCTCGTTTATACCAAACCAGACGGTAGCATGGATCAAGCCTATATTAACATCACATACGGCACAAAGGCAGAATGTGAACAGTGGCGTAAGGAAATTATTAGGGGAGACTACAACTTACCGGTTAAGAACAAAGATTTGATCACGGATTATCTGAATGCGATGAATGAAAAACTTAATAAAATATCAGGATTGGTTGAGACATTCGTCAAGAAACAATGAGTAAACTTTGCAACAAGCAGAAGATGAAACAACGGCATTCGGTTCGTCTTAAAATAATGTCCTCTTGTCCCTGAGAATAAAACGTAAGCGTCCAGCGAACGAGTGAAGTTCCTGCAGACAAATGGCTGCTACCCGGACACCTTCCCCGTTCCGTGTAATAATCCTCCTGCATGCCTTCAGGTGAAGACGCATTTGAAATAAAAAGGTTCAGACTCGCTTCTAACGCATTTTTAGGAGGTATCCCTCGTGGTGTTTTACGTGAGACAGGGTATGCATTTTATGTTAGCCTAAGTTCTTTTTTCCTGTTCTCGTTATGTACACAACCAGAGAACTGATGATATTATGTTAATATGAATTCCATAAATAGTTAATATTAAATCGGACATTACCTTGACGATCAGTTATTCCAACCATTTGAACCTTTAAGTCTAAAAGTTCTGCGGATTCTGTTGGATAGAAAAACTGAATACCTCTTTCGCCTTCGATTCCGATGAATTGTGCAAAGCCTGTTATGTCTTCATCCGTTAATTGTTTACCATTTATTGTAACTGTCACATTACTTTCACTAAGCGTTGGCGGATTTATTGGTGCTGTACCCTCTGGGTAGTATATCCAGATAAGCCATCCATGTCCATCATTGGTGTTATCAGTGGGATCGGTATTATCAGGATTTTCGTCATTGTTGTCATCGGGATTCGCAGGTGTTTCATCATCGCTGTTGTCGTTGTTGACATCATTGTCGTCATCGCCGTTGTTATTGCTTCCGGGAGTAGACGGTCCCCTTTTAGGCGGGTCTTGATCTGCATCTGGCAATTTCTCAACAAAGTCGGTGGTATCCCCTACCCTTTCGGCTCGCACAATTGGTTTGCCTTCATAATGGAACAGATAAACTGTTTTTTCTGGATAAATGTGGATGATAGGTCCATTGGTATCTACCGCGCCATTTACAAGTGGGACAAGATCAATACAGGCGGAATCCGTGTCATTATGAATGCAATATCTCCCACCACGAATGGAGGTGAGATAATCGTCCACATCCGCATGTGTTAGCATTGAACCTGTAGATGAAACAATCGACCCCGTATGGGAAGGATCGGAACACCCTACTATACTGAAAAGAACAATTAGTATGCTACTGATGAATCCGAACAATAATAGTTGAATTCTTGACATGACACTCTGTAAGTTTGCCACGTATTACTCCTTTCTTAATGGTTATTGTACCGGTTCTAACTTCAAAATATTAGTGTTATCATCAGAATCAATGCTATCTGCACTGATATGGAATGTAGCTGTGTTGCCTGGGATCAACCCATTGACTTGAATCGTTATTTCCGCGACCTTCGTTTCAACGGAAAATTGAACGCCACCCTCAATGTGTGTCGTTTGGGTTATCCCAAGGTCTTTTTTCTTGTTAGTGCCTATGGTTAATCCTTCTACAACTCTGACATTCATTGGAGCAGTGGAATATATCTGGATAGTCCATCCTTCAGGAATGGAGGCAACGTTCAGATTATGTCCGGTTGAGGGTAGATTAACTTTACCTGCATCTTCTAATTGCTGCACGAGTTCTGTGGTATCCATTGTTCTTTTGGCTTGCAAAATAGGACTTCCTTGATACTCAAATACATAAGCAATGTTTTCTGGATGCACATGGACAGTAGGTGTGTAACCTATATCTGCACCATCAATCTCTATTTTATCCAGATCAAGTTTGACGCAAACGGAATCAAATCCGTCCTGCAGGCAAACGGTATCTTCACCTGTTGCATTAAGGTATGTATCTATGTGGTCAATAGAGAGGACCGGACCTGTATAAGGCGTCTCGGAACATCCTGTTATGCTAAAAATTATAATCAGAATACTACCGATTAAGGCTAATGATAAATGTTTTGTTTTCATGGTTTCAAAATTTCCTTTGATTTCCTATAAATCTATATGATGCTGTTACTTACCATCGTGTACGAAGTTTGTATGTTAACTATACGAATTATGATTATAGTGAATTATAAATATAAGTTGACAATTTCGACCCACGGTAGGCGAGGTTTCCTAACCTCGCCGATGCAGAGTGTTCAAGTAATTTCAAAATCTACTATAATATATTTGGGCACGATCTTCTGTTTCCGAAAGCATGAGATACTTGGAGTTGCTATTGTGAACGTACAAAACCAAACGCTTTTCGTGGTAGATAATCTTGATATTATGCGGGCATGGAGTCTGAAACGGTGGACTTGATATACCTTGACCATCCTTTCAACACCCCTTGTCCAAGACTCTCTATTGATTGATGACACCGATTGGAATAGTATCAGGACACCGCCAAGAAACATCCGTCCCTTGAAAACACTGGTGAAAGAGTATCAATAATCAGTGAAAAAGCCCGAAAACACTCCGCGGAATCCCGCCTCAACTACCGTTATAACGCATCTTATAGAACTCACGTTATTTGCGAGATACGCTCTTGTTTCCAAAAATACTATATTAGGTTATATATAAACTCTATTAACATATTGTATAATTAATATAATAAAACGACTTATTATAACTATAGTTACATTGTGAGAGATGGCGAGGCACAGGGACATCGCCTTACAAATGATTTATGAGCTACGCTCTAGAAATATAAGGAGGTGATTAACTTGAAGAAATACTATGCTATAATTATATGTACTATATCTTCACTATCTTTTGTAGAATCTATATATGCAATTACACACTACAGAACATATAATTATTATTGGGACTCTCAGAGAAATTTAGCATCAAGTATCAATATTATGGCTTCTGAGAAGGATATCGAAAAGTTTTTGAATAAATTGAAATCAAGCACTAATAAAAGTGAAGAACTTCAGAGGTAGGTTGATATTATAGAAAAGAGTTTAGAAGATAAGAATGATATTGAGCAATAATATAACCATTTTCTGTCAGAGGCAGATGCGGAGCTGGACAAAATCACACATGTAAACACAATTAAAATAGTAACAATCTTTCGAATAAACATATATATCCTTTCAAAATTTATGTGAAGATGTATGCTAATTTCTATTCATAATAAAAGTCACACCTAAAAAACCACCCGTTGTAATAATAGTACCAGTTAATAATCGTGTCCTTCTATACCCCTTGATTTCTGACGAATATTCCATAGAATAGGCGTTTATATATTCTGGGGATTTACCTAATAACCTATCAGGTAATGGATGGACTGGAACTGAGTTCGACAACACAAGTGCAGGTAAACATGCTAATGCAGTCCCTGTCATAGATGAAACTACAACCATGTCTGTTATATCAACTCCCCACTACTGTCAAGACCTTCCGCTGTTAAACCTCCAGCAAGGCATCCAAAAATTGTACATCCGATACTTGTAGCAATCCATCTGAAAGGTTCGAAATCTTGTTTAGCATCTTAAACTGCTTTCAACTTTGCTTCCTCAGAAGCTTGCAACGGCAGACTCAAAGTCAAAGTAATCAGGACTTTTACCGAGTAAGGGTGTGTAAGTATCTTGGCATTAACCATATCATTTCTCTTGTAGGTGGACTTTGTAAACCCGTTTTATTCAAATCAACAACAAACGCTTGTGGAGCATGTGTCAAGGTTGAAACCTTCCTAAAAAAGAAAAGAGTAATCATGTAAGAAACTTACACACCGACCGATTGAGAATTAAATACTACAATCACATCTGCTGCAGGAAGTTTCAATTATTCAGTTTTCTTCTAATAACAGCAATATTTTCAGGTTTTGTTCAATTGCCAGTTTTTTGAAACGCTTGTTCACGGTTGGATATGTATCACCTGCTTCGCGTTCAATGTAGGTGATAGAGACAGTATCAGTGCTTGTGTCAATCACTTTGACATTGATAATTTTGACACGATCCCGATATACGCAGAATTCGCACCTATCAAGTTCCGTTTATCAATCGCTGTCAAATAGTAAAAGATTCCCGTTCCGCCCCATCCATAACGAACAGGCACAAAAATATACCTATCCGTCTGCACAGCATCAGAAAAATGTACCAAGTAGTCAAAAACCTGCGGCTTACCTTCGTTATTCTTATACCAAATCTGACCATAATAGATACCTGATTGATATTGATTCTTTTTGCTCTCGATAACAAATTGAATCGGATGTTCCTGCTCCGTTACTTCTATCTTTGGAACAGTAAGGCGACTTGTGACAAAATGGTTTTAACTGACGTATCCAATTTGATAAAATCAACGCTTTTGCCACATGAGAAAAGGTAAAGGTTTATCAATAAGCATAGAATGTAACGCGTTCGTATAATTCGTTGATTGTCAATCATTTTCCTCTTTCGTGGGGGCATCAGCTATTGATGTTCACCATCACCCTCACCTTCACCACCATGTTCATCCTCACCCTCACCCTCACCACCATGTTCACCGTCCCCAACTTCGGCATGGGGTGTCCATCCGTTAAAATCTTTACCTATTGCAGTAAGTTTAACATCTCTCTTTTCACCAGGTGACAGGTCAACCGATGGTGTTGGTCCAAGTTCTACCCCATTAGATAAATGGACTTCAACGCGGACTTGTTGCAACGTTTCGCCAGTGGTGTTTTCCACCGTACCTTCAAAGGTATTGGTTTGTACGTTATAACTCATGATGAGGCGCGTACCTTTTCTGATTGTATCGTATGTTTGGTCAAGTTTAAGTTGTGTCCCAGATTCTTCTTGCCCTTCGTCAACGGAAGTACTTTTTATCCTTGAACAGCCAATAGTAAGACTGAATAATAATATAACTGTGAGAGTTAGATTCAGTTGTTGCATTGATATCTCCTTATAAAATTTATGTTATAGTAACCCCATAATTATTTGCGCGCTGCAGGGCAGGTTAACTTAGCCCTACAAGAGCGTGATGTTGTTCCGCAGGATTTCTATTAGATCATTTGTTATTTGTTCTTGAACTGCTGCATCCGAATGCCTTGGCATCTGACAATACCTTAATCTGATTAGATATGTGAGTACAGACTTATGATCGTTCATACATTATTCTTCTCTCCATTCAAGGATCTTGTTTACACAAAAATCACTATCCTCTGTTGCACGTAGATCACTGACGAAGATATTTCAAATCACTCCATTTCAATAACAACTTATCCTTAGCCGACATAAACCCTTTCAAGCGAACTGTTGCTAACTGTTCCCGCACACCCGCATGTGAGACATCCTCTATCCGATAATAGTAGACAGTATTCGGTTTAGCGGTGGTATCTGTCCACGTGTATTCGTTACGTTCACCTATGGTGCCAGCACCCCGTATCATTTGAGGATTAACAACTTTGAATTCACCATCCTTTGTTTCACTGCGGTAAATATAAAATCCAGCGTTATCTACCTCTGATTCGGTTGTCCATTTGAGCAAAACACCTGCATTGGTCTGTTCTGCACGGAAGTGAGATAGATTAACGGGTAACGGTTTTCCACCCCACTTAAGGTTTATTTCGATGTCTGGATTCTTTTTCAAAAGTTCAAAGAGCGGTTTTCTGTTCTTAATTGGATTATCTTGTAGATTTAAGACATTAAGATTTGTTAATGTTGTGAGGGGGCTTACATCACTAATTACATTGCCATTGAGGCTTACTTTTGTTAATCCTGTCAATCCTGTCAACGGCGTAATGTCGCTGATTAGATTATTAGAGAGTTGTAATTGTGTTAAGTCTGTAAAGTTTGTGAGCGGAGAAAGATCGCTAATCTTTAAAGATCTGAGTGATAAATAACTCAGTTGTGTCAACTCCCAGACTGGACTGATATCAAAGATCGGTTTATTACTGGAGTTCGTACCCATGATGGACAAACTCTTTAAGCTGTTCAATGATGTGAGAACTGTGATGTCACTGATAGGATTATCCCCTAAAAATAAACTTCTCAATTGGTTTAAATCTGTGAGATGTGTGATGTCTCGAATTTCATTAAACCCAAGAGATAAGTCTGTCAAATGTGTCAATTGTGAGAGGTGGGTTATGTCCTTAATTTGATTAGCTAACAGATTTAATTCACGCAGGTAGATTGCCCTTTCAAGCCCCGTAAGGTTCTTTATATTACGATCAACAGCCAAGAGTTTCGTTAACTGCAACATATTCAGATTCGTTATTGCATCATCGGATGCCAAACCGAGTTCTTCTCGGATTACCGATGCTAAATTCGGATCAGGTATTGAAACATCAGCATGTGGTGACAGAAGCTGCGTCATATCAATATCGAACGGATGCCTTGTAAAGTTTCCATGCATATCCATAACTCCCAGCCATATTCTGATGGATTCAGAAGTTAAATTATCAGGTCCTACCAAATCACGAGTTACAAATTCTGCAGTATCATGATTACCGCTCAATCTTTGAAAAGCAGCTAAAGTTGACTCGTTTCTTCCTGCAAGATGACTATATTCTTCTGGTAGAAACCCTTGCGGATGATGCAACTGTACTTGGTGGAGACCATCAGGATCAGTTAATGTAAATCGGAGACGTATTTTAGTCGGTGGTTCAATAAGTTCGGCAGGCTGAAATTGAATATCCGTGTTGTTATTAACTTCACCTGGATTTGAGTTGAAATATCGGTGTGCATATAACCATTCTGCCGCACAGAAAGTGGTTGTCATCAGTTCGCGGAAGTTTGAATTAGTGTAAATTCTTTTTGCCTTAAAGTTAGAACGGTAATCATGTGACAATCCAAAAGCATGTCCGAGTTCATGAATAGTGGGAACATTCTCATGCACTGTAACAAACGTTACGCCGCTCACGCTATTTCCATAAGCCCAACCCGTTGTTTGTCCGCTATCAAGGTAAACACTACTACTATCCAAAGCAATATAATAGATATTTTTTGACATATCAAATTGTTCTGCAATTTCGCTCACGGTGCTGCCGGATCCACCAATAGAAGGATTCTGATAATATGCATCGTCGTGCTGTCCGTTAACATGATGAACAATAGCATCTCCGGCATCATCGGTTTCAATTCTAAATGTTTTTCTGTCAAACCCGTGAGCCTCCAACTGGTCTGCGAAAAATTGCTGTGCCTCTTTTATATGTGTATCCAATACTTTGTCTATGTCAGGCTTAGGTTGACGGTCATTTGGGATAAAATAGATGACACGCACAACATATTCAGGTGTCGTGTCTTGTGCAAAACTGTTCGGCACAAACATAAGTATTACAAAAGTAAGTAGTGTGAAACATAGTCTCGTTTTCAAGTGTGAGTTCTCCTGTTTTGTAAGGTGTGACATCTATCTCTATCCGAAGAAAGCACAGAAGTCACACCGATAATAAATTTACTTTTTTATTAACATTTTACGTGTAGCGGTGAAATTTCCTGCAGTGAGCATATAAAAATACACACCGCTTGCGACAAGTTCACCTTGTGCGTTTTTACCATCCCACTGGGCTGCATGGCTACGATGTTGATATATGCCAACAGGTTGGTGTCCTAAGTCCAATGTTCGTATCAACTTACCATCTGCTGTGTAGATTGATATACTGACATCAGCAGGGGCTGCAAGTTGATAAGGTATCCATGTTTCCGGGTTGAATGGGTTTGGGTAGTTCGGTAACAATGCGGTATTTTTCGGAGTAAGCCATGCAAGGAGTTGTTCCAATATCAATATACCACGCTGGAAACCAGGATCAGCTAAGTTTAGCTGCCGTGCTTCGTTTAGTCATGCTGCTACATCCGCTCTTGTCGGAGCGATCTTCGAATCGAAACTCCAGATAATAGGTGCGGCGGCTGTGTTTCCAAACGCAGCCGCTACCAGTGTCAAATCGACGATATTCACGACACCGTCTCCATTGACATCCGCAGCGTTCTCTCCTGTTTTACCGAAGTTAGAGGCGACCAAGGTTAAGTCTACAATGTTCACAACACTGTCACCATTGACATCCTCCGGTAATTGCGAGGGTTCGGTAATCTCTGCGGCTTCTATTTGTGGCGTTGAACTATTACCATCCTTGTTTGTTAGTAGCACGTCAGACAGACTCACGGTGGAGGCTTTGACAGCAACAACTTCAAACGTGATGGTAGCAAGCGCGCCATCTCCCATCGCTTCCCCCGCAAGAGAGGACGCTGCAAGTTATACAGTATTGCCTTCAACAACGTGTGGAATGAAGAACGCACCGGCAGGCAGATAGTCGCCATTGGCACTCTCTACATAGCGAAGGATAGTTGTGTCAAACTGCACAGTGGCTTGGTAACCCGCGACGTTTTGACCTTTTGTGATATTGAGAGTGAAGGTGAGTTGCTCACCGACACCTGGGGACGCAACACTAACTGGTGAAAGGCTGACTGCGGTGTTTGATGTTGGTGTAGGATTGAGTTCCCACAGCAGCACCGTGCCGTCCGCACTCCCAGTTGCGATTGTGTTGCCATCCGGACTAAACGCCACGCTGAAGACTGAACCCGTATGCCCCGTGAGTGTTCTGATATGTTGTCCAGTGTGTGCGTTCCACAGCCGGATAGTTCCGTCATAACCCCCAGTTGCGAGTGTGTTTCTATCCGGACTAAACGCTACGCTGTAGACCGAACCCGTATGCCATAGATCCAATTCCTGTCCAGTCTGTGCATCGTAAATCCATATACCGATGTTGCTTGCCACTGCTAATTTGGTACCATCGGGGGAATACTTTATTTCGTAGGTTGAACCTTTCCCGAGTCGTGCTTTCGCACCTTCAGGTAGGTTCCATTGCGTATAGTCTTGTGCAAAACATATTGGTAGATAGTTAGTGGAAACGATTAGAAATATAAAAACATTCGTGAACAAGATCTTTTTCATGAGTAGTATTTCCTTTGATATTTTATCATTCAGCTTCAGTTTCTACACTGATGTTGATCCGGTCAGGCGTAAAATTGGTGACATTTAGAGCAAACGCCTTGAACGGTTTACTTGCCAACTCTTCTGCTAACTGCTGTGTGCCGTTCTCGGTGTGTAATTCAATAATCGCAACACCCGAGTCGAAACTTCTAAGATATACCGTATTAACCCCTGTCCATTCTTTTAATACCTTTTGGAATTTGACCAACTGATTGAAAGCCAAGGGTGAAATAATTAATTGCATATCGTTAACGCTGGTTGCTCTTATCACATTAATATTGATCTGAGTTGGTGTGAAATTCTTAACATCTAATGCAAACGCATTGATCGGTTTTCGTTCCAGTTCATGTGCTAAATGCTGTGCATCTTGCTCAGCATGTATATCAAACACAGCGTTCCCATCATCAAAAGCTTGAAGGGAGACAGACTTTATCCCTCCCATTTTTTCAATGCTTGTTCAAGTAGGATCAGTTCCTCAAAAGTCATATTCGCGATAACCAATTGTATATCGTAGAGTGCGACGGCTCTTCTCACTTCAATATCAATTTGCATAGTGGTGAAGTTCTTGACATCCAACGAAAACTGATTTAGCGGTTTTGTGACAAGGTGTCCTGCTAATTGTTGTGCACTGATTCCTGTTTCAACACCAATGACAGCAGTGCCAGCCTCAAAACTTCGTAAATTAACAGCATCAATTCCTCTCCAATTTTGTAGGAGTTGCTCTAACTGCACAAGTTGGCTAAAAGTTAGTTCAGACACACTCAACGAAACTTCGTAGGCTTTCGGTGCATGTCTTTTCCAATTATCCTCAATCTGTTTCATCAGATAATCAGCGAGGAGTTCTCCAGCATTCTGGAACGCCTTTTGCGTTGCCATGTTTTGTGTGAGATCAGACCCGCTACCCGTTTGAGATTTGGCAACGAATATGGTTGCAGTGTCAACATCTAACATCCGTATTTCGGTTGTTGCCCGGCTGGTATATAGACCGAAACTAATCAGTGTATCATTCGGAAACGCTTTTCCAGTGATGACAAGTTCAGCTCCGTGCTGCCGTCCAATTGCAGAAGCTGCGGATGGGTCTCCGTGCAGCAATCCAGCTTAAAGCGATAAATAAAATCCATGAATACTTTCTCATCGTAAATACTCCTGCAATATGTTAAAAAGCAATGATCAGAATACACCGTCCACTCTGATCATTGTATGAGTAGGTTGTGTAAGAACATAAAAAATCACAGGATTATCTTCTTATTAGATAAATCATAACTGCGATTTTGAAATGTAAAATTATTCTCAGATAACTGTGTCGCATTATATCTTTGTATAATGGTTCAGGATAATGAGTTATCAAACACAATAACATGATAATTCATATAAATATAGTTATAATACGCCAATTTATTATATTAATCAAGTTATACTTGAATACAGTCTTTATATAACTATAATAGATGTACTGCCAGCGGAACTGTGTCGCAAACATAACCTCAGCGATGTCCAGTTCTCAAAGTAGAAACGCCAACTTCTTGAAAATGCGGCAACTCTCTTTGAACCTATTGATAAACAGACCAATGCGTTTCAACAGCGAATCACTCAACTTGAACAACTTGTTGGCAAATTGACCTTGGAATTGGACATCCAAAAAAAGTCTCTCAACCTTGCTAAGTTGACCTCGGCTGAAAAACGAGGCATTGTCCAGACTTTGTGAACTGATTACTCTGTGCGACAGATTTGTGACAAACTCGGTTTCAATAGAAGCAGTCTCTATTATGAACCCAAAAATCCCCTCTGTGAAGCGGTGCTCCAAAAGGAGATAGAAAAGTTATCTGCCCGTTATCCAAGATATGGTTATAGGCATCCCACAAAAGATGAATGTTACCCTGCGGAATCAGCCATCCCTTGCTATCTAATAGCATAGACAAGTATTAGCATTCCTTATCGATTGAGTAGGTAAGATATGAACAGGACAGGCGTTTTTAGGTAGGAATACGAAAGAAAGAGTTAGTTTAAAAAGGTGAAAACCGCCCTGTCCCTTTGGAATAGCATCCCCGCACGGATACATCGTTAATTAGTGAACACAGTTCGGAGAGACATGACCCAAGATCAGTTCAAAATCACGTTAAACTAGCGTTATATAATGAAAGACAAGCAACATCAACATTCAGAAAACAAAGATGATATATCAGAGGTTGTGAGTGAGAAAGCATCAGATGTTGTGAGCGTGAGTGCGGAAGAATTGATGTCTCATTATCGTAGGGATGCATACGGTGCCAACAAGAAATATAGCGATGATTCAATTCAACCTGGTGTTCCGCGTATTGCTTTGCCACCCGGTCACTCCCCTAAAAGTATACATTGTCAAAGGTAAGATCAAGAGGATAGATAAAAAAGACTTGTCTCATATTGGATTTGTCAATCAATATAAAACGACCGTTGTGCTTTGGGGAGCGGATCCCTCACCTCATATTGCTGTAATGAAAATGCGGATAGCCAAAATAGAAAATGACACGAAGCACATAGAGAGTGAATATGAACGACTACTGGAGCAAAGTAGACTTAGAAGTGAAATCGGAATTATGCTTCGTGGTGATGAAGTGCGTTGCTCATTTAGGCGTGATCAAACCTATTCACTTCGCCATCTTAATACGGATGATTTTGTAGAGATACGCGGAAACGTTGTATCCCATAGTTTAGGCAAGTATGGCTATATCTGGTACCACCTAACTATTGAGAATTGTGTTTTGATAAACCACCACAAAGGAGCAAATCCACTTTTAGAAAAAGACCCTGTTACAGAAGAAAATAAACAACTGGATGAGGACAAAGACGATGCAAGCATTAGTACCGATTGAAACGAGAACAGACTTACAACTCACTGATGATGATAAACTTCGTATTGGTATTGCGTGAGATGCCCTATCTCCCAACTCCAGACGTGCCTATCAGCCCGCGTGGCGTGCTGTTTCAGAATGGTTATCCTCTAAAGACGCGACATTGAGCGATCTGACAGATGTGCAATTAGCAGCTTACCTGTCCACATTAGACACACAAGGCGTTGCCCCAGCCACGCTCAGTATGTGTGTCGCAGCAGTGAAATGGTATTTTGTGAATGTGCGAGCCGTTGATGTCCAATTCCCGATGAGTCAAAAGCGATTACGGACAATCCGCAGAGATGCAAAGGGTCGGGGACGGGGTCAAGTTGACGGCTTGACGTGGGCTGACGTTGAACGCGTGTGTGCATTTGCTGAAGCAGATAACACCAATAAGCGGGGCTTCGGGATAGTGCGATGATTAGGCTGATGTCTGACTGCTTGTTGCGTGTCTCTGAAGTTGTCGCTGTCAACTGTGGGCATTTCAAACAGAATACTTTGGTTGTCCAGCGTTCCAAGACAGATCAAGAGGGTTCTGGTGTAGCTTTGTATGTTACCAGTGATACACGTAAGGTGATTAGTCGGTATCAAGAGAAATCGGGTATTACTCGCGGTGCATTATTCCGTCCAGTTCGTCGTGGTGACCATATTCAACCGGGTAGGCTTGCGGATGTCTCTGCCAGACGGATTATCAAAAAACGGGCTGCGGATGCCGGTGTGGATGGATTTATCTCTGGACATTCCTTGCGTGTCGGTTCTGCGGTCTCTCTCGCGAAAGCCGGTGCAACAGTTGTAGATTTACAAGTCGCTGGCAGATGGAAGAACTCACAGATGCCCGCACATTATGCAAGAGCGGAGATGGCAGAACGTGGTGCGATTGCGAGGTTCAAGGAAAAAGGTGATGCATAGGCTTCCATAGCAAAAACAAAGGAGAAAATAGATCAATGGTTTACATAGAATTCATAGCGAGTAACATCTAAGCATCGTTGAAAGTTGCCCGAAAATTAATCATTGAATATGCTAAGTTACGAAAACCTAAACGTGTTTCTTTGAGTTTATCATAACTTAGAACGAGTCTTTGGTAGGTATCTGGTTTCCACCCGAAAGTTCGCTCTACTTTATACCGGTCTTTGTATATATCTTTTCTAAACCACCGGAACTTGCGAGCGATAGCGATAGGTTCTTTAGTGTTTCGTTTGTTAGGATAGATCACTGGGATCAGTCCTTGTTCTTTAATAATCTTATGATTCACCTTGGAATCAAAACCAGAATCCAGCGTTAGCGCGGAACCACCAAGTGCCATGCCAATGCGATTGCTGAAGGAGATGAGTTCGGTCAATGCCTCGGGCAAAATCGTTGTATCATGTTGGTTCACTGGTTTGAGGGTTATTGGACCAATGATAAAACCTTTATTGTCGGTGATAGCCACCTCTTTTTCACCTTTTTGATGTTTATGACCTGAATACCCTATGGTGTCACCCCTTTTTTTACAACAGTGTTTGAACCATCACCATGTAAACAAGAGGTGTCAAGTTGATCACTATCATGAAGATGTCCGACAGATGCTTCAAAAAGTTTCTCATAAGAACCATCTTTTGACCAATGATTATGCCATTTATAGACGTTAGACCAATGGAGTTCAGGACGCCGTGTGCGGAGTTGATTCCATTGAATACCGGTATGTCCAACATAGAGGATATAGTTGAATATCTTATAGAAAGACAGTTTCGGTTTGGGACCTTTTATGCGTTTCTTTAGATGAGGTTTGATATAACGATTAAAATCCTTACGTGAAACCTGCTTCGGAATACCATTGTATCTAAGGGACTCTTGAACCTTGTCTACCATAACAACACCTTTCAATAAGTTATAGATATGAAGTGAAAGAATAGGACATAAATAAACTCTTGTGTTTCCCTATTGGACAGCATTCTTATGTTTTACTCAATATGAGTTCATAGATAAACATCTCACGGTGGGGCATGCAGAGCAAATCATTGAATCGATGTATGAGGCTTCGCTGCGACAGTCAACTATTACTTACCACCAAACAACGCGGACACTCCTTTATACCGAATATCCGACATCCACCACGACATATTTGATATTTCTCGCCAGAAGTGCCTCAGTCTTTTGATCAAATCCTGTTTTTCGTTCACAGAAGCGGTCCGAACATTTGCGAGTATCGGAAACCCGTTGGCAGTGGTTGTCAAATGCACTCCATAACTATAAATCCATCCACAATACTTGCTTGTTGACCAACTCGCATCGGTATCAAGGTTCCGTCCACCTTCGGGAATATGGTTCGCTTTTCGGTTTTTTTGATGCCACACACTGCCTCGGGCTTTATATGACGCTATTTTTGGGTTTGGGATACCGATTCTGTGAGTTTGATAAGGGTAATTATCAAATACTATCATACATGAAAACATAACACAATATTCAATAGATTACAAGTAGGGGCGTGTAAAGTTTTTGGCATCATAAGAGTCAATTTAGCGTCCTTCCTGGACAGGTAGGTTCGGTTTCCTAACCGAACCGGATCTTCTGCGAAAACCTTTTTGAACACTATTGGCACAAATTCGGTTCGGTTAGGAAACCGAACCTACCGGCCTCGGATTATACGGATGGGAGTCAGGGAGGACACATTCCGTTTCATAAGATTTTGATCAAACCTTCAATAGGAATTTATTAGTACAAACTCAATAATCAGCCAAATCTGTGTAATCCGTGATTCTGAAAACAATGGGTTGTGATAAGAATTCACTAAAATTACGAAGCCTAAAGAATCCTGTAGAAATAACAAAATCCTTGCACACTTTGTGCAATTCTGTTATACTCTCCTACAACCAAAATACTTAAGGAGGCTATTATTATAAATGGCACACACATTACCAGAACTCACTTATGCACACGATGCTTTAGAACCTATTATTGACACACAAACGATGGAAATTCATCACGGAAAACACCATCAAGGATATGTCAATAACCTCAACGCTGCATTAGAAGGTCATGACGACCTCGCAAAATTAGATGTTGAAGAACTACTTAGAAATATTGACCAAGTCCCAGAAGACATACGGCAAGCAGTCATCAACAACGGTGGTGGACATGCAAACCATTCACTCTTCTGGTCTATCATGTGTCCCGAAGGCGATAGCGGTAACCCAGGTGGAGCACTTGCTGACGCGATAAAATCTGCATTTGGATCACTTGAAGCAGCCAATGAAGAATTCACTACGGCAGCCACCAAACGTTTCGGATCCGGTTGGGCATGGTTGGTTATCGGTGATAGTGGATTAGAGATTTACTCTACAGCAAATCAAGATAGTCCAATTATGCAGGGACATACCCCGCTACTCGGTATTGATGTATGGGAACATGCCTATTATCTGAACTATCAAAACCGTCGTCCAGATTATGTTGACGCGTGGAAAAATGTCATCAACTGGTCAAAGGTCAATGAAATCTATGAGGCAAATGCGTAGAACCTGACCTACTTTTAGGGGTAGTCCTAACTACCCCTTTTTATGTTGAAATATAAAAATACATGCACACTCCCCGTTAGGTGCGGTTTCCTAACCAATTCAGCATACCTAACGCTTATGCTGACAGACCCCTCAAGAAATTACCCAATTTATTTCTTAATCTTCAGCTGGAGCGGTATGTGAAAGAACCCTGAACAGGCTGGACGAACCGTTATATTGTTTAGGTAGCAACTTGCGTTAATATAGTAAACTGACAGTACACATTGGCAAGTCTGCGTTTTTATTTCCTCAAACACTCAGAAATTTTCGCATCAATTATTTTCCATGCGCTACAAATCGGATTAATTTGGTATAACTCTCAGAAGTACACCCAGATCACTGATAATCTCTTATTATGACTGAATCTAACTCTATTTTTTCGCGAAGGTTTTTTCATAAATAAATCCAAATTATAATAGAAATTAATGCAATTAATGCAAACATTCATGACATACGCAGAGGTATTCAATCGTTGAGTAATTGCTGTTTTCTGACCAATGCCCACTTGCGGGTTAGCTTGTGAACAAACATGGTAGTAGGTACGCTCCGCATGCCGTCCACCTGAGAGGAAATTACGGTACACGGCGTGTGCCTACAACTATGCATCGCTACAATTCAAACCTAACTCTTAGTAAAACTCATCAACTGGCAATTTATAAAACTAATAACACTGATTTTTCTTGACTTTTTCATTGAGAAGTATTATAATTACATCGGTATAGAGAAAATTTCGCAAACACCTAACAGATATATAAGAATGGTGTACATAAAAGATTGAATATAAGTAAATGCGGAGAAGGGGAGAAGTAGGTCCTCTGGACTTGTAAGAGAAGGTGACTCATAGGCTGAAAGGTCACCCCAAGTTCCTAAGGCTGAAGGTCGCCCTGGAGCAACTAATCTGAACATGTTGTTAGAGTGATTTCCCAATCGTGATACATCAGTAGGGTTAGTCGGTGTGATGTCCGTTATCGCATCCCAAAGAGTGCTTTTCCTCGTTAGTGGTCGTTCAAAAGTCTTATTTCCATAGTGAACGAGGGAAGGAATTGGAGTGGTACCACGGTAAGGTCGGTTTCGGTAATATACACAAGCCGAAACGTGCTATTAAAGCCGCATCCTTCTCGTCTCCAAAGTTGGAACGAGAAGGTTTTTTACTTTCAACAACCTACGGCACAAAAGAATGTGTCTACTACCGTCTATGAGGAAATTGACATGGAACTTTCAGGAGCACAAATCCTGGTTGATGGTCTCAAACGTGAAGGTGTCGAATATATCTTCGGTGTGAACGGTGGCGCGGCAATGCCGATTTTCGATGCCCTCTACGATGAAACAGAAGTAAAATTGATCCCTATGCGTCATGAGCAAGGTGCTTCTCATGCCGCAGATGGATATGCACGCGCCACTGGTAAAGTTGGAGTCGCACTCGCAACATCCGGTCCCGGAGCAACAAATCTTGTTACCGGAATTGCAACTGCATATATGGATTCAATCCCTATGGTTGCAATAACTGGACAGGTAATGACGCAATTTATCGGGAGTGATGCATTCCAAGAATGTGATGTTATCGGTGTTACCCGACCAATCTGTAAGCATAGTTACCTTGTCAAAAGTTGCGATGAAGTCGCAGATGTTGTCGCTGAAGCATTTCATCTGGCCAGCACAGGAAAACAAGGTCCCGTCATTATTGACATCGCTAAGGATGCACAAAGAGAAGAGACACTATTTCAATATCCGGAAACAGTTGATCTCCGCAGCTACAAACCACAAGTGAATGGTGACCCAGCACAAATTGCGAAAGCGGCAGCTTTAATTAAAGAAGCGAAGTGTCCGATGTTATATGCTGGTGGTGGGGTTGTGCTCGCAAATGCAAGTGAAGAACTTCGAAAATTGACCCTCAATACACAGATACCTATTACTGTCACGTTGATGGGACTTGGGGCATTTCCAGAAACACATCCATTGGCGATGGAGATGCCTGGAATGCACGGTTCATGCTGTGCAAATTACGCATTTACAGATGCAGACCTTGTTGTTGCTATCGGCGCAAGATTTGATGATAGGGTTACAGGAGACCTCGGCAAATTCGCACCAAAAGCTAAAAAAATCCACATTGATATTGACCCATCCTGTATCGGAAAAAATGTACCTGTTGATGTGCCTATTGTTGGGGATGCCAAGAACGTACTTACAGAATTAAATAAGTTGGTTGATACCGCAGATATTGACCCCTGGCGTAATCAAATTCAGGAATGGAAACAGAAATATCCGTTTGAATACGAGCAGAAAGGCAATAAAGTCATGCCGCAATATGTCATAGAAAAGATCTATGAGCATTATAGTGATGCCATAGTCGTTGCGGATGTTGGACAACATCAGATGTGGGCTGCACAATACTTCAAATTTACAGACCCAAGAACTTGGCTAAACTCAGGCGGACTTGGCACAATGGGTTTCAGTTTGCCTGCAGCAATAGGGGCACAACTCGGATGTCCTGATAAAACCGTTGTGAATATCAATGGTGACGGATCCTACATCATGACTATTCAGGAGTTAGTACCTGCGATTACGATGAAACTCCCACTTAAGATTTTCATCATCAACAATATGTATTTAGGCATGGTCCGACAATGGCAGGAACTGTTCCATAATAAACGTTACTCTGCTGTTGATTACCACGACAATCCTGACTTTGCGTTGCTGGCACAGGCATTCGGGGCAACTGGTCTCCGAGTGGAACATCCCGAAGATGTTGAACCTGCATTACTAAAGGCAAAAGGCATCAATGATGGTCCTGTCGTGATTGATTTCATCGTTGCTGAAGAGGAGAACGTATTTCCGATGGTTCCCGCAGGCGCAGGTCTTGGAGATGTAATTCGCGGGCTTTCTTAATCTTCAAAACAGTAGGCGCGCTTTCAAAGTGCGCCATAACAACGGACAACTATTGAAGTAATACTAAATAAAATGAGCAAAGAAGAACGACACATTTTCTCGGTAATGGTTGAAAACCGATTTGGAGTCCTAGCGCGCGTCGCAGGACTTTTTAGTGGACGCGGTTTTAATATTGACAGCCTTAACGTCGCGGAAACACATGATAAGAGCGTCTCACAGATCACCTTGGTTACACATGGGGATGCCCAGATCATTGAGCAAATCTATCAACACCTAAATAGACTTATTGATGTCATTGAGGTTACAGACCTCACCACAGGCACTCATGTAGAACGAGAACTCCTACTTCTCAAGATTAGCACGGATGATCCTCGAAAACGTGCGGAGATTCTACAAGTCGCAGAGGTATACCGTGCACGCGTTATAGATACAAAACCTTCCTCACTCGTGCTTGAAATTACCGGTGATGAAGGGAAATTAGAAGCAGCAATAGAGATTTTTAACACCTACGGTATCCTTGAATTAGCGCGTACCGGCAAAATTGCAATGATGCGCGGTGGCACAAATTAGCACTTGATAGTGAAACCTTTCAATTTTCATACATTCCTATTCATTATAGAATTCAAACAGTTTCCTAAAGATAGATTGTATCATAACAACGGAGGTAATATTAGAAACGAAGCAATTTGATTGTGTTATGTTTTGTATTTTGTACTGCAACATAAATACGCCACACAGAAGAACAGAAAACACAATTCTCCTTCTATAGAATTATTGGAGTTTAATGAAACAATAGAGGGAAAGAAAGTATTTATGCTTGAAAAAGAATTTAGAAATGAAGACCCTCCTGCTAAGATTATAGGCCTCATACTCCTTGTTGTTTCCCTTTTAGGCGCGGGATCATTATCTGTAAAAATTGGTTTACAAGGATTCCCACCACTAAAAATGGCACTGTTTCGCAGCATATTAGGTGTTATCGCTGTTGGAGGGATAGGATTCATCTATGGCGTGTCCATGCGAATGCGCATGGTAGAATTTCCCCGGTTACTCTTGCTGGCAGCACTCCAAGCATTACATATAATTACAATGAATGTCGGTACTCAATTCACGACGGCTTCACATTCTACTATTTGTCATACACTGTATCCAGTATTTGTGGTTCTGTTCGGTCATTTCTTACTACCAGGTGATCGACTTTCTACCACAAAGTTATTTGGAATTCTCGCCGCCTTCGGTGGGATATTTGTAGTACTTGCACCAAATTTACAAGGAATCGGTGGGGCAGAATACTTAATCGGAGACTTGATTGTAACGCTATCGGCTGGTTTGTTGGCATTTCGCATTACACTCACAAAATTGTTTGTTCAAGAGATTTACCCATATCGACTACTCGTCTGGTTATTAGGTTTAAGTGCTCCGTTTTTTTTCGTTTTAAGTTATCTCTTTGAGAGTGAGAAAGCAATTGAGTGGTCTTATGCAAGCAGTATGGGTTTGCTCTATCAAGGATGGGTTATAACAGGTTTCTGCTTTTTAGCCTTGACATCTGTGCTAAGAAAGTACAAAGCAAGCAAACTGGTGGTCTTTTCTTTTCTCATGCCAGTGTCGGGAGTGTTGTTTAGCAGCTTGTTATTAGGAGATAAACTGTCTTTCAACTTATTAGCGGGAACTGGATTAGTGGCAGTAGGAATTTATCTGGTGAACCTGCAACTTGAAAGAGTAAAATGAATCACATTAGCATTGATTAAATATAACTTTATTAGGAAAATTCGTAAGAGAGGAACATACTTATGGCAACAATATATTACGATAGTGATGCCAATTTTGATTTACTGAAAGAACGTACCGTCGCCATCATCGGTTATGGTGCACAAGGCAGAGCACAAGCACTTAACCTTCAAGATAGCGGTGCAAACGTCGTTGTTGGATTATACGAAGGTAGTCGTTCTATACCACGCGCCGAAGCAGATGGGATTACCGTCAAGAATGTTGCAGAAGCATCAGCAATGGCAGACATTGTTCAGATACTCATCCCCGATGAAAAACATTCTGCTGTATACCAAGATGAGATTGAACCGAATATGCAAGCAGGCAACATGCTCATGGTTTCGCACGGATTCAGCGTACATTTCGGTCAGATTGTACCTGCTAACGATATTGACGTGACCATGATTGCACCGAAAGGGCCCGGTTCACTTGTCCGTGATGTGTTTGAAGGTGGTGGTGGGGTGCCGTGTCTCATCGCAATACATCAAGATACAACAGGTACTGCGCGAGATATCGCACTCGCTTATGCAAGAGGTATTGGCGGTACACGCGCAGGGGTGATTGAAACCACGTTCCGTGAAGAAACTGAAACCGACCTATTCGGTGAACAAGCCGTATTATGTGGTGGCACTGCTGCCCTCATCAAAGCCGCATTTGATACACTCGTTGAAGCAGGCTATCAACCTGAAATGGCATACTTTGAATGCCTACACGAATTGAAGCTCATTGTTGACCTACTCTATGCAGGAGGACTCAGCAAAATGCGAAACGATATTAGTAACACTGCAGAATATGGTGATTTAACGCGTGGTCCCGTACTCATTGACGATAGTGTTCGCGAAAAAATGCGTCAGATTCTTAAAGACGTGCAAGGTGGAATCTTCGCACGTGAGTGGGTACTGGAAAATCAAGCAAATCAACCAGTCCTGCAAGCACTACGTCGACAGGAATCAGAACAGCAGATTGAAGAAGTTGGCAAAAACCTACGCAGTATGATGAGTTGGCTTGACGAATAGATTGTTTTTACGGTAGGTGTGGTTACTTTATTCATACCTACCGTAGTTCTCACAACATACATTTATAGTGAATTATAAATATTAGTTGACACTTTCGACCCACGGTAGGCGAGGTCTCCTAACCTCGCCGATGCAGAGTGTTCAAGTAATTTCAAAATCTACTATACCATAGATAATATACGACACTCCTAAGGAGTCAATCCCAATTTGGCATCCAATAAATTTAGTCGTGTCTCACTAATTCTACCTATCTACCTCCCCGCGTTTTTCCTTTCAACAGGCGCGGGAATCATCTCACCCACGCATGCAATCTACATAAAATCTTTTAATATATCCTACACCTTGACCACTATTGTCATAGCTGTCGGTGTTGTTGGAAATATCCCCGCAGGAATTCTGGTTGAACGAATAGGCAGAAAATCCGCAATGTTGCTCGGATTATTCCTAATAGCCGTGTCAGCTATCGGAATGGGAATAGCACAGCAGCTTACACATTTGGTCATTGCACAACTGATCGGTGGTATCGGTAATGCGCTATGGATGCTCTCTCGGCATGCATATATGACAGATGTAATTCCACTGGTAAAGCGGGGTAGGTCTATTGCCTTGTTCGGTGGTGTCAATCGTATGGGAACTTTCGCAGGAAAGTTTGGGGCAATCTTCCTCGGAGCAAATCTACAACTTCCATTTTTCGTTTATGCAGTAATTGCTGTACTGACATTTATTATCTGTATATTCTCAATATCGGATACAAAACGAGAATCAAAGGATAATACACAAAACACACAACCCTATCTAAAGCAGCTTATCCACGTCTCTAAACAACACTATAAACTACTTGCAACGGCAGGTGTCGGACAGATCTGTGTTCAGACACTACGGCGCGGATGCCATATTATTATTCCGTTATACGCTAAAGATGTAGTAGGTTTAAGCACACAAGGTGTCCGTTTGGTGGAAATGATCTCTTCTGCAGTGGATATGTCAATGTTTCCTGTTGCAGGTGCAATGATGGATCGCTTCGGTAGGAGATATGCAACGGTACCCGGAATATCTATCTTTGCTACGGGTATGTTATTGATGCCGTTTACAGGCTCTTTTACATGGCTTCTCCTTGCCGCAGTTCTGATGCGATTCGGGAACGGTATCGCATCGGGGACAATGATGACACTCGGGGCAGATTTAGCACCAACTGATGGCACAGGAGAATTCCTCGGGTTATGGCGACTCACTGGAGACTTTGGAGGATCAGCAGGACCTGTTGTCGTCGGCAATATCGCGGACCTATTCGGATTGGGGTATTCTGGATTCGCTTTAGGGGGAATCGGTTATTTGGCAGTCATTATCTTCCTTTGGTTAGTTCCTGAGACCCTACAAAGAGAATAAGTCATAGCACCCAAACCTAAAAGATTGGGAGGAATGCCCGAAGATTAATGATTAATCCAACACTGAAATAGGTCTTCATTTGTAAAGTTGCTGAGGACGAAACCTACAAGATCTGGATCCTGTATTGCTAACCATAAGAGACCGTTGTTAACACCATATATACTGAAAAAACCGCGTATTTTTTTGCTATTAATGTGAACGGTTTTTTCTGCATATCTTTGATATCGACCCTGAAGATCTTCAATCCAAGGTTCTCCCCATTCTTCACCTGGTGCCAAATCCCAAAGATTTTGATGAGATCCAAAATAAATTGCGTTTTGAAGGGCGGGAGATAGTTTGAACTTAATATTGGTAGAAAAAGGATTTACCCCACATTTGCTCTGCAAACTTTGGTTTATGAGAGTGTCCAATATGCTGCATTGCCAAGATAGAATCCCAAAATGTACGTAAGTAATCTGTTTAGCGTCTGGGTTTTCAAGGAGACTATCAAACAATAAGCGGATTTGATTGGTATCGGGTGGTTGTAATTTCCAAAACTCTTCAAGCGTCTCAAAATGTTTGTCTCTGGTGATTGTCTTTGTTAAATACGAAATATAGTTTTGTGAGGAAGTGAGATTTCGGAGGATATGAAAGTTATCCTCTGAAAGATTGCCGGGGAATTGTTGTCTGAGTTGAGAAAGTTCAGCAAATAATTTCGTATGTGTCACTTCAGGGAGTGGCGGTATGATGACATTCTCTTCATCATAAATGTAATTCCAACGTTTCTGATCATCAGATTCCTCGCGAATTATCAATCGATCTGTCTGTTTTTCTGAACAACTCAAAAATATCAACATACACATAAGTAGGAAGAAGGTAAAAAGTTTTAGTGAGTAAAATTGCTTCATAACTTAACCAATACCCTCAAAAATGATATGCCGGGAAAGGGACTCGAACCCTCACGCGCAAATTGCACACTAGAACCTGAATCTAGCCTGTCTACCAAATTCCAGCATCCCGGCATCACAATGAATTAGTATACACGGGTTTCAAAGAAATGTCAAATTTACAAAGTATTCCCTTGACACCAATTCGTATACATGCTATCTTGCATCAATTATCACTCACATATTTTATCTTGAGGAGCAACCGGATGAGTATTAGCATCGGAATGGTAGGTTTAGGGATGTTCGGTCCCTCATTTATCCAGTCCTACAAAGCACATCCAGATGTACATCGTCTTGCATTATGCGATTTACAACCTGACAGATTGTCAAAATGGGCACAACAGTTTGAGATCTCTGAAACCTATACAAGTCTTGACGAAATATGCAAATCGGATCTGGATGCACTTGTTATCATAACACAGCATTGGATGCACGCACTGCAAGCTATCCAGGCAATGGAAGCCGGAAAGCATGTCTACACTGCTGTTCCCGCTGCGGTATCATTGGACGAATGTGAACAGTTGATTAGAACAGTAGAAAAGACCGGCATGATATACATGAACGGTGAGACAAGTTATTTTCGTCCAGAAACCGCATTTTGCCGACAAAAAGCCGCGGAAGGCGCATTTGGTGAATTCGTGCACTGTCGCGCCGAATACTTCCATGACATGGATCATGGACTATATAACGTGCTAAAAAACCGTTGGGGTGATCAGTTTGGTCGGGATAAAACTGGTTTCATACCAATGTATTATCCAACACACTCAACTTGTTTCCCAATCTCTGTAATGAATGCACACGCCACATCGGTTTCCGCACAAGGATATATCTATCCCAACGATGATTGGTTTCGGTTAGACACTATTTACAAAAACCCGTTTTCCAATGAGGTCGGTCTATTCAAGATGAGCAACGGTGCCACAATGCAGATCTGTGAGTTCAGACGAATTGGTCACCCCGGAAGTGAACGCGTAAGCGGAATCTATGGTACGGAAGGAAGTTATGAACAGAGTCTTGCAGGAAAGGTGTGGGCAGATAAGCAAGGTTCACAGCCTGTCCAAGCTGAACAAATGCACGAATTCCTGCCAGAGGAGCTTAAGGATAATTTAGGTGGACATGGCGGTTCCCACGCATATCTGGTCCATGAATTCGTGGATTCAGTCAATCGTCAACGTTTGCCGCGTATCAACGTATGGGAGGCAGTACGTTATTGTGCCCCTGGAATTGTCGCACATGAATCTGCACTAAGAGACGGCGAATTACTACCAATTCCAGATTGGGGGGATGCCCCGAAAGATTAAGAGGTTAATTACACTTGACTATGGTTGCTTTTTAATGTAAACTATACTACTTAATACGATGTTTCCTTTATTTACGGCATGGAAATCAGGAGTTATATCGGCTTGCAAGTTTAACCAAAATCAATGTTTACTGGACGTTAATTTATGTACGCTACAATTATGAGGTTATAAGGAGAATAGAATGGCTATTGAATATGCGGGAGCTTACGATGCATCGGCTATTCCCGCTCATATTGCCCGCGAAATTGAGATTTATGAAATACAATTTGATCGGTCTAAAGCGGGTCAAGTTGAAGAGGCTACTTGGACAGAATTTAGACTTCGGCACGGGGTTTATGGACAACGTGATGATAGGTCGCAGATGATCCGTGTCAAAATCCCATTTGGCGGACTCACCGCAGTGCAGCTTGAAATGTTAGCGGATGTTGCTGAAGAATTTTCGGACAATATCATCCACATAACAACACGACAAGATGTGCAATACCATTATGTAGATATTGAAAACACACCAGAGTTGATGCGCCGCCTTGCAAGCGTTGATATTACTACGAAAGAAGCTTGTGGCAATGTCGTGAGGAACGTCACAGCATGCCCCATCAGCGGTGTTTGTCATGATGAAACATTTGATGTAACACCCTATTCCAAAGCGTTGTCCGCGTTCCTATTAGGACATGAAGATGCAAAAGATTTCGGACGTAAGTTCAAAATCGCATTTTCTGGATGCGAAGAACACGCATGTGGTTTAGCGAATATGCATGACATCGGGGCAGTGGCTGCTGTCAAAGAAGTTGACGGTGAAGTCAAAAAAGGATTTAAATTTTATGTCGGTGGTGGACTCGGAGCGGTGCCACATCAAGCGAAGATTCTTGATGAATTCCTCCCTGCTGAAGAACTCCTACCAATTTCACAGTCAATCTGCAGAGTTTTCACACGGTTAGGGGAACGGAGAAATAGGAATAAAGCACGTCTGAAGTTTGTAATTGCCAAATACGGTATTGAAGAATTCCGTAGACTTGTCTATGAAGACCGTGAAACACTCAGACACGATCCTGAATGGACAGCATATCTTGACAATTTAGATGCTTACGATGAAAGTCCACTAAAACCTCCGACACAACTAAACGGTGCTTCAAAACCTGAAGGGTTTGATGAGTGGTATGATTCCAATATCCGCTTACAGAAACAGCCTGGATACGCATTTGTGACAATAACACTTCCGCTGGGAGATATTACTGCTGACCAAACACGGGCTTTGGCAGACATTTCACGAAAATATGTGAAAGACACAATACGGGCAACCGTGGAACAGAACATTGTACTTCGTTGGGTGACAATGACAGACTTGCCTGCTCTTTATAAGGAGTTAAAGGAAATCGGTCTGGGAGAACCAGGTGCTGAATCATTAGTAGATATTGTCGCTTGCCCCGGTACTGACTCTTGCAAACTCGGTGTTTCTTCTTCACGCGGTTTGGCAGCACATCTACGAAACCATTTCATTGAAAACGGTTTGGAGCATGAGATTGAGGACTTCCGAATTAAGATTAGTGGATGTCCCAATTCATGCGGACAGCACCACATAGCAAATATAGGATTCTTCGGTTCTACTCGTCGTATAGATGGACGTACCGCACCCTATTACCAAGTGCTACTTGGTGGACATATGGTGGAAAACGCAAGTTCTTATGGACTCGCTACAGGAAAAATCCACGGCAAATTTATTCCCCAATTCATTGAGGAATTAACTGGCAAATATAGCGATGAAAAGCAAGATGCGGAAACCTTCACAGATTATGTGGCGCGGCTTGGTAAAGCGGAAATTAAGACAATACTATCTAAGTACGATACCATACCAAGTTACGAAGAAGCACCTGAATTCTATGTAGACACTGGTGATACGAAAGATTTCCAACTCAAAACAGGTGTCGGCGAATGTGCTGGAAAGGTGGTCGCGCTTGTTTCTATGAAGTTGGAAGAAGCCGATAGACTTATTTATGAATCTGGTCTAAGTTTGGAAAAAGGCATTTATCAAGAATGTGCAAATACAGCATTTAATGCTATGATACGAGCTGCTGATGGACTCCTAACGACAGTCGGCATGCAATACATTGACGATGCAACAACGGTTGAAGAATTCCGAAAACATTTCTTTGACCCGGGCAACTTCTTTGTAGGATACGGCGCACATCTGTTCAAGGCAACAGAAGAAGATGCCTCAACGTTTGACCAAGAATTGGCGCACCGCCGCGTGGAAGAAGCTACCCTCTTCGTAGAAGAATCGCATAATGTTTATAATCGTATGCGTATCAAACAAGAGGAAGAGGAAGCCAGTAAACGCAAAACTCGCAAATCTCGTCCTGCAGCCAAACCGAAAGTCATCAAAAAAGAAAAACCTGTTCAGGAAATCGCTGATAGTCTTGATCTAAAAGGTGTCGCATGTCCATTCAACTATGTCCAAGCGAAAGTTCGGCTGGAAACAATGGATGTTGGTCAACTCTTAGAGATCACAATTGACGACGGCGAACCGTTTGAGAACGTCCCAAAGAGTCTTACAAACGATGGGCATGACATTCTTGACACTAAGAAGATCGGAAAACACTACCGACTTACCATTAAGAAAGGTGAGTAAGTTTTGGAATAACACCTACAGATTTCTTAGTATTGCAAATTGAAGATTAGGCGATTGCTTGTCCAAAACAATCGGACAAATAATCGCCTTTTTTATACACATATTAATCTAACTTGACAAACACATTTATTTGTGTTATAAGTATTATTACATAATGAATATACGCAAAATAGCGTACAGAATGTCCATAGTAAACTAAGAACATAAGAAGAAATGCAGAAACACATCTTCTTCCTTGTCCCGCTTGACTTCAGCACATTCTATGCATTACTACAACACACCCTCAATGCAGAACTTCCTTGAAATATCATTCTATTTAGGATATAATATTAATATGCCGTTGTGTATGAAGTGTAATAAATTTACTTGGTGACGTTATGTCGAGGTGGAAACGTAGTATTACTTCTACTTATTCAACTGGACGACTAATGATCATATATTTCGGTGTCGGAGTATGTATATTGGTCCTCGTTTTTACGTATTATTCGCGTCAAATTTCTCAATTAAACGCTGATATTGAAGCACAAATTGAAATTTTCGTTAGTCTCGTAGTTGAATTGCCAAGTATTGAAAACAGAGACCTACAACAAAGACTTCTCACTGTCGTGAGACAGGAATTATACGCCGAAAATAGATCAAGAAGGTTTTCATTTATTATCACTGATGCAGATGGAAAATGGGAAATTGTACAAGGTATTGAGACGCAATTGGATGAGAAGGTCAACGAAAGTGACATCGTTACGTTAACACATGATGAGGAGGAATTACTAACAACAACATTGGAACGGATGAAAAACAAGAATCAGCGACGAAAGATACCGTTCCTAAAAGAAGATAGAGAGATAACCGGGTATTTCTACTATGGAGATGCATCACCAAGTGAAATGGCACAACTCCCTTTTGCTATAACTGACACTGAAAAAATACCTCAAAAATGGCAGATGTGGAAAGATGTCATCACTGCAGAGAATGCAACACCAGAGGAAAAAGAACGTGCCCAAATCTTTATTCAAAATACACCCGCATTCGCTGCACTTCAAACAACACCTGATTGGCAAGAGGGGTATTTCTATTACGAAATTAAATCGTTCTACGGTTTATTGATTACACCAATTGTACTCTCTATTGTCTTGCCACTCTTCGCATTTGGTTCTATTCTTGTCTATCGACGGATAAAATCTTATGAACATGCAGCAATATGGGGTGGGTTAGCAAAAGAAACCGCACATCAACTCGGAACGCCTATCTCTGCATTACTCGCATGGTCAGAACTGTTAGATGAGCGAAGCCAAGAGACCGGAGATCATGTTCTTGCTGAACTTTCTACAAACATGCAGAGCGACCTTGAACGCCTGCAAAAAACAACGACACGATTTGGAATGATCGGCACAGAACCAACAAAAACTACGGTAAACATTCAGGAAGTTCTTGCCGATGTTCTTGCATATTTTGAGAAACGACTACCACAGATCAGTCGCAATATAGATATAAATATTAAACTACATGATGTACCTTCAATTTCGGCAAATGCACTTTTGCTACAGTGGGTTTTTGAGAACTTAATTCGTAACTCACTTGATGCAATACAAAAAAAAGCAGGACACATTGAAATTGAGCCGACCTATGATGAACGGCAGAAACAAGTTATCATACGATATTCCGACAACGGTAGCGGAATCCCAAGCGAAAATCAAAGGTCCATTTTTGAACCAGGAATGACGACAAAAACGCACGGATGGGGACTTGGGTTGACAATTGTACAAAGAATTATTAGGGAATATCATCACGGTAGCATACGATTAATCGAAAGTAGACCAGGTAAGACAACTTTTGAAATACGGTTGCCAACAAGCGTTTCATAGCGACTGCAGAGGAAATTAGATGCAACAAAAAACTCATAAAATCCTATGGATAGATGATGAAGTAGAGGCACTGCTGCCGCATAGACATTCCCTTGAAAAACGCGGATACAAGGTCACCCCTGCTACAAACGGTGAAGACGGAATTGAATTGCTAAAACAGACCGATAATCAATACGATGCTATTCTACTTGACCAAGTTATGCCCGGTAAGGATGGCATGGAAACATTAGATATTATTAGAACTATTAACACACAAGTACCTGTCATTCTGGTAACACAATCAAGTGACGACAGATTTGTTGATGTCGCACTTGGAAAACAGGTGACGGATTTTTTAGTTAAACCTATCGGAGTTGCACAGATAGCTTCTACGTTAAAAAGGGTACTTGACCAAAAACATATTGTGGAAACACAAATACCTGGAAGATACACTAACGACTTTAACAAGATTAGTACGGTGAAGGCATCTCAACCAACTTGGCAAGATTGGGTTGACATTTATGTGAAACTATTGGAATGGGATCTCCTATCGGACCAATTGGCTCAACAAGGTTTAGAAGAAACGCATATAGAACAGAAAAAAGAGTGTAATGCTGAATTCTCTGATTATGTTCAAGCAAATTATCCCGATTGGGTAAATGGTAGACAAGAAAGACCCCCATTGTCTGTTGATGTTTTAGACCGGCATGTGATGCCACTACTACAAGATAAAGTCCCAACCTATTTTATTGTCGTTGACTGCTTCAGGCTTGACCATTGGATGGCAATAGAACCACTCTTATATCCATATTTCTCTATCAATTTAAACTATAGTTTTTCAATTTTGCCGAGTGCAACAATGTATTCACGGAACGCTTTATTTAGCGGAATGTTTCCAGCAGAATTGGCGAAAAATTATCCGCAATTTTGGCAAGAGAAATCTGATGGAGGTACAAGCACAAACCAGTTTGAACGACAAATGCTGGAAGAATACTTAAAAAGGAATGGAATCAGGATAAAACCTGGAGTCCAATATTTCAAAATTTTTGACCTACGCGGAGGAACTGAATATAAAAAACGTGTCGCAGCTGCCACAAGAGTCGGTTTATCAGCATTAGTTGTTAACTTCATAGATATACTAACACACCAACGTTCACAATCGGAAGTATTGCAACAACTTGCACCAGATGAACCCGCATTCCGAGCTTTAGCACGTTCTTGGTTCGCACATTCTTCACTCTTTGATATTTTACGACTCATTGCTGAACAAGGGGCACACGTAGTCCTCACAACCGACCACGGTTCTGAGTTCTGCAACAGAGCAACACGGGCTTACGGCAATCGAGACACAAGCACAAGCCTCCGATTTAAAATTGGGAATAACTTGGCTTGCGATGATAACCAAGCGGTATATATTCCGAATCCACTGGATTATCAACTACCCGCTGAAACCGCAAGCAAGGATTATATTCTCGCAAAAGACGATTATTATTTCGTCTATCCAAACGACTTTTACAAATACAAGCGGCAGTTTCAGGGTGGGTTCCAACATGGTGGTATTTCATTAGGAGAACTGATCACACCTGTGGTAACCCTAACTCCCAGAAACAGATGAGATACATTATCTATCCGTTTCCAAACTGAAATATGATAGACTTTATTTGGACATTATTGACATATAGGACGAAACTCCGAACCCCGATTATCAACACACTTGATCGGCATCGGAGAACACGCCTCTTGAAAAAATGACTATTTTTAGTGGTATTAACCACTATAATCTATCAGGAAATATAATGACTATGGTAATCAATGTTAACCCTTTTCATTGCAATATGCAACGATCCGAGCATCAACGTTCTGTCCGTTCTCCTTCCATCATACCACAGAAATTGAAACATCGGAATTTATCATACATAAAGCTGCCGCTTTTTGAAATGACAGAATTCACTAACCGAGATGTCTTTCAGGTGAAAGGCATGATAGGAGGAAACACTAATAATGGAAAAGGAGATACTTATTTCTGACGATGAGTTTGAAACGCGGTGTGCTGTTCTTGAAAAAGGAGTACTAAACGAAATTCAAATTGAACGGAAAGCGGTAAAACCTGTTTTAGGAAACCTATACAAAGGACGTGTTGAAAACGTCTTACCGGGTATGCAAGTCGCTTTTGTTGACATCGGATTAGAACGCCACGCTTTTCTACACATTTCAGACCTGAAATACAATAACGCTGAAGATGGAAATGCTGATGATGGATTACCTACTATTGATTTGCAGGCAACGCCAGCAAACAAAACACGCGGGGGAAGAGGATTTCCGTATCTTATAACTGATCTCATCTCGAAAAATCAAGAGCTTCTCGTACAAGTCGGCAAAGAACCTATCGGGAGTAAAGGAGCACGAGTCACAACCAATATTACACTCCCCGGAAGGTATGTCGTTTATCTACCAAACTCTTCTACTATCGGAGTTTCACGAAGAATCGAATCCGAAAGTGAACGTGAACGATTGCGGAACTTAGCACAAACCTTTAAAGAAGATGTTGAAGGCGGATTTATTATCCGAACAGCATCAGAAGGCTTAAGCGAAGAGGAATATGAAGCTGAAATACGATACCTCATCAATCACTGGAAACAGTCATTACAACGTTCAAAACATAAGACCGCACCAAGTTTAGTAGGTAGAGACCTCAGCTTTATAAACCGAATTGTACGTGATAAATTTACCAAAGATGTCAAACATCTTCTCATTGATTCAAAAACCGGCTATAAGGAAATGATTGATTATGTTACCTCTGTAATGCCAAGTATGAAAGAGCGGATTACCCTTTATGATGAAGACACTACACTCTTTGCTGCTTACAGCGTAGACCAAGAACTGCAAAAAGCTCTCAGCGAAAAAATATGGCTGCAGTGTGGTGGGCACATCATTATTCAACAGACTGAAGCAATGGTTTCCATTGATGTCAACACAGGACGATTCGTCGGAAAGTCTGACCCTGATAATACTATATTGAGCGCGAACCTTGAAGCTGTTGATGAAGTCGTAAGACAAATCCAATTGCGAGATTTAGGGGGAATTATCGTCGTTGATTTCATTGACATGGACGAACCTTCACACCGGAGACAGGTCTTCAAAATGCTGCAAGAGGCATTAAGAAAGGATAGAGCACGCACCAATATCTTACACTTTTCTGATTTGGGGCTCGTTGAGATGACGCGACAACGCACACGGCCAAGCCTCTCAACACTGTTAACTGAACAGTGTCCATATTGTGAAGGACATGGCACAGTACTTTCAATAGAAACTGTTGTTATAAGCCTATTCCGCACAATAAAAAGAGCACATCGCAAAACACGACAATCTAAACTGAGAATCATCGCGAATGACCACATTGTCACACATCTCAACACGCAGATGTCCGCAAAATATCGTGATCTAAAAAAATCGTTGAAACTTGATTTGTCACTTGAATCAGACGCAGACCTCCATCTTGAAGACTATCGCATATTTGCCGCAAACGGTGAAGAACTCTTTTTGGATTAATGTTCATCCTTGCTTCTTACAAAAAGACTTGACTTTCACACAAAAATGTGGCATAATGTATTTGACTGAATTACAAAACATGGGCGGATAGGTGCGCCCAACGCTCACTTCACAATGCAGTCCAGAGCACAAAATAGAAAATAGAACATTCTCAAATATTCTTCGGAGTTTCTACACCTAAAAGGAGTGAAAACAATATGTATGCAGTATTTGCAAGCGGCGGGAGACAGCACCGGGTTGAGGTAGGAAACCTCATAGATGTGGAAAAGTTAGACAATGCTGTCGGTGAAACAGTTACATTTCCCTCCGTTTTAGCGATTGCCGGTGAAGATGGTCAATTGCAAACTGGAACACCATACCTTGAAAACATCGAGGTTACAGGTGAAGTCGTTGAACAAGGACGGGCAAAGAAAATAATCGTCTTTAAGTCCAAACGCCGAAAAGGTTACAAACGTAAATCGGGACACAGACAATCATATACAAGAATTAAAATAACCGCAATTGGTGGTGAGGAAACAACCGCTAATGACGGAGAGGAGGTCGAAAACGATGGCACATAAGAAAGGTGGAGGAAGTACTCGGAACGGTCGTGACAGTATCGGGAAACGGCTTGGTGTAAAAAGATTCTCGGGAAATTACGTCACCGCCGGCAGTATTCTCGTCCGACAACGGGGAACACATCTGCACGCTGGAAATAATGTGGGAGTTGGCAGAGACTATACCCTCTTCTCAAAAATTGATGGATTTGTCTGGTTTGAACGAAAAGACAAATTCCGTCGTAAGGTGAGTGTTTATACTGAACGACCTGCGTTCTAAACGTACCGTAAAAAGCCTCACCTCCGTGTGAGGCTTTTTTGCTTATTGCACTATGCAATCAATTCCGCAGATAAATGCAGTGATTGTTATTCGTTCAATTGGAAGGGGTTCACCCCAGATTAACATCATACTGAGGAACTTAAAATGAAATGGATTATCCCACTCATATTTCTAATCACAGTCGGATGTAATGGCACACAAATCCATCAATTAGCTATTGAAACGATGAACAATGCACGTGTTAGTATTGACTCTGCAGAGAAAGTTGGCGCGCGCGATGATGCCACTACAGAAATCAAATCCGCTGAAGACATGCTTATCAACGCAGAACACTCCCTGCAATCTGGCAATGTAGAACGCGCATATCGTCTCGGTCTACGATCATTTCTCCATGCACGAATCGCAACAGAGAAAGCTTTAGCAGTCCGACAAGAATCACAAGTATTAGAGGCACAAGCCGGATTAGAACTCCAACAGCAGGCAACAGAAGGTGTTCTCAACAACCTTGAAAGGCTCAAATCAGAACGGGATGCACAGAAATAATGAAGGATAGTCCAATGCGGTTTTATGTATGGTTTCTTCTTATTATCAGTCTGATAAGTTATAGTTGTGCTTCGCGTCCTCCGATTGATACTGTCATTTTAGATACACAACTTCAAAATGGACAAAAGGCAATTTCAAACGCAGGAGAATTGGGGGCTGATCAATTAGCAACCGAAGATTACAACCGCGCCCTAAAACTCTTGAAATTTGCACAGCAAGCTCAGGATCGCGAAGACATCGCACAGAGCATGGAATTCGCATATCAAGCTGAACTTGTAGCAAACATCGCTTTATACAAAACAAAACAACAGTTAGCACGCACAAAACTCATCTCAATACAAGAACAACTGTACCAAGAAGTTATCACACAAAAAGACTATGAAATAGAAATGGTAAAGATACGTAATGAGATGAAAGCAGCGGAAAATGCACAAGCGATGCAAGAAATTGAAACAGAGAGAAAACGCGCCGGTTCACTCACATCCGATCTGGCAGATGCAAACAATGCCATTCGTCATGCGGTAATCAACATACCGATTACCGGAGCAGAAATCGTCGTTAATTTTGCTATACGTACTTATCCTGAAATTGTGGAAACTGCAGAGCATGAACGTGTTCAAGCGTTAATTACACAAGCAAAATCTCATCTTGAACGGAAGGAGTTCGATCAAGCGGAAAAAATCGCGAAAGATGCACAATCACAAGCCGATAAACTCTTTGATCTCGCAACACAGAATCAGCAGAATCGTGCAACTGCAGAAACCGGTGCCCGTATTGCTATTACACGCGCAGAACTGAAAGTACAGCGAGCAGAAGCACTAAATGCACCTACACACGATCCAAAACAATTCCAACAAGCACAAACCCAATTAGACAAAGCGAAAAAAGAATTACAAGCAAAACGTTATAATACAGCCAAGCAAGCTGCTGGAAGTGCTGAGCAGACTGCAGATAAAGTTATTACGACTTCTGAAGTTGCTGAATATCGTCTGCGAGCACAACAGGAACTCACAGCCAGAATCAAAAGAGCGGAAAATGATGTCGCATCAATCAAAGCATCTATTGAAGAACAGAGAGAAACGAAAGTCCCACAGATCGCACCACAACTATTTGAACTCGCAGAATCAGCTCTTGCAACTGCGGAAGAAGCACTCGCAAAAAAGGAATATTCCGCTACTATAGATGCCGCACAACAAAGCAGTGATTACCTTCAACGCGCTATTGAAAAAACTGAACTGCAGAAGACTGCCCAGACAACTCTCATTGAAGCTACAAAGCAAATTCCAAAAGCTGAGATCATAGTACTTGAGGAAGGTGTTATCGTCAGAGTTAGCGGAAACCTTTTTGCAACAACCAGCACACGGCTTAAAGAAGAATTCTATCCAACACTCATAAAACTTGCTGCTATATTGCTACAAGATGAATTTGGTAGTTATGTTGTGAGAATAGAAGGTCATAGCGATACACTTGGTGAAGAGAAAACAAATTTGGCATTGACAGAAAAGCGCGCAAATGCTGTCAAAACTTTTCTGATTGATACAGGAAAAGTACCCGAAAATCGCATGACTGCTGTCGGATTAGGGGAATCACAACTGATTGATGAAGACGCACATGAAAAAAACCGCAGAATAGACATAGTCATCAGTAGAACACAATAGATAATTACATACTATAGGCATCGCAGCTATTGCAGAAAACAATTGATCCTTATATAGTCAATCAGATTGCCCATAACTTATTTGGTGACAGATACATCATAATTTACGGAAACACAATCCAGTTCCATAACCATTGCTATCATATACGGACAATTGAAGCAGAAGGACATCCATACACAGGCTGCTACTATCTACAAGATGCAAATACAAACTTAGCAATGTGGGACGATGTGGAATTTGCTCCGCAAGGATATTACGGTGTGATCTTTGCACCTGAAACTGGTGAGATCATTGACTGTGATCCGAAACGATGATTTGTGAGATTCTATATTTTAAACATCATTGAAGTCTATAAATAGGTATTTAACTGAACGAAACCTGATATATCATTCAATCATTTCTGTTCAAACCCAACTATCGAAAATGGAGAAATGACATGAAGCGTGACGCTATTGTCGTTTTAGACTTTGGCTCGCAATATACGCAATTGATTGCTCGACGTGTTCGGGAACAGCAGGTTTATTGTGAGATACAACCTTACAGCCTACCCCTTACCGAGATTGAAAAGATGGCACCAAAAGGTGTTATCCTTTCCGGTGGCCCCGCGAGTGTTTACGAGACAGATGCCCCCAAGATAGATGTTGCACTTTTCAAACTCGGCATTCCAGTTTTAGGAATATGCTACGGTATGCAACTCATCGCTTATCTGTTGGAAGGCGGCAAAGTGCATCCTGCCTCTGAGCGAGAATATGGCAACGCGCAACTCCAAGTCAATGCCGCTTCTGAACCCTTGTTTGATGGGCTTTCATCGGAAGTAACCGCATGGATGAGCCATGGTGATAAAATCGACATACCTCCAGATGGCTTCCACACAATCGCTCAAACAGAGAACTCGCCTATTGCAGCGATGGTCAACGCAGATGGCACATTATACGGATTACAATTTCATCCTGAAGTTGAACATACACGCGATGCTGATAGAATCTTACACAACTTCGTCCGAAAAATCTGTGGATGTGAAGCAACTTGGACAATGGGTGCGTTTATCACCGAAGCCATAGCGCACATCCAAGCAACGGTGAAAGACGAAAGAGTCCTTTGTGCTGTCAGTGGTGGAATAGACTCAATGGTGTTAGCGACACTGCTCAACAAAGCAATAGGCGATAATCTGATCTCTGTTTTTGTAGATAATGGACTCCTACGACAGGATGAAGCGAAACAAGTTTTATCTACTTGTAAGACACTCGGAATTAATATTGAGTTTGCAGATGCAACAGACTCATTCCTCAATGCATTATCAGGTGTCGTCGATCCTGAACAGAAACGTAAGATTATTGGAGCACAGTTCATTGAAACCTTCAGAGCAAAAGTGAAGCAGCTTGGTGCCTGTCGCTTTCTCGCACAAGGCACACTTTACCCAGATGTTATAGAAAGCGTTTCCACAAAAGGACCCTCCGCTACCATAAAAACGCATCATAACGTCGGTGGACTCCCACCAGATATGCCATTTGAACTGATTGAACCTTTCCGTGAACTTTTCAAAGATGAAGTACGAGCAGTCGGAGCAGAACTAAATGTGCCTTCACACGTCCTCGGCAGACATCCGTTTCCCGGACCAGGACTCGCTGTTAGGATAATCGGTGAGGTTACACCAGAACGTTTAGCAGTCTTACGTTTAGCGGATGCAATCTTCATCAATGAAATCAAAGATGCAGGTTTATATGATGAGATTTGGCAAGCGTTGGCAGTACTTCTGCCAGTAAAAAGCGTCGGTGTGATGGGTGATGAACGCACCTATGAAAATGCAATTGCACTACGTGCTGTCACAAGCAGTGATGCTATGACAGCGGATTGGGCGAGAATCCCCGACGACGTATTAGCACGGATTTCCACACGAATCATCAATGAGGTACAAGGTATCAACCGCGTTGTTTACGACATCAGTTCAAAACCGCCAAGTACGATTGAATGGGAGTAATTCGGGTGGAAGTCCGAAACTATACAGATGTTGTAACCCGCATCCTTACTGCTCTTGAAAAATCTGACCGTCTCACCGTCTGGCACAGAAGTTCATCTCAATCATATCCGTTGTACTGTGTGCATTACGCTGCGAAGCAAGTGGATGCAGCCTTGATATATGTATCTGCAGGAATACACGGTGATGAACCAGCAGGTGTTGAATGTGCAATCCGCCTTATTGAATTGCTGGCAGAAGCACAACAGTACGATTTGTCTCCATTTCCGTTTGACAAATACAATTGGATCATCTCACCTTGCGACAACCCTTACGGGTATGAACATGACATCCGAGAAAATGCTGCTGGACTCGACCTCAATCGGATGTTTGAACACCCCTGCCAATATACTGAAACAACCTTCATTGCAGAATCACTCCTACGTACACAAATACAAAACAACAATACTGAAGTCAGACTCGCGTTGGATTTACACGAAGATAGAGACAGCATCGGGTTCTATCTATGGGAACGTCGTGCTTCTACGACTCTACCGATTGGTAATGAAGTTGTGAAGCAAGTTGGACAGGTATGCACGATTAATCAGAAGTGCATGATTGAAGACCACCGGAATGATAACGGTGTAATAACACTTCTTGACTCAGTTACAACAAAAGGATGGACACGCGGCAGATATTTGGCTGAACAGATTAATACACGTTGCCTGATTCTTGAAACACCAACTAAATTAGATTTGGATACTCGCGTCAAAACGCACATGTTATCTATCCAAACAGCGGTAAAACGAGCAAATAAATTTCATTAACCAGGAACTTCGGTTTCTAACACCATTTCTAAAAATGTTTGTCCCATTAACATTTGTTAAGAATCTCTTGAAGGACTGCACAAACTGGCAGTTTATGCTACAAAAATGCGGCGTTTTCTATTAAAAATGGTATAACAACGATTTGAGAGAAATAGACTTTAACATTGGGATTAGAAACCCTTCCTACACTAGGATGTGTCCTTAGTCATTACTGTTCTGATATGCTGCAGCAGCGGCACTCACGGCTGTTCCAATTTCAACGTTATGACCAAACTCGATTAAGAGTTGTTCAATAGCATTCAAAACGAGTAGTACGTTTTGTTCATTTGCAGCATCACCCATAAGACCAATTCGCCATGCCTTTCCAGCGAAAACACCTAATCCACCACCGATTTCAATATTAAAGTCCTGAATGAGACGTTTTCGGACGGTTCCGTCGTCAATGCCATCAGGGATACGTAATGTTGTTAACATCGGTACGCGATGGTCTTCGACAGCGGCAGGTTCCAAACCGATAGCCTCTGCCCCTGCGATCAGAGCACGCGCATTGCGTTCATGCCGTTCATATCGCGCTGATTCACCCTCTTCTATAACCACACGGAGTGCTTCACGGAGCGCGTAAACCATGGACATAGACAAGGTGTGATGATATTTTCGGGTAGTTCCCATCCAATATTCTTCAAGTAGTGTAACGTCCATATAGAAACTTTGAATCTTCGTTTTGCGGTTCCGAATCACATCAGCTGCGCGATCATTGAAACTGATAGGTGAGAGTCCGGGTGGACCTGCGAGACACTTTTGTGTGCAACTATAGGCGATGTCAATACCACGCGCATCTAATTCCACAGGTTGTCCCCCAAGCGATGTGACACAATCCGCAAGTAATAGTGCATCGTGCCGATGTGCAATCTCTATAATCTCTTCTAAAGGCTGTAAAACACCTGTAGACGTTTCTGCGTGGACTACTGCGACCAATTTCGGTGATACTTGCTTACACGCATCGGCGATCTGTTCCGGTTTAATAATATCTCCCCATTCAGCATGCACGGGTGTAACTGTCGCACCACACCTTTCTGCAATATCTGCGATTCTACTGCCGAAGTAACCGTTTATCCCCACGATTACATGATCACCGTGTTCAATAACATTTGTAAGGGCTGTTTCCATCCCTGCAGTGCCAGTGCCAGAGACAGGGAATGTAATTGTGTTTTGAGTGCCGTACACCTGTCGTAACAAAGCGACAGTATCATCCATTATCTCAACAAAATCTGCATCCAAATACCCAAGCATCGGTGTTGTCATTGCTTTGAGGACGCGCGGATTCGCTATGCTTGGTCCAGGACCGAGAAGGATACGTGGTGGTACTTTCAGTTCATCATACACTTTTTGAAACTCCTTTCAAGAAAATAGGGATAGGTATCAGACCTATCCCTATGTAATGAAATAAGGTATTCGTATACCTCGGTTATTCGCTATCGTCTGGCGGAGCTTGCCGTTCTGGAATGTTCTGCGACCTCATGTAACTTTTAATCTCACTTGCCTTCTGAATACAGTAGTTAATAACATCTTCAACCTGCGTATCAGGTGGTGGCCTTGTCGCATATTTCTTAGGTAATACTTGGAAGTAATACAATGCATCTGCATAATAGTTTTCCTCATTATTTGCAAGGATTGTATATGCTTCACCTAATTTACCGTAAGAAAGATCGCCGTACTTTGTCATTGAATAATCTTTAGCAATTGTCTTGAAAAGCTTAATTGCATCTTCAATGTCAGTCTTTTTGCCAGATTTTTGTGCGTTACCAAGTGATGTATCCGCAAACTTGTATTCGTTATGTGCAAGTATGCCGGCAGTCTCATTAATGTAAGTTTGTGCACTATTTTTTGATTCTGAACTGATACCTGCAGAAGACAATGCTCGTTGATAATTCTTGATTGCTTCTCGGAAAAGACGAATTTGCTCTTCTGCTTCAAGATCGGGATCCAATGCTGCATTATAGTGCTTGTTACCGATATTAATAAAGGCTTCACCAGCGAACTTACTATTCGGATATTCATTGACAAGCGTTTCGTTTGTTGCAAATAGTTTGTCAAGGTTCGTTTGTTCTTCAGCTGCGTTCCCTGCTTCTTTCGCTGTTTCAGAAAGGTATTGGTAGCAGGTAGCGATAGCGTATAAGGATTCAGCGGCTTTTTCGTGCGTCTTATTTACCCGTCTGACCTTATTGTATTCAGCAATCGCTTTATCAAATTGCTCCGTAGTATAAAACGCTTCACCTGCTTGATATTGCCAGAGTGCAGCATCTTCAGCATTTGGGTAACTCTCAACTAACCCTTTAAATAACTGAGCCGATTTATTGAAGTATGCGACTGCTTGCGTAGACATCTCCTCATCTAGACCGACTTGCATGCGACCGAGGTCAAAGTTGGCGGATGCCAAATAGGTTGATGCAGTCTGTACATTGCTTGCAAGCTCAGGTGATGTTGGAAATACACCTGCGTTTGCATGTTTGATGAAATCAGCAATCGGGTCAATAGAGAGTAATAACTCTGGTCTGCGTTTGAAACCTATACCGACAGAGTAATATATCTGACCTGCTTGGAAAAGCGACATCTGCACATAGGGTATGACCGTCTGCTTGTCTGCTTTTTCAACAGGTGCAGCAAGTTTGCTGACTTCATAGAACGCAGCGGCTGCGCGTCCACTCATATCTATGTAAGGTTTTGCATCAAAACCTGGAGTCGGTTCTGGTGGCAGTAGTGACCGTGCTTTATCAGAATAGAGGTAGCCGAGGTTATATTGTGCAGCAGCTTTCTGTGAAACAGATGCGGATGAATTTTCTTTGAGTACTTCTGAACTCACTGCTTCAGCGATAGCCTCATCTAACCGTCCTAATTTGACATATAGTTCAGAACGTCGTAGGCTTGCATCTGCAACCATTGAAGCGACACCAGTGTTCTGTTCTGTACTATGATTTGCAATCAAAGTTTGGAACACTTCCAACGCTTTATCCAGTTCATTGACTTTCTCTTGATAAATCAATCCCATTCTATAGTAGGATTGTGCTTTGACAACGTTGTCTGCCAAGTCAACCGCGTTTTGATAATTCTGCAATGCGCCATCATACATCTTAAGATGTTCATCTTGAGCATACGCTATTGCGAAGTAGGAACGGCCCTTCAGGTCGGGGTTTTCAGTATTTGTGATAATGTATTGATACTCTTTTACAGCATCTTGATAATTACCAACATTATTGTGTAATTCAGCAAGTCTTGAATGTGCTTGGGAGATAAGATTCTTTCGATCTTCATCTTCAGTTTGACCTTCCAAAGCAGTAACCTGCTTGAATGCCTCAATAGCACCTTTGTTATCTTTCAATCCCAATTTAGCCAATCCGAGCGTATAACCTGCACTGACAAGGTTGTCAACATTATTGGTCATCTCAGCAACTTTCATAGATGCGCCAATAGCATTGGTATAAGCAAGTTGGGCAGATTCGGTATCATCTGCTTCCCCCGCTTTCACAGCAATCTGGTAATAACAAACTGAGACTTGATACTGTGCCCCAGGTGCAATCTCACTGTCTGGGAAATTATCTACAAACATTTTATACGCAGCAAGTGCTTCATCATACCGTTCTTTTTTGTAGTACGTGTGCCCAATCTTGAGCTGTGATCGGATGCGTGCATCGTCGGGCGCGCCAGGGTTGTCAACAATCTGTTTCAAACTGGCAATCAGACTATCAATATCATCAGCGTTGGTGTTTTCTATTGCTGTTGCTTTGATGAGTTCAATGTGTCCGAGTGTCCTTAGGGTTTGTTCATCGGTGCTATCTGCAAATGCTTGGCTTGCAGCTTCTGCAGTTTGCATCACAAGTGACCACTTGGATGTATCACCCTGTTTTTGTGCAGAATCCCGATAGAGCAGCACCAAACCGTAATATGCATCAATTGCATTCGCCTCATTGCCATGTTCAGCAATGACTTTGTTGAAAGCGTCTTCGGACAATGTTACGAGATCAGGATTATTCTCGGATGCATTATAGTAACACAATCCGACAAGATATAAAGCATCATCTGCATATTCACCAGTCGGGTCATCATCAACGACTGCCTGATATTGAACGGCGGCATCTTCAAAACGACCTTCGGCACGCAACAAGTCAGCAAGTTTAATTTTCGCTAACGACAGATTGTTGGCATCGGTAAGTTCAGATAAGATACCGTTGTAATACGTAATGGCTTGTGTTTTATCGCCTTGCTTCACATAACTATCTGCTGTGAGCAGGAGTGCGCGTTGGTAATACTCACTCGTGTCAGGAATTGCAGCGTAACGTTGACGTGCAGTATCCCACGCCTCAAGCATTTCGTGTGAAAGTGCTTCATTCATTAGACATGCTTCTACTTGTGCAATCCGTTCTGGGAAGTCTTGATAACGTCCTTCAGCAATGCCAGGAAGGAACGTCTCATCGGCAAACATGTTGATTGCATCCTGATATGCCGTTACAGATTTTTGAAGGTATTCAGTATTGAAGTTTAAGGATGGATCTCCTTCTTGATATCCTTCAGGTTTTGCTGCTTCATAGTAGGAACGTCCTTCAAAGAATTTTCCCATCAACTTGACGACATGGAATTTTGGAAGTGGACGGTATTCCCATATTTTTGCGTATTCTTCTGCAGCTTCCAGATATTGATTGAATTCGGTACGCTTCATGTCTGCAAAACGTAGTTGTACCTCAGCTGCCATAATATCGTACTCGTTATCTTCCTTGTTTTTATCAATAAAATCCCGAGCAACTCTTTCCAATTCTTCCTTACGGTCTAATTCGTTTAGTGTCCAAATAGCACCGTATAATGCGTGCGGTGCGACAGGATTATCGGGATGATTGTCAACTGTTCTCTGGTACCATTCCAAAGCGAGTACAAAAGTTGCATTTGCCTCTACTTCCTGACCAGCATCGTCCTGATTTGTGCCCTGTTGAAAGTATGCTTCAGCAATTTGAAATGAACAGTAAGGTGTATAGTCAAGTTCTGCGTTTTCTCCACCACCTTCACCTTGTTCATATTCAATAACCAATTGATATGACTCAACTGCGTCAATCCATTGTTCCAATTTGTACTGACTATCTGCTATACCAAGGCGTGCATCACCGATGAAGGTACTCTCTGGGTATTCTTCTAAGAGTTTGGTATACTCCACAACAGCGTTTTCATAATCTGCTTGCTCAAAATATGTTTGTCCAATAGCAGACTGAATTTCAGCTTGAAGTGCACGATCTGCTGTATTTTGCATTGCCAACTCGTAGTTAACGCGTGCGTTGTCATAGTCTTTCTGCTTTGCGTAGATCACACCCTGATCAAAATATGCCGCGGTTACGAGATTGTGGTCTGGAAACTGTGTAATAAAGTTCGTGTAACGACTGATTGCCTCATCATGTCTGTCCAGTTGGTTCAAGCAGAACGCAGCTTTATACATTGATTCGGCTTGTAGTTCAGGATAATTCTTAAACTCTTCTGTTGCAAACTTATCAAATTCGGGATATGCCTGTTCATATAAATTTTCATCAAGGAAAGATTGCGCGATAAGCAGCTGTGCATCGTCTTTAAATTCTGAGTTTGGAAAGTTTGCCAGAATATTACTGAAGGCAGTTCGTGATGGCTCAAAGTTGCCTAACTTATAGTTCAGCTGCCCAATAGCGTAATACGCATTTTCTACTTGTAGGCTATTTGGGAAGTTTTCAATCAACTGATTAAACTTTGCTTCAGCCACTTCATATTGTTCTGTTCTGTACAGAATATGTCCCCAAAGGTATATTAACCCTTCTTGGTGTTTGGGTATGGTAGCATTAGGGGTAACTTGCTCAATGTGATTAAGAGCGGTTTCATAGTGATTGACATCACCACTTGTTTCTGCCCATCGTGAATAGTTGACTGCAATTTGAAAATGTGCAAGTGTGGTGAAATCTTTGTCAATAACTTCAGTTTTTACACCACGTTTCTGGGACTCTTCAAGTGCTTCAGTATATTTGGCGATTGACCCTTCATAATCCGCTTGATCAGATAACTCTTTAGCGGCATAATAGAGTTCCTCCACCTTTTTGGAACTACCCATCATGAAAGGTGAAATAAGCGCGACTATCAAGGCAAGTCCGCCAATTATACCTAAAATTCTTGGATTCATTATATTCTCCTTTAAATGAATAAAATACGTACGGGGTAATGGGAATATTTTCGACCCCGTTAATTATCAGAGACGGGTGGGAACATAACATCCACCCTGTCTGTAAAGTTTCACCTTAATGTTTCATCAAGGTCATGCTACGACACATTAAGACTGCATCGTAGAAAAAATATGGTTACAAATTACTTAAGTCGTATAACTCCGGTATATAAGGTATTTTAGAATGTTCATACATCAATTTGTTGACAAACCTTGGTGATTGCCGATGTTTCCGTTGGTATTTTGCCAAGAAAAGTTCCACTGGCATGCCCGATGGAAACGTTGCATACCCATTATCTTGTAAGGGTGATTTTTTGCTTAATATGTCTGGTTGTGCATAAACAATCAACTCGGACTCAGTAGCCTCACTCGGCACAGAACGATCCTCACTGACATGCATCACGATGATATGTCCTTCTGTTTCAGTAGATATGGGGTCTGCTAATTTCCAGTAACCAACTTTTTCACCATTTGCTGTATCGGCAGATGAAGTTACTTGGTCTGGAGCTTTTCGATTCATTATATAATCATTGTGCATGTCTTGTATCAATCCTGAATTTTCGTCAACGGTCGTGCGTTCTTGTGCAATCATCGGTTTTCCTATCTGTCTAGAGTATTCTTCTAATGATAGAGAATCATGCTGATTTAACAAGTGCGTAACATACCCTGCTGCTATCATCAACAAGAGTGTGCCTATTGGTAACAGATGTCTATGGAAGAAGTTATATCGTCCAAAACTTTGCCGCACTTGTGTGAGTAATGACCATGTGAACTGACTTACCAATGATTTTATGCGTAGACTTATAGGTGTTGGACCTTTCTTCTCAATGAAACGATGTAATTCCACTTCAAATTGATGGTAATATGTGTCAGACACTTCAGGTGCGACATAGAAACCTACAACAAGGTCTCGGGTCTTTTTGAGCGCAGCGACTTCTTTTTGACAGGATTGACAGAACTTTAAATGTTCCTTGACCTTTGCTGTGTCGTTCGTTGATAGTGTGTTATCTATGTAATCTGAGATAAGACGTTGTATGGTATTACACTTCAGTTTCATAAGTCTGTCGGTTTCAATGTTCTCACTGTGCTTTGAAACCGCTCCCTGTAGGATCATCTAAATACTTTGAATTATGAAAACATGCAACTCACTCAAAATTGGAGGTTGCATCAACATAAGGCTTTAGCAATGATCTCAACTGTTTTCGTGCATAGTGTAATCTTGAACGAACTGTTCCTTCTGAACAATTCAAGATAGATGCGATCTCTGCGTGTGTCAAACCTTCCAGTTCATGAAGGATCACAACAACTCGATGCTTTAATGAGAGACTATTGACAGCCTTTGTTACCCATTGCCGTAGTTCAGTTTTCTCTGCGTTAATTTGTGGATCATTCGTCATCTCTGCTTTCTGTCTGACGATTGGATCGTATTCGGTCTCTTCAGTAGTGGAAAGCGGAGATTCACGTCGGCGTTCGCGTCGTTTGACGAAGTTCAGTGCTTCATTGACAGTTATACGATATATCCATGTTTCAAATGCTGCCTCCTGCCGAAAGGTGTGTATGGACTGATATACCTTAATAAAGGTTTCTTGCATTACATCGTTAGCGTCTTCGTGGTTTTTGGTAATTTGCATCGCAAGGCGATGTACCATCCGTTTATATTTTTCAACCAACGGTGCTAACGCTGTTTCGTCTCCTTCACGGAGATCATCAATGAGTAATGCTTCAGTTCTTTCCACGAAAATTCTCCTTCGGCTTCTGTATATTTAGACAATACCATTTTAAAAACTGTTCAAATATTCTCCGAACATTAAAAACTGTTCAAATATCCTCCGCACATTATAGCATATATTCATATATTGTAAAGAAAAAAGTATATGTGAAACGCCAATAATAGACATTCTGCCAGATTGTGGTTCTTTGTAGCACATTCTGCCAGATTGTGCGGGTAGTAGATAATTAAAAAAACTTCAACGAAAACCTGAAGGTATTTTTAATCATGTAATTGGACAATATCACAGATCAATACTGGATCAACATTACATGTTCATTCAACTGAAGTACTCAAAATGCCTCTGTAAATTCCATTTATAGACTGTTTAAAATTGCAATAAACAAAAAAAGACAACGTATCAATGATACGTTGTCTTTTTTTGTGAAATAGTCGAAAATTTACTCTTTAGCTTCAGTGACAAATGTGATTTCAACATCGGTGTCGTTGCCAGCACCATCACTGACTGTACCAGCAATTTTGTACTCGGTTTCGTTGCCAAGTTCTGCCCCAGCAATAATAGTGAGGGTTATTGTGTTGCCATCAGTAGATTGCTCCCAATTTTGATCATCATCGCCATCAAGTAGCATAAGGCTCCCAGTTACAGGTTCGTCGAAGGTAACTGATACCTCTTCTAAATCAGGACTAACCCCTTCTTCACCGTCTTCAGGACTGCTATCTGTAACTGACGGTGCGGTTTCATCAGCGGCGATTACGTTATAAGTAAGATCCTGGGATCCATCGCCGTTGGTCCACGTAACTGTAATGGTAAGTGCACCAGTTGGGTAGCCGTCTGCTGGTGGTGCGATAGTCCGAGTTTTGCCGGAAGTGGTAGCTGTACCGCCACCAGTAACTGTTACATCACCAGGGTTGTTGTCAAATGTGACGCTAATACTGCCATTTGCTGCCAGATCTCCATCTGCGGGTGAGGCACTAACAAATGCTGCATCTGGAGTTTTAGGTTCATCGTCTCCACCACAGCCAACCAATGAAACGGCAAGCAACGCCGCCATGACTATTGCCAAGGTTCTAAAAAAAAGTTTCATGAGTAGGTAACTCCTTAATTAAGGTTTATCAGAATATAATGTATCCTAAATGGATACGGGTTAAAAACTTCATATTAACAAGGTTTCCGAGTTTATTATTCGTTTATTTTGACGAAAGTATTGGAAACCAACTATCATATCTATATTTAGTCAAGTAATTTCAGACTATTTCGTTGTCCTCCTCAATTATATAAGAGGATAGACGATGCTTTGAGAATAAAACTTCTACGGAACTGTTGCTATTTTTACCATTGGATAGACAATTTTCAGTTCCGAAAGTCAACGCTCAAACTGATTACCTTTAAGTTTAGCAAAAATTGCAAAATCTGTAAAGGTTAAAAAAAAATCGATTTTCCACTAACAATTATACAAAAAGAGTATTTTTTTGTAAAGTGGAAATTTTAAATATTTGAAATATGCTAAAGATTAGCATATATTATAACACGTATCAAGAAAAAATGATACATTTTTTTGATTTTTTTATAAGTTTGACTGAGATTCAATTTCTTTGTTCTTAAAGAGTTCAATCTGTTCTGCTGTAGTTTCCTGTGTATGATTTTGAAGATTTTCCGGGTGTCCTAACATGTCTACGACTTTATCAAGTTGATCTGGTAGGAAAGAGAATGCCCCCTTATTAATAAGATGGCGTGTTCCATCACTCTTTTGATTTTCTGTCCTCCAATTGCAAGCAAAAACGGGTCGATCTTGTAATTCTGCGTAGCGTGCAGTATGCATCGCTCCACCATCCTTTGGTGTCTCTACAACTACTGTCGCCATAGAAAGACCGCTGATAATTCTGTTACGTAGGACAAGGTTCGCCGGGGTTGGTTGCGTGGGGAAAGGATGTTCCGAGAAAAGGCATCCTGTCTCAAATATTTCTCGCGCGAGAGTGTAGTTTTCAGGTGGATAGATAGTTGACAAATCTGTAGATAACACACTGATAGTCGTTCCATCTGCTTCCAATGTTCCACTATGTGCGGCCGTATCTATACCATTTGCTAACCCGCTTACAACGGTAAAGCCTGCTTCAACCAGACGGATCGTAAGTCCAAGTGTTACATCAATACTCGCGGCCGTTGGGTGTTTTGTACCCACAATTGCTACACACTTTTCACCTATATCAGATAATTCGCCGACTCTGCATAGCACTGTCGGTGCGTCTCGTACAGACTTCAGGAGTGTAGGATATTCGGTGTCATCAGGAATGAGAACGGATATGCCTTGATCTGCAATTTCGTCTAATTTTTGACGTAATGCTCCGAGTCTGTTAGGTATTGCAAGTATCCGTAATGCTAAAGTATGATTAAATTGAGGTAATTGTGCAATCTCAACAATTTCTGCCTCAAAAATTTGTTCTACATTACCAAATCGTTCTATTAAACATTTGATACGAACGGGACCAATTCCATCAACAGATGCAAGTGCAAACAAATATTCACGATTTCTCTCTTCATCTGATTTGGTGGTATGCGGCATATTGAAGCAACTCTCATTATAGTAGATTTTGAAATTACTTGAACACTCTGCACCGGCGAGGTTAGGAAACCTCGCCTACCGTTGATAGAAAGTGTAGATATAATTCTATGCTTCACTATAAATAGAGATGGAATAGGGCAAATTTTGCGATTTAACTCAGTGACAGTCAGGAATCGAAGTTCCCTTCTACAAATCCTATATGTGCAATTAACTTTCAATTATCATAATTACCATATTAATTGTAACACATATTGATGAATATTACAATAGAAAACAATTGACACCGTATCACTATTTAAGGTATCCTATAGAGGAGAAGATTTAGAATAGGAGATGTTGATGGCAGATAAACCTATTAATATCCTTGAGACACAAGAGTTGAGTCGACACTATGGTGGCGTAATCGCCTTATCTGAAGTTTCGATGGAAATTCACCCTGGTCAAATTTCCAGTTTGATTGGTCCTAATGGTGCGGGTAAAACAACGCTCTTCAATTGCGTTACCGGTTTAGATACACCAACGTTGGGACGCGCAAATTTTCTGGGGAAACCGATCACAGGATTACGTGCGGATGAAGTCACAGAACTCGGTATAGCAAGGACATTTCAGAATATACGACTTTTTACAGAGTTAACGGTGCTTGACAACGTTAAAATCGGACGACACTGTCGGACAGTTAGCAATTTTATGGGGGCTGTGTTTCACACCAAGAGACAACAAAAAGAAGAGTCAGAGATTACTGAATACGCTCAGGAGATGCTCAACTTTGTTGGATTATTGGATGTTAGCGACCAAACAGCGGGAAATCTATCTTATGGTGACCAACGTCGTGTTGAAATCGCAAGAGCATTAGCAACCAAACCTTTACTAATTCTGCTTGATGAACCTGCCGCAGGCATGAATCCGCTTGAAACCCAAGAACTTATTTCTTTAATCTATACTATTCGTGAACAAGGTATCTCTGTGCTGCTAATTGAACACGATATGAAATTGGTGATGCAAATATCAGATTGGGTCACTGTGCTGGATCATGGCGAAAAGATCAGCGATGGTGAACCTTCAGTCGTTCAGAATGATGAACGTGTTATCGCCGCATACTTAGGAACATCTGACGATGCTTGAACTGCATGACATTCATACTTACTATGGAAATATCCGTGCGGTGCGCGGTATTTCCCTTAAGGTAAACGAAGGCGAAAAGGTATGTATGATCGGCGCGAACGGTGCCGGTAAATCTACTACCCTGATGACAATTTCCGGTGTTTACACACCTGTTGAAGGGGAGATTCTATTTGAAGAATCGGATATTACGAAATCTTCCGCTGAACAACGTGTAACTTATGGAATTTCGCAAGTGCCTGAAGGACGATTGATTTTCCCTGAAATGACTGTCCTTGAAAACCTTGAACTCGGTGCATACATTAGGCACGATTCTGGGGGAATAAGAAACGATTTAGACAAGATTTTTGGTTATTTTCCTGTGCTTGCAGAACGACGAAAACAACGTGGCGGTAGTCTGAGTGGTGGTGAACAGCAGATGTTAGCCATCGGTAGATCCCTGATGTCAAACCCGAGACTGCTGCTCCTTGATGAACCTTCATTAGGACTTGCGCCATTGATTATCAAACAGATATTTGAAATACTTCAACAAATCAATGAAGAGGGAACAACGATTCTGTTAGTTGAACAGAACGCACAACTTGCGTTAAATCTGACAGATAGAGGTTATGTGATGGAGACAGGTGAAATTACTATTGAAGGTGCATCTACCGATCTTTTGGCTGACGAACGTGTCCGACAAGCATACCTTGGAGAATGAAAAAATATGTATCCGACGCTAATTGATTTTGGCACGATATTTTCTTTCCCCCTCGGTATTCATAGTTATGGTGTTATGTTAGCCACTGCATTCATTACGTGTAGCATCATATTAAAGCATGAATTAAACAGGAGAGGCTATGAAGGAGATGTAGCCACAACGATTATTGTCGCAGGTGCTATTGGCGGGATTGTCGGCGCGAAAATCTACTTTATTTTCCTTGATGGTAAGATAGAGGTGGACGAAATCTTTTCGCCGAGTGGGTTGGTTTGGTATGGTGGTTTGATTGGTGGCAGTGCTGCTGTCAGTTGGATTATACATCGTTCGCCTAACCCTTTCCTCCCGACTGTTGATGTGCTCGGTCCCCTACTACTGCTTGGATATGGCATCGGTAGAATTGGATGTCTGCTTGCAGGAGATGGAGACTACGGACCGCCTACCGACTTACCGTGGGCAATGGCATTTCCAAACGGCACTGTACCAACGAATGTCCCAGTTCACCCAACACCTATTTATGAAACGTTACTATCAGTCACCTTCTTTGCAGTCATCTGGTCGCAACGAAAAAAATACGTATCAATCCCAGGGTTCGTTTTTGGTGTGAGTCTTATTTTGATTGGCGTGGAAAGGTTTTTCGTAGAATTTTGGCGATTGACACCGCGCGTATTTCCAGAGACATCCTCTTTACATTGGTTGACATCCCCGCAAGTTGTGAGTATTCTCCTCATCTGTTTTGGGATTTTCTTTACTGTGTGGATGCATAACCGTCCAAGGGTCGCGGCGGAATCTGAAATGCAAATACCTGAACCAGAGAAAGAAACACCGCGTTCAAAGAGACGGAAGCGACGACGGTAGTATGTTTAAAAGCATTAGTCCTCACAATTTATCTTATGCTCACTCTCCTGTGTTTCTATTTATTCAACATTTGCGTAAATGTCTCAATGTTCTGTGCCTTTGCTGCGGCCGTATGTAAATCGTCAAGTCGTTGCAAATCGTTGATGTTTTGAATCATAGGCGTTATAGCACTCACAATATCAGCAGAATATTTTGTGTTGAGCACTGCCAAAATGTGTTTAATGGTAGTTTCCCTGATGATTTTCTCGCTTTGGCGTTGGTAAAACTTAGATTCTTGCATTAGTTCCAAGATTATCTTACTACAGTTGTGTAGTCCTATTAACAATAGGGCGCAAAATATGTCTTAATTTGACTCTATCTACTCACGTACCTGACCATCCCCATAGATTATATACTTATAACTCGTCAAACCTTCAAGACCCATCGGACCACGAGAATGAAGTTTTTGTGTGCTAATTCCTACCTCAGCACCCAACCCAAATTCATAACCATCCGTAAAGACGGTACTTGCATTGACATAAACCGCAGCCGAATCTACCTCTTTGAGAAAACGTTGCGATGCACTATAACTTTCTGTGATAATCGCATCGGAATGATGTGAACCGTAAGTTTCAATATGGTCAATCGCAGTGTCAATATCATCTACCACGCGAATAGAGAGGATATAATCAAGATATTCTGTTTTCCAATCTTCTTCAGTTGCAGGTTTAGCAGTGGAGACAATCTGTTGCGTCTTCTTGCATCCACGAACTTCTACATTTTGCTCTTGCAATGACTCACAGAAAGCAGGGAGAAACGTGTCCGCAACATCAGTATGAACAAGTAATGTCTCTAAAGCATTACAAACAGCGACTTTATACCCGACTTTTGCGTTTATGCAAATCTTAGATGCCATCTCAAGGTCCGCTGCTTCGTCAACATAGATATGACAAATACCATCTGCATGTCCAAGCACAGGAATATCAGATTCCCGCATCAACTTCTGGACGAATTCGTTACTGCCGCGTGGAATTACCAGATCGATATATTCAGGTAGACGTATAAGTTCATAGACGGCTTGTCTATCAATGGTGTCAACGAATTGGATAGCATCAGGCACACCTTCTTTGGCAGCCGTATCGCTGAGGATACTTGCAAGTATATTATTGGAATGAATTGCCTCTGAACCACCCCGTAAAATAACACCGTTGCCAGATTTGATACAGAGTGCTGATACCTCAACGGTCACGTCTGGACGAGATTCGTACACAACACCAACGACACCTATCGGAACACGTACTCTACCGATTTTAAGTCCATTAGGACGTTCCCCCATGCTAATTACTTCACCGATTGGGTCAGGTAGTGCAGCAACTTGCCGTAAGTTGTCTGCCATACGTGCAATTTTTCCGTCGTCAAGAAGGAGACGCTGCATTAATGGTTTCTCTAATCCTGTTTTCTCACCGTTTTCAAGATCATATCGGTTAACTTCCTGAATATCATCTTTCGCTTTTAGTATGTTTTCCGACATTGCTAAGAGTGCGTTGTTTCGGATATCTGCTGAACTCCGAGATAGAATACGCATCGCTGCTTTTGCTTTTCGTGCTTTTGACTGGATCATGTGCTGAATGTTATCGTTCATATTTATCCTTCTCTACTTACATGATGTGTAATATATATGGTAAATATACTTATTGCAATTATACTATATATCAAGTCTGATACGCAATTTCTTTTCACAATCCAATTACGATATAAGTAGAACCGGCGTGGCAATTTAAGTAAACACACAAAACATATTCACGTTTATAAATACATAAGTACAAAACTAATCTACTCAACATAAAGGAAAATAATGAAGAAACTTTTTTCTATCTCAACACTACTTGTTTGCTTGATATTATTCGGTATGTTCGGCTGCGGTAGTGATGAGGAAAAACCTGTGGAACCAACAACTAAACCAACTACGACTGAACCAACGTTACCACCTGAAGGGTTTATTGCTTCTTGGGAGGTCATTTCAATCAATGACGAAGATCCCTTAGCGTTTGTCAATGCAGATGAACCTGATGAAGAGGACAGACCGAAAATAAATACCGAGACCTATTATTTTGAGTTTGCTGAAGATAATAAGTGGACTCTAAATCTGAAATTTGAAATGGTAGAATTTCCTGAAGATCCAAATAGAAATGATCCTGAGAAAGCAGGAAAGATTGAATTAGCGGGTGTTTGGACAGGAACATATAGTTTTGATGATGATGTCCTATCATTAGTCAAGGCAGAAACAGATGTGGGTATTAAATCTATTCCTGAAGATTTCTTTGAGACTTTCTTTGAGGTAAATGTGGTAGTGGCAAAAAATGAGATACTTGAGAAATTCAACACACATGTGTTCAAACCCTTTGCCAAAACCCGAATCACAATTGAGGGTGAAACCCTTACACTTGAAGCTACAGGTTCAGATGAAAACATAATGGTTCTTAAAAAGCAGTAATTGTTTTCGTCATACCATACAACAAAGAACGAACAATTGACATGTAGTCAGTTGTTCGTTCTTGTATCTATCATTGAAAGATTATAGTCTATTCGTATTCCTTGAGAAACCCTCTGAATTCTCTGCGGTGCGTCTCTTCATCTGCAAGAAGTCTGATGCAAAGATCTTGTGTCACATAATCATCACCATCACACAAGCGAATGATCTTATTATACTGATCAATTGCATCGTTCTCTGCTTCAATAACGCCTTTAATAGCAGCAACGGACATCAGTCGTATTTTCAGGTGGTTGTAACGAAGTCTGAACTGCTTTAAACGCAAACGAACCGGGAACATTTCCACCGATTTCCTTAATACGGGATGCCAAATCTTGTGCATGTGTTATTTCTGTTTGAATATCTGCTGCCAAAGACTTCTTAATCTCTTCAGCACGTATGCCATCTAAATCAACAGATATCGCAAGATAATTAATTGTCGCTTCCAATTCCATCCAATATACTTTTGTCAATTCTTCAATGAGTACGTCTCTTTTTGCTTGATCCATGTTTTTCTCCTGTCATAAATATTGAATTTCAATATGATAATTTCACAATTATTTAACGATATACCACTGAATTAAGTTAACACTATTTCCGTTTGTATATGTTCTGATTTCTTATCAATCTGAACTATATCTTGACATCAAGAGAGATTAGCTTGCTAATCAACAGAAAGATTTGACAATTTGGCAAAAATCGTGTATCCTTTTTATTGTAGAAAAGCGAAAACTGCACGTATTTTATGGTAAGAAATAGAAAGGAATTGTTATGAAACGTACGTATCAGCCACATAGGCGGAAAAGAAAAAACAAACTCGGATTTCGGAAACGTATGTCTACCCGTGATGGAAGAAAGATACTTGCACGTCGTAGGGCAAAGGGTAGAAAAGTTCTCAGTGCATAACGAAGACAACATACATTTTGAAAGATGCCACGTACATTTAATATACCCCGCTTTTATGAAAGTCCTGTTATTTCCACCGTTAAGGCATCGCGGCGGAATATGGATACACGTAAACGAGACTTATCTCCCTCCGTATTAGATTTTGGACCTGTCCGATTTAAGATCGCACGCCACTTCGGATTCTGTTATGGTGTTGAAAATGCTGTTGAAATAGCATATCGTGCACTTGAGGAGAATCCAAACAAGCGAATTTTCCTACTATCAGAGATAATCCACAATCCCCGCGTCAACGACAATTTAAGACATCACGGCGTGCAGTTTCTTTCAGATACTGAAGGTAAACCGTTGCTACCGTTTGATGTGTTAGTGCCTAATGATGTTGTTATTGTTCCTGCCTTCGGCACGACGTTGGAAGTTGAGCAGGAACTTAATGATCGGGGTGTGACACTTTCATCCTATAATACAACGTGTCCGTTTGTTGAAAAGGTATGGAAGCGGAGCCAAGAGATTGGAAAGCAAGATTACACCGTTGTTGTGCATGGCAAGCGGTATCATGAGGAGACTCGTGCTACATTTTCGCATGCACAAGCAGAAGCACCTGTCGTTGTTGTCCGTGACCTCGCGGAAGCAGAAGATCTTGCAAAAGTGATTCGCGGTGAAGCAGATGCTGACTTTTTCTTTGAAAAATTCGCTGATCGTTATTCAGATGGTTTCCATCCAGATGTCCATCTCAAACGCATCGGTGTTGTCAACCAGACCACGATGTTAGCTACAGAGACACAAACTATTGCTGATTTATTGCGGGAAGCAGTTGGTACAAGATACGGAGCGGAGAATCTTTCTGAACATTTTGCTGATACGAAAGATACCCTCTGCTATGCCACAAAAGAAAATCAGGACGCGACACTCGCACTTATTGCTGAAGGTGGTGATGTAGCAGTCGTTGTGGGTGGATATAATTCTTCAAATACAAGTCATCTGGTAGAACTCTGTGAACATAAGTTACCAACCTTTTTTGTCAGAGATGCAGATGAGTTGCTCAGTCCGAGTAAAATCAGACATTTATCACTTGAAACAAAAGAGGTGAATGTTACTGAGGATTGGCTGCCGACTGACCGTCCTGATGGCAAATCGGTTGACATCGTTTTGACTGCTGGTGCATCTTGTCCGGATATTTTACTTGATGAAGTGTTGCGGAAGATTGTCGGTTGGTTTCCAAATACGCGTTCTGTGGATGACGTGCTTGTGCCGTATCTGTAGTTGTCTACTCTGGTTCCTTCTTTAATCATGACGCAATGCTTCAGTTGGCATGAGACCTGCGGCTTTGTTTGCTGGATAGATACCAAAAAACACACCGATGAAAGCTGAAACACCAAACGCAATCAACGCTGCCTGAATAGACACGACTGCAGGCCAAGCCGCATCTTTAATCACAAATTTAGAGATGACCCACCCTGAACCTGTTGCAAGTCCACTCCCAATAAAAATACCTATCAACCCACCACAGATGCTTAGGACGACCGCCTCAATCAAGAATTGAATAAGAATATCTGTGCGTCTTGCACCGATGGCTTTCCGTAAACCGATTTCACGTGTTCTCTCCGTAACCGACACCAGCATAATATTCATAATGCCGATCCCACCGACAAATAGAGCGATACTGGCAACTGCACCGAGAAGAACCTGAATTATACGACTAACATTCCCTACTTGTTCTATTACTTGCTTTGCAGAGAAAAAATCGAAGTATTTCTCATCACCGTGTTGTTGTCTGAAGGCGATTTTGATTTCAGCGATTGCTTGTTCAACTTTTTCATAACTAATCGCCTGTGCAAATAATATAAGCCATCCTTTTCTATCACCAACAAAACGGGTTTTCATAGTCGTGAGGGGTATAATCACACGATTATCCCATCCCTCAGTTGCCATATTATTGCCTTTTTCCTCCATGACACCAATAACGGTGAATCGTCCTGATCCAACTCTTAATTCTTGTCCTATCGGATCCGACATATCAAATAGTTCTTTTTGGACTTCAGATCCAATCACACAGATAGTGTCTCGCAGTTCCATGTCGTTTTCAGTAAAGAACCTACCTCTTTCAGCGTACCAGTTGTTGACTTCTTGAAAGGAAGGGGTAACACCGTGAACCTGTAGTGAGCGATTGTTGTATCTGTGTGATACACGGAGATGCATCCCGGATTGTGCTGTTGCAGTTTTTATGGATGGACACGTTTCAAGTATGAAAGCAAGGTCGTTGTATTCAATATATTCTGGATGTTTGTTTTGAATATACGAACCATCATCTCTGCGAATATGGTCTTTTCGGAAGCAGACGATCATCCCCGCTCCACCTATCCGTTCCATTTCTATGAGGACAAGGTGTTCTGCGCCACCACCCACAGAAACGACTGCAACGACTGCTGCAATACCGATGATTATTCCCAACGTTGTGAGGACAGAACGTAATTTGTTACGACTGAGTGCTGCTAATCCGACACTAACGCCTTGTGTTATCTGCATGGTATTAAATTTGCATTTATAGGCGGAAATTATTCAGGTTTCATGGATTCGCCGCGTAGCAAAAACGCTCGTATGTCATATCTACCCGGACGTTCAATGGGTAAATCACCGCTTTCAATCATTAAATCAAGCGGGTTTGCATGGGTGCGTAACGGCAGTTGTACCACTTCGTGCATACGTGCTGATTCGTATATCGCCATTATAATCTCAACAGCAGCACGTCCATGTTTTGCTTCGCCACGGTGTTCCGCTCCATCTTCAATCCATTCAACTAATTCTTGTGCTTGTGCAATGTGCTGGTTTGTTCCATCAGAAGGACGTTCTTCCCAATCTGTAGCCTTATTGTTGAGTAGACGCACGCGTCCCTCTGTCACATCTGCTATTCCGTCAGTTCCGTAGACAATCCCACCTTGATAATTTGGTCTACCAATTTCCTGCGTTAGCATACCGATACATCCGTTCGCAAATCCGACGATACCCGCACTTCGATCTTCAATCTGAATATCCCGTTCATATCGTTCCGTTTTGCGTTCAACGTTACCGATGACCCATTGAGGAGCAGGATCACCGAGGACATATCGCATCATGTCAAAGAGATGTGAGCAATCATTTAACAATCCTTGTCCGCCGTGGCAGACGATCTGTCGGGGTTCACCGATTGCCCCTTCAGCGATGAGATTGCGTGCATCTGTCCATGCGGAATTAAACCGACGTTGGTGGCCTATAACAAGTTTGACACTGTTTCGGTTTGCAGCAATCAACATTTCATCGCACTCACCCAGATTAACACCCATCGGTTTTTCACAGAGGACAGCCTTTGGTGCTCGTGCACACGCTGCGATTGTCATCGGTGCGTGAAGTTTGTGCCAAGTCGCAATACTGACAATATCAAGATTTTCGTTATCCAGCATATCTCGTGGGTCTAAATAACAGTGTTCCTTTGAAACGCCGTAGGTGTCTGAAAACCTATCAAGTGCAGCCTGAATAGGGTCTGCAAGGGCGACGATTTCAGTTTGCTCAACGCCTTCATATCCTCGGGCATGTGCGTTGGCAATTCCACCACATCCGATAATACCGACCCGATATTTTGATGCCATATTCATCTCCATAAGGTATGGGCACGCAAAAGAATGCGCGCCCATCGGATAATTACTAAATTACAACTATTGGTTAGCTGCTTGGACAATCTCTGCTTGTGATTTTCCGAATTGGTTAGCAACCGCAACTAAATCCAAGATATTCACCGTGCCATCCATATTCACATCACCAGAAAGTCCTTCACCTGTTTCACCGAATTGGTTAGCAACCGCGACCAGATCCAAGATATTCACCGTGCCATCAGCATTCAGATCCCACGGCACAGGTTCAATCGTAGTTGTGGTCGTAACTTCAGCAATTTTCGTAGTATCGCCTTGTGAAGTTGCGGTAACCATTATCTCATATTCACCCGGCTTCGTGAAGAAATCACCAGAAGCAGTGAATTCTACTTCTACAGTTTCGCCAGCAGCAAGTGTAAGTTGCAACTGAGCTGTGGACATTTCTTGATCGTCAGATTGGCTGAACGAACCGAGAACGTTACCTTCAATTCCGACCTCTACTGAAGAACTGAGAACAATTGTGTCATCGGTGTTACCCGTATTTGTAACGATAAGTGTATAAGTGACACCTGTTAAGATGTCCATTGTCTCACCTGTGAGTTCGTCTTTACCCTGCAACATGACACCGTATTCCGGTGGAACAGCAGTTATCGTGGTTGTTGTGGTAAGTTGAGCAGACTTCGTAGTATCTCCTTGTGAAGTCGCTGTAACCACAATTTCATATTCACCGGGCTGTGTCAACAAATCACCAGAAGCAATAAACGCTACCTCTGCGGATTCCCCTGCAGCAAGCATTATTTCCAGTTGAGCCATGTCAGGTTCTTCAGAGTTAGGCAGGTTGAACGAACCCAGAACAGCACCGGTGATTCCTACTTCAGCGGAGGAACCGAGAACTATCGTATCATTAGTATTACCGGTATTTGTTACTGTGAGTGTATAAGTTACACCTATATTCGCTTCCGTTGTTGCACCAGTGAGTGTATCACTTGTTAAAGTCACGCCGTATACGGGGAGAACAGTCGTTGTCGTTATGATTTCAACGGTTTGGGTATCATCACCTTGCGAAGTAGCAGTAACCTTGACTTGATATGTATCTGCTAAGGCAAGCACATCACCCGAAATCGTCAACATTACTTCTGTGGAAGCACCTGACGCAAGCGAAACAGACGCTTGACTCAATGTTGCTGCAGTGCCTGATGTTGCTAAGTCAATCGTATCATTCGTATTTCCATTGTTTGTGACTTTCAGCGTATAACTCACACCGTCACTTGCGTCTGTAGTTTCAGTTGTCAAGTCACCGACACCTTCTAATGATATGTCAAAGACAGGCAAAATAGTCGTCGTCGTTGTGATTTCAGCAGTATTTGTAGCATCACCTTGTGAAGTAGCAGTGACCTTGACTTCATAACTATCTGCCAAAGCAAGCACATCACCAGAAATCGTCAACATCACATCTGCTGAAGCACCCGATGCAAGCGAAACAGACTCTTGACTTAACATTGCTGCAGTGCCGGATATTGTCAAATCAATCGTATCCTCCGTATTTCCGTTGTTTGTAACTTTCAACGTATAACTTACACCATCACTTGCATCTGCAGTTTCAGTTGTCAGTTCACCGACACCTTCTAATGATATGTCGTAGACAGGCAGGATAGTCGTAGTCGTTGTGATTTCAACGGTTTGGGTATCATCCCCTTGCGAAGTAGCAGTAACCTTGACTTGATATGTATCTGCTAAAGCAAGCACATCACCTGAAATCGTCAACATTACTTCTGCTGAAGCACCTGATGTAAGCGAAACAGACTCTTGACTTAACGTGGCTGCAGTGCCGGATGTTGCTAAATCAATTACATCATCCGTATTTCCGTTGTTAGTTATTTTGAGTGCATAACTTACACCGTCACTTGCATCTGCAGTTTCAGTCGTCAGTTCATCGACACCTTCAATCGCAATATCGTAGACAGGCAAAATAGTTGTAGTGGTAGTAATTTCAGCAGTTTTTGAACTGTCATTTTGCGATGTAGCTGTAACTTTTACTTTGTATTCACCCGCTTGTACGAGTTTACTGTCAGAAACTGTCAATGATAGGTTTCTTGAAGCACCTGCACTAAGTGTGACAGGACTCGGACTTATTGTTGCTGAAGCATCACCTGAAGTAGATAAACGTATCGTGTCAGTTGTATTGCCATCGTTGGTGACTTTGACCGTATAACGCACACCATTACTTGCATCTGTTGTCTGCCTTGTTAAGCTACCTTCGCCTGCTAAACTAACACTGTATGCAGGAAGAATAGTTGTAGTAGTTATAACTTCAGCAGATTTTGAACTATCCCCTTGTGACGAGGCAGTGACCGTAGCCTTATATTCTCCTGCACTCGTTAAGGCTGAACCGGGAATTGTCAAAGTCACGTTGGCAGAAGTTTCCGCGTCAAGTGTAACAGATGACTGGTTTAAACTTGCTGAAGCAATTCCAGAAGTAGACAAACTTATTGTATCTCTTGAATTACCAGTGTTCTTTACTGTGAGAGTATATCTTGTCTCTATCCCCGTATTTACAGTTTTATTCAATGAACCAACGCCAGCTAATGAAACGCCATAAGCAATGGAATCTGATGTTGCTCTCTGTGTATAGATATAATCACCCAAAGCACCATTAGCATTATTCGCTGCATTCCCAGCTGCATAAAACGTAATCGGTCCAACATCATTGGATGGAGCAGTCCATTTAAATGTCCAACTGTTTGAGTTTCTTGTACCTGCAGCAGTTCCTACGGATGTATGTTCAATATATTGTTTACTGTTCGCTTTTTCTAATCGAGTATTTGTATCCGAAGTGGCGAAGGTACCTGCGCGCACATTTTTGCTATCCTGCGCGGTAATCTGAAATCCCCACCGACTCTGTCCTGCACGTGCTAATTCAACAACAATATCGTATTCCATGCCGGGAGTATAGACACCAGGCACTGTTAACATCAATGACCCACCCACAACATTCAAGTCATTACCTGTATGACATTGCGTACAGTTCCCTTCATTTGGAGCACCAGTCAGTTCATCTGGTGGATTAGAAGAAAAGGCAAATACACTACTACTGCTTGCTACACACAAGAGTACAAGCATGCTACAAAGAAAAAATGTCTTGTTTCGTTTATTCAAAAGTACCTCCCTCATAATAACATGAAAAAACGCCCCCGCCGCCGACGCTAATCAAATTGATTCGCGGTCGGAAAACCGGCAGTCGGGGCGTTTTTTGTTATTCAGTTTTAGTTATGAAATCTACTTGAGTATGACCATGCGACGGGTCGCGGAGAAAGTCGCTGTTTGGAGCGAATAGAAATAGATACCGCTCGAAACATGTTCACCCGTTTCATTCTTACCATCCCAATAGGCCGCTGATGAATTCGTCATATACGAACCCGTTGACTTATGACCCAAGTTTAATTCACGAACTGTATGACCAGAAACATCATAGATCGTAATCATAACATTGGAATCACTGCTCAACTGATATGGAATCCAAGTTTCAGGATTGAACGGATTGGGGAAGTTCTGTCCAAGAATACTATCTTTTGGACGTACATCGCCAACACGCATTTCCACATCCATATATGCGTTGTGAATATCTGTGCTTTGGACTGTGCGTTCAAACGGACCGGACACAACAGTGCCATCTTCGTCAAGAACAGAGATCTCAATTTTATCTCCAGCTTGCACGACGCTCTTCTCGCTCAGATCTGCCCAAACAGCCGAAACATATCCATCTTCACTGGTAACTGTTTTGGTTGAAACTACACCAGTGCGGAGGTTTTTGCCAACCATTGTGTAGGTAGCACCACTTACTTTCTCCTGCAAGTTACTTGTAACGATAAATGCCCAAGCACTTGAAGTAGTAATCTTAGGTGCAGCAGCGGCTTCATCCATTGTGCCTTCATGCATCGGCATATCTGCCGGTTCATTAGACCATGCATTACCACTAAATGTTACCGTTCCACCTGCCGGTGTATTGACGATATAACCTTTGCCACCTTCTATTGCGAAGCCATCATCATCATCAACAACGACATAACCATCAAAAGTCTGTGAATAGGCATCTAACCTGATGACAACCGTTGAACCTAACATTTCTGCAAGAGATTTTGCTGTGTAGGGTTCTGTCGGCATCAACGGAACAGAGATCATGTTTAGTCCCGCTGCGAGTTTGACATCATAAGTAGGCAATACGGGTGGTGGTTCTGGTGGTGGTTCTGGCACATAAGGTGCAATTGTAACCATCGCTGTGGGTTCTTCCCATGCAAATGATGGTAAGACATCACCTACACCTTGGATTCCAGGGTGCGGTGTGATTACGCCACCTTCAGTGGGAACACGTGCATTAGACCCCATCGGGTCTTCATCTGCAGGCAGACCAACTGGACCAGGAATATCTGTACCACGTTCCGTATTCTGTTCACTACCAGCATCGTAAGACCTTAGATATAATGTTGTGTTAATAGGCATTCCCATTTCATCATACAAGGCTAAGTCAGTAGTTCCAATAAATGCATCATTTGTTGAGACCAACATTGTTGCGAGTGAAAGTGCAGAGTTCATCGCATCTGCTGAAACCATAACGGTAACGGATGCACCGGGTAGAACCATACCTTCTCCCATGACAGGAGTTGCTCCAACAGCTGCTGCGAGTGCGGCAAGGCCTGAGGTGTCTCCACCTTCAGCGAGCAGGACAAGTGCTGGGGACGCGGGCATACCAACTTCAAAGAGTTTAGCAGCAGGATGTGCTGCAAAGATTGGAGGTGAGAAGATCTGTCCACCCATTCCCGGTTCACCTTCTGTTAGGTTGGTGAGGGTAATAGCGAACACTTGTGGATCGGGGATAACAGGTTCTGCTACAACGGTTTCCTCTGTAGTTTCTTCAGTGGTTTCCTCTGTAGTTTCTTCAGTGGTTTCCTCTGTAGTCTCTTCAGTGGTTTCCTCTGTAGTCTCTTCAGTGGTTTCCTCTGTAGTAGTTTCTTCAGTGGTTTCCTCTGTAGTTTCTTCAGTGGTTTCTTCTGTAGTTTCTTCAGTGGTTTCTTCTGTAGTCTCTTCAGTGGTTTCCTCTGTAGTTTCTTCAGTGGTTTCCTCTTCTGGAGTAGGTACAGTAACCGCGCCGTCTGCAGTTGTGGCTTCTAAGTTCGCTCCAGCAGCATCAGAAACGATAACGTCTGACAGAGTGATAGATGACGCTTTTACCTCAAGCACCTCAAAGGTTACCGTAGCAAGCGTTCCATCACCATCTGCAGTTCCTGCACCAACAGACGTTCCACCAATGACGACAAGAGAATCACCTGGTCGTATAACTGGGAAAAATGTTCCTGCAAGTATATCTCCAGGAATATAAGCTCCTTTTGCAGCGGAAACATAACTAAGCGCAGTATTGTCATAATTGACGGTTGCTTGGAAACCGCCCACACCAGCACCACCAGCAATATTAATATTTATAGTGAGTTGTTCACCGACAGCGGGAGACTCAACAGTAGCGGGATCAACAGATACGGTGGCTGCACCGTAACTCAGTGCTGTGAATCCCAAACACATTATTACAGCCATCAAGGAAAATAACAATTTCCTGTTCAAAAGCTGATTATTCATAAAACACTCCTTACTAATTCATTTACTTTTTGTGACGTTTTCTCTACCTTTCGGTATTAATCAAATTTCTTGTTTGAGGAGAGGGTTCACCGGAAATCTATGGACACATTAACAAATATTTGTTGTCGCTATATGTATTAAGGCGAATCGCTCAAACGTGGTTGTATACTTAACAATTTAGTTTATACTAATGTAAAAACGTTGTCAAGTCAAATTAGATTTCAAATAGAACAATTTCAGTAATTATTTTGATAATTATCAATTATTATACTACAAATTGCTGATTTTATGCAAATAAAAACTAATTGAGGGTGTGTAATGTTTTGGCACTGACTGCAATGGATTATGAATAGACTATAGATTGACAACAAAACTGATTTTGATTAAAATACGAACAACATCAAATAAATCATCAAAGGAAGCCTATATGAGCAAAACAAGAAAAGTTGTGATGAGAAGTGACGCAGGACGTGTCTCAACAGAAGAACAGGAAACACCTGCACCGAAACCCGGTCAACTACTAATTGAAGTCCACGCATCTATGGTTAGTCCAGGCACAGAACTCGGTGGTATGAAACGGAGACGCGAAAACCCAGGAGACCCAACACAAAAACGTCCATTCGGATATACCAACGCGGGTATTGTCATCGGCAAAGAGGGAGACTGTGATGAATTTGAAATCGGTGACAGAGTAGCAGGAATGGGTGGTGGATACGCACTCCATGCAACGTATGCATGTGTGCCGCACAACCTCTGTGCCAAAATACCAAAAGACGTCAAATATGAGGCGGCGGCATCTGTTCACCTCACTGCTACAGCACTCCACGCAGTACAGCGTGGACGGATTCGCATCGGTGAAAACGTTGTCATTGCTGGATTAGGGATGCTTGGACAATTGGCAAGTCAGGTTGCAAAAACTGCCGGTGCTTATGTAATCGGGTTGGACAAACTTCCGTTAAGGTTAAAAATTGCTGAAAAATCTGGTATAGGTCGCGCAATAAATGTTTCAGAAACTGACCCGATTCCGATCTCACAGGATTTCACCAACGGATACGGGATGGACTGTGGTATTATCGCCTTCGGTGGAGATGCCACGAGTGCGTTCCAGCAAATTCGCTCAATGTTAAAACTTGCTCCAGATACACACAGAATGGGACGGATTGTTATTGTGGGTGGGGCAAGCATTACACACGGTTTCGCGGCAGGACTTGGAAACGTGGATGTTATCAGTGCAGCACGTACCGGTCCAGGCTACCACGATGAAGATTATGAACACGGTGCAGATTATCCACCCGTGTTAGTCCCGTGGCCAACACAACGCAACTTAGAACTATCACTCAGATTAATATCGGAAGGCAAAGTCAACTTAGAACATATTATCACAGACATAGTGCCAATTGACCAAGCATCCGATGCATGCGATAAATTGATAGAAACCCCAGAGGAAGCATTAGGTGTTATCTTTACAATGAAGTAAATCGGTGTTTGAGAAATATGGAAATCAGAGCAGCACGCGAATCAGAATTAGAACAGGTCGTAGAACTCAACTGCCAAGCGTTCAACCCGAACCAACATGAACGTTACTGGCAGTATCTCCGCGGCGATAGCAGCTACAGGCTCGCACAAACCCGAGTCGTTGTTGTGAATGATATGGTCGTTTCAACGTTGCGCGTCTGGGAACGGAGAATTAGAATCGGTGCGTCACTTGTAACGATGGGTGGAATCGGCGGTGTCTGCACACACGAAAAATATCGGGGTGTCGGCTATGCTTCCGCACTCATGCGGCAAACAATAGACTATCTCAAGAAAGCAGGTTGTGACATCGGCGTGCTTTTCACTATCATACCAGAGGAATTTTACCGCAGACTTGGATGGACATCCTTGCCTCTCCACGGGTTTCAGATAAAATGCAAATCTGCCACTTTAGCAGAAAGTCAATCTCACTTTCAGGTGCGTGCTTTCAATTTAGAAACCGATATAGATACCATCGCATCAATACACGACCTATCTAATGCACAACAGAGCGGAACGCTTTCGCGTACCCGAGCATATTGGGATATGGAACCCTCCCGAATTCGTGGAATCCTCCCCACTGTGATCGCACACCGAAATGGAAACTTATGCGGATATCTAAACTACAATAGTCATGAGGAATCTGTTGAAGTGCTTGAAGTTGGTTACAAACCCGACACACCTGAAGTTTTGGATACATTGCTATCCTATCTTATGCAAGTCTGTGAAACAGAACAGATTGAAGAGATGCATGGCATTTTCTCACCGAAACATCCGCTTGTGGCGCAGCTTATCTCAAGGTGCCAAGATGAAGTTACAAAGTTCACAGATACTACGATGATGCTCTATGCTGTCTGCTTACCTACTCTGCTACGTCGTCTTGTTGTTGGCTGGGAAGCAGCAATTGCTGAAGCGGAACAATCGTTTCCATCACTCGCTGTGAAATTTCCAGTTGTGAACAATCAACAGCCAGTATTACGATACGATGGTAACACCACTATTCAAATTTTGAACGATGCACATGATGTTGATCAATTAGAAATGCGTGCGGAAGATTTTTGGCAACTGCTGTTCGGTGAAATCGGATGGGAGGAGATAAAAGCAGATGTGTCAGTTTCTGATGAAGTCTCTGCCTTTCTAAGTGTGTTGTTTCCGAAACGTGACGTTCTCTTTTGGTATCCAGATCGGTATTGAATTATGCATAAACCAAATATAGAATCACAGGAACAAGGCACAAAAACAAGTACTTTCGGAACTACCGGAAGGATCAACCACGACTCCACTGAATTCTACAAGGGAAAACTCTACGCAAACCAAGCACCACCTGAACCCGAAACGTGGATAGAAAACCCTATACCACCTGAAAACCTTGACCAACTCTATTGTGCTTCAAGCGAGAAAATGTCAGAGATTCCTGATGGCAGCATTCATCTTATGGTGACATCGCCTCCATATAACGCCAAAAAGGAATACGACGATGACCTGTCATTAGACGAGTATAGAGAACTCTTACGTAACGTATTTGCTGAAAGAACTCATATTGAGTAAAACATAATAATGCTATATAATAGGGAAACACAAGAGTTTATTTATGTCCTATTCTTTCACTTCATATATCTATAACTTATTGAAAGGTGTTGTTATGGCAGACAAGGTTCAAGAGCCCCTCAGATACAATGGTATTCCGAAGCAGGTTTCACGTAAGGATTTTAATCGTTATATCAAACCTCATCTAAAGAAACGCATAAAAGGTCCCAAACCGAAACTGTCTTTCTATAAGATATTCAACTATATCCTCTATGTTTTACATACCGGTATTCAATGGGATCAACTCCGCACACGGCGTAATGAACTCCATTGGTCTAACGTCTATAAATGGCATAATCGTTGGTCAAAAGATGGTTCTTATGAGAAACTTTTTGAAGCATCTGTCATACATCTTCATGATAGTGATCAACTTGACACCTCTTGTTTACATGGTGATGGTTCAAACACTGTTGTAAAAAAAGGGGTGACACCATAGGGTATTCAGGTCATAAACATCAAAAAGGTGAAAAAGAGGTGGCTATCACCGACAATAAAGGTTTTATCATTGGTCCAATAACCCTCAAACCAGTGAACCAACATGATACAACGATTTTGCCCGAGGCATTGACCGAACTCATCTCCTTCAGCAATCGGATTGGCATGGCACTTGATGGTTCCGCGCTAACGCTGGATTCTGGTTTTGATTCCAAGGTGAATCATAAGATTATTAAAGAACAAGGACTGATCCCAGTGATCTACCCTAACAAACGAAACACTAAAGAACCTATCGCTATCGCTCGCAAGTTCCGGTGGTTTAGAAAAGATATATACAAAGACCGGTATAAAGTAGAGCGAACTTTCGGGTGGCAAGATACTTACCGAAGACTCGTTCTAAGTTATGATAAACTCAAAGAAACACGTTTAGGTTTTCGTAATTTAGCATATTCAATGATAAATTTTCGAGCAACTTTCAACGATGCTTAGATGTTACTCGCTATGAGTTCAAACCTACAAGAAGTTGGTGACAGGTGGAAGGGCATGCATTAATATCGCGAATTTAGGACGTAAACCGTATATCCCGCTGCATAGTCACATCATAGAAGATATGTTGGAAATAGGTTACTATATGCGTGGAGAAATCATCTGGGACAAAGCTGCATCTGCGGGTAGTTCAACGGCATGGGGGAGTTGGCTATCTGCCGCAAATCCTGTCCTCAGAGATGTCCATGAATATATTCTCGTATTCTCAAAAGACTCCTTTTCACGACAACGTAACGACAAGGAAAATTCCATTACTAAAGAGGATTTCTTAGAGTGGACAAAAAGCGTGTGGACATTTCCATCTGTATCTGCCAAACGTATAGGGCATCCCGCACCGTTTCCTGAAGAACTTCCGCACCGTTTAATTCAGTTATACACCTTCAAAAGCGATGTCGTTTTAGATCCATTTTGTGGCAGTGGGACAACCTGTTTGAGTGCCGCAAAATCCGATAGACACTACGTCGGATACGATATTGCAGAAGAATACATCAAACTGGCACATGAACGAATAAAACAGTATACAAATCAAATCCGTTTGCCGTTCTAAATGGTCATCCAATACCATTTTACGAAGTAGGCTTGTAATTCACGCGCCTCTTACATTCCAATTCAACGCTGCAGATTTACCAGATAGATTCCAGCTGCCACCAGAACAGAACCAACTAATAGCTCAAAAGTTAACTTATCCCCTAACAGCAGATGACTAAACAGAACACCAGATAACGGCGTAGCAAAGAAGAACACAACAAGTTTACTTGCACTATATCTCTCAAGGACTGCTGTCCAAGCCAAGAAACAGAAACCAGCAATGACACCGCCTTGATAGAGAAGTACTAAACTGCAATCAAGTGTTAAATCGTAGGTCGCTCCGCGTTCAAATAGTACATTCAATAGACCATAAACAGGGAGACTCAAGGCTAAGTACCAGACCAACAGACGATACGGGTGAATGGATTGGACTAACAATTTCGTCACGACAACACGTAGACCTAAAAATGCTCCACTCACAAGAACCAATATATCACCAAGGAGAGATATTTCACCACTGCCAAGATCCTGCGCGACGGTGACAAAGACCCCACTAAAGGCAACAATAACCCCGAAGGTCTTTGTAACCGACAGTTTCTCACCTGGTATCCAGAGATGTGCAAATATGGCTGTAAAAAAAGGGTAGGTATTAATAAAAATAGTTGAACGAGAAGCGGTCGTGTAGACGGTGCCAACGTTAAGTGTGATGATTTGCGATATGAAAATCGCAGTGAGGAGGAGTAGTTGGGACAAGTCCCCTCGTTTTAATCCGAGTGGAACGCGGCGATACAACGACCACACACCAACAACAATCAAACCGATAACAAAGCGCACAAACGCCAATGCCATCGGTGGCATGTCTTCCAAACCAATTTTTATTGATAGTGAATTTCCACCCCAAAGAAAGGCAAGGAGTAAAGTGAGAGCGATTATCTTGCCGTGAGGATCCTCGCTGATAACCTGTCGGTTTACTGATGTCCCAATGGGTTCTTTTCTATTCAAATGGTACTGATGTCCTCATCGATCGCGTTTTCCCCGTAATACTAATCATAAGCACCTGGACGATGATTACCCATCAGTCGCTGTTGACGTTCTGTCGCCACTTCTAAAATTGATGCGTCAAATTGAAACCGATTCAAATAGGGTGGATACTTCTGTGTTATCATACGGTTTGCGTAATGGACCTGCAACAGATAACGGGTCTGGTCGCTACGGTTTGCTGTTCCTCTATGCCAGACTTCACTCCTAAAAATCACAACGTCGCCACCATTGCAGAGAATACTCTTCTCTGTTGCTCCTTTCCATTCCGTGTCGCCATCTGGTCTACGTCCAGAAAGATGGCTACCCGGCACAAACTTCGTTGGACCTAGATCCTCATATAGGTCATCAAGATAGTAGTGAGCAGTTGTGATGAATATCGGGACTTTAACTCGAGGGTCTTCCAATACATCTGCTGGAAGTGGGATTGGTAACCAATCTATATGGAGTCCTTGGTCAGGACGGCCAGGTCCTGTTATCCAAGCTGTCATTCCAATCACATGACAATCACCACCATGCACTGCTTCCGCTAACTCAATGACAGGGGGTTTGTCAAGGTAACTCAGGAATACTGGATCGCGATTAAATGCGTTATTGATATGTTTATTGAGAAATCCGCTCCCATTTTCTGGAACACTATGTTTATCAAAACTCTCAGGAATTGCAGTTAATTTATCCATCGCCTCACGGAGTTCTGCAAGTTTTTCAGAATTGATAACTTGTGGCAAATACGCATACCCATCTTCTTCCATCGCTTTGACTTGGTCTTCAAGATCAGGATATGCAATTAACGGTAACCCTTGGCTCATCTTGTCTTCTCCTTCATGTTACTGTTACTCAACCCTTATGGTGTATGGAACAACTTCAATATATCTTATCAACTTTTACACGGCATGTCAACTTTAATATCAAACATTACGTTAATTACTGAACAGGACATTAATAAAGTGCATCCAATATAGTGTTAAATCAAAATTATTAGAATTAATAACTTTCATACTACGCACTTATACTAAAACCAAATAATTAATATTGAAAATTTGATATTCGTGAGGTTCTCAGGTTACTTACCATTGTGCCAGTAGCGTCAATAATACAAGAATAAGTCATTGAAATGTTCACAATAGAAAATTGAAGGAGTAGAAAAATGAGGGATAAAAACACAAAAGCGAATGAAGAAAATTTGGAAGAAGGTCTTGAAACAACAAAAGATGCTGCAATTCGTGTCCCCGGAATAGTCTTGGAATCTCTGCCCGGTAACTTATTTAGTGTGGAGTTGACAGAAAATGACCACAAAGTTGTGGCATATCTTGCGGGTAAGATGATGCAGCACAAAATCTGGGTGCTGCCAGGTGACCAAGTTACTGTTGAACTTTCTCCTTACGATCTAACTCGCGGACGAATTGTCTGGCGGAATCCAGGATCATAAATACCTCTTTATGCCAAATATTTCTGTAATACAGTTAAAAGTGCATCCAAAATTGTGTATAGGTGAATCATTATCATTTTTAATGGTAATGGTATCCTAATGCCGCTGAATTGCGGAAAAGGAGGTATTTGTTATGTTATCAAATCAGAGGAGGTGTGACACTTAGTGTTACGCCCTATGGTGTGACACTAAGTGTCGCACACTTTCTGGCGGGACAGAGGATTTATCCTCTGTCCCCATTTCATTGCAATTTCTGCAAATCGCTTTCAATAGAATATTATTATACCAATTCTAAGAAATAAAGTCGCATTAGAAGAGTTACGAGGTTTTGTGAATGTCCGAGGCGCAATGAATTGCGGAATTGCGCGACTACGAACGCGTGTCTCTATAATGGTAAATTATCATTTAGAAATGGTATTATATTTTTGGTGTAGAATTTAAAAGTGCATCCAAAATTGTGTATTAGTAGAAAGTTTGCAATTTTTATACCTATATTGTATACTTAATGAATAGTCCATACATGAAATGTCATGGATGTCTGTAGGCATCCATTTACTTTATAACTTTTACATTTAACTAAATAAACAAGGAGGGACCATTATGATGTCTTACAACAACACCACCCTTAATCCTAACTTATTGTGTCTAAGGCGATGGTGCCTCTGTCCATTATCATAATATTGATGTGATATGGCATAGGTACCTCGCCTCACACAGAGGAGTCGATATCTATGTCCAAGTTTAATCCCGACTTCTGGGAAATTCCGGTAGCACCCGAATATTTTGACCAATTAACTACGGAAGACCACCTCTGGTATCAACCCCCGACTGACGAATACACTAAGATCCGTCAAGTTAAACGACAAAAAGTCTTATCACAGATACGTCAGATTATTGCTAAAGAACTCACTGCGCGTCAGAATGATTGTGTCCAACTATACTTCTATGAAGGTAAAACGCAGGATGAGATTGGGGATATACTCGGTATATCACGTAGAGTTGTCAGTCAACATCTGTTTGGTGTTACCCGGGATGGCCGGAGAATCGGCGGTGCTATTAACAAAATACGTAAACTGTGCCGCAAAATGGGAATACACTATCCGTAGCTACAAAAATTAAGTTATTAGTTAATCATCGTGAGAGGTAATTGAAATATTTACCTCTCACCATTTCAACAAAATCTTTCCAATCAGACTACTTCCTTCCATAGAATCTTCAATTTACAGGATATTCTTACGATTCTTTTTAGTGTTTTAATAACAGTTTTGCTGTAACATGAATTACCTAATGTTAGTTGCGAAGACAGGAGTGTTACACCATTTCTAATTAAAAACATACCATTAAAGAAGTAGCTGGTTTGTAGTCGTGCAATTCATTGCGCCTCTTACATTTATGGTGAAGCATATAAAATTATATTTACACTTTCTATCAACGGTAGACGAGGTTTCCTAACCTCGCCTCAGCAATGTGTAAAACGAATTCAATAATTTACCGTAAATAAAAAAGCGAAAATCATTTTTAGAATTGGTATTACACACTTACTAATCAAATACCTTGATAAATAAAAATCGTATCTGTGGTATTCTTAATTCCGTTTCATATCATAATGTCTCACAGAATAATACACATAATAGCCAAAGGAAAACTTATGCCAATTTGGATTGCGATTATTGGTTGCGGTGGCATGGCAAACGGTCATCTCAACGCATACCTTACCATTCATAACACAGTCCCCGACACAGTAGAACTCGTTGCGATGTGCGAGGCAATCAAAGATAAAGCAGACAACTTCGCCAACCGCGTCAAAGAGGTAACAGGTAAAAAACCACAAGTGTTTGACGATACTGACACTATGCTCTCAACAGTTGATTTAGATGGCGTAGATAAATGAACGGTGGGGGTTATAGTTGTCCGATAAAGTCCATGCATCTGATGAGACATCTGATAAGTCCGTTGACAATAAAGGGACGACAGTAAAAGTAGATAAGACTGTAGGTTACTTTGAACTACTTCGAACGAATTCTAACTTTCGTTGGCTGTGGGCAGGACAGTTAGTCAGTCTCTTAGGGGACTGGTTCAATATCATCGCATCCGCAATACTGATCCATAAAATTACGGGTTCTGGATTGGCAGTAGGCGTGTTATTCACAATTCGAATGCTTGCCCCTTTCTTTGTCGCACCTTTAGCGGGAATATGTGCTGATCGCTATAACCGTAAACATATTCTAATTTACACTGACATCATCCGAGGATTACTGCTTATCGGATATCTCTTTGTCAGAGATAAAAATGATATTTGGCTGCTTTATGTCCTCACGACACTTCTATTTGGGGTAAGCGGATTTTTCAGTCCTGCTCGTAGTGCAATATTACCGGATATTACGGCTCATCATGAACTTGGTACAGCCAATGCATTGAGTGCGACAACGTGGTCTGTCATGCTCGCTTTTGGCGCGGCAATCGGCGGGTTCACAGCAGGTTTCTTTGGTGTTTATACGGCATTTGTAATTGATGGACTTACCTTTTTCGTTTCTGCTGGTCTCCTCACACAGATTAAATTACCATTACAATTTACATCCAAGACTTCATTACAGGAACGTTCAAGGTTTTCTGCACTCGGTTATATGTCCAGACACCCAGATATTCTATTTATAACACTACATAAGGCTGCTATAGCACTCTTATTGTCATCTGGATTTATGGTTGCACAGGTTGAAATTGCAAAGAGTCACTTTATCATAGGAATTGATGGTGCGATCAGTCTTGGACTGATGTATTGTATGGGTGGAGTTGGGAGCGGTATAGGACCCATTGTTGCCAGGATTTGGACTGGTGACCGAGACAAACCACTTCGGAGGAGTATCAGTCTTGGATATCTGATAGGTGCGATTGGACTTGGGATCGCTGCCCCATTATTGAGTTTTCCTGTTTTTATATTTGGTGGATTTGTGCGGAGCGTTGGTGGCGGTATTGCATGGGTGTTTTCAACGCAGCTTCTTCTTCAGAAGGCTCCTAACGAAATAAGAGGACGAATCTTTGGCACTGAGTTTGCTCTGTTTACTCTGATGGGTGGCATCGCTACAGCAACTGTCGGGGCATTAATTGATATCTTTGGGGTTCGTCTTGTTTTATTGGGAATGACCGCACTTCCTCTTATTCCTGCCATTTTGTGGTGGTTGTGGCAAGTCCGAGTTAGCAGGTTTACTTCAAAATAAATCGGTATTCTTCAATCACACTATAAAGATGAAGGTTTTTCTTGTAAGACAGGAATGATATCTGTTCGTATTAACACACCATCTAATTCCTCTGTTTCAACACGCTCTTCTGGATGCGTACGGTGATCAAACACGATATAGTATCCCTCATCAACTTTTTCCGATTTGAGATACGCTGCCAGCTGCTTCTTACCTGCTTGATAATACCTATCACCCTCCCATATTTTCGTCTCTACGATGTATTTACGAGATTTGTAGAGTATAATAAGGTCTATCCTGCCTCGTCCAGTTTGAACTTCAAGGAACATACCAGCATTTATAGTTCTGATGAATTGATCTAAATGTGCATAGAGATTGAACGATCATAGTTAAGTTGTGTGATGCTTTTTACACCAACGATACAAACACTATAAATTGCCCTTGGTTCATCCGATAAATAAACATAACGGAGAGTGTGTAGGAATTCACTGACAACGTTTGTTGGTATACCGTCAAACTCATCAATTATTCATCCTCATCTTCGGAATAAGTATGTCCACTGAAGATTGCTCGAACCTGTTTCGCTGATTTAGGTCCTGACAACAATTGTCCAATTCGATCCCCTTCCTCTGCTATCAATGCCTTAACATTTGTCAACACCGCTTCCAGTTGGTCACCAGGGAACTTGCATGCACCATTTTCATCCATGTGTATTATCTCACCCGGTGCAACATCCATACCTGCGATAGAAACGGGTACATTAACTGCTTGAACCGCCATTCCGCCATGTCCAGGACTTATACCGCTCAACAGATACTGAAATTCCATCGGACGAATTTCATCAATGTCACGTGAAGGTCCGTTTGAAATTGCCCCTAAGCAACCCACAGATTTCATAGCAGCTGTCATGTTTCCCCCTGCTAATCCTACTTTGTTCGCTAACTCAGGTGGAAATTTCTGTTGAAAGGCAAATATAGTCGGTTTTTTAGAGGCATCCATTGCATCAATAACATCCATAAAGGAAAGTTCGGAAAATCCAGGGTCTAGCAAACCTTAGACACATGTTACAGCATACCCTACAACTGCCCCTAACTCTGGATACATGCATCGGATAGTTGTGTCTGTGTACCAATTCTCTGTCCACGGATTGTATAACCCAAGACAAAGCGAGTTCCCCGGATAAGTTGCTACCACATTTGTTATTGAAGGTGTATCATAGTTCCGTAATTCTGCTAACATTTCTTGTTCTGTTAATGCCATAAATTTACCTCAATTATTATAGTGTCTTTCCTGTTCAATTATTAGACAGGCATTGTCCTACCAGAGTATGCACGTCCAATGCGTGCAGTTTCTTCACCGGAACCGCATATTCTCACGCCAGCATCAATGCTTTGTTCAATCGTCCCTGCTGATGCACTTTCCAGAAACTTAAGTCCAGCGGATTGACAAGCAGAGAATATTCTATCTCTTGCATCTTGTAACTCCTGTGGACGCGGATTTGGTTGATGTTTATATCCGAATGACATGCTCATATCACCCGGTCCCCATTCTGCAAAGGCAATTCCCGGTACTCGCGCAGTCATTTCAACATTCGCTAATGCCCGTTTATTTTCAAACTTCAGTCCCAGTAGTAATTCACCTTCTGGATTCAGAGGCCAAGGGTCAGCAGTATCAAGATATTGGTCAACGGAAACACCCCAGATTTGTGAGGCAGGTCCTTGTCCGGCAGAACCGCGCCTACCGACATCCAATTGCGATCCTACGCCGATTGTCTGGAACGGGTAACGACATGCTTCCACAAATGCTTTAACGGCTTCGGGGGACTCGGCATGACAGAGCAGAAGTCCGTGCACCCCACGTGCCAATAGTTGTCGCATCTGCCATCCGTTTGCACGAATCACATCCGCGCTGATGCCATCAACCGGTAACTCAACAATCACAGCAGGCGTTTTGTGACCACTATTTGTAGGACCTCCATCTGCCAATCCACGCATGTAACTATCTAAACCCGATAGATCAAAACATCCGTGTTCCATACCAATGTTGATATAGTCCGCCCATGTTTTTGCCGCTGCACGACCTGCATCATAGTTCAAGTCTGATGTTGTATGGCTTCCTGTATAGAAAACTGGTTGATCCTGTTCTAACAATTCAATCGCTTTATTAACCCGTTTGGGCATTGTCCTGCTCCTTAAATGTCTGTAAATATTTGTATAGAAGGATATATATCTTTAGTTGCTTTATGGACTTTATCTTATAGCAAAGGTTGCCAATCTGTCAATAGATTTTTGAGGATATAGTGCAAAATGTAACACAACAATAACATTTCAATCTACTTGACAATTTAGATAGAATAGGTTAAGTTAATAAATAAGAACTATCAATATCTCTACATACACAAATCAACAGGAGTCATCTAATAGTGAGAGCACTTGTTATCAAATTGTTACCCGACAAACGACGCGAAAAAACACTCGTCACCGATTGGAAAGAACCATCAGTGCCTAAAGGCAATGAGGTCTTGTGTGAAGCAGTTTTTACTGGTTTAACCAACGGCACTGAGCGTAACCAACTTATCGGTGGGAACTATGCACCATCTGATGAAAATCTTCCCAGTGGCGGAGGTTATCAGAATGTCGGACGTGTCATTGAGACAGGTCCTGACGTGTCCCAACTTCAAGTAGGAGATCTCATTTATGCCAGTGTAGATCATGTAGAACGGTTCATTATTCCAGAAAACGGGTTACTCTATAAATTACCTGATGATGTTGATCCTGCTGAAGCAGCCTTATTTGGCATATCGGGTGTTGCGATGCACTGTTGCCGACGTGTTGAGCCGCGTATCGGTGAGAGAGTACTTGTTGTAGGACAAGGATGTATCGGCATGTTTGCAGCACAGATCGCTTATGCCATGGGAGCACGCGTATCCGTATGTGATATTGATGACTCACGATTAGAAGAAGCGCGAAAACTCGGTATAGCAGAACAGGTTTTCAACACCAGCGGTGATGGGTGGAACGCACAAATCGCTCAGGGGAGTTACGATGTCGTGATGGATTTTGCGGGTGCACCAGACATGGTTACACCGATGATTCAAGCATGCAAAACGCGTGGAAGGTTACTGTTAGTCGCAGGAAGATTTGATGTTAACTATACCTTCAATACGGCACAGTTCAAGGAGATCAGTATTTTGCACTGTAGCCATTTCACCCGTGATGATCTGGATAATCTCTGCAGATTACTGCGTCAAGATTCAATTAAAATTGCTCCCCTGATTCGACATCGTGTCCATGTCAATGATGCATCACAGATATATGATTGGCTCCGTGACGAACCGATGCGGTTACTCGGTACTGTTTTTGAATGGTAAGAATAAGTAAAGATATTTGAGATAATCACTGTGCTTAAGTGTAAGAATGCATGATTAACAAAGCAAACATTTCTGTAGATATCATTATTTTCATTTTTAACCCTAACATTTTCATATAGGAGAATTTATGTCAGACGTAAGATTAGGTTTCATCGGCACAGGTGGGAACATGAATCGTCACCTACGGGAATTAACCCAAATTGGTGGTAACAAGTTTGTTGCTTTCTGCGATATTGTCATAGAAAAAGCGGAACGCGCCGTTGAACAATACGGTGGTAAAGCTTACGCAGATTACAACGAGATGTTGGCAAAAGAGGAACTGGATGCGATTTACATTTCCATTCCACCTTTTGCTCATGGGGCACCAGAGAAGGCAGTTATCGCAGCTGGATTGCCAATGTTCGTTGAAAAACCTGTCCATATGGATACCGATGAAGCAAAGGAAATTGCCGCTGAAGTTGAAGAAAAAGGCATCATAACCGCTTGTGGATATCAGGAACGTTATCTTGATATTATAGACAAGGCACAAGAACTGCTCGCTTCACGAAGAGTCGGTTTCTTTATGGGTTACTGGATGGGTGGCATGCCAGGTGGATGGTGGCGTGAGAAGGCAAAATCCGGCGGACAACTCATGGAACAAACAACACACGAATTTGATATGGCACGTTATCTCTTTGGTGAAGTCAAAACTGTCTATGCCGTTGCAAGATACGATCTGATTCCAAATACCGACTACGATATTGAAGAAGCATCAGCAGTTTCATTGCAATTTGAAAGCGGTGTGTTTGGTATTATGTTCTCCGCTTGCTTCACAACAAATGGATTACGTCGTTCCGGTTTAGACATCTTCTGTGAAGATGGCTCGTTGGAATATCACCTTCGACGCGCACTTGTACTTTCCACTGCAGATGGTAAAGAAACCTGGAATCCCGATAACAACTGTACAATAGATATGGACAGCACATTTATTGAAGCAGTTCGCACAGGAGATGGCAGTGCCATTCGGTCTCCATATCCCGATGCAGCGAAAACCGCAATTTTGTCTATTGCAGCGAATCAATCTTTGGAAACTGGTGAACCCATCCACCTGACATAACTTGGACTTACACACAAACGGTAGGCGCACTTTGTAAGCGCGCTGAGAACAAATGCAACAACAGATTACCCTTCCCATCACTGGCATGCATTGTGAAGGCTGTGCTGCTACAATCACCCAAGGTCTCACTGAGATGGCGGGTATCCTTGCAGCAAATGTTAGCATCGCAACAGAGCAGGCGGCAGTCACCTATAACCCGTCTGCTCTTGACGAAAATAAGATCGTTGACAAAATTCGTTCCCTCGGATTTGATGTCGTTGATTCGGATTCTGAGGCAGAAGCACGTGCTGCAGAACTCAAGAAACAGAAGTTACAATTCTGTGTAGGTCTACTTTTCACACTCCCGTTATTCATACTCAGCATGGGAATAGATATGGGATGGTTAGGTGGATGGGAAAATGCCACTTGGGTCGGTTGGGTGATGTTTGCTTTGGCACTTCCAGTGCAAGTCTATGTTGGTTGGGACTATTATGTTGGTAGTGTTAAGTCACTGCGTAACCGTTCTGCCAATATGGATGTGCTCGTCGCGATGGGTTCATCTGTTGCATTTCTCTATAGTGTTGTTGTAATTGTTGCTCCCATATTAAATATACATGGACTCGGTGACCACGTCTATTTTGAAACTGCGGCTGTTATCATCACACTGATTAAACTCGGCAAACTTCTGGAGGCACGTGCAAAAGGTCAGACAAGCGCAGCCCTCAAAAAACTAATGCGACTCTCACCGAAAACTGTCTGTCTCCTAAAAGATGAGGAAGAACAGCAGATACCGATAGAACAAGTCGCGGTTGACGATCATCTTATTGTCCGCCCCGGTGAGAGTATACCTGTTGATGGCATCGTCCGCGAAGGTTCAAGTGCCGTTGACGAGAGCATATTCACTGGTGAAAGCATGCCTGTAGATAAGACTATAGGGGATACGGTGGCAAGTGCAACAATTAATCAGAGTGGTATGCTAACAATAGCAGCAACACGAGTGGGGTCAGAGACTTCACTTGCACGACTTGTCCAGTTAGTACAACAAACACAACAGAGTAAAGCACCGATACAACGCACAGCGGATGCAGTCGCAAGTGTATTTGTGCCTGTTGTCTTATGTATTGCAGCTGCGACGTTCCTCGTGTGGTGGTTCATTCCTGGACAAGAGTTCACAGATGCCATGCTCCGATTGGTAGCGGTTTTAGTGATTGCATGTCCATGTGCATTGGGATTAGCCACACCCACTGCAATTATGGTCAGCACAGGAATCGGAGCACATCGCGGTATCCTGTTTCGGAATAGTGAAGCATTAGAACATGCTGGTGCAATATCACGAATTGTGCTTGATAAAACCGGTACCTTAACACAAGGTCAACTTTCACTCACTGACATAATCGCAAGTGATGGTGATGAAAACCGTTTGCTTCAAATCGCTGCATCTGCAGAACGGGGAAGTGAACACCCCATCGGAAAGTCAATCGTTCGCGCAGCATCTGAAAAAGCAATTGAGACCACGGTGCCAACAGACTTTACTGCTGTTGCAGGCAACGGTATCATCACCCAACTGGATAAGAATAAAGTAATCATTGGCAATCTGTCTTTAATGCAACAACACAACATTCCGACTCAAACTTTAGAAGCGGATGCGGAGAGGTTGCAAGCAGAAGCGAAAACAGTACTGTGGGTTGCAATTGATGACAGAGTAAGTGGCCTTCTTGCAGTTGCAGATACGGTGAAACCAGATGCAAAGGCTGCTGTCGCTGAACTCCGACAACTTGGATGCGAAGTGACGATGATGACAGGAGACAACCGTGGAACTGCCGCTGCCATAGCAAAAAGTGTTGGCATTACAGATGTGATGGCGGAACTACTTCCTGAAGACAAAGCCTTTGCCGTCAAAGAAACACAGGAAACAACGGATGGTTATGTCGCTATGGTAGGAGATGGAATCAACGATGCCCCTGCGTTAGCACAAGCGGATGTCGGTATGGCACTCGGCACTGGAACAGATATTGCAATGGAAACAGCCGATTTGACATTGATGCATGGAGATCTGCGATCTATTCCCGATGCTATTCGGTTAAGTCGGACAACACTACGAGCTATCAAACAGAATTTGTTTTGGGCATTTTTCTATAATGTGTTGTTAATTCCTGTTGCTGCAGGTGTGCTGTTTCCGCTTACGTTTTTACCATTAATGTTGCGTGAGTTGCATCCGATGTTAGCTGCATTTGCGATGGCGTTTAGTAGTGTGTCTGTTGTGCTGAATAGTCTACGTTTGCAATGGAGGAAGTTTTGAAAATTAATGTAATTTCAAAGAAGACTTATTCAGATGAGGATCCACAGCCGCCAACACCTGCTCCACCGTAATCCCATCAATTACAGCACAACTACCAGCACCGCACCCACCAGGATTCCTCCCCGGATGACACGGATTACACCCCAAATCCACTCTACTCTGCACAACAGTGTGCTGCTCACCATAGGGACCACTCCGAATGTGATTCGTTGAACCGAAAAGTGCAACCACAGGAGTATCAACAGCAGCAGCAATGTGCATCGGACCCGTATCGTTGCCGATGTAAACATCACATGCCGCAATCAATGCAGAGACTTCTCGTAAGTTTGTTGTTTTGACAAGGATTGGCACTGTATCCATCATACCTGCAACCTGAGTTTGGCGTTCCCGTTCATTAGGACCGCTAAATAGCAAAATCGTAGCGTTTTTTTCATTTACCAAAGTATTCGCGAGTAGTGCAAATTTCTCAGCATTCCACAACTTGTAAATCCAGTTTCCACCCGGATGAATACCTATTATTGTCTTTTCAGAACTAACTCCTGAATCCGTAAGAAAATGAGATGCAGCCGATTGCTCTTTTTCAGTCAATTGTAAGCGAGGATTAGCATCCGTTATATCCACACCTCGCTTACACAGCACTTCCAGATAACGGACAACAGCATGCCGTTCCCTATCTCCGCGCACCAAACCCCAATGTTCCGCACCAATACAACGAGCAACAAAACTATCTCGTAAATTCACAACAAGGTCATACCTTTCACCACGAAGTGAATTGATCAGTTTTAACCGTCCTCTCAATCCTCTATGTTCACCCCGATTATCATAAACAAGAGTGGCATCAATTTGTGGGTCATTAGCAAGAAGATTGTACGCACTTGACCCGACAAGAAAGGTAAGATGAGCATCAGGGAAATGAGATTGAAGTGGTTGGATAACAGTAGTAGATAGCACTGCATCACCGATAAAACTGAAACTGAATACGAGGATTTTTTTCATTTCTCAGACATAGGAAAAGATTCAATCAGGTCAACTGCAGTAGTCAAACCATCTTCAGATTCCATCTGTGTACCTAAGGACTCTGCACGTTCAGTCATCTTTGGTGTCTCTAAAACCTGTTCAATCCGTTGTGCAAGCCGTTTCGCAGTGAGTTTACGCCGAGGTAAACTTCTCGGTGCAACCCCTATGTCATAAAGCAACTTTCCCCAATAGAACTGATCAGCGATGTGTGGCACAACGACTGATGGCACTTTGGCACGACAGACTGAAGCAGTTGTCCCCGCACCACCGTGATGCACGACACAACTCGCTTGTGGAAACAACCATTGATGTGGAACATATTCAGCACAGTAGATATTCGGATTAGCATCCTGTGTGCCTAACAAACCCCAACCCGATTGGATAATAGCACGTTGGTTTGTCATTGTGATTGCTTCAACTAATATCTCCGTTGTCTCTTTCCCATCACTGCCTCCCATGGATCCAAACGAAATCACGATGGGGGGCGATCCTTCAGACAGAAAATCTGTGAGATCCGATGGTGGTTCGTAATCCGGTTGTCCAAGATGCCAAACACCTGTCCATTTGTGGTTCGGTTTAAATCTTATTGCTGAACAAATAGATGGGGAGGCTGCTAACAAATTCAGATACGGTGAATACATCTCGTCAGAAGACATAAAAGCCCTCGGTTTCCCACCGATAGACGCGATAAACTCATTGAAAAGCGGATCAACAGATTGTTTCAGTCGCAACCTTACTAACTTCCATACGAATGCGTTGAACGTCGGACCCCAATTTGGAAATGGATATGGGGCTTGGTCAGATGTTTTTATGAAACCAGGACAGTACGCTACTGTTATCCACGGTAAATCGTTTCGAATGGCGGCTTCCTGAGCGGGTATGTCAATGGAGTGACATATAACTAAATCATACCCTTTCATCGCTGTAAGACAATCGTTATACCACTTTTCTCCACGTTTTAGAACACCTTCCTTGGCAATTAGCAACAACGGAGCCATCGGGTCACGCATAGCAATCATAGTGTCCATCGTCTGATGGAATTCAGCAAAATCAAAACTGCCGCCAACTTCGTAGAATTCCGCACCAATCTCATGAATCTTGTCTTTATAGATAGTTGGGGCACACACACGCACCTGATGTCCATTGTTTAGCAATCGTTCAGAGAGTGCTAAGAGAGGGTAGACATCCCCTGTTGTTCCCCAAGCAGCTATCGCTATTTTCATTTTCTCCTCATTTCTAAAGTTGTCATTGCAGTATTCAAAACCATTTCAACTGGTAGTTTCTTAGTGCATTCCCATCCGATTTTGCATTTGTGTGCACTGCAAGGCCAGCACGGCATATCCCTCCGTACGACAGATGCATTCTCACTCATCGGTCTCCACGCAACATGATCCGTCGGACCGAAAATCGCTACCGTTGGTACGTCCAATGCCGCAGCGAGATGCATAGGACCCGAGTCATTGCATACAACCATATTACAACGAGATAAAAGCGCAGCCAATTCCCTGATGGATTCTGGTGCATAAATGTTAGGTTTAGTCTGCATTGTTTGCTGTATATTCTGTGCCAATTCTTCTTCATTCGGTCCATGCAAAAGCAGTATCGTTGCATTATAGTCCTGAACAAGTTTGTCAGCAAGTTCAGCATACTGTTTTTCTGGCCACTGTTTATCAAAAGAACTTCCACCCGGATGAATCCCGATAAGAAAAGCATCACTGCCAACATCCCAAGACACAAGCTGTGCTTCTGCTTGCGTAGTTTCATCGGGTAACAGATTCAAAACCAGTTTTTGTGTGCCTTCACCCTTACAAACCAACTTGACTAATGCTAAGTTCCTATCCACCTCGTGAGTTTCACCTTTCCGGTATTTTCCCTTCCAGGCATGTGTCAACGTTGATCTGAACCTTTTCTGATAGCGACCTAACCGATAGGACGCACCAGAGAGAAAAGCAATGAGATGTGATAAAGTCGCAGTTTGCATCGCAACAACAAGATGAAACCGTTCATTACGCAAAGATTGATAGAATTTCAACTGCGCAGTTACTTGGCGATGTTCCCCTTGTCGGTCTAACACAAGCACTCTATCAACATCGGGATTACCGATAAGCGCAGGAGCATTCAGTGGTCGTGCTAACACCGTGATTTCTGCAGATGGATAGTTCTGTCGTAGTAAGGCTATCGCTGGGGTTGAATTCAGCAAGTCGCCTATACCATCTGTACGAATGATAAGGATTTTGTCAATGTTTGGGAGTATCTCTCCATCTGTTGAGTTCCGACTTAGCATGCCGTTTTCCTTGACAGTAAGGTGAATGTAAAATCATTATAACACAAGGAGAATTGAAAGGCAAATATAACGGGTGTCTCAGGGCTATTTTTAGGTTTCACCATAAATAATCCGCACACCCAAAGATAGGGTTGAAATCTACGAATGAATCTGATAAACTTATAGATAGGATTTTACAAATCTCCTAACCAATAAGAGGTAATATGCAACAACTTTACGATACACAAGCACCTAACCCACCATCAAGAGCGATTCTTGTTGGTGTGACTCTACGTGACTCCATGCTCCATGAGACAGAGGAATCACTACAGGAACTACGCCAGCTAACAGAGACCGCAGGAATTGAAGTGGTATGTGAGACAATTCAAGCACGCAATGTCCCTAATCCAACTTACTTTATTGGTGAAGGTAAAGTTGAAGAATTAAAAGCAATCGTTGAAGAGCTTGAAGCGGATGTGATTGTCTTTGACGAAGAACTTTCACCTGCACAAACACGTAATATAGAAAACACACTTGATACCGCCACCGTTGACAGAACAGGACTTATCCTACAGGTTTTCGCACAACGAGCGTTGACAAGCGAAGCGCGCTTGCAAGTTACTTTGGCACAATTAGAATACGCTTTACCACGACTCACACGGATGTGGACACACCTTTCACGAATGGCAACCGGTGCAGGAAGTGGAAGTGGTGCTCTACGTGGTCCAGGTGAGACGCAGCTCGAAATGGACAGACGCTGGATTCGTAAACATATCTCTCATGTCAAAAAGGAATTATTGAAGGTTGAGAAACGTCGTAAGGTTCAACGGCAAAATCGCTCTGAGAAAATAAAAGTATCTCTGGTAGGATATACAAACGCAGGAAAATCTACACTGTTTAATACCTTAACCGGTGAAAATGTTCTTGCTGAAGACAAACTCTTTGCTACTTTGGATTCAACCACAAGACGAGTCACTCTACCTCAAAATCAAACCATTCTGTTAAGCGATACTGTCGGTTTTATCAAGAAGTTACCACACCAATTAGTCGCAGCCTTTAAAGCAACTTTGGAAGAGGTGACTGAGGCAGATCTGTTGCTACACGTCGTCGACATAAGCCATTCAGAAGCTGAGGCACAAATCAATGCCGTTGATAAAGTTCTCACTGAGTTAGAGGCAGATGACATGCCTACAATTATGATTTTCAATAAAATTGACCAACTTGAATCTGAAGACCAAATGCTTTTATTACAGTCACGCTATCCAGAGGCTATGCCTATATCAGCACAACGCGGCGACGGTATCTCAGAACTAATGGATATGTTAGCAGAACGGTTCGCTTCACACGGTGCTATGATCAATTTACATATACCTTATAAGGATGGTAAAGTTTTAGACCTGCTGTATAAACACGGAACAGTTCTTGATACAAAATATGCGGATGAAGCAGTTCATGTGAAGGCAAGCATACCCAGCCGCCATCTCAAATCGGTATCAAAATTTGCTGTCACAGACCTGAATCCAACACTATAGATAAGATGGAAAAGTCCGATATATTTGAAGGAACAACAAAATAATGGGATGGTTAGACAATCTTGATATTGGACATGACTTACAAATCTGTCCTGATTGTAGTAAGGATTACGAGGTGCTTGAACAATTCTTAGGAACTTCAAAAGATAGACAAACAGACTGGATTGATTCCGTGTTCAACGATACATATTATGTTGAATTAAGGTGTCCACAATGCCTTGAAACACGTTACCTATGCATACAATCGTTGACACCATTACAGTTCCACACAGAAAAGGAGAAAGAATAATAAGATGAAGATAGGCGTCACCCAAATAATACTCGGCAATATGTCACTGGATGACACACTCTCGCTCTGCCAAGATGCAGGCTACGATGCAGTTGAACTCACATTTGGAGAAGGCAAGGACACAGACATAAATATGAGTGATACTGAACTAAAAGGTATAGCAGCAAAATGTGAATCCGCCGGAGTTGAAATCGCAAGTATTACTGCAGGTTACTCGAATAGAGGAAATCTACTCAGTCCTGATGCAGAACAACGTAACAACGGTGTGAAATCACTTGCGCGTGGCTTAGAAGTAGCAGGAGCACTCGGTGTAGGTGGGATACTCCTCCACCCGGGACAACTCAGCGTTGATGGCACATATCAAAAAGTCTGGGATAACCTTGTGGACATTCTAAAAGACCTCGCACCTTCTGCGGAAAAGCACAAAGTTGCCATCGGATTGGAAAATGTATGGAACAAATTCCTACTCAGTCCAAAGGAGATGCGAGAAATTGTTGACGAAATCGGTAGCGACTGGGTTGGGACTTATCTTGATACTGCAAACATGATGGCTTACGGTTATCCTGAACATTGGATACGTGAACTGGGGCACCGTATCAAACGCGTACACTTTAAGGATTTCTCACGAGGATCCCATCGGTTTGTCAATCTATTAGATGGCGATACTGATTGGGAAGCAGTTATGGAAGCATTCCGTGCTGTCGGATATGATGGATATGTTGTTCACGAAGTCGGAGGAGATAGAGACGCGCAAATTGATCTCGCAAAACGGATGCGGAAAATCATCGCAATGTAGGACAACAAAAAAGCGATGGTTTAAGAAACCATCGCAGTATGCCGGAGGTCGGACTCGAACCGACATGGACCTAGGGTCCGCTGGATTTTGAATCCAGTGCGTCTACCGATTTCACCACTCCGGCACAAGAAGGATTGAAACCTTCTAATAAAGTTATCATTGTGAAACCATGATACTTGAATAATATAACACATTTGGGGAGAAATGTCAAAAAAAATAGCCAATATGACGCACAGTTTAACTTGAAAAAACATCAATCCCCCTTGTATAATTATTTATTATGGTTCACAATCAAGATAATAATGACTATGTGTCGTTAGTAAGAATTCCACGTAGATGGTTTCATGTGTTTGTTGGGATATCCATAACGCTAACCACTACCTATACCCGAAACACAAGAAACAAAAACCAAATAAAGCACATTATCGTATAGAAAAACTATCTCAGTAATTCCAAGGTATTGCATATTATGGCAAGACAACAAAGAGGACTGGCATCTGAAAGCATATTTCAACGCATTTCAAACTTCGCGCAAGGTCTGTTTGCATTAGTCCGAGAAAAAGAAACTTATGTCGCAATCATCCGTTGGTGTTTCTGGCGTATTACACCTAAACGCCGACGGATCATCAGATTAATACAGGAACTCAAACCCCTTGTTGAGGACGCTCCACCAGAAATGCAAGCACTACGTGAAGAAGTTTTTTCAAAATGCTGTCTTGAACTGCGATTACAGCATGACCAACAAAAACTATTGGAAATTCTCAACAATGTTGAACATCCCATGGGATATGAGCAGATTTTTTTCACTGCACTTTACCCAATATTGATTAAACGTGATATGGCAGCAAACCCAATCCATACTGAACAACACCATCGTCTTGAAGTTGAAATCGGATATCTTGGACACAACGAAGATTATTTTTTCTGGGTATTTGAGATTGACAGCGAAAGACGAATGTCTCTCAACACGGAACTAGATGTTCGGGAAGACCAACGTGAAGATAAACGGTTTGTTATCTATACACTCGGATGTAGAGGATTGGTTGAAACTGACTTCGCAGAATATGCAGAACAGTGGCTACTAAACGCACCACGTTTATCAATATCACTGCCAATGCTTGCAACTGCTTATTCTGAACAGTGGATACTTAATACACGGATATATTTTTCACACATATTAAAGGATCTAAAGGAACGGAATTACAAAGTCACAGCAGAGGCAATACCTGATTTTGAACGGGCGCGGTTGTCAATACTACGCCGTCTTTCCCTGGTCCAGTTAGAAAGACGTCAATTTCAGTCCTCACGCCGAAATCGCTAAGATAGATACCAGGTTCAATTGAAAAACAGATACCCGGAATCAGTACACGAGCATCTTGTGTCTCCAAATTATCTAAATTGACACCATTACCATGGATCACGGTTCCGATGTTATGTCCCGTGCGGTGGATAAAATACTCACCGTATCCTTTTTCTGTGATATGCCCGCGAACACAATCATCAACTGCATAACCCGGAATCGGTTCGTTGGCTATCCATCTTTCGCGTATGAACGCAACTGCTCTGTCTCGTGCTTCTCTAACAATCTCAAATATCTGCACATATTTGTCTGGCACGGAAGAACCCGCATAAGCAACCCACGTCGTATCTGCAAATACTGCATCCAGTTCCTTCTGTTTTGCCCATAAATCAATTAGGATAAAATCACCCTTACGTATCTGTTGTGATTTATCTACAGATGGTGCGTAATGTGGATCGCCACTGTTAGCATTGACAGCAACAATCGGTGGGTGATCAGCATCCAAGTCCATCTCATCAAACTGATTGAGAATCTGTTGTTGAACATCATATTCAGTGATGGTGCTGTTAGACTTTAGTTGGTTACCGATCCATGTGAACGCATAATCTTTTACCTGAAGAATCTGTCGGGCAGATTTCACGTGTCCTTCATATTGGACATCGGTAAGTCGTGCTTCCATATATTGGGCAAGTTCCGCTGATGATACGATCTCAATGCCAAAACTACGAACCCATTCCAAAGTCCCAGCATCTACACGAGAAATGTAGGGAATTGATGCGTTGGGTGAATACTCCATCGCGACCGATTGAATATCAGCGAGAAGTTTGGGCATCTCTTCGTTTAGTTCTTGCCAACCGGCATATAGAGATACCTGTCCAGACACATCCGTAAAGTTAGATGTTTCTATTCGATGGATTAACCATCGCGGCTCACCTTGTTTAGGTACCAGACAGAACCAACGACGGGTGATGTTTTTCCCGGCAAATCCTGCTACATTTTGCGAAATAGGATTGATACCTCGAAAGTCGTACAGGAGCCAAGCTTCAATATCTAATGTTGATAATAGATTTTGGATTTCAGAAATTTGCATAATATGTCATTCCGTTGAAGAAAAAAATCGTGTTCAAATCTGATACATGTATATTATCAAATGAGTATGATAGTGTCAAATGTTATTGAATTCTAATTACAGATAAACATTGTCCAAAGAACAATAATCTACTATAATGTGAGAATATACACAACATTCAATAATTCTCAAATAGTGTCATTAAACAAACAATAATCATAATTTAGAGGAATTAAAATGATCAATCTTGCTTTTATCCCAGACTATATAATTACATTCTGGACATTTGTTATTACTTTACTCATTGTCCTGGTACGCGTGGTTTTTGCATTTGCAGTCTATAGTGATTCTTTGCGATTGCGAAGAACCGTAAGACCAACGATCCTGGTGAATCCTGCGATGTGGTTATTCGCAACACTAATTGGTGGCGTGTTGGTTGCAGTAGCATATTGGGTTTTGCACCATTCTACGCTGAATCCTTTTAACACTTCAGTTACAAAAAAGATTGACAATGAACCTATTCTGTAAGATAGTTCTGTGAATATCGTTTTCTATAGAATAGAAAACCCATAACAGTATTATGTTATGGGTTCTCAAACTCATAAATCTTAGTAATAACTTATTTCAATGCTGACTTTATTGTTCCCCAAGTCGTTGCCAGTTTCCCGTTAGGATCAACAGCAAAGAATGCGGAATTTTCTCCAAGGTAATTGAGGACATTTGTTGTCAACATCCTCAAATTATCGCTTTCTGGGGACTTCGTATCAGTATATACGCCATTATGATGTCCAAGTGTGATGATTTTACCATCCTCAACCTCATATTCAACAAATGGACGTTCACCGGCACCAGCACCACCGCCACGCGTTTTAGTACCGAGTATCTTGCCTGCAGGTGGTTTTGCTTTGAAATCAATGAAATCTGCTGTGAAACCCGCTTGATCCATGCTCGTGAGAAAAATCGGTTCGGCAGTATCAAATCCTTTATAGACAGGATGATTCTTGGCTTCCTCTGTTGCCATAACACCAATCTCAGGCGGTCCTTTACCCAGGGGTTGAAATACACGGGCATTTCCACCATCGTCCACACCCATGTCTACAACATAACGAAGACCAAGGGCAGAGAGAAATAAACCACCACCAGACTCTACATAATCAAGTATTGCCTTCTTAGTTGCATCTGCCTCAAACGGACCCGGCAACTGATTCGTTTCTGTGTAGAACAACCATAACACAGCATATTGATCTAATTTGTTCGCACCGCCTCCGATGCTTTCGAATGTACCACCATTACCTGCTACAAGGATTGTCGCTGGATAATTGTCATCCGCCCAATTGTAGGCTGCTTCCTCTACTTCACCAAGGTTATTACTGCCTGCCAACAAGCCAACAGTTACGTCAACCGAATATGCAGGAATGATTGCAACTACTGTTATGAGCATAAGAATGAACAAGCAACGAAAAGTTACTGAATTTGTCATTTTGGTAATCTCCTTAATTAGTTTTTTACATAATAACATGAGATAGTGTTATATGTCCAATGAAATGCCTATCTGTAAACAGAAAAACCACCACAGGAAATGGAAATTAAGATATAATCTAAAACATCACACACAATCAATCTTATATATTTTATTTATTTATCCGTGGAAGAGGAAACTGTAATGTACAACGCTGACAAACATTTTAAAACCCTATATGATACTGTCCCAAGAAAGTATGAATTCAATGAAACTACATCCGAAGGATTAACCGCATGGCAGGCAAACTTTCGTCCTGAACTCCGTAATATCCTCGGATTAGACAACATGGAATCTGACCTTGTCGGTTATGTCCCTAAAGCAGAACAACTGGAAGTTTTAGATATGGATAGTCACATTCGAGAAAGTTGGTATCTGTGGGTGGAACCGACAGTCCCGTTACCATTTTACCTATTGAAACCCAAAACAATTGAAGGGGATATTCCGCTAATTCTTACACCTCACGGACATAACCACCCTCACATCTACGCAGGAATCGCTCACTCTGAAAAAGAGGAAAAGGAGATGATTGAAGGTGAACGTGACATTGCACGGCAAGCTGCTGCTGAGGAAGGTTACATCGCAATTGCACCAACAACACGTGCATTCGGTGAAACACGAACAGATGCGGACAAAAATAATAATGCTACACATTCTTGCCGTCATCAATTGGTACATAGCATACTTGTTGGAAGGACTCCCATCGGTGAGAGGGTGTGGGATATGTCACGACTCATTGATTGGGCAGTCGACAATCTACCCATAGATGCTGAAAGAATAGCTATAACTGGCAATTCTGGCGGAGGCACTGTATCACTATTTGCAGCTGCTTGTGAGACACGAATTGCAGTCGCAGTTCCCAGTTGCTACTATTGCACTTTTGAAGGAAGCATCGGTACTATTCGGCATTGTGATTGTAACTATGTTCCCGGTGTCATGCGATTGGGTGAGATGTATGATGTTGCAGGGTTAATCACTCCGCGTCCGTTCTGTGCAATTGCCGGACGAGATGATCCCATTTTTCCAATTGATCATGTCAATTTTGCTTATGAAAAACTGAAAGAAATATACACCGTCGCAGGTGTTGAAGATCAATGTGAGTTATACATTGGTGATGGTGGACATAGGTATTACAAGGCAGCGGCATGGAACTTTGTTCGTCGCTTTTTCTCAGAATAACCGTATAAACACTATCCTCTTATGATTGCGAAAACCGTTCTCAAAATGATCTTTATGTCTAATGTGATCGACCAGTTTTCAATATAGTACCGATCGTAGTTTACCCTATCTTCAAGCGGCGTATTTCCGCGCAATCCATTAACTTGTGCCCAACCTGTCATACCGGATTTGACACGCTGTCGCGCAAGGTAGTGCGGTATTGTTTCTTGGAACGTATCAATTAAGCCAGACATCTCAGGACGTGGTCCTACAAGACTCATATCACCCTTGAGAACATTTAGAAATTGAGGTAATTCGTCCAAACTCCAACGTCTTAGAAACCTGCCAAGATCTGTCTGACGTGGATCATCAGTTTTTGCCCACACATGTCCGATCTCATATTCCGCATCTGCACGCATAGATCGGAATTTATAGATGTCAAACCGTTTACCCGCTCTACTGACACGTTCTTGTGTAAAAAATGCTTTACCGGGAGAATCCAGCCGTATTGCTACAGCGATTATTAGCATCAGAGGACTTAATGCTATCAAAGCAAACAGACTAAACACAATATCTATCAGACGTTTTATGATCCCACTTACCCCTTGCATCGGTGTGTCACGCAGTTCAAGTACAGGTAATCCTTCAAAGTCTGTTACCGCTGATCCACCCTTGATGAATTCCGAAAGTTCAGGTAGAACATATATCTGAATAGGAATTCCTTCACATACATGAAGGATATGCAAGATTGTATGATTTTCAACTACTGGAGATGTAATAAATAGAATATCAAGTTTGCACTTTATCACTATCTCAAGTATCTCATCGCAATTACCAAGTAACTCTACATCTGAACTTTCGGTATGAGATATATCTGTGTCTTCTTCACCATCAATCAACCCAACTAATTTGTGTCCACTGTTTGATTTGGAATTTAGAACATTGATAAATTGTATACTACGTTCATCACAACCAACAAGTGCAACACGACTAATACCGACACCTTGTGCTTGGATTGCCTGACGAAATCGGTGAAATACAAGACGACAAGTCAATAAGAAAACAAGGTTAAAACATGTGGCAAGCAGCATTACCCAACGGGAATATGCAACATTGTGATATACAAAAAAGAGTGCAGCTAACGTGCCGATTAAGGCAATAACAGATGTTTTACATAGATTCCAAAAAACTGATGACTTAGCATATTCATCTGGACGGTATAACTTAAACCCCTTCAATATCAATAACCAGATTATCGCTGTCACTGGGATTAGGCGGAGATAGTCATTAAAAGGAGGGATGCCACCTTTATGTAATGCCAACGCGTCAAGCCAACTTGATTCAAATCGTACCCAATAGGCGATGACAATTGCAGTTGCAATGAAACAGAGATCGCATAAGATTGTGAGAGTGATTAATAGATGGTCAAGTGTCTTTTTACTCATAGATGAAAACCGGAAATCATAACTATTTGATTGTCGTTGAACGCTTTATTATTATACACCGTCTGACTTCAGATTTCAACAAGAGTGTAGGTAATATCATCTCACCAAACTTATGCAAGGAACATTGCTGATATTTTCTTGACGATGTGCTATGCTATTGCCTATTAGGAGGAACATACATGTCAAATAAACTTAAAGTGGGAATTGTAGGTGCAAACAGAGGAAGTTCATATTTTCGCCAATTTGATACAATAGCCGAAACAGATGTCGTTGCTGTTTGCGATGTTAATGAGACTTCACTTCAAAACCTTGCAGAAAGATTTAATGTTCCACATCAATTCACAGATTATACAGAAATGTTAGATGCAGTTGACCTTGTCGTACTTGCCACACCTGAAAATCTGCATGTCCCGCAGTCAATTGAAGCATTAGATGCGGGGAAACATGTCATCAGTGAGGTTACAGCCGCTGTCAAGTTGGACGAGTGCTATGACCTTGTTCGTGCGGTTCGTAAGTCCTCGGCAAAGTATACGATGGCAGAAAATACATGTTATTCCAAACACAATGTACTCATACGCAATATGGTGGAAAAAGGACTGTTCGGAGATTTATATTTTGGTGAGGGAGAGTATTTGCATAACATCAAAACTCTTCATCACGATGAAAGTGGTAATCCAACATGGCGTTACTACTGGCAGGTAGGGATAAATCGGTGCAACTATGCAACACACAGTCTCGGTCCTGTGCTGCAGTGGTTTGGTGAACGGGCTGTGAGTGTCTGCTGCCTCGGTACGGGTGTCAATACCGATCCTGAACATGCGATGGAAGATACTGTGATGATGTTGTGCAAAACGGAAAGCGGTGGATTAATCAAGATTCGGATTGACATGCTTTCCAATCGTCCGGCAAATTCCTATTTCAGTCTACAAGGCACAAAAGGCTGTTATGAGAGTTCACGTGGGTTGGGTGCTGCGCCAAAAATATGGCTAAGTGAGTTCGGAATAAGTGAACAGTGGAGACCATTATCCCAATTTGACGATCTCTTACCTGAACGTTGGATAAACCCTCCTACAGAAGCACAAGAAGTAGGTGACCTCGGTGAGTATTTCAAAGTGCGCGATTTTATTGATTGTATCTTGAATGATACTCAACCACCGATTGATGTTTATACTGCCATGGATTACACTGTGCCGGGACTGGTATCGGAACAATCTATAGCAAGCGGGGGAGTGCCAATGGAAGTTCCAAATTTCCGAGAGATAGAATAGATAAATCTGTGTAAGTTCGGTTTATTTTGAGACTTCTTCTGTATTTTCCTCTACAGCTTTGAAGACGAGTCCGCAGCTACTGCATCGGTATCCACTTTCCGGCTTAGATTCCACAGCGGGAAAAAGCATGCCACAACATGTTGGACAAGGTTCATCGATTTCCATTTCGGCTTGTTCCATTTCACCAGAACGGTTCTCAAATTCTACGAGCATATTATTAGTATCTCCTTAACGTTGTATCAATTTCAGTTGTCCATTGGTCAATTCCACCAATCAGGTTCATCGCTTCAGTATATCCATTTTGGTGCAAATAAGCGGTTGCGTAGAGACTCCGTTGTCCATGATGACAGTAGACAACAATCTCTTGGTCGGGTGGGAGCCTGTCTATATATTGAGGCAATGTATTGAGCGGGATTAACTGTGCATTTTCAAGGTGCACGATATCGTATTCGCTCTGTTCACGCACATCCAGCAAAAACACCGAGTCGTTTTCATCAAGTTTCTGTTTTAGTTCCTGTGGCGTTATTTCAGGCAGTGATGTTCTCGTCTGCATTATTTGGGTATTTCCTCAATATGTTCAGGTGGTAATGGTGCACACTCTGTGCACGGACATGTCTCACGCAGGACTTCAAACGGATAAATCCCAGTATTATGTCCGTCATCCCAACTGAACTGGAGTGCGTAACGACCAACTAACTGTATATCTATCGGTTGAATATCCTCTGATACTTCAATCAGTGTTATATCTCCGTCACCCTGTGGTGAAAAGAGTGAGTGAACATCCTTTCCTTCATGACGGATGATGGCACATTCAGCACACGGACACATTTGCCTGAGATAGTGGTATGGATACCAACTGGCATGTCCATCTTTCCATTCTATTTGGAAAACATTGTCATGTTTTTTGAGTAGTTTGGGATTATTACAGTCTGTATTCATTACACAAATGACTATCAAATAACTATGTTCTTTATGCGTCTCGGAAATCTTGCCAATTGATTCCCAATTGACGGACAACAGAACGAATCGTTCCTAATTTCAGATCTCGTCTTCCCCAATCAGGAACAACAGTACCTTGTTGGGTATTAGGATTATACCATTTCCTATGTGATCCACCAGTTTTTCTCTTCCGTTCTTGACAACCAAGGGTTGTTAATTTTTGAGAAACTTCTCTATATTTCACGATGCAGACACTACAGTTTCGAACCACATGAGACTGTTCTTATCAGAAATCTGAATATTTTCTGGTAATGAACGTCCTAATTCTTGATAGAGTTCAATGACTGCTTGAAAAGCATCTTTGACGTTTTCTAAAGACTCGTCTAACGAATCACCCTCGGTAACCAATTCTGGCAACAGTGGAGAAGTTACTGTATAACCACCTTCAGGTTGCGGTGTCAGAACAAGAGGAATTTTGTATTCCATTAGGTCCTCATAAATTTGTCAGAATATTCCGAGTTCGTCTTTCGCGTCTTCACTCATCAGTTCGGGAGTCCATCTCGGAGTCCAAACAACACTGACATTCACTTCTTCAACACCATCCAACTGCTGTGTGACGTGCTGCGTGCCGTTGACAAGCTGGCCACCAGCAGGACATCCAGGACTTGTTAAGGTCATCGTAATATCCACAGTAGTCTCGTTGATGTCAACATCGTAGATAAGTCCCATGTCAACAATGTTAATACCGATTTCAGGGTCAATAATTTCCTTGATAGCTTCGTATACAGATTCTTCTGATACCATTATCCTTTCCTCCAAATGCAGTAAATTAAATTCTGTTTCAATATAGTGTTAGTCAATACTAACTAAAATTTCGTCGTCTTCAATTTTGACAGGAAAACATTCAATGTCTTCAACTGCAGGCATACAAAGCGCTTTTCCGGTTTTAACACAAAATCGTGCTCCATGACGTGGACATTCTATCTCTTCACCATCCAAAAAGCCTTCACCGAGAGGTCCACCATCATGTGTGCAAACATCCTCCATTGCAAAGTACTCACCTTCAATGTTAAAGAGTAGCACGGGAACGAAGTCTACTTCAACTAATTTTTTTGTGCCTTCAGGCACTTCACTTACATTCGCAACTTTATAATATTCTGCCATTATGTTCCTTATTCATCTTCTTCACCGGGCCAACCTTTAATACCATAAGCCCCAGCTTTAAGAACTTTGAGTGCTAATAATGCACATTTCACACGGACAGGTCCCAACGGAATGCCGATCATATCCATTATGTCGTCTCGTGAGAGATTTTTAATTTCTGTGAGTGTCTTACCTTCAATCTTTTCCGTCAGCATAGATGCAGCGGCTAGACTGATTGTACACCCATGTCCACAAAACCGCACTTCTTTGATTGTATCATCCTCAACAAGTAGGTCCATCCGAATCTTGTCCCCGCATAATGGATTATCTTCCTCGTGTGAAATATCGGGGTTCGGTAATGTACCATAATTGCAGGGATTTTCGTAGTGGTCAAGTAGTTCTTCCTGATAAATGTTCATTATTTTCTCCGTATCATAAGTGCTTGTGCCTTCTGGAGTGCTTCATATAAGCGATCTACATCTTCAAGTGTGTTGTATAAGTAGAAACTGGCACGAGCAGTTGCGATAACATCTAATTTTTTCATTAACGGTTGTGCGCAGTGATGTCCTGCGCGAATAGCGATGTTATGTGTATCTAAAATTCCAGCAACATCATGCGGATGGATGCCATCTATATTAAAGGAGATAACACCTGCCTTCTGATGTGGTGCTGGACCATATATTGTAATGCCTTCAATATCCTGTAGACGATCATGAGCATATTTAACAAGTTCTTGTTCATGGACATGAATTGATGCTAAGCCTGCTTGTGTAATATAATCTGCGGCAGCACCGAGACCGATTGCTTCTGCAATACTCGGTGTACCTGCTTCAAACTTTGCAGGCACATCTGCATACGTTGAGATGTCCCGTTCAACAGAACGTATCATTGAACCGCCACCGAGAAACGGCGGCATCTCCTCAAGTAGATCCAATTTTCCGTATAACACACCAATACCTGTGGGACCGCACATCTTATGTCCAGAAAATGCGAGAAAATCACAATCCAGTTGCTGAACATCCACATGAAAATGTGGAACGGATTGCGCGGCATCTATTAGTACTTTCGCACCAGCAGCGTGCGCAGCATCTATAACAGACTGAATCGGATTGATTGTCCCTAATACGTTTGAAACATGGGTTATAGCTACTATCTTTGTATTCTCTGATAGTATATCCTGTAGTTGTGTGAAGTCGAGTAAACCTTGATCGGTTATCTCAAGATATCTGAGTGTAGCACCAGTGCGCTGTGCGAGCATTTGCCACGGGACAAGGTTGCTATGATGCTCAAGGTCGGTAAGAACGATCTCATCACCTTGACTAATGTTCATACTCCCCCAACTATATGCGACGAGATTGATAGATTCTGTTGTATTCCGTGTGAAGACAATTTGTGATGTGCGTGGTGCGTTAATTAGGTGTGCTATTTTTTTACGTGCATTTTCATGCTGTTCTGTTGCTTCCTCTGAAATCCGATATATGCCACGATGTATATTAGAACGATAGGTGTCATAATAAGCGTCCATTGCTTCAACGACAGGACGCGGTGTTTGCGTTGACGCGGCACTGTCAAGAAATGCCAACGGTGGTGTGTCGGAGAAAATGGGGAAATCTCCGCGTATGGCTCGGACATCAAGTGGACGAAAGTCTGAGGTGTGTTTTGTTTTTTGTGTCATATTGATTATACCAGATGTTTGTTGAGGCTTGATTGAACAGTTACATAGTCTTATCTACGAGAAATCCGTGATTTCTACTAAAGGTTCTCCTTCTTGTAAAAGCGAAAGGACTTTTGGGAAACTATGCAGCAAAATCTTACGCATTTGAGCATTTGATGTATTACCACATCTAATCCAAATTATTTGCGGTGGTGGACCAAACTGATCCAATAATTCAACAAAATCGTAGTCTTTTGTCATCACAACACATTCTGTCTCTCGCGCCGCTAAAAATATATCTCTATCACTCGCTTCTTGAAATTTAAGCCACTTGGCTGAAAACGCATCAACAGCAAAAGTATTCTTGATCCATGGTGCAAGTGCTGAAGAAAGTTGAGCATCTATCCAAACCTTCATACAGTAATCACTGGATGATCAGTTTTACGAATCACCGGAGGATCAATTTTATGCACAGCGAATTTGAGGCATGCCACAATATCTTCGGAATTAAGGTCCGGCATTTCCTCAAGAATCTCTTTAAAAGAGAGTCCGCTGGCAAGTAAGTCTAAAACATCTGTCACCCGAATCCGCATCCCTCGGATGCAAGGTCTGCCGCCACACTGGCCTGGATTAGAAGTTATTCTCAATTTCAAAGTGAAATAATTCGCTGCTTTTCGACAATCATTCCTTTCAAAATAGGCTTTGTCAGGTATAAAAAAACTTAGATTAGTAGATTTCTCCAATTTTTTGCGGATATTCTCGCAGTACTCAAAATCACGTTCAATTTCGGGGTGGGTTACCTTTATGCATAGTATATCGTCCCTAGACTGCTTTTCATCATATTCCAGAAAATCATAATCTTTTAGAATTTGATTAATAGTCTCTGCGATTTGGAGATCTTCCGCTATATGTAGCATGGTAATGCTTCCTATTTAATCACCTTGCAGGAACCTTTACATGGAATGCTGTTTCAATCACAACTTTTCAAACTTTATCAACAAGTTTTACATCTAGTTCGATTTCTAATTCCTTAGCTATCCGATTAAGAGTCCTCTCCTTATTCTTTGAAGATAGTCCCGATACTATATAATATTGACCACATTTGTGTTGATCGCGTTCAGGATCTTTAGAAGTAGATATAAAAGGAATAGAATTCCTGACTATATTAAGTTCTCTGACACGTTCTATTCCTATCTTCTCAATAACATCAACAAAGGTATCTATCCCATCTTCATGCTCAATCACTTCTCCGCCATCCATCGTAACTCTCAGTCGTTTTGGTAGTTTACTCTTACGTTGCGAATTTTTCTTGATGGAAACGTCCTTAGGAACAGATCTTGGCTTTACAGTTGGAACAGATAAGTTTTTCAGAAAAGATACTACCTGTTCTTCTGTAGGTTCATGTCCGACTTTTCTCTTCCTTTATCAATGTTCCCGACCCTTTTCGCCTCAACAAAAACTCGTGGTGTTGATTCTGGGTGACACAGGGCAAAATCCACTCTTCGTCCTTCAATTAGGTACTCGTCAATGACAATCTGTGGTGCAAATATCGGCCGTTCTAATGCCTGAAGCAGCCTATTCACAATATGATCAGATACTGTACGTTCTTTTTCTTTCGCAAATACCCCTTCTTTTAGCAGATCACTAATGTCATCAATATGTTCCTTAAGTGTCATTCTAATATTATATACTTCCTAATCTATCCCAATACCCTCCTTAAAACTTGTATAATGCTATACAACAGGAAATAGCGCGCTTAGAAAGCGCGCCTACCAGTGTGTTTATGAAATAGGTTTACCTGCTTGGGAAGCCGATATTGACAGGAGCTGTATCGTGACTTTCGCATGCCTGATCAGTCGGCACATCGGTTTCAGCTGCGTTTTGTGCGACAATCCCTTCCTCAAGCAGATATGCTTCCACTTCGTCTCCACTGACATCTGCAAGCATAACTTCATCAATTTGGACGCATGGTTGGTAAGGCTGCCGTGTCTTCTGCACCATTTCACGATAGTTGTTCTCGTCGTTAATAATATCTCTGTCTTCATAATCCAATTTATATTTGGCGAAAATGGCACGGACACCATTGCTCCAGCCACAGACAGGTTTCATATAGGCGATTATTTTCGGTTGATTCATTGTAATAACTCCTTTCTATTTTGGCAACGTCTTATGACGTGCTTACAATTGTTATGTTCCTAATTTATGTGAGACAAATTCTTGCATTTCTTCTCGGACTGCCTGCATAGGTATACGTTCCATGACAGGTTCAAAAAATCCATCAACTATCAATTTTTCTGCTAAATCGTAAGGTATACCACGACTCATCAAGTAGAAGACTTGTTCAGCATCAATCTGTCCAGCAGTTGCACCGTGTGTGCATCGGACTTCATGTGCCTCAATCTCTAATCCGGGCAGCGTATCCGCATGTGCGCGTTCACTCAATAGCAGATTGTCATTTTTCTGATACGCATCGGTATAATTTGCCCCAGGATACACATAGATATTTCCACCCCAAGCGGTTTGTGATCTATCCTTCAAGACAGTCCTATAAAGAAGGTCGCTTGAAGTATAAGGTGACAAATGTTCCTGTGCAGTGCTAACATCTAAATGTTGACGTGCATCGGTGAAAGCCAACCCTAATAGTTGTGCATTACTGCCAGTACCGTCTAACACTACTGCTTGGTTTAGCTTGCTTAATCTACTTCCAAAGGTAGCAGTGACCCATGTGAGTTGCGCATCTTTGCTAACAACAGCGCGTTGTGACGCGAAGTTCCAGACCTGACGGTTCCAGTGTTGCACCTGAACGTAAGTCACATTGGCATTCTGTCCGGCAAATAACTCAACCGCACCACAGTGTAAACCTTCTGTATCCAACTTTTCAGATGCATTATCTTCTATAATAACCACTTGACTATCCTCTTCAGCGATGAGGAGAACATGTGATAGATCCGCATGCTGGTTTTCAGAGTGTTCAAGAAATACCCGTATTGGGTCTTCTACCCTGACACCTTTTGGGATGTGAATTACGTATCCACCATTCCAAAATGCACCGTGAAGCGCATCAAATGCGTTATGACTCGCAAAATTCCCACTTTTTAGGGATGTTTCTATCGTGACCGCTTTTGTCATGAAGTAGTCACGAATTAAGTCTCCGCGTTCTTTTACAGCCGTATGAAGATCAGCGAAGTAAATGTCCTTTTTCTCTAATTCAGGAGACAGATGAATGTGTTTGGTGGATCCATCAACTTGGACGAAAATCCCCGCACCAACTTCTCCTGTAACCGGTGCACTACCATTTGTTTTAGAAGCTGGACGATAGTTGTCAATAGCGAATCCACGTAGGTTTCGACGAGTGCGTCGCCAGTAATCCTGTGTCCGCATATCTACAGTGCGCCGCCATGTATCATCTTCAGTTGTATGCGGCATTGGTAACGATTCGTAAAGCGAATATGCTTCCAACCGTCTGTCACGCATCCACTGCGGTTCATCACGCGCTATTTGTTCAACATAGTCTTTTGAAAATTCACCTGTTTGCAATATTTTGTTCCTCGTGTGAAGTAAGGCCAAGGCACAGAGACCTTGCCCTACAACACCATGTTATTATCCGATTGAACCTTCCATCTGAAGTTGGATGAGTCGGTTCATCTCAACAGCATATTCCATCGGAAGTTCCTTGACAAGTGGCTCAATAAACCCGTTGACAATCATGGTAGAAGCTTCTTCTTCGGATAATCCACGACTCATCAAGTAGAAGAGTTGCTCTTCACCGATTTTGCTAACGCGTGCTTCGTGCTCAATGTTCGTATCGTTTTCATTGATTTCAATGACCGGATAGGTATCTGAACGCGATTCTTTGTCAAGTAGAAGTGCATCACAAACAACGTGAGATTTGCATCCCTTCGCGCCTTTCGCAACATCAACCCAACCACGATAACTGGAACGTCCACCATCTTTGCTGATGGATTTTGATGTAATCTGTGAGGTAGTGTGCGGTGCACAATGATAGACTTTGGCACCTGCATCTTGATGCTGTCCTTTGCTTGCGAACGCAATAGAGAGGATTTCTCCTCGAGCACCGGGTTCCATCATATAGACACTCGGATACTTCATCGTCAACTTACTACCGAGGTTGCCATCAACCCATTCCATCTGTGCGTCTTCGTAGGCAAGGGCACGTTTGGTGACAAGGTTGTAGACATTACTTGCCCAGTTCTGGATAGTTGTGTAACGCACCCGTGAACCTTTCATGCAGACGATTTCAACGACAGCACTATGCAAGGATTCGCTGCTGAACGTTGGTGCTGTGCACCCTTCAACGTAATGCACTTGTGAACCTTCGTCAGCGATGATAAGCGTACGTTCAAACTGTCCCATGTTTTCGGTGTTGATGCGGAAATATGCCTGCAATGGATAGTCGACCTTTACACCGGGAGGCACATAAATAAAACTACCACCACTCCAGACAGCACTATTCAGTGCGGCAAATTGGTTGTCCGCAGATGGAATAATAGTACCGAAGTATTTCTTCACAAGGTCAGGATATTCTTTGACAGCAGTATCTGTGTCTACAAAAATGACACCGATTTTATCCAATTCTTCAACGAGATTGTGATAGACGACCTCGGAATCGTATTGTGCACCGACACCAGCCAGGAATTTCCGTTCTGCTTCTGGTATACCGAGGCGGTCGAAGGTATTCTTGATATCTTCTGGCACATCGTCCCAACTCCGCTCGCTACGGTCAGAGGCTTTGACATAATAATAGATATCGTCAAAATCGAGCGTGGAAAGGTCTCCACCCCATTTTGTCATCGGTTTCTGTTTAAAGATTTCGTAAGCCTTGAGTCTATATTCACGCATCCAATCAGGTTCTTCTTTGATATCGCACATCTGATTGATGATTTCCTCGTCCAATCCTTTTCTGGATTTGAACGTGGGCTTAATATCGTCGTGGAATCCGTATTTGTAGTCTTTACTGATTCCCATTTCGTCAAGTTGTTGCGTTTCTGGGGTTGCCATTTGAGTTCCTCCGTTGTACTTTATTTTTGCTGAACAACTTCAGCAATACCGTGTTTTTCACGAATAGGATCGTAACCTTCTGCCTCTAATATTTGTGTGAGTTCAAAACCACCCGATTCCACAATCCTGCCATCAAGCAGTATATGCACAAACTCTGGACGGATATAGTCCAACAGCCTTGGATAGTGTGTGATAATCAGGACACCGAGTTCAGGCCCAACCAAACTATTCACGCTTTCACCAACAATTCGCACAGCATCAATATCAAGTCCGGAGTCAGTTTCGTCAAGCACAGCGATTTTCGGTTCAAGCATCGCGAGTTGCAAGATTTCAGCGCGTTTTTTCTCACCACCAGAAAATCCATCGTTGAGATAACGTCTTGCGAAGGAATCATCGATATCAAGTTGATCCATTTTTTCGCGTAGTTCTTTGCGGAATTCACGCATCGGAATCAGTTCAGGATTTTCAGAACCGTTCGTTTCCGCAGAACGGACAGCACTGACAGCACTCCGGAGAAAATTCGCCATACTGACTCCTGGGATAACTGTTGGATATTGGAAAGCCAGGAAAAGACCTAATTTTGCGCGCTCATTCGGTTCCAATTCCAAAATATCAACACCGTTGAATATCACCTCACCTGAATCAACATCATATAACGGATGACCCATCAAACCGTTCGCGAGTGTGCTTTTACCGGACCCATTCGGTCCCATAAGAGCGTGCACCTCACCCTGTTTAACAGTTAAATTTAATCCATTGATGATCTTATTTCCTTGCACACTGATGTGTAAATCTTTTATTACTAAGTCATTGCTCATTTTTTCTCTCAGGACTCCTTACTTTTTGTAAAATTAGAAACATTTAATGCTTTAGTCTTGTTTTATGATCTATCTGATTTCTTTGTTGCATCGTTATTTTAGTTGATTTGATTTTCCGCTACGTGTGTTGATGCGCTTTGTTCCTCAAACGTATCAGTATACATATCAGAGCCGAGGTTTGCTGGTTTTATCGGTTGTATTGAGAGTTGATATCCAAGTGACTTAAGAACAATTCCGAGTGCGTCAATTAAAGGGATATCCTCATTGGAGATCATTTTTGATAGTAACTGAGGGTCAATATCTATCTGCTTTGCGAGTTTAGAAACTCCACCTTGCGCTTCAACGACGGTTCGAAGGGATCTTAGAACTACTACAGGATTTTTGTAGATATGGTAGTCTTCAAGGATTGCTTGCAGATAAGCAATTGCACTTTGCCTGTCACTAATTTGCTCAACAAGACATTCGCGCCATGTTCTCATTTTTCTCATAGGTGTTCTCTCTTATATTCCAGCCAATATGTTTTTGCCCGTTCTATATCTCGTCTTTGTGATGACTTATCACCGCCACAAAGCAAAAGAAGGATTGTGTTACCTATCTGTCCAAAATATATTCGATAGCCTGCTCCAAAATGGATCCGCAACTCAAATACCCCATCACCAACAGTTTGACAATCTCCTAAATTACCTTCTTCAAGACGTTCAAGACGTGCTCGTATCCGACCTTGTAGTTCTATATCTCGAATTGAAACTAACCATTCGTTGAAAGGTTCTCTTCCGTTAGGTGTTTGATATACTTGTATTTGTCTTGGTTGTATCTCTCGCATTATGATCTGCGTTGTTACCCACCAATCATTGACATATTCCGCTCAGGTTTGATAAAGTCTGCAGCATTAATTTTATGTCCAGCTTCCTTCTGTGCAACTGCGTCAATTATTAACGCTTCAATCGTTTCATCATCCGCACCATCACGTAAAGGTGTTAGTAGGTCAGTCTCTGTTAGCGAAAATAAACATGTTCGGAACTTGCCATCAGCCGTAAGACGGATACGATTGCAGTTTTCACAGAAAGGTTCACTCACAGAGGGTATCACACCGACTTCAGCACCATTATCAGCAAAGCGGAAACGTTGTGCCGTATCGCTCTTTGAATCACCGTTTAGCGACATTTGTTCCAGTGGATAAACATTGCTAATCTTATCAATAATCTCTTTGCTGGGGATGAACATGTTACGTCCCCATATATCATCGGCATCCAGCGGCATAAACTCTATGAAACGCATGTGATAACTGTTTTCACGAGCGAAAGTGACCAAATCCACGATTTCATCATCGGTAAATCCACGCATTGCAACTGCGTTGACTTTAATTGGATTAAATCCGCAGTCGTGTGCTGCTTTTAGTCCTGCAATCACTCGCGAAAGGACTTTACGTCGCGTCATCTGTTCAAACTTCTCTTCATTCAACGTATCCAAACTGACATTGATTCGCCTAAGTCCAGCATCGTATAGTGGTTTTGCTTGGGTTATAAGTCCGATTCCATTGGTCGTCAAACTAATATCTTTCAACGCATCTATCTGTCCGAGTTGTTCTATGAGTTGCGGCACACCGGGACGTACAAGCGGTTCACCACCTGTAATCCGAAGTTTGTTAACACCTAAGCGGACAAAGATCCGTGTGAAATGCAGAATCTCGCTGTATGTCATCAGTGCTGCATCTGGCATAAATACCATATCTTCAGGCATACAATAGATACACCGAAAATTACATACATCTGTGACGGAGATTCTTAGGTTCGTATGGACACGTCCAAACTTGTCAATCAGTTGTTCTTTCATCATTGAGTAGACCAATATTATTTTTTAATAGTATAGCATGTTCTTATTCGGTTTGCAAGTGTTTTTTAAAGTAAATACTATAAAAAAGATTAAGGGTGATTATGTCGGTTGTAATGTATATCCGTAGTCATTTTCAGTTGACTTAAACAGAGATCCAGAGTATAATTCACTCATATTTCAATAAAGATGGAGTAATATCATGGACGAAAAAGTATTCCACGCGGGTGGCGTTGAATTACACGTGGACAATCGCAATTTTGGAGATGATGGTGGTCCCTCTGTGCGTGTTTTCGGTGAAGCAGACGGAAAAAATGTGCAATTACTACGATTTGACTGCTTTCATAAAAATCCGCACTATCATTATGATCCATCGGGAAAGAACGACCATCGAAATCTTGATAAAACTGAAGTGCCGGATTCGGTTGCATGGACAATCGAAAAACTTGGCAAAAATCTCGCAGAGATGATACACACAGCAGGTTACACAAGTATCGCTGACAAGGTTGATCAACAAGCTGTGTCGGAAATTTTACCTGAAGTGGAATCTCTCATGCGTGGAAATAGTTAATCAAATAAACGCACCCAAATATGGTGTAAAGGAGAATTTTACGTGCACAAAGGTATATTTATAATTGTTATCCTAATGACTATATTCATTGGATTTAGTGCTTATTCAGGAACCGTGCAGAACTTAGGAAAATGGGAAAAAGGGGAACTACTCCTTGAAAACTACAGTTTTGAAGAAGATTTAGCCTCTTGGACATTAGAGGATGGGACATGTTGTGACCGCGGTGGTGAATATCGGTGGGAAATTGACAATAGAGAAGCACAACATGGTGACAAGAGCCTCAAAGTTATCGGTGTCATAGCTACTGGAACAGCATGGCATGCAAAGGTAAAACAGATGGATGTCTCTATGAAGGGTGGGAAAGAATATACAATTATTTTCTGGGCACGTGCTGAAGAACCACGAGTAGTCAGCATAAATATCCAGTTACAACAGGACCCTTGGACAGCATTTCATGGAAATGGCAAGAACTTTAATCTAACTGAAGAGTGGGCAGAATATTCATTTACTTTTCTGGCTGGTGTTGATATTGACAGAGATATGTGGGTAGGTTTAGCTATTGCACAATCTGATGTTGATTTCTGGCTGGATAACTTCCGTTATTTTGAAGGTGAACCGAAAGACGATCTCACGCTTGATGAACCGTTTTCGGTTGATGCAAAAGAGAAATTGACGACACAATGGGCATCTGTTAAAGCGGAACGTTTCTAATTTAGAGAGTTTTACCAGAAATATAAACCGTCACATATTTCTATAAATGTGACGGTTCTGTTGTTGCAATCAGTATTAGGCACACCTACACCAATCTCCTAAAACTAAGCGAAACCCGCCGCTGACGTTCATACTTCCGTCCATCCCACACATCTGTTTTTCGTGAAGGGATTCCGTGCATCCATTTCACCTTTGCATCATCACGCAATACAGTCAAACTTCCCGGTGCAAGCCAAATCGGAACCTTTCTCGTCTTATCCTTGACGTTTGTCAAATCCATAACACAAGCTGAACCAAGACTTAAGATAACAATCGTATCCATAAAACATGCTTCTTTATCGGTATGATCACCGATGCCTTGACCAGGTTCATATTCACTGATAAGCACCTGATTAGCAATCTTCGGCATGTGTCCATCGTTCTGCAATTTGAGACAGAGTCTATTTACCCACTCTGGAAACTCGGAAATATCCTTCTTCTGTTCTTCCTGCTGTCCATTGAAGTTATAACTATGTCCATAATGTTGTACACGCCGTTGATAAAATGTGTCCCACTCCTGTTTATTAATATGGTCTAATAACCACTCATGCTGATGGTCAGTTAGATAGTCAGGTATATATTGAAACCCGTGGACGGTATCCGTAGCATGCTGATTACTTGGGATAGGTTGCGGTTGAAGAAATTGTTTGTCTATGGTGAATAAGGATATCTGTTCCATACTTCAGATCACTTTGCAATGATCTCCTGATTCGTCTCTAATTCACTATGATATACAATAAGTATCACGATTGCAATCGCAGTCCCAACAATTCCAACAGGAGAGAAATTACCAATACTGTCAACTAACCATCCAAGCAGTGGGGCAAGTATAATTGTTGCTAATGATTTAGATTGTGCTTCAATAGATAAGATCGTCGCGCTCATTTCTGGTGTGGACTGTGCGTTGAAACGACTAATCAAACCAGGTCTCCAAAAGTTCTGTAGAATTGCCAACGCAACGAAAAGTGCTATAATCGCTGGATACAAACTGAACCAGAGTGCTGGAATCAACAAGGCAAAAAGCAACAAATCTATCCACCACATAACCTGTGCTGCACCTTCATCTCCACCACGCCAATCTGATATCCTATGTGAATTGCGAGATGCAAATGAAGAAAGAAAATATAGCACAAAATACACACCACCCACGAGCAATGCGGCACGTTTAGACTCATCCATTAATACCAAGAAAGGTAGGGCAATCGCGGTTTGTTTGAGTATGGGTTGTAGGTAATCTTTACTGGCTTTATACATCCCTTCAAAACCCATTCCCTCAAATACAAGTCTGCGTAGCGGCGGAAATTGCACAGATTGCTTCAACGCACTACCGAGCATATCTGCAACTGATTTGAGAGAGAACTTACTTTGTCTGTCACCGTCTAATCGCGCAGGATATCCAAGGAAATTGATAATGTTTAAACAATACGGAATGATTGAGTACCAGAATATAACTGTGTAACTTCCAAGATAAAAAACCAATGCACCTGCAATAAGTACAGAAACAGCTGAACCCATTTGGGACCAGGAGCGCGTATAACCGTATATCTTCGTCTTCTCGTCCGATCTACCTTGCATATTGAGCCAGTCGAAAATCATTGCCTTATGCGTGCCTGATCTAAACGCATCACCTAATCCGAAGAAGAACATAGCCATGAATAGGATTGCAAACGTCTGACTAAGAGCGAATGTCGCAAATGAAGCAATATAGGCACAGAACGAAAAAATCATGGCGCGACGTCTGCCATACAGGTCAGCAAGTGCACCAGATGGTATTTCAAACAAGTTTGTACATATTTCCCGAAAACCGATTAAAATACCAATTTGAAAGAAGGACAAACCTTTCTCACGAAATGCTAAAATCAGGAACGGGTCATAGTATTTTTGGTTCTTTAAGAATCCATAGAGTGAGAAACGGAAGAGCATGGGGATACGCATAGGTTTACATTCGTAATCTTACTGTTTCTCCCAGATTTGCACATTATACTTGGGCAAATCAAAAGGATATTCTCCGTATTCAAGGATTGGGATCCCATTTTCATCTACTGTAACTACGGCGTGGAGTTGATGTGGAGAAACACTTGTATCTACGCGTTCAAGGAATTGCCAGCGATCTCCCTCAGCGGTTATAAGCCTTATCTTTGTCCACAGGAATCCTTCACCATCCGTGTATGTTCCATCGGATGTTTGTAAAATAGGTTGTGGATCTGCTGGTAAAGTGAAACTTTCACCAATTGTAGAAGTGGAATTCAGGTGGGTATGTGATACTAACACCCACGTACCAGGAATTGGCACCTCAATACCATTCTGATCCACAGGCCACACATGGTCACGTTCCTCTATCGGGATGGCTGCTTGCGAATCAAATACTTGCGTCATCCGTTCGCAACCGGAAAACACAAACACTATGATCATAAATGTAAGAATTAACGCAAGTTTTGTAGTTGTTTTAATATAGAACTCATAGCGAGTAACATCTAAGCATCGTTGAAAGTTGCTCGAAAATTTATCATTGAATATGCTAAATTACGAAAACCTAAACGTGTTTCTTTGAGTTTATCATAACTTAGAACGAGTCTTCGGTAAGTATCTTGCCACCCGAAAGTTCGCTCTACTTTATACCGGTCTTTGTATATATCTTTTCTAAACCACCGGAACTTGCGAGCGATAGCGATAGGTTCTTTAGTGTTTCGTTTGTTAGGGTAGATCACTGGGATCAGTCCTTGTTCTTTAATAATCTTATGATTCACCTTGGAATCAAAACCAGAATCCAGCGTTAGCGCGGAACCATCAAGTGCCATGCCAATCCGATTGCTGAAGGAGATGAGTTCGGTCAATGCCTCGGGCAAAATCGTTGTATCATGTTGGTTCACTGGTTTGAGGGTTATTGGACCAATGATAAAACCTTTATTGTCGGTGATAGCCACCTCTTTTTCACCTTTTTGATGTTTATGACCTGAATACCCTATGGTGTCACCCCTTTTTTTACAACAGTGTTTGAACCATCACCATGTAAACAAGAGGTGTCAAGTTGATCACTATCATGAAGATGTATGACAGATGCTTCAAAAAGTTTCTCATAAGAACCATCTTTTGACCAACGATTATGCCATTTATAGACGTTAGACCAATGGAGTTCATTACGCCGTGTGCGGAGTTGATCCCATTGAATACCGGTATGTAAAACATAGAGGATATAGTTGAATATCTTATAGAAAGACAGTTTCGGTTTGGGACCTTTTATGCGTTTCTTTAGATGAGGTTTGATATAACGATTAAAATCCTTACGTGAAACCTGCTTCGGAATACCATTGTATCTGAGGGGCTCTTGAACCTTGTCTGCCATAACAACACCTTTCAATAAGTTATAGATATATGAAGTGAAAGAATAGGACATAAATAAACTCTTGTGTTTCCCTATTATATAGCATTATTATGTTTTACTCAATATGAGTTCATACAAAATATATTCCTTTCTTATTTATAGGTTAACATAAAGACAAATTCTACAGTGAATAACTCTTATAACAAAATTAGTAGTCCTTGATCTGGATTATTCACTAAGGTTTGAATATCTGAATAATGATCTGTCAATATCTTTTCTACAGAATTGGTAGAACTATCCCCATCCAAATTAAGTCTATTTATTGTATATTTACAGATTCTATTGGTAATCACAATTAACCAAATGTATTATCCTTTCGCTTGTGAATAATAATACGATTACCGTCAGGGTCTTCAACAACGGCAAAATAACATACGGGTGATTCATCTGGAGACCAATTTACAGGGACACCTTCTTTTTCTAATTCTTCTACAGTTGATCTCACATCATCAACAGCAAGCGCGACTGTGCCGCCACCGGGTGGTGAAATATTGTCACCCTCTCCTAATACCAATGCACTTGAGTTTATCTCAAATTCCGCCCAAGTGTCTTCAAAGATTATATATGACAGCGGAATCCCAAGCAGATCACGATAAAAAGCGAGAGATCTCTGCATATCGCGCACAGCAAAATAAGTATAATCAATACCTAAAATATTCATGCTTTCAACCTTTCCATTGGAATAGAATCAACTGAATTATAATATCTCTACATTTATATACATCCGTTCTGTTGGAGATTTATAGTGAAATTTGAAATTAACAATACACTTTACATTTAGAAAAACTCTTTCGTAGTCGCGCAATTCATTGCGCCTCGGACATTCTATGAATAGGCAATTGGGACAATATGTTTCATTAATTGTAAATTTTACTATAAATATAATGCAACAAGTATAATAGACACAATATATACTAATCCTAACCAACTGCTCAACCAACAGTTTTGTCCTTTCGCTGATGAATGATGACACGATTCCCATCAGGATCGGCGACAACTGCCCAATAACATACGTCGGATTCCCCTAACGGTGAAATGACCTCGATTCCAGTTTGTTCTAATTCTTCAACGGCAGCTTTCGCGTCCTCAACAGCAAGTGCTACCATTCCGCCACCGGGTTCCGTAAAGAAATCACCTTCTCCTAACGCCAACGTTCCTGGATTAATTTGAAATTCTGCCCATTTACCTTCATGTGCCAGTCCCGCAAGTGGGATACCAAGTACATCACGGTAAAAGGTAATAGATTTCTCCATATCGTTTACAGCAAAGAAAGTAAAGTCAATTCCTAAGACATTCATTTTTTCAACCTACAAATAAAAATATTAGGCAGCTAAAGTCTGTATAGGGTACTCATTGTCTTGGTCGGGTGCTGTCCAGAAAGGATGCCAATCAGTGGCTCGTTCCTGACCGATGTATAACGTCTTTCCGATAACTGCCCACGCTGTTCCGTTGGATGTGAAGGCAATTCCACCCGTTCTAATACGATCAGTGGATTCCGTGAGGTGATCGTTGAGTTCAGACCAAGTCTTCCCACCATTCTCTGAACGACAAAGCCAAGCACCACCGCCTCTCGGTCCGTTTTGAACTGAAGCGATCATCAAGTCGGGTTCTGATGGATCTACTGCAATAGCCGTGCCGTACCGAACCGGCAAACCATCAAGACGGTTCACCCAAGAGTCTCCACGGTCTGTACTGACATACACACCATTAGCAGTGTTTGCATAAACATAATTATCGTCCGCCGCACACGTAACCACTTGATGGACATCTTTATTGAGTTCTGGTGTCACAGGTTCCCATGAATTCCCTTCATCAGATGAACGCATGATACTTCCAACATGAATGTCAGCATAACAATAACCGTCTTTGGTTTTAGCAAGAGTCCGCACCGCTGGTGGACCGCCCCAAGGTGTATACCAATCTTCCCGACATTCTAATTCGTCAAACGAAACAACCCTTTCTGCTGGTCCTTCTTCTCCGACGAGACGATACACATAGGCACCTTCATCCGTTCCAATGAGCATTGTCAACGGATCCTCACGAACAACAAGTAACGAAGCGATTGGATCTTCTATACCTGTTGGAATTCGCCGCTCACCATCTTCCGATAAAACCAGAAGTGTTCCATCCGACAGGGCACATGCTGCCGCTTGACCATCTGACAGAGAAACCATTGCACAATAAGGACCTCTTCTATCAAGATCTTGGTGGTCTGTACCTTCAAAGACCTTTATGGGTTCATCGTTCCCATTCTCTTTCACTTTATAAATAGCGTTGTATGTTCCAATATACATTTTTTATTTTCCTTTCTTGTATAACCTTAAAGACATGAGGGGTTTGCATAAATAATTCCGATTTAAATGTGCGATTAATGGTCGTTTGGACACACAACGTGCTTTCAGAATGTTCAAAGACGCACAATGAATTGTGCTACTAGAAACAGCATTTCTGTATATCAAGCGGTCTCTGAAGTCTGTTCCTACCTGTGTTAAAGAGCCAAATATTTAGGCACACCCTTCATTCTATTTTGCGTGTTTTTTCTAAAACGTTTGTTTCAAAATTATCTACAACCATTTTACAATGATTATTTAGTTCTGTAATCTCACCTGTTACAATATAAGTTGCAATATACCTTTGAATATAGATTGGAAGTTCTCCAGTTTCTATGAAGAGTTCCTTATGTTTTTCACGTGATAAATGAGGTTTTAGTCTACTATATAAAGATATAGGTTCAAGGCTATGCGATACAAGCGATATGCCACCATTTTTACGTCCAAATGTATCTCTATGCTCAACTACAGATGAAAAAATTATGTAGTTAGAGACTTTTTTTTCGGGCTCAATGATTACGACATCCCGCAATTGTCTAAGTTCTTTCTTGATGTTGTTTTCAATAAGATTTTTAGCACTTTTGTCTTTACAGTCTACTGCAACTCCGACCGTAATTTTGTTTGGAATATCTTGGCTTTCAGGTGCTTTCCCTGTAAAAATGAATATGAAAAACGTAATTAATGACAAAAAGTAAAATTTTTTCATAAGGACTCCTGTACAATAGGTAGATGCTTGCCTAGTCTGAAACTTTTTCATCGCTGTTCTCTGGTGGTATGTTTTCAATCGTATCGAGTGCATCTGTTAGTTTGATGTTATACTCTCTGATCTGTAGATATACCTTCTGCGTTTATCAGTCATGATATGTTTTCCTTGTCGTCGGGTTCAAAAGTGCTTTTGTGAGTTTGGCAATCTTGGCAACTGTCTTTACCATCCGCATCTCTGCCTTGTTCATTTTGATAGGCTGATCGTCTTGTAAGTTATCAATTTCATTTAAAAGTATCGTGAGTTTATCAGTCTGTTCTCTGATTTGCTTGTGCATCTGTCGTCCTGTGTCCAAAATAGAGTGCTTTTTCTAAAAGTGCTTTTGGAGTTGCTCTCTCATCAATAGCATCCGTTCACAGATTGACTCTACTGTGGTTGCTGTCGTCGTTGTAGCAGTTTGGTTATCTTCGCTCTTTGATTGTTGCCCAGCGGGTTGTGAGTTTATTCTGAAAACTTACTGATAAATCTTCTTCTATTGTGTCTTTGTCTATATTTTCCATACAGTTTACACAAACTTCGTTGTCTTCCACTTCATTTTCAACCACGTCGTCATCAATATCAGCAGGCTCAGAAATAAACACACGTGCGTTTCCCAAAACAAAATGGTCACAAGCGATACCATCTTTGGCATCCGTTACTTCTATCGTGAATGTTTTTGTGTCACTTGGGAAGTCTACGAGAATCCGCTTGTTTTGCGCAGCGGGAGGACGCAATACATCAGAATGGTATACTTGAACGTCATCTGCTAAACATATTATTTCTATATCTGCTGTTCCATTGCACGGATTCGGCATGTAAAGAAGTGATTCAAATCTGTTATACCCGCCATTACTCACATCGTAGACAAAACGACTTTTCGCGTGTGAATAGAACCAACTATCCCATTCATTTAGCTTTGGCACATCAATATACCAATTCGGTAATTGTGGTCTATGTCTATTCGGCTGCTTTTCAAAAATGCCTGCGTTTTCCCATCCACACCATTCGTTTTCATTGTTTATAGGCACGAGGGAATGAATTCGCCTGTCTCTTATCGTTAGGTATTTCTGTATGCCATCGTTTTCGGCTGTAGGTTGCTCGGGCAATACGTAATTTATACGATACCATAACCAATTACCGTCATTATCCATAAGTTGTATCCAAAGTTCTGTATCATTTTCAACGAACCTGCGTTCTACATCAAAAGTTGCCGTGTCATCGTTTCCATTTAGAAAATCCCAACCGACGATGTTTGTATTAAGCATAGCATAAGCCTGATGTAACCCGTTTTGGTCTGTAACATCAACACGGAAACGTATATCGTTACCGAATGCTTCAGTTCCATGAAAATTTACTATACTTGGTGCAAAACCAAATATCCACACATCGTTGAAATAGTAAGATTTGGATAACCATCTTGCTTCGTGCAAGGATAATTTTTTGCCACTGCCTAATATAAATTCCTGTGGATCGTATAAGACTATATGCCATAGACCGAAGGCATGTCCCAACTCATGCAAGATTACCTGTTCTGTGTTCGCTAATGTAGTTTCTCCGCTAACGATAAAAGCGTGATCTTCTCCTTTATTCCACCATCCACCAGGGCTTGCACTTGCTACCCCTCCTGCTTGTCCCCACTGGAGGCCTGGCATACCCGCTACGACAATAGCATATATATTTTTCTTGTCATTGAATCGGACTTGTAATTCTTGTGTGACTAAAGCATAGGTATCGCCACTGTAGTGTACTTTGTTATGCCTTCCTTTGATTTTATGCACGATAACCTGTCCCTGTTTATCGGTTTCTAATCTAAAAGTCTTGCCAAGAAATCCATGACGTTCCATTTCGCTTTCATAGACTTCCTGATTATTTTTCATAATATTATCTAAATCCAACCAATCAGATCTGTCAATACTATCTGTCGGCATGAAATAGACAGTTCGCACAGTATAAGGTTCAAGTGAATATAAATTTGGTATATATAAAGTAAAACAAACACAAATAAATGTAATAAACCGAAATATTCTTACAAAAAACATATCGCGAATCTCCTTTTCTACAGATGCTACGCAGCAAGAGATATTAAATCGTTATTTCCTTAGCGTGAATTGTAAACTCATAAGGACGCTATTCATTTTGATATAGTAAATTTTGGTGTACCATTTAAACTGCACCAAAGTTTAGGGGAAGGGGTCTCTTAAACGCCTTTCTTTAGAGGGACACCTGCTTTTTTTACAACACGTTTCCCTTTAATCCTTTCTGTGACTGGTCTAATAGGTTTCCAACAGGTTTAATTAATATTATTTTCCTCTGCGATATTGACAAATACTTTTATTATATGTTAATTATACTGAGGGATGTGCATAAATAATTCCGATTTAAAAATATGCGATTAAAGGTAGTCTGGACACACAACGTGCCGTCAGCAAGTTCAAAGATGCAGAATAAATTGTGCTACTACAAACGGGATTTCTATAAATCAAGCGGCCTCTGAAGTCTGTTCCTACCTATGTTAAAGAGCCAAACAGTATGCACACCCTTCAAAGACATATATTCCTTATATGTTCTTGTTACCTGCTAATTGTTAGTTCTTGTGAGACAATTCTTCGTCCTCCCTTGTCTTCAAACTGTTTTATCCAAAGAATCAATCACACGGTAGTGTTTCAGCAAATCGCCAGATTTATAGGTTTCAACCTTATCTGGTGTTATCTCATCCTCAGTGACAGCAACCTGCCACGGGTCGATATAGATTTTCTTATCCTCTGAAATGTTCGTAGGATCTACAAAATAGATGTAAATTGTCTCGTTTGGCTCAAACTGATCCGGATTTTCAAAGCAGATGGTTCGTTCTGTCAGATCGATATTTGAAACTCCGGGTGGTCTTGCTGCACATGCTAATGCGAAAAGAAAGTCTGGAGTGAGATAAATCGCTTCTAAAGCTTCTTCCGCAGGTCTTCCTGGTGGGGCATTTGCCTTACGTTTTCTCAATTTTGGAAAAGATTGCTTGCTGCCATGATATAGATACAAAATCTTTTCTCCATTTATCAATGTGGTTTTGTTTTGCAATTGTTTCTTATTGAGAAATGTTGATAATTTTCCGTGGCATCTTCAGGATCAAACCCCACTACTCGGCATTCGCATCTGTCCTCATACCGGACTCAACATCTGCAATCGCTTCAAGGTTTTTCAATGCTTATGCTCCAGTATGGACATGCGTTATTTGAAAACTGCAACCGGTACAGAGCGTATTGTCGCGAGATTCCCAGGGGACCTTTTAATGCATTCAAGCTGTTCCAATGTTTGTGCAGTCATGTATCTCTCACCGCAATGAGGACAACAAATGACAGGTACATCTTCAATAATCAAAAGCGATACCCCTTTCCCATAACTACGAGTCAGATGACGTTGGCGCGCCCCATCTTTTCCGCACACATCACAAATCATAGTTTAACTCCTTATAGGTTTATTTTACATAAACGGTAATGATAACTAATTTCTACTGGAAGTGAACCTTGACACGACAACCGCTATCTCAGAACCATGCGTTCTGCCTTCAACGACATATTTCCATTCATCTGTTTGTCGATATTTCTGTCTTCCCACAATTCTACCAGTAAGTAAAGCATTTTCCACATCAAAGTAAGTAATTCCATCATCTATCATTTCATCACTGAGAAATAGATTCCCACATAATTACCTTTTAAGTCATCATGCAAAACAAACAAATTGTTCAACGACTACAACGCAAACGTCTTCTCATCATCAAGGTCCATCATTGCAAACCAAGTGCTAATATCCGAATCTTCAGCACCCAGTTTTTTGAGCATACGGTCCATCATGGCTTGATACCGCTCATTTTGGGGACCCATATTCGTTATCTTTTCATTAAACGTTTTGATCTCTGATTCACTTTTGGCATAGTTCTCCTTCAGCCATGACTCAATCTCAGCATCGGTAGAATATTCTTTGAGTGCACCAGTAAATTCCTCAGCAGATACACCGAGAAAACCGAGTGCCATTCTGTCCATTCCCGAATCCTCTGCATAGAAATATTCACCCAATGTATTACCATTAAATGCTCTTCCCTTATCAATCAACCGAGCGAGATGCACCATACCGTAAACATCCGTATTGTAAGGACTACGAGGCGCGCGCCGATTGAGGTCAACGATACCGAAACTCAACTCGTCATCCAAATCTTGCAGTGCAACCCACGTTGTGATGTCCGTGCGACTTGCATCCACTTCTTGACGACGCGCTTCAAATCGTTCACGGGTCGTTTCGTCCGGACCCCGATTGACCATTGCCTGATTGTAGGTATCAATTTCCTCTTGTGATTTATTGCAGTTTTCCTGCACCCACTCACCGAGTTCAATATCGTTCGGATTGGCAACAGCTGCCTCCTGAAAATCATCTGCTGAGACCTCAAGAAACGCCAAAATCCGAACATCCTGTCCAGAAATATCACCGTATTTATAGTCATCGATTTTCCCTGAGAGTTCTGCACGTGCTTTATCTGCCATACGCGCAACACCACAAATACCGGCAATATCTCTCGCACGCGCACTGCGTGGTGGACGAACCGTAAGGTCTACCTGCCAGAAACAACCCCAATCGTCAAGTTCAATAGACTGCAGGACAGTCTTAATATCTGTTCTATCAGGAGCATATTTAGCTAATCTTTCTTCAAGCAACTGCTTATGTTTTTTATCGGCAGGCAATCGTTCTAACTCCGATTGATTAAATGCCGAAATCTCATCTTCTGTTTTATTTCCCTTTTCCAGCATCCAAGTACTGAGCGCAGCATCGTCATATTCATCTGCAGCTTCAGCAAAATCGTCCGCAGAAATACCCAAGAACTCCAATATACGACGATCTAAACCTGAATACCTTCCATATACAAAATCCCCGAGCATCTCCATGTTATGAGCACGAGCCTTGTCAGTCATACGTGCTGCACCTACAATACCCGCAACGCCTAAGTTGGATGGACGGCGCGGTGGTTGACGTGTTAAATCCATTTTTCGTTTCCTTTCAATTTGAAAATGTGGTAATATATCTACTATACTATTGTAGCATATTTAATGAGCATGTCAACTGAAATACTGAAATTAGGCGATTTCAAACCATTGTAACATAAATGAAGAAATGAAAAACAAACCAATCCTCATAATCTCCATACTCGGTGTCATACTTTCCATTATCCTAAGCGGTATATACCTCAACTTCTCTTATTTTGAACCCGATACCGCTTCATATCTATTCCAAGCGAAGTTGTTCGCACAAGGCAAAATATCTATACCAACGCCTATCCAAACATCCGATGGAACACCTGTCCAAGACCCAAACGGCAAACCGATGCCGGAATATGGACTCTCTCCTTCACCACACATCAACATGCTCAATGGTAAATGGTATTCCAAATATCCATTTGGAAATGCACTCATGCTAATGTTTGGTGTATTCTTCAACGCGCCATGGCTTATCCCTGCACTTGCAACTGGTGGTGCAATATTTCTACTGTTCCTTTTAATCAAAGACACTTATGGTAAACCTATTGCACTTATAGCAGCGGTTATTGCACTGATCTCTCCCGCAACGGCAGGAATGGGATCAACATGGTTCAGCGAACCGGTAAGCAGATTTTACCTTACTCTCTTTCTATTCACGCTTGTCCGAATCCTTAATGGGAAACGACATGTAATTTATCCGATTCTCTCTGGAGTCGCTTTAGGGTATGCTTTCAATACACGTCCACTCTCCGCCATAGTTTTCGGTGTTGTCGGAGCAGGATTCGCACTCTATCACCTCTATAAACCAACAGTTGTGCACGATTCCACCGAAACAGATGAGCAGAGTCAGACAAACAATCCTACACAGAAACAACTGATGACTCGGTTAGGGATTTTCTTAATACCCTTTACGTTCATGATACTTGTATGTATGGCGTGGAATAATCATTTTACGGGAAACCCGTTCACTTTCACCCACACCGCCGCACAACCTAAAGATAAAGTGGGTTTTGGAAAACGCGGTGAAGGGTATTATGTTGACCCTGATAGTGGATGGGAATTCAAACCGCAATGGTCAGTCACAAGAACATGGCAACACATTCTCCCGTGCATCAGTTTTAACGCACTTGGATGGGGCAACTATAAACCAAGACTCCTAATTGAACCGAAGCTAACTCCCAAGTTTTTCCTTCATTTTCTACCCTTGTTAATACCATGGTGCCTCGCACTCATACCATTTTTCCATTCCTCACGAAACAGATATGATGTGTTATGTATGGCTTTTATTGTGGGAAGTTTGATACTCTATGCATTCTTTTATTTCGAAGGATCGACATGGGGATTTACACCTGTAAATGCCAGGTACTACACAGAAGCAATTTTCCTCGGATTCATTCCATTAACAGCACGTGGTATGTATCTTCTCTATCAGCAACTCAAAAAACCGATATGGGTTAATAAACTTACCTATGCAGCAGGAATTTGTCTGTTGTTGCTCAGCGTAAATACTGTATGGAGTTATGTGTGGATTGGGAAAGTGTATCAGAATTGGAGTGCAGTTTATCAGAAATTGCCACCGTTGGTAAAGAAATTTGATGTTCACGACGCTGTCATTTTTGTCCCCAACACACGCGATGCACCAGTAGGGGACTATCCATTTGAAAGTCTTGACGAAGCGAATATTATCTATTTTAAACTTGGTCCTGCTCCCAGATGGGGGTTAACAAACAGCGATTGGCAAAGTGTCTATAAGACATATTTTAATGGCAGAGATGCTTACCTATATGAAGCGGGAAAGAACAATATAAAACCATTAATCCCTGATCCGTAACGTGAGTTGACAATAGGTATATGAACTCCATTTTACCCAAAATATCTCTCATTGATCCAGTAGGTGCGGTTTACTAACCATACCTCTTACATTCTATTTCAAAAGGAATATTATTTATAGAATTGGCATTATCTCAAGACTGCACCATCTCTCTAAACTTCCGAGTAAAATCACAACTCCGTTTAATACTCGCAACATCTTCCATCTTATACTGAACTACCAGCGGGCCTGAGAAATTAATCTCCTTCAACCCCTTAGCAAATGTCTCAAAATCAAACACACCGCCACCTGGTTCACCCCGATTGCTCCCAGACATGTGCACATCACCTAAACACGTTTGCATTGCCAATGCTGCAGCATGGGGTTCCGCACTGTCATTAAATAAATGATAAGTGTCGCAGGTCAGATATACAGGCAATCCTGTATCAGAGATAAATGCAACACCTTCCCGATAGTTATCAAGTGGACACCCTTTTTCAAATTCAAGCGCGATCTTAATTTCATGTTCCTCACATGCAGGTACCATCTGAGTCAAGTTATCTGCAAGTGAATCCAACGAATCCTGCCGTGAAACATCAGCAGATGGATTTACCCAAACACCGATAAAACCTGCTTCAAATTGCTTTGCAACTTCAAGCACGATCTCAAAGTGCTGTAACGCTTCATCTTTTCGAGTAGGTGTCGTTAAAATATGATTTCCAAAGCCAATCGTCGGTGCAACCAGATTGTGCTTTTCAGCAAGACTTACAGCATCCTCAATCTCAGATGCCGAAAGTTCACCGAGAAACGCTGAATTCACAGGTATATTAATACCTTCATAGCCAGCATCGGAGACAAGGTCGAAAATTTCAGCACGAGTAAATCTCCCTAATGTGCCAGAATAAGGGTCATAACAAACAGTTAACATAGTATCTTGTCCTCAATTTGTTCAATAAACAACGCCTATCTCTGCACGCCAAGCATCTAACACCTTCATATTTCCTAATGTGTCATCCCAAGACATCGCAGGTGCTTGTCGATCAGAAATATGGTTTGCTACCATATCTGCTTCATAGGTAAATAGGTCACGGTCTACTTCAACGGATATCTCCGTTGTTTCTCTATCTTGATAGGAGTTCAAAACAAGTATACTTGGTGGGAAGGTTGTATCTAAAGGCATTGCACCGCTCGCACCACGACACGGTGAAGATGGCAGCCAAGGACTTGGAATCGTAATTGTCCCACCAGAACCGTAGATAATAACTTTACTACCGATGTTACATTCAACAGCACAGACGATCTCAGCAATAATTTCATTCTCAAATTTCAGTGTCGCCGCTGCAATGTGATCAACACCCGTCGGTCCAATCTTCCCATGCGCCTTTACTGAAATCGGATCTAAGAACAGTTTACCCACAGCCGCACCAGCAACTTTACGAGCTATTGAGGCAGTATAACATCCAATATCAAGAATTCCACCACCACCCATTTCACGATTGAAAAGGCGACCTTCTGGATTGAAACCTGCTTGAAACCCAAATGTCGCTTGAACGAAACGCACCTCACCGATTGCATCGTCCTGAATCAACTCAGCCATGCGTTGTATCTGCGGATGGCAACGATACATAAACGCTTCCATCAAGAACACATCATTCTTACGGGCAGCGTCCACCATCGTTGAAGCGGTCGCATGATCAATACTAATTGGTTTCTCAACCAAAATATGCTTCTTTGCCTCAGCGGCTTTAATTACCCACTCCGCGTGATGTGGGTGAATAGTCGCAACATAAACTGCATCAATATCTCCATCAGCTAACAGTGCTTCATAACTCCCATAACGACGTGGTATATCAAAAATATCTGCAAAACTCTCTGCACGTGATTTAGTACGGCTCGCAACTGCAAAAATCTGTCCAGTATCCGTAAATCGCATACCATTGCAGAATACGCGTGCAATACCACCAGGTCCAATCACACCCCAATTTAACATCAATATTTATCTCCTTCAAACTTTATCATATCTTCGGTGTCAAGACCCCGTTGCTTTAGCACGGGGATGTAGACACCACTCCTATTGTGTGTCAAGAAAAAACTTGCCTTTTAATCTAAAAACTAATATAATATCTTTAGCAATCGGCATTGGTTGTGATTGATGCTACGGCAGATAGCTAAGCAGTGAAACAATCACGTAAAAGCTTTGCTATTCAATACTGCTAAAGTTTTCAAAACATCTGTTGCGTGTTAGGGAAAGAAGTTTCAAAACTCATCCCGTTGATATTCACACGTGAAAATGTTTCTTAAGACCTCCTTTGGAGGTGCAGTTGGGACATCAACTGTTGGAGTAGGCTTTGTCACTGGAATGCCTATTAGGTTTTCTAAACAAGGTCGTTGATACCACAATTGCTTGTGTGATTCTTTCAAAAGAATCACCGGAGTTTTAACTCGGTGAGTATGTCAAAATCTTCTATTTTCCCATTCCTAATTGATCGCTTGTCATTCACAAAAAACGCGTTTGTAGTCGTTCAATTCATTGCGCCTCGGACATTCTTCAACTCTGCTTGAACCGATAATTTCACAATGAATTTTCATTTTTTAGAAATGGGATTACTTCAATTTATCATAATACCTCATTTATAGCAATAGAAAGCAATGTGAATTGCGTGAGGACGACTGATTTTGTTGTTAAATCGGGGTTTGAAACCCCTCCCACGATAGAGAATATTGACAATTGAATGCCTCTGAATTTCATTGACTCACAGTTAAAGCAGTGAGATTGTTAACTAATGCCCTTCATCTGAAATTATTGACATTACCCCCTATTGCATTCTGATTGGAGGTGTCTTCAATCTAATTCTGTAATAGATTTCATATCCCATAAGTAGATGACACTATCAAAACCTCCGCTTGCCAATAGTGTGCCATCTGGTGAGAAGGCAACAGATTCCACATCACTCTTGTGACCAGAGAATTCTACAATCAGTTGTGCTGTTTTCACATTCCATATCTGTATCTTTGGCTTCCGTCCTGTACCACCAACGGCAAGTAGCGAACCATCCGCCGAAAATCCGAGCGACTCAACTCTTACTGTCTCAAGTGTTACAATTTTCAGCCACGTCTTAGTATCCCACAGATGGACATCTTCCCCAGAGGCAGTTGCAAGGCAAGTACTATCTGGTGAGAAAACAAGCGTCTCAACTTTGAAGCGATGCGTGAGCGTTGCGACCTCAGTACCTGTTTCAATATGCCAAACTCTTGCTGTCTGATCTGCCGCACCATCCTCCAGTGGGTAAGAATACACGGTTCCATCTTTTTCTTGTCTTTCCACTTCAATGCCTCCTGTGCTTACTAAGTGTGTGCCATTAGGGGAGAATGCAAGGTTAATTATTGGTCCAGTATGTCCAGAAAGTGTGTTAACCAATTTTTGTGTTGCTCTATCCCATAAATAAACTTTTTTATCATCTCCTCCTGTAGCCACAATTTCGGTATCAGGTGAAACAGCGGCGGATAAAATGTCTGCATTTGGATCTTCAGGCCGAAAGTCAATATTTTGTTCCTGATCTTTCCAAAAGGTCGCACAATTCCAAGAGGTCTCACCTTTGGATGATCGGCTCACTCCAAAGCAATATCCATCGTGTGCATAAGATAGTGCTTCTGCTTGTCCAATATCTTGGTCAATTGTCTTGATGTTTATCCCAGATGCTAAATCCCATATCTTAAGGGAAGACATTTGTGTTACGGCAGCCAAGTGCTTTCCGTCTGGTGAAAAGTTAACGAGCCAGCCGTATAATCCTCGTGGATGACTTGCTGGCGGTTTCTTTTTCTGTTTTGCCCAATTTCCTTCTTGAATTGATGCCGTTGTGCAATCGGCAATATGACGAACATCGGTGTCTCCATTGGAAAAGCGAGTTGCCATGTATTTATTGTCTGTTGAAAAAGCAATTGATGTCGCAGAGTCCTCATGGGCAAATTCCCACACAGCCTCCCCGCTTTCAATATCCCACAATGTTGTAACACCCTTTATATCAGCTCCGATACGGTCACCTGTGGCAAAATATCGTCCATTTGGAGAAAAGGCAATGCAATTGATTCCGAGATTGTTAAAGGTCTCAACGAACCCGGTATCTAATTCAATATCTACACTATGTTTCTGATGGGTGAAACACCGTTGAACTTCTCCATTCTCAACATCACATAGATTTGATGTACTATCCCGACTACCTGTTGCTAAAAGTAAACCGTCTGGAGAAAAAGCAACGGAAGTGACATAATCTTTGTGAGAAATCGACCAACGTTCATTACCAGTGTTAATATCCCACAGTGTTGCTTTACCATCCCGTGTTCCAGTTGCCAAGGATTTTCCATCTGGAGAAAAAGCAATGGAAATGACATAATCTTTATTCTTGAAGGTTGCGAGTTTTGCTCCAGTAGAAACATCCCATAGTGATGCAATGCCATCCCAATCGCCTGTAGCAACCTGTGTGCTATCTGGAGAAAAAGTAACCCTTGAAAGTAGACCTGTGCCTTCTACCGCAATTAGCCTTATGAAATCTTCAGTATGAGCATTATAAATCCACAAACCAATACGGGATGCTACTGCAATCATATTTCCATCGGGGGAGATGGCAGTACCTTCTACATCACCCCTACCGAATCGAGCGATCGCCTCGGATGGTAAAGAGATAAGGTTTTCTTCAGGATAGTTCTGTGTGAAATCTTTGTTTTGCATATTAAACACACCATAAAAACAGTTTGAAATGAAATAATACCACATTACCTTAAATCGTAGAGGCGAGTCTCTGTGCCCGTCCATTGTCTTTTTCCCAGGATAGGATGAAGCACAAAACCTCGTCCTATAATGATTTATGAGATACACTACGTATTTTCAGTTTTTAATGTAATACCCTCAGACTTAAGTTGTTCTGCAACTGCCAACTCAAGGAGTTTCCAAATCTTCAGATGGTCTTCACGAGTGCGTGGTTCCCACTGCGGCGCTAACAGATGCGGTAACGGTATGCATTCTTGATTTAGAAATGGTCTCAACGTGAAAGACCACTTTTCAGCATATGGTATTTCATCTTCTGTATCGCGAGAACTTACATATCCTGCTTTGCCAAGCTGCTCATGTAGTTTGTCGGTTAATGCACAAAACCATTGGAATAATGAAAGGTCTGCTACTGTGTGCAAGATAATACCGGGATATCCTTCCTGACTTGTCGTAAGTGTGGCACTAAATAGGAAGGGTAACCGGTGTAATGCTTTTTGTAATAGCTGCATTGCCATCTCTGGCGTGTCAACTTCGGCAGTAAGCTCTCCGTCTTCTGGGATCAACTCTTTTATACGTGCGATGAGTTGTTTCCAGATTTCTAAAGAGTGGCTTTCTTCACGATGACAAACATAGAAACGAAAATAAACACCTATAAGGACAATAGGCGCACCGGAACAGTATAAATTCTCCGCGTCAGCTTGCTTATATCGCTCACGAATTGCTTCGACAGAAATGGTGTTATCATTCCGTGTGCTATCCTCTACTTGCAGCGCAGCTGGCAAGTATGCATTATTGGTTGGCGTGCCTGTATTATCTAACTGCATCAGCATACCAACAAGAAAATCTAAAGTTTTACGCGGAGAACTGATAGGTCTGATCCCAAGATAGCCTCCATACTGAGTCCATTTATCGGGTTGCCATTGTGGATGTCCACTACAAGAACCGGATGTTTTAATATCAGGTGATTGATTCAGTAAACTCACAAGTGTCCGAATCTCAAGGTCAATTTCCTCCAGTGGAGGGTGCTTAGGTTCTTCAGGATCATTGTTTGCAGTCAGCACTACTTTCTCTTTCGGACTGTCTAGGTCAGAAAGTCTAAAGTCGTTATTATTCCTATATTGGATAGCAAAATGGGTAGCGAGACGGAATCCAGATGTCTGGATAGACCCTCTGAACCCATGTGCATGCAAATCATTGATGATATTCTCCACAATATGTTGTTCAAGTATTTTTCTGTCGGCATCTGCACATGGAATTCTATTAATTATAGGGCGTATACCGTATTGTCCAGAAATTAGACGTTCTTTTAGTTCTTCCAATGCATTGGAATCACCTTCTTTCACCGCTGCAACTATCAATCTTTGCTCTGAAATGTTTGACAACATAAAAATCCTCCTAAATGTCAATTTGACGATTGTTGAGTGGATCACCCCAAAATGTTTTTAGTCTTCATTTTCTATAGCGAGGTGTTTACTTATTACATTTTAATATAGATTACTGGTAAATGCTCTAAATTTCACATTCAACTTGTTCTGCCACTGTTAACTCAAGGAGTTTCCAAATCTTCAGATGGTCTTCACGAGTGCGTGGTTCCCACTGCGGTGCTAACAGATGCGGTAACGGTATGCATTCTTGGTTTAGAAATGGTCTCAACGTGAAAGACCACTTTTCAGCATATGGTATTTCATCTTCTGTATAGCGAGAACTTACATATCCTGCATTATCAAGACATTCATGCAGCCTATCGGCTAATGTTGAAAACCACTGTAATAAAGCGAGGTCTGCTACAGTAGTCAAGACTATTCCGGGATATCCTTCCTGACTTGTCGTAAGTGTGGCACTAAATAGGAAGGGTAACCGGTGTAATGCTTTTTGCAATAGCTGCATTGCCTTCTCTGGCGTGTCAACTTCAGCAGTAAGCTCCCTGTCTTCTGGGATCAACTCTTTTATACGCGCGATGAGTTGTTTCCAGATTTCTAAAGAATGCTTTGCATGGCTATGGCACACATAAAAACGGAATGAAACGTTTATCAAGACAACGGGGGCATCTGAGCAGAACAAATCCTCAGCGTCTACTTGCTTGTATCGTGCGCGAATTGCGTCAGTGAAAGTGATGTTTTCATTCAGTGTACTCTTTGTTTGCTGTAGGTCTGCTGGTAAAAATCTATTCTTGGTCTGTGTGTTAGAATTATCTAACTTCTTCAGTATACCGTTGAGAAAATCCAATGCCTTGTCCGGGGAACTCATTGGTATGATCCCAATATATCCTCCAAATTGAGACCATTTCCCGTTTTTCCATTCTTCCTGATCTGGATGTCCACTACAAGAGGAACCGGATGTTTTAATGTCAGGTGATTGATTCAGTAAACTCACAAGTGTCCGAATCTCAAGGTCAATTTGTTCAAGCGGCGGATGCTTAGGTTTTCCAAGAGTGTCGCTCAATGTCCGCAGTGTATTTGGGCATGCTTTTTCCTTATGTATCCGTTTGTCAAACAGTAGAACTTCCCTGTTTTCCTTATATTGGAGAGAATAATTTACCGCAAGACGGTATCCGTATACAAAAAACGGAGCAGTGAATTCATATTTGGGTATGGAAGCCAACAAAATCTGGACTATTTTGGGTTCCAGCAGAGATATTTCTTTATCAGTACATCCCATCTTCTTAAGACATTTGCGTATGCCGTATTTTCCAAATATTGCTCTTTCTTTTATGTTTTCCATTGCATTGGTATCACCTTTTGCCGCGGCGACTACCAATTGTTCATCTGAAATGTTTGACATGATCATAATCCTCCCTGCTAAAGTTTAGCGGAAATTCATCTCAGTTTCAAGCAATTGGCACATTCTTATTGGAAGTGCCTCAATCTGAACCGGTAAAAGGTTTCATATCCCAGAGGAGTATGGTGCCATCATAACTGCTACTTGCGAGATATTTGCCATCCGGTGAAAATGCTAAATCCTGCACATCTGTTGTATGTCCCCAGAATGTGTGTATATTTTGACCCGTTGCGACTTCCCATATTCTTATGGATACTTTGTCCAACCCCTTTATCCACCACGACCCAGAGACGAGGTATTTTCCGCAGGGGGAAAATGTGAGTGCAAACGGTCTGCTACACGTTTCGGGTGGTAGTATAAGCATGTGCGTTTCTAAGGTTGCTGTATTTCGCAACCGGATATGATCTTGTATCCCACAGGCGATCATCGTGCCACAAGGAGAGAAGGCGAGTTTGTAAGGGATACACTTATATTGCTTGATTATTTTTTTATATTTTTGAATATATTGGTGTATCTGCTCTGGATCGCCTCTATAGAGGGAGGTATCTTCTGGCAGTTCTGTAGGGAACACTCCGAGTTGTTCACCGCTGTCAATATCCCAAAGCATTCCAGCACTCCCTTTTGGTGCAGCAGCGAGTTGTTTACCATCAGGGTGAAACGCAGTTGTCAAAATCAGTCGGTTATCTCCTGCGAGTGTATTGACTTTCTCACCAGACTGTGTATCCCAGACATCAATATCACCTGTCGGTGCTGTATCGATAAAACGTTCACCTGTCGGTGAAAAACGCATTTCACGCCAAGATCTAAATTTCTTACTGTCCGAGAGTTCTGTAATAAGGGTTTCAGACGCAATATCCCAAATTTCAACTGACCCTCTCGGAAGGTCGCGAAGTGCCAGTCGTTCCCTACAAGGTGACAAGGCACTGACACGGTACCACTGCTTTTTCTCTTCTTCTGTTAGGTCTTTAGTTAGAGCTGTGCGTTGTGCTTGGATATTTGGCGTTGGGAATATTTGTTCTGTTTGTCGCTGTGTAGCATCCCAGAATACGTGATACATACCCCACGCATATCTACTTGCTAATGTCTTTCCGTCTTTAGAAAAAGCAACCGCGTGGACAACAGGTTTATGATCAGCAGGACTTGAAACTTTACTTGATGGTGCCCCGACCGTCCACACACAGAGCTTACTGCGCGAGAGGATCGTTGCGATGTGTGCGCCACCGGATGAAAAGTGTAAATGATGTCCGCTTAAAAAATGATCAGACCTGGGTTTATCGCGTTCAAAGGTATCTATTTTTTCTTTTGAGATAGCATCCCAAATCACAACTTTATAGTCGTAAATATCGGCAACGCGTAGTATGCCATAAGGTGTATAGGCAATGCTTAACCACTTTCCATCATACGCTGTTGGTTCCGTTTCCAAAGTGCCGTTGTGAACATTCCATACCAACACTTCATTGTTCCGATTAGCAGCTGCTATATATTGTCCGCAAGGGGAAAAACGGTATGTAGACAGTGCCGAGGATTGGCTAAGATGTGTGATGTGTTCACCGGTTTCAATATCGGAAATCGTTACAGTGTTCTGGAGAGATACAGAAGACACATACGCGAGTAGATACCCATTAGGTGAGAAACAGATGGGAAAGCTGTGTCCCTTCGTTTCTTCTACATCAATCGGTAAACAGATCATAGGTTTATCAGTGTTTTGTTGCCATGCGTAGACAACATTTTGTTTATCAAAACAGGATGCGGCTAAGTATTGGTTATCTTGAGAAAAGCAGAGCTTCGAAAAATATCCTGAAGCTGCATCTACATTCTTGCGATGGTTTATCTTTGCAAGACACTTTAGCGTTTGTGTATCCCATACCTTTAAAACACCATCTTTATTACTGGTAGCAATGAACTGGGTGTCGGGTGAAAAGGCAATGGTATTAAGCATTCCACTTTCTGTATCAAATAACGCGATCGTTTTCAGCGACAATCTATCATACAACCAACAACCGATCGGCGTTGCGACGGCAAGATACTTACCATCAGTTGAAAATGACATATCCGACACCCGTCCCCTTGCTAATCTGTCGATTGCACCTTCAGGTAGTTCCCATGTTGTTACATCTGTATTATCAGATTTCATTTGATTCGTATTATAGGTTTGAATATGATGCATAATAATCTCCTCAGCAATTGCTGCAGTTTGTTTAGCTCAACATGACACACATATAAACTAATTTATAAATGGTTTCATATCCCAGAGCAGGATGGTGCCATCATAACTGCCACTTGCGAGATATTTGCCATCCGGTGAAAACCTAAGTCTATCGATATCGGTAGGATGTGCCCAGAAGGTAGTAATATTTTCACCAGTAGTGATATTCCATACCCGGATAGACATTCTTATTTGTCCGTGTTGCCACCATACGCCAGCAGCAAGATATTGACTACACGGTGAAAAGGCTAAGGTGAAAGGTTTTTGACATCCTTTCGGAGGTATTATCACCATTTTTGTTTGTAGTGTGGCTGCATCCCATACCCTAATTTCGTTTTGCATTGCGCCAGCAATAATAGTACCGCAAAGAGATACCTCAAGTTGTCGGACGCGACGGGTCGTTTCCTGCTGTTTACGGACCAGCTGGATGTTCTGTGGATCTCCTCTATATAGGGTTGTATCTATGCATATTTCTGTGGGTAGTGTCCCCACTTGTTCACCGTTTTTGAGTTCCCACACATAAGCACCCACTTCGTATCCAGCAGTGAAGAAATGCTGACCGTCTGGATGAAACCTCAACGGTGTCCCAAGCTTAAACACTCCGTCTCTCCTGGACCGGTTAAACTCTTTGAGGCGAGTTTCATAAAGATGTTCCCACTTCAAGGCATCCCACACGCTGATACGATCCTTACCGATACCGAGTATATATTCACCTGTCGGGGAAAACATCTTCATTCTGACTCCTTTCGTCAACGAAGTATCCTTCTCTGTAAGTTCTGTGATTTGCGTGCCAGATTCTACATCCCATACCTTGGCTGCGTCTCCCTTCATGCTACCCACAAGATATTCTCCTTTTGGAGATAACGTTAGCCAGCACACTTGCCGTGAAGATTTGAGGAACTCTGCCACTTGCGTGTTTGAGACTACATTCCAAACACTAATGGGACTGTCCGTTCCGTTTGCTGTAGCTATCAGTTCCGCATTGTGTGACATCGTGAAAGGCATTTCGGGATGTGCCGAATATCCGCGTGAATGTGACGGAAATGTCCGTGCTATTTGGTGCTTCGAAACATCCCAAGCGAGGTACCCGGTGTGTTTCCAATATCCACAGAAAAGCGTCCGACTGTCTTTAGAAAAATCCAGTATATTCGGGAACCTTTGCACAGGGTCGGGATGTAGATGTTCAGGTAAAGATACGACTTTTGAGGGAGAACCTTCACACCAGACCTTAAGATCGTCGTATTTACTGGCAATTGCGAACTTTCTACCATCAACTGAAAAGCACGTTGCCCCACCTTCGCTCCCTATATATTCAAAAGCATCCATCTTCTGTTGTAACTTTGTATCCCAGAATATTACCTCTTTGCGATAACACGCTGCAACCTTTAGGGTACCATCAGATAGATAAGTCGGCAGCACGCGAGTGCTCTGATGATAGGTTGTCGGTTCTATTGCGAAGTTACCGCTTTGGATATCCCAGACATGAACCGTGTCCTTCTTATTACACCCCGCAAGGAACTTACCACACGGTGAAAAAACCAATTTCGTACATCCACCAGGTTCTTCGGTATACGTGGTATACGTATCGTGAAGTTCCGCGATGATTTCTCCTGTCTCTACATATATCACAGATGTTTTATTGATGTCAGACGTGTAAGCAAATAGGCAGCCATTAGGCGAAAATGCTATTGATGTTGTACATTTTACCCGTTGTTCTTGCGTTAAAGCAAAGTTTGCAATCGGTGTACTGATATGAGGACGACAAGCATAAATAGTAGTTTGAACGCCACCAGCTACTGTAGCAATTGCCAAGTGCTGTCCACTCGGAGAAATATTAATACGTGTAACAAGTCGGTTCGTTTCTATTATTGCAATGGATTGTAAGGTTTGTGTGTCACATACCTTCACGGTGCCGTGCATATTTCCGATAGCAATCCACTTCCCATTATGAGAAAAGGAGATGGCAGAAACCATCCCTCGTTCTGTATTCCACAATGCCCGTGGTGTTAATGTTTCAAGGTCATACAACCAACACCCGATGTCTGTCGCAACAACAAGAGAATTACCATCAGGTGAAAATGTTAGACCCCCACGGATACGACCTCGTCCTAACCGTGCAATTGCTCCATCGGGAAGGTGCCAAGTTGTTACATCTGTATTATCAGATTTTATTTGATTCGTATTATAGGTTTGTTTATGTTGCATAATAATCTCCTCAACAATTGCTACTGCTTGTTTGTATCAACATGACGCACATATAAACTAATTTATAAATGGTTTCATATCCCAGACGAGGATAGTACCATCATAACTACCGCTTGCGAGATATTTGCCATCCGGTGAAAACGCAAGTTTATCAACATCAGTCGTGTGTGCCCAAAAAGTGGCAATATTATCACCTGTAATGATATTCCACAACCTGATAGACATTTTTGTTTGTCCCTCTTGCCACCACGCACCTGTTGCCAGATACTTGCTGCAAGGTGAAAACACTATTATATAAGACTTCTGACAGCCAATGGATGGTATGATTGCTATTTGGGTTTGTAAGGTAGCAGCGTCCCATACCCTAATTTCGTTATGCATTGCGCCAGCAATAAAAGTGCCGCAGGGGGATGTTTCAATTCCACGGATACGTCGAGAGTCCGCATTCTGTTGTTCGCGGAGACGCTGGATATCTTGTGGCTCACCTCTATAGAGGGTTGTATCTAAACATTTTTCTGTGTGAAGTGAACCCACTTGTTCACCGCATTTGAGGTCCCAGACAAAAGCATCCTTTTCGTATCCAGCAGTGATGAAATGCTGACCGTCTGGATGAAACCTCAACGGTGTCCCAAACTTAAATACTCCCTCTCTCCTTGACCTGTTAAAACCCTTGAGGTGAGTTTCATAAAGATGTTCCCACTTCAAGGCATCCCACACGCTGATACGATCCTTACTGATACCGAGTATATATTCATCTGTCGGAGAAAACATTTTCATCTTGAACCCTTTCTCCATTAAGTTATCCTTCTCAGTAAGTTCTGCGACTTGCGTGCCAGATTCTACATCCCAAACCTTGGCTGCGTCTCTATTCATGCTACTCAGAAGATATTCTGCTGTTGAAGAAAAAGTCAGCCAGCACACTTGCCATGAAGATTCGAGGAACTCTGCAACTTGCGTATTTGACGCTATATCCCAAACTTTAATGGGGCTGTCCATGCCGTTTGCAGTAGCTATCAGTTCCGCATTGTGTGACATCGTGAAAGGCATATCGGGATGTGCCGAATATTCATGTGAATGTGACGGAAATGTCCGTGCTATTTGGTGCTTCGAAACATCCCAAGCAAGGTGTCCGATGTGTTTCCAGTATCCACAGAAAAGTGTCCGACTGTCCTTAGAAAAATCCAGTGTGCTCGGGAACCTTTGGACAGGGTCCGGATGTAGATGTTCAGTCAGAGATACGACTTTTGAGGAACAACCTTCACACCAGAGCTTAAGATCATCGTATCTACTGGCGATTGCGAACTTTCTACCATCAACTGAAAAGCACGTTGCCCAGAAGATCCCTCCCGAATATGCAATGGAGTCCACCTTCTCCTGCGACTTCGTATCCCAGATGATTATTTCTTTTGGATGACGCGCAGCAACCCGTAATGTGCCATCAGATAGGTAGGTCGGCAGTACCCGAGTGCTCTGATGATAAGTTGTCGGTTCCATCGTAAAGTTCCCGCTTTGGATATTCCATACATGAACCGTGTCCTTTTTATTACAACCCGCAAGGAACTCTCCACAAGGTGAAAAAACTAAGTTGGTGGTCCCTAAAATAGGACCTTTGGTATATGTGTCATCGGTATATGTGTCAGTAAATTTCGCTATGATCTCCCCTGTCTCCATGTGCATCACAGATGTCATATTGTAGTCGGACGTATACGCAAATAAATTACCATTAATGGAAAAAGCTGTTGAGACTGCAGAGTATACCTGTGGTTTCAGCGTAAAATCTAAGTTTATGATAGGCGTAGTTGTGTTCAAGTGCCAGTCGTAAACAGCTGTCCATGCAGAAGTTTGTGTACTACCAACCAGAGCTAAGTGCTGCCCATCTGATGAAAAATCTACATATGTATTAGGATGCCAAGGTGGTTCTATTTGGGAAATGCAGCGTAAGGTTTGTGTGTCCCATATCTTCACGATGCCGTCCCAGTTGGTGGTAGCAATCCACTTCCCATTATGAGAAAAGGAGATGGCAGAAACCATCCCCCGTTCTGTTGCCCATAACGCACTCGGCGTCAGCGTATCAAGGTCATACAACCAACACCCGATGTCTGTCGCAACAACAAGAGAATCACCATCAGGTGAAAATGTTAGACCACCACGGTTACGACCGCGCCCTAAACGTGCAATTGCACCCTCAGGGAGAGACCAAGTGGTAATATCTGCGTTTGTTTGGGGTATTTGTGTGGGTGTTTGTGATCGTTGATTATCCATGGAAACCTCCAAGTTATTTTTTATCAGTTGTTTTAGGTGCATATAATAGGTTTCATATCCCAGAGGAGTATGGTGCCATCATAACTGCTACTTGCGAGATATTTGCCATCCGGTGAAAATGCTAAATCCTGTACATCTGTTGTATGTCCCCAGAATGTGTGTATATTTTGACCCGTTGCGACTTCCCATATTCTTATGGATACTTTGTCCAATCCCTTTATCCACCACGACCCAGAGACGAGGTATTTTCCGCAGGGGGAAAATGTAAGCGCAAACGGTTTGGTGCACGTTTTTGGTAGCAGTATGAGCATCTGTGTCTCTAAGGTATCTGTGTCTCGCAACTGGATATGATCTTTTATCCCACAGGCGATCGTTGTGCCACAAGGAGAGAAGACGAGTTTATAAGGGATGCACTTATAGCCACTTCTTTTTTTATATTTTTGAATATATTGGTGTATCTGCTCTGGATCGCCTCTATAGAGGGAGGTATCTTCTGGTAGTTCTGTGGGGAAAACTCCGAGTTGTTCACCGCTGTCAATATCCCAGAGCCTTGCTGTTCTATCCTTGGCGACGGTTGCGAGTCGTTTACCGCTTGGATGGAAAGCTACTGTTAAAATATAATTCGTATGTCCTGTGAGCATATTAACTTTCTTCCCAGACTGTGTATCCCATACACCGATGTCTCCTGTACCGCCCGTAGGTGCTGTGCCGATGAGATGTTTATTAGAAGGTGAAAAACACATTGCGGCGTCAAATCCTCTACTGTCCGAGAGTTTTATAATGAGTGTTTCAGACGTAATGTCCCAGATTTCAATTGAACCCCTCGGAAGTTTGCAAAGTGCTAGTCGTTTTCCACAAGGAGACAATGTGCTGACTCGGAACAAATCCTGTCTTTCTTCCGTTGTGAGATTTTTAGTTTGAGTCGTGTACTGTGCCTGCATCCTCAGCGTTGGGAAAATCTGTTCTGTTTGCCTCTGTGCAACATTCCAACAAACGAGCTGTGCACCAAACATTTCTGGACTTGTTAATGTTTTACCTTTTTTAAAAAAAACAACCGAATATGGAACAGGTTTATGATCAGCAGGACTTGTAACTTTTGTTGACGGTGACCCGACTGTCCACACACAGAGATCGCTGCGCGAGAGGATCGTTGCGATGTGTGCACCATCGGATGAAAAATGATCATGCCAGCGGTTCTGACATTTAAAGGTATCCATTATTTCTTTTCGGATAGCATCCCATATTACAACTTTATAGTCGTAAATATCGGCAACGCGTAGTGTGCCATCGGGTGTATAGGCAGGGATTAACCTCCTCCCATTATAAGTAGTGGGTTCCGTTTCCAAAGTGCCGTTGTGAACATTCCACACCAACATCTCATTGTTCAGATTGATAGCAGCTATATATTGTCCACAAGGAGAAAAGACAAGACCTCGGTATACCAATGGTGCTATACAGTTGAGATGTGTGATGTGTTCATTAGTCTCTATATCGGAAATGGTGAGAGTGTTCTGCGGGGTTCCAGCAGACACGTATGCAAGTAGATTCCCTATCGGAGAGAAACAGATAGGAAAGTCGTGTCCACTTTCTTTTTCTAAGTCAATTGGGAAGTAAATCGCAGGTTCATCAGTGTTTTTGTGCCACGCGTAGACAACATTTTGTTTGTCAAAACAAGATGCTGCTAAGTATGCGTTGTCCCGAGAAAAATGGAGGTTCCAAAAATATCCTGAAGTTGCATCTACATTCTTGCGATGGTTTATCTTTGCGAGGCACTTTAGCGTTTGTGTATCCCATATCTTTAGAACACCATCTTTATTACTTGTAGCAATGAATTGGGTGTCGTGTGAAAAGACAATGGAATCAAGCATACCGCATTCTGTTTCGAACAAGTCGAGTGGTTTCAGGGATGATCGATCATACAACCAACAACCGATAGGGGTTGCGACAGCAAGATATTTACCATCAACTGAAAAGGACATATCTGACACCCGTCCACGTGCCAATCTGCCGATTGCACCTTCAGGTAGTTTCCAAGTTGTTACATCTGTGTCGTCAATAGGTCTAAATGAGGGGGTTGTATGTATTCTCTTTTCCAAGAAGATGTCTCCTTTTATTACTAATAGACGTTCAGTATTCAATAACCTCGTGCGTCAAGGTATTATATGAAATTGACCAAGAGAATTTACGAGAAATATTTAAGTGTTAATAAACGGTTTCATATCCCACAATAAAATAGTGCCATCATAGCTGCTACTTGCCAGAAGTTCGCCATCCTTTGAGAAAGCGAGATTTTGTACATCTGAAGTATGCCCCCAGAAGGTATGGATGTTTTCCCCAGTGGCAACTTCCCATAAACGGATAGAGACTTTGTCTGTTTTGTTCCACCAAGAACCGGAGGCAAGATACCGACCACATGGAGAAAACACAACGACACCGACAAGGGAGCAACTCTCAGGTAGAATCATCCCCATGTGCGGCTCCAAAGTTATAGCATCCCATAGATGAACTCCACCGTATAATCCAGCAGCCAAAAAAGTGCCACAAGGTGAAAACGCAATTGAATGGAGATTCTTTGGCAGTTTGTTACGTGGCTGGGTTTGTCTCTGGATTCGTCGCATATCTCCTTTATATAGGGTAACAAAGGTGGAGTCTACAGAAGGTGAGCCAAGCTGTTCACCACTCGTAACGTCCCAAAGAAATATACCATACCCGTCAGTAGTAGCGAATTGCTGTCCGTTGGGGTGAAAGGCTGCTGTCCGAAGCGGCTCAGCATGCCCTATAAATGCATGCTGCTTTTCCCAACGTTGGACACGCCACACAACAAGTTTCCCATCTACATCACCGCTGATGAGGTGTTCCCCTGCGGGTGAAAACACTACGGTGGTGATAAAACTTTGATGTCCGGTGAGTTCCGCTATCTGGGTTCCGGACACAATGTTCCAGACTTCAAGAGTTTGACCGCCTTCTCCGATGAGAACCAACAATTCTTCACAAGGGGACAGCGCACACCTTTTACCTCCGCTCTTTTGTGGAGTCGGGGGAGGTGACACCTGTTTCTGGACAACATCCCAGAAAACGGTATCTGCATACCAGTGTTGGCAAACCAGCATCCTGTCCGTTTGATAAAAAAACAGAGATTCTGGCACCTGATTAGGCACTGTGAGCGGTGCTACTATGGCAGGGGAGCCTGCACGCCACACGCGGATATCGCGGTTGGTGAGAATTGCGAACTGTTGTCCATCAGTCGAGATACATTGTTCTATTCTACATATTTCTGGTGGATATTCAATGGTATCAAGTTTTTCACCCCGGGACGCATTCCACATCACTACCTTGTCTTCATACACATCTGCCACCCGTAATGCCCCATCAGGGGAATAGGCGAGAATCGCCCGAGTTCCGTTGTAGTCGGTATAAGTTGTCTCCAATATCTCTTTATCAATATTCCACACTTGCACCTCAATGTTCTCACGTGTCGTCGGGTCCTGAATACTCGCAGCAAGAAACTGACTACAAGGTGAAAAGACGAGATCATACACATGCCCTGATTCGCGCAGATGACGCAGATAAGCAAAGCATTCTTTCGTTTTTAGGTTTCGAACAGTAAGGGTGGTCCAGTCAGAAGCATAAACGAGCAGCTGCCCATCGGGTGAAAAGCAGATTGGGAAACGGGCAGGAGAGCGTTCACCTTCCTTCAGTGTGCCTCCCACTTTGAAACTTGCGACATGTTGGCCGGTTTTTGCGCACCAGATGTAAACGTCGCCGTATCCGTGGCCAGATGCGGCGATGTATTGGCTATCCGGTGAAAAGGCAAGTTGGGAGGTGCCTCCGTGCCAGCCTCGTATTTTCGCAACACACCGCCGGGTCTCTATCTCTCGCACCTTGATAATGCCATCCCCGTTGCTAGTAGCAACACATTTTCCATCGGGTGAAAGGACGACGTTAGAAAGCATGCCCCGTTCGGTTTCAAATAATGTGACGGGCTGCATGGTGTCGAGTTCATACATCCATACCCCGACGCGAGTTGCAACAGCGAGAGACGCGTTATCCGGTGAAAACGCCATGTCAAATACGAGTCCTTGTCCTAATCGTGCAATTGCACCATCGGGGAGTTTCCAGGTAGTTACATCTGCATTATCAGATTTCATTTGATTCGTATTATAGGTTTGTTTATGATACATAATAATCTCCTCAGCGATTGCTACAGTTGTTTAGATCAACATGACGCACATAAACTAATTGATGAATGGTTTCATATCCCAGAACAGGATGGTGCCATCATAACTGCCACTTGCGAGATATTTGCCATCCGGTGAAAATGCTAAATCCTGCACATCTGTTGTATGTCCCCAGAATGTGTGTATATTTTGACCCGTTGCGACTTCCCATATTCTTATGGATACTTTGTCCAATCCCTTTATCCACCACGACCCAGAGACGAGGTATTTTCCGCAGGGGGAAAATGTAAGCGCAAACGGTTTGGTGCACGTTTTTGGTAGCAGTATGAGCATCTGTGTTTCTAAGGTATCTGTGTCTCGCAACTGGATATGATCTTTTATCCCACAGGCGATCGTCGTGCCACAAGGAGAGAAGACGAGTTTGTAAGGGATGCACTTATAGCCACTTCTTTTTTTATATTTTTGAATATATTGGTGTATCTGCTCTGGATCGCCTCTATAGAGGGAGGTATCTTCTGGTAGTTCTGTGGGGAAAACTCCGAGTTGTTCACCGCTGTCAATATCCCAAAGCATTCCAGCACTCTCTGTTAGTGCTGCAGCGAGTTGTTTACCATCAGGGTGAAACGCAGTTGTCAAAATCAGTCGGTTATCTCCTGCGAGTGTATTGACTTTCTCACCGGACTGTGTATCCCAGACATCAATATCACCTGTAGCTGTTATGCCGATAAAATGTTCACCTGTAGGTGAAAAACGCATTTCACGCCAAGATCTAAATCTGTTACTGTCCGATAGTTCTGTAATGAGGGTTTCAGACGCAATATCCCAAATTTCAACTGACCCCCTCGGAAGGTCGCGAAGTGTCAGTCGTTCTCCACAAGGCGACAAAGCACTGACACGGTACCACTGCTGTTTCTCTTCTTCTGTTAGGTCTTTAGTTAGAGTTGTACGTTGTGCTTGGATATTTGGCATTGGGAATATTTGTTCTGTTTGTCTTTGTGCAGCATCCCAGAATACGTGATACATACCAAACCCATGTCCACTTGCTAATGTCTTTCCGTTTTTAGAAAAAGCAACCGAATGTGCAACAGGTTTATGATCAGCAGGACTTGAAACTTTGGTTGATGGTGACCCGACTGTCCACACACAAAGATTGCTACGTGAGAGGATCGTTGCGACATACGAGCCATCGCTTGAAAAATGTTCCTGATGTCCGCTTAAAAAATGATCATGTCTGGGGTTCTGACGGTCAAATGTATCTATTTTTTCTTTTCGGATAGCATCCCATATTACAACTTTATAGTCGTAAATATCGGCAACGCGTAGTGTGCCATCGGGTGTATAGGCAGGGATTAACCTCCTCCCATCATAAGTAGTGGGTTCCATTTCCAAAGTGTCGTTGTAAACATTCCACACCAAGACTTCATTGTTCTGATTAGCAGCAGCTATATATTGCCCACAAGGAGAAAAGACAAGACCTCGGTATACCAATGGTGCTATGCAGTTGAGATGTGTGATGTGTTCACTGGTCTCTATATCGGAAATGGTGAGAGTGTGATGCGGTGTTCCAGCAGATACGTATGCAAGTAAGTTCCCTATCGGAGAAAAACAGATAGGAAAATGGTGTCCGCTCTCTTCTGCTACGTCAATCGGAAATATCGTGATAGGTTCATCAGTGTTTTTGTGCCACGCGTAGACAACATTTTGTTTGTCAAAACAAGATGCTGCTAAGTATGCGTTGTCCCAAGAAAAATGGAGGTTCCAAGAATATCCTGAAGTTGCATCTATATTCTTGCGATGGTTTATCTTTGCGAGACACTTTAGCGTTTGTACGTCCCATACCTTCACTACGCCATCAAAATTACTGGTGGCAATCAACCGGGTATCGCGTGAAAAGACAATGGTATTAAGCATTCCACTTTCTGTTTCAAACAAGTCAAGTGGTTTCAGCGACAATCTATCATACAACCAACAGCCGATGGGGGTTGCGACGGCAAGATATTTACCATCAGTTGAAAAGGACATATCTGACACGCGTCCTCTGGCTAATCTGCCGATCGCACCTTCAGGAAGTTTCCAAGTTGTCACATCTGTATTATCAGACTTCATTTGATTCGTATTATAGTTTTGATTATGATGCATAATAATCTCCTCAGCAATTGCTACGGCTTGTTTGGACACTAAAGAATATTTTAGTTCAATCTGATGCACATATATGCTAATTTACGACTTGTGCCAGTTAACATTCTGTCTTGTTGGTTTTTACATTTAATAGCATTAACACTATAAGCATATCGTCCCTAATGAAGATTAATTTATTAAACGGTTAATCTTAATTAACCCAAGACCTGTAGGCGTGCTTTGCTTGCGCGCTTGTCAAACCCGTAGGCGCGCTTTGTAAGCGCGCTGGACTTTGAAGTCAAATTACCCTATTTGTTTTTTATCTTCATACGGGACTAAAGAGCATCTTAAGTGAAAGAAATACGGACAAAAGGACCTGAATGTGTGAATCAATACTTAACATTTAGTTTTTTAGCACAAGTCGTTAATTTATAAATGGTTTCATATCCCAGAGGAGGATGGTGCCATCAAAACTACCACTTGCCAAAATCCTGCCATCCGGTGAGAAAGCGAGACACTGCACATCAGTAGGGTGTCCCCAGAAAGTATGTATATTCTCACCTGTAGCTACCTCCCATAACCGGATGGATACCTTCTTCTGACCCCTTTGCCACCATGTACCGGAGGCAAGGTAGCGGCTACAAGGGGAAAATGCAAGCGTATGCTGCTTTTGACATCCTTCAGGTGGAATTATGACCATACGCGTTTCTAAGGTAGCAGCGTCCCAAATTCTAATTTCATCCCACATTCCCCCAGCGAGAAGTGTGCCACGAGGGGATGCCTCAAATCCCCATACACGTCGAGGGTGTGTTTGCTGTTTAGGAGCTCTCTGGATGTCCGTTTTTAGACCTCTAAATAGGGTGATATCTGAGCACATTGCTGTGGATAGTGTGCCAACTTGATCACCACTCTTGAGATCCCAAATAAGATTATCCCCTTCACGCGGAATAATTATAAAAAACTCACCGTTTGGATGAAACAGCAACCGAGCTTTACGGAGATCAATTTGTTCAATACTCAGAGTATAGCACTTTTCCCATTGCATCGTATTCCATACTGTAACTCCTCCTCTGTGGTTTCCTATGAGATATTCCCCAGTTAGTGAAAAAGCCATATTGCGTACACTTGTAGGCTTTACGGTAAGTTCTGATATTTGTGTGCCAGATGCTATATCCCAAATATTAATACCGTTTCCGTTAGTAGTAGCGAAGAATTCCTGACCTTGGGAGATAACCATCTTACCGGGTGAATTACGATCCGAATATTGAAAAAGAAAGGTCAATCCGACCCGTTTACTCTCAACATTCCATAACCGACATCCAGCTCGATAATCGTAATTACTCACTAGTGTTCTGCTATCTTTAGAAAAACCTACCTGTCTAACCCCTGGCAAATGTCCAGTGAGAATATTTACAGATGGAGAAGAGGTTTCTGTCCACATGTAAAGGTCGCCGCGTCTATTCGAAATAATAAATCTTGATCCATCTGCTGAGAAACAAGCTGATACTTCAGACGGTCCCCAAATTTCAAAGGTATCCACTTTCTCCTGCTGAGCTGCGTTTGAGATGACCACCTCGTTGTCAGAGATACATGCTACCCGCAAAGTACTATCAGATGTGAAGGTCGGGATCAACCTATTGATTTTATTATATTCCATCGATTTTTCCATTGTACCGCAGAAGAGATCCCAAACGTAGATCCTATTTTTTCGAATGTAGCCAGAAAGATACTTCCCGCAGTGAGAAAAAATGAGTTGAGGACCAACAGCGGACCGTTGTTCAGTGGATACTTCCGGAAGTTGAGCGATACATTCATTCGTCTCTACATTTATTACAGATATGATATTATAATCAGACGTATATGCAAATAGTTCACCATTATGTGAAAAAGCTGTTGCGTATGAATTATGCCCGCCTGGCTTAGATGTAAAAGAGAAATCTATGATCGGTGTGCCGGTGTTTTCACGCCAAATATAAATACTTGTTCGACAACTTCCCGTAGACATTTTACTGACACATGCTAAGTACTGTCCATCTGGTGAAAAGCTAAGTTGGAAAACAGGTTTTCCGGTTTCAATTTCTATGATGTATTGGAGAGTTTCTGTGGACCATATCTTCAAGGTGCCATCGGTGTTTCCGGTAGCAATCCATCGTGCATCGTGTGAAAAGGAGATGGCAGAAACCATCCCCCGTTCTGTATCCCACAACACACGTGGCACCATCGTATCAAGGTCATATAACCAACAACCGATGTCTGTCGCAATAGCTAGACACACCCCTTTAGGTGAAAATGCTATATCTCGGCGCACCCAACCCCGTCCTAATCGGGCGATTGCGCCATCGGGGAGTTCCCATGTTGTTACATCTGTATTATCAGACTTCATTTGATTCGTATTATAGATTTGATTATGATACATAATAATCTCCTCAGCAATTGCTACAGCTTGTTTGGACACTAAAGAATACTTTAGTTCAATCTGATGCATATATATGCTAATCAAGAAATGGTTCCATAGCCCACAATAGGACAGTGCCATCATAACTGCCACTTGCCAAATATTTTCCATCTGGTGAAAAGGCTACATCTTGAACATCCGATGCGTGTCCCCAGAAAGTATGGATATTTTCGCCAGTCGTCATTTCCCACAAGTGGATAGGTGCTTTGTCTAATCCCCATTTCCACCAAGCACCTGATGCGAGATACTTTCCACACGGAGAAAATGCTAATGCCCACGGACGAATACATCCATGAGGTTGAAGGAATATCATGCGTGTTTCTAACGTTTCTGTGTCCCACAATCGGATTTCATTTATTAACGCATCAGCGATCCATGTGCCGAGTCCACCAGCAATCCAGTTGCCACAAGGCGAAAAAACAATAGATTGCATGTGTTGATATTTCTTATATTGAAGATTCCCACCATTGATAACTCGTTCAATTTCGTCTGGTTCACCCCTGTATAGAGAGACATCCTCTAAGGTTTCAGGTAAAGGAAGTGGTGAGATTTGTTCTCCGGTTTCAACATTCCATAGCAAGGCTGTTCCATCCCTGGAGGAGGTAACGAACCGTTTTCCATCAGGATGGAATGCAATTGCCTCAATTGAACTTGTATGTCCTATAAGTGTGTGATGTTTTTCCCAGCGCGCGACATCCCAAACGTATAATTCGTCTTTCCATCCTCCACTGACAAGGTATTTACCGGTAGGAGAAAACGTCAACGAATAAATCCGATTTTCATGTCCTGTTAGTTCTGCAACTAATTCATCAGTTTCAACATGCCAGACGTGTATATCATTGTCTCCTGTATCAATAGCCAAGAGTTGATCATCTGGAGACAACGTCATGCATCCTCTGGAAGAACTGCGTTTCTCTGGTGGCAGTATCCGCTGGACTTCCCGTCTATTTATATCCCAAAATAACTTACCAGTACCTCCCCAGTTCCCACCGATCAATGTTTTGTTATCCTGCATAAATGCCACCGAATAAGGAATACTTCCATATCCAGAAAAGAACGATTTTGTAGTAGAATCATCTTCATGCCATATTTGGATTTTGCGGTTCCTGCATGTAATTGCGAATTTTGTTCCATCGTTTGAAAACCTTGCCTTACTGTCTGTATTCCCAATAGTGTTGAAGGTATCCAACTTTTTGTGCTGTGAAGCATCCCACATTACCACTTTGTCATTATAAATGTCTGCAACACGTAATGTCTCATCTGGTGTGTACGCAAGTCTTACTCTTTCACCTTGATATGTTTTGGGTGCCATAACAAGAGATTCATTATGAATATCCCATACTTGAACTGCAGTGCCACGACTTGCACTCGCAAGGTGTTGTCCACAGGGTGAAAACAGGAGGGTATGTAATGGGGTAGTGTGTCCCGTGAGGTGTGCTATCTCTTCACTTGTGTTTATATCTGAAACCGTTACTGCTTCCGGTGAAGACACATAAGCGAATAGATTACTGTTGGGTGAAAAAGCGATGGGAAAATATCTGTCATAAGAAGTACCTTCTTTTCTATAATCCGCTAATTTTGGCTTTTCAAGTTTAAAATTCCTGATAGGTGCGTTGAGTTCTCTATTCCAGGTATAGACAGCACTATGTCCAAAACCGGAAGCAGCGAGATATTGATCGTCCAGTGAAAAGTGGGCATGAAGGATGACATTGCGTTCCTCAGTACCTCCCCAGTCAGTTTTTGCAACGCACTGTCCGTTTTGTGTATCCCACACCTTGAGAATCCCGTCTTGGTCACCAGTGGCAATCCAACGTGAATCATGCGAGAAGGTGGCGACATTCATCATGCCGCGTTCGGTACCCCACAATGCGCGAGGTGCAAGGGTATCCGTATCATATAGCCAGAATCCAATTTTTGTTGCTACGGAAAGATATGCGGCATCGGGTGAGAATTCTACGTCAAGTCTCAATCCGTGTCCGAATCGGGCAATTGCACCTTCGGAGAGTTCCCAAGTTGTTACATCAGTGTCGTTAAGTGGTCGCAGTACGGGAGTTAAAGGTTGTCTGTTTTCCATAAAAGTGCCTCCTGTTGTTGCCAAAAAGTGTTTGAGGTTTAAGTGTCTAGCATGCTTATTACGAAGTTGGTTGGGTGAGTTCACTATGCCAGCAGCAGCCGATATACTATCGGTGAATTGACATGAATGGCTTTAAGCACTTATAAAGGGTTTTACATCCCAAAGGAGGATGGTGCCATCATAACTACTACTTGCCAGCAGTTTGCCATCCGGTGAAAAATTGACCGATAATATATCAGTAGGGTGTGCCCAGAAGGTGTGAAAATTTTCACACGTGGCAATATCCCACAAACGGACGGAGGTTTTTTGCTGTCCCTTTTCCCATTTCGGGTCCCATCGAGAACCAGAGGCAAGGTATTTACCACATGGTGAAAATGCGAGCGCGTAGGGTGCTTGATATCCTGTAGGTTGAATTAGTGCCATCAGCGTTTTGAAGGTAGTTGCGTCCCAAAGTCTAATTTCACCCCACATTCCACCAGCGATAATGTCATGACAAGTAGAAGTCTGGAGTGCTCTAATGCGACGGGGACCTTCCCTCTGACGCTCTTGGGCACGTTGAAGGTCTTGTAGCATGCCTTTATATATAGAAGTATCTATACATGGTTCAATATCAAGCAATCCGATTTGTTCGTCGCTTTTGAAATTCCAGACTATAGCAGCTCCTCTTGGAGGACGAGTGTAAAACTGCTTACCATCCAAATCAAAATGCAACTTCCAGCCCGGATATGTTTGTGGTGTTAGTGGTGCGTGATAGTGTTTTTCCCATTGCTGCACATCCCACACAGCGATACTATCTCCATAGATGACAACGAAGTATGCCCCTGTAGGTGAGAACCCTATCTTGAACACATGTGAAGATGGACTTTTGGGAAGTTCAGTGACTTGTGTACCGGATGCAACATGCCAAACTTTAATAGAGGTAAGATTGTTTACACTCACAAGATATTCCCCAGTTGGTGAGAACACCATTTTTCTGACTCTCAATTTTTTTCCGGTGAATTCTGTGACTTGTGTGTCAGATGGAAGATGCCAAACACTAATTGAATCTTCCTTTGCTTTGTTGATTGCCAATAGTTCCCCACCGGGTGAGGTAACAATGCCACCGGGTATATTGGGGTTCCTGTTCTCAAAGTGGAATGTGCGTTTAACCTGTCGGCTTGTAACATTCCATACACAGACTGCGGAATGGGTCCGGTGTGTACTTACCAGTGTACGACCATCTTTAGAAAAACTTACTGAACCGGCGTTCTGATGATGTACAGGGAGAGATGCAAGTGCTGCTGCCCCTTCTGTCCAGACATGGAGTTCTCCGCGTGCATTAGCAACAGCAAAACGTGTGCCATCTTTTGAAAAACATGCACTGATATTAGACGGATTCCAAGATTCAAAAGTATCTATTGTCTCCTGTTGAGCTGCATCCCATAACACGACTTTCATGCCACCGATACCAGCAACCTGTAAGGTCCCATCCTTCGTATAAGAAGGTATGCCAAACATTATGTAGTGATTTTCACCATAAGTGGTAGGTGCCATTTCCAAGGTGCCATTATGTATATTCCATATATGCACCTTGTTTCCCCTGTTACAGGCGGCGAGATACTCTCCACAGGGAGAAAAAACGAGTCTGTCACATCCACTTACAGATTCTTCGGTGTAGTCATCGTGAAGTTCTGCAATCAGTTCCTTAGTTTCCATACAAATGACGGATGTCATGTTTGCATCAGACGTGTATGCAAAGAGGCTGCCATCTGATGAAATTACTTTGGGAGCAACGTTGCCTCCTTCCCGCCCAGATTTTATTGTGTAGCTTTTGATAGGCGTGTCGATGTCTGTACGCCAGTCGTAAACGGCACACTGTCTGTCATAGTATCTTGGAGTCTGGTCGGAATATGTGTCACAATAGTACATGGCTAAGTGTTGTCTATCAGGCAAAAAGGTGACATTGGTAGCCGCGACTCTTACAGCTCTCGAATCCTCGGGCACATCTATTTCTGCGACACATTGTAGGTTTTGCGTGTTCCATATCTTCACAACACCATCCCAGTCGCTGGTAGCAACCCATTGTGCATCGTCAGAAAATGAGATGGTTGCGACCATCCCACGCTCTGTTCCCCATAATGCGCGGTTTGTCATCGTATCAAGGTCATACAACCAACAACCGATACGTGTTGGAACAGCAAGATGTGTCCCATCGGGTGAAAATGCTATTTTGCCTATCTGCCCTCTGCCTAAACGAGCAATTGCGCCTTCAGGGAGTTCCCAAGTTGTTACATCTGTGTCGTTAAGTGGTCGCAGAGCGGGAGTTGAAGTGTGTTTGTTTCTCAAAATGATGTCTCCTTTACACTTATAAATGGCGAGAGTCGTTAATGTTACAAATTAAGTTGTTCAAGAAATTGACCAAGAGAAATGACAAGGCATATTTATGTGCTGATATACGGTTTAAGATCCCATAGCAAGATAGTGCCCTCATAACTACTACTTGCCAAGAGTTCTCCACCCTTTGAAAGAGCGAGATTTTGAATATCTGATGGATGTCCCCAGAATGTATGGATGTTTTCTCCAGTAGCAACTTCCCATATTCGGATGGAGACTTTGTCTGTTTTGTTCCACCAAGTACCTGAGACAAGATACCTTCCACATGGGGAAAATACTACCTTGCCGACACGCCAGCAACTTTCGGGTAGAATCAACCCCATGTAGGGTTCTAAAGTTGCTGAATCCCAGAAGCGCACTTCTCCATAAAGTCCACCTGCAATAAATGTACCACATGGAGAAAATGCAATGGAATTGATCCATTCCGTTTTTGAACTTTGATTGATATGACGATGGATTTCACGTGCATCTCCTTTATACAGAGATGTATCAGCTAAAGTGAAGTCTACACTTGGTGATCCAAGTTGTTTCCCACTCGTAACATCCCACAAATGGACAGGACCATCCCATTCGACGGTTGCAAATTTCTGACAATTTGGGTGAATGGCTATAGCTTTAATTACATCTGTATGAGCGATGAATGCGTACTGCTTTTCCCATCGCTGGACACTCCACACAACAAGATTTCCATCAGTATCACCGCTGATGAGGTGTTGACCTGAAGGTGAAAAGGCCATGGCAGAAATTGAACTCTTATGTTCGGAGAGTTCTGCTATTTGAGTTCCTGATGCGATATTCCAGACTTCAAGCGTCTGCATATCTTCTCCTATGAGAGCCAACAAATTTTCACAGGGTGACAGGGCACACTTTTTGCCGTTACTATTTACCATAATCGGTGGTCGAATCCTCTGTTTCTTACCAATATCCCAAAAGACAATACTACTTTCGCTCCAGTACTTGCATATCAACATATTATCCGATTGAGAGAAAAACATAGCATTGGATGGTGAAGAAGGTTCTTCGATTGGAATTACTGTGATGGATGAATCTGCCTGCCATACGTTGATCTGATGCGAAGTAATGATCACCCACAGTTGTCCATCAGAAGAAACATTGACTGCTTTAGGAGTAGTTTGGTATTCAATGGAGTCAAGTTTTTCTCCTTGAGACCCATCTAACATGACGATCTTATTTTTATAGGTAACAGCAACTTGTAAGGCATTTTCGGGGGTATATGCAGGAAGCACTCGAGTTCCACCGATGTCTGTGTATGTTGTCTCTAAGGTCTCTTTATTGATATTCCACACTTGCACCTCAATGTTTTTTTCTGTATTGAGATCTTGAACACTTGCAGCAAGAAACTGACTACATGGTGAGAAAACGAGACCATATACATAACATTGACTGGATAGATGAAGAGTTGTAGGCAAAGATGCGATACGTTGTTGCGATTTTAGGTGTCGGACAGTGAGAGTGAACTTATCAGAAGCATAAGCCAGCAGCTGCCCATCAGGTGAAAAGCAGATTGGGTAACGGGTGGGGTACCTTTCATCTTTCTTACGTTTCCCTTCCACCCTACCTTCCAACCTGAAACTTGCGACATGTTTCCCGGATTGTGTGTGCCACATATATACGTCTCCGTATCCATAACCCGTTGCGGCAATATATTGATTGTCAGGTGAGAAGGTGAGTTGGGAGGTGTTTTTGTACCATCCTTGTATTTTGGCAACACACTGTTGGGTATCTGTTTCTTGTACTTTAATGATACAGTCCCAATTACTGGTGGCAATCCACTGACCATTGCCAGAAAGAGCGACGTTACTAACCATACCTCTTTCGGTATCCAATAATGCAACGGGTTGCTTTGTATCAAGTTCATATATCCATGTTCCGATGTGAGTAGCAACAGCAAAAATCCTTTTTTCTGAAGAAATTGCAATATCGCGTATAACGCCTCGTCCTAACCGTGCAATTGCTCCATCGGGCAGTCCCCAAGTTGTCACATCTGCGTCTTGGTAAGGTCTAAATGTAGGGATTATAGGTTTTCTGTTTTCCATAAAACATCTCCTTGTATTCTACAGATAAGGTTTCAGATCCCAAAGGTAAATCGCACCATCATGTCCACCACTTGCAAGAACGGTACAGTCCTGCGAAAATGCAAAGCACTGTACATCAGTGGTATGTCCCTTAAACGTGGTGATCCTCTTACCTGTTGCGACTTCCCATAAACAGATGGATGTCTTTTTTAGTCCACCTTTCCACCAAGCACCCGCAACCAAATATTGGCCGCACGGCGTGAAACGAAGTGTAATTGGTCGCTGATTCTCTTCCGATTGAGGAATCGTCATAAGCGTTTTTCCATCTGTTGCATCCCACAAAACAATCTCGTTCCAAAATCCACCAGCGATTATGTTACCATCTGGTGAAAACGTTATCCCCGTCTGGTAACTGTTATATCCTCCCCGTTCCGGTGTAGTTAGGGGTAACTGAGTAATCTGTTCTTCAGCATCAACATCCCATAATAGAGCGGTTCGTTTTTGTGGACGACGCACTATAGGGATACTTGCGAGCCGCTTTCCATCGGGACTCAATGCCAACGCATTAACATATTCTGCGTGTCCTATAAGGACGGCACACTTTTCCCAGTTTCCTCCTTCGTTTATTTCATTAGATGAAGGTGTGTACTCCCACACATAGATGTTGCGATCTTTACCAGCACGTGCCAACCGTTGAGCTGTCAGTGCTGACGCATCGGTCCCCGTTCCCAATAACAACCCGGATTCAGGAATAGGAATTTCAGCGATGGATTCACCGCTTCCAAACTCACATACTTCTAATGTTTTTTCGTCTCCGCCAACAGCAAAGATTGTCCCGATTGAAGTCGGGTAAACATCACGTATACTATTGGGTAGTTCTTTTTCGGTTGGATATCGGGCACACTGACTTGAAACATCCCATAAAACCGTGTTCCTACCCCAGTAGGCAGTCACTAACGTTTTTTTATCCGGTGCGAAGACTAATGAACCGACAGTCCCAGTGTGCCCCTGAATAGTCGGGCATGCTTGAGCGATGGGGCTACCTTCTATCCAGATTTTGATTTCACCTCTATCAGTGTAGGCGAATTGTGTACCACTCGTCGAAAAACGAACAGAACTTCCCTGACTCTGATGTTCACATGTGTCAATTTTTTCACCTTTTTTTAAATTCCAGACTTCAAGTTTAGGCTGAGATGGAAAGACTACCGCGGCTATTAATTCACCTTCCGGTGTATAATATGGATGTATTTGAGTATCCTCGTGATCGGTATAGGTTTCCTCAAGGTTTCCAGTCTCCACGTTCCACACATGTAATCTTCCTTCTGAGCCAGTGGTAGCAAAAAATCGTCCACACGGCGAAAAGCAATGACGACCCCACCTTTCAGTCCAATCAAGACGAGCGATTTGTTCTCCCGTTTCTACCTGCCACACTGCAATGAATTCAGCGGTACGGTCACTATGATCGTAACAAGTGCCTGCCAACAAACTCAAATCTGGAGAAAAGTAGCTTGGATAGATGGCATTTATGGATTTGATGTCAGTATCACTTAATTTTATCTCTATTTCATTTTTTAACGCGCCAGTTCGTGGACACCAGATATAAACCCTCCCGATGAAATAATTGAAAGCGAAGAGTTCTTCTCCATCTTGAGAAAAGATCGGTTTCATATTAGACAAACGAATCTGCCCTTTTCGTCCTTTCGGCAACTCCATCTCTGCAACACACACTTGATTTTGGATGTCCCATACTCTGAGTGCTTGCTGATATGTATATGCGGCAAGCCATTGAGCATCTGGTGAAAATGTAACACTATCAATATATCCCCTATCCGTTTCCCACAGCGCGATCGGGGACAGCGTGGAAAGTTCGTATATCCAGAGTCCTATGTTCGTTCCGACTGCAAAATGATGTCCATCTGGTGAAAATGCCATATCCCTCAGACCACCCCGTCCCAATCGAGCAATTGCCCCTTCGGGCAGTTCCCATGTTGTTACATCTGTGTCATCATGTGGTCTAAGTACTGGGGTTGATGTGGTTTCATTTTTCATAATGATGTCTCCTTACTCTAATAAATGGCGAGATTCGTTAATCTTGCACGTTGAGATGAATTGCGAATTTGACCAAGAGAATTGACGAGGAATGTTATGAATTGATATACGGTTTCAAATCCCAGAGGAATATTACCCCATCATATCCACCGCTGGCGAGAACAGTGCAATCCTGATTAAATGCAAAACACTGAACGTCTGTAGTGTGTCCAGAAAACGTGGCAATATTCTCACCTGTCGCTACTTTCCACAAACGGATAGGCACTTTCTGCAAACCACCTTGCCACCATGAACCGGAAAGGAGATACTCCCCACATGGTGAAAAACATAATGTAATCGGTCGCTGATTTCCTTCTGGTTGTGGAATTGTCCTATAGATTTTTCCATCTGTCGCATTCCACAGCACTATCTCTCCCCACTGTCCACCTGCAATTAAGTCTCCACGAGGTGAAAATGTAATACCTCTGTCATAACTTCGGTATCGTCTGGGACTTGAAGGCGGGGTTAAAGGTAGTTGTATGATCTGTTCTCCTGATTCAACATCCCATAATCTGGCAGTTTTATCTCGCGATATACTCACGAGTTGTTTTGCGTCAGGACTAAATGCCAAAGCTTCAATGTATTCTGTATGTCCGGTCAGATTTACTTGCAATATCCAGTCCTTTTTATTATCACTACTATTTGATTTCGATTTACACATCCATACATAGATGTTATGATCTCTATCTGCCCGCGCTATCCGGTCTGCTGTTAATGCGAACGCCTCACTACCTGTGATTGATTGCAGTTTTTGCTCATGTATTGGAATATCGGTGATTGATTCACTATTGCCATTCTTCCACACTCTTAGGTAGGCACTGTCTCCACCCGTTGCATATACTTTCCCCTCATTGTCCTGATAGAGATGAAGTGTTTTACTTGTGGGTAAATCTGTTCCAGTTGGACGTTGTCCTCGTCTGCGTGGAACATCCCAAAAAAGTGCTTTCCACCCCCAGTACGTAGCCACAAGCGTTTTCTCATCTGTTGCATAGACTAATGAACTGACTGGACGTGTATGTCCTTTAATACTCGGCAGTAATTTCGAGATGGGTTTTTCTTTTGTCCAGAATTTGATTTCCCCATCATCAGTATATGCAAATTTTGTGTCATCTTTCGAAAAACGGACAAAACTATGTTTGCTCCCTTTTTCGAACGTCGCCATTTTTTCGTTTCTTTCTAAATCCCAGACTTCAATTTTGGGTTCAGATGGAAAAACCATAGTTGCAATCAATCCACCTTCCGAGGGATAATGTGGTGTCATCCGTGCATCTCCATAGTCAGAATAGCTTGCAATCAGACTTCCACTTTCCACATCCCACACATGAATTTTACCCTCTGAACTGCCGGCAGCAAGAAACCTTCCACACGGTGAAAAACAGAGGTTACCCCATCTTTCAGTCCATTCAAGACGAGTGACTTGTTCACCTGTCTCCACATCCCACAGTGCAATGAATTCAACGGTACGGTTTCTATGATCGCAACACGCACCTGCCAACAAACTGATATCCGGAGAAAAACAAGTGGGATAGATCCCATCAATTGTTTCGTTTTCTGTTCCATTTACTTTGATTTCTGTTTCTCTCATTTTCGTACCGGTGCGAGGACACAAAAAATAAACCTTGTTGTTCACATTAAATGCAACAAGACAGTCTCCATCTGCGGAAAAAACAGGTTTGTCAATTCCGAAATTGGTATGTTTCTCCTTAAATTCCATCTCAGTAATACAACTCTTGTTCTGGATATCCCACACCCTGAGTGCTTCGTTAAGTGTAGTTGAAGCAATCCATCGACCATCAGGTGAGAATGTAACACTTTCAATATATCCTCTATCAGTTTCCCAGAGCGTGATTGGGGAAAGTGTTGAAAGTTGATACATCCAAAGTCCTATTGTTGTTCCAACAGCGAAGTACTGTCCATCCGGTGAAAATTCCATATCACGTACACTTCCACGTCCTAATCGAGCGATTGCACCTTCGGGAAGTGTCCAATTACATACTTTGCTATCATCAAAGTGAAAAGGGGTGGTTGTTTGTGTTTTTGTGGTTTCCATCAATTCTCCTTTATTGTTTTATGGCTTGCGAGGTTCGGTAACTTCGCACTACGATATGTAATGTGAAATTGACTGATAGAGTTGTGTAATCCAACCGGTATTGTTATGCTATGCTATAAATGAATTGATAAGGAATGTCTAAGAGTTAATAAAGGGTTTCATATCCCAGAGGAGGATGGTACCATCAAAACTTGCGCTGGCTAACAGTTTACCATCTGGGGAGAAAGCCAATGACTGAATATCAGTTGGGTGTCCTCTAAAAGTGGCAATGTTTTTGCCACTTGCAACCTCCCATAACCGAATAGCCACTTTCTTTATATTCATACGTTGCTGCCAATTTGAACCGGAAACTAAATATCTTCCGCATGGAGAAAATGACAATGCTACAAGAAAATCTTCTTCCTTCTCAGGCATTGCGATGACGGTTTCAGAACGATTTACATCCCATAATATAATTCCTGGGGGTACTGCACAAGCTATTATTGAACTACATGGGGAAAAAGTAATGACTCTGGTATTATAGGTGAAAGTATCAATTATCTCTCCTGTTTCAACTTGCCATAGATAGGTTCTGGGACCCCGTCCCGAGACACTGAAAAGTAGTTTTGCATCTGGACTAAATTCCAAATATGCTATGGAATCTTCATCCGATAAATCTGGTGTGAGTGTATGTAATATTTCTTTCGTTTGAGTGTTCCATATGTAGAGTTTATTTTGTGTTCCACTGCAAACTAACAGGTTCTCTACCTGTGCGAATGCTGCTGATGTCGCTTCTTCTTTTCCGTTAGGAAGTGTGAATATATGTCTTGGTTGACTCTCTCCAGACACCCATACTTTAGCTGCGTTCCCCTCTATACCCATAACAGAAATCTTTTCTGAACCAAACGAAGAAACAATTTTCTTGTTACCAGATATATTCAAATGTGTTAGCGGAAATGATGGTTTAGTCATATCCCACAACATAATACCATTTTCTCGAATTGCCCCTGCGAGTGTTTTTCCATCCTCTGTGAATACTACTGAATCAGAGAATTCTATGTGTGAATGAACAAAAGTATGTGGTTGAGTATCACCGACTTTCCACACTCTAAATTCGTTCTCATCGGCTACAATAAATGGTGCTTCCTTTGTGGAATATGGGATTTGAATATTTCGATGTTCTTCAAGGTATGTGTCGGTTTTTTGACCTTCATATACATTCCATACAGTGAAATTATCCTTAGAGGCTTCTTTAGCAAACAATTCACTTTTAGGTGAATAGAAGAGTTGTTTCCGTTCTGTTCCAAGATTATTAAATGAATGGAGCATCTTCCAAGTTTCAACTGACCACACCCTCACTGTTCCATCTCTTCCTCCAGAGATAAGAAACTTTCCACAAGGAGAAAAGACAATACTATTAACAAAATCAGGATGTTCTGTAATACATGCTATTTGTTCACTTGTTTTTATATTCCATACAGAAATATAGTTGGAAGAATGATTGGGAGTACGGATCGTTCCACGACGATCTGCATGTGCGAATAGACCCTCATCAGGCATTGTACACGCTATCAAACTGCCATCCGGAGAGAAGGCAATAGGACGTAGCAGAGTAGGCCACCACCTATAATTGGTATTATCGTGGAATTTGCCAATTTGTTTGCCCGTTTCAGTGTTCCAGATGTATAGGATATAATCACGGAAACTGGAAGCTGCAATAAACTGACTATCAGATGAAAATGCGAATCGGGAAACACAATGGTAGGGTTTCTCATTTTCATCCCGATCCATCTGCGCGATGTTGACACCATTCTGTACATCCCATACTTTGACCAGACCGTCTCCATCACCTGTTGCAAGCCTTTTACCATTTGGAGAAAATGAGATAGCAGTAATGTATCCTCTGTCTGTGTCCATTAGTGCATTAGGTGTCATTGTAGATATATTGTACCACCAGACTCCTATGGAACTTGGAACAACAAAGTGCTTTCCATCAGGTGCGTGAATGATATTACCCATAATTCCACCCCGCCCCAACCGGGCAATTGCCCCTTCGGGGAGTTCCCATGTTGTTACATCCGTGTCGTGGATAGGTCTAATTGAAGGTGTTATGGGTTCTCTGTTTTTCAAAAATTATCTCCTTTATTGGTATATGAGATGCAAGACTCGGTAACTTCATGCTCTGATATATTATGTAAAATTGACTGACAGAGTTGTGTAATGCAACAGGTATCGCAATGCTATAAATGAATTGATAAGGAATGTCTAAGAGTTAATAAAAGGTTTCATGTCCCACAAGAGGATAGTCCCATCATAACTACCACTTGCGAGAAGCGAACCATCAGGTGAAAATGCCAGGTCATGAATATCTGTTGGATGTCCCCAGAAGGTAGCAATATTTTCCCCACTCGCAACCTCCCATAACCTTATTCGCATCTTCTCTAAACCTTTTTTCCACCACGTTCCAGAGGCAAGGTAGCGGCTGCATGGTGAAAATGTAAGCGCACGTGTAAGGGAATCATCTGCAGGGAGCAGTATCGTCATTCGTATTTCTAAGGTTGCTGCATCCCAAAGTCTAATCTCATTTGCCATTTTCTTCTTCCATTTACCGCGCCGATATAACCTACCGGCGATGAGTGTACCGCACGGAGAAAACCGGATATCAGAACAAATGGTTTGATCAGTTGACTGCTCAGACTCCAATTGCTGTTTCCATTTTATTAACGCCTGGATTTCTTGGGATCCACCTCTATAAAGGGATATATCTTTTATGATTGTGTCTAAAGGAAGTGAACCGACCTGTTCACCATTCTCAACATTCCAGACTCGTGCAGTCCTGTCATTGGACGCGGTGACAAGCTGCTTCCCATCAGGGTGAAAAAAGACACTCGTAATATCTTTAGTATGTCCTATAAGTTCGTGACGCTTTTCCCAAAACTGCGTGTCCCATACAATGAGCTCACCAAGTGACGATGCACTAACTAAAAAGTCTCCAGACGGTGAATACGCCATCTGGACGACATGTCTTTCATGTCCAGTCATCTCAGCAATTAAGGTGCCAGATGTAATATGCCAAATTGTAATAGCGATGTCGTTGCTATTGCGGATACCTAAAATAGGGGTAGCAAGAGATTCTTCACAAGGTGATAAGACGCTACTTCTTCCCAAAAAGTAACCCTCTGTTTTGGGATAGAAGATATGTTGTAACTGGTGATCCTCTAAAGACCAGAACATATTACTTGGTCCGTGTCCACTAATTAGTGTCTTTTTCTGTTGAGAAAAACGTACCCATCTAATAATACCTATATGTGCAGCAGACATAGACACAACTTTAATCAATCCGCCATCCCTCCATACTTGGAATTCGCGTGAATTAGCGATTACGAAATGTGTTCCATCGTCCGAAAATCGAAATATTTTCCTTCCGTGTCTCTCAAATTCCAATGTACCTACCTTCTGAAACTGCTCCGTATCCCAAATTACAACTTTTTCCTCATGAATTTCAGCAATACGCAATGCACCAACAGACGTATACGCAAGTCTCACAGAAGTCGCATCTGATAAGGTATGTACTATCTCCGATGTGGCATTGTCAATATTACGCACCTGCACATTGCCGTTCTGATGTACAGATGCAAGATACTGACCACACGGTGAAAATACAAGACCTGTGAATGCATAAAGTGCTGGACAACTATAGTCTGTAATATGTTCACCGGTGTCAATATCTTTAATCATTATTGTAGTCATGGGAGACACAGAAGATACGTATGCAAACATATTCCTGTTAGGAGATAAGTAGATAGGAACGCGTTTTCCATTCGTATCTGCTGCATCAATCGAGAACTGTGCTATGGGTTCATCAGTATTTGTGTGCCAAGTGAAGACAGCACACCCACTGGAGCTGGACACAGCAAGATATTTGCCATCCTCCGAAAAGTTCAAATCACAATAACCCAACGGTCCTCCCATTATCTTGTGGTAATCTATTTTGGCAAGACACTGTGAGGTATCTGTGTCCCATACCTTAACGATACCATCCGCGTTGCCCGTAGCAATCCACCGTCCATCACGAGAAAAAGCAATTTTCGTAAGCATTCCGCGTTCCGTTTCAATCAATGAGCGAGGGGTAAGCGTGGGTAGGTCATACAACCAACATCCGATAGGAGTTGCTACAGCAAGATACTTCCCATCAGGTGAAAATGATATATTCACCAGTCTACCCCGTCCCAATCGGGTAATTGCACCTTCGGGGAGTTCCCAAGTTGTAACATCTGTGTCGTTAAGTGGTCTAAGTATTAGGTTTGAAGTGGTTTTGTCTGGCACGATTATCTCCTTCAATAACGTTGTTCAATGGGGTAGAGGGACGACACCCAACATGCAGCCCCTTATCATAAAGAAAGTCGGGTGTCGTTTCTCTCCCCAACGGACAATACAAAAAATGGACAGAGTACTATTGTATCCATGTAATTCCATTGTTGACCATTATCTGTCTGAGTTCTATTGTGCATCTGTGAATCCAGATTTTCACAGTACCTTCTTTTGTATTAAGTATATGGGAAATCTCTGCGACACTACATCCTTCTAAATGTCGTAATATCCAAGCAATACGGTGGTTAGGTCTTGTGACCTGTTCAAGAGCCTTTTCTAATATTTCTTGTGCTTCCTGAGCGATAATATGTTTGTCTGGCCCGGGGGCATCATCCTCGTACTGGTTCAACGGCAAGTTATTCTGTTCTTCATAGGTTTGGACCGATTCACGAATCCGTTCTCTTTTTCGTATTGCATCAACAATTGTATTAAACGCGAGTTTATTTAGCCAAGCCCAAAAACTTCCTTTCTTTGGGTCCCATTTATTATCTTGTAGTTTTTCCCAGACCTTAGTAAATACGTCCAAACTAACCTCTTCTGCATCCTGATGGTGGTATTTTAGCATACGATATGCCTTACTATAGACCCACTCATAGTGTTTATCAAACAACTGTCTAAACGCTGCTTCATTCCCTTGTTTGACTTGTGTGGCTAAGTAAGTATCTTCGGTAGCAGATAGTTTGTTCTTCGCTTGGCGCGCCATAGGCTAAACCCTCCTCCGTGCTCTAATAGACCGAAACATAAGAAACCAATTCAGGTGGCAAAATTACGAAATAAACGTATATCAGGTTACAGAAAGCATGAAAATCGTTTTGTAAATAATAAAGAATTGGAGGACACAGAGACTTTGCGCTTTATTCTGTGTTTGGATTTATTCTCTAATGAGTTTGGGTTGGCTGTTTATCAGATGAAAATGATTGGTTGATATGGTAATAGAGATGGGCTTACCTGGAATCGAACCAGGGACCTCGCGCTTATCAGGCGCGCGCTCTAACCTTCTGAGCTATAAGCCCTTAGAGAAGGTAGAAAAAGAGTCAATTGAAAGTTAAATAGGAAGTCGTAAGTGCCTTGTAAGATTCAGAGCGTTTGAACAAGGAAATCGTGTGAGAATATCCTTGTTAATTGCTCCTTAGAAAGGAGGTGATCCAGCCGCAGGTTCCCCTACGGCTACCTTGTTACGACTTCGCCCCGGTCATCGGTCTCATTTTAAACAGCTCCCTCCCGAAGGTTGGGTCACCGTCTTTGAATGCTACCAACTCCCATGGCGTGACGGGCGGTGTGTACAAGGGCCGGGAACGGATTCACCGCGGCATGCTGATCCGCGATTACTAGCGATTCCAACATTCATGCAGTCGAGTTGCAGACTGCAATCCGAACTGGGGTCGGCTTTTTGGGATTTGCTCCACCTCACGGTTTGGCGTCCCTCTGTACCGACCATTGTAGCACGTGTGCAGCCCAGGGCATAAGGACCATGCGGACTTGACGTCATCCCCACCTTCCTCTGGCTCATCACCAGCGGTCTCTTTAGAGTCCCCAGCATTACCTGATGGCAACTAAAGACAGGGGTTGCGCTCGTTGCGGGACTTAACCCAACATCTCACGACACGAGCTGACGACAGCCATGCAGTACCTGTCATAGCGTCCCAAGGGAAAACCATATTTCTATGGCGGTCACTAAGATGTCAAGCCCTGGTTAAGGTTCTTCGCGTTGCGTCGAATTAAGCGACATGCTCCACCGCTTGTGCGGCCCCCCGTCAATTACCTTGAGTTTTAACCTTGCGGCCGTACTCCCCAGGCGGGGTACTTAATGCGTTAGCTACAGCACAGAGGGAATCAACACCCCCTACACTTAGTACCCATCGTTTACAGTAAGGACTAGCGGGGTATCTAATCCCGGTTGCTCCCCAAACTTTCGCGCATGAGCGTCAGTCTTAGACCAGAAAGCCGCCTTCGCCACGGGTGTTCTAAACGATATCTGAGCATTTCACCGCTACACCGTTCATTCCACTTTCCTCTTCCAGACTCAAGTGATGCAGTATCAAACGCAGTGGTTCGGTTGAGCCGAACCCTTTCACGTCTGACTGACACCACCGCCTGCGCGCGCTTTACGCCCAGTGATTCCGGACAACGCTTGCCCCCTACGTCTTACCGCAGCTGCTGGCACGTAGTTAGCTGGGGCTTTCTACTACGGTAACGTCAAACCCGTTGCGTTATCAGCAACAAGCAATTCATCCCGTAACACAGAGGTTTACGACTCGAAAGCCTTCATCCCCCACGCGGTGTCGCATCGTCAGGGTTTCCCCCATTGCGAAATATTCTCGACTGCAGCCTCCCGTAGGAGTTTGGGCAGTGTCTCAGTCCCAATGTGGCTGACCATCCTCTCAGACCAGCTACCCATCGTAGCCTTGGTGAGCCGTTACCTCACCAACAAGCTAATAGGACGCGGGCTTATCTCCGAGCGGCAGCCGAAGCCACCTTTCATTCGGCCAACCGAAGTCAACCGAGTCGTATTTGGTATTAGCAACCCTTTCGAGTTGTTGTCCCCATCTCAGAGGTAAATTACCCACGCGTTACTCACCCTTTCGCCACTTTCCATCGGACCGAAGTCCGACTTCTCGTTCGGCTTGCATGCCTAATCCACACCGCCAGCGTTCGTCCTGAGCCGGTATCATACTCTCCACAAAAGTTTTGAAGTACATCATCAAATAATTGAAGCGTACTCACAAGCTATTAATAGGCACGTCACGTTCACTATTTAACTTTCAAAGAACTACTTCACCTTCCAAATTGTTGAAAGGTAAGATATATTATACCCACTTAAAATTCGTTTGTCAAATTAAAATAAGAAAAAAAGCATATATTTTGAAAATATTATGCTTTTTGGCAAATTAAATGGTATTTTATGGTATTTAATCGTCTATAGTTTCAGTGGTTTTGGTGATAATGTTGTCATAGACATCAAACTTTGTAGTTTCGATCAACTCTTTACTATCGTGCCACCAGGGTATTATTATGGAAAATATGTTATGTCTTTACCTGTTGTTTTTGATGAATCAACGTATTTTGCCAAATCACGCAAGGCAATAACGGTACATTCTTTGTCTCGTAGATAATCCATGTAGGTCTCAAACACTTCAGGTGGGGTATCAACCCACGGGTGTTCAAGAGCAGGCACACCGTGAAATGTCAAGACAGCGATTTTCCCATCCTTAGCTTGTTCTACTGCCCAAACCAAGTCCTCAAATTTATAGCTTGGACCAGGGACACCTGTTGAAGGAATAACCAACGGATGATGAACATCCGGATCGTAAGCAGGACCGCGTCCACCTTCTAAGTCATAGGGAAAATCTGGTCCGACACCACGTCGTGCGAAAGGATAGCCTTTTTCTTTCAATACTTCTATCGCTTCTGGACCACGACTGTCTCCAGGATAAGCAAAGGTCTCAGGAATAGGGATTTCATGCGCCTCACACCGATTGTCAATGTGGATCAATTCTTCCAAAAACTCTTCCTGTGATAGTGTGTTGATGTTATTATGATAACGGGTATGGTTACCTATCTCAAAACCTTCATCGTGTAACTCACGAATTTCTTCCCATGTAACATAGTGATCTTTGTTGTTGAGAAAACCGAGACCTTCTGTTATGAAAAAAGTCGCTCCAAAACCGTATCGTTTTAACAGAGGAGCAACATTAGTATAATCTGACTTGTTGCCGTCATCAAAGGTGAGGACAACTAATTTATCGGGGATGGGTCGCAGTGCTTTAGCACCAGATAACCCGCGATTCTCTTTTTGCATTTTACACCTAACTATTTTTTGATTTTCTCCTGCGGCGATGGTAAGCCGGCTGGACATCCATATCAATAGCGTTCCAGTAATACTTCAGCGAATCGTCTGCTTCCCACTCGGAATAGACTTCTTCCCATTTTGCACAACCCAGATGGACGGTGAGGGCATCCTCGTCAACGGGTTCATTGACCGACTGGTAGCGTGCACTTGTTGCAAGCCGTATACGGTCATCGGTCATATTGTGCCGACCTTGGTGAATCGTTAAACTATGAAACATGAGGACATCTCCGGACTTGAAGGGGTTCCAAGCCCATTCAGTACTGTCTTCGATCAACTCACGCGAACGGACACCACCGTCATCTAATAACCCGCGACGGTTTGATCCACGTGCAATTGCTAAACCTCCCAACGCTGCATCACAGTCTCCCAATGGTGTCCACACAGTCCAAGTTTCCTGTGAGCCACGAACCGGACTGAAGTCCTGATGCGGCGGTGTGGTATACTGATGTTCTCCTGGGAAGATGACGTGACAGATGTGGCGCGGATGGATGAAAACGTCTGTTCCAAACAGAACTTCCAAGACCCTTAGGATACGCTCGTGATGTGGAAGCGCGTGGAAAAGTCGGAGTTTCTGGACATCAATGTAGAAACGCCTGAAGGTCTCGGATCCATCCTGTTCACAAATGAAAACACCTTTCCGACGGATACCAGCATCTGGATCAGAGTCCGGTGCAAGGAGTTCGTGCTGCTCTGCTACACGGAGCACCTGTTGACGTAACTCAAGTACTGACTCTACAGGGAGTAGTCCAGGAAAGAAGAGATACCCATTCTGGTGACTGTGTTCAAGAAGTCTATCCCGACTTTCAACCATGTCTGTGCAGTCTACAAATGGCAATTCGGCGTGCATTAGAATTGTTCCTTCCGAACTCATTTCCCCATCTTGAGTTTGCCCCATGTAACTGGCAGAGCATCATCGGGGTTCACTGCAAGACTGTATCCTACGGTTGTCACTAACACATTATCATACAGACAATGTTCAGCACCACCAGCTCTGAAACCTATGGCACCCTTGTCATGGGTTTTATCCATCCAAGTACACGATAACTCAAGTTTCTTTCCACGCTCACCGAGATAGAGGTCGTAACGATCACCTTCCGCAACTATTTTTATCGTATACCATTTACCAAGTTCAGCGTGTACACCTGATTCATTATCTAACTTATCTTCATCATTAACGATATAATTACCACCAACTCTCGTAAACCACCAAAATTGATTACGATCATCTGCGACGATTTGAACCAGCGTACAATTGTTTGGGTCTTCCGCACGCACGACCCAGTTGGCTGCCCATAGCGGGCTGACCATATTAAAGTCAACAATGAAATCAAAGTCTGTGAAATCCTTTTTGACAGTAATTCCGACTTCTCCGCCATTAACGTCAAGGGTGCCACCATCCAGGGACCAACTTCCTGTTGGTATCCATTTATCATTGTCAATATTGTTCTTCCCAAAGTCATCCTCAAACAACACCTCGCCAACACAAAGAGGTGCATATACTGAGATGAAAATAAATGAAAAGAGTGTGAAGACGCTGAATCTCATTTCTCTTGATTTCATAATAACTTCTCCTTTAAGGTCTTGAATAAAACAGTGGGATTTATACGGTGGCAAATTTCCTAACGGCACCACATCGGAATCAATTGTGGAAAGAATAACACACCTACCATAGACTGTCAACCAAAACCATTTCGATCCCAGAAGTTTAGTTAGGACTGGTTATTACACTCCTGTCATTGACTGACCCTACACTGACCGCAACATGTAGCACTTTATGGCCAATATGTAATGTCTCTACCAGTTGATTTGCTTGGATCAATATAGTTTGCTAAATCACGCAAGGCAATAACGGTACATTCTTTGTCTCGTAGATAATCCATGTAGGTCTCAAACACTTCAGGTGGGGTATCAACCCACGGGTGTTCAAGAGCAGGCACACCGTGAAATGTCAAGACAGCGATTTTTCCATCCTTAGCTTGTTCTACTGCCCAAACCAAATCATCAAATTTATAGTTAGGACCAGGGACACCTGTTGAAGGGATGACCAACGGGTGATGGACATTCGGATCATAAGCAGGACCACGTCCACCCTCTGGATGAAATGGAAAATCTGGACCAATGCCACGTCGTGCGAATCGATACCCTTTTTCTAACAACGCTTCTATCGCTTCCGGTCCACGACAATCCGCAGGATAGCCGAAGGTCTCAGGAATAGGGATACCGTATTCTTCACACCGTTCATCAATGTGTATCAAGTCTGACAGCAATTCCTCTTTCGATTGTGTGTTGGCATGCTTATGATAGCGCGTGTGATTACCGATTTCAAAACCTTCATCGTGCAACTCACGGATTTCTTCCCATGTAACATAATGATCTTTGTTGTTGAGAAAACCGAGTCCTTCTGTAATGAAAAAAGTCGCTCCAAAACCGTATCGTTTTAACAGAGGAGCAACATAAGTATAATCTGATTTGTTGCCATCATCAAAGGTGAGGACAACCAATCTATTAGGGATGGGGTGCAGTGCTTTAGTTTCTGGTATCTTTTGATTTTGCATTTGTTTCATTGGTCCTTAGAATTGGTAGGAAGCTCCTTGTCCTCCACCACTAATAGCAGGTAGGAAATGGAGTTCTGCGTCTGCGTCAACTAATACTTGATCACGTGCTACTCGGTTTCCTTCTGGCGCAGTAACAAATATGTCAAAGTTCTCTAAAGCATTTTGACGTTGAGTAATGATTGCCTCTAAATGTTTCTCAACACTATAATGAAATTATACCATTTCTAACAGACTTATGTAAAGAATATTAGAGACGCAAGGGTGTATAAAGTTTTTGACACTCAACTCAATATCCAAAGAAATATACACGTTTTTACAAAAAAATAATCCATGTGAGAATAACACACCAACCGAACAACATCAGTATACCAACCCAGTATAAATCGACGCGATAACGCAACGCGCCGCTCGGATTGTCTGCCACCGTACAAAGAGAATACCCGCACCACAGAGAACCCACAGAACCAACCAGACCACCCCGCAAACAAACAACCGGTTATCGATTGGAATTGTATTTTCTTATACCAATTCTGCAGTTTGTCACAACTGTGCCAAGCACCTGTTTTGGGATCGCTTGCTGTGATCTCTGAGGACAACTCCATGCTATCCAAAGGCAATTGGTATTTTTAAAAGTTGCATTATGTAGGCTATCACTGGATTCGTCTATAAGAAAAATTACCAATTTTACCAATTACGATTCTGAGGGGTCTGGGTCGGTTTTGTTAGAACTGTCCTAAATTCGGAGTTGATTCTGCGTAGGATGTCTCATACCAAATTCAACTGATTATTATTTTTTGATAAAGTCAACATTGTGAAGCACGGAGACCCAGTGCTACAATATGGATGGTGTCAATTCAAGGGTTTTTTCTTGTTAGATGCAATGGATGGTAAGAAGTTCATGCCAAAAACTTTACACACCTAGACGCAATGAATTGCGCGACTACGAACACTCGTCCTGGTAATGATTAGTTATTATTTGGAAATGGTATAATTTTAGCGATAAAAAGCGATGTGTGATTTGCATATAAGTTGAGAATAAGGCTGAGTAAAAGTATCTAAAATTCTATATATTCTTGATAAATTGGTTGATATATGTTACAGTATTTAGACATTGTTTGCAGTATTTTAGGCAATAACCAAGCCTAATTTATCAAAAACCACGATAAAACAGGATATTCGCAAACAATTAAGTGCATTTCTGATAATTCAGAAGTGCTTTGGGAGATAGCCCCTGGTTGCTTTTTTAGCAACTTGCAAACCGTATAAGAAGTGAAATGCATAGCATTGCACGGAAATATACAGGTTAATACTATCGGTATACTTAACATTGATTTGTAACTTGCTATATCCTTGACTAAAGGAATAACTAGTGGTTTGTCTACTCTAAAATTGTGGATCGCCAAAGAAATCGGGAATCGGAGTTCCCTCCTACAATGAGTGGTCAGTCGGTAGGAGCGATCTCCGAATCGCGATATTTACCTGTCAAATAAGAGTGGACACTTCACTAATGAAACTATTTGATACGGTTGCACTCATAGAAGACATGCCAACACTCAAATTATACCGTGGGCAAGTTGGTACTATTGTTGAGGTATATGAACCGGACATATTTGAAGTTGTGTTTTGTGATCTTAAAGGTCAGACGTATGCTTTAGAGACGTTGCAAGCATCGCAGCTCATGCTGCTGCGACATGAACTTTTTGAGGAACGAAAATCTGCTTAATTCTTTACAATGTTCTTTACAATGAGAAACGCACATATAAAATTTGAAAGTTTTAAGGATATTCCCTAGATTTACAGACGCTGTTGGCAGGCATTTTGACTTTAATAGAGAAGTAATATCATGGCGTTTAGCGATTTTAAAACAATTTCTGAGGTACAAGAAAGGTTCAGAGTCACTTATGCGGAAGATGATTTCGTTGAAGTTGAACTGGCAACCCCTTCGGTGGAGTTCTTGCGAGACTTTGAATTTACCAGAGAACATATCAACGTTTTTGCGTCTGAAGCATCACGGTGTGAGACGATTATCTTTCCTGTTTTGAAGGAGAGTTATAAAGCTTATGCCGATCAATACGCGCTCTGGATAAAGCAAACCATCACTTACGATGACATCTTAAACGGAACACCAGACTATTTTATCTCTACCAAATCTGAATTAGGCAAAACCGTTGTTGGAAGCCCGTTGATACTGCTCGTTGAGGCGAAGAAAAACGACTTTGAGCATGGATGGGGACAATGTCTGGCTGAGTTAGTCGCCGCACAAAAAATAAATGCTAAAAAAGTGAATGATGGTGCATCCCTACCCGTGTACGGTATTGTCACCGATGGAACATTATGGCAATTTGGACGACTTATCGGCGATACCTTTACCCAAAACAGAACAGACTTTGCATTAGCTAATTTATCAACGCTTTTTGGTGCAGTTGATTCTGTGTTCAAATCTGTAACTGATATGAGTTGAAAAGGGCTTTTGGGTTTTCCAAAAGATTGAAAACTCATAAAATTTATGGTATACTTTACAAAAAATGTGCTAAATTGTTTTCAAAAAAACTTCTACTTATGTAAAACGAGTAGGAATTCATGAATTCAACCCATTATAATGATAATGTTTTTATAAATTGCCCTTTTGACTCAGATTACAAACCTTTGTTTGATGCGATGATATTTGCCGTGCATGATTGCGGTTTTGTTGCTCGTTGTGCGCTTGAGGCAGGGGACGCAAGTCAAGTTCGGATTGATAAGATTTATAATATTATTGAGGATTGCCGTTATGGAATCCATGATATATCGCGGACAGAATTAGATGAAGTTTCACTTCTACCTCGATTTAATATGCCCTTAGAGTTAGGGATTTTTCTAGGTGCTAAGAGATTTGGTGTAGAAAAACAGGAGACAAAAAAATGCCTTGTGATGGATAGAGAACTGTATCGGTATCAAAAATTCATTTCAGATATTGCAGGTCAAGATATTTTTGTTCATCACAATAATCCTGAGGAAGTGGTACGGGTTGTTCGGAATTGGCTTCTCACCGTATCGGATCGCCAGACAATTCCAAGTGGAAGCATAATTTGGAAACATTACCAAGATTTCTTGGAGGATTTACCTCAACTAACTCAGAAGTTTCAGTTAGAAATTGAAGACTTAAAATTCTTCAAGGATTATATTTTTGTTGTTGTGGAGTGGCTGAATCTTCAATCAAATAGTAAACTGTAACATATTCTATGGAGGCGATTAGAATGCCAAGACAAAGGATCGTCAAATACCCACCCTATAAACCAGGACAACTCTCAAGAGCAAAAATAGAACGAGCAGTCAAGGAAGTTCTTGAAGCAAGAGGGGTTCATGTAGAACCTAAGCGTGATACCTATAAATACCATCTAAAACAAGGGGACAAAATTATCCGTAGCGGAATTACGAATGATTTACACCGCCGTGAAAAGGAACTTCAACGGGATTACGGTAAAGATGTTTATGTTCATCAAGTCGGGAGACGCACGACGCGAGAAGATGCAAGAGAATGGGAAAAAAAGAAAAGATAAGCTGCCACTTAGTTTTGAATCCTTCAAGGAGAAACGCACGTGCAAAATTTGACGAATAGGCATTTAAAGACATCATTACCTGCCAGCCGAGGATTATGAGCAGCACACTTGTTTTCAAAAACACGCGTGTTCCCATCAAAAATCTCGTTGACTATTTGGAAGCAGGTGATAACTTAGTCGAATTTTTGGAGCACCACTTTCTGAACGACTTGTTTTCACAGAAAGATACCCGCTTTGATTAGCATCAAAAATTGCATCTGTGCATGCCAGTAGCACTGCATCTCGTGTTTCCTGGTTTTTCCCTGCTGCTTTTTCAAAATCTACTAACAACCAATAAGAGTTTTCAGTTTCCGTGGAAAGTAGCAAACTTCGCGAAAGAGAAATTTTGCTTCTATCAAATTCCTCTTTTAGGTACCTGAGAATACTTTCACCCCAATTTTCCATGAACTGTTCGTAATCCAAAGTAAATAAAAATTGTCCTTCAGCCATAATAATCTCCATAAAACAGATTGCCAAAATTCGTCACGTTGACACAAAACATACCTACGTTGTATTAGATCGTTTAAAATTCAAGCACCCCATCAATCTCCCTCACAACCCGCAACGTCTCCGCAACAGCAACCAAAATAGAACGATACTGACGAACCTCCGCATGACTCAACGTTTCTCCCTTCCTATCCTTCAACCACTTCTCACATACCTGATATGCTCCTATTTTATATTCCCATACTTCCGCAGGCACATCCGTAAAATATTGTGTGTCGTTAATCCACACGTTCCCATCTTCATAGCTGTGTCTTGAGACAACACTGTTACCTTCACCTTCAAAGCGATGACGAACTGGAATCTGCACTTCCTTCAACAGATGCCAATTAATCAATTCCTGCCCCAACGATGCGAGTTTGCGGAAATGATCAATATCTTTAGGTAAAGGGATACGCGGAAAATCGTATTTTAGAAATTCATAATACCGTTCACGATAGGTAGGACTATAAAGCACAGCATAGATATAAGCGAGAATCTCCTCTGGTGTGACACCTTCGGAGAGTCCAAACGGTGGGGTTTGTGGGAGTTGTAACGTCTCCGAAAGGGCAGTGAGAAATTCGGGTTTGAAATTGAGTTCAGGTTCTGTTGAGCCTAATAATGCCTCTGAATCTGGATATAGGTAGAGCGGAAACACATGTGCAGATTCACTGGTTGTGTTTGAGATATAACAATTATCTGTAATTTTATCGGAAATCAAGGCATGTTGCCATACGGGACTTTTGACAATACGACAGACGCTGAGAGCAAGGTTTTTCCTGCGCAAGTGTGGCATAATCTCAGGGCGAGGTCTACAATGAAATCCACGCGAGTGCGCAGTATAATATGTCCAACGTGTATCAAACGGTCGGTAGTAAATTGGTGATACATGTTTTTCCGCATTGGGATTATTTTGGAGATCGGCTTGGGCAAGATGGATTTTCCAATCTTGGCTATCCTTTCTTAAGTTATATTTTTCCCTGGCATCATCAATAGAAAGTGTGACAAAATCGGTTACCGTTTCCCTTATCTCTTCAGGAGTCCAATGAATTGTCAATTTATCTCGCGCGGTGACAATTCCAATTGAACTAGTTTGAAAGATGTCTGTAATTTTCCATCTGCTTTCATATTCAGCACTGTAGTCCATTTCTTGCGGTACAAAAAGGTAATAAGGTGATGCCGGTTGTAGTTCACACCACGTCGTAGATTGTACATCGGTCTCTGAAAGTGTCCTATATCTCTCTTCTCGGGATCCCCACATATCAGCGTGATAGACCTTTGTAGAATCAAGATTATCGCGTTCTTTGACACATAGCAGAATGCAAACCCCTTGTATAATATCAAAGACATTTTCATCTTTCTGTCCCGTTGGCACCGCTTCCGTTCTTCTATTACTGCCATGTAAATTGAGTACGTATATTGTGTTGAAACTGTCTAACAGATTTTGCCGCATGCCGCGAGCTGTAGGTGCATCAAGAAAATTGTTGTTAACAATATAACCGATAACGCCCTCCCCGTTTCTGTCAATTCGCCACTGTGCCCACCGGATAAATTTCACATAGTCATCCTGGAGTGCTCTTGGGTTGACTTCACCAAGTGGTTCTCCATCTACCTGGCTGTAATCTTCCATGAGTCCACCGATAAAAGTTAAATCGTTACCGACTCGGCTTGGGTTGGCAGAATGTTGCTTATAGGGTGGATTGCCGAGGATGACGAGGACAGGGGCGTCCCTTTTCACAGAGAGTGCAGCGTTTGCTTCATCAGAGATAAATGCAGCAAAAGGCAAGGGAGCCTGCATTTCATCCGGTTGTTCCAAAGCATTGGTAAGATAAACTCCGAGACGTTCATTGGTGCGCCACCCTTGCGCCTGCAGAAACAGACTCAACTTCAGATGTGCAATCGTATACGGTGCGACAAGCAGTTCAAATCCAAAAATCCGTTTTACTAAATTTGCGTTTATATACTGGTTCCAATCCCCGGTGCCATAATTTTCTGTAACATATTCTCGGATATGGTCAAGCACTGTCAACAGAAATCCACCCGTACCCGTGGCAGGATCGAGGATAAGCGTGTCGTCATCGGCAAGTCCATCGGGTCTGTTGAGCTTTGTTTTGAGCAAGGAATCCACTGAGCGAACAATGTAGGAGATAACCTGTGGCGGCGTATAAAAAACCCCGCGGTCAAAGCGGAGTTTCGGATTATATTCTTTTAGGAACGTCTCATAAAAATGGATAACCGGGTCTTCAAGTGGATTTCTTGCAGTAAATGCTGTACGGAGCATGGCTGTTGGAACGTTTTGGAGAAGCGTTGCAATGTCATCCAGAATGTAAGTGACATTCGTCTCAAGTCTCGGAGAGGCGACATGATAAAAAAGTTGGACGAGAAACGGATTTGATCTTGGGAGTGTGCCAACTGCGGTGTGACGTGAAAAATTTGTTGCATTCGGCAATGTGCAGCGTGCAGCGAATAACCCATACGTGAGAGTTTGTGCATACATATCCGAGAAATCGTTAGGAGTGAGTGTCGCGAGCAACGTTTCCTTGAACGCTTTGAACATTCTGTAGGTTTCACTGTCCTCATCGGTGAGTGTCGTTGCGATCTGTGTTTGGAGTTCTCGGGTCCGTCTTGCAAGGTATTTTGCGAGTGCTTCCGGTGTGCCGATTTGGATAGATGCGTTTAGGAACCGCTCTAATAGTATCTCTAAATCATCAATGTTCTCTAAAATTCGTGCTGTTTTGTTGCATTGTCCATCTATCCACAACTCAAAATCGGTGAAGTTGGTAAGAATGAAGTTATCAAGGTTTTCTCTAAAACGTTGGTTCTGTTGTGCGGCGTGTCCTGTTAGGTTATTTAGGTCTGTGCTGTCCGATTCCGCTTCAATATAGCCGATGGGTAACAATCCGTCTGTTGCGATGATGTCGGGTCGTCCGATCTGGTTGATTGTTCTGGGTTCCAGTGTGAATCTGATGTTGGGGTTGTCAAAAAAGTCTGCGTTTGCTGTAACATCTTCCAGAAACGTCTTGAGATGTGGGAGTAAAGATAGTTCAGGCGTTGCATTTGGGTCTGATTGTGTCTGACGTATTCTCTGTAGATAGCGGTCACAGTGTCTTTGAAAATTCATATTGATTATGTCTGTACTTTGAATAGGTATTCTTAAGGTTTTGGAATCTTCGGTGTTATCTTTTTTCAGGTTTTTCAGTATTTAATGAAACACCACCACTAATGGCAGGTAGGAAGTGGAGTTCAGCATCGGCATCAACGCGATCGTGCATGGCGACTCTGGTTAGCACACCGTTGATATAGACACCGATACTGGGATGGATACGGTCACCATCACAAAGTTTTGCTTTTGTCCCCGGATATTGGTTCTCAAGGTTGTTTATTATCTCACGGATGGTAGCACCTTCAACTGTGACACTTTCTTCTCCATCAGTAAGATTGCGTATGAGGGCGGGAATGGCAACAACTGGCATTGTAGATATTCCTATAATGGATAGGCACGGCTATAAACCGTGCCTACAGATATGCAAAACTTGAAATGTAAATTCTTATATTTTACCCATCGCTTTTAAGAGGCGGTCAGGCGACATAGGCAGTTCGGTCATTCGGATACCGATGGCATCGTAAATTGCGTTAGCAATTGCTGCAGGTGGCGGAACAATCGGCACTTCACCTACACCACGTACACCATACGGATGTCCAGGATTCGGCACTTCTACGATAACTGCATCAATCATCGGCAAATCTAAGCAGGTTGGCATACGGTAATCAAGGAAACTTGCGTTTGTCATTGTGCCTTCGTCATTGTAAATGTATTCCTCATTCAATGCCCAACCAATACCTTGCACGACTCCTCCCTGGATTTGTCCTTCAACATAACTGGGATGAATGGCTTTGCCAGCATCTTGCGTTGCAGTGTAACGTAGGATTTCAACCTTACCGGTTTCTACGTCCACTTCAACATCAACAACATGTGTTGCGAATGCTCCACCAGCACCTGCAGGATTCATTGTAGCTCTGCCAACAACAGGACCACCAGTTTGACTAAGTTTGGCGGATAAGTCACGGAAACTAATCTGTTCCTCTTTGCCGTTGATACTTGAGAATTCACCATCAGCAAACTGTACATTGTCTTCATCAACTTCCCAAAGTTTAGCAGCGCGTACTTTCATCTGTTTCACTACATCTTGTGCCGCTTCATACGCAGCATAACCAGTTGCATAAGTTGTTCGACTGCCACCAGTGACAGCAGTATAACCGATGGAATTGGTATCAACAACAGTCGGATTGACCGATTCAGCAGGGATACCGAGAACTTCGGCAGCTTGCATTGCAATTGATGCACGCGTACCACCAATATCCGTAGAACCTTCAACGAGGTTAATAGTGCCATCAGGATTAACATTAATTGTCACACTGGATTCCAGACCGATGTTAAACCAGAAACCAGAAGCGATTCCACGTCCATGGTATTTCTTACCATTTGCGGAAGTGTAGTGAGGATGTTCCTTTGCCGCTTCAAGTGTTTCAATAAAACCGATACGTGGATAAACGGGACCGTCTGGACGACGATCACCTTCTTTAGCACCATTCATAAGTCGTAACTCAAGCGGATCTATATTCAATTCCTCCGCGAGTTCATCTACAACGGTCTCTGTGCCGAAGGCTGCGTTCGTTGCACCTGGGGCACGATAAGGAGCAGACTTCGGTTTATTCACAACAACATCGTAACCATCAATGAGGACATTTTCAATGTTGTAGGGAGCAAAGACACACATTGCACCTGCACCGACTGGTGAACCGGGATATGCACCTGCTTCAAAGGCAAGTGAGGTTTGTGCTGCAGTGATTTTACCGTCTTTTTTCGCACCAATTTTAATTGTGATGTAAGATGCAGGCGTTGGACCTGTGCCTTCAAATACATCAGCGCGGTTCATCAAGACTTTCACAGGTTTACCGGTTTTCTTCGCTAGGAGTGCTGCAACAGGTTTAATGTAGACATTAATCTTACCACCAAATCCGCCACCAATTTCTAATGGAACAACTTTGATTTTAGAAACCGGATACTGAAGGATTTCAGCAAGTTGTTCACGGACGGTAAATGCACCTTGTGTGCTGCACCACACTGTTAACTGTCCATCTTGATTGTAATGTGCAGTAGCGTTGTGTGGTTCAATATAACCTTGATGGACGGTGCCTGTAACAAAATCTCTTTCAATAACAACTTCTGCTTCATCAAATCCTTTTTCTATGTCGCCTTTCTTGTGTTGTAAGTGACTGGCAATGTTTGTCGGTTTATCTTCTGTGTCACCCAGTGAGGATGTAGTTAAGTTTTCGTGCAGGATAGGGGCATCAGGTTCCATTGCTTGACGCACTTCTAAAACCGGTGGAAGCACCTCATATTCAACATCTATCAGTTCGCATGCTTCTTCTGCAATATGCGGATTTGTAGCGGCAACTGCAGCGATAGCGTGTCCCTTATAAAGTGCTTTATCACTTGCGAAAATGTTGTCACAGAGATATTTGAGATTAACCGCACCTTCACCAAGGTCTGCCATTTTGTCTTCTGCTGCGGGTAGGTCTTGTGCTGTCACAACACCTTTAACACCTGGATGTGCTTCAGCACGACTTGTGTCAATTGATACGATTCGTGCATGGGCATGTGGACTTCGTAGCACTCTACCGTGCAAGAGTCCAGTAATCTGAAAATCTGCCCCATAAATTGCCCTTCCTGTGACTTTATCTACGCCATCATGTCGGATAGGACGCGTTCCAATAACTTTGTATTCTTTCTTTTCAGACATAAGACACTCCTTCTATGTAGCTGCGGCTGCATCAAGCACAGCACGAACGATCTTATCGTAACCGGTGCAGCGGCACAAATTTCCCGCTAACCAGTATCGGACTTCATGTTCCGTTGGGTTTGGGTTATTTTCTAATAATGCTTTTGCACTCATGATAAATCCGGGAGTGCATATACCACATTGAAGTGCGGCGTTCTCAAGAAAGGCATCTTGAATCGGATGCAATTTTTCTGGTTCGGCAAGACCTTCTATGGTCTCAACAGATTTACCTTCAGTCTCAACACCTAAAACCAGGCATGAATTGACGAGTCTACCGTCAAGTATGACACTGCATGCACCACAATTACCGTTGTTACACCCCTCTTTTGCCCCAGTGAGGTGGAGTTCATCTCTGAGAACTTCCAATAAACTTTGGCGTGGTTCACAGAGAAATTCCACCGTTTCGTCATTGATTGTGGTTTGAACGTGTGATCTTCTCGCCATAATATCGGTTTCCTTTTACTTTTAGATACTATATATTGTCCGTTATAATTTCGCTAAGAATTATGCTGCGTCTCTGACTCTTTGGATTGCTCCGTTGAGTGCGCGTCGTGTCAATACACCAACGAGGTGTGCACGTTGTTCTGCAGTTCCGCGCATATCGCTGATAGGACGTGCAATGGCTTGTGCGGCTTGTGCGGCTTCGTCAATAACATCATCAGAAATCTCTTTGTCAGAAAGAAGCGCACTTGCCTCTTCAGCAAATAATGGAGTAGGAGCAACAGCACCGAGGGCGATTCGTGCGGAGACAATACGTTGTTTCGCATCATCTAAAACGACAGATGCACCTGCACCGACGACTGCAATGTCCATTTCATTCCGTGGAATAAATCTAAGATAATATGAGCTTGAATTTTTTGGTGGTGCGGGTATTTTTAAAGAGACCAACATTTCACCTTTTTCAAGTGCTGTCTGACCGGGACCTGTGCAGAAATCTTCAACTGCTATTTCACGTTCGCCGTTTGCTCCAGCAATAACACAAGTGGAATTTAGCACAATTAGTGGAGGAATACAATCTGCTGCGGGTGAAGCGTTACAGAGGTTTCCACCAACGCCTGCGCGTCCCTGTATAGCAGTCCCACCGATAATTTTAGTTGCGTCGACTAAACCGGGATAGGCTTCGCATATCGCATCAACAGCATAGATCTGATAACACGGGACTGCTGCACCGAGTGTAAGTCCTGTCTCTGAATCATAGGCTAACTCATTGACTTCAGCAATGGATTTTATGTCTATCATCCAATCAAGTTCTCTTCTACCCTCCCGTGCTTGCACAATAAGATCTGTGCCACCAGCGAGTAATCGGGCTTTGTCCCCTTTTTCATTAAGCAATGCTACGGCTTCTGATACTGTTTTAGCATCAATATACTCAAATGCTTGCATAGGCAACAATCTCCTCTCAATATGATATTGGATAAACTAATATTTTGATTCAGATTATATCATAAATACGAAAAGATGCAAGTATTTTGTTAGAAACCAGCATACCAACATGAGTTTAGTTAATCCTTGCGTTTCCTATAGTATAATTTCAATGAAAGCAACTCGCGTCTTATGGTTTGTGTCTGCTTTAAGGTAGTGTAAACGCTTACTGCACTATTAACGTTTAGTGGCATAAACTCTAAATACAACTTCTCTTATTTCAACAATGATCTAATCGAATGCTTTACGATACTTAAACGAAAAAGGTATGTCAAAATATAGGTTGATACCCGCACACAGACAGTTACCGTCGTAATTTTCACCGGAACTGTCAGCGAAGGATGGAAGCAAATGAAACATACAAAATCACAGAATTATAACAAAGAATTGACTTCAGCACAGGATACCAATCAGGAAAGCATCTTGTTAGAGATCATTCAAGAAAATTCACGATTACCGGAAAAAGATCAGATACGTTATCAGGATCTGTTGCACAAGTGTAAAAATCAAACTATAAGCGAAGATGAACTTTCCGAGTATCATACGTTGTTGCATCAATTGGAAATTCGTAACCTGAAACGGATTGAAGCTCTCATGGCTTTGGCTCAGATAAAAGGAAAACGTGTCAGATAATTATTACTAAGCCGCAACCGATTGATGTGCTAAGCGGTGACTACAAAGATGCCAACGTTGTGAATGGAGTATAAGAGATTATTTTGTTAGCACCATGGATGTCAATTTAGCGTCTTTCCAGGGTCGGTAGGTTCGGTTAGGAAACCGAACCATAAGCGTCAATTTAGCATCCTTCCAAGTACCGGTAGGTTCGGTTTCCTAACCGAACCGGCTTTGTGCCAAAATCTTTGATAGACGGTTCTCGCGGAAGATCCGGTTCGGTTAGGAAACCGAACCTACCAGCCTGGAATTATAGCGTAATTCTCTTAAATTGACGCCTATGGTTCGGTTAGGAAACCGAACCTACCGACCTGGGATTATAGCGTAATCCCTCCTAAATTGATGCCTATGGAGATTATTTTGTTAGCATCTACTGTTTGTGTTCATCAGAATCATGTGAATATGAGGCAAATGCTTTTGGTGGTTCCATTATTTCCTACTGTTTTGATTTGTTATCCTACGTTTATTGGTGTATAATTCTATCCAGTTAGACAAGAATTTTATAACACATTCTCATTGGAAAAGCAAGGAAAGATGATGAAACATTACACCCTTATTCTCACGCTTTTATGCTCCGCCACCCTTTGTGCAACCGCAGCAGAATATGACAACGATCCGATCAAAACCCTACTCCGTTTTGATGCAATCCCCGCAATCATAAAACCACAGTTCGTACCAGCTGCCAAAGCAAAATTAGACATGGATGCACCGGTCATCGGTGTAACATTCAACGATGAGAGCCATGCATACTCAATCTATCTACTGAACGGACATGAGATTGTCAACGATGTTGTCGGTGGAGAGAAAATCGCTACCACATGGTGACCACTTTGCAATACGGCTATCGTGTATAGTCGGGAACTGGAAGGAGAAACCTATACCTTCGGTGTCAGTGGAAAATTATGGAGAGATTCACTGTTAATGTACGATCATCAAACGCGTTCCCTCTGGTCACACATCACTGGAAAAGCGATACAGGGACCGTTGAAAGGCAAACAATTAAAACCTCTTGCTTCTATGCCACAAATTGAGTGGAATAAGTGGATGACAAATTACCCTGATACGAAAGTTCTTTCAATTCCATTTAGGGGACGTATGGTTGAAAGTCTGAGTCATGATACATATCAAAGGTATCACGCCAGCCGAGACACTGGTGTAAGTGGCATGAAATATACCGATAAAAGACTTCCTAATAAATCCCTTGTGATCGGAGTCCAAGTCCAACGAAAACATGGTGAGGACGGATTAGATGGAGCGGCAGGTGCTGATGGACAAGATGGTGCTGATGGACAAGATGGTGCTGATGGACAAGATGGTGCTCCTGGTGCAGTTGCCCATTATAAAACACAGTATAGTGCTTATCCGCTTACACAATTTGCGAAAACCGCTATACTCAACGATACAGTCAACGGTGTGCCTTTGTTAATTTTTCACGACAAAGAGTCGTTTGCAACCTCTGTTTTTAGGCGTATAGTAGACAATAAAGTGATACTTTTTACATCCACGGATGGTCATTTCGCTAAAGATAACTCCGGTACAGAATGGAATCTCATTACTGGTAAAGCGACATCAGGTAAACACAAGGGGAAACGTTTACAACGGCTATCCTCTGTCAACATCTACTGGTTTGCTTGGGCACGTTTCTATCCTGAAACAACCATATACAAACCTTAAGTTATTGTTCATCTAATTCAACGACTTCCCCCGCCATATCACGGTGCATTGTAGGACGGATCACCAATTCCGGTATGTTACTCCGTGGTGGTAGAGTTGCAATGAGCAGTATTGCCTCTGATGTTTCTGCGACATCTACCATCATTGTACGTGCATCATCATCTGGTGGAATTGGACGGTTATCCAAAATAGGTGTTGCTACCTCTCCAGGAATTATCACACTTGCCCTAATGCCTGTATTCCTCAAATCGTTGTTAAGAAACTCGGTGAAGTTTATCACTCCTGCTTTTGCCGCGCCGTAAGCGAAGCCACTAAAAGGACCCGGCGTGACCGCCGCAAGCGAAGATATATTGATAATTGTTCCCGATTTTGCTTTCAGCATTGCAGGCACAACCGCTTGTGTGCAGAAAAATGTCCCAATCAGATTTGAATCAACGACTGAACGCACCTCCTCAGGTGTCGTATTGAGGAGTCTACGATTGTGTGAACTGTGTCCAGCATTGTTCACAAGGATATCAATCTTTCCAAAGTTGTCATGCACATCGTTTGCCATCTGTAGAACTGCATCGTAGTCAGATACATCAAGCGTACAACTTACCGCTATTCCTCCTACAGTTTCTACTTCTGTTTTGACAGCATCTAACTTAGACTCTGTTCTCCCAATAATCACAACCTTAGCACCTTCCTGTGCCATTTTGATGGCTGCATCACGACCAATGCCACTACCACCACCTGTAATAATACATACCTGATTCTTTAGTTTCATTCACCACCTCTATTTGGTAAAATGCGTTTAACAACTGCCTTCAGTTCTTTAGAAAACGATTCCAGTTCATACTGTTCCTCACAAATCTGATTACGATATTCATCAAACGGATACCCTCCCTTTCCACCTTCATTGAAATACACACTCAACTGATACCGTTGAAATATGTTCATACGAGGATAATCCTCTGTCCACGGGCTTGCATCATGGAGCAGGTTCGTTGAAAAAATGGCAACATCTCCCGCCTGCATCGGTAACGTGATTGAGGTAGGTGGATCGTGTTTGACAGGTAAACCTTCTGGCGTTTGAAATTGAGATTTATGACTGCCGGGGACAAGGCAAAATCCTGTTTCCTCTGGCACATCCACCAATGCCACCCATGTTGCAATATGGTTACAATAGATATGTCCTCCACCTGCTTGATAATCGTTATGCGGATTGCTGAAATCCGGTGGAAACTTAAACCCGCTATCATCACGATGAAAATGTTGAGGAAAATCGTGCCTTGTCATCATCGTGAAATTGTTATGAAAGAGACGCGGTGCGTTCATCATTAATCCTGCTACAACTCGAATAATATGTGAGTTCATGGCAAGGTCTTGAAACAGACGATGTCCATATTGTATATGGTTTATATGTGTTTTACACGGTTCTTGTCTGCCACGGTGTAATGGTTGTGGGATGTCTGATTCATCTATTGTTAGCCAATGCTGCAGCACAGCTAACATCTCATCAATTTGATCTCTTGAGAGGACATTCCGCAAAACGAGGAATCCATGTAAATCAAAGGACCACTTTTCCTCTTCGGTTAAAGTGGACTGAATAGTAAACATTAACATTCTCCAAAATTCATTGTTCTGTTGAATAATAGATTATCAAAATTAACCAAAATTTACAAGAAACGGTTATTGAGATGTCTTGACAAAGACTCTACACATCTGGACTTTAACTATTTCTTGACAAAAAGAATAATACATCTATAATTACTATAGTTTGGACAATTTCTCTTGGTTACACACTGATATTGCTGGCATTTGCAATATATTGTGAGTTTTGGATAGGATAATACTTTGATGAAAAAGTGTGAAAATATCAAAATGAGCAGCCCCAGCGGGGCGGAATGTGTATAGAAAACTGTGCCCCGACCAATGCAAGCCCCAGCGGGGCGACAGGTGTATCATTCAAGAAATAGGTCCGATGACTGTGATGCTCCTTGTCCAGAGCACTGTTCAAGTCCTCAAAAAACTGTCCAAACTATAGTATAATTAAAGGATACATCAGAATTTACTAAGGAGCATTAGAATGGCAAAAAGGATCAGAATAGGACTAATCGGTTGCGGCATGATATCCGGTTCACACGTCAACGGTTATCTTGCCCATCCACGACATGCAGAAATCGTTGCAGTATGCGATACGGTGGATGCAAACGCACAACGTAGAGCTGCAGAGGTGCTTTCAGGTGCAGAAGGTCGTGCTAACTCGGCAACAGAGGAAGCAAAAAAATCGGATTCCGCTGAAGCGAAAGAACATTTGAAAGAGAACGCAGCACGTTGGACAGAATATAAAGACAACGGTGTAAAAATATACAATGACTTCAATGAGATGATAAAGGAGTGTGATTTAGACGCAGTCAGTCTTGCTACCCCTCCATTCGTTCATGAAGCACCCACAGTGGCAGCAGCCAAAGCAGGTCTCCATGTCTTCTGTGAAAAACCGATGGCACGCACAGCAACAGAAGCAAGAAACATGCGCGATGCAACTGACAAAGCAGGTGTGAAACTTGCATATCAGAGCGGTGGCACATGTCTCAACAAAACGAGTTATGCAATCCGCGAGTATGTCACCTCTGGAAAAATCGGTGATGTCCACTATGGTAGACTTACCAGTTACCGTCTCCGTGGCAGACCCAATGTTGACATGTTCGGTTTCGGCAAATGGTTCCTAAACTCAGCTTACAGCGGCGGTGGTACGACCTATGACACCGGTGTCTACGACATCAACCGTTCAATCTATCTGCTCGGTTCACCACAACCCGCCACAATCAGTGGTATCGCATATCGTGGCATGCCTCCAGAATATACCGGTGAAGAGATTAACGATGTTGAGGAATTCGTATCAGTATTTGTCCGATTTACAAACGGTATGTCGTTTACTTATGAACACGGTTGGTCAAGCAACATGGCAGGACAACCCCAAGGCATTTTCATCTTCGGCTCTAAAGGGTCGTTCAGTGGAGATAAACTCTTCCTTGAAAAAGGAAAATGGGAAACAGACGATAAAGGTAATCGTAGACGATACCAAGGTAACCTTAAAGAAACACCGTTAGAACTTCCTGATAGGAGTTTCCCCGATAAGTTTCGTGACTTTCTTGATGCCTGCAACAGTGATGCACAACCCGTTAGCAATGGTGATGTCGGTTTGAAAACAACAGAGATTATGAGCGGTGCGCTCCTATCTGCAAAACTGAAACGTGAAATTAGCGTGGAAGAGTTGTATGAAATAGAAGCACTCCGTACCGAACCGACACCCGGATGGCCTACACCTTCTGGAATGTAAATATCCATTTATAGGAGTATTTTTACACTATGGAAGGTTTATCCAAGTTTATCCGATATATACCAGATTATCCAAAACCAGGTATTATATTTAAAGACATTACCCCGCTTTTAGGAAATGCCGCTGTCTTCAATGCAGTAATTGAGGTATACGCAGACCATTACAAACATGAGGAAATTGACGTAATTGTAGGTCCCGAAGCAAGGGGATTCATTTTTGCTTCGGCACTTGCGTACCGCATGGGGGCAGCCTTTGCTCCTGTTCGTAAAGAGGGAAAGCTACCATACCACACATATCAAGTGACCTACGAACTTGAATACGGTAATGATACACTCACTATTCATCAAGATGCTTTTCCAAAAGGAAGTCGTGTGCTTGTATGTGATGATCTCTTGGCTACCGGTGGTACACTTGCTGCAACAATAGAGCTTGTAGAAAAATTGGAAGGAGACATTGTAGGTATTGCCCTCTTAATTGAACTACCGGAACTTAATGGACGAGAAAAAACAGGGAATATTCCTATCTTTACTATATTTGAAATGGGTTAATATTTAAAATGGGTTAATGCAAAATATGATCTCAGAAGGGTGATAATATATTCTTTCAGTTGCGATACATAAACTTTATAGACCAGGATTTAGGTTGACAATTGTGCTGTAATTGGGTATCCTTATAAGTAAGAAAACATGAGATCTATTGTCGTTAAATAATAAATGAAACGGAGGAACAGATGTGAAAAGTTTTGAATATTTTGAACCGACCACCCTCGCGGAAGCGTCTCGTTTGTTTGCAGAAGAACACGCACAACTCCTTGCAGGCGGAACAGACCTTGTTATCGGCATGAAGGCATATACCGAAACACCGCAATCCGTAATTAGCCTACAGAAAATCCAAGGGCTCAATGACATAACAACCGATTCAGATGGTAGTATCACTATCGGGGCGATGACAAAAGTGCGTGATGTTGAATTGTCCGATGATGTCCAAAAACACCACACAGCATTAGCAGAAGGCGCGTCGGAAATTGGATCCATTCAGATTCGGAACCTCGCAACTATCGGAGGAAATATCGCGCATGCATCTCCTGCAGCAGATACAGTTGCTGGTCTACTCGTTGCTGATGCACAGGTTGACATCGCAAGTACGGATGGAGAACGCTCAGTACCTATCAATGAACTTTTCACAGGCCCCGGACAAACTGTCCTAAAACCCGGTGAGATCATTACACAATTCCGTCTACCGAGTCCTGCATCTGGTTCCCACTATATCAAGCATAAAATCCGTGAAGTCATGGACTTGGCATTCATCGGTGTGGCATCCGCAGTCAATATAGACAACGGAACGATTACTGAGGCACGAATTGGACTCGCCGCTGTTGCTCCTACTCCTATCCGAGCGACTGAAGCGGAAGATCTCCTAAAAGGTAAAGAAATCACATCTGAACTTCTGGATCAAGCAGGTGAAGCAGCCGCAGCCGCAACCAGTCCAATATCCGATCTACGCTGCTCCGCTGAACACCGCAAGGAAATGGTTAATGTCCTTACAAGACGAACCCTACAACTCGCTATAGATAGAGCATAAGGAAATTGCATTTGTATCTTAGCAACCTCTTTATATCGTAACTATGAAACAAGGAGAAGAAATGTCACGATCTAATACAAGTTTTGGCTTGCAAGCTTCGCCAAAACACCCTGTCAGTCTAAAAGTTAATGGAGATGAACACGATTTGCTGGTTGAACCTCGCAAAACGCTACTTGCAGTGCTTCGCGATACAATCGGTTTGACAGGAACTAAAGAAGGATGTAGCACGGGAGATTGCGGTGCCTGCACCGTCATCGTTGATGGAAAAGCGGTCACATCCTGTATGGTACTTGGCGTTACCGCCTCTGGAAAAGAAATCACTACTATTGAAGGTTTAGCCAGCGAAGGTGAACTCCATCCTATTCAACAAGCATTTATTGATACCGGTGGTTACCAGTGCGGATTTTGCACACCCGGTTTTATCATGGCATCAAAAGCACTCGTAGACGAAAATCCAAATCGGACTGAAGAAGAATTCAGGTTTGCACTTGGTGGCAACATCTGCCGGTGCACTGGATATACAAAGATTCTTGAAGCCGTTCTACAAGCAGCAGAAGAGATACGTACTAACTCATAAAGAACAAGCAGAATAAATCTGCCGAAATTATAAAGGAGAAAAAGATGGCAAAAACACATCGTGGCTCAGGAATCAGACACCTATATGTTGATCCCAACGGCAATGTCCATGAAGGCATATACAATAACGGACGTGGAACATGTCCCGCTTGTGGACGGACAGGTGTAAAGGTGCTTTATTCACGCGAAGTGGATGAACAGACATTCAAAGTCTGCAAGAGATGTAATACTGCCATTGGACGTGGGAAAATACAAATCCCCACTACTGCCAATGTTGCAGAAGCGTAGTCATAAAGAGATAATAAACGGAGAAAGGAGAATTGGATGTCAGATTATTCGGTTGTCGGTAAAAAACTGCCGCGCGTGGATGCAGTTGAAAAAGTAACGGGTGCAGCGCAATATGGTGCAGATATTCATCCTGCTGGTATGCTCTATGGCAAAATCGTTCGTAGCAAACACGCACACGCGAATATCCTCAGTATTGACACAAGCGAAGCAGAAAAACTCCCTGGAGTCAGGGCAATTGTTACACAAGACGATGTACCAAGCGGACGCCGTGTCTTTGCTACGGATAAAGTGCTTTACTTAGGTGAACCTCTCGCAGCTGTCGCTGCTACAGACGCAGATGTTGCTGAAGAAGCAGCAGAACTCATCAAAATTGAATATGAAGTGCTACCGGTTGTGCAAGATGTCATAGAATCAATAAAACCATCTGCTCCTCGTTTGCACGGGGATGAGACAAAAGATGGTCCAAACCGGCGAAGCATCAACGGAAAAATAAAGGAACTGTCTGATGCAGATTCAGATGGCAATAACGATACAATTCGCAAACTTCAGGCAGAATTAGAAAAATATTCTGATGAAATTTACTATAACATTTCTGCAGAAACGCACACAGAAGCTGGAGATGTTGAAAAAGGATTTGCTGAATCTGATGTCGTCGTTGAAGATACTTATGTGATTCCTCGTGTTCATCAAACATACATGGAACCGCATGTCTCAGTAGCAAGTGCAGATTCTTCAGGTAAGGTTACGGTGTGGGCATCTACGCAAGGCCCTTTTGCTATCCGATCCGGTATTGCTGGCACACTCGGTATCCCTCTCACACAAATCAACGTCATCGGAACTACGATGGGTGGCGGTTTTGGTGGACGTTTTGGCGTGATTATCACGCACGTTCCTGCTGTACTGCTCTCACAAAAAGCCGGACGACCAGTTCGTGTACAAATGACGCGGGAAGAAGAATTCCTTGATGGCAGACCAGCACCCGGATGTGTTATCAAAATCAAAACAGGTGCGACCAAAGACGGACAAATTCTTGCACGTCAAGCACTTGCATTTTGGGATTCCGGTTCTGTCTCTGGTGCCTCCATCGGTAGTACCATAAGAGTCCGCGGTGTCTACAAAATACCGAACATCAAGGTAGATGCTTATGGTGTGCATACAAACAAATCTGGAACTGCTGCATATAGAGCACCCGGTGCACCACAAGCCATTTTCGCTGGTGAATCACAACTTGACGATATTGCTGAAAAGATTGGCATGGATCCGGTCAAATTCCGTCTGATGAATATGCGTGAAGAAGGAGACGCTGTTCCCGCAGGTGGCAGTGAACCGAAAGTCGGATACAAGGAAACTTTAGAAGCAGTTGCAGATGCAGCTGGATGGTGGAATAGAGAAACGAATGATAACCAAGGATGGGGAGTTGCTGTCGGCGATTGGACAAATGGATGCGGTCCTGGTGGTGTTTATGTTTCTGTCCACGAGGATGGAAGCGCAAGGATTTTCCACGGTTCTATGGATATAACAGGTACAGATACCGCAATCACACAGATTATCGCTGAAATCCTAACCGTTCCGTACGAAAGTGTCACAATCCGACGTGGAGACACAGACTCAGCCCCTTACTCTACAGGTTCAGGTGGTAGCGTGGTAACCTTCACAATGGGTAACACGGCTAAACTCGCGGCAGAAGATGCACGTAGACGTATTCTTGAACTCGCTGCAGAACGACTAAACACAAACGAGGATAACCTTGAATTGAAAGATGGTGGTGTTCATCTTATTACGGCAGACCCACCGAAATCCATCTCTTTAGGTGAACTTGCAGCGTATAGTCTCTCAACGACAGGTGGACCGATTGTCGGTAAGGGTTCTTTCGCACGGCAACCGAGCACACCCGCGCTCGCCGCACAGATCGCTAAAGTTGAAGTGGATCCAGACACCGGTAGAACCAGAGTCCTCAAACTTATTGCTTCTCAAGATGTAGGGTTTGCCATAAATCCGATGGCAGTTGAAGGACAAATTGAAGGTGGTGTAGTGCAAGGTTACGCATGGGCAATGATGGAAGAGATGCAATACGGTGAAAACGGAAATGTTAATCCCGGATTCGTAGATTACCGTGTGCCGACCTCTGCTGACCTACCGACTGTTGAATCTGTGATCGTAGAAGTTCCCGCACCCAATGGTCCTTATGGAGCCAAAGGTGTTGGTGAACCTCCTATAACGCCAACATTAGCAACAATGGCAAATGCTGTCAAGAATGCTATTGGCATCCGTGTTACAGAGCTGCCGATCAAACCTGAAAAGGTTGTTGAGGCATTGAAGAATAATGGACATTAGTTCTTGTTAAGATTCAACTTAATTTATGTGGTATTAACCGCTATAATAAAAGGAAATTTGGGCGGAGTGTGTTCCGCCCAACAATTTTATGTTTGGTGAAATTAGAAACGAACACAACGAAAAACTGGATTATACATACCACGAAGGAAAAGACGACAGAATCGTAGTCATTGGACACGGTGTTACCGGCAACAAAGACAGACCTGCCCTTATTGCATTAGCAGAAGGACTTGCAGATGCTGGCATCGCTGCCTTACGCTTCTCATTCTCTGGCAACGGTGATTCTGAGGGTAAATTTTCAGACTCTACCATCACGAAAGAAGTAGCAGACCTCGGTAACGTCCTTGATGTTCTCAACGATCACAAAGTATGCTATGTTGGACACAGTATGGGTGGTGCTGTCGGTGTACTCCGTGCAGCTGCAGATGAACGGATTGAAGTTCTCGTCTCACTTGCCGGAATGGTGCACACAGAAGCATTTGCCGACCGTGAATTTGGGGATGTAACTCCCGACAAAGGCTTTATGTGGGATGAACCGGACTGTCCGCTCTCACAAACTTATATAGATGACATGGCAACGATTGAAAGCGTTGCAAAACAAGCAAGCAAATTTGGTGGTCCATGGCTATTAGTTCACGGCGCAGAAGATGACATTGTTCCAATCCAAGATAGTATTGATATTCTTCAGTTTGCAAATGAACCCACAGAACTCATTGAACTACCCGGCGTAGACCATGTCTTTTCTGATGACGGTACTCCCATTATGGTTGAAAAAGTTGTTATGTGGATTAACAAAGAATTGAAATAGATTATCAACTGGGTTTCGTTCCTCAATCCAACCGATAAGAAATCCACCGAACTCACGCTAAACTTAAGAGAAATATTGTAAACATCAATATATTTGGAGCTTAATTATATGCCAGCACCCCGTCTGTCTGTCTCATCATGGAGTTTACATCGTCAACTCGGGAAACCAGCATTTACCGGTCCCGCACATGACATGCAAATCCCTACTGAAACCCACAATAAAGGTCCTATTTCACTTTTAGATTTGCCTATGCGAATTTTTGAGTTTGGCATCAATACGTTTGAACTCTGTCATTTCCACATTCCTTCAGTTGATAAATCATATCTGTATGAACTCCGCGCTGCACTCCAAGATGCCGACCTTGAACTTTTCTCATTATTAATTGACGACGGAGACATCACGCATTCATCTCATGCAGAACGAGACATCGCTTGGATTGAAAAATGGATTGACATAGCAGGTGAACTGGGTGCAGAATGTGCCCGCGTCATAGGTGGAAAAGCGGAACCGTCAGAAGAAACCTTAGCACAAAGTCAAAACGCACTTTCCCAACTCACCAAACGCGCAGAAAATGCTGGTATACGTTTGATGACTGAAAACTGGTTCTCTATCTTTTCCACACCCGATAACGTTAAAACCATTTTAGATGGATTAGATGATAAAGTCGGGTTATGTCTTGATTTCGGCAATTGGCGTGGTGAGACAAAATACGATGACTTAGCAGAAATTGCACCATTAGCTGAATCCTGTCATACCAAAGCACATTTTGATGCCCCGCGCGAGATTGACAAAGAAGATTACGTCCAATGCCTTGAACTTACGCAGAAAGCCGGTTTTGCTGGACCGCACACCCTTATCTACGACGGACCGGGTGATGACGAATGGGAAGGATTGGCTATTGAACGCGAAGTTGTGCGTCCATTCCTAAACTAAGGTGGCGTTTTAGCGTGAGCATAGTGGGAATTACAATCCTATAGCCTTAGTGAATCGCTTGCCCGTAAGAAATCACCGAGTTAGGAATTGAGGAGAAAATAGGATGAATAACGAATTTATCTCAACGATGACAGAACGCATCGTGCAAGAATATGACCCCTTGCAGATTATTCTCTTCGGTTCGCAAGCAAGAGGGGATGCAGATCGAAATAGTGACATAGATCTCCTCATAGTTTTTCCAGAACTCTCTGATAAGCGGAAAACTGCCATTGATATTATGGATAACCTGTCCGACATACCCGTGTCGAAGGACATCCTTGTCTCAACACCTGAAGAACTTGAACGCCACCGCACGCGGATCGGTTCGGTGCTACGTTACGCCCAGCAGGAAGGTAAAGTCCTTTGGAAGAGTTGGAACACAGATGCAAGCGGATCTAATCCGTTCAGTAATATGTCTATCAAAGAGGAAAAATCAGATATGCAAACAGCCGATAGACTTGAAGATACCACCCGATGGCTACGTTATGCTGAGGAAGATTTGATAACTGCTGAAATGCTTTTGAGTCAACAGCAGATTCCGCCTCGTCAAGCGTGTTGGTTTGCACAACAAAGTGCTGAAAAGGCGTTAAAAGCAGCATTAATTTTCTTGCAGATCGACTTTCATAGAACACATAACTTAAATGATCTGCGGGACATGGTGCCTGAGAGTTGGCAACTCAAAACCGCGTATCCAAACCTGTCGAATTTAACCCGTTGGGCAGTTGAGGCACGCTATCCAGAGACCATGCAAGAAGCCACGAACACAGAGGCATCTGAAGCAGTTAAACAAGCACGATCCATCTGGAATTCTGTATCTAATGCACTTGAAGAACACGGTTATACTATAGAACAAGACCTATAATTCGTTGAAAATGAAGAATAGGCAAATGGATAAAGAATGTTCTCAATATCACAATCAAAACACAGTCTATCTATCGCGTGGAATGATCAACAAGTCTTAGGATACCATTTTCCCGAAGATGGAAACCGTCCTTTCTGCCATCCATTAAACCTACCCGGTGCCCCATCGCTAACAATGAACGAACCCGGCGACCACGTCCATCATCAAGGACTATGGGTTGCGTGGAAAAAGGTGAACGATGTCAATTTTTGGGAACAACCCGCAAAAGGAGCAGACCCTACCGGCTTCGGTAAAATCGTCCATCAACGGATTATTAGACAAATTGCAGGTATCGCTGGCGTAAATCTGGTTACTGAAAACGCATGGATAGATTGGCAAGGAATAAAACACCTTACAGAGCAACGAAAAATCACAATCTTCATTCCTCCCACAGCAGATTCAATAGATTCAATGAGTATAAACATTACGTTGACGTTCCGAACAAACGACCGTGATGTTGTGCTGGACTTACGGCGAGGTGAACCCGGTGCAGATGGAAGGTATTACAGCGGTATGGCAATCCGTTTTGACAACATTCTTACGCCGGGAAAACTATTAGACGCAGATGGACGCACCGAGCCAATGGACATCTTTGGAAAACAGAGTAAATGGTGCAGCTTCACTGCTACACATCCTGCTGACAACGAAACTTACGGAGTAATAATCACTGATCATTCCGACAATCCCCGTCATCCAACAACATGGTGGGTGCGTAATAGAAAGAACTACGCCCTAATCCATCCTTCCCCTGTCTACCATGAACCGTTCCATCTTTCTCCTCCTTATGATACTTTGACGTTGAAGTATAACATTCACCTCTATCGTGGTGAACCGAATAACGTTTTTCGGTCAAACTGATTGATTTCCTACAAAATTATTGAAATGGCACTTGACAAACATACTCTCTTATGTTAACATATTTATTACACACCATCTGCTGGGTAGAGTTTACGAAATTCACCAAAGACCTTATGCTTATTCAACGTTGATTTGGATTATCACTTTTTACCAAAATCAGTGCAGCCAATCTTACCAATGGCACTTTGAAACGTCAGACTCATAATCCTGAAAATCTACTAATCCTGCAAATCCTGGTTCAGACAAAAAGGAATACAAACCCATAACAAAATTAACGTTAGTGAATAAAATTGAACAAAAATCCTAAAACTACATAACCCTGACCTTCGTTCTTTACATTTTTTAGAAAGTGGGATATACTGATAATCCAGTACATACGAATCATTATAACCCCTCCACGAACAAACAACCTTCAAAAGGAGGCACACCATGCAGACTCCCGCTCTTGAAGAAACTGGCATCGGTTCAGTTACCGTTGAACCACTACCACCAATAGAAATAGACGAATCCCAACTTGTATATCATCAACTCTGTCCCGCTGAAGATTTTGAAGAACTGGAAGGCAAACCCTTCCATGTCAACGGAACGCATCTCGCTGTATTCAAAAATAACGATCACTATTACGCTGTTGACAACCGTTGTCCACACATGGGTTATCCAATGTCCAAAGGTAGCATCCGTGATGGCGTGCTAATATGCCACTGGCACCACTGGGAATTTGACCTCAAGTCAGGTGCATGCTTCTTAGCATCTGGTGATGACCTAAAAGCATTTCCTGTTGAGATGCGTGAAGACGGTTATTTATACGTCGGATTAGCAAAAGGTGAACGCGAGGCAGCTAAAAGACGAGTCATTGAAAACGGGAAACGGGCACTTGAACGTGGACTCAAAGACCGTAGTACATTCTTTATCGCAAAAGCAGTTACTGCACTACGTGATGCGGGTGCCGATCCTGCAGAAATTATACAACAAGGACTCCACTACGGCGCACACAAAAGTAGTGATGGATGGTCGTCAGGTGTTGCAATACTCACACTTGCAGCAAACATGTGGGATGATGTTGACCCAAATGACCATAACCTATTTCTCGTTCACGGATTGAGTCAGATTAGTCGGAGAACAACAGGAAGTGCACGTCCCTATCGTTCCCCATTCCCAAGAACAAAAAATGATCACGACCTCGTGACACTAAAACGATGGTTCCGCTATTTTGTAGATAAACGCCACAGAGGCGCAGCAGAACGTATCTTGTTAACCTTAAATGACAGAGACTACGACAAATCTGTCATCGCAGATTTCGTCTACACTGCAGCAACTGATTATTACTTCACAGGTGACGGACACGCGCTTGATTTCGCTAATAAGATGTTTGAGGCATTGGAATACATCAACTGGGAAGGTTCACATGAGATATTACGTCCCATCGTCGTTGATCTCGTCAGCAGAACACGTCATGAGGAAACTTCTCGATGGGCAGATTCCGTACCAGTCTTACAACCCATTTTCAAAAGACTTGATAGTATATGGGGAGACAACCAAACTAACGAAGCAGAACTTGATATATCCGAGTTTACGCAGACACTGCTCGCAGATGAATTTGAACCCACTGTTGTTATTGTAGAGGAATATTTACGCAAAGGAGTCAAACCCACTGACATCTGCCGCGCAATGACTTATGCCTCAGCAATTCGCACTGCACGTTTCCATCTGAAAAATGAAGGTGACTGGCACGATGTAGCTAATATCTACTCATACTCACACGCTTTATATCATGCTTTTCAGTATGCACCCAGTGCTACTTTACTACGCGGTATATTTCACGGTGTAGTCTACTTGGCATACTTACGTTGGTTGAACATGCCTGCCGCACGAATTCCTAAACCTGGACAACGGTTACCCGACGAGACTTACGACTCACCAAAAAAGATGTTAGAACGACTACAAGAATTCGCTGACTTCCAAAAAGTTTTTGAGGCGGAGATACTGGTAAATCAATATCTTGAAGAAGGGCATGACATCAATCCACTGAAACGAACGCTTGCACACATTCTGCTACGTGAAGACGCTGAACTCCACATGTTCCAAGTGCTTGAAGTCGCATATCGGCATTACGACTTATCTGACGACCCTGAAGAAAAACGGATGCACTTATTGGCAGCAACGCGTTACATCACAGCACAAAAACTGATGAAAAACATTCTGTGGTCTACGGAAAACGCAGAACGTCTTGCACGAGGTGAATTACTTAGCGAACGCGACGATGACTAATAACTATCAAGTTTCAAGCAGTCAGCCATCAGTAGTCGGTCGAGAGCAATCTGGTGCAGAAAGTGATATGCAACCGCACACTGCTATCTGCCGATTACCGACTGCCGATAGGCATTCAAGACGAGATTTTCTTGCCAATACAGGTAAAGTCGCATTACTCATGGGTATGGGTTTGTTCGGTGCCGGTTGTGAGGCAGTCAACCAAGGTCTCTTGGGGCGAGGTATGATGCCTATAGCACTTGAGGATTTGGATGCATCAGGACTCCCAAAGCCTGAGATGCTTGTGCACTCGGAAAACCCATTTAACGGGGAATTTGCACCGCATTTGCTTAACGACAATGTTACGCCAACGGAAAGGCATTTCGTGCGAAACAACAGCAGCATTCCCAAACGTGCAATAGAAAAAAATCTCAACGGATGGAAATTAATGGTTGATGGCGAGGTACACAAAGAACTTGCGCTATCAATGGAAGATCTGCAAAGTTTCCCACAGGTGACTTATGAAGTTGTGTTGGAATGTGCGGGGAATGGTAGGAGTCTGTTTGAACCAAAGATAGATGGCACGCCATGGCAACTCGGGGCAGTCGCATGTAGTGAATGGACAGGTGTGCGGATGCGTGATGTCCTCCAAGCTGCTGGGTTAAAACCGTCTGCTATCTACACAGGTAACTATGGCGAAGATATCCCAACTGATGGAAGCGAATCTTTTTCACGTGGCATTCCGATTGATAAAGCAATGGATGAACGGACACTCATCGCGATAAAGATGAACGGTGAGACATTACCCGCTGCTCACGGATTTCCCGCAAGATTGATCGTCCCAGGATGGATTGGCAGTGCAATGCAGAAATGGCTCAATCGTATCTGGGTAAGAGACCAAGTTCACGACTCTGAAAAAATGAGTGGATACTCCTATCGCATGCCAGCATATCAAGTTGAACCGGGAAACATCCCACCCGTTGAAGATATGCTTATCGCAACTTCGTGGCAGGTAAAATCTCTCATCACCCAACCCGAATCACATAAAAAATTACGTGCAGGCACACCTATAAAAATAAGAGGACATGCTTGGGCAGGAGAAAGTGAAATTGACAAAGTTCTTGTTTCAACGGATTTCGGCATCCAATGGCAAGAAACTCAATTGACTTCACCATCAAATAAATATGCTTGGTATCACTGGGAAACCGAACTTACCATTGAGAACAAAGGCTATTATGAAATATGGGCACGCGGCTATGACAACGCAGGAAATGCACAACCTTTTACCCAACCCTGGAACCCAAAGGGGTATCTCGGCAATGTCATCCACAGATTACCAGTTTTTGTAGACACATAAAAGGAAGGAATTAATATGAAACTTGGTGTTATGTCCGACAGTCACGACAACATCCCAAATGTCAAACGTGCAGTAGAAATATTCAACGATATTGGTGTAGATTTAGTAGTCCATGCTGGGGATTTTATCGCACCATTTGCAATTGACCCATTAGCAGATTTAAACTGTCGTGTTGTTGGTGTTTTTGGCAACAACGATGGAGAACGTGTTGTCCTTGCTAAAAAGTTTGAAGCAATCGGTGAAGTACATCCAAATCTTGCAAGCACATCACTTGGTGATATGTCCATTGCCGTCATGCACTATCCTGAACTTGCCATCCCCATCGCAAAGAGTGGTGAATATGACATCGTTGTCTACGGACACACGCATAAAATTGAAATAAGTAAAGAAAAAGCATTACTACTCAATCCCGGTGAAACAGGAGGTTGGACAACGGGGAAAGCAACAATCGCAGTTGTGGATATGACAACACGGGATGCGAAAATATATGAAATTTGAACTACCACAATACCTAAGAAAAGATATGTTTTGCAGCGTTTAAGCCTTTTAGTGAATCCGCTACTTCAACCATTCTATCCCAATATCTGCTTTCTTGATTAGGTTCAGGGATTAATGTCTTATCCAATGCTTCAAAGCCAGTATTGCTACAATTCATCAATATGCGTCCATACTTGAGTTGATCTGCTTCTAATTTTGTAGGGTCATCTTCTCCAAAATGGAGATTAGCCCAGTGATTGCGCAATTCTTGTTGCACTTCAGAATCCAACAACCGAATCTCTCGCAATGTTCCATCAGCGATCAACATCCGCATCACTGAAACTTGTTTCGGATCCGGATACAACTCCATAAACGGTGTCTTTTCTGTTACATAAGTTATTTGCTCAGATGATACAGAATAAGCAAGACGAGAATCTATTTCTACAGCCGCAGCTCTCAAGATACCGTCTGCATAAGCAATGCGATTCAAACCTACTGCCTCAAGTATATAAATGTCTTCATGTAAATCTACAAAATCATCTTTATCCATAGTAATACCATTCCTGTAAATATGCCGTTTGCTGTTGTACAATACATTGTACATCGGACATTCTATGCCACAATTTAAAAAAGAACTTGTTATACCATTTCTAATAGAAAACACCACATTTTTGTAGCACAAACTGCCAGTTTGTGCCGTCCTTCAAGACATTCTTAACAAATGTTAATGGGATAAACATTTATAGAAATGGTACTATACAAAATAATCAATCGGATACGGAACGCAATAATGCAATATCATCTCGCTATTTTCACACAACCTTGGCTTGACCTTATCTTAGATGGCAAGAAAACTATTGACAGTAGACTTTCCAAAGTTCGGTGTGCGCCCTACGGAAAAATCAGTGAAGGAGATGTTGTCTACATGAAGGAAAACGTAGGACTTGTCAAAGGACAATTCATCGCTTCCAAAATAGAGACTTACGAAGACTTAACCACCGAAAGACTACACAACATCAGATCTCATTATCATAGAGAAATCTTTGTTGACATGGGGTTTGAAGAATTTAGAGAAAAATGGACTTTTGCCAAGTATGCCACACTTATTCATATTACAAATGTCCGTACATACAAAAATCCTTTTCCATTCCCTAAGAAAGATAGACGTTCCTGGATACTACTGGATAAATCTTTGATTGTTTCCTGATACCATTTCCAACTGATGCAACACTTTTACAGTGTTCATATTTTGACCTGTTCAACCTGTCCTGTTTCTAACGAACGATTGGCTGCAAGTGTAACAGCAAACGTCTTATATGCATCTGCATAAGATGATCGCACCATATTTTGGTCATTTGCTTCAACGGCTTTGATAAACTGCTCCACCTGACGGAAATATCCTGCTTCAGAACCGGTATATTCTACACTTTCACCCGCAACCTGTCCCCGTAATCCTAAATCGTGTGTGAGTTTGAGGTAGATGTCATCCCCAACCAACTCGGTGGCGAAACCCTCATGTGCACGCGCCACACAAGTGCTTGTAATGCTTGCTACGGCTCCACTCGTAAACTTCAGATTACAGACAGTACACTCCTCAAAGTCAGCAATATCATCAGATACGCCTTTGATGCCGAATGCTTGGACAGTCTCAACATCTCCTAAGAAGTAGCGGATAAGATCGAATACATGTGTTGTCTGTTCAACCATCTGTCCAATGGATACCTCAAATTTCCCCCACCACGGATGATTTGCACCCATCCGAGCGAAAAATCTGCCAATCCCCATTGAAAGTTCTCTATCCCCGATTAACTCTTTCGATTTGTCAGTGATGTCACTATACCGCGCCATATATCCGACTTGATTGATGACACCTGAATCTGCAATTGCATCACGAGCGTTTTTACCTGTATTCAGATCCTGGGCAACCGGTTTCGCAACAAAGACTGCAGCCCCGGATTTTGCAGCATCAGCGACTTGTGTGTCGTGTGCACCGGGCGGAATACAAGTAAATACAACATCCGGCTTCTCTTTCTGTAGCATATCTTGATGGTTAGTGTATGCTGTTGCGTTTTCATCACTGGCAACAGATTCAGCGCGATCTGCGTTGATATCACATATCGCAGCAATAGGACGCTCCAAACGTCTGAGACTTCCACGGTAATTTCCAGCTATACCACCTACACCAATAAAAGCAATTTTCATATCTCATTCCTTTATGATTTACTATAGAGTCTTATATACCGAGTAAAATAGATTTCTTCATGCATTTTGTTTAATCATCAGCAGGGGCAGCAGCGTCTAACATATCTCTGTCTGGAACAGTGTCATACCCTTCCTCAGTCTTTCTCCGAAATACATTACCTATGTCAGTTGTGATAGCATATAAAGAAGGCATAACAAACAGTGTCATAAGCGTTGCAAATGCAAGACCGAAGATAATTGTATTTGCCATAGGTGTCCAGATAGGAGATTTTCCACCAAATCCAAGTGACATCGGTAAAAGTCCGAAAATCGTTGTCAATGAAGTTAGAATGATTGGTCGTAAACGGATACTTCCACCCTTTAATATAGCATACCATCTGTTGAAACCGAGTGCACGGTATTTGTTGATAAAATCAATTAACACAATAGAATCGTTAACCACAATTCCTGTGAGTGCAACAATACCAAACATCGCAACCATGCTAAGTGTAGCATTGGAAAGGAGCAACCCAACCATAGCACCTATCATTCCAAACGGCACAGCAAACAAGATAATTACCGGTTGTGTAAATGATTTGAATTGTGCACCTAATATCACATAGATAACAAGGACTCCGACAATAAAGAGTTTCCATAATTCCGAAAAAGATTGTATGATTTCGTCAAATACACCACGAAAATCAAGCCGATATCCTGGATATAATGCTTCAATATCTGCAAAAGAACTCCTGAGGATTTCATTGACTTGGAAGGGAGAAGTTTTTGTTCTATCAACAGATGCATATACAGTAATAGCACGTTCCCCTTCAAACCTTCTTATATCCGCATATCCTTTTTCCTCAGCAATAACTGCTACATCTTTTAGTGGAATAATCGTTCCTATAGGCGTTGTGATCAATAAATCCTTCAATTCCGCGATTGTTTGTAGACGGTCTTCCCTATATTTGACAACGACATCAATTGCTTCATCCGCTTCACGATAGGTTGTGGCTTTCGCACCTTCAATTGCATTACGAACAGTCTGAGCAACTTGCATAGTAGTCATTCCAAACAGTGCTGCTTTTTCAGGTTTTAGATAGATTCGTAATTCAGATTTACCAATTCGGAAATCATCTCTGATATCTTCAACGCCATCAATTTCACCTAATGTCACTTTCAATCGATCTGCAATTTCAACTAACTGTGAAAAATACGTTCCTTTAACCTTCACCTCGACATCCTGTCCTTGTGGTGGACCACCTTGAAGTTTGACAAAATTGAGTTCTTCAATTCCACTTATATTGGTAGTGTTTTCACGTAGTGAAGCAATAATCTGGTCAGTATCCCGTGTCCGTTCCTGTTTTGGGACAAGCTCAATGATAAGTTCTCCAAAATTTGATCCATAAGTAATGCCTTCTACTAGTCCGGCAGTAGGTGTATGTAAACCGATATTGCTTACAATTGCAGCGATCTCGCTTTCTGGGAGTTTCTTTGCTGCATCTTCAAGTTGAGCGATTACAGCTGTTGTCTCCTGAATACCGTAGGATGGTGGCATCTCTGCTTTGACATAAAATTGTGGAAAATCTTCACCTGGAAAGAGTTCTTTGTCAAGAACAGAAAATGCCCCTACACATGTAACCATGCCAATCAAGATGACACTACTTACAAAAACATACCTGCTGCGTATTGTAAGTTTTAGGATTCTGACATATCTTCTTCGGATGATGTCAAAAATCGTGGCAAACCACGCAAAGAATCCTGCTATGATGATCGTGAGACTGAAGACATTGCGTGATCTTGTTCGAAGTGCTTCCAGTCTACTTCTGCCAGTTTGCGGTCTTGCTTTTCCCCATTCTGATACGTGTGCTGGCAGAATGACAAAGACTTCAAACAGTGATGCAACTAAAACAATAATCGCCATTATAGGAACGATTCGCATAAACTGTCCTGAAGTACCGGACATAAACATGAGTGGACCAAATGCGCCAATAGTTGTCAAACTTGCAGCCAAGACCGGCCAACCTACTTCCTCCGCGCCGCGAATTGCAGCAAGCTTTGGAGATTCTCCTCTCTCAATGTGCCGATATGTATTTTCAATGACAACGATTGCATCGTCAACGACTATACCAACGACCAAAATAAGACCAAACAGTGATACACCACTCAGTGTGTAACCTGCTATTGACATGAACCAAAATGTCGCCATAAACGCAACTGGAATCCCAAGTGCAGCAAATAATGCATTACGCCATCCAATAAATAGAAATAGCATCAATATAACAAGAATGAGTCCAAATACAGCATTCGTCTCAAGGATTCCCAACCGTTCTTTTAGGATGACCGAATAGTCGTTGACAGGTGTTAAAACAGCACCGTCAGGTAGATTATCTTTATGTCTTTCAACTAAATCACGAAGTTCTGCAACCAATGAAATAGTGTTACCCTCTTTCTTTTTCTGTACACTCAAACTAATTGAGGATTTACCATCAATACGAGACAGGGTACGTGCTTCTTCGTAAGTATCAGATACTGTTGCGACATCTCGAAGTCGGATCGGTGTGCCGGATGGTTGGACACTAATAATGGTATTCCCAATGTAGTCTGGATTGGTGAATTCTCCCATTGTTCGGACCATAAACTCTGTATTACCGATTTCCAATGTGCCGGCAGGTAAATTGATATTTCCCGCTTGCAGAGCCCTGTTAATGGCTGCTATAGGAAGATTATAGGCTTTCAATCGATCGGGGTTTACTTCAATCCAAATTTCCCTTTCACGCAGACCTGCTATTTGTACGGATGCGATATTTTTGATTTCTAAGATCTCATCTTTCAGTTCTTCAGAAATATCTCGCATCTGTGCCTCAGAAATACTACCACCGACGACTATAGTCAACATTGGAAAACCGGAAGCAACATCCAATTCCACCACTTTGGGATCGTCTAATATTTCTTCGGGTAAGTCATTTACACCTTCAACAGCAGTGCGTAGATTCTCCATCTCTTTATCAAATTCACGATTGCTCATCTCATCAAAATCAATTGTAATAATTGACCTGCCTTCCGATGAAGTAGAAAGCATGAGATTGATTTTATTGACATTTTCCTCAATCGCATCCTCGATTGGAGCAGATATAAGTTTTTCCACCTCCTCTGGAGATGCACCAGGATATAATGTTGTAACCGTTGCACTCTGTAACGCAATTTCTGGAGTCAACTCCCTCGGTAGTGTTATCCATGCATATACACCAAATATAATGATAATAATCATCAGCATATTTGCTAATACTGGATTGTTAACTGACATTTTTGGAATGGACATTTATGCTAAATTTCTCCTTAGTAAAAATTTTTGTTGCAATCAGTCTTTACGTATTCACGGTATAAGCATTCAATATGTCAAGGATTAACAACCGTGACACTCTCTCCTACTTTGAGAGAATGTTGTCCAGCAACGATGACAGAGTCTCCTTCATTTAGTCCGTCGCGTATTTCCACCTCACCACCACGAGAGAGTCCTATTTCCACAGGACGACGTTGGCTCATCCCAGCTTCAACTACGAAGACATTTTGCGTTTTTGTGCTAGAATCTTCAATAAGCGAAACACGCGGCACTAAAATTACGTCTGAACGCACGTCAACAGGCACGGTAACTTTGGCAAACATACCCGGTTTGAGCATGCTTTCAGGGTTATCAATCTGAAATTCAACCGTTGCAGTACGCTGCATCGGCTGTAACGTTGGACTGATATATGTGATTGTACCTTCAATCGGAGTATCGATTCCATCAATATTGATTGATGCTTGTTGATTCAATGCCAATTGACTCAAATGGACTTCAATCACATCTGTTGTGGCTTTGACTGTGTCAATATTTACGATTTCAAATAATGGTGCTGTTGGTGCTGCCATTCCACCTAAATCTAAGAAACGTTGTGAGACTACACCATCAATAGGTGCTTCAATTGTGGCATCTCTAAGTCGTTTATTGGCAAGTTTAAGAGCGATACTCGCTTGTGTGCGTGCAGTTTTTGCAGTCGTAATCTCTGCTTCCCAACTTTTTGCTTTTTCTAATGCTTCTGCTGATATTAGACCAGCGTGTGCTGTTTCAACTTGTGCTTGTGCCAGTGCGATGTCCTTTTCCCATGTTTTTGTAGTGGCTTGGGCTTGTGCGAGTCTAAGAGCAGCATTTGCTTGTTCGACCTGTGCTTCCATTGCCTCAATGTCTTCTTCCCGTGCGCCGTTATCAATAAGTTGAACTTGTTCGGCAGCAATTTTATGTTGGGCAGTAACAATATCTAATTGTGTCTGACTGTTCTCTAACGATTGCTGACTAATTGCTCCGTTTTTGAAAAGTTGTTGCATACGTGCATAGTTATTTTGGGCATTAAGTAGGTTCGCCTTCGCTTGATTCAAACCTGCTTCAGCCTGACGACGGTCTTCATCGCGCGCACCAGTTCTGATTTTTTCCAAATTTGCTACAAGGGATTTTAAGCCTGCTTCGGCTTGATCTATTTGCGTATCCGTGCGAATCTTGGCAAGTTCTTGGACCTGTTGTAATGATACTTCAGCACCCTTGAGTTGTGCTTTTGCTTGCGCGACCTGTGAATGCACGCGGACTTCAGCAAGTTGCTGTGCCTGAGAGTACCCAGTCTCAGCAGATTCAAGAATTGCCTCTGCTTGTTCTACTGCAAGTGTTAACTCCTCATGCTCAATAACAGCAAGTTCCTTCCCTTTCTTGACACGGTCTCCCTCAGTAACAGATAGGGAAATAATACGTCCAGAGATTTTGGGTATTACCCTCACATGTGATGCTGCTTCTATTGTCCCTGACAACTGGAGCTCTGAGCGAATCTCTCCACGTTTGGCTTTTCTAATTTCTACAGGTTTAGAAACGTCAGTTTGATCTGTGGCTTCAATTGCAGGTTTTTCAGGTTTCAAGAATTGGAACATTGCGATTACTGCGATTACTGCGATTACGATAATGCCAATCCAAAGTCTTTTCAATTGTCTAATTCTCCTTTTAATGGTAGATATATATCCACCTTCATGTCTGATTAGTATCTCTTGGGTAAGCAATGCCTATTCTATTTTCTGTCCTATTGCTTTTTCCAGTCGTGCTAAACCCACAACATAGTCGTGTTGTGCTTGTAGGCGATTGACTTTTGCCTGCATCAATGCGAGTTGTGTGTCAGTCAGTCCTACAGTCGTAATCATACCGTTCTCAAATTGCAGATTTGCAATGCGAACACTTTCTTCTGCCTGTGCGACGGTTTCACGTTGGACATCAATGAGAGTTTTTGCTTCAAGTAAGGCGAGATAGGTATTGCGCACCTCAAACTCTACAGTTGACATAACCTGTTTTGTTCCCAATTGGAGCTGCTTTAGGACCGATTCACTCTGTTTTATACCCGCTCGAGAAGCAAACCCATCAAAAATAGGTATATTGATTTGCAGACCCAGACTCCAGATTCGGTTCATTTGCGTAAGTCTTTCGTTATGGGAAATTTGGTAGTTTGAAAAAAAAGCGAGATCAGGTAGGCTACGAGTCTTCGCGATACTCAGTTGTTTTTGACCTGCTTGTTCGTTGAGTTGAGATCGGTTAATTTCTGAACGCGTTTCCAGAGCCAATTTAATTAATTCATCCAGCTGAACTTGGACTTCAGTTATTTCAAAAGAACCTTCAACTGAAATCTCGCCAGAAAGCGGTAGGTTAAGCAAGGTTTTGTATGCGTTTTGTGCTGTTTTGACTCCGTTTTTGGCACGAATTAATTGTGATTCAGCATTTGCCAGTTGGACTTTTGCCCGAAGGACATCAAAATTAGTTGTAACACCAGCATCAAAAGATGTTTCCGCAATACCGAGTTGCTTTTTTACTAATTCAACACTTTGTTCTGCCACTGTAACGAATTCTTGTGCTATTAACACACGATAGAATGCCTCAATTACATCCATACGGAGTTTTTCATAAGCAGCGTTTAACTCTTTTTGCGATGCTTCATGCTGAAGTTGCGCTGCTTGGTAACCGTAATAATAGCGTCCCCATGCGAAAACAGGTTGTGTTAAATTGACTGTACCTTGAACATTATGATGTGCCCCAAACTCCAATTCAATCAGTTCAGTCTCATTATCTACACTCGGTGTTGACATTTCATCCATGTTTTCGCCAGGTATAGGAAACCCAAAACCACCCTCTGCTTGAATTACTGATTTTTGTACATCTTTAAAATAGGTATAGTTTCCATTTGCAGAAAGTCTTGGTAGCATTATAGCGCGGGCAGTACTGATTTGTGCTTCAGCAGATTGTAGGTTTTGTTCAACTACCTGAATAGTAAGATTGTTCTGTTTTGCAATTTGTAGACTATCTTCAAGGCTAAACACCTTAGCTTCTTCAGCGGATGCTGACAATGTTAGCAATAGTAGTAAAATGGTTCCAACCCAACTTAGGTAATGGAACCGTAATTTATTCATATATAATGTCCCCTCCAAACGAGGTAAATCGAATCTTGTACCTGATCATCAAATTGATTTGTTAGGTGTTCTCTCATAATAGACAATAGGAACTTCAATGCATACCTATCAATATTCTGATCGCAAATCAGCAGTTTTAAACGGAATGAACTTTCAATACGAATGTCAATTTGACACACGACGAATACTATGCTTCTGTTTCAGAGTGCTCCATGTTGTTGCCAATTTATTAGTTGCTTCAACAGCAGCAATCCCTTTGATGGTCTTCTCTAAACCGTGTTCCATAATAGTCTGCAAATCATCTTCTGTTAGGACAGATTTAAATATGGCTACTTCGTCAATGATACCGATGAAAAATGAACCACCATTCCATGTTCCGATAGTAACAGCATCATTATTACCAGCCCCTTTTCCAGGACGTGTACTTGATCCTTTACGTTCACCGTTGACATATACTACCAGTTGGTCGGCATTGGCTCCACTATCATAAGTAGCTGCGAAATGAATCCATGTTTTTGTTTCAGGTACAACAGAAGATGCTCTCGGTTCCCATCCACCAATACTGACAAAAGCAGACATTTTGTTATTTTCTCCAGGTCTGTCAATACGTAACAAATATTCATTGTTTTTTGCGATGAGTTGCCGATGTTCGGCTATGTTTGTTACATATAACCACGCCATCATTGTATGCTCATCACCAAGTTGTAGATCTGGTGTTGAAGCAATTTCTACGGATTGTCCACCATTAAATTCAAGTCCATCACCGAACTTACCTTCAACCCACTTTGCCCCTGTAATAGCACCATGGTTCTCTTTTCCAGATAAATCTTCAACATCATTACCTGCTCCCTCATCAAATAACCAGATACCGGCTGCTTTTTCAGGATCAATTTCAGCCGAAGCAATATGTGGTAAGATTGAACCGAACAAACAAGTAATTCCTAAAAGTAAGACTATTTTACGCATGTTTACTCCTTATATTAATTCAGTATACTAATATTCTCAAGAACGGGAATGATCTTAGAAATTGACTAAGTTATTACTCTGACCAATTCAACAACTTTTAAATTATACAATTTTAAGTTGCATAATGGCAATAATAAAACAACGATTAGTATAAAACTTATTCTGGGCAGGGTTATTTAGTTCTAAGTATTTTCCAAAATAGAGATTTACTAAAAGTTAATACCCAAGCCGGTAGGTGCGGTTTCCTAACCGCACCGGAACCCACAATAAAACTGACTATGAAAGGTTTTATCACAAATTCGGTGCGGTTAGGAAACCGCACCTACCAACTTGAGGCATTTAGCATTTGTGAAAAAGGACAAGAAAAACCGAAAACTAAATAACCCTTGGGTGTTTTCCTTTCATATTCTCAAAATGTGTGATAATATTAACATGTTATGAGAATATATAACGTAATTCTTATCTGCTGGGTAATCCTAATTTCAGGTTGTGGAATATTTTCTACGAAACCTGTGGAAAAACATCCGCCGCCAGAAGGTGTCAATCCACTTGAACAATTACGTTCAGATATTGATGAAGTATTACAGGATTCCTTGTTTAGGACAGCAAGCGTAGGTATCAAAGTGGTTTCAGTAGAGACTGGTGAGATGATATATGTCAATAATGCACATAAACTACACCATCCTGCTTCTACAACGAAACTCTTTACAGCAGCAACTGCTTTAGCGAAATTAGGATCGAACTTTCAATTTGAAACAACATTACATGCGGTGAAAACCGATGACCCGCATGTAATTGGAAACCTATATCTCAAAGGTAAAGGTGATCCGGTTCTTGAATCTGGTTTTATTCTACGATTATCTGATGTTTTAGCAAAAGCAGGTATAAAATCAATTATCGGAGACATCGTCGTTGATGAAACTTACTTTGATACTGTCCGCGAAGGTCCGGGTTGGATGTGGGATGACAAACCTTTTCATGTGAGTGCGTTAAGTATACGCGATCTTGAACCTGATGTAAAAACTGGCAGTAGAGCAATCGCCTGCGGTAATCTTCTGAAAACAACTCTCATTCAAAGGGGTATGATAGTATCTGGTGATGTGATTGCTGGTACTGTGCCATCTGATGCCCAGATTGTTGCGACCCATTTATCCCCTCCACTGGCAGAGATTATCAAATTGATGAATAAACCGAGTGATAATTGGATTGCCGAGTTCTTATTCAAAACCATCGGAGCGGAGGTTAAAGGAGAACCCGGGACGTGGCGAAAGGGAAGAGATTCTATTACTGATTTTTTAGGTGAAATTATGGCTGAACCACCTGCACATCGGTTTGTTGACGGCTCAGGACTTTCACGGTATAACCTTCTCAACGTGGAACTGCTTACTAATCTACTCGTCTATATGTATCTCAATTTTGAGCTGATGCCAGAATTTACAGCATCACTACCGATTGCTGGTGTTGATGGCACATTGAGAAATAGGATGCAAGGCATGTATGCAGAGAAAGTTCTGCGTGCGAAAACAGGAACATTAAGTGGTGTTTCGGCACTTGCTGGCTACACTCGGACAGCCGATGGTGAAGTGTTTGCTTTTGGAATCCTCATCAGTCATTATGTTGGTTCTGCTGCAGTAGCACGTGGGATACAAGATAAGATTGGGAATTATCTGACTCAGTTTAACCGGCAAATAAATCCCAAATAGTTTATTTTGTCTAAGCACACTACGAAACCTCTGGTGGCGGTTCACCCACAGCAGACTCACCATCGCGCAACAACGGCTCAGCATTTCCCCACAAACGACTTCCATCGTGCGACAAAAGTGGTTCAGCAGAATACTGTGCTAAATAAGCTCTACGCATGGAATTTGTCGTATTTGTGCCACTACTATGAAAATTGACACTTGTAAATGCAACGATACTCCCCGCAGGAACAATGGCAGGCACTCCCTTTTCCGGTCCGAAATAACCAACTAGATCATTACTACCCTCTTCACGGATGTGTTTCACCCATGAACGGATGCCGATATGTGAATACGGCATGACGTATACTGTCCCGTTCTCTTCAGACATATCATCAAGTGCACACCAACAGGTTAAATACGGTTTGTGATCAGGGTATCCGACATAACCAGAGTCTTGATGCCAACTAAATTTCATGCCTGCTTCAGCACCTTTGACAACATATTGTTCCCAAAAGAGATATGCATTGTCACCTAAGGCTGCACGACACACCTCTGCCATAAGATCGCTGAACAGGAATTCGCGAAGTTTCGGTTGTTGTCTAAAGCAGTTTGAGACAAAATAACGTTTATTACGATGATTAAGTCCCATCACATCCTTGCCTTCCCGTTCCATTCGCTCATCCATCTGATTAATGAAGGTACCACATTCCCCGCGCAGCAGTTCTAAAAGATTATCAGGAATCACACTTTCCAAAATGAAATAACCTTCTTCTTGGTACTGCTGTTTCTGTTCATCGGTAATGTTAATCAAATCGGGTTCTCCTATTCAATGTTAATTTTGCGGACAACCTGCCCGTTGCTTTCCCAATAGGTGTGTTTTCCCTCTATGTAGTCTGAATCTGCTGCAGGTTGGACATTCCCTTTCGTATCAATAGCACGTGAGACGATGGTATGTTCACCCTTTGCTGGATTTCCCCAATCAAGGTGCCAGATTTTCCAAGCAAATTCAGCATCTTCTTCTGGGTCTATCGTAGCTGCATGCCAAGGACCACCATTAATACTCACTTCAACTTTCTGAATAGGTGCTCCCCAAGCAGCACCGTAGATTCGGTATTGATCAGTATTGCGTGTCACTTTGGCTGCTAACGATTTCAACTGAGTTCTGCCGACAGATGTTTCCATCCATACAGTTTCACCATCAGGACGGGTTTCTTTACGCATGGTCACATAATCGCGTGCCATGAATCTACCCATAAACCTTGTGTTCCGCACCTCAATCCGTTTGAGCCATTTGACACATGCAATCCCATACCAACCGGGAGCGATCAACCGAAGCGGGGCACCATTGTCATGAGGTAATGGAACACCGTTCATTTCGTAACATAACAAATTCGTCTCTTCTAATGCGTCCTCAACAGACATGCTTCTTGCAAAGTTCTGACGCATGGTAATTTTTCTCAATTTTTCTTCGCCTGAATCATGTCCGAAAAATATCACCTCTATACCATCCTCTTTTATTCCCGCTTCTTTGAGGATAGGTGCAAGTGGCGTACCACCCCATTTTGCGGTACCAATAGCACCTGTAAATGTTGGAAAACCGTGGTTACCAGAGCATTCCAACGTAAAGCTTACATCTTGCTTTGGTCTTGCTTTGATGTCATCAATTGTGAGCGTCATCGGATTTTCAACTAACCCACTAATTTCTAATTTCCAATTCTCAAGATCAACTTTCGGTTTCCCATAATGTGATACATTGAAGAATTCATCATTAGGTGTAATGAAAGAATCAAATTCATGCCAATCAAGCAAAACACGATTTGATGCGGTTTGTGTAGGTTGATCCAGAAATGGAATTAGTTCTTCACCTTCAATTTTAGGAAAGGCATGAATCGCCCATGGACTGAGCATAAAGGCAGTTAGCGTTAAGCCGCTGCTTCTTAAGAAATCTCTACGATCCATAGATACACCCCTAACCTTTCATTGCTGTGGTGTAGTTAAGGTTAACCTGTGTCCAATTAACGACATTTGCCCATGCACCCACATAATCTGCGCGTCGGTTCTGGTATTTCAGGTAGTATGCGTGTTCCCATACATCTAATCCGAGGATAGGTGTGTGACCTTGCATCAGTGGACTATCCTGATTCTTAGTTGAATATATCTGTAACTTCTTCTTGTCATCAACAACAAGCCATGCCCATCCTGAACCGAAACGCGTTTTTGCTGTGGTGTTGAATTTCTCTTTTGCAGCATCAATTGAACCGAATGTGGATTGTAAGTCTTCAGCAATTTTACCCTTAAGTTCTCTTCCACCAGGGATCATTGTGCTCCAGAAAAGAGTGTGGTTAGCATGTCCGCCACCACTGTTGATTACTGCTTGGCGAATTTTCTGTGGAACTTTATCTATACCTCGCAATAAATCTTCAATAGATTGATCAGCTAAAGCATGATCGTCGCCAATTGCTGCATTTAACTTATTGACATAACCTTGATGGTGTTTCCCATGATGGATTTCCATTGTGCGTTTGTCAATATAAGGTTCAAGCGCGTCATAGTCGTAACGCAATTTTGGTAGTTCATGTCCATGTGGATGATCGTCACTTTCATGATGGTCTGCAAAGACATTAAATGGACTCTTAGCAACAAATATGCCGGCTAATAGGGCACTTCCATTCGTCAAAAATTTTCTGCGGTTCACGTTTTTTCCTCACAAAATAGTTTTGACAATATATTACCAGATAAAATTGTTTGTGTCAAGAGTAGGATTTATCAGGACAGGGTTATTTAGGTTGTTGACCACACTAAACATTCACATCGTGAATGATATGCTAATCCTTGCGGAAAGTGCAACCACAATTCACGGTAAGTCATTTTTGTATCCATTTCTCTGTTTCTGAATATAATAGCAGCGTACTAAACTTTTGAAATATGCAAATATACCATAAAGCCTATACGGACGCAATTCAGTCAAAATTGCCGATGGTCACTTTTTTAGTACCCTCCCCTAATTTAATACTATAGTTTGGACAATTTCTCTTGGTTACATACTGATACCATTTCTAATAGAAAACGCCGCATTTTTGTAGCACAAACTGCCAGTTTGTGCCATCCTTCAAGACATTCTTAACAAATGTTAATGGGATAAACATTTATAGAAATGGTATGATATTGCTGGCATTTGCAATATATTGTGAGTTTTGGATAGGATAATACTTTGATGAAAAAGTGTGAAAACATCAAAATGAGCAGCCCCAGCGGGGCGAAATGTGTATAGTACATCGTGAACAAACGATTTATAGCCCCAGCGGGGCGACAGGTGTATCATTTAAGAAATAGGTATGATGACTGTGATTCTCCTTGTCCAGACTATTATTCAAGTCTATAAAAAACTGTCCAAACTATAGTAATTTAATACTTATAAATCGGGTGAGTACTCTAATAGGGACCTCTCTGCCGTTTTTTGATATGTTCTGTCACAGCTGCGTCCACCATGCCAAAGGTATTCCCCCCGGATTTCTCTCGAAGTTTTTCCCATTCGGGATCATTCTCAGCATCTAAAAAGAATCGGATCATCTTGAACACGGCTTGGGCAACGATAGGCTTGCCAGATGAACCGACAAAACCCTCACTTCCAGTAAATTCAACTAACTTCTCATAAGTCCTCTGTGGCACTTTCACCTGTATTGCTTTGCTTTCAGCCATCATAAATCCTTGTCTATCGGGATATATTAAGCATAAGTATACCATATTTACACGATATAGATAATAGTATTATGTGTAGATAAAGAAAAAACGCCCGGCACATAGCACCGTACGTTATTTTGTATTGTAAACAACATAAAATCTGGTATAATGCAACCATATTACAAACTTTATTGACATTTACACAATATCATTTTACTATGAAAATAAATAAAAATCTAAATTGGAAAAAGTTTTTTATCAGGATTACAATATTCCTGTCCATTATAGTTTTTATTATTGTTTCCATGATAGTTGGAAGTGGTTATGGAGACATATTTCTGGGTTTTATCACTGGGTTATTCTATGTTGCTATTGTCTGGGCATCATACCACTTTATTCGTTGGATCTATAAAGGACGACAAGATAAAGACAAGTAGGTCATTACGATTTGAGCTTCCGTACAATCCTCACCGTCAACTCACACACTGTGCAAACAGCAGTAAAAACCACGACCGAAAGACATAGCGTCCATATCATCTATAATATCACCTCCACAAGTATTCTGTCTACACTTATCTTGTCCGAATGGACGCTCCACTAGTACGTTCATTATTGGGAGTTTCTATTTTCTAAGTGTATTGCATAAGATAGACTTTTTGAATATACACCTGTCGCCCGCTGGCTTTGTATGTGTAGTTGCACGATTCTATACACCTTCCGCACCGCTGGTGCTATACACAAATACTATTTAGATTTATACGCGAAAGAAAATATCTGAAGCAGCTAAAGGCAGAACACCTTGGAACTAAGGTAAGAAAACAGGAACACCATAGGTGTCAATTTAGTGAATATATCCCTCTTATACTTTCAACCTAAATTGACTACATTTCCTACCATACTTCATGTCGCAGATTATTAGGCATTCTTAGAAACTTTAATCTATTGAAAGCGTTAATAATTTCGTAGAGATCACTGGGACATGAAACGTCATTCTAACATATATCAGTGTGAACCTACATTACACCTATCTATCAATTAATAACCATCGAAAAACCACACTCTTTTTCGGGAATGCTTCTAAATGAACCCTAATCAAGACATAGAAAAACTAGTCACGCTTCTCAATAAACATCATGAATATCGCAAAACTTGCTTGAACCTTATTGCTTCAGAGAATACGCCTTCTCCGTTGGTAGAAAAACTCTTTGATGAAAGGTTAGCACAGCGATACGGGAATTATAACGGTATTGACCTACATAATCGGCATTACAAAGGTAATCGTTATATTGCAGAAATAGAGGCGTATACGCAGGAATTGGCAAAAACGTTGTTCAATGCAGCATTCGTTGATTTACGTCCGTTGTCAGGTAATATCGCAGGAATTGCAACGACATTCGCACTCGCTGAACCGGGTAGTATTGCATTAGAAGTAGATAACGGTCACGGCTATGCAAATAAACTTGCAGTGTCACCTCTAAAGGTAGACTTACAGTCAATTCCGATACCTTGGGACGGTGTCCGATCCAACATTGACCTTGCAGCAACGATTTCATTGATTGAGCAACACAAACCGAGAATCGTAAATATCGGTTCTGCTGTTTTCCTGTTTCCACAACCTGTTGCAGAATTGAAAAGCGCAATGCGACAGGCAAATCCAGAGTCATATCTAATTTACGATGCGGCACATGTAATTGGACTTATTGCTGGTGGACGTTTTCAATCACCCCTTGAAGAAGGTGCTGATGTGATCATTTCCAGCACACATAAAACGTTGGCAGGACCGCAAGGTGGTATGATTCTAACAAACGACAAATCCATTGCGGAACGAATTGCATCAACACTTTATCCATTACTCATGAGCAATCATCACCTGAGTCGATTACCCGCGTTAGCAGGGACATTTGTGGAGTGGATGACCTGCGGTTCAACGTATGCGGATGCAATCGTTGCAAATGCAAAAGCATTGGGACAAGCATTGTTAGATCGCGATGTGCCTATTCTCGGGGCAGAACTCGGATTCACAGAAACGCACACTTTGATTCCGATTGTAGATGCCTATGGAATTGGTGGAGAACTTGCGGATCAATTGGAAAGCTGCAATATAATTGCAGGTGCTGCAGGTTTGTCACCTGAAGTGGGAAAATCTGGACTAAGACTCGGTGTTCAAGAAATTACGCGAATGGGGATGACACCTGAGGATGCACCTGACATAGCAGATGTTATCGTTGATGCTTTTTCCGGTGAAGACCCTGAAAAGATCAAACCTATTGTTGCAGAATTAGCAAGTCGTTTTGATACAGTCCGCTTCACGTTAAATTAACTTCATATCTATTTGATTATTCGATATTCTGACGGCTCCCAAATCTAAAGAATTGGGCTTTCACACAGCAACGTTTGGTAAATCCGTTTTACACCTCTACCAATTGTATGGGTAGTTGAATTCTAAACTGATAAACCTAAACCAAAAAGGAATCAAAATATGCAAAATCAAACACCCGATTGGGTGAAGGTGGCAACATTGAGCGAAGTGCCTGAAGGGAAACCGAAGGCAATCAAGATGGAAGAAGGACGTAGCATAGCCCTCTTTAACGTTGATGGGAAGATATATGCTACGGATAACCAGTGTCCGCACATGGGTTATCCATTGACCCGCGGCACAATACGAAATGGTATTTTAACGTGTGATTGGCACCGCCGTAGTTTCGATTTAGAGGGTGGTGGGTGTTTCCACGTTGAATGTGATGATTTGAAGGTTTTTCCAGTGGATATCCGAGGCGAAGAAATTTGGATTGAACCTGGAGATATGGTATATCGCCGTGCTGATGAACATAAGCAATTGCTTAGAGAAGGTCTATTAAGTGAAGACAGATGGACTATGTCCAAAGCGATCGCACTGTTACTTAAAGGCGGTGTCCCAGAAGAAGAGGTAATGGGAGCGATTCTTGAACACGTTGCCCGACACATTCCCAGTGAACACGGGTCAGAAGGTGGAGAAGATGTCTCAAAACTCATAAATGGACTTAGAGTTGGAAGTCGGTATGAAGGCGAGGACAGACTCATTGCTGTCACTACCGCTGCATGTTCTGCTGCAGGAGAAGCACGTCAACGGCTTGAAGCTGTGCCCCTGCCGGAACCTGTCAGTTGGGAAAAGATAGAACAATGGGTGCGTATCTTCTCTTATGAAGGACAAGCCGGACGCATTGAACGGTGTTTGTACACTGCATATCATAAAGGCGATGCAGACAAATTGCGTCCGTTACTTTTTGAATGTGCTGTGGAACCCAATTTTATTGATAATCCACAAATCCCGCTTTATGTCAGTTATCTTTCTGAAGTGGTTGATGAATTTGGATGGGACCGCACTGCGGATCTGTTCTTCTATCTCGGTGCAGACCTTGTAGGACATCATCCCGCAGACCCAGAACGGTACCGTAGAGATGCTATCACTCTTATGAAAGAGATGCTACCAACGATTGAAAATGTCGCATTAGAACGTACTAATAAATTTAATGAGGATGTGTTTGTAGAATCACTTACCAGTGTTGATCTCCAACGTTCTTTTGAAGAAGTTCAGGCAGTTTTAGTTGACGGTGTCAAGTTAGATAGAGTTATTACTTCACTCGTACTGCTTGCTGCGGATAGAATGGCGAACACACCTGTTAATGTAGATGCGGGTTGGTGGAACTTAACGATGGAACTTAACCTTGCGTCTTCTCTGAGAAGTGCACAAAAGATGGGTGGTAACCTTGTCGCAGCAAAAGGTTTATTCCATGTTGCATGGCAAATCTTTGCAAATCGTTGGATCAATATTACCTCGCGTCCTCTCAGTGAACCATTGAGTGAAGGAAAACTTGATGTCGCGAACGAGGCTGAAGGTGTCAAACAGATTATTGCTACGATTGAGTCGCTTAACGTGCAAGATGTGGGACCACAAGTGCTTGGATACCTCAATGCTGGATATTCAGGTGAACGTCTGATAAAAGAGATTGGACATTCTGTGCTATGGGATGATACAGGTAGTGAAGTGTTGCCGACATTACGTACCGTATTTGAAGAGTGGAAGCATGCCGATGGACATCCTGCACAACCTCAGTTATTAGTCGGATTGGCACGATATGTAACAGATATTCGTTCCAATACGGATAATAAGTCCGCGGCTACCACAGCAATGAATTTTGCAGAAGGTAGAACAACAATTGAGGTGTTTGAGGAGTAATTTCTGATGAGTCAAGGTTGGCACTTGCAGCGAACAGCATTTATTGATGCAGTGAATAATGGAGAAGCAGAAAAGGTCAGGTCATTGTTGGCAAATAACAGTGACCTCAAAGACCACATGATGAACCTTGGTTTTCTTTTGATGCTCCTGCAATTGTGCATGCAGCAGGCAGAGGAGATCGTCCGTTTATTGATGTGCTGCTGGATGCAGGTGCAAACATTGATGTCAAGAGTTCTTGGTGGGCAGGTGGTACTTCAGCACTTCAGCATGTAACAGGTTCAATGCTAAGTTACAACAAGGAATTGGCGGAACACCTGATTGAACGTGGAGCAACGATTGACGCACATGCTGCTGCTGGGTTGGACATGCTGGATACACTTGAAACGTTGATTGGTGGAAATCCAGAAGTAGTTCACACACTGGGAAGTGATGGCATGTCTCCGTTACATTTCTCTGCCACACCCCGAATTGCTGACTTGCTTCTCAAACACGGTGCCGACATAAATTTACGTGATCAGGACCATAATGGAACTGCAGCACAATGGACAATGAGTAGACGACCTGAGGTATGCAAATATCTGCTTGAAAAAGGGGCAGAAACCGATGTTGTCCTCTATTGTGCAATGGGTGACGTTGAACGAGCAAGAGAGGAATTTCAAAGAAATCCCGATCTTCTCAGATTACGGATTAATGTAAAAGATCCTACAGGTTACATTATACCATCGGAGAAATCCTCTAAGGTAAATACTGAACAGGAGAATGAAGTTCCGGGTGGACACGTCTATGCGTATCAAGTCGGACCGACTATGCCGTTACTTGAGCTGGCACTTAAGTATAAACAACCAGCAATCGTTGATCTGCTCATTGACTTAGGTTATGAGATTAACTTGCGAGATTGGTATATGCTGGTTGGACAAGGACCCAAGCGATTTGATAGATTGCTGAAAGGTTTCATAGCAAAAGGTCTGGATATCAACGCACATCAAAAGCATAGACGTGGCATGTGGACACCGCTACATTGGGTCGCACAACGCGGTTTGACCGTTGGCGTTGCCTGTTTATTGGAAAATGGTGCTAATCCGAATGTGACTGATGATAAGGGGCAGACACCGTTGCACTTCATTGCGCAGAAAGGGGTTGGCAAAAACCAAGCTGTGTTGTTGATTGAGCACGGCGCGGCTGTCAATGTCCGTGACGATGCGGGACTAACACCACTTGATTATGCAAAGAAGGCGAAGCGGAAATCTGTCGCGACGTTTTTAACTGAATTATCACAGGAATAATAGGAGAAAAATAAAGTGTTATCAGAAAATGGAAATTATGTAAAAGTCGCTGCCCGAAGTGATATAGCAGAGGGTAAGCCGAGGGCAGTTAGAGTTGAAGGTCATAGTATTGCCCTCTTTGAGCATGAAGGAAATGTGTTCGCTACAGACAATCAGTGTCCGCACATGGGGTATCCACTCATAAGAGGACATGTCAAAAGAGGAGTATTGGCGTGTGACTGGCACGGTTGGAGTTACGACATGGAAGGTGGTGGATGCTTCACTGGTGGTTGTGATGATCTTGCTACGTTCCCCGTTGATGTCCGAAATGGTGATATCTATGTAGATATTGAAAAAGGTGGAAAAAAACGGGATGACGCACATTTTCTTTTGTTGAAAGAGGGGTTATTCTCCAACGATAGTTGGACGCTTTCCAAAGCTATCGCCATAATGTTAGCTAAAGGTGTTTCAGAAGAAGAGACTTTAGAGATTATGGTCAAGCATATGGTGCGTCATATCACAACAGCTGAAGGATTTCGATTTGGCGGTGGTCGTGTCGCAACATTTATGCACGGCATTAAGGTCGCACATATGTATGAAACAGACGACCGACTTATACCACTGATGATGGCTGCGGCACATGCTGCAGGTGGACATAATGATCGTCCTGACCGAAGACCTCTTCCACCCCCTGTCGACTGGGAAAAACTCGAAAACTGGATTAGAGTCTTCACCTATGATAAAGAGTGGGAAGGTATTGAAAAATGTCTGATCACAGCAAGAGAATTAGGTGGGCATGAGGATAAATACATACCGCTTTTCTTGGATTGTGCATCCGAATGGTTCTTCCTTAGTAGTCCCAGGAATCTTATTGACCTATGTCATTTGGCTGAATTGCTCGAAAAATGGGGTTGGGACATGACGGGTGAATTAGTCTGCAACCTTAGTGCAAAGATACTTGGACAAGGTAGGGGAAGACCCGGTGAACGTCTCCGAGAAGCACTCCAAAAACTAGAAGAAATTGAGCACATCTTTGATGAGCTTCCGCAGGAAAAATCACCGGATTCTGATGTTGACTTTGATGAAGATGCATTATCTGCCGATCTGGTCAGTGGAGATATAGACACTATTTTTGATGCAATTACGAAAGTGCTCACAGCGGGTGCTTCTATAGACAAAATTGCTACAACTATGGTCATGACCACTGCTGATAGGATGGCAAGAACACCAGTTAACATGAGTCCAGGTTGGGGGGAATTACAAGAAGAGATGGAATGTGCAGCCAATATCAGGAAGGTACTCCGTTTTGGTGGCACCAAAATTGCCGCAAGGGCACTCTTCCATTGTGGATGGACGTTCTATGTAAACCGATGGCTCAACATACGTCATCAACCGATTTCAGAAGCAAGAACGACGTCAACCACGAAAGTGCTTGATGAAGATATGGCACTTGACGCAATTATTGATGGGATAGAATCTGTCCGTATCCAAGAAATCGGACGACGAACCCGTGAATATCTGAACTCAGGTTGTTCTGCTGAACGATTAATGAGAGAAATGGGACAATGTATCCTCAAGGATGATAACGGTGGTCATCTCCTCAGCACAATTCACATCGTGGATAGAGAGTGGCATTACTGCGAGGACCATCCTGCAAGAAATCAACTGATAGTTGGGTTAGCACGATGGGCAACGGATGTCCGCAGAAACGCAGGGAACGATTCCGCTGTGCAAACTGCACACCGTTTCGCTAAAGGTGAAACTGCTACGGAGCTTTACGAGTAGCAGTAAAAATGAGGATTCCGATATAATTGGACGACTCTTTTCTGTAGGAATGAACTCCGCTTCCCGATTATCTCTGAGTTAAATCGCGATTCGGAGATCGCTCCTACAGAAAAGTTCACAATTATAGTAAGAATCATAATTATTTACACACGACGGTAGGTTCGGTTTCCTAACCGAACCGGTGTTTGTTCAGTGTTATAGATGCGGTTAGGAAACCGCATCTACCGGGGAGTGTGCACGTATTTTTACATTTCACAATAATTTTGAAGTCTACCTTTGTCTGATGAAAAAGTTCTTACTGACCATTCTCCTTACACTATTATACATGTCTGCTCACGCTGTTTCGTTAGAGTCTGCATTTCAACTCGGTGAAAGACAGAACCCACGACTTGACAGATTACTCCCTGATGTAGCACAACAGATAGCATTCAACAGAGATAACACGAAGTTGATTGCAGAAGGGATGGGAGGGACTGTTGTATCATGGGATATAAAGACCCAAGTAAAGCAAATTGTATACACTAACCCTAAGATGTGTCGCTTTGGGTTTTCAAATGCGTTGAATTATTTACTTGTCCCAATATCTGATGATTTAGTCGTTACTGTTGACTTAATTAAGGGGCATGTTGAAAAACTAATAAGTAGTGCTTACGAACATTGCAGCCTTACAGAACGTGGTAATCTGGCAGTTTTGTCGCGAGGGAATAACGAAATTGAACTTTGGGATATCCGCCCTCAGGAAAAGGTGATTGTAATGCCTCGCAATGGGGTTGATAGATCTAAAGAGATTCCTAATAAAACAACACGTATCAATTTCACGCCCCAGAAACTGTATACTCTCAACACAACTTTACCTGTTCGGAATGGACTTACGTTTTCTTCAGATAATCAATACTTCGCTGCAGCAGAAGGAACTTACCGAGACGATGAAGGACATACCGCAATTATTGAGATTTGGAATACAACGGGTCCGGATCAACCTATTCGTGTTATCAATACTGGTGAGATTTTAGGGGTGTGGAATCTGATTTTTTCACAGGAGGGTAGCATGCTTGCAGCAGACACACAACTCAATGCAAAATCCGGTATTCGTGTTTGGGATGTACACACTGGTGCACAACTTCTAAATAAATATGGGTTTGAAGCGTATTGGACACGTGCACTTGCATTCGCACCGAGGGAAAAACCTAATTCTACTGAATACATTGCTTCTGGAGACGAGAAAGGGAATCTCCGAATATGGAAAATCCCTGGTGGTGACCCAGTATTTTGGGTGACTTATCCAACCGGCATCCAAGCATTAGCCTTCTCACCTGATGGTAAGTATTTGGCAGTCGCGTTGTGGGATACTACAATTCAAATATTAAGGTGGAAAACCAATGGACAATAAAGGATCATATACAGACGAAAAGGGGCGTACCCGATGGCACGTCAATGATGAAATAGCATTAAGGTTGATGGAGCTACATACCTTCCTGATAATGGCAGATTATCCTGAAGACCATGCTTCGCGATATCCACGTTTAGCACATTCCATCTCACGTTTTCCTGAATCTATCGCAGACCTTGTTGAGCAAGACAGGTTAATTGAAGAAATCGGTGGGGTTGGGGATATAGTCGCAACTATCATCACACAATATCTTGAAACTGGAACTTGCAAAAAAATAGACGAATTTGCGGGTACCATACCTCAGTCAATCACAGAACTTGTGCCTATTCCTGGGTTGGGAGCAAAGACGATTAAACGGTTATACGAGGAAGTTGAGATTGATAGTCTTGCATCCCTACGGACTGCGATTGATGAGGGTAAACTTAAAGGTTTCAAAGGAATTGGAAAGAAAACATTGGAGAAAATTGAAGAATATCTTGATGAAAATCTATAATGAATGCCCGGGTGTGGCGAACAGTTCAATCATAGCAGTTGAAATTTTGTTATTGTTTTGTCCTCCCATTTGTCTGAACCAGGATTTTCAGGATTATGAGTGATGCGGTTTCCTAACTGCATCTGTGAGGCTGAACAAACACCGATTCGGTTAGGAAACCGAACCTACCGTCACGGGGAATAACGCATAATTTTCCTTTAAGGGTCGCGCACACGTCAATTCCTAATAATCCGTTACTCGCTGAATCTTTATATTTGGCGCAATACATTGAACGGATGGGAACAGGGACATTAGACATGATCAACCGTTGCAGTGATGCTGACTTACCCGAACCGGAATTCGACGACAGTAGTGGATTTAAGATAACGATTTGGCGTGCCAAACCAGAGTCACTGCCAGAGTCACTGCCAGAGTCACTACAATCCAGAGTGATAGTGCTGCTTGCTAACGGTCCCATGCAAAAACCCGAATTGTCCAAGAGTTTAGGACAGAAAGCAATTTCTGCACGACTTAACGCAGTTGTACGAGAACTTCTAACAGAACAGTTAATCGAATATACAATACCTGATAAACCCAACAGTCGGTTGCAGAAGTATCGTTTGACAAACAAAGGGAGGACCGAACTTACGAATCTGAAATCAGGAAAAACTGCTTGAATTGCATGGGCTGCATCTTAGGCTGCAGCCCATGTTGCAGTAATAGTAGGTTGGGAAGGCGAATTTGTCTGAACCAGGATTTGCAGGATTAGTAGATTTCCAGGATAAGAGTTTGGCACGCCATAGTGGCTATCTAAAAGATTAACTGTTTTTTTTAGTGGCACTTGGAAACACCATGTATCCATCCTGTCCATCTACTATGGTAAATTATTGAATTAATTCTACACATTGCTTAGGTGAAGTTAGAAAACCTCACCTTATACATCAATTTATAGTAAAATATGAAATTAACAATACACTTTCCATTTAGAATAACGCGTTTGTAGTCGCGCAATTATGAAGATTAATTTATTAATTGGGTAATCCCGAGTTCCTTAGGTCCGGTTGCCTAACCACACCAAAACCGTCATTTTAGAGGATCAACTCATTTCATGCGTGTCCTCAGTCCCAGCGGGACGAAAGGTGTATAGGAAGGCGATACTACCCATCACACAAGCCCAGAGGGGCGACAGGTGTCCGTATATGGAATTAGGGGGATACACCTTTCGCACCGCTGGTGCTTGCTTATAGGTCCGATACATTTTCTATACACATTCTGCACCGCTGGTGCTGCTGTCTTCAAATACCAGCACCTTTTAGTCCATAACATAGGCTCAAGTGACGCAGAAGACATTTTCCTAATCGCATCTAAAAAGTCTATGAATTACCGAAAGAATAAATTAATCCCCATCATTGCGCCTCGGACATTATATGAATATGCAATTGGGACAATATGTTTCATTAATTGTCCGTTTTACTATAGTGGGTAAAGTTTGTGCTTATGATACACCTCATGCAGCATGCCACACGCGCATGCTGCCTCTCCGAGGCTTTCATAAATCACATATCAGCACCAGCGGTGCGAAAGGTGTATAGAAAATATTCACCACAAGAAACCAAGCACCAGCGGTGCGAAAGGTGTGTATGAGAAAAATAGACTTTCAAAATCCTTCACAGGTGAATATATCCTTAAATTGACACCTATAGTGCGGTTAGGAAACCGCACCTACCGGGTTTGGGTAAATGAGAATTACCCGTTTAATAAATTAATCTTCATTAGGGACTAAAGAGTAATACTTACAGGACAAGAATATTGATAGTTGGCATCTATGGATTAAGCATAGATATACAGGTCTACAAAGTACTGTGTGACAAAACTTTACGCACCCTTTAGATAGCCGCTTCAGTGTGACAAACTCTTATCCTGTAAATCTACTAATCCTGAAAATCCTGGTCCAGACAAATAGGAATACAAACCCATACTGAATTTAACGTTTGTGTATAATAGACATTATATAAATTTAAATTACAGTTGATTTCTGGCATAATAAAGAAAATTATGCTTTGGAGATTAACTCATGAACAAATATGATAAAATAAGGATGATCCGGCTGGTTTAGAAAAAGATAGATATTTATGCTGCTGTTTGGTAAAATGCAACCAAAAGCAACAAATATTGTGTCTTAACATTAAACCACATAAGCCACTTCCCAGCATCAAACACAGGAGAATACTATGAAAAAACTAATATTTCTTCTGATATTAACGATCTTATGCATATTTGGCAATAGCACTACACACGCATCAACCTTTATTACTGATGGATTGCTCAGTTACTGGACTTTTGACAGAAATACGATTGACGATGGTATCGCAGTAGATAGTTGGGGTGAAAATGATGCGACAATTATGGGAAATCCGACATTAACAACCGGGATTTTTAGACAAGGTCTCGAATTTGATGGCGCAGGAGATTATGTTGTCTTATCAGATGTCGGCAATTTTCAATCACGTATCGGTCCATCAACTATTGAATTCTGGATGAAAACCAATGATACCTCCACTTATAGAACACTCTTTAGAATAGTTGACGAAAGCTGTGTCGTTAAAAATAGAAGTTGGGGGTTGACTGTCAACGGATCAATACAAAGGAATCCTCCTCCTTTACCGGGTGTTGTTCAAAATATGCCATTCCCTAACCAAGAGAGAAAAGTTGTTTTCAAAGAAGGGCATGTGCTTCACGAAAATACTCGGTTACAAAAGGGGCATACCTGTAGTTCTTCCACTATAATCCCTTTCAGACACTCAATCTCGGATGGTGAATGGCATCACATTGTTTTGGTTACAAATGCACTTTTTATTGACGAGACAGATAGTGTATGGGAAATAAATCATCTTTATATAGATAACTTACATTTTCCTAATCCTTTCATGGAATTATTAAGAGCAATGGGCAATAAAACACAGATTTTTCTTCCGCATACGCTCCCAGTCTATCTCGGTGCAACGAACACGAATGGTAGAGCACACGGGTATTATAAAGGCGTTATTGATGAGGTGCGCGTGTATAACCGTGCGTTGACTCATGATGAAGTTACGAACAATTATTTATCTCAAGACTTTCTTGCAGTTGTACCGGCTGGTAAGCTGCCTATGGTCTGGGGTGAACTGAAGGGTAGACGTTAGTATTTATTATTGTCTGAATCAGGATTTACCAAATCAAGAAATCGACGGTATGAATGCTATATAGCATTCCCCAAATCAACGCCGAATACGCCAAATCAAAGGTATGAATTCCATTTAGGCATTCCCCGAGATAAGAGAAGAGGATTTTTGTGGGTGTTAGGGTTTGTTTGAAGCACGGATTACGCGGAGGACGATGAAGGGGCATCGGCACAATCTGACAGATTGTGCTACAATAGTTAGCAACTTGAGTTATATTAGGGAAATTCACATGAAAAAGATAATTATCGCACTATGTTTATGTGTGGCTGTTGTTATGCCAGTTACAATAAGTGCTGAGGTTTCTGGTGAAATAGTCATTGCGCATCCATTGAAAGCACGTGAACTCTGGGTGACGCACTTGAACGTCGGTGGCACGACAAGACAGATTTATGAACATGACCCTGAACCCAATTTCCGTATTTTAGATATAGTCACGCAAAAAAATGGAAAATATACCGCATTCTTAGCCCGTTCTGGAGACGAAGCCACAGGGATACATCTATTGAATATCTATATCACAAATAAATTTATGCCTGATAAACAAGCAGTGAACATCACTCAAGATCGCTTTGGTGAGATATTTGAACGAGATTTTGACATATCTAAGAACGGTGATGTTATCTTCGCATGCAAACACCCACCCGATGGTGTAAAGAAAGGTGTGTATCTGATACCACAGTCAGAATTTCTGAATGATGCACCTCGTGCCACATTGATAGCACTTAACGCTTTTCAACCTTCTTGGCTGCCTGATGGGGAAAGGGTCGCTTTCGTTGAACACCGCAAAATATATGTACAGACGATTGACACAGGTGAGAGGGTGATTTTTGATTTATTTGGGAATTATCCGACAGTATCACCAGATGGTCGTTATATGGTTGTGGGTAAGACTTTTTTTGGTGCGGTGTATCAAATTGAAATATATTCACTTCCTTCCCATAATCTAATCGACAAAATTGAACCTACCTTTACTGAGTTTCTTGCCGACTTCAAATGGTCCCCAGATGGAGGGCACATTGTCGTCACAACGCTTGTTGGTCGCAGGCGTTATGCGTTTCCTTTTGATAGAAGAACCAGACGGTTAGGAACTCAGGAAGCATTTCTGGATCAGGGTATTTTTGACCAGACTATCGTTACTTATGATTGGACACACGTGGGTGCATATCTTGTTGAACCTGTTGACCGTCTCACGACCCTGTGGGGTAAAATAAAACAGTAACATTGCGTCCGCGATTTCCTCAACTCTTGGTAGGTCGGAGGTCGCTTTGCCCGCTCCGACCTACCAAGATCGACCTACATCCTATCCGTTCCCTAGCATTGTTATTTGTAATATCAACTACACTCATTGAAAAGAAGCATAAGTTATACCATTTCTAGTAGAGAATATCTCATTATAAGAGTATGAATTCTAACTTAAAATAGAGAATGTCCGAGGCGCAATGAATTGCGCGACTACGAACACCTGATTTGATAATGATAGGTTATTATTTATAAATGGTATAAGATACAGTAATAGTAGGTTGGAAAGACACATTAAAAGTTTACGGTATAAAGAAGTGCAAGAATCACAAGGGGAGAGACAGAATGCACATCATTCGCGAGACAGAGCAAGATACACAAAAAAAGGTCATAGAGTTCTTCCAAGATACCTTGCAATATGATTACCTCGGCAACTGGGCAGATAGCATTGAAGAAAATAGCAATATCATTGAAGAAGATCTTAAAAACTGGCTTTTTCAGCAAGGGAACGACTCTGAACGCATCAACAGAGCGGTGTATCAACTACAACAAACATCAAAATTCGGCGGGAGCAGAACGCTTTATGACGCGAACCTTGAAGTCTATGACCTTTTACGCTACGGCGTGAAGGTGCAACCGGATGTCAGCAAACAACATAAAACCGTCTGGCTCATAGATTGGGACACTCCAGAAAATAACGACTTCGGTATCGCGGAAGAGGTCGCACTCAGCGGAAAACACAACAAACGTCCCGACCTCGTGCTCTATATCAATGGCATCGCAATCGGGGTGTTAGAACTGAAACGTTCCATCGTCTCTGTTTCTGAAGGTATCCGTCAAAATCTAACCAACCAAACAGAGGATTTTATAGAGTGGTTTTTCAGCACCGTGCAACTTGTGATGGCAGGAAATGAAACAGAAGGTATGCGTTACGGTGTTATCAAGACACCCGAAAAATACTGGTTGCGATGGAAAGAACGCGATGCAGATGCAGAGACTGAACCCAATCCCTTACTCAGAGAACTCAGTCACTTTTGCAACAAAGAACGAATACTTGAAATACTACGCCACTTCATCGTATTTGATTCGGGGATAAAGAAGATTTGCCGACACAATCAATACTTCGGTGTGAAGGCAGCCCAGGAACGCGTCCAAAGCAGGGAAGGCGGGATTATATGGCACACACAAGGGAGCGGCAAAAGTTTGACGATGGTCTGGTTGGCAAAATGGATTCTGGAGAAGATCTCTAACGCCCGAGTGCTCATCATCACCGACCGCACAGAATTGGACGAACAAATTGAAGGAGTTTTCAAAGGTGTCAGCGAGGACATCAAACGTACACAAAGCGGTGAACATTTAGTCCAAGTGCTTACCGATGCTTCAGAAAGGTTAACTTGTTCACTTGTTCACAAGTTCGGCAGTAACGAGGAAACCAGCGAGACCGATATTGATGGTTATGTAGCGGAATTTAAGCGGCATCTACCAGATGATTTTCAGGCAAAAGGTGATTTCTTTGTCTTCGTAGACGAATGCCACCGCACACAGTCAGGCAAACTGCACAAAGCGATGAAGGCACTGCTACCCGATGCAATGCTGATCGGCTTCACAGGCACCCCCTTGCTAAAAAGCGACAAACAACGGAGTATTGAAACCTTCGGCAAATATATTGACACCTATAAATATGATGAGGCTGTCCATGATGAAGTAGTGCTTGACCTGCGGTATGAGGCACGCGATATTGACCAGGATATCACTTCACAGGATCGGATTGACCAATTTTTTGATAGCAAAACACGCGGGTTAAACGATGTAGTGAAAGCACAGCTTAAACAACGTTGGGGAACGATGTTAAATGTAGAAAGTTCAATGAATCGTTTACGGAAAATTGTGGCAGACGTAGTATTAGATATGGAAACACGCGATCGGTTGAAAAGTGGAAAAGGGAACGCCATGCTTGTTGCAAACACAATCCTCTCAGCCTGTCGGCTCTATAACCTTTTTCAAGAGACCGAATTGCGGGGTAAATGTGCAGTCGTAACATCCTATAGACCTACCACAGACTCTATCAGATTAGAGGAGACCGGTGAAGGACTTACCGAAAACCAGCAAAAATACAACACCTATCGAGAAATGCTCGCTGCTCACTTTGACGAACCAGCAGATACAACAATGTCAAAGGTTGATCAGTTTGAATTGGAAGTAAAGCGGCGTTTTATTAATGAACCTGCACAGGTGAAACTCCTCATCGTCGTGGACAAGTTACTTACAGGTTTTGATGCGCCACCTGCTACCTATCTCTACATTGACAAAAACATGCAGGATCACGGGTTGTTTCAAGCGATATGTCGCGTCAATCGGATTGACACTGATGACAAGGAATTCGGCTACATCGTTGATTACAAAGACCTGTTTAAGTCTCTGGAAGAAGCGATGACAGACTACACAGGAGAGGCATTTGATAACTTTGATGCTGAAGATGTTGAAGGACTCTTGAAGGATAGACTGGAGAAAGGGAAAGAACGGTTGGAGGAGGCGCGTGAAGCAATTAAAGCGTTGTGCGAACCGGTTGATCCACCGAAACATATCAACGATTATATCCGTTATTTCTGTAGTGACGAGAGTGCCACTCCTGAGCAGATCAAAACCAAAGAGCAGAAACGCGTCCACCTTTATAAGTTGACAGCAGCCTTGGTGCGTGCATATTCTAACCTCGCCAATGAGATGGAGCAAGCAGAATATAGTGCAACCGAAGCAAGGGAAATCAAAAAAGAGGTGGAAGACTACGAATATGTGCGACAACAGGTTAAACTGGCAAGTGGGGATTATATTGACCTCAAGATGTTTGAACCTGATATGCGACATCTATTGGACACATATATTCAGGCTGAAGATAGTGAGACGGTCGAAATATTTGACAATATTCCGCTTGTGCAATTGATTGTTGATAGGGGTGCAGATGCTGCCATTGAAAGGCTACCTGAAGGCATCCGCACAAACAAGGAGGCGATGGCAGCCACGATAGAAAACAACCTTCGGCGCGTCATCGTTGACAGAACAGACATCAATCCAAGATATTATGAAGATATGTCACGATTGCTTGATGACCTAATTCAACAGCGGAGACAAGACGCAAGCAATTATAGGGAATACTTATCCAAAGTTACGAGGTTGAGCAATCAGGTTACTAATCCTCCCACCGGAGACTATTCACCGAACATCAATACACAAGCACGACGTGCTTTCTTTGATAACTTACCGGATGATATGTCAGTTGATCAGAGAACTGAAATGGCAATAGCAATAGATGAGGCTATCTATGAGACAAGAAGCGATGAATGGAGAGGGAATGAATTCAAAGAACGTGAAGTTTGTTATGCCATAACAAGAACCATCTCGGATGAATTTGGCTACGACACCATTGACATTGAGAATATTTTTAATATCGCAAAAAGCCAAGATGAATACTAAAACCGAAAATTATCATATTGAAGTAAATGGTCTGTCTATTGAGGTAGTTCATAAAGATATTAAGCATTTCTATATTGGTGTCCACCCTCCGAACGGACAGATACGTGTGTCTGCACCGCTACGTCTTGACGATGATGCTGTGCGAATGGCAATCATTTCACGACTCGGATGGATACGTCGGAAGCAGGCGAAGTTTTCGAAACAGCAACGCCAATCACAGCGAGAATATGTTTCAGGTGAAAGCCACTATTTTGCTGGTAAACGTTACAGACTGAAAGTAACTGAACAGGAATGTCCACCAAAAGTTAAACTGCTCAACAACTCCAGAATCGGTCTTACAGTGCGTCCAAACACAAATCGTGACAAACGTGAGGCTGTGCTATATGAATGGTATCGTGAACATCTCCGCGCTCAGTTGCCGCCACTCGTTGATAAGTGGGAACCTAAGATGGGAGTGTCTGTCAATGAGGTACGTATTAGGAAAATGAAAACGGTCTGGGGTTCATGTAATATCCAGGCGAAACGTATCTGGCTAAATCTTGAACTGGCGAAAAAACCGAAATCGTGTCTGGTATATGTCCTGGTTCATGAGATGACACATCTTTTGGAACGTCACCATAACGATCGATTTCGTGAGTTGATGGACACGTTTTTACCACAATGGCGCACCTATCGAGATGAACTAAATGCAGCACCACTTGCGTATGAAAACTGGAGATATTGATTTTTGTCTGAACCATGATTTTCAGGATAATAGGATTTTCAGGATTAGGCGTCTGACGTTTCAAAGTGCCGTTGGTGGGATAGGCTGAACTTGATGCTACGATCCAACACTCACACCCCCTTCTTCACATGCTAAACTCACAGAAGTGCGCCTTAGCAACACAGCCAGATCAGCAATAAACTCTTGTGGCAACCGCATTCAACCACCCTTTTTCGCGAAGGTTTTTATTATTATTTTTTCCAAAAACACCAAATTATAATGCAATTAATGCAAAATATTTTTAAGGGGACCATATTTTCAACCCAAAAATACAACATAGGGTGTGTTGACCTTTATTGTTCAATTTGTTATAATTTTACAATAAATATGGAGTGAAGAGATAATTTAAGGAGAAAGAAATGAAGAGTACATTTCAGTTTCTGATTATTGTTAGTACGTGTTTAATCACTTTTTGTATGATAGGTTGTGCATTATTAGTTGATAGTGTCGTCAAACCACTGAATAATAATTTACCTACTGTTGAAGATTTTAGTGTTCCAACCTTGTTTGATCCTGGAGAAACTCTTGAATTTAGTATTATTGCTCACGACAAAGATGGTGACGTATTGACATACACATGGGAAGTGGATGCTGGAGAATTAGACACGATATCGGGAACAAAAGTAAAATGGACTGCCCCTGAGGGTTTTAGTTCTGTTAATGTCATTGTCTCTGTGAGTGATAAAGTTGGTAAACCTATAGTTGCAAATAAGATGATCCTAAATTCCCAACCAAATACTTTCACAGGACATCGTGCCCAAGTGCTCACAGCACATACTGACAAAGTGTTTAGCGTTTCATTCAGTCCGGATGGAAAAACAATCGCAAGTGGGAGTCGGGATAAGACTATTCGTTTTTGGGACACTGCGACAGGTCGACATCTGCAAACAATTACAGGACATAAGAGTTGGATTACGAGCATTTCATTCAGTCCGGATGGAAAAACAATCGCTGCTGCAAGTGGGTCAAGAATCTATTTTTGGGATATTGCGGCGGGGACACGTCTGCAAACAATCACAGGTGATGCGGATCACTTCCAAGAACTTTCTGACTTCCTGAGCGTCTCATTTAGTCCGGATGGAAAAACAATCGCAAGCGGTGGTGGACATTTGGACAGTACCGTGCGTATTTGGGATGCTGGTACAGCAAATGAACTCCATGCACTTACAGGTCATACAGAGTCTATATGGTGTGTCTCATTTAGTCCGGACGGTAAATTACTCGCAAGTGCAAGTCGTGACGGTACCATCCGCCTTTGGGATACTGCGACAGGTGCACATCTCCAAACACTTACAGATGGTTCAAATATAGCCCACAGTGTCTCATTCAGTCCAGATGGAAAAACAATCGCAAGTGGCAGTGGAGTTGCTCTTACTCTTTGGGATGTTGCCACGGGTAAGCGGCTCCGAACAACTAATACCGGTGCTGCGCAAATCACCAGTGTGTCGTTCAGTCCAAATGGGAAGACCATCGTTACTGGAGATTCACTTGACAATGTTATTCTTTGGGATGCTGAGACAGGGATAGAACTTCAAAAATTCACAGGACATTCAGAATGGATCCCAAGTGTTTCGTTCAGTCCCGATGGAAGTCGACTCATAAGTGGGAGTGGAGACGGGACCATTCGCCTCTACGACTGACGTTAAGGTCAATATACATTTTGAGGGTGTGCATAAATATATTATGTGCCAACATTGGTTGCGTCTCTCATCAAGTATTCTTTATATGTAATTGTTCCCTTTGTGGCAGTATAATCTATTGAGACATTTTGATCTTGTGGACGGCACGCGGAGCGTGCCTACTACTTTTAAGACCATATTTGAGATGCTTGTCTTTTGGACGGCACGCGGAGCGTGCCTACTACTTTTAAGACCATTAAATCGCGATTTGGAGATCGCTCCTACCGTGGCGTGTCTATTTATTTTCATACTCCATCATAAATAACCCTGGACATGTAAATCTCAATAAACCTGAGAGGAATACTATGGCAGATTCACAAACAACCGGTGAAATGGTTGATGGTAAAAAACATGGATATTGGATTACCTATTATGCAAATGGCGGAAAACGGAGCGAAGGCAACTATATTCATGGCAAAAAGGATGGACTTTGGATCAATTACCACAAGAATGGAAATAAATCGGGTGAAGCATCTTTCCGAGATGGGAAATACGAGGGGGAATGTATCACGTATCATGAGAACGGGAACCTTAGATCTAAAGGTGCATATCCTAAACATACGGGAAAATCTTACGATGGTAAGAAGGAAGGACCATTTTACGGTTATGAAGAAGATGGTGAGACGGTGTGGATGATTGTTACTTATAAGAAAGGTGGTTCCCGCGCAAAACCGGATGAATATCCGCTTGGGACATGTCACGGCTGCGGCGAAGTTAAACGTCTTAATTGGACAGATAATTGTCCAAAGTGTGGTGCAGAGATTGATTAGTATAGAATTCTACGACGGAGAATACATCTACTCATGACAAACAATGAAATTGCCCAAAAACTAATGGAACTTCATACCATTCTAATTGTAGCTGACTATCCAGAAGATCATGCTACACGTTACCCGCGTTTGGCATATACAATTTCTCGTATGGAGGAATCCGTTGCAGAACTGGTTGCTCAAGGACGATTACAAGAGGAGATACCGGGAGTTGGTGATATAGTTGCTACTATCATTACCGAATATGTTGAAAATGGAACATGTTCTAAATTACAGGAATACGCGAGTGAGATACCTGAAACAATTACGGAACTCATTCTTATCCCCGGTCTCGGACCAAAAACAATTAAGCTTCTATATCAGGAAGCAGGGGTTGACAGTCTTCAATCTCTACGAACCGCAATTGATGATGATAAGTTAAAAGGAATCAAAGGTATCGGTAAAAAAACTATAGAAAATTTTGAGGAATACCTTAAAGAAAATCTGTAGAGAGTATTGCTAAACATAAGGTGGAATTATGGCAAGCGCACGAGATACTGGTGAAATGGCCAATGGCAAAAAGCATGGATATTGGATTACCTACTTCGCGAACGGACAGAAACGAAGTGAGGGTAACTTTATTCACGGCAAGAAGGATGGGAAATGGATTCTATATCACAAGAATGGAAACATCTCCAGCGTGGCATACTATCGTGATAATAAGTATGAAGGTGATTATATTTGTTATCATGAAAATGGCAATCGCAAATGGGGTGGTCCTTATAAGATGCATGATGGTACGTCTTCTGATGGCAGGAAAGAAGGTGTGTGGCACTGTTGGGAAGAGGATGGCGAGACGGTCTGGCGTATCATCACATACAAGAAGGGTGGTGCTCGTGCCAAACCTGACGAACATCCCTTCGGTGAATGTTCTGGATGTGGAGAAGGTAGACGTTCTATTTGGGGAGATGATTGTCCAAGGTGTGGTGAAAAGCTTGAGTAAGATGACCATATTGTAAATTATCAACTAATTTCAATGAATTCTAAATGCGCGAGGTATCCGCACCTCGCCATTTTTTTTAATGAAATCGTTCTTTCTTGAGTAATCTTGTGTAACTAAGAAACAACATCTATATTTGACAAATATAACACAAAACCTTATAATATAAATATATTCAAGCATTAATTAAAAGTTTGATATTTACTTGTTTAGGTTGTTTTTATATATTCTTTCGGTTACAGACCGGAAACAGGAGGGAAGTTAGATATGGCTGATTACGCTAATTCTGATGTATTGGTAAGTACAGAATGGGTTGCAGAACATGGTGGTGATGCTGGTATCCGTCTACTTGAAGTTGATGTAGATACCTCAGCTTATGGCGAAGGACACATCACAGGAGCAGTCGGTTTGAATTGGCAGACACAACTATGTGATCAAATCCGACGCGACATTCTCACAAAAGAACAGTTTGAAGCACTCTGCAATGATTGTGGTATTGCTACTGATACGACAGTGATATTCTATGGTGATAACAATAACTGGTTCGCAACTTACGCGCTTTGGCAATTTCGCTACTATGGACACGATGAAAGTCTTTTGAAAGTGATGAATGGTGGTCGACAGAAATGGATTGATGAAGGTAGAGATCTGGTTACAGATGTGCCTTCCTATCCGAGTACTGGCTATCAGGCGAAATTCCCAGATGACAACGTCCGTGCAACAAAGGACAACATTCTACCCACACTTGAACAAGGTGTTATTAATCTCGTTGATGTGCGTTCTCCAGCAGAATTTACGGGTGAAGTGATTGCACCGCCAGGCATGAGTGAAACCGCACAACGTGGTGGACATATTCCGGGAGCAGCAAATATCCCGTGGGCGACCGCTGTTGCAGAAGATGGAACGTTTAAGTCCCACGACGAACTCCAATCTATTTACGGTGGTGAAGGGGTTGATGACAGCAAAGAGACCATCGCATACTGCCGTATCGGTGAACGTTCATCTCATACATGGTTTGTGTTGAAATACCTACTCGGTTATGAGAAGGTTCGCAACTATGATGGTAGCTGGACAGAATGGGGTAATCTTGTCGGTGCACCCATTGCTCGTGATTAGTTCTTGTGAAGAGACGATATACTATAGTGATATGTAAGAATACGTGCACACTCCTCGGTAGATGTGGTTTCCTAACCGCATCTATGAGACAGAACAAACACCGGTTCGGTTAGGAAACCGAACCTACCGTCGTGTGTAAGCGGTTCGGTTAGGAAACCGAACCTACCGTCGTGTGTAAATAATTGTGGTTTTAACTATAATCGTCCTAAATTTCTTGTCAAAAGTGAAAGATTGAAATATGAGATTTGTTTCTGCCCATGCGATCGCATGTATGACACGGCAAGATGTAGCACGACTGCTGAAACGTTTTCAAGAAGAAGGAAACGAAGATGTCAGCAACATCCGGGTGCTCTGTGATACTTTATCAGGGAGAATGGTCTGTGAGTGGGAGGCATCTGACAAGTTGACATTAATTGAATGGTTGAAGAAGTGCAACGTGCAAATACGCGGCACAGGTGAGTGGGTCATGTCCGTTCAATATGAATCGGTTGACGATAAACTTGAAGTAGTTGGACAAAGGAATTAGGTGCCTATTGGTGAAACACAGCATTTCAAAAAACCGATGTATTACCTAACACGGCAAACCGCTTTTGAGGCATCTCATTACAATCGCATTCCTGAATTAAGTGATTCTGAAAATTATGCGTTGTTCGGTGCTGCAGCGAATCCAAATAGTCACGGACATAACTATGTCCTTGAAGTAATGGTCAAAGGTGATGTAGATGCTGATGACGGTATGGTCATTAATTTGACGACATTAGATGCGCTGTTGAAAACAGAAGTGCATGCGAATTATGACCACAAACACCTGAATCGTCAACATCCAGTTTTTTCAAAGAATCCAGATCTACAACCTACATGTGAAAACATCACGATTGAGATTTGGAAACGGCTTGAATCCTCGCTACCTTCTAATCTACTCCATCGGGTTCGCCTCTATGAAAACACAAAATGTTTTACTGACTACTACGGAGAAGGTTTGATGGTTTATCTCACCAAAGTCTATGAATTTAGTGCTGCGCACCGTTTGCATAGTCATTCTCTCAGTGATGCCGAAAACCGCGACATCTTCGGAAAGTGTAACAATCCTGCTGGACATGGACATAACTATGTACTTGAAGTCACCGTAAAAGGCGATGTAGATGCCAAAACAGGCTTGGTTGCAGGATTGAATCAACTTGATGATGTAGTTGAAAAACAGGTTTATTCACGTTTTGATTACAAACATCTTAATCTTGACACACCGGAATTTGAAACCCTTAACCCAACTTCAGAAAACTTTGTGAAAGTACTTTGGGATGTGATAGAACCGAATTTGCAGCCGGTAGTTTTACACCGACTCCGCTTGCGAGAAACACCCAAAAATCACTTTGATTATTATGGAGAATCTTCTTAATTTATGGACACTCAACAGGTTAGTGAATCAGATCGCAACCCTGAAATGTTAGAAACGCTTTATTCACAGATTATTGACAATATAGGAGAAGATAAAACCCGTCAAGGGTTAATAAGAACACCAACTCGTGCGGCAAAGGCGATGGAGTTTTTGACAAGCGGCTACGATAAGGACTTAAATACGGTATTAAATCAGGCTATTTTTGACGAAGATAATGACGACATGGTTATCGTTAAGGATATCGAATTCTATAGTTTATGTGAACACCACATTCTGCCGTTTTGGGGTAAGTGTCATGTCGGTTATCTTCCACGAAAACGGATTATTGGTCTCAGCAAGATACCGAGGATTGTGGATATGTTTGCTCGACGTTTACAGGTGCAGGAGCGGTTAACACGGGAGATTGCCGAAGCATTAGAAACAGCCTTGAACCCCACAGGTATCGGTGTTGTTATGGAGGCGCAACACATGTGCATGATGGCACGTGGTGTTGAAAAGCAGACCTCAAGAATGACTACAAACTCTATGCGGGGTACATTCCGTGAAGACAGTTCAACCCGTGCAGAATTTCTTAGATGTATCTAAGAATTGCAATAGATGGTAAACACACCACGTTTGCCCTTCAGATGTTCCCATATTAAGTATGCAAAACACTACTAACAACCTACAGATAAATGACCTTGAAGGAAAAGTAGCGATTGTCACCGGTGCATCAAAAGGTATTGGCAAGGCAATCGCGACATCCTTAGCAGATGTAGGGGTTAAGGTTGTACTTGCTGCACGGACACAACACACTGTAGAACAAGTCGCAGCTGAACTAAGGAACTTGGGAACTGAGGCAACTGCAATTCCGGCTGATGTCACTGACGTTGACGCTGTGCAAAACCTTATCCAACGCACATTGGATACCTATCAGAAGTTGGATATATTGATCAACAATGCGGGGAATGGTATTTTTGGTCCGGTTGCGGATTTTGATCCGAATGATTGGGATAGTGTCATCAATTCCAATTTGAAAGGGATATATCTCTGTGCCAAATATGCTCTTCCATCTTTATTGACAGAAGGTGGTGGGCAGATTATCAATGTGCTTTCTATCGCTGCTAAGGTTGCTTTTCCCGCATCAGGTGCATATTGTGCAGCAAAGGCAGGGGCACTTGCATTAACCAAGGTACTAGCCGCAGAAGTGCGAGACAAAAACATACGGGTGACAGCAGTTCTACCCGGCTCTGTTGAAACACCGTTTTGGGAGGATATACCTCAACATCCAGATTTTGATAAGATGCTAAAACCTGAACATGTTGCCCAAACAGTACTCTCTGTTTGTCAACAATCTATTGGAATGGTAACGGAAGAAATAGTGGTGATGCCTCCACTCGGTATATTGTAGATGTATGTCAATGACTTGTATAATAACGACAGTTGTGCAAGCAACGGAGAAAAGACCTGACATCTATGCCGTTTAGGGATTAAAACGTCCAAGACGGAGACGAATACGAACTTTCTTGATAGCACGTGTATCAGCATCTAGAATAGTGACAACTGAATTGTTGAGATCGATTTCTGTTCCTGTTTCTGGGATTGTCCCGATACGATCAAGTATATAACCTGCAATTGTTTCATAATCCCCTTGAGGAATAGAAAATCCATAATGTTCTTCCAAAGTATCGACCTCGGTTCTTCCGCCACATTCCATAATATCAGGTGCAACAATACGGATCATATCCGTTTCATCACGTTCATCGGCAAATTCACCGACGATCTCTTCAACAAGATCCTCCACGGTGACAAGTCCTACAGTGCCACCGTATTCATTAACTGCAAAGACCATCGTATGTTGCGTATCCTGAATCTCTTTTAGGAGAGCATTTATATTCTTTGACTCAGGTACAACCTGTACATCTGTGCGGATAAAAGGTTCTATCGTTTCAGGTAGGTTTTCAGAATATATTACATCTAAAAGATTGACTATGCCGATAATGTCGTAGACACGTCCATCATAGACAGGAATACGGGAATATCCAGATTCAGCTGCGATTTGTAAGAAATTATCACATGTTGTTGTTTTTTCAATAGCAACGATATCAACAAGTGGCACCATAACTTGTGCGACTGTACGATTTTGAAAGTTGAGCAGACTGTGGATCATACGTCGCTGTTCTGCAAGCAAGTTTCCAGATTCTTCACCCATAGTTGCCATTAGGCGTAATTCTTCACGTTGTGCTTCTGGATTAGGAGAACTTGGACCTCTATCAATAACGATGACAAGAAATCTTGTCACAGTCTGCACAAAATAAATAAGTGGAGCTAATACATATTCAGATAATCGCAAAACATAAGCGAATCGTAGTGCAAGTATATCTGCCTTGACACGGAAAATCGTTTTCGGTAAAATTTCTCCAAAAATCAGGAGTAAAACTGTTATATAAACAATTGCAATTACATCCTGTATATTTTCATTGAGACCTGGAAGGACATTTATTGTCAACCGTTCTCCGAATAGTGAAATCAAGACATTGGCAAGATTTGTTCCTACAAGTGTAAGAGCAAGCATTCTATGAGGAGAGTCTACCAACCGATGTATGATTTTTGCCTGAGAATCATCTTCCTGAACAAGTTGATTTATTCGGATTTTGTTGACTGAAACAAGAGCGGTTTCTGAACCAGAATAAAATGCAGACAGCACGAGGCAGACAAGTACAGCAAGGACAAATGAACTGATCAGTATTGCACTGTGTATAGAACTATCTGCCCCGAATATTATGAGAGAGAGTAAAAATGGATCCAATTTAGTTGCCCCAATTATATGTCCATTTCAGGTGTTTTAGGTGAAGGGACTCGTATCAACAAATTTGTAATTTGGTTTGCTTCTGTTGCGGTTATTTCAAATACTATTCCACTTTCGTCAACTTGTGTTTCACCGACTGATGGGATGTAACCAATGAGGCCTATGACATAACCGCCGATTGTATCTACGGCATCATCTGCGAGTCTGAGATCAAATTGTTGGTTGAGTTCGCGAATACTCATACGTCCGGTAGTTTCAATAACTAAAGGCTCATCTGAATGTTTGATATATTCAGGTGGAGAATCGTCTTTGTCATGTTCGTCAGCAATGTCTCCGACGACTTGTTCTATAATGTCTTCTGTGGTAACAATACCTGAAGTGCCGCCGTATTCATCATGAAGGATTGCAATTTTGGTTTTTTCACGTTTGAGTTGGAGCAATAGTACCCCGATTTTACGAGTTTCAAGTGCTAAAATAGGATCACGTATTAACAATGTGCTGTTTGTGTTTCCTACGATCTGATCACGTTTTTCAAGGAATTCATCAATCGTAAGGGAGCCGATTCCCGACTGCCGCAATTGCACGAAATCTTTGACATAGAAGATACCATAGATTTTATCAATTTGTTCTCGGTATACAGGTATTCTTGAAAAACCGTGTTCTTTTGCCAGTGAGAGTGAAGCTTGAATTGTGTTTGAGGTAGGTACTGCAATTACTTCAGTTCTGGGTACCATAATTTCTCTTGCTTCAATGTCTCGCATTTGTAGGATATTACTTACAATTTCACGTTCATCTTCAGGAAGTGCTTCCTCATGATATGTTTTGAATAATTCTTGTAATTCAGATGTAGTCAGGGTATCTGAAGGTGGCGGCTGTCCGCCAAATATTGGGACAAGGATGTCAATAATTTTGCGTAGTAGGTTGCGTAAAGGCGTAATTAGAATAGAAAATATCCATAAAGGTGGTGCGGTAATTTTGGAAAAAGTCTCTGCATGTTTAATTGCAATCGTTTTCGGTGTCATCTCACCGAATATAAGCATCGGTATGACACTTAATCCTGTTGCCATTATGAACTCAATGGTATCGGAGAATTGATCAAGTTGTTGTGCAACAAGACTTGCCATCAGTATTGCAAAAGTGACATTTACCAGATTATTTCCAAGGAGGACGGTAATAAATAATCGGCGTGGGTTGTCAACAAAATTGACAATTGCCGATGCGTTTCCCCGTTTGAGACGTATCTTTTCAACCTGTACACGTGTAAGTGCACATAGAGCTGTCTCAGAACCAGAGAAAAAACCGGAAAGGATGAGTAGACCTGCCAATCCGATCAAATAAGATAGTAGTGGAACTTCCATTCTTTTTAAGGGGGACGATGATTGATATATGTTCGTCCGAGATGCTAAACATCAGTTTCTGATGTTAATGTAGAGCGTGTTCAAATACATTGTGAACAATTTGATTATTAATCATAACATGTTATGATATTAAAGGCAAATAAAATTACCAACAAGACAGGGTTATTTAGTTTTAAGTATTTTCCAAAACAGAGATTTACTGAAAGTTAACACCCAAGCCGGTAGGTTCGGTTTCCTAACCGGACCGGATTTGTGCCAATGGCGTTCATAAAGGTTTTCGCGTAGGATATGGTTTGGTTAGGAAACCGAACCTACCGGTCTGGGATTATAGCGTAATTCCCCTTAAATTGATGCATAAGGTGAGGTTAGGAAACCTCACCTACCGTAGAAAGAAAGTGTAGATATAATTTCATACTTCACCATAAATGTAAGAGGCGCAATGAATTGCGCGACTACGAACCAGTTATTTCTTTATTGGTATATTCTTTATTAGAGATGGTATTATTATAGTAGATTTTGAAATTACTTGAACACTCTGCATCGGCGAGGTTAGGAAACCTCGCCTACCGTGGGTCGAAAGTGTCAACTTATATTTATAATTCACTATAGATTGATAGCTATCAGATTAATGAGGCAGCGTATGACAAAATTAGAACAGATGCAACGTATTGAGGAATGTGGTATAGTCGCGATTATTCGTGCAAATAGTTCAAAGGAACTTTTTGATACAGCAGTCGCAATAAGAAACGGAGGTGTGGATGTAATTGAAATAACAATGACAACTCCTGATGCGTTACAAGTTATTGGTGATGTATCAGACCGTTTAGGGGATACTGTGTTGATCGGTGTTGGGTCAGTTTTGGATGCAGAGACTGCGCGTGCAGCGATGCTTGCTGGGGCAGAATTTGTCGTCAGTCCCGTTACGAAAACAGATATAATTGAAATCTGTAATCGCTATGGTAATGTCGTTATACCAGGGGCATTTACACCCACAGAGATTTTATGTGCCTGGGAAACAGGCGCGGATTATGTAAAAGTGTTCCCATCAAGTGGAGTCGGACCATCCTATATCAAGGATATAAAAGCACCTTTACCACAAATACCACTTATTCCAACAGGGGGTGTAACTGCTGAAAATGCGTCGGAATTCATAAAAGCAGGTGCATCTGCACTCGGCGTCGGAAGTGCTCTTGTTAGTCAAGACACGATAGATTCTGGAGATTTTTCGACTCTTACAGAAAGGGCGAAGACCTTAGTTGCCGCTGTTAAATCTGCAAAGTAGTTGATAAACAAAAGTATTATAATAAACGTCTCATCCGTAACATACGTCATTCATGCTAATTTTGTCGACTCTATTACCTGAAAAGTGCATAAATTGGTGCTTCATCTACATTAATTTATTTTTTCAACCAATTTTTGTTGACAGTTTAGGCATTTTTTGCTAATTTCATTAGATAGAACGATATATCCCTGACAGTTTCAACGCACCTTCAATCATTAGACGTACTCTGCTATGAAAATTAACGAAAAAATATTAGGTAAATATAGACTGCTTGAGTACCTGAGTTCAGGTAGTTTTTCGTCTGTTTTTCGTGCCCGCGAAGAAATGACGAATCGGATAGTTGCTCTCAAAGCACTTTCCAAAGATGCTTACCCAGCAGACAGAATGCGTTATCTCTTAACAGAACTGCAAGCGATGTCAAATATATCCGGGCATCCAAACATTGTTTCAATCCATACTGTTGAACCCGGCAAAGATGACTATCTTGCTTGGATAGTTATGGAATTTATTGAAGGAAAGAACTTACATCAACTCGTTCAACAAGGGGATTTGACATTAAATGATGTCCTCAATATTGGTATAGATATCTGCAATGGACTAAAAGCAGCACATGCACAGAATATTTTGCACCGTGATATCAAACCCCAAAATATATTACTTACATCAAAAAAGATCGCGAAAATAGCAGATTTCAGCATAGCCCGTATTTTTGGTGAATCCACCGAATTTGCAGTCACTATGACCGGCACCAGACGGTATATGGCACCAGAACAGAACTATGGTGCTTATGATTATCGCGCTGATCTCTATGCCACAGGTTTGGTGCTTTATGAAGCAATTACCAAACAGTTCCCTTTTACTGGTGAAGCAGATGAAATTGATAGAAAAAAAGCCTCTGGAGATATAGAAAATCTTGACAGATGTCCAGAGATTTTTCGCAATTTCTTTTTAAAAGCATTACATAGAGAAGTTGATAAACGCTATCAAACTGCATCTGAGATGTATGATGAACTGGACCGTATCCGCAGCTGGCAATACGAACAGCAAGCGGAAGCATTAATTGCTGATAGTGCTGATTCACCTGCTACCGACTTAGCAAGGGCACTTGAACGATTTAGGAAAACTTTTAAATTGCAAATTGATGTCGCAGAGCGCATTAACCAAACCCTTTTCTTCGAATTACGGAACAAAGTTGAAAAGGAGAATCGTGAAAAACTTAAGATTCGACTTCAGCAGCACTACACAGATGCAATAAATTATGCCCGTAACAGAGATATTGACGCAACTCTCCAGGAACTTCATAAAGCACATAAATTCTATTTTCAAGATGAAGAACTTGTTGAACAAGCCGATATTCTGTTCAGGGAAATGAGTGCGGTTGTTCCAGATTCCAATCATTCAAGTATTGAAAAAATCATTGATATGATTGCAACGTTATCAGAGGCAGATAAATCTCAACTTATTGATGAATTGACCATTCACGTTGAACCATTTGAATCGGATGAAATCATACGGTCAGATGAGATGTATGACCAAGAGATACATCAAGAAGATATTATTAAACCCTATCCGTCGATAGACCAAATCCATTCCACAAGTGATTACCGTGTTCTAATTGAAGAAGCATCACCTGAATTTCTATTGGATAAAGTTCATGAAGATATACAATATCCACATGAAGAAGAAGCGGCTTATATCTATCAGCAAGCACAGATTTATACTCAGCAAGATAAACAACATCAATGTCAGAGACAATACAAGAGGCTTGGAGCGTTCTACAACAGATATGCCAAAAAGTTCATGAAAATGAATGAAGCGGAACTTGTAGCCAATTGCTATACGCGTGCAAGATTCTCATACGCTGCAGCTGATACCCCCCGAACAGCAAGGAAATATGCCCGGTATGGGGCGGTGTATTATGTCCATCTTGCACGTCAGTTAGAAATGCAACGCGCTTGGACAGAGGCAGGCAAATCTTACATTCTCGCTGCAGATAATTATCGCTACGCTCAACTTAACATAGATGTTGAAAAATGTGAAGCTTCGGCAACTGTCTGCTATTTCAATACAGCAGAAAGTGCTCATCTCCTGGGTGATCTCCAAACTGCTTACGACCATTATCTCCGAATTATTTCTATCGGTGAGAAATTGCAAAATCCTCCACGGGCAGTCAAGGAAGCACAAAAATTAGTCAATCAAATTCAGAAAGAGAATGTAGGATGAGTGCTTGTGTGAAATACCCGGTTAAGGGTATTAGCTGAACCTAAGGTTTAACTTAATTGGGTAGTGAATGGAACAAAAGTATGATATTCTTGCCATCGGAAGAAGTTCAATAGACCTATATTCTAACGATGTCGGAACTCCGTTTCCAGAAATTACGAGTTTTGGAGCATTCGTTGGTGGGTGTCCTACCAATATCAGTGTGGGGACACGACGGCTTGGATTACGATCAATCCTTCTGACTGCGATAGGGGATGATCCAGTAGGTGAATTCCTATTAAAGTTTTTGAACGACGAGAAAGTTGAAACACGGTTTATTATCAAGAAACCTGGTTATCGTACGAGTGCTGTCGTTCTCGGAATTGAACCACCTGATAAATTCCCCCTCATCTATTATCGTGACAATTGTGCAGATATTGAATTGACAATTGATGATGTGATTGCATCTCCAATAGTAGATAGTCGTGCTGTGTTGATTTCAGGCACAGGTCTCAGCAAAGAACCGAGTCGGAGTGCAACACTGTTTGCAGCAGAACAAGCGAAATGTATGGAACGGCAAGTGTTCTTGGATTTGGATTTTCGTGCTGACCAGTGGCATGATCCGCGCGCTTATGGCATAAATATAAGATTAGCATTGCGTAACATTGACATCGCAATCGGAACAGAAGAGGAGATTAAGGCTGCATCACTTACAGAAGTCTCGCAAGTTTCAGTTGAGGATTCTCAGATCTCAAATCCAAATATTGAAGGAGATATGAACGCTGCAATCGCAAACATTCTAAATGCCGGACCAAAGGCATTAGTCGTAAAACGTGGTAGCGATGGTGCTGACATTCATTTGAAGGATGGAAAAGTTATTCACGCGCCACCCTTTCCAGTTGAAATCTACAATACACTTGGTGCAGGTGATGCCTTTGCCAGCGGTTTCATCTACGGAATCTTAAACGGGTGGGACTGGCAAAAATCAGCAAGACTTGGTAATGCAACGGGTGCGATTGTTGTCACGCGACACGGTTGTGCAAACTTTATGCCTACAATGCCTGAAGTTAACGACTTTGTGGAACAAAAGGGTGGATTATAATTATAACTGAGCAACTTAGAGGTAGAATACTATGAAAACGCGTAAACAAACAATGGGGCAAGCGGTAGTTCAATTTCTTACTCAACAATATGTTGAACGTGATGGAAATGAGCGAGCATTTTTCGCAGGCATGTTTGGGATATTCGGACATGGGAATGTAGCAGGTATCGGTCAAGCATTGCATCAATATTCGGATGAGTTTCGTTTTTATCAAACACGTAACGAACAATCTATGGTACATACTGCTGCCGCTTACGCAAAAATGAGTAATCGTCTCAGTACATTTGCTTGTACATCATCTATCGGACCGGGGGCAACGAATATGCTTACTGGGGCTGCGGGTGCAACAATAAATCGACTTCCCATTCTGTTATTGCCGGGTGATATTTTCTCAACGCGTTTAGTCGCGCCTGTGCTGCAGCAGTTAGAATCTCCGAATTCACAAGACTTCTCTGTCAACGATTGTTTCAAACCAGTTTCTCGCTATTGGGATCGTATCAATCGTCCTGAACAAATTATCACTGCCTTACCGGAGGCGATGCGTGTTCTCACATCACAAGCGGAAACAGGGACTGTGACTTTAGCCTTACCCCAAGATGTTCAAGCGGAAGCATTCGACTATCCTGAACGACTATTTGAAAAACGGGTTTATTCTATTCCAAGACCGCGTGCAGATGAGGGGCTGTTCAAACAAGCAGTTGCATGGATATCAAAGAGTGAAAAACCTTTGATTATTGCTGGTGGTGGAGTCATCTACAGTGAGGCAACAGAACAGTTAGCAGAATTCGTGGAACAAATCGGCATTCCAGTCGGTGAAACATTTGCTGGAAAAGGTTCGCTTCGGTATGACCATCCGCAAAACTTGGGTGCTGTTGGTGCGACTGGCACACCGGGTGCCAATATCGCTGCCCGTGATGCAGATTTGGTCATCGCTATTGGAACCCGTCTGAGTGACTTCACTACGGCATCAAAAACAGCCTTTCAAAATCCGAATGTTCGGTTTATCAACATCAACATTGCTGATTTTGATGCAGCGAAACATGCAGCTTTACCGTTAGTCGCAGATGCTCGTGTCACACTTACTGAACTATCTAATGCTGTTGGAACATATCGTATAAATAGTGACTATGCGGCACAAATTGAAAACTACCGAGATGCTTGGCATGAAGAAGTAGAAAGGTTGTTTCATCTGGATAACCGACCATTACCAAGTCAGAGTGAAGTCATCGGTGTTGTTAACGCATTTTCGCGACCAGAAGATGTCGTTGTCTGTGCAGCGGGAAGTCTACCAGGGGATCTCCACAAACTATGGCGGACACGTAATCCAAAGCAATTCCATCTTGAGTACGGTTACTCCTGCATGGGGTATGAAATCGCTGGTGGCTTAGGTATCAAAATGGCGGATCCAACGCGTGATGTCTATGTCCTTGTCGGAGACGGTTCATATCTGATGTTGGCACAGGAGATTATCACCTCAATTCAGGAAGACTATAAATTGATTATTGTGCTGATAAATAACGATGGACACAGCAGCATCGGAGGTTTGTCGGAGGCAACGGGTGCACAAGGGTTTGCAACTCGATTCCGATATCGTGATGATAACACAGGAGAACTTAAAGGTGATATATTACCGGTTGACCTTGCGGCGAATGCAGAAAGTCTCGGTGCTAATGTCATTGAGGTTGCAACTCCACAGGAATTAAAGAATGCCTTGCAAGATGCTCGTGATGCTGATCGCACAACCGTTGTCAAAATAGATGTGGATTATGACACAAGGGTGCCGCAATATGAATCGTGGTGGGATGTTCCCGTTGCGGAGGTGTCAGAAGTAGAGAGTGCAAAACAGGCATTCCAAGAGTATCAAAAAGCGAAGCAGAAAGAGCGGTATTTCCTTGGATAGCGTGGAGTCTCCAGATTCTTACATATAGACTCATTTGATCAACAAGCATGTTTTGTATAGGAGAAACGATAATTATGAAAGCATCAGAACTCTTAGAGAAACTTAAAGCAGGTGAAGCGATTCCGTGCAGTAACTGTGCAGGTGAAATTCCAGCAGATGAAATGATGAAGTTCGCATTCAAATTAGGAAAACTTGCCCCACGCATGGAAAATGCAAATGTTGGAGATATTACTTGTGTTCAGTGTCAAATTGACGATCCTGATATAAAGATTACACCGCGCGGACCCGATGTCAAATTCGTCCGTGGAGATTAGTTTCTTATAAACCAAACACACTTTATAGTGAAATGTAAAAACACGTGCACACTCCCCGGTAGATGCGGTTTCCTAACCGCATCAATGAGACTGAACAAACACCGGTTCGGTTAGGAAACCGAACCTACCATCGTGTGTAAATAATTATGGTTTTTACTATAAATGTAGTGCGGGAGACATGCCTCTATGCCAGATATGATTGTAGGTAGAAATCCGGTTATGGAAGCACTCCGAAGCGGTGCAAGGCAGGTAGAAACGATACTAATCGTTAAAGACAATGAACATCCTCGTCTTCGTCAGATAATTGATGCTGCGGCTCGGAAAGATATTCCGTATCAACGGCATCCAAGACATTATCTTGACAAACTTCACCCAAACCATCAAGGTGTCATAGCACACATCAGTGGGTTCCGGTACACAGCGTTACCAACACTTCTTGAGAATGTTCGGAAGAAAGAGAATACCCCTGCGGTTCTAATCATGTTAGACCAGATACATGATCCGAGAAATTTAGGCGCGATCATTCGAACTGCTAACGCGACCGATGCAGATGGTGTGCTAATTCCCAAAAACAACTCCGTTGATATTACTGCTTCCGTTCACAAAGCAGCAGCAGGCAGCACAGAGTACACCCCAATTTCAAAGGTGACAAATCTCGCACAAACCATTGAGAAACTAAAGGGGAACGGTATATGGATAGTTGGCACAGATGAGGATGCTGAAATGTCCTATACTTCGGCTGACTTCACTGTGCCGTTGTGTATCGTCTTGGGTAATGAGGGTGATGGTATACGAAGACTTGTCAAACAAAAATGTGACTACCTCGTACATCTCCCGATGTTAGGTAAAATACAAACGTTGAATGTATCTGTCACAACTGGAGTTCTGTTGTATGAAGTTCTCAGACAACGTTCTGCTATATAACACCTTCCTCTTTCAAGCTGTAAAATATACCATCACCGATAATGATGTGATCTAACACTTTGATGCCAACATAATCGCCAGCTTCGATCAGTTGTTTGGTAGCACGAATATCTTCTTGGCTCGGTTGTGGGTCACCAGAAGGGTGGTTATGTGCTAAGACTATGGAGTTTGCGGATTCCTCAATGGCAAAGCGGAAAATCTCTCTGGGATGAAATACGCTTGAGTTTAAAGTTCCCTGAAATACATTTTCTTCAGACAGTAGTCTTTTGCCCCACTGAATTTCGTTATCGGAGTCACCAGCAATTCCCTGCGTGGTGATACCACCTTTCGTGTCAAGGCACATCACACAGACAACTTCTTTTCTGAGATCTCGCATCAGTGGCATCAATAGGTCGGCAACATCGCTCGGCGAGGAAATCTTCACTCGTTCAGCATGTGAACGCGCTAAACGTCTTCCCAATTCAAAAGCAGCGGCAAGTTGTGCCGCTTTGGCAGCACCAATGCCTTTGATGGATTCAAATTGTTTAGGACGGTTTTCAGCCATCCGTTTTAGATCACTATTATACTCTGCAAGTATTCGTTCACCGAGTTCAATAGCAGTTGTGCCTTTGTAGCCGCTTTTGAGAATGAGTGCGATCAGTTCTGAAGTTTTTAGTTGTGATGGACCGTGTTTGTAAAGTCGTTCTCTGGGACGTTCATCTTTAGGTAAATCTTTTAATTTTAATTTGTCAACAGAGTACATCTCATTCCTTTTAAATGAACTCATATTGAGTAAAACATAATAATGCTATATAATAGGGAAACACAAGAGTTTATTTATGTCCTATTCTTTCACTTCATATATCTATAACTTATTGAAAGGTGTTGTTATGGCAGACAAGGTTCAAGAGCCCCTCAGATACAATGGTATTCCGAAGCAGGTTTCACGTAAGGATTTTAATCGTTATATCAAACCTCATCTAAAGAAACGCATAAAAGGTCCCAAACCGAAACTGTCTTTCTATAAGATATTCAACTATATCCTCTATGTTTTACATACCGGTATTCAATGGGATCAACTCCGCACACGGCGTAATGAACTCCATTGGTCTAACGTCTATAAATGGCATAATCGTTGGTCAAAAGATGGTTCTTATGAGAAACTTTTTGAAGCATCTGTCATACATCTTCATGATAGTGATCAACTTGACACCTCTTGTTTACATGGTGATGGTTCAAACACTGTTGTAAAAAAAGGGGTGACACCATAGGGTATTCAGGTCATAAACATCAAAAAGGTGAAAAAGAGGTGGCTATCACCGACAATAAAGGTTTTATCATTGGTCCAATAACCCTCAAACCAGTGAACCAACATGATACAACGATTTTGCCCGAGGCATTGACCGAACTCATCTCCTTCAGCAATCGGATTGGCATGGCACTTGATGGTTCCGCGCTAACGCTGGATTCTGGTTTTGATTCCAAGGTGAATCATAAGATTATTAAAGAACAAGGACTGATCCCAGTGATCTACCCTAACAAACGAAACACTAAAGAACCTATCGCTATCGCTCGCAAGTTCCGGTGGTTTAGAAAAGATATATACAAAGACCGGTATAAAGTAGAGCGAACTTTCGGGTGGCAAGATACTTACCGAAGACTCGTTCTAAGTTATGATAAACTCAAAGAAACACGTTTAGGTTTTCGTAATTTAGCATATTCAATGATAAATTTTCGAGCAACTTTCAACGATGCTTAGATGTTACTCGCTATGAGTTCAATTAAATATGAATGTATAAGTTAGGTTATAGTATAATCAAATTTAGGAACAATGGCAAGAGAAATTAAGATGTTTTTAGTCCTATTTGTCTGAACCAGGATTTTCAGGATTTTTAGATTTTCAGGATTATGAGTTTGGCTCTGCAAAGTTCTTATCCCCAATTTGGCGTTTATTCTCTGGATGGCACTTTGATGTTTCAGACGCTTATCCCGGGGAATGCCACACGCGCATTCATACCGTTGATCTGTAAATCCTGTAAATCCTGGTTCAGACAAGAATCAATAAATCCAGTGACGAGTTCGATCCAGCCTCTTAACTTTACTATAGTTTGGACAGTTTTTTGAGGACTTGAACAGTGCTCTGGACAAGGAGTATCACAGTCATCATATCTATTTCTTCAATGATACACCTCATGCAGCATGCCACACGCGCATGCTGCCCCGCTGGGACTTGCATTGGTCGGGGCACAGTTTTCTATACACCATAGGCGTCAATTTAGTGTAAATTAGGCGTTTTCCCCAGGCCGGTAGGTGCGGTTTCCTAACCGCACGGAACCTGTGCGAGAACCTCTATAAAGGTATTTGGCACAAATACGGTTCGGTTAGGAAACCGAACCTACCGGTACTTGGAAGGATGCTAAATTGACGCTTGTGGGGTACATTTTTCTATACACCTGTCGCCCCGCTGGGGCTGCTCATTTTGAAACAAGCACATTGAAATGTCTTCTTAATTCTAAACTTTACTATAAATAACCCTGCCAGAGTTACAAACATCATTGACAAACAACAAGAATAAGAGTATCATGGACACATAAGAAATCCACCATCTCTGTTGGAAGGAAGCGGCATGAATAAAAAAAGGTTATACTATACAATACTTTCGGCTGTAATTATAATAGGCATTGGCGTGTTTTATGTTCACACCCAACGTCAAAAGAACTTTGCCAAAACACGTGAAGTATTTGCGCCAATATATACCTATTCAGGAAAACTCACACCAGCGCAGCAAAAAGAATATTCAGAACTTGCTGAATCACTTATGAACGTCTCACCTGATGTTGCGAAAAAATATAGACTGCCGCAGCGTGAACAATTGGCGTTAGAAGCACATACAATGACTTTATATCGTAACAACCCTGAAATGTACTTAATGGGACAGGAATCATTCCCTGCTGATACAGATGTCAAACCTTATCAACGACACTTCGGACTCCTGGCACTGATTGCAAAAACCAAATTAGTGGATATGCCAGCAGATAGTAGGAAACTGATGATCCAGCATCTTGAATCACTCAATAAAAGACTGGTAAAAAACAGTGTTGAGACATACATTGAAAAGATTGCAGATATACCTCTAGGTCCAAATCCGAAACTACCAGCTCATGCCTTTGGAATCCAAACTTCTGGGATAATAGGAGCTGACCAATGGGTCATGGAGGCAGATGGATCGTTTCATTTTCCAGAAGGTGGAAAGCACGGTGTGGTTCACATTATTGATATGTATGGTAAAGAGTATACGGTTGACCTTGATTCTCCTGCAGATACTGGCATGACAGAGGGAACCACCGAATTGTACTCCAAAATCGATCGTCTCTTTAAAGAACTGACCGATGAGGAATTCCAAAGACTTTCAACGTTCAGTAAGACTGAGAGAACCGAAGCAATAGAGCTGTTGTTTACATCCTTCTAAGAATAGTGGAATGTCCACTCTAAAATTACGGGTATATGATTTGGAAGAGGGCGAGGTGACCTCGCCCCTACGATCATATTACCCTTAAAATAAAGGTAGACAAACCAATAGTATCGGTATTTCACCCTCATTATGGGCAAACATCAACCAGATGGTACACGTCTCATAGAACTTGATCCGTATCTAAAGCCTTACGTTTCCCAATTGCGTGAACGGTTTAAACAATATTTACATTTTAAATCAATTATTGAGAAAACCGGTGGGGTTTTAGGTGAGATAAGTCAAGGACACCGTTATTTCGGTTTCAATTGTGGTGAAAAAGAGGGTGAGTCTGGTGTCTGGTATCGTGAATGGGCACCCTCTGCACATTCCCTCTCCCTCATAGGGGATTTCAACGATTGGAACCGTGATGCTAACCCTATGTCCATTGATGACTGGGGGATATGGCATCTTTTCCTGCCTGATAAAGACTATTCTGACCGATTGACACACGGTAGCCGAGTCAAAGTGCATGTCAAATCCGCACTTGGTGAACATGATAGAATTCCCGCCTATATCCAACGTGTTATTCAAGAAACCGAAACGGAGTTTACAGGACAGTATTGGTCTCCACTGAAGGCATATCAATGGGAACATAAATCTCCACAACTTGATATCAACACAGAAGGACTAAGGATTTACGAAGCACATGTTGGTATGGCACAAGAAGATGAAAAGGTCGGAACTTTCACTGAGTTCACACAAAATGTGCTGCCAAGAATTGCTGATTTAGGATACAACACAATCCAACTCATGGCAATTAAGGAACACCCGTATTATGCAAGCTTTGGATATCACGTTAGCAATTTCTTCGCAGTATCAAGTCGTTTCGGAACACCAGAAGATTTAAAAGAACTCGTTGATACTGCACACGGCATGGGTTTGTTGGTCGTCATGGATTTGGTGCATAGTCATGCTGTAAAGAATATCAACGAGGGTTTGAACCACTTTGATGGCACTGATCATCACTATTTTCATGCGGGGACAAAAGGGGAACATATTGCTTGGGACTCACTCTGTTTTGATTATAGCAAATACGAAGTGCAACGATTTCTGTTGAGCAATATCCGCTATTGGTTGGAGACCTATAGGTTTGATGGTTTCAGATTTGATGGTGTCACCAGCATGCTTTACAATGATCACGGACTTGGTCGGGAATTCACAGGCTATTCTGATTACTTCAATGCTAACGTTGAGTTAGATGCAATTGCCTATCTGATGTTGGTAAACGAGGTCGTCCATGCTGTCAATCCGAACGCCATTTCCATCGCTGAAGATATGAGTGGAATGCCAGGACTTGCACGTCCTATTGACGAAGGCGGACTCGGTTTTGATTATCGCTTAGCGATGGGGATTCCTGATTATTGGATTCGGTTGTTGAAGGAGAAAAAGGATGAAGATTGGCACATCGGTGAGATTTACGGCATGTTACGCAATCGTCGCGCAGGTGAGAAACATATCGCGTACGTTGAAAGCCACGACCAGAGCATTGTCGGTGACAAGACACTTGCTATGCAACTCATGGATGCTGAACTCTATACAAATATGAGTGTTGTTACGCCAAGTCTGAAGATTGCACGTGGCGTTGCATTGCACAAATTGATCCGTTTACTCACGTTTAGTTTGGGTGGTGAAGGGTATCTTAACTTCATGGGAAATGAGTTTGGACACCCCGAATGGATTGACTTCCCGCGGGCGGGGAACAACAATTCCTATTGGTATGCACGTAGGCAGTGGCATCTTGTTGACGATGATACTTTGTATTACAAACCCCTAAATGTTTTTGATATTGCAATGCAGCACCTTGACAAACATTATCACTTGCTTTCAGATGAGGATATTCAGTTGTTGTTTATTCACGAGGACGCGAAACAGATTGTATATACTCGCGGTGGACTTGTGTTTGCATTCAACTTGCATCCGACCGTATCTGCCACGGATTGGCGTATCCCTATCCCTGAAAAGACAGATTATCGCATCATCCTCAACTCCGATGATACAAAATTTGGTGGTTACGGTGCTGTAGAAAATATCCATTATCCTTGGCAAGATGTTGAAATGGAAGGATATACCCAATCCATTCAGCTTTATCTCCCTGCCAGAAGCGCACAGGTTTTAGTGCCTGTTAGGAGAAAAAATGAATAGTCTACCCAGTCAATTACTTAGAACAGATTTTGGACACGAGGTGTATGATAGATGGTATCTTGAGCATGCCAGACACAATTTTGAAGCACCCGACTTTGTCCGAAAGCACTTTGCATTCTATGAAGAGGTTCTACAACTTACCAAAAATGATAGAATCTTGGATGCAGGTTGCGGAATTGGGAGTTATACGCGTGAATTTGCAAGACGGGGTTATCATGTTGTTGGAATGGACAAGTCCCCACATTTCCTATCTGAAGCACAGAAAATCACCCAAGAGGAAGGATTAGAGATTGAATATGTCTTAGAGGATTATAATGAAATGGCCTTTGAACAACCGTTTTCTGTAATTTTCTTTGAGGGGTCATTCTTCTATGAATCAAGGGGTGGTTCATTTATCCTCTTAAAGCAAAGTCACAATAACCTTACACCAGATGGCAGGTTGTATTTTGTTCATTCAAACCCTCATATACGAAAACAGCAATTTCCTATGGTTAATTTGAATGAGATACAGAAAAACGTCTATGTTCTGGAAATGGCAGAATATGACGAAAAGGGTGGAGGGGAAAGATGTGTTTGGGTTAGAATAGATTTGGAAACGCAGATACATTACAAGTGCGAATATTTTAATATGCACCTACGACCACACGAACTCAAGGACAATATTGTGACGGCTGGATTTACAGATTTTGATTTCTACAAAAAACGCGAAATTAGGGAGTTCGATCCAATGAATGACAGTGGTTTGTCAGTGGTTTGTAGAAAGTGATAGTCACACATATAAGGTTAATACCTTTGCCCGAATACGTGCCGTATGGACGGTGCTTTTCCGTTGGAAAAGATAGGGACAGCCAACCGTGACCTCTACATGATAGTATGTCTATGTTGGGTTGCCAGAGCCAGACACTCTGGCATTTTTATTTAACAGTTGGAGTGGTAACCACAATAACTTTTTTCAACAATCACGTCGTATTATTCTCCAGCGAATACACACGATTACCACCAGGACCCCCGCCAATCGCCCACGTCCCACGGAATAACGATTGCCGTCTTGGTGGCATCGTCTCAATAACCTCATGACTCAAGTTCAACCGATGCCACTGTGCCCAAATAGAGTTATAGCAATTGAAAACCGCGCATCTCGGATTGTCAGGATTACTCCAATCATTCGCAGCATGCACAAGGCTTTCCGTGAAGATAACCACAGATCCGGGTGGACAACTATATTCATCCATTATATCACGCATGCTACCTTCCCACGGCGATTCACTGATATTCGGACGAAACGGGTCGGGGCCACCGTAGTTGAAATGTGCCTTATGAGACCCACTAAGAAAAGAGGTACCGCCTTGTCCTTCCTTCACTTCCTCAAGTTCCCATACGACACGTGTCAATCCAGCAAATATCTTTCCACCTGCTACCTGATACCGCATTGCATTTGCCTGTTGTGGTGGTCGCACAACGTGTGGCAAACCGTTGTCACCTCGTGACGATTTACTCCATCCAGGTTCACGCACTGTCGTAAAGGATCCTTCACACCGAAATCCATAACTGTCATCGTGTACAAAAGGATTTTCGGATAGGATTTCATTCAGTACACCTACAATTGCAGGATGATCAAGCAAGTTCTGCAGTGCTCCATGATAACCTTGTCTTGCACCATCATACACTTCCGCTTTCATCTCTTCTATTTCTGAGTCAGACAATATTGACGGTAATAAAATCCAACCGCGTAAATCAAAGAAAAACTTCTGTTCTTCAGTCATTGGCACAGGTACATCATTTAACGTTTCTTTTGACATTGATATCTCCTTAAAGGTATTAGAATTATTTGGTGGTATTATCCAACGAATACTGACGGTTTCCACCGGGACCACCGCCTATTGCCCAAGTTCCACGGAATAAGGATTGGCGTTTTGTCGGCATTCTTTCTATTATTTCATGGCTTAGATTCAACCGATACCATTGCGCCCATATTGAATTGTAACAGTTAAACACAGCACATCTCGGATTATCAGGATTTGTCCAGTTGTTGGTGGCATGAATAAGGCTTTCAGTGAACACAAGTGCTGACCCAGGTGGACAACTATAGTCTTCCATCATATCCTTTATCTTATCCTCATAAGGGGATTCACTGATATTCGGACGGTGTGGATCTGGTCCACCGTAGTTGAAATGTGCCTTATGTGAACCAGTGAGAAAAGTGGTACCTCCCTGACCTCTTTTAACTTCTTCAAGTTCCCATACCACACGTGTAAGTCCTGCGAATATCTTTCCACCTGCTACCTGATACCGTACTGCATTTGCTTGCTGTGGTGGTCTCACGACATGCGGCACAGAAGTGCCTCTTTCAGATGGGGTTTTCCACCCGGGTTGCCTGACCGTAGTAAACGAATTCTCACAACGAAAGCCGTAGCAATCATCAAAAATAAAACGTTCGTCAGCAACAAGTTCGTTTAGAATACCAACAACAGCAGGATGATCAAGCAAATTCTGAAGTGTGCCTTCATAACTATGTCTGGCACCTGCATACACTTCCGTTTTCATCTCTTCGATTTCCGCTTCCGACAAGACTGATGGTAATAAAATCCAACCACGCAGATCAAAGAAGAACTTTTGTTCAGGCGTCATCAACTTCTCACCTGGAGCCAATGGCATTGGATCATTAGAATCACGTATTTCTTGCATACACTTAGTTCCTTTATAGTTAAACAAATTGAGGCATTATAATGCCTGTTTTAATCCAGGCAAGAAATAATCCTTAACAACAACTTCCCAACTCATACGCGATGCAATTTCATAACCTTCCTTTATAATATCCTCAACATCGCGCGGTTTTCGTGGTAGTCGACCAAGCAGCTTCGCAGCAATGTCCCGACTGTTTTCTACCTCAATCTGTGTTCTTTCAGTTAATCCTATATTCATCACATCTTCTAATGACCTCGGTGCAGAGTTAAGGTGTGTGTAATCCGCAATAACCACATTTGGCACTTCACGATTGTCCGTAGCACGTTGAATAAAACCGCAACAACCACATACATTACTCACAACACAGATAGCACCGAAACTCAACGGCTCCACCTGTGCAATACCAAAAGGCTCATAGATGGACTGCCCAAATTCTGCATCACTCCCTTTTCGGATGTCCATAAATTCCATATCCATCGGCATACGAGTTCCACAAGCTGCTTGACTCCACCCAAACTGATTGACAAAGACGACCTTTATTGCCTTTGATTGAAGGTTGAATGCAGAAACACCGTTGTTCAACTCAATCTCTGCACCAACCAAATCGGGGTATCCGATTTTGTGAAATACAGGCCATCCATATTCGCGCTCCATCTCATGTATATTTTCATGAGGTCGTCCCGTAGCAATTTCAGTTGAGAGGATAAACAACACAGCAGTTTTATCATTAGATGCAAGCAACGAATCTAAATGAGTGAGCACCTGTAAGTCCCGCCACAGCCCTTTGCTTTTGACAAGACGGGTTACGTGCGTAAAGACATAATCCGGACGATAATCAAGCAGTGTTCTTGCATACTTTTGCAGTTTCGCTTTTGATTCTAATTTATCCTCTAAACTCATTTCAAAAGCGGGAATTCCATTATACACAAGGTTGATGGGGAAGGATTCAAATGGTTGTGCCAAAAATCGGAGTTCATCAACGACAAGATCACCAACAGCGAAGATGGTATCGCAGAGATGTGCTTTGTCAATCAACGCATGTTTGAAATACCAGAACGGATCACCGAATGTATCCCGGATTAACATTCCATTTTCTTTTGACTGCTGTAACGCGTTGTAAAAACGAACATCATGTCCCGGATGTCCTTCAACAATAGGTCGTATCGTTGCAACTTCGTGTGCGTAGAAAACGGTACGCATATTTGCTGAACCGTTGCCATTTTTCCGTTCAATCTGCGTTTTAAGTGCAAGTGGCATACCCATAAATTCATGTGAGATGATATAAATAGGCGTTTCTGTTTCTTCACCGATAATCGCCTGCAGTGCTTGGTATGCAGGTTCGGCAAGACGCACATATTCCTCATACTCCCATTCGCTTTCATAGCGAGTTGAGTCTATACCGAAGTGTTCGTAGAGTTGCCACTTGAACTGACCCGTCAGGTCTTCATTGCTGTCAGCAACATTAATCAAAATCACATCTGTGAGTGTAGTAACGTTCTGGTCTTTATTTTCAAACCGTCGTTGTCCGTAAACAATTTCAACATGGTAAGTCTTTTCAATATCGTGGAGTGCTGCTGCGTGAGGTGTTGATTTTATGCCTTCGGCTGCGTGATACATCACTGCTTCAAATGCTCCCAAATCTGCACCAGAAAATAGCGGACCGACGAGAAATGTGCGTTCAATTGCATCATTGTAACTGCGTGTAGTCAACAAACCATCTAATACTGCACCGATACCTCCTATCTTCTGAATGGCTTCGTGCGTGACGTGGACAACAATACTCAAGATTTCACCTCGCAAAGTAAAGAAATTAGGATGTCTTAAAATACCATGTATGATATCCAAGTGTCAAGACGTTTTGGATTGCATTACAGGTTAAATTCTTGACACATATCCGAATCGAAAGTATAATTCTGTCATAACATCACACATATAATACCATTTCTAAAAATGATTTTCTCTTTTCATTTATAATGTAAGAGGCGCAATTCATTGCGCGACTACGAACCAACTATTTCTTTATTGGTATAGCCTTTATTAGAAATGGTATAACAACATACTTCGGAGGGAAATATGCTTGAAGAGATCGGAATTACTGCTGGCGAAATTTGGCACTATCTTGAAGAAAACAGTGAAGCATCTATCGGAAAGCTAACGAAAGAACTCAAACATACTGACCGCATGATATTGCTCGGACTCGGTTGGTTAGCACGAGAAGGAAAGTTAGACACCATAAAACGACAGAGAGCCACCTATTTCACGTTGAATAACTCTTCCGCAGCAGAAAATAATGGGGAGAATGCTGTAGAATGAAGCCAATTCGTCAATTATCTGTTGTGCCTACACTCCCTGAGAACCTTGAACCCCTACGAGAGTTAGCATTTAACTTGTGGTGGACTTGGGATAATGAAGCACTTAGTCTATTTCGCCACCTCGACTCAGAACTTTGGGAAGAAACCTATCACAACCCAGTCGCAATGCTTGGTAAGATTTCACAGGAACAGTTGCAAGCAGCAGCGAAAAACGAGGTGTTTTTAGCACATCTGGATGTAATCCACAAAAAGTTTAAATCCTACCTTGCCGCTTCATCTTGGTTTGAAGACTATTCAAACGAAAAACCACTTGATAATCTACAAATTGCATATTTTTCCATGGAATTTGGACTAACAGAATGTATGCCGCTTTATTCTGGTGGTTTGGGTGTCTTAGCAGGTGACCATCTCAAATCCACAAGCTATCTTGGACTGCCGTTTGTTGCTGTTGGTTTGTTATATCAGCACGGTTATTTTAGGCAAACGCTTACATCAGATGGATGGCAGATGGCGGATTATCCTGAGAATGACTTCTACAATATGCCAATCCAACCTGAGCATAAAGCAGATGGTAGTCCGCTTCTAATTGAGGTAGATTATCCTGAAGGTAAAACGTTTGCTAAAGTGTGGCGTGCACAGATTGGACGTGTCCCTTTATATTTGCTGGATACGAATATACCGGAAAATGAGAACACAGGTTTGCGCGATATCACTGACTATCTTTACGGTGGTGATGAACGTATGCGGATTAAGCAGGAAATTCTGCTTGGAATCGGTGGGTATCGAGCATTAGATGCACTTGGTATTCGTCCAACTGTGTGCCACATGAACGAGGGACATGCTGCCTTCTTAGCATTGGAGCGGATACGTCAATTGATGGATGAAACCGGCATCGGTTTTGATGAGGCACGCGAAGCAACTTCAGCTGGTAATATATTTACAACACATACACCTGTACCCGCTGGAATTGACTGGTTTCCACCAGATTTAGTCAAACACTATTTCAATCGGTACTACAGCACACTCGGTATTTCAGAAGAGAAGTTTTTGGGAATAGGAAGGAAGAATCCCGCAGATAGTAGCAGTGAGTTTAGTCCAGCGTTGGTCGCGTTAAGGCTCTCAACAATGTCAAACGGTGTAAGTCAATTACACGGGCGCGTTTCACGTGACATGTGGAAAGGTTTATGGAACAATCTTCCTGGGCATGAAGTTCCCATCAAAGCGATAACCAATGGTATCCATACACGTTCTTGGGTATCAGAAGATATGCAGAGTCTATTTGATCGGTATCTCGGCCCGAAGTGGATCGTGGATCTCACAAACCAAGATGTTTGGACACAGATATCGCAAATACCTGACACGGAACTATGGCGAACACATGAACGTCGGCGCGAACGTTTGATCGCATTTGCACGCAACAGAAATAACCAAAAGCGGTTGAGAAGGCAAAGTAAACAGAATGCTGATGATCAAGCGAGAGAAGCTAGCACTACGATTCTAAATTCTGCTGCATTGACTATCGGATTTGCTCGGAGATTTGCGACCTATAAACGCGCTACACTACTTTTCAACGATATTGAGCGACTTGCAAAGATACTCAATGACCCAGACCGTCCCGTGCAACTCATCTTTGCAGGAAAAGCGCATCCGCACGACTATGAAGGTAAGGTGTTTATACAGAATATACATAAGATCGCATCACAGCCACAGTTCCGTCATAAAATCCTATTCATTGAGAATTACGACATCTGTGTAGGAAGATACCTTGTTGAAGGTGTTGATGTTTGGCTAAACACACCACTGCCACCAAACGAAGCAAGTGGCACAAGCGGGATGAAGGCAGCAGCCAACGGCGCGCTTAATCTTAGTATGGCAGATGGATGGTGGGCAGAAGCAGAAAATCTCGGTGGTGGGTGGACTATTGAAGCAACTCCTGAATCAGACGATACCAAATCTACCGACAAAGCACATGCAAACGCTATCTATGAACTGCTTGAGAAAGAGGTAGTACCGCTCTTTTATGACCGTGATCCGGTGGACGATATTCCTTACGGGTGGGTGACAAAGATGAAGACAGCAATGCAAAACTTAGCACCTGTGTTCAATACAAAGCGGATGGTCGCAGAATATGCAGAACGTCTCTATTTTCCAGCACACCAAAGATGGTCAAAATTGAATAAAGATGATTCACGACGCAGCATTGCACTTGCAAATTGGAAAGCAAACGTCCGCAAGCACTGGAGTAATTTACGTATTGAGGAACGAACTCGCAAAGCAGATGTAGATATATCTCAAAAGAGTGTGTCCTCTCTTTCGGTCGGAGAGTCAGTTTCAATTCAAGCAGTCGTTCATACTGACGCGCTTTTTCCCAATGAACTCGCTGTCCAAATATATCATGGCGTGTTGGATTCCGCGGGTGAAATACAGGACGGCAGCGTTACTGAAATGGAATACCGAGAAGATTTGGGTGGTGGAAAATATCTGTTTGAAGGAACTCTCATTCTGGATCAGACAGGTTTGCATGGCTATACACTACGGGTTCTACCATCACATGAGGATTTACAATCTATCTATGAACTCGGGTTATTGACTTGGGCATGACAGGAAGATGTTGTCAATACTGTGTTATAGTAGATTTTGAAATTACTTGAGCACTCTGCATCGGCGAGGTTAGGAAACCTCGCCTACCGTGGGTCGAAAGTGTCAACTTAGATTTATAATTCACTATAAATAAGGTTTTCCGTTGCTTATGCCATCTTTTGAACGTATAATTGAGTAACCACAACATAAGACCAGATATATAAATGATATTCCAATTTTATGGTAGATTTTAGAATTATTTATACTCTCAACACTAGCGAGGTTAGGAAACCTCGCCTACCGTGGGAGGAAAGTGTATAATAATTTTCATATTTCACCATAGTTGGAATGTCCGAGGCGCAATGAATTGCGCGACTACGAACCATCTATTTCTTTAATGGTATGTTCTTTTTTAGAAATGGTATAAGACTGATTCAATCACACAATAGAGACATGCAACAAAATGGACAGAACAGCAGAAATTACACGCGAAACCAATGAAACACAAATCCATCTTTGTCTCAACCTTGATGGAGCTGGCACATCTAAAATAAACACAAGTGTCGGCTTTTTAGATCACATGTTAGAACTCTTTGCAAAACACGGGTTCTTTGATCTGGAGATTGAAGCGAAGGGTGATTTGCACGTTGACGCACATCATACCACAGAAGATGTCGGTATCTGTTTAGGACAAGCCATTCAAAAGGCTGTAGGGGACAAAGCCGGCATGCGGCGTTTCGGCAGCTTCACTGTGCCAATGTATGAATCCCTTGCAAAAGTTGATTTGGATATCTGTGGAAGACCCTATCTCCACTATGAAACCCCGCTTGATTTCGGCAAAATCGGTGAGTTTGATATAGAATTAGCGGAAGAATTCTTCCACGGATTTGTCAACAACAGTGGGACAACACTACACATCAATGTTCCGTATGGCACAAATCAGCACCACATTATTGAAGCGATTTTTAAGGCAGTGGCAAAAGCATTAGATATTGCAACCCAGATGGATAATCGTATCACGGGTGTGCATTCTACCAAAGGAAGTTTGTAAGAAAACACAGGAGAAGTTATGAATAATGGAAGTGTTATTGCTGTAATACTTGGTGGTGGTCGCGGTGCACGACTTTTTCCTTTGACGCGCGACCGTGCAAAACCGAGTGTCCCAATTGCGGGAAAATTTAGACTCGTTGATATTCCGATTAGCAACTGCCTCCATTCGGGGATGGATCGTATCTATGTCCTGACACAGTTTAACTCTGTTTCTCTAAACAGACACATTGCACAGGCGTATCGATTTGATAGTTATCGGCGCGGGTTCGTACAGATTTTGGCAGCACAACAAACACTCCAGGGTGATGAATGGTATCAGGGAACAGCGGATGCGATTAAGCATAACCAACCCTACATTCTCAACCCACGTTTTGCAGACGAACATGTGCTGATCCTTGCAGGAGATCATCTCTATCGTATGGATTATCGGAAGATGTTGGCAGTTCACAATGAAACAGATGCGGACATTACAGTTTCAGTTATCCCTGTAGACAAAGAGGTTACAAGTGGATTGGGTATTCTCCAAGCGGATGCAAGCGGATGTATTACCGATTTTGTGGAAAAACCACAAACCGATGAGGAACTGCAAAAGTTGAAGGTAGAACCAAATGTATTTACTTCGCGTGGTATTGAACCCAAAGGTAGAGAATATATCGCCTCAATGGGTATTTACATCTTTAATCGGAATGTGCTTCAGGAAGTGCTTCAAGACGATTCAAATGTGGACTTTGGTAGAGACATAATACCGAAATGCATAGAGACCCATACAGTGTCTGCATACTTCTTTGATGGGTATTGGGAGGATATCGGTACTATCCGTTCCTTCTATTCTGCAAATATCGCGCTCACTGATGTATCTCCTGAATTTAATTTTTACGATGAACAAGCACCCATCTATACAAACAGAAGGCATTTACCAAGCACAAAAGTAAACAGCAGTAGTATTCGCTCATCTATTCTCGCTGAAGGCTCTATCATTGATGATTCGGAACTGGATAGAACAATCGTTGGCATACGTAGTATCATCTCAAGTGGTAGTCGTGTATATCAATCAGTGTTGATGGGTGCTGATTTCTATGAGTCGGATGCGCTTAAGTCAGAAAACGAAAAGTCGGGCAGACCGAATGTAGGTATTGGCGAAAAATGCTTAATACAGAATGCAATTATTGACAAAAATGCGAGAATTGGTGATAATGCTGTCATAGCAAACACAAAAAACCTTGACAATTTTGATTCGGATAACTATTATATTCGTGATGGAATAGTAATTGTACCGAAGGACGCAGCGATTCCACCGGATACGGTTATCTAATAATATAATAATCAGATTTACGAAATCTAAAAACTTGCCTTAGTTGGTATATTTAGAATAATGTGAACATAGAAAACATTACATGGAAGGCGTACCTTTTATATGGCTGAATTAAGACAGCAGCTTCTGGTTTTACATTTACATACACCAGACCTAAACAGTCACGTCGTTGCATGGGCAATGTATGATGGCACTGGTCAAAAACGCTACACCACTGGTGATAGTGAAACTCCTCCCTACAACTCAGTTGTTGAAGCAATGCAAGATGGTTGGCGGGTTATTCAGTTTCCACAACAGTTTCCTGCATATCCTGGGATGGAGTATAACACTTCGTATCTAAGATTTGAATATATCTTAGAGAAGTTGGAGGAAATCTAATGGTTGATAAACAGCATCTCCTAACCACAGAACAGATGGCGAGTTTCGTAGCCGATGGCTACCTTCGCTTTGATGATTTTATTCCCGATGAATTAAACAAAGCCGCTCATGAAGAGATGGCATCAGGTATGTCAGTTCGCGGTGGCGGTGGCACTGTCTTAGATAATGTCTGGCATGATGAGTCCGCTGTTGGCAAGGTTTTCCGTTTACCCAAAGTTCAAGGAATTGTCGAGAGTCTCGTTGGTGAGAATCCGTTGTATGACCATCATGCGGTTCATATTGTGCGTCCACAAAGTGAACATGGGCAAATTTGGCATGCAGATGCAATCATTGACATACGGATGCATTTTGACATTCAGTTTTTCTATTTCTCCCACGATACACCACGAGAAATGGGTGGCACAATGATTCTACCTGGGAGCCACTTCAGACGTGTCTGTGAAACCGATGTTGCACGTTATCAGAACTTCCTCGGACAACATCCGATAGTTTGTAACGCAGGCACACTTGTCGTCGTGCATCACGGAATGTGGCACTGCGCACAACCGAACTTGACTGAAGACACACGTTATATGTTCAAGTTGCGTCTCAATCCGACTGTGCGCCAACTCAAGTTATGGAACACGGATGACATGGATACAGGTGGAATTCGAGGTATTCTTAGTCGGAACCATAGATGGTATGGTAACGATGTCCGACTTGAAATTGTAAATCGGATTAAGTTATGGCGTTTTCTCATCGGAGATGAATCCTACGATGTGGGTTATTGGTTATCTCGTCTTGAAAATATGCCAGAGAATGTCCCGCACGTTGCGTAGTTTTTGAAAACTCATAAACACAACAAAACCCCTAATGACTTTTCTGGTCATTAGGGGTTTTGTTGTGTTTTCCACTAATAATAAGATCAATCAATTTGAACTAACGATCTCCTTAACGTCCTCTTCTGGAACCACCGCGTTCACGGAACGCCCGTATCATACGGTCTCTTTGTTCGCGTGATACACTTTCAAATCTCCTACGCATTTCTTGTTGCCTTTTCTCCATCTCAGCTTTCATTCTCGCTTCAGCCTTTGCTTTCGCTTCAGCTTCTCTATCACGAGATTTGGAAGAGTCATTATTGTTATTCTCGTCACGGTCATCAGATCTTGAGGAACTCCGATTTGAACCGCTTGCTTTGAGGAACGACATGTTTCCACCTCGGAGTTTAATGGATTCACCATTTTTATCCAAGATAATCTCTTTCTCACTGATTTCCTTTACGACTGCATCACCGACTTTATCCCCGATAGTAACCATATAAAATTTACCTGAACGTCGTTCATTCACGTAAGCATCTAACTTTGCACCATTTTCATTAACAGAGGTTCCAACGAACGTATATTCGGGTTCTTTGTTAGGTGGTCTCCAACCCAGCGGTCGGAAGATATTATTGTCAACGATTGTCCGATAATAATCTGTGTTCTCTTTAGATTCTTCCTTATTTGAAGGGTTTTGAGATCCTCTATTAGAACCTTGTTGCCGGTTACGGAATTGTGCCATCCGAGATGTCATGTCTGGGTTCATCTCACCCATTTTCGCTATGAGAGCATCTCGATCAGGACGATTTTGTGCTTGCAGCTTCACCCCATATACAAGTAGTAAACCAGCGACACACCCTATCCCTAAAATAATCAGGATTTTCGATAACTTCACATTCTTCTCCTTATTCCATCGTGCAAGAGACGCATTATTTTACATTCAGACTATGCTATTTAATATGTTTGACTGATTTAATCAAAAAAGGTTCAATATTTTTATTTGTGTAGTCTATTGATGTAATTTTAACATGCATTTTGCCCAATGTCAAGTTGATATTATTTAGGGTTGTGTCAAGTTTTTTGCACTTACATCTCACTACGATAAGAGGCAGCGGAAGATCTGGTTCGGTTAGGAAACCGAACCTACCGTCACGGGAATAACGCGTAATTCTCCTTAAATTGATGCTAATGTATTTGTACAAAATCTTCACACATCATTGTTTTGGTATAGTAGATTTTGAAATTACTTGAATACTCTGCATCGGCGAGGTTAGGAAACCTCGCCTACCGTGGGACGAAAGTGTCAACTTATATTTATAATTCACTATAATTGCCTAAATTAGCGTAATGTTCGTATGTAGATGAATGCGTTCTCTACTCAACAATTTCCGCAGTTAAGGATAGGAATAATTCCTCTAAACTCATCTCATCAGAACGCATTTCAAGCAAGTTCCATCCCTGATCAACGATTGTTTTCGCGACTTTTGATCGTATATCATTTGTGTAAGTGTATTGGATATGGAAGGACAGTGTTTCTTCAACATTTGTCGGTGTCTGTTCTACGGCAATAATATCTGGAATACGTTCAAGCGTTTCCTTTATTATATCAGGTTGTCCACCGGACACAACGAGTGTGAGCATCTGTTGAGGTGTCTCGCTTTCATCTGTATTCGAAGTAAGGTTTGAAACAGCACTTCCATTGGATATTTTAAGGTCACCAGTGATTTTACCTTTACTAATAATCAATAGCCGTTCACAGGTCATTCTTGCTTCAGGGAGGATGTGTGTGCTGAAAAGAATAGTACGTTCTTTCCCCAGTTCTTTGATCAAATCTCGTATTTCTACGATTTGGCGTGGGTCTAGACCGGATGTGGGTTCGTCAAGTATAAGCACTTCGGGGTCGTGAACGAGTGCTTGTGCTAATCCGACGCGTTGCCGGAAACCGCGTGAGAGTTGTCCAATAATCTGATTACGTCTTTCGCTTAGACCGCAGGATTCAATCACAATGTCCAACCGTTCTTTCATGTGTTTGCGCGGAACGTTTCGGATTTTTCCCATATAGGTGAGATACTTGGTGACGGTCATCTCTGTATAAAGCGGTATATTTTCGGGTAGGTATCCAATACGTTTTCGCACCTCGCGCGATTCTTTGAATACATCAAATCCTGCCACGGTTACCTTTCCGCGACTTGCTGGCATAAAGCAGGTTAGGATCCGCATTGTAGTGGTTTTTCCAGCACCGTTGGGACCAAGAAATCCTACAATTTGTCCTTTGTCAACACTGAATGATATATCCGTTAGTGCTTGAAAAGGTCCGTAGTTTTTTGAGAGATCTTGTACTTCAATCATCTTTGGTTTTTAGTTGTCGGTTGTCAGTAGTCAGTAGTCAGTAATCAGTAGTCAGTTATAAAATTACTTGAGGAATCCAGAGTTTTTTCACATTATCTCCTTTTTCTATATGCTCTCACAAATTTCCTATATCTTTCATCATTTTTCATGAAGCTGTGGTCACTCGGTGTTTTTTGTTCGGCATGACAGCCAACACAAAGTGCTTTCAAATGTTCTGGACTGTTATAGCCTCTGCCTAATATGTGGTGTGTATCAAGGAATCTCTTATCCTTTTTCAGATTGAGATTACACGTCTCACATGTCCAACCACGTTGCTTACGATACCAGTTTGAGAGTTCTGCCCAATATTCGTTATTCTGCGGTAAGGTAGGTGGATCAACTTTACGAATTACTTTCTTTTTTGTAGTTTTATCTGTGATAAAAGCTTTTGCTAATTCGTCAAGTTGTTTGTCTAAATGTGAAGACTTCTTGGAACGCGGTGTTTTGCTTGATTTCTTTCGTGGTGTCCGACTTTTGATGGGAGGATCTAAAAGTTGATCCGTAAGTTTTCCTACGAGTTTATTAGCAATACCACCAAGGAGAATTTGTGCGATTTTCGACATTATCTTAAGATCCTTTCATTTCCAAAATGTAAGAACCGACTATAGATTTGCTCGTATACCCATTAACTATTGACTCCTTCAGTATGCCGTTGGATAGTAAATTCTTGATCTCTTGGACGGCCAGACAGATACGGATTATTGTCTGGATTAACAGCTTCAGATTCGGCAAGGACTTCTGGTAGGTCAACAGGAACGGACTTTACCTCGATTCTGTCAGGATAAACATGAACTTGCCGCCACATCATTGGATAGCATATAATTCCCGATGAGACGATGCACAATAAGCCTTGTTCTCTAAAGACACGGTTAAGGTGTAGATGTCCACAAAAGAAACCTATAATCTGTTTTTCAAATGGTGCAACGATTTCAAGTATCTCTGCGGAATTTGCTATTCTTGAACCAAGTCCTTGAAATTCCACATTTGGAAAAGGCAGCTGGTGCGTAAAAAAGATTATATCCTCTTCGTAATCCGCAGCTTTTTTCATCTCACGTTCCACCCATGCAAGTTGATTCGTACTGACATATCCGTGGGTCATATCTTCATGCACTTCTTGTGCATCCATCAAAATAAATCGTATATTTTCCTTGACGAAACTCACGGATCCCATGCCGTTAATGCCGAATCGTTCTATATACATGTCCTTGGTGCCGGTTTCAGGATTTAGATCATGGTTCCCTGGGATATAATAACACGGCATATTTAGTTTTTCACCAAGCGATTGCGCTATATTTAAGGCTACAACATATTCCTCTGCCGACATATCAAAACTTTGTCCTCCGCAAACAATATCTCCGCCATGCACTACAAATGCGGGATCAAAAGCATTGAGTTGTTCAATCAATTTTTCGTATAATGCGTAACTTTTTTCTTGCTGTTGCAATCCACCAGCAAAATTTTGTGGTGCATCTGGATAAAGATGTGTGTCTGTGATAAAAGCGAACTTAAAGGGTGTCATAAATTATCTCATTGTTACAGAATTTGAAATCAAAATCTCTCACGGTAATACTATTTAACCCAAGTTGCCACCTTGTAGTACAATCTGTTAGATTGTGCCTATGAATGCGCAAACTGGCAGTTTACGCTACAAAATTTGGAGAATAATGCCCTATTATTAATAATACGGTATCCGTAGGTCTAAAATCTTGTAGGTAGCAACTTAGGTTATTTAACATATCCAGTTGTCCCGTTCCGTTCTTCCTTATGTGTTTCCCAATAATCTTCAATATCTTGTCGCCATGTTTGCGCCGCTTCTGTTAACTCAGCAGTGATTTCAGGATATTCGTCTTTCAAATTAGTCGTTTCTCCCATGTCTGTCTCAAGGTTTGCGAGGTGTACATCATCTTCGGGAGGTGCACCTTCCACCAATTGACCATTGAGCACTAATTTCCACTTATCCCGACGCATAGCAGTCTGTTTCCCCATTTCCCAGAAAATATCAGTATGCGGTGTAAACCCACCGTCACATACCACTGGTAATTGATTGAGTCCATCCAGTTCATATTTGGTTAGATCTCCATCAGCTGCCGATAGAAAAGTCGGAAAAACATCCATTGCTGCACCATATAGATTTGGGTGACTTAGTACGTTTCCAGGTGGAATTTCTTTAGGCCATTTCATAATCCCGGGTGAACGGATACCTCCTTCATATAAACTGAATTTATGTCCTTTGAGTTTACCTGCACTGCCGCCGTAATACGGGTCTTGCGTTCCATCTAACCAATTTCGTGTTTCACGCGAAGGACCGTTGTCACTTTGAAAGTAAGAGAAGGTATTTTCAGCGATTCCTTGCCGTTCCAATTCAGCAAAAATTGCACCGACACTGTCATCAACGGCACTTAACATTGCAGCCATAATCTGTCTATCCCACGGAAGATCTGGGAACCTATCGACATATTCCTGCGGTGCATGCATCGGATAGTGGGGTGCATTGTATGGCACATATAGGAAAAATGGTTTACCGAGGTCAAGGGATTTTCGTATATATTTTATCGCGTATTCCGTTATCAACTCCGTGAAGTATTCACCGTTTCGGTATATTTCTTCACCGTTTTCCCACAGGTCATGTGTTTGGTCAAAGTCGGGTCGTCCTAATGCCCAATAAAAGATATGAGAATAGAAGTCAATGCATCCGGCCATAAAACCGAACCAATCGTCAAATCCGTGATCTTCAGGTCGTGACCCCTCTGCGAGTCCAAGATGCCATTTCCCTGACATTGCGGAGTAATAACCGAGTTCTTTCAGTGCGGTTGCAATCGTTGGCACGGAAGGTGGCAATCCTGTAGCGGTGCGATGTCCGGCTAAAATTGATCGCACACCCGCATGGCACGGATACCGTCCAGTTAATAACGCAGCCCGTGAAGGTGAGCATACCGGTGAGTTGGAGTACCAATCTGAGAATTGGATGCCTTCAGCTGCCATTCTATCCAGATGTGGCGTTTTGAAATCTGTGGCACCCATACAGGAAAGGTCACCGTAACCTTGGTCGTCGGTTAGGAAAATGATAAAATTGGGTTGCATTTGTCCTCCTCATTCTTGGATTATCGACACTTTCAAATTGATTACGACACAGAGAAGCGTGCATGCTATCATATCTGAATTTTATTATTTTTTCCAGAAACTTCTATCTAAACTCCGATATTGTATTGCTTCAGAAACGTGAACTGCTTCAATACTCGGGTTATCATCAAGATCGGCGATGGTGCGGGAAACCTTCAAAATACGGTCGTAAGCTCGGGCACTCAATCCTAACTGATTGATGGCAACACGAAGCAGGTCTTGTGCTTGCGTTTCTATTTTGCAATATTCTCGTATCTGTTTAGATTCCATATTTGCGTTTGCGTGTATCGTAGTGCCGTCAAAACGTTGATGTTGAACGCGGCGCGCTGCTTCAACCCGTTCACGCACCACATCTGACTGTTCACCTGTCACATCTGCGGAAAGTTCGGCATATTTCACTGCAGGCACTTCAACTTGTATGTCTATTCTATCCAACAGCGGACCAGAAATACGAGAGACATACGTTTGAATTTGTTTAGGAGAACATTTGCATTCTCTATTTGGGTCGCTGAAGAAACCACACGGACAGGGATTCATTGCTGCCACCAACATAAAATTCGCTGGATACGTAAGTGATGCAGCAGCACGAGAAATCGTCACATAACCGTCTTCTAAAGGTTGCCGCATGACTTCAAGGACGTTCCTGCGAAATTCGGGGAGTTCGTCAAGGAACAGCACACCGTTATGTGAGAGACTTACCTCACCGGGACGTGGTATATTCCCACCACCGATTAGACCTGCATCTGAAATCGTATGATGTGGTGATCGAAATGGACGGACTGTTACCAGCGGTGTATCACTCGGTAAAACTCCGATGATGCTCTGTATCTTTGTTGTTTCCAACGATTCATCTACAGATAACTCCGGTAAGATTGATGGGATACGTTTTGCAATCATCGTTTTACCGGAACCTGGTGGTCCAATCATGATAATGTTATGTCCACCGGCAGCAGCCACTTCTACTGCACGTTTTACATGTTCCTGTCCTTTTACATCTATTAAGTCAAGATAGGATTTCGTGTCTGTTTTTTCTAATGTAGTGTTAAGTGTTGGCGGTACTGGAGAGATATCGTTAACAGCGTTTAGGAATGTGACTGCTTCAGTAAGACTTTCGACAGGATAAACTTTTAATCCTTCAACAATCGCTGCCTCTTTGGCGTTTTCAGCTGGTAGGATAAGATTCTCCACTCCGTTGTGTTTTGCTGCTATAGCAATAGGGAGTCCTCCTTGTATATTACGAATGTTGCCATCAAGAGAAAGTTCACCCAAAATCATTGTACTTTCAAGGTTCATCGGATCAACCTGATTCGTTGCTGCCATTACACCGATGGCAATGGGGAGATCAAAAGCGGAACCTGCTTTGCGAATGTGTGCTGGTGCTAAGTTTGCTGTAATTCTACTCGGTGGGAAGTAAAAACCGGAGTTTTTTATAGCGGCTGTAACGCGATCACGACTCTCTTTTATGGCACTATCTGGTAAACCTACTGTGCTGAAGACAGGGAGACCATCAGTGACATCTACTTCAACTTTAACGATATATGCATCTATTCCAAGTACTGCACTGCTTAGGACAGTTGCAAGCATACGATTTTTTCCTTTTTGTGTTTTTTATATAAAATTTAGAATTGTATATTATGGTAGATTATTGAAAAACTTTGACATTCTGATTATGCGAGGTTAGGAAACCTCGCCTACCGTGTAAAGCGTGTATATTGATTATAGAATTCAGTGTATATAGGATAGAATGGTGACGAGCAAACAGGACATAATCGGCATTATTAATTTTGATTATTCCCACCGGGCATCTTCGGTGAGTTTATGTAGTAACTGCAGTTGCCTTGGGTCTGATATGACAAATAGAGCATCCCCCGCTTCAATTCGCAAATTTCCGGAAGGATTGTAGATGTATGTACCATCTTTACTGCGAATAGCGATGACGACTAAGCCTGTTTCATCTTTGATTTCTGCTTCTTCAATGGTAATACCGTCCAATTTAGAGTCTGGTTGAATGATAGATTCTGCGAATCGCGTAGTCAGTCTGCTTACCTGCATCTTTGCAAAAAAATCAATAAGATGTGGTTCAAGTATACCAGAAGCAAGCCGTATACCCCCGATATGGTCTGGCAAAACGACTTCATCTGCCCCAGCAGTTATCATTTTCTCAGGAGAATTATTCTCAACTGCCTTGGAAACGACTCGCAAACTTGGATTGAGTTTTTTGGCAGAAATGACAGCAAACAGATTATCTTGGTCCCGACTGAGACAAGCGACAAGTCCTTTCGCCCGTTCAACGCCTGCGCGGATGAGAATATCATCATCTGTTGCATCGCCGTGAACGTATAGAAAATCGTGAGTTTCAGCAATGTGTTCTACACGTTCTTCATCCATTTCAATACAGACAAAGTTTGCATCTGCCTTTTCCATTTCTTCAAGCACATGCACGCCAGTATCACCAATTCCGCAGATAATATAATGATTTGAGAGTTTATCAACAGTTCGTATCATTTTTCTTTGTTTAAAAAAGCTTTGTAATTGTCCTTCAACAAGAAAAGCGGTTGCAACAGTCACGCTATATGCGAAAATTCCGAATCCGCCAACGAGTAGAAACAGGGTAAAGATGCGTCCTGCATCACTCATATTCATTCTGTCAAAACCTGTTGTCGTTAATGTAATAACGGTCATCCATACTGCATCAAGGATGTCCCACTCGCCTTCTGGATTTCCCTTTTCTATCAGTGTGTAACCGATTGTTCCCACGATAAGAAGACCAAATAACAAACTGAAGGCGATAATAATCTTGCGTTGATAATTCATTGTCCTCCATTCAAACTTCATTCAAAGGACAGTGTGTAAGTCCTGGATATGTTATTCTTCAAGCATGAATTTGAAGGCTTCAAGATTTTGTACTTGTGGTGCAGCATAGAGCAACTGTTCAAGTCGATCTATATCTGTAATCTGTTGTAGTTCAGGCATTAGTTCGTTGACTTCTTCTGCAGTGAATCTACTATTTAGAAACTTCAAGATGTTTTTAATAGTAGATTCTCTTGCCCCTTGTTCAAGACCTTGTTCAAGACCTTGTTCAATGCCGATAGCGATGAATTCATCGCGTAGGAGTTGATAGTATTTTGATTCTTGCATACGTTCCTCCCGTATCATTCTTTTGAAAAGTAATGGATCGTAGATAATGCCACCGAACAACGATAGTGCACAGAATAGGTCTCCTTGTGTCTGTTCATCAAAAGGGGTTGCAGCAACTGCGTTGATACATTCTTGCATCCACTGTTCAATGGAAACTCCCGTAGGACGTTTCATCAACGGGGTAAAAGGGAGCAATCCTGGTGCCTGCATCTCCAATATCGATTGTCCATCAATGTCAATCAGTCGTATTACCTTATATCGTAAGGTGTATTCATATCCGTATGAACTATAGTGATAAAAACCCGTATCATTTCTTCCAGCATTCGGATGAAAATAGATGACATTGGAATAAACAGGCATCTGATGTTCTTTGATAAGGTATCCGTGATATGCCGCATTACGGGCCCACATCGGTTTATATGTGCTATCACGAAGTTGTAACTCAATATGTAAAATTGCTTCGCTTTCGTTGATACGAATCCGTTTTGTGCTGTCAGTAAGTTGTTCTACAACAAGTTGTTGTTCCGTGTCAATATTTTCTATTACTTCAACATCAAGATGAGTGCCGATTACAAACTGTGAAATGTCGGTAGCAAAATCTGTTAATATTGATTTTGCCATATTGTCGTAGTCTTTTGCCATATTGGAAATTATATATCATTGGGTTTGAAAATGTCAATGTTAAACCCAGCGTGTGTAGGATTAATCAGACTTATTACTTGTATTTTCGTCTTGAGAATTTTCTGTTTCGGTTTGATTGACATCTTCGTTCTGTGCATCTTGTACAGGTGCGTCTTCTATTTCTTCAACTTCTGATACGTCCTTTTGAGCAGCAGCGGCGCGGACATATCCCATCCGCAATTCATAAAGAGAATTTGTCAAGAAATTGGATTCAGGTGCAGTCAAGTTTCCCTCTGTTTTTTCTTCAAGCATCTCAATTGTATCAATCATTCGTTTTGCTAAGCCGAGATTGACAATAACGTCATCGGTTTCTGGGTTTTTAAATCCATGTAGGTAGAGACGCGCAGTTGTGATTAAATCCGTAATAAAAGTATTAAAATCAATAGGTGGGAGTAAAACTTCTTCCTGTGGTGTGTTTTCTTCCATGTAATATCTCCTCATTAAACGCAAAGATCCGATTGAGTTTCAATCGACATATTATGGACAATTTTCTTTCAAATCAATTGATTTATTCATCAAAGATAATTATTTGTGCAAGTAGACTTCCCGCTTGGTTGTTATTGTTGGGACTTTCGTTCATAGCCAAGAAAATAACACCGTCTGCGGGGGCAGGATTATCGTAACGAGAGCCGACTGCAAAGACGCTACTTCCGATTCTTGCGATGAGTGCTCCGACATTGGCACCGGGTAGGAGATAACTATCCCCTGCGGGGGTTTTAGGAACTCCATCTGCTCCACACCACCCCGTTCTATTTTTTAAGTCAGGGGACCACGCGCCATCGGCATCAATCACAAGGCGTTGTCCTTTTTTTACGTTTACATAACTTTCTTGCCACACTGGACTCGGACGTGCTGTCCGAATAACCGTTAATGCCATACACTTTTCCTTTCAGTCTTAGTATAGGGTGGTCGTAGAAAAGCAGACCACCCACTTTATTTACTCTGCATTGCGTTCACGAATTGTGATATTCAATATCGTATCATTTTTTACGATATTATCTAATACGTCTAAACCTTTGGTAACTTTGCCGAGAACAGTCCATCCTTCATTTACTATAGCATCTTTACAGATAAGGAATTCATCACCATCAGCAACGTCTGATCCTTCTTCTGTTACCATTACCACAGAACCTTTTTCAAGGGGAAGATCACTTTTCTCAATTGGGAACGATTCATCTGTAAGACTTGACCCTCCTTGGATTAAAAGCTCCTCAACTCTATGAAACTTTTCACTTCTATAGTAACCCGTACTTGCGTTTTTGATAAAGTTTTTTGATGCTTGTGGTGAGTCGTCTGCATAAAATTCAAACTCAATATTACCTTTAGCCGTTTCAATGACAGCGATTGCGTTTGCGGGTGCTATCATAGGTTTGGCTTCTGGTTCTGGCTCTGTTTTCTCAGGTTCTTCAACTGGTTTGATTACTGTCTGTTGGGTTTCAGATTGTTCTGTACTGGTTTCAGATGCCTTTTTGTCCTGTTGCGAACAACCGAATAGAATGATAACAGATAGACAAACGATAACTACGAGTGCGATCGGAAATTGGTTAACTCTTTGTTTGCTTAACATATTTCGACTTAGCCTCCAAACGTATTGTCTTCATGACATCGCCGACAATTAAAGTATCAACGACCTCCATTCCTTGTATAACACCGCCGAATGTGGTATAACTACCGTCAAGGTGAGGTTGTGGACTCAAACAGATGTAAAACTGACTACCCGATGAATTTGGTAAATTTGCACGTGCCATAGCAACGGTGCCTCTGACATGTTTCCGTTGATTAGGATTCGTGTACTCATCAACAATGGTCCAACCGGGTCCGCCCCTTCCATTGCCCTCTGGACAACCTCCTTGAACAACATTCAGCCCAGGTGTTTTCTCTATACGATGGAAAGTTAATCCATCGTAAAACTTTAAGTCAATCAACTTTTTGAAGTTATCAACTGCCACAGGGGCAGATTCGGGGTAAAACTCAATTACAAATGTGCCTTTTTGAGTTTTTACGACTGCAACTTGCTCTTTCGATCCTTTACCGAAAGGAAGCATGGCACAACCCATTATGATTTGAAACACAGTAATTATTGTTATATAATAAACTAATCTCTTCATTATTAACCTTTGTTGTGAACTATCTTGATTTGATACGTGCCCAGGTTGTTGTTAATTTATCTTGAGGTAGAACATCTGCAGTCTGCGGGTTATCCATATCAGCTTTGAGTTCGTCTTCGGTCAATGCATAGTTATACATTTTTATTTCGTCAAGCGCACCGTTGACAAATCGTTGCGTGCCACCACGTGAACCGATAAAAACTGGATCATTGTTTGGTATGAGTGTGCCTTTACATTCAGATTCCTTACTAATCTCACCATCAATATACAACTTGATTGTGGACCCATCCCATGTTCCTGCCATAAAGTGCCAGGTGTCATCCTGTATATTGCCACCTATATTTTCATCATTACAATTTTCTGGTAAATCAAAGAATTGGAGGATTGATCCATTTCTATAATAAGGTGCAAGTGTATACAAACCCGCTTTCCAAGTGGTTCCTTTTTCAACGCCGGTTTGCTCAGCACCGGCTGCACGGAGTTTTGCCCACATTTCAATTGTTATACCGTCAACAATATCAAGACTATCATCGTCAGGGATCTCTCCCCAAGATTTTCCATCAAGATCAATTGCCATGCCAAACTTCCCGTCAACCAATTTAACATTTCCATTAAAAGTAACATCATTACCGAACTCGGATATATCCTCTGCAACGTCCCCTCTCAACTCATCAAAAGTGAGGTGCAGGACAAGTTCGTCTGCTGAATACACATTCGTTGATAGAAAAACAACGACTATTAAGACCAATCCAACGATTTTTGCCAACTTACTAAATTCATTTGCCAAGTATTTCATTTTAATCCTCTTTAAAATATGTTATGCCAATGATATTCAAATAAATCTGAAGAATAGACTGGTAAGATATTGAACGATTCAACATATACCTTACGTATAATTAAGGATACCAAATGAAGAAGGAAATGTCAAGGAATTTCTCAAGTGACCTACACCATTCAATATAGGTATGTTAAGTTCTTGTCACCATAAGCGTCAATTTAGCGTCCTTCCAAGTAGCGGTAGGTTCGGTTTCCTAACCGAACCGAGTTTGCGCCAAATACCTTTATAGAGGTTCTCGTATAGGATCCGGTTCGGTTAGGAAACCGAACCTACCGGCCTGGGGAAACGCCTAATTTACACTAAATTGACACCTATGGTTCGGTTAGGAAACCGAACCTACCGGCCTGGGGAAAACGCCTAATTTGCACTAAATTGACACATAAGGTTCGGTTAGGAAACCGAACCTACCTGCCTGGGGAAAACGCCTATGGTGGCAAAAACTTTACACACCTCATAAAATTGACTGCTTGACAAGTCCATTCTAATGCGTTAAAATAAATGCAGAAAATGCATTTATTTTAGAAAGAGGATTTTGATGAACATACGAATAGAAAAAGATAGTTTAGGTGAAGTAGAAGTTCCAGAGGAGGCATATTGGGGTGCACAGACCCAACGCGCCTATATCAACTTTGACATCGGTGATGAACATTTTCCACCAACATTCATACGCGCACTTGCCATCATAAAACATGCTGCTGCAACCGTCAATGCCCAACTCGGAGGGATTACATCGGAAATAGCAGAACTTATCTGCCGTGCTGCAGATGAAGTTACAGATGGAAAACTTGCAGACCAGTTCCCACTCCGAATTTGGCAAACAGGCAGCGGAACACAGACGCACATGAATATCAACGAAGTTATAGCGAACCGTGCAAATGAACTGACGGGTGGAAGCCGCGGTATAAAATCCCCTGTGCATCCGAATGACCATGTGAACCGCTCACAATCAACGAATGATGTCTTTCCATCAGCAATTCACATAGCGGTTGTTACGCAGATCGTTGAACGATTGATACCAGCAGCCGCAGCGTTACAACAAGTATTAGCGGATAAAGCAGAGGAATTCTCAGATATTGTAAAGACAGGTCGTACACACTTGATGGATGCAACACCTTTGACATTGGGACAAGTATTCAGTGGATATGCACATCAGGTGGCACACGCACAGGAAGCGATTCAGAACACGTTACATCATCTCTACGAACTCCCGATCGGTGGTACAGCAGTCGGAACAGGATTGAACACACATCCAGATTATGCAGACGCGATGGCATCTCGTATTGCAGAACGAACCGGTCACCCGTTTATAAGTGCACCAAACAAGTTTGAAGCGATGGGAGCAAGAGACGCGCTCGTATCAGCAAGCGGAGCACTGAAACGTTTTGCCTGTTCCTTATATAAGATCGCCAATGATATTCGTCTGTTAGGGAGCGGTCCACGATGCGGTATCGGTGAATTGATACTACCAGAGAATGAACCCGGAAGTTCCATCATGCCCGGCAAAGTCAATCCGACACAGTGTGAAGCGATGACGATGGTTTGTGCTCAGGTAATCGGCAACGATACAACTATTTCACTGGCAGGGAGTGCTGGTAACTTTGAACTGAACGTTTTTATGCCTGTTATTGCATTCAACAGTCTGCAATCTATTCGGTTGCTGTCGGACGCATGTGATGCGTTTCGGGAACACTGTGTGGTTGGCATTGAAGCGAACAGATCGGCAATCGCTGGTTATTTGGAAGCATCGTTGATGTTGGTAACAGCATTGACACCGAAAATTGGCTACGATGCTGCAGCAAAACTTGCCCAGAAAGCACATCGAGATGGATCTACATTACGCGAAGTTGCAATTGAGGAAGGTGCTCTAACAGCAGAAGAGTTTGACGTACTTGTTGTGCCGAGTAATATGGTCGCACCGAATTTGTAGATGCTGATTTTTAAAGACGAATAGGAAAAAGTGTGATAGGATGTAAATAACAGAGCCTAAAGGAGGTATCCGTCATGAATCAACATGATTATACTATCACCGATTCAGAGATTAATTTCTTCAAAACCTTTGGTTACCTAAGTTTTCCGCAGCTGATGGCAAACAGGATTGAAGCAATACAAGATGCATTTGAAACTGTCTGGGAAGAACGTGGTGGTGGACATAACGGCAAACCGCACGAAGGCACAGCACGTTCCTGTATTGTACCATTCATTGATCAAAGCGAGGAGTTATCATCATTGTTGGATGATCCGCGTATTTTGACAATTGCGAAGACTTTACTCGGAGACGATTTTAACTATATGGGAAGCGATGGCAATTTCTATGTAGGCGATACTGGATGGCATTCAGACGGTGGACACCGTTTAGAAGATCCTATGCACCTCAAAATTGCGTTCTATCTCGATCCACTCACACGCGACTCAGGTGCGCTCCGCGTCATTCCCGGTAGCCATCTGTTCGGAGACAACTATGCAGATGGATTGAGCCAGCAAGTTGGGAAAAGTCAAGAGATTTGGGAAATGCATGGTAAAGATGTCCCCGCAGTAGTCTTTGAAACAACTCCGGGTGACCTTGTGCTGTTCAATCATAATACTAAGCATGCAGCATTTGGCGGTGGCACACGCAGACGTATGTTCACGATGAATCTATGTCAACGTTATCCTGATGAGAAAATTGAAGCATTACAGGCATATATTTCAGGTTCGGCACGGTTCTGGATTGATCGAAAATATGGTGAGAAGATGTTGAACACTGCAACACCGGAACGGAAGATACATCTTGAACAGGTGATGGCAAATGATGGACATCTGATAGAATTGTCACAGAAAGCACGAGAAAGTATGAGTGAACCATCACGCGGATGATGCCTGTTCCCACGTTTGTCGGACATATTGGACAGCTTCTTGAAATCCTTGTTTCCCCTGACGACTGGCTTCTTCTATGCTAAGCCAACCGTCGTAATTGGCTTGCCGCATACGGGCAAATATCTGGGGAATCGGTGATACCCCTGTGCCGACACGCACAGGTTCAAACTCACCCGCTTCGTGCATGTCAAACACATGCAGCACGACAACACGATCAATCACTTTATCAAGCAATCCCAACACATCTTCTTTCAACACGAGCGGGTTTGCCGTATCAAAGCAGACACCGAGTGGCGTGTCCGATAATGCATCAAGGATTTCTAAGAAAATCTCTGATGGTTGCGAGAAATCCCAATACTGCCATGGTGCACCTTTTGTATGATTCTCATAAGCGAGTGTGATACCTTGCTTTTCAGCCTCGTCAAGGGCATGCCGAAATCCATCAGTAACCCAACGCACTGCCTCTTTATGTTCAATACCCGGATGATTTTGTCCTGCGGTCACACGCACAAATTTTGCTCCCAATTCCTTTGCCAATGTGATGTCTGATTTTAGTTTAGTTAACTCTCCTGCGCGGTGTTCAGGGTCTGGATGCGTAAAATCTGAATAACACGCAATCATACAGGTCTCTAAACCGCGTCTTGCAAGAGCTATCCACACAGAATTCAGTAGTCGGACATTCCAGTGCGGAAAGAATTTGATGCTAAAATCCACGCCATCCAAACCCAATTCAGCACCAAACCGAATCCAGTCTGCAACACTACTTTTTTCACTGAAGATGTCGTCATAAAGAGAGACAGGGAGGCAGCTAAGTTTCATTGTTTTCTCGCTTTGCTACGTCTTATGTTATGATGGTAATTATACCATTTCTATAAATGTTTATCCCATTAACAATTTGTTAAGAATGTCTTGTAGGATGGCACAAACTGGCAGTTTGTGCTACAAAAATGCGGCGTTCTCTATTAGAAATGGTATTATAATGGAGTTCAGTAAGATATTCAAGAATATATTATCCAAAATGCTTACAGAACCACAGGGTTGTTTAGTTTTAGATTTTTTGTTCAATATCATTCACAAACGTTAATTTTCTTATTGGTTTGTATTTCTGTTTGTCTGAACCAGGATTTGCGGGATTAGTAGATTTTCAGGATTATGAGTTTGGTTCTGCAAAGTATGATTTGAAGTTTTGAAATTCAGTTGAATATGTCCTTAATGTATGTTATTATTATCTTATAGTGAAATGTAAAAATACGTGCACACTCCCCGGTAGATGTGGTTTCCTAACCGCATCTATGAGACAGAACAAACACCGGTTCGGTTAGGAAACCGAACCTACCGTCGTGTGTAAATAATTATGGTTTTAGTTATAAAAACAAACTTAGCAGGAAAAACCCATGGAAGATCAAAATCAAGAGCTTGCTGAAAAGTATTTCAATAGCGGTATAGAAAATAGCGAAAAAGGTCAGATAGAACTTGCCATAGAAGACTATACCCAAGCGATAAAACTAAAACCTGATTACGCTGATGCCTATTATTGCCGCAGCAAAGCATGGTTACAAATTGGAGAAGAGGAAAAAGCAAAATCAGACATGAAAACTGCCAGTGAAATCGGGATAAATATCAATACAGCTATAGACGAATTACTACACCGCTACGACCGCGCATGGAAAACACTCGGAAACATTTCAGATATTTGACTATTCCTGAAACTCTGGCAATCGCAGAAAAACATGTCGGTAATTATCAGATATTAAATGTGAATCAATTAAATTATCTAATTGAAGTTGTTGATGCGAAATTTGGTGATATTGAACTATTTCCGTCTCTATTCCAAAAAGCTGCTGTATATGCACATCATATTATTACGGGGCATGTATTTATAGACGGTAACAAACGGATTGGTATGAAGTCTGCACTCCTATTTTTGGAATTTAACGGTTTCGTACTCCGTCTAAACATTGATGATTCAATCATTGAACTCGGTTTAAAAATCGCTGATGGTTCCATGACTGACATTGACGCAATTGCAAAACACATTCAGCAATGGATTATAACATAATCGTCTGACCGATTTTAAACTACACCATCCTATGAACGCATCAGATAAAAAACATTACCTCAAATTGTGCACCCACCCCACTATTCAAGCACTAAAACCCATTACAGAAAACACCGAAGACCTATGGATGCCAACGGTTGAACAACTACACGAAATATTAAACCAAAAACTTCCATATCCCGACCGTTCCAATTTCAGCAAAACCGCAAACGGATGGGAATATGAAACTGACTTCCGTGAGTGGGCAGCAGATTACGGCACTTATGTTGATACCCATCGCCAATTTATCGGACCTAACGCAGAGATAGTCCTATTGCAAGTGTTAATGGCACTACTGGGTATTGATGGACGATGGATGGTATAATAAAAGCAAAACCTACAAGGAGAAACCTATGACATACGAAATATTGTTAGCAACGATTCGAGAATACAAACAGGCAGGAATTACTAATCTTAGCACTATTACCAACCTGGCTAATGACATGTTCGGGGACTGGTTAGCATCTCAAGGTGTGAGTCATCTCGAGATGCTGGATGAAAACAGATTATGCTTGAATATAACAGGACAACTAAAAGAACATACGCCATCAAAAGGAATACAATTTTACTCAAGGTTTCTCGTGATTTCGCTTGACGACATTACTGAAAACACTGAAGCAATACAAGATGTCCTGAAATTTTGTACTTCTGATGGCGATGGTGCTTACGTTTGGGTGGTGCCGGATGGATACATGGCAGAATTGACAGTAGATGAACAGCGGTGGGAGAGCGAAGGCGGCGGGTATTTCTCACATGAATCTATATGTGTCTCTAATACCTCAGATATTGATACGCAGTGCCTATTAGAAGTGCTATACGAGGATACTGCAATGGATAACGTTTCCTGTGAATTTGATGTTCCCGCACAGAGATCCGTGCATTATCGGTTGGATAAACTGAAAGACGCAAACGGTGAACTGTTGATTGCAAAAGATGCCCCCGTGAGTTACAAAATCACAAGCAGAGACGCGAGGGTCGTTGTTCAAGGCTCACGTATCCTAACGAGTGGTGAAAACAGCATGTTCGCAAGTTTCGGGACAGTAATGGCGTGGTGTCCGCAATAACATAAATTCTCTATTTATACGGTTCCAAATCAATACCCGGAAATGCTTGTGCTAAACGATCTAATGCCTGCAGTGTATAGTACAGATCACCAACGGCAGGCCACCCAAAGACGTTTCTCACAGCAGGAGTTGTTTGCGTAACAAACTTCATATAGTGTGGACTTGACCTGGGAATCGGACGTGTCGTGTTGCACCAATCGGCATTGTCAGCGCGGTGGAAGTGATACCCCATCCAAACTCGTTGTTTGCTTCTGTTCGCAAACGGTTGTGCAGCATGCACTATATAACTTGACCGATAAATCGCACTTCCCGCTTTTGCAGTGAGAGGAACGGGGTCTCCCAACTCCTTAAACTCACGCAGGTCAGGAATACCGAGTCCACCGGCACTACCGGGATGTTTTTCCCATACAATATCCAATTGGTCTTGTGAACCCGGACAGATAAGCATTGGTGCCCCATCCAAATCAACATCGTGCAGCATAATACTGCAGAGGATATATCCGTATCGCAGCCAATCAGGATGCGGTGGTAGAGCAGCATTCGTCCCGTTATCAATGTGATACCCTTGCCAAGGATGTTCGCTATACCGAGAATCCGTTAACCCCTCTCTGAGAAAAATCTGTCCATAACTGATACGGATTTCTTCTGTGTCTAACAATTGCTTCGCAATACTCAGATAAGTTTCATTCTCAATAAGGGTGTCCACTGCTTCTAAACCAGTTGGAAAGTGGGAAATCTTAGCAAAGGGACCCGCGAGGCGATTCATCGGATTGTTCTTTTCATAAGCTGCTTTCAGTTCATCCGGTTTATCATCCCACTTTGCACGATATTCAGTGTATGACAACCCGTCATAAGCATTTTGCTCAACGACTTCCAATGCAGCAGAAACGACCTCTTGTGAAAAAACGTCTGGCACAACAATAATTCCGTCACGTTCCCAAGTTGCATGTTGTTCATCAGTCAGTTTCATCGTTTCACCTCTTTTGCTGTGAGAACTTCTCCCATTTATCCTCTTTAACGTTTTCTGTGTCAGGTTTTTTGCGGATTTTTTCCCACCATTCACGATTTTCAACGTACCACGCAATTGTTTTTCGCATGCCTTCTTCAAACGGTATTGTTGGTTGCCAACCGAGTTCACGTGCTATTTTTTGGGAATTCAACAGATAACGGCAATCGTGTCCAGGTCTGTCGGGAACATAAGTTTTCAAGTCTTGCGGCTTATCCAACACATCCAATATAAAATCGCTTATTTCCTCTATACTTTTCTCAACGCCACTACCGACATTATAGGTCTCTCCAAGCTTACCGTTGTGAATAACCGATGCAATCGCACTGCAGTGGTCATCAACATGCAACCATTCTCTGCGGTTATGACTGCTCCGATAGAGTGTCAATGGCAAATCTTGGATGGCATTCGTCGTAAAAAGCGGGATCAGTTTCTCCGGATGCTGATAAGGTCCATAATTATTGGAACAGTTAGAGATAGTAATCGGAAGTCCGAAACTGTGGAAGTATGCGTTGACGAGATGATCGGCAGCTGCTTTTGATGCGTTGTAAGGGGTTTGTGGTCGGTAAGCGGCTGTTTCTGAAAACGCATCAGATGAATGCAAGGGAAGTTCACCGTATACCTCACATGTAGAAATATGATGAAACCGAGACACATCGTATTGACGGGCAGCATCTAATAATACTTGTGTTCCCATCACATTTGTTTCTGAGAATACACGCGGGTACAATATAGCACGACTATTATGCGATTCCGCCGCGAAGTTGACAATCACATCAGGTTGATGTGTCTCCATTACTTCCGATACGAATGTATCATCACAAATATCACCATGCACAAACACATACCGATCTGTATAAGCTAATACAATATCTGTCAGATTGGCGAGATTTCCCGCATAAGTCAACAAATCAAGGTTCACTATATCATCATTTGGATACTCCTTGAGCCAGTATCTAATAAAGTTCGTCCCGATAAATCCTGCTCCACCCGTGACCAATAATTTCATACTTGTCCCTAAAATCGAACGTATTTAATCTTCCAAAACACTTAAATTGCATAACAATATCCTATCAGAACACGTTCAACATGTCAATCTAATTGTTGAGCATCGTATATGGCAGGGATATTTAGTGGAGTGTCCATTCTAAAATTACGGTTATGTAATTTGGAAGAGGGCGAGGTGATGAGGATTAAGAAATAAATTGGGTAATTTCCTTGAGAAGTCCGGTGCGGTTAGGAAACCGCACCATAAGCGTCAATTTAGTGATTTTTTGCTGCATTTTCAAGGTGTTCTAATGTTGTGTCTCTATTAGCACGTCTCTCAATGTAGCACCCATTTTGGAAAGCGTGTTTTATTTCATCAAAAGTTTGCCGAAAAGACATTATAGACTTGCGGAAACCTATTGCAAGTGTGCGTGCGAAGGTGCTAATAAGTTCTGCTGTTTTTGTTAGACTATGTTTTAGACATCGCCAACCGACCCTTAACATGATCCAGTGCCGCATAATTGCGACGATGAGTTTTGCATATAACTCACATAAGATTCTATATGGCTTGTCGCTACGGGAGGTATCAACTTTTCCAATGCTTTTGAAGCACTTGAACATCAACTCAACCTGCCATCGGATGCGTGCGACAGCACAAATCTGTTCAGCAGTCAGATGGTCTACTTTTATATTAGTAATGTAGATATTCCATCTTGCGAGCTGAAGTCGTTTTGGTGAAGGTTTCGTATACTTCCGCTTTGCACGATGTTTTATCTCCTTAATACGCTGTTGGGTTTCTGTTTCTGAAAGTCTTTGAACAACTAATCGTGCTTTGAGACGCTTGTTTTTACCTATAAAGATTTGTTTGTCCTTGAAGTTATTAGAACCCTTCTTGAGCCATTTTAGCAAACAAAAAGGGTCACCTGTTTCATCATAGAGAAAACACTGGACTTTGTAGCGTGATATCCAAAAGACGTTTGCATCGGAAAGTCTTTTGAAGGTATCAAGTGAATAATAGCCGAGGTCTGCGAGGCGCAAACTGCCGGCGGGTAGCATGTCAATCTGCTTTTCAATAGCACTATCAGCGGTGATACCATTGGTCAGTTCAAAGTGTTCAAAAGTGCCTGTGGCACTATCAAAACGCAGGTGGAGTTTCACGGCAGCTGTGTTCGGTTTATTCTTTTTGCTTCCACCTTCCCAAGTTTCGTGGAGCACATCAGGGAGTGTAATCCAAGAACTATCTTGTAAATAGACACCAGTGAACTTTTCAAGGAGCGGAAGCGTTTGCGGGTCGGCAGAAATAACCTTGGACGCAGTAGCATCAAGGATAACTTTCAGGGTCTCTGCTGCTTCAGATGTAAATCGTTGTTCAATGGCTTGTCGTGAGATTGAAATCCCCAGCACACCAGCGGTTTGCGCAAGTTGTGTATAGGTGGCATCTGGGTTTTCTAACCAAGTCCAAATGAGTATTTGAGCAAAACGACTACCGTTGAGTTTACAACTTCTTTTGACAAAACCTGTATTGAGAGCTGCATCATTGGCTATAGTTGTAAGAATATGTTGCATTTCTTTGGGAACTTGTGATAATGTATTCATTAGGAAACACCTCTTTGTAGACCATAATAAATCTATATCTACATTATATATGAGGTGTTTTCATTTTTACAGAAGTTTTATTTCATAATTTATACTTCCTCTGATTAAAAGTTGACACTTATCGGTCTTGGTGCATCCTTAAATTGACGCCTATGGTGCGGTTAGGAAACCGCACCTACCGGGTTTGGGTAAATGAGTATTACCCGTTTAATAAATTAATCTTCATGACCTCGCCCCTACGATCATATTACCCTTAAAATAAAAGTAGATAAACCATTAGTTTTAGGATTTTTGTTCAATATTATTCCCAAACGTTAACTTAATTATGGATTTGTATTGCTATTTGTCTGAACCAGGATTTTCAGGATTAGTAGATTTTCAGGATTATGAGTTTGGCTCTGCAAAGTTCCTATTCCCAGTTTAACGTTTATTCTCTGGATGGCACTTTGATGTTTCAAACTCTTGTCTTGTCAATCCTGAAAAACCTGGTTCAAACAAGAATCCGCCCAATTCATTGCGCCTCGGACATTCATGCTTGTAGTCGCGTAATCACTAAAAAGAAATTGTTGACAAAAAAACAAAGAACATATAAAATTCTCATAAGACCATCTGGAGGGACAATATGCGACAGCGTAAGTTTGGTAAAACGGGTTTGACCGTCTCCGAGATCGGTATGGGAACCTGGGAACTCGGAGGACGCGAATGGGGAGACATCGGTGAAAAGGAAGCCGTGGATCTCCTACGATACGCTTTTGAAAAAGGTGTCACCTATTACGATACCGCTGACCAATACGGGGGTGGACGCGCTGAAAAACTTTTAGGTAACGCGTTTTCAGCACTCGGTAATAGGGTTGTCATTGCAACGAAACTCGGATATGAATTGGACTCCGATGGGTGGATAAGTCAAGGTGGCAAGGTGCCTGCATTCAATGCTTCGCGTGAATATATTCGTCAATCTGTTGAGGGAAGTCTCACACGATTGAAAAGAGATGTATTAGACATCTATCAATTTCATGCCCCTCCACCTGAAGAGATATGGGATGAAGCATTTGGCACAATGGCTGAACTCAAGTCTGAAGGAAAAATCCGCTTCTATGGATTGTGTCTTGGAAACGAAGCGCAAGCACTCAAAGCAATTGAAGAAACAGGTATTTCATCGCTCATGCTCACCTACAACATCCTAAATCAAGGGATGGCAAAACCTGTGATGGAAACAGCCGCAGCAAAAGGTATTGCCGTAACTGTTCGCCAGCCTTTGTCATCAGGGTTGCTGTCTGGTAAACTCAATGTGGATACCTTATTTGCTGATAACGATTATCGGAAGACATGGCCCCGTGAAAAGTTCCTTGCAGATTTAGAGAGAGTTGAACAGATAAAATCAGTTGTCCGAGGAAAAGCGAAAAGTCTACCACAAGCTGCACTCAAATTCATTTTGGCACATCGCGCAGTTTGTTGTGTTACACCAGGAATGATGACACCTGCCCAAGTTGATGACGGTGTCGCTACATCCGGGTCTGCACCGCTACCCAAAGCAATAATCAAAAAATTGCGTGACAATTAAGGAAACCACATGAAAGTTATTGCCGATTTATGTGTTGTTCCTATGGGAGTCGGTGTGTCTGTCTCAAAATACGTCACAGCGTGTGAAAAAGTATTGAAAGAGGCAGGATTAAAGACGAAACTTCACGCTTACGGCACTAATATTGAAGGTGAATGGGATGCCGTGTTTGATGCGATAAAACAGTGTCATGAAGTGGTGCATGAAATGGGAGCACCTCGCATTACAACAACCCTCAAGTTCGGCACTCGGATGGATAGAGCACAAACGATGGAAGATAAGATTGTTAGTGTTCAGGAACAGTTGGGGCAGAATAAATAACTTGCAAAGAATGTCTTGACTTTTTTTGACAATTTGCTACTATAGGTAAGAGAAATTATAAATTTCTCACTATTTTGATTAAATATAAGGAGTATATATTATGTTCAAAAAATTATTTGTCATAGGATTGGTTTGTATCATGAGCCTTTCCCTTATGACATTAGCTGCTGATGCGCAGCAAAAAATTCTTGGACCGTATCTTTGGATGGTAGCTAAAACTGCTGCGAACCAAGGTGGGCAGAATTCTACTAATATTGATTCACTTAGTGAAGTCAGCGACGGCAAAGTCACTGAAGAGAAAATCGCTAAAAACGGTGCAAGAGAAGGTGATATAGTTGGTGATTATGCGTGGACATCTGGTACACTTGCTAATGATGGGAACATTAATACACTTGTCAATAGTTTTGACGGTTTTCCGCGGGGTGATGATAATGCAATTAATGATATTACATCTTATGCCCTATTAATTCTTAGTACCAACAAAGCACAAAATAGTGTAGCAATGGGTGTCAGCAGTGACGATTCTGTCAAGGTCTGGCTCAACGGTGAAGTCGTTCATACCAATGCAACGAACCGTGGACGCGGTGATGCAGGAACCTTTCAAGATAATCTAAATGTTGACCTAAAAAAAGGAAGTAACCTCCTTATGATAAAGGTTAGCGAACGTGGCGGTGGATGGGGTATGCACTTCGGTGTTGGTGGTGACTATGATGTATCTGATGTAGGTGGTGTTTTCCCAGTTGAACCTGCCGATAAATTAACTACCCAATGGGCACAAATTAAGAATTTTAGGTAATTCTTATTGATTAAATTAATGTTTTCTGTTAAACTTATTTGAAATTTATCGTTTCTACTTACGATATAGTATAAGTATTTGTTAATGGATAAATGGTATATAAAATTTCAGTTCATATTGTTGAATAATTAATGATTAATGGAGGTACTTAATGTACAAGAAAGTATGTTTATTCGGATTAGCATGTCTAATGGTTCTTTCAGTAATTCCATATATTGCTGATGCACAAGAGGCAATAACAGGTGAATGGCTTTGGATGGTTGCCCACACCGAAGCAGACCAAGGTGGGCAAAATTCTACCGATATTGATTCACTTGCAGTGGCAAGTGAAGATGCTGTCACTGAAGCAATGGTAGCAACAAATGGTGCAAAGGTAGGTTCAATGGTCGGTGATTATGCATGGACGCTCGCAGTGCTTCCTGATGATGGGAACATTAATACGCTTGTCAATGAACTTGAAGGATTTCCGCGGGGTGATGATAATGCAATTAACGACATTTCGTCTTACGCACTCATAACGCTGGTATCAGCAGAAGCACAGAACGATGTAACTTTGGGAGTCAGTAGTGACGATTCTATAAAAGTTTGGCTTAACGGGACAGTCGTTCACACCAACGCTACAAACCGTGGACGTGGTGCTGCTGGTAGTTACCAAGATACAGTTCAAGTAAACCTTAACGCTGGCGATAACTTGCTAATGATTAAGGTAAGTGAACGCGGCGGTGGATGGGGTATGTTTGCTGGTATTGACGCTGATGTCACCTATGCCTATAGACCGCCAGTTGAACACATCACAGGCGAATGGCTCTGGATGGTTGCCCATACCGAAGCAGACCAAGGTGGACAAGCTTCTACAGACATTGACTCCCTCGCAGCTGCCAGTAATGATGCTGTTACCGAAGCAATGGTTGCTGAGAATGGCGCAACTGAAGGCAACAGCGTCGGTGATTACGACTGGACACTTGCTGAGCTTCCTGAGGATGGGAACATTAATACGCTTGTTAATACCTTGAAGGGTTTCCGCGGGGTGATGATAATGCAATTAACGACATCTCCTCTTATGCACTCATTACACTTGTCGCTGAAGAAGCGATGGAAGATGTTGTGATAGGTGTCAGCAGTGATGACTCGGTCAAGGTCTGGCTCAACGGTGAAGTCGTTCATACCAACGCTACAAACCGTGGTCGTGGCGGACGAGCAAGTTTCCAAGATAAGTTCAAAGTGAGCTTGAATAAAGGAGATAATCTGTTAATGATCAAAATTAGTGAACGTGGTGGTGGATGGGGCATGTATGCGGGTATAGGTGCAGATGTAGAAACCGCATATAGACCCGCTGCTTCTGACGTTGGCACTGCTGTTGAAGCCGGTGGAAAACTTGTAACCACTTGGGGCAAACTAAAAGGTGCAAAATAATAACACCATAGATTTGTAACAACTAAATTAGTAAAGGACAGTGTCAAAACACTGTCCTTTACTATTTAACTCAAGTTGCTACCTATAAGATTTTATGGTGAAATGTAAAAATATGTGCACACTCTCTGGTAGATGTGGTTTCCGAACCGCATCTATGCGACTGAACAAACAGCGGTTCGGTTAGGAAACCGAACCTACCGTAGTGTGAAATCCGTTAGGTTGGACGACGCTTCTATACACATTCCGCCCCGCTGGAGCTATCGCTCTAACTTATATATGGCAGATTCTTGAATAAATTAGACATTTTGGATATGTAGAAGTAAACTTCGATTCCCGACTGTGACTGAGTTAAATCGAGATTCGGAGATCGCTCCTACAGTGGCGTGTATAATTGACAGTAATGTTTCTATGATTCAGCGCGCTTACAAAGTGCGCCTACGAATACCGAGTTATTTGAACGTAATTTTCCACTAAGTTGACACCTATGTCTATCTTTAGATGAGCAGCTTGAAACTTCAGATACATAAACCTGGAAATCCTGGTTCAGACAAGAGATATTTTACCTGATTCACATGGATTGCGACCTTCTCTTCGCAGCCAACAAACGCGACACCGTCCCCTCTACTTGTTCTTGAGGGGGTGTTTCTGAAGTTGTCCGTTCCCGTATAGATGCATCTTCCACCGTTGAATAGACACCACTAACAGATACTGAAGGTACTTCTCCTTTCTTCTGTGTAAGTCGTGTTAGAGTATCAGGTATCACAGACTCAGATTGCCCGCGTAATTGTGTACGAAGTTCAGAAAAATAACCACTCATTATGCTGAAACGCCGGAGAATCATCTCTAATACAAACAGCACTACCGCAATAATCAACAACATGGTTGATAGTGACACGCGTTGCTCAATAGGAACTCCTGCAGGTGCAACGATCTGTGTAGCAGTCGGTTCATAGATACCACCCGTATCCTCAGCAAGTTGTTTGAGCAATGCTGAGTTAACATCAAAACCCGCGTACTCTGCAGGATAGGAAAGCGAGATCGTTTCTGTCTGTCTGCTTCCATCGTCCTCACGTTTTGCTGTGACAATATAAGATCCACTGTCGCTCATCTGAAAGGTGCCAGTGTATCGTGTAGAACTTTCCTGTTCCATTTTGACAGATTGACTTGTTCCATTCGGACCCGCAACCTGCACCACAAAAGTTGCAGGAGACGAATATTGTGTATCAATGACTATATTCCCGCTGCCATTCGTTGATGAAACAACCAGATCAAAGTTAGCATCTGCGTCTTCAGTTGGCAAAGTCCAATTGACAACTTGTCCCCAAAACTTGCCATAGTTTTCCCATTTAATCCAATCCGCACTCCAAGCGGGTTTAACATCTGATGTCCATGCAACCGATTTCCCTAATCCGTAGTTCCAAACTGCAAGCACAGGTTCATCTTTATGTGATTTGACAATGACTTGTGCAGCGGTTTTCTCTGCTGTCGCAACGTAACCTTTCAGTAGCGGTAAACTTGTAATACCTTTTAATATTGGAACATTTTGGTTAAGGATACTTGGTACAAACGGTTCCTGAACAATATAACTCTGCGTTTCTCGGACAGCATCCATCAACACATCTGGCAATTCGCGTACATCCTTAACATGCACTGATTGTCCTATGCCATCATCCTCAATTTTCTGTAGCAGCTGTTTGTCCGCATCCCCAATGCCAATGACGGTGATACCGATCCGTGCATCAACAATCTCCTGAGCAGTTTCCATAAATTGTGTAGGATCTCCAGCTGACTTTACATCTGATAATAGTATAATATGTTTTAGTTTTGCCTCAGCAGTTTTGAGCATTTTTCCTGCTGTTTCAACTGCCGCATCCATCGCAGTTGTGCCACCTGTCGGTTTTAATCTACCCACTGCACGTATCAACGCGTCATGGTCTGATGTGAGTGGAGAAATATCTCGTTGATTGACATCAAAACCGAGAATTGCTGCCTGATCCTCATTTTCCAGATTCTGAATACCTGCGCGTATCGCCTCAATGGCAAGTTCAATCTTTTGCTGTGAACCGACGGAGTTTGCCATGCTACCCGATGTATCAATGACAAACACAAGTGCTACGGACTCTTGACGTTCACGCGGTGTCATTTCTGCAGGAAGAACCCGTTCTAATGCAGTATCTGTCCAACCCCCAGCACCGAATGCATGGTCACCGCCGATAGCCACTAACCCGTGTCCAAGGTCACGCACATAATCTTCAATAACATCCATTTGTTCCGATGAAAGTGCGTCTACAGAAACATTGCTCAGTATTAGAACATCGTTCTGTTGAAGCAATACCAATTCTGTGGGTATTTCAGCAGCAGGGATAACGTTGACCACAAAACCGTTCTCTTCAAGTACCTTCTTTAGATTATCTGCATATTCTAAATCACCTTCTACATATAGAACATTCGGTTTGTCCTGAATCTGTACCACACCATAAGCTTGATTATTTTCAAGTATCTCATCGCTGATGTTCAATTTAAAGTGAAAAGTGTGTGGACGATCTTCCAATAGTGTTTGAGAAGGTAGAGACAGTACATTTTTCCCTTTTTGCAATGTGAATTCAGTATCAGGAAATGGCACACCGTTGTGGTATAGTGTTGCGGATACAGTCGGAATACTACCCTCCGTTTCAACGATTGCTTGTATCGGGAATTGCTGTCCTTTCCGAACCTTGTTTGGCAATTGAAGTTCTTGAACTCTGATTGTATCGTGAACTGTTTGTAGAGGAACAGACATTATTTCCACGTCACTTGATTTAAACAACGGCAAGTAATCTTTGATAGAGGTATTACCGGCATTATTGATCCCATCGCTAAATAGGACAATCCGACGGTGATAATTGTCCGGCAACAGTTCAAGTGAACGTTTGAGAACGGTGAGAATATCAGTGCCATCCGTATCAGCAGACGATTCCAGGAGACTTGATGTGAGTGATATCTGTTGATCTACTGCTCCCATTCCAATTACAATGGATGGTTCTTTAGCATAACTGATTACTGCAAATTGGTCAGTCGGTTTCAACTCTGTTATAGCGGAATTTATCTGGTTGATGGTGATTTCTTGTTGGGATGGGTCAATGCTGTCAGATGTATCAATCAGGAATGCTACTGCAAGACGTTGTTCGCGATCAGTTCGCTGAAGATTTGCTAAGGCAAGGATAATGCATAGTAGTGCAGCAGCTCTTAGGAAGAATGTAGTGCGTTTTCGCCACTTCGCTGTGATAACGCTTGTGCGTAACTGAATATAGAGTAGAATTGGTATTGCAGCAAGTAGAATTAAGAAGAGTGGAGATCGGAAATCAAACATCTGTTAATTCTCCTGACAGTAAGCAAGATAATACCCACTCCAAATCTTGATAGGGAAAAGTAGACACCTGACTTCTATTGTTTGTGCAATTCCTCAAAATACGTTTCAGCTGCTTGCCTTTCGGCTGCGTGTGTCATGCCATAACGTTTGCACAATGCGATATATTCAGCGATCAATGTGCGGCGACGTTTCTGCTGAATATCACCACCTGCTACCAACATCGCTTTGTAAGCAGGAATAGACGCTTTTTCTACGTGTGCTTTCACTTCAGAATTTTCTGCAAGTGATAACGCTTCTTGAAAATAGTCAAACACACGTTGTGAACTCTCTGCATCTAAACCGACTTCCTCTGGTGAGGGGAAACATCTGGGGTGTAAGTTTCTCGCCTCAACGTTATCATGGATAAAAGTGATATAGTTCATTATTACAGGTGCAGCTGACTTGTAATGGAGATGGACAAATTCGTTTAAGATTTCCTGATCGTCAAGGTGTGGATTCCAGATAAGATGGGAGATGATGTAATTGCGTAAATCGGAGAACTCACCAGTTAACCCATTACCGTTAGCCTGCATAAAAACGCCTTTGGCGTTGTTCCGCAAAAAGTAGCGGACATTCGGTCCAATACTACGTAAGTTAGGAAATGGCAAATCGTAGGAACGGAAGTTGGTGTTGTAATTCCAAATCCAGATATCGTTACAGATTTTACCCCATTCATTCGTATCGGTACAGAAGGCTTGATTCTGTTCGCAAGCTGGGTTATCTATGGCATGGAGTGTGCAACATTCTATACTGCAAAGTTGTATCTGCACATTATCTCGTGGTTTGATGTTCTTAGGTGGTTTACGGGTGTACCAATATGCCAGTGTTCCAACTTTAACGTTGGGGTGTTCTCTTTCAATACGTTCCGCGACTGCATTAACGAATGTCAATTGTGACCCCATTGGTGTTCCCTCAGCTTCATTGAGTTCCTCACATTTGTCGCAACGGCAGTATGCAGCGGTATCTGCTTGACTAACACTGATGTTTGCTACATTGGGATTGTCATTGAGATTTTGAATTGCAGTTTCAGCGGCTATCTCAATTACTTCAGGATTGGTGACGCACAACTGCGGTCCACCCCCATGCGTATTTGTATCCCGTTTTCCATCAACTAATGCGTAATATTCTGGATGCTCCTCACCATACGTTCCATAAGGCACAAGCACATGGAATGAATGGTTGATGAGCTGTTGTGGTGTCTTCCCACCAAGGTTTTCAGCATCGGTCACTGTATTGACTTTACGTTTTGCTGCAAATTCTGGAACATTGGAGTTTTCACGATAGTAACTCCATCGGAAGGAGAAAGGAGGGTTATAAGTATAACTTCCGCAATGCACTTTCAAATCGGACGCATCGGGAAGATATGTGTGGTCAGCGGTGAGAAATCGAATGCCGACCAATTCCTCAAGGAACTGGTACACGGCATAAAGCACCCCTCGTGTTCCACCGCCACTGACCAGGATCTGTTTCTGATTAACTGTGATATGTATTTCCTCATCGCCTAATTCATCTAAAGATGTGATAGTTATTTGTCCATCATTGTTCCCTGTGTTTTCGTCTGCTGTTCCGAGTGGTAACTGCAACTGCGTAGCTTGGTTGAACCATTTTTGGAATTCCTCTGCGGCATATCTTTCTGATGCAGTGGCATCATCGGAATATACGATACGCCAATTCTGCATCGTTGATACGGCTAATTCCCCATCAGTTGATTGAAACGTGAGTGTTTTTATAGATGACATAATTATTTCTCCGATAATTCCCAATTTTCAACCGGTTCAGTTGACTGTACAATGTGCATACCTGCATCAGCAAATTCTGCAAAAGCAACATCTGCTGATTCCGTATAGTCTACAACACCGGGGACAACAACCGATGATGTCAGATCTTCCATCAGATATATTTTTTTAGCAAGCGAGGCATCTGTCTGTTGTATTTCTGTGAGAAGGTCGCTCACCGTCCAAGCAACGCAGTGGCTTTTTGCCTGTCCAGCAATAATCACGCGATCGTAAGATAAAAGCGTTTTCAAGAAGTTAGTATTCTTTTGAGCAATCGGTTTTCCTTCTGCATTATCAAGCACTTCTGGACGCAGCACAGAGTAGTTCTCAGTTAAAGGATTGCGTCCTTTGAGTTCATAATGTGTCTGACTGTTACGCGCAATCGCATGAAAAAAACACGCTTCATCCACAGCAGAAACAACCGCATGTCCGATTCCACCAAGCATAGCATGGTAGGGCCATATCGTTAGCGGATACTTTCCATCAGCAGTCAATGTCTTGACATAATGTTCTCCGAATTTTTGAAGCCACGTATATTGTTTTGCATTTCCACTCAGACTGTCAACAACTGCTGGATTGACGCGCCATTTGGCAGTCTCAATATCTTCCTGTGTGATAAGGGTTTGTAATGGTATAGGATGTTCACCTGCATCATTGATCCAAAAGATTTCGTGAAAAATCTGCATCGCTGTATGTGTATCCAATGTGCATGCGATTTTAGTAATATGCGGCAAATTACGATAGATGAATTGACACAAACGCACATTATCTTCCACAGCACCATTGCCAGATCTACCACCGACGAATAGTTCGTATTCTGGAATACAGAAGGTGTTTTGGACATCAATAAGCAGCAAGCATGTGCGGAGAGTATCTTCAGATGCAGGAGGGATGTTGTGTCGTTGTGTCCATGCCCGTGCTTCATCTAATCGTTGTTGATATGGAATACGCCAGACATGTCCTACCCGATCAACATCAAAATGAGCAGGAATCGGAACTTTTAGGGTTGACAGTGTGTTGCTCATCATTGTATCCTTTATACTTACAATCACGAGTTATAGTGAGTTGCAAAAATACGTGCACACTCTCCGGTAGATGCGGTTTCCTAACCACATCTATGAGATTGAACAAACACCGGTTCGGTTAGGAAACCGAACCTACCGTAGTCTGTAAATAATTATGGTTTTTACTATAATTTACATCACACAGCGAAATTATGATTTTTTTCTATCTTTTTTAGAACAAATCAGTCTATAATGTGTAACATGGATATAGAAACCGACAATGAAGTTAGATTTACACTGTTGTTAATCAAAGAATTGCTGTTATTTTATAGCACCTAACATTTTTTTACAACAAAAAACGGGTTTCATCAGTCTAAAGTAATAAGAAGTACTAAAGGATAGCGAACTTTTTTCATAATTTTTGAATTCTTTTGCAGAATCTTTCGTTATTAAAATCGTTGGATAACGTACATTTGTAGAATTTGTTGTAGAACACCTATTCTGATGAAAGACGTAGTCCACACATTGATGAGGTTAAATTAAAGAGATGCGTAGATCAAGAAAACGTCGTCCAGAAATGGAAGAGAAGCTTGATAAAGTTGAGCAACAGGTGCGTCAGGCGCGTGGACGTTTGCGGTGGCAAGTACGTCAGGCACTTATCCCACTTGACATTCAGGAGAAGAAGGGAGTATCAAATTTAAAAGGTCAAATTCTGATTATTACTTATAATGATGATTTACAAGAGAGAATTAGAGGTGTCCTTGAATCTGACAATTATCGGTGTGATGTAGCAGAAGGAAGTTCAAGAGCTGTCGGTATGCTCAAACTGCAAAAATATGAACTGATTATTGTGGATTATACACGTTACAGACGTTCTACCATCTTTTCCTATGTTAGAAGGTATCAACCTGGTACAAGAGTTATCTCCATTGTTCCGAATGATGGCAGAGCGCGTGAGATGATGCGATTGGGGAGTTATAGTTACTTAGTTGGACGCAATTTTGATACAGAACAACTCCGAACCTGTCTGCAGAGTTCTCTAAGGATGGGACATCGTGTTTGTTCATTACAAGCACAAGACGAAAAATGTAACCGCTCTTGTGTAAATAGTTATCAAACTGAAGCCGATATTATGGATTTTGATGATGTGTCTGAGGATTACCTGAGTGATTATAATCCAAATAGTGAATATGATCCAAATTAGAATTGTTGATCAATACTTCGCAATAAATAATGGCAAAAAACTTAGAGTTTAAAGTGCGATATAGGTCACTTGATCTGCTTCTACCGAAATTAGCAGACCTGAAGGCAAAACGACAAGAAGTTATAAATCAAGTAGACACATATTTTCACAATCCTAAAGGAAGGCTAAAACTACGCGAGACGGACACGTCCGATGAAGGATGGCTAATCTATTATGAACGTCCGAACACGTTGGAATCTCGTTACAGCGTATATCAACTTTGTAAAGTTGATGAATCCTCAGTATTAAAAGAACTTATGACAGCTGCTTTAGGTGTCAAGACAATCATAAAAAAACAGCGAGTGCTTTGGATGTATCAAAATACCAGAATCCATCTTGATACTGTTGAAGATTTAGGGGAATTTGTTGAATTAGAAACAGTTTATCAAGGACAATCCGATGCAGACGCTAATCAGGAACACAATCACGTAAAAAACACACTTGGCTTGGAGACAGCAGAACCGATCGCTGTTTCATATAGTGAACTACCAAGAGATAAAATAACAGAAAAGATATAGGTATAAATTGCACCACACTTGGTATCAATGGAGGTATAAAATATGGAATATTCTGATTATCGTAAAATTGTAGACACTGAAAATGAAATGGATAGTGCTACAAGAAAAGAACTCTTAAGTGAATATCTGAAAACCCCATCGTTGCCGCATTTACAATCTCTTCGTGACATGTTAGGTGAGATGAAATCTAAATTAAATCGTTGCGATGATTCAAACAAGAAATGTCTGAAGTCTGTTCGGGATATGCTTGATAAAAAACGTTCTGTGTAGATGTCTTTGTTTCCATCTACAGCCGAGCAAGAACAGATTGCACCAAAAGCGGTATCATCAACTCATGATGTCCGGTGAACGTATATCCTTTCCCACCCATCTCAGTCGGACGTTTGACGACGTTCTCCACAGCACGATATTGCTGAAGCATATCAAAATCGGCAGCAGTGAAGTTAGACACCGTATGTCCTAAATTCCGAGCAACCGTCAACGCTTTCAGAAACACCTCTGGTAATATAACAGCCGAACCGAAGTTAAGCACGACCCCACCATCTTCTAACTCCGTAACAAGTTGTGTCAACAGACGAAAGTCAGTAAAACTTGCTTCACCAATAGCAGCACCGTTTGCTGATGGATGCTGATGTATAATATCCGTGCCAATCGCAACATGCACTGTAATCGGAATGTTGTGTTGAATACCTGCCGCGAGGAGACTGTAATCGTTATATGGTGCGTCCATCGCTACCAACTTTTTCCCTAATGCCTCACCCATGCCGATGGCAGTATTCGCTGCATTTTGGATCGCTTCATTCATGAACCGTCCTGTTTCCTCCCACATGCCGAATTGACCGGTTTTTAGGTATTCAGAAACATCTTCAGAGGTTTCACCGATAAGGGCAATTTCAAAATCGTGTATGCTGCTTGCACCATTGAATGCAAAACCGGTAATGAGTCCGCGTTCAACTAATGCGATCAATAGCGGTGTTAAACCGCACTTAATGACATGTCCACCCATCATTACGATCACTGCCTTTTCACGTTGATGTGCAGCAACAATCTTATCAATAAGTTCAGTAAAATCTTGTCCTTTGAGTATTTTGGGAAGGGATGCCAAAAACGGAGTAAGATTCGCTTCTAAGTCTGGGAGTGTAGCAAAATCGTTAACAGAAACTTTGTTGATACGTTCTTTAAGTGGGTAGGTCTTCACGGAAGACATGTCAATCGGTTTCAAGTCTTTTTTCATCTATTTCGTCCTTATATATTTGGATATAATATATTATGCCAATGATGAACCAGAAAAGCAAGAGTGTTCGATGATGGAATATGTAATCTGCTGTTCCGTAGACAAGCGTGGAAATGAGAAATCCGCTGCCTCCGATAAATGTTCCCATACACCAAAAGTCCCCTTCACTATTCGTATTAGAACGGATTGCCCAAATCTGTTTCCAAAACAGACCTATCATCCACAAAAACAGAAGTAGTGAAGGTATTCCTTGTTCAACTGCGATATGTAGATAGATATTATGGGCATGAAAGGGAATATCTTGCACATCAGGAAAGGAGTTTAATTGTGCTTCATGACGGAACCGACCCATACCAACTCCGATGATAGGATGCTTCTTTATGAGGTCAAGGGAAATGCCCCACCACTGCGGACGTTCTCCCATAAAACCTGTAGGTCGCTCAACCAAGGTGTTGAGACGTGTCTTGATATGTTGTGGTGTTAAATATACATACGCACCCAATATCATTGATAGTAAAATAACTACTATCAATATAAACTTCAAAACACCACCGAGTGATTTCATTTTGGCAAGACTAACCACAACTAAATATAAACCGATGCATAATATTGCAACTGCAACACCGACCCAAGCACCACGCGTGAGTGTTAACGCCAAATTCACAGCCATCATAACAACAATAGCACCGAGCGCAAAGACAACCCATATTCCATACTTCTGTTTGCGTAATGACTGCCAACTTGCTACAAAAAACCCTAACACAAAAGGAAGACTGAGCGCGAGATATGCACCAAGATAATTCGGTGCTTTGAAAGAGCCAGCGAGACGTTGTTCAATCATATAAACGTTCAGGTGCGTTTCGCCCTTTTCAACAAAGTAACGTCTGTTTCTCTCTGAGTCATCAATTTGCCATTCATCAGATTTCTTGGTTTGTTCTATGGATGCGGTTTGCGATAGTGGTATATTGATAAGACGCAAATCCGCACGGAATCCATCTGAAAATCCTTCGTCAGTGGGGAGTTCGTTCTGATATTCTAATCCAACTTGCCCCATTAAGGCGTGTGCCAAACCTGTGCCATTTGTGTAATACCAAATACCAAGCATTGAACTGATGCCAGCGGAAACAAAAAACGCTATAAGAACATGTCTCCATCGGTTTCCCAAACGACTGTGAATCACTGCATAGAAAAGTAGGATTGCTCGAAGTAGTTTCCAAATATAACCGATGCTAACATTGAATGACGGGTTTGGTGCCAATAGTGAAGCAACCAATGTCAATGCTAAGAAAAGCACAATAGGAATATCCAGAGGCGTGCGATGCCATCCGAGTTTTCGTTCATAGATGATTCGTCCAATCCACCCAATAAGAACAAGTGACATTCCGATATTTAGGAAAAGGGTTAAATTATCAAAGGGAAGTGAGAGGGCAAATATCAAGAATCCGATGTATATCGTTGTATCGGATATTTTTCCTGATGTAAAAATGTGCTTAAGATTGCTCATATATGTTGTTCTATCGATTATGCTCGGAACAATACCTTTTTACCAAGAACTGCCCCCTTTATCAACCACATAGCAGACTAAAACAGAAAACGGTACATAGGTTGATCAAGTGCAACTGCCAAGAGACTCCAAAATGCACCGATAATGAATTCACCTAACACGATTCCAAGGAAGAATGGAATAGCCTTTCGATGCAGCCGGATACCACCGTATTTTAGCACAAGCCACTTCAGTAACCAGCCAACAAATATAGAACCGATCATAGGATTGATTGCCCAACTTCCAGAAATTGCATATCCTACTGGATGCAGATTCCACCAGATAAACCGCATCCGCATAGCAGCGAGAATGAGTGTTACGATAAATCCAAAAGAGGCAAAACCTATTGCTGGTACATCTGGTGGTGCTGCATAAGTTAGCCATGACTCCAACCTGCCAAAGGATTCCCTTCCAAATCCTGGTCCGCCGCCTTCTTCATAATACATTGATAGATATGCCCAAAAAGAACCGAGTGCTCCCAATACTGATGCCAACATCATTAGTATTGCAAAACGACGTAACGGTATATTTGCCCCTTCTGCCAGTTTGAATCCTTCAAGTTGATGCGGCATTGCATGCGAACGGTGTGCTCGGTTAAGAAAATAGAGATATGAAAAACCTGTTAAGTTAACTGCACCAAGCCGACGAATGCCGATGAGTCTTGGTAACATCTCATCAGGACCGATGAAGTGTAAATCATGCACAGGGGAACCGAGTTCTGCTCGAAGCCTTGTGATAGCGATTGCGATTGCGAACCAGATTGCGAAGTATACGATGATAACCCAGAGGCTCATTTCCATTTTAATACAAAATGCAACAATAAATACAATTCCCGCAAGTAAAGCAATGCATATCAAGCGATATGAAATAGGTTCCTCACTTTGCGTAGATATATTGTCCTTAGATTGACTTCTTGTGAATAAGTTAGATAAAATCTGCTTCAGATATCTTCTGCTCATCCAAATTGCAAGGACACACAACCCCAGATATGCTCCATGCGATTGTTCTGCTTCATAAGGGAAACGAGGCAGACCACGCCATCCGGCAATTGTGCCTAACAAACGTTCCGCACGCCAAATTAACCAGAATGCCCAACACGAGAATGAAAGATCAAGTGGTATAAAGAATGACAATCCAACACCAAACGGGAAAACCCCAATCGGACTCCATCCGATGCCACTCCACGGACGTTCAGTAAATATCCTACGAAGATCAAAAAGTTTGCCACCAAGACTTGGGACAGCAGGAAACAGATAGTTTAACCCGTTGATAATATCTATTGTAACACCTATGGATAACCCTAACCACATCCAGGGTGAACGGAAAAATCTGCCTTTGGGTGCAGTCAATTCATACGGTAGTTGGATAATCGGGTAGCTTAGTCGTTCAGATTCAACCCACTGCTTTCTGAAAATCAAACACATACACAACATAACAAGGTGCACAGCAACGATAAATAGTGTCCACCAAAAGATCTTGGGTAACCATGCCACAAGGTTGTGTGTTTCGTATATGCTTGAAAACCCATAGTAGTATCCTTCAAGAACCCGTTTATTGCTGAGTATTAACCATTCAGGGATGTGGAGATGGAACAGGTTAATCCAATCGTTTTCGGGAGTGGCAAACCATTGTGCATGACTAATGAGCGGCATTAACACGAGGAATCTATCTACGCCTGCGAGTCCTGCACCTATAGAGATACAGGAGTAAATCACCAACAATTCTGCGCGATTTAACGCAAAAACCCGATTCAGACGACGTAACAGAAGTCCAATTCCCAGTAGGATTAGCATTGTAGTTACAGCATTGTAGAATAGGGATACCTGTGTTGGACTTCCACCTCCTCGCAATATAGAAGCAGAGACCCACCAACAGTTCAGCGGGACCAACACACAGATCAGAAGGATTGTAACTGGTCGAATTTTTGATGAATGAGTTGTTTGATGTACACCTTGATCCATAATAATACAATGATTTTACAGCAATTCCTTCTATTTCACAATATCAATATTGCATTGTCTATTGAGCCCCATTGTGCTATAATCAATAGAAATGAAAACTTGATGCATCAGAGTAGGTATCTACCGTTATGAAAATCACAAGAAAAAAACTACTCCTCATTATTCTGGTTGCATTGATAGGTGTGATCGTTTTGTTTTCAGTTGTCTATCATCAAACTGCACTCTGGAAACCCGAACAGAGTCTTATTACCTTGTTACCTGAAACACCGTTGTGCTACCTAACCCTTAAGGAACTTGATGGACTGATTAATACCTTTAACCGCAGTGAGTTTGGGAAACAGGTTGCACAAATGCCTATCCTCAGTTATATTAAAAACCAACTCTGGTGGAGACAATTGGAATATCAGAAATGGGTTTGGGAATCGGAGATGGGTGGTAGACTTGATATGAATGCGGTCAAGGGACACTTTGGAACAGAAGCAATTCTTGCCTTGTATCAACGTGAAGGAGAACTTTCCTTCTTACTTATCACAGAAGTTGGTGGAGCGGAAAAACTGGCAATTGAAGCAATCATTGCTACTGATGCTATAAATCCAAAATATGAACGGATTCAAACAAAATACAACGACCTGACAATAAACACTATCACTGGTTATCCACTTGATTTTAGTTATACTTTCATCGGTAAGATTGGGGTTTTAAGTCTCAATCCACTGTTATTAGCTGAAGTGATTGACATATATGCTGGGAAAAGAGACGGATTCCTTGTAAAACATAAAATAAAAGAGGAGATACAACATAGTTACGATAACGATAAAAATACTGGATATTTTGATGTTTCTCAGTTCACAGCGTTAATAAATAGTCTGGCGGACAATAGTGATTCAATCATAGGAACATTATCTCAATGGAAAAATAACAAAGATTATTGGGTATTTGGCAATCGTTATGAGAACGGAGTAATTATATCTCAGAGTCGTTATAGTAATTCTGATGTGCCGCAATCATCTCAATCAGAAAAAAATGTAAAACCCAGATATCTTCCTGAACAAACTGCCTTGGTAACATTCAATCCAAACCAAGATTGGCCTAAGTTTGCAAAACTTGTGGATGACAACTTAGCAATTGAAATAGATTCAGGCGATATCAATATATTGCAGCATTTTAATAAAGAGATGACTCTCGCGTTAGTTTCACATAGTGAAGGTGATGTATCTAAGTTCCCATCTTTAATTCTGCGTGTACCAGTAAAAGAAACTGATACTTTTGTCACAGACTTAGATAGGTTAAAGAACGTGAAAATCAGTGTATCGGGTCTACCACTTGAGTTCCTTGAAACACAAAATTACAAAGGGATTACTGTGCAACCTGTCAGGATACGTCTGAATTTTTTATTAGCACTTACAGGAGCGTACGCAACGGTAGGTGAGGATTTCATTTTTAGCACAACGTTAACCGGTATAAAGTCCGTGCTTGATACATATTCAGGAGACACACCTGAACTAAGTGATGTAGTGTTTTCTGAAGATAGTCTACAGACATATATTCAACCTAATTATTTAGTCCCTGAAATAACGCGTTTTATACCGATAACAACGATGATTGCCTCTTTATCTGGTTATAGATTAGATGCAGTTTTAATGAGACGACTTAAAGATAATCTCTTTCCGTTGGAATCTCTCGGACCTATTACTGCCGATGTGCATGTTGATGAGAATGGTATTTTTTCTGATGTACGGATTGTGTTTGAAAGATAATATAGGAGGTATTAACGATGGCAAAAGTTACGCTTGAAACTGTCTTGGAACGATTAGATAGACTTGAAAAAGGCATTACTGAGTTGAAGGAAATAGTTTCTGTGCTTGTTGATCATTTAGAAAAACAGGAGCAAGACGAATTTTAAGTACAGGTGGAAAAGTAATGGCACATTTTGAAATAAACAAAGAAGAACATGCAAAACTTGTTCAAGAAGTTTTTAAGGTTATGGAAATTTATGGTGAGCCTATTCCTGCGGAAGAATTACAAGAACGTATGGAAAAGAGCAGAATTCGTCTAATTGATAACGAATGTAGTCGGGCAATTATTGAGGAAAGATATAGATAAGTATGTACTATTTTTATTTTGACGCAAGTGCATTGGTTAAACGTTATACTAAAGAGCCTGGTAGTGAACATATAAATTTCATTTTTTCTAACTTACCAATGAACCGTATGATGTGTTCAATAATGGCTATTACTGAGTTATATTGGATATTTTTTCGTAAGAAGATTGATAGAAGAATCAACGAAGATGACTTTTCTCAAGCAAGTATAAACTTAGAATCTGAGATTTTAGACAGTCACTCTGATTTCCATATAATGTCTATTGAGGATTCTCTGATATTAAGTTCAATGCCTATGATTCAGGCATATTCACTCAATAGTGTTAATGCCATATTGCTCCGTTCTGCAGTTGATGTTACAAGATCTCTCTGGAAGACTGGAAATAGGTTGGTTCTCGTGTCCTCTGATCAACTTCTAAACAGTGGTGCTGAATCAGAAGGTTTATTGGTATTCAATCCGGAAACAGATGCACAACAGGAACTAACGAAGTGGGTAATGCATATATGAATACAAAAATTGGTATCGGTATAATAAGTTTCGCACACGGACATGCAAATGCGTATTGCAACAAAATGATGGGGTTTGATGATGTAAAACTCATCGCATGTTGGGACGACAACATAGATCGCGGAGAAAATGCTGCAAATCAATTCAAGATGCGTTTCTCACCTCACCTTGAAGATGTTGTAAATAATAAAGAAATAGACGCTGTTATTGTGACCTGTGAAACAAATCGGCATGCTGAAATGGTCGCAGCTGCAGCATCTGCGGGGAAACATATTCTTTGCCAAAAACCGATGGCACTTACCTTAGACGATTGCGATAAGATTGCGGAGGAAGTTGAAAAATCTGGTGTGAAGTTTATGATGGCACACCAAATGCGTCGCGATCCTGCGAACATAAGAATGAAGGAACTGATTAAAAGCGGAGCTTTAGGAAAAATAGGATTGCTCCGCAGACGACACTGTATCAATGTTCTTTTCAATGAAGCCTTTGTAACAGGACCGAGTCGTTGGCACATTGACCCAGAAATGAATATGGGTATGTTTATGGATGACGCATCCCATGCCACTGATTTTATCTATTGGATGCTGGGAAAACCGAGTAGTGTTATGGCAGAAATAGATAATGTCCTGACAGATGTCGCACCCGATGATACTGGTGTTGCAATTTACCGGTTTCCGAGTGGTGAAATGGCTATCCTGATAAATACATCCGTTACACATGCTGGTGAAAATACGACAGAAATATATGGTGATAAAGGCGTTGTCATTCAGAACTACGGAGATGGTCCTTCTTGTAACATACCACGTCCAGAAGATGCAGTCGCGTTGAAATTGTATACGACTGAACATCCTTCGTGGAAAGACCTTGGAATTGCAATTCCAAACAACCATGGTGAACGGATTGCAGGTGTCCCTCGTCCGTTTATTGATTGTTTGAAAAATGATACAGAACCCGATGTATCAGTTGAAGCAGGACGGGTATCTGTGGAGATGGTTTTAGGTGCTTATCGTTCAGCTGAAGAAGGAAGACGCGTGCAATTTCCACTATAGCATAGCAATATAAATCTACAAGTAGCACCGAGTTGAACATCTCACTCGGTGCGTTTTTGCATCAATGGGTTATTGGCAATAATGAAGAAACAACTGATATCTACCAACAAAACAGCAAAGTGTTATTCAAATGTGACTTAAAGCAACCTATTTTAGATTAGGAGACACACATGAAACATCAGTTGGTTATGATTATCAGCTTTGTATGTGTTACGCTCACCTTTCTTCCAAATACTTATGCAGAATATTACTTCTATACACCTCTATCTGGTCATACCGATTATGTCTATTGTATCGCTTTCAGTCCAGATGGGTTAACGCTTGCAAGTGGAAGTGCTGACAATACCATCCGTATATGGGATACATCAACAGATGAAACTAAGCAGATACTCACAGGACACACAAGACGTGTAAATGCTCTCACATTCCATGCATCTTCAGAAAATAACGGACTTCTACTCGCGAGTGGAGGTGAAGACAGAACAGTCCGAATATGGGATGCAGTAACAGGAAAGACGAAGAAAACTATCAGTACAGATGCTGGACCTGTCTATTCTATAGCATTTAGTCCGAATGGAAAGTTACTGGCAAATGGAAATTCTAATGGATCAATACAATTGTGGGATTATAACACAGGTAAAATTGTGGAAACTTATATCGGACATAATGGCCCCATTACTTGTATTGAATTTAGTAAGGATGGGGAAATGCTTGTAAGTTGTGGTAACGATGGGACTATCCGATTGTGGGATACAAAGACAGGAAAAGCAGTAAAAACTTATACCGGACATAACGGCTTAGTTAGAAATGTAGCATTTAGTCCAGATGAACAGACATTAATTAGTTGTGGTGATGACTGGACAATCAGACTATGGGACATTAATAAAACCGAAGCAAAAACTATCATCAAAGAACATGAGAAGAAGGTGCGTTGTGTCGCACTTAGTCCTAATGGCAGAACATTGGCAAGCGGCAGTGATGACCGAACTATACGAATTTGGGATACAAACACCCACAATGAAAAACAAATACTATGGGTTGGATCAAGCGTTGCATGTATGGATTTCAGTCCGGATAGTTGGACGCTTGCTATAGGATTATGGAACGGTAATATAAACTTGTGGGATTTAGATACACACAACATGAAAATACTCAGAGCACCTGCAAAGGATGTCAGAATAACAGTTGCTAGTCCAGATGGACACACACTCGCAAGTGGATGTATGGATGGAACTATACACCTATGGGACAAAACAACCGGAAAGACGAAGAAAATACTTGAAGGACATACCGAGTATATTGACCACATAGCGTTTAGTTCAGACGGGAAGATACTTGCAACTGGTGATGGTTACTGGACTACTCATCTATCGGATATGAAATCAGGGAAAACAACACGAGTGATCGGTACACATACTGAAGACCTGTGGAGTATAGCACTCAGTCCAGATGGTCGCCTGCTCGCAGCAGGAGGTAGAGATGCGATCCTGCCAACATGGAATCTTTACTTACTTGTCCGACAGTTTATTGATATCAATAGTGATAATCAAGAACCAATCGGTCTATATGATACTAAAACCGGAAAACTAAAGAAGATACTATTGGAAAATACAAGTATTATTGAACACCTTGCCTTCAGTCCAGATGGGAAAATGCTTGCGAGTAGTTCTGATGATGGAGACATCCGAATTTGGGATGCCAAAACAGGAAGAACAAAACTAAAACTACCCAGACTGTTGGGTGGAGTTGATTTTTTAGTGTTCAGTCCAGATAGTAAGATACTCGCAACCGATGGTGAATGGAAAAAGTCAGCAATCCGTTTTGTGGATACAAAAACTGGTAGGACTAAGAAAACATTCGGAGGAGATAGAGTAAGTGTTAAATGTGTAGCATTTAGTCCGGATGGTAAGGCACTCGCAAGTGGTGGTTCTGATGGTTCCATACGATTATGGGATATATCCACTGCCAAGCATAGGAAGGAAGTCTATTGGTATAGAAGGCCAATAGACAGTGTTAGATTTAGTCCTGATGGGAAACAGATTGTGTATGGCACTGCTGATGGAAATGCCATCTTGTGGAATATTGCAGCCAATACCAAAACTTCAGAACAGAAATAGGACAGTTACGGACTATTTCGTCGCATAATGCTAAGAATCTGACCAGTCATACCGCTATCAGTCGGTTGTGAAGCAAGAAACAAGGCCGAAGCAACAACTTTCTCTGGGTCCTTCCACGGGTCGCTCTGTGCTCTGAATATCTTATCGCCTTCCCAAACAGGTCTTGAGAGTTCTGTTTTGACGGGACCGGGTATGAGAACATTGGCTATGATTCCATCTTCCCACACCTCTTCTGCAATTGCTTGTGTCAATCCGTGTAATGCTGCTTTTGATGCACAATAAATACTGAGATTCGCATGACTGACCTGTCCCATACCAGAACCGATGTTGATAATATTGCCGCTTCCTTGCTGTTGCATTATCGGCAACACCGCACGACAACAGTGAACAACACCCATGACATTGATCTTCCAAACTTCATCCCACTCTTCGTCAGTTGTTTCTAAAAAGAACCCTCTGGGATTGATGCCAGCATTGTTGACAAGGATATCTATCTGTCCATATTTTTCTATTGTCTGTTGGACAAGGTTCTCTACCTCAGCACGATTCCGTATATCCGCTTGCACTGCGAGGACATCTCCACCTTGTGTTGATATAACATTTGTCACTTCGTCAAGCTGGTCCTGACTTCGTGCAGTGATAACGACCTTCGCACCTTCAGCAGCATAACCGATAGCAATGGCTCTGCCGATACCACGTCCACCGCCAGTTATTAAAGCGACTTTGTCTTTGAGTTGCATGTCTTATTCCTTACAAAATGCCCATGAAAATCCAATATGTAGGTTTCTGGTTGACTATGTTTTTTTATTTCCACCCCACAGATTTTTCAATCGTGTCAGCTGTGCCCGACTTGACTGAACTTTTCGTTTGATATCTGCTGCGAGTGTTGTCAGCAGGTCATTCCCTTTTTTTTCTGCGGTTTCAACTTGTTGTTTTAGTTGATAGGTACGTCCCGCTTTAACCCGATTAATATCAGATCGTAATTCACTTGTTGCCCGGTTCAGACTACGTAGTTCAATATGAAGTCGTTCCATTTTTTGCGAGATTGATTCTTCAGTCTGCAGTGTAGCCTCAGTTTCTCCAAAACTTAGCCTTTCAAGGATTTGGATATCGTTTTCTTTATATGCTCGATTGATCAACGGCATCAATTGTGACCGCCGCTTCTGTTCATCACTCTCCTCGGATTTATCTGGATGAAACCGTTTCGCGAGTTTTCTATAAAGTTTCTGCAAATACTTCGCTTCTACGTCTGGCAGATTGTTTGTTTGAGCGTCTTCATCAGATTCTGATTGTTCTGTGGCTGCGTTGATACGTGCTCGGTTTTCCCGAAAGCAGGCTTCCACACGCGCCTCAATTTCATCTTCAGAGATGTCTTCGCGTCGCAATTGTAGACGAAGGCGGAATTCCTTTGATTCAAGGTCAACTTCATCAAGTTCAAGATAATAACGCCCAACATGAGCATTATAACGATGTTGAAACAGATCCACTTCAGTCTTTAGGTTTTCCATAGACACAGTGAGTTCTTCAACCTGCGCACGTTTTTCCTCAATAGTCTGAAGTAATCTATTTATCTCTTTTTCTTCATTACTATTGATATAAACTAAGGTTGCGGGGTTCATGACACTATCCTAAAGAGTTCAGAAGCAAAATCTTGAATATGTTATACCGTTTCTATAAATGACTTCCCTTTTGAGCAAGAATGTAATAGGCGCAATAAATTGCGCGACTACAAACAGTCTCTTTCTTAAAGGAAATGTGATTCTTAGATTTGGTATTACTTCGTCTTACGATAAGTGATGCGTCCACGTGTCAAATCGTAAGGAGAGAGTTCTACAGTAACTTTATCTCCAGGTTCAATTTTGATGAAGAATTTACGCATCCTACCAGAGATATGTGCAAGTATTCTATGTTTATTCTCCAATTCTACACGGAACATTGCATTCGGTAAAGGCTCAACGACAACACCTTCTACCTCAATTTTATCTTTTTTAGATGATGAGGATTCAACTTCTTCTGTCTCAGCATTGACATCAACTGCATCATCTTGTTGAGTCTTCTTTTTTTGTGGTTTTTTTCGATTTCTTCCTCGTTGGTTTGAAAACCTTGATTGCGGCTTTTTCCTATTTCCTGATGGTCTACGATTCAAAATATAATTCTCCTTACAAATATATCTGTATTGTCATGCCCTTTATTGCCGACAATACATATGTAAATTTATTCAGACGGTTCATCGTGACTGAAAGTTTTTCCTGATTCAAGAACAAGTTCCTTGAAAAAGTTAATAGCTAATTGAAGTTGTTTTTCAGACTCCTCTCTATCGTCGCATGTAGAAACAATATCTACAGGCATAGTGTTTCCACCTACTTCACGTAGGGAAACATAAGCCTTTAGATATACTTCTGGATGTCGTTCCATCACCTTTTGCATCAGTGGTGAAACTTCAGCTTCAAACATATTTACATGAACGCGTGCCGTGCTAATTTCTGAACGGTAACGTTCTACTATTAAGGGTTTGATATGTGTTTCAAAGATCGCCTTCATCTCTCGCGGTGGACCTGGCATCATCATAATAGTTGAATTCTGATGTTCTACACTAATACACGGTGCCCATCCTGCTGGATTCTGAAGGACTTGTGCTGTCTCAGGTATAGTTGCCATTTTCGTCAATGCTTCATTGAGCGGATCATCCTCTGACATCTCACGGCGTTTACGATATTCCGAGATAGTCTCATCACTGACAATAATTTTTGTCCCGATGAGTGAAGCAATAACTTCCACAGTCATATCATCTGGTGTGGGTCCGAGTCCCCCTGTTGTTAAGATGAGTGCACTCTCACGTTGGATTGAAGAACCTAACGCTTCAGTCATCTCATCAAAGTTATCGCGTAGCATGGTAACCCGTCGTAGTTCCCCACCGAGTTGTAGAATTTGCTGCGCGATCCAGTGTGCATTGGTATCCTGAATTTGACCGAGTACTAACTCAGTGCCAATTGAAAATAACTCTATTGCCACTCACTACTCCTTTTACAAGACCTTCTTTAGAAATTCAAACGCGCCGACTCCATAAAAACTGTGTCCTGCTTCAAACACTTCAAGACCTAAGTTGTCTTCTGCGTTGAAGTGTTTATAAATTGACTTTGCGCGTTCCACAGCGTATCGGGTAGCATCAATCGGAAAAATTGTATCTTCAGTGCCGGACTCCGCGAAAAGTGCGCGTGGTGCGATTAATCCTGCAATATCATGCATCTCAGCATATTTTAACACATTCGGAATATAATTGTCCATACAATGACTAATACTCAATATGCTATCCTTGAAAGTATTGAAATATCCACTAATTACCGCAGCCTTCACCCGTTGATCAACTGCAGCCGTGTAGAACGAAGTTGTTCCGCCACCTGAGATCCCCATAATTCCGAGTCTGTTCATGTCTACTTCAGGACGCGTTTTTAGGTAATCATAAGCACGTATAGCATCGTAGACTCTCCAACCAACCATCGTTTGTCCGAGTAGCAATGCGGCACCCGAACTCGGTTGACAGGAAGAACTTCCACCGCCTCTCCCGCGCGCCACCTCATCTCTCCTATGACCGAAACCGAATTGTTCTATAGCAAGGACATTATACCCGTATGCTAAACATTGTAAAGCAAAATCGTTTTGATATCCACCATATTCCTCGCGCATCGTGCCATCTTCTTCAATCCCTACGATGTCATCTACACCGCGACCGTGTCCCGCCAAACACAGAATTGTGGCGTTAGGTGAGGAAATGTCTATGTGGGTTGGTGTAAGGTAATATCCGTAGACTTCCATCTTTGGACGACTTTGGAACAACACTGTTTCACGGTTATATCCTTCAAATTCTCGTGTCTCCAATATTTCTGGTTGTAAGTCGTACTTCGTTGAAGGAAACCCACCCATCAATTCTATCAGTTTTTCACGTAACACCTGCTGCCATGCTTCTGCTTCTGATTTGCTCGTAGCACTGAATTCTAACTCGCGCGGTGTTTCATCGTATAGGTGATGTGAGAATGCTAAAGTGTCTAATGACTGTTGATTTGGCATCATATCTTCCTAATTACCTATTCAACAGATTCACAACAAACCCCGTCGCCATCTTCGGATAGAAGTAGGTTGATTTCTGTGGCATTACTGATCCTGCCATTGCAACATCTAAAACTTGTTCCACAGGTGTCGGATTCATGAGTAATGCGACACGATCAGAAGCCTCTTTTACATGTGCTACAGCATCATCAGTATAAGCGGTATAGCTGATATGGTCTGCTAATGTTTCAATCTTAAAGAGTTTCTGAATTATGGTATCTTGAACAATCGTAACATCTAATTGTCCTTCAGAAGTTGAATGTGGTATCAATAAGCGAAATTTATTGTCAGGAGTGGACATCCCAACAGCAGGAGATTTCCCTTTAAATGTGTCCAATTTTGCCATAAGGTTTGAAAGGGAGTCTACTTCGTGTACCTCAAATACTTCAGGCATACCAGCAATAGCACGATTGATCTGTTCAGCAGTAAGATCGCTGAGCAAGCGATGTATTGCCAATACTGCCAATCCGGGAGATTCCATCCGAACAAGATTGACCATCATATAGTCATATCCAAGTGATGTGTTGATGCCTCTTTGTCGAGACATCTCATCTCTAAACGCAAGTGCAGTTTCATACCTATGATGTCCATCTGCGATTAAAAGCGGTTTGGCGGTAAATAGTTTCTGTATTTTGTTATTGGAATCGGGATTCTCCATACACCATAATTGATGTGTGCTCCCAAAAGTGTTCGGACAATCTATCTCAGGCGGGTTATCATCAGTAAAATCCTGCATAATTTGTTCAATATCGCCTTTAGCATCTTGATAGAGAAGAAATATCGGACTAAGATTAGCGTGGCAAGCACGCATGAGATTGAGGCGATCTATTTTCGGCCCAGCATGTGTCTTTTCATGGGGGAGGATAACCCTGTTCTCAAACGGTTCAAGTTTAACGAGAGCAATTATTGCCCGACGCGTATAATGCTTTCCATCTGGTGCAGTAAATGATTGATCGTAGATATAATAACGGGGAGTAGGGTCTTGGACGAGTGTATTATCTGACATCCAATGCTGCATCAATTCCGTAGCACGTATATATTGATTGTTTTTTTCAGTGTCATCATCCTGTGGTTGGCTCAAAATTAGTCGGATGATATTTTGAGGGTGGTGTGCTTCCAATTCAATACGTTCTTCAGGCTTTATCACATCGTAGGGTGGTGCAATTACATCTGCGATATCACCTACTTTCTCTACATTGTAACGCAAGCCTTGAAAGGGTACAACCGTAGTTTCCATAAATCTCCATTCTCATATAGGGTTTACATCTCAAAACCATAGCCGGCTTAATCCCACAAACTCGTACTAAAATACCTTTCACCGAGGTCATTAAATACAGTGACGATGACACCTTCTTGTATTTCTTGTGCCAGTTTGTATGCCCCGTATAGATATCCGCCTGAAGATTGTCCAACAAACCAACCTTTCTTTGTTAGACGCGTGCACATATCATAAGCATCTTCAATAGTGGTAGGAATATGACTATCAATTATATTTACATCAAGGATTTTAGGCACAATATCTTCTGCACCACCAAGTTTTTTCAATCCTTCAATTCCAGGAAATTCCTCAGGTGCTATTGAACAGATATGAATATTCGGCTCATATTCTTTCAGACGACGTCCAACGCCTGTAATGGTGCCACCAGTACCTACACCCGCTACGAAGTGCGTAATCTTCCCACCTGTTTGTTGCCAAATTTCTTTGCCTGTTGTATCATAATGTGCGCGCCAGTTATTATCATTATCATATTGGGATTTAAAGAAATATCTATCCGGTTCTGTTTCATATCTGCGTTGCACCTCTCGCAATGCTTCATCATATCCGAGTAGCGCGTCAGTATAAACAATCTTTGCACCGTGTGAGCGAATTCGTTTTTTCCGTTCTTCACTGGCGTTATTTGGGATAACGAGTTCAACTTGGTATCCAAGTATCGCTCCAATCATGGCATAAGCGATTCCTGCGTTTCCTGAACTTGAATCCAATATGACTTTATCGCGTGTCAGTTCGCCAGATGCAATTGCCTCGGTTACCATTCTTAGGACAGGTCTATCTTTTATAGAACCGCCGGGATTATAGGTTTCCACTTTCGCATAGATCTCAACATTTGGCAATTCATCTTTAAAGAGATCAATTCTTGCAAGTGGTGTATTTCCAATTTGCTGTAGTAATGGATAATCAGAAAGATTCACTATTGAACTTGTTCGGTTGTCCATATAGTGTAATATACCCTACCTTTTCTATATTATGTCTGCAATACGACCGCTTATGAGTTTCTTCATATATGAAATCGCAGCATCTTCAGTTAATTCACCGTTCAGAATAGGTTGGACCTCAAATTCTGCGAGTCTTATAGTAGGATTGAGTCCGTGCCGCGGGGGTAACCAATCCCTGAAAGTATCAAAAAAAGCCCGTTGCGCTGCCCTTCCGTTCACATAAGGAAAATCCGCTGTACGCCTTCTGAATCGGTCTGGTCCTTTTGCAAGAGCTGCTTGATGGTATTCCTTGCAAAACGTAACATATTTTTCCGGTTTGTAGGCAAGCGGCATGTTTTCAGAATAATATTTAAATGTCAACTCTCTATATTTTGTAAAGTGCTGTAGCTCATCAAACTCAAAGATAAAATTGTATGGTTCAGGAAAATATGCGTCAGGCGTAAGATAACCGTCTGCTTTTGCTTCAGTGCCCTGCCAATCTCCGTTGAGTTCTCCGTAAAGATCCATCAACTTATCATAAAGATCCCCGAAATAATCAGGAGAAGGTTTGTTCCGAAGCCAGTCAAACTGTGCGCGTTTTTCAGCAGAAATTTCTAATGTCTGTTCAAGGAGAGCGATGATACCGACTTCTAATCGCATGTAAGAAAAAATCGACTCTGCTTATACAGACTCGGTCTCAAGATTTTTCAATGAATCCTCAACTAATGGTGTAGTGAGGCTTGCGAGAAAGTCTCTATCCCGTTGTAAAGCATCCATTTTGTTATCACCGTGGACAAATTCGACGTGAATATACCCATCATAGCCTTCACTTCCAAGCGTTTCGACGATCCTGCTATAGTCAACAACGCCATCAGAGATTGGACATGCTTTACCGTTTTCATCAAAGTTCTGTGCATGAATATTCACAACGTGGGGTGCGAGCTGTTGGGCAGCAGTATGCGGTTCATCAGCATCATACCGTGAAAGTGGTTGGTAATATGTTTTTAGAGATGGCATATTGGTGTTTTCTATTATCTCAAGGATGCTCTCAACTGTATCAGACAGATGGTTATTGTGCATCTCCAACCCCATGATAATACTACGGAAATTTGCCCATTGTGCCAAACTGACTAATCGGAATAGGATCATCCGTTTATCGTCGGATATAATAGATTTTGACGGACCCCCTCCAGACCAAATCCGGATGAGATTGGTGCCAAGACCGTGTGCAATTTTAAATGCATCCTCAAAATGCTTCTGATGAAATTCCATTAAGGGATTCACATAGGATCCATAAGCAGAAATCGACAATCCTTTCTGTTGTGCTAACTCCTTAATGTTTTTCACATAGGTAGCATCGTATTCAAGTGGCATGTGTGGTGGTTTTCCCCATACTTCAATGCCATCAAAACCGTAGTCAGCAGCAATATCAATTACCTCTTCCAAAGGTTTTTCTTCAAATGCGATTGTACATAAACCCAATTTCATTCATCTGTCCTCGCTTGAATATAACTTATAGATAGGATACCACAAATCATCGTGGATTGCAAGGAAAGTTGATTCTAAACAGGGTTATTTAGTTTTAGGAGTTCTGCTTGATTTATATTGACAAGTTGAATTCTTATGTCTGCGTCTTATCTGTAATTTTTTGGAATAGTTCAAAGAGTTTTTCCTGAGTTGCATTCGGGTCTTCAATGATAATTCTTGCCCCTCCGATTACATCCATGAACCCTAATTCACGCGGATACCGCGGGACAACATGCAAGTGAAGATGTGCTATACTTGCTCCTGACGATTCACCCATATTGTATCCTACATTGAACCCTTTTGGTTGATATGCCTGCGTCAATACTTCAAAACTTAGACATTGAAGTTGATGTAGGTCATATACTTCTTCTGCGTTTAATTCACGAGCATCAACTATGTGCCGATTGGGAAATATCATAAGGTGTCCAGGACTATACGGATATAGATTTAGTGAGATTGTAAAGAGTTCTGTTCTATGAACTTCAAGACGTTCAACTTTCTCATCTTTCTCCACGATTGCACATAGGATACACTGTACATCAGGTCTGTTCTTTCCTTTTGCATAAGGCATTTTGTTGGGTACAAATAGGTTATTCCGCATTCATAGACTCCAAGTCTATTTTTCCATAATCTTTCAGTATCATCATATATTATTTCGTTAATAGTTGCAAGAGTTATCTGATGCGGGTGTGTAGTGTTCTTGTCACTACATCCTAATAGCATTGCAGGTCTGGTAATCTTGACCCAAAAATATATGATATTGTAACCGCAATTCTGTGGATTCCGTTAAATCCAATGGTTGTCAAAATATATACAATTGAGGACAGAATGATGCAGGATAAATCCATAGACTTTTGCTCAAACATCAATCCACTTGTTGATCTTTCAGCGAGAGCAATGCGCCTATATGTTGCCCTTGAAGTATTTCGCAATCATAATGATTCACTTGAAAAACCTGAATGGTTTCTCATACCTAATAGAGATGAAATTCTCGGCAAAGTTGGGTTTTCCAAAACAGACATTGATACTGGTATATCGGAACTAATTGCTGCCAAGTTGTTAGAGATAGAAAATAAAAACTGTAATCAATGGTATTGTTTAAAGTAACAGTTTCTTGAAGTAACCGTTTTATGCCATTTCTGAAGATTCCACGTTTAATATTAGCATCAGCCTCCCCACGCCGTGCTGCTTTATTATCTCAAATTGGATTGACATTTGAGGTATATCCGAGTAATATTCAAGAACCTGTTCCACCAAATGATGTGTCCCCAGAAGTCGTAACGCAACAACTTGCTTCCTTGAAAGCTCAAGATGTTGCTAAACGGTATACTGAGGGTATCGTTATTGGTGCAGACACGTTGGTGTCGTTTGAGTCAGAACTGCTTGGAAAACCACAAAATGATAAACACGGTCTGCAGATGTTAACAAAACTTAGCAATAAATGTCATAGTGTTGTTACAGGTGTTTCTCTTATCAATCTGAAAGAAAACCGCGAGATAAAATGGTCGGAAGTTACAAAGGTGTATTTTAGAAAAATCTCTAAAGACGAGATCGTTCATTATATCAATAGTGGTGAAGCGCGTGATAAAGCCGGTGCTTATGGTATTCAAGGCCGTGGTGCAGCATTTGTGCAACGGATTGAAGGTTGCTATTTTAACGTGGTTGGACTTCCGTTGGCAAGTCTTGTTGAACATATAGTGGATTTTGTTCCTGATGTCAGTATTTAAGCATTATACACCTACTGAGGGTTATACCCATCTTGCTGACCCAGGTGATTTTGGAATTTCTAATCTACACTTCGGTATTCTTAACCTATCTCCTAATTCAACCTATTTTGACCATTCTGATGATTATGAAGTTGTTCTGATTGCATTAGGAGGACAATGTAGACTTCTTGTCGGTCATAACGGGAATAAGGCTAATGGTGATTTAGGCAAACGTAAAGATGTCTTTGACGGTGAAGCATGTTTGGCTTTTATTCCACATCACACGACTTTTGAAATTATCACTACCTCAGAGAGTGTTGAAATAGCGTTTTGTAAAACACCTTCACATACAGATCCTGCTGCGGTCATATTGAATGCAGGTGAAAATCGGACAGATACAAACTACAATCTATGTATGTGTGAAAATGCGTTTGAAACTGAATGGATTGGAGAGGGATTCTGTTTCTATAGATTTCTTGATGGGAAAGGCACAGCAACCGTTAATCTGATTGATTCAAAAGATAAATCAGCACGAGTCTCTTTGCATCACAATGATTTACTTGGTATTGCAGAACAGACCCGTGCAAGACTGTTAGAATATGATGGTGTGATCTATCAGCTTTCAGTTTTCCAATCTACTCACCTTCAATAAGTTCTCCACCTTTTTTGAGGAATGCTACAGCACTTAGGGATATTTGCACTTTTACTTCCTGATTATTCACTTCTCCGACAGAGAGAAGCACAATCTTTTTATCATTTGTAATCCCAAGTATTTTGCCGTGTAAGCCTCCGTTCGTTACTATTTCATCCCCTTTTGTTAGATTCTCAAGCATTGCCTGATGTTTTTTCCGTCTTTGTTGTTCTGGACGAAACATCAAAAAATACAAGATGAGAATCATCGGAACAACCATAAAAAGTATACTTGTTAGACCATCCATTGCAAATAAATTCTCCTTAATTTTCATAAAATAAGCATGGCATCACCATAGCTATAGAAGCGGTAATCATGAGTTAGTGCTTCGTCGTATGCGTATTGAATTAGTTCAATATCAGCAAATGCACTGACTAACATGAGTAAAGTTGATTTAGGTAGATGGAAGTTTGTTACTAACGCATCTACAACATTAAATTGGTAACCAGGATATATGAAAAGTTCACTATATCCACAAAATGGTTTGAAAATTCCATCCTTTCCAGCAGTTTCAAGTGCTCGCACGACTGTTGTACCGATAGATACTATTTTGGTGTCACTTTGACGTGCCTTACGAATTTGTGTTGCTTCTTTCTCACCGAGATGTATGTATTCTGCATGCATTTTATGTGTCTGGATATTCTCAACTTTGACTGGTTGGAATGTGCCAATACCAACATGCAATGTTAACAATGCAATATCAAATCCGTGATCTTTCAATTCACCTAACAATTCAGGTGTAAAGTGTAGTCCTGCAGTTGGTGCTGCAATTGCTCCCTCTTTGTCAGCAAACACTGATTGGTAACGAACCCTATCTTCATCATTTGGAGAACGACGAATATATGGTGGCAATGGCATGATACCTACATTGGATAGTATAGTTGAGAACGTTCCATCATATTTGAAATGGACAATGCAGTTTTCATTGTCAGGTTTTTCAACAACTTCAGCGTTAAGTACTCCATCGTTAAATTCCAACTGTGTGCCGACTTGCAAACTCCTGCGCGGTTTTGCGAGTACTTCCCATGTGTCTCTTTCTTTTTCCTGAATGAGAAGCAGTTCAATTTTACCACCTGTTTTGCTTTTGTTTCCAATTAATCTTGCTGGAATAACTTTTGTGTCGTTCAAGACAAGGAGGGAAGGTTTCGGTAGAAAATCTCTAATTTCTGAGAAAGTCGTATGGTGTATTTCCCGTGTGTTTCGGTTAATCACCATCAGTTTTGATGCGTCCCGTTGCTGCAGTGGTTCTTGTGCAATTCGGTTCTGCGGTAGTTCGTAATCGAAATCTGTCAATTTCATATAAGTCAGTTTTCAAATAATGAAGGTTGGTTGCTTGTTGGATATCCGAAGTATTCATAAGCCCCTTCAGTTGCGACCCGTCCACTTGATGTGAGTTTGAGAAATCCCTCTTTAATGTAGTATGGTTCATAGACTTCAGAGATTGTGCGTCCATCCTCACTAAGAGCAACAGCGAGTGCTTTTAGTCCTGCGCGTCCACTAAATGTATCAATAAGCGCACGGAAATAGGCGTAATCCTGCTTGTTTAACCCTTTTTCATCAATACCAAAAAATTCCAAAGCTTCTAAAGCAACTTCATGTGTTAAAATCCCATTACTGTGAACCTGTGCAAAGTCTCTAACATTTGCGAGTAATTTATTTGCGACACGCATTGTGCCACGAGCACGTTTTGCTAATTCATACTCTGCATCTTCCTCAGTTTTTATATTAAGTTTTGCACTGTTGATACGGATGGCTTGCTGTATATCTTCTGGCGTGTAGTAGTCGAGGTGAATATGTATGCCAAGTCTGTCGCGAAATGGACCTGTAAGTGACCCTTCACGTGTTGTTGCCCCGACCAAAGTAAACGGTTCTATTGGAACTTGGACAATATCTGAACCGGGACCTTGACCGATAGACAGGTCTAAAACAAAATCTTCAAGTACAGGGTACAATGACTCTTGTGTTGTAGCCTTCATTCTGTGGATTTCGTCGATAAAAAGAATGTCACCTTCTTCAAGATTTGTTAATGTTGAAGCAAGATCAAGTTGTTCCATGACAGTACCGATAGCCTGTTTAAAATTAGTGCCAAATTCATTTGATATTATTTTTGCGAGTGTAGTTTTACCAAGACCTGGAGGGCTTACGAGGAGGACATGCTCCAATACGTTATCTTTACTTTTTACACTACTTTTTTCTTTACGTCTACTTTTTACTGCATCTATGTGAAGACGTATCTGCTCTTTTGCCTTATCCTGTCCAATAAATTCATCTAATGTTTCTGGACGTAGACTATATCCAAATTCACCTTCATCGTAACTGTCCATTTTGTCACCCATGAATATGGCTCATTTTCTCTGGTAAAAGTTGTTTTATAGTGGAATTTACAGTTAGTTTGACATTCGATCAAAGTATTTCGTCGCGATTCGGAGATTGTTCCTACAGATGAGATTTGAACAAAAGATTATGCTGAATATAAAACAATCGGAATTTAATTTCGTATATAACGCAATGCTTCTTTTACGAGTGTATCGCGGTCAGCAGAATCACCGAGAGACTCTATTGCCTTTTCTAAAGCCTGTTCTGCTTCAAGGTCGGATGCGTTAAGGTTCAACAACACATTGATGACAGCTTGATGGGTTGAAGTCACGCCACCTAACTCAACTTTTTCCTCTAGTTTTATATTTGCGATTTTCTTTTTTAGTTTCATGATAATAAGTTTGGCAATTTCATCACTCAACCGAGGGACACGTCTTAGGATTGGGATATTTTCTTTAAGAACTGCTTGTTGAAATTGTGCAGGAGACAGTCTGCCAACTATATTTTGTGCTAAAGTAGGACCGACCCTTGTCACAGTGATTGCCAATTCAAATATCTTTAGTGCATCTCGTGATGTGAATCCGTATAACTTTATCACATTGTCACGATTCTGTGTATAGTGTGTATAGAAAGTAACGGGTTCACCAATTGCAGGTAATTCGTTGAGTGTCCGTTCCGTTACTTCAATTGAATAACCAACACCGTTAACATCTACAACTACCTCATTTGAATCTTTATATTCAAGAGTTCCTTTTATGTGAGCAATCATGCAGATGTATTCCTTTCAGTGAACAGGAGAGATGTCTTATCCTGGTAGGTTATTTATTTAATTTTTCCCGTATTTTGTTGAGTTTGTATGAACGCGCGTGGCATATCGTGAGGGCAAGTGCGTCCGCTGCATGGTCTGGTTCTGGTGGTTTTTTTAGTTTCAATAACATCTGAACCATTTTTTGTACTTGTGTTTTTGGTGCTTTTCCATATCCTGTAACAGATGTTTTCACTTGCAATGGTGTATATGTTGTCACTGAAGTTCCAGTATTTGCCGCGGCTAACTTAATAATCCCTTTTGCTTCACCAAGGATAAATGCTGTTTTCACCTGTTTACTGAAGAAAACATCCTCAAGAACGACTTCCTCAACATCAAACTCATCAATTAGATTTATGATTTTGTCATATATTTGTTTTAATCGTAATTCTGATGGCGTTTTTGCATCAGTTTTGATATTCCCATACTGCATTAATTGGTTGCGTGCCGTGCTTGATTTGACGATTCCAAATCCAGTGTTTGCAATACCGGGGTCAATCCCAAGAATTATCATTGACAACAAGTCCTATTCCTACGCTGCAGCCTCAAGTATATCGTCAGGAATGTCGAAGTTTGCATAAACTTTCTGAACATCATCAAGTTCGTCAAGGTTTTCCATCAACCTAAGCATTTTTTCTGCTTGTTTGCCTTCAAGTTTTACAGTATTTTGTGGTATCATACTTATTTCAGCTAACTGAATGTCTGCTTCGGTGGATTGGATTGCAGTGACAACTTTATCAAACTCTTCAAATGGAGTTATAATTTCAAAAGCGGTTTCCATTTCATTCAAATCTTCCGCGCCTGCATCTGCTGCAACTAAAAACAGTTCCTCTTCATCAATGCTTTCAGCATCAACGACAATGAGCCCACATTTATCAAAACCCCATGAAACACAACCGCGTTCTCCGATACTGCCATCAAACTTACCGAGTACATGACGAATTTCTGCTACTGCTCGATTTTTATTATCTGTAATCACTTCAATTATCAAAGCAACGCCACCGGGACCGTATCCTTCATAAACGACTTCTTCTATAGACGTACCCTCAAGTTCACCTGTCCCGCGCAGTATAGCCTTTTCTATGTTATCACTTGGTACATTACTTGACTTTGCGGTTGCAATTGCTGTTCGTAGGCGTGGATTGGTATCAACATCACCACCACCTATTCGTGTAGCAGCAGTGATCTCTTTAACTAACTTAGAAAAAAGTTTTCCGCGTTTAGCATCAATCGCAGCCTTTTTATGTTTTATTGTTGACCATTTAGAGTGTCCTGACATAATCTATTTCCTTTCTTATCATCATTTCTACAAAACAGTAATCTAAGTAATAGCCGTTCTAAAAACTGAATGGATTGTATCACCAACACCTATAAATAGTATAACAGATAGTTGAATAAGATACAAATTAATTGTAGACTTTAATAATAATACGTTGAATGAAGATACCAGAATATGTTACAATTCCAATATCAGTCAAATATGGAGTTAACTATGCTTCCCTTTATCCTCAAAACTGTAGATGAACCTTCCTTACGACTACAACTATTAAGTAATCGGAATATGACGTTTGATGTTCATATTCAGACCGAATTAGACATTAATGATGACCACTTTTTTTCTCAGGAAGGTAATGATTCCCACTTAGGAAATAGTAATCGTGCAATTCTAAGAGAAGCAAAAGAAGCAGTATATAAAGCTTTTACAGCATTTCTAAAGCAAACTTCTGAACCGGGACCATTTCTGCCGTTTGACTTGCTATCACAGTATCCATATCAACGCTATACCTTAATCCTTTCTGTAACACGTTCCTATGAACTACAAGATGTTTTTCAAAACACATCAGACACGATATGGGTGGATGGTGGCAATTCAATTTTTGAATTTGAAGGATATGAACTTGCGATAAACGCGAAACACCATATTGTAGACTCTTCTGCTTTTCTTGTCTCTCCAGATAAGTTTACTGTATTCCTGAGGTGCGTTAATGACTCAGAAAGTCCACGTTTCTATAGGAGTACGTTCTTCGATCTCACCCGTAATGCGCCTCCACCGTTTCATTTGAATGCAGAAGAAGTGATTGAAATCGTGCAGCAAGATATTACGAGTCGTGAAAGTGCAATACCGATGGATAAGACGATGACAAACGCTTCTTCCGCTGATGTTGATATAAGTGAAACGGTGAACCAACGAAGTTGTCCCGAATGCAACAGTGATGTTAGACGAATCGGGAATAGTTTTTTCTGTTTGCAATGCGATTGGGATGATCTTCCTCCATTAAATCGTGGTTTATAATGTACTTTGTTTTACACGGTAGGTGGTAGAACAATGAAAAAGAGCATTGTATTCACAATTGCTAAGAGGGTCCCAGCGACAGTTTGAAGGGGAGTATGTCGTTCCCGGTATACTCGTGCCCAAGCGATCAATGGCATTAATAGAAATAACCAAACCAAATTTAAGTTGACCAATAAAGTCAAAACCATAATGCATCCAGTTGCAACACTTGTGTGGAAACTTATTTTCCATAATGGCGTGATTATTGAGAAAACTACACTGTTAACAATGAAAGCCTGACACACCCATATTATACTTTTATTCGCCCCAATTTTATATAAGACGTACGTCCCTACTATCATACTCACCATAGTGAAACAGAGCGGAATGAGACGTTCTTCCTTCGCATGCAAATGTATATTACTCACCTTCGAGAAGCGATATAGCAAGATTATTACAAATATTGGCAGTACAGTGACAAATATTGATATAACTACAAGCCACTGCAAAAGTTCTCTACTCGTTTCTGCATGCTTAAGAATGACAAAGATAGCAGTAACAATTGGCACTATAAACGGACTGAAAACTATGGATGTCCCGAGTGCAACATTATTGCGAATTTCCGTTAATGTCTTTAGCTTCATCAATTGTTCTGTGGTGTTTCAGGATTTTTGAAGAATTTCACTAAATCCGCACCGTGTGTGCTTGGGTTAACCTCTTTGTCAATCTTGACGATTTTACCTTCTTTGTCAATGATAATTGTCAGCCGTTTCAAACGTTCATCGTCTGGTTTCTTTGCAGCACCAAAGAGTAATGCAAGATTTTTCTGGGTATCTACCAAAAGCGGGAAGTTCAATTTATTATCTTCTGCAAACTTTTGTCTGGACTCAAGATCGTTGTGAGTAATACCGAAGACTTGAACATTGTGTTCAGCAAAACCGCTCGACTCATCACGGAGCGAGCAAACTTCAGCCGTTCAGCCACGTCCAAAATCTCGCGGATAAAATGCAAGGACAACATTCTTTTTTTCACGTAGTTTACTGAGTTGATGGATTTTCCCTTCTCCATCCTCTGTGAAGAATTCGGGTGCAAGTTGACCAACTTCTATTTTCGGTATTGCTTCCTTTATTTGTTTAACAACATCTTCACCATGCGTTCTTACATTGACTTTTTTATCAATCGCACGGATATATCCTGCTTTATCAATAATGAAGGTCACACGATTTGATGCGTTGAACCTTTCCATTATACCGCTATATTGTTTGCTAATCTCAAATTCCGTATCAGCTAATAGTGAAAATCCGAACTTGTTTTCGTCCACAAACCTTTTATGTGAATCGACAGTGTCAACACTGACTCCTAACAGTACAGTTTCGGTTTTTTCTATGTCGCTCAATTTATCCCGGAGCGACTGAAGTTCTGCTGTTCATCCACCTGTAAAGTCTTTCGGGTAAAATGCAAGTACAACATTTTTCTTACCTAAGAATTCGTTTAGATTTCGGTCGGTATCGGTCTCATCTTTTAGTGTAAAATTTGGGGCAATCATCCCCACTTCAAGTTCTTTCGGTTTTTCCACTTCATTCTCCGCTGTAATTACTGGGGTTGACAATAAAACTATAAGTAGTACAACGCCAGCAGTGTAAAAAGATACTCTTTGAAACATTTCTATACCTCAATATTCTAATCTGAGTAGGTGTAGTTTCCTAACCCATCCTGAATAAAAGTTCAATTAGGTTTATTCGGACGTTCAATGTAGAATTTATAAACACCGTAAATAGTGAATGGTTGTTCACCTACATCTACGATGTTATTTAACCATATCATTGATTAATCAAAATGTCAAGCCTTTACTTTGAAATAACACCCTTTTCTTCAAGCCAGATCTTTAACGGTACATCAGTATCCTTCGGTGAAAAATGACCATTTGCATTCGTGCCGCCACCGAGGAGTTGCTGACGTATTGGATCGTTCTGATTGAACAGATCGGATGGGATCGTCATGTCGTCTTTGCTTCGCAACCAACGGTATCCATATCCGTAGAACAGACCTTTCCGTGTGATGTCTGAGTTGTTTTCACTACGGGCATGCCAAATTCGTCTATCAAAGAAGACTGCATCACCTGGTTTACAACAAACCGCAGTCGCACCTTCAGGTAGTGAACCGTCTGAGGGACGATCTAAAGTATCCCATAGATGACTTCCCGGCATGACATAGAAATTGCCTCGTCCCCCTACAGAACAGTCAGAAAGCCAGTAGACGATTTTGATTGATAGACGGGGACGAGGAGAACTCTCTATTTCTATGTTCACACGACCACTGTCTTGATGCCAACCGAGAGGTGCAGTTTTACCGCGTTGAGATTCCGGTCGTGGGGGTGTGATTATGAAATGACTATGATAGGAATAGATGTTCCACCCCAAAATACCCCAAACCTTTGGGAAGGTTTTATACCAATCCAGAACGTTAACAAAGAGTTGGTCTTTGCCAAGAAAATTAGGATAAAAGAAGTTGTCGTGTGGTGTCATCTGTCTTTTTCTATATGGATCATATTCAGCATCTAAATGAACCTTATAGATTGCATCTATACGTTTTTCCAATTCTACAACGAGATCCAATGGCAGTGCATCTTCCACGATGAAATATCCATCAGTATTCAATGCACATAGTTGATCATCAGTAATTTGATGCTGAAGATGACGGTCATCAAGCATAATCAATTCTCCTGATTAATTCTATTCCAGAGGTCCCTCAATTTGATCAACAAGATGTATAGAATGAATGACATCACGAAGGTCTGTTAATGGCACTTTTTTGTTTCGGACACAGTCTACGAAATGTTGATGCATTGTGAGGACACCTTCATAACTTGCACCATCGCGTTCGTCTACTCCATCAACTTCCCAACCACCCATAACATTTCTTTGATTGTTCTCATATATTTCAATCTCTTCAGGAATTTTCATATAACATCCAATACCAACACCGTGTAATTCAGAACGTAGCACGCGTCCACCAGAAGCGCGATTTCCAAAGACGACACCAGTGACGTTGTTATCAAAACGGACAAAGGCAGTATAGAAGTTGCGTTGTTCTGCCCCGAATTTGTCTCGGTGTGCGGAAACTTCAACAGGTTCACCGCCTGCCATATACCGGAGCAGATCAACGACGTGACAGACATCGTTCCAAAGTGTTGTTGTAAATTCTCTGTTGCCGCCGATCATCTGCTTATTAAATGTTGTGACTGCTAATGAAACTGGTCCTTTTTCGGCGACACGTCGCATGGCTTCGCGTGTTACTGCTGCAAATCTTCGTTGGAATCCGACCATACAGTAGACATCGTTAGCCACAGCAGCATCCAGTAATTGTTGTGTTTCATCACTTGTTGCACCGGGTGGTTTTTCTATGAATAGGTGTTTTCCTGCATTTAGACAATCTAACGCGGGCTGCAAAATCCACTTTTCATTCATCACACAATACACGATGTCTAAATCCACCGTATCAAGCATTTTACGGTGGTCTGTAAATGTATGTGGAAACTCATATTTTTGTGTGACTTGCGCTAACTTATTCTCATCAAGTTCACATGCAGCGGACATTTCAACATCATCTTCAAGACGATTAACACTGGGGTAGTGTGCACCCTGACTTCGTCCACCAGCACCAATAAATCCAGCTTTTAGCATTTGGAATGTTCTCCTGATATATGTATAACTTGTGGGTATTTTACAATATCATTAGATATATTGCAACCAGTTTATGGTTTAAGTAGATATATAAAATAGGTTGACAAAGTGGGGTTGTATTAGATAAAATTGTGTAAAGTCTATAAATTAAGGAAGTGAAACTATAATGGCAGACGAAAATACGATGGAAGAATCAACTAATAACACTGGAGAAAGTGTTACTCTCATTAATGTCCAGCAGATGCAATCCTTGGAGATTCCACAACGTTACAACCGAGTTAAGACAGAAAATGGTTGGAAGATTCATCTTGAGGGAGCAGGAAGAGTTACTATTAACTTTTTGACAAGCATGAGAAAATTTGATATTGCTTTACTTACTGGCGACTTAATTGAACGTGATGGTGACGATCTTCTTATCATACGGAAACAGACTGAAGATGCGTATCGTACACAGCGCGGATCATCTTCACTTGCGCGGACTCGTGAACAGTTGCTATCAGCAGAATCTTCAAATTAAAGAAGGTGTTGTATAAAGTCAATACAATATAGCATGACTTTGTACTCAGGTGAGTTAATACAGTGTTGATTTAGGAGGTACCTGACCATTTTAGAACGAATCTACAGATTAATCTCAAGTTTAAAAGGTGGAACCATGGTGCCTACAACTGTAGTACTGAGTCCTGAAAGTTATGCTAAAGTTGTTACAGAACGTCTTGAATCATCCGAGTCACAAGATGGCGAGTCTTTGAGGCTTGAGAGTCAACTTTCATTACCGGTCACTGTTCGGTCAGAGAATACAGATATAATCGTGGTGAAGGAATTGGTGCCGAATCCATGCCCAATTTGCCATCATCCATTAAAGTTTCTCCGTGAACTCATTGAACGATTTGAGAGTGAAGAAACGAAACAGATTCGGTGTCCATTGGGACATCGGTATTCCGGTGTGATGAAGGTCTACCATCTGAACATATATCAGCAATCTGAAAGTTTGGAATCGGTGAATAAAGTCACAGAATGTCCTACCTGTGGCAGTAAGAAAATCCAGTATTTAGGTCCATCCGAGATGTTCTGTTTAGATTGTGATTGGGATAGTGGAATGGTTGCTCGGTTCCGTGCTTAGTGTTAGGTAAGATGAGTAAGTATGTAAGCGCGCATCATATTAGACACGCGCTTACATAGAACTGAATATTGTGTTTCTAAATTTGTCTCATAATATTGAAACAGAGTTACACAATTCTGTATCAATATTAATGCATATAATCGTCGTGTGGATCACCCATATCAGAAAAGTCTGGCGGTTCTTCAATCTCAGTGATCAATGTTTCAGTAGTTAGTAGCAACCCTGCGATGCTACTTGCATTTTGTAATGCAGACCTGACAACTTTTGTTGGATCAATTACCCCGTATTCAAGCATATCTCCATATTGTTCAGTTGCTGCATTGAATCCGTAGTTAGTATCTCCGCTTTCAACCTTAGCCAATACGACTGCACCTTCCATTCCAGCATTCTCAGCGATAGCACGGATAGGAGCCCGTAATGCCTCAAGAACGATCTTCTTTCCGGTATTCTGGTCACCTTGAAGTTCAAGGGCATCAACATCTGAAATTGCGCGTAAGAGTGCTGTGCCACCTCCAGGTACGATACCTTCTTCAATAGCAGCCCGTGTTGCTGCGAGAGCGTCTTCACATCTTGCTTTTTTCTCTTTCATTTCAACTTCAGTTGCAGCCCCGACATTGACAACAGCGACACCACCAGCGAGTTTTGCGAGTCTTTCTTCAAGTTTTTCCCGGTCATATTCGGATGTTGTATCTTCAATTTGTGTGCGTATCTGAGCAACTCTGCCTTCAACACTCTCCCTTGCTCCATACCCTCCGACTATAGTGGTGTTCTCTTTATCAATTGAAACACGTCTTGCGGTTCCCAACATTCCGACAACGATGTTCTCCAAACGTATTCCTGTATCTTCTGAGATAACTTGTCCTGCAGTTAACACGGCTAAATCTTCAAGCATTTCCTTGCGTTTGTCCCCGAATCCAGGAGCTTTTACTGCAGCAACTTGTAGTGTGCCACGTAGTTTGTTAACGACCAATGTTGAAAGTGCTTCACCTTCCACATCCTCAGCAATGATTAGCAAGGGACGACCAAGTTGCATAACTTTTTCCATAATCGGTACTAGATCAGCAACCGTTGTAATTTTATCTGCATTGATAAGAATATACGGATTTTCTAATTCAACAACTTGTTCATTTTCGTCTGTAACAAAATGTGGTGATAGGAATCCTCTATCAAACTGCATTCCTTCAACGATGTCCACATCAGTCTCCGCAGTTTTTCCTTCCTCAATTGTAATTGCTCCATCATTCCCTACTTTCTCAATTGCTTCAGCAATGATGTTTCCGATATTGCTATCATTCGCTGGATCATTTGCTGCAATTGAGGCGACATGAACGATATCTTCATGTGTATCGACAGCACGACTTTGTGATGTTATTGCAGTAACTGCCGTATCTACAGCTTTGTCGATTCCAATTTTCAGCTGCATTGGGTCAGCACCTGCTGTAACGTTTTTTAGTCCTTCGTGAAGGATTTCTTGTCCTAATATAGTTGCGGTAGTTGTTCCATCTCCGGCAATATCGTTAGTTTTTGTGGCGATAGATTCCAGCAATTGTGCCCCCATATTCTCATAGGGATCTGGCAGTTCTATTTCTTTTGCGACTGTGACTCCATCACATGTTACTAATGGTGCACCAAAAGATTTTTGAATGACGACATTGCGTCCCCGTGGACCAAGTGTCACTTTTACTGCATTTGCCAGAGTATCTGCCCCCCGTTTGAGTGCAGCTCTGGCACCTTCGTCAAAGATGATTTGTTTTGCAGGCATAAAAAGGCCTCCTCAAATAATGTTAAAATATGTAGTAATCATAGTTCTTTGAGATATAAAATTATAGCATGCACTTTAGGTAAAGTCAACTTTTTCGTGATTAGGAGACCTCATCATAAACTTTATTTCAAGAAGATTATTGTACAGACAAAGGCGGGGAAGAAAGACCCCGCCATACAATAGGTCACGATATGTTTTAAAAGAAAACTACATACGCTAAGTTAGTGTATTTATCGTTTGCTAATAGGTTATGAACTAATTACCTAATGAATTTTTCAATCTACCCCAGGTTATGGTCATTTTTTGAATCGGATGGACATCAAGTGAACCGTCCCCTAAAGAGATCGCAACGATAATAGGTACTGCACCTAATTCTAACGAGACTGCATCTATTGAAACTATCTCTGTGTTTGGATGCGGATTCTCCCATTTTGTTGTAATCAATCCCGCTTTGTTGCATGCAGGTTTCTCGTTTGCTGTCCAACCCCATACAGAATTTTTGTCTTCAAAATTCTTTTCTATATGACACCAATCATGGGAATTGATATTTGTCTGCATCTCCAGCGTTTCTTGTGTTCCACCTTTGTAATTCATTACGAACTTGTAACTTGGTTGTCCTGCTGCTGACCAACCCGTTGCGTGGAAGAAATAGATTGATTTTGCCACACCCTCAACGGCAATATCATTGACTGCTTTGGGCCATTTATCAGCATTTGTGCCAAAGAGAACGATACCCCCATCAATTATCTGGAATTCCACTTTTTTGTCAGGACCTTCAAACTCTCCAACTTCACCTATCGGTAGCAGTGAATATGTATTGTCTCCTGCATTCAGTGTCCACCATTCGTGTCCTACTAACTTTGTATTTGAATAGGGTTCAATGTCAATTGGAACAAATTCCTCTAAGGCATAAGATGGACCGATAGAAAAAACTGTAATAGCAGACAATACGACTATTCTTACAAAGAACTTACCTAATTTCATAATTTGTTTCCTCACAATTTAGATTTGTGGTAAGAGTCTAACAGTTTAGCGAAAATAATGCAATTTTTTTCGGATTTTAATTTGTATGTAAATATAGAATAGCATTACAAAATGAAGAACATTGAACTATTTCATATAGTAGCTTTGATAACAATTATGCGGTTCATTTGTTCTTTGTTTCAGGGACTGCTGGCTCAACATACAAGGTTTTCTCGTGTGTATAGTGGACGTAACCTGCGACATTACCCTTTCTTTTTACAACATATCTTGCCCATGTATAGTCTACAGGGACATAACTGGAGTGATGTGCTTTACTGTAAAATGCGGCAAGCTGCGCTGCTTGAAGGAGTGTTGGCATAGGGATGTCTGGTCGATTCTCTGGATTGCGGATGATGACATGCGACCCATGGATCTGTTTTGCATGCAGCCACATATCCCGTGGTTTCGCTATCTCTCGTAAGAGTAGATCGTTGGATTGACTGTTTCTACCAACATAGATATGAAAACCGTTTTTTGAAATATATTTACGATAGGGACCATCACTTGTTTGTTGTTGTTTCTTATGCTTTTGTGTTTTGATATAACCGTTTTCTAAGAATTCTGAATGAAGTCGTTGTAAGGATTCGAGTGTATTTGCTGATGCTACCTTATTTTTATAACGCCCCATGACCTTCTGCTCTGCCTCAAGTTCAGCGAGCCGTTGTTGTATCTGAGAATACCCTCGTTTTGCTTTGGTATATTTCTTGAAATAAGACTGTGCATTATCCGAAGGTGATTGCTCAGGATTTAGTTTAATTGTGAGAGTTTCAAGATTTGGACTATAGTAGTTTTGGATATCCACCTGTGTTTGTCCACGTCTGATTTTATGAAGGTTAGCAAGCAGCAGTTCTCCTTGGATTTTGTAGTCTTCCGATTTCTCAGCATTTTCTAAATCTCTCTGTAATGCTTTTTCTTTTCTACCTAACATGCTCTTTTGTTTTTCTAATGCTTGGGTGAGCGTTTGTATTTCAGATGCAACTGTCTCTCTCTCTGTGATAGCGTCATAGTAGGCTGTGAGGGAGTCACTCATTGTTTCATAAGGTTGAGATGTGGCATTCGGGTATTGTTGTAATTTGAGTGGATAGGCTGCTAAAGGATTATCTCCTTCTGTCAATAGATTTGGTGTGCCATCATTTGGGTTGAAATAGGTTATAACTTGTTGGAATGTATCCCATAGATCTGTTTTCTCTGCACGTGCGATGATTTCCTTGGCAAGTATGGGACTTAATCCATCAATTTGACTAAATAATGATTTCCATGTTACGTCAGGGGGTGAGAAAAGTTCTGAGAAAGTGGCTTTGTCTATTGTCAATGGATCTATTTTCTCTTGTTGTGGGGGCAATACATAATTGTCTCCTGGCAGAACTTCACGGAAACGGCTCATTGTTTCATCAATATGTTTCAGGCATTCCAGTATTCTATCATCTGTAGAATCAACAAGAATGATATTGCTATGTTTCCCCATAAATTCTGCAATGATTGCCTTAGGTGGTGGTTGTATAGGTTCATCTGTAATGGGTTGAACAGTGATTTTCAATATTCTGTCCCATCCAAGTTGTTCTATGTCAATGATGTTACCGTGTTTCAGATGTGTAGACAGAAATTCGGCAAAATAGGATTGCTTTTGTCCGGGTGGAGGTTTGTTAATCAGATGTGCGCGGGCATGCACAGAATGTGCGGATATCGTGAACCAGTAGATTTGTGTGTCCTTTGATATCTTGAAGTTAAATGTGGTGGGATTTGCTTGTTCAATGTGTCGGATTGCACCGCCAATAAGCGTTTGAGACAATTCGTGGGTTATATGATGTAGGGTTAAAGTATCAAAAGACATGGGTGTATTTCTTGTTGGAAGTGGATGTTAGACAATGTATCACAGGATAGGAGCGATTAAAATGTTTGACCTTTTTAGATTAATGGTAACGTTTCAAATCATTCGTAATGCCGCGTAGCTGTTCTTGTATTTCTTGGGGAACACGGGGGTTGAATGGTCCACCTGTACCCGCTTCTATGTCCTCAAATCCACTTTGAATCATAGTTTCAACAACAGCAGAATAATTGTAGACTCGTCCATTCCAAAACCTTATCTCTTCGAGTGGTGCAATGTCTGCTTCAATGCGTGCTGAAGTTTCATAATCTGCACGGCGTTGCGCGTTGTTAATTTCATCCGATGCGCGTGCATAAGCAACTGCTATTCCAGAAGTATGACCTTTTGCTCCGAGTTGCGCAGGTCGAGTACATCTGTCTCCTATACCCCACATGATTATTCCGTTGTCTCGAACACCTTCTATGAGTGGTTGTACATCATCCTCATCTGTTCCGATTTTAACACCTATAAAATGAGGAGAATCGTTCAACAAACGGATTACAGCATCTAAATCGCGTTTTGACGAAAATAGTAGAGAAACCGTGCGTCACAACTATTACCATAGTGATCAGCGAATTTCATATACTGTTCATAGATACCTTCTGGACTGCTAATTCCGGTGAGTGGCATCAGTAGATATGCATCTGGTGGTCTTTTTAAATCAGATTGTGCTTCTATCAGTTGACCTGCTTGATTTATTGGGTTTGGAACTATCCCCGAAATCAGTATTCCATCTGAACCCATCTGATTACCCGTATTATCAATGAGTTTTAACTGTTCCTTTTCAGATATGTGGTGGATTAGACTGGTACCAGCAATTGCGATTACCCGTTTTCGACCTTCATCAAGGTAGTTGTTAGTCATGAGATAGTCAATGTTCTTGGCATGTCCGGTATAATCAATTTCATTCCCATTGAAAGGAATGATAGGAATTGCAGTAACAGAATTTAGGTCGTCTAACAGATTTGGTAAAGATAATGACATAGATTTCTCCATTTAGAACTTTCTCTTAAAGACAAGCGCACCCGTTAGACTTCCATTTGATACATCAGTATGCACATCAATCTGGAACCCATCAGACTCCATCTGTTTTTTATTCCGGCGTTTGGTTGTAATCCGTGCTTCAACAGCACTGACGACATGGTTTAAGATAACCAGACCAATGATTGTGCGTGCAGTTTGAAATGTGTCATTTGCTTTTTGACGTAAGTCATAGGCTTCTAAACGATGTTTTGAATCAAACTCAATAGTGGAATCTTTCTCGTCTTTCAAAGTTGGGTCAAGGTCTTTCCAGTACCATTTTCCTGTCCGATTCCGTGTTTGCTCAGAATCGTAGACATGATTCCAGTTTTCATACTGGGTAGCATGTTCAAAATCTTCGATGAGGTCCCATTTTTCAAAAGATCCTGGTCCAATGAATGTTACATTTTGACGAACTATATCGCGATAGTCATCACGTGTGTTCACTGCATTATTTCGGAGCAAGAAATAGGTTGTTAGGAGAACTACCTCAGCTGCAGTATAGATATAGCCATGTTTTGCGCCTGTGTAGATTTGCCCCATTCCTGGAATTGCGAGTGAATAGAGAAATGCTTCATTGGGAGATTTTGTAGGAGTGATATTCTGTTCTGCTGCCATAGCAATTGATGAATGCTCTGTTAAGACGCGGATTCCAAGGTTGGAATTCAAATAGAAGTTACTGAATAAATTGGAATATGATTGGTTTGCAAAACAAATTGTAGATGTGAGACAAAATATGATGCACAATAAAATTATTGTTTGTGTATAGTATGCTTTCACTTATTGATATATTCCTATAAATAGAATTAAAATACTACGACCCCTGTTGCTTCAATCAATCTTTGTTGGTTGGGTCCAAACCGAGGCCCATAGGTCAAGTCAAGATTAAACAGATAAACTTTTACACCTATGCCGTATGTAATGTGATCAATGAGGTTTGGGAGATTAATCCCTGGTTCATTTTTGTATCCCACCCTCAATGCTAATAGGTTTCCAAGCCAATACTCTAAACCAAGGTTCTTTTGTAGGTGCCGCCACTCAAATGCTCGGATCCCAACGCCTCTATCGGAAAGCAGCTGCCCTTTTGTAAGTTGATCGTCCTCTGCACGTTCAGCATTGAGTCGTTCCAAGTCTGCTTCTAATTCCACTTCATCTTCTACTAACTTATCAACATAGGCAGTAAGTCCACTGACGATACGGAGATGGTTGAACCTATCATGGTATAAACTCATGGATGTTCCAACTCTAAACATTCTTGGTAATGGGTCGGCTTGGTTTTCATCAATAAATGAGATTCCGGGCCCTATGTTCTGAATAGCGAATCCAAGTGTTGTAGGGATGAAATCTATTGGAAGGTGGTATTGAAAACCAAAATCGAGTGCGTAGGAACTACCATTTTCTCTTCCGAGTACCATGCGTATCATTTTTCCATTAATTCCTGCATACAAGTTTTCGGTAATTATGTCTGCGTAGGATAGTGTCAGTGCCATATTTGTACCGAGATTTTCCTCTCGTAGGACATCAGGTGAATCAGATGTTACAGCAATAGTGCCTTGCCCCTGCAATTGTAGTGTAGCACCCACAGTTCCAAATTCACCGAGTGGCATTGCACCTGATACGAAAGTATAGTATAATCCTTCACCCGCTTCTCCAAATGGGGCACTGTAATCGGTGTAAAACAAAGAAGCCTGCGTTGCAGTTTTCCCGTTGCGTAGTTTACTTTCAGGCATCATCGCCAACCCGCTTGGATTCCACAGGGAGGTGGTAACATCTCCTGACATTGCTGAAAAAGCGTCACCTAATGCTCTTGCGCGAGCCCCACCACCTAAGTTGAGTATTTGAGCACCGGTTCGTCCTGGACCTGCAAGAAGTGTGCTTGGAATAAAGAATATAATCCATACGAGCAGTGTGAAATATCTTAACATAAAAGTACGATTTAATTCGTAGAAAAACACTTGTAATTCTACAAAATAGTTCCTCCTAAATAGTCTAATTGATACTGAAATGATTAATCAGATGATTACTTTTTCTAACGTAAAACAGAGCAATAGGTTTACATTTTGTACGTTATAGATTATACCATCAAACTTCTCATTGGACAAATTATAATTGCCGACTCATGAAGTTGGTCTACTATCTGTGGGTTTGAGATGACTCAAGAATAGTAAATATTTTTATGATTGCATTCAACTAATGATTATACCAATTCTAAGCAAGGAATGTAAGAGGCGCAATCAATTGCGCAATTGCGCGACTACGAACCAGACATTTGGAAGATAATGGTGAGAAATTGTTTAGACTTTACACACCAATCAACATACAAACCAATTGACATAGGCATGTAGATATGGTATGATACTCCAAAACTAAATTTCATTCAGTGGAAACCATTTTGAGTTTTGTAAAACGATACAAGCATTTGTTTGCAGCGGGATCGGGGATCCTACTATTCTGTAGTTTTCCAAGTGTAAATTTATTTCCTTTTGCATGGTTAGGATTAGTGCCGTTATTGGTAGCACTTGATGGTGTTGAAAACTGGAAGATGGCATTCCGTATTGGATATGTAGCAGGATTTCTATTTTTCGCAGGTTTGCTCATAGCAATCGCCCTCTTATATCCCTATGCCAATATTGCCACAACTTTATTAGGATATTTTCTACTTGTTGGGTATACTGCCCTCTACTTTGCAGTTTTTTCGGTGTTAGTTTATCATCTACCTTGGCAATCAGGAGTTTTATTTCCATTCGGTGTCTCTATTATCTGGATCAGTTTAGAGTGGGTGCGCGGATGGTTGTTAACAGGTTTTCCGTGGGGTAATATTGGATATTCACAGTGGAATTATCATGCTGGTATACAGATTGCATCTATTGCTGGTGTTTATGGTGTTAGTTTTGTAATCGTTTTATTTAATGCAGGTATTGCTACACTAATATGTCATAGGCATGAATGGCAGAAGGAATTGGTTGCAATTATCGCACCTTGTTTACTTGCAGCAATTACACTTATTTATGGATATACTGCCATAGGAAAAAGTGATAACATTGAAACGGAGAGTATAGAGATTGCACTGGTCCCAGGAAATATTCCTCAACTTGACAAATGGAATCCAAAGAAGTTTCCGTCAATATTCATGAAATATCTTAATATGACAGAAGAAGTAGCGAAAGAACAACCTGATGTAATTGTATGGCCGGAAACTACAGTGAGAGGACAAGTGCTATCTGGAGAATGGACAAATTATAATAGCCATTTCAAACAGATGTTGAATAGAATTGGCGACATTCCAATGCTTATTGGGTCTACGGATCCCGATGCATTAGGTAATCTTTACAACAGAGTTATCTCAGTATCATCGGACGGAGAGATACAAGGGAAATACGCTAAAATGCAGCTTGTTCCGTTTGGTGAGTATGTGCCGTTAGTTGATTTTCTGCCAAATTTTATTCAATTTTCTCCATTTGAACATGGGAAAACACATAATCTTTTACCGATCAAATATGTTGATGATGTGTCAACTGAAAAACAGAATTTATTGGTAGGTACATCTATATGTTTTGAGTCCTCTTTTCCTAATCATTTTCGGAAGTTTGCCAAAAAAGGGGCAGATGTGATGGGAATCCTTACAAACGATGCTTGGTTCTCAGGTACTGCCCTCCCTGAACTTCATTTAGCAATGGCACCCTTACGTGCTGTAGAAAACCGCATATCTGTTTTTCGGTGCGCTAATGGTGGGTTTACATGTGCCATTGATAAATATGGACGGATCTATACTCGTTTCGTAACACCAAAGACTTCTGATGAATTTCTGATCGCTGATGTAGCACTCTCAGATGGGAAAACTACACTTTACACACGATATGGTGATTGGTTGCCGATAATTTGCGCACTAATTAGTCTATCATTCATAATATATCTTGTTATAAAAAGATTTCAAACGACACATTCAACATAAAAAAATAAAAGGACACTTATGTTAACAGATTTAGTTGCAGATGTAGATGCCGTATTAAACAGACTGAATGAACTTAGGGGGTATCTTTGACTTACCTACCAAACAGAAAGAGTTAGAAGACCTTGAAAAAGAGGCGATGGCAAGCGATTTTTGGAATAACTCTCAAAGGGTTCAGACTGTCAATCAAGGAATTGCCAAACTCAAAGATGAAATCAGCGAATTTGAGAAATTACAGAATACTGTTGATGATCTGAAAGTTCTTCTTGAACTTGCTATTGAAGAAGATGATTCAAGTCTGGAATCGGAAATACAGACTGGTCTTTCAGTTGTTGCTACACAGTTTGATAAAATTGAACTCCGATTAATGTTGGATGGTGAGTTTGATGAAAACAATGCCATTCTCAACATACATCCTGGTGCAGGAGGCGTTGATGCACAGGATTGGGCAGGGATGCTCATGCGGATGTATCTACGTTGGTGTGATCAGCGTAGTTTTACCACAGAAATCGTGGATCTAACTGCAGGAGATGAGGCAGGGATAAAGGGCGCGACCATTCTGGTTAAAGGCACTTATGTATATGGTTACTTGAAGGCAGAATCTGGTGTCCATCGTCTTGTACGGTTATCTCCTTTTGATTTTAACAATCGGCGTCATACCTCATTTGCTGCAGTGCATGTTACACCTGAGATTGATGATAGTATTGATGTAGAGATAAATGCTGAAGACCTTCGTATAGATACCTACCGAGCAAGCGGTGCTGGTGGACAGCATGTCAATGTTACGGACTCTGCTGTTCGTATTACACATATACCGACAAATATAATGGTTCAGTGTCAGAACGAGCGTTCACAGCATAAAAACCGTGATATTGCTATGAAAGTGTTACGATCTCGTTTGTATGACCATTTTCGTGCACAGCGAGACGCGGAACTCGCTAAACTACAACCCGAAAGACGAAATATTGACTTTGGTAGTCAAATCCGATCTTATGTGCTTCACCCTTATCAACGTGTGAAAGACTCCAGGACAAATGTTGAAACTGGAAATGTTGACGCAGTCCTAAATGGTGAAATTGATGCGTTTATTGAGAGTTATCTCAAACTTAAACCAGATGCAAAATAGATACTACTATATATTAGGAGCATATCATGAAAACTAATCGGTTCTATGCATATATGTTGATTTGTTTATGTTTGGTTTTTGCTAATACTTTTTCATACGCTGCGGTAATTGAAGTTCCCGCAGACCAACCTTCAATTCAAGCAGGTATTGATTTAGCGGAAGATGGTGATACGGTCTTAGTCGCTGATGGAAAATACATAGGTATTGGTAATGTAAATATTGACTTTCTGGGAAAACAGATTACTGTTAAATCTGAGAATGGTCCTAAGGAGACAATTATCGACTGTCAATTAATTCCCGATACACGCGGATTTATCTTTCAAAATGAGGAGACAAATGATGTTGTGTTAGAAGGATTTACAATCATGAATGCAAATCATGAGGAACGTGGTGGAATATATTGCAGCAATTCTGCGCCAACAATTAAGAACTGCTATATTCTATCAAATAATACTGGAATCTACTGCTTTGCCTCTAATCCGAAAATAATAGACTCTAAAATATCCAACAACTATTCTGGTTCTGGCGTTTTTTTTTGGGATCATCCTGACAAGGATTTTGAAGATGGACAATTCAATAGACCGAGTCTAATCAATTGTATTGTATCTGAAAATGACTGTGGTATATCTACTTTTGATGGTGCTTCTGTTGAAATCATTGGCTGCAAAATATCTAAAAACAAAAATTGTGGTATTGCCAGTGATTTCTTCTCCACTGTCCATATAAGATATTGTGAGATTTCGCAGAATACTGGTGGTGGAATAAGAGGCACTGAATATTCAGGTTTAAATATCACTGATTCGGTTATCAAACAGAATACAGCTGAAAATGGTGGTGGCATCTCTTGTAGTCCTACATCAAGGCTTAAAGTTATTGGTTGTGTAATAGCAGAAAATATAGCAACAGAATCAGGTGGTGGTATTGATATTTATTCTTCTTTTGGATTTGCGTCTATAGCTTACTGTACAATTACAAGAAACACTGCGAATGTTAGAGGTGGAGGCGTGAATGTTGAACTCAGGGGTTCATCCTTTAAATGCACTAATTCTATTATTTGGGGGAATAATTCAAAAGGCACTCACCCAGAAGTGTTTGGATCGGGTCCAACCGTTAGTATAAGATCATGTGATATACGACACGGACTTGAAGGGTTTGGAGAAAATTGGGCAGAGTTTATTTTCTATCAAGATAACATTGATGAAGACCCTCTCTTCGTAAATGCTGAAACTGGTGATTATCGACTTAGACGTAACAGTCCTGCCATAGAAATGGGGGCAACCGCACCTCGCGAAGAACCAGAAGAGGGAGTAATTGAAGAAATTGAAGAGAAAGAGGATTTTATAGAAAAATCTCTCAGTGTGAACGCAGCAGGAAAACGTCTTGTCCAATGGGCTGAAATGAAGCGTAGATAAGTCGTTACATGAGGATAGGAGGATAACATGAACACTTATAGAAGTTGTGTATATTTCATTTTCTATTTAATTCTGATTTGTGGAAATATCTCAACTATCGCTGCAACGTTTGTCGTTCCAACAGAACATCCCACAATTCAATCAGGCATAGATGCAGCAGTAGATGGGGATACGGTTCTTGTTAGAGATGGTTCCTATAAAGGAGATGGAAATGTTAACATAGATTTCAAAGGGAAACGCATTACTGTAAAATCACTTAATGGTGCCAAGAATACGAAAATCCATTGTGCATGGCAGGAAAATACACGAGGCTTTATCTTTCAAAATTCGGAAACCGACGATAGTGTTTTAGAGGGTTTTACCATCAGCAATGGCAAACATGCTTTTGGTGGTGGAATTTACTGTCATGGTGCATCACCAACCATTAAAGATTGTGTCATAACTTGGAATAGTGCTAAAACAAAAGATCGCTTCACTGGTCGTGGAGGCGGAATTTATGCACTAAATTCAGATGTAAAAATAATAGGATGTACAGTTTCTAACAATTGGAGTGATTCTTATGGCGGCGGTGTATACTTAGAGGGCCATAGAGAAGTGAATGGAGATTTACTTGATCAACACTTTCAACCGAGTATAATCAACTGCACAGTAACCGATAATAACGGTAGTGGAGTATACAGCAGAGAATATGTCAGAACAACTATTTTGAATTCTGAAATATCTAAGAACAAGGGTCGTGGTGTAGTTAATACATTTGTCTCTCGTGGTTCTCAAATAACCAATTGTCTCATATCACTTAACACCGAAGGCGGTATAGAATGCAGTGATAATTCCAGTATGATGATTACAAAATCTATCATCAAACACAATATTGGTGAAACCGGTGGTGGTATTTTCTGTAATTCTACATCCTCTATTGATGTTTCTGATTGTATTATTGCACAAAATATAGCAACAGAATCTGGAGGAGGAATTGGAGTTCTATCTACTAACGGTGATGCGGTAATTACAAACTGTACGATTGTTCGGAACTCAGCTAATCATAACGGTGGTGGATTATACGCCTTCATAGAAGGATCATTCTTTTCTATGACGAAATCTATACTATGGGGAAATAATTCAAACGAGACAAATCCAGAATTTTCTGGAATTGGTGGCAGAATTAGTATCAGTTTTTGTGATATACGTGACGGACTTGAAGGGATAGAACGTGAACCGGATGGAAAGTGGTTTATCTATGCGGATAACATAGATGAAGATCCACTCTTTGTAGATGTTGATAGAGGTGATTATAGGCTTAAACGCCATAGTCCGGCAGAAAACATGGGTCCACAATCACATGTTGGTCAATCACTCAGTGTTTCTTCTGTTGGAAAGAAGTTGACATTATGGGCAGATTTGAAACGCAAATAAGAAATATATACATGGAGGATATGATGAAAAAGTCAAGATTCTTAGTAATTCTAACTTTCATAATTAGTTTGCTTTGTATAGGTAACCTGTCATTTGCGGCAATAATTAATGTAGCCCCAGAAAAAATGACAATCCAAGAAGGAATTGATCTTGCTGAAAGTGGTGATACGGTTTTGGTTGCTGATGGAATCTATAAAGGATTTGGAAATGTCAACATTGATTTCAAAGGCAAAAAGATTACCGTTAAATCCGAGAATGGTCCAGAGGCAACTATTATTGATTGTCAATCAACACCGAACACACGCGGTTTTATCTTCCAAAATGATGAAACACATAATTCTATACTGGATGGATTTACGATTAAGAACGGCATACATGACCTCGGTGGAGGCATCTTCTGTGACTCTTCTCCGATGGTAATGAACTGTACCATTTCTTGGAATACTGCTGTAGCTGCGAACTTCCATGCTCAAGGTGGTGGTGGAATTTACTGTTTCAATTCTGATGCGGTATTTGATTCATGTCTTATAACCAATAATACTGCTAAATCTACCTTTGGTGGTGGAGTCTTTTTTGATGGTGCGTGGATAAAAGACGATGTTGTATTGAGAGAAATTACTCCTGAGCCGACCCTTCTTAATTGCACCATCTCAGACAATAGTGGCGGTGGTGTCTTTTGTTTTGATGATGTTGATCCGATAATTCAAGATTGTAAAGTTTCTCAGAATAGTGGCAGCGGAATTGTCTACAACTTTTTTCTACGTACACAGAATCCCATCATTAATTGTATAATTGAACAAAACACTGATAGTGGCGTTGTATGTAGTGAGGCATCATCGTTGAAGATCATGGATTCTATAATTAGGCAAAATGTTGGAGAAATCGGTGGTGGGATTTTTTGTAGTCCAACATCTGTAATTGAAGTATCGAATTGTATAATTGCAGAAAATATTGCGACAGAATCTGGTGGTGGTATTGGTGTAATATCCACGAGAGGAGAAGCAATTATTAGCAACTGTACAATATCACGAAATACTGCAAATGAACGAGGTGGCGGTGTCCATGCATTTATTGAAGCCTCACATTTTACTCTTTCCAATTCTATTGTATGGGGAAACAATTCCAATGAAACGCACGACGAATTTTCAGCAATAGGTGGAACGATAACAATAACTTCTTGTGATATTCGTGATGGACTTGAAGGGATAGAACGTGAACCGGATGGAGAGTGGTTTATCTATGAGAACAATATAGATAAAGATCCACTTTTCGTGAATCCAGATAGAGGGGATTATAGCCTGAGTCGTAACAGTCCTGCTGAGGGGATGGGACCTCAAACTTCTAGTGTGGGAACACTCAGTGTTGTTCCTCGTGGAAAACAATTAACGATGTGGGCAGATATAAAGAGAAGATAGTACATATTTATGGAGGCAAATATGACTAACAAGAGAGTTTTTATAGGACTATTGGTTATTCTAAGTTTAATTTTTATATATTCGCAAGTTAATGCTGCAATAATTAACGTTCCTGCAGATCAACCGACAATACAATCTGGGATTGATGCATCAAAAGATGGTGACACAGTATTAGTCGGTGATGGTTTCTACAGAGGCGATGGAAATGTCAATATAAATTTCAATGGAAAAGCGATAACTGTAAAATCTAAGAACGGACCAATGGTAACAATCATAGACTCTGAAAGTAGGGAAAATACAAGAGGCATCACTATTAACAACAATGAAACTCAAGCATCCGTCCTTGATGGTTTCACTGTCATGAAAGGCAGACATCAATTTGGTGCTGGTATTTTCATTGATAATGCCTCACCAACAATAAATAACTGTATTATTACACAAAACCGTGCTGGAACTCCTGCAGACTATAGTGGTAAAGGTGGAGGAATTTATTGTAAAGATTCTGATGTGCTAATTGAAGATTGCATTATATCTGATAACATTGTCGGTTCAAATTTCAGTGGTGGTGTTCATTTTGAAGGTATATGGGATGCAATCGATAGATCTAGTCCGGTAATATTAGATTCTATAGTTAGAGGTAACACAGGTAGTGGCATTTATAGTGAAGGTCGTCTGAGTGTTGAAATCAGAGAATGTACTGTATCTAATAACAGTCTTCGTGGCATAGTCTGTCAAGGGAGTTGGTTTATAAGTACTAATCTCATCTCAAAATCACTAATTGAGCGGAATAGTGGCGGTGGTGTTGAAGTCGCTAATAATACTAATTTGGATATCATAGAGACTACCATTAGACAAAACACAGCAGAATCTGGAGCAGGGGTTTCATGTAGTAGAACTTGTACGTTAAACATATCCGAGTGTATCATTGCCGAAAACGAAGCATCAAAATGGGGTGGTGGATTGGATATTGAATCTTGGATGGGTAGCGTAACTATTTCTCATACAACAATCACACAGAATACTTCTGTCCAATTTGGTGGAGGCCTCTTTTTCAATGGTCTTCCAACATTTTCGCGTAGATTAACCCTAACAAATTCAATCGTATGGGGAAATAAATCTGAAGGTAAGTATGATGAGATTTTGGCTGGCGGAAATCAGGTATATATCAAGTCAAGTAATATCGGTGGTGGATTGAATGGACTAAATAGAGAAGCTGATGGACAAAAACTAATATATGTAGATAATATTGATGCTGACCCGCTCTTTGTTGATGCAGAAAGAGGTGATTATAGACTAATGGAACAGAGTCCCGCTACAGGAATGGGTCCGCAATCCAATGTTAGTGGTTTTCTCAGTGTTGCTCCAGTCGGTAAGCGTTTAGTGCAATGGGGAGAACTGAAACGTAAGTGATTATCTGTTTTCATATTGCATTAGACAGAAAATGAGAGTATAATTAATATGGTCTTAAAAAAGAAAGGAGGGTAGAGATATGGAAGAAACAAACGACTTAATGCGTCAACGCAAAGAGAAATTGAATGAAATCCGTAAAGCAGGTATTGACCCTTATCCACATCAATATGCCCCGACCCATACAACATTAGATATCCGTGAAGAATATGATGAAGTTACTGAAACGCCTGATGAAACCCACCGCGTCACTGTTGCTGGCAGGATAATGACGAAACGCGATCATGGGAAAAGTAGTTTTGTCAATTTGCAGGATAGTACTGGACAGATTCAGATTTATGTCCGACGTGATGGAGTCGGTGCCGATTCTTACATCATATATCGTCGATTTGATGTTGGTGATATTATCGGGGCATCAGGAGTAGTCTTTCGGACACGCACAGGTGAACTAACGATTCTCGTAGATTCGGTTGAACTCCTCTCAAAATCTATCCGACCACTCCCAGAAAAATGGCACGGATTGCAAGATAAGCAGACACGTTACAGGCAACGATATGCTGATCTCATCATGAATCCTGAGGTGAAAGAAGTATTTGTCCAACGGACAAAGATTGTGCAATCCATACGTGATATGCTCAACGAACGCGAATTTATTGAAGTTGAGACACCAGTCCTTCAACCAATCTACGGTGGAGCGAGTGCACGTCCATTCACAACATATCATAATACCTTAGACCAATCACTCTATCTCCGAATTGCAAATGAATTATACTTGAAACGACTTATCGTAGGTGGATTTGACAGAGTGTATGAGTTTTCGAAAGACTTCCGGAATGAGGGGATGGACCGAGACCATAACCCCGAATTCACGATGTTAGAACTCTATCAGGCGTACGCTGACTACAAAGAAATAATGGAGTTAACAGAAAACCTGATTGCTCAAACAGTAGAGGAACTTCATGGAACAACAAAAATCACCTATCAGGAACAGGAAATAGATTTCGCACCACCTTGGGATAGAATGAGTATGATTGAGTCTATCCAAAAATATAGTTCATTTGATCCTGAATCGTTATCTGCACATGAACTACACTCAACTGCAGTTGACTCAGGTATTGAATTAGATGGTGACGAACCGAGGGGTGAAATCATCGCTGAACTATTTGATGTATTTGTTGAGTCTAAACTGATTCAACCGACATTTATTTATGACTATCCTATAGAAGTATCACCATTTGCAAAGAAGAAACCAGAAAATCCTGATTTTGTTGAACGTTTTGAATTCTTTGTTTGTGGGATGGAACTTGGTAATGCCTTTAGTGAACTGAATGATCCGATTGACCAAAGACAACGTTTTATGGAACAGGCAAGCAACTTAGCCAAGGGTGACGAAGAAGCATTTATGGTTGACGAAGATTACTTACGTGCATTGGAATACGGTATGCCTCCAACAGGTGGACTCGGAATTGGAATTGACAGGTTAACTATGTTATTGACCGATCAATATTCTATTCGTGATGTTATTCTGTTTCCCCAAATGCGTCCGGAAAACTAAAGTGAAAACTGCACCTACTTTACACACAGAAAGGTTAATCCTGCGTTCATTTAAACTTGAAGATGCATCTGATGTGAAAAGACTTGCGTGGAACCCTAATGTTGCATCAACAATACAATGTATTGAGTATCCATATATTGAAGGAATGGCAGTAGAAGAGATTAGGAGATGGGGTAAAGAATTTAATGAAAAAAATGGTCCCAACTTTGCTGTTACACTTAGATCCAATGGAACTTTGATCGGTAATGTTGAGTTGCAAATACGTCGACACCTACCATACAATGATGCGGAACTTGGGTATTGGATTGGAGAAAGTTTTTGGAACTGTGGATACTGTACAGAAGCTGCTAAAGTTGTCATCAGATATGGGTTTCGTGAATGCAATTTGGATCAAATTCTTGCTTACCATTTCAAACGAAACCCCGCATCCGGACGGGTGCTACAAAAAATAGGAATGCGTTATTGGGATTACTTTCCTAATGATACAGAACATTGGGGGAAGGTGGAAGATCTGGTCGGATATACTTTGTCAAAGAATGAGTATGAAGAAATATGAAGGCAATTCCAACACTCCATACAGAAAGATTGACACTTCGTCCCTTTACACTTGACGATGCAGCAGATGTTCAAAGACTTGCTGGTGATAAAGACATTGCGTCAACAACCTGTGCTATACCGCATCCTTATGAAGACGGAATGGCAGAGGAATGGATCAATAGGCATGTAGGAGTTTTTGAAAATGGCAGCGGACTCAATTTAGCAATTACTCTTAAGGATACAGACGTATCAAGTAATACAAAGTTTATAGGAGCTATCAGCGTAGAAATAGACAACATTGATAAAATAGGTGAACTTGGATATTGGATCGGCAAACCTTATTGGAACTGTGGCTATTGTACAGAGGCAGCTCAAGTAATCCTTTCTTATGCATTTGACGTTTTAAAATTAAGAAGTATCCACGCCTTCTATCTAAAGCGCAATCCTGCTTCCGGTAGAGTATTAGAGAAGGTTGGAATGCAATTTGAAGAATGCTTTCCTAAAGCTGTAGAAAGGTGGGGTGTGCTTGAAGATTTGGTAAAATACAACATTCATAACAACCCATTCACTGAATAAAGAATATAACAAAATAGGCTACAGATGCCTTTTAAATCTGTAAATAAAATAAAATAAATACATGAAATTTGAATGGTTTGTAGCCTCAAGGTACCTACTTTCACGACGAAAACAATCTTTTATCTCAATCATAAGTGTTATCTCAATTGCTGGTGTTGGTCTCGGTGTTGCAACTGTAATCTTAGTAATTGCTGTGCTTGATGGTGTTGAACATGGACTTAGAGAACGGTTCCTTGCAAATGAAGCGCACGTCGTGCTAAGGTTGGATGGCAATAGGTTCTTTAGTGATTATCAGAATAGAATTGACCGAATTACACAGGTCGAGGGGGTAGAGGCAGCATCTCCAGTTGTGTTTTCACAAATGGGAGTGTTTCAAACAGGGCAAAAAAGTATTACAGATGCCATTCTTGTCAAAGGGATCGACCTTGAACAAGAAGACAAAGTTACAGGTTTTTCACAATATGTAACTGGTTCAGTAGATTTCCAAACTTCACCATTAATTGAACTTGCAGAACTTACGGAAGGTGAAACAATTTCTGGAGGAATTGTCTTAGGTTTCAGATTAGCGAGTCAGTTAGGTTTAACAGTAGGCGATGTCTTACGTCTCGTAGTGAAATTAGAAGAAAACCCTGGGAGTGTCGGTTCCCCAACACTTTTCGTGGACTTTGCGAACTTTGTTGTCATCGGTATATATGAGTCTGAACTTGCAATATATGACAGCAGGATTGGATATATTGATTTAGACACTGCACAGGAAAAATATGAAAATGTAGGTAAAGTTAATGCCATTTTTGTGCGGTTAGAAGATGAAGAAAAGGCACCTGCACTGAGTCAGAATATAGAAGATGCCGCTCAGTTTTCGACCACATTTGAAGTTCCGTATACAACCACTTGGTTAGATACTCATGCACCACTGTTCGCAGCATTGAAAATGGAGAAGATTGCTACAGTTATAATAGAAGCACTGATTATTCTGGTCGCAGCCTTTAACATCGCAAGCACATTGATAATGACGGTTATGGAGAAGACACGAGACGTTGGAACCCTACGTACTCTTGGGGCATCAAGAGGCAATATAATGAAAATATTCATGATTCAAGGTAGTGTGATTGGAATGTTAGGAACGTTTGCTGGCACAGGATTAGGACTTGGATTATGCTGGTTATTGAGTACAAATATCGTACGTCCGTCTTTTTGGATTGCGTTAGGAACTATTGCCATACTTATCATTGCACAGATCGTCCTTGTTTACAGCAGATTGTTACAATTACAATCTCCAAAAGTAAGGAAAATCGGAATGGTACTATTATGGTTACTTGGGATATGTTTTGCGCTATTTTGCTTTGTTACGCCAATTTCGCTGAAGGAATTGGGTTTTAGCGAAATATATCAGATGAATCAACTACCGATACGAGTCAATTGGTTTTTTGTCTGTTTTATCAACTTGCTTTCATTTGTCATCTGCTGGTTTGCAACTATCTATCCGGCATGGCAGGCATCAAACTTAAAACCGATTGAAGCATTGCAGTACGAATAATTTTTTGTAATAATTATAGTTTGGAATTCACTTAAACATCTATGGACAAACAAATTAGAATTGACAATTTACACAAATCCTTTTATGATGGTGATTCAGAACTAAAAGTACTCAAGGGTGTGAATCTTGATGTACATGAATCTGATATACTGGTTATAATGGGGGCATCTGGTGTTGGGAAGAGTACTCTGTTGCACATCATTGGTACACTTGATAGACCAACAGAGGGTAGTATTTTTTATGATGAACAGGACATAACTATATTTTCAGAAAATGAACTAACACTATTCAGAAATGATGCAATCGGTTTTGTATTCCAGTTTCATCAGATGCTGCCAGAATTTACTGCATTAGAAAATGTAGCAATGAGTAGATTAATAAGAAATTCCAAAAATGTAGGTTCCTTGGATGGAAAAAGTTCAACAACTCAAGAAGTATATCAGAATGCAGAACATCTCCTTGAAAACGTTGGTCTATCTGAACGGCTTAACCATTATCCGAGTCAACTTTCAGGTGGCGAACGTCAACGTGTTGCGATTGCACGCGCTTTGATGAATAATCCAAAAGTCGTACTTGCCGATGAACCGACTGGGAACATAGACGACAAAACAAGTGATGCCGTCCTTGATTTATTATTGGAAGTAAATGAACGACTTAACCAGACATTTATCATTGTAACTCATGATTCACGTATATCTGAACGGGCAAAACGGACAGTACACCTCGTAGATGGGAGAATAGCTGAGTAAAAATAAGAAATATATTTTGGGTATAGGAAGGGTTTGATATGTTGATATATCTAGACGGAAAATATCTACCGTCTGAAGAAGCAAAAATATCTGTGTTTGATCACGGTCTACTCTATGGAGATGGCGTTTTTGAAGGAATCCGATGCTATAACGGATATGTCTTTAAACTTGACGAACACTTAGAAAGACTTTATGATTCTGCCAAATCACTCATGTTAAAAATACCGATTCAGATTGATGAGTTAAGGCAGGCTGTGCTTGAAACACTTCGTCGTAATGAACTTCGAGAAGGGTACATTAGATTAATCGTAACACGGGGAATTGGTGATTTAGGTCTTGATCCGGACAAATGTCGAAATCCATCTATCATAATTATTGCAGATAAGATTGCTTTATACCCACAGAATTATTATGAAGATGGACTGGAAATTGTTACTGTATCAGTAAGACGAAATTATCCTGAAGCCATCAATCCAAGAATAAAATCTCTAAACTACCTGAATAATATACTCGCAAAAATTGAAGCAAAACAATCAGGAGTTGTTGAAGCACTGATGTTGAATAATGACGGATATGTTGTAGAATGTAGTGGCGATAATATCTTTCTGGTAAAGAATGAAACAATTATTACGCCACCATCACATATCGGAATACTGGAAGGTGTAACCCGTAATTGCGTCATAACGCTTGCACATGAGGCAGGATTTGAAGTAGAAGAACGCGTTTTCACTCGTCATGACATATACATTGCTGATGAATGTTTCCTAACTGGAACGGCAGCTGAAGTCATTCCAGTTGTCAAACTTGACCAACGAATTATTGGTAATGGAGAACCGGGAATAGTCACACAAAAATTAATCGCAGCATTCAGACATTTTGCAAACAATTTTGGAACTCCAATATTCCGTGAGGGTGTTTAAGTAATATTTATACAGTTTTGAAAACAGACACTGAGAAAAACAATTATTAAGGAGAACACTACCTTGAAATGCATCAAAGATTCCATCCAGAAAGTCTTTTATTATATTATCATTACGGCTATTCTATTTGTCCTTCCCAACACAGTCATACTCGCAGGTGAATCTGCAGATACTCCTTTCGGTCCTATACCCGCGGAGGAAACGCAAACGTCTGATATTCAAGATCATGATTCGACCGAAGAACCAGCAGATGATACATTAGATGATACATTTAAAATAAAAACAATTGATTTCAAAGGGGTTGAATCACTCCGTAAAGAGATGTTGCTGACACTTATTCAAACACACATCGGAATGGAATTGTCTGATATTGTTGAGACTATAACAAAAGATATTGAGAACTTATATAAGGATACAGGATTCTTTGCAGACATTAAAGTAGATGTGTCACGCCTTGAAGAAGGTGGTTATGAGGTTACCTACTTACTTGATGAAAGTCCTAAGGTACAAGGTATAACTATTATTGGAAATGAAGAATTGGATACTGGCAAACTGATGGACAAAGTCACTTTACGACGTTCAGAAATATTCGGGGAACGTCTCCTGTGGGAAAGTGAACGTGGAATCAGGAAAGTTTACCACGAAAAAGGGTTTTACCTTGTAAGCATTCAGGTGCATTTAGATAACAACAAAGAAGAAAACACCACTCAGGTAACCTTTGAAATTAATGAGGGACCACGTGTTAGAATTTCTGAAATAAACTTTGTTGGAAACGATCAAGTAAATGCAAATAAACTTAGAAAAAAGATGAAGACGCGTGTAGGGAAGCATTTTGATGAATTGTTGTTTGAAGAAGAGGATATCAGTCTCAATCTTAGGAATTACTATGAAGACCTCGGTTTTGCACAAGTTAAGATTGATGGTTACACGAAAAGTTTTACTGAAGACAAAACAGGGTTAATGCTTGAGATTAAGGTAGATGAAGGCTCAAAATTCGTAGTTGGCGCGTATGACGTTGAAATTGAGACTGGAGAAAAAGTTGTATTCTCAGAAGAAAAAGTCAAAAGGATGTTAGATCCTGCTGAAGGAGAAATATTTAACCGAGACATTTTTGAGGAATCCATTAACGAGTTGCGACAAGCGTACCTTGACAAAGGTTTCCTTCTTGCTAACGTGAATCCTATTCCTACATTTGATGAAGAGAATGCCTTGGTAAACATCAACTTGAAAATAAATCAAGGTGATGTTATAATTATTGATGATGTGCCTATCAGAGGTCTGACAAAGACCGATGAAAAAATAATACGCCGTGAATTGGATTGGTTGAATATAAAATCCGATGAATTGCTTGATGTCAAAGTTCTGCGTAAAGCACGTCAACGTCTGTTCCAAATGGGACCATTCATACGTGCTGTTGATTTTGTCCCAAGTGATACTGAAAACGATAGTCGTAAGAATATAGTTGTCAATATTGCAGAATCTCCGACAACTGGCACACTGAGTGTCGGTGGTGGATACGGTAGTGAAGGTGGTATTTTTGGCACCGCAGAAGTTGGACAACATAATCTATTTGGACGTGCATATCGTGTGCATCTGAAAGGAGAACTTGGAACACGGGATCATCATACAGCGGAAGCCAGCTTCGCTACACCATGGATATTGGGAACTCCAACAAGATTGAACGCACGTATATACAACAACCGTCGGTTTAGACGATACTATGGTACCGTTGGGGCATTAACGCAACAAGATTATTTGAGGGACAGATACGTTTGGGATACAAGAGGGGGATCAATATCACTTGGACGACCAATTGCCTTTGATATTGATCTCTCAGTGAGATTTCGAAACGAACTTGTAAAAGCCAGGACACAGGAAGAAGACCTATTCGATAGATCAACAAGGAGTATTTTACTTGCTTTAGGACGCGACACACGGGATTATCGGACATCTCTTTACGATCCGATGGGTGGTAGTTCAAATAGTATCTCCTATGAATATTCAGGAGGATTTTTAGGTGCAGATAATCAGTTCCAAAAGTGGACAGCAGATACAAGTTGGTTTTTCAATCCTTGGTGGAATCATGTCTTTGCTATCCATGGACGCGCTGGATATATGCTTAGTAAAAGTACGGATGTTGAAGTGTTGTTCTACGAAAGGTTTTATCTTGGAGGTGTAGATACAATACGTGGCTACGAAGATTGGGAAATATACCCCGATCCTGCTGATGGTACTGGGGTGCCGCATCCATTCGGAGGTAACAAAGTATTTTTCACTAATTTTGAGTATAGAATCCCGGTATCTCCACAACTCACAACCGCCGTATTTTTTGATATAGGTCAAGTCTGGGATGAAACTATAAAAAACCCATTTAACCAGATAAACCTAAAAAAGGGTGCAGGTGTGGAAGCACGTTTACAGATGTTAGGCATGTTGGCTCGTTTCGGATGGGGATATGCATTTGATCGACAAAGTAGAGATCCAAGTGGAAGGTTCTATTTTACCATCGGTCCAGGATTTTAGTTGATGTTTGTTGATTGTTTCAGCAAATATGTTTATGTGCAATTGTATAATTGAAAACAGTTTTATTGAAAAGGATTAAATATGAAAAAGTTTGTTTTTGTTTTGTTTCCATTGATGTTATTTAGTTTATTGTCTGGCAGTCTCGGACAAGAGTCATTTATGTTTGGCGTAGTAGACACACAGCGCGTTTTGGTGAACTATAGTAAAGCAGTAGAAGTTGATAAAATGCTAAAAGCAGCCGAAAAACGATGGCAAGAAAAACTGGCAGGCATTGGCGAGAACATTTCAACTTTGCAGGAGAAAAAAGAGAAAACAGAGTTGTTTGTTGAAGAAGCACAGACTGCTACTTTAGTCAGGGAAATAGAACAATTACAAGTGCAATATCAACAAGAGTTTAATCAAGGCAGAGATGCACTCTTAGCCAAGAACAGAGAAGAGATGACCCCTATACTTAAAGAATTGGAAGAACTGATTATTAAGGTAGGCAAAGAAGAAAATTACGACCTTATTATTGACAAGCAAGCAGTCTTTTATATGAATGAAAAATATGATATGACTGACAAACTCATTGGTCTAATTAATGCTGGTGTAGAAATGGATACCGAGAACGATACTAAAATTCCTGTTGACACTACAGATGGTACGAAGAAAAACGAACAATAGAATAATGGAACAAAATAACTGTAGTTTCATTCTAACCCGTGAACTCGCATAAATGAGGTAATGCATGAGTATAAAACTCAAAGATATTTGTGAGCATCTGGGTGGTGAACTTTCCGGTGATGGAAACATTGAAATTACGGGTGTATCTGGGATTAATGAAGCAGAACCAAATCAGATTACATTTGTAGCAAATGCAAAATATCTCGCAGCTATAGCAACAACACAAGCTTCTGCTATAATCATTGGTAAGGGTGTATCTGGCAATGGGAAAGCAACAATCTGTGTTGACAATCCATATTGGGGATTTGTTAGAGCGTTGGAATTATTCTCTAATGGCGTTAGTGAACAAACAATATCAGGAATTCATGAAACAGCAATTATTGGCGAAAACGTGACTATCGGTGAACGCGTTACAATTCAGGCACACAGTGTAATCAGAGATAATGTTGAAATCGGTGATGATACCGTAATAATGCCACTTGTATACATTGGGGATGGAACCAAAATCGGAGATGACGGTCTAATCTATTCAAATGTAAGTATACGAGAAAATGTAACTATTGGTGATCGAGTAATCATTCATTGTGGGGCAGTGATTGGAAGTGATGGATTCGGCTTTACACCTGATCCTGCAAACCATAGACCCTATAAAATACCACAAATTGGTACAGTTGTTATTGAGGATGATGTTGAAATTGGTGCAAATACTACGATTGACAGAGCAACATTATCTGAAACTTTGATCAAGAGCGGCACTAAACTTGACAACCTCGTTCAAATTGCACACAATGTCGTTATTGGAAAAGATTGTTGTCTTGCTGCACAATCAGGCATTGCAGGCAGTACAATGATCGGTGACCGCGTGAACATTGCTGGACAATCTGGTGTGGTTGGACACCTTACACTTGGCGAAAATAGTGTGATTTATTCCAAGTCTGCAGTTACAAAGGACATGCCAGCAGGAAGTCAACTCTCTGGTATACCCGCCCGACCACATAAACAGGAACTAAGATTTCAAGCCTACGCAAGGAAAATACCAGACTTACTCCAAACGTTTACTGAACTTCAGGATCGTATCAATGAACTGGAAACAAAACTGCATAATCTAACAAAAGAATCTTAAAGCGCATCTGAAAGAACCACCTTCCTATTACCTGTAAACACTTCCTTTCAAATCAATCAATGTTCAAAGCGTAAAGACGGAATAAGAATGAAATCTTTAATTGGTTATGTACAACTTGCGCGCCCACTAAATGGCATAATAGCATTCATCTCTGCATGGTTAGGTGGTATGTTTGCATCCGGCGGGAGATTTCTGATCATATCTGATCTGAATCTTATCCTTGTATCCATCGCTGCACTTTTGATGCTGTCTGCCGGAAATGCAATAAACGACTATTGTGATCATAAAATTGACCGTATTAATAAACCGAATCGTCCGCTTCCATCTGGACGTATAGGTCGCAGCAATGCAATGGCATTTTCAATTATTCTTATCGGTATATCCATTGGACTTGGGGCAATAATAAATATATATGCTCTGTGTATTGCCATTCTTGTTTCTGGCATGCTTGTTTGCTATGCTTTCTGGTTAAAGCGCACTCCTATCTATGGTAATTTAGCAGTCAGTACATTGACAGGTATTACTTTTATTTCTGGTGGAGTAGCAATTGGTTCAATTCAAGGAACCATTATTCCTGCCATTTTTGCATTCCTATTCACAGCTGCAAGAGAAATTGTAAAAGACCTTGAGGATACTGAAGGTGATCTTAAATATCAAGCAAACACACTCGCTATTCAAAATCCAAGGTATGCTGTGACATTAGCAATAGGTTTTATGTCGTCAGTTATTTTATTCAGTCCTGTTCCTTATATATTCGGATGGTATAGTTGGCACTATTTGATTACTATTATTATTGGTGTAGATATTGTGCTTCTTTACTTAGGATTTCAACTATGGAAGGATGTTTCAAAATCAAGTTGTGCCTTCATACAACGTTGGATGAAATGGGATATATTTGTTGGTTTAGCAGCAATATACTTGGGAACTATTTTTCAAAGGTAAGAACGGCTCATTATAAATGCCTGACTTAATGGATAAGTGGTTGAATTTGAGAAATTAATTTTATTCCTGGAAAGTGTAAATGCTTCTGCTGATGTTATAGAGTTATACAAACAGGCATATACAAACACAGGAGAATTGCATCATGAGTATAAGTTTTATCAAGCAGGTTGGCATAGACTAGATGGTGTAATGCTTTCTAAACCAGATAAGTCGTTCAATGCCGACTATTTGGTATATCCGATTGCTACCAATGAGCGAAGTTTAAGAGAACTACTACTTGCATATCCAAGACAGTCTGTTGGAATGTTCAACATCACGGACAAATGGATTGAGAAGAGAATACGCGATTTATTTGAAGGAGAATCTATCCAGATCGAATCCGAACGATATTTTCGTGGTGTAAAAAAAGGTAGTCATTTAGAGTCAGAACAGCGTACCATCACCAAAAGAAAAGATGATGTTGCAACACATATCCGAAAAATAGCTTCATTAAAAGGGAAAATTGAACATTCTCTATTTCTTGCTGAAAGTGAATTGTTAGTGGAACGTGCATTTGCCGACGGTCAACCGATAGATGCGATTCTGTATACTACAAAATATGTGTCTAATAGTAAAGGTAAGAGATTCTTAGAAAAAGCAATTCGGGACAATATCTCATGTTATCTTGTCAATGATGGTTTAATGGGTTCTATCTCTACAACGAGACCTGTGCCTGCGATAATTGCGTCAATTCACTTCAACTATCCGCATTTCTTGACTGAATCTGGCGGACTCAATTTTCATTATGGCAAAGACTGCAATCTACTTATTACAGAAGATGTTAGTAACCCCGATAATCTTGGTATGATATTTCGCACAGCTGATGCAGCTGGAATATCAGGGGTCTTACTTTGCGGGGAAGGTGCGAGTCCACTACACAAAAATACTATCCGTGCTTCACGGGGTGCTGTTGGTCGTTTACCGATATTCCACGCTTCAGATACTATTATGGCAATTGAACATCTCAAAGAGGCTGGATGGCAAGTTATCGGGGCAACTGCAACCGGAGATGCTGATATCTACAACGTTGAATTTATACCACATACTGCGATTGTTGTTGGTAATGAAAATAGTGGTTTGACAGATGGAACACGAGAACGATGCACAGAATTAGTGCAAATTCCAATGGCTATAGGACAGTCATCACTTAATGTTGGTGTAGCAGTTGGCATATTACTCTACGAGAATGTAAGACATCAAATAGGTCAAGGGTAAGGATGTTATATTTGTACACAACGCTTATACACCCACATCAATTCAAAAAAACTTGCATAATATTTTAGAATAAGGTATGCTGTTTATAGATGGTTGTATCTTTCCAAATTCTGAGAAAGAAGAATATATTTGTATCTATGATAGACTGGAGGAATGTGGATGGCAAATAAACTATCCATTGTAATTCCGATATACAACGAAGCTGAGCATTTAGAAGAAATCCTAAATCAAATTGAAGCTGTTGATATCGGCATGGAGAAGGAGCTCATTCTTGTTGATGATTGTTCAACAGATGGCACACGTGAAATATTAGAAAAACTCCAAAATTCAGAAAGCAATTCAGCGAAAATATTCTATCATGAGATCAACCGTGGTAAAGGAGCAACCCTGAGAACCGGGTTTGAACATGTTACAGGGGACATCACACTTATCCAAGATGCAGATTTAGAATATGACCCGCAGGACTACCCTAAATTACTACAACCCATTCTTGAAGACAAAGCGAGTGTGGTATACGGTTCACGGTTTATGGAAGGACGGCAACATGGACTGCTGCGAAGTTATCTCGCTAACCGCTTCCTTACATCTTTATCTAACTTCGTGAATGGCACAAACATTACTGATATGGAAACATGTTATAAGGTAATAAAGACAGACATCTTGAAAGATATGACTCTTCGTTCTGATAGATTCGGTTTTGAACCTGAAATAACTGCAAAACTTGCGAAACGAAAATGTAAGATCGTAGATGTTCCCATCAGTTATCGTGGAAGAGACTATCATGAGGGAAAAACTGTAAGTTGGAAGGATGGTGTTGCAGCCATATTTCACATTATCCGTTTCCGTTTCTTCTCTTAGTATCATAGCAATTACTTAGTTGCTGATGTAGGTCAATAATTAATGGGAAATTTACAGGATTTACTCAAACAGGTAGACTCATTCCTTAGTTCAACAGATGATTTAGATACAATCGCACCTACTTCAGAAGATAACGAAATAGAAAATGCATTGTTTGAACATTTCGGTTATAGCACTTTCCGGCATGGACAACAAGAAATCATAGAATCAATACTTAATGGTGAAAATGTATTTGCGGTATTTCCGACAGGACACGGCAAATCGTTATGTTATCAATTGCCTGCCTTAATGTTACCCGGTACAACGGTTGTTGTTTCACCACTAATATCGTTGATGAAGGATCAAGTTGATGCATTAAAGGCAAGAGGATTAGAATCAGTATCACTCATAAATAGTACATTGGCCTGGGAAGATTATCGTCACGAAATTAATAAGTTGAAACAGGGGAAGGTCAAACTTCTCTATATTTCACCAGAACGACTACGAAGTCGCCGGTTTTTGGATTTACTTAGCTCAATTCTGATTTCTCTTTTCGTTATAGATGAGGCCCATTGTATCTCACAATGGGGTCGCGATTTTCGTCCTGCATACTTATCAATTTGTGATGCAATTGAGTTGGTATATCCTAAGGTTGTAGCACTCTTTACTGCAACGGCTCCACCAGACATTAGGGATGATATATTAAAAATATTGAATATCCCCGAACCAAAAGTTCTTGTTGAAGGTATTGAACGTCCTAATCTCAGATTGAAAGTGCTTGAAAGTAATCAGAAAGATCAGAAATATGATTTACTTGAAGATAGTATGCGTGAGCTCACAGGTAATGGGATAATCTATGCAGGACGAAGGAACGAAACAGAAGAGATCGCTGAATTTCTTCAAAAAAAAGGCTATCAGGCAGATTATTATCATGCAGGAAGAGAGTTGCATGAACGTAAACAGATACAAGAAGCATTTTTTGACGACAGTGACAATGGATTAGAAATCGTTGTTGCTACAAATGCTTTTGGAATGGGGATAGATAAACCCAATATTCGTTATATTATACACTGGACAATGACCGGTACACTGGAGGAATATTGCCAAGAAATTGGACGTGCAGGTAGGGATGAGATATTGTCCGATTGCATCTTATTCTATTACCCAGATGACCGAGATTTACATGAATGGTTCATCAAAGAAAGTGCACCCGACAAAGTCTCACTCCAGAACCTACTTGAAGTACTTGAATATCTTAAAGGTTCAGGTAATTTTAGACTAATGGCAATGGAAGAATTAGAGTTGAGAGTTGGGTTTAAAGTTTCTAAAATACAGGTAGCATTGTCCTATTTGGAAAAATTAGGTTTCCTAAAGAGATGGCATAACGTGCCGTCTAAGATCTCAGTAAGTTTTAGAACAAAGCCAAATAACGAGAAACCGGTACAGTCAGAACTATACGCGCATCTGAAGGAAAAACGAGTAACTGATATATTGAGTTTTTGTCAAGACCTTGAACTGAGCCCTCGATTCATGATGGAGCAGCTTGCTGAGTTACAGAATGAAGGACACCTTCAGTATTGGGGTAAGGACGATCTGATGCTGATTGAACTGTTACAAGATAGTGAACTTTTTTCTTCTCTCTCTGAAGAGCAAATGGGACTTGGTGATTACTACAAAGTCAAACGTAACAGAATTGATAGAATGGTTCATTACGCCGTATCAGAAGGATGTAGAATGAAAGTCATTCAGCATTATTTCGGCGAGGAGGTGTCAGAAGGTTACCGCTGCGACAAATGCGATAGGTGCAATCCATAATATGATACTTTAGCGTATTTCTCTGTAGTGCGGGTCTTTTCTTTGATTGATATTATATTTTTTTGTATGCTGCTTGATATACAGACTGGAGTGGCACACCATTTTCTTCCGCAATAGTTTTACAATCTTCATATTCAGGAACAGTCTTTATCAAGAGACCGTTTAAATATCCACGTTTTGCTTTAACAGGTCCCCATTCAGTATCAACTTCAATATAATCACGATCAAGTATAACACGGTCTGCATTATAGATACGAACACCAAAAGTAGTTGTTTCAGTCAATAGTACTCTTATCAACATATCCCGCAAATTTGAAGGGCTGAGAACACTAATTTGTATTGCTGGTCTTCCTTTTTTCATAAGAATTGGGGTAAAGAATACATCTAAAGCACCGTTTTCAAATAGTTTGTCCATGACATATCCGTATATTTCTGGTGTCATGTCGTCTACATTTGTTTCAATGACTTCTATGTTGTCATTAGAGCTTAGAATAATATCATTATTACCCGGATTGTGTTTTTCAGAGTTAGTTGATATAGTTACATTTTTATTTGAAGTGCTGCTTGAGGGATTTTTCTTACCAATACAGATTCGTAGAAGGTTAGGTTGAGATTCTAAATCTCTTGTACCTGCACCGTAACCAATTGTTTCAATGGTCATATTTGGCATTACGCCAAAATCTTCAGCCATGGTCGTGATGATAGCGGCACCTGTTGGCGTAACTAATTCTTTTGGAATATCGGTTTGTCGGATGGGAATACCTTGCAATAATTCCATTGTTCCAGGAACTGGCACAGGCATCATACCATGTGCACAACGGACAAAACCACGACCAAGGGAAAGTGGAGAAGCATAAATCTGTTCTATACCAAGTAGGTCTAATCCTATTACGCTACCAACGATGTCAACGATTGAATCAATACCACTGACTTCGTGTAAGTGCACCTTAGACTTTTCTCTGTTATGAACTTTTGCTTCCGCTTCAGCAAGTCTGTCAAATATCTGTTTGACAGACTGACATATATTAGGTTGAAGTTGACTTGCATCTATAAGTTCAAATATGTCAGATAGGTGTCTACTGGGACCGTGCGTATGTTGATGATGGTGATTATGGTTGTCTTTATGCGTATCGTCATAAGTATCAACAAGTGCTTTTGTACCTGTAATACCGTGTTTTGTTGATTTCTCAAAACTGAGACGAAATTCACCATCTATATTGAGTTTTGACAGTTCGGTTGTCAATTCCTCTGGGTCAACACCAGCATCAACGACAGCACCGAGAACCATGTCACCACTAATACCTGAGAAGCAATCAAAATATACTATTTTCAAATGGGATTACCTTAATGGATTGATAGGATTGAAATCACATTGATAATGGAGTTTGCAGAACCGATAAACAGTTCTGCAACCCATCTATGTGATGTAAATGAGAGAGTATTTATTCCCCTCAGGATGGAATAGAAAAACTAATCTTTTTGGAACAACTCCATCAATAACTCTTTCGGTTCATTCCGTCTGAGTTTATTGAGTGCCTCAACTTCGATTTGCCGTACGCGTTCACGACTGATTTCAAGTTTTGTTCCGATGTCTGCGAGTGTATATTCTGTGCCGTCGATTAATCCATAACGGAGTACAATGACATGTGTCTCTCGTGGGTTCAATGTTCTGTTGAGGACTTCTTCTAATACCTCAATTTTTGAGTAATTGACCAATTCCGTTTCTGGTGTAATTTGGGAATTATCTGGTATTATGTCTCGAATTGGCACTTCTGGTGAAGCATCGCTGATCGGAGCGTCTAAAGAAATCGGATCTTTCGTTGCTTGTAAAATTTCATCAACCTTTTTTTCTGTAAGTTTGACTTCTTGTGCGATCTCTTTAGTCGTAGGTTCTCTCCCAAGTTTTATAGTCAAGTGAGATTGCACTTGTTTGATCAATCTACGAGTTTCACCGATATAGCATGGTACACGTATGATCTGTCCTTGTTGGTCTAATGCCCGTTTGATTGACTGCATTACCCACCAAGTGGCATAGGTGCTGAAGCGATAACGGAGCGTGTGGTCGAATTTTTCAACTGCTTTCATAAGTCCAATGCTTCCTTCCTGCATAAGATCAAGGAAGGTCAACGTAGTCTTACTGAAATGGTGTTGTTTGGCAATGCTTGCTACTAAACGTAGGTTTGCTTCAACTATTTTCATCTTTGTACCGTGTGCAAGTTTATCGGCTTCTGTAAGTTTTGATAGCAAAGTTTTCAGATGTGCCAAGTCAGTTCTGAAAGTTTCTAATAGTGGATTTAAGGTGCTTACACGCAATTCTACCTCAGTGGAAGATTCATCGTTATTGTATGTAATTTCCTGCAAGAATTCTAGCGGTAATTTGTTTAATAGCTGAGCAATTTCATATTGTGTCATGGAAAAAGTTTCAAGTAGAGTTGTTTCCTCTTCCACAGAAAGTGGTATCGCTTCAACGATTGTGGAATATTCCAAAGTTTGTGATGTCGGTCTAGTATCTTGTTCAGCAATTAGTGTCCCATTTTTGCTACTATGTTTCTGTATAGCATCAATATTGGCACGAATGATTCCTCGCGCAAAAGTTCTGAACTTTTGTTCACGCATAGGCATCCAACTTTCAATAGCCTTAATAATACCGAGGTAACCTGCTTGTATTATTTCTGCGAATTCTGAGGTAGAAATATCTTTATTGTTTACATATTTTCTAAGTAGGTGTAAATTACCCATTAGAATCTTTGACTTTAAATTGTCTAACTTTTTCCTTTTTCGTTCAAGTTTGGAAAAGATGTCTTCAATAGATTGGACATGTGATGCAATCTGTTTGATTATTAGTCCGTGGTCTGTCTGAACTGGTTTTAGTTTTAGTTCAGTTACATTTCGATTTTTTGCAGGAATATCTAATGATTTGATTATCCAATGAGGTAATCTTTTGAAGGATGTGTTAAAATTCTGTATTCCCTCTTGGTATTTCTCAAAATGTGCTTTCTCCTGATGCGCTTCCAACAATGGCGTTTTTGCGATTGTCTGTAAATATGCGAAGGTTTCATCCTTTGAAGGAGCACTATATTCATCTTTTTTCTCATCAGCAGGGATCAGATCTAAATCAGTGGATTCTGCGGTGTAAAAGTCTTTCATTATGTTTTCCTCAGGTCCATGCAATTTGTATTTTTCGTATATTGCATATACACCAATATACACATCTAAGTTGCAGATATTCCCACGCGATAACTATATGAAATTGCTATCACATTTTCTGCAATTCAGCACTTACTTATGAAATTAATGTTTACAAACGTCTAATATTCCTATCAGATACAGGAGTTTTCATCTGTATCCATCATTCTAATCAATTTTGTTTGATGTAATAAAAATCAAGTTAAATGGAGGCAAATTTATGCAAGAAAATAATCAAAATAATGTAGTTCAACGTTTATTAGCAGGCGAATCCTTGTCAAATGAAAACTTGTCAGATATTGATTTATCAGACCAATCACTTGTCGGTGCTGATTTCTCATCAGCAAATTTGAGTGGTGCCAATCTGAAAAACGCTGATTTAACGGATGCTAATCTTAATGATGCAAATCTCACGGGCGCGGACTTATCGGAGGCAACCCTATTACGTACCTACTTGGTTGGGGCAAATCTGACAGATGCGACTCTGGAGAACGCTAATCTCTTTGGTGCGTTTCTCAGTGGAAGTCTACTGTCTGGCACGAATTTCCGTAGTGCTGATTTAAGACGTGCTACGCTTGGATGTCCTCAGTGTGTTCCTACTGCTCCGTTCGGTAGTCTAACAACTTTTGAAAATGCTAACCTTGAAGAGGCAATTTTTGGCGAAATAAAATTAGACGGTATTGTCCTACTTGGTGCCAATTTCAAAGGTGCATATCTATATGAAGTAGATTTGTCCGAAGCGATTTACCGCGAATCCGACCTTGAAGGTGCAATTACTAAACAAGGTAGAAATTAAATTCTATTTCCTATAGTAATAACTCAAACGAACTTTCATATTTGATGGCATCAAAACTGGTGTCAATTATTGTCTGCTAATAGCCCTAATCAACAACGGTTGGGGCTATCTCTATTGACCATAATGTTGATGATATGTTTACCGGACTTTCATAGTATTGAGACGTATTTAAGCCGAAATGGTTTACAATTTCGTTAATTTTCTGTTAGTGACTGATGTGTTACAAATAGAGTCTCAGTTTAAGAGAGAAGATAGTAAATTCGTCCATATTTCTGCCATTATATTTTTCTATTACCGCAACATCTGTTGTTCACACAAATTTCGGTAGAGTCCACCTTTTTCATACAAATCTGTATGCTTTCCATTTTCAACGATTTCACCGTCTTTAATTACTAATATGTTATCTGCTCGCATAACGGTTGAGAGGCGATGTGCTATGATGAAACAAGTTCTCCCCTGCATTAAGTTGGTCAACGATTCTTGTATAATAGTTTCAGATTGTGTATCCAGTGCAGATGTTGCTTCATCCAACACGAGAATTGGCGCGTTCTTTAAAACTGCGCGAGCAATCGCTATTCGTTGTTGTTCTCCACCGGAGAGTGTTCCACCTGCTTCCCCGATTTCAGTATCGTATCCATTGGGTAATTTGGTGACAAATTCGTGTGCATTTGCTTGTTTCGCAGCATCAATAACTTGCTGTCTGTTTGATTTGGGAGAACCGTACTGGATGTTCTCAAGCACTGTACCATCAAAAAGAAAGGTATCTTGTGGAACTAATGCAATATTTTTCCGAAGTGAATTCAGTGTTACTTCATCAATAGGAATATCATCAATAAGAATCCTTCCTGAATCAACTGTATAGAATCGCTGTAGAAGGTTCAACAGTGTAGTCTTTCCACTTCCACTTGGTCCGACTAATGCAATTATTTCACCTTGATTAGCAGTAAAACTAACATGATTGATAACAGGTTTTTCACGGTAGGCAAATGATATATCTTGAAATTGCACTGTTCCCTGCACATCAGATATTTCTTTCTGTTCTCCAGTTTCATTTTTTGCTTCGCTTTCTAACTCAAGTAATGGGAAAATACGTTCTGCAGAAGCAAGACTTTGTTGTAATACATTATTTACTCCTCCGATGGTCTTTATCGGTTTAAACATCAATCCGACTATAACAAAATAACTTGCAAATCCACCTATAGACAGTTTTCCATCTATAACATACCAGCATCCTAGTCCCAAAACAGTTACAGTTCCTATAGCCGCCATCCATTCAATTAGAGGTGGAAGAAGTGAAGCAAATCGTGCACGACGGATTGCAGAGTTGTATTGCCTAGATGTAAATGATTGAAATCTATCTATCTCATTGTTTTCTGCAGTAAAACTTTTTATAATATTGATCCCTGTTAGTGTTTCATTGAGTTGTGAATTGATATCCGAACTACGTTCCTGAATTTCTGTGCTTGCCCTGCGGACACGTTTTCCTATGTTGCTAATAAAATACGCTACGAATGGAAGCACTAACATTGAAAAAAACGTCATTTGTATGTTATTATAGAACAGAACAACTCCAAAGACGGTGACATAAATCATTGCACGTATTATTTGAGCAGTTGCTGCTACAGCTTGTTGCAACATCCGCACATCGTCAGAGACACGTGTTATTACATCACCACTGTTATGTTCTGAAAGGATACTCAACGGTGAAGAAACAATATTTTTGTATATATCATTACGTAATTGGAAACTTAATTTATTTCCGACACGTTCCATCAAAAAATCACTTCCATAAACAAAAAAACCTTTTATAAAAACAAGACTTACTCCACCTACTAAAATCCAGAAATAGAGACGGAACGCATCTCCTGCATCTGTCAAGGTAAATTCATATCCCTTGTAAACATTCTCAATATAAAAAAAACGAATAGTAATAGGTTGAGGGGATTGACTGAAGCCTTCTAACAACTTCAGTGAATCAAGAGTATCCCTTAAGATCTGTATTGGTCCAAGATCACAAATAGAAACAATTAATGCACAACCCATTGCTAAAACAATAGAAGCGTTATAAGGAGCAAGATAACGAAGGAATCGAAAAAGAGCATTCTTATTTTGCAAAAAATATTCGCCTAATTGATCAGATTCATATAGTCAGTATATATGTGTTTATTACGGTTAGTAAAATGACTCTTAGGATTTATCACCTGGTATTCTCCAAACTGTAGCATCTTCACATCAGAAGCAATTCCAGTTTTACATCGTATATGAAGCTTTCTGTTCTCATAGTCAATTGTTTCAATGATACCAATAGCTACAGTATCACCTGAGTTGTTCAACATTCCCACAAGTCGTTGGTCAAAATATGAACTTGTTTCAGATGCTACATAAGTCAAACTCAGATAGTCCTTAAGTTTTTTTGTTGTTTCATGCGTGAGTTTTGTTCTTACAATTAGACTGACTGTTCTCTGACCCCATTCAGCATACGCCACATCGTTTTCAGTCAAATCAGAAAGAATCTCCAATTCTTTTTGATTTGCTATTCTACCGTTAAAAAATGGGGTGCGTGCTCCCTTAATTTCATCAATTGGAATCTCTTGAAGTTCACTGTCTTGGAAATATTCGGTAAACTTATCTTTTCGGTTTCTCTTTCGTGCTTCCCCGCTCTTAGTTCGTACTAACCTATGTGGAAGTAGGCGATGAATTGTAAGCCAAGTTTGATCTCTGTAGCAACCAACAATCCGTTCTAAATCCTTTGGACGACCAATGCAGACTACATGGTTTGGACGAATCAGGTCAATCTTTTGCTGTTTAAGCATGGATGCAGCACCATCGTGTATATATCCCGTTGTGTCAATAACAATGAACTCAGCACCTGAATCCAATGCGGAGTCTACCATTAATCGTGTGCCGGTTAGTATTGGAAGCAGATTGCGTTGCGGCGTTATGGCACCTACAAAGTAAAGTGCATCTGCATTCTTGTTAGTATCGGTCTCACTCATATTGTCTTCTGATTGGGGTGTTTTATTTTTTTCTGGAAGGACATAGCGTTTCATACCTACAGTCGTGGGAGGACCTATTTGTGATTGTCCAATATCAGCATCTACAAGAACAGTTTTCAACGATGCAGCACATCCACAATCTACCAGATAACGACAAAATGTGGATTTACCTGTATCTGAAGCACCAAGAACAAGCACACGTTGGTTTGGCTTGGCAATTATGTCTGCCAGCCGTTTCCAATCAGTATTCGTCTGATACACTTGCTCCATGGCAGATAGTCCTTAGTTGCCAAGACTAAGTTGATATCGGAAAGTCACACCGGAAAAGTTGAGGATTTCATCAAAGTGAGGATTGTGTTTTATACCGATCAGTTGTTCAAGTAAAGAAGTTCTTCTTTCCCTTCGCAATACTTTGGGTTTTCCTTCAATGTTGCCAAGTTCTCCAGCAACAATAATCGCATCTTGTAAGTTACCTAATTTGTCAATCAACTTATGTTCAAGTGCTTGTCTTCCAGAGAAGATGCGTCCATCAGCCAATTTGACGATCTCGTCGCGTGTCAATGTGTCATTACGCGATTCAGAGATTGCATCAACAAATTGATTATATACATCATTCACGGTTTCTTGTAAAATAGCGATATCGTCTTCAGATAGATCACGAAACATAGAACCAGAATCTTTGAACTTACCGCTCTTTATGACCTGGTGTTCTATACCAACTTTGTCATACAACCCTTTTATTTTAGTAAACTGCATAATAACACCGATACTTCCGGTTAGAGTTCCCGGGTTTGCTACAATTGTATCTGCAGCACATGCGAGATAATAACCACCCGATGCTGCTGTGCTTCCCATTGATGCTACTAAAGGTTTGTCCAACTTCCTCAATTCACTAAAGATTTCTTGGACAGGTGCGACGCTTCCACCCGGGGTATTTATGCGTAGTATAATCGCCTTTACATTCGGGTCATCACGATATGCGTGGATGAGTTTTATTGTGGAGTCGGATTTTGTTATGATACCTGTAATGTCAAGCACAGCGACTTTCTCACCAATAGAGGATGAGCCGCTCAAGAATCGGATAGTTTGAAACACAATAATGAGGAATAGAACAACTATTACTGAAATAATAATCAATACACGTTTTCGTTTCATAATGTATATAGCAATTTAAGGAATCTATTCGCTAAACTAATGAAGTGTCCATTCGGACATTGTAGGTCGGGTAGAGGCACAAAACCCAACTTTATTGATGATAAATGGCTGCATGTCGGGTTTCGTGCCTCTACCCGACCTACAAGATTAGTGTAGACAGAACACTAAACTGTCATGAAATTCCTAATTGTGGGTAGGTTTATTTTGTACGATAGTTTGATTCTCAACCTTAAGTGGAAACACAAGCACCCATAATGTCTTCAAAATCCACCCAATATCAGATATGAAACTCTGTGTCGCAACATAGTGAAGGTCAAGTGCTAACTTCTTCGGCAGTAACTCAGTGATATAATACTGCTCCGGATCCGTCTGTTCGGCTAATTTTTCTTCTTCGTTTCGGTTCACAATCTGTGATGGACCCGTAATCCCTGGTCGGACAAGTAAAACTTGTTTTTGCTCATCCGTATAGAATTTAACGTAGGTAGGAGACTCAGGACGTGGACCCGTTAAACTCATATCACCTGTAATCACATTTATGAAGTTTGGAAGTTCATCTAATTTTGTAAAACGCAACAAACGTCCAATTTGCGTTACACGTGGATCCTTATGTGTTGTCAACCCAATACCAATTTTATCTGCATTCTGTACCATTGTCCTGAACTTGTACATCTCAAAAACTTGTCCATTTCGACCCACGCGATTTGCTTTGTAAAAAACTGGTCCGATGGATTGGATTTTCGCGAGGAAACTACCGAGTAAAAAGAGTGGGAAAGATAATATAAGGATAATCGTGGATAGGATGATGTCAAAAAGTCTTTTTAACCAACTTGAATGGATCAGCAAACCTTCTTCAACGGACGACATACCTCACCTCAACAAGACTATTTTACTATTATTATCACGCATTAATGTTGTACATTTTACTTTTTTCTATATTTTGGACAGCATCTAATACGCATACATTCGTTTAATTTATACAGTGTCCGTTATACCAGATTCCTCCGTCTCTGAATCTTGATCGGTATTTAGAAGGTGTCTTCTAATTTCTGTTTCAGAACTGTCAGCACTCACCGTATCCTTGATAAATTCACGATTCGGTTTATAAGTCGGCACTAACTCTTGGAATTTCGCAATAATCCCATCAGTATCAAGGGCATCTGCATATTCAGAAAGTTCACTTAAATGAGATATGAGCTGCTCCTCCTCAATATGTTCCATCTGTGCTACAAAGATACGTTGGTGTTTTGTTGCTGTCACACCCTCTTGCGGTGTAAGTAGTTCTTCATAGAGTTTTTCTCCAGCTTCCAACCCAGTAAAATCAATCTTAATGTCCTTATCAACTTCCAAACCTGACAATCGTATCAGGTCTCGTGCGAGGTCAAGTATCTTTATAGGTTCACCCATGTCAAGCATAAGGATTTCGCCACCATTTCCCATCGCCCCTGCTTGAATCAGGAGTTGAACTGCTTCGGGGATAGTCATAAAGTAGCGTGTCGCTTCGCGATGTGTAACTGTGACGGGGCCACCTTTAGCAATTTGTCTTTTGAAATTTGGCAACACACTTGCACGACTACCGATGACATTACCAAATCTGACAGCAATGAATTTAGTGCCATTCCGATTTGCTTTACATTGGATTAGTTTCTCTGTGACCCGTTTTGATGCACCGTAAACACTCGTAGGATTTACTGACTTATCAGACGAAACAAGAATGAACGCCTCAACATGATTTTTTATCGCCGCATCAATCAAGTTTTTTGTGCCAAGGATATTGTTCTTTACCGCTTCATCAGGATGTTTCTCCATAAATTTGACGTGTTTGTGTGCTGCAGCATGGAAAATAATATGGGGTCGGTAACGTTTTGTAATCTGAAAGACTTTAGAATTATCACGGATATCGCCGATAATTAATTCACGGTTAAGTTGCGGATCAGATTCACGCAGCTCCAGATCAATATGATAGATACTATTCTCTCCACGTCCGAAAAGGATAAGTAATTCAGGATCAAGTTTTGCGACTTGTCTGCAAAGTTCAGAACCAATAGACCCTCCAGCACCTGTTACCATGACACGTTTACCGGATAGATACTTTGAAATTTCTGCTAAGTCTACTGGATCGGTTGACCGATTAAGTAGGTCCTCCAACTTCACTTCTCGGATATGACTGATGCTAACCTTACCCTCAAGAATTGCGTGTATATTTGGCACGATCTTGAATTGGCATCTGCGATATTTACATTGTCGGATAATATCCCGAATTTTGCCGCCTGGGGCTGACGGTATTGCTATGATAACTTCTTCAATTTCACGTTTCCGTGCAATGTAGGTAAGATCACGTGTCGTGCCGAGAACTTCAAGTCCAGCTATGGATTTACCGACTTTCTGTGTATTATCGTCAATAAACCCAATGGGAAGATACCCTTTTTCTGGATTTCCCCGTAATTCTTTTAAAACCCCTATTCCAGCCATTCCAGCACCAACGATCAAAACCTTTCTTCGTGGTGGTGCTACTTCTTTGAGTCTTCCTTCTCGTAAGATGCTATGTGAAAATTTGATAAAACCGATTATAATTGCACTATAGATACCATCAATCAGAAAGAAAGTCCAGGTATCAAACCGTGTGAGAATGAGCGATAAACCCACGAGGATAAGACCGGAAATACCAATTGCAGCTACAAAGGTGCGAAATTCTTTTACACCAGCATATCTCCATATAGGTTTATAAATGCGAAAGCACAAAAATGTTGTGATACGGACGAATGCGACTAAGGTAGCAATAGAGAATAATAATATTGCGTTATTTGTGATACCTGAAAGAAATGATATCTGTCCAAAACTTGCAAATATATCTGGATTGAGTTGTTTGCAGGTAAAATAGGTTAATAAGAATGCAAAATAAACAAGTAAGATATCAACAACAACCGATGAACTCCATTTAATTTTGTATTTTTCCATACTACCTCCTTGGTTAGTAAAATCTACAATACACCAATATTATAGATATAGATAACTATAATGCCTTTTAATCTGTTTCGCCATTATTAGATTTCGGCATAAACTTGTTCAAGTTTTTCAACGAGTACATCCCAATCATAACTTGCTTCTACCCGTTTTCTTCCAGCATTGCCAAGATTCTGCTGGTCTTCAGGGTTTTCCATCAGATGAATGACACAGTCAGCAAAATCTTGCGGATTGTCAGCAGTTAGAAGTTCTTCTCCGATCTCAGCTTCTAATCCCATTGCACCAATTGAAGTGGTTACGACAGGAGTTCCCGTCGCCATCGCTTCTAAGTTTTTTGTCTGAATACCTGAACCCGCACGCAAAGGTGCTACAAAGACAGATGCCTCATGAAAATAAGGACGTATGTCTGGTACATATCCTGTAACGGTCACTCCTCTATTTTCAGCAAGACGTTGTACCTGTTCTGTCGGATGGTTGCCAACAATAAAAAAGTTAACATCCGGATGCTGTTTTTGTATCAACGGATATATCTCTTCACAAAAGTATATGACTGCATCAGAGTTCGGAAAATAGTTCATCGTTCCAGTAAACAGCAAATTCTTTGTTGAATTAGATGAAACTGATGAATGGAATCCATTGGAATCTGTAGGTTCATCTGTTTTGTCTGGAAGAGGATGAAAATATTTGAGGTCAACCCCCATTGGAACTACTGATAATTTGAGACTGTTGTCCTGCTTAAGTAAATAATCTCTATCAAAGTTAGCGACGACAGTACCCCGATCAAAAGATTTCATAATCTCTATTTCATATTGCCGAACTCGTTTTTCCTCCAATTTTACCAAAAATCGTTTTGGCGTGCAATCTAATTCTGCACGTCGACTTAAGTTCAATGCTAACGAATCACATAAATCCAGAACCTTTACAACTCCCTTTGCCTTTGAAACATATTGTCCCATGCGAAAAAGTTGCGCGTGGACAAGTTCAAACGTCTCCTCAGCAAGCAGCTCATTGATTTTCCGTTGCATTTGTGGTGAATACCAATAATGTACCTGCAATGGAGTACGAGATAAGCAATGGATTGCTGTGTTTATTCTTGCAACATTTGGACGAAAACGAACCCATTCTACACGTTCACAGAATGGCTGCAAATGTTGAACAGATTCAATATCAGCATCTGATTCTGCAAAAAAGACTAACGTGATTTTATGGCGTTTTGATAGTTGCTTGATAAAATGGTATGAACGAATCCTGTCTCCTCGTTGTGGTGGATATGGACATCGCAAGCACAAAAATAAGATTCGCATTATACTGTTTTACCAATTTCAAGCACTTATTCTTTCGTAGGTAATTCCGCTTCATCAATTAACATCACTGGTATCCCTTCACGTATAGGATAGCGACGTTGACATTCACCAAGACAAACAAGTTTCTCGTCCGCTTCTACATGCTCAATTTTTCCCTTGCAAGCAGGACACGCCAGAATCTCAAGCAAGGTTTGTGAAAGCGTATAGGATTCTTCTGATTTCACGACTTTCCTCCATGTTCATAATTCTCTATCTTCCATGACATTTCTTATATTTTTTGCCACTCCCACAAGGACATGGTGCGTTACGACCAACTTTTGGTATATTACCCATTGCTTCTTGTGAAGCAAATTCTGCTGAAGTTTGGGATCCATCATTGGCTCGTGCGGCACGACGTGGTGGAGTTCTACGTGAACGACTCGTTCCTCTGCTTGGAACACGTCGCGGTGCTTCCGTATTGACACTTGATTTAAATATGAACTCACTCACTTCTTTCTCTATGTTCTGATACATAGATTCAAAGATACCAAGTGCTTCACCCTTAAATACAACAATTGGGTCTTTACCACCATAACCTGCTAACCGCATTTCCTGTTCTATAAAGTCAATATTATAAAGATGGTCTTTCCAATGGCTATCTATTCTATCTAAAACAAGCAATCTTTCCAGCGTACGCATCATCTCGGAACCCATTTCATCTTCGCGTATCTGATATGCGACCTTGAGGGCATCAATGATCTGGTCGTACAGTTCTTCTGCAGCAATCTCTGTTAAAGGTGTTTTGATGACAACTTCCACAGGAAATGTTGCACTGAGCCATTTCTCAAATTTATCTAATTCCTCTTCGTCACGCGGTCCACGTTCTGGAATAACTTCTTCAACCCGATCAGCAATTACATTCTCAATCATCTCCCAAACAATCTCTTTCGGATCCTCTTCCGAAAGGATAGAGTCTCTTAGAGAATATATGGTATCACGTTGTGCTTCCATCACGTCATCAAATTTTAGGATATTCTTCCGAATATCAAAGTTCATCTGTTCCACACGGGTCTGTGCTTTTTCGATCGATTTTGACATCCATGGGTGTTCCAATGGAATATTATCATCCATTCCTGCTCTACCCATCAACCCTTGTAGACGTTCTGAACCGAACTTTTTCATAAGATCATCTTCCAAGGATAGATAGAAACGTGATGAACCTGGATCCCCTTGCCGTCCAGCACGACCACGCAATTGGTTATCAATTCTTCGGGAATCATGTCGTTCAGTCCCAATGATATGGAGTCCACCTGCCTTTAGGACTTGTTCCTGATTCTCTTTACATATCGCTTCTGCTTCTGCAAGTGCTTCATCCCACTCCTCAGTTTCTTGATAGGGTATACTCATGTCTACTTTTTTCTTACGAAGCATATCTCTTGCCATACCTTCAGGATTACCACCCAATAAGATATCTACCCCTCTACCTGCCATATTGGTAGCGATTGTTACTGTCCCTGGTAAACCAGCTTGTGCTACGATGTCTGCTTCACGTGCGTGTTCTTTTGCATTCAAGACTTGATGTTTTATATCCCGATGTCTGGCTCTTAGTAACTTACTCAGTTTTTCAGAATTTTCTATTGAAATTGTCCCAACAAGTATAGGACGCCCTTTCTCGTGCTGCTCAGCAATATCCACCAAGACTGCATTATATTTTGCCTCTTCCGATCTGAAAATCTGATCAGCATTGTCAATACGAATCATCGGTTCGTTGGTTGGAACAACGACAACATCTAAACCGTAAATATGTCCAAATTCATTTGCTTCTGTTGCTGCAGTTCCTGTCATACCTGCAAGTTTTTCATACATCCTAAAATAGTTTTGGTATGTTATTTTCGCAAATGTCTCATTTTCTTGAGCGATTTTCACGCGTTCTTTTGCTTCAATTGCCTGATGAAGTCCTTCACTCAACCTACGACCTATCTGTTTCCGTCCAGTGAATTCGTCAATAAGTAACACTTGACCGTTTTCTACGAGATAGTCAATATCGTTTGTGTATAGATGATGTGCAGTTAGGGATTGCTGTAAATGGTGTACAAGCATGATATTGTCATGGTCATATAAGTTCTCCACGCCAAGAAGACGTTGAACTTCTTCTATCCCTTCGTCGGTTAGCATCACACTTCCACGTGATTTCCCTTTCTCATCTATATCAAAGTGTGTTTCTTTACGTAGTTGCGTCACAACATGATTTATTCTGCGATAGAGTTCGGCAGGTTTATTCGATGGATCAGAAATGATTAGAGGTGTTCGTGCTTCGTCAATTAGGATACTATCAACTTCATCAAGAATTGCATAGACATGACCGCGTTGTGCTTTCGTATCTAAGGAATGAGCGCGGTTATCGTTTAGATAGTCAAATCCGAACTCACTATGCACACCATAGGTAATGTCTGCTTTATAGGCAAGTTTCTTTTGTTCATGAGGCATCAAACTGAGTGTGAGGCCAACAGATAGACCGAGAAAGTTATATATCTTACCCATCCATTCAGCATCACGACGCGCTAAATAATCATTCACTGTGGCAAGGTGAACACCATTTCCTGTAAGCGCGTTCAGATAAACAGCAAGCGTAGATGTCAATGTTTTCCCTTCACCTGTTCTCATTTCAGCAATAGCACCCTGATGAAGTGCAGCACCACCTATAATCTGCACATCATAATGCCGTTGTTTTAGTGTGCGAACGGCTGCTTCTCGGACTACGGCAAACGCCTCAATCATAATGTCATCAAGCGATGCACCTGCTTCTAATTGGCGACGAAGGTCAGGGGTTTTTGCTTGAAGTTTTGCATCATTTAATTTCTTGATTTCATATTCACGGTTATTGACAGCTTCAACTATACTACGATACCGCTTGACATCGCGTTCTTCCTTACTTCCAAAAACTTTAGTTATTGCTTTTTGTAACATTTTTCACTATGAATTATATAGAACTTAAATATTAGACACTGAATAGTATAGATTACAAATCATATTGCTACACTACACGGTGTTGTTCAATATCACTCATCTCCTATATTTAGTGGTAAAGTAGACACCTGTTCATCTGATCCGACTAACTGCAGAAGGTCTTGTCCATCAATCCGATGCCTAAGAATAGTATAAATTACTGTTGTTCCAACAGATGCTATTGAAAAGAGATATGCTACTATCCCACCGACTATACATATTAACGTAAATGTTATAAATATGGCACAGATTGTGGTTGAAAAAGTCGCTGCAGGCAATGAAAATGTAGTATTAATACCAAATATTGTTGTATTTTCCGTAGAAAAATAACTTGCCAATTTCTGCAATATTCCTCCCAACCATGTATTCGCAATTCCGAGAGATTCTTGGATATAAGTTGGATGTAAGGAGTGCGTTAGCAGTAAGACAATAAAAAATCCAGCAATACAGAAAACTGCCAAAATCGGAACATAGATCAATTTCAGTAGCAACAATAACAAGCCGTACCCAATAAGTTGCCACGGTTGATTCCATAACATAGCAAAAAGTTGATAGATCGTTTCAAATGCATCTACCCCTGTGGTTGCAACTACTGCTGGAACAAAAAACAGACTTGATATGAAAACAGCGATAACGAATACGGTAAGAAGTCCGAGAAAGAATGCAATGGGTATGAAAAGTGACGAAATGGTGAGAATTGGTTTTCCAACAAAAGGGATTTTACCAAGAAGTCCAATACTGACAGGTATCAATAGGAGTAGTAGTGTGAATGACAGTAATCCCAAAAAAGTACCGAATACAGTTAACCACTTCTGTTTTATGTATTTTATTGAGTTACGAATTGAAAAAAATATATCTCCACGCAACTGTTCAATTGTAATTTTAGATGCTATTGTACTGACAAGAAAAAAGATAGATGCAGAGATTATTAGTCCTAACCACATTGCATTTATCGTTAGTGGTGTTAACTCTGTAGGTATAAATGGAGGAATCGGCAAAATTCCGTAGGCATTCCAAAACTTTGCTACTTCTGTACTACCTTCAATCACCAAACTCAGATAGATCAAAATTTCATATATTAGGTAAGCAAGAAGTATGCCTATAAGATGAATTCCTATCCTTCTAAGACTGAAACCGTAGTTTCTAACTTGATAGATATCTGTGAACTTGAATTGGAACTGTTCCATTTTCTTGTCAGACTTATATACCCGTATGCGAAGGCAGTTAAAGTTAGTCTGTATGTGTGAGAATCGGTATGTGGTTATGCTTTATATTACTATATTATGATACCATAATATACCTCCACTGTCAAATATTAAATGGATATGTACAGTAGGTTAAAATTTCTTTTCACACACCTATGCTAATACGCGCATTGGACATTTTATTGAAGAAGTGTATATCCAGAAACGTTCTCATTCGGCATTAGATTATATAACACCTATTGAATGTGAGAAAAACACTTGTCTTAACTTTACGAAAAATGGTCTAAAAAATCGATGGCACTTCACAATACATAGTAGTAGGCACACTCCGTGTGCCGTATACCTTAGCGTACAAGACAGACGGCACACGGAGTGTGCCTACTACCATTAACATTTATGAAGAAAGGTAGAAGGGATCTAAACGTACATTCCCGGTTCGGTTAGGAAACCGAACCTACCGTAGTGTGTAAATAATTACGGTTTCTACTATATTATTCCTGTATGGATTAAAACATTGTTTGAAATAAAAAAAGTGTGTATAATTTCAATCATCGCATTATCAGTTTTCTTTCTTTATTGTGCCTTAAAAAGTCTACACTTGTCATAGCTAATAAGGAGGTTAGTATGTTGTACCGACTTCTTCGAAAAAACCTGTTTATTATCATTATTGGTTGTGGACTGCTTTCTATAGTAGGATATAAAGTTTTGTCAAATACCAGATTTTCAAAAAACACTGAGGTTGTGTCTTCAGACTACGCTTCTACTAAGCAACATAACATCAATAATGGCAATGGAATTCGGTTGAATCCAAAAATATCCCAACGCGGTAAGGGTAACATCAGATCGGAACATGGACATTTCACTGAAGATATACCTATACCAGAAATTTCAGAAGAAAAAAGAAGAAGAATCAGTGCCCTTTATGATGGGAATAGTTGGGATATAGATCCTTCTTGGGCAAAGGAAGGACCCCCTCGAGAAGAAGTTGATATTCTTGTTGAAGGATTGAATAACTTAAGTGCTGCGAAGTATTTAAAAGCATTGGGAGGATATGCGGATTATGCCCGTGAATATGCGGATAAAGCCCTTGCAGATAATCCAAACGATTTTGAATCACTTTTTATTTGGACACAACTTCGTTCATCCAACGAGCTTGTTGAAAAAGAATTGGGATACCGTAGTCTCTTAGAAATGGATCCTAATTCTATTCCTGCATTGGTTGGTTTAGGCTCTATAATTAAGAAGGACGCTCCAGAAGAGGCGATCGGACTCTTAGAAAAGGCAAATCGTCTTGATCCATCTGAAGGACTCTATGAATTAGGTTGGGCGTATCAGAGGATTGGTGAGTACGATAAAGCAATACCTATGTTAGAAAAAGCTTATGGACGTTATAGTCATCAATGGATGCTTAGCGAAATTGAGTCAATTAAAGCTGGCACACCCCAGATTCCACTTATCCAGCGTGAATCTCAAGTGTATCAAGAAAATGAAACTGATAGCAATGTAGATTAGGCATTACTTACAGAGCCTGCTCCACTACAATCTGATGCATCTATCGGTATAGGAAGGAGAAAAAGAGATATCCAGTCCGATTAGCACAGACTTAGATGAATTGAAAATCATAAGTTGACTATTGTTCAATGATATGCTACAATTCAAATATCAAAATATGAACAAAACCAATGATATAAACACTAACTCTATACATTTTATTCACATTACCTAATGTTTTTATGAAATAAATATATGAAACGAATAATTGCATTCATCTCTATCATACTTTTCATATCCGCAAGTTTTCCTATATTAGCAGACAACTCCGATATTCACGAAAACGCTGGCACACGTGCAATGACATTCCTAAAAATAGGTGTCGGTGCGAAGGCGATTGGAATGGGAGAGTCGCAAGTCGCTGCAACAGATGATTTATACGCTTCTTTTTGGAACCCCGCAGGACTTATCAACCTTGAGGGACCACAACTGGCATTAATGCACAACGAATGGTTTGCAGAGATTAATCAAGAGTTTGTCGGAATAGCACTCCCAATTGGAAAAAGCAATTCAGTTGGAATCAGTGCGAACTTTCTGTCCTTCGGTGATATTGAAGGACGAGATCAAGATGGTAATTTAACTGAAATATTCCGCCCTTATGACCTCGCAATGATATTATCTTATGCGCGTGGATTTGGGAATACATTGAGTTTTGGCGTAAATGCCAAATACATCCGTGAACAGATATCTGACGAAAATGGTACAGGCGTAGCGTTTGATTTTGGAGGACTATACACATTATCAAAATTGCCACTTTCCATCGGTATCAATGCACAAAATGTCGGACCACGAGTAAAGTATGTTGAGGATTCGTTCCAACTACCGTTTGTTCTCAGAGTAGGTACTGCTTATAGGTTTTTCAACGATGATGCAATCTTATCAATGGATTTTATACGACCCACCGACAACGACAATGCTTTCGCAGCAGGATTAGGTTATACGATTGCAAATATACTGCAAATTCGGACTGGCTATAAATACCAACTCGGCGGAAACGATTTAGGAGCAATGTCTGGTCTAACCGGAGGTTTTGGTTTGTCAGTACTCAGATTCCAGATTGATTATGCACTTGTGTCGTTAGGGGAATTGGGATTGACTCACCGACTATCTTTGATCGCCTATTTCTAATGATAAATTGCTCTTAAAAGATCTATTTTGATGCTTCCTTTATAAACGCTTTGAATAATTTGTTTCTATGATCTTCAAATTCTTGTGTAGCAAGCATTCGTTCTGGATGGTATTGAACTCCTATCATAAATGCTCTTGACGGATTTTCTATTGCCTCAACAATCCCATCACTTGAATATGCAGTGACAACAAATCCCTCACCAATATCGTCTACAGCCTGATGATGTGCTGAATTCACGTCAACAACACTCTCTCCGATAATCTTTTCAAGTTCACTATCAGGTTCAATTTCAATTGTATGTTCAGAATCTATTCCGTGCTCCTTAGGATGCGTGAGGGATGGTTTCGGATAGACAGTATCAATATCTTGAAATAGACTGCCTCCCATCGCGACGCTCATGATCTGGATTCCACGACATATCCCAAATACTGGAATGTCCTTTTTGTACGCCTCTTTGAATAGAGATATTTCCAAATCATCACGTTCCTCATCAACATACTTTATTTTCGGATGCCACTCCTGATTAAAATTATCTGGGTGAATATCTCCACCACCAGGAAGCAGAAGTCCATCAATGCCATCAATGAATTCTGAAATTGATTGTTCATTTCTAATTAAAAAACAGACCTTTCCACGATGTTCTTTTATCGCATCCTTATAGTTTTCAAAGTTATTTTTTGCAAATTCGTCAACTACTGGAATACCAATTTTGGGGGTCATTATTTCCTCTCCTTGTATTTTTAAACTATAAGAAGTTTAACGTATTTTAGGTTCAATTTTCAATCAATATCTGTATGTGTTCGATCAAGGCTATGCAGTTTTCGGTTTTTGTTCAATATGATTCACTAACGTTAAATTTTGTTATGGGTTTGTATTCCTATTTGTCTGAACCAGGATTTGCAGGATTAGTAGATTTGCAGGATTATGCGTTTGGCACTCCAAAGTTCCTATTCCCAGGTTGACGTTTATTCTCTGGATTGCACTTTGATGTTCAGAATCTTATCCTGAAAATCCTGGTTCAGACAAGAATCAATATATCCAATAAATTCAGTGACTTAACAAAAAGTTAACCTAAACAATTACGAACTTTTAAAACTAAATATCCGTGTCAAGACACAAAACCTGTTGACAATTACATCCAAAATTTGTAAAATAATCTATAGCAAGAAAACAGAATACTAAAGTCATTATCAACATTAAATAATGTAGGGAGGAAGATATGGCAAACGCAAATTATAAAATTGGCGTTGTAGGTGTAGGAAGAATGGGGGCAAACATTGCACGACACCTAAATGACGAAGGTTTTCAAGTAGTTGCAGTATACGATGTTGCAAGTGAACGTGCAAAAGAATTGGCAGATGAAATTGATGCAACTGCTGCTGACAAATTGGCGAAGGTAACCGAACTCGCGGATTATATCATCACTGTCGTAACTGACGATGATGCAATGCGACAGATTTATTCTGAAGATGCAGAAGATAGTTTACTTAAAGATGCATCAGGTAAGGTGTTTATCAACTGTGCTACACTAAGTCCACAGGTTCATGTTGACATAGAGAACCTCGCTCAAAGACATGGTGCTGAAAGCCTTGAAGGATGTATGGCAAGTAGTATCACACAAGCAAGAGAAGGCACACTTTATCTCATGTGTGGTGGCAAAAAAGATACCTTTGACAAAGCACATCCAATATTAGAATCAATGAGTGTCTCATTGAGATACATCGGCGAAGCAGGTAAAGCAGCCCAAGTCAAAGCATTGGTCAATATGGTAATGAATATAAATACTGCTGGACTTGCTGAAGGTCTCGGTTTAGGTGCAGCACTCGGTCTTGACCTTGAAATGTTACAAGAAGTTTTCGCACAAACAGGTGCAAATTCACGCGTCTTAGAAACGGATGGTGAAGACATGCAAATCCGAGATCATGAATGTTATTTTTCAGCCGCCCATGCATCCAAAGATTCTGGAATCGCACTTGACCTCGCAGATGAAACTGGTATCGCACTCCCCCTTGCACAAGCAACAAAAGACCAATACGACCGAATGATTGAACAAGGTTTAGGTGATTTAGATAAGTCTGGTGTCGCTGAATTGACTTTCCCCGGACGTGGTAAGAACGCATAATAACAAAGCACAAGAGGATCTAATCGGATTGTTTCCACAACTCTTGTTAGTAAATGATTAATGTCAAATTCTAAAACGTTACATACCCTTAAAGGCGTTATTCTCGCTGGAGGGTTAGGCACACGCTTGTACCCGTTAACAAAGGTTACCAGCAAACACCTACTTCCTGTTGGAAATGAACCGATGGTTTTTCATACCATCAGACAACTTATAGATGCTGGAATCACTGAAATACTAATAGTGGCAAATCCAAACCACATCGGTGACTTTGTCCGTGTGCTGGGTAGTGGTAAAGAAATTGGTTGTGCCCTAACCTACCGTGTCCAAGAAGAAGCAAAAGGTATTGCACATGCACTTGCGTTAGCAGAAGGGTTTGCTTCAAATGATAATATCGTTGTTATGCTTGGAGACAATATTTTTGAATCATCCATCAAACAGGTCGTATCCGAATTTCAAACACAAAAAGCAGGAGCACGTGTACTATTAAAGAAAGTTGATGATCCTGAACGTTTCGGTGTTGCAAATTTGAATGGAAACCGTATCATTTCTATAGATGAAAAACCGACTCATCCCAAAAGTAATTACGTTGTTGTTGGTGTCTATTGCTACGATTCAAATGTATTTGATATAATCAAGACGATAAAACCATCAGCACGCGGAGAATATGAAATTACTTCGGTCAACAATGTCTATATTGAACGTGGCATCCTTGAACACAGTTATTTACAAGGTGAATGGGTTGACGCAGGCACTTTTGATGCACTTGTCACCGCCAATAATATCGTATTAAATAGGAAGGAGTAGCATTGAACGCTACACAGAAACCATATCTATCAATCGTTGTTCCTGTCTATAACGAAGAGGAAAATGTCCGTCCGTTATATGAAAAAATAAGCAAAGTGTGTGCATCCATCGGACTGACCTATGAAGTGCTTTTTGTAGACGATGGTAGTCAAGACAACACCTATGAAGTGCTTTCAGAATTGCGCGAAGCTGAGACAAATATCTCTATCATCAAATTTCAAGAGAATGCTGGTCAAACTGCTGCTATGGCTGCCGGGTTTGAATATGCACAAGGTGAACGTATCATCAGCATGGATGGAGATTTGCAAAATGATCCTGCTGACATACCACAATTGCTTGATAAACTTGATGAAGATTACGATTTGGTATGTGGTTGGCGGAAAGAACGGCAGGATAAATTTTGGTCCCGAAGAGTTCCATCTATAATTGCAAATTGGATAATCAGTTTAGTAACAGGTGTGGCAATTCATGACAATGGGTGTTCGCTCAAGGCATATCGATCTGAAATCATCAAACAAGTTCCGCTCTATGGAGAAATGCACCGTTTTATTCCCGCTATGTCCACCGTCGTTGGCGCGAGGATTACTGAAATTGTGGTGAAGCACCACCCACGAAGGTTTGGTACAAGCAAATACGGTCTTGGCAGAATCTGGCGAGTCATTCTTGATATTTTAGCATTTAAGTTAATCCTATCAGTTTTTGCACGTAAGACTAATCCGATTGATTCCAGTATTCATCAGTCTTACCATAAACAATTAAACCCACATATAAACGTATACAGAGTCGCTGCATTATTAAGCCTCCCTATCTTCATTATCGGTTTCTTTCTGATTAATCATGACATAAATGCGTCAATCTGTTTTCTAACATTAGGGGGTTCTGTGATATTTCTCAGTGCATTAACGGGTTGGTCAATTGGAATATCTGAAGCCTGTACCGCCGATTTAAGTCCGTTTGCTTCTTTTTTTATACACCGGTGTGCTCGTAGACCCATACGATATTTTGGTCCTCCAGGAGCATTGTTGTTTGTCATAGGTGGAACTCTTACATTTCTTTTTTACTATTATGGAATTATCATATTAAGCAGTGGCATTCTACTCTTCATCATCGGCCTATTCGGTGAAACCATTGCTTATGCAAATGCGAAACGTGTCATAGATTACAAAGTTGATATTTTCTTAGATGCAAAGGACAACGGAAAACATGTTGACATCTATATCTGAGAAGTGGCGTGCTGAATTTTCTGTAACTGAAAACTATATTTATATGAATCATGCGGGTGTTGCGCCTTTATCCAAACGGGTTAAGGATGCAATGATAGAGTTTGCCAAGGATGCCACAGTCAACGGTGCTGTAAACGTAGAATCATGGATAGAAACAGCTGAGAGGTGTCGTAATGTTGCCGCACAACTCATTAACGCAGATGCCTCCGAAATAGCATTCATGAAAAACACTACCCAAGGCATACTTATCGCTGCTAACGGCATAGATTGGCGTGAAGGAGATAACGTCGTCACAACTGCTGTGGAGTTTCCCGCAAATGTATACCCTTGGTGGAGCCTGAAAGAACGATATGGTGTTGAAACACGGATGGTTCAGGAACATGAAGGACAGATTCTCATTGATGATATAGTTTCAGAAATTGATGAAAGGACGCGAGTCGTTACACTCAGTCATGTGGAATTTGCTTCTGGTTTCAGAAATGACATCAAAACTATTGGTGAAATATGTCGCGAACGTGATATATGGTTTGTTGTGGATGCTATTCAGAGTCTCGGTGTCATCGAAGTAGATGCAAAATCTTGTAACATTGATATTCTCGCAGCTGATGGACACAAATGGTTATTAGCACCAGAAGGGGCTGCGATCTTTTACTGTACTGAAGACAAACTGGACAGACTTATCAACACGAATGTTGGATGGGCAAGTGTTGTAAATCCCCGAGACTTTCTCGACTACGACTTAACACTGAAACCCGATGCTACACGATTTGAAGAGGGTTCGTATAATAGCATAGGTTTGTATGGACTTAATGCTGCTATTGAACTGTTGCTTGAAGCCGATATCTCAATGATTGAAAGTCATGTCCTTGAACTTACATCAAAATTAATCACAGGATTGGAAAACAAAGGTTATTCTGTGACCACACCAAAAGATGACTATAAACGGGCTGGCATCGTAATATTTGAAACTAAAACAAACACACCATCCCAAATTGTTGACTTGCTACAAGAGAATAACATTATAACTGCTGAAAGGGGTAGTGGTGTGAGAATATCGCCACATTTTTACAACGCTGAGTCAGAAGTAGAACGATTGCTTGAAGTTCTACCTGATCAATAATATTTTCCTAATATAAAGAAATTGAGATTAATATAGTGAATATACATCTAAATGACAGAACGAATTATCAATATACAAAATATAGTCTATATCTACTCTTATGGTGCCTAATTATTATGATGGGATGTACATTCCCGGGTGGTAAGCAGGACACAAACCGTATTCGTGTAGCCATTCAAAATACTTTACGCGTTGACAGGGACAATATCCCCATCGTACTCACATTAGAACAACTCAAGAAGGTAAGTGCAGATTTTTCTCTTAATGCATTTTCCATTGTCACTGGAAAAGCCCCACGCGAAGCAATGATACCTTCTCAAGCAGATGATGTGGATTATGATGGAGTGCGGGATCAGTTGGTATTTTTGTTAGACCTGAAATCTGAAGAAACTAAGGAGATTTCAATCCTATATGACCCAAATGTGAAGGCAACCTTTACGCTTGATGTTCAAAAATTGACTCGCGCGGGTATATTTCCAGAACTTGATGCCACCGCAGCGATGGAATCTGATTTAGTTGCATACATACTTAAACCGAATGGAGCAATTTATGCGTATGGGAAAAGGAAACAAGAACTCTTCAGTGTTGATACGATGTTTCAAACAGAATTAGATTTAGCGGAGCAACTTTCACCTGGGTTTAGACTCTTCTTTGATAGGAACAAGGTTTCACTGACGCAGAATCCTCAAGCACTAATTATTGATGTTGAAAAAAAGGAGCATCGTTGGATCATTCATGATTTTGAGAATCAGGAAAACTACTATGTTCAAAAAAACGATGGACAACTGAGTCTTTACAAATCAATTGGTCTATCATTAAATGAACTTCTTGATTTAGAAACTACGAATATGGTTGCGTTAGCTACAGAACAGGAGTTGATAGGATGTGGTGGGATTGCTCTATGGAATAAGAGTAAGAACCAAATGATTCCCCTGCCAATGGATGGAGATTACGTCCGTATAATCGCCAATGGAGCTATGCGATCAATCGTTCAGCGGATTATTCCAAGTTTAAGAATAGACGGTGAAACATATCATTTGACGATAAACACTTATATCTATGGAAGAAATTCAGGAATCGAACAACACATACAAATAGATAGAGAATTACCATCTGATTATGCTTTTGTAGTTGGTATACCCAAAATAAGTGAAAACAATGATGTAGACGAAGAGCAAGGTGTAATATGGAGTTGGGGAACAGATCCTAAAGGTGTATACTCACTCGGATTTGCAGTGATGTATCCAAAATATATGGAAGAAGGTGTTGTTGAAACTGATCCATCACTCATGTCTATCATGCTGAATCCAGATGTTGAAGGCAAGATCACTTACAAGTCTTTGACAATCTGGGATGGTGGAATAAACGGGGTACAATCTGAAACAGAATTTATGCAACGACTCCAACTATTCACAACAAACGGGTTCAATCCTCCTACAATGAAATTCATTCGCTCAGAGGAAGAGTAGTTTTTATACTAAAGATAGTAAATTATGCTAAACAAAGAAGAATGTCTTAAATTAATTGCTTCACAACGAACAGACGAAATCGTCGTAACCACGATGGGTATGGCTGTTCCGTGGGCAAAAATCTCAACACATCCCTTGGACTACGCATCTGTTGGAAGTGCCATGGGACATGCTGCGGATTTGGCACTCGGAATTGCACTTGCTAAACCCGATAAAAAGGTTGTTGTGTTAAATGGTGACGGCAGTATGTTGATGTGCTTAGGAACACTTGCAACGATTACTGCTCTACGCACGCCTCCAACCAACTATCTCCTTTTTGTATGTGATAACGGAACCTACGAAGTTACGGGGAATCAACCTGTTCCCTATAATACTAACTTTAGTTGGACGACAATAGCAAAGGGAACAGGATTTCAGCAAGTCTATGAATATGATGACCAAAATACATTTGATACTGACTTGCCAAAAATCTGGAATCAAGATGGACCAACTTTTGTAAATCTCAAAATCGCAGAAGCAAATGAACCACCCCCAGATAGATGGGGTAATTTTCAATATCCATATTTACAAGAGTCACTTGCTACATCAACACATGGGTTGAGAAAGACTCTTGAAAATACATAGCATAGCAATTATTAGGGTGAATTATGGCACAAAAATTAGAAACTCGTAGAATGGGACGTACAGAAATGCGACCAAATGCTTTAGCACTTGGTGCAGCGTGGATGAACTCAAAACCAGAGGAAGAAGTAATTGGTGCAATCAGAAGAGCAATTGAACTTGGTATCAACTATATTGACACCTATCCTGGACACAGAGAACATCTTTGGGGAGAAGCACTATCTGGCGGTCTGAGAGAAAAAGTGTATCTACAGGCAAAAGTTGGCACACATCCAGAACGGAGAAAAGATTTCTCCGCAGATGGCACAAGGTGGAGTGTGATGAACAGTCTAAAAGACATGCGAACAGACTATCTTGATGCATTGTTGATACATGACCCATTGGATATGGAAAGTGTTTTAGGAAAAGGATGTGCGTTGGACACACTTCTGGAGATGAAAGATGAAGGATTAATCAAGAATATTGGTGCAGGCGTGCGTTCACACGACTTTCACAAACAGATGATTGAAACAGGACATATTGATTTAATTCTCACCTTTTTGGATTACACACTACTTTCTCAATCTGTGGCTAAAACGACTTTACCTTTAGCACGTGAACATGATGTAGGTATAATCCTTGCAAGTCCACTTGGAATGGGAAGTCTCACAGGCAAAGAACCAAACGTTGATGAGGAACGTAGACGCAATCCTGATGATGAACCTAAGGCTCACGCAATGTGGAAGTGGTGTCAAGAACGCAACGTCAATATCCGACACTTAGCATTGCAGTTCTGTCTCGCCGCACCGATCAATGGCGTTGTGATGTTCGGTCCTGCAGATAAAGAGCAGGTAGAAGATGGATTTGCAGCAGCAACTGCAGACATACCAGAAGAAATATGGCAAGAATTTGAAACAGAATTTGGAATTAAACGCGGTATGTAATACCATTTCTAAAAATAACATACCCTTAAAAAATAGATGGTTCGTAGTCGCGCAATTCATTGCGCCTCGGACATTCTAGTTCAAAAGAGATAACCATTAATAGAATTGGTATAAGAAACACCCTATGCTTTCACGCCAGCAGCAAGGTCAGATGCAAATTGCTTCACAGCAGCAAGCATTTTTGTCTCGTCATCCTTATGCTCTTCAATCACATTGATAATTGCACTACCGACAATAACGCCATCAGCAACTTTTGCCACTTGACCGGCATGTTCAGGTGTTGACACACCAAAACCGACACTTATCGGTTTTTCTGTATGCTTACGAAGTTCTGTTATCATTGGTGCAACTTCACCGGACAAAGTTGTTCTTGTTCCAGTCACGCCTGTCAATGATACACAGTATATGAAACCGGTACTTGCGTCTGCAATACTTTTCATACGATCAGGTGGACTTGTCGGTGCGGCAAGGAATATAGTTGTGAGACCGTATTCTGGCGCAACATCCAACAATGGCTGTGCCTCCTCTACCGGCAAGTCTGGCACAATAACACCATCAACCCCTGCTTCCTCCGCAGCTTTACAGAAATGTTCCTCACCCATCCGAAAGATAGGGTTATAATAACTCATCAGAGCAATAGGGATTTCTGTCCTTTGACGAAGTTCACTTACCATTTCAAGTATCTGTTGTAGTGAGATACGGTGTTTTAGTGCACGTTCACTGGCGCGTTGAATGGTAGGTCCATCCGCGATTGGATCTGAGAAAGGCACACCGAGTTCAATCAGATCAGCACCTGCAGATTCAAGTGTAAGAAGGAGTTCAGTGGTTAATTGTGGGGTAGGGTCACCAGCACACAGGTAGGGCATAAATGCACGTGCATTTTGTTTGCGTAGGTCTTGAAATTTTTTCTCAATTCGGTTCATCAATATTATAGTGTCTTCTCGTTTCTAAGCAAGTTTCAATATTATAGTGAAATTTGAAATTAACTATACACTTTGCATTTAGAAAAACGCGTTTGTAGTCGCGCAATTCATTGCGCCTCGGACATTATATGAATAAGCAATTGGGACAATATGTTTCATTAATTGTAAGTTTTACCATAAATATGCACATTGTCCATTGATAGCAGGCGGGGAAACCCCGCCCCTACGAACTCGGTGGCATCATCTACTGAAAAAATCGGGAGATTATTATTTAATATTGCTTAATAATGGTATTCTAAATTATACTTTCTAAGAGTTGTAATGTCAAGAGTGTTTTATGAGTGTGTAAAATTTTGGCACTAACTTCTTACCATCCATTGTATTGCGGGTTCCCGTTAAATTGATGCCTATGGGACCGTTTCCTAACCGAACCATAGCCGTCAATTTAGCGTCCTTCCAGTGATGGTAGGTTCGGTTTCCTAACCGAACCGGCTTTGTGCCAAACGCTTTGATAGAGGGTTCTCTCGGAAGATCCGGTTCGGTTAGGAAACCGAACCTACCGGCCTGGGATTATTGCGTATTTTCCGCTAAATTGATGCCTATGGTGGAGTTAGGAAACCGCACCTACCGATCAGAAAATTACTTCAAAATCAACATCTTCCGTGTTGCTGTGAAATCTCCTGCGGTGAGTGTATAGAAATACACATCACTTACTACAGTTTCACCAACATCATTTTTTCCATCCCAATACGCAGCACGACTCCGACTTTGATACAAACCCGCAACTTGATGTCCAAGCAACAACGTCCGCACCAATGTGCCGTTTACAGCATAGATAGTGACGGTAACATCTGCAGGTTTTGCTAACTGATACGGTATCCATGTCTCAGGATTGAACGGATTCGGATAGTTTGCAAGAAGTGTTGTCTTTTCAGGAATCAACAATTCTAAGAGGCGTTTTAGATTCCCTATGCCTTGTTGGAAAGCAAGTGATCCGTCATCTTCTACTTGAGCCTGCTTTATCCATGTTTGGACTATATCATGTGTTAGTTCATTGCTATCTATGGTAAAATTCGGCGGCGCGGCGGAGTCTGTTGTCTCACCGAAGTGTTGTGCGACAATGATGAGATCTTGGATATTGACGATTCCATCACGATTCACGTCCGTTCGTAAACCGGAAGACGTGCCTGAACCGAAATCTTGCGCTACGAGAATAAGATCTAGAATACTCACCCGTCCATCCTGATTCACATCCCAAGCAGGATAATTTTCTACAGTAATAGTAATACTCGATGGTATAGCTTGGATAATGTCACCGGTGATAGATCCAAATTCAAAGTTCTCTAATGTTATTTCGGATTCACCGCTTGTTTTCGCCATGAATGTTATCGTGAGTAGTGCACCTGTGCCACTGACACCGCCTTCAGAATTTCGCGCAGAAAATAGACCTGTGATTTTGCCTGCTACGTTATCTATCATGCCACCTCCGAAAAAGGTATCTGCACTTTCTGATTTCAAGAAATCGCCTTCGGTTACTTCAACCGCTTCAAGCACATTCGGATCAAACGCAATATCCGTTTGCCATCCTGCTAAATCCGTTATGTTTTCTACGTTGAGGTAGATCGTAAAAGTCTCACCAACGATAACACGCACGTCATCAGGAAAAAGGGACCCGGCACTAAGTATTATTGGCGTATAGGTAACAGGAGGTATCAATGTATATTCCGTGCTTTCTGCAAAACCGAAAAAACCGGACCAATGGCCACCAAAATGATTATCAACAGCCACTAACAATACATTTGTCCCTTGCTTCAAAGTAACAGGAAAATCTCTTTGATAATCACTAGCTCCACCAAAAACGAATTCATCATACACCAACTCACCATTGAGCCATATCTTTGCCCCATCATCTGCACCAACAAACATCGTAGTATCCTGATTCGTAGGTGACCTTAAGGATATAGAACCGTAGATAACATGGTTTCTTCTGTCTTCATCAGATATGTCAAGAGCATCGAGCATAAAATTAAAGTTATTAGCTCGTATTGGAAGTACTGATTGTATCCATTCACTGTTTCCTACTTCTTGTCCTGGTCTTGTCCCTTCAGTGGCAACTGCCACCTCTGTTACACTTCCACCACTTGCTTCTGATAGCAAATCTACACTGCTGAGTTGTGTCCCAGGAACCAAGATCCATGACCATGGGCCTTCTATTTTTGGACCAGGACGATCAGTTTGATAGATAATATCTTTGAATATGTAATTTCCGTTAACATCTATAATCCGAAATGAGAGTTTATCGGCATTAACAACTTGATCTCTGGGAACATTAATTTCAGCAATATCGTCATTACCGTTTAGTTCATCATGGCCTAAAACAACATATTCATCATCTCGAATTCTAATAATTTTAGAATGATAAAGACCGCTTTCACTGTGTGCAGAAAACTTGAATTTGATAATATCTTGTCCAATTGCTTCAACACCCAAGTATTCAACAAATTCAGGAATATCATTTCGAATATGACTGTCATTGAAATAGTGGCTATTAGAAAGCCATCGGACTTCATAATCCAACATTGGACCGTGATTAGGTCCCATCATGGTATTATTCACTTCATTATGAAACAAACCAAAAGCATGACCAATTTCATGTGCTATTATTGGCATATTTAGATTGTGTCCAGCTATAACCGCATTGCCACCCGCTCGCTAACCAGAGAAAGTCCATCCAACTCCCCAAACTCCGTTATTAACTGTCCCAAGACCGCCAACGATGATGACATGTACGTTGTCTTGAGATTCTTCATTTGCAAATGTGAATTCGTGTGGAAGTTCTTTTTCTATTTCCTCGTAGGTGTTTCCAGAATAGTCCCGCGGGGCATGTTGTCCATCCACAGTGTGAATGATAATGTCATTGTTAACATCTGTCTCAATTTTAAAAGTCTTAGAACCGTATCCGTTCTGTTCCATCTGAAGTTTATAGAATTCTTGAGTTTCCTGCATCAATTGAGTGAGTTTTTCTTTGGGGGTAGGAGGTGCACCCACAGGTCTGAAATATATAACTCGCACTTCGTATGATGATGACTCATTCCCCATAACCGTTGTGATTTCGTCCGCATTCAGTGGACGATTATACAACTGCACCTCATCAATTTTGCCCTTGAAAAAGTAGCCATGCGATTCTAACTCATTTGCACCTGCACCTATAAGTAATTCCTCACTTAGATTTGGATGTAACACACCAGAAATCTCCTCTACCAATATACCATTTAGGTACAACTTCTGTATACCATTAGCGTAGACACCGGCAAGATGTTCCCAATTTCCGGTACTAAAAGGAGGTCCCTTAACGATATTCCAAAAAGTTCCATTACCTGTCCAAAACTGCCAAATATTGCCACCACCGCCCAATTCAGGTCCAGCATAAAGGATATACCCTTTTTGTGGGAATTCATAACGAGTAGAAACAATAGAACGATATCCTCTACCATCAGGATCCAAGTTTACCCAAGCACATATTGTGAAACTCTCTGGATTGAGGTCTTTATGATAGGGGACATTTACCTCGTCTGCAGATTGATCAAACTCAAGTGCTCCACCTAAGTAGCCATTATTAGTCCATTGTGGGTCTCCTATTAACTTTCCATTGTGTCCATTGCCGTTTGAGTCGCTTGCGGTGTCTCCTTCTTTTTCATCAAAAGCCCAATATGCTACAAGCCCCTCAACATTCTGTGCTAACACCGGTAATGTAAAAAACCCAATGAGGCATATTAATCCAATTGTTATGGTTATAGATTTCATCAATTCCTCTTATTTATTTGAAGTTCATCTAGATCAAGCACTCAAACTTATCGAGATAAATACAGAAAGCTGAGTTGCTCTGAAGACTGAGTTACTCTGATGTTGGAAGACGTTCTATTGTTGGTGAGTTTCTAACGTCAATTTCCCGCGTTTGCATTCGCGATATTCTTTGCCCACCTACATTCCGTAGGATCGATTTCCTAATTGCTCCATAGTACCTAAGTTGCTACAATACTTTGTGAATATTCAGCGTTTCTCTATTAGAAACGGTATATCTGTGTCAAAAATCTTGTAAGTAGCAACTTGGATTAAGACAATTATAACAAGTAGTCATAATAAAGTCAATATAATTTGATATTATATTATTATGTTATATTAGTTTAACATGACTTTTATTGTATTGTAAAATGGGATATATTGAATGTTCTGGTTGGCACTTCAATTGTTATAACATTTAAAAGAAAACTACTACGACTTGAAGGATTCCGTGAATAGTTGTTCAAGATACGATAGTCCGCTCTTTGTGAAGAATGGATTCGGCAGAATGCACGTTTGGTATTCTACATGAACGAAAATCAACGCTACAAATGTAAAGGTTGTTAATATCAATAGACGCGCACGACACTTATAGGACACCCACCAGCACGAAAAAAGTTGGCGGATTATTGTCTGAACCAGGATTATAGGATTATAGGATTATAGGATTATAGGATTAACAGGATAAGAGGGTTGTAGTAAGTGGCATGACAGTTTTTCTTTTTTGTATTCTTCTGCTATTCTGATTGTTCTCTTAACGGTTTATATTGCAATAGTACCGGCTTTATGCTATCCTATATGCAGATTATCCGTAGGAGCGAGTATGCCAGAAGGAATAACATCCAAAGAGCAGGAACGGCGAGAGTTCTATAGATCTATACTGACACATTTTCCAGACAAAAGCACGCGCTGGTTGTTAGAGGACAAGGAGAATGTGGAGTGCCTTGTTGAAATCCTCGCGGATGAGTTGGTAGAGATGATTGACTTCAGTCGTCTTGAACTTCAAAACAGGAGTTTCCTATCAAATAAGTTGGAGGAGCAGGAGTCGGATCTGATTTTCAGTGTGCCTTTCAAAAACGGTTCTGAAACAGATGAACTCCTGATTTATATCCTGATAGAGCATCAATCAACGGTAGATATATCAATGGGTTTCCGTTTGCTGTCTTATATGATGAATATCTGGGATACCCAACGGCAAGAATGGGTGCGGAATGACGTGCCGAAAAGTGAATGGCGATTGCGTCCGATACTCCCCATTGTGTTCTATAGTGGAGATAGAAGGTGGCAGGTGCCATTATCTGTGACTACGATCATGGATATACCGGATGTGTTGATTCGGTTTGTTCCTACTTTTGAGACACTCTTTCTAAATGTGAAGGGAACAGATACTGCGGAACTCACGAAAACAGATCATCCGTTTGGGTGGTTACTCGCGGTTCTACATAATGAGAAAGCGGATAAGGAGACCATCAAAAAAGCATTAATAGAAGCGATTGAACATCTCAATACATTGGGACCGGAACAGGCGGAACATAGGTTACGAGCGTTACATTATTTTGTATTATTGATCGTAAGTCGTCGTCCGTCTGAAGAACACGATGAGTTGATAGATTTAGTGAATCAGTATTCAGGTGAAGTGGAGGTAGAACTGATGGCAAGGTCAATGGCAGATGTGATGATGGAAAAAGGAATTGCACAGGGCAAAGCGCAAGGGATAGAACAAGGGATAGAACAAGGTGAAACCGGTGCGAAACGGGCTGCGGTCATCAAGTTATTGACATATCAGTTTCCCGATGTGTCAGAGACTTTTGTTGCAGCGATACACGAGATACAGGAGCGATCGCAGCTTGATGCGTTGTTTGATCAGATCCTCACGGCAAAGACGTTTGATGATATTGATTTTTCAAGTAATGGTAAGTAGTCTCGTGGGTTGGGAGATGAAGATTAATTTATTAATCTTCATACGGGACTAAAGCCACAGTGGTCAACTGTAATCTATAAACATATTGTCCTTAATGAAGATTAAGAAATAAATTGGGTAATTTGAGATCAAAGTCCAGCGCGCTTACATGAAGATTAACAAATAATTCAGGTAATTTCCTTGAGATGGTCGTCAGCATACGCGTGAGGTCCGCTGAATTGGTTAGGAAACCGCACCTACTGTCATGGGGATTAACTTTATGTAAATCTCTATTTTGGAAAATTCTTAAACTAAATACCCTATATTGCAGCAAGATGAGATTTGAAAGTTGGAATGTTCAGTTACGACATATCCAGAATTTACAAACTCTCATAAGCCAATTTCTCTACTTTCGCCTTCTCATCATTGACAAATGCAAGTAGAATAAATCCAACGATAAAGAAAACAATCAACGAGATAATAGCAAGCCTTGCTTGACCAGTTGCCTGTTTAATGAAACCAAATATGAATGGTCCCCAAATAGCAGAAAACTTACTAAAGACAGAAAAGAAACCATAGAATTCTGCACTCGCATTTTCAGGTATCATAGCACCATAGAAAGAACGACTCAGTGCCTGTGTTCCGCCAAGCACAACCCCTACGATCATGCCTAAAACAAAGAACTCTGTTACAGTTTGAATAAAATACGCATAAATCACAACCCCACTCCATAGAACTAAAGAAATCATCACTGCACGTCTGGCACCAATCCGATTTGCAATTCTGCTGAATACCAATGCCCCACCAATTGCAACGACTTGAACAAGTAGAAGTGTAACCATTAGATCTGTCGTGCCAAGTCCTAATTCATCCTTACCATATATTGCCGCCATGCTCGTAACAGTATGCGCACCATCGTTATATGCCATATAAGCAATGACGAAGATGGTAAGCTGCCTAAAGTTTCCTATTTTTCTTACTGTATTGATAGTACGATCAATGCCGAGCGACAAATATGCAAAAAGTTTAGGCATTTTACTATATTTCTCAGGTAATTTCTCATCACTCTTCACTTCTTTTAAGTATTTAACAGTAAAGAGTGTCCATCCTGCCCACCAAATTCCTGTCATCGCCATGCCAATACGTACTGCAAGTACTTGATCAATCCCAATTCTCTCGTGTAAGGAAACCAACGCAAGTGCGATTCCAAATTGTATAGAACCTCCGACATACCCGTAAGCATAACCTTTCGCTGAAACCGAATCCATTTTGTCCTCTGATGCAATGTGTGGCAAAAAAGCATCATAGAACACGTTTGCACCAACAAAGCAAACTTGCGTGCAAATGTATAAGATTACTGTGAACCATACATCACCTGATTTGCCTGCATCACCTGGTCCACAAAAGAAGAGTAAAGTAGCAAACAGACTCCCAAAATATGCAAAACTTATCAGAAACTTCTTCTTCGCAGCAGAGAAATCCGCTATAGAACCAAGCACAGGAGCAAAAAGAAAAACAAGCAATGCGGAAAATCCCAACATAAACCCCCACATTGCTGTTGCACTGACAGTAAGTCCAAATATATCTACACCACTATCTCCAACGATACCTTCTCTAAAATAGATTGGAAGCAATGCTGCACCTACAGTCGTAATGTATGCTGAATTTGCTAAATCATACATACACCAACCGAAGATTGTTCTTTTGTCGTTTTTCATATTTTTCCTTGAATAATAAATCTAATGTATTCTCTCATAATTGAGTAGAACTATCAATATAATTCGCCTATTGATACAGAGCTATTCATTTGTTATACCATTTCTAGATGATCGTCTATCATTATCAAAAAATCTGGTTTCTTTACATATTATCAATTTCATGATAGACTCATACCATTATTCCATACCTATAGAAAGGACTCTCATGGCATACAGAGAACTTGCAACAAAGAAACCTTTTGTTGTTAACAAAAATCTTGGCAGTGCTTTAGAAGTAGAACCAGAAGATTTGACAAGCACGAATGCAGATGGTGAGCTTGTCGTCATTCCAACACAAAAACAGAAATATGATTTTGATCGCAAAGGATGGTTATTAATTCCAAATGTCTTATCTAACGAAGATATTCAGGAAATGTATGAATTCTGTGAACGTCTGAATTCTGAACCAGATAGCATAGCAGGACCTGAACGTTGTGGACTTGGCGGTCCTTTACAAAAACTTGTAGATCACCCCATTGTGGTAGGACTTCTGAACGAGTTTTTGGCGTATCCAGCCTTGGCAAGTGACGATTGTTATGGATTCCGACTTGAAGAAACAGATATTAACTTCGGTTCAGAGAATGAAGAATCGGAAACACCTACTATAAATAATAAAGGAAACGGTCTGTTTCGATTACCGGGAGATTCTCATATCTACCGATGTGTGCCTGGACGTGGATGGAGTGGGTTAACGAGAGCAATATGGGAATTATCCAATGTCAAACCGGAAACTAATAATTTTCGCTTCATAACAGGCAGCCACAAAGCAGCATATTCCCCACCAGACTCAATAATTGATGGTGATTCTTCTCTATGGGAAACTTATGAATGTCCACAAGGATCACTTTTCCTTTATACTGAATCCATCTCACAGAAGTATGACGTAGCAGCGTCACATCATTCAGAGACTACTCGGATCCGTGCCTCATATCTGTATAACACTGTTGCAAGCCGTTGGTCAAATTGGATGCCGAGTCAGCAACTTCTGGAGGCAATGCCTGAAAAACGACAAACACTATTTCGGGATGTATATACGGGTGGAAATGTAATCAACGGTGATTTTGGCAATCGCACTTCTGCATTTCCCATAGAAATATAGTTAAGTGGATTTAACAGGATTGAAAAAAGGAACAGAGAACTACATTATGCGAACTTCTACTGATGTTTTACTACCAACAAATATCTGCGAACTCCCTACACACAACTCAGATGGTTTGGTTGTACCTGAAATGACACCTGAACAGATATACGAATTTGACACACACGGTTGGTTGTTGATGCCAGAGGTGATCAACGGAATTGAACTGAAGGAGATGCAGGATTTCGCAAACAGATTGCATCATGATCCTGAATCTATACCAGAACATGAACGGAACACCCTTGGTGGACCACTTCAGAAATTGATTGACCATCCATTAGTCGTTTCACTGCTCAATGAGTTCACAGCACATCCTTCTGTCAGCAGTAGCGATTGTTACGGTTATACGGTTGAGAGCACAAACCTATTTTACCGCACACAAGACATGGGTGGATTTGGTCCACATAACGGGAACGGTATGCTCCGCTTCCCAGGGGATGCACACTATTATAACGCATTCCCAGGGAAAGGGTATAGTCCTCACACCCGTATCGTATGGGAATTGAACGAAGTCAAATACAGACAAGGTGGGACGCTATTGGTAACAGGAAGTCATAAATCAGTTTATACCGCACCTGCTGAAATCCAGAATCCAGAATCGGATATATGGAGCACTTACGGATGTCCACCGGGTTCACTCCTGTTTTTCACAGAAGCATTGACACATAGCGCAAATCCGTGGACAAATGCTGACAACGATAGATTAGCAATTTTCAACCTTTATAGTCCTGTGGATAGTGGATATGCACGGGTATATAAACCGAATCCAAAATTGTTTGAGGAAATGCCTCCGATGCGGCAAACACTCTTTCGCGAACGCTATGTGGTAGACAGATTAAACGGAAACAAATAACTATAACATATTTTAAGGAGATTGTTTTGGCAACAACGCAACCGAATGTACTGTGGATATACGGAGAAGATCTCTCACCTGACTTGGGATGTTATGGAACCCCTGCCGTCGCAACACCGAATATAGATAGACTCGCAGAAGAAGGAACACGGTTTTCTAATGCGTATGTAACTTGTCCTGTCTGTTCTCCAAGCCGTTCAGCACTGATTACGGGAACATATCAAACACACTTTGATGCACATAACCATCGCAGTAATCGTGATAAACCACTACGTTCAGATATGAAACTAATTACTGATTGTTTCAGAGAAGCTGGTTATTTCACATGTAACAGTCCTGGACCTCCCTATAACAAGCGCGGTAAAACCGATTTCAACTTTCAGAGTAAGAACCCATTTGATGGTATAGATTGGCAGGAAAGGGATGAGGGACAACCCTTCTATGCACAAATCAACATACCCGACACACATCGGGTTTTCAAACCGGATCCAGAACGACCTATAAATCCTGATGATGTAGAATTGCCTTCATACTATCCTGACCATCCGCTAATACGAAAGGATTGGGCACTTTATCTGGAAAGCATCCAAATATTGGACAAGAAAGTGGGGCGGATATTAAATCGCTTGGATGATGAAGGACTCTCAGAAAACACAATTGTCTTCTTCATCAGTGATCATGGGCGCGCGCATATCCGATGCAAACAGTTTTTGTATGATGGTGGCATCCACATTCCACTAATTGTAAGACATCCAAATAATATTGATGCTGGCGTTGTCAGCGATGAACTTGTCAGTGGCGTTGACTTTATGCCGACATCACTATCTCTAACTGGTATTGACATTCCAAGTTACGTTCAAGGACAAGTTTTTCTTGGAAAGAATGCGACATCTCGTGATGCTATCTTCGCTGCACGTGACCGATGTGATGGCACTGATGATCGCATCCGTTGTATCCGCACAAAAGACTATAAACTTATCCGCAACTATCATCCTGAACTGCCGTATATGCAATTCAATGGATATAAGAAACTTCAATATCCATTATGGACATTGATACACATCTTAGCTGAGAAAGGTGAACTGACACAAGCACAGCAACATTTTCTTGCACAGACACGTCCTAATGAAGAACTATACGACATGGAGAACGATCCTTATGAAGTCAACAACCTCGCAGATGATATGAAGTATGGTGAAATACGAAAGGACCTTAGCAATCAACTGGATGCCTGGACACAAACAACAGGGGATATGGGAGAAACGCCAGAGTCAGATGAAACAAAGTCCTATTGGGATGAAAATATGGATGAGTCATTTAGAGAGAGAATGGAATCACGTGGACTTACTCCTGATATAAGCGATGCCGATTATCTTGAGTGGTGGGAGCAAAAACTTTTATAGGTATCAATAGTCAATATGCTGCAATCTTTTGAAGGGAACGCCAACTTCTTGATACTGTTGCATGACACGGTCTATAAAGTCGTATTTTTCAATTGAGCAAGTGCGAAGTTTATTCGGACGCGAAAGATAGAAAGCAACACTTTCTGCCCAATCTTCATTCGGGTTCTTAGCGTAAGCATAGTCTGTTACAAATTCATTACGATCTTTTGACTTTAGCCATCTACTTTTGTTTTCAGGATCTTTATGCCATCCACCCAGTGCTGACCATGCCTTTCTAAGTTTTCCGTTAAGAGCATATTCCCATAGAAAATGTGCTTTTTCATGAATGATGATCCGTTTGAATTCATTTTGATTTGTTACACGAAATGTTCGCGCATCATACTCAATACAATCTGCAACAATCCACGCGGAACCAGCATAAGGTGCTTTATCTCTCCGAAGGAGGTGTTTCATTTTAGGTATTTTGTCTAACCCTCTCGGAAATATTTCATAAACTGTCATGAGTTTCATCAGTTCTTGGTTGGTAAATTCAGTAACATGCACTTCGCCAACATATTTTCGTAATCTCTGTGCTATTCTTTCTGATTCAGGTGTATCCTTGCGAACTATACGTAGTCCATACATTTCTTGCAGCACCAATTCAAGTGCATCTCTGTCAGTGCCATCTTTCAATATGAGTTTTGCTGCATCTCTGTTTGTCCAATTTTCCGTAATGAATTGAGCAACAACGCGAAAGAACCTCTGTTTTGTTTCAAATTCAGATGCACTGTCTTCACTTGCAAATACAGCCTGACTGACAGTGACGAGTTTTATACTATTGAAGATTTCTATTTTGATGTTATCTTGGACTTCATCACTACTTATCCTCCAAACGGAAGGAGGATGCGTGTTATTCTGGTAATCAACGTTCTGGTAGATAGAATCCAATGTTGCTAACAAAATACCGGCTTTTTCTTCATTCCAAGTAGAGTTCAAGCTGATTGCATATCTGTTTTTTAACTTCAATAAATCCGAGTTACTTGGTCTATCAAAATAGGATATATGACAACTTGATTGTAATATTGTAATAATTAAGAGAAGAAGGTAATACTTTATACTTTGTTTTTTCATAATGTGTTTCTTGCATCCATTGTAAATAAATCTCGTGTCTAACGAAGTATATCATTGACCTAAGGTTTTGTCAAATTATCGATAGAACGAATATACAGACACACCCCATATCAGTCGAATGATCACCCACGCGCCACCAACAATGAATTCTCCTAATATCAGTCCTAAAAACAGAGGTAAGACCCGATGATAGAGGCGAATACCGCCAAATCGTAGAATAATATATTTTGCTAACCAACTCACGAATACAGAAAACCAAAGCCAGCCAAACGTCCACATACTACTTGCAACAGCATATCCCGTAGGATGAAAAGGGAAGGCAGGAAATCGTGTTCGGAGCCACCACAGCAAACCGGTGAATAGAAACCCTACGCCCATGAATGTAACTGCGGGGATGTTTGTTTCACTTGGATAATAAAGCCATGTTCTGAGTCTATTATATCCACCGTTCCCCAGACCCGGATTCGCGCCTATGTCATAAGATACGACAAGATATGACCAGAATGCAGCAAGAATGCCGAAGACAACCGCACACATCATGGCGATGACCATTCTTCCTGCTCTCATATTTGCTACTTCAACAAGTTTGAATCCTTCTAAGGTGTGGGGCATCGGGTGTGCGCGATACCCACGATTAAATGCATAGTATAGTGACATCATCGTCAGACTAGGTGGTGGAATGTGTCTGGAACCAAGTGTGTCAATAATAAACTGCCGTGGATTAGCCACAAACATCTCATGCGTTGGCGGACCGACTTCGGCGCGGACACGTGTAATGCCAAGCGCGAGTAGATAATAGATGACAAAATAAAGTGCAATCATCCATATAGCCATTCCACCGTATCTTGAAAAGATGAAGAGGAATAACACACCCGCGACTAATCCGACGAGTGCCCAACGGCTGCCAGTCGCTTCCCGATACTCAGTCGAAAGTTTCAGTTGTGTGTTCTGTTTGCCGAATCTAAAAGCATTTATAAAATTTGTAAATATTGAATAAAGATGTCTTCGTCCACCATAGAGTGCAAAAATAGCGATGGCAAGATATGCTCCCACACCTTGTGGTCCGTCATAAGGAAATCCAGGTAATATCTGTAGTCCCATTGCTCTTCCTAATATCCGTTCTCCTTTCCAAAATAGATAGAAAAACCAGAGTGAAAAGGACATCTCAAGCGGCATCAAAAATGCAAGTCCCACACCAAACGAAAGAATATAGATGGGTGTCCACCCCATAGCATCCCATGGCTTTTCAGTGAAATATCTGCCGAGATCTGCATTACGCACAGGTATCTCAGGAAATGCTGGAAAGAACGCATGGATACCGTTAATTAGATCGATCCCACCTGCAATTGCGAATCCTACCCACAACATTTTGTTTTTAAACAACCTACCATCATTATGCGTCATCTCAATCGGTAATCGGACAATCGGATATGTCAATCTTTCATGTTCAATCCACTGCTTGCGAATGAGAAGGTCAATGCATATCATTACCCATATTATGACTGATAAGAATAGAGTCCACCAAAGGATCGGTTTCCACCATGCTACCATATACTTTTTTGTATAAAAAGTCGTGTCACCGTCATAGAAATCTTGCAGAACAGACATATCATTAAGCGTCATCCAACTGGGTAAAAAACGCCAGAAGAGTTGTTGCCATTCATTCTCTTGTGTTGCAAACCAGAAACCGTTTGGGATAATGGGAACAACAGTCTGCATCATATCGTGTCCCGCGATAGCTGAAGAAATTGACAAGATAACATATATCGTCAATAGTTCTCCTTGACGAAGTGCATAACGAGGTAGTATAAACTTGAGTAGGAAATTAAGACATGTTAACAATGTCAATGTAATCACAACATTATAGATGAGTGACATTGTTGTCGGCAAAGTACTCCAGAAACGGAGATGGTTTGCCATAATAAAATAGGAATTGGGTGGAATAAGGATGATTCCAATCAGAATTGCACGGAAGGTTACACCTGGGTGCGATGTCTGTTGTGGATTATCAGATTGAGTGTTAAAGGTGTTTGTCATATTTCAATCTACATTGATTCATTTGCAATAATTATAGTAAAAACCATAATTATTTACATACTACGGTAGGTTCGGTTTCCTAACCGAACCATAAGCGTCAATTTAGCATCCTTCCAAGTACCGGTAGGTTCGGTTTCCTAACCGAACCGGCTTTGTGCCAAATACCTTCATAGAGGTTCTCGCACAGGTTCCGTGCGGTTAGGAAACCGCACCTACCGGCCTGGGGAAAACACCTAATTTACACTAAATTGACGCCTATGGTTCGGTTTCCTAACCGAACCGGTATTTGTTCAGTGTTATAGATGCGGTTAGGAAACCGCATCTACCGTGGAGTGTGCACGTATTTTTAATTTCACTATAATAGTCTGAAAGGTAGTTGTATTAACAACTGTTGGGATAGGCCCATTCAATCTTGTGCCTATCTGTTGATATAATGAGATTTACTGGAGAGAAGTAACCGATTGAAAGAATAAGAAGTGCGTAGATTATACAAGTTCAGCGTACTAATCAACTCAGTCATGCTGAATCTGAATCAGACTATTTTTGTGTTGAATCTAATGAAAAACAGATGAGTCGATCTTTTCCACGAACATAAAGACGACCATCAGCTAATACAGGTGCTGCCCATGCAGGATAGTTAATCAGCTGCTTTCCATTTTTGTCAGTTGGCACAGATTGAGATATGACTTCAAGATTATCTGGAGTGCATTTCAATAGCATCAAACGTCCATATTCACCGAGATAGATGAAGTAGTCATTTATCCAAAGTAATGATGCGCGTTCGTTTACACGACTACGCCACATGATTTTTCCAGTTTTGAGTTCTACACATCGGAATTCTGCACCACCAGAATGTCTACCGCTACATCCATAGATATAACCTTCATGGTGAATAGGTGTATGCCAATGCATCTCCATTGCTCTGTTTCGTGAGTTTGGTCTATCCTTCCAAACAACTTTGTATCCACCAGGTTGTACTTGAAGGACTGAGCTACCAATGCCATAAGACTCACTGATGAAAACAAGGTCATCAGCAATGACTGGAGATGATGCGTTAACGGATTCAACTTGATTGTCCCGCCAAGGATAGTGGAAATCAATCTTCCCAGATTTCGGTTCAAATCCAATAAGTCCACCACGCATGAATGCAAATCCCCACCGTCTCCCTTTGATATTAGCAAAGATTGGACTTGCGTAACTTGTCAATTCATCTGCGATCTGGTAAATCACTTCACTTGTGAACTTGTTGAAAGCAACGATTCCACTTCCATTTGGTTTAGGTTTACCTTTTGATTCCCAAATATCTTTTGGAGTACCAGGCGGTGAACCACCGATCTGGACAATGAGTAAATCACCTTCAACTGCGGGGGCAGAAGCAGCACCGAAAAAGTTGTCTACAACATTGAACTGCTGGACGGTATCAACTTTCCAAATACGTTTTCCGTTTTTCGCATTGACACAGTGCAGCATCCCTTCCGCACCGAATATATAGACGCGATCGTTGTCAACAATGGGACAACTCCGCGGACCGTTATTGTATCCATACATGTCCTCATAATCCGTTGGATATTCAAATCGCCAGAGTTCGTTTCCAGTTTGACTTTCTAAGCAGGATAAACGTGCCATATCTCCGTGACGAGTGAATATGTAGACTTTACCATTTGCTACATTAGGTGAACCGTAACTCGTGCCAATTTCTTTTGTCCACAGTACTGGTGGACCTGTTTTGTCCCAAGGTGTGATATTGATCTTTTCTTGTGATTTGCCATTCTGTTCTGGACCGAGGAATCCTTGCCAATCCAAAGCCGACACTTCAGAATGCAATATAAACAATAATATAATTGAATGAATTATGTATAGAATTAGAGTTCTCATAATACCTTTTCTCAATGCTTCTCTATGTTATCATTATACCATTTTTTAAAGGTATTAACGAGGAATTTCCGGATCTATGTCAACTATAGAAACTTGACAACAATATAATAATTCTACATAATCTAAGAACTGAAGTTCTTCTAATGATTATAGGCACTTTGAAATAGGAGTATCTCATTATGGATTTTTCATCAATTCCATGGCAAATGATATTGTTGTGTGGTCTTTCGTTCTGCGTTGGGTGGGGTATACGCGGGAACTTTGGCCATGAATATGGTGCTGCCATACCCGGTGCACTTGCTGCGATGGCAATCGTCCTTTTGTCAGGACGTGAAGATTGGTTTAGATATATCCACTTTTTTGCGTTGTTCGGGGCAATTGGATGGTCATTCGGTGGCAGTATGTCCTATATGATGGTAGTCGGTTACACACATTCGTCTCATACACCTACGGTACTTTATGGATTTGCCAATCTGTTTGTCATAGGTTTCTTGTGGGCTGCACTTGGTGGCGCAGGAACTGCATTACCTGCATTTCTCGTAGATTCTACCCAGGATCAATCCAGTTCTTTATTACCTATATTATTTGTTCCGATGTGTGCGGTTTTTGTCGGATGGTCGCTTCAAGCAGTTGTGGTGGATCTTATCTTTGCACCGAAACGTATGCAACGGCATGAGAGTCCACTCTATTGGTATGACTCAGATTGGTTAGCCGCGCTTGTTGCCATCGTTGCCGCATTATTGATTGTCATCATTCGCGGGAAAATAGATATAGGTACATCGCTAATTCTCTATTTAGGTGTCGGATGGTTTGTTGGATTTCTGCTATTGGTGAATGTTTTGAAACTACGTATGACACCTCCTCGTGGCGATAATTGGTCAGGATGTGTTGGTATGGTTATGGGTATGTTAGTATTTTGCTGGCACTATAAACTTGGGGGACTTGCTTTTGTAACATTGATGTCTGGTTTCGCGGGTGGTGTTGCATTTTCCTTCGGACAACTACTGAAACTTATCGGTATCAAGACAGGACTTCAGACAAACTGGCACAGTGTCATGGAGCAATTACAAGGTTTATTGTTTGGGATCGGTATTGCAATTACGTTCGGATTGATAATCAATCGGACACCACTATTAGAGACTGAACCAATTTTCCCACGTTGGATTGAAATGTTTGCAGTATTCTGTATCTTGATTGCATTAACATATCTGAATTATCGTAAAGCAGGTCAGACTTGGGTGGATTCCATAGATTCCTTGCCTGAACGAATGTTCGGCCTACCTGTCATCGGTTGGTTTCGTCATTCCCGCGGCTGGATAGGTTGGTTTGAGATATTCTATATCGCGCTATCTATCATGTTAATTGCAGTGTTGGTAGTCAATCTACGCGATCCGATTCCATTTATATCATCAGAATGGATGGGAAAGGGACAACTGTTATATCTTGTATTTTTGTGGTGGGTCGTAGTCATTAACTTTGAACGTGCATTGGTCAACTTTAGTCCGGGTAGAATGATTACTGAAGGTGTAATTACTCTGAATGCTGTTATTTGTACAATCGTTGTGGCAATTGGTGCAAATGTAGTACGGGAACAGACTGGAAACGTGTTCTCTTTCTCCGACTGGATCATGTCAGTATCTATTTGGGGAATAGTAGTGATGTTTGGTACAACGTTTGCCTTCTGGGGTCTAAAACACTTGCTTTATGGAAAACAACACGCGCCTGGTGCATCACTACATATCCGTTTTGGTGAGGAATCAAACGCACCTAAAGAGAAACCGAAAACAGGTGAACCACACCCTTAATATTTCCAATTAATGTGAACTGTCAATCTTTTATTTCTACTGCAGAACCACTTTCCGCTGAGGCATATATTGCATCCGTAATTTGCTGAACGACCAATGCTTGTTCCAAACCAGTTATGGGTTGTCGGTTCTGTCTGATAGCTGCAGCAAAGTCTGCCAATGGATCTGTGTAATGTGGTCCTTCAGTGTCATCTGAATTCGCAAGAGGATTGGTAGAAACTCCTTCTTCTCTTGTTGTTTGACTATGCTGAACCTTCTCTGGATTGCCATCTCCCATATTCAGTTTCAATGCACCTTCAGAACCGATTATTTCCCAGTCGGACTGTGATGTCGCTGCCATGAATTCACCGCGTTCAAGCGTAATGGCAGTTCCATCTTCACAATGCACTAAAGCTAAATAATGTGTCTCTGCATCTGAACCCGGTGCGATATGCGATTCAAAGACCGGTGGAACAGTCCACGTTTGTGCGAATACTGTTTTCGGTTTGAGTTGCCATCCGGTAATTCCAAGCAGGAAATCTATATCGTAACAACCCCAATTGACAAGGATACCACCCCCGTTTAGGGATTTCGTTAAACGCCAGTCTGGCCGTGGGGAATCGGGTTGTTTTCCACATCCTCTTTTTGCGCGACAGTGCACTGTGCGGAGTTCACCTAACCCGCCTGATGTGATTAATTCCGTTGCAAGACGTGCTGCTTTGTTGAATCGGTTACGTGACGAACAACATCCCGAAACTAAATCACCACGGGCAGCGATAAGTTGATTGACTTCCTCTACATTCATTGCTATTGGCTTTTCAATCAGAACATGTTTTCCTCTTTCAAAAGCACGTAGTGCAACTTCAGTTCGGAATTGTGTCGGAAAAGCGAGTACGACTGCTTCAACGTTTTCATCGTCGAGTAAATCAACATCATTTGTATACATTTTTGGTGGATTAAATCGTTCTGTAGCGCGTTCTCTGTAAGATTCTACCATATCCGCAGCAGCAACTAACTCAATATGTTCTGTTTCCGTTGCAATACTGAGATGTCTACTGCCGATGACACCACAACCGATAACGCCTAATTTTACTGGGTTCATACTTTCTCCATCTTGTTTTACCAGCGCGCTTACAAAGCGCACCTACAATTTATGCGTAAGTCCTGATTATTGCTATAGTCTTAATTGGCTTTAGATGTAACCTGTAGACCCATCTGGACGGATTGGACAGGTTCTTTGCCAATGTGCATATTCGTTGTCTGTTACTGCATCCTCGTTGATATCAACACCGAGTCCAGGACGATCGCGTAATTCCAAGTAACCGTCCTTTGGCATATAAGGTTCGTCAACCCAAGAATTCCAAGCACTATCTGTAGGTAAGAGATATTCAAGGATTTTGAAGTTTGGTGTTGCTGCAGCGAAGTGAACATTCACTGCTGTTGCCAGAGGACCCATTGGGTTGTGCGGAGCAATGCTAACATAATGTGCTTCTGCAATCGCGGCTATCTTGCGCATCTCTAACAACCCTCCACAGACACAAATATCAGGTTGAATGATGTCCGCTCCTTGTGCAGCGATTATATCAAGAAATTCAAACCGAGTGTATAAGGATTCTCCAGTTGCCAATGGCACTTGCATCTGTGAACGAAGGCGCGACCATGCTGGAATATGCTCGGGACGTATAGGTTCTTCATAGAAATATGGGTCATAAGGAGCAAGTGCATTTGCCAATTGTAGGGCGCGTATCGGTTCAAAGATTTTTGCATGTGGGTCAAACGCGAATTCCCAATCGTCAGGTGTATTCAATCTTATTTGTTCAAAATAGGTAGCTGCCGCATCACATACTCTTCCCCACCGATCCGCATCTGGATTAAGTTTATATGGACTTGTTTTGAATGCTGTGAACCCCCAATCCTCATTGAGTTTTCTGGCTTGATCGGCGGCTTCAATACCATCTCTTCCACCAATACCCCGATAGACACGGATTCTGTCACGTGCATGTCCACCGAGAAGCATATAAACTGGTAACCCTGCAGCTTTCCCACTGATGTCCCAAAGCGCATGGTCAATCGCAGAGATGACAGCTAAACCTGCACCACCGGGAGGAAATCTGAACTGTTGATGGAGTTTTAGCATGATATATTCTATTCGTCTCGGATCATCCCCTTGAATCATTTCAAAGATATAGTTTGCAATGGGTTCAACAGAGAGATCTGGTCCGGTAGAATAGGCTTCACCCCATCCATATATTCCCTCATCGGTTTCTACTTTGATGAGTCCTCTTGAACGGTTGCCAAAGTTTGCTATGAAGGTTTTGATTGCAGTAATTTTCATGATTATATACCTTAAGTCATTATTACAACAATAATTTATGATGTCAAGAATAATTGTATAGTTGCATATAAGCATTCAAAGAAATCAGCGATTGAACTAATCCTCTTGTGAAGCGCGTAAATCCTGTTCCTTATTATCATATTCTTTTCTATAGACTTGTCGGACAAACCATTCCATTGAATCTGCAAGTTTTTCGTGTGCACGCATTGCGCGCCATCCGACAACCATCCAAAATATAACCCCAAACAATCCAATCAGCAATGTTAAAATTGTTAGTGATTCAGGTTGCATAAATTATTCTCCTATCTTTTAAGGTATAACACAGTATAATTAGTTTGAATTTCACATTATATTGGTATAGATACGCTGATACGATGTAATTTCTATTTAGCATGACGACATTAATTGTATTGACTATGTATATTTAGGTGAAAAAGGATCAAGAGATAATGACGGTTTTCCAGTGATTAGAAGTTCTGCAATGAGTTTTCCTGTAATCGGCGCAAGTAAAATACCGTTCTTATAATGTCCTGATGCCAAGACGACATTATCGTGACCAGGAAGATATCCGAGACACGGACCACTTCTGTAATATGGACGTAAACCTGTCCACGTTTGCACAAATTTACTCTCAGCAAGTTCAGGCGCAATCACAACTGCCGCATCTATCATCTGTTTCACACCATCAAGAGTTGGTGTTTTGTCGTAGCCTATATGCTCCACAGTTGCACCCAGTAAGATCTTCCCATCAGTTCGTGGTACAATATAGATACCAAGTCCATCTATTGTGCGTTGAAATATCGGTGGCATCGTTTCCAACAGGACAATCTGTCCTTTCGCAGGAGAGACAGTGATTGGACAATCAAGCATTGATGTCAATTGTCCAGACCAACAACCTGCTGCAATAACAAGACTATCAGCATGAATTGTCTCACCGTTTACAACCACTCCAACGACTTGACTGTCTTGACGGACAAATCTAGTCACCGCATTACCTAAGATAAATTTGGCACCGTTTTTAGATGCTCCCTTCGCAAGAGCAGTAACCATTTTTGGATTTCGCACATGTCCATCTTCAGGGAACAGCACTGCCCCTGCAATACTTTTTGATACTGCAGGTTCTAAATGCCATGTCTGCTCTGGTGTCAAAACTTCGGCAGTAAATCCTCGATTGACTCTCCTTTCTGCTAATCCAACTAAACCTAATGCTTCAGCCTCATCAAAGTAGACAGAGAGTGTTCCTGAACGGATAAACTCAATGTCAATATGGGTTTCATCCTTAAGTTCAGATGCTAAATTAGGATACATTCCAAGACTTGCACGACACAATTCTGGGTAAGGTTCGTGTGTGGAGGCGTGAGAAGTGAGTATACCAGCACCCGCCCAAGAAGCTTCTGCACCAACGCGTGATGCCTTCTCAATTACGATGACTGAAACCTGCTGTTTTGAAAGTTCATAAGCAATTGCACAACCGATTATACCACCACCGATTATAACAACATCTGCATTTTTATTGTTCAACAAAATACTCCATCATTTAGTCTTGACTTTATACTCAAAAATAGTTTAACATGAAGGAAGAAAATAGTCAATTTCTCACGCTGATTCCTAAAGTTAATGAGAAAAAACATATATACGAATACATCATATAAAGGTTTTTGAATGATTCTTGGAAAGGTTACGGGGACAGTCGTTGCTACACAGAAAGATGAGAAACTTGTCGGTAGTAAATTGTTGATTGTCCAAGATGTCAATTTAGACGGAGAATTAGATCGGAAATATACAGTTGCTGTAGATGCTGTTGGTGCTGGTATCGGAGAAATCGTATTAATTGCAACAGGAAGTTCAGCACGGCAGACAAGTGTTACCAGTAATAAACCGGTTGATGGTGTTGTCATGGCGATCGTTGATACCATTGAAATCTCTGGCGAAATCCGCTACATGAAATAGAGAGAACGACTGATATGGAACAGACACAATTGTTCCAGGAAAAAGCAGTCGATGATGAACTGCCGTTAAAACTGGAGTTAATCAAACAGATCGGGTGGTTGGTGCGATTGCGTTGGATTGCAATCGCCGGTGTTTTTTTCACCGTTCCTGTGGCTAATTTAGCACAGAACATGATAGAACGTCCGATTCCGCTCTATATCATTGCCGCGTTAATGGTGCTCTATAACTTTGAGCCACGGATGTATCGCAAGGCTCCAGAACAGCAACGACTCAAATCTATAAAACGTCAAGCCTGCATTCACATTATCCTTGACCTGCTGTCACTGACTGCACTCATACACTTCAGCGGCGGTGTTGAAAATCCCTTCATCTTCTATTTTATATTTCATCTAATTATTGCAAGTATCATCCTGTCTAAACGGGTCAGTTATGTTTTAGCTGGACTCAACACGTTGTTGTTGAGTTCCCTCATTTGCCTTGAATATTTTGGAATTATTCCACACAATCCTTTGAATAATTTTATACCTGAGGAACTCTACCGAGACCCGTTTTATATATTCGGAGTCCTATTTGTCTTCACAAGTACGCTCTTCTTTTCTGTTTATTTAGCGACTACTATCACACAAACAGCAAGAGAACGGGAAGCTGATAGAAAAAGGATGGAGCAGCAACTCATCTTTTCCGAAAAAATGGCGGCAATCGGTGAACTTGCTGCTGGTGTCGCCCATGAAATTAACAATCCGCTTGATGGATTGTTAAACTGCATTCTACGTATACAACGAAATCCTAATAATATTGAACAAACACAAGAATATCTTGATTTAATGGAGGACGCAATTCGCAGAATTGAATCAACTATCGGCAAATTGCTTGATTTCTCACGTTCACATGAACTCTCGCTTTCTGCAATAAATCTCAATGAAGTCGTAAATGAAACAATAGGACTCATTGAATACGGTGCATCTGAAAAAGGAATACAAATTGAGAAAGACTTTCAAGACCGAATATCACCTATACACGGCGATAAACATCTATTAGAACAAGTCATTCTTAACCTATCACTAAATGCAATTACAGCAATGCCAGATGGTGGGAAATTAGCGTATGGAACAGGTGAACTAACTTTAGACCCACTATTAGCACAACCGAGTGTTTATGTAAAAGTAATTGATACGGGTGTCGGTATATCAGAATCTGTCAAAGAGAGAATATTTGAACCATTTTACACATCACAAATTACTGAAAAAGGCACTGGACTCGGTCTCACTGTTTCTGACCGTATTATCAGACAACATCAAGGAATCATAGAGGTAGAGAGTGAAGAAGGACACGGCACAACATTTACTGTAAAATTGCCAATTGCATAGATACACATTGATGAGGGAAAAAATGAAAATACTTGTTGTTGATGACGAAAAAATTAAAAGAGTAACACTACGGGATGACTTGCGAGAATCAAATTACGATACTATCGCAGTGGATTCCCCTCTTATTGGACTACAACTCTTACAACAGGAGGCATTTGATGTTTTAGTCACAGATCTACGTATGCCACAGATGCATGGGATTGATTTCCTAAAAAGAGTCAAAAAGGAACACCCACATATCACTGTTATCGTAATGACGGCTTATGCAAGTGTTGAAACAGCTGTTGAGGCATTAAGGTTTGGGGCATATAACTATATTAAAAAACCATTTTCAAGTGATGAGTTAATCCTGATGCTGGATAAATTAAAGGCATTACGAAATAAAACACAAGCTGATAGAACACCATCGTCTCAAAAATCTGAAGATACAAATCAAGAAACTTCTTTATATCAAACACTTATCGGAAAAAGTCAACAGATACAAGAAATTTTCAATATGATTCCCAAAGTTGCTTCTGTTGATAGCAATGTAATGATATATGGCGAAGAAGGAACGGGAAAATCTCTTTTAGGTAAAACTATACATCTCAAGAGTTCACGTCTACATCAACCTTATGTCAACTTCAATTCTTATGGTCTTACTGCTGATACCATAGAATCTGAACTCTTCGGTGACAGTGACAGACAAGGTAAGATACAAATAGCAAACAGAGGCACTCTGTTCATCGCAAATGTGGATTCTGTTCCATTAAACCTACAAGCAAAATTATTAGCAATATTGGAGAGTATGGAACATACGGAAGCTGATGACACAGAATCATCTGAAATAGATATACGCATCATATCAACATCTCGTGACAATCTGAAAGATAAAACGAAACGCGGTGAGTTCCTTGAAGATTTGTACTATCAACTAAATGTTATTCCATTATTTTTGCCTCCCTTACGAGAACGAAAAGGCGACATTCCTATATTAATCAACCATTTCTTGGATATATTCTCACCTCACCAATCTATCAAAATTAGTCCTGATGCTATTGATGTACTTTCCGATTATCCGTGGTCAGGTAACATCAGTGAGCTTGAAAATATAATTGAACGTCTTGTTACTGTGTACAATGGAAATGAAATTACCAAAGAAGACATTCCTATTGAGATTAAATTACCAACTTCACAACAACTTGACACTACACCAAGTTTAACCTCTTTCCATGAAATCATCAAATCCACTGAACGCGAACTCATCGCATGGGCAATGCGAAAGACAAAAGGTAACAAAACACAAGCCGCTCGGTTGTTATCCATGAAACCCTCCACTTTTCGTGATGCACTTGCAAAGCATATTGATCACATTGAATGGGAAGAATAAAGATAATAAAGATGGACATTACGAAAAAACGGAATTCCATTCGGTCTGAAATATTGCGAAAACGTGATAATATCACACCTGCTGAACGCATTATGCTCAGCAAACGAATTACTGAACATCTATTTGAGTGGATTCAGAGGAAGGAAAAAAGTGACCAAGGATATACTTTTGATGCAGTCATGGTATACCTAAGTATGAAAAGTGAGGTGGAAACTTGGCAGCTGGTTGAACTCCTTCTTAAACAAGATAGAAAAATTATTGCCCCCGTAGTTGACACAAAAAGCGGTGGCTTGAATCCAAAACAGATTCAGAATTTGGATGAAGACTTAGTTTTACACAGATATGGCATGTATGAACCAAAGGAAAGTTGTCCTGTTTTCCCCACGCATCAACTACAACTCATACTTGTTCCTGCTATTGCTTTTGACAAAAACGGTCATCGTCTCGGATATGGAAAGGGTTTTTATGATAGGTTTCAACCGAAATGTCCGAATGCAGTTTCTGTTGGTATTGCATTTCAAGTTCAAATAGTAGATGAGACATACCCACAACCGTGGGATATACCCATGCATCATATTTTCACTGAAAAAGGAATACAAACCCATGACAAAATTAACATTAGTGAATAATATTGAACAAAATCCTAAAACTAAACAATCCTGTCTTTCCCTATTTAATTTGACACACACACTATTATTTGCTAAACTATAAAGCAAGTTCCGTGTAGACAATAGATGTGATGACGCTATAGACACGCTTTTACTTCTTCATACCGCAACTCATCAAGTCTCTTGAATAAAAGGATAGGTTCACTTCCTCTTTTGAAACAGATAAAACCCTCCCTCATTCTACCTGTTGCGGTAATACTATGTCTTTTTATTCTATCCGAAGTCAACTATCCACTGCTGAAACCGCAGTCAGCATTAGCACTCTTCGCAATGTTTGGGTTAATAGTTGTCCTTTTGAAATATCCACTTCATCCTCGTCTTGCTGATAATGTTATCTGCAATATCCTTGATTTTGTTTTGATAGGCGGTGTCGTTTTCTGCTTCGGTTATGTAGTTATTCAAACGGAACCGATGTTTGAAAGATTTTGGTTGAGCGACAGATTTCTTGGGGATCGCGCATCAGCAGAACACATTTTAGATTTCTATGTTGGTGGATTCGGACTTGTTTTGATTTTAGAGGCAACCCGACGTTCTATCGGTATTACCCTACCATTACTCGCTATCGTATTCCTACTCTATGCAAGTTTCGGTCAGTACCTACCCAGTTGGTTATTTCCACATCGCGGGTATTCCATCAAACGCATTATCAGTCAAACATTCCTGCATGGTGGTGTGTTTGGTGTTGCACTCCGTGTGATGTTCACGTATGTATTTCTGTTTGTGTTGTTTGGGACATTTCTGGAACGCACCGGTGCCACCGCTTATATTCTGAATTTGGCAAGACGGATATTCGGGACAAGCACAGGCAGTCCGGCAAAGGTGGCAGTGATTGGCAGTGGTATGATGGGGTCTTTGTCCGGTTCTGCAGTTGCAAACACAGCTACAACCGGCACATTCACAATTCCGTTGATGCGGAGTGTAGGTTTCAAACCTGAAATTGCAGGAGGTATTGAAGCAGCGGCAAGTTCAGGTGGTGCGTTAGTCCCTCCAATAATGGGTGCAGCTGCCTACATGATGTTAGAAATTGTCCAACCAACTGTAACCTATTTAGAAATCATCAGAGCAGCACTTTTGCCAGCAATTCTATATTACACTGCCCTTCTACTCATCGTGCATTTTTATGCAAAACGAACCATTAACGTAACAACAAAGTCTAATCAATCAGCGGGAACAACTGAAGAAAATGTTGATATAGATCATAAAGTTGTAAATGATAATCCTACAGAAAAACTACCCATCATGCAAGGCGTAGTGTTTTTTGCAGCGTTTTTCATCTTGATTTTGACTCTACTTATGGGAGCAACACCATTCCGTGCGGTCAGTTGGAGTTTGTTGGTTGTTTTAATCGTCAGTCTATTTCATATAAGAACACGCGTGGGTGTATCAGGTATTTTCAAGGCGATGGAAAACGCAGGACATAGCGGGGTGTCGTTGATAGCCGCTGCTTCTTGTGTTGGTATTATTCTCGGTGTTGTTACACTTACAGGTGTCGGTTCAAAATTGCCGAGAGTTCTCCTGCCACTTGCTGAAACGAATCTGTTACTTGCGTTGTTTCTGCTCATGATTTCTACAATCATATTAGGCATGGGACTGCCATCCTCAGTGTGTTATCTGTTGATGGCGATTTTGGTCGGTCCGGTGCTGCTTGACTTAGGGGTCGTTCCACTTGCTGCACACTTCTTTATATTTTATTTCGGAATGATGTCAATGGTTACACCACCCGTTGCACTGGCTGCATATACTGCTGCTGCGATTGCGAATTCTGGTATCATGCAGACTGCGTTCACTGCTTTTCGCTTTGCACTTGTGGGTTTTGCATTACCCTATGCGTTTGTCCTTCGACCAGAATTGCTATGGCTCAGTGCTGAGGGTGGTAGTCCGCACTTATGGATTATTTTTGTCAATCTCTTCTGGACATTGGCTGGCACTGTGTTTTTTGCATCAAGTATTGCTGGTTACGCATTTAAGGATATATCAGTGTGGGAACGTTGTGTGATGTTTGTTGCTGCAGCACTGCTTTTCTTTATACCTACTGAACTGAATTTAATGTGGATACATGGGATAACGTTGCTTGCATGTGTTTTTATTTTTTACTATAATTGGCGTGGGGGTGAGGTGACACATGAAAACTACACTTAGATGGATTCTATATGTATTACTGGTGGTTCTGTTTATTCTTCATAACGATTTCTGGTTCTGGGGAACATCTGAAATCGTCTTGGGACTACCTATAGGATTGCTCTATCACATACTCTTTTGCTTCGCTGCTTCTGTGCTAATGTATTCCCTCGTCAAATTTATGTGGAGAGAGAAATGATTCTGGCAGTCATTATTATCTACCTTGCATTAGTGCTGAGTCTCGGTCTCCTGAGCCACAAGTTTTTCCGAAACACAGGTGAAGATTACTTTGTCGCAAGCCGTAACATAAGTTGGTTTATGTTGTTGATGTCTCTTTTTGGGACACACATGACAGCATTTTCTATACTTGGTGCGTCCGGTGAAGCATACCACAGAGGTATTGGTGTGTTTGCATTGATGGCATCCTCATCTGCAATCATTGTACCTTGTGTGTTTCTTTTTATTGGAACACGATTGTGGAAGATTGGAAAGAAGTTCGGATATGTCACACAAGTTCAATTCTTTCGTGACCGATGGGAATCAAATGGATTGGGACTATTGCTCTTTATTGTGTTAGTACTGTTACTTATACCTTATCTACTGATTGGTGTTATGGGTGGTGGCGATACAATCTCTAAAATTACAGAGAATGCAATTCCGCAGTGGGTCGGTGGGTTATTGATTTCTGCCGTTGTGCTGTGCTATGTTACCTATAGTGGTATGCGTGGCACTGCGTGGGTCAACACATTTCAAACGCTTGTTTTCATGATTCTCGGTGGTGTTACCTTTGTTGTCATCATATATCGGATGGGTGGATTTTCCACCGCACTATCCAAAGTTGATACAAGTTTATTAAGACAAACAGACCACATAAAACCTTTGGAACTGTTGACTTATACGTGTATTCCGTTATCAGTCGGGATGTTTCCTCACATCTTTTCACACTGTCTTACAGCGAAAGACGTAAGCACATTCCGTTATCCGATTATTCTTTATCCCGTGTGTATTGCCATTGTGTGGGTGCCGAGTGTACTACTTGGTATATTGGGAAATGTGGATTTCCCTGCATTAAAAGGACCGGAAGTCAACAGCGTACTGATTCAGATGATTCGTCAACACGCACCAGGGGTATTAGCAGGGTTTTTAGGAGCAGGTGTCTTTGCTGCAATTATGTCGTCACTTGATTCACAAACACTCTCTCTTGGGAGCATGTTTACGAATGACATCGTACGTCCTTACCTCAGAAAAAGTGGGAAAGAGCAGATGACAGAAAAACAACAGGTATGGGTTGGAAGGTTATTTGTGATTGCTATCATCAGTATAACCTATATTATATCTTTAATTGCGAAACCAAGTATTTTCAGGTTGGCTATATGGTCTTTCACGGGTTTCTCAGGCCTTTTCCCCATAGTAGTTGCAGCACTATTCTGGAAGGGAAGTACTAAGCACGGTGTACTTGCTTCAATATTTAGTGTCATTCTGCTGTGGCTCTTTTTCTTTCTACGATACTGGCAGACTTCTGGATATACTGTAGGTGGAACAGGGATTATGCCAGTTTCAGTCATCATACTTGTATCTACCTTAATTTTAATAATTGTTTCCCTAATCACAAAACCACCTTCATCTGAAACGATTGATAGATATTTCAATACATGATATGTGAAAGGATATTTGCCAAGTTATACGCTATTATTCTTGTTGCAAAGATAAAACATGAAAGTTGCTTATATTACAGCTGGCGCTGCAGGAATGTATTGTGGAACTTGTATCCATGATAATGCCGTAGCAACAGTATTAAATAAACAGGGACATAACGTTTCATTGATTCCGACATATACACCTACCCGAACAGACGAAGAAAATGTAAGTTTGGATCGCATCTTTTATGGAGGGATTAATGTATATCTCCAACAGAAACTTTCACTCTTTCGGCATACTCCTTGGGTGTTTGATAGGATGTTGGATAGTCCGAAGCTGCTCAACAGTTTAGCGGGCCTCAGTGCATCTACAGACGCGAGAGATTTGGGGGAATTGACAGTCTCAATGTTGAGTGCTGAAGAAGGTTATCAAAGGAAAGAATTGGCAAAATTAGTCAAATGGTTACGTGAAGACAACCGACTGGATCTTGTATATTTGACTAACTCTATGCTAATTGGCATGGCAAGAGAAATAAAGAACGCATTGGACGTTCCTGTAATTTGTGCTTTGCAAGGTGAGGACATCTTCCTACGAGACCTGATTGACCCATACAAAATTGAGGCATTAGCACTATTAGCGGAACGCGCTGTAGATGCTGATGGATTTGTTGCACCTTGTAACTATTATGCACGGTATATGGCAGAAGAATATTTACAAGTTTCTGTGGATAGAGTCCATATTGTTCCCTTGGGTCTAAATTTAGATGGACACGGTGAGTTGAATGATAAGACAGAGCCTCCACCTCTCAAAATCGGTTATTTGGCTCGTATCTGTCCAGAAAAAGGTCTGCACTTGTTGGTTAGTGCTTTCTATACACTGACAAAGGAGTTGGGATCAGACAATGTAGAACTTCATGTTGCGGGATATCTTGGTAAGAAGGATGAACCCTATTTTGAGGAGTTGGTCAATCAGATAGATGCGTGGGGCTTACAAGAGAGTTTTGTTCATTATGGCGAGGTCACGCGTTCTCAAAAGATAGACTTTCTCAACCAACTCCATGTTTTCTCTGTTCCCACAGTTTACCGTGAATCAAAGGGGTTGTCTATCTTGGAAGCACTCGCAAATGGGATACCGGTAGTTCAACCGGAACACGGATCATTTCCTGAAATGGTTGATGCGACTGGCGGAGGCATATTGGTCCAACCTGAATCTTCAGATGCCGTGGCTGAAGGTATACTTCAATTATATCGAGATTCTGAAAGACGTAGACATTTGGGGAAAACAGGTAAAGAGAATGTTCATCAAAATTTCAGTGATGAAATCATTGCACAACAACTCATGCAAGTGTTCAAAAAATATCTATAAAATGGAATTACTTATTTCAAATTGGAGGTAAATATTATGGGTAAATTGTGGTTAATTTTTGCTGTTCTAACTGTCTCCTCTTGGGGACTCTACGGTGTTTTTTTGCATAAAGGTCAGGATGCTATGAAAGATCCTACTGTGGAGTCTTTAGATGATGCAGCACCGAGACGTTATAAAGCGTTTCTGTTTGTGGGATTGGCATATCTCTTGGTAGCTGTCATTGGGTCTGCAATTTTGCTGTACTCTACCGGGGCAGAATGGACGTTTAGTGGTAAAGGTGTAAGGTGGTCTTTTCTTGCGGGGGTTGTCGGTGCTATCGGAGCGTTCGGTGTGCTGCTTGCATTCGGTGCTGGGGGTCGACCTGCTGTTGTAATGTCTATTGTCTTTGCAGGAGCACCAATAGTGAATGCTATTGTTGCGACATTGTCGCATCCACCTAAAGGAGGTTGGAGTGCTGTCCGTTGGGAATTTGTTCTTGGAATTTTGCTTGCTGCGGTCGGTGGTTGTCTTGTCACCTTTTTCAAACCAAGTTCTTAGCATGAGTGTCAATTTAACCCGCGTTATGAAACAAGAGGAGATAGTATGAGTAATCTGAATGGAAAGATTGCCCTCGTAACAGGTGCTGCGGGTGAGTTTGGTTTAGGTCGCGCTATTGCAGTTAAGTTAGCAAATGATGGTGCTGATGTTGCCATTAATGATGTTGCCGAAAAACCGTATAACTTAGATGAATCTGAATGGCAAGGACTACAAGATGTCGTTAGTGAAATAGAATCGCTTGGCAAACGCTCCTGTGGCTTTGTAGCAGATATTACGAACTCAAATGAAGTATCTGCCATGATAGAAAAAATAGTATCCAAGTTAGGTAGAATAGATATACTTGTTAATAATGCTGGATCTAAACCGGGCAAAGACCGAGTTCTTGCTGTTGACTTAGATGAAAAAGAATGGGATAGAGTGATCAAAGTAAATGCTAAAGGTACATTTCTTACCTCACAAGCTGTCGCTCGCCATTTTATAGAAAGAAAAATACACGGTAAGATAATCAATATCTCTTCTGTAGTCGGAAAAGAAGCTATGCCAAAATACGCTGCGTATAGTGCTTCAAAGTTTGCTATTATAGGACTCACTCAAGCACTTGCTCTTGAACTTGCGCCTTATCAGATAAACGTCAATGCTGTCTGTCCAAGTTTAGTGGATACAGAACGGGTTACCGAGCTTGTTAATGCTCTAACTGAGAATAATGAACAATTCAAAGATAAGTATGTAGAACTCATACAGAACAGATCAGGTTTAGTTCCACTTGGCAGACTAGCAACAAGAACAGACGTTGCTAATACAATATCTTTTCTGGCATCAGAACAATCAAACTTTTTAACAGGTTTAGCTATACCTGTAGCTGGTGGGTCAATGGTTCATTAGATGGATAGAGCTGCATAAAAAGTGGAGTGGACGGAAGACGTAGCTTAGCTCGGCAGTCTGCAAAGAAACACAAGTTTCCCCAACCTTTAGGGTGTGGGTACTATGACATGCCTATTGAAACCAATCATTAATGTTTATCGTATATACAAATAGGTTAACTATATAATCATAGAACGTTAAGACTGATAAAAAATCTGGCTCGTAGTGGCACAATTTACGCGCCTTTTAGATTGCTAGTACAAAAGGTAAAGTCATAGATAGAATTGGCATAGAAGATTATTGGTAGGAGGAACATTTTGTACTTAAAAAACATCAAAATTAGTGGATTCAAGAGTTTCGCTGAACAAGTAGATCTATTACTGGAACCAGGTATTACCACCATAGTTGGACCAAACGGTTGCGGCAAAAGTAACGTCTCCGATGCAATACGGTGGGTTTTAGGTGAACAGAGTGCGAGAGCACTCCGATGCACCAGTATGCGAGACCTACTGTTTAACGGCGGATCAAAATTTAGTCCATCACAAAAAGCAAGTGTCACACTCTCATTTACCAATATATCTGAAAATCTATCAATTCAGTCATCTGATGTAGAAGTGTGTAGACAACTCACGCGAGATGGAGAAAGTCGTTATCTTATCAATAAGACTGCATGTAGACTTCGGGACATTAGCGAACTATTCATGGATACAGGTGTTGGCGTGGATGCATATTCTGTTATGGAACAGAGTAAGATTGACATGATACTTAACGTCCGTCCAGAAGAACGACGGTTCTTATTTGACGAAGTTGCAGGAATCACAAAATCTAAACACAATAAGAAAACTGCTATTAGAAAGTTAGAAGAAACAAAACAGAATTTAGTCCGTATCAACGATGTTATACAAGAATTAGAACGTGAAACTGAATCCTTGAAAAACCAAGCGGACCAAGCCGAACACTACAAATCATTAAAAGAAGAACAACAAAAATTAGAATTGAACCTCGCATATCGTGAATACGAGAAACTTGCAGTTGAACATTTTGAAGCACAGAATAAATTGGATGAAATAATAAACCAGGTCAGCGAAGTAAATAAAGATATGCAAGATGCGGAAGATAGAGTTGAACAAGCTTCCATCAAAAGATCTGAACTGGATGCAAATATCGCTGCTGCCCAAGGAAAGAAAAATGAAATAGAAGGGCAAATAGAGAAAATTGAGCGACAACTTGTAGTCTACAAAGAAAATCAATTAAATATATCGCAACAACGCCAAAGAGCACTGCAATCACTTGACTCCCTCAAAACACAACAAATACATTTAGAATCACAGAGAAAGGAACGGAGACAAGAACAGAAAAGATCTGAGGCGGCATTAAAAATCGAGAACAGTCGATTATCAGGTCGCAAGCAAGTTTTGCAGGAGTTGAGCACACGCATTCATAATACGAATGAGACTATACGAATTGCACAAAACGACCTACAGGAGACTATCTCAGAAGTTTCACTTCTTCAAAATAGAAGAAATTCCATTGATGATAAGGTCTCAAATACACAGAGCAATCTTAACCGGTTGGAAGAAAATGCTGACACGTTAAATACAGAACTAATAGATGCGATCGACAAGCGCAAGGAAATCCAATTAACTGCTACAAAATTAGATGCAGACTTAATTGAAATTGACACTGAGAAAAAGAAGGTTGAATCAACATTCAACGAAACGCAGGATGCTCTCCGACAAATTGACACAAAAATACGCGGGCTGCAAGATACCTTAGGGGTTAATGAAACCCAACACAGAACTTTAACACAAATGCAATCGTCATACAGAGGATATTACGCTGGTGTCAGTGCTATTATGCAAGCAAAAGAACACTTCCCTGAACAATTTACTGGTATTTGCGGGGTTGTTGCAGAACTCATACAAACACAAAACGAATATGAACTTGCTATTGAAGTTGCACTCGGTAGTGCTATACAAAATGTTGTCACTGAAACAGCAGAGGATGCCGATGCAGGAATAAAATTTCTCAAAGAACATAGAGCAGGAAGAGTGACATTTCTGCCACTTGACATTATCCGTAGAAGAAACTTCACTGATGATGCACTCCTTGATGAACCTGGTGTCATCGGTGTGGCTGAAGATTTGGTGGATTTTGACACCTTTTACCAACCTGCAGTACAACATCTATTAGGTAACACGCTTGTTATAGATAGTTTGGACAATGCTATTGCACTCAAACGACGGTCCAATCCAAACGCTCGATTGGTAACTCTTGAAGGTGAAGTTATCAATACCACTGGGGCAATCACAGGCGGACATTCAGAACAAAGAAAAACAGGTCTTCTCAGTAGAAACAACGAACTTGATGTTTTACAGTCCAAAATTGATGATTTAACACAATTAGTTGATCAGACTAAACAAAAACGGATATCTTACGCAGCAACAATTGCACAAGCTCAACAATTAAGGCAGCAACTTTCATCTCAATGGCAAGATAAGAAAATAGAGAAGGCTGCTATAGCAAAGGATATTGAACAGATCGACCAAACCGTCGCACGAATTGAAAAGCAAATAGCGCAAAATGTAGCTGAAAACGAACAATACAAAGAGACTGCCGAACTCTCAAGAGAAGAACAACAGCAACTTAATGAAAAGATAGAGGAACTCACGAAAAAGAGAACACAAACGGAAAATCGGATAAAACGTGTTACTGAAGGTGTAGATAGTGACAAACGTAAAAAGGAAGAAATTGCTGCCGAAGTTCAAGAGAAAGAAATCTTTTTAGCAGGACAACAGGGAAAAATCAATGGGATGATTACAGAACTTGAAGGTTTTGAAGAGAGAGAAATTCAAATCAATGAAGAGATGAAAAAACAGCAGGAAATAATTGACAATGACGAACAAAAGAAACAAGATATTTCTGACCAAATTAGAAATGCCGAACGTCAATTCCTACAAATTCAAGGTGATTTTGCAGAAGCTGAAGCAGAATGCGACGAACTGATAGAAGAGAGAGATGAATTGATCTCAGAGATTGAGAATCTACAGAAAGAAATGCGGGGAACACGAAAACTATATGAAAAGCAGAATCGGACACGAACACAACTTGAGATAAAAACCACGCAACTTGAAATGCGAATTAAATCCAACTCCACACGCATCCTTGATAAATACCAAGTTTCTATTGAGGAACTACCGAAACCGATGCTCAAAGTTTCAGATACTGAAAATGAATCCAATGATAACGCTAATCAAACTGAAATCAATGAAATCGATATGATGGATGAAATTGAAAAGTTGAAAGCTGAACTCGCAGCAATGGGAGATGTAAATCTCAAAGCTATTGCAGCACATGAAGAACACAAGAAACGCCTGGATTTCCTCGTTTCACAACGTGAAGATGTACAGCAGTCAATTCAATCTTCATATCAAGCAATACAAAAAATTAACGAAACATCATGTCAAGTATTCCTGAGAGCATTTGAACAGGTAAAAACCAATTTCCAAGAAGTTTTTGCACAACTCTTCGGTGGTGGAGAGACTGAATTAAGATTGACTGATGAATCAAACATCTTAGAATCGGGGATTGATATTATCGCACGTCCCCCAGGCAAACGTCCACAGAGCATTACACAACTGTCCGGAGGTGAACGTTCACTTGTTGCAATCGGGTTGTTATTCGCTGTTTTCAAAATAAAACCGAGTCCTTTCTGTGTGCTTGACGAAGTAGATGCAGCACTTGACGAAGCAAACGTACTCCGATTCACAAATCTTATCCGTGCGTATTCTGACAACACTCAGTTCGTCATTATCACACACAACAACCGCACAATGGAAATAGCAGACATCATGTATGGTGTGACAATGGAACAGGCTGGAATGTCAAAAATCGTCTCTGCAAAGTTTTCAAGACTGATAGCATAGCACTACAAAATTACGATAACACCCCATGTTTGATCGTTCCCAACTCAATATCTTACCACTATCAGAACGCCAACATAAAATGACTGTGGAGGACATTTACGAGTTAGATGCCAAAACACCTTCTTATGAGAATGAAAATCTCAACATCGTTGCTGAGCGAATAGTCCAAGCACGTAATAACGGTAAGGAAGTCATCTGGATGATGGGGGCACACGTGCTACGTCGTGGGAACTCCCGATATATTATTGATCTGTTGAATAAACATGTGATAACACATATAGCAACCAATGGAGCATGTGCAATACACGATTTTGAACTGGCACATATCGGAGCAACACTTGAAGACGTTGAAATATACATAAAGGACGGAAAGTTTGGACACTGGGAGGAGACTGGACGTTATCTGAACCAAGCTATCATCAGAGCGTATAAAGACAAGATCGGTTTTGGTCAAGCAATCGGGAGATTAATACAAGACGAAGAAAAAGATACCAATTTTCCGCATCGGGACATAAGTATATTTGGTGCTGCCTACCGTTTAGGTATGTGGATAACAGTTCACAAAGGTATCGGTTTTGATATAACAGACCAACATCCTGACGCAGATTATGCCGCATTAGGGTGGACATCTGGAGAGGATTTCCTACGTTTCGTGTCAGTTGTTTCTCGCTTAGAGGGTGGAGTTTTCCTAAACTTAGGTTCTGCAGTCATGGGACCAGAAGTCTATCTCAAGAGCCTGTCTATGGCACGTAACATCGCAGCACAGCGCGGGGAAGAAATACGGAATTTCACAACTGCTAACTTTGATCTCATTGATTTCACCGATTTCCAGGAAGAGGGTAAACCGACAGAAGCACATTACTATCACCGTCCAAAGAAGACAATCCTTATTCGCACGGTAAAAGATGGCGGTGAAAGTTACCACATTTCCGGTGATTTTTCTGTTACTATTCCACATCTCTACCAATTAATTCTTGAACTGAGTTAACCTACAGATGCTATTTCTAAATGTCCTTTCCAGTGTGCATTCAACATTCTTTTCATAAGTTGATGTTCAGGCTTATCAAGATGAGGATCGTCTTTAATCAATTCCATCGCTTCTTTTTTTGCTGTTTCCAATAATGTGGCATCACTAATAATATTAGCAATCTTGAATTTTGGTAGACCTGACTGACGAGTCCCAAAGAACTCACCAGGACCCCGAATATTCAAATCTTCTTCAGCAATAACAAATCCATCGTTAGACCGAATCATTACTTGAATTCTACGATACGATTCATCTGTTCTTGGTGTCGCCACAAGATAACAAGAGGACTTATCACTTCCTCTACCAACTCTACCGCGCAACTGATGCAGCTGTGCCAGACCAAACCTTTCCGCATTTTCAATCACCATTAGAGTCGCATTTGGCACATCAATACCAACTTCAATGACAGTTGTTGATACCAATATATCAAGTTCGCGTGCATGAAACTGCGACATAATCTCCTGTTTCTCAACGGATTTCATCTGTCCGTGTAATAATCCAACGCGTAATTGCGGAAAGACATCTTTCTGTATGTGTTCAGCCATACTTGTCGCTGCTTTCAACTCCTCCAGTTTTTCGGATTCCTCAACAAGAGGATAGACAACATAAGCCTGTTTTCCATTTCTAATTTCGCGCTGAATTTTGTTGTACAGATCTGATCGATCTTTCTCTTTTATCCACCTCGTTTCAATCTTTTGTCTTCCAGGTGGCATCTCATCAATCACAGAGATGTTGAGATCACCATATATCGTTAAGGATAACGTCCGTGGTATTGGTGTAGCTGTCATAACCAACACATCAGGTTCATACGCATCTTCTTTGCTTTGTACATCTGCAGATGATTTTGCTTTACCCATAAGTGTTGCCCTTTGCATCACGCCAAATCTATGTTGCTCATCAATAATGACGAGTCCGAGTTTGTGGAAATCAACACCCTCCTGTATCAATGCTTGTGTTCCGACTATAATGTTAGCAGTTCCATCGGTAATTGCAGTCAATGCATCTTCACGTTCAGATTTTGACAGATCGCTTTTGAGAAGCACAACCTTTACACCAAACGGGGTTAGTAAAGATGAGAGATTCTGGTGATGTTGTTCTGCAAGGATTTCAGTTGGAACCATAATCGCACCTTGAAATCCGTTCTCCAGTGCACATATTAACGCCATTGCCGCTACGACAGTTTTACCTGAACCTACATCTCCTTGAATCAGGCGGTTCATCACACGTTGACTTTGCATATCATCACAAATCTCATTGAAAACCCGTTTTTGAGCATTCGTCAGAGCGAAAGGTAATGAGTCCACGAATTTCTTTAGAAGAGAATGTTCACGCTCCTGTTGTCTGTTTATCTCAAAGCTGATACCTTTTTGTGATGTTCTGTCGTCCTTACGCATCTCCATTCCGAGGCTTAGTAGAAAAAATTCATCAAAAGCGAGTCTACGTTGCGCAGCTTGTCTGTGTCCTTCAGATGTGGGAAAATGTATCTCATTAATGGCTTGTTGTCGGTCAATCAATGCGTGCTGTTTTCGTAATGGAAGCGGTAGGATTTCAGGAATTTCATCGCCATGCTGGTCTAAGGCATTCCGGACAGCCGTTCGCACCATTCTTGCGGTTAGTTTCGCTGTAAGAGGATATTTTGGCACGATACGTTTCGTGTGAATAAGATTATCTTCTTCAAATATCTCAAATTCGTAATCAGTTGTTTGGATTTCATTGTAACGACGTGTAAATTTTCCGCTAATCACCACTTCAGTATCAATCGGTAGTATGGATTTGATATAACCTATCCTTCTACCGAAGTTCACTAATATCGCAACCCCTGTGCCATCATATATTGAGACCTTACCAATACTTTTACGTCCCTTCGCAACGGGTGGTGTCGTAACATGATTAACTACACGTCCTTGTATTGTCTCTGGTTCCCCATCCTCTCTTCTGCCGACACTATATATTTCTACTGTTTTTGATCTATCAATGTAGTCACGTGGATAATATTCCAACAATCCACCGACAGTATGTATCTCTATTTCATCTGCAAATATTTCAGCACGTTTAGGTCCAATTCCCTTGACATATTGCAGAGCATTGTTGAGAATATCAAGAGATTCAACATCTGTTGAAACAGGAGTATCTCCAAGCAAAACTGGCACATCTTTCCCATCATTTCCATCTGCTTGTGTTATTTCATTCACGTCAAAAGGTAATAAGGTTTCATCTGTTTTCTGTGTGACATCCACGGAGGGAGTAATATCAGGAGTCTGGTCGATTTTAGGCGTAACATTCACATCTTGAAAAAGTGGTAAGTTTGCATACTGATTTTCTGATGTTGGTCTCGTCTGTTTTTTCTCTTCCTGTTTTCCAGTTTCAACTGTAGAAGTCAGGGTCTGTGGCTCATCTTTTGAAGTAGGTATGTTCTTTATAGTTTTTCCTGCAAGTGATGCTTCAATCAGACCAGTTGTATTTTCTATAACACTTTTCCGCTCGGCAGGACTCATATTGGAGTAGTTCTCAAATACACCGTCTATCTGATTGAGTAATTGCGTTTCATCAGATGCAAGATTTAGTTTTCTTGCATTTCCAATCCAGAGGTTAACATATTCTCCCAGGCCATTGATAACAACATCATCTTGACAACCTTTGCGGATTTCTTGTTGAAACGGACGACAAATCGTTGATAAAATCTGCTTATAATCGTTCATGTATTACCTATGAAATTGTTTTAGAAATATATCACCACTATCACGTTGACTATTGCTCCAAATGACTGACACTTTCTCATCACCAACAGAGACAACGAAGGGAGGAAAGTGTTCTCCACCACTTGTTGAAATAGAAACTCCTTCTTCATTCCACAACAAATTCCCATCCAGATCAATTTGTTGACAATAGAGCGCATCAACACTCTTATCCCCAAAATCACCACGATAGTCTAACCATGCAACGAAGAAATGATTGTTTGCGATACGCACAATGAACGGTCTATCTTGATGTCCACCTACGGTGCATATTGGGATACCATCTTCCTGCCAAACTAACGTGCCATCAGCACGAATCCGTTGTGCATATAAGTCTGAATAGATGTCACGTTCATCGCGCCAAACAACAATGGCACCACCTTTTCCATCGTCAACGATTGCTGGGTTCTTCTGTATTCCATCCGCAATGCAGATTGGGATGCCATCATCTTGCCACATCTTGTTTCCATCTGGTGATATTCGTTGACCGTAGAGTTGGTCGTTAATGAAATTCTCATATATCTGCCACACAACAATAATTCCACCTTCGCTGTCAGGAACAACACGATGTACTCCCTGAATTCCATCTTTTGGTGTAATAAGAACGGGGGTATCCCAGAACGGTTTCCCATCATTGCTAATTCTATATGCCATAATGTTCCATTGATCCGTACCAATTACATCCCACCATACCACATAAAATCCACCCAATTCATCAGAGATTAAGACAGGCTCACTTTGAAGGGATTCAGATGGAAAAACAGGAATACCATCCTGTTCCCACATCGGTTCTCCTAAAGCATTAACTCGTTGAAGATATAGGTCTTGGAATTCAGTACTTCTTCGTTCATCCTCCCACACAACGACTATACCCCCTTCACCATCACTCACCACTGCTTGTGTTGATTGGTCAGAAGTATTAACGCAAATCGGTATTCCATCTTTTTCCCAAAGCACTTGTCCATCAAAATTCACTGCCTGTGCATAAATATCCCAACTACCCCGTCCACGTCTATCATTCCAAACGACAATAACATGTGTGTCGTATCCAACCATCCGCAAGCGGCGTTGGTTATTGCTTGCGATAGAAATTGGTTGTCCGTTCGGTGTCCACAACGGATTATCTGAGTCATCTACACGTTGCGCATATACATCCCAATCTTTTCCTGTTCTATAATCTTCCCAAACAATTATGAGTCCACCTTTACCGTCAGCAACCCCTTGCGGAAAAAGTTGTCCATCATCAGCGTTAGACACGATAATATCCGCTAATGTGGTTGTCGACGGTATATATGAGAAGAGTCCTATAGCGATTGATAAAATTAATGGAAGAATATTGATTTTTAGTCGTTGAATAGTGATTTGGGTGTCCATAAATTAACTAACTTTCCTTTAGTGGACAAGTCCAACATTTCCCATTTTTCTATAGGAAGTTCAAAATGGGCAATTGCTGCGGTAGGCATGCGATGGTGTTCTCCTGACAAATGCGATACAAGTTGTTCTATGGTAGGGTTGTGTCCCACTACCATAGAACACTGATATTCCTTGGATAACTCCTGTAAAAACTCATAATAGACACCTGGTGGTGCAAGATATAGGTCCTCTAATCGTTTGATTTTGCCCTTATATCCACATGCTTCAGCAACTTTAGAAGCAGTTTTTCTTGCACGTTTTGCTGATGAAGTAAGAATACAATCTGGAACTAAACCTTGTTGTCTGAGATGTTTTCCTATTCGTGGCGCATCCCGTTTTCCGCGTTTGTTCAATGGTCTATCATAATCTGATAGTGCGGGGTTTTCCCAACACGATTTAGCATGTCGTAGTATAAGAAGCGTGTGCATTTTATCCTCAATAGCTGCCGTTGTATCATACCAAATTAACGAGATTTGTTCTGTTTTTAATGCTGAGAACACGTGCGGGTAGGGAAACCCTGCCCCTACGATTTAGGTTAATTTGGTATCAGACGGTGTTTAGAGAGATTATACCTGTGTCCAATCCATGATAACACCTAAATATTTGTCCTTCTGATCTGTCAAACCATCGTAAGCAGATTGTGCATCTTCAGGGTTTATCACATGCGTTAGTAATTCCTCAACCTTAAACTTACCATCTTTAATGAGAGAATAGACGATTTGTGAATTCCGTTCAAGTGAGTGTTTCGATTCACCTGAATGCATTGTCGGATACACCCATTCATGGGCACTCTTCAGTGTTATGGCACCCCGACCAATGAGATGTGTATAATTTAGTATATCCGTCACATTTGTAACATACTCACCACGCGGTGAACCGAGAAGGATTACCTCTCCTTTACTACCCGTCAACTGATATGCCAATTCAGCCAGTCGTGGATTTCCAATTGCCTCAACGGTAACCTCTGCTTTGCGTCCACCTGTTAGGGTTTTGACACGTTCGTGTACATCTTCTTCGTCAGGATTTATCAGGTGTTGTATTCCACATTTACGAGCAATTTCTAAACGTTCAGGCACACGCTCAACGCTAATGACATTCATTCCTGCTAAGTTGAATATTTGCGATGCTGAATTCCCGACTAATCCTAAACCGATAACAACAACCGAATCTCCAAATTCTGCAGAGGACACACGAAGTGAAGTCATCGCTACCGTTGCCATACGCACAAAGGGTATCAGTTTAGCATCTATCTCTAACGGAGGTTTGAATGACAACATTATAGATGAAGTTTTAACAATAGAAGCGTGTGAACTATAGCAAAAGACAAAATCACCAACTGCACACTTTGTTACTTGCTCACCAACTTTTAGGACTTCACCGATAGCCGTATATCCAGACCCGTGGGGAAACCGAGTGCCACTTTCTAAACCGGTAAATCCGGCTCCTTCAGTACCAGGACTGATTAGGCTGTAATGTGTTTTGAGTAATATTTGATTAGGTGCAAGAGTTTCGTCAAGTTCAAAATCTGCTAACGTTGCCACTCGTTTCTCAGGCATAATTATCTGTTTGCCTTTCATACATCGCTCCTCATACTGATAGTTCATACTCAATTTGTATTATATTATGATAGCAGTGAAAGTATTATATGTCAAGGTTCTATAATCTCAGCAACTAAGTCGTGATTTGCTTGCATGAGAGGCAACGTCATGTTATAATCAAATTGTTTGATTATGGCATCTATTTTCAGCATGCAAATAGCACAAATAACCTGAGTTTGATAATTCGTCCCTCAACCCAACCTACAGCAAATATTCCGAACTCACGTTAGATTATAATAAGATGCATAAACTAATGTGAATATTTGCCTACTCATACATGAAAGTTGTCCTTCTACGTCCACTGACAATGCAGATATTCATAACACTTTCTATAAAAAAATTGAACCATTCCCGAATAGAATAATATACAAGTAATACACACTCAATGGAGAACAAAAATATGAAAAAGGCTATAATTTTAATATTAACCATTGTGTTAGCAATATTCTGTTTTATAATACAAGGTTTCGCTCAAACTACGCACCTACCTTTACCTAAGAATGCTGTCATGCGTCTTGGCAATGGTTGGAGCACGGCGATAGATTACGCTCCTGATGGCAAACATATTGCTGTTGGAGGCAAAAATGGCATTTGGATTCATGATATTGAAACAGGTGAAGCTCTCAAGTTGCTTACAGACAATGAGAGTGCTGTCTGGAGTGTTCGCTATAGTCCTGACGCAAGATTTATAGCAAGTGCTGGGGCTGACTCCACTGTCATACTTTGGGATGTTGAGACAGGTGAACTGATAAACAGACTCATTGGTCATTCTGGTATTGTCTCTAGTGTCGCTTTCGGTCCAGAGGGTACGACACTTGTGAGTGGAGCAACAGACGGTATAGTACAGGTGTGGGATTTAATCACTGGCGAACAACTACATTTGTTTTTTGGACACACCGACAAAATCAATAGCGTGGCGTACAGTCAGGATGGAAAGTTGATCGCAAGTGGTAGTGAAGATGGAACTGTATGTATATGGTCATTACAGACCGAAGCTTCAAATTCAGACAACAATTTAACTTGCCGTACAAGTGTTCCTGTGAATAGCGTGGCGTTTCATCCAGATGGAAAGATGGTTGCAAGTGGTGGAAATGACATGAATGTTATCCTATGGGATACAAACACAGGTAAGACAATCGGGACTTACTCAGGTCACAATGATTGGGTTCGTAGCATTGCATTCAGTCCAGATGAAGAATTGCTGGCAAGTTGTAGTGATGACACAACAATACGCCTGTGGGATGTAGAGACTGGTGAACAGCAAAGTCTGCTCAAGGGACATACATCAAGGGTTGAGAACGTTGTTTTCGGTCCGAATGGAAAAACACTTGCGAGTGAGGGTTTAGATGGAACGGTTCGTCTATGGGATGTAGATTCGGGGAAACACCTACGTATTCTCGCTGAGTACCCAGATGTTATTTATAGTGTCGCTTTCAGTCCCGATAGCAAGGTTTTGGCAAGTCGCGGCAAGGATAATGTCATACGACTGTGGGATACAGAAGCAGGAGACCGACTCAACAGAATTGCTCTGGCATCAGATGAATTGAGCACGTTCCCGACTGGAGTTACCGATCTTACATTCAGTCCAGATGGAGAAATATTGGCAATTGGCAGAGGAAACGATGCTGTTCTAATACCTGATTTTATGGCAGAAAAAACCATCCACATTATTCCTAATGCAGATGATAGCATCCAAACTATTTCGGGTCATAGAGATTTGGTCAGGTGTGTAACTTTTGATCCTGATGGGAAGACACTTGCCACCGCGAGTGCTGATGGTACAGTCAAAATATGGGATATTCAGACAGGAAAAGAAATTCAAATGCTTGGTGCACATACACATTGGGTTAATTGTGTGGCATTTAGTCCGGATGGGAAAATACTTGCCTCCGGAAGCGTTGACACAACAGTCCGACTGTGGGATCCATCAACAGGAGTTCAACTCCAACTCCTTGAAGGTCATACGAGTTCTGTTAATAGCATTGCTTTCAATCCGGATGGTCGAATCTTGGCAAGTGGCAGTGGTGATAAAACCATTCGTTTGTGGCATCCACAGACAGGAGAACACCTAAACACTTTCACAGGTCATGCAAACTCTGTACGCAGTATTGCATTCAGTCCTGATGGACAGACACTCGCAAGCGGTGGTGATGATACTAACGTCCATTTATGGAAAATGTTCACAGATAATCCACCCACAATCCTTACTGGACATACCAGCATTGTATTTAGTGTGGCATTTAGTCCAAATGGTAAAATACTCGCGAGTGGTAGTCTTGATGGCACCGTCCTATTTTGGGATTTTCCCGCTTTAGATACCGAGTGAATGGTGACATCTACGACAAAAAACAAGACACCATAATTAAGATATAGGTCCAAGAACTCTACACATCCGATAATATCTTAACACTTGTAGCCTAGATTTTAGATAAAGAATCCAAATAAGGAGATTATTTCAATGACAGGTCTGAAAACATCTTACTTCGTAGTTGTACTTGTGATAATTGCTGCGTCTTGCTTTTTGGTTAAACTTGCTGCAGACGAAAATAACATCGAAGGAAAACAAGCAGTTTTTCAAGAATTTATCAAAATGGCAGAAGATTTTGAGAAGCAAAACAAAATTGACGATGCGATAGAATTATATGAACGAATTATAAAGGCAGATCCTAAAAATCTTGAATCGCACACGAAACTCGCAACACTCTATACACGAACAAAAAATCACGAAAAAGCTGCACAAATCTGGGAGAGACTGATTGAAATTGACCCAGATAACACCAAGTATCAAGAATCCTTGATAAATAGTCTAAAAGCAGATGGCAGAGATGATGAAGCAATAGAAATCATAGAGGCATACATCCAAATGCAGCCTGATGTTGGTATCCATTACGCACGCCTTGCAACACTATATGTTGACATTGAGAACGAGGACGAAGCTATCAAAAACTATGAAAAAGCAACTGAATTAGGATATGGTGACAAAGATATACATCTTAAATTTGCAGAACTATATTATGTTATGGATAATGTTGAAGGATCGGAAAATGCATTGAAAAATGCTATTTTAGTCGCATCATCAGATTGGGATCGACAGAGTATTGAAAAACGATTGATAAACCTATACCGTTCTCAAGGTAATTTGGCACAGAAACTACTGAAAGCAGATGATGAAGACAACAATTCAATAGAATTGCAAAAAGAACTTGGACATATCCACCTTAGTAACGGTGAATTTGAAAAAGCTGCTGAAGCTTATGGTAAAGCACTTGATATGACACGAGATCAATACGCAAGAAATAGAGTTGCTGAATCATTGATCAAAGCATACATAAAACAAGGAAGAACAGATTTAGCAATAACATTCTATGATTCTGAATCAAAGAAGTTTCCAAGAAACACAACAACAAGTTCAACATACGGTTCTGGTGGTATTACAACTACTTTTGGTGGAGATGAAATTCGTAAATCACTGATAAATGCTTATAAGAATCAAGGGAAACTTGATGAAATAAAATCCATATTCAAGGGTAAATACGAGAAGGATACTGCAAATCCTATTGTAATTGAAATGCTCGCAGAGATTTATTGGAATGCAGAGGAACACCAAAAATCTGCTGAAACATATCAACTGCTCAATGAAGCAGAACCCCAAAATGTCCGTAGTTTATATCTCGCTGCTGTTGCTTATCAGAAAATCAATCAATCTGATAAGGCAATGGAGATATTGAACCAAGCATACACAGCACTTGCATCCAGCAAACATAAACGTGATACATCATTTCTCGGAGCAATGGCTACAATCTGTCAAAAAAACAAAATGTACGACGCAGCGATTAAACTTGCAAATGATGCAATCACTGAAGAAGAAAAAAGAGATAACAAATGGGGTTTGAATTATTACTATAATATCCTTGCGAAGAGTTATCATGGGGCAAAACAGTATGAAGAAGCGTACAAAACATATCAAAACGCCATAAAATTTGATGAACGCAATTACATAAAAAGAACAGCAGAACCTGAAATGAAAAAAATAGCAAAGGAAGGGAAACTTTATGAAAAATGGATACCAGAACAGATTAAGAAAGTAACGGAAAATCCAAACAATATAGAATACATCTTAGAACTTGCTGAAAGTTATGTAGCTAATGGCAATATCGAAGAAGCAGTAACCCAGTATGAAAGACTTGTTGAACTTGAATCTGAAAATCCTGAGTGGTATAAAAAACTCGGTCATTATTATCAGACAATGTTGCCAAAAAGGCATGAAACAGGTGAAATACATGAAGGAACAGCACTGACACTCAGTGGCAATGGCAGTTATGTAGAAATGAATGACAGTGAGTCTTTAGATAAAATAACGGATCAAGTAACGGTGTCTGCATGGATTAAGCCAACCAGCTTTCCAAACTATTATGTGCGTATCATTTTCAGAAGCGATGAAAAGAAACAGAATATTAGGCAACGGAGTTACATACTTGCTATTAGAGCGGATGGTAAACTTAAAATAACTTCATCACCTAAAGATGGGGGATATGCATCACTTTATTCTGAGCCTGGCCTCATTAAACTCAACAGGTGGACTCATATCGCAGGTGTCATTGATTCAAAGAAAGATTATATGAAGTTATTCATTGACGGTAATATTGTTGGCCAAAGACATTACAATGGGCAAAATAGTTTCGTTAGTTGTCGTCTCCCGCTCCGTATAGGAGTTACACATATCCCAGACCAAGTGCAAAATACATCTTTTATCGGTCAGATTGATGAAGTACGTGTGTGGAACAAACCTCGGTCTGAAGAAGAAATTCGGGCAGATATGAATAGACAGTTGAACGGAGATGATCCCGGTTTAGTCGGATACTGGACATTTGACGAAGAAGAGAATGGTAGTATCATTGATTCCTCGCCAAATAAAAACGATGGTAAGCTCATCGGGAATGCTAAAATTGCATCCTACTCACGTCCAATCTTTGACAGATCAAGTTCTGATCAATATGTAAAATCAATTGCAACTTACCAAATAGCAATCGGACTTGAACCAACATCTTATCAACTTTACGATAAATTAGCACAAACTTATGTCTTGGCAGGACAAACAGCAAATGCAGAAGAAACATATCAACAAGTCTTAGGCATGGAATTTAGACAGAACGATTACGAGTCAGCTATTCGATCTATTTCCAAACTATATTCTGAGAATGATATGGATGACAAAATCATTCCTATACTTGAAGGAATTGAACCGAGAATGGAAAACAGTGCGGTGTTGTATGAACTCTTAGGTGCAAACTACAAAAAAGTTGGGGAAAATGTAAAATCTGATAATGCTTACGCAAAATGGTTGTCAATTCGACTGAAGGAATTGAATCGGCAAAATAGTGAGTATCAATACTATAACTTTGTATTAAAACTCCTTGATAAAAGCCTTTTTCCTGAAACAGCCCTAAGAATAGCCAAACGCGCATACCATATGAATACATATCCTAATTATTCTTATCCAGCAACTGTTGGACTTGCATTTATTGCAAATGGACAGTATGATGACGCATTAAGATTCTACAAAGATGCTATCAGTATCATTTCTGATGAATCTTCATTTGGTCGTTTCTGGGAAAGAATTACTGACTATGGAAAAAAAGTAAAAGACAAAGGTCGGTACTATGAAATGTTGGATTCGTTGGCAGATTCCATTCCATCTGAATACACAAGTCATCGTATAGAAATTAACCGAATACTTGTAAAACTCGGATTAGCAAAATACTATAGTCAGAACAACATGCAGGACAAAGCAATGAAAATGATGCAGCAAACTGGTATTGTTGCTGAAAATGTCTGGATAACTCTCGGACCTTTTGATAACACAGCAGGAATAGGATACAACACAGAATATTTCTCTGAGGATTCTACACAGTTAGATAGGATAGCAAACTTTGAAGGTGTAAATGAACAAATTAAGTGGTTGAAATTCAATGACGATGCTTTTGACGGTTATATTGATTTCAGTCCAAGAGGAAATTGGTGTGTTTCCTATGCATGGACAACAATCACCTCACCTGATGAACGGCAAGTACAATTCCGTTTCGATAGTGATGACCAAGGCAAAATGTGGTTGAATGGTAAAGAAATATATGCAAATACTGAAGATAAAACCATCAGTCTTGACAGAGAAATAATTCCTGTTACGCTCAAAGCAGGTAAAAATTCAATTCTCGTCAAAGTATGTAATGAGGAAAAGACGAGTGGATTTTATCTGAGAATTACGGATACAGATGGGAAACCTTTCAAGGATTTGAACATATACGATATTCAAGACAAATAAATCAGTTTTGTACGGAAATTTCTACTGGATTTTATTCATTGCTTTTCAATATGAATTTTGATAAAATAGCATCAGTAATGTTTATATTTTTTAGGTATTGTTGACACGAAATTAAATACAAATTAAGAAAGGAAATTACAATGTTTGTATGTATCGCTTGTGGTTATTTATGGAAAGAGGCAGATGAACCCCCAGATGAGTGTCCCGCATGCACTGCTCCGAAAGAGAAATACATTCCCTATGATGACCGAGCAGAACGTTGGGTAAAACGCGCAGTCGCGGCACATGTTATGTATCCTGATGAAGAAGGTGCAGATTTACGTGCAGAGAACTCTGCTCTCTCTTCTCACATAAGATTTGCTTGTGTTGGTTTATTGGAAGACCTTAAGAAAGAGTAGACGTAAGAAGTTCCGGTTTAATATCGGGACTTCTTTTTGTATAACAACATTTATTTTATATTACAGAAAGGAACGGCACAGATTGTCATTTAGACTGATTAAAGTTGCCGTAAAGATTAAATGAAACAGATAAGATCAATGCTGATTCTATTACTATTTTTTGTTTGCGGAATGGTTTCAGCGCAAAATCTTGCAGACCGGGTTGTAGAACATCAGTTTGACAATGGACTAAAGTTGTTGATGATTGAACGTCATACTTCTCCGACCGTTGCACCATATATACTGTTTAAAGCAGGAGCGGTTGATGAGTCTGACGATGCACGCGGTATAGCACACATGCTTGAGCATATGCTGTTCAAAGGCACAAAGACTATCGGTACCACAGATTATGAAAAAGAAAAAAAGGTACTTACAGAAATAGACGAAATAGGTGATGCACTTGATAAAGAACGGGCAAAAGGTGCAAAAGCAGATGATGCAAAAATCACAGAATTAGAGGAAGCACTTGTGGCAAAACAGGAAGCCGCAAAAGAATGGATTGTCTCTGGCGAGTACACAAAAATCTATACACAACACGGAAGCACAGGATTCAATGCTGGTACCTCAGTTGACTACACTATTTATACGGTCGAACTTCCTTCAAACAAGTTAGAATTATGGGCGATGCTCGAGTCAGATAGACTTAAGAATGCTGTACTACGCGAATTTTATGTTGAACGAGAAGCAGTCAAAGAAGAACGACGAATGGCAGTAGATACGCGTCCGGGTGGAAAATTATATGAGCAGTTTATTGCTGCGTCTTTCACAGCACATCCTTACGGCATGCCGATCATTGGATGGCCCTCCGACATTGCAATGCTCAATCGTAATAAAGCAGAAGAATTTTTCAAAATACATTATGCACCAAACAACTCCGTTATGGTCATCGTTGGAGATATTAACATAGAAAATACAATCAAATTGATTGACAAATATTTTGGTGATATTCCATCGCAACCACTGCCTGATGAGGTTACTGTACGAGAACCCGCACAAGAAGGTGAACGTAGGGTTGAAGTTGAATTTGACGCTGAACCGCAGATGATGATTGGCTTCCATAAACCAACAATTCCACATTTTGATGATTATGTGCTTGATATGATAAGCGCGATCCTATCAGATGGTCGAACATCCCGTTTTTACAAAAATATCGTTGAAGAAAGTATTGCTGTTTCTGTTAATTCAATCAATGGATACCCTGGTGCTCGTTACGACAATCTCTTTGTTATCAGTGCTGCACCTCGTTCACCGAACACAACTGTGGAAGTAGAAGAAGCAATTTACACTGAATTAGAGAAACTCAAAACAGAACCCGTTGAAGAAAAGGAATTCAAACGTATCCTCAAACAAATTGATGCAAGTTTTATCCGTGCACTGAGTTCAAATGCAGGTATGGCAAATCAACTTGCCTTTTACGAAGGGATTGCTGGTGACTGGAGATATATACTTGATTGGCGAAAGAAGATGTATGAAATTACACCTGATGACATCATGAGAGTTGCAAAAACCTATTTCAAAAAGAGTAATCGCACCGTTGCAACGCTTGTTAAGAAGGAAACAGAGCCACAAGAGGATATGGTTGACATGGAGGAAAGTGAATGAGAAAAAAACAACTTACTAAAATACTTGTTATAGTCACACTATTTACTTGTTTGGTCGCATGGGGGACACTACCCACTCATGCGAAACCACATGAAGAACTTGAATTTGAACCTATTAATTTCAAACCGCCAGTGCCAGAAAAACATGTGCTTTCAAATGGAATGGTGTTATATCTACTTGAAGACCATGAATTACCAGTGTTTGACATTAGTGGACTTGTCAAAACAGGAACCATTTACGATCCAGCAGACAAAATTGGATTAGCATCTGTTTTTGCAAGTGTCATGCGTACCGGTGGAACTATTACACGCGAACCGGACGCTTTAAACGAAGAACTGGAATCAATGGCAGCTTCGGTTGAGATTGGCATGTCGCCTGAATACGGATCAGTTAGTCTCTCTACAATGGCAGAGGATATTGAAAAAGGATTGGAAATCTTTGCAGATGTCCTACGAAATCCAGCATTTAGAGAAGAAAAATTAGAACTCAGAAAACAGCAAGCGATTGAAGCTATACGGAGAAGGAATGACAATCCGATACAATTAGCCTGGCGTAATTTCTCCACTATTCTATACGGGAAAGATCATCCATTCGGTTGGTATTCTGAAATAGAAACTGTTGATAGCATTACAGTAGATGATCTCAAGACCTTCCATAAAAATTATTACCATCCTAACAATATCATGCTTGCAATAACTGGTGATTTTGACACTGAAACATTAATCACACAGCTTGAAAAAGCATTTGAGGGATGGGAAATGTCAGATGTAGAATTGCCAAATGTTGCTGAAGTAGAAGATGCTCCAATTCCTTCAGTTAACTATATTCACAAAGAACTACCGCAGACAACAATGTTGATTGGACACTTCGGTATCAAACGCACTCCAGATTTTCCTGATTTCTTCGCACTCCGTGTGATGAATGAGATTCTGGGTGAAGGTGGATTCACTTCCCGTCTGATGTCAGAGGTACGAGAAAAACATGGGCTTGCTTATATGGTCGGTAGTTTGATGTCAATGAGTTTCTACACGAATCCTGGTGAATGGTTTGCTTACACACAAACACGAACAGAGAAAACTGCCGAAGCTATTGAACTCATCATCAAAGTTGTCAGTGATTTACGAGAAAACACAGTACCATCAGATGAATTACAACGCACCAAGGACTCACTCATCAATTCTTTTGTGTTTAGTTTTGAAAGTAGTTCTCAAATTGCATTCCAGCAAATGATGTTAGATTTCCGTGGATTCGCTCCAGATTACCTTGAAACTTATACGGACAAAATCGCCAATGTAACTGTGGAAGACGTGCAGACAGTCGCACAGAAATATTTACATCCAGACGCACTAACAATTGTTGCTGTGGGAAATCAAGATAACTTTGATAGACCACTGAGTGAATTTGGTGAAGTAAATGTTATTGAAATTAAACAACCTGAACCTACTCCTGCAGAACCAATTCCCGATGCAAGTGATGATGATATTGCTAAGGCACGTGAGATTCTTGCAGCAACCGTTGAGGCGCATGGAGGAATTGATCTGTTGAAGGCAGTAGATAACTTTGTTTTAAAAGCAGATAACACAATGATGACACCCGCAGGACCAACAGTCTTGCAAATTGGTATGTATGTCCTTTATCCTGACAAATACCGTCAAGATGTCAAAACACCTCAGGGAGAATTTAGTCTTATTTATGATGGTGAAGCTGCTTATGTCTCTTCAATGATGGAAACAGAACGGCTGCCACCTGAAATATCAACTTCTTTAAAGGATGCGTTATTTAGAGACCCGATACAACTCCTTGAACATCTTTCTCAGAACGAATCCGCGCAGATACAATTTGCAGGTTCTGAAGAAGTCAATGGCACACCCGCTTCCATTCTGGTCACTGAACAACCTTCAGGTGAAATGTTAAAGATATATATCAGTGAAGAAACAAATTATATAGTTAAACTTGTCTATCGCGAAACAGAACAAGGCGTAACGCTGAACAAAGAGAACATCTATTCTGATTTTCGTGATGTAAATGGAATTAAAATCGCTTTTGGTTTTTTACAGAATATAGGTGGAAATCCATACATTAATAGTCGTACCACAAGTGTTAAGATAAACACAGAGATTGATGAGACACTATTTGAGATATCAGAATGAAAACTTTAGACCTACGCGTCCGTTATTTTCAAGATAGTACACCAGCAGATGTACCCTGTCGTGAAACCGAATTCGTCCGACGTGAATTTGAAATGCCATTACCACTCGACGAGACTGCTTTGGTCTTAGTTGATTTGTGGAATGTGCATTTCATTGAAAGTTGGATTGAACGTGCCAAACAAGTTACTGTAGATTGTGTTGTCCCAGTTATTGATGCTGCACGCAAGCTTGGAATGACAATCGTTCATGCCCCATCACCGTCAGTTGCTGAACAATATTCACAACTTGAACGACACAATCCGCCGCAACCTTCCACACCGAATACATGGCCACCTGCTGAGTTCAGAAGTCGTTCTGGCAACTATAATATATATCGTGGTCCACGTAGTCAACCACCTGGGATTGGCATACATTGGGACAAACTTGCATCACAACTCTCTATGTCTCCTGCAATTGATGTAAAAGAGGATGAATTCGTCATTGCAACTGGTCAACAACTGCATGAATTGATGGAGGAACGAGGAATACTCCATCTTCTCTATGCCGGTTTTGCTACGAATTGGTGTGTATTAGGGAGAGACTACGGTATCCGTTCAATGTCTCGGTATGGATATAACATCATTCTGCTCCGTGATGCCACAACGGGAGTTGAGTTTCCTGATACGTATGACAACCTATTCACAACAGAGATTGCAATCCGAGAAGTAGAACAACAATACGGTTTTAGTGCTTCAAATGAAGATCTACTTAATGCAACAGCATAATAATTAGTTGACTTATAGTAAAAACCATAATTATTTACACACTACGGTAGGTTCGGTTTCCTAACCGAACCGGTGTTTGTTCACTTACATAGATGCGGTTGGGAAACCGCATCTACCGGAAATGTGCATATATTTTTTGATTTCACTATAGTAAGAGGTTGAGCAACAGTTGATATACGCACACCATCAATGCCATTTCTCTCCTACAATTAAACAAAAATGTAATTATATTTGCTTTTTCTTACTTTAATTGTTAAAATTCTGTGGTAAGGAGGAAAATATGGTCGAACTCACAAATGAAGACATTGCGTTTTTTAGAGATAATGGTTATCTGATAAAGAGAAATGTGTTGAACCCAGAACTCATGGAAAGAGCCAGAACAAGATTATGGGAAGGTGCTCCTGATGGAAGACTGCGCGAAGATCCCAATACATGGGTCGGTCCCTTCAAACCAGAAGAAGAGAATGAAGATAATTCAAACAGACGAAAAGGATTCCGCTGGAATTTCCGTGAACCCGGTGGTGAGGAGTGGATGGTAAAGCTACTTGCTACGGATCCTAACGTTTGGCGAATGGCAGAACAGTTTTTAGGTGACGGAAGTTTAGTCGTACCAAATCGAGTTCGTGGAATCTATTGCACCCTACCTTATGGAGATGTGCCGAAAAAGTCTATCGGTTGTCATGTTGACGCACATCCTTTCCACCTCGGTGTTGTTGGTTATATTGATGATGTTCTACCTGAAGGTGGTGCCTTTACTGTATGGCCCGGTAGTCATAAAGTCTTCTATTATGATTATAAGTCTCAATATAAGAACGAACCGAGTCCACAATACGATGTTGACAGGGAACGTCTTAGTAGGGAACCAGGTGTTGAATGCCACGGTAAGGCAGGGGATATTGTCTTCTGGCATCATCGTATAGGACATGCAGCAGGACATAACTATACACATCAGATACGACAAGCTGTGCTATACGATTTTAGAAAAACCGAATTGTCTGAAACACAAGAAGAACCACCGAATGAGGATATGTGGAGAGATTGGCCTGGAATTAAAGCATTAGATTAACGATTTCTTGAATAGATAGAAAATATCCATCAATCCCTTAATCCTAATTCCTTTAAAGTTGTAGCCATCTTATGGTAGGCAATTTGTGCTTTCTCCATTCGCATCTGTGGGAAAGTTTCAACAGAAACGTATTTGTCATATCCTACATTTCCCAACGCTTCTGCAAAAGTTTTAAAGTCCAATTCATCTCTTTCCTCACCTGGAATAAGAAATGTGCTGTAAGGATACATTCCTGCTATTCCCTTGACATGACAATGAGTGGTAAGCGGACCCAACTTTTTAGTTACTTCCGCGATGTCTTCACCAAGGTGATAGAAATTGGTAATATCATTAAGCACTTTCAAGGCATCAGAACCAACGTGTTCTATCAACAACAATACTTTTGAAGATGTGTCAATAGTGTTTGCTTCATGATTATGAATATTCATCGTAATACTGAGTTCCGCTGCGCGTTGACAGATAGGCTTTAGGACATCTACAAGTATTTTCCAAGCATACGCATCTCCCTTATCACCACCATATCCTGTGAGAAAATTTACGCCACCGGCATCAAGGGCAACTGCTACATCCTGAAGTATGGCGTAATGATCAATCGCTGTCTGCATATCTTCTAAAGCAAGATGGTAGAGTCCTTTACCGGTAAAAGGATTGATAACAGAAATCTGCAAACCGTGATCATCTGTCAAAAGTTTGACATCTCTAAGTACAGAGTCTGTTATTTCACCTGATGGGATGTGTGCTTCAGGACCACACATCATCTCTATAGCATCATAACCAACATCAGAGAGTATAGATACAACATCTCGTAGTGGAAGGTCTTTCATTCCACCTGCATGATATGATAAACCGATCATAATAATCCTTTCTAATTCAACCTATCAATGTCCAATAAAACTGGTGGAAAATTGTCATTTCAACCAATTAGATGATATAATAACAGATGCACCATAGACATGCAACAATATTGAAACACAAGACCTACAATTCAAACCACAGTCTGGGACATTGATAGTATGAACAGCGATTTCTTCTTACCTGTTCACAGCCATTTACTAAATTATCCAAATTTCAATATGTCTGCAGCACATCAAACTGAGTTAAAAAAACTATCTCGGTTAGGAAAGCAGACATGGATTAAGTTGGATTCTACTGTTTTAAAAACACGGTACCGATTGAACATATTAGAAATAAAGTTCAAGGCATCTGAAAAAGCTCAAAACATACAACTATACTTACGACATTTATTGTTTGGAAATAATGCGGAAAATAGTCATTCTACATTTTATCAGTTTTTTCTGGTAGCACAACCAGGGTCAGAAACATTGTATTACAACATCACAGAATACATCCAAAATTGTATTGCAGGAGATATTGCAGTTGCAGAACGCTTAATTGGAAGGACTATTCTTTACATATATCAGTCCGATGTAAACAACTATGATTTACTTAGTAGCGATGGGGTAAATACATTCATTAAACAATATCCTGTCAGATATCTTGAGACATATAGATCTAAATCAATCCTTGGATTTGCTATTGAACCTCCCCAATTCTTGTCTGTTTTTGACTCAGATGCAATATCAATACCTTGGAGTAATACTCTCTTGGATTATATTCGTGATGAAAACTTCCAGGATTTAGAGAGCAGAACGCAAAACACCAGATCAAGTTTCCTACCATTTCTTTTTTACGAAAAATACAATTCACCTGTGATAAGGAGCGTGTTCTGGCAGGAATTGACTTCCCAATTTGTTCGAAGTTTCATTGCCGGACTTCGTAAATTCTGTCATGAGCACAAACTCAGACTTGCAATGACTATACAGGAAAGTGCGCGGTCCCTTCAATACGAACTGAGAACCCTTTTACAACAAATTGATTGTCCTATTCTTGTGAGATCAGAATCTGATACGGCACGTCAGTTTGTTGTCTCTAAATCAGTGTGCAGTCATTCAAAACATGTTGGGATAGTACAAAAAGAAAAACTGTCATTAATCCAGTTTAACAATGACACTGTTCACGGTTTCAATACATGGCTTACTCATGGAAATACAATAAAAAATGATGGATTAGTGTCTGATCAACAAATTGAGGTATTACAAAATGGGTTTCCTAAACGACAATTACTAATGCTGGCACCGACACAGAGTCTTTGGATGAAACCTGAAGAGAAGCAGTGGAATTCCATTACGAAAACGTGGGGTTGGTTATGTCAAATAGTATGGAATATGGGATATGATTTTGATATTGTCACTGAAGAACAACTATTTGATGCTCACATTGATAAGAAAGATGCCGTGATTAATCTCAATGGAGGTGATTACCACTTGGTTTTGCTTCCGAGTTGTCTGTCACTTCATGAAAACACAATCCAATGTTTGACATCGTTCACAAAATCAAAAGGGAAACTAATAGTAAATGCTCCTGTTCCCTATCTATTGAATGGCAAAATAGGACTGGAACCTTATTTGCTGGAACGTCTTGTCTATGGAAGACGAACAACTATATTAGATGGTCCAGAAAATGAGAGAGAAATTGAACTTAGAAAACTGCTACAAAAGTGGATCACTCCTGCTATCAATGTATATTATGGCAATGAGAACCAACGACTTGAAACAGTGAAGATACATCATAGAATTTCCGAAAACCATCAATCCTTTTATTTACACAACACGGAGAATGAATCGTATGATACATTGGTTGAAATAATAGGAAGGGTTGAGAAAGTTCAAGAAACAGAGTTTGCTACAGGGAAAGTCATACCATTAGATATCTGGTATGCAAACGGAAATACTTATGTTAATCGCACATTTAAACCATATCAAAGCAAACTGTTATTAGTTTACTAAATTTTCAGGACTGTTGAACATAGACATTTCCACTTTGATATTACCTTTGTGCAAGGTTGATAATAAAATAGGTTATGCCGATAACAGTGGTTGAGACAGTGCTGATCAATCCCCAGTTCATTTCAAATTTTTTGTCTACCTCTAAAATGTCTCCAGGATAAATCAAGACATTGTCAACACCAGGTTCAATCTCATGAACTATGGTAGTACCATCACTACGATGTATATGTACCTTGTTTCTATTAGCTTCATTTTCAAAACCACCAGCAATGGCAATGGCTTTTTGTATTGTCATAGGTCTACGGACTCTATGTGCCCCAGGTGTTCGCACGTAACCGTTTACATAAATAGGTTCTACTTTGAATGCATTGGGGACGAATAGGACATCTCCATCGGATAGAAATGTCGTTTCAATGTCATTTCCAGAGGGTTTCCAAAAGTCTTCACCAACGTTCAACTCTGATAAAGTCCCATCTTTACTTACCTTTACAACACTTTTTCTATTTGCTTCTTCAGTAAAACCACCAGCTCTCGCTAATGCATTATCTACGCCTATTTTTTGGTGTACAAATATTTTACCCGGAGCATTTACTTCACCTTGTATATCAATCACACTTAGTTGTGATACATACACGAGGTCATTAGAATTGACACGGATATCTTTGATAGGTTGATTTGTTGAGAGGTCATAAGTCTCAACTAATGTTGATATATCTTGTGTTTGTGCTGATTCAGCCTTTTTGTCTCTATAGCTCTTAAATCTTATAAGTTGAACAAGTGTTGTGTCAGCATTCTCAGTCATGCCACCCGCAAGAGCAATAGTCCTATTTATATCTATATCCGACTCTGGCGAAATAACGTAACGTCCTGGTGTCTTGACAGCACCACCAACAAACACGCCATTTTCTTGTGAGACAAGAGAAACCATGATTATTGGGTTTTTGATTAGTTCATCTTCCAATAAAAAAGCACTGATTAACTCTTTTGTTTCTTCAGTTGTTTTTCCTGCTACCTGTATATCTCCACCAAAGTAACTAATTCTTCCATCCGCTCTGACCTGCACAGATTGACTATATTCTGGCTGTCCAATCACTGCAATCAGGAGGTTGTCACCTTGCCGAATACGGTATACGTCTCCATAGATGGATATACAAGTAAATAAAAGCAGTAAAATAATTGAAGGAAAGTAACGTTTAATCATATACAACTAATTTTCAAAAAGTGGTATCTGTCCATTTTTTCGCGTGTTATGTCTACGCGCACCAATCTGTCTTCCCGGGAGTTTTCGCCAATACGATTTAACCTGAGTTCCATTGCTTCGCCTGTATCCATGAACAAACACTTTTCCGCTTGTATCAGTTGGAGTCTTCATTTTTCTAAACAGGTAGATTTGCCTTGCTTTCATAGCAATCTACCTACATAGACTAATCTTGATTTAATGAGTCGATATATGCTTTGATACACTCCAAAGCTCGTTGAACACTATAGGTAGGAACGAGAATTTCACCCCATTCGGATTTTACTAAAGTTCCTTTAAGCCCACCGTATGCAGGTATTTCATTTGAACGTAAGAAAACTTCAATACCTTCATCCTCTAACACACTCTTGAGGATATATCCGGTAACTTCATTCGGTACAGAGTGAACCGCATACCAATCAACAGAACCTCGTCCTTGCGTTGGAACTAAGCCAGGAAGAAGATCTACATCACATTCAGAACAGATCATTACTGTCTCTTTATATTCTGTGTTACATTCTGGACAATACGGCATAATCTTTTCCTCCTCATTACTTGTGTTGTTTGATTCATTATACCACAAACTACCATATTAAGCAAGATGCAGAAAGATGGATTTCAATTTGACGTTGACATCTCAATATTGATACCATATACTTTATTGAGATATAATCAATATTCAATCCATTATTATACTTTGTGAAATAGTTTCTATGTAGAGACGTTTCCAGATCAATTTCAAAACACAAGTTAGTGTTCTGTCTACACTAAAATTGTAGGTCGGGTAGAGGCACGAAACCCGACATGCAGCCTTATATCATCAATAAAGTCGGGTGTCGTGCCTCTACCCGACCTACAATATAAGAATGGACACTCCACTAGGTGAATATATGAGCAATTACGAAGTTATTATAAATGCAAGAACACATTTAGTTGTTGAAACCAATACAGGTCGGTGTTTAGGTGGAATTGGTACAAACTTTTACCGCCCGTTTGTTTTTCCATTTTATACCCCTTCAGGACACACAGTTATTCAGGAGTTCGCTTTTGACCATCCCTTTCATAACGGTATATTTGTCGGACAAGCTCCCGTCAAGGTAGCAGAACGAGAAGCGTGGTTTTGGGGAGCACCCCCACGACGATCCTTTACTGACCGACTTTTTGAGAACTTGGGACGCATGGAAACTCAGAAAGAAATTGATATATCACTACATGCAAATGGTGTGCAGTTTACACAAAATATTGTTTGGCGTGATGCAAACGAAGAACCCTTGATTGATGAAAAACGCTCTGTTAATCTTTATGCTATTGAGGACGGTACAGTTTGTGAAATGACAAGTGAAAAAGTAGCTGCTTATGGTGATGTTGAATATCCACAAACAAAATATGGCAGTATCGGTATGCGAGTTGAACCGAGACTGTTACCGGTGATGGGTGGTGTGGTTATTGGTGATAACGACCGAAGAGGCAAAGTTGAGGTGATAGACGACAATTTATCGGATTATATCGCATACCAAAATACGCTTCACGGACACGGTCATTTAGGTGTCTTTATGAAAATACTTGACGATGAAGTCCGCGGTCCTTGGTTTATCCGTGATTATGGAATGGCTCTATATAATCCTACGCAGACAGGTACAGTGCAAACTAAATCTCAAGACACATGGAAAATTGGACTACGATTTGTTGCTTATGATGGTGAATTGACAGATAATAGAGCTGAAAAATGGTGTGCGATATAAATGGAAACAGATAATATACTTCAACTACAAAATGTCACGAAAAAGTTCGGTGACCTTGTCGCAGTTGACAATATCAATTTTGAAATAAAGTCAAGTGAAATCCATGCTATATTAGGTGAGAACGGTGCTGGGAAATCTACACTGATGAATCTCATCTACGGACTATACCAACCTACAAGCGGTAATATCTCCATCTCAGGTATCCCAACCCGCTTAAAATCACCAAAAGATGCAATTGAACACGGTATCGGTATGGTACATCAACATTTTATGTTGGTTGAGAACCTTACGGTAGCAGAGAATATCGCACTCACTGTTTCCCAATTCAGTTCACGAGAACGTTCTACTCCAGATACAACCGATGAAATAATGCCGAGCCTTAGTAAATTTCGCTATAAAAAAGATGAAGCCATACAGATTACAAACGCACTCTCTCACCAGTTTAACTTAGATGTTGATCCGAATGCCCTTATCAGCACCTTATCTGTCGGATTAAAGCAACGTGTTGAGATACTCAAGGCACTCGCAGTTGATGCAAGAATACTGATTCTCGATGAACCCACTGCTGTTCTTAGTCCACAAGAAGTAAACAGTTTCTTTTCTATACTGCGATTGCTACAAGCAGACAATCGTTCTATCATATTCATTAGTCACAAAATGAAAGAGGTATTGGAAGTTAGCGATAGAATCACAGTCTTGAGAAGAGGTAAGAAAGTATATCAAGGAAAAACAGGTGAACTCTCCGCACGAGAACTTGCTAAAGAAATGATTGGAGAAGAAATACCTGAAATTGAAAGAAAAGAAACTGAAGCAACAACTGACCTTGTACTTCATATCTCAGGTTTGAAAGTAAAAGGAAATCGTAATGAAATAGCCGTTGCCGATATTACATTAAACACATTTAGAGGAGAAATTGTAGGTATAGCAGGTGTTGATGGAAATGGTCAACGCGAATTGGCTGAAGCAATTATGGGACTACGCACATCAGTTACAGGACAAATTGAGATCTTAGGTAGAAAACCGATTGGAACAAAGCACATCCGACAGTGTGGTGTCGGTTATATCCCAGAAGATAGACGCACAACAGGTGTGATCACTACTTTCTCTATAGCAGAGAACCTTATGTTAAATACTTCACAAATTGATAAAATTTCAAAGTGGGGTATAATTGATCAAAGACTGAGATATGAACATTCATCAAGTTTAATTGATGCATACAATATACGTCCACCCATTGCAGACGCGGCAGCATCAACCCTTTCAGGTGGAAACCAACAGAAAATTGTCCTCGCAAGAGAAATATCACCACAACCTGAATTGCTGATTGCAGTTAATCCTACACGAGGATTGGATATTAGTGCAGCACAATATGTGCATCTAAATTTACTTGCCCAACGAACATTGAAAAAGTCAGTCCTTTTGATTTCAACAGAATTGGATGAAGTGTTGCAGCTGAGTGATAGGCTTTATGTAATGTCAAAGGGAAAGCTAATTGAGGCTACAAACTATCGTGATGACATTGAGACTTTAGGACTATTTATGACAGGAGAGTCGGATACCGTTGCCTAATCTACTTACCTACTATCAAGACATAAAATCCGTTTGCTTAAACTATATGGAAAAATATCCGCGCTTCACTCAGTGGATTCTTTCTCCATTTCTAATACTATCTGGGGCATTTATAGCTAATGGGATTGTGATGTTACTATGTGGCTACAATCCAATTGACGCTTACCTCGCAGCAGCAGTCATAACTTTGGGTTCATTCGGAGGCATAAGTGAAACACTGGTAAAAGGAACACCATATCTCATGACAGGTCTTTCTGTAGCAATCGCGTTTCGATGCGGGATATGGAACATTGGAGCGGAAGGACAGTTCCTTATGGGGGCATTAGCAGCATCATATATCGGAACAAAGTTGGTATATGTCCTACCAAATACTTCTTGGATAGCAATTCCGCTCTGTTTCATCTTTGCAATTCTTGCAGGCAGTCTATGGGGTATAGTACCCGCTATCCTCAAGATTACACGCGGTGTCAATGAAGTTATCAGTACCATCATGTTGAATTACATTGCAATTTACTTTGTTAGTCTGATGATAGATGGAGGACCTCTGCAGGAAGCTTCAAAAACCGGACCACAAAGTGACCCGATAGTGCTGTGGGCACGTTTACCCGATCTTATCGGAACATATCGAATCCATTCTGGGATTATTATTGCGGTTATTTTAGCTGCAGTCTTAACTTATGTACTATTCCGAACTACTTATGGATACCAACTACGTGCTGTTGGTGAGGGAGCCGGAGCCGCAGAAGCAGCCGGAATTTCCATTCCACAAAATACTATACGCGTTTTTTGTATTAGTGGGGCACTCGCAGCACTTGGTGGGGCAATTGAACTTATGGCTCTTGCACCACGACTCACACCTAACTTCTCACCCGGATATGGATACACGGCTATTGCTGTTGCATTATTGGCAAGACTGCATCCTCTACTAACAATTGTTTCTGCACTATTCTTCGGTGCACTTGCAGAAGGTTCATTTGCTATGGAATCAGAGGTCGGCATTTCAAGACAAGTAACTTGGATGATGCAAGCAATTATTCTACTCTTTGCCATCGGTTTCGGTTCTATAAGTCTTCTACAGAAACAAGCAAAAAAGTAAATATGTCGGTAACACAAGGATTGAATTAGATACTAATATAAAGGAACATTTTGGAGATTTTTGAAAACATCATCGTTGCTACAATATATGCATCAACCCCTCTATTGCTTGCTGCATTGGGGGAGGTGGTATCTCAACGTGCTGGCGTGATAAACATCGGCATTGAAGGAATGATGCTTTTTGGTGCTCTTTTTGGTCTGTTAGGATCATATTATACTTCTGCAATACCGTTCCTCGCACCGTGGATAGGAATTTTGACTGCAGGTCTCAGTGGTCTTATCACCGCAGCGATATTCTCATATTTTGCAATTAAACTTCGAGGCGATCAGATTGTAATAGGTACAGCAATCACATTATTAGCGTTAGGATTGACTGAGGTGCTATATGATCGACTGTTAGGAGGTATTGGTAGTCAAACGGGTGTTCACGATTTTGAAGATATCAAGATTCCTTTTTTTGAAAACATTCCTATAATTGGAGAGATACTCTTTTCTCATAATATCATTGTCTACATAGCCTTTCTACTTGTCCCTTGTGTGTATTTCTTCTTATATCATACACATTACGGATTAAAAGTTCGCGCCTGCGGGGAACATCCTAAAGCAATATCTACTGTCGGATCCAACGTTTTGCTTATTCGGACGACATGTTTGCTGTTTGCCGGTACTATGGCTGGCATTGGTGGCGGCTATTTATCTCTTGCAGCTGTGCCTTATTTCCTACCAGGAATGACATCTGGACGCGGTTTTGTGGCTCTGGCTATTGTCATTTTTGGAAAATGGCATCCTGTGAAAGCTTGTGGTGCTGCACTACTGTTTGGATTGGGATATGCAATGGATGCTCTGTTTCAAGCGTTTGGTTTGGGAATACAATATCAGTGGTTTAAAATGCTCCCCTTTATCCTCTGTCTCACTGTTTTAGCGGGTTTTGTTGGGCGCGCAGAAGCACCACTCGCTTTGGGGAGACCTTATGACCCTTCTGAATAACTGATGGCAATCAAAATGTACTACCAATACGGAAATAGAGCGAATTTGTAGGAACATCTGGCACTGAGATAAGCGGAACCGCATAATCTATTCCACCAATGAGAGGTCCTAAGTTCAAACGTAAACCTACACCGACAGACGTTGGCATCCATGAATAGTCAATTTCATCAAATGATCCCCATACATTTCCAGAATCCAGAAACAGAATACCTTGAAAGGGGTCTAAGATTGTAAAACGCAACTCTGTGTTGAATATGAACTGAACGTTTCCTCTATGTTTGCCAGTAGTATCTTCCGGTCCAAGTCCTCTCTCTTCATATCCCCGCACAGTTGTAGAACCACCTGCCCAAAATCGTTCAAATGAGATTAATTCTGACTCTCTATTTCTTTGTAAGCCAGTTGTAAGTCCAAGGCGCAGTGAGGAGGATAACACATAACCTGAATTATTCAGTTGTTGATGGTATATAGATTTTGCCACTGTCTTAATAAAACTACTTCTACCACCTAATATACCACCCGCGTACTCCAATGTTACCTCGTTGAACATACCTGAGACAGGATTCAATGATGGAAACTGAGTATCTTGTCTCCATTGAAAACGAACACTACTTACTGTAGTTGACAATTCTGGATCGATTGTTTCAAGAGAAGTATCCTTTAAAAAACGAAAGCTGTAATCTAAATTTAGACGATGCGCTGCAGGTAACTTGCGACTGAGACTAAAACTACTTTGCAGTGCCCGTACACCGTCATCCTCTTCTAATTGTCTACCCAAAATCTGAATGCTACCACTTGTCCTTCCAATCAGCCAAGGTTCAGTAAGAGTTGTATCATAGAGATACGCACGGAATCCCCACCTACCACGGAGTTGAAATCTTATATTTCGTCTAAATAGGTTGAGATGACTTAGTGATATTGTGCCTCGCGGTCCATCTGAAGAACTCACCCCGATACTCGCACCATAAGACCCAGGCTTTCTTTCTTGAAGAAAAAACGTTACATCATTGACAACTGTCCGATTCGGTGAGAGATTCAAAGGTTGACTATCATCCAAAGTATTATCTTGTTCTTCAGTATTTATCGGTAGACTTCTTCTATATGAAATACCATGTTCAAAAATACGTGTATTATATATGTTCTGTCTTGCCTGATTCAGTTTGTCCGGTGTGAAGAGAGTTCCGCTAAGGTGTGCCACTTCACGGGTGAGAATGCTTGGATAAACACTCAGATCTTCATTAAATATGAATCGTCCAAATTCAATCTTATCTCCTTCGGAAATAGTCAACTGCAAAATGCCATATTCATATACAGAAAGACGATCCTTATTTTGTAAAAGTGCATATCTTAGGTTTCCATCAATATCTTGTATACTCCATTCGTCATCAATTCTCGTAGCAATATGCATTCCTGTAAGTGAAAGATTGTGTTCTCTAAATGTCTCTCTTATTTCATTAGATAATGTTCCGGCATTCAACAATTCTGTAAAATCACCTTTAATCTCAAAGGTTGGTGTGTCATATTTATGAAAAAACTGAGTTTCAACAACTTCTGCATCTATGTAGCCTCTATCATTATATGCTTTGAGTATAGCATTTTCGTAGTTCTTTTGAATAAGCTTCGCATTAGGTTGTGGTAACTTGTTGGGTAGTACTCTGTAAAGTGTGTGATCAACGAGAACATTATTGCCTTGGAATGAACATCTGTAAATCACCTCTTTGTAGGGTTCAACGATAGACAATTTAATCGTAACTTCTCCATCTTTCCCATTTTTGGAATTAAGCCTGTTTATTATAGATGTTATCTTAACATTAGGATATCCTGATTTTTCATACAAAATTTTCAGCCGGTTTTTGTCTTTTTCAAGAGTTAACTCAGAAAAGAATGTCTTCCTAATATATTTTGAAAGAAAATTGGTGAGTTTAGTTTCCATTTCACGGAGCAATTCCTCTCTGGCGAATGCTTCGTTACCTATAAATTCCACAGATTTAACAAGATACCTTTTTCCAGGTCTAATAGTAAATTCAACGTGAAGTGGAGAGTTGGTTAATGTTCTGGTTGTTACTTCAGTACCATAATAACCTTTCTGCTGGTAGTGAGTTTGGACAACTTTTATCCATTCCGATTCATTATTGATATACCGTTCAATCTTTCCTCTGAGCTTATCCCTTTCTGATTCTTCTCTATTGAGTTGTAAATTCGCAATCAATTTACTGAAAAAAGAATCCTGAAGAATAGGTTTTCCATTTACATCTACGAAATCAAGCAATAATTGTTTTCCTTCTTGGATTTCGTATGTTAATACACCATTCTGATAGTCAAAGGTAGGTTTTATCTTTACGTCTGGATAATATCTCTTTCTATAAAGCGATCGGATTGCTGTAAAATCCTCATTAATCGTAGATTTCATATAGATTTTACCGACTTGTGTATTACACGCTTCTGTAATGTGTTCGGTAAATATTGCAGTATTTCCTTGCATTTGGAATTTTGTAATATACGTAGGATCACCTAAGGCAATCTGATAGGTCAAACTTCCTTTTGATGTATCTGTTTTTATATCTACTTGCACACCAAAATATCCGTGGTTTTCACAAACTCGCATGATTGATTTCAAATCGGTTTCTGCTATCTCACGGAAATACATATCACCTTGTTTTAACCTCAATACATTTCGTATTGAACGATTTAATTCCTCTGAAGCTACCCCTGTGATCCTTGCTTCCTTGATTTCCATAACTGTTTTTATCTTAAAAATGAGTATTTTTTCTTGTATATTACCATCTATGTACACTTCTATCTGAGAGTATTCTTGTATAGAATAGAGTGAAATCACACTTTGTTGAATTGCATGACGTGAGAATTGGGTTCCAACCGTTATCTGAGTCAATTCTTCCAGTTTACGGATCTGTTCTATGTCAGTTACAGGTTTATTGTCAACAATATATTCAATTCTAACAATCTTTTCTTGTGATATAGTGTTTTCGGTGGGAGTCTGGGATTGAGACTTGTCTATTGAGGCAAAAGAGATAGGTGAAATGAAACTGAGACTGAGGAGAGATATAAAAATAAAACGGTACATTTGAGTTGTTTCCCAAAAATCACAGGTCTATATTGCTTACAATATAGACCAGAATTTATATTTTATTAGAATCTACGTTCCAGTAGTTGGATATCTACACCAAAGTCCCCTCTTTCATCTCCTTCAACTTTGATAGACATATTTCTTGGCAATGGGTATTCAGCAATAATGTGTCGTTCATTTGGATCAAATCCAGATGAAATAGTAAAGGTTATTCCGCCAAATGAACGTGAGATTGAACTGCCTGGAAGCAATAGAGACAAAAGGTATGCATCTGAAAAAACTGCTGTTGATGATGAATTGATGGGATCTGCTTGGAAACTTAACCTCGCTTTGTCAATGTCCCCATTTTCCAATACGCCAGTAACTGTGGCAATTACCATAAGGTCCGCTGTACTACCATCTTCAAGTAAAACCCCACGTATAGGATTTTGTGTTTTTAAAACAATATCTAACTGTGGGTTGAATGCAGTATCATCTTGATTTGTAATTCTTGACCCTTCAACAATATCAAACTCCTGTGTTACAATGCTGATCTTGCCATCAAGTATAGTAACATCTCCAGTGAATATCGGTTCTTGAATTAAACCTGTGATACGTCCGTTACAGGTTATCTCAATATCAGTCGTTCCACCGAGAGAGGATAGGAAGTGAAAATCTTCAGGCATATCAATTCCTAAATCTAACTGAAGGTTGTCAAGCAATGTATTGTCAAAAGTCAGTTCTACGCTGCTCACTGTTGAACCACTAAACCAATCACGGACGTTTTCCCAATTCTGTTCATAGTTCCCTGAATGGATAATTACATCACCAGACAGAATTAAATTTCTCTGAGAATTCTTGTTTATATCTCCAATTAAATGCAGATCATTTGCGTTTGTACTGACATTCACTTCATATTGTCCAGGTTCTGTAATAATGCAGTTATCCAAGCTTGCAGTTAGATCAATAGATTGCATATTAAACCAATCTGTACCAATATTACCAGTTGCAACAAAACCACCTTCATTCAGTTGGCCATCAACAGCTATTATTATTAGCTCGGTTTCTGAGAATTCAAAATCACCACGAGTATCATCTAAATAAATTGGTGAATCTTTCAATATAAGTGAGACCAAATTTAAATCACCTGTACCATTGAGTCGAGGTGAATTCGGTGTCCCCTGAAGTGTTGCGGAGATAGAACCAACGCCAATGGCAGATTCAATTTCTGGTACAATGTCAGACAAAAGACTAATATCATCCAATTCTAAAGCAATCGACATTTCCATCGGTTCATCTATTACTTCGGATTTGAGATTGGCAAAGGATAGGTAATATGGAACATCACCTGAACAGGTAAGTTGATTCTTTCCAACTCTAAGTTGGATTGGATTGGATTTAGTAATTGACCATCGCCTGCTGGTTGAGCTATATGTAAGTTCACCTGTGAATTCTTCTATATTTGCATTATTTAGTGTTATCATATCTCCATTAAGAACAATCGCTATTTCTGGATCAACGTAAGTACCTGTTATGTTGATATCTGTTGATATAAAGCCATTGAGTTGATAAGTATCAAGATTGATATCAGAAAAATAACTGTTGAGGGCAGATAAGTCAAAATTGGCAAGTTTCATATACAGTAATATTTCACTTTGCATATTCCACTTACCATAACTACTGAATGATAAAGGGTTTTGTTCGTTATTTGTATCTACATCAAACATATTATTGAGCTTTAATTCACGTACTTTAAATTCACCCGAAGTAAGTGAAATCGGAATTGGCTGCGGATTCTCAAATCTATAATATTGATCTAATAACGTGAAACCTAATGATAGATTATCTATTGCAAAATCTGCTACTGCATCCTGTGTAACTGATTCAATAGTAATTAAATCGTGTAATATCGGTATAGGGTTCTTGTCTGATACTTCAAAATAACTCTGAAGCGGTACACTGATATTTATCAATGTAGCAGATATTGTCCCTTCAATGTCGTTAGCTAAGTTTTCGGGTAGATTCTGTTGTAGTAATGAAGAGAAAGGATATTTGTTCAATGTTAGATCGTAAATTTCAAGGGTTTTCGGTGTAATTCCATCTAATGTTAGTTTACTTCTTTGGTTCTGTTGAAGAAAAACATTGCCATCTTCTATATCAAATTGAAACCTTGTTAATTCAAGAATATCTTTCTGTGCATTGAGTTGGATGCTAACATTCTCAAGAGTTTGAGGAAAACCTCTGATTTGAAGAGATGGTGCTTCAATAGAAAACGTCCCTTGTAAATGTGGTTCTGAAATCGTCCCTTGAAGTCTTAAGTTGATATCTACTACACCGCCTACTTGAGAAAAGATATTGTCAAGTCCTGGAATTACGTCCAAAGGAAGTTCATTTCCGAAAAGACTAACATCAATGGGTTTTTCAGTAAAACTGGCAAGGAAATCATCCGCCAAGACAGACAAGTTGAAAGGAATCGTACCTTTTAGGTCTAAATTGTTCCCATTATTAGCCAGATTAGAACTCAGTTTGATCGAATTATTGTTGTAATTCACACTACCTACCCATTGGAAAGGCGAATTTATTCCGTCGTTTGTAAGATAATTGATGTTCCCTTGCCAAATTAAAGACAGGATTAGTTCAGAAAGTAGACCATCCATTCTTATATCAACATCGGTATCAATCTCAGGTGATGTAATTTCTAACGGTATTAGAGAATCAATTTTGCTGCGATTTAGACTTATGTCAAAAGATGATCTATTCTTGATTTCGTAGTTCTGAAATAGAAAATTGAGTTCATCTATCTTGCCAACAACTGAAATCTGATGAGGTTTAATACCTGTTCCAGAACATTGCACAGAACCACTTACCAAAGCATTTTGAAATATTTTATTTTTTTGGAAAAGTGTTGCAAAATCCTGTAAATCCAACTTATTAACAGACATACTCAAATTGAAATTCATCTCATCTGGATTGACAGTTGAATGAGATGAATTCCCATTTATATGAAATACACCTTCTCCCATCCTACCTTGTAAGACTGCATCTTGTATTTGTAACGATTGCTTTTTTATTGATATTTCTGCGCCGAGTTCATCAAAGGTTATAGGATTAATAAATCTACCAAAGAGAATAGGGTTGCTGTTTTTTGAATGTGAAAGCACTTTGACTACTGGTTCACCGATATTTCCTCCCAATTTAAGGGAAACACCCAGTGATCCAGAAATCGATGATTCATCTTCCAAACCAAGTTGTTTGAACATCTCAGGTGATATGCTATTCTTTAATAAGTCATTCAATTTCGCTATATCAAAACTATCACTACTAATATCAAGATTTAGATTGGAATCAGTTAATTCATTCTTGTTGATAGATATGTCTCCCCCAACCAATACCTTATTGTCCATTAATTCCATTGAGAAAGGTTCAATTTTGACAGATCCGTTTTGATATGATAATGCTCCATCAGCATTATGTATATTAATATCCCCCACATTAGTATTTACAATCAATGTTGGTAATTTCCATTTAAGCTCAATGTTTGGTTCGCTTAATGGTCCTTCTGCCTTAAATTGATATGAAACCTTACCATCAATAGCTTGGTTAAACGCAACACCAAAAGGTTTGAGAGATGTCTCATCTTCTGAATGAGCTGAAATGTTTACTGCTTCATTCTTTGTATCAAAAGTTCCTGACAGTTCAATAAATGAAGTTTGTTCACCACTGATCATCAGAGAACTATCTTGAAATGTAAGAATATCATTCTCTAAGTTCAGTTGAATAGGTTTTGGGTTCAAAAAGTCTACAGAATTGTATTGAAGTTTCGAATGGTTAATCAATATATCAACATGGTATGGAAATAGTCGTTCTTTTGATGGTTCTACTAATTCTGAAACAGTACCCTCTACATTTACGATTCCATCGGCAGTTCCAGTAATAACTTCAAGTCTACGATCCAAGATACGGAGAATAGGTGAGACCTGTATTCCTTTACTTTCCATAGTGAATTGGTATGGGCTTTCTTCCGTAGTGTATATTTTTCCGTTGATAATACTTGTTCCCTCAAATGCTTCACCTGTAAAATTGAAATAATCAGGTTCATCTGTAGTTTCACCTGTTTCAATTAGAACGCCTTTAAGGACCGCATCTCCAGGAAGAGGGTTGTCTTCAAATGTAAGGTCAACAAAGTCTAAATCTACTTGAAATACAACTTGTTCTTGTTTTCTCAGGTATGACGTTACATTGACATCCATTTTTCCATCAAGAGGAAAATCAGATGCATCCGCTGCAAGTGCCAGTTTTGCTATTTGGACTGGATTACCTTTTTTATTTTTTAAAGTAAAGTCAAACTCTCCATCATTCGTCACGTGTGCATTGAAGATTACTTGTTGTCCTTGCGCATTGATCTCGACATTCGGTATCGTAAGTGAGTAGTCGTCAATTTCCAGCGGAAATGTTGCTGTATCTAAATTGATTCCCCACGCATTCCCAGAATCAACTGTAAATGTGCCTTTTCCATCCAAATTATCAATCAATGAACCGAACAAATTGAGTTCACCTGAGATGTTACCCATAATGGGATACTCTTGTTGAAAAAAGATTTTGTTATAGTCATTGTCCAAAACAACCGAATTGGCATTGATTGTAAAGTTTGATGGCATTTGTCCCTCTAATGTAATATCGCCATCAATAGAAACATGCGTCTCTCCAATATCAGTCTTTTTTGTCAAGAGTGCGTTATCAATAGACAATACTTTGTCTTCATATCTGAAATTGCCGGCTAAACGACCAAGTAAACTGTTTAGATCTCCATAGTATGCTTGTGGAATCTCAGCATAACCGTTCGCAGTTCCATCCTTCAATACTGTTGCTGATATAGTTCCAATACCTGAAAATGGTACAGATTTAAATATCTTACATAATTTCCCAAAATCAATATCAGCAAGTTTTACATCAATGCTATCTAATGAACCACCGACCACTACAGTAGTTTTATCTATATTTCCATTTGCAGTGACAATCGTCTCTTTACCTGTTTCTGTTCCTATCTCACAATCCAGAGATGAATCTTCAAGTGAGAAAGACTTCACTTGTCCTTTATCAAGAACAATGATACTTGCATTAGAAATATCTACATCACCATCAATGTGCAAGTATCCTTTACTATTACCGTTGAAATCTCCTAATCCAGAAATAGTTCCCGATGCGATTTTCGGCATGTCCTCTGGCACTTCGACCAGTGAAGAAACCAATATAGGAAGTTGTACGTCTGATATTGTCCATTTGCTTTCATAAGAGATTGACTCTTTAAGATAGTGTTGAATTTTTTCCAACAGGTTTCCTTTAACATTATTGTCAAATGTTATACTACCATTTCCTGTTAGCGTTCCATCGGCAATTGTTGTCCTCAGTTTGTTTAATCTAACCTTTGGGACATCATCTATTTCAATAGTTGAATCAATAGATAAACTGGACAGATCAATGTTCCTGGCAGATTGTTCAAATTTACCATCTTCCGTTGGAAGCATCTGTCTGATGGATATCCTGTCAGCCGAGCATAAGATTGAACCGTTTACTGATGAATCTGTTCCGTTTAAGTTCAATGTAATAGAAACTAATCCAGCGAACTCTGTCTTGTTATTTATGAATTTTTGAACATCTTTAGTATCAAGTTTCAACGCAACTTCTGTTCGCCAGACTCCCTTCTCCAAACTTCCTTGAAAATCATTTACATTTATCAATGAATTTCCTATCTTAAGCATCAATTTATTAGACAATCTACTACTCTGTTTTGATATGGCAAACTTCATATTCTCTAATTGTTCAATTGGGATCTCAGATTCGTTTATCTTGACATGCCCTTTCCCAATAGAAAAATTGCCAGTATGATCCCACTCCTCAAGTGAACCTTCCAAATTGAAGGTAATATCCGGTAAGTTCAGTTTTAGATTTTGCTGTGAATCAGAATACAGGACAGAACCCCCATTTAGAGTTATATGTGCCACCGAAAATGCAAAATCACGATTTGTATCTGGTTTAGTTTCTGATGTAGTCTTTTGCAACATCTGTGTTAGGTTCAAATCTCCATCAGAAATACGTACGGCATTTACAATCGGTGAGTCAATCACCAACTCTGACACAAGAAAGTTACGTCTCAATAATGGGAAAATGTGATATTTGAAGAGTGCTTTTTTTGTTGACAGAATTGGAGGAAGATCGGATTCTTTTTTATTGATGGATAGATTCTCAATTTCAACACCTATCAGTACATTACCACGTAATTTCTCAATTTTGACTTCATAATTTTTATTGATTTGCTCTTGTAATGCTTGTATAAGCCGTTCTTTAATGTAAGAATCAAGAAAACCTTCTGAACTGATAAAAAGATATCCAAATATGCCACACAGTAGTAGGAATACTGGAATTGATATGAATAGTATCTTTCTGCGAGTCATCGTTTTGTTTTATGTTCTTTATGCTTTTCCATTAAATGCTTTATGTGCTAATTTTACTACATCATCTATAATTTCTGAGTCTATTGAATGAGAACCTGATTCAGTATTCGGCATCTTTTGTAACCAGAGCAGATATTCAATATTTCCTATGTCTCGGTGTATAGGTGAAAACGTCAAACCCGTTGTAATTGTTGACAAATCATTCTGGATAAAGTCAATCAAATTATTCAGTATATCTCTATGTATATCTGGATTATCAACGATTCCTCCCTTTTTCACGAAAGCGCGACCTGCCTCAAACTGAGGTTTTACAAGTGCTATGACCTCAGTCACATCTAATTTATCAAGTATTACAGGTAAAACTTTCTGTAAAGAGATGAAAGAAACGTCTATTACGGCGATCTCAAGAGGATGTGAAAAAATGAGATTGTCAATGTAGCGGATATTTGTTTTATCAATTACGTGAACCCGCGTATCTTTGCGAAGTTTCCATGCCAGTTGTCCGTAACCAACATCAACAGCATAGACGAAATCTGCGCCATGTTGAAGCAAGCAATCGGTAAATCCACCCGTTGATGCTCCAACGTCTAAGGCAATTCTGTTTTGAATGGAAACATCAAAATGTTGTATCGCCTTTTCAAGTTTCAATCCGCCTCTACTGACATATTTTGGTGGTTTTTCTACTACGATTTCTGCATCAGAGGATATACGTTGTCCCGGTTTGAGTTGGGAATTGTTGTTAACTTTAACCGCACCAGCCAAAATCAAACGTTTTGCTTGTTGACGAGTCGCAACGAAACCACGATTAACAAGTATTATATCTAACCTTTCCATCATTGATTTTGTCTGATTTCGTGTAGAGATGTTCATATCAACAGGAAAGATAAGATATGGTATGCATTAGGATCCAACAGCGAGAGTAATTCCTGTTCGAATAATCGCTTGTGTATCAACACCATAACGTTCATACAAAGTAGTTACATCTCCATGTTCAACAAATCGATCAGTTACACCGAGTGTAGTAACACGAACATTTGTAATCCCCGCATTAGCAAGTGTTTCAAGCACAGCACTTCCGAAGCCACCCATTAATACTCCATCTTCTACGGTTATGATTTTACCAATTTGTTTTGCTAAGTCTAAGATCAACGTTGTATCCAAAGGTTTTATAAACCGTGCATTCACAACAGTAGATTCAATTCCTGTATCACTGAGTGTCTTTGCTGCTTCAAGTGCGGGATAGACTCGATTACCTAATGCCAATATTAATAGGTCATCGCCTTCACGACAAATTTCAGCCTTGCCTATAGGAAGTGGTTTAGGTTCAGCATCTAACTTAACTCCGATACCAGTTCCTCGAGGATAACGTAGTGCTATAGGACCTTCATCGTGGTTCAATGCGGTCTTCAACATCCTTTGTAATTCATTTTCATCTTTTGGTGCCATAGAAACAATGTTTGGTATGGAACGCAAAAAGGCAATATCAAAAACACCGTGATGTGTTGGACCATCTGCACCCACAAGTCCAGCACGGTCAAGTGCGAAGATTACTGGTAAATTCTGAATACAGACATCATGCAGTACCTGGTCATAGCCTCGTTGAAGGAAGGTTGAATAGATAGCAACAACCGGTTTTAGACCTTCTGTAGCAAGTCCAGCAGCAAAGGTAACAGCACACTGTTCCGCCAAACCCACATCAAAACATCTGTCAGGAAAAGCGTCACCGAATTTATCCAAACCCGTACCACCCGGCATGGCAGCAGTTACACCAATTATCCGAGAGTCCTGTTTCGCTGCTTCAATAAGAGTACGACTGAAAACATCGGTATACTTAGGAACTGCAGATGATGGTCGCAGCGATTTACCAGTTTTTAAATCAAACCGACCACTTACACTATAGAACCCGATAGGATCCTCTTCAGCAGGTTTAAATCCCAAACCTTTTTTGGTAACGACATGAATTAATATCGGTCCTGTTAACTCGCGAATACCGGTTAAGACTGGTATCAGTGTTTCTAAATCATTGCCATCAAGCGGACCGAAATATCGGAATCCGAATTCCTCAAAGAGTGTTCCTGGTTTAAGCGATGCTTCAATTTTCTGCGCAAGGGCTTTAGCATCGGAGGATATGAAATTCATCAATTCCTTTGCCCCCGATCGAAGCTTATTGTAACCCTTGGAGCTGATCAATTTGTGAAAATGTTTTGAGATTGCTCCGATAGTTGGTGAGATTGACATTTGGTTGTCGTTCAGGATAACAAGCATATCCTTTTTAAAGTCACCAGCAGCGTTCAAACCTTCAAGTGCCATGCCACCAGTCAGACCACCATCTCCAATAATCGCTAACACTTTGAAATCATCATTGTTGACATCTCGTGCAGCGGCAATTCCCAAAGCAGCAGAAATAGATGTACTGGAATGTCCGGCTCCAAATACATCATATTTGCTCTCTTCTCGACTTAAGAACCCGCTCATTCCATCAGTTTGACGCAAAGTTTCAAATGCATCTAACCGACCTGTCAACAGTTTGTGAGGGTAGGCTTGATGACCAATATCCCAGATTACTTTATCTCGTGGTGTGTCAAAAACAGTGTGGACTGCTATCGCAAGTTCAACCGTACCAAAATTTGGTGCGAAGTGCCCAGGATGCTCAGAAAGGACAGTCAACATGTGTGTCCGCATCTCATCGGCAAGCGTTTTGAGTTCATTTACATTTAGATTCTTCAGATCGGATGGGTCATTAATTTTCTTCAAAACCATCAAATACTCCGTTTTCATTTTCGGATAACGATTCCCCATCATTCACGCTGTTCTCATCTTGCGATATGAATTGAACTCGGACTTCGGCTTCTTCAAGGAGTTTCCGACACGAACGAACTAATCCAACTCCCTCCTCAAAAAGTGACAAAGAAGTGTCCAATTCCAAAGTCTCTGGAGATTCTAACATATCTACAATCTCTTTTAATCTGTCAAGTTTCTCTTCAAATGTCAAACGATATCTCCTCTCAAAACATGAGCAAAATTACTGACAAAATGCATACATGGGTATTTGTTGTAGGTCGGGTTGTGGAACTAAACCTGACATACAATCGACTTATTTCGACAGAAAACTTCAATCCACCCGTTCATCAACGGTACATACAAGACTTCCATCAGAGAGTGTTACATCAAGTCTGTCACCAACATTTGCCTGTTTGTTAGACGTGATGATTTCTCCTGTAGATGTTCTGGTAATGCTATATCCTCGTTTCAGTGTTGCTAAAGGACTCAACCCATTTAACCGAGCTTCAAATGCATGTAGCAAATCATTCTTGGCATTTATCCTTTCACTTACAGTTTTTTGAAATGACGTTTCAATACTATCTATAGATTGAGACAACGCATTAATTGCATCTCTTCTTTTTGTAGGAGAAAGTTCTTCTTCCAGCATATTAACTTGATCACGTTGGCTTACAAGTCTATGCAGTACAAGGCTTTCTAAACGGTTTTTCTGAGCATGCAACTGCGGCAAGATTTCTTGCTGATCAGGAACAGCAAGACCAACAGCTGCAGTCGGAGTAGGTGCTCGCTCATCTGCAACCATGTCAGCAATAGTGAGATCTGTCTCATGACCTACAGCAGAAATAATAGGGATGGTCGATGCAAATATCGCTCGTGCTACTCTTTCTTCATTAAATGCCCATAAATCTTCTATTGAACCACCGCCTCTACCAACTATCAGAACATCAATGTCAGTTCTATTATTCATAACCTGTATTGCCTTTACAATCTGGGCAGCAGCATATTCCCCCTGAACGAGGGTAGGATAAAGGAGAAGTTCAGACAGAGGAAATCGTTTTTGAAGCTGCTGGGAAATATCTTGGATTGCTGCACCAGTTTTGGATGTGATCACACCTATTTTCTTTGGATACGCAGGCAAAGATTTCTTATGATGTCTATCAAATAAACCTTCGTCAGTTAATCTCTGTTTTAGTTCCTCATAGGCACGTTGAAGTGCACCAATACCCATAGGTTCAATCTTATCAATAATAATCTGATATCCACTACTTGCTGCATAGATATTGACTTTCCCGTGTACTAGAACTTCATCTCCATCACTTAACGTAAACTTCAAACGAGACGCACTACTCTTAAAAACAACGCACCGAATAGCACTATTCTCATCTTTAAGTGTAAAATAAATATGTCCCGATGCCGGTGTTCCAAGGTTGGATATCTGTCCGTTCACCCACACATTTTGAAGTTTCGGCTGTTGCGCAATAGCCCGCGATATAGTTTTTGTGATCTGTGACACACTAAAAATAATGCGGGGTATTGGAATATCTAATGGCATAAGACTCTTTCTAAAACCATTTTGAAAAAATAAGATACGCTCTATGAAAAAAATAGACTGTTTGAGGTCACGCAATTCACGCGCATCTTACATACTTCACATCAATGTGAACCTATAATTTCACAATGGAACCTTATTCTTCAGAAATGGTTTAAATCACGTATTCAAAGGATAATTATCGCCTATTGACAAAACTATCTGTTTGGCAGCTGAAATTGTATCCGCGTTATGTTTTCAGCTAAACCAGTATCATCATTCAACTCAATATTAACAGCATTTAACCTGACATTTTCTTTAGCAACGCCAAAACGTGCAGGCATCAATGTCAGAAAAGTCTCTAATACCTGTTCTTTACGACTACCGATAACCGAGTCGTGTGGTCCAGTCATGCCTACATCACTTATGTAGGCAGTTCCTTCAGGCAAAACTCGCTCATCTGCTGTTTGAACATGAGTATGTGTGCCAATTACCGCACTCACCTTGCCATCCGCATGCCATCCCATCGCAATCTTTTCAGATGTTGCTTCTGCATGAAAATCTAAAAGCACATAAGGTGTTACCGCTCTAATCTCTGGGACAATCGAATTCAGCACATGAAACGGATTGGTATATCTGTTCATGAAAATCTGACCAGCGAGATTGATTACGCCAAGTTTTGAATTTCCATCCGCAGATTCTACTATTGTGTAACCACGACCAGGGACATCTACCGGATAATTTGCTGGACGAATCAATTGAGGAGTTGTGTCAATGAAATCCAATATTTCCTTCTGTGCCCAAACATGGTTACCAGTCGTTATCGCAGAAACTCCTGAGGCTAACAACTGGTCAACAATATCAAAGGTTAGACCTTTGCCGCCTGCAGCATTTTCCGCATTAACAACGATGAAGTCATAAGTGTTTTCAGATGGTTTATTTATTTGTTTCAAATATTCAGTTACTACTTTTCTCCCCGGGTTGCCGACAATATCACCAATAAATAATATATTCATTTTAATATCTTCACATTTCTCGTATTTTATTACGGTTGCTTGTGCTTTCTCATTTAAGTAGTATTTTAGAAATGTGTTTGCTTACAACTTATTTAGCAGCACAAGTTATTTATAGTTTACAGTTGAACAGATTGTCTATTATGTGTTCAATTATTTATACTATGGATGTTAAACTACTTCTAATTCGGCAAGTGTAAACACGGATGCCAAAGAGCAACCGTAAGTATTGATTTTCTCCTCTCCCCCTGCTTGCCGATCAATAACTGACACCACATGCTCCACCGTGTGTCCCTCTTCACGGATCTGTTCGATTGATCTACATACCTGTCCCGCAGTGGTGATTACATCTTCAATAACAACCAGTGTGCTTTTCTCTTTCACACCTCCTTCTATCAGATTACATGTTCCATAGGGTTTTGCTTCTTTACGAACATAAAAACAAGAACTACCTGTTTGCAAGGAAATTGCAGTAACCAGCGGGATTCCCCCTAATTCCAATCCTGCCAATCCGTCATATTCCTTCGGTAACAATTTTACCATCTCTCTGGCTATTGCAGCCAAGAGGTCTGGGTTACTTTCAAATCTATATTTGTCCCAATAAAAGTTACTTACTTGTCCAGACCGTAGAGTGAATTCACCTGTAAGATAAGATACTGCACGTATCTGCAGTGCTAACTCAGCTTTTGTCATATAAGATACCGTTTGAAAGACATACTAATGCACTTCTATATGTGCGCCATCTGCGTCAACAACTTTACCGATTACAGATGCTTCTGGACAATCAGCAGCACGAAGTTCTTTGACAGCAGCAGCTGCATGTTCTGCAGGAAGAGCAAATAGCAAACCACCAGAAGTTTCAGCTTCCATCAAAATATGTTGCATCTCTTCTGATACGGATTGCTTGAAAGTTACCTTATCTGCAAGAAACTTTGTATTAGCAAGATATGCTTGTGTATAAGTTTTCTTTGCAACAAGTGACGGTGCATCATCAAAGAAAGGAACAGAACTGCTATCTATCTGCAAACGAATATTATTGCCTTCTGCCATTTCTGACGCATGTCCTAATAAACCATACCCCGTGACATCTGTACAAGCAGTGGCACCATACTTTAACATCACCTTAGACGCAGAGGCATTGAGACGTGTCATGGACTCAACAACTTGTGGTAGAACTTCATCACCTATTTTATTGAATTTCAATCCAGTGGTCAGTATACCAATACCGAGATTCTTTGATAGGATAAGTACATCACCGGGACCTGCACCGTAGTTTTTAACATATTTATCAGGATGCACGACACCTGTTACCGAAAGACCATACATGAGTTCGGGTGAATCCACTGTATGTCCACCAACAAGTGCTGCACCAGATTCAGCAGCTTTATCTGCACCGCCTCTGACAATATCACCCAGAATTGATAGATCAAGATCATCTTTGGGCCAACATGTGATATTCAGCGCAGTTTTCGGTACACCACCCATGCTATAAACATCGCTGAGTGAGTTAGTCGCTGCGATTGCACCAAATGTATATGGGTCATCCACGATAGGTGTGAAATAATCCACAGTGTTAACAAGTGCAATGTCATCTGATATACGATAAATTCCAGCGTCATCAGATGTCTCTGTTCCTACAAGCAGATTCGGGTCTGTGGATTTTGGAAGGCTGTCTAAGATTTGTGATAACTCACCCGGAGCAAGTTTTGATGCTCAGCCAGCACATTTGACAGTGGCTGTGAGTCGTACCTTTTTCTTGGTCATTAATTAATTATCCAATAATGTGATTCAAATTGTATTGTTTATTTGTCTTCAATCTAATTTCTCTCGGTATGTTTTTATGCTTCTCCATCAAAAAGATAAACTAATGCATGTTGCAATTGTTCAAAAAGTGATTGGAATTGTCTTTGTATATCTTTATTATTGCTTGCACTATGGTCCGATTCTATCTGGGTGTGCAAACTGTCTAAAATGCTTTGATAATACCATGCTTGTGCTTCAACACCACCGTGAAAACGTTCCCAAACGATGTCACCGATTTCTTCATATTCAGAAATCACTGTACGTAGATTGTGAATTTTATCCGCACAAGTTACAAGGCAAATTTCAGGACTTGCAGTCTTCAATGCTTCAATTCGTTCTGTCTTACGTTCACGCCATCGTAAGGATTTATCTTCCGAACATCCATCAACTATCTCAGCGACAGTTTGTCCGAATCTCTTTTGTATACACTCCAAAGTCATGTCAGTATCTTCAACTGTATCGTGTAGAAGACCTGCAATAACAACTTCCTCCGAACATCCTTCGTTCATCAATATCAGACAAACAGCATACGGATGGGATATATACGGCGTTTCTGTGCCTTTGCGAAATTGCCCGTGGTGTTCCTGTGCAGCAACTTCTATTGCTTCTTCAATACGGTTCTTTCGGACACCATTGTCATGCATACGTTCTTTCGTGACTCTATTTAAGATTGACAATTGTCGGTTTAACAGTTCAGACGCAATAAGTACAAGTCAAAATCTGTGTTAAATGATACACTATTTATATGCTCTTCGTCAAGACATTTTTAAATTGTGAATATATGAAGAAAAGATACATGTATTAGTGTTTCTTGATGGTTAAATTTACAACTATGGTGAAAAACTAAAATAATAAGACGCATACCGTCCAAGGCAGACGAGGTCTCCAGACCTCATCCATCAAAATGTAGAAATAAACCTAAAAACTATCATATTTCAACTTAAAGGAGCAGCCATGTATAAAATTGCATTCGGTGGAATAATGCATGAATCAAATACGTTTAGCAGAACACTTACAGACATTAAAGCATTTTCCCAGACAATTGGAGTAGATATTATCTCTGCATGGAAAGACACACACCACGAGATAGGTGGTTTTATACAATGCACAGAAAAAGAAGATCTTATTGCAATTCCTACAGTAATGGCTTCTGCCACGCCAGCCGGTCCAGTAACCGATGATGCCTTTGAAAAACTAACGGATCTCCTAATTCAACAACTAAAATCAATAGAAAACATTGATGGGATATTGTTGGCTTTACACGGTGCTATGGTAGTTGAAAGTTATCCTGATGGTGACGGTGAAGTGCTACATCGGTTGAGAGAGACATTTGGTGAGTCGCTGCCCATCGTTGTCACCCTTGACCACCATGCAAATGTATCACAACAGATGGTTGACAGATCAACTGCTCTCGTAATATACAAGACTAATCCGCATATTGACCAAAGAGAACGTGGCATCCAAGCAGGAGAATTATTGGTACGAATCCTAAAAGAAAATGTCATGCCAACCCAAGCACTTGCCAAACCACCGATGATTCTTAACATTCTATATCAGAACACAAGCGCAGAACCGATGTTATCTATCATCAATAATGCAGAGCAATTGGAAAACAACGCGAACATTCTTGTCGCAAATGTTGCAGCAGGATATCCGTATGCAGATGTGTCCGAAATAGGTCCTTCCTTCGTAGTTGTAACTGACGATGAACCACAACTTGCACAGACTGAAGCAAATCGGCTCTCGGATATGTTGTGGAATATACGAGACCGACTATCATTGAATCTACCTGATACTTCAGAGGCAGTTCAGCAAGCGATACAAAGTCAAAAACATCCTGTGATACTCGTTGAAATGGGTGATAACATAGGAGGCGGTTCACCGGGTGATAGCACAATCATTCTTGATGAATTGATACGACAAAAAGCATCTGGATATGTTGTTGTGCTATGTGATCCTGAGAGTGTTGCAACTTGTGTACAGACAGGAGTCGGAAATGAAATCTCGTTAATAGTCGGAGGAAAAACTGACAATCTTCATGGCGAATCAGTGTCAATTCAAGGGGAAGTTCGCTTACTTCATGATGGTCATTTTATAGAGACAGAACCACGTCACGGTGGACAGAAATATCACAATCAAGGACTAACAGCAGTAGTCCAAGCAAATGACTCATTAATTGTCCTCACAAGTAGACGACAAACCCCATTTAGTCTGCAGCAGTTGTTGAACCTGGGTATCAATCCAAAGGAAATGCGTATGATTGTTGTGAAAGCTGCAATAGCCTACCGTGCTGCCTACGAACCTATTGCCGGAAAGATTATTGAAGTGGATACACCCGGACTGACCGCAGTGAATCCACTGCATTTTTCATATCAGAATGTTCGTAGACCTTTGTTTCCTTTGGATTGATTAGGTGTAAATTCTGTTGATTTCCTGATCATTTTATGTTATATTCAAACTATATTTTGGTATGATAATAATAATCATGTATTATTTTGGGAGTGATGATGCATTACGAAGAACTGCCACTACCACAAAGTCAGAGAGAAGAAATTCAGCAATTATTATCCAAGGCATCTAAAGAGCAGGGAAATATAGACAATGAATCTATATTACGAAGTCTACAAGAACTTGTCACTGATAATACCGAAATTCAGTCCTGCTTTGAAGAAATCGCTATCTCTCTATTGACATCCTGCCTAAATACGCCAAATCCGGAAGCAGCATTGAAGAACTTTTCTCGTTTCGCACATGCAACATTCAACCGCAGATGTGTTTATCAACTCTTACGAGATGCCCCCTTTTTGATACCTCCGGTCATGCTAAGTTTCGGAGCATCCACATATCTGTCTGACATACTGATTCGTAATCCAATCTATTTCTATGACATTATTGATTCTAACGTAATGGGAACACCAAAAACCCGAGATACAATGTATACTGAACTTGCAACATCAATCAACAGATATAATGATGTTGAGCAGAAACTACGAATCATCCGATGGTACAAGAGACGCGAAAGTCTACGGATAGCATTACGTGACCTTCTTCAGGATACAGATGTCAAGACTACAACATTGGAATTATCGAATTTAGCAGAAGCAGCTTTACAAAATTGCTATGAAATCGGGTCAAACCAGATTATGAAACCGAAATACGGCACACCACTTAGTGAAGATGGCACATCTCCTTGTCGATTCGCTGTAATAGGAATGGGTAAACTGGGTGGGTATGAACTTAATTTTAGTTCTGATATTGACCTAATCTTTGTGTATTCGGATGAAGGAAAAACAGACAAAGACATAGATAATAGCGAATACTACGCACGTTTATGTGAGTTCATCATTAGAGCAATGAGTGAAGTAACAGCAGAAGGGTATGTCTTCCGTGTTGACATCCGTCTACGACCGGAGAGCAGTGCAGGAGTCATCATCCGTTCTATGGAAAGTTACGAAAGTTACTATGAAGGTTGGGGGGATCTATGGGAACGTCAAGCGTTAATAAAAGCGCGGCCCGTCGGAGGGGATTTAGCTTTCGGAGAAGAATTTATCCGAATGATACAACCCTTTGTATATCAACGGTATTTAGATGGAGTTACACTCAATGAAATAAAGACCGATATTCGCAACACAAAAGCACGTATAGAGGAGAGACTTTTAGGAGAAAGAATTGACATAGAAAAACATGTTAAACTTGGTCCGGGAGCCATTCGTGATATTGAGTTTACTGTCCAATGCCTACAGATGATCCATGGTGGAAAAAACAGGTCTCTATGTTCCCAGAATACGTTGGAAACACTTGCTGCATTAAATGTAAACAAATTACTGGAAGCTGAAGACGCAGATATATTATGCGATGCATATCGCTTTTTACGAAGGACGGAAAATGCCATACAGATTGAATCGGATCAACAAAGGTACTCTGTTCCAGCAAAATCGGATGAAGCGAGGCAACTTGCTCGTATGTTAGGATATCGTGATGAGGCACTTGAGGCATTTCAGCAAGATTACAAGAAACATACTCGTCAAGTTCGTGCCATCTTTGAGAAAGTAATGAATGTTTCAGACCCAGATCAATTGGATATAGCCGTGCTGCTAAACCAAGATGATAGTGATCAGATAGAGCAACAGTTGGGACGATTCGGTTTTGAAAATGTACGCGATGCCCATCGCTTGCTCCGTCAACTTGCGAACGGTGCAGAAGGACAACAGTTTTCTCCATCAGTCAGACGCACGTTCTTCAAACTGGCTCCATCTCTATTGAAATGTATCAGTGAGGCACCCGACCCAGACATGGCATTACGGTACTTTGAAGCATTCGCTGCAAAGGTTGGTGCACGAAGTAGTTACTACACCATGTTTATGGAGAGACAGGGAGCACTTGAAGCCATAACAACGGTCTGTGGTTCAAGCCTTTACTTGGCAGATCTTTTGATTACAAGTCCAGAACTGTTTGACTTTCTGACAGTACCGACTTTCACTGAATTTCCGAAAACGCTTGCTCAAAAACATGAAGAGGTAAGCCAGATCCTAGAGAACACTACCGAATCACAAGTATTGAATTTAATTAGACAATACAAGAATGATGAGATTTGGCGAATTGCCTTGCGAAACATTCTCGGTAAAGCAGACCTACCTACAACAACTGAGGAACTCTCTGATTTAGCTGAAGCAATTCTACAAGGGATATACCGTCAAATTGACATTCAACTACGTAAGGAACACGGCACACCAATCAACAATGATGGAACACCTGTAACATTCGCTATCATTGCAATGGGCAAGTTCGGAGGACGTGACCTTAATTTCAGTTCTGATTTAGATATTATGTATGTCTACACAGCAGATGGTAAAACATCAAAAGGGATGCCCAATTCCGAATTTTTCACTTCACTCGGTTTAGAGTTGGTAAATCTACTTAGTGGGAATCACGGTATGAGCATATACGAGTTGGATCTTCGTCTCCGTCCTTACGGTACTGGCGGTGCAATTGCATTACCGTTAGATGGTTATCAAAATTACTACGATAATTCAGCGGAAATATGGGAACGACAAGCACTCACCCGCGCACGAGTTGTCGCAGGAGATATTGAAGGATTAGGCAACAGATATATGGAAATTGCACATTCATTCTGCTATTCACACCCGATTACTTCAGAAGAAAAATCAGAGATTGTCCACACACGTCAACGCAAAGAGAGCCAAGCTACTCGGAAAACAAAGTCTCGGCGCAGACGTAGTGGAAAAGGGCAAAGGTCTACTGCAAATGTAAAATCCGGTTACGGCGGGTTGGTTGATATTGAATTTGCAGTGCAAACGCTTCAACTCATACATGGAACTGAGCACAAATCAATACGAGTCCCAAATACACTCATGGCGATTGATAAACTGCTTGGAATCGGAGTTCTAACAGAAACACAACGTGAAGGTTTATCTGAGTCATATCAATATCTAAGAAGTGTCGAAAATGCTTTAAGGATAGTTCATGACCGGACATTAGATTCATTACCTACCAATCGCTCGGAATTGGCACAATTAGCACGTAGACTCGGATATGAGGAAACTGAAGATTCGTCAATCGTTGAGGCATTCCTACAGGACTATGGTAAGTGGACAGAAAAAACGCGTACACTTTTCAATGAGATTCTTGTCAATTGAATTATCCTAAAATTTTCAATTCTGATAGGTACGCTTTCGATTTATCAGCAGCACCTGTCGGTCCCATGATTCCAGACATCACCGCGATGCCAGATGCACCGGCTGCTAAACATTTATTTACTCGACCAGGTGTGATGCCACCCAGCGCAAACAGTGGTATATCTACTTGTTCTACTAACTTGTGGAGACCTTCTATACCAACTCCAGGACTGTTATATGTTGGATAAATTGGACTATATGTTATGAAATCTGCGCCTTCTCGTTCCCGTTTTTTTGCAGTTTCAATATTGTGGATAGAACATCCAATCAGTATATCACTGTTTGCTTGTTCTTTTACTTGATTTATAGGTATGTGATTATCAGGGAGATGAACACCAGCAGCACCGACATCAATCGCTACTTGTACGTTAGTATTGATAAACAGACATGCTCCATAGGTCTTACACTGCTCTGAAATGGGTTGTGCTAATTGAAAGAGAGATATATCCTCCAAATCCTTTTCGCGTAATTGGATTGCTTTGACACCTGCATCCAATATTTCTGAGACAACTGTCAGCAAAGATTTAGGAGCACACCTTTTTCTATCAGTTATGACATATAGTTGAAAATCAATCATATATTGCTAAACTACACGGCGGAGTCTTGCTGCGAAAGTGCCATCAACACCATGTTCTTGGGGGAAAGTCTGTAAAAAGCCGTCTTGGGTGATTGCAGTTTCCGGTATATTTGGTAAGAACTCACCTGCATGTTCTATAGAGAACATTGGGTAACTTTTCATGAACCGATTTACAATTTTCTCGTTTTCTGTCGGTTCTATTGTGCAGGTGCTGTATACCAATATACCACCTTTTTTGATGTGTTGTGCAGCCTTTACCAGAAGTCGGTACTGTAGTTTGCTGAGTGCATGTAGTTGCTCCTCAGCTTTGTTCCAACGGATATCTGGATGGCGGCGTAGTGTGCCAAATCCTGAACACGGAACATCTAAAAGAACAGCATCCGCAGCCTTAATGAAACTGAGATCATCCTTCGTTGAATCCATAACCTTTGTTTCTACGTTTTGTACACTTAATCGTTTGCAGTTTTCACGTAACACATCAAGTTTTATGTTATTTATGTCCACAGCAATTACCTTACCCGTATTTTGCATCAGACATCCGAGGTGACTTGTTTTTCCACCGGGTGCTGCACATAGATCTACTATCAATTTTGGTTTGTCTGATATGAGAAGATAAGGCACTAACATTGCACTTTCATCTTGCGCATAGACATCACCCCGGTTTAACAGATCTTTCAAACTTATCTCTCGTTTAGGATTTGATTGCGGTTCGTCTGTTGTTGCTGATCTATTTTCTATCACAATTCCATCAGGAGAAATGTCTGAGATTCTTGTGTTTAAACCTTCTGCCTTTAAGGATTTGTGTAACGTGTCACGATCTGTAACAAGTGAATTTGCACGGATTGCCAATGGTGCTATCTGGTTGCTTGCTTCACAAAATGCAAGTGTCCATGTCAGACCACGTGTCTGAATCCAATTTTTCACTAACGAATTAGGATATGATAAGCGGGTTGAAATATGATCTATCGGGTGTGTATCAAGTGAAGGATAGTCTAATTCTGTTTTCTTTCGTTGAATTTCCCGCAATACAGCGTTTATAAATCCTGCAGTTTTCTTATTCTTTTTTCCGAGTTGGACTGTTTCAAAAATGGCTGCGTGCGGAGGGATACCATCAAGGTGTAATAATTGGAATGTCCCAAGTCTCAGGATAGAACGGTGTCTAATATCAAGTTGGAAACGCGGATTGACAAATTGCTTGAGAACCCAATCCAACTGTTTTTTCCAACGAATAACCCCATAGATAAGGGCATTTGCTAAGCGGCGTTCCCGGTCTTCTAAGTTGGATCGGTCAAATGCCTTGTCAACGATAGATGAAATGGATGTATTGGCTTGAGAAAGGTCTATCAGGCAGGCTAATGCGACTTCGCGGGCGTTCATTTTAAGTGTCACCCCTCTCGGACTGAAGAAACCGTGGTTGGAAACTACTCCAACAGAATATTTGGGTTAGAAACCATGCCAACAATAGAGTGCACTCAAAAATTGTTGAATGTTTATAGTGGAATTTACAATTAATAGGACACGCCTCAGAGGGCAAGTAAACCTCGCCCCTACGGGACTTGTGGTACTTGCAAGGGCATTGAAATATCTTCTTAATTCTAAACTTTACTATAAATTAGGCGGTGAGATCGTTTAATTTACGATTCAAGCGAGATTTCTGTCTGTTAGCTGTGCCTTTTTTGATGACACCTTTCACCGCTGCTCTGTCAAGCAGACTTGATGTGACTTTGCACAATTGTTGTGCTGTTTCTAAATCACCTGCTTCCAATGCTAATTCTGTATTCTTGAGCGATGTTCTGAGTGTTGCTTTGCGGTGTCTGTTCCTATCGCGTTTTTTCGCATCCGCTCGGGCATGTTTTTTAGCTGATCGTCTATGCAAAACGTAATTTCTCCTTTGATAAGTGTAAATATCCAGAGTTAATGATACCATAAAATTGTGTGTTTGTCCACTTTTTTTGTATTCCCATTTGTCTGAACCAAGATTTTCAGGATTATTAGATTTTCAGGATTATTAGATTTTCAGGATTATGCATTTGGCTCTGCAAAGTTCCTATTCCCAGTTTGACGTTCATTTAGAGTTCATCGTATAATTGCTAATTTTCTTACGATGGAAAAGGTTTCTCCCTTTGATTCTACGGAAATATGACAGATATAAACGCCTGGCGATACTACTAAACCATATACAGTTTGCTGATTCCACCATGTTCGCCATATCCGTTTGTCAAGTCTATCATCTATACCTTCAATTCTCTGAATTATGTTTCCGCGAACATCATAGACGACTATCTTCATGTTAGCAATTTCCAGATTTCCTTCAATACGAAATTCAGTTCGCTCATTGAACCGAACAGGATTTGGTGAGACGCTAACTTGCTTCCAGACAAATGCTTCGTCTAAAATGACAGATTGTTTCACAGAAGATGCACCGAGTGGATACTGGGCAACAACAGTGAGTGTGTTTTTTCCCGGTGTCAACGGAATCGTTGCACGATATGTATGTGTTTCTTTGTCCAAATCTGCCTTCACTTTACTCGGATGAATAACAATGTCTATTGGATAATCTGTTTTGTAGGTACCTATAATTTGTAATGGATTTTGATTGACCGTGTCTGGTAATTCCAATGATATTTGTGGTAATTCTCTATCCGGTTGGAACATATCAGTTAGTAGACTGTGTATTGTGATAAGAATGAGTTGTGTAACCTTTGTCACCAGAGGAAAGTTGATTTTATCTACAGTATCATAATAAGTATGATAAAACGGGTTTGCGGTATAGTTTTGTGAATCACGCCACGGTGTAGAACTTTCAATCAATGTAACAGCAGGATAGCCTGCATCCCAAAAAGTCTTGTGTGAAGAGATGTCAACAAATTCATCCTGTGTTTGCCGAATAGTCAATCCGATGTCGTGCCATGTATTTGCAATCGCAAGAGCTCGACTGATCCATATAGACTCTCTGTTCGCGATTACTTCTACCAGATCGCTTTTCCAGTTATATCCGATCATATCTAAATTGAAAACAGCAGTTATTTTTTCAGATTCAGGTGAACGTGATTTTTCCAAAGATTCGCTATGTGTTTTCTCACTCCCAATTGCCTGATGAATATAATTTTTACTACCTAAAAACCCAAGTTCCTCGCCACCGAATGCGATAAATTTGATTGTGTGGTCATATTCATTTTGGCTTAGGATTTGTGCTATTGCCAACATGGCTGCCATACCCGTTCCATTTCTGTTTGCTCCTGGGGCACTTGATGCTAATGGGTTCCAATTGGGTTCCCGGTCTGCTGTGGTGTCGTAATAGGCACAGATAATGAAAACGTGTTTACTTGAAGTATTTTTCTTTGGTGGAAGTTCTGCAATGATGTTACGGATACCACCGATATTTTGCTCTGTTACTTGTAACCTCCCGTAACTGCGAAAAACCGACTTGATGTAATTAACTACGTTTTCAGTTGCTTCTTGGTGATGGGCGTTCCTTGTTCTGAAAATCCGTTTGGTGGGAAATTGTGTGATATTGTCTTGTAGTGCGATGACATGTTTTTCCAGTGTTTCAATCTTGACTTTTGATATGAGTTCACCGCTTTTGTCTGCTGATATTGTATAGATAGGCGTAAGAATGTATATCAAATAGATACACAATAGAAACTTATAGGCTAAATGATGAGAATGGAAGGTTATTGTCATGAGAATTTATGTTTTGTGCTTAAGTGCATTTCTTTTTGTAGATATTATAACAATTCAATGAATGAATTTCCATTTAGAATGGAAGGACTTTGTTGTTATTATAGAATTTATTGATGCAATGTTCCGTTGTGTGCTAATATAATCAGACGTTATACTCTTATTCATACTATATTTTTATACATATTTATTTACAAACGCTCCTCTAATTTGCCAAAAGTATTCATGCGTAACAGAAGTTTTCGTCTTTTTCTGTAACGTAATGTACATAAGTTGCGTTAATAATCTAAGCGAAACTGTGAACCGGTTTCATATTACCTTTGGCTAAAGGGGGGACGAAGGAGGTTTTAGTCTATGGCGCGCCAAGCGAAGAATGACCTTAATGCAACCGAAGATACTTACTTAGCCACACAAGCAAAGCAGGGGGATGAAGCAGCATTTAGTCAGTTGTTTGATAAACACTACAACTGGGTATATAGTAAAGCATATAGGATATTAAAAGACCATCATGATACAGAAGAAGTTAGTTTAGATGTTTTTACTAAAGTCTGGCAAAAATTGCATAGTGATAAATGGGATCCCAATAAAGGTAGTTTTCAGGCGTGGTTAAATATAGTTGCCCGTAATACAATTATTGATGCGATACGCAAAAGAGATCGGATTCGGGAATCACTCCTAACACTTGAAGAACAGGATGATTTGCCGCTAAATGAGTACGAAGATGGTAGACCTGGACCAGATAAGCATATAATTGCTCAGGAGGCACAAGAGATTTTAGAGAAAGCCCTTGAACAGGTTACAAAACCGAACCACCGTATTGCATGGATTCTCCGACATTTAGAAGGATGTAGTGTAGCGGATATATCACGAATACTCAACCGTAAAGATGGTACTGTCAAAATCTGGATATTCCGTTGCACACAAGAGTTAAGACAAATATTAATCAATAAAGGAATTCAATGGATACATTAGTTTTACTAAATAGATTTACATACTTGGAGGATAACTAATGCGTTTTTTCAGGAAGACACCAATGACCGCTCGGTATAGCGATACCGATATCTATGAAGCAGAGATTCAGGAAGCATATACTTGTTGGCTGAAGAATGAGAAACTCAGTCGTAAACAGAAGAGTCTTTTGAAGAATATACAAGGATCCAGCCACTTCCATAAAGTAAAGGATCTGATTGATTTTGCCCATTATCGTTTTCAAGAAACAGAGAGCATTACCCCACGAGAAGGTTCTAAGGAACGCGTTGCTGAGAAACTTATGGTGGCGATTAAGGGTAAAGGACAACGAAAAACTGGTGAAGAGGGTTATGCACTCAATCCTCAGCCTGCCTATAGTCCAGAGGTCATGGGGAATGTAGATACGGATGTTATGCCGAATTCTCTGAAACCACCGTCAGAAGGAGAATTGAAGCAGTGGCAAAATCCTGAAGACTCAGAAGATGCTTCATCGCGACCATTGGCTCATGTCAATCTTTCTTTTGAGAAAGAGGAAGATGAGGTATCAATCACAGATTTAGGAAGTTCTACCCCAACTTATGTTGATGGAGTCCGTGTCAAAGACTCATCTCCTATTCAAGAAGGAAGCGAGTTCAAGTGTGGACAGATTACTTTCCAGATCGTTGATATTGATACAGAGTAGAGAAAGAATAGGGGAGAGACAACAGATAGTCAAAATTGGTTTCATAATTATTTCATAGAGACTTGTTTGTTCATCTAATCTTCGGGCAGGAGACCCAATCCTTTAGGTTTGGGAGGAATGCCCGCTCCTATGTTTTTCTTGACAATAAATCCTACCAAACCAAACTGGAGGCTGGAAACTCGCCGACAAGTTTGGAGGGTAAAAACCTTTCCAAACAGACTATTTGTATAGTTCTTTACATCTTAATTTATCTGAATTTGCAATAATCTAAATTAATCACATGTCTGATACAAGTGCACTTGCTATGTCCCATTTTCAACAAGCGGCAGTTTGTTATCAGCAAGCCCGTTATGTTGAAGCCATACACAATTACTTATCAGGTTTAAAAGTTGATAAGAGTCATTTCCATATCTACGCTGACCTTGCGAAAGCTTATGAAATGGTAGGTAATTGGGATCAGGCGTTGTCATACTTAGACATTGCGTTACAGTTGTCTCCAGATTCACCAACGGTACACAGACGTTTGGCGCGTATCAGAGAAGAAAAAACCTACTATCAACAGATAATTGCCGATGCAGTGTTAATAGACGACCCTCCACCTGAGTTTATCCACATCCTTGAAGACAAGAATTTAGAAAGTCCACAGAACGTCGTAGAAGATAAGTTCTTGAAGTTATCTGTTGAACCTGCACTTATGCCAAAAACTCTTTGGTATATCTGCCAACTCATCGTAAAAACATACAAAGAAGTTGGCTCTAAACTCGATTGTTTTCCTGATGGTCAGATATCTATTTCAATCATTAACACGGACAATGCAACAGCACAGAGTAACTTACCATCATGGGCAAGTGGCAGTTATGATGGACATATTATGCTAAAGTATTGTGCTGAGGGTGAACCGGAACTGGGAGTATTATGGACATTGATTCGGCATGAATGGACACATCTGTTAGTGGATTTGTTATCAGATGGAAATTGTCCAATTTGGTTGAATGAAGGACTTGCGCAGTGCAGTGCACGTCCACTTTTATCCTTTGAAAAACATGCATTAGAACAAGCGGATAAGAACGGCACATTACCAACGTTGACTGAACTCAGTCAACCGTTTGCTCAGAAGTCAACTTCAGATCGAAAAATTGCATATCTACAATCTGCTGCCATAGTGTCTTCCATGATTGATGGGTCTGGATTCCATGCTATCAGAAATCTTCTACAACTTATACGTAATGACACGCCGATTGATATTGCATTGCGACTCATTTATGATAAATCTATTATTACGAATTAACAAGATTCCTTCAGCATAAGATTAACTTTTCTATACATTTTACATCCATTTTAGAACACCCACGTCAAATACTTCAAAAATAATGATCCCTTTGTCAGATACTTTCTTACTATGTCAATACTTGATATTATCGTACTCATTCTCGTTGGATTAGCAGGATTTAGTTGCTTCAAAGCAGGATTTACCCGCAGTATATGGGGTGTTTTTGCTTTAGGTGCGGGTTTGGTCGTTGCAAGTCAAGCGTGGCAGGAACTTGCTTATCTTATTGAGAAAGTTATTCCACAGGAGGATATTGCGAAATGGATCAGTATTGTGGTACTGATATTGATTGTCTCTATAATAGTTGACCTGATATTTGGACGGATTCACCGATTATTTGAGGAAGGTATTTTAGGATGGTTGAATAGTCTTCTCGGTTTATGTCTTGGTATTGCTTCAAGTGTGATTATTGTTGCCTTACTTCTACATTTCCTATATCCACAAATCAGTGACAATTTTGCTAATGAATTTGAGAATTCGCTTTTTGCTTCTTATTTGGAGGAATTTGGTGAAGAGGTGTGGGCATTTGGTAAGGAGAATGTAAAAAGACATCTCGAATCTGAATAATATTACAAGTTATTGGGAAATTTTAAGTTTTATCTATATTTGGCACAGGCGAGGCTGTGAGACCTCGCCTACCGTATTAGGTAAAGGCATAATTGCTCATATTCTTCACCATAAATAGACAGTTAACATTCTGCATTACCAACCTGCGAGATTCAAGAATTCTAACGCCATCAATGTATGTCCCTCTGCATTGGGATGAACACCATCTTGTGTAGTCCATAATGCACCTGGTCGTGCGGCAACTGCACGATCAAATGCATTATTAGTCTGTATCAGACGTGCATCATATTCTCCTACAAGTCTATGGATACAGGCATTGTATGCATCTACGGCTAACGGACGCGGATTTTCAACATCCTCTTCAATATAGAAGATTTCAAACAGGAAAAGCGGTGCATCTAATTCATTTTTTACACGGGTGAGAATACGGTTGTAGCATGCTTCCCACTCTGGTAGATATTCTTCGTTTGAGACACCTTGTCCGAGTTGACGACTTGCATTGTTGATACCGATTTTCACAGAGACCCAATCAGGTTTTTCATCAATCACATCTGTATCCCATCGATTTTCCAAACCTTCAACAATATCCCCACCGATACCTTTATTTACATAAGTTATGTCGCGCTCAGGGTATTTTGCAGTAATCAATTCAGTAATCTTTCGCACATACCCATGCCCATAAGGTGCATGGTCTCCACGTCTGCCACAATCCGTGATGCTATCACCAATGAATAAGACCTTTTCTCCAGATTTAAACAACATATTACTCACAAACAAACTCCTTTATGTGTTATACTAATTAGGATCAATCGTATTTCTGGGAAACTTTCTCCAAAACAGACATTCCCATTAACATAGCATATATTCAATAGAAATCCAACATGAAAAATATTGGTGTTCTACACGTCATCACAGATACAACAGGACAAACTCGGTTTAGTCATGCGCAACTTGCTGAACTTGCAATACAAGGTGGCGCAGATACAATCCAGTTCCGTCAGAAAGATGGAACAACGCGCGAGTTGATGGAAACCGCGCAGCAGATGAAAGAAATATGCACAAAACACAACGTGCCGTTGATTGTAAATGACAGGGCAGACATCGCGCTTGCAGTTGGGACAGATGGAACACACTTTGGACAAGATGACATGCCAGTTGCAATTGGTAGACGGATACTATCCACAGAGACCGTTATCGGTGCCTCCGCACGAACTGAAGAGAAAATACTTGAGGCAATTTCTGAAGGGGCAGATTATATTGGATATGGACCGATCTATCAGACTTGTTCAAAATCAGATGCTGAAAGACCTAAGGGTTTAGAAGGATTGCGTCGGATGTGTGAGATTGCAACGTGTCCAGTGATAGCCATTGGTGGGATAACGATAGATACTGCTGCAGATGTGATTAATGCAGGTGCACACGGTATTGCAGTGATTTCTGCGGTGTGTGGACAGAAAGATCCGCTTGTGGCAACAAGAAACCTAATGCAAGAAATACAACAAGCAAAACAGACCTAAAATAGTTTACGGAGTAAAAAACAAACATGAAGGGAACAAATTATGATTACAAAACAGATGCATTTTCAACAAAGCAGTACAGAGAGGTAGATCATGTTTATGAACCAGATTTTGACAAGATAAAAGAAGAATTCGTCCAGAAATTGTGGCATGGACAACGTTTTTTCAATACAAATCTCATTTCAATAGATGGCAAAGAGATTCGTGTACTAAAACCGGGTGTTTGGAATAAAGAAGAGGGGCCCGATTTTTTGCACGCAGAGATAGAAATCAATGGTAAACTACTTGTTGGCGATATTGAAATCCATGTCAAATCGTCAGAATGGTATGCACATAAACACCATCTGAATTCAAGATATAATCGGGTTGTCCTGCATGTTGTTCTATATGGTGATGACTTCAATCTTCGCACGCGTCTTCAGAATGGAAAACGGATTTCAACGTTGGAACTCCTCAAATGGATAGATGCTCCAATTGGGGACCTATATGATGAGACAACTCAATCAGAGGAGGATGCCAACAATTTTTGTAGAGTTACTGGAAACCGATTGAATTTAGACAATCTGAAAGATGTGTTTGACACGTTAGGAACAGAGCGATTTTTAGAGAAAACAGATGCTATCCGCCTTTTGAGAACGCGCCTGAATTTTGAGCAAATCCTCTATGAAGGGATAATGGAAGCATTGGGATATTCGCAAAATAGCAAACCCTTACGTGAGTTAGCACAACGAGTACCTTTTTCTGAATTTGATCACAAATCAGAACATGAGATACAAGCCATACTGTTTGGGGTTGCTGGTTTGTTGCCTTCTCAATTAGAAAAACCTTTGCCTGCGAATGAAACAGAAAATCCGTATATCGTAGCGTTAGAGAAATTATGGGAAGTATCAGAACATGCTAAACGAACAGAATGTATGGTAGGAACAAAATGGCGATTTGGTCGGATTCGCCCAAATAATCATCCTGTCAGACGTATCGTAGCGATGAGTCAATTGATTTTTCAGTGCAAAGGAAGTTTGATGATGTATTTTCTCCCCACATGTGAAATGGCGGGGGATATTGACACTTCCAGTATGTTGCGTAATATCAGAAACAATCTTCTTGATCTGTTAATACTTGAACCGACAGGTTACTGGGAAACACATTCCAATTTTGGCAAAGGTGGCACCAAGAATGCAAAACTCATTGGGTCGGATAGAGCAGTGGACATCTTAGTCAATAAAATCTTGCCAGTTGCGTATATATGGGCAGTGGAATCGGAGAGTAAACAGTTACAGGATGCTATTCTATCACTTTATAGTGACTTTACAAAAATGCAGGAAAATAGTATTATTCGTCAGGTAGGTAAACAGGTTTTCAACGAAGCACAGCCGATGCGTATGATTAAACCTACAGCGAAAACCCAGCAAGGAATAATTCGACTATATAAGAACTACTGTGTTGATCAGCTCTGTGATTTATGTCCAATTTTTGAGAATAACTGTGTGCTGTCAACTGAGTGAACTGATGCAAACCTAAATGTAAGTTGATTTTGAAATGTGTATGCTTTACAATAGATATAACCACAATAAGTGTTCATATTGACACCCAAACAATAATAAAATAAGGAGAAATTCATGAAAACTTTGTACATAATAACAATAATGTTGCTGTGTTGTTCCCTTGTCTCAGCTGAAGAGACATTCTTCTCTGCGCTTGAAAGTCAAGCGGAAGTTGAAGAAGCGGGTGGTACTGTAGATGGTGGTAGTTTTGTTCCAGGTAAATTTGGTAACGGATTTTTAAGTGAAGAAGTAGGGGATGTCATCCACTTTCCGGTAGAAGACCGCTTTGTCAACCTTGAAGAAGGCACAATAGAGTTATGGGTAACAATGGGAATGGATACCAGCACTATCACCGGTGAACTCTTTACCTTTATGACTTACAAACGCGGTACTGACGCTATATTTCTACAGTTCAACAATGGTGGTATTGCACAGATGCGGATCAAAAGTGCTAACGCATGGATCAATGCTGATAGTGAACCCCTCCAGTGGAAAAAGGGTGAACATCACCACATGGCAGGGACTTGGGGTCCAGATGGACTGAAACTCTACCTTGATGGTGAATTGGCAGGAGAGGACCCATCAGATAAAGGTCCAACTGTATTTGCAGAAACATTTGAAATTAATAACGCATCGCCACCGGACCCCAAATTCCCAACGAATTGTGTCGTTGATGGTCTTCGGATCTCGGATCATCAGAAAGAAGCTGATGAATTAGTGCTTGACGATCCTGCTCCTGTGCAACCCGCAGGGAAATTGGCAACTACTTGGGGAAAATTGAAAAGTGTGAAATAGTCAATTGTAAAATATACAGTGGAATTTACAGTTAATAGGACACATCTCAGAGGGCGAGGAAACCTCGCCCCTATGGGACTTGTAGTACTTGCAAGCGCATTGAAATGTCTTCTTAATTCTAAACTTTACTATACTTTGTAACATAAAGAGGTATTAGATGTATAAAACAGAGAGTCCGCTTTTTACGTCAGGGACAGAAGGATATAACACTTTTCGTATTCCAGCACTCGTTGCATCAAAAGATGGAACATTATTAGCGTTCTGTGAGGGAAGACGAAAGGGTGGAGGCGATTCTGGCGATATTGATATTGTTTTGAAACGCAGTTTTGACAACGGAGAGACATGGCAACCGCTGCAAGTTGCAGTATCCACTGGGGCAGATACGGATGGTAATCCCGCGCCTGTTGTTGACAGAGATACTGGAACTATTTGGCTACTGTTTTGTAAGAACTACGCTGATGGTGGTGAAGGGAAGATCATCGCTGGAGAAGCACCACGGACTGTCTGGGTTACCTCCAGTTCGGATGATGGCGAAACTTGGTCAGAACCGAGAGAGATCACTTCTGATACGAAATTGGATACCTGGACATGGTATGCAACCGGACCTTGTCACGGTATTCAATTAGTAAGTGGTAGGTTGGTGATTCCATGTGATCATGTTCTTGGTCAAAGTCGTAACTATGCTGAGATGGGTTATTCCCATCTAATTGTTAGTGATGATCATGGTGAGACATGGCGTATGGCGGGGGATGCACAACCGGGAACCAACGAGTCAGTTGTGGTTGAAACGGTGGATGGCAACCTCTATTTCAATTGTCGTAATTATGTAGCACCTAAACGTCGTGCTTATGCTTGGAGTTCAGACGGTGGGGATACGTTCACTGAATTCGGTTATGACGATAACTTGATTGAACCGATATGTCAAGCCAGCATGGTTCGTTTTACGGATGCCAATTCACACGATAAGAATCGCGTGTTGTTCTCTAATCCTGCAAGTACTGGACGCGAGAAAATGACAATTCGTATCAGTTATGATGAATGCCGTAGCTGGAACGAGGGGAAAGTCCTGCACGAAGGTCCCGCTGCGTATTCTGATCTCTGTATCGATTCAGATATGAATATATGCTGTCTTTATGAACGTGGTGAACGCGGTGCTTCTGAGACGTTGTCGTTTGCAAAGTTTGATTTGGCGTGGTTAACAGAAGGGAAGGACACGTTGTAATACTATATCATCAAAGATATTCCTCACCACGATGTTTTGCAATCCAAGTTTTCAATGGGACATCTGCGTCAGTGGGTTGCCACCAGCCTTTTATGTTCACACCGTCACCTAACAACTGCCTTCGAATCGGATCACATTTTTCAAGGAGTTCTGGTGGCATAAGGTTGTAATCCAATCCACGCAACCACCGGTAACTATATCCCATAAACAGAACCTTTCGGGTTACACTGGAGAAATTCCATCCACGTGAATGCCACATTCTTCTATCAAATAGCACTGCAGTCCCGCGTTTAACAATCAAATCAATTGCTCCGTCGGGGTCTTCATCAGGATTGTTCCTTGGCGGCAATTTGTCAAGTTTATGGCTACCCGGTATAAGTCGCATTGCACCGTTATCACGATTCGCAACATCACTTAGCCAATAACTGACTTTCAGTGATAGTCGAGGATGTGGTCTTTCCATCTCAGGAATTGGTCTGCCACCGTCCTGATGCCAATGTGCTGCCTTGGTGACACGTGGTGTTTCGGCAGGTTCAGGGGGATACATGATGAGGTGTGAAATGTATAGTTGTATGTTCCATCCTAAGATGTCCCAGAGCAGTGGAAAGACCTTCTTGTTATCAAGCAATTCCAGAAGTAAGTCGTCGTCAATGACAGTGCGGAACTTTGATAGGAGTTTGTGTGATGCCAATCCAGTTTTAGCGCGTTCCTCTGCATCAATCCGATCTGCTACTTCCTCTAACTTGTCTACCATCTCAGGTGTAATTGCATCCTCAACGACGAGATAACCGCTGTCATTAAATGCGTTGAGTTGTTCATCTGTTGCGCAGTATTCAAGCCAACTTGTGTCCATATCCTAATACCCTATTCCTCAACCCGTTCAATAATCTCACCAGTTTCACGGTTTCTGAAGATGCGTTTCTTTCTTCCATCAGGCAGCAGTTCATCCTTGAGATGTGCCAATTTATCATCAGCATCTTTCTGATCAGCTTGAATGTCTTCAATATCGGTTTCACCGCGCCAGTCTTCAAGTTCGACTGCTTCCCACTGTTTTGACTTTGCTGATTTGTAGCAAGCATCAATGATAGCATTAACGACATATCCGTCATAGAATGTTTCTAAAGGTTCCCTGTCTTCATCAATAGCGTTGAACATATCCAGGAACATATCTCTATAACCGAGTTCTGCAACTTCATCACCGACAGGGAATAACCAACCGGTATCTCCCTCTGCTTTTTCTGCAACATAACCACCTTGACCTACTGCAGTGAACATCTCAAAACCGGTTCTTAGCCAGTGGTTGAGCCAGATTGTTCCTTCACTACCGGATACTTCATCTCGCAAATCCATACCACCTCGGAAAGCCCAACTTACTTCAAACTGTCCCATCGCACCACTTTCAAAGCGGATAAGTGCGATGCCGTGATCCTCAGCATCAATAGGATGAACAAGTGTATCAGCCCAACACATCACCTCAAGTGGCTTATTGTTCTTTCCAACGAAATTTCGGATAATCTCAATACAGTGGCATCCCATATCAACGATAGCACCACCACCTGCCTGTTCTAAATCCCAAAACCAATCGCTATGTGGACCGGGGTGTGTTTCACGTGAACGAACCCACAGAATCTTGCCGAGTGCACCATTTTGAACTGATTCTAATGCTTTTAGCGTTTTGGGTGGATAGACCAAATCTTCAAGATACCCACCAAAAACTCCTGCGTTTTCCACCGCATCCAACATCGCTTTACCCTCAGCGGCTGTGCGTCCGAGTGGTTTCGTGCAGAGAATGGCTTTTCCAGCTTTGGCAGCGAGTTCTACGGCATTCAGATGTAAGTTGTTAGGTAAACCGATGACAACGACATCTGTCTCTGGATGATTTATGGCTTCAGCTAAATCGGTAGTTGCATTCGGGATATTCCATTCTTGTGCAAATTCGTTTACGCGTTCTTCACGTCGTGAATAGGCGACATGCACACGGTCTCCACCTCGTTGGTTATGGAGTGTCATCGTGTAGAACATGCCGATGAGTCCTGTACCGAGCATAGTAACTTTATGGTTATTCTGGTCTGACATTTGTCTCCTTATTTAATTTTAATGTAAGAGGCGCAATGAATTGCGCGACTACGAACGGGATATGATTATGAGTTGACGGTTATTTTCCTTTGTATGCTGAGATAACACCCCAGTCGTCCACTGTCCAGCAATGGTCTTTATCAGTTGCGAATAAGCCTTTGATGGTGCCACTCCCTCCAGCTTTTGTAGCTTTCCATGTTTTCCCACCATCGTTGGTATGAAGGACTGAACCGAAATCTCCCGCTGCCCAACCGACTGTTTCATCAACAAACATAATATCATGTAAATTGTCAAAAGAGTCTGTTTCTTGCTCATTCCATGTTTTGCCACCATCACTGGTGTGCAGGATTAAGCCTTCCTGTCCACTAATCCACCCAGTTGTTTCATTGACAAAATGGATACCAAAAAGGTTGTTATCCACCCCAGGGTCCAGTTTTTTCCAAGTTTCCCCACTATCAGTTGTGTGTAATAGTGTTCCATAAGAACCGATCACCCACCCTGTTGTAGGAGTAACAAACCAAATATTTTCTAAATTATTACGAGTTTCGCCGACCCGTGCGCGTTCAGAACTACCTAACCAGGTCTCTCCACCATCAGTTGTCTTGAGGATAGTGTTTTCTGAACCAGCGATGAAACCGACTGTATCGCTAATCATCTGTATTCCCATCAGGTTTGCACGTATTCCGCCACCACGTCGGTTAGGATTCGGTCTTGCGTTCTCATTTCTTGCGACTTTTCTGTTCCAAGTTTTTCCACTATCATCTGTTTTTAGGATAGTTCCTCTTGCCCCAGTGATGTAACCAATGTTTTCATTGACAAAATAGATATTATAGAGAGTCGGTATGCCGCCACCACCAAATCCTGCGGGTGGACCGCCGCCAGCTCCTCCAGGACGACCCGGTCTTTGTCCGGGAGTAGTTCCTTGTGGTCTGGTGTTGGCTTCTATTTTCTTCCACGTTTTGCCACCATCGTCTGTAGTTAGCATTAATCCGTTATCACCTACTACCAAACCGTTCTCTTGATCAAAAAAATGCACATCATGTAACATTCCTTGAATGCCATCACCACGAATAATATCGTCTTCTCGTAGGACAGTCCATTTTCCTTCAACAACTGTTTGTATAAACAGAACCGTAAAACCGATTAATATGAAGGTTAGTATCTTATTAATTCTGATCATCATTTCCTCCTTTTGAGTATCAATAATTTACATCACACATTAAGATTACCTGTTATGTGAAGAATTCCTCGTTGTATGGACGGACATCTACCTCAAAACTCCATGCACTTCTTTCCTGTTGAATGAGTGCCCAATATGTGTCTGCGATGGCATCAGGTTCAAGTAAAGGGTCTCCTTCTTTTACTTGATACCGTTCTCGTAGATTAGGTGTGTTGATAACACCATCAATGATAATGTGTGCAACATGAATACCTTGTGGACCAACTTCTCGAGCAAGTGAAGAAGCCAATCCGCGCATAGCGTATTTTGCACTGCTAAATGCAATTGCCCCTGCTCTCCCACGCACAGCAGATGTTGCCCCAGAAAATAGGATTGTTCCACTTTTTTTTTCAAGCATATCTGGAACAACCTGCTTAATACAGTGAAACGCGCCGAGCGTGCAAACACGCCATGCACTTTCAAATGCATCTGGTGTAAGTTCTGACAGGTTTCCCCACGCTGCATTTCCAGCATGATTTACCAAGATATCCGGTGCTCCAAATTCGTCTCGGATTTGGTCAAAACTTGCTTCAACTTGTGTAGCATCCGTTATATCTGTTGGGATTGGAAGGACAGATATGCCCTCTTCTTCCAATCTGTTTGATAGATTGATAATGTAGGGTGATGAACGTGAAAGTAGTGCAAGGTGGCATCCTTCGTTAGCAAATTTACGGGCAATAGCTGCACCTAAACCTGGACCTACTCCTGCAATCACTGCAGTTTGTGACATGTCAATCCCTCCTCAATAGGATTTATAGTGAAATGTAAAAACACGTGCACACTCCGCGGTAGATGCGGTTTCCTAACCGCATCTATGAGACTGAACAAACACTGGTTCGGTTAGGAAACCGAACCTACCGTCGTGTGTAAATATTAAGGAAACCGAACCTACCGTCGTGTGTAATATTAAGGTTTTTACTATAATAAATGTTTAATTCTCATAGTTCTAATTCTATGAGCATGTTATTCATGTCGCAAGGCATCAATCGGATGAAGTTTGGCTGCTTTCCAAGCAGGATACGCACCAAAGAATATACCGACAAGTGCACTTACTATGAAAGAAAGCACTCCGTAAATGGGTGAAATAACTGTACGCCACCCCCAAAGCGATGGTACCATTTCAGCACCAACTATACCAAAACCGACACCGACAATTCCTCCAATCAATGCCAATGTTGTAGATTCAACAAGGAATTGGGCAAGGATATCTAAACGTTGTGCCCCAACAGCTTTGCGAAGACCGATCTCTTTAGTCCGTTCTGTAACCGAGACCAACATGATATTCATAATTCCAATACCACCCACAAGTAAAGAAACAACAGCAATACCTAAAATCATATTTGTAAATGTCTGGCTTGATTCTTCCAAAGTTTCCATGAATTCCGCTTGGTTACGTATATGGAAGCCTGCTTCTTTATTTAGATGTAATTACCATACTACCAATGACAACAGCAGTGCCTACAACAAGTACAACCACACCCACAATTGCAATAACTTTCCACTTCTCCATCGGAATTCCTCCTCTGAATTGAACGAATTTATGCAGCTAATCGGACATATAGCATCCTCATAGATTCTATACACACATCGATTAAATGGTGTATTTTACATAAATTGTTGTGTTTTCGTTAAATATGACTTACCTAAGTCCTATCGTAATTTAGTCAATTTTTTTTGTGAAAAGTTCGCCTTTTTCAATCTACCTATAAGTGTGTAAGACCTTTATCTTCATTTGATTTCGTATCAAAACAACCGAATTGGCATATCAACTGCGGCATCGCGACGTTCATGCATATTTTTTTCCATAGCCTCCGGATATCGATCAGGCAGATGAGAGATTTCATTCAGCCTCTCCAGTGCTTTACCTTCTAATTTCCATCCTACTGCACCGAGATTATCCTGCAAATGCTGTGTGTGTCGTGCACCGACTATTGCTGAGGTGATTGCACGTTGTTGAAGTGTCCAACGTAGCGTAACCTGTGCGGGACTATATCCCAATTCATCTGCAACATCAATAAGCGTTTGTAAGGTTTCGTCTGTATTTTCAGCGAAATAGCGTTGTGGGAACGCCCATCCTTCTTCTGACCTTGATCCAGATTGTTGTCTCTCACCCGGTTTATATTTACCAGAGAGAAACCCGCCTGCTAATGGACTCCATACGACAATTCCTAACCCTTTATTTTCGCAGAGAGGAACTAATTCTTGTTCAATGTCACGCACAACAAGATTATATAATGGTTGATAACAAGTAAACCTTGTTAGATTGTGTATATCACTAAGCCACAAAGCATCGGATAATCGCCATGCTTGGTAGTTGCTGCATGCTGTGTAACGGACTTTCCCTTGATGAACAAGGTCATCTAATGCACGGAGCATCTCCTCTAATGGTGTTTGTGTGTCAACGTGGTGGATATAATAGATGTCTACATATTCCATCTGAAGTCGTTTAAGACTGTCGTCTATTGCTTGCATGATGTGCACGCGAGACATCCCAGAATCATTTGGACCTTTCCCCATCGGATTAAAGAACTTGGTTGCTACGACTGCATCACGTCGTCTGCCTTTGAGAGCTTTTCCGAGTATTTTCTCTGATTCGCCTTCTCCGTACGAATTGGCAGTATCAAAGAAGTTAACACCTGCATCCAAAGCCAGATGTACCATACGTATGGATTCCGTTTCATCTGCTCCGTGCCCAAAGGTCATAGTACCTAAACAGATTTCAGATACTTTTAGCCCACTATTTCCTAATCTTCTGTATTCCACTTTTCCTCCGATCTACAAACTGCTCAAGGGTTTTGCTTTGTTTGCAACTTCTAAGATTGTATCAAGAACTTCTGTAACTTCTGCGTCTATTTGATCTTTATTGACATAATGCACATTATGTAACAATAACCGTATCACCGTCTGAACGCAGCCCCGCTTCATACACCTTCATAACCTCTAATGCAAACTCGAGCGATCCTTTCACTGCGGGTTTTCCCTCCAGTATACAATCACAGAAATATCGCATTTCTTGGTAGAAACCTTGGATAAAGAGTCCTTTATTTTCAAGTGTGCCGAGACTGTTCTGTGGTTCCCAGACAATTGCCCCACTGTCAAAACCTTCTGCCACGAAACTTGTACTTCCGGTGTAATCGAATCGCATACCGCGTTGGAGAATAATCTGTGTTCCGTTGCGAATTTCAGCATGACAACCATCACCGAAAAACTGGTAAAGTTCGGAGGGTTGTCCGTGTCTTGCCCCATCTGCAAGATGAAAATTCCCGAGTGCGCCGTTAGCAAAATGTAAAACACAAACGCCACCACCTCGTTTACCACGATGCACTGTGACAGCTGAAACCTTACCACCGATTGCTAATAATAGTGACAACGGATGCACACCATTTTGAAGCCAATTGGTATGTTCTCCATCGCGAAGAATGCGTTCACCGTCATTTGGAATGGTCATTGGATAGATACCGAATAATGTTCGTAATGGACCGTAGTCTTCTGAATCAAAGATTTCAATGATTTTCTGAGTTGCAGGCATGAACGCTTTCTTGAATCCCACAACGGCGACACGGTCTTTTCTGTGCCGTATCATCTCCTCAACTTCACGAGCAAACATCCCTGGTGGTTTTTCTAACCAGACATGAAGACCAGCATCTAATGCCTGACACGTCAGTTCAGGATGTAGACGTGGTGGAACACACAGGAAAATTGCATCCAATTCCTCATTCCTGAACATCTCTGACATGTCGGCATAACACCGTGGCACACCATACTGTTCTGCAGTTATTTTGGCACGATCAATGTTAACATCACAAAATGCTTTCAACCGAACTGGGAGAAAGGTCATTGTTGGTAAGACATTCCTATAACCGTGAGAACCAACACCAACGACTGCCACATTAAGTCTATTTTCAAAGTCTCTTTGGTAACTCATACCAACCTTGTAACTCTAATAGGATATGGAGATAAGAAATAAATCAGGTAAGTTTTGTGGTGATGTCCGGTGCGGTTAGGAAACCACACCTACCAGGTTTGAGAAAATGAGAATTACCCAATTAATAACTGAATCTTCAAATATGAGAGCTAAATATCAGATAGAACGTCATCAAGATATGCGTCCATATCTTCTTTCATTTTTTTCAATTCATCCATATCAATATACATCATGTGTCCAGCCTTATAATAGGACATCGTGATGTTATCCTGCAGTGATTTATCCAACCCAAGATGTGAGAAGGTGTATTCCGTTGCTAAGAATGGTGTAGCTAAATCAAAATAACCGTTTGCGACATATACTTTCAATGATGGATTAGTGGTCATTGCTTTACGGAGCGTATCTGCGACATTCACATATTCGTTTTGATGGCTGCCATAGTCCCACGGATGTACACGTCCGCTCAGGATTTCATAGGGGAGGTCGCTTTCAAATTCAAGGTCTCCACGCACATAATCGTTTAACGTAGCAGTATACGCACCTTGTATCACCGCTGAGCTTGGATCATATTCGTAATTTTCACCAGCGGAGTCTCGGTCAATACCAGTGAAACGACTATCAAAACGTCCTACAGTTTTACCTTCATCTCGGAGCAATTCCTTACAGAATCTGTTTATCTTGATACGTAAATCGGTTTTTTCAATGTATTCGGTTGTCAACCCTGTATACATCGCAAGTTTCTTTACAATCGTTTGCCTTCTGCGATCAGAGACGTTTGAGCCTTGCATCATTGCGACGCTATAATCTCCTAAAGCAAAGTCTCGCACTTCATCCAAAATCTTTTCAAAACTATCTTCTGCTGAAGTTTCCAATTCTGTCAGTTTGTTATGATGGAAAGCAGTCGCAGCATAAGTCGGTAGAAATAAGATGTAAGGCAAATCGTTACCCACTGCAAACCGAATTGTTTGAAAGTTCAGGACGACAGAGACGAGCATGATACCGTTCAAGTAAGTACCGTTTCTATCTTGTAGGTAACCTGATAGACCGCAAGCACGCGTTGTGCCATAACTTTCACCGATAAGGAATTTGGGTGAACGCCAACGTTTGTAACGTCCTAAGTAAAGTAGTATAAAGTTCCCAACAGATTCAATATCCTTTTGAAGCCCGTGGAATTGCTTTGCTTCCTCACCTGGAACTGCGCGACTGAAACCTGTGCTGACCGGATCAATAAAAACAAGATCGGTTTTATCAAGTATGGAAAATTCATTGTTAGTCAGTTGATAAGGGGGTTGTGGTGGGTTACCATCAGCATCCGGTTGAACGCGACGCGGTCCCAAAACACCTAAATGCAACCAAACTGATGACGAACCCGGACCACCGTTAAATGAGAATGTCACAGGTCGTTTCGAAGCGTCTTCTACATCATCAAGCGTGTATGCGACAAAGAAAATAGAGGCTTTCGGTTTCTCACCCTCTTTGTCATCTTCAGCCTTCAAAACAAGTGTGCCTGCAGTCGCAGTATAATTGAGTTCCTTGCCATCAATTGTAACACTATGATGTGTTACAGATAGATTATCTTCAGGAACAGATTTGTCTTTATCCTCAGATTTTTCTTCATCACTGTTTTTGTTTTCTTCTTTGCTCATTAATAAGTCCTTTCTGTATAGATATATGCCCTTTATTATAGCAGATTCTTCAGATCAGGTGTTAGAAATTTGTTTGATTCATAAGTGAATTATGATACACTCTAAAAAAGGAGGGTATCATGAATAAACCGTTACGTTTAGGGTTGATAGGTTGTGGTGGTATAGTTCAAAAAACCCATGCGCGTGCCTATCATTCGCTGACAGAGACCGTCAAAATATCCGCTCTTGCAGATATAGTTTCTGAAAATCTGCAGAAGGTTGGTGAGGAATTTGATGTTCCTGAGAAACATAGATATTCAGATTACCGTGATATGTTGGCAAATGCTGGAATTGATGCGGTAACAATTGCAACACCACATTCATTTCATGCAGAACAGGTGGCAGAATCGGCACAGGCAGGAATAGCGATTATCTCCGAAAAGCCGATGGCGACATCAATTGAAGAAGCAAATCAGATTATGGAGGCAGTTAATCAGAATAACGTACCATATACAATAGTACATAACTATCTCTATACCGCTGGCATGCAAACTGCAATAGCGCAGCTACCTGAATTAGGAACTACATATTATGGACGCAGTACTGGAATGGGATTGAGATCAACTGATTTCAACGCCAATCATCCGAATCCAGCGTTTGCATGGCGAGCAAGTAAGTCAAAAGGTGGTGGTTGTATAAGTGATACCAGTTATCATGAAATCTATTCTGTATGTACATTAGTGCAATCACCAGTTCGTTATGTTGAGGCGCGTGTCCGAACAATGGTTCTGGACATTGATGTTGACGATTTTGCAATGCTTTTACTTGAACATGAAAATGGAGCAGTAACCACTGTTTCTGGTGCTTGGAGTGTTCCTGCGACCGATTTTGGTTGGTGTGAAGTGCATGCCGAAAATAGTTCTCTGAGAGTTAAACATCGGTACAATGTTCGAGAGGCACTACAAAAACATACCAGAGCAGAAGGATGGAAACAAATTGAACTTACCGACCTTGATGAAGAAGGATTGAAAGATTCAAGTGGACATGCTGGATATTTTACTGCAACCTTTAATGCACTTGCTGAGAACAATCCGTTGCCAATAAGTGCTGATAAGGCATACCAAAACCTTGCGATTATTGATGCAGCAAGACGTGCAACAAAGGAACGTCGTGCGATTGAAATTGCGATTTTTAGTTGACGATATGCTATTGTATCAGGTAAACTTTCATTGAGGTGTTTGTGCAAAATCAACCTAACATGACAATTGCATACCGGTTTGATTCAATTGTTTGTGAATATTCGACCTGTTGCCGAATTAGTAGAATGAGTACTAAATTTCAAAGAAAATTCTGACCTAATACCACTAATTACTTACAATTAACAAGTCTGATTTTAGAATATACACAAATAATTACGTCTACTGGGAGATAAATATGTATACCATACTGAGATTAAGCACAACGGTCTTTTTTCTATTTATTCTGACCTGTGTTATTCCTATTTCAACATTCGCACAACCTAAATCTCAGATTGAAGTTGTTTCACCCACACCTGAACTATTGGTCGTGGAGAATTCTGGCTTAGATGAAGTTGATGCACAAAGTGCAGCTATGTTGGTCATTGAGGAATTCAGAAAATTCAATATTTCTGTGCGTGATCCTGTCTTCAAAGATCCTAAAACTGGATATATCTACAGACTATCATTTCGCCGCTTAGGAGAAAAGATCTTGGTTCGTCTGAGTCAGGAAATGTCTGGAACAATTGCTGTTGAAAGAGAGATATGGATTAACAATATTGAAGAGATGATAAAAGTAGTTCCAAGATTAGTAGATGCTATAGTAAACAACAAACCGTTATCCTCCACAGTTGAAATTGAGCAAGTTACAGGTCATGAATCAGCAGCGTACGAAAAATTAGCAGGAGAATCCCTATGGAATGTTGGAATATTTTCTACTTTTTTACCGGGAACAGAAATATTTGCTAAACCTGGTTGGGAAATGGGATGGGGATATCAGACACTGAGGTATGCTCTTGGGACTCAGTTTCGTCTTAGCGGTGGAGCGAATAATGTTGAAGATTATATGTTTGCTTCGTGGTCAATTGGTGCACGGCATTTCTTCAATAAAATGAATATCTCCCCTTATATAGGTGGTGGGTTTGCGATTTTAAGTGTAAGTTACTATCCTCGCTATTCCAGCTACAATTACAATAATTATGAGGATTATCATTCAAACGATGAAACTGGATTGGGTGCTTACTTTGTTGGTGGAATAGAAATGTTGCGTCTTACCAAAAGTCGTCTAAAATTTGAAATGCGAGTGGATAGACCATTCTTTTCATTGTCAGATCAAGATATAATGCCTATTACCTTCGGAATCTTTTTCTCACAACACTATATGCCTGGCGGATGTAGTTTGTTTTGAAATATAGTTTCATGGATGAAGCGAGAACAGTCTAAGCAATTTAGGAAATCGGTGTGGTTGGGACACCTCACTTTAGGTGTCAATTTTGGTGGTGATAAATAAACCCATCTCAAACTTTCTTTTGTAGAATACTAAATGTCTAAAAAACTATATTTTTTATTATTTCTGATCACACTATCTTTCTCTCATTTACTTCACGCAGCTCCATTAAAAACTCTTTCGTTAGAATTTAAACGGGAACTTACTGAAAACAATAAAACTGAAGAGATTATAGGCACACTACACTATGATGTAAAAGCAGCACGGGTTGTTGTTGAAGTTATAAAACCACTTCAACAGATAATGATAGCAAAGGACAAAGTTTTAGAGATATATTATCCCGTTGAGAAACAGGCATTCCGTTTTCTATCTGAAGGTCGAATCCCACTCCCTTTTGTGGAATCCATCATCCAGACCACACAAGCGGAGTATGGCTTGACGGCACTTGGATATACATTGCACAAGCATGATGTTGTTGATAAGATGCTATTTACCTATTGGAATCCACCAGAAAAAGCCAAAGATAAGCTCGGTTCTATTATACTCGGTATGCAAGACGATAAACTCATCTCTGCCGAAATTAAGAACCCGAAAGGACAGATTATTGCAAGATCAAGTTATAAAGACCACCACAAACTTGGAAACTTCTATGTGCCGATGACTGTTACTTCCAATACTTACGGTGAAAAATCTAAAGTTGTGCAACAAGAAACAATTGTCTATAGTAATCCTTTGGTTAATGTGGAACCCAAAAATGAAATTTTGAATTTCACAATCCCTGAATCCGTTAAAGTTAAGGTGGTAAAATGGTAAATAAGACATGGTTTTGCATTCTATCTTTGAATTTTTGTGTCATCACTTTACTAATCGCACTTCTCTCAACACCTTCTTATGCGAATGAAGCATCTGACCTTATCTTCATTCGTCAAGTTAATCCGATACTAAAGGTAAAACGACAAGAATCAATCAGCGTTGAGCCACAAGTAAGTTCTGAGTTGAAGTTCGCTGCAACCGCACTTATTCGTCTGTATCAGAAATTAGTCTCTAGTCAAGATGGACCATCGTGTGGTTTCAGTCCCAGTTGTTCTCGATTTGGCATGGCTGCAATAAAAGAGTATGGTATAATGCGAGGTGTACTCCTTACAGCAGACAGGTTACTTCGATGCAACGGTTCACAAGCACAACACTATCACAAAGATCCAAATAGTGAGAAGTATGCCGATCCAATTTCAGATTATGCAAAGTAGACAATTTTTCCGGATATTGCTCATTATATTTTTCAATTTCGCGTGTTTGAGTTACGTATCTTCTGAGGATTCGATAGACCATTATAGTCCAGAAAATGTTCTCAAATTTGCTGACAATCTATTTAATCAAGGAGATTACCTACGTGCTATAGGTGAATATCAACGTCACCTATTCTATAAACCAGTTGACAATGAGCAGATACAATACAAGATTGCTTTGTGTTATCGTTTAGGGGGTAGACCAGAACAGTCGATACAGGCTTTTCAAAATTTACTTTCAGTTTCTTCTGATAGTAAATTTGTTAGTAGTGCCTATTATCAGATTGGTGTATCCTATTTTCTTTTGGAACAGTTTGGAAAATCAGTAGATTTCTTGCAAACATCGTTACCACGCATATCGGATATTCGGTATAGCACAGAAGCACAACAAGTTATTGGATTGTCTTACCTGATGCAAAGAGAATGGGTGGCAGCAGAAAATACCTTTAACAACTTGCTACAATCTGATGTTATTGAAGTAAGAGAAAAAGCTGTAACATATAACATGTATGCTCAACAAGGCAGGCAACTTCCGAGACGAAGTCCGTTATTAGCCGGTATAATGTCTACTATTGTTCCAGGTTCTGGTAGATTATATACTGGTCGTGTTAATGATGCCATTACTTCATTTATCACTGTAGGCATTACTGGTTGGCAGGCTTATGACGGTTTTCGTAGAGATGGACTCTCATCTGTCAAGGGCTGGACTCTCGGTACCCTTAGTGGGATCTTCTATCTGGGAAATATATATGGTTCGGTAATATCCGCTCGCGTGTATAATGATCATGTTGCAGAAGAATTCTTGTCAACCCTTTACATTACGTTCCCATATTAAGCAACTGAGTATTTACTGAATAGACCGAGTCTTCATTTTTCCCCATGTTGTTGCTAATTTGTCCTTCGGAGTTACAGATAACACACCATCTATCCCTAAATTCATCAAATCCTGAATTTCTTTCTGTGTACGTGCGATATTTGATATACGTACTTCGTCTATGTACCCATCAAGGAAGGGACCTGACCCGCGTCCAAGCCATAGGACAACATCATTTGTAATGATTTTCCCGCCGATATCGCCTTCATTGTCAATCTCGCCATCAAAGTAGAGTTTTCCTTCACCAGAGGCAGCATCATAAGTACCGGCAATATGCACCCATTTCTTGAGAGGTAATTCTTTACTTCCGTTCACTACAGCACTCCCCCAAGCCTTTGTTGTAGTTGTCATGCGGAGTAGAACAGTACTGTCGCTGCGTGGACCAAATTTATATGCCCCCTCTTTTGTAGCACCTGTACCACCAGCAGTTGATTGTGAATTTAGAAAGATCCACATCTCTACTGTGAGTCCATTTTCAAGATCCAGGCTTTCGCTATCAAGAATTTCAACAAAATCTCTTGGACCATTTCCACCTAATAGGATTCCTCCCTTAAACTTTCCATCATCCCACTTGGTTCCCATCAGTTTACCATCGTTATTATTCCCAGACAGGTCTTTGACGGTATCCCCTTCACCCGTTTCAAAAGTATAAAGCAGTACCGTGTTTATATCTTGAGCGTCAATTTGAGGACATAGAATACATGCCGATATTAAAATCATTGTTATAGAGAGCGTAAGGTTGATACTTTTCATCATCTAAAATCTCCTAATTTCATGTTGCAATTATTGAGTTGATGATATGTATCATATCACAGATTCAATATATAGAGAACTAGAAACTTAGATAAAGAATTTATTTGTTTTTCAATGGTTAATTATGATATACTATTAGATATTATTTTCTTTGTTTCATTTCATCAAAGGAGGTACTAAGAAAATGGGACTAGGCGGAATGGAGGTATTTTTACTTTTGTTAGGTGCACTCATCATTTTCGGTCCTCAGAAATTACCGGAAATGGGTCGTTCATTAGGTAAAGCAATCCGCGAATTTAAGAGTGCTGGGAGCCAGATCCAAGATGAAATTACAAAGGTGACAGATGAGGTAGATCCAGAAAAAACAATCAAACCCCCCAAATCAACGTAACTCCGTGAGTAGACAAGATTATGAAATCTAACGATGTGGCAATGACCTTTTTAGATCATCTTGGGGAACTTCGACGTCGTATTATTATTTCACTCATCGCTTTAGGTGTCTGTACGCTACTTGGTTTGACTTTTAATCAACCGTTAAGATATCTGCTTGAATTACCAATGCGGAGTCCTGTAACTAACATCGTCGCCGATGCGATTGAATTAAGGTCAGGTTCTGAAGGTTCAACACTCGGTTTTTTGTCTTTGACTCTCCGCACAAGTTCATCAAATGTTGAAGCAGAATTGATACTGATGGGTGCTTTTGAAGGCATAATGGCATACCTAACAATAGGTATAGCTGCAGGAATAATTCTTTCACTCCCGATTATCCTATATCAGATATGGATGTTTATCTTTCCAGCATTAAACAGTAATGAGCGCAGATATGCCTTACCCCTTTTCTTCACTATAATATTTTTCTTTTTGCTTGGCGCAGTATTTGCCTATTTAATAGTAGTTCCCGTAGTGCTGCAGTTTGCGGCAGGTCTTTTTCCTGAATATAAAAACCTTTGGGATTTAAAATCGTATCTCAGTTTTGTCACAGGTTTAATATTAGGATTCGGTGTCGCATTTGAGTTACCTGTTGTAATGGCTTTTCTTGCCCGAATCGGTATCATTAATTCTCGTGGATTTCGTAGCAAGCAGCGCGTTGCTTTAATGGGTATCTGTGTCATATCAGCGATCTTAACTCCAGCAGATCCAGGTTCAATGATTCTAATGGCAGTTCCACTCTTTGTATTATATCAACTGGGAATATTTTTCGCTTTCCTGGTTGAAAAGGAGGAAGAAATATAATGGCTATCGGATCTTTACGACAACAACTTGCTGTGCTCTACCAACTGCAAGAGCATGATAGAGAGTTGTTGTCAATGCACCAACGTTTTCAAGGGATCCCTCAACAAATAAAACAGTTAGAAGATTCCGTAACTAAATTCAAAACAGAGATGAACGCAAAATCTGATGAACTCGCAGAAGTGGATAAATCGTTACGATCTAAGAATGCTGAATTAGAAATGAACGAAGTCCAACGCGAGAAGTACAAAACTGAACAACGCGCAGTTACCACAAATGAGCAATATACAGCACTTGATAATCAGATTGAATTTCTTGATCAAAAGGATTCAGAAACGGAGGAAGAGATCTTAGAACTGATGGAAAAGTCTGATCGGTTGACAGAAGAGTTAACAGATCTTGAAGCCGATGTTGCTCGTGAAGATGAGAAAACTGCAGAGCAAAGATTAGAATATCAGGAGGAACAGAACAGCCTAAAAAAGCTTATTGATGAGAAAACCAAACAACGTTCACAATATTTACCAGAGATTAATAAAGAGCTCATTAGACTATATCACAACTGGGTAAACCGTCGGAAGTCTGATTTTTTATCTTTAGGTAAGAACGGAACTTGTGGTAGTTGTCGTCTTACAATCCAACCGCAAAATCTTAAGGAAGCGCAAAAATATGAAAAGTTAGTATATTGTACAAGTTGTAAGCGACTCCTTTATGTTGAGCCGCTCTCATCAGATATTCCATATCCATAATACGTTACCATTCTATGCTTAGACGGAGTCATCTATATGCCATTTATAGATATCAATGCTCAACCGCAACAACAGGTTTTTGATGGCGTATCAATTCGGACAATCCATGGTGAGAATCTGATGATGTCTTATGTTCATTTGCAACCACACAGTATAGTTGCGGAACATAGTCATCACCATGAACAAATGGGAATGGTATTGGAAGGTTCATTTGAATTAACCATTGACGGAGAATCACGCACATTAAATAAAGGTGATACCTACCTGATACCCTCTCATGTGAAACATAGCGCAAAAGCAAATGATAAACCTGCAATTGCCCTGGACATTTTTAGTCCACCTCGGGAAGATTACATATCTTGACTGAAAATTTGTATCTTACAATCCAAGAGTTAACAGAAACAGGTTTAGTCAAGGCAGGAATAAGTTTTCGTTCTGGGGGTGTAAGTGATGCCCCTTATACCTCTCTTAACTTAGCGACTCACGTTGGGGACAGACCTGAAGCAGTAATTCAAAATCGGCAATGTTTTTCCAAACAATCAGGTATTACCCATTTCAAATTTTGTGATCAAATTCATAGTGACATCATAATCAATGCCGATACATTGCCAATTACATTCTTTGATAGTGTAAATCCTGACATTGCAGCTCAGCCTGGAGATGCGTTGATTTCTGCAAGGCAAGGTGATGCGTTAGGTGTTTTTACGGCGGATTGTGTGCCTATTTTCATATTGGACATTGCAAAACCTGCCATTGCTATTGTGCATGCAGGTTGGCGTGGCACCGTTGCTCGTATCGTGACAAAAGTCTTGGTACAAATGATGAAATGCTATGACACACATGCAGTAAATTGCCTGATACACTTAGGTCCTTCTATACAGCAGTGTTGCTATGAAGTCAGTCCAGAATTGTTAGTCCGTTTTGAAGAACTTTTTGGACAAAATGTTCACAATGGACATTCACTATCCTTACATACTGCAAATGTGATTCAATTGGTCGATGCTGGTGTGCCGTTTGATTCTATATCTATGTCACCCTATTGTACCGCATGTTGCACAGATCTGTTTTATTCTTATCGTGCTGAGGGTGGACAAACTGGTCGGATGCTATCATATATTCAACTCATTTATGGTAAAACTTACAATTAATGAGACATATTGTCCCAATTACTTATTTATATAATGTAAGAGGCGCAATGAATTGCGCGACTACAAACGCGTTTATCTAAATGTAAAGTGTATTGTTAATTTCAAATTTCACTATAGTTATCACGGTTTATTGTTTCGTGGGAACAGTGTTGGTATATTTACATACGTCTTATCCTTTTTGTCATGCATTCATAGGTCATAGGTGAGAATTCAGTGAATATAGATTACCCTGTAAAGTAATGATAGACACCGTTGAAACAAATTTGCAAAGGTCTTCAAAAAATGGTATCATTAAATGACAGAATTTGCCAGCGGTCTGCACCCTAAATGAGGATTGATTATGCGTGCTTTTTTTATATCGCTATCAGTCTTATCGTGTGTACTCGGCTTTTTTTTCATCATGAAAGGCTATAACCATCCTTCAAAAGACATTATAATGATTTAGTTGCAAGTTTAGTTAACCTCTGTTATTCTAATTACAATCTTATAAATGGAGGTTTTCTCATTATCGTTTTTGAAGATATTAAGGACAAAGCTGATACGCTTCTATCTCTCACTGGATATACTTTAGAAGAGTTTACAAAACTATTACCTCATTTTTCTAAATGTTTTTTAGCTTATATGGAAACACATACCCTTGATGGAAAACCGCGCATAAAACGGAGATATAAACCCTACAAGAATAGTTGTTTTGCTTCACATGAAGATATGTTGCTATTTATATTAATTTATCTTCATGAAGCTCCGAAACAGGTTCTATTCGGCACGCTCTTTGGTATGGCTCAACCTCTTGCGAATAAATGGATTCACTTGCTTTTACCGATATTGAACACCGCATTAGCAGAACTTGAAGAGCTGCCATCTCGGGAAACAGTTCCCACATCTATGTGTGATACTTGTGAGGTATCAAGTCAAAGTCAAGATAAAGCGTATTTTTTTTCATGATGGTATAGAACGGCGAATACGGCGTCCAAGAGACCCAGAAGCTCAAAAGGCATATTATAGCGGTAAAAAGAAATGTCATACAGCAAAAAATAATCTGATTATCAATGAGAGCTGCAAAGTCGTCCTATTGACACCCTCTTTTGAAGGAAGACACCATGACAAATACATAGCTGATCAGGTGGGCTATTGTGTGCCCCCGGGAAGCACCTTGTATCAAGATACCGGTTTTCAGGGGTTCACTCTTCCTGATGTTCACATCGTTCAACCGAAGAAAAAACCGAAAGGTGGAGAACTGACAGAAAAAGAAAAAGAAATCAATAGAAAGATAGCGTCTATACGCATACGTGTTGAACATGCCATTAGTGGTGTCAAAAGATACCGCATTGTCAAAGACAAACTCAGAAATTGGAAGAAAGGGTTTTGTGACTTAGTTATGGAAACCTGTTGTGGTTTACACAATTTTCGACTAAACTTCAGACCCTGGTGTTATGAAACTCCTACTATTTAATTCATTATAATGTCTAAAATATACAAAGGAATTGTCAAAGGAAACAACTACCGCAGTGAGAGTAACTCAAGTTTATTCCGAAGCTACACATTCAGTTGTTGTAGGAATCGGTTTTGTAAGTTTAGGTATATTGTTTGCCTCAATGGGAAGACTGATTGACGACAAAGAAGTGATACAGATTTTTGAAGGGATATTTGGTAGAAACAAGAATCATCCTGAAGATTCACAGGAAGAATAATCTTTTGAGTGTGAGGAGCTAGCAATTGAACATAATTGCTGATAACCTTACGAAAGTAAAGGAAAGAATTGTCTTCGCTGCAGTGCGTAGTGATCGCACGCCGCAAGACATAAAGTTGGTTGTTGTAACAAAGGGGCGTACAGTAGAGGAAATAAATAAAGTCCTTGAAACTGGACATACCGTTATCGGTGAAAACCGAGTGCAGGAAACACAACAAAAATTTAATAATATAAATCGGACAATAAATAGAACAAACACTTACACATCATCCGATTCTGCTTGTGAATGGCACCTTATTGGTCATCTTCAGAGGAATAAAGTTAAGTCCGCATTAGATATGTTTGATATGATTCATTCTGTGGATAGTTTGCGCTTGTTAGAGGAGATATCCCGACGCGCAGAAATGAATGATCAACAAGTTGACGTTTTGATACAGATAAACACGACCGAAGAAGTAAGTAAATTCGGGTTGGATGCTGCTGATGTGCCTCAATTTATTGAAGAATCATTGACATATTCTGGAGCAAATATCAAAGGTCTGATGACTATGGGAATGTTGGGTGATTCTCCTGAGGAGAACCGTCCTGCATTTGCCTTATTACGAACTATAGCTGAAAAGATACAGGCTCAGGAATTCCCAGGTGTATCAATGCAATACTTGTCAATGGGAATGACGAACGATTTTGAAATTGCAATTGAAGAAGGGGCAAATATTGTCAGAATTGGACGAGCTATTTTTGAATAACGAGATAGGTAGGTAGGTAGGTAGGTAGGTACTTTTCATATTCCAGTTAGGAGTTTAATGGTGGATGAGAACATAAAAATAGGGTTTATCGGCGTTGGAAAAATGGGAGGCATCATCGTCCGAAGTGTTGTTGACAATCTGTTACCAGCAGAACAGATTTGGGTAACCGATTTGGACCAGAAACTTGTAAAACACCTATGTGAAGAAACGGGTATTAACGACGCAGCAAGTATAGACAAACTTATACCAAAGATAGATGTTATTGTCTGTGCGGTACCACCGGTAGCGATACCTCACATTCTTCCTCAAGTTGCCTCAACTCTTTCATCATCGCAATTGTTAATAAGCATTGCAGCGGGAGTCACAACAGAATCACTTGAATCATTCTTTGATACCCTTCCACCGATTATCCGGGTAATGCCAAATATAGCAGCTTCTGTCCAAGCTGCTATTTCAGTCTTGACACCTGGTACTGCAGCAGAAGATAAGCATCTCCGTATTACAGAAAAGGTCTTTAATACATGTGGAACGACATTAGTTATGGATGAACGACACCTGAATGCGGTAACAGGCGTTAGTGGTAGCGGTCCAGCTTACGTTGCCCTATTCATTGAAGCGTTAGCGGATGCAGGCGTTCATGTAGGGTTACCACGACAGGATGCACAGATTCTTGCGACCCATACGGTATTAGGAGCAGCTAAGATGTTAGCAGAAACCAAAGAACATCCAGCTACATTAAAAAATCGGGTTACGACACCTGGAGGAACAACAGCAGCCGGACTGCATGAACTTGAGAAAGGTGGATTCCGTGCAACGCTTGCAGAAGCAATAATTGCCGCTACAGATCGAGCAGAACAACTTGGTACGACAAATAGAAGAGGATAAACTGGTAATGACAATTCTTATCTACGTTCTTAGTCGTGTGCTTAAAGTTTACATATTTATCGTATTCATAAACGTAATACTCTCATGGATTGTATTAAGCACACGAAATGACACTTTACAACGAGTCTATTCGTTCACGGGTCAACTTGTTGATCCTATTCTGCAGCCGCTGCGAAACGCAATGCAACCAGTGAGTAGAAATATCGGTATAGATTTTTCACCGATGGTGTTATTATTTTTATTGTACTTTCTACAGCAATTGTTGATTATGTAGTTTTTAGAACGTTACATAGAATACAAAGGTGAATTGAAATAGAGTGGCATTGACACTATAGAATTAAAAGTGACAGAATTTATATGAAAGAGAAAAATCCTTCGACAAAAAAATCTACTACATCACGGTCTGGTCGTAAATCAACACAAAAAGACATTGTTTCTGTTCCCACAGACAAGGTGAAACACAAATCACTTGAAACTGATATCCTCAATCTGTGGAACAAACGCAAGGTGTATAAAGTTGATGAAAAAACGACTGAATTGCCAACTTATGTAATACGTGAAATGCCGACACCGGTTCATAGACTGAATGCAGACACGTTACGGAGAAAGATATATCAAGATATATTCCTAAAGTATGAAATGATGCATGGACACTCCGTTGCATATTCACCACTGTGGGAAACGTTTCCATTTAGCATTGAAGCGAGTGTGATAAGAGAGAATAATGCAAAAACGTCGGGAAATATTATTAATTTCAGAAAACAGTGCCGGCAATTATATAGTGAATGTCTGAAATCACAACAGCAAAAGTTAGCAGCTCTCGGTGTATTTGCAGATTGGAGTTCAGCCGATAAGACTTTAGAGGCACGTTACGATACAAAACTCTTCAGTTTCTTTGATAGACTAAGAGACTCAAATTATCTTCAAGATGAACTGAAACTCAGCCATTGGTGTCCTAATTGTGTTACTCCATTGGAACCAGGTAAGACTGTTACACCAGTATCCAGAAATACCTTATACACTTTTGTCAAATTTCCATTCAACATTGGTTTTGAAGAGCTTGGAAAAGATATATATTTTGCCGTGCGATTTCCATTGAATCAATTGTGGGAGATCGCTGGCACTATCGGTATTGGCATATTTGAAAAGACTCACTTTTGCTTGACTGAATTTGATGATCAATATCTGATCTTTGCTGAACCACAATTGAAACAATTCACTAATCCAAACACCGAAGATAAGAGTGTTCCCAAAGTTCTCACGAAATTTAATACAAAACATCTGAATAATTGCACGCTTTCACACCCACTATTTTCGCTCACCGACCTTCCCTTTTTTACCATACCAGAAAAGATTTTACAAAATGTGTCGGATCCTTCAGAGAAAAAAGAATTGATGGATGGAATTATTCCACTTAATCCAGCACATCACACACTTAGCCACAACATATTTAGTGCGTTACCTCATCTTCGTAACACCATTAATTCCAAGTTTTTATCATCAACAACAACACCTATATTTGATGAAACTGGTCGTTTTACGGAAGATGCTGATATGCTTTGTGGTTTATACTTAAAAAATGCGATTCAGTTTATTACAGATGAGTTGGAAAGTCGTGATTGCTTGATTAATACCCGAAAACGGAAGATTGAACATCTTGAATGTCAACACTGCAACGGTACATCGGTCTTACGTCCTTTCCGGCATTGGACCTTTAGCACATCCTCAGTAGGTACATCTGATGAAATTACGACATCTCCTGAGTATTGGGAACATTATGATGAGGCAATTCGCGATGACATAAAAAACCAAATGATGAGTGTATCTGATATGAAAATATCATCGCAGAGACAGTGGGGCATTCCGCTACCTGTGTTAAGATGCGATAACTGCAATCAACTTATAATTGATAAGAAAATACTTCGTACAGTTCGTAGTTCAATTAGGCGTGGTTCAGAACATTGGTTCCGACTTAGCGTTGAAGAGTTATTACCTACAGATGCGGCTTGTATGAACTGTCATTCTAAGGATTTTCGGAAAGAGTCAACTAATATAGAGAGTTACTTTGCGAATTTACTCCAAACACTTGACATATCAGATTTTAAGAAATCTGCCCTTGAGGCACCCACCAATGTTGCATTTGTACCAAGAACACCATTTGTAAAATGGTTAGGTGAATTGAGCGTGTTAGCTGTGTCGCTTCAACTCAGTAGACCTTCAAAAGAGAGTCATCCATTTAAGCACTTGGAATTAAATGAAATTGACGAAGTAGTATGGGAAACTGAGATTCATGACGATATCTTGGAAAAATATCCAGCAGACATTATCAGGTTATTCTCAATTACTCCTGATGTACATCAAGTTCCTCAGGAAAGCGCGGAAACCGAACAACTTGAAACCTTGATAGAAAAATACTATCAAAACTATGAAAGTCTAAAGGAGACGTTTTGTCAGGTTGCTGAGATAATATCCGACTTTAAGAAAACTAAAAAGAAAAAACAGCCATCATTACTAAGTGAAAGTAATGTGAAGGACTATGACAAACTTCAGAAACAAGATAAACTTGTTATATTGATAACACATCAATTTCAAACACACCTTCAAGATGTATATGAGAAGTATGATTTTTACAAGATGTGGGTATTGCTGTTTGAATTTTGCCAGTCAGAATTAGCCTTTTATCTCAGTTTATGTAAAACTGATAAATCAGATTCTGCTAATACTGCACTAACTTCTATCTTCAAAATACTTCTTCAACGGATTGCTCCCATTCTCCCTTACTTAGCTGAAGAGTTTTACACAGAAGTGTTCTCAACTAAGAAGAGTATTTTTGAAGAAAAGTGGTACCACTTACCACACATAGATGACGAAATGAATACAAATGATGAGTGGAAATCACTGAAACAATCTGATAAATCAAAAACCTAATAGTGATAAGATATTCAGGTAGTTATGTCACCAATTCAATATTTTAAGAATATATTTCCATTAATCATCGTAGCAATTCCGTCATTAGTGCTTGACATCATCACCAAACGTCTGGTTCAGGACCACATTCCTAAAGGGAGTGGTATCACAATAATTGAAGGTTTTTTTACCTTACGACATGATAGAAATTCAGGAGCGGCATTCGGTATATTATCTGACCAACGTACCCTATTGGTCATAATTACAATAGCTGCCTTAATTTTCATAGTTGTTTATTCGTTTAGATTCAAACACAGTCGATGGATGCAGGTCTCATTAGGGTTTCTTCTTGGTGGTGCAGTAGGAAACTTTATTGACAGAATCTATCTGGGTGAAGTTGTTGATTTTCTTCAGTTTGGTATTGAAAGCAAAAGGCTTTATTGGCCTACATTTAATGTTGCTGATATATCTGTATGTATCGGTGCTGGCATGCTCATCGTTTATCTCTTTCGTGTTCAACAAACCACAAACTGAAAGTTAGAACTAAAAGACATTCATTACCAAAACACACAATATCTGTAAGAAAATAGGGGTACACTATGTTCAAATATTACATTAGAATTTTTGCGATCTCTATAGTCTGTTTTCTTGGTATTATTCCACATTTACAAGCACAGGCACAAGAACAAGAAACACAACATGAAGAATATAGTGAAAGTGCTCTTCGTCGTTTTGAAATAGTTACTTTAAGTTCTCTTCCATTCACTGCAGTGCATAGTTATTTGGGGGTTCGTGGTGTAAAGATGATACAGACAAACAAAATTGCACCTATATTGACTCCACAGAATTATCGTGTGATGGGTATTAGTGCGGTTTCGTTATCACTTTTTATAGGAATATGGGATTGGTTACATACCCGAAATGTTGATAGGTCAGCACCGAGTGTTCCAGGTCGTAAACCTCCAACCCCTCCGACTGAGGAGGAGGTTCCACCCGAAGGAACGCTTGCTGGTATACCAAGTTTAGGTCCACATGTTAACTTTTATGGTATCTCAACCTATTTTGACCATCCGCATGAAACTATGACAACAAACCAACTGAATATGTGGACAAATGATCCGCCAATTGGTATAGCCATACCTCTACTTGAGATTCGATTTTAATCGCAGGTAATGCCGATCATATTCTTTTAGAAATATTAAGGTAGTATCTATAATATGCGTGTTCTGTTTATGGGAACAAGCGAATTTGCAAATCCTGCATTGTCCGCTTTAATTGCAGAAAATCATGAAATTCTTGGAGTAGTTACACAACCAGATCGTCCAAGTGGTAGAGGGAAAAAATTAAAGCCTTCACCAGTGAAGGAGATCGCATTAAACCATGACTTGCAGGTGTATCAACCTGAAAAAGTTAGAAAAAAAGAGTTTGTAGAATATCTGAGACGACTTGATCCAGATGTCATGGTCGTTACTGCTTTTGGTCAGTTATTGCCACAATCAGTATTAGATATCCCGCCTTGCGGTGTTATTAACCTACACCCATCACTATTACCAAAGTACAGAGGGGCTGCCCCGATACAATGGGCATTAATTAATGGGGAGAAAGAGACGGTGTAACGCTAATGCTTTTAGATGTTGGTGAAGATACCGGTGACATTATCTGTATGGAGCGAATACCGATTGAACCTGAGGATACAGCCTTAACGTTACATCAGAAATTAGCAGACATTGGTGCGAAGTTATTGATAGATGTCTTAGCTAACTTACAACCAGGAGAGCCACCACCTTCAACACCTCAGCATCACACAGAGGCAACACATGCACCACGACTTTCTAAAGAGATAGGATGTATAAATTGGTCTGAATCTTCAACCAAAATCCATAATCTAATTAGAGGCACATCAGGATGGCCAGGAGCATACACTTTTTTTTCTGAAAATACATTGATCAAGGTCATTCAAGTTCAATTAGAAAATACGGAAGAAACTCAATTGAATGAACAACCCGGTACAATCAGGATAGATGCAGAACAAAATTTATTTGTTAGGACTGGAGAAGGAGAAATCCAACTGCTACAAGTTCAACCTGCAACGAAAAAGGTTATGTCGGCAAAAGATTTTGTAAATGGATACCAACTCAAAACCGGTGAATGTTTTATAAGCTCAGAATCAACCACTGATAAATAGAAACAGGAACTTGCTATGGGATGAACAAGCTGAATTCTATATTATGGGCAATGGTCAAAATTGCTATCTATTGTATGATCGTAATGGGTATTGTCGGATTGTTAACAGTATTCATTGTTATTCCTCAATGGGTTAAGTCAACTGAAGTACTGGTTCCAAATATAATCGGTAAACATTACTATCAAGCTGCACCTGCACTTTCTGAAGTCGGGTTAACAATTGAAAAACCGATTATACAAGCGAGTAGTAGCGAACCCAAAGGGAAGGTTATAGAGCAAGACCCACCAGCCAATTCCAGTATAAAGCCACACCATCCTGTCAAAATAACGGTAAGTATTGGTGCTGTATTAACGCCAATTCCTTCGGTGATTGGTAAATCGGAGGATGCAGCTTATGAAACATTGCAATCGGCAGGTTTTCGTCCCAATTCAATTGCTCGTGTTCATTCAACAAGATATTTGACCAATACAGTAATCGCTCAGAATCCTTCAGAAGGCACAGCAAAAGAACGTGGTCACCCAGTAGATTTATTGGTTAGTTTGGGTAGAAAACCTGAAGTTATTAAACTACCAAGTTTAAAGAACGAACTTGTCAACGATGTTTTACCGGCACTTGAAGCAATAGGACTCAACGTTGAAACAAAATATAGTCCCCATCCTATTATTGAAGAAGGACGTATAATTGGACACAAACAACTGGTGCAAATAGGTGACTTAATAACGCTTGAGGTCAGCGGTAAACGTGACATTACTGAAAACAGAGGGAGATGGTTAACCCATAAGCACACCGTCAGCCAAGAGGGTAACAAGGCGCGCGATGTAAAAATCATTGTAGCGGATGAATATCAAGAAAGGACGGTATTAGAAGCACCTTATGCCCCTGGAACAGTGATTGATTTGGAACAAAATAGAATCAGAGTTTTTGGTTCAACGTTTGTAATTGTGTTTGAAGATGGCAAGAAAATCTATGAACGTCAATATCAATAAACCAAATTCACTTTCTGATTATGTCTATTTACCTGAAGGCATTAGTAGAATCAAATGAAACATAATAAAGTTACACCCAAAATCGCCCCCTCATTATTAGCAGCAGACTTCAGTCGTATTGGCGAAGAAGTAGAACGCGTCGTTGCTGCGGGAGCGGACCTACTCCATTTTGATGTGATGGATGGGGAATTTGTGCCGAACTTTGGAATAAGTCCATTGATGATTGGGGCAGTTCGCTCAAAAACTGATGTGCCGTTTGATGTTCATATTATGGTCACACATCCATTAAGATATATTGACGCATTAGTAGATGCAGGTTCTGATATGATCACATTTCATATTGAAAGTGAGGATGAACCTTATGCTATAATATCAGTAATCAAAGCACATAACTTAAAGGTAGGTATCGCCTTTTCACCGAGGACAAGTTGTGAAGAAGTTTTTCCTTTTCTATCAGATATTGACTTGGTGTTACCGATGAGTGTTGAACCGGGATTCGGTGGACAATCATTCATACCAAAAACATTAGAGAAGATTGAACGGATACATCAAGAGATTAAGGATATGGATGTTCCACCTGACATTTCAGTTGATGGAGGTGTGACACCTGAGATAGGCCCGGTTGCAGCACAGCATGGCGCGACTATTCTTGTTGCTGGAACAGCGATTTTTCGAAGTGAACATCCGGATGTTGTGATCGAAAAATTACGGACATTAGAATAGATATGAGTTCACACATTGTGAACAAAAAACTGATGCATACATTCTATGTACCAAGAACCCGAATCTATGATGATAGTGCTACTGTTGTGGGTTCAGAACACCATCATCTGCGGAATGTGGTACGATTGGGTTTAAGTGAAACCATCAGGATTATTGATGGAGAAGGAACCGTCATTACCGCAACAATAACCAAGATTGAAACTGAATTAACGAATACCAACATAGAAAAACGGGAGTACCAAAAGAGAACTACACCGTCTATCACACTGTTTCAAGGACTACCCAAACATGATAAAATGGAATTGATTCTGCAAAAGACAACCGAACTTGGTGTGACTCAGATTGTTCCAACAATAACAGAAAGGTCTTTACAGAAACCGAGTAAAAACAAATTAGAACGTTGGCAGCGAATTATGCTCTCTGCTACAAAACAGTGTGGACGCGCTTGGATACCAGAACTAAATAAGATTCAGACCTTACAAGATTGCATAAATGCAATACATACTTATGATTGTGCACTTATATTCTGGGAAAAAGAACCTGAAAGACACATTCAATCTGTGTTGAGAAAATATCCTGAAGTCAATTCAATTGCACTAATAGTTGGTCCAGAAGGTGGATTTACTGTCAATGAAGTGAAAGACATAATAGAAAAGGGATGTATCCCAGTGAAAATCGGATCAACCGTATTGAGAACAGAAACCGCAGCAATTGCTGGGGTGGCTATGACAACTTATGAATACAAACTCTGATACCTCAAATACTATGAAAACGGCGAAACTCATTACTATGGGTTGTAAAGTCAATCAATATGATACGCAATCTATGCGGGAGACACTTGTCCGCAATGGATACGCGATCGTCGATGAAACTCAAACTGCAGACCTATATCTGATAAACACATGCACAGTAACAAATGCTGCCGACCAAAAGGCAAGACAAGCCGTGCGGAAAGCAATTCGACAGAATCCCAATGCTGAAGTTCTGGTTACTGGTTGCTACGCGGAAAGTGACAGAAAGGCGATTGAACAGATCCCTGGTGTGTCCATAGTTTTCGGTAATCGTGAAAAAGCAGACTTCCAAACCTATATTGATAAGTTACATAACAAAACAGAATTACAGATTCAACCTGTTCAGCACGATGCTGTCCGAGAACATGCTCGTTTTAGTGGAGGTGTTAGCAGTGCAGGAAAACGAACGCGTGCACTCATCAAAGTGCAAGATGGTTGTAGTGCCTTTTGTACATACTGTATAATTCCGTATGTGCGGGGTAGGATGACAAGTCGTCCACTTGCCGATATTGCTGATGAAGCACAACGAATTGCTGACAGTGGTATAAAGGAAATTGTTATTACTGGTGTACATCTCGGTGCTTATGGACAAGACACAGGAAGAGACAAGGACATTGCTGATATATTAGAACACATACACGGAATTGATGGAATTGAACGGATTCGTTTCAGTTCAATAGAACCGATGTATTTTCCCGACATTCTCTCTGAAAGAATGTCTGTACTTCCCAAGTGTATGCCGCACTTTCATATCCCAATTCAAGCTGGGTCTGACAAAGTATTACGTGATATGCGGCGACGTTATTCGACTTCACAATTCGCTTACCTTGTAGAAAACCTACGTTCTCGTTTTACTGATGACGTAGGCATTACAACAGATATTATGGTCGGATTTCCAGGTGAAACTGATGCTGATTTTCAGGAATCACTTAAGTTCGTTGAGGAAATAGGATTTAGTCAATTGCATGTCTTTCGTTACTCTCCACGCAAAGGCACACCAGCTGCCACATATCCCAATCAAGTACCGTCTCAAGTCTCAGCAAGTAGAAGTCGTGAAATGATAGAATTGGGAAAAGAAATGAGCGAATCGTTCCGTAAGCGTATGCTTGGGAAATATAAGAATGTTTTAGTCGAAGAAAGCAGAGAAGGAGAGAAAAAACAACTTGCCGGATTTACAGATAATTACCTAAGGGTTTTGATGGATGTTCCTGATTCTGCTATCAACAAAGTAATGAAGGTTAAGTTAACGAGTTCAGATAATGAATTTATTTATGGTATATCTTAGGAGAAAAATAATTACTCACTACAATTTTATCGGAGGAAACAACTTGTCAAAAATCAAACTATCTGGTCTATTTGTGATTTTTATATTAATAATTTCGGGTTGCGAATATGCAACTGATCGAGTGTGGGAACCTATACAGACTTTGGATTCACAACCACTGACTGTAATGACATACAACGTTTACGTGGGTAGTAGTGCTGAACCTTTATTGAACGTTGAAAACCTACTACAAGCTCCCGCAGAAGTTGAGAAGATGTATAATAACGTCATTGCAGCTGATTTTCCAAGTAGGGCAGCAGCAATTGCAGAAACAATAGGTACATATCAGCCTCATCTGATAGGACTTCAAGAAATATCGTTAGTCCGTCGTCAAAGTCCGGGTGACTTTCTATCTAGCAACCCTACCCTTGCTGAAGATATTGAGTTGGACTATCTCCAAATATTGATGAATGCGCTTCAGGCAGAAGGATTAGACTATCAAGTTGCTGCACGAGTAGAAAACTTAGACGTTGAAATGCCGTTGTTAACAGCAGCTGGCTTAGACGATATCCGATTAACCGATTATGATGTTATTTTGTCTCGCAGTGATGTAGAAATATCACGTCCGACAAGTGTAAATTATGACACTTTACTCACGATTGAGTTGCTCGGACTTGATATAGAACGTGGGTATGCTGCAGTGGATGCAACTGTTGCAGGTACTACATACCGTTTTGTAAATACACATTTAGAAGCATTTACGGAAGATGTAAGAGTGGCGCAAACGCAGGAACTCGTGGACATCCTTGCTGATGAAACATTACCGATTATACTATTGGGTGATTTCAATACAAGGGCAACTCATGGTACTGGCTATCAAGTTTTAATATCAGCTGGCTATGAAGACCTTTGGCAGATGGATTCTGAAGGGATAGGCAACACATGCTGTCAAGATGGCGACATCCTCAATGAGATCAGTGATCTCACAGTTCGGATTGATCAGATATTTGTCCACAATCTGCAACCTACGAATGTTGTTACACAAACCGTAGGTGATAAATCCACTGATCGGTTAGGTTCAGGATTGTGGCCCTCAGATCACGCAGGTGTTGTGGCTTTGATTAGTGTAGAATAACAACATTTTGTAAAAGAAAATAACATGCATCCTCTATCTAATACCATATCTAATTAAAAAATCGTCATAATAGATTGTAGGTCGGGTAGAGTTTACGAAACCCGACATGGCACTATTAAAAGTCGGGTTTCGCTATCGCTTCTACCCGACCTACAAAATAATGTCATATTATCACATAGAAATGGTATAATAAGGTTGCGTGTTATTTCTTGTATAGCCTGATTAGACTGTGATTACCTACTCAGGTGTTGCCACAATAATATCATCCTGTGGTATTCCATCTTTTAATTCTCTTACACCGACGCTTTTTACAGGATTACGGTTCTCATCAAAGCGTAGGATGGTTGTAGCACCTTCGTAATCGGTAATGGCAGCGATTGCATCTCGGATTACAGTTGGATCATCCGCAGTTCCTACCATCTCTATTGCCATTGCTAATATCTGCATAGCATCATAGCCTATTGCAGCAATGCCATCAACTGAACCGTATTTCTCCATATAAGCGGAATTAAAAGTTTCCGCATCTGGATCCAAGTTTGTACAATAGTGGCCATCAACAGGTGCATTATCTTCCAAAGTGGTAGACATAAGTGGATCGTCCCAACCGTCACTACCAATAAAGTCGGATGTAATTCCCATGTCTCTTGCTTGTTTCATAATGTACGGATTTGCGGGTGGAAAACTTGCAAGAAGAAGGACATCAGGATCTGCTTCCATAACTGTGGTAAGCGGTGTTTCAAACATTGTGTCACCGCTCTCATAAGTTTGTTCAACGACTACCATTCCGCCAAGTGCTTCAAAACTTGATTTGAATGACTCCACGAAGCCTATAGAATAAACATCCATATTTTGCCAAATCATCCCGGCAGTATCTTTCATAAGTGTTTCTTTAACCATCTTAGCAAGAAGTTGTGCTTGCAGGACATTTGAACCGCCTATGAGAAACATTAGATCGTTTGGGTCTGTTTCATCTGCTGTGACCTCTGCTCTTGTTGCTCCCAATAGAACTGGCACAGTTGCTACCGGACCGACTTTCACTGCATGACTTGAAAAGAGAGGGCCTAAAATTGCAACAACATTATCAACTTCTACTAAATCCGTTGCAGATTGGACTACGGTATCAGTCGTCTCTTGTTTAAATATCAACTCAACCTGCATACCGAGAACGCCACCTGCTGCGTTGATTTCGTCTCGTGCGAGTTCAGCCCCTTTTCCAAAACTGGTATAATTCGGTTCTGGATGAATCAGCCCGACTTTTAGCATCGGCATATCGTCATCTATTGGTGGAAGCATATCCTTCATTCTTTCACATCCAGAAAACACAGCGACAGAGAGTACGAGAATTACGCACAGCGTAAACTCAAAAACTTTTGTTTTCATACAATTTTTCCCTATTTTTCTTATTATATAAACAAAAAATGAACAATCTTCTGACAAAAATTGCTTATAATAAATTTATTATAGCATAATTTGTCTATAAATACACTTATTCACATCATTTCTTGTTATATTAATATTATAAATTTATATTCTACGTCCAAATATGAACACAGAATATAAATTTATAATATTGATTAATGGCAGAATTTGTAATCTAATCGTTTGTTCCGCCGGAGCGTAGTAAGTGTGCACCTAACGCACCGTTCAAACACGGTAGGATCGCATCAATGATAATCCATACTATAGATCTTGTCTGAGGATCAACTGCGGTAAACTCCTTTCCTACTTCAAGGATACCAAACCAATTCCAGAAGAATAATATAGCGGCGAATATGAATCCATAAAATAATGTGTTCGCTGCAATAAACTCTTGTACACTTGAGTTCTCGTCGGTGTTACTCATACGGATGTACCCGAAAATCAACCCTAATACTATAGATATAGCCGAGAGCGGATTAATATAACCCCAAGCAGAACTATATGGATTTTCGCTACTAGGATCAGTAGTGTGATATATGGGTTCAATGACTGTGTGGATTGCGACTAATGCCGCAATAATGATGAGAACAACACCTATAACTTTCTTAATGCCATCCATGACTTTCCTCCTTCGCTAATAGGAAAAGTAGAGTGAATTTCAAATATATGAGTTAGTTTCTTACTCCGTTTACAACGAAACTAATAACTACTCGGTTAATGGTTTGCAAAGAATTGACAAGTAGCATCTAAACTACAAGACAATTTAGTTTTCACATTGAATAAAAAGAATTATAGTAGACATTATAATGATTTAGTTGCAAGTTTAGTTAACCTCTGTTATTCTAATTACAATCTTATAAATGGAGGTTTTCTCATTATCGTTTTTGAAGATATTAAGGACAAAGCTGATACGCTTCTATCTCTCACTGGATATACTTTAGAAGAGTTTACAAAACTATTACCTCATTTTTCTAAATGTTTTTTAGCTTATATGGAAACACATACCCTTGATGGAAAACCGCGCATAAAACGGAGATATAAACCCTACAAGAATAGTTGTTTTGCTTCACATGAAGATATGTTGCTATTTATATTAATTTATCTTCATGAAGCTCCGAAACAGGTTCTATTCGGCACGCTCTTTGGTATGGCTCAACCTCTTGCGAATAAATGGATTCACTTGCTTTTACCGATATTGAACACCGCATTAGCAGAACTTGAAGAGCTGCCATCTCGGGAAACAGTTCCCACATCTATGTGTGATACTTGTGAGGTATCAAGTCAAAGTCAAGATAAAGCGTATTTTTTTTCATGATGGTATAGAACGGCGAATACGGCGTCCAAGAGACCCAGAAGCTCAAAAGGCATATTATAGCGGTAAAAAGAAATGTCATACAGCAAAAAATAATCTGATTATCAATGAGAGCTGCAAAGTCGTCCTATTGACACCCTCTTTTGAAGGAAGACACCATGACAAATACATAGCTGATCAGGTGGGCTATTGTGTGCCCCCGGGAAGCACCTTGTATCAAGATACCGGTTTTCAGGGGTTCACTCTTCCTGATGTTCACATCGTTCAACCGAAGAAAAAACCGAAAGGTGGAGAACTGACAGAAAAAGAAAAAGAAATCAATAGAAAGATAGCGTCTATACGCATACGTGTTGAACATGCCATTAGTGGTGTCAAAAGATACCGCATTGTCAAAGACAAACTCAGAAATTGGAAGAAAGGGTTTTGTGACTTAGTTATGGAAACCTGTTGTGGTTTACACAATTTTCGACTAAACTTCAGACCCTGGTGTTATGAAACTCCTACTATTTAATTCATTATAATGTCTAGTAAATAGATTATATATTGTCAAGTATAATGAAAAAACATTATTGTCAATTTCATTTGACAATACCTTTAAATTATGAAATAATATGTAAAAGAGTTTATAGACAAATTCTTAGTATAGAAGTTCAAAGGGTTAGTAAGAATATTAAGATAGTCTTTAAAATTTGTGTATTACAACATAAAGAGGTAGTGGATGAAGTATTCTGTGTATTCACCATACCTATGTTTATTTTATTTATAAGGGGATTTATGATGACAATTAGAAAATTTTCAATATTTATGATTACATTTGCTTTCATCGCATTGGTTGTTGGACTGACAGGTTGCGAAAAAGCAATGGAAATGATGCCTGATGGAGAAATGCCTGATGGAGAAATGCCTGATGGAGAAATGCCTGATGGAGAAATGCCTGGGATTACTATTGGTGTTGCAGTAGCAGAAACTGGAGAGAACGCAGCACCATACGGAATTCCAATGAAACGTGGTATTGAATTGGCACAGGACCAACTGAATGCCCTTGGAGCCAATATAGAGTTAGTTTCTGTAGACAATTTGAGTACCGTTGAAGGTGCGAAGGCTGCTGTTCAGTCATTGGTTGATCAAGGTGTTCCCGCCATCATTGGTGTTGGGATTTCAACGCATCTCAAAGAAGCATTTCCGATTGCACAAGAGGCTGGAGTGGTTGCATTTAGTCCAATTTCTTCCGCTGCTGGTTTGAGTGGTGAAATCGGTGATTATGTCTTCCGCGCTGGTTTAGCCACAAACATCCTTATTCCACGCGGTGTGATGCAAACGCATGCAGCAGCGTCATACGCAACTGCAGCAATTATATATGATGACGCTGACGCATACTCCACAAGCCTAAAAGATGAGTTGACAAAAGCATTAGAAACAGCCGGTGTTACGCTCACGTCCACTCAAAAGTTTGTAACAACTGATACCGATTTCACGACACAATTAGAGACCATCAAGGGCGAGGCACCTAACGTAGTCTTTGTTGCTGCTCTGTCAACACAGATGGTTCAAATTATAAAGAAGGCAAGTGAACTTGAAATTCCTTCAGAAACTACAAGGTTAATTGTTCCTGATTTGACCGCTACTGAAGTGGCAGCTGCAGATGGAGCAGCAGAAGGTGCATTTGCTTTTGCAGGATGGTCAGAACTTGATGACAGTCCAAAAAACCAAGCTTTTGTCCAGAGTTATATGGCAAAACATGATGGAGAAACTCCCAGTCCTTGGGCTGCACAAGCTTATGCAACTATGAATATACTTGCAAATGCGATCAATACAGCAGGATCAGCAGATTCAGCTGCAATTCGCGATGCTTTGGCACAGACGATGGAATTTGATACAGTTTTAGGACCATTCTCCTTTGACCCAAACGGAGAAGCAATCTATGAACAGATTGTCATTTTAGAAGTTAAAGATGGGGTCTTGCAAGTTCCTAGTAGTCCTTAAATTTGGATTAAACTAAAAAAGGAACCGTCATTTGCTATTGCTGCAGATGACGGTTCTTTGATTCACTTCCGTGCTTCGGGGGTAATCTTTAGTTTTAACTCTTTCCCATCACGCATCACTACAATTTCTACGGGTTCGCCGATTTTCACACCGTCAAGTGAGTATGTGTAATCGTAAATATTAGCAATCTTTTTTCCACCTAACCCAACGATGATATCCCCACTCTTTATACCTGCTTTATCTGCGGGACCACCTGTTTGAACGCCTGATAGTTTGACCCCTTCGTCTTCGGTTGCATAATCTGGAATAGTGCCCAAATATACTCTCAGATTGTCACGGCTTCCTTCCTCGGATTGATTCCGTGCTACATCCAGATATTCAGGTCGTTCCTCAGCACTGATTAGGTCTGAAATAATGCCATAAGCCAAGTTTGAAATCCGTTCTAATCCAGCATAGTTGAGCGTTTCAGGATCATCTGTTGGTTTGTTATAGTGCTTGTGTAGACCGGTAAAGAAACTAAGGACAGGCACTTTCTTTGGATAAAAGGCAGTTACATCTGTTGGCATGTATGGATCATTAATCAAGTTTAGATTTAATCCGACTAACACATTGCGTTTTTCAATATACTTTGTCCATATAGGTGAAGATCCAATACCTTGAAGGATAAGTTTATTGTTGCGGAGTCGTCCAACCATATCAAAATTGAGGTAACCTGCTGAATTCTCTAATGGAATAGTGGGTTTGTTGACATAATGTGTTGACCCAATCAGACCAAGTTCTTCACCTGACCAGAGTGCAAAAACAATCCCACGTTTGAACATTTCAGGATGATTTTGTCGATCAGCAGTGAACATCTCGGCTAATTTTAGGACAACAGCAGTACCAGATGCGTTATCATCAGCACCGTTATGGATTTTGGTTTTTTCTTCACCTTTTGCCATTGATCCGACTTCTCCGAAACCGATATGATCGTAGTGTGCGCCGACTATAATGTATTCGTTTTCATCACTCTGTTCGGTGGGTGGAAGCATTGCAAGGACATTGTTGTCAGATTTTCTAATTTTTTCTAATGAGGCAACAATCTTGATTTTAACATCAGGTAGTAGAAATTCACCAACATGGTGTGGGTTTTCAATATCAAGTCCAGATTGCACGTCCTTCAAGTTTTTTCCAACAGTGGCTAAGAGTGTATTTGCGACTGTGTCGGTAATTGAAGCGGCGACTATACCACAATCTGCACTTCTATTGTCAAAAGTGATAGGAATAACTTTGCCAGTGTTAGGTGAATTGGGACCGGCAACGGTGAGGAATGCTTTAGCACCGTTTTCTCGTGCTTGAATAGCTTTGTAACGTATACCTGCAAAGCGAATTAATTGCTGTCTTCGTTCCTTTGAAACACCTTCGGGAACATAGCGAAGTGCAATAACAATCTTATCCTTCACATCAATTCCTGCATAAGAATTATAACCTGAGTCACCTGTTTCAGACAATCCATAACCGACAAAGGCAACTTCACCCTCAACGATACCGTTATTTGAGAAAGAGAAAGGCAAGAAATCTTCTTCAACCTTGAATTCCATAAGTTCCTGATTTCCATCAAACTTGCGTGTGAGATGGAACTTATTCTCTTCTAAAACAACTTTACTTCCGCCGCTAAACTCAAAGGTCTGAAAGAATCCATCTTCTTCACCTGCAGGTTGTAGATTGAGTTGCGTAAATTGCTCTACGATGTAATCAGCAGCGAGTTTTGAACCTTTGGAACCACTCATTCGTCCTTCTAATGAGTCATCTGCGAGGAATTCAACGTGTTGCTGGATTCTCGTCTTTATTTCTGTATCAAAATCAGCGAAGGAAATATCTTCTTGTTGATCATTTTCCGTTTGATCCGGATTACTCAAGAACCTACTTCTTGGTGAGAGGGAAATCGCTTCCAAGGCTGCCTTGTGATTCCACATTGCGATGTAGAGTTGTGAGACCTTTTGGTTGTTGCGATTAGATGTCCAGCATAGTCTGTTTCCATCTGGTGAAAAAACGGGAAGACCATCAAAACCATCGGTTGATGTAATTTGAACGGGTTCGTGTCTTCCCTTTGTATCCACAAGGAATAACTCAAAATTAGAAAAACCGAGTTTGTTAGATGCAAAGATGACATACTCACCACTTGGATGGAAATATGGTGCCCATGACATACTATTGAAATTAGTGAGTCTCTGAACATCAGTGCCATCCAACTGCATTGTGTAGATATCCGCAGTTGCACCGTCTTTTGAGAAATGCCGCCATACTATGCGTTGTCCATCTGGGGTAAAGAATGGACCACCATCATAGCCATCCCAATCTGTCAATCGTCTTTGATTAGAGCCATCGGCATTCATGATATAGATTTCACCGAAATAGGAGGGATCCACTTCAAGTTGTTTCAGGTCTTTAGGAGATAGTTCACTCTTTGGATATGCATGGCGTAAAGAGCAAAAGACGATATATTTGCCATCAGGAGAATATGAACCTTCGGCATCGTAGCCGTGTGAGTCTGTTAGCTGCTTAAGGTTACTTCCATCCTGATTTGCAGAGAAGATGTCCATCATCTCATCGTAATCCCAACTATAGCGGCGTTCCTTACCCGACTCTCTGAATTTGATTTCTTCTTCTTGCTTTACCTTTGCATAGATATCGTGATGTGTAGATGCGTATAAGACTTCATCTGTTCCGGTACGAAAGAATGCACAGGTGGTTTTGCCTATACCAGGAGAAACCCGGTGCGTATCTCCCGTTAGTAAATTCAGAAGATATATTTGATAGAAAGGATTGTCAGGTTCCCGCTCACTTTGGAAAATCAATGCATTACCATCTTCAGAGAAGTATCCTTCACCTGCACGTTTTCCATCATAAGTGAGTTGTCGGACATTTGTGAGAAATCGTGCCTCATCAACAGTATTCTTCTCTGTTTCCTCGGCAGTAGCGTTTGGATTTTCTGCGTAAATTGTTAGAGATGCAGCAAATAGGATCAAGCAGAACAGACAGATCCAGTTGAGACGGTGCATTTTATTCCCTCCATTGTGCGATTCGCCTTGTGGCATGTAATTTGCGTTTGATGTTGGTGATTCTACAGATATTCGGCTGCTTTCTGTTTAAGGAATGCGAGTCCATCTGTAGCGAGACTTTCAGCACTTGGTGCGATATCGCGCCAGATACATGTTGCTGCGGCAATCTCCTTCACTGCAGGCGTAAAGGACTCAATTACGAGCCATCTATCATAATTGACCTTTGCCAATGCACCGAAAACACCTTCCCAATCAACAAGTCCTGTGCCGGGTGTTCCCCTATCATTTTCACAACAGTGCATGTGGTGTAGGTAATCTCCAGTATTAACAATAGCGTCAGCTTGGTTCTTTTCTTCAATGTTCATGTGGAATGTATCCAGATGCACCTTGAAGTATGGACTATCCACAGCTTTACAGAGTTTGACTGCATCTTCTGCGATGTTGACGAAATAAGTTTCAAACCGGTTGAGAGGTTCACTTGCGAGTGTGACTCCGTGTTTTTCACCGAATTCTGACACTTCCTGTAGTCCTTCAACACACCAACCCCATTCTTGATCGTTTCTTCCGCGTCCAACGAGATTGCCAACGGCACTGTACATCGGTCCTACGAGTGTATCTGCTCCTAATTCTGCGATGACCTCAATTGTGCGTTTGAGATATTCTCTTCCGTTTTTACGAATAGCAGGATCTTCGTCAATAGGATTCCTATCCCCTGCCATGATGTTGCAACCGATTGTCTCAATTCCTGTATCTTTGAGTAGTGCTTGTGTGTATGGAATGTCCACGGTTTCAGGGTCAAAGACAGGTATTTCAACACCATCAAATCCCATTTCAGCGACCTTCGGTATTAGGTCTGCGGTTTCTTTGTCAAACTTATCTGCCCATAATAATAAATTCACACCAAATTTTGGCATAATCTGTTGTTCTCCTTATGTTCTGTTTGTTTTTTTAATTTAGCACAATTGTGTCTTGATTTCAAGATATTTGTGATATTTGGGTAGGGTTATTTAGTTCTAATCTTCATAAATGTTAATGGTAGTAGGCACACTCCGTGTGCCGTCTATTCAGTGCTCTAAGGTATACGGCATAGTCCGTGTGCCATCTATCCTGTACTCTAGGGTATACGGCACACGGAGTGTGCCTACTACTATGCATTGCTTTATATTGATATGTGAACAAATGTATCAGAATTATCGAAAACTATGATAAATGCTATTTCAATGTATCTATCAGAAAACTAAAGATAATTCTCAAGTTTTCAACAATGTGTGTAATATGTTTGTTGTATATAACCGGTTTTTGAACGGGTAGATCAGGTAGGTGGATTGTGCATCCGAAGGCGGGGGTTTCTTTGATCTTAATTTTTTTACCACTTAGGACAGCGACTAATGCATCTTTTAAATAATTGTGTTTCACTCGGGTTACGTAGCGATTATCGTCAATCGGACCGCGGAAACGTAAGACCTTTTCTGTATCAATAAGATGTGCTTGAGGTGTCATTGTTGCGCCGAGATGACGGGCTAAACTACCATCTCTGTCTTTTACAATTGGAAACAGATATTCTGCTTTTTTCAAATATGCTTGAACATCTTCTGCAGAGTCGTTTTCGTTTGAATAGACCCCTACGATAGTTACGTGTTTGTCTTTAAATTCTTTGTGCATTCGCTTTAGTCGCATTGCATATCTTTGTGCGACTGGACATTCGGCAGAAAGGAACACAAAAATGACTGGTCCTTGTTGTGTGAGTGATAATATGGAATGTATGTTACCATTCAATGATGTGAATCTAATATCTGAGAACTTTGTTCCTATTGATGAATTTTGTGATTGTATCGTTTTTTCTTGAATGACACGATGTTTTTTGGGTATCGTATATTCTGACTGAGTAAGTGCTACTACCGGCAGGTTAATTATGAGGAGGACTGAGAGAATTATATGTTTCATTTTCAGATATTGTACGACGTTAGTATGGATTGTTTATTTCTAAAATAGTATAAGGATTAGTCTTCAGAATGTCAACTGAATTATAGGTGGTATTAGGTTTATTTTATGGTATCTGTCGTAGTTGGATCTCAGATTCTAATGTTAAGTCTCATGAAATCGGGGTTGGAAACCATTCCTGCAATGAAATTGGTGGCAATTTTGGTTATATTTAGAAAAAAATAACGAATCTTGTTATAATTCTAACAAATTATGCATTTTTCTTTTTTAAAGTAGTTGACTTAAAAAGTCAAATTTGATAAAATCATAAATAGTATTAAACTTTTAGTCATTTTTGAAAATATTAATGTCATTATATGAAATTACAGTATAAGATAATCACAATTGCTACTATATATATCGCAGTTAATCTGTCATTATGATATTTGAAAGATGATTCAGATTTCACATAAGAAGAAGGATTTTTTCAACTACATTAGTATTTTCAACAGAATTCATACTTTATAATATTTTATTTATACTTATTTATATACCTATCATATATATATTTTTTGTGTCCAGTAGATTATTAAAGTTCATCACTGCGAGTTATCAATAGAATTAGAGTCGTGTACATTTACTAATTCACACAATAGCTGCAGATGCTTTAAATCCACGTCTAATGACGTGTTAAATCCGGGGAGAACGGACCATGAGAAAAATATACCTACCTTCAGCTAAGTTTAACAACTTCAGTTAGTTAAGGCATTCAGGTTGATGATTTCACACATGTCAGAATGAATGCCATACAACCATCTTTATACCATTATTGTTTCAGAAGTAATTATTTTCTGAATGCAATACATCTGTGATGTACTATTTGGTAAACCCAAATTTCCGTTTTTGCGGAAGTAGTTAACCAGTTTATACTTGCATATAATTTGGGTTTACTATTGATGATAGCATATCTATCTGACAGACATCCTAAGAATAATACGATACGTTCTTTGCATATATGTATCTATTATATCTACGGTGTATTATTGCCACATACTATCATCACCTTAGTCATACAATCATCTTTTTAGTTCAATCAAACTGACATTGGAGGAGTAAACCATGTTAGTAAGACTAATGTGGGGCCTCATCATAATCGCTACACTTTTAGGGTGTGGCAAAATTGAAAACCAATTTACAAAAGTTGTATCATCTGACGAGTTGGTGGTTACACATGTTTTCTGTTCAACGCTGTTAGGGGTACCCGTATTCTGCTCATTTGAAGAAAACAGAACCATTTACGTCCAGGTAGAAACAGTAGTCACTGAGATTGTTGAAATAATTGTTGTGGAGGAAATCATAAGAGAAGTGATTATTGAGACGATCGTAACAGAAATAGAAACGGTATATATTTATACAGAAGTCGAAATTGTTACAATCGTGAACGAAGTTATAGAAAGAGTCAAGGAGTTAGTTCCAGAAGATGAACTTATAGATGTACCACTCAATGAGATAGTAGAGCAAGTAGCCAACGAATTTATTGAAGAGATTGATGAATGAACTATATGAGATGTAAATATACCGAAGAAAATATCTTCGATATCTACAAGTGTTATCTGTCAACTCAGCAGCATATCTTATTAGTAGGCCAACACTATCTATTATTATGAATAGGATATAGGTCATCAAGGTAAGGAGAGAAATATGCTCAAAAGATATATTAGTATCATTCTGCTAAGTCTAATTATCATATTTGGTTGTGAACAGTTTGAAAATCAACGGGTTATAGTTGTCAATTCTGATGAAGTTAGTACAGTTACGGTTCGTTGTTACAAAGTCTTAGGCGTGCCTTCTATGTGTGCCTATGTTGATGAAACAACAAGAACGGTGCGTATTGAGGATGTTGTCACAAGGATTATAGAACGTATCGTCACCCAGAAAGTCATCACGGAAGTACCAGTAGAAAAGATAGTTACACAGATAGAAACGCGATATATTGATAATAACAAAGAGGTGGATATTGAAGAGATTGTTATTTCTATCATTGAACGGATCAAGAAATATGTACAAACTGGCGACATTATTGATGTGCCAATCAAAGATATAGTAGATGAAACGACTGACTTTATTTCAGACGCTCCGCGACCAGAAAATGACACTGATGTGCCTTTTATATCTACACCTATAGGTGACATAAAATCTGAAGATGATACAAAAACGGATGATGTATCTACACCCAAGGATGATGATACGCTAAATGGTGAAACTCCAAACGGTAATAACACACCAAATGGTGATACAACTGACGGTAATAACACACCAAAAAGTGAAACTCCAAACGGTAATAACACACCAAATGGTGATACAACTGACGGTAATAACACACCAAAAAGTGAAACTCCAAACGGTAATAACACACCAAATGGTGATACAACTGACGGAAATAACACGCCGAATGGTGATACAACTAACGGTAATAACACACCAAATGGTGATACAACTGACGGTAATAACACGCCGAATGATGATACAACTAACGGTAATAACACACCAAATGGTGAAATAACTGACGGTAATAACACGCCAAATGATGATACAACTAACGGTGATACAACTAACGGTGATAACACGCCAAATGAAGATGGTACTGATCCAAATACTCCTCCGAAAATTATTGAAGATGGTGATAAGGATATTTATGACGTAGTGTTTGATGGAAACACTGTTAAACTTCAGGTGACGGTCGGACCGAGAATAATGGCGTTCCAACCGATACTCAACCAACCCGGTGTTTTCATAGATATTCAATGTAATATCGATGGCAATATAGTACATCCACGAAAGGACAGTTTTTCAGTTTTCAGAGGTGACAAATGGAACCTGTGGGGTCTTTCTGTGTGGTGTGAAGTGCCATCAGAGCTTGATGACTCCGATACTACAATTTCAATTAAGGTCGACGATTTCAAACGGTGGTGTGGCTTAACCACCTCAGATATAGTAGTTTCAAAGTACTTTCCAACTAGCCCAACTACATCCACCGGCGGGGAAGTCGTTGATGCCGTAATTAAGTTATCTCCTGAGTTGATCCCGTTATGTAATAATCTTCCTGTTTTCACAGAGGGTAAATCTACGATACGGTATGTATTAGAGCATACTCCGTCTAATGTTGCCATTGGTCTCCCAGTAACCGCAACAGATGATGATGGAGAAACGCTTGAATACACTCTCGGTGGCACGGATGCGAGTTCCTTCAGTATTGATAGCAGTTCGGGGCAGATAAGGACGAAGGATCCAATAGACTATGAAACCAAGAACAGTTATTCTGTATTGGTCTCCGTGTCTGATGACAAAGATGGTACAGACGAAATAGCTGTTACGATCAATGTCACTGATGACAATGAAGCACCTGAATTTACAGAAGGAGAGAGTACGACACGTTCTATAGCAGAGAATACTCTTGCTAATAGTTCGATTGGCGATCCTGTATCTGCAACAGATGAAAACGATGACACACTTGAATATGCACTTGTAGGTACAGATGCAAGTTCCTTCGGTATTGATAGTAGTTCTGGTCAGTTAAAGACAAGTGCTCCTCTAAACTATGAAGACACAGACTCTTATTCCGTATCGATTGTTGTTTCTGACAACAAAGGTGGTACAGACGAAATAGCGGTTACTATCAATGTCACTGATGAGAATGATGCTCCGATATTCACAGAGGGAGCTTCCACATCCCGTTCCGTAGCAGAGAACTTGCCATCTGGAGCAGTCGTAGGCACACCGGTCTTAGCAACAGATGAAGATGGGGATACACCTGAATACGATCTTGAAGGTACCGATGCTGCTTCCTTTAATATCAATGCCTCATCTGGACAGATAACAACCACTGCTATTTTAGATCATGAAGTCAAAAGCACTTATTCGGTTGAAGTTACTGTTACTGATAACAATGGTGGCACAGACGAAATAGCAGTTACAATCAATGTTAGTGATGTGAATGATGAGCCCATATTCACAGAGGGAACAGGAACGAATCGTTCAGTAGCAGAGAATTTGTCTCCTGGGACAGTGGTAGGCGATCCAGTAGAGGCAACAGATGAAGATGAAGATACGCTTGAATACGATCTTATGGGGACAGATGCGGATTCCTTTAATATTAATGACTCATCTGGACAGATAACAACAAAAGCGAAATTTAATTACGAGGTCAAGGATAGTTATTCTGTATCGGTAACTGTCACCGATAACAATGGTGGCACAGACGAAATAGCGGTCTCAATCAGTGTGTCAGATGAGAACGATAAACCTATTTTCACGGATGGATTTTTCTCATCACGTTCGGTAGCAGAGAATTTAGCAATTGGTACATTGGTCGGTGATCCAGTAGAGGCGACAGATGAAGATGATGATACGCTTGAATACAGTCTTGCCGGGACGGATGTAGAGTTCTTCAGTATAGATATGAACACGGGACAGATAACAACCAATGAAATTTTTAATCACGAAGAGAAATCCTCCTACTCTGTTACAGTCAGTGTCTCTGATGGCAGAGGTGGTAAAAATGGAACATTTCTAACAGTCAGTATAACCGATGTTAATGATGCTCCAGTGTTCACGGAAGGTGAGAAGGCATTACGTGCTATTATTGAGTCTGCTGCGTCAGGTTCCAACGTTGGACATGCTGTGTCAGCAACAGATGAAGACGAAGATACGCTTGCATATAGTATCAGTGGTACTGATGCAAGTTCCTTCAGTTTTAATACTAGTAATGGTCAGTTGACTACCAATTCCACTCTTGATTATGACATTCAGTCGTCTTATACCGTTACCGTATCTGTCACGGATAACAATGGCGGAACGGACACAATTACGGTAGAAATTGAAGTGCTTGAATTCTATGTAGAGAAGGAAGAGTTCTTTGAAGTTTATTATGCCATCAAACTTGATTCTGACCACTTGCAAGTCCAAGTCTATGCCATACGTGGGTACGGATACGATGGAGAGGATCCAATTTATGTGGACAACTATTATAAATTTGAAGATGGTGATTCTGAGCAGACTTCGACTGGATGGAGTTCAGTCTTAGAAGAACTGTCAGTCTCTAATAGCTTAGACAGTTGGAAAGGAGTTTATACTGAGGAAAGTGGGTTCACACACGCTAATACAAAGGTATCATTGAAGAATACAACAGCTGATGAGGTACGCAAGGCGATCTACAAGACAATTTGTAATGCCGTGCACAATACTGGAACTTGGAGTACCAGTGAACAAGGCGTGACATATCCTGAAATTGATGACAATACTTCGGATGATATACTTGGTATTGCCACAATAATTTCATATCTTGAAGATGATGATTGTGATCCGACCAACTAAGTATGATGCATGTAAAAAGTGTAGGCGCGCTTTATAGTGAAATCTAAAAATATGTACACACTCCCAGTAGGTTCGGTTACCTAACCACATCTATGTGACTGAATAAACACCGGTTCGGTTAGGAAACCGAACCATAGGCGTCAATTTAGTGATTTTTTGCTGCATTTTCAAGGTGTTCTAATGTTGTGTCTCTATTAGCACGTCTCTCAATGTAGCACCCATTTTGGAAAGCGTGTTTTATTTCATCAAAAGTTTGCCGAAAAGACATTATAGACTTGCGGAAACCTATTGCAAGTGTGCGTGCGAAGGTGCTAATAAGTTCTGCTGTTTTTGTTAGACTATGTTTTAGACATCGCCAACCGACCCTTAACATGATCCAGTGCCGCATAATTGCGACGATGAGTTTTGCATATAACTCACATAAGATTCTATATGGCTTGTCGCTACGGGAGGTATCAACTTTTCCAATGCTTTTGAAGCACTTGAACATCAACTCAACCTGCCATCGGATGCGTGCGACAGCACAAATCTGTTCAGCAGTCAGATGGTCTACTTTTATATTAGTAATGTAGATATTCCATCTTGCGAGCTGAAGTCGTTTGGGTGAAGGTTTCGTATACTTCCGCTTTGCACGATGTTTTATCTCCTTAATACGCTGTTGGGTTTCTGTTTCTGAAAGTCTTTGAACAACTAATCGTGCTTTGAGACGCTTGTTTTTACCTATAAAGATTTGTTTGTCCTTGAAGTTATTAGAACCCTTCTTGAGCCATTTTAGCAAACAAAAAGGGTCACCTGTTTCATCATAGAGAAAACACTGGACTTTGTAGCGTGATATCCAAAAGACGTTTGCATCGGAAAGTCTTTTGAAGGTATCAAGTGAATAATAGCCGAGGTCTGCGAGGCGCAAACTGCCGGCGGGTAGCATGTCAATCTGCTTTTCAATAGCACTATCAGCGGTGATACCATTGGTCAGTTCAAAGTGTTCAAAAGTGCCTGTGGCACTATCAAAACGCAGGTGGAGTTTCACGGCAGCTGTGTTCGGTTTATTCTTTTTGCTTCCACCTTCCCAAGTTTCGTGGAGCACATCAGGGAGTGTAATCCAAGAACTATCTTGTAAATAGACACCAGTGAACTTTTCAAGGAGCGGAAGCGTTTGCGGGTCGGCAGAAATAACCTTGGACGCAGTAGCATCAAGGATAACTTTCAGGGTCTCTGCTGCTTCAGATGTAAATCGTTGTTCAATGGCTTGTCGTGAGATTGAAATCCCCAGCACACCAGCGGTTTGCGCAAGTTGTGTATAGGTGGCATCTGGGTTTTCTAACCAAGTCCAAATGAGTATTTGAGCAAAACGACTACCGTTGAGTTTACAACTTCTTTTGACAAAACCTGTATTGAGAGCTGCATCATTGGCTATAGTTGTAAGAATATGTTGCATTTCTTTGGGAACTTGTGATAATGTATTCATTAGGAAACACCTCTTTGTAGACCATAATAAATCTATATCTACATTATATATGAGGTGTTTTCATTTTTACAGAAGTTTTATTTCATAATTTATACTTCCTCTGATTAAAAGTTGACACTTATCGGTCTTGGTGCATCCTTAAATTGACGCCTATGGTTCGGTTAGGAAACCGAACCTACCGTAGTGTGTAAATAATTATGGTTTTTGCTATAAAGTGTGTCTACCAGCATAGTTTCATCAATCAATTTCGACTGAATAGATGTCTTGGTGCTATGAATGTCAATGCCACGCCTCGTATCACTAATAGGAACGTTAACGCTCCCCAAAGTCCATGGTTGCCATAAGGTAGCAATAGATATACTGCACTGGTAAATAGTAGCATAGAAACAATCATAGTGTTCCGCAAAGGTTTTGTCGCAGTTGCACCAAGGTATATACCATCCCAAATATATGCAGCTACGTTCACAACCGGGGCAATGATGATCCATACGAGATACGGTTTTGCATTTTCAATTAGATTGAGTTTATCTGTGAATAAGTGTAGGAGCTGGTTCGCAAATAGAAGAAAGATTAGCATTACAATCCCACCGAACAGAAAAGACCATAGAAAAATCTGACCGGTTGTTCTCTTTAGGTTTTGTATATCTCGTGCGCCAATATACTTGCCTATCATACTCTCTGCAGCAAATGCGAAACCATCAATGGCATAAGACATTAGGTTGATATATTGAAGGAGAATAGTATTGATTGCTAAGATTGTATCGCTTATTCCAGCTGACATAGCGGTGAAGAAGGAGAAACTGAAAACAAGACAGAGCGTGCGGATAAAAATGTCTCCACTTATGCTTAAGAAACGTCTAAGTTTTGAGTAGGAGAGGATTGTTTTGAAATTCCATGTGGTGAATAGATTTCGGTAGCGATGGAAAAAGAACGCAATTGCAAATATCAGACCACCATATTGCGCGATGACGGTTGCTAATGCTACACCTTCCACCTTCATGCCAAGCTGCATCACAAAAACAATGTTCAACACGATATTGATGATATTGACGAGAATTGTCAATATCATCGGATATTTGGCATTTTGTAATCCGAGAAAAATGCCGTGGAATGCATGAAGACAAAGTGTTGCAGGTGCTGCATAGATACGGATATGGAAATAGGTTCGGGCAAGTTTTTCTACTTCTGGACTTGTTCCGATGAGAAGAAAACTAACATCTGCCAGCACCCACTGAAACATCAATAACAGGATGCTGCAGATGACACCGATTGAAAAGCACCGTTGCAGGAGAAGACCACATTCTTCGTTATCATTTTCTCCGTATGCTTGTGCTGTCAAACCTGTGGATGCCATTCTGATGAAACCGAAACCCCAGTAAATGAAACTAAAAATAACACCACCGATGCCTACTGCACCAAGATAATGATCAGTCTCCATACGTCCCATTAAAGCTGTATCTACTGCACCGAGAAGTGGAATGGAGAAGTTGCTTATGATATTTGGGATGGCGAGTTGGAATATTTGTTTGTTGATGTGGTCAGGTTTTTGCATAATGGTATCCATTCTATTTAGAGTATATCTGATAACTACACTTAAAATCAAATAATACAAAGAAATAAATGAAAGCATACCACAAAGTAATGTAGCGAAATAAAATGGATCCGAATTATTGGACAATGCAAATTCTTTTGTAATTTTGCATAAATTTTGGTATACTATTTTTCTAATGAAAGATTGGTGTTATGGTTTTACTGCCAAACTAATCGGATACAGTATCTATCTGCTTCCGAGATCAATTGCGTTGGTTATCGGAGGATGGTTGGGGACGCTCGCGTATCGGTTAGCAACTCAACAGCGAAGGTTGGCGTGTGAACACATACAGCAAGCATTGGATATTTCAAACGAAGATGCTATCAAAACTATTGTAAAGCAATGTTTTTCAAATTTAGGGAAAAATGTGGTGGAGTTCATGCTGTTTCCCCGCATGAATCCGAAACAGATTCAACAATATGTTAGTTTTGAAGGTGTTCAGCATGTGGAAGATGCGTTAGCGTTAGGAAAGGGCGCGATAATCTTAACAGGTCATTTTGGTAACTGGGAACTGTTGGCAGCAAGTATCAGTACAAATGTTTCACCTTTGACTCCAATTGTTCGAGAGTTGCGTTCACCTCGCTTAAATGCCTTGGTATCCAAATATAGAGAGAAGGCAGGCTATTCTACCATTGATCGAAATACTGGTGTTAGACAAGCATTGCGATGCCTGAGAAGCAACAATCTCTTAGGAATAGTTGCTGATGTGGATACATCGGTGAATGGTGTGTTTGTTGACTTTTTTGGGAAACCTGCTTATACACCTTACAGTCCGATTGCTTTTGCTCTCAAAACTGGTGCAGCTATATTGCCGTCTTTTATTATAAGACAACCTGATGGGACTCATCGGGCGATAATTGAACCACCGTTAACATTAGAACGGTGTGATGACAAAGAGAAAGAACTTGTTATTAATACACAGAAGTATACAAAAGTCATTGAATCCTATATTCGGAAAAATCCTGAACAGTGGATTTGGATGCATCAGCGATGGAAAACCCGTCCTGAATAATGTCAACACACTTCTTGAACATCAGTTATTGAGGAATATATCTTTAATTGTATTCTTCTGTATCTCTCTTTTAGTTGTGATAGGTTGTGAGCGTGAGGAGGAAAATCCACCAGCAGAACCGGCACCGCTTCAACAACTTGAAACATTTACGACACAACACACGGAAGAGGGTGTTTTGAAGTGGACACTTGTTGGCGACTCCTCTGAGATGCAAGAAAACAAAGCACGTGGAAATAAAATCATTGTCCAAAATCCCAAAGTGCAGATATATGAAGAAGGTAAGGTATCCATTACATTGACGAGTCTGACAGGTGAACTTTACAGCACAGGTAGAAAGAGAAATAACGTATATCTTCAAGGTAATGTCATCGGTGTGAACGAAAACGGCACATTAAATACAGAACTCCTTGAATGGCAAAACAAAGAAGGCACGCTTTATGCCCCAAACGAAGTAAAGATTCTACGTGGAGACTCCACTTGGTATGGCACAGAAATGGTTGCTAATCCAAACCTTGAAACCGTAACGATGAAAAATAACAGGTTTAGACTTTATCCTAAAGACGAGGAAATAAATGAAGAATAAGAGAAACAACACTAAATTAGAAACAGATACATCTCAGAAACTTCCGATTTTCGTGAGAGAATTGTTAGTATTCTTGGGGATACTACTTTGTTTGACATCATTGCATGTTACTGCAGCAGAAGCACCAGAAGCTGAAAATGTGCAGGAAACTGAACAAACCCCTGATACGTCGCCTGAGAACACTGAAGACAATTCATCTATTACATTGGATAAACAAGAAGATGAGACAGAGAAGCAAGAAGTTGAGATCACGAAAGAGGTAATTACAGGAACCTCTGATAGAATGGAAAGAGATGAGAAAGTCGGAATTACAATCCTTATTGGTAATGCCAAAACAAAAAGACATACTGAGGATGGAGTTGAGATTGGTTTTCTAAACGCAGATACAATCACATTAAAAAGCGATCCTGAAACAGGAGAAACAGTTGAAATCGTTGCTGTTGGGAACGTGGAAATCAGAGATGATAAGATCTTTGCAACCTGTGACCACGCAACAATGGACAATCTTACAAGTATCATTACTTTAAAAGATAATGTAATTGTTTTACAAAAGAATGATAGACTTGAAACAAAACTCTTTACTTTCAACAGAGTGACAGGGAAACAGACTGGGGTTGGTGACGTTAAATTCAAGGTAACCGTTACACAAGCAGCACCAACTGCATCTGAGGAATCAGAAGATATTGATTCTGATTCTGATGGAACAGATCCCTCAACAGAACCTGATGTGAGTGAGAATAAGGTGGGCTCTCCAGAAACAGAGAAAAAGTCTGAAACCGATTCTGACAAAACAGAAAGCAAAGTAAAGACAGCAGAAAAAGAAAATGATAGTGTGAAGGAAGAAGTTGAATCTATAGATGATAGTGATACTGAAGAGACTGAACCTGAAGAGAACGAACAACCTGAATCTGACGATACTGCAACTGAAGATACAGATGAAGAAGAAACCCAAGATTGATTACATAACAAATCATATTGTTTTTGAAGTGAATGATTAATAATTCAGTAATAGGAGAAAATAGGTAGTAAGTACGTGTCAATAGAATTACAAACACATAATCTCGTAAAAAGGTATACACGTCGGGGTCCAATTGTCGTAAATGAAGTTAGTCTATCGGTTCAACAAGGTGAAATTGTAGGATTATTGGGACCAAACGGTGCTGGGAAATCAACTACATTCTATATGGTGGTCGGTCTAATCCGACCCAATGCAGGTCGTATCACCTACGGAGATAGAGATATTACATTTCTACCGATGTATAAACGTGCCCGCCTCGGCATAGGTTATCTTTCTCAAGAGACATCAATCTTCCGAAAGTTAACGGTAAAACAGAATATTGAATCGATTTTAGAGGCGCGTGGCATGCCAAAGACAGAACGTGAAGAACGTATAATAGAATTTACGGATGAACTTGGAATAACGAATCTTTTGGACCGGAAAGCATATACACTTTCAGGAGGAGAATGCCGTCGTGCAGAAATTGCGCGAGCATTGGCAGCACAACCTGACTTTATCCTTCTTGATGAACCACTTTCTGGGATTGACCCAATTGCTGTTGCGGATATAAAACAACTGATATTACATTTACGTAACCGCAACCTTGGAATTCTAATTACCGATCACAATGCAGTTGAAACGCTTAATATTGTTGATCGTGCATATCTGATAGCCGACGGTAAAATAACACTTTCTGGAACACCAGATGAACTTCTAAGTAGTGAAGTTGCGAGAGAACTCTATTTTGGCAAAAACTTTCAATATACGCTACAAGACAATAACCCGTAGTCAATGTATATTATGATTTTCTTACATTTAAACTATTTTCAAACACAATCACGAAAATTCACTTATAGTAGATTTTGAAATTACTTGAACACTCTGCATCGGCGAGGTTAGGAAACATCGCCTACCATGGGAAGAAAGTGTCAACTTATATTAATAATTCACTATAATGTCTGATATGGAATTTTGGAGTGCCGTGTGATGAAAATGCAACAGAAGCTTGCACCAAGTCAGACTCAACAACAAAAAATAGTTATGACACCTAAATTGCAGCAAGCAATTAAGGTGTTGCTGATGCCGCAACTTGAATTGAAACAATATATAGACCAAGAGTTGATACAAAACCCGTTGTTGGAAATTGAGGAAGAACCCGATACAGCATTGACTATGGAGGAATACGATTCTTCACTTGAATGGAATAAACCTGAAGAAAACAATGATAAGGAGGATACCTCCGTTGATATAGACTGGCATTCCGTTTTTGACGATATGCGGATTCCCGTTTCAAATGGAAATGTCCAACATGAGAGTAGTAGTACTCCTGAACCAGACATTGCTGAAGTGGTCTCTCTACATAATTATCTTCTGCAACAACTTCAATTAGCACCTTTTACGGAGGAAGAACGTAACATTGGAGAGTTAATCATAGGCAACCTAAACGATGATGGTCAGCTCCAACTCAAGTTGTTTTCTCTTCCTATAGAACACCTTGAAAATTTTGACAATGGTTACTTATCCGATGAATTACAAAGTACACTATCAAAAAAACTGAGTGATAATATATCAAAAGCGGACAATGAAAACAAGCAATATGAAATTAGATTGATTGATACAACTCTTGAAAACAGGTCAAAAAAGTGGCATCTAATTGATACCTTTGGTAAAAAGACATATACTGTTATCTATGAAGGAGAAGAACTCAACCTTTATGAACTTACTTTGGAAGATATTGCAACAGAAGTAGGATGTCCAGTAGCAAAAGTTGAGTCTATTTTACGGACAATTCAAGATACATTTGAACCGATCGGTATCGCGTATCGTGACCTTGAAGAAACGTTGAGTATTCAGATTCGACACTATGAAATGCAGCATCACAAACATAACGGATCTATGCCTTTTGAGACGAATGTTCCCTTTCAGTTAGCTCAATTGATTGTAGAAAATCACTTACAAGATCTAATAGAGAATCGTATCTCAACAATATCGGACGAACTGAAAGTAGATCAAACAGACATAATGGCGGCATCTGATTGGATTGGCACTCTGTCTCCGTATCCTGGCAGGTACTTTACAGATCCATCTGTAAAAGACATGGTTAAGTCGCCTGAGACAGTGCAAGGCATCACACCAGATGTGAGATTGGTGGAAACAGAGGGAGAGTACTATATTTTACCGAATGATAATTACATTCCACGGCTACGTATGAATCCATATTATGTAAGTTTAATGCGGGACGAAAAAAACACATTAGACGTAGAAGCAAAAAAATGGATAGAAAAAAAATATAATGACGCAATAGATATTCTGAGTAGTATATCACAACGAGGACGCACAATTGAACGCGTCACTGCAGCGATTTTTGAGGTGCAATCCGATTTCTTGACTCAGGGGCCACAGAGCCTAAAACCTTTGACATTAAAAACTGTAGCTGAAATGGCAGGTGTTCATGAATCAACTGTCAGTCGTGTCACGAGTAATAAATATGTTGAAACGCCAATCGGCACCTATCCGTTGAAGTTCTTTTTTAGAAATCAGTTGGCTACGACACAGGGAAGTTCCGTATCGCCTGAACATGTCAAAGGTGCAATAAAGGGTTTGATAAGTAATGAGGACACTGGCAAACCATTAAGCGATCAAACAATAAGTAATATGTTGAAGAAACAAGGCATGGTGGTTGCAAGACGGACTGTACAAAAATATCGTGAGGAACTTGGTATACTTTCTTCCCGTCAAAGAAAAAGCATTGAAAAGTAATTATCAAACAGATTTATGTGATTTCAGCAATTTTCTACATTCAAAAACAATTTTAATAGGATAAATCATGGGGGATGTTACTATGAAAATCACTTATTCCGGACATAATCTCAAAATTACTGACGACTTGCATGATTATATTATCAAACGTGCAGAGAAAGTTGAATCTCGTTTTAGTGAGATACATGAATTTAATGTAATTCTTAAAGCGGAAAAGCATCGTTTTGAAGCTGAGGTTAAAGTGACTGCACCAAGAGTCTCATTTTTTGCTAATAACGAAACACATGATTTGATGTCTGCATTAGACGGTGCTTCAGACAAAGTCGTCAAACAGATCCGTAAATACAAGGAAAGAGTAAAGGATAAGCGTCATAATGTACCCCATCGCGAGGTAGTTGAACAGTTGAATCAAGATGTATCTGACATTCCTGCAGATTTAGGTGTTCCTGATTCACCTATAATTGTCCCTGCTGGTGAGAAGTTTGCAGCAAAACCACTGACTGTGAATGAAGCTGCCACTGAACTTCACACCTCTGGTGATACGTTATTGATGTTCTTAAATTCTGAAACGCGTCAGGTCAACTTACTCTATCAATCAGATAATGGGGCGTATGGTTGGGTAGAACCGTCCTTTACGTAGACACATTGTATTTCGTTATTGAAATAGATAGAAATAATTGTTGTTTAGCGTGCTCGGTGGGTGTGCTATAACAGCACAATCTGGTTAACTTGGTTTAGAAGAAATCTCTACAGGTAATAAAATGACGAGTCTCCCAAAGATTTACGACCCTCATTCCATTGAGGGTAAGTGGTACAAATATTGGCAAAGTAATAACTTTTTTCACGCCGAAGCTACCTCCGACAAACCTTCCTACGCCATTGTCATTCCTCCGCCTAACATTACTGGTAGTTTGCATATTGGACATGCGCTTGATAACACACTTCAAGATTGTCTTATCCGTTGGCAACGTATGCAAGGACTAAACACATTATGGATGCCAGGAACCGATCATGCGGGGATTGTCACTGAACTCATCATGGAGCGAAAGTTGGCAGAGGAAGGTTCGAGTCGAAACGAAATCGGACGTGAGAAATTTATTGAACGGATGTGGCAATGGAAAGAGGAATCTGCTGGTTATATCGTATCACAACTACAGCAACTCGGTTGTTCCTGTGATTGGGAACGTGAAAGGTTTACGCTTGATGAAGGTTTATCTAAAGCAGTTCGCACTGCATTTGTAAAACTCTTCAACCAAGGACTCATCTATCGGGACACATATATGGTGAATTGGTGTCCACAATGTCATACTGCAGTAAGTAATCTTGAGGTAGAACCGGTTGAGATTGACGGCAACTTTTACCACATTCACTATCCTGTAATAGACACAGAAATTGTTCTTGAAATTGCGACGACTCGTCCTGAAACGATGTTAGGTGATACCGCAGTCGCAGTCCACCCTGATGATGAACGATACAAACATTTGATCGGTAAAAAGGTTCTCCTGCCTCTCTGCGATAGAGAGATTCCAATTATAGCGGATGAATATGTTGATACTGAATTTGGTACTGGTGCGTTGAAAGTTACTCCTGCCCACGATGTTAATGACTATGAAATCGGACTGAGACACGATCTTGAACAACTGAACATCTTCACCACTGATGGACACATGAATGAAGATGCAGGGGAGAGATACACCGGTTTATCTCGCTGGGATTGTCGGAAACAGGTCATTGAGGATTTGAAGAAAGAGGATTATCTCGTCAAAATAGTTCCACATCGGCATGCAGTTGGACACCATGATCGGTGCAACACTATTATTGAACCTGCCATATCATTACAATGGTTTATGAATGTACGTCCACTTGCTGATCGTGCGATAGAAGCGACTAAAAAAGGTGACATCACATTTATTCCTGAACGTGAAACTTCACGGTTTTATCACTGGATGGAAAATATCGAACCGTGGCCGATTTCACGACAAAGATGGTGGGGACATAGACTGCCGATTTGGTATTGCAATTCATGTGAAGAAGTTACTGCTGTAATGGATACACCTGAAAAGTGCAAATGTGGTTCAACGGATTTTCATCAGGACGAAGATGTGTTAGACACTTGGTTCAGTTCAGGATTATGGCCCTTCTCAACTATGGGGTGGCCAGAAGAAACCGAAGAGTTGAAGACCTTTTATCCCACATCAGTACTTGTTAGCGGATGGGATATTCTGTTCTTTTGGGTTGCACGGATGATCATGTTAGGACTCGGATGTATGGATGAAGTGCCATTCAGGACTGTCTACCTTCACGGACTTGTTGCTGATGAGAAGGGACAGAAGATGAGTAAATCTAAGGGAAACAGCATTGATCCTATAGAGACTATAGAGAAATATGGTACGGATGCTTTTCGGTTTGCTCTTACAAATGCTAGCACACCTATCCCTTATGTTGCATTACCAGAATCCCAGATTGAATCAGGAAGAAGGTTCGCGAATAAAATATGGAACGCAGCAAGGTTCCTGCTGATGAATTTGGAAAAACATCCGATGCCTGCAGATGGTGTTGATGACGATGATCAACTTCCGTTAGAAGTCTTATGGATACAAAGCAGACTAAATTATACAATCAGAACAACGACAGAGGCATTGGAGAATTTCCGTTTTCATGAAGTTGCACAAACACTTTATGCATTTCTGTGGCATGAATTCTGTGATTGGTATTTGGAATTTGCTAAACAGCGACTATCAAACGATGAGCCTCAGGCATTATGGGTTGCTGCTGATGTCTTAGAACAGATTATACGTCTACTCCACCCATTGATGCCATTTCTCACAGAAGAAATATGGCAGCAACTCCCTCTTAGCAGTCGGGGAGATTTTCCTGATGAAAATGGATCTGTTACCGTTGCACCTTGGCCTCAACCTTCAGCTCAAAACCCATCAGTAGAAGCCACGATGGATGCGCTTATGAAGGTTATAGATAATATCAGAAGCATTCGTGGTGAACTGAATGTGCCGATAGGTGCTGCTGTGGAAGTTCACATACAATCACCAAATGCTGAAATTCGTGAACGGCTTGAAACCTATCTTGAACACTACTTACCTGCATTTACTCGTGTGGAATCCATTACAATTGCGGAATCTTTACCGAAACCTCCTGCATCTGCAGAGGCAGTCATAGGAGAAATGGCAATCTATATACCTTTGGAAGGAGTGATTGATCTGGAGGCAGAAAAAACACGTTTGACAAAACGACATCAACAGACAACAAAAGATGTTACGGCAGCACAGAAGACCTTAGAAAACCCGAACTTTATTGAACGTGCTCCTGAAAATGTCGTTGTCCAAAAACGTGATCTCTTGGATAGGTTGTTGATTGAACAAGAAAAATTAGAACGAAGTTTGTCATTACTTACTTCTCCATGAACTAAGTGGAGTGTCCATTCTAAAATTACGGGTATTAGATTTGGAAGAGGGCGAGGTGACCTCGCCCCTACGATCATATTACCCTTACAATAAAGGTAGACAGAACACTAAGTGTATCAATTCAATTTATAGATATTATGGCTATTGAAAATAACAACCGATGTTTTGTATGCGGAATGAAAAATCCGTATGGCTTGCAAGTTAATCCTCAAGTCATAGATTCGGGTGCTGCAGTTCACATAGAATGCACACCACCCGAACATTTGCAGGGGTGGGCAAACATTCTACACGGTGGTATAATAAGTACTCTCTTAGATGAGGCGATTACACACATCGGCATAGGAACATACAATGGTCCAGCAGTTACTGCCCAACTTGAGGTGCGTTTTCGGAAACCCGCACCAATAGGTGTGAAACTCTATGTATCCGCAGAAAGAATTAAAGTATCACGACGACTAATAGAAGCGAAGGCAGAGATAAAACTGAGTGATGACACGGTTATTGCTACGGGAATTGGCAAAGTAATGCCTGTTGACGATAGTTTTGCACCTACACTATAATCGCTATAGTCGTGATCACCGAAAGGCTTGCAAATGGATAACGAATCAGATATTCCTGTCCTGAATACAGCAGTATCATCTGAGTGGTGTACTGATGTGCTCATCATTGGAAGCGGTGCTGCGGGATTACGTGCTGCACTTGCTGCAAGTGAAAGTGCTGATGTTACACTCATCACGAAAACTACCCTCAAAGAAAGCAATACTCTTTATGCACAAGGCGGAATTGCAGTCGCAATGAATATTGATGACACTGTTGACCTGCATGTTGAAGACACGTGCAGTGCGGGGTGCGGTCTTTGCGATGCTGATGTTGTGGAAACGATGGTTTCTGAAGGAATACCACGTGTAAAGGAATTGTTGGATTGGGGTGCTAATTTTGATTGGGAAGGGACTCTTCCGCGTTTTACGCAGGAAGCAGCGCATAGTCGTAAAAGAATTGTACACAAAGGTGATGCTACAGGTAGGGAAACAACCGATGTTCTCGTCCAACGTGTGCTAAGCACAGACCGAATACGCGTCATATCAGACGCTTTTGCGGTTGATCTTCTTACTGATACATCATCAATCTCTGAAAACGACAAAGTAATCTGCTATGGTGTTTCCGCTATCGTAGAGGGTGAACTGACAAACCTTTATGCCAAAGCAACGATACTTGCAACAGGTGGACTTGGAAGACTCTATCCGTGCACCTCAAATCCAGAAGTAGCAACAGGTGATGGTTTCGCAGCAGCGTGGCGTGCTGGGTGTGAGATGATTGATATGGAGTTTGTCCAGTTTCATCCAACAACACTCTTCCTTGACGGTGCTCCCAATTTTCTCATATCTGAAGCAGTGCGTGGTGAAGGTGGTCGACTTATCAACATCCGTGGCGAACGTTTCATGGATAAATACCATGAGAAAGGTGAACTTGCACCGCGTGATGTTGTCAGTCGCGCCATCCAGAATGAGATGTTCCTGACCGATTTTCCATGTGTATATCTTGATATAACACATAAACCTGCAGATTTTATTCTTGAGAGATTTCCAACTATCTCTTCCACGACAGAACGTTATGGCTTGGATATTAGTATAGACTTAATCCCTGTCAGACCGGGAGCACACTTTATGATGGGTGGTGTCCGTACTAATGCCGATACGGAAACAAACATTCATGGTCTATTTGCGTGTGGTGAAGTTGCCTGTACTGGTGTGCATGGAGCGAATCGTTTGGCAAGTAATTCTCTTTTGGAGTGTTTGGTCTTTGGCGTGCGCGCTGGAATCAACGCTGCAGTACATGCAAAAGCACAGACATCTATTACCCCACCAACCTTACCGATACCAAACTACCAATCTACTGATTTGATAGATGATATAGACGGTGAAACAATAGTCGCTATTAAAGATGCGATCAGAGAAACACTTTGGGAAAACGTTGCGATTGAACGTGATGGTGAGGGATTAGAACTTACACTCTCTGATTTAGATGAGATTGGGGTAGAGATAGGGGTTCTTCCATCCTCATCAACGTCACTTCACACTACAGATGTGGGTTTGTGTGAAACATTCAATATGCTCAATGTCGCGTGGTTAATAGCACAATCCGCGTTGTTACGCACCGAAAGCCGTGGTGCACATTTTCGCTCGGATTTCCCCGATCAAGATGACAACGAGTGGATTCGTCGTATCATCTTGTAGTGAATGTAAAAACATGTGCCACTCCTCGGTAGATGCGGTTTCCTAACCGCATCTATGAGACTGAACAAACACCGGTTCGGTTAGGAAACCGAACCTACCGTAGTGTGTAAATAATTGTTGAGCTGTAAATGCTAATCTATTCTATTGGTTGAGTTGCCCAAGAATAGGAGTGTCCTTTTTCTTACTGTTTAAGTCAAAAGCAGAATTGACAGCTGGAACATCGGGTTGACCGTAGATCTCAACGTAATTGTCATAACTATTGATGACTTTTTTGATGTGAAGACGAGTTTCTCTAATGGTAATCTTCTCAACGAATTCATCAAGGTCTTTGATATTCTTTGTTTGCAGCCATCGCTTCATTCTACCGGGGCCACCGTTGTAAGCCCCAGAAACCAACATTGCATTTCCATCAAACATATCGTTGAGTTCACCGATATATTTAGTTCCCAAACGAATGTTTATATCAGGTATTTTCAGCATAGATGAGCGGAATCGGCTAATTTTAAGTTTCTGTGCGATCTCTCTGCCGGTTGCCGGCATAATCTGCATCAACCCAATTGCACCTGCCCAACTGATTGCATCCGCCCGATATCTGCTTTCTTCTAAGATCATAGCATAGATTAGAGCCTTGTCAACATTATAGGCTTTTGCATACTTCTCAACCGATGTTTCATAATGTAAAGGATAGAGTTTCTTACGGAATCTTGATAGTTCATCACTTGCTTGAAATTTGAACGATGGACTGAGCAGTGCCATATCTGCAATTTCACGTGCCTTATCATACAAAGACATTTTCTCATAAGACTTGATCAATGCATAGTAGCATTCTTGTGCCGCATCTGGTGTTTGCTGAATAAAACGTGATAATAAATACACGGTATCTTCGTAAAGTCTGAGTTTCACCAACGTGTCAAGTTGTTCCGGACATCTTTTTTCTTCAGGCAATTCTGCATCGGGTATGGCTTTCGTTTCTAATTCAGATTTTGTGATATTCAAGATAGCCTTTGCCCTTGCACTGTAGTACCAATATCGTGCTTTGGCGACTTCTTGATATATCTGTTTTGCGAGTTCAGGTTTATTCTGTCGTTCCCGTATTTTCGCCATCCAAAAATGTGCGCCCATTGCGTATCGATTGCCAGGGAAGTTTCTCTTTAGTCCTTCAAACGCCTTGTAACTTTCTTCGTATTTTTTTTCGTCAAATCTTTGCCACCCAATACGCCATGCTGCCCAATCGGCATATTCACTACTGGGTTCAACTTCAATTAGCCTTGAAAACGCTTTTAGCATCAACTCTGATTTTTCTCTTTGTTGATGAATTGACGCGATATCGTAAAGAGCGTTATCTACCAATTCACTCCATGGATATGTCTTTACAAAACTTTCAAGTCGTTCTACAGCAGTTGTTAGACTTCCTTTAATCCTATACACTTGAGCGATTTGGTAATGTGCCCGCGTTAAATGGTCTGATTTGGACCCGAGTGCGACGACGGCGTTATAGTTTTTGACTGCAGTATTATACCACTTTCTTCCCTGATTGCTCATTCCGAGATGGTAAAGTGCACGACCTTTCTGTTTCAAATCAGTGCTATTTGCGAGTTGTGTAAACTCATTTACAGCAGTTCTATAGTTTCTTTGGTGATATTCAACTAAACCGCAATTAAATCTATCTTGTATAGTCAGTTTTAGTGAACTGCGTGAACGGGCAAGCATCTTCAACTTGCCTACAGCGTCATCAGCGATAGAATCTGACTGTTTTTCATTGATGAGTTGTTGATGTATTTTAAATGCTTCAGCATAATTACCTAAACCTTCTTCACACCGACCTAATGCGTAACTTGCCTCACGAGCAAAAGTAGGATTATCGGTTATATCTACTAATACAGACTTTGCTTCCTTATATTGTCTATATTTCAGATGAAGTTCAGCTAGGTTCCATTTTGCATCATTGATATATATACTCTCTGGGTAGTCTTTTATAAGTTGAGTATACCATTTTATTGCTTTGGTATTGTTCCTCATACCTACATACAACTTTGCCAAGCGATAGGATGCACTGTCAGCAAGTGGATAATCGTTTGTAACGACTCTTACATAGTATCCAACAGCTTTCGGACGGTTTTTCAATTTTTCATAGTAGTAACCGAGTGCATGATATATCTCAAGTTTTCCTAACTTTGTTAAATCAGTTTGTAAAAGACTTTCTAATTTTGGTACTGCTCGTTTGTAGTCACCTCTATCTACCAAGGTAAAAGCAGCATCGCGAATTGGATTATAATCTTCTTCTGCAGAAATCGGAACACTAACACTTAAGCAAATAATTGCAAGTACTAATGAGCCAAGCAGATATTGTAGATAGTTTGTGTTATGTTTCTTGACAATTGAGTACATCTATCTAAAAAACGGTTTTCCTCCGCTTCTTTCCTCCTAAAATGAACTTACTTCAAATTCCAATTATTGTAATCTGTATCATTTTAACGCTATAAAGTTTTATTTTATTACACTAAAATAGTAATTATAACGTTACATGGTAGTAAATGGCAACAAAAAATAAAAATGTTCATAGTAGTAGGCACACGAAGTGTGCCGTCTATCTTGTGCGCTAAGGTATACGGTACACCGAGTGTGCCTACTACTATGCATTGCTTTATATTAATATGTGAACAAATCTATCAGAATTACCGAAAACTAAATAACCCTGCTAATTATTGGGTGTGTAAAGTTTTTGGCACTAAGTTCTCACCAACCATTGTCTTGCGGAGTCTCCGTGCCCCACATTCTTTCAGTCTCAGAAGTACACCCAGCTCATTGATAATCTCTTATTATGACTGAATCTAACTCTATTTTTTCGCGAAGGTTTTTTCATAAATAAATCCAAAATATAATAGAAATTAATGCAATTAATGCAAACATTCATGACATACGCAGAGGTATTCAATCGTTGAATAATTGCTGTTTTCTGACCAATGCCTACTTGCAGGCGGGCATCCGATTCCCGACAGTTCGCGATTCGGAGATCCCTCCTACAGGATGTCTGTGTCCATTTTGCCAAAAACTTTACACACCCCTAATTATTGCATGACTTTGACATTTTGTTCAAAATGTGGTATATTTCTGTTCTATGGAGGAATGGAAGGGAGATCTTCTGTGTCCTTGTTGTTTTACACTCTCCAGTTGGTTTACCCCGAGAACATTGTGATAATAAAAAAGGAAAATAAAAATGCGATTGAAAGATAAGGTTGTATTGATCGGTGGTGCCGGTTCAAATATGAGTCGGGCAACGGCACTGCTATTTGCACAAGAAGGTGCCAAGATTGCCCTTGCTGCACGCACGACAGAAAAGATGGAAGAAACCGCAGGACGTATCCGTGATAACGGTGGTGATGTGTATATGTATCAGAGTGATTTGACTGATTCTGATCAAGTAGACACCCTTATTGATGCTGTAGTTTCGGAATATGGTGGTGTTGACTGTTTTATCCATGCAGCAGGTGGTTTTTTCTCAACGGAACACGATATCACTACAATGGATCCAGAGTATTGGGATGGCGCGTTGCAAAATAATTTGCGGACGCTCTTCAATCCTGTTCGTCTACTTGTGCCGATATTGGAGAAACGGGGTGGCGGTTGTATTGTCACGATTTCGGCGGGTGCGCGTGTTCGTCAGGATGCTAACGTTGCTTATGCTGCTGCGAAGGCGGGGATGGTAGCAACTGCGAAAAACCTTGCGAAAGAACTGTACGATAAAAATATCCGTGTCCATGCGTTATGTCCTGGGATCATCTGGGATCCTTTGCCGGATGGAGAAATCGCCCCGGTTGAGCCTCAGTTAGAACGTCTTGGTAATCCGATTGATGTGGCGTATGGCGCGTTGTGGCTCTGTTCGGATGAGGCTGCGTGGGTGACAGGGTTGGAGTTGACGATTGATGGAGGGGATTCGTTGTTTATTGATTCTCCAAGTCGTAGGAAGGTTTTGGAGTGATATTGGTTTTGTGGCGTGATGCTGAATGTGTAAAGTTTTTGGCAAAATATCACATTACTCATTGTCGTACAGGGTCTCCGTGCCCCACCATCATTCAATCTATCAACAACTACGGGACACAGAGACCTCACACTACAATGGATGGTAGGAAGTTAGTGCTAAAGATTTTACATTCCATTAATTTCCTTGATATAGGCAGTATCTTCGTGTATACTAAATAGGTGATGTTAATTTTCAGGAGGAATAATAATTGTTTAGAGTTTCTCGGTCATTATTTACACTATTACTCATTTTCGGTCTAAGCGTTTCGTCAATAGGTAAGGAGTCGGCAGAACTATATTTTCCTAATACAGTTGGTAGCACTTGGGTGTATGTTGATCAAGATGGTAACGAATTAACCCGATCTGCTGTTGAAGATAAGAATATAGAAGGTATGACTTATCATGCATTTTCATATCAACCAGAAATTGAGGATCTGGAAAAATATCAGTATCTGATGCATCCATTTCTATATAATATTGGAGAGAAGTGGGTCGCATTATATGTTGGCGATGATATAGAAACTACAACCAAATCTATCCTCAGCAAGAAACTTGATGAAACGATTGCATCTATGCGTCTTCTGATCGCCGAACAACTCCCTCCTGATGTTACGATTGAATTTGACTACACAGTTGATCCTACTGCCCAAGATTATTTCTATCTTTTTCCCATACCGATTACCTATAATGAAGAATGGATTGCCATGGAATTAGAAGTAAAGGTAAATATGTATATGGATATAAATGGTGCGGCAGTTGATCCTCCAGAAGAACTTAAATCCATTGTATCTACGACCAGTTTTGAAGAGAGAGGCAAAGTAGTAGGGAAAGAAACAGTTGAGACTGAAGCAGGAAAGTTTGATGATTGTTTAAAAATTGAATACAGGACATTGACATCTACAGATACGACTCTTCCACCACAAATAAAGCAGTTAATACCGACTCAGCAGCTACAAGAATCAGTTTCCACACTATGGTTAGCTCCAAATATTGGTATTGTAAAATACATGAGCAACGGTGAGAATTCTGATGAAGTTACCAATTTTGAATTGAAAAGTTATGAGATAAAAACAGACTCACCGGAAATCGGAGTAACCGAGTAATGTAAGAGGCGTAATGAATTCCGCGACTACAAGCGCGTTTTTTCTTAATGTAGCGTGTATTGTTAATTTTAGAATTTACTATTGTTTTTGTTAGTCCAGTAATTGAGGGGAGATAAAAAGGAAATGCAACATGTTGAATAAACTATGTCTGACTTTCGTATCAATACTATTGCTGTGTTTTTGTATTACAATATTTGGAAATGAATCCTCAAGTGTATATTTTCCGAGTGATGTCGGAAGTTATTGGGTTTACGAAGACCAAGATGGTAACGAAATATCCCGAGAATCTGTTGAAGATGAAGTAATACCTGTCCAAACCTTTCATGCAATCAGTTATGAACCTGCAATAGAAGAATGGTTTGACTATATACCACATTTGCAACCTAACCGTTTTTATGTAGATGACGATGGTATCACATTCTACAATAGTAATGAAATAGCAGAGCTTATCAAGGCACGATTAACAAGAGAAATTGAGACACTTATTCTTATGGAGCCTCCCGACGATGCAGAAATTAGTTATGAAGTAATCACTGATTCTTCTGAACAATACCTTTTTCTTCCACTACCAATTTCATTGAACGAAGAATGGGATACGAGCAAACTCAAAACTACACTTCAAATAAGTGTAAATGACCATTCGGATAATAATATTGAACGGATGGACATTAATTTTTCTGTGATTGAATCGGGGACGGTGGTAGATAGAGAAACAGTTGAGACACCAGCAGGAACGTTTGAAGAATGTATAAAAATAGAATTCAGGACCGAAACAGAAATGAGTATGGCATTCGAAAGAGATGGTAATCCGCCTGGAGAAACGGTGACAACTTTGTGGTTAGCTCCGAATGTTGGTATTGTAAAGTGTCACAGAGAAATGGAAGATATGTTCCTCAAGACAGCTCCGATTGATGAAATTCCATTCACAACAACTGAAAACACCCTTGAACTCAAGAAATATGAAATCAAGTTAACTGAAACAGAGGCTAATACCAACTACTTTCCTGTTAGTCCCGGCAGTTATTGGGTTTATGTAGACCAAGATGGAAATGAATTGACTCGTCGCGCTTTGGAGAATGAAGTGATACCAGAAAAGCGGTTGAAGGCATTCAATTATAAACCTGCAATAGAAAATTGGGAAGAGTACAATGTCTATATGAATCCAGAATTGTATGAAGTTGCGGATGATGGAATAGTATTGCATGTAGGTGATTCGGCGGCAAAAGGACTTAAAGCACGGCTGAAAAAAGAATTAGATGTAATTGAAGGAATTACAAACAGATTACAAGAATCGATGAAAAATGACACTACAACCCAAGAGCAAAGAGGTTTTGAATTAAAATATGAAGTAGATGTCAAGTCAGAAGAATCATTACAATTTTTGCCAGACATTATTCAAACAAATGAAGAATGGGATGTCACGAAATTTGAAGCAAAGATTGATATACAATATTTTAGTACGAACACACAAAATAGACCGATCAACCGACCACTTAGTAGAAATATATGGGACATTACTATCATTGAAACAGGTAAAATTGTTGGTAGAGAATCTATTGAAACTACAGCAGGAAAGTTTAATGACTGTTTAAAGGTTGAATTTCGTACCGAAACGACAATGAATGTTTCTGACAGATGGCAGTCAGAGAACATAGGTACACCTGGAGAAACGATTTCGACGCTATGGATTGCTCCTCATATTGGTATTGTTAAATTCCATAAAAAAAGTGAAAATATACTGCTGAAGGCTCTATCTAAGAGTGCAGAAAATGAACAAGATATAACAGAAGCAGATATTGAAATGTTCAACTCATTTGAAGAAGAAACACTTGAATTAAAAGAATATGAAATCAAAACTGTTGATGTAAATAAAGATAACAAGAATTAATTGTTTTCGCACAGATGATAAAGGAAAATTCACATGTTAAAGCGAATTAGTTTTATTTTTTCAATTCTACTTGTCTTACTTCTAAGTGCTACACTAAAGGGTAATGAAACTGCAAAATTATATTTTCCAAGTACACTTGGAAGTTATTGGGTATATGAAGATCAGAACGGAAATGAATTAACTCGGCAAGTCGTGGATGGTGAAGAGATATCTGGTGTAACATATAACGGATTCAGTTATGATCCTGAATTGGAAGATTGGATTGATTTTGAGAGACATTTTGCGCCATACCTGTTCCATGTTGGTGATGAGTGGGTCTCATGTCTTGTTGGAGAAGAAGTAGAAAATGCAATAAAAGCCCGTCTCGGTAAAGAGATGGACATTATTTCTGAACTTGCCCAGAATGTTTTTGCCACCACTGCACCACCTGAACTGAATATTACAATTAGCCTCATCTATGATGTGGAAGCAGAAGCTGAGGAAAATAGTTTTTTACTTCCATTGGACGTGACACCTAATGAGGAGTGGGATTCATTCAATGTCAATGCTACTATATCTTTTACGATGGATATCCAAGGGTTACCGGACTTTCAAGGTGCTCCTGAGATCCCAACAATTACATTAGATGTTGATATTCAAGAAACTGGTATAATCCTCGGCACAGAGACCGTAGATGTAACTGCTGGCACATTTGAAGATTGTCTGAAAATTCAATTCCAAACGGAAACTGAACTGACTGCATCTGAACCTAATCCAAATCAGGAACAACCGGGTGAATCTGTTACTACAATATGGTTAGCACCTAACATCGGTATTGTTAAGTTTCATCAAGAATCGGAGAAGATTTTCTTAAATACTATGTCAGATTCTGATTTTTCTGAGGCATCATTGGCACAACCAGATATAGATGCCCTTCTTGCACCTAAAGTGATATCTTATGAATTACAGAGTTATGAAATTGTTCCTGAAGAAGTTGAAGATGAAAGTGAGAAAGAATAGATCAAAATGGAGTAAACCCATGATCAAGAGAGTTTGTACAGCAATGATTTTGCTGTTTGTTTTATCTTTTAGTGTGATCTTGTTAGGTGACGAATCGTCTACCAAGTATTTCCCCGATGCGTTAGACAGTTATTGGATTTACGAAGATCAGGATGAAAACGAGTTTACACGGCGCGCTGTTGAAGGAGAAGAAATTGGTGATGAAGTCCTATCTGCTTTCAGTTATGAACCTGAATTAGAAAATTGGCAGGAATATAGTTGTTTTCTCAGTCCATCTTTATATAAAGTCAATGATGATGGAATAGTGCTCGTTGTTGGTGATGAAGTAGAAAAGGCATTAAAAGCACGATTAAAATACGAGGCAGATTCTTTTTCTGAAGCTATGATGAAAGAGGCCCCTCAAGGAGGACCTGTTGACATTGACATTGACATTGACATTATAACTGAAGCACAAGACGATTTTCTCTTACTGCCTGATACAGTTGTTGAAAATGAAGAATGGGATGTAACTGAGAAAAAAGGTGAGATAAAAATGACAGTCAGCGAGTCAGGTATACCTGTTGGGTCTGAGACAATGTCTTTTATTTTTGATATAAGTGAAACGGGAATCGTTACTGGTTCAGAAACTGTAATTGTACCAGCAGGAACTTTTGAGGATTGTCTAAAGATTGAGTACCGCACAGAAACGACATTATCACTTTTTCCAAATGAGTTTGATCCCGATGACGATAATATAGAACCTGCTGGAGAAACTGTAACTACAGTATGGTATGCACCCAATGTTGGAATAGTGAAATATCATCAGGAAAGGCAACACATTTTTTTAGAAATAATTCCTGAAGACGCAGGTATCCCAAAACCCGAGAATCCTGAACCGATCACCTTTGAATTGAAAGAATATGAAATAAAAACAGACGATACTGATAGTGAGAAAAGCGAATAATCGTTTCAGATTCGACAAATTGGAGTAAGATAAAATGTTAAGAACAATGCATGCTATAATACTGTTACTTTTTATTTTCTGTCTTAGTGGAACATTGATGGGAGATGATTCAGCAGAGAATTATTTTCCTACAACTATTGGCAGTTTTTGGGTCTACGAAGATCAGGATGGTAACGAATTGACACGACGCGCAGTTGATGGAGAAGAGATTGCAGGTGAAAAGTATCATGCTTTTGAATATGAACCGTCATTTGAAAATTGGGAGAATTATGATTATCATGTCCATCCAATTCTTCTAAAGGTAGACGAAACAGGTATAAAGTTCCATATCGGAGATGCGGTGAAGAAAGCATATAAGAATCGACTTACTAAAGAATTAGAAGGTTCTTTTGAAAATTCACGAGAAAATATGCCGCCTGATGCTCAATTTCAACCTAAATTTGATATAGAAATAGAAAACCAAGAAGATTTTTATTTACTTCCTTATCCAATAACCTTGAATGAAGAATGGGATTCATATAGAATTAAGCCGTTGATAAAGATTACATTAAACTTTGAAACATCTGAAAACGATCCAGAATTAGCAGGTGCTTCATCAGGATCCACTATTTATTTTACAATATTGGAAACAGGAAATATTTTAGCGAAAGAAACCGTTGAAACAGCAGCTGGAGAATTTGAGAATTGTTTGAAAATAGAGTACAGAACTGAAACGGTGATGCCGAAAATAGGTGGAGGAGGAGGACCTGGAGCAGGTGAGACGATTACAACGGTGTGGTTAGCACCCGATGTAGGTATTGTCAAATTTCACCAAGAAGCTGAAAAACCAATCCTACAAGATACGTTTCCAAGTGCTGAATCCACTACAGAAGTAAGAACATTTGAGTTGAAAAAGCATGAAATTAAATCGGATGCATCGGAGACTGAATGAGCGTTTTTCCTATCTATCGTCCAAGACGACTTCGTGCAAATGAGAACATTCGCCGTCTTGTGCGTGAAACACATCTATCGGTAGATGATCTGATTTATCCGATGTTTGTTGTTCATGGGGAGAATACGGCAATAGAAATATCATCTATGCCGGGATGCTATCAATACTCCGTAGATAAACTTGTGGATGCTGCAAAGGAAATTGCATCCCTTGGGATTCCTGCAACGATACTATTTGGAATTCCTGAATCCAAAGATTCGCATGGGTCTGAAGCTTATGCAGAAGATGGAATCATACAACAAGCAGTTCGTGCGATTAAAGATGCAGTTCCTGATCTACTTGTAATTACAGATGTGTGTCTGTGTGAGTATACAGACCACGGACATTGTGGTATCATAGAAAATGGTGAAGTGCAGAATGATCCAACGCTTGACCTGCTTGTCAAAGAGAGTATATCCCATGCACATGCTGGTGCAGATGTCATCGCGCCATCTGATATGATGGATGGACGTGTGGGTGCAATACGGTACGCTTTGGATGAAGAAGGGTATGATCACATACCGATTATGGCGTATTCTGCAAAATACGCTTCAGCATTTTACGGGCCTTTTCGCGAGGCAGCAGAATCTGCACCGCAATTTGGAGACCGTCGCTCTTATCAGATGGATCCAGCAAATGCTGAAGAAGCATTACGTGAAGTTGCCTTGGATATTGAGGAGGGTGCGGATATTGTTATGGTAAAGCCAGCACTTTCTTATCTTGATGTTATCCATCAAGTGAAATCGGAATTTCAGATGCCAGTTGCAGCTTATAACGTTAGTGGTGAATATGCTATGGTGAAGGCTGCAGCACAAAACGGTTGGATAGATGAGAAACGTGTAGCTCTGGAGTTATTAACGAGTATCAAACGCGCTGGTGCAGACATGATTTTAACTTACTTCGCAAAGTCTGTTGTAGAATGGCTTGATCAATAGAATAGTAGAATCAGAAGACAATATTTATTATTTTAATTTGGTATGATATTAACTTATTTGGAGGAATGAATTGGAGAGTAACAAATCGTTATCAGCTTGGAAGAATTCGCAACAATTTATCCCGGGTGGTGTCAACAGTCCTGTCCGTAACTTCGGCAAGGTGGGTGAACATCCCCGCTTTATTGAACGTGGAAACGGATGCAAGATTTACGACATTGATGGCAACGAATACATAGATTACGTAGCCTCTTGGGGACCACTCATATTAGGACATGCACATCCATCTATTGTAGAAGCAGTTAGTCATGCGGCAGCGCGTGGAACAAGTTTCGGTGCACCGACAACTTTAGAGACCGAACTTGCTGAAATCATTGTGGATGCCGTTCCATCTATTGAGAAGGTCCGACTTGTCAATTCCGGAACAGAAGCGACAATGAGTGCTATTCGTGTTGCACGCGGATATACAGGACGCAGCAAAATCCTAAAGATTGACGGGTGTTATCACGGACATGTGGACTATCTATTAGCAAAGGCTGGTTCAGGTATTGCCACATTCGGTCTTTCGGACAGTGGCGGTGTGCCTGAAGATTTTGCCCGAAATACATTAACGATACCATTCAACGATGCTAAAGCATTGAAGACTACCGTTGAGGCAAATCCAGATGAAATAGCGTGTCTCATCCTTGAACCGATCATGGGAAACATGGGTATCATACCGCCGCGTGATGGATATCTCAATGAAATACGTGAGATTACTGAACAGCACGGTATCGTGCTAATCTTTGACGAGGTGATAACCGGTTTCCGCGTAGCGTATGGCGGAGCACAGTCATTGTATAATGTTACGCCAGATATGACTTGTCTCGGAAAAATCATCGGTGGTGGATTGCCAGTCGGTGCTTATGGTGGCAAACGAGAGATTATGAAATGTGTTGCACCAGAAGGAGATGTTTATCAGGCAGGAACTTTATCTGGAAATCCGTTAGCAGTAACTGCGGGTTTAACGACTCTAAAGGAACTTGCGAAACCTGGAATATATGATAGACTTGAAAAATGTGCTACAGTTCTGGCGAATGGACTTGCCGATGCGACTAAAAGACACGGAATTGATGCATGGCACAGCCGCGTAGGATCTATGTTGATGCTCTATTTTACATCAGAAACTGTAACGGATGCGGATGGTGCACGCACCGCTGATACAGATCGTTTTCGTGAGTATTTCTGGGGTCTTCTTGAACGTGGCGTATATGTCGCTCCGTCACAATTTGAAGCGGGATTTGTTTCGTTAGTCCACTCTGAAGAAGATATAGATAAAACCATACAAGTCGCATCTGAGGTATTAGCGAAACTAAAGTAAAGGAATTGAATGTCAAGTTTTGATCAAGTCGTTAATCTGATTTCCGATGATCTGAGTGCTGTTGAGTCTATTTTGACTGAGAACACGGCGAGTGAATACAGTTTTGTTGATATGGCGGTTCAACATGTAGTTGAGGGTGGCGGAAAACGGCTACGTCCGATACTCGTTTTACTTTCTGCACGAGCATGTGGGTATGTTGGAAGCGATGCGCATACACTTGCTGCTGTTGTTGAACTTATTCATGTTGCCTCACTTGTGCATGACGATGTTCTTGATGAAGCAGCAATCCGTCGTGGACGCGAAACACTACAGACAAAGTGGGGAAATAAAGTAGCAGTTCTTGTAGGGGATTATCTGCATGCACGTGTCCTTTCAATGCTTGTCTCGCGAAAATCGGATGATCCTGCAATGGAAATCCTCGCAGATACAACACAAGCAATGTGTGAAGGTGAAGTAATTCATGCATACAAGAGTGGTGATTTTGACATATCTGAGGAAGAATATCTAAAAATCATTAGTTTCAAAACTGGGAAGTTGATCGCTGCTTCTTGTACACTGGGTGCACATCTTGGAACAAAGAATAAGCAACAGATTGACGCAATTACAAAGTATGGTCAACAGATTGGAACAGCCTTCCAAATCGTAGATGACCTCCTTGATTTCGTAGAGGCACCTGAGAAATTAGGAAAAAATGCTTACGGTGATCTCCGTGAAGGAAAGTTAACCTTTCCTATTATATATACAAGAAAAGTCTGTGATGATGGTGAAAAGCAGATGCTTGAAAAAGTTCTTAACGCTGACAGTGATGAATCCCAAGCAATCAACTATGTTGAATCTTTATTTGAAAAGTATGATGTTGAATCTCACTGTCTGAAGATAGCACAAGGATATGCTGACCGTGCTAATACGGCACTGACAGACATTCCACGCTCTGACGCTCGTAAGGCACTTGAAAACCTTGCGAATTATGTGGTGTCACGGGATGCTTAGCATTTCCTATATTCTGTTATACTGATTGCACTTTACAATTCTGTATCCTAATGTTCTACCCTGCACACTTAAATCTTCAGAATCAAAATTGTTTAGTTGTAGGTGGTGGTACAGTTGCTGAACGCAAAGTTGTTTCCATGCTAATTAGTGGTGCACATGTAACAGTAATTAGTCCTGACACAACGGCGTTAGTTGCATTTCTATCTGACATCGGACAAATTGTATGGCACAAACGACACTTAATTGAAGGTGATACGAAAGATTATTTCCTTGTTTGTGCTGCAACGGATGATACCTCTATAAACACCACAGCCTTCACAGAAGCACATGATAAATACAAGACACGATTAGTCAACGTAGTGGATGTAATTCCACAATGCACTTTTGCTGCCGCATCTGTTGTAACGGATGGTGAGTTAGTCATAAGCATATCTACAAGTGGAAAAAGTCCTGCTACAAGTCGACGTATCCGCGAACATCTTGAGACGATGCTGAACACATCCTCATTATATACACTTGGATATGAAAACAATGAACCAATACCTATAGAAAACCAGTTGTTACCTTATCCTGTTTATCTCTTGTTGGACAAAAGAAAATGTGTTGTGTTGTGTGAGGATAAAACATCAGAAATAGAAAGCCGTATCTTTTTACTTCGCAAATGTGGTGCAGATGTTGCCTGTTTTGACCCTAAATTGGTAAAATACCAAGATATTGAAGATGCATTTCTGGTAATTGCCGAGAAAAGGTCTTATTTGGGTTTATCGGGTGATAGAGAAGCGAATTTCATCTATGAGTCGCTTGATAGTCCAAACGCAGGAACATTTATCACTCCGAAACTGGTAATTGATGACAATCTGATAATCAGTATCTCTGCTAAAAATGGATTAGATCATGCATTAACAGATAGCATTTATGACAGACTAAAAAACCAGTTTGAAAACAACGGATACGGTGATTTTATTGATATTCTTGGCAGATATCGTCCAGAAGTTCTTGATGCACTTTCCACACCGGATAAGCGAAAAGATTTCTTAGAGGCACTCATTGGACATGTTGAAAACACTTCACAACATGAAGAATGCTGTCTCGGTCTTGATAACCTTGAGTGTAATTCTGAATGTTTGTTTAACTGGGTGCGACACGGTAAAACTGATCAAGCACAAAACTTTATTTCAAAACAATTAACGACTCAAAGTTGAAACCTATAATACCAAATTAACGAGATCTGTCCTGTTTTTGATACTGAGAACACGGGTGGGCAGGGAACCTTGCCCCTACGATTTAGGTTAATTTGGTATAAGTCAAACCAGAAAACTATGCATTTTCTATTTCTTGTAACAGTTTTAGTATATTTAGCAGCAAGCATATTCCAAGCTGGATATCTTGTTTTAGGGAAACAGACTGAAACTCCCGCACTAAGACCTACAATTGCCCACATTGCTTATGCGATTACGTGTCTTGGATTTGGTCTACTGACACTATTTATAGTTGTATGGTGGACACAGCAGGGACATTTCCCTATGACACGGTGGACAGACTCAACTGCTTTTTTTGCGTGGGCAATAACGCTTATCTATTTGATTGTTGGTAGAATACCACATCTGCGCGCAATAGGTAGTTTCATAATGCCTTTAGCGTTCATTACAATCCTGATTTCGTATAGTTTCTCGAGAGGGACATCAGAATTACCAGAAAACTTAGAAACCTATTGGTTAGTCCCTCACGTAACATTAATTCTTTTTTCTTATGCAGCATTCATCACTGCCTTTGGTTTTGGCCTAATGTTCCTACTGACAGAGAAAAAGATTAGACAGAAGAACCACACCCCTTTATATAACATTCTACCTTCACTCGGTGCTTCTGATGAGTTTGGACACAGATTTGCTATCCTCGGTGTGATTTTGCTCACAGTAGGTGTGTTAATTGGTGCACTATGGACGCAGTATATCAATGACGAAGTGAAGTGGAGATGGCTTGATGCAAAAGTTCTTTTTACAATAGTAACTTGGTTTATTTATGTTGTTCAAATTAGTATACGTCAGTTATGGGGATGGCGTGGTAGGAAAGCAGCGTATTCTGAAATCATTGGATTTATCGCAGTACTATGTACTTATATCGGTGTAAATCTATTTTTAGACAGTGTGCACACATACCGATGATTGATGCCTCTCAATAAATAACCGTATGAGGAAGGAGAAACTCAAGGATATTATATTGTATTTGATCACAGACAACACCTAAATCCGCTTATTGACACAGAGGAAATTGATGGATGCACTATAATGAGTTATATCGTTCCAGTGGTTCAAGCAATTCCTTCCCAACAACTTTCTGAAACCGATATTATGAATTGTTTTCCAATATGATAGGGTGTGTAATATAATACTCCAATGGTTGATATTAATGGGACATGACCATATTTGCTAAATTTGACTTTTAAACTTTATTGTGATATAATTTTTAAACTTATGGTTTAGGAAATTAAGAATCAACGTTGAGTAAGAACTATGAACCAGATTGTCTCTATCGGAACAAGTCATCATGTTGCTCCAATTGAATTCAGAGAAAAATTGGCTTTTTCCGATGAACAACTCATCGACTCTCTCAATCAACTTCGCGATTCTTATTCACTACAAGAATCTGTGATTCTCTCAACCTGTAACAGAGTTGAGGTCTACGCTGTTGCAAATACGCACCGGATAAACCAAGCACCATCCAAAATACTTCTCGACTTTCTATCCCGTTATCACCGCATAGGACTTGATACACTCAAGAAATGGAGTTATCTCCATAACAACATGGATTCTATCCAGCATCTATTCCGTGTAACATCAAGTCTCGATTCGATGGTCGTTGGTGAATCACAGATTTTGGGACAAGTTAAAGAGGCGTATGACATTTCTCGTTCGGCTGGTGGGTCAGGAACTATACTGAATAAACTGTTTACGAAAGCGTTCAGCGTTGGCAAAAAAATCCGTTCAGAGACGACTATCGCCACAGGTGCTGTTTCAATCAGTTATGCCGCTGTAGAACTTGCCAAGAAGATATTTACCACTTTAGAAGACAAAACAGTCGCAATTTTAGGCGCAGGTGAAATGAGCGAATTGACTGCAAAACATCTCGTTGCTAACGGTGTAAATAAGGTTATAGTCGCAAACCGCACATTTCAAAAAGCAGTGAATATTGCTGAAAAGTTCAAAGGTACCCCTGTTGCTTATGAAGACGATCTCAATTTTCTTATTAATGCGGACATAGTAATTAGTTCTACAGATGCACCACATTATCTTATTGAACGTAAACCACTCGCTGACATCATGAGAAAACGGAAACACCGATATATGTTTCTCATTGACATTGCTGTTCCGCGTGATATTGAACCGGATGTTAGTAAAATCAACCAGGCATTCTTGTATAACATTGATGATTTAGAGGCTGTAGTTGCGTCAAATCTCAAGGATAGACAACAAGAAGCAACGCGTGCAGAACTGATAGTTACCCAAGAAGCGAAACGGTTCCATGATCACTTAAAAATACTTGAAGTCAATCCAACGATCAAAGCTTTACATCAGCAATTTCAAGCGGTTGCTGATACGGAACTGCAGTCATTCCTTGACAAAACAGGATTATCCAATACTCAGGAAGCCGACGCTGCAGCGATGACACAAGCGATTATCAAAAAACTGCTGCACCTCCCAGTCGAAAATCTACGCAATGCTGTTCATGATGGATTGTCAGATCATGGAGAATATGTTCAAGCACTTCAAGACTTGTTTGCATTGGATGCAGATAATGAAAAGGAACAGAAATGACTAATTCTGTTACTATAGGCACGCGTGGTAGTCAACTCGCCCTCTGGCAAGCAGAATATGTTAAGCAGGAATTATCACAACATTTCCCTAATGTTGAAATCAAACTTAAGATCATCAAAACCACCGGAGACACTATCCAGAATCGTTCTTTAGTTGGACTTGGAAAAGGTGTTTTTACCAAAGAGATTGAAATAGCGTTGTTAAATGATGAAATAGACCTTGCTGTTCATAGCCTTAAAGACCTACCCATAGAATTACCAAATGGATTACATATTGCAGCTATCCCTTCACGCGAGGATCCGCGCGATGTGCTTATAACCTCTACAGGTGTTTCATTACAGAAATTACACAACGGAGCAATAATCGGCACTACAAGTCCAAGGCGCAAAGCACAACTCCTGTATCTATGTCCAGAATTGAACATCATTGATGTTCGTGGGAATGTTGATACACGTTTACGGAAACTGCATGAGACAGAACTTGATGGGATTATACTTGCTGCAGCTGGGTTAAAACGTCTCAATAAGCACGATGTTATCACACAATATTTTGATGTTGATCAGATGATACCTGCTGTTGGACAGGGGGCACTCGCTATTGAAACACGAGAGAACGATGTTGACACTAAAGAACTGCTTGCACCTCTGAATGATCCTACGACTACTGCTGAAATCACTGCTGAGAGAACTGTGTTGGAGCATCTTGGTGGAGGATGTCAACTTCCTATCGGTGTTTATGCAAAAAACAAAGATGGTGAACTTTCAATCATTGCTACAGTATGCCATCCTGAAGGTAAAAACCGGATTGTTGAAATGGAATCTGGGGAAATTGATAGTCCACAACAATTAGGTGGTGTTGTTGCAGAAAAATTGCTAAATAGGGGCGCAAGAGAACTCCTGAATTCCTAATAATATCAGAAGAAAACACACATGAATACAACTGAAACAGGTATCGTTTATATTGTAGGTGCTGGTCCAGGTGATAAGAAACTAATTACTGTAAAAGGGTTAGAATGTCTGCAGAAAGCAGATGTAGTTATCTACGATTTGTTATTGAACGATGTATTGCTTGAACATTGTCCACCGCTCACCGAAAAGATCAAAGCTCCTGACCCAAGAATCCGTGCTACACGTCAAGCAGAACTCAACAGACTCCTTATCCAACATGCCAAAGCAGGCAAGGTGGTTGTTCGTCTGAAAGGGGGAGACCCGTATATTTTCGGACGCGGAGGAGAAGAAGCGATGGCACTCGTAGAAGCGGGTATTCCGTTTGAAGTTGTTCCGGGTGTAACTTCTGCCGTTGCCGCATCTGCTTATGCTGGTATACCTGTTACGCATCGTGATTATGCTTCTTCAGTAGCATTTGTTACAGGACACTCCGCAGCACTTCATCCCGATTCCAACATCAATTGGAAATATCTCGCAAAAGCCGTTGACACCCTCGTAGTCTATATGGGTGTAGCACATCTCAGTCAGATTGTTGATCGTCTTATGAAGTATGGACGAGATGCAGGGACACCTGTGAGTTTGGTTCGCGTTGGAACGACACCACAACAATTTGTTGTTCAAGGCACACTTGCAGATATTGTGGAAAAAGCTGAATCTGCAAAACTGAAAAGTCCAGCCTTAATCGTTGTCGGTGAGGTTAACAGTTTACGAGAACAACTCCGATGGTTTGATAACAAGCCACTATTTAGCAAGCGAATCCTTGTAACCCGTGCGCGGGCACAAGCAAGTGAATTTGCTGATATGCTTGAGGAGAACGGGGCAGAAGTCATTCAATTCCCTACCATTGAAATTCACCCACTTGAAGGACATTGTTCAGACATACCTTCTCCTAAAGAATATGACTGGGTGATATTTACGAGTGTCAATGCTGTTGAGATATACTATCAACACATACGGGATAAAGGCTTGGATACGCGAGCATTCGGTGGTTGCAAAATCTGTGCTGTTGGACCAAAGACCATTGCAGCATTAAATACCATAGGAATAAATCCTGATTTCATTCCCTCTCAATCTCAAGCAAGTGTTATTGCAACAGAGATTGATGATGTGAATGGTCAGAAAGTTTTGCTACCGAGAGCAAAAATCGCAAATGCAAACTTACCTGATGCGCTACATCACAAAGGTGCTGTGGTTGACGATCTTCCGATATATGATACTGTCAAAGTGCACAGTGATGACAACGATGTTCTTGAAAAAGACCTTTTAGATGGCAGAATTGATGTGGTCACTTTTACTAGTTCCTCAACTGTTACCAACTTCGTTGAGATGTTTCCCCACCACACAGCAAAAGATTTGCTTAGCAAGGTTAGGGTTGCTGTTATCGGTCCATCAACTAAAGCAACTGCTGAGGAACACGGTTTACAAGTTGATTTAGTGGCAAAAGAAGCGGCTATAGAAAGTCTGGCAGAAGCAATTATCGCTGTTTATATTCAATAATCACGGTTTTACAGGTCTGACACAACGGAACCCTATATCTTCTTTGTTTGCAGATGGAATATATGACCTATAGCTTCCATATAGATGGTATGACTTGTAAGACCATTTCCTCTAACTTATCTGGTGGCGAATTACAGTTAAAGAGGCATGCAATGTGAAATAAGAATGTTGAATATATTAAGCACATTCTGAAATTCATAAGAGATTTCCTTATTCAGTGTGATTCTACTATTTCATTATATAGAAATTGTATTAGTGAACTCTAAGTCCAGCCAATAAATAGACCTTTTAGTTTCTTTAAGGTTTCACATCCCAGATAAGGACTGTGCCGTCAGAACTTCCACTTGCAATTGTGCGTCCATCAGGACTTAGAGCAAGTGAGAATAAGCCTTGATGTCCTGAAACGGTTGATTTGATTCGGTGCGTATTCATGTCCCAGAAATAAATATTCATCGCATCACCACTTATAAGCGTTTTTCCGTCTGGACTGAATACGATTGAATTGACAGGTCCATGCGAATATCCTTTAATATATGCTGGATCATTTTTCTTACGTGGCAAACTCGCTGGACTTGTAAAAAGTTTATTTCCTTTCAGAGATGCTTTGTGTTTGCCGGTTGTAGGATCCCATAGATGAATAGAACCATCGCGGCATCCTGTTGCAAGCGCGGATCCATAAGGATCAAATGCAACTCTCAGAATAGAGTTTGTATGTCCTTCAAGTGTGGCAATTAGTTTACGATGACGTAAATCCCATAATCGAGTGGTTTTGTCTTCACTTCCGCTTGCGATAATATTTCCATCAGGACTCAAACCAACACAAAGTACTGAAGCTGTGTGCCCTTCAAGGGATGCCATTAGGCTACCTGTTGCCTTTCCTTTTTTTGTTTTCATATTCCATAGTCGAACTGTTCCATCAGTGCTTCCGCTAACCATAGTCTTTCCATCGCTACTAAATACAATTCCTCCACCATGGCCATAAGGACGCGAATTACTCAATGCTCTGTCATGACCAGTTAGCGATGACAGGTATTCTCCTGTCGTGGCATCCCAAAGTAGAATTGACGGTATATTATAAGATTTCGGTGAGTTGATACTTAAACCTACAAATATCTCTCCATTTGGAGAAAATGCTGTGGAAATAATCTGCGTTTGCCACTGATATCCACTTGAAGTTGCTTTTAATTGTCCATTCGTTACGTCCCAAAGTCTCATCTTTTCATAATTATGAGCACTAACGAGTGTTTTCCCATCCGTATTAAATGCAATAGAAAAAATCTCACTGCTATGGTCTTTGATCGTGTATTGCGGTTTACAATCATTTTTCTCTACAGTATCTATGTTCCACAGGTAGAAATCCTCAACATCTTTATTGGTCCTATTCCGAGCAATGATGTTACTACCATTTGGACTAAACATTAGGTTGTAGAATATTCCTTTTCCTGTCAGCGTTAACTTACGTGTGCCAGTGCCATGATCCCAAAGTACAATTTCCCCCTCACTCCCAACTGCAAGTATTTGTCCATCAGGACTGAATGCAACAGATACAACACCTTTTGTAGCATAATCCACCCACTTAGGAACACCATTGGACATTATTTTACCTTTTCTATATGCTGGATCTCCGGTAAGTGATCGCTTCAGTTGACCGGTCAGTGTATCATATAAATCAACTGTATAATCATTGGTCCCCTCAATTGCAAACGTTTTCCCATCAGGTGATAGATCAAATGGGGTGTTAAAGTAATTTAACAATCTATCAAATTCCAATTTCATACCTATCTTACCTGTCTCTGGATCCCAAAAACGAACTTCACGCCTCCTGATGCCAAAAAGAATACTGCCGTCTGAACTATATATAATGTTATCAACACCAGTTGTATCTTCTAAACCAAACTTAAATGTTCCTGTTGCAGTGTCCCATAACCGCACGTCTGCTCTTCTACTGCTGACTAACGTGTTACCGTCAGGACTGAACATCACCCTATCTACGATTTCATGTGGGGTAGAAATATCACGATGTGATCCGTTCTCAGTCTCCCATAGCCTTATTATTCCTGAAAATCCCGAACTCGCAAGCATTTTTCCATTAGGACTAAATACTGTGGTTAATGTATCTCGGCCAGGACTTTCAAACGTGGCATTGAGTTGATTAGATTGAACATCCCATAATTCTATTTTATTGTAATGTGTAATTGCAAAAGTACGTAAGTCGGAACTCAAAACCACATTGTTCATTCCTCTTCCTCGTCCCGTTGATAGCATGAGTTCTTTCCCTGACTGGACATCATACGACCAGATACCAACAGAAGTCATGACTAACAACTGTGAACTATTCGGTGTAAAATAGTAAGATCTTCCCCTTCCAATTGTACTTAAGTCACCTTCATAGTTGCTAACAACACCCTTTCCAAGACGCAATTTCGCCTTTTCAGGCAAACTCCATCTTGCATAGCTGCCTTGGTCACCTAAGACTTGATTCGATTCATCTCCATTACCATCCTCACTACCACGATTTTCAGCAAGTTTCCCATGTTGGTTTCGGATGTCCTGTTTCGTTTCAAAATTCTTGACAATTGGAGAATCAACGATGTCTACAGCCATCTCAGACTGTGCATCCAAACTATAAGGTTTCTGAAAATGGGATAAGTATTGGCTGCTTATTCCAAGTATTATCACAATTAGTACTGCACTTGAAACGCCAATAACCCATGGAATAACTGGTTTGCTGCTCACAGGTGGAGTCAGTTTTATCCGGGTGACTTCTTTCATTATGTTCTCTGTCAAGTTCGGTGAGATTTGGAAGTTGCTAATTGCCTCACGTATCATAGGTTCCTCCTTCTTCAACCGGTTTCTGGCTCTACGTAGACGACTCTTGATCGTATTTACCGATACACCCAAAAATTCACTCATTCTTTCACAGGTCATCTCTCCGAAATAGTGGAGTGTTACTACCGTACGTTCGCTTTCTGGTAAGCTGGCAAGCAGTCTTTTGACCACGCCGCGTTGTGCTTCAACGGTTAGTTTAGTTTTCTGCGCAACGACATATCGGGAGTATGCATCTGTCTCTATTGCTTCATAATCCATTTCCTCAAGTGATTCAGTCTCAATTTGCTTCTTTCGGAGTTTGTCATGACAGCAGCGTGTTGCAATAACATATAGCCATCCAGCAAATCGGTGTGGCTGTTTAAGCGTTGCGAGTTTCTGATATGCCTTCAGAAATGTATCCTGTGTAATCTCTTCAGCAATATGAAAGTCACCAATTTTCCGCCAAGCGAGTGCATGAACTTGCTTCTGATATTTTTGAACTAATGTGGAGAAAGCGTTTTCGTCGCCATTCAGAACACTTTGGATTAATTCGACGTCATTATTCTTCATAAACTACTTCCTAATTGGAAATATTGTATACGAATCAATTAGTTAATGTGTAATCTACTTGATATCATTTAGATTGATGTCAAACAGAACACCATCAGTACGTATTTATTATAAATGACGTGGTTTAGGTTCAATTTGGGTGCATATTGGTGAAAAATGTTTTTGGGTGATATCCTTGAATGAAGATTATAGTGAAATCAAGAAATATGCACACATTCCCGGTAAATGCGGTTTCCTAACCGCATCTACGTCACCGAACATACACCGGTTCGGTTAGGAACCGAACCTACCGTAATGTGTAAATAATTATGGTTTTTACTACGAGAAATGAATTAAGTAATTTGACATCAAAGTCCGATGCGCTTAGAAACATTAAATCAACGGTATGAAGAATGTAAGAGGCGCAATGAATGATGCCGTTAACGATATTGAATGTATCTACCGTAGCTAAAATAGTGGTATGATATATTTCACAACCACCTGTTTGTAAACCGTGATTGTGCCAAAGATTGAATAGAACAATGCACACAATATTAGTCCAATCTGCTTATATATTGGTGGTTGAATCTCCTTCGGTAAGAACTTACGATTTACATATAAGGTATGGATTGAACACATCACCAGTTGATACCCACCTATTGTCGCTGACACGATAATCATTAACAAAGGTTTTGCCAAATACATTGCTATGACACCCCAGATGACATAAACGAGGACTATCGGATAGTAGATCCATTTTGCATTGTGATCATCCATTGCTCTTGCCCTTCTGAACCCAGTCCAAATAATGTCGGTAAATCTACGTGGTACACCATCTACACTGCCAAGTTGTGTTGAGAAAAGCACCCAAAATCCGCATAACAGCGTGAGATACCACAAGATTCTACCACCTCTTTGTGCGAGTCCTTCAGCTTGAAATCCTGCCGCAGCCCATTGATCCATTTCCTGCCCTAACGGCACATATTCAAGTGTCAACATTGCAGGTAGTGCCAAACCGATGAAACACCCAACGACCCAGATGTAATACTGTTCAAATCTAACATATTTCCACCACTCTTTGAATCGATTGATATTTTCTGGAGAAATTCTGAACACTTTACCGAAGTGTGAGAGTGTCACCTTTTGACCACCGATAATAGATGGGATCGCACCAACCAAACTACTCATACCCCATCCTTTATCACGGACATAGTTTGATATAGTTATGTTTCCTAAACCTCCACTTCCAGCATAGGCAGCGAATGCACCAAGTAGTAACCAATCAAAGTTTCCACCCTGTACTTCAGGTGGCAATGCACCGAAACTGAAGAAACCTTTTATGACAGTCCACCAGACAGCAGGTGAGACCAGAATAACATCTACAATGACCAAGTATCCGATAATCCATACAACCATGAATAGCAGAACTTTCTCAAGTGCATTGTATATTTTTCCTCCGAACATTATGATTGCTAAACATGCGAAAAAGATAATATAAGCAAATATACGGACAGTATTCTGATCGGCTTCCGATGGCATTCTTCCTATCCATGCTGCAGCCAGAGCAGTTGCAGCTGCCATTGCCCATCCAGGCCAAATGCTGAAAAAGTCAACACCGGAATAGAGAATTGCCCAGAACCGTGGTCCAGGTTTACACCGCATGTAACCACTCAACATCGGTTCACCAGTATACAACGTATAGCGGATTGACTCTGTGTTTAGAACGGATTGCAGTAGGATTGCAATGGTAGCAATCCACAGCAATGTACCACCATATTGAGCAGTAATTGCTGGTCCTAATAACCATTCCCCACTGCCGATTGATGCACCTAAGGCAATTATTCCTGGTCCTAATATGTTTCTAAATGCTTTACCAAATTGATATTGAGGTGGAGCAGGAAGTTCTGCTACTTCCCAATCGGGTAGTGTGCCACCGTCAACACGTTCATTCGTTTCTTCCATAGGTTACCACTCCCAAAATATGTTAATATCTAATTTCTCTGCGACGTTTGCAAGACTGCGTAAATGATCTACATGAATAGGAATGCCGTTCTCTATCCATTTATCGTAGTTATTCCATTCTATTTCACCGGGGAGATAGACTTGTTCCACACCCTCCGCTGTTTTTGCGTCGTGAATTTTACGTATTCCATTCTCAACTTCAGAGGTATACATATCATAATCGGTAAAAGATTCAATATTCATGGCAAAAAAGAAGTGTTCAGATGTAGTTATGGTTTTATTGATTGTCATCATTCCGCCAGAGAGAGGTCCCGCTAAAATGCCCATTATCAGAGCTAATCCGTATCCTCTCGGACCCGCAGCGGGTGCTAATAAACTACCTTGACTTGGATCGGCACTTGGCTGACCTGTATCGTCTAATAGCCAACCATCAGGGATCGGTTTGCTGTACATACGGAACGTTCCAATCTTCCCCCATGATGATACACCACATGCCATATCTAATACGATTGGATGTCCTTGTCCAGTTGGCAATGCATAACTAAAAGCGTTGTTTCCGACCACTGCTTCAGCACTACCGGGGGCAGCGACAGAGGGTCTGCCAGTATTTGTTGTTGAAAAGCCGATCATCCCATTCTCAGTTGCCATGATAGAATAACAAGCTGCTGCTCCGAAATGTCCTGCATTATGTACTCCAGCAGCTGCAACACCTGTTGTTTTTGCCTTATCAATCGCAGTTTGCATAGCAAGCGTACTTGCTAGATGTCCCATTCCGTTATCTCCATCAATTACTGCGAAACTTGGTCCTTCTGTGACGATTTGGAGATTCGGTGTTGGGTTTAGGTTGCCATCAAGTACTTGGTTCAGGTATCCCGGCAATGCACGTGTTCCGTGAGAATGTACCCCACGTAGGTCGGTTTGAACCTGTAGCTTCGCCATCAGTTCAGCATCATCTGATGATAAACCTGCTTTTTCACAAAGCTTTCGCGCAAAGTCATGCAACTTTTCTGCATCTATAACAATTTCTTGCATAACTACCTCTATGAGTATGAATATGTTGGCATTTTACCAAACAGCATGTAATGAATCAAGGACTATTTCTGTTTGAATGTTTAGATCAAAACTACGCATTGTCTTGACAATCTATCTATTACAATGTTACAATTTGATTAGTATGATAACAAAAGAAAGGATCAGGAATGAAAAAATCCAAACGTCTTAATTTAAGATACCAAGCAATCAATAAAATCCATACAAGACTATATCTATTGTTGATTATACCGATTATTGTTTGTATATCTCTAATATCCTGTGCTAATCCATTAGAACCTGTTGATATCGAAGAAGAGGAACAGGTAAAAACCGAATTACAAGATCGGTCATTTCGTCAGTTTGCCCCATCTAAGGACGCATTGAAACGAAAGGGTATCATCCTTGATTTCTTTGATAATGACAAGCAAGTAATTAGTATATGGGCTCAATATGCTGAAGGTGATACTGCTCTCAATGAATGGGAGATCATAGCAAAGGATTATCGTGTTGAAAAAGGTGGATCAGAATATAAACTTTATTTTGAATCTCCAAGTTCACATCAGAATTTACCAAATACATGTGATAATTGTATTGAAACTGAAGGAATATCCATTTCAGTTCGAAACCTATTTGACAAAGAGAAGATTGAATTTAGAATTAACGATCCTGATGAAAGTTTGCCAATACCCTTTCCAGTGTTTCATTCGTGGACAAAGTTTAGCGAAGATGAGTACTTTGAATAATAATGTGAGAATGGAGAAAATCTGATGAGAAAGATTTTCCTGCTTTTAATCTTCTATATAGTAATCATAGGTTGTTTCCAATCTGAACCGATAGATTTTCCAGACCCAAATCTGGAATCTGCTATCCGTGCAAGACTACATCTTGGTCCAACAGAACCTATTTTCAAAAAAGAACTCAAAACGATTACATACTTGTCTGTTAGAAAAAAGGGAATAAGCAATTTAGCTGGATTAGAGAATGTTGTTAATTTAAGACAATTCGATTGCCGCGGGAACTTTATCAATGACATTACTCCACTAAAAGAATTAACAAAACTTAAGGATTTAGATCTTAGTCACAACCAAATCAGTGATATCGGTGCACTCAGAGACTTAACAAGACTTGAGTATCTCAAACTACATAGCAATTTTATCTCAAACGTAAACGTAATAAGAGAATTTAAAGCACTTATATCCTTACGTCTTGGAATGAATCATATTCAGGACATCTCACCTTTGGCGGAATTAACAGAACTCAGACGACTGCATCTGGATAACAATCAAATCGTAGATCTCACACCGTTAGTTGATTTGATAAGACTGACTGAATTAACTCTGAGAAACAATGAAATAATTGATGTGAATCCCCTCGGTAAACTGATTAATCTAAAAAAGTTATACGTTGATCATAACCATATTAAGGATATCAAACCACTTAGTGGATTAAATAATTATCTACTATTAAGTTATATTGATAATTTGATTGTTGATAGAAGTGCAGTTGACAAATATAAATATTTAGAATATCCATCCTATATCTCGGTTCTTCCGTCACCTATTCCTCAAGACGATGACACATCTCAAGAAGTCGTGCAGACTATCCCATCTCCAGAAATACCAGATGTGAACCTTGCAGCAGCTGTGAGAGAGGAGCTGAACTTAGAGCCACATGAACCAATTCCATCAAACAGGTTGATAGAAGTGGAATCAATTAGTGGCAGAGATAAAGGAATAAAAGACCTAACTGGTTTAGAAAAAATGCCTGGACTATGGGCTTTATATCTAGATGATAATCAGATTGAAGACATTACCCCACTTAAAGAATTAACAGAATTAACTCATCTGTATATTGAAGGTAATCCCATTGAAGACATTTCTCCTCTAAGTGGATTGCAACAGTTGTCGGAATTGAAGTTAGAAGATGGGTACAGCAAGCAAAAAAATAAAATAAGTGATCTGACGCCTCTCACGCATTTGGTTCATCTAAGCAGTTTATCTTTATCTGGCAACAACATTTCTGACATTTCACCACTTGCTAATTTAAAGAAAATGACTTGGTTATCCATAAAAAACACCCAAATTAGTGATATAACTCCATTAGCAGGCATGATACATCTAAAACACTTATATCTCAGAAAATGTCAAATTACGGATATTGCACCATTGGCAGAAATGAAACAACTTGATATATTATGGTTATATGGGAATAAAATTAGAGATCTCACTCCATTGGCAGAATTAAAACACCTTCAGGATTTAGGACTCTCGGGAAATCATATCAGTGACATCACATCGCTTGCTGGACTTGAACGACTCACCGATCTAAGTATAGGTAGTAACAAAATCCATGATCTTACTATGGTTGTGAATGTGCTATCTGGACTAAATCGACTTACAGATCTATCTCTAAATGATAATGGTATCACCGACTTAACGCCGTTGGCTGAATTAGATCAACTAAGACGCTTAGGACTTATCAGAAATCAAATCACCGATATAAAGCCTCTTTCAAAGTTGACACAATTGGGGATATTGCACCTTACGGATAATAAAATAAGTGATATTTCGCCGCTATCTGATATGAAATATCTTGGGATGCTTACGCTTGGTAAGAATCAAATATCCGATATCAGTCCGATTGCTGAATTGAAACGGCTTGCTATCCTTAGATTGAACGATAATAAGATTACTGATTTTGGTGAACTTCAAAATCTGAAGTCTTTAAGAGAACTATATGTCAAGAACAATCCTATTCAAGGAATGATGACGATTTATAAAATCCGAAGTAGTAATCCGAATCTACGTATTGATCCTGATGATGGTCATTATTAGTCGCCAAGTGTTATGCAAGTTCTTTTTCTTCACAATTTTGAGATATATGTGTGAACTCCAAGAATAACTTTACAATGTCTTCCTACTGTGTGCAAATTTTTCTTTTTCTATCATAGAAATATCTTGAATGTTATCCTGGTTCAGATAAACATTTTGCTGAAACTTTACACACCCAACGAAATACATATCCTTGACTTTTGAATGCTAATATAGTATAAAGTTACCATAGCATCAAGGGAGGATTATTTGTGAAACTTGTAACATTCAAACTACCGTCAAACAACGAACATAACAAACTTGGAGCTTTGATCGATGGGAACACTATCGTTGATCTTGCACTTGAAGTATCGGATATGACACAGTTCTTTGAACAGAACTGTTTAGATGAAGCACAAAAACGACTTGACACAATTCTGTCGCAACGCAAGGAAAGTGTATATAATATATCCGATGTAGTATTACAAGCACCGTTTCCACGTCCTGCAAGTTTGCGGGATTTTGGTGTTTTCAAAACACACATGGATGCTGCATCTCGAATTACAGGAAAAGAAATTTCACCTGAATGGTTCAAACTTCCCAATTATTACAGAGGTAGCACAAGTCCCGCATCCATTGCTGGACACGAAGCTGTTGTCACTTGGCCAAACTACACAGAGAAACTTGATTTTGAATTGGAATGGGGTGTGTATATCGGCAAAACTGGGAAGAATATCCCTATTGAAGATGCACATGAATACATCGCTGGATATACCATATACAACGATATCAGTGCGCGTGATATACAATTCCGTCACATGACGTTATCCCTCGGTCCTGCAAAAGGTAAGGATTTTGACAACAGCAACATCATGGGGCCGTGTCTTGTAACACCTGATGAAATTGGTGATCCTTACGATCTGAAAATGACAGCAAGAGTCAATGGAGAAGTTTGGTCTGAAGGAACGACATCAGATATGTACTATACTTTTGAAGAGATGATTTCTTTTGTATCGCAGTCTGAAACACTATTCCCGGGTGAATTTTTAGGCTCTGGCACTGTCGGCAAAGGATGTGGATGGGAACTTGACAGATGGATTCAACCCGGTGATGTGATAGAACTTGAAATAGAAAATATCGGTGTGTTGAGAAATCAGATCGGTCAACCAGAACAGAATCTTGCTGCTTGGAAGGAAAAAGTGTAACCGTGAGACTAAAGGACAAGGTGGTAATTATCACAGGTGCAGCTTCCGGTATAGGTAAAGCGACAGCGAAACTCTTTGCCGAACACGGTGCAAGGATCGTTGTGGCAGACATAGATATTGATGGAGGAGAGCAGACTGTCGCGGATATACAAGACGTTGGTCATGTAGCAAAATTTATCAGAACTGATGTGACTATCAAAGTAGATACACAAAATGTCGTAGCACAAACCGTAGATTCTTTTGGAAAACTTGATATACTTTTCAACAACGCTGGAATCGCCATGCGTCTACCTGTAGGGGAACTCCCTGAAGATGATTGGCATCGTTGTTTAGATGTCAACCTAAACGGTGTATTCCTCTGTGCTAAAGCTGCTATCCCTGCGATGCAAAAGAACGGTGGAGGAGTTATTATTAATATGTCCTCTATCTACGGTCTAGTTGGTGCGGATGTCCGAGCTGCGTATGTTGCATCTAAGGGTGCTGTAACAAATTTGACGCGCGGAATGGCACTTGACTATGCTCAAGACAATATCCGAGTGAATTGTATCTGTCCCGGTTTTGTAGAAACACCGTTAGTCGCAGGAGTCATCAAAACACCTAATGAATACCAGAAACTTGCAGATAAACATCCCATGCGTCGGCTTGGTCAACCGATAGAGATTGCTTATGGTGCATTATATCTGGCATCCGACGAATCTGCTTTTGTTACGGGGATCGCCTTGCCGATTGATGGTGGGTATACTGCCGGGTAAATATAGATAAATGCTCATATCAGAATCAAACCAAACAAATCCATGCGTAAAATTTCACTATTAGCCTTCCTAATTCTACTCCTAAACAGTGCATATCTATTCAGTTTCGGTGAACCCACACTTTTCTATATTTTAAATGTACTTCTCCATATTGGTCTCGGAATTATTCTACTGATCCCATTCTGTATCTATCTTTATAAACATCTCAGAAAACTGACAGGTATAGGTAAATTCGGAGTCTTAGGAGTAATCATTGGAATCATCTCTGGTGGTTATCTGATGGTAGTCGGTGCGACAACTCCTTACCGTTGGGTTCTCATTACACATATAGTCAGCGTAAGCATTGGGAGTCTGCTCTTTTCAATCCATCTATTGAAGTTCAGTGACACAATTTCACCAATTCTAAAAAAGATGATTGTTGGGGTTTTTATTTTTGTGCTGTTCTTTCCAATAGGTGCTAAGGTTTCGCAACACTATTTTCCTAACGCGGATTATATTGTCAAGAATCCTGCTTTCCCTCCGACAAGTATGTATGAAGAAGGTGGTGGAACGACAGGACATTTTTTTCCAGCATCTGTAGAAACAGAGACAGGTAACCTCATTCCGACTGATTTTTTTCTGACATCCGAAACATGTGCAACAAAAGGTTGTCATCCGGATATCTATAAGCAGTGGAACGAATCTGCTCATCATTTTTCATCTTTCAACAACCAGTGGTACCGCAAATCCATCATCTATATGCAGGAGGTGAACGGTATACAGTCTTCGAAATGGTGCGGTGGATGTCATGATCCCGCTATTCTACTTAATGGAATTATGGACAAACCGATTAGAGAAAACCTTCATACACCTGCCGCACAAGCAGGATTAGCATGCACGGCTTGCCATTCCATTGAACGAGTCAAGGATACGATGGGAAATAGTGGGTATGTGATAAAGTATCCTCCTCTACATGATTTAGCATCAAGTGACAATAGCATTATCCGCGGATTGCACAACTACTTAATTCGGCTTGATCCAGAACCACATCGCAAGAGTTTTCTAAAGCCTTTCCACCGAGATAATACAGCAGAATTCTGTTCAACTTGTCACAAGGTACATCTTGACTTTCCGGTCAACAATTTCAAATGGGTGCGTGGTTTCAACGACTACGATCAATGGCAGAAGAGTGGTGTTTCACATCAAGGAGCGCTCTCATTCTATTATCCTGAAAAGGCTAAGAAATGTGTTGATTGCCACATGCCACTTGTTGACTCAAAAGATGCGGGGAATATAAAGGGTAAAGTCCACAGTCATCGTTTTCCTGCAGCGAATACTGCACTCCCTTATGTTAATAAACACGATGAACAACTCCAAACAGTAATAGACTTCTTAAAAAATGATGTTATCACGTTAGATCTGTTTGCTAATGGAAAACCTGTTCCAAAGAATGGTGCAGCAATCCAACGAGGAGAGGACACGTTAATTGAGGTTGTAGTTCGGACGCGCGGGGTTGGACATCAATTCCCCGCTGGCACAATTGATGCATTTGATATCTGGCTTGAGTTGAAGGTAACTGATGAGAATGGTAAAATTGTGTTTTGGAATGGTAGGATCGCTGCTCCTGATGGCAATGGTCCTGTTGATCCGAGTGCACACTTCTATCAAGCCTATATGTTAGATGAGCGCGGTAACTTAATTAACAAACGCAATGCGTGGGCAATGCGAACCGTATTGTATTCCCGCACCATTCCACCTGGTGCCGCAGATACGGTGAGATACAAGCTCACTATTCCAGATGATTGTGGCGATACTCTGGCATTAGAAGCAAAACTCAATTATCGCAAATTCAACTGGTGGCATACACAGTGGGCTTATGCGGGGGTTCGCGATCCTGAAGATACGAACTATCAGGTGGATAAAGGCTATGACGATGGAAAATGGGTTTGGACTGGTGATACTGCTGATGTTGCAGGAGAAATCAAGTCCATACCAAACCTACCAATTGTTATGATGGCAGATGTAAGAACAACCTTACATGTCAAATCTAATTTAGAAAATGTATCATTTAATGATACATTGGATGGTAATGCTCGTGAACGTTGGAACGACTACGGTATAGGACTATTCCTACAAGGAGACTTAAGAAAAGCACAAGCTGCATTCAGGAAGGTTACAGAAATTGATCCTGGTTACTTGGATGGATGGGTGAATATTGCACGGTGTAACATCAAAGAAGGTGACGTGAAGAGTGCAGAAGAGATGCTGAACAGAGCATTTGAGATACAGAAAATCTTGCCTCCCGGAAATCCTCATCGGGCAAAGGTTCATTATTTCTATGCTTTGGTACAAGAGACGTATGGAAAATACGATTTGGCAATTCAACATCTACAACAAGCAGCATCACAATTCCCACGAGATACTCGCGTTCGCAATCAACTGGGAGGCATGTACTTTCTCAAACGTGAGTATGAAACGGCATTAACACATTTTCAGAAAACGATTGAGGTCGATCCAGAAGATTTGGATGCTCACTATAATATGATGCGATGTTATCGTGCATTGAAGAATACACCTATGGCAAACAAGTCAAGAAAACTTTACTTGCGTTTCAAGACTGATGAATCGGTTGATGAGATTACAGGTATAGCACGTCGGGCAGATCCTCATGCCAACCGCGAACGCCAACAAATACATGAACATACAAATAGTTATAGCCAGTGACGAGAACAAATCATACTTTGTTAACGCTGAGTGTGCAAAGTTCTTGGCGCAATATGATCAAAAACTTGTATGAGCGATCTCCGAATTGTGACAAGTGGGGAATCGGAGTTCACACCTACCACGAATTATGCGGTTGATGCCAAAACTTTACACATCCCTTTAAAATCAGAGGCATTCAATTGTCGAGTTTTCTTATCCTAAAGTGAAATAAAACATTTCCAAAGGATAAAATAACCCAAGTTGCTACCTAAAAGATCATTGATGTCCAGATACCACTTTGCTTAAGCATCATGTGGATTATGGTTAATTTGAAATCATAAACAGATTAAATGTGACAAATTTGTTGAATTTGTGTATAATTACTCATATTAAGACCATAATATATTATTTTATAAGATATTATATATATGTCTTAATATTATATTTGTGAGATTAAACATACATATTGATTAGGTCGCAACTTAGGTTAAAATAGGTGCGTGAATTGCACGAGGCCGACTGATTTTGTTGTTAAATCAGGGTTGGAAACCCCTCCTACGATAAAGAATATCGATAATTAAATGCTTCTGCACTGCTGCTGAGGGCAATCACTTTCACGGGATGGTTGCCAACAGATGAAACCAGCGGCAATCGTGAGTGTGTCGCACAGTATCAAAAGACTTACGGCACAGAACCCAACGCGTTTGCCGCTGTCACTTATACGTGTGTCCATGTGTTTCTGAGGCATTAAAGAGCTGAAAATACGGACGCACAGTCCATACGAGACACACTGGCGCGTATCCAAAACCCATGATACGATTTTAGGTCAGTTCTCTTTCAATGAGGATGGAGACGGTGTTTACGAACCGAATATACTGATTGTGAGAGATGGGGTTTTACGCTTTTTGATTAACTAAAGCAACAAGTTCATATTTATTTAAAAAGGAGATTTGTTATGAAACATATACTTTGTTTATTGAGTGTTATTTTTGTCATATTTCAATTCGGTTGTGGTTCCGATGAAGCACCGGAGCCTCTGCCGGAAGAAGTCGTGGATGATATGAGTTCGGATTCGGGTAAATCGGGATTACCGATATTGTCGGAAGTGTCTCTGACGGGCATGTATGAGTCGGAAGCTCGTGGTTTAACGTTGAATAGTGAGCATCAACTTATCACTGTTCTTGATGGAACAGATAAAGTGTCAATCAAAGTAAAATATCTTGGGATACGCGATTTTAATTTAGGTTTTCCGCTCTATGAGTTTGAGTTGACGGACCCGATCATAGAAGAACTCGGTGGCATTGCTTCGGGTATGTCTGGCAGTCCTGTGGGTCCGCCGGGTCGCGTGATGGGAGCGTTGGCGTATGGTGTGAATTTCGGTACAGCTCCGCATCGTTTTTGGGCAACTGCGATTGATGCAATGGAAGCTGCGCGAGATCACCTTCCGTTAGGTGAGTTTATGGCGGCTCCAGGAGCACCGGGTGTACAGATGCGCCAGCAGGCTGTCAAAACACCGTTGGTTTTCAGTGGTATAAACCCGCGTCGCATTGAAGACATTCGCAAGCGTCTGAAGTCATCACGATTTGATGCGATTGATTTCGTTTCGGATATTGGGGGTGCGCCTGCAAACGCACCTGCTGCTTCAGGTAATTTAGAAGCTGGTGACATGATAGGCGTTGCTATCGCTATAGGCGATGTTGTAGATGTTATTGCTTACGGCACGGTAACACAAGTGTATTCCGATGACACGTTTGTGGCGTTTGGGCATTCACTTCGATACGATGGCAAGATTTCAATACCAGTCTATCGGGCAACGACGGCAGGTATTGTTGCAAACTTACAAAATCCCTATAAATCTGTAATTGCGTATGGCGATCCGATTGGCACACTCACGAAGGATTTGAGTGCCGCGGTTGTCGGAGAACTTGGTGCAGCACCAGACACGATACCGGTTGATGTATCTTATCACCCGGTCAATAGCGATAAACCGATAAAGACAACAACTAAAGTCGCTTATGGTCAAGAATGGGCAATTGCGCCTATTGTTGCGTCATCAACAGACTCGCTCCGGCAAGAGTGGACGCGTGCTACATCAGAAGGAAAAATAATTCTATCGTTTATGGAAACGAAGAAAACCTACACGCAAAGGTGGCGAAATATTACAAACGACCCGTTTTTTGATATTTATGAAAATCTCAATTACGCTGTGAACGAGTTCACAGACCCGCTGAAAAATGCTGCGGGAAAGGCGACTTTGAAGTCGGTATCTATTGAAATAATGGACAAACCGCAGATAGCGTCAGCTGAGATTATAGAAGTCAAGGTGCCGGATGGCATTCAAACGGGAACACGGGTGACGTTCACGGTCGTGCTATTACCGCATTGGAGTATTGCCGAAGAAGATGAACGGACGTTTGAAAAAGACATATCGATTCTTGTCCCATCCGATTTTGGAACGGGTGGTGTATCACTGAAAGTAGAAGCCGAAACTGCTGATTTGTTTGATCTTGAATTTGACTTCGATTTTGATTTTGATTTCGACGCTGAAGATGAAAAACTCCCCCAAACACTAGACGCGCTTATTGACGCACGGCAAGATGAAATACCTGCACCTGGAACAATCAAACTGACGCTGGACAGTAATAACACTTTTGAAGAAGTTGAAGAAACACTCATACTCGACGAGTACGTTGTTACGGGTGAAATCACAGACTTTATTTTTATAGAGTGACAAAGGTTTCAGTTGATAGAACTGATTTCTTATCTCAAATTCACGTTATGAGGCAATACGACACATAAAACGGATTGGCTCATGTATAATTTAAGTGCTATTGCTTTAATGAAGACAATAACCACATGGGTTTAATTCCTGTCCGCGCTCATTCTTGACATGAGCAAAATCTAATATAAACTTTGAGGTAAAGTCCAGCAGATATAGCATGAGAAGTCATGCTATATCTTATATATTATGAATGGACACAACGAATATCGACAATTGAATGCCTCTGCCTTTAAAACGTCTATAGTTGTAATTTTGATGGATGTATGTTATAATTCGGATATAATTCATTAGGAGGTTACAAATGGCAAAGATAAATACACTCGTTTTTGCAGGTGGTGCAATTCATAACTGGAAGGGATGCAGTGAAGAAATTGTCAAATCACTTTCACAACGAGACGAATTTGAACTGACGACTGTTGAAGACGATTTGGATGCATTGGTTTCTCCGAACTTAGATCCGTATGATCTTATCGTTTTCTATTATACGGTGGGTAAAATATCAGATGCGCAAAAAAATGGATTGTTAAACCACGTCGCTTCAGGTAAAGGTTATGTCGGTATCCATTCTGCCGCAGATTCATTTCGAGGTTGTCCTGAATATCGCTCTATGGTTGGTGGTTACTTTACTACACATCCACGTTATAGGGATTATCAGGTGAGTATTGTTGACAATGAGCATGAAATCACACAGGGACTTGACGAATTTGTCGTGAAAGATGAACAATACATCCTTGATTACGACCCGCGTAATCACGTGCTTGCTTCTGCTTTGTGGAAAGGTGGAGCTATGCCAGTAGCATGGACAAAGAATTGGGGTGAAGGAAAAGTATTCTACCTTGCACTTGGACATGATCCTGCAGCATGCCAACATGAGATGTTTAGCACGTTGCTACAGCGCGGTGCTTTATGGGCAGGTTCTAACGGTAGCTAATAACTGAATATAATCACAGAGATAGAGTTTCTGTATATTCAGTTCGGATTGTTAGTTATACCGATACCTAAAAATCAGACTATGGGCGGATTCTTATATCTGCCCATATATTTTGAAATCAGCACGAATGAAACAGAAAATAACAGATATCCAACCGCAATTAAATGACTCCTCACTCCTAAAGATATATTTAGATGACACACATCAACTATCTGTTCCTACAATGCTTGTTGAAAATTTAGGATTGCGAATCGGTTTAGAAATTGAAGCAGAAGTTATTGAAAAACTGATTACAGCAGAAGAAATGATGCGTGCTAAAAAGTATGCCCTTGAAATGCTACAAGAAGAAATATATAGTAAATCACAAATGTCACGGCACCTTGCAAAAGAAGGGTTTCGTGATGAAACAGTAGAAACAATCGTAACGGAATTAATTCAATCTGGACACATACGTGATCGACAGTTTGCAGAGAAATGGGTTCAACGACGTCTAAAATCAAATCCCAGAGGACAGAAACTTCTTAAAATGGAACTCATTGAAAAAGGTGTTGACAGAAAAACAGCAGAACAGGTGGTAAATGAAGTTAATGCTGAAGATGAAGCAAGATTAGCCCTTCAAATTGCAAAAAAACAGGGAAAGAAATATAAACATCTGACTAATCAGGTGGCACAACGTAGATTACATGGATATTTAGCTCGTAGAGGATACGATTCTGAGTTGATCTTGAAGATAATTCATCAGGTATTCTAACTAAAAATCAGAACAAACATTCTTTTGTTCTTGACTTCTAAACTAAGATTAGACTATAATTGGGTATATGGGAGATGTGTCAATATGACATCAGATGAAATCAGAGCAAGTTTCTTAGAATATTTCAAAACAAAGGGACATACAGTCGTTCCAAGTGCCTCTTTAATTCCCGCCGATGACCCAACTTTATTGTTTACGAATGCAGGAATGAACCAATTCAAGGATGTATTCCTTGGTATTGGACAACGAGAATTTAAACGTGCTGTAGACACACAAAAATGTTTACGGGTTAGTGGCAAACACAATGACCTTGAAGAGGTAGGACACTCGCCAAGTCATCACACTTTTTTTGAGATGCTCGGAAACTGGTCTTTTGGGGATTACTATAAACAGGAAGCCATTGCTTTTGCATGGGAATTAGTTACAGAGTTGTGGAAAATTCCATCAGAAGTGCTTTGGGCAACTGTGTATACTGAAGATGACGAAGCAGAAAAGCTTTGGCTACAGGAAACTGATCTACCGCTTGAACGCATTCGTCGATGTGATAAGGATAACTTCTGGGAAATGGGTGAGACCGGTCCCTGTGGGCCGTGTAGTGAACTATTTGTTGATTTAGGCGTAGACGCGTTCCCTGAAACTGCAAATGACCCTGATGCTGGTCCCAATACAAGCGAACGATTTCGTGAATTTTGGAATCTTGTCTTTATTCAATATAATCGAGATCAGAACGGTACGCTTGACCCACTCCCTGCTACACATGTAGACACCGGCATGGGTTTTGAAAGAATAACTTCTATTCTACAAGGCGTTGACTCTAACTATAAAACAGATTTATTTATTCCACTACTTGAAACAATCTCTGATATGACAGGTAAGGACTACGGTCATGACATTGATGGACTTCCACATAGAGTAATTGCAGACCATATCCGTTGTTTGACATTCACAATCGGTGACGGAGTCATGCCATCTAATGATGGACGCGGATACGTGATACGTAGAATTTTACGCCGCGCAGTGCTCTATGGCAAAAAACTGGATATGAATGAACCATTCATATACCGACTCGTTGATAAAGTTATTGATTTACTCGGTGATGTTTTCACAGACGTATTACCACGAAAGGATTTTATTACACGCACAATTCAAGCAGAGGAGAATCGTTTTCATCAAACGCTTGCACGTGGATTAGACATCCTTGAACAGTCTATTGGTACGCTAAATACAGAAGGTAAAACTGAACTTGATGGCAAACGTGCTTTTGAATTATACGATACTTTCGGTTTTCCACTTGATTTGACACAACTGCTTACACGAGAACGCGGTTTCACCGTTGATGAAGTTGGGTTTGACGAGAATATGTCTGCACAACGTGAACGGGGTAGAGCAGCATGGCAAGCTGCGGGTAGCGGCGTAAATGACGATGAAGTTTCACTATATGCTGAAGTGCTGAAAGAAACGGGTAGCACAGGATTTGTCGGATATACTGACTATATGATTGATACAGAGATCGTTACATTGATTTCTGGTTCTGAATCTGTAGCACGCGCAAAACAAGATGATGAGGTATCAGTTCTGCTTAGACACACACCATTCTATGGTGAATCAGGTGGACAGGTTGGAGATATAGGCTTACTTGAGAGTTCTGACGCAAAACTCACAGTGCTTGACACAATCAAACCTTCACCAGATCTATTTGTGCATAAATGTAAAGTTCTTGAAGGCGAAATTACGCCATTTACCAATGTCAAAGCACAAATTGATAGTGATAGACGTAATGCAATTGCTGTAAGTCATACTGCTACGCATCTGCTTCACAGTGGATTAAGAAGTATCTTAGGCACACACGTAGCACAAGCAGGATCGCTTGTTCAGTCTGGCAGATTACGATTTGATTTTAATCACTTTGAAGCCGTATCAACGGAACAACTCCAGGAGATAGAGACTTACATTAACGAGAAGGTACGAAAAAACGACACAATTGAGATCAACGAGATGTCGCTGGATAAGGCAAAAGAAAAAGGCGCGTTAGCGTTCTTTGGTGATAAATATGGTGATATGGTTAGGGTAGTGCAAGCAGGAGGATATAGTATTGAGTTATGCGGTGGCACACACGTCTATGCTACAGGTGAACTCGGTTACGTTAAATTGATCAGTGAGAGCAGTATTGCAGCAGGTGTCCGACGTGTTGAAGCATTTACGGGAAGTGATGCGCTCACAACTATCCAAGATGATGATATAATTCTATCCGATGTCTCAAATATACTAAAAACACCAAAATCCGGTTTATCAGAAAGAATACAACAATTACTTCAAGAGCAGCGTGAATTGGAACAAGAAATACAAAAGTTGAAAAGCCAGAGTGCACTCTCAAACATTGGTTCATTAGTTGATGGTGCAACACTTGTTGATGGTGTCAAGGTCGTTGCGGCGTGTATAGAAAAAACCGATAGAGACAGTCTCAGACAGATGGTAGACACACTCAAAACACGATTGGAATCTGGTGTTGTCGCGCTTGCTTCGGTATTAGGAAAAGATGCAGCCTTTATCGTTGGCGTTACATCTGATCTTGTAAAAGAACGTGGCTTGAATGCTGGTAAATTGATACAGGAGATTACAAAAATTGCAGATGGACGCGGTGGTGGTCGTCCTGAATTGGCACAAGGTGGAGGAAAAGACATAAATAAAGTCAACGATGCAATTGCAGCTACTACCAAAATTATTGAGAACCATTTATAATACAAAGGTTTTTCATCTGAACAATGGAATATTTATGCTACATATCAATTATGCTATAGCATAAGAGAGGATAATACGAATGGACGCAAGTACAATTCTAACTATTTTCTGGCAATGTAGTCTTGGAATCGCACTACTCGCTTTAACAGCTTTGTTTATCTATCTATGTGCGACACTGAGTAGTGTAAGAAAGTCTTTGAACAGCATTCAGAACACGCTAAATTCTACAGAGAATCTTGTAAATCAAGAAGTTGGAATTCTTATTACAGATGTCACGCAGACAGTGAAAGAAATAAATAAGGAATTGCCGGAATTGTTACAGAACCTAAACGGTGTCACAGCATCAATTCAACAGATTAGCGAGAATGAGATTCAACCCACGTTACATAATATTCAAGAGATGTCGGACAAGTTGAATCAGAGCATACAACAACTTGAATCGCTTGTTAATTCTGTATCAACTTTTTCTGGTCAGACCATAGAACAAGCAGAATATTTCCGAAATCAAATTGCTGTTTCTCTGGCAGATGTTATTAGTATGTGGCACGGGTTAAAGGCTGGTTGGGGAAGATTTTATAAACCATCTAATTCAAGCGAAACATCGGAATCTAATGGTGAAGAAAGTGAATCTCAACCGGAGCGTGAACCAGATGAAACAGAAAGCGAAGTACCACCAGAGGAATCTGAAGAAAATATAGCAGAAAATTGAAAGAAACCAATTCCAAAATCAACTAATTGTAAATGTTTTTAGAAAAATGACGTATATACCTATAGGAATGTATTGTTACATTTCAAGAGTAAATGGTCAAAAAAATAATTTCTTAAATCTATTGATAGAAAGGATTAACTCATGAGTAATGATGGACGCAATAACGGATTGACAATGATATTTGCCTTCTTCACCGGTTTTTTGACGGGAGCAGTGCTGAGTCTGCTTTATGCACCAGCACCAGGAAAAGAAACTCGAGAAAAAATACGGGATACATCTATACAGGCAAAAGACAAGACACTTGAATTCGCTCAACAAGCATCTGAATCGGCAAAAGAGAATGTACAGCAAATCGTGGAACAAGGAAAAGAAAGTGTTCAAGGACTCGTTGATGTAAGCAAGGAACGTGTTAAGGACGCGAAGAATCAAGTGAAAACTGCAGTTGAAACTGGCAAGAAAGTTTCATCTGATGTTCGCAGTAAAATCACTGAGACAATTCCCGGTCTTGCTGAAAACAAGAAATCAAATAAGAAGGAATCAGAAGAAGCATAAACTCACGTTGTAGACTTTGAGAAAACGTACAACTTAGAAACCGATTATTTTTCTTGTTTTAGCATAATTATTCTGACACTCTCTGGACACAGTTTCAGCAAATATGGAAGTTGAAAAGTTAAACATTCTCCTTGAGAAGGTCAAAAGTGGAGAGATAGAAGTGAGTGATGCACTGAAATCTCTCCGCACCCTCCCTTTTGAAGACCTCGGTTTTTCCAAAATTGATCATCATCGGCAGCTTCGGACAGGTTTTCCTGAAGTCATCTTTTGTGAAGGGAAAACAGATGAGCATGTCAAAAAAATAAGTGAAAGTATCCTAAATGCAGGACATCCGTTGCTAGCGACGCGTGCTACGCCTTCAATGTACGAAGGTGTTAAAGAACTGCATCCAGAGGTGCGATACAATGAATTGGGACGGACAATCTCCGTGAAGCAAACCACCTCAGAGGAAAAAGAAGGTGTTCTTATAGTTTCTGCAGGAACTTCCGATTTACCAGTAGCAGAAGAAGCCGCCGAAACTGCATTCATGATGGGTTGTCCACCAGAACGGCTTTACGATGTCGGTGTTGCAGGATTACATAGGCTGATTGGAAATCACGAGAAACTTCTGAATGCTCGAGTCATTATAGTAATTGCAGGGATGGAAGGTGCATTACCCAGCGTTATAGGAGGATTGGTGGATACACCCGTAATCGCTGTTCCGACAAGCGTGGGGTATGGTGCCAGTTTCGGGGGACTTGCGGCATTACTCGGCATGCTAAATAGTTGTGCTTCTGGCGTAACCGTTGTGAACATAGACAACGGATTTGGGGCAGGCTATAGTGCCTCGCTTATCAATAAACTATCCTAATCTTATAGTGAAATGTAAAAATACGTGCACACTCCGCGGTAGATGCGGTTTCCTAACCACATCTATGAGATTGAACAAACACCGGTTCGGTTAGGAAACCGAACCTACCGTAATATGTAAATAATTATGGTTTTTACTATAATACATATTTTGATTTGAGATGACTCAATTTACGATACGCCACTCGGCTGCACAACCCCATAAGGCAATCGTTCACCCTTTAACCCAGCAAACAAGTTTTCCATAGCCATCGTTGCCATTTTCATTCGCGTTTGAATAGTCGCACTACCAAGATGCGGAGCAATGAGTAAGTTATCTAAATCAAGAAGAGGATGGTCGGTGTTAATTGGTTCAGGTTCGGTGACATCCAATGCAGCTCCAGCAATCTGTCCTTCCGAAAGTGCCACATACAACGCATCGTGATCCACGACAGGACCTCTTGCGATATTGACAAGAATCGCAGTAGGCTTCATCAATTCAAACTCCGCTTTCCCAATCATCTGTGTAGTCTCTTCTGTCAAAGGGACATGAAGAGTTACAAAGTCGGAAACTTTGAGTAGATGTTCCATTTCTGCATATTCAATACCGAGTTCTTCCTCCCAATCATGCCTACGTTCCCGTTTGTTGTAAAGTACTTTCATATCGAATCCTAAGGCACGTTTTGCAACTGCATAACCGATACGTCCCATACCAACAATACCAATCGTTGCGTGATGCACATCATAACCCCAAAGTATGTTTGGATCATAATAGTGCCACTGCCTGTCAACCTGAACGTGGTTATAGGCAGGTACAACATTGCGAGCCACAGCAAGTAGGAGAGCCCATGTCATATCAGCTGTGGTGTCACTGAGAACACCGGGTGTATGTCCAAGAGCAATTCCGCGTTTTCTGGCTGCATCTTCATCTACATGGTCATAACCAACGCCAACAACAGATACAACTTTCAGATTGGGAGATGTGTCAAACATTTCTGCAGTAACGGGTTCATGTCCATACGTCATCAATCCATCTAAAGGTGGTATCTTCTCAGCGATAGGTGGTAGAATGGCACTTGTGTGCCACATATCAACATCACATTCCGATTGAATTTGAACAAGAACTAGTTCTGGAATTGGACGCGTAATAAAGATTTTAGGTTTTGCCATTGTATTCCTCTGAATTAGATAATGCAGAAGTTTTGATGTACTGAAACCTTATGGAACATTATATGATAGCAATATCTTAATTTCTACGATAAAAAATGCGAATAGGTGTGCCGTGAAAACCAAATGTACTTCGTAGACTATTGATCAAGTATGCTGTATACGGTGGACGTATTCTGTGCGTATTCCGTCCAAAAATTAGGAATGTAGGTGGCTGCGTTTCTACCTGTGTGATATATTTCAATGCAGGACGTGTTCCTTTCACACGAGGAGGAGGATGTGAAGTGCGCAATTCTAATAACAAGTCATTCAGCGCAGGTGTTGGAATTCGGGTGCAATATTCGCGATGCACTTCAAGTGCCACATCAAGGATTTTTGTAACCCGTTGACCCGTAATAGCCGATACGAATATCTTTGGCACATAATCGAGTTGCGGCACTTGTGCAGATATCAATCTTATATATTCCCCATGTGTTGCATTGTCCTTCTCAACGAGATCCCATTTATTTAGAACCAGCACGGAAGCCTTTCCATTTCGCTCAATAAAACTCGCTATTGTCTTGTCTTGTTGTGCCAACTCTTGTGTAACATCTAAGACCAATGCTGCAATGTCACTCTGTCTGATGCTATTAATTGCGCTTTTCACAGTCGCAGATTCCAAGTCCTCTTTAATTGACGATTTGCGTCGCATTCCTGCTGTGTCAACAAGTTCAAAAGGGATGTTGTCATAAACAAATCTGATATTGACAGCATCCCGTGTCGTACCAGGACGGTTGTCAACAATCATGCGTTCTTCACCGAGTAGTGAATTGAGGAGAGATGACTTACCAACGTTTGGACGACCAACGATTGAGATTTTGATTGGATCAGAGGAATCATCCGGTGTATCTGCATTTTCTGGCAATACTTCAACCGCTTGATCAAGGAGTTGGTGTATACCGATATTCTGAACACACGAGGTTAGAATCGGTTCATCCAATCCGAGAGAATAGAACTCAGCAGTTCCCATTCCAAGACGGACACTATCCGCTTTATTTCCAACGAGAAGAATAGGTTTTCCTGCTGAACGTAGTTTTTCAGCTACAATGCTATCATGGGGCATTATTCCATCACGAACATCAACGACAAATAGGACGAGTGCTGCCTCTGATAGTGCTTGGTCAACCTGAACTTGCACGTTATCAATCAATGGATCATCATGATCAACGTCCATACCACCCGTATCCACTATTTTAAATGATGTGTCCTGCCATTTAACTTCTGCGTAGTTGCGATCCCGTGTCACACCAGGTGTATCGTTGACGACGGCGAACTGCTTACGATGTTCAGAACTTGGACGTGCATCTGCAGTAATCCGATTAAACAGAGAGGATTTACCGACGTTGGGTCTACCTACAATAGCGACAATTGGGAGTTGATTTGACATTAGGTTTGTTCCTCTATAGGCATTGGGTCACCTCCGTTGGCTGCAGCCTTTGAAACAGTCAGGATTGATTTTATGACAACGATGATTGGAATAGCAAGCAACACACCCCAGAAACCGAGGATAGACGCACCAACGATGACTGCAAACATAATAAGTAATGGGTCAATATCAACGGCATTACTCATAACATTCGGTGAAATGAGCGAGTTGTCAATTGTCTGAATTCCCAATATACCACCAAGTACTAACAAACATCGAAACAGGAAGTTGTAGGGGTCTGCGAATTCACCTGCCGCGAGTCCCATTAACATTGCACTGTATGCAAATCCTCCTCCTATGAAGGGACCGAAGGTCGGTATGGCATTACAGAGACCAGCCATTAATCCAACAAGCAATGCGAACGGAACACCGATAATATGATATATGGTACAGGACAATATTGAGATTATGACAATAACAGTGAATTGCCCTTTGAGAAATTGGTGCATATTCCTATCTATTTCCCTAAAATATGCCATTGCAGTTTCTCGGTGTCTTTCTGGGACTAAATTAATAAAACCACGTGTGTATTTGTTAAATCCTTGACTTGCATAGACAAACACGATAAATGCTAAAAAGAGAGTAGCAATAAGACCTCCAAACTGAAAGGCAATTGATCCCGCTAATCCAGATATCCACCGTACAAAAGCACCACCACTTGCTGTCCATCCAGGTATTTTCTCTGTAATGTAGTCCTGAAACTGCATCACAATTTCAGAATCTCTATATGCTATTATACCACTCTCTTTTTCAATAACCCTGTTCCATTTTCTTGATTTTTTGGAATAATAATGTATAACTTCGTCATTCCCTGCATATAATCCAGACTTTGAAGTAGCCAATAAAGTGATTGATAGGGGTAAACGCACAGAATCTGTCTTGTCTTCCCATGTTCCAGATTCAACCCACTCGTATACCCCATTCTTAGTCCCAGCAACGAGTTCTATTTTCTGTTCATCGATTGCTACAATCACATTAATTATTGGCATCTCATCTGATGTAGAACTTATTGTAGAACTTATTGGTTCCCACTTATCTGAAGGTTTTGGCAGTTTGTATACAACAGTAGTTATCTTATCATCTTCCTGATCAATGTCCTCAACAGCAATAAACATAGGTATATCTTTGCGTGGTAGCGATTTTGGTATGTCTTCTCGTTCAATTTCATACTTTTCTATAGATGTAATATGGATTATAGGTTTATTATTAAATGGTGTTGTCTTATCCTGAACCCATTTTTCCTCAGCATCTTCACTAAAGAATAAACCGTTCGCTGTTCCTACATAAATCAAATCCGAATTCCAAGAAGGTGTATTGATGGCTTTGACAGGACGTGTATCAAAGAATTCTGTATCTATTTTTTTCCATACTAATTTGTTTGATAATGCAACTGCTGATTCTTCTCTTTTTCCTATTAGCATGTGCCATATTTTTCGTATAAATCCAGGACGAGGAGATGTTTCAGTTGTTTCAGTTGTTTCACTCAATTCATCTGTCCTTCCTGTTACCACCTTGACAATATCTTTGTCACATCTATAAACACCAGAATCAGTACCAGCATAGATATAGTCATTGTTCACGGATATTGCATTAATTTTCTTTCCAATTATTTCACCGTTGGTTATTCCCTTTCTATCTTCTAATTTCTCAAGTTTCGTTTCTGGATCTATCGAAATTTCGTGAAGGTAGATTCCGTGGTTAGTTGCAAGAAAGAGAATTGGTTCTTCATCTGATTCATCATACATGATATCAACAAATTTTTCACTATCAACGAAAGGAATTAGAGTTTCATGAAAATATTTTTGTAAACCTTTCGCCATTTGGTTCAATTGATTACCAACGGCTATTCCAGTGAATATTAATACACTAGTACAAACAATAACTATCAGTACAGTTGCGATGACTCGTTGATAGTATTTCTTGAAAGGAAGTGCACGCCACAGAAACCTAAAAAGATATGCAAATCCGAAACCCAGAATAAACGGCATGAAGACACCAAGCATCCTGACAAATATCCATAGACCAATCATGATAATCTCAAGATGCACGACAAATTTTATACCAACATATCGGTAGATTCGGACAAGTAGCACAATCAGCGCGATGGATACAAGCGGATGTAGTAAGAGAATCCGATTGCCATTTCCATCCGTGCTACCACCATGGTAGTAAGCAAATGCTATCCAGAATGCAGCGAGTGTAACACTGATTATGGCAAGCGCGGACTCTCCAGAAATCCCAGATTGTCGTTGAGTTGTTTCGTCTTTAGTGTTCATTGTAATATAAGTAACGATAATATCTTCCTTGAGGATGCATTTTGAAATATAATATTTCTTAAATACACCCAACAAGGAAGATTAAACTATCACATGAATTAGTTGATTGAAAATGGTTTATTATGTCGCTGGTACTTCAGCAGTTTCACCAGATTCATAAGTTTCAATGATACCTGCACCAACGCTATCACCCCAAACATTGACAGTAGTGCGGAATCTATCCAGAAGCCAATCGATTGAAAGGATCAAAGCAACACCTTCAATTGGCAGATCAACAGCCTTTAGGACGATAACCATCGTAACGAGACCTGCTTCAGGTATACCTGCAGCACCTATTGCCGCGAGTGTCGCAGTCATCACAATTATGAGTTGTTCTGCTGGTCCCATTGTTATGCCATACACTTGTGCGATAAACATAACAGCAACAGCTTCATAAAGTGCTGTACCATCCATATTGATGGTAGCCCCTAATGGCAATACGAAACTTGCTGTTCGATTAGAGATGCCGTTTTGTTCTTCAACATTTTCCATTGTTAGAGGTAACGTTGCACTTGAACTCGCAGTAGAAAATGCATTAAGTAATGCTGTCCCCATGCCTTGTGCATATCCAATTGGGTTCCGTCGTCCAAAAATGAATAGTAATGTCGGTAACACAACAATACCATGGAATCCAAGTGCAATAACGACTGTCATACTGTACTTTCCAACTGCAGCTAATTCAGGTAAAAATTTAGCGAAACCTCCTGCTTCACCAATTCTGCCTGCAATTAATCCGAAGATACCTACAGGTGCAATGATCATTATCCAGTTTACAATCTGCATCACAGCTTCATTTAGTGCATTAAAAATAGCGATTGCTGGTTTCCCCACATCACCGATCACAGATAAGGCAGCACCAATAAACAGTGAGAAAAAGATAAGTGGCAGAATGTCCATATTCGCCATTGCCATAAAGATGTTTGATGGTATCATGCCCTGTTTTCCTGTCTCTGAGTTACCTAAGAAAACTTCCAGAAGGGTTTGTCCCATCGTGCGATCTTCTTTCTCTTTTACTGTGGAAACTTTGGGTAAGGCAATATCAACTCCTATCCCTGATTGCTGAACTTTCAGATCGGTAAATTGGTTTTCGGCAATCATCAAAGTGTTACCAGTTTCTGTTATGATGTAGTCAATCTCACCTGATAGGTCTTGCCAATTTGCTACGGTCAATTCATTACCTTCAATTGTTGTGATTTCCCCAACCAATTCTTGGTCAACAAGTGTGATTATAAACTTATTTGAATAACCTTCTTTAATTTGTCCCTCTGGCAATGATACAGTAAGGTTATTCTCACCACTCAATGTGTAAGTTAGTTGCGGATATTTGTCCCCTTCTTCTGATAAATTTATACCTTTTCCTGGCATGATGATATTGACAAGGATCATTCCTATAATCACAGAAATGGCAGTCGTTGCCATATAATAAAGGACGGTGCGTCCTCCGATAGAACCGAGATTGCGAATATCACCAAGGTTAGTAATCCCAACGACCATTGAGAATATCACAAGGGGTACAACAACCATCTTCAGTAAGGTTAGGAAAATATCCCCCAATATATGCGTATGTTTAGCGAACCCTGGAAAGAACCCTCCGATAAGTGCACCAGCTACAATAGCGATGACTATACCAATGAGTAGACCAAAATTGCTTTCTGAATTGCCATGATTATTCATTATTAATTTCCTTTCCTAAGTAGGATTTCTCCCCACTCTGATTTAATTACACAATAGATGAAGTAAATAATATATCAACGTAAGTGTTGATACTTTCTTATGTATCAACGTCCACGCGTATTGACAATTCATCCAATTGTTCTTCGGAAACATTAGATGGTGCATGCGTTAGCAGACATAATCCCTGTTGAGATTTCGGAAATGCTATCACTTCACGTATGTTTTCTTCATTACGCATTAACATGACCATCCTATCAAGTCCAGGCGCGATTCCAGCATGTGGAGGTGTTCCATATTCCAAAGCATCTATGAAGTACCCGAATCTGCTTTCAACTTCTTCAGGTTTGATCTTTAGAATATCAAATATTTTCTGTTGTACATCCCAATTGTGTATTCTGACACTACCACTACAGATTTCAGAACCATTGCACACTAAATCATAATGTTGACTTTGCACCTTACCTGGATCAGAATCTAATAGTGGTAAGGTCTCCTCCGTTGCACCAGTAAATAAATGATGGAAAGGTTCATACCGATTTTCATCTTCGTTCCACTCAAACAGTGGGTAATCCACAATCCACAAGAAGTTGTATTTGCTTTCGTCAATTAGTTCAAGTTTGCGACCAAGATGTAGCCGAAGATTTCCAAGTGCATCAGCAACAACTTTCGGACGATCAGCAACAAAAAACATGATGTCGCCTATTTTTGCTCCCATCCGTTCTTGTGCGGTTTCAAGCTGACCCGGTTTAAAAAACTTGACAATACCAGACGAGAATCCCTCTGATGTAACCTTGACCCATGCCAAACCTTTTGCGCGATACGTCCCAACGAACTTCGTCAGATCATCAATGTCCTTCCGGGAAAAATCAGCACCACTGGGAACAGCAATCCCTTTCACCTGTCCATCCGTAGAAAGTGCTCTGGTGAATACCTGGAAATCACAATCCTCCATAACATCGGAAAGATCAGTCAACTCCATACCGAAACGCGTATCTGGTTTATCATTCCCAAATCGTGCCATAGATTCGTAATAGGGTAGCCGAAGAAATGGAGTTTCAACTGGAATTCCACCTGCTTCCTCAAATATACGTTTCATCAAACCTTCAGTGACTTCTAACACATCATCTACCCTTGCGAAAGACATCTCAATATCCAGTTGCGTAAATTCAAGTTGCCTATCCGCACGTGTATCCTCATCTCGGAAACAGCGAGCAATCTGAAAATATCGGTCAACACCACTCATCATCAGAATCTGCTTGAATTGTTGAGGTGATTGTGGGAGTGCGTAGAATTTACCCGGATTATATCTACTCGGCACAAGCACGTCGCGCGCACCTTCGGGTGTGCTGTTCATAAGTATAGGAGTTTCTATTTCAAGGAATCCCTGCTCATTCATATAGTTCCGTGCAGCGAGTGCAGCTTTATGCCGCATTTCAAGCGTTTTTTGCATGACAGGACGGCGCAAATCAACGAACCGATAACGCATCCGTATATCTTCTGCGACCTCAATGTCATCTTCCACAGGAAATGGCGGCGTTTTGGCTGTATTGAGGATACTGAGGGAATCTACTGCAACCTCTATCTCACCCGTATCCAATTCTGGATTGACAGTGCCTTGATACACATTCAATTCATCTTCTTCCTGTAAAATGTCATAAGTGCGATTGTTTTCTACATCCGTGAGCAGCCAATGTTTGCCATTTTCGCGTTCGCTAATACTTATTTCGTCAGAAAGTGTATATTTTCTGTCTGAATCTGAAAAAAGATTTCTGAATTCAGAGGAGAATGATTTATCTTCGCTGAGTTCTTCTTGAAATGCTGTATCTGCCTTGAAAAGAAGTTCACCTGGTGCACGTTCTCGGACTACGCCACTGACGTTAAGGACATATTCACTACGGACAGAATCGGCAATCGCATGTGCGTTTTCATCAATCTGCGGATCAAAAACAACCTGCGTAATCCCTGTTCTATCACGCAAATCAATAAAAATTACACCGCCATGATCACGACGACGTCTTACCCATCCGTTAAGGTGTGCAGTAGTTCCTGCATCAGAAAGACGTAAATCACCACAATAATGTGTCCGTTTTAGAGAAGGTTCTTGGGACATAATAGATCTTTTTTCCTCCTATTTTTGTATCTGGTCAAGTTCGTTTTGTATCTCTTCTTTGTAACTCAATAAATTACTTGGATCAGAGGAGAGAATTATCTCTGCTTCAATAATTTTCAACGCATTGGAATAATGTTCACTTAGTTTATCTGGTTGGTTCATAGTATGATATACCTTGCCGAGGACATGATGTGAACGCCATGAATTTCTATCTGTGTCTACCCCTTTTTGGGCATATCGTTTTGCTTCTTCTACATTTTCTAATTTCCAATGAAGTTGAGCCATTGCTGCAAAAATCGGTGCGGGTAAATTGGGGTCTTGCTGTTCAAGACGTTTATATGTTCTTAATGCTTCCTTATGCATCTGTTGACGTTGATATATCGGACCGAGCATAAAATAGACCTCTAACCTGCTGGGGTCAAGTTGAAGTGATTTTTCAAACTCCTTAGATGCCTTTACAAGTTCCTTTCTTGCATTTACGATATCCCCTTTCCCTTCATTCTCACTCGCCTTGTCCTGATACACAACCCCTAACTGTATATGACTCTGAATATCATCAGGATTTTGCTTCAATGTTTGTTGTGCTTGCTTTTCAATCTCACGAAATTGTTCCCGATCATCTTCATGAATTACCCCGCTAATTACACCATAATTATAAGCAATCGTCTGGTCTTCAGGATTAATTCTCAATGCATGTAGCATAATCGCACTTGCACTCTGCAGTTTGGCATTGAAGTTGTTCACGCTTCCTTTGGAAAGTTCCGTTTGCGCTTCTGCATAATCAATCTGACCGAGAATCAGTTGTTGCGTAGCTTTAAAGTAGGTGTCAATATTGTCCTGAACAGCTCTTCTTTCTGTATGTGTAGTTCCATAATTTCTCAGAAATGGTGGCGTAATCCGTTGCCGATGTTCTTTCATGCCTTTAATGTTAACAGCGGTTGATGTCGTCAGATCCGAAGCTTTGAAAAACTCTAACCTTGGACGGTCATCGGTATGAATTGGACCATTACCCACATATTCCTGAACTGCCTTTGGTCCCATCATAAACGAATCCAATAACGACATACCGTCCAGATCATCTGCTGCGAGTCCTCTACTAATACTTGGTATCATTGCCCGTCTCATAAAGTTATTGTAGTTAATTGTAAGTGGTTCTTTAGTGCCTATCAGAATCACAAAATCAGGGGTATATTTGTACCACAGTGTCGTCTCAGGAAATACATGGATAAAGGTACGTACGATCATTTTATAGTGCGATTCAGGCAACCGATGCAACGGTACCCACTGACACATTACACCATCCTCAGTTAGGATTCTTTTGCACAATTTATAGAAATCTTCAGTATATATATTGGAACTACCAGCACTCACAAGTGGATGAATGATACCCGTTGAAATCATATCATATTTGGTTTGTGTCATCAGGATATGATTGCGTCCATCGTTCAGTTTATAGTTAAATAAACGATTTTTAAATATATTCTCATTAATGTGTTTGAAATGTTTCTGTGAAGCATTAATCACACCTTTTGATAATTCTATCGCATCAACTTGCACACCGTGTTGTGTTATTGAATGTGAGGTGAGTCCCATGCCGAAACCGACAACAAGCGCGCGTTTTGGATTCGGATGTAAGAGTAACGGTAGATGAGCGATAACACGATGCGAAGGAGAGTCCCAGCGCGATGCGTCTGCAGCTTGATTAGCGTCTACGTATAAACGAAATACACCTTCATCATCTTTTAAGGTTGTTACCGTTGCATCTACTTCTTCCTCATAATCTACGACGGTATCACCCGGACGTTGTGTCTTGAATATAGTACTTTTTAAAAATAATGGTTGATTCAATGAGAATAAAATTACAACTGCTAACCCTACAGTGACAATCGGCACACCGATACCAAGTCCTTGAAAAAAGCCTCTGATTCCTGCACCTGATTTTGCGGGTTCACTATCGGTATCTTGGGTAGATCGCCATCCCTTCATGACAAGAAAACTACCGATACCTGTGTTTAGTACCACCATCAGTACAATACTTGGTCGAATGTTCAATAGTGGGATAAGGACAAAACCGGCACAAAATGCTCCTAAAATACTTCCAACAGTATTGATAGCATAGACGTTACCGATACTCCTTCCAAGTTTTTGTGCATCACCAGTATAGATCTTCGTGACCAATGGAAAACTTGCTCCCATCAGAAATGTTGGCAAACACATCACAAGGAAGCAGGAGAAAAATGCCCAAAACCTACTTCCCCCGAATGTAGACTGCAATGCATAAGTCAACTCGTATAACTGCTCAAATGCTGGCATGAGTACCAGAGCAAACAGACCGATCCCAAGCTGCACAATCCCGAACGTGATTACAGGTTGTTTGATACGATCCACCCACCGTGCTAATATCATACTACCGAGTGCGATACCGAACAGAAACGCAGCGAGCATCGTAGCAAACGCATAAGTCGTGCTACCCAGAAAAAAGACAAGAATACGAGTCCACAACACCTCATACGCTAATGCACAGAAACCGGATATTCCTATTGCCAGTAAAACTAACCGTCGTTCATATCCTCCAACCTCCGAAGATGTAATCTCTTGAGGCTGCATCACTTGTTCATCAGTTTCAATTATCTCCTGTGCTTCCGATTGATCACTTTCATCAACATCAATATCTTGTGCTTGTTTTGCCAATATTAAGGCAACTAATGTAACAACGATATTAATGATGATTGCCACGCGGAGTGACCAAGTGACTCCTACCGCTTCTATCAGAATGAATCCAGCTGCGACAGTGCCTACAACTGCACCAAAGGTATTCAAGGCATACAAAATGCCAATATTCGTGCCGAGTTGTTCTAATCTTTTGACAAAAAACCGTGTCAATACCGGCAATGTTCCACCCATCAAGGTGGAGGGAATTAGCAATATTCCAAAGGTTAAAATAAAGCGGATAATTGAAAGAGAATAGAATTCAGAAGTAATGTTACGAAATATCAGAACGTATAGACCGGTCAGTAAGGTGAGAAGGAGTGGCCAAAGAATACAAAATCCACCGATACCTGCTTCAAGGATGGCATAGAGTTTGAGAGGAGACATATTGCTCTCATCGATCTTTCTACCGAAGTAGTAGCTGCCGAGTGCGAGTCCTGCCATGAAAGCAGTTAGCACGGTGCTTGTAGCGAATACGGTGCTGCCGAAGACAAGTGTCAACTGCCGCATCCATATTACTTCATAGATGAGTGCACTTGCACCTGATAGGATAAAGATGAGCCAAACGATGGGTTTTATGTGTCGCATTTTGAATTATCTTCAGTCTTAAATTGTGAGATTATCCTCAAACAAACGATCAGGATTCCAGATTTGTTCAGCAAGTTTTGTATAAGGTCTTGACGAGTATCAAGGTCAACTTTCTTGAATTCACTGTGTGGCTTGAAAGGCAATTGACTTTTATTGATGAATTGCATGAACCCAGGATTGTTCTCATATGCCTTTTCATGTAAACTTTGAGCAAGTAAGTTTTCTCTTAGGTAGTGCTCACGCTTCTTATTGTAGGGAGAGTCACCTAAACTTGCATTGACCTTCTTTGGGAGTAGTATCAATCCACCAATACAATTGCGATAGTCTTGGAAATCAATTTTGTGAGAAAACTCATCCTTGTGTCTTTCGTAATGGTTAGACCAAATATGCTCAACTTCATAACTATTGTTACCTGAACTGACATATTCAAGGTAACGAGACATTTTGCCAGACTGAACCTCAACATAATCAGTAATCCGGGCAAGAATTAGACGGACAGGTTTAGAATTACCACTATGAAGTCGAAAAGGTGTAGTTTTTGAAACAGGTTTTTCAAAACCAAAGTCAAATTCTGGGAAAAGATCTAAAGTTTGTCCTTCAGGTGGTTTATCGGATGAATCTTCATTTATTTTGTCAAATAGAAGATTTCTTAAATCATTGACACTTTTTCCTCGAATCTCTCTCATGAGTGAAAACATTAACGTATTCAGATCTCTTTGAGCAATCGAACTGTAATTCCATATACGACGTTGTATAAAAACATCTAAATATGTGGCAACAATTTGTATTTTACGGAATATTTCGTTATCTTTGTCATCAATGCATAATGGAGCAAGTAATACTGGATATTGGAGAGTGAAATTATGCTGAGCATTATAAAATACACATTCATAACCCTTAGTTAATTCTTTAGTGGCTTTTCGCAGTTGAAGATACCAATGGCTGTAAAAGGAAAAATCCTTTTGTATGAAATTCGCATAGTCATCACTTGACTTCAGTCTAAGATCTGCCTCCTTACTTTGGACCCAACGATGAAATTCTGAACCAATCTTATCAAAATCTTTATTCTTATCTTCTGCGTATTGACTTCGCAGCCAAACTTTTATAGTATCTGATTCCTCTTCTTTACCATATTGTTTGATTTTTTGAACACATTCACTCCATATTTTATTTGTAATACTTCTTTTCTCATTATCTAAAATCTTTGACAGGATATATCCTCGAAGCATATCTGCGGGAGAAAGAGATAATCCTCGGTCATTCATCGTTTCAAATATAGTGTAAGCATCGTCATCTGTGTAGGCAGTAATTTCAACAAAATATACTCTTTCAAGCATCCAATCAACGAAATATGGGAGTTTTGCTTTTGTAATTTTGAGATTGTTCTCAATATCTTCATAGCGTCCAGCAATATTACATATCGATTCAGACTCGTTAACGGTGTTAAAAAATTCACCTGAATATAGATTTTCCATTATATTCTTTCTATCAGATATATCAAGATTGAATGATTTTTCACCAAGACTTTGTGAAAAGATAAGGGGAGCGATTTGACTCTTCTGATCCTCATCATCAAGTAACTGATGAAGTCTTATTAATATCAAAGTCAATGTTGTAAGCCTCTGCTGACCATCAATAATGAATCGTTGGGTACTTTGTTCACAAATTATTATTGACCCAAGAAAGTAATGACTGTAATTACTCACCTGTGATCGATCATGTCCATCTTCATAACTACTATAAAACTTACTTACAAGGTCATCAATCAACTCAATTACATGCTTTGTTTGCCAACTATATTCGCGTTGGTAGTAATCAAGGGTGTACTTTTTGTTAGCAAGTAATTCTTGTATTGTCTTTGCTTTGCCATCAACTTCTTTCATTAGGGCTACCTTCAATTTCTGAGTTTCATCTTAATACTTTTCTATGTGTTATATATAATACGTCAGTAGACCTTTATTTTCAAGCAGAATCTCTTATCTGCTCTTCCAACAGGATGTTACGCCACACATTTGCTTGCATAAACACTATGTCTGATTTGAAGGAACTTCCTGCACCACAGGAATGACGTAACTTCTAATGCTCACCTCATCAACCGTTTCAGTTTCTACACGTGTTTCCGGTTCGGCACGATGATCAAAAACGATATAATATCCTTCCTGCACACGTTCTAATTTGAGATATGCGGCAAGTTGTTTCTTACCTGCATTATAGTAACGTTCTCCCTCCCAGATCTTTGTTTCAATGATATACTTGTGACCGTTGTGAACGATAACCATGTCCATCCTTCCCCGACCTGTTTGTGTTTCAAGGAACATCGCACCACGGATCAGGCTAACAAACTGGTCAAGATAGGCGTAGAGAAGGTCTTGTCCAACAAATTCTTTCGGAGTTTCTGGGACTTGGAGTATTCTATATCCTACGCGGGCAATGAAACTTTGAAAATTATCAAGGAGTCGCTCCATATTAATCTGTCCTGCCGGGGTCAGATAGTCCAGAAAATCAGTGTCTTCAGGGAGATAGTCCTGCTCAAGTCCATTTATTTCAGGTTTGAATGCCTGTAGAATACAGTACTGGTAAATGGGATTCACAATTTGACACATTCCATCTTGAGCTTTCCCAATCACACCGAGTGTGGTCAGTTGACTGATGATTTCACTGCGTGGGTTGAAGCGGATGCCCCTTTCATAAGATACGATTTGCATCAAGGTTTTTTTATACTGTGGGTTTCTACGAATATTGGTCAATAGGTGTGTAAGGTTTGTGTTATCTTCTTCACAGATTTCTATGTGTGCCTGTGAAAAGTGTGACATCGTGATTGGTTCATTTTTCGGAATGCCCATCTTTTCTGTGAGTATCTGAGCGAATCGGTTGACGAGAAATGGTTGTCCGGCAGTCTGTCTGTGAATATTCTCAATTACCTCAGGCGCGAAAGGTTGACCGATGTCATCTGTCCACTGTGTGAGTAACTCACGCACCTGTTCAATAGTGAAGTTCGGCAATGTGAATTCGTCCTGGATATTGAAAGGTGAAATAGATCTGTCAAAATTAAGTTGTGTAATGCTTTTCACACCTACAATACTGACGCTGAAGGGACATTCACGCATTGAACGTTGGACATAGATAGTACGAAGTGCGTGCAGGAAACCGCGTACGGCATCACTGGGAATACCATCAAATTCGTCAATGATAAGGACAAGTTTTTCATCTCCAAGAATAGCTCCGAACTTTTGAAAGAATTCCAGCATTGTTACGTGATCATTTACCTTTGTTTTCTCTAACAACTGTATTAGTGTTGCAGAAGGAATAGTACCCCGGTTTTGGAGAATATGTTCAATTTCCTCGCGAATTCTTTTATAAAACGAGACATAAAAATCGAATGCAGTATAGTTTTCATACACTTCAAAGTTGATTTCAATAGGGAAGTACGTTTCTTTTGTATCAGTCGTGAGTGCATCAAGAGCCCATTGGAAGAATGTGGTTTTGCCTGTCTGTCGTGGGGCGAATATTACGATGTATCGTCCCAACTTGACGCGGTTGATGAAATCAACGAGTTCTTCACCGCGTGAGACAACATAATGATCTTCAGGATTCACGGGACCGTAAGTGCTGAATGTCTTCATGTTTTTCTCCATAACGATGTGAGGAGATACACTGTGCATGTGTCTGCTAATTTTGTGTTGTTTCTAATTTTTTCTCCAACCGTACAATATGCCGATAAGTCGTAGAGAATATCATATCAAGCGTTGCAATGTCTCGTTCTTCAAGCGGTGCTCGTGAAAACACACGTCTCAATGATTTCAAATACGTCTCCCAATCCTGATTATAAGGTGTCACCCCAACCTTATCCAATAAACGCGTAACGCGCTCAAAAAATTCTTCCAACGCATTTACTTCAGCATACTCAATATCATCTGGAGTATGTTCTTCTAAACTTGCCATAAATACTTCATAAGCGAAAATTTGTGCAGCTTGTGCCAAATTTAGAGAAGGGTTTTTGGTAGCCATCGGAACACTTGCAATCAACTGACAAAGACTTAACTGATCAGTAGATAGACCAAAATCCTCGCGTCCGAATAGCAGTGCAACAGATTGATCCTGTGATACAGATGCGATTTTGTGTGCTGCTTCCCGTGCAGTGGTAGGTGGAGGCAAACGGGGATCGCGACGGCGATGCGTGGTTCCCACAAGATATTTTATCCCAACAAGAGCATCTTTCAATTCAGGAACAACGTGAGAGTTTTTCAGAACATCCTTTGCCCCGTGTGCCATTTTCCATGCTATATCTTCATTCTCAAACGGCACTGGATTCACCAGAAAAAGTTCAGACAAACCCATGCCCTTCACCACTCTTGCCACAGAACCGATATTCCCCGGTTCGCGCGGTTCAAAAAGAATTACTCGGATATTTGCAAGATTCTCGGGGATATCAACAGCAAGTGCGCGGAAACTCTCTGCCGATCTATTTAGTCTCTCTGAGTTTTGTTTGGACATATTATTTAAGGTAGTTGAAATGATGCTAATTGTCAAGTGAAATTGCAATTAGGTGGGAGTTTGTTAATTTGCCAGAATGTAGATTGATACGACTAAACCACCGTATCATAATGAGAGGCTTCAATATTACAATGGAAGATTACTAACCATTAACTGCATGACTGCACCTGAGATAAGTGGAACGGTCAAGTTATCGTCAATCCGAAGTGGTAGTAGTTCTGTCACAGTTGCAAAAAATGCACCAGTAATTCCTACGATGAGGTTAATCGAAAATAGAGTAATGAGCAGACAGACGACAAAACAAGCAGCACTTCCCTCTAAACTTTTGTTCCCAATGAGTTTAGTCCGTCCCCATCTTTTGCCAACGAGTGCTGCTGCTGTATCTCCAAGAGTGATGAAAAAAATGCAAGTTATTGCAATCGGTTTGTCAAAGATAAGAATACAGAGGAAAATGCTTGTGAGATAGTAAGTTGCGCCAGTAATTGCACCTTTCTGTTCATGGACACGAAGGAGCGGTTTAAGGTAGCGAAAAAAGTAGTTACTGAAAGTCGGAAAAAGCCGTTTTGCTAATTCTACAACAATCGCAATACAAAATAAACTGCCGCCAACTATCACCATGATAGGTTTATCCAGAAAGAAATAAAGTATTGGAATGATCAATCCTGATAGATGCGTGCCTTTACGCAACAATTCTGCAAACATAATTCTACATTTCCGTATAATTCTATCAATTTATATCTTTAATTATTACAGATTTATAAAACAAAAACAAGTAAAAACAATTTCTTGTATTTGCCAAAGAAATAACACAATTTTGTTGCATTCTGAAGGTAAAATTTTGCTACCATTGGATTTTGCTTTGAGAATAATAAGGTTTATCATAGTCAACGAACTAAAGAGAGGAAGAATGAAAGGTCTTAACATCAGGTTTTTGTTATTAATGTTTGGTATGACACTTGTCTTGACAGTGTATGCAAATGCACAAGAAGCACAAGAAGCACAAGAGACTGTGAATATTACAGGTGTCGTTACTGATAGTGGTTCCGACACGCCACTTGCAGATGTGACCATTAAGGTTGTAGACACAAATATTAAGGTAAAGACTGATGAAACAGGGGCTTTCTCATTAGATTTGCCAGTTGGAACTTATACACTTCAGGTTTCCACACACTTTTACGACGCTGCTGTAATTACTGATGTAAATGTCAACGCTGAAGGCTTATCAGAACCTTTAGAGGTGACGCTTGAACCACAGGTTGTGAAATTAGACATAATTAAAATGAAAGTTAGACTCAGTCAATCTGGTGAACGAGGTCTACTTGAAAAACGGATGCGGAGTTCTCGCATTGAGGATAGCATCAGTACTGAAGAGATCAGTCGTTTACCAGATTCCTCTGCAGCTCAAGCTATCAGACGTGTTACAGGTGTCAGTATTGTTGGTGGAAAGTATGTATTTGTCCGTGGATTAGGAGAAAGGTATAGTAACACTCTACTCAATAACGTTGAGATTCCAAGTCCAGAACCGAATCGTCGTGTTGTTCCTATGGATATTTTCCCCGCAAGTCTCCTCGCAAGCTTGCAAACCGTAAAAACATTTTCACCAGACCAACCGGGAGGATTTGCAGGCGGTTCCGTCCAAGTTTTCACAAAAGATTTCCCTGAAGCATTAACCCTGTCATTATCTTTATCAACTGGCTTTAATACACAGGCAACTGGCACTGAAGGATTGACATATCCGGGTGGAAGTTTAGACTTTTTAGGATTTGATGATGGTTCCCGTAAACTCCCAGAAATCATAAAAGAAAAGGCAGACGAAGTACCGATACGTGAACAAGGACGGTTTACCACTACCGGATTTACAAATGAAGAAATACAAGAATTCGGACGCGCATTTGATAACGTGTGGTCACCTGAACGAAAGGCTGTACCAGTAAATCAAGGTTATAAATTTAGTCTTGGAAATAACAATACCATATTCGGTAAGGAATTCGGTTATCTTGGTGTAATTTCCTACGGGAATAGTCATAGTCATAACACACAGGAGAGAAGAGATTTCCGAATCGGTCTAAATGATAGATTATCACCAGTAACAGATTACAGCATTGAACAGAGCGGAAATGAAGTAGATTGGGGTAGTGTCTTAAGTGCCAGCCTACGATTCTCACCAGATCATCTCTTAAGCTTACGTACACTTACAACACACGCGGCAGAAGACCAAACGAGAACTTGGGAAGGAGATAATGCCGATAGGAATACAATATATCAAAGCACAAGACTCCAATATGTAGAACGTCAACTCTTTTCGGGACAATTGGCTGGTAACCACACTTTCAATTTCGGAGAACCCGAAATCAAGAACGGTTCAGTTGAGGAAGGACATGAGACTATTGAAGAAGCACTAAAAGACGCATTAACAATGGGAGACGACCAATCTGACCTTTCTATGGAATGGAGACTGACATATTCACGCGCAGCACGCTATGAACCCGATACTCGTGAAACTATCTATGAAGATAACGGTAAGGGAACATTCGTTTTTCGAGATTCTTCACAGAGTGGAAGTAGGTTCTTTTTTAACCTTGAAGATCATGATTACAACGGACGAATTGACTGGACATTACCTGTAAGAAAAACAGGCTTTTTCAAATTTGGTGGTCTTGTGCGTGATAGATCCCGCGCCTTTGATGTCAGAAGATTTAGGTTCTTACCATCAGACAACGTGGATGTATCCGTTGATCTTTCCGCATCACCAGAAACCCTTTTCCAAACCGACAACATCGTTCCACGTGTCTTTGAGTTACGTGAGTCCACACGCCGATCTGACAACTACGAGGCTGACCATAGTGTCTATTCAGGATACATGATGCTTGATATACCTATCAGCAAGAAATGGCAGGTGATGACCGGTCTGCGATGGGAATATTCAGACCAGGTTCTTACAGCTTTCGACCCATTCTCTACTGTAATTTTGGAGAAAGACCAAGCAAATTTGAGGACATCTGATGGCCTTCCGGGTCTCAACATCACATATCGTTTAACTGAGAGAATGAATCTACGACTCGCCGCATCTCGGACAGTCACGCGTCCCGACTTACGTGAACTTGCACCTTTTGAGTTTACAGATTTTGTCGGTGGGAGAACAGTGCTTGGAAATACCAATCTTGAACGGACGTTGATTGATAATTACGATTTCCGTTGGGAAGTTTTCCCTGATACAACAGGAGGCGGTGTTGTAGCAGTGAGTGCTTTTTACAAAAGGTTTCATAAACCTATTGAACAGATCATTGAACCGCAAGCTGAAGTTCGCATTACCTATGCAAATGCTGAGGGTGCACATAATTATGGGTTGGAACTTGAAGCACGTCAGAATTTAGGTGTCATCGCAAAGAAACTGAGTGCTTTTTCAATTAACACAAATGCTGCGTTTATCTCTTCAAGGGTTGAGCTTCCTGAGGACGTTGGTATCCAGACCTCTTCTGAGCGACCTTTACAAGGACAGTGTCCGTATATTGTGAATGTTTCAATCGGTTATGAATGGTCAAACTGGGGGATATCAAGTTCGGTAGCATATAACATTTATGGACGCAGACTCTCTGATGTAGGAAACCATGGAGCACCAGATGTTTATGAACAACCGCGTGGTGAATTAGATTTGAGTTTCAGTCGCACTGTTGCTGACACATATAAATTTAGTGTTTCGGCAAAGAATCTACTTGACCGACCTGTAGAATTTAAGCAGGGAGGGGCAACATCTGTTAAATATAGGGTTGGAAGGTCATTCTCATTCGGGATAAGTTATAGCATATAATCTACTAAATGGGATCATCACAATTAGTCAGTAAACATACTGCTAACATGTTATTAATTAGGAAAGTTATTCTCAATAAAAAGGTCAAAGTATCGTGAGTATTTTGTAACAATTTACGTGTAAAATAAACGTGTTAGAAACTTATAGTCGCGACCAAATAATCGATAGGTCTGTTAGGTCGCAATAATAATTACCACTCATCACAGTAAGTGGGATTTAATAAAGAAAAAAGGAGCATAGTAAAGCTAATGTCAAATATAATGTTGATCCTGAGATCCGCTGGGAGACAAGGTAAATTTAGATGTTTGTTTCAGGTAATGGTCGTTATCACAATCGGATTGACCATAACTTTGCTCGGATGTGGTGAAGATGATGACGATACTGGTGTAACAGAACCAATCGTTGAGGAAACTATCACCATTGATGGACGTGAAGTCGTTATCCTTACAGGAGATCTGCTTGAGGATAGAACCCTGTCATCTGACTACGATTATTTGTTACGTGATGCAGTGTTCGTTAAAGATGGCGTAACGCTTACGATTGAACCGGGTGTCGTGGTATATGGTGAAAATGCTACAAATGGAACTCTCATCGTCTCTCAAGGTGGGAAACTTATGGCAGACGGTACTGCCGATGCACCTATCGTTATGACAAGTGATGCAGCCATTGGTTCACGCGCTCGTGGACAATGGGGCGGGTTGATCATCAACGGTAGAGCACCGTCAAACCAAGGTGTAACTTTCGGTGAAGGTGACACGGGAGCATTCGGTGGAGATAATCCTGCCGATAGTAGTGGTGTGTTACGTTATGTCCGTGTTGAATATGCTGGTATTGAATTTAGTCCTGACAACGAACTGAACGGTATCGCATTCCAAGGTGTCGGTTCTGGTACGGTCGTAGAATATGTCCAAGTTCACATGAACCAAGATGATGGTATTGAAATGTTCGGTGGCACAGTCAACCTAAAATATGCATTCGTCACAGGGGCACGCGATGATTCGTTTGACTGGACTGACGGTTGGACAGGTAAAGGTCAATTCTGGGTCGCCCAACACTACGGTGACGACGCTGATAACGGGTTTGAAAATGACAACAGCAGCAAGAACAACGAAGCATTACCCCGGTCTGCGCCAACTATTTCTAATGTTACACTCGTAGGTGATCCCAGTGGACCAGAGAGTGATAACGGCATGTTGATCCGTGAAGGGGCAGCAGGTATGTACACAAATTTCATTGTTGTTGGATTTAATAAAGTTGGTCTGGATATCAATAATGAATCCTCGCACAAACAAGCTGAAGATGGTGGTTTGGTCGTTAAAAATAGCATCTTCTTCTCCAACGGTGCAGGAAACTTCGGTGATGAAAAAGATGATGATGGGTTTGATGAAGCAGCATGGGCAACGGGTCTAGGTAACAAGGAAAATGACCCAAATCTTGCAGATGCCTTTAATAAGAGTAACCCAGATTTCACACCCGGTTCTGGAGCATCTTCCATGTCACCCGATATACCGTCCGATGGATTCTTTGACAAGGTTGACTTCATTGGTGGTGTAGACCCAGACAGTGATTGGACAAAGGGTTGGACTACGAGTGCAAGAAACTAAAAAGTATAACGTCTTCTCAGTTCGCTGCCACCTATCTTACTTTGCGACTGCAGTACTTCTGTTTAGCTTATGTTTGATTGGGTGTGAGCGGCGAACATGGGAGAATAGTCTCGACTCGCCAGACCAGATAGGTCTGGCAGTCGTTGACGCTCTTAATTGCAAAGACATTGAGCAATTAAACAGGTTGAGAGTTCAACGAGATGAGTATGTATCCTGGATTTATCCAGGTTTTCCAAAAAATAACTTTCCATCTGATTTCGCATGGAACAATCTCAATAAAAAATGTAACATCGGAATGAAAAGGTGGATTCAGGCTTACGGTGATCTCAACTTAAGTTTTATAAGTATAAGTTTTAAAAGACCGAAAGAATCTTATGGAGGTTTCCATCTACTACGGGGAACCGTTTTGACGTTAAAGGACATCTCAGGAAAAAAACTGAAATTGGATATATTGGGTTCTGTTGTTGTGATGAATAACCGTTATAAATTGCTTAGTTATGATGACGGTTAACTTCGGTTTTCAGTTATCTTGTTCAGGGCTCTTTCACATACCGATCCGCTGGAGCGGAAGAGTGGATGTCTTCAGGAGAACGAAGTTGATCAGGTTCTATTAGATAGCAACTTGGGTTATCATATACCGAATTATTATATAGATTTAGACATATTTTTATACAAATACCATATCTTGGAGGACTATATTGAATGAGTTACGCACTCTCGAATTATACATCTGGTAAACATAAGAGAAAACGTCTTAGAAAGAAGAAAGAAATGGCTGCAGACGCAGGTAAACAGGCACCAAATGTTGCGAAAAAGATGTCATCTGAAAGAGTTTCTGAAGTCAACATCACAGTTGCTGATGCGCAACGCGAGAATCGACAGGCTTCAAAAAGGTGGAAAGCAAAAGCACGGAAATTCGCATTCAGTCTTGCAATCGGTCTACACGCTGCCGCACTTGTAGTACTTGCCGTTTGGTTTGTAAAAAAGACAGTCTTGCAGATGAGTGAAGATAAACTACAGAGTGTCGTGGTTGATCAACAAACACCACAGAAAAAACGTGTAAGTGCTGTACGTATGACACAAAAAACAACAAAACCTAAAGCAGTTAAACTGCTCATGCCAAAGGGGAATGCTGTCACCGCAAACGCGAATATCAATTTAGGTCCTGCTGATTTTACGATGCCTTTTTCGGATTTACCCACTGATGACACTATTCAACTAACCAGCTTAAATGCTGCAACATTAATGTCAGAAAAATCAAGGCAAGTCAAAATAGTTTCCACAGTACCCAAATTTGAAATGCCTAAGTTTGAGTCAACTGGGTTATCTATGACAATGGATATGGGTACAAGTTTGGCTTCCGTAGATTTTGGAGGGACAGAAGACCTCGGACTAAGTGCCACAGACTTCGGAGAAACGAAACAATCCTTCTCAGAATTCTTAAGAAAGGTGCGTGACCGGATTAAAGATTTTCAACGTTTCCCGCCAAGTGTCCGGAATTTAGATGAAGGTTCATCTACGACAATTCGCTTTACACTTCTTAGAAATGGCACAATAATGAACCCAACGGTGTCAACTTCGTCTGGTTCACGCGTATTAGACAATGCAGCACTTGCTGCTGTCCAAAATGCCGAACCCTACCCGCCGTTTCCCGATGGACAGTCTGGAAGCAGTATAAGACTTGAACTGCCTATTGTATTTGAATTAGCGAATTAATTCTACAGGTTATGTTGAAATAGAAATAGGGTGGCAAACTGTCACCCTATTTTTCATTTATCCTCAGAAGGAGTTCCAATACTGGCATCATTTATTTGATGTAATGCTTCACTGATATAACGACGAATCCATTCGCTTTCTGTATTTTCAGCCAAAGTATTGAGGGCAGAAATCGCTTGTGGATTCCCTATACGTCCTAAAGCAACCACAGCAGCGGAACATACCGCTCGATCAGAATCAGTGACACTGCTTATCAATGCTTCTATTACCTGTATTGGAGGGTTCGCAGCACGTTCTTCGGTGAGACCTAATTCACCGAGTGCAACGACTGCAGCACATCTCATATCAGGTTCTTCATCATTTAGGAAAGTGATAAGCTCTTCAATAGCACGCGCATCGCGTAGATGTCCGAGGGCAGATATTGCAAAACGCCTGACGGTTGCATTGTCATCAGACAATGCTTCTATAAGCGGAACAACAGCAAACACATCCCCAACATTTCCCAAACCTTCCGCAGCATAGGCACGAATCTCAGCGGAGTCTGACCCCAGTTTTCGAAGTAACAACTTTGTTGGAAAGAAACGCCAATTTCGGAGTGGTCCGTCTTTGTGTACTAACAAGTGGACCATTCTGCGGACCTTATGTTGAATAGAATTATCCGAAACTGTGTTTGAAACTTCACGTACCATCATATTACCTCTATAGCAGGTGAATTGTTGGTATTATAGCAGTAGCATTGAACCGTTGCAAGTGTCAAGTCTATAGCAAACGAAGTAGAATCGGACTAACCTAAATTGATTGCAAGATCAAATGAACGTAAATTCAGTATGTATTGATAATTGCTATAGTGTAATACCCAATTCCTTCGCAATAGTATACACATCTTTATCACCACGTCCAGATAGACACACCACAATAGTCTTTTCTTTTCCAAGTTGAGGTGCAAGTTCTCGGAGATATGCGATGGCATGTGCCGATTCTAACGCGGGGATAATACCTTCGGTTTCAGAAAGCAATTGGAAACCTTCCACTGCTTCCTTATCCGTAATTGGAACATATTCCGCTCTACCTATTTCACGATAATAACTGTGTTCTGGTCCTACACCCGGATAATCTAACCCGGCAGAGATTGAGTGTGCAGGGGTTATCTGTCCATCATCTTCCTGCAACAAGTAACATTTGGCTCCGTGAAATACACCGACACTGCCTGAAGTTAGAGGTGCAGCATGTCGTCCGCTACGAATACTTTCACCAGCTGCTTCAACACCGATTAAACGAACCGATTCATCATGGTAGAATGGATAGAACATTCCGAGAGAATTGCTGCCGCCACCAACACAGGCGACAACACAGTCTGGTAATTGCTCTTCCTGTTCCAAAATCTGACTTCTCGCTTCCTGTCCAATAACTGCTTGAAAGTCTCTGACAATCATCGGATAAGGATGTGCTCCAACAACTGAACCTAATAGCATGTATGTAGTACGAACATTGGTAACCCAATCTCTGAAACATGCATTGATCGCATCTTTTAATGTGCGTGAACCAGAATTCACAGGAACAACCTTCGTTCCCATCAACTGCATGCGAAATACATTGAGTGCTTGACGTTCTATGTCTTCTTCACCCATATAGACTTCACATTCCATATCAAACTTTGCAGCAACAGTTGCAGTAGCGACACCGTGCTGTCCGGCACCTGTTTCTGCAATAATCCGTTTTTTCCCCATCCATCTTGCCAGCAAGATTTGTCCGATTGCACTATTGATTTTGTGTGCACCTGTATGATTCAGGTCTTCCCTTTTCAGATAAATCTTTGCCCCACCGAGTGATTGTGTTAAGCGTTCTGCATAATATAGCGGATTCGGACGACCTACATATTCGCTCAGATAATACTGAAATTCTTTTTGAAAATCTGCGTTATCTTTGAGAGTTATATAAGCCTCTTCAAGTTCTAACAATGCTGGCATAAGGGTTTCAGGGACATATCTTCCACCGAACTGTCCGAAATGTCCTGATGCATCAGGAAGTTGTTGCATGTATATTCTCCATTCACTATCTTGGTAATCTTATGTCTGTGAAAATGTTACTTCTTCATTAATGATTTCGCACGTAGATTTGGACGTTCTAATACAGAAGGGTTTACAATTGTATCTGGTAGTTTTCCAGTTAACACTTGTAGCACACATGTTGCAGCTGTAATTTCTAATTCATGAATTGATTCTTCTGATATGAAAGCAGCATGCGGTGTGATTATGACATTATCAAGTTGCAGAAGCGATTCACCTAAATCTGGTGGTTCTGTTTCCAAAACATCCAACCCCGCACCAGCAATTTCACCATTTTTGAGTGCTTCGGTGAGTGCGGATGAATGGACAATGCCACCTCGTGCTGCATTGATTAGAAACGCTGTGTTTTTCATAGCACGAAACTCGTCGTAACTAAACATGTGTTGTGTTTCTGCAGTTAACGGAGCATGTATTGAGACAAAATCAGATGTTTTGAGAAGTTCATCAAACGTAACTTTATCTGCTTTGTATTCTTTGATAATTTCGGCAGATGTCCGCGGAGAATAGACATTAACCTTCAGTCCTAATGCAAGTGCTTTCGGTATTAACGCTTTTGTTATACGTCCAAATCCTATGACACCTACTGTTTTTCCGCGCAAACGATACATCTGATGACCTATATTTTGATCCCAAATGCCATTTTTTACAGCAGTATTGTATATTGGTATGTTTCTGGCACAAGCAAGAAGTAGGGCAATTGCATGGTCAGAGACTTCATCAACACAATAAGCGGGTACATTCGTTACGATAATACCGTTCTCTGTAGCCGATTCAACATCAATATTATCCAACCCGATTCCGTATCGTGCTATGATTTTGCACTTTCTTGCCTCAGCAATGACGCGTTCCCTAACAGGTTTCCAACATGTGAGAATACCATCAACCTTATGTGCATAAGTGAGGAGTTCTTCTTCATCGCCAGTTTCCGCTACGATGAGTTCTGTTCCGATTTCAGCAAGGATTTGTCGCTCAGGTTTAATGGACGACCACGCGTAATCTGTAATGAGCACCTTAAAATTTCTTTGCATATTCTATTATATGAAACAACGATTAGAAATCATTATCTATCCTACATCAGACGAACACTTTTCCGGGATTCATTATATTTTGTGGATCCAAGGCATGTTTGATAGCACGCATTACCTCAACTGCATCACCATGTTCCTTGACTAAAGCTCCACGTTTGCCAATACCGATACCGTGTTCACCGGTGCTTGTTCCCTCCATCTCTAATGCTATGTCTACAATCTGTTCGCTTATTTTCCGTGCATCTTCCAATTCTTCTTTGTTACCAGGTTCAAGTGGAAAAACGACATGAAAGTTCCCATCACCAACGTGACCCAGCATTATCGCCAGCAGATATGTGTTGGAAAGGAGTGTTTTTGTTCTGACAATACACTCAGTGAGATGAGAGATTGGCACACATACATCAGTGACATATCCAACAGAACCAGGACGCAGATTGAGTGCGGCATAGTAACAATTATAACGTGCTTTCCAAAGTTTTTTCCTTTCATTTTCATCTGTTGCCCAACGAAAATCAGAACTACCATGTTTTAAAGCAATCTCTCCTGCTATCTTGGAACTTTCTGCTACGGTATTCTCAGATCCGTGAAATTCAAAGAACAGTGTTGGTGCAACCTCATAATCCAAATTTGAATACTTATTGACTGCATCCATCTGAAGTTCATCCAAGAGTTCAATACGAGCGATACTAATACCCGCATCCATTACTTTGAAGACGGTGTTGACCGCGGCATCTACAGTTGGAAATGCACAAACAGCGGCTGCAACTGCTTCCGGTAACAGTGCTAATTTGACAGTTATCTCCGTAATAATACCTAATGTCCCTTCAGAACCGATGAATAAACGGGTAAGATCGTATCCTGCAGCGGATTTACGGGCTCTCCCACCTGTATGAATGACTGTTCCATCCGCGGTAATCACGGTCAATCCAAGCGTGTTTTCCAACATAGTTCCATATTGGACAGCACTTGTACCAGATGCACGTGTCGCAACCATGCCACCTATTGATGCATCTGCACCCGGGTCAACTGGAAAATGGAGTTTTGTTCCAAGATTAGTAAGATGGTCGTTCAATTGACCACGAGTTACACCTGATTGTACAGTTGCATCTCTATCCGCTTTATTCACTCTAATAATACGGTTCATTTCTTTTAGTGATATGCATACTGTGTCATCATTTGTAACCACTGCCCCTTCCACACCTGTCCCAGTTCCATAAGGTATAATCGGCATGTTGTATTTACTACAGATTTTGACTATTTCGGAGACTTCCGTATTCGTTTGTGGAAAGGTAACTGCCTCGGGAAGCGAACCGTGATGATATGACGCATCACTTGCGTGCGCTTCCCTGACATCACTATCTGTACTAAAACGTGTTCCTAATAGCGAACAGAGCTCTCTATGATGTTGGGGTGATTTCTGGTCATTCATGCTATGTGTATTTTAGCATGGTTGGTGTGATATGGCAAGGAAAAGAGGGACATCACAGGGCTAATTAGTTTTAGGTAATTCTGACACATTTTTTCACATATCAGTGTAAAGCAATGCATAGTAGTAGGCACACTCCGTGTGCCGTCCAATGTGAACAGGGTACGGCACACGGAGTGTGCCTACTACTATGCATAACTACTATCCAAACCTAACTCTTAGTAAAACTAATCTACTGGAAAACACCTAAAACTAAGTACCCCTGGGAACATCCAGAGCAAGAGATAATGACACTGTAGTCTCTTCATGAAAAGTAACACGATCACATTTTCCTGCAACGATAATTCACATTAAATTGATGCAATTCGCTAACTTCTAAACAGGTCAAGATACTTTTCAAGAACAAACAGACGACCTTGAGAATGTCCTCTGATTTGAGTGAGTATCCCCATTTCTGCCAGAGATTTAAGCAGTCGATTCGCACTTGAAAAACTTATTTCTAAGACTTTTTCGACTGACCTCACACTTAGTATTGGAGTCATATACATCTGTTGAAGTAATTTTTGTGCATTTTTCGCACGAGCACCAAGAGTTAAAATCTTTTTCTCATATTCCTCACGGAGGATGATAATAGATTTGTAGGTCTCTATCCCATCTTGTGCACTCTCTACCAATACATTTAAGAAAAAGATAATCCACTGTTCCAAGTCACAGTCTGTCCGAACTTTAGTTAGAGAATTATAATATGTACTTCTATGTTTCTCAAAAAATGTTGACATATAAATGTTAGGTTTACTCAAGATGTTTGCATCAATAAGCTGCAACACAATCAATAACCTTCCACATCTACCATTTCCATCCAAAAAAGGGTGAATAGTTTCAAATTGATAATGACTAATTGCTATTTTAATGAGATCAGGCAGTTGCAATGATCTGTTATGCCAGAATTTCTCCAAATCGCTTAAAAGGTCTGGAACTTCTTCAGGTGAAGGTGGAACAAAAATTGCATCAGAGAGCGAAGATCCACCGATCCAATTTTGACTTCTCCGAATTTCTCCTGGTGCTTTATATTTACCACGCACACCTGACATCAATATCTTATGTACTTTCTTTAAAAGTCGTATTGACAATGGTAATTTGGGTAATTTGGAAATTGCATAGTTCATTGCATCAATGTAATTTTGGACTTCTTGCCAATCGTCACGTCGTTCAGGATTAATCTCCGCAACTTGTAATAAAGTTTCATCAAGTTCAGTTTTAGTTCCCTCAATTTGATTGGAGTAAGTTGCTTCTTTTGCAATGTTCATTGGAATGAACAAATCTACATCTTGACGAATTGTTGTATAGGCGTTTAACTCACCTAATAGTTTTGCCCCGTGTTCTATTAATACATCTATCTCTGGATTTACCCATGCAACTTGACGATTAATAAATGAGGGTGTGAAACTCTTATATTCTTGTTGTTTTCTGTAATTTCCAGCCGTATATTTATTCATCAACATTTGATAACCAGTAGTAAGATATTGTCATTTTTGCCTGTTTTTGACAATTCCGAAATTCATATTAGAGTATATGAAAGAAAAAGAAGATTCTCGTAGTTAAATCGGGCATTATCAAAGTGTAAATGCAGGGGCAACACACAGATAAATAGTAAGATGCAAAAAATAGCGAAATGAAACAACCGTTGCCACAACACGCTGATAACTGGCATTATCAGAAACAGCGTGCAAAACAGAAGCACACCAGCAATCACATTCACACTCCAGAGCGGGAAAGTGAAGGACAGATATGGTGACTCCCGTAGAACCAACAGCACGTTGTTATCAAGACTATCTTCAAGAAAAACAAGATGTTTCTGTACCCGAGCCCCAATCCAAAGAAAAAAGACAGTGCCTGAAAGATAACTACCTGTGCGGCACCACTGAAGGAGGGTAGTTCGCATATCAAGACCTATTCCATGTCCTTTGCACAACGAAACCCATAAGTTGCAAGGCGGTGAAAAGGTTTATCGTAATATAGATAATCGGATTCAAAATGTCTCCGTAGGGACATCCATGCACCACCACGAAGGATTCTGAGCGGTCCCGGTTTGGTGCCGGTCGGTTCTACCTCCAATCGGAAATCCTTACCCTCATAAGCATCCGCACACCACTGCCACACATTTCCGACAAGATCGTAAACACCGACAGGACTAACGTTTTTTTCTCGAGTTCCTACTGCATAAGGTACTAAACGTGTGCGATACTCAACTGCTTCAAAATCGAATTCGTCTCCCCAAGGGTAACGTTGTTTTGTATCACCTTGGCAAGCGAGCGTCCATTCCGCAGCAGTTGGTAACCGTGCCCCACGCCAATTTGCGTAAGCCTCTGCTTCATACCAACTCACTCCAGTCACAGGTAATTTTTTACGATTTAGATATTTCTCATGGTACGTAGATGGCACCCAGAACTCATATTTTTCAAGGAATTTTCGTCCCTCCTCTGACCAATATTTTTTCTTTTTATACCCGCCATCCTCAATGAACTTGTTATATTGTTCATAAGTTATCAAATGCTTATCGATATAGAAGGCCGAAACGGTTACTGATTCTCCAGTGCTGAAAGGGTGGACGGTTCCGCCTTCAATCTTTATCATCTCAGGTTGCGTCATCTGTTGCTCCTTGTTCGATTCATCTTGCTGTGGCCCAGGGAGTTCACAAGCCATGATAATGCTAAACATCATAAATAATGTCACTGATATATTCTTCATGGGTTTACTGCCTTAACGGGAATGGTAATCTCCGGAACATCCGGATGGGTTGTAAATATCTTAATCTCTCCCTCAACAAGTCCAGATGATTTACCGCCAGTCTTCGGTGTAATTGAAAGTTCCACCTCATGTGCTATTTGAGGTTCCGTTGCAAGGGATGCAGTTAGCGAAAAGTTATCAGCGGATACCTTTTTCAAGATAAAGGGGCGGCTGCCATCTGTCCTGATTTGAACCCTCTTCTGGACACTTTTGCCAAAGTCATCCAGCACACCCAGAAACAGGTTCTGTGGTAACGCCACAATCCCACCTAACACGCGCCCCTGAAATTGAACTGAAATTTCCAATTCCTTTGAATCTGTCCCAGGGAATATCTCTTGTGCTTGTGCGGCAATCGTTAGTGACTCACTATACAAACCGACATCATTCATCGTTAAGACTGCTTCACATTCTATACTCTCGCCTGCGGGGATACTTTTTTTACGTAGCGTGATAGCGATGCTTTTATTACTCACCGTGTGTTTGACTATCTCAACTGCGTTCTCCAAGTTATTTGTAAGTGTAACCTTTTTAGAGACTGACGCTCCTTTTTCAAGTTGCCCTAATGCAATTTTCTTCGGATATGCTACAGGCAGCAGAATAATCCCAGAAACTTTTAACCGAACTATCGGTGTTGCAGGATCATCCGTGAAGACAAACACGTTTTGACTGAACCCACCTACATCCCGCTCAACTGCTACCCGAATTTTACCTTTATCGCCCGGAGAAATCTTATCCGCAGAGGTATTCGTCGCGACACATCCACAATCTGAATCAATCTTTTGAATGTGCAATGGCGCGTTTCCTTCGTTGGTAAAAGTAAAGGTAGTGACGATCTCTGAACCGACAATGAAAGGTTCTGGAAATTGATGTTCCCGTTTCGGAAAAACGACTTTAGGATCGTGATGAGAAGTGCATCCTTGCAACAACGAAATGCTACTGTATAGTGCAAGAAATATTAAAAATATAGAATAGTAATGCATTTATGGACTCCTATCCAAATTACGGTAAAGACACTACAGAGTGTAGAAATGTTTCATCTGTTAATTTACTTCTGAGTTTCCTGAGGTTCTTCTTTTTTTACACCATTTCTATTTTCCTCGTGTTTATCATTGTCATCCGTGAGTTCAGTTTTTTCACAATCAAAAAAGTTAGGTGGAAGATCAAGATTAAAATCCATCTCTTGTATTATCATAATGCGATGATATCGCAAAAATCCATCATCTCGACGAAATTGATGCTCCTCACGTACTTTGGGGACAGAGATGTTTAATGTTTCAACCCACTCAAAATCACGGTACATTCTTACTCTCCCCAGCCAAAACCCGTCTGCATCCGACTGTGGTGATTCTCCCTTATAGTAATGTTCTAGACGGTATATCTCTGGCAAACCCGATTTAATCCTAACGTATAAAATAAGCCTATTTTCTTCATTAAAATAGTATGTAATGATATAGTCGTGTGAAGTAGTATTTTTTTCTAATGTGCGAATCTCAGATTTTGACTCATCAATTAAGAAATCAGGCAGTATCTCGCTCGCATCTGACACCTGAACATGGATGGTTTCTTCTTCATATTCTTCAAAACGACTTACTCGTCTATCTATTGCAAATTGATTTGGCGGACTCCACAGAAAACTATCAGTCCCATTTGAATTTGAAAATACACAGTATAGACCTACTCCATTAAAGAAGCGCATTGAACCGAGAGATGGATAGTTTTCGAATCGAGAAATAACCTCCATTCGGTAAGTAAATTGAGGATGTTTCTGAAATATGAGGTTTCCTTCCAAAAAAGTAAAAAACTCTTTTGTCTCGCGAAACTCGCCATACTTTTTTTCCTCTTCAAGGTATCCTAAAATCGTCTTCCGGAGTGCCGTTGGATTTTTACTTTTTGGAGGGTTCTCCCTCAACTGTCTCTCCCAGTTTGCTATTAATTTACCGTGTTCTTTCCCGATATCATCTGGATGTGTCGGAAAATGTGAATAGTTGACAAATCTAATCTCTCCATTTTGGACAAGAGTATTGGAATAGTTTAACAGTTTGATCAATGTTTTTGATTCCATTTCTGTCTCTCCTAATCTGATGCTAAACAACGATAATAAGACTAAGAATAAAATGTAGGTTTGAAACTTCATAAATCTCTTAGTATAAATTAAAAATATGAGTGTGATCGTAATAGTAAACTTTGATATTATTGGGACACTTTAATAAATCTATAGAAGTTCTCTATTTATCAAAAGGTATTTCTTACATCGAACTCATGTTATAGATAGTACCCGCATCTTCTTGGAAACCCAAGATTAATTATCCTCAAAAACGCGGGTACATAACCGTGACTAAACATATATGTTGAATTCACGTGTGCTATATGAAAACTTAATCATCCCGTTTTAATTAAATTTAATACCCCAGTCTTCGGTTTCACACGTGGAGTATTTGCCAGACGTTGAAAATTCCTTTCCTACAGTACACCTTTGATTATCACTCGTTCCAGTTATAATACATTTACGATCCCCATGTTTGATTTCCTCGGAGGAATTTGTTGTTACAACGCAATAAAAATAAAATCTAAAGTTTACTATAAATTGAAATCAACTGTAATTTAAATTCGTATAATGTCTATTATCATTTTTGCCTGTTTTTGACAACAGAAATGATGATATTGTCATTTTCACAGGATTTTGACAATGTGATATTCAGAATTATCTGTACAGATCCTACCAGTTATCTCTTGTAACATACAGCGAACGGTTTTCCATTGGAAGTGCAACCCGTTGACCACCCAAACGACTTGATTCAATCATACCCATCAACGTTTCTTGACTGCGGCGGGCAAGATGTGCAGGTCCCTTTGTCTCTCTGTCTTCATCAAGTGCTTCTGCAATGTCCGTGATACCCATTACGGTTCCAGTTGCGCGAGAGACATCGGGAAACGGAACTTCTTCATAAAATGTCCCCTGCTTCTTACGGAATTGGATTTCTCTACTATTATTTTGAATACGGATTTTACCACCTGTGCCACAGACTTCATATTCAGGACCAGTACCGGCAGTATTATATCCGTGAACTCCATTAGAATAACGTATATACCCACATTGTATTCCAGGATCAACATTCAACCGGTTACCATCCCAATCCGAGTCTTTACAAGAGATAGTGCCTTGAACAAAGTCAACTTCAGGATCTTTAGCCAGAAACAAGAGCATATCAGCAGCATGTGTTAATCCCCAGAGTGCTGAGCCGGCACCATATTGTGCTATTGTACACTGGATATCTCCGATCTCCCCTGCGTCAACGAGTTCGCGCACTTTGCGATAAATCGGCATGTAACGTCGTTGTGTCCCATAGTTAAACTTAACCCCATGCTTTTCAACAACATCCACTATGATATCTGCTTCTTCCATAGAACAGCAAAGCGGTTTTTCACAATATATCCCCTTAACTCCGTTTTCTGCAGCAAAAACAGTAATATCAGCATGTGGTCCGGGACGTGTTGCAATACAAACGATGTCAGGTTTTTCCTTCTCAATCATCTCTTGATAATCTGTATAGGCGCGTTCTGCTCCATAACGTTTACGTATTGCTTCTGCCTTCTCTTCAAAAACATCGGAAACGGCAATAAGATGAGTTCTTTCACAAGCAACAGCAGCCGCTGCATGCGAGAAAGGTTGCCAAATAAAACTATCCGGACGGTTTGCAACCTCATCATCAATCGTTGCCCCCATCCGTCCACATCCAATGAGAACGGTCTTATATGTGTGTGCCATGTTTTCTCCTCAAATAATTCACTGGTTAACATTGATACGATGATATATGTAAGAACTGATTTTTGCAATGTTAACAAAACGGTGTGTGGATGTCAAGCAGATAATTATGCTCCTAATCCAACTATCATAAGGTCTTATGATACTATTTCAGTATCAACATCCTGCGAGTCGCAGTAAAATCTCCTGCGGTGAGAGTATAGAAATACACCCCACTCGAAACAGATTCACCGAGTTCGTTTTTCCCATCCCAATACGCGGAACGTCCCTGACTATTATAAAAGCCTGAGGATTGAAAACCGAGTGAAAGTGAACGTATCAACTTACCAGTTGTATCAAATATGGATACTGAGACAGCACTGTCTTGTGAGAGTTGATATGGAATCCACGTCTCAGGGTTAAACGGATTCGGGTAGTTCTGCAACAAGTGATTCTGAGTCGGCTTACCGATACCATCAAGTCTGATAGACAAAACCACGTTTGCCAAGTTCTCAGGGGTTACTTTAACACTGAAGGTCTGTGATTCAACATTTCCATAGGGACCGATGACCTGTAATTCAATCACGTCTCCAACTTGAACAACGCTACGTCGCGCTAAGTCAGCAGTTGCAGCCGCGAAATAATCACCCTGCACCGAGGCAGTGATTGTGCTCTTTGTTCTCAGGTTGCGGACGATCACCCGGTAGTCATCATAAGTGCGTTTGCCTTCCAAATGTCCACTAACAACAAACGCCCACGCTTTCTCTGTTTGGGATATCGCAGGTGCGGATGCTGGTGTCTGGGTCTGATCCGTCCACATTGTTCCAGTGAAAACAACATTGCGTGACTCTCGTAAGTTGATGATATACCCTTTTGCGCCTTCAATAGGAAAGCCGTCGTTCGGTGCACTCCGTGTCCAACCAATGAAACGTTGGTTTTCGGCATCTAACGCGATGACTGTCGTCGCACCGGTCTTCACTGCAAGCGACCGTGCTGTCATGTGGAGAGTCGGTTGCAACGGCACAGACAGCATGTTCAAACCTTTCGTCAGATGCATTGCAAAGGTATTACCAAACTTTGCTCTGTCTGCTGGTGTCGCAGGCTTCGCAGCGAAGCCGAGTCTACGGCCGTCCTGTGTATCATAATAACCGATAATACTACCGTCTTGATTAATATTACGGATCACAGTGCTAACACTGCCCGGGACTCGCAGTTCATACGGAACACCGCCGGGAAACAGGATATAGGAACGCGGAATATCGTCCACAGCTTTTGCCCTGAAGATGACAACGCCGTTATCGTTAATAGCGTTCACAAATAGAAACTGAAGATCCGTTGCATCTGGAACGTCGATAGTCGTAAAACTACCATCAGGACTACGAATGAACCCATGATTCATGCCATCGGCATCTTCGTAACTACCAACGATAACACCGGCAGCGTTGACAAAGTCGCCATAAGTTTTCACAGCACCCGGAAATGTAATTACCAGATCTCCTGAGAATGCACGTGTAACACCTTCGGCATCAACGATATTGCCACTCAGTGCCCCCGTCTCATCACTAAGACCGAAGATGAGAGTTTCGGTCGCCCCGGGGAAATCGTATTGCGTGAGTTTGCCATCATCCAAGATGACACCGTGGTAAAGTCCATCGGCATCAATGAAGAATCCCGCAGCTTTTCCAACGTTGTCCAGTGCAAAGAAATAGGTATTGACCGACCCCGGAAAATCGTGAGTCGTAAAGACACCATCAATCAATGTAAAACCGATCGTTTTTTTGCCATCAGCACTACGGGTGTTACCTGCGTAATCACCAAAGTCGTTGCTTGCAGCCACTTCCAACAAGTTGACACCGGGAACTTCAATCGTCTCATAGATATAGTTGGTCCCGACCGGTCCGGCAATGGGTTTTTGTTCATCTTGTGCATCAGCGTTCCATAAGAAAACGGAATTGAGGCACATAAATAACGTAAACATGTAAAACAAAAAACTGGATTTAATCTGTGTGATCATAATTATAAACTCCTTATTCTTTTTTGAAATTAACAATAAACCTTACATTCTCTCACATTGTTGGAGCGGTTTCCTAACCTCACAATTACCCACTCCATGGTAGGCGAGGTTTTCTAACCTCGCTCTTACATTAGGTTTCCCAACACCGATGCAAAGTAGTAGGCACACGCCGTGTGCTGTCCTCTTGTTGGAGCGGTTTCAAACCCCAATTTCCCACTACCCACGGTAGGCGAGGTTTCCTAACCTCGCCTGATCAATATATAGGCATTAATTCAATAATTTACCCTAGATAAACGCGTTCATATTCGCGCACTTCATTGTCCATCTTACATTCGTCCAATCTACGATTTGAAGTCCTCAATAAATAGTCCAAACTATAGTAAACTATGACGACATCGTATAAAGTATGAAAAAGAATGCAAAAATATAGGAGACTAAAGAAACTTTGAAACGATTTTCTGTGAAGTCGGAATCCTCATCACTATGAATTGAGTAAGTATATAAACAAAAATCGAGGACAAGACCGATAAGTACCAAACCACTCCCCCAGTTGCTGTTGTCTCCAAACAGAAGAATAGATGCGGGAATTATGATTACCACAAAAAGACCGAATCTGATTAGTTTTATCATCCGATTTCCTTTCAAAAATATAGCATAACTACTCTAAAGACCCTACTCCTTTGAAAACCTATCCAAATGAAATGGTGCGATTGTCTCTGATGTCTCACCTGTCAGAACCAACTTAGCAATCTCGTAAGCAGTAATCGGTGTGAGTAAGATACCGTTGCGATAGTGTCCCGTTGCGTATATTAGATTCTCGACTGGTGTATTACCTAGTATAGGCGCATTGTCGCTGCTACCGGGACGTAAACCTGTCCAAGTTTCGAGAAGTGGCAGTTTATAAATCCCCGGCACAGCTTCAAACGCACCGTGCAGGAGTTCATAGATACCACCAACGATCAGCTCCGTATCAAACCCCAGTTCCTCCGTTGTCGCACCGACGACAAGTCTACCATCGGTTCTCGGAACCAAATATACAGGTATCGGATACCTTGCCTTCACGGTGCGGATGACGTTACTAATCACAATGCCGTCTCGCATTTGTAACGCCAACATCTGTCCCTTCACGGGACGCACGGGAGGAATAACCGTCTCCGGTAACCCGTTGATCTGTCCAGACCAGCAGCCAGCGGCGAGAATACACACATCTGCACCTTGAAAACCTTCTTGTGTTTGAATACCCGTTGTGGTTCCATTTTCTACGACAATTCTTTCGACGGTGCTATTTTGATGCAACACGCCGCCGTGCCCCTGATAGGCACGTTGGAGTGCCTGCACCATCAGTCGGTTATCAACCTGATGGTCAGTTTCACAACGAATAGCTGCAGTCACAAAAGGTGAGAGTGCCCCTTCAATTTCACGCGCTTCTTGTCCGCTCAACCACGCTACATTCAACCCTAAATCTTCATATAAGGTATAAGCATGCCGGAGTTGATATGTATCATCAGGTTCAATTCCTATAATGAGCGTGCCTTCTGCTCGGTAACCGATTGACATCTCTGTTTCGGTTTCTAATTCATCAACCCATTCCGGGTAGCGCGTTAAACTTTGGTTGCTGAGTTTGAGGAGATCGAGTTCGTCTATATGTGCTTCTGCAATTGGACCGAGCATACCGCCGGCTGCCCAAGATGCACCGCGTCCGGCTTCTCCGCGCTCATGAATGGTGACAGCCGCACCCGCTTTCGCCAGCTGCCACCCGATACCAAGTCCAATCACACCACCACCAATGATGATAATCTTCTTATTCTTCATTTTCTACCCTTTCTAACCGAAAGTTACCACCTATAAAATACTTTTAGAACTTTATGAGTTTCTCTATAATGTTTCTCCAAACAAAAAGAGCCCCATGAAATCCAGTATTATATCAGATTATATGATTTGTGACTATCATTTAATTATACAACTAGGGTTATTTATAGTAAAATGTGAAATTAACAATACACTTTCCATTTAGAAAAACGCGTTTGTAGTCGCGCAATTATGAAGATTAATTTATTAATTGGGTAATCCCGATTCCCTCAGGTCCGGTTTCCTAACCACACCAAAACCGTCATTTTAGAGGATCAACTCATTTCATGCGTGTCCTCAGTCCCAGCGGGACGAAAGGTGTATAGGAAGGCGATACTACCCATCACACAAGTCCCAGAGGGGCGACAGGTGTCCGTATATGGATAGGGATACACCTTTCGCACCGCTGGTGCTTGCTTATAGGTCCGATACATTTTCTATACACATTCCGCACTGCTGGTGCTGCTGTCTTCAAATACCAGCACCTTTTAGTCCATAACATAGGCTCAAGTGACGCAGAAGACATTTTCCTAATCGCATCTAAAAAGTCTATGAATTACCGAAAGAATAAATTAATCCCCATCATTGCGCCTCGGACATTATATGAATATGCAATTGGGACAATATGTTTCATTAATTGTCCGTTTTACTATAAATATTCCGATACGACATCTAAACTATTAGTAAACATGAATCAAGTTGAATTCTTAAAACTATAGTGAACATTGAAAACAATAATACAAAGTTCCTGTAGAAGCGATCTCCGAATAGCGAGTTAACTCAGTGATAATCAGGAATCGGAGTTCCCTCCTACATCTCAAAATGTCCCATTAATTCAGAAGTTTACTATAAATATACCTGGATGTCAAAGTTCAAAGGGGTGTGTAAAGTTTTTGGTACTAACCTTTTATCCTGCACTACAAATGATTTTGAGGGACACTTGTATTATTTGTAATTTGCGGGTTTAACGTCTCCGTGCAGGACGTTTTCCGTAAAGTATTTCAGACCAATATGTGTCAATTACAGAGAAAAGACAGGTTCGTAGTCGCGCAATTTATTGCGTCTCGGACATTCTCCGCGCACGTCTTCACAACCCAAACCACTATTCTAATCTTGTTCCTCATCTGTCAATTGCTCAGTGTTTTCTTGCTGTTCCTGTCCATCGCGTGGTGGCCTTTCTTGGGTCGATGGTCGAGGAGGTGAACGCGTTTCTCTTTCTTGTGGTTGACGTTCCCACGTATTCTGTTGTGTGTCAGATTGACTTCTTCCTCCTACCCCAACCTCATTATTTCTAACCCTACTTCCTTGTAGCATTGGATTTGGTTGAACTTGACGATTGAAACCGCCACTCGTACCAATTCCCTGTCCAACATTAGATTTTGGTTCTGCTGACAGGTCAAAGCCTGTAGCAATAACAGTCACCAGAACTTCATCCTGGAATCCCTGCTTATCTCTGTATACTAACCCAAAGATCGGTTCTGCATCTTCTTCTGCTTCAACAATGACTTGCATTGTTTCATCTAATTCAGCCATTGTGAAATCAGGAGGAGATGTGATATTGACAATCATCCCAGCAGCACCAGAAATACTGGTTTCTTCAAGTAACGGTGAGGAAATAGCTTTCTCCGCAGCTACAATTGCACGATTATCACCAGTTGCTCTTCCCATACCCATCAATGCTGTTCCAGAATCTCGCATCACAGTCTCTACGTCTGCAAAGTCAACATTAATCTCACCTGATTCAGTCATAATATCAGAGATGCTTTTAACACCGTGTAATAGGATTTCGTCTCCAATCTTAAAAGCGTCTTGAATCGTGAGTTTTCTATCAAAGTTGTCAATCAGACGTTGGTTAGGTACAACGATGACCGAGTCTGCATTGTTGCGGAGTTCCTTCAAACCTGCTTCAGCATTTTCGGCACGTCGTCTTCCTTCAAAATTGAAAGGTCGTGTCACGAATCCGATAGTTAACGCACCTTTTTCCTTCGCAAGAGATGCAACAATTGGAGCTGCACCCGTGCCAGTTCCACCACCCATACCAGCTGCGACAAAGACCATATTTGCTGAATCAACAATTTCTTGAAGGTGTTCACGATCTTCTGTAGCAGCCTTTGCTCCGATTTCTGGGTTAGAGCCTGCCCCTAAGCCCTTGGTCGTGCTCTCACCGATCTGAATTTGGGTTGCACCATGACATGAACGGAGGGCTTGTTGATCTGTGTTAACTGCATAAAATTCAATACCTGTGAGCGCAGCTTCAATCATACGTCTCACAGCATTCCCACCCGCTCCACCTACACCAATAACCTTAATTTTTGCACTTACATTCTCAAATTCTTCTTGTTTAAAAGTTATCATTTTTTGTTTTTAGTCGCCATTCTTTAGCACTTCTACAAATAGGTCTCTTTCGTTTATTACAGAACGCGTATTACAATTGGCAACTTAATTCCTCCTTTCAAGAATGTTGTCTGCGATTATAGTGAAATGTAAAAATATGTGTACACTCCCCGGTAGATGGGATTTCCTAACCGCATCTATGAGACTGAACAAACACCAGTTCGGTTAAGAAACCGAACCTACCGGTATCCGAAATTTGACTACCGCTTCAACTGCCCCCAAAGCGTTGTCAATCTATCCTTAGCAGAGACAATCCCTTTCAATCGTTGCATTGTCAACGTCTGCCGTTCACCAGCAAAAGACACCTCCTCAATCTGATAGTAATAAGCAACATTCGGCTTAGCACTGGTATCTATCCACGTGTAATCGTTCCTTTCACCCGTAGTACCAGCACCTTTAATCAGAGTTGCATTGACAGCAGTGAATTCACCTTCCTTTGTTTCACTGCGATAGATATTGAACCCTGCATTATTCAGTTCCGACTCCGTTGTCCACTTGATGACAACTCCCGTATCCATCACTTCAGCACTAAAATCAGACAGTGAGACGGGTAGCGGCAGTGATAATGATTCCGGTAGCGGTGTCGTTGATCTATAGCCAGGCGTTCCAATATCTGTTTCTTTACCGTAATAACTCCTTACATCGGCAAACTCAAAGTCTTTTAGTTTTGCAGTGCGTTTCCAACTCTTCAACTCATCCCCCGTTGATACCGTCCCATCTTCGTTAAAGCGACGTATCCAGGAGACCCGAGCTTTATCTCCGTTTCTATGACCAAACGGAAACTCAAAGAGCAAATCATAATTCCGTACTTGGCCATACATATTGCCAACTTTGTCCACAGATGTATTATCAGGGGATTTTAGTTCCAGTGAAAACCCTTTACCGTCGAATATAACAGATGGATATGTGTTAAGTCCTAATTCTGTCCCGTGGTGTTCCGATAGGTCGTAGATTTGACGATCAAGGATATTATCTGAATGTCGACTCTTACCTGTCACCAATAATACTGTCTGCTTCGGCAAGATCTCCATTGACTTCAAATTGATGCTCGTAAACTGATTTCGTGTTTCAACTTCTCTATCATCAGTCTCAAATATCAGCAACCATCCCTCTAAATCCACAACCTTCGTATTGGATGTGTTGTAAAGTTCTATCCATTGCGGTTCAACCCATGACAATTTGTTCGTTGCGAACATTATTTCACTGAAAACAACTTCACCGCTGCTAACATTTCTCAGGTAAATATCGCTTGAATAGCCCGGAGTGCCGAGACTCGTTGCTTTATCAGCATTCATTTCATAACCGAGTCCAGATTTATAACCGCTCTCCTCCCATGCACGCGGGTCATAACCATCTCGTATAGGTTCTGTTCGTTGCCACGCTTTCCCTTGTGTGAGAAACTGCGTGTTCTCAAAAAATGCTTTTGTGTCGCGCAGCGGCCATATATCCGTGTTATCCTCAACAACTTCTCTGTAGTAGTTACCAGCAACATCCTCTATTTGGTCTGGAGTGCCGTTTAAATCAGGTTGATTGCGTAAAATTAACAGATAGGGTGTAATGGGCAGGTGCAGATCTCTTGCAATTAGATATAGCGGAGTGACATCTGGATTGTGAGGCTGATCCGCTATATTTTGTCCTTTGATTAAGTCTGTATGAGTGTGTGGTGTGTTGGTAATCAGCAGCAACGCACCGGGTTTCAGGTTGTAATCTAAGCCTCTACTTGAGAACGAAACTATATCCTCATCATCTTGACTACTCGTAACAATGCTAATTTCCCACGAATTCAACTTTATTTCACGATTCGTGATATTCTTAATTTCAATCCAATCGTGTTTGTCATCAACAGCATTGTGTATTTCATTAAAGATTATACTGTCGTTTGCGGCAGTACCGACAGATATACAAAATGTCAAAGTCATTAGAAAAATAGATATCTTACTGCTCATGATTCTCTCCTTGTTGGAGCGGTTTGAAACCGCGATAGTCTGAAATTCACCAAGACCGGTAGGTTCGGTTTCCTAACCGAACCGGCTTTGTGCCAAATACCTTCATAGAGGTTCTCGCGTAGGATCCGGTTCGGAAAAGGTAATCAATTTCCATGAGTCCTTTTTTAATTTATCCCTCCTATTGTAAATGTGCAGGTTTAACGTCTCCGCGCAGGACGTATAGTGAACGTATTAGCGGATATTTGCACACGCCTCCGCCAAGGCGAGACCTTTATGCTCTTAATTACCAGATGACTGCACATCGTTCTGTTTCGCTAAGTGATGCAGTTCAAGATTCAAAAACTATTCGCAACTATTTCAAGGTCACGGATATTCACGACACCGTCAGCATTGAGGTCGGCTTCAGGTGCGTTTGTGGCACCGAACTTAGATGCTACCAACACCAAATCCAGAATGTTGATAACACCATTACCATCAAGGTCAGTGCTTAGAATTAACCGATGGCCAGGAGTGCCGAGACTTGTTGATTCAGGTGCACCTTCATCATAACCCAGTCCATCTCTGTAGCCACTCTCAACCCATGCTTCTGCTTGGTATCCGATCACAGCAGGTTTGGCACGGGTCCATGCAACATTTGCAGTGAGTAGCGGTGCAGTCGCGGGTTTCATTTCCCGGTTAGGAAAGTAATTACCGACACTGTCTTCATACCCACCATCAAGACCTTGTAAGATCAACGCAAAATCGGTTTGCGGCAAATCGAAATTCGCATCTACAACGTATCGTACAGTACCATCACCCGGATCCGACAATTGGCTCTCAGGGGAATTCGGTGCTGTGTTGACAAGCAATAACACCTCTCCAGAACTAAGCAGTGTACCATCGGGGAATGAGATAATTTCCCTACCTAAACCCGTATTGACTTTCATTTGCCATCCCGATAGGTTCACTTCTATATCACTGATATTTCGCAGCTCCAACCAATCATGTGTGTCATTAGATGCGTTATAGAGTTCGTTGAATATCACCTTGTCCATAGATAGCAATGAAATGATTTGTGCAATTTCATCACTGGTAATACTCGGTGGTGCGTCAACTTCAGACGGCATCACACTCGATGTAGTATTCTCATCTACGTCCGTTACGTTGATGGTAACAGAAATACTATCGCTATCATCTGCATCAGATGCAATCACATTGACCATATAGGTTGCTTTCGTCTCGTAGTCCAATGCTACTTTCGTTTTGAGCTGCCCTGTTGTTGAACCAATCGCAAATGAAGACGCATCTGTCCCACCAAGGCTGTAGGTAAGTGTATTTTCGTCCTGATCCGTAGCTGTGAAAGCTGCACCGATATCTGTATCTGCAACAGTGTTTTCAGCGATGGATCGGGTGGCGGTGGCATTGGTAAACACAGGAGCATCGTTGGCATCCGTTACGTTGATAGATACTGTGATCGTGTCCCTATCGGTGAAGATCCGCTTAACTGCACCCGTCGGGAGAATTTTCTCAGTATAGGTTTGCAGTTTAAGTGTGACCTCATAAGAGTTTTTTGTTTCATAATCAAGTGCAGCATTCGTCTGTATCTGATTGGTAAAGATATTTGCAATTGGTTCGTTTGGTATCGTTAAACGTCGCAGTTTGAAAGAAGATGCATCAGTTCCACCAAGGACGAAGGTATAATTCGTATTAGATCCGAACTCGTGTGCAATCTGACTCCCAACATTCGTACCGACTGGCGAATTTTCTGCTACGGAGCGAACGTTCTCACCGGGAAGGAATTCGTAGTCTAAATTGGTTACATTGATCGTCACAGCGATTGAATCTCTCAATGTGTAATTGTAAGTTGACACTGTAACACCATTAAGTACAGCTGATACCATTTCGTTGCTTGCTTGATGAATTTCAACTGTTACGGAATAGGATGTCTTGGTTTCATAATCAAGCCAAGCACTGGTTTTAAGTTGTCCTGTTGCGGGGTGAAGGTTGAAATTATCTGCATCCGTTCCGCTGAGTCTATATTCGTCGTTTTCGCCTACATTATGTGCAGTGAAAGGGGCACCGATATTTACGTTGGAATCGGCATTTTCTTCAACGGTGAGTGTTGTGGTTTCATCATGAAAATGCGGTGTCTCTGTGTCATCAGCATAACCTGTCATGACTATTCCAAAAAACAAAGATAAAACAATGAAGTTTAGCACTATTACTTTCTGATTTAAAATATATCTCATCTGATTCTCCGTTTTTACTTTGTAGACCGGGTTTCTAACCTCGATCTTATTGAAGGATTTTGATCCATCTCATTGTTGGAGGGCTTTCTATCCCCGACAGCATGCCTAAATCATATTTATAGCTAGACATTTCTTTTGAATGACCCTCTAAAATTGTGAATCCCCAAAGAAATCGAGAATCGGAGTTTCCTCCTACAATGACAGATCCGTATTCAGATGGAATTTCTCGGATTTCACTAATTAGAACCCATAGGTTGAGTTAAGGAACATAACCCAACCTACGAGACCGAAACTGATAGCCGATAACCTACTTCACAATCAACATCTTACGCAGATAGGAATAGTCCCCTGCCTTCAGTTGATAGAAATAAACACCATTCGCCACGCGTTCACCGACAGCATTCCGACCATCCCAATACCCCGCACGACTCCGATCCGTGTAATATCCCGCTTGTTTCTGACCAAGATCTAAATGACGCACGACATTGCCTTGAATATCGTAGATCGTGATAGTAACATCACTCGGTTTATTGAGTTGATAAGGAATCCACGTTTCAGGATTGAACGGGTTTGGGAAGTTCGGAAGCAGTGCAGTTGTTTCCGGTCGCTGCGAGTCTGCACTGCTTTGCAGCGAAGGTGCACCAGTTCCTTCATCATCAGGCAGAACCTCTAACGGCTGATCGTCACTGTTATTGAACGCATAGCCTGTATGGCCAGAGGGTAATGAAGGATAAGTAGTAGCATCAATACTCACCCCTATAACAGAGACTGATATAGTTGTTGCATCAGTATCAATTACAAATGTGTCACTATAAATACTTCCAGCTGAAATAGTAGGCTGCTGGGAACGAACTCCGATAAGCCACTCACCACAAAAACCGAACAGACATAACTTCACATGTGTTAGGACATCAACCTGCATATCAAAGGGTGCTGCTGTGTTCACTTTCACCCTAACGTCCGCAGTTTTAATATCGCTATCGCTATCAGCAACCCTTTCCATTGACAAAACAATTGCTGGCGTTCCAGTATTGCCAGAAAGGTCTAAGGTGCTTAAGGATAACCCACTGAAGATACCATCAGGAAGAGAGGTTCCTAATAAATTGTCACTGAGGTCGAGGGATGTCAGTGAACTCATCCCATTAAAATCACCAGCGGACAGCGATGAAATTGACTGACTTGAAAGATCCAACGCGGTAATACTTTCAAGGTGGGTACCTGTGATGTCGCTTGCAGAATCCACCCCATCAATAGCGGCAACGATAGCATCTCTAACAGCAGCAGTGCGGTCAGCGACTGCAGGGAACGGTCCTCCAATAACATTGATCGTAACACCTGTTGTCGCTTTCAATCCAGCCGTATCGGATGCCTCTATGACAACACTAAATTCACCGGCTGTCAACTCAGCTTTGTTTTGGAGCTGCGCCGTTGCTTGAACCGCGTACCCGTCCGAACCGGCATAGGTTGCCGTTGTCGTTGTGCTAAGTTGGAACTTATCGGCATTCGTACCTGCCAGCGAGAAGGTAAGCGTATCGCTATCATCATAGTCGTAAGCAGTATAAATGGAACCTAAATTTGTACTGGCAGCAGTCCCAGCACTGAAACTTAATGTCGATTCATTATCTGATGAAATAGTCGGAATCTCATTGATATCGTTCACAGTGACCGTCACAGAGATGGAATCGCTTCCATTGTTGGTGTCCGTTGCTGTGATCGTTAGCGTATGAGATGCTGTAGTTTCATGGTCTAAACCAATACCCTGCAACTGACCACTGGATTGAATTCGGAAAAGAGATGATGAATTGGTAATAGCATAAGTGATGGTATCGTTATCCGCATCCGTTGCAGTGATCGGATCCCCAATATTTTCCCATGATAATGACAGAACATCTGCCGTATAAGCTGTCTCATCAAGGGAGCGGGTAACGGATTCACCATCCGTGAACACAGGGTCGTTGTTCTCGGTTACATCGGTAATGTTAATGGTCACCGTGATGGTGTCTTTGCCATTGTTCGGCTTCCCATCAGATGCCGTAATGATGACGGTATAAGATGTCTTCGTTTCAAAATCAAAAGTTGTAGCAGTCGTCAGCTGCCCGGTTGAACTATTCACACTAAACGAAGCAGCATCCGTCCCACTCAGCGAATAGGACACCGTGTCACCACTGTCTGGATCAGTCGCCGTGAAGGCAGCACCGACGTTACTACCAGACGCAGTATTTTCCGGAATGGAACGCGTGGCAGTAGCACCATCACTGAATTCAGGTGGTTCGTTTGCCACCTCCGTAACGTCCGTCACATTGATCGTCACCGCAATGGAGTCTGTGCCTTGATTCCCATCAGAAACGGAGAGCGTTACGGAATAAGACAACTTCGTTTCAAAATCCAAGTCCGCTTTTGTCTGTATCTGACCAGAAGTGCTGACAACATCAAACGAAGCAGCATCCGTGCCACTCAACGTATAGGTTAACGTGTTCGCGGGTTCATCCTCATCTGTCGCAGCAATAGCAGAACCGATGTTTGTTGCCGCCGCCGTATTTTCTGCAACAGTTAGAGTGATGCTTGTGCCATCCGTAAAGACAGGCGCATCGTTGATATCGTTGATGTTGATAGTGGCTGTCGTAGTGGCAGCGTTAGCACCGTCCGTCACCCTTATGAATACAATATAAGAGTCTTTCGTTTCATGGTTGAGTGCAGCACTGGTTTGTAGCTGCCCAGTTGAACTGACAATACTGAAAGAGCCGTTATCCCGTTGTCCTGATGGCAAACTGTAAATCAGTTCATCATCCGCGTCCGGATCCGTTGCACTGACAGGTGAGCCGATATTTGTACCTGATGGCGTGTTTTCGTCAATAGAACGCGTAATGGAAGCGAATAGGTCATCTGCAAGTTCATCGAATGCAGGTAGCAGACTCCCAGGGAAATACTGGCCGACATTGATTGTCACGGTGATGGTGTCAGAAAGAGGTGTATCCGTATCCGCATCTGTCCCTGTTTCATTATCAGTGGCAGTAACGACCACCGAATAGGTTCTCTTCGTATCAAAGTCAAGTTCAACAGCTGTTCTCAACTGTCCTGTGGAAGAATCGATCGTAAATGACGCAGCATCGGTGCCACTGAGCGTATAATTCAGGACATCTCTGTCCTGATCAACAGCATCAACAGGATTCCCCACAATTGTGCCGATAACGACCTCTTCGCCAACAGTTCGGGTCGTTGTTGTGCCTTCATCAAACTCTGGTGCATCATTTGCATCCGTAACATTAATTGTCACCGCGATAGTATCTGAGAGATTACCATCCGATACAGTGATCGTCACTGAATATGAGGCTTTCGTTTCATAGTCAAGTGCGGCACTCGTTAGCAGCTGCCCAGTCCTGCCAACAATGCCAAAGGATGACGCATCCGTACCGCTGAGCGAGTATGCTAACGTGGTGCCTGGATCCGCATCTGTTGCAGAAACTGCACTGCCGATGTTCGTTCCTGATGCAGAATTTTCTGCGACTGAACGCGATGTACTCGTACCATTAGTGAACACAGGGGCATTCTGAGTCACGACCTCGTTTAAGTCTGTGACACGAATCGTAACCGTGATATCGGTTGAATTCGTGCCGTCCGAAGCGGTGACCGTCACCGTATACGATGGCTTCGTTTCGTAGTCAATTGCGGAACTCGTCGTCAACTGCCCCGTTGTACTACTAATACTAAAGGATGCGGCATCCGTGCCACTCAACGTATACGTCAAGTCTTCACCTTCCGGGTCAGTCGCGCTCACCGCACTGCCGACACTCGTCCCTGTGCTGACGTTCTCTGCGATAGAACGCGTTGCACTCGAACCATCCGAAAATGATGGAGCTTCATTCACATCCGTTACCTTGATGTTCAATGAAAGCGTGTCAGTGGCACCTTCAAGGTCAGTCACTGTCAAGACTATGGAATAGTCTTCTTTCGTTTCATAGTCCAATGCTGTATCTGTATATACCTCAGTAATACTAAATGTAACGAGGGGGCCACCAATAAATATAGCCGTTATATCGAGTCTACCACTATCGTTAACGGTAAACAGATCGGCATCTGGACCACTAATAGAACTTCTCATCTTATTTTGATGACTTATGTCTTCATCTGCGACATAGATTGATGCAACGAGTGATCCTATATGTGAATTCTCCGCAATTTCAAACTCTCTCACATTGTCAGTAATATCTATGAATGTGTAGAGTGGTTCAGGATATGTTACACCAAGATGCGCATCAGCGAAGAAAGGGGAATGGTTGTTATACGCATGGTTCCCGTGTGCACTGATCAGATGAACATTCACGGTAATCGTATCTGTGCCTCCATTGCTATCTGATACCGTTACTATCACCGTAGATTTTCTGAATGCGTCATCCCAATAACTGAAACCAACACCGCCTACTTTGACTGACAGCTGGCCTGTTGCACTATTAATGTTGAACCTATTGGCATGTGTACCACTCAGGCTATACGTCAACGTATCATTATTCGCATCGGTAGCGGTAATCGGATCACCGACATTTTCACCTGCATCCGGTTGTGATTCAATTAAACGATACGTGCTATCCCCTTCGGTGAAAACAGGGGCAACGTTTGGTCCAGCATCTTCATTCACATCGGTTACATTGATAGTGACAGTGATGCTGTCCGTCCCTCCCTTACCATCGGAAACACTCACCGTGACGGTGTAGGAGTCCTTTGTTTCAAAATCCAACGCTGCACTGGTTTGCAGTTGTCCTGATGCAGAATCAATTGAGAATGAAGCTGCATCTGTACCGCTTAAGGAGTATGACAGCACATCCGGAATTTCGTTAGACGTGTCTGCATCTGTCGCAGCGATGGGTGCGCCGATATTGGTGCCGCTGACGGTATTCTCTGCGATGGAACGCGTTGTGCTTGCACCATCCGTGAATGAAGGGACATTGTTGGTTGTTACTAGCGTTTGTTCTGTGCTTTCATTTGCCACATCTGTCACATTGATGGTTACGGCAATGCTATCTGTCCCACCATTATCATCAGAAACATTCACCGTCACGGTATAGGAACTCTTCGTTTCATAATCCAACGCTGCACTTGTTCGGAGTTGTCCGGTTGTCCCAACGATTGAGAAAGAAGACGCATCGGTGCCACCCAACGTGTAAGTCAGCGTATCCGTAAGATCTTGATCCGTCGCAGCAACAGGCGTACCGATATTCGAACCGCTTTCTGTATTTTCAGCGACAGACCGCGTTGTGCTAAGACCATCGGTAAAGGTAGGTGCATTGTTGCTTGGTGTTTCTGGTACGTTTCTCTCAACTTGTTGTTGTGTGCCTTCATTTTTGACATCGGTCACATTGATGGTAACGTTAATGCTATCGCTGCCACCTTCGCCATCAGAAACGGTGACCGTTACTGAATACGAGTTCTTCTGCTCATAATTCAGAGCATTTTTCGTTTGCAGCTGTCCGGTTGTGCTCACAATATCAAATGTAGCAGCATCCGTGCCACTCAACGTGTAGGTGAGGGTGTCATCACCGTTCGCATCAGTTGCCTCAACGGGTGTGCCGATATTCGTGCCGGCTGCTGTGTTTTCAGCAATAGAACGGGTGGTTGACGTGCCATCTGTGAACACGGGTGCTACGTTTTCAACTACATCGGTTACATCAATAGTAACAGTAATCGTATCACTCAGATTATTATCAGTGACATTGACTATGACCGTATATGAGTCCTTTGTTTCAAAGTCCAGTGCTGCTCTTGTTTGAAGTTGTCCTGTGGAAGCAACAATTGTGAACGAAGATGCATCTGTGCCAGTCAATGAATAGACAAGTGTATCAGTACTATTTCCATCCGTTGCAGCTACTGGTGTGCCGATGTTCGTGCCGGCTACCGTGTTTTCAGCAATAGAACGCGTAGTTGACGCACCATCTGTAAACACGGGTGCTACGTTTTCAACTATATCGGTTACATCAATAGTAACAGTAATCGTATCACTCAGATTATTATCAGTGACATTGACTATGACCGTATATGAGTCCTTTGTTTCAAAGTCCAGTGCTGCTCTTGTTTGAAGTTGTCCTGTGGAAGCAACAATTGTGAACGAAGATGCATCTGTGCCAGTCAATGAATAGACAAGTGTATCAGTACTATTTCCATCCGTTGCAGCTACTGGTGTGCCGATGTTCGTGCCGGCTACCGTGTTTTCAGCAATAGAACGCGTAGTTGACGCACCATCTGTAAACACGGGTGCTACGTTTTCAACTATATCGGTTACATCAATAGTAACAGTAATCGTATCACTCAGATTATTATCAGTGACATTGACTATGACCGTATATGAGTCCTTTGTTTCAAAGTCCAGTGCTGCTCTTGTTTGAAGTTGTCCTGTGGAAGCAACAATTGTGAACGAAGATGCATCTGTGCCAGTCAATGAATAGACAAGTGTATCAGTACTATTTCCATCCGTTGCAGCTACTGGTGTGCCGATGTTCGTGCCGGGTGCGGAGTTTTCTGCGATGGAACGTGTAGCAGATGTCCCTTCCGTAAATACGGGAGCGACATTCACTGCCTCAAAGATTGTCAGTGGCAAGTCGGATGACTTTGACAAAGCATAACCGTTATGGGATGTGGGTATACTCGGCAACGTGCCAATATCCACGGTAACTGCGCCAAGTGTGTTGAGTGTTCTTGTAACGGTGAGTGTTCCGCTTTCCACACTGCCTTGTGAGATTGTAATACTGGTGGCACTGCCTGCTGCACTACCGTTCGTGACACTAATCGGCAACACAACATCAAACGGCGCACCGATAGGCATCACTGCCTTGAACTGATTTGTACCGACCTTCTCTAAAGATACTTCAAACGAGAAAGGGGCACCGGTATTACCTGTTAGCTGCAAGGTTGTCAATGATGTTAAATCTGCAAAGATGCCATCAGGGAAACTGCTCAGTTGGTTGCTTTCAAGATTGAGTGTGGCAAGAGATAACAGACCGGCAAAATCATTGCTTTGCAACGAAGTGATGGAATCGCTACTGAGATCCAACGAGGTGATCGCAGCGAGTTGTGCTTCACTAACATTTCGGCAGTCTGTTACTCCCGGTACTGCGGCAGCAATCGCATCTGCAACTGCTTTCGTCACGTTACATGTTGCGGATTTCGAAAGCGTATACCCGAAATGGTTTGCTGGTAAAGCGGGTAACGCTCCCATATCAATATATGCACCGCTCACAACGGGCACTGTCTGTGTTGAACTTCTGATAGTACCTTTTGACACTGTTAATGTTCCTAATTCTTCAGGACGACTAATGCCATCTGTAAGGAGGAGTGGCACCGCAACATCAAAGGGTGCGCCTGCAGGTATCACGACCCGATATTGATTGCTACTTACCTGCTCTAATGACACAAAAATCGGCATCGGACTCACGGTGTTGCCACCTGACCGAAGCGATGTCAATGAGGTTAATCCGTTGAATATACCATTGGGTAGTGCACTCAAACTGTTGCCGTAAAGGTTCAGAGTTCTAAGATTGGTAAGTCCAGAAAAATCACCTGTCTTTAAGGCGGTGATGCCTTTATTTCGAAGATTGAGTGAGGTAATCGCTGCGAGATGTGTATCTGTTACATTTGCTGCATCGGTTACATTCGGCACTGCAGCGACGATAGCATCACGCACTTCGGGTGTGCGGTCACTCACGCCAACTGCCGCTGTGGATATGGTCGTATCCGCTACATCTATAATACTAATAACTACTGAAATTGTATCGGTATCAGAGGTATCGGAGACGGTAATGGATACGAGATAGACACTTTTTGTCTCATAATCCAGTGCAGCTTTGGTTTTCAGTTGACCTGTCGTAGACTCAATCGCAAACGATGCCGCATCTCTTCCACCAAGCGTATAGGTTAAGGTATCATCCGAATCCTCGTCTGTAGCACCTACTGCCGTGCCAATGTTTGTATCCGCTGCAGTGTTCTCAGCGATGGAACGCAAAGTAATCGTACCATCAGTAAAGGACGGTGCGTTATTTTCAACCTCCTCCTCTTCGTCATCCGTTTCTGTTACGACCTCTTCAGTTACATCCGTAACATTAATCGTGACTGTAATCGTATCACTACCACCATTGCTATCTGATACTGTAACTATGACGGTATAGGAGCTCTTCGTTTCATAATCCAGTGCTGCTTTGGTTTGGAGTTGGCCGGATGTGCTAACAATATCAAATGATGCCGCATCAGTACCACCAAGCGTGTAGGTTAACGTATCATCCGTATCCGAATCCGTGGCACCAATCGCAGTACCGATATTTGTCGCTGCTGCTGTGTTCTCAGCAATGGAACGTGTCGTGGTCTCTCCATCTGTAAACTCAGGCGGGTTGTTCTCAGGTGTGGACACTTCTTCTGTAGTTGTTTCGTCGCTTGGTGGATCTATTTTGGCAAGTTCATAACCGTAATGGTTTCTTGGAAGCGATGGCAAAGTGCCACCGATTTCAACAGTTGTACCGACTATAGAGGCTGCAGTAAAAGATGCACTTTCCACACTGCCTTTGGACACGGTTTGATTCCCTAACGCTTCGGGGTTTACGCCATCTGATATTTCAAGGGCAACGGTAATGGCAAACGGCGCACCTGTCGGTACGACCACCTTGTAATTATTACCATCAATATGCTCAACGTATATGCCGACTTGCATCGGGTCGGTGGTGTTGCCACCTAACCGCAACGTCGTCAACGCTGTCAGTCCTTCAAAGATACCATTGGGCAGGCTGCTCAGTTGGTTGCCATAGAGATTTAGGCTTGTCAGTCCTGTCATCCCATCAAAATCACCAGATTTTAAAACTGTGATGCTTTTGTTCCGTAAGTTCAGGCTTGTGATAGCAGCAAGTTGTGTATTTGTTACATTTGCAGCATCCGTTACACCATCTACTGCTGCGACAATTGCATCCTGCACTGCTGTGGTCCGATCACTTACGGCAAGGATCGTGTCTGTGTTTTCTCCATTCTGTGCTTCCGTTTCAATGTGGAAGTTAAAAATCATCAAAAAGGTTGCTAATACGAATACTACAAGTTTAAGGTTATTAATATTCATGCTCTCGTCTATTCCTTTCCTAATATGATAGATAGTAAAATTAAATTGACATTTGCAACTTATAGTCGTGAACTCCACATATTTCCGTTTGTAGTAGCGCAATTCATTGCGCATTGGACATTGTGTGGGAGGGGTCCCAACCACGATTGTGAAAGAGTTCTTACATTGTGTAAGAGAGGTTTCCAACCCCGAATGTGAAAGAACTTATAGCCACCTCCAACAAGAGTATTCGTGAAAGGTAAGAACTGATCTTAACCTAATCATAAAGATATATGGAAGGTTTAAACTTTTAAGATGTGGCATTATGATCTCAAGATAACTCTGATCTCAAGATAACTTTCCCTGTAATTGTTTCCAATACTATCTTGAAATGTATGAAACATCCTTGTATTACATATTAAGTAAATTATATTGTTATAATATAAATATTATATAGTATTTCTTAATATGTATTATAAGGATAAGATATTTTGATATTAAATGCAACAAAAATATTTAGGTGTGTAAAGTTGTTACCATTAATGACATAATTGATTGTATGCTGGAATTCCGATTCCAGACTGCAGATCTATCGCGTTTCCGAGATCGCTCCTAATGCAATTTGAAGTTCAAATTGGGTATACGTAACGGCGAGGTCTCCGCGTCCAGTAGGCGAATGAAAAGACCCTGAGGGGTTGGGAGACCCAACACCTACGTTTAAATTACCGAATTTGTATATCAAAGTTCATCAGGTTTTTTGATCATTTAGGTTGGTAGATTTTCACTGAATGAGCTCATCGTAACCTTTTCAATGTGCTCCACGTCGTTGTGAGTTTATTCTTTGCAGAAATGAAACCTTTTAGACGTACAGTTGTATGAGTCTGTCCCTCTCCTGTAAAAGATACATCTTCAATCTGATAATAATAGACAATTCCTGACTTAGCAGTTGCATCAATCCATTTATAGGTGTTACGTTCACCCGTAGTGCCAGCACCTTGAATCAACTTCGGGTTCACCTTTACAAACGGACCCTCTTTAGATAAACCGCGATAGATGTTGAACCCTGCATTATCCAATTCAGACTCTGTTGTCCAGTTGATGACAACTCCCGTATCTGTCACTTCAGCATTAAAATCAGACAGTGAGACGGGCACCGGTAGTGATAATGAATCCGGTAGCGGTGTCATTGAGGTATAGCCAGGAGTTCCGATATCTGTATCTTTACCATAGTAACTCTTAACATTGGCAAACTCGACTTCTTTTGATTCTGTACTGCGTTTCCAACTGCTCAACTCATCTCCCGTTGATACCTTCCCATTTTCGTTAAAGCGACGGATCCAGGAGACGCGAGCTTGATCTCGGTTTCTATGACCTAATGGAAACTCAAAGAGCAGATCATAATTCCCATCTTGCCCATACATATTGCCAACTTTGTCTACGGATGTGTTATCGAGTGATTTTAGCTCCAATGAAAAGCCTTTACCGGTGAATATAACAAATGGAAATGTGTTAAGTCCTAATTCGGTCCCGTGGTGTTCCGATAGGTCGTAGACTTGACGATCAAGGATATTGTCTGAATGCTGACTCTTACCTGTTACCAATTGCACAGTCTGCTTCGGCAGGATCTCCATTGACTTCAAAGTGATGCTTGTGAACTGATTTTGTGTTTCATCTTCTCTATCATCAGTCTCGAATATCAGCAACCAACCCTCTAAATCCACGACCTTCGTATTGGAAGTGTTAAAGAGTTCTATCCATTGCGGTTCATCATTGCGGGATTTATTCGTTGCGAACATAATTTCACTGAAAACGACCTCGCCTCTGTCAACATTACTGACGTAAATATCACTTGGATATCCCGGTGTGCCGAGACTCGTGGTGCTATCGGCATTCATTTCATAACCGAGTCCAGATTTATACCCACTCTCCTCCCATGCATTCGGGTCATAACCATCTCGGATAGGTTCTGTTCGCTGCCACGCTTTCCCTTGAGTGAGAAACTCCGTGTTCTCAAAAAATACTGTTGTGTCGCGCAGCGGCCATATATTCGTGTTATCCTCAACGACTTCTCTATAGTAGTTACCAGCAACATCTTCTATTTGGTCTGGAGTGCCGTTTAAATCAGGTTGATTGCGAAGAATTAACAGATAGGGTGTAATGGGCAGGCGCAGATCCGGCGCTACCAGATAAGAGGGGAGTAAAACTGGATTGTGCGGCGGATCCGCTATATTTTGCCCTTGGATTAAGTCTGTATCGGTGTGTAGTGCGTTGGTAATTAGGAGCAGTTTGCCCGGTTGCAGTTTATAATCCAGTCCTGTAAATGACACAATATCCTCATCATCCTGACTACTCGTAACAATGCTAATTTCCCACGAATTCAACGTTATTTCACGATTCGTGATATTCTTAATTTCAATCCAATCGTGTTTGTCATCAACAGCATTGTGTATTTCATTAAAGATTATACTGTCGCGTGCGACAGTACGGGTGGGTGTTGCTATAGGTATTGCTATAGGTGTTTCTGCAGGAGTCCTTTCCGGTATTGGATCTTCAACTCGTGTCCGGGTTATAGTCGCCGCAGTAAATGCTACAAAGGAAGCATATAACTCGGTGTCTTGTATACGCGCTGTAATTGTGTAGGCGGAATCAGAATGCCTGCCGAGTGTAACTGTTGTTCTCACAAGTCCCTGCGAATCGGTGACCGAACTGCTCGGATCCACGGAGCCGTCTTCTGATATACTAAACATTACGGTCACATCCGCAAGAGGATCCCCATTCTGATCAACAACCTTCGCCACAAGTTGATTGGGTAAGATCGAATTGACAGTACCCATTTGTCTATTTCCGTTGTTAGTTGTTATAAGGGTTGGGACTAGTGTAGGTGGCGGTGTTGTCGCGGTGGCGGTAAATGTCGTCACACCCGATATGCCTGTAACTTTTGCGGACACGGTATAGTCGCCATCGACGCTACCCAGTCGCAACGTGGCTTGGGCAATCCCTTCGGAATTGGTCGTTGTGGTTTCTGGGGTGACCGTTGCACCTGTGGTACCTGTCGGTTGTGTAGCGACAGTAAACGTTACATCAATACCCGACATCGGATTACCGTTCTGGTCTTTCACTCTCAGAGAAAACGGATTGACTAAATCTTGATTGATACGTCCTGTCTGGTTATTACCGGTCTTATTATCAATCATTGACGGTCTCGGTGGTACTATAGCGATAGCCTGAAATGTTAAAGACGGCGTTATGCCACTCACGGTCGCTGTCACGGTATAACGACCAGTGCGGTGCCCAAACCGCAGTTTGGTTTCTGTCAGTCCATTTACGTCTGTGGTGGCACTTGTCGGAGAGAGCGATTGACCACTGCTACCGGAAGGTGTTGAGGTGATAGCAAACGTCACCGTAGCACCCGACAATGCTTTGTTGTTCTGGTCCTTCACTTTAACAACAAACGGATTCGCTACATTTTCATCTCGATAACCAGTCTGGTTATTGCCACTCACGCTCTCAAGTGTTGTCGGTGTTGCAGCGGTCGCAGAAAAGGTTACTGTTTCTGTATTCCCAGAATAAGTAGCGGTGGCTTTAACTTGATATGTTCCCGTTGTGTTACCCAATGTCAACTTTGTACTTGCTTTGCCTGCATGATCTCCGCTACCGGTACTGGTACTGGTAGTGCTCAGCGTCGCACCTCTACCATTGTTATCAATAATCTCAAAGGTGACAGTGACACCAATCAAGCCGAACCACTTCTCAGAAACCTCTACCTCCTATAAGACAACAAAGTGTTCTACAAGTTCTGACCGCACCGCACCTGTCTGGTTATTACCACTTACTATCGTGAATCTATTAGTCTGTGATACTGCGGTCAATGGCATTGAACTACATAGGATTATGAAAATAAATAGAATCTGTGTTCTTTTCATAGTGAACTCCTGTTTTGTGCATTGAATTTATTACATATTAAGATAATTTAGATGTTATTTATATAATATTTTTATGTAATACTTAATATGTATTATAGGAAAGAAAAAATAAAAATTCAAGTCAATATTTTAGTGGTGTGTAAAGTTTTTAGGAATAACGGTATAGTTCATTGTAGGTGGGAATTCCGATTCCCGATCTATCACGATTCGGAGATCGCTCCTACAGGTTTATTGTAGTACCAACTTGTATCTTTTCTCTATTTATGGTATGATTTAGTATCCGAATCCACTTAGGTTAATGAAAACATGAACTCCATAAATAATCTTATCCAACGTTGTCAGAAACGGCACGAGAAGCCGCTGCGGCAGAAGAAAACACTCGTATCTCCTGCGATCTATAAAGGACTTTTCGACCATTTCACGGTGTTTTGTGCACGTAGTTGTCCTATCAAGCTTTATGATCTTGACGCGGCTGATGTCTCGCTTATGCCGATAGGATTAGCACATGAACACGATCGGCTTCCACACTCTTTTGGCGGTGATCGGTTCCTGACACAACAGAGTTGGAATGACTGGGATATGCGACTGTGGCACACATCGTGGGGTATTCATGTATATACGGGTATTCCTTCACAACGCGAAGATGCACACTGGCACGATATGGATTTTTCATACCAAGCGATATGTGATGTCCCAGATGATGTGTTAACGTGTATTCAAATGTTATGCAACGCAGTTGTCAACCCGCTGCTGGTAATCACAAAATCCGGCGGATTGCGTTTCTCCTGTAGAGTGCCTGACTACCTACACCCAAACACAGAAGAGTCAAGGTTTTATGTCTACAAGGACACACAGAAATCAGAAAACGAATTCCATCACGATGTCTACCTCGAAGTGCTCGGCGATAAAGGACATAGCGCATGGGATGCGCGATATGAGATTGTCACTGGTGATCTATTGAATCCACCGATCATATCAAAAGAGATACTTTTTGCCGCAATTGATACGTTCAAGGAGAAACATCACGCCCCAGACCTATCTGCACCAAAGGTTCCATTTCCTGAAAATCATAATGTTTACGTTTTTTCTTCTTCTTTCGGTTCCCGGAAATTAGATCTCGCAAAAGAGGCTTTCTTAAAACGCGGATATACATACATCAAACAAGATGGAGATTATTTCTGTTGGAGTAGACAACAAGGAGATGAAGATGTGTTATTATGGGAACAGGATGGGACTGTCTGGATACGCGCGACCTCACCGAAGACCGATATACCCTCAGAAGACACCCGAATTACGGATGCTTGGGACGATACAGGTATTCTGCCAACTTTACCTGAAACAGGTGTGCCTGTGAACGAAAAGATACTGGCTATAAGGGAAGGTAACTTGAGTCCATTGGCAATTAAACGACCTTCACCAATTCTTGAGAAAACAGCAGAAATAGATAAACATTACGAAACGCTTGATGAAAACTTTCAGCAGCTGCAACGTGTTTTTACCAGCGATGCACGTATTATTGCACTTTCTGGTGAAACACAAGCAATGAACAACTATGAATTGGAAAAGTATATCCTGAATGCCGGCCCAGTCGCTTTCTGCTCAGGTTTTTTTGCAATAGAAGCCATGGCACAACATTATCAAAAGCACAACCTATCATCAATCGCGCGCTGGAGAAATGTTAGTTACATGTGGGAACAGATCAAAGAAATACCTGCTGATGTTCGAATGAAAACGCCTTTCCAATACGGGAATATTTGTGAGGACCCAGAGCGGTTCTCAGCACTCAAAAAAAAAGGTATGGACGCAAAGCAAATTCTCTGTCCGCAATGTCCAGTTTATACAGATTGTCAGAAACGTGGCTTCCTCACGCAACCGAAGTTATTACAACAAGCAAATACACAATTAGTTGGCAATGAGCGAATATTTCTCGACCCGAACGCCGCGACAATTTCAGAAAAGGTTCTTGATCCAATCAACGGCAGAGAACGATTATGTATAATTAATGAAGTAGGTATAAGAAGTGTGTTTGCGCGCTGTGGTATATCAAAGAATCAATTAGACACCTGGTTTACTGACTGGAAAGGTGAGGCGTTAGGAAACTTTGCACAGGCATTACGCAACGCATTAGAAATGAAGCCGGAACCTGATGACCTATTGGTGAATCGCATCCGCACGGTGATGCAGGCATTTGATCCGTATGAACAAGAAATTATTGCACAGATGTGCCAGATCAGACATAAAGGGAGGGTGATTGAACACCTATATAGAGAGAACCAGAGCGGTAAAGAATTAGCACGTTATCGGATTGAGTTTGAAGGCGGTGCTACTGCATACATTCCACTTGACAGGAACACTGCAGAAGAACTTCACGCAGCGGAGCTCCCTGTTGTCCAACTGAAGAACGTTCGTGTTAACGAAGATATAAATATACCCCTGTCAATTGAACAAGCGAACCGACTCGGCATATTAAACATAACCACAGTCGAACACATTCAGAAGCTGCCATCAGTCACCCCGAATCCAGATTGGACGTTATGGCATCAACTCAAACGTTTCTTTGCACATTATAAACGCGATTCTGACGCGCCTATTGTCCTACATAACGGCCTCATGGAGTTTTGGATCCCACCCGTGATACATCCTGATGTCAAACGACTCCTTTTAATGTCCGCAGTTCAAAATAACACCGATTTCACCAGAACGTTCCCAGATGAAGATATAGAGATAATACGGCTTAACCCGACACCGTGGATTGAAGGTAACACCCTCTTCCAGATTCGGACGGGTGCGTATACTATCAGAACAATGTTAGACTACGACAACACTTGGGATGTTAACGGGTTCTCAAAAATGGGAGAACGGATTCTGACCGGTATCTGTGCTGAGATCAATAGAGATCCAAACATCAAGCATGCTATCATAACATATCATGGGGTCATGGCGCAATTGCAGGATGTTGCAGAGAAAGAGAATGTCTGCTTGCTAACTGAATTCAAAGAATTGAATAACTTGGAAACGGCTTTTGAAGCAGCGGATGTCATTTGGATCGTCGGAACACCCTACACGGAGCCTACTGTATTTTGGCTCCATGCACAAATGTTATATGGAAATGATGAAGAACCACTCTGCTACGAATCAGACGCAACCTTTCAATACTATAAGGACCCACGGATTCAACGAATATACATACAGCACATTACAGAATTACTAAGACGGATTGTTGGACTTGCTGGGTTGAACCGTTTACCAGACAAAAAAGTTGTGTTCATCAGTAGCCTCGAAATCCCTGACATCACCGACAGACCGCAAACGATGCTTTTTGATTGGGAAGACTTTGAAATCGCTGGGAATATTGACAAACTTGCCGACACAATTAAGGCACGTCAACAATACGAAAAAGAGAGTGAAAATATTACAGCGGAAACCAGCAGAATAGAGATAGAACGGATTTTAGGATGTTCCCCACGGATAGCGAACAGTTTACTGCAAAAACTTCGCGGTGGGAATATCCCTCGTGTAACATACCGTGAACAGATCCTCGCCCTCCTCGCCGATGGTGAGAAAAAAGGGGCTGAAGTTATTGCAGCGATTGAAGGCAACCCAACAGGAATATATAATGAACTCGCTCGACTTAGCAAGATTGGTGAAATCACAAAAGTACGTCGAGGTGTGTATGCACTTCCAGAATAGAACTCATAACAATCTAACTGCTCAGGCTTGAGATCAACCAGTTCCTTATACTTGCGATTGCACCACATGATAGACTTACTTGATCCTGCAAACGCGTATACACCTTCAACATCTGTCATACAAGGACATCTATTTGTCTGTGCTTACCCATTTGACGGAACTAAAGACACATACAAGATAGCAGAGTATAGCACTAACATAAAAGTGAGAATTCACTAAAAAACAAAATTACCCAAATGCCAAAACTCCTATCTTGACGGTTCATTTCACACGTGTTATATTGTGGACATGCTAAGTTTGACTGAAATCAGGAGGAACGATAGAAATGGCAATACATCATTTTGCGCCGACTGTCTACCACACTGCTATCGGGGCACACGAGCCTGTGCTCCATATCAATAGTGGTGATATTGTTGTTACAACAACTGTAGATAATGCCGGTTATGATGCATCAGATACACAGGTGACACCGGGTGGTAACCCACAGACGGGTCCGTTCTTTATTGAAACAGCAGAACCGGGAGATACACTTGTTGTGCGTTTTGACAAGCTTCTTCCGAATCGGAAAATTGGGAGAACTGCTACGGTTGTTGCTCCGAATGTGCTTGATCCGCACTATGTAGCATCAGAGATGCCGGAAGGTGGTCGTGCAGAATGGCATGTTGATGTTGAAGCATGGACTGCTACTTTAATAACGCCTGAGACGCAGTTGGGTGAACTTACATTGCCGCTTGAACCGATGGTGGGTTGTTTTGGTGTTGCCCCGCCGCGTGGCCAGGTTATCTCCACTGCTACGTCCTCTACACACGGTGGGAACATGGATTACCGTGGTTTTAAGGAAGGGGTTACAGTTTATCTACCAGTCTTTGTCTCTGGTGCGCTTTTTCATCTTGGAGATGGACATGCAGTGCAGGGTGATGGTGAAATAGTTGGTACTGGAATAGAAATCTCCTTTGATGTTCAGTTCAGTGTTGAAGTCATAAAAGGCAAATCCATAAATTGGCCACGTGCGGAAAATGACGACTACATTCTTACCGCTGGTAATGCCCGTCCGTTAGATCAGGCGGTGCAGCATGCGACTACAGAACTTCTCCGATGGTTGGATGAACTTGGTTTGGAGAAACGTGCTGCCCATATACTTTTGGGACAAACCGTTGAATACGATATGGGGAATGTGTTTGACCCTGCCTATACGATGGTTTGTAAGATAAAGAAGTCCATATTGCGCGATATTGGTATTTGGGACTCGGATTAAGATTTGTTCATCTCTAATTCTGTCATAGACCTTAGATTGAGGAGAGGTGTCATCACACCACCGGAAGCAGGAATGACGACTCCAGTATCGTATAACTTCATCGCAGCGATAGTTGCCTGGGCTACATCTTCAGGGGTACCGGGACGCACCATAAAGACATACCCCTTCTCGGCTGCTTCTTCATAATCGGGAATACGGACGCGGGATAGGTCTGTATTGATCACACCTGCAGCAATTCCATTTACCTTAATTCCATGCATTGCTAACCGACCTGCATAAGCACGCATGCTCATCTCTAATCCAGCCTTTGAAATACAGTATGCTGTCCGATTGTCGGATGCCATTGTATCGGAAATAGAAAGTGTATAAATGATACAACCGCGGATTTCATTTTCTACCATGTAGTTTGCAACGCGTTGTGTGAGAAAATGTGGTGCCTTTAAGTTCGTATTCAGCAGCAGATCAAATTGCTCTGGTGTTTCCTCAAGAATATCAGCGATACGGGTGATACCAGCATTGTTTATAAGAATATTTACCTTACCGAAAACGTTGTGTGCAGTTTCAAGCATTCTTTGGTGTACGTCTAAGTCGCTAATATCCGCTTGGATGACCGCTGCCTTTCTACCAAATGACTCGACTTCTTCCTTCACTGCTTCGGCTGCATCCCGATTCTGATTATAATTGACGAGTACGTCAGCACCTTGACGTGCTAATTCAATAGCGATTGCGCGTCCAATTCCTCTACTGGACCCGGTTACGATTGCAGCACTATTTTCTAATGAAACGTCAGTTGCAAAAAATCCGATATCTGTGTCTGTTGACATATATCTACTCCTTTATCCATCTTCTTTAATTTGGGCAAGAGAATTGGTGAACACATTGAGATCATCAGAGAAACTTTAGTATACTCTTTCTATGTTTCTTGTGTGTTCTTCTGTATTATCATAAATTAATTCTTCAGCATAGATGTTTTTGTATAATCATGCTTATACTCCATTTAATTTCAATGTATCACTTAAATGGCATGCGACTTTGACACCGGGTGATACCTCACGAAGTTCAGGTGTTTCTGTTTTACATAAGTCTTCTGCATAAATGCACCTTGGATGAAAATGACAACCTGGTGGGGGTTGAGATGGATCTGGTACATCCCCTTCAAGACGAATCAGTTCACGTTTGCGTTGTTTTTTGGGATCAGGAATTGGTACTGCCGATATCAATGCTTCAGTATACGGGTGTTTGGGGGATTTGTAGAGTTGTTCTGCAGCACTAATTTCCACGATTTTACCGAGATACATCACTGCTACACGGTCGCTGATATGTCTAACAACGCTGAGATCGTGTGCTATGAAAATATAAGAGAGTTGAAACTTTTCACGCAACTCTGCCAACAGATTGAGGATTTGGGCTTGTACTGACACGTCAAGCGCGGACACAGGTTCATCTGCAACGATCAATTCTGGTTGCAAGGCTAAGGCGCGGGCAATCCCGATACGTTGGCGTTGTCCTCCACTGAATGCATGGGGATACCGTCGCATGTCTTGTGATGTCAAACCAACCGATTCTAACAGTTCAACGATTTTGTCTTGCAGTTTATCTCTTCTGACTGTCCGGTTAACACGCAGTGGTTCACCGACGATATTTGCTACTGTCATGCGGGGATTTAGCGATGACTGAGGGTCTTGAAAAATCATCTGTATACGTCTGCGGAAAGGACGCATCTGTTTAGCAGTTAATTTTGCTAAATCTACTTGTTCTTCTCCGAAAGTAAAATTACCTTCTGTTGGTGTGATGAGTCTGAGTAGACATCTACTTGCGGTAGTTTTTCCGCATCCGCTTTCTCCAACTAAGCCAAGTGTTTCACCGCGATGCACATCGAAACTGATTCCATCGACTGCTTTGACATGTCCGACGGTGCGGCGGAGAATTCCCTTTCTTATTGGAAAGTATTTTCGAAGGTTTTTTACATCAAGCAGTTTGGACATGGGGTTTTTCCTCACAAAGCCAACATCTCACTGTATGGGTGTCGTTTTCTATTTCTACACTATTGTTGGGTGCATAAGTCTTGAGTTCTGGCATTTGTTCACAATCTTGTATACTTTCTGTACATCTTGGTTGAAAAGAGCATCCGATAGGAAGTGCCAACGGATGCGGCACCGTTCCTGGAATTGAAGCCAAAGTATTTTGCTGAGTGCCGCTGAGCGTTGGAATGGAATTGAGCAAACCGCGTGTGTATGGATGTAATGGATTATAGAAGATGTCATCAACGGTACCCTTTTCAACAACGCGTCCTGCATACATAACAACCACTTCGTCTGCCATGTCAGCGATAATGCCGAGGTCATGTGTAATTAGCATAATAGCCATACCAATTTCTGCTTGCAGCTCCTGCATAAGAGCGAGCACTTGTGCTTGTATAGTCACATCAAGTGCTGTGGTGGGTTCATCCGCTATGAGAAGTGCAGGTTCACAACACAAAGCCATTGCGATCATGACCCGTTGACGCATGCCCCCAGAAAGTTGATGTGGGTATTCATCTACTCTCTGTTCAGGGGCAGGAATTCCGACACGTTCCAGCATCTTAATAGCAAGTTGCCTTGCCCAACTTAAATTGGTATGCAAACCCAAACGGGACAGTAATGTCCGTTCTTGTTCGTGGTGTAGAACAATTGCTTCAACAATTTGGTCTCCAACGGTAAAGACAGGATTGAGAGAAGTCATCGGTTCCTGAAAAATAAATGCGATTTCGTTGCCTCTGATATCACGCATCAATTTGCTACGCGGTGATACTTGTGTTATGTTTAACGGCGTTTCGTCTTCTTCACGGTAAAACAGTATCTCGCCTGCTTCAATTCTACCCGGATTTGGCACAAGTTGGAGTAGGGAGAGACCGGTGATGCTTTTCCCACATCCGCTTTCTCCGACAATGCCGACAGTTTTACCACGTCCAATAGAAAAACTGACATCGTTTACAGCGTGGACAAGTCCACCCTCTGTGGGGAATACCGTTTTTAAATTTGAGACTTCAAGTAATGGTTGTGTCAATTTTAAGTCCGATAAACAAACGTTTTATAATGTGAATATGTGGATATATTTTATCGTTAAAATGTGAGTTGGTCAATCTTATTTTAGTAATACTCGTATGCATAAAAAAAGAGGCACGAAATGTTGTGCCTCTTTTCTTGAACTGAGATTAATATAAATGTGGGGCAGGTTATATAGTTCTCCTTATAGGTTTGACTTTATGTCATTCCAGAAAAGTGTGAGTTTTTCGTTCATAGTTTCCTGGAAGTGTGCATCAACGGTTTCTCCATCCTGATTGTCGGTAATAATGTGCCACATTTCCTCTGATTTAGTGTCTACGAATGGACGAGAAAGGTCAATACTATTCTCTCCTATAACATTAGAAGATAGTTTTGACTTTTCCTGGACACTTTTAAACTTCAGTGATCCTAATTGTGATGGTGAAGTTTGCCCCGGTTTTACTAAACGGGATGCTTCCATTGCAGTCAGACCGAGGGGCTGCTTTGGTGCATCTGGAAAAAATGCGAACTTTACTATAAAAGCGGACGCAACCAGATAACAAAGCAGTGCGACACTATTGACAAACCGAGGTGAAAGGTCTAAATTGACTTTATTGAAAAGCCATGAAAACGGGTTTGCAAAGAATGCAGTTTGGTTCTGTTTATGGATTTCCCTGATTTTGTTCTGGATATTCCCGAGTAAATCAGGGGGAGGTGTTGGTGCTTCAAGATTTCCTAACACCGTAGCAGTATGCATGAGCCCTTCATATTCAATTTGGCAGTTCTCACATCCACGTAGATGTTTTAGAAATTCTTGCCGTTTCGTTCCAGTTAATCTGGAATCTTGACGGTGTAATACTAAGTGTTCACGAGTTTGTTCACATTTCATTTAACAATCCTCACTAATATAGTTTATGAGATTGTTCACGTAGCAATCGTAATACTCAATAATAGTATTTTTCCAATTTTGTTTTAAGGTTCTGCGTTGCCTTGTTCAATCTGGAGGCAACGGTTCCGATAGAACAGTCAAGTATTTCAGCGATCTCTTTGTATTTGAGATGCTGCATATAAAAGAGTGTCACCACTTCACGCTGCTTTGGTGGCAAACGGTCAATAGCAGCTTGAACTACTTGACTTTGTTCAGTCTTTAATGCCTTGCGTTCGGGGACATTATGTTCAACAGTCAAACCGCGTGCAGCCGATTCTTCGGTGTACGCCTCAATCATTCTGTTGCGGGACTTGGATTTTCGGATAAATTGATTACACGTGTTGAGTCCAACGCGATATAACCATGTTCCGAATTGTGATTGGAAACGAAAAGATTTTATAGATTTATATGCCTCTAAGAATGTTTCTTGCGTGGCATCTTTGGCATCTTCTGCATTTCCGAGCATGCGGAATGCAAGTCCATATATTTTGGATTGATGGCGATTAACCAATTCGTTGAACGCTTCAACATCGCCTTCTACTGTTTTATGTACGTATACATCATCTGGAATCATAAAAGTCCACCTTGCGCAAAGGTTATGTATTATGTTGTGTCAAGATTTATTTTTCTTCAATTAATTTTCAGCAATTTTGTTTTTCTGATTTTCGGCTTAGTTACAATCCGCACATACTAATGCGAATCGTTTTGTACCATCGGTTTCAAATTCTGTTTCATAATCGTAAGTGACAGAGACATTTGATGTTCCACACCAATCACATCGTCCTGAAAAAGTGTGTGTGTTCTGTGCTAAGAGTGCTTTTTTCTGTTCTTCTATTGTTTCGGTTTCCTTAATGAGATTGCGTGCGCGTTGACGTAAAGTTGTATCGGTTTCTGTTTTTGCGATTTTCTGAAGGAGTGGCTGCAGTCTTGGGTCATTCGGGTTTCCACCATCGTCAAGAGTATGCCATGCGGCACGTCGCACATGTAAGTCGGGGTCAACCATCCCTTTATATAATGCCACCCATACTGCATCAATACGTTTGCGGACGTGGCATGGACAGAGGTTTTCCATTGCTAATGCACGATCATCAGGATTATCAGAATAGGCAAGTGATAGGTAGTATTCAATATCATCGCCGCGTAAGCGATCTTCGCGTCGTCGGTGTGCCTTCTTCTGATATTTGTTCTTGCCTGTTGATTTTTTTGGCATCTAAATTCTCTGTGAATAGAATTATGACATGTTTTTTGTGATTTATCAAATATTAGTATGATGAAGGTTGTTGTTCATTGGTATATGCTTCTATAAAAAGTTTAAGCATTTGTTATTGGTTATTGATTCATAAGTTCCTCAATTGCATCAATCTCTTTTGGTACAGCGTCAGTTAGAACTTCATAACCATCTTCTGTGACGAGGATATCGTCCTCAATGCGGATGCCAATGCCGAGATATTCAGGTGGAACTTTTTTTGTGCCTTCCGCGATGTATAATCCGGGTTCTATCGTGATGACCATGCCGGGTTCAAAGGTTTTATACTCTCCCTCTGCGTCACGCACGCAATTAACATCATGCACATCTAAACCGAGCATGTGCCCGATACGATACATATAAAATTGCTTGTATGCCTCTTTCTTGATCAATTTCTTCGCTTTACCCTTTAATAGTCCGAGTCGTAGCATGCCATCTGTCAGTAATTCTATTGACTTTTGATGCGGTTCATCTATAGATACACCGGGTCGTATAGTGTCAATAATTGCATAATGAGCATCCAGAACGATTTGATATATTTCTCTTTGTGCTTCAGTAAAGGTGCCGTTGATGGGGAAGGTACGTGTTACATCCCCACAATAGTGTTGATATTCTGCCCCCGCATCAATTAGGACAAGCGTATTATCTTTGATTTCGCAGTTGTTTGTTGTATAGTGAAGGGTGGTTGCATTTCCACCGCTTGCGACGATTGTAGGAAAGGCTGTGCCGTTTGCACCACTGCTACGGAATGTTGCGTCAACAATACCCTCCAATTCATATTCGTACATACCCGGTTGAGCTGCCACCATCGCTGCGATATGTCCATCAACGGTGATATTTGTTGCCTGCCTAATCCGTTCTAATTCTGTGTCGTTCTTGATAAGTCGCATTTCACTGAGAATGGGGCTTGGGTCAACAAGTGTATTAATACCCTTTCCTGTGCGTATGCGGGAAAAGACACCTTGCTTAAAGTGGGAAAGTATTTGTGAATCTACGTGAGAATTTGAACCGAGTGTGTAATATAGTTTTTTTGCATTCTTTAGGTATTTACCGATGCGTTTGTTGAACTTTTTTATAGAATAGGCTTTGTCTGCGCCGTAGTGTTTACAAGCATCTTTCACACCAACCCGCTTACCATTCCATATTTCTGCTTTTTCATCTTTAGGGAGAACAAAAAGAATATACTTGTTTTTTTTCTTGTCAGGTGCTATCACGCAGATTGATTCCGATTCTTCAAATCCGGTGAGATAATAAAAGTTCGGATCGGGATTATAGTTATATTCTGTGTCGTGATTTCGCATTGCTGCGGGTGCGTTTGCAAAGATTGCAACACTGTCGGATTCCATCTGTTCAATGAAGTTTTTGCGATTATCTATATGCATACTGTTTTCCTAAAATCAACTCGATAATTATAGTTAAAATGGTGTATTTTTCAGAGAAATTCTGAAAATCCAGTGCGCTTATAAAGCGTGCCTACAGTTTGTGACTAAATCCTGTTAGATATAACTGATAGGTGTTCCTATTTTTCCAATTATGCCGCCACTTGCGACCATTGGATATATTGGATGGGACCAGAAAACACCTGCTTCCGGTGCTCTAACAACATCAATAGCATTTCCGAACACATCTCGGATTTCGGCTATTGTTTGCTGTGCTTGTAGTTGATCGTATAGTTTTGCTTTGTAGTAGACAAATCCACCTTTATTGCTGACGATTGTGATAAACTTGTTGACGACAACCTGTTTATCAGGTATTTCTGGTGTGCCATCAATAAACTGGTAGTGTTTAAGGACGTTTAACACACCACGAACCCCCTTGTTGATGCTTGTAGTATCCCATCCGTATGTGCCACCAAGTTCTGGATCTATAGTCGGTATTCCAATGTCAGGGGCTGCCTGTGCAAGTTGTCCTTTCGGTCCTCTTTGATCCAGAATATAGCCTATTCCGAATACCTTCGCTAATTCCATACTGGCACTATGGCATTCGTGTTTCTTACTCACTCGCACACGCACTTCATCAATCATCGGTTGAACACCACCTTGATGCAGGTCTATACAGTAATCAGCGTTTCGGACAGCCTTTTCAAACAACTGATGGGCAATACGTTGGCTTGATGTGCCTTCTGGTCGTCCGGGAAAACAACGGTTCATTTTGACGTTGTCCACGGGACTATATGCTTGTTTAGCGTGGAATGCGTGAACGTTAACAACTGGAACGATAACAAGTTTTCCACGCAAGTTTTCCGGTGTGATTTGGTTCAAAATGTCGTGGATAACAGCGATACCGTTGAGTTCATTGCCATCGCTTATTGCTTGAAGATATAAGGTTTTTCCCGGTTGTTTTCCGTTAACGAGGACAACAGGTATACGTATCGCTGTGCCATCTGGCATGGTTCCTGCTGATAAATGTCCTTCTACTTTGGTGCCGGGTTCGGCAACCAAAGAACCGACTACCAATTTGTGTGTGTTGTTTGTATGCATTCGGCTATGTGAAAGATTTCCTTTGTTTGGCAAATTGTGTACCAATAATATAGCAGGTTTAATTGCAGATGTCAACTTGGAATCAGAAGCATCCCTGATGTTTTTATTGCAAGGATTGGAAATAAATGCTATACTTGCATAAGTTCTATATTGACTATAGGAGGATTTACGATGGAAATAGTAGCACTTGGGAAAACCGGTTTAGATGTTTCACGTCTTTCAATTGGCACAGGATCAAACGGATGGAATGGTCGTTCAAATCAGACAGATTTAGGGTTTGAAGCACTACGTGACCTTTTGCTTTTTGCACATGAAAAGGGTATTACGTTTTGGGATTCAGCTGACCAGTATGGCAGTCATCCCCATATAAAAGAAGCACTCAAACATGTTCCTCGAAGTAGCGTAACCATTACAACGAAAACTGTATCCCGCACAAGAGAGGAAGTGGAAGCAGATGTTAAGCGTTTCTTAAAAGAGACAGATTCGGACTATGTGGATATTGTTCTGCTTCATTGTCTAACACAAGTGGATTGGCCCTCTCGGTATCCAGATGCGATGGAAGCACTGACTCGGTGTAAAGAACAGGGATTGATTCGTGCACACGGTGTTTCTTGCCATGACTTCGGAGCATTTCAAACATCTGCTATGACAGATTGGGTAGAAGTCGTTTTGGCGCGGATAAATCATTCGGGTGTTCAGATGGACGCTTCTCCCCCAGATGTTATCCGAACTATGGAACAGATGGCTTTTACTGGAAAAGGTATCTACGGTATGAAAGTCTTAGGTATGGGTAAATTGGCGAAAGATGCTGAGAGTCAACGCGATGCGATTGAGTTTGTGATGGGTTTACCGTGTGTACACGCAATGACAATCGGTATGACTTCTCGCGCTGAAGTGGAAGCAAATGTGAAAGTTGTTAACGAATTTTCGGAACAGTCTATGTGATATGTTAATATTATTTTATTGCGCGAGATGTCCTACCTATGTTAAGGGTAGGTGCTCGCGCTGTTTCTTATGATATGCAGTAGAAATGAGAGTGAATCCATGGACAAATATGAAATAGTCATCGGTTTGGAAATACACGCAGAATTATGCACAGATAGTAAGTTGTTCTGTAACTGTGCTTATACATTCGGTTCCTCGGCAAATGATTGCACTTGTCCAATCTGTTTGGGCATGCCGGGAACGCTACCTGTAATCAACAAACGTGCATTGGAGTTTGCAGTCCGCGCAGGTTTAGCAATGAATTGTGAAATAACATCATACAGTAAATTTGACAGGAAAAATTACTTCTATCCTGATCTCCCTAAAAACTATCAGATATCGCAATACGATCTACCGCTGTGTCTGCACGGTGAGGTTACCTATGAATTTGATGGACAACAGAAGACCGTGGCACTCCGAAGGATTCATCTTGAAGAGGATGCTGGAAAATCCATACATGCTGAAGTTACAGGTGACCCAACTCGCAGTTTCATGGATTTCAATCGGGCAGGTGTTCCGCTAATGGAAATTGTGAGTGAACCCGAGATTCATTCGCCAGAAGAAGCGATTGCATACTGTCGTGCGGTTAAAGAGATTTTAGAATACATTGAGGTAAGTGACTGCAATATGGAGGAGGGTAGTTTACGTTGTGAACCAAACATTTCACTACGACCAAAAGGGAGTAAGGAGTTGGGAACGCGCACGGAGATAAAAAATAAGAACTCTTTTCAAGAACTCCTTGATGCGATGGATTACGAAGTAAAACGGCAGGCACGTATCCTTGATTCAGGTGGTGAGGTAGTCCAAGAAACACTTCTATTTGACGCAGATACTGGTAAGACAGTCGCAATGCGCGGGAAGGAAGAAGCGGATGATTACCGATATTTTCCTGAACCCGATCTGGTTCATGTCCAGATTGAAGATGACTGGGTAGCAGAAATACAACCCACTCTAACAGAACTACCTGCTTCTCGCCGCAACCGATTTATTGATGACTATGGTATCTCACAAGAAAATGCTGAATTTCTAACAGCAACACGGCAAGTTGCTGATTTCTTTGATGAAGCTGCTCAAATTAGTGGAGAACCGTCAATCTGTGCAAACTGGATAATGGGAGACCTATCGCGATTATTGAACACTGCAGAAATTGAGATACAAGATTCTAAAGTCACGCCTGCACATCTTAGTGAACTTATTCAGTTAATAAGCGACAATACTATCAGTGGGAAGATCGCCAAATCTGTGTTAGACGATGCCTTTGAAACTGGAAAGATGCCGAAACAGATTGTTGAAGAAAAAGGCATGTCACAGATAACCGACACATCTGAGATAGAAGCGATTGTGATGCAAGTGATTGAGGAAAACCCTGGTCCAGCACAAGATGTTCGTGATGGAACGAAGAAGGCAATTGGTTTTCTTGTCGGTCAGGTGATGAAAGCAACGCAAGGCAAAGCAAATCCGCAGCTTGTCAATCAGATTTTGTCACGCGTTTTGTCAGACACTTAGAATATGTAATAAATACTCTAAAGGTAAACAGGTTGACGGAGCAATCTGATAATTATATAAGGAGAAACATGAAAAATTTGTCACCAACTGATGAGGATCTCAGTCTTTTTACTGACCCAACCGATAATATCTCAAACAGTGTCTTCTCCACTGAACGGATAGTTCAAACACCTACTATAGATTTACCCGAACCTCTACAGCCTAATACAAGGTTAAAGATGGACGGTCTTAAGTTTCTATCACACCTACCTCCAGAATCTATACCAGTAGCGTTTCTTGACCCACAGTATAGGGGTATACTTGACAAAATGAATTACGGTAATGAGGGAAAAGGCAGAGAGAAACGCAGAGGTTCATTGATGCAAATGTCCGAAGAACTAATTACAGAATTCATACACGGCATTGACAATGTGCTTATTCCTTCTGGACACCTCTTTCTATGGATGGATAAGTTTCATCTATGTCAAGGGTTCAAGACATGGTTTGAAGGCACAGCGTTAGACATTGTTGACTTAATCGTCTGGAATAAAGATAGGTTCGGAATGGGGTACCGATCCAGACGAGTGTGTGAATATTGTGTTGTTCTACAGAAGCATCCGCGAAAGGCAAAAGGGGTTTGGAAAATACATAACATTCGCGATGTCTGGCTTGAAAGAACGAAAACAAAGGAACATCCCCATCAAAAACCAATCGGTTTACAGGCTGAGCTTATTGCTGCTGTCAGCAATGAAGGTGATTATGTAATTGATCCCGCTGCCGGTTCCTTTTCTGTCATGGAAGCAGCACTCTCAAAAGGGCGAAATTTCATTGGGTGTGATTTGGAAAAATATGGTGGCAGAATCTGATGTAATATCTCAAGTAACATTCCTACTGATTTCCAGGAAGGAATAAATTTCATGAAATTGGTATTAGGGGAGAGTACCTGATGGATATATCTGAATTAAAAAACAAACTGTCTGATATTAAAAGGATGGGATATGTTGTTACCAAACGGAAAGGAAATACTGGTATTGGTTATACGCTTGAAACCTTACTTGGGGTAAAGGAAAATAATCTGAAAATGCCAGATTTTGATAATATTGAGTTGAAATCTCAGCGAAATTCCGCATCTAACCGAGTAACCATGTTTACCTTTAATCGTGGGGTTTGGAAAATCAAACAACGAGAATTGATCGAGAAATACGGATATATAGACACAAATGACCGTCCCTCTCTCTACTGTACAGTTGATACACGAGTGAACAATCAGGGACTTTTTGTCAAAGTAGAACACGAAAATGTTAGACTTTATCACTTAGATGGAAATCTAATTGCTGAATGGATGGGTCAACGACTAATAGAAACTTTCAGAGAAAAGATGCCCGCGTTGGTTATTGTTAATGCGGACACACGCATTAATTCAGATGAGAAGGAGGAATTTTGGTTTAATGAATCCTTCTACCTAACACTACCCAATGAGGACAATTTATTGGAGTTAATCAAACAAGATAAAATCATAGTTGATATTAGAATGCATTTAAAAGAAAACAAATCGGTGCGAAATCACGGCACAGGATTTAGAATTGACGAAAAATACCTTAATCTTTGCTTTAGTAAACGGGAACAACTAATATGAATGCATGTAATCAAAAATACAAAGACGAATCGTGGGACTTCCGAACAGCAGATACTAAAGAGTACACCCACTGCTTTCACACCTATCCCGCAATGATGATCCCACAGATAGCAAGAAGATTATTAAATGAATATGGTCGTGAAGACGAGTGGATCTTGGATCCGTATTGTGGAACTGGTACTTCTCTTGTTGAGGCATCTCTGTTCGGTATGCACAGTGTTGGCTGCGACATCAATCCACTTGTGCGACTGATCGCAACATCTAAAGTAACACCGATCTGTCTAAAGGAATTAGAACTTGAGATTAATAGGTTGAACGATTCTTTTTTTGAGATTGAGTTTGGAACTGCCAAAATCCCAGAAACACCGATTCCAGCCATACCCAATCTGGATTATTGGTTTTCTGAGGAGGTTAAGAAACATCTTGCATATTTACTATGCGAGATTAATATAGTGGAAGATGAACAGATTCGTAACTTCATGACGGTTGCATTTTCAGAGACTGTGCGCGAGGTATCATACACAAGAACAAGCACATTCAAGTTGCATCGAATGCCATCAGAAAAACTGGAGAATTTCAATCCTGATGTATACGGTATCTTTCGCAAAAAACTCAACAGAAATAGACAAGGTTTAATAGCATACCTTGAACAACGCAAAGATGTGGAAGCAAGAATTTGTAACTCCAATACCGTTGCAGGAGAACTCCCGTTACCACGACCACTTGGTGGATATAATCTGGTGATTACTTCTCCTCCTTATGGTGACTCGCAAACAACAGTTGCGTACGGTCAATTTTCTCGATTGTCTGCAGAATGGATAGGTCTAAACAACGCACGTAAGATTGATAGTATAGCAATGGGTGGACGACCATCAAAGAGGATTCTTGAAGATTCACCTGTGACAACTGCTATTGAAAAAATTCAAACAATAGATGAAAAACGTTCACAAGATGTATCTGCATTTTACATTGATCTTGGACATAGCATAGATACTGTTGCTAAATTACTTTCACCACGTTCAACAATTTGCTATGTTGTAGGCAACCGTAGGGTTAAAGATGTGCAACTGCCAACAGATGAATTTGTTATCTATGCATTTGGCAAACACGGGTTCTCACATAAAGAAACAATCGTTAGGAATATACCTAATAAACGGATGCCAAGAAAGAACAGTCCTACTAATGTTGCTGGTAAAACATCATCAACAATGAACGAAGAAAATATCGTAATATGTCAGAGAACGGATCAATCATGTCCGTAGGTCAGATAACCCTTTCATCAGTAACAAAAAAGTTCGGTGAAACTATTGCTGTTGACGATGTATCATTGCAGATAGAGGGTGGTGAGTTTTTTTCCTTGCTCGGTCCGAGTGGATGTGGCAAGACAACAACACTTCGGATTATAGGAGGATTCGTTTTTGCTGATGAAGGTGAAATCTATATAAACGAAGAATTGATGAAAGAAACGCCTCCCTATCGGAGACCTGTCAATACCGTCTTTCAGAACTACGCACTGTTCCCACACAAAACGGTCTCACAAAACATCGCATTCGGATTGCAGATGAAAAAAAGTTCAAAAGCAGAAATAGCAGATGCAGTGGAACGTTCACTTGATATGATACAGTTGCAAGGGTATGGGGAACGGAAACCGGATGAACTCTCTGGTGGAGAGAGACAACGTGTGGCACTTGCGCGGGCATTGATAAACGAACCGACTATATTACTATTGGACGAACCGCTTTCTGCACTTGATCTGAAACTTCGTAAACAGATGCAGTTGGAACTCAAAGAACTGCAACGCAAAGTTGGAATAACATTTGTGTATGTCACACATGATCAAGGAGAAGCATTAGCACTATCGGATCGGATAGCAGTGATGAACGAAGGTAAGATATTACAAGTCGGAACGCCATCTGAAATTTATGATTCACCACAGAATCGTTTTGTGGCAGACTTTATCGGCACTTCAAACTTTTTTGACGGCATAATCGTCAACTCTGACGGTTTATTGACAGAGGTAATGGTTGATACAGAACAACCATTTAGATTTGTATGTAGGCGGAAAGAGACCTTTCAGGTTGACACTGCTGTAACGGTTGTAGTTCGTCCAGAACGGATTATTATTTCAACAGAACCTGATCAGAATACACCAAATTGCTTGCACGGTGTAATACAAGACGAAAGCTATCTTGGAACAACAGTGCAATATACAGTGCAAACGGACTACCCAACACCAATTATTGTTAACCAACAATGGCAAAGCGTAGATACCTCATCTACCAGTAATGAACAGAAAACAGACAACGCCACAACACAACGTTTTAGACAGGGCGATAAGGTATATTTGCATTGGATTCCTGAGAATGCGATTGTTCTACCAGCAGATTGACTGTGCTATAATGGCAATATAACTTTTCCATTATCCTGTTGTTGTGAAGTCAAAAATCCGATGATTATCTGCACAACTTTATGTCCTTCACTGCCCGGTGAAACAGGTTCTCCACCCTCTGCAACGAGTTTGACAGTCTCTTGAACACCTGCAGGAATGCCAACAACATCCCACGATGGTGCATTAATTGTTTCTACAGAATCTCCTTGGTGAATCGTCGCTCCCTTATCACTAATCAGTATATATCCGTTTGTACCGACTATCTCACATCGGAAACCTGATTGTGTGGATTTCGGACCACCCGCATAATATCCTCGCACTCCATTAGCAAAATGGATGTATCCGTGTGCTGATGGTTCTGTAGATGGGTCGTGTCCACCATCACCTTTATACTCGGTGTAATCTTCGTAGCCATCTTCCAATTCAGCAGAGACCCACTCTGGCGTAGAGTCGGCAAAATAGCAGATTGCATCTACGCAATGCGTGCCGTTACGAAATAGCATCGCACGTCCACCGCTCAACGTGCCGATGACATATTGAACATCCCCTATTTGTCCGCCGCCGACGATTTCTTCTCTTGTGTGTCTCCACAAAGGTTGCCATCTTCTGGTATGGTCAATGGAGAGGTAAGTTCCGTTTTTATCAGCTGCTTCCAGCATTCTGTCAGCATCTTCAACAGTTGTTGCCATCGGTTTTTCACAGAAGATTCCCTTAACACCAGCATTTGCAGCATCAACAACAAGGTCTGCATGACGATGGTCAGAAGTTGCCACTGTAACAACATCTAATTTCTCGGTAGCGAGCATTTCTTGATGGCTTGTGTAAAGAGAAATGTTATCCCAATTGTCTTGCCATTTTGCCTTGAATGCATCGAGAGTGCTTTGCACAAAATCGCATCCTGCGGCTAATTCAACGTTGGACAATCCGACTAATCCAGATGCGTGTGTTGTCCCGATGCCACTACAACCTATTACACCAACACGTAGTTTTGCCATATTGCTATCCTCCAATTTCTATGGACTAATTCCAGTGATATTACCAACTTCCTTCTAATTCCGCGTGAATGAACCTTCTCTACCTTAAAATCCATCAGTTTGCCAAAAGATATGATGAGATTTGATCCTTTGTGCTAAAGTTCCAGATTGACTGTGTAGAAGGTCCGGTAGACCTTTAGTAAATTCTTTCCTTATATGGGATGGTAATGCCTCCGGTTGGATGACATGATACATGGTACTGCCAGAAGACTCAACATTTGGGGTATTGAATCCATCAGCAATCGGTGCAGGATATGCTATTTCCAAACTTTCCTCATCCATCTCCGCGATTATATGTGATAACAAAGCGTCAAATAATACTGTTTCTTTACCTTGTGAAAACAACTTCTCTGACACAACAAATTCCTTTACACCTAACTCTCCATCACTTCTTCTAACGGAAACATAACCTTCAATTTCATCATCTCTTTCAGCGATCCATGTTTGTGGTGATTCTGCCTGAACCCAATCTGTCCAATATGCTATGTCATCTCTGACAAATGTACCGTTGAATTTGCGGGAATAGGTGTCGTAGATGGATGCAAGTTTCTCTACCTCTTCAGTGTCTTTAAAATTGGCAGGACGGATGTTCCATTGCTGTGTTTTGTTTCCTTGAAGCGTTTTCTTGGCAAAGTAACGTGGGACACTTTCCCATCCTTCAACTGAATAGATACGTTGACCACCGTGTAGCATGGAGATGGCAATTTCACGGTCTTCCATAAACTGAATTGAATCCTTCAACAGTTGCGATGCAATTCCACGTTTACGGTATTCCGAACGCGTGCTTACTTCACCTATTCCACCCACTGTAATAGGCTCACCTTGTAAGTACATCTTACGGATAAATACCCGTACAGTGCTTACAATTTTTCCATCATCAAGCGCAATACGTATACCTTCACAGTCTTTCCACGGATCGTTGCGCCAATGGTTAGCAAAGTATTGACGACTCGCCGAAAAGACGTGAGAAACATGGTCAAGCCATGCCTCAAATTCATCTGGATAAAGTGCGCGAAACTCCATATCTATATTCCAATCAAAACTTAATCGTGAATTCACCGAGGAACTGTCGTGCTTCATTACGGCTTCCGAACACTTCATACAGATCCCCTGAAACATCATAAAATCTGCGGATAAAATTGCGACTTGTTTCAGCAGGATTCAGATGTGCATAACGTAACCACAGATTTGTCCGAGACCAAATATCCCAATTTAACTCAAATACCGTAGAACTTGCATCACCAGTATCAATTCTCCGTTGTTTGTTCTGTTCCTGAAAAAGCGCATCCTGTGTCAGATCAGTCGTGCCATCAACCCGTCCTACAGAGAAATTCAACTCCTTATACCGATACGGATTTGGATTGGTGATATATTTCAGATTTAATGCGAATGCATTTTCCATCGCTTGTGTTTCAAAATCAAAACTATCCTCTTCTTTTGCGGGTGTGATATACCGCTCATCTTGTTCACTGTAGGTCAACTCATCAATGAAAGTCAAGTGCCAACGTTCAGACAGACTATACGTCCAACCGAAAAGATTCTTGAGTTCTAACTGGTTTAGCTTGTCTTGAACATCGGTTAATGTGTCAACATCCTCGTAATCTTCAAGGTAGTCGTTGCTTAGATTTGCGACACGAGTACTATAGAAACCGTTCATGTGCGATGGTTTTACAGTAAAGCCGGTGACAGAATATTGAGTGATTGTGAAATCGCTTGTGTCTCGTAGGTAGAGATAACCTGAGTTGTCAAGATCTAAAAAAGTCAGGTCGTGTTTCTCCTCGCTGAGTTGATCAACTTCATAGATAATCCTTCCGATATATCTGCCGTTGTTATCAAATTTCTGGACTCGCGAAATGACATTATGAAGAAGAGTCAACCGAATATCAGTGCGTTTCAGTTCATCTGCAAGTTCTTTATCGTCTTCGTCGTCATACGCATTATCCTCATAATATCGGCGATATTCCGCTTCCTCAAGCAGACGCAACCGACGATTTAGTGATGTGATGTCAACAGGGGACACTGGATTTTGAGCAAATGGACCGTATTGTGGACGGGTAGCATTTTTGATTGTATCTGCCAGTTCTGTTTGGCTAGGTGTACTTTCAGTTAATTGTGTCAAAGTTGGTGAAAGTGCGATTACTTCGGGTAGACCACCAATTTTTCGACGGAATATGCTTGAATCTTTGACTAAAACCTCACCTGTAGGCATAGTAACAAGTGCGATGGGTTTTACAAATTCTCTGTTGTTACGTCCTTTTCTCCCAAAACTTAGGACGAATTTTCCATCTTTATCAAATTTTACTATTCTATGGTTCCCAGTGTCTGCGACAAATACGTTGCCACGCGCATCTATTGCGATGTCGGATGCGTCTTTATCAAACTCACCATCACCTGCTCCGTACCTCCCGAATGTGGACAATTTCTTGGCATCTACACCAAATTTATGGATACGTCCACGTTCTGCATCTAACACATAGAGTTGATTACTTGCGTTGACAGCGATACGAAGTTGTCGGTCATAACCCTTGGGTTGAATCCCTAATGCAATTTTCCCATCTTCATCTATCAGATGTTGTGCAGGAATAACGACTCCCGGTTTTTCGTCAACAAGATCAACAAAGTAAGTATTGAGTAGTTCTCCAGTTAGACTCAATTTATGGACACAAGGGGCAAAGATGTATACTTTAGGTTCAGAAGTATCAGCAATATGATGTGTGGTTACGTCAGCAACATAGATATTTCCGTTGTCATCAACAGCGATGTGTCCGGGTTTGCGTAGGAAATTATCATAAGATTCAGGATTTTCTGGTATTTGAAGGAGAAATTCACCTGTAGGTGAAAGTTTCTGAATTAGTCTGTTTTCTGTATCACTTACATAGATATTCTGTTTGAATCCAAGATGAATGGTTTTACCGAATGCACCTTGTGTTGAGCCTTTTCCTGAGAACTCGCGTTCAAGTTTAATGAGATCAACTGCTGATGCTGGGTCTGCTCCTATTCCAAGAAAATGTAACGAGAGAGTTAGTAAGAGAAGGTATTTCAATGGGGTGTTTTTGAACATGCGTAATCCTTATGTTTATCAAATAATATTGCCAAACAATCTGATGGACAGATTTAAGTTGTAAGTAGTTTGTTGAGAGTACCACCCAGTATTTCTGATTTATCATCCTCTGTGATAAAGGTGCAATGTGTTCGGAACGCTTCAAGTGCATGTTGATATGTCATAAAGTTTCTGACAACCGGATAATCCGAACCCCAACAGAGACGATCAGCACCAAAATTTTCATAGAGTGCACGTACAACTCTATGTGTATCCTTGTATGGATATTCCCACGAAACTTCGGAGACATAAGCAAATCCAGACATCTTTACATATATGTTCGGCACAGAGGCAGAGGCAAGAACTTGTTCAAGTTGTGGATACGGTGCTGGTTCATCTGCACGTGCTCCTGCCATGTGATGACATAGAAATGGAACGGTAGGAAACTGCGCTGCAAGTTTGCGTAATGGCGAGTGATGATGACTACCCATTGCAATACTTGCAATTAATCCCAATTCTGCAGTTGTTTTGAAGAAACGTTGTCCCTCCTCAGAAAAGAACCAACTGCAATCGTCATCACCTCTGAGGTAATGTGTATACCCTTTTAGTTGGTATTTCTCAGCTGCAGTTTTCAGTCGGTCTGCGGCACCATCTGTGTGATATGTCTCTGTCCACGAACAATCTATGTCTGCAAACTGAATCAGTCTATCGGGATACCGTTTAACGCAGTCTGCTGCATAATCGTTGTTATCTGGATTTCTCTCAATGCGTGCACAGATTATTACAGCCTTATCAACATTGTGTAAATCCATTTCGTGGAGGAGTTGTTCAACTTTTCCACGACTTTCATCATCGGGGACAGGGGGTTGGTAGGGCCACCGTGGCCATGCGTGTGTGTGGGAATCGATTATCATCATTGCTTCCATATTTACATATTAACTCATGTCTTTAGTCATTGTCAATATAAATCCAGGGTTATTTCGTTTCAAATAGTCAAACCAAGCATTAGTTTTCCCAATTCTTGTTGATTAGTTTCATTCGGATTTACCATCCCTACAATCTCACCATTAAACATTACTGCTATTCTATCGCTGAGTTCAAGTAGTTCATCAAGTTCGGAAGAAACAAGTATAACGGCTTTTCCACGATTACGTGCATGGATAAGTCGTGTATGAACAAATTTCGCAGCGTGAATGTCCAATCCGCGTGTTGGATGTGCAGAAATAATCAACGTCGGATCCCCAGATAACTCACGTGCGACAACAACCTTCTGCTGATTTCCACCAGATAATGTGCTAATTGGATCGTATATGCTTCCTACACGTATTTGATATTTATCCAATGCATTCATAGAGAATCGCCGTATATTTTCTGTATGTAGCATTGCGTTTCGTAAGAACAGATTTTGTCTATGTCTGCCTATGATAAAATTCTCATCTATCCGACTATTCAGACTTACACCGTGTCGGTGTCTGTCCGCAGGTAGATGTGCGACTTTTTTCTTACGGAATTCTTCTGGTGATGCATTGGTAACAGATTCATCGTTTATTGTAATAGTTCCACTCTCTATCTTACGCAATCCGGTTAGCACTTCAACAAGTTCTGTCTGTCCATTCCCTTCAACACCAGCGATGCCAACAATTTCTCCTGAATACACATCAAGTGCAATCCCGTTCAATAGTTTCTTAGTTATATCAGAAGTCACTGTAACATCTTCTAATCTTAGTATTGGACGATTTTGCTCTGTATTCTTACGTTCAGTAGTGTTCTGTGTTACAGAATCTCCGAGCATGAGTTCAGCTAATTCATGAGGATCTGTATCTGATATAGACCGAGTTGTAATAGATCGTCCGCGTCGCATGACTGTTACAGTATCTGCTATCGTCATTACCTCGTTGAGTTTGTGTGTAATGATGATAATACTCCTACCTTCCTTTTTCAGTCCACGCATACATTCAAATAAACCTTCAATCTCTTGTGGTACAAGCACTGCTGTCGGTTCATCCATAATTAGTATTTCTGCACCGTGGTAAAGGACTTTGAGAATCTCTGTGTGTTGTTGTGCGCCAATCGGTAGCGATTCAATTGGAACATTTAACTGGACATCAAACCCAAGTTGTTCTGAAAGTTCAGTAATTTCGTTTTCAGCTTCATGATAGTCAATTAGAGTGCCATATTTTCGTATTTCTTTTGCCAATATAATGTTCTGAAGTGCAGTAAAAGTAGGTATCAAAGTGAAGTGTTGTTGTATCATACCCAAACCGAGTTGCATAGCATTTTTGGGTGTTGAGATATTCACAGAATTTCCATTAACATGTATCTGTCCGGAATCTGGATGTTGGAGTCCGTAGAGTATATTCATCAGCGTAGATTTGCCTGCCCCGTTTTCACCAACGATTGCATGAATTTCACCTTGTTTGAGCGTAAAATCTACATTATCGTTTGCTTGCACATGTCCAAATCTTTTGTTGATGCCGCGCATCTCTATTACGGGTGTCTGTGACATTGTTATACCATTTCTATTTGAGAACATACCATTATAGTAAAAACCATAATTATTTACACACCACGGTAGGTTCGGTTTCCTAACCGAACCGGTGTTTGTTCAGTCTCATAGATGCGGTTAGGAAACCGCATCTACCGCGGAGTGTGCACGTATTTTTACATTTCACTATAAAGAAAGAACTAACTATTTCCTAAAGGACAGTTTCCTCTGATTTGTTTGACTTTATCTCACAGCAAAGCATATACGATATAAAGCGATGATTTCTTCTTGTGTTGCTTGTCTGGGATTGTTGGCTGGACTTCCACTTGCAATTGCATCCGCGGCCATTTGCTCAACAACTTCGTCAAACTTCTCTTCATCAATACCGATTTGTCCGAGACGTGGCATATCAATATCGTTGACAAGTCGTTCAACAGCAGTAATCGCCGCATCCGCTTGTTTCATCGGTGATAATCCATCAATCTGTTCACCCATTGCTTCTGCTATATCTGCGAATCGCTGAGGAGCACCTACAACACTAAACTCCATTACATCAAGCAACAGCACTGAATTTGACAAACCGTGATGAATGTGAAAATATGCACCAATGGGTCGGGACATGCCGTGCACTAATGCTACAGACGAATTGCTGAATGCCATGCCTGCGATGGATGCACCAATCATCATATCTGTTCGTGCTGATAGGTTTTCTCCATCTGACCATGCTTGACGTAGTGAACCTGAAATCAGTCTGATTGCTTTCAGTGCAAGTGCATCGGTTATCGGCTGTGCGCGTTTTGAGACATACGCCTCAATTGCATGTGTCAAGGCATCAACACCGACAGCTGCTGTCAGGTGGGGTGGTGTTGTTAGTGACAACAATGGATCGACTATGGCAACAGATGCAAGAAGACACGAACTGCTCAACATCATTTTGACATTACGTTCTGTGTCTGTTATAACGGTTACTTTGCTTACTTCGCTACCTGTTCCTGCAGTGGTTGGTATTGCAATTAGCGGGATACCCTGATTTGGGATTTTGTCTACACCCATGTAATCTGCGAATTCTCCATCATTTGTGAGTTTGACAGAGATACCTTTCGCGCAGTCAATCGCGCTGCCGCCACCGATACTCACAATAAAATTACAGTTTTCACCAGCAAATTGGTTTATCCCGTCTGTAACGTTTTGTAATGTTGGATCGGGGGTTACATCTGAGAAAATAGTAGAGATTATGCCAGAGTTGCGTAAGTTTTTGGCTATTTGGTCAGCATATCCGATTTTAGCGATTCCTGGATCTGTGACAATTAGTGCTTTGATTGCACCGAGTCGTTTTGCTTGTTCACCAACTTTTTCGGATGAACCTGCACCGGTGATTATTGTGGAAGGGAGTGAGAATGTGGTAGGCAATTTTCATATTCCAGATTAAAGTATTTCAAACAGAATTTTTGATGTCTTATTACTAACTTGAATCAATTTATGAGGAAATTTATCCTCAACTAAATCATTTCGTTGTGATATAATATCCCCATCCTTCATCTGTTTCGTTTATCTCAACTGTGACACCTAAATCTTGAAGTTCTTTTATAGGTATACCTTGTTCAAAGGCATTATAACCACCATTTGCTTTCATCCACTTGTAAAGTGCCAATGTACGGCGGGTAGATCCGTATGGAAATAGATGATTCGCTGCTTCCAATCCAGCAATATCCTCATCTATTGTCATTGGAGCATTTCGCATATACTCCATGTAGGTATGTACCTCTGGAATATCTCCAAACCTTTCAAGGAGTTGGTTATACTGTGCACTATGAAGTTCATCTGGATCCATCGTTTCTGGATCACCTATCCACGTGCCGCGCGCTTTTGCTTCTATTTCGGTATCAATAGTAGTCTTCCATGGATTCCTTTGAAGAGAGTGTTCATTCGTAAGCACGTCGTTTTGCGAGTCCTGATCTGTCCATTCTTCATTTAGTAAATCGTCCTTTTCTTGTGAGAGATCGCTACCTTTTTGATGTATTGATGGATCAGATTCATCAACAGATTTCAGATCAACTGGCTTCTTAACAATTTCTTTTACATTTTGATCTGATGATCCCGTGTTTGTATTCTCTTGCTTTTCAGCAGGCAGTACCTCCATGAGTTTGTCTGTAGAGTCGAGTGTGTGGTAGTTTCTTGATAGGAAAAGTGCTACAAGAATGACACCAAAAGTGATGAGAAAAATCAGTTTTTTCATACTGGTTTCTCCATTGCACAATAAGTAGTCAACTACTTGTGTGACAAAGTAGGAGTAAAGGAAACTTCGTTCGCAATTTCTATAAACAAATCTTGATATGATTATAGCATATTGTTCTAATCAAATCAAGGTTCTATAGTTTCAATCCTAATGCCGGAAATGGCGGACACCCGTAAATACCATCGCCATACCGTAAGAGTCCGCAGTTTCTATCACTAAGTCATCATTGACAGAGCCACCGGGTTGGATAATCGCACGGATGCCTGCTTCACCGGCAATCTCCACACCATCAGGAAATGGGAAGAACGCATCCGAAGCTAAGACCGAATCCATCGCTTTTTCACCTGCTTTACGAACAGCGATAATAGCAGCATCTACACGACTCATCTGTCCTGCACCGATACCGACAGTTTGTGTGTCTTGCGCAAGCAGGATACAGTTGGATTTGACATGTTTACACGCCTTCCATGCAAATAACAAGGATTCTATCTCTTCGTCCGTGGGTTTGCGTTTTGTGGCAAATTGTAAATCACTTCTATCAATGTGATGTACATCCTGTTCTTGAACAAGCACACCACCTGTGACATTACGAATTTGCAAAACGGATTCTGATGAGGAAAGTGAACCGGTTTCAAGTATCCTTCTGTCTTTCACAAGAGATAATACATACAATGCTTTTTCTGTATAACTGGGTGCGATGATCGCTTCAATCTTAACTCCCGATTTTGCAGCTTCTCGGATAGTATTCGCTGTCTGAATTGTAACTTTACGATTTAAGCCTACAATTGAACCGAATGCAGAAGTTTTGTCACATTCAAGTGCGTTTGTAAATGCATCTTGGAGGTTTTCAGCACTGGCAAGTCCACACGGGTTGTTATGTTTGATGATGGCACATGTGGGTGTTTTGAAATCCTTTACTATTTCTAAAGCCGCATCCAAATCGAGGATGTTATTGAAAGATAGAGGTGAACCATTCAGTTGTTTTGCCCAGGCAGCACAAGGGGCAGGTTTTGTCTCAGTTCTGTAAAATGCAGCACTCTGATGTGGGTTCTCACCATATCTCAATGAATCTGCTTTATGATATTGCAGTGTCCGTGTATTACTGAATTTATCGTCATTATCTAAATTTGCAAGATAGGTAGAAATTGCTCTGTCGTAATGTGCGGTGTGGAGGAACGCTGTTTTTGCTAACTCAAAACGTAATTCATTGGAAAGGCATCCATCGTTAGCATCTAAATCAGAGATGATTTGTGCATATTGATTGGAGACTGTTAGGACTGCAACTTGCCGATAGTTTTTGGCCGCAGCGCGAATCATTGTTGGTCCCCCGATGTCTATATTTTCAATGGCATCTTCAATGGTGACATCAGGTTTGGCAACTGTTTCCTCAAATGGATAGAGGTTGCAAATCACCATGTCAATAGGTTTGATGCCGTTTTCTACCGCTTGTGCTGAGTGTTCAGCATTTTCCCATTGTGCCAGCAATCCTCCATGGATTTTAGGGTGAAGTGTCTTAACCCTCCCATCTAACATCTCAGGAAAACCTGTGTATTCAGAGACATCAATAATCTCTATTCCTGCTTCACGAAGATGTTTAGCAGTGCCACCTGTGGAAAGTATTTCTACCTTATGTTGTAAGAGTGCATTTCCAATGTCAATTAGGTCAGTCTTATCATAAGTACTAATGAGCGCGCGTTCTATCTTTTTCATATCAAATATAGTCTCTATTTTGTGTGTATGCCGATCTTTCTATGTTATATATCTTGGAAATCCAAAACCGTCATTAGCGACGTGGCTTCTGGCGGGAATTTGTGCGCGAGTCGGTATAATCAGATCCATTTCAGATGTGTTTTCTATCACCGTGCCATCACCAATCCGCACTTCGTCACCAATCATAATCTTACCGGGATGTTCAGCAGCACCACGGATTGTTCCAATAACAACGGATGAACCGATCCGACACCTTTGATCAATCTCTACGAACCCATATATTTCAGTATTTGTACCAATAGTTGTGCGATCAGCGATTTGAACGGGACCGAGGAGGCTTGTATCCGTGCCAATTTCAACAAAATCACCGATTACCGGATGCCGTTGCTTGACTTTGACACTCAAACCGCCAAGTGTGCATGGGTAAATCACACATCCTGAACCGATGATTCCCGTTTGTCCGGTTGTTACACCTCGGTGTGGATGTTCTAAAAGATTCGCATCACCGATTTGCGTTTCTGGATGTAAATCAGCTTGATAATAACGACCGCCTAATTCTGAAATTGCTCGAGGCAAGAGGGGTACAGGGACTCTATGGAGTTCTGTATTGTCTTCTGGCGGTTCGGTTCGTGTTAGGGCATGTGCGACATCATGATAGAAGAGTACACGCCAACCGGGGTATGTACTGACAACCAGTTGTAGTTGATAATCTAATGCGGCAGTAGCGTTCAAAGTGCCGAGAAAGTCTTCGTACGGTTCAAAGGTACGTTCATGGATTGCGATATCTATGTGTTTACGAAAATCCTGAGCAGCAAGTTTTTCACGAGAAACACCGTTATGGAGTAGATATGCATCCCATACGGCTGGGTCTTTGAGAGAAGCGAATCTGTTCCACAACGCTCGACTTTTCAATCTTGGAAGTTCCCATAAAAGAGAGAAGGCAGTTTCAAGAGCAGCTTCAAGATGTTTTTCGTCTGGCACTGCTAAGAACGATTGCACCACCATTGCATACAACTGGTCAGCTACCTCTTCTATTGCTTCTGATAGTTCACGTTTTTGATTCTGTAGCTGCGGTGCGTTGTGTGATCCTGGCGCGACACATTCCAGTAGATTACCCAGCACAGTTTCAAGAATATCACGATTAACAAAACCACGTCCAGAACGTAGTGCTAAACCTTCTCGACTCGTGCTATCTATACGTAAAGCATTGAGATCAGACCTACTATAGATTGGACGTAGACGGTCTAATGTTTTTGCCAATAGTGGTTTTTTGCGTTGTTCATAGGAAGAATCAAATATTGTAGTTTCAGACATTGTGTCTCCAGAAAATAGGTTTATCAAACATAAGAAAAATCAGACTATTCGCTTTGCATATATCTTTATAGTCATTCTGTATTTGTCAACTTTGTGAATATATCCTGTGCTGCTGCTACGCCTGCACCAATTTCAACATCGTAACCTATTTCCATCAAACCCCTCTCAAAAGCAGATATGGCAACAATAACATCGTTTTCATTCATCCAACCGAGGTGCGCGATCCGGACAATCTTACCACTCAAGTCACCTTGTCCACCCGCATAAGTGACACCGTGTCTTTCTCTCATCATCTTCACGAATGCCTTACCATCAATTTCTTTCGGTAAACGGATTGATGTTAATGTGTTCGCGGGTGATGAGGCAAACAGTGGAAGACCGATGGCTTTAATAGCATTTCGTGTTGCTTCTGCCATTAGACTATGGCGACTGATTGTATTGTGGATTCCTTCGGCACAAATACGGTTCAACGCACATTGTAATGCAATTAGAAGCGTAACTGCTGGAGTGTAGGGAACTGAACCTTCTAATCCTCTTTGATGTGCCTTACGATAGTCTAAGTAGTATTTCGGCAGATCTGACTTTTCTGTCGCGTCCCATGCACGTTGATTTAGTGCAGCAAAAGCAAGTCCGGGTGGTGTCATCAGTCCTTTCTGTGAACATGATACCACAACATCAACTCCCCAGCTATCCATCTGCAAATCATCTGCCCCGAGTGCACTAACAGCATCAACGACAAGCAAAGTTGATGTGCGTTGTGTTATACCAGCGAGTGCTTCTATGTCATGCAATACTCCTGTGGAAGTTTCACAGAGTGTTGCGAAAACTGCTTTTACGTCAGGATGTGAGGATAACCCCGATTCAACGGCTTCAGGTGCAACAGAATCTCCCCATCTAACATCAATAGGAATTGCATTAACGCCATAAGCATCACAAATTTCTGCCCACCGTTCTCCGAATTTTCCGCTGCGAATTACGATGACCTTATCTCCTCTGCATAGTAGGTTTGCAACAGCACCTTCCATTGCTCCAGTGCCAGATGATGTCAAGAATAGGACATCGTTTTCTGTTTGGAAAACATGCTTCAATTTTTCCAAAACATCTTTAATCAGGTCAACTGTATCATCGCTTCGATGGTAGTCAATGGGTTGTGCCATTGCTAACAACGCTTCTGGTGGAATTGGTGTTGGACCTGGTGTAAAGAGATAACTTTTTTTCATGACTAGTGGAGTGTCCATTCGGACATTGTCCGTCGGGTAGAGGCACGAAACCCGACTTTATTGATTACAAAGGACTGTAGGTCGGGTGTCGTGCCTCTACCCGACCTACAAGATTAGTGTAGACAGAACAATAGTTTAAGATGTACCGACTGCCCCAGGTGACTTGCTCTCAATTTCCATAACAATCCACTCTCTGCTAAGAAGTTGTAGTATTGAGACGATAGCTTCACGTTGCACCGCACTATCCATAGGAACTTCAATTGTGAGTGTAGCGAATTCCTCTTTTTGAACGTCTCCATCTTTATCAAACTTCATTGGTGTAATCTGTATCTTCTTCAGTTTTGCATCCATAATAAATCCTCTATATTGAAAAATAGTTAAGTAATATCCATGAACGTATCTATATCAATACATTCTCCTTCACGACGTGCTGATTCCCAGCCTGCCAGAACAGGTGCTAAAGAAAATAAACCGTCGTGATAATCGCTTTGTAAAATGTTTGCATCACCAGTCTGAACAGCACGAATAAAGGTTTTATCCTGTTCTAACCACGGGTTGAATTCCTCTGCTTGATAGAACAATTCACCGTTTACCTCTATTCTATCGTAGCGGAAGATTGCGAGATAGCCACCTTCATAGAAAACTGTAAACCACGGTTCATTATTCGGACTTGCTCCTGCAGAGATAAAGTTGAGTGTCATAGTCGCACCGTTTTCAAAGGAGTAATTGAATATACACGATAACGGTGTGTTATATGAAGATCTTTCACAATAAAACGCTTGCGATTTAGATACGTTCAAACCTGTCATAAAGCGACTATAATCAGTAGCATGGACACCCCAATCAAGTGCGCGTCCGCCCGATTTATTCATGTCTGCCCACCACGTTTTTGGTGAACTCTCTGCTTTGGCTGGCAATCCTCCATAGCTTACAAAACGCACATGCACGATGGTTTTATCCATCAAAAAATCACGTGCTTTTTGGAAGATTGGACGATAACGTTCGCGAAACCCAACAGTGCTAATAACTTCTGCATGTTGAATCGCCTTGTCAATACGATTAGCAACTTGCATCTTGATTGCCTGTGGTTTTTCACTGAATATATGGATTCCCTTTTCTGCGGCGTTTACCTCAACATCTGTCCGTACATAAGCAGGCACAATAGAATAAAGCACATCGAAATCATGCTTATTCAACATTTCGTGTGCACCACCATTTTCACTGTGATAGATATTTGGAACGTCAAACTGTTCAGCAACTTCCTGTGCTGTTTCCATATTACTATCACACACGGCAATTATATTAACGGAATCCAACTGCAAAAGGTTCGGAATTCGGTTTTTTTTAGCGAAATTACCGCATCCGTAGAAGGCAATGCGAACATTTGAAGTGGGTGACAAGATTTCTTTCTCCTAATACATGCAATCTTTCTCCTAATACATGTTAATTGATAAACGAATTTAATTCAATGTATATAACACCCATGAGTACTATTTCTTTATCAACATAATGCGTGTCGCCGAATAATCACCTGCATTCAACTTATAAAAATACACACCGCTCGCAACACGTTCACCAAACGTATTCCGACCATCCCAATATACAGCTTTACTACGATTATGATAGAGTCCTTTCGGTTGACGACCCAACGCAAATTGTCGCACAACGAGACCGTGTATGTTGTAAATAGTCACTGAGACATCAGCAGGATTTGCTAACTGATACGGTATCCATGTCTCTGGATTGAACGGGTTTGGATAGTTTGATAGCAGAGATGTTTCTTTTGGTGTTTGATGGTTGCTGTTGCTGACGATGGTCGGTGCACTCGCCACAATACTCAAAACTTCCAATGGTAGATCAGCAGATTTGGCAAGTATGTATCCATTATGTGATGAAGGTATACTGGGTAGCGTGCCTATATCAACGGTAACTGCAGCAGTTGTGCCAGATGTTCGGGTTATAGATAGAGGCGAACTTTCAACACTGCCTGTCAAAATCGTTACAGACGTTGCCTCTCCACTGATACTCCCATTCGTTACACTGATGGGTAATTCTATTGAAAATGGAGCACCGACAGGCATAACAGCTTTGAACTGGTTGTCTCCAACTTTTTCAAGAGAAACCGTTAAAGATAGAATCTCATTTCTGAATTTGGCAAAGGTAAGTGTTGTCAAAGATGACAACCCGTCAAATATACCATCTGGTAAGCTCGTAATTTGTGTGTCATATAACTCAATATCCGTCAGAGATGACAATCCATCAAATAAATCAGCAGGTAGACTTGTTAGTGCTGTATTATGCAATACGAGATCTTCCAGTGATGACAATCCATCAAATATATCTTCTGGTAAACTCGTAAGTTCTCTGTTCCATTGTAATTCAAGACGACTCAATGATGACAACCCATCAAATATATCTTCTGGTAAACTCGTAAATTTATTGCTATTCAGATCAAGATTAGTTAGTGAAGACAATCCATCAAAGATATCACTCGGTAGACTTGTGATTTCATTATGTTGTAAGTACAGATATTTGAGTGAGGATAGTCCATCAAACACATCTTCTGGTAAAGTTGTAAATTTGTTTACTTGTAAACTCAGTCTTTCCAATGCAGACTTACCGTCAAACAGATCTTCTGGCAGACTTGTAAGTTCATTGGCAGACAAGCCAATATTTGTCAGCGAGGACAAACCATCAAAATGTTCTTTTGAGATGCTCGTAATATCATTGCTACCAAGACTGATAGTCTTTAGTGATGTCAATCCATCAAATACATCCACATGTAGCGTTGAGATTTTATTCTTACTTATATATAGACGCATTAAGGATGACATTCCATCAAACAGGTCTTCTGGTATACTGGTTATTTGATTGGCATCCATAGTAAGTAAAGTAAGTGAAGATAACCCATCAAAAATATCCTCTGGCAAGCTGGAAAGTTTATTTTCAGTAATTGTGATAAAATCCAATGAAGTCAATCCATCAAAGATGTCTTCTGGTAAACTGGTGATTTTATTTGCTTGTAGCCAGATGGATTCCAGTGAAGTCAACCCATCAAAGATGTCTTCTGGCAATGTAGTCAGTTGATTTCTTTCCAACTTCAACCGTGTCATACTGGTTAACGGTTGAAATATGTCCTCAGGTAGGGATGTAAGTTGATTATCCCATAGTCTGAGTGTCTTAAGGTTTGACATTCCATCAAAATCACCTAATTTTAGAGAAGTAATGGATTTGTCTTGAAGGTTGAATATTGTAATTGCTGCGAGGTGTTCTGCAGTTACTTCGCTGCAATCGGTAACACCTGCTTCCCTAACAATTTCATCTCTGACTTGTGGGGTTCTATCGCAGACACCTGTAAATTCTGGTCTTGATGTGTTTTCGTCTATATCTGTGATACTGATGGTAACAGAGATAGAATCGGAACCTCCCTTGCCATCAGTGACAGAGATTGTCACTGAAAACAACTTCTTTGCTTCGAAGTCAAGGGCTGCACTGGTTTTCAACTGTCCAGTCGTACTATCAATATTAAACGAAGATGAATCTGTTCCATTCAGTGCATATTCCAACGTGTCATTGTCGTCATCTGTTGCAGAAACAGGAGCCTCGATATTCTCTCCTGAATCAGTATTCTCTGCGACTGAACGCGTCGTGGATTCACCTTCGGAGAACACAGGTGCTTCGTTTTCGTCTGTGACAGTGATTGTGACTAAGATTTCGGCGGTTGCATCATCATCGGAAACAGAGACTGTTACCGAATATGATGACTTTGATTCATGATCAAGTGCTGCATTGGTTTTTAATTGTCCAGTCGTTCTCTCAATACTAAATGAACTTGCATCTATACCGCCAAGGGTATATATCAGTGTGTCTTCATCCGCATCTGTCGCTGATATTGGAGTGCCAATATTTACATCAGAAACAGTATTTTCAAGTATTGATCGGGTTGTTTCAGTACCATCTGTAAACACAGGTGCGTCGTTTATATCAATGATGTTAATGGTTACATCAATAGTAGCAGAAATGACATTATCCGAGACGGTGACAGAAACTGAATATGATTTCTTAGTCTCATAGTTAAGTTCAGCTTTTGTTTTTAATTGTCCGGTTGTTGTATCAATATCAAAGGAAGTGTTATCGGTACCGCCAAGTGTATATGCCAGTGTGTCTTCATCTGCATCAGTTGCGGTGATAGCATCCCCGATGTTTGTTCCAGTTACTGTGTTTTCTGCAACTGTTCGAGTCGTACTGTTACCCTCTGTGAATATTGGCGCGTGGTTTGGAATTGTTTCGTCTATGTCAGTGACATTTATATCAACAGTTATTGTGTCTGTTAACTCACCATCAGTAACCGTAACAGTTATTGTATAAGCCTTTTTTGTCTCAAAATTGAGTTCAGATTTTGTTTTCAATTGTCCGGTTGTTGGGTCAATATCAAAGGAAGTGTTATCAGTACCGCCAAGTGTATATGTCAGTGTGTCTTCATCTGCATCAGTTGCGGTGATAGCATCCCCGATGTTTGTTCCAGTTACTGTGTTTTCTGCAACTGTTCGAGTCGTACTGTTACCCTCTGTGAATATTGGCGCGCGGTTTGGAATTGTTTCGTCTATGTCAGTGACATTTATATCAACAGTTATTGTGTCTGTTAACTCACCATCAGTAACCGTAACAGTTATTGTGTAGGCGTTTTTTGTTTCGTAATCAAGTGCAGCCTTAGTTTTCAATTGTCCTGTCATTTTTACAATGTCAAAAGAAGTAGCATCCGTTCCACTGAGCGTGTATGTTAATGAATTGCCATCGGGATCTGTTGCAGCAATTGGCGTTCCAATGTTGACGTCTGCAGCAGCATTCTCAGTGATTAATCGAGTGGTTTTTTCTCCATCTGTGAAGAATGGTGCCTCGTTGACATTACTAACGTTAATAGTAACGTTGATAATATCTGTAAGATTTCCATCAGTGACAGTAACAGTTATTGTATAAGCTTTTTTTGTCTCAAAATCAAGTGCAGCCTTTGTTTTCAATTGTCCTGTCATGTTTACAATGTCAAAAGAAGTTGCATCTGTTCCACCGAGGGTGTATGACAAAGAATCCCCATCAGCATCAATGGCAGATATTGTATTGCCTATATTATTTCCTGCTTCAGTATTTTCAACTACTGTTCGTGTTGTGCTTTCGCCTTCAGAGAATATAGGTGCACGGTTCGCAGGTGTTTCGTCAATATCTGTGACAATAATAGTAACATCAATAGTATCCGATAGTTCGCCATCTGAAACACTAACAGTTACTGAATATGAAGCCTTGGTCTCATGGTCTAATGACGATTTCGTTTTCAATTGACCCGTAGCAGCTTCAATGTCAAACGATGATTCATCAGTTCCACCGAGTGAGTAATTAAGTGTATTACCATCCGGATCGGTGGCAGCGACAGCATTACCAATGTTTACACCTGTAGCCGTATTCTCCTGAATAGATCGTGTGGTGCTTTCGCCATCAGTGAAAGTTGGTGCGCGGTTTGGAACGGTTTCATCTATATCTGTAACGGTTATAGTGACTTCAATTGAATCGGTCAGTTCCCCATCAGTGACAGTGAGTGTGACTTTATATATAGATTGACTTTCAAAATCAAGTAATGTCTTTGTTTTTAATTGACCGGTTGTATTCTCTAACTCAAAGATAGTTCCATCAGCACCGGAAATATCATAGATTAAAGTGTCTCCATCAACATCTGTGGCGGTTACTGCTGGACCGATTTCTACGCCATCCAACGTATTTTCAGCGACTGTTCGATTAGTGCTTTCACCTTCCGTGAAGACAGGTGCTTCATTAATATTACTGACAATGATCGTAACATTTATTATGTCAGTCAGACTATCATCGGTTACAGTGATTGTAATAGCATAAGTAGACTTACTCTCACGATCAAGAGTAGTTTTTGTTTTCAGTTGTCCGCTACTGTCTACTATGTCAAAGATGTCAGCATCTGTACCACCGATTGTGTATGTGAGTGAGTTTCCATCCTCATCAGTTGCACCAACTGGTGTTCCGATGTCTGTACCTACATCAGCATTTTCTGCAACAGACCGAACTGTGGTGTTTCCCTCAGTGAAAACTGGAGCTTCATTTACGTTATTGATGTTAATCGTTACACTTATTGTATCGGTAAGACTACTATCCGACACGGTAACCGTGATTGTATAAACGTCCTTTGTTTCATAGTCAAGTGTTGCCTTTGTCTTGAGTTGTCCTGATGATTCATCAATATCAAAGGATGAAGCATCTGTGCCACTCAATGTGTAAGTTAACGTATTACCGTCAGGATCAGTAGCAGCAATAGCAGTACCAATGTTAACACCACTAACCGTATTCTCTGCAACGCTGCGATCTGTGCTTTCTCCATCAGTAAAACTTGGTGCACGGTTTGGTATGGTTTCATCTATATCAGTAATGTTAATCGTGACAGCAATATTATCCGTTAGACTTTCATCAGAAACAGAAATAGAAACTGTATACACATTCTTTGTTTCATAATCAAGTGGTTCTTTTGTTTTGAGTTGACCGGTTGAGGTATCAATATCAAAGGTTGTAGCATCTGTCCCACCGAGTGTATATGTTAAATTATCATCATTGGCATCAGTTGCGGTAACAGCATCTCCAATATTCACATTCGCAGCAGTGTTCTCCGACACTGTACGTGTTGTTGTTTCACCTTCTGTAAAGACTGGAGCCAAGTTAATCCCACTGATGACTTCTAAAGGTAAGTCTGCCGACTTAACAAGTTCGTAACCAAGATGGTCCCTTGGTATAGTTGTTAGAATGTCAAAATCAACTGAAACTGCATCAGTTGTACCCTCTGTTTTCGTGACAGTAAGAACATCACTTTCCACGCTTCCTGCTGCAACTGTTATAACATTAGATTCCGTATTCAGTGTTCCATTTGTGATTGTAAAATGAAGTCTGAAATCGATTGGCGTTCCTGATGGCACGACAACTTTGAATTGGCCTTCCTCAACCTTCTCCAGAGTTATCGTCAATGGTAATGTAATAATTGGATTGACATGAATCCAAAGCAGCGTGGGTGTTGACATTCCACGGAATACACCTTGTGGTAATGTCCCTAACCGATTGTTATTCAATAGAAGTTGTTCAAGAGATGTAATATTGGCGAATATACTTTCAGGTATAGTCGTTAGTCTATTGTTGTCTATGTAAAAATACCTTAGGTTTGATACATTTGAGAAGATATCAGGATCAAGTGTTGTCAAACGATTGTTATTCACAAAAATCTGTGTCAGCGTATCTAATCCTGAAAACAGGTTTTTCGGAAGTGCAGTCAATTGGTTACTATGTAGATTGAGTTGCCTTATTGAAGAAAGACCCGAAAACACATCCTCTGGAAGTGAGTTCAATTTATTACTTTGTATGTAAAGATCTCTTAAGTTTGACAAGTCTGAGAAGATGTCTGCAGGTAAAGTTGTCAGGTTGTTGTTGCCGAGGTATAGAGTCCTCAGAGATGTTAATCCCGCGAAATCACCTGATCTAAGTTCTGAGAGTCCTGCATATTCTAAGTTGAGCGTATCAATAGTAGCAAGGTGTTCATCAGTTATTTCCCCGCATTCGTTTACACCAGAAATAGCATTGAGGATTGCGCGTAGCACAGCAGGTGTACGGTTGCATGTCATTGAACGCGCGAATGTGTATCCATAGTGATTTCGGGGTAGCGTTGGTAATGTGCCAATTTGAACAGTCTGTGTATTTGTTGTTTCTTGCGTTGTGGAAATTGTGAAGAGTTCACTCTCTGAACTTCCGGTTGGAATTGTTACAGATTCCACCTCACTGGTAACACCATTGTTTGTTGCGTTGATCGGGAATGTAACTTCAAAAGGCGCACCAGTCGGTATCACAACTTTAAACTGGCTTTGATTATCCTCCTCTAAGAAGACGACAATTGGCATAGGATTCACGGTATTATTACCTAACCGAAGTGTAGTAAGTGCAGTAAGTCCTTGAAAAATTCCATCAGGTAAATTATTAAGATTGTTGTCATATAAATTGATATTTGTTAATGCGGTCATTCCTGAAAAATCGCCTGATTGGAGGGCAGTAATACCTTCGTCACGTAGATTGAGTGCTGTGATTGTTTCAAGTTGAGTTTCGGTAACATCGTCAGCAGATGTTACATCTGGGATTGCAGCTACGATAGCGTCTTGAACTTGTTGAGTACGTTCGTTGACGGGTGTAATACTTGCGTTTGTTGTTTGTTGTATTCCGAGGATTTTCCATATAATCACAATAATTGTCAGTAGGCGTATATATATTGGGTGTTTGTTATTCACTTAGTTTTGTTTCCTTCTATTTTTTAGTTTTAAGTTAGTGTTTTTAAATAGGTATATGTATTTTACGGTGAACTTCAGAATTAATTGAACACTATTTGTAAGAGGGAACTCCGATTCCTGATACAGGTGCATCGGGAATCGGAGTTCCCTCTTACAGAAGAATGTCTTATTAATTTTACAGGGTTATTTAGTTTTCGGTTTTTCGTTCAATATTATACACAAACGTTAAATTCAGTATGGGTTTGGATTCCTATTTGTCTGAACCAGGATTTTCAGGATTAGTAGATTTGCAGGATTATGGGTTTGGCTTTGCAAAGTTTCTATTCCCAATTTGACGTTTACTCTCTGGATGGCACTTTGATGTTTCAGGTTCTTATCCTGAAAATCCTATAATCCGGTAAATCCTGGTTCAGACAAGAATCAATAAGTCCAACAAATCCAGCGATGAGTCCGATCCAGTGACTTAACATCAAGTTAACTATAATGATTGCGAATCCATAAAACTAAATAACCCTGTTAATTTCAGGGTTAACTATACCTAAAATAATAACATTAAAACCATATTTAGTCAAATAAATTCAAAATAACACTTTAAAAATATATAGTGTCTTATTATGGTTTTCTAATAAGGGCAAACTATAGGTGGGTTCCTACGAATTCTTTTCTGATTCCCAATAGTTTATTTTTCACGCCAGGGTGGAACAGTCCATGTGTTGAACCATTCCCATTTCCAGATAACCTTTTTCTCTGGTAATGCTATTTCATATTCTATGCCAGCAGTGAAGGGAAGAATTTGGGTTTTATCTCCAACAATTTCTCTGATACATTCAACAAATGCCATTTCATCTGTGACATTGGGTGGCCAGTGTCCTTCAGGTATCGGGTCAGATTTTCGATCCGTGCGATAGTGTGTGGGTATCATAAAACGGGGTTGAATCAGGTCTATCAGTTCAATTAAGCGATGTTCAAGACCCTTTCCAAGTCCCAGTTTCATGTGAACAAGAAAATCTACCTTTCCTTGTAGGTTTGCTAATGCTGGATAGGGTTCGTGGAGATCACCTATGTGTAGGATAGAAACATTTTTTGTCGTGTGAGTTATGAGATAGCCATTGGTTGGTAAATCAGGTGTTTGGTTCTCACCACTTTCTATTGTTTCAACTTGAATAAGTCCAAGCTCAAGTGTGTCTGAACCTTGAAATGAACGTGATGTGCCATTTTTGTCGTTGTGATGTTTTGGATACAAAATCTCTACTTTTTCGGCAGGAACATGTTTTGTTATAGGTAGGTCGCGTTCAAAAGCTGCATCACCATATTTCTCATTGATAGGTTGTTCTGGTGTGATGCATCCAGGATTGACATATAGTTTTTTAAATCGGTTGCCTTGACACAATTTGCTTAATGTAGCAGGATGGCAATGGTCAAAATGTTCATGTGATATAAAGATATAATCGTATATCGGTTGGACATCCGCTAAGTTCTGATTGAATAGGTAGGGGTCGAAAGCAATATTGATGTCTCCAAATCGGACATCAAATGCACCACAACCCCACCATCTCAGAAATATGTTGTCCATAATCTATTTCATTAACCACATTTTACGCACAATCTTGGTGTTTCCCGCATCAAATTGATAGAAATAGATACCACTGGCAACAGATTCACCATTTACATTTTTACCATCCCAATAAAACTTTTTCTCACCTTGATTCTGGAGTCCAAGGTCAAATGTTCTCACCAATTCACCAACTGGAGAATAGATGGATATTTTCACATCACTGGATTCGTTTAGTTTGTATGGAATCCATGTTTCAGGGTTAAATGGATTAGGATAGTTTTGAAATACCTCAACAGTTTTTAGTCTTCCCCATGTTATAGACTGTTTTCCATGCGGTTCAACAGATGTAACCACATCTTGAGCTTCAGTGAATATATATACATCATGGCCATAACTGAATTCATAAGTCTCAACTATACCAGAGGGCCATTCTAAGGTAATGTTACCCGAAGGATAACCTGTTCCAAGACCAAATTCAAGTTCTAAACTATCACTGCCTAAGAAACCTGTACCACAAATTAACTCTTGTGTCTGAACATGGTTGCCATATTTAACAGTCACACGTGTTCCAATTCCATCTCGATTGCTTTCTGTACCAATCAACCGAATTAGGATACGTTTATGGTCAGCTTGAATTCGTCGTGTGTCATCTTCAAGTTCGTTTTTGAGTAGCGTATAGCCAGTGTTATTGACGATGAAGAAATCAACATCACGGTCATTGTCAAAATCGCCTGATGTTGCACCGCGTGCGACTGCATTAGAGGTAACACCGAGACCTTCTGCACGATCAACAAACGTGCCGTCACGATTGTTATGATAGAGACGGTTAAGGTTTGTCTTTTGCGAATTATCTACATCACCATTGACGACATAGAGATCGCGGAATCCATCATTGTCATAGTCAATGAAACTGGCATACCAACCAACGCCTACGTTTGCGACACCAGCTTCTTCGGCAACATTTGTAAAAGTGCCATCGCCGTTGTTTCGCCAGAGAAGGTCTTCGTCATAGTTGGTAACGAATAGGTCGAGATCAGCGTCGTTATCATAATCACCGACACAGAGTCCCATAGCACCTGTTGGTTTTCCTCTGATGAGTGTAACAATTCCAGATTGTTCGGAGACATCCTCAAAAGTGCCGTCCCCTTTGTTACGATAAAGTTTATCAGGTCCGTGATCGTTTGCTACAAACAGATCTGCCCATGTATCTCCATCGTAATCAAAAAAGATTGCACCCCAAGCGATTCCGCCATCATCAACACCAACTTCCTTGCAACATCCTCAAAAGTGCCGTCGCCTTTATTTCGATACAGTACATTAATTCTGGGAGCAGGATCAAAAACTAAAAGCGATGCTGGACGTCCCCAATTTGCAACATAGATATCCAACCAACCATCGTGGTCATAATCAGCGACTGCAATACTTGTGCCGTGTTGTGCATCTGTGACACCCGCCTGTTTGCTTACATCTGTGAAGGTGCAGTCTCCGTTGTTCTTGAATAGAAAATTTGGACCATCACAGGATACAAAGAGATCGCGCCAACCATCATTATTGTAGTCTAACCAGACGCATCCACGTCCATTTGGTGTGTTGGCAACGCCTGCTTTTTCAGCAATATCCTGGAATGTTCCATTTCTATTATTATGGTAAAGTGCATTTGGTAGACCACCATCTCCGACAACGAAAATATCTATCCAACAGCCGTCGTTATCATAATCTGCAGCGGCAGCACCGGGACCCATCCAAGTCCCGGAATTTTCATCAATTGGCGTTTCACGTTGATGAACCCCTGCGATTGCACTTCTATCTACGAAATTATCCGCAAATAACGGAGAAACGACACAGAAACATAGAAGTATGAATACACTGCATCGCATAGTCTATATCCCTCCTTAGTAACGAGTTTTTACAGCACCCCAAGTGGTGGTCGCTTTACCGCCAGGTTCAACGGGGAAGGGGTTCATATTGTCTGTGAAGTATTCGTATTCTACCTCAAGATTACCAGCGGGGTCAGCAACACCTGCATATACACCCAACCAAAGTGGAGGAGTCAATGCAAAAGTGCCTTCACCGATATCCATCCAATCATCATCACCTTCAGCTTTATACCATGCAGTGTATGTATCACCATCTTTCTTGAGTCGCATTGACATTTCAATGTCACCCCAATCACCAAATCTCCATTGGATATCTAGAGGTCCCATGCCTGCTTCACGGGTTTGGTACTGAATGTGTCCTTTAGCACCAGCATCTCTACCCCAAAATTTAATAGTTACCCAGTTATTATCTCCAGGACTTTTCACGAGGATTCCATTGACACCTGAATTGGTATCCCATTTAGCACGGAAATGTGTTGAGACATCAAACATATCAGTATCGGTGACCTGATACAGAAAATGAGATGCATCATTAGCCCATAGATTTCGATTCGGTTCACAGTCTATGTATAAACGTCCATCAACTGTTTCTCCAACATCCCATTTCGGTGGTTCGTTTTGCCATTCCCAATTAGGATTTTGTAGTTTGTTTCCATCAAACGGGTCGCCAAATGAATCAGCTGCATTCGCAGTGAATATCAAGCCAGACATTGATGTAAATAAACAGATTATAGCACTCATACAAACAATTTTCACAAATGTCATGTTTTTCATTAAAAGTTACCTCATATTCATATTTGTAAATTGATCTATTACTAAAGCAACAAACTTACATTATTGTATTCAAGAATATTGATAAGTAAGTCATAGTGACCCACAACCTAAAGGTTGGGGCTTGTGTTTCCTTGACAACAGCGTTTCTCCAAAAGGATCACCCGTCTCACGTCATCTCCACTTTAGGCAGCTAAGCCTGCCTGTTTGATTCGTTTTTCGCTAACGTCGTGGGTTGGCTCTGTTTCCACCCATTTTACAGCTGCCCCTCCTACCAGGCACGCCGCGCGACAAGTCCGTAGACTTCGGGAGGGGTCTCCTCCGCTCACGCATTCCAGTCTGCGTTTGTTAGACGCATTGGCTTGATATGGACGCTATCCACCAACTTTATAGGGTTTGTAGCGATGGGGTTTATTTCCACTTTCGCCGGACATTTCGTGCTGTCCATCACATCGTTGGTTCCGTCTACATCCCACAAGCTAAAGCATGGGGATTTGACGGAAGATCGTTAAGTGAAATATAGGTGGGGCAAACTTAAAGTCAACCCCACAAAATTTATTTTAATAACGGGATTTTACCATACCCCACGTTGTCGCAACCTTTCCTTCAGGTTCAACATCCGTTGGGTTCACATGGTCTTCAAAGTATTCATATTCTACTTCTAATTTTCCTGAATCTGCTGCTACACCAGCATATATGCCGAGTTGTAGTGGTGGACTCAAGTCAAAGGTGCCTTCTCCAATATCTAACCACTCTTCATCACCTTCTGCTTTATACCAGGCAGTGTATGTATTGCCTTCTTTTTTGAGTCTGAAAGACAGTTGGATATCTCCCCAATCGCCAAATCTCCATTGGACATCTGACGGTCCTAAACCGGCTTGTTTGGTTTGATACTGAATATGTCCCATTGGACCAGCATCGCGTGACCAGAATTTCACTGTAACCCAGTTATTGTCTGAAGGACTCTTCACAAGGAGTCCATTGACACCAGAATTAGCATCCCATTTTGCTGAGAAATGGGTTGAGACATCAAACGTGTCAGCATCAGTTTCTTGATACAAGAAATGTGAATCATCTGAAGCCCACACATTTCGGTTTGGTTCACTACTTATATATAAGGCACCCTCGCGCGTATCACCGATATCCCAAGTTGAAGGTTCGTTTTGCCAATTCCAGTTAGGATTATGCAATTTGTCACCTTCAAATGGGTCACCGAATGAGTCGGCAGCAGATACTACATTTATCATTGCCGACGAGGTTGCAAATAAACAAATAATGACACTATAACATATAATTTTCAATAATCTAAGATTTTTCATAAAACTGTATCCTCCTAAATTACAATTCTATAATTCAATTTTGTAATTGTCAAGGTAAATCAGTCATTATCTTCAATTTGAACTACCTGATTGACTGATATGTTTTTTAGTCTTTGAATATGTCCAGACTGCCACTTTACTTCGATTGTCTCTACTTCTGAATGATTTCCAAGTCCAAAATGGATTGAATTATCGCTACCAGATGCATAACTACCACCAGACGTAATCTCTTTTATCTGTGTGAAGTCTCCTGAGCGTACAATGACTTTTGAACCAATTCCATCACGGTTGCTTGTATTACCAACGAGTTTAATTTTCAACCAATTATTGTTCAATTGGGTGTCATTTCGCAGTAGAACAGGATTGTCCCCACAGCAGGATATCAGAATATCCATATCTCCATCATTGTCATAATCCCCGATTGCTGTACCACGCGCAACAACGGGATTTGTGAAAAATTTCCCTACTGTTTCAGATATATCTGTGAATTTGCCCTCTTCCATGTTAGCAAAGAACTGACATGTCTGCTTGTAGGACAACGAAGGGGTGATTTCTGCTACGTTATCCCACACATGTCCATTAGCAACAAACAGGTCTAATGTTCCGTTATTATCAGCATCAAGAAATTGTGCGCCAAAACCGAGTTGAGAGAAACTGGGTTCAGCCAGTCCAGTCTCAAATGTAGTCATTGTATAGAAACCATCACCATCGTTGTGAAAGAGACTGTTCACTTCTAAAGAGAAATTTGTGACAAACAGATCTAACAATCCATCATTGTCGTAGTCACCGTTGGCAATACCCATACTTGCAGTTGCACGTCCCTCTGAGTTATAGGCAATACCTGCAGAAACAGCAACATCTTTAAATGTGCCATCCCCGTTGTTATGATATAGAAAATCTTCGACTGCATCGTTTGCAACAAAAATATCTGGTTTACCATCGTTGTTGTAATCTGTGAATAGGACACCTAAACCCTTTCCATCATTTAGTACTCCGGCACTGTCTGTCACATCCGTAAATGTGCCATCACCATTGTTTTGGTAAAGTGTATCTTGAGCACCAGGATATTCGTGTGGACCGCAATAGATATGAACACCCTCAAGTATACATGGGTGTGCTGTTTCAATCTGATAATCTAAGTAGTTCACAACATAGAGATCAAGGTATCCATCAAGGTTGAAATCACCGAATGAAGCACTCACACTCCAACGACTATCACCAACACTTGCCTGCGTTGTCACATCCGTAAATGTGCCATCTCCATTATTGCGGTAAAGTTGATTGCTTCCATAGTTAGTGAGATATAGGTCAGCATCACCGTCATTGTCATAATCAGCAGAGATACATCCCATTCCGAATCCGTAATTTTTCTCAAATCCGGATTGTTTCGAAACATCAGTGAATGTGCCATCTCCGTTGTTGCGATATAAAACATTCATCTCGTCAGGATTTGTTCGGTGTTTGGACGGATTTGCACAAGACTTGCCACTGTTGACAAGGAATATATCAAGGAGTCCATCATTATCAAAATCAAAAAACAGACAACCAGCCCCCATTGTTTCAGGTAGATATCTATGATCAGAAGCTCCGTTGTTATGTCTAAAGTTGATTTTTGCAGCAAGTGTTTGATCTGTAAAACGTATTGCAGTTTCATCTGCGTTTATGGGAAAGATGGATAAGAAAAGGAATAGGTAGATGAGAATTAGATGAAAGACATTTTTCATTATGCAATTGGTTGGATATAATTATGGTGATTTATCATCAGTACTATTTATCATCTTCGTAATCTGATCCAACTGTTGCCGGATATGTGGAACGATGCTAATATCAGGATATGTTTGTAGCAATGTGGTATAAGTTTCAGCAGCACTGGTAAAATCACTCTTTTTCTGATATATTTCTGCGATTTGTGCTAATGCTTCGGCTGCCAATGAACTTTCAAGTGATACAACCTGACGATATGAATATATGGCATTTCCATCTGATTTCTGTGAAAGATATATTTTTCCCTGAAGCATCCAAATATCGTCAACAATTGATGCTTTCGGATGTGCTAAAATTGTATCCTCACACTGTGTGATGGCTGATTTCGTGTCTCCTGTTAGGAAGTATTGAAGTGCATTTGCATAGTCTGTCAATGGGATAGACAGGTAATCGGAATTGTCTTGTATCAATACAATCCGTTCAAGCGCATCGTTTGTTAGTTCATCCGATTTTGAAGTCCGTAAGACTTTTTGATATTCCGATACTGCGTTATCAAATTCTGTAGCAAAGAAGTAAGAATCACCCAACAGTTTTCGCGCAGTAGCACTTGACCGACCGGCACTGTTTGCAATCGGTTCTAACACATCTCTCGCAAGAGTCCACCGTTTTAGAAGCAGATGACATTCACCAAGAATCAAATTCACTTCTACCAATTGGGATGCAGGCATATTTCTGGATAACAAGGGTTGTAGAGTTATATGTGCGGCTTTGGGGTTATGCAGCCCGTGTAGTTGTGTTTTTGCAAGTAAAAGTTTTCTATCCACTGAGAAACTATTCTGGTCTAATTTCTTCAAAATCGTTATTGCTTCATCCCACTGTTTATTCTTTTGGTATAGCTTTGCAAGTTTATATCGTGCATTTGTTAATATTCTTCTGTCATTTGAAAGTTGCAGGAGAGATGTATAGAATTCAACCGCATAAGGATTTTGATTTCGTTCAAGATCATTCGCTAACTTCTCCAATGTTGAATCAGTGGGAGTAGGATAGGTTTTGTGGATTTGTGTAAGTATTTTTAGTGCTTGGGGTTCTTGTCCAGCATAGTAGTACATCTCACCTAAAGTCAATGCATTGTTGAGATTAGTTGGTGCAGCTTGATGAACCGTTTCATATTGAGCAATCAACTTCTTCCTTAATGGTTCTTGTCTTTCACCTTGATATATTTCAAGCATAGATTGCCAAATTGCTGCACGTTGACTTGTGCTTGGACCAACGGTCTGTAATCCATCAAGGTAGGTAGCAGCAGCTTTTTCAATATCTCCTTGGATGCTATATACTGCTGCAAGTTGCGTATACAGATAACCATAACTGGGGTTTGATCGTATTGCTTGCTGATATGATTCGATGGCGTCAGCATACATCTTGTGAGAAACATATATCATCCCTAACTGCTGATGTTGATTATGATCTCCCTTAACCAATTTTTCCCATTCCTCTATTGCTTTTTCTTTATCGCCAATTTCAGCATAGAGAGACCCTAATTTCCGTCGTATTGTTGTGTTTGCTGGATTCTTTTCAAGCACTCCTTGATATAGTTCAAGTGCCTTTTGAGATTTGCCTTGCTGTTGATATATATTGGCTAATTCTTCCAACAACGTAGTATCCGTGGCATTAATTTTTAGTCGGTCTTTTATGAGTTTTTCTGCGTCTGAAAAACGTTTGTTCTGTGTATAAAGACGAACCAAACTACTAATAGCCGATGAACGATAGATGGAATTCGGATACTTATCAAGAAAATGCTTGTAACTCTTCATTGCAGATTCATAATCACCCTCAACATATTCATAATAAGCAATTAAGTAGGTGGCAACGGCAGCAGTAGCAGTGTCAGGGTGTTGTTTTATTATCTGCTTGCACATGATCTTTGCTTCATTATACTGATAACGTTGACTATACAGATTTGAAAGTTGATGTACTGCCTGAGATGCATACGAACCATCAGGATTTTCATCTATGACTGCTTTCAGAATTTTGCGTGCTTCAGCATCTTCACCGAGTTTGGCATAACTCTGTGCAAGCATCAAACGCATAGAATCTTTTTGTGTCTGTGAAAGTGTTGCTTTCAGCAATCCTTGATACGCTTTAATAGCTTCAGCATAACGTTTTTGGTAATAATGATCGTTTGCATCTTGGATTGCCCTAAGTGTATTTACCCTTTCTATTTGTTCGTCTGTAGATTGCCTCTGAGCAAGGACAATACTAAATGTAGAAACAAAAAGGAATAACAGTATAATAGGCAGACCGACTGAAATTTTATTAATTAAGGAAAAAAAATGTTGCATGAGTATATTCCTTGTTTGTTTTCATTGCATTAGGCCGAGACTTGACGTTAGAGCCATACCGTAAAGCATACAAGATTCATCTATATCAAATTGTGGATGATGGCACATGTTAACAATCCCTTCCTGTTCATTTCCTGCCCCTACCATAACAAAACAAGCGGGGATATGTTGAGAATAGCAAGCGAAATCTTCACCACCAAGTATTGGAGAAATTGGATAGATAACATCTTCATCTCCAACTAATGTTTTTGCTGATGAGAGGACTTTTTCTACACACAGGTCATGATTGTAAGTAACCGGACATCCTTCTTGGTAGGCAAAGGTGTATGTTGCATCGTGTGCTTTCGCTATTCCTGCGAGTAAGTTTTCCAACTGTGAACTAATACGTTTTTGAACTTCCTGATTTAGAGTGCGAACTGTGCCACCGAGTGTTACGGAAGGTGGAATTACATTCTTAGCATCTCCACCGTGAAACTGTGTAATACTGACTACAGCAGAGTCTAACGGGTCCACATTTCTTGACACAATTGTCTGCGCAGCATTTACAAATTCAGCACCGATAACTATCGGATCCACAGTAAGATATGGAAACGCTGCATGTCCTCCTCTTCCAGTAATAGTTATCTCAAAAATATCCGATTGTGCGAGCATAGGACCAGGACAGGTTGCATATTTGCCAACAGGATACAATGGAAAGACATGTATACCGTAGATTTCGTCAACACCCTCAAGCACGCCATCTGAAATCATCGCTTGTGCACCACCCGGATATGCTTCTTCGCAAGGTTGAAAGATAAATCGTATGTTTGCTTTGAGTTGACTCTTCAGATTTGAGAGTATCCTTGCAGTGCCGATTAGCATAGCAGTATGTGCATCATGTCCACACAGATGTGCTTTTCCGTCAATTCTGGATTTAAAGGGAACATCTGTCTGTTCTTGAATAGGCAGAGCATCCATATCAGCACGTAATGCAATACATCTCGTCGCGCCATCTATCTCCAAATCCCCGACAACCCCTGTCTTACCTATGCCTGTTCTAACAGGTATGTCAAGGGCATCAAGGGCATCTGCTGCGATTCCAGCAGTACGTTCAACATCAAATCCTATCTCAGGATGTTGATGTATGTCGCGACGGATTGCTACAATATCATCAAAATGTTGATGACACTTTTCAAAAATCATATCTCTCATATTATCTAAATTTCACCTTGTCTATTACTTATATGTATATGTCCTACGAAGAATACTCTTGTGTCCTTGATCGTTTTGCAGACGATAAATTACGGTATATGTCCCTTGCATTTTTTGAAATGTATTACTTTCAAGAAGAGGCGTAAATTCTATATATTTTGAAGTGTCAACTGGTACTGTTCTCTTTTCACTGAAAGGACCGTAACATCTCTCGCCTAATGGATTGAGTACCTTCCACGTTAGTGTCACATGCTTCGGACGAGGTGGATTGTTGACATATACCGTGATTCTATCTCCTAAAGTCTCTTTATCAATACTGAGCGTTCCCAATTTAGATAGCATTTTCTCCGTAAGCGTTATCGGAGGTATATATTCCAAATACCCTCTTCCAGGTATTACACGCCACGTTCCACCTGTGGCTATTGCAATCTGTTTGATCGGCAGATAATCAAGACCAATCACCTCAACACGAATTTGCTCCTTTTGCAAGGTGGAGATGACTTCATCAAGACTATATTGTGACTTGCCATCAAAATCGGCATCATGAAAGGCAGCATCACTAGCGAGTATAAAGAAACGTTGTGCATTTCGTCTGAATCGCATCTTATTGACAGCATCCATCAATGCGTCTAAACCTCCTTCCGACATATCTCCACCACGATCAACATCAATCTTGAACAACAAATTCTTGAATTTGCCGAAGTCTGTCGTTAACCCATAAGTTTTTACCTTATCTGTGAATGTCACCAATCCGTAGGCGGCATCTCGTTTTTCTCGCTGGAAGGCATCAAACACAAAGTCAAAATATGCACGAATCCCACGGATATTGTCCATCATACTTGCGGTTTCATCGAGCAGAAAGACTATATCAACCTTATCTGCAGTTGTCGCTGATGTAAGTTGACCAGCAATGTCTTTCATCATCTTGATATAAATCCCACCGACTTTTCTACCACCTGATGTGCTACTACCACCCCAAGTATTTCCCATACCAGTAGCTCGGAAGGCATCGCCTCGCTTACTACCGTAATGGATTTGTGGTGCACCTGCCTTTGGGGATACACCACTCAATGTGCCACTTACCACTAAATTGATTGCACTTGTGTCTACATTTGGTGTTTGAATGGTATTTTTTGATGTAGATGTCAGTGTAAATTGGTCACGATTAACTTTGACAGCTGTGTTATGTGTGTGTGGTTTCTGTGTTATATTTGTATGTCGTAATGTGTGAATGTCTTCTCCATCGTTTCTTGCATCTTCGGGTGGGACATTGATGTTTTCTTGTGTCCGTCTTTCTGATGTTGCTTCCATTTCTTCAAAACTATCAATATTCAACAGTGCTGTGTTTATATCAACGGTTGGTTTCGGTGGCGTAGGAGTGGTTTCCACTTCTTCTTCATTAGAATTATCGTTCTTTGTAGGGATAGGTATTTCCACGACCTCAGGTGGTTTGGGTTTAATAATAATGCGTTGAATTGGCACAAGTTCTCCAACTATGCTAGGTCTGAAATCTGGTTGTGCTATGTCTGTTGGAGAATACCACCACAAACAAAATAGAAGAATAATGTGGATTAACAGAGAATAGATAAGGAATGGATGTTTCCGCTTTTTGTTGTTCATTGCAGGCGTCTTCCTCTCTGTTAATATCCTGATTGTGGATCGAATGATAGACGACGAAATCTCCTTTCTCTGGAATATACCTTCGCATCTACCATACCTCTTTACCAACGGGGTTACCCCAATCTGTTTCCTCTGGTTGATATTCTTCGGGCATTTCGGCAAGTAACTCCTGTAAATCAATTCGTTTTCTTGCTATAGCACGAGTTTCAACAATTATCCTACCATTTTGAATTGTTACCTGGACTTCATCCCCCGCTTTGATTTTTGCTTCGTCCAACATTGTCTTTGTAAAATAGATACTATCACAATTATCAGTTTTTTGTATCTTGGTTACCACAACAATTCTCCTTTTTTCATTATTCAAATATTTTTCAATTATAAATGGAATTCAACCACATCACCATCATATATTACATCGTTTCGACTAACTGGCTGTCCATCGTGCCATTCTGGTCCCCATATTCGTGCGAGTTTGAATTCCGCAAAATCTTTGTGTAGACCGAGGGCAGCATCAAGTACAGTTGCACCGTTCGGTAAAACAATAGGGTCATCCCGTTCTACAGATTTTCCCGGTGCTTTCGGATAAACACGAACGATGTCCAATATATCATATAAACCTTGTAATAACTCTTCTTTGCCCTCTCCTGTCTCAGCAGAGATTGCATAGATAGGCACATCATCACCATAAAACTCAGATAGTATCTCTAATCTATCATTAGCATCTGGTGCATCAAGCTGATTCGCAACAAAGATATATCCTAACTCATCTCCATCAACATCTCCTCTTTGCTCGTTGAAAACTGACAGAACAAAATCTAATTCATCTAAAAGATTATCGTTCGCAAGACTTATTACACCTAAACACAAATCAGCATTTCTGACCAATGTTAATACTGCAGGAGAGATAAAATCCTCCAGTATTGAAGGGGTGTCAATCAGTTGGAATTGTATATTCTCATAGGGAAGCATCCCTACAATCGGCATCGTCGTAGTGTATGGTGTCGGTGATACTTCAGATTTCGCTTTTGTCCAGTTGGCAAGTATCTGTGATTTCCCACTGTTGGGTGGACCTAACATCACAAGTTGTCCTGCTCCCTGTTTCGGTATATGTTCACTATACCCCTTTTTGCCTGCCCCTTTACCACCTTTACCTGATGGTCCTTTTTTCAGGACTGCGATTCGTTTACGTAAATCCGATACTACTTTTTCTGTGCCTTTATGTTTTGGAACAATTCGCAGCATTTCCTCTAACAGACTCAGCCGTTCTTCATCTGATTTTGCTGCTTCATGTTGGTGTTTGAGTTTATAGTAGGTTGGCGGTAGATTTGCTGGCATATTGTTCACCGAATCTATGTCTACATATACATTTAAAATACATTACAACATCTCTTACATAATACCAAATTTCTATGGTGGTGTCAAGATTATCTAATGTCAATGCCAGGGATATTTAGTTTTAGGATTTTTGTTCAATATTATTCACAAACGTTAAATTCAGTATGGGTTTGTATTCCTATTTGTCTGAACCAGGATTTTCAGGATGGACAGATTTTCAGGATTATGCGTTTGGTACTCCAAAGTTCCTATTCCCAGTTTGACGTTTATTTTCTGGATGGCACTTTGATGTTTCAGACTCTTATCCTGTAAATCTAACAATCCTGTAAATCCTGGTTCAGACAAGAATCAATATATCCAATAAATTCAGTGATGAGACCGATGCAGGGACTTATAGTGAAATTTGAAATTAACAATACATTTACATTTAGAAAAACGCGTTTGTAGTCGCGCAATTCATTGCGCCTCGGACATTATATGAATAGGCAATTGGGACAATATGTTTCATTAATTGTCCGTTTTACTATAACAACAAGTTAATATCAATAATCACGAATTCTTAAAACTATAGTAAAGTTTAGAATTAAGAAGACATTTCAATGCACTTGCCAGTACCACAAGTCCCGTAGGGGCGAGGTAACCTCGTCCTCTTAGGCGTGTCCTATTAATTGTAAATTCCACTATAAATAACCCTAATTCTATGTGTCATGGGTTGATGAGTTCGATTGCATATTTTATACAACCTGTCACGAAGAAGATGACTGCAGCGGCAAAAAGAATAACGATTACTGCTAAAAAACAACCCAAAAATAAACCAACTATGAGATTAAGGCAGCCCCCTTCATCTGTTGGGCCCTCTCCATTTGTTGAAAATAAATTAGTCCAGAAGACAAAACCTAAGCAGATTACAATAAACACTGCCGAACATATAACATAGACCATTCTACATTTTCCTATTGATTAGAGTTACGAAACAATCTTCATAGATTGTTCCAGTCGTGTTTTCGTCCAAATAAAACTATTACATGTCTATCTTGCTGCAATTCGTTCAACGACCCACTCTCGAATTAGATTTTCACTTCTTGGAATACCTTATACTTGTTGTTTTACCATACTCACGAGGATGCCGAGGATTTTGTCGCATTGTACGATTTGGTAGGGTGCGGTATCAATATGCAGTGTGAGTTCCTCCAATTTAAGAAATCGCCAATCTGTCCCTGATGTGGTAGTGCCGTAAATGCGGGGAATGTCGTTCCCTTTTTCCGCGTTATAACGTTGTGCGGCGATCATTTCTGCAACACACTGTTCAAGTCCTGCTGTTAAATCTTCCTTCTTTGCCTCAACAAGGATAATAATGGGTGCCTCTAAAGAGAGTTGATCTGGTGATTTGCTTATCAGAAAATCACACACGCCGGTCAAACCCTCTTCCACATCAACGTTGAACTCAATGCCTGAAAAGAGACTGATACGTTGATTAAAATGCTCAAGAAGCTCAAACAGAACATCTACGACAATCAGTTCTGACCTTGCCTTTTCTGTGTTTACGGCAGAGGCTACTGATACCTTTTTGGCAAGATCTGATGTAAAATGTTCGCGCGGACTCACCGGTTGTACATTCCCAAAAATGCCTATGGACTGGACCGTTTCTAACTGAAATTCCTTCCGAACTGTTTCTAAGGTAAAATTGCTATAAACCATTACAAAGGACCTCCTTCCGTGTCATATTTTCCTAACCTTCCAATGTATGAATTTTATGTTATAGTGTATAGACCAAAATTCCCTTATCGCCAAGTGAACTGACAAAGTGATAATCTCACTTTTCGTCTTGCACAGCACTAATCTCGTCTTCAGATATCTTATGGACACTCTTTGGATTAAATGTCTGCGTAGTATCAACACGTAACGCCACTTCAATCCTGCCCCCTGTCAATACAAAAAACTGAATAAGAAAACCACCACCCTGCATCGATTCAACCTGATATTCATCAGTATCAAGATCACCAATCCATTCTGGAAGCACATCTTCAAAGTTCGGATGTGAAATCACATTCTCTGGGAGTGCGATTATTAGAGTTCCAGGTTCATCACCAATTGCATTACCGATAACTTCTCGTTTTTCAACCATGAATGGAACAACATGGTTTGCATATTCAAAATCATCTCGTGTATTACGTTCTGGTGGCAGAAGTCCCCATGTCAGATGATGGATAAACGGATTGCCATATCCCTGACCAAGCATGTGCTGTAGTGCGGTTTTGTCCACTGGATGCACAACAGCAACGTAGTCAAACCAACCATCATTCCGTGCAGGACTCTCCGCGGACAACTGCGCAGAAACATTGATATAGTCACATCCATCAACAGGAGACGGATAACAGCGCGCATCCCATCCATTTATATATCCGAGTTGTTTCAAACCATCAGCGACGCAGTGAGGTGGATCACAAAAAATGGCAGCGTGATCCATGTTTGGATAGATTTCTACACCTGCACTCGTAATATGTTCAGCAACTTCGGTGGCTTCGTTAAAACGCAACGCTGCGTTTTCAATTTGTAAATAATCTGCAAAATTTGTAGGCAATTTAATCAAGCTTTTCATGTGATTCCTCCGTGATATTACAAGATGCGATGCATTATCAGTTTAACAAACTTTACGACCGTTAGCAAACGTATTTTCGTTGAAAAATGTGTGGAATACTGTTAACATAGAGACATTCAGATACAGGAACATCAAAACTGCAGATTGTATCAAACCATAATTATTGAGGGAATTAATGAGAAAAAATACCTTTCGTGAATTACTTAATGCTGACAAACCAACCGTAGGAACACATATCCATACAACTTGGCCATCCATCGTTGAAGCAATTGGACATACAGGATTATATGACTATGTTGAATTTGTTGGGGAATACGGACCATTTGACCTACACGATTTAGATAATTTGTGCAGAGCTGCTGAACTCCATAATATTTCAACGATGATAAAAGTTGACCAAGAACCACGGGGATTCATTGCACAGCGCGCAATCGGTTCTGGATTCCAGAGTGTGCTCTATGCCGATTGTCAAAACGTTGAAGATGTGAAGGAGTGTGTAAAAATTACGCGAGCGGATACGCCAGAAGATGGGGGTAGTTACGGTGTTGCTACGCGCAGATTCTCATATATGGGTTATGGGGGCGGACCAGAATATGTTCAAGCACTACGAGATGTCGTCGTTGTTATTATGATTGAGAAGAAAGGGACAGTTGACAATCTTGAAGAGGTATTGTCCGTTGAAGGTGTTGACATGATTCAGTGGGGTGGCTCAGATTATTCTATGAGTATTGGTAAGGTTGGTCAACGTGGTTCTACAGAAATCCAAGAAACTGAGAAGAGAGTGTTCAAGACCTCATTAAAGATGGGAGTACCGCCTCGGGCAGAGATTGGTAGTGCTGATGGTGCAAAACGATTTCTTGATATGGGAGTCAGACACTTCTGTATCGGAACAGATATATCTATTCTCTACGGTTGGTGGCGCGAACATGGTGATGGATTACGCAAAGCCCTTGAGGGACATTAAATCAGTTGTCAGTCATCAGTTGTCAGTTGTCAGTTATAGAGGACTCTGGTCAACAAAGTCCCCCTTTAACTGACCGCTGACAACCAAAACTATGCCAACATCTCTTGCATCTTTTCTGCAACCCAGTCCACTGCAACATCAATCATTACCTGACCACTTTCTGAAGTAGCAAGTTTTGCCTGATGATGATATTCTCTGTCAGATTTTGCTTGTCCTTCATTGGAAATAGTGAGTTTCGCACTGTCGTAATCAACACCATTCCAATCAACGTTTTCTGCGAAAGCAGCAAGTGCAAACGCAGTTTCAAATTCTGCTGCGTGCCCCGGACAGATACCGGACTCCATCTGTTCTTGGACTAACTCACCAGAGTATGCTTCCCAATAAGAATGAAAAGCAATATTGATTCCCAGTTTTTCTCTGTAACCATCTAACCGTTGATGCACTGGTCCAGCATTCCCAGCATGTCCATTGACAATTAGGATGTTTTCAACACCATGTCGACGCATGCTATCTGCAACATCGTATAGCACCTCACCGAACACCTCTGCACGAAGTGTGAGTGTGCCTTTATGATCCATCCAATGTTCCGATACACCGATGGCTAAAGGCGTTGTTACTATTACCTGCGGGTATAACTTCTCTGCTGCTAACTTTGATACATACACAGCACTTTGTGTATCGTGATACATTGCTAAATGTTCGTTGTGTTGTTCTGTGCTGCCCGTGGGAATAATGGCACCTTTGAGAGTGCCAGCATCTATCGCCTCACGCACATATCGCCTTTGGTTTTCCCACAATAACACTGATTTTATTTGAGACATATTTAACCTCCATGTTGTCTATCCAATTGTTTATCAACATACATAACTATATATACAAGAATGTAGTGAAATCTGTAAACACTAAATTTCATAATTTGCAGGACTTGAAATCCTTCCTAAATGGATCATGAATTACCACTACAAGAATCATTGAACCAAATTACTTAATACACTTCAATATATTTGTCAGTTTCCCACTGGCTAACACTCAAATGGTAGTCACGCCATTCTTCGCGTTTTACCCGAATATAATAGTCAGCATATTCTGTTCCTAATGCGTTTCTGATAACATCATCGGCATCAAGGGCATCAATCGCATCACTGAGTGTTGAAGGTAGGGAATGAATGCCTCTCCGCTGCAATTCTTCTTCAGAAATCTCATACAGATTGTCCACATTTTGCTCTCCCGGATCAATCTGGTTGTCAATACCGTCTAAACCAGCAGCAAGGAGTATAGTTGCAGCAAGATATGGATTTGCTGCACCATCACCTAATCGGTTTTCAATGCGTCCGGATGCAGGAATGCGAATCATCTGTGTACGATTGTTTGCACCATAGGTAACAAACACCGGTGCCCAAGATGCACCCGATCTCGGTGGTCTTCGGACTAACCGTTTGTAACTATTTACAAGCGGATTTGTAATCGCAGTAATCGCTTGTGCATGTTTGAGAATACCACCCGTGAACCAATACGCAAGTTGAGATATACCATTCGTATCATTTTCATCAAGAAATAGATTTGTATGATTTTCTTCATCCCAAAGGCTCATGTGAAAATGAGCACCGTTTCCGGTTAGGTTGGTAAAAGGTTTTGGCATAAATGTCGCTAACAACCCACGTTCTTCAGCAACCGTTTTAACCATCCATTTAAAGAAAGTATGTCGGTCAGCAGTTGTCAAGGCATCGGAGTATATCCAATTGACTTCATACTGACATGTGCCATCTTCATGGTCATTGGCGTAAGGTTGCCAACCCAATTCCTGCATGTATTTTATCAAACTTGTCATCATATCAAGGTTGCGGTATAACGCTTTTAAGTCGTAACACGGTTTATCCAAACTATCAAGTGTATCCCAAGGTAGATATTGTCCGCCTTCATCCTGTTTCAAAAGCATGAATTCCGCTTCAATACCAACATTAAATATGTATCCATTCTGTTTTGCTTTTTCCAGTTGGTTTCGCAGAATAGTTCGTGGACAATAGTGCCATGATTTCCCTTCAACAAACATATCTCCAGCAACCCAGGCTAAGTTATTCCGCCACGGTACGATTGTCAGTGAATTAAAGTCAGGAATACATGCCATCTCAGGATCATGTGGACCTTGTCCTATCTCACCAGCTGCAAATCCTCCAAAACCTGCACCATCTTTTGCCATATCCTGAAGGTGTGTTGCAGGAATAACCTTCGCTTTTGGTGTTCCACTCATTTCTACAAATGAACAGAGGAAAAACTCCACCCCGTTTTCACCAACAAATGATTTCACCTGCTCTAATGTCATAAATACAATTCCTTTCTTGATAAACCAACTACCTATCAGAACACTGGATTAATATGAAAGAGATGTCCCGCACTATCCTTCTCTGCAATGTTAGCATATATTATTGATTTCTGCAAGATTGTCAAAGGGCAGGGTGTGTAAAGTTTTTGGCAAATGAACACAGACATCCTATAGGAACTATCTCCGAATCGCGACCTGTCGGTAATCGGAGATCCCGCCTACAATGAATTGTGCAGTTAATGCCAAAAACTTTATACACCCTATTTTTTGAACGACTTAGCAAATTTACTTCGATTTTTGTAAAATCATGTCCAATTATTGAAGTATCAAAGATGGATTGCCGGGTAGCAACCTATATTACCTTCTGTCGCCATTCCACGGTTAATGGGTTACTCCCGAATTCCAGATTGTTTTTTAATAAATGCAACTGACAGTACATCTCTATATATTCCCTGATGTACACGGTGTGATCTGTGACCTGATGGATTATTAATTGGCGCGTTTTGGTAGGATGTCGGTTAGCAAGTGGCTTTTTCCGAGTCGGCTTGCACGTCGATTTTCTTCTTTTACCCAGTCTTGGTTTTGCCGTGCATTTACATCATACGATCCGGAGAGATCCCAATCCTCGATAGAATAGACATTACTCCCTGAGCTGACGGTATGACCAAACAAGCCATCGTGTGCATGAGTATACGCGTAACTCCACACTGTGTCTGTGTCGTCGCTATCATAAGCATACCGATTTATTGAATTAAAGGGCGGACCTTAATCTTCATACGTGCCATCGTTATTATATCCATGGGCAATGATGGTCAGGGTCCAAACAAGAAGTGTGAGAATGAGAAATACAGACAATCTTTTCATGATAAAATCTCCTTTATCGTGGCAAATCTAAATATTCATACGGGTCTATACCTGCATCTTTAGGTTCAACAATTTTGAAGTGAGAAGGAAAGTCATCTTCATAGATGGTCTTACCCTTCATTTGTTGCTGGAATCCTTCTGCTTCAGGACACCAACTTATTCTCGTCGCATACCTTATTGTTCCAAAAGGCGTATCCTTACTTGCCCATTCAACAATAATTCTATTTGGAAAAGTTGGATAAACCAATCCAGTAGAACTTGACATTGTTCCACCATAATTGGGCTTTCCATCTTGCCAGAGTTTTACTATCACACGCGCCATGATTTCTTGTCTTTTGCTACTACGTGGATAATCAAACCAATCTTGTGGTATAGGCGAATGTTTTGGTATTTTCGGAAACGAACCTAAACCATAAGGTGATACTTTGACTTCTTTGATATTTCCCGTTTGCTGCGTAGGTTTCTCCGCGGTTGGCGTTATGCTTTCCGCAGGGGCTTGTGTTGACTCTGTTTTTGCTAGTGTTGGTGGTTTTGCTTTGTCGGCTTTCCACTGTTCCAGTAGTTTCTCGTCTTGTGTTGTTGCTGCTTTATAGTGCGCGGTGGTGTATTGGTAATACAGATAACACGCACCCGCAAATATTAGCAGTAGGAATGCAGCACCGATAATCCATTTGTTGGTTAAAATGTCGCGAATCATCTTATACTTCCTTATTGTCTGCTACACGTATACGTTGTGTGGCGTTGTTGTCACTTTCGGGTATCCCTTTTAAAGCAATGGGGGATCCCTGCCTACTAAAACTAAAATCTAATATAATTTAGAAAAAGGGATGCCATATTGATTTTAACTTTTAGTAGATTTAAGCATCATACATTAACGAAAAAACTTGTCTTAACTTTGCTGATTTTTTGGTCTGAATTACCATTGGCACTTCAGTTCTATATTCTCGCTTTCCGTAAGCCATGACTTCTTTACCTTGAGCACTATCATAAGGTCAATTTATAAATCTTCTCAAGTCCAAAACGACTTATTCCGAATAACTATAATGTCAAATCTAATTTACTTTTGAATCAATGCCAACGCCTCACGCACTTTATCCTCAATATATATATCTGCATTTGACCTTGCCATACGACCCAATCCAGGCACTATAATCTCATCCACAATATCTCCCAACTCTTTCTTGTGTTGAGAAGTAATAATACCCAGCAATCTTGACACTACAATTTCTCTCCCCGAATCATTTGAATTGAGATAATCCACCAAATGCGGTATAGCAGGCACACCGATATCAATCAGTGCTTCTTCTTGTTTTCTACCCCAATGGCTATACAAAAAATATTTAACAAATACCTCTGCACTGCGAGGATCACGTAATTCTGCAAGTTCATCTAACAATAGAATTGCATTCTCTGAATGATCTTCATTATCAAATTCTGGCACTGGAAGTAACATTTCAATAAGTCTTGATGCCTTTTGAGATATATTTCCCCATTCTTCAGGGCGATCTCTGATATGTTGCAGTTGTTTTTCCGCCTCACTTAGATTATCAGAGCTAACAACATTATTAGATCTTTTATTAATAAGGACTATATCCGTGTCTCTCATAGATTTTTTAAAATTTTGATAGACGATAAACACATACACATTGAATCCTATAAATAGCACAATTCCCGAAACAAATATGAAAACCAACTTCTTAGACATGATATGATCTCCTTCATTTGTAAATTGTCTGCTAGCATTTGATTGTTTTGTCAATTTCACGTCTACTAACCGTTTTACCTGAGCATACTATCTGAATAAGTTCTTTGGCAATTTTAGGCTTAAGGTGTACGTCTCTATATCTATATTTCTCATTCATATTATATTTCCATTCTAATTGTGTATCAGGAATTTACTGGCATTTCATAGCATAGTTTTTGATAGTTCTAATTCCTTGAGTTTATTCTTTGATCATTGTGTGAAATATACCATGCTGCCCAGTAGCAACATAAATATTATCCTTATTTACTGTTAAAAATATAGCACTATGTGGAACATTTGATGCTATTTGTTCCCATTTACCATGCGAATCTAATCGATAAATGCTTGTACTGTTAGCACCATAAATGTCATATTCGTTGATTGCCAATCTATCAATGTTGATTATCTTCTGCTGTGGGGAACTACTGAGAATGAGCAGATCATGAAAGCAATACAAGAATGTGTGGAATTGATTACATTTGAAGAAGATCTAAAATTATGTGTTGACAACTAATAAACTTCCCGCAATGTAACACTAACAATACTATGATTATAGTTAAGAAAATCAAGGATAGGATCTAATTCATTTGTTCGGTTCTGTGTGAATTGGTAATCAGCACTCAACGATAGATTGCCAGAAAATCTCCAATTGAACGCAGCAGTAAATCCATATTGTGTATCTCTCCGCTCTTCTGCACCTTCCAAAATATTACCATCCAAAATATTACCATTCTCATCGCGAATCTGTCTGCCATCAAATAGCACCCACACACGAGCAAACCTTAACCGAAGCCAACGTCCCGTGTCAAATTTGTAAAATGCGTTTAAAGCAGCTTCCATACTAAAAAAGTTGAAGAAATCTACATTAGAACGGTTAGAAAAGAAATTTGCCTCCTCTTGAAAGACAATACGGTCTGATACTGTTTCTAACAATTTGATTCCACCAGAATATCTCAAATCGAGTCTGCTTTCTCCAGGTTCCAGTCCAGATACACCTAATATCAAATTGTTCAAATTGGTATCATATTGACCATATTCTACAGCATATTCCATTTTAGCTAACATCTGCTTTAGTAAACCAAATTGCAGACGAGTAGTTGTCTTGTGACTGGTAGAACCGATCAATAGAAAATCCTCTCTCAACTGTGTTGTATCGTCAAAATTGTGAATTCGCATATTATATTCAAATATACGTCCAATGCGAAAACCAATATTCCTTTCGGTATTGTCATAGACATCAAGTGTTCGTGTTAAACGTTGAAATTGATGTGATGCCACTAATTCTGGTAGTTTGGAAAACGGACGATAACTCAGTTCTGTCGTTGACACATCTGTGAAAGAATCAAACTCATTGAGTTTTCCAGATTCACCAGAGTAATTTTCAAATTGTGGTGAATACTGCACTTTCAGTCGGAGATTATCCCCAGTAACAGGTAAATCGCCGATCAGGGCCAAACCGAATCGGTTAATATAACCTTGCAGTTCTGGACTTTCCTGACCAGCAAGGCTGCTCGTATAAGGATCAACACTTAGTCCAAGTTCAATGTGATTGTTATAGGTATTGGATAGTCGTGCATCTATTGTCAGTTTTGCTGGTTCTGTCGTCTCTGGCGGAAGTGGTTCTAACTGTAGTAATTCCGGTCCGAATTCATCCTGTAACTGTGCAAAAACAGGTTGCAAATGGCTAATGAAAAGTAGAAAACTAATGAACACTATTATGCGAATACAATAAGGCATATTACACACATTTCCCCAAAATTACTCACACAAATATTGATTGATATTTAGAATACATAGTGATTTACATTACTCAATAATCCCATCTATAGGACTTGATGCAGTAGCATAGAGTTTCTTAGGAATACGACCTGCTAAGAAAGCAGATCTACCTGCCTCAACGGCTTTTTTCATCGCTTCTGCCATCATCACCGGACGATGTGCTTTTGCAACAGCAGTATTGAGTAGAACACCATCGCAACCTAATTCCATCGCAATCGCAGCATCGGATGCAGTACCAACACCAGCATCAACAATAAGCGGCACTTGAACACTATCTCGGATAATCTGCAAGTTATATGGATTCCGAATTCCCATACCAGAACCAATCGGTGCACCTAACGGCATCACAGCAGCACATCCTACATCTTGCAACTTTTTACAGGTTATCGGATCGTCATTACAATAGGGCAACACAGTGAACCCATCTTCAATGAGTGTCTCCGCAGCAATTAACAACTGTTCAACATCCGGAAACAAAGTCTGTTCATCGCCAATTACCTCAAGTTTAATCAACGATGTTTCAAGTGCTTCACGCGCAAGTTGTGCAGTCAAAATAGCATCCTTTGCCGTAAAACAACCCGCAGTATTCGGCAGGATAGTAATATTGCGTTCGCGTAGGAGCGTAAACAGATTTTCCTCAGACGTATCAGTAAATTTTACACGCCGCATTGAAACAGTCGCAATTTCAGCACCACTCGCTGCAATTGCTTTCGTCATGATATGGAAATTTGGATATCCTGCCGTTCCAATCAGTAACCTTGATGTATATGTGTTTTCTGCTATTTTAAGTTTTTCCATTATTTTTTCAAATCCGATTTATCTTTTGTAAAACGTTACACCTTCAAGATCAATTTGATTGATTATATCTTGATTGTTGAGATTATCGTAAATAGACAGATCAATAGTATAAGGCAATGGTTTTCAATTAGTATAACACCGCATATATTCTTTTTCAAGATATCCTTGAATCCGTCCTCAAATTCTAACCCCAAATCATCCACCCTGAACAGCACGAATAATCTCTATTTCACTGTCTTCCGTTACTTCATACGCCTTCCACTTCGATTTCGGAATTACCTCTTTCTCCACAGCAACTGCAATTCCAGATTGATGCGGATCTATCTCTAAGGAATTCAACAGATCCCATACATTCATTATTTCACGTATTTCTCTGTCTTTTCCATTAATACGTATATGCATTTTTCACGACTCCTCTGATGTCAAAAACCTTGATAACTGAAAAGGGGAAATTGTGGCGGATGTCTCACCCGTCAATATAAGTTTACTAATTTCATAAACGGTAACGGGTGTTAACAAAATACCGTTGCGATAATGTCCAGTTGCATAAATTAGATTATCAATTGGTGTTTTACCAAGTATCGGGGCGTTGTCCCTACTCCCGGGACGTAAACCTGTCCATGATTCCAGAATTGGTAACTCGTAAATTCCCGGAACAACTTCCCATGCACCCCGAAGCAATTCGAACATACCTCCAACAGTTAATCGCTCATCATATCCCATCTCTTCAGTTGTCGCACCAACGATGAGTCTCCCATCAGATCGCGGAACAAGATAAACATTAGTTGGATACCTTGCTCGGACGGTGCGAATGACCGTACTGATCTCTATTCCTTCATCCATCTCTAATGCTAACATCTGGCCTTTCACCGGACGGACTGGTGGAAGCAGATCGTCAGGAATTCCATCTATCTGCCTAGACCAACAACCCGCTGCAAGAATAACAATATCACACTGTTTGATACCTTCATCAGTTTGTACGGCAGTCACTCTCCCATTTTCTACAACTATCTTATTGACGGTTCTATTTTCATGCAACTTCCCACCATACTTTTGAAAAGCATGCTTGAGTGCACAAATCATCAATCTATTATCCACCTGATGGTCAGTTTCACAGTGGATTGCAGAACTAACCCGTGGAGATAGTGCAGGTTCTATTTCACATGCATCTCTCCCATTCAACCATTTTACATCCAGTCCAAATTGCTGTTGTGCATCGTATAAATGTCGGAGTTGGTGTGTATCATCAGGATCTAATCCCACAATGAGAGTACCTTCCACACGATAACCGATTGACATGTGGGAATCTGCCTCTAATTCATCAACCCATTTTGGATAAAGTGATAAACTCTCTATACCTAATTGAAGCAGTTCTGGTTCTTCAGTATGAACTTCAGCATAAGGGGCAAGCATACCTGCTGCTGCCCATGATGCAGCGCGTCCGGCTTCACCACGATCATATATGGTGACCGCAGCACCAGACTTCGCAAGCTGCCATCCAATACCGAGACCTATAACGCCTCCCCCGATGATAACAATGCTCTCGTTTGACATTAATCTTCCGATGATTCCGTTTCTTCTTCTAATAGATTAATAAATAGATCTTCTGCTTTAACAATTTTTTTGACTAATCCATTATCAAACGCGAATTTTGAAAATGCATCCCATTTCTCTTTTTCCTGAATCTGAGTTGTTGCAAATAAGTCCACTGTGTCCTTAAAAGCAAGTGTTTCTAATTCTTTATTTGCATCGGGATTTGCCTTAAAAAAGAATTCCAATGCAGATTCAGGATTCTTCTTCGTATATTTTATGGCTTCTCTAATCGCCATCATCAAAGATTCAGCGGTTTTCTGATGATTTTCCAAATAATCATCATTGGTAATAATTACCAATTCATAATAATGGGGTATACCGTGTTTCTCAAGTGCGAAAAATGCCGCCTCTGCTCCCTTAAGTTTCAGCATGTTTATTTCATAGTTCCGAAATGGTCCGATTACAGCATCAATCTGTCCGCTTATTAGGGGAGCGATTATGTTCGTTCCAATATTAATTAGTTTGTAATCGTCTTTTGATAAACCTGCATTCGCACCGATAGCATTAAACAGAAGCACATCTAATGGGGCTACTGTATATCCAATCGTCTTACCTTTGAAATCTGATGGAGTCTTAATACCAGATTTCTTCAGATATGTGATTGTGTTCAGCGGATGTTCAACAAGTAACCCAATTGATTTGACAGGTAGTACCTCTTCACTTGCACGCGCTATAGTAACACTGTGTTGGTAATTCACAGCAAAAGGTGCTTTTCCAGCTGCGACAAGTTTCAACGGGGCATCAGGGTCGCCACCCCATTGTAAATCTACGGATAAACCGTGTTTTTCAAATATTTTGCTTTCTTTCGCAACATAAAGCGGCACATGGTCAATATTTGGAAACCAATCCAGCAGTAACGTAACATTCTCGGTTTCTGTTTTTAGATGTCCATCTGAATGTCCGTTGATATGTCCAGTTACCAATATGCCACATGTGATGAATAAGACTAATCGTATTAACATTTTCATAAGAATTTCCTTTCGTATAAATAATTATCAATAATCTACATTTCTCAGTTAGTTTGAATATTTTTCTGATGTTTCCGCCACGGCATTGCCCAAAATTCCAATAAAGACATAATTGCAAATAAACCTAATCCCAAGAATGTTAGACTGAAAATTGCAGCAAAAACAAGATCTACTTCAAGTGTTGAATTTGCATATAACATCAAATAACCAAGTCCTGCACTTGCCCCTACCCATTCACCAATCACAGCACCAATTGTGGATATTGAGATACCAATTTTCGCGCCAGAAAAGATGAACGGTAGTGCAGTAGGTATACGCACTTTCCAAAGTATCTGCCATCGTGACGCACGTAGTATCTTAAAGAGGTCCACCGTATCCGGATCGGTAGATTTCAAACCATCTAATGTAGTTAGGACAATAGAAAAAAACACAATAATTGCTGCCATCATAACTTTTGAGGCAATCCCAAACCCAAACCAAACCACTAACAATGGGGCAATCGCAAACACAGGAACCGTTTGGGAACCAATCACATAAGGATAAAATGCTTTCTCCAAAATCGGAAATTCAAACATCAACACTGCTAACGGCACACCTACACTAACCGCAAGTGCAAATCCGAGCAACATTTCTTGTAATGTCACCCAAGAATGCTTCAATAATCGATCGTGTTCTTCAAATAGGGTTACTACTATTTTTGATGGTGGCGGAAGAATAAAGTGTGGTATCTCTTTAATATACACATACACTTCCCAAGTTCCCAACACAGCCAACAATATCAGTACTGGTAACACATAATTACTGAAAGAACGCATCTAATTTTTTTAACAGCAAAAAGCCGTCTTCCGTTTTCGGTATAGAACATGCCGGTAGTTATATTAACTGCCTTAACAGTACCAAAAAGAAGCGGCTCAGTTCCTCAAAGGTTGAGGCACAATTCATTTTGTATTTCCCTACGCTGGCATGACCCAGATCAGGTTCAATGGGTGTTTTCTCAGCTCCTATACATATAAGAGCACCCCATAATGTCATTTCAATACTATTGTATCATAATTTCATAATCTCTGCAATACATTAAGAATCAAATCAATTTAAATCCACTGGCATAGCACGTTCTGGGATTTCTACCTCTTTCTCGTCCCAAAACTTATACGCTCCTTTGTGCAGAGGAATAACAAATGCTTTTGATGCGTTTTCTATAGTCATTACTGAAGCAGCTTGATTTGTTTGAAGCATGGTTTTTTCCCCTTCTGATGAATAAACATGTTTCAGTATAGCATAAATGGTTTCTTCTGGAATTGATTTATTCGCAATCAGGACTGTTGGCATGGTAATTGTTCTCACGGGTTCAACTTTACCTTCATACATACCTTCTGGCAATTTGGAAGGAAAATAGTACGGATATTTGTCATAAAAGCCGTGCTTCTTTGCAGGGGTATCAAGGTCTATCATGCGAATAGATTTAATTGCTGTCAATTCAATTATTGCATGATTTGGAACACTGACTAACCATAGAAAACCTTGAACCTGACCATCCTGTAATGCTTGTGCTCCAGCAGTACCACCTCTATAACTCGGTGTGATTTCTTTCCAAATTCCTGCTGCCTTTGCAAGCCGTTCCATAGTTTTAGCAGTACCAGAACCAGGGGCACCACAAGCAACCTTAGTCCCTACAATATCATCAAACACATGCACATTGCTGTTTTCGAGTGTTGAAAATTGTCCATAAGCATAATATAAAAGCGTAACCATGCGGATATTATTTCTTGGTCCCACTTCTGCAAATGCTTCTTCACCATTATACCCAAGCGAACTTTCAGATGCAAATACTACCCCGAGTGCATTCTCTTCTTCATTAACACGACGTGTATTTTCGACTGAACCTGCGGATGCTACAACAGAGAGCTTTATATCAGGTACATTGTGCTGGGCAATCTGTTTAATGCCACCGGCAAACTGAGAAAAACTTCCCCCAATCACGCCACCATATATAGTATACCATTCCTTATCCTGTTTATCACCGCATCCTGAAAAAATAATCAAGATAAACAGTATTGAACTGACACATAGATGAACAAAATAATTCGGTTTGTCTTGCATAAGGATTCCTCATCTTACAAATGTATGTTTTCAGATAATATCACACCATATTGGAAATTACAAGTCAAATGATTAGGATAGGGATATTTAGTTTTAGGTTTTTCTTGTGTCTTTTTCACATACGCTAAATACCTCAAGGCGGTAGGTGCGGTTTCCTAACCAATGCAGAATACCACACGCGTATTCTGGCGAATTTGTGCCAGACACCTTTCATAATAAGTCTTCTTACAGGTTCCGATGCGGTTAGGAAACCGCACCTACCGCCTTGGGTGTTAACTTTCAGTAAATCTCTATTTTGGAATATTCTTAAAACCAAATAATCCTGCTTAGGGAGTGTGTAAAGCTTTTGGCACACTCTAAGAAAAGAGTTTCCTTGAAAAGTAATACATAATTTGGTATAATACCTTATTGAAACTTTGTCTTTACCAAGTCTGAGGTACATTTGTTAAGTGTAGATTTCTATAATGGAAGCATTTGATTCTGATTTGGCACAACGCGTCATCTTTGGTGAAAACAGTATTGATAAACTTGCCGAATCTACGATAGTTCTTGGTGGTAGTCGAGTATTGCTTGTGACAGACCCTGGTATTCAAGATGCAGGTATTCTGAATCGGGCGTATTCAGTTCTAAATAATGAGAAGATTCCATGCTATGTTTTCTCCGATGTTGAACCGAATCCAACGACAAAACATGTTGAAGAAGCCGTTAAATTTGCGAAAGCCAACACCCCGATTGACATAATTATCGGTCTCGGTGGTGGGAGCGCGATGGATTGTGCGAAGGGCGTGAATTTCTTGTTGACGAATGGTAGGAAAATAGAGGATTACTGGGGAACAAATAAGGCATCAAAACCGATGCTGCCTTCTATCGGAATCCCTACAACCATTGGCACAGGAAGTGAGGCACAATCTTATGCACTGATTGCACACGAAGAAACCCATGTCAAAATGGCATGTGGAGATAAAAAAGCACAATTCCGCACTGTGATTCTAGACCCATCATTGACAAAAACGTTACCGAGGATACAAGCATCAATCACAGGAATTGATGCAATTGCACATGCAATCGAGAGTCATGTATCGACCAGACGTAATCCTCTATCACAGATGTTTTCATTTCAGGCTTGGAAACTGTTAAACGCTAACTTTGAATTGGCACTTGAGGAAAATAACCTTAAATCACGCGGAAAGATGTTATTTGGTGCATATCTTGCGGGACTTGCCATAGAAAATTCCATGTTGGGAGCAGCACATGCATGTGCAAATCCACTGACTGCCAGATACGGTATCACACACGGTGTTGCAGTGGCTCTTATGTTACCACACGTCATCCGTTTCAACAACACAATAGTTGGCAAATTCTATGATGAACTTTACCCAGTGGGACATTTAGCAGATAGAATTGAGATGTTAATGAAAATTGGGGATTTACCGTACACTCTACAAGATTGTACTAAAGATCCTGTCAAGTCAACCGACATCGCTACATTAGTTAAAGATGCCGCAACACAGTGGACCGCACAATTTAATCCACGTTCTATGCATGTACACGATTTTATGAGGCTCTATGAGAAAGTTTATTGACAAATTCACCTTTAAGCGATGTTTAACAAGGGGTGGTTATCACTTAATATTAAGATGCTATTTACCTGTTTTTATTCTCCTGTTTTTAGGTGTTCATCCTGCTAATGCTGATTGGAGAAGTTTCAGAGGAAATCCACAACTGACTGGTGTTGCTGAAACACAACTGCCAGAAAAACTTGATTTGCTGTGGGCATTTCAAGCGGGAGATATGATAGAATCTACTGCTGCAGTCGTAGATGACACGGTCTATATCGGTGCATTAGATGGAATACTCTATGCGATTGACACACAAACTGGGAAAAGCACATGGAAGTATGAAGCAACGGATTCAATTAAATCCGCTCCATCTATCAAAGAAGGTGTTATCTACTTTGGGGATGGAGGTGGAATATTCCATGCTGTGGATATTGCGACACGAAAAAAGAGATGGCAGTATACCACTGAAGGTGAAATTATATCATCCGCAAATTTTTTTGGAGACCGCGTGTTATTCGGTTCGTATGATGGGTTTCTTTATTGTCTAAACATAAAAAATGGTGAATTGGCATGGAAGTATGAAACTGAAGGATATGTACACGGGACACCCGCAATATACGAAAACTTTGTGATTGTCACGGGGTGTGATAGTTATTTGCGAGTCATTAATATCACTGATGGCACACAGAAACAAGAAGTCAACTTAGGAGCCTATGTCGGAGCAAGTCCCGCGATATTAAGAACAAACGCGGAATCACAGAACAGACCAAAATCGTACGCATATTGTGGAACGTATGGGAACGAGATATTAGGTGTTGATTTGACATCAGGAGAAATTGCATGGCGATATCAACATCCTGTGCGCCAACTGCCATTTTTTGCCTCTGCTGCCGTAACGAATAACATTGTTCTCATCGGTGGCCGCGACAAGATGATGCATGCCCTCACACCTGAAAAAGGTGAACCGATATGGACATACACTGCCAAAACACGGATTGAATCGTCTGCCGTTGTTGTAGGTAACCGTGTCTTTTTTGGCACGACTCGCGGGGTTTTCCTTGCCTTAGATATTACAACTGGAGATTCGGTCTGGGAGTTTGATACAGCATCACCCATCGTTTCGTCACCAAGTGTCGCTGATGGTAGAATATATATTGGAACAGAGGATGGAGTCCTCTACTGCTTTGGAGAAAAGAAATAATGTCTAAAACAAAACCAGAACCTGCAACAGCAGGTATAGAATCAAAACAGACAACAGTAGGAAGCGTTTTTGTTTCCAACTACCCTCCCTATTCTACGTGGAATGACGATGCTGTATCAGATGTGCATCAAGCATTGGGTGAACAGCCACTTCCCGATGCCACATTAGGACTTTATCTACACATCCCATTCTGTCGTAAACGTTGTAAATTCTGCTATTTTCGCGTTTATACAGACAAAAACAGTTCAGAAATTGACACTTATCTAAATGCTCTTGCGAAAGAGGTGGAATTATATAGCAAGCAACCGGCAATAGCAGATAGACCTTTGCGGTTTGTATATTTTGGGGGAGGCACGCCATCATACATTAGCGTCAAACATTTGACTACTTTAGTTGATAGAATCAAGAAAGTCATGTCATGGGATGCTACCAAAGAGGTTGCATTCGAATGTGAACCCGGCACTCTAACACAGAAGAAATTGGTTGCCATCAAAGAAATCGGTGTAACGCGCTTGAGTCTCGGTGTTGAAAATCTGAACGATGAGATTCTTGCTGAAAATGGTAGAGCTCATCTTTCAAAAGAGGTATATCGTATTGACCCGTGGATAAAGGAATTGCAATTTGATCAGGTTAATATTGATCTCATTTCAGGTATGATTGGAGAAACGTGGGAAAGTTGGCGTGACACCGTGCAAAAGACGATTGATCTTGATCCGGATAGCATTACCGTATATCAGCTTGAATTGCCGTTTAACACCGTCTATTCCAAAGATATTCTGGGTGGTGACGCATTACCTGTAGCAGATTGGAAATTGAAACGGGAATGGCATCAATACGCATTTGAACAATTTGAACAAGTAGGTTACGCGCAGTCAAGTGCCTACACAGTGCTCAAGAAAGATAAGCCGTGTCAGTTTGTTTATCGTGATGCAGTGTGGCAAGGAAGCGATATGATTGGCACGGGTGTCGCATCATTTTCACATCTCAGTGGTATTCACTTCCAAAATGCACCATCATGGGGTGATTATCTCAGCAGTCTTGAGGAGGATAAACTCCCCATCTATCGCGCCCTAAAACCGACGGACGACGAAAAATTGACACGAGAAATGATTCTACAACTCAAACTTGGAAAAATCCGACCTTCTTATTTTAGATCAAAGTTTGATGCTGATATACTAACATTATATTCAGATGCATACCGAAAACTGCAAAACGATGGAATGTTACGCGTTCACGCTGATTCAGATGAAATACAACTGACGCAACGCGGTTTGCTACAAGTTGATAGTTTGCTGCCAAATTTCTATGCCCCCGAATATCAGAATACACGGTATACATAGAAATTTCATACATACGCACAAAAGGAAGAAACCATGAAGGGAATTGGCTGGCAATCCCAAGCATTTATGCTTGGGTCCAAAAACGCTTGACATTTAGATGTATTTTGAGTAATAGTTATAGAACTGCTTCAGTGTGGAAGGTTGTTGACTGCCACACACCGCAGCAACGGAAATCAGAAACTTATCAAGAACCAATATTATTATGCCATACAAAACCCACAAGATAACATTAGCTCCGACTTTTAAGAAGCGTCGTTGGTTTGCCTCTCAATGTGGCTATGCCAGATTTGCATATAACCAAGCTTTAGCAGATTTTAAGGCGGGATTAGATCAGGACACCTTTCAATCGTGGCAGACACTTAACGTCAACTTCAATAAAAGGAAAAGACGTTTTGAGTGGACACATGCTCAAGACCAACGTGCTGCGTTATATGCTATCAACAATCTTGGACAAAGTATTGAAAACTGGGTTGGCAAACGTGCGGAGTTTCCGAAGTTCAAGAAGCGTGGTTGTCGTCAATCCTATACTACAGATGAGCAATCTGTCCGAGTTGAAGGTACACGTATTAAGTTGCCTAAAATCGGTTGGATTAAAATGCGTCAAGCGTTACGTTTTGTCGGGAAGTTTATCAAGGTGACTATCTCACGAACAGCACATAGATGGTTTGTATCTATCACTGTTGACACAGAGGACACCGAAGTTGTTGATAATTCAACACACCCTGTGATTGGCATTGATGTCGGTATAAGGACATTAGCAACTTGTTCAGATGGCACCCAATATGATAATCCCAGACCCCTCAAACGTTATGAGAGAAAGCTCAAACGAGAACAACGCAAGTGGAGTCGCAAAGTGCGAAAGTCTAAAAACTGGTTTAAGCAGAAATGGAAAGTTGAAAGTATTCATTATCGGATTGCTTGTATCCGCAACGATGCCCACCACAAAGCAACGACTGATATTGTCAATAACACAAGTGCTATTGGTATAGAAACGCTAAAGGTTACAAACATGCTAAAGAACAAGAAACTTGCCAAGGCGTTATCGGATAGTGCATTAGGTGGCTTTCTCTCTAAACTCAAGGTGAAAGCAGCGGCACGAGGTATTCCTGTAATCGAAGCAGACCAGTTCTTCGCATCGTCAAAAACTTGTAGCAGTTGTGGACACAAAAAAGAGGACTTGACGTTAAAAGAGAGAACGTATCATTGCAGTCAATGTGGTGTTTCTATAGACAGAGACATCAACGCTGCAATAAACCTTAAACCAACTACCGTCGGATAGACGGGAAGTTACGCCTGCGGAGTCCAAATAAGACCTCATGCGGTTCAGGAGGGAGGCACGAGAGACGGAAGCAGGAATCACATAGGAAGTTGTGTGTTTCAAAGAAGCACACGGCTTTAGCCGTAGTGAGTATCACAACAAAACTCATTGAATGCAATCCGTCAATTATGATGGGTAAACCTGTTATCGCTGGCACCCGTCTACCTGTTGATTTAATATTGGAAAAAATTGCTGCAGGTGAGACAATTGAGCAATTGCTTGAAGAATACCCAAGACTTACTGATGAGGGGATTCGTGCGGCGTTTTATTATGCAGCACAGTCTGTTCGTTCTGATATTGTTTTTCCAATCCTTGAAGAGACTCAATGAATTTATTAGTTGACGAAAGTGTTAACAAGGTAATTGTGCAAGAACTGCGCCTCAGTGGTCATAATGTATTGTACGTTTCCGAGTTTGCTCCGAGTATTGATGATGAAAAAGTGTTAGATCAAGCTAATCAAAACCGTGCAATATTACTTACCGAAGGACAAAGACTTTGGTGAACTTGTTTACCGTCAAGGCCGAGTACACATGGGTGTAGTTCTTATTCGTCTTTCTGGTTTATCTACACAAGCAAAAGTAAAAATTATCGTAAAAGTCTTTGCAAATCACGAAAACGAATTGTTGCATGCTTATAGTGTTATTACACCAGGAAGAGTTAGAATTCGTAAAAATCAGTAGTTCTCTCCTATTCTTATATTCCTCTACAACAACATTGTTAGTGCTTATAATATATGGATATTAAAAGACAGTTTCACCGTTTCCACAAGATGCTTGCTCAGGTATTAGAGACAAACACCTTCTACAAGCAGAAACTCACCGATGCGGGAATTAACATCTCAAACGATATACAAACAATATCAGATTATCAGCAACTTCCATTCACAACAAAGGACGAATTGAGTGCTGATCAAGTATCTCATCCACCTTACGGCACTAATCTCACATTTCCGTTAGAACAATATACTTGTCTGCATCAAACTTCAGGTACAACAGGTTCCCCTTTACGATGGTTAGACACAAGAGAATCATGGGATTGGTGGGGAAAATGTTGGAGAGACATATACAACGCTGCTGGTGTAACCTCCGCGGATCGGTTCCTGATTGCGTTTTCGTTCGGACCGTTTATCGGTTTTTGGAGTGCATATCATGGTGCACAACAACTCGGTGCACTCACATTAGCAAATGGTGGATTTACCTCAGAGCAACGGATACGCGCTATCCTCAGTAACGATGTAACAGTGGTAATCTGCACACCGACTTATGCTTTACGACTCGCTGAAGTTGCGGAACAGGAAGGTATTGACCTAAGCAAAGACTCTAACGTTAGGGTAACTATACATGCTGGTGAACCCGGTGCAAGCCTGCCCGCAACCAAACAACGAATCGAAGAACGGTGGGGTGCTCACGCCTATGACCATGCGGGTGCGACAGAAGTTGGCGCGTGGGGTGTGATGTGTAGACCACAAGCAGGTGTCCATCTGAACGAAGATGAATTTATTTGCGAAGTACTTGATACCGAATCCGGAAAACACTCAGATGAAGGTGAGTTGGTAATCACAAATTTAGGTCGTGTCGGAATGCCAGTGATTCGTTATCGAACAGGTGATTATGTCAAACTCAAACCAACACCGTGTGAATGTGGAAGTCAACACTGTGTGCTTGACGGTGGTGTTATCGGACGTATTGACAATGCCATCATTATTCGCGGTTTGAACGTGTATCCTGCAACGATTGAAAACATCATCCTAAAGTTTCCTGATGTGATTGAATTTGCTGTGCGTGCATACAGAACTGAAACTCTTGATGAACTTGAAGTCCAGATTGAAACCACTAATCCAAATCCTACTGACACTGCGTTGGCCATAACTTCTGCTATCAGAGACGCATTAGGATTGCGTGCAATTGTTAAAGTTGTACCACACGGGTCTTTGCCGAGATATGAGTTGAAATCAAAGCGATTTACGGATGAACGTTAGGTGTTATGAACAAACTGCGATAGAATATATTGAACTGCTACACATATTTATGTTATAATCATGATGCTTACCAATATAACAATGCCAAACTTCATGCGTCTAAATTGACAGAACAATGATATAATACCATTTCTAATTAAGAACATACCATTAAAGAAATAACTGATTCAATGTGAATGTCATAAGCACATTCTCCAAGCGCAATTCATTGCACCTCGGACATTTAAATAAAAAAGTGAAAATCATTTTTAGAATAGGTATAATTCACGCTTAATTGTAAGTGTAATATCAATATTACAAGGATAAATAATGCATAAATCTGATATAACTCCTGAAGTCATTGCTATGCGCGGTGAGGAACTGTATCAACAGGAAATTCGGGACGAAGTTGAAACAGCAAACAAGGGAAAATACTTGGTTGTTGACATTGATACTGGCGATTATGCTATTGCTGATGAAGATTTAGTAGCTACAGACCGTTTACTGTCAAAACGACCAAATGCTACAGTTTACGGTCTCCGTATAGGATTTCCAGCTGCCTACCGAATTGGATTTAAGGTTTCGGTGCCAACTCAATGATTATTGGGAAAATCTCTGAGAACTGAGAAGTCCTTATTGAATTGGAAGTTATCGGTGTGAATTTGTGGATCCGCCGGCTGAGAAAACAGAAGCTACGGAAACGGAAGACGGTAAAGCGGCAGACTAATTTTAGGTATCAAAATGAAAAAACCATATCATATTCTGATGAATTAAATGAACACAAACCAAAACTACGACACCATCGTCATCGGCGGAGGACCTGCAGGCAGCACTGCAGCGACCCTCATTGCACAGCACGGTTATCGTGTGCTACTCTTGGAACGCGATGCTGAACCGTCCTTCAAAATCGGTGAGTCGCTGATTCCTGCTACCTATTGGACTTTCAAACGCCTGGGTATGCTTGAGAAATTGCGAAACAGCCACTTCCCTCAGAAGTTCAGCGTGCAGTTTTTCACGCGTACAGGTAAAGCCACCAATCCCTTCTACTTTTTCGAAACCAACCCACACGAAAGTGCAGTAACATGGCAGGTACTACGAAGCGAATTTGACCAGATGCTCTTGGATAACGCAACTGAAAAAGGTGTAGAAGTTCGCAGAGGTGTGAGTGTTCGCAAGGTTCTCTTTGAAGGTGACAAAGCAATTGGAATTACTGCACAGAATGGAAAAGATAATAACCTTGAAACAATACACGGCACTGTGATTGTGGATTCAACGGGACAACGTTCTCTCATTGGAAGGCAGTTAGACCTAAACACGGTAGAACCTCATCTGAAGAAGGCATCTCTTTTTACACATTATGAAGGTGGACATCGGGATGAAGGACTTGACGAAGGTGCTACCTTAATCTTGCATACCGACGAGAAAGACTCGTGGTTCTGGTCAATACCGCTTCCATACAATCGCACAAGCATAGGTGTTGTCGGTGGTTTAGACTACCTGCTGCAAAACCGCAGAGAACCTGATGGCAAACTCAATGCACAGAAAATATTCAATGAAGAACTTGAGAAATGTCAACCTTTGAAGCAACGGCTTGAAGGTGCAAAGCAACTCTTTCCTATTCAGACGACAAAGGATTTCTCGTATCGCGCCAGCAGAATCGCAGGTGAGAATTGGGTGTTGATTGGTGATGCATTTGGGTTTTTGGATCCCGTTTATTCAACAGGTCTGTTTTTAGCACTCAAATCGGGTGAAATGGCAGCAGATGTTATTGTGGATGCATTTCAAAAAGACGACTTCTCCGAACAGAAGTTAGGGAGTTTTGGACAAACTTTTATAGACGGTATGGAGGCATTTCGGAAACTTGTCTACGCTTTCTACACAAAAGAATTCAGTTTTGCTCGGTTTTTGTCTGAATATCCGCAACATCTTGGAGGCATCGTTGACATATTAAGTGGAGATGTCTATAGACGAGATGTAACGCATATCTTTCCAGATATGTCAAAGACATGCTATTTTCCTCCAGAGGTACCACTTGAACATCCTTCACACTGAAATTGATTTTCAATCACAAAAAACATTGAAGTAAATATTCACGTAATGATTGTAGGAGAATATATATATGAAGTTTTATGGATACTATCTACCCATCATTTGTCTCATCTCAATACTGAGTTTAGGTATTGGATGTGATAATGCATCAAAGAAAAACGATGATAAAGTTGCGGATGAAAAAACAACAGAACGCCAATTTATCAGTATAGGAACTGCTCCAATTGGTGGTGCTTTTCACCCTGTAGGCAGCGCAATTGCAGACGTTGTTGCACGGAATATCAAAGGCAAAAATTGGGAGATTACCGCTGAAGGCACTAAAGGCACACAGCAAAATATACGTCTACTTGTGAGCGAAGACCGTACGATAGAATTTGGAATGGCAAATGCTGCGATTTCGTATTTTGCGGTTCGCGGTGAAGGTGCTTGGAAAACTGAACACCCGATCCGTTCTGTCATGACGCTTGCACCGAATGTTGGGTTGTTTGTCACTCCAAAATCATCTAAAATAAAATCAATCGCTGATTTGAAGGGCAAACGTGTCGTTGTGGGTCCAGCAGGGGCAGGTTTTGAATACTTTTTGGAACCGATATTAGCAGAACATGGTGTGAAATATAAGGACTTTACTCCTGTAAATGGAACCTATGGTGATGCTGTTGACTATTTGTCAGACGGTTCATCTGCAGCAGCGTTTATGGGAGGCGCGATTCCTACGCCTGCTATCACCCAAGCAAGCTCAAAACTGGATATTGTCTTCATTCCGTTTGAAGAATCAGTGAAAAAAGTTCTCTTTGAAAAATATCCATTTTTCAACCCTATCACTATTCCTGTAGATGCCTACAAGAGAGTACTGACTGAACCGTTTAATACCATGAATGTTGGCTCAATGCATCTTATCACTGCAACAGATGCAGATGAAGATATGGTCTATCATTTTACGAAAACACTATATACGCATGGTGCTGAAGTCGCTAAAGCACACGGTGCGGGTAAGGCGATTAATGAAAAAAATGCTGCCAGAGATGTAGGCACACCTTTTCATCCGGGAGCAATCCGTTTTTATAAGGAAATCGGTATTTGGCAGGAGTAAAAATTCAGCGAAATTATTTGACAACCCTATCATTTAATGGTATTATAAATACTTAAGCCGAGATAGCTCAGTCGGTAGAGCAGAGGACTGAAAATCCTTGTGTCGGCAGTTCGATTCTGCCTCTCGGCATTTTTCTTTGCACTATATGTGCCGGTGTAGCTCAGGGGAAGAGCAACTGATTCGTAATCAGTAGGTCGGAGGTTCAAATCCTCTCATCGGCTTCTCTCTTTCCTTCACAATCCTTCAGCACACCGATAAGTAAATGCTTCATTCCGCTCCTTCCATACCATCAGCAATCTCTGCTTCAAGCGATTTGATTATGGCTAAAGTCGTAGCGTGTGCTTCAATTTCATATACTTTCCGGTACATCTCAAGTGCCTTTTCTTTATCAACAAGAAAACCGTAATAGATATCTCCCATCTCCTGCCACGCCTGAATTTCCGTGGGATCAAGTTCCACAATCCTTTCATATACTTCAAGGGCATCCGCATAAGGTCGTGTAGCAGCTTCGCGTTTGAGCGCGTTTGCTCTCACGTATAGTAAACGAATAAGATCGTCTATAATCTCAGGTGTCCCATGGTTCAGTTGAATGGCTTCCTCTAACAGAATGATCGCTTGAGATTCGAGGCGAGAAATCTCTTTCATATCCGCGTCGGTAAGTTCTCTGTCAAGAAATCTGTAACCAAGAAACATCTTATTATAGGTGCGTGACAATTGAAGTCGTGCAAGTATACCGATTGGGGCTTTTTCAGAAGGAATATATGTAAGTTCCAGGTCGTTATCAATTGCGGCACGATAGTGTTTTGACGCATTATCATACTGTTTACTTCCTTGATATAAGACACCGAGTAGATAGTGCGCCTCTGCATCATCTGGATACTTGTCCAAGACTGCCAAAAACTTTTCAGTTGCTTCTTCAGGTAAAGTTTCATCACGCAGGAATTTGCCACTCAAAAGCAGAACATCCTTATGATCCGGTTGGATATGTGCCGCATGAGCAAGTCGTGATTTCGCATCTTTGAACCAATTACTCTGAGAATATATCTCGGCGATTCGTAGATTAGCATGTAAACGGTCTGCTTTATTCTCTTCAGTCTTGTCAGTTTCTAACGCTTGTAACGCTTGCCAATAGAAGTATAGTGCTGTAGCCAAATCCTGTTTGTCATAGTGTGCATCTGCTTCAGAAAGGAACTTCTCCGCTTGCGACAATGATGGCGTATCTGGTTCTGCCCCACCGCGTTGCGTGTACAATACAGCAACCACTAAAAAACCGATGACGGCAATTATTTCTAAATACACTAACCAACGATGAAAAGAAAAGGACGATTTATTTTCTGTCTGTTTGTTTGATTCCATGTGAATTACCTATAATTTGTTGTCTTTGGCTTTTGATTCAACTTTGTCAATTATTTTGAGCATTTCCTCCGGCTCAACAAACCCTTCAATCCGTTCATAGATATTGCTTTCTGCGTCCATAAAAATGACAACTGGCAAGCCAACGATCTTGAATTTCTCTGTCAATACCTCATCAGATTTTATGCTGAAGTCAAGTTTCACGGTGACATAATTCTCTAACCTATCAATTACCTCTTGATTTGAAAAAGTCTTATGGTCCAATTCATTACAAGCAGCACACCACGTTGCATAAAAGTCAAGCATCACCAGTTTGTCTTCCTGCTTGGCTGCTTGAAGTGCAGCCGGTTCATTGTCGTAATTCCAGGTCAGATGCGGACCGGCAACAGGTTGTTGCAGTCCTCCTACTATCATATAGGCACCGAGAATTGCAAGCAAGAGACCAAATGCTTTTCTAACGCGCATCCCAGAAGAAATACCACGAAACCGTTCTTTTAACTTACCAAGCCAAAGTCCAATTAAAACTAAAACGCCAGCAAAAGCAAAAAACGGAAGTGAGTTTATAAGAAAACTTTTTAATGGTTCAAAGACATCTTTGAGGAAGTAAAGAGCAACCGTTATTATTGCGATCCCAAAGACATTTTCCAAAATATACATCCATCCACCAGAACGCGGCAGAGAGGATATCAAACCAGAGAAGGTGCCTATACAGATGAATAATAAACCCATGCCGAGAGCATAGGTGAACATCAACCAGAAACCAATGACAACGCTGCTTGTTGTTGCTATGTATGCTAACACTGCAGCTAAGGCAGGACCTGTACAAGGTGCGGCGATTATCCCCGCAACTGTTCCCATCGCAAAGGCACCAATAAATCCTGTTCCACCGACAGTGTTCAATCGGTTCTGCACAGATGATGGCAGCTGAATTTCAAATACACCGAACATAGAAAGTCCAAGAGCAAATAAAATCAAACTGATGAAGCCAATTACAAAAGGATTTGCCATCACTTGTCCAAAAACTGCACCCGTTGAGGCAACTACAACACCAAGTATTGAATAAGTTAAAATAATACCAAATACATACACAAGAGACAGTAGAAATGATCTGAGCACACCAGTTGACTCATTTGCGCCAAAGACTGAAACTGTAATCGGGATCAGAGGATAGACGCAAGGTGTTAAGCTTGTTACAATTCCTGCAAGGAATACCAGTATAAATGCCAGCAATAGGTTTCCACCGGAAAGTGCCCCCGCAAGACCGCCTTCTTTCTTGCTTTCACCATCTTGCTGTCCATCAAATGCAATGTTTGCAAAAATCGTGTCATTAACAGACATGACAGTCTCTTCTGTGCTGGCAACTTCAATCGGTATTGATACGTTCAAGGTTTCAGGTAACAAACACTGTTCATCATTACATGCCTGATAACGAAGTTCTAAATCCACATTAATATGTTCAACTGGGGCACTTTCCAGTAAAGTTGCGGAAATACCGAAGGATACAGTATCGTGATATACTGAAGCTAAACCGATTGAGGCGATATTGAGCGTGTCACCTGCCGGATATACCACATCTCCGAAGGTTATATTCGGCAAATCAGGTGCTGCAATCGTTGTTGGTATAAGCGGGTCGCGTGTAGGATTAGCGTTGACATGCCAACCATCTGCTATTGTCACAACAACTGCAATTTGAAATTCACTGCCGGATTGAACTTTATCAAAAGAAATATACGTTTCTGCAGTGAGTTTTTCAACAGGTAGATTACCAGACAAATCTAATTCAGGAAACTGAGCATTTGTAGTAATAGGAAGAATTATTGCGAAACAGGTTAACAGGATCAATTGAAACAGTATGTTGAGTTTGGTGTTTCTTATCATATTTTAGATCTCCTAAATAGAGACAATTATTTTGATTGGTCTTATTATCATATCTTCGGTGTCAAGACCCCGATGCTTTAGCACGGGGATGTAGATACCGCTAACATATTTATCAATCAAAAAAACTTGACATTTTCGTGTATTTATAGTATACTCTGTTCCGCATTACAGCGGTGGATACGACCTCTCGCTTGAGAGTGCCACCGCACCATTTCATAGCAGTATGTAATGCGAAGGATATGTAATGCGAACCTACAAATACAAGGGACAAAAACATAAAAGAAATCGTCATTTGCAAAAAGACCTGCATATCATTGCCCATGTCCATAATCATTTTATTGCGTTGTGGCAACGGCACTACAGGATATATGGACAATGCGAAGGTTACAAGCGACCGAGTGCATTTCGGATGATTAAGCATTTGACAAAACTGAAACGACTTGGTAGATACCAACATTGGTCTATTCCATATTCTTGGTGTTTGCAAGAATGTATCCAACGCGTTGACAGAGGTTGGAAAAACTTCTTTGAAGGTAGGGCGAAGCGTCCACCTAAATTTAGAAGTCGGTATAAGTACAAATCTATGACCTTTGATGGAAGTCAAGTCAAAATAGAACCCATTGACAAAACAGGCGGATGTCCCGTTGCGAAAATCCGTATTAATAGAAGATGGTATCGCTTCTGGTATAGTCGACCTATTGAAGGTAATATCAAACAGGTTACCGTTAAGAAAGACGCAGTAGGCGATTGGCATATCACTATCACAACAGATGCTGAAGGACTTGAGCCTGCACCTAAGACTGGTAAGACAGCAGGGTTTGACTTTGGACTCAAGGATTTTCTCACCTGTTCCGATGGCACGAAATATCAATCTCCTGAATTCTATAAGTCTGCTTCTAAACTGATAAAACGTGCGAGTCGTGCGTTGTCTCGGAAGCAAAAAGGCAGTAATAATCGCCGCCGTGTGAGGAAACACTCGGCACGCGTGCATAGAAAAATCAATCGGCAACGCGAAGACCATCACTGGAAACTTGCTCTTGAACTTGTCCGAAAGTTTGATGTCTGTTTCTTTGAAGACCTGAATCTTGAAGGCATGAAACGTCTTTGGGGACGTAAAGTTTCTGACTATGCCTTTGGCGACTTCATGCAGAAAATCAAGTGGCAAGCACAGAAAAGATGCAAACGCGTTGAAATAATTAACAGATGGACACCTACAAGCAAAGTCTGTCACGCCTGTGGGCAAATCCAAATGTTCTTTGATCTGAGTATTCGCAATTGGTATTGTCATAAATGTCAAATCCAACATGACCGCGATATAAACGCTGCTATTAATATTCATAAGGTAGGGGCATCTACCTTTGGAGTAGAGGGGATCAGACTTGCTTCGGCAAGCACCCCTTGTTGATACCACAATCGCTTGTGTGATTCTTCAAAAGAATCACCGGAGCTTTAGCTCGGTGAGTATGTCAACTTGGTTCAAGGATAACAACAGGTAGGATTATCTCTTCAAGTGATATGCCACCGTGTTGGAAACTTCCCTGAAATATCTCTTTATTTGAGTTATACTGGTTTTCGTAAATAAAATAATTATCTCCTGTAGCAAGGATGTAGTCCTTTTCCGACCCGTTGCCGGGTAATCTGTATTTTTCTGGTTCATCGATTAGAAAACCCGAATCTGGACTGGATATTATATCCTTCCCCTCTTTAAGTCGTAGACCACTTGTAAGTTCATGACGACTGGATATTTTTGCGGGGTTCTGGCATAAGACAGAACCGTGGTCTGATGTTATTATTATAGTCATACCGCGTTCTGCTGCAAGTCTAAAAATATTATGTATTGGTGAATTTTGAAACCAAGTCTGTACAAAGGATCGAAACGACTCTTCATTGGGAACAAGTTGTTGAAATAGTTCTACCTCGCTTCGTATGTGTGTAAACATGTCCAGGAATCCTACAACCATAGCAGCTAAACTTATCCGCTTTGTTTCGTATAACCATTGTATGTATTGTGTTTCCCCGCGGATATCAAATATTTTGAAGTAGTGTGGTGACGGTTTTAATGCTATACCATGCCGATCCAGTTGTAAAAGCATCAACTCTTTTTCAAAACGGTTGATACTTGTGTGTTCATTATCAGGTTCTGCATAGAGTTCTGGGTATCTTTCAGATAAATCTCTCGGGAAAAGTCCACTAAAAATAGCATTTCTGCAATAGCGTGTTGCTGTGGGTAAAATTGAGTAGTAATAATGCTTTGTCATGTGGAAATCAGGATAGAGGATTGGTTCAATTTTCAACCAATGGTCTAACCGCATACAATCCATCACGACAAAAAGCACAGACTTCCCGATTTGGATCTCAGGGATAACATGTTTGTAAAAGACATCTACAGACATGGTAGGAGAGTTTTCACCCTCAAGCCATAAACTATAGTTGTTTTTGACATATTCGGTAAAGTTTGCGTTGGCTTCCCGTTTCTCACGTGCATGGATAGTTTTTAGTTCATCAATGTTTGAAAGACCATCAAACATAATATCCCATTCTATGAATTGGATATAGGTATCTATCCACGTTTGCCAATCGTTATCAGGAATCGTATGCATCTGATGGTCGTCATAAGTGCGTTGCCTATTGTAGTTCTTGACATAAACTTGTGGTGTATATGCCTCCCGCATTCTCTGCTTTTCAAGTAACAGCGAAAGTGAAGAAATGAGTTGTCTCGGACTTGTAGGCATGATCAACACATCGTCAACACCATGCATACTTGCTTGCGACATTATCTCCTGACCACCTGTCTCTGTTAGCAGAATAATAGGTATATGTGCATCTGTTGCCCGAACTGTCGGTAAGAATTCACTGTTTTGCACTTCACAATTAAGTATAACTGCGTGGAACGTCTTATCCTTGAGTAAATTAATCCCATCAATATCACTATCAGCATAGGAAACATTGTATCCTTGAAACTCCATAAAGCGAATATAGGGCTTCAACTCAGATTTCAAATTTGGGTGGGTAAGCGGTGTTTCTTCAACATTATCAATCCACAATATCCTTCCTTTTGTTTTATCCATGTTTTCACTCCTAAAATATAGCGTGATATATGATTTTCAAGAACAACCAAAAAAGTGAATGTTGCTCAGGATAGATTTGTGGAATATATAGTGAATTATAAATATAAGTTGACACTTTCGACCCACGGTAGGCGAGGTTTCCTAACCTCGTCGACGCAGAGTATTCAAGTAATTTCAAAATCTACTATATATTATATGCTTGAAACAAAACGACCGGGATTGAGTAGTGCAGCTCCATCAAATTTTGCTTTTATTTGTTTCATTAAGTTTTGCGTGGTCCCAATCGGACCCCAAACATCAATCTGTCGTTTGACTTCAGTCGGTGCAGATTCAATAATAAGATTTCCTCCCGTATCTATTGCACGTTGACGCATTTGCGTTAATGTATGTACTACCTGTTGAAGATCAGTACCAGAGTTTATTGGTATCTTGAGATAGATAACGCCATTACCTAATAATACCATCACCATTTCTGAGTCTTTAAGATTCGCCTCCAGATAATTTACAATATCGGTTCGTTTGAGATTAACTTTAACGATAACATGACCTAATTCGCTGACAACATTCGGAAATTCTTGAATTTCATTACACATAGAATGATATGATTCATCTTCAACAATTTGCACACCGTCAGCACCATTTTGTTCCAATTGTGTTTGAACTGTGTTTAGCTGCCAAGTGACAGTCTCAGGTTCACCATCAAATCCAATGATTAACGTTGGTTTCTTTTCAGAGAACATTTCAATTGAATGATTGACTGATAAATTTGCAAATGTTGGCAGTGTTTGCGAACTAACGACACTTAATCCCATCTTGGCTGCATTCTGAACATTCTGAAATTGAGATGCTATGATTGCCTGACGTATTGGTAACGGTGCCAACTTTAGGGTCACCTCAGTGATTATACCAAGTGTTCCATACGAACCAATATAAAGTTTATTTAGATCATATCCAGCGACATTCTTGACGACCTTTCCACCGCTTTTGACGACAGTTCCGCTTGCATGCACTACACGCAATCCTAAGACTTGGTTTCGAGCAGTGCCATAGCGAAGTCGGAGCGGACCACTGGCATTCGTCGCAACAATCCCACCGATAGTGCAGCGATCTGAATAAGGCGGGTTCATTGGGAAGAACTGTCTATTTTTTGCCAATTCAGTTTGTAGATCCGCCAAACGGATACCTGCTTCAATGGTCACAGTCAAATCAGCAGGTTCATATTCTACGATGTTGTTAAGGCGGGTCAATGCCAGAACAATATCACATTTTTCTGATAAATTGCCGATACCAAGTTTTGTCCCTGCTCCAGCAGGTATCACTGTATAACCGTGTTCTGATGCATAACGAAGTACCTCTTGCACTTCTTGAACAGATTCTGGCAGGACAACTGCCATCGGAGCACAATCGTCATAAGAATAGTATGAATTCTCTGTATCAGATAGTATACCCATCTGTCCGACGAATTGACTAAGTTCTTCGTTCAATGAACTGGCATTTTCCATGTGTTTCCGTTTCTCTTTCAAGTTTCAATGATTATGAAAGAATGGTTTTTATTTATAGTAAAGTTTAGAATTAAGAAGACATTTCAATGCACTTGCAAGTACCACAAGTCCCGTAGGGAGAGGTTTCCTCGCCCTCTGAGACATGTCCTATCAATTGTAAATTCCACTATAACTCAAAGTCACTATTTTATAGATTCTTGTTCAAGAAAATCAGTTTTATTATCTGCGACCTTATTTTTTACTGTAAGTTTTCTAATTGAAGTTGTGCCTGTTCATAGTATTCACTATTCTCGGGAATTCTCTTGTAACAATTCCGAGCTGCATCATAGTTTCCAAGCATCTGCTGTGATTGTGCTTCATCCATCAGTGCAGCCTCTACCTGCGGAATACGTTCAGGAAAATCTTGATACAACCCATTATTTACACCTGGTAAAAAAGTTTCATCAGAATACCTTTTACTTACTTCTTGAAAAGCAGCAACAGATTTCTTGAGAAGGTCTGTATTAAACTTTGCGGATAGATCCCCTTCTATATAATCAATTGGTTTTGCAGCCTCAAAATAGCATTTACCCTCAAAGAATTTTGCCATCATCTGAATATAATGAAATTTAGGAAGTTTACGGTAATCTGCGATATCAGCATATTCTCTTGCTGCCTCAATATATTGTTTATATTCGGTGCGCTTGATATCAGCGAGTCGCAGTTGCACCTCTGCAGCAAATTTATCAAATTCAATATCGTTTCGGTATTTTTCAATATATTCTTTTGCAGCTTTTTCCAAGTCATTATACCGTTCTAATTCATTGAACGTCCAAAATACACCATAGGCTGCATGTGGCACAATTTTGTTGTCAGGATAATTGTCAACGGTGTTTTGGTACCAAGTCAATCCTTGTTTGAACGAGGCAGTTGCCAGCGTAAGCTGGCCAGTTTCTTTCTGAAAGGTTCCAAGATTGAAATATACTTTGGCTACTTGATATGAACTATATGGTATGTAACCTTGTTCTTTAGCACCAAGACGTTGGATTTCACCCGATTGGTATTCAATAACTTCTCTATATACAGTAATTGCCTGGTTCCAGCGTTCAAGTTGGAAATAGCTGTCAGCAATACCGAGTTTTGCGTCTAAGATAAAGGGAGAATCGGGATAAAGATCAATTAGCAAAGTGTATTTTCCGATGGCGTTTACATAGTCAGCTTGTTTGAAATGCGATTCTGCAATTTTAGCTAGGATTTCGGCTTGGAGTTCCCGGGTAGTTGTGCTTTGGAACGCCATGTTGTAGTGGAGACGCGCTTGGTCAAAGTCTAACTGAGAACTGTAAATCGCAGCCTGATCAAAGTACGCTGCAGTAACAAATTTGTTATTTGGCAACATCTTGATGAAGTCATTGTATCTTTGAATTGCTTCATCATACCTATCCAATTGGAATATACAGTACGCAGCTTTGTACAATGCTTCGGGTTGCAACTCAGGATATTGCTTAAATGCCGGGGATGCTAATTTATCAAATTCTTTGTAAGCCATCTCAAAATCTTGTTCATCAAAAAGTGATTGAGCGATCATAAGCTGTGCATCATCTTTGAATTCAGATGTAGGGAATTTAACAAGGATATTTCTGAATGCAGTTCGAGATTCTTCATAATTATCCATTTTATAGTTAAGTTGTCCGATAGCATACCATGCGTTCTCTACATGTAAACTATCTGGAAAGTTTACTATTATCTGCATAAATTTTTCTTCCGCGAGTTCATATTGCTGTGTTCGATAAAGAATATGTCCCCACAGGTATGTTAATCCTACTTTGTGTTTTGGTATGGTAGCGTTTGGTACAACTTTTTCAATATGTTGTAATGCGTTGATGTAATGATCCGCATTATTTGTTTGTTCCGCGAGCCGAGAATAAGTAACAGCAATCCGATAGTTAATAAAAGTATTGAAATCCTTGTCTATCATTTCAGTTCTCACATCGGGTTTCTTCGATTCTACAAGTGCTTGAGTATACAATGCAATTGCCCCAGTGTAATTCGCTTGATGATATAAATCATTTGCGTCCTTATAGAGTTGCTCAATATTAACAGGTTCGTGTGCTAATGTCGTTGCAGATAGATAGAAAGCAGATACAAGAATCACTGTACTGATTACTACAAAAAGTTTAGTTTTCATTTTTTTCTCCATCATTCAATTGTGTTTATATGTGTTTATAATTTGTTAATAAGATAGACAACTGAATTCGGATTTATGTTGAATGTTTATTTATTATGAAGTTGCTAAACTGTAGCGAATTTTGACACACTCCCCGGTAGATGCGGTTTCCTAACCGCATCTATGAGACTGAACAAACACCGGCTCGGTTAGGAAACCGAGCCATGGGCGTCAATTTAGTGTAAATTAGGCGTTTTCCCCAGGACGGTAGGTTCGGTTTCCTAACCGAACCGGATCCTACGCGAGAACCTCTATGAAGGTATTTGGAACAAAGCCGGTTCGGTTAGGAAACCGAACCTACCGTAGTGTGTAAATAATTATTTATGCTACATAGGTGGTAACTCAGGTTAAATTATTCCTTTTCTTCATCAGGATAATCAATCGCCCATTTTCCACGGCCATCTCCGGTAGGGGGTTCTTGCCAAAGTGCAAGGAAGTTTTCAGGTGCATTATGTTCCAATAAATGTGCTATAAAGAGTTGATGCAGTTCCGCAACAAGTGCAGCATTATCCTCAGCAAGATTGTTCGTTGCGATAGGGTCAACTGACAAATCAAACAGTTCAGGCAAACCGAGTTCACCAACTGGTGCGTATCCCCAACGTTCAGTCACAAGAAATGGTGTAGTCGCGCGACGTGGCATATTGCCGTTTCGTGAACCGATGTGTGTGCCTGTTACTGCATACTCTCTATGCTGCGAATCTCCAGCGAGAAGTGCCTCGCCAAAAGAACGACCTTCAAAAGGTTTCGGTGGATCAAGTGTGACACCTGCAAGATCACACAATGAAGGTAAAATATCCATCGGTTGTGCAATCATATCAAGTTTTTGACCTTGTGGTACATCTCCGCCTGCGATTAGGAACATTTCATGATTAATCTCAGGATATGTTGGCCAATACCGTGGGTCTTCTGAATCAATGTTAGATTTTCCAGTGCGTGCATGTTCTCCGATAGACATACCGTGGTCAGACATTACAACGACGAGGGTATCATCCCATAGTTCAAGATCATCAACTTTCTGAATAATCTGACCGATATGTCTATCAATCAGTTCAGATTCTCCAGCATAATGTGCCCAGAGATTGTGCAGCTCCGCATCAGTGTAAATTGATGAACGTCCATAATTCGGGTGCAACATCGGCGGACCGGTATAATCTGGATCATATCGTTTAACGATATATTCAGGTGGATCCCAAGGTTCGTGAGGATCAAAGAAATCTACCCATAGAAAGAACGGACCGGAACGATAGTTTTCTTCTAAAAATCGTATAGCAGATTGGGATGTTCTTCCAGAAAATGTCTCTGCTTCATATTGGTAGTATCGGTTTGTCCATCTGTGTGTATTGGGTAATGTGTTGCCGCGGAAAGCAGGTTGTGGTCGCGTTTTATCATCTGGCATGATAGTCTGTATTTCATCATTGAGATGGAGCAATGGTTTGTCACCTTCTTGTCCGCGATGCTGGAAAGCAGCCTGAAATCCTTGCTGAAAACGAGCATTGAATAGATGTGGACAGTCGCAAATTAGCTGCGTTGCATATCCTTGACTAGCGAGGAGTTTCGCAATATGGTTTGGTCCGCTTTGATCAATCGGCTGCCACCCATAGTGAGGCCATCCGAGTGTGCCAGTCGCAACGTCCGTCCGATGCGGAATAGTTGGGAAACTGCTCATATAGAACTTATCAATAGCAGTTGCGCGTTCCGCTTCAAAACTATCAAGCATCGGTGTGCGGATAGGCTTTTCCGCACGGTCACCGAGATTGTCATAGCGAAATGTATCTGTAATTAGTAAAACGATGCTTTTCATATATCTCCTTTTATTTCATAGTCTATTTCATACCTCTTGGCGAGTTATTCTTAACAGGAGCACAGTTGCAAATAGCAAGGGCAAAATTATAGCCATAGAAATTACAATCGACACCTGTGCACCGATTAAACATGGAAAAAATAGTATTGAACCTATCATTGAACCCTTCAATGCGAAGTACCCGTTTTTCTCTGTCGGTTGCATATAGAGTGGAATTCGTGTTATGACAGCAGCAAGCAACCCTAAAATGACCCATACAACATAGGTCTTATATGAAAGTGAATCCTCTAACCAATACGGTAGAAGTGCAACAACAAATCCTAATATCGTAGCTGCTGCTGACAAAAACAGCGCAGGACGTATGCCGAGCTGCATAGGTGTTGTTATGATGTCATGTTGTTTATCGCGCGTTACATCCTTAAACGTGGTCGCAATATGTGTGCCAATATCGTAAAGTGTTGTTGCAGCAAATGCATACCACACTAAACGCGGCACACTTCCACTCACAACTAACGCACCGAAAACGTTCAGCAATCCAATACCTAAAGGTAAGGTAATGCTTCCTAAGATACCTTTTGCTTTGAAAAAGGCATTATAGAGGTGCGAAATTGCGACTAATCCCATCACTAAGAGTCCTGCTTTTACCTCAAGCAAAAACCCACAGATGACACATAACGAATAAATAATACTTGCAGGCACGAGTGCTTGTTTTGGCGTTAGGCGGTGTGAAGGTAGCGGACGGTCTGGATTGGTTACTGCGTCTGTTTCACGGTGGAAATAATCGTTCTTTATCATTCCAGCGAAGTACCCGAATGACGCAATCACTAACGCAGCAGCAACACGCCATGTCCATTGTCCTTCACTTGCAATGAGCGCACCGGGAAGTGTGGCAACTATAGGAATGCCGAATAGTGGATAACGGATGAGTTCAAGATAGGCTTTGACTCGGCTCATTTGATTAATACCTATCACTTGGTACGCCAGCTTCTGAAACGGGTGTATCTCTCGGATCAAACACTTCATCAACGCCATAAAACTGGTCACTCTGCGTGGCAATACTCAACTCAGTCACATTCGGGCCCACCTGCTTATTTCCATTGATATAATTATCTCTTAATCTCCCACCATCGTAAACTGCCCAACCATTGTTTAAAGTGATATTGTTAGATACGATTTCGGGTGATGAAGTAGAATAGCAAATGATGGCGTATTCATAGTTTGATTGGATGTTGTTATGTTGGATACGTGGACGTGAATCGTCTTCACACACAATTCCAAATCTGTTTGCAGTGAATGCGTTGTATTCTACTTCTGGAGCCGCTGCCCCTCGAAATTGTGCACCGCTTCCATTCCTGTTGAACTCATTTGCAGATATAGTTGGATTAGTATTTTCGCACAGCACACCGATGTTGTTCTCGCTAAAGAGACACCTTTCAATTTGGACTGAATCCGTGAAACATGCAATTCCGTTGGCTGCATGTTGTATACGACAATAGGTGAATCTGCTGTTGGAACTCTGTGTTTCAATCCTAATTCCTTGCCAATCTCCTGCTTTCGGTGGAGCAGCATTGTTTGCAGGTTGCACAGGCTGAACTGACGTTCTGTTTTCCAATCCAGGTTTAGGTGTCTTTATTTCTTGCTGTTTGCCTAATGAACCGAACACTATCATTCTGTCGGGAACACCTTCTGCATAGAGTTCACCAAACACAATGATTGCTGGACGTTCATCTATTGGTTCAAAACCGACGATAGTACCTGAACGTATGGTTAATGTTATACCTTCTGGTACGATGACCGTCCCAGTTACATAAACACGGCCTTCCCATACTTCATTTTCAGTGAGTTCACCAGATTTTTCTAATATGCCAAGGGCAGAATCACTCGCGTTGAAATTCATTGCACAACCTTGGCATGCAAGTAATAGAACTATTATAAATAAACTGTATATTGTTTTGATTGATGTGTTTTTCATACACATATTTTTACCACAGAATTTGATTATTGTCAAGAGTAACTTAGCAATAATCAGGGAGATTTAGTTTTAAGTATTTTCAATTGATGAATGTTACTAAGAGTTTATATCGTAGGTCGGGTAGAGCGTTAGCGAAACCCGACACGTTAAATGCTTGTCGGGTTTCGCTAACGCTCTACCCGACCTACAGGTTGTTATATTGAAATGTGAAAAATATAGCAGAAAAACCGAAAACTATAGTAAAATCTGAAATTAACGATGCATTTTACATTTAGAAAAACTCTTTCGTAGTCGCGCAATTCATTGCGCCTCTTACATTCTATGAATATGCAATTGGGACAATATGTTTCATTAATTGTAAGTTTTACTATAAATAACCCTGTGGCAATAATCAGGGTTATTTAGTTTTAAGTATTTTCCAAAATAGGGATTCACTGAAAGTTAATCCCAAGACGGTAGGTGCGGTTTCCCAACCGCACGGATTCTAAAAGGAAACTGACTATGAAAGGTTTTAGCGAAAATTCGGTTCGGTTAGGAAACCGAACCTACCGGCTTAGGGGATTTAGCGTATGTGAAAGAAAATACAAGAAAAACAGAAAATAAATAACCTTGATCTCGGATTTACGCGGATGGCTCGGAGAATGTAAGAACGGCACACGGCGTGTGCCTACTACCATGTATATCCGCGTCATCCGTGAAAATTCGAGATGCTGAAATAGGCAAACGCTGTGCTATCTACTCTTGATGGCACCCCACAGGACAGAAACTTTACCTTTTGGATTGACACTCAAAACAGGCTCGCTAAAAGGTTCCACATCCCAAACACCTATGCGTACCTCATTTGCAGCAGTCGCAAGTGTTAACCCATCTCTCGAGAAAGTAACAGTATGCGACCTGCCAAAATGTAACTCAAGCGTCTCAATGAGTGTCACAGATTTCATATCCCAGAGTTGAACCATTCCATCTGCCCTACCGACAGCGAGTAGCCGCCGATCCGGATTGATATCAGCAGACCGGACTTCCGTAATGCCTTCTTCTGGAAAATCGCTGATCTTTTCACCGGTCTCACCGTCCCATAACTGTAAGCCAACCGAACCGCCACAGACCAACTTCCGTTCTGTGCCAATGAAAGTCACAGCAAGCACATGTTCCATACCGGTATCAAGTGTATGGAGCAAATCGCCGGTTTCCGTTTCCCAGATATTCACTAACCCCGTATCCAAAACACCAGCGGCTATGGCCGAGCCATCAAAACTAAAGGAGATATCATCGACTTTCCCAGCTACCTTCCCATACAGAAGTTCCCAGGTTTCCGTATTCCAGAGACGGAGTGTATTATCCCAACCCCAGTCTCCTGTAGCGAGGATTTTCCCATTCGGTGAGAATACAATATCTTTAATGACCCACGTATGTTTTGCAAGATTATTAACTTGTTCATTTGTCTCGGTATTCCAAATAATGTTAAAGCCGGCTTGATCACCACTGACAAGGATATCGCCATTGGGACCATATCCAATGGATGCAACGCCTTCAGTATGGCCTTCAAGCACTTTAATCTCTTCGCCAGTCTCAATATCTATCAAGTGGATAATCTTCTGTAATGAAGCACTTGAAATCACTTTACCATCCGGGTGAATACTGATGTCATATCCTGACCAAAATGGCACTACAATGACTTTTCGTGGTGCTGCCTGTGCATAAGTGCACAGGACGACTATTGTGAACACTATAAGTAATAGTGTTAGTAGTGTGTTTAATTTACGCATGGATACCTCCTATCCAAGCGGGTTAATAATATATTGACCCTGTCTATTTTATTATTGTTCTGATTTATTATAAATGTCATTTTAGCGAGGACTTCTCTTGAAAATCCTGGTTCTGACAATCGTGGTTGGAAACCACTCCAACAAGGAGCGCGCTTAGAAAGCGCGATGTGCATAGTAGTAGGCACACGCCGTGTGCCGTTATCTCTGAACCATCGTGGTTGAAAACCGCTCCAACAAGGATAAAACGCATCTACAAACACAGTTCTATCTACTCTTGATGGCACCCCACAGAACAGAAACCTTATCTTTTGGATTGACACTCAAAACGGGCTCGCTAAAAGGTTCCACATCCCAAACACCTATGCGTGTTTCATTTGCAGCAGTCGCAAGCGTTGACCCATCTGATGAGAAGTCAACGGTATGCGACCTACCAAAATGAAACTCAAGTGTCTCAATGAGTTCCATAGATTTCATGTCCCAGAGTTGCACATCCGTATCTGCCCTACCGACAGCGAGTAGCCGCCGATCTGGATTGATATCAACAGCTCGAACTTCTTTATTAATACCATCTTTTGGGAAATCCCTGATCTTTTCACCGGTCTCACCGTCCCATAACTGTAAGCCGACTGAACCGCCACAGACCAGCTCCCGTTCTGTGCCAATGAAAGTCACGGCAAGCACATGTTCCATACTGGTATCAAGTGTATGGAGCAACTCTCCGGTTTCCGTTTCCCAGATATACACGAACCCTGACTCCAAAACACCGGCGGCAATGATCGATCCGTCAAAACTAAAGGAGATATCATCGACTTTCCCAGCTACCTTCCCATACAGAAGTTCCCATGTTTCCGTATTCCAAAGACGGAGTGTATTATCCCAACCCCAGTCTCCTGTGGCGAGGATTTTTCCATTCGGTGAGAATACGATATCCTTAATGACCCACCTATGTCTTTCCAGCTTTTTAATTTGTTCATTTGTCTTGGTATTCCAGACAATGTTAAAGCCACCTTGATCGCCACTGACAAGGATATCGCCTTTGGGACTATATCTAACGGATTCAACGCCTTCATTATGACCTATAAGCGTTCTAATCTCTGCGCCAGATTCAATATCCATCAAGTGGATAACGTCCGCTATTGAAGCACTTGCAATCACTTTACCATCCGGGTGTATAGCGATGTCATATGCTGACCATCGTGGTACTTCAATGACTTTTCGCGGTTCTGCCTGTGCATAAGCACACAGGACAACTATTGTTGACACTATAAGTAATAGTGTTCGTAGTGTGTTTAATTTACGCATGGATACCTCCTATCCAAGCGGGTTAATAATATGTTAACCCTACCTATCTATTTTATTGTTGTTTTGATATATTAATGAAGATTAATTTATTAAACGGGTAATTCGCATTTACCCAAACCCAGTAGGAGCGGTTTCCTAACCGCTCCGGACTTCTCAAGAAAATTACCTGATTTATTTCTTAATCTTCATATATATATATCATTTTAACAGGGATATTTAACGTGAAAAATACAAATGACTAATCACTTTCCTCCTTCGGTAGGCGAAACCTCCTATTCTCGTCGATTTATACTATGTCAGGTTGAGGAACGAAACCCAACACATTCTTCCTATGGTAGGCGAGGTTTCCCAGCCTCGTAAAATACAAAATATTTAGAATAATTCTATATACTACCATAAATACCATAATATAGTTGACCTATTATATCATATTTATATAAAAAAAACAGGATTTTATCATACCATTTCTAATTGGTTGTTTCTATCGGATGCCTCTCACATTCTCCGTGCCATCCGCGTCATCCGAGATTCAGGGGATCAACTAAAATGCATTTGCCACAATCACAAGATCTAAGATATTTACCACATCATCAAAGTTCACATCAGCGATAGACTCACCCTTTTTTCCAAAATTGGATGCTACAATCACCAAATCAGTGATGTCAACAGTTCCGTCACGATTAACATCTGCGACATTGGCAATGAGTTCCCACACACGCATCGTATTGTCAATACTACCCGTGACAAGCAAACTTCCATCAAGAGCAAAAACAGCCGTCTGAACAGGCGACTCATGACCGAATGATGCAATAACATTCTCGTTGGCAATGTCCCACAAACGCGCAACACCATCATTGGTGGCAGTTGCTAACATAGTCCCATCAGGACTAAAGTTGATTGCATTTACACCGGACTTATAGTTCACCACAGAATGAAGGGTGTGGGTTGCTGTGTCATAAAGACGGACAGTACCGTCTAAACTTGCGCTGGCAAACATCGTGCCATCAGGACTAAATATCACCTGTGTAATATCATCCTTATGTTCTTTGATCTTTTTGATGACATCACCCGTTTCGGTTTGCCATAAACGGAGAGTCTTCACTGCAGCAGAGGCGATAATCGTGCCATCGTGGTTGTACGCAATGCTATCTATTGTTTCTGTATGGGCAGAAAACACATCTAATAGCCTAAATGTCTTTGTATCCCACAATCTGATAACTTTATCTGCACCCGCAGTAGCGATGATTGAAGCATCCGGACTAAATGCAAGACTCTTGATACTACCCTTTTGCGCGATAAAATTTGTAATACGTCGACGCGTCCTCGTATTAAAGATTTGAAGTTTCTTGTCTGCACTGCCAAGAGCCACCAGCACACCATCCGCACTCATAGCGACACTATTGATCGCCGCATCATGACGAAATGTGAGATAAACAGATTCCTTAATCGGATCCCACAAGTTGACACGGTTGGTTAGGTTGACACCGATAAAATTCGGATTAACTGAAGCGGTCGCTATATTTCTGAGTTTTTCTCCCTCCCATTCTACGGTCGACCGTAGTTTAAGTGCGAAGTTTTCTATTTCGGTGGTTATTTTAAATGACCCTTCCTTAACATCGTCAAAAAAGTCGTCAACCGCATCAATCGCATCTTCAAATTCATCTGCGACATCATCAAAAAACTCTTCTGCCTCATCAATAATATCTTCACCTTCCTCAATGGCTTCTTCAAAGATATCAATAATATCATCTATAAAAGCGTAACTTGTGGTATGTGTCATGAAAATCAACAGGACAGTGAACAGGGTTAATGTGAGTATTTTCTGGTATCTATTTTTGGTTTTCAATTAGGTCTCCTCTTGCGACTTTTTATTTTTGATCAATATAATTTGTTCAACATGATAATATTAGGACATACATATATTTTTATAAAGTAATATTGTATATATGTTAATTATATTTCATTTAACTCATTACGTCAAATAAATTGCAGAATATCCCAATTTGTTGAGGTGTCCAACTCGGATTTTCCATAACCGCTCCTACAATGGCAGAAGCAATACATAGTAGTAGGCACACTCCGTGTGCCGTCCGTTATTAGTTGGAGCGATTTCCAACCTCGATTATACACATTCGTAGTCGTCCAATTCATCGCGCCTCGGACATTCTCCGCGTCATCCCAGAAATCCGTGAAAATCCGAGATTCACAACCAAAACCCACGATTCAAATCATGCACAGATATGTGCAACAACAATCCTGATGCACATAATTGTGCAGCACGACAGCAATTCAGCAGACTGCAATTGGCACATAAATTGCTCTTTAATCAGTAGAATAACTGAAGGAGAAATCCATGCGAATACTACAAACGACGTTATGTATCAGTCTCATACTACTATGTGCAGCAACAACCAACGCAAAAATCGTATTCAGTGCTGACTCTAAAATCTATGTGATGAATGACAACGGTAGAAGCATCACACAAATCAACGACAATCCATACTCTGAATTCAGACCAGTATGGTCACCCAACGGTAGGCACATTGCTTTTTTACGGGACATTACACCAAATGACGGCTCCGGTAATCTTGATATTTATATCATGAATGCCGATGGCACCAATGCTAAACAACTCGTGGACCATAAAGGAAGTATATGGGAAATAAGGATTTCTCCCAATGGAAAAAAACTGCTCTACATCACTGCCTACGTAGGTATTAACATTTTGGATATTGATACACGCAATTCTGAAACGATACTCCCTAACCACCATGGATACCACGGCGATTGGTCCCCGGATGGAACGCAGATTGTCTTTATCAATGACGACCACGATATTATTGAGAAGAACCTCTGGGTTGTGGATGCAAATGGAGAGAACATGCGTCAATGGACACACCCCGACCCTGATAAAGGTGAGATACATCGTTTCTTACCGCGGTGGTCACCGGATGGTAAGCAAATGCTGTATTCTGAAATGGATATTGATGTAGAAAGAATTGAAAGGGAAGATGGCGGTTTCGGTCTTCGTATTTGGGCTGACGGAACGTTTCGCGTTATCATTCAGAACATAGATGACGGCAACACGCGGACACTCAAAATACCTGAAAATTGGTATCCATCATCTCTTGCTTGGATGGATGGACAGCAGGCTGTGCTTTTCAGTGCCTATGAATATGAGAGAGATAACCGCGGGCCTGTTGAAATAAAGATATACAAGTATGATCTCGCCACAGATGAGATAACGTTCTTGACAGAAGGTTATCATCCGCATTGGAATGGCGGCAAACTCCCTATCTCACCTATAGGCAAGCAATCAGTGCGTTGGGCGGAATTGAAGAGTGCGTATACTGAATAATTGTCTGAACCAGGATTTGCAGGATTAGATTATACACGGTAGGCGAGGTTTCCCAACCTCGCTCTTCTCCGAGATTGTCTGAACCAGGATTCACAGGATTTACAGATTAACAGGATTGTGCGTTTGGAACTCCAACGTTCCTATTCAAAGGGTGACGTTTATTCTCTGAATGGCACTTTGATATTTCTGTCTCTTATCCTGGAAATCTACCAATCCTGTGAATCCTGGTTCAGACAATATCCGGCAACTTCCCAACAATATCCACCGTCAACAGGCTGACAGTGATGACGCGTAAGATCAGCTCAACGATATAACGTTCATCGTCGGGACGGTTGGGATCGTTGACGATGCCACTTCGTTTGTCCGTCTTGACACGATACTGGTCAATCACCCACTCCAACGCAGACCGCGTGCCGAGACGGTATTCAAAGACTTTGGGTGGGATACCGTCTATGGTGAAATAGTCGTTGTATATGAGCTTAGTTTTGTCTGTGGAAAGTTTCATCTTCTCCACACGCCAATCTAAAGGCACATCTCGGTTTTCGAGTAGGTTGGAATGCTGATATTGGGTTTGCGTTTCGTAGTTGACGTGGATGTCAGCGAGTTCCGAGCCTGCCGTGGCGAATGCCTTAAAATCGGGTGCGTAGGGGATATGTGGTAGGTCACGCTTGAGGTTCGCCTGATACTTCTCTCGGTAGTCGGGATGGTGGAGGAGGGCATAAGTATAGTGGAAAATATCCCACTTGCTGATGGTGTCGTCATTGTAGTGAGCGCGGAAGGCATTGAGTGACCAATCGGTGATGTTCTCCTTGCGGTTGCTGCCGTCTTCGTCGTAGGTGTAGAAGGGGAAGCATCGTGTATCACCTGTGAGATGGAGATCGGGAATTAGATTGACCATTAAAACATGAAAAGGTTTTTTATTACCAATTCCATTAACGCAAATAACTCTATTATCTTTTTCAGTTTCAGGTGTTGGGAAAGAGTTCGGAAATATTGACCTACGGTGATTTAGAGTTTTGTCAAAACAGAGTGCCATCTTGGTATATGGACGAAAATATGAAGATCTGATATTTGTTTCCGCAGACTCAATCTGTATTCCTTGTTCTAGTTTAGATTTTAATCCTGAACTCCATTTAATTTTGGTACCATCATTTTCAACAAACTGATCAACATCACGTTCGTTTTCAGGAATTTCTCTAAATTTGAGAACATGCATATTGTAAAATTCACTTGTCTGTTTTACATTCTGAATCAGATCATTCTTGTGATAATTAAATAACCATGCATCTCTACTCGTCTGTAATCCAATACCGTAAGATCTGAATATCGAATATACATTTGTTTTTTGTTTTGATCCAATTGGGATAAAAGTCTCATATTCAGAATGGAGTCCTTCGGTAAGCCATGTATGTCTACTATCAGGAGTTATCTGATGCCATTCAATGTTCTGGTAATGTTCTTTTATATTGAGAAACTCGTATTTCTGTTCTTTTCGCCAATCTTCTTCTACACGCGCATAAAAAATGCTTGCAGCTTCCGATTTATTACTTTTCTTAACAAAATAATTGATACTCACGCCAACCTGTATACCAAAGACGTTATGTGTTGTTCCCGATAGTTTTGGATTCTTACGGACATTACCACTTAAGTCCACGATGTAGATAGCGTCAAAATCTTGTGCCAAGTGTTTCCGCATCCCATCACAAGCGATTGCATCTAGAAAGCCATTGTTTGTTACGAAGACAACAACACCTTCTTCACCGATTCGTCTTGAAGCCCATAATATTGCTTTTACATAAGGATCCGAAAGTGCGTTTTTATTTGTGGCTTTTGAGTCCTTTGAATATGTGTCTTTCAACATCTTATCTATCGTTTCATATTCACGGTTTTTGTTGTTGTCATTTTCATTGACCTGTTTGGAATTATACGGTGGATTACCAATAACGACGAACATATCCGCATCCTTCTGCCGTTCCACGCGTTCGGTGTTCTCCTCCGTAAAGAGTTGCATCTGATTATCCTCAAGCAGTTCAAAAGTATCCGCAAGCACAACCCCCTCAAACGGCAGATATTGCTTGGTGCGGTCGTAGTATTCCTGTTCAATGTTCAGACTGGCGATGTAGTAGGGCAGGAGCATCACCTCGTTGCAGTGGAGTTCGTGCTGATATTTGTGTTGCAACGCGGCACCGCTAATCTCGTGCATCAGTCGCACGATGAAGTTGCCTGTGCCGACAAACGGGTCGATGATATGCACGCCTTCATCCGAAAGCGACCGACCGAACTCCGTTTTGAGGATATGCGATACGCTGTTCACCATAAAGTCCACAATCGGTTGCGGTGTATAGACGATGCCGTGCGTATCGGCGACATCCTCCGAGAACCCCTGAAAGAACTGCTCGTAAAAGGTGTTCAGTAGGTGTTGTTTCTGAGAGAAGTCGTGGCAATTTCTGGCAGCCTCCTCTATGGCGTTATAGAACCGATCCAACGGACGCAGGAACGCATCCCGACTGATATAGTTGCGTGTCAGAATATCAATCACCTTCTCAATCTCACTTGCGATGATGTTGCGTCTACTGAAATCGGAGTGGTCGAACACTCTATGGAATATGCGTTCCGTGAGGATGTGCTGCACAAGCATCTCCTCAACCGCATTTTGGGATAGGTTCGGATTGATGGCAGCCTTGCACGTCTCATAAAACCCATTGAAAGCCGTTTTAAAGTCTGTATCCGCCTCATATCGTTCCTCAATGATTCTCTTCATCTCAGCGGCGAGGTCAGGGACGCGAGTTTTGAAGTCCGTCACAGCCCGTTCCCAATCCTCGTGGACAGGTGTAGTGTAGGAGAACAGCCGTTTGACCGTGTCGACAAGGTTGTTTTTATCAGTGAGGTCGGTGTCCAGTGCTATCTGTCCGTTCTGAATCAGGATACCGCGTTCAGGCGTTTGGAACAGGATATTGTCGAGCGGGTATCCTGCCTGTCGTTTCTGTTGAACCGCTTGAGGCAGGTCGTCGTGGATGTCCTTCGCTTCCCAATAGGCGAGTGGCAAACCGAGTTTTGTCACGGCACCGTCAATCACGATACGGTTACCTGCGGCGGATGTCATCGCATATTGTTGAGAGAAGGTAGCGTTAATCTGTTTCGCGCAATGGTCTAACAAGGAACCGAAGGGGGCACTCACCGCACCTTCGTGGGTTATTTGTTGATCGGAGAATTCTTGTAGTGTGGCGAAATAGTCTTTGACTGGTTTATGAGTCGTTTTCAAGTTAAGTTCATGCATGGTAGGTATCGTAGCAGATGCATGTTTTTCTGTCAAGTCGTGCAATTCATTGCGCCTCGGACATTCTCCAGCAAATCCTAGTCCACACAACCCGCACCAAAACGTGCAGCAAACATCAGAACCTGCACCAAAACGTGCAACAAACAGCACAAAAAACTGGCACAACAATTGCTTCAATCCTACCACAAACACAGACATAGGAGTCAAACCATGAAATCCATCAGACTCTCAATCATCATAACGCACATCCTCATAACAATTGCACATGCCCACGACGTACCCCAATGGCATCTACCTGAAGGCGCAAAAGTCCGCTTAGGCGGAGGCAGAATCGAACAGATTGAATATTCACCAGGCGGCACAATGTTAGCAGCAGCAACATACATCGGCGTATGGTTATACGACGTGGAGACAGGCAATGAACTTCAACTACTCGCAACAGAACAAGCACCAGTTCAAAGTATCGCATTCAGTCCAGACGGCACAAAACTTGTCAGTTCAGCGAGAGGCACGCCGCTCAGTCTATGGGATGTGGAAAGCGGAAGACTCCTCCGTACCTTCCCAGCAGAAACCGGTTGGTCCAACAAAGGAGTCGCATTTAGTCCAGATGGCACAATCATCGCAGGTAACGGATCCTCAGGCACAGTCCAACTCTGGAATCCAGACACAGGCGAGAACATACGTACACTCAAAGGAGAGGAATCATGGACCGACTTGAATTGCATCCAATTCAGTCCAGATGGTAAGACTTTAGCAACCGGATGGCATGACAGCACAATCATTCTCTGGGATGTCAACACGGGCACAATTAGGCACACCCTAACCGACCATGAAGAAATGGTCTCTACCCTCACCTTTACACCCAATGGCAAAATGCTTGTCAGCGGGAGCCGAGACGAAACCATACGGCTCTGGGATGTCAACACTGGCAATCTTACCAATACACTCGTTGGACATTTGGATGAGATCTTAGATGTCGCGGTAAGTCCACACAACAACATCCTCATCGCTTGCGACAGATGCTACGAAATCCGAATATGGAATCTAAATACAGGTGAAATGCTAAAAAGAATTGGTGGAAGAGAACATTTGCAAATACCAAGATCGATCATCTTTAGCGCAGATGGAAACACATTCGCTACAGGCGGACATGAGGCGCGCATCTATATTTGGGATGTCGCCACTGCAATGAAAATGCGCAGTTTTACAAAACACACATCTTACAGTACGCATGGCGCATTCAGTCCAACAGAGAACACAATCGCCCTCCCAGGCTACGCTGGAACAGTCTTTTTGGCAGATACGGAAACAGGAAAACTAAAACACAAATTCAACGGAACTTCCCAATCTATCAAAACATTAGCATATAGTCCAGACGGCACAATGCTTGCAACGGGGCATGATGATACGATCAGATTATGGGATGCACAAACTGGCACGGCACTCCTTCCACCTATGGATACATCTGGATCCACATATCATATCACATTCAGTCGGGATGGCGAACGGGTGGCAGGCTTATTCTACACCAATTCAGAACAACACATCTACACCTTTGAAACAGCAAGTGGAAAACAACTGCATAGTATCAAAGTTTATACGCGCACAGGACATGGACCAGGACTATGGGGTAATCAACCTAACCTTGAGATAGAGCATTCTTACTGGGTCAGGGCAATTGCCTTCAGCCCTGATGGAACAACCATCGCAAGTTGTGCCGCTGACAATGCAATCCGATTCTGGGATGTTGACAACGGAACACACCTACGAAAAATCGAGACACACGAATATCGCATAAGCGACATCGCGTTCAGTCCAGATGGACAAACAATTACAGGCATAAGTTTTGGATTCATACATCAATGGAATGTTGAGACTGGGACAGAACTACGGACGGTACCTATGCCCGGAGAGACACGTAGACTCAGTTATATGGGACTCAGTTCCGATAGCACTATGGCGGCAATGGGGTACAGCGATGGCACCGTGCGGCTGTGGGATATGACTGATATTACGCAAACGCGTATTTTGAAGGGACACACATCTTCGGTTAATCTTGTCACGTTTAGTCCCGATGGACGAACATTAGCGAGTAGCAGTTCTGGTGGAACGACCTTATTATGGGACATCACACCTATAGTGCCGTCTCCCACCATAGTGAAGTTATCTCCTGCCAAAGTCCAGTCACCCGTCATCGGTGAACACCTCACGCTATCTTTGGACATCACTGAAGGACAAGATGTAGCAGGCTATCAAGCCACCGTCAACTATGACAACACCGCACTCACTTATGTTGATAGCACCGTCGGAAACTATCTCCAAAGCAATCCCTATTACATTGTTGGAGATGTTTCCAACGCAGTTACCGAACCACAATCTTCTATAACCTTAACCGCCACCGCATTTGGAGAACAATCTAACGGAGACGGCACGCTCGCCACCATCACATTTGAGGTTATTGCACAAAAAGACTCCACCATCAGCATATCCGATGTGCTATTGACAGATAGTCTCGGTAGTAGCACAGTCCCGCAGATAGCAGGTGCAGAGATACTTGAATCCTTGGTTCTGTCCGAAGATGTCAACGGTGATGGTGTCGTCAACATATCTGATCTGACTTTCGTCGCCGCGAACCTCGGAAAGATAGGTGCCAATCCTGCCGATGTCAATGGTGACGGCATCGTCAACATCATAGATTTAGCATTAGTCGCAGCCGCCATCGGTAACAACGGTGATGCCGCAGCTGTCCCTTCCTTCCATTCAGAACTGCCATCACGCACATCGGTAGAAACATGGCTACGGGAGGCACGGTCTCTCAATCTATCCGATCCTGATTTTCAACGCGGTGTCTTATTTCTTGAGAACTTCCTGAACTCCTTGACACCCAAACAGACAACATTATTACCGAACTACCCCAACCCGTTTAATCCAGAGACGTGGATACCGTATCACCTCGCAACCCCATCAGATGTCAATATAACAATTTACACATCCGATGGCAAGTTAGTCCGCGCGCTAAAATTAGGAAACCAAACAGTCGGCATTCATCAAGAGCACTGGGATGGCAAGAACGCCTATGGAGAAAAGGTCGCCAGCGGCGTCTATTTCTACACCCTCACCGCAGGGGATTATACTGCCACCCGCAAAATGACAATCACAAAGTAGCAGGTAAACGCAGACAAGAATCCTACAAATCCCGGTTCACAAAAATTCAAAACCTGCACCAAAACGTGCAACAAACAGCACAAAAAACTGGCACAAAATTGCTAAAACAATTACAAAAGAGACCGTAGGCGCGTTTTAGAATAGTTTCCATCATAGGAGTTAAACCATGAAATCCATCAGACTTTCAATCCTCATCGCTCTCATAGTCATATCAATAGCACATGCCCAAGACTCACCCCAATGGCATCTACCCGAAGGCGCAAAAGCTCGATTAGGGAAAGGCGCAATCGAACAGATTGAATATTCACCAGACGGCACAATGTTAGCAGCAGCAACATACATCGGCGTATGGTTATACGATGTGGGGACAGGCAATGAACTTCAACTACTCGCAACAGAACAAGCAGCAGTTGAAAGTATCGCATTCAGTCCAGACGGCACGAAGCTTGTCGGTACGGCGAGAGGCGCGCCGCACAGTCTATGGGATGTGGAAAGCGGAAGACTCCTCCGCACCTTCCCAGCAGAAACCAGTTGGATTAACAAAGGAGTCGCATTTAGTCCAGATGGCTCAATCATCGCAAGTAACGGATCCTTAGGCACAGTCCAACTCTGGAATCCAGACACAGGCGAGAGCATACGCACACTCAAAGGAGAGGAAACATGGTACGGCTTGCAATGCATCCAATTCAGTCCAGATGGTAAGACTTTAGCAACCGGATGGTATGACAGCACAATCCGCCTCTGGGATGTCAACACTGGCACAATCAGGCACACCCTAACCGACCATGAAGAAATGGTCTCTACCCTCACCTTTACACCCGATGGTAAAACGCTTGTCAGCGGGAGCCGAGACGAAACCATACGGCTTTGGGATGTCAACACTGGTAATCTTACCAATACACTCCGTGGACATTTTGATGAGATCTTAGATGTCGCGGTAAGTCCACACAACAACATCCTCATCGCTTGCGACAGACACTACGACATCCGATTATGGAATCTAAATACAGGTGAAATGATAAACAGAATTACAGAATATTCCCATACACCAAGATCGGTTATCTTCAGTGCAGACGGGAACACATTCGCTACAGGTGGATATGACACACACATCTATATTTGGGATGTCGCCACAGTAATGAAAATACGCACATTAACAAAACACACCTATTTCAGCACGCAAGCCGCTTTCAGTCCAACAGAGAACACGATCGCCACCGGAGGTAACGGGGCATCAGTCCTTTTGGCAGATACGGACACAGGAAAACTCAAACACAAATTCAGCGGGCATACCCGATATATCAGATCGCTCGCATATAGTCCGGACGGCACAATACTTGCGACGGGTAGTGATGACGAGACTCTCAGATTGTGGGATACGGATACTGGCACGGCACACCTTCCACCCATAGATACATCTGGAGACCCATATAGTATCACATTCAGTCGGGATGGCGAACTGGTGGCATGCATAGTCAACACCAATTCAGCAGACCATCTCCGCACCTATGAAACAGCAAGCGGAAAACAACTGCATAGCATCAAAGTTTATACGCGCACAGGACCAATATTTGGGAGAAATCAACGTAACCTTGAGATAGAACATTCAAGATGGGTCGAGAAAATTGCCTTCAGCCCTGATGGAACAACCATCGCAAGTTGTGCCACTGACAATGCAATCCGATTCTGGGATGTTGACAACGGAACACACCTACGGAAAATCGATACACCCGAATATACCGCACACGACATCGCGTTCAGTCCAGATGGACAAACAATAACAAGCATGAGTTTTGGATTCATCCATCAATGGAATGTTGAGACTGGGACGGAACTGCGGACGATACCTATGCCCGGAGAGATGCGTGAACTTAATTATATGGCACTCAATTCCGATGGCACAATGGCGGCTATGGGGTTCCGTGATAGCACCGTGCGACTGTGGGATATGGCTGATATTACGCAAACGCGTGTTTTGAAGGGACACACATCTTGGATTCGTCTTGTCACGTTTAGTCCCGATGGACGAACATTAGCCAGTAGCAGTGCTGACGGAACGATCCTCTTATGGGACATTGAGCCAGGAATCCCGTCACCAACCATAGTGAAGTTATCTCCTGCCAAAGTCCAGTCACCCGCCATCGGTGAACACCTTACGCTATCTTTGGACATCACTGAAGGACAAGACGTAGCAGGCTATCAAGCCACCGTGCAATATGACAACACCGCGCTCACTTATGTTGATAGCACCGTCGGAGACTATCTCCATAGCAACCCATATTACATAGTTGGAGATGTTTCCAACTCCGTTACCGAACCACAATCTTCTATTACCTTAACAGCCACCGCATTTGGAGAACAATCCAACGGAGACGGCACACTCGCCACCATCACATTTGAAGTCATCGCACAAAAAGACTCCACCGTCAGCATATCCGATGTGCTATTGACAGATAGTCTCGGTAGTAGCACAGTCCCGCAGATAGCAAGTGCGGAGATACTGAAATCCTTGGTTCTGTCCGAAGATGTCAACGGTGATGGTGTCGTCAACATATCTGATCTGACTTTCGTCGCCGCGAACCTCGGAAAGATAGGTGCCAATCCTGCCGATGTCAATGGTGACGGCATTGTCAACATCGTAGATTTAGCATTAGTCGCAGCCGCCATCGGTAACAACGGTGATGACGTAGCAGCCCCAGCGTTGCTATCAGATTTGCCATCCCGTGAAGATGTCCAATCCTGGCTGCACGAGGCACGGTCTCTCAATCTATCCGATCCTGATTTTCAACGCGGTGTCTTATTTCTTGAGAACCTCCTGAACTCCTTGACACCCAAACAGACAGCATTATTACCGAACTACCCCAACCCATTCAACCCCGAGACGTGGATACCGTATCACCTCGCAACCCCATCCGATGTCAACATAACAATTTACACATCCGATGGCAAGTTAGTCCGCGCCCTAAAATTGGGAAACCAAACAGTCGGCATTCATCAAGAGCACTGGGATGGCAAGAATGCCTATGGTGAAAGGGTCGCCAGCGGCATCTATTTCTACACCCTACGCGCTGGTAACTACACCGCCACCCGCAAAATGTCCATTGCAAAGTAGGCGTAGTTCCAACCCCGACAACCTATTCGTAGGCGCGCTTCCATTGTTGGAGTGGTTTTCAACCACGATTGCGCCTCTTACGTTGTAGGAGGGCTTTCCAACCCCAATTAGTCCGTAGGCACCGGCCCTAACCTCACCCTCTTCAACACCAGAGAGACGACACTCTAACTAAATATAGAAAACTTAATTAATATTGACTCATTATGGTTATTAAGATAATATGAGTCTTAAGAACACAACATATATAATTTCATTTAATTCAAGATTTTTCTATACAAAACATAACAGATCTATCAATTATTTCAACAAAAATGTGTTAAAAATAGTAACACTTATATTAACAAAAACTTTAATGAGGAAAATACAACATGCGAATAAAACTTGTTCTTTCAACATTTACAATCTTATTTCTTGTATGTTTCTCCGCATTTGGTCAAAAACAAATGGTGCGGATGGTATACTTTTACGCAAAAGATAAAGAGTTTAATATGGCTGAAACCCAAATAAGGATGGAGAATTTAGCAAAGACACTCACTTCATTTTACAAAGGACTAAACATTGAAAAAGACAATGACAATTTTAAAGTTCATTATATTGAAACGGATCACAATGCAAGTGAATATATAAATATTTTGAATAAAGCGGTTAAGATAACAAATGAAATCCGTAAGAAAACAGATTTCGGTAATTCAAAACATCTTTATCTTATTGCCACTAACGTAGACAATCCAAGTACTCTGTGTGGTGTAGGTGATATAACTTTAAATCCAACCTTTTGGCAGTCATTTTTTGGTAAAACATCAGTGGATGTATCATGGGCAGTTTTCTATGAGAATACTATGTGTGATAGTGAATTGATCTATTTCAACGCAGCACATGAATTAGGACATGCATTCGGATTGCTACATGATTTCAGGAATCGCACCTATATTATGTCTTATGGGACTGTAGAAATTCAAGGTCCTAGAGGCAAAACTCTTTACCATACTCCGTACGAACTATCCAAATGCACTAAATCATGGTTAAGGGCAAGTCGTTTTTTTGAAGACGATCCTTCACTTTCCAAGACATCTCCTGCAGGTGATGTTAAAGTCTCTAAAGAGACATATTATGATCCTGATACACAAAAATTCCACCTATTCTTAACCGGTCCTGGTGTGCCTGCTCTTCATCAAGTAAACTTGTATCTAATTCCAACGAGTGTTCCTGACGGATTCTTACCAGGTTATTCAAAGGATATACGCCAAAGAAAATGGGATAATACAAGCGAGATCAATAAATATTCGCTCCATAATTGCTGCATATTTGATGATACACAAACAAATAAGAATAAAATTGTTTTTGATAAAATAAGTATGGATGACATTCATCCAGATAGGATTAGAGTCAATTGGATTGATGTACATGGAAACGTTTCAGAGACAGTGCCGGATTACAATATTCCTTCAGTCGAGAATATTCCAATAGATTCTAATACGATTTCTAGTGAACCACTGACGAACGTGTCCACACAAGGTGCACGGCTCCGCTACAGACGCGAAGGACACACTGATTCTGTGTCCTCACTAACATTCTCCCCAAATGGACGTACACTAGTCAGTGGCAGTATGGATAATACGATACGCCTATGGAATCCAGATACCGGAGCACATACAAATACACTCATAGAACATACAGAAGGGGTTACATCAGTTGCTTATTCTGTCAATGGCAATGTCCTTGCGAGTGTGGGATGGGACCATACCATTCGCTACTGGAATCCACATACCGGCCATCTTATTACATCTAATAATAGACATGAAAATGCTCTTATTGATGTAGCGTTAACATCAGTTGTCGCTGTGGATCCCAATGGTGAAAGTTATTGGTTCGCCACCGGCGGTTTAGATAATGATGTCTGGCTATGGCATGGATCCGGAATAATTCCAGATCTTACAAAACACGCTCTACCGGGGCATACAAATGATGTCTCTTCAGTAGATTTTTCCGCAGGTGAAGCGATACTTGCAAGTGGTAGTTATGATAATACTGTGAGGCTGTGGAATGCAAATGAGCAAAAGCATATCTCTACACTCATAGGTCATACGGATTTTGTAACGTCAGTGGCATTTAGTCCAGATGGTCAAATCCTTGCAAGTGGGAGTCGGGACAATACAGTTAGATTATGGGATATAGAAAATTATGTTACCATTGCAATTCTTGATGGACATTCAGATTGGGTATTGGCAGTAGCGTTTTCCCCTGATGGACAGACACTTGCAAGTGGTGGCAATGATAGGACCATCCGATTGTGGGATGTGGCCACCCACAAAACGACTGATACTTTGCGCGGGCATACGGATGGGATAACAACAGTTGCATTCAGTCCAGACCGTAAAACACTCGCAAGTGCTGGCGGTAGAGATAATAGTGTCTATGTATGGGACCTTTCACCAACACCTATCACCGCGCCCACAGTTCGAATAACACCCTCACCCGTGATATCTCCTACTGTTGGAGATAATCTCGTTATTGATATTGATATCAGTGGTGTTGAGAACGTCGCTGGTTATCAGGTTACGGTTCAATTCGATCCGATAGCACTGAAGTACGTTGACAGTGAAAAAGGGCAATTTCTTCCAACGGATTCGTATTTCGCGTTACCGGTTGTCAATCCAAATCAAGTTACCATCGCTGCGACTTCGCTCGCAGGGGAAAGTGTTGGTAACGGCACACTGGCAACCCTTACTTTTGAAGTTATGGAAGTAATTCCTTCAGATATTATCATTTATGAAGCTATCATACTCCGACAAGATTTAACTACTATACCTTTGATTCTTAGAAATGGAAATGTCGTTTTATTCTCCGCTGAAGCATTGGATGTCAACGGTGACGGAGTTGTGAATATTAGTGATTTAAAAATTGTTGCAGAACATATTGGGAAGACTGGTCTGAATAAAGCTGATGTCAATAATGATGGTGTTGTTGATATCAGAGATTTATTGTTGGTTGCAAACATAATATCGGACGAAGCAGCTGCGCCATCGGTATCTCAACTCGTAAATACCAATCTAAATGTTCAAGACATTCAAACCTGGTTGAGTCAAGCGGAACAACTTGACTTGAACGATGTCCGATATCAAAAAGGCATTGCCCTTCTGCAACAGTTGTTGAGTGTTCTAACACCCAAGCAGACGGCTTTATTACCGAACTACCCCAATCCGTTTAATCCAGAGACGTGGATACCGTATCACCTCGCAACCCCATCAGATGTCAATATATCAATTTACACATCCGATGGCAAGTTAGTCCGCGTCCTAAAATTGGGACACCAAACCGTCGGCATTCATCAAGAGCACTGGGATGGCAAGAACGCCTATGGTGAACGGGTCGCCAGCGGCATCTATTTCTACACCCTACGCGCCGGTAACTACACTGCCACCCGCAAAATGTCCATTGCAAAGTAGCAGGCACACGCCGTGTGCCGTTCTTACATTCAGAATCAGGATTCCCAGGATTATCAAACTCCCAATCCTGCAAATCTACTAATCCTGCAAATCCTGGTTCAGACAAGAAGGATGGCGGGGCACAGAGACCCTGTCCTACAATGGAAGCGTATCGCCGCAATTGGAAACCGTTCCTACAAGACCGCAACAAACCTTGGATACCCACAAAAAACATGCTATAATATCTAAATGACACACAAAATTCTCACCATAATCACAGCACTACTGTTAATAATCACACACGTCAGCATTGCACAAGAACAGACACATCCAGCCCTTGGACTACCAGAAGGTGCAATTGCACGATTCGGCAAAGGAGGACTCAGCCACGTCCAGTATTCACCAGACGGAACGCAGATTGCAATCGGAAGTTCTATCGGCACGTGGATATACGATACAACCACTTTACAACCCATCCATCTCCTTACAAAAAGCGATATGGGCATGTCAAACTTCACCTATCATCCAAAGAAAAACATTCTGGTCAGCTATGAAAATGATGCCACCATAAATCTGTGGAATACGGATACAGGCAAACTTGAACGAGAACTGACATCTTCGAATAGGATTAAAGGTATCGTCTTCAATGCGAATGGCGACACAGTCGCTTTCGCTACAGCTCGCAGAATAATCCGTATATTGGATGCCAAAACGGGTAAAGAAAAGCAAACTATCCAAAAACCACATGTAGATGCAAGTGATATAAACTGCCTCGCTTTCAATCCGAATGGATTTATGATCGCCGCCGGAGAGGAGTCGGGGAATATTGTACTCTGGGATACGGTGAGCGGTAAACATATACAGGACCTGGATGAAAACCAGTCTGAAGTTAGATCTGTCGCTTTCAACAACGATGGTAACATCCTCGCCAGTGGAAGCGCATCAGACAACGCTGTACGCCTATGGGATATGGACACTATGCAACAGATACAGACACTGAAGGCAGAAGGGAGAGTCTCGGGGTTCAATCACATTGCGTTCAGTGCGGATGGTGGACTATTAGCCGCTGCGTGTGTCAACGGAACTATCCAGTTGTGGGATCTCAATACATATCAACACATCAAAACGTTGACAGAATACTGGGGTGGGCAATCTGTATCCTTCAGTCCCGATTTGCGGACACTCGCCAGTTCCGACTTTAACGGAAACGTCCGCATTTGGAATATCTTCACAGGTGAAAGCACACATTCCATCAAGGGATTTTATGGGGAATACATCTGTTTTGCGGTGAGTCCCGATGGTAAAACAATCGCATGCCAAGGAAATGATAGGACCATCTATCTATTTGACGCAGCAACGGGGACATTACAGAAGATAGTCAGTAGACAGAGTTATAGACCAGTAGATGACATCGCCTATAGTCCTGACGGCAAGACTTTGGCTGGAGCACACTATGACGATATAACACTATTTGATGCGAACACTGGTAAGCAGATAAATATGCTTAAGGGGCATCAGGAGCAGGAATCGGTCAACTGTGTCGCCTTTAGTCCCGATGGAAACACCATCGCCAGTGGCGGTGAGGATAAGAATGTCATTTTATGGAACACCAACACAGGTGAACTCAAACACACATTAAAAGGACATAAAGATAGTGTGATCAGTGTCGCCTTTAGTCCTGATGGAAGCACACTCGCCAGTGGTGGTGAGGATATGATTGTCCATTTATGGGATGCAAACACCGGTGAGAAAAAGAACTCTATCAGAAAACACGGCGAGTTAATATCAGACCTATCCTTCAATCCCGACAGTAAAATACTCGCATCTGCAGCATACAGTCCGAACATCTATCTATGGGATGTTGCAACAGGGAAACGGAACCTCTTTCTCAGGAAGAATCCCTCCCAGATAACCAGTGTCGTCTTCAGCCCGGATGGCAAGTTTCTGGCGTTTGGTAGCGCAACGAAAGGTGTTTTCATATACGATGTCAGCACAAGAAAGATAGTTCATAATTATGTTGCAAATAATCGGTGGGTCCAACGTGTTGCGTTTGCATCGGATGGAAATACACTTGTCAGTTTAGTCAATGGTATGGTGTATCTGTGGGATGTATCCGCGCTAAAACCCTAATTTCCGCAGATAGACCTACCCTCTATGTTGGAGCAGCTGCAAATTAGATAAAGAACCAGAAGCATTCATCTAATCAAAAACAAATTTTCAGTGACTTTGACTATATCCAGTACTACAACCTACAAAGTCTGGACAATCCGCGAAAATCCACAATTCAGATATACTTCCCAACACCCTGCTCAACCACAAAAAAACTTGACAGAACCCATTAAACCTGCTATAATTCTTTAATTAATTTCCCTTTGATAAAGGATTTAAACGCATGTTTGAGAGTTTGAGTGATCGGCTACAAAGCACCTTTAAAAAGATTAAAGGTCAGGGAAAAATGACAGAGAAGAATATCTCTGATTCCCTGCGAGAAGTGCGTCGCGCCTTCTTAGAAGCAGATGTGAACTACAAGGTCACACGCGATTTTATTGAAAGCATCAAGGAACGTGCACTCGGTCAAGAGGTGATGGGGAGTCTCACACCAGAACTCCAAATTGCGAAGATAATCCAAGAAGAATTAACCACTTTGATGGGAACAGAATCTGCGAAGATTCAGATATCTTCCAGCGGACCAACGGTTGTGATGTTAGCCGGATTGCAAGGTGCTGGTAAAACAACAGTCGCAGCGAAGTTAGCACTCAAATTCCGTAAGGATGGACGTAATCCGATGCTCGCGGCAGGTGATGTTTACCGTCCTGCAGCAATCAAGCAGCTTCAGGTACTTGGTGAACAGATTGATTGTCCTGTCTTTGCACTGGGGACAGATGTCTCACCTGTCAAAATTGCAAAGGATGCTGTGCAAGATGCACTCAATCGTGGTTACGATTGTGTAATTATTGATACAGCAGGTCGTTTGCACATTGATGAAACATTGATGAATGAACTGAAGGGAATCAAGGATGCGGTAAATCCGTCAGAAATCCTGCTCGTAGTTGATGCGATGACAGGTCAAGACGCAGTAAACGTCGCAGAAAACTTCAATAAGGATTTGGATATTAGTGGGGTAATTTTGACGAAGATGGATGGGGATGCACGCGGTGGTGCTGCACTCTCGATCCGTTCTGTTACAGACAAACCCATCAAATTTATTGGTGTCGGGGAGAAAATTGACGCGAATACGCTTGAAGAATTCCATCCTGAACGGATGGCTTCACGTATTATCGGTCAAGGTGATTTCCAGACCTTGATGGAAAAAGCTGAAGAAGTCTTCAGTGAAGATCAGGCAAGAGAATTAGAACGGAAATTAACAGAGAAAAAAGGTTTAGATTTCAACGATTTACTTACGCAGCTTGAACAAATTAAGAATATGGGACCGCTTGACCAAATACTTGATCTTGTCCCGTTTAAAAACCAATTACCCATCAAAGACATGCAGCCTGATGAAGACCATATTAAACATATTAAAGCGGTCATTCAGTCAATGACACCTGCTGAACGGAGCAATACCGTTCAATTAGATCGTAGCCGGAAAATGCGTATATCCAAAGGCAGTGGCACATCGGTTAATCAGATTAATCAATTGGTTTCACAGTTACGTATGATGAATAACATGTTTAACCAACAGGGAGCAATGGCGATACCAAAGATGGGTGGAAATTTAGGTGCTTTCCCTCGAACACAACGTAAATCAAGAAAACCACGAAAACGTAGAAGAAAAAAATAACGGCATACGCAATTACAATTAGATTATATCTGGTAAATTCAGCTATACAATCAACCAGGAGGTTATTTTTGGCAGTTAAAATTAGATTGCAACGACTCGGAAGAAAGAAACGTCCATTCTATCGACTCGTAGCAGCTGATGCGCGAGCACAGCGGGACGGTGTCTTTTTAGAACGACTCGGTCACTATAATCCTATTACGGAACCCGCAGAAGTCCTTATTGATGAAGAAAAAGCACTAAAATGGCTCAGACGTGGGGCACAACCCACCGACACAGCCAAGAGATTGCTTTCACAACAAGGCATCTGGAAGAAATTTACTTATGAAAAACTTGGAAAACCACTTCCCGACGTAGAAGAAAGTGTAACAGACGAACCCGCTGAAGAAACAGAAACTGCTCCTGCCGAAGATAATCAGGAAGCACTTCAGACCGAAGACACGCCTGAATCGGTTGAAGAAGACACAGAATCGTCCGATGCACATTCAGACGCATCTGAAGAAGAATAATCATTCCAGTTTAACTTCATTGTCTACATATCCAGAGTTCATTATAACCATTGAGTTAGTTATGTTCAAAGAACTTATAGAATACATCGTAAAAGCCCTTGTTGACTATCCTGATGATGTAATAGTCCGTGAAGTGACTGGCGAAAAGGTGGTTATTATTGAACTGATTGTCGCAGAAGCAGATTTGGGGAAAATTATCGGTAGATACGGAAGGACTCTCAAAGCTATTAGGACACTGTTGTACACTGCTGGATTGAAAACACAAAAGAAAGTGATTCTTGAACTTATTGAGGAGCCGCGAACCGAAGAAGAATAATGATAATAGGCATACATAAAAATGAAATTGGATGTGCTCGCGCTGTTTCCAGAGATCATCGCACCCGCATTGCAAACAGGGATACTCAAGCGAATTCAGGATGCAGGTGGACTCACCATCAATGTCTATAACTTGCGCGATTGGGCAACTGACAAGCACAAATCAGTTGATGACTATCCTTACGGTGGTGGGGCGGGAATGATTCTCAAACCTGAACCCCTTTTTGCTGCCGTTAATGCATTGAATACTACATCTGATGCAAACGTTGTATTTCTAACCCCGCAAGGCACTCCTTTAACTCAATCATTAGTTGAAGCCATGTCTTTGGAGACACATATCATTCTAATATGTGGTCGTTACAAAGGTATTGATGAACGTGTACGTCAAAAGGTCATTACATCTGAAGTATCAATCGGTGATTATGTTCTGAGTGGCGGCGAAATCGCAGCACTCGTGCTTATAGATGCAATCGGGCGCGTATTACCAGGAGCGTTAGGAGACTTTGAATCTGCACACGAGGACTCTTTCAGTCAAGACTTACTTGACCATCCACACTACACACGACCCGCAGTGTATGAAGGAATGGAAGTGCCTGAAGTGCTATTGAGTGGACATCATGAAAATATAAAAAAATGGCGGCAGGTGGAAGCACTAAAACGGACTGCACACCATCGTCCAGATTTACTTCAAGATCTTGAGTTGTCTGATGAGGAACTTACTATCCTCAAAATACTGGAAGATAACATGTAAGTCAATGCCACAAGTCGCTTATAGTAAAAACCATAATTATTTACACACGACGGTAGGTTCGGTTTCCTAACCGAACCGGTGTTTGTTCAGTCTCATAGATGCGGTTTGGAAACCGCATCTACCGTAGAGTGTGCATATATTTTTACATTTCACTATAATTTACATTCATAAAAATCTTATGAAGGAGGTATCACAATGAATTTAATTGAATCTGTAGAAAATCAATATAAGAAATCCGATATACCAGAGTTCGGTCCTGGAGACATTATTAGAGTCAATACTCGTATCCGAGAAGGACAGAAGGAACGTATTCAGGCTTATGAAGGCACCGTGATTCGTCGTGCACATGGTGGCACGAGTGCTACATTTACTGTGCGACGAGTTGCCTTTGGCACAGGTAGTGAGCGAACATTTCCATTACACTCACCCAATATTGAAAGCATTAGAGTGGTCAGATATGGGGCAGTTAGACGTGCAAAATTATACTATCTGAGAGACCGAACTGGACGTGCTGCTCGTGTCAAGGAACGCAGAAGATAACAGAATGGACGCTTATGAGCGCGTTTGTAGGCTAAAGGGTTTCTCACAAATTGCAGGGGTTGACGAAGCAGGAAGAGGGGCATTGGCAGGTCCTGTGGTGGCTGCAGCTGTCATCTTGCCTGCTGACTGTCAAATTGAGGGGTTAACTGACTCAAAACTATTGACACCTAATCAGCGCGAGGTGTTAGCGGAAAAAATCCGCAGTGTAGCCATTTCAATCGGTACAGGTTCAGTGGATAACCGCACTATTGAACGGATAAACATCTTGCAAGCGTCATTACTTGCGATGAAGTGTGCGGTTGAACAATTGACACCGAAACCTGATTGTCTGTTGGTTGATGGTTCCAAACTGCCTGACATTGATATTCCAAGTGATGCAATTCCAAAAGGGGACAGCCTGAGTTTGTCAATTGCAGCTGCATCCGTTATCGCTAAAACTACACGCGATGCATTAATGGTTGAATTTGATGAGAAATATCCAGATTACGGATTTAAGCAACACAAAGGATACCCAACTGCGCAACATCGTCAGGCGATTGCACAGTTCGGTGCATCCTCAATTCATCGGAATACTTTCAAATTGCTTCCAGATTAGTTTCATCTAACCATAGACTATCCTCAACATAAGAGGGAAACTTGGCATGTCAAAACATCATCCTCGCACAGTCATTGCTAAAATCGGTGAATCCGCTGCAGCAGAATATCTAAAAGCACATGGCTATCAAATTCTTGCACAGAACTACCGTTTCCGACGCGGTGAAATTGATTTAATCGTGAAACAGGGAGATAGGATTGTATTCGTTGAAGTTAAAACGCGACGCAGTTTAAAGTTTGGATTGCCACAATACGCAGTAACCCTAAAGAAACAACGTCAAATTTCAAAAATCGCATTGGCATATTTACAAAAGAAGAATCTAATGAATGCACCATGCCGTTTTGATGTGATAGCAATACATTTGTCGCCACAGCTTGAAGTCCTACATCTTGAGCAAATTCAGAGTGCATTTGATTATATACCCAAAACTGATTTCAATTGAGAATATCCACTGCCTACTATGGAAATTAACTCATGCAAGCGATTATTCTCTGCGGCGGACTCTCCACAAGACTCGGTAAAACTACACAAACACTTCCAAAAGTTCTGTTGAAAATCGATGAAAGAACTGTTTTAGAATGGCAGCTTGAACTACTGTCTTCAGCAGGAGTGCATGAGGTAATTCTTGCTTCAGGACATTTGCATGACGTGCTATATGCACAAGTAGGCGAAGAATGTGCTGGTCTGAGAATTCGATATGCCAAAGAGGATAAACGATTGGGAACAGGTGGTGCGATAAAAAACGCATTCCGCTTCGTTGATGAATTCCCTGTCTTTGTTCTTCATGGAGATATATTGTTGAAAAACATCTCATTGTCCGATATGCTGACTCAACTACGACCTGAAATGGATGGATTATTACTCGGGATTTCAGTGCAAGATCTAACATCTTACGGAGAAATTGTGTCTAATGCACAGGGACGCATCACTGAGTTTAGAGAAAAACAACAAATCGCGCGACCGGGTTGTGCAAACGCTGCAGTTTTTCTTTTTAACCAATCCATAATTGATGCTTTTCCAAAGAAGGATGTCTTTTCTATTGAACGTGATGTCTTCCCTTTCCTATCACAACTTTATGTCCATAAAGTCGAAACCGAATGGATAGACATCGGTGTGCCAGAACGACTTGAATATGCCAGAAAGCATTTTGCAACATAAATCGTTTCCTTACGTTATACATTGAAAATATTTGTAAGATTATTGAGTGACTTAACTTATATCAACAACGTATTGACCTAAAACGGTCAAATTAATATGATCGGAGTAACTCATGCCTGTCTTTACTAAAGAAGATTTAGAATTTTGGAACGAACACGGCTATGTCGTTGTCCGTGAAGCAGTTCCACTTGAAAATTGCCGTGCAGCAGAACAGGCTGTATGGGACTTCCTTGAAATGGATGGAGACAATCCCGATAGTTGGTATCCAACAGATCGTCGGGGTATCATGGTCGAAATATATCAACACCAAGCATTGTGGGATAACAGACAATATCCACGGGTGCACCAAGCATTCACAGAAATCTGGAATAACGAAAAACTATGGGTCAGTTTTGACCGCGCAAGTATGAATCCACCAGAACGTGATGATTGGAAATTCCCCGGTCCGTATCTACATTGGGATATGTCTTTAGATAATATGCCGGTAACGTTAAAGGTGCAAGGCGTGCTCTATCTGGCAGATACACCAAGTAATCAGGGAGCATTTACCTGCATTCCCGGTTTCCATCGAAAATTGGAAACGTGGTTAGACAGTCTCCCTGATGATCAAAATCCACGACATATTGTGCGTGCCTATCAAGATCAAACCGTTCCAATCGCAGGAAATGCAGGCGATCTCGTTATATGGCACAGTGCATTACCTCATGGCAGTAGTCCAAATTCCGCTGAACGTCCCCGTATGGCACAATATATCACCATGTCACCCGCACCAAATGATGGCAAAGATACAAGCGAAAGTCGGGTAACAGGATGGAAGGAACGACTCACAGGACTTGGTAAAAACCAAAAAGAGAAGGAACACAATGAAGGAAAAACGGCTGCACTTACACCGTTAGGGAAAAAACTTCTCGGTCTTGAACCATGGGTAGCATAACTACTACCGTTTTATTTTGGCGGGTCCATAACCCGCCTATAGGAAAAACCTATGGCAGACCTGTTAGCAGCACGCGCACAGATGGCGATGTCTCTCGCCTTTCATATCATCTTTGCCTCCGTTGGGATAGCAATGCCACTACTCATGGTGATTGCTGAAGGTATGTGGCTTAGAACCAACGATGACACTTATCTCACACTTGCTAAACGATGGTCAAAAGGGACAGCAATTATGTTTGCTGTCGGTGCGGTTTCAGGAACCGTCTTATCCTTTGAACTCGGGTTGTTGTGGCCAACCTTTATGGCACATGCAGGTCGTATCATAGGTATGCCATTTTCTTTGGAAGGTTTGGCATTCTTTATTGAAGCAATCTTTCTCGGCATCTATCTATATGGATGGGATCGTGTTCCAAAGAAGGTTCACTGGTTAGCAGGTGTGATGGTGCTACTGGGTGGCATGATGTCCGGTATATTCGTTGTTACTGCAAATGCTTGGATGAACACTCCCACCGGGTTTACATACATTGATGGCAACTTTACTAACATTGACCCAATCGCTGCGATGTTAAACCCATCCTCATTCAGTCAATGTCTTCACATGACCATCGCTGCATTCCTTGCAGTTGGATTCGCTGTTGCTGGCATACATGCATATTTTCTGAGGCAAAATCCAGAGAGTTCTTTTCATAGAAAAGCATTCGCTATCGCACTAAGTGTAGGAGTAGTATTTTCAATTCTACAGCCGATTTCTGGAGACATCAGTGCGAAAAAGGTGGCAAAACATCAACCTGTTAAACTTGCTGCAATGGAGGCACAGTGGGAAACAGAACGTGGTGCTCCCTTGCGTATCGGCGGCATTCCTGATGAAAAGGACGAAGTGACCCGCTATGCCATAGAAATCCCAAAAGCACTCAGTTTCCTTGCACATTTTGATTTCAATGCTGAAATAAAAGGACTCAAAGAATATCCACCCGAAGATCGTCCTCCCGTTGCAATTGTCCACTATGCTTTTCAGATTATGGTTGCGTGTGGCATGGTAATGATTGTTGCTGGTCTACTTGGCGGATGGTTGGCATGGAAACGTAAAGGGATACCTGTTGATAGATGGTATCTCAGGTTTGTCACATGTTGTGCGCCACTGGGGTTTATTGCGATTGAAGCGGGGTGGACAGTGACAGAAGTCGGACGGCAACCGTGGGTCATTTACAACTACATGCGCACAGCAGATGCTGTTACGCCAATGCCAAATCTTGTAGTTCCCTTTATTGGATTTACGATACTCTACATTTTCCTCTCAATAATAGTTGTTATCCTGATGCGGCGACAAATATTCCAAGAATAATCATAAATTATTTGCACACGCGGCAGGAAACGTAGGGGCGGGGTTACCCAGTACCATAGGCGTCAATTTAGTGTAAATTAGGCGTTTTCCCCAGGCCGGTAGGTGCGGTTTCCTAACCGCACGGAACCTGTGCGAGAACCTCTATGAAGGTATTTGGCACAAAACCGGTTCGGTTAGGAAACCGAACCTACCGGTACTTGGAAGGATGATACATTGACGTATATGGAGCAGGATTACCCAGCACCATGAGCGTCAATTTAGTGTAAATTAGGCGTTTTCCCCAGGCCGGTAGGTGCGGTTTCCTAACCGCACGGAACCTGTGCGAGAACCTCTATGAAGGTATTTGGCACAAAACCGGTTCGGTTAGGAAACCGAACCTACCGGTACTTGGAAGGATGATACATTGACGCATATAGGGCTGGGTTACCCAGCACCTATTACAAAGGTGTTGTGTGAGACCCCATCGCACAGTGTCCACATATTTTGGATTCTACTATAAAGCTGTGGAGAAAGCAAATGTTTGGTCTTGAAATCTGGATTGCTGGTGTAATGCTAATCTCACTGGTAATCTATATGCTGACTGGTGGTGCAGATTTTGGTGGCGGAATCTGGGACCTATTTGCAACAGGTAAACGGGCAAAATCTCAACGTGACCTAATTACCCACGCACTTGCTCCAATCTGGGAAGCAAATCACGTTTGGTTGATTGTCATTATTGTGCTGCTATTTGCTGCGTTTCCCGTGGCATTTGCAACTATAGGAACTGCTCTACACATCCCACTGACACTGATGTTATTCGGAATTGTACTTCGAGGGACAGCCTTCGTATTCAGAACGTATGATGACCAATCTGAGACGACACATCTCCGTTGGAGTCGTGTGTTTGCTATTGCAAGCATAATTACACCTATTATGTTGGGGGTGGCTTTAGGTGCAGTCGCCTCTGGAACAATACATGTTAATGTAGAAACTGGACATGTAGACACAGATTTTATCTCGTCTTGGTTGGCACCGTTCCCATTTGCAATCGGTTTTTTCACCTTGGCTCTCTGTGGATTGATTGCTGCGGTTTACCTGACGCTTGAAACGGATGATCCTGAATTGCGTGAAGATTTTCGTATGCGTGCTCTCATCGGAGCATTCAGTGTCGGATTGATGGCAGTGATCAGTTTTCTTTTGTCTGCTGAAGGTGCACCTTCAATACGTCGCGGTTTGGGAAATAGTGTCTGGTCTATTCCGTTCCATATATTAACAGGGGTAGTCTCAATTTGGGCAATTTGGGCGATTTGGAGACGGCACTTCCACCTTGCACGTGTGCTTGTGCCGATACAGGTCGTGTTGATTATTTTGGGTTGGGGATTTGCTCAATATCCTTATCTTATTTCACCAAACCTAACTTTTTCTAACACTGCAGCACCAAATTCTGTGTTGCGTCCCATATTGGTTATTGTTGTTATTGGGGTTATCATACTTGTTCCTGCCTTCTGGTATCTCTATGCAGTGTTTAAGGGAAAATCCAGAACCGATACTATGTCTGAAAAATAAGACTTAATTGTGAAATAATCAGTTCAAACGGAGTTGTAGAATGTCCGAGGCGTAATAAATTGCGTGAGTACTGACCTATTATTTCTTAAGAGTATGTTGTTTTTGGTTCAACTATAATGGTAGTTACTTCTCTTCCATGTTGCTATTATTAGCGTTATTTTGTTGGATGTCACGCATAATATACCCATAGGCGTCAATTTAAGGAGAATTACGCTTCATTCCCCGTGACGGTAGGTTCGGTTTCCTAACCGAACCGGATCCTAAGCGAGAACCTCTATGAAGGTATTTGGCACAAAGCCGGTTCGGTTAGGAAACCGAACCTACCGGTACTTGGAAGGACGCTAAATTGACGCTTATGGATATCCCGCATAATATACCTTCGGCAATACCATTGAAATGTCAGGTGATATTAGGATATATCGGGGTTAGAAACCCTCTCCAACAATCAATCTTAGCAATCAGTAGACTTGGGTGGATGTTTTTCTATCTTCATCTTTACGATTGGATTGGATAAGATATTTCTCAATGTTGGACAAGGACCTTGAAATAGCTTTCAGTTCTAATACGATAAGTATGAATAAAGTTGTAAAGAAAATAGAGATTATAAGTGATGTAAGTGAAGCCAATAGCAATACCATTTTTGCCTCCATGTTTTCATCCTATCTTTTCTTGTATGCAAGTCCAGTTAATGTTTGTATTTACTACCATTGAACTTCACAGAATTCTTCGTAATCAATGAGTTCTGTAATGGTAGGATTTTCACCACACATTGGGCAGTTTTCATCTTGGCGGAGTTTCATTCGATTGAATGTCATTGTTAGCGCATCAAAGAGTAGGAGAGTGCCAATTAATGAATCGCCTATGTCTAATAGGATTTTAATTGCTTCAACTGCCTGAATTGTGCCGATGATACCAGGGAGGACACCGAAGACACCTGCTTCTTGGCAACTCGGTGCGAGTCCTGCTGGGGGTGGTTCAGGAAAGATGCATCGATAGCAAGGTCCTTTACCGGGATATAGCACTGTGACTTGGCCATCAAACTGGAAAATACTGCCGTGTACTATCGGTTTTCCAAGCATGACACACGCATCGTTGATTAAATAACGTGTAGGAAAGTTATCGCAACCGTCTACGATTAAATCATACTGTTCCAATATCTGAAAAACGTTCTCTGAGTTGATGCGTTCATTGATGGGAATTACTTTGACATCAGGGTTCATCTCAGTGATAGTGGCTTCTGCGGATTTTGTCTTAGGTACGCCGATATCACTTGTTCCGTGAAGGATTTGACGTTGCAGATTGCTGAGGTCAACGACATCATCGTCAATGATGCCGAGAGTACCGACTCCAGCCGCTGCGAGGTAGACAGCAATAGGTGAACCGAGTCCACCTGCCCCGATGAGAAGAACTTTTGACTCAAGGAGTTTTGTCTGTCCCATCCCACCGACCTCTTTGAGGATAATATGTCGGCTATATCGCTCAATTTGTTCTTTGGAAAAGTTAAACATATTATCCTCCGAGATTGGAGATGAGTTCAGATATCGGTTTGGATGAATTTGCAGAGATACGCACTGCGAAACGTTCACGTGCATCATCAGAGGTGCGTTCAATTGTGAAATCATCGCCATCGTACATCTGTTTGAGCACGGGTTCAAGGTCAGCTTGAATTGCTTCTGCAGTCTCGTCAGTGTTCGGTGCAATATGACGATTGTTTACCATAAATAGTATCTCAGTCCCATTGAATTGGATAGCATTTTCTAATTCTTCAGATGCTTCAAGTAGTTCACACTTAGAAAGGGTCTCAGTGAGTGCTTGTCGGATTTTATCTCCGTTATCCCCATCTACTTCATGCTTTCTGTTGTATAGAAATCCTGCCTGATGATAGGCATTGTCAATACTATAGTTTGCTTGTTTCAAAATCAATAGGACTCCTGGACCGGCCTCAACGTGTGAATAATCCGCGTAGTTAAGGTAGTCATCGGAGTCTGCTTCTTCCATCCAACGGTTGAAAACTTTGATAAAGTTTGTGTAGTTAATTTCGCTTTCTTCGGTGGCGAAAACCTTGACGTTAATTTGTTGTAAATCCATACGGTGAAAAGTTTCCTTTCATGAAAAAGTCAGTTAGTTATAGTGAATTATAAATTTAAGTTGACACTTTCGACCCACGGTAGGCGAGGTTTCCTAACCTCGCCGATGCAGAGTGTTCAAGTAACTTCAAGATCTACTATATTTTCTTTCCTGTGAGTTGCAAAAGAAAGTTAGTCATGCAAGTGATAGACTACTGATATCTTGTCCATCAATACTGACAACGGTAATATCTTCTGCTTGTACCCAACTTACTCTACCTGTACTATCACAGACACATGCCATTGCAAATTGACCTTCCTCAATATCTGCCATCCAATTACCCAAAAACATACTTGGCTTCTTAGATTGATAGGCACCAAAACCTGTTCCGAGCAAGCAGTAGTTTTTTCCAGTGGCATTATGTCTTACTATCGTTGCCATTTATTTCTCCTTGCGTATATTAGTCTAATTACCGGTTGATATGAGTTCACTTTGATTTGAAATTCTTGAATAACATCAGTTTAGACATAAATTTAATTCATGTGGATATTTGGAAATATTATAATGTATATTGATAGAAAAGTCAAACCCTATTGAATTCAAGCAGGTTTATAGAACTTTACAATAAAATTGACAAATTTGTTGTATTTTTTGTAAAATATATTTGACATACACCACGTAATGTGTTATACTTAGAATCTGTTTTGGAATGGAAGTAAATTTCATCCCGTTCTTTGAAAATAAATTTGACTTATGTATAGACTCTATAGTATACTAATATACCTTATCATAAGGGTTTGACTTAGGTCAGATTTCGTGGTTGACTGAATACCACATGGCGCGAGGGGGTGTAGCTCAGCTGGGAGAGCAACTGCTTTGCACGCAGTAGGTCAGCGGTTCAACTCCGCTCATCTCCATCGCCTAAATGAAATGCAACGCATTTCTGAGAATATAGGCGGCGTTCTTTGACAAAATGAATAGTAGAGGGTAAATCGGTAGAAAGAAAAATATCACCTATCAAGCTACTAAGGGCTTACGGTGGATGCCTTGGTGCCAGGAGACGATGAAGGGCGTGACCGGCTGCGATAAGCTCCGGGGAGTTGCATAGTAAACTATGATCCGGAGATTCCCGAATCGGGCAACCGAGTAGGTTAATACCTACTACTTGTGTCTAACACAAGAGATAACCAGGAGAAGTGAAACATCTCAGTACCCTGAGGAAAAGAAAGAAAACCTCGATTCCCCCAGTAGCGGCGAGCGAAAAGGGAACAGCCTAAACCTGATATATGTTCAAGCCTGAACGCGTTGTATGTCAGGGGTTGCGGGGTCCATTTGGTGTGGGTTCAGACACACCAGAAGTTAACGTGTCCCTAGCTTAATGTTTCTGGAAAGAACAACCGGAGCGGGTAAAAGTCCCGTGAGCGAAAGCGATGACGAACTTCCTGATGGATACCCCAAGTACCACGGGATAGGTCAAACCTGTGGGAATCCAGGAGGACCACCTCCTAAGGCTAAATACTCCCTGGCGACCGATAGTGAACAAAGTACTGTGAAGGAAGCGGTGAAAAGTTCCCCTGTTAGGGAAGTGAAAAGTCCCTGAAACCGTAAAGCCTACAATCTGTGGTAGTGCTATGTCACGCAAGTGACAAGCATGACCGCGTGCCTTTTGCATAATGAGCCGGTGACTTACTCTGTGTAGCCAGATTAAATATCTCTGATATGAAGTCGTAGCGAAAGCGAGTCTGAATAGGGCGTTCAGTTGCATGGAGTACACCCGAAACCAGGTGATCTACCCATAGGCAAGGTGAAGCATATGTAAAAATATGTGGAGGCCTGAACCCACCAAGGCTGAAAACTTGGGGGATGACCCGTGGGTCGGAGTGAAAGGCTAATCAAACCTGGTGATAGCTGGTTCTCCCCGAAATAGCTTTAGGGCTAGCCTTATGTGTTTGACAGTGGCGGTAGAGCTCTAATTGGACTCGCGGCCCCACCAGGTTAGCAACTCCAGTTAAACTGCAAATACCATTGTCTTAAGCATAGGAGTCAGTCAGTGGGGGATAAGCTCCATTGACAAGAGGGAAACAGCCCAGACCACCAGCTAAGGTCCCTAAATGTACACTAAGTGGTAAAGGATGTTTTGTTGCTGAGACAGCCAGGATGTTGGCGTAGAAGTGGCAACCATTTAAAGAGTGTGTAATAACTCACTGGTTGAGCGATTTTGCACCGAAAATTTCCGGGGCTAAGTGTATTACCGAAGCTGTGGATGTCTAAACTCTTCGGAGATTAGATGTGGTAGGGGAGCGTTCTATAGTAGGACTGAAGGAGAACCGTGAGGATCTCTGGACGAATTAGAAGTGATTATGCCGGCATGAGTAGCGATAAAACAAGTTAGAAGCTTGTTCGCCGAAAGCCTAAGGGTTCCTGGGCAAGGCAATTCCACCCAGGGTTAGTCGGATCCTAAGTCGAGGCCGAAAGGCGTAGACGATGGGAAGCAGGCGTAATATTCCTGCACCACCATTACTAGTATGATGCTAGGGGAGACGCAAGCATTAGGAACTACCAGCTGATGGATATGCTGGGTTAAGCCCGATGGAGTGCACTAGGTAAATCCGGTGCAATATGCTCCAGGAGGTGAACAGGATTCCGCAAGGATACAAACTGTTCCGGTTGCTTGCCAAGAAAAGAACCTCGAGCGGACGAATTATGGTGTCCGTACCGCAAACCGACACAGGTAGGCGAGGAGAGAATCCTAAGGCGCCCGAGAGAACTCTCGCTAAGGAACTCGGCAAAATGACCCCGTAACTTCGGGAGAAGGGGTGCTTTGAGTAGTTGCCGCGTTTCGCACGCGAAACCGAAAAAAGCCGCAGTGAAATGGCCCATGCGACTGTTTACTAAAAACACAGGTCTCTGCTAAATCGCAAGATGATGTATAGGGACTGACGCCTGCCCGGTGCCAAAACGTTAAGGTAAGGAGTGAAGCGCAAGCGGAAGCTCCGAACTGAAGCCCTGGTAAACGGCGGCCGTAACTATAACGGTCCTAAGGTAGCGAAATTCCTCGTCGGGTAAATTCCGACCTGCACGAATGGCGTAACGATATGGGCACTGTCTCGGCGAGAGACTCGGCGAAATTGTAATACCGGTGAAGATGCCGGTTACCCGTACCAAGACGGAAAGACCCCGTGAACCTTTACTATAACTTGATATTGGGTTTTAGTGCTGCCTGTGTAGGATAGGTGGGAGACTGTGAAGCTGGAACGTCAGTTTCAGTGGAGTCGTCCTTGAAATACCACTCTTGTTGTACTGGAATTCTAACTTTGGTCCGTGAATCCGGGCTGAGGACAGTGTCAGGTGGGTAGTTTGGCTGGGATGGTCGGCTCCTAAAGCGTAACGGAGCCACCCTAAGGTTCCCTCAGTGCGATTGGAAACCGCGCGTAGAGTGCAAAGGCAGAAGGGAGCTTAACTGCGAGACGGACACGTCAAGCAGATGCGAAAGCAGGGCTTAGTGATCTTACGGTGCTGTGTGGAAAGGCCGTAACTCATTGGATAAAAGGTACTCCGGGGATAACAGGCTAGTCGCCCCCGAGCGCTCATAGCTACGGGGCGGTTCGGCACCTCGATGTCGGCTCGTCACATCCTGGGGCTGCAGAAGGTCCCAAGGGTTTGGCTGTCCTCCGATTAAAGTGGCACGCGAGCTGGGTTTAGAACGACGTGAGTCAGTTCGGTCCCTATCTGGTACGGGCGTAGGATATTTGAGTGGAGCTGCCCCTAGTATGAGAAGACCGGGGTGGATGTACCTCTAGTGCACCAGTTGTCACGCCAGTGGCACCGCTGGGTAGCTATGTGCAGAAAGGAGAAACGCTGAAAGCATATAAGCGTGAAACCTACCTCAAGATAAGATATCCCACAACGAAAAGTTGGTAAGACTCCTTCGAGATCAGGAGGTTGATAGGCCAGATGTGTACACCGTGTGAGCGGTTCAGCTAACTGGTACTAATAAGTCGAGGGCTTGATAACTTATTTTTCTCTACCGACCCCTCACACACTATTCATTTGTCAAATATTATTATACACCTTTCCGGTGGTTACAGCGAAGGGGACACACCCGTTCCCATTCCGAACACGGTAGTTAAGCCCTTCAGCGCTGATGATACTTCGGGGGCAACCCCGCGGGAAAGTAGGTCGCTGCCGGAATACTTATCAAAAGGGCAGACATCGCGTCTGCCCTTTGCTTTTAACCACCAAGAAATACTGCCAGTTTCTCGCATCACCTTGTATGTCTATTATTCGTCCGACTGACAAACTATTTCATTGCATCCAGTTCCTCAGTAAATGATGTATTATCCCATATCAGAATGGTACCATCCATACTACTGCTGGCAATAGGTTGACCCTCTTCGCCGAAAATAATCTGAACTATCACATGCGTATGTCCAGAGAGAACCTGCTTTTGCTGTCCGGTTTCCGTGTCCCACAAGTAGATGGCACCACCCCAAAGTCCACTGGCAAGTGTTCCTCCATCCTGACTAAAAGAAACGTAACTGACATCATATTCATCTCTGCGGCGACCAGTATTCCAACGCGGATCCGTGACTATACGCACCTGTTCACCAGTGGCAACATCCCAGAAACGGATTGTTTTATCTCTGCTTCCACTTGCTAATGTTTTTCCATTTGGAGTGAAAGCCAAAGACAAAATCTCATCTGTATGTCCTACAAGTGTATGCTTGACATGTCCAGCAACAACATCCCATAAATCAATCTGAACAATCCTTCCTTGTTCTCTGGTAAATTGAATAGTTGATACTGCAAATGATTTCCCATCTGGACTAAAAAGTTGATTTGATAAAATTCGTGTATAGTGAGTCTTGACTGTATTAGCTTTGCCAGTAGTAACATCCCACACAGTGAAGTATCCTTGATAATCCCAACTCAGAAGGGATTTTCCATCCCGACTAAATGCAATATCGGTGATACGCGTTGTACCGTCCATTTTCAATGCTCCAGAGGATACATCCCATAAATACATCCCATTCTTTACATCCACACCAGCAAGCGTCTCACCATTCGGACTAAATATAACTGTCTTAATCGGGTGTCTATTTCCCCGTATTTTCTTCTTCATTTCTCCTGAAAAAACATCCCATAGGTAGATGGTTTTGTCTGCACTACCACTTGCAAGTGTTTTTCCATCCGGACTAAAGGCAATACTGTAAATCTGCTTCTTATGGCCAAGCAGTGTACTTCGATATTTCCCTGTGTTCAGATCCCACAAATGTATATTTTTACTCCGCCAACCTTCCCGTGTTGCAACTATACTTCCATCTGGATTGAACAATACGTCATGATTCCAGGTGGCATGTCCTGTGATTGTTTTCTGATGTATTGCATTATCAGAGTTCCATAAATTGATTGAGCCATTTATATCTTTACTGACGATAGACTCCCCATTATGGATTATGTCCACTAATCGCGAAGATTTGAAATTCCCTTTGATGGTACTCCTTTTCTCTCCAGTAGCAATATCCCATATATGCATTGCTTTGTTTTTGTCAACTGTTACCAATGATTTTCCATCAGTGCTGAAAAACACTCCTGAGACATCATCTGTATCACCATTCAGTATTTTCCTCTGTTTTCCAGTATTGACATCCCAAAAATGGAATGTCTTACGCATCCCAACACTTACTAAGATTTCACCGTCTGGACTAAATGATACGCCTCTTACCGGATGTTCCTGTCCCTCTAATACCTTCTTTTGCGGGTTCTCGGTTAACTCCGACATAAGATCTGTCAACTCAATAGTCTTGTTTTTGTTGGTATCCACTTCGGCGACTATAAGTTTGTCACTATTGTTGAATGATATCCGAGATGTACCGCTATAAGTATACCTTCTAACCCTTTGTTTGTGAGTTTTTGTACTTATATCCCAAAGATTAATCTCATGGATACTGGCACTGGCAAGCACTTTTCCATCCGAACTGAACGCAATATCAAAGACCCCACCAGCGTGTCCAACAAAGGCATGCTGAAGTTCACCAGTACTAATGTCCCATAAACGAACAATCTTATCGGTACTCCCACTTGCAAGGATATTTGAATTTGGACTGAACGCTATCGTATTGACGTTGGAAGTATGTGCCATCAATAATGTAAGCGCGTCGCCGCTCTGCACATCATACAACCAAATCCCTATAACTGAAGCAACGGCTAATACATTGTTGTCTGGTGATAACGCCATCTTATTTATTCTGCCTCTACCTATACGTGCTCTTACTCCATCGGGGAGTTGAAACTGAGGTGAATCTGTGGGAATAATCTCTGTTTCGGTTGATTCACGTATCAATACGAACCTAATCACTCCAAAAATGGAAACAATACTGAGAATCATAAGAGAAATTACCAGCGTTTTTTTCATCTAATCTTCGGGCATTCCTCCCAATCCTTTAGGTTTGGGAGGAATGCCCGCTCCTATGTTTTTCTTGACAATAAATGTCAAACTTGCTAAAATATATTCGGAAAGTTCAATCACACGCAGTCGTGTGTGAGGTTGTCCGCAGTCTTTGGTGCTATATGTTGCGGAGCATAAAACTGAAAAACATATACGCTCTCACTACCATAGACACATAACAATTGAGTGGTAGGGACATGGGAGGTAAAAAACCCAGTCCGAAAAACACACTCTCAAATAATAAGTTGCTCTTTTAGAGCAAGTGAGGTTGCTTAGAACCCACTGTGGAGACGAAATAAGACGGATGATCCTTTTGGTGAAACGCAACGTCTATGAAGCACAAGCCCAACCCTTTAGGTTTGGGTACTATGACTAGTAAGTCTCCTTGCAATACAATCTTTTATCGGTTATCGTGTCAGTCTATTCTCACATCTAATACCACAGTTTCATTTTACTATATTGTCGGTGTTAAGTAAAACTGAGAGATCCCACAGAAATACTGTGCAATCCATCCCTCCACTTGCCATTAACTTTCCATCAGGACTGAAGACAATACTCCAAATACTTGAATAATTCTCATGAATTGTCTTAATTTGCTGACCTTTGACAAAATCCCAGAGCCGTATTTTTCTCCACAGATCATTGCGAGTAAATCCCTCTCCGGTTTCAGTGACAATTGTTGTTCCATCGCTTCTGAAGAGTACATTCCAAAGAGTTCCCTTATACGCGGTAAGTCCGCGTTGGGGCTCATAAGTGTTTAGATCCCAGAATCGGAGGGTACTGTCCTCACCTGTGCTCGCAAACGTTCTTCCATCCGCGCTGAATGTAATAGTATAGATCTCACCAACATGTCCGATAACTGTTTGCAGGTGTTCTCCAGTGTTCAAGTTCCACAGAAGTATGCTACCATCCTGACCACCACTCGCAAGTAACTCACCATCCGAACTAAACTGCAAACTTGTCACACTATCGGAATGTCCTGTTAGCGTCTGCCGATGTTTTCGTGTGGTCATGTCCCACAGTCGAATCGTCTTGTCGCCACTCCCACTTGCCAGTGTATCTCCATCTGGACTGAAGGCAATACTCTCAACATAACCCTTATGTCCTTTCAGTATTCTTACAAGTGTTCCGGTTTGTATATCCCATAGATTGATGAACTTGCTTCCGTCTTGATACTTATCCATTTGTATTCTACCCGAATGTCTATCATTATATCCGCTCGCAGTCGCAAGTGTGCGGCCATCAGAACTGAACGCTACACTTTCAATATAAATTTGCTTTTCCGAATGGTCTTCAAATAAGTGTTGATGCGTAAGGTCTCTTATATTCTTACCAGTTTCTACATTCCATAATCGTACGGTTTCGTTATACCCCGAAGTCGCAAGGGTTTTGCCGTCTGGACTAAACCAGATTCCATTCACATAATATCCATGTCCATTAACTGATTTTGTCTGTTGCCACATCGTTGTGTCCCATAGGTGAATTTTATGGTGTGAACTCGCACTGGTGAGTGTTTTACCATCAGGACTAAACGCAACATAATTGACATGATCTGTATGGTTGAGTACTTTCACTTGAGTGCCTGTACTAATATCCCAAAATCGGACAGTCTGTTCTGAACTTGCACTGGCGAGTGTCTTGCCATCAAGACTAAATGAAATACTTTGAATAGATTCAGTATGTCCTTTTAATGTGTATTTGAGACTACCTTTTTCTGCATTCCAAAAACACACAGTATTATCTTGTCCTCCACTTGCAATTGTCTTACCATCATGACTAAATGCTATGCAATATACACTCTTCGTATGTCCTATAAGTTTCCGTTTTTCTTCTCCAGTGTTGACATCCAATAATCGGATTATTCCATCCCGACTTCCACTTGCAATTGTCCTACCATCAGGACTGATTGACATGCAGAAAATAGAGTCTGGATGCTCCATGAGTGAATGTATCTGAGTTTCCGTTTGTATATCCCATATATAAATATTACGATGATCTATACTTGCAAGTTGCTTCCCATCTGGACTGAACAAGGCACTATCAGAACCCGCTTTATAATCTGCTAACACTGTCTTCCGTTTCCTTGTACTAACATCCCACAGTGTTACACCATAATAACTAACACTGGCAAGTGTTTTTCCATCTGGACTGAATGATATATGAGAGATAGAATACGGTCCATCTCTAAGTAGTGTTATCTCCTGTAAGGTTTTCGCGTCATATAACCAAATACCAACAGAACCGGATACTGCAAGTAGAGTGCCATCAGGAGAATATCGCATATCACGAATACTACCTTTACCAAGACGTGCTATTGCACCTTCAGGTAACTCCCATTCTGTGTAATCCTGGGCATGAACAAGAGGTAAATAGAAGGTTAAAAAAACAAATAGAGATAAGAAACCTGTAAACAACGTCCTTTTCATCTGTGGGTCTCCTAACGGGAATATTGTAACTATAGGGATGAAGATCATCCCTATAGTTTGCTGAAGTTGCCTAAACGAGAGATACCTTCGTCTTCTCTTTTGCTGATTGATATGTAGCTAAAACTACAGCAACGGCATCTTTCCCACCCCTACCGTCAATTATCGGTGTCTTGTTATCACGGATACATTCAACAAAATGTGTCAGTTCACCGACAACGTGACTCGGTCCAGAACGATCAGGAACGACCTCTTCCCAGTCGCCGCTTCCGCGCCTTTTGATGTAAGCAACATCCGCTCCCATGTCAAGACGGAGTGACCCCTCAGAACCATCAATAATAGTATCGTTTGTGCCACGCGCACCAAGAAAACCACCCCATCTGAGGATACCGACTACATCTGTATCGTATCTGATAAGGGAGACGGTATAATCCTCCCAGTCGTCATGTCCAGAAAAACTACCAACTTCCGCAGCAACGGTGAGTGGCGTACCACCGAACCAGTTGATTAAATCGGATTTGTGAATGCCATTTTCTAACAATCCACCCACAGTGCCATACCAACTCTCTGGACGATTGCGTGGAGCATTGTAGGGACCAGTATAATCTGTTTCAATATAGACAACATCGCCAATTTCGCCATCATCCACCATCTTTCTACCGAGTTCATGCACAGGATAAAAACGAAGAACTTGTCCGACCATCAGATGTGTACTTGCTTTATCATGTGCAGCAATCATCTCGTCAGATTCATCAAGTGTCAATGATAATGGCTTTTCACAGAAGGCATGAACCCCTGCTTCTGCAGCATCAACGACAACTTTGGTATGTGCGACAGGTGGTGTGGCAATAACAACACCATCAACGAGCGCAAGGAGTTCATGATAGTCTTGGAATGCCTTGATGTTGTGCTTTTCTGCAACTGCTTGTGCAGCATCAAGCCGCAAGTCAGCAACACCTACAAATTCACAGTTTTCTACATTCGGGAGCGAGTTGCAGTGTCCATTTCCCATGCCCCCTACGCCGATAACACCTATTTTAATCATGAGCCTATTCCTTTTTTGTAGTTATACCATTTCTAATTGAAAACACCGCATTTTGTAGCACAAACTGCATGAAGATTAATTTATTAAACGGGTAATTCTCATTTTCCCAAACCCGGTAGGTGCGGTTTCCTAACCGCACCGGACTTCTCAAGGAAATTATCCTATTTATTTCTTAATCTTCATCCAGTTTGTGCCATCGTTTAAGACATTCTTAACAAATGTTAATGGGATAAACATTTATAGAAATGGTATTATGAGGTTATTTTGAAATGAATTTACCTTAAAGCATATATGGTGTCAATTGGTTTATGCTTGTTCGTGCCAATTATTGTGAGAGTATGTAACTGATAAAGACTAAATATAACCTTACGATTGATGCCACACTATTTCTCCTCCTCTTTCATAGCATGAATCAATGCCTGACTCATTTTGTCGCGGAGGGTTTGCTGTCGTTCATCAGTCCATTGATAAAATCCTTCTCCAGATTTCACTCCGAGTTTCCCTGAATTCACCATCTCTTGCAGAAGCGGATTGATATCGGGAGAACTGTTTAGGTCTTTATAGAGTTCTTCAAAGGCGGCAAGCACCAAATCCCATCCAGCGAGTTCAAAGACTTCAAAAGGTCCGGCAACACTAAGTCGTCTTCCAAAACTATTACGCACGACAAGATCAACCGTCTCAGCACTGGCAATCCCCTGTTCAACAATCGCAAATGCTTCTCTGATGAGAGCTGCTTGTAGTCTCGGTCCCACAAATCCGAGTGCTTCTTTCTCAATAATAGCAGGTGTCTTTCCAATAGCAGTTAAGAGGTCAAACGTCACAGATACCGTCTCATCAGATGTGTTGGGACTCCGAATTAACTCAACAAGGGGAATCAAGTATGGTGGATTAAAGTAGTGTGTGTTGAGTATCTTATCCGGACGTTTGGTGTTAATACCTATCTGACTCGGCATCAACGCTGTTGTGTTGCTTGCTAAAATAGTATGTGGTTGACACAAGTTGTCCAATTTCTCAAAAATCTGTTGTTTTAACGGCAGATTCTCGGTTACTGCTTCTACAACATAATCAGCTGCTTCAACGGCAGCTAAAAGTTCAGTTGTGGTCTCAATGCGTTGCAGTGTTTCGGGTATATTCGATTGTTCAATAATACCGTGTTCTGCAAGTAGTTTTAAGTTTCTGTCAATCTGTTCGCGGGCATTGTGAAGTAGATCATCGGAAATGTCATGGATATAGACACGATAGCCAGCACAAGCAAACTCTTGTGCGATACCGTGTCCCATCAATCCCGCACCGATGACTGCTATGTTGTTAATATCCTTCATTTTTCTTTTAGACAATTTCATGCTCCAATTACGATAGTAAATTCCCCACGGGGGGCAGTATTTCTGAATTTTTCAAGTGCCTGACTGATATTGCCTCTGAATATCTCTTCAAATTTTTTGGTTAATTCACGTGTAATCACAATATCACGTTCCCCCATCACAGCCATTGCGTCCTCAAGGAAACGACAGAGTCTATGCGGTGACTCAAACAGGATAAGTGTGCGTTCTTCCTCTGCAAGCAGTGCTAATTGTCGTTTCCGTTTGCCGGATTTCGGTGAGAGAAAGCCATGAAATGTGAAGTTATGAAGTGGGAGACCGGAGACAGCGGCTGCCGCAAGAATTGCTGATGCACCGGGTATCGGCACAATTGGGATAGATTCAGCAATACATTCTTGTAGGAGTGGGTAGCCGGGATCTGAAATAATCGGTGTACCAGCGTCTGATACGAGTGCAATAGATTCTCCTGCCTTTAACCTTGCAACGAGTTTTTCTGCTTTTACCTGCTGGTTGCCTTCAAAATAACTCGTGAGAGGGGTTTTGATCTCATAGTGTGATAGAAGTCTGCGTGTTTTTCGGGTGTCTTCTGCAGCGATGAGGTCTACCTCTTTGAGAATGCGAAGTGCGCGCAGGGTGATGTCTTCTAAATTACCGATGGGTGTACTAACGAGGTAAAGGATGCCAGATTCAGATTGATTCATATTACTGTGATAGGTCAGAAATTCTACAAGTTGATTTCATAAATCAGCTGTGGTTTTTTGTTCAGATGGATGTCTTATTTTAGCAGATGATGTGTATTGATGCAAGCAAAGCAATTTTATGCATCTTGACATCAGCATCTGACTATACTATACTTTAGATAGTCTTGATTTATTACAATTGGCAAAAAGATATTATGCAAATACTAATACCATTTCTAATAGAAAACACCGCATTTTTGTAGCACAAACTGCCAGTTTGTGCCATCCTACAAGACATTCTTAACAAATGTTAATGGAATAAACATTTGTTAATGGAATAAACATTTATAGAAATGGTATAACAAATAATCTATAGGAAAATAATGATTGGAATAGGGTTTTCAGGACGTTGTTTTAAGATTCTTCATATATGTGTCATTGCAACTTGTTTTCTGTTGTTGACAACACACGCATTGGGACAAACGAAATATCCGTTTGAAATTGCACGTCCGTTATATGTGGGGGCACGCGCATTATCAATGGGAAACGCCTTTACCGCAGTTGCTGATGATGCTACCGCAGGTTTTTGGAATCCCGCAGGATTAATTCAGTGGCAAGGCGTTAAACTATTCGGTCTAACTAAGTTTCATGACCAGTACTATTACCGGTTTGACCCCAAAGGTGTTGGATTTAGTTGGCGTGGCAACAGTTTGTATTGGGGTAATAAAATTGCACTTGATGTATCAAGTGGGGTTCCAGATTTTAATTATTACAGTTTTGCACGGCAACTTGGTCCGTATTTTGCTGCGGGATTTAGTCTAAAATTCAAACGTCGGCATCCTTCCGATTATTATCAATTCTTCGGTTATCACACATCTTATGACATCGGTTTGCTGTTTAAACCGCGTCCAGAACTCAAATTTGGAATCTTGTTACAGAATCTTGATGCACATAGAATTCAGTGGGTCACACTCGGTGCTGCCTACCGTCATGATACCTATCTATTTTCTGCAGACATCGCAATCTCAACTGAGGAGGCAAAGCATGAACAATACTTCGGTATTGAATGGGTGCCATCATCCTTATTTTCTATGCGAGTCGGAAGTTCTGATGGAAATATAACTGCTGGTGTTGGTCTGCGGATCATTGATGTAATTGTCAATTATGGACGAATATATGAAGGACCTACAGTGTCTGATTTTATTTCAGCAGAGATACAGTTCTAAAGTATCTCTATGATCCAAGTTTTGCATAACTTGTATTACTCCTCTATCTTTTCCCAATCTAATGCTGTGGAATGCCCTTCAAATATTGCATTGCATGATTGTTGACAATTTGCTATAGTATATCTTAAGATTATGTAATAAGATGCAATGAAGAGATATACTTGACTAACCGTTTGTAACGGAACTGAGAAATGAATACTTTTGGACACCTTTTTCGAATAACAACTTGGGGTGAATCCCATGGTGGTGCTGTCGGTGTTGTGATAGATGGGTGCCCTCCACAGATTGATATAGACATAGACGCTATACAGTATGAACTTCATCGGAGGAGACCTGGGCAAAGTCATCTGACTACGCCGCGTCAAGAGGCAGACGTTGTTGAAATACTTTCTGGTGTGTTTGAAGGAAAAAGCCTCGGCACGCCTATCTCTATGTTAGTATGGAACAAGGACGCACGACCATCCGCTTATGAACACCTGAAAAACCTATACCGTCCGTCACATGCTGACTTTACTTATCAGGAAAAGTATGGTATTCGGAATTGGCAAGGTGGTGGTAGAGCAAGTGCACGCGAGACCATCGGACGCGTCGCTGCAGGGGCAATTGCAAAGCAGATCCTACATGTGAGATGTGAAACTGAAACACTCGCTTATGTCAAACAGATACATACACTCCAAGCCACAGTAGATGCAGACACGGTTACGCATGATGAAATAGAAGCAAGTCCTGTGCGATGTCCTGACCCAATTGTAAGTCCAAAAATGGCAGAACGTATTGATCAGGCACGGCGTGATAAGGATTCTCTCGGTGGTATAATTGAATCCGTATGCCGTAACGTTCCGGTAGGTCTCGGAGAACCTGTCTTTGACAAACTTAAAGCTGATTTAGCAAAGGGGATGATGTCTCTACCCGCAACGATGGGGTTTCAAATCGGATCAGGATTTGACGGTATTACGATGACTGGTTCTGAACACAACGATGCATTCTACAATGAGTCTGGACAGATTCGCACCAGAACTAACAATTCGGGAGGCACACAAGGTGGCATTTCAAACGGAGAAAATATCGTATTCCAAATCGCATTTAAGCCAACAGCAACTATTGGTAAACCACAACAGACGGTTGACATAGACGGGAACGAGGTGACATTAGAAGCAAGCGGACGACACGACCCGTGTGTGTTAATTCGTGCACCAGCAATCGTTGAGGCGATGGCAGCACTCGTGCTTACTGATCATCTACTCCGCCACCAAGCAAAGTCCTAAAATTACCACCATAGAAAATTATTCTTGAGCACAAATATGGAAGGTCAAACAATCATCACAACACATGATGTTGATGAACTGTTTATCTCTACCGTTGTTCGTTTGATTCAACGGCGTGCCTTGCCAAATCTTCGTAACATCATCGCTAAAACGCATTCGGCAGATATCGCGAGATGGTTTCCGCGCCTACGTTTTGAAGAAAAAAGCAGCCTTTTCACGCTTCTAATTGAAGAACAACGTATGGGTGAGGTCCTATGCGAACTAAACGCTACAGACATCAACGAATTTGTTGAAGAAACTGAACCTGAAACTGTTGCCAGTGTCTTACACACAATTCCCGCTGACGATGTCACACAGATCCTATCCGAATTACCTGAAGAGAAAAAGGAGGAACTACTAAATCTCATTGAGGGAACTACCTCTGAAAATGTTGAACGGTTACTTGAGTATGAGGAAAAAACTGCGGGTGCGATTATGTCACCGAATTATTTCGCATTACCTCAAGAGACCACTGCCGCTGAAGCAACTGAGATGATACGGGATCTCACTGAAATAGACATACCGCCGATTACCTTCTACGTCTATGTCGTTGATGCAGAAAACACACTAAAAGGTGTGTTATCATTACGGCAGCTGGTGCAAACAAAACCTGATACGCCACTCAAGGATCTAATGACATCGCATCTATATACTGTTCATACGGATATGCCACAAGAAACGGTGGCACGTGCAGTTGCTCGTTACAATTTGCTGGCAATTCCTGTCATCAATAGCATCGGGAAGTTAGTGGGTGTTGTAACAATTGACGATATCGTTGATGTGATCAGAGAAGAGAATACAGAAGATATGCTTAAGATGGCAGGAACAGGTGATCTGGATATTACATCCCGTTCCATTTTCAGAAACACGCGAGCACGTTTGCCGTGGCTACTTGCCAGTTTTGCAGGTGGGTTACTGGCGGTATATGTTATCGGTATATTTGAAGCACAATTGAAACAGATCGCTGCGTTAGCCGCATTTATTCCTGTCATCATGGGGATGGGTGGAAATATAGGAACTCAATCCTCCACCATCATCGTGCGAAGTATAGCAATTGGTGAAGTTGGCATCAAAGATACTTGGCGTGTCTTGTGGCGTGAATTTAACACAGGGGCATTACTCGGTACAACTTATGGTGTGCTTCTCGGAGGATTCGCTTATCTTTTTCCGCAATTCCGAGAATTTGCATGGAAGTTGCCACTTGTCGTTGCTCTTTCTATCTTTGTGAATATGATAATTGCTGCTACGGTTGGAACAATCATTCCGATGTTTTTCAAACGTGTGAATATTGATCCTGCTGTTGCAACAGGACCATTCGTTACAACTGCAATTGATGTCATTGGGATTTTTGCCTACTTTCTGTTTGCAAGTTTATTCCTTTTTTGAGCACTGGGGTAGGAAAAAATGTATTCATTGCTAATGATACCATTCTAAAATGAACATACCATTAATGAAATAGTTGATTTGTAGTTGAGCAATTTATTGCGCCTCTTACATTTCAATAAAACAGGGTTATTTAGTTTTAATAATTTTCAATTGATGAACGTTACTAAGAGTTTATATCGTAGGTCGGGTAGAGCAAAGCGAAACCCGACACGTTCAATGCTTGTCGGGTTTCGTGCCTCTACCCGACCTACAGGTGTTATATTGAAATGTGAAAAATATAGCAGAAAAACCGAAAACTAAATAACCCTATCAATAAAAAAGGGAATATCATTTATAAAAGTGGTATGATATAATGGGTGTTAAAATGTCTGCTGCAATAGAAATCAAAGGTGTCGCACCCAATGAGAATATGGAAACCTGTGCACGACTAATTATTGTCGGCTATTTCCGAGAGATGATGTCTCACAAAAATGGGGCAATAGATGGCACAAATATTGAATTCGTCCACGATATGAGGGTTGCCTCTCGTCGTATACGAGCTGCAATGGATAACTTCTCGGATTGCTTTCAAAGAGAACCTTTCAAGCGATACTACAAACAGATACGCACTATAACGCGAACGATGGGGGTAGTCCGTGACCTTGATGTTCTCATTACACATTTTCAATCGGAGTTGCAAACGCTACCTGCCGAGGAACAAAGTGATATCCATGGACTGATTGAAAACTTACAACAGAAACGGGAAATTGCACGAAAACCGATGTTGGAATTGTTTGCTGAACTTGAAGTAAATGACTTTGAAACTAAATTTCTGACATTCTTTCAATCGGAGGGGTAACATGGCAAAGCCACAGAAAATAATAGGTCTCAATCCGAAGCAAAGTTTTCGTCAGAACGCGCGTACCGTTTTACCACAGAGAGTTGAAGAGGTGTACAGTTGGGAAAAGTATATTAATGACCCAGAGCGACGAGATGAACTTCATAACATGCGAATTTCTGTGAAAAGACTGCGGTACACAATGGAATTCTTTGCCGTCAATTACGACAGCCGGTTTTCTGATTTTCTTGACACTATTGTCGATCTGCAGGATATACTTGGTGATATTCACGACAACGATGTTATTTTGGGTGTCCTCACAGAACATAAGACAAGTTACAATTCTGATGAATTACTTGGGTCTGATGAATTACTTGGGGTTGATACCCTCTGCTCGCGCACACATAACAATCGTATTGCTGACTATGATACATTTCTAAATAAATGGATGCATTTATCAGCAATGGACTTTAAGCAAAAACTCCTTGAGATTATTGCGACATAGAAATTTTACAAGATCTTAAATTACCTATTAGACAAAGGAAATTATAATGGACGCTAATGTTATCGGGGTGGATATGGGTGGCACCAAAATCCTCTCCGCAGTTGTGAATGCATCAGGTAATATCTTAGCCACAGCAAAAATGCCGACACAAGCAAAAGACGATACATCTATTGTTATTGATCGAATTTCGGACTGTATTAAGGAGGCTTTCCAAAAATCGGAAGTATCTGAAGATACGATTCGTGCTATTGGTATCGGTGCACCGGGGCCGCTTGATCCGGAAACAGGTGTTGTAATCTTCGCTCCGAATCTTGGTTGGAAAGATGTCCCTTTAAAGACAGAATTAGAAGCTCGCATCGGAATTCCAACTTTTGTAGACAACGATGTTAACGTCGGCACACTCGGAGAACATACTTACGGCGCAGGACGCGGTGTACAGAATTTGGTTGGGATCTTTGTTGGCACAGGAATCGGTGGTGGAATCATTCTAAACGGTGAACTATTCCACGGAGCTAGCAAAACTGCCGGTGAAATTGGACATATTATTGTCCAAGAAGGTGGACCGAAGTGTGGTTGTGGGAATCGTGGATGTTTGGAAGCACTTGCAAGCCGTACGGCGATGACAAAACAATTAAGAAATGCTATAATGAAAAAAGGAAAAAAGAGTGTCATTACTAAGCTTACTGACGGTGACCTTCAGCAAATTCGCAGCGGCACATTAGCCAAAGCACTACGGAGTAAGGACAAATTGACACAGAATGTCTTTAAAAAGGCGACAAAATATCTCGGTGTCGGTATCGGTTCTATTGTAAATTTCCTAAATCCAGATATGATTGTGCTTGGTGGGGGTGTTGTTGAAGCACTTGACAAGAATTTCATAAAAAATATACGTAAAGCCGCTAAGAAGTATGCTTTACCCGATACGTTAAAAGGTGTTCAGATTGTGAGAGCGGAACTGGGGGATGATGCAGGTGTGCTTGGTGCAGCCGCACTGGCAAGACAAAGACTGAATTCGGAATAAATCTATCAATTTGGCACTGAGAGAAATAATCTATACCTAATTATCCGAGATTGTAGCACAAGGTAACCGCACCTCGCATGCAATCATGTCAGAAAACACTGGAAGCCAATTTGGTATACATCAGGGGAGGAAAAGTTCATGTTAGTTGATGACAATAGAGAAGAACATAGGATGATGATTTTTGGCAATGATAGCAGTCCTGTACAAGATCAGTTAATCGTCAACAATTTAACCTCTGATGGCGGTATTCTCGCACAGAAAGTGCATGAGGAGTCGTATACGGTGACCTTGTATGCGTTGCTGAAAGATTACGGTCTCACACCTGTCTTTCGTATAAAGCCACGTATCCGTTTCCATCGTTCAAATTACGACAACCTATCATCTAGTGCCCCGCTACAATATAGCCTTAATGATATTATCCATTTCGCTGAACTCAAACGTGGTACGGTGTTAATGGATAAGATTGATGATAGAAAGTTAGCTGAAATCCTTGGAGATGCACCGACACTTGCAGGTATGTCTGACGATCCCGCTCTACAACTTGTTTCACAGCGTGATGTAACACTTCGCAATCCTCCCTTCAAAACGAAAACAAAGGTGTTCGGGAAAAGTGAAGACGAAGGTGTTGAGGAGGCAGGCATTCCAATCGGTTCCTTCCTTGATGCTCTCAATCAGCCGCATCAGACAGAACAAATATTTAGTAAGTTTTCACGAGGAAGTGAGTTTGCACATGATCTGCGTAAAGCTTTGGAAAACTACGAATCTTATGAATTCCAATTCGGTCTCTATTCCCGATACGAACGACGGGATTGCGTTTTAGCAGGCGGTGATGCAGAAACAAGTGGCTATTATCGTGCTACCTTTGACCCGTGGACTGCACTTGGGTATATTCGTCCCAGTGGTAATAAACAACAGTTTCAAATCCTTGTACACGAACGCGGCACACGTTGGGAACACAAAGTGATGTTGGAGAAGTTGGATGAAGCAACACTTGAGTGTCTTGCTACTGAAATACCTAATCTTCGTAGTAAATATCTAATCGGACGCGTTTTATCCAAAAGTCAAACTGCATTGACACGGCTTGCCAACCTCCGTAAATCACAACTAAATCTCACAACAGATTTGGATATAGGATATACAATGCAGTTAGAGATACCGCTTCCTGATAAACGGTTCTCCGTGATAGATCATCGGAGAAAATTGAGAGCGGTTTTCAATGGAAATGGAGATTACCAACTTCATCCACTCAACGGCGAGTTTGTTGAGACACACCAAAACTTAGCAAAAGGTATTCAAGCAGGTGTCGTCTGGACGCTTGATGGTGTTGACCTACTTTCAGGTCAACACCCAATTAAGGAGCAGAACGAGGAATTCGTTATCACCAAGGCACCACATCAGAATAGTTTTGTCGTGCGATCAGCAGAAGAACTACGCCAACGTCTTCCACAGAATGGATTTGAGGAATGCTGGAACGAATCGATTGACGAGGGTGGGTATACTGTCCTGAGTCAAAAGACCGGTAGAGTCTATTCCGTGAGTTATGGACGGAAGATTACCGGCAGTATTCAGAATGGAGAGATTATAAAAGATGATGGATCGCACTATTTTACAATTGCGTATTTGGGCGTAGATCCTTCAAGAGCAGAAACATCTCGGTTTGAGATGCCGATAGAGGCACAACGTAGTTTCTTTGATAAGTTGTTTGGAAGAGAACCTGTTCCACCATTCTATAATCAACTCATGCAAACTGAAACACAGGTTATTGGTGAGATGAAAACCCTTGCGCGACACTGTAAAGATAAGTTGCAAATTCCGTAATCTGTCCATGCTTATTACAGTAATACATTATAGTAAAAACTATAATTATTTACACACTACGGTAGGTTCGGTTTCCTAACCGAACCATAGGCGTCAATTTAAGGATGCACCAAGACCGATAAGTGTCAACTTTTAATCAGAGGAAGTATAAATTATGAAATAAAACTTCTGTAAAAATGAAAACACCTCATATATAATGTAGATATAGATTTATTATGGTCTACAAAGAGGTGTTTCCTAATGAATACATTATCACAAGTTCCCAAAGAAATGCAACATATTCTTACAACTATAGCCAATGATGCAGCTCTCAATACAGGTTTTGTCAAAAGAAGTTGTAAACTCAACGGTAGTCGTTTTGCTCAAATACTCATTTGGACTTGGTTAGAAAACCCAGATGCCACCTATACACAACTTGCGCAAACCGCTGGTGTGCTGGGGATTTCAATCTCACGACAAGCCATTGAACAACGATTTACATCTGAAGCAGCAGAGACCCTGAAAGTTATCCTTGATGCTACTGCGTCCAAGGTTATTTCTGCCGACCCGCAAACGCTTCCGCTCCTTGAAAAGTTCACTGGTGTCTATTTACAAGATAGTTCTTGGATTACACTCCCTGATGTGCTCCACGAAACTTGGGAAGGTGGAAGCAAAAAGAATAAACCGAACACAGCTGCCGTGAAACTCCACCTGCGTTTTGATAGTGCCACAGGCACTTTTGAACACTTTGAACTGACCAATGGTATCACCGCTGATAGTGCTATTGAAAAGCAGATTGACATGCTACCCGCCGGCAGTTTGCGCCTCGCAGACCTCGGCTATTATTCACTTGATACCTTCAAAAGACTTTCCGATGCAAACGTCTTTTGGATATCACGCTACAAAGTCCAGTGTTTTCTCTATGATGAAACAGGTGCCCCTTTTTGCTTGCTAAAATGGCTCAAGAAGGGTTCTAATAACTTCAAGGACAAACAAATCTTTATAGGTAAAAACAAGCGTCTCAAAGCACGATTAGTTGTTCAAAGACTTTCAGAAACAGAAACCCAACAGCGTATTAAGGAGATAAAACATCGTGCAAAGCGGAAGTATACGAAACCTTCACCCAAACGACTTCAGCTCGCAAGATGGAATATCTACATTACTAATATAAAAGTAGACCATCTGACTGCTGAACAGATTTGTGCTGTCGCACGCATCCGATGGCAGGTTGAGTTGATGTTCAAGTGCTTCAAAAGCATTGGAAAAGTTGATACCTCCCGTAGCGACAAGCCATATAGAATCTTATGTGAGTTATATGCAAAACTCATCGTCGCAATTATGCGGCACTGGATCATGTTAAGGGTCGGTTGGCGATGTCTAAAACATAGTCTAACAAAAACAGCAGAACTTATTAGCACCTTCGCACGCACACTTGCAATAGGTTTCCGCAAGTCTATAATGTCTTTTCGGCAAACTTTTGATGAAATAAAACACGCTTTCCAAAATGGGTGCTACATTGAGAGACGTGCTAATAGAGACACAACATTAGAACACCTTGAAAATGCAGCAAAAAATCACTAAATTGACGCCTATGGTTCGGTTTCCTAACCGAACCGGTGTTTGTTCAGTCTCATAGATGCAGTTAGGAAACCGCATCTTCCGAGGAGTGTGCACGTATGTTTACATTTCACTATAATGTCAAGGAAGTACAATGCCAAACCGCAGAAAAGTCTTAATCACAGGTGCAGCAGGTTATATTGCAGGACGGATGCTGCCAGCATTTCGCGAACGATACGATCTTGTTCTACTTGATGTCCGAAACACAAATCGGCAGGGAGAAGAGATGGATGGTGTTCACATCGTTGATGTTAGCAACCCTGACCGAGAGTTATATAAACGATATTTTGAAGGTGTAGACGCTGTTGTGCACTGTGCATTTCAAGGCGGTGGGTTTGAGAACGAACTCAACAACATACAGATGGCATATAACATATACCATACCAGTTGGGAAACGGATGTGCGGCGCGTTGTGGTGTGTAGTTCTAACCACGCAGCAGACTATTATGAAAAACTTATCTGGTCAGGAAAATGGGATTTTGTAACACCTGAGATGCGTCCCTTGTCAGATAACTTTTATGGATGGGCAAAAGAAGCGTATGAACATCTCGGTTTTGTTTTTGCCACTGGCTTTAGGAAGAACAAGAAACTGCAGAATGTGCAAATCCGTATCGGTGCGCCGCGGGAAACCGATTTGAATGACATCACAGCGGACAATTATCATAAAATGCACCGCGCACTTGGTGCATACTTGAGTGTCCGTGATCAGGTTCAACTCTTTGTCAAGAGTATTGAAACAGAGAACATTGAGGACGAGAACGGAATCCCATTCCAGATATTCTACGGTATCAGCGACAACTCCCATAAGTTCTGGAGCATTACCAATGCGCGCAAGGTGATAGGATATGCTCCAGAGGACAACAGTGCGTATCGTTTCGCGAAACGGATAGCAGAAATCCTTAATCGGACAGAAGACATATAATCCCACAATGCCAATTGTTTCTACCAAAGAACTCACTACCTTATGTCTAAACGTATTCCAAAAATACAATATCCCTCCAGACGAAGCAAAAGTGGTTACCCATTCTATGATAGATGCGAATCTTGTCGGTCACGATTCACACGGTGTGATCCATCTCCCAAAATATGTGCGTGAGATAGAAGCAGGACTAATCCAACCCAACGCACCGACTGATACAGTTCATGAATCAGCATCCATAGCAGTGTTGGACGGCAATTGGGGGTTCGGACCTGTCATTGCAACGCGTGCAGTCGAAATAGCAATTCAGAAAGCAAAGCAAACGGATGTGAGTTCAGTTGCAGTGTCACGATGTAATGAGGTTGGTAGGTTAGGTGGCTATGCTTGTCTTGCTACAGATGCTAAGATGATTGCACTGCTGATGGTGAACGACCACGGTGGTGGCACATGTGTTGCACCGCACGGTGGTGTTGAAGGGAGACTCTCCACAAATCCGATTGCATGTGCAGTGCCTATTGAAGGCAAAAACCCGATTGTATTGGATATGTCCACCAGTGTTGTTGCATCGGGTAAGATCCGTGTGAAACAACATCGAAATGAAGCACTACCAGAAGGATGGCTTATCAACTCAGATGGTGAGTCAACGACAAACCCAAACAATTTCTACGAAACAACACCTGCTGCCATATTACCATTCGGTGGGATTGCGGCACACAAAGGTTTTGGATTGAGTGTGATTGTGGATATACTTGCCGGTGCATTGACCGGTGCAGGTTCCAGTCGTGGCGATGATGCACGTGTTGGCAATGGGTTATTTGTGCATGTAATGAATGTTGCGAGTTTCCGAGAGTTTCCTGCGTTTAGTGCAGAGATAGAACGTTTTATCAACTATATCAAATCTGCAAAGCGCGCTGCTGGAGTTGATGAGATTTTGATGCCGGGTGAACGCGGTTGGAATGAACAACGCAAACGTGAACAGGAAGGCATACCTATTGATGATGAGACATGGCAGCAGATTCAAGATCTACTCTAAAGGATTTACTATATACCACATGACATTATAGTAAAAATCATAATTATTTACACACAACGGTAGGTTCGGTTTCCTAACCGAACTGGTGTCTGTTCAGTCTCATAGATACGGTATAATTATTTACACACGGTAGGTTCGGTTTCCTAACCGAACTGGTTTTTGTTGAGCCTCATAGATACGGTATAATTATTTACACACTAAGGTAGGTTCGGTTTCCTAACCGAACTGGTTTTTGTTGAGCCTCATAAATTCGGTATAATTATTTACACTAAGGTAGGTTCGGTTTCCTAACCGAACTGGTGGAGCGTCTACGCTAAAATTGTAGGTCGGGTAGAGGCACGAAACCCGACATGCAGCCATTTATCATCAATAAAGTCGGGTGTCGTCTCTCTACCCGACCTACAACATAAGAATAGACAGTCCACTGGTGTTTGTTCAGTCTCATAGATACAGTTAGGAAACCGCATCTACCGTGGAGTGTGCCCGTATTTTCACATTTCACTATATCATGCTGTCAACGATTCGCCTGTCTCTGTGTGGAATAGGTGTGCTTTTTCAGTGTCAAAACTCACCGTCAAAGGCGAGTTGTGTTGTGGTAAATCTTCCAGATTTGATTGGATAACAAAGGTATTCTTCTCTGTCCGTAGATACAGAAGGGCATGGTTTCCAAGCGGTTCAACAAGTTCCACATGTGAGATAACTTGATTAACTTCGTTTTCTCCGACATAAATATCTTCAGGACGGATACCGAGCGTCACAGAGTTCCCCGATATTTCACTGAGAATTGATTGCAATTCAGTATTCAGTTTCAACGAGAAGTCTTCAAACTTCAATGTTGGTGTGCCGTTATTTCTCTCAATCTGTGCATCAATAAAGTTCATTGGTGGTGTGCCGATGAAACCACCGACAAATTGATTAGTGGGTTTGTGGTAGAGCGTGCCCGGTTCTGCGATCTGTTGGATTTTCCCTTCATTGAGAACAACGATCTGATCTCCCATCGTCATCGCCTCAACCTGATCGTGCGTGACATAGATTATAGTCGCCTTGAGTCGATCATGCAGACGGCTGATTTCCATCCGCATTTGGACGCGAAGTTTTGCATCAAGGTTGCTCAAAGGTTCATCAAATAGGAATACCTTCGGTTGCCGAACGATTGCTCTGCCGACTGCTACACGTTGACGTTCACCGCCGGAAAGGTGCTTCGGTTTTCGATTCAACAGATGCGAAATACTGAGGATGTTTGCTGCTTCGTTGACGCGTGTGTCAATCTCCTTTTTCTCATATTTCCGCAGTTTTAATCCAAACGCCATATTCTTATACACCGTCATGTGTGGATAGAGTGCATAGTTTTGAAATACCATTGCGATGTCCCTATCCTTCGGAGGCACGTCGTTAATGCGTTCATCGTCAATATAGATGTCACCTTCAGTAATCTCTTCCAGTCCTGCAATCATCCGTAAGATTGTGGACTTGCCACATCCCGAAGGTCCAACAAGCACAGTAAACGACTCATCTGGGATTTGAAAGTCTGCGTTATCTACAGCATGAATATCATTGTTGTATATTTTAGTTACATCGTTCAGAATGACATGTGCCATTTACCTTCCTCAATAACGCGGTTTCCGTAAATCTATGAAGAAAATCACAAGAGCGACAATAATTACAATGGCAACACCAGCAACAAGTAACCATACAAGAGGTTGTCTTTGAACAAATGTAATTATGTTTTCTTTTTTTAGCATCTTGATTTGGTCATAGATTTCACCGCCTGCAGCAAGCACCTTTGACTTGCCCATTCTGTCTCCGTAACCATCCTTAGATACACTGATAATATATCGACCTGCAGGTAACCCGGTTTTTTTGTAATTACCATCTTTATCAGTTGTGACGGTATATTCCTGACCATCTGCAGAATACACTATTTTCACGGTAACACCTTCTATCGGTTTCCGTTCAGGAGATGCGTCAAGGACTTGACCTCTGATTGTTGCACCTCCACTATCAATAAAAGCATCTTGTCCGTATGCAATACCGAAACACATAAAACAACACAAACATACAATATACATCCTAATTGAACATAAGCGAGTCATTTTTTGCTCCATTTTCAGAATCTCATAAGACCAAATTATTTAAGAACAAATCTCTTCTACAACTTATATGGTGAAGTATAAAATTATATTTACACTTTCATCCGACGGTAGGCGAGGTTTCCTAACCTAGCCGGTGTAGAGTGTTCAAGTAATTTCAAAATCTACTATAGATCACTTTCTGTGAAAAAAGATAGGAGATTACAACTCTGCACCTGTAAATATTAGGATAAATGCTATCATAACGCCAATGATAAAGTACCCGTAAAGATCAAACAAAAAGGTGAATATGTTCTCAATTTTTCTCATCTTGATTCTGTCAAAGATTTCACCACCGGCAGCAACAACTTTGGATTTGCCTACTCTGTCTCCATAACCATTTTTGGATACACTTATAATATAGCGACCGGCGGGTAATCCCTTTTTCTCATAGAAACCGTCTTTATTTGTTGTGACGGTAAATTCTTCTTCAGTTGCAACATTAACTATTTTTACGGTAACGCCTGCAATCGGTCTCTGTTCTGGAGTTGCCTCAATGACTTCTCCTTTGATTGTTGCACCTTGCACATGGACAACACTAACAAACATACAGAGACAGAGAATTACAAGTAAAATCAAATTGATGCGTATCATTTCTTCTATTCCTTTTCTATTGTGAGATTTGTATCAGGATTGAACAGCGCATCGTCTATTTCTGCATTTAAGGATATGTCAGTTATCAGGATTTGACGATATTCACCATTCTTGGTCGTACGAAGATGAGAGATCATGACACCATCCACTGCCCGATAATCATCCAAAGTAGCAGTAATTTTCTTGTCTTCACCTTCCATTTCAAAACCGTAAACAAACTGAATTATATAGTGTGTCTTTTCGCTCACGTAGACTTTCAGTTTCTTCCCAGAAGGTTGTGGAAGGAGGAGAACAGAAGTTGTATCATCACCTACTTCTTCAGTGCCTAAGTATTTAACAGGAATTGCATCCTGTGAGAGTTTTGACAGAAGCCAAATCGGTTCTCTGAAAAGACCATCCTTGTAGAATGAAATAATAGATTCTGCCTTATCCTCTGGAACAGGTTGTGCCTTTCCATTCGTTACCCTATACATAGCATCTTCATTGAAGATTAAGCTGTCGCTTCCCCCATCTAAGTCCCAATCGGCGCGTGCTTTGTTAGGATAATAGTAAGTTTTGTTCCGTCCCTCATCCTGCACGGTACCATCAGGGAAATATTCAAAACTGCGGGATTCCATCACGATGTTTTTGACAGATTTTAGTTTATCAAGTCCACCATGTGCAGCAATCGTTGCAGTAATTACTTCTTTGGCTTTAGGGTCTACGTCTTCACCGATTTCTGGTAAGTCGTCAGTCGTTTTTTTAGGAGTAACGGTCTCATCAGGTTTAGTAGGATTCTCCTTCATTAATTCTGCAACAGCAGAGTCCACATCAAATCCACCGAGACTTGCTTTCCTGATAATCCCTTCACTGTCAATCAGAAATGCAGTTGGAATTGCGGTGACTCCGTATTGATTTCTTACATTTCGGCTTTCATCCCAATAATGCACCCACGAAAGTCCTTCATCTTTTACATAAGCTGCAAGTGGTGGCATTGTTCTGTCAAGACTTACACCGATTATCTGAAAGTTCTTATCTTTGTATTTTTCATAAACTTTCTTAAGTTTCGGAATCTCTTTGATACATGGTGGACACCATGTTGCCCAGAAATCAAGGAGCACAATCTGTCCTTTGTATTTTTCCAAAGAGAGTTCTTCACCTTTCAAATCTTTTACTTGAAAATCAGGTGCAGGTTCGCCAACCCAATCCTCTACTTTTATCTTAGTAGGTTGAACTGCTGGTTCGTTTTGCGGATTCGGTTTCATTTTGATTAGTTTCGTAGCGGGGATTGACTTGGGTGGAGAAGTGGACTCAGGTGTTATCTTGGGTGTACCTCCTGGATTTGTGAGATTCTCCTCTACCAATTCAGCAACAGCAGTTTCAAGCGCATGTCCACGGAGACCTGCCTTTCGGATAACTCCTTGACCATCAAGCAGAAACATGGATGGAATGCCGGTTACCTTATATTGATTTGCAATCTGTCCACTTTGATCGAAATAGTGAACCCACGATAGTCCTTCTTTTTCTACAAACGTCTCAAGTGTTTTTTGTGCTCTGTCCAGACTAATACCAATAATTTGGAATTTCTGATCTTTGTATTTTTGGTATGTTTTCTTGACATTAGGTAATTCACCAATACAAGGTCCGCACCATGTTGCCCAGAAATCGAGCAGTACAACATGCCCTTTATATTTTTCCAACGAAAGGTCTTCCCCTTTCAGATCCTTTACTTGAAAATCAGGAGCAGGTTTACCGATCCACTCACTTGGTCGCGATGTTGTTGGTGTTGATGGTTTAGGAATTTCACCAGTTCGCTTGGATCTGTCCATTTCAAGATATTTCTGCGCTTGTTTTGCATAAGATCGTGAGCCAAACTTGGGGTGTTCAATCAATTTTGTATAGATTTCATCCGCTTTGTCATGTTTCTTGAGTTTGTCGTAAGCCATACCTAATTCTAATAGACTGGGTTGAACATAGCGTGCTTCTGGATGTTGCTCAATAAGTTTTTCAAAGGTTTTAATGCCTTCCTCTACTCTGTTTAATCGGACTAATCCGTTGCCAAGATAGTAGTAGACTTCATCTATACGTTTGTATTCAGAAAAGGATGAGACGAAATCTGTTGTTTTTTTAACTAATACGTCTAATTCTTCTGGCTGATTCTTACTTGCGAGTTTTTTGTAAAGTGCTTTTATTTCTTGATATTTGAATCCGATTTGTGCTGGACTCACAGTTGCAGCAGATTGTGATGAGTCTTCAGCGGCAAGATGCGTGCATAAACCGATCAGAACTATCATTACGAGCATGCCTAAACTGAGGATAATTAATGGTGGATTACCTTTACATTTGTTTTGAATAATCATCATATACTCCTTTGGTGTGTTGTTGGGTTTTATTCACTTTCAAATTGTTATTGATGAGGATGTGTAAAGATTGTGTCCTAAGAATTTCAGAATATCTAAATTCGACCTAATACCATTCCTAAAAGATAACATTTCATTTTGAGATTGGCAGTTAGACCTTCGTGTGAAAAATGTAAGAGGCGCAAAACGCGTTCTTTGCTAATGTAAGACAATCAATTAGAAATGGTATAACTTGACCTACCCAACCTTTTCCAAGACGCTCCTTTTCACCTTCGGGTAGATGCCGTGTAAATTCTTGGGCAAAAGCGATGGGTATAAAAGCAAGTATTAAGAAAAACGTTGATAGAGCCAACTATAGTTGTTTTTCATAGCCTTGCCGTTCTTCATAAGGAAATAAGTAACACCTCAGCATCCGTAAAGAATGAAATTCCAACCAAATTCTGCTTTCCGCTTCAAAAGTTGATAACCATTTTCATCTTTGAAATCATAGAACCTATAATCAAAGGTATCTATGAGTCCGTGTGGATTGATATAAAACTTCGCGTAATATTCAAGAGCAATATCTCTGTGTGAGTCTGCAAGTTTTTTGTCTTTTTCAGGGTCTCCGGTCCCAAACTTTTCAAACATGCCAACATAGGGATGATCAGAAAAAGTGATCGCCGCCCAGAGGCCGTGATGAATATGTGCAATATCAAGATATGCTCTATAAACTTCAGCACGTCCCGTTTTCTCATATTTCTTAATATATGCGTGCAGGACAGAAAGTGTTCCTTCCGCGGGCTCACTTTTTTTAGGTAAATGCCCCACTTCATCAAACATATCTTGCGGCACAGGGTATCCCGATTGTATGAGTGCATATTCAATGATCGGCTGTTTCGACGTATCTGGATAGGCATCTATCAACCGATGCAGGAAACCGTATCTATAACCAAAGTTTATCTCAACATTATCAAAATGCGCTCCCAATTTATTTAGAATTTTTATTTTTTGATCTCTGTCTTTTCCCCACACTTCGTTTCTTTGCACTTTGACCAAAAGCGTGTGAGCCAACCAGAGAGCTTCTTCCTGTTCCTTGCTTTTGGTCTCACTCATCAAGAGCGATTGGAGCGCAAGTATTGCCTCATAATAGTTTTCGGTTATGATGAGTTTTTCCGCTGCGACAAAGGGACTCTCAGAGGCTGTTTCCGCGTTTGTCTCGTTTCGCAAGCCAGGACGCACGACACAGATTACCACAAGGAAAATCGTGACCGGTATCCAAGAATTACGTAAAAACATGTTCATACTCCTTTATTACCAAAGGCTTGTAACTTCAATTTCCAAAAACACTTACACCCACAAGCCTTGTAGATGCCGTTTCCTTACCAATTAAGAATACCAAACGCGTATCTTGATGGAATACAAGAATTTGATTTATCAAACTCACGTTTATTTACCGTGACCTGTTTTCCTGAACAAGTTGTGCAACCCCGGACTCAAGTGCACTACCACGAAGATTCGTCATACGTATAACCCCTTCACCATCAATCAGGAATGTAGATGGAATGGATCGCACCTGATACATATTAGAAATTCTGTCACCGTTGTCATAATATTGCGGCCACGTAATCCCTTCTTTTGCTATATAAGATTCCAGAGAGGATTTTGCCCTATCTAAACTAATGCCTATAATCTCAAAGTTCTGGTTTTTATACTTTGCATAGGTCCGTTTCACATTAGGCATTTCTGCTCTGCAGGGAGGACACCACGTTGCCCAGAAATCAAGAAGTACAACTTTTCCTTGAAATTGTGCTAATGATAACGGTTGTCCATTTAGATCTGTCACATCAAAATCCATTGCTAATTGTCCAACAAAATTAGGTGAACTATTGCTTGTAACAGACAAACCTTCAGTCACGCCTTTACGATCTGCTTTGTCTGTTTGCAGCAATTTCTGTGCGGTTTGTGCGTGTCTACCGTCTCTATACTTTGAGTTATTTATCAATTTTCCGTAAACTACATCAGCCTCATCATGCCTGCTTAATTTATCATACGCTAACGCTAAGTTCAATAAACCCGGTTCAACATAAGAAGCAAGCGGATAATAACGAATGAGTTCTTCTAATACATCAATTCCTTCAGTAGTCCGATCAAATTGTACTAAAGTGGTACCAAGAATATAGTACACCTCATCTGCATGCTTATATTTTCCATGCAAATTAATAAAGTTCTGTGCCTTTTTAATCAACATTTCAGCATCTGTTGGATCGCTGATGGTTTCTACTTTTGTTGTGAGTTGTTTAATCTCTTCGTAAGCCTCACTCGGTCGAACTCTCGACGTGCCGCTGGTGTTCATCGTAGTCGGCACACAGGAACTTATCATGAGAATACTTGTGATGACAGTTAAAATGAAACTTAAATTGTTCAGGGTGAAAATCTTATCTCTTAAATTCATTCTTTTTCTCCTTAGGAACATAAAGGATATGTCAAATATTAGATAGCGTTCTGATACGAATATGCAAGCAATAATTTAATCTCTTCTGCCTGCACCTGTTGCAAAAATTGAGTTGCATCTGAAGATGGATCGTTTTCCGCAGCTTGACACCAATCAATAAACTGATAAGCATCCCAATGTGGTTCGTTCTCTATTTTTTGCGTGATTTGTGCAAGTGTATCTGACGGATTTTGCACTTCATTTGATATTGCAAGTGCACGTTCCCTGAGTTTAGGATAAATAGGGTGTGTGCCGACTCTACCGAACCAATATTTCGCGTTACTATAATCCGGTTCTCGACGGTGCATAATCCCATGCCAATAACTGCCTGTATTGTTACTCAGTTCCTGTGAAATGTTATGTGAATCGTCCAACGCATCGTTCCAGAGGAGCAGACCACTTTTGATCGCACCACCGAAGATGTCGTCTTTCAGTGATTCTCCATTAAAAAGGTCCTCAAGTGAGAGTGCCAAAAGTTCGTCTGTTAAATCACTATTCCATGCTGATTTTGGAACAAGCGGTGGGAGTGGGTTGCCTACTTCTAATTTTTCTATGACTTCAGTGATTGCTGATGTGAATGTTATGTCCATGTAATTGCTCCTTTATTTTTCAAAACTGTAGGTTAGGATAGAGTTTAACATCAATTTCAGAAAATATCAAGTGTTTTCGTGGTGTGGTGGTGTGTAAAGTTTTTGGCACTAAGTTCTCACCAACCATTGTCTTGCGGAGTCTCCGTGCCCCACATTCTTTCAGTCTCAGAAATACACCCAGCTCATTGATAATCTCTTATTATGACTGAAGCTAACTCTATTTTTTCGCGAAGGTTTTTTCATAAATAAATCCAAATTATAATAGAAATTAATGCAATTAATGCAAACATTCATGACATACGCAGAGGTATTCAATCGTTGAGTAATTGCTGTTTTGCCAAGAACTTTACACACCCGTGGTGTGGCAGGGATATACCAATTCTGAAAGTTTAAGTCGAATTAGGATTTTGTTAGTCGTTGTGAATGTCCGAGACGCAATGAAGTACGTTTGGTGAATGTGCTTATGACATTTACATTGAATCAGTTATTTCTTTATATGCTCTTAAATAGAAATGGTGTAATAACCTGAATTTGACTTGATACATAACGTCCTACGTGATATTATTAATATAATGAAACATAAAGGTCTTTTCATCACAATAGAGGGTGTTGAGGGTGCGGGGAAAACTACACAGATACACCGATTAGCTGATGCCCTCGGAGATGATGTGATAGTTACTCGCGAACCGGGTGGCACGCCAGTATCGGAACAGGTACGTGACATCTTTTTAACTGCCTCTACAATCTCTGCTACAACTGAACTGTTGCTGATAGCTGCCGCACGATCACAGCACGTCTCTGAACTTATTTTACCCGCATTGAATGCAGGACAAATTGTCATCTGTGATAGATTCAGTGATGCGACTATTGCTTACCAAGGATACCGAAAAGGTATTGATCTTCAAATAATTGAACAGGTAAACCACATTGCAACGGGTGGATTAAAACCTGACATTACATTTCTTCTCGATTTACCACCAGAGATAGGACTGCAACGCAAACGTGATTCTGACGAACCACTTACGCGACTTGAACATGAGACATTATCCTTACACAAAAAAGTAAGAGAAGGATATTTAGCAGTTGCAAAATTGGAACCAGACCGTGTCAAATTAGTAGATGCACAACTTGATGTAGATACCATTCATAGTTACCTCTTAGCAAAAACAGAAAAAAGAATTCAGTTGTTAGTTAGAAATTAATACGCCTTCAAATAAAGAAAAACTCATTATAAGAATTTGATTTCAATACAATGCAGATAATACCATTTCTGAAAAATAACTTCTCCTTAAGATAAGGAACCGTTCGTAGTCGCGCAATTCATTGCGCCTCTTACATTCTCTATTTTAAGTTGGAATTCATACTCTCACAGTGAAATATTCTCTATTAGAAATGGTATAAGATCCTATCTACAAACACAATCAAAATGCAGAACACTATTATCGGTCACCAGAACATCATTACACAACTTCAGAACGCAGTGAACTCAGAAAGAGTTGCTGGTGCATATCTTTTTGCAGGTGAGCAAGGCGTTGGTAAAGAGACTGTTGCTTTATTCTTCGCAAATCTTATTTTATGTGAGAGTGCAGAAGCATCTGTCCCCTGTGCGGAGTGCCGTGCTTGTCGTAAGATAAAAAGCGGTAACCATCCAGACCTTCAAATCATCCGTCCCGACGGTGCACAACTCAAGATTGACCAAATTCGTGAAATGCAACAGAAAATTTCATATCAACCATTGGAAGGTCCCCGGAAAATCTATATTATAGCGAACACTGAGAAGATGAATGTTTATACAGCCAATTCTCTTCTCAAAACACTTGAAGAACCACCTGCAGCATCAACAATTATCCTACTGACAGAAAATATTAATGCTATCCTTCCTACAATTCGTTCTCGGTCGCAGATACTCACTTTTCACCCGATGCCGACAGAAGAATTAGCCAATGCGTTGGTAGACAATCTTTCAGTAAATAAAGATGATGCAATTAACGCTGCCATATTGTCTCGCGGAATTGTTGGGAAAGCAATAACGCTCATTGAGAAAGGTGTTAGCGATAGCCAAGAAGTGCCTGAGATATTAGAAGAAACTGATCTAATTGCTGCCTTCCGTTTAGCAGAACAATTTGAAAAGGATTTGGATAGTTTAGACGAGTTAGTCACATGGTATCGCGATCTACTTCTGGTACAACAAGGTGCGCCGAAAGAAATGATCACGCACATTGATGCAATGGATAGATTGCAAACACTTGCACCCCGATATTCGCACATCAGACTCCAACGCGCTATAAAGACAGTATTTCAAACAAAGTCATTGATTCAAAAAACCAATGTTAAGACAATTACCTTGGAAGTTATGTGTATCAAACTAATACAAGGAAGATAATGGCAGTAAATTGTGAGAACTAAACACATTTACTGTATTTGAGATAACTTATATGTCAAATCTTTTCCAACAAGCAAAGAGTTTAGAATCTGAAGGAAACATCGCAGAAGCAATTCAATACTACGAAAATGTTATTAGAACAGAGAATGATACCTTAACACTTGCTGATGCGAACTTCCGACTTGGAGTCATCTATCGTGAATGGAGAGAACTCTTTGCAGCCCAAAGGTTTTTATCTCAAGCACACCAACTAAATCCTGATAATTCAGATGTCCGAGATGCAATAGAATCGCTCAATCAACACTTCACAGAAAATAGAGAGGAAATAGCCGACCAGATGTCCCGTCAAAACAGCGATCAAATTGTCTCACTGTTTCGCATTGCTACGGGTATCAAACTGATTGGCATGGACAAAGCAGTTCAAGCGTATCCGTTGATGAAAAGTAGAACGAAGATATTTCCGAATGCTGCCGTAGCAAAACATCTACTCACCGATATCAGTATTATAGAAGAGGAGCGTAATTCTGCTATTGAATATCTTATAGAAAGAGATTGGCTTGTGAATACAGGGACAGACCTATACACTATCGCGAACAGTGGTTTGTATGCATTCTATACAACACTTGCGAAATTACATGTAGACAATGAAGTCTACCAAGATGCTATCACATGTTATGACCAAGCATATTGGTTGGAGAGTGATAATCTCACACCGTTATATCAGAAAATTATCTGTTATGCAGCTCTTGAGTCGTGGAATGATGCATTGAAATCATTAAAAGAACTCCCTACTGAAGTGCCATCAGAGATAGATCACATTGCATACTACACTGCGATGGCACATGTTTTTCACTACTCCTATCAACAAACCGATGATGATAGCGATAGACAGCATGTGATTGATGCGTGTAAAACAGTGTTGAGTATAGATAAAAAAGACAAGACTATTTCAAAGCTGCTTGAGTCATATCAAGACAAAAAGAGTTGGTGGCGGAGGAATTAAATGAGAAACATAATATGTTTGACGATACTTGTCATAGCAATACTATATTTACCAAACAGTGATGCTCAAGAGTCTATCCAATGGAATTTACCTGTAGGTGCAAAAGCACGTCTTAGCAAAGGTGCGATAACCGATATGCAACTTTCACCCGATGGGACTCAGTTGGCAGTTGCAAGTTCTACCGGCGTAAGAATTTATGATGTGAACACTGGAGAAGAAAACGTTATCCTAAGAAAAGTCAATGATTTAAATGGATTACTCACATTTTCACCTGATGGAACAACACTTGTTCATACCACCGGTGAGAAGAAATGTTATGTCTGGAATGTGGAAAATAGGAAACTATTGAATACCTTTAATTGCAACGATTCCTCGTTCAAATCATTGAAGTTATTAGAAGATGAAAAATCACTCGTTATTCTGAATTGGAAAGCAGCCTTCTCGTTTTGGGATATCTCTACTGGAGAACTGTTGGAAACAACGGGGCCAAAAGCATCTAAAATTAGAATAAAATGGGACGTTTGGCACCGGGCAATAGATAGTGTAGTTGACGATACGGGGTCTGTTACTTATGCTATCGCAAATCATGACGGTACCGTTGGTATCCAAGATGGACGTACACATAAACTGATACGAACGCTTGTGCCACAAACAAATGAAGATGCTTTTTTAAAGGTAGGTCAAAAACAAGAACCAATTGTAATCAGAGCGATTCCACCAGGATTGATAAATGAAAATATGCAGAAACATATTCCTTCAAACTTTAGAGATGATGGAAAACCATTTCCTATACAATACAATTTGAACCCACAGAATTCATTCCATGCAACATTAGATAAACAACCGATGAAATGGATAGATTCGTTGAAATTTTCACCAGAAGGTAAATTGCTTGTAAGTAAAAGCAGCTATAAGATCCCAAGATGGAATGGAGCGTCAGGAACCAGTGGTCCCACTGAGTTATGGGATGTAGAAACAGGTGAGCAGCTGGCTGCACTCCCATGGTGGGTGGATGTAGTATTTTCAAGTGATAGCAATACTATTGCAATTTTGAGAGATAGAAGTATAGGTGGAGGACATTGTGATATTTGGGATCTAAGTGACTTCCAAGGAATAGCACAATTTGAATCTATATCGGATGTAAAGTTCTCACAGGATGGTAAAACATTTGTCTTGGTCAGAAGTGGACAATATGATCTTAGAACCAAGACTGACCTTATAGAAAGGAGCTATGCAGTTTGGGATATTGCGAAACAGAAAGAAATAGCATCTCTTGATCCAATTGACGATAAGGTTATGACCTTACTTAAAAACCGACTCTTTTCCAAGGACGGTTCACTTCTTATTGCTGCAGATCAAATTGGGACTGTAGAAATATGGAATACGAAAACTGATATGCAGATGCACACACTTACCGCAGGTTATACTAACAAATTCAATGCATTAGCATTTAGTGATGATGGAAAGACATTGGTGAGTGGGAGTTCTGGAAGAATACACTTATGGGATACAGATAGTGGAACACTTCGGCACACAATATCAACAGAAAATGTTGATATTGAAGGTATTACATTTACCAAAGATAATAAAAAACTGACGACGATTGGATTTGGATCCACAATTCAGTGGGATGTTAGCAAAGGGAAACAGATAACCTCAAATATTACCAGGATCAGATTGGATGCTACCGTTGGATCATCTAGTTTTGGTGATGGTACAAGGATCACTCATTCTACCTATGCTATCTCCCCCAATTCTAAGGTAGTAGCTGCTAAGAATAGAAAAGAAAATGGGATTGAGATATGGAATACTGGTACACGAAAACGAATAGGTGTCCTTACAGATGATGTATTTAGAACAGCAAGAGGAGCGATGGCACTAATTCCTGATGGTAGTATATTAGCAACTGTAGATCTGTTTGGCAAAGAGCAGGAAGTATATTTGTGGGATACGGACACAGGTGAACGTATGGCAACACTAAATGTTACTAAGAACTTTATAGAAAAAGTGTTGACAGGTTTTATGGATATGCAAACTAACGCATTGATGTTTGATTTTAGCGGAGAAACATTAGCAGTTGGAATTGACAATAAGGACATCCAAATGTGGGACGTTGATACACAGAAACGTGTGAGAATCATCAAAACACGACATAAGTATGCTATTTGCAAATTAGCGTTTTCTCCTGATGGCAATTATGTCACAAGTGGTGATACGGGTGGCAACATTCAGGTTTGGGATACTAAGACTGGTAAAAATGTTGCTAAGTATAAAGGGCATAAAGGGAATATAAATGTTCTGGTGTTTTCTAAGAATAGTAACTATCTCGCAAGTACAGGTTTATATGATGGAACTATTTATCTTTGGGAAGTCCCAGAAGAATAAATGTCTTCCACACAACATATTGTATGATATGTGAGGTGAGATATGCGATATATAGTATTGTTTAGCTTTGCTTTATTCCTATTCGGATGCGGTCCTAAAAGTATTCCATATTCACAAAACACCGATACTCCAGTTCCAAATGAAGTAGCTCGAAGGCATGACAATTGGGGTCTTGAATATGCGAAAGCAGGCGACCTATTGCAAGCCATTACAGAATTTAAATTAGCTATTGAAAATGAACCACGTTGGGCAATTCCTCATTACAATCTTGGTTCTGTTTATGGGAATTTGGGGCAGCTTGACAAAGCAATCATTGCATGGGAACGCGCGACACAACTGGATACAGATTTTGCGAAAGCATACTACAACCTTGCAGTAGCCTATGCAGTGAAGGCTGAGAATGCATTAGGATCAGATGGTAAACTAATTTTTATTGAGAAATCAATTCTATCACTTCGTCAATCAATTCGGGTGGATAAATCTACACTAACCGCCGCACAAATGGAGGAAGCGTTTGATAGTTTTCGCGACTTGTCCGATTTTAAAGCATTGTTCAAGGAAGCTGAACCAGAATAAACACACTGCACATATCATAACATGCCACAGTATACGACCCTTACCACAGAAGCACTCGCGAAGATTTTGAAGGACTATGAGATTGGTACACCCGTGAAGTTTGAGGATATACCTGGCGGATATGGTAACAGCAACTTCAAGTTATCTACTACAAAGGGTGTATACCTCCTTAAAATATGTGATGAGAAAAACCTTGACCAACTTCTTAAACAACTAAGTTTATTGGATCATCTGCAAAAACATGCATATCCTACTGTATACCCAATTTTGCAGAAAAACGACGAAGCACTTTATATCTCTGATAACTACTATGTTATGATTTATCCATTTCTAAACGGAGGCACTCCCCAACCGTCCGAACAAGTTTCAGTCCAGATTGGAGAAGCGTTAGCAACTCTGCATGCTATTCCACCGCTTCCAGAACTACCATGTTTCCCAATGGGTATAACTGAGATTACTCCATTTCTGAAACAGGTGAAAGATACAGAGTTTGCTGGACACCCTTTTGTAATGTGGTTGAAGTCAGAACTTGAGTGGATACAACCTGAATTGGACAAACCGCTACCGACAGGATTACTACACGGAGACCTATTTTTAGATAACACACTATTTGACAAGGACAAAATGGTTGCGATCCTTGACTTTGAGGAAGTGTGTTATGATACAATGCTTATAGATGTTGCTATGACAATCATTGGATGTTGCTATAATACACACCATCAATTGGATATTCCATCTGTTCGTGCTTTCTTAGAAGTTTACAACACAAACCGTCCACTGACCGATGATGAATGGGGCTGTTTAGATAGTTATGTTCATTATGCAGCTTTATGTATTGCATTCTGGCGATTTCGACAATTTAATATTCGTTATCCTGATGAAAGCAGTGCCGATAAGTATTTTGAAATGATTAAACGAAGTGCCAATTGGCAATCAATTAGATTATAGCAGTCATCAGTGCATCCAATAATAAGTTATAGTAAAAAACCATAATTATTTACACACGACGGTAGGTTCGGTTTCCTAACCGAACCGGTGTTCGTTCAGTCTCATAGATGCGGTTTCCTAACCGCATCTACCGGGGAGTATGCACGTATTTTTTACATTTCACTAAAATACACAACAAAAGAGATATGTCATTAGTTACAATAAATAAAGTCACAAAACGTTATGACCCGGACATAATATTAGATGAAATTTCTGTTGCAATCGCGCCAGGAGACAGAATTGGACTAATTGGCCGTAACGGATCTGGGAAAACAACGTTACTTAAAATAGTTGCAGGTCTACTCACAGACATTAAAGGCGATGTCGTTGTAGGTAAGGGTATCCGTATAGGATATCTAAGTCAAGAACCTGAGTTAGAACGTGAATGCACTTTAAGACAGGAAATACTCAAGGTTTTTGAAGACCGGCTTGCTTTAGAAGATAAAATGCTCATACTTGCAGAGCAGATGGAGTCTAAGGAAACTCCGCAGCTCCTCCAAGAATATTCTCGTCTTCAAGAAAAACATGAACGACTGGGAGGATATGACTATGAGCACAGGATTAATCGTGTACTCGGAGGATTAGGTTTTCACGAGCAAGACTTCAATTTGCCGGTTAACGTCCTGAGTGGAGGTCAAAAAAGTAGAGCGACCTTAGCAAAACTCCTCCTTGAAGAACCCGATTTACTGCTCTTTGATGAACCGACGAATCATCTTGATATAAATGGGATTGAGTGGTTAGAGAATTATCTCAATACTGAGTATAAAGGCGGGGTGCTTGTTGTTTCTCACGACAGATATTTCTTAGATAAGGTTGTTAGGAAAGTATGGGAACTTGTAGATTCGGAAATAAACATCTATCGTGGTAACTATTCTAAATATCTTGAAATAAAGAATGTTGAACGGTTGGTTGATTCACGTGCGTTTAAAATGCAACAAGCGTTTGTAGCACAAGAACAGGAGTTTATTGATCGGAATATAGCAGGACAGCGAACTCGTGAGGCTCAAGGTAGACGTAAAAGATTAGAACGACTGGAACAAATAGATGAACCCAAACCTGATGCTCCAACAGTTACACTCAACTTTGCGCAGGATACACGCGGTGGAAACGATATATTAAGGTGTCATAATGTTGGAAAACAGTTTGGGGATAAAGTTTTATTTACTGATCTAAATTTTGAGGTAGACCGTGGGGATGTCGTTGGGATAATTGGACCGAACGGTACTGGAAAAACTACCTTGTTCCGTATGATTTTGGGGCAGGAAAAACCTACCGAAGGCGAAATGTGGGTTGGTCCAACACTGAAGTTTGGATATTACACACAAGAGTTAGAAGGTCTCAACATAGACAACGAAATCCTTGAAGAAGTCTGGGAACTTTGTCCAGAGAAAACACCTTTTGAGGTGCGAAGTTATTTAGCAAAGTTTCTGTTTTTTGGCGATGATGTATTTAAACGAATTGGCAATCTTAGTGGTGGTGAGCAGAGTCGCGTCCAATTAGCGAAGTTGTTATTGGAAAACGCTAATGTCCTACTGCTTGATGAACCTACAAACCATCTTGATATTTCTGCTCGTGAAGCACTTGAGAAATCACTGGCACAGTTCCCAGCAACGCTTTTTGTTATTTCACATGACCGTTATTTGCTGAATAATCTAGCGACCAAAATGTTGATTTTTGAGGTGACAAAAGAGGGGACGAAAACACACTTTTTTAACGGAAATTATGCAGAATACGAAGCAGAACAACAGCAAAAGTTAGATGATGAAAGACAAAAGGAACTGCAACAGATTGAGAAAACAAAAGAAACACGAACAAAACCCACAAAGAATAAGTCTAAACGTAAAAGAAAAATGAAGGCACAACGCTTGATTGGGAGCAATTAATTTGCTCAAGCATTATGTTTTCCGCATTTTAATTTGACACACACTAACATTTAGTTTATAATTTATGTCGTATACGACGGAATATATATCATATTTAGGACGTATTTAATAGATGTCTAAAGACCAGGAGTTTAACAGAGAAATTGATTTTGTGATGCGTGTGATGCATCATGCGCAAGCAGCAGTCAAATCCAGGTTTATTCAGGATATAGTACCCAGTCGACTGACAGTCGTACAATTCAACGCTTTACAACACTTACATTGGTATGGGCGTGAATCTGGTATGTATGTCAGTGAGTTAGGTGAGCATTTAGGTCTCGCACACAATACGGTATCTGGTCTAGTCAGTAGACTTGAGAAGCACGGTTGGGTTGTCCGTTGTAAATGTGATGAAGATCGAAGACGTGCACGTATTCAACTGACACCGCAATCTGAACAACTCTTCAAAGAACGTGTCCAATATGCAGTAGAATTTTGGGAACAAACATTTGGGCAACTTTCGCAGGAAGAAAGAGATAACCTGATTGGGAGTCTAAAAAAGTTGAAGCAGGTCATGGCAAAACCAGTGTGGCCCAGTTATTCACAACTGCATCCACGAGATGCGGACCATTTGCAGGAAAAATTTGAAACTGAACTTGATGAACTTGCTCAAGCAAAACTTAAACTCGTCGGTATTAGATTGATCCTTGCAAAGATCGCAGAAAAACAGAATGAGCACGAACTTGCCGCATACCTTAACCAAGCAGCTTCTGAAGAACTTCATCATACAAACCAATTATTTTCATTACTTGGTCATGGCGAAGATTTCCATAATCTTCTGGCATCACTTGTAAATGAAGATAAAGTAGTATATGAGGAGTTATTAGCATTAACTGAAAATGCTCCTTGTAATGAAGAGGATGAGGAATTAATCCTTCTCCAACAAATGCTACAAGATAGTCATAGATACAAACGATGGTTTAGTAAAGTTCATAAACAAAAAAATCGGTGACTTCTATTATATCACTGACCCGCTGATTTCAGTTGACGGTCAATGAAAAAAGAGGAGAACATGCAGTCCCACAGCCAAGAAAGTATTCCTGCTGCCTGTACTGATGATGATGATGCCTATCTGATTGAACAGTTTCAGAAAGGCGACACGGCAGTGTTTGATACGCTATTTACTCGGTATCAAAAACGCACGTATCGGTTAGTTCAACGTTTTGTCCCAAACCATGAAGATGCACTTGATATTACACAAGATGCGTTTATACGCGCTTATCAAGGATTGTCTGATTTCAAAGGTCAATGCCAGTTTTATAGCTGGCTATACAGAATTACTTTCAACCTATGTATAGATTTCTTACGGAAAAAGGCGCGTTCGGAAGTGATGGTATACGAATCTGATGAATCAGAGGAATTGCCTATGGCAAATTTCCCCGACCTTCGGTCAGATTCACCCGCCAAAGCTGCTGAAAATAAGGAACTTAGAATCCAAATTCGAAAGGCGATTCGTCAACTACCACCAAAACAACGGCAAATCTTTATCCTACGCCACTGGGATGGACTGTCGTTAAAGGATATTGCTGTTAAGGTCGGTAGGTCAGATGGGACAGTCAAAGCACACCTGTTCCATGCCCATCGCAACTTGCGTAAACATCTAAGTCCTTACTTAAAGGAATCTGATATCTAACAATCTTTGTTATGACACATAATTTTGATTATCCAACCTACCATCTTCTGCATGGTAGGTTGGATAGACTGATGTTGAAAGAACTTTGAATCAGAATTATAGTGTGACAATGTGGTAATCATTGATACTGTTACTCAACCTCAGTGGTGAATAATGCCTCTACAAAATCTTCACCTGCAAAATCACGTAAATCATCAAGTTTCTCACCGATACCGATAAGTTTGACTGGAGCACCGAGTTCAGATTTTACGGCTATCACGATCCCGCCTTTTGCTGTTCCATCTAATTTTGTTACAACTACACCTGTAATTGGAACAGCTTCATTAAATATTTTCGCCTGCATCAGTGCGTTTTGTCCAACTGTTCCATCAATCACAAGTAATACTTCATGCGGTGCTCCTGTATGAGCTTGCCCCATTACCCGTCCAATTTTTGATAACTCATCCATCAACGGTTTTTTCGTATGGAGTCTTCCAGCTGTATCTACAATCAATACGTCTACATTTCTGGTTTTTGCAGCCTGAACTGCATCATAAACGACTGATGCGGGATCTGCCTTTTCGCCACCGCGAACCAGTTCAGCACCAGCACGTTCACACCAAATTGCCAATTGATCCTCTGCAGCAGCACGGAACGTATCTCCTGCGGCAACGAGCACCCGTTTGTTGTCTGCATTGAAACGACTGGCAAGTTTACCTATCGTTGTTGTTTTCCCAGCACCGTTAACTCCAAGAACTAAGATCGTATAGGGTGGTTCACCTTCAAGATTTAATGGTATATCTTCACCAAGCAGTTTCATAACTTCATCTCTTATGACCGCTCCCAATTCAGATGAATCTCCCAATCCTTTTTCTTTTACGGTCTCTCGGACGTTATCCATCAAGGTCAGAGTGGTATCAACCCCGACATCAGCCTGAATCAAGATCTCTTCGATTTCCTCCATTAATTCTTCGTCTATTTTCCTACCTACACGAAGTAGACCTGACAATTGAGAAATAAAACTGTTGCGTGTTTTCGCTAAACCGGACTTTAGACGATTGAACCAACTTTCTTCGTTTTTTTCGGTTTCTGGTTCAACCCGGTTTTTATCACCACCTTTAAACAAATTTCTGAGCATCCATTTCTCCTTTATGCATTATATTTCGTTTAATGTTTGGTATGAATGATTGCATATCATATAATACAGTAACGAAGTCTGAAAGACAACTAAAAAGGATTTGAAGTGCCATCGATTTTTTAGGCGATAATTTTGTAAGGTTAAGACAAGTATTCACTCTCAAATTCTATAGGTGTCAAATAACTTAAAACCGAATGAAGTCGTTTCTGGCTATGGACTTGTTCAATATAGTGAATTATAAATATAAGTTGACACTTTCGTCCCACGGTAGGCGAGGTTTCCTAACCTCGCCGATGCAGAGTGTTCAAGTAATTTCAAAATCTACTATATTGTTTAAGTTTTCCCCATGCGATAATCAAACGTTCTGTGGGGTTTACGGAGTATCCCTTGCTGTGAACCCAATCCAACTTTGCCCCATAAGGAAAATGTTCAAAAAGTTTTGTAGTGGGACCACCTTTAATGGATATTGCACAAGTGTTTAGAAATGTTTGGTAAACGAAGTACTCTCCATCCGTTGACCATTTTAAATGTGCGCCTCTCTTGTGTTCAAGTTTAATGAAGTTCTGATTAGGTTGCTTACTCAATGATCTGATATGAATTCCTTTTGATAGAAATGCGATTTTCTTACCATCTGGTGAAAAAGTTGGGTAGAATCCGACATTACTGACATGTGTTACTCGTGGCGTATTAATATCACGAATAAAAATACCTTCAAGTGTGCTGAAGGCGAACTGATCTCCAGCAGGAGACCAAACAATGTCATGTGCTTCAATTGCTGTTATTCGTCTAATACTCGGGGTTTCTTTCTTTATTTCACTATTTGGAATAAGAAAGATTCCTGTCTTCGGATTTGGATTTACGCCAGTTGGGACGTTTGTAAAGACAATATCGCCGTTTATTGAGATGTCAAGGTCCCACACCTCCTCAAATTGTTTCTGTGTTAAGTTACGCGCTTTTTCGTCAGATTGATTCCTATCAATAAGGTAAACATCATATTCAAAAATCTCTCCAGCGTGTCCGGCAATAAAAACGACATAAGGTCCATCTTTTTGCACAGCGAAGTCCCAAATTGTTTCATTGTGTTTATAAATCCTGTTGGATTTGAGTGTGTCCCGTATATCTGTCATCCATAGTTCGTTTTTGTCCTCTGGATGCACGAAAATGATTTGATCAGTTGGTTTTGCCAGTATTTTGAGTGGCAATAGACAGATCAAATATAAACAGATGTATTTTAGAAAGTATTTCATAAAGTTTCCTTTGTGTTCCGTGTGTTTTCGTAAAACATCAATAGCTGTTTTGAGTTTTGGATCAAGTTGGGAAGTTTCTGTCTCCATTGATTTATGCGTCCGTTAATGTGTGTGAGTTTATCTACATTCCCACACAGTAGGATATGCTTGAATTGGTATGTCAGACTTCTCCGTCTACTGTTATTTGTACGCAATACCTTCGCCAATTATCCAGGATTAAGATTGGCTTGTGTGTTGTGAATAGCACCTATTGAACTCAGGCGTTCAGTAATCTGCTGAATAACAATAGGTTCAGGTTTTTGCAGTGAGATCGCCCAAAACCACTTCTGTAGTGGTATTTTCGTGCCTTGAAAGATTGTGCCACTGGTAACCTTATATGACGCACCACAATCAGAACAATGCCAGCGTCCAATACGCCCTAAACCACTCTCATTTTTGCGAACATTGGCCCTTCACACTTCGGACAACGGGGTTTATCTCTCCAACGTATCCCTTCAAAGTGTTCAATACAAGACTCTTGATTGGGGCATCTCTCCATTACGGATACTAAATCTATCAGAATACTCCTTCAATAATTACGAGTTGCATTTTTCTGATGGTTTCTGATACAATACTCAAATAAGTAGACCTCAGAAAAAGCAATATGTGTTTTTCAAGTAAGGTTTCAAATCCCACAAATAGATAACACCGTCAAAACCACCACTTGCTAATAGTGTCCCATCAGGAGAAAATGCAACAGATTCTACAGCACTCTTGTGACCAGAAAATTCGACAATCAGTTTTGTTGTTTCCACATCCCAGATTTCAATCTTCGCATTTCTTCCTCTACCGCCAACAGCAAGAAGTGAGTTGTTTGGTGAAAATACAAACGACTCAGCCCTTACGTCTTCAAGTGTTACATTTTTTTTCCACGTCTTTATATCCCATAGATTAACGTTTATTTCAGAGGATGTGGCAAGACATTTGCCATCTGGTGAGAAGACAACCTCCTGAACTCCGGTTGGATGTTGGAGACTGGCAATCTCAGTTCCTGTTCTAATATCCCAGACTTTGGCTGTTTGATCCCCAGGGTTATTCCCATCACAAAATATATATACTTCTCCGTCTTGTTCCTTGATCTCCATCTTGTGTCCACCCGCACTCACCAAACAGGTCTTATCTGGTGAGAAAGCAAGAGCATTTATTAATCCTGTATGTCCAATAAATGTGTGTAGCAGCACTTGTGTCTCTACGTTCCAAAGGTAAATCATCCCATCAACGCATCCAGTTGCTACAAGTGTGCTATCTAAAGAAATAGCAGCAGCTGTAATATTTCCTTCGCAAGAAAACACTGCCATCTGTTCCTCATCTACCCATAGTGTAGCTGTATCCCCAGAACGGCTTAAACCAATATAGTTGCCTTCGGTTGTAAACGTTAGGGATTTCGCTTGTCCTGCATCTACATCTCGATCAATCGTCTTGATGTTTTCTCCAGACTTAGCTGACCATGTCTTGATAGAAGAACTTGATGCCATACTAACTAAGTGCTTCCCATCTGGTGAAAAGTTAACAAGCCAACCGTATAAGTCTCGTGGATGGTTTAGAGGGACTTCCCTTGTGCTTTTTGCCAATGTTCCCTTGTGAAATGATGTTGAAGTACCATCAGCAATACAGCGGACATCGGTTTCCCCGCTCCAAAAACGAGTTTCCATATATCTGTTATCCGATGAGAAAGCAAATGACGTGACAGATTCCTCATGGGTAAAGTCCCATATTGCTTCACCACTCTCAACATCCCACAGTGTTGTACAGCCACCATTACTCCCTTCAAAACGACCACCTGTGACAAATAACTGACCATTTTGTGAAAAAGCAATACGATTAATTCCACCATTTTCAAAAGTTTCAACATTCCCTGATTCAAATGTAATATTTACTTTCTTCTTTGGATGGCTGAAACGCCAACGCTTCTCACCTGTTTCAACATTCCAGATATTGGCTGTGCTATCCCAACTTGCCGTTGCCAAAAACTTTCCGTCTGGGGAAAAAGTAACTGAAGGCACACAATCTGTGTGAGAAACAGTCCAACGTGCTGCACCAGTATCAATATCCCACAGTGCAGCTTTTCCATCCCGACTGCCAGTTCCTAAAAACATTCCATCCGGGGAAAAAGCAACTGAAGATATATAATCAGTCTTAGTGAAAATAGCAAGTTCTGTTCCATTAGCAACATCCCACACTGTCGCAATACCATCCCAATCCCCTGTCGCAATCCGCGTACCATCAGGAGAAAAAGTAACAACTGAGAGAAGACCCGTGCCTTCTACAGCGATCAATCGTATAAAATCATCGGTGTGGACATTATAGAGCCACACACCAATGCGAGATGCCACAGCAAAAATATTACCATCTGGAGAGATGGCAGTAGCAGATACACTGCCCCTGCCAAAACGTGCAACTGCTTCAAGTGGTAAAGAGATAAGTTTCTCTTCTGAATACTTTTGAACAATGTCTTTAATTAGCATATTAGAATGTTTCCAGAATACTTTATACCGATGAAAGTGTCTCGGATTTCGTGCTTCTTTCAAAGCACGTTTGGACATCTCAATAGAGATTGGACAGAGATAAATTATTGACTACCACACCCACTTTCGTCCGCATCATTTCACCTGCTTTATGCCCATCTTCACCCATTATACCAATCGGCGCATGGCTATCTGGACGTGTCCTCACAGGACCTGTGAAAGCAACAGATAACAGAAAAATAAAAATGATACTGCAAAACGTGTAACGTCTCAAAAGTGCTCCTCATGTGTTTTTCAAGTAAGGTTTCATATCCCAAAGCAAGATTGTGCCATCATAGCTGCCACTCGCCAAGATTGTGCCATCCGATGAAAATGTCAGATATTCGACATCTGTCGAATGGCTCCATAGCGTTTTGATATTTTCACCACTTGCAACGTCCCACAACCGAATGGAGACTTTATCCGTTCCTCCCCACCAGGATCCGGAAGCAAGATACCGTCCACACGGCGTGAATGTCAAAGCATAGGGTTGCGTACAACCTTTGGGTAGAAGTATTGCCAATTTTATTTCATAAGTTGTCGCATCCCACAAACGTATTTCACAAGACATACCCCCGGCGATCATATCTCCGCAAGGTGAAAAAACTATCGCTTTTACTTTACGCTGTTGCGATGCCGTAAATGTAGAATTAAGCTTTTTTAGCTGTCTTTGCATCTGCTCCGCATCCCCAGTATACAATTTAGCGGCTGACTTGCGATCTGTAGGAAGTGAGGCAATCTGTTGGCCCGATACAATATCCCACACATAAGCATCCCCTTCCCTTGAAGTACAAGCAAGTTGCTCACCATTGGCACTAAAAGCAATTGTTTCAATTGCACCCGTATGTCCAGATAGTATTTTTAACGGTTCCTGTCCATCAAACAGATAACAATTTCCTTCTAAATCTCCGAACGCACAAGCCCCTGTCGCCGGGGCGGATGCGGAGGCGATTATACGCTTATCTGGCATTGTGAAAGTCGAAAGTATTTCATCCGTTTCAATATTCCATACGATCCCTGTGTTTGTATTCCTCACAGTGCCACGGGCATGCATACTTGCGTCTGGAGAAAAATAGATTTGTCTTGTTGACCTTTTTTCATCATATATCCGCCGTTGCCACCGTTTTTCTAAAACATCCCAACAATGAGCACCACCACCATCAATGCTTACAAGTGACTTCCCATCAGGGGAAAATATTGGGGCACTAGAGATAGGACGGTGTCCTAAAATTGCAACACCTCTGTCAGATGAATTCTCTATCCACACTTTCAGAGGGCTGTTAACAGCAAGATGCGTTCCGTTTAGAAAATGGTAGGAAAAGATGTACCAGCCGTAATCAAACTCGTCTATCTTTTCACCATCTTCCACATTCCATACAGCGATTTTTGAACCACTACCACAGGCTGCGCGTAATTGACCTGAGATGGTATAGGAAGGAATTACCTGATAACATTGTGGATAATCTGATGAAGTACTTATCTGCTTGTCCGTGGGTTTTTCGCTAACTATATCCCATTCCTTGAGGGTGCCAGATGCATCTCCTATAGCAAGATATTTACCACACGGGGAAAAAGCAAGCGTATCTATCCGTGTGGTATAATCTCTAATAGAAGCAATCGGTTCAAACGTTTTCATATCCCACACCGAAATGAAATCAGCAGTGCCATCTGCATCTACTGGACTGGCATGAGCAAGGAGTTGTCCATCAGGAGAGAAGCAGAGTGGACGACGAACACTTCTACGCTTTATTAATGTTATTTCCGGTTCGGTGGAAAGTCGGGCAATCTGTTCACCGGTATCAGCATGCCAGAGATAAACAACACTGTTACGCATACAAGATGCGGCAATGCATTGATTATTATTCGAAAATATCATCTGGGTAATTCCGATTTCAAAACTACCGGAACTAACTCGTTGACTTGGCCGTTCAATTCTAGTATCCAATGTACCTCGCTGAACGTTCCATACCTTGACGGTCCCATCCAAGTTACCAGTGGAAAGTTGTTTACCGTTAGGAGATATGGCAAGGGCAGAAGTCACGCCTCGTTCGGTTTCCCACAATGCGATAGGAGACAAGGTGTCCACATCATACCACCAAACACCAATCCATGTTCCGACAACGAGATACTTTCCATCAGGGGAAAATGCTAAAGCATCATTCACGATGCCTTTGCCGAATCGGGTTATTGCGCCCTCTGGAAGTGCCCACGTGGTAACGTTAGTGTTTATGTCTATGCCTTGTGTTGAAATATTTTGATTTTCCATTCCAATGCCTCTTTTATAAAACGGAGTGTGCACCTCCGATAAATAGAAATAGCAGAGGTGAACACCCATTTCTACCTGAAATACCTATTTTTCTCCATGATGATGTTACAATACCTTATGAACTTTGACATTCAAATTCAGTAACGTAGGGGTTGGGTCTCCCAACCCTAATGAGCCTTTTTCATTTGTCCACTGGACAAGAAGACCTCGCTCCTACAAATACCCAATTTGGACGTTAAAACTCATAAGGTTAACTTATGATAACCCTAATCAGTGTAGTTGTTAGGAGGACGTCTGACACAAGTTGCCTGTTGGCCTCCACATCTGTCATTATGTTCTGCTGGACATACTTGTTCATATTGACAGGCTCCACAAGGTACAAAACCACTACCATCCTCGGGACGACCCGCACACTCACCAACGTTTCAGGCAGGAAGCCCACTTCTTTAGGTGTGGGAGGAATGCCCGTTCCTATATTTTGCTTGACAGAAAACGTCAAGTCTGTTATTATATGCCCAAGCAAGTCGGAAGTGTCTTGCATATCGGGGCACGTTGATTATATCCGTGTCCAAGTAACTCGAAGACGATAGTTCGCTCGAACAACTTCCGAAGTCGGAAGTGTCTGAGGTTCTGTATCGTGGGTCGCTGGGACCCCTCGGTGGCATACAGGTAAAGTTACGAGCCAAGACCGAAGAACATCAAGCCTGGCAGAAGATTAACACAATCCCATGCCTTTAGGCTTGGGTACCTGAAAATAACCACACTCAGAATCCGCCTGTGACAAACAATTACACGGATCTGGTTCTGGGTTCATCACCACCGGATCCTCCCCCGCCCGCCGCTGCGAGCCATGCCTCTACTTCGCCACCTGTGACCTTTTCAATATTAAAACCGTCAAAAGCAAATGCATAAATGAAACCCGCCCCGAATAGAAAGGCTATCATTATAACGCCTACCAAATGTGGTTTATGTAAAACTTTACTTAAAAACATTTATCTCTTCTTTGTTTTTGTGCCGTATGGGCATCTGATTTTGAAATATCAAGACACATTCAATTATTAATAAAGGTGCCTCCGATTTCGTGCTTCTTTCAAAGCACGCTCTCTATCTCAATAGAGAGCCTATAGGAACGAAAATAAAAATGATAATGCAAAACGTGCTACGACTCAAAAGTCCTCCTTATGTGTTTGTCAAGTAAGGTTTCAAATCCCAAAGTAGAATAGTGCCATCATAACCACCACTTGCCAAGATTGTGCCATCTGGTGAAAACGCAAGGCATTGAATATCTGTTGGGTGTCCCAGAAAAGTGGCTATATTTTCACCTGTTGCAACTTCCCATAAACAAATAGGTACTTTATTCCAACCTTCACGCCACCATGCTCCACCAGCTAAATACTGTCCACACGAAGAGAAGGTCAACGTATACATACTCCATTCTGATGGCAGATATATCCGCATAAAGTTTTCACAACGGATAAGGTCCCATAAAAATATTACTTTATCATTTCCACAAGCTACATATCGTCCACACGGAGAATATTCAAAAGCGTCCTCAATTTGACACTGAAGCACCGAGTAGATGTCGCACTGGATGATATCCCACAATAGAATATCTTCAGTTCCACAAGCCAGGTATCGTCCACACGGAGAAAAACCTCTAAACAAATTAGTTTCATCACTTGGAAATTCTGCTATTTCTTTGCCTTGTTCTACATCCCATAACCGAACTTGCAATCCACTAGACGATTCACTTGCCAATAATCGTCCATCCGGGCTGAACGCCAGGGTAGTAATCTCATCGTCTGGGTTTTGATCAAGTATGTGCATAAACTCACAAAGTTTTGCTCCACTTTGCACATCCCACACACTCAGAGTTCCATCATCAAGCGCGCAGGCCAGTCTATTGCTGGTAGAGGATAATGCAGGACGTGTGGACTTATAGGTATGTTCTATATATTCAGAAATCTGACGCTCCCCGCTATCAACTGCCCAGAGCGTAACGACACCGTTTTTCAGACTCGTAACATGGAGGTTTCCCAAAGTAGATACATGCATAAATTGATTTTTTCCTGCCGACTCCGCTTTTAGTGCTGGACGCGAAATCGAACTTGTAACATCCCATAACAAAACACTCTCATGTCGATACTCTGCTACTAACGTTTTGCTGTCTGGCAAAAAGACTATCGATTCCGGAAATGATATGGGTGAATGGGTAAACTTACGTGCATGCTCGTTCCCAAAAGTCCATACGTTTATGAATTCATGTCTAGATTCGTATGCTAAATGTGAACCATTTGAAAATTCTATATTATTTCCCCAATCGTCGATATCGGAAAAATCTATTGTATTTCCTAAAACATTAGCCGTCCATAACTGTTTATTTCTTTCCATGTCAATTACTTTCACAGTAGCAGTATCATAAGACATCACAGTGGCATAGAGAGTGCCTGCCGCTGAATAGGAGGGGATCATACGAGAAGAACTATTGCATGTGAATGCATGAATATGTTCCCATTCTTCTACATGCCAAACATGTATCGTTCCATCCTCATCACCAGATGCCAAAAAACGCCCACACGGAGAAAAACACAGATAATAGATATGAGAGGTATGTTCTGTGAGAGTGGTCATTTGTTTGCCTTGAAGGACATTCCACACAACTACAGAGTCAACATTGGTATAACCATCACTGTGACACGTAGATACTACAAGGTGGTTATCTGGGGAAAAGATAATAGGTCTTATGTAATTCCCCGTATTACTTTCTCCCGCAAATTTGGCAAACGATACCCCAGTTTTGAGATCCCAGCACTCAACACGAGACGAATTAGTGAAGGAAGCGGCAACTAATTGACTATCGGTAGAAAATGTGAGGCGCGAAATGGATTTGTCTAACTCTATTTGAGTTACGCAAGATTTATGTTGGATATTCCATACTTTTAACTCATCGTTTGAACTGCTAGCGGCTATCAACTCTCCACCAGGTGAAATTGCAACAGTATTAATCATTCCGTGTTCTATTTCCCATAGAGGGGTGTTAGATGTTGATGTCAAATCATACAAACAGAGTCCAACCCAATTTCCCAAAGCAAGGTACTGCCCATTTGAGGAAATTGCTATACTACTTGTCCAACCTCTTCCTAATCGCGCAATGGGTTCATTTGGTATTTTCAAGTTTTCCATATCGCCTTTGTTCCTTAAATATTTGAGGGGTGTGCATAAATATTTGGCACATCAACACAGACAGGGACAGACACCAGGTGCTGCTTGATTTATAGAAATGCCGTTTATAGTCGCGCAATTCATTGCGTCTCTTTGAACTTGTAGATGTCACACGACGTGTGCCTACTACCTTTAAGCACATATTTAACATCGGAATTATTTATACACATACCTCAAATATCTGGCCGGTAATGAAGATTTAAAAATAATCCGATCATTACTCAGTTTTGAGAAATATCAGAATACTTAGACTTTATTACTGCCAGATATGGTAATCGTTAATAAGCATTGCAATCGTAGCATTTTTTTGCCCATTACAGATGTACTTATTAGCGTCTTTGTTTTTCATACAACTTGTATGGCAGGGGTTACCTTTTGGACAATTATCACGACAACGAAACTGTGTTATATTATTACAATTTTTACACTTCTTATTATTAGCAGCGGGACAAGTGGTTTGGTGACTGCAATTACAATTTTTTCCGCCATAAGTAGGAGCAACATCCATCCGGGCATCCACTTCGACACTCGGTACAATTTCAATATTAAATCAATCAAAAGCATTATATTCTTCCTATATTTTATGCCGCGTAGGCATCTGATTTTGAAATATAGACACACATTCAATTATTAATAAAGGTGCCTCTGATTTCGTGCTTCTTTCAAAGCACGCTCTCTATCTCAATAGAGATCCTATAGGAACGAAAATAAAATGATAATGCAAAAGGTGTTACGCCTCAAAAAACACTCCTTATGTGTTTTTCAAGTAAGGTTTCAGATCCCAGAGCAGAATAGTACCGCTGTCATCCGCACACGCTAAAACCGTATTATCTGGTGAAAAAGCAAGAGCAGGTGTGTCACATGCATATGGAAGCATAAACGTTGCAATTGGTGCGGATCCCTTGTGAATATCCCAGATCCCCAAACTTATACTTACGTCATTTTCATACATTATCGGGCTGCAGGCAAGATATCGTCCACATGCTGATTGTGAAAGCGTATGCACCTCTTTTTGATTCCACTCTTCGGGCTTCTGAAGTGTTAGGGTTTCTTCACCCCTTTGAATATTCCATAACTCTATTGTATTAGGAGATCCTGTATCCCAAAAATGGACACTGTCTGGAGAAAATGCCAGAAACTGGAAGTAGTCGTTTATGAAACCATCTATCTGCTCACGTTGAATAACATCGTAAAGATGGCAGCGACCAGATGCAAGGTATACTCCATTTAAACTATATGTGAGACCAGCATCCCATAATCCTATTTCGTATTCACTCATATAGGTGTCACGTAGTTCTCCTATAGTCACATCCCAGATATAAATCTGATTAGTTACGTCTCGGTAAGCGATCAGATTAGCAGTAGGGGAGAAGGTTGCATCAATCGCTTTTTCTTTTATTGGAAACGCAGCGATCGCCGCATTGATACCCAGTTCCCAGAGGCGAATGGTGTTTTTATCACCGGAGATTACAAAATGTTTCCCTTCAGATGATACATTTAAAGAAAAATAGGTGTCTGACGCATCAGAGTGTGGTAGTGAACCGGCGGGGTTGAAAATATTCGGAGGCTGGTCAGGACGTGTCACTTCCCAACTGAAGATACCATCCTCTCGCTGCGTCGCCAGCAGCGTCCGGCCATCTCGAGAAAAGTGCAGCGAGTGTGACGGGAACCCATGCATCTGACTTACACAAGTAGAATGCTTATCTCCTAATGTCCACACATGTACATCTGGACTTCCTGCGAAAGCAAGAAGTGTACCATTTGAAAAATACGCTCGATAGTGAATATTATCCTTAGGATGCTTATAAAGCGTTTCATTTCGTGCCGGTTCTCGTATAGTGATAATGCCTTCTTCAAAAGAGCGCATAGCGGTCCTTAGTGCACCTTTTGACGAGTAACTGACTAAGTGAAAATTTAACGCATCGCCCCTTTCCTGGTACACTTGATGTAGATGCCAGGATGAAGTGTCCGGTGAAATACTCTTTGGAACCTTCCAGAGGTAAACCTTTCCTTTACCATCCGCAGCAGCAAGAAAATGCCCGCACGGTGAAAAAGAGATAGAGTCCAGATCGTTGAAGGCAACAAGTGTAGTCAGGTGCTGCCATGTAGCTATCTCATACACTGCGATGTAACGCTTCGGCAGAACCCATTTGTTATTAATGACAGAGTACCCATCGGCACGATAAGAGTCTGGAGTACCTTCTGGAACAGCAAACGCCAGCAAACGGCTGTCCGGCGAGAATGCAAGCGGATGAAAACCAGCATAAATACGATCTCTTTCTATATGCAGCGGCGCAGCACCTGTCTTCACAATCTTTGGTAGAAGCCAGACTTCAACGCTACAGTAGAGTTTTTTTATTTGATTCCAGTGCCTATTGATACCTCCAACTGCTAAATATTGACAATCCGGTGAGAATACAAGCTCGTCAATGCTCTCATTTTCCGCCCGTTCAATTTCCAGCAAGCAGCTTTCACTATTCATATCCCATACTTCAATGGAACCCTTTTCGCTAGTTGTTGCCACCCACTTGCCATTACTGGAAAAAGCCATCGGGCCCGGAATCCAATCTATGAGTGTCAATGGCTCACGTGTCGAGATATTATACAACCACAAACCGAGAGGGGTGGTAACGATAAGGTGGTCCCCCTCTGGTGAGAGCGTTATGTCCGTAACATATCCTCGTCCAAGGCGTTTTAGTGCACCTGATGGTAAATTCCAAGTGCTACTTTTCGTATCCTCTCTGTTCAAATGAAACGGTAGATAACTTTCCACGATAAACACTCCTTCTTATTAGGATGATCTTATTAGGACAATGCCTCAATTTGTAAGAATTCATAGTCCTAATAAGATCGTCTGATTATCAAAATTACCCTTTTGGATTTGGCTCCTTTTGGTTTGCGTTGCAATTACCATCACATCTTGTCTCATTTGATTCGGTACACACCTTCCATCTCTTCCTTATTATTTTGCCTTCCACTACCAGAACCATCACTCGCCGCTGCGAGCCATGCCTCTACTTCGCCACCTGTGGTTGTTTCCACATTAAAACCATCGAAAGCGAATGCATAAACAAAACCACTAAAAACCATCAGGGCTATTAACACTGTGCCTACTAGAATAACCCGCACAGTTGCTTGTAGCATCGCTTCCACAAGCGGGTTATTTCTTGATACCTAACCCACGTCACATAAGTAATTCCCTGACGGGGACTTTGAAACATTTTTTACCTTAAGATTCAATTTCCTTGGAGGAAACTGGATACCTGCCGTCAGGTGGATTACCATGTCCTATTTTAGTAACTGTTTCCATGTCATAGTCGTTTTCGTTCTCATTGTAGACTGGTTTTTGAATAAGGATGACTCCTTCATCACGTTCACGGTCAACCCCCATGATAATCCGACCAGCTCCCTGGATCTCTTGGTCATGTTCGCCTTGGATCCAAAGTTGACCAGCATAACCATACCCCGAGCCAAGTGTGACACTAGCAGCATGATTCCTGTGTGTAGATATCTCTCCGCCTCCACCATATACCTCATTGCTAATCCTGATCCGAACGGCATCGCGCCGCGGGATGCAAAATGGATCAATTGTTTCGAAGTAATCCTTGAAAACTTCAAGGAAGCCACCCCCATATTGATCTTTGCCAAGGATTTGAACTCCACTTTGCCCTGAAGTACTTTTGATCAGTATTTCGCCAGAATTTTCCTCGTTCACTGATAGAGAAATAAGACGAGTACCCTCTGCATCCAGGAGATGAAGTTCTTTGCATTCTATAACCCGCTTGTTAGACTCCAACTCAGCGATTCGGGATTCTAATTCATCAATATGTTGACGAAGCTCATCCACTTCTTTTGATGTTAAAGACATTTTTTCTCCTCCATTTGTGATGTGTCCGGGACAAGAATATCCACAGTCACATCAAGTAAAATCTTAATTGTATCGATTCTAATTTCGCATTAGTGTTCTGTCGACACTAATCTTGTAGGTCGGGTAGAGGCACGAAACCCGACATGCAGCCATTTATCATCAATAAAGTCGGGTGTCGTGCCTCTACCCGACATGCAGCTATTTATCATCAATAAAGTCGGGTGTCGTGCCTCTACCCGACCTACAATGTCCAAATGGACACTCCACTAGTTGTTTTTGCAGATTTTACAACGATTCCACTGTTTGCCGATATTACTACACATTTTATGGCACTTTGCAGTAGTACCATTTAAGTACGTTATATCGCAGTAGTCATTTAAGTTTTCTTTACAAGTATCACGAGGTGTCCCGTAACCACCATCTCCATCACTCGCCGCTGTGAACCATGCCTCTACTTCGCCATCTGTGGCTGTTTCCACATTAAAACCATCAAATGCGAAAGCATAAACAAAACCACTAAAAACCATCAAGGCTATTAACACTGTCCCTACCAGGTTCGGTTGGTTCAACACTATTTTCAAAAACATTATGTTCTTCCTATATTTTATACCGCGTTGGCATCTGATTTTGAAATATAGAGACACATTCAATTATTAACTTATAACTCAGCTCACCAGTTTCAGCATCCCAAAGGCAAATGAGACCGCATCCTTGAAGAGACGCACCGATATGTTTATTATCTGGGGAAAAGATGAGCTTCCCAATACCGTATTCAAACCACCCAGTCTCATATCGCTGGTCGGGACGTTGAATCTTTGAAACACATGTCCCACATTGAATACTCCATACCTTGATAGTACCATCCATGTTGCCAGTAGCAACCAACTCACCATTGGAAGAGAAATCAACAGCCGAAACCATCCCTCGTTCCGTTTCCCACACAGACTCTCTTTGCATTTTGTTCCCTTTTCACAACTACATTTCTTTGGGTCCGTCTTTTTAATGCAATTTACCTCACATTCAAGCTGAGGACCTCCACATTCAAGATCAGACGCACATTTACTACATGCCCGGTCTATTGGTGTGGTTCAACGTCATCCGTATCATTCACAAGACGATTGCGTTTCAATTTAGTGAAACTTGCTAACAAAAATTGACAATAATCGGAAAATAAATCTTGCTTCTTTTCAGAAGTATATGTGTATTCATAATAGAATAGTATAGCACCATTTATAAAAATGCGTAAGTCTTGTAATTATATGACAATCTTAGTTTAGACAGTGGTCTAAATTACCGGTGGCAGTACAGTTCTTAGTAAATGCAAAATGTGACATTATTGTCCAATGTAAAATATTTTTTGATTTCAACGTTAACTATCTATAAAGCCAATTTTGATTAATAAATTGCTAACTTTGTCATAATAGTTTATACTAAAGGCAGATTAGAATTAGGAGATTAACAATGAACAGCAGAAAATTAGACCAAATCAACCTACGTTATCTTTTCGTCGTTGCTATTATGTTGATTCCATGTTTTGTAATCACTTCATGTGTCGAAGAAAAGCAGTTAGACGAAATTGTTCAACAAACAGAGCAGAACAATGATTCTGAACAAGACACAGACGAACCCGCAGTTGCACTTCCTGGACTTCCTGATGATACCGCAGGATATGACAAGTGGTTAAAATTAAATGCAGAACCGATTCCCCCTGTCGCAGGTGGTGATCCACATAACGGCACAAAAAATGTATACGTCAACCAAGAGCGGGATACTATCGCACCAGATGGTGAACAACAATTTCCATATCCGGATGGTAGTATCGTCGTAAAAGAAGCAACTCGTCCGAATAAGGATTATATCGGACTCATCGCAATCATGCGGAAGAAGGCAGGGAGTGATCCAGACCACAACGATTGGGAATTCATTGAATATACCCGCAATGCTCCCGATGATGACTTTAGTGTTCTCGCATCAGGTGCGACATGCTGGGGGTGCCATGCCAGAGTTGAAGATAAAGATTATGTCTTTACCTTACTTGATTAATAATTATCGCAGGTGTCTGCAATACACACTATAGGTTATAAAGGAGATTGCTTATGAAAACACCATATTATAGAAATGGGTTTCGACTACTCTATAAAATTATTATACCTAAATCTATACAAAGTTTGATTGTATATACTTTCATCTCAATTATCTCATTGTTTCTAATCTCGTCTGTTCCTGTGGAAGCTCGACCAGAGTTTGCAGCTGAACTGGACAAAGATTGCACCTTCTGTCATATTGATCCTGCTGGCGGTGGTCCTCGAAATCGTGTCGGAGAGATTTTTGAAGAAAACTACTTTGAATTCCCTGAAGATTTTGATATGGAAGCAGTCTCTGAAGAATCAATGGAAGTCGTTAAGCAGCTTACTACTTCTCTGGATTTGCAGACTGCTTATATAAATAACGTACACGAAGATGTTGAGGGTGGCGCAGTTGCTGGATGTAATTCCTGTCATTCATCTGTTGATAGGTTCTTTCTGATGCAAGCTGAAGTTACCTTTAATGCACAAGCTTCAGAACATGTTGGGTTAACTCTGTCTAACAATCTTGGTTCTATCTTAAATGCTTTCGCAACGGTGGAGGCGATACCAAAACATCTATACTTAAAAGTAGGACAATTCCGCTTGCCATTTGGAATCAAGCAAAAAGATCATAATATACTTGTTAGAGAAGGTTATGAACTCGGATCAAATAAACGGGATGTTGGCGTTGAAGTCGGAGGCAGTTACGGGAAAGCATTCTATAATGCGGCTTTGTTTAACGCCGGAAACGCAAAGGCAAACGGTGTGCTTGGAACTATTGGAGGACAATTCGGTCCTATTCGCGCGGGTGTCTCCTGCAAATATGAAAATCCAGGCGAAGAATGGGAACGACTTATTGGGGCATTTGCAACTGCGTCTTATGCTGGGTTAAGTTTAGAAGGTGAATTCAACTTTGGTAATAGTGGTGAAGTTGGCTCATTTTCATCAGAAGATGTTGACTCAAAGGGATACTACGTTGGGGCAAAGTATCGTGTTTTACCACAGTTATCAGTAGCAGGAAGGTACGGTTTATTTGATGCAGATAGGACAGTTTTGGGTGATGCCGCTAGGCGCATCACATTCATTGCACAGTATAACTTCATTGAGAACGGTGCGATATCGCTTTTCTATTGGGCAAACCTATCTAACGATGACAGACTACCTGATGATAAAATCAATAATAAAAGTGTGTTAAGACAACTACAAGGATCAGATCAGATTATCTTGATGTCACGATTCTGGTTTTAGTCTGACTGAAAATTACGATAATGATTTAATGGTGTGGTTTATTTAACACATGGTAGATATTCCCTTCATCTGACAGGTCAAGCATTAAATTGGTAATAGAATTCATAAATTAGGATTCCACACCGATTGTAACCAAACGCAGTCGGTGTTATTTATTTTGACCACTTTATTGCATTTTTTAATGTCCTTATATGGCAATCTACTATAAAATCTGCTTATAATGTGGTTTGAGGTGTTAATATACTGTCTTCAAATTTCCCTTCTGAATATCTACTGAAGACAATTTTTCAAATATATTGACACAAAAAATAATAATTGGCACGAATATTGCTCATAGGGTGACCAAAGAGAAATTGACTGTTATTTTTGCAAGTAAAATAGTAAAACATTAACAATATAGTGAATTATAAATATAAGTTGACACTTTCGACCCACGGTAGGCGAGGTTTCCTAACCTAACCGACTTTCGGCCCACGGTAGGCGAGGTTTCCTAACCTCGCCGACGCAGAGTGTTCAAGTAATTTCAAAATCTACTATAATATCTTGTTTACACTGTTATATATTTAAATATATATTGAAAATATATTTAAAGACGTGAGTATGATTCAGGAGAAAAGCGATGATTAACAAAAAGTTTTTAATTGGAGCAGTTCTGTTACTTTCTTTGTTCATAGTGGTTATTGGTGCTCTTTACATACATAGTTTGACGACTTCTGATGCAAAAACACGGGTCACTGTCAAAATGATAACACCTGAAGGAGAAAAGGTGCCACAGTGGGTTGATTTCACATTTACCTTTTCTGAACCAGTCGTAGATAATTCATTAATTAACACTGAAGTTCCTAACCGGGCAATTCAGTTTACACCTACAGCGCAAGGCACCGCACGTTGGATTGCTCGTGACACTATTCGTTTTTTTCTTGAAAGTGCCTTAGCTCCATCCGCCAGTTATACAGTAGAACTCTCACCCAAGTTACGCCAAAGTTCTCTCGGTTTTGTCATAACGGGAGATCGTAAATTCAACTTTGCAACAGAACAATTTCGCATCCAGTCAAATCGTCTTGAGTTCAAATATACTAAGACACACGCTAAAGTTGATGGTAAAATTACCTTCAATTATCCAGTCAATATTGCCGATTTACGAGCAAACATGACTATGAGACTGCAAGAAGATGTTGAAATTCCGTACACATTACAGCCTCAAAATGGAATTGCAAGGGAAGTAAAGATTTCAACTGAAGAAATACCACGCTTATTAGGTGATCAGATACTTAAAGTGCAAATTGAGAAAGGATTTAAATGCACTGGTGGAAAAAATGGTTTAAAGGAATCTTTTGTTAAATCAATGTCTTTGACAGGGCATGGCACTCTAAGTGTAACTTACGCCAATGTACAGGAATATTCTGGAAGACCGCATATCGCACTTCGGTTTAGTTCTCCTATTCCTGTTGACACAGTGCAACCCTACATAAATATAAATCCGGAAATTGATACTCAGATTATTACCAGATACGGTGAAATTGAAATCCATGGTGATTTTAAGAGACGTGAACGGTATCAAATTACAGTAGATCAAGGATTAACCGCACCTGACAGTTCTGTGTTGAGAAAACCTTATTCTGTAAGACTTAGGATACCAGATGTTCCTGCACAATTACGTTTTATGGGGAATGGCTTTTTTCTCACTCGTAACCAGAATATGAACCTCGGTATGGTTACGACTAATATAAATAAAGTAAATTTGAGAATAGAGAAAGTATTCAGCAATAACCTTATCTATGTTTCACGTGTAGGAAATTGGAGGTATTGGGCAGAAGATTTAGCGAAACCTATTCATTCTGACAATATTTCTATCACTGCTAAGTTAAACGAAGAGATTAATACTACCATCAATTTAGCAGAATACCTTAACGACAAGAATATAGGCATATATAAAGTTACTATTAGTGATACTCACAAGAGTTGGGTACGTGCAACACAATGGGTATTGTTGACAGACCTTGGTATCATTGCAAAGAAGGCAGGAGATGAACTTTGGGTATGGGTAAATTCTCTTGCCAACTTAAAACCTATTTCCAATACGACAGTAAAATTAATCAGTGACAATAACCAAACCCTTTTAACTGGAAAAACAAATTGGGAAGGATTAGTCAAATTTACATCCGTAGATGAAAAAATTGGAGAGGCTTCTCCCTTCATGTTAACCGCTGAAAAGGGTGAGGACTTGTCTTTTATTCAATTGAATCGACATCAACTTTCTACGGGTGATTTTAATGTTGGTGGACCTCCATATCTTGAAAAAGGTTATGATGCGTTCATTTACACAAATCGGGGTGTCTATCGTCCGGGAGAGAAAGTAGATTTTGCAGCAATAGTTCGTGGAAAACAAAATACAACACCACCCTCACTTCCCACGTATATTGAAGTTATCGCACCTGATGGTCGAATTGTGCATGAATTAAGCAAAAATACTGACAGACGGGGCGGATGTGACGCGACAATTACTATTGCTCCACATGCACAGACAGGGAGTTATATTGCTAAGATGCATGTTGCTGGTAAAGAAATCGGACGGACACAATTCCAAGTTGAGGAATTTATGCCAGACAGAATGAAAGTCACTGTTAACACAGACAAGTCGACGTATGACTTGGGATCTGAGGTAACAATGGATATTTCTGCTGTCAGTTTGTTCGGTCCACCCGCAGCTGATCGCAAAGTAACTGCAGCCTATACCATTGAAGCTGTGCCATTTGTTCCCAGTGAACAGTGGAAAGCCTTCCACTTTGCAAGTACCAAATCTTTTGAGAGACAACGTACTACTTTGCAGGAGAGTAAGACCGATGCTGATGGAAAAGCACAGTACAAATTTAAGCTGTCAGCAACGATTAAAGCACCGTCACAGTTGAATGGAGTTCTCACTGCTACTGTGAGTGAACCTGGAGGTAGAGCGGTAACAGACACACATCGAGTTATCATACATCCATATTCACATTATGTTGGAATTAAAAGAGCAAGTTCAGGGGTACCTAAGCCTAATGAAGATGTTCCTATCAACTATATTGCTGTAGACAAAAATGGAAACGCTGTAGCCGATAGAGAATTGTTGATTACAGTCAAGAAAGTGCATTGGAACAGCATACTTCGTCGCAACGGGCGAGGTCGGTATGAGTATATCTCTGATAACCAAGTGACCTCTTTAGAAACGCACAAATTGATTTCTACAACGGAAATGGGTACATTCACCTTTACACCAACTGAATATGGCGAATACCGTATACAACTTGACGATACAGCCACAGGGGCAACAACTGAATTAAAAGTTGAAACTTCCGGGTGGGGTTCTGCACCTTCATCTATGAAGAATCCGAGTCTGCTTGAGATGTCTTTGGATAAACAAACTTATCAACTCGGAGAGATAGCCAAACTTCAAATTAAAGCACCATTCTCAGGAAAACTACTGTTGACAATTGAACGGGAAAAGATATTAAGTTACCGAACAGTGAATCTCAAAGGGAATACCGCAAGTTTGAATATTCCTGTCAAGTATAACTATAAACCGAATATATACATATCTGGCACATTGATTCGACCTACGGACTCTTTGAAGGAACATGCAACTGCAAGAGCTTTCGGGGTTGTTCCATTGAAAATAGATACGAAACAGAACCGACTCGCTATTGAATTGGATGCGCCTGAAGAAATACGTCCAAATACTGATGTCGCTGTCAAGTTCCGTGTCCGTGGAAATAAAGGTGCAAATTCTCATGTTACTATTGCTGCCATTGATGAAGGTATTCTACAACTAACGAACTTTGACTCTCCCGATCCGCACAATTATTTCTTCCGACAACGCGGTCTCAAAACAGATGTGTATGATCTGTATTCTGCGATTCTACCTGAAATCGATGCGATACTGAATGAATCTAGCCCAGGTGGGGATGGCATGCTTTCACAAGGACGGGCAAAACGGCTTAACACCGCAAGTGTGATGCGTGTAAAACCAGTTTCGCTCTGGTCAGGTATCCTGAAAACGGATCAATACGGAAGAGGCGAAGCAACTTTTCATGTGCCACAGTTCAACGGTTCTTTACGGCTGATGGCAGTTGCATTTTCAGGGGCACATTTCGGTTCTGCTGAGAAGTTTATGACTGTACGCGAACCTGTAGTGTTAACACCGACTTTCCCACGGTTTTTATCTGGAGGGGATCGTATTCAATTCCCCATAAGTGTTCATAACGGTACAGGTATGGATGGCGTATTTAGCGTAGAAGTGAAAGCACAAGGTGAAGTTCGTTTCCTACCGAGAACCACTGAATCCGAAATGCTGGGACAGAATATTGTTCAAAAACAGGCACAAATTCCATCTGATGGTGAGGAACAATTCATATTTGACCTCCTTGCTCACGATTCTATAGATAAAGCAACTTTTACAGTGTCTGCATTTGGAAATAATGAAAGTTCGCAAATGACAGTAGAACTCCCATTACGTTCGGCTGCACCACCGGTAACAGACACAGGAAATGGCGTAGTCAGTGCGGAGAAACCCGGAGAGTTAATCTTCCCATCTAATTATATTACCGATTCCTCTGAGTTCACCCTTACTGTATCTCCATTCCCCACAATTGAGTTCGCTGGTGGGATTAGTTACCTGTTGAAGTATCCTTACGGTTGTATTGAACAGACTTCAAGCCGAGTCTTTCCATTACTGTCTTTCAAGGATATTGCAAGTGCAGTTGAACCTGAATTTGCCTCTGATGAACGGGTCGATTACTTTATTAATGCTGGAATTAGCAGACTTGAAAGTATGTTTACGATACAAAATCACTTTGCTTATTGGCCTGGTAGCAGTTACATAAACTACTGGAGTAGTATCTACGCATCCCATTTTATGGTAGAGGCACGTAAAGCAGGTTATGAAGTCTCTGATCGTGTTTATACTGGCATGCTTGAAGGATTAAGGAAGCAAGCCAAACAAATATCAAGCCATCAAGGTTCTGCAGAATCATTAAATAAACACAAAGTGGAACGTGCAGTTTATGCATGCTATGTGTTAGCCGCTGCAGGCGAACCGGAAAAAGGTGTGATGAACTACTTCAAGAATAATCTCCTTAGTAGACTTAATCTCTATAGCCAATTCCAATTAGCAGGAGCTTATGCACTCAGTGGGGATTTAGAAACTACGCTTTCTATGTTACCTGTTTCGGTTGGACAATTCAACGGTGGAAATAGAGAATCTGGTAACAATTTCAACTCACCGGTTCGTGCACAAGCAATCATATTGGATGTTCTCGCTGAAGTCAATGAAAACCACCCATCCATTCCTATGTTGATCAAAAACTTGAGTGACGCTGCATCAAAGAGAAAACGTTGGGGAACTACACAAGAGAATGCGTTTGCGTTCCTCGCTATTGGAAAAATCATGAAGAAGAAAATGGATGGTCAATATACCGGTAAAATAACCGTCAATGATACACATCTTGCTGATTTTGATTCAACGACTCCTTCCATCCGATTTTCAAATAAAGATTGGGATGGCGCGCAAGTGAAAATCGCAATAGAAGGCGAAGGCAGTTGCTATTACTATTGGTCTGCATTCGGTATCCGACAAGATTCCTTTATTGAGGAATATGATCGTGATATCCAAGTTCGCCGCCGTTACCTCAACAAAGATGGCGAACCCTATGAAACCGAATTTAATCATGGTGATTTAGTGATAGCAGAAATTACGGTGAAGGCATTAAATTGGAACCTTGAAAATGTTGTCGTGGTAGATATGTTGCCTGCGGGGTTTGAAATTGAAAATGCGAGATTAGCTTCACGAGCAGGAATTCCTTGGTTGAAAACACAAGATTTCAAACCAGATTATGTTGATATCCGGGATGATCGTCTAATTTTCTTCGGAGCGTTTCCCAGACAACGTGAACGTAAGTTCCATTACGCACTACGTGCAGTGACTCGTGGTGAATTTAATTTGCCACCTGTTTCTGCAGAAGCAATGTATGATCCTGCCAATTCTTCTGTTGCTGGTAGTGGTAAGATAACGATAGTTGAGTAATTCATTATTCTATCTTTTATTCATGCTATGTCCAAATTCTTAGGGCAAATAACTAAGAGATGGAGGGTTTCACCTCTTCCCTCCTCTCTTCTATTTCTACAAAACGATGAAATTGAAAAAATTAAATATTCCACATTTTCGTAGATCTCTGCAAGAATTTGTAAAAAATAGAAAGAAAAGATGGTATCTACTCGCTTTCATACTAACACCTTTCTGTTTCTTTACAATCCTGCATTTTTGCTTTCCGTTACCAAAGGAAAAACTCCAACCTTCACCATCAACCATTGCCTTGGATAGGTCAGGTCAATGGTTACGTGCGTTCACTACTGAAGATGACATGTGGCGTTTTCCAGAATCTTCGCTTGATGAGATATCACCACTATTCCAAACTGCAATGTTAACGTATGAAGACAAATGGTTTTATCACCACTGGGGTATTAATCCTGTTTCAATCGCTTGTGCTGCAATTGACAACTTTAAAGCAGGGAAGATTGTTCGTGGTGGTTCGACAATTACAATGCAATTAGCAAGATTGATGGAACCGAAAAAACGCACCTTACCTAACAAGGTGATAGAGATGTTCCGGGCATTTCAACTGGAACTCACATACTCAAAATCTGAGATTTTAACATTCTACTTTAACATGCTTCCTTACGGAGGGAACATAGTCGGTTCAGGTGCAGCCGCACGACTATATTTCAACAAGCCGCAGAGTGCGCTGAGCCTTGGAGAAGCTGCACTATTGGCGGCAATTCCAAATTCACCAGAATATCTGCGTCCGGATAGGTTTCCTGAACGTGCTACTAAGGCAAGAAAAAAGGTATTGCATCGGATGAAAGATGCGGGAAGAATATCTGAGAAGCGTCTGCAAGAAGCATTACAAGAACCAATACCCTCAGAACGCTATTCTATTCCTTTCAAAGCACCACATCTGGCACGTCTCCTTGCAACTAAAAAGTCTTCCCATACAGCACAAAATAGCAGCGATAACCTTATACGCACAACAATAGACCTTCGATATCAAGACGTAGCTGAACAGATTTTACGTGATCGTTTGCGTCCACTACAAGATCAAGGTGTTTCTACTGGCGCAGTCGTAATTCTTGATACGAAAAGTCGTGAAGTCCTTGCGTTGGTCGGTTCGCACGATTTTTTTGATAAAGAATCTGATGGACAAGTAAATGGCACACTTGCACTACGATCACCAGGTTCAACATTGAAACCATTCATCTATGCGCTTGCCATTGATAAAGGACATATAACCCCAAAAACATTACTATATGATGTCCCTGTGGATTATGTCGGTTACTCACCTGTGAATTATGATGGTAAGTTCACAGGATATGTAACTGCAAGTGATGCACTGGCACGATCTTTAAATGTTCCAGCCGTCAATTTATATGCGAAAATGGAAAAGGACCAACTATACGAATTCCTGAAATATGCGGGAATATCTACACTTAATGCGCCTGATGAGTACGGACTATCTCTTGTACTCGGTGGGTGTGGAATCAATCTACTTGAACTGACGAACCTTTATGCTGGTTTGGCAAATATGGGTGAGTTTGCACCATATCAATATATATATGATACAAAAAAGGGCGAAACACAAACAAAGAATGCAACACCTGATCTATCCTCAGACTATTCTGAACAACATCTATTGAGACCAGAAACATGTTGGATTGTCACAGATATGCTGACAACACTAAAACGTCCCGATTTTCCACGAACATTTGACCTGACCGGAACTATGCCGAAGGTAGCTTGGAAAACAGGTACATCCTATGGACACAGAGATGCATGGAGTATAGGTTATTCACCAGAACTGACTATTGGTGTGTGGCTTGGGAATTTCAATGGAACAGGTGCTCCAATTCTGAGTGGGGCTGAAGCAGCTGCGCCTGTCCTTTTCGCCCTCTTCACTGCACTTTCCGGTGAAAAGAAAATCCAGTGGTTTAACAGACCGGAAACACTAAAAACGCGTTTCGTCTGTGCGTTAACAGGTCAACCACTCTCCTTACACTGTCCAAATTCTATTACAGATGTTTATATTCCTGGTATATCCTCTGCGCGTGAGTGCGATACACATAAAACCGTTCAAATAGATGTTGATACAGGTGTACGTCTCTGCTCATCTTGCCGTCCAGGGAGAAATTATCGTCAAGAGAAAATCGCTGTGTTTCCCGCAGAGGTGGCAACATGGCTGAATGTAAACGGATTTGCAGTACCTAAACTTCCTGACCATAATGAAGACTGCACACGCCTACTTGCAGGAACAAAGCCTATCATCCTGTCACCATCTCAAGATACGGTGTATCATATCCGTCCAAACATTCCGCTGGAGTATCAGAAAATACGATTGTCAGCTTCGGTTTCAGGGGATACGCAAGACATCTTCTGGTTCCTGAATGGAGAACTTGTCTTCAATGGAAAAGCTGTTGAACCTACCTTCCTAACACCTGTCGTTGGAAAGCATGAACTGACATGTATTGATGGTGCAGGTAGATCAACAACCCTCCCACTTAACATCGCTACATTTGAATAGTATTTACAGTAGACCGATTTGCACATCTGAAGCCAGTCTCTTAGTAGTATGCTATATCATTTCTAATTATAGCAAAATCATAATTATTTACATACGACGGTAGGTTCGGTTTCCTAACCGAACCGGTGTTTGTTCAGCCTCATAATGAACTATTCTTAATTAGAAATGGTATATTGTTATCACAATCTTGTTTAAGGTAGTGGTCTAAATCTCCGATAATAGGACAGAGAATTATTCTTGAAAAAAACCTTTGTATAGTGTATAATATTTACTTGCTTGTTATCACGACGTTTTACACATGGTGATTTACAATGAAATGTTTTGGGAGGTAAGGTACATTAACATCCTTAACCACACTTCTTGGTTGAATGGACTGAAAATGTAATATGCTTTTGATAAAGCATATAAGAATCAATAATCTATGTTAAAAGCAATTACTAATAATGTTACCCGTTGGGATACAGTGTTATTCAACCGTATCTTTGGTTGGGGAGATAGAAGGTTACTTAATCGTTCATTACGGATAATATCTTGGAGTGCAAATGGATACCTATATCCATTTATTGTCTTATATATCTATTTGACTTTTGAAAGCACACTGAGTAAACCCTTTTTGTTTTCTGCCCTTGTAGCATTTCCTATTGAAAGGTGTCTATACCATCTTCTAAAACAATCATTGAAACGCGACCGACCCTATAATAAAATTGATGATGTTCATTTCCGCGTTCGCCCCCCAGATGAGTTTAGTTTTCCATCAGGTCACACTACCTCTGCATTTCTAATAATGACTCTACTTTCAAGTTTCTTTCAGGTGCCAGTCATTCAAGTTGGAGCGTTTGTTTGGGCATCAATGGTAGGCGTTGCCCGTGTCTATCTTGGGGTACACTATCCTACAGATGTTCTTGCAGGTGCACTTCTTGGTATCATTACTGCTGAGATTGGCATGTGGTATATAATTTAGTTCTGTCTATCCCATCTCAGATTTAATTATACTCAAACAGATACATTCTACAATTATCTTATTTTAAATAGTATTTTCGCCGTTATTCCTTTCCATACAACTAATTTTTCATTACACTTCAAGATGCTTTCATTTGACTTGACTTCTTTTACCTGTACCTGTTTCTATAAAATCGTAAATAATAACCAAGGATAGACTTTCCAATGAAAAGAACACTATATTTGCTTGCAATTACCAGTTTTGCACTACTCATTTTCATATCAAACGTATTCGCACAGGACTATACACACTGGGATTTACCTGTAGGTGCAGAAGCTCGTCTTGCTAAGGGGACAATAGATGGGATAGCATACTCTCCTGATCCTGATGGGAAGATATTTGCGGTCTCGGGAAGCATTGGTATTTGGATCTATGACGCGCAGACAGGGAAAGAACTCAATCTATTCGCTGGTCACACATCTTACGTCAGTAGTGTCGTCTTCAGTCCAAACGGACAGACGTTGGCTGGTGGATGTGGTGACAAGACCATACGTATTTGGGATGCGCGCACAGGGACACATCTTCAGACACTAACAGGACACACAGCACATATCTCAAACGTAGTATTCAATACTGACGGTTCAAAGTTAGCAAGTGGGAGCTATGACGAAACTGTGCGGGTGTGGGATGCGCATACCGGCAAATCTCTACGAACATTCAAAGGGCATATAGGTGGAGTCAGATGTGTATCATTTAGTCCGGATGGTAATATAATCGCAAGTGGCGGCATGGACAAGACCGTACATCTTTGGGATGTGCAAACCGGTAGACCGTTACAGATATTGAGAGAACATAATGGCGATGTTAGAAGTATATCATTTAGTCCAGATGGGAAGACATTAGCAAGTGGATGTTACTTGGACGAAAATATCCATCTTTGGACGGTAAGAACTGGCGAACCTCTTGCAACACTCAAGGGACATACAAAGTTTATCTCAAATGTTGTATTTAGTCCAGATGGTAAAATGTTAGCAAGTGGAAGCTATGATGAAACTATACGGCTATGGGATGTACAAACCAGCACATCTATTCGGACGTTGACTGGACATAGTAGTATGGTCAATGTCATTGTGTTTAGTCCGGATGGGAAGACACTGGTGAGTGGAAGCAGTTGGGGTGAAACTATTCGTCTATGGGATGTGCAAAATGGCACAACTCTTAAGACAATTACCGGGCACATGGATACTATATATAGCATTGAGTTCAGTCCGGATGGAAAGACCTTGGCATGTGGGAGTAGAAGTGGAAATGTTCAACTATGGGATGTGCAAACAGGCATGTCTCTTCATACCTTCAAAGGGTCTACTAAGAGTGTACTTAATCTTGTACATAGTGTTAAGTTCAGTCCGGATGGAAAGACCCTGGCAATTGCAAATGGCGATGACTCCTTTCCTATATGGAATGTACAAACAGGCACCCATCGTCTAATTCCGACTGATAGTAGAGTCAGACCCCCAATTACCAGATTTGCAGATGTCGTGTATAGTCCGGATGGAAAGAAGTTAGCAAGCGCGGATTGGCATACCATTCGTATTTGGGATGCTCAGACAGGAAATCAACTTCAAACCTTTATAGGAGGGAAGGAAGGTTTCAACCAAATCGTTTTCAGTCCAGATGGTAAAATGATCGTAGGTGGCGGAAGGGATAGTATCGTTCGTTTATGGGATGTGCATACAGGAAATCCCCTTCAAACTATGAGAGGACATACAAAAGTGATCAACGGTGTTGCAATTAGTCCAGATGGGGAGACAATCGTGAGTGCGGGTGATGATTTCACTGTGCGTTTGTGGGATGTACATACAGGAGATCAACTTGGAATTATGAATGGGCACACAGGTATTATTTATAGTGTTGTGTTCAGTCCGGATGGCAAAATGGTAGCAAGCACGAGTTGGGATAAAACCGTTCGTCTGTGGGATGTAGGCACACATGCATCAATTATGACTTTTGGAGAACACCCGGGTGCGGTTGGAGCCGTAACTTTTAGTCCGGATGGTAGGACAATCGCGAGTGCCAGTGGAGGGGTCGTTTTGCTGTGGGAACTCATCTCTCTACAGTAGATTAAACAGTGCTACGTGAATACATTGCGTAAGACGTGATCTGGGTTCGTATAATGGAACACCCATTTCTATTTTGTCTCATTATTAATAAATTAACTTCATAAAGTTACCGCTACTAAAACTACTGATACCGAACTCACGCAAATAATCTTTGAATATATGTCAACTCTGCAACCTTTCCAAGAAATAATCGCGTCATGATATATGAGTAAATAGATGAGAAGTGTGCATAAAGAAAAGCAATCTCAAATATAGTCTTAAAAGTAGTAGGCACGCTCCGCGTGCCGTCCACAAGATCAAAACGTCTCAATAGATTATACTGCTACAAAGAGGACAATTACATATAAAGAAATACTTGATGAAAGACGCAGCCAATGTAGGCACATAATTTATTTATGCACACCCCTCAAATAGATTGTATTAGGAGTCTCTGATGGTAAAAGATGACGTTCAATTGATTTATGATATATTGTCAGGTGACGAAGGGGCATTTAGTGATTTAGTTAACAGATATCGTCATAGTGTACATACGTTTGCATGGCGTAAAGTCGGTGATTATCATATTGCAGAGGAAATAACTCAAGATACATTCCTTCAAGTATACAAAAAACTACCTACCCTACAAGATCCGAATCGGTTTTCTGGATGGCTCTTTACGATTGCAAATCGGCAGTGTATAGCATGTCTGCGAAAGAAAAGAATTGTGATGCAATCGCTGGATATTACCAGTGAAGAAATATTGGAAAAAACTGCTTATGTCTCTTATGTAGCAGAACAACGTGAAAAAGCATCCGCAGAACGTCGTAGCGAAATCGTTTATAACCTTCTGGAAATGTTGCCGGGGACAGAATGCACAACGATGATCCTCCACTATCTCGGAGAAATGTCTTGTAAAGCCATTAGTGAGGCTTTAGGTGTATCTCTGAACACGGTAAAAAGTCGGCTCAACCGAGCGCGAAATCGTCTAAAACAGGAAGAACTTATATTGCAAGATGACCTTTATCAAGGACAAGGAGACAGTTTTATGGAAAACCAAGACACTTCAACTCCCGTGCCGGTAGGTTCATTTGAAGGTGATGTAACAACCTGGGCACTCCCTGAAGGTGCGATTGCAAGATTAGGACGCGGAAGTGAACCTAAAATGGCGTTCTCACCTGATGGACAGTATCTTGCTATTGGCACCTGCATAGGACTTTGGATATATGACCTCGCAACGCTTTCACCTGTCGCACTTTATGAGGTAGAACGGGGAGTAGTTGAATCTGTTACTTTTTCACCTAACGGAAAATGGATAGCTGCTAGTTTTTCAGATCGAATACTTAAGATTTTGAATGTCCAGGATGGCACATGCTTGACACAGGTCAAATCAGAGACTTTCTTAGAAGGAATGACCTTTTCCCACGATAATCGATATATTGCCGTTGCATATTGGAATACTTCTGTTGTTGAAGTTTGGCATGTAGAAACCGGTAAACCTTTTGCCAGATTGACTGCAGACATTGAAAAAGGCGGCTACTACCGTCCTATTTGTTTCTCACCCGATGCTCGATTGATAGCGTCTACGTGTAGTTCCGCTACCTCTGACGATGCAGAGTCAATAGTAGTGTGGAGTATGGAAAGTAGCGAACAAATTGCGTGCCTATCAGCACATAAATATTGGGTCACGACTCTCTGCTTTTCACCGTGTGGACAGTTCCTCGCTTCTGGTGGTGAAGATGGCACAGTGTACGTCTGGGATGTCAATACGTGGCAAAAAGCTGAGACATATACTGATTATGGTCACGTGTATCGTATTGTGCCTTCCTATACACCAGACGGCGTTTTACGCGCAGCGGTTGTCCATTATGACGATACAGGTCCAACTACTATCTCAGTCCGTGATCTTGAAAGTAATGAGATGTTATACATCGACGAAGTATGGGGACAGACTGCAACAGAATTCTGCTCAATATTTGAATGGGGAAATAATGTCATATTTTCAAACGGCTCACAACTTGCCTACGAACGTAGACATGAATATGTAAATGTATGGACTACTGACAATCCTGTCAAACGCCAATTCATACATTCTCCTATCTCCTTCCCTGATTCAATGATATTCTCCGGAGATGGAAAGACGTTAGCAGTGAAACACTATCAAGAAGGTGTCGTATTGTGGGATATTGAAAGTAAACGTTCGCGTCCAGCAATTAAAGAGGTATCTGCTGGAAAAAATCAGTTTGTATATAAAACCAATAGCGGTAAACTCTATGTCGCAAGTATCCAAGACGAGACTGTTAATCTTTGGGAAACTGAATGCAATGGAATACCACTTATTGAAGCAACGGGACGAGAATATTGGAGTGCACATCCTGCATTAGCACCAACAGGCACACTATTCGCCTATGCAGACGGAGATGGCAATTTACATGTTTGGGATGTGCAAAATGAAAAAAAAATGTACGAACTAACACATCCCCTTGAACCAAGTGATAACAACGATGACGAAGATGATGGTGATTTTGTTGATACCTTGAAATTCAGTCATGATGGAAAATTACTCGCAAGTGAATCAAAGTCTAATAATGTCAGACTGTGGGATATGGAACTTGGTGAAAAGGTAGAAACGTTTCCAAGTGATAACGTAACGGGAATCATCGAATTTTCTCCGTGTGAGCGGTACCTTAGTTGTAGTGGAAAAGAAAACATGCTAATTTGGGATATCAGATCTCGTAAGGCCTGCAAAGATGACGAAAACTTGTACGGAATGAAACGCTTTCTGCTTGAGAAGATGTTGTCGCTGCCCGAAGAATGTGCACATGTTGATTCTCCTGTGTTTTCTTCGTGCGGACAGTACATTGTAAATGAAGCATCTTGGAACAACAAGACAAAGAACTTTCCAATCTGTTTGTGGGAAGTCGCGAGTGGTAAGCATCTTGCCACATTTCGGGGACATACGACAGATATACATGCACTCGCCTTCTCTCCAGACAACAAACTCTTAGCCAGTGCAAGCCATGAAGGCACTATCCTGCTTTGGGACCTAACACCTTATCTGTGATTGTCATAAAATTACAAAATACGATTTTTATTTTTTTAAACCTTTTACTATAAAACTCTCCTCTATACATTAAAACTGGCTCAGGAATCTGTTTTTATGTCCAACAATTTTCTTGCTTTGAGTGACCTAACAGATGCAGAACTTATTCAGCTTGTACAGAATAGAAATGAATCAGCTCTTGCGGAACTGATGTCACGTTATTCGCATAGAATTTGGGGGATAATCTCTTCTAATTCAAGACAACGGCAAGATGCAGAAGAAATACATGCTGACATCTGGATATCTGTTTGGCAAAACATCACTGGATTGAGAAATGTTGATAGTTTTGGACCGTGGCTACACCGCATCGCACTCAACGCATGCAAACGTTATTACACCTTGGCAAGACAAGCACGAAGTGAAATCCCACATCTACATTCTGAGATAATTGAACATATAGATCAAGCAGCTACTGCACGGTTTAGAAACATGCAGTTAATTGCTGATGCCAAGGAAGCGGTTCATCACCTTCCACAAAAGGTGCGTTCAGTGGCAGAATTGTATTACTTAGAGTCGTGGAGTGTTAAGGACATTGCAGCTGAGTTCACACTGACCGAAGGCACAGTGAAAACAAAGTTAAGGGAAACACGCGAACTTTTGCGAAAGGAATTTGGTGTCGATCCATCAAGAGGAAGAAACAAGGAAAAAATTACCGATCGTACACATCAATCAAGTAAGTCAAATGGCGAAGTGACACATAACCTAAAACCTAAAATGCTAAACGCAATAGCAGACGATCCATCTGGAAATACTTGGGCTCTACCAGAGGACGTAATTGTCCGATTCGGTAAGGGTAGTATAGATGATATCAAACTCTCACCCGATGGAACGTGTATTGCAGTAGGTACTGGAATGGGGTTGTGGTGGTATGATACGTCAACAATGTTACCGATTTCGTTATGGGAACCACAACACGGTATCTTTTCTATTGCGTTTTCTCATGACAGCAAATGGATTGTGGCAGATACTCTTGACAACATCCTCAAGGTATATGATGTCCAGAGTGGAAAGTGTGTTCTACAAATAGAGGATCAAGATGCTTTTGCTGAACTCGCTTGTTCTTCCAATGGCAAATGGGTTGCTGCTGCTGAAGGTGACGGTATTGTTACAGTTTTAGATATTCAGAATGGGACACGTATCGCACAGATGGATCGCGGAAATCATGAATGGAAATCAAATGATATAGTGCAGCTTGAGTTTTCACCAGATGGCAACTTACTCGCAGCGACTGCTGGGAATTCAAAAGTGTACAATGACGATAATGTATGCCTGAATCCTGATACAGAGGGAACTCAGACTTACGTTTGGGATCCCAAAACAGGTAAGCAAATTATCAAATTTGTGGGTAGAGAATTTGTTTTTTCTTCAGATAGTCACCTGATAGCTGGAGCAGTTTCCGACGAAACTTTGAAAGATGATAAACGTATTGACCGTTGTGTATCAGTGTGGGATATAACATCTGGAGAACAAATAGCACACTTTTCAGGTCATGAGGATTGGGTAGATGCAGTCACTATTTCACCTTGTGGACAATTCGTTGCATCCAGTGATGGAACATTACGGGTATGGGATCTCGCATCAGGAACACAGAAAACGGAATTCCCAAATTTTGACGATCCGTTTTACACAGAAGATGGCAGGTTATTTGCATTAGTGTATTATAGTTCATCCAAGCCTATAGAAGTGTGGAATGTTGAAAATAGAGAAAAGTTACTTGAGATATCTGTAGGTATAGGAGGTTATGGCTTTGCAAAATCTATAGCCATTGCCCAAGCAAAACACTTCACAAATAACTCGCCTATCAATCATATAGATGATGGAATACCTACTATCACTTTAGGACAAGAGCCACAGCTCCCGTGGTCAGAACCGAAGGTGATGTGGGTTGATGATCACACACTGGCAAGCAATCTAAGACTAGGTTTCGCATTATGGGATGTTGACAAGAAATGTGTCCAAGATGTATTTCTCAAAGGTGAATGGATAAGTGCTATGACCCTTTTACCTTCTGGAGAAATACTTGCAATGAATTATGATGATGAGACGAAGATATGGGATGTCAATAATCCAGAAAAACTTAAGGTAAAGATCAAAACAGCATCTGTACTGAGAGAACGGTATCATCCTAAGGTTTTTGCACCGTCTGGAGATCAACTCGCTGTTGGAGGCAAAGATTGGACAGTGTATGTGTGGCATTTTGAAAATCCTGAGAGTCCGATGCATTTTACTGGTCATTCTGATGAAATATTGTCATTAGCATTTTCACCTGATGGGAAACGAATAGTGAGTGGATCAAAGGATAACACTGCAAGAGTATGGGATGTTGATTTGGGTAAGGAGATTGCAGAATTAGTTATGGAAACACCAAGCGATCCATTAGATATTGTCTTTCTCCATGTGGTAATCTGATTGCTGGAGAATTAAACCAAGAATTCCGTTTGTGGTGTGCTAAGGAGTATAAAACAGTTCGCGTAATTCCTCAAAATGAAGGCTACCGAAAGACATGTCCATTAGTGTTTTCAGCGTGCAGTAAGTATCTTGCAGGAGCAACTTGGCGGAATAAGGACCGAGAGAATTTGACAATACGGATATGGGATATATCTTCAGGCAAACAAATTCATGCATTTAATGGACATAATTCGTTCGTGCATTCAATGGCTTTCTCACCAAATGGCACAATGCTTGCTACAGGTTGTAGGAACGGTACAATTCTTGTATGGGATTGTAAACCGTATCTATAGTCATCCTTCTCAAATTACATTATTTGTCTAATTGGATATCTGTTTATGACCAATGAGTTTCTGGTGTTCAGTGACCTTGCAGATACAGAACTGATTCAACTCGTTCAAGACAGGGATGAAGCAGCCTTTGCAGAACTCATGACCCGTTATACACCTCGGATTTGGCGTGTCATTGTCGCTAATTCAAGACATCTCCAAGATGCCGAAGAGATTAGTAATGACATTTGGATGTCTGTGTGGCAAAATATCACTGGATTGAGAAATGTTGATAGTTTTGGACCGTGGCTACACCGCATCGCACTCAACGCATGCAAACGGTATTATAAAACAACACATCATAGATATAGTGAAATACCTCATCAGGAGTCCGTATTGGTGGAACATATTGATCAAGACGCTACAAGGCGATATTACAATACGCAACTAATCACCGATGTTAAAGAAGCGATACATCAGTTGCCAAAGAAAGTGCGTTCTGTTGCGGAATTATACTACTTGGAATTATGGAATATCAGAGAAATTGCTGAGAAATTCAAGATGCCTGCAGGTACAGTAAAGAGTAGATTAAGAGATATTCGCACACTGCTACGACAGGAGTTTGGCGTAGAAACAGAAAGAGGAGAAGTTATGACAGCAGAATCTTTACAATCACAAGATGTTACAAGTTGGAAATTACCTGATGGTGCAAAAGCACGACTTGGAAAAGGTTATCCTTTTGATATTACATATTCCAAAGATGGTTCGCTATTTGCAGCAGCAAGCACTATCGGTGTTTGGCTTTATGATGCACATACTGGGAAAGAACTCAATCTGTTTTTGGAACACACGGAAGGGGTTCACAGTGTTGCAATTAGTCCTGATAATTCACTCTTGGCGAATGATGGTGAAGACAATAAAATTACATTAAGGGATCTCCAAACGGGTGACCTTAAGTTGACACTCTCAGGACATACTGATGGTGTAAGATCTTTAACTTTTAGTCAAGATGGACAGATACTTATTAGCGGCGGAGATGATGAATTGATTTATTTTTGGGACGTTGCATCAGGCAAACAGATGTTGACTATTGCTGGACATGCTGGAGGTGTATCCGAAGTAATGTGTTCGTCAAACGGAGAGTTACTTGCAAGTTATGGGACAGATAAAATGATACATCTGTGGAACGCACACACGGGAGAATTCCTGCACACACTTACAAAACATTCAGGTTCAGTTTCATCAATTTCTTTTTCACCCGATAGTAGAAGGCTTGCAAGTGGAAATCAGGATGGTAAGATCAGAATTTGGAATACTGATACAGGAAACATACGCAATACAATAACTGCTACTACGGATGCCGATGGCGTAAATGCAGTTGTTTTCAGTCCAGATGGGAATACACTCGTTAGCAACAACTACAATGATGATGTGATACAGTTTTGGGATGTTACTAAAGCAGAACAAACAAAAACTATTCAAAGTCCACCAGATACAACTTACTACATTGCATTTTCTCCAGATGGAAACACTTTGGCAAACAGTCACTCTGACGGCACTATCCGATTTTGGGATGTTGCATCAGGTTCACCTACAAGGACGCTTGATGGATACGCACAGATGTATGTATTTATGACGCATTCACCTGTTTCCAACACGCTTGCAGTATTGGATGGTGATCGTAGACTCCGTTTGTGGGATACACAAACGTGTGAGCACTTGAAAACAATTCATCTATATAAACAGAGAGTCGGTTGTATAGCCTATGCACCAGATGGAATAAGGTTAGCTTATAGAGATGAACGAAACAACACTATAAATATTCTAAATCCTGAAAAAAATGAGATAGAACGGACTTTTATAGAACATTTGAATGGCATTACATCAGTTGTGTTTTCAGCTGATGGAAAGATGCTTGCAAGTGGCGATGAACATGGAAACGTTTGTCTGTGGGATGTTACTTCTGGCAAAAGCACGAAGATGCTCGAATCCATGTCGCTTGAAATAAGAAATCTTGTGTTTTCAAAGGATGGACAATTGCTTGCCGGTTCAACTGATGGAGAGGTTCGATTCTGGGATTTGACTACTGGAGAAACCATCAAAAAGGCACAGGGACACACGGTTGCACCTTCTCCAGATTTCAAAACTTTTCTATGTATTAATGACTTTGAACTTCAATTTTGGAATGTTGATGGTGATAAGCCGATAAAGACAATTGATAAGAAAGCGAGTAATGTAGTCTATTCTCCTAATGGAGAGACTTTCGCTTATACGCATTGGGAAGAGGATCAGATCTGTTTTTGTAATGCAAATACTGGTAAAGTAATTGCTTCTTATACACATGGACATATAGAAGGAATATGGTTTCTGTCCTATTCTCCAGATGGACGCACACTTGCGACTGCTGGATGGGATAGTACGGTGAAGTTGTGGAATGTTCCAGAAGTAGAATATGATGTAATATAACGTGAGTTAGGTATAAGCAATTTTGGTCTGAAAACACTCTTTAGTCCCGTAGGGACGATATGTCTATAGAATACATTTGTCCCCAACAACTTTGAGTTCCGTAGGAACGACATAGTACAATTAACATATCATTCCTATGAGACTAAAGACACCAACACACGACTAATATTCAAACTACAAAAAGGAGATCCTATTAGATGGAAATAAACGAAGACACTACTTTCACTCATAAAAATGCACAGGTAGGATTACCAGATGGTGCAAAAACCCGTTTTGGGAGAGGAAAAATAAGTCAAGTAAAGTTTTTCCCCGATGGAAAACGATTGGCTGTTGTTTCATCCATCGGTGTCTGGATCTATGATTCAGAAACAGGAGAAGCACTTGACTTACTAACAGAGGATACTGCACCTGTTACGACTATTGCCTTCAGCTCAGATGGAAAATTCTTCGCTACGAGTGGTGAGAACAAAGCAATCCAAATTTGGGATACTAAGACGTGTCTGCTCAAAGGTACTTGTGTTGGAAATAAAGATGATGTTGAGTATTTAACATTCAATGGGAGAGGAGATAAACTGGCAAGTACAAGTGGGGGAATCATGATATGGGATGTTGGTACCTGTCAACTTCTAAAGACATGTTTAACAGATTTTTCGTCAGATGCAATTATGACATATACTTCTGATAGTACACATCTTCTTACCGTAGGCAATACCGCTAATAAGGAGTCACAAATTGCATATTGGGATACACAAGACTATGAAATTGTGAAAGAGATGTCCCTTGAAACTAACTTTAATGCTGCTGCCATTTCAACAGACCAGAAAATACTTGCAACAGGAGATGGTCCTCTGCAGTTTTGGGCATTAGAAACCGGTAAACGACTCAGTAATAATACGGAGTGGGTTGGTGAGTTTAAATCTATGGAATTTTCACCTGACGGAAGAAAACTTGTGACTGGTAGCCGTTGGGACAGAGTCGATGTTTGGGATGTTGATACAGCAGAACTACTGATCAGTATGGCACACGGAGACGAGGTGGTTTCAATATCGTATTCACCTGATGGAGAGACAATTGCCAGTGGCAGTGATGATGGCACGGTCCGAATGTGGGATGCAAACACAGGTGAAGTAAATATTACCATACTTGATCACAGACCAATGGAACTCTATTCTGTAGCATTTTCTCCTGACGGGAAAACGTTGACTTGTGGTGGAGAAAACGAAGTCCAGTGGTGGGATTTACAAAATAGCAAACAGATAAATACTACCTTTGTTCGGCAATCGGATGTCCATTCAATCATATTTTCAGCAGATGGAAACATGCTTGTGACAAGAGATTCTTCTAACAAAGCGCGTTTGTGGGATGTAGCAACTGGTCGGTTTCTCGGAAGTTTTAGAGGAGATGGAACAAAATTTTCTTCTATAGCAATTTCACCTGATGGATGTATGCTCGCGACTGGTACCAGAGATAACAAAGTATGTATATGGGAGATTTGTAAGGGGCAACTTTATCTCATTGGAGATCGCTTGATGACTTTCAGTGAACATACGGATAAAGTCAATTCAGTTGCGTTTTCTCCAGATGGAAAAATGCTTGCAAGTAGCAGCGATGACAAGACAATCATGATATGGGATGTTGGCAGTCAGACTCACCTTAGAACGTTAACTGGACACGAAAAGGAAGTTAATAACGTGGTGTTTTCTTCTTATGGCGATACACTTGTAAGTGGTAGTGCAGATGGAACACTCCGTTTTTGGGATGTTACCACAGGTGAGTTGACACGGACACCGATATCAGATGCGGGAGTTGTAACGCATCTTGCATGTTCTCCTGATGGCAGGTTGCTTGCAAATAGTTCTGAGAATGAGAAAGTTGTACACATTTGGGATGTACATTCTGGCAAACGCCTAGAGACGTTTGCTGGACATACACAAAACATCAATGATGTTGCGTTTTCTCCGGATGGGGAAACGGTTGCAAGTGTGAGTTCTGATGGGACTGTCCTTTTGTGGGATGTAAGTAAGCTTTAGGCATATTAATAAATGCGATTCTAAGCGTGTCCTCAGTACCTACGGGACTAAAGAAAACATGCAAACTATAAACCACTAAATTGATGTCTATGTGCGGTTTCCTAACCGCACAATTGATGTCAAGTTTGTGTAATTCATTTTTGTCTGAACCAGGATTTTCAGGATTATGAGATTTTCAGGATTATGAGTCTGAAGTTTCAGCGTGCTATTGATATGATTAGCTGCACCGATGTTGAAAAAACAATCAATCCAAATCAACACTGATGACGCTTATGGTATCTATTGGGGTTGGAAACCCCTCCAACAAGAGAAGGAACGGCACACGGAGTGTGCCTACTACTATGCACTCAAGGATTGAGACCTCTCCATTAATGCAAGATGCGCAATGAATTGAGCGACTACGAACAACGAGGGGTACCTACCGGATTTGAAGTAAAAACAGAAAGAGGAGAAGTTATGACAGCAGAATCTTTACAATCACAAGATGTTACAAAATGGAAATTACCCGAAGGAGCAAAAGCACGTCTTGGAAAAGGTTGTACTTTTGATATGGTATATTCCAAAGATGGTTCACTATTTGCTACATGTGGCACTTACGGTATATGGCTTTATGATACACATACTTGCAAGGAACTCAATCTGTTCTTGGAACACACGGCTGGGGTACACAGTGTTGCTTTTAGTCCGGATAATTCACTTTTGGCAAGTGGGAGCAGCGACAAAACAATCAGATTATGGGATATCCAATCGGGAAACCTTAAGATGATACTCTCAGAACATACTGATGGAGTCGCATCTGTAACCTTTAGTCATGATGGACAGAAACTTATCAGTGGTGGAAATGACGAATTAATTCGTTTTTGGGATATTCCTACAGGTCAACAAATTCTTACTATTGCCGGACATGCTGGCTATGTATCCGAAGTGCTGTGTTCACCAAATGGTGAGTTACTTGCAAGTTATGGCGGTGATAATATGATACATCTTTGGAACGCACACACAGGCGAATATATCCGTACACTTAAAGGTAATCAAGATTATATTTCTGACATTTCCTTTTCTACGGATAGTAAAATGTTCGCAATTGGAGAACGTGGTGGAAAAATCAGGATTTGGGATACCGATACAGGCAACTTACTTAATACAATAACTGCTACCACAAATGACGATTGGGTGAATACAGTTTTGTTTAGTCCAACAGAGAATATACTTGTCAGTAACAACTTGCGTGACGATGTGATTCAGTTCTGGGATGTTACTAAAGGTGAACGCACAAAATCCATCCAGAGTCCACAAGATTCCACGTGCAATATCGTTTTTTTACCTGATGGAAAAACATTAGCTACTACAGATAGCGACGACGGACCAATCCGATTTTGGGATGTTGCAAAGGGTTCACAACTACGTGCAATTGATGGATACGCAGAAATATTTAGGTGTATGACATATTCACCGGTTGAAGATGTTCTCGCTGTACTGTGTGGTTTCGCCAGACTCCATTTGTGGGATACAAAGACATTTAAACTTATGAAAAATATCTATATACATCCCCATATAGTTACTTGTTGTGCTTTTGCACCAGATGGAATAAGATTGGCTTGTGGCGATGATAGAAACAACTGGGTTTATATTTTGAATACTGAAACAGGAGAAAAGGAACAGGTTTTTGAAGGACTTCTGAATGACATTACATCCGTTGCGTTTTCAGTTGATGGAAAGACGCTTGCAGGCGGCGATGAACATGGTAACGTTTATCTCTGGGATGTTACTTCTGGCAAAAACACGAAGATTCTTGAATCCAAATCGCAGGATATAAGAAATCTTGCATTTTTGCCTGATGGACAATTACTTGTCGGTTCAATTGGTGGAGAGATAAGAATTTGGGATTTAACTTCTGAAGAAACCATCAAAAAGTTATCTGGACGCTTTGTCTCATCTTCACCAGATTCACATACTTTTGTATGTTTAAGTCAAGGTGAAATTCAATATTGGAAAATAGATGGTGAAAAACCTATAAAGTCTTTTGAAATTGATAAAATGGCAAGTGAAATAGCCTTTTCTCCAAATGGAGAGACTTTCGCGTATGCAATTTTTGAAGGAGATCAGATCTGTTTTTGTGATGCTCACACCGGTGTAGTAATAGAAGCATTTACCCATGAAAATATTCAAGAAATATGGTTTTTGTGCTATTCTCCTGATGGACAAACACTTGCGACTGCTGGATGGGATAGTACGGTGAAGTTGTGGAATGTTCCAGCAGTAGAATGATCTAATCACATTTCTATAAATAAATTCACTATGGAGAAGAAATGTCCGAGGCGGAATGAATTGCGCGACTACAAACAGATTTTTGTTATAGTAAAGTGTATTGTTAAAGGAGAATTCAAGCTATGTTAATAGACGACGATGCAACCATTTCTCATAAACTCGATCAGGTAGGATTACCAGATGGTGCAAAAACCCGTTTTGGGAGAGGAAAAATAAATCAAGTCAAATTCTTCCCTGATGGAAAACGATTGGCTGTCGTTTCATCCATCGGTGTCTGGGTCTATGATTCAGAAACAGGAGAAGCACTTGACTTACTGACAGAGGATACTACACCTGTTACGACTATTGCCTTCAGCGCAGATGGAAAATTCTTCGCTACGAGTGGTGAAAACAAAGCAATCCATATTTGGGATACAAAGACGTGTCGGCTAAAAGGCACTTGTGTTGGACATAAAAATGATGTTGAGTATTTAACATTCAATGTAAGAGGAGATAAACTTGCAAGTACAGATGGTGAAATCATGGTATGGGATGTTGGTACCTGTGAGCTTTTAAAATCTTGTTTAACAGATTTTGCGTCATACGCAATTATGACATATACTTCTGATAGTACTCATCTTCTTACCGTAGGCAATACCGAAAATAAGGAGTCACAAATTGCCTATTGGGATACACAAGACTATGAAATTGTGAAAGAGATATACCTTGAAACTAACTTTAATGCTGCTGCCATTTCACCTGATCAGAAAATTCTTGCTACAGGAGATGGGCCTTTGCAGTTTTGGGAGTTAGAAACTGGTAAACGACTCAGTAATAATACAGAGTGGGTAGGTGAGTTTAAGTCAATGGAGTTTTCACCAGATGGACGTAGACTTGTGACAGGCAGCCGTTCGGACAGAGTCGAATTATGGAATGTTGATACAACCGAACTGCTGAATAGGATGGCACACGGAGACGAGGTGCTTTCGGTGTCTTATTCACCTGATGGAGAGACAATTGCCAGTGGGAGTGATGATGGCACGGTCCGAATGTGGGATGCCGAGACAGGTGAACAAAAAATTAATATTGCTGGTCACAGTCCAAAAGAAAATTATTCTGTTGCTTATTCGCCTGATGGCAGTATGCTGACATGTGGTAGTGAAGATGGAATACAGTGGTGGGATTTACAGAGTGGAAAGAGTGTAAGGAACACGTATCTTGAGAGAAATAATGTTCATTCAATTAGATTCTCCGATGATTGTGCAATTCTGGTTACATTGTACCCTTCCAATGGGTCGCACATGGCACGTTTATGGGATGTAGCAACCGGTCGGTTTCTCGGAAGTTTTAGAGGAGATGGAACAAAATTTTCTTCTATAGCAATTTCACCTGATGGATGTATGCTCGCGACCGGTACCAGAGATAACAAAGTATGTTTATGGGAGATTTGTAAGGGGCAACTTTATCTCATAGGAGATTGCTTGATGACTTTCAATGAACATACGGATGAAGTCAATTCAGTTGCGTTTTCTCCTGATGGAAGAAAGGTTGCAAGTGGAAGCGATGATATGACAATCATGATATGGGATGTTGACAGTCAGACTCTCCTTACAACGTTAACGGGACACGAAAAGGAAGTTAATACCGTGGTGTTTTCTTCTGATGGGGATACGGTTGTAAGTGGTAGTGCGGATGGAACGATCCGTTTTTGGGATGTTGCCACAGGTGAATTGACACGTCCATCAATATCAGATGCCGGAGTTGTAACGCATCTTGCATGTTCTCCTGATGGTAGATTGCTGGCGAATAGTTCTGAGAATGAAAAAGTTGTACACATTTGGAATGCACAATCTGGAGAACTCCTACAGAAGTTTACTGGACATACACAGATTATCAATGATCTTACGTATACGCCTGATGGGGAAACGGTTGCAAGTGTCAGTTCTGATGGAACTGTCCTTTTGTGGGATATGAGTAAGTTTTAGGCATATCAATATACGAAGTGCCTTTTATACAATGTTATACAAAGTGGAGAAGAGTGCATCTGTCAATGTAATTGTGGTATACTGAGAGTATCATTTACCGCAAATGTCTACCAATTCTATAAATGATTTACCCATTTGAATTTGAATATAAGAAGCGCAATGAATTGCGCGACTACTGTTCTGTCCACACGAATCTTGTAGGTCGGGTAGAGGCACGAAACCCGACATGCAGCCATTTATCATCAATTAACAAAATGGAGAAACTCCTATGCAAAACAATCTTCATCAAGATGTTACAAAATGGAAATTACCCGAAGGAGCAAAAGCACGACTTGGAAAAGGTTATCCTTTTGATATTACATATTCTAAAGATGGTTCGCTATTTGCAGTGGGTAGCACTATCGGTGTTTGGCTTTATGATGCACATACTGGGAAAGAACTCAATCTGTTTTTAGGACATACGGATGGTGTGAGTAGCGTTGCTATTAGTCCAGATAATTCACTCTTGGCAAGCGGGAGTAATGATAACTCAATAATAATATGGGATGTCCAAACGGGCGAACATCAGTTGACACTCTCAGGACATAATGATAGAGTCAGAACTGTAACTTTTAGTCAAGACAGACAGATACTTATTAGCGGTGGAAATGACGAATTAATTCGTTTTTGGGACGTTGCATCAGGTAAACAGATTTTGACTATTGCTGGACATGCTGGTCATGTATCCGAAGTGATGTGTTCACCAAACGGAGAGTTACTGGCAAGTTATGGTACGGATGAAATGATACACCTTTGGAACGCACACACAGGAGAGTTCCTGCACACACTTAAAGGACATACAGGTACAATTTCATCAATTTCCTTTTCACACGATAGTAGAAGGCTTGCAAGTGGAAATCAGGATGCTAAGATCAGGATTTGGGATACTGATACAGGAAACTTACGTAATACAATAACTGCTACTACGGATGCCGATGGAGTAAATGCAGTTGTTTTCAGTCCAGATGGGAAAACACTCGTTAGCAACAACTATGATGATGATGTGATTCAGTTTTGGGATGTTACTAAAGGAGAACGAATAAAAACTATACAAAGTCCACCAGATACAACTTACTTTGTCATATTTTCTCCAGATGGAAACACTTTGGCAAATACACACAGTGACGGCACTATCCGATTTTGGGATGTTGCATTAGGTTCACCTACAAGGACACTTGATGGATACGCACAGATGTTTATGCGAATGACACATTCACCTGTTTCTAACACGCTTGCAGTATTGGATGGTGCTCGTAGACTCCGTTTGTGGGATACACAAACGTGTGAGCACTTAAAAACAATTCATCTATATAAACAGAGAGTTGGGTGTATAGCTTATGCACCAGATGGGATAAGATTAGCGTATGAAGATGATAGAAAGAACGCTATAAATATTCTAAATCCTGAAAGAAATGAGATTGAACAGACTTTTGTAGGACAACTGAATGATATAACATCTGTTGCGTTTTCCGTTGATGGAAAGATGCTTGCAAGTGGTGATGAACATGGTAACGTTTATCTGTGGGATGTTACTTCTGGTAAAAACACGAAGATACTTGAATCCGAATCAGATGAAATAAAAGACCTTGTATTTTTGCAGGACGATCAATTACTTTTCAGTTCAACTGATGGAGAAATTCGATTTTGGGATTTAACTACTGGAGAAACCATCAAAAAGGTACAGGGACACACGGTTGCACCTTCTCCAGATTTCAAAACCTTTCTATGTATTAATGACATTGAACTTCAATTTTGGAATGTTGATGGTGATGAGCCGATAAAGACAATTGATAAGAAAGCAAGTAATGTAGTTTATTCTCCTAATGGAGAGACATTCGCTTATACATATTGGGAAAAGGATCAGATCTGTTTTTGTGATGCAAATACTGGTAAATTAATTGCTTCTTATACGCATGGACATATTGAAGGGATATGGTTTCTGTCCTATTCTCCGGATGGACGCACACTTGCGACTGCTGGATGGGATAGTACGGTGAAGTTGTGGAATGTTCCAGAAGTAGAATGATCTAATCACATTTCTATAAATAAATTCACTATGGAAAAGAAATGTCCGAGGCGCAATGAATTGCGCGACTACGAACAGATTTTGTTATAGTAAAGTGTATTGTTAAAGGAGAATTCAAGCTATGTTAATAAACGACGATGCAACCATTTCTCATAAACTCGATCAGGTAGGATTACCAGATGGTGCAAAGACCCGTCTTGGGAGAGGAAAAATAAATCAAGTCAAATTTTTCCCTGATGGAAAACGATTGGCTGTCGTTTCATCCATCGGTGTCTGGGTCTATGATTCAGAAACAGGAGAAGCACTTGACTTACTGACAGAGGATACTACACCTGTTACGACTATTGCCTTCAGCGCAGATGGAAAATTCTTCGCTACGAGTGGTGAAAACAAAGCGATCCATATTTGGGATACAAAGACGTGTCGGCTAAAAGGCACTTGTGTTGGACATAAAGATGAAGATGAGTATTTAACATTCAATGTGACAGGAGATAAACTTGCAAGTGCAAGTGCATATTGGACAATCAAGATTTGGGATGTTGATACTTGTGAGCTTTTAAAATCTTGTTTAACAGATTTATCGCCGTACGCAATTATGACATATACTTCTGATAGTACACATCTTCTTACCGTAGGCAATACCGAAAATAAGGAGTCACAAATTGCATATTGGGATACACAAGACTATGAAATTGTGAAAGAGATATACCTTGAAACTAACTTTAATGCTGCTGCCATTTCACCTGATCAGAAAATTCTTGCTACAGGAGATGGTCCTTTGCAGTTTTGGGAGTTAGAAACTGGTAAACGACTCAGTAATAATACTGAGTGGGTAGGTGAGTTTAAGTCAATGGAGTTTTCACCGGATGGAAGCAAACTTGTGACAGGTAGCCGTTGGTACAGAGTTGATATATGGGATGTTGATACAGCAGAACTACTGAATAGTATGGCACACGGAGACGAGGTGCTTTCGGTTTCTTATTCACCTGATGGAGAGACAATTGCCAGTGGCAGTGATGATGGCACGGTCCGAATGTGGGATGCAAACACAGGTGAATTAAGGATTACCATACTCGATCACAGACCAATGGAACTCTATTCTGTAACATTTTCTCCTGACGGGAAAACGTTGACTTGTGGTGGAGAAAACGAAGTCCAGTGGTGGGATTTACAAAATAGCAAACAGATAAATACTACCTTTGTTCGGCAATCGGATGTCCATTCAATCAAATTTTCAAGAGATGGAAAGATGCTTGTGACAAGAGATTCTTCTAACAAAGCACGTTTGTGGGATGTAGCAACTGGTCGGTTTCTCGGAAGTTTCAGAGGAGATGGAACAACATTTTCTTCTATAGCAATTTCACCTGATGGATGTATGCTCGCGACCGGTACCAGAGGTAACAAAGTATGTATATGGGAGATTTGTAAGGGGGAACTTTATCTGATTGGAGAATGCTTGATGACTTTCAGTGAACATACGGATGAAGTCAATTCTGTTGCATTTTCTCCAGATGGAAGAAAGCTTGCAAGTGGTAGCAATGACAAAACAATCATGATATGGGATGTTGACAGTCAGACTCTCCTTACAACGTTAACTGGACACGAAAAGGAAGTTAATACCTTGGTGTTTTCTTCTGATGGGAAAACGGTTGTAAGTGGTAGTGCGGATGGAACGATCCGTTCTTGGGATGTTGCCACAGGTGAGTTGACACGTCCATCAATATCAGATGCCGGAGTTGTAACGCATCTTGCATGTTCTCCTGATGGTAGATTGCTGGCGAATAGTTCTGAGAATGAAAAAGTTGTACACATTTGGAATGCACAATCTGGAGAACTCCTACAGAAGTTTACTGGACATACACAGATTATCAATGATGTTGCGTTTTCTCCGGATGGGGAAACGGTTGCAAGTGTCAGTTCTGATGGAACTGTCCTTTTGTGGGATATGAGTAAGTTTTAGGCATATCAATATACGAAGTGCCTTTTATACAATGTTATACAAAGTGGAGAAGAGTGCATCTGTCAATGTAATTGTGGTATACTGAGAGTATCAATTACTGCAAATGTCTACCAATTCCATAAATGATTTACCCATTTGAATTTGAATATAAGAGGCGCAATGAATTGCGCGACTACCGTTCTATCTACACGAATCTTGTAGGTCGGGTAGAGGCACGAAACCCGACATGCAGCCATTTATCATCAATTAACAAAATGGAGAAACTCCTATGCAAAACAATCTTCATCAAGATGTTACAAAATGGAAATTACCCGAAGGAGCAAAAGCACGCTTAGGGAAGGGACACATATTTGATATGGCACATTCCCCGGATGGCAAACTGCTTGCTGCCGCAGGGACAATTGGAATTTGGTTGTATGATGCAAACACTGGTAAAGAACTTAATCTATTTGTAGAACACATGGAAAGTTGTACAACTATTGCCTTCAGTCCAGACAACCAACTACTTGCTTCCGATGGCTGTGACGGCACAATACTACTATGGAATCTGCAAACCGGTGAGAATATGGCTAAACTAATTGGACATCAAGATAGTGTTTATTCAGTTGTGTTTAGTCCTGATGGAAAAACACTCGCAAGTGGAGGTAATGACGAAACAATTCGGTTGTGGAATGTTGAATCTGAGGAACTTCTACAAACCTTTGCAGGGCACGCAGGTGCTGTGATTGAAGTTCTCTATTCCCTAGATGGGAAAGTTCTTGTTAGTTATGGAAGGGATAAAATGATCTACATGTGGAATGCTTACTCTGGAGAATTCCTGCAATCCTTTAACGGCCATAAAGGTGATATATCTGGTATTGCTTTTTCTTATGATGGTAAGTATTTAGCAAGTTGTAGTGCTGATGGGACAATTCGGTTGTGGGAACTGCATACAAGTCATAAGAAGCGAAACATAGAAATAGAAGCCACTTCAGCACTACACGGTGTTCATACAATAGTATTCAGTCCAACTAATAACATACTTGTCAGTTCTAATTACGGAGATGATACAATTCAGTTTTGGGATGTTGCCACTTGCAACCTATCCAAAACTATTGATAGTCCGGCTGATACAACCTATCATATTTCATTTTCACCAGATGGAAATACGCTTGTAAACGCCGGGGGTGACGGCACAATTCAGTTCTGGGATGTTGCTACTTCTAAATCAATTCGCACTTTAACTGGATATGCAGAGATGTTTCGGGATATGACTTATTCACCTGATGGAAGTACCCTTGTTACTTTAAGTAGCGGTCCCAGTCTTCGATTATGGAACGCCATCACTGGCAAACTAAAAAAAACCTACTATCCAGGTAAGACTAACATCGCTTGTATCGCTTATGCACCAGATGGTGTGACACTTGCATGTGGTCCTGGTCCAAATCGATATGACACAATATTTCTCCTGAATACTAAAACTGGTAAATTGGGACGCACCTTCCAAGGTGACTATGAAGGTTTTGAATCAGTAGCATTTAGTCCTGATGGACAGATGCTTGCAGGTGGAGATAACAATGGTAACATCTATTTGTGGGATGTTGATTCGGGGGAAACTATAAAAGTCATTGATTGCGGACAAGGTCATGTTAGAACGGTGGCATTTTCACCAAATGGTGAATCCCTTGTCAGTACGAATGATTCAGAAATCTGTTTTTGGAATATAAACACAAGCAAGGTAGTAAAAACAATTTCTGCGACTTCAATAGCAATCTCACCAGGATGGGATAAGTTTGTATGTGTTAATTGGATAAAAGGTGGCACTATGCAGTTTTGGAATATGGACGATGACGAACCAGTTAAGACCATCACAACTGAGGAAAAAACTTATTTTCAGGGATACTCTCCAGATGGTAAAACAATTGTGGGAACCGGTCCCAGAGAAACTATATCAATTTGGGATGCTAATACTTATGAGGTAATTCATACGATTACTGATAAACACAAAAAAAGTTCAAGGCATGAACGTACATATTTTGTTAGGTATTCACCAGATGGACACACCATAGCGACCGCAGGATGGGACAGCACTGTGCTGCTATGGGATGCTCCACGTTAATTTCATACTCTAAGGCAGCACAAACCCTAAGGAGCCGACATTGAAATGAATTCATTAAATCTTATACTAAATACATTACCATTGATTTCTATTGTCTTCTTTTTCACTTTTTACTCAATAACAGCATTTTCTCAAATACATAATCAATTAGGATTACCAGAGAGGGCAAAAGCTCGTATGGGAAAGGGTAGAATAAACCAAATAAAATATTCCCCTGATGGTAAGTATCTTGCAGTAGCAACGTCCATAGGCATCTGGCTATATAACGCTGATACATTACAAGCGATAGACTTACTCACAGGTCATGACGCACCTGTTACATCAATCGCATTTAGTTCGGATGGACAGACATTAGCCTCGGGATGTGAGGATAATATTATCATTATCTGGGACACTGAAACACGTAAAATCAGGATGAGATGTGTTGGATGTAAAAGAAATCTCAACTTATTGGCATTTAGTCCTTCCGGTGAGACAATCGCATCTACAAGTGAGCACTGGAATATAAGGATATGGGAAACAAGAACTGGAAAACTAAAAAGAACAATTAGTCAAACTGATAATACAGAAATATCCGCAATGGTATTTGCTCCTCCTGATGAAGACATACTTATCAATGTTGGATATTGTGATAGCAACACATCATATTCATATATTGAATATTGGGATACAGGAACAGGTGAACCGATAAGAGATATATTGATAGAAACAAATATTACTGAGGCTGCGTTTTCTCCAGATAATAAAATACTTGCTGTCGTTGGAAACAATATGCACCCTCTACAATTTTGGGATGTTAACACAGGTAAGCATCTCAGAAGTCCTGAAAAGCAGGATGTGAGTTATGAGTATATTGCGTTTTCACCCGATGGCAGTAGACTCGTTACTGGTGGTACTTGGGAATATGTGAGTCTTTGGGATGTTAATACGTTAGATCAATTATTCAGCATGGCACATGGTGAACCGATTAATTCTGTGGCTTATGCTCCAGATGGTAACACAATAGTTATTGGTATTGACGATGGAACAATACAAATATGGGATACTTCTACGCGAAAACTTCAAAACACAATCAAAGGACATTTAGATGCATCAATCTTCTCAGCTGCTTTTTCACCTGATGGCAATAACCTTACATGTGGTGCAAATACCGAAGTCTTATTCTGGAATCCACACACCTACGAACATCTTAAAACAACTACTGAACCGCGATGTAATGTTGTTGACATAGAATATTCTCCTGATGGGAAAATCTTTGCTACAGTAGGCACATCAATGAAAGCGCGTTTGTGGAATGGACAAACAGGAAGGTTCCTTGGTAGTTTTATAGGAAATCATGAGAAGGATTTTTATAGTGTTAATAGTGATAAAGAAAAACTCACTTCTGTTTGTTTCTCGTCCGATGGTAACATACTGGCGACTAGCGACACAGACAATCAGGTTTGTTTATGGGAGATTTGTAAGGGACAACTTTATCTCATTGGAGATTGCTTGATGACTTTCAGTGAACATACGGATGAAGTCAATTCCGTTGCTTTTTCACCTGATGGAAAAACGCTCGCAAGTGGAAGCAATGACAAGACAATCATGATATGGGATGTGGACGGTCAGACTCTCCTTACAACGTTAACGGGACATGAAAAGGAAGTTAATAACGTTGTGTTTTCTTCTGATGGGAAAACGGTTGTAAGTGGTAGTGCAGATGAAACACTCCGTTTTTGGGATGTTGCCACAGGTGAGTTGACACGTCCATTGATATCAGATGCGGGAGTTGTAACGCATCTTGCATGTTCTCCTGATGGTAGATTACTGGCGAATAGTTCTGAGAATAAAAAAGTTGTACACATTTGGGATGCACAATCTGGAGAACTCCTACAGAAGTTTACTGGACATACACAGATTATCAATGATGTTGCGTTTACGCCTGATGGGGAAACGGTTGCAAGTGTGAGTTCTGATGGGACTGTCCTTTTGTGGGATGTAAGTAAGCTTTAGGCATATCAATATACGAAGTGCCTTTTATACAAAGTTATACAAAGTGGAGAAAAGTGCATCTGTCAATGTAATTGTGGTATACTGAGAGTATTAATTACTGCAAATGTCTACCAATTCTATAAATGATTTACCCATTTGAATTTTAAAAAAAAGAGGCACAATAAATTGCACGACTACGAACACAATATACATGTATTGGAGGAACAAACTCTTGAAGACAGCACTTTCTATCAATTTGATGTGTATTTTACTTTTTATGACAGGATGTGAATTATTTGGATTAAAGAAACCAAAAGAACTTGGAGAATTATTGGACAATGTGCCAAAGCAGGATGGTGAAGTGGATCTGGGTGATGGCAAAAGGCTTCCTGGAGTGAAGATAGACACTCCACCAGTGATTGATGGGAAACTTACCGATGAAGCTTGGCGCAATGCACCTCAAGGCACGGATTTCTTTGACAGAAATGCTGGGAATATCCAGGCACAAGATCAAACAACAATTATGTTGGTATATTCTGATGAAGCAATTTATCTTGCTTGGTATCTATTTGATAGTGTTCCTGATGGAATTGTTGGAATTCAGGCAATGGATCAGATTCGTCCATCGGGTGAGGATTGGGTATCGTTTACGATAGATCCTTTCCATACACATCAATTTATGGATCGCATTTTCTTTATGGCAAATCCGCTTGGTAGCAAATGGGTTAGTCACCCACCACCATTTGCAACGCCTGAAGAACTATCGGATATGTGGGATGTCGCTGCAAGCATCGTTGATGATGGGTGGATTGTTGAGATGGAAATTCCATGGACGATGCTGGATTATCCGGATACAGATAAACCTATAAATATCGGGATTAACTTTGATCGTGGGCATGCCAGGACACGTGCGAACACGTGGTGGTCAAAGGTAAGGTTTGTTGAAGATAACAGACAAGATGGACATTGGATGAATGTCAAACCTCCGCGAAAATAGAATAACAATGTAGGAGAATCCATGAAATCAGATTACACGCAACCATATCCTGATATAAATCAATTTGAAAACTATCTGCCAGAAGGTGCTATAGCAAGGTTCGGTAAAGGCTATGCGTTTGATATGCAATTTGCTCCTGATGGTTCTAAACTTGCCGTTGCAAGCACAATCGGCATCTGGATATACGATACGCAGACATGGGAAGAACACAATCTTTTGACAGGACATACGTATTATGTCAGTGGTGTTGAATTCAGTCCTGATGGTAAGACACTTGCTAGTATCAGTAGTTGGGGTGACTATACTATCCGTTTGTGGGATGTTGCAACGGGTGATTCTAAGTCTATCCTCACTGAACATACTGACGACATCTATTCCATGGTTTTCAATCCAAATGGCGATACCCTTGCAAGTGCAGGAAAAGATCAAACTATCAGATTATGGGATGTTGCAACTGGTGAACTGAAAAGAACTTTAGATGAACATAAGGACCAAGTGAATACGTTAACCTATAGTCCGGATGGCAGTAAACTTGCCAGTGGTGGTAATGAGGAGGTTATCCGTGTTTATGATGTGCAAACTGGTAATCCTGTGTTAACATTTGCTGCCCACGTTAGTTCTGTGGATTCAGTGGAGTTCTCTCATGATGGAAATACGATTTTCAGTCAAGGATCGGACAATAAAGTTTGTATCTGGAATGCCAATTCTGGTGAATTAATACAGGAAATTAGTGACAATACAAAGTATTCTTGTGACATTTCGGATGACGGTAGCACTATTGCAGTCGCGAGTTCCTGCGGTACCATTCAGTTATGTAATTCACAGACGGGTGATGTCGTAAGGACAATTAACCTTGGAATGAAGTTAGATGCTGTCGCGACCACCTATCCTCTCCGTGGTTGCCAGTGTGGAACAAACCCTGATACAAAGTTAGGCTCTGTTTTTTATTCTCCTAATAATAGGACAATTGCTTGTTATGATGACAGAGATACTATACACTTATTGGATACCGAAAGTGAAACGTTCCTTCATACATTCAAAACACCTGATAGGCATAGTGTCAATAGTTATAGGTATTCCCCGTGCGGAAAATCACTCGTAATTTCCAGCGGTTTAGAGATAAACATTTGGAATGTCAAATCTGGTGAACATGTAAGTTCACTTTCTGGATATGCAGAAGTTGTTGGTGATGTTGTATTTTCACCAGATGGGAAAACGTTGGTTAGTTTAGACAATACTGCTCGCATTTGGGATGTAACTACACACAAACTCCTTAATACACTTTCGAAAAAAATATCTATTGCATCTGTTGCTTATTCACCAGATGGTTCAAAACTTGCTTGTGGCACTTATGACAACACAATTCATCTGTTTGAGACTGATACTTGGCAAAGTAGCATAACGTTTGAAGGACATAAAGAATCGGTAATAACGGTAGTTTTCAGTCCAGATGGAAAGACATTAGCCAGTGGTGCCTGTGATAATACAACACGTTTATGGAATCCAATGACTGGTGAACAGATATATAAACTCAAAGGACATACCGATAGTGTTGATGATATAGCGTTTTCTCCAGATAGTTCTACCTTGGCAAGTGGTGGTTCGGATGGCACAATACGGTTTTGGGATGTTGCCACTGGAAAACTCCTCAAAACTATTGAAACGGATCCTAATGATAGTATAGATTCTGTCGCGTTTTCACCAGATGGTTTGACACTTGCATGCACGGGTGACAACGGTGATATAGGCATCCGTTTTTGGGATGTTTCAACAGGAGAACTGCTCCGTTCTATTGATGTTGATGCTGGTGCATATTCTGTTGTTTATTCTCCTGATGGTAGAACTATTGCCAGTGGCGGTATGGGTGAACTTTCTTTATGGGATGTTGCCACTGGTGAGGTCTTGAAGACATTTACCGGACATATTGATCCTGTCTATTCAGTTGCATATTCTCCTGATGGTCAGACGCTTGCAAGTGGTTGTAGAGATAGCACTGTGGTTATCTGGGATTTGACTGGTGCGAAATCACTCAAAACATTAGAATGTGGCAGAGAAAAACTAAATACGTTGTCATAACAACACCCCTGCTACACCTGTGGAGTCCAGTTAAGACCTTATGCGGTTCAGGAAGGTGGCACGAGAGACGGAAGCAGGAATCACATAGGAGAGTTGTGTGTTTCAAAGAAGCACACGGCTTTGGTCTTCGTAGTGAGTATCACCAACTTTCATATACTTAACTCTGGAACACACCTTTTTATAGATGATGCACTAATCGCTTCTAAACAAGGTGTGAAACGAGTTCTTCATCCATGTGTGAAGCATGAAGTCCCGGTTCTTGAACCTGACCCCAACAATCCTTGGGAACACGGTGGACCAGATCAATCCAGACGTGTGCATCTCTATGGTACCACGATGTATGATGCTGCTTATGGTAAATACCGTATGTGGTATATGTGTCGTATGGGACCCCATTGGCGATTCAAAGCAAACGAGATTCCAGGACTCTATGTTCCACGCCCTGATAGAAATCCATCAACATATAGAGGTAAAACACAAGATAAATACGGACGCAAGTTTGTTGAGAATGATCGTGGAGACCTCACATGTTATGCAGAAAGTGTTGATGGACTAACATGGACAAAACCAAATCTGGGTATCTTTGAATTCAACGGTAATCCTAACAATAATATCGTATGGGATTTGCACGGGGCAAATGTCTTCCGTGATGATGACGAATCGGATTCACAGAAACGGTATAAAATAATCGGGTTTTGTAGACGTTATCGTAATGTGTTCTTTCTCACTTCTCCTGATGGAATACGATGGGACGACTCTGATTATCTGGAACCTGTTGCTGAACGGAACAACGAAGGATGTTTCAATGTTATCTATGATAACAAAACATCTCTGTTTCGTGCCTATGCACTTACACGTGATAAGGATAAAGATGCACGCCGCATGATTGAATACACAGAAAGTCCGAAGTTAGAAGGACCTTGGGAACCACTTGAACCGATGTTCAGGGCAACGGAACAGGACGATGAAGTTGGAATCGAAAGATACGGCGCAGATCGCGCTGAAATACACAATATGTCTGGCTTCCTTTATCATAATATATACATAGGAATTGCGGGTGTGTTGTATGTAACTGGACCGGGTGCAGCGGAGCATGAGATACCTGTTGATGGACCGATTGATGCACAGCTTGTATATAGTAGAGATGGATTCAACTGGGATTACATAGATTCTGATCGAACACCTATTATTCCAAGAGGTGAACCTGGCACTTATGACACCGGTATGATTATGGGAACAAATACCCAACCCATCATCAAGGATGATGAAATCCATTGGTATTATACTGGTACAGAGCATACACACGGTGCTGAAATGAAGGATAGACACAAGGCAATTGGACTTGCTAAATGGAGATTAGATGGGTTTGTATCTCTTGATGCAGAGGAAGGTATTGTTGAAACTGTTCCCCTACAAATTCACAACGGCACACTTGAAATCAATGCTGATGCAAGTGCTGGTCAGATTAGCGTTGAGGTGTTAACTGCTGATGGACAAGTTCAACCCGGTTTTTCACTTGACGATTGTATTCCTTTGACAGAAGATTGTATACATCATCAGGTAAAATGGAAATCAGTTCAGTTAGTAAATGCGAAACAACCGTTGCGATTCCGTTTCAAATTGAATCATTCGCGACTATTTTCCTTCCGTATACAGTAAATTCATTCACGTTTGATATAATTCCAATATTTTTGTTGTTATAGTTTATTTTGAAATTACTTGAACACTCTGCATCGGCGAGGTTAGGAAACCTCGCCTACCGTTGATAGAAAGTGTAGATATACTTCTATGCTTCACCATATAGTAAAAACCATAATTATTTACACACTAAGGTAGGTTCGGTTTCCTAACCGAACCGGTGTTTGTTCAGTCTCATAAATGCGGTTAGGAAACCGCATCTACCAGAGAATGTGCATATATTTTTACATTTCACTAAAATATGACGGTGTTGATATGTACTGAAAAAAGTGCATCCATAAACGTGTATAGGTGAATCTTTGCCTATTTTCAAAAATTATCCTATTACCATAGTAGGATTCTAAACACCACATCAATCAAAATAAGGAGTTTCAATCATGAAAAAACAAATCGCTGCGAGTTACAAACAGTTCCATGTCATTAAACATAATCTGGACGAAACAGGAGACCTTAAAGTTGAGTGTAAGAAGCAATTGGGGGAAGGTGTTCGACTTGCTGATTGGAACGACATTGTCGCCTACCAAGAAGCAGGCGGTTCATTAGTAGACTTCATAGAGGCACTGAAGATTCCGCTTGAATATGTCAATCCTGAAGATATGGATCCGATACCAAATACATCTTATCGTATATCAATGAATGGTGAACTGCATTGGCGTGGGAATCGTCACTATTTCTTTGCGCGACATGATCATACAAAACGCGCAGATTTTTTGCCACACGACGAAATAGATGATTATCATGTAACACTGGGTTCATGGTTCGGTGAAGGTGGATATGCCCTTTGTATCGGAGATATTGAAGGTAAAGGCGCGCCTCCTGAACCAGAAATCCGAGAACCTGTGAAACAGTCAGGTGGCTGAGGCTGCGGATGCTAATACAGTGGCGGTGCCATTGTCTAATTGTTTCCGTTTGACTCTGTTTATTATTGCGGGCGCGGTTCTCTACCGCGCCCGCACATTTTGAAGTATTTGCTATTCCCAGGGATCCAAAATAACCTTACCACATTCACCTGTAGCTTGTAATTCCCAAGCCTTTTGAACTTCACTCATCGGGAATGTGTGCGTGATGTAGGTATCTATTTTATCTTTAGATTCCTTGATAACCTTCATAAGTTTTGGATAGAATCCAAGGTTATAGTGCCAATTCCCACGTAAAACCAGACCTTTACGAATCATATCCCGGCTTGCTGCAAGTGGAAATTCTCCACCTTCACCAACGAAGGTGACTTGTCCTTTTCTACGCGCGGCATCCACCATCAACCTATGTGCTGCAGATGCTCCTGAGCAATCAACAGCCTTGTCAATCCCGTTCCCACCTGTCAACTCACGGATTTGATCAAGTATATCTTCATCATTCGGATTTAGAACTACTTCAGCACCCAACTTTTTAGCAAGTTCTGCACGATAGGGATGACTTTCTACTCCAAACACACGTGCGCCACGATAACTCGCATTGATAATGCCACCAAGACCCACAGGCCCCAATCCTGTTACCATCACAGTATCCAACGCATCAACTTCCATCTGTTCCATTGCACCAAACGTGGGTCCAAGTCCACAACATGCCATACCCCCGTGAGCAAAACTCATATCATCAGGAATGGGGAAAAGAAGGTCCTCCATTTTATGCATATATTGTGCATAAGTTGCACCCGCTACATCCGATCCAACCATTTCACGAATGTTACGGCCACCTGTGCAATGTATATGTTCACCAATTACGCACATATTACACTTACCACATGAGTTTTGTGGTTGAACGACGACGCGATCCCCAACCTTTACGCGTCCAGGTTGTGCAACTTCAACGACCTCTCCTGCTGCTTCGTGTCCGAAACGTTCTCCTGTCCCGCCAGATTTAAATCCCTTGTACTCTGTACACATCGGAACAGCACGGATTTTTACAACGACAACATCTCCACCTGCTTTTGGATCAGGTTTATCAACTACGCCACCTTTTCCATCACCAAACATTGCTGCTACTTTCATATTTGTCTCTGTGCCATATTCTCTAATTATTGAGAAAGTGGATTTCATTTAGAGATAAAGGCATTCCTCCTTGAATAATATATCAACACCTTATCATAACTAATTGAATTCGTCAATGGATTATTTCGGTATAGTTTGTGTGGTAAATAGAATTTAATGGAGTCGTATATAAAATAACTGAGGAGTGTGCATAAAGAAAAGGAATCTCAAATATAGTCTTAAAAGTAGTAGGCACGCTCCGCGTGCCGTCCACAAGATCAAAGCATCTCAATAGATTATACTACCACAACGGGGACAATTCCATATAAAAAATACTTGATGAGAGACGCAGCCAATGTTGGCACATAATATATTTATACACACCCCTCAGTTAATTTCATTTATGTAATGGTTACTATAGTTTGGACAATTTCTCTTGGTTACATACTGATATTGCTGGCATTTGCAATATATTGTGAGTTTTGGATAGGATAATACTTTGATGAAAAAGTGTGAAAACATCAAAATGAGCAGCCCCAGCGGGGCGGAATGTGTATAGAAAAATATGTCCCGACCAATCCAAGCCCCAGCGGGGCAGCATGCGCGTGTGGCATGCTGCATGAGGTGTATTATTGAAGAAATAGGTATGATGACTGTGCTGCTCCTTGTCCAGAGCACTGTTCAAGTCCTCAAGAAACTGTCCAAACTATAGTAATGGTTAGAATGGTGAATCTACCCTCTAATGTGTGAGTTTATTTATGTGCGTGCTGCGACTCTGTTGGTGCTTGATATTGGACATTTAGATGAGGTGTTTCTAAGCGAACATTACCTTGATGACGTGAGATCAAACAACTTTCCAAAGTTCCACTCACCAACAAGGTTCGTTCTGCAGGATAGGGTGCAACACCTGTCTCAAAAAGTTCTTCAATTTTGGCGACAAGGCATGCAGAATAGGTTACATTCGGTACAGGTGTTAAGAAGAATTGTGTGGATACGGGTATGGATTCATCCTTAAGTTTCCCCGCAAAACAGTAATCACGGACAGCACCGTTAAGCATCAGTAGTGTTGCCCTAAAACCATCGTTGTATTCAATAAAATAGGCAGATGGATTGTCAACGAGTCTGTGAAGTTCACCTGTACCGATAAGATTTTGTGTTCTACCATCTTCATCAGTTAACCCGCACGGCGTATCACTACGAGAGAGTGCAGCCTCAAGTAATTCCAAGGACCAACGTCCATCTTCACCAGCTTGCCATACCTCCTGACCATCTATCAGTTGCACTGCAGCAACACCTGTTTCACCACCTTTACGCCGTTCAACCATACATTGCATGGCTTCTAACGCATGGTAATCCATAGGGTCTGAGCCACCAACACCAACCATGAGTGCATCTTCAAGGTCACATTCCAACGTTAATTCTACATCAGGCAATCGCCAAGTGACAGGTAATGATGAACCTGCAAGTAGTCCAAAACCGAGTCGGTGTCCATCATCCACCATCTCTTTTGCTTTTTCAAAACTATAGGATAGATGTTTGTCGTTGAATATGGGAACTGCACGACCATCCTCTTCAAATACTTTCACACATTCTTTGAAAAATTCATAACGAGGATATAAAACTTGACTCAATTCATTATTAGGGTATTGTCCATGTTCACCAATCAATAGAACTGCATCCACAGCAAGTTTGTCACCACCACATCGAAGGGCTTCGGATATAGTAGGATAGACAGAAAAACCGAATTCTCTTGCGCGGTCTTGACTTTGTTCACCTTCAGGTTTTTGATCAACATATAGAGAAACGACTTTCATATTAGGATGATGCCATTTTCCTTCTTTTGGATATCCGACGAGAAACCTATCGCCAATATGTTGTGCATGCGTTAGGTAACGATAGATTGTTGTTATAACTGCAATTCGTTTCATATCTTATGTTCTCCAAAAAGTTGATTCTTTGGTTGGTTGATATGCAATGTTCAGATGCGGTGTCTCCTGTTTTGTACCACCATCATGTAGACTATCAACACCTGCTGCGACAAGACCAGTTGTTAGTAATGTCCGCTCAACAGGATAGGTCGGTTCTCCTGTTAGAAACATCTTCTCAATATTGTTCACCAGTGGAGAAAAGAAGTTTGCTAAACTCGTCCGTGCAGGAGGCATTGGGAGATACATTTGCGTTGATAGCACTTCGTCATCTGATCCGATATAGGCAGCGAAGTTAAAATCCTGTACCAGTCCGTTCATCAGAATCATCGTTGATTTGAGTCCATCGTTATGTTCATATTGATATGCTATCGGGTCTTTTGCAATTTCTTTCATCTCATCTATAGTGGAAAATGGATTGTTAAATCCTGGACGCGAGGGTGTCAATGTATGACTTCTACACAATGCAGATTCAAAAAGTTCACGTGACCAGAGTTTTTCGTGATGTGCATTCCAAAATGCATCGCCACGGTATGCCTGCAACCATCTTACACCAGATTCTCCACCTTTTCGTCGTTCAACCATGCATTGTAAGGTCTCTAAAGCATGGAAATCATAACTGTCCACACCACCATAGCCGACGCATACTGCTTCTGATACCGGTGTCCTGAGCGGCATGTCTATTGATGGAGTTCTCCATGTTACTGGTAGCGATGAGCCTGCCATAAATGCAAAATCCATCTTTTGAGAAATGTCATACATTTCCTGTGCCCACTCCCAATTCCATGAAAGATGTTTGTCGTTGAATATAGGCACGCCACGTCCGCTCTTTTCAAACACTTCCGCCATTTGCATGAAGTGTTCATACCGTGGATAGAGACGTTGACCTTTGTCGTTGCTTGGATATTCACCGTGTTCTCCAATGAGAAGCACACCATCAACCGCTAAATCTTCACCACCGAGAGTGAGCGCATCAGCAATTGTGGGATATCCTTTCATTGATGGAAAACGGTCTAATCTGTCTTTACTTATGTCGTTATCTTTGACCTGTTCAACATAGAGTGAGACGAGGTCTATTGGGGGATAATGGTGTCGACTGTTCCACCCATATCCCTCTAAAAACCTATCTACAATATGCTGAGTATGTGAGTATTTGTGGTATATGGTAGTGATTGCAGCGATTTTGGGTCGTTTTTCCATAATCAAATCCTTTTATCTCTTACGGTGATGGAATCACAGAGTCTACATTTAACGGTTTCTCAATTAACTCAACTGGTGCCTGACAGCAATCGCAGTTTCCCGGTGCAACTGCACGGATATAACATGTATCACAATAGTAATAGAGTTCATGCACAATTCCATCTATTAAAGATTGTATCCGTATTACTTCTAACAAATGTGTATTTGGAAAGACACGACCTTTGATAATCAGGTCTTTCTCATGTAATCGTCTATCAACGAAAAGTGCTTCTGATAACGATGTCCGTAAAAGTGTGAAATATTTATCATCCTTCGTTTTGACACCATAGAGATGCTCATGTTCTGCAGAGAGTTCAACCTTATATTGTTTATGCATTGCTTCTGCTAAACAAACGATTTTGCCCGTTAGTTCAACATCCTTAGGCTTTGGTGTTTCCTTAGTAGTTTTTGCACCGCTTATGCATAATATGAAAACAATGAACATTGGAGTAAGCATTTTGAACCTACGCATTAGTCTACTCCTTCTTTCCCCATCGGTTTGGACCTGGTCCTGGTTGATGTTCTTCGCGTATTCTTTTGAATTCTTCAGGAGTTTGGACAACATCATTTGGTTGCAAGCTGCTACGCGCAAGGAAACCTGCTTCTGGTTGATATCCAGTCGGTTTTGCAGCGTCCTGATAACGTGAATCAACACTCCATCGCACTTGATTGCTAACATTGGGAATAGAACGGTGTGGTGTGAGATTAGTAAATAGCATCACACTTCCAAAATCTACTGGAACGACCACAGGTTCAACATCTGGCAATGCATCATCAGGGATTTCAAGATAGAAAGTTTCAGAGTGACGGTGTCTGAATACACCTTCGCGATGTGCATGTGGTATGACTTCAAGACATCCGTTTTCAATGGTAGCGTCTATCAATGGAATCCATATTGTGAGTTGTAGAACAGAATCACATTTTGGTTCCATATAACCAGCATCTTGATGCCAAGGCACTAAAGTCCTATCATGGTCAGGCAGTTTTGGACGCACACGGTATGCAGGGTGGCACATAATCTCAGGACCGACGAGTGACTCAGCGATGTCAAGTAGTTTTGAGTTAATGAGTAGATGAAAAAGTGCGGGTCCTGTGTGTGTCCCACTAAACACTTGCTGGAAAACTGTAGGAGATTGATCTGTTATTTTTGCTAAACGTGTATCAAATCCTTCAGTTTTAAATTCAGAGTCAATCAATCCATCTTTGTATAGTTGTGATGCCCCTGCGTCTACTATTTCCTCAAATTCAGAAATAAGTGGGTTTAAATCATCTGGTGTAAGCGCATTCTCTATTAAGAGATATCCGTTTTCTTCAAAAGATTGTACTTGTGAATCAGTTAATTTGTTCATAATGTTTCTTATATTTGGACCAGTTCAATTAGGATGCCATCAGGGTCTTTTGCACAAACAACACCTGCTGCATCCGGAGCACTTATAGGTTCAGACAGAAATTCAACACCATTTTGTTTTAAGTTCTTGACACTCTCATCAATATCATCAACAAAGAAGGTAAGCCATCGGACACCGGCAGAAAACTGGTCTGGTGGTGTGGGTGGAGGAGATTCAATATCCATGAGTTTGATAAGTGTATTTCCAGCCTTGAGACGGACTTGCCGAAATCCTGTTGGTGCAAGTCCTATATCCTGTGCAAGATTATCTGGAATCTCTAAATCCAACACAATCTCAAATCCTAATTTGTTGTGATAGAAGTCTAATGACTTTTCAAAATTGCTACATGTGATTGCTATATCTACTGTGGGGTGTGATAACTTTAGCATTGATTTATCCTTCATTGAGAACAAAGATCGCTTCCCGGAATTGTCCTAATGAAATGTCATTATATATGATTTCAAAAGGAATTACTACTCTACCTATTCTATCACATTGTTGAGGAATTTGAATAGAAAATTGGATGTTTCCAGTAGATTTTGGTTCAATAGTTGTTTCTGTTGGGTCAGTATCCTCTCTCCAATTTGAAGGTAGAATCGGTCTAACAGTTGCTTTACGTGGTTGATCAGAATGGTTTGTTATCTCTACACCCAACTGAACAGTTTCTCCATGCAGCACTTCCTGTTCATAGGGGTGACATCGCACCCATTGGTCATCCATTCCATAGTTTGCATGATCCCATGGAAAAAGGTCGGTATAGCATTTTTCACGTTCAGAGAGTGTGTCTAACATAAAGTTGATTTCTTCATCTGAAAAGTCAAAAGCAGGATCTACATGACAGTTGAAAATGTGAGTGGGATTTAGTTCTTTAATGAGTTGAAGACACTGATTGTAACCGACACCATTACCAAGTAGATTCCGATTACCTGAACAGTAGTCATCAATCCCAGCCATTGTGAAGGAATCGCCAGAAAAAAACATACGCACACCACGTCCCTCAACAAGTAGACCTCCATGATAATATGTCTGTCCGGGGAAATGGTATGCAGTCATTTCAAATTCATTCCAAGTCCAACTATCTCCATCAGTTGTAGCGCGATCTACATGTGTAATTGAAGGAGAAATACAGGGTAGTCTGTAGGCAAGTGGATTTGTGATAACATCAGCGACAACAGAATCGGTGATAGTCTCACATGAGAAGATCTCCTGAAATTCTGGGATAGCATTGACATGATCATCATGATAGTGTGTTACCCAAAACTGGGTAACTTCAGATATTTCGTTGTCTTCCTGCATCTGTTGAATCTGTTTTATCACGTTTGGTGAACCGCAGTCCATAACAAACGCTTCTCTGTTTTCAGATATTATAATCCATGTCGTGCCGAAGTGTCGCAAAAAATCAGGTGCTGGTTTGCCTGCTCTGATTTTCATGTGGTCTGACTTTCCTTCAAACTCAGTAAAGATATTTGGAAAGTAATGGCGTAAGGCAGAGATTGACACATATTTATCGTAGCAATAATCTAATTGATCAAAAAGTTTGTCAATCGCAGTATCAGGATTGGGCATCACAACGCCGTGTGTCGGAACAAGTGTTGATGGAGATGCCCGACGGACTTTTTCTAAGCTCTCTCGTAATTCGTCTCGCGCGCCAAGAAATCCGTGATAATCAGTTGTTTGTTGTCCTTTTTGCAGACTGTACAGTTCCCAAATTTTACCTTCATCATAGATGAGATCACCAGTGAATGCTATACGTTTGCCATCAATATCTACGAGATATGTTATGCTTCCATCGGTATGTCCTGGTGTTTCAAGAACTGATATAGATGCAGAACCCCAGTTAATCTTTGTGCCATCAGTGTAAGTGTCTGTAACAAGAATAGAGTCAGCAAGCATAAGATTATGTGGATGGCAGTTGTAAAGATGCCATCGGTATTTTGAGTCGTTCCAGAATGATTCAACATTTGTGAACCACTGTTCTTCAGCCTTTGGTACACCGATTTTGACATTTTCTGGAAATGGAAAACCAGATGTACTATCGCGATGGTGATGGGTATATATAATCTGATCTATCTGCGTAATACCGATTTCGTTGAGAGTTGTTTGAAGGGAAGTTCCACTTGGGTCAATGAGCAGCGCACGTTGTCCATCCCGAAGGATACCAGTGTTGACATGTCCGTGATGAATGTATAGGTTTTCGCTTAGGCGGGTATATTTTGCTTTCATAGTATGAAATATAACAGCATGAATTACTTAACTTGTGGATTAGGTTCTGTGCTAAATTTATTCTTTTCAATGATTGCCATTCGTGTTGGACCGACTGGTTGGGTTCGTTCCCACTTTCCTTTTCTTGACATGGTGACAAAATCATTTGTCTGGTTTGGAATATCGCGAGGAACAGCAAAACCCGGTGTGGATATGTCGCTCATGTCCCAGTTCATAAAAGAGAATGGTTCACCAGAGTCCCATTCCCATCTGCTATCATCTTGATCATATTTTAATCCTATCCAATACTCCATACCTTCATACACAACATCAAGCCATACCTGTTCTGCTTCACTGGTAATAGAAACAAGATGTGCATCTTCTGCTTCAGCTTTAGTTTCGGCATCATTTCTTGTGCCATCACACCGAATTGCTTTGTAGACATGCCCATTTTCAGGATTGATAACCCATACGTCTGGGAAGTTAATAATGCTTTTAAAAGGAATATATGATTCATTGATATGGAAAGTTTTTGTATCAGAAATGTCGGATGAATCACCGTTTAGTGTCAAAACTAAACCTTTATAGGGTATTCTGTCTTTTACAATAAACAGATCTGATATAGTTGACAATCCCATATAGCCAAGTTTAATTGTATGAATTCCGTAATTGCGGACAGAGAGCTCAAAGTTACCGTTTGTATCTGTCATTTGTGAAAAATCTTCAACAGAACCATCTCTACCATCCATATCAAGTTGGAATATAGCTATTTCAACGTTTTTTTCAATGAGTGGTTGTCCGTTCTTGAATTCTATTCTTCCGTGTATTTTCTGGTGTTTTCCACCTTCAGATTTCATAATCACTTCAACATTTGAGATGTCTGCACCAGGCTTTATGGTAAATGTGACTCCCCCGGTATAAGGCGAGATTGAAAAGGAGTGTGGATAAAACTGGAACTTACCAAACTTTATTGCGTGAATTTCTGGTAATGGTATAAATCTCCGTTGATCAGGATTTTCAGGTGGAACATTTTGTTTCAGTCGCTCATCCGGAATAACCATTAGTTGAACGATTCCTGGAACAATTCCTGTAAATACAAAGTTACCTTCCTCATCCTTTACAGATGTTTGATATGGGGGATGTTCTCGTAGCACTTGTTCATCTGGAGGAGGATTTTCCATACCGGGTCTATGTCTTGGAGGTCGTTGTCTTAAAAAGGGGTATAAGGAACTGTCGTATAGCGGGTCCAAACCAGCATATTCGCGTAGTTTCACATAAAGAAGGATAACAGTTGAATCTACAATGGGTTCTCCGTTTTCGTTGATGAGTCGTCCGACTAATGTTGGCGGCTTTTCCTCTGCTAAACTATTGAATGGAATCACAATGAGCAACATACTCAGAGATATAAGGATTGATATGGTCTTTTGTGTGTTTTTCAAATGCATCATGACGAATATCTCCTTGTGGGATGGATCTGATTTTAGTTATTCGTTTTCTTCAGGTGGGTCTAAATTCTTCTTGTCTTTCTCAATGATTGCCATGTTGACTGCCGATTGGAATAGACTTTTCTGCTTTATTGCAACCCACTTTTTTGTGTAGAAGTCTAATGCAACTCCTGTTGTACTATCGTTTTCTGTTTTGTTTGGTTGCTGTCCTTTTCTCCAATTTGTGTACGTCAACGGTTGTCCATTGTCCCATTGCCATTGCGCATCATTATTTGGAACACTTAGACCAATCCAGAAAAATGCTCTGTGCTTGAATAGACCTTCTAACCATTTCTGTTCTGCTTCGTCATTTATAGCAACAAGATATGCGTTTTCACTTGCTGCTTGGTCTCTGGCATCTTGTAAGTTGAGACATTGAATTCTCCTATATGCATTGCCGGTAGCTGGATTTACTATCCATACAGAATCTTGTTTGATTGTTTTTGACATGTTTTTTAGTTTAAAGACAAGATCGTCGTACCTTTCACTTTCCTCAAGGATAATTGGTTCTGATGCAGCAGTAAAACTTTGATATGTCATTTGTACGACATAGGTAGCAGGTCTTCCCCTATAATATACAACAAAATAACCTTCGTTATCTGTCTCAAAATTGCGTGACATTCTACCGCCACTTCTACTTTCTCCACCATTGAATCTTTGAACCCGCTCTGAATTTATTGTTAAACTTATCTCTTCATTTATAAGCGGCGTTCCGTCTTCGTACAGAACACGACCCCGAATTCGCATGCGTGGTTCTTTGACATGGACAATTACATCCTCAAGGTGTTCCCCCGGTTCAACGGCAAACGTTAATTTCCCAAACCAGGTTGGCATGGCTTGTCGAAAGGCAATAGAATAAAAAGTAAGGTTACCGATTTCTATGGACTGAATCTCAAGATCGGAACCGTGTTCAGGAAATATGACAAGTTGTGAAGAAACAGGATCAATGTTTTTGAATGAAAAACTCCCATCACTACCAGTCACGACTCTTGGCCATATAAGGAAATGGATACGTTGTTTTAATTCTACATGCTCACCGATTTGGACTGGCTTTATAGCAATATGAATATCGGGTACAGGTTGTCCATGTTCATTTACTACGCGTCCAGAGAATTTAGTGGTGGAGTTTTGTGCGTTTGATTGTAATGTAAAATTGAGAACAGATAACAATGTTGCTACAATTATAGTAATTAAGATAATTCTTCTATTTGAACGGTTCATAATTATATCCCTTATTATTCAGGTTATGATGATGTTACTATGTGAACAGAGAATTATTGTATGAAGAAGTATCAATTCATAAAAATACCGAAGGGTTAACATGAAAACGGTTCGCTAAAGCATGGATCTGTTTAATTGTTAAATCTCTTTTCTCATTCAGGATTTCCAATACGGTTTCTTGTGAACCCAACTCATGTAAGTCTGAGGTATCGCATTGATGTTCTTCCATTAAGTATTTCAACATATCAATTCCACTACAATCAGGAATTGGATGATGTTTTTCTTCATAGGCATGTATCAGTGTTCCAAGTATATCAAGAAGTTCATATAATGGATGTTCTTCATTGGTACCTACTTCATCAATCAAGGCATTTAGTGTTTGGACAGCATTATCATATTCGGTTTCATTACGAATTGAAATTAGTGGAGGCACATCAGGATTTGCACTTTTATCATTATTGAAATAAGCCATGAATCCTCCTGTGCACCCACTCATTTTATAGACTATTCTTCAGCGAACTGTGGTCTGCCGAGGGCATCTGTTCTACCTTGACGTTTGTACTGAGGTAGATTTCCACCTGCATCTGCTAAGAGTCGCTCATGTGCAAGCGCAATTCGGTCTGCGCCTTTATCAGTTATATCGTTCTGACAAGTCGGATCCGCTTCAAGATCAAACAGACGTGTGCCACTGTTAAGATCAACACTTGAAAAATACCAACTTTTCTTGTCTTTATACCAGACAGAGTTAACATAACGGCAGGTAAGATATTCACGTGAAGTGAATCCGCTTTTTCCTTCAACAAGAGGTAAAAGACTTTGCCCTTGAATTTCACCTGCAGGTTCAACTTGACTTGCATCCATAACTGTAGCAGGAACATCAAGTGTGTAGACGAATTCATCGCAAGTAGTACCAGCATTCACACCGGAGGGATGTCGGACTAATAACGGTATGTCCATTGTACCTGGATACATGAAGGTTGCGGGTTTTCCTGTTGCTTTATCAGGATTCTCTGCAAAGTTTGTGCCGTGATCGCTTAAGAACATAATCAATGTGTTCTCTCGCAATCCGAGTCGGTCAATAGTATCAACTAATCTACCAAACCAGGTATCCACAAGCGTTACCAGACCTGCGTAGTTTGCTTTAACACTTGGCAACCTTTCTTCAAGTTCTTCATTTTTGAGAGAACCGTAAGGTAGGTTTAGACATATCGGCTCGCGATCTTCTCTGCTACCGTATAGATCGTAATAGTGTATGGGTGCTTCCCATGTTTCATGTGGTGTAAAACCGTCAATATATAGATAGAAAGGTGTATTATTGTGATTATGTTCGACGAATTCAATACCTGCACGGAACAATCTTGCTGTTGGCCAGTTTTCCTCTTCTCGTTCAGGTTGAACGTTGACTATATGTGAACGGATGCGACCTGGGTTCCCTCTGTATCTCGCCACCTGTTTTGGATCCGCATGGGCACCCCCTCTATATCTATCCTCTGCTTGTCCTCTGACATATTGCCACTGTTGGAATCCTCTCGTAAAGTTCATTCCCGGCACGAAATAGTGTGGGACATCAGCGAAGAAACCTGTGTGGTATCCGTTTCGGACAAGTGACTCAGCGATTGCTGGTTCATCTGATGACATCGGCTGCCACCCTGGTGTGTAGACATTATCCCAAGGAACTGGGTTGTAAGAACTAATTGGATAGACTCGTCTACCTGTATGTAGCGTGCGTCGAGTTGGGATTGTTGGCAATATTTCAGGGTGTGCATTGGTAAATGTAACACCTTGTTCTGCAAACCGTGCCAAATTCGGTGTTTTCACCCAATCATTACCATAAGGACTCAGATATGCTGTGCGAAGTGTATCAGAGACGACAACGACAATGTTCAAACTCATATATTTCCTCCAAAGAGATTTAGATAAATCAAATAATATTCTTATAAATTTAATCAATATTAGACAGTATAATCAAAAACGAGTACATCCTCAACAAGTGGCCGAATATGCTCTCCTGCGACTTGACGGTGAAAGGGATGAGGTAGATATGCATCACGTGCTGCTTCATCTGTAAATCTGACGATAAATCCGTAGGAATAATCTTGGCTTTTTCCTTCAGGACTGTTGTTCGTACCAGCTGTGATGGATTCAATTCCGGGTATTTCATCCTTCATTTTCATCAATGCATCAGGTAATGCATCCAATTGTGCTGAGGTAACATCCGACTTCAATTTTAGTAGGACGATGTGTTCAACCATAGATAGTGTCTCCAATTGCGTGTTTTCTTTTGATAGATTTTGGGTGGAATAAGAACCGTGAGATGATATATACTAATAGTATTACACAAGTTTTGTATTTTCTCAAGATTTTTCTTTGGTTCTCAAACTTACCTATACATCCTGCAGCTTCTACACATAAGTAGGGAGAAACAATGAAACAAGTTAACACCACTATTCTAATAATATTCCTAATTTTCATAACAAATATATCAATAATTGCACAGGACAGCACACAATTAGGCTTGCCTGAAGGGGCAATCGCGCGTCTCGGTAAAGGTGGGATTAATATTATGCGATTTTCACCTGATGGTACATATCTTGCTGTTGGCACAGATGTTGGGGTCTGGTTATACGAAGTGCCGCATGCAAATGAAACAGCTTTGTTTACAGGACATACTGAACATGTCAATGCACTCGCATTCTCACATGATGGAAGATTCCTTGCAAGCGGAGGATTTAATAACCCAATTATACAAGTATGGGACATAGAAACTAAAAGAAAACACTCTTCAATCACTATCTCACAAGGTCATGTTGTAATTTCAAACTTAGCTTTCTATGGCAGGACGCTTGTTAGCATAGATGGAGCAGGAGGATTCTCATATTGGAATATAGACACAGGTAATAGATTGTCAAGTACAAGATTTGATAATCCCTGTGACTTATCTACGTTTTCTGAAGATGGAAGTAAATTTGCAGTTGCAGGAAGGGACGGTACACTTCACTTATGGGATACCACAACGATGAGTATAGATACTACATTGCCGAGAAAATGGCAGGATGATGACAACGATATCTATACGTTAGCACTCTCACCAGATGAAACAATAATTGCAAGTGGCGGAGAAAACAAAACAATACAGTTATGGAATAAAAATAAAGACACTGAACTTACAACGTTTTCAGGACATAATGCATGGGTTACCGCTCTGGCATTCTCAGAAGATAGAAAAACACTTGCAAGTGGTGATGCAGGAAAGGTTATCAAAATCTGGGATTTAGAATCACAAAAAGAACGGGTAACTATTACGGGTCATAATAGTATTGTCAGTGTATTAACTTTTGCCCCAAAAGGAACACCGCTTTACGGTATGTGTCTGGCAAGTGGAAGTGCAGATGGTACTATTCGTTTTTGGAATCCTCACAACGGAAAGGAACTTGCTTTATTTACGACTGGTCACACAGAATTCATAAAATCAATAGCATTTTCTGAAGATGATTCTACACTCACAACTGCTGCGTTTAATGGAACTGTAGAAATATGGGACCTCACGACCAATCAAAAACTATCTACTTTTGCAGAAGCTCAAAGTGACACATCCGAAACAGTTTTCCTATCCAACGATGCAAAGTATTACATATTTCATGGTAGTGCAGGTATGATTTGGTTTAAACCTGATGGATTTGGAATACGTAGTTCAACAAGAGGAACTTTTAATATTCAGGTATGGAATTTAAACACTTATGAACGGCTCAATCCCCTATGGCAAGTTGGTCTACTTAGAGGTTCATCGGTAGCTATGTCTTCAGACAACAACATCATTGCCTTTCTAAGAAATAAAGACATTCTTGGGTTGCACTTCACGACTGGAACAGAACTATTCAGACTTAATATGAAACAGACTTTACATCATGAAAAAATCAGGTTTTCTCCTGATGGACAAAAACTTGCTGTTACGAGCGATCAGGGTTATCCACAAGTGTGGGAAATTTCTACACAACGTGACATCACGCCAACAAACCTAAAAGGGTCAAGAGCAGTAGCATTCTCTCCAGACAGTTCAACACTTGCTGCATTAAGTAAGGAAGGTATTTATTTGTGGAGATTAGACAATGACCAAGAGAAAAAACATAGCTTAATTCAAGGAAAATTAGGCGGATTTAAAAATGAAATAACCTTCTCCACTGATGGTACAATACTCATTGGGTCAGGAATGGATATATGGACAACAACGATGAAATTATGGCATGTGGATACAGGTACATATCTGGGTGAACTGTCTGGTCATACCGAATTTATAGAATCACTTGTATTTTCACACGATGGGAAAACACTGGCAAGTGGTAGCCAAGATGGAACAGTCTTACTCTGGGATTGGGATAGAATCTCAACGAAGTTGAAGACAGAGCATTTAGGTAAAGACGTTAGTAACAACTTGATAACTATACCTGATCCAATAAAGTATAATGGAAAGGTGGAGGAAGCTGCAGCAGTTTTAAACTGGTTGAATGACAATGGTTATCAAATTATAAAACTCAATAATGGATATAGGGTTAAACACAATGGAAGTACTTCTACAATCTCTGGTGGTGGTGGAGGAACAATGAGAGTAAGAAATGTCACTGTAATTGTTGACAGGAATGGAGTGCTTAATATTCGTACAGAAGTAGGTTCGTCAACCTTTATATTTGATGAGAAAGGCAATCTAAAATATAAACCAGCAGAAAATGAGTAGAATATAAAATGAAGGATTTAATCAAATGAAAATCAATTTATTCAGCACAATTCTATTAATCACGGTAATAATTTCAGCTTGTTTTGCGCAAGACAACACCCAAGTAGGATTACCTGAAGGAGCAACCGCGCGGCTTGGCAAAGGACGTATTTCAGTGATGCGTTTTTCTCCAAATGGGAAACATCTCGCTGTAGGAACTTCAGTCGGTGTCTGGCTATATGATATCAGCACTGGTAGTGCCAAAGCATTGTTCAGATCTGAAGCGAGAACAGTAGACCTAAAGGTTTACAACAAACCGTTAGCAAAAGAATGGACTGTTGATTCCATCTCTTACATCAGATGCCTTGCATTTTCACATGACAGCAAGATTCTGGCGGTTTCTGAAGCAGCTAACTTCGTTACTCAACTGTGGGATGTTGACTCTGGAAAAGAATTATCAATGCTCCCTGCAACTTATAAGCAGGATAAAGCTTATGCAATAGCATTTTCAGAGGACAATAAAACACTCATTACACCACACTATTTTGGAGAAATAATCCATTGGGATGTTGCAACAGGAAAGATAATCAAATTCTTGAAAACCTACAATGATCATCCTTACGAAAAGGTTGAAATAACACAGGACGGGAAAACCTATGTAAGCGGTGATCCGAAGGATGGTGAGATACGATTATGGAATGCAACGGATGGACGGTTACTTACGGATTTTGAAGCTGAACCAAAGAGCGGCGTATATAGACTTGCCTATTCACCAGATTTGAAAACGGTTGCAAGCGCACATGATGACAGTAATATCCGATTATGGGATATATCAGAAAGTTCCGAATCTGCTACATTTATAGGTCATACAGAAAGAATAAACACAATTGCTTATTCACCTGATGGAAAACTACTTGTAAGTGGTAGTGAGGATGAAACCATTAAATTCTGGGATTTATCTAAGAAAAGTTTATTGGATACTCTTTCAGGACGTTTTGATGGTGTCAATGCTTTAACATTTTCACCAGATGGTCATATACTTGCAAGTGGGTGTTCAGATGGTTCTATTCGGTTTTGGGATGTCAATACAAGACAGGAAAAGGCAATCTTTGCAACAGGACATACAGTTGGAATCAAGTCAGTAGCGTTCACTGAGGATAACACAAAGATTGCGGCTGCGACAGATAACGGTTCTGTACAAATATGGGATTTAGAAACAAAAAAACTGCATCCATCTCCATCAGTTCAGTCTTATGACAAAACGATCGCATTGGCTTTATCACATGATGCAACGATGTATGCAAGTCGAGGATCAGAGTCTACTGTTCGTTCTAATGAAGGTGGTGTTAGTACATCTTGGAGATCATATAGCGATACTAATGTTTGGGTATTATCCACAGGTGACAAACTGGTCACACTCCAGCAGGAAGCGGGATCACTCGCATTCTCACCAGATAATAGTATTCTTGCATCATGGACGAGGAAGGAACTAAGATTTATAAATACAGAGACTTGGGAAGCAAAGTGGAATTTACAAATTAGAAATACGTTTGATGAGAAACTAATGTTTTCTTCAAATGGGGAGATGTTTGCCACGTATGGAACGTTCAGAAAAAAACGAATCTGGGATATGTCCACTGAACAGGAGATTACACCTGATGGTATTAAAGATGGAAACGCTTTAGCATTCTCTCCAGATAACAAATTGATGGCAAGTAGCAACAATGAAGGCATTGTATTATGGGATATATCACCTGAGGGAATTCACAGACATAAAACTCACATTGATGCACACTGGGGGTTAGGTGAAGTTCTTCTGTTTTCTCCAGATAGTAAAATACTGCTACATGCGACATCAAAAGAGAAAGATATCATACAACTTTGGGAAGTGGAGACTGGCAATGACTTAGGTTCATTACCCGGACACGCATGGAAAATCTATTCTCTTGTTTTTTCACATGATGGAAAGACACTTGCAAGTGGTGCTAGTGATGGCACAGTACTTCTGTGGGACTGGGAAAAAGTACTATCAAAAGCACGAAAGTAAATGGAGATTAATAAATGAAAAGAAAGTACTTTTATCTTTTATTGGCATTTCTCGTAATTGCGTTTACCACAAACATAAATGCACAAGTCAACACATCTATTGAATTACCTGAAGGTGCAATTGCAAGGTTTGGTAAAGGTGGTATAAACGCAATGCAGTTTTCACCTGATGGGACGCAACTTGTTATCGGAACATCAATCGGTGTGTGGTTATATGATGTTGAAGATGGTAATGGTAAAGTACTTCAATCAGATTCAGTAAGATATATTGATGCACTTGTATATTCTTCCAATGGAAAAATTCTTGCTGTCCATGTTGCATTAGACAAATTCGTCCTATTATGGAATTTAGAAACTCTCACCAAACTGTCAGTTCTAAAAATACCTAAGAATTATAGTCCTGAGGAAATTGTTTTCTCCGAAGATAATAAAAAACTCATCGGTTTGAATATGAATGGAATGATTGAATGGAACATTGAAACTGGTATTAGTAGCATTAGGAATATAGAGGATCCGACTTTGTCTGTATTCGCTTTAGAAAAGTATGGAAGTACTTTTGTCATCGGTGATATGAGAAATGGGAAAATTCGTCAATGGAATCCGGATACAGAGAGTTTAGGATTAGTTTATTCGAAAAAACAACAATCAGGTTTTGAAAGGTTTCTATCAGAACTGTTTGGGCGTAGACAAGATGATAATAAGGGTATGCATTTAAATGTAATTGCATTATCATCTGATGGTAAAACAGTCGCAAGTGCACACGGTGATAACAAAATCAGATTATGGAATACTACTACTGGCGTTCAACGTATCGATCTTAAGGGACATACTCAGATGATTAATGTAATTACGTTTTCCAAAGACAACACTATGCTTGCAAGTGGAGGAGAGGATAGCAAAATAATGTTGTGGGATGTCCGTAAAGGTCGTAAGCGCGGAACATTAACTGGACATCAAGGGAATATCAAAACGCTTGCCTTCTCACCTACTGATGATAATATACTGGCAAGTGGAGGTGCTGACGGAACTGTGCGATTATGGAACATTAAAAATCGGAAAGAACAGACTATTATTACAACTGGTCATCCGGAGTCTGTTGAAGCAATCGCATTTAATTCTGATAACACCACGATTTATAGCGCAATATCAAATGGTACAATTCATGGTTGGAATGTCCAGACAGGTGAAGAGAAATATTCACCTATAGTGGTTCAAGAAAATATGTTCTATGAATTTGACTTTTCAAAAGATGCATCACTTTTTATCAGTCACGGGGCGGATAGTACTGTTTATTGGGATGGGTATTACTCAGTGATAGAATGGGATAATGATAAGAAAACTAAGTTACTTAGTCTTCCTACCGGTGATGTACTTGCGACATTTCCACAATATGCGTTGGCAGTAACAGTATCACCTGATAATACTATTCTCGCAGCAGATACAAGGTTAAACGGTGTAGAATTATGGAATATAAAAACGAGAAAAAAGATGTTCGGTTGGATCGTAGCAGATTCGGTTTCGAGAAAGTTAATTTTCTCAAACGATTCAAAACTACTTGCCGCCTATGGTTATGGAATCCCTACACAAGTGTGGAATGTAAAAACGAAACGCGAAATCACGCCTTCTGAGATCAAAGAAGCAAGTGTCATAGCATTTTCACCTGATAACTCCAAGATTGCTCTGAAACATTCTGATGGTATTGACATGTGGATGATAACCACTAAGAAATTGCAGAAATTTGAAACAATATCTAAAAAAGATTACCCAATAAATGATAGATTAATTATCTTCTGTATAGATGGAAAATATCTTCTTGGACGAACAAGAATTGGTCCCCAATCTGGTATAAGAGTGTGGGAGATACACAATAAGAGAGAACTTGGAACATTCCTTTCTGGACATACAGGTGTTATTGAAACACTTACATTTTCACATGACGGCAAGATTTTGGCAAGTGGAAGTTTAGATGGGACAATCCTCCTATGGGATTGGGAGCTGCTTATTTCAAATATAATTCCTTCTAAGGCAATAAAGAAATGAAAATGAAATACATTTTATCCATAACACTAATTCTTACTTCAATAATTCTTATAGGTTTCGCGCAAGCAGACACACCTTTTGAAATATCTGAATATACAGTCGCAAGGTTTGGAAAGGGCAGTAGTATAAATATCATCCTCTTTTCACCAGATGGTAAACATCTTGCCGTAGCAACAGATATCGGTGTGTGGATGTATGACGTTTCAAATGGAAAAGGTGAGTTATTACATACAAACGAAACTGATGATATTACAGCAATTGCTTTTTCTTCTGATGGGAAAAAACTTGTATGTGGAGATCGAATAAATCAAGCCATTCAATTTTGGGATTTAACAGCTGAAAATAATAGACCATATCTCACATTATACGACAGATTTGTTCAGGTAGTTGATTTAGTTTTCTCAAAGGACGAAAAGAACCTTTTTAGTCTTAGTCCGCACGGTTATCTTACAAAATGGGACCTTGAAACAAATAAAGAAATCTCAGCAATTCAATTCAGTGAAAATCAGTCAATTGCAGCATTAGGAAATGATGGAAAGATATTTGTACATAGAGATTCAAATGATGATTCAAATTTCAGGATATGGGATGTTGAACTCGAAATATTTAGTGGAGGATTAGAGGATGATACTGTTCCCGAGACAATAAATGGATTACAAAAGGACACGGATGCCCAAAACGGTATTATAGAATTAAGTATTTCTCCAGATAACAACTATATCGTAAGTGCACATGTGGACAATATCATTCGAGTTTGGGATACTGACACCAAAACACTACGATACAGTCTGATAGGACATACAGCGTCAATTAATACCGTGGCATTTTCACCTGACAATAAGATACTTGCAACTGGAAGTGATGACAAAACAATAAGGCTTTGGGATATTGAGAATGGAACTCTGTCCAAAACACTTACAGGACACACAAGTGATATAAAAACAATTGATTTCTCACCTATTAACTTAAGTGTACTTGCAAGCGGAAGCTCAGATGGCACTATACGTTTTTGGGATACACAAACTGGTGAAGAACTGCAAATCTTTGCGCAAGGTCATATAGATTCTATCCATGATTTAGCATTCAGCAAAAACAATAAAAGACTTAGCTGTGTAACAAGACACGGTGCAGTCCAGGTATGGGATATAAAAACTGGAAAATCAATACCAATACCTCAATTGGAAAGTTTAGATATAAGATCTGTATTATCTTTATCACATGACGCTACCATCCTTGCATACAAAGGTGCAGTAACAAATAACAGTGTGAGTGGACAGAGAAATGACATAAGTTATAATCAAGGTAAAGGAATAAATTTGTTGATACTTCCCTTAGGTGAACGATTAAGCGTCTATCCACAAATGACATTAATATTTGCATTTTCACCTGACAACAGTATGATTGCAGTTTATGATCCCTTTTCTGGCGTTAAAATATTGGATATTGTGACACTAACAGAAATATTTAGTAATAATAAAGGATTTTCTCATCCGACAGGCGTGAAGTTTTCCCCTAATGGAAAACTACTTGTTATTGACGATGCATTTTCAGATACTGAAGTGTGGGATGTAGTTACACAACGAAACATCTCGCCTCCAAATATACAGGAATTCAACGTTGTATCGTTTTCTCCAGATAGTAGTATGCTTGCACTCAAACATTCTGATCATATTGACATATTTCAAATAAAATCTACAGATTTGGAATTTCATAAGAGATTTACACCAAATGGTAGTCTGGGTCTTTATCATATTTTGGTTTTTTCTCCCGATGGAAAGATGTTGCTTGACGTTATTGGGACGGGTAAAGGTGTTAACATACAAATATGGGATTTGGAATCAGGTAATTTGTCAGGTACATTGATTGGACATTTGGAAGCAATCTCAAAACTTCTTTTCTCACATGACGGCAAAATGCTCGCAAGTGGGAGTATAGATGGAACCGTTCTCTTATGGGATTGGGAGAGGATCTTACAAAATATAAAGAAAACTCAGGAGAATAATAGATGAAAAAAACACACATCATCATGATCTATCTCATATTTATAGCACTTATCGCTTCCAGCTTCGCGCAAGAAAACGCGCAAGTTGAATTACCTGAATATACTATTGCACACCTCGGTAAAGGCGGGGTTAATATAATAAAGTTTTCTCCAGATGGAACACGACTCGCAATTGGAACATCTATTGGTGTGTGGATTTACAATGTGGAAACCGAAAGTGGTAGTGCTTTACCGGTTGGAAATATCAGATATTTCAATACATTTGCATTTTCAGCCGATGGTAGGATTCTTGCTGCGGGTGGCATCATCAATCCTGGTATACAGATATGGGATACAGAAACCGGTAATAAAATCTCAACCATCAAGTTACCAGACAGATTTCATAGAATAGCAGAACTAACTTTTGCCGAAGAGGATAAGACAATTGTAGGTCTTGGTGCTAATCGTTATATTACCAAATGGGATGTAAATACTGGTAAAGAAATCTCACAGAAGGAAGTATATTTTGACAGACCTGTACATGCATTTTCTCCAGATGGTACTTCCTTCGTTAGTGGTCACAAGGAGAAATGTGAGATTCGATTGTGGATTACTGAATCTGGTTTATATGGCAATTTCTTTCAAGAGAAAACCGATTTAGCAACAGTGGCTCCACTTCCATCTTACGCAGTGGAAAATCCTGATAAGAAAAATGTTATCGGTGGTTTTCAAGCAATTGCATATTCACCTGACAAAAATACTATTGCCAGTGCACATAACAACAACTGTATCCGTATATGGGATATAACAACTAAACTAGAACGTTATACACTTCAAGGACATACTGAAAAAGTAAACACGGTTGCTTACTCATCTGATAGTAAAATAGTAGCAAGTGGCAGCTATGACAACACAATTCATATATGGGATGTAGAAAAAGGAAAATTGAAAAATGTTCTCATTGAACATAAGAATGCTATCACAGCATTAGCATTTTCACCTACTGAAAATGGACTACTTGCCAGCGGTAGTAAAGATAGAACAGTGCGATTATGGGATGTGAATACCGGCAAACAACAGTCAATTTTTGCATCAGGTTTTACTGAAACTATTGAAGCATTAGCATTCACGAAAGATAACAACATGTTGGTAAGTGCAGCAGAGAACGGTACAATTCAGATGTGGGATGTGAATAATGGTAAAGAACTACCTTTTCATCTAAATAGACATTATGATAGAACTGATGTCGCAGTATTTTCACAGGATGCAACTCTGTTCGCTGGTCGTGGTGCAGATACTTTCGTTGAATCTGATGGTTCTGGATTCTCAAGGTCTATAATACCACAAAAGGAAACTCGTTTATGGAAATTACCAATTGAGACAGAACTCTTCTCAATACCACACAGAACAAGTGCGCTCTGTATATCTCACGACAATAAATTGATTGCAATTGGTAATAAGAATGAAACGGTATTGTATGACATTGACTCTAAGGAAGAACTTCATCGGTTTGATGGGTCGCATTCTTTCGACAGGAACGCAGTTGGCTTTTCTCCAGACAACACTACCATCGCAATTGGTGGAGGTCCAGGAGAAGTCATTCTATGGGATGTAAAAACGGGTGAAAAACTTGACACGCTTGATTATCCATTCGTTGGAGAGGCATCATCTTTTGTGTTTTCACGTGATGGATCAATCCTTGTAGCCAGATATTCTGGTCGCATCCGTATTTGGGATATGCATACAAGAAAACAACTGTATTCAACTCTTGTAGAAAAAGTTATGGCAGTTGACATATTAACTTTATCTCCTGATGGACAGATATTACTTACGGCAAAATGGCATCATGAATTTGGTAGTCAGATACAACTGTGGGATGTAAAAGCTGAAAGTAAACTGATTAATCTTGAAGGACATTCGGAAAGCATTGAATATATGGTGTTTTCACATGATGGCAAAGTGCTTGCTACGGGTGGTAAGGATGGTTCAATCCTCTTATGGGATTGGGAACAGATACTTGACAAAATTGGTAGAGAGAACATTGGAATAATTGCAAATCAAGTATCAAAAACTGATAAAACTAAACCAACATATAAAAGCAAAGTGGAAGAAGTTCAAGCAATTATGAAATGGTTGGAAGATGAAGAATATAGACTGCAGAAAATCGGTGACAGATGTAAAATTGCACAGGGAAAATCAAGAGTAACGATGATCTCTACAAGAGGAGGAACAGTGATAAAACCGAATCTAAAATTCGAGTTTTCCCGTGATGGCATCTTACGAATTACCGTAAAAGACTTGGGTGCTGCTGAATTTGATTTTGATGACAAAGGTGAACTAAAAGCAATGCAATCAGATGAACCAAAATGACATATTTAACTTCAACGTTTTATATATCATTGAATACCACCTGTCCATTCATTACTGTCATTTTCAAGTTCATTTTACATCTATCTGAATTCCAATCAAACAGAATAAAATCATCACCTATTTTACAATCATCTTTCTCTACCCTCAATAATTTTAGTGGTTGTAAAGTTGCTAAAGAAATCGCTTCTGACAATGATATTCCTGCTATTCTTACAGCGTTTTCTATGCCAATTGCTAACTCAATAGCAGAACCCGCGAGGTATTCAGTTCCCAATAAATGAATTTTCCGATCAGCAGTTAATTTGACGGCTTGACCAGCAAACTCATACTCTCCAGATGGCATCCTTGCTAAAGCTGTAGCATCACTTATCAGAATGCATCGCTCCAGTGTTTTCGCACGGATCATTGACTTGACGACAGATGGTGGAAGGTGGTATCCATCAACGATAAGACTTGCCCATAGTTCATCTGCCCCGAGTTGCTCCCAAATATAGTTCGGATGACGTTGTATCCGTGAGTGTGCCCCGTTACCAAGATGTGTGGAGAGTTTCGCACCTGCACTGATTGCCTCTCTGATATGCTCCGGCGAAGCATCAGTGTGTCCTATTGAAACAACAATGTTTTCTGCAACCAGTTTTTCAATAAATGGTAATGCACCTGTTATTTCTGGTGCAAGTGTTACAATACGTATTGTTCCTTCTGCTATCTCTTGAAATCTACAAAATTCATCCCAATTCGGTTTTCTTACATGTTGTAGCGGATGTGCACCTCTCGGTCCATCCGCTGCAGAGATATAAGGACCTTCAAGATGGATACCAATGATTGCATTTGCAACTGCTGAATCCGATTGACATGCTTCCACAATTGCCGTGATAGAATTGCTTATGTCCGCAAACGATGCTGTTACAATTGTGGGACATAAAAAACCAGTGCCTACACGCCATAGTGAATGAACCATCTCAATCACATCAGATGCAGTTACAGTTGAGACGTTCAGGTCATATCCAGCAAAACCGTTGACCTGTATGTCCACAAGCGCAGGCGCAATCCACATCTCACTATCAGTTGACTCTATTTTTTTAATTGAATGAATGCGGTTGTCTTCAAATGTTATTTCAATTGGTTTATGATCAAAGATTTTGTATGCATTAATCTTCATTTTGTAACTGTTTTCTCTCTTGTATTATGCTGATTAGACATCAGTAAAATGATACATATAAAACTGATTGGTTGCAACAAAAATGTATTGCTTTTTTCATAGAAATCGGGTAATGTATAGAATATTAGAATGGTTCTCTTTCTACATTTTTGTAAGACACTCTACAACATTTCTAAAAGTGGAGGCATCAATGGAATACTTAAATTACGGCAAAACCGGTTTGGAAATCTCACGTCTATGTTACGGTGCTGGTCGTCTACAGGATACTTGTAAGACTATTGAAGCAGGTGCTAAAATGATGTTGAAAGCACTTGACGAAGGTGTTACTTTCTGGGATACAGCCGAAGGCTATGGCACACAACCTCACCTCGGTGAAGCAGTACGTCAGATTAACAGAGACGAAATCGTAATTCAGACGAAAACGGCTGTGAAGGAACACGACAGTGCAGCAGCCAGTATTGACAAAGCATTAAAGGAATTGCAAACAGATTATATTGATGTGATGTTGCTTCATGCAATCTCATCACCTGATGATTTATTGAACCGTGAACGTGAAGGCGCATTTAACGCTTTTCGCGAGGCAAAAGCAGCAGGCAAAGTTCGTGTCATCGGCTGTTCAACACATGTATACACAGGTCCTGTCATGGATGCAGTTATAGATCATCCTGAAATTGATGTCATTCTAACTACTGCTAATAAAGAGGGTAGAATGTTAGAAGGTGGCACGTTAGATAAGCATTTGGAATACATTGAACGTGCATACAATCTCGGAAAAGGTATTAGCATTATGAAGGTAGTCGTGGCAGGTGATATTCCAGAAGAAGACATGCCTGAATGGATTGAGTGGGGATTCAACCTTGATACAGCACATGCAATTAATCTTGGTATGACCGAAGAAAGACATATTAATCTTGATGTTGGTATTGCACGAGCAAGTGCTCGGAAACGACTCATTCAAAGCAAAGCTGCATAAAACACATATACCCAGAGATCTGTTCAAATGTCAAATACAATGCATGCCATTGTCTGTCATGCGCCTCTTGATTATAGACTTCAGGAAGTGCCAACACCTAACGCTGGTCCTGGTGAAGTCGTTATCAAAGTTGACTCATGCGGTGTATGTGCAAGTGATATAAAGTGTTACACGGGTGCCCCACTATTCTGGGGTGATGAACATAGGAAGCCTTATGTTGAAACTCCTGTCATAGCAGGACATGAGTTTATTGGTCAAGTAGTGCAACTCGGTGAAGATGCAGGAGAAAAACACGGTCTGAAACTTGGTGATACTGCAATTGCTGAACAAATCGTACCGTGTTGGAATTGTCGATATTGCCGAACTGGGAAGTATTGGTTATGTCAAGTTCATAACATTTACGGTTTCCAGCCTGTTGTCAACGGTGGCATGTCTGAATATATGAAGTTTCCTGCGCAATCCCTTGTTCACAAAGTGCCATCAGATATGCCCAAATCAAACGCAGCGATGATAGAACCCCTTGCATGTTCAATACACGCAGTGCAGCGTGGGAACATAGAATTGGGTGACGTTGTCGTTGTTGCTGGAGCAGGCACACTCGGTTTAGGTATGATAGGTGCAGCAAAGTTGAAAAATCCAAGCTTACTGATTGCAGTTGACCTAATTCATACACGATTAGAAGTCGCCAAGAAATTAGGAGCAGATATAATCTTAAACCCAACAGAAACAGATGTTGTTCAGGAAGTGTTAGACTTGACTGAAGGTTATGGGTGTGATGTCTATATTGAAGCAACGGGACACCCCATGGCTGTTGAACAAGGTCTGCACATGATACGAAAGGCAGGTACTTTCGTTGAGTTTAGTGTGATGCGTGAACCGGTAACTGTGGATTGGACTATCATTGGCGATACAAAAGAATTGAATATTCATGGGTCTCATTTAGGTCCATATACATATCCACTTGCTATTGACTATATTTATAGTGGGAAAATTGATGTGAGTCAGATTGTTACGCATCAATTTGGGTTAGAGGATTTTCAGACTGCTTTTGAAATGGTGCAGAAAGGCACGGATTCAATAAAGGTGCAGTTAGTTCCATAATAACATATTTGTTTATTACAACATTGCATTATATGGCATGATAGAGGAAAAAGTGTTATAATTCATATATAATATTATAAGTAGATCAAATCTTTAACAACTCAAGAAATAGGAACGAAATTTGCAGATTAATGAGGTAATATGGTTATCACAATTTATTGAAAAATTAGCAAGCAAACATGGTGTAAAAACAACAGAAGTTGAAGAAGTATTAAGTAATCGTCCACATTTTCGGTTTGTATCCAAAGGCAAGCAATCCGGTGAAGATGTGTATTCAGCGATGGGTCAGACGAATGAAGGTCGTTATCTCGTTGTTTATTTTATTCTAAAACCAAAACATCGGGCTTTGATTATCAGTGCAAGAGATATGAATAAGAAGGAACGAACATATTATGGTAGAAAAAAGTAGAAAACGAGATCCAATGCCGTCACCTGATGCGACGCCAGAAGAAATTGGTGAGTTTTGGGATACACATAGTCTTACCGATTATTTAGAAGAGACTCATGAAGTTGATTTTGAAGTTAATCTCAAATCAGGTAAGAATCAGCCTCCTGATGAGCTTGAAAAAGCGGAGCAAAAACAAGATATAATTGTGTCTGATGAACCTAAACCTAATATACCTGCATCTATAGAGAGTGCGACAAACACTGCGCTCAGTGCTACCTCGGATCTTATTCTAGATCAAGCTATACCTGCTCCGATTAGAAAGAACTTGTTTAAGGCTCTTGATAGATTAGGTTCTGCTTTAATTGACGTTCCTGTTGGTGCACTTGAACGAAGATCAACAGAAAAACGCGCAGAATCGGAAGCTCGCATAAAAATTACTGAAGTTGTTAATGCACAGATTATTAAAGAAATAAAAGTTGACCCTGAGTTTCCCCAAAGAGCATCAAACACATTTGCTAAGAAAATACTTAGAGAACAGTACAACCTTGAAAGAATCTTAGGTCTTGCCGCAGATATACTTAAAAACACGGAATTAAACAATTCAAAAAATCGTGCAATCAATGAAAACATGGAGGAACAATCTGAAGATTCAAAAATTCAAACAGAAAGTATAAATCAAGAAAAGACTATTGATGATGATTGGTTTAACATTTTTGAGAAAGAGGCAAGCCAAAAAAGTGGTGAAGAAATGCAACGTCGTTTTGCTCGTATCTTAGCTGGAGAAATTCAGAAACCAGGTTCTTTTTCATTTAAGACAGTGAAGGCTCTCGGTGAATTGGATCAGAATATCGCATCACTGTTCAAGAAACTGTGTAGTGTGTGTTTAGTCCTCGGAATATCAAACATTAATCATATAATTGATATAAGAGTCCCCTCTCTCAGTGGTAATGCCGGTTCGAATTCACTACAAAAATATGGACTTGGATTTGACCAACTCAATTTACTAAACGCTTTTGATCTTATTATATCTGATTATAACTCTTGGAGAGATTATAATTTGTGTATAGTCAATCAAAACAATACAATACTAATCTCTTTTCGCTACCAAGGTAAACATTGGGTCTTACATCCAATGCTAGATTGGAATATTAGCTCAAATGAGTTCAGGGTATCGGGTGTAGCACTTTCGCATATTGGACGTGAATTGTTTCAGATTGTTGATCAAGATTCAATGCCAGAATATACTGAAGATCTCAAAGAATTCTTCGCGAAGCAACATTTACAAATGGTTGAAGTTCCATTTCCAATACCAAAGTTAAAGAAGACATAGCGTTAAGACGATAGAATAAACATGCTATTAGATGTCAAAAAACCAAAGGAATCCCGACTTTCACTGCTTGAAAGCAATACACAAGATGCTCTTCAAACTCTTCTTAAGGATTATTGGACTTGGCACTATGACGACTCACTTGATGATGCAATCAGATTGTTGCTGAGCATAGATTTAGGTTGGGAAAATGTTCCACAACTCACAACGCCTCCAATCGGTGAGATAATATCTTCGTTGGGACATGCCCTTTCCCATACTGATACAGCAGTTCGGGATGCTGCACTACAGGTTTTAGATGCTATGGTATCTATACCTAAAGGAACTGCCTTGATTGGTGAAGAGTGTGAATCAATAGAAATTGATGCTTTTCAGATCGGGGTTTATCCTGTAACCAACGCTCAATATCTTCGGTTTATTGAGGACACTGGATACACACCACCAAAGGATTGGACAGAAAGTCAGACACTTAATTATGAAATATATGGACATAAAGGGGATCATCCTATTGCTTGGGTGAGTTGTGAGGATGCAGAAGAGTATGCAAAATATGTTGGTGGAAGACTACCATCGTTTCCTGAATGGCAATATGCTGCACGCGGAAAAGATGATAGGTTATTCCCATGGGGATACGAAATAGACAAACCCAGATGTAACACAGTCGAACTCGGTGCAGATGGTACAACACCCGTTGGGACATTTAAAGATGGAATGAGTCCGTTTGGTTGTTTTGATATAGTTGGAAATGTGTGGGAATGGACAGATACACCTTATGATGACAATCAAATCTTTCGTGTTGCATGTGGAGGCGCGTGGTATTATAGTCACGATTATAGCACATGCATCAGTTACGATTTTTTCAGTAAGAACTATGCTGAGTTTGTAATTGGTTTTCGTATCGCTTACTAAATTAACTTCCTTTCAAACTAAATGTTGAGTCAAGAAAACTGTTACTTTTTTAGAAGATAGGTGTTAAAACAATAAGGATATTGGTAGACGAGTTAATGGGTTATTATGATGAAAGACAGTAAAATTGAGAAAAATCATCAAGATGGTGCCATTAACTCCAATCTTACACGCGATGATTCCGCTATTTCTTCAGAGACATTAAAGAATAGATTTATACAACGTGGACGATTAGATATACACGTTCAGGAAACAGTTGCCAAACATTTGCAACTGGGAGCAGATGCATTAAAGGCACACAACTTTAACAAGGCTATTGATGAATTTCTCACTGTAATTCAACATAATAAGGATTCCGCTGAAGCACATTTCCATCTCGGCTTGGCTTACTTTATGTTAGAAGACTACGAAAAAGCAATTGATGCCTATAAAATGGCAATTGTTTGTGAACCTTTGGGACTGGATGTGTATATCAATTTAGCAGCAACCTATCGGGTATTAAAACGTTATGACAAAGCAATTGAAGTATATGAACGTGCTATTCGGTTGATACCAAACAGACCAGAATTACATTCAGAACTCGGTGCAGTTTATTCACTTCAAGGTAAACGTAATGAGGCAGTGAAAGCGTTTAAGACGGCAATGCGACTGAAATTGAAACCTACAAGACAAAATTTGTCAGATGAAACTAATGTTTCTAACGAAGAGTAGTTTGCATGGATCTGCAAATAATATTTGGAATATATCATGATAGTTACAGACGAAGATTTGATGTTAGAATGCCGTAAAGGGGATATGAGTGCATTTGAACTGCTTGTCAGGAGGCACCAAGATGCTCTTGTCAACTATATCAACTTTACGATAAATGACTATCATCGTGCTGAGGATTTAGCACAGGAGACGTTCCTACGAGTCTTTAAGAGTGCAAGTCGTTATGAACCAAAATCTACCTTCAAAAGTTGGTTATATACAATTGCTACCAATCTGTCAAAGAACGAATTACGTAATCGGGGACGAAGAAAAACATATTTTCTGGAAGACATGGTTGATGAGAATGAAGATGTCTACCACTCAGAATATATGATAGACACAAGATTTCAACCGGATATCCTCTATGAAAAGAAAGAACAACAACTATTGATAAAGAAAACGTTGAACCAACTACCAGAAAGTCAACGTTTAGCGTTAACCTTAGTTACATATCAAGAGTTAAGTTATGATGAAATATCGGTCATATTAAATTGTTCTGTTGGAGCAGTAAAATCCTTAATTCACCGTGCACGCCAAAATATGAAAAAACTTCTATTGAAGGCTGGAATAGGAGAGAACATCAATGCCAAAAGTTAAAATAAACGAATGCAATAATATTCAAGCACAACTGTCAGCGTATTATGACAGAGAACTCCCCCCGTGGAAAAATCACACTATTCGCTGGCATTTGAAGCGATGCTCAGTATGTAACTCAAACTATGCTGAACTACAGCGGACACAGACTTTCCTGCATAATGTTGAACCAGTCAAGGCTTCAGAGAGTCTGTTAACAAATGTTATGTCGCGTGTAAATTCAATGAATACGGTTCACAGAAAAAGACTGGCACTATTCAACCGTCTCGGTTCATTTGTTGACAGATGTCAAGGATGGATGAGAGGGAATATCCGTGCCTACAATTCATATTATATTCTGGGATTTTTTGTAGCCGTATTTACCATGGTCGGTGCTACGCTCTACTCTCCAAAGATTGAAAAACTGAACCTTTTTTCACAATTCAATACAGAATCCATAAAAGAACAAGAAAGATTGGTTGCATTCGAGGTAATATTGCAGCCGGAACCAAAACGCACACTAAAAATACGCTGATGAGGTGGAATTATGAAATATTTTACCAAACGACACATCAAAACAATAACACATAGAGCATTATTGATCTCAATGGTTCTCCATATTCTTCTAATTATTACATTCTTTTATTTTACGGTTAATGAGCAAGCATTGTTAACATTTAAGGATCGTCTTGATGTAAGTATAACAACAGTGCCGAAACAACCTTTGTCGAAGATGAAAGCACCTAAGCTACAACAGCGAGAAACCAGTGTATATGAAGTAACTAAAATGCCTCAGTCACAAATAGAAGCAATCACACCCAAAATTACTGTTAAACAAAGACTTGAAAATCCAGCACCTATTATTACCGAACAACCCCGTCTTGAAAATACAAAGACTGCGCCTGATATTGATGTTAATGTTAGTACTGCGCTCAATAAACTCCGACAAGTTGAAGAAGGGTTGTCAACTGTAGAATCTGCTCAGGCCACCTTTGGAGATTCGCTCGGTTCAAAACGAACTGGTGAATTTGGTGTTCAACGAACACCTGTCCGTTCAACGCTTGACATTGCTGGTCAGATAGGTGGAGAGGGTGATGAACCTACTGATATAGGTGACCTATATGAAACCAAACCAGAATTACCGAAAGTAACATTTAGTAATGTAATGAACACACTGGGTGAGGAAATTGCTGAAACAAGTGATGGTGGTCCCATTGATGTCGTTTTTGTCATTGATGCCAGTGGTAGTATGGGAGATAATATCAACGCTGTTGCCAATCATTTGTCAGAAATGATAGATGTATACAAATCTTCAGACATAGATTACCAATTAGGCTTAACAAAATTCAATACAAAAGCAGATGTAAAAGTAAATAATATAGAAGTCACGCAATTGACCAATAATCTAAATGAATACAAACGCAATATAAATGCCATTATGGTTGGTAAAGACGAAAATGCTTTAGATGCCATTGAAAAAACTGTCTCTGAAATGAAGTTTCGACCTACATCACAGAAACATCTTATTCTAGTTACGGATGAGCCATTAACAAGTATTGAAGGGAAAACTGTCCGAGGAGTTATAGATCTGTGTCGTGAATTTGGTATTTTTGTAAATATACTTGGTCTTCCTGATGATAAACATCAATTGCTTGCTGTAAGAACTGACGGAAGATGGCATGCCATCCCTGAAAACCCAAAGAGGACCCAACTATCACGACAAAATACACCAATCACTGATAAAGGAAAATCACAATACCTCAAGAATGCAAAATGGACAGACCTGCAAAAGATTGGAAAGTTAGTACTGAGAAAAGCAGAGAATTCTCCTGTGGATATTGTTTTGTATATTGATGGAAGCAATAGTATGGAAGAGAAAGCTTCAGCATTCTTAACGCAAATGGAGTTTTGGTTTCGTGATTGGGATAATTCACTCATAGACTATCAGATAGGTGTCGTCAGATTTAGGATGCGTGGTTCTGTCAATATGGTCAATGTCTATAATCCGCCTCAAACACTTGAGCAAACACGCAAAATCCTTGAGCTGCCATATAAGCACAATGAAGACCTTTTACAGGCAATTAATGAGGGAATGAGAAAGATTAAACTACGTCCAGAAGCACAGACTCATCTAATCATAGTTACTGATGAACCACTTGCCAGGAAAATGTCTTATGATGGTGTGATTCAATATTTGGCAGAGAAACATGTGATTGTCAGTGTTGTCGGAACTATAGATGGTTTTTTGCAACAAGTCACAGTAAAGACGGGTGGTGAATGGGTCGCTATACCAAATGGAAATTTGATTAACCAGTCTTATCAGTAAAGTCTGATAATCAATGGTGAGACATTAGGTTTCCGATCTAATGTCTAATACCATCGTATATTTAGTGGATTACATGACCAATTATTTGATTATCTACAAGTCTTATCTTACCGTGATTGATAATTATGAGGTATTACAACACAAGTGAAAATTGCTGTCCTCGTTTCTAGTAGTGGAACAAATCTGCAAACCTTAATCAACCAATTACATCAAGACACAACCAGCGGAATAGAAATTGCTCTTGTAATTAGCGATCGTACAAAAGCTTTTGCACTCACCCGAGCAGAACAGGCTGGTATCCCAACAGAAATTGTTAAAGCACAGGACTACAACAGTCGCATAGATTTTGATGCTGAAATTTCAAGACATATTGACAACTATGCTATTGACCTCATTGTGCTTGCAGGTTTTATGAAACTGTTTCAACCTCCATTCGTGCAAAAATATCGTGATAAGATAATAAACGTTCATCCAAGTCTGCTACCGGCATTCCCCGGTGCGAATGCCGTTCCAGATACATTGGCTTACGGGGTTAAAGTTACAGGTGTTACAGTACATTTTGTGGACGAAGAAATGGATACTGGACCAATAATTGCTCAACGGACAGTTCCTGTCTATCATACAGATGACGAAGAAAGTTTGCACCAACGAATACAGATTGAAGAACACAAACTTTTTCCTGAAGTGATAAGGTGGTACGCTCAAGGAACTCTTACCGTTGAAGGACGCAAAGTCATAAACACACATACTGATTAATAAGACATCAATGTCTTAAAGGTTCTTACCTAAAACCAAAATTTTCCAATATATGAATATGATGTTAGCAATTTCAACCATGTGGAATGCCCTGAAACAACCGGATGGTGCGGCACTAATTGATGAATTAAGAAACCTCGGTTTTGATAGTATAGCATTAAGTAGACATCTTACCCCTGAACAATTGGAACAACTTAAACCTTCGTTCTGTGAAATTGGACAAACCTCGCCTTGTTGTATCCAGAATTATTGTCCTATTCTTCCCGGCACTTCGCAAGATGATGCCGATAACGATATTATACATCTCTCAAGTCTTAATGGCGATGAACGGAAAGAAGCGATTCGTAGAACTATTCAAACCATGGAACTTGCAATTGAAATGGAAACACCAATTGTAATTATACGACTTGGTAAAGTAGATACTTATGATCGTTCCTATCTGATGCGGGAACTCTACGAATATGGTGAACGTGAATTTGAGGCATTTAGCAATAAGGTCTCTGAAGCAACTGAATGGCGTAAGCGGAAAGAAGCAAAACATCATGATGCGGTTATGCGAAGCCTTGACGAACTGAATGAACGTGCATTAAAAATGGAAATCTGTATTGCTATTGAGACTCCACCACACTACATTCAAATTCCAAATTATGATGAAGTTGGTTTGTTATTCAATGAATTCTACGGTAGTCCTATGCGATATTGGCACAATGTTGGTCATGCAGCACTTCAGGAAAAACTTGGACTACGTTGGTCACATGAATGGTTTGAAGCCTATGGAGATCATTTGATAGGAGTTTCATTACATGACCTAAAAGACCTTGATATGTATCATCCACCCGGATCAGGTGACATTGAATGGAATGATATAATTCCACAGATTAAATCAGATGTCTTAAAGGTTATAGATATAATACACGGTGATGAAGAAGAAGTCATTTTGGCTCGTGAATTGTGCGAATCTTTTGAAAATGATCAGGAAGGAAATGCCAAATCGAATATTGGTTAATACCTTCAACATGTATTGTCCTGCTCAGTTATACTCTATTAGATATCTGTTTGGAATTCTAAAGTTGAAATGGGAACAAAAGATACTCTAAATCTGTTGACAAATAATAACTAAATTGGCATAATGTGCAAAAGAATATTAGTAGATTAAAATCAATAGAATTGAGGAAAATTAAAGCATAGTCAAACTATATCAACGGAGGCTGTATAATGAACCTTATACTTAAAAATAAGATCTGCATCATATCTTCATACATATTCTATTGCATTACTATGTTGGCAATGTCCTTTGTATTTTGTGTAGATGTTGATGCACAAAGGGATGAAGGAACCGTAGCAGGAATCTGGACATTTGACGATGGGACTGCAAAAGATAGTTCAAATCAGAATCATGATGGTATTCTTGTTGGTAAACCTGAATCAGTGAAAGGTATTGTAAATGATGCATTGAGATTCAATGGAGAAGGAGATGGGATCAATATTCTGGATTCAGCCAGAATCAATACAGGTGGTCCTTTTCCTAAGAGAACCGTGGCTGCATTCTTCAACTGCGATGATGTTAACAAAGGACAAAAGCAGATAATATTTGAAGAAGGAGGAAGAACACGGGGATTAGTTATCTATGTGTTTGATGGCAAAATCTACGGTGGTGCTTGGAACCGAGCAGAGTATAATTGGCAAGGTGCGTGGTTGTCTACTGACATTAAATCAAAAACATGGTATCATGTTGCTGTGGTAATTAGAGATGCTGCTGGTAAGGTAGAAAAAGACAAATTTGAATTGTGGGTAGATGGTAAACTTATAGACACAGCAGATGGCGGGCAGCTTCATGCACATGGAGACAATAATGGAATCGGTTATGTTCATCAAAATGCTGTCTACCACGATGATGGTGGTGGTGGCACGCTCATTGATTGGTTTGGCGGAATGATTGATGAAGTTATTGTCTACAGTTCATCGTTTACTAAAGCAGACATCAATGAATTAGTACAGGCGTTAGATGTTGCCCCACAAGGAAAACTGACAACAGTGTGGGGAAAACTTAAATCAAGATAAATTGTGATATACCATAAACTTATTTTAAAAGGAGTATACTATAATGACAAAGTTTGTCTCAATTTTGACAATTCTACTTGTATTGATAGCAATACCAGCATTTGCTGCAAGAGACGAAGCAACCGCAAGAGCTATTTGGACTTTTGATGAGGGTGATGCCGCCGATTCCTCTGAACACGGTGTGAACGGAACACTCGCAGGAGAACCTGAAGTTGTTGATGGTATTGTTGGTAAGGCATTAATGTTTGATGGTGTTGACGATGGTGTAAAACTTCCAGATTCAAACGGATTGAACACTGGCGGACCTTTCATGAACCGCACAATCGCAGCATTCTTCAAGTGTACTGACGTAAATGTTACTGATCAAAAACAAACAATTATTGAAGAAGGCGGACGGACTCGTGGTTTTGTCATCAATGTCTTTGATGGAGATGTCTATGTTGGTGCATGGAATCGTGCTGAATACCAATGGGCAGGAGCATGGCCCTCAGCAGAAGTTGAGTCTGATAGATGGTATCATGTTGCCCTAGTACTACGTGATACAATCAATGAAGTACAGGACAATAAGTTTGAGATGTGGCTTGATGGTGAAATGATCGCAAGTGAACCAGGTGGACAACTTTTCGCACACGGTGATGATACAGGTATTGCGCATACAAATGCAAATGCAGTTTTCCATGATGACGATGGTGGTGGTACCAACATCCATTACTTTGGTGGCATAATTGATGAAGTAATTGTCTATAATTCGGCATTTGATGCAGATGATTTTGCTGAATATGCAGATATTATCAAAGAAGCCACAAGCGTTGAACCCCAAGATAAATTTACAACGACATGGGGTGCACTTAAGTCACAACGTATTTCTAAGTAAATAACACTTAGACATTGAGATACTTAACTTATCTAAGTACAATCTTTAAGCACGGTAGTTTCTTGCTACCGTGCTTTTATTTTTTGAAAATCATCTATAATAACAATGTCAATTTGGCAGAATATCGGACACAAATGTCTTATACAAATCGGATTTTTATATCATCTGTCATCTAATATAGTGAAAACCATAATTATTTACACACGACGGTAGGTTCGGTTTCCTAACCGAACCGGTGTTTGTTCTGTCTCATAGATGCGGTTAGGAAACCGCATCTACCGCGGAATGTGCACGTATTTTTACATATCACTATAATGTCAATTTTTCCAGAATCAGCAAATATGATTGGCACAGTTATTGCTTGATTGTATTTAAAAATGATGTGTTCAAGGAGAAAAAAATGAGACTTGATAGATTTACAATAAAAGTTCAAGAAGCATTACAATCGGCACAAACCTTAGCGAGTGAACAACAGAATCCTGAACTCAGTGTTGAACACCTGTTGATTGTTTTGATTAAACAGACAGATGGTATCGTTACACCGATATTGCAAAAATTAGGTGTAGATATTCAAGGAATAACTTCATCACTATTGCAAATAATCCAGAAATCGCCAAAAGTGCAAGGGGCAAGCACAGACATTCATATCTCATCGGCACTTCAGTCAGTACTTGAGATGGCACAGAAAGAAGCCTCTACTTTAAAAGATGAATATGTAAGCACTGAACATTTACTGATTTCTTGTGCAGAAACAAAGCAAAGCGATGTTGGTAAAATACTACGTGATGTAGGTGCAACAAAAGAGAAAATACTTAAGGTTCTTGTTGATATTCGCGGCACGCAGCGTATAACCGATCAAAATCCAGAGGATAAGTACCAAGCACTGACACGATTTGGCAGAGAACTGACACAAGATGCAATGTCTGGTAAACTTGATCCGGTTATTGGACGGGATGATGAAATCAGACGTGTCATGCAAGTATTGTCACGACGAAGGAAAAATAATCCAGTACTTATTGGAGAACCAGGTGTTGGGAAAACCGCTATTGTTGAAGGATTAGCACAACGTATTGCTGATGGTGATGTACCAGAAAGTCTACGTCATAAGCGACTCATCGCACTTGATATAGGTGCACTTATTGCAGGCAGCAAATATCGTGGTGAATTTGAGGACAGGCTCAAGGCTGTACTCGCTGATGTGGAGCAGGCTGCAGGTGAAGTCGTGCTGTTTATTGATGAACTGCATACCATTGTCGGAGCGGGTGCTGCAGAAGGAGCAGTGGATGCATCCAATATGCTCAAACCTGCGTTAGCACGCGGTGAATTAAGGTGTATAGGAGCAACTACACTTGATGAATACCGAAAACATATTGAAAAAGATGCTGCACTTGAGAGACGTTTCCAACCTATTCAAGTCCACGAACCTTCAGTGGAGGATACAATTGCCATTCTTCGTGGATTGAAGGAACGATATGAAACACACCACGGTGTTCAGATTCAGGACAATGCTATAGTGGCTGCTGCAACTTTGTCAAAACGTTATATCTCAGACCGTTTCCTTCCGGATAAAGCAGTTGATTTGGTTGATGAAGCTGCATCACGTTTGAGAATTGAGATAGATAGTGTGCCAGAGGTGATTGATGAAGTTGAACGCCGTATCATCCAACTTCAGATTGAACAACAAGCGTTGGAAAAAGAGGATGATGACGTTTCAAAACAACGATTAGAAAAGTTAAATCTTGAACTTGCTGAGTTAAAAGAAAAGGTCAATGCACTTAAAGCTGGATGGCAGAACGAAAAAGCAGATCTGATGCAGATGCGTGAGTTCATGGAACAGATGGAGTCACTTCGTATTGAATCAGAACAAGCCAAACGTACTGGTAATCTTGCGACTGCTTCCGAAATTGAATACGGTAAAATACCTGAACTTGAAGCACAACTCAATTCTCTGCGAGAAGAATTAGAAGCGAATGGAAACGGTACACACTTGTTAAAGGAACGGGTAAGTGCGGAGGATATAGCGGAGATTGTCGCTAAATGGACAGGTATTCCTGTCTACAGACTGATGGAAGGTGAGACACAGAAATTACTACAGATGGAGGAAAGGTTGCGAGAACAGGTGATAGGTCAAGATGAACCTGTTTCGGCAGTATCCAATGCAATTCGAAGATCACGAGTGGGGCTTGGAGATCCGGATCGTCCTCTCGGTTCATTTCTATTTATGGGACCTACGGGAGTTGGAAAAACACATCTTGCAAAGTCTCTTGCGGAGTTTCTATTTGATGATGTCAATGCCTTGATTCGTATAGACATGAGTGAATATATGGAGAAGCACACTGTATCAAGACTCATTGGTGCCCCACCCGGTTATGTTGGATATGATGAAGGTGGACAGTTAACTGAAGCGGTTAGACGACATCCATATTGTGTTATCCTTCTTGATGAAGTTGAGAAAGCACATCCTGAAGTTTTTAATGTGCTTCTTCAGATGCTTGATGATGGCAGAATGACTGATGGACAGGGACGAAATGTAGACTTCAAGAATACGGTTGTCATTATGACATCAAACATCGGAAGTCAGTGGATTAGTGATACTCATCTGACAAAAGAAGAAATCCGTAGTAAGGTAATGGATGCTCTGCAAACACATTTTCCACCTGAATTCCTCAATCGTGTGGATGACTTGATTATCTTTGATCGCCTTGGTGTTGAAGAATTGAAAGAGATTGTGTCATTGGAACTTTCTAAACTGAGTGTCCGATTCGCTGAAAAGGATATGACACTCACGCTTACAGATTCAGCGAAAGCAGAATTGGTGAATCGTGGTTTTGATTCTGTCTATGGTGCCAGACCACTTCGCCGCACAATTCAGCGCGATATTCTAAACCCATTAGCAATCGATATGCTTGAAGGTAAGTTTCACGATGGTGATGCAATTGTCGTGGATTACGCAGATGATGTGTTTGTCTTCAGTATAGAAAATGAATGACTTTCCAATTTCAGACACATTCAGAATTCTGTTTGCCTGAATGTGTCTGAGATTCTCAAAACGCTATTGCGTTAACCGATCTACTATTTTGTCAACAATGCCATCAGCACGAATGCGAATTTGCTCCTTTGTAAGACTTTGAATTGGATGTTCAACGGTGAGCGGTTCTAAGTCACTATAGCCAAGTACGCGTGCCTGAACTTTTCCAGCAGAGAAAAACACCTCTGTACACACCGCTACACTTGGGACACCGCGTTCCTCTAAAACACTACCATCGTGCATACTGCACGAAATGCAGGACCCTCAGTCAGCAAGACCTTCAACAACGAAATCAACTTGTTCCGCAAGGTTAATCAGTAATTCAGTCGGAGCGGGACGAGAGAATGTAGGTTTCTTGACACGTACGACATCAGTAATATTAAAACGTTCACGTATCAATTCTTCGACACGGTCAAGGAATACATCGCTTCCGTTTTTTGTTATGTCAAGTAATCCCATTACTTTACCGTCAAGATTCTCAAGACGTGGTGCGAGGAATTTCTCTGCTGTCTCGCCTTGAGAAGTGGGATTTAATAAGGTATAATTTTCCATAGTCAATCCTATTTTACGACATCCTTATCATTTACTTAAATGAGCTACCGTGTAAATACGGTCAAAAGGAAACATCCAGCACAAGCCCCACTTGCTGCCGATTTAATTCTAAGTTGTCTAAGCTTTGACTTGTAAGTTTTCGTGTACCTGTAGACATATTCAGGGGACTTTCCGATGAGGCGTTGGGGTGCTGGACCTAACTTATACGTGGATATTGGGATGAGTGGAACTGACCAACCAACTATTGAACCAATGCATGCCCCTTTTATTACTTTGTCTACGGGAAGATGCATCCCCTCATCATCATGGGATTGTGAAGGTGGTGGAATACCGATACTTAATCCAGTGATGATGCCCACTAATGTGCAACTGGGAGCACTTATTAAACCAACAATTGCCCATAACGTAATATTCACATCATCTTTAGCATCTCGTTGAGCATCTAACACCGCCAGAGCACTGTCAGAGGTCTGTTGTTGAGCGAGTGCGGCACTATGTCGGACAAATGTTATTATCGTGATTAGAAGCACGATAGACAATGTGCGGGACAATAAATTAATTCTCATACTAACTCCTCCCAAACGCAGCGGCTACCAAGACGAGATCTTTGATATTGACAACGCCATCGCCATCCACATCCACTTTATTGCCACCTGTTTGACCGAACACCACAACTAAAGCAGTGAGATTGTTAACTAAGGCACTTCATCATTTGTTTTCATTTGAATCTCTTGCGATTTTGCCATTGCATCTTCAGCTTCCTGAATCATGCCTTTGCGTTGGAAACAGATGGATAAACTTGTATATGCGAGTGGATCATTCGGGTTGATTTCAATCGCTTTTTGCACCGCTTCAATAGCTTCATCGTACTTGCTGAGTCGCTCATAGGCATGCCCTAATCCGAGATAACCCTCAATGTAGTCAGGATATGTCTCAATGAGTTCTTCAAATGTCTTGACTGCTGCGTCAAGATCATTATCTGCGAAATGTGTTAAAGCAATGTCGTATAGTTCTTCTTTTGTTTGCATATTCTCTTCCTAACAGATTTTGAATTGATTATAACGAAATGTGGTATGAAAGTCAATTATATTTATGTACTGAGATTTGATTTTTTCGTATATTTCTTTGCATGGAAATTTAAAAGAATACTACAATAATCTCTCACACATATATGAAGTCATAGGAGTCGGGGTTAGAAACCTCTCCAACAATGGTAAATATAAGCGTTTCTTCAAGTATGCTTTTGTTGAATCACAGGTATTACATAACTTCTAATGTCAAATCCTTCTACAGTGCTGTTTTCGGTAATATGTACTGGTTTTGTGCGATGATCAAAAACTACATAATATCCTTCATTGGCACCTTCAGATCTGAGATATGATGCAAGTTGGCGTTTACCTTTTTGAAAACTTACTTCACCCCGCCACACTTTGGTTTCAACGACATATTTTCTCCTATTATGTGTAATTAAAATATCCATTCTACCGCGACCGGTTTGTACCTCAATGTGCATGAATCCACCCACGAGTAGAACGAATTGCTCAAGATAAGCAAGGAGTAGATGACGACCAACTGATTCTTGAGGCGTGTCTGGTACCTGTAAAACTCTAAATCCGACACGCGCAATGAAATCGCGGAAGTTATCAAGCAATTCATGCATGTTTATATTCCCGTTCTCAGATAAGTAATCCCGAAATCCATCTCGGGTGTCCTCTGGGAGATATTCCTGTTCTAATCCATTTATAGTCGGTTTGAATGTTTGTATAATACAATAGAAATAGATTGGATTTGCGATTTCACACATGCCATCTTTGCCTTGCTTTATTACCCCAAAAGTCGCAAGTTCGCTGATTTGGTCATCACGTAGGTTGAAAGGTAAACCATCATCAAAAGCAGTTATTCTCATGAGGAGGCTTTCAAAACGGGGATTTCTGCGGATGTTTGTTGTCAGATGGTCAATGTTCGTATTCCGTTCATGTAGCAGCTTATTATGTGCTTGCGTGAAATGAGCCATGGTGATTGGTTTGGTTTTTGGTATATCTAATTCATCCGTCAATATTTGTGCTAATCGGTTGACAAGAAAAGGTTGCCCCGCGCTTTGCTTATGTATAGATTCTATTACTTCTGATTCAAATTCTTGTCCAACTTCTTCTGTGTACTGTTCAAGCAATTCGTGCACTTGTTCAAGTGAGAAATTTGGAATATAAAATTCGTCTTGAACATTGAATGGAGAGATAGAGCGATCATAGTTGAGTTGCACGATGTTTTTTACACCGACAATCCCAACGCTGTAGGGACATCTATCTGTTGGATTAGAAAGATAAATCCTACGGAGTGAATGTAGAAATGCTTTTACTACTTCTTTTGGAATACCATCAAACTCGTCAATAATCAGAACAACCCTCTTTACATTAAATTCAGTGTTCAGATATTCTCCCAATTTCCTAAAGAATCTTTGCATTGTCAGGTTGTCAGTTATAGTTGTATCATCCATAAATTGACGAAGTGTATCTGTGGTTGAATCATCTCTTTTTTCCAAAACGGATTCAACTTCCTCACATATATCAAGATGAAGATTTTCGTAGAAAACAGAGATAGAACAGTCCCTATATACCTCAAAATTCAAGGATATTGGGAAATAAGTTGGTTCATTGTCAGCTATTTCTTCAAGTGCGTTGCGAAAAAATGTTGTCTTTCCGGTCTGTCGTGGTGCAAAGATGACGATATACCTGCCATCTTTGATACGCGCAATGAAATCATCTAGTTCTGTCTTGCGACTGACGACATAGTGCTTTTCTGGATAAACTGGACCTTGTGTTCCAAATCGTCTCATTTTGTTTCTTTCAACCTATAATTCCTATGGTAAATTGGTTAATTGACAGTTTCCACAGTGAGTGAAGTGGCGTTTAAATCCTATAACACACGATCAATAGTCAAGCACCTTTAATATAGATTCAATCTCATCTTCACGGATTTGCAGCTTGATTAGACAGGAGGTATGTAGAAAATCCCCGTTGGAAAGTGCAATATCATATTCATAATCAGTAAATTGCCTACAGACGTAACAGTATGGCATTTTTAATTCCTCATGTTCAGTTCTTGAAGATTTGGAGTATAAAGATGCTTTATTGATTAGGTTACCATCACAAACTCCATAAATTCCATTTTATCAGCTAGGAGTAGGTTTTTAACAGCACGATTAGCATTCTCAATAACGGCTGTATCAGTGCTGTTACAACCCGCTTTTAGAATAGCCTTTGCTTCTTCTGGTGGAATGTAGATGTTGCTATTAGGAATACCATCGGTAAGTTTTGCAAAGCATTCAACGACCTTGGCGGTGTGGTTTGGAAGCATTTCACATAACTCTCTTAGATATATTTCCCAATTGTCTATATCACCATCGCAAACATCTATGACTTTGGAATACGACTTCAGTTTCCATTTAGTTCCCAAACACTTCGCTCTTAACCAAACAGTAAAATATTTGAGTTCTGATGGTTCTGACTGTCTAAGCCGCCATTTAAAGAATGACTTTACCTTGTCTTTCATCTTTGGGTCTAAATCTTTTCCAGTGCTCACCAAGCGATCACCGATTATCTTGAACACATTCGCCTGATGTTCTGGCTCATTTTCAGTATTCAAGTAAAACTGTTCAAGTAGACTTTCTGGTCCTTTAAGTGGGAACATTCCCAATAAATAATAGTGAAAAAGGCGTTCACCGAAAACATCAACTGGGTGCCGTGATATCATGTCATGTTTTTTGAAATCTGACAAATATTGTAAGGCAATAATAAAGTCGTCATTTAAAATCTCAAAGATTGGTTTATATACACCATTACATAGGAAAAAACTGCTAAATGCCGCAACCCATTCTGCGTGTTTGTTTTGTGGAAAGAAATCTGATTTATGTTTTTTTGTCCATTTCTTATTGAAATTGTAAATCGTAGGATAATACTTGCCCAAAATAGCATACTCTGGCAATGTCAAAGGGAAGGCACATTCAGATGAGAAACGTTTTTCAAGAATCGTTGTTATTTCGGGAACTTCACAATCGGGTTCATGTCTTTGTAGCCAAATACCAAATCTGAAAAGACTTTCCAGTGCTTTGCTTCGCGTATTATTGATGCCTTCTATAAGCGGATCATTACGGTCTAATCTACTTGAAAGGTTGTTATCCAGGTTCCAGTCATATTGGGTGCAAAGCATATCCAGTAGTTTGGCTAACTTTTTTCTTGCGGAAATAGGAACATCAACATCCTTTGTCAAACATACACCGATAAAGTCGCCAGCAGCACGTTGAGCGTTAGACCAGTTCTTATCCTGTTGAGATTCATCACCTTGATAATAGTCTGTCTCGTGCGGTTGGTCTGGATGTGAAAGCACCCATTCGCAGAATGTGAACCACTGTTTGAGTTGTTTGAAGTTCCTTTCTTTTACCTGTGCTTCCATTGCATAAATCATCATACGCACGTAGATAGGTCTCTCAATCTGTTCACGGTTTGTCATCCAAAACTTTAATCTGTTAGGGTCAGGCATGATGGTATCTTTGAAGACGGCTTGAAAAGCATCGGCAAGTTTTTCAATGGTAATTTCTTCATTAGAGTTCTGTCCACTATATTCTTCACTCTTTTCCCACCCATTTATGAATTCAAGTATTTCCTCATCTGGGAGATTAGAAAGGTCTTCTGGTTTGTGTCGTCTGTTTTCAGATTCTTCTTCAGTCTTAAATTTATCTTTAAAAAGGGGATAGTCATCGTCAGAGATTGGTTTGTTGAATTTAACCTGGAGTTCATTGAAACGAGTTTCATATTCCCCGAATAGCACAGATTCAAATGGTTTTAGTTGAATCCAATGGAATTGTTGCTGACGTTCTTGGTATCTCTCTTTGGTGAACTCCTGACCTACCCATTTTTCTACCCAATGACGATAATTTTCTTTTGATGGACCATCAAGGATCTTATCAAGAATATCGGTGAGTTTTTCCTTCGTTAGTAAAGTTTCTTTGAAATGTTCACAAGCACATCGTATCATCTGTTGGAATTCAAAGCGGTGTTCCCACGATCCATATCCCTCGTGCGTCAAGATTTGTTCTCGTATCCACTCCCTAGTCTGTTCGTTTGGGTATTTGGCATAAAGATGCTGACGAATGCGTTTGAAAATTGTCCAAGGTCTCTTTCGCAACATTTGGTCTAGAACTTCAATGTTATCGGGTGATTTTTCAAATACTTTCTCACATGCATAAGTCAGTGTATGAATCAGTATTTTCTCAGGATCTTCGTGGTGATAATCCTGTGTATAAAGACGTGGACACCAAACATCAGAATGATCTACTTCTTTATCATGCTCATTCTGATGCATCCGAAGTAGAATCATTTCCTTTGTAGTATCAAAAAGGAGGCAGGCAACTTTAAAAGGTTCCCTTTCAGCAAAAGGACGAATTCCTTTAGACATTGTGTTTGAGTAGTCCCAATGTCTGTATTTAGATTTAGGATAAAGTGATGTCCCTCCCAAATCCTGCCAATCTTTAGCATTGTCACGCTGATTCCGTTTTTCTTCTGATCTCGGGTCTGGTTGAAAGGCAATGAGAATCTTCGCAAGTTCATAAGCGGCATTAGTTTGATTTTCTTTTATCCAATGCTCCAATAGATCCGCAAATCTATGTGTTTGGTATTGTTGCTCCATCCCAGCATAGTGAAGTATTTTGTCTTTTAGTTTGATGGAGTATTCTACCGGAAGTTCCAAGGCAATATCTAATATACCGTCATAGATAGCAGGATTATCAGTATCAGGAAGATCCAACACCACATTGATAACTTCATTGGGTTTCTCATTGCACACGTTTTTGAGATATGTGAGTTCGTGCCAGTATGGGTATATAATGTTTCCATCATCAAACCGTTGGGTTTTTGGTGGTGATACAAAACAGTTCCTTTCTGCAAGCGGTTTGAGCCACTTAGGATTTTCCAAACGAGAGAAAAAATACTTACGAGTAGTTACTTGCTTAATTGAATCTAAGGCTTCTTTTACCATTTCATCGGTTGGCTCTGTCCAAGATTTCATCTATACTCCTTAGCTGTTCAATAAGACTTTCTGCAGCTTTATGTAAAAGATTATTAAGGTATTGAAAGTACTCTTCGACTTCATCAATTTCCTGTTCCTCAAAATCCCTATTCAATAGATGTGCATGATCTATAAACCAGAGTCTTGCGCGCTGCCATTCCTGGGATAAGTCCATTGGAATACTTTCTTTATTTTCATAATTCAAAAAAGTAGTGAAGAAAGAACTGTCTATTTTTTCAGCTCTGAGACGACCTTCTTTGTGGTCATCAACCAGTTGTTTTATTTTTTGACAGATTTCATTAGGGATTGAATGTGTTTTTGGAAAGTTATCTGGTGGATGAAATCCATCTCCTCCCCACTCATCTTTCCAATCGTCATTGAACTCGTCCACGAGTTGGACGTACTGAACCTGCTCCCGCTTATTGTGTTGCGAAGCTGGAACAAGTCCATTCATAATATCCCTTCCAGTGTGTGATACAAAAGTAATGTAACCAGATGATTTGTTGTTTAGCTGCTCTATTGCTCCTTTATATGCTTCTGCATATACCGGTAGTTCAAGTTCATCGTTTATCCAATCATAGACAGTTTGTTGATTTTCTGTGAGCATTATTTGTTTTCTTTTGAAAAATACAGTGGTATGGATATTGGTGTTTTTTATTTCTGTGACAGTTTGTTGATAATGTATATTTTAGCAGGTGGGAAGGTTCTTTTTCAAGTTCTTTATCTAATGTGCAGACTTCAGAATCTCTGATTAAGCGGATACGAGTGTTTTCGCGTAGGTTGGTGTTATTTTAGGACGTGATGCTGGAGTGTGCACGGGTTTTACATTTCACTAAGCAAGTTTCAATATTAAATTTGCACATTGTCCATTGATAGCGGGCGGGGAACCCGCGCCCCTACGAACTCGGTGGCATCATCTGCCGAAAAAAAATCGGAAGATTATTATTTAATATTGCTTATACCAATTCTAAATAAAAACTTCTCATTATCAAAATAGGTGTATGTAGTCGCGCAATTCATTGCGCCTCGGACATTCAGCAATTGAAGATAAACCTACAAATGCACAATGATACCTTATCTATTAGAATTGGTATTACTTCTGTTGTATCAAGTATCAAATCTTTACCCCTTTTCAGTTGAGGTGCAGACCCGCCCTTATTTCGTTGATTATGACTAATAGATCCGTGAGAGTAACCCATATTAAACACCAGAAACTTACCGACAAAAATATATTATATCCATAAATGTGTAAGAAAATATGTAAATATGTTTTGTCGATACAGAGATTTTAGATGAATACCACACTCAACCGATTAAAACAAAGAGCCGTGAGCCAACTTCGTTGACGACACGACAGAGCTTGATTGACGACACTATTTTTCTATTGATAACTCGAAAGTGCAATTATCATTGAAATAACACTCACACCCAAGCACGTAGCACCAGTGCCATATAACGAGTATTTTATACGTTTATCATTGACGGTATCTATATATGTTTTTGAGTATGTTTCTATATCTGATGCAGGCAGACCTAATAACCGTTCAGGTGGCACAGATGCACTAGCACCAGCAACGCCTAAATTTGATAAGGCAGCAACCCCCAGAGCAGTTACAGCGAATCCGATCAGGTTTGGTTCAGGAATTCCAAAGTCCAAACCACCCGAACTGCCACTATCAGTCGCGGTCAACATCGAAACAACGCAGCCAGATGAGATACCGACAGAAGAAAAGCACATCCCAATTTGGAACCATTTTTGAGCATCTAAGTCCCAAAGTGCATCAGTTTTTGCTTGAGATTGTATATCAGTAAGTTCGTTTTGAGCGATTGTGTTATTGACGGCAAGACAGGTGAGCAATAAGATCAGTGTTATATATTTTTCTGTTTTCATTTTGTTTATCCTTTTGAATATCAGATTTTATGCTATATATGGTGAAGCATATAATTATATCTACACTTTCTATCAACAGTAGGTGAGGTTTCCTAACCTCGCCTGATCAATGTGTAGAATTAATTCAATAATTTACCATAATATTGAAGGTTTTCCCTAACTGGCGAACATGTTGACAACCAGAACATTCAATATATCCCATTTTACAATAAAAGTCATGTTAAACTAATATAATAGTATAATACAACATACAATTGTATTGACTTTTATATGATTACTTATTACAATGTCTCTTAATCCAAGTTGCAACTTACAAGATTTTTGACACAGATGTACCGTCCATTTTTTGATGCGAACGGGGAGGTTACCGTAAAAATAGGAGATGAGATTGAGATAATCCAGCATGATATAGAGGATTCCTATTCCCATTTCAGAATCCTGCGGAATATCACACGTCCCGAGGTTGGCTACTCAATCTTTTGGGACTAACACCGTGTAGTTGAAAAAAACTACGCAACCGCAGAAATTGCCACCAGACATCACAGTTTGGTGGTTTTTCTGTTTCAAGATATATTGATATGTATGTTTGTATTGAAATACGACCATCCGCACCAACAAGGTTATCTTCAGTTAAAACCGGTAGTCATAAGAAGGCATTTCCCGAGAAGAGATTATTTACGGAGACGAATGGCATCTACCCTTCTAATCTGACTCGACTATTCCGCTTGTTGTAACTTTTGGAATAAGTCTCTGAAGATTGCATCACGATTAACACTTGTAGCAACACGCATGAGGTGTCGGCTGTTGTCAAAACTCCACGTTACAACATCAGTCAGAATCGGACTATGAACTATGTCCGTTGGTACCCAACTACTATTGACAAGATACGCTGTTGCAGATATATCCCATATCACTTTTGACCAACCGAAGTGGTCTTTATGATAATCTTTGAATATTTGTACCAGGTAATCACCAATTTTCCCTTGTCCTTGGACATAACGTTCCATCTCAGACACAGTAGTTAACAGATGTGAAACAACCCCGCGCGCAGGTAAATGGACAAATGGCACGCCGCTATCAAGCACAACCCGTGCAGCGTGTACGTCCTGTGCAAGGTTAAATTCTCGTGTATGAGACCAATAATGTGGGTTGCCTCCAAGCCATACTACAACTATATTATTGATAATTTCAGGTTCGAGCATTATCGCTGATGCCACATTCGTTATTGCGCCAACTGCAACAACATATAGAGGTTCATCTGAACCATCCATAGCGCGTTCAACCATATCACTTGCTGTTTCACTCTGTAATGGGGTTTCACCATCAGTCAGGAAGCCTCGTGAACCCTTATATACAAAGTTTTCGGATTTGACCTGAAGGAAATCTAACAGTCTTAGAATCTCGTCATAACTCTTTTCCATACCATCTTCAGGTCCTGTTGAACGGTTGTTGTGAAATGGTGTAGCATAGATTGCTTCAAGGTTTAGTTCTTTTGGTGATAGAATGGCGTGAACGACAGCAAATTGATCGTCAATTTCATTATATGTATCTGTGTCAAGAACCATTCTGACACGACCTTGTGGCGGTTGCAGCATCTCTATACGTCTTGATTCAGATAGAATTGGGTATTTCATCAGTTCTATTGCCCTTATGTTATGAATTTAGATAGTGATCTATTTTATCATAATATTATAGGCATAAGTCAATATAAATGTGTTTTTCCGTGGGTTATTTCGTTTTAGGTATTTTGGTCAATATTGTTCACAAGCGTTAAATTAATTTTGGGTTTGTATTCCTATTTGTCTGAACCAGGATTTTCAGGATTGACAGATTTCCAGGATAAGAGTCTGAAACGTCAGGGTGCTAGTCAGAGCATAAACGTCAAGCTGGGAATAGGAACTTTGCAGAGCTAAACTCATAATCCTGAAAATCCTAAGTTCAGACAAGAATCAATTGTGAATTTTATGACTCAAATATGATGACTGCCTGATAATTTAACGTAATGATAATAAGTCACGAATAGAAAACATTTGTATTACATTAGTAATATATTATGATATTGAGATTCAGTATCTTTAGTTGTTGTTGATATTAAGTATCATTCTCATGTATAATATTAATTTACTATTGCTTTATTTATTTTGAATTTGAACAAAACTTGTCTTAACTTTATAAAATTATGGACTAAAACCTTAATTGACATTTGGAAACGATTTTGTCTGAACGATCCGCAGTTCAAGAACTACTACTCAAATATGCTAACGAAATCGGCCAGACACGCTTATCCAGATCAGAAGCCATGCAAATGCGTGGTGGTAGTATCTTCAGGTTTTATAGATATACTGAAAAATTGGTATTATATTACCCCAAGTTGCCACCTATGTAGCATAATCTGCTAGATTGTGCCTGTGAATATGCAAACTAGCAGTGGACGCTACAAAATTTCTAGAATAATGCCTTATTATTGAAAAATACGGTATCCACATGTCTAAAAACTTATAGGTAGCAACTTGGGTTAATATAGTAAACTGACAGTACACATTGGCAAGTCTTGCGTTTTTATTTCCTCAAATACTCAGAAATGTTCGCATCAATTATTTTCCATGCACTACAAATCGGATTAATTTGGTATAACTCGCAGAAGTACACCCAGCTCATTGATAATCTCTTATTATGACTGAATCTAACTCTATTTTTTCGCGAAGGTTTTTTTATAAATAAATCCAAATTATAGCAGTAATTAATGCAATTAATGCAAACATTCATGACATACGCAACAATAATTTCAGATACTGTTCCAAATGGGTATGTAAAGTTTTCGACATTAACCGCCAAATTCATTGTCCGAGGGAACTCCGATTCCCGACAGTTCACGATTCGGAGATCCCTCTTACAGGATGTCTGTGTCCATTTTGCCAAGAACTTTACACACCCACAGTTTCATAAACGGTTGACATAGATATGGTTTTGTAGTATAATTTTTGACAAGGCACAATAGTGTATATTCCAAATTGTAGATAGTTCAACTTAATATATGAACATAATTCGCCTATTTGTAAATGGCTTCTTGATTGGTATTGCGAACATTATTCCGGGTATGAGTGGAGGAACACTTGCCCTCGTTTTAGGCATTTATGAACGATTGATCACTGCGTTACGAAACATTGGACTTCAAACAGTAACAAGTTTGTTGAGAGTATTGACATTTCAAAAAAGTGCTGTTGACAAATTACGGACAGAACTAAGCCGCATTGATTTTGGATTTCTGATGGTTTTAGGTGTTGGTGCTGTTGCAGCGGTGTTGGTATCAACAAAGTTGATAGTCTACCTATTGGATTCACAACATGATGCAACTTATGGATTCTTTTTTGGGTTGGTGCTAACGTCCATAATCATACCACTGCGTATGTTACGCGGATTCAGTTGGCGTGAACTGATCATATTGTTGGTTGCAGGGACTTTTATTGTTTTCATAGAAGAGTTGAAAAAGGATGCTGCGATTGTGACTTCGGAGGCAGACGAAGTTGTAGAACTTTCGATTCTTACGATTCTCACATTTTTTGCATGTGGTGCAATTGCTATTTCAGCGATGATTCTTCCCGGTGTCAGCGGATCGTTTTTATTACTTGCATTCGGTTTCTATTTTCCGCTCTTAGGTTTGATTAAGGATTTTATTGATGGTATACCAACATTATTGTCGGGAGAAATTACACAACTATTTCTGAGTCAACTGTTAATTCTCACATTCTTTGCATTTGGTTGCATATTCGGGATTTTGGTATTCACAAGGTTGCTCAAGTTTCTATTAGAACGATATCGTAATCTTACAATTTCGTTTCTTATTGGTCTGATGTTCGGTTCATTATATGGTTTGTGGCCGTTTCGGGATTATCTGATGGTTGGGGACAAACGTTATGATACTGCACATATTCTTCCTCAACTTGATATGAATTTAACTATCACTGTATGTGTCTTTTCGGTTGGGTGTGCTATTATTTTGGGGTTTTCCCGATTAGAGAAGGAGGCTGGATGACGAAAAAGGTCGGATTTTTTGTCCATACCGGTAAGGAACATGCCCAACAAGTTGTTTCTGAAGTGTCGGAATTGCTCAAAAAAGCAGGTGTTGAACCGATAGTTCCTGATGAACAAGCACATGCACTTGGCATTCCACGAAATGGAATTGACACAACAGAGATGGTTGAAATAGTTGATTTGATGCTTGTACTTGGCGGAGATGGCACACTTCTTAGTGCAGCACATACGCCGAAGATTGAGAATGTTCCGATCCTTGCTATTAACATAGGAAACTTAGGTTTTTTGACAGATGCTTCCTTGGATGAACTGAAACCGGCTTTACAGGCTACATTGCGAGGGGACTATCGCATAGAGCATCGGATGATGCTGGAAGTTTTTGTGAACAGTCAGAGTCCTCATCCGTTTCATGCTTATGCTTTGAATGATGTTGTCATAAGGCACTACACACGACTAATAGAATTGGACGTTTATATTGATGGTGAACTCTTTATTCCGTATAATGCAGATGGATTGATCATTGCTACACCGAGTGGTTCAACCGGGTATTCGCTGGCATGTGGTGGTACGATTGTTGCCCCCCAGTTGGAAGCGATATTGTTAACACCTATTGCACCGCATAGTCTTACAGTGCGTCCGTTTATTGCCAACGGTGATGCCGAGATAAAGGTAGAAATGCATTCCACTTATGAAAGTTTGGACCTCTTTATTGATGGACAACGCGAAACACACACACTTACAAGACAAGCAGAAATAAAAGTTCAAAAGGCAAATCGAACTATACAACTTATACGATCACAAAGTCATAGTTACTATAAAGCATTGCGTGAGAAACTCATGTTGGGAGAAAGGTTCAAATAAGTTGAGAGTGATACTAATTTACTATCCTATGGTTGGAAACATTGTTACACCTTGTAAGTAGGATTGTGCAGCACAAGCAACAAGGAAAAACCAGTGATAGAAGTAATCTCTATCCGCAATATTGCCCTTATTGACGAACTTCAACTTGAATTATCACCTGGACTGAATATCTTTACAGGTGAAACAGGCGCGGGAAAATCGGTTATCCTCAAATCTGTTGGATTGGTTTTAGGTGAACGCACATCCGCAGATATAGTGCGTGAGGGAACTGATGCAGCATCAGTGGAAATAGGCGTTTCTCCTACTATGCCGCTTCCATCAATTGGGGAAACAGATGATGATACATTGGTACTTTCCAGACAGATTAGTTCAAATGGTAGAAGTCGGTGTCGTATCAACGGAAAATTAGCAAATTTAAAGCAACTTGAAGAATTGGGAACAATATTAGTTGATATTCATGGACAGCATGAACATCAATCCTTATTTAGAACGGAAACTCATCTTGAATTGTTGGACGATTTTGGGGAGACAGAGACAGAACGTCAACAAGTTAGTAAAAATTACCATCATTTGCTGGATTTGCAGAGAGAAGTGGATTCTCTTTTACATACTTTGAAAACATCAGAACGCGAAAAGGAATTACTTCAATTTGAGGTTAAGGAACTTGCTTCATCAGGACTGCAGGAAGGAGAAGAGGAAAAACTCACTGAGGAGTTATCTATACTCAACAATGCCGAGGAATTGTATGAATCTGCTAACCTCGTTTTTGAACAACTTGATGGTGATGCTCAAGGTGGATATAGTGGATCAGATTTAGGTGGTAATCTCTCAGTGACACAAAACTTGAGGGATGCTGCCAAGACATTCACAAAATTATCTGAAATGGATGGAAGTTTATCAGAATTGAGTGAACGGTTAGAGTCATCATTGTATGAACTTGAAGATATCGCATCACAAATTCGTGAGTATGCGGAAAACATAGAGTTCAATCCTACACGACTTACCGAAGTTACAGATCGATTGGATCTAATTTCAAAATTCAAACGTCGTTATGGTGATACAGTTGCTGAGATGATAGAGTATCAGTCGGATGCAGAGCAGAAGTTAGAGAACTTAGAACTCGGTTCAGAAAAGATAGATGATTTACAAATACAGATCAAGGAAATGCAACTGATTGCAGCAGATTTGTGTGTTGCATTATCTCACAGACGAAAAAAAGTTGCAGAAAAACTATCAAAGTTAGTTGAAAAAGAGCTACAAGAATTGGGTATGGAAAAAGCAGAATTTCATACATCTGTGGAGCCTCAGGAAGATGAAAATGGAGTACTTAGGATAGATGGGAAACGGTATGTGTATCGAGAGCACGGGATGGATAAAGTGGAGTTCTTGATTGCTCCGAATGTGGGTTCAGATTTACGTCCATTGGCAAGGATCGCTTCTGGCGGAGAGATATCCCGTGTCATGCTTGCATTAAAGACCGTATTAGTTCAAGTTGATAGCATTCCCACGCTGCTTTTTGATGAGATTGATAGTGGCATAGGTGGAAAAATTGCAGATGTAGTTGGAAAAAAATTGAAGGAATTATCGGAGTCTGCTCAGGTTATCTGTATTACACATTTACCACAGATTGCACGATTTGCTGACAGACATTTTCTTGTTGAGAAAGATGTAGTAGGCGAACGAACTCTGATTACTGCGAAACCACTTTCAGATGCTGAACGTGTGACAGAAATTGCGCGTATGCACGGCGGCAACGAGACTGAAGTGGGTCTCGCTCATGCCCGTGAGTTATTGAATACAAAAACATTCAAAGGATAATATACAATGGATGAAAGGTTTTCTCAATCAAACGGCACAAATGTCTATACCGGCTGTGAACTGCTTGTAAAGGGGTCTTTAGAGAGCGGCGTGAGTTTGCTGACGGGTTATCCGGGTTCACCAATTTCTGAGGTGTTTGATGTCCTGCAGCGCAATTCTGAACTACTCAAAACAAATGGTATCGTTGCACAAATTGCCAACAATGAAGCGTTGAGTGTGGCAAGGTTGAATGGATCACAAATGGCTGAAATGCGTGCTATTGCCTTTATGAAGAGTGTCGGCATGCACGTCGCATCTGATAGTCTTGCCATAAGCAATCTTGCTGGCACAAGCGGTGGTGCTGTTGTCGTCGTAGGTGATGACACGTGGTCGTATAGTACGCAAGTACCAGCCGATTCCCGTGTACTCGCACGACACCTCTATATGCCACTATTAGAACCTTCAACTTGGCAGGAGATGAAAGATTGGGTCAAATATGCATTTGAGATTTCTACAGCTTCAAACCTCTATACATGCTATTTAACGACACAGAATCAAGCTGATGGCGGTGGAAATGTTGAACTACATCCCAATCATTATCCGGAAATAAGTAAAATTGCACCGACAGAAATAGACACTTCTTTGATTTCTACAGATGAACGCGTCCTACTTCCACCTGACACTATCCGAGTTGAAGTTGAATTACTTAGTGAACGTTTTCCCACCGCGCTTGAAACAGCACGACATTTAGGTCTTAACAAAATTATCTATCCTCCTGAGAATGGAGAATCTTTTTCTAATCAATCGCGTCATAGGATTGGCTTCATTACATCAGGTTTCAGTTATTGCTACTTAGAACATGCCCTAACTGAACTGAACATCAGTGATACCATTCCCATACTCAAACTCGGAATGACCCACCCGATAGATACAGATATAATTCAAGAATTCACCAAGAACGTTGATGAAATAATTGTCATTGAAGAGAAACGTCCTATCTTGGAAAACGAAATCAAGGCGTTTTTAGCACAAATCTATCAGGAAGGTAAACTTGAAAGGTATGTAAAGGTCTGGGGTAAACAGTTTCCGAACGGCTTGACAGGAATTCCTGTCGCAGCTGGATTAGATGCATCCATCCTAATTCAACGTTTAATTCCACTTTTCGCAGAAAATGGAAATGTGAAAGAATATGCATCTCATATTTCAGTAGATGCTGACCATTTTTCATCAGTTGCAGAGTTACAGCAGCAGGTATCAGATATCAAAGTTGACCTACCAAAACGCACGCCAACATTCTGCCCAGGATGTCCACATAGGGATTCCTCAAGTGTTTTACTTGATATTACTAAACAATTTATGGATCCCGATTACATGAAAAAACACCACGATTCACCACCTGTTGATCTTGTCTTTCACGGGGATATTGGGTGTTATTCAATGCTGAAATACGAACCATTTCCACGACTGATGCACAATCTCTCTGCAATGACACTTGGAGGCGGAACAGGTGCAGGAATCGATCCCTTCATCATCAATAAGCAGGTCGTGTTTATGGGGGACTCAACCTTCTTTCACGGTGGTATGTCTGCTATTTCTGATTCTATCAAGAATAACCAAGATTTAACCTACATCATATTAGACAATCAGACAACAGCGATGACAGGACACCAACCGACACCAGCAGACGAACTGGATATCCTTGGTAATCCTACATTTGCTCAAGACATAGAAAAAGTTGTTCAAGGATTAGCAGGGGATTCTGAAATTACTATCGTCCGAGTAAATCCTGAAGACCGATTAAACTATAAGAAATATCTTGAGAAAGCATTTCTGAAATCCGGTGTAAAAATAATCATTGCGGATAAAGAATGTGCAATAACACTACACAGACGACTAAGACGTGAACAACAAGCAGTCAAAGAGAAAAAAGGCTTCCTAAAAGTAGAGAAACATATAAACATTACACATGAAGTATGTGAATTTTGTTTGGAATGTACCAAATCAACTGGATGTCCTGCCCTAAAGATTGAAGATACAGATTATGGTAACAAAATAGCGATTGATAAATCTAATTGTGTCACCGATGGTGCTTGTGCACGAATTAAATGGGCATGTCCCTCTTTTGAAGAAGTCGTCATCACTCGTAAACGTCCACCTCGGAAACAGAAACTGCAGCAAATCGAAAAAACTGAAGAGAATAGTCAAGATACAGATAAGATATGGGATGAAACAGGTCTCGCGGATTTACTGATGCAAATAGGTATGGATGGTGGACATCCTTTACCACCGCCACCACCGCAACCATTCAAGAACGTTTGGAGTGCGTATGCTGCCGGAGTTGGTGGAATGGGTATCGGAACCATGTCCAAAATCCTTGTTGTTGCAGGATATTTGCAAGGGTTTGATGTCCATTTCTGTGATAGAAAAGGTTTAGCAATACGGAATGGTGGTGTCTATACGCACGTCACCTATACAAATAGTGATACTAAAATTTCACCGATTATTCCGTATGGAAAAGCGGATCTTGTAATGGGTCTTGACATATTGGAAGCTGTTCGTGGCATAACAGGAGAGTCGGTTTTTCGTGTCGCATCGTCTCAACGGACAGATGCAGTTGTCAATACTGCTAAAACAGAAACTATCAGAATGCTCATCGGTGAGGATAGTTTTGAGACTGCCGATTTGGAATCAACTATTCAGGAAAATTCAAAAACTTACTTCGGATTAAATCTGTTTGATGTATCCGAACAATTATTCGGAACAAAATTATACGCGAATATAATGCTGTTAGGTGTTACATTCCAACGTGGTGTGATGCCGCTTGAACTTGAACCTATCAGGATCGCTTTGAAACAGATGGTTCGCAGATCCGATTTACAACAGAATCTCAACGCTTTTGAAATTGGCAGATACCTGGCAGTCAATGAGAGGACTCAAAACACTATATCGCAACATATAACTGAATCTACTACAGAAAGTTATGAAGTAACATTGGAAGAGAAGCGGAAAATACTATCCGAAAAACGTAGTGGAAAACATATTGCTGCATCTTATGTTCAATCAGTAGAGGGAATCGTTGAGAAACTGAACCTTGATGAGAACACAAATAGGTCTCTTGCCATTTATATATATGACCTGATTCAGTTTGAAAACATTGAATATGCGCGGACATATATTGAAAAGGTTGAACAAGTCCACGAAAACGACAATGACGGTTATCGTGCCACTAAAGCAACAATAAAGTATCTACACAAAGTAATGTTGATTAAGGATGAAGTCTATGTTTCTCATCTGTTGACCAGTAAAGAGAAGTTCGCTCGTGATAAGATAAGATATAATGTTGATGAGAAGAACGGTGATAAGATTAAGTATCTCCATCTCAATCGTCCACATTTCACTGTAATGGGGTTTGATATTGAACGTGATATTGATACACGGAATTGGATGTTACACACAATGAAACGGATGAAGTTTCTACGTAGATGGTTATCAAAATGGCACGCAAAAGAACGTGAGTTCCGAGAATGGTATATCCGTGAAGTTATAGATACATTCTCTTCAGACAGTGATGTGGACTATGACAAACATGTTCAAGCAATGGAGTGCGTTGAAACCGTTCGTGGATATCGTGAAATTCGTTATCCATCTATGGATGCAGCCAAACAATTAGTGGAAGATTTACTTTCTAAGCAGCAAACTGAAATTCAAACACCTGATAACAATTGACAACATAGTAGGTTCGTTAACAACATTCGTATAAAGTAATCATAAATCAATGGACACACCACATTCAATCACTGGTAACACTCGAATCATTGGTGTTATAGGGGAACCAGTATCGCATAGTCGTTCACCACAGATGCATAACGCAGCCCTCGCTGAAGCGGGACTTGACTATGTTTATGTGCCATTTCATGTTGCTGCAGAAGCGGTAGCCGAAGCATTACACGGATTTATAGCACTCAACGTTGTAGGGATAAATGTTACACTTCCGCATAAACAATCTGTCATACCGTATCTTGCGACAATCTCACGCGAAGCAGAACTCATCGGAGCAGTTAATACACTTACATTTACCGATGGACAGATACACGGTGAAAACACGGATGCCCCCGGATTTTTACGTTCTTTGGAGGAAGCAGGTGCTGTTGTGCCAGTGGGTGAAAATGTCGTTGTTCTTGGCGCAGGAGGATCAGCGCGGGCAATTGTAGTCGCTTTAGCACTTGCTGGTGTCCGTTCAATTGTCATTGCTAATAGGACGGTTTCAAAGGCAGTTGCATTGGCTGAAGAACTAACAGATAAAATATTCGGAAAAAAGAAGAAGGAAGATAACACAACGGTTTCTGAAACCGCTATTGACGCCTCAACAATACATCGGACAGAATTGATAGGCATGGGGTTGCAGGATTCACGTTTACCTGATGCTGTGAATGGAAGTGCATTAATTGTCAATACTTCTTCATCAAGCATGGATTCCACAATTCCGCTTCTAATTAATCCGGATTGGCTTCAACTGAATGCAACTGTATGTGATATTGTATACACTCCACCGATGACATCGTTATTAATAGCAGCAGAAAAGAAATGTAGAATTGTTGGTGGCATCGGTATGTTGGTTCATCAAGGTGCAATTTCTTTTCAAAGGTGGACAGGTGTTGAACCTTGTGTTGATACGATGCGAAAGGCACTTACTTAGATGTGAATATATTTAGACAAATTCTATTTTTCTACAATATAATACAAACGCATCAACATTAATATGAACTTATTCTGGAAGGAACAGATATGCTAGACGAACAGCAAGAAGAACAAGTTGAGGAACAACCGCAAGAAGAAGAAGAAGATCAGCAATCTACGCAGGATGTTCAAGCAATCCGATTTGTAGTATTGGGAATCCCATATTCTATAAAACCATCCGAAGAATTGAGTGCTGAAGATATAGATGTCCTTATTTCTTATGTTAAGAGCAGAGTAGATAGTTATGCCAAAAAACGCTACGATGAATCACGGATACCTATGCTTGTTGCTTTTGATATAGCAAACGAATTACGCGAGTTACAAAAGTTCTATGAATTACCTATTAACCGTGCTATTGACAAACTGAAGTTCGTGCTTGAACCTGAGTAACAGTCAATCGGCAACTAAAATATAAGTATCAGTAAAACAGTAAGAAATATCGGTAATAATATCAATAGTATTTTCGTCTCAAGCAGATAGCCATAGAACCGTTTTATTCCAACATCACCTTTAATAAACCGATTAACAAATTCAATACGACGATGAATTGAAGGATGTGTATTGAAAGATTCTACGATGCGTCTAACGTATCTTGGAATATTATTGAACAAAGCTAAACGTTCTAAAGCGGAAATGAATGCTTCCGGTTTATTTGTAAGTGAGGCTGCATATAGGTCTGCTTGGTATTCAAAACGACGCGATATGTATCGGAATCCAAAGACAAAATATAAAATGAAAAACATTATTGAACCGGTTGAAGATATTATTGGATAATTTTCTAACAGTAGTGTAGGTAATACATTGAGTATCGGTTGTTCTATGAATATCAAAAAGAGTGGATAACTGACTAAATAGAGACAAGAAAATAAAACATAGGTTGGAATGTGTTTAAACCGTATATGACCAAGTTCATGTGCAACAATTGTTTCAATTTGGTCATCTGTAAAATACTTTAGAAGTGTATCCGTAATAAAAATACGTCTATTCCAATGAAGGGTGCCAGCCACTGCAGCATTTGCAATTAATAACGAGCCTGTTTGCCAAACGACGATATCCTTATATTTCGTCTGACTTTTCTTCGTCAATTCTTCCAATCTCTCCTTTAATACCATATCTGTGAGTGCTTTTGTCTTCCACATTAACCGCATCAACAATGGGGCAAATATATATGCTCCTGCAAGTACTGGTAATAGAAGTCCAATGAATAGATATGGATATTTAACAAGAAATTCCAAAACATCTTCGGGTAGGCGAACTAAAATATCTAGAGTTGTGAGATATATCAGCAATGGTATAAGTGGAATGAGTAAAAATTTTATGTGGAATGACAACAATTCACCATAGCGAACATCATCTCCTTGACTCATACTGTGAAAAACCAACTTAACACCGATTAAACTTATCATTAATGGGAGCAATGCGATGCTTTGACGTAGTTCAAAAAAGGGAAAAAATCTAAAATGTATATTAATAAATTCAAGTAAATCTAATAGATATAGATTATACAAGAAAGCACCTAAACAAAGCACTTCAAGTAGTAAACGAATTGTGCCAAAACGTGATTCAAAGAATTTTCCTATAGGTTTTTCGGAATTTAGGAAGCGAGGGACAACAGAGGAAATTAGATAAGCGATTAAGACGGGACTAAATGTAAGTATAATGTGCCAGAAAAGCCTCGGTACTATGCTTATTCTTTCAACGCTATCTGGCAGTTCATAACTAAATAGACATAGGAAGCCTATAATAAAGATTATACTCAATTGACCCATATCTTTAGTTTACAGTATTTTGCATAAAATTTCAAGTAATCAGACATCGTTCAGCCAGAAATAGAGACACATAACAATTTTTTTTGAATTAAATGCTAAATTGTGGTAAACTATTATGACACATCTATTGTGGACTAAATAAATTACTCAGTTTACGTATCATATTTTGGAGGAATTCCATGAAAACCAGAGGAACATTTTTTGTTGCAGCTCTATTAGTTCTGAGTATTGCTGTCATTGGGTGCGGCAAGCTAAACCAAGAAGAGTTTGACATGTGGAAGAATGAGCATGTTGCTCAGATAGAACAATCCACGAGTGAAATTAAAGCCGATATTACAAAACTCGAAGGTAAAGTTGATCAGAACAATAAGGATAATATGGAGGCGATCTCTCAAGCGAAGGATGAGGCTATTGCCGCGTCCCAACAAGGAGATGCTGACACAATCGCTGCCGCAAAGCAAAATACTAAAGAAGAAATCGCAAAACTTCGTGCAGAACATTCAAAGGACCTTGATATGGCAGGCAAGAAGTCGAATGATTTTGCAAAAGCAGAAGACGCAAAGGTCAAGAAAGAATTATCCGACCTTGTAAAAACTGTAAATACGCAAGGTATGGACATAAAGAAAGCACTATCACAAATTGCCTCTATTATAGAGGAATTGGGTATAGTTAAAGCTGATATTGCATCTAAACCATCACTCTTGGTTACAGTCAACTTTTCCAGTGGACAAACAAGATTGTCTGCCAAAGCAAAAGAGATGATTGACGGTGTAGTTGGACAGATTATGGAAAATCCAGAGGCAGAAGTACTTGTCGTTGGACATGCCGATGGTACCCCCGTATTGCGTGGTGGATATCAAAGTAATTGGGATCTGTCACAAGCACGTGCAAATGCCGCGGCAAAATACCTAAAAGATAAAGGTGTAGACGCAGCAAGAGTCAAGTCTGTTGGAAGGGCACACACAGACCCAGTCGGACCACAGAACACAACAGCTGGCAGAGCCATGAATCGTCGGGTAGAGATTATTCTCAACCCAACTGGTTCGATGTAATGTGATTTTCATACATTAGTTACCCCACGATTTTTCGTCAAGTGTTGTTAGGATGTCCTCGTATATTAGGACATCCTAACTTTTTATGAGCGTGTAGAGTTTTGCCCTAATATCTAATTAACCATCAACTACAGGGCACAGAGTCCGTCCTACAATATGAGATATTTGTTTGTTGTTCTATTTCTCTTCTTCCTTTGTTCTAATCTTTCAATAGCGCATCCAGTTGAGGAACAGGAGGCATACCCTTCTCCACGACTACAGAGTTTTTTCAACCGGCACATCAAGACTTCATCACTCCAGTTTGCAATCTATTCATATAAACCGAAATTAGGTGATTTGAACAATGTTCTTCAGTCTGTAGGTATAACCAAAACACCTGTAGCCATGATGCCGACACTCTCTATTGTTTTCCAGCACATGTCAGAACTTGATTCTCGTCTTGAAATTGGATATTGGCGAACAGAACTTCAAACACCTGGACCTAATTCACTCTTTATTACAACAACACTTGTACCGATCTCCTACCAACTCATCTATCGTCCAGTATTTCTCTATGAATACCTACCAATATATTTTGGGGCAGGAGTTGGACTGTTAAGTGCAAATTTTGAAGGAAACATGATAGATTTGCTGGCAGAACAGGGAATCATGCTGTCAAATGGTGGGACAAGTACAACTGGTTATGTTCTTGTTGGTTTAGAGTTGTTTCAGTGGCAAACTTCTTCAAATACACGAGCATCTATTGGGAATAACGCTGCCATTACTTTTGAATTGAAGCGGTTACTAAAATCTGTTGAAACTACAGGAACTCCTCCTATTAACATAATATTAGATGGAACTGCGATTGGATTTGGAGTCAGCACGCAGTTTTGATAACAGGCAGGTCCTTGAAACACGCAAACCGTATCCTTCCATTTATAGTTTGCATCGTATTTGGGATAATAGTTGGACTCTATTCAGAATCACCGCTTGCTGTTCTTTGTCTATTGTTTGCAACAGGATTATTTGTATTTATAGGAATGGAGTTGGCACTCTATCTCCTATTCATTTGCCTGCCATTTTCATTTCGATATATTATCCCTCAACTGCTTGAGATTCAAACCCCTACTGAACCGTTGTTGGGTATGCTGTGTGCTGTTTATCTGCTAAAGAAGATATTGGACTTTGCGCTCGGTAGGCAGCAGAACAGACCCGCATTCCCATTCCTATTACCTCTTTGTTTGTTTATATGCGTTACTTTTATTTCTGCAATCAATACCCCTGATCTATTTGGTACTTTGAAAGGTGCAATCAGATATACAACATACGTCCTGCTCAGTTTAGTTGTGTATGATATAATTCAACACCGTCAAGATTTGAAGCGGTTATTCGTTGCATCATTCCCGAGTGCAGCAATTGCAGTTTTCTGGACGATTATCGTGTTGATTGTCAATATCGATCAGTGGCAGTGGACAAGTGCGTTTCGGAGTTCACCATTCACGAACTATTCTGTTTACGGAGCATTCACAGCAATTTTCTTTTTAATATGTTTAAGCCGTCTGATGTTTGATAATCATCAATATGACCGTGTAATGTGGTTTGGGTGGATTATCTGTTTTGGGATAGGTCTCATAATGTGTTTTTCGCGCGGGGTTTGGTTATCTGTTATCGTTGCGGTGGGGTTTATGCTTTTGCAATTAGGAAAAGGTGTTACACATAAGAAGATACTGTTTGTTGGTGCTGCCTGTCTTGTCTTATTAGCATGTTTGAGTTTACCGGGTGTCTATAGTGCTCTAATGGAACGGATTTCAACAACTGTAGATTTGAATTATGCCTCTAACCGGGCACGCATCATGCGATGGGGACAAGCTATCACAATGTTTCTGGACAGTCCTATCTTAGGTAAGGGGTATGGAGCGTTTGCAATGCTCTATGAGGAGGATGTTTCGCTCGTAGGTAGTTATGTTGCACAGTATCAGTTAGGTGCACATAGTGAATATCTACAGGTGATGGCAGAACTTGGTACAATAGGGTTAGTGGTATGGATTTGGCTCAATCTTGCTTTTTTACATTACGGTTTTCGTGCCCTCAAAAGAATTGAAGATAGCTTCTACCGTTCTATTATTGTAGGTCTGATGTCTGTAGAAATATCATTGATGGTGCATTTCGTTGTGAATAATCTATTGAATGGAGATGCAATCGGTGTTCCGTTCTGGTGTATCTATGGGTTATTGCCGGCTGTGGTACAGATTGCTGAAAGGGAAAAGGAAAAGATGACACAAGAAAGTGAAATTCATGTATAATTTTAAGACTATAATTTAGTTGGATTCTATCTTTCAGATCATAGAGGGAATTATGAATATAATACATATCATTTCAGATACATTTAGGCGTGACAATTTAGAAGTTTACGGTGGTAAAGGATATAGTCCTGCACTCAATGCTTTCGCTGAAAAATGCGTTGTCTTTGACAAAGCCTATGTTAGCAGTTATCCGACTGTTCCGATACGTGGTGATTTGGTCACCGGTGAATTAGGTATATGTAGACGTGGATGGGAGCCGCTCCAACGCAACGTTCCGGTGATTGCCAACGATCTCACAAAAGCAGGTGTAGTAAGCATGATGATTGCGGATACACCACACCATCTTAATAATGGATTCTTGTATAATAGAGGGTTCACTGGATGGAAATGGATACGGGGTCAGGAATCCGATCTATTGGAAACTCAACCTTACGACTTTGGAACTGAAATAGCATTGCGTTATCGTGAACACACTAGACCACATCCAGATAGATTGCCACCTGGTCTTGGGAATCATCTGAAAAATAGCGAATATCGTAAGAACGAAGGGGATACCTTTGTAGCACAGACGGTGCAAACCGCATGTGATTGGTTGGAACACAACTATCAACATGAGAGTTTCTATCTGATGGTTGATACCTTCGATCCACACGAACCGTGGGATGTGCCTGACTGGTATATCAGAAGGTTTGATCCAGATGATTACGATGGTCCAGAACCCATCTATCCAACTTATGGTGTCAATCAGATGGATGAACGGACGACACAACGACTCAATGCTCTCTATAGGGCAGAAGCATCTCTCGTTGACCATTGGATTGGCAAATTGCTGAGTAAGATTGACTATATGGGTTTGATGGAAAACACGATGATTATCTTTATGGCAGACCACGGATTTCTGCTGGGAGAACACGGTCTCATTGCTAAGAATCTCAGTATGTTTGAGGAGATTGTGCATATACCGCTATTGATATATTATCCTGAAGTTACACCGCGACGGACAGATGCCATTGCCAGTATTATTGACATACCTGCGACTGTGATTGATGTCTTTGGTGCAGAACGAGGAAAACAGGTTGAGGGTATTAGTTTACTGCCTACTGTCCTTGGTGATACAGATAAGTGTAGGGATTATGCGATCACACACGGTGCGTGGGGTGGCGGTTGGAGTCCTGATGGTGGAAGTCCACATGGGAGTATTACGGATGGTGAATGGTCGTTGTTGTTGGAAAATCAAGGTGCACCGAAAAGTCTGTTCCATCTTTCATCTGATCCAGACCAGATGCATAATCGATTTGAGTCGGACAATGACGAAGCACGTAGGCTATACCAAGCATTCTTAGCGTTCTTAGGTCAACATGGTGGACCTGATGCAATGGTTGAGCAATTTCAGAACCGTTGGCCACTTTGATACAGTGTTATTCTTATAGATGATTATTCTTATTACTGGAATGTAAGAGGCGCAATGAATTGCGCGACTACGAACACCGTAGTTCTTAAGCAAATGTTCACATAATATTATAATTCACTATAATAGGAAGGTTCTGCTGTAGTGTAGAAAGAAGATAATACGTTATGGATACTGGGAAATATGTTGCAGAATTTATTGGCACCTTTGCATTGATCTTTATTGGTGCGGGTGCATTAGCAATCACTGGTAATAACTTAGATGGACACTCTTATGGACTTGAAAATCTATTAGGGGTAGCACTTGCTCATGGGTTTGTCGTCATTGCTTTTGTGTATGCTTATGGACATATATCAGGGACACATATTAATCCTGCTGTAACACTTGGTTTCTTGGTGGCTGGTGAGATCCGCTTAGTTACTGCTATTGGGTATTGGATTGTTCAGTTCTCTGGTGGAATTGCTGGGGCATTGGTGCTGAAAGGATTGCTACCTATAGATGGAGATTTAGGGGTTACCATTTTGGCAGAGAATGTATCTGTAATACAAGGTCTCGTTGTTGAAATCATACTGACATTCTTTCTTGTCACTACTATTTTCAATACTGCAGTTAGTGGAAAAGCAGGGAATTTCGCAGGAATTGCAATCGGGTTATCATTGATCGCTTGTATCCTAATGGGTGGACCTTTGACACGTGCATCTTTTAATCCAGCACGGACATTGGGACCTGCGATCGCTGCAAACAATTATGCTGATTTATGGTTGTACTTTGTTGGTCCATGTGTTGGTGCAGTACTTGCCGCATTACTCTATCTTGGGATGGCAGAAGGCAAGGATAGTTGAGGGAGTTATTGACCGAACATTTCCTTGACCATTGTAGGATGGGTCTTTGTGTCGTATGAGGTTTTATAGGTATAAAGCGTAAATGGCACAGAGACCATCCCAACAATTAGGTAAGATTTAGGTATCCGCATTGATAGGTATTTCTTTCGGTTTTGCTTCTTCCTTCTTCGGTATGACTATCGTTAGAATACCATCCTTAAAATCAGCCTTAATACCTTCAGTATTAGCCATTGGTAGTAGTGGAAATGCACGTTGAAATCTACCATACTTTAATTCTGATCTACGGATGTTATGATTTTCGTCAGATTGCTTCCGATGCTTTTTACCTTTTACTATCAACCTTTTACCTGCAACGGCAACACTAATATCCTTTTCTTTAACGCCGGGAAGTTCAACTTCAATCTCAAACCTGTCATCATAAGCGGTAAAACCGGCAATAGGTCTAAATCTACCTCTTCTCCGTTGAAATGGCACTTCTCCACCAAAACCTTCTTGCATTCTATTATGATGTGGAAAGTGTTCTCTGATTGGATGTTCTGCTGAACGTTGTCGATTTCTTCTTCTCGGTGGACGATTGTCTCGGTTTCTATGACCTGCTTGGGGGTTCCTTCTACGGTTTCGTCTTTTCTGATGTGGAGGACCTTGTCGTTCTCCTTCAGGATGTCTTCTACCGCGTCCTTTTCTGTGATTGTTAGGACGTTGTCCTTGAAATTCTCCTCTTGGTCTATTCTGTTGTGATCTTCTCAAAATAATTCTCCTTAATTTTAGTTTTCTTTCACTTGATAAGACTACTGAAATTGTAATTTGTTCGTGATATATGTTGTAACAGGAACAGGTTGACATAACTGATTATGCCAACCTGTTCCTGTTACTAAACTGATGATTACTTTTCTTCAGATGCATCCACAACCGTTTCAGTACTGATCGGAATTTCTTTCGGTTTTACTTCTTCCGGTTTTGGGATAGAAACGGTCAACACCCCATCGTTGAATTTTGCATTGATATTGTCTGCTACAACTTTTGGTGGGAGTGTGAAGTTCCGTTCAAAAGTGCCGTATTGTCTTTCAATCCGTTTGTAATTCTTTCCGTCGTCCATATTTTCCTGTCGCTTTTCACCCTTAATAGATAAGAGACCGTCCTTGACAGAGATTTGGACATTGTCTTTTGAAACACCGGGGAGTTCAGCACGAACTTCATAGGTATCATCCGTCTCGGTTATATCTGCCGAGGGATTCCATTTATATTCACCTGTCACTGCGAATGGACGATGAAAGGTGAAAGGTGCGTTGAAAAATCTGAAAGGGGTTGCTACCGGTCTGCGTAAGGTTAAATAAGTCATTTTTTTCTCCTTTTTTATTGATTTGTTTCTGTAATACAATAGGCAATTTCTATGCCAACATTTGCTCAGTAAGTTCTAACTATTTTGTATATAAGCAAATATAATGCCAAAACACAAAATGAATCTCTACATATATCTATCAGTAGCAGTAACAATAGACAAACACAAAGGTTCTTCAAATGTAATTCTTGGTGGATAATCCGAAATGTTGATGTGTAATGAGAGAAGTGCCTATCTGCCACAATGACAATCTATGTCATAATGATATAGGGTATGTGTCAAACAGGCATATTGAGAAGGTGTTTAAAATCTATCGTATTGAGTGTCGTTATCATCTAAGTTTCTGAAGAGGCGCAATGAATTGTGCGACTACAAACACCTATTTGATAATGAGTAGGTATGATATGATGCGATCTATTGTTTTCTATCAGAAAGTATTGCACGTATACCTGCGACAACTGTCTGTAGTGCTATAGGATTATCGTTGAGGAAGGGGATAATCAAGTCGGCGTATTGCTTGCAAGGTTCTGTGTATATGGGGAAATTAGGGAGTACGTCACGTCGGTACCAACTGATTGCACTTTCAAGGTTTGCGCTGCGTGTACCAACATCACGGAGCAAACGTCTGAGCACACGTTCATGTGCATCTACATCAAGAAATAACTTCATATCAATTAGATCTCGAAGTTGTTCATTCCAATAGATTAGGTGTCCTTCAACAATCACCACTGGAGAGGGTTGTGTTGTTTTCATTTCATCACCACGACTTGCAGCACGTGTGCCGGGTGCCGGTGTCTCAATAGGATTATATGCTCGTAACTTTTCTACATCCGAAATTAATACATCCCAACGGACAGCATCTGGATGATTGGCTGTTACCACCTTTTCTCGTTCTTCAGATGAGAATTCTGACCAATCTCTAAAATATAAGTCTTGGTGTAATGTAATAGGTGAATACTCAGAAAGTTGTTCTGACAAGGCAGTGGCGAAGGTAGTTTTGCCCGATGCTGACCCACCCATAATTCCAATGATAATCGGTTTATATGTTTCCTCTTTTGTCATTATTTATGTGTGTTCCAAATTATAGATTATTGTATAGCAGGTATAACGTATCATTTTTCGGCTTTATTGTCAATCTGAATCGTTTGACTTTGTAATGGTTCATGTGGTATTCTATTTGACAGAGGCATGACATTCAGTATCGGTTATTATCCTATTAAACTTTGGTATTACTTGGAGAGTTAGCATGTTTTGGGAGAAGATAGAATCACAATATAAGGTTGCTGCAGCACATCAATTCTTGCTACATTTTAATGTTGGCGATTTGCAATTTGACGAACATTTCGGTTATTTGCCCGCGCTGGACTACTTGATGGAACAGATGAATGTTCTCGGGTGTCGTTTAGTTCTCGGCTATAATGCTACGCAAGGGTTTATGTGGCCAGGGACGGGTCGGTGGGTAGATACTCAGAAAATATTAGGACTCATTCCAAAAGAACAGGCAGTCCCCGATGAGACAGAACATAGAAAGCGAATAAACAGCACGCTTGCACTCAATAAACTACATGAGGATCCATTTTACAAAAGTGATCCGATACCGACGAAAGATTTAGCAAATAAGATGCATGAACTCCTGAAACAGGATAGGGTAAGAGTAGGTTTAGTTATCAATCACTTGGAGCAAATTGCCCCGAGTGATCCCGTTTTTGAAGGTGCAGCAAAAGACAATCAACAATATTTCCTATTTCAATTACAGAATTGGGCAGCAGACCTGGAAATTCGTAGAAAGAAACACATCATCTTACTTCTCACACAGAATACCTACGACATTCATCCACATTTTCTTGTGAATCAGGAAATACCTATTGTTGAAATTCCTTTTCCAGACTATGATGAACGTTTGAAGTTTATTAATCACTTGGCTCAAATACCTCAGGAGATTTCACACCAAGATAATCCAGACCAAAAAGTTCAAGTGAACTTAAATCTGGGTAATGATCGGGATAGACAAACATTAGCCCGAGATACTTCCGGTCTGAATCTCTTTGGTATACATGATTTGGTTCGGCACGCTGCATCCATAAAACAGAAAGTAGAAGGACCTCTACTCGTCAACTATCGAAGGCAAAGCGTCAGGACATTTAGCCACGGAATAATTGAGGTGAATGAACCCTTAATGGAACCGAAACAACATTGGTCAAGTCATATCACACGAGTGATTGAAGACGTTGCCGAAGGATTAAAAGAGAATGATATGAAACGTGTGCCGCGTGGGATTCTGATGCTTGGTCCAACAGGAAACGGGAACCTGTTTGCGGCACGAATGCTTGCTGGACAGACAAACATGGCGTTTGTTCAACTCCGTTATGCAAGTCAAGTAAGCGAAGTAACACTCACTATTAGTGAGAATGGGAATAGTTACGAAAGAAATTTGAATTCTGCCATCAATTTTATAAGGGGACTTGCTCCTGTAGTAGTTTTTATGGATGAAGTTGAAAGTGCATCTCCCCATACAGGAATGCAGCAAGGCAGTAGGGAACACGGTTTCCCTATTCTGTTAACAAATGCAATCAGTGATGCTTCTTTACACGGAAAAGTAATATGGGTTGGTACATGCAGTCGTCCCGATTTGATGCCGCCGATTTTTCGGAAACCAGAGATATTTAACCATAAATTGGTACTTCTTCCACCTATGCGTGAGAGTCGCGCAGGTATTCTACAGTTCTTTTGCAGACTTCACACACGCGAAGAGATGAATTTCCAAGAGATAGCAAGAGATCAGAAGTTACGCGGTGTGAGTGTCGGTGATCTTGCGCAGATAGCGAACCGTAGTCATAATTTAGCTAAACGCAAGAATCGCAATACCTTTATAGAAGAGGATTTGCGTCAGGTTGTAGCGGATTATATGCCTGATCATTCTGCTGAGATGCAGATGTTTATGTCTTTGTTAGCACTACAAGAGGCAAATTCTCGTGCTATGATACCGGACAGACTCCCACGTCCATACCAAGAGTTCGTTGAAGATAACAAGATAGACAAGACAAAGATAAATAATCGCTTGATGGAACTGAGTAAGGAACTTGGTTTGAGTGCGTGATATTGTAGTGGTGAATGGTGATTAGGAAGAATGAAGGAAAGAGGAAGGAATCCACAACTGTTTAAGGCATTATGCTCCTGTTGTTTTACAACAACAGGAGCATAATAACTTCGAGAAGTGTTATCTAAAATGTAGTGAGGAATTCCTCACCGTGTTTGATTACTCTTCTTCGTAGCGGCTTCGGTTTTGGTTTTGGTATCGGGGTTCTGAGCGACGTTCGCGTGGACGTGCTGGATTGACTTTCAATGGACGACCCATTACTTCTTGGCCGTCAAGAGCTTCAATCGCGCGTTCACCGTCTTCTTGGTTTTCCATCTCAACAAATCCATACCCTTTTGAACGACCATCATAGCGGTCACGGATAATTGTTACAGATGCCAGTGGTCCATGCGGCTCAAACATTTCTTCCAAGTCTGTTTCTGTGGCTGCATAGGGCACATTGCCAACGTAGATGTTCATCTCGTTTCTCCTTTTGAAATTGTAAATAAACGGGAATGTGAGAAAACTGAGTACTGTCAGCATGTTCTATAGGCAGGCGTTTGGCAGTGCTAAGATTGGTAAAAATGAACTCGGGATTCTCATCAATCTTATTCGGAAGCCGCACAATCATCAAGAATGCTTCTGGTTCCAATCGTAAAACTGTCAAAATACTACGCATAACGTGTTTCGCAGACACCGTCACATTTCCCAAACTTTGTCATAAACATAAACAGTATACTATAAATTAGCAAATTTGTCAAATTTGATTTATTACAAATTAGGTAATGTATAAAAACGTACTCATTAATAATAAACGATGTTAGATAATCTTCGCTAATTGAATTAAGGATGTCCTTTTATTTTCTTTTTCCTTCCCATTATTTCGCATCCATCCAGTTATCCCCGATACCTGTTTCAGTACGGAGTGGTACATTGAGTTTCAAGGCATTTTCCATCTCTTCTGAGACGATGACAGCGTGTTCTTCTACTAAATCTATGGGGGATTCAAGCACGAGTTCGTCGTGTATCTGCAGTAGTAATTTCATTTCTAACTGATCACGATCAATTCTGTGTTGAACTTTGACCATTGCTGCTTTAATGAGGTCTGCTGCTGTCCCTTGAATTACGGTATTGATTGCCAACCGTTCTCCGAGATTTTGCCTGCTTTGGGAATGTTCAAAGAGTTCAGGAATAGCCCGGCGTCTACCTGTTAACGTTGACACATAGCCTTGATCTAATGCTTGTTGGACGCAATTTTGGAAAAATGTGTTGATACCCGGAAAACGTGCTTTATAGTCAGTGATCAACTCTCTCGCTTCATTGACATTCATTCCCTGAATTCTTCGTGCTAATCCAGATGGTGAAACGCCGTAGATGATACCGAAATTCACGATCTTGGCTTTGTCTCTCATCTCTTTTGATATATTATCGGGTTCAATCTTGAATACTTCTGCTGCAACGGATGTATGGATATCCATATCATTAGTGAAGATTTCCATCAATTTAGGATCAGAACTGAAGTGTGCCAGAACACGAAGTTCAATCTGCGAATAGTCGGCACAAATCAGTTTATGTCCATCCGGTGCTATGAATACCTTTCGTAATTGTCTACCTATCTCTGATCGGATAGGGATATTCTGTAGATTTGGACTATCGGATTTCAGTCGTCCGGTCGCAGTCGTGAGTTGATAGAGATGCGTATGAATGCGTTTCGTATCATTATTTACTGAATGTCGTAAATTGCCAAGATAGGTGCTCTGTAGATTTCTGTATTGACGATATTCAATAATCAGTCGTGGAACAGATGTTTTTGGGTTGTTTATGTCCTCTTGTGCTGCGAGTGCTTCAAGAACATTTACATCGGTAGAATTCTTCCCAGTTTTTGTGCGTCTAACAGGTTTAAAGCCAATGTCATCAAACAATATATCAGCCAATCGTGATGGTGAATCTATATTGAATTCGTAGCCGACTAAATCGTGGATTTCTTTTTGGCGTTCAACAACGAGTTGTCGCACTACATTGGCCTGCTTCTCCAATTCCTCTGTGTCACATACGACTCCGTTGAACTCCATGAGTGCTAGAATTGGGGCGAGAGGTGACTCTATTTCTCTTACTAATTCAGTCGTTTCGGTTTCCTCAAGTTTCGGCTTAAAATAGTGATAGAGTTGGAGAACTACATCTGTATCCTCCGAAGCGTATCTTGTGACATCTTCAAAAGGTACTTTGTCAATGGATGTAGAGTCTCCCTCCTTCCCAATCAAGTCTGATAGTGGAATCATTTTATGATTTAAGTGTAGCAGTGCAAGATTGTCCAGATTGTGTGAAGGTTGACGTGGGTCAACAAGTTGGCTTGCCAACATCGTATCAAAAACAACCCCTTGCAATTGAACACCGTGGCGAATGAAGATGCTTGCATCAAACTTCAGATTGTGTCCACATTTAGGCAATTCAGGATTTTCTAATATCGGTTTGAGTTTGGCAATCACAGTTTCTTCATCTAAATGGTTTTCAGGATTGGAGGAACGGATGGGTACATAGACACCCTGCTGCGGTTTCCAAGAGAAACTTATCCCACACAGTGCTGAATTTCGATACAGTCCATCAGTTTCTGTATCAACAGCGATGATTGGTTGCGTTGTCAGTGTTTCTGCGAGTGCGTCCAATTCCGATTCAGTCGTAATTGCAGTGTAGTCCCCGGATGCTGCGGTCGTGAATTTTCCCTCTTCTATGATAGCGTCTTTTTCTTTTTCCATTGCCTCTAATCGTTCTTTTCGGGTAGTTTTCACTTCAGTTTTAACTTGGTCTGATACAGTGCTGCCTGATGCAAGTTCGGCAAGCGGATTGTAAAACCTTTTGAGTTCAAGTTGTTCTAACAAAGGGTTGATTTTGCTAAGGTCAGGTTTTTTGAATCGTGCTTGTTCCATAGAAAAACCTAAATCAGCATCACGTTTTAGTGTAACAAGTTGTTGTGATAGAGAAATATATTCTTGTGCTTTCTCTAAATTCTCTCTTCGTTTTCCCTTTATCTGATCAATATTGGCATAGATATTCTCAATAGAGCCAAACTCTTGGATTAACTTCGCAGCAGTTTTCAATCCGATCCCTTCAACACCCGGTATGTTGTCAGAAGTATCACCCATTAGTGCAAGTGTGTCAATAACTTGGTCAGGTGTGATACCTTTGTTTTCCCATAATGCTGCTACATCAATCGTTACGTCCTTACGTAAGTCTAACATTGTCACTTGGTCACATAACAATTGTTCAAGGTCTTTGTCCTTAGAGATAATACTCACATGCACATCTTGTGTGTCAGGTGAATCCAAAATGTATTGGGTAACAGAGGCGATGATATCGTCTGCCTCAAGTTCCGGTTTTCCTATAACGGGGATTTGCAGTGTTTCAAGCACCTGTTGGATACGAGGAATCTGTGTAACAAGGTCATCAGGTGGGGTTCTGCGATGCCCTTTGTATTCTTCATACATCTCATTACGGAAGGTGTCGCCGGGCATATCAATTGCAGCGATAATATATTCTGCTTTGTAGTCAGTCAGCAGCTTCATGACACTTGTCATAAACCCGTAGATTGCGTTGGTGGGTTCACCTGTTACACCGCTTACTAAACGGGTTTGGATTGCGTAAAATGAACGAAATACTTCAGCGAGTGTGTCTATAATATAGAGGGTCTTTGAACTGTCGTTTGGTATCATAGAGTATTCCTTATAGAAATTTGCGATAGATGTTGTTAACTAACGCATCTACGCCATTATAATCAGTCTTTGGGGTAATGCCATTTTCGGAGTGAGTCGGATGCGGATAAACCTGCTTCTTGACCGAGTGCGAAGGCAGTTGCTATCAGATTTCGTTCACCAGAGATTATATCGCCTGCAGCAAAGAGACCAGGAATTGGTTCTCCATCTGTGTCCAACATTTGCATATCTTCATTTGCGATGATCAAACCTTCCTCGTCCTTTTGGTAAACCCATCCATCCAAGAACTTTGTATTTGGTATTAAGCCTTCATCAACGAGAAATCCGTGGAAGAATAACTCTGATCCATCATCCATTTCAAAACCGAGTAGATCGGTTTTTTCTCCGATATGCTGCTTTATCTTTGTTTCAATGATTTGGATGTTTCTCTCTTTAATTTGATTTAGAATTGGGGGAGACATCCCATGGGGTCGTCCATTGGTAAGGATAGTGATTTTGTCGGTGAAATCCTGTGCGCCAATCGCTGCTTCATAGATATAGTCGCCAACTCCGAGTAGTGCTAAATGTTCATTAACATGCAGGTGTCCATCGCATCGGATACAGACGTGCCATCCTTTACGATTTCCAGCATAACGGAACACGGTAGCATACTGCTTATATAATCGTTCAGCATCTGCTTGGAATTCTATATCGGGCCATTTGTCATCAAAACCGGATGCAACGACGACGGTACGAGATTTGAAATGTTCAATTTGTAGCGAGTTGTCTTTCTTTATGGTTTTTGTTGATGCCTCTAATTCAAAGATACCGTTGTTTTGTGTTAGACAGGTAACCATGCCGTCTCTGACATCAATTCCTGTCTTCCGATGTTCTTCTCCGAGCATAAAATCCATTACCGGTCTGCTTTCCATCCACTTCATGAGTTCTTTAGCGAAATGTGGGCCGATTATGCCGGGAAAGACAGGGGCATCTTCAATTTCAACCGACTTAGACCAATATGCTCTACCACGACTGAAACTAACTTTACCTGAATGTAGCACTAACACATGCCGCATCTGATGACTTGCAGATACTGCTGCTTGCGTTCCAGCTGGACCAGCACCAATCACAGCAACATCGTAAATTGTTTCTGCCATTTTTTTTACTCCAATGTATTAAATATAAACGAATATGTGGATGATATAACTACAGAAACAATTAAAATGTTTACCAAACGTTGCGGTGTGAAGCCCAAGTCTTTAGACTTGGGATGAAACACTGCCAAAAGCCTTAATTTTATTCAAGTAATGTGGTATCATATATATGTCATTCGGATAGGATAGCAATCACAGACCGTATTTCTTCCAACGTTCATTGACGAGTTCAATGATTTCATCGGACATCTGAATTTCTGGGGGCCAATCACGGTGGTATCCTTCTTCAGGCCATTTTGTTGTGGCATCAATACCCATCTTGGAACCGGCACCGAGCAGGGGTGCGGCGTGGTCAAGCACATCAACGGGACCTTCAACGATTGTCACATCCCGTTTTGGGTCAACATTGCTACCGACATAAAATAGGACTTCCTCAACGTTTTGAACATCTACATCCTTATCAACAATGATAATGAATTTACTAAACATGAGTTGACCAAGTCCCCAGAAACTATGCATCATCTTTTTGGCTTGGTATGGATAGCGTTTGTCTATTGAAATCAAGGCAAAGTTGTGGAATACACCGAATAAAGGCAGATTCATATCAACAAGTTCAGGGAGTTGTGTTTTTATCAAGGGCATAAAAATGCGTTCGGTTGCTTTGCCCATGTAGCAATCTTCCATCGGAGGCTTACCTACGATGATGGTTTGATAGATCGGGTCTTTTCGGTGCGTGATGGCTGTGATACGGAAAACTGGGTATTCATCTGGCATAGAATAGAAGCCTGTGTGGTCGCCGAAAGGTCCTTCAATACAAGTTTCATCGGGTTCGATAAATCCTTCAATCACAATATCAGCCTCTGCGGGAACCTTCATATCTATCGTTTTTGCTTCTACCATCTCAACATTTGCTTTTCGTAGGAAGCCTGCGAATAGGAGTTCGTCAATACCTGAAGGCAGGGGTGCTGTGCCGATATATGACATAATCGGATCTCCCCCGATTGCGATTGCGACTGGCATCTGTTCTCCCGCCTGTCTGTATTCTCGATGATGTGCTGCTCCGTCATGATGTATCTGCCAGTGCATGGCTAATGCGTGTGGGTTTAGTTTCTGTAGGCGATATGTGCCGACATTGCGTTGTCCAGTTTTTAGACTGTGGGTGAATACTTGTGGTAAAGTGATATATTTATCAGCATCCATTGGCCAACACTTGATCAATGGTAGTCTGTCTAACGAAGCATTTTCACCTGTTAAAACTACCTCTTGAGATACACCACGTTTGACTGTTTTGGGTGGGAAGTTAGTAAGTTGAGATAGGATACGTAGCATTTTTACCTTGTCCAGCAGTGACTCAGGCGGTCCGATCTTGATCATCCCTTCAATTTCATAGGCAATTCTGGATAGGTCGTCCACACCGAGTGCCATCGCCATTCGTGAATACGAACCGAAGGCATTAATCAGCAGCGGCATATCACTGCCTTCAACGTTTTCAAATAGCAGTGCAGGCCCTTCTGCTTTACTAACACGGTCAGTAATCTCGGCAATTTCAAGGTCCGGTGAGACCTCTGTTTTTATGCGTTTGAGTTCATCCGCACGTTCAAGTGCTTTTACAAATTCTCTGAGACTGGAATATGCCATGTTCACCTCTAAACTTTAATTATGCGTACATCTTTATTATTGTTGAGACTTTATCTTTTGGATTTGTTTCAATCCTTCTTGATAATTTGTGTTCGTTGAATCAAGTGTAATAACTTTTCGAATTGATGTTTCGGCTGTTTTATAATCCCCTTTTCTGAAGCAAATTAACGCGTATATATGTAGTGGTATTAGAATACGCGCTTGAGAGTTCCCCAGGTAGTTGCCACCTTAGACGCAGGATTAACATCTTGTGTGTTCTTAATCTTGTCTCCCTCTACAGAAAAATAGTCTACACTTGCTGTAGTTTTCCATGCCCAAACTCCGATTTTACCTTTACTGTAGTCAGGGTCACTATTATCCATTTGCCATTTTCCATTAATATAATACGAAAAGATGTCGTCTTTGATGTCCAGTCTCATTTCATACCATTCACCATTCTTTAGTTGAACTCCATCAACTGTAGGTATCTGTGCTATTTTTTCACGGTTTACCCATGCTCCTGCAGTGTGTTTCCAAAGTTCAGTTCTATTATCAAGCACACTCAGGTAATAAACGTAATACTCCATATTGCTTTTTGCCCGAAAAACAATTCCTGCCCAATTGTTCTCATCAATTCGAATTCTTGCTTCAATAGTATAATCATTCCAATCTTCATCACCTACAAGTGAATATTCAATATCAAAATCTCTGGTGACTTGATATACCCCATCCTTTACTTCCCAATTCCCGTTAACAACTTTCCAGTCCTTAGCAACATTATCAAAATCCCAAAATATGGAACCAGCGTACAATAGTTGAGATGCAATTAAAGACAAGAGCATGCATAAACAGATGAGTATTAATCTACGTAATTTAATTGTCATCATTCTAAACGCAACTTCATTTCTTGATTTTATGTTTTCTTTTCTTGACACTTTTCAAGGATCATACACACAACACATATTAGGAATCCCGCTTATAACTTACGCTTTATGTGTAAAAAAGTCAAACTAAAAAAGTAACGATAACCTTCAATGTTATTTTCTAAGTTTTTTATCACAATGCATTCGAACAAACCAACTCTTGATTGCTTCAATAAAATATTTCTTTCCACTTTCCCCATTTTCGTCACGAAATTGGACACCAGCTTCTTTTGTAATATCTGTGAACTTCACACTATCATGAATCACAGGAGGTTTTTGTGTTCTACCAATTTCTGGTCCGATTGAAAATAGTATTGCAGACAAAATGAGAAAAATAATAGGAAAATTATTTTGCATAGGAGTCAAATGATAATGATTGGGAGAGAATTTTAAATTAAACAACAAAACAGGAAAATTGTATGTATGAGAAAAACCTTAGAAAATCACTTGAAATTTTAATGCTCACGTTGGCGTACAACGCATTTTTTGTTACTTGTCATATATAATACACACAAAAACACTGAAATATGCGAATAAAGTAAAGTTTCAAATTTTGGCTAAAAATTTATCTATGGATATTCTGTCTATACTCAGTTTTTTAACTGCTTTCGTATAAAACACCGGATTTAGTGTGAATATAGCAGATTTGGTAATTGTATTTGGATGTTCTGATACTATACGATATGGTTAGTTCAAGAATTATTTCATTTATTTTACCACGCAATGCTATCAACGTCAATGGTTTGATGAACTATAACAGATTTGTTAATGAGGTGCGTATGGTATGAAAAATCGGCTCTTATCAATGTTAACAAGATTAACATATCCTAATTTAGGATAGTGTTGTATAAGTGTAATTATCTAACACTATTTTTTCTGTGTCAAAAGTGAACGAATTTAAACTTATTTTTACAATTGTTATAGTAGTAACATTTAGCTTTTGCCACATCTCCTTCATGTTGTATTCAAATTGGAAATATCTTGCATTCGTATTCTCAATGGTGTATTCTAATTATATAATCTTTCATATTTCCAATATTGTATCTCATCAAAGAAACCTTTTCATTTTATTTCAGGAGGGATAGTCTTGAGGAAAAATTTCTTACTAATCTTATGTTTATGTATCAGTGTGCTTGTAATCAGTCAATCATTATTTGCAAAGATTAAAGTTGGACTTATCTATGATGTGCGCGGACGTGGTGACCTGTCTTTTTGTGATGCCGCGTATGCTGGTGCAAAAAAGGCTGAAGAAAAATGGGATATCAAACTGACCGAAATAAATCCTGTACAGAACACCGATACGGAAATGGCTGTTCGCCGACTTGCAAAATTAAAATATGATCTGATCATTGGGGTCGGTTTTCTTTTTCGAGAACCGATGGAACGAGTCGCGCCTGATTTCCCTGATGTCAACTTTGCATTGATTGATGCTGTTGCTAAACCTGAAAACGTTGCTTCGTTGATATATAAAGCACACGAAGGGACATTTCTCGCAGGTGTTATCGCAGCGATGAAAACAGAAACGAAAAAAGTTGGGTTTGTAGGTGGAATGAAAATTCCTCTTGTTGAAGCATTTGAAATTGGTTTTGCTGCTGGTATCAAAGCAACAGATCCAGAAATCGAACTCCTTGTGAATTATGTAGGAGTAACACCGCAGGCATTTGATGATCCTGCTAAAGGAAAAGAATTGGCTCTTGCCCAATATAAAAAAGGTGCTGATATAATTATCGCTGCTGCTGGCGCGAGTGGATTAGGTGTGCTTGAAGCTGCGAAAGAGACGAAGAAATATATTATATGGGTAGATTCCAATGGAAACGGTTTACTTCCAGGTCAAGTGCTCACCAGTATAATTAAAGGCGTGGAACTGTCAGTTTATCAGATGATTGAACATGTTGTATCTGATACTTTTACCGGTGGTATGAAAAACTACGGTCTAAAAGAGGGTGGAATAGAATACATTGTAGATAAAGACAATAAATCACTGTTGTCTGCGGAAATACTCAATAAGGTTGAGGAATTCAAGAAGAAAATTGTAAAAGGTGGAATTACGGTCCCACATTTACGTTCACAAACGAAATCTGACGAAAAGTAAGGAATAGAATTTTTGGATAGACTCAAGATTGTAGTTCCTGGTGACTCACCGCCCCAGATTCAAGGATCTCCACATTTAAATCGTCTCCAACCTTATGGCGATATTGTACTGTATAAGGATCGACCAGAAACTGTTGTAGAAAAGATTAGTCGTGCATCTGAAGCAGATATTCTTATCAACTCACGAGGGATGGTAAAATGGCATGCAGATGTCTTGCCTCATTTGCCAAAACTCAAGATGATTTCACTCTGCTCAATTGGGACAGATATGATTGATCTTGAAGTAACAAAAGAGCGAGGGGTTGTCGTTTGCAATCAACCGGGTCGAACTGCCCCTGTCGTTGCAGAACATGGTTTCGGTTTGATGTTCGCACTTGCGAAACGTGCTGCGTTCATGACATCTGCGTTGAAAACTGGTGACTGGCCAAGAATGGATAATGTGTATCTGCAAGGTAAAACTTTGGGGATTATCGGTACCGGACATATCGGTTCTGAAATGGCACGGCTTGCGAATGCAATTGGAATGAACGTCATTGCGTGGACATACAATCCTTCCTCAGAACGTGCAAATCAACTCAGTGTAAAATATGTATCCTTTGATGATCTGCTACGTTTATCTGATGTTGTGAGTCTTCATGTTAAATTGACAGAAGAAAGTTATCATCTTATCGGTGAACGTGAATTTACAATGATGAAACCAAATGCTCTCCTAATTAATGTAGCACGCGGACAAGTTTTAGATACAGACGCATTAATCCAATCATTAAATAATGGACATCTTGGTGGGGCAGCAATTGATGTCTATGATCAAGAACCGATTCCAAAAGACCATCCACTGCTATCCTGTGAACAGGTAATTTTGACACCCCATTGTGCAGATATGACTCCTGAAGGCGTTGATTTGCTTAATGAAGGTGCAGTTGACAATATCATCGCATTCTTAAACGGTAATCCACAAAATGTGGTTGTATGATTGTATGCAACCCCTTCCAAATGAAAAGCCAACACATGCAAGAAAAGAATGGAATTAGAAAAATAGGTGTTGATACCGGTGGCACTTTCACAGATATTGTGATGTCTGTGAATCAGAATCTCTTCACACATAAGGTTTTGTCGACACCTCAAAATCCTGCTCTTGCTGTTATTAAGGGTGTTAGCGAAATCCTAAGTCAGCATAATATCAATTCATATCAAGATGTGGATATCGTTCACGGTTCTACCGTTGCTACAAATGCATTGCTGGAACGTAGAGGTGCACGGATCGCAGTTGTTACGACAATGGGTTTTGAAGATATTTTAGAAATAGGTAGACAGGCGCGTCCTCATCTATATGATATAAATGTTCAACGTCCACCTCCGCTCGTGCCTGTAGATCTGCGATTCGGTATTATTGAACGGACATTACACACTGGTGAGATTCAGACTGAAATAAAGACATCCGATCTTGAAGATCTGGTTAAACGGCTTTTATCTTTAGACTTAGATGCAATTGCGATTTGTTTTCTCTTTTCCTATATCAATCCTACTAATGAGTTGGTTGTCTCGGAATATCTAACTAATCGTTTGAATATACCGATTTCATGTTCTCACCAAATTTTACCCGAATATCGTGAGTATGCGCGATTTAGTACCACTGTTGCCAACGCGTATATTCGTCCGACATTAGAAAAACATCTTTCTACACTAAGGAATTCCGATGATTTTCCCCAATTTTTCCAATTGATGCTATCCAATGGTGGATGTATTTCAACGAATAATTTTGAATCTGCTGGAATTCAAACTGTGCTTTCAGGTCCTGCAGGAGGCGTGATGGGTGCATATCATATTGCTAAAACTGCAGGGTATGAAAAGATTATCACTTTTGATATGGGTGGAACATCAACTGATGTGAGTTTATGTGATGGTGATATCTCGATGACAACCGAAAGTAATATCAGTGGGTTGCCTATCAAAGTACCTCTTATTGATATTCATACGGTGGGTGCTGGTGGTGGTTCAATTGCTTATGTAGATTCTGGTGGTGCGTTGCGTGTTGGTCCTGAAAGTGCCGGTGCTGACCCTGGACCGATATGTTATGGAAACAACGGAAAAGACATAACTGTTACGGATGCGAATTTATTCTTAGGTCGTATTTTACCGACACTATTTTTAGGTGGAAGGATGTCGCTTGAATCTGATATGACGCGTCAGTATATACATGAGTTTTCTGAAAACCTGGGATTATCTCCACGTGATACTGCTGATGGCATATTGAAAATCGCAAATGCAACGATGGAACGTGCAATTAAAGTGATTTCTGTTGAACGGGGGTATGATACTCGCGATTTTACACTCATTTCGTTTGGTGGTGCAGGTGGTTTGCATGCAGCGTTTCTTGCGGAAAACCTCGGTATGCAAAATGTGTTGATACCACCGAATGGTGGTCTTCTTTCTGCTTACGGCATGTTATATGCTGATGTTGTCAAAGATTATTCACAGACGGTGTTATTGAAAATTGCTGTTGACAACATAGATATACATACACAATTGGAGAAAGGTTTTGAAACATTAGTTGCACTTGCCGAAGTTGATATGGATATGGAGGATATTGAATTCTCTCAACTCATAATCAAACGTTCACTTGATATACGTTATGAAGGTCAATCTTATGAGTTAAATGTTAGTTATGAAAATGAAAACTCCGATTTTGTAAACCAATTTCATTCCTTACACGAACAGCGATTTAGTTATGCGCGTCCTGAAGCATCGGTGGAGGTGGTGAATCTCCGTCTATCAGCAATCGGTGAAACGGATAAACCAGAAATCAAGTCGAATACACTGACAGATGTTGAACTTTCTGATGCACCAATTGCTACACACCCCATGGATTTTGAAGGTGAAACATATTCGACCAATTTTTATCAACGTGAGTCACTGCGACCCGGCAATCGGATTGCAGGACCTGCCGTCATCGTCGAATTTAGTGCTACTTCGGTCGTTCCCCCCAATTTTTCTGCTTATGTTGATTCGTATGAGAATCTGATATTACAGCAACAACAATAATCTTTAGTAAATTTAGTAAACCTTACATTCATAGTAGTAGGCACGCTCCGCGTGCTGTCTATCTTCAAATACCACCTTGTAACATCAGAAGCATAATCCTATAAATCTACTAATCCTGAAAATCTTGGTTCAGACAAGAATCAATATATCCAATAAATTCAGTGATGAACCGATTCAGGGACTTAACAGAAAGTTAACCTCTATATTTACGAATCCTTAAAATTTGAAGACACCTGCCAAAATTGACATTATTTCTTATGTGTGATAGTATTGCTAAAAGAAAAAAACTTGCACAAAGTGTCTAATTGTTTCTATAGTGTCGAAAATTCACAGAATATATTGAAAATGAGATCAAAAAGGAGTGTATACGGTCATAGTACCCAAACCTAAAGGGTTGGGCTTGTGCTTCATAGACGTTGCGTTTCACCAAAAGGATCATCCGTCTTATTTCGTCTCCACAGTGGGTTCTAAGCAACCTCACTTGCTCTAAAAGAGCAACTTATTATTTGAGAGTGTGTTTTTCGGACTGGGTTTTTTACCTCCCATGTCCCTACCACTCAATTGTTATGTGTCTATGGTAGTGAGAGCGTATATGTTTTTCAGTTTTATGCTCCGCAACATATAGCACCAAAGACTGCGGACAACCTCACACACGACTACGTGTGATTGAACTTTCCGAATATATTTTAGCAAGTTTGACATTTATTGTCAAGAAAAACATAGGAGCGGGCATTCCTCCCAAACCTAAAGGATTGGGTCTCCTGCCCGAAGATTAGATGAAAAGAACGTTATTTGTATTGGCATGTTCTGCTTTTCTTATGTGCTTGATTACTGGTGTTTCAGCAGAAGATGCTTTAGTCGCATACTATTCATTTGATGGTGATGCAGAAGATTCATCAGGAAACGAAAACCATGGCGTGATTAAAGGTGGTTCAAATTGGGATAATGGAGAATTTAAAGAAGCAATTCATCTTGATGTCGGTACACACGTTGAGATGACGGTATCTGAAACATTGCATGGGGATCTATTCAAGACAGACCCATTTACTCTTTCTGTATGGATCAATCCGACATTTGAGGGTGGAGAATGGCAACAAATCTGGCGAAGTCTACCGGGTGACGCAGGTCATAATACTCTCTTTGTTAACTCCGTACAAGGTCTATTGTCATGGCGAGGACAAGTCGGGGGTTGGACTATCCTATGCCAAACCGATGGTGGTGACATCAAACAAGGTGAGTGGAGTCATGCTGTCGTTCAAAGTGATGGTAAGAAATACAGGATATATGTTAATGGCAAGTTGGCGAAAGAAACAGACTTTCAAGAAACCCGCGGTGCTAATACAACCTACCGTCTCGGTGGTGAAGGTGGTGAAGGATATGGTGGTGCAATAGATGATGCTGTAATTCTTTCACGAGCACTCAATGAGGATGAGATCAACGCATTAGGTGATGGTTTTGATGCGTTTTTGTCAGTAGAGGCTGAAGGGAAACTTGCTACACGGTGGGGACAAATTAAAGGTTCTATTTCTGCTCAATAATTCTACAAAGTGAATAATTTAAGGTATTCTTTCTATCTCATATCCTCTTGTCCAGACTTCTGATGTTGGATAAGGGGATATTTAGGTTGACAAACCCGACTGTTGAGAGTATCATTAAAAGGAATGAATTGTATACCATCATTAGGCGTATAACATGGACAAGACCCCCGAATCCTTCACATGCAGACATTGCGATGCAGATATCAAAGTAAAGGCATTTACCAAGAACCTAAAGGTTTGCCCTGAATGTGATGCACATTACCCTATGAGTGCACATGAACGGTTGGACCTACTTGTTGATAAAGACAGTTTCCAAGAAACAGACGTAAACTTGTACTCTATAGATGCGTTAGAATTCCCTGAATACCCTGATAAACTTGAACGAGACATTGCTAAAACTGGACTCAGATCCGAGATGCTTTCAGGAATAGCAGAAGTCGGTGGGAATACGACTGCGATTGCGATTGGTGATGTCGGTTTTATCGGAGGAACCTGTGGTGCTGTCATTGGTGAGAAAGTTACCCGTTGTATTGAGTATGCCGGTAAAAATAATTTACCTCTCGTTATTGTCTCTGTGAGTGGCGGGATGCGGATGCAAGAAGGCACATTAGCGTTAATGCAGATGGCAAAGACAGCGGCTGCATGTGCTGAATTCGCTAAAAATGGTGGTTTCTATATCTCCATCGTCACAGATCCTACGTTTGGAGGAGCAACTGCAAGTTATACATCACTTGGTGACATTATAGTTGCTGAGCCTGGTGCTCGTATCGGGTTTGCAGGTCCCTTGGCTGTTGCGAGTTTACAAGAAGAATTACCAGAAAACTTCCAAAAAGCTGAGTCATTGGTCGCGCATGGATTTATTGACCATATAGTTCACCGCACAGGAATGAGAAAGTTACTCATTGATCTGCTCTCATTCGTTGAGTGATCCAGATTGAAATGTGGTTCACTAACCCCTTTTCATTTACATTCATTGAATGCGACTCTATCTATAGAAATATCTGTTTAAATAGCTCCTCGTTTCCACCTTCTGTGATATGAAACTTGAGATATATTATCGCAGAATCCAACTATTGTGTAGATTCATCGTCAAACAGTAGAATAGCGTTTTGCTCCTTCTTAAAAGAATACAATAGTGGATGAATTGTGAAATCACGCCTTTTTCTGTCACTATATTAGAATTCTGACGTTTTAAATAAAAGCAGCTGAAGAACTTATGATATATGAAAAAGCATTACAATATGTAGACGAGTGATTATATTCCACTTTTAAAATAATATCTATCATATAAGGACAATTGAAGTAAAAAATGCCGAAATCATTAGTAGTTGTAGAATCTCCAGCAAAAGCGAGAACAATTGAGAAGATTTTAGGAAAAGACTATATAGTTGATTCCTCAGTTGGACATATTCGAGACCTTCCGAAAAAAGAACTGGGGGTTGATGTTGATAATAACTTCTCACCAAAATACGTACTTATTCGTGGAAAAGGACCCGTCGTTAAGGCAATCCAGGAAAAAGCAAAAAAGGTGGATTGTATCTATCTCGCAGCAGACCCGGATAGAGAAGGTGAAGCGATTTGTTGGCATCTCGCGACAGAGTTGAAAAAATCGAAAAAACCCATCTACCGCATTATATATAATGAGGTGACGCAGAGTGCAATTTTAGAAGCGATTGAAAATCCTGGAACAATAGATCAAGCACTTGTGGATGCGCAGCAAGCACGACGTGTTTTAGATAGACTTATTGGATGGAAGATCAGTCCAATTTTGTGGAGAAGCATTAAACCTGGGTTGAGTGCAGGTCGTGTGCAATCTGTTGCAGTACGACTTATCTGTGAACGTGAAGCGGAAATAGAAGCCTTCAAACCAGTAGAATATTGGACATTAACAGCAACACTCACACCTACTCCAAAGGAACATCTCTTTCCAGCAAAACTACATAAGATTGGTACGAAGAAAGGTGAAATAAATAATTACGGATTTCGTATAGATGAAGAACGGGCAAAGGAATTATCTGCTGATGCAAAAGAACAAACCTTTGTTGTTGAGAAAGTTCAAAAGCGTGAACGCAAACAGAGACCTGTTCCCCCATTTATTACGAGTACTCTCCAGCAAGAAGCGTCCAGAAAACTCCGTTTTACAGCAAAAAGAACTATGATGATCGCACAGCAGCTATATGAAGGTTTGACAATCGGAGATGAAGGTAGTGTTGGTCTAATCACTTATATGCGTACTGATTCAACCCGTATTGCACAAGATGCGTTGACTGCAGTCCGAAAGTATATCAAGACTAAATACGGTTCTGATTACTTACCTGGTCGTGTTATTAATTATAAGAGCAAAAAAGATGCACAAGATGCTCATGAGGCGATTCGTCCCACTTTACAATTGCGTACACCTGAATCCATCAAATCATTTTTGAGCAAAGACCAGTTCCGTCTCTATGAACTGATATGGAAGCGATTTATTGCGTGTCAGATGAATCCCGCTATTCTTGATGCGACAACAATTGATATTAAGGCTGGGAAATATATATATCGCGCTACTGGTTCTGTTATCAAGTTTGATGGGTTCAGACGTATATATATGGAAGGACAAGACGATGTTACGAGTGAGGGGAATGGAGATAGTGATGAGAACGTAAATCTGCCTGATGTTAAGGAAGGTGAGACACTTGATTTACGTAAGTTGGATGAAAAACAACACTATACGCAACCGCCTCCGAGATATAACGAAGCAACACTTGTCAAAGCATTGGAAGCCAATGGTATAGGTAGACCAAGCACTTATGCAACAATTCTCTCTACGATTCAGGATCGTGGATACATCGAGAAAGAACAACGCCGCCTCTTACCTACTGATGTTGGGAAACTTGTGAATAAACTTCTGATTCACGGTTTTCCTGATATTGTTGATGTTGAATTTACTAAGGAGATGGAGCAGAAACTTGATACTATTGCAGAAGGGAAGACTGCATGGGTGGAGACACTTGGAGAATTTTATCCATCATTTGAAGAAGCTTTGAAGGACGCACCCGATAAGATGTACGAAGCACGAAAAGCAATGGAGGAGGAATCGGGTGAGGAGTGTGAAAAGTGCGGTGGAAACATGATTATAAAATGGGGGAAATATGGACGTTTCCTCGGATGTTCCAATTATCCTGAATGTGAAAACATCAAACGACTCAATGGTGATGATACTGCAGCCGCAGAACCTGAAAAGACAGATAAACTTTGTGATAAGTGCGGTGAGAAGATGGTGATCAAACAGAGTCGTGCTGGGGCAAAATTCATGTCATGTAGTGACTATCCAAAGTGTAAGAATGCAAAACCGATACCAATGGGTGTTGATTGTCCAGAATCCGATTGTGATGGTTATTTAGGAGAACGTCGCAGTAAACGCGGCAGAATCTTCTATGGTTGTAGTAACTACCCAACTTGTGGTTTTGCCAGTTGGGATAAACCGATTGCAGAACCTTGTCCAGAATGTGATGCTCCCTATATTGTAGAGAAAACACCAAAAGATAGTGATCCGATTCACACCTGTGCTTCAAAAGAATGTAATTTTACAAAAGCAATAGCAGAATAGTCGGACATTCACAAGTTTGATTTTTTCACTTGAGATGTAATATGATTCAACTACATCAAGTTAATTTTAGTTATCGTGACCTCAGTGTGTTGGAACGAGCCAGTTTTCGGCTTGAACCTGGGGAGTTCGGGTTCCTCGTAGGTGGAAGCGGATCTGGGAAAACGACGCTGCTTAAACTCTTATATGGAGCCTTAACACCAACATCTGGTTCTGTAAATGTTCTTGGTCAATCCCTTGCTGATCTCACGCCATCTACACTGCCCTACTTCAGACGCAAAATCGGTGTGGTCTTTCAAGACCGCAATCTTATTGAGTACAAAACTGTAGAACAGAATCTTGCTATTCCTCAGAAATTAGTCAAAACAAAAATACAGATTTTGCGTGAAAATGTTAATAATCTATTACACCAAATGGGATTGGTTCACCATAAACGAGCATTTCCAAGTCAAATATCCAACAATGAACGTCAGCGACTTGCAATTGCAAGAGCGATTATTAATAGTCCATTGTTACTCATTGCTGACCAACCAACGGATACACTTGATCCATCACTTACACATGAAATGCTCGCGCTTTTTGATGCACTGAATTTTCAAGGCACTACAGTATTGGTTTCTACCACGGACCCTGAACTCCCTGAAAGATATATACGTGCCCAAAACGCCACACCCAAACGGGTATTTACACTAAAAGATGGACATATATCAACATAACTTACCGAACAATTACAACTAATACACGTACATACACACGCAAATAAAGACTGATACATTTTGTATTATAACTCATAACCTACAATAGATAATTTCAAATATATAATGCGACACCTGATTCAAAACGCACTGCTGCATTTAGGACTGACAAAATCAAATAACATCTTATGCCTTCTTGCGCTTACTTTTTTCATCTTAATAATGAATACATTTCTATTCAATTACAGTTCCATATATAAGGAACTATCATTGAAAGAGACTGAAGCTCCACTTGTAGCATTTGCCAATGATACAGTCGTTGAAGATGATGCAAGGGTATTTGCTAATCAGATTCAGAAAAATGAAAAGATTTTATATATAGATTTTATTTCAAAAGAAGAAAACTTGAACCGTGCAGAGAAGCAGTTTGGACCTCTCGGTAAATTGATAAAGAATGGTTTTTCCGGCAGTAATCCTTTCCCAGCATCATTAGAGATTTATGTTAACTCTGATAATTTATCACGAAGAACGTTGGAAGATATTGCTTTTGATATAGAAGCCTATGACACAATTGATGATGTAGTTTTTACAGGACACGGTATCTTGACAGATTTTTATCGTCAAACGAGTCGTATGACAATCGCATGTATTGTCTTTACAGTTCTCATCTCATTTATATTGATACGCGCTGCAGTATTGAAAACAGGTCAAACGCGAGATGATGAAATACACCTAATTAACATTATCGGTGGAACTCGCGGATATATTCGTTTTCCTTTCCTCATTCAAGGATTCGTTCTGGGATTTTTCGGTCCTCTGTTAGGTATAGCCTGTTTCTATTTGCTTTACTGCATTTTTACTTTCCAAATCGGTGTTCTTGAATTCCTTCCATATTATCAACTAATTGCGATTGTGGTTACAGGTGTGATTATTGGTGTTTTTTCTGGTTTTTCCGCATTTCGTAAGTATGCAAAGACCTATAAAAACAGGTAAGCTGCATAGGCAGGTTATAATTATACTGATCTCACGATATATCACTATTTATAATGAAATGTAAAAATATGTGCACACTCCCCGGTAGGTTCGGTTTCCTAACCGCATCTATGACACTGAACAAAGACCGGTTCGGTTAGGAAACCGAACCTACCGTCGTGTGTAAATAATTATGGTTTTACAATAACTGAATTCAATATACAGTTTAGGACATCCCTTGATAATGAAAAACATTGAAATAAGTATTATCTTTAAGAATATTGCTAAATTCCTGACAATAAAAGGTGAACCATCATTCCGAATAAGGTCTTATGAGAAAGCATCAGATATTATCAGTGATTTGGCTGAAGATGTTAGTATATTGATTGAGGAGGGCAAATTCCAGAACATTTCTGGTATTGGAAAGACGATAGAGGAAAAGTCTAAAGAGATTTTGGAAACAGGCACATGTCAAGCCTATGAAAAACTTATAGCAGAAATGGGAGTTGAAGTGCTGGATCTATTGGAATTGAAAGGGATCGGCGGCAAGACAGCAAGCCTACTCTATAATGATTTTGGTATCAATAACCTAAATCAACTCTCTGATATGCTTGAATCTGGAAAACTTCAGGAGATAAAAGGTATTGGAAAAAAGACACTGGTAACTATTTCGGAAAGTCTTGAGTTTCTCAACACCCATAAAGGGACTCGTATTCTTGCAAGATGCTTAGATTTGTCAGCACATTTATCTGAAATCATTAATGCATGTGATTCAGTTGAACGATTTGAATTTACAGGTGATGTACGTAGACTTGAAGAGGTCTGTCGTTGTATTGAAATCGTAGTGGAATGCCAAGATAGCATTGGTGAAGTCCAAAGTGCACTAATTGAGACATTTTTGACACATAAACAACCACTTCAGCCTGAAATCAGCAAAGACAAGAACTATAAAGATAAAATTCCCCCATCAGACTCATTAGAGAAAATACATCTCCTCGTTGACAACGGTTTTCCTGTTACTGTCTATTTGTGCAAGGCAGAAGATTTTGAGTCACTCCTATTCCTGACAACACCAACGAATGAACATCTTGCTGAATACCCTAATGTAAGTGGACAAAGTGAAAGTTCAGATTTCTTAATTGCTTCACGGAATAAAACAGAATCTGAAATATTTGATAATTTAGGGATGTCATTTATACCACCGGAGCTGCGGAAATATCCTGATTCTGTTGCCTTAGCATGTGATGACGAATTACCTGTATTGATAGACTATAATGACCTACGAGGAGATTTACATACGCACACTGACTGGAGTGATGGTGCACATATTATGGAAGACATGGTTGCAGCTGCCATCAAACGCCAATTAGAGTACTATGCGATTACGGATCATTCTGTTTCGTCATCCGTTGCAAATGGATTGGATCAAGAACGGTTATTGAAACAGATAGAATATGTGCATAGATTAGATGAGGAAACAGATGGAATAAAACTATTAGCGGGTTCAGAGGTGGATATCCGTAGAGATGGGTCGCTTGATTTTTCTGATGAAATTCTTGTCCAACTTGATATCGTCGTTGCAAGTGTGCATAGTCTTTTTACACTATCGGAAACAGAAATGACGAAACGAGTGATTCGTGCAATTGAGAATCCGTATGTCATGATTATCGGTCATCCAACTGGACGATTGCTTGGTAGAAGGAAAGGATATCCAATTAATCTTGACGAAGTAATTGCTGCGGCGGCAGAGAACAAAACAGTTTTGGAGATAAATGGTTCACCGAGTCGTTTAGATTTAGGTCCTGAATATGTGCGAAAAGCCAAAGATGCAGGCGTGTTGATTGCAGTAAATACCGATGCGCATTCACTACCAGAATCTGAACGATATAGGTATGGCGTGAATGTTGCGCGACGTAGTGGATTGACAAAAGACGATGTTATCAATACTTATCCGTTAGAGGATCTACTTCAGATTCTACACAACGAAGTTAGTTGAAAGGAGCGATTGTGAAACGCAGTCTACATTCTCCCGCGAAACGTGCTATCATCATTGGTATGGATGGTGCAAGCATGGAACTTGTTAACAATATGATTGATTGGGGACACGCCCCTAATATGCGGGAGTTACGCGAAAAGGGTGTGTATCGTCCAATGATCGGAGTTTTTCCAACTTTAACCCCGCCGGGTTGGACAGCACTCTCAACAGGTTCATGGCCTGGGACGCATAGAGTAATGGATTTTAACATTCGTGCAGTTGGGCAGGAACTTGATGAAACCGTGTGGGGAATCAATACAGGATTGTGCAAATCGGAATATATCTGGAACCTTGTTGAACGAATAGGTGGAAAACCGATTTTAGTCAAATGGGAGATGTCATGGCCGCCAACTGTGAAAACAGGTATACAAGTTGAGGGTACAGGTCCAGGTGTATCTAATCATCATCAAGTTGCAGGTTATCATCTATTTGTTTCAGGGAAATGGGCACCACGTCCGATAGGAGGACAACGCGACCCTGAATCACTTGATCCAAGTGCATTGCAGAAGATTAAACACATCGATTCGGTAACAATCAACCCTGTAGATGAGAAAAAATGGCAAGGAACATTACCTAAGTCTAACAAACCTGTGCTTGAAGTAGAACTTACGATACATCCTTTAGCACGCGGAAGAGAGAATATGAACCGTGGCAAAACCGGTGTCCCTAAACCTTTCTATGGACTTATTCTTGCAACTAATGATAATGGGTATGATAGGATAAAAGTATATAGCAGTCGTTCAGGTGATGATGCTGTTGCTGATCTCGGTGTCGGAGATTGGAGTGAGTGGTGGCTTGATTCTTTTGAGATTGATGGAGATACCGTTGAAGGATACGTCCGCATGAAACTCGTCACATTGACATCAACTGCGGATTCCTTTGAACTTTTCGTGCCACAGATATGGCCCCGTGCTGATTATACGGTTCCACCTGATGTCGCAACATCAATTGACAAGCATGTTGGATCATTCCTTCAGAATCCGGCTCGCGATGCACTTGGTCAGGTGGATGATGATACGTATTTTGAATTGTTAGACTATCACCATCAACGTTTGGCTGATGTGGCAACTTATCTTGCATCCGAAAATGATTGGGATGTACTCATGGTTGAGACACATGCGCCGGACTACGCAAGTCATTTTTTCTTAAGTCAAGCAGATGAAATTAGTGGGGCATCGGAAGAGACAGTCCATCGGTGTCGCGAGGGGCTGCGCCGTACTTATGAATCTGTAGACCGAATGATTGGACAGATAGCAGAACTTGCTGATGACGAAACGGTTGTGTTAATTTGCGCTGATCATGGCGGCACACCGAATCAATTCCGTGCAGTTGATATTGAAAAAGTGTTGGAGGAGACAGGATTTATTGTCAGGCAAGATAGGGGTGATATTGACTGGACGAGAACGCGTGCACTTAATGTCGGTTTGGTACATATCTTCATAAACCTTAAGGGACGCGAACCCAATGGAATTGTTGCAGCGGAAGATTACGAAGCAACACAACGTGAGATAATCGCAGCACTCCACGCATACCGTGATCCAGAAACAGGTAAGCATCCTTTTTCATTGGCTGTAACTCGGGAGGATGCTGAGATGTTGAATCTACATGGTAATCTTGTGGGGGATGTTGTCTATGCACTTCGTCCTGAGTTTGATGGAGCACACGGAAAGCAGTTGCCATCGGTAAGTTTTGGGATCGGTGGACAACATTCAACGTTTATCCTTTCTGGTGCTGGTGTTCGTCAGGGGATTGCGTTAGAACGACAAGTGCGTGTGGTAGATGTTGCACCGACGCTCTGTTATCTTTTAGGTCTTCCGATGCCTGCAAATGTAGAGGGTGGTGTAGTCTACGAAGCATTAGAAGATCCAAATTGGCATCTATCAAGATTAGCAGAATTAGAATGAATAATGTCCTTGTATAAGTAGTGCGTTTCTGTCGCTGATTATTGAACACGATGGATATAGATGTCATGGTCTTTTCCACGGGCATCACTCCATACAACGATTGCACTGCCAGTGCCGACAGAAATTGCCCGTGGTGAGATCTGCTCTTTTTCAGCAGCAGATACTGGTACACCGTTTTCCTGCCAAAGCACATTTCCATCAGAACCAATACGTTGGGCATATATTGCATCCTCAGTAGCGTTACCGATATCTTCTCTAAAGTCAACCCAATAGGCGATTGCACCACCGACCCCATCAGTAACAAGCATGGGATTTTGCTGGACTCCTCCTTCAGTGCAAATTGGGATGCCTTCTTTATCCCAAAGTATCTTTCCATCAACATTAATGCGTTGTGCGTATATGTCTGGAAAAATATCCCGATCGTCCCACCACGCCACGATAAACCCGCCATCTCCATCACTGACGCAATTGTGTTGTTGTTGATTAGCAGTGACTTCACCGATAGGTATTCCGTCTTTAATCCATAGGGTTTGTCCATCAGCAGTTAGATGTTGTGCATACAGTTGTGCGGAGGTTAGAAAATTAGGATCATTGCGATAGTCTGCCCAGACACAGAACACACCACCGTTGCCATCCGTTACAATCGCAGGAGCACCTTGGTTACCTTGTGCTGAGCATACAGCAATAGGAGAATCCCATGCTTCATTACCTTTGCTATCAATCCGTTGTGCAAATATATTCCAATCAGGAGTGCTGATGTCCCACCATACAATGAATGCTCCGCCATCACCATCGCTGATTATAGCAGGATCGTATTGGTCTCCATTCCCTTTAAACACGGCAATCCCGTTCTGTTCCCAAACTATGGAGCCATCCGTAGCCAATTTCTGTGCATAGATATCTTGATTACCTGAACGCCAATCTTCCCAGACAATAATAACGCCACCTTTTCCATCGGATATCGCAGTAAAATCGTCTTGTAAGTTAGGTTCTATGCAGATTGAGACACCGTCCTGTTTCCACAGTTTTTCTCCTTGTGTATTGATACGTTGTGCATAGCTGTCTTGGGATCCGTTTCTTGTATCTCCCCAAACAATGATTGCCCCACCGTTTAGGTCAGAGACGATTACTGGGTTACTTTGAGATGCTTTATGCGTACATATTGGGATACCGTTCTCTTCCCAAACAATGTCACCATTGCTGTCAACTCGTTGTGCATAAATATCATAACTGCCATTTCGTCCATCGCGCCAAGTGATAATGGCACCATCTCTTCCGTCAGTTGTAATTGTAGGGAAATATTGTTCGCTTTCAGCTGTGCATATTGGTAGGTTTTCAGTATGTTTCCATTCTGTGTAACCAGTATAGGGTACTATAGATAGAAGCATGCAGAAAAAAGGAATGATATTTCGATATATTATTCGCGATGAAGTTACATTGACTATATTGATTCTGGGATACATAATAATAACAGTCCAGAAAAATAAGACTTCTTTGTGGAATTATAGGTTAACATTATAGTAAAAACCATAATTATTTACACACTACGGTAGGTTCGGTTTCCTAACCGAACCGGTGTTTGTTCAGTCTCATAGATGCGGTTAGGAAACCGCATCTACCGGGGAGTGTGCACGGATTTTTACATTTCACTATAAGATGAAGAGTATAAGGGCGGAATAAATTGCGCGATTACAAACGGTTTAATTTCTTAATCAACTATTATATTTCAGATATGGTACTACATCAATAATTCTTCACCGATTGGGAAGAATTGGTCAGCCATTGCTTGCAAGTCCATTGATGTGTTATGCTCAAATGCCACGACCTCTATTCTTTTTTGTTGTTGTTTAATGAGTTCAGCCAAAGGACAGAAATCCCCGTCTCCACTTGCCAAAATTACAACATCTAATGATCTGAGCATTGAAACAACATCAACAGCAATTCCGACATCCCAATCACCTTTTGCGGAACCGTCCCCTCGTAATCGCAAGTCTTTACTGCGTATTGTGTATCCATTGTGTTCTAACAGAGAAATGAAATTGCCTTGTTTTATTTCTGGAATTTGTACGATATATGCATAAGCACAGAGGAGTTGGCGCGGACCGACGATCAGGTCAAGAAGTTTGATGTAATCAACTCTTCGCTCAAAACGGTCTTTTGCAGCGTAGAACATATTTTGTACATCCACAAAAACCCCTACCCGTTCATGAGTTGTATTCTTATTAGTTTCATGAGTTGATTCCATATCAGGAATTTCAATATGTTTAACTGTCATTCTAATTTTGTTTAGGGCAACCCTTGATTCCTCTTGCGATTTGTCTATCAGCTCAAAATGGTTTTGTATATCGGACTTTAATTGTGTTAGTACATTGTTTTCCTTGAATATTGCTTCTTCAACTAACTTCAATTCAACCATGAATGACTCGGTAGATGCTTTGAATTGATCAAGTTCGTGGAGTTGCGCAGTAATTTCTTCGTGTTTTGTTAATAGATTTTGATGTTCAGCATCTAATTTTTCAAGATTTGTAGATGTTTGAGCATATTGATCCGTAACTTGCTTTAGGCTTTCATTTTCTTTTTGCAATATAACAAGTCTTTCTTCTTTTTCTTGAAAAGTAGAAATTCTATTTTTCAATCTGTCGTTCTCTTCAACCAGGAATTTGCAATGTTGTTCCAACCGTTTATTCTTTTTTTGAAGTGCTCCTTGTTGTGCTTTTATTTCATCTATTACGTTCCCAAGTCTTTCTATTTCTATGTGTTTTTCATGAAGTTCAGAAAGGTTCTGGTCTAATTGGTTCGTATACAACTGTTGGACATCTTGAACATCTGAAGAAGACGTTTGTTTTTTAGCAGGATATTCTGTAATTTCCGTCAGAGTATTTGTTGAATCCTCTGGGTTTTTATATGCCTCATAGGCAGTTGACATCAAGTGGAAACCGTGAGCGTGTACATCCTCACGTGAGTCAATTATGAGAGCCCACACGACATTTCCAAATTCCCCTGATTCAATTAGGGTTGCAGGTGCTTTGAAGAATGTCTTTATTTCATCAACTAACATATAGCCTATTCGTGAAATTGCGGCTTCTGCTTTTTGCGATAGATTTTCAACAATTATTTCGTAAATTGTAGATTGATTGAAAAAAACTTCAGTTAACCTATTTACCAGTTCATCTTTTGAAGATGACCGTATTTTATCTGGTTCTGTAATAATATCAGCGTCCATAAGTAGTTGAAATGCCTCTTTCTCAGTAAAGAGGATATTAAATAACCACTTGAGTTGTTCGCTGGGTATTAATGATTTTATATCGTGTTTAGTCATGAGTGTCCTCCAATATTTTTATTTATGTTTCGTGTTGATGTGAAAACATCAACGAGATAGTCTATATCTAATAAAGATGAAATATTATGCTGTTATGCCTCCTAATGTGGATAAATCTATAGATTGCTTATACCGTATATTACGGTACCCTAAGCATTATAATTTAATTATATTGTTGGATCCAATAGGGATGGAGCGAGTAGCATTGCGAGTATCAATGACAACATCAGCATATTGTACAATCAGGTTATAGTCTATAGCAGTGTGATCTGTGAGGATTACAACACAATCGACATTTTCAATTACTGAAGAAGTCAACGTTTCGGAATGATAAATATCCACTCCCCTAAGGATAATTTTTGAAACGTGTGGGTCATGATATAAAATTTGTGCACCTTTGTCAAGCATTAATCTTATAACTTCAAAAGCAGGTGATTCTCGCGTGTCACCGATGTCTTTTTTGTATGCCACGCCAATAATCAATATTCTTGAACCATTGATAGGTTTTTTATTTAGATTTAGTGCGTTGATGACTTTGTCAACGACAAATTTTGGCATACTGTTATTGATCTCACTTGCGAGTTCAATAAACTTTGCATTGTGTTGGTAAGTTCGAGCTTTCCAAGAGAGATAATGTGGATCAATTGGAATACAATGTCCACCTGGACCGGGACCTGGGTAAAATGGCATGAAACCAAATGGTTTTGTTGCAGCAGCATCTATTATTTCCCAAACATCCAATTCCATCTTATCGCAAATCAACGCAACTTCATTAATCAATCCTATATTCACGCTGCGAAAAGTATTCTCTAATAACTTTGCCATTTCAGCAATGCTCGGTGAAGACACAGTGTGAGTCTTATTGATAAATTGTTCATAAAAGGTCTTTGCAACCTGCGTACATTTTTCTGTAACGCCTCCAACAATTTTAGGTGTATTTGTCATAAAATAAGTGCTATTACCGGGTTCAATCCGTTCTGGTGAATAAGCGAGATAAAAGTCATGACCTACTTCTAACGAATCAGCTTGTTGTATGTTGGAATTGGATAGGAGCATTGGTAGGACAATTTCTTCTGTAGTACCGGGAAAGGTAGTGCTCTCAAGGATAATCAGTTGTTCGGATTGCATATTCTGGGCTACTTTTTCAACAGCAGCCTTTATATATTGCATATCCGGTATTCTATTTTCATCCAATGGTGTTGGAACACAGATGTTGACGGTATCAAGTTTACTAAGAACACTAAAGTCATTGGTCACTTGTATCTGTTCTGACTTTATCAGTTTTTCAAGAATTGTGTTAGGGACATCAGGGACATCGGAGATTCCTTGTCTCAAACGTTCAAGTTTTTCCTGACAGATATCAATGCCTGTCACTCTGAATCCTGCATTTGCCATAGCAACCATGAGTGGTAATCCAACGTATCCGAGTCCAATGACCCCTGCATGTATTCTACAAGATTCTATTTTATTTATTAGCATGTTCTCAGAGTGAATTGTTGGTTATATTTTTCTTAATAACCTGGGGTTTCAAACCCTTCCATAAAAGTTGGTGGAAGTTTGTGTTATCTTTTATTCTGTAACCATCGTGAAACTGAATATAGATTTGTGAATATTTTATCTGGGATACCTATTTTGTTGTTTGAATCAGACTTGATAAAGTAGTTATATGTTTCTCGTCCGTGTCCAGTAAGAACAAGTATTGGTGATGCCCCCGCACTTTGTGCAGCTGATATATCTGTAATTGAATCACCAACAAAAAATGTGTGTGATATATCAAATCCGTGCTCATGCGCTGCGGTTTTCAACATTCCCGGTTTCGGTTTACGACAAGGACAGCCTTCATCTGGAGGATGTGGACAGTAATAGATTTTTTCAATATCTCCACCATTACTAATGATTTCAGTCAGCATCCGTTGATGGATGTCTGAAAGTTGTTTCTCTGTGAAAATCCCTTTTCCAATTCCTGCTTGATTTGTTGCCAAAAAAACACGAAAACCACTCTTTGTCAAGATATTGATAGCTTGTAATGCATTCGGTAGGAAACTAAAATCGTCCCAAGAGCAGACATAGCCCCTATTCGGCGGATTCTCATTGATTACACCATCTCTATCCAGAAAGATGGTTTTCATACTGTTTCTCCATTGGACACGATGTGATATATTTGTAAGAATCTAGGAAATTGACTTTTATTTCTTATTTCCATTTCACTATAGCATCATGGATTTCATCAGGCGTGACATTGGCACATCCCATTTTTCCTATTACGATTCCACCAGCAATACTTGAAAGAATCGCTGCCTTATAGAAATCTGCTCCAGCAGCGAGTGCAAGTGTAAAAACTGATACAACCGTATCTCCAGCACCTGTAACATCAATGACATCAGTTGAATGAGGAGGTATGTGTTCAACTTGCAAATCCCCATTTGAGTCACGCAGAAAAAGTGACATTCCTTTCTCTTCACGCGTAATCAACAATGTGGATAGAGACAGTCGATCTAAAATGTTAACGCCAATTTCAATTAGACTGGATTCATCGGTGATTTCTTTTTGTATAGCATCACCAGCTTCTTTGTGGTTGGGGGTCAGTGCAGTTACACCTTTATAATGCCAAAAATTATCATGCTTTGGATCTACGACGATTGGGACACTGAATAATTTAGCAAGATTGACAAGATCATTTATTAGTTTTGAACTAAAGACACCTTTATCATAATCGGCAAAAATTATTGCATCTGTATGCGTTAATTGTGAACGGAAAGCATTTGTTACCCCAGTTCTTCCTAATCCGGTGATTTCATGCTTAGTTTCCCTATCAATACGTAGGAGATGTTGTCCGTGGTGTGGAACATCGTCATCCGGTTTGTTGTTGTATGGTATTTGTATGGAATCTGTGTTGTCAGATTGGACGATAACGCGAGTTTTCTTGCTCGTGTGTCTTAGGACATCTACACAAATGCCAGTTGTTCCAATCCCTATAGAATTTAGCATTTGGAGCATCTGTTCTCCATCTCTATCTTTTCCAACAACCCCGATAAGTTCAGCTTTTCCTCCTAAACTAACGATATTTTGTGCAACATTTGCGGCACCGCCGCAACCTAATCTTTCGCCACATATCTCAATTACTGGAACAGGAGCTTCAGGAGAAATACGGTTAACATCACCCCAAATATATTCATCCAGAATGATATCACCTACAATCATTATCTGTTTATCTTGAAATTGAGTAAGTATATTATTGTAGTTCACAAGATTATATTACCATAACTTAATAGGTTAATCAACAAACATTCTGATTTCTGCTGTTTTCACTTGTGTTTTTGCTTTAGTGCTGTTAAAATAGGAAGGTATTATTTGTATTGAACTTTCAAATTATAGAAGTTAAAATCTACTGTATTGGAAATTTACAGAATATCCTCAAGAATTAATGAAGAATATACGATTAAATAACATCAAAAATCTAAGTTCTGTCAAAAACATATTCAAAAAAGCGATATAAAAGGGTTAACATATAATAGATGAAGATGCATTTGCGTTTTATTATACTGTTTCTGTTTACAATAAGTCAGTTCAGTTTTACTATCCAAGTTTTTTCAGAAGATCCTCCTGACGAGAATATTGTCACTCAAAGTCTAGATTACCCTAAGATGTCTACATATAAATTACAGGTTGGGGATAGTATAGTAGTTACGGTTGAAGGATATCCAGAATACACGAAAGACCGTGTCCCCGTTCCTGTTCAACCTGATGGGTTTATCTCATATCCCCTCATTGGTCTGATAAAGGCAACGGATTTAACTGTACCTGAGCTTCAGGATGCGATGCATAAAGTGTTTTCTGAGAAACTACCGAGTGCCCGTGTGTTTGTTACTCTAATGCAACCGAGACGCAATATTCTGGTATTTGGTGCAGTTGACCAAAGACCTCGCGGCAATTTACATGTGTTTGAAACCGGTCAAGTTTATCTGATACAAGCATTGGCAGCGGCAGGAATTAATAATGAAATTGCTGATCTGACCAAGGTTGTTGTTTGGCGTGATGGGAAGGTGCACACAACAGTTAATTTTGAAGAGCAAATGGAATCAGGTAATATAGATATTCCCTTAAAGGATTATGATGTTGTCATCGTGCCATCAATTTTTGCCCAACGTCGAATACGAGTAATTGGTGCAGTCATGGTTCCGGGTAATTATCCGATCACGGGTCAAGAAATTGCTGCAACGCAAGCTTTGAAACTTGCTGGAGGATCGAGAGCAGACTTTGCAGATTTAAAAAAGGCAGAAATCATCACTGAGGATGGGAATACAACTGTGGATCTCACCGCTGTTGATGTAGCGATGACAATGGCACCAGGGGATACATTATATGTTCCGCTTGCAGAAGCGAAAATAAGTGTAGTCGGAGCAGTTGATAAGCCTGGTCAATATGTTGTTACAGAACCGACTCTGTTAAGAGATGCCGTTGCAATGGCTGGTGGATTGAATGAAGAAAAAGCTAATCCCAAGAAATGCATTCTTACTCGCGCAAATGGAACGCAAGAGGAACTGAACTATAATTTGGTGCAATCAGAAGTTCTTCTCTATCCAAATGATCAACTACGTATATTGGAACGAACGCGCATTGATTGGCGTGTGTTGTCTTTTGCTGCCTCGCTAACAAACTTAGTCGTTAGTGTTTGGCTTAGATACAGATAGAAAGAACGTAATCTAATATTGGCTTACAGATGCACACTGTTTGGATTAAAGAAGGAACTGAGTTTGCAGCAGTATACTGTGTTTTATTTGGACTGTATACTGTTGGAACAATAGATTTTGATCATGAGGGAAAAATGTCAGAGACTAATGACAAGCAACTTGAAGAAATAACTGAAATACGATTATTAGATTATTTTTGGATTTTATGGCGGAATAAATGGAGTGTCATCGCAATCTTTTTATTGTGTATAATCGCGGCATTCCTTGTCACCGACTTCACTCCACCTGTTTATCAATCGGAAACGACTGTTCGTATACTTGATGAACAAGGACCTTCTTCATTATTGTCAGGACTCCCACTGACTGGACTTTTTAAGAGTCCATCGTTAGGTACTTTTGCTACTCTCATGCAGTCTCGCGACTTGGTCATCACTCCTGCAGTTGATCAGCTTATCAATTCGGGTGAATTGAAACCACTCCCTGTGCATCGTGGTCGATCTGTCAGATGGTTATCGGATCTGTTCAACATAGCATTAGATACTACGCTTACTGAGCAAGGAGATCTTACAGATGAAGAATGGAGAGATTATTTCGTAAAAACACTAATTGACGAAAAAATAACTGTTGAAGAGTCACAGGATGGAAACGTCATAATACTGAAGGTAAGAAACAGGAATCCCGAATATGCCCAAATATTGAGCAATAAGATCGCTGAAGTGTTGATACTTGTTGTAGAAACAGAAAAAGCGGAGAACATGCGTTGGTGGGAAAAACCGGTAGCTCAAGAATTGATTACTAAAGCCAAACAACAATTGAATGAGGCAGAGAAGAGACTGTTTGAGTTTCAAAAGTCTCATCCAGAAATAACCATTAATGCAGAAGGCGGTACACAAGCACAAGTGATATTAGCATTGCAGCTGAGTGAAAATGAACTTGCAAGCCATCTGATTGGAGCGGAATTGAGACTGAAGGCATATCAGGATGAACTTACTGATGTTGAGGAACAGCTTATATCCGAATCTACTACAAAGAATCCGAGTTATTCTAAGTTACAAGATAATCTGAACGAGTTTGAAATTGAACGTAAAGCATTGATTGGAAAATATGGTGATGTCAAGCATCCTGAAATTACTGTTTTTGATGAAAAGATAAATGAGACAAAAGAACGACTTAAAAATGAGGAGCGAGAGATAAAAAGTACAACATCATCATATAATCCCCTCCACCAACTTCTTACAGAAAAAGTGAATGAAACAGAAGCTTCTATTGTAGGATTAAAAGAGCAAATAGCCACAGTATCTGCCCAGATAGATGAACATGTTAATGAACTCAGTGGGTGGTCTGATCAACAACTTGATCTGTTCAAACGTAAGCGCGATGTGGAATTATATGGTGCCCAGTTGCTTGCTTTGGAAACAAGAGTACGAGAGTCAGAAATAATTGATGAAACTCGTTCAGAAACACTTAAAGTATTGGATCAGGCTCGCCTTTCTGAAGAACCGATCAAACCGCGGATGAAGATAAATTTGGTTTTGGGCGCGATGTTGGGTGGATTACTCGGTTTGACATTTGCTGTTGTAAAGAACTATTTAAAAGACACCTATTTGCGTTTAGAGGATTCTGTTCGTCAATTAGATTCCCTGCCAGAACCCCCAAATTTTCTCGGAGTTATACCATCCATTAAGAAAAGTAGCACGTATCGTATTCCACTCATTGTTAATGATGCTCCTACCAACAGAACGTCTGATGCATTTCGTGTGATTGCGGCAAAATTACCATTTCTTAACCTCAGTGGTGACCTGAAAACTGTATTGGTGACAAGTTCAACACGTGGTGAAGGGAAGAGTACTGTTTCCTCCAATCTTGCTGCTACACTTGTCCAAAAAGGGAATAAAGTGCTACTCATAGATGCCGATATGCGTAGACCTTCACAACATACTGCATTTCCAACTGAACAACTGCTACAGATTAGTACACAAGCGAATGAAGAGACTTTTGACGACTCCTCAGTAGTTACTCATAGTGACACGCGTAAACCCGGCTTGAGTGAAGCATTAATCAGTCTAAATGATGAGAACGGTTATGAAGTGTTGCATTCAACAGTCCGGCAGACTGGAATTGCTAATCTACATCTCATTCCAGGTGGCACTGTCCCACCTAATCCGATTGAACTGTTGAATTCTGATATGATGACACAATTATTGGAAATGGCTAAATCTGAATATGATGTGATTGTCATTGATTCCCCACCAGTTCGGGCAGTTGCAGATCCGGTTATTTTGGCAACTGTGGCTGATGCTGTTGTTTATGTGTTTGACATTACAAAGACTAAACGTTTTGATGTGTTGACTGGTCTCAAACATCTAAAGGAAGTATTACCTTCAAAAGGGATTGGTGTTTTGTGCAATATGATAAATCCTAAGCATGCTAAATCCTATGGTTATTACACAAAGCACTCCGAATATTACCAATTACCCGATGAGGTGGGATCATGAATAGATCAATAGGAATTTAGGATTTCATTTACCTAATGCGGCGGGTGGGCGCGATCTACCGACAAGACCAGCAAGAACAACCATCGTTAATATGTACGGTAGGATTTTTATGAGTTGATCCGGTATATTCCATAGGTCAATCAGATCTAATGAAGATGCAAACCCGAAAAAGAGACATGCTGCAACACCGTACAGTGGTCGCCAATTACCAAAAATTACGGCTGCCAATGCAACATATCCTCTTCCACCGATTATGCCTTTTGTAAAGATGTGAACATCTGAAACAAGGAAACATCCACCTAATCCAGCAAAGATTCCACTCAGAATAACTCCAAAATATTGCCACTTTGCCCGACTCAAACTGAGAGTTTTTAATGCCTCTGTTGATTCTCCTGCCGCTCGTAGACGTAATCCCCATGGTGTTTTATATATGAAGATATGACTTCCTATCATCAATATAGGTAGGCAATAGACAAGCATACTAAAGGAACCAATAAGTGGTAACGTGATATCTGGTAATCCGGGAACTCTTTCTGTTGATGGTATGAGATACTCAGTAATTCCTAAAGCCAGAATATTAATTGCTATTCCTGTTACTATTTGTTCAGCGTGAAATGTTATCGTAGCCACGGCATGCAACAATGCCATAATAATACCTAAACCAATACCAACAGTGAGGCCAATCCATGCCGAACCAGAGGCATGTGCACCAATCACATACCCGTAAGCACCCATCAACATCATGCCTTCAAGTGCAAGATTGATAATACCTGAACGTTCTGAGTATATGCCACCGAGAGCTGCATATCCAATCGGTGTTGTCATTCGGAGAGTGCTTGGAATTATATCAAGTATCATGTTTTCCTTTTTGTTAAGCCTTCCTGACATACTAACCAGATGATGAGTAATCCTTGACCGACAAGGAATAATCCACGCGGCACATTCAAGAACAACTCAATATCCAATGCTACTTTATTGAGTAGTCCGAATAAGAGTGCTGCTGCGAAAACACCAAATGGGTGGTTTCTTCCCAATAGAGCAACTGCAATTCCAGTGAATCCCCATCCCGATGAGAAACTATCTGCAAATCTGTATCGATATCCCATGACATCAGCGACACCTGCTAAGCCTGCAATTGCCCCACTCAATGCCATCACCCAGACTGTTACTACACGAGGATTTATACCACCATATTCTGCAACATCCGGGACATTTCCAACCAGTCTGAGTTCGTACCCCCAACGTGTGTGTTTGAACAAAATATAACAGAATATAACACAGATACAGGCAATTATGAAACTGGCATTCAATAAGTTGCTGTCTGGGATGAAAAATAACGTTCCTGCTAAACGTGGTAACTGTGCGGATTCAGCGATCTGAGATGTTTGAGGAATCATCTGTCCGGGTTCTCTATATACAGAAGTAACAAAGAAATTGGTTATTGCTAAGGCGATGAAGTTCATCATTATCGTGTTTATTACTTCGTGTGCTCCGAATTTTGCCTTTATGATACCTGGAATACCTCCCCATATTGCCCCTGCTAACAATGCAGCACATAAACAGAGAGGTATCATCAAAACTGAAGGAAGGTTGACATGTATCCCAACCCATGCTGCTGCAAAGGCTGCGACATAGAGTTGTCCTTCACAACCGATGTTGAATAAACCTGTCTTATATCCGACAGCAACTGCAAGACCTGTAAAGATGAGCGGAGTAGCATTAAATAGGACGCTACCGAATTCATCAAAGTTGGAGAACCCACTGAGAAAGATTGTTTTGTAAAATTCAAAAGCGTTCTGTCCACGCAGGATTAGGACTATTCCACATAACAAAAAAAAACCGCAGATAGCAAGTACCGGCGGCATACAGTTTATGAGCAGTTGTCGGACTTTAACAAAGATATTGTTGAGATTATGTAATATGTAGTGGTGGACTTTCAATATATTCACAGAGTTGTGAAGAGTTTATGACACATAGAATTGACAGATTTATAGTACCGTGCTATCATGTTTCAGATTTAGAAAAGATAAGTCTGACTTCTATTGCTGTTATATATTTCATCAGTTGTCAGTATACCATAAGTTAGCAAGAAATACAAATAGTATTGAATCAAAAATAACTTCACCATTAATTTTCGTTCTTTCTTAGTCTTTATACACCATGCAATAATATGAATAATACTCAATTATCAAATACAAAGAAATTTAATCTCCCCGTGATTTTAGGTGGAAATCCCGTTTTCTCAATATCTAAAGAGATGCCTTTTCCGAATCTGGATTGTTGGAAACAGATTACTGAAGCAGAAGCACAGGTCGTCTATGAGATGACGATGCGAAACGAGTTGTCAAGTAATTCTACAACAGTTCAGGAATTTGAGCGTAAATGGCGTGACAGACATCAGACTAAATATGCTGTGAGTCTTACCAATGGAACCGCTGCACTACATAGTGCTATGTTCGGCGTTGGTGTTGGTCCAGGTGATGAAGTGATCTGTCCGACTTACACATGGATGGCATCTATAACACCTGCATTGATGCTGAATGCAAGACCTGTCTTTTGTGAAGTTGATCCTGAGACATTGTTGTTAGATGTAGAGGATGTTCGGAAGAGAATTACTTCCCGAACAAAAGCAATTGTGGCAGTGCATCTGTGGGGTAATGTATGTGATATGGATGCTTTGATGGCACTGAGTGCGGAAACTGGTGTGCCAGTGATAGAGGATTGTTCACACGCGCATGGTGCAGCCTACAAAGGCACACCTGTTGGTAGTATTGGACATGCGGGTGCTTGGAGTTTGCAAGGGAACAAAGCATTGAGTGCCGGTGAAGGCGGTGTGCTTGCAACAAATGAAATTGAGGTATTTGAAAGAGCATGTCTATTAGGACAGGTTAATCGTGCGATAAACAGCATCGGTGATCCTGAATTGGATCCTTCTGCGCTCCGATATGCACAACTTCCACCAATGGGTTTAGGTGTAAAATATCGTGCACATCCTTTAGCGATTGGAATCGCATCGGTACAGTTGGATAAACTTGCCGAACTCAATGAAAATCGTCGTGCGTATATTCAAGAAATTACAGATGGATTGAAGGATATCTCAGGCGTTCGTCCTGTTGAAAGATATGAGGGGTCAGAACCTGCAGCATTTTATGGATTTCCTATTCTTTATGTTCAAGAACAGATGTCCGGTATGCCTGCCCCCGTATTTGCCGAAGCATTGCGGAAGGAAGGTGTGTTAGCGAACAATAATCCGTATCCATATCTTGTTGGCGAAGGTGTACCTGTTATTTCAAAGGATATTCCAAGTAATAGCAACCCATATCCACTGCTGCATACACTACCGCTATTCTCAGAAGGACTCGATATATTTACAAATGGACGCGGATCACTTTGCACGACTGAAATGGGTGGAGACTATGAAGGATATTCAGCGGGAGATTTGCCAATCACTGAGAAAGTGTGTACACAGTTAATTTTCCTACCACTATTGACGAAACCTCTTGATGGTGCGGCTGAACGGATACTTACAGCAATTCGTAAAGTATCTGATCATGCGGAAATGATAGTTACTGCGCTGAAGAAAGACATATAATTTCTCCTTATTTATACTACCTTTATAGTGAAATGTATACGTTCACACTCCGCGGTAGATGCGGTTTCCTAACCGCATCTATGAGACAGAACAGACACCGGTTCGGTTAGGAAACCGAACCTACCGTCGTGTGTAAATAATTATGATTTTTACTATAACACTTTTTCTTCACATTATCTCCAAAAAAATAAAAGAAATTGAAACATGAATTGGTTCCGTTTCGGTAATCCTGATATCCTTTTTTTCTTATGGGTAGTACTTCCGATTGTTGTTTTTTTGATCATATATGGATTGTACCTGAAACGCGAAGCACTGCTCCTTTTCCAGTCCAATTCCAATGCAATACACCTGAAACGAATGAAACTTCAAGGTGTATTGCTAATGATGAGTTTTCTGTGTGTGGCATTTGCGATTGCATTTCCGCAGTGGGGTAGAAAGCCTGAGACAGTGGATGAAAGTTTGGATGTCATGTTTGCTATGGATATTTCAACAAGTATGTTGGCATTAGATGGTAGTTCTTCCCGGAGGTTAACCCGAGTAAAGGAAATTGTGTTCTCTTTGATGGAACAACTTGAGGGTGATCGTGTTGGTCTGCTCTACTTTGCAGAAGCGAGTGTAGTTGTATGTCCATTGACAAGGGATGCAGGTACGTTGCATGAATATTTGACTGCGATGACCCCTGAAACACTTGTTCATAGAGGTACCAACATAGGTAATGCTATAGATGTAGCAACAGAACGTCTCGTCTTAGAACAGAATGACCTAACCTTTGTAGATCCTGCTTCTACTGGACAAAAGGTATTGATACTGTTCACGGATGGTGAAGATCATGATGGGAATACAATTACTGCAGCAGAAACAGCGAAAAATAAAGGGATACACATCTACTGCGTTGGGGTAGGTGGTTCAGATCAATCTGTGCCTATACCACTTGTAGATGAAAAAGCAGGATATAAACGGGATTTACAGGGGAAAGTCGTGCTAACTGCATTGGATTCGGCAGGATTACGTGACATTGCGAACACAGGAAACGGTAAGTATTATCATGAGACTGCGGGGATTACACCGCTAACGAAGGATTTGAAAAGACTTGAGAAACAGAAGTATAGAGTACGTGCTGGTGGTAAATTGCAAGATAGGTTTCAATGGTTTGTGGGGTTAGCACTACTCCTATTGTTCGGAGAAATATTCATTGAGATACTGATAAAGGAACGGATGTGATAAAGAATCCTTTACGTTCTCTTGAATATCAACCCCGCAGGACGGAATCGCATCAACAATACTAAGATGATACCAAATATGAGGTAACGGGCACCAGCATAATCTGGCGGGAAACTAAGTAGAATCTCGCGCAAAACTTCACTTAACGAACCAATAATTACCGCACCTAAGATAGCCCCTTTTATGCTACCTTTTCCTCCCAAGATGACCATACATAGAACGAGAATAGACTCCCAGAATTCAAATGTTTTCGCGCTCAGGGTTCCATAGAACTGTGCCAAGAAAGCACCTCCAAGAGCACCAATCGCTGCACTGATAGCAAAAGCAAGCGATTTGTAGCGGCTGACATTAATTCCCATTGATGCCGCTGCTTGTTCATCTTCTCGTATAGCAATCCAGGCGCGTCCTATGCGTGAGTGTTGCAAACGGTGACTTACAAAAATAACTATACCTGTGAGGATGAGGATGTGATAAAAATGTTGCCAATTCTGATTGAGTTCTAAACCAAAAATGGAAGCACGTGGAATATCTTTTACAAATCCATTGATGTCCCGAATTAACCAAATTTCATTCTTTACAACTCTAAAGAGTACCTCTGCAAAACCGAAAGTAACGATAGCAAAATAATCTCCTGTGAGTCGTAATGTTGGAGCACCGCGTATCAAACCCCAAAGGGCGCCATTGAGAATTGCAATCGGTAGTATGAACCAATATGGAACCCCCAGATGTCTCATCAAAAGACCGGCAGTATAGCCTCCGACGAGATAAAAAGCGACATAACCGAGATCAAGTAGACCGGCATAACCACAAACAATGTTTAATCCGACTGCAAGTAAAATATATACACAAACTTGCACGGTGATATAAAGGATATAATTCCCTGAAGGTATGGGTAGAAAGATGTTCCAATTTGAAAATATACTTGAAATACCATCCATTGCCAATGTAAGCAACGGTATGGCACAGACCAGTATAATGAATATCAAGTTCTTTGACTTTGCCACATCCATCACTCGTGTGACAATGCGTTTCAACTCATGCTTATTTTTATTTGTGGGTGTTTCATTATTTTGCATCACATTTATACCGTTGAAAACTGTGTTGATCCTTCATTCTCAGACAAAATTGATTTATGCGCGATGTGCAGAGGATTTACCAAAGAGTCCTGTAGGACGAATTAAAATGACAATTATCATAACGATATATGAAATTGCTATTCGATAGCCTGATCCATAACTATGTGATATATTTTCAGCATCATAAAATTCACCAAGCCCGATAATGTGAAAAAACAACCCAATAAACTTATCAATATATCCTGCACCAAAAACTTCAGCAAGACCCATGAGTAAACCGCCAACCATTGCCCCTGTTATATTCCCAATACCACCAAGCACAGCTGCTGCAAATGCTGCGACACCCTTGTGAAAACCCATTAATGGATTTATGTTTTCGCGAACACCAACCATTACACCAGCGACAGCCCCTAAAGCGGAACCGATTGCAAAAGTAATAGCAATGACTTGATTGGTTTTGATGCCCATCAAATTGGCCGCGACTCTGTTCTGTGCACATGCACGCATAGCTTTACCTATTTTTGTAAGGGTAACTAAACGGTTTAATCCTACCATCAGAACAATAGCGAGTATGATGATAGTCAGATCAAGGTAAGCTAAGGAGACATTTTCAGTAAATTGAATAGCATTTTCAGTGAATGATGTTCCAAGAAAGGAAAAGGGTGATGTAGGTTCAACTAATGGGTTGAGTTGTTGAAAGAATTTTGGTAAAGAGGCTTCAGAAAAAGTTTGTGGGTTTGCACCCCATATCATACGGACAAGGTTTTGTAATCCGATTGATACACCGATTGCAGTGATGAGTGCTGACAGTCTGGGGGCATTTCTCAGTGGCTTGTAGGCAACATAATCCATGAGCATGCCCACACCAGCACAAAATACCATACCAGCAAGTATTGCAACCCAAATTGGTATCGGAAAAAAGGTGACCAACGTAAATGCGATGTATGCACCTAACATGAAAATTTCACCGTGAGCGAAATTTATCAATTGGATAATACCATATACCATGGTATATCCAACAGCGATGAGTGCATAAATTCCACCAAGCACAAGACCGTTTATCAGCTGCTGGAAAAATTGCTCCATAATCTATTTTCTCACATTGTGTCGCAATAATTAGATTTTAATAAGTTTCCCAATGTGTATGCTTACACATTAGTTGATAGTCATTATTTAAATGCGTCTAAATCTAGCATTTGCTCAGGTGCGGTTGTATACTTACCATCTATTACTAATTTTACATAGGCCGGTTTATTAACTGTATCTCCATTGATATCAAAATAGGTCAAGCCCGTAATACCTTTATACCCTTCTTCAGGAGTATCTATTGATGCTAAATGATCTCGTATTGCTTTCCGATTTTCTGCAAGGGTTGCATCCTTGTTATAAGTTTTTTCGATTGCTTCGGCAATCATACCCATTGCATCGTAGGTTAATGCCGCCCAGGTATCTGGTGGCACCTTGAATTCTGCTTCAAATGCTGCTGCAACATTCGCTGCTTCTTCACCACCCGCACCAAACGTAAAGGGTGTAGTCAAATATGTGCCATCAGCAGAAATGCCAGCATTTTTTATAAAATTAGGTGAATCAATACCATCAGCCCCAAAGAATTGTGCTTTGACCCCGAGTCGACGTGCTTGTTTTACTATTAAGGCTGCCTGTTCATATAAACCAGAAATAAATATAATATCGGGTTTCTTGCCTTTAATACTGGTCAACTGTGTACTAAAATCCGTATTTTCTCGATCATAAGCAACAGATGTTACCACATCAAGATTAATCTTCTTCGCTTCTGCTGTGAACGCATCTCTTAAACCTCTGCCGTAATCATCGTTATCAAATAGTACAGCAACGGCTTTATAATCGGATAGCACTTGACTGATGTATCTTGCAATGAACATCCCTTGAAAATCGTCTCTATAAAGATTTCGAAATGTCCAGTCACTACCTTCACACACGCTTACATTGGTAGATCCGGGTGACAACTCAACGATGCCATTAGCTTTATAGATTTCTTTCCCTGCCAATGAACATGAACTGTTAAAATGCCCAACGACAGCCAGAATTTGTTTATCCGTAGCGAACCTTGTAGCAACACTTTTCGCTTCCTTTTCTGTGCCAGCATCGTCACCAAAAGCAAGGATCAATTCCCTTCCATTGATTCCGCCAGCTTCATTAATCTGTTTTGCTTTGAGTTCAGCACCCCTTCTAATCATTTCACCGAATGCTGCAGCAGTACCTGTAAAAGGTCCTGCGACTGCAACTTTCACCTGTTCAGATGATGCTTCAGTTGCATCTGAACTTACTTCAGTTTTCTTGTCTGGAGGTTGACATCCCCAAAAGGATAAAAGTCCCACTATCAGCAATCCAACAAGCCAATTTCTCATCTTACATAAACTCCCTTTAATTTTCTGCGACGACCTGTCTAAAGTCGAATTTAAATTTCAATTTTTCCTGTTTTCCATCTGAGTCTACTACATGAATATCGGTAACTATAATCCTTAAATCAGTTGTATCGTTGTGAAGACGATCAAAGATAAGGAGTCCACGTTTCTTTGCCCCCTTGAACAACTTACCACTTTCAAAAAGAGTTTCCGCCACAATTGCATGTCCTTCTTCCAGAGATTCAACATCTAAGTATGAATGGTATCTCGGATAATGGGAATAGTAGTGCGGATATCTTGAGTGTTGGTCGGTGTTGTATTCAGATTTATTGATATTTTCGTATAGGTCTTTAAAGAATGTATAAGGTAGGTTTGCATATTGTGCACCATTCTTGTCAATGAGTGTAGCGGATTCATCCACTAATACGCGTGGCGTATCAATGTTCAGGACGGTTACATCAAAGATCGTGTAAATTGGTTCAACATTTCCGCCTCTGTCAACAACCACATACGGATTAATATGAGGATTATCGGTTAATGCGTATATTTCTACTTCATCCAGTGGTTCAATTATAACAGCTACACCTTTCTGAACAGTGGTGACAGCACCCGTTTCAGGATCAATTTTTGAGTTTGCCTGTCCTTCAACCGCTTCAAAAAAAATGTCTACAGACGGTTGTGGTGCTACAGCACACCCAAATAACATGATACCAGTCAGAATAAGTAGACATAAGTTCAGAAAATGTAACTTCCAACTTCTTCGCACAATGAAATGCATGAACCATGTTCTCCTTTTCCATTTGATACTATATTATATTTTACACAAGTGGATTCTTATTGTCAAGGTTTTTATCAGTTTGTACTAATTTTTGATATTGTAATGTCAAATTGGACACGACACCGCCCCATATACACGAGGCAACCATAGCAGTTATGGATAAAGCTGCGCCAGGAACAGATCGTACATTACGTGTAAATGCTCTTAGACCAAGATTTATTAATGAGATGACACCTGAACTCCCACCTTTTCCAAAACGGTATCCAAAAGAGTCAATTATCTGTTTTGCGCGGTATCTTTCGTCATAGGTGAGTGGCATATAAAAAAGTTCTTTACCTGCGCGAAATAGTGAATAATCAAGTGCTTTAAATGTTAGAAATGCTGTTCCACCAGTTCGGAGAGACGGATTGAGTGTTAGTACAAGTCCATTTATTAGATGTATTACGGGTATCCCCGCATGAATTATTCTCAGCGAGACAAAACTGAGTGCAATCGGTACAATAATGAGTTGCAAAACAGCAGAGATACCACCGAGACCAGCATAAAAGTTCCCAAAATATGCAGTCCTTATATCTGTTTCAGTCAGTTCTTTTTCGATCAACAAGTTGAATCTTAAATCAAGTACAGTAGAAATTAATTGTGTGCATAAGATGAGAATACCGATAAAGATAAGGTATCTGGAACTAAACAGTGTTTTTACACCTAAATGTCCTCGTCGTCCACCTTCTTCAGCAATAGATGGTTTTGGTTCACCTGCGAATCTGTATGCCATGACACCAAAAAATGCAGCGGGTAATAGTGATGCAGCTGCGAAGACAAGCAGTGTTTCAGTTCCCATAGATACCGCCCATCGTCCGACGAGAAGTCCTCCAACAACGGAGCCAACGGAGGCGATCGCACAAAATGGTCCATTGATGATTTTTGCTTGTTTTTCAGTGAGTGTGCTGTTGACAAAAGACCAATACTGTTCAATGATTATTACGATATATACTTCACGAAAAATAACAATAAAAGCTGCAGTAATTTTTATATTGTTTATTAGACTGATATAACAAGCAAATATCAAAGCACCTGACAAAACAGAAGTTATGGCTAAAGTACGTGTTGCCCCATGAGCAGATAGTAGACGTCCATATATATAGAGGAACAGTATGAGACAGGGTGTTGCTGCAGTCCATGCGAAAGGCAGATTTGCTGCTGAATATGCCTCAATGAATAATGATTTTGAAACGGCTCGTATAAATTCGTATCCACATAGGAGAAAACTGGCAGCGAATGCGATTGCAAAGGCGGCATAGATGATACGTTTTGGGAACATTAATGAACTCTTTGACTCATAGAATTAAGATATTGTATTGCTTTGGTCCAGAACATCTATATTGTATCGTCATCAGGACGTGGGTTATGAACCCAATGTCCAGTAGGGTCGCTTCCTCTTGCAATTATAGCGCGTTGGTTCCAATTGTTAGCTGCATGGACTTCTGGCGGAACAAATCGCATTGTCAGACCACACCTTCTCCGATCTGATGTGTTTGGTTCAGATCCGTGTAATAATAGGTCTGAATGCAGAGACATTTGTCCTGCTTTCATCTCAAAAGGATAAGGATCATCCCCATACTGTTCCGGTTGAATGACAGTTTGACTTAGTACGTTCTTTTCTTCTGCGGTACTCCGTTCAAATTCAATCTGTCCGTGTCTGTGTGATTTCGGTATAACAGTCATTGCCCCGTTTTCAACAGAAGCGTCATCAATTGCTAACCAAACAGTGACAGTCTTACTTGGTGAAAGGGGCCAATAGGATGCATCCTGATGCCAACTCACTTGTTTGTCTTCACCGGGTAGTTTACAAAAGTAGTGTGTACCCCAACAAATTAGGTTTTCACCGAGTAAGTCCTGGACATGATTTAATATTCTGTCTTCAGTGATAAGATCGTGGATTCCTGCACAGCGCGTATGCCATCCGTTAATGGAATAACTGTTTCCACCTTCTGCTAAGACTTTATCCATCAGTTTGTTGAAATACTCACGATGTTGTGATATTTCGTCATCGGAGTATACATCTAATGGAGATAGAAAGCCGTAATCATTAAAATGTTGGATCTGCTCTGTTGTTAATGTTGATGGAAATTCGTTTTCAGCTGGAAAGAACTTTAGTTCCCGATTGAGATCTGGTAATGCGTCCTTAATTGGCATTGAAGAATATTCTCTCCTACATATTCTGAATTTGTGCTTTTGAAATGTCCCGTGTTGATATGTTACCGTATATGATTGCTGTTGTCAAATTTTTATTTTGGTTTTGTGAATTTATTGGAATTTCTTATTTTTGTCTGAACCAGGATTTGCAGGATTAGTAGATTTTCAGGATTATGAGTTTGGCTCTGCTAAGTCCCTATTGACAGTTTGATGTTTATTTTCTGGATGGCACTTTGATGTTTCAGACGCTTATCCTGTCCATCTGTCCATCCTGCAAATCCTTGTTCAGACAAGAATCAATAAACCCACTAAATTCAATGATGAGTTCGATCCAGTCTCTTAACTTTAGGGTAACATTAATGATTAGGTATTCTTAAGACTAAATACCCCCGGCTGATGGATAATATATTTGACCTAAACATACGGATGTGATAGAATCCAAATGTGATAATTGGTGAATTTACATTCTGTCAAATAATCAATTAATATTGAGAAAATATCTATATCTTTAGAAAAGAAAAATTCTTATGAAGAAAGGTGGTCAATAATGAAAGATAATACAGCTGATGAATCAGTTGAAGAAACTGAACAAACAATTGAGCAAGAGTCAAACGAGATGGATGAAGAACCAGATGCATATACATCAATACAGCAGCGATTTAATGACTTACGGAGTGAATATTTGGATTCCCAGTCGAAATCTATCAACAGATGGTTGGGATTTATATGTGTAGTGCTGGTATTCTTCACAATACTCATTCCTGTCATAACTGGGATTGCTGCATATTTTGTTTATGATCGGTTTGGGGATTTACAATCACAAATGTTAATACACGTGAAGGCAGCAGAACAACATTCATCTGACGCTGCAACGCAAGCATCTGAAGCGGGAAAATATCTCAAGGAAATCAAGGAACATCATACCAAAGTCAAAGGAATTGTAGCAAAGTTAACAAGTAAAGATTTCACAAATCCAAATAAAGTTGCCATTCTTCAATCAACGATTGAAGATATATTAAATAATCCAATAATTTCTCTTGAGGACAAGGCAATCATTGAAGCGTATAGACTTCAGAAGGAGGGGGAACTCGCAGATGCTATTGAGAAATGGCGTTCTATCGCAAACACAGCACAAGGTGTCAATAATGAGTTGGTTGCGCGTGCTTTCTTTTCAATAGGCTTTCTCCATACGCAACTAAATGAGAATGATCAGGCTGTTTCTGCTTATGATCAGTCAATTGAATTGATGCCGAATTTCGCGGATGCTTATACCAGTCGTGGTGCAGTGAAAAGTTCACTTGGTAATCTTGAGGAGGCAATTGCTGACTACAGTGAAGCGATCCGACTGAATCCGAATTTTGTTGAGGCATACATCAATCGTGGCACTGCGAATCGTTCTCTAAATCAGCATGAGGCAGCGATATCTGACTTTGATGAGGCGATCCGATTGGATTCGAATTCTCCAGTGGCATATACACATCGTGGGGTGTCAAAGGGAGCACTTGGACGGCATCAGGAGGCAGTTGTTGACCATGATGAGGCGATCCGACTTGATCCAAAATATGTTGATGCTTATATTAATCGTGGTACTGCGAAACGCGCACTTGGGGATATGGATGGATGGAAGAAGGATATGGATATGGCTTTGGATTTGGCTAAGGAGCTGAAGGTTGGTGGGGAGTGATAGTACCACAAATTGAATTATATCGGCTTAGCAAAACACAGCACATATCCGTCATGATCCTTTAACTCAAAAGCACGTAAGCCATCGCTTGTATCCGCAAGTGGTTCATGGAATTCTAATCCACGAGACTGATACTCTGCATAGAGACCATCAGGATTTGACGTATAAATATATGCATCCCATCGTGCCCACTCATGCCGCGTGTGGTTTGGCACTGAATGGATATACTCTGTTATCTGTTTCAGCAGAATCCTGACGTTATCGCGAGCCACTATACCGAAAAATGGGTCTTCTTCAGGCACAAGTAAATCTGTCTGAAAGCCGAGTTTGCTGTTGTAGAAGTCAATAGATTCTGCAAGGTTGTCAACGATGAAAAATGGGTAGATTTTCTCAAGTGTAATATCGTTATTCATCATAATTCTCCTTTTCCATAAAACGATGTGAATCAGAAAGGATTACAAATCATGGCAATACTCAGATGGGGTATACTCGGCTGCGGAAATGTCGCCGAACATAAAGGCGGTCCACCACTCTATTCCGTTGAGGATTCAGAACTCATCGCAGTGATGCGGCGTGATCAAGCAAAAGCAGAAGATTTCGCTGAAAGACACGGTGCAAAACGCGTCTATACAGATGTAGAAAAACTCCTTTCAGATGATGAAATCAATGCGATTTACATTGCAACCCCGCCACATGTCCACTGTGAACAGACGATCCGTGCCGCACGCGCTGGTAAACATATACTCTGTGAAAAACCGATGGCATTGTCTGTTAGCGAGTGTCAACAGATGGTGGATGCATGCCGTGATGCAGGTGTTACCTTGATGCTTGCCTACTACCGTAATCACTATCCGAATGTAGAGAAAATGAAAGCCTTGATGAATGATGGTGTAATTGGTGATGTGGTGCTTGCTCGTATCAACTGCACCGGTTACTATAACCCAAATCGTCAAGACTTGAAGAATTGGCGTATCAATCCTGAGATAAGCGGCGGCGGGGTGTTGATGGATATTGGTAGTCATCGTATCAGTCTATTGCAGTATCTGATGGGAGATGTAGCGTCAGTAAAAGGATATGCTGAAACTGTGCACTTAGATGCTGCCGTTGACGATTCTGCTGTGTTTACCCTCCGTTTTGAAAGTGGTGCACATGCCGCTGCGAATATCAATTGGAATGTAGGTGTTGGTATTGACGATATTGAGGTATATGGCACAAAAGGTTATCTAAGGTGTTCACCTTTGAATTCTGGGAGTCTGACACTTGAAACAAAATCTGATGGTGTGAAGGCGTTATCTCAAACACCTTTACCGCATACGCATACTGGACTTGTCCAAGATTTTGTTAATCATATTAAGACTGGTGAACCTGTCCGATGCACTGGTGAATTGGGTTTAGAAACGAACGCGATTATGGCAAAGATAATGCAAGATTGAGTTAACTGATCCGTTTGATTTCCTGCGTTAACCATTCACCGTATCCACGCGGCATATCTTCAGGCGGATTTAATCCATTTTCCGCACGCCACCGTAGTAACGGATGTGTACGATCAGTCTGCGGTAAAGTTACCCGCTTACCGTAAGCAGCTGATTCAAAAATACCCATCATCATTTCAATGACGTGTCTTCCCTCATGACCACTACACACATGCGGCCTACCTTCATCCAAAGCATTAACATAATCCTCAACAAACCAGTAATCCATTTCAGACGCACTGCTGTTCGGATTGTAATGTTCGGGAAACATTAATTCTAACGATTCCCATTTGTCATTGTTGCCATCAGGCAGATAGTGTGGTGTTGGTAAATAATATGCACCACCCATTCTCCAGAATAGTCTTCCTTCAGTGCCAAAAAGTTCCATTGTGTAGGCATTCGTATCCATTTTATCAAAACGGTGCTGTAATAATGTTCCAGTAACATTGCCTTCATATTGCATTGTTGCGGTGATGAATTCACCTGCGATAGTTCCCATACCGCTTGGCGATGGGGCAACGTCCTCGGGTGTAATCGATTTTCCACCTGTCGTGAGATGTGCGACAACACTATTACAACGTTTTCCAAAATGAAGCATGTTGTTGAGCATGTGTGTGCCGATATTCATCAAGCCATACCCACCGTAATAGCCTTTACCACTACCGTAAATATATCGTAAATTGCCGATCTTTCCGGCATTGTATGCGCGGGCAATTGCTTGCATTGACGCGCCAACTCTGCCTTGATGATGCACAGCAACCTGAACGCCTTTTTCTTCTGCTTTCGCAATTATTTCATCTGCTTGATTGAGATCAACACACATCGGCTTTTCAACTTCAATGTTGACACCGTGTTCTAAAACACGCATACATAAATCGTAGTGTAACTCAGTTGCTGTAGGAATCGCTACGATGTCTGGTGAGGTCTGCTCAATCATCTCATCAAGGTCAGTAAAACGTGCTGAGACGTTGAGTTCTTCGCCTAATGTGTTGTATCTTTCCGAAATTAGATCGCAGAGTCCGACTATCTGTGTTCGTGGGTGTGCATGATATGCTCGTGCTGCAGCAGTTCCCCTTCCTCTACAACCCAATATTGCTATCCGGTATGTTTTCATAGGCTACTTCCTTGTGGAAAGGATGACATGTCTATATGTCAAAAACCTTCTGGATAAAGTATTTCTATATCTGTTTCTTGAACGGATTCCTTGAATTGTTCTATGAGTTCATCTTTACTACTATCAGGAAATTCATAAGAGAGTCGTAGATACTCTATGATGATATTGTCATAAGCTGCAACAAAATCAAAATAGTCCTTTGCGAGGGTTCTATCAAGAAATTTCTCAGTATGTGTGTTAAAGAAATCTATATATCTATTTGCGACATCTTCGTCAAGTTCACCCGCTTGGAATTTTGCCATCTGTATATTTTCCCAGATATTGACTAAATCTTGCCAGAATTCCTTTTCAAAGTCGAGTTCTTCTTGGAAGATTTCATCAGCAGCTGTAAATAACACAGAAAAATCACCTGACTTCTCTGCTTCTTCGTAAACTTCAAACCTTCTATCTCTTACACCTTCCATATCCTCTTGCGCTTTTTCCAAAGATGTAGGTGGTTCAACAACCATTTCTTCTTCAGTAACCATTTCTTCATCAACAACCTTATCTTCTTCTATGTCTTCGCCGCAACCGAAAGCAAATAACGTTGCGATAAATAGTAAACTTAGTATCGGTCTCATTTTTTACTCCTATTATTGTATATGATAGTTTTATACACTATGTGTTCAACTATAAGTTTAGGAGTAAACGTCAAGAGTGATTTTAGGTTTACATGTCGTCAGTTGTTTGAAGGATGAAACAGGACACCTATTTTCGTCTGGATAGATAAGCAGAGAGTGCGTGGTCAAAGGGGGTCGTAGTGTCCATTTGCACATAGTCAATCTGGCTTGCACCACAACCGCGACGATAGTTTTGTATAAACTGATTAAGATTATCAAGATATGCTGCTTTTAGTGAATCAGCCTGTGTAGAGAGTGTTTGTCCGGTTTCCATATCACGAAAAATGACTGAACCGTTGTATGGGAAAGTCATTTCAGCATGGTCAAGAAGGTGAAGTACGATCACCTCATGTTTTTGATGTCTGAGATGTTTGAGTGCGGAGATGACGTTTGAAGGTTCGTCAAGTAGATCTGATATAACGATAACCAAACCCCGTCGGACGATTCGTTTCGCGAGTTCGTGGAAAAGGCTGCTCAATTCAGTTTCTTCACCAGGAGTTGCATTCTCTAATGCGGACATAATTGCACGTAGGTGTGTTGCAGCCCCTCTTGGTGGAATGTATTGATGAATATCTGTATCAAATAGTGCTAATCCGACTGAATCCCGTTGTTTTAGCATCAGATATGTGAGTGTTGCTGCGAGATAACATCCGTATTCAAACTTCGTCAATGTGTTATCACTGTGTTTGTAATTCATTGATGCACTTGTGTCTAATAGGATATATGCTCTCAGGTTGGTTTCTTCTTCAAACTTTTTGACATAATACCTGTCGGACTTACCGAAAACTTTCCAATCAATATAACGGATTTCATCTCCCGGCATATACTGACGGTGTTCGGCAAATTCAACGCTGAAGCCTTGATATGGACTTTTGTGTAGACCGGTGACGAAACCTTCTACAACGAGGCGCGCAACGAGTTCCATGCCACCGATTCTGGAGAGAGCTACTGGGTCGAGATATTTGTGTGATGTTTGCATAGTTTATTTTCCTTGTGGTAAATTGTAGCATTGAATGTGATCCTGAGTCAACTAAATAACCCAAGGTAATTGATTTTATTTTTGACTCGCTTTTTCATACATGCTATACTAAACCATACATTAAAGAAATCGGGGTTGACACCCCTATACACTTAAGGAGCCAAGACATACTAATGGCAGATATTATTAAAGGTGCTGTTCTCGGATATGGTGCTGCGTTTAATATGGGGAAAGCACACGCAAATATGATGATGGGTACGGAGGGTATCACATGCGTTGCAGTGTGCGACATTGACCCAGAACGAACGAAAGCAGCGAAACAGGATTTTCCTGATATCCGCACCTATAACAAAGTTGAAGACCTCGTAGCAGACGAAGATGTTGATCTCGTTGCGAATGTGCTTCCACACAGTCTTCACTGCGAACCGACTGTCGCAGCACACAATGCTGGAAAACACGTCGTTGTTGAAAAACCGATGTGCATCACAATTGCTGAAGCCACAGAAATGATTACTGCGGCTAAAGAAAACGATGTAATGCTATCAGTTCACCACAACCGCAGGTGGGATGCAGATTTTTGGACACTACGCGAACTTGTTCAATCAGGTGTAATTGGAAAAGTCTATTGTGCAGAGATGTGGAGTGGTGGTTACGGTAGACCAAATCCAAATTGGTGGCGCAGTGTGAAAGCTGTTTCAGGTGGACAATTCTATGATTGGGGAGCACACTTCCTTGATTGGCTACTCAACATTATAGATGGTCCAATGATTAACGTCACTGGATTTTTCCAACCGAATCTTGTTTGGAAAGACATTACAAATGAAGATCACGTGCAGGCTGTGATACGATTTGGTGAAGGTGAATTTGTAACGGATGGTGCATCAGCAAATATTCAGATGTCTAACATTGCGAAGGTTGGTGGACCGAAATGGAAAATGCTGGGGTCACACGGATCTATTGTTTCTGAAGGTGGACAATACCATGTTCTATCCGAAGTTGAAGGACATCCGAAGGAACAGAAGGTCGGTCATCATGGAAGACCCGGTCCCAGATATTATGAAAATATTGTTTCACATTTGAACGATGGCACACCATTACTTGTCACACCTGAGTCTGCTCGCCGCGTTATTGCTGTCATGGATTTGGCAGAAAAATCTGCGAAGACACACCAGTCTGAAACAGTGCCTTATGAGTTTGAATAAGAAATAAAGCAAACCTTTGTAGTTTGAGCGGAGTTTCCGCTTCGCTCAAACTACCTTTTATACCTACCCTATATCAAGAATGCAAGCAATCGTATTTGATAAGACAAGACAGTTGCGTCTACAAGATATCCCGATCCCAAAACTCAATTCTGGTGATGTCCTTATACAGCTGGAGTTGTGTGGCATCTGTGCATCCGACCTTGCAGCATTACGAGGAGATGTATCGGACTATTCACCTCCTGTTGTAATGGGGCATGAACTGGCAGGTATTGTAGTTGAAAGTCGGCATCAAGATGTAAAGATTGGCGAACGTGTTACGGTAAATCCAATGCTTTCCTGTGGAAAGTGTTACAACTGCATCAATGACAGAGACAAATACTGTGATTCTATTGAAGGAATCGGTCACGATATTGACGGTGGTTATGCAGAATACATCAGAATGCCGAAACACGGTGTAGATACAGATAAACTCATCCGTGTTCCTGATACTATCCCGCCAGAAGAATTGCTGTTCCTTGAACCGTTGGGTTGCTGTCTGAATGCAATGCATGAAACTCTTTTCAATAACACTGTTGCGATTCTTGGTGCAGGCCCTATCGGACTGATTTTTACCCAGTTGTTGAAACGTAAAGGTTTATCTGTTTATGTGTTTGAACCATTACCCCATCGCAGATTTGCAGCAGAAACTGTTGGTGCAGATGAATGTTTTGCTATTACACAAGAAGATATCAACAATTTGAAAGAAATCACAGGTGGAGGGGTTGATACAGTTGTTTCCTCAACAACAAATAATGCCTCTGTGATATCCACTGCTTTTAACCTTGTTAGAAAAGGTGGATGTATTAATTTTTTTGGCCTATCCCCCGAAGGTGAGACTCTCCATATTAATTTGGAGGAATTCCATTATACCGGACACAAATTGATGGCATCGTGGGCATTTTCACGTGCTAGTCTGGAAGAATCCCGCCAACATATTCTTCAAAAGACTTTCAACTTTACACCTCTCTTGACTGATACATTTCCTTTGGTTCAAGGATTAGAAGCATTTGACAATGCTATTACCCATCGCGGTGTCAAAACGGTTTTGTGTGCCTGACGAGACTTCTGTTCCAAATTGAGTGTCCTATAAATTATCAGGTTAATTTAAGAACTTTGATAAACCGTATTAGGACATTTATATTATAACTGATATACTTATGTGTGTTAACGTCTTAATAAAACTAATAGTTTTTTGCACAAAATTGCTCTGAATCCTATATTTTCAGCATTAATTGAGGTTTTTTCACACTTTTAATTTGACTTTTCATCAAAATAAATTACAATTAGAATTGGCTCTTTCAGAGGATGATAAAATGAATTGTCACATATTTGAACTATCAAAATCAATTATAGGAGGTCGAACAGTTTAACAATTTTAGTCCTACCATAAATCTGCACCTCTCTTGTTCGTGTATTTCTGGAGAATAGTTTCAATCGTTCAAACACATTCCCCGCGAACTGAATCGAAAGCCAGACAATTAGTTCAGGTACTGTAACCGCTAACTCATTCTTAACGTCCTAAATATAGGTAACATGTATTAAAATTTTTAGTTAAAATTTAGACGTAAGATCCTGTCTAAACCTTTTTATTGTTGTGAGTCTTGGCATTATAGAGAAAGATATTGTAATAACTGACATGCCAATACACTTATGCATTCTAGCATAGACAATGTTTCGATCTTACATTGTAACACTAATGTTAAACACAAAGAAAATTAGGAGATGGCGGATTTTGGAAGAGTATTTTTTCAAAATTGCTTAGTTGATATGGTTCTCGGTGCACATGTATCTACAGCAGGTGGTATACATAACGCAATTGAAAATGGTGATAAACTTCAATGTGAAGCAATCCAAATTTTTCTTGCCAATCCAAACCGGTGGGAGTCCAAACCACCAACTGAGGAAGTTATAGAGAAATTCTCTGATGCCTGGAAAAAATCACCAATTCAGGATGTGATTGTGCACGATATCCATCTAAGTAATCTTGCATCTCCAAAAAAAGATGTTTTAGGGAAATCGCGTCTACAGTTTAAGAGAATGATGGAACTTTCACAAGTTACTGGAGTTCAACATATCGTCACCCATTTGGGTGCACATCTCGGGGAAGGGGAAGCATTCGGAATAAAACAGTTATGTGATAGTTTTGATCAGATTTTTGAAACTTCAGATGCACCTGATGTTGAAATTCTACTTGAAACAACTGCTGGACAAGGAACGAACTTGGGGTATCGTTTTGAACATTTACGTGATGTGATTGGTATGTCAAAGCACTCTGCTCGATTTGGAGTGTGTCTGGATACCTGTCATGTATTTGCAGCGGGATATGATCTACGTACCGAATCTGATTGTAATTCGACATTTGAGAAGTTCGATGAAATAATTGGCTTGGCACGATTAAAGGCATTCCATATAAACGACGCAAAGTCGGCATATCAAAGTCGTGTGGATAGGCACGAACACATTGGTGAAGGAAATATTGGAACAACAGCATTTACATATATACTAAATGATTATCGTTTTGCCCAAATTCCCCTGATTATAGAAACACCGAAAATGAATATCATGCATGGTAAAAACCTGACAACCCTACGTGGTTTGATTAATGAAACATAGTTATTCTCGTCTCTTTACCGTAGGAATGTCCTTATCTTTGGGAATGATATGCAGATAGGAATATGGGAGGTAGCCTTCCTTATAATCCTTCTTGTTGGTGTGATTATCATATCTCGTATCATGACTCAACTACGAGCAAAACGTGTATGTCCACATTGTGGATTTGTCATGCGTGAACACTATCATAAGTGTCCTTCATGCAAATACGAATTTCCACATGGTGATATAGTCAACTGAAGTCGGAATTAATCGTTATATGGATATAACTTAGGAATAATTTCCTTTTCTAACTTCATTTGTCCAATAGACATTGAACGCACTTGCTCATCGGGAAGGTGGAAAAAAGATGAGTGGAAAGAGCATATCGGTAAAGCAAACAAACAAAGGAGTGTCTTGTATGGGTAATTTAAAAAGGTTTATAGACGCTATGACAGGAAAAGAGACGAATAAGAATAAAAATATGGTACTCTCTAACATAATACCTGTAGTGAATGCCAAAGTATTTGATAATATACTTAAGTTTACATGTATCATACCTATCTTTCTACTATGTATAATTGGATGTTCAGATGTGCCATATACAGGACCAGTATTGACGGTGGATAGTGTGGATAGGTATCTCAATTCTACCGGTGAAGATACGATCTGCCTACAAGATGGATTTGATTCAATCTGTCTTAAGGTTGTGCAAGATGATAGTCAGGACGCACCACCCATTGTAAATATACATCCAGCAAGTGTCGTCTTTATTTTTTACTATGAAGATCGTCCTATATTACGGGCTGAAAAAGTAATGGATACCACAGAACTAATACAGGAATTGGTAGATTCAGGTCAAGTGCAATTACCTGCAAAGAATGAAGCAGAGGGTGGTACTGGAAATCAGAATGAAACTGATTTATCAGGTGAATGGCTCATTGACATATACTATCCAGATGGATTTCCTGAAAAAGATCGTGGTACAACACCCGAAACAAGTGGACTTGATATTAGAGTAGGTGAAGGAGAAAAATTAAGTGTTAATCCCGATGACGATCTTGAAATTACAGGTTTCAAACAAATTGATAGGCCAGATGGAATCCCAGGTGTCCAGTTTACTGTTGAATCTGAGGATGCGGATATATCAATTGAAGTGAACGGTTTAATTGATGAACATACAGCAATATTCTATGTCAAGGCAGATGGTGTAGTCTCATCAGAAAATACGTATACTTTCCAATTGCAACCTAACGATGAACGTTAGGAAGGAGTACTAGCATGAAAATGGACAGATTACGAATTTCTATGTATATAATCGGTACTCTTCTGGTTGTTGTCTTAGGAATAACCAGTTGTTCAGACAACCCGTATACGGGTTCCATGTTGCAACCCGGTGATTTAGACAAGTATCTAAGCGATCAAGGTGGCGGTAAAATCTGTCTATTAAACGGAACAGATTCAGTCTGTGTGACCCTTTATCCAAAACGAGGGGATCAGTTATTACCCATCATTCACATACATCCTTCAAGCACTACTTATTTATTTTACTACAAAGGACATTTGATAATGCAGGCTGAAAGACCGTCTGATAACACTGACTTGATAGATGATATGAAAGGTGATGGACATGATGAATCTGCCAGCGGTCCCCGTGATGATGTTGGTGGCGGTGGTCAAACACCTGGTAACATAGGTGGCGGTGGTCAAACACCTGGTGGGCAAACCCCTAATAATGGTGGTGGCACTGATGGTGGTGGCACTGATGGTGGTGGCACTGATGGTGGCAACAACGGCGACACCAACAATGATGGGAACAATGGCGACACCAATAATGGTGGCAACAACGGCGACACCAATAATGGTGGCAACAACGGCGACACCAATAATGGTGGCAACAACGGCGACACCAATAATGATGGGAACAATGGCGATACCAATAATGGTGGCAACAACAATAATAATAATGGTGGGACTAATGGCGATACCAAAAATGACAACAACAATAATAACAATGGTGGGACCAATGGCGATACCAAAAATGACAACAACAACAATAATAACAACAACAATGGTGGCAACAACGGCGACACCAATAATGGTGGCAACAATGGCGACACCAACAATGATGGGAACAATGGCGACACCAATAATGATGGGAACAATGGCGACACCAACAATGGTGGCAACAATGGCGACACCAACAATGGCGACACCAACAATGGTGGCAACAATAATAACAATAATAACAATAATAACAATAATAACAATAATAATGGTGGAGTCACTCCGGGCAATCCTAATCCGAGTGGGCACAACCCTCCCGACAATGTTCTGTCACATTTAGTATATGGACATGCTGATGACAATCCTGTTGACCCAGCAAACGTAGACGGATGGATAGTGTGGATATTCTATCCTCACAACTACGTTGAGCAAGGACATCCGCGCGGATTGGGCATGTATCCGATTAATCCACAGACTGGTCCAGCTTCAGTTGATGATCCTATTACTCCAAATGTTACAGAGGTCTACGGGTTTACGTTCAGCGTGACTGGTGGTGAGGTACAAAGTTTTAGCCAAACCGCTGGTGAATGCACCGACGAACTTATCGGTAGTCCACCTGCGCTTGATAGTGTAGTAGACAATCGTGCAGCTGGTCAAGACAACCGTGATGATTGGTTTGATACGCCTTGTAGCGCAAGTGGAAGTGCGTATAGCACTCAGATGTTCGTTAAATCAAGTGCACTAATGATATCTGTTACCATAAGGTGGACTCACGGGATGTACGCCCCAAATAGTCAAACATTCAACATCATGCAAGAAGTAAGCATGAGAGAATATGATAGTACCCCACCACCAGACCGAGGTCATACCAACCAGGAAAGGTGGGATTAATCGTAAGACAAGGTGAAATAGACGTTCTATCTGAAAGGGTGGGACATGGACACAGCAAGAATATATGTCAAAGCAGGTAACGGCGGCAATGGTTGTATAAGTTTTCGTCGTGAAAAATATGTACCACGTGGTGGTCCTGACGGTGCTGATGGTGGAAACGGAGGTAACGTTATCGTCATCGCCACTCTCGGCATGAGCACATTGATAGATTTGCGTCACAACCCGCGGCAAGTTGCAGAAAACGGTTCGCACGGTGGTGGAAAACAACGTGATGGTGCTGATGGTAATGATAAGATAATAAGGGTGCCTGTTGGCACTATTATCAGAAATTTTGACACAGAAGAATTGCTTGCAGACCTAACAGAACCTGACCAACCAGTTATTGCAGCGCGGGGTGGCATAGGTGGTAAAGGCAATTCACGGTTCAAAAGCAGCACTTTCCAAGTTCCACGTGTAGCGGAAAAAGGCGAACCGGGTGAAGAATGTGAGATTAGTCTTGAGGTAAAACTCATTGCTGATGTCGGTCTGGTTGGTTATCCGAATGCAGGTAAATCCACTTTACTTGCACGTACATCTGCTGCTACCCCCAAAATCGCATCCTATCCATTCACTACACTTATCCCAAACTTAGGTGTTGTTCGGATTGATCAAGAACAAAACTTTGTGCTTGCGGACATACCCGGCTTAATAGATGGCGCGCATAAAGGGGCAGGTTTGGGACACCAATTCTTGCGACATATTGAACGTACAAAGATGTTGATACATGTGATTGATCTTAGTGCTGCCGATGGTCGAGACCCTATCAAAGACTATGAGCAGCTTAATCTTGAACTCGGTCATTACAACCCATTGTTGACTGATCTTCCTCAAATCATTGCCCTCAATAAGATTGATATGCCTGAAGCGAAGGAGAATATACAACGGGTGCAGGAATACTTTGGTAAACGAAAAGTCTTCACAATATCCAGTATTACAGGCGAAGGAGTCAATTCACTCATGCAACAGGCGTACCGTTCCTTACAATACCTTGATGCAAAGGCGCGTGAACAAGCTGAATCAACAATTATCTTGGAACAGGAACTACCACCTGAACCACGTACACGGTTTGAAATCCAAGAGATCGATACTGGATTTGTTGTAAGTGGTGATGAACCGAAACGTGCTGTTGTGATGACAGACTTTGAGAATGAACAAGCATTGATGCTACTATTCCGCAAACTCAAAAAGATGGGAGTAATAAACGCCCTTACTCGTGCTGGCGTCAAAGAAGGTGATACAATTCAGATTGATGATTTTGAGTTTACTTATAGTCCGAAAGTAATCAGATGAAGTGACAGAAAATGGATAAAACCGAAGAAATATTCCTACAAAACAAAGTTCCTAAAAAGGTGAAAGAAATAGACAAAGCCAAGTTGACACATGGACGTGAATCGCTATCTGAAGTTAGACGTATAGTTGTAAAGGTCGGTAGTAGTACGATTTCAGACGATTATCGCATCAACGAATCAGCACTTGATGGATTAGTTCACGATTTAGCGACTGTCAAGAAAAATGGAATAGAGGTAATACTTGTTACCTCTGGAGCGATTGCTGCTGGCCTTCCGCATTTGGGTGTGAATTCCCACCAACAAACCCTCCCTGTATTGCAGGCAGCTGCCGCAGTTGGACAGATTCGGTTGATGTCTGCTTATGAAGAACGATTCCGTTTTTATGGTCAATGTCCTGCCCAGTTGTTACTCACCCAAGACGATTTTTCAGACAGAAAGCGTTATACCCGCATGAATGACGCATTACATGCACTTCTTCAACTCGGCGCGATTCCTATTATCAATGAAAATGACAGTGTCGCCGTAGATGAAATAAAAGTTGGTGACAACGACACGTTATCTGCTTATGTGACAAACCTTGCACAGGCAGATTTGCTTATCCTTCTTTCTGACCAACAAGGATTATTTACAGCAGACCCACGACATAATCCAGATGTTGAACTCATACATACAGTTGATGTGATTACAGATGAGATATGGCAATCTGCGGGGGAAGCAGGCACAACAAGTGGGACAGGTGGCATGATAACCAAATTGAGAGCTGCAGAAATCGTTACGTCATCTGGTGAGATGTTGGTTATTGCTTATGGACGTGAACCGCTTGTGGTCACGCGTCTCTTAAAAGGGGAGCTGCTTGGTACGCTTTTCCGATCCAATGAACGTATCTCTGGTCGTAAAAGATGGATCGCCTATTCCCGTCCTCCCAAAGGATATGTCGTTGTAGATAATGGAGCACGTGATGCACTTATTCAAGGTGGCAAGAGTTTATTACCAGCAGGAATTAAACGTGTTGAAGGACATTTTAATTTTAGCGATACTGTCTCCTGTTTCACCGAAAATGGTGTAGAAATTGCGCGTGGATTGATCAATTATAATTCTACAGAAACTACTAAACTTGCCGGAAAACAGACTCAGGACATAAAGAAGATACTCGGTTATCACGATTACGATGAAATTATACATCGGGATAACCTTGTATTGCTGAGTTAACTCACATAAACCGAATCATATATCATTTAGATTGATATACTTTTTCGCGTGTATGGAATCCGCCTTCAATAATCACCTTATCAAGGTTATCCTTATCAACTTGAATTGGTGTGAGTATTATTGATGGTACATCAACTTTCCCATTATTGATTTTCTGTGTTGCTTTTTTAACTTTCTCTCCTTTTGCAAGAGCAACCGCAGCGTGTGCAGCTTCTGTTGCGATGAGATCAATGGGTTTGTATACCGTCATGGTTTGTGTGCCTTTAGCGATTCTTTGGCACGCTTCAATGTCAGCATCTTGTCCAGAAACGAGAACTTTCCCTGCAAGATTTTGTCCTTCAAGAGCTTGAATTACCCCACCAGCAGTGCCATCATTTGATGCTACAACAGCATCTATCTGATTGTTTGTTTGGGTTAGGACTTGTTCTGTTTTGTTAAGTGCATCGTTGCGATCCCATCCAACAGCCCAATGTTTTGCGTCTGCGACTAACTTAATATCTTCTGATTCAATTGCAGATTGTAGTGCGCGAAGTTGCCCTTTTCGTAGTAGGTGAGCGTTGTTGTCCCCTGGATCCCCACCGAGTAAAAAGTAATTTCCTTTAGGTTTATGTCGGAGTAGATATTCTGCTTGTAAATAACCGACTTGTTCGTTGTCAAAGGAGATATAAAGGTCCGGTTCGCTTTCCCGTATCAGCCGATCGTAGGCGATTACCTTGACTCCTTCTGCATGTGCGGCTTTTACAATTTGAGATGAGGCTACACTGTCCTTTGGAATCACAACCAGGACATCAACTCCTTGTGTAATCATATTTTCTGCTTGTTCGTTCTGTTTTACAGCATCTTCATCGGCAGATTGTACAATGACTTCCGCCCCTAATTTCTCTGCTTCACGGATGAATATATCCCTGTCTTTCTGCCACCGTTCGACTCGTAAAGAATCCATGGATAACCCGATTTTTATTTTTTTTTCAGACGAGTCTACTTTTCCATCTTGTAGTGTATCTGACTTCTCTTTGTTTGATGTGTCTGTACAACCGAAAAATATCATAGAACAACATATTACTGTCATGATTATGGTATACACCAAATATTCTGATGTATTCTTATTTCTGAACAGTGATTGAAAATGGGAAAAATTCATACTAAACCCTCCAAAATTATTGTTCCTTTGGATCATCTGTAGTAAGTGATTTTAGTAAATCCCCTCGTTTGATATCCCCTGTTTTTTCAACTATTTTTACGATAGAGAGTTTCTCGTTCAGGATTTCCGTAACAGCGACAGTTGCTATTTTCTTCTTTGTATAATCAAGGATTTCACCTGTATCAACGTCTCGGATTGGTGCGCCATCAGTATATACTGCAAACTGTTGATCGATCGCTATTCCTTTCGCAGAACCCGCATTAATGTAAATGTAAACCAGATCTGGGTCATTGGTGTCAACATAAGTAATTTTGACTGGACGTTTAGCCATTGCTTCGTCAATTTGCTTCTTTTGCTCCTCTTTATTCTCAGGTGTTTCCCATGGCGTTATGAAGTTTGGGCCAAAGCTATCTCTAAGTTCAATGACGGTCTTAATAAGTGCTTCATTTGTTGCTAGACCAGAAAGAGTCCTATCGTACTCAGGAGAAGCGAATTTTATTTTATTTAGTTGTGTAGGTTTAGTGATTGGCCGAGTGCGGTTTCCAAGTTTTTCCTTAGTCTGTCCAAATTGAAATTCGGAGCCGGATTCAGTAACAGAAGCCTTCAATCCAGCGATATTTGTCCCAGCGAGACTATCCGTAAGAGATACGTTAATTGGTACAGTAGCGATTTCATTTCCGGAGGCTTCGTAAAATTTCATGTTAAGTTTTACAAAAGCTCTATTTCTGTGTCCCATAGCTGCAAATCTGGTCATATAACTTGTGGATATGGGTACTGATTGTGTTTCTCTTCCACTTTCTGTCAAAGACCTTGAAGCATTTGCCTTCATTCTTCTTTGTCCGAAATCTTTTATTTCTCCGACAATAAGCACATCCGCATTGAGTAGTTTAGCAAGTTTTGCACGTTGGTCTTTATCAAGTTTCATTAGGTTACGTCTTGATAAGGTCATCTGTGCCATAGCATCCAGTAGTTCATCTCGTGAAACCGGTTGGTAGACAGATGTTTCTGCGAGTTTTCGATCAAGCATAGTTGCGAAACCTGCTTCCAAATCCCACATTTTTTTTGTGCTAAAAACAGCACCGACGAAGTTTGGTACACAACCACAACCGACTGGATCATCAAAATTACTGTTATCTTTAAAATGCAAAACTGCAACACGTTTTTCAGATGGGTGGGTTTCCTTTTGAGGTGGCTGTGGTTCCTCTTCAGTAGTTGCTTCACCTATAGCAGCTAATCCAACAACCATGAATATGCTAACGGTAATAATACATAAGAATGCGTAGAATCTATTCACCTTTACGTCCTCCATGTCATTTAAACACATTTATGTTGTTAGTTTATCAACATTAGAAAGATTTATCAAGAGAATTTGTGTTGTAGTTGTAATCGGTATGTTCTTATGGTGAAATATGATAATGATTGGTTTTTATTTAGAAATGCTCCATAGGCATCAATTTAGGGGAAGGACGCTATAATCTCAGGGCGGTAGGTTCGGTTAGGAAACCGAACCGGGTTTGTGCCAATAGCGTTCATAAAGGTTTTCGCGGAAGATCCGGTTCGGTTAGGAAACCGAACCTACCGGCCTGAAAGGACGCTAAATTGATGCCTATGGTTATTATTAAGAAATGCTCTAACCTAGGATTCTGCAGGATTCTACTGTCAAACTACCGCACCCAGGGTCTCGCTTGTTTTATTGAAAGTTTCCCATTTTTGGTAATTTTGAATTCAATCTCCATCGCAAAATCACTCGTTTGTGAATTAGATGTATAAAGCAGGTCAAATTTATTGTGTATTTTGCCGAGATAACTACGTATTTCACGCAGATACCTGTCTGTCAAAATCCTCCCATTGTCTGCTTTACGATTAGATGTTGAGACAATTCTATAAAGACTACTATCACGCCAGTCTAACAATATCTCCTCTGGAATTGATTGTTCTTCAGGATTTGTAACAAGGTCCTCACCAACTTGTGTATTGAGGTAATAGTTCCCTACTGTCTGGTATACGACATCATCTGTAACTGCGACACCGTTAGCCACTTCATCCTTGAAATTGGGATGGATAAGGACACCCATTGCCGTTGTGAAATGGTCAATCCTATAGAAGTCACGCGCTTCAAACGCCCTATAGTTCCATAGACTTGCATACACCTGTTTAATAGACTTTGATAGATGTCCCTCATCTGGATTGTGTGTGAAGGAATCGTATAGTCCTGCCCCACTAAATCCGGGTAAATCCTCATTGTTAGTACTTGAACGACATCTCAGAGGCGTGTCATCAGGAAAGGATTTTTGTATTTCTTCCAGTGCAGTCATCATCCAAACAGGCATCTCCCCCTTTGTAATTTGCGTTCTGAACTTCTTGAGTTTATCAATTCTCGTATCTTGTGCATTCTGAGAACCCAGATCTTTGAGCAACGTTTCAGCTTTCGTATAGAAGTCGTTATGTTTCATAAATTCGTCATAAAAGTAAAAGGGAACACCAAAACCATCAGGCACAGTACCATCGGGAAGATCAATTGTCCGTAATGTTGCCACATTTGCTGTTTTCACACCGAAACTTGATGAATCTCCGAACCTAATATTATCAAGCGGCAATATCTGTTTAATAGACAAGTTGCGTTTAGGTTTCTGCGTATTCACAGGACGGATACCGGCAAAATGAGTTTCTACCTCCGCTTGCGTTGCCTCCCTAATTTCAAAACCGTCGTGGTTGACCTTGTAGTAGACATATTTACCTATAAGAGGTTTAATCCGATCCTTTTCCCAGGCATTGTCAATAAATGCATTTGGAACTTTATCTTGTATTGCACGAAGGTTGACGTGGGAAAGCGGGGTTTGGCGAACCCCTGTGATAATACCAGCAACTCGTGGCATTTCATTCGGTAACGCTTTGCAGATAACAATGTTTCGAGGTGATGGACGTTCATTTGTATCTAATATCCGTAGTATGCCGTAGGATTCCGCTATATTTAATGGAAGGAAACCGATGTTAGCATAGATGTCGTCCTCAAAATAGACAGGGAATTCAGCAGCATCGTATAACGATTTCTCCCGATTATAAATTCCAATTGCACCCCATAATGGACAATATCCTAATCTATTCTTCAAGATAGGCATTTTTGACACAAGTAGGTCATGAACCATCTTTATTTGTGTAAAAGGAAAAGCGTCATTCGGGTTGAATTCAAAGGTATAGACACCGGGTTCACCGTTTGGGGATGTGGAAAGCGGACGAAAACTCAGCACACCACGCATCTGTCCTTGTCCTCTGCTTAATCCAGCTGCTTGCATAAAACTGCCGTGAGAACGATGTGTCTTCGTATTCATGAAATAAAGTTGCGGTTTTTTTGTGTTAGTATTTTCAACCTGAAATTTGACATACTCAATACCAATTAGCTGCGTATCAATACGTACATCTGTTCCTTGATATGAGAGTTTTTTGAAAGTTTCACGATCGGCAACCGTCGCTGTACCATCTTTGAATTGAACTTGTTCTGGGTTTAGACGCGGACCTGTAGGTGTTCTGGAACCTCGTGATCTACCAGATCTGCCTCCACCGCGAGATTGGTTAAATCCGTTACGTTGTCCATCGCGTATTTCACGTATCTCGCGTTGATTGAATTGGACACCGCTCTCCCGTTCTATTCTCAAGATCCTTGTCATGAGATCGCTTTCTGTGGTACTCAGTTGACCGTTACCATCAAGGTCAAACCGAGTTTCATCTTTTGAGACCGTATTCTGTGCAAAAGTGCTAATAGTAAATACTATGTAAAATATAAGGGTTGTAGTTAATATTGAAGTGATATTTTTCATTGTCTTCCTCATTACCTCTGGTTTTTTATGAATGAACATTTATATGGTTAGGCAAATTATTGGTGAATTTGTTCATATAAATTTCCGAATCAACGGTATGAATGCTATTGGTAGCATGTGCAATATAGAATACGCGTTTAGTATTCTACATGATTCTCTTAGGAACCGTACCATAGGTGTCAATTTAGGAGGAATTACGCTACAATCCTAGGCTGGTAGGTTCGGTTTCCTAACCGAACCGGTTTTGTGATAAGCCGTTCATAAAGGTTTCCGCGGAAGGTCCTGTTCGGTTAGGAAACCGAACCTACCGTCACGGGGAATAATGCGTAATTTTCCTTAAATTGATGTCTATGGTGACAGCAACTTTATGCACTACCTAATTTATTCTTATTGCACATATTTTGCATCTTTGTCACAATATATGTGACAACAATTCACGATGCATGTGTGGGTTACGTCAAACTGCTTCCTAATCTTTGAGGTGTACCGTTGGTGTCGTTTTGGGTGTAGTCTAATACTATATCTAAAAATGATTTTCAATTTTCATTTAAATGTAAGAGGCGCAATGAATTGCGCGACTACGAACCAACTATTTCTTTATTGGTATGTTCTTTATTAGAAATGGTATAAGATGAGACACACAGAGAATTGTTAGCAGTACTACTTTCTGCTAATAGGTTCGGAAAGTCCATCACGTTAAAAAAACTAAAACGCTGAAATCGGAGGAGGATTCAGATGGAATCTAACATAATATCATTGAGCGGGGTGCAGGGGGCAGGCAAGACGACTATAGCATATCACCTAAAATCCCTTATATCCGAATCTGTTGTTTATGACGGTAAGCGTGAATTTAAAAGATATTTAGAGGATCCAGATAAAAAAGGTATTGTTATCATATCAGAATATGCATCTTCCATAGTTTTTCCTGTCGGACACCTAAGTGAGGGTAGTACAGACAGGTTTTCGAAATGCGGTCTCATTGACAGTCAATACTTTGAAAAGGGCAAACATTTTTTTCTGGACATACAGTCTGAGAAAACTCAGCATGAAAGACTGTTAGAACGATACAACGGAATAGATAATGGATACATACAGATAATAAGGGAGGAATATGTTTACAGATCCCAATATTTTAGGATGTTGGCAAACAAAGGGTATTTTACAAAGGTTATATGTGTTGACGAAAAGTTGATTGATGAAATTACTCAAGAAATAATGGATGTAATAGCCTGAAACACACACCAAAAATCTACGAAAAAAATCATATTTTCTTGACAAACCGCAGCGTTTGTGTTATACTTAACATTGTCTTGAGATGAGATGATGCTACAATCTCATTTTGGGCGGGTAGCTCAGGTGGCTAGAGCGACAGCCTTACAAGCTGTAGGTCACAGGTTCAAGTCCTGTCCCGCCTACTTGTTAGAGGCATCTTATGGGCTCGTGGCGCAGTTTGGTTTAGCGCGCCTGCCTGTCACGCAGGAGGTCGCGGGTTCAAGTCCCGTCGGGCCCGTTCATATTACAAAGAATAGCCACAGGTTGTACCAAACAATGCTGTGGTTTTTTCGTTACATTTCTCACATACACTTATGTGTTTTTATACAATCCCCTACAGTAGAGGAGCAGAACCGACGTGGTTGACCTCAAATTTATCAGAGAAAATACTGATGCAGTTCGCAAAATGTTAGCAGATCGTCAAACAGATGCAGACTTAGACGCACTCATAGATCTGGATACTCAGTGGCGAGAGAATTTAACGCACACACAAACGCTGCAAGCACACCAGAATCAGGTATCCCAACAAATTGCCCAATTGAAGAAGGAAAAGCAGGATGCCTCAGAAACAATTGCTGAAATGCGGAAACTCTCACAGGACATAAAAGAACGAACCGCTGAAGCAAACGAGTTAAAATCAAAGATTGATGCTATCCTCTTAACAATCCCAAATATGCCAGAGGAAAGTACACCTTTTGGCACCAGTGAAGATGATAATACTGAGATTAAGACATGGGGTGAAAAACCGAGTTGTGATTTTGAACTCAAACCACATTGGGAGATCGCTGAACAATTGGACATTGTTGATTTTCAGCGTGGAGCAAAGGTAGCAGGTAGCAACTTTGTGCTGTTCAAAGGTTTGGGAGCAAAGTTGGAACGTGCTTTGATTCAGTTCATGCTTGATTTGCACACGACCGAACATGGGTACACTGAGGTATCACCACCGTTTCTTGCTAATCGTCCAACAATGACAGGTACAGGTCAACTCCCAAAGTTTGAATCGGATATGTATCGGTGCGACAGAGATGAAGAAAATCCAGATAGCGATCTATTTCTGATACCGACAGCTGAAGTGCCTGTTACAAACCTATTTGCGGGTGAGATATTATCTGCTGACGAGTTGCCTATCTACTATACTGCTTATACACCATGTTTCCGGCGTGAAGCGGGGGCGTATGGAAAGGATACACGCGGATTACAACGTATCCATCAATTTGACAAAGTGGAGATGGTTAAGTTCACCACACCAGAAACTTCTTATGCAGAACATGAATCACTCTTGGAAAATGCGGAGACAGTATTGCAGGCACTCGGTCTCGTGTACCGTGTTGTCCAACATTGCACTGTGGAACTGTCATTTGCTGCAGCGAAATGCTATGATATTGAAGTTTGGGCACCAGCGAGGGAAAGATATTTAGAGGTATCTTCTTGTAGTAACTTTGAGGCATTCCAAGCACGTCGCGCAAATATACGGTATCGTCCTGAAGCCGGTGCGAAACCGGAGTTTATTCATACGCTCAATGCGTCTGGTACTGCGTTGCCGAGGGTCGTTATAGCACTGCTTGAGACTTATCAGAATCCCGATGGGACAGTGCGTTTGCCAGCAGTGTTGCAGCCGTATATGGGTGGGTTGAAGCAGATTGGGTGAATTCGCAACACATTCGCAACACGTAATTTGTGGATAGATCTGCATGTTTTACTTTGTTCAGCGAAAAAAATGGATTAAATGCTTAATTTAAATAACTTGTGCAGGGTTTAATCAATTTTAATTTGTAAAAACATACAAAATATGTTATACTCAAATAAAATGGTAATATAAACCCAATGTGAAAAAGTTGTATGTATTTCCTTTAATATGTCATATAGTCCAATTTTATTCGTTATATTGGAGTTTCAGAGATGAACATAGAAGCTGGCGTTGACTTAAATAGATTTTTTGATACGCCTGTGCAATATCAGGTGCCTCTTTTTCAAAGGCGTTACATCTGGAATAAAGTAAATTGGGAAAGACTATGGAGAGACATCCTTGCTCAGTTAGGATTAGAACTGATAGAAGATTCGGAAGGAAAATTCAGTTGCCAAGAAAGCGAACAGCCCGAGATCATACCAAACTTAACACCTGACAAAGAAGGTGCTAGAAAACATTTCACAGGCATTATAGTTACACGCCCTATTCATGAAAAAAACTTAAAGAGTTTTGAAGTGATTGATGGACAGCAACGCCTTACAACTTTTCAAATTATTCTTTGTGTTATTAGAGATATATTTCAATCTAACGGGCATGATGCTCAAATGCAAGGTGCAAACGCACTTATAGTGAACAGAGATGATACCATAAGTCGCTATTCCGAGGAGGCTAGATATAAATTCGTTCCTATAGAATACGATAAAGATGAATTTGAGGTAGTAGTTAAGGGAAAATATGATGAACGTATCCCTAATGCATTTGATGAAACATCCGGACACATAGACTCCGATAAATTAAGTGAAATCATATCTGAGGTATCTCTCAAGCCAGAAGATCTTAGTAAGAACGTCCTTAAAGCCTATAACTACTTCTATAAGTGGATTAAAGGTTATATGGAAAAGGATTTTGATTTCAAAAAATTAGACGATCTGCTCGACACTATCAAGAATCAATTTACTTTTGCTATAATAGATCTTGATCAACTTGATCGAAGGGATAAGTCGGAGGAGATATTTGAATCGCTCAATGCTACGGGACAAATGCTTTCGCAGTTTGATTACCTCAGAAACAATCTTTTCCTACGTGCCAGCAACTTGGGATTAGACGAAGGTAGTCGGAAACTTTATACGGATATTTTCTATACGAACTATTGGCACTACTTTGACAAAAAAGAAAATCGCAGTTACTGGACTACAGAAACGCTTGATAAGTTTTTCAGTGTGTTTCTCAAAGCAAAGCTTGGTCCCAACTGTTTTGAGCCAAAAAATATAAAATCATCTGAATTATATCGAAGATACAGTAAAGGTTTAGATAAGACACACTCATCTGCTAAAAACAAAATCGAGCATGAATTCAAACAATTAAATCTATGGGCAAAATCTTTTCGAGAGTTACAAAGTTCGCAAGTATTTGAAAACTACAAGAATTTTTGTGATGACCTTAGTTTTCGTTATTTAGATTCATTTTTACTATTCGTAGAACATACTAATAGTGCGCAACTTTCTGATGCTACGAAAATATTGGAGTCATATATAATTAGGAGTTTGCTTGTTCTCGAAAGGGATGGACACACCCATGCAGATATAAAAGAGAGTTGTTTTAAGACTATAGAGTCCTGCTTTAGTAAGGCTGTCGGTACCCCCTTCTGCAAAAACTCGTTCATAGAATGTCTCCTTCATAGTAATCGGGAAATAGATATAAGTAATAACGCAGTTCGGCATGCGTTTTGGGAGATATCTGTATATAAGAATAGAAACGCTGAGTTTGTTAAGTACGTGCTGAATAAAATTATTTCAGAAGATCAAATGATGGACCTGAGAAACCTTAGTTGGGAGGATCTTGAGAGTTTAATAACAGATATTACAAATTATTTATCAAGTCAAGGAATTGAAGAACAACTTATACAAGATTTTAATGAGGTATGGCCTGAACTTTATTAGATCAAGAATAAAGAAAAAGTGAATAAGAGAATTTAGGAATGAATTCAAAAGCAAGTGTTAATTTAAATGATATGTTTAGTAGCCCTGTGCAATATAAGGTTCCTATTTACCAACGGCGTTATGTTTGGGATGTACCGAATTGGGAAGCGTTATGGAGAGATATCCTTGCACAAATCAAGGATACTGACAACACACATTTCACAGGTATTATTGTCATCGAACCGATGTCTGACCCGGACACAGTAAGCAGTCTTGAAGTGATTGATGGACAGCAACGCCTTACAACTTTTCAAATTATTCTTTGTGTTATTAGAGATATATTTCAATCTAACGGGCATGATGCTCAAATGCAAGGCGCAAACGCACTTATAGTGAACAGAGATGATACCATAAGTCGTTATTCCGAGGAGGCTAGATATAAATTAGTTCTCACAGAGTACGATGGAGAAGAATTTGAAAAAGTTGTCAAGGGAGAATATGGTAAACTTATCCCTGACGCATTTGATGAAGAGACAAATTGTCTAGTCCCCGCTAAGTTAAGTCAAATCAAGTTTGATTTATCAGATAATCCCGAAAATCTTTCAGATAATCTCGAAGATCTCAGGGTAAACGTTTTTCAAGCCTATGACTATTTCTATGAGTGGATTAGGGGGTACATGGAAAAGGATTTTGATTTTCGTAAATTAGACGATCTGCTTGCTACTATCCAAAACAAATTTACTGTCGTTAAGATAGAACTTGAGGGTAATGAGAAGTCCGAGAAAATTTTTGAATCGATTAATGCGACCGGGAGAAAACTTTCAGAGTTTGATTATCTCAGAAATAACCTTTTCTTACGCGCCGGAAGACTGGAAGAAGAGGGAGAGGAAAAAAGAACCTATAGGACCCTTTTCTATGAGGAGTATTGGCATTTTGAGAATAACCGTAAGTACTGGACTATGGAAAGATTGGAAGAGTTTTTAAAGACCTTTCTCATTGCGAAATTGGGACCTAAGTGTTTTGAACCTGATCGAAAAGGTGAAAAAAATAAAAAAGAATTTGAGGTATATCAGGATCAATACTTGAGGAAATTAAAAAACAAGAATGTTGAACAAGAATTCAGTGATGTGGAATTCATTAATCAAGAATTCAGCGAATTGAATGGTTATCGTGAAGACTATAAGAATGCTAATCCTAGTTCCGATGATAAAATTGATGATTACTCAGAAATTGGTATCCGCATGCAATTTTATAGAGATCTCAGAATTCAAAGTTTTCTTCCCTTTGTCCTTCCTTTTGTCCTTCACTTAAAAAATGAGTTAAGAATATCTGATAATGAATTGAAGTTGGTTTATAAGAGTTTAGAGTCACGTATAATGCGTCGTTTGTTATTCTACCCTGGAGGATTGGATTTTGAAGATAAAAAAGTATATGATCAAGTAGATGTCTTCTTTCTTGAATTAGTTGAACCGTCAAATAAAAAGTCAAGGTTCACTATGCGAAAGTTTGTTGATTGTCTAGATTTCAGTGATTGGCGAGAATCTCGAGCTGGGAAAGAATGGCCAAATGAAGATGAGATAAAGTTGTTCGGTTTACGAAATATAAAGGACCGTTTACATACAATAGACTTGCAGGGAATCATGGATGAAGTGCGCGAGCAAGATTTTCTTTCAATTCAACATCGAGCCGTATTTGTGCTAAGTTATACCTTCTATCGAATTGAAAAACATATTGACAGAGACAATAAAAATGAGTTAGATTTTGAGAAGTTCTCGTCTTATGAACCAAAACGTATTCTATCTGATCCAAACTCATCAGCATTTAATATTTTGGGTAACTTTACCTTTCTTGAAGAAAAGGTCACGTCTTTTGATGGATCAATTCTTAAATTAAACCAAGAATTACGGGAAATAAAGAATAATAACGACTCTGACATAGAAGCAGCAATTCACGAGCGAACAGAAATTTTATTTAATTATTTCTGTCAAATATGGCCAGACAAAGATTCCATTATTGAAGAGGCATGAAGGAATAGAGAACAAGAGAAAAATAAAGATGGTGTGTCAAATGGATCCTAAAAAAGAAGATACAACTGCTATTGCTATTCATTATGCATTGTATTCAATACGCGGGCGAAGCACTTCAAGTTCTTTTAGCGGTACATCTACTTGTTCATTCTGGGGATGTTGAAGGAATTCAGATATATTCCCGTTTGTTTCAATTGTAAATCCAGCATCCTTTATCATCTGAAGTGTCCGAGATGCTTCCTTCCCTTTTGCGTTCAGGTACCCATCTATGAACATTGAATTCGCAGGATATAGCGACATTACCTCCATACCACGCAAATGATGTTCCCGTCCTGCAGCAACCCTTACCTCTGCTGTTGGATTCAGGAATCGATACAAACACAATACTCGTAGGCAATAATCTGGTGTTAATGATTGGGTATCCTGAACCTGCGTGCCAGCAATAGGTAGAAAAAAGTTGACTGGAATTGAGGCAACTTCTAATCTTTGGAGTTCTTTAGCAACACTAATCAGATCACTGTTATCCTCACCCATACCTACAATTACACCTGAACAGCATGCGAGTCCTGCCGATTGTGCAGCATGCAATGTATCCATCCTATCTTGATATGTATGCGTGTTACAGATATTTGGATAGTGGGATTCAGATGTGTTGAGATTGTGATTCAATCTGTCCAGTCCTGCTTCTTTTAATGTTTGGGCAGCCGGTTCATCGATCAGTCCGACAGATAGACACACTTCAATAGGGAAACGGTCTTTGACTGTTTGGATTATTTGTGACAGTTGTTTAACTTTCTTTGAATTAGGTCCTCTGCCGCTCATCACAATACAGTAACGGTATGCTCCAGATTTATAAGCCTGTTCCGCTTCAGCGAGAATCTCTGACATCGGTTTTAAGGAATAAGTATCAATATCTGTTGTTGCAGTCTTTGCTTGCACGCAATAGTGACAGTCCTCTGGACAATTACCGTTCTGTGCATTATTGAGAATGTGCAGCTGCACAGTATTCTGAAAATATTTTTTGCGAACTTGGTACGCAGCGTCTAATAGAGGAAGTAATTCCACTTCCGATGCTGATAATATCTTTTCACAACAAGCATTCGAAAGTAACTCACCTTTTAGGCTAATTTCTGTGATTCTCTGATAGAATGTTAGTTTCATTTTGTTTGTTATATTTCCCATGCGATTTCAGTGGCATTGAAGACAGGTCCTTCAGTGCAAACACGTTGATATTCTACCCGGTTCTCTCTAATACGGACAGGACATACACAACCAAGACATACACCCATAGCACATCCCATCCGATTTTCCATTGCAACTTGTGTTCGCACACCGAATTTAGATGTTATCTGGCTTACCGCAGCGAGCATGCCGTGTGGTCCGCAAGCATAGATTGTCGGATTCTTCAAACCATTCTTATCTAAGATATCAGTTAGAATATCAGTAACGAACCCGTGATGTCCAACACTCCCATCATCCGTGGCAATATGTACAGACACACCAATTGCTTCCAAATCATCAACACTGAGCAATCTATCGCTGTGTTGCGCCCCTATTAATCCTAATGTCTTTATGCCTTGTGTCCGTAATGAAACAGCAAGCAACATGAGGGATGCTATACCAGCACCCCCACCAACTAAAATCGCAGGATTATCTGCAATGTCAAACGTATTACCAAGCGGTCCCAACACCTGTATGGATGCTCCACTTGGTAGCTCAGAAAGGCACTGTGTCCCTTCCCCAATGATCTGATATAACATTGTTATATGTCTACCATCAACCGTATATATCGTAAATGGACGACGGAGTAAAAGTCCTGTTCCGTTTGAAATCAGGACATGTATGAATTGCCCTGGTTGTGCATGTTGTGCTATATCAGAACACTCACAACGTAACAAGTAATGATCTTCCGCAACTCTCTCATTTGACAGGATAGTGGTATGAGTATCATAAGTATGCATGAGTGGAATTAGATTACAGACAGATCATTTCAAGGAAAACTTGGTTAGGAACTACGATTTCTTGCGTATTGTCGTATAATTCGATAATTTTTAGTTCTGTCATTATACCACGATTCATGCGGAAACACAAGAGAAAAGGCGTGCAATTTAAGGGATTTAATTGCCACTAAATACTCTTGTTGGAGGGGTTTCTAACCCGATTTAATACAAAAAGATTTGCAGTCGTACCAATCTGTAAACCCGTGGCGTTCTCAGATATGAAAACGCGTCAACTGGATACCTGTACGTGTAAATGTGTTGTATGTTTAGACAGTGTGTGGTGTTTGCGTGACAGGAATCTCTTTCCTCGTACGGAAATGGAAGGCAAGACCACGCCACAATCCCCATAGAATACCAACTATAGGAAACAGCAAAAAACCGTATTCACCACCGGGAGTTATGAATAATACAACTTTTTCTTGAAAAGAAAGAACTGCACCTTTTCTCGCCAGTTGGTGTGTTTCGTTGACAATTCCATAGTATTCAATCAAATCGTCTTCCATCTGATGTTTCATTTCAGCATCCGCAAGTGTGTTATAGAAAAGAAACGGCATCACAGGATAATACCACAAGATTCCCAAAAACACGAACACAATGAAGTAGACACAAATAATAAGAAATGCTTTTTGCATAAATACCACCTAATAAAAAGGATGTCTGCATTATGAAATTTAGATGTTCTTTTATGGACTGGACTATAGAATGTATGTTAAGTTATTATATATTGACTTTTTCAAGACATGTTTCACAGTTTATTGCTCTTTATCACTTAAGATTTTTAACGTCCATTTTTCTGTATTTGTTACCATATTTTTGGGAATAATTTTCCATTCTCTAATTCTTTGAAATTTTGTCTAACTATAAAATAATCAGATATGTTTGTCTAATGGAGTGTCCATACTAAAATTACGGGTATGTGATTTGGAAGAGGACGAGGTGACCTCGCCCCTACGATCATATTACTCTTAAAATAAAGGCAGACAAATCACTAATGCACATTCACCGAGTGCAATTCAATATGCCTCGGACATTCTCCGCGCAATCCGAGGAATCCGAGCATATCCGAGATTCAGCAAAACAGAATCTCAACAATTGAACATCGCTGAGTAATGAACCTGTTCAGAAAATGAACAATTTATATTCATCTGTTTTCAAATTGAACAGAAATCAATTATTTTTTAGGTGAAAAAGTTGGCATATAAATTGCTATACATTATGCAGTTTACAAATGACTCTATATTACAATAAGAAATATGTTGGACACGCTGGAGAATATGATGAAAAAAGCAATACTACAATTATCTTTAATATTTATAGGACTCATTAGTGGATTGAACGTTTCTGTCTATTCTAATGCAGTTGAGTTAGATACAGTTACGGTGACTGCTACCCGTGCCGAAAAAGATCCATTTTATACACCAAATGCCATCAGTATATTGGGATCAGATCAAATCGCACGAACAAACGCAGAGCATGCGTCCAATATCCTTCGTGATGTTGTCGGGGTCATTGCACAAGAGACAACGGTTGGTCAAGGCTCACCGATGCTTAGGAGTCTAACAGGCTACCAAACTTTGATACAGGTTGACTGGGTACGATTGAACAATTCAACATTTCGGTCTGGACCGAATCAATATGCAGCAACCATTGCACCTGAAATGTTAGGAAGTGCCGAAGTTTTACGTGGTTCAAGCTCAATGCTCTATGGAAGTGGCGCAATGGGAGGTGTTGTAAGTTACTTCACAAAAGATGTGCCAATTAATCCATCACAAAACAATCTGATAAGTCACAAACTGAATATCCGTCCACATCTCATCGCTCGTTACTCAACGGCGACTCAGGAACGTCTTGGTCGATTGGAGTTGACAGGAAACAAAGGAAATTTCGGTTTCATCGTTGGCGGCGGTGTCAGAGAATATGGTGACATCAACCCCGGAAATGGATATGACTTACACTATAAGAATCGGAAATATGAAATTGTAGATGCAAAACCTAATGATGTGGATCTCTATAACTACAAGACGATAAATAGACTGAATAAAGAAGAAATCCCAGATAATTGGCTCATTGACACTGAAGGTCCTTTGAGTTGGAGTGCAGTCGATGTGAATGCAAAAATCGGTTATAAACTAAATGATACAAGCACATTGAATGTCGCATATCAGATGTGGAGACAACCGCAAACGCCTCGATATGATAAAATTGCTCCTCGTGAATTTGAGGAGTTCTATTTTCAACCACAGAACCGTGACCTTCTCTATGCAAACTACATAACAAATCCTGAAGGTGATAGCCTTGATAAGATACGTTTTACTGCTTCTTTCAATAGACAGAAAGAGGGACGAAATGAAGTAAAACTTGATGCAGAAAAACGTAGACATAGATACGACACTGTGAACACAATAGGATTGAGTGCACAAGCCGTCAGCAGTGTTTTACCAAAACAACGGATAGTCGGTGGTGGTGAATTCTACTTTGATACGATACAGAGTCGGACTGTTTCAACAGAAAATGGAAAGGAAACTGTTGATGAAGAAAAAGGACGTTTTATTAACGGTTCTCAGTTCTGGGATGCAAGTATCTATCTTCAAGATGAAATACAGATTCATGAGAGAGTAGAATTTACCTTAGGTGGTCGTGCGACAGTATATAATACCTATGCAGACCTATCCGTGCGTTCTGATGAATTTGAAGAATTTAATAAATTTGACAATAGTTTGACCGGTAGTGCAGGTGTTGTGATTGGATTGACTGAATTTGTGAATTTGGTGGGAAGCCTTGGAACTGCGTTTCGTGCTCCATCTTTGAATGACACAACTGCTGTTGAGGTTACCAACGAAGGTATCACTGCACCCAGTCCTGACTTAGATGCAGAAACTTCGTGGACTGCTGAGGGTGGTTTCAAGATAAAACACAAGCATTTTCGAGGTTCATTGACGCTATTCCATAGTCGGATCAACGGTCTGGTTGTCAGAAAACCTGTTGCAGAGGCGTATGAAGGTGGTGAAATCCCACAACTACATCAAGATCTTATTGATGAATATGAAGGAATTGATGTACTCGTCTTCGATAATGTTGATGAAGCACAGTATCAAGGCGTGGAATTGGCTGCATTCGTTCCTATGAATTCTGTGTTTTCATTGTATGGTAACGCTGCAATATTGCGTGGAGCAGTTCTCTTGATTAACGGTGTGGAACCTGACCCAGAGAAACCTTGGGAAGCACGAACACGGAGAGAACCCCCTTTGAATGGAATAGTCGGTATTGAATGGGATCCAGCGGATACTCAGTATTGGGGAACAGTATTCGTGCGAGGGGCTGCCGCACAAAGAAGACTAAATAGAAGTGATATACGTGATCCGCGTATACAAGGCACAACCCGTGATACCGGTGAAGTTGAATTTGATGTGAATGGTGCTGCGATAGATCAAGGAACCCCAGGATGGTGGACACTCAATGTGCGCGGTGGAATAAATCTTAATGATTCTACAAATTTGACATTGGCTTTTGATAATATACTGGATAAACGGTATCGTCAACACGGATCGGGTGTCAACTCACCTGGATTCAATGTTAGTATAAGTTTGGATAATCGGTTCTAAGGAATGAGATAATCGGTTGGTATTGCAGAACAGTGTCAGAATATCAATTAAGATGGTATTTCTGTTTGATAAACTCAACCACTACTGGGGGTACCATCTCTAACAACTTTGACTCACCTACTTTTCCTTGTCCCATTTCTACGACTTCCATCACCAATGAAGAACTGATGTGTGCATATTGTCTATTAGCAACCATAAAAAGTGTATCAATTTCTGGAGCAATCTGTTGGTTCATCCGAGCCATTTTGAATTCCCATTCAAAGTCAGAGATTTCCCGTAACCCACGGATGATGGTGCATGCATTACGTGCTTGTGCGAAATGCACAATCAAACCGGTATCCCCATCAATAGTGGCTTTCGGGAATGGTTTGATGACTTCTTCAAGCATCTGTATGCGTTCTTCAATAGTGAACCTTTCCTCTTTTGCTGGGTTCACGGCAATAACAATGATGAATTCATCAAATACGTCGAGTTTGCAAACTCTCTCTATCAAGTCAACATGACCAAGTGTGATAGGGTCAAAACTTGCAGGGAATATAGCGATTTTCTTAGACATCTGTTCTCCTTTCTTGATTATATTTACTCTTCTTGAGATGTTTTTTCTATAATACTGAATTCTCGTGATGCAATGTTTCCAAGCATATCAATCAAGCGAAGCCTTACATTCTTTATCTCAGGATTAGTAATTTCAAAGCCAACTATTTCCTTATCTTTACCGTTTAGCGTTTGACACTCATGTAATTTATTTCCACGACTGCGATCTTTAGAATCTCTTGGCACATATAGTTGTACTTGATGTATACCGTCTTCATCAGTAACATCAAAAATAAAGTATCGTAGACCACTTGTTTTAGGAGAGGTTATATGCAAATCCATAGTCGGATATTTATCAAAAAATGGATGATTTTGGTTGAAGAATCTACTTTTATCTAACACTTCTGCTTCACATTTAGATAGTTTTGCCCATCTTTTACCCCATGGCATTGCATCGTTAACACGAGTGTAAAGGCGTTTGATAAAGTTAGGTTTTTTTGAGTCATCAATATATAATAATCCAAATGTCCCTCTAAGTAAATACGCGATAGATTTCCGATTAAGCTTGCTTGCACCTATAGATACATGTCTACCAAGGGCAATTCCTTCTATATCCCCTGACGCGATACCGTCTCTAGGTCTTTTACTATCTTTATTCGTGTACTCAAAGGAATGAATATGATCAAAATAATCTAATATAGGAATTGGAAAAACGGCTGATTGTCTAACTCTAAATGAGAGCCAGATGTCATTAGATGAATCCATATTGTTTGGATGATAGTTTGCAAGGTATACTTTCGCTTTACCATTCTCATCAGTTTCAAACCTAAATGTCTTTCTATCAAATCCGTGTCGTTCCATTTCATCTGCATAAAAGTCCTGTACTTCTCTTATTGTCTCATCTATCTTTTCGGTAATGTTTGGAGACGGTACTTGGTCTTTATTGAGTCTATAAGCAATTCGGACAATATCTTTAGAAGGCGTAGTAGACTCTAAGTTTTTGGCATTATGTTCCCAGACTTTAATTCCCCCATTAAAATCACCTATTACAATCAGGTTGCTATCGTGTGAAAACGCAATGTCACGTGGAATTGTCTGTGATGGTAATGCAGTAATTGGTGCCCCACTTTCAATGGACCAAAGTTGAACAGATCTATTTGAATATGCCCTGTCTTTCATGCTGGCACAGACCTTTCCATCAGGAGAAAATATCAACTTATCAATGTTCCCGCGTTGCACTTCACCATGCCGCTCCCAACTCGGTATTCGCCACATCATATAACCTTGAGCACCATGACCTATAACACCTAAACTATCGTGTTTATTCTTACCCAAATATATGTGTCTCATTGGAATGGGACCGCCACATACCAAATACTTATTGTCAGGAGAGAACTTCAAATACCTCATCTCTGCATAAGGAGTCCTTAAAGTTTTTACATGTTGTTTTGTCTGAAGATTCCAGATATTTACTAATCCACTTGCATATCCTGCTGCAATCATTTTGCCATCTGCAGAAATGCTCACTGCACAAGCCCAACTTCTGATTCTATGCACTTCTTCAAATGGTAGCATTGCAATTTCAGTTATCTGCTTTGGATTCTGGATATCCCAGATCTTCACGTCATTGTGGACCGTAGCAAGTTTTAGTCCATCTGAAGAAAAAGCGAATTCTCTGCTTGAATGCTCAATCGTGTTAATTTTGGTTCCTGAATCAACATCCCACAGCACCAAAATCCCTCCTCCTTCACTTGCCAACAACTCTCCTGTAGGCGAAAAACCGATAGATGGAAATATTCCAGGATGCGTGAAGGTTCTCACTGGTTTTTTGATGTTGTCTAAATTCCATAACTTTATATTTCCTTGACTATTTACACTTGCTATGAGAGAAGCATCAACAGGTGAAAATTTTATTGAATAAATTATACTTGCATCTAACAAAGTGAAACCTTCAAGTTGAACTTCATCGGAAACAAACGTTGTACCATGATTAAATTCAGTGATGAGTGTGGGTTTTTCAGGCAACTGTGCGAATTTCTGTGGATATATCTCTTCCTGCTGTGGACGTGTGATGAAATACACTCGAACGCTAACACCCACTGCCGCTAAAAGTACAAATAGTAGAATTCGTCTTTTGTTCTTCATAATAATCCCTTACATTCCAAATTTGCAACACATCATCAAAACCATCGCTTTCAAGTGTATTGCCATCTGGTGAATATTCATCTGTATGCGTTCTTCAATAGTAGCCTTTCCTCTTTTGCTGGGTTCACTGCAATAACAATGATGAATTCATCAAATACGTCGAGTTTGCAAACTCTCTCTATCAAGTCAACATGACCAAGTGTGATAGGGTCAAAACTTGCAGGGAATATCGCTATTTTTTTTAACATCTTTCCTAATTATTACTCTCATAGACCCGGCAGGCGCGGTTTCCTAGCCAATGCAGAATACCACACGCGTATTCTGGCATAGGCATCAATTTACAAACCCTAACCCGCTGTAGGCGCGCTTTGTAAGCGCGCTGGACAAGGAGCATCACAGTCATCATACCTATTTCTTGAATGATACACACCTGTCGCCCCGCTGGGGCTTGCATTGGTCGGGGTACAGTTTTCTATACACATTCCGCCCCGCTGGGGCTGCTCATTTTGATGTTTTCACACTTTTTCATCAAAGTATTATCCTATCCAAAACTCACAATATATTGCAAATGCCAGCAATATCAGTATGTAACCAAGAGAAATTGTCCAAACTATAGTTAAATATAAGTTGACACTTTCGTCACATGGTAGGCGAGGTTTCCTAACCTCGCAGATGAAGAGTGTTCAAGTAAGTTCAAAATCTACTATTTCTCCTCTTCTTGAGATGTTTGTTCTTTTATATCAAATTTTCGCGATGCAATGTTTCCAAGCATGTCAATCATCCGAATTTCTCCACGTTTAATTCCTGAATTAAATACTTCAAATTCAACGATTGCACGCTTCTTTCCATTTATTGATTCACATCCTTGAAAATTGTCTATCCTGTATTGGTTTTCTAAATTATCAGGCACAAATAATAGCAGTTGGTGTATCCCATCTTCATCAGATGCAGTAAATTGTAAAATTTGAGATTCTGTATCTGCTTTTAAAATTGACATCTCAATATCTGGTTGATTGTCAAAGAAGGGTTGGTTCGGGTTAAAGTACCGACTCTTATTCAAGAATTCTGCCTCACATTTGGACAATCTTATCCACTCTTTACTCCACGGAAGCAATCTGTTTAAGCTGTTTAAGACGTTATTTGACATGTTCGGTCCAATTTTATCCCAACTATTTTCCGTATCTAACAAACCAAACAGCCGCTTCAGTGAGTAAGCTGTTAACTTCCAATCTAACTTCTTCTTTGAAATCGAGATAAAACGACCATCACCAACGATTCCCTCAATATCGTCCATCCAAATTTTATCCTTTTCAATTACATTACGTTTTGTTGGGAACTCAAATGTTGAATCAAAGGAATTAGATAAATGTCTATTTTGTCCTGGTGTGTTTTGTTTTAGGATATGATCTATTAAGTAAGATGTGGCATCTTTCATGTCATCAGCAAAAACAAGCCAGATATCGTTCAACTGCAAATCATGATATTCAGCTAAGTATTCTTCCGAACGATATATCTTTGCTTTTCCATTTTCATCGGTCTCAAACCTAAATGTCTTTCTATCAAATCCGTGTCGTTCCATCTCATCAGCGTAGAACTTTTGTACTTCTCTAATTGTTTGATCAATTTTTTGTGTAATGTTATACGAAGGTTCGATGCCTTTTGGCAAGTTGTAAATCAATCGCACAAGATCGTTCTGGTTATTGGTAGAGTCTAAATGTGGCTGTGTGAGTTTCCACACACGAACAATCCCATCGTTGCCGCCGGTTACGATTAGTTCTCCATCATGTGAAAACGAAACATCTCTTGCTTCTGTTGGAATTGTTGCTATTGGTGTCCCATTTGTAGTCGACCATATTTCTACACCCCTTCCGTATATATACCTTCCAGTTGCACTTGCACATAGACTGGCATCAGGAGAAAATACTAAATTCTCAACATTCCCGCGCAGTACCTGTCCCTTCCGTTGCCAACTTGGCAATTCCCACATGATATACTCTTTCACAGAATGCGAATACATCTCTATATCATTACCACCTGCAACCATAAATTTGTTGTTAGGTGAAAACTTTAAATAATCCATTTGATGTAGAGATGATTCTAAAGTTTCTACCAATTGTCGTGTCTGTAGGTCCCAAACGTTTATAGTTCCATTGGAATATCCTGCAGCAATCAATGTGCCATCGTTTGAAATGGCAACTGCAGATGCCCAACCTGATGCTTTATGTGTTTCATCATAGGGTAGGGTAGCGATTTCTACAATTTTCTTTAGATTGCGAATATCCCATAGTTTTATTTCATTGTAAACTGTAGCGAGTCGTTGTCCATCAGGTGTAAAAGCAAATTGTTGAGTTGGTGTTTCAATTGAATTGAGTTTCGTCCCTGAAGCAACATCCCATAGTATGAGTTTTCTATAACTGCAAGCGGCAAGCATTTTTCCTGTAGGTGAAAAACCAATATAATTAAAACGTTCTGGAAAATCTTCAAGAATAGGAGCGGGTTTATTCGTGATATTTCTGTGCCACAACTTAATTGTTCCATATTCATCCACAAACGCAATAGTAGAAGAGTCTACTGGAGAAAATGCTACAGAATAGATTTTTGTATTCTGATGGAATTCATCAATGAGTTTCGGTTTTTCAGGTAGCTGTGCAAATTTCTGTGGCAGCAGTTCTTCCTGCTGGAGACGTGTGATGACATACACTAACACGCCAACTACCACTAACGCTATTAATAAAAAAAGTAGAATGAGTCTTTTATTTTTCATAAAACTCACTCATATCCCATATTTTAAGAAGACCGCCGTAGCCGCCACCAGCAAGTGTGCGACCATCTGGAGAAAACTCTATTACGCTACTACCAAGAAATCCACCTGTTCCAAGCAACGCGACAGGTGTGAGTGTATCAACGGACCAAAGAACTATTCCTTTAACATCGCAGACTGCAAGCATCTTACCATCGGGTGAAAAGGCAATGTCGCTTATTCGTCGATCCAGAACTTCATGGTATATTTGCCAATCTGGTAAAGACCAGATAGTAAAGCCATTGTCTGCTGCAAGACCTAAGAAGCGATTATCAGGTGAAAATTTGATGGATTGGATACGATTAGATGTTGGAAGAGACAATGATGGATTCCTCTTGTCATTTGGTTTAAGGTCAGGTTTTCTCGGTTCCTCTCTTTCAATAGCTTTAAACATTTTTTGCTTTTCAAAATCCCAAATTGTTAACACACTTCTCCATTTTTTAGTCGTGCTATTATGTTGCGGTCTACCTCCAGCGAACCATTTTCCATCTGGTGAAAAAGCAATTGACCGAAAAATTTGGTTCATTCCCGCATTTTTATATTTCATTGGTATATCAAGACGGATAACATCCCTTCCATCATAGTTATGTGTTCTTTCTAAGCCATCCAGATTAATCGATTCCCAACCCATCTGTGGAGGTAACATAATGTCAGCCTTTATCTTATTAGGATCACTGATGTTCCATAGAGTTAAACCATCAGTATGCATTACAATGTATTTCCCTTCTGGATGAATAGTAAAATACGATGAAGTAGTGTCTAAGCTATTAATGCGATTTCCAGATAGACTATCCCAAATCTCAAGTGTCCAGAAAGTCCTGGTTGCAATCCAATTATCGGTAGGTGAGAATGCTATACCAACCATGTGGATATTCTTAGCAATGTCCCTTTGAACTTCTAATGATAACTTTGGAGAATCATGCTTGTTTCTATTCCAAATTTTTACAAAATCGCCATCACCAGCAGTTGCAATCAATTCTGGATTCTTTGGGTCATAAGCAATGTATCTTATAGACCCACCATGTGAAAATGTAGCAACGGGAGCGATTGGTCTCATCCGCTCTAAAGTCGTTGTTTGGTTATCACTCCACTGATGCCATGTGGAAAAACCTAAGATTACACCGATTACTACGAGAAATATGAACCATACTGAGAGTCTTTTAGTCTTCATTTAGTTCACTCACATCCCAAAGCCGCAACACACCGTCAAAACCACCACCTGCCAGTGTATTGCCATCTGGTGAAAACTCAATTAATGAGACAAAAGCAAGAATACCTTTATCTTTTAGCAACGCAATTGGTGTTAGAGTTTCAATATCCCAAAGTGTAATGCCTTTAACATCAGCAACAGCAAACAGATTACCATCTGGTGAAAATGTGATATCATTTATGAGTTTGTCCATAACTTCATGATATATCTTCCATTCTGGTAAAGACCAGATAGTAAAGCCATTTTCGGCTGCAAGTCCGAAGAAATGATTATCAGGTGAAAATTCGATTGATCGGATACGGTTAGATGTTGGAAAAGATAATGATGGAGTCCTCTTGTCATTTGGTTTAAGGTCAGGTATTTTCGCATCCTCTCTTACAAGAATCTTCGACATTTTCTCTTTTTGATAATTCCAAATAGTTAACACACTTTTCCACTCTTCTGTCGTTCTATCATGTTTTTCTCCACTTGCAGCGATCAATTTTCCATCTGGTGAAATGTCAACTGACATAAAATGTTGATTTGTTGCTGCATTGAAATATTTTACAGGTATTTCATGACGAATAATATTCTTATCTTCATACTCATGTGTTCGTTCTAATCCGTCCAAATTTATAGAGTCCCAATCCATCTTTGAAGGTAGCATAATTTCAGCTTTTATGTTCTTAGGATCCTTGAAGTTCCATTGTGTAAACCCAGGAGTATTCATTACGATATATTTTCCTTGTGGATGAAGAATGAACGCTGAGCAAGGTATATCTAATTTATTGATTCGATTTCCAGACCTACTATCCCAAATTTCAAGTGTCCAATAGGTTTTCGTTGCAATCAAATTATCTGTCGGTGAGAATGCTAATCCAAGTATGTTAGTAGAACCATCACTATCCTTTTGAAATTCTAATGATAACTGTGGGTAATCATGCTTGTTTCTATTCCAAACTTTTACAAAATCGCCAGCACCAGCAGTTGCAATCAATTCTGAATTCTTTGGGTCATAAGCAATCTGTCTTATAGATCCACCATGTGAAAATGTAGCAACGGGAGCGATTGGTCTCATCCGCTCTAAAGTCGTTGTTTGGTTGTCCCTCCACTGATGCCAGGTGGAATATCCAAGAAATCCTGCAGTAACGAGAATCGCAAAGATGAGGAGTAATTTCTTGATAGTAGTCATATCTCTCAAGATCTAACCGGGAAACAGTCTTTTTACAAACGAAGTGATTGTACTTTCATTTTCGTCAATAAGGTTTATTACCCGATACGCCATATTCCCATGTATATCAATAATCTGAATTTTAATCTGATTCTGTGCATATTCAGGATAATCAAATGTAACAGTAGCCTGTTCTTTAGCATTGATAGTAAGGAAATCATGTAAAACGAGGATTTTCCCTTTATGTTTTCTATCCCAATCTGAATTGTTTCTTTGTTGGTTGATGTTCCACTGATATCCTGGTGGCGGATATGGGGTAGTAAGTTTAACTAACAACCGCACCTGATGAATCCCATTAGAATCTTGTATCTGTAATCTCAATTTTCCTGGGTGTGGTGAGAGTTTTTCTATTGAGGCAGGCGTATCATAAAAAGTCTGGTTGGAATTGAAATACCGAGATTTACTCAACCATTCAGCACTACTTTTTGACAGTTGGGTTTTATTTTTTCCATAGGACATAATGTAGGATGGGTCTTGCAGGTCGTTGTCTAATCCAAATGTGTATCCTAAATGCCTTGCAACTGAAACTGTTGAATATCCTTTGTCTTCTGCAGTCATGATTAAGTCTCCACCACGTAACCCTGTCATATCGTCAATGTAGTTAACTGTAGAAGGATTTGGGTTTGCACTTAAGATTCCACCTTCTATTTTGCCTAAAACATTACTAATTTCTACAACGATTAAGTTGATATTATTGGAGGAATAAAAAACTTGCTCTACTTCATTTCTAACTTTTTTATCAGTGTTGATGAAATAATAATCTTCAGTCGTCCTTCCTTCAATTAGGTATATCTTGGCTGAATTGTCTCCGTTTTTTTCAACAGATACCGTTTTTCTACCGAATCCGTGGCGTTCCATTTCATCAGCGAAGAAATTTTGAACATCACTGATTAAGTGATTTAATTCCTGTGTGATATTTGGTCGGGGTGTTTTGTCACTTGGTAAGAAATATATCAGTTTTACAACATCAGATAGCTGCTCATTTTGCTGTGAAAAAATATCCCTATCAATTTCCCAGACTCGCAATATTCCGTCATTTGCCCCACCAACAACATAGTTCCTGTCATGTGAGATGTCAACACAGTTTACCCATCGTGAATATCCTTCTATAGAAAGAACACGTTCTCCATTGTTGACCTTCCATAATTCAATCTCATTATGTCCACCACTAACAAGGATTTTTGCGTCCGATGAGAAAGCCAGGTCGTTGACATATCCAGCGGCAATATTGGAATAAGCATGCCAATTTGTTGGAGAAAGTAGGTGTATGTCTTTATCATTTTCAGCAATTGCAAGTACAGGATTCTCTGCATCAGGCAAAAACTCAAGCTTTTCAACCCATTTTACTTTATCAGATTTAACATTAAAATTCGCTTTTCTGACACCCTTGTTACCGACAACTTCCCAAATATCAACTTCTCCGCTCACCCTATCTGCAGCGGATAATAGTTTGCCATCTGCAGAAAATGACAAGTGTTCAGCAAGTCCTTTAGAACGTAGTTTTGGACCTTTTATTGGTTGTGTTGGTGTGCGTATATCCCACAACTGAGTACCACCAATTGTGCCTATGGCTAACCATTTTCCATCAGGTGAAAAAATGGAATCTCTCCCTATAGAATTGAAAGTTTTGACATTCTGCTTTGTATTGATATTCCACAGTTTTGTGCCATCTTTCAAATCACTTAATGCGAGTAGTTTACCATCTGGAGAAAATGAAGCTGAATTTCCTTTGAGCACGGCTATCGGTTCTGATGGATAATTTAAACGCCATACCTTAACTTGATCGTCACTACTTCTACTCACAAGCAGTGATGAATCAACGGGTGAAAATGCGACAGATTCAATTCTTCCACCGTGTTCCAACGCGGCGATAAGTTCAGGCTTATCGGGAACTTTTGCAAACTTCTGTCGTATTTCATCAGGAATTTGTACACTCCGTGGCATTATAGTCGGAAGTGCTTCACTTTTTGATGACAAATACTTCGGTGTGTCACGGGTCTTCAATTTTAGAAAAAAAACAAATCCAATTGAAATGGTGATACCTAATACAAATACAGCTAAGAACTTCTTAAAGGACATAAAATGCACCTCAGTTTTCTCAAGATAATAATTCTATACCGATATTTTGACTTTCAATAATATGTTGCTTTACTATAGTTTGGACAGTTTTTTATAGACTTGAATAATAGTCTGGACAAGGAGAATCACAGTCATCATACCTATTTCTTCAATGATACACCTGTCGCCCCGCTGGGGCTATAAATCGTTTGTTCACGATGTGCTATACACATTTCGCCCCGCTGGGGCTGCTCATTTTGATATTCTAACACATTTTCGTCAAGTTATTATCCCATTGAAAACTTACAAAATATTGAAAATGCTAGAAATATCAGTATGCAACCAAGAGAAATTGTCCAAACTATAGTTGCTTTAGCAAACTATATTATAACACATTAATTAGTAAATAATTAAGGACATTTATTCTTTTGGGTGGATATCGAATAACATAAGATTGCATCTCATTCTACGGCAACAATTGAGATTTTCCACTTATCTGCTTGTTTGCATATAACTTCAGGGTGCATAACAAATGTGCGTCTTGCTTCAACAGCCAATACACTTGCTTTTGCCTCATGCAGAGTTTGTAGTGTTTTCATACCCACCGTTGGCACATCAGCACGGAAATCGTGGTTTTCGGATGCAGCTTTGGCAACCACGACTCCTTTTCCTCCTAATTCTCCACCCCTTAGAATAGTATTGTCAGTGCCTTCTATAGCTTCTATTGCAATGATAATTTCGTTTTTAATGACGACAGTTTGTCCAATGTTCATGTTCGCTATTTGTCGTGCAGTCTGTATTCCGATATTTATATCTGTCCACTGTGCTTTATTCGGTTCACGTTTTGTGAGAACACCGGGTTCAGGTAGTAGGTCGGATAAGAAATGGTCTTGTGAGAGGATAGAAAGTCCTGCGGATTGGAAATGTTCAAGTACAGCAGAAACGATTGTCGAGGGTCTTTTGCTGCGATTTCGTGCCATTATCTTGAGCGCAGTTGCATCAAATTTTAGTGGATGTAAAAGGATACTTGGCTCAATTTTACCAATAATGACAAGTTCAATGACATTTAGATCAAGTAGTTTACGTATGATTTTCTCAATCTGACCAACACCAAATTGATAGACTTCACAAGGCTGTTCGTCAAATCTTTGGTTTTCATCTTTGGTGATCTGTATGATTATCGGTTTTCTACCGTGCACGGCTGCATTCTGTGCGACAAGCGTTGGAAGTTCCCCCGCACCTGCAATAATACCAAGTTTGCCCACGACAGTATTCCCTTCATGATAGTGTATTATGGAAAGTAAGCACCTTGAAAGAAAATCATGTTTAGGTGTGTCTTATTGCATCAATGGGACTCAGTTTTGCAGCTTGACTGGCGGGATAGTATCCGAAAAAGAGACCTACAGCAGTGCCTGCGGCGACAGATGTTAGGACTGATTTGATCGTGATGACAGAAGGCCATCTGAGCATTCCATCCATGAATGTATCTACTGCAAAAGAGAAACCTTGTCCAACAATTGCCCCTAATCCGATACCGAGAATACTTCCAAAGAGACACAAAAGGATTGATTCCGTAAGAAATTGAAACCGTATATGATACTTTTTCGCACCGACAGCTTTCCGTAATCCGATCTCAGGAATGCGTTCTGTTACGGACACAAGCATAATGTTGAGAATACCGATTCCTCCGACTATCAATGCTACGGATGCGATAATGACTAACACTAACTCAATAATAAAGATAGTCTTTTTGGCACTTTCAATTCCTTTCTGTGCTTGCCATGTTCTAAAGAAAGTATCGTCACCACCATGGTTGCGTCGAAGGACTGTCTGTACCTCTTTCACTGCTTGGTCTACCACAAGTGGACTTTTCGCACGAACCATTATATGTCCAACGTTGTCGTGTCCCCAAAACCGTGTCTGTGCAGTCGTTATGGGAATAAAGATCATGTTATCATCACTTTTTCCTGCTTCTAACCCAGGTCCACGACTCTCCATTATACCGATAACACTAAATCTCTTATTGTTAATAGAAATTTCCTTGCCAATCGGATCCATACCCTTAAATTGTTCTTTCCAGACTTGAGAACCGATCACACAAACTTTATTCCAAAGATCCATATCCGTATCTGCGAGGAATCTTCCTATTTCAGCATGCCACTGTCGGACACCTTGATATTCAACGGTAGTTGCTCGCATATAGGTAGGTTGATGTTTACCCTCAACTTCAAAGTTGATGTAATAACTCCCTTCAACAGTAGCAATTTGAACGGAAGGACACTGATGTAAAACATCTCGTAGGTCATTCATATTGAGATAGTGTGGACTGTTGTTATCTCTCCATCTACCGTTAACTCTAATTTTCCCTGGACGGTAGACACCAAACATACTTGGACCGCCTATCTTTTCAAATTCCAACATCACCAGTTTTTCAGCACCCGCACCTAAGGACATCATAGCAATAACACCTGCAATGCCAATAGTAATACCTAACAGAGTTAGGATAGTTCTAAGTTTGCTTGCACGGAGTGCTGAAAATGCAGTGATAAGGTTTTCAAGTATTCTCATAGTATTCTCAAGTTGACACTTTCGCCCCACGGTAGGCGAGGTTTCCTAACCTCGCCGATGCTGAGTGTTCAAGTAATTTCAAAATCTACTATATCAATTCGTATATTCACAGTATACAATTGAATCAACTGAAAAGCAAACAATCTTGGAAAAGACATCTTATTCACCAGGATAAAGCCTGCCGAAATATGGTGAATAACCTGCTGGACCCGGGTAACCATCCCAAAAGACAACATCGGAAGGAAATTCATTCTTACCTTCACTACGCAACCAATCCATCAATGCAGGATCAATCCCCCGTTGGGAAATCTCATCAACAGCAGTTGCATGTAGTTTCGCAACGACATCCTGATGTTGATCTTCAACATAATCCAACGAACCGAGTTTTATCAATCTTGAGTTTTCAGGTTTTGTCGCAACCTCTATATTCCATTCTTGGTCAAATGCTGTAAAGAGGACAGCTTTTTCTCTATTGCCTGCTTGTCTCCATCTTTCAACACTTCCACCTGATAAGGCGATCTTTCTTTCTCCAGATTTTCCGTCTCGTGCTGGTGTTAAAAAGTCGTGTCCTTCAAGACCTTCTGGAAGATCTTGTCCAAGCATATTAATAATAGTTGGGAAGAAATCCTGTGGTTGCACAATGACATTACTTCGTCCGGTATCTCCTTCAGGTAAACGGACGAATAGTGGAACGTGTCCTACCTGTTCACGAATAGGTTGTCCTTTACCAAACGAACCGCGTTCCGCGACATTTGTGCCATGATCACCTGTGAGAATAACAGCAGTATTCTTATCAAGACCGGTGGATTCAAGTGCGTCCACGAATTGCCCGAAGCAATGATCCATCCACGTTACCTTTGCTGCGTATTGATGTTTGATGTGTTCAGTTGCTTCATCTGAAAGGACATCTTTGTTTCTTCCACCGAGGCTGCGTGGGTCAATGTTTCCATCATATCCATCTCGTTTATCGTATTTTAGCATAAATTCTGGAGGTGCATCCCACGGTTCATGTGGATCGAAGCAATCAACCCAAAGGAAGAAGTTTTCTCTTTTAGCATTATCTTTGAGAAATTGTGCGGCAGTGTTGAATAATTTAGCACAGTTCCAATCGTCAAGAGATTTGCGATTCCGGTTTGCACGAGAATAACTTCGTAGCATATTTGATTGAAATGCCTGATCACCTAAACAATCAAAGAGTGGTTCTTTCTTCCAATTCTCTGGCCACGGAACAGTATCCATAATCCAATCACGGTCTACTTCAGCACCTCTGATAAATGTCCATGCATGGAAGGGCCAATCGAAGTTGTGTCCACCATTGACAAGGTGTGGTGTATCGTGAATGAGTTGTGTTGCGTATCCACGTTGTGCAAGTGTTCTGGGGAGTGTTTGTCGTTCATGACGAAGTGGTTTCCAAGGATGGAAGGGAGCCCCATATTGCCCCGTAATAACATCTGTCCGATATGGAATAGTCGGGAAACTTGCTAAGAACGCACGATCAAATGCCCAAGATTTCTCAGCAAATCGGTCGAAGTTAGGGGTTTCTATCCAATCATTACCGTTTGCGCCAATGTAATCATAACGTAGTGTATCAATAACAATGTAAGCGATATTCATATAAATTCTCCGTTGGTAATGGTACAAAGACTGCACCAATTTTTTCATGTTACCATTTTGGGATTGCTCCGAGAAGTAACTTCTGTTTGGGAGTGCCTTCCTCTCGTAGTTTTGTGACGCGGGGTCCGTTAAAGGGTTCGCGAGATTTCATCCATGCGTTCTGATAGCACATCAAACAGACACGTCTCCGTTTATCTGATGTATTTGCAGCACCACGATGCCACGTCCATCCATCAAACATCACTGCCTGTCCTGGTGAAACTAACACACGTTTCTCGTCTGGAAGCTGAACAGGACTTGGGGGTGGACGGAATGGTGCCCTATGACTACCGGGTTGCACCACTGTCGGCCCGGCTTCATCAGTGACTTCATCAAGATAGTATCCGCAGTTTATTTGAGCAGGTAGACTTCCATAAGGTGTCCCATAAGGGTCAACCGGCCAAGGTCCGTCACGATGCCAATTTTGGTCTGGAGTTCCCGGTTCAGTGATACGAGCAGTGGCACTGTGGAGTTGGACACACGTTCCCAATATTGCCTCCATCCGTTTCATCACAGGTTGGTTGTCAAGGAGAAATGCAAACCTGTCATCCTCTTCAAGCAATTCCCCGATGAATTGACTTTTTTCGCGTCTCTCATAACTTTCATCGAGTGCATTACGTAGAGATTCAATCTGTTCAGGGGTTGCTGCATCATCTACTATAAGATAACCCCATTTTAGGAAAAAGTTCACTTCCTGTTGCAGTTGATGGTCAAGTTCAACGTTCAAATGTGGAGGTACTACAGGTCCTTCTGCCATTGTCTACTCCTCCTTAATCGCTGCTTTGTCTGCGGCTGCCCACTGTTCCCATCGTTCTTCGTCAGACTGGAGGAAACCTGAGTTGCATCGGGGTTGTAGCTGCTCATCAACACCAAGAAGACGCATATATTGATGATTATTTGCTGCTTTTGCATCTGCAAGAATCTTTTGTGTATGGGGTCCGGTGTGATGGTCGGTATGTTTAAGCCATGTCAAGTTGTAATAAATACTAAAGAAGTAGCGAAGTTGACCGGAAGTATTCGGCGTTCCTGAATGTATGAGACCGTTATGAGTAATAACAACGTCCCCTGCTTTCATGTGAATAATGGTTTCATCTGGATGTGGAATTCCACGGTCTGCATCTTCAATAGTAATAGGTTTTCTATGTGAACCGACAATCACACGGAGAGGACCGAACGCATCGGTTAGGTCTTGTAGGTATGATATTGCATTGATAGCATTTGGTCGATGATATGCATCGGTGAACGGAACATGCGCCCATCTATCTCGATGCCATCCTGAAACTCTCCCCTCTGCCTTTTCTGGTTCAATTGAGGCAAATGCAGCAAGTGTTAGATTATCTAACTGCACAAAGGGTCCCATCACCTTTTCAAGAAAATCTAAGATAGTTTGATGAGAAACGGCAGACCACATTAGTTTTGGTGCTAATTCAAGCGTATTTGCAAACCATGTTTGACCATTATGTGCTGCCGAAAGTTCTTGGTGTTTCTCTTTCCAGAGTTCCATCTGTTCATCGTCAAAAACTTTTTCAAAGATAGTGAAACCGTCGGTCTTATAGTCTTCAAGTCGTTGTTCTAATGTTGGCATGTTGTATCCTGTAGAAAATGTGAAAAATTATCTCGTAGACTTTAATATTTGATCTGCAAGTTGCATCGTGTTAACTGCTTCATCTAAGTTCGCTGCTGGCAATGAAATTGGCGTGTTGTTTTGAACACAATCCAGAAAATAGCGGTTTTGCTGAACTGTTCCGCCACTCCCAGCATCTGTGAGTTTATGGTGTGTGCCATTGCAATAGACTGTTCCTTGACCTACACCTTCAAGATATGCGGAGATATTTCTACCGTGTATCTCATAACGTTCAAGTCGTGCATCGGTTGTATAGTTTGCGATGAGTTGTGCAACACATCCATTTTCAAAGAGTATCAACGCGGCGTGAACATCCTTATAATCGGAGATTGTCCGTTTCACAACACTATGCACTTCCTGGATGTCCGACTCAGCGATAGCGCGTATAGTGTCAAGAGCATGAATGGGTGTTTCAAGGAACATATTATCCATCAGTATTTCAGGAAATATACCGGATTGTGCTAATCGGGTGATGCTCTTGTGGAATTCCCCGACCACTTGCGTGACGGGACCGCGTTCCATCACCATTTGCTTAGCTTGAACTATAATGGGGTGAAAACGGCGGTTCCAACCAACCATCCCTTTCGCACCTGTCTGCTTAGCGGTATCTCGTAAAGTGATGGTCTCTTCTACGCTCATTCCTGGTGGTTTTTCAAGTAAAGTGTCAATACCACGTTCAAAACAGGGTAACGCGGCTTCACCATTGAGATGTGCTGGTGTCGCTACGAAAACTGCATCCAGTTCTTCATTGTCAAGTAAGGTATCAATAGATTCATAACGTTTTGGGATCTTGAATGTATCGCCTGTACTGTTTCTGGCATTTTCAACGGGATCACAGACTGCAACGAGGTTAACGTCATCAAATCCAGATAGTATATTCAAGTGTCCTCGTCCACGTCCGCCACATCCGATTAGGGCAATTCTTAGTTTTTCCATACCATTCACCATTAATGTCTTATGTGTGGTGCTTCCATAACTTCTCGTTGTTCGGGTGTCATGTCTTCAATGTAATCTGGATACTCAATACGATGTGCACCAGCACTATATGCCTGAAATCCTGGACTAAATTTATAGAGTAGTGCACGTCGTTGGTGTGATGCTGTCCATGGGAGTGTTCCGTGTGTAAGAGTTTCAGTGAAAATGACAGCATCACCTGCTTTGGCATTCACTTCAAGCACCAAGTTTTGATGTTTTTCGTATTGTTTCATATTACTTGGACATGGAAGGTTGGCTTTATGACTGCCGGGTATTATCGCAAGCCCACCATCCCCAAGACCTTCATCAGCAAGCATGTATTCTACAACGGTTAGACCGGTATAGATACGTCCATATTTGAAGAAATATGCTTCTGAGAAATTAGGTCGTTCTATACCTCCACCATGAAGTGTGCCACCTTCAGTGCCGTTTTCCATTGCAATTAGACCTGGTCCGTGGTCAAGTCTGTATTGTTTGCCTAAGATTTCCAGTAAGTGCGGTTTTATGTTGGGATGTATCAGGAGTTCTCGAAATGGTTCACACCAAGGTTTTTCCCACGCCAACATCCCACCCATGTCCATGCGGTGTGCTGTACCAGCAAGTGCTTCCGAGCCGCCAGCCAGTGAGTTTTCACGTTCCCTAAGATGTTGAATGTGGTGGTCAATCGCCGCGTTACACTGTGCAACCTCATCGGTAGAAAGCGCGTTTTCGACTATTAGATAACCTGTCAAATCAAATAGATACTTCTGCTCTTCGTTCATATTGATTTCTCCTGAACGGACGATGGAAAGTGTGTATGATTTAGATTTTTGCATATTAGCAACACGTATAAAGTGTGTCAAGAAAAAAGCAATTCACTTTCAGTTCTTGAAAAACGGATAATTATTCTGTATAATAAATAGGAACAATATTGGTGATAAAAATAGGAGGAAGATTATATGATTCGTGAAGCCATACAGAAGGTTATTGATGGGAAGTCATTGTCTGAAGCGGAAATGATTGAAACAATGAACGAGATTATGGCAGGAGAAACGACAGATGCACAAATTGCTTGCTTCTTGACTGCATTGAGGCTTAAAGGAGAAACGATTGAAGAAATCACTGGTGCTGCGCGTGTGATGCGTGCAAAGGCAACTAAAGTTCCTACGAAACAACCTTTATTGGTGGATACTTGCAGCACAGGGGGAACAGGAGGACATTCATTCAACATTTCAACCACATCTGCGTTTGTCGTAGCGGGAGCGGGAGTCCCTGTTGCAAAGCATGGCAATAGAGGTGTGACTCGACAAAGTGGCAGTGCTAATGTGCTGATGGCATTAGGTGTGAATATTGAGATTTCTCCAGAACAGGTTGGTCAGTGTATTGATGAGGTGGGAATCGGGTTTCTGTTTGCGCCGATGCTACATGGCGCGATGAAGCATGCAATTGGTCCGCGCCGTGAAATCGGTATCCGCACAATATTCAATGCACTTGGACCTCTGACAAATCCTGCGGGTGCACAAGCGCAAGTATTGGGAGTGTATACAAGAGAACTTACACCGATGCATGCAAATGTGCTGAACAATCTTGGAACGAAAAAGGCTTATGTTGTGCATGGTAATGATGGATTAGATGAAATCACAACTACTACTACTACCCGCATCTCCGAACTTTCTAATGGTGATGTGAATACATACACCTTTGACCCGACCAAACATGGTATTCCAAAAGCTTCACCAGAATCGTTACTTGGCGGCACCCCTGAAGAAAATGCAGAGATAACAACGAGTATACTCAAAGGTGAAAAGGGACCAAAGCGCGATATTGTTTTATTGAACGCAGCCGCTGCGATTGTTGTTGGTGGAAAAGCCGACAGCATAGAAAACGGACTTGAACTTGCTGCCACATCTATTGACTCTGGGAATGCACTTGAGAAATTAGAAGGATTGAAATCTGTCTCAAATCAGTAATAGGGATGTTATGATCTTAGACTCTATCATTGAACACAAACAAAAAGAACTTCAAACAGATCAGGAAAAGGTGCCGTTGGCTACTCTAAAGTCAACATTAGCAGACCTACCCCCAACGAAGGATTTCAAGCAAGCGATTTCTCTACCTGATACCATCAATCTCATAGCAGAAGTAAAGAAAAAATCTCCAAGTAAAGGCATTATTAGAGAAGATTTTGATCCTGTAGGTATTGCTAAAATTTATGCTGAGAACCGTGCAGCAGCGATTTCCGTGTTGACAGATATTCGGTTTTTTGATGGGAGTCTTGACTATCTAACAGCAATCCGTGAAGAAGTTAATGTGCCGTTGTTACGGAAAGATTTCACGATTGATCCGTATCATATCTATCAAGCGCGCGTTGCTGGTGCAGATGCCGTGCTTCTTATTGTGGCTGCTTTGCGTAGTGATCAGCTGCGTGAGTTTGCTGACATTGCATCCTCTCTTTCAATGGTTTCTCTGGTAGAGGTACACACCGAAGCAGAATTGGATATAGCATTAGATGTTGGCGCAGAAATCATCGGGATAAACAATCGTGATTTACGAACTTTTAATACTGATTTAGCCACAACTTTCAAACTACGTGAATCTATTCCATCCGAAAAAGTTGTTGTAAGTGAAAGTGGAATTTATACGAGAGAAGATGTGGAATCTTTACGTGAGGTCGGTGTTAACGCTATTTTGGTAGGTGAATCATTGATGCGAAGTCCGGATATTGGCGAACAGGTTCGAAGATTAATTGGTTGACGACTATATTGAAATCACCTCTATTCCGTGTCGTTTAAGGAGTGCTGTTGTAACACCATCTCCTGATATAAGTGTGCTTGAAAATGACCCATCATAAATCTTTCCACAACCACATGATGGACTTTTGGATTTTAACAAGACAGTAGTTGCGTCTTGTGATTGTGCCAGTTCCAGTGCAAATTGTGCCCCCTTTAGAAATTCTTCAGTCTTATCCACACCATCTGCAGTTAGCACTCTTGCATTTCCATCCAAAACGTCGTTTCCATCACCACCGACGATTTCAACAGCGGGTCGAGGAGTCGGCAGTCCGCCTGCTTCTTCGGGACATACAGGTATCAGTTCGTCATTCTGATGGAGATTGATAGCGTTTTCATCACGACTGTTGCCACCATCATATCTGCAGTTGACACCGAGTAGACAGGCACTGATAAGCATTTTCATGACTTTTCTTCCCAGGCAGATACTTTCTGTTCTATGCCAGATATGTCACCTGATTTCAGGATAAGATAATTTTCTTCAAGTTTTTGCAAAACGGATTGTAGCACTGCAATTCGGCAAATCTCCCTGTTTCCAGTATCGGAAGCAGCAAGTTGTAGTGAGGTGGCAGTGCTTAGAAGTTCAGGTAAAAATTCCTCTACGGTGATATTTACATTGATACCGAAACCTAATACGAAGAAGGGTTGACGGTGTTTGTCGTATTCAATTTCAGTGAGGACACCCGCAACCTTCTTTTTAGCTATCCTCACATCATTTGGATGCTTTATCTGCGCATCAAGTCCAGTGATTGTATGAATACCTTGAGCGATGGAAAGTGCACCGATAAGGTTCGGCAAATGGACTTGATCCTGTTTCAGTCGGTGTCTAAAGATTACGGAAGCGAGAATACATTTACCGTGCGGTGCACTCCATTTTCTGCCGTACCTTCCCCGTCCTTCAGTTTGATGCTCCGTGATGATGAGTGTTCCTTCTATTGCCCCCTCGGTTTTTCCTAGACTGATTGCTAAATCGTTTGTTGATGAGACTTGTAGGTGATATTCTATGTGGCTTTTGCCAATAACTTCAGTGTTTAATGTTTCTTGAAAGGATTCAATATCCATCACAATTAATTTAATTATTTTCCACCGAGTTTGCTGAGATGGTCGTTTGCTTGTACTTTCCACTGTTCCGGTGGATTTAATTCAAGGAATCGTTTCCATTGAGTTTTTGCAAGTTCAATGCGGTCAGTATATTCATACATCAGAGCGAGATTGAAGTTTGCTGTCAGATTTCGTTTATCAATCTGTAGGACACGTTCAAACTGTTCAGATGCAGCGCCGAGTTTGTCCATACTATATAATACGTTGGCATAGGCAATAAGTGTATCCACATGCTTATCGTCTAAGTTAAGAGCAATTTCTAACATCGCCTTTGCCTTGTTAAATTCCAACTCGGAATTGTAGTAGAGATCACCGAGACGTTGATATGCTGTGACAGCTTTATCATCAATTTCAATCTCTTTTTCATAGAGTTTGATTGCCTGTTTCCAATTTTGTTGACGTTCAGCAAGTTTCCCAAGTTGAGTGTGAACACCCTTATATTTTGGATCAAGTTTAAGGACTTTTTGGAATGCTTCATTTGCTTGATCAAACTTTTCTATCCAGACTTTGAGGACACCCATGTGGTAGTATGCTTCAGTTCTTTTCGGATCTAATGTCACAACTTGCATAAAATCATTGATGATCTGTTCACTGAGATACAATTTGTCTTTTATGCGTTTATATCTGTTTGTTATCATAGCGCGATAGAAATAGGAGTCAGCATGCCCCGAATTTAGTTTGATAGTGTTTGAATACTCTGTTACAGCCATATCCCCATGAAGATGGTAGTCTTCAAGTGTCGCTGCGTGAGTATCCAATAGCCGTGCGAATTGATAGTGCCACTCCCATTGTTCTGGATCGTGTTCATTGGCTAATCTATAGTGATGAATGGCTTGATTGATATTTTCTTCATAACTTTGCTCTTGACCTTCTTCAACCTTCTTGCTACGTTTGTCAAAGATAGCAGCAAGTGTGTGGTGAATTTTGGGATGGTTGGGTTCAAGTATCAACGCAGGTTGATAAACCCGAATCATGTTGTCTTCGTCTTTGCGAGTTTCATATATACCACCGAGTTTGAAGAACGGTTCAGCGTTTTCTGGATCTAATTCAATGGTTTTTTCATAATAGACGAGTGCGTTGTCAATATCACCTTTGTTTTCATATAACTTACCTGCTTGATATTGTGCATCAACATTCTCTGGTTGCAATCGGATTGTCTCCAAATATGAAGTTAATGCTGCATCGTGTTGTTCAAGAGCGAGATAGGATTGAGCGGAAAGATAATGTGCTTGTGCGTCTGTTGGAGCAATTGCGATGATTTTCTTTAAGGCATCCAATGCGTTTTGATGGGATGCGGTCTGAATGTAAATATGTGCCATCTTGTATAGGACATCAGCGCGATTTGAGTCTAACTGTAAAGTCTTTTCATAATAGATGAGTGCGTTTGCAGTATCTTCACTTGCTTCGTAGGATTGTCCTAATAGATACGTTGCTTCAATGTCCTCCGGAAATAGGATGACATGTATGTTAAGTGGTTCAATGGCAGCTCTATAGTCTTCTGCCTGAAACGCAGTCTTTCCCTGTTCAATAAACTTGTTTGCATAAGCAGGATTGAGTTCAAGTGCGCGCCGATAATGTGTTGCTGCTACATCCAAATCGCCTTTTTTACGATACAAATCACCCAGATGAATATGTGAATCGTGAAAATGACCGTGCGGGAGTTCCATTTCCAGAAAGGAGGGTTCTGCCTCAACAATTTCAAGCGTCTTTTTGTAGAGTTCTATTGCTTTATCGGCGTTGCCAGTATCTGCTTCCAACTTCGCCATATAGAAGTGTGAACGGGGGTCATCTGGTAATACTGCTACTGCTTTAGCCATCAATTCACGTGCCTGATTTGCCCCTAAAATACCGATAAAATATGGTTCAATAGGTTCGTAGAAGTTACTCTTGAGTGCCGGATCGCTATCAATCGCCTGACGATAATGTGTGACAGCAGTCCCTGTATCCCCTTGAGCATATAACACTTCGGCAACAGCGTAATGTGCTTTAGCATGCGTAGGTTCTATTTCAATTGTGCGACGATACAACTGTATAGCACCATCTGAGTTTCCACCTTCAGCAAAAATGACTGCGAGATCAAACACATCTTCAGCAGTATAGGGCTGATTTTCAGCAGATTTTTGGTATTCTTTTAATGCTTCCTCAAAAAAGCCTTCCTTCGCGAGCACCTGTCCGAGTTTGATGTAAGCGGGTGCGAATTTTCTGTTGTTCTGTATTGCGCGTTCAAATGTTGCTCGTGCCTGATTCAGATTCCCTTGGTCGAAATATACCAAGCCTATGCCGTAGACAGGATATTCCCATTTTGGGTTGAGCGATTGTGCGATTTCAAAGGATTGGAATGCGTCTGTATGATTACCTTGTTTGAGGTGTATCTCACCGATATAGTAGTGCGCGGGATAGTAATTTGGATTTAATGTAAGACTGGTTTTGAATTTGGTGAGTGCGTCATCATATTTTTTCTGTTTCTGGTAGATCGCTCCGAGACTATAATGTCCCCAGAACATTGATGGGTCAAGTTGAAGGGATGCTTCATAGTTGGCAATTGCTTTGGTTTCTGCGTCAGGATTCTGTTTGATATCCGTGAGTGCATAGGCGTACCCTAAACCGTAAATAAATGCAGCATTATCTGAGTAATTTACTTTTTGTGCTTCATATAAATTGGTTACATCAGTGAGGTGTCCATTCTTTCGCCATTTTACAATGTATTCACGATGTTTTACTGTTGCATCTTTGCTTGCTTTCAAGATTTTCGCGAAGTCTTTTTGCATATCAATTTCCCATTTTTCTTGTGCATGGATAGATAGGGTTAATATGAAAAATGAGAGTGTAAGTGTGAGTGCTGTTAATTTTTTCATCTCTTATCTCCTCTGTTTCTGTGTATTTCCTTGCTGACTGTTTTTCTGAAAGAACTGGTTCAATAGTTCATGTGTTGGCATTGATGGGGTTGCACCAAGAACTGAGACCGCCGCTGCACCTGCAGCCGCTGCAAACGTAACGGAATTTTCTAAGCTATTTCCGTTAGCGAGAATCGTCGCGAGGGCACCACAGAACGCATCTCCTGCCCCCGTTGTATCCACTACATCCGTTTTTATTGCTGGAACGTGAAAGGTTTGCGTTGGTGTGCATAAGATTAATCCCTGTTCTCCAAGTGTTAGCACAACTGCGGATAATCCATCGTTGGCAATCTTTGTTTGTAATGTTTTTGCTGCAGCAATTGCTGTCTCTGGTGTTGTTACTTTACGTCTTAATAGTACTGATGCCTCAGTTCTGTTCGGTTTTAGTATATCCACGTTTGACAATAGACTTGCCGGCAGTTGACGCGCAGGTGCTGGATCCAACATGACGATTGTCCCGTTTGCTTTTGCGATTTCTGCTGCGCGTATGGATGCGTCAATCGGTGTCTCTAATTGTAGCATCAAGACATTTGCATTTGCAATGTTATTTTCTGCTTCGTTTATGTCTGCTGGGGTGATGTGCATGTTGGCGCGTGGTACTACGATGATACTGTTTTCACCATCCGGTTGAACAACTATCGTTGCGGTGCCTGTACCGCTATCTGGATCGGTTTTGACATATTGGCTGTCAATTTTTTCAGATTCTATTGCGGATCGGAGTATGTCTGCAAAGGGGTCATCCCCTATTCTACCTATAAAGGTGACTTTTGCACCTAATCTGGCTGCGGCAGTTGCTTGGTTGAATCCTTTGCCGCCTGTGAAGATGTCAAAAGCGTCTCCGATGAGGGTTTCGCCTCTATTGGGTAAGCGTTCTGTGCGGATGACGAGGTCAACGTTTGCACTGCCGAGAACGGTGATTTTGGGCTGCTGCATCGGTGTTTCTGATCCATTTCCTAAAGGTTATTTTCTTGATTATACTTGATGGGTCGGTGGTTTGTCAAGGGAGATTTTTTGGTGGGATGGTGTTAAGGATGTTATATTGTTATGTTGTGTTTTGGGTTGAAAATATGGTATCCTTAAAAACATTTTGCATTAATTGCATTATAATTTGGTGTTTTTGGAAAAAAATTATAATAAAAACCTTCGCGAAAAAGGAGGGTTGAATGCGGTTGTCACAAGGGTTATTGCTGATCTGGTTGTGTTGCTAAGGCGCACTTCTGTGAGTTTGGCATGTAAAGAAGCGGGTGTGAGTGTTAGTTCGTATTATCGTTGGCATTGGGAGTCTCGTAAGCTTTCGCGCCGGCGTGTTCCGAATGCCGTTGATACACCTTATGAATGTTTGCTTCGTGAGTTCGGCAGGCGGACTCGTGCGTCTCGTAAGCATTATTTGCCGTGTAAGCGTGTAGTGCGTGGGAAAAAAGGAGTGGTACGAACGCGTAGTGTGAAGTTAGAAAGTGGCGCGGATGTCAATAATCGTAAACGGGTTCTCGAACTTTGTAAGGAGACTGCGTCTCTGACATCATCAAATTTTGATTTTTAGGAGTGAGAAATGAATAAGAAGTTGAAGTCTTATCTGTGAAGGATCCGAAGGATTTGGTGTCGTTATTATGTTCATTTATTTTTATGTTTCACCATAGTTTTCGGTTTTTTATTCAATATCATTCACAAACGTTATTTTTTTATTGGTTTGCATTCCTATTTGTTTGAACCAGGATTTGCAGGATTAGTAGATTTTCAGGATTATCTTATCCCAAAGTTGTATTTTCAGCATTTGCATTCATCTGATTTTTGCTTTTGATCAGTTTATCTTCAGAATAGTTTTTTTGAGAAAGGAGATGTCGGATTCCAAGCAAAATACCTAATAATGGAAATATCCAAACACCGTGTATCCCCACCGCAGCAAAAATCGTACAGATTTTTTCTGCTAAAGTAGGGGCAAATCCTTTCTTTGCATACAAAACTATCTCTTGAGCCATGCCATAAAATTCAATTGGATCTCCTCGCATTCTACCTTTCATAACACTAGATGCAAAGGTGTTATAAAAAAGGAATGGTACGATTAGGAAATGCCATATCAACCCGATTACAACTGAAGCGATAAATTGTACACAGATTACAAGTGCTTTTTTCATAGGTAAAGGTCGGATTTTATCCTTATAGGATTCATACTATGGTTAATTATGGTGAACTTTGAATGATACACCTGTCGCCCCGCTGGGGCTATAAATCGTTTGTTCAGGATGTGCTGGACACATTTCGCCCCGCTGGGGCTGCTCATTTTGATATTCTAACACTTTTTCGTCAAGTTATTATCCTATTGAAAACTCACAAAATGTTGAAAATGCTAGAAATATCAGTATGCAACCGAGAGAAATTGTCCAAACTATAGTGATTTAACACATTGCTTGGACGAGGTGAGGAAACCTTGCCTACCGTAGAAAGAAAGTGTAGATATAATTTCATACTTCACCATAAATAACCCTGAAAACTTGGACATCGGGTGTGCCAAAGGATTGCATGGCAACTCATTGGCGGACTGGTGCATCAGATGCTTCACGATTTCGTCATATTGTGCCATGCTGTGTGTTGTGCCTTTTCCTAAAGACTGTGCAGATGACGCGGTCAACGTTTGCACTGCCGATGACGGTGATTTTGGGTTGCATTAGGGGCGTGATTTCAATTCTGTTAAGGTGTTTTATGAATCAATTGCTTGTAAGAATTCTTTGACACTGGGAGTCTTGACTGCTTTACGAAGCAATATTGTCAAGTGATCAAGGTCTTGAATAGATTCAAGTGCTTCCACCACTGGTTGCACACCGCTCTGTGGAAAACGCTCAGTGAGCACAGATAGAATATTATTGATGGAAGTTTCACGTGCACCTCGTTCAACACCACGTTGTATAATTAGTTCGTAAAATGGAGATTCTTGCATGATTTCCTCCGTTATAAGTTTTTCAAAAAAACTTGGGTCATGGACTAAGCCACCTAATAGAGATAGGGCAAACAACAGCGTTCCACGTGTTTGTAAGTCAACGGGTGCGGTTTCTGTCTTCTCAACACATCTTTGCAACCATGCTTCTGTGTTGATACCCTCTGGTGGCTTCATTAAAGGCGTAAACGGTAGCAGTCCAACCGATGCTGCTTCCAAAAACGCCTCCCCTTCTAAATCCGCCAACCGAATTACCTGATATTTATGCTGCAAACCGAACACATCATTTCCATAACTGTATCCACCCGGGTCGGTCTGCCCCGCATTTGGACTTAAATATATCACCACCGAATACACGGGAAGTTCATGACGTAGCAGGAGTTCACTTGCATAAGAGAGCATCCGCAATGGCATCGGTTTATCTCTGCTATCCTGTGTTTGCACCTCTATATGTAGAAGGACTGTCTCATTGTGCCATAGCACTTTAAATGTCATGTCATTGCGATGCACCTTAATCTTTTGGTGTTCGGTGTCAAGTGTCTCTAATACTTGGACATCTTGTGTGCCAAAGGATAGCATGGCAAACTCATTGGCGTACTGGTGCATCAGATGCTTCACGATTTCGTCATATTGTGCCATGCAGTGTGTTATGCCTCGGTTCTTTGGTTGTTTTATTGATTATACTTGATGGGGCGGTGATTTGTCAAGGAAAGATTCAACTGAGAGAAACCAATATTCTTACTGAAATCAAAAATCTGTTTCTAAAATAATGTTGCGTAAACAGAATTCGGAGCTGCCACCTGTTAGTGGCTTTTTTCATGCTATAATATCATTATTATGAAATTAACACCAACTATCGCAGAACGAATCGTGACTGCTGTGGAAGTATCCAATCTCCCGTTGCATCGCATTGCAGCCTATTGTGGGATCACTTACCAGACTCTTCGGAACTGGTTGAGAGACGGAGAAGAATACAAGCAGCAGCTTGAAGATGGGAAGATAAAGAAAAGTGATCTCAATACTAAACAGAAAAAGAAACTGGATCTATATCTCCGTGTGGAAAATGCTCGCACACATGTGTAGTATAGGTATCTTGAGAGGATACACAAAATCGCTGAGATGAAAGAGGAGGTCAAAGCATTTCAGCAGCTTCTCAAGATACAAAACCCATTCTATGACGATGCTGATATTGAAGATATAGAGGCAGCAAGTGACCCTGAGGTAGTCACTGTTGTCCATCTGAACGACTGTGGCGGTAAAAAACCGCAACTGCTATCAGAGTTTTTGAACGGAACCACAGAAGAAGTCGTTAGCGAAGACACCCGCTATAGCAACGAGTCCTGATGGATATTTGCTGTGTGTGGGATTGATGCGTTGACGGATTAGTCTATGTTTGTCATCCGTTCGGAGATCGTTCAGACAGAGGAAGTATTATACCAAATTAACGAGCTCTGTATTATTCTTGATACTGAGAACACGGATGGACAGGGGAACCCTGCCCCTACGATTTAGGTTGATTTGGTATTACACTTCCTGTTTGTCAATTTCTTGCAGGAACGTTTCAACGTTGAATGTCCGGACTGCTGTTTAATGCCGTTGATACACCTTATGAATGTTTGCTTCGTGAGTTCGGCAGGCGGACTCGTGGGTCTCGTAAGCATTATTTGGCGTGTAAGCGTGTAGTGCGTGGTCAAAAAGGAGTGGTACGAAAACATAGTGTGAAGTTAGAAAGTGGCGCGGAAGTCAATAATCGTGAACGGATTCTTGAACTTTGTAAGGAGACTACGTCTCTGACATCATCAAATTTTGATTTATAGGAGTGAGAAATGAATAAGAAGTTGAAGTCTTATTGGACAAAACATGTAGAAGAACCGGCATCTATTGAAAATATGTTTGAAGCGATGGGGGTTGGTTTTCTGGAATTAGAGGAGGCATTTGCGTTGTATCATCCGTGTGTTTTGGAGCAAAGTCTTCCATCAGAGATGCCTTTGTCGGTGCAGGAGGAATTTTTTGGTTTGGGTTATATGACGATGAAAGATATGTCTTGGATGATGTGTTTGATTGGGTATCGTAAGTGTGTGGAAGATAAGGACAAAATCGGTGTGGGTATCAAAGGAGAAGTTAACTATAGAAAAATTCACGATGGTTATAGAAATTATTATGACCGGGAACCGTTTCGTGACTATACCGGCATTTTCATTGATTACAAAGAAGCGTGTCGGGAATGGATGGACGATCTGCTTTATCCGTATTATCGTAAGTGTCTTTTGCCTTCGTTGCGGGAGGTAGCTGTACGGGGGCATGCACGTGGATTGTCTACGACAGCGGTGATTACTGATTTGATTTTTTCGGATGATGATTTGTCGCCGTTTGCGTCATGGAAGTTTGAGGATGTTTGCGGTATGGATCGGCTTCGTAGGTATCTTCATCCGCAGTTAGTATATTTGAAATCGTCTAATCCTCGTTTTCCGAAGAAATATCGGTGTGTTTGGGATGATGAGCGTGAACTTTTTCAGCAGGCGTTGACGGGTATACCGATGTCGACGGTAGTGGAGCAGGTTCAGGCGTTGTCGGATCATTATGAAAAGTTGGTTGAGGCGCGAGATTCTGCGAAGGATCCGAGGGATTTGGTGTCGTTATCGAATGCGATTGTTAAGACGGTAGCGGGTTTGTTTACGTTGACGCGTGATCCTGTTTATCGGGATCAGTTGGATTCTTTGAAGGAGCATAATACTTTGGAAATGCTGGGTGTGGAGTCGTCTGATGCGATTGGTTCATCTGAAATGCAGTCGTTTGCGCCGCCTAAGGTTGCGGCACTGAATGCGCCTGCTTCGGATGTGCTTTCTGATGAGAATGTGGTTCAGAAAGGTGAGGAGACTGTGTCAAAAGAGGCAAAGTAATAATATCAGGACGGACGCAAACTGAGTAGATCTCATCATTTCCTCTTTTTATTGTCTGAACCAGGATTTTCAGGATTAGTAGATTTTCAGGATTAGTAGATTTTCAAATCAAGAAATCAACGGTATGAACGCCTGATGAAGATTAAGAAATAAATCAGGTAATTTCCTTGAGAAGTCCGGAGCGGTTAGGAAACCGCTCCTACCGGGTTTGAGAAAATGAGAATTACCCGTTTAATAAATTAATCTTCATTAGGCATTCCCCGGAATTAGAGTTTGTCTCGCCGAAGTGCCTGTCTAAATGATTACCTTTTCTTTTGAGTGGCTCTTAGAAACACCAAGTATCTATCCTGTCCATCTACTAATCCTGGTTCAGACAAATAGGAGGACATACCTACAAGAAGATTAACGATTGTGAATAATATTGAACAAAAAACCCTGAAGACTTGGACATCCTGCGTGCCAAAGGATAGCATGGCGAACTCATTGGCGTACTGGTGCATCAAATGCTTCACGATTTCGTCATATTGTGCTATGCTGTGTGTTGTACCTTTTCCTAAAGACTGTGCAGATGACGCGGTCAACGTTTGCACTGCCGATGACGGTGATTTTGGGTTGCATTAGGGGGCGTGATTTCATTCTTGCCAAGGTGATTTATGTAAGAAGTCATATTGAGTAAAACATAAGGATTCGGTAAAATAAGGAAAGAAAAGGATAGACTTTATGTCCCATTCTTGCCACTTCAGATACCTATTTAATTTGAGTTCTTAGCTCTTACTCGCTATAAGTTCTAACAATTGTTTGTAAGAATGTCTCAACACTTGGTATGTCAATTGCAGTGAGATGCAGCTCTGTTAATCTATCAAGGTCATGAATAGATTCCAGTACTTCCGCTACAGGTTGTACATCGCTCAACGGAAAACGTTTTGTAAGCACAGATAGAATATAATTGATAGAAGTTTCACGGGCAGTTCGTTCATAGATTCGCTGCGCAAGCAGTTCATAATAAGGAGATTCTTGCATGATTTCCTCCGTTATAAGTTTTTCAAAAAAACTTGGGTCATGGACTAAACCACCTAATAGAGATAGGGCAAACAACAGTGTTCCACGCGTCTGTGTGTCAACGGGTGCGGCTTCTGTCTTCTCAACACATCTTTGCAACCAGGCTTCTGTGTTGATACCCTCTGGTGGCTTCATTAAAGGCGTAAACGGTAGCAGTCCAACCGATGCTGCTTCCAAAAACGCTTCCCCTTCTAAATCCGCCAACCGAATTACCTGATATTTATGCTGCAAACCGAACACATCATTTCCATAACTATAACCGCCTGGGTCGGTCTGCCCTGCATTTGGACTCAAATATATCACTACCGAATATACGGGAAGTTCATGACGTAATAGAAGTTCACTCGCATAAGAGAGCATCCGGAACGGCATCGGTTTATCTCTACTATCCTCCGTTTGCACCTCTATATGTAGAAGGACTGTCTCATTGTGCCATAGCACTTTAAATGTCATATCATTGCGATGCACCTTAATCTTTTGATGTTCGGTGTCAAGTGTCTCTAATACTTGGACATCGGGTGTGCCAAAGGATAGCATGGCAAACTCATTGGCGTACTGGTGCATCAGATGCTTCACGATTTCGTCATATTGTGCCATGCTGTGTGTTATGCCTCGGTTCTTTGGTTGTTTTATTGATTATACTTGATGGGGCGGTGATTTGTCAAGGAAAGATTCAACTGAGGGGAACCAATATTCTTACTGAAATCAAAAATCTGTTTCTAAAATATAGCAGCGTAAACAGAATTCGGAGCTGCCACCTGTTAGTGGCTTTTTTCATGCTATAATATCATTATTATGAAATTAACACCGATTATCGCAGAACGAATCGTGACTGTTGTGGAAGTATCCAATCTCCCGCTGCATCGCATTGCAGCCTATTGTGGGATCACTTACCAGACTCTTCGGAACTGGTTGAGAGACGGAGAGGAATACAAGCAGCAGCTTGAAGATGGCAAGATTAAGAAAAGTGATCTCAATACCAATGAGAAAAAGAAACTGGATCTATATCTCCGTGTGGAAAATGCTCGCACACATGTGTAGTATAGGTATCTTGAGAGGATACACAAAATCGCTGAGATGAAAGAGGAGGTCAAAGCATTCCAGCAGCTTCTCAAGATACAAAACCCATTCTATGACGATGCTGATATTTGAAGATATAGAGGCAGCAAGTGACCCTGAGGAAGTCACTGTTGTCCATCTGAACGACTGTGGCGGTAAAAAAACGCAACTGCTATCAGAGTTTTTGAACGGAACCACAGAAGAAGTCGTTAGCGAAGACACCCGCTATAGCAACGAGTCCTGATGGATATTTGCCGTGTGTGGGATTGATGCGTTGACGGATTAGTCTATGTTTGTCATCCGTTCGGAGATCGTTCAGACAGAGGAAGTATTATACCAAATTAACGAGCTCTGTATTATTCTTGATACTGAGAACACGGATGGACAGGGGAACCCTGCCCCTACGATTTAGGTTGATTTGGTATTACACTTCCTGTTTGTCAATTTCTTGCAGGAACGTTTCAACGTTAAATGTCCGGACTGCTGTTCGATGAAGCTCTGTCAAACGATCAATGTCTTGAATAGATTCAAGTGCTTCCGCCACTGGTTGCACATCGCTCTGTGGAAAACGCTCAGTGAGCACAGATAGGATATTCTTGATGGAATTTTCACGTGCACCTTGTTGAACACCACGTTGTATAATTAGTTCGTAAAATGGAGATTCTTGCATGATTTCCTCTTTTTATTCTCTGAACCAGGATTTTCAGGATTAGTAGATTTTCAAATCAACGGTATGAATGCCTTTTGGCATTCCCCGGGATTAGAGTTTGTCACGCCGAAGTGCCTGTCTAAATGATTACCTTTTTCTTTTCAGTGGCACTTAGAAACACCAAGTATCTATCCTGTCCATCTACTAATCATGCTTCAGACAAATAGGAATACATACCCACAAGAAGATTAACGATTGTGAATAATATTGAACAAAAAACCCTGAAAACTTGGACATCGGGTGTGCTAAAGGATAGCATGGCGAACTCATTGGCGTACTGGTGCATCAGATGCTTCACGATTTCGTCATATTGTGCCATGCTGTGTGTTGTGCCTCGGTTTCCGGTTGTTTTATTGATTATACTTGAGGGACTGGCGGTTTGTCAAGGGAAGTTTTTGGTGGGTGGTGTTGATAGGAAAGTGACAAACATTTCTTATTTGAAGGTATGAATGAAGGATAACAGAGAATTTGTTATATCATACTTACACAACAATAGTAGTGAATAATAACACTTACAATAGAAGTTTTATTTTTCACCCACATTTACTAGGCGACATAAACTTTCTTTTAACTGTAGACGATTACATCCCTTCTTTTTAAATACAAAGTTGGTGATCTTTTCTATAAGCATCTTAGTGAATTTTGTTCGGTCTAGAATTTTTCCGCGAAAAATAAAAATTAATTCTACGATTAGAAATAAGAAAACCCCAGTTACGCCAAAAATTGGTTCAACTTCATTCCATTTTTCGCGAATTGTTGGAACTAAAAAACATATACCCACCAGCAGTAGAAAGAGCACTAGCCCTATAGCGAGTTTTACATTACGTTCAGTTTTTTTAACAAACCTCTCGCAGTCATTTTTCACATAAAGGATATCGTTTACTTGGTGGATAATGGGATGATCATCCATTGCTTGGTGATATCCTTGTTCAACCACATAGAAGTCATTCAAATCTGATATTTCGTAAAGTGCATTGATCAAAAGAGTTTTCCATCCTTCTTTTGGTAAGTCTTTTTGGCAGAGATGTAATGCAATTTGGTCAACACTTCCTTGTGGATCCGCTCGATAGAATGTAAGATCAGGAAACAATTGATTGAGTATAAAAAAATGTCTTGTAGGGTTGTCTTGGCAATATGTTTTCAAATTATCCTCTTCTTGTTTCAAATCATCAATCGCCATCGCTGTGAGTTCAATTAAATTCCTTGTGTAGTGCATTCCTCCAATTACTTTTTCCTTCCTTTTCCTTTCTATCAATTTTTTTCTAGAAGGGACATCAGTGCAGAAAATGGAAAGACACATCTGTTCAATATCTGTCAGATCTTCTTTAGTTAGAAAATCTAACAACGTCTCTCTATTTAAAAACTTGTAAAATATCTCTTGCTTTGGACTTGACCGATCAAGATAATACTGTTTATATCTTTTAAATTCTTCAATTATTAACATTTAAATGAACCAGAGCTTTTCGTTCAAATGATTCAGAATTGAATAATCCCATCCTGGAACTTTCTTGAGTTCACTAACCATTTTCGCCATTAAATTTGGATATTTAACGGTAACTGGTTGACTTGGTGGAATAAAAGTGCGATATGAAAGGTGAGTGAAATAAAGAACTTGTCTTGTGATTTCGTAAAGATCTCTATATTCTGACCTTCTATCTAACCGTATTTGTATTGGTACAACTGATCTACCACCCAAATGAAGCAATGCTTGTCGCGAAGACAGTTGTACAAATGTGCCACGATCGGGACGATCATTTCCCCAATTCTTGAACATTCTAAAATTGTGCCCATAACTAAGGTGCACTAAACTAAATTGTATATTGTAATCTTTAAAACGCTTTAGAACATTTTCAATGGACTTCAATTCATGCTTTTTTCCTGCTTCTTTAAACAGATGGAATATGAGTCTAACACTATCTCTCTCTGTAAAACCTTTCTTTTCAAATGATTGTGTTAAAGTCTCTACCAAATAATTTTCAAGATTTTTCGTATATTCGTTTAATGTACTTAATTGGCTACAGTCTCCAACAAGGTACGCTCCATTATAGTCAAAAACATTGGCAAAACCAATAATTCGTTCCCCACTATCATCAACTGTAGACCCAATCCCTATAATTAGCTCTGAAATGTTTTTCTCGGACTTTTCTATCGTCCACGCTATTCCACCAAGTTTAGAATAGACATTTAGAGCAATATTATTGTCTATAATATAATCACTCTTTCTCAGAACCTCTATCGTTAGATCTTGAGTTGGAAGTCGCTGGTTTAATAGCTTTGCTTTTGTCAAAAAATATGGAGAAAGCGAACTTTCAATATCTTTGTCTCGTTGAGATAAAATAATAATTGCAATATCGTAATCCTTTACATCTATCTTATTTAAAGCACTAAGATAAGTTTCTGGTAACCTCACCATCGTGAAGTGGAATTTAACATCTTTCAAATGAAATAAATCTCGCAACTTTTTCTTCAATGTTACCATATACTCGTCAACACTGCCCTCATATTCATCAGGAGAGACTACAAGGATATTCAACTTTCTATTTCTAAAGAGATCGTATGAATAAGGTCTCAATTCAGAGACAACCTGGTTATAATATCCTCTTTTTGTCCCTTCGTTGTAAAAATAGTATTTTGGTTTGTCAATCACAGTAGATTCAAAAGAAGCACTTGGAAGATTAACAAGTAAAAAGTTTGAGACTTCCAATTCATTTGGAAGGTGCAAATTTGGAGCAATTTTATTAAAGGATGCTGGACATTGTTTAAGATATGAAAATTCGTTTTGTGGTTTTTCCATTTCACTAAGGAAACTTTCATAGTCTTGCATCTGCCCTGTAGCTTCTAGGTATCTTTTTAGATTGTCCCGTGATGCAACGAAATTTTCATCACGGTTACGTGTCAATCCACGTGTGTCTGTTAATTGTGTTTTAATTTCTTCTTCACTTCCAGTAAAAATTGGTTTTCCTCGTTTTCTAATAGTGAGAGCAACAACTTGTCTACTTTCCAATTTTGAGTACAAGTTTCTTAAGGAAAACACTATAGTTGGTCGTACAACCAAAGCATTAAAACTTCCTTCATCTTCCTTTTTAAGTTCGACTTCCCATATTGAAGAATATCGACGTTTGGAAACTTTATAATTATTATTAATAAAAAAAGTAACAATAGCACGTTCTATAATTTTGGTGAAAATTGGAGCATGGTGTTCTATTGTTACCTCTGCTTCGCTGAAAGAATTGGGCAATACTTCGTCTGTTGGACAAAGTTCCCAGACGTACATTCCATCATCATATCTGTGGATATAAAAATTCGGATTTTCCTTATATTCAACAAACAAATCATGTGAGTATTCTGCTTTTTGGAGAGAAAGTCTTTTTTTCCCAAAAACTACCTCCAAAAAGTTTAGAGTTAATCCATACTTGTTTGATTTTGATTTATAGTTTCTCATATTCTTGTGCATACCTGTGGAATCAGTCAGGGTTATTTTTCTTATGATGTTGAGTATTTTCAATTCCTGCTGATTTCAATTCACGATAATGTCCTTGAAACACCTCTTTGACGTGCCAACCGATAAACTCTTCCTCTGGATAGTAGGAACGTCTCTGTGGAAAATTGATCGTGTTGCCGTGAAAATCCATCAGCCACTCCTGAAAACCCGTTGTCCCATGTGCATCATCAGAGACTAAGATTTGTAGTTGTCTTGACAATGTGAATGCACCACGGTCAAATAACTTATGATGCAGCGAGCAGAGAGCCAATCCATTTACTTCAATGTCAGGGCCGTCTGCCCTTTGCCATTTGATATGTGCAGCTTCCAATGCTACAGGAGAATCACCCAATTTTACATCAAACCCACAGACAGCACATTTATACTCATAAGCTCTAAGAATGCTAGTTCGGAAATTAGATGTGCGCGTTCTCGTATCAAATGCTTGTAAGGGAAGTTCAATACCAACTGACTGTAGGATGTCTTCGTGAATTGAAGTTGGAAAATGAGCATCTAAAAGGCTATGAATTATTTCAACTGCAAGATCAGAATCGTTTTGTAGTTGTTCAGAGATTGTCTCATTGAAGCCACCTGATACGTTGTTTTCTCTTAAATCTGTAACATAAGCATCACCACTTGCTGTTTGCCGTATATTATTTGCATTGGTGACTTCCCAGACTCCATCATTTTGCAGTCTCCAAAATGGGAAATGTGAATAATAAGTATTTCTCCTCGGACCAAATTCTCTCAGCAATTTCTTGAGATTTTCCTCAATGTCATCAGTATAAGGAATAAGTCTATCTTCACCGCGTAGCAATTTACCAATGGCATAGAGAACCAACAAGGGTTTGTGTGGTGCTCGTTCACCTCTACTGCCCCATTGTCGTAAGGTTTCAAATTTTTGCAGAATTTGTTCTCTATCCATTGCCAATCTCCACATTTTCACTTATGACAAACCAAACAAGGTTCCTCGTCATCCTCATCATCGTGAACATCGGTAAGAATTTCTATCAAACGACGATTCGGTTTTTCCTTTTTCTTGGATGTCTTTGCCTGTTCTGTGCGTTCTTTAATTTGTGCTATCCGTTCTGGGTCTGTTAACTCCTCTAAACTTTCACCCTGACTCCATGTAAACCGTTCACCTGTATCTGTATTGAATTTCTCATAACCCTTGGCAAGTTCAAAGAGATCGGGGTGTTCCTCTAAGAGTCCCACCCATTCGGATTTGCGTTGGAAAAAGCAGAAGTAGCAACCAGAACGCGTGCGCCATTTGTAATAGTCAGGCAAACCGAGTCCGCTCTCCTCAAGGATTCGGAAAACGTCCTCTTTGGTAATACCGTCATCTTTAAATGGATATTTGGGGAAAATGTTTTGAAGGGAACTTATCTTAGGTGGTTTGTATCCGACACGATCTTCGTCAGCACGAATACCGATGTAATGATACACCATATCTTCGCCGACATATTCCTCAAAAGGTTTGATTTTGAGTTTGATAGTGCACCAACGGACTTGAGAGGATGGCAATAATCCACCGTGAAGTGTCAACCAATGATCAAAATCACGTTCAACGTTGAGACGCGCAATCGGTTTGCCGAGGAATGCTTCAAGTCGGTCTAAAAAATCGTAAGTCTCTGGCAGTTCTTTACCGGTATCAGTGAAGAAGTATTCCATCTCTGGCACTCTGTCTCGCATGTAGACAGCAAGTGCAGAACTGTCTTTTCCACCCGATAGACCGAGTAGATGTCTAATTTTCTGTGACATGTTGCTCCCCAATAACCCCGATTAATCTCCAACGTTGTTTTTCTTGTAATGTGAATCAGAAATAGTAGTGCTTCATTCACAACTACAACATTGGAAAAACCCATGCAACGTCAGGTTCTAATTGGACAATAGGTTTACCAGCAAGGATTTGTGTCCAGGACCTGTCCCTCGGTCCCGTAACTTTCATAAATCATATTCGGGTAAAAGATCGTCCTGTAGGACTGCTTTATTCATACAATGCATTATATTACTATAGTTTGGACAATTTTTTGAGGACGTGAACATTGCTCTGGACAAGGAGCATCACAGTCATCGGACCTATTTCTTCAATGATACACCTGTCGCCCCGCTGGGGCTTGCATTGGTCGGGGACATTTTTCTATACACATTCCGCCCCGCTGGGGCTGCTCATTTTGATGTTTTCACACTTTTTCATCAAAGTCCTATCCTATCCAAAACTTACAATATATTGCAAATGCTAGCAATATCAGTATGTAACCAAGAGAAATTGTCCTAACTATAGATTATATTATAAGTGCCAGAAAAAATCAATATAATTATTCATCAGATTCACGTATCAGGTTTTTTGTAATTCGTGCCAAAACTGCCAGACGAAGTTCAGATTTTTCATCCAAATCATATTTCTCAAATACTTCAATAATTGCGTGTTCTATTTGTTTAGCTTGTTGCTCATCAGTTAGTTTTACAACACGTTCCTGTTCGTTTTCGTTAGGTGTTGTGATTCCTATACGTATTGTTTCTGTATCAGATTCATCGTGTTGTAGTTTTTCATAAGACACGGCTTCAAAATGTCGGAATTTTCTTGCAAGTTGCGAAAGGTTTATCTCAAATTGTACTGTGTCGGTGTCTACCCATGAGGCAGGCGGTTTTTTGGTAAGGAATGTTCCAAGTGCCTCGACCCAACCTGTAAAATCATGCCCCTCGTTGCATAGATTGATTAAGAATCCTTTGAGTTGTGCTTCTACTGTGATCTCTAATAGAGGTTCCGCCCTTTCTGTCAATTCATTTCGGAGATCGTCTTTTGAGACCTCTAACATGAATGCATCTGCAAGCATCCTTTCAAGTGAATTGAGTAGTCTGTCATACGCCCCACCTAATTCGGAAAGTGCATTTTGTAGTGTGTTGAAAAAATCTGTAAGTTTCTTTGTGTCTGTTGATTCCGCAGAAAAAACTGAATATCCGAGTGCTTCAGGCAGCTGCTTAAAAAGTAGTTCGTCAGGCTCACTTGCTTTGCTCACTACTTCTCGAAGATTTTTTGCTTCCGGACTTATTTCTTGTGTTTTCTGTGTGTAGTTTGGGAGTTGTGCAATGAATCGCATCAGTGGTGCAACGATTGTCAAAAGATCAGCGTCTTCTGAATATATAGGTTGATTGAGCAATTCTAAGAATTGTGAAAACAACTCTGTACGTATACCAGTTAACCGAAAACGTTTCAGTTCAAAGTTCTCTGGTGCTTTTAACAATCGTTCAAAGAGAGGCATTGAGAGATCAGCAACAAAAGATCCATTTTCATAGAGTGCGATTTCAGTTCTGTAGTGGAGAATTACTGCACATAACAGAATTGGAAGTGGACCCTTTCGGACTCCAAGTGGTGGAAAGCTAAGATGGTTATACAGATTCTCTACAGGTTGTCTTGACTCTTCACATTTGTTAAGAAACGACTCAAATGCATGCCAAGTGTGTTCTATTCTGTTTTGATCATGCGATTTTGGTGGGTGGAATCCCCAAACACCTGATTCCATACGATGAATACCCGTATCCCATAAGAGAGAACGGTAGATACTCATTTCAGGCGGGTATCCAGAAATACCGAGATTTTCTTTGTCTCCATTTTCAAGCATTGCTTGAATTAATTTTCTGCGTGCAGAGGTTACAGCACCAGAGATTTTGCGACGGTTGATTAGTTCATTTCGTATAAACGGTGTTTCGGAAAATACATTATCACAAATTCTTGAAAGGTATTCATTTCTTGCGCGTTCAGAATCAATGTCTGTTGATTGTCCTTGATGATACCAAACACATGCTTCTTTGTTGTCAACGCCATATATTGCTGACAAACTTTCAGACACTTCACGTTCAACTATTTCAAGTCGTTTTTCAAGTTCACGTCTTGCTACAGCATCACCGTTGAGTTCGGGTGTGTTTTCTGAAACCCAGTGTAAATATGCAAGTTGTGTTACAGCATTGTTAAGGAAACCAATGGAATGTGGAATAGCAATTAGAACTTCTTTGCGTTCTGCAATGTCATCGTCTGTTGTTTTTTCTATGAGTTGCTTTACCTCAAAGTCATCTGCTGGTAAAGCATATAGAATAAGTCCATCTGCATCACCGAGTGGTTCATTAAGGTCAGTATCAAAGTTATCAAGATCAGTGTAGCGAATTGAGAAATATCGTAGCGTGCCAGTCTGATATAGGTGTCGTCTTGCGACAAGTGGACGGGTTGGCATGTAGCGTGATAAATCCGAAACAAGTGCTGCTCTTGTGTCAACGTGTGTTTCTGCTTCACGGAGTCTTTCCTCTATGTCAACGTTGCTTCCTTCCCATAAGACATAAACATCGTTGTGTCTTCGATAGGTAACTATTGAACGATTCTTTAAAGTTGTAAGTGTATTAGAATATTCACTGTCAAATCCTTCTTCTCCATTGAATAATGCATATCGGAGTAGTTCTTCTGATGCTTTCAGATTTGGAACGGATTCACGGACGATACCGAGCAGTCCTATCGTTTTGATCAATTTGACTGTCAGTTCAGATGGGTTTTGTATTTGCATTAATGCCGATTCAATTTCTGCCCACTTTTTTCCATTACTTGAAGTGAAGAGTTCGTTCCCTTGTGTTGCGTCAAGATAATCGTATAGGTCTGCAATTGTATACTTCGGAAGTATGGAACCGTCATAATCTTGTTGGGTTAGGAAATCTTGTAATCCATAAGGTTCACTGGAATTGAGAAAAGCAAAGAGCGAACGTTCATTCTGCGCAAATCTTTTGAATAGAGGACCAATGAGTAATGCTACTGTAGGGTGCAGAGGTAGACACTCTTGTAAGAGATGTGAAAATTCGTTTTCATTTAGTTGTTGTGGAATTAATCCTAATTCGGTTGCAGTACTGAGATCTTCTTTAGAAACTATATCTGATGGTTTTTCAAGTGCTGCACCAACTAAGCGAAGCACTTGTTCAGTGGGTTCTGTGAAAACTACGTCTTCAAATCTTCCCTGAACCTTTGTCCATTCCTCTCGTTGCGATTGTTCTGTTCGCAATGCATAAGCCTCAAAAGCTTGATGGAGGATAGTCATTAGAAACAACGGTGTTTGTTGACTTCGGTCTGCCAATTCAGCGAGACTCTGAAGGATAAACATATCCCCTTGTGATGGATTTTGTGCCGCGAATTCAAGAAATTTACCGAGTTCATCGATTATGAGTAACAAACCAGATCCACCAGAATCACAAATTTGCTGGGTTGCAGATTCATATAGATGTGTTACATCGGAAGCAGTCGGCAGGGAATCTTTACTTGCCGCTTCCAACAGTTCTTTAAGTTCCTGCTGTAGTGAAATAGATATATATGTTCCGTTGGAATTTAAAAGTCCACGATCCAAACTGCGTAATAAAGCAAGCGAGAGTGGTGCACGTTCACCCGAAATGAGAACGGGACAGAATCCAGAATCTGACTGATTGCCATTACCGTTTGAGTTTTTAAATCGCTCATATAGTGAAGTATCACCACGTTCCAATAGTTCTAAAGCCTGTTGTGCTGTAGGTGAATTTGAATTTCCTAATAATTTGGCAGCAAATAGTGCAAAGGCTGATTTGCCTGACCCGTAGGGACCAGTAAGTGACCATGCTTTAGAGGTCGACCCATTCTCAAGCGTTGAAATTACACGTGATAACATCTCGCGTGCTGTAGCAGTAAGGACATAACCATCTATAGCATTTTCTCTATAGAAGTCGCGTTCAAGATGTACAGATCTACGAAAACGACCCTTTACATGAAATAAATCAGACAATGGAACGTTAGCCATAATACCTCTTTAATAGATGCATCGGATCTACATCTCTATGTCTGTAAACTTGCTTTAAGTCTGTAGTTTCATCGTATCGCATTGCACCTTCTGTCAGTTCTTCGAGTTTTTCAAGATATTGGGGCGGTGTATTTTCATCTAATCTGTAATACGTCTGGGACTCAAAGGAGCAGTCAAAATTTCTGTAAATGTGAGAGAATCCCTTTCAGAGAAACGATTGACCCAAAATGCAACAAGTTTTGCCGAGAAGACCTCAATTGGCAATGTTACTTTTTCGCCACGTTGGAATTCATATCCTTCACCATCAGGTAGTTCGGAGATAAGATTGAGTTCAACAAGTGGACAATCAAAGGACTCTTCCATGACAGCAGTAGTTTGTCGTGAGTGGCAGTATGTTCTGATAAAGCAATTTACATCACGATCAAGTGTGTTTTTGGAAGCAGATCGCATAGATTTTTTATTTTGTAAAACCCATTCGGACATCTGTTGTCTAAATGTCTCACGTATGAATTGGTTGTTCTTCTGTATATTAAATGCCCAATACCAAGTCGTTGCTTGGTTCATATTTGTTGAGATTTTCCAGTGAATCAACCATAGTGTAGCAGGATCGTCAAGATATGGATCAAAGCCATTTTCTTCAAAAATTGCTTTACCTAATTCTGTTGGAACACAACGACTCCTTTCTGATTTATCATTATATATTAGTCCCGCGACATTACACCAATGCCGTATGGAACTCACCATATTTTTCCCAACACCTAAAATCACTGATGCGTTCTCTGATGAGAAAACTGTAGGTTCTTTAGTAACAGCATCAACACCCTTTTTTAGCCACGTATATCGGAACGGAAAGGTTTGGTGTCCAGAAAAAGATGGGTTGACCAAATATGGTCTTGAAGAAGTTTCAGCAAGTAAATTTTCCATACAGGTATTATACCACAATCCAATCAAATTATCAATACCGATTTTCCAAATTCCACATAGGGTTATTTATAGTAAACTCTTGAATTAATGGGACATTTTGAGATGTAGGAGGGAACTCCGATTCCCGAGTATCACTGAGTTAACTCGCGATTCGGAGATCGCTCTTACAGAGACTTTGTCCTATTATTTTCAATGTTCACTATAAATATCCAATATTTACTCAATTTACGTTAAATTACTAATTGGTAAAATTGGTAATTTTTTGATCGGGAAAACCCAGTCATAGACAGGATTCGTGTACAGAAAAAATTACCAATTGCCTAAAAGTATCAACACTATATCACTCTAATTGACATTTGGAAACGATTTTGTCTGAACGGTCCGCAGTTGAAGAACCACTACCCAAATATGCTAACGAAATCGGCTGGACACGCGTGTCCAAATCAGAAGCCATGCAAATGCGTGGTGGTAATATCTTCGGTTTTATTTTACAAATGTAAAGTTAACCTCAATGATTATGAATCCTTAAAACTAAATACCCCTGAATTCCACATAATCTCTTGTTTAAAATAAACCATCAGTGTATAATGAACAAAAAGCAACAGTAATACCTCACCAAAAATCAAGGACTAATTCTCAACCAAGAATAACCTAAAACCCATGTCAATACAGATAGAAAACCGACTCACACAATATATTCCGAATCTTAACATCTCTCAACAAGTCTTGCAAGAGCAGTTGGGAGCATTCATCAAATCCGAGCGTGAACTACTCAAATCAGATATATTAGCTGGAGAGAGTGGTTTCTCTGCGTGTACTACCCACACGCAGATATGGGACGCAATCATCCAAAAGGTATATGAAGTCGCTACCTATCAAATCAAGACAGAATACTCCAAGCAGATAGAAGAACTGCTGAAGATACCGGGTATTGACTATAGTGATTTTATGGACGAAGTGCCAGAAGATTGGACTCCCGATGTTGCACTATATGGAGTCGGAAGCTACGGCAGGCATGAGTTGTGCTATTTTTCAGATGTGGATGTCGTCTATACATCTTCCGTTGACCTTGAGGATGTCTACGACGAAGGCACACTGGAACTTGTCAGATGGTTCTACGACTTTTTTGATAGTTTGCATACGGTGATTCCCGGTTTTGAATTTAGTTTTATCTATCGTCCGATGGCAGACATAGCAAAATGGAACTTTATGGATATGACCGCTTTGATTGATATGCGATTTATTGCAGGCGATTCTACATTGACAGAAAAGTTCCGTAAAGCAGTTCAATCCGATAAATCAGACATTTCACTTGTCCTTGACCTACTTCAATCAAGAGCAGATTCTTTCAATACCACTGAAGACACGATTTATCTCAATCAACCCGACATAAAAACGGGACGCGGTGGGTTGCGAACACTTCAGTATGCGTTATGGATGTGCGGTCTACCGAATTTTACATCAGTCCTTGAACTATATGAGAGATTTGATGACGAACAGCTGAAACCGGCTCTTGATTTTATGTTCAAAGTGCGGAATTTATTACATGTATTGGCAGATGCCCCACATGACGCACTCTCTTTCCATCCGGAACAGGAAGATACACTCCAATCACAGATTGCTTGTGCGCTCGGTTATTCTGATGAATCGGAGGAAGGTCGTTATGACTTCATGTCAGATTACTACGCCAAAGCAAAGTATCTACACTTTAAAGCAGAATTATTGATACGTAAGTTTCTTGCGAATGGCATACCAGTTTCGGATGTGCTTGGTGTTAGAACGGATGTGTTGTATTGCATTGATAATAACTTCGGAGAACTGGATACAGACGAACTCTATAGACTATTCACCTATTTCCAGCAATACGATTTTGAGATTGATCCGTCACTTGCGACCTTTATCTTTGCGTATGTTGATGCGTTTGATTGGGATCGCTTTAGACCGAGAATGGCAGAACTCATCAATACCCCCGGCAATGTTGAAAAGAGTTTAACGCGGCTACATAGACTTGGGATATTGTCTCGACTCGGAGAAGGTGGAGAACGATTTGAAAAGGCAATGATGACTCGAAGTGAACGGAGTCTTGACCCATATACCGTAGGAAAACACACACTGACTGCTATTGGACATCTTGATGAGATACGTCGGACAGAACCCAGTAGTCCTTTCGGTGGTCCACGCATCGGTCAACAGATGTCTCTATCTCCTAACTCTGAGTTAGAGGAGTTGAATACTGCGTTTCGTTCATTGTCAGATACTGCCTCGCTCTATATGGCTCTTTTCCTGCATGATATTGATAAACCGGATCCTGCTCACCCAGAAACTGGCGCGGAAAAAGCGAAACGTATTGCACCAGAATTTGGATTTAATTCTCAACAGACAGAGGATATCTGCTTTCTGATACGAGAGCATCTCAGAATGATCACATTAGCACGGTATCACCAATGGGATGAACCGACGATTACGGAGTTTTGTGAGAAGGTTAATTCGTTAGAACGACTAACCGCACTCTATCTGTTGACATATTGTGATTCAATGGCGAACGGTGCACAGAACTTTAGCAATCTTGTAAAGCACAATCTCAAACGATTATATGAAGTTGTTCGTGTGCGATTCGTAGGACCGGAAGAATCACAATGGGGAACATACTCACCCCCAGAAGAATTCCAGCATTTCCTTCAACAGATGCCTGTCACCTATCGTATCGGTGTTGCCCCTGAAGAGATATCAATCCACATGAAAATGATGACTCAAGCAGAAGCAACAACCACAGAGAACAACGATTCTACTTCTGGTGCGGTGAGTTTGCAGTTTGTAGATAAACCAGGTTTTACGGAATTACATCTTTGTGGTCATAGTCGTATCGGAAAACTGCATACGGTCAGTGGATTATTCTTTGCGAATAACATAGATGTGCGTGATGCGCGCGTCTACACCAAACAGGATTCAAACTTGGAGTTGGAAATATATCGGCTTGTGCATCAGTCAGCACAGCAATCTTCAGAACCACTCCCACTTGACGAAGAACTGAAACGTGATTTAGATTTTGATATACGTAGCTTGATGTCTGGTGAGGTCACACTTGAGGAGATTTTTGAGAAACGGTATGTCAACCTAAGTGACACATGGAAGGTTTATGATGTTGCGGTAGAATCAGCAAGGAATTACACAGAAATCGTCGTAACAGGTGAAGAGAAGGTCGGTTTTCTCCACTATTTTAGTGGAATACTGACGAAATTGGAGTTGAACGTTGAGATGTGTAAATGTTCTGGTTTGGGAGGACAAGCGATCGATCGCTTTTATGTGCAACCCGTTGTGGATCGACAAAAAGTGCGGGATCAGATTTTGGCAGAATTGCCATCGGAATAGGTGAAGAAATAGATGAAACAAAGAGTACTTATCACAGGTGCAGCGGGGACGGTTGGTACAACGCTCTGGCAAGCATGGGAAAAACAAGATAACTATACATTAACCTTATTGGATATCAAACCGATTCAAAGTTCAAATAGTCAGGTAGCAATGGCAGACATCAGAGATTATTCTGAGATGAAAAGGTTATGTAGAGATCAAGATGTATTGGTGCATCTGGCTTATCTCCATCAAAGTTCCCCTGTTAATTCACCGGAGGATGTTAACGACATTGACGTTTCAATGAACATATTTGAGGCTGCACGAGAAGGTGGAATTCAGAAAATAGTCTATGCAAGTACTAATCATGTATCCGGTTGGAATGAAAGATTAAGTTCGCCACCTCGATTTTCAACGGGTGACCAATTCCGACCTGATGGCTGGTATGGTGCGATGAAAGGTATGGCTGAGATTGCTGGACGTTATCTCGTAGACGCATATAATATGCGGTTTATCAGTATACGTATCGGTAGTTTCAACGGCACTTATGAACCGAATGGAATCCGACACTGCAGCACACTTCTCACACCACGTGATTGTGAGCAACTGTTTAGGTTAGCGGTTGACTATGACGGACCTGTCAAATATCTGATTACCTACGGACGTTCAGCAAATTCGGATGGATACCAGCAGAGTTATTTAGACATCAGCGGTGCGGTTGATGTGTTAGGATATGAACCGCAGGATAACTTGATTAAGACGCATCAACATAAATTTATCACTAATAAGTCATGAATGCAGAACCACGTTATAACGACTTATTCTATCAACGCACAACTTCACACTCGCAGATAATAGACGTTGTGCAAGACAATGCAATCTCTTTAAATGAAGTGTCCTCTCCAATTGACTTGCAGGACCTATTTGGCAACACAAATCCAGTAGAAGTTGAGGTCGGATTTGGTAAAGGCAGGTTTCTTCTGGAGGCTTCAAAGCAGTATGCTGATGTTAACTTTATAGGTGTTGAACGCGCGCAAAAGTATGTTGAACTTACACGGCAAAGGTTTCGTAAATACATACGACATTACGCAGTAGATAAAAACTCAGGTGTTTTTGGGAATGTTCGGCTTGTATGGACTGATGCAAATTACTTTCTTTCGCGATATGTACCAGATAATTCAATAAAAGCATACCATGTCTATTTTCCCGATCCGTGGCCAAAAGTACGTCAGCAGAAAAGACGAATCTTCCGAAATAGAGAATTTCTTGATGCAATGTCAAGCACGTTGTCATTGGATAGTGGTAGATTGTATGTGGTTACAGATTATGCAGAGTATTTTGATGAAATCCAAGGACGTCTTGCTCAACAGATAGATTTAAAACCTGTTTCACATGAGACAGATGATTACCAGCACATTACAACCAACTTTGAAAATAAGTATCAATTAGAAGGTCGTAAAATCTACCGTGCTGTCTACGGTAAGATGTGATCAGGAGAAAACAGTGTCTGCTATCCCAGAAAAAAAACTACTGACACCCGAAGAATACATTATTTTGGAACGGGAAGCTGAATTCAAAAGCGAATACCGAAACGGGCAGATTGTTATGATGCCTGGTGCGAGTCGTGATCATAATTTGATTACAGTCAATGTGTCCAGTGGCTTACATATCCAACTTTTGGATAAAACATGTGAAGTTTACACAAACGATATGCGTGTAAAAGTAAGTGATAGTGGTTTATACACTTATCCAGATGTAATCGTTGTGTGTGATGAACCACGTTTTGAAGATGGACACTTTGATACTTTACTAAATCCAACTGTTGTTGTAGAGGTGCTTTCGCCTTCAACAGAGGATTATGATAGACGCGGCAAATTTTATTCCTATCAAACACTTGAATCCTTACAGGAATATATCCTTGTTTCTCAGTCCGATGTCTGTGTGGAACAGTATATACGACAAGAGGAGGATTGGAAATTAATGGAATACCGTTCTCTTAATGATGTGATGATAAATGCATCTATTGAGTGTCAATTGGCACTCCGAGCAATTTATGCCAAAGTCAAACTAATAGGTAGATAATACAATCATGGAAAATCAGGGAAAAATGTGGCAATCTCTACCTAACGCACCAGGGGTTTATCTGATGAAAGCCTCTGATGGTTCACCCATTTACATTGGCAAAGCGGTTAATCTACGGAACCGTGTTCGCTCCTATTTCCAGCAAAGTGGCTTAACTGACAACCCTCTTGCTGCCCAGATGATGCGGTATGTTATAGAGGTAGACTATATCGTCACGAGTAATGAGATTGAAGCATTAATACTTGAAAACAATCTGATTAAGTCGCATCAACCACGATACAATGTAAAACTGAAAGATGATAAACGATATCCATTTCTCCGTGTCACCACAAACGAACCGTTTCCACGCATCATGATAACGCGTAAAACTGACACTGATGGAACACGATATTTTGGTCCGTTTGTTCGTGTGCGTTCCACGCGACAAGTTCTCAAACAGTTGACGAAACTTTTTCCTATCCGCACCTGCACGCTACCTCTTGAAGAAATAAATAACAAATATCGTGCATGTCTTGACTATCATATTGGCAGGTGTCCAGCTCCGTGTGCTAATCTGATAAACGTTCAAGAATATAAGAAGATCGTTCAGAAAGTTTGCCAATTCTTAGGAGGAAACACAGGCTCCGTTGTCAAAGAATTGAAGCAACAAATGAAAGATGCAGCAAAATCGCTTGATTTTGAAGTTGCTGCGAAATATAGAGACATGCTAAACGATGTCCAACAAGCAGTTTCATCACAGCAAAGTCTTGATAATGTGTCTGCTGTTGATGAGGATGTGATAGGCATTGCAACTGCTTTTCAGCATGACCTGCAAAGCCGTTTGGGTGATGTCGCCTGTGTGCAAGTTTTACATGTTAGAGATGGAAAACTGCTTGATCGGGAACATTATTATTTAAATGATGTACATGCAGAACAGATACCAACTGCCATCAGTGCATTTGTTTCACAATATTATCAAAATGCTGTGCTTGTTCCCAAAACGATTGTGCTACCAAGGCAGGTTGAATCTGTTGAACTGATTGAAAAATGGCTCAGTGAGAAGCGCGGAAATAAAGTCTCACTGCATGTAGCAAAAGCAGGTCGGTTAAGAAGGTTGCAGACTTTGGCAATGAAAAACGCTGAAGTATTGCTTATGCAGCGTGAACAGAGTGTGGTGTTAAGTAGTGATGTTGATCCAGCATTGGTGGAATTGCAGGAATTGCTTGAGATTAGTCATCCGCTGAGACGAATTGAGGCTTATGATATTTCTAATCTGGGTGATAGATATGCAGTCGGTTCAATGGTTGTTTTGGAAGACGGAAAGCCTGCTAACAGTGAATATCGTCAGTTTCGTATAAAAGATGTTGTTGGACAGAATGACTATGCAATGATGCAGGAAGTCATCACACGTCGTTTTCGTCGCGCAGAGACAGACGATAAAAAATTTAGTAAGTTACCGGATTTAATGTTGATTGATGGTGGAAAAGGACAATTGAATGCAGTTCAAACTGCACTCAAACCGTTTTCAGAATCGAAAATTGATCCAGTTCCAACGCAAATCCCTCTGATTGCCTTAGCAAAGCGGATTGAAGAAATATTTGTTCCGGGGAATCCTGACCCAATTGTTTTGCGGGAGGACAATCCAACGTTACATCTAATTCAAAGGTTAAGGGATGAAGCACACCGATTTGCAATCACATATCACAGAAAACTCAGGCATAAAGCCTTGAGTGACTCTGTTCTTGATGAAATACCTAACATCGGGCCAAAACGGAAGCAGGCATTACTACAACAATTTGGTTCAATAGATGCAATTCGGAAGGCGAGTTTGGACGAACTTCTCTCAGTGAAAGGCATACCACGTAACGTTGCTGAAAACATACGAAAGAATCTCTGAAAATTACCTCACACCGACTTTCTTTGTTTCGGAACCTGCCCCATTATGTGCTTTATATTTTCTGTATGCACCTTTACGTGCATGAAATTATGTATGAAAGGGTGGTAGTTGTTGATATGATTGAATTCCTTGTATGGCACAATATTTGCTAAAACAACATTGGTTAACGAATTAATTTTGATAAATCATTAGCAATGAAGAACGGCACTCGGAGTGTGCCTACTACTATGAATGTCCGAGGCATGGTATTATCTATAGTGAAATGTAAAAATACGTTCACACTCCCCGGTAGATGCGGTTTCCTAACCGCATCTATGAGACTGAACAAACACCGGTTCGGTTAGGAAACCGAACCTACCGTCGTGTGTAAATAATTATGATTTTTACTATATATACGATATTTCTTCTTAAATAAAATATGCGCGAATCATATATAAGAATCATCGGAATTCTCTTAATCCTGTTTGGTGTTATATTCCTACATTTCAAACTGTATAGTTTTGCCGCTATGACAGAACAGGGTGCATTGCAGATTTTGGTCTGTTTGGGTAAGGTGACAGATATTGATACAGGGGGTGACATCGATCAAATACTTACATTACGTGTTCTCTCTGGGGAATTTCGCGGTGAAACTGTTAAGGTAAATAATATCTGGTATGGTCGTCAATATAGTGATCGTGTGTTTAGCAAAGACGATATCGTTTACCTTGATATTCAGATCAGAGATCCTAATAATCCTACAATTTATTCTGTCTCCATTGGGGATTACTTTCGAACACCTTTTCTACTGTATCTTGCTGGTGCATTATGTATCATGATGATACTTGTGGCTGGCATGAAAGGTGTGCGAGCTATATTGACACTGTTTGTTACGGCACTATCAGTCATTTACCTTCTTGTACCATTAATGATGCGTGGATACAACCCGATTATGGTGGCACTACTCATTGCATCGTTCCTTACATTCGTAACATTTCTCTTCATTACAGGATTTAGTTATAAAGTTATCTCCGGCGTGCTTGGTACTCTGGGTGGTTTAACTGCTGTTGGCGTGCTTTCAATTATCAGTCAACATGTGATGGCATTAACAGGATTAGCACAAGAGTTTGGTTATTTGGAACTTGGATTGGCTTTGTGGAGGACAGCAGGCTCACATCATTGGAATTTCACAGGAATACTCTCTGCTGGTATCATTTTAGGTGCGGTTGGGGCGATGATGGATGTCAGTATGTCTATCTCCTCAAGTGTGCATGAGGTAAAACAAGTAAATCCGAATATCACGGTGCGTCAATCAATACGTGCGGGTTTGAATGTTGGTCGGGATATTATGGGAACGATGGCAGATACGCTTATCTTTGCGTATTTGGGTGCACACATGATTACGATGTTACTGCCGCGTATTGATTTTCCAGAGGCAGGTATATTGTATCCATTTTTACGTTTAGTCAACGAAGAAACAACAACAGTTGCGATTATCCAAGCAGTAGTTGGAACTATCGGCTTAGTCCTGACTGTGCCAATTGCAGCGACTGTTGCTGGTTTCCTCACGAAATATACTAAAGTCCAAAGATCAGAAATCCATGAGAACATACCAACAGAAGAAGAATTGGAAGAGTTATTTGGAGACGAAAGCGCGCATGGTGGTCGATCTATCTTTTCTAAACGCACCGCAGTGCCATTGGCGATGATACTCGTTCTAATTGTTACAACTGTGCTCTATTTTCGAATTCAAGGCATGTCTGCTACGATATCAGAAGTGCACGACGAACAAGGACAACTGGCATCAAAACAGGAATATGTAAAGGGAAGAGTATTACGATTAGTTGAATCTACGGGGTTATTCCTGTTCTCCATTGACGTATCAAATGCAGATATCTTGGACAGAAAAATTGTGCCATCAGAATTAGAACAAGCATTCGTAGATAACCAATTTTCTTTGTCAGAAAAGTCAACAGTTTCAATTAAACCTTGGAAAGACAGTCGGTGGCTGATCTCCGATCCAGAATATGAACAGACATTTAGTATTCGTATGAGTCAAGACGGGACTAATACATTGAATGTATATGACTCAGAATCAGAGAATCATGTGGTTGAAGTAGAGATACTGGGTGGAATGTATAAAGGAAAGCATCTGATATTACGTAACGTTGTCAATCACGGTATGCCATTGTTGAGTATTCCAGCAGAACCGGGGGATATAGTTGTGTGTAAGGTCAGTGGCGATCCAGAACAGATTGGTCTGGTAAACATTGTACAGGAATACGGTCGGGATAGGTTTCTGATTTGGTTTGTTGGCGGAATGTTTCTGCTTATCATCCTTGTCGGTAGAATGGAAGGTATCCGTACCGTATGTGCCATGATAATCTCAGGTGCAGTGATCTATTACTTTATGCTTCCGCTGATTTCACAAGGAATGAATGCAGTGCTTGTAGTTACATTGACATCTGGCGTAGTAGCATTTGTTTCTTTGGTTTTTGTTATTGGCCCAAGCCGTAAGACTTTTTCAGCAGTACTTGGCACAATGGGTGGCATTCTCGTTGCAGGTCTCATCCTGCTCTTTGCACAAAACCAATTGCATTTTACTGGCTTAGAAACTGCGATTGCTGCAGATATTGTTGAAGCAACGCGTAATCCACCGTTTGTATTTGTCCAACTATTGATAGCAGGTATGTTAATGGGTGTGTTAGGAGTTGCTGTAGATGGGGCAATTGAGGTAGCATCAAGTATGGAGGAAATACGCCGAGCAAATCCGAACATGCCTACCTGGCGATTGATTACTTCTGGTCTCAATGTAGGGACTGATATTCTTGGAACAATGATCAATACGCTTGTATTCGCATATCTTGGCGTTGAATTGTTACTGATAATGACGATTACGACTGAAAGTCATGAATTATTTTTAGCACCTACGGTACAGATGTTAAGCTTAGGTGTTGTATCAGCAGAGATTGTGAGGTTACTTGCGGGGACACTTGGTTTGGTATTAGCAATACCGATTACTGCGATTATCTGTGCATTTTGGAATCCGAGGAAAGCAAAGTATTAGATTTTTGATGAATGTAATACCATTTCTATAAATGTTTATCCCATTAACATTTGTTAAGAATGTCTTGAAGGACTGCACAAACTGGCAGTTTGTGCTACAAAAATGCGGCGTTTTCTATTAGAAATGGTATAACTTAAAATAGAGAATGTAAGAGGCGCAATGAATTGCGCGACTACGAACGGTTCCTTTCTTAATGAGAAGTTATTTTTCAGAAATGGTATTACCTTTAAAATAAAGGTAGACAGAATACTAACCACGATACAAGGTTCGCATCTGTTTAATGACCTTTGGTAATTTTGCTATCACGGTGTCAATTTCCTGTTCTGTAGTGTTTCTACCGAGAGAAAACCGAACAGTACCCTGCGCTAATCTGGGTGGTAATCCAAGTGCTGCGAGCACATGTGAAGGTTCCATAGAACCTGAAGTGCATGCTGATCCTGTTGAGACACAAACGCCTTCCATATCTAAACGCAAGATAAGACTTTCACCCTCAACGGCTTCAAAAGAGACATTCAGTGTTCCTGGGACACAGTGTTCAGGATGTCCGTTATAGTGTAAACGATCAATGTGTGCGTCAAGTCCATCACGTAACCTAAGCGTTAGTTTATTGAGATGCTGATTATAATTGTCGCGCTCCAGTTTCGCAAGTTCAGCAGCGACACCAAGACCAACAATAGCAGGAACGTTCTCTGAACCGGCACGTCTATTCCTTTCGTGTGATCCACCATGGACGAGATTTGCTAATCTGGTACCACGACGGATGTAGAGGACACCGATACCTTTGGGAGCATAGATTTTGTGTCCTGATAGAGATAAGAGATTAACACCCATTTCCTGTACATCAATTTCCAATTTCCCAATTGATTGAACCGCATCAGTATGAACTGGGATCTCGTGTTCTTGTGCTATTTGGCAGATCGTTTCCAACGGTTGGACTGTACCATTTTCATTGTTGACATGCATAATCGAGAACAGAATTGTAGTATCTCGTATAGCGGTACGTAATTGATCAGGATTGATTCGACCATATCGGTCTACAGGAAGGTAAGTTATTTCATAACCGCGTTGTTCCAGATATTGACATGTATGTAAAACTGCATGATGTTCAACGGAAGAGGTGATGATGTGGTTGCCTTCTCCACGACTTTTTTGTAGTTCCGTAAGTCCTTTGATGGCGTGGTTGTCTGCTTCTGTGCCACTCCCTGTGAAGATAATTTCACTTGGACTCTTAGCACCGATGAGTTCAGCAACTTGCTCCCTTGCGGTGTCAATAGCATTGCGTGCTTCACGTCCATAAGCATGTATGCTTGAACCGTTTCCAAATGCCTCGGTAAGATATGGCATCATTGCATCACGGACTTCAGGCCGGAGAGGTGTAGTGGCGTTGTAATCAAGGTAAATACGTTGCATTTTTTTTGTCCACGAAATCTATAATATAGTAGATTTTGAAATTATTTGAACACTCTGCTTAGGCGATGTTAGTAAACCTTGCATACCTGTGAATGTAAGAGGCGCAATGAATTGCGCGACTACGAACAATCTTTTTCTTTATGCACATTCATTTTTTTTTTGATTGGTATTAGTAACCTCACATACCTGTGAATGTAAGAGGCGCAATGAATTGCGCGACTACTAATTTTATAATTCACTATTATGTGGTCAAGTGACTTAGTCATAAGTTCGGTAATTTAGAAAGGAAATCTGATTTGGGTTTATCTGCACTTCAATGTTAGGATTGCTTCTTCTAACATTTCCAGCAGCATTCAAAAACGATAGTTTTAGCCTATGATTTCCTGCAGGAAGTGGCATCCGTACCATGTATATCTGATTTGGTAGTGTTTGCCAAGATCGCGTATCTGCACTTTCGGTGAGAACACCTGCGAGGTTTGCGACAATTCCTAATGCTGTACTTTTCTTTTTTGCTTCACGAAATAAAAGATATTTACCTAAAGCGCGTGCTAATGTACGAATAAGTATAATGGTGCGTTGTGCATTGAGGGTTTCAATCGCCATATTCTCAACATCTTCTATCAACACGCCTTGTGCGGTATGATCACCAACCGATACTTGTATTCCAGCAAATTTCGGACGTTTTGATCGAATTGTTGGCATGGCAACCCGTAGAAGATATTCTAATTTTATCTCTTCCACTACCATACCTTCTCGTGTTCTCAATGTTCGTGCAAACTTCATGCTATCTTTGTTATCTTTTTCACCAAATCTATCTGTAGTTAAAATTGGAAAAGTCAATGACTCTTCTATCTTGCGAGGGACAAACCCAGTTTCATAAAAGAGTATCAACTCACCGTAGTTTTCAGGTTGCTGAGGCGTATCACCGTACTGTTTGCGAAAACGTTCATATTCGTCTGTAAATCCGAGTTTTTGAGATACACGAACTAATGAGTGGCCAACATCTACAGGCGGCGCAACACTTGTGTATCTGGAGGCGTGTTTATAGTATTCTGCAGCTTGTTTATATGAAATAAATGCATCATTCAGTTCTCCGGCTGCTTCAAAGACCATTGCACATAAGTGTGCGAGAAATCCTGTTGCAAAATAGTTGTAGTCTTTCTCTTCTCCTTTGAAATATTGAATTAGATTTGTAGCCTGCTTGCATTCAACGACTGCTCCCTCAAGACTTCCATCATAGATATAATTTAGGATACTGTAATAGTGACTCAGTAGCCTCTCATATTTTGTGCTAGGGTATGGTCGTAGTTGATCAGAAGTAACAAGTGATAAAGCTTCTACCGACACACTTTTTGTAAATCGTTCTTCTGCAATGTCTTGTGCCAAGTCAAACACTTTGCTGCTTTCTGTGAATAGATTAGCATAATGTCCGGTCAACCCTAATTCAAATTGATGGGGTATATCAGGTTTTTTGGGAGAATTTTTCTTAAGGTAATTATAAGCAACGGATGGTTTGCCAGATTCTAAACCATTTTCAACTTTTTCAAATTTGTAACCGGCACAACCAACTGTTATTAGAACAATTAGTAGTAATGGAAATAATTTCGTCATAAAATCACTGCTATTAAATAATAAGAGAGGGCGGGAATCATTACCCGCCCAACCACCTCTTCAACAAATTAGTTGTAGTTCATCTTATACCATTTCTATAGATGTTTATCCCATTAACATCTGTTAAGAATGTCTTGAAGGAGGGCACAAACTGGCAGTTTGTGCTACAAAAATGCGATGTTTTCTATTAGAAATGGTATTACATCTTAAACTTTTTACGCCCGATAAACTTTTTAATCTCTTTTGTCCCGATCCATACTTTCTCATTGCTTTCAATGTGTGTCAATGTGAGATTAGTCTTATAGAATACAATTTGTTTCCCACCTTCGCGGTCTTCAATAGTATTTATTTGACCAGTCATCATATAATCTGCCCCTAATTCGCGTCCCATCCGTTTGATGGTTTCAATAGCTGCGTTTTCACTCTGGTCTGCGCGTTCCTCTCGTATCTCATCACGTTCACTTTTACTTGAGACCGTCCGAACTTTTCCAGAATTGATAAATGCCTGTTCAATGTCAACAACGAATGTTTGTGTTGCAATGTGTTCGTTGCTCTTATTACGAATAGCTCCGACAATTACAATAGGTTTACTACTGGTCTGAATACCGTGGTCGTTAATCCAGGTGTGGTTCAAACAGTCATCAATAATTTGGTCCGCTACTAAACGGGAATCAGTATCGTTCCAACGACCAGATAAGTCAACGGTGGTATCGCTATCAATTCGAGTGACCTGTTTGGTTGGTCCACATCCAACAGAAACGATGATGCCTACAAACAATAGACATGACAATAATTTTTTCATTTGATTTGCTCCTTAGATATTTTTATGTGTAGGAAGTGAAATTAGAAATCTAAATCGGCTTCTTTAATGATTTTGTCAACGAAAGTCTCAAGGTTCATCGCACCGATATCCCCTTCATCACGACTTCGGACACTGACAGTTCTGTTTTCCTGTTCACGTTCTCCGATGATTAACATATATGGTACTCGTTGTAAACGTGCTTGACGAATTTTCGCGCCTATTTTGTCATCACTGTTATCCAATGCAACACGACAGTTTTTCTGTAGAAGTAGGCTTTGAACTTCTGTTGCATAATCAACAAATTTCTGACTGATTGTCATGACAACGCATTGAACAGGTGAAAGCCAGGTTGGGAACGCGCCCGCATAGTGTTCAATGAGCATTGCAATGAATCTTTCAAAACTACCACATATAGCACGGTGAATTACAACAGGTCTCTTTTCAGATCCATCCGGTGCAATATATATCAATTCGAACCGTTCTGGCAGTTGAAAATCGAGTTGGACGGTTGCACATTGTACATCTCTATTTAATGAATCACGCACTTGGAAATCAAGTTTTGGACCATAAAATGCCGCTTCACCCGGTTCAACTGAATACTCAATCTCGTTGTTTTTCAAGACAGATTCAAGTATATCCTCAGCACGATTCCAAACATCTACATCTCCCATAAATTTTTCAGGATTTCGTGTGCTGAAGTCACATCGGAAGGGAAGGTCAAAACTACCGTAAATACGTTGGAAAAGTTCAAGAATTCGTTCATATTCATCAGCAATCTGGTCTTCAGTGACGAAGTTGTGTGCGTCATCTTGACACAATTGACGGACGCGAGATAAACCGCTCAATGTTCCAGTTGCTTCATTTCGATGTAGTACGCCTTGATCATGGAGTCTGTATGGCAAATCACGGTAACTGTGCCGGACGCTCTTGTAAATTAGCATGTGTGCTGGACAGTTCATCGGTTTGAGTGCACTTGTTGGCTCACCATCCTCATTCTCAATGAGGAACATATCATCCTTAAAGTGTTCCCAATGCCCTGATGTTTGCCATAGACTGCTGTCGTAGATAAGTGGAGTCCGTACCTCTTGGTAACCTTCGCTGAGATTGAGTTTTCTGACCTTTTCAGATAGATGATTATATATAAATGCGCCTTTCGGTAGCCAAAAGACACTTCCTGGTGACTCTGGATGCATTTGAAAAAGTTCCAGTTCACGTCCCAATTTCCGATGATCTCGTTTTGCCGCTTCTTCGCGTTGTTTTATAAATGCTTGTAGGTCTTTTTTTGTTTTCCATGCCGTGCCGTATATTCGTTGTAGCTGCTCACGGTTGCTATCGCCACGCCAATATGCTCCCGAAACACGTAGTAACTTAAAATGCCAACATTCTCCTGTTTTTTCTACGTGCGGACCTTTACAAAGATCTGTAAAGTCACCATTGTGATATATAGATACACCTTCGTCAGCAACACCTTCATCTGAAGCATTGACTTCTTGGTCAGAAATACCTTCAATCAGTTCAAGTTTGAACTTTTGGTTGCGTTCACCAAACCATTCACGTGCTTCATCATAGCTCCATGTTTCCTGTACAAAAGGCACATTGGATTTAATCATTGCCTTCATGTGTTTTTCAATTTCAGGAAAATCATCGGGTGTTATTGGACGTGGTACCTCCATATCATAATAGAATTCATTTTCTATTGGGGGACCGATTGCGAGTTTGACAGTGTTTTCACCGTCAGGAAACAGTTGTTGTACTGCATACGCCATAATATGCGCGGTTGAATGGCGAAGTCGTTCTAAATAGTCTTCAGGTTGATTGGTTTCTTGCATTTAGATTTGCTCTCAAAATCTGCTTATAGATATCAATCTATGATTGAGTAAGTTGTTACAGAACGTAACGATTTTTTCTTTCATAAGGGTTACACAAAATAAAGCAACGTCTGGAATATAATACCAATTCTAAGAAATAAAGTCGCATTAGAAGAGTTGCGAGGTTTTGTGAATGTAAGAGGCGCAATGAATTGCGCGACTACGAACGCGTGTCTCTATAATGGTAAATCATCATTTAGAAATGGTATAACGAAAACTCGTATTACCGCGTTGACGCGTGTAGTGGATTTTCTACTTTTCTCCGTAGAATAACTCCCCATTGACCAACAACCCAAAGTGAATTACCTTCTTTTGCACGGGTGATGACATAGAGGTCGTTATCTATATCGGTATGCTCTTGTTGCCAAGTTTCACCACCATCGGATGAACGTATAATTGTTCCTGCATCACCACAAGCGTATATAACCTTTTCTGATAGTGCGATTATACTATTCAAAGTGTTTGTATTGCCAGACATTTTGGGTTGCCATGTAAATCCACCATCCACAGTTTTGAGGACAATACCACCTTCTCCAACTGCCCATCCCTTCCGTTTTGTAATAAATGATACAGAAGTTAGGTCATATATTGTGTTAGATTCGTGCATTCGCCAGTATTCTCCACCGTTGATAGTCCTTTGTATTACGCCACTTTGACCAACTGCCCAACCGAGTGGCGCAAATTTCATGTCAACACTTGTGAGGGTGTCATTGGCAGTTGTGCGTTGCAATGTCCAGGTAGGCCCGCCATCTTTGTTATGTATGATGTCACCAAATCTACCAACACCCCATCCTTCGGAAAATTTGCCAAAATCAACATCGTTGATTGAGTATCGCCCCGGTGGGTCACCTTCAATAAATGGCGGTCTTTCAGGTGTGTCCCCTGCTGTCCAAGTCTTTCCATCAGTGGTGTAAAGGACTGTTCCATCACTTCGCATTGTCCAACCCCATTTTGGGTCAAGACTTGCGAAGTGAATTCCTATAAGACGTTGGTTTGTTCTGATAGCAAGTTTTTCCCATGTTTTACCACCATCTTGTGTTTCTATCAGGGTGCCATCACTACTTGCAATCCAACCGGTCATATCGTTGTAAAAGAGAACTTCTCTGAAGTTATTCCGTTGCTGTTCACCGAGTTGACGTTCCCAAGTTTTTCCGCTATCTGCTGTGTGATAGATGCTCCCGGCACTTCCTACTGCCCATGCATTTTTGTCATCAAGAAAATAAACGTGTGCAATTCCGCTTCCACCACGTCTAAACCTTCTTCTCGGTTCAGGTTGCGGTGTTGGCTGTTGTGCTGGCGCGGTATTTGCCTGTTCAGGATTTGATGGTACTGTGCCTTCAGGCGCAAGGTTTCCTGGTTGTTGTCTTTGCTGACTTAATTGTCTTTGTAGTGAATCAAACGGGTTAAATTCTTCTGTTGCAGCTGTTTCTTGATCTTTGTTTTCTTCATCGGTGTCTGATTGTTCTGGAGTTTCAGGAGGTGGTTGACGCATCGCTATCATTTGGTTTCCTGTTGAAACAGGAATTTGTTGCCAATTCAATCCCTGATCTTCGGTGATAAACGCGCCTCCACCACCAATTCCCCATGCACTTGTATGGGAACGGAATGTAATACGACGTAATCTACCTGGACTCTGTTTTGTAATTTGCAGTTTCCAAGTTTCTCCGCCATCATTTGAGAGCAAAGAGTTGCCATTGCCCAGAATGACCCAGCCATTTTTTGCATCTGAAAAATGGATTGCAGTTCCAGACTGGTTGGTTTTTGACTGTATTTTCCAATATTTTCCACCATCTACTGTCTGTAGAACAAATCCGCCATCACGTCGTTGTGGTGCAATTGCCCATCCTTCCAATGCATTGATGAAGTGAAGGTCTGTGATATTTGCGTTTGTCGTGCCTGTCTTCTGGACTTGCCACGTTTTTCCACCGTCTGTTGTATGTAAGACTTGTCCTATTGACGCACCAAGCCAACCAACATCTTTATTGATGAATTTCATCATGCTGATACGTGGCAAGTTCTGTTGTGTTGTCTTAACCATCGGTTTCCATGTTTCTCCACCGTTGTCTGTCTGGAGTATCATATTAGATGCAAGAATACGTCCATTTTGATGGTCAGTAAATTCTACATCTCGTAAATTCACGCTAACTCCACTATGTTGTGGTAACCAAGTTTTACCACCATCTTTGGTGTGTGCGATAGCTCCTGCAGAACCTACTGCCCATCCAGTATTTGCGTCTACAAAATGAGTATCAGAAAAATCTGTCCGCCAAGTTGCTTGACGAATTATATCCCAATGATAAACTACTGGCACAACAGGTTTTTCCTCATCCACAACGACGACCTCTGGTTCTGTAGCGGTAGGAGGCAGTTTCGCTGGTATTTTCATATTGTCAACGGAGTATCGCATTGCGATTCCACCTTTACCAACTGCGACTACTCCATCCGGTGAAAGAGCCAATCCATAAAGGTCATTTTCCGTGCCACTATCTTGAAGTTCCCATTTTTTTCCACCGTTCACAGTGGTGAGCATAATTCCGTTATCTCCGACGATCAAACCGTGTTGTGCATCGGCAAAATAGAGTTTGTTTAAGTTTTCTTGTGTGCCACTATGTTGGATATTCCAATCCTTCCCACCATTTTTCGTATGTAAAATCTCACCAAATTGTCCAACAATCCAGCCTGTATTTTCATCAATGAAATAGACACCGTAGAGTTCATTGAATGTATCAGTAGATTGTTGTTGCCATGACAAACCACCATCTTTTGTTGCAATGCATACACCCGGCCACCCGATTGCCCAACCAGTTTTCTCATCAAGGAAGAAGACTCCCTTTAGCATGACAGAGAGAAAATCACCAATAGGTATTTGCGGTAGCCAGATGTTTCCTCCGTCAATAGTATGAATGATGGTTCCCATATCTCCGACGATCCAACCGACATTCTCGCTGATGAAATGGACTGCGCGAAGAGCAAAAGGTGCTGGTGCGCGTTGCGGTTCCCAGTTTGTACCACCGTCATTGGAATGAATTATGAGTCCGCGTTCCCCTACTGCCCAGCCGTGTTTGTCGGTTGCAAAATAGATATTCCAGATTCCATCCCATATTTCGTTGTCCAATTCCTTCCACGTTTCTCCACCATCATTTGTTACTGCCATTGTGCCGCGTTCACCGATAGCGATTGCCCGATTTGCATCTGTAAACTGAACGTTTTGTAGGTCATTTGCTGTGGTTCCACTGACCATTTCCCAAGTCTTACCTGAATCTTCTGAGTGCATGATAGTCCCTGACCATCCGACAGCCCATGCTTCATTTCTTGAAGTGAACTGCACACCCGTAAGGTTATTCTCAATGCTGCTCTCCATCAACTGCCAGTTGTCTCCACCATCCTCAGTGCGTGTGATGAAACCTATATCAGCAACTGCGATACCGTAGTTTTTGTCTACGAAATGGATACTGTTAATAGTTTCTCTGACGTGTCCATTAATCAGTGGTATACGACTATCTTGTTTCTCCCAACTGACTCCGCCAGATGTAGTATGGAAAATGGAACCGTCACTCCCGGCAATCCAACCTTCATTGTTACTTATAAAGAATACTTTTTTGTTATCATTTATTAGTCTGTCGCGTTCACCTTCAAAGCGATTGCTCTGTTCGTTCCAAGATTCTCCACCGGTTTTTGTATGGAAAATTCTATCATACGTTCCCACAACCCAACCTCTATCATTGTCCACGAACCAGACACCGTTGAGAGGAAATTCACTGACAGCTTCAAGTCTACCCCAAGATTTTCCAGCGTTGTAGGTGTATAATACATCAGAATCCTCACCAACAACCCATCCTTCCTTACCGTTAGCAAAGAATACATCGCGAAGCATAGCAGAAGTTCCACTCTTTTGTAGGCTCCAGAATCTTCCGCCATCATCGGTAGTAGCAATCAATCCATCTGTTCCTACCGCCCACCCATCATTTTCATTAGCAAAATAGACCGCTTTAAAATCACCTGTTGTATTTACTTCCTGTTTTGCCCAAGTTTTTCCACCGTCAGCTGTATGTACTATTGTGCCGCCAAGACCAACGATCCATCCTTTATTAACGTTCACAAAGTGAAGATCCGTGAAGTTTGTCTCCCAATCTGCTTTACGCGTCGCTTCCATCTTAACACAACCATTGATGAGAAGCATTATGCTGAGAATAAATACATAGGGAAATAAAGCAGTTCGTTTTATCCAGTTTCTATATGAGTTCTTGTTATACTTAAATTGCATTCTTTTCTCCTCCATAAGTTAGTAGTATGTGTCTTCACCGAATAGTCCGGAACGAACAACTGCTATTGCGACTGCTATACCAATACACAGCACTATAAGTCCAACTTGTATCAATACCGGTTTTTTGCTCATTAATCCGCTAAATATATTTAATTTTCCCATCAGTGTGAAAGTGGGTGAAATCGCCAACAGTAGGACACAAATGAATGGCGTTTCACCGTAAAAATATCCGTTCATCCAGATAGCAACGAATAAGAAAACAAGCAATGGAGATAGACTCTGTGGGAATTCAAAGAGATTTATTTCGCTATCTACTTGCATCCTATATTGTAAGGTAAGCGTAATGATCCATACTGCTGCGAGACTTGCTGTTAATATACCTGCATGTTGTGCTAACCTAAGACTTCCTGTTAACGCTAATATCAATGCAGTTCCACCAGATAGAACAAAATATACTAACGGAACAGAACTAACTGATGGACTATCCGAAAAACTCTGTTTTACTATATTCCAAAAAACAAATATTCCCACAGACAAGGATATCCACCAGATTATTTCTTGAAAAGTACCCCATGTATGTCTAAAAAGTGCGTCTAACAAAATCCGTGGTATTATAATAGAATAGAGTCCCTGTGAAATTGTTCGTCGTAATCCTTCAGAATCCCAATAAGTACTACTGAAAAGTGCAAATAAAGTGAGATAGAATAACCAATGTATACCTTCTCTTGGAAGAAATGTAATTGTACGTTCTATGCTGATGTAACCAATAATGTATGCTATTGCAATTGCAACAGCAGTTGACCATAATAGATGTTTTTTGTTTTCTGAACGCGTCCGTATGAATATGGCTGCAATGTATATTCCACCACAAACGATAGCAGGAATTATCAATCTGAAAAACAACTGATTAAGAGTTGGCACGCATATTATTCCTCTTTAACGAAATACTCAATACACATTATGCATTTCTATTTATTTGCTGCTTCAACACTGATAATTATTTGGATGTCATCATTGACACCGTCCATTGCAAAATTAATTCCGTATTCACTCCGTTTTATGTCAAAGATTGTATGAAAACCGATTACTTCACCAGTTTGTGGGATAGACTTCTTACCCGTTATTTCAACATCAATGGTTATTGATTTCTTCACACCGTGCAGATTGAGTTCTCCTGTAACTTCCAACATATTTTCTTGTTCAGCCTTGGTACTGACATTTGTGCTTTTGAAAGTAATAACTGGGAACTGTTTTACACTAAAGAAGTCTGAACTTCTTAGATGTTGGTCACGTTTGGCATTTGCAGTGTCAACACTTGCACTTTTCACTTCAAATTCAACTTTACTTTTGGATATATCAGTATCATCCAATACGATATTACCTGAGAATTCGTTGAATCTGCCGTAATTGTAAGCAACTCCCATGTGTTTCGCTCGGAAAAGTACGGATGAATGGACAGAGTCAATATTATATGTTTTCTCAGTATTTTGGGATTCTGACTGTTGATTAAAAGATATGATAAATATTCCTAATACCAAAAGTCCAATAAATGAAACATGCCAGTGTCGTCTAAACCAGATAATCATCAGGATACCTCTTTATAAATAGTTATAGTCTTGTTTTCAAATAGGATTAAATATAATTTCAGTATAACTGATATTTCGAAAGAAGTCAACGAAAAAGACATTTCAGGTCTATTCAGCAAATGTCAATTGTACAATCTAAATTTGTTTGAATAGGAATCAAAAAGACGGGCATAGTAACCCGTCTTTCAAAGTAGTAAATTTGATACGAAATTCTATGAACTATAACAACCAATTACTCATGATATGCTAACTCTGTTTGAAGCATGCTTACTATGATGTTTATGTTGTGTCGCATCATCCCGATATAAGTACCTTCAGTTGTGCCGGGCGTACCCATTGCATCCGAAAACAATCCACCACCAATTTTAACGTTGAAACCTCTTGCCTTCACAGCTGCTTGAACAGCAAAGATACCACGTGGCGGGGAGGAAGTCTCAACAAACATAGTTGAGATTCTATTTTCAATAATGTATTCTGCGAGATCTCTAACATCAGCAATGCTTACTTCATCTTCCGTATTTATACCTAGTAAACCGCGCACTTCAAAACCGTAGGCTTTTCCAAGATAACCAAATGCATCATGAGTTGTTATAAGCACCCGTCGCTTTATTGGTATCAGTGCTGAAAGTCTTTGCATCTCATAGTGCAAAGAATCTAACTGCGTCAAGTAATATTTTGCATTGGCACGATAATATTCAGCATTTTGTGGATCTCTCTTTATTAATGTGTCTTGAATTTTTTCTGTTGCCTTCATCCACAAAGAGACATCATGCCATACATGTGGGTCATATCCACCTATAAACTCCGATGTTTTCCGAAGTTGTGAACGATTTATTCCATCTGTTACAGCGATTGCTTTCGTTTTATCATCCATTTTTTTAAAGACTGATCCGGTTATTCTAACTTCAAGATGTAATCCATTATAGAAGATAATATCTGCGTCCTTCATAATTTCAGTGTCTCTTGCCGTTGGTTTGTAGTGGTGTGGGTCAACACCTTCCCCGATAATACCTGTAATGTCTATTCTATCTCGTCCTACATTTTCAACTATATCAGTAATCATACCAATTGTAGAGACGACGTTCAATTTCCTATCGGATTTATGATCAACATCTACTTTATCATGGCATCCAGTTACAATAATTAGTATGAACAACATTAACAAACTTAGGTGCTTTCTTAAATTACGTGATCTCAAATACTTAACTCCTTCTTAATTTTTGTATTTGGACAATAAATTTGTAAATTTTGGATTTCTAATGTTGTGGAAACAAGTTTTCGCATGAGCAATGATTAAGCAAGTTTCAATATTAAATATGCACATTGTCCATTGATATCGGGCGGGGAAACCCCGCCCCTACGAACTCGGTGTCGTCATCTGCCGAAAAAAAATCGGAAGATTATTATTTAATATTGCTTATGTATATAGTAATACGTTAAATATGAAATGTCAAGTTACACAAATTATTATCAGGGTTATTTAGTTTTAATAATTTTCAATTGATGAATGTTACTAAGAGTTTATATCGTAGGTCGGGTAGAGGCACGAAACCCGACATGTAACCATTTATCATCAATAAAGTCGGGTTTCGTGCCTCTACCCGACCTACAGGCTGTTATATTGAAATGTGAAAAATATAGCAGAAAAACCGAAAACTATAGTAAAACGGACAATTAATGAAACATATTGTCCCAATTGCATATTCATACAATGTAAGAGGCGCAATGAATTGCGCGACTACAAACGCGTTTTTCTAAATGTAAAGTGTATTGTTAATTTCAGATTTTACTATAAATAACCCTAAATTATTATCTTCCAAATATTTGTTATTTGATCTGAATCGGGTGTGTAAAGTTTTTGGCAAAATATCCCAGTCACCATTGTAGTGCCAAGAACTTTACACACCCCCTGAATCCAGGGTTATTTAGTTTTCGGTATTTTCCAAAATAGAGATTACTGAAAGTTAATCCCAGGCCGGTAGGTGCGGTTTCCTAACCGCACTGGAACCTACAAGAATAATGACTATGAAAGGTTTTCGCACAAATTCGGTGCGGTTAGGAAACCGCACCTACCAGCTTGAGGCATTTAGCATTTGTGAAAAAAACACAAGATAAACCTATAACTAAATAACCCTGCCCTGAATCACTTTTTCTTGAATTATAAGTTGGAATTGTTGTATAATTACCGCAAAGTTGTGTTAATAATCTCAAATGTTGCAGATTGTGTGATCTTAGGGAGTGATACAAAAATGAGTATATCAAGTATGAAGTTTATATCTTATTTTGGTCTAATTTTAATCAGTTTTTTACTTTGGAATCCTTCCGTTATGGCAGACGGTCACGATAAAGAGAAACCGGTTAGTTACCATACACAGATTGTACCGATCCTAAAACGTAGCTGCCAAGGTTGTCATCACCCTGGTGATCCAAATGCAGATTTGATAGTAACGACTTATGCTGAGCTCAAACGGGGTGGAATGGCAGGAGAAGCCATCATTGTAGGCAAACCGGATGAAAGTTTACTCATTGAACTTATTTCTGGGGATCCACCTGCTATGCCACAGAATCAAGACCCACTCACCAAAGAAGAGATAGATTTATTCAGACGATGGATTCTTGAGGGAGCGAAGGATGATACTCCAGAGAATGCAGATGCAATGGATGGCGAACTTCCTGTATACACAGTGCCACCAGTTGTTTCAGCACTTGCTTTTTCACCTGATGGAACGACACTCGCTGTGTCAGGTGTTAATGAAGTCTTATTGTATGATTCCAAGACCTTTGAGATCAAAGCGCGATATGTTGGAAAAGCCCGTCGCATAACATCAATTGTCTATGCGGATGGCGGTAAAACACTTGGGGTTGCTGGCGGTTCTCCTGCACAATTTGGAGAAATACAGCTTTGGGATACTGCAACGAACACACTTAACAAAGCAATCCGTTCAACTTATGACACAATTTATGGACTCTCATTTTCACCAGATGTGTCCCGTGTTGCTATAGGTTCTTCTGATAAGACTGTGCGTGTAATCTCTGTAGCGGACGAGAAGGAACTTGTTAAATTTGACAATCATGGTGATTGGGTGTTCGGTACTGTATTTTCTACTGATGGATCGCATTTTGTAAGTTGTAGTCGTGATACTGCCCTGAAATTGGTTGAAGTTGATACAGGTTCTTTTGTAGACGATGTAAATTCAAGTAACAAAGGTTACGGAGAAATCAACGCAATTGCACGGCATCCTAATGAAGACCAGGTGTTAAGTGTAGGAGAAGACCGAATTCCAAGACTTTATAGAATGTTCCGTCAAACTCGTAGAGATGTTGGTAACACAGACTTCAATCTCATTCGTGCTTACGAAGCGCAGTCTGGGGCAATTAAGTCTGTTGCCTTTTCTGCAGATGGAAGCAAATTTGCTACGGGTAGTTCTTCTGGAGAAGCACGTATATACAATGTAGCAGATGGGAAACGGTTGGCATCAATGCAAGGTGATACCGTATCAGTTTTTGCACTTGCTTTTCATCCAGATGGCACACAACTTGCTGCAGGCGGTTTTGATGGCAAAATTCGTATCTTTGATGCAAACTCAGGTAGTCAACTGAAAATGTTTATGTCCGTGCCAATAGAAACAACTGCCAGCGAAGAGGTGGTATTGACAGTATCGGGTATGACATGAAGTGCGTGTGTAGCAAAAGTGCAGGATGCACTTACAAAACATCAGAACGTTATTAGTGCCGAAGTTTCTCTCCCTGATCAAGCAGTTATTAAGGTTCGTAAGAACACAACAAAAGTTGACGAACTCACAGATGTCGTTAAAACAGTGGGTTTTACTGCTACCGCAAAGTAGACGTACATAGATGCCTATTGAAAAGCCAAATATCCTTTGGATTTGCACAGACCAACAACGTTACGATACTATAGGTGCATTAGGCAATCCTTATGTCTCAACACCGAATATAGATAGTTTAGTTGCAGAGGGTGTAGCCTTTACACATGCCTATTGTCAAAGTCCGATATGTACACCGAGTCGTTCCAGTTTCTTGACAGGGATGTATCCGAGTGCAACGCATGTTAATGGCAATGGGAACGCTTATTATCCTGAGACATATCCTCTGATTACGCGTACACTTGCAGACATAGGTTACGATTGTGGACTGATAGGAAAATTACATCTTGCGAGTGCTTATGGTAGAATAGAACCGCGGGCGAACGATGGTTACCGTTATTGGCAATACAGTCATGCCCCACGAGATGATTGGAAAGAAGGTCACGATTATGCCGATTGGGTTCGTTCAAAAGGGTATATTCTTGGGGAGTTAACCAAGAACCCTGAAGGTGTTCCTGCAGAATTACACCAAACAACTTGGTGTGCGGAAAAAACGATAGATTTTATCCGGGAGGAACGTGATGGTCCTTGGCTTGCGAGTGTTAACATATATGACCCACATCCACCATTCAATCCACCACAGACATACCGCGAACAGTTTAATTCTGATGAGATGCCTGAACCGCTATTCAAAGAGAGTGATTTAGAACAACAGCAAAGATTGGAAAAAATAGATTTCCAATCAAAAGTCAGAACACCAGATGAACTTGACATTCGTAATCCAATACTACCTCGATCACCAGGGACGAAACGTGACGGCACAGTTGGTAAAAGAGATGCCAAGACGTTTATTGCAGCATATTATGCGATGATTAAACTGATTGATGATCAGTTAGGACGAATGTTGGATGTACTTGACGAAACAGGACAACGAGAAAACACTGTAATCATATTCACAAGTGATCATGGTGAGATGTTAGGGGATCACGGTCTTATTCAAAAAGGATGTCGTTTTTATGAAGGTTTGGTCAGAGTACCATTGATTTTCTCCTATCCAGATAATTTTGAGAGTGGTTTGAAAAGTGATGCCCTTGTTGAACTTGTTGACAAAGTGCCAACACTGTTGGAATTGGCAGGATTGTCTGTTCCAGATGAGATGCATGGACGATCATTGTTATCAGTTCTCAAAGGTGAATCGGATGCTAATCATCATCGTGACTTTGTACGTTGTGAATACTATGATGCATTGGATAGCCGGGATCATTCCTACGCAACAATGTACCGAGATAAACGTTATAAGTTAGTAGTATACCACGGACATGAAGCGGGTGAACTCTACGATTTAGTTGAGGATGCGGATGAGTTCAATAATCTCTGGGAATTGCAAGAGAAACAAGATATAAAATATGATTTATTGAAAAGAAGTTTTGATGCCTCAATGTTTGCTATGGATAGGGGGCCTGAACGCGTTGGTCCTATGTGATTTGTTATATTCATAATTTAGTTGCACATATTTTGTAAAGCGTTATAATGTTGATAGATTTACTTTACCCTTAAAATCGGAGGAAAGAATGCATAAAAAAATTATCATTTACTTGACATTAATGCTAATATGTGGTTTAAATGTGGTAAACGCAGCATTAGAGGTAGGATTTCTTTATCTTGGAGATAATGGAGATTTTACGAAACCTGCGTTGGAATTTGCTAAAGATTCATTTAGCACAACAGAATTAGGAAAAAACGACATTAAGAGTGCAACTTTGAAGAATTATGGCGTTGTGTGGTGGCATGAAGGTGATACCGATCCTGGTGAGTTGTCCAATGCAGAAATTGATGCGCTTTTAGATTATGCCGAAAGTGGTGGTGCTTTGCTCTTTACGGGTAGGGCATTTAGTTATGTCACACCCATGGGACTTGAGGCTGCACAACCGCGCTTATTTGACCCCGTTGTTGACGACGGCAGTAAAGTTGGAATAATTGTTTTGCAAGAGACAATAGACCTTGGTCTAATCGATGGTCTGGAAAACGTTGATGGGGATGCTCCAAAACTTAATGATTGGATTCAATTAAATTCTACGGGTTATCCACTGAGCGGGGATTATTTTGACAGTCTTGCTAAGAATTTTACCACCCTTGCTCATGCTTGGGAAGGTGGAACTGATTATGCTGACAGAATTGCTGCCTTTGGGTATTGGGAAGCAGGAGACGGTAAAGTCTTTAACTTGAATTGGCGACTACCAAACTATCATAAGAATAATCAGAGTATTGATAACTTAGAACAAGTCACAGAAAATATAATTAATTGGTTAGCAAGTGAATCAGCATATTTAGATGTATCCTCTCGCGGGAAATTGCCCGTAGTTTGGGGAGATTTGAAGAATCAGAGGTAAAAAGTCAAAAAAATTGGTATAATAGTAAAAAAGACGGTTCTACCGTGAGAATCAGTTTCATGTCACACTTTGGAGGTTAATGTGAAACTCAATTTAAACTTGGTTGTTGCCCTTCTTGTTGTTCTCTCGTGTTGTATGATTTTACAACAATCAACATGGGGTCAGATGGAGGAGACAACACCGAGTGTAGAAGTTCCTGATATAAAAGCGTTGAAAACTCACCCAGAGTCTCTGATGCTTGAGCATGCGCGAGATGGTCGTCGTGTGCTTGTTTCGGGACAAACGAAAGATGGAAAATGGGTTGATGTAACAACGTGGGCAGTACTAAAACCTGCCTCAGATGGTGTAAAATTACATGAAGATGGATATATCTTTCCTGCAGCAGTTGGCAATACAAAGATAGTTGTAACAGTTAATGGTATGACAACCGAATTACCTGTGACTGTGAAAAGTGTTGATGCCCCACCTGTAAGTTTTGTTAGAGATGTCATGCCGATCTTGAGTCATGCGGGTTGTAATAACGGCACGTGTCATGGTGGTGCAAAAGGGAAAAACGGCTTCAAACTCTCTCTACGTGGTTACGATCCTGATTTCGACTACGAATTGTTGATTGAGGATATATCAGGTAGACGTTTCAATCGTGCGTTTCCAGAGCAGAGTTTGATGTTGCTGAAACCGACATCGGAAGTTCCACACAAGGGTGGACAGGTCATCGTTCCAGAATCGCGTGACTACAATCTGATTCATCAATGGATTAGTGAAGGTGTCGTATCGGATGTTGAAAAAACCCAACGTGTTGAACGTTTAGAGGTATTTCCGGATTCAGCAGAGTTGTCTATGCCAGGGACAAAGCAGCAATTAATAGTTATTGCTCACTATCCAGATGGCACAACACGTGATGTCACTCGTGAAGCGAAATTCACCAGCAGCATGAATGACGTTGCTAAGGTAACTGACGATGGAGTTGTTACAGCAGAACGTCGTGGAGAGACTGCAATCCTTACTCGTTATGAAGGTGCGTATAGTACGAATGGCATCATCGTGATGGGGGATCGGAGTGGATACGAATGGGTTGAGACACCTGTTTACAACTATATAGATACACATGTCCACAACAAACTGAAAAGGTTGAAAATCCTACCGTCTGAACTTTGTACAGATGAAGAGTTTGTACGTAGGATTTATTTTGATATGACCGGACTGCCACCTTCACCTGATAAGGTGCGAAGTTTCCTTGCCGATAAAACACCCACTAAGGAGAAACGTGAAAAACTGATTGATGAGTTGGTAGATACCTCAGAATATGTTGATCATTGGACACATAAATGGGGTGATTTGCTGCAATCAAACCGAAAATTCCTTGGTGAACGCGGTATGTGGCTTTTCCAACAGTGGATACATGAGTCAATTGCAGAAAACCGTCCTTACGACAAATTTGTTCATGATTTGATTACTGCTACTGGTAGTGCTTATCAGAACCCGGCGGCGAATTATTTCCGTGTTTCACGTGAATATACTGCAGCAGTTGAGAATACAACGCAGCTATTTCTTGGGGTTCGGTTCTCCTGTAATAAATGCCATGACCATCCATTTGAGGTATGGACACAGAATCAATACTATGAATTCGGTGCATTTTTCTCAGATGTTAAGGTCAAAAATGGACGATTACCGGGTGAAGAAGTTGTCTATGCCAGTTTCAATCCTACGCCGGTTCAACATCCGAGAACCTTAGCGGTTGTGCCACCGTCTGTTCCATTTGGTGAAACAAAGAAAGAAATCACTAATAAACGTGAATCTTTAGCAGAATGGTTAACCTCAACTGAAAATCCGATGTTTGCGAGAGCTGGTGTAAACCGTATATGGAGTTACTTTATGGGACGTGGTATCATTGAACCTGTTGATGATATTCGGACAAGTAACCCACCCAGCAATCCTGAACTTCTTGATGCCCTAACGAAGGATTTTGTTGAAAGCGGATTTGATATTAAGCATATCATGAAAACGATTGTCCGTTCTCGAACATATCAACAGAGTATCAAGACGAACGAATGGAATAAAGAAGACACGATTAATTTTTCACACGGAATTGCCAGAAGGTTGACAGCAGAACAGTTGTTAGATGCCATAGGTGTTGCTACTGGCAGTCAACCGAAGTTTCAAGGTGTTCCAAAAGAGTTCCGTGCTGTTCAATTACCCGATAGTAAAGTAAAGGACGATGGATTTTTGAAATTGTTTGGTCGTCCGGAACGTGAGAGTTCTTGTGAATGTGAAAGAACAACTGAAGTAAGCCTCGCTCATGCGATGAACCTAATCAACGGACCAACCGTTGCGAATGCTATTATTGATCCTAACGGACGAATTGCAAAACTCCTCAAAGAAAACAATGATGATCGTGTCATCATTGAAGAGATGTATCTTGCAACATTTGCACGGTTACCAATGGAGAACGAATATACGATTGCGATTGATCATCTTGCCAGTGCCAAATCTAAGGAGGAAGGCGTACAAGATTTGATGTGGGCATTAATTAATAGTCCTGCATTCTTATTCAATCGTTAATGCCTAAACCGATTTGTGTGTTATAATAGAGATAGTTCTCACACGACACAATGGAGGAAATAATTGATGATATCGTTACCACAAACACCCGGAAGATTATGTGATGGGTTCTCACGTAGAGAGTTTCTCCGCGTGGGTGGCGCGGCGATGCTCGGTATAAGTCTACCACAAGTATTGTCACTCCAAGCCAAGGCAAACACGACAGTTGCCCCCGTGACGCCTCTCAACGGTTGGGGTAAAGCAAATTCTGTCATTTTGCTATTCTTACAAGGTGGACCGAGTCACATTGATATCTGGGATCCAAAACCTGATGCTCCGTCAAATATACGGGGTGAATTTAATCCTATTCCGACAAATGTACCTGGCATTCAGTTATCAGAAACGATGCCGAAATTAGCGCAACAGATGGATAAAGCATGTCTGATTCGTTCAGTGAGTTATACGCCAGCGGGACTTTTCAATCATACTGCTGCGATGTATCAGATGGTTACAGGAGAGACACCGGACAAGGTCGCGCCTTCGGGGCAGCTTGACCCACCCTCACCTGCTGACCATCCAAATGCTGCTGCACATATTGCGAAGTTCAAACCACCAGATGAACCGATGTTGGCAGCTGTGCAACTCCCACGACCGATGCAGGAGAGTGGTATCATTGGTAAAGGTGGAAATGCTGGGTTCCTCGGTAGAGCGTATGACCCGTATTTTCTCTTCCAAGATCCGAACCAAGAAATCAAGTTGGATGATCTGTCACTCCGACCCGAAATACCACCTGCGCGATTGCAGCGTCGAAAAACTCTACTCGAAACGATCAACGCAAATATGCCAGAGATTGACAAGGTCGCCGATTCTTATGCATTGAACGAATATTATGAAAAGGCGTATGATCTCATCCTTTCACAGAAGGCACGAAATGCGTTTGATTTGTCTCAAGAAACGGATGTACTACGTGACAAGTATGGTCGACATACATTTGGTCAGAGTGCACTGCTTGCACGCCGTTTGGTAGAAGCAGGTACGCGATTCGTTCAGGTGAACTGGCCTTCAGTAGCGAACGGCAATCCAAATACTACTGCATGGGATACGCATGCTGCCAACTTTGGTCCGTTGAAAAACCTACACTGTCCCAAGTTAGATAGTGCGGTTTCTTCTCTGCTCGAAGATTTAGATCAGAAGGGTATGTTAGAAGAGACGCTTGTGCTCGCTATTGGTGAATTTGGACGATCACCACGGATGGGTATTAGTACATCTGGTAATGGAAACGCGCCTGATGGACGTGACCATTGGCCCTATTGCTATACCGGTTTGATCGCAGGTGCTGGTGTCAAAGGTGGTCAGGTTTATGGTAAGTCTGATGCAACAGGTTCAACACCACTTGAAAAACCTGTGCATCCGCGCGATATCCTCGCTACGATTTATCATACACTTGGTATTGATCCGCACACTATTGTGATGAATCACTTAGACCAACCACGGGAATTGGTGAAAGGCGAAGTGATTACAGGCATATTCTAAATTAGTTCTAATACTGAAACCAGTGCTTGGACAATTAGAGTTTAAGCACTGGTTTTCTCATACAAATAGAGTAACTGAAGTCTTAAATAGTAGTAATAGAATATAAGAAAATTTTGATATCCACAGGTTTGCTTAGTAAGCGCGCCTACCAATGTCTTACATCAATTGTAAATTCTACTATAAATGTGGAGATTATAATGTTATTCAAAAAGTATAATTGGCAATCAAAAGTTCTGGGAATAACACTCGGTATTACTCTTCTTCTACTCACGTTGTCTGTCACTTTCGCGGATAATTCAACACTTCGTCTTGGTGGAAACGCACCTATTGGTTTAATAACCGATCACGGATACAAAGCAGGTGATGTAGTGTTCAGCCAACGAGGTGTGGTGATAGGTTTGCATGCATTGCAGTCTGGCACAGAAACGATTGAAACGGCAGATGTGCTAAAAGATTATATGTTTGCTCCAAACTATATAATTACATCAACACAGATATTCAGCACTACCTATGCCCCGCATGATCATATTACTTTGATGGCGATAATGAATTATCATGAACAGTACATGCAGATGGAAGGTTCATATCAGCAAAGAGACCATCAAAAACAACCTGTTGGGATATATAATATAGACAGCGAAGGTTTTGGTGATATCAAATTTGATACGTTACTCACGTTATTGAAAAAAGATCACCTTACGCTCGTCGGAAACATCGGTGTTTCGTTGCCAGCAGGGAGTATCGCGAAAACGGGAGATGATGGACGGGTACTGCCTTACCCGATGCAACTCGGTAGTGGTTCCTATGAAGTTCGTCCGGCCATCACGGTTTTCGGTACAAAAGAGGACTGGAGTTATGGTAGTCAATTGATAAGTTCCTTACCCTTACATCAAAATGCACGCAAATATCGGCATGGCAACACTTTTACCGTGACTGCTTGGAGCACACAACGCGTAAACAATTGGTTCCAGTTTGGAGGGAGACTTCTATTTTCACACAAAGCGGCATTCAGCAGCAGCGGTCCTGAGTTGAATCAAAGCATAAGTCCAATCCATCAAATAGATTCCCAAGGCAGCACGCAACTTGACATCGCTATTTCAACTGATTTTATGATCCCTACCCCTACAAGAGGGCCTCTTCAACGGAACCGTTTAGCGTTTGAGATTCAGATACCGGTGTATCAAAATCTAACAGGGATACAACTCATCAACCGATTACAGTTCACTGCCGGGTGTCAATTCATCTTCCGTTAGTGAAAGTTTTCTGTGGAACACATACACCACAGAAAACAACACTACTAATCAAGTAGGCCTTGAGTATGTCAAAATACGGTTATATTGACAAAGGGGGTAGTTTCGTCATTCCTCCACAGTTTGATGGCTGCAACGAATTTTCTGAAGGTGTAGCATCTGTGGCAGTTGATGGAAAATCTGGGTTCATTGACAAACAAGGTGATTTTGTCATTCCCCTCCAATTTGAAACGGCATCTTGGTTCAGTGAAGGATTAGCTGCTGTTTCTATAGATGGTAAATACGGCTACATCAATAGAGTTGGCACTGTGGTCATACCGCCGACGTTTAAATTTGCTGATCACTTTTCAGACGGTTTAGCTTTTGTAAGAACCGAAATGACCGTTGGTTATATTAACACCGGCGGTGAGTGGACACTCGTCCCTCTTTATGAATGCTTTTTATCCTTTTATGAGGGATTAGCAAGAGTAGGATTGAAAGGAGAGAAGATCAATGAAGGTTATATTGATACAACGGGGGCAGTTGTAATTCCACTTCGCTTTGGAGACACTACAGATTTCTCTGAAGGTTATGCCTATGTAAAAACAAAGGAGGGAAAACGGGGTTTTATTGATAAAACCGGTCAGATGGTTCTTGAATCCGAGTTAATATTTTATCCGCCATATTTCTCTGAAGGGTTGGTCGGTGTTAAGATCGATCATAAATACGGTTATGCAGATAAAACCGGGATCGTAGTCATTGAACCGAGATTTGATACAGCCTGGGAGTTTTCTGAAGGACTTGCACCTGTGGCTGTAAATGCTAAGTATGGTTACTTTGAGAAATCGGGTCAGTGGGTATATGATGAGAGTTTCAAGGGAACTGGACTTTATGTAGATGCTAAGTACGGTTACATTGACAAATCGGGAGAGTGGGTTATTGAACCGAGATTTAAGGAAGCTGGACTTTTTTCAGAGGGGTTAGCTTCGGTAACGATATAATGTGGAAAACCAATTATTTTATTCCTACCCAAATGAGCACATCATAACTACTAAGTATTATCAATTGAAAACGGTATAAGTCCTTGTCTAAGAGGTATATAATATGCTTGAACCACTATTCTGTAAACATATAGCAACAAAGTATAAAAAACAATTCCTAATTCAAGTTGTCCTAACCTTCTTTTTGATTGTAGGGATATCACATGCCCAAGTTGCGCCACAATTGTCGAGTATATCCCCACGTGCAGCACAACGCGGACAAACGATCGAAGTAACATTAGTCGGAAAAAACATAGACGAAAGTGCGAAGATTTGGCTTAATAAAGAAGGTATCAAAGCAGAAATAAAGCAAAAAACACCTGTAGCGACCGTTCGCTTTACAGGATCTGGTATTTCAGCGAACATTCCAAATGACCCTCGGTTAGTTCTGTCATTTGAAATTGCACCGAACGCACCACTCGGGAATCATCAGATACGTCTTATCACACCAAACGGTGTCTCGAACCCACAAAACTTCATGGTCGGTGACCTCCCTGAGATGAAGGAGCAGGAGCCAAATTCTACCAATGAAGAATCAAATATGCTTGAGTTGCCAGTTACTGTTAATGGTACGGTTGCTTCTATTGATGATGTGGATATATTTCATTTTAATTTAAGAAAAGGAGCGCGTCTCATATCTGATATATTCGCGCAACGTATTGGGTCTCCTTTAGATTCGTATATGGTTTTGTATGACCCAAATGGTACTGAGGTTGTAAAAAGTTTGGATGGGAATGGGTTAGATTCATTTATTGATTATACGACCCAAATGGCAGGGAAATATACACTACACCTACGTGATGTGAGATACCAAGGTGGTGGCAATTATCTATATCGGTTGAATATCGGAGAGTTACCCTATCTTCAGAGTGTTTTTCCATTAGGTGGAAAACGCGGTGCTGCAAATACAGTCAATGTTGCTGGTGCTAATTTGGGATCTGTGAATGCGATACAACTTGATATTTCACCGGATGCAACACTTGGCATTCAGGAGCTCAGAGTTAGCAATCCCAACGGTTTAGAGACAAACCCATATCCATTTGCTATTGGTGAATTTAATGAGACTAACGAGACTGAACCGAATGATGCGTTGGCACAAGAAAACAAAATTGGTACACCGATCACAGTCAACGGTAGAATAGAGAAAGAAGGAGATGTAGATAGGTATTCCATCAAAGTTGAAAAAGGAACGAGTTTAGTCTTTGATGTAAAAGCACGCGAGTTCCGTTCACATCTCGACCCGGTGCTAACTATCTATTCACATAAAAAGGGTGAAGCAGAAGGAAGTGTAGTAGAACAGATATTACGGGTCAATGATGATGCAAGTGGAACAGACGCAAGGATTGCATTTACATTCCCAGAAGCCGGTGATTACGGTATTTCAATACGAGACCTAAATAATGCAGGTGGTAGTAATTTTCCGTATAGACTTACAATACGTACTCTGAAACAAGGTTTTCGTTTGAGTGTGAATGCTGACAATCCTCGGATTAGCCGCGGTGGCACGCTTATGTTGACTGCTTCAGTTGGACGGATAGATGGATTCAATGGTGCACTCCGTTTTTATTCTCCTGATCTACCCAAAGGATTTGTTGTTAGTCCAACTATTCTCTTTCCCGGTCAAAATCAAGCACTGTTAACGATTACCGCACCAAAGGACGCTGAGTTGGGACTACATCCATTTTCTATTGTTGGCGTTAGTGCTGTTGGTGGTCAACGTATAGAGGAAACTGCATCACCGAAAGGTATTCTCTTGACGGTGTTGGACACACCACCATTTACACTATCATTTGCTGATGTTGATGTGAACGTTGTTCACAATAAAGCTACAAACTTTCATGTGATTGCGGATCGAAGGGCTGACTTCACTGGGGCAATTGCCTTAAATGTGCAAGGTGTTCCGGCTCGTATCACAGGCGGAAAGGCAACAATTCCTGCGGGTAAAAATAGTGCAGTGATTTCATTGAGAGCGGGTACAGTTGAACGTCGAGAGCAGTTCTCTGTTGTCCCCACTCCAGGAACAAGTTACATTTCTGTGAGTGGTACCGCGAATGTCAACCGAGAAAACTATTCCGAGTCATCTCCTGTTATACCTTTGACAGTCGTTGAAGCACCATTTATTGTAACGATTGAACCATTGCGTTTTAGCATTGTATTTCCAAAGCAAACAGACGAAACTGCACCACAGGCAGCAGCAGCAGAAGGTGAAACTGTCGCGGTCTCAAATCCGAGTCCAACTGAAACTTCACAAGCAGAACCTGAGACGAAGGTTGAACCGATTACCAAATCTGCAACACTTACAATGAGCATTGTTCGGAAGGGAAGTTTTACGGATATTGTTACTATAAAACCGATAACGGTGCCAGAAGGTATCACTATCCCAGATGCGACTATACCTATCAATGAAAATGATATTGAAGTAGATTTAGAGGCACTGAGTTCTTTGGAAGCCAAGACCTATCAGGTCAGATTTCGTGCTACTGCTATTATAAACGGAAAGACTTTTCAACAAGACAGTCCGGTTATCAATGTAAAGATATTACGTTAACTGTCAAGGTTCTTAGTTTTATTGAAAATGTATTGCTGTGTTGGTAGGTTTGAAGCAAAATCTTTACGGTAGATAAATCGCTTCAAAGGAAAATCTTGTTTCCTTTGAAGTGATTTATTATCTAGTGGAGTGTCCTCTCCAAAAATCTGAAGCGCCAGATAAATTGGGAATCTGAGTTCCCTCCTACAAAGATATATCCATATTCAGTATTTGGAATCTTTCTTACTCCTCCAGCGAATCTTTTATGAAATGACATTTCATATTGGTAATTACACACTCTTTTGAAATAATTGGTGGATTTCCATTGATTTTTAGTTGACAATTATGTCAAACTACGATATGATGGGACTTATTAAGGCATTCTATATAATATATGCTGTTTTCAAATAAAGTGTCTTAATAGGAACACAGTTAATGAATCAGTTTTTTGTTTTGGGTGAGTAACTGCACAAAGTTCTCTATGATACTCTACTTCATTGCTCTGTTTTCATAATTTATTGAAAATAATATTGAATTTCTAGAATTAATTGATAATTTCAAATAAAATGCTATGATGGAACACAGATTAGTAAAGATTTGAATGGTAAAATTGATGCAGTTTATTCAAACTAACGTAACTTAACGCGAAACTCACGTAAAAGTGAGATTCATTTCTCTTAGGAGGTAGTACTGAATGAGAATTATGTTCGTATTAGCAGCACTTGCGTTGATGATGACTCTGTTTGTTTTCAGCACAAGCGACATAGCACAGGCTGAGGAAATCTTGGGTGTAGGAACGGATTCACTGCTTGGTGGAGACCTAACCGACCCAGAAGACGATGGACTGCCTGATGCAGATGAAGGTTATGACGCCATTTTCACATCTAGCGAAGAACCCGGATTCGGTGGTGGGGAATTTGCGTTTAACGTCTTTGATAACCAACTTGGCGGCGGCAATGCGAAATGGTGCTGAGGACCGGCAAACCTTCCGGCGGGAGGCATACACGTGACAGCTGAGTTTCAAGAAGAATATGCATTAACACACTTCACCGTATCTTCAGCGAACGATGTTCCTAATAGAGACCCGACAGTGTGGGAAGTCCAGGGGTCGAACGACGGCGAAGATTTTACGACCATCTTTGCTCACGAAGGGGGTAGTGTGTGGGATGCGCGCCTGCAAGTTATCCGTTTTGATGCAGGAGATGATTACGACGATCAAGATATCGGATATCGGTTCTTTCGGTTTATTGCTTTTGAAACCGTTCAAAACTTTCAACTTGGCGAAATTGAGTACTTCGGCGATACCAGTTTTCCCGTAGACCCTAAATCCAAGCTCACAACAAAATGGGCAAGCATCAAAAACACCCGATAAGCGCAAATATCGGACATTTTCTAAATCGGCTTAAATCCAGTAATAACTTGATTTGAGCCGTTTTTCATATCCGCTCAAGAATTCGTGAATTTAACTTTGATATTTGTTGTGAACCTAGGTGTCAACTGAGCATTACTGCACATTAGCAAGTTTCTAATGTTTTCAGTGTTCGTGGTGCCGCTCCTGTGGTTTCATTTAAGATTGAGAAGATATTGCTGATATCAACCTAAAATTGCACACATCGTTATATTTCATATATGATATGTCTAGTGCGCTTAATGAAGATTAAGAAATAAATCAGGTAATTTCCATGAGAAGTCCGGAGCGGTTAGGAAACCGCTCCTACCGGGTTTGAGAATATGAGAATTACCCGTTTAATAAATTAATCTTCATCAAAGCGCGCCTAGAGCGGGTTGTGGTTTGCTATATTGATGCCTATGGTGAGGTTAGGAAATCTCACCATAGGGGTCAATATAAGGATATCCGCTATTGTTGGAGGGGTTTGTAACCCCGATTTTTTGAGCCAAAACCTGTAAATCGTGGTTAGAAACCACTTCAACAATGGAAGATCCACATTATCGTGGTTAGAAACCACTCCAACAATGGAAGAGGGATTAGGTAACCGCTAAATTGACACCTATGGTGAGGTTTGGAAACCGCACCTACCGGGTCTATGAGAGTAATATTTAGGAAAATGAAGTTCATATACCTATTATCCAACTCACGTTATTTGTTACATCAAATTCGCTTTGTTGTTCCTGCTTCAAAATTCACGGATATCCGTGATAAAGTAATTTTAAAGCAGTCAAATTTCATGCAAAGAAGTTTGTATTGTGATATACTTTTACAAAATAAATAATGTGATTCGTAGATAGGGGGCACAAACGTTGTCAAGACGAGCATTTTTCAATACACTTGGATGGGGTAGTTTTACGGCTGCACTCGGTTTATGTTTCGGTCCGGGTTTAGTGCGTTATTTATACCCGCGTGTATTGTATGAACCTTCATCTGTCTTTAAAGCTGGTTTTCCTGCTGAATATCCAGCGGGTAGTGTAAGCGAAAAATTCAAGAAAGAACCTTTTGGTGTGTGGATTGTTCGCCGCGAAGATGGAGAGTTTTATGCATTACTAACCACTTGCACGCACTTAGGATGTACTCCGCGTTGGCTCTCATCAGAAAACAAATTTAAATGTCCTTGCCACGGTAGCGGTTTTGATCGTGATGGTATAAACTATGAAGGACCGGCACCACGACCGCTTGAGCGTGTGAAGATTACCTTGGCTGAGGATGGACAACTTCAAATAGATAAATCTGTTAAGTTTTTAGGTGAAAAAGGTCAATGGAGTGACTCTGGTGCATCTTTGAAAGTCTAACAATAGATTGAAAAGGAAAAGAATGAACGAAGAACGTAAAGGTTTAAAAGAAAAGATTACGAATTCCGATATTTGGAAGTCTATTTTTCGCCACGGTTACGAAGATACTGGACGTCGTTTCACACTTCAAGTCCTACAGAATGTATGGCTTCATTTACATCCTCCCCGTATTTCGCGTCATGCCTTGAATTTCAGATTTACATGGTGTATGGGTGGTATCACCTTTCTCATGTTCCTTGTGACAGCAGTTACAGGTGTCCTCCTGATGTTCTATTATAGACCTGTTGCTGAATATGCTTTTCGAGATGTACAGGCACTTGAATTTGACATTCCTTTTGGTATGCTTCTGCGTAACATGCACAGGTGGGCTGCGCATGGTATGGTTATTTCTGTCATGCTACACATGTTCAGGGTTTTCTTGACAGGTTCATACAAAAAGCCGCGTGAGTTTAATTGGGCAGTCGGCGTAATTCTATTACTTATTACATTTTTCCTGAGTTTTACAGGATATTTACTTCCGTGGGACCAGCTTGCATATTGGGCAGTTACCGTTGGAACGAACATGGCTCGTGCTACACCAGTATTAGGACATGAAGGTCCTTTTGCCCCCGCAGATATTATCACGCAATCAAATGATGTGAGATTTGCATTACTTGGAGGAACTATTGTCGGTCCATCAACATTGTTAAGGTTCTATATCTTGCATTGTATTGCAGTTCCTCTTGTTGCGAGTCTATTGATGGCGTTACATTTCTGGCGTGTCCGTAAAGATGGTGGTATTTCTGGTCCACTATAAGACATTTGGAATCTGGATAAACATAATCAGACTTATATTTTACAAAAATACGAATACACATTTGAAGGAGACAGGATATAGATATGGAGAATATTCTATTACTGATAGAGAAACCCGATAATGTGCCAATTTTGGCAATGCTTTTCTTAATTCCATTCTTTATGTGGTTAGCATACAGGCAAGCACGTCAAACAGATAGAACAGGTGTCCCTTCAGATGCAGCACTTAACGATAAAGTATATGTCTGGCCTTATCTCTGTCGTAATGAATTTGTCTGTGCGATTATCATCATGCTTATCCTAGCGGTGTGGTCAATTATGATTGATGCACCACTTGAAGAGATAAGTGATCCGGCCAAAACACCTAATCCATCTAAAGCCCCATGGTACTTCCTTGCCCTTCAAGAAATGTTGGTTTATTTTGATCCTTGGATTGCGGGTGTGGTTTTACCTGGACTTATCATTGTAGGTCTAATAGCAATCCCCTATATTGACATCAATCCCAAAGGAAAAGGCTATTATACAATTAAGGAACGTCCGTTTGCCTTGGGTGTATTCTGCTTTGGTTTTATTATCCTATGGATTGTCCTGATGATTGTTGGCACTTTCTTAAGGGGACCTGGTTGGAATATATTTATGCCGTGGGAATATTGGGATCCACATAAAATTGTCCCATTAACAAATGTAAATCTATCATATCTCTTTGGCATCCGCGATGAGATGACGGCGAATTTCTTTGGATTTGCGGTAGTTGCAGGATATTTCGCACTTGGTCCAGTTTTCTATTTTTGGAAAGGTAAAAGCAGCAAATTTCTACAAGAACTTGGATTGATTCGATATGTCATCGTATCATCTCTGTTCTTATGTATGATGGCACTACCGATTAAAATGATACTACGTTTAGGATTGAACATAAAATACGTTTGGGTGTCTCCTTGGTTCAATATCTAAATGTAGATGTTAGTTAGTATAACATTGTCTTTCTGTATACATTGTACTCGTATTATAGTGAAATGTAAAAATACGTGCACACTCTCTCATAGATGCGGTTTCCTAACCGCATCTATGAGACTGAACAAACGCTGGTTCGGTTAGGAAACCGAACCTACCGTAGTGTGTAAGTTCGGTTAGGAAACTGAACCTACCGTAGTGTGTAAGTTCGGTTAGGAAACCGAACCTACCGTAGTGTGTAAATAATTATGGTTTTTACTATAATGATTGATTTGGAGGAATACATTTCGTGAGGAACAACAAAGATATTCCAGCAGAAAAAAAATCTTATGCTGTTTTGTTCTTTATTCTGTCAGCACTGTTAGGCTTGGTTACCGTATGGGGTTTCTGGGATGAGATGATCACTCGAAGACCTTGGAAAGAAATCCAACAACAGTTTTACCAATATGAATATGAAAAGACAAAGACTGAATTGGAACATGCAAAGAATAATTTACCTGAAAAACCCTCCGATCCTGAGTTTGATACGAAAGAATTAAGTAAATTAGAGAATGTCGTTGAGACGAAAAAGGTGGCGTTGGATGAAGCATTGCAAGAACGCAAGTTTGAACAGAGCAAATCCGATGCAATCAATTATAAATATCAGAATAGTCTACATGTAGCACATGGTGAAGAGACAGAAGAAGTCCAAAAGTGGAAAGAAAAATTAGACGAATTTGAAAAACGGATTGAAGGTGAACTCACCTTTGCAGTCCTGAAAGCACAAAAAGAATATGCAGATGAAAATAAATCACTTGCAGAATTTTACCTATCCAATAATGACCCAGCAAAAGCACTTTCAACATATCTCATTGCACAAAAAAACAAGTCTACTGACACAGATATTACAGATGGGATTGCTGCAGCACAACAAGCACTCGATTCACTTGATACGATCAAGAAACAATTTGATGCAGTTACACGACTTGAAGAGAAGTTAGCAGATGTCGGTGGCATCAAACGCACCTTCCTTGGAAGTCTCTTAGAAAATCCATTTAGAGAGACGCGTACTATCGTTCAGTATTATCTTGAAGAGTTCGATTATACTGCTGATCGATGTGCGACTTGTCACTTCTCGGTTGATAGAAGCGGTTATGATACTGAGGCACAGGAGACGTTTGAAGTAGATGGTGATGGAGAGAACTTTGAAACACATCAACTGAAACATCCAAAGGTGAAACTTGGTAGTGAGACAATAGTTATTGATGGTTTTGATGCAGAACCTGATGAATATGAATTGTCAGAAGATGGATTGCTCACGTTCACTGATACAGGTGTGTTTGGTGAAGTTGAAATATCTTATGAAACGGGATACCGTGATGTCCTGCAAACGCATCCAGATCGTGATGTGTTACTTGCAAAACACCCCGTTGAAAGATTTGGGTGTACACCTTGTCATGGTGGACAAGGACACGGCTTGACAGCAAAATCCGCACATGCACTAACACATGCAGAATTTTGGCTTACACCTGTGCTTGGTATGGATAAAGAGACTGGAATGACATCTACAGAGAAAAAAGGATATATGGAATCAAATTGTAGACGTTGTCATGATGGGGTGATGAAGTTAGATCATGTTGACCCAGAAACTAACATTCCAGTGGACTATGCACCTACTCTTTCAAAAGGTATGGATCTATTTGAAACACTTGGATGTCATGGGTGTCATGCAGTTGAAGGATACAGTTCTCTTGAGAAACTTGGCAAGGTTGGTCCATCACTGAGCAAAGTTGGCAGTAAGGTTGACGATGTCAAATGGCTTGAAGAATGGATTAAACAACCGGAAGCCTACCTACCAGAAACTACGATGCCGAATTTCTTTCCTGTAGAAGGCATGACCCAGCTTGTCTACTTTAAGAATGGTGGTCAGCGGACAGGCGTTGTTGCAGAAACAGATGCGAACTATGTTCTAACTGCAGATGATGGTACATCATATACTTATGCAAAAGATGATGTTTTACGTATCGTTGATGAGGTAAAATCAATTGCAGCCTATCTTGCGAGAATGAAAGACCCATCTTTGGATGAATCGCAGGAAACATATTCAAAGTCTGAAAGTGCGATCAGTGCTGGTGAAGAAACTGTGAAGACGGTAGGATGTCTGTCCTGTCATACTGTAGATGGATTAGGCAGTGATTTTGCACCTGCTCTTGACAGTGTAGGTAACAAAGTGAAACCAAGTTACCTCCGTAAATGGATAGAAAATCCGAGAGAATATGACCCCGATACATCAATGCCGAGTCTGCGTTTAAGCAACCGTGAACTTGATAATGTAGTTGCATATCTAATGAGTCTCCAAGAAACAACACCATCGCCTCTATCCAATTCAATCGGTGAAGTTGATGCACAGGAAGGTGAAAAACTTGTCCGGACTTACGGATGTTTCGGTTGCCATGAGATCCCAGGATTTGAGAATGAATCCAAGGTCGGTGCTGATCTCGGTGAATTTGGTGCGAAACTATATGATGAGCTTGACTTCGGTGATACCTTAGAAGAAGATGTTGAACATAGTTGGCACGGTTGGACAATTGGTAAACTTACAGACCCAAGAAGATACGAAACGCGTCGGATTGCTTCTCGTATGCCAGTGTTCCAAAATCTGAAAAACGATGTAGAAGATGCCAAGGCTATCGCTGTTTTATTGAAGAGTTTCCAACCACAACCATATCCATTGAATTATATATTTGAGCATGCAGTTGAACCAGAACGCGTTGAAAAACAGAATCAAATAGACGCTGGCAGAAGAGTAGTGAAAAAATACAACTGCACTGGATGTCACATAATTGAGGGTGAGGGTGGTGATTATGAAAACATTATTGTTTCACACGAGGGTTTAGATCAGATCACTGCGAAGCAGCTTGCCCCACCTACGCTTCAAGCAGAAGGTGCGCGGGTTTATCCTGAATGGTTATTTGATTTCCTCAAAGCTCCTTCAGACATCCGTTACGGTCTCAAAGTTCGTATGCCAACATTTGATATGTCGGATGAAGATGCAACGACACTTGTGAAATACTTCTCAACATTAGACAATGAACCTTTCCCCTATGAAACCATAGAACAACCAACGTCAACCCGTGCTGAACTTCAAGTCGGTAAACAGATTTTTGATGCACTGAAATGCGATTCCTGTCATCCATCACAGGGTGAGGTGATTCCCGCAGGTAGCGACAAAGCTGGTAGACCCGATCTATCCTTGGCAAAAACGCGACTCAAAGCAGATTGGCTCATAGATTGGATGAAAGATCCACAAAGTTTCCAGAAAGGCACTGCAATGCCACAGGCATGGCCAATCGCAGGTGGACAACACATGGCTGTTCCGGGTTATGCCGGCGATGATGCTGAGAAACAGATTCGGTTAGTCCGGGATTATCTCATATCATTAGGACGTTAGTGTAGGTGCGGATTTCTTTTTCGGAGTATCCTACATATTGAAACATCTATTGATTATTATCGTCATGGTCTTAGTTTGGTTAAACGGTTTCATCTGGTTAGGGAAACAAATTGACCCAAGCACAAAGTATCCGACTGAAGTTGAGTATCATTATGCAAGATATTGTGCCGGATGCCACGGGCACAGTGGTGAAGGCAATGGGAGAATAGGACGGTTTAAAAAATTAGACCCGGCAGACCTAACAGACAACGTTCTATGGTTGATGCATGAAGATGAACAATTACTGAATAGTATACGAGATGGAAAAAACGATATGCCAGCGTTTCACTATTATCTCAGCGTTGATGAACAAGAGGAACTTCTTGAATATATCAAGAAAAGTTTCAGACCTTAACTATCACGGATATCCGTGATAGTTGTTTTTTAGGGTTTGCCAATTCAAATCTTAAGGTGTTAATATAATAAAAAGTTTAATTATTAAATTGAGGAGTAGAACGATGAAAAACTTAAAAATCATATTCACATTACTTATTATCGGGACAATGACTAGTCTTGCATTTGCCGGCAATATAACTGGAACAGTAATTTATGAAGGAGATGCCCCAGCGCGTACTGCCCTGACAATTAACACGACTGAACAACATTGTATTGATTCAACTGCGGGTGCGAAATCTGAGAATCTTGTTGTATCTAAAGGTAAAGGTATCCAGAATGTTGTGATTTATGCACGGGGTAGGGGTTATACAGTTACGCCACTCAAGGAGAATGTAGTTGTTGACCAAAAGAACTGTCGTTATTTGCCGCATGTTCTCGTTGTTCCGACAGGTTCGACGGTAGAACTTACGTCAAGTGATCCAGTAGCACACAATGTTCATTCACATGCTGAAAAGAATGAGGCACCGAACGTGCAGATTGCACAAAAAGGCACAAAAGTACCTTATAAAATCACTAAAGCAGAAGCGATTAAGTTGACATGTGATATTCATGCATGGATGTCAGGTTACATTGTTGCGGTAGATAGTAACTATTATACTGTAACTGGACAGAAAGACGATAAAGATAAATTCATTGATCCTGATACCTATGAAAAATCGACTGATACAGGTAAATTTACATTGAAAGAAGTTCCAGCAGGTAGAACGAGAGTAATTGCGTGGCATGAAGATCTCGGATCTGCTAACAAAACCGTAGAAGTTCCTGCAGATGGTGATGTCACAGTTGAATTTAAGAGTACAGATTTCAAAAAACCTAAGAAAAAATAAGTTATACCATTTCTATAAATGTTTATCTCATTAACATTTGTTATGAATGCCTTGAACGACGGCACAAACTGGCAGTTTATGCTACAAAAATGCGGCATTTTCTATTAGAAATGGCATTACCTGACTTCTTGACATAAATTAGATTTTAAATCTCGTGTTGCCAATCGAAAGACAACACAATGTAGGTGAGAAACGAAAGATGCGTTGTTGCTCTCCAAAAACTCTGAAGAGAATATATTTCATACTTGCAGTGATGCTAATCGGTTTTGTGCTATTTGCTGTTCTTCCTGCCTTTGCGCAAGACGTGACAGATGAAGAATATCGACCGTTCCCAATGATCGGTAGCCGAAACGCAGCTTGGATCGCCGCGCAGCTACATCTGCTCTTCGGATCCTTCATCCTTGGTGTTCCGATGTTTGCTGTTATTATTGAGTTCATCGGTTGGAAGACCAAAGATGAACGATATGACAGAATGGCACATGAGTTCATCAAACTCTGTATGGGTGCATTCTCTACAACAGCACTGTTGGGTGGCGTTCTTGTCTTTATCCTTGTATGGTGTTATCCAAAGGTTTTGAGTAAGTTGAGCGGAATCTTTGGTCCGACAATGATATTCTACGTTGTACTGTTCTTTGGAGAAACTTTTACGTTATACATCTATTATTATGGTTGGGATAAGATGCGGGGACGGTTTAAATGGATACACCTTGTGCTTGGTGTTCTGTTAAACTTGTGGGGAACAGCCATCATGTTTGTATCAAATACATGGCTCACCTATCAAACGAGTCCTGCAACACAATTTAAGAAATTGTCCGATGAAACAAAGGAAGCATGGATTGAAAGCATGTTAACTCAAGATCCTGAGATGACACGTGCTGAAGTTCTTGATGGGATAACTGGCAACTCTGTTATTCCGCTTCACAATGAGTCAGGAGACTTCTTAGCGAATGTATGGGAAGCAGTCAACAACTTTACATGGATGCCAGTCAATATTCACAGATTAATTGGTAACATTGCCTTTGGTGGTTCTATTGTTGCAGCTTATGCTGCATTCCGGTTCCTCGTTGCCAAAACGAAGGAAGACAAAGCACATTACGATTGGATGGGATATAACGGCAATTTCATTGCATTGTGTGGTCTAATACCACTTCCCTTCGCGGGTTATTGGTTAGGTAGAGAAATCTACATGTTCAATAACACCATGGGTATCAATATGATGGGTAGCCTATTTTCTTGGCTATTTATTCTTCAGGCAGTGATGATCGGTGTGCTATTCATCGGTGCAAACTACTATCTATGGTCAGGAATGGGTCGTATTAAGGGTGGTGAGATATATGCTCGCTATCGTCCTTATATGATTGCCATTATTGTCATCTGTGTAGCTGTATGGATGACCCCGCGTACTTTATCAAAAATCTCCTCAGCATCTGAGTTAAGTGCAATGGGAGGTTCAAACCACCCGCACCTTGGTTTCTTTGGATTGATGACTGCGAAAAATACCGCTGTTAACATCGTTATCCTAACAACTTTCTTGAGTTTTCTATTCTATAGACGTTCTGGTAAGACACCAACAACAAGCTGGAAAGGTCTTGGTAATATATTAATTTCTTCTATATTCTTTTTAGGAGTTGTTTCTATTGTTGTTATCGGAATCGTTGGTTTTTCTGTTGCTACTGACACCCGTGTGAATGTCCTAACCCCTTGGCAAGTTATGGTTGCGCTTGGTGTCATGGTGATTGTAACAATCATTGATATATTCATGTATAGAAGAGCAACAACATCTGGCACTATAGATTGGGGTGGGATGACAGAACGTTCACAATACGTTCTGATATTACTTGCTATCACCTTTACCTCCCTGATGGGTTTGATGGGATATGCGCGTTCAGGTCTACGTGAAGGGTGGCATATTTTCGGTGTTCATAGAGACACCTCTGTTGACGCATTCACACCTTCGCTTAGCGAGGCTGTGAATATGGTATCTATCATAATGGTTCTCTTTTTCGCACTTGTCGGATTTATTTTCTGGCTTGGTCTTTGGGGAGAGAAAAAGAAGCAACCTGAAGTTCCAATGGAAGCAGTGACAGAGAGTAACGATTAATAGGAGATTAGAACCATGAAAAAAACGCTTATCAGGACAGGATGTCTGCTCCTAATGGTTGTGAGTTTCATTGCATTTATTGCAAAGGCACCTGCTTTTCCAATTGCATCAGAAAACCTATTGCCATGGTCAGTCTGGTTCACAGTTTCAGTCTTGTTGAACATGGTATTGTGGTTTCCTGTGATGAAATTGGTAACATTTTCATTAGGGGTGATTTGGTTTTACGCATTTGTTGCCGCACTTGTCCCAGATACCTCAACAGCAACAGGTCCTGTAACGGAACTGGATTGGTCTGATCCTGATGCAGTGGTAGAAATAGGTGCTGCTATTTTCAATACAAAAGGACAGTGTAAGACATGTCATACAGTGGATACTTCTGCACTGCCAGGACGGTGTCCCGACCTAACAGATATTGGTGTCAATGCAGCTAACCGTGTGGCAGGAATGGATGCGAAGTCTTATCTAATTGAATCGCTCTATGATCCGGGAAAATATTTGGTGCCTGGTTATGGTAAGATTATGCCAGAGGTATGGAAAAAACCGATTGAACTCACTAAGTTAGAGATTGCAGCGGTTATCGCCTTTCTACAGAGTCAAGGTGGTGAAATTGACCCGGAACCGTTTGATGAACCTATTGATAGAGCAAATATTGAAACAGCGGGTGCTGCTTTACCACCACTGCTTACGGGTAACCCTGATGCAGGAAGAAAAGTTTTTATAGATCAAGCATGTATTTCCTGTCATGTTGTTGAAGGTGTTGAAAATCCAAAAGCGGGTGAAGCAAGTGAAGACTTTGAAGTTGTCACTGCACCAGAACTTACTGAAATTGCTGCTTTCAATGAAGCGCGTTACCTTGAAGAATCTGTTTTAAAACCACATGCACAAATTGTCAGCGGATATGGAACAGCAAAAATCAAAGCGAATGGTACTACCTACGAAGGCACTATAGTTTCCCAAGATGAAGAAAAAGTTGTAATTAGGACGAAAGCAGCCGATGGAACAGAAACAGAACATACCGTATTATTTAGTGAATTTGATGAAGAACCAGTTGATGAAGAGGATATTGTAAATCTTAAGGACAATGGGTTTTTCACATTGACAATTACACCTAAAGATTCCGATACGCCTGTCAGTGGAGAGATCGTTGAGGAAACTACCGATACGGTTACGCTGAAAATCGGTGAAGAAACAAGAAGCTTCTCAAAAACTGATTTGAAAATGATGATGACACTTACAATCTTTGATGTGGGAGAGGTTGTTGGAGAACATGTGTCCGGTACAATGGAAGATGACGAAATCGTTTTGATGGTTGATGGAAGCGAAGAAATATTTGATACCTTTGATGTAGCAGGAGATGTCTTAGCAGTCGGTTCAGGTAAAAAGTTACTTATAAAATCTCCAATGCCTGATAACTTTCCCGATACATTAACTGTGACACAGTTAGCGGATTTAATTGCATTTTTGAGTACTTTGACTGGAACCACTACGGATGAAACTGCCTCTGACGATATTGAACAATCTGAAACCACTGATTCATCTGGAGAAGCACCAGAATAGATTGGGAAGAACTTAAGAGGAGAAAAGCAATGAAAAGGATTTCACTCTTCACAATATGTTTTGTTATATTCATTGCCTGTTGGGTATTTCTGCGATTCGTCGTAGGAGGTCTTATCTCAGTTCCAATTCCTAATAGTGTAATCGCTATGTATATGGCGTTGATCCTTATTGCTATTCTGGTACATGTCTCCGTAGAAGATACAAGATTTGAAGAATTCATCAGACCTATACACGAGACACTTGTTGATGAGAGACACAGTAGCCGTCGTATAGTTCTTGCAGTTCTGATACCAGTTCTCATGTTAGGGTATACGTATACAAATATTGCCCAAAAGGCTAATCCTCCAGGAGACCCGCGGGATGCACATCCTTCACCTCCGCTTGAATTGACGTATAAGGACAAAGTCATCGGTTCAATGCAGGAGGCAGAGAATCCATATCGTCATTATGAAAAGGATGATCCTGAAGAATTTAAGTCTCATGTAGAAAATGGACGACGTGTATATTATGATAACTGCTTCGTCTGTCATGGAGATCATCTTGATGGACAAGGACATCTTGCACATGGGTTTCAACCTCTACCAGCAAATTTTCAAGACCCAGGTATCATTCCAAATTTCCAAGAATCTTTTTTCTTTTGGAGGATAAGCAAAGGTGGCCCAGGTTTACCTAATGCTGGAACCCCTTGGAACTCCGCCATGCCTGTATGGGAAGAAATGTTAACTGAAGAAGAGATCTGGGATGTAATTCTCTTTTTGTCTCATTATACTGGTTATTCATATCGGACATTTGGTGAGGGACACTAATCATGAGAACAACATTTTTTGTCCTATTTATCCTTATATTTAGTTTGTTTGCAGTTACTTATATCTCTTATACCCAAGAAGTTCCAGAAGTTTCTGAACGTGGGAAAGAGGTATATGAGGAAAGCTGCGCGCACTGTCACGGTATTGAAGGTCGTGGTGATGGTAGTGCTGCCGAGAATCTGCTTCCGAGACCAAGAGACTTCACGGGTGGCGTGTATAAAATCAGATCTACAGAAAGTGGCGAATTACCTACAGATCAAGACTTATTTGATATAATTACGAATGGAATGCCAGGTTCATCCATGCCAGAGTGGGAGAGCGCACTCAGTGCTAATGACCGTTGGGAACTTGTTGCGTATATAAAAACTTTTTATAGTGGGTTTCAAGAATTAGAAGATAGTGAAACGACACCAAGACAAATTGATCTAACTGGAAAAGTAAAATACTCACAAGAGAGTGTAGAAATTGGGAAAGAGCTTTATACAGAACTCGGTTGTATTGAATGTCACGGCAATGTAGGCAGAGGTGATGGAACTTCCGCACCAACATTAGTTGATGGTTGGGATTACAGGACATGGCCAGCTAATCTTGCTCAGGGATGGAACTACAGAGGTGGCTCAACCACGGAAGATATTTTTAGGCGATTTATAGGTGGAATTGCTGGTTCACCTATGCCTGCATTTGAAGGTGACACTTTCTATCACTTCGGTTTGACACCAGAAGAATCTAAACGATTTGCCCCGTTAGAAAAAAAGGTTGATGATGGCCAGGAGTTATCTGAAGAAGAACAAGCGGAATTTGATCTGCTTTTTGAAAAATGGGATACAACTGTTATTGCTGCGCTTGATCGTGCGGAAGGAACTGAACTTACCCCAGAAGCACAAAAAATCTATGATGATGCAATGAAGGTTGTTTATGAAAAGAGTTGGCATCTTGCAAACTATGTCAAATCTCTTTCACCAGAAAAACGACCTGAATCTGCCATAGGAAACAATGTCTTGAGATCGCAGTATAAAGAAGGAGATTTACCAACATTTGACGATGCTGAATGGGATACACTTGAATCAAGTTATTACCCACTTGTTGGACAAGTCATAGTTGAACCGAGACAGTTTAATCCAACAATAGACTCCGTGAATGTCAAGTCATTCTACAACGATACTGAAGTAGCGTTCTTATTCACTTGGGACGACAGAACGAACAATACTTCTGTGGAAGAAACTGAAGATTTTGGTCAATCCTTTATAGATGGTTTGGCAATTCAGTTTCCGGTTAAAGTGCCCAAGGGGCCAACAGATGAAAAACCCTATTTTCTATGGGGTGGCAGAAAACCTGTCTATCTGTGGCAGTGGATGGCTTCAGAACCAGAAACACTCAAGGAACTTACTGCAAAGGGCATGTCCAATGCAGAGTTACAAGAAGATCAAGGGAATGTTCAAGCAGAGAGTGAATACAAAGAGGGACAATACAGACTATGGGTTAAACGCGCATTAAAAACTGAAGATAAAAAGGATTTGCAGATTGAACCTGCTGTATTTGTACCGATTGCATTCTCAGCATGGGATGGTGCTAATGGCGATGTAGACACAAAACGTGTCATTTCAAGTTGGTATACCTTTGTTCTGGAGCCAGTACCTTCTTCAAGAAGGTTTATATACCCACCTTTAGTCGCATTACTCTCGTTAGGTTTGTTAGTCGGTTTGCGACAGTTTGTACTGAGAAGAAATACTTAATTTTATGGAATGGTGTGTAGGAACGACAATGTTCCTCATCCTATAATTTATTAAACGATACGCTACTTTGGTTGTTGAGAATCGCATGTATTTGAGCGATGGATAAATCATTGTGCGTTGAAAAAGGAGAATAAAATGAAAACTAAAGTGTTCGCGTCTTTTATGGTACTTCTTGCGTGCTGTTTTGGTCTGATTGTATTTGCAGACAACCATGAAGAAGAAGAAGAAAATAATAAACTTGTTTTTCCAGAAGCGTATACATCCATGAAGGTAAATGACGGCGGTAAAATCATTGGTGTCGTCAAGTTTGATGGCGAAACACCTAAAATGAAGAAACTGCCGATTAACAAAGATGTCGCAGTTTGTGGTAAAACCGATAAGTATGATGAATCTGTTGTTGTAGGCGAAGCCATGGAACTGAAAAATACGATTGTCTATCTAATGGATATCACCAAAGGGAAAGATTTTGACGCTGCAGCAAAAAAACCTGAAATCGATCAAGAAAATTGTAAATTCACCCCGCACGTCCAAATAGTCCCTGTTGGGGTACGTCTAACAATGCTAAACAATGCACCGGTTACCCATAATGTACATATTATGCTCAATGACAATGATATGGGACAGGACATTAACAAACAGCAGAACAGGATGCTCAAGAGGTTAAGGATCAAGGGAATCGCTGAAGCAGGTGGTCCAGTTGAAGTTAAGTGTGACATTCATAGTTGGATGAAAGCATATATAGCCTATGTGCCACACCCATATTTTGCCGTGACTAATGAAAAGGGTGAATTCACACTTGAAAATGTACCACCGGGAACATATAAATTGGGTTATTGGCATGAAGCATGCGGTACAAATAACAAAGAACCGCAAACTGTCACTGTCACCGCTGGTGGAGAGGTAAAGCAAGATTTTACACTGAAACTTGCAGAATAGTGTTCTGTCTACACTAATCTTGTAGGTCGGGTAGAGGCACGAAACCCGACATGCATCCATTTATCATCAATAAAGTCGGGTTTCGTGCCTCTACCCGACCTACAATGTAATACCATTTCTAAATGTAAGAGGCGCAATGAATTGCGCGACTACGAACGGTTCCTTTCTTAATGAGAAGTTATTTTTCAGAAATGGTATAAGAATGGACACTCCAATAGTATAGTGTGGAAAATAGAATTACGGTTGAAAACCTTTCACATTCATACGGTTCAAGATGTGCATTAGACGATGTGAGTTTTACCGTATCATGTGGTGAGATTTTATGTTTTCTCGGTCCAAACGGAAGTGGAAAAACAACCCTTTTTAAGATACTTTCAACGTTACTCTCTCATATATCGGGAAATGTAAACATTCTTGGATATGATCTGAGGATGGATGTAAAAGCAATACGGAAGTTATTGGGGGTTGTTTTTCAACATCCAGGACTTGATGGAAAGCTCAAAGTTAAGGAAAATCTAAGACATCAAGGTCATCTCTACGGATGCCAAGGAAAGAACCTAAATAATAGGATATCAGAACTTCTTGAAAAGTTAGATATAATTGATAGAGAAAATGACCTTGTAGAAGAGTTATCTGGAGGATTACAAAGACGGGTTGAAATTGCTAAAGCGTTGTTACATTCACCAAGGGTTTTGCTCCTTGATGAACCAAGTAGCGGTTTAGATGTTGGCATTAGAAGACAACTGAGTGAATACCTAAATCTACTTGCAAAATCTGAAAATATACTCATTCTATTGACATCACATATATTAGATGAAGCTGAGTCGTGTGACCGAATTGGTATATTAGACAAAGGAAAATTGGTTACACTTGGAACGGCTGAGATACTCAAATCCCAAATTGTGGGTGATGTGGTTAGAATAGAAACTACAGACCCAGACATTCTCAATCAGGCAATTTCTGAAAGATTTGGTATTACATCAACAACAATTAACAACAGATTGTATATTGTATGTGAGCAGGGACATGAGTTTGTGAAAGAAGTCGTTACTGCATTCCCTAAAGAGATAGGAAACGTGCAGATTGGTAAGCCAACATTAGAGGATGTTTTCATCAAGTTTACAGGAAACCCATTTGTATAGTAGATTTGAAATTGCTTGAACACTCTGCATCGGCGAGGTTAGGAAACCTCGCCTACCGTGGGTCGAAAGTGTCAACTTATATTTATAATTCACTATATAAGGCACAATTGAATGATGAGCGTTCTGCTTCCTGTTTCAACTATTTGGTGGCGTGAAATAATAAGGTTTATTCGCCAACGGAGCAGACTATTTAGTGCCATTGCTCAACCTTTGATTTTCTGGGTCTTGATAGGAAGTGGATTAAGTGCATCATTTCAACCTGCAGGAACACCTGAGAATCAAGGTTATATTGAGTATTTCTATCCGGGTATTGTTGTTTTGGTATTGCTATTTACTGCTATATTTGCTACAATCTCGGTTGTAAATGAACGGAGAGAGGGGTTTCTACAAGGGATACTCGTCGCACCTGTTTCAAGATGGAGCATAGTTCTCGGTCAAGCATTAGGAGGAACGACTTTAGCACTCATCCAAGGGATACTATTGTTGGTCATCGCCCCATTCATAGGAATAAGATTTGGCTTTACCTCACTGTTGTTGACTTTAGTTGTGATGTTCCTTATCGCATTTGGATTGACAAATCTTGGTTTGATGATCGCCTGGAGAATGGAATCAACACAAGGCTTTCATGCTATCATGAACCTAATTCTCATACCAATATGGTTGTTGTCAGGTGCTTTTTTTCCAATATCTGGCGTTCCAGTTTGGTTAGGATGGATAATGAAAATTAACCCTTTGTCTTATGGTCTCGCTGCATTTCGACACAGTCTATATTTCAATACTATACCGACAGGTATAGAAATACCTCAATGGACTTTCTCTATACTGATAACAAGCGTGTTTTGTGTATTGACTTACTTGGGGGCAACGTTTACAGCGTACTCCCAAACGAACTGAATCATTAGAATTTAATGTGCATTTTCTGTTTATTGGTGTATCCCACCATATTGTGCACAACTTTATGTTAAGGAGAATTTGATGTTACGATGGCTCCCAGTAAATATATCATCGTTCGGAGTAGGCGTTGACAATCTGTTTACGCTTATATATTGGATTACGTTTGTTGTATTTGTACTTGTAATGGCAACACTCATAGTATTTCTTATTAAATATCGCCATCGTGAAGGAGTCCGTGCTGAGTATATAGAAGGAAGTACGAAGCTTGAAATTATCTGGACAACGGCGACTACCGTGATTGTATTCGGGTTGGCGATGTTGAGTTTTCCACAATGGAACAATATAAAATCTCCTTCAGAGTTTCCAACAAATCCGGATATTGTGGTTCAAGTTAGAGCGAAACAGTTTAATTGGAAAGTGATCTATCCCGGTCCTGACAATGAATTCAACACAGAAGTTGGTCGTGACGGCGAATTAGGTACTGTTGATGATCCTGGTGATGATCTCAAGTATCTTGATGAATTGCATGTGCCTGTTCACAAGGTTGTTCATGTCAGATTAATATCTGAAGATGTTATTCATAGTTTTTTCGTTCCGCAATTACGTTTAAAACAAGACGCACTACCCAACAGATTTATTGATGTATGGTTTGATACCAAAGAGTTAGATGTGAGTCCAATAACTGAGCTTGAAAACGTCAGGTGGAAAGGATGTTATACTGGTACACTTACATTTTCTGATGTAAATACACCCGCAGTAACCGGTAATATTGTCGTTGAAACTGATGATACATTGACTCTTAGTATTGATGGGGAACTGAGTACATACAACAAATCAGATGTAAATCAACTTGATGTAACGGTCTGGCGTTTTGAAATGCCGTGTGCAGAACTATGTGGGTTTGGTCACGGTGGAATGGTTGGTCAACTATATGTACATACACAAGAGAGTTACGATGCATGGGTAGCAGAAGCGATGGCCAACTAAGCTTAGAATAGATATATATCCTTATTCAACGACTTACACACCTCGTTTACGATCTCAAAAGGAGCAAATAAAACAATGCAGGAAAACGATAATAAATCACATGAACACGACAATGATGAAGGTCATGATGCTGCACATGAAGATCATGATGCAGTTGAACACGCACCTGAGCATAATGGTGACCACGACGATGCACATGCACATCATCATGAAGAAGGTTTTCTAAGAAAATATATCTTTTCACTTGACCACAAGATGATTGGCAAACAGTTCCTGGTTTACGGGTTAATAATGCTATTTCTTGGTGGTGGTCTTGCGATGCTATTTAGGTGGCAACTGGCATATCCTGAAATACCGGAACTTGAAGGACAACCAGGACGTGGTGCGAAACCGTTCCCAATTATCGGTGTATCTGATGAATTTCAGGAAACAGGTGAACCAAAGACCTGGGCAGATAATTGGTGGTTGAGTATCTTTGAATCCGAAGAAACTGAATGGGTTGAACAATATATTCCGGGCGGGGTCATGACTGGTGAATTCTATAACATGCTATTCACCATGCATGCGACTGTCATGGTGTTTTTCGTAGTTGTACCAATTTTAGTGGGGGCATTCGGTAATTTCCTGATTCCACTCATGATCGGTACGCGGGACATGGCATTCCCAGTTCTTAACATGCTCTCTTTCTGGCTAGCAGTTCTTGCAGCTGTTGTAATGGTCTCCGGATTTTTCGTGCCGGGAGGTCATGCTTCTGCTGGATGGACAGGATACGCGCCGTTATCGGTTGATCCTGCTTGGACAGGTGTGGGTTGGGGAATGAACTTATGGGCGATTAGTCTATTAATACAAGGTTTTTCATCACTTGTTGGTTCAATTAACTATATTACAACCATCATCAACATGCGTGCGCCAGGAATGACTTTCTTCAGACTTCCGCTCGTTATCTGGGCACTTTTCATCGTTGCTATCCTCCTACTTCTCGCTTTCCCAGTCCTATCCTCTGCTTTAGCACTTCTCATTTTTGATCGACTCGCTGGAACAACATTCTTCTCGGCAACACCTGAAGGTGGTGGCGACCCGTTACTATGGCAGCACTTGTTCTGGTTCTTTGGACACCCCGAAGTCTATGTCCTTATATTACCGGGAATGGGTATTGCTTCTGAATTAATTCCTGTTTTTTCACGTAAACCGGTATTCGGATATCGTTCAATGGTCTATGCTATGATCGCAATTGCGTTCTTGGGATGGATTGTCTGGGGACATCACATGTTCCAAAGTGGAATGCGTCCGGGAATGGGTGCATTCTTCATGACGACTACAATGTTGATTGCTGTGCCGTCTGCTATAAAAACATTTAATTGGCTTGGTACTATGTTCCGTGGATCAATACGATTTACAACACCGATGCTCCATGCGATTGCATTCGTATCTATGTTTGTAATTGGTGGACTTAGTGGGATTTATATGGCAAACACACCCGTTGATATTGCTATACACGATACATACTTTATTGTGGCACATATTCATTATGTAGTATTTGGTGGTAGTCTGTTTGCAATCTTCGGTGGAATTATCTTCTGGTTCCCCAAAATGTATGGACGTTATATGAATGACACGTTGTGCAAAATTCACTTTTGGTTGACCTTTATAGCATTTAATTGCACCTTCTTCCCAATGCACATTCTCGGCGTAGGCTTACACAGACGGCGTATTGATAATCCAATGTTAACTGAACATCTACGCGGATTTGAAGGTATGAATATATTCATCACGATGAGTGCTTTCACACTTGGCGCTGTTCAACTGATATTGGCTTTCAACTTTTTCTGGAGTATCTATAAAGGTAAAGTCGCTGAAAAGAATCCATGGCATGTTACGACATTGGAATGGGAAGCACCGACACCAGTTCCACACGGCAACTTTGTACAGATCCCAACTGTCTATCGTGGTCCTTATGAATACAGCGTACCCGGTGAAGAATCTGATTGGATACCACAGGCACAACCTGAACATGCACCTGCAAGTACAGGAGATTAACTGGTATAGTAGATTTTGAAATTACTTGAACACTCTGCATCGGCGAGGTTAGGAAACCTCGCCTACCGTGGGACACCGGTTCGGAAACCGAACCTACCGTAGCGTGTAAATAATTATGGTTTTTACTATATAGACGAAGCAACAAAAATTAGTTATATGAGATAGTTATGCTAAATAAAAAATGAAGCAAACCATATATAGTCCCTGGTTATATAGAATTGCCATAATTACGGCAGGAGCAACTTTCTTACTGATTGTTATTGGAGGCATAGTAACAAGCACTGAATCTGGATTAGCTGTACCAGATTGGCCCACAACTTTCGGTTACAACATGTTTCTGTATCCGATTTCTGAGATGGTAGGTGGAATCCTATATGAACACAGTCATCGTTTGATGGGATCTCTTGTAGGTCTGTTAACGATTGCCTTGTTCATTATGATATTGATAAAAGACTCCAGAAAGTGGTTAAAATGGCTTGGATTTGCTGCTCTCATTGGTGTCAGTGTGCAGGGTGTTCTCGGAGGACTTAGAGTAACTGAACTTAATCTGAACTTTGCAATAATACATGCGTGTCTGGCACAAGCATTTTTATCATTATTGTGTGGCATTTGTTTATTTACCTCACAAGCATGGCATAGCATTGAACCAGAAGTACAGACTGATGAGATACTCTCAAAGAAATTACGAAGGTTAAGTCTGATAACAACGTGTCTGATATATGTTCAGCTTATCTTTGGCGCAGTATTACGGCATACTGGAAACCGTCTTGATGCCCATCTGTTATTGGCATTCTTGGTAACACTACATATCATCTTATTGGTCAGACGCGTCTTTAGTACAGATGTACAAACACAAGAAATTGGACAAACATTCCCACTGCTATTGCTTGGTCTACTTGCAATTCAGTTGATGCTGGGAACTGGTGCTTACATTACAAGACTAACTGCCTTCGGAGAAACGGTATCAGCACTACTTACGGACCTTGTGACAACAGGCCATGTTGCTATCGGTGCTCTTATGTTAGCGATTAGTTTTGTTATTACATTGAAAATCTTCCGTTTGACAGACACTTCAAGGATGATAAAAATTCCTGATACAAATACACCGGTCATAGATAGAGATTAACATTATGCGTTCAACAACAGTAACCATACCTAACGGCAGTGATACAGTAGATCAACCATCAAGAGTCTCAGTGTTAATGAGACGTGTTGATGCTTATATTGAACTTACCAAACCACGACTGGTATTGATGATTCTTGTTACGACTGCTGCTGGTTTCTATCTCGGCACACAAGGGGCAATGAACTGGATGTTATTTGGACACACGATTATTGGTGCGGGGTTAACTGCAGCAGGTGTGTTAGGTCTAAACCAATACCTTGAACGTGACATTGATGCGTTGATGGCGCGAACGCAGCACAGACCGCTTCCTACTGGAAGAATACATGGAATGGAAGCACTGATTTTTTGTGTTTTACTCACAACAGGAGGAATGTTATACCTAACGACTTTTGTAAACCCGTTGAGTGGATTCATTATTTCTCTAATTGTTGTAAGTTATCTGTTTATCTATACACCACTAAAACGTAGTACGTCATTGTGTACGCTAATTGGAGCGTTCCCCGGTGCGTTACCACCTGTTGTAGGATGGGTAGCAGCACAGGGTAAAATATCAGGTTCTGCATGTGTATTGTTCGCTATTCTATTTCTTTGGCAACTACCACACTCACTGGCGATTGCATTTATTTATCGCCAGGATTACGCAGATGCTGGATTAAAGTTATTACCTGTTATACATCCAGATGGAATGAGCACACGTCGTCAGATTGTAATCAACTGTATAGCACTTTTTGGTATAGGTCTTCTACCTACTCTTTTCAATATATCCGGTGGAATATATTTTCTGGTAGCACTACTCGTGGGTGGTATGTTTTTGATAAGTGGTATCTATTTTGATAAAAGGCCTACAGTCAAAACCGCACGATATGTGCTTTATGCATCTTTATTGTATCTGCCACTAATATTCATAACGATGGCAATAGATAAGATACATTTTTAAATGGAGTCAATATGGACAACCGTGAACGTAGAAGAGGAAATCTGAAGATTGGTCTTATTTTAGGTGTAATTTTCTTAGGCTTATTCGCAATTACTACGATAGGATTTGTAGTCGGTTTTGAAGCATCACCTTCCATAAAAAGACTTGTTTCAGTAATTACAACAATTATCGCAGCCGTGGTCGGTATTTTTCTTATAGGTGCAGCCGTTATTGAGATAATTATTAGGACTGGCCTTATTGCTTTTGTCGTTAATTTAATAAAAAAAGGGTACCGCAGAGTTCGTGGATGATGGTATAACGTGGTATGGAAATTGCTGAAAATCGCCCATTTAGTAATGCCAAATTAGGAGTATTAATACTCCTGGGTGCTGAGACGATGTTGTTTGCAGGACTGATTGGAACATTCTTGGTATATCGAATGGGGAATGTTACATGGCCTCCATTGTCTCATGCTGATATTCAACTTCCACGGTTGGTAACAGGTATCAATACTGGACTTCTGATTATTAGCGGCTTTACGATGTTTCAAGCATTACGATCAATTCAACTTGATAAGGTGAAGTATCTACGATATTACTTACTTTTCACTGGAGCATTAGGACTGCTTTTTCTCGTAATACAAGGTAGTGAGTGGATTCAACTAATTGGTAAAGGATTGACGCTTCAATCTGGTGTATATGGTGCTACGTTTTATGTGCTTATCGGTTGTCATGCTATTCATGTATTAGGAGCAGTAATTTGGTTAGCAATTGTCATTGGTATGTCGTTGACAGGAAGGTTTTCATCTGAAAATCACACAGGTGTTGAGACCTGTACTATCTATTGGATTTATGTGGTTGCACTTTGGCCTGTACTTTACTATTTAGTGTATTTCGCCTGAAGGAGACTTTAATGTTACGGAAAATGGTCTTGAGTTTACTAATAACTGTACTCATTGTTGCAATTATACCGCTTTCTCTTGATGCATGTCCTGCATGTAAAAACTTAGATGAACCGATTGCACGCGGATTCAATTGGAGTGTACTGTTTATGATGGCGATGCCTTTCACTGTGTTTGGTGTCATCGGTGGGAGTGTTTTCTATTCTTATAGACGCGCAAATAGAGACATAAAACATAATGAAGAATAGTGGCGACTCTTGGATAGAATGCATTGATTGTAGAAATGGGATGTCCAAAATTGCCACACATACTGTTTCACTGATATTAACAGATCCACCCTATTTCCTTGATGGATTGGATGACAACTGGGACAAACAACAAATTAAATCCAGACAAAAGAAAAGTGTTATTGGTGGACTGCCTGTTGGTATGAAATTTGACAAGGAACAAGGTAAAAATCTATACAGATTTCTGGTACCGATAGCTGAAGAATGGTTTAGGATAATCAAACCTGGAGGGTTTATTCTCTGTTTTTCACATCCAAGATTATCGCATCGTGCAGCTATTGCCATAGAGGATGCCGGTTTTGAAATTCGTGATATGTTAGCATGGCGATATGAAGGACAAGCAAAAGCATTTAAACAAGACCATTTCGTTCGGAAGCGCAACCTTCCAAATGATGAAAAAGAGAGGATTATTCAAGCATTAGGTGGTAGAAAGACACCGCAACTTAAGCCACAGATGGAGTTGATTATATTAGCGCAATCTCCGCGTGAAGGAACATTCGTTGACAATTGGTTACAACATCAGACGGGACTCATTGATGTATCTAATCCAGTTCTTGAAAACGAAAGATTTCCCGGTACAGTGATTCCTGTTCCCAAACCGCGTGAGAAGTTCGGACATATCGCTGCCAAACCTGTTCCTTTGCTGCGACATCTCATTAGGATATTTTCTGCGGAAGGATCAATCGTATGTGATCCATTTGCTGGTTCAGGTTCAACTGGCAGGGCAGCACTTGAAGAGGGACGAGAGTTCATTGGGTTTGAGATTGACAAAGAAATGTCTGTCATAGCTAATAATCGAATTCAGATAGGAAAAAAATAAATACGCAATTGTTGATAGAAGTAAATCGGTAATAATTGCAATTGAAATATGTAGTTATATGAGAATAAAATAGGTATAACAATAATAAAGGAGTTGAGTATAGTGGAACAAGCTACCACTTTAGAACATACTGAAGACGTATACGAACCATCGCTTACACCAGATAGTCTTGGCAAACTCGGCATGTGGATATTCCTCATTGGCGATACCATGTCATTTGGTGCTTTGCTCGCGGCTTATGCAGCACTCAGAGCTGGAGCAGGCGTAGTCGGATGGGTGACACCCAGTGAGATTCTTGGCATAAATCTGACCGCTGGTATGACATTTCTGTTGATTTGCAGCAGTGTTACTATGGTTAAATCATTAGAGTCAATTCAGAAGGGTAACGTCTCTCGGATGTGTATGTATCTTGGATTAACAATTTTAGGTGGTGTTATTTTTCTTGGATTGCAAGTGTATGAATGGACACATCTAATCAAACACGGATTAACTTTGACAGGTATTCCAGACCATGGACTATCAGGTGCTGCAATTAGTGGTTCTACTCTGTTTGGTCCCACTTTCTATGCTATCACTGGATTCCACGGATTGCATGTAACTGGTGGTGTAATATATCTGATAGTTATCCTGATCCATGGTCTGCGTGGGAGATATACTGCTGAATTTAACCATGAAGTAGAAATTGTTGGACTCTATTGGCACTTTGTAGATCTTATCTGGATCATGGTTTTCACATTTATCTATTTATTATAGGAGGAGATTAATGGCTCAGAACGGAGAACATAAACATACAAGGTATTGGTTTATTTTTTTGTGGCTTACTGTGTTAACTGCCATTGAGGTTGGTGTTGCAATACCTGAGTATTCGACCGTTATCAAAGCGATCCTACTCATTGGATTGGCTTGCGGTAAAGCATTCTTAGTCGCTGCGTATTTTATGCATCTAAATCTGGAAAAACGCACTTTATCTGCAATTGTGATTACACCATTTGTCATCTGCGTCTTCCTTGTTATTATGTTAATGCCTGACTTGACAACAGATGCGCGTCACAATGCAATTGAAAAACCTGTTGAAAAGGTCGTTGAGACCACACCGAATTAGGGTAAGTAGCAATACAATCCATCAATAGTAGACACAAAGAGTATGGAACATCAGAAAAGTAATCTTGAGTCCAAGCGGCGTAAACTTGATAAATCCACACTTCCTTGGGTTGTATTAGGATTAATTATCATCAGTATTGCACTATTCAATTTGTGGTTAATGTTTGAAAATAAAGATGAATCTGATTCTGAGAAACTAATCGCAAGTGTCCCAGAATTTACATTGACGAACCAACAGAGAGACGAAATAAGTTTGTCTGATTTATCTGGTAAAGTCTGGGTAGCGGATTTTATTTTTACCAATTGTCCTACAATTTGTCCTATAATGACAAAAGAGATGGCAACATTGCAATCAGAGTTTAGTTCCTCTGATGTGAACTTCGTTTCCTTTACCGTTGACCCAGAACGTGATACATCAGAAGTGCTTGCGAATTATGCTGAACGTTATGGAGCAGATGAAAAAACCTGGCATTTTCTGACTGGTGAGAAGGATCAGATTTATCAATTGGCAAATAACGGATTTAAATTAGCCGCTGCACAACATGAAGGTGTGTTTCCACATAGTAGAAAGTTTGTTCTCGTTGCTCCAAATGGAGACATTTACGGTTATTACGATAGCCACAGTGAAGCAGCAATGACGAAACTTCGTAAGGATATGAAAACACTTCATAAATAGATTTCTTATGAACCTAATAGTTTCCTTTATTGCCTTTCTGGTTCATTTTCCATTTGGATTTTATCGGGTTCGTTACAAAAAATTCAGTCGTCCTTGGAGCAGGTGTCTATATATACCAATTGTGCTTAACATTCTTGTCAGACGTTTTATCCTTCACTGGGATTGGCAAACCGCTTTGATTTACTTATGGCCTGCAGTTCTGATTGCTCATATTGTCGGAGGATATGTTGGTTCTCGTTTCAAACCGTGTGATAATGTTCAGACGCGATAAGCGTATTTTTATGTATGAGAAGAGAGAAGAGAAATGAAAAAAATATATGTTCCGGTTGATAATTCAGACTATTCTGATGTAAGTATTGATTTAGCGGTTGAATTCGCAAAGAAATTTGAATCTCAATTGGTCGGTTCCCACGTTTATGCAGCGAAAATGCATGATGTTCGCTTCAAACAGATGGAATATACTTTACCAGAAGAATATCAGGACGAAGTAGAACTTGAAAAGCAACGTCGCATTCACGACACTCTCATTACTATGGGACTACAACTTATCTCAGATTCATATCTTGAGGTAATGAAACATAAGTGTGAAAAACTTAACATACCATTTGAACCGAAGATGCCTGAAGGTAAGCACTACATTAAGCTTGTTGAGGATATTCAGGAAAGCGATTACGATTTGGTAATTATGGGTGCACTCGGTATGGGTGCAGTAAAGGACAGCCTAATCGGTGGAGTCTGTGAACGTGTTGTACGTCGGATAACAACGGATACACTTGTTGTTAGAGATCTTAACTCAGTTAATCAACAAAATGGAAATATACTTGTTGGAATTGATGGAAGTCCAGAGTCTTTTTCTGGATTGAAAACTGCTATACAACTCGGTCAGAAATTCAACAGGCAAGTGGAAGCAGTTGGTGTCTACGACCCTTATCTCCACTACATCGTCTTCAACTCTGTTGTGAATGTTCTCACTGAACGCGCAGCAAGAACTTTCAGATTCAAAGAGCAGGAACAATTACACGAAGAGGTAATAGATACCGGTCTTGCTAAAATATACCAATCCCACCTTGAGGTTGCACGTTCAATAGCAAAGGAAGAACACGACTATCAACTAAAAATCACCCTTCTTGATGGAAAAGCCTACGAAAAAATATTGCAATACACTCGTAAAACCAATCCCTGGCTACTTGTTATTGGAAGAATCGGTGTCCATAATGAACAAGATTCTGACATAGGCAGCACCGCAGAGAATCTCCTACGTCTTGCTCCATGTAATATCATGCTTTCAAGCCAACGTTATTTCCCTCAGATTGACGTAAAAGCTGAAGAAACCCTTGTTTGGACACAGGAAGCAATGGATCGCATGGAGAAAGCACCTCCTTTGGTGCGGGGTATAGCTAAAACCGCTGTTCACCGTTTTGCCATTGAGCGTGGGCATTCAGTTATTACTGAAAGTGTTATTGACAAGGCGATGGAAGCGATTATGCCGCAACGCGCATCTGAGAAACTCACAAGAGTTGCGAAGGAAATCGCGGAACAGAAGGTCTTAGAATCAGATGCAGTACAGACATATATATGCGGTGAATGCGGATACGCTGCCCACAACGAACAACCTGTCAAATGTCCTGTCTGTAGTTCACCACCAGAACGTTTCCAGATGGTTGATAAAGATTCACTTGATAACATTGCAATTGACGAGGGTGGTGCTGATGAAGTGGAGACATTCGACGGTATCCGATTGCAATGGTCTGAGCAGTCAAAGAAAGCACTACGTACTGTCCCACGCGGCTATATGCGACGTAATGTCAAAGCGCGAATTGAAAAATCTGCTCGGTCACAAAAGATAAACACAATCACAAATGCTTTCGCTATGGAAATCATTGACGATAGTATGGGGGAAGCAGCCGCTGTTCGGGAGGATGCTCCAGAACTCAAAGCATTACAAACACAAAACGAAACCCAAGATTCTACTCCATCTGAAGACTTTGTAAGTTCATTGAAATGGACAGATGATGCGATTGAGCGGTTGAATCTTGTGCCAGCAGGTTTTATGCGGAATATTACACAAACTCGCATTGAACAGCGCGCACAAGAAAATGACATCACGCAAATATCTCTAGATTTCGCTGCACGGGTCATTGAAGATGGGAGAAGTCTTGCTAATGAAGTGTTAGGTGAGTACTATCAAGTTGAACAACCAGAAAATACAGAATAAATCGAAATCGTATCTGATTTATGGTAGATTTTGAAATTACTTGAACACTCTGCATCAGCGAGGTTAGGAAACCTCGCCTACCGTGGGGTGAAAGTGTTAACTTATATTTATAATTCACTATATCACTATAATATACAACAAATACATAGCATATTCATTCAGAATATGCTATCTTAATATAAACATAATCAAGGTAAAAGTTAGGTGACAAATATACAAATAGACGAAGGTAGAGACAATGAAATAGTTACTTTTATTTGCATTCCGAGAAAATGGAGGAATATCATGCGGAAACTGTTAATCAGTAATTTGGTTATAATCCTTATATTATCTCTCATACCAATAGATGACTGTTTTTCTGAAAACTGGCATCAGTGGAGAGGGGCAAACAATGACGGAATCAGCAATGAAACTGATGTGCCAATTCAGTGGAGTCAGACTGAGAATGTACGTTGGAGACTTCCATTACCGGGTGAAGGCGCATCTACTCCTGTTGTTTGGAATGATAAGATTTTTCTGACATGTGCAGATGGCATGGAATTAGTTCTGATGTGTATCAACACAGATGGCGAAGAATTATGGAAACGCACATTAGCAGAAGGCAATCGTACTAAACGAGGCGATGAAGTCAACTATGCTGCTCCTTCTCCCACAACCGATGGTAAATATGTTTGGGCATTTCTCGGAACAGGGGATCTTGTTTGCTACGATTTTGAAGGAAATAGTATATGGAAGACAAATATTGAGGAACGATATGGTAATTTTAGACTCGGTTTCCTGATGTCAATGACTCCGCTGCTATACAAAGACAGATTATACCTTCAACTCATCCACAGCAACGCATGGTTAGTTCTTGCACTTGATAAGATGACAGGTGAAGAGATATGGATGCACGACAGGAAAAGTGACGCAAGGGCAGAATGTGAACATGCATACACCTCGCCAATATTATATAAAGATGCAGAGAGAGAATTACTCATTGTTCATGGTGCAGATTATGTTACCGCACATAGTCTTGATGATGGTAGTGAGATTTGGCGATGTGGTGGACTAAACGCTAAACAAAGGTATAATACTTCCTTCCGACTCGTTGCCTCTCCAGTAGCAACTGAAGGACTCATAGTTGTTCCATCGGCAAAAAATGGTCCTGTACTGGGTTTAGACCCATCTGGTCAAGGTGACATAACGGAAAGCGAATGGCAGATATGGAAACTTGGACGTGGAACGCCTGATGTGCCATCCCCACTTATTCACGATGGCTTAGTCTACCTTTGCCGAGAAAACGGTGTACTTATCTGTCTTGATGCCAAAACAGGTGAAAAACTCTATGAGGAACGAACACATAACCATCGTCATCGATCTTCACCTGTCTATGCTAATGGCAATATCTACCTAACAGCTCGTGACGGTGTTGTCACAGTTGTTAAGGCAGGACGCGAATTTGAAGTCGTGGCGACCAATTCAATAGATGAAGCCGTTGCTGCATCACCTATTGTTGCTGATGGCACTCTCTATTTACGGAGTTATGATGCCTTGTATGCAATCGGCAAGATAGAATGAAAACTTACGAGGAACTCCCAAAGGATGCAGGTTCTAACATAATTGGACAAGTCACCGCACAAGCGAACCGAATCAGTACGCGCCTGGCATCGGTGAAACATACCATCACAATTATGAGTGGAAAAGGAGGAGTCGGAAAGAGTGCTGTAACGGTAAACCTTGCGACTGCCCTAACATTATCTGGTTTTGCTGTCGGTGTTGTTGATGCTGATATCAACGGACCTACGATCGCCAAAATGATGGGTGTTCGAAACACCTCGCTTGAGTATGTTGAATCTGGTGTCAAACCGGCTATAACATCACTCGGTACAAAAGTCATTTCAATGGATCTACTCCTATCAGACGATGATGCACCAGTATTATGGAACGCGCACACCCAAAAGGATGCATTCACATGGCGTAGCACTATGGAAGTAGGAGCATTAAGGGAGTTTATCGGTGACACTGATTGGGGAGCGTTAGATTTTCTACTGCTTGATCTGCCACCAGGTTCTGATCGTTTACCAAATGTTGTTGAACTCATTCCAAATCTCGGTGGTGTCGTCGTTGTAACCATTCCTTCCGATGTGTCAAACCTGATCGTAAAGAAATCTATTTCTATGGCAAGTGACATACTCAACGTGCCAATCATTGGAGTTGTTGAAAATATGGCATTCTATGTATGCCAGCACTGCGGTGAACACGAACAACTCTTTTCTGCTGATGATACATCGTTTCAGCAAATGCTCCTTGGAAAGATACCTTTCGATCCAAAGTTGTCTTTATGTAACGACAACGGTACACCTTATGTCCACGAATACCCGAAATCTTTAGCAAGTAAATCCATATCAGAGGTATCTCAGAAGATACAAGATTTCTTCAAAATTTAGTTTTTTAGCATTTATAGAGAATAATGGAGTGAGAAGATGAAATTCCTATGTATAGACTGCGACACGGCAATGAAATTCAAAGACGTAACCCAACCTGAACAGGGATCTGTCACCGCAGTATTTGAGTGTCCAGAGTGTTTCACTGAGATTGCTATGTTCCTAAACCCTTCAGAAACACAGATGTTGAAATCCTTAGACCTGAAACTCGGGGGAAGTAACGCTGCAGCTCAACCAATGCAGTTGATACGTTCACAGTTAGAGACCTCTAAACCAGATATGATGACTGATACTACCTTTGACACAGACATAAGCAAATCAGAAGAAGGCGGTAAATGTCCCTTTACCTCAGTTATCTCGGATGCTTTTGAGGAGCAAGCAGAACCAGAACCTGATGGAGTAAAATGGACTCCAGAAGCATTGGAACGGTTAGAGCGAATCCCAAGTTTTGTGCGTCCGATGGCGAAAATGGGAATTGAAGGTTTTGCCAAAGACAATGGACATACTGAAATTACTGCTGAAGTAATGGATGCAGCACGCGGAAACTTTCCAATGTAGTTCTAAACGCTTATTCAAATCCTATACAGTTTCATTTTAGATAAAATGTGAGTACACAATGAACCTTCCTACCAACCGCTGGAAACAGAGAGCTGATAGTTTTCGTAAAGCGTTTTCTCGACTAAAGGAAGCTGTAGACCTTGCTAAGAAACGGGAACTCTCTGATTTAGAAGCCCAGGGTTTGATACAAGGATTTGTATATACTCATGAATTAGCATGGAATACCCTCAAGGATTTTCTTCAATCACAAGATTTCAAACTTTATGGTTCTCGCGATACAACACGTGCAGCATTCAAAGAAGGAATAATCGAAAATGGAGAAGCCTGGATGGATATGATACGACATCGTAATCTAACAACCCATACATATAATGAAGATACCGCAGAAGAGGTGGTATTGGCAATTCTCAATATTTATTACTCTGAGTTTGAGACGTTGTTAGCAAGATTAAAACAACTTGAACAGGAATAGTTTTTATGAAATACGGATTATCAGACAGCACTATTGAAAAAATACATAGTGTCTTTCAAAAGTATCCACAGATTTATAAAGCAATTTTGTATGGATCACGTGCAACGGGTACATATCGAAACGGCTCTGACATTGACCTAACATTCTGTGGTGAAGGATTAACACACAGCGTACTCACTAAAATTGACTTTGATCTTGATGATCTGCTTCTACCCTATACAATTGACATATCCGATTTTAGTAAAATAGGAAATCCAGATATGGTAGCACAAATTGAACTTCATGGGGTTAGTTTTTATGAGAGATGTGATGATGTATAATCTCATATAATATAAAAAGGATAAGCCAGTCAATATCAACCAATGCGCCAAGTCGTTGAACTTTCCCTCCGATGTATACATCTAATCGCAGCAATCTTATGGTTCGGAGGCGTGTTCTTTTATTCTTTCATAGCAATACCTTTAGGCCAGAAAAAACTCCAAGCAAATGTGTTGTTAGACATTCACAATCGCTTTCAAGGTGCAATGCGATTGACAATAAACATCATTCTATTGACAGGTGGTATTGTAATTTTCATTGTTGCGTGGAATAATAATATGCAAGTAGAATCGGAGTATATGATATATTCTGCAGCAAAATTGGCAGCATTTGGCATTATGGCACTTTGCTGGGGATTATACAGTTCATTATATCGCAAACACCTTGAAGCAGTGGAGCCTGACAGTTCAATCACTGTACCTACACATGTCAATGTTCTTGGATATCTAACACTGTTATCGGGTTCAGTTGTTTTTGCTCTTTCATTGCTACTGAGAAATTAAATGGAAAAAACAAAAGTTCAAGCAGTCTCATGGAATATCACCAGATTATGTAATCTGAAATGTATGCACTGCTATCTACCAGCGGGTTTCGTAGACACAGACGAGTTCCCGCACGGGTATCACAGAGAATCTGAGTTAACACAATCAGAATGCTTTCGCGTTATTGATGAGATTGCGGAAATCAATCCTCATATCCTATTGATACTTACAGGTGGGGAACCGTTGCTGCGTCCAGATATTCTTGAGATTTCAAAATATGCATCGGATACGGGTTTTCTTGTTGTGATGGGAACTAACGGTGTGCTACTCAATGACGATGTAGTAGAGCAGATGCAAAAACACGGTGTAACCGGAGCGGGATTAAGTATAGATTCTATCCGACCGTCTGAACATGACAAGTTTCGTGGCATGCCGGGAGCATGGCAGGCGACAATGAATGGGGTAGAATCCCTTAAACGCGCACATCTTGATTTTCTTATACAGACATCAGTTACGCAGTGGAACTATGATGAAATTCCTAAGATCGTTGAGTTCGCATATCAGTTAGGGGCAAAGGTGCTAAATCTGTATTTTCTCGTCCGAACAGGCAGAGGAAAGACTGTAATGGACATCTCGCCAGAACAATATGAGAACATGCTGGATACTATGTTCAAACTACAGAAAGATTATATTGGGAAGATGCTTATTGCGTCCAAATGTGCACCACATTACAAACGTGTCATTTATGAACAGCAGTCCGACTCAGCATTCCTTCAGGGATATCCAAGTGGCACATGTCCATGTGGTATCTACTATTGTCGCATTAGTCCTGAAGGTGAATTGACTCCTTGTCCATACCTTCCCGTCAGCGTTGGAAATCTTAAAGATGAAAGTTTTTCCAAGCTGTGGAATGAATCGGAAACATTTGATGAATTACGAAATCGGAACTTGCTTGAGGGAAAATGTGGGGTATGTGAATTTAAAGAAGTATGCGGTGGTTGTAGGGCACGTGCCTATGCTACCACTGGCAACTATCTCGCAGCAGATGAATCTTGCGAATACCAACCAGGACAAAGAGACAATAAACCTATACAACTTGAGAAACGAACAGCGTTTGGCACAGAACCCGATTACGATTTACTTTGGAATGATGCTGCAGAAGAAAGACTGAAACGTGTGCCATCGTTTGCGCGTGGCATGGTTGTCAAGAGTGTTGAAACATATGCGCGTGAACACGGATATCAGGAAATTACTCCAGAAATTATGAAATCAGTCAAATCCAGATTTGATAAGACTGGTATTCCCTCTTTCAGACCTAAGAGTTAGATATGTAATTTCTTCTGTAGGAGTGACTTTTACCCGAATACAACATTTGACGATAGAGGAAACTTTTATGTTAGCACCTAAACAGGTTGAGTTTTTTCAAGAGAACGGATACCTGGTTATTAAAAACTTAATTGATACAGAAGTCATTAATGGTTGGCGTGAACAGATTTGGAAGCATTTCAATTCCAGTTTAGAAACACCAGAGACATGGCCAGATAATTATGTTGTAGAAAACTTCGGTTTTTCTCCAAACTTTGGACATTTACCGGAGATGCAAGCGATAATACAGCAATTTAGTGGAGGCGAATTTACAGGCGGAGGGGGTTCTCCTCTCGTCAAATGGCCAAACCCAGATGCAGAATGGTCATTGCCTGGAAGCGGACACATTGATGCTTACGGTCCCGGTGGTTGGAGTCCATTCATGATGGGTGCAACCACATATCTATATGATGTTGAACCGGGTGGTGGTGCTTTCGTGTTTTGGCCAAAAAGCCATCGGACAACACACAAATATTTCCTAAAATATCCTGAACAGGTTGATGGAAGTTTTAGAGATATTGAGGGATGGGGTTGGAATATTTTTTCTGATTCATCACCAGAAGGAGCACGTGAGTTTATCGGAGCTGCGGGTGATGTCGTGCTATGGCATGCATATTTGTGTCATACAGGTTCAGGCAATATCAGAGACATCCCACGAGTTGGGCTATTTGCACGCTATCATCATAAACGTCGTGAAGAGATAAGATACGAAATTCCGGAAGATCTATGGAAATATTGGACAATCTAAGGAGGAAACATGAGCGATCAAACGAAAGTTCAAGAACGTCTCACAAATGTGGAAGACCGATTGGGACGATTAGAAAACCTACTTGTCAACATAAATGAAAAGTTAGATCAGACGAATCAACCAAGTGTTCCTGAAACTGAAAACACTGAAAAATTTCAACAGTGGGTCACAGATTACGTTTCAATGCGATTACAGCAACTTGTTCCTGAGACATGCGATCATCCTGCAGAAACACCGTTACATGATGGACCTTACCTTGACAACACAAATGTTCCATGCACAGAGGAAGTTGTTCACCGCGTCAAACGTATTCCTATTCCGTTTGTCCGAGAGATGGTTGTTCAACGCGTTGCTGAAAATGCACGTTCAGCAGAGATTGAACGTGTTGATATAGAATTCTTTGAAAGTGCCGCCACCTTTTGACAATGTAAAGCCACAGAGGAGTTCCCTCTGCCAGATTTTGATTGGAAGGACTTCTTAAAGGCTCCTGGAATGTAAAATATTTCTATCTGTTGTTTCAATGAATATTTGTAATGTAAATTATCATCCTTTAAGGAGGGAACCATGTCATCTCTTGGAGCACAAACTATATATTCACCTGAGGAATATCTATATTTAGAACGCAAGGCAACATTCAAGAGTGAATATCTTAGAGGAGAGATACTCGCAATGTCGGGTGCGAGTCGTGCACATAATTACATTACACTTGATATTGCAACTGAGATAAATATCCAATTACGTGACCGAGATTGTGAAGTTTTTTCAGGAGACATGCGTGTCAAGGAAAGTCAATCAGAATCATATTTCTATCCCGATGTTGTTATTGCCTGCGGTGAATCACAATTTGAGGATGATACCTTTGATACACTTCTCAACCCAGTGGTAATTATAGAGGTGCTTTCACCTTCAACTGAGATATATGACAGAACAGAGAAGTTCAATTACTATAAACAAATCGCCACTTTAAAAGAATATATTCTCGTTTCACAAGACAAGATTAAAGTTGAACATCATCGAATTCAAGGCACTCAGTGGAGATTAAAAGAATATCAAGAACTTCAGGAGACATTCACACTTTCCTCAATTGGATGCAAACTTTCTTTAAACGAAGTTTATAGACGCGTGGATTTAGAGCAATAAATCGCTATTACTTGACAAGGTTTCATTATGGACTGGGTTTTTAACACATTTTCTGAATATCTTGATAACGACTTCAAAAAGCGTATAGGTAATCCGAATCCGACAGTCGCTGATTTGTGGGATGCTTTTCAGGTGCTATTTCCCGCAACCTCCGCACAACTCTTAGTGCAGGAACCTGTTGGAAACACAGTGCGATTCAAACCACTTGCATTTTATTATGCGGACGAAATGGGTCCATTGATTGATGCTCCGTTAGACTATCTGAAACAGCATTTTGGTGGTGGTAAGTTCAAGATCAATTTCTATCACGGCATGCAGTTCATCGCAACTATAAATTTCAAACCAGAGGGACCAGAAATATGGAGAGATTTACCTGAAATGGAGGCAATTGGACCATCATGAGTCAACCCAGTGAGTATGCAGTTTGTCCACAATGTGGTCATGCTAATGTGCAAAAGTTAGACGAAAAGTCATGGTTCTGTTTAGATTGTGATTGGGATAACTTGTCTGCTATCAACAATGGAAATGATGAATTGCTGTCCTCTTTAAAACACGGTGATATTCATACTCGACGGATTACAGCACAAGCTTTGATTAATATAGGTGACATTGAACGACACATCGCAAGTCCTTCAGATGTTGATGCATTGCTTGACGCACTGGACGATGAAGACGCAGACGTGAGGTATTTTGTTGCTGTCGCGCTTGGAAAATTGGCAGCAGAACATTGTCTTACACGACTAAAAGCACTTGCTCAGAATGACTCTTCGGCACTTGTGAGGCAAGGTGCACAAACTGCAATTGAAGAGATAGAATCGCCTAAGGAATAAGGAGTCTACCAAATGGAAAAAGTCAAAATCGGGTATATTGGATGTGGGTTTATGGCGCAAAAGGTGCATATCCCGAATTTTGCAAGCATTCCTGAATGTGAAATCATCGGGTTGGCTGAGATACGTACTGATCTGGGTAAGAAAGTACAAAGTAGATTTGGTATTCCGCACCTATACAAAGACCATCAAGAACTCGCGCAAAATACAGAAATTGAAGCTGTAGCAGTTTCAGCCGATTTTTCCTTACAAGGAGAAATCGCTAAAGATTTGTTACTTGCTGGTAAACATGTCTTTATGGAAAAACCGATGGCTATTTCCATAGAACAAGCACAAAAAATGGTAGATGCGTCAAGAGAATCGGGAAAAAAGCTGATGGTCGGCTATATGAAACGATACGATGCTGGCAACGAGATTGTCAAAGAAAAGATCACACAATTTCGTGAAACAGAGGAACTGGGTCGCTTGACTTATGCCAGAAATCACGCTTTTGGAGGCGATTGGGTGTGCAATCTTGATACACAGATGGATAATACAGATGAACCGAAACCGAGTGCACCACAGAAATTCCCTGATTGGCTACCTGAAAAATGGTGGGGAGCATACATCGGATACTTACAACAATATACACACAATATTAATCTGATGCGGTGGTTTCTTGATGCTGGCGACAATGTCACGGTGAAAGCAGTTGATCTGAATGACAACGGGTATACAGGTGTTGTCATTCTTGATATGAACGGTATCCGAGTGACACTGGAGACAGGACACATTTCACACTACCGTTGGGATGAACATTCACAGATATATTTTCAACACGGATGGGTTCACACTTGGGCACCACCGTTGTTATTGAAGAACACACCTGCAGAAGTTGAGATCTATAGGGCTGGAGACGAACAGGAAATTACACGTCCGATTCCAAGACCATCATGGACGTGGGCATACCACAGGGAAGCGGAGTATTTTATCAAGAACCTACGTAATCCAGAACCATTCCGTTCCTCTGCTGAAGACACATTAACAGATGTAAGATTATTTGAGGACATTTACCGTATTTTTGTAGACCAACATAAAGGTTGATGAACATAGTGGTTGCTACATAGGTGGCGTAAGTCTATAAGCAGATATTCCACATATTTTCTACTATTGTTTTCGCAACAGGATTTCGGTATTGTTTATATTGATATCGAGTTCGTAGTGCTCATCTAAATATTCCGCAATTATCGGGTGACGTTCCTCAACTGGTACTCCATCCACGTTATCAAACCAACCCCCAGTTTTGAATATCACCAAACGCGTCTGATTGCTTTCAAGTGCTGAAATTACCTCTCGCTGCATCCCCGGCGTTGCGGCGTAAGACACCATATAGAATCGGGTGACACTGGGTCGGTTTGCAAAGAAATAATATGCCCCTTGACTTGTAAAATCAAATATTTTCTCATCGGGTGATGTGTTCTCCTGAATGTAAGTAACCACCTCCTGTATCTGTGCGACTTGGTCATCAGGAATATCAACATTCCCTGCGCGTTGCAATTCCGCAGGCGCAGTTCTCGTCTGAAACTGGTTTGCCAACATTCTGTTCCACTTGTTACTTAATCCTTTCAACGGGTGATGAACTGCCCCAACATACCAAATACACATTATTGTTGGTATAAGTATCCATGACAACTTCAACACTCGTTGCCAACGTGTTTTATCTTTGAGTAGAGACAACCGTTCACGGAAACCATCTACTGCTTCACCTGTAAATAGTCCATCAATCATGCCAGAGATTCCTCTATCTAGTGGGAATAAACAGAGCAACCACAAGAATGTTGATCCGAAATGTAAATGACCACCGTCTGATCTACCAAGTGCAGTTCTGAAAAATGCGATGCCACCAAGTAACAACAACAGAAGTTTCATAGTATCTTCAGGTGTGATGTCTGTTCTACACAAACGCAGATATGTAAGATATCCCGCAGCAATCATAAAGATTAGTATCGGAAGATACCATCTAAACCCATTGCTTAGAATGAATTCTTTCCATCCGCTATCTGAGATAATTGCCAGTGTGTTGGCAAGTGAAGGGTATTTGAGACCCCACGTCGCAAGTTGGTATTTGCACTGAATATAAGAATTCCAGATTAAATCATCAAATGCACCGTGTGATAGAAAATAGAATGCAACTGGGAGGAAACCTAACAGTAGACCGCAGCAATAACTGGATAACGGGAATGGTCGTATCTCCATCTGAATTCGACGTTGTAGGCTGTAAATGAATAAAAACAGACCGATTGCACCGAGTGTATAAAGACCGACTTCCGTGCTATACCAAAATGCTAAGCTTGTGAATAATCCTGCAAGAATCAGTTTCCACCCAAATTTGAACAGATGTCTAATCCATTTACGTTCATCAAAAGGTGTGCGTTGCCAACTTACAAATAGCCCTTTATCTCTATTGTATGTGAGATAATTTGCTACACAGGTGAAACTGAGTAGACCAAAGCAGTGTCTCGGTGATATGGAGAAGTTATTTCCAGAGACTATCAGGAAACATAAGAAAGCAGTAAAAAATCGTCCACGAAATACTTGTAGACCGAGGAGGTATAAGGCAATGTATCCAAGTGGTCCCAAGACGCGTTCCATAGAACGCACACCCATCAATGTTGGCTCAAATACTTTGCTGCCAAACCAAGCTAAGTATGCATTTTGGAAGAGTCCATGCTGCACATAGACATCTTTGAACACGACACCCCCATGTAGCATTTCATTCAGTGGCGCGAGTCTTTCACCCTCATGAAACATATCGATTCTACCATTTATGCCGCTATTATATACGAGCAGATAGATAAAAATTGGTATGATGATATATTTACATGCACGTCTTATCAGTAGGATAATGCTGGGTTGTGTAGATGTAGTACCACCTATTAAGGTTAAGGGTTCAGATGATACGGAATCCAGTTTTGCTTGAAGAAACTGATACTTGACCAAGTATAGAATCAGATGTAAGATTAGTGATAAACTTATGGGTAGAATTAACCAGAAATAATCAGTTTCAGCATAGTTTTGGAACTGCAACCAACACAACCACAAAGGAATTGATGCAAAGGCATTCAGCTTTAATACTCTGTGTTGGGATTGTTTGGTTGCTTGTGCCACCCATTGTGAGAAAGTATGCCATACGAACCAATAGGCACAAATGGTGATCGGTATTCCGAGTAGAGCAAGTAAATAGTAGAAATACTCTTGATGTTTTGGATACTGGTGGACACTGATCCAACCGACTACTCCTGAACTGTCATGAAACTCAAAGTTGAGATGGTTGCGTAGTGCGATTCCTATTCCAATTGCTAATGAAAATGCCGATATTGCAACTATGCGAACATAAGGACGTAGGTGGACACTGTAACTAATGTTTAGGTCTGGGAGTAATCTTTGGAGGGAACGGATACGTCCTATTTCCATGATGTTTGTCAGAGTCTCTTGCTAACAACCAAATTGTATACAATGTAGAATGAAGACTTTATTGTACAACATCACCTTCAACAGGTTCAACTTGGACATTAATGTTTTTTAGGTAGTGAATAGCAAGTTCAAGTTGTTCTGCTGTGGCTTGCATCTCTAATATCACCCATCCGGTTTCCTCGGTAACATTTGCGCGACGGATATTTGTGACCACATTATATTTGTGTCCAATGTTGTAAATTATTGGTTCAGTGATTTTGTCTGTTGGAAAAGTGAGCCGTACTTTTAATGCTTTCATTTTTTTGCTCCTGATTGTGTTGTTTGAACCGAAACTTCAATAAAATCTGATGTGTCTTCATCCCACGCAAAGGCTTTAACAACGCGTATAGTGTCTTCGTATATTGATATGACGATGTATGCTACTCCTGGATATGCGGGTTCACCCCACACCAATGCATCTGCTTTGTCCTTTTCTGAGAAGTATGCCTCGTGGTTTGGATGTGAATGGTAAAATGCTTTAATTGGTCGGTCTTGTGTCTCTGCTTCCTTATGTATTGTGATTAGATCATCAGGGTGCATTAGGTATGCTGTCCGTGCATCACGCGTATAGGTATCTGGGTCATCCTTATGCATCTGATTTTGGATATTGCGGCAAGGTCTGACAAATTCTTGTGTATCCGTATGCAAAATCATTCCACAACATTCATCAGGAAAATCTGCTTTAGCATGTTCACAGATTTCATCCATTGTTTTTCTGAATAGTGTTACCATATTTTTGTAGAGTATATACACCTATTTTTTTATGCATACCCTTTTGATCTTCTTGTAAGAATCATCAGAATTAAGACAATACTGATAATGACAACCCACCAATTTGAACTGAAAAACGTCCAAAAAATGTTGAAACCAAGCCATGTTAATACTTCTATAGCAAAAACACCCCATGCTTTACTTCTATGAGAACTCAACTTTCTTCTGCCAACATGTTGTTTTTTCAAACTTCGAGATATGCGGCTTGAAATGAATAAGGTAAATAGTACAATTGCTAAAAAAATGTAGTTGACAGTCTCTTTTTCGTCGTTTGATGATACATTGAGTGGAGTAGGAAACGAATATGCTTTTGGCGTTTGGCTGGTAATACCTTTTCGTCTCATGTCTTGCAGTTGTGAAGTTGTGAAAGTTGCCTGACTGAAGGTTTTTTCAGTGTTTTGACGTGCTGTTTCAAACACTTCTTTCCATGTAAGAAAACTATCACTATTCTTATCTGGATTACTGTTTAATGCCTTAATAAAGTTGTTGGTGAACCAACCTCCTGTTACAATGTTACTCCACCCATATTGCTTTTCAGTTGCAGCAGTTATATGTAGGAAACCTTGATGTTCAATGAACAGATTACGCAAGATTTTCTCGGTTAGACGGGTCATGCTTCGACTGCTTTGTAGGTTAGGATCTAATTTTTGTGAGACAAGACTACTACAACAATCTGTAATGAGCAGTGTCAGTCGAGGAGATTTCACCTGTTCAATGGCATTGACAAGTTCTGAACGAAATAGCCATTTTCCTTCAGTAACGAGAAAAGTCTGCTCTTTGTCGTTCATACCACCGTGTCCAGCATAATAAATAAAGAGGATGTCGTTTTTCTCAGTATTCACACTCCGAATCCATTGTAATACACCGTCTCGTGTTGCCTGATCTTTGGAACTCAGCAGAGTTGTTGTATTTACTTCACATAATTCGTTTTCAATAGAACCTAAGAGTTGGACGATATTTTTTCGGTCAACTTTCACATTAGTCCCTATTCTCGGATCGTCATCCATTATAACCAAGAGTGCATGGACAGTTTGGGCATCAGCAGGAATGGCACATATAATAGTACTCATCAAAATGAGAGAGAGTGTTATGATAAGAGCAGACTTCAATTTTTCCATAGATTTAAGTGTCCTTCCTAACATTTAATTTCATAAAACATGGATGGGTATTGATTATATATTGATTTATCGATTTTGTTATCGTTGAACAGGGATTGGGATGCGTATGTTTTTTAGTTCAATTTCTCTATCTTTTCCGTCTTCAATTGGGATAAGAAAGTATTCTTCAAATTCAACTACATTCTCAGAATAAATCCATTCTTCATTCCAGTAATATTGTAATGCAAGTTGATGGGTTCCCCATCCATTTTCGGGTTCAGTCCTTTTTGCAGCCAACTTACTATTTGGGATTGAGTTCCCAATTTTTTCTCGTATTTTCTCATTGAAGATGTAGACTTTTATTTGTTTGTCTGATTCAGAATATCCATTTAAAACTTTCGCCAGATACATATATTCGTCATCTTCAATCAATATTGTTTCTTGTTTCATTGGTTTCTCACTACATGAAAATAGAAAGATAGTCAGTGTCAACGCTAATAGTGTCAGAATATATACATTGATTTGTAATTTATTCTTTGAATTAAAACGGTTCATGAAGGAATAACTCCGAAGACACTTCTAAAGTCCTTCTGATGCATACAACTTAGGTCAATTGAATAATGTGGTGTTAACTTCACGAATAGGTAATAGTCATGCTTAGTCATGTTTCATGGATTTACTGAATCTGTGATGAAGGGTGGGGTTTAGAATATTGCTAAAGAATGTAAATTGTATATAATGCTGTGTCACCAATATAGGTGAATTATGGTCTTAATTCGGAGATTACTCCTACAGAGGTATTGAGTATTGTAAGTAGTAATTCCAACTTATGAACATCACCAAAACATACGATTCAAAATAGACACAGCATTATCACATGTGTTGTTATGAAATGATTTAGCCACCAGCAATGGCGGGAATTATTGATATTTCAGCACCATCTGTAACAGGCGTTTCTTTTCCATCAAGGAATCGAATATCTTCGTCATTGAGATAGATATTTACAAATCGACGTATGTTGCCGCCATCATCACAGATCCGTTCCTTCATTCCAGGGTACTCTGTTTCCAAATTATCTATGATGGTTTGAATATCAGCACCTTCTGCTTCAACCTCCGCGAGATTCTGTGTCAAGCGTCTCAACGGGGTCGGTATTCGTACTGTTACTGCCATATTTCCTCCTTTTTCGTGTCAGTCTACAGACACCGTATCTATTTTCTATTTCTTATTAGTGGTAGTTTGGATCCACCAATGTACATCAATCATATTGCGTAGTGTAACCCACACTCTTTGTTATTATCTTCAGTTTCCATTTTGTTTTGCCAACGCCATCTGCCTGCGCGTTTTGGTTCTCCTGGTCGGATACGCGTTGTGCATGTCATACAACCGAGTGATTCGAAGTAATGGCCGTTGGAATCTGGTAGAAAAAGCGGGTTTATAGGAACTTCGTTTTCTATAACAAATTTCCATACCTGTTCAGTCGTCCAATCAATTAATGGACTTACTTTAAGAATAGGGTGTGAAGCTGAAGATATTGTTTCTACTTTTTTGAACTTTTGTCTATCTTCAGATTGATCATGACGCGTGCCGGTTATCCAAATGTCTAATGATTCTAACAAACGTTGCATGGGGTTTATCTTACGGATTTCACAACAAAATTTCTGCTTTGCTCTGCTATCAAAGAACAGGAATTCACCGTGTTCTGAAACCATTTTTTCTACTTCAGAATTATCAGGTTTGATCCGTTCTATGTCAACCCCGTAGCGTGCTTCAACTTTCTCAAAGAAAGTATAGGTCTCTGGAAACAGTCTTAATGTGTCAATAGTGCAGACGCGGAATGGTATATTATTTTCTGCTGCAAGATGTATTTGAACCATACCGGTCAACTGACCACTTGTAACAATTGCTGCACGATGACTGAACTGCTTAAATATGGTAAAAAGAACATCTTGAGGATTCTCAATTAGATTTACCTGTTTCTTCAATTCTACCATTGAAGCATTCTGAATCTGAAATGTCATTTCGTTTGTTTACCTACCTATATCTACTATGATAGAGTTTCCATTATATCGGTTTCAAGTTCAAAATATCGGCTTAAGCTAAAATACCTTTCACCAGTATCAGGGAGTATAGTAACTACAGTCTTGTCAGGTCCCAAAGTTTTTGCAATCTGCAATGACGCATATACATTTGCTCCAGAGGACATACCGACTAACAACCCTTCTTTTTTTGATATTTCTTTCATCGTCTGATATGCTATTTCTTCTGAAACAGTAATTACATCATCAATAATATCTACATTCAATACTTCAGGTATCATTCCTGCGCCAAGTCCATCAATGCGTGTTGGACCGGGCATACCGCCTGATAGAACGGATGAAACAGATGGTTCAACCGCAACTATCTTTGTCTTTGGATTATGTGCTTTTAGCACTTCACCTACACCGGTTAATGTGCCACCTGTTCCTACACCGAGTACAAAATAATCTATCAATTTGTCAGTAGCATTGAGGATTTCAACCGCTGTTGTCTCCCTATGAATTTTGGGGTTTGCAGGATTTGTAAATTGGTTAGGCATATAATGTCGAGTATTTCGACGAAGAATTTCTTCTGCTTCCCAAATGGCACTTGCCATACCGCCATGTTCTGGCGTTAACACTATTTCTGCTCCGAAAGCGGAAAGGAGTGCATATTTTTCACTACTAACATATTCTGGCATAGTTAGAATGACTTGATACCCACATGCGACACCAACGATAGACAGGCCGATTCCAGTATTTCCTGCTGTTGGTTCAACTATTGTATCACCAGGTTTAAGAATACCGCGTTGTTCGGCATCAACTATCATGCCATAACTGATACGATCTTTGATGCTGCCTCCGGGGTTATAGGATTCTAACTTTGCGTAAATAGACGCGCCATCTTTAACTGGAAGGGAATTCAACCGAACCATAGGTGTATTCCCGATAAGTTTTGTCAGGTTTTTCGCGATTTTCATATAAAGAACGGGTGCGAATGGGTTGGTTGTGTTAGTTTTTTATATTTACGAGCATGAGTACATAGTTCTTGAAGTGTTTTTGAATTTAACACTTCTCGAACATTTTCTTCAATCTCTGCAAAGAACGTAACTAATTCATACGATTCTTGTGCTTCAAATCCATCAGTGAAATTTACGGGACCTTCTACAGCAGTAAATATATCACCAACGCGTATTTTTTCAGGAGCTAGTGCTAAACTATACCCACCGTCAGGACCCCGACGGCTTTTTGTCAGCCCAGCTTCCTTGAGTTGTAATAGTAGTTTTTCCAAAAAGGGTCTAGGAATACTTCGTGTTTCCGCAATCACTGTAACCGAAACATATTCTTTTCGATAATGCAGACCGAGTTCTAACATTGCACATATTGCATATTTTAACTTTGCTGATAAATGCATCTACTCCCCCTTTTTAATCCTAACCAATTCAGTTGACAATAATTATAGTATATCTTACCTGCAAAGTCAAATTTATTCTCTTGTTGGTAAGATTATTTAGTTTTAAGATATTTGTTCAATATTATTCACAAACGTTAGATCTATTATCGGTATATATTCCTATTGTCTGAACCAGGATTTTCAGGATTAGTAGATTTGGAAATCAACGGTATGAATGCCCTTTGGCATTCCCCGGGATTATAAACTCACGTTCTGATACAAATACCCTCTAATTGCAGTTGACATCCACACTGTTTTTCTATAAAATATGTCCGTTGCAACTTGTAGAGGCGTTTTGAGAACCGCAGATTGATTTTAGAGGAGATGAAAATATAAAATGGCTAATAATATATTTCCACCGAATGAGACTACATATCCTATTGGTGGTGCGCACGTCAATAGTTTGGAAGTGTACCAGGAACGTTATGCTGATTCAATTAAAGACCCAGAGGGATTTTGGGCAAAAATTGCTGAACGGTTGACGTGGTTTGAAAAATGGGATACTGTTCGGGATTACGATTTTGTAAAAGCAGAGATAAAATGGTTTGAAGGTGGGTCACTCAATGCATGTTATAACTGCCTTGATAGACATGTGGATGCTGGACACGGTGATGAGACCGCAATTATCTGGGAAGGCAACGACCCATCTGAAGATAAGACCTACAGTTTTAATGAACTCCTTGTAGAAGTGAAAAAGTTTGCCAACGTTTTGAAGGCACAAGGGATTGAAAAGGGAGACCGTGTCTGTATCTATTTACAAATGGTGCCAGAATTAGCAGTCGCAATGTTGGCCTGTGCAAGAATTGGTGCTGTACATTCCATTGTATTTGGCGCATTTTCTGCTGAGGCATTAAGAGATCGGATCAACGATTCCGCTTGTAAGTTATTGATTACACAAGATACTGCAATGCGAGGTGCACGGAGCGATATTCCGATGAAAGCGAATGCTGATGCCGCTGTGGTGAATTGTCCATCTATTGAAAAAACGGTTGTTGTGAAACGCACGGGGGACGAAGTAGATTTTGATGAAAAGCGCGATATATGGTGGCATGAAGCCATGGAAACAGCCAGTACTGAATGTGAAGCAGAAGTAATGGATGCAGAAGATCCACTTTTCATCCTTTATACTTCAGGTTCTACTGGAAAACCGAAGGGTGTATTGCATACGACGGGTGGGTATCTGGTTTATACTTCATATACACATGAACAGATATTTGACTACCATGAAGGAGATGTCTATTGGTGTACGGCAGATATCGGTTGGATAACTGGACATTCATATATTATATATGGACCACTCGCGAATCGTGCGATTACCGTAATGTTTGAAGGCGTGCCGAACTATCCTGATTATGGACGGTTTTGGCAAGTTGTTGAAAAACATGATATAAATCTCTTTTATACAGCACCGACTGCCTTACGCGCTTTGATGAAAGAAGGCGATACGTGGGTAGACAAATATGACAGGTCAACGCTCAGATTGCTGGGAACTGTGGGTGAACCGATTAAGGAACCTGAGTGGTTGTGGTATTACAATATCGTCGGTGAAGAACGTTGTCCGATTATTGATACATGGTGGCAAACAGAAACTGGTGGTATTTTGATTACGCCGCTACCCGCTGCTACGCCACTGAAACCCGGCTCTGCAACATACCCATTCTTCGGAATTGAACCTGTGATTTTAGATGAAGAAGGAAAGGAAGTGGAAGGTAATCCTGCGACAGGTTATCTCTGCATCAAAACTGCCTGGCCAGGAATTATGCGGACGGTATATGGTGATCATGAACGGTTCCTTGATGTTTATTTTCGGAGATTTCCCGGCTACTATATGACAGGTGATGGCGTTTTGCGTGATGAGGATGGATATTACTGGATTACAGGTCGTGTGGACGATGTGTTAAATGTCTCAGGTCATAGATTAGGCACTGCGGAGGTAGAAGGTGCGATTGGACAGCATGATGCTGTTGCTGAGGCGGCTGTGGTCGGATATCCGCATGACATCAAAGGTCAAGGTATCTATGCGTATGTCACACTTATGACAGGAGAATCTGCATCAGAAGATGTGGAGACTGGGATAAAACAGGCAGTAAGACAACATATCGGTCCTATTGCAACACCTGATAAGATTCAATTTACACCTGCATTGCCGAAAACACGATCAGGTAAGATTATGCGACGTATTCTGCGTAAGATTGCAGAAGGTGATGTCTCTAATCTCGGTGATACCTCCACTCTTGCTGATCCAACAGTCGTTGACGCATTAGTTGAAGGCAGACAGTAAATCTGGTTAATAGGTGCATTATATTGTAAATTTATTTGGGTAGGTGTTTATACCTACCCAATTCTATGAATGAGGAGCATAAGTGGCATCAGCACAAAAAATCGTAGATGCGTTGAAAAAACAGAACATTACTCATGCAATTGGTGTACCTGATAACGGCAGTGCGCGAATATATGAGTTGTTGCGCGAAGACCCAAAGATTGAGGTGATTACGGTAACGCGTGAGGGAGAGGCGTTTGCAATTGCTGCTGGTTTATATATCGGTGGTAAGAAACCTGTGATAATTATTCAAAATACAGGTTTTCTTGAATCTGGTGATGCATTCCGGGGCACTGTCTCTAATATGCAAATTCCTATTGTTGTTTTTATTGGATACCGTGGTTATCATAATCGGGATGAAGATGGTAAATGGGTAGATTCTGTTACTACCTTCCTTGAACCGACTCTCAAAGCATGGAATCTTCCGTATCAAAAGTTGGAAACGGATGATGATTTAGATAGTATTGCGTGGGTTTATGCTAAGACGAAAGAAACATCTTTGCCTGCGGCTGTGCTACTGATTGGGCATGCGGAATGAAACATCATAACATATAAGAACTGGAGCAAATTAAATGCTAAGTGTTGAAGAAGCACGAGAACAGATGTTAGAGACGATCCCTGTTTTACCAACAAAAAAGCGAGGGATATTAGAATGTGTGAATTATGTTCTCGCGGAAGAATTGAAGTCTACAGAGAATATTCCACCATTTGACAACTCCGCTATGGACGGTTTTGCAGTTCGTGCAACAGATGTGCAAAATGCATCCAAAGACAATCCAATTGTGTTATCAGTTGTTGAGACAATTGCTGCTGGGTATGCGCCATCTCAACAGGTTACTTCTGGAGAAGCAGCACGGATTATGACAGGTGCGATGATGCCTGAAGGTGCTGATGCAGTCGTAATGCAAGAGGTGACCGAACTCAACGGTGATAAAGTTACAATCTTTGATAGTGTTGAGGAAAATGAAAATGTCCGTTTTACTGGAGAAAGTGTTTCACAGGGTGATAGTGTTATGTCGCCGGGAAAGGTGCTTCGTCCGCCAGAAGTGTCAATGCTTGCATCACTCAATTGTGCAGAGGTAACAGTTCATAAAAAGCCAACTGTTGCTATTGTCTCAACAGGCGATGAACTCACTCCGCTTGGTGAGTCATTAGCACCTGGAAAGATACGCGATAGCAACAGGTATGGTATTTTTGCCCAAGTGCAGAATGCAGGAGGAATCCCAATTGATATGGGGATTGCTCCAGATGATGAAGCAGAGACTGAACGCATCTTTCGAGAATCAATAGCAAAAGCAGATGCGCTCATCACAAGTGGTGGTGTTTCTGTCGGGGAACACGATATAGTGAAAAATGTCCTAACGAAATTGGGTAAGATGAATTTCTGGCGTGTTGCGATGAAACCCGGTAAACCGCAAGCTTATGGTAAAATTGATGGTAAGCCTGTATTCGGTTTACCCGGAAATCCTGTGTCATCCCTTGTTGTATTTGAACTCTTTGTACGTCCGGCAATTTTGAAAATGGCAGGTCACACCAATCTACTACGTCAAACTTTCAAAGCAGTTCTGGAAACTGATGTTACGAATAAAGATGGTCGTGTTAATTTTATGCGGTCTATTCTCGCAGAGAAAGATGGACAGTATACTGCTAAGACAACAGGACCACAAGGTTCAGGTATCCTCCATTCCCTTGTGTTAGCAAACGGATTGATTACTATTCCATCTGGTGCGACTCTGGCTGCAGGTGAGGCAGTGGATGCACAATTTCTGCACTAAATAACATCACTATGTCTAACAGGAAATATCTCCTAACAAGTTGGGGAGAGATGGTTTATGCTGATTCTGGTGGAACTGGATGTACTCTTCTGTTCTTGCATGGTACGGGTTGTGACTCGGTAGATTGGATGTCGGTGATTGATAGATTGCCATTGACTCAAAGATTCGTAACACTTGATTTTCGTGGACATGGAAAAAGCAGTGTACCCTCCGAACCGTTTACATTAGATGACCTTGCAGTTGATATTATTCACCTCATAGACACAATTAACCCTCAAAGAGTTGTCCTTGTAGGACATAGCCTTGGCGGTATGGTTGCAATTTCAGTTGCTCAACGATGTCCGCAGGTTTCGGGACTTGTTTTACTTGAAGGATGGACAAGTCTTTCATCCGCGGGAAGTGCGTTTGACACAGGAAGATTTTACGGTTCGCTTTCGGAAGATCAGATTACTGATATACAACATAAATTGGAAGAGACTCGTAGCATGTTTGAAACTGATGTGTGGAACAGATTCTGGACAACTGTCAGAGAATTTGATGGCTATAGTTATCTTGAAAATGCATCACTACCTATTTATGAAGTATTCGGTGAGATGGGAAGGAATGAACTCACTGAGCAAAAATTGCGTATCCCACCTAACGCAAATATTCAGATAGTGTGGTTGCAGAATGCTGGACATTACTTGCCACACGAATGTCCAGCATCAGTTGCTGAAATATGTCAAAGTCTTGCTGAGATAATTTATAGTGACATTTAGAATTATTGATACATTTTTTGTTTTTTGTTAGAATATGTTCCCATGGCACATTCACCAGATTTACGAAAACGCATTTTAGATTTTGTTGAAGCTGGCGGGAAAAAATCTGAAGCTTCCCGTCTGTTTTCCGTTGCACGCTCAACTATTGATAGATGGTTAGCATCTGACGACCCGTTTGCCATTAGAAAAACGGGACCCAAAAAAATGAGAGTGATTGATGAGGAGGCACTCAGGAAACATGTCGCTGATTTCCCAGACTTGACACAAAAAGAGCGTGCTGCACACTTCGGTGTTTCAGAGTTTTGTATCGGTTATGGACTGCGAAAACTCGGTATCACGCGAAAAAAAAGACACTCGGATACAAGGAGCGGTGCGACGAGAAACGACAAGTCTACCTTCAGGCACTCGCCGAGAAACACGACGCTGGGAAAAAGATAGTTTATGTTGATGAATGCGGTTTTCGCGCTGAGAGTTATAGACGGCATGCTTATGCTCCGAAGGTGAAACTATTTTAGATTTGATCTCAGGCACTAGAACACGAACAACGACGCTCGTCGCTGCGCGTATTGATTCAACTTTTACGGCACCATGTTTGTTTGATGGTAGCTGCGATGCTGCGTGTTTCAATGCTTGGCTTGAAACCTATTTATGTCCAAAGTTGTCTGTCTCAGACGTGGTGGTTCTTGATAATGCCAAGATACACAAGACACATCGCACCCGTGAGTTGATAGAAGCATCGGGAGCAGAGGTATTGTTTTTACCACCTTATTCACCTGACTACAATCCGATTGAACATGACTTTGCCAATATCAAACGGCTTAGAGAATACAAGGCAGATGGAACCATTGATGAAGTTATAAACATGTATCATAAAATCTAAAGTTTACTATAGATTATTCTTCAGGAATTTCGACCGGCAAATCCAGCCGGTCACCCCATTCTTTCCAAGACCCAATATAGTTGCTGACCTTCGGATAACCGATAAGTCGCAGAGCCAGATAGGTTTGGGAAGAACGGTATCCGCCCTGTCAGTAGCACATTACCTGTTTTTCTGGTGTGATTCCTGCTGTTACATACATATCTCGTAGTTCATCTGCAGGTTTGAATGCGCCATTTTCATCAAGGTTATTGACCCACTCAATATGAATAGAACCCGGTATTGCCCCTGCCCGTTCAGCACGAGCAACCCTACCAAAATGTTCGTCATCAGTGCGTGTGTCGAGTGGTATGAAATCATCTTGGTTTAGCCTGTCATGTATGCTATCAGCGTCCATGTGTGTAACATGCTTTGCATCTATTGGGAATTGTGGCATTTCAGGGGGTTCAACACCTTCTGTGCTGACCGGACCATCTGCTGCTAACCAAGCATTATAGCCGCCATCCAATACCCGAGTATTTGTATGTCCTAAATACTCACAGAACCATAAACCACGAGATGCTTTTGTTCCTGTGATGTTTTCATACCAGATTATAGTTTTTGCTGGATCAAGACCACGTTGCTGGAATAAGTATGCGATCATCCACATGAATGTATCCATATTTTCTTTCTGCGTATTGATGAGGCTTAATCCAAACAGATCCAGATGAAGTGCCCCTGGGATATGTCCCTGTATGTATTCATGCGTTGGACGTGTATCAACAATACATAAGGAGTCGTCATCAAGATTGCTTTTTAGTTCCTCTGTTGATATGACCAGATGAGGATTAATATAACCTTTATATGCCATTTTTCATACTACCTTTCTGGGAGAATTAACTCTACCATTTTTAATAATCTTTATTTTTTTCCATTTACCAGTTCTATACCAAATCCACATTGCTGCACCTTGTACGACATTTGACAGAGCAATGCCAATCCAAACACCTTTCAGATCGATGAAATGTGATAAAATGATTACAAGACACAATCCAACACCCATCTGTGCTGCGAGGGTGATTATCATTGGTGAGAGAGTGTCCCCTGCACCGTTAAGGGCTTTTCCTAATACTAATGAGAATGCAATGAAACCGAATGTTAGTGAAAGAAACTGTAGGTAGACTTTTCCAATTTGAATTACTTCTACATCATCGGTGAAAATACGAATAAATATTTGTGGAAATACAAGAAACAGAATGCCAATACTTGACATAACCGTAGTGCCTACAATATTTCCTACTTTAGCAGAATTTTCAGCACGGTCAATCTGTTCTGCTCCCATGTTCTGTCCTACCAAAGGTGCTACAGCATTTGCTATACCAAAACCGGGGTTCATCACTAAAATCCGTAGCCGCATGCAAAGCGTATATGCAGCGACAGCAACTTTTCCATAAGGTCCAATGACCCAGAGGAATCCAAGTCGAGACAGATGTCTCCAGAATCCTTGCATAGAACTATATATTCCTAACCTTAAAATGTCAAGCATTTCAACAATATCTGCCCGGAACGGCACGTTTTTTAAGGAGATTGGTGCCTTTCCACTGAAACATAGAATAAGCAGAATGATTACACCGATTCCTCTTCCGATGAGGGTTGCTAATGCAGACCCCGCAACACCGAGTTTGGGAAAAATCCACAACCCAAAAATCAGCATAGGGTCAAGTCCGATGTTAATTATCGTAGCAAACACCAACACTACCATTGGCGTAACGGCATCTCCACCTGCTCGGAAGATAGAACCGAGTGTCATTGATAAAAACATCGTGCTTATACCGACAAGTATAATCTGGATATAGGTTGTGCCCAGTTTTATCACATCTGGATCAGTTATACGGACAGTTCTTAGACCGATTTCAGCTAAAGGATAACCAACAATACCGATACCGATTGCAAAGAAAATAGCGAGTAATATAGCCTGCATCGCTAAGTGTCCTGCTTGTGCGTGATTTCTTGCCCCGAGATATTGAGCTACCATAATCCCGGCTCCAGTTGAGATTCCGAGTGAGAAAACTCCAATTAACCTGAGCAAATTCCCACTTACTCCTACAGCTGCAATCGCTGCGGATCCCAATCTTCCTACGAAAATCATGTCAACGATATTGAATGCATCCTGTAGAATATACCCACATGTTAAAGGGACTGCAAGATGAATTAGATGTTTGAATAGACTTCCTTGAGTTAAATCACCTCGTTTATTATTCATTCATTTCCTTGTTTTCCAACAATTATAAATCCTTTTCACTGTGGCATCTCTCCAATTTACGCTTGCTTTATATCACTAACTGATTTATACTCAATAACAAATATAGTATTGTAGAAGAGAGGAAATAACAAGTGCGAGTATTGATTATGTCTGACATGGAGGGTGTCAGCGGTATTGTTGTGTGGGACCAGGTTGAGGGTGGTGCTGCTATGTTTGAAGAGGGTAGACTTCTCTACACTGAAGAGATAAATGCTGCGGTACGCGGTGCTAAAGCGGCGGGTGCTACGGAGATTGTCGTCGTTGATTGCCACGGGGCAGGAAAAGGGTGGACATTTAATTCGCTTATTCCAGAAAAGATTGATCCAGACTGTGAATGGGTTGCACATCACGGTTGGGGACGTTTTGATGATATGTGGAAAGATGGGTGTGATGCCTGTTTGCTTATCGGTATGCATGCCCGTAACAACACTCCCGATGGTGTCCTGTGTCATACTATTTCTTCGGTACGATATCGTAACTTATGGTTTAACGCTGATCTTGTCGGTGAAACCGGTGTCAACGCTGCACTTAACGGACACTATGGTGTACCGATTGCATTGGTTACAGGTGACACAGCGGTTTGCAGAGAAGCCAAAGAACTCCTTGGTGAGGGTTTACCGACAGTTGCTGTGAAAAAGGGACTCAGTCGATACAGTGCCAGACAAATCCCACCCGTTCGCGCTCGTGAGATGATTGAAAAGGCATCCAAGGAAGCACTTTCAGATCTTACGAACATTAAACCTTATGTGCCGGACAAACCGACAACAATCAAGATTGAAGTGTCAAGTGTGGACAAACTTGCTGACTTCAAAGGACGACATGGCATTGAGATAACAGGACCTGTCACTGCAGAAAGCCGCGCAGAAGATTGGATGACTGCATGGGATCAATTCTGGTCCTATGTGTAATTATATCATTTCCACAAATGACTTCTATTTTGATAAGAAATGTAAGAGACGCAATGAATTGCGCGACTACAGAGGTCTCATTAAATGACTTCTATTTTGATAAGAAATGTAAGAGGCGCAATGAATTGCGCGACTACAGAGGTCTCATTCTAAAATGGTAAAGTTTTGAAATAGTATTTAGGGCGCGATCTGAAACCGCGCCTACTACAACAAAAATCAACACATCCGTTTAGGATTCTTCAAGGACATCAAGCGGATCTCCTGAAGTATCTTTACGTTCCAAAAGTTCTACTTCATATCCATCAGGATCGGTGATAAATGCCATCTTCATGCCACCCGATGTAAATTGTTTACGCCATTCATCGGGCCATATTTCTAATCCTGCCTTCTCCAAACCGTCGCAAAATTCGACAATATCGGGGACTCCAATTGCAAAGTGCATCAGGTCTTCCTGCACCTGAAGGTCAAAATCGGGTGAATAGGTTAACTCTAATGTGTGTGCATTTCCTGGAAGTTCAAGATGAACAATTTGATTGCCTGCGGGTGATTTGTCACTCCGGCTCAACACTTTGAAACCCAGATGATCACAATACCATTTTATTGAATTGTCAAGGTCGCTGACGCGAACGCGTGTATGTAAAAATACTGCCATTTAATACTCCTTAAATTCATAATGTTTGTAGTTTATTTAACCGTATAGTGATATTAGCACAACCGTGTAATTATCGCAAGAATATAACATGGTTATCAGGGGCATTTAGCATTTGTGAAAAAAACGCAAGAAATACCTAAAACTAAATAACTCTGCAAAAAATCAATGAAAGTTGACTTGACACATCTATTGTGTTATAATTCGTTGATTGAAATATTTTGACGTATAAAAGGAAATTATAGATTAAGTATCTGTTTTTAAATATGGATGAAATAAAATCAGACATTTACGACATATTAGAATCTGCAATTCGTGCTGCAATAGAGACAGGAGAGTTGCCAATATCTGAAGTGCCTGAAATCCCGTTTTCACCAACCAAGACCCCTGAACATGGGGATATTGCTACGCCAATTGCTTTAGGGTTGGCAAAACAAGCAAAGATGGCACCACGGTTAATTGCAGATACAATTGTAAAGCATGTCAATCAAAATGAACACCCGAGTATTCGCAAGGTTGAGATTGCGGGACCGGGTTTTATTAATGTCTATCTTTCACATGAATGGTTGTTTGATACGATCAGGGCAATAATATCACAAAATGACAATTACGGTAGAATAGACAATGGTAAAGGGAAGCGAATTCAAATTGAGTTCGTCAGTGCTAATCCAACGGGTCCATTAAACATTGTCAGTGGTCGTGCAGCAGCTGTAGGTGATACACTTGTCAACTTATTAAATGCTATCGGTTATGACGCAATCCGAGAATATTACGTGAACGATGCAGGTGGACAAGTGGAAAGGCTCGGAGAATCCATAGACATACGCTATCGACAATCACTGGGTGAAACCGATCTGGAAATACCTGAAGGTGGATATCAAGGTGAATACTTACAGGAATTTGCAGAATCTATCGTTGCTGACGAAGGTGATAAATATCTCAATTTTGCACCAAATGAACGGATAGAATTATTCAGAGATAAGGGAATAGAATATCTACTTGGACAGCAAAAAGAATCATTGGAACGGTTTGGGGTCAGTTTTGATGTTTGGTCAAGTGAAAAGGTCATTCGTGAGAGTGGAAAGCCTGACGAAATTATTGACTTCTTTCGTGAAAAGAATTACCTATATGAGGCAGATGGTGCAACTTGGTTTCGAATGACAGATTTTGGAGACGAAAAAGATTGTGTTGTGATTCGTTCAAACGGTGAATACACCTATTTTGTTCCAGATGCAGCGTATCATCGTGACAAATATGAGCGTGGATTTGACAAAGTTATAGATTTGCTGGGTCCTGACCACCAAGGACATGTCATGCGATTAAAGAACTTTGTCAAAGCACTCGGATTTGAGGATGATTGGTTAGAGGCAGACATTATCCAACAGGTCAATCTGGTTGATTCTGAAGGCAATCGTAAGGATATGTCTAAACGTCAAGGACAATTTTTGACCCTTGATGCTTTGATTGACGAGTTATCGGATGCTATTGGCGAACAATTCGCGGTTGATGTTGCGCGTTATTTTTTCCTTATGCGTGCAAACAACACACACCTTGATTTCAATCTTGAATTAGCTGTTACACAAGCGAATGAAAATCCTGTATTTTATATCCAGTATGCACATGCGCGATGTTGTAGTATTTTCCAACAAGCAGCTGAACAAGAGATACAGTTGAAACCTATAGAAGAAATAAACTTGCAGATGCTTTCTGAACCCTCAGAACATGAGATAATTCGGAAGTTAGCAGACTTTCCATCTATTGTTCTTTTCAGTGCTGAGGAGCGTGAAGCACACCGTATTCCGCATTATCTTCATGAATTAGCAGGCCTGTTTCATCCTTACTATAACCAACATCGTGTTTTAGATGCAAACAGTTTGGAACGGACGAATGCAAGGCTTACCCTTGTTCGTTGTGTACAAACGGTTTTAGCAAATGGATTGGACTTGTTGGGTATATCAGCCCCAGAAGTTATGTAGTTTATCACGGAGAATTTTAGTCATGGAATCAAATTATAGAGAAACAGACAAATCCCACGTTTGGCATCCACTGTTTCAACACCAACGTCTTGACGAGACGGATCTGATAGTTTTCAAATCAGCACACGGCACTACACTTGTAGATATTGATGGACGGGAATATTTAGATGCATATTCTGCTTTGTGGAATGTAAACGTAGGCTATGGGAGGCAAGAAATTGCAGATGCGGTTTATGAACAAATACAGCAACTTCCTTACTATCCACACTCACAGATAAATGTTCCTGCAACTGAGTTAGCAGAACAGTTAGCAAATTGTCTTCCAGGTGATTTGAACCATGTCTACTTCTGTAACAGTGGGTCGGAAGCAAATGAAACCGCTATAAAGATTGCACGGCAGTATGGCAGACAAACCTATCCCCGAGAAAACCGGTACAAGATTATTAGCAGGTATAGAGGGTACCACGGATTTACCTATGGTGCGATGTCAGCAACGGGACAAGCCCGTAGACGGAAAGCATTTGAACCGTTAGCCCCTGGATTTCATCACGCGCATCCACCATACTGTTATCGGTGTCCACTCGGTTTAGAGCCGTCATCATGTAATATTGAATGTGTCAATGATATTGAACGTATAATACAGTCAGAAGGACCAGAAACGGTAGTCGCTGTTATTGCTGAACCCATTATCGGTGGTGGTGGAGTGATTGTTCCACCCGACGATTATTTTCCAAAATTGAGAAAAATCTGTGACGATTACGGTTTATTACTTATTCTTGATGAAGTGATTACGGGATTTGGACGGACTGGCAAAATGTTTGCTTGTGAGCATTGGGATGTACAACCTGACATCATCACCTTGGCTAAGGGATTGACAAGTGGCTATATTCCACTTGGAGCATGTGTTACGTCAACGTCTGTCTTCAACACATTTCTTGGGGAGCCAGATGATAATCTTGAGTTTTCGCAGGTTTGTACTTATGGTGGACACCCTGTAGCATGTGCCGCGGGTGTCGCGAATTTGAAAATCTTGCAATCTGAACGACTTAGTGAAAATGCAGAAAAGGTAGGTAGTTATCTTCTTGAAAAACTAATGACATTAAAGGATTTGCAAATTGTTGGTGATGTTCGTGGTAAGGGATTGATGCTTGCTGTGGAATTCATCAAAGACAACGGTGTGCACCTTGAAACTGAAGTGACCAATAGTATTGTAGCACGATTAAGAAAAAAAGGTGTGATTGTTGGCAAAATTGGTCATGCCGTTGATGAACCAGAGAATATCATCTATATCGCACCACCACTTATTCTCACTGAAGCGGAGGCAGATACAATCTACAACACATTACACGAGGTACTTATCCAACAATAGTTTTAACTGATGGCGTTTAGTGAGTGGTATCTTATCGGGTTGTGTAGCGATAGCATATTGAAGGGCGTTGCCACAAGTACATTCACGTTGTTCAATTGATATTTTTGATACCAGATTTTTCACAATTTGTTTGGATAATTCCACATTGGATCGAAGATTGTCCAGGATCATCTCAGTTGTTACGTTATCATGTTCAGGATGCCAACAATCATAGTCTGTTGAGCAGGCAAGGATGGCATAGCACATTTCTGCTTCGCGTGCAAGTTTAGCTTCTGGTGCAGCCGTCATTCCAATGATGTCACAACCTAATTGTCTGTAGACATTTGATTCGGCTTGTGTAGAGAACCCGGGTCCTTCCATACATAAGTAGGTGCCACCATTATGAACAGTTGCGCCTTCTTCTGTTGCAGTACTGTATAGAAGTGTGCTTAGGTGCGAACAGAATGGGTGTGCCATACTGATATGCGCAGCTACTCCATCTCCGAAGAAGGTTGATATTCGGTTTTTTGTGTGGTCGTAAAGTTGATCAGGAACAACAAAATGACGCGGTTCAATTTCCTGTTTTAGACTCCCAACTGCACTGACAGAGATGACAAATTCTACTCCAAGTGTTTTCAAGGCATATATATTAGCGCGAACATTAATATCTGAAGGAAGGAGTGGATGACCGACACCGTGTCTCGGTAAAAAAACAACAGTTTGTTCATCAAGTTTACCGTATATAAAAGTATCACTCGGTTTACCAAATGGCGTATCAATATCAATGGTTTCTATTTCGGTTAGACCTTCAATCTGATAGAATCCGCTGCCACCTATTATACCTATTTTAACCTGCATAAATAACTATACTCCAAAGGAAGCAATTTTATAGTAAAAATCATAATTATTTACACACTACGGTAGGTTCGGTTTCCTAACCGAACCGGTGTTTGTTCAGTCTCATAGATGCGGTTAGGAAACCGCATCTACCGCGGAGTGTGCATGTATTTTTACATTTGACTATAATTGCAATAATAATTTACTATGCCTATGTTACAATGTGGAAATTGGACGCTTGAAGGCAAATCCAGTTCTGCTGTTGCAACTTATATAAGAATAAAAGAGTTAGACCTAATATTTGATTTAGGTAGATGTCCGATGCGTTTTATTGGGACGAACCATGTATTTATATCTCATTTTCATCTTGACCACTATTTTGGTTTGCCGATTTATATTAGTCAACGTTGGCTTGCTGATATGCCACCGGGAAATATTTTCGTTCCATCAGACGGGTTCAAGCAATTACATAATATTCTCAACAGAATCTCAATGTTAGATGGAGGTAGAAGTTGGAATTATCATCTCACACCGGTTGATGTTGGTTGTTCAATTCAGTTTCGGCAGAATTTAGTTGCCCACATCTTACCGGGTAACCATAGTGTGCCATCTGTCTCCTACCTGATTTGCGAAATTCGTAAAAAACTAAAGCCTGAATACCACAATTTATCGGATAGAGAAATCGTGGCACTCAAGCATTCAGGAGTTGAAATAACTAACGAGGTACAACTACCATTGGTTGCCTATTTGGGTGATACCCGCGGTTTTTCCGTTGACGCACATCCATTACTTAAGCACTGTAAACTTCTTATATGTGAATGTACGTTTATAACGCCAGATCACCGTGACCGTGCTAAGAAAACAAAGCATTTACATCTGGATATGATTCCCTCGCTATTGGAACAATTTAAGAGCAATCATATCGTCCTAAATCACTTCTCTCGTAGGTACACACCTGAGTTAATACGGCATGAGGTGTACAAACAACTACCTACCTCTGAACATGATCGTGTAAAACTGTTTCTTTAGACAAGTCTCATTGTCATGTTATAGCAGAAACCGCAATTATTTACACACTACGGTAGGTTCGGAAACCGAACCTACCGGCGTGGGATTATAGCGTTATTCCCCTAAATTGATGCCTATGGCACATATTTTTGCAATTACTATAACATATAATTTAACGAACTTGTTTGACTAACATTCTTGTTTCTTATGTGTCAAACCACTCTTATTTTTCTGCTCCAGGATAAGAATTTGGGTCCTGGTCGGAAGTGCCTTCCTCTTGTTCTTCATAAAACATAAATCCATCTTGGTCTTGATCTAGTTCAAACTGCCGAATAATCTGTTGTGCCTCACGTTGATGTGGAGTTTCTCCTTTTGTAAGGCTCATATAAGTCTTGAAACCTTCGTAGGCAGAACGGAATTCACGAATAGCGCGGTAGCAAATTGCCTGTTGATAGGCGGCTTCATTCCGCCAGATTGATTCTGGTGCATTTTGAAGCAAGTCTTCATACGCTTCAATTGCACGTTCATACTGTCCGTTTTGTTGGTAGAGTACCCCGACTTTGTAGAGAGCATCAGCAACAGCAAATTTCTTATGAGACAGATCAGCAATTAGCACTTTATTTGTTTCTATTGCATTCGGGTAGTTACGTAGTTTCTCCCAATTTCGTGCAATTTGTTGGTAATTCTGTACAATCAAATCAGCTTTACCTTGAATGTATTTCTCTGAGGGTAGTACATATCTCCCCATTTCTTCAAACTGCTTCGCCTTTACACTTTTGTTCCGATGAATTTCATCCTGAAGATTTTTGATTTCTTTCAATAAGCTTTCAGTTTGGTTTAGGTCTTTAACAACTTCTTGTGCTTCAAAAGTATCAGGGAATTTTTGTGCAACAGCAACAAATGCCCCCCATCCACCGGAATTGGTATAATCATATAAATCATAAAAATAGATATTCCCAACTCGTAATTGTGCTTGTACTGCTTTTTCGTGTTCTGGAAACTCAGAAACTAATCTCTCATAAGTAATGATCGCTTCTGTATAGTTTTCTAAAGCTTCGTACGATTGACCGACCTTGTATAAAGATTCAGCAGCAATATCATAAGATTCTTGAGAGGGTTCGGTGTCATATAAAGCTTTATAGTTCTGGTAATTTGCCAATTCGGTCTGTATTAATGCACGGTTCTTACGAATGTTCGCAATACCAGTTTTTGCTTCACTAGCATAATATCCGGTCGGTGCAAGATCAACGATTGCTTGATAGTGCTCATTCGCCTTATCCCACTCATAGTATTTCTTGTATATTTTTGCTATCTGATAGTGGGAGCGTTGTGCATATTTCCCTTTAACATCTTTTTCAATTATTTCAAGATAGTGTGATAATGCTGAATCGTATAGTTTTTTCTGTTTCGCTACTGCTTTTTCTTTTTCACTTGCATCATCTGATCGTGTTGAAACAGCTTCTGCTTGTTCAAAGGTATTATCAGCATTCTGAATTTTCGCACTCAACGGCACGAGGCTAACGCCGCCTAAACAACCGATATTCGGTATGAGTAGTATGCCAAGTAAGAGTATGATAATGTGGTTCCGATCTATTTTTTGAACGAAACCGGGTAAAAAACGGGTCATCTTAGTAGTTCCTCCTCAGGTATAATAATGAAAATCTGCCAGTAATGATGATGTGCTTACTGAAATGATTTATGATATTAATATAACAGATTTACAAAATTAGTCAAGGAAAAATTATTTTGAACTTGCACAAGTTGTATCAATCGTTTTTCTATTCCTAAAATCTCCAAACACTTGTGCCATTCTTGACACATATCAGGGTTATTTAGTTCTAATAATTTTCAGTTGATGAACGTTACTGAGAGTTTATGTCGTAGGTCGGGTAGAGCTTGCGAAACCCGACATATACCAGACGTGTCGGGTTTCGCAAGCTCTACCCGACCTACAGGTGGTTATATTGAAATGTGAAAATACAGCAGAAAAACCGAAAACTAAATAACCGTGGGCAGATATATAAAAACTTGACTGATCGGTGCAACATGCCCTATAATTGAGGTGCACATTCTCAGGAAGTTGTATCAAGAAAAGTAATAGAGATTGAGATAAATGAAGAAAGATCAGTAAACACATAGCAGCTATTACTTATAAGATTGATATTAGGAGTAGGATCGGATGTTGAGTAAAAGAGATAAAGGCATAACCAAGATATCTGTAAAAGGTTTTAAATCAATTGTGGAAGAATGTCAAATTGACATCCTCCCCTTAACGATTCTTGTTGGTGCCAATAGTTCTGGAAAATCCAGTATAATGCAGCCGTTATTGATGTTAAAGCAGACATTGGAGGCACCGTATGATCCTGGACCTTTGTTGATTGATGGACCAAACGTCCGGTTTACTTTTGCAGAACAATTTTTGTCAAAACTAAAGAATGAAACACAGACAGATCAATTTCAGGTTCAGGTAGAGACTTGTGTTTCTGAAATGTTTATCTCTATCGGAACGACCTTCAGAAAACGGAAAAATGGGATTGAAATTGTTGAAATGAGCAAGAAAACTAATTTTGAGATTGATCAATCATCTTTTCCTCAAAATTTTACTTTGCATCCAGGCATGTCTCCTGATGAAATCAAGTTATTAGTCAATCAAGATTCGTCTATTAATGGTTATAATATAGTGAAGCGATCACGTTGTTTCTTGTATATTGGATCGCTTGATAGCAATAAATTCTATGAAGCCACCTCTGGTTTTGGCCAATACATCAGCGATACCATTCACCTACTTGGATTACGTGGAAATCCTGAACGTTTATACAAACTAAGTAGTACAGGGCCACGGTATCACGGCACGTTTGAACACTATATGGCAAGCATTATCCACGAATGGCAGGAAACCGGAGATAAACGCTTAAGAACGTTGTTAGATTCACTTTATACTCTTGAATTGACAGGACGAGTCAGTGCAAAAAAGATCGGTGATGTTGGTGTTGAAATTCAGGTTAGTCGCCTGACTCGCCGCAACATGAGTGACGTAGACATGGTTAATATTGTTGATGTAGGATTCGGAATTTCACAAGTTCTACCTGTTGTAGTGGCACTGATAGCTGCAGAACCAGGTCAATTAGTTTATATTGAACAGCCGGAACTTCATTTACATCCTAACGCACAAGTCAAGTTAGCGCAAGTGTTAGCTGATGCAGCAAAACGTGGTGTACGGGTTGTTGCTGAAACACACAGTTCATTATTACTATTGGGGATACAAACACTCGTTGCAGAAGGCAAACTGTCGCCAGATTTAGTCAAGCTGCACTGGTTTTCACGTAACAAAGATGGTATTACTAAGATTGACAGCGTTGATTTAGATGAAGCAGGCACTTACGGTGAGTGGCCTGTAGATTTTGATGAGGTGGATCTCAGAACGGAGAGTCGTTATCTTGATGCCGTAGACAAACTTAGATTTGGGCAATCGGAGGTAGAGTGAGGCATACCGATACAAAACAATTGGTTATTGACGCGGATGTTGCCCAAGCCGCCGGCAGCGAAACAGCGACGCACCCGCGTGCTGTTAATTGTCGTGATTTCCTAATAGTGGTTAGATCAGAGAATCATAAACTTGTAATGACCAATAAAATTAGTGATGAATGGAAACAACATCAATCCCGTTTTGCCAGAAGGTGGCGGTTGTCAATGGATGCACGTAGAAAAGTGGTTCGTATAAATCCACCAGAAAGTAGAGAACTCCAAGACAAGATTGCCAAAACAACCGACAATGAGGATGATACTGAAGCAATACAAAAAGATATGCATCTTCTTGAAGCGGCAATGCAAACTGATAAAACAATCGTTTCACTTGACGAGACCATCCGATCACTTTTCGCTTACGCATCACGCCAAGTTAGGGAAATCCGGTACATCATCTGGGTAAATCCTGAACGGACAACAGAAGAACAACCAATTACTTGGCTAAAAAACGGGGCACTACCTGAAGTTCATCGTCAATTATCGACATATCAACCAACTAAATGACTATCCTCGCCAACCTGTATCAATGCTGGTATATCCATGTGTATATTTGTGTAGATGTGGTGGCAAATCTGCTAAGAATTGCTTACCAACTTCTGGTATCTCCCAAGGAATATCTATGTGATGGTCGCGTCTACGAAAACCAATAGCACATGATAAACGTATGTCATCAATCTGGTTTGGAAATGCACCGTGATAGGTTCTATGTGCGAATACAATCATATCACCAGGATTGGTAAATAGTGGGACACAACCCGGAATATCAAAGTCATTGTATGCCTTTTCTTCTCCACCCTCTTTGTAGAATGAACGTTTATCTGCAGTCAGTTTGAAGCCTTTTGGTCCTTCCCAGTTTTCCACATGCGAGTCTTCAATTACGCAGAGACCTCCGTGTTCTGGACGCGAACCTGTGATATAAAACCATTTACCAGATGGCCACATGCCTCTATTAAGCACATCACCAGAGTTTTTTGGTGTGTCTTGTGAGAATCCACACCAATCTGTGTGCCACGCTACTGGATGTGAACCCGGCATCCGAATGATAGCTGCTGATCTATGCACAGTCAACTCATCATTCCCGATAAGATGTTGATGTACCTTCATAAACGGTTCGTATTCTAATAATTGCCATGCACCTTCACCAGTTTCAATCCAAGCGTGTCGTGTACGACTCTGTCCATGTTGCAATTCTCTATTTGGATCAGTGCCATCAAATACGGTTTGCTTTAAACTGTCTACTAATTCATCCGGCAAAACGTCCTTGATAATAGCGAATCCGTGTGCTTCGATACATTCAGATGCTTGAAATAGTTGGTCAGTTTCAAACTCGTAAGTATATCCTAACTCAGGTTTTTGTATATCTAAGTAGTGTTCCATAGTGATTTTCCCTATATTGGTTTTGTAGAATTTTATTGTAAATACACCTTGCTGTCAATGCCTTTTTGTTTTTTCTATCGGTTATATTGTTGCACTCTGTGTCAATATTTGATAGAATATCAAAACCAATAAACAGAATGGGACACTTAAATATACCTCAAAGGAAGTTGATCTTGCCATTGTAAGTCATTCAGAAAAAACTTGTTTGCTATTGGAACTAAAATGGTTTATGGTACCAACCACAGGACATGAAGGAGCCGTCGTATCGGAGAATTGGATTGGCTATGGCAATGTCCAATCTCCAGATATTCCAGTTATCCGCGCTAACCATCTCATAGAAAAACTAAAGACGACAGACAGTCTTTGGTCAACGATGGAACGGTTAAAAGAAAGAAAGTACCTTCCTAAAGAAGAGAGCATTTTACTGTATCAAGACCAAAAACAAGAATTGGCAATTGGTGCCTGCAATGGTATGGGATTCAAGACCATTGTCCGAGTGTATTCTTTCCTTTGTAATGTGGTTGCACTAACCTACAACTTCTGTTAAAATTGTAAACAAGGAGTTTTAAACATCTCATGAAAACACCACAACACACAAACACAACTAACGGCAAACAGGAGCAACACTTCACCTTTCTTTCATATCACGAAGAAGGTCTACTTGATTGGGGTGCTACTATAACCACGCCACCACGTGAATTGGGACAATACGGGTTAAGTTGATATACAAAGGACACAGCAAACCGTTTCCTGTTGAAAATTTTTGGGAAGAATAAAATAAATGACCAACATGTTGAAGGAGACGTAAATGAAATTAATGATGGCTTTGATCGTTGGACTATTGTTCTTTAATTTAACTGCTTACAGTCAACTAATAGATGCGGACCTGAACAAGATTCGGTTAGTTGTCAAAGAGGAAGTTGAAGCATCTGAAAAGCGAATGAAAGAATATGTAGATACCACTGAGAAGCGAATGAAAGAATATGTCACACAAGAGATAGCAAAGGAAATTCGTCCGGTAAATGCTTCAATTACTGAAATGGGTAAACGTTTAGACAATATTTTCACGTTAGTTATCGTTTTGGTCGGATTTATTGCTGCGGTTGTTGGTATACCCCAAATCATCGTTGCAATGCAGGGAAAAAACATCAAAAAACAAGATCATCAAATAGAATCACTACACAAGCAGATTGAAAACTTACTGCAGGAGATAGAAAAACTCAAACAGGAACGGACTGTTTGACCTTTACTGAAACCCTTTGAAAAATAGGTAAGTGGCAGTTATCAACACTATGCAAACAGCAGAACTCAAACAACTCATTAAGCAAGGTGAAGGTAACACAACCGAATTTAAAGAACGGGTTGGACAAGAAGCAATTGAAACCGCTGTTGCATTTGCGAATACTAATACTGGTATTATTTTCGTTGGTGTTTCTGATGTTGGGAAAATTATTGGCATTACCATCGGGAAAGAAACACTAAGAGATGCGGCGAACTGGATTTCACAAGCAATTGATCCGCGAGTGATGTTGGAAGTTGAATCGGTTGACGTAGAAGGAAAATCAGTGCTTTTAGTGCATATTACAGAATCTTCAATAAAACCTGTCTCTGCTAAAGGAATATGCTATAAGAGAGTAGGGAATAGCAACCGAGTCATGTCACCACAAGAGATTGCGCAGATGCACCTCAAGTCTGTCGGTCAAACGTGGGATCAACTCTCAGTCGCAAGTGCCAGAAATGACGATATAGATGAACAAAAGATCCAATGGTACCTGACTCAAAGAGAAACGCGACGGAATGTAACACAATTACAAAGCATGAGGACGACAGACTTGTTGAGGAATATTAATTGTATTGACGATGAAAAAACACCGACTCATGCGGGAATTCTCTTTTTTGGTAAACATCCTCAAAGATTTTTCCAAAATGCACAATTGCGGGTAGTCAAATTTAGGGGAACATCGGTAACTCACCCAGTCATTGATAGACTCGATTGTTCAGGAACACTCTGGGAAATCGTTAATGCTGCTGAGGAATTTATTAGAAGAAATATTCGACTGCTCAGTCTTCGAGGGTCAAGAAGTTTTCAACGAGACGATAAGTTTGAGTATCCAATTGAAGCACTACGGGAAGCAATTATCAACGGATTAATTCATCGCAATTATCAAGAACCTGCTGATGTGCGAGTTTTTATCTTTGATGACCGAGTTGAGGTTATTAATCCTGGCAGTTTTCCTGAAGACGTTAGTCCACATAAACCAATCCACAGACCGGTAAATCCTATATTGAGCCAATTGATGTATGATGTGGGTTTCGTTGAAAAGTACGGATCTGGCATTATAATGATGCAGAGATTGTGTAAAGAGTGGAAAAACAAAGAACCACGTTACGAGCTGCACCCACTTGAAACCAAAGTGATCTTTGATTCACCGATCCAAGATACGACTTTTGTAGAAATTGATGATATTTCGGAACAATTAAATGATAGACAAAAGAATGCGTTGTTCTATGTACAAACGAATGGACAGATTGCAAGAAAGGAATACGTAGAAATTAACCAGATTTCATTTCGCATTGCTTATGAGGACTTAAGGGATATGGTGGATAAAGGATTATTAACTGTGGAAGGAAAAGGTAGAGGAACCAGATATATTAAGAAAGTGAACGATTAAGTGAACGATTAGGTAAGCGATTAGGCAACTGATATTCTCCATAAATACTTGTATATAGTAGATTTTGGAATTACTTGAACACTCTGCATCGACGAGGTTAGGAAACCTCGCCTACCGTGGGGTGAAAGTGTCAACTTTTATTCATAATTTACTATAATAGGCGTTCACTGCTTTCTAATAGAAAGGATATAAATGGATTTATCGGAAAAGTGAACGATTAAGTGAACGATTAAGTGAACGATTAAATACCGCATAATAAATTATTAACTTTGGAAGCGACACCGCAAATTCAACACATTACGCAAACAGACAAAAACTATCCATCTTCAATAAAGGTATATTTAAATGCCGATACTCCAGAAACGATATGGACGCGTGGGGATTTAGATCTGCTGACATGTAGACGAAACGATGCCGACGAAGGAGTTCTGTGGGCAATATTCTGTTCCAGCAAATGTCCTGGAGAGATTATACTAAAGGCACACGACTTAGCACAGGAGTTCAAAAATAAAGGTATACCAACAATCGGTGGGTTTCATTCACCTATTGAAAAGGAATGTTTACGAGTGTTGCTTCGTGGTTCACAACCGATTATTATTAGTCCAGCACGAAGTATTGAAAATATGCGTATAAAACAAGAATGGATAAAGCCTTTAGCAGAAGACAGGTTACTGATTGTATCCATTTTTGAAAACAGACCGAAGCAAAATGCTCAATTGGCAAGTAAACGCAATGCATTTGTCGCTGCTTTAGCAAATAAGGTATTGATTGCACATGCTGCTGAAGGTAGTAAGACCTTAGAATTTGCACATACAATATTGAAATGGAGAAAACCAGTTTACACCTTTGATTCATCGTATAACAAAGCACTTTTACAACTTGGGGTAAAACCCTATTCGGAGGAAAACAATGGCTGAAACCGTATTTGTCGGAGATCACGAGGTATCCTTTCCTGGACCACACCTTGGTGTATTGCGGGATTGCAACGACGTGCTTGATTCCGCAGAAGGACTGCATCAACAAATAGCAGAAGATGGGTATTTACTCGTTCGGGGCTTAATTGATAAGGATAAGGTTAATGCAGCACGACGCGCTATTCTTGAATATGCAGAAGGAAATGGGAAAGATGAAGTATTCAAACCGGGAACTGATATGATGGATGCAATTGCTGGTTCAGGTAGTCCGGGACGTACGATGGGTGCACCTGCTGTTACACATCATCCAGATGTACTTTCTGTTTTGGAAGGTGATGAACTTTTTGCGTTCTTCCGCAATTTCTTTGAAGGTGAGACACGTACGTTTGACTACAAGTGGCTACGTTTTGTCCGACCTGATGGTTGGTCTGGTCCGCATTTTGATTTTGTCTATATGGGAAGAGGTTCAAAGCAGTTACACACCTGCTGGATTCCCTTCGGGGATGTGCCTGCGACGATGGGTACACTCACTTTGCTTGAAGGTTCACATCGTTTGGATAGTTTTGCACCTGTGCGTAACACTTATGGCAAAACCGATGTGGATAAGGATGGCACACCAGGACATTTTGGTAGAGATCCTATGGCAATCAGTGATAAGTATGGAGGAGAATGGAAAACGACAGATTTTGAGATGGGTGATATAATCGTCTTTACGATGCACACGATGCACACCTCAACGAAGAATCTATCAGATCGGTGGCGTATCAGTTGTGACATCCGATTTCAACCCGCTGAACACCCGATTGATGAGCGTTGGGTGGGTAAAAATCCAATATCCCATACTGGCGGTCAGAAGATTTCATTTGAAGAAGCGAAGAAACAGTGGGGATTGGAATAGAATTAGCCTTTATACGGTAGAGTTCTAATACCAAATTAACGAGATCTGTATTGTTTTTGATGCTGAAAACACGGGCGGGCAGGGGAACCCTGCCCCTACGATTTAGGTTAATTTGGTACAAGGCAATTTCTATAATCTTTGGTCGGATATGTATACTTTTTCGCATTTTCTATACATATCCCGACTGATATGTATACTTTGTATACATATTGATTAATCGTTATCCAAACAATGCCCTGCGAATTTGGCGCAATGCTTGTCGAATTCTATCCTCATTTTCTACAAGTGCAATACGGATATATCCTTCACCGTTGTGTCCAAAACCAGCCCCCGGTGAAACGCATACCTCCGCTTCATTCAGGAGTTTCATGGAAAAATCCAATGAGTTAAGGTGTTTCCAGGTTTCAGGGATTGGTGCCCAGACAAACATAGAAGCTTGCGGTTTTGACACTTTCCATCCCATACGGTTTAGTCCTTCAACAAGCACATCTCGCCGTTTGCGGTATATATCTGCGTTTTCTGCAACGACATCTTCTGGTGTGCGGAGAGCCATGATTGCAGCAACCTGAATGGGAGCAAAGATACCGTAATCGTAATAGCCTTTAATTCTTGCGAGTGCCTCAATAATGTCTCTGTTTCCGGCAGCGAATCCGCAACGCCACCCTGCCATGTTATACGATTTGGAAAGAGAAATAAACTCTACGCCAACATCTTTCGCACCTTTTGCTTGCAAGAAACTCGGTGCTTGGTACCCATCAAACACAATATCAGCGTACGCTAAATCATGTATGACTATCATATCTTGCTGTTTTGCAAAATGAACGACTTCTTCAAAGAAATCTAATTCCACGACAGCACCAGTTGGATTGTGGGGAAAGCTCAATATCAACACCTTCGGTCTTGGCCATATATCCCGAGTTATCTCTTCAAGAGAAGGCACAAAATCATTCTCTTCAGACAATGGGATACTGACAACACTACCACCTGCAAGAACGATACTATACATGTGAATAGGAAATGTCGGGTTAGGCACCATCGCCAGGTCGCCCTCATCAATCAATGCTAAAGCAAGGTGTCCAAAACCTTCCTTTGTCCCGATGACAGAAATTGCTTCTTCATTTGGATCAATATCTACATTGTACCTACGTTCATAGTGCCAACTCACTTCTCTACGAAAATTGTATATCCCACGAGATGCAGAATAACGGTGATTTCTCAGTTCTTGGGCTGCATCTGTGAGTTTATCAATTATAGGTTGCGGGGTGGGTTGATTCGGATTGCCCATCCCTAAATCGATAACATCTATTCCCTGTTGCCGTCTTTCATAAGTCAATTGCTTGAGTTTACCAAACATGTATGGTGGTAGACGATTTAACCTTTTTGAAAAAATATTCATCTGCTTCTATCCTGAATTTTGTGTTATAGTAGATTTTGAAATTACTTGAACACTCTGCGTAGGCGAGGTTAGGAAACCTCGCCTACCGTGGGTCGAAAGTGTCAACTTATATTTATAATTCGCTATAATGATTTATGTTTTACCTTCCGTGTATCCAATACTCACGGAGGCGATTACCCCAATTTGTTATAGTTCTCTTCGGATTCTGCTGGACAATTTCTCGTCTATTAAGACGATTTTCTTGTTCAATGAGTTTATCTCTACAAGCATTAATAACGTTCTGATGTTCTGGTGAATCAACGAGATTGAAAGTTTCATAAGGATCTTTGTTTCTATCAAACAGCTGCACAAGACCAAGTTGTTCAGAATCTGGACCGGGTGGTATGAAGTCTTCTATATCTTTTGGCTTATATTCAGTAATGTATTTGTAGGCATCAGTGACAATTGAGCGTCCCCAATAATTACTTTCAATGTAAGCATATTCCCGCCAAGGAATATCTTCGCCTTCTGCTAACGGACGGAGACTCATTCCTTGACACGTTTCAGGAATATCAATACCGGCATAGTCACAGATGGTTGGAAATATGTCCACTCCAGAGACAAAATACTTCTCATCTAAATGTTCTTTCTGAACCGGTACTCCTTCACCTAAACATGAGATGATAAAAGGTACATGTACTTCTTCTTCATATAGCGCGAATTTCTGGAATCCTTGATGACTTCCTGATGCTTCGCCGTGGTCAGTGCTAAAGATAATCACCGTATTATCGTAGAAAGGAGTTTGTCTTAACAGTGAAAGTGTTCTCCCAATTTCGGCATCAACTTTCTCAATAAATTTATAATAGTTCCATCTGAAATATCGCCAATGATATTCATCCCAGTTCTTGACTGCTTGCAAGATTCTGTCATGGATCAGTGCCCCATCAATCCTCCTACAGACACGATGTAGGACAGTTTCTCGTTCATCATAGTTGAAGTTTTCCGGTAATGGCGGTAAATCGTCTTCAGTAAGTATTCCTTGTTCTAATGGATTCGGTATATGTTTTTCCTCATGGTTGTGTAAATATTCACATACATCATGAGGGTCAATGTATCCGATTTGCAGATAGAAAGGTTCTTTGCCATCATAATTCGTAAGGAAATCAGCGACTGCATGTGTTGCCGCTGAATCGTAATATGCAGCACCACCAGCACCTATATTTCGGTTTCCGTAATACAGGACTTCAAAACTATCGCGGACATTTCTACCTGGTACATGCCATTTACCACAATGGAAAGCCTTATAACCGTTGCTACTAAGTAGCTGTCCGATATCAGGAATATCGGGATGTAGTTGTCCGCCGTTGAAAGGCACACCAGTTTCCGATGTGTATAGTCCAGTTGCCCAACTTGATCGTGCAGCAGCACAGACAGGATCGGTACAGTAGGATTTCCTAAAAGAAGTTCCGTTCTGGTGGAGTAGGTCAATATTCGGAGTATTAAGATACGGATTTCCATAGGCGGATATTGCATCCCAAGTGTGTTGGTCAGTGTTGATAAAGAGAATGTTTGGGTGTTCGTTCATGATACACCTCCTGTAATCTCTTTTAACACCAAAGTCTCAAAGACAGTAGATACGATAACTACGGTTTGGTTAGCATCTATCCACCAATATGATGGTAAGAGTCCCTCTCCATAAAGGAAATATCCATCAAGCGGTAACGGTTCTTGTATTGAATTGAGAAAACCAAGATTGCATTTTTGTCTAAGATGTTCAAGGTCATCAAGCAATGCGATCTCAACAGAAAAACCTAATTGTCTGTTGTCACTTAGTATTGATGGTATAACATCGTACAAAGCCCAATTACATGTTAGTGGTGAGGAATTATCTACAGTTCCTGCAGCAATTTGAATATCATTGATGTATAGTTGAATTTCGGTATCAGAAATGAGATTTCCATTCAATTCAATTTTGGAATATCTATCTCCAGACTTATTCTGTACATCAACTTGCCAGCTGCCGAGAAGCGAACGGTAAGCATCATCACGACAACGGAAATTGAATCTTATATTCTCTCCACTTGAAGTATTTTGGTAGTGAACATTATAATACCAATTATGACTGTTCTCATGTTTCCGTTCTATAACAACATTTCCTATCGCTAATGCTTCACTTGTTCTACAATATCCGTTCCAGAAATTCGGTAAGATCTCATAAACTTGTTTTATATATTCTGGGTGTTCATCGCTATAGTCATCATTTTGTGTATTTATCTGGAGTTCATGAAGAAGTTTGAGGAATTCCTCGGCATAATAGGGTTTCTGTGCACCATGATTGTAGTTAAACGACCAATGTAGGGGTTGTATCCTATCGTTCATTTTATTATGTCTGTTAGGAAAGAGTGAATGGTGGTTAGTTTATGATGTTTATTATTACTGTGAGTCTAGTGTTTTATGATGGGTTTACTATCCAATTCAACAAATGTGACACCATCGGGGATTGTACCAGTTGCAGCTTGATGTGCAAGCCGAGTCGTTTCGGGTAAGCGGTATTTTGGGCAGCACGTCAAGGTTATCTCTCGTGCTGTTTCCAGTGAAATTAGATGACCGACAGATGCATAGACACAACTGACATTTGTCCGCGTTCTTAATGCGATTCCAAGGACATCGCCATTATCTAAAAGGTAGGACCATGATCCTTTTTCTTTATCAGGTTCAGTATATTGTCCGCACAAACGAGATTTAGCACATCCAATCGTAGGCTTATCTAATATCAGTCCTAAGTGGGATGCAAGTCCAAATCTTCTTGGATGTGCGATTCCTTGACCATCTACGATAACTAAATCCGGTTCTGTCTGTAGGCGCGCGAAAGCCACCAGAAGTGGTGGTATTTCGCGAAAAGATAAATATCCCGGTATATACGGGAAATCTATACGACTTTCAGCAACTACTCCATCTACAACTTGTAGATCAGGTAGGTTGAGGACGACCACTGATGCTGTTGCGATCTCGTTTCTGATGCCGATATCCACACCAGCGACTGTCCTGATTTCATCAAACCGGTTTATCTGGACTATCTGATGACATAACTCATTTTGAATTTGTCGTGCTTCATCAGTTGTAACATTCCAAGTGTGTAGTTCTCTATATTCCATTATGTGGGTAACATTCACACTGAATGTGTATCTTTTCTGATTGATGCATTGATGAGTCCAATATAAAACATACTAGCTGCACTTTTGGCAGATGTCAAAAACTTTTGTATTACTTTTTTGGTTTCAATGATTCAATGTTAGGTTTGGCAATATGTTCAACTCCAGCAAAAAAGGCATTCAGTACAAGGTATCCCGCACCAACACCAACTAAGGAGCCAATACCCCCTAGGACAATTACGTTAAACATTTACAATTCCTCCTGCAAACCTCTATTTGTCTTGTTACTCAATATAAGTCATTTACAAATTGAATATGTACACTGGTTTGCAATTTTCCATCTGAATTCTGTTTATTTATAACTTGCGTATTTCAATAGAGATGCACAAAGTAGATAAATACTAATCAATCAACAACTTTGTGGTATTTCAGCATATATACAGATATTCACCATATATTTTGCAGATAAGACCTCAAAGGAACGTTCCAACAATAACACCCTTACGACTTTTAAACTTGAATCTGTTTCATAAAATTGTTGCAAAAGTGTTGCATTACATAACGAATTTTCTCTTTATTCGTTTCAAATCTTGTATTCTTATTTATCTGATATGCAATAATGATGCCATTTCTAGAAACACCGATTTAGTACATATTGACTACTCCAGAATCAGAAAGGTAGTAGAGGTATCTATACTTTACGGAGACATTGTATTTAGGTAATTGCAGATGTTTATATTCTTGGGTGATATTAAGAAACACCTATGTGTCAAATTTGAGACATCTGACCGAGTAATTTCCTTGAGATGTCCGGTTCGGTTAGGAAACCGAACCTACCGGCCAGGGATTATTGCGTAATTTCTCATAACTTGACACCTATGGTTTGGTTAGGAAACCGAACCTACCGGCCAGGGATTATTGCGTAATTTCTCATAACTTGACACATAGGGTTTGGTTAGGAAACCGAACCTACCGGGTTTGAGAAAATGAGAATTACCCAATTAAGAACTTAATTTTCATTCAACATGTGCTGTTGCGACAATGAATATTACGATAGAAATGTCGGTTAAATATTGAGATTTGTAGGTCTTGAAAAATTTGGTGCAATTCAACGGAATTCAAGGTATAATTACAAAGCAGTAAAATTGCTTATTGTCCATTTTCATTATGGAGAAACAGATGCTTGAGCCTCAACCGGATAATGATTATTCACCGAATAATCTTTCCTTTATAGATAGAATAAAGCGAAAATATGATTTAACTCCACCAATTATACTCATCCTTGGATTCACCACTCTATTTTTTCTAATATTCCTCATCTATCCCCTCCTTTATGTATTTAAAGAAGCCTTCTGGATTAACAGTAGGTTTGACCTTACATTTTTCAAACTGATGGTAACTGACCCAAATAAACGGCAACTTGTTGTCAATAGTTTTAAAATCGGTGTCATGGTTACACTGCTGACAAGCATCTTTAGTCTTCCGTTGGCATACTTCCTGACTCGCTTCCGTTTTCCGGGTCGGAATCTGCTGCGTTCTGTCATTCTCATCCCGATGATTATGCCTCCATTTGTTGGTGCACTTGGCATGCAACAGTTTTTCGGTAAATATGGTAGTATAAACATGTTGCTTGTGAAACTCGGTTTAATGGATATGAGTAATACGATAGACTGGTTCGCAGGTGGTTTTTGGGGTGTTGTATTATTATCCACATTGCATTTATATCCAATAATGTATCTCAACATTGTTGCGGCATTGGCGAATGTTGATCCAAGTTTGGAGGAAGCTGCAGAAAATCTTGGTGCTTCACGGTTTAATATATTCAGACGAATAACCTTACCCTTAATGATGCCAGGATATTTTGCGGGTGCGATTCTCGTTTTTATTTGGGCATTTACAGATCTCGGTACACCTTTAATTTTTAATTACAATGATGTTATCGCAGTTGAGATATTCAGACTTGTGACCGAAGCTAACCTGAATCCGATGGGGTATGCACTTGTTGTGCTTGTAATTGTGTTGACCGCTATGGCATTCTACGTATCTAAACGATGGACAGGAACAAAACATTATGAGATGCTTGGACGCGGACATGTAACAACACGTGAGACAGATGCGAACAATTGGATGCGAGCAATCATATATCTATTTATTGGTGGATTGACATTCATGGCGTTGTTACCACATATCAGTGTCATATTAGTTTCTGTTACTCCTGGACCAAGTGAATGGTATCAGACGGTTCTACCCAAATCCTATACCTTTGAACATTATATTGATACATTTACGCATTCTGACACACTACCGAGTATTCTTAATAGTCTGAAATATAGTATTTTCAGCACATTGATTGCGCTCCTTGTAGGCGTTGCCATAGCCTATCTACTGACGCGAAAACGTATTCCATTTCAGAACTTGTTAGATGCGATTGCCATGTTACCTTTAGCGTTGCCTGGTGTTGCAATTGCTTTCGGATATATGGGGAGTTTCTCAGATACTTCACTTCTGTTAAAATTTCTGCCAGATGGGATCATAGGAATCATTGACCCAAGAAAAAACCCAACGTTTCTCTTGATCGTTGGCTATGCAGTTCGGCGATTGCCATATATGTTACGTTCTATCTATGCAGGATTCCAACAGACGAGTGTATCATACGAAGAAGCATCGCAGAACATGGGAGCAACACCCGTTAGAACCTTATACAAAATTACGTTACCATTAGTTTTTGCCAATATTCTTGCTGGTGCAATTTTGGTTTTTTCTTTTTCCATGTTGGAAGTGAGTGAGAGTCTGATTTTGGCACAACAAAACCAGTTTTATCCAATAACTAAAGCAATTTGGTCATTGTCTCAACGTCTCGGTGAAGGTCCATACATTGCAAGTGCGCTTGGTGTTGTTGGGATGTTGATATTAATTGCATGTCTGATGGGTGCGGGTCGTGTGCTTGGTGGTAAGTTGGGAGAGATATTTAGGATATAATGAAAATCTTAACAGTAGGAGTAAAAAAATGGACATCTTGCAAAGCATTCAAAGTTCACTATTGGATGCGCAAGACACATTAAATCAATTTATCAACAATCCAGCCAATATCAGAGTCATAGCTGATACTGCATCCTTGATAACCACCGTATTTGAAAAACAAGGGAAAGTCTTTACTTGTGGAAATGGTGGCAGTTTATGCGATGCAGTCCACTTTGCAGAGGAATGTACCGGTAAATTTCGTGAAGATCGGGATCCACTTCCCGCAATTGCACTCAGTGATGCTGGTCACATCACTTGTACAGCAAACGATTACGGGTTTGCTGAGATATTTGCAAGACCGCTACTGGCACTCGGTCAACCGGGAGACCTGCTAATTGCGATTTCTACAAGCGGAAATTCCGAGAATGTTGTCCGAGCAGCAAAAGCAGCACAATCAAAAGAGATGCACGTGTTCGGTTTACTCGGAAAGGATGGTGGACAACTATCGGAGCACTGTGACAGTTGTCTCATAGCCCCCGGTAAAACTGCTGATCGCATACAAGAAATACATATAAAGGTCTTACATATTCTCATTGAGCAAGTTGAGCGGATAATGTTCCCAGAAAACTATTGACAGAATTAGGTTATTCTGATATGATACAACAATATGGAGGAATCTGAAAGTCACATAATCCCACCCATTACAACCGAGGAGGCTACTCTTTTGGCAGTGTCAGAAAATCAACGTTCATATTGGCGGAAAAATCTGCAATACCTCGCTATCCTTCTTGGTATTTGGTTTGTCACCTCCTTTCTATGCTCAATTGTGTTTGTGGAACAACTTGACAAGATACAAATCGGTGGTTTCCGTCTTGGTTTCTATATTGCACAACAAGGTTCAATCTGGATTTTTGTTGAGTTGATTTTTGTCTATACATGGTTGATGAACCGTTTAGATAAAAAATACCGAAAGGAGCAGGAAAATGTGGAGGACTCTGATAAAGTATGAATGTACAAGCCTGGACTTTCGTCATGGTTGGTCTCTCCTTCGCATTGTATATCGGGGTTGCGATTTGGTCAAAAGCACGTTCTACAGGTGACTTCTATGTCGCAGGTAGCAATGTTCATCCGATAGTAAACGGGATGGCAACTGCGGCAGATTGGATGAGTGCTGCTTCCTTTATCTCGATGGCAGGCCTAGTCTCATTTATGGGACGTGATGGTTCAGTCTATCTACTCGGATGGACAGGTGGTTATGTCCTGCTGGCATTACTCTTGGCACCCTACCTAAGAAAATTCGGTAAGTATACAGTTCCAGATTTTGTTGGAGATAGATATTATTCACAGTCGGCAAGGATAGTAGCAGTTATTTGTGCTGTTTTTGTTTCATTTACTTATGTTTCTGGTCAGATGCAAGGTGTGGGTATAGTACTTTCGCGTTTCCTAAATGTCAATGCTACGCTTGGTGTCATCATAGGCATAGGAATTGTGTTTTTCTATGCTGTACTCGGAGGGATGAAGGGAATTACATATACACAGGTTGCACAATATTGTGTCCTAATTTTTGCGTATATGGTTCCTGCGATTTTTATCTCTATCCTAATTACCAATAATCCTATTCCTCAGTTGGGCATGGGTGCAGTAGATGCCTCAGGTGTCAATCTGTTAGATCGACTGAATGAATTAAACACAGCACTCGGTTTTGACCGATACACAGATGGAAGTAAATCCAAAATTGATGTCATTTGCTTTACTGCAGCCTTGATGTTAGGGACGGCAGGACTTCCGCATGTAATTATCCGTTTCTACACAGTGCGCAAAGCCTCCGAAGCACGGGCATCAGCTGGATGGGCGTTGCTATTCATCGCATTACTCTACACAACTGCCCCGGCAGTTGCAATTTTCGCAAGAACAAACCTACTTGAAACGGTAACCTATGAACAGAATGGTGAATTACAAGATATTAGATATGAGGATGTCCCTGAATGGTTCAAAAATTGGGAAAAAACAGAGTTAATTAAATTTGATGACATAAACAATGATGGTAAGATTCAATACCGTGGAAAAGAATCCGAAACTCAAAATGAACTTGAGATCAATAAAGACATCATGGTGTTGGCAAATCCAGAAATTGCCAAACTTCCGAATTGGATCATAGGTTTAGTCGCTGCTGGCGGTTTAGCAGCAGCGTTGTCAACAGCAGCGGGATTACTTTTGGTAATTTCAACAGCAATTGCCCACGATTTGCTTAAAGGTTGTATTGCCCCACATCTCACAGAAAAACAGGAATTGGCAGCTGCACGTATTGCTGCAGGTGTTGCGGTGTGTATAGCTGGATATTTAGGTATCAATCCACCAGGATTTGTCGGCGAAGTCGTTGCATTTGCTTTCGGTCTCGCTGCAAGTTCATTTTTCCCCGCAATCGTTATGGGTATTTTCACTAAACGGATGAACAAGAACGGTGCGGTAGCAGGTATGATAGTTGGTATTACATTCACAGCAGCATATATTATCTTCTTCAAATTGATCAATAAAGATCTTGACACGCCAGAATTCTGGTTGTGGGGAATATCCCCTGAAGGAATCGGCACAATTGGTATGATATTAAATTTCATAGTTGCATCCGTAGTATCGGCTTATACCCCATCCCCACCCGAAGAGGTGCAAGCAATGGTAGAAGAAATTCGGGTGCCATAAAATGGAGATTTTCAAATGAAATCCAAAATCATTTTTAGAGATGACATTATATCAATATCCCCTTGGTTTGACATATTTAAAGTTATTATCTGCACCCTATTATTATCTTTTCCAATATTATCCCATGCTGCCAAAGTAACAGATTTTATACCTAAAGAGAGTGTAGCATATTTACAAATAAATGATTTAGATGAAATATATAACGAAATTAAAATGTCAGAGACTTGGAAAAAAGATCTTGAACCGCTCATAGATGAAGACCTAAGGAAAAGGATACAGACCAGTCTGATGTTAGTACAAACCATCATTGGAACAGATCTTTACACCGTCATTGAAGCAGTTGGTTACCAGATTGGCGGTGCGATGTGGTTGGATGAAACAGGAAACCAACAAGGTGGCATAGTAGTGCATTCAGGCGGGAATTTGGCAGAACTTAAAAGATTTACAAAAATCGTAACTGGTTTTATTGGGATGTCAGAAGGCATTTTAACACTTGATGCGGGTGAACATAGGAAAGTAAAATACGACACACTCCAAATGCCTGACTTCCTTTTGGCTTATGGATTTGTCGGAGATTTTCTCGTAGTAGGGATTCAACAGAATAGTTTTGAACAATTGATTGACACTTATCGTAAAAAATCAGATTCTATTAAACGGAACGAATCTTTTGTTCAAACCTCTAAAACAATGGGAACTGGTCAAGTGAACATTTATCTTGATTTTGGTCATGTCCTACCTTATTTAGAAGATATAGATGAAGAAACACGAGTACAAGTTGAAGTTATTACCAATGTTAGTGCTGTCCTGAATTTATTAGAAAAAGGTCCTATACTTCAATTGCAAACGAAAATTGATCCAGAAAGGTCTGAAAGTTATATTAGTCGTTTCTTGGAAGAAGGTAAAGAACTATCAACATTAAAGAGTATATCTGGTGATGAAGATCTATTTGTATCTATTGCCCCTGGGATATTGAATACGGTCTGGGAACTTATCAACGAAGAATTAGAAAATAGTGATACGGATGATGCCTTTGGATTCATCACCTTTTTGGAAGGGATATTGAATCTCAATTTTGATGAGGATGTTGTTGCTGGTTTGACTGGAGAAATTGCATTGTCTGTTAATAATCTCTCCCTGTTTGATCCGAATTCCATTGAGAATCTTCATCTTGAAATATTTGGTAGTTTTCAGATTGATGCTGGTCATGTTCGGACGAGTGGTGGCATTATCTTCAATTCATCAAATACGGATAAATGGGAACAGATTAAGAATAGTCTTTCAAACTTACACAATACGTCAGTATCAAAGATTGATCATAAAGATACCGATATCTCTATAATTGCCACAAATTTATATTATGCTGAAAAGGATGGACTTTCACTAATAAGCTTTTCTGATGATCAGATGTTTTCAATGATTGATGGATTAGAGAAGAAGAACAAATTGTCGTATATGAAACAGGTTCCAAAAAAGCCACTTGCATTCGCGAAACTTAATGTTCTGAAGGTTTTAGAATTGGTCAGTGAAGGTGAAATCACAATAAACGAAGATGAAATAGACACTGAAATTTCTCCTCTGCTTGCGTGGATCAATGTTAAGGAAAATACGGTTATGTTAGAGGTTATGGTATCAGATAAAGAGTCACCGCTTGAAGAGCTACTAAAATTAGTGCCTTTTCTTCTTTCTAATTCTTTCTAGTGGTTTGTCTACACAAATCTTGTAGGTCGGGTAGAGGCACGAAACCCGACATGCAGCCATTTATCATCAATAAAGTCGGGTGTCGTCCCTCTACCCGACCTACAATATAAGAATGGACATTCTACTAGTCTGAATAATGGGAGCTTATAATTGTGTTTACAAAGATTTATCACTACTATAAGAATGCAAAATGGGTAAAGTGGATAGATGTTGTTTGCTTACCAATCATTGGATTATATTTTATCGTGACAGGATATTCTATTTGGCATGATCATCTTGAATACAATAAAGGTTTGTTATATATGATTGCTGGATCGTTAGGTTTTTTTTGCGGCGGTCTTGAATTGCTTTCACGATTTCTAGATGAGGTTGGTCAGTTAGTTGCTAAGGTGTCTGAAGCACTTTTGATGGTTGTCGGCACAGTTCTGCTAATAATTGCATGGTGGATCTTTTAGGTATTCATATTTTTGATGTCCAATATTTTAGAAGTTCTATTGATTATATAAAGGAGTGTACGTTCTCTCGTTGAAGACTTGTCTGGATGGGATTACCATTCAAATTACTCAATCTGATTAAATGTATTCCTTGAGAACTCACAGTAAATTTCAAATGATAGATGTATGTTTTTTCGCAGATGAAGTTTCCAGAGATGATTTTGAAGAAGCTATCAAACTCGGACAAGAAGCAGGTGCTACAACTGTTGAAATCCGTGGAGGTGTATGGGGAAAGCATGTTACTGAGATAGACGATGATGATGTTAAACGCGCCCAGGATGTGCTGAGTAAGTATAGTGTTAGCGTGGCAAGCATCGGTTCACCTTTTGGAAAATGTCCCATAGACAATCAACAGGAGTATGAAAAACACCTACGACATTTTGACCGAATGGTTGAACTGGCACACGCCTTTGATACACCAATCATTCGTGGTTTTGCGTTTTGGAATCCAAATCGCAGGTTGAAGGAGTCATCCCGACCGGATATAAACGATTATCTTGAACAGATTGCAGAGAAACTTTCTCCTGTTGTGCCAATTGCAGAAAGCGAAAACGTAATACTTGCATTTGAAAATGAAGATGCTACACTTGCCGGTTCCTGCGAGGAGACACGGGCAGTTATAGATGTCCTTGGCAATAGTCCCGCACTTGCTTCATGCTGGGATGTCAATAACGGAATACACTGTGGTGAACGTCCATTGCCTGATGGGTATTCACACATAAAGGGACTTGTGCGACATGTTCATGTGAAACCGAATCGTGAGAAAAATCTGGATCCGATCCGAGATACGGATTTACGTTATGAGCAACTGTTAAGAACGCTCATCAATGATGGTTTTGAAGGAGCAGCAAGTATTGAACATTGGGGTAACCCGCAAGAGATGTTAGATGGTGTCCGACAACTACGTGCAGTTGTTGACGCGATGTAATCATATTAAGAATTGTAAGGAGAGCTATTGTAATGCATTTGAAGCCTGATTCACCAAATTTGAATTGGCAAGGAGTTGTATCTGTAGAAAAAACAGGTGATGCACTCATGCCGTGGCGAACACCACACGACCAGCATGTTCTGTTTCCAGAACCATTATTGGAACGTTCAGCAATGCCAGCAGGTGTGCGAATTAGTTTTCGTAGTAACACAACCCACATATCTGGTAGTATTGTTGAACAACGCGATTCTGGTATGCTTGATCTATGCTGCAATGGAGAGTTCATTGCATCGTCCGATCTTCGGGGAAAGAACAGTTTCGTGTTTGAGAATCTTCCTGATAAGGATAAATTGATAGAATTGTGGTTGCCACAGTTTGGCAGGTTTCAACTTCGTAATATAGAAATTGATGATGGTGCATCAATAGATCCATACATAGACAAACGTCCAAAGTGGATTACCTATGGTAGTTCAATTACTCAGTGTCGTTCTGCTGCTTCACCAACACAGACGTGGCCTGGAATTGCTGCTCGTAGCAAAAACTTCAACCTAACTTGTCTTGGATATGGTGGACAGTGTCATCTTGATTCAATGGTAGCAAAGATGATCCGGGATCTACCCGCGAATTACATTTCAATGTGTCTCGGAATTAACATACAAGGTGCATCTAGTTTAGGACCGCGTGCATTCCGACCTGCAATCATTGGTGCTGTGCAAATTATTCGTGAAAAACACACTGATATACCAATAGTCTTGATGTCACCCATCTATTGTCCAAACAGAGAAGAAAACCCAAATGCTGTCGGATTCAATCTACAGAAAATGCGTGAAGAGGTACAAGCTGCTGCGAATGCACTGGAATCCTACGGTGATGAAAACATACATTATGTGAGCGGGTTAGATGTCTTTGGTGCAGATTTTGTTGACCTGCTCCCAGATAACTTACATCCTGATGCTGAAGGTTATAGAGTTATGGGAAATAATTTTGTAAATGTAGTTGCAAATGAGTATTTCGCAGATTGAACTATTAATAGGACACACCTCAGAGGGGGAGGCAACCTCGCCCCTACGGGACTTGTGTAATTTGAAAGTGCATTGAAATGTCTTCTTAATTCTAAACTTTACTATAATATAATCACTCTTTCAATTTATGGAGAATGTAATCAAGGTATACGTTTAAGTGAACCCCTAGCATGAGAAACTATCAATAAATGTAACTAATAACAAATATACACAAAACCTCTGGAGGAATGAAAAATGAGAATAGTACTTTTCTGTTTACTCGTGACATTAATAATAAACACTCCTTCGGTTTTCGCTGAACATAATGAAGAGAAGGGACCAGAGAAATTCGGACGTTACGAATTCAAAGAGCAAGATATTGATGCAGCAACGAAGGCATGTGAAGCAGGTGGAAAACCAGGACCAGAATTTGTACCGACCGTTCGGGATAAAGAACCGAATTTGGCATTACTGAAAGATACTAAACCAGAAGCATCTTCTTTGTTAGATGGATGGTGTCCACAACGGCACTGTACTGAATATCTTAATGATGGTTTTTATAACAATTGCAGAAGTTGGATTATTGGCGCTGTACCCGGTTGGGCACAGATTGATATTGGAGAAGTCGCGAATGTGAATCGTATAATTTTTGGCAGTGACCATTCGCAAGGTTTTCTTGACCGAACAGCTGCCGATTTTGATATCCTTGTTGCAACAAAGGTAGCTGATGCCGACTCAGAAGCAAATACTTGGAATATTGTCTATACACATAAAGGTGCGCCAGTTAGCAAAACCACAGAGGTCACTTTTGATGATGTAGAGGCACGGTGGTTGCGTATCCACATTCGTTCAAATGATGGTGCGCGTATTGATGAAATAGAAATCTATGGTGGTAGTGATCCGACTGCTGTTGAGCCAACCGCAAAACTAACAACGGTCTGGGGACTAGTTAAAACTGATAAATACTAATAAAATAGGAGAATAATTATGCGTTATGCAATTTGTTTGTTGTTGATATTATGTGTCAGCACAGTGTCAGCTGAAATACTGTTTCAAGATGACTTTGAAAGTGGAAAGATTGATGAAGATAAATGGTCACCACAAGCCAGTTGGAAAATAGTGGATAATGAGGATGATCATGATGTACTGGGTAATAAAGTCATTGATATCCAGGGTGGTGATGTTGGACTTAGTGTGGATGATTTTCCAGAAGAATATGATTATTACGCGGATTTTAAAGCCACAACGAACGGTTTGACTGGATTTGTGTTCCATGGACAAGACGGTAATAACATATACATGCATCAAGTTTCAACTGATGGTTCTGCACATACACCGCAACACATCAGATGGCACAGAAGAATTAACGGTGCATGGGCCGCAGAACCCGGTGCATTTGAAGATGGTGTAAACCGAAAACAGAATGTATGGTATCGTATCAAGTTTGAGGTGCGTAAGAACTATAATTTTAAGGCATTTATAGGTGATGTCGGTTCAGAAGATGAAGATCTTACACTTGTAAGTGAATGGACGGATAGTGCTAAATCTTTTGAGAAAGGAAAGATTGGCTTTCGTAAGAGCGGTGGAGAGCAGGCTCAATATGACAATATTGTTGTCGCTGCCGCAGGATTTGACATCTTCCCTGTTGAACCAAAAGCGAAACTCGCTGTGACATGGGGGAGTATAAAGAAGAAATAAGCCAATAGAATAAACGTAATACCAATTCTAAAAATGATTTGCACTTTTTTATAGTGAAATGTAAAAATACGTGCACACTCCTCGGTAGATGCGGTTTCCTAACCACATCTATGAGACTGAACAAACACCGGTTCGGTTAGGAAACCGAACCTACCGTAGTGTGTAAATATTTATGGTTTTTACTATAAATGTAAGAGGCGCAATGAATTGCGCGACTACGAACAAGCGATTTCATTAATGGTATATTCTTAATTGGAAATGGTATAATATTTATTCATGACATATTCTATTATTTTACCTGTTTATATGCCATTAATGTAACCAAAAATACAGAAATATGGTATAATTCAAATATAGTTGATTGAAATTACTTTAGAGTTTAAAAATCTAATATAAATGATAGTCAGGATGAACATCGTTTCATCTGTTTTCTTATAACACAAGGAGATTCTTTTATATGCGTTACTTTGTCTGTTTAATACTAATACTATGTGCTGCTACTGTTTCAGCAGAAATACTGTTTCATGATGATTTTGAGAGTGAAAACATTGACGATACAAAATGGGTTCCCAAAAATACTTGGGTGCTTGAAGAGAATGCAGATGGTCATGATGCATTAGGCAACAATGTTCTATTTGTTCCCGGCGGTGATGTTGGACTTAGTGTTGATGAGTTTCCAGAAGAATATGACTACTATGCTGATTTTAAAGCAGTCCAAAATGGTTTAACAGGATTTATTTTCCATGGACAAGATGCGAACAATATCTATATGCACCAAGTTTCTACTGCAGCATCTGGACATACACCACAACACATCCGTTGGCACAGAAGAGTAAACGGTGGATGGGCTGCTGAACCAGGTGCATTTGAAGATGGTGTTGACCGTGAACAAGGTATCTGGTATCGTGCCAAATTTGAGGTGCGGTCAGGATCCAATTTTAAGGCTTACATCGGACCGGTTGGTGGAATTGGTACTGAGTTATCTTTCGTGAGTGAATGGACAGATTCGCAAAAGGCTTTCTCAATGGGAAAGATTGGTTTCCGTATGAGTGGTGCTGAACACGCTCAGTACGATAATATATTTGTCGTAACTCCAGGAGGAGCAGCCACACCAGTTGAACCTAAAGGTAAAATTGCAGTTACCTGGGGAAGCTTAAAGCGTAAGTAATACCATTTCTATAAATGCTTATCCCATTAACATTTGTTAAGAATGTCTTGAAGGACGGCACAAACTGGCAGTTTGTGCTACAATAATGCGGTGTTTTCAATTAGAAATGGTATAATACCACGACAAACTTCAGTGAGTAATATAACAGCGTGAATCAATTATCAATTGGTATTATCGGTGCTGGCAGAATGGGTAGACACCACTGTGATGCGGTAACGAATTACGGTGCTCGTGTTGTTGCTGTTCACGATGTTCTATCTGATGCTGCGAAAGCGTTGACAACCCATGCAAATGCTGAACATTTTACCGATGTATTACATGCTTTTTTTGACGTAGAATTGGACGGGGTGGTGATTACAACACCACCCCCTGTTCGTTTAGAACCTATCCAGATGGCATGTGAACGTGGCATCCCAATTCTGGTTGAAAAACCACCTGCACTAAATATTTCTGATGGACGAAAATGTCTTGAATACATTGAGGCATCGGGTATGATTGCAGCCGTTGGATTTCAACTCCGCTACCATCCACTTTATGAGCGGATGAAGGAATTGATTGCAGCTGAAACTGTCCATCTTGTCAGAACAGTCTGCACAATAAGTTACTATCTCAATTTCCAAATGCCGTATTGGTTTCTGCAGTCAGACATCAGTGGTGGTCCATTAGCGGAACAAGCAGTGCATGTGTTGGATTGTGCGCGTTATGTGTTGGGAAAGCCTAAACCGATACAAGCACACGCGTTGGCAGTCAAAAACATGGCGTTGGATAGAACAGAATTTGATGCTGAAAACGCCATCCAAATGACTTACGAATTGGATAACGGTGTCTTTGGGACACACATGAATCATTGTGGAACCGAAGGTTTCTGTTTTGATGTTGAGGTGATCGGACCTCATATACACTTACAAGGTAAAATGTCGGACAATGCAATACGCGGTTATCTAAATGGTGAGACAATAGATGAACCTGCAGCTCCGATTAACAGTTTAGGTTTAGACAAGACAGGTGCATGGCTGCGTGCAATTGAAACGGGTGATAGGACGTTAATCCGTTCAGATTTTGCAGATGCACTTGAAACACTGGCATTGATTGACGCGGCGATTAATAGCCGTAATACTGGAAAATTTGTCAGAGTGGAGGATTTATAATGATTGATTGGATATATTTTAGGAACAGTTGAAACTCGTGTAAGAAAGTTCAAGAGTTTCTTGACACGAATGACTTAGAAGTAAAAGAACGGACAGATGCACGAAAAGAGAAGTTAGAGGCAGATGCGGTATGGGATTTGTTGGAATCTGCTGAAAGTATCGTTGTGGCAAAAGGGAAAAGTGTGGCAACCTTCCAACCTAACGAAGATGATCGTGAATCCGTGCTCAAAGCAGTACTTGGACGTAGTGGTAGTTTGCGTGCTCCGACTATTAGGACTGGGAATGTATTTTATGTGGGTTACAATGATACGCTCTATACCGATCCTCCTTTTGTAAATGGATAGCATTTCAACTGATGGCAATAGAAAATATATTGATCACCGGTGCATCTGGATACCTTGCACAATTTATTATTGAACGGTTGCACCCAAATTACGAACTAACATTAACTGATATAGTTGAACCGGATCAAGTGTCTGATGGTGCTACGTTCATCAAAGCAGATGTAACAGATTTGTCAGAAATTGAAGCTGCTTGTGCTGAACACGATGCGGTAATCCATCTGGTTGCTTTGGTGCGTGAACGACATGGTAAACCGCTCTCATTATATACTGAAGTGATGGTCAAAGGCACTTGGAATATAGCGGAGGCTTGTGTTCGTCAGGGTGTGCAAAAACTTGTGAATATCTCAAGTATCTCAGCATGTCCACCTGCAGCAGGTGTTGAGATACCGTACAAAGTTGGAGATGCGTTTCAGTTTGGCGGGGGTGACATATATTATTCACTCTCAAAACATCTTGGAGAGGAAATATGTTTAGCCTACCATCAGGCACACGGGTTAAAAGTTATACATATCCGTCCGGGAGTAATAGATGGTGATGGACTTAATCCTGGTCCCTCTGTCCCTGCTGTTGTTACCGAACCTTGGTTTGTTTATGTGGATCCGAGGGATGTAGCACAGTGCGTAGAACGTGCTATTGAGAGCGAAACAATCAATTATGGTGCATATAACGCAGTCGCAGGTCGAGAAGACTCGCGTTATGATTGGAAGCAAGCAGAGAAGGATTTGGGATATTCACCTGAGTATAATTGGGATGAGATTCCAGATAACGATACGTAAATGACTACAACGGAACTACTCCTGCATACTGAACACCTGTTAAATATGCTATTTCGCGTTTCCATGCCGTGAGATCGTTAATGTTAAATTGATTCAGGTGGGTATGTCCACAAGCACGCGCTAATACCTGCATCAATTCAACTGAAGATGTTAAGAATCTGTTCAACCTTTGTGCTGCTATTTCCACCTTTAGACGTGAACGTAAATGATCCTTTTGTGTTGCAATGCCGACAGGACAGTTGTTCGTATGACATGCTCGCATGCCAATACACCCGATTGCCTGCATTGCGGAGTTGGCTATTGCAACTCCATCTGCACCGAGTGCTAAAGCCTTAGCAAAATCTGCTGCAGTCCTTAATCCACCCGTGATAATAAGCGTAACGTCCTTGTTTCCTGTATCATCAAGGTATTTCCGTGCACGAGCTAACGCAGGCATTGTAGGCACTGAGATGTTATCTCTGAACAATAGAGGTGCAGCACCTGTTCCTCCACCCCGTCCATCTAAGATGATATAATCCACTCCGATGTGAAGAGCTGCTTCAATATCCTTTTCTATATGTTGCGCGGAGAGTTTAAATCCAATTGGAATTCCACCAGTTTCTTTTCGGATTAATTCAGCGAATTTTGCATAGTCCTCTAAAGTTTCCCAATTAGGAAACCTTGCTGGTGATATTGCGGGTTGTCCTGCTGATAATCCGCGAACGGTGGCGATCTCCTCAGTCACCTTGTTTCCTGGTAGATGTCCACCAGTTCCTGTCTTTGCTCCTTGTCCGCCTTTGAAGTGAAAAGCTTGAGCATGATCCAATTTATCAAAAGAGAATCCAAATCTTGCGGATGCGAGTTCGTAGAAATAGCGTGAGTTTTCAACTGCTTCTGCTTGTAACATCCCGCCTTCACCAGAACAGATAGCAGTTCCAGCGAGTTCAGCACCTTTTGCTAAAGCAATTTTCGCCTCTGCAGAGAGTGCTCCAAAGCTCATATCGGAGACGAATATAGGAATTTCCAACTTTACTGGGTTTTTTGCACGCGGACCGACGACCAATTCTGTGTCAACTTCTGCTTCGTCAAGTTGAGGTGTTTTATGGAGTTGTGCAACGACGAATTGTAGATCGTCCCAATTCGGTAGGTCTTTTCGCAATACACCCATCGCTTCGGTTTTCCCGTGCTGTCCAACCTTACTCAGACCATTTGTCGCTAATTCATGAATTTCTGTGATATAAGGTTCATCGGGTGTCCCGTGAACATCTTGATATGTACCTTGATATTGATCGCGGTGATAGGGTTGCGGGTTGTTTTTTTCCCATTCTTTGATTTCATCTTCGTCTACATAAATGATATCGTCTTCAACCCAAGCATTAAATTTTGCGAGTTGCTCTGTATTATGGTATTCGCTGATTCCTGTATCGTATCGGTAATCCCAAAAGTGAACGCCACAAATTAGGTTCTCACCATCAATATAACCATCAGCGAGAAGCGCGCCGCGGTGATGACAACGTCCGTATAGGACAGATATTTGGTTGTCATACCGAATTATAACTAAATCAACATTTGCTACGAGTGCATAGAGGGGTTCACGGTCATTTATTTCGCTGAAATTAGCGATTTTTCTTTTAGTCATTTTTTTGGATCTTTCTGCGTTTATGACAGTGAAACGAGAAAATGGAGGGTGAGATTACTCGTCTTCTTCGCTGTTTGGTGTGTCTTGTTCGAGTTGGGAGAGGCGTTGGTCCAGTTTGCTCTGCTGCTTCCCTAATCGCACCAAGTAAAGCATGAATACCAACCAAATAACAAGATAGGCAGAGACGAGGTATTTGAGACGTTTTTGTTGTGCCATTTCCAGTTTTTCTATCGTAAGTGTAACAGCTTGTTTTATTGTGTCTTGGTTCTCCGTAGCAACTTGAGAGTCTGATATTGCTTCCATAATAGCTGCGTCAACCTTTTTTTCGTCCAACGTTGGCACCTGAATTGCTAAAAATACCAAACCGACAACGATTAGAAAACTAATTATAATTATAATTCGCATCAAGATGATTCCTCTATGTGTTTTCGGCGGAGAGCCTCATAGCGTGATTCTGCCTTTTTGTTCAGAAACTGTAAAATTAACAGCAACGAAAAAAGTCCAATGAATACTACTAACACGATTAGCCATGTATGTAGGATTGTTGGTTCGACGTTGATTTTAGATCCTCGCTCCGGATGAAGTTTTCCTTCCCAGAATTTTGTAGCATAATGAACTATTGGTACATCAAAGAAAGCAATAATACCAAGTACTGCCGAATATTGTCTACGTTTGTCTTCAGCTAAAGCAGAACGAAGAATGAAATAGCCAACATACATTAGCCACAGAACGAGTGTGCTGGTCAGGCGTGCCTCCCAATTCCACCAAGTATTCCACGCGTATTTTGCCCAAATAGGACCAGAAAGTAGGACAATAGTACAAAAAACAAGACCTATTTCTGCGGCTGCGACAGCTAATAGGTCATCGTTCAATTTGCGTTTAACCAGATACTTGATGCTAAAGAGAAAGTTGACTCCAAACGCAAGGTAAACAGTCATCGCAGCTGATACGTGCAGATAGAAAATCTTCTGCACCTCTAACATTGTCTTTTCAACCTGTGCGTAACTAAAAATCAGATACAACGAGATAAAAAATAAGACTGCAATAACGACCGTAAGGATTTTTACAGATCTTCCCATATCGGACTCCCCGTTAGTATTTCTGGTCCATCAGATAGGATTGCTACTGTATGTTCAAAGAGTGCAGATAGACTTCCATCGGTAGTTTCAATCCCCCAACCATCGTCCATAACATCAACATCGGGATGACCAGCATTCACCATAGCCTCAATTGCCAGCACCATACCTGGTCTGAGTCGTGTTCCGCGTCCCGGTGTTCCGTTAGTAGGTACTTGTGGGTCTTCATGTAGGTTACGACCGATTCCGTGTCCGGAATAGTTCTGCAGCACAGAAAAACCGGCTTTTTCAGCAACATTTTGCAGTTGATAAGAGACATCACCCATACGGTTCCCGGGTTTTGCTTCTGAGATTGCTGCATATAATGACTCTTTTGTCACTTCAAGTAACTTCTGTGCATCAGGTGGAATCTGTCCTACGGGAAAAGTAAACGCGTTATCACCATGATAACCATCAATATGTACAGCAGTGTCTACACCAATGATGTCCCCTTCCTTAAGGACTTCATTTTGGTCAGGAATCCCGTGGATCACAATGTTGTTGACTGAGACACAAATCGTGGCTGGATATGGCGGATGGTCTGGAATGACATAGTTAAGGAATGAAGATGTGGCGTTAATTTCAGCAATTGCTTTGCGAGATAACATCTCCAGTTCGTAAGTAGATACACCGGGTTGAATTGCATCTGCGATTGTCTTCAGGACAGTTGCTGCGGCTTGTCCGCTGCGTTTCATTTTCTCTATTTCTAATCTGCTTTTAATTCTAATTTTTTGCATAAAGTAAATACTTTCAATGTTGAAAAAAATCATCCTTCCTGAGATAGTTATTTATCCATCTTTGCCAATCATCCGAATCTATCTTCAGGGTCATTCTGAATTCTATGTTTTCATTATTTCTTAGAACTTTAGTTCCATGTGCGCGAGACGCTTTGAGTAACCTCATTTCTAACATCACTTCCGCATGAGTTAGAACAAAAGTAATCGCACCATTATCGGAGATTGACTGAACAATATAATCACAATTCTGCCATGGTCTAATTTGAACAATATGAACAGCATTATCCTGATTGTAGCCAGAACATTTGTATTCATAGTATCTACCGTTCTTTTGGAAGTCTCCTCTTTCTTTATTTTTGTTGACTTTTTCACAATCATGCTTTACTATGAAATATTTTTCCCACATAGGACTTCTCGATTGCGGAGTCAAAATACTACTTATTTTGTAAAATTCTTTTTCAGAAATTGTTTGTTCAAAGGTTAAATCAATTAATTTATCCTTAATACTTGCTGCACTACTCAGAACTTTTCTACTGTTATCTAAGTTGTCTAAGATGTAATGTATCGTGTTCTTTAGTTCTGTTTGGTTCATGGCGTTTACTAGTGAAAATGTCGGAAGTTTTTTCTTAACACATTTGCGCTATAGAAGATCGAATAAACTTCTCTGACTTTCTTTAACTCTATCTGGTTCATGGCATTTTATATATTGCTCCAAAAATTCATATTTTGTTAGCCAATATACGCCACCATTTGCACAAGAATTTCCATTCCAATCAACTGCTTTGATTCGCGATATTAAATCTTCTACTGGAATTTTCGACTTAAGGAAGTACCCTCTATTGTTTGGTGTTGGATTTTTTGTAATTCTTTTTGGGGAAGCACCAAATACAAATATGTCAAAATCATCTTTATTGGAGAATTTAAAATCGTTTGTTTCTGTGTAGGCATTTGGATTAACTCTTAAATCTTTTCCTTTTGATTTATCAAAGATAAAAAAACTCGCTGGTACATGATAATCCTTTCCATCTAATGTGAAGCAATTCCTTCCTAATTCAGTGATGGAGACTATTCTCCAATCATAAGGCAATATTTTTTGCTGTGTATGTTTTCTATAAACATCTGGTAGAATAAAAGCAATCGTTTGAACATTACGAAATGAGATAGCATGAGATATAAAGTTTGAAGAGTGTTTCTGATATTGACCGAACGGGGGATTCCCTATAACTAATACACATTCGTAAACTTCACTAATTTTGTAATTGAACCAGTCACCTTTGATAATCTCATCATGTTGCGGATCAATATCAATTCCTATTTTAGTATGATGTTCAATATTCTGATAAAAAGCCCCGTTCCCCGCAGAAGGTTCTATCACGCAGTCATAGGTGTAAGGTAGTTTATGGACTTCATCTAAACACCTTTTGACTACCTCGTGTTTCGTGTAAAACTTATCAAGGATTCTGCTGTTGTCTTTCTGTTCTTTTCTCCATACATGAGCCATAGTTGTAATCCCTTGAGAGAAATCTTCTTCATTTACTTCTATGTGATACCCACATAGCGAACTTAATATGAAAAGGCGGTTATAGATAACCTATGTGAATTCACCGTACAATCTGACCAATCAATGTATGTGCAGTAGCAGAATGGATTTCAACGTTGACGATGTCACCTATCTGTGCGTTTTCCTTTGGGAACACTGTAGTTTTGAATGTATCAGATTTTCCATAATATTGTTCGTTGTCACGCCTGCTATTTCCTTCGACCAAAACAGGTACAGTAGTTCCTACCTTTGTTTGATTGATTTCAGCGGAAATTTGCTCTTGAAGTGTGATAATCTCATTTAACCTACGCGATTTTTCTGATTCTGGCACATCGTCATCCAACATTTTATTTGCTAATGTGCCATCCCGATCAGAGTATTTGAACATAAATGCAGAATCAAATTGGATTTCTTCCATTAAGGTGTAGGTTTTGTTGAAATCTTCTTCTGTTTCGCCACAAAAGCCAACGATTACATCTGTTGAAAGTGCGATTTGTGGTATACGTTCCCTGAGTTTGTAAACGAGTTTGCGATATTCTTCTGCGGTGTATGTTCGTCGCATACGTTCTAATACTTGAGTTGAACCGGATTGTAATGGTAGGTGGAGTTGTTTGCAGACCTTAGGAGAATTCTCCATTGCATCTATCATACTGTCAGTTGCATCTGCTGGGTGTGGTGATGTAAATCGCACACGTTCAATACCTTCTACTTCAGCCATTGACCAGAGCAGTTCACCGAAATCGTGTTTTCCATCATGATAGGAGTTGACTGTTTGCCCAAGTAGTACAATCTCTTTGAAACCTTCATCTACAAGTCTCTCAACATCATCTTTCAATATATTTAGAGGTATGCTCCGCTCTCTCCCACGAACAAAGGGAACAATGCAAAAGGTGCACATTTTATCGCATCCGCGTTGAATTGTGAGCCATGCTCGGATACCTTCTTTACGTATTGGTGATATATCAGCATAGTCTTCACCCTTGTCCAACTGTAGACCGAGATATGGGTCTCCGCTGACTACTGCATTCAGTGCCATCGGCAGATTCCGATATGCGTCAGGTCCCATTATAATATCAACATAGGGTGCTGCTTCCAGAAGTTTGTCTCGCAGATGTTGTGCCATACATCCACAAACACCGATAACAAGATTACTTTCTCTGCGTTTCCGATAATTTAGATGTTCAAGGCGGTTGATGACTTTCGTTTCAGCGTTTTCACGAATAGCACAAGTATTGAGTAAGATAACATCCGCATCTTCAATATCGGAAACAGTTTGGTGTCCAGATTGTGTTAAGATTCCAGCCATTAGTTCGCTATCACTGACATTCATCTGACACCCGTAAGTTTCAATAAAGACTTTACGCGCCATACGATTTTTAATTTCCGTGGCACGTACACTCATGTCAGAAGGTTGTGCAATCAACCTTGAATCTGGATGATCTTGATATTCTGGTTTGTAAATTGGGAAAGCGGATTTTTGCTTCATAAGAAAACTATATAATCAAGAGTTATATTACATCATCTACAAAATCTTATACTATGTAGCTATCATAATATTGGTCTAAGTCAATTGTAAATATGTCTCCAACATAAATAAGCACGCGGTATTTTAAGGTCTGCGATGTATTCGCATCTAATGTAAACTGAGGTGTCTGTGCGAACAAGTATCCTTGGTAGGCATCCTTTACCAAGAAAGATGTTTTACCATTGCTTGGATGGGGAAGAATAGCCACTCCAACTGTAGCATTTGCCGATATCCCACATAACGTTGCCCACTCTGATGATTGTTGGTTGACTTCTAATTCACCAATTCGTCCATCTGCATTTGCGGTTTTTCTATGTTCCATTTCGGCTGCAGAATATCCAAGTCCTATATTATCCATAAATGTAATTGGATGTGTATCTGCATGGATTTCAATAGTTATATCGATATTCCGTACATTGTTTGTTAATGAATGAACTGTAGTGCTACATATCTCTAAAATCTCAATATTTGAACATTTCCACTGAGTCTTACCAATTAGATTAACACAAACTCCAGATGTATCTGTCTCTGTGATTTCAGATTCAAGAGTCGTGTTATTTCTATTTAGATTAACTTTTTCATTCGTGGCATCAAATACTGTACCTAAAGAGAAACAGAGTCCGGATTGATTATCCTCTGCATATTCCTGTGTTATGTTTTCTCCATTTGGCGCATACACCGGATGAAAATATGAAGAAGGCACACCATCACCATAACAATAGGTGAGTACCGACTCGCTGTTCTCTATGATGGATGCCTCATTTCCAGGAATTTCTTCTATCTTAAATCCCATTTGTAAATTATACCATCTTTACCCAATTATTGCAAAAGTTAATGATTGGAGGCAAGGTTATTTAGTTTTCGGTAATTCTTGTCCTTTTTTCACAAATGCTAAATGCCCCAGGCCGGTAGGTTCGGTTTCCTAACCGAACCGGCTTTGTGCTAAAACCTTTCATAGTCAGTTTTCTTGTGGGTTCCGGTGCGGTTAGGAAACCGCACCTACCTTCTTGGGTATTAACTTTTAGCAAATCTCTATTTTGGAAAATACTTAAAACTAAATAACCCTGGATTGGAGGCACTGGTATAACGAAAATAATCTTGCACTGTTCCTCTAATTGTGCTAAAATAGGTAAAAATTCAGATCATAGTAATTATACAATATAATAACAATAATAGATTTCTATAATGAAATACTTCACATACTTCGGCAACCATCTTGTCAATGCAAAAATACCTGATAACTCAGACGTATTTTTTGCAAAACCTCCAATTCCAGGTATCAAACGTGCTGCACTCAGTGAACAGACACAACAAGCTTTTGAAAACCCACTTGACATGCCTCCGTTACGAGAACTCGTAGACGGAAATTCAAAAGTTCTTATCCTTTTTGATGACAATTGCCAACCTTTTCCTGCGACCAAGAAACCTGATCTACGTCAAATCATGACTGAAACACTTTTGAAGTTGTTGTATGAGTATGGTGTAGAAAAGAAGAATATAGAACTCATGTGTGCTGTTGCGCTTCATCGTAAAATGAAGGAACATGAACTTGAGTATATGTTAGGGAAAGACATCATGGATGAGTTCTATCCTCATCAACTTCGTAATTTTGACGCTGAGGATGCTGAACAGATTGTTGAAGTGGGGAAAACAGAACAGGACGAAGTCGTTGAGACAGATAAATCTGCGCTTGATGTGGATCTGATTATATATGTTGATATGATACAAATTCCGTTGAATGGTGGTCATAAATCTGTTGCAGTAGGACTTGGCACATATAACTCCATCGCGCCGCATCACTCTCCCCACATGACATCTGATTGTCCACATGTGATGCAACCTGAAGGTTCAAATATGCACGCTTGTATTGAGCGGATGAGTCGACTTATTCAGAAAGAGACTCCGGTTTTTGTTCTTGAAGCGGCTATGAATGGTGCTATTTATCCGTTCCACCTCCGTTATGTTGGAAAACCGAATAAAGACTGCAACATCGTTGAAAAGGTTGTAAAAGCCTTCACTCCACTTACCTTATCCATATTGCCAGAATCAGTAAGGTATAATATACTAAAGAGTGTGCAGACAGACTACGAACCGATGGCAGTTAATGCAGGTGATATTGATGCGGTGCACGCAGAAACACTTGCCTTGATGAAGGATCAGTTAGCCATAGATATTCCACGACAATATAGTACCTTAGTGTTTGGCTTACCCGATATGAGTCCTTATGCGGTCGATGCGCGAATCAATCCAGTTTTGGTTGTAAGTGACATATTGGGATATGTGTTCAATTGGTTCTACAACAAACCGATAATAAAAGAGAATGGGGTTGTTATCATAATGAATCCAACTTATGAGATATTTCACGAGGAATATCACGTGGCATATAAGATGTTCTATGAAGAAGTGTTGGAGGATACAACCGAACCGTTTGAAATGCAGCAGAAGTATCAGGAAAAATACGCAAAAGACGAGTATTTAATTGATTGTTATCGCAACAAGTATGCCCATCACGGTTTTCATCCATTTACCGTCTGGTATTGGGCAACTTATCCGTTAAAGTATTTGTCAAAAGTGATTTTGGTTGGACCGAAAGAACCGAGAGTGGCACAACGTTTAGGAGTGGAATGGGCAAAGAACTTGGATGATGCACTCGCAATGGCACGTGAAATCTCTGGAGAAGATGATGTTGTGGCATTAACTATGCCGCCGTTCTTTTATGCGAATGTCAAAGATTAAGCGAGGTTAGGAAACCTCGCCTACCGTGGGTAGAAAGTGTAGATATAATTTTATACTTTACCATAAATGTATAACTATAAATTCCGAAAAGATTAAGCGAGGTTAGGAAACCTCGCCTACCGTGGATAGAAAGTGTAGATATAATTTTATACTTTACCATAAATGTATAACTATGAATTCCGAAAAGATTAAGCGAGGTTAGGAAACCTCACCTACTGTGGATAGAAAGGGTAGATGTAATTTTATACTTTACCATAAATGTATAACTATGAATTCCGATAAAAAATTCCCAACACAAGAAGAACTGCAAAAGGAACTTCAAGAATTCAAAGAGAATTTGGAGAAAAAATACGGTGTTGGTATCGGTATACGTCTTGACAATGTTAGTGGTCGCAATATCTCACCAGACACAACTGACAAAGACATACCAGAACCTCAAGATACATTTGACCTGAAGTTCGATCTAAAACCAAAAGACATTAAGCAGTATTTAGACAGGTATGTCATTAAACAGGATGATGCTAAAAAGGCACTTGCTATTGCTGTATGCGATCACTACAATCACGTCCGAGAATGCCACGAAAATCCTGATGCAGCTGATACAGACTACTCCAAACAGAACATCGTTATGCTTGGACCAACAGGTGTGGGTAAAACATATCTGATAAGACATATTGCCAAGCTCATCGGAGTTCCATTTGTAAAAGCAGATGCAACACGATTCAGTGAAACGGGTTATGTTGGTGCGAATGTTGACGACTTAATCCGTGAACTTGTTACGCAAGCGGACGACAACCTTGAACTGGCTCAATACGGGATTATCTATCTTGATGAAGCGGACAAAATCGCTACACCACCGAATATCATCGGACGCGATGTTAGTGGACGTGGTGTACAGATTGGACTGCTGAAATTGATGGAGGAAACTGAAGTAGACCTACGTTCTGGTAACGATGTTGCTTCTCAGATGAGAGCTGCAATGGAATTTCAGAAACGCGGGAAAGTTGACAAAGAGGTGATCAACACCCGTCATATTCTGTTCATTATTAGTGGTGCGTTCACTGGTATGGAAAAGATTATTAAGAAACGCAGGCATCAGAGCAGAATAGGTTTTAATGCTGATGTAGCAAGCCAGAATGAAGATGCAGCACAATATCTTGCGCATGTTACACCAAAGGACTTTATTGATTTTGGTTTTGAACCAGAATTTATAGGACGTTTACCTGTGCATGTCGTCTGTAATGAATTGGAGGTAGACGATCTTTTTTATATATTGAAACATTCTGAAGGTTCTATTATCCGCCAATATGAAAATGCGTTCAATGCTTACGGTATTTCAGTGCTTTTTGCTGATTGTGGTTTAAGAAGAATAGCAGAACAAGCTATTGAACAGAAAACAGGTGCACGTGCCTTGATGACTGTCTGTGAAAGGATATTAAGGAACTATAAATTTGAACTCCCATCAACGAGTACCTCCGAATTTATTGTCACTGCAGATGTTGTAGAAGCCCCTGATAAATTGTTGCATCAGATTATAGAAGATAGTGTATATAATCAAAACACTATTTCAAAAGAACATGTTCGGAGATATGAATACCAGTTTAATACTGACCACGGCTTAGAAATAAAGTTTGATGACGATGCTACGGATGCCATCTGTGAACGGGTAGTGTCACAAGAAAAGACAGTGAAAGAGATCTGTGATGAAATCCTGTCAAGTTATCAACACGGTTTGAATTTAATAAAGCAGAATACCGGACAAACTTCATTCACATTTCCAATACAGGTCGTTGAAGATCCCGATCCAATATTAGAACAGTGGATTCGGGATTCGTATAACACAAAACGTTAACCCAGCCAGCAAGGAAACCGCAACAGACACAATGCAATCCAAACCAACTAGACCAAAACGTCCCGAACCAGTAGATATACGTGAGATGGGTGCTCCTATTGATGGAGAACCACAATATAGTGATCAGAGGCTGTACTTTCAACTCCATGTATTCAAAGATTGTCACGATCCAACAAGTGTAATTGAGACACTTGGTAAGGGAAAATCAAATAAGGTTCTATACGACGATCTAAATCACCCAACGGGAGTTGGTGTGCTTTTTATGGCTCAAGACCCTGCAACATTAATGACCAGTTCCCGAATTTCATTAAAGAGTCTAATAGCCAATTGTCACCTCACATATCGTCCAGAAATGACGATGATAGGACGCACCTATTCAAGTGGAAGAGAACCTAATTTGGAAGAATGGCTTATCAACAAACCGCGCAACAATGTCCTCAACCCAGACTTTCCGTGGGCGATTTGGTATCCTCTCCGACGAAGACCAGATTTTTATCAACTGGATCCATCTGATCGTGGTAGAATTCTTGGTGAACATGCGATGCTTGGACGAAGTTATGCTGCTGGAAGTTATGCCAGTGACATACGTTTGGCTTGCTTCGGTTTAGATACGAATGACAATGAGTTTGTTATCGGTTTAGTTGGAAAAGAATTATATCCCCTGTCACGACTGATTCAAGATATGCGGAAAACAGAGCAGACGACAAAGTATATAGAATCTCTCGGTCCATTCTTTGTAGGAAAAGTCCATAAACATTTTATAGTAGATTTTGAAATTACTTGAACACTCTGCATCGGCGAGGTTAGGAAACCTCGCCTACCGGGGGGCGAAAGTGTCAATTTATATTTATAATTCACTATAGTTAGTATTCCTTAGCACTCAATCCACCCGACATCACAGACAAATGAGAAACATATTTGCCGTTTGCACCAAAGAACTATATACATATTTTGTATCTCCTGTTGCCTATTTTGTGTGTTTTGTCTTTGCAGCAATTTCTGGTTATCTATTCCAGTTTTTCCTGATAGTATCAAGCAATAATAATGGTTTTGGTAATGGAGTGATGCAGTCGACCTTCGGAATAATGGCAACTATTCTTCTCTTTTTTACTCCAGTATTGACAATGAAACTATTTGCAGAAGAACGTAAATCTGGTACGATTGAACTGCTTCTTACCTCTCCCATTACTGATAGTCAGGTAGTTCTTGGAAAATATCTTGCAAGTTGGACACTGCTTATCATAATGCTCGGACTCACACTTATTTTTCCATTTCTGACACAGCGATTCGGTCCATTAGATGTTGGTCTTATTTTTAGTGGTTATCTTGGACTCACTCTGCTTGGTTCATGTTTTCTTGCTTTCGGTTTAATGATGTCATCAATGAGCAAAAATCAGATTGTGGCTGCCTTGACAAGTTTTGGTTTTTTATTAGCATTGTGGGTAATTGGAGCTGTCTCTGACCGTGGTGGTACTATTGGTAACTTCTTAAAGTATCTATCATTTAGTGAACATTTCAGCGATTTTCCACGCGGTGCAATCCTGGTTAAAGATGTGGTCTACTATGTCAGTTTTACCTGTGTCTGTTTATTTGCAACATTCAAGTCAATTGAATCTTCAAAATGGAGATAAACCGTGTCAAGAAAAAACGTTGCAGGACCGATAGTTGGTTTCCTTGCATTAATTTTCTGTTTTATCTCAATTGCCTGTCTATCTCTAAAGGCATGGTTAGTATTTTGGATCTTCCTTATTCTCTTTATAGCGACATTGGCTGTTCTTGCTGTCTTACACTACCAAGATTTTGTTGACTTGTTTGTCAGTCGGCAATTACGGTATGGGACTAACGTTGCTCTAAGTGTAATTGGTATAATAGGAATTGCCGTTTTTGTGAACGTCATAGTTTCACAACGTTTTGATATGAGTTTAGATTTAACAGAGTTACAAGACAATTCGTTATCCGAACAGACGAAAAAGATTCTAAATTCTCTGGATAAAGATGTGGAGATTATAGCCTTCTACAGTGATGAAAATTCACAGTTGGCAATCCGCGCTATGCATAAATTAGAGTTGTTCCAACGCGAATCAGAATTCATCACTGTAGCATTAAAGGATCCATACATAGATGTCCAACGTGTAGATCATAGGCTCAGGGATGGGACTGTTGTGTTTAGTTCTAAAGACAGACAAGAAGAGGTGACTATTGTCAGTGAGCAGAAATTTGCGAGTGCAGTTCTCAAACTTATTCAGAACAAAACCAAGAAGATATATTTTTTGGTTGGACATGGGGAATATGAAATCAATGATTTAACTCAATTCGGTCTCAGTGAATTCAAGAAAGCATTAGAAAATCAGAATTACGAACCTATAACACTATCGTTTCTTACAGAAGCAGATATTCCCTCAAATTGTGATCTACTTGCAATTGTGGGACCGACAGAAACATTAACAACTAATGAAATAGATAAAATTAGCAGATATATAGATAAGAATGGAAAACTATTGTTGTTATTCCACCCATCAGAGTCATCTGAAGATGTCAATAAGAGACTTGTGCAACTTATGTCAAAGTGGGGAGTGTCGGTTGGTAATGATTTGGTGGTTGATAGGTTTGCATTTGATGTGATGAGAGGATCGAGTGCACCTTTTCCTAATTTTGAACAGCATGAAATTACACGACAATTAGATCCTTATCTTGCATTCCCTAAGACGCGTTCTGTATCACCTAAAGATGAAATAAAATCAGAACTCTCTGTTAAGTCACTTGCAAAGACTGTCAGTGCATTAGGCGTAAGTTGGGCAGAAAAAGAACGAATGCCTGATGGGAAGTTCAGTGGTAATGGTTATACTGCCGGAATTGATCTTCCTGCTCCTGTGTCTTTTGCTGTTGCTGTTGAAAAACACGTTTTGGTGGATACAAATGATACCGATGAGATAAGTCCTACTCGAATCGTGGTATTTGGTTGTTCAAATTTTGCTACAAACCTTGATTTGAAAAAGGCAAATCAAGGTTTATTACTGACTTCAGTGAATTGGCTTACCGAAGATGGCGACCTAATTGCTATTACTGAACCAGATAGAAACAACCAGAAATTACGCAGCATGACTCCGCAACAAGCAGGTGTTGTACAAATAACTGCAATCTTCCTTATACCGTTGGTTGTGTTTATTGCAGGTTTAGTTGTGTGGTGGAATCGACGTGAAGGGGGAACTGTATGAATTACAGGACCACTCTTATCATCATAGTGCTATTGATCGTTATTGCAGCAACATATTTTCTGTTTTTTGACGAACCAGTAGAAGAAAGGACAAGTCGCAATAAACCGACCATCTCTGAAGTCTACGAACTGCCGCGTGAGGACATATCAAGAATACAACTTTCCTACGCCGATGATTCCTATCAAACAATTAGTGTAAGCAAGGATGGTGAAGAGATGTGGCAGATTACATCACCATTCATTGCAGATGCAGATTTTTCTAAAGTTAACACTGTATTGGATGATTTTGTAGATAAACGGATAAGACAGACCTTTGAAGTTGCTGAATATGACCAATATGGGTTAGAGAATCCTACTATTACAGTGCAACTGTGGAAGGACAGGGACGGTAACCCACTTACTTTTTTAATCGGAAAAAAGGGAGTTAACTATTCCGTATATATCAAAGAACAGACGGAACAACACATATTTATTATTGAATCCAGTGCGCTTGATGACTTAGCAATATCCACAACTGACATTCGCAGTCGTTCTGTCATTACATTCAATCCAGATGCAATCACAGAAATTGCATTTCGAAAACCTGAACCGTTTTCGTGTGTGAAGAATGGTGACTCTTGGATGATGACAAATCCAGTATCTGTAAATGCAGATTCTGAAGATATAAGATATATCCTCTCAGAATTACAAACCATACAAGTCTCCTCCTTTGAGTTAGATGGTGAATCGGTAAAATCGTCATTAGAAAAATACGGATTAGATACACCACGTATTCATATCACACTGAAAGATGTGGGAAAGAGTTACGGTCTTGCGATAGGTTCGGCTGTTCCTCATTCAACAGATATAGAAAATACTGATAAAGAGACCGTCTACGTACAGTCCATTCACCAAGGTGGCATATACACTGTTACAGATGACATTATCAAACTACTCAATAAAACTGCATTTGACCTACGAGACAAACGATTGCTTGATTTCCAACGTGGTGATGTTATACAGTTTGAAATTCAACGCGGAAAAGAGAGAATTGAAGGTATAAAACGGCAGAAAGACCTATGGGAAATACAAGGTAAAAATAGTATAGCTGCAGACTCGCAAGCAGCCAGCGACTTGATATACGGTATTGATTCACTTGAAGCTGTTGACTATATATCCAACTCTTCAAAAAACCTTGAATTATATGGATTAAAAAACGCTTCATTCAGAGTTAAGCTTACCATACGTGATGTTGAAAAACCTATTGAACTACATATTGGAGATTTCACTAAAAACGACACGGTATACATGAAAACAAACAGAACTAAGCAAATCGCACTTGTCAAACGCGAGTTAATTGACAAAATAAGCGAAGGTGTTGCATGGTTAAGAGATAAGCAGATATTCAAATTTACTATTGATGATCCGATACGGTGTACTGTAAAATATGTTGATGATTCAAATGAAACAGTACAATATACCTGTCAACGACTTGGAACGAATTGGAGAATAACCAAACCTGTTCAAGAGAATGCTAATAATGGAGAAGTAAACGCGCTTCTGTATGAATTAATTGATTTGAAGGCAGAGGAATTTGTTGGATTAACCTTTGATGGTAGAACAAATAAACTAACTGAGGTTATAAAAAGTTTCCAATCTCCTAATATACAGATTACTGTAGAATTACGCAATAAGTCCGTTTTTACATTGCAAATCGGTGAGACAGATTCATCTGGGAATTACTACGCAAGAACTCAAAATCAACCCGAACATATCTTTCTAATAAAACCCGAATTGATACCAAAACTCAAACCGAAATTGGCATGGTTTCGCACCTCTGAAGAACAGTAATTTGAACTTCTAATTTGCAGTAATACTATAGTGGATTTCTAAATTACTTGAACACTCTGCATAGGCGAGGTTAGGAAACCTCGCCTACCGTGGGTCGAAAGTGTCAACTTATATTTATAATTCATTATAATCAGATTGTTGACTATATACATATAATCATGACCACATCTATAATAATATTCACAGCCTATTTTCTTTTTATCCTTGAGATGATATTGATCAGTCAATCATTTTTTTATACTCGTCGTGAACGAAAGAAAGTGAGACCTACATACACACCTAAAGTTGCTATAATCGCGCCGCATTACGGTTGGGATGACGAAACTGAACAACATGCGAAAAGTCTCTTGGATCAGGAATATGGAGGAGAATATCAGATCTATTTTGTCACCCACGAAATGGTTGATAAAGGTCACGATGTTTCTTACCCACATTTACAAGAACTTGTTGAAAACGTTCCACATGCAAATGTTTCTTTAGCACCTAATATTATTGATAACAACCTACCCCGTTCACAGAAAGTGCAAAATCTTATTACCGTCATAGAGAATCTACCAGAGGATGTAGAAGTAATCGCTTTTGTAGATGCAGATGTGAAGATTCAGAAGGATTGGCTCAGACTCCTCGTCACGCCACTTCAAGATAATTCCATCGGAGCAACAGTTGGGGGTAGGTTTTATTTTCCACAAACCTGGAACTTTCCATCGCTTGTTGAAGCGACGTGGGTGAACTTCCAATTGGCATTGCAAGGGGACCATCGTTTGACAATGGTATGGGGTGGCTCAAACGCTTTTCGTCGTGATTTCCTTGAAAAAGGGAAGATACTTCAGCGATGGGAAAATGCCACGATTGAAGACCTGAACACTACACGTGCTGTCCGAGATATAAAGCTCAAAATACATTACGTACCCGATTGTGTTGCGGTAACAGAAACATCAAACCGCACCTGGAAACAGATTTTTGAATTTACGAATCGGCAGATGATTATGACGTGTCACATGGGATTGTGGTTACAGTGGTTTGGCAGTCTGTTTCTATTTCTACCAAAATCAGTGTTGATTATTGGCGTTATCCCATTTCTTTATTCACGGCAGGCACTTTTAACCGTAACTTTCATTCCATTTTTAGAAATCATCGGTTTTCAACTATGTTGTAGAAACCTGCCCCAATGGCTGCTGGATATGCCGAGGGTTCGGGACACACTCCGTATCAGCAAATTTGCGGCTCCATTTTCTGGTTTTCTTGCTGGGATAAATGCTTTCTATGCCATGTTTCAACGTAAAATAGTTTGGGGTGGGGTTCGCTATAAAATTCTATCTGCAACGAGATGTAAGGTATTAGGACGGATAAAGGATAAAAATAAAGATAAATCATGAAAAAGCAACTTTGTCGTGGAAGACAATCAAACTTCATAAAATAAATCTCACTTGCATTTTTTGCCAAAATATGTGATAGTGTACACAAGAAATACAAGGAGATAGTAATGGATGCTGAAAAAATAACAAAGTCAGACAAAGATTGGAAAGACCAACTTTCACCAGAAGAATATAAGATCACTCGGAAGAAAGGCACTGAACGCGCGTTCACTGGTATATACCACGATTGTAAAGACGAAGGTATATATCACTGTATCTGTTGTGGGAGTCCATTATTTACGTCTGAAACAAAATTCGAATCTGGAACAGGATGGCCCAGCTTTTGGCAACCGGTTTCTCCAGAATCTATTATAACAAAATCGGATCGGAGCATATTTTTTATGCCTCGTACTGAAGTTCTGTGTAGTCGTTGTGATGCACATCTTGGGCACGTGTTTGATGATGGACCAGAACCTACAGGTAAAAGATACTGTCTCAACTCTGCAGCACTCACGCTTGTGAAGTCAGAAAACGAATCTTAAAAAGAACATTTAACTTATATCAACATGAACTCATACATACAAAAATACATTGATTGGTGTATTTCCTTGAAGAAAGAAATGGAGTAACTATGGCAATAAGAAGTCGAATCTCATCGCGGTTCCTTGTCAATCAACTTGCAACCGCAGTAACACAAGATTGGAAAACATCCCGCAAACTGATGCGGTACCAAATGGCAAAAGAGACCTTTAACGTGCGTCATCCTTTCGGTGCAAAGCACGGAAAAGGTGATGATATCCAGTTAGTAAGTCTACGTATTACAGATATGTGTAATCTCCGTTGTCATTCTTGCGGACAATGGGGTGATAACGGATATCTTCTTGATAAATCACTCAAAGAGTTAAAGCAACGAGAAGTACCAGTAGAAATATATAAAGACCTTGTTGACCAAATTGTAGACGCTGGATGGTCTCCTGTTTGGTATATCTGGGGTGGCGAACCGATGCTATATCCCGGTATCATCGAATTGATGCATTATATCAAGGAGAAAGACATGCCGATCTCACTGGTTAGTAATGCAACAAACATCGCAAGACGTGCTGATGACATAATGGAAACATGTAAAATAGTATATCTCAGCGTTGACGGTCCAGACGAAGAAATCCATAACACACAACGTCCAGGTGTTTCAGAGAATTATGACAATTTCAAAGATGTAAAAGCTGCATTAGAGACACTGCATGCGGAAAAAGAACGTAAGAACACAACGTTCCCTTATATTATCCCACTCAGCTGTATTACTATGTATAACATAGATTATGTGGTCGATCTGTATAAGTTCACAAGCGAATATGCCGATGCTCAGATATTCTACCTAACTTGGTGGATAGATTCTGAATCTGCACAAGAACATACAGAAGACTTTGAACAGCGTTTTGGATTTAAGCCACAAACACATTACGGATGGATCGGCACATGGCACGACTTTGACCATGGCGATATACTTGATCGGTTTGAAGAGATGGAAAACTTATCACATGAACAGAAGCGATGTCCACCTATCATGATGCCAAGGTTAAACTCAAAGGGTGAAATCCAAACATATTACACAGACCATAGCGAAACTTTTGGATATAACCAGTGTGTCAGCATCTTTATGACGCTTGAGATTGATAGTAACGGTGATGTGAGTTTGTGTCGGGATTATCATGACTATATTATCGGCAACATCAAAGAGGACAAGGTTGTTGATATGTGGAATAATCAGAAGGCAATGAAATTCCGTCAATCTGTTAGCACTGATGGACCGATGCCTGTGTGTCGCCGTTGTTGTGGGTTAATGGGATATTAGAAGAATTTACAGATAGAACAACATATCAAAAGAAAAGGAATTAATATGAAAATAGGACTACGTATTCCTGGTACTGCCCGTAAAATGCCATTCTCAGATTTCTGTAAGTGGTGTGCTGATAACGGATTTGAAGCGATTGATATTGGAGAAGCGACACCTGAAGTTGTGAAAACAGCAAGAGATGCGGGGTTGGAAATCGGTAGTGCAGATTTACCGGGAACTCGTGAACTCCTCAGTGCAAAAAAATCCACACAGAAATCCGGTGCTGATAAGGCAAAAGCATCCATTCAAGCTGCTGCAGAAAACGATGTTCACATCATGTTCTGTGTTTTCGTTCCAGAAGACGCAGGTCTCGGTCGCGGAAAGAATTTTGACATCTGGAAAGAAACCGTACCACCAGTAGCAGAATTTGCCGAGTCTCATGATGTAACTATAGTCATAGAGGGATGGCCTGGCGGTGCTCCTACATATCCGGCACTCGGATGTACGCCTGAGATGTGGCGTGCCATGTTTGCTGAATGTCCTTCCTCTGGTTTAAGTCTCAATTATGACCCGTCACACCTTGTCAGAATTGGCATTGACCACATCCGTGCCCTCAACGAATTCGCGGCACATGTAAAACATGTCCACGGAAAAGATACCGTTTTTGATGAGGAAGCACTATACTTGCACGGCAATTTGGGACCGAGTTTCAGTTCACCTCGCGGTTACGGTGAGGATTGGTGGCGATACACCATTCCTGGCGATGGCGTTGTGGATTGGCTGAAAGTGGTGCAGATTCTTGAAGATGCGGGGTTTGATGGCATCGTCAGCGTTGAGCTGGAAGATTATCGTTATTCTGGATCATGGGAAGCAGAATCGGATGGACTGCTCCGTTCTTATGAATGCCTCTCCTGCTTTGTGCGGTAAATACTCATCAATATAACAACAAACATTTGTAGGCGCGCTTTGTAAGCGCACTTTTTACCAAGAACCAAAGATTTCATTATAGTGAAATGTAAAAATACGTGCACACTCCCCGGTAGATGCGGTTTCCTAACCGCATCTATGAGACTGAACAAACACCGGTTCGGTTAGGAAACCGAACCTACCGTAGTGTGTAAATAATTATGATTTTTACTATAAGAGGGTAAATTAAAGTTATGCCTATTTTTAGATTAGAAGGTGACGACATTTCTAACTCAGAACTCGTCATCGCACAAGAAACAAATCTGGAACTTGAAAGTCATCTTGAGGATTGGTTGGAGAATAGTCCGCGACAGACTCTTGCTCAAGAGGATTTTCTGTGGATTGGTCGGCAAACGAGTGCTAAAGATGAGGAAGGAACCCTGTTCCCTGATTTACTTGGAGTGGATGCAGAAGGAAATCTGGTGATCGTTGAGTTAAAGCGGGACCAAGCTCCGCGTGATGTAGTAGCCCAATTGCTTGAATATGCAGCATGGGCAAGCGAACTTTCTGATGATCAGATCCAAGAAATTGCAGAGGACTATTTTGAAACAGGTGATGAATCCAATAGAAAGCAATTCCATCAAGTCTTCAAGGATGTGTTTGAATTATCCGACACTGACGAAATACCGCATTTAAATCGTAACCTACGGCTATACATTGTTGCTTCAGACATTCCCTCAAGAGTTGCTCGTGTATGCCGATTCCTCCGAACTTCACAAGGAATGGACATAAATTGTATCAATGTCTCCACCTTTGAAACAGAAACAGGAGAACGACTTGTAAGTATGGAAGCAAAAGTTGGAGATGAGCAGTTCGCTGTACCTAATAAATCCCAGAAAGAGTCTTCCTCTCCTCCGCGACTTCCGAGCGATGAACCTGAAGAACAGATTGTATGGGAAGCAGTTCAGGAATTTACAAAAGGGGATTTTAACGCTACATTCTCTCTCAAAGGAATTGAACGAATTGTTTCGAGTAAGTATCCTGATTTCAATGTGAATAAAGTAAGAAGATTGATAAGGGGTTGCTGTGTTAAGTTCCCTACGCGTCGTAACTATCCTAGAGGTGAAGATAGATATATGTGGATAGGAAGGGATAAATACCGTCTATATGATCCTGAAAAAGACAAGCCAGAAGATGCAGCAGATTCGGTTCAGGATTAGGACACAGAGGTATACCCTATGAATAAAGCAAAAATGAAATATTTTCACATAGAAGATATATTACATCTCGTTATTTCTGAAGAACCACAAGGAGATAGTCTTGAATTTAGCCCCAATATCACTGCTGAATTGAATGAAAACGGTGAACTTATCGGTATTGAGATTCTGAATGCCAGTACTTTAATTCAGGATGCTATTTTAGGTAAGGCAACTGCTAAAGAACTTACTCTTATACCATTTCTATAAATGTTTATCCCATTAACATTTGTTAAGAATGTCTTGAAGGACTGCACAAACTGACAGTTTATGCTACAAAAATGCAGCGTTTTCTATTAGAGATGGTATTACCAATGTCAAGATTGCATAATTTGAGATACAATCCTGAAACTCCATCCACAGAAGGTATAAAATACGCCGGTTCCAAACTAAAACTCATCCCACAAATCCTGCAACTCGCCAAGAAGGTTGATGCCAAGACGATTTTAGACGGCTTTTCAGGCACAACCCGAGTCTCACAGGCATTTTCAAAACTCGGTTATTCTGTCCACTCCAACGACATTGCACACTGGTCAGAAGTATTGGGAACTTGCTACCTTCTCAACAAAAAGCCACGAACTGACTATCAACTCCTGATGGATCATCTAAACGCTGTTCCCCCGATAGATGGATGGTTCACAGAACATTACGGTGGACATTCAAACGATGGATCTGCAATCCAAGCAGATGGACTTAAGAAACCTTGGCAGTTACATAACACACGTAAGTTAGATGCGATTCGTGACGAAATTGAGAATCTAAACCTTGATACCGTTGATAAAGCTGTTGCACTTACAAGTTTGATGTTAGGGATGGATCGCGTGGACAGTACACTCGGACATTATTCAGCATACCTCAAGGATTGGTCACCACGATCCTACAAAGAACTCGTGCTTGAAGTGCCGAAACTTTTTATTTCTGAAGGAGACCATCAAGTGCATAGATCTGACATCTTTGATCTTGTACCACAGATTGATGTTGATCTTGCATACTTTGATCCCCCTTACGGTTCAAACAACGAAAAGATGCCGCCATCTCGTGTGAGATATGCGGCATATTACCATCTATGGAAAAGCATCATCCTCTATGACAGACCGAACCTATTCGGCAAAGCAAAGCGACGTGAGGATACATCAGATCAACTCTCTGCTTCCGTATTTGAGGAATTCAGACGCAATGACAATGGACGTTTCATTGCTGTTGAAGCCCTTGAAAGATTGATCAAGATGACGCAAGCGCGGTGGATCATCCTGTCATACAGTTCGGGAGGACGTGCAACTGCTGAAGAACTCAACGAGGTAATGCAAACAAACGGCAAACTGCTTGCTGTTGTTGAGGTGAACTATAAACGAAATGTTATGGCAAGTATGAAATGGACAAACGAATGGTTAAGTGCGACTGAAAAACCGAACCGAGAGTTTCTTTTCCTACTTGAGAAGAATTAGCGACTGATTCGCACACTTCCTGCCTGCATCGCTTTCTCTGCTTCTGCTACCGTTGCCCAGTTAAAATCTCCTGGGAAGGTATGTGCCAAAGCAGAATAGCCACCAGCAAAGTCAACTGCATCTTGTGGAGATTTCGCATTCAATAGACTATAGATCAGCCCAGAAGAGAAACTATCTCCACCACCGACTCTATCCACCAATTCTAAATCTTCATAGATACGTGAGAGATAAAAATTGTCTCCATCATATAATAGCGTCCGCCAGTCATTTAACCAACCTGTTTTTGCATCTCTCAACGTTGTGCCAATCATCTCTATGTTCGGGAACGCATCTTTGACTCTTTCTGCTACCTCTTTGTAACTATCTGGTTCAAGTTTACTATACGATTCGGTTGCGCCTTCTGCAGCAAAACCGAGTGATTTCTCAAAATCTTCCTCATTACCGATAAGGACAGAGACGTGTTCCATCATTGGTTTGTTTGCTGCTTGTGCTTGTTCAGCATTCCACAATTTTGAACGAAAGTTAAGGTCATAACTTGTAGTGACTCCTGCTGTTCGCGCCGCTTTTAATGCTTCCGCAGAAACTGCTGCAGCTGACTCTGACAATGCGGGTGTGATTCCACTCAGATGAAACCATCGTGCATTGCTAAAGATAGATGCCCAATCTACCTCACTGGGTTGTACATTTGATATTGCTGAATGCCCGCGGTCATAAGTCACACTACTTGCTCTGGGACCGGCTCCCATTTCAAGATGGTAAAACCCGTTCCGTTCGTATCCAACGCCATCAAATTCCACCCATTTGATGTTGGACATGTCTACTCCCAATTCTTGTCCTTTGTTGCGAATATAGCGACCTGACCAGTTATCTACAAGTCTTGAAACCCATGCGGTTTTCAATCCGAGTTGTGCTGCGTTGACAGCGACGTTCATTTCCGCACCACCCGCAGTGATAGATAATGATGAGACTTGCTCCAAACGCATAAATTCTGGGGCAGTAAGTCGAATCATGGCTTCACCAAATGTAACCAAATCGTACATATATTATTCTCCTGTCTTTATTCCAGTTTGTTCTTTGAATTCGTTGTATAATTTCTCCACACATTCTTCACAGAAACAGTATATTTTACCGTAAGTTCCTACCTCTTTTTCTACCAATTGATTGATTGGAAAGTCATTCTGGCATAAGGCACAAACTTCCATAGGTTCTGTTGATGCCATTTCATCGTCCGTTTTTTGCTTAGATACTAAATGCAAAATTACGAATACTATTATGGGTAAAATGAAAATACAAAAAGTAAAAAACATACCTGATGTCCTTACGATGAAATGAACCAGTTTGTAATCTGTTAATATAACTTATCAGTGTCATATTGTCAAAGGAAATTGGTATGGTCAGGTCGTTTCAAAAACAAATTGACTCGTCATAGAACTGTTGATAATATATCATACATAATACCATTTCTATAAATGTTTATACCATTAGCATTTGTTAAGAATGTCTTGAAGGACTGCACAAACTGGCAGTTTGTGCTACAAAAATGCGGTGTTTTCAATTAGAAATGGTATAAGATACATCATATAGAATTATGCACGATAGCAAAGGAAAATAATAACATGGAAAAGCGGATTGATGTCGGGAATCTTAAAATTGATAGAGAATTATATGCATTAGTAAGAGATGAAATTGCCCCAGGTACAGGGATAGGTGCGGACGAGTTTTGGAAGGCATTTGATACCATTGTAACTGACTTTGCCCCAGAAAACCGATCTCTATTGGATAAACGTGATACAATACAGGAACAGATTGACGCATGGCATTTGGAACATAAGGACGAACCAATTGATTATGACGAATATTCTACATTCCTCAAAGAAATCGGCTGTCTTCTACCTGAAGGCGATGATTTCAAAGTGACGACAACTCATGTTGATGCTGAGATTGCATCTATTGCTGGACCGCAGTTAGTAGTCCCTTTAGATAATGCACGTTATGCATTAAATGCAACAAACGCACGTTGGGGGAGTCTCTACGATGCCCTTTACGGAACAGATGTTATTGACGAATCAGCAGGAGCAGATCGTGATGGAAACTACAATCCAATCCGTGGTGCAAAGGTGATTGAATTCACAGAGAGGTTCTTGGATGAAGTTGTTTCGCTGGAATCTGGAACTTATTCAGATATAAAGCAATTTTCACTCAAAGAAGTTGACAGCAATTTACATTTAAACGCAGTACTTCGTGATGGGAAGGAAACCGGATTAGAAGAACCCAATAAATTTGTTGGCTTCACGCAAAAAGGTGGAGAGCTTAGTGCAATCCTATTCCAAAATAATGGTCTACACATAGAAATCAAGATTAACAGAGATCATCTAATAGGTAAAGAGCATCCCGCTGGTGTTGTAGATGTAATCCTTGAATCTGCTATAACAACAATCCAAGATTGTGAGGATTCGGTTGCTGCTGTTGATGCTGAGGATAAGGTGCGTGTCTATAGCAATTGGAACGGAATTATGAAAGGCACATTGGAATCTACTTTTGAGAAAAACGGCAAGACAATCAACAGAAAATTAACTTCGGATAAAACATGGACATCAACGGATGGAAGCACCTACACACTGCCCGGACGAAGCCTGTTACTGATACGCAATGTCGGTCTCCACATGTATACAGATGCGGTCATTACAACAGATGGAGAGGAGATACCTGAAGGTTTTCTGGATGCTATGATGACTACATTTGGTGCGATGCATGACATAAATAGCAACGGAGAATATAAGAACAGCCAAACGGGTAGTATATATATCGTGAAACCGAAATTCCACGGTCCCGAAGAAGTTGATATGACAGTTCGTTTATTCAAAAGAATAGAAACAGCACTTGGTCTTCCGAATAACACTATTAAGATAGGTATAATGGACGAGGAACGCCGCACCACCGTCAATCTAAAGGAAGTGCTACGGATTGCCTCTGAACGACTTGTCTTTATCAATACTGGATTTTTAGATAGAACGGGTGATGAAATTCACACAAGCATGCAAGCAGATGCGATGATACCGAAAATGGACATTCGCAATGAACCTTGGATGCGTGCCTATGAAGATTGGAATGTTGACATCGGCATTGAAACTGGATTACCTGGGATTTCACAGATAGGCAAAGGGATGTGGACAAAACCCGATGAGATGGCAGAGATGCTTGATACAAAAGTGAATCATCCGTTGGCAGGTGCAACGACTGCATGGGTTCCTTCTCCCACTGCAGCGACGCTCCACGCAATCCACTATCACCGTGTAAATGTTGCTACAAGATTAGAAGAATTGACATCACGTGAACGGGCAAACTTAAAAGATCTGTTAACCCCTCCACTACTGAAAGATAGGGAATTGTCTAAGAAGGAAATCCAACGTGAGATTGAGAATAATGCACAAGGAATACTCGGTTATGTTGTACGATGGGTAGACCAAGGTATCGGTTGTTCAAAGATACCTGATATAAACAACATCGGTTTGATGGAGGATCGTGCAACGTTACGGATTTCAAGCCAACATATTGCAAACTGGTTACATCATGGGATTGTATCCAAAGAACAGGTAACTGAGACTTTTCAACGTATGGCGAAGGTGGTTGACGAACAAAACGCAGATGACCCAAACTATCAAAATATGTCACCGAATTATAATGATAGCATTGCCTTCCAAGCCGCATTAGATCTTGTTCTTAAAGGGTGCGAGTTACCCAATGGATATACAGAATTTGTGCTACATCCCCGCAGGCGCGAGGTAAAGGAGAGAAACAAATAGAGTGATATGATTGCAATTTACCAAAGTAATGTGCATATTTACACACTGTGCTTACTTCAGTCTATAGAATCTCTTTGCATTGTCGTGAAATAACTTGCTAAACTCATCATCACTACATCCGGCTACTGCTACTTGTAATGTGTGCACCCAACGTTTATAATCCGATGCAAGTGTTGATACGGGCCAATCACTCCCATACATGACTCTGCCAAACCCAAAGCATGCTATTACATGGTCAATATAGGGTTGTAGATCAGCAGGTGTCCAAGTTTCCTGATCTGCTTCTGTTACCAATCCAGAGATTTTGCAGTGGACATTCGGAAATTCTGCAAGCGTTTTCAGTTCTTGTTTCCACGGGTCAAACAACTGATTTTTGATGTCCGGTTTACCAATATGATCTAACACAAATTGGACATTTGGACACTGCTCAACAAGACGAATAGCATTAGCAAGTTGTGGGTGAAAGATACAGATGTCAAAACTCAATCCATACCTTGCAAGCGTTTTCACGCCATTCACAAAGTTAGGTTGGATACAAAAATCAACACTTTCCCCTTGAATTAGTCTACGGATACCTTTGACAAGATTTTCTTCTGCCAATTTTTCCACAAAAGGTGCAACTTGTTGACCCTCTTCAAGTGGAGCCCAAGCAACAATACCTCTGATACGTGGTTCTGTAGCGACAAGTGAAGTAACCCACGCGGTCTCCTTTAGACCATCATCTGGATGCGTGTCACATTGGACGAAGACAATGGATTCTACTTCCAGATTATCGTGTGCGGCAGAATAATCCTCCAGAAGATACGGTTTATTTAATGCTGGAACCTGTTTCAGCCATGGATATCTGAGTTGCTTAGGATGCCACAGATGAACATGTGTATCAACAATAGAGAGTTTATCCATTATTCCCCTCCAATAGGCATAAATAATGACAATATATTAATGCTTCTATGGAAATTTGTCAATCAATATTCTATTAAAGAATAGTTCATTATGAGATTGTGACTTCAAACGAAGACAGAGAATATAAGAGGCGCAATGAATTGCACGATTACAAACACCTATTTTAATAATGACAAGTTATCTTTTAGAAATGGTATAACCTACGAAAGTTCTGTATGATTTGATTTTTGTGTGTCTATATTTGTCTCCTGTTTTTGTATATCATTTTGCTTATGTGATGCAATGGTTTTTAGTAAGTTGTGTGCCATGTTAACCTGTTTAATAACTTCTGCGGGTATTTCTTCTTGAAAGATCAGGTTTTTCACATAGGCGTACATTGTTTCTAATTCATTTAGTATATTATCGTTATTTGGCAGGTTTTGGTTGCCTTGACATTTGAAGAATTCAGCACGTGTTTCGTTGAATAATTTCTGATACTTTTCTGGAAATTGCGTGTGCGTGATGTTTAGTCTTCGGATTTGGTTTGAAAGTTCTGAACTGAGTTTTTTGTAAAAGTCTTTTTCTTCCAAGCTATGTTTGTGCAGTAGGTCGTTGAGTCGTTCTTTACGTTTTTCTCTCCAATTCAGATCGAAATCTTTCTCAATGTCTTGTATGAGTCTTTCGTAGTGTTGTTTAAGCTTGGTGTGTCCTTTGTTTTCGTATGTTTTGAAGTATCGATGTTTTATCTCTTTCATTTGTTCTGTGACATATTCATTCTTGCTATACTGGTAATCAATACCTTCCACTTCCTTCTCATAATCGAGCAATTTTGGTGGTAGTGGCGGTTGTGGAAGTTCGTCAGCGAATCCTTCAATTAACGCTTGGACGACATCGTTGGTTTTCATGTATTTTGCGTAGCATTTGACAGCAAATTCATTGTGTTTATCTTGTAATTTCATGGTTGTCTCCTTCTTGAAAAGTTACGAAACTGTAAGAAATCTCTTACAAACTGTAAGACAGGTAAATTGCCTATAACTCCAGTATCTGTATGGGTATATAGCACATAATCTGATGGTACTAAAATTTAAATCTTGTAAACTGTAAGATTCTTCTGAGATGCTGACATTTGTAAGTTGTTTTTGTATAGAAATTTGTGATGAATTGTCTGAATATCGTGTTCTATATTCATCATAGTATCTATTATATCACTCCTACAAATCTCTCAATATTGTTAAACTATATATAACATATATTTTGTAATTATAAAAATATATATTAACATATATATATACTTATGTCAAATTATTTTTTACAATATCACATATTTTTCATTTTCTGTTTGTTTTTGGATGAATTTCTAATTTCACAGAAGTTGCGTGTATTTCTATTTGTCTGAACCAGGATTTGCAGGATTAGTAGATTTGCAGGATTATGAGTTTGGCTCTGCAAAGTTCCTATTCCCAGTTTGACGTTTATTCTCTGGATGGCACTTTGATGTTTCAGACTCTTGTCCCAGTGAATGCCAAAAGGCATTCATACCTTTGATTTGTAAATCTGAAAATCCTGGTTCAGGCAAGAATCAATATCCAATAAATTCAGTGATGAACCGATTCAGTGACTTAACAGTAAGTTAACTTCAATAATTACGAATTCTTAAAACTAAATACCCCTGATGCTTCACCATAAAACCATTGTCTAACAGATATTTATGTGATATAATGAAAACACTATCTAACATCTATACCATAACATTGAAGATACACTTGTGAAAATACTTGGAATTGATACATCTTGTGATGAAACAGCAGCAGCAATCGTTGAGGATGGTCGTGAAGTCATCTCCAATGTAGTTGCATCTCAGGTAAAAGCACATCAAGAATATGGTGGTGTTGTTCCTGAATTAGCATCACGGAAACACATAGAAGCCATCAACTACATCGTCAATAAAGCCTTGAAAGAAGCAGACACCACCTTTGCTGATATAGATGCCATAGCGGTTACCAACCGTCCTGGACTCATCGGTGCCTTGCTTGTAGGTGTTGCAGCCGCAAAGAGTCTGGCGTATTGTCATAATCTCCCACTACTCGGTATCAATCATATAGAAGGACATATCTACGCCAATTACATGGTGCATGAGACCTTGACATTTCCACATATTTGCTTGACTGTATCAGGTGGACACACCTTACTTGTGGAAGTTTATGAAGGATGGACATACAAAGTCTTAGGTACAACGCAGGACGATGCCGCAGGCGAAGTCTATGATAAAGTGTCTAAGTATCTCGGACTCGGATTTCCCGGTGGACGTATTATTGATGAATTGGCACAGAAAGGTAATCCTAAAGCAATAGACTTCCCACGTCCTATGCTACGAAGTGGCGATTACCAATTTAGTTTTAGTGGAATAAAGACCTCTGTCCGCTATTTTGTAGAGAAAGCAGAACGCGACAATAAGATTACTCATGGAGAAATAGCAATTGAGGACATTGCGGCCAGTTTTCAGGCGGCTGTCGTGGAAGTACTCGTTGCTAAGACTGTGCATGCAGCTAAAACCACAGATGCACGCACCATTACATTGACAGGCGGTGTTGCAGCGAACAGCCACCTACGATCTTCATTGAAGTCAGCTGCAATAGAAATTGGTACTGAGGTCTACTATCCTCCAATCAATCTTTGTACCGATAACGGTGCAATGATTGCAGGCATCGCTTATGAAAAATATCAGCAGGGGTTGCGAGATGAACTTTCTCTCAACGCTGCTGCTAACGGATCTATCGTTGATGTTTGAAGGGAGGATTATACTTGGATTCTGATTCACGCGTTACCGATGCAGTAAATACCCTGAAATCAGGCGGTATCATTGCAATACCTACCGATACAGTCTACGGAATAGGTGCAGACCCTTTCAACCCCGATGCTGTGCAAAAACTATACACGATCAAAGGTAGACCTGAAGATAAACCGATTCCTTTAGTACTCGGATCTGTTGACGATGTACATAAAGTCTCACAGAACCTACCACCATTCTTTTTTCACCTCACAGAAAAATATTGGCCCGGAGGACTGACAATCATCGTCCAATCAAAAAACCTACTGCCTCAACTTACTGCAGGTGGAACCTCAGTCGGTCTGCGTATTCCAAATCAACCTTTACTGTTGAAAATACTACAGGAATTTGGTGGACCTCTTGCAATTACAAGTGCCAATCTATCTGGACAACCTGCAGCTACCTCCCCGAAAGAATTTGGAGACGAACTGACAGCGAGATTAGATTTTATTGCAGATGATGGAAAAACACCCGGACCCATTCCTTCAACGGTATATGATATCTCGGTTTCACCCTATATTGTCCACAGAGAAGGTGTAATTTCTACTGAAACACTGAACAAGGAGTTGATGTGCTTCAACAAACTCTCAATGAACTCTTGAAGTTATTCACAACATCAACGGGACATTGGATTTTACTCGGTTTGGTATGTATAGTTTTATCTGCTATCATTTACCACAGATGGCGACAGATATCTGGATTGACCGTGCAGATAATACAGGACGACACATGGTTTATCAATCGTGATGATAATAACAAGTTAGCGATTGTTGTCTCATTACATCTTACGAATAAATCGGGGGCACCCATTCAGATAAGTAAGTGTAAGTTAAGCGGATATACCCCCAAAACTCCACCGGAACAAGTATTTTTAGAGGGATACGACAAGACCATTGAACTCACATATCCAAAATACGATGCTTTTTCAGAAATCGTAGGAAAATCTGAAAATATCGATTCTGCCTATGTGCTGAACCCTTATGCAGAACAACGGATGTGGGTATATTTTGAATCAGGTATAGTTACTTTAACCAATATGCTTCGTACCCCGATAGTCCTGAAGGATGTTTATAGAAAAAGGAAGTCTCTGCAGGTTTCAGTGCCACGCAATATGGAGCAGATTCAGTTGTATCGTGAAGCAGCTACAAGGTGGTAATCCTTGTTTCTATTTTATTTGCCATTTTTCCATCTGTGTGGTATCCTATATCTTTAGGGAGGATTACGCAAACTGTGGCATCAATAAATGACATCGCGAACGAATTCATCCGTGAAGAAATTGAAGAATACCTTGAACGTCCTGATGAGAAAGAACGTTTTATTGAGATGTTCTCACAGGCATCACCAGCCATGCAGGACGTTTCCGCTGCACTGATTGATGGTGACCATCACACCGTTGACGAACTCACAGAAGAAGCACTTGGTAATGGCACTGAAGCCTTAGAAATCATGGATGATGGATTAATAATAGGAATGGGTATTGTCGGCATCAAGTTTCGTGAAAATTTCATCTTTGTCCCAGAAGTCCTTGCCTGTGCACGTGCGATGAAAGCAGGAATGGCACACATTGAACCGATCCTATCCGATTCGGGTATTGAACCTGTCGGCACTGTCATCATGGGAACAGTCAAAGGTGATCTGCATGACATCGGTAAGAACCTATGTATTATGATGTTGCGCGGTGCCGGTTTCGTCGTCCACGATTTAGGGGTGGACACCTCTGAAGACGAGTTTATTGATGCAGTGGAAGAATACGAAGCACCCATTTTAGGTATGTCTGCCTTATTGACAACAACAATGCCAAATATGGGTAAAACGATTGATGCATTTATTGATGAAGACCTACGTGAAGAAGTGAAGATTATGGTTGGTGGTGCCCCTGTTACGCAGACCTTTGCAGACGATATGGGTGCAGATGGCTACGGAAAAGACGCTCTGGAATGTGTTGCTTTGGCAAAGCAGTTTCTTGAAGAACCTGACGAAGAATGGTAACGCTTATAGATAGAATTTTATGAAGAAAATTGATAAATCCGAATACGAAAAACGCCTCAACAAAATCACAGAAATTTTTGAAGACCTTATCACACATGCTGACGAACAAGCAACCTACCGCTGTCCGTACAAAAATAGATTTGACCATTGCACTGCACAATTCGGTTGCAGAAACCAACGAAAGATAGATGAAGGCACAGGACTTCTGTGTGTCGGGGACGATAAACTGGATTATCGCGATGCATGGGAAACAGATGCATCAGACGATACAGGTTTATTAGATATTAAATCTAAGGGTACAATCACCTGTGATGGTAAGACATATCAACTCTCCCCCGGAAAAACTGTTTTTGATTATGCAGACGATTTAGCCGTTCAAGTGCCTACCTCCTGCTTTCGTACAGGTCAATGCCATGAGTGTATTGTTGAGATAAAGCAAGGAATGGAACATCTTCGCCCCCAAAATGAAGCAGAGGCATTCCTGCGAGACAACTACCGACTTGCTTGTCAGTCCGTTGTTCTTGATATTGATGCACACATTGAATTTACCCCACTCCGTCGTTCACCACGAATCCTGACACATATTGGGACAATTGGAGAAAAGACCGACACTTCCCAATCTCTCAATCCACTTGTAACACAGAAAGATGGCATTGTCTATTACGACAACGAACCCGTTGACCGTTTCCGTGGACATATCTATGGACTTGCATTAGACATCGGTACTACCACTGTAGTTGCTAATCTTGTTGATTTGGAGAACGGTGAGACAGTCTCTGTTAGTTCTTTTGAAAATCCACAACGGTTCGGTGGCAGTGACATCATGCATCGCATCTCCTATGATGGTGAGTTTGAGGGAGAACTCCGTAAATCACTCATAGCAGCGTTGAATAGTCAAATCATGGAGATGTGTGAAACGCATGATTTTGTGCGACAGGAGATTTACGAAATTGTAGTCGCAGGCAACACAACGATGCGTGACATCTTCTTCCGACATGATGTGCAAAGCATCGGTCAGAAACCGTATAAATCCACAATTGAGCATGAATATCTTGAAGGTATACGTTCAACTACTTCATTAACCGAAAAAGCACGTCGAATAGGTATACGTTCAAATCCAAAGGCATTGGTCTACAGTCTGCCACTCATTGCAAGCCATGTTGGTGCTGATGTCGCTGCGGATTTAGTTTCTATTGACATGCAATCACAGGAAGACATCGTGATGTTGGTTGATGTCGGCACAAACACTGAGGTAGTTGTAGGAAATTCGAATCGGATGGTTTCCGCATCATGTCCTGCGGGACCCGCATTTGAAGGTGGAGGTATAGAATACGGTATGCCTGCATACCCTGGTGCGATTGAATCAGTGAAATGGAACGACGGTAAGATTGAATATGAGACTATTGATAGTAAAGAACCGCAAGGATTGTGTGGTTCAGGACTAATCTCTCTACTCGCTGAAATGCTACGGAGTGACCAGATGAGTCCGAAGGGAGTTTTTGCAGATAGGAAACAAAGGATATTGGAACTTTTTCCCGAACACGGAATTACCTTTTCACGAGATGATGCAAGCAATTTAGCACAAGCAAAAGCAGCAAACTACTGCGGACAGTATATCGTCCTACGTCATTTTGGATGTTCTCCACAGGACATCAGCAAACTCTATTTAGCAGGTGGATTTGCAAATTATGTCAATATCCAAGATGCCATTGATATAGGTTTCCTTGCGCCTGTGCCAGAGGATAGAATTGTCAAAATAGGCAACGCGGCTGTCGGTGGAGCGAAAGCGGTCCTGCTTTCAAGAGGAAAACGGATTGAAATAGAGAATTTCGTCAAAAACATTGAGCATATTGAACTTGAGACAACATCCGATTTCTTTGACGTTTTCGTAGAGGGTTGTCAATTCAAACGCATGCCGACAGATATTGTATAAGAATTAAGGAGATAACACTAACATCGTGATTGACTTTCGAGAACGATTAAAAACTGATAATCCCATTCTTTTTGATGGTGGATTCGGTTCTCAATTATTTGCCCGAGACATTCAACTTGCAAACAGTGCTATAGCAAATGAAACATATCCTGATGCGGTAGTTGACATCCATATAGATTATATCAATTCAGGTGCGGAAGCTATCGGCACGAACACATTTGTCGCTTCTCCTCTACACTTGGATATGGCAGGACAGGACAAAACAGATGCCAAACGACTCATTCGACTTGCAGTTAAACATGCCAAACAAGCAGTTGCAGGGGGTGATAACGACATCTACATTGCCGGTTCTGTTGGTCCATCGCCAGGTGCAATAGAAGCAGATAGCGGGGATACTACCTTCGGAATTGCAAATGATGATGTGCGTGAAGCACACAAACTCGTTATCCATACACTTGCTGAAGAGGGTGTGGACTTTCTCTGTCTTGAAACGATGTTTTCGGCTAAAGAAGCAGCGATTGCAGCAGACATTGCCCGCGAAACAGAACTGCCAATCGCTGTCAATATGACATACAAATGGACGAAAGAACGGCGCACAGGGAAAGAAATCTATAAAACCGATTGGGGGCATTCCGCATCAGACTTGCTTCAGATACTTGGCAGTGGGGAATTTTCAAATGGGGATAATCTCCTTAATTATATTGATATAATCGGGACAAATTGTGGTGCAGAATCCAAGAAAGCAGAACATTCAGGCATGCCATACGCAATTACAGGCACACATCAACTGCATTCAGCAATGTCAGAGATGAATGTTGACGACATACGGATGATGGCATATCCAAACGCAGGCATGCCTGAACTTGATGAAAACTATAAGACAGTTTATTCGCAATCACCGACAGAGATGGCAGAGTATGTCCCCGCACTTATTGATACAGGTGCATATTTGATAGGTGGGTGTTGTGGTACAACTCCCGCGCACATCAAGACGTTCCGCAATGCAATTGATGCTTAAACATAACAATGCAAACAATCACACTCACCTATAAAAGACTTCCGGATCGTGTTAATTATTTTGAACAGCAGTTGTTGTATAAAGACAAAGAGGTAATCGTTACTTCACAAAGGGTTACTCCTTCTGCCCCAATAGTAATAGATGGTGAAACGGTTTTAGGTGATAATTTCACTGCAGTATGGTTTGTATTCACAGGATTGTGGTATGACATCGGTAAAATCTATAACCTAAAGAACGAATGGACAGGCTACTATTGTGATATAATATTACCTGTTGAACGCACTCCTGATAAATTTGAAATCGTTGACCTATTTCTTGATTTATGGGTTTCACCTGATGGCACTTACGAAATTCAAGATGAGGATGAATTTGAAACCGCACTTGAAAATGGTATAATAGATGCAGAATTAGCAAATAAAGCACAAATTGCCCTAAACAAACTCATAGATGAAGTTGAATCGGGTAATTTTCCACCAGGATTTGTGATAAATTTCAAAACTGAAATACCAGTGGAGCATTGACATGTCAACTTTAGCGATAAATGGCGGAGAACCGATCAGAACAGAACCGTTTCCATCTTGGCCTACACTTGCCCCATCTGATATAGAAGCGTTTGAAAGTATCTATAATAGTGGACGTTGGGGAGTCGGTGGCACAAAAGTTCCTGAATTTGCACAACAATTTGCTGAATTTCAAGGTGCAAAACACGGTGTCTGTGTCAATAGTGGCACCACTGCACTCTATATCGCACTGAAAGCCGCTGGTGTGAACCCTGGGGACGAAGTAATCACTACGTCATATACATTCCAAGCCACTGTCGTCGCTATCCTCATGACACACGCAGTGCCAGTTTTTGTGGATACTGCACCCGACAGTTTTCTGATTGATGTGTCCAAGATTGAAGATGCTATTACAGAAAAGACGAAAGCCGTCCTTCCTGTCCACATTGCAGGATACCCATCTGATTTAGATGCACTCGTTGATATATCTGAAAAACACAACATCAAGATTGTTGAAGATTGTGCACAAGCACACGGAGCCGAATGGCGTGGCAAAGGTGTTGGTAGTTGGGGAGATTTTGGTTGTTTCAGTTTTCAATCCTCCAAGAATCTTTGTGCAGGTGAAGGCGGCATCATCATAATGAACGACAGAGAACTCTATGAACGCGCGTATGCCCTCCACAACTGCGGACGCACGCCTTCCGATGCCGAATTAGGTAATATTGAACCTTTTGGTGGGAATTTCAGAATGACAGAATGGCAAGCCGCACTACTCCTCTCACGTCTAACCCGACTTGAAGAGGAAACGAACCTAAGACACATGAATATGCGGTGGTTAGATGGGTGGTTCGGCGAGATTCCCGGTATTAAAGTCACACGGTTAGACCCTCGTGCTACCCGAGGCGGCTCACACGGATATAAAGCAATTTTTGATTCAGAGGAGTTTGAGGGGATCTCACGAAAGGTGTTCCTTGATGCGATGCGTGCTGAAGGCATACCTATTGGATATTGGTATACAACTCCGATGTATCGTTCTACATTCTTACAGACCACCCTATTTGGTCAAGACCTTGACTATTCGGATGTTCACTGTCCAGAAACAGAGAAAATCTGCCAATCAGGACTTGCCTTGAGCCAGAATGTACTGATGGGGACAGAGGAGGACATGGAAGACATCATCAAGGCGGCAATCAAAATTAGACGGAATGTTGGAGAACTAAAGGAGGATTGATTATTCCCAAATTGATAATATGTCAAATGGATAGAAAGTGTACAATTTTTTTTGATATTTAACTATCCTTTACAACAGTCAAGACTCTATTATATCAAATGCCATAATTAAGGAGATTTGAAATGAGTAACGAACGTGATACTAAAAGGGAAATTCGGAGAATTGTCCGTATGTTGGAGACAACATCGAAGCATCTTGAACGTGCCTCCGTATTAGACAATTTATCGGATGGGGAAGCACGATGCATCCGACAATTCAACAACGCTTTGGCAAGATTAAATGATTTAGAAGCATTGCCAGAAGGATTGTTTGATCCGTTAGAAGAAAACGCATCTCTCGGAGATATCGGTTTTGCCTACAATCAAGTTTCTACTTACCTCAAAGAAGGGTTCGGATTTGATATAGATTACGAATTTAAGCAGGAAAAGGAAACTATCGGCAACATTATGAAAGATGTTGGTGAAGTTGTAAGTCGCACTATTTTCAGTGCAACGGAAGATTCTGAGGATCCCGATTCTGATGGTTCTACCACAGTTGAAGTCGTTGAAATTGAGGATGACGATACACTTGATCCAGTAGAACCGCGACTTGAGAAGCTTGAAGAACAGATGGAAACGGTCGTCCAGATACTTCAAGAAATGCGTCCTAAAAAGAACAAGAAGGACAAAAAGGAAGAGAAAGAATAGCGTCCGATGAAGTATTGATTACGGTTCAGCAGTAATGTTTTGCAGTAAGCGCGTATAAGATGTCACCAACAAAGGGAATCGTGACAGTCCTTAATATTGCTGAACTTTAACTTGATACTTCATCAGTGCGCGCTAATATTTCCTTGAAATTCACATTTAAAACTTGAATAATTGGTATTAACATAATACTATGATTTGAGGTTTCAGATGAAAAATTCAAAACTTGTCGTTGGACATCTCATGAACGATGAATTGTTCGTGAAATCTGTTCCCTCTTCAAAATCATTTGCTTGGCTCAAATGGTTAGAAGCAGAAGAACTTGTTGAGTTTTTTGCAGAATTGTTCAAGTTGTTAACACAGATATCGGAAGGTAAGAAAGATGTTGAAACACTTTCAATCTTTCTCACCGAATGGCGTGAAACTGCTCTGATTAATTCAGAAGCAGGTGTATTAGCTGATATTGTTGAAGCAGAAAATGAATTAGCAACTGATGGGGGAAAGAAATGGTCCCAGATTAAGCAGGAAATTGGACTTTGAACTTTCGACCATACACACTTGCACCCCTTCCAAGAAAGGTAGAGAATTTCATCAGGCGGTTAGGGCAGGACACACAGGAGCGAATTAAGTTTATCATAGCACAAGGACAGTTTCTGATAAGCACCTAACACCCAAGGGTATTTTACATCACCAATGCTTGAAGGAGTACATCCTTTGTCCTGTTGACAGACCTAAAATTGCCCATAGGCTACCCATAACGAATTCACCGAGCATTGCACCGAAAAATAGAGGGAGTGCCTTACGATAAGCACCAATGCCACCGTGACGTACTAATACGGTCTTTATCAACCAAGCAAGAAAAACTGGAAACCAAAGTCTGCCGAAGTTCCAGTTTCCTGCAAGCGGGTAAGCAAGCGGATGCAGTTGCCACCAGATAAACCGCAACCGCATAAATAATGTACAGAGCGTTAGGACAATACCAAACCCAAAGAAACCGATATGCCGCCACTCCGTATCACTTGGCAGTGTCAACCAACGTTGCAAGTCACTGAATGCCTCTTGTCCACGCCACGTGCCTAAACTACCATGTTTATAACCTGCATGCAGGAATGCAACAAAACCGATCATTAGACCAACGACAGTTGCACCCCACATGACCCACAGCAGCTGACGACTGTTGATTGCACCTTTGTCCGCAAGTTTGAATCCTTCCAACTGATTCGGCATTGGTTGTGACCGGTAGTTACGTGTGAACCCATATAGGAATGAGAATCCAGTTAGTGTCTGTGCACCAATCTTTCTTGAACCAAAGAGTGAAGTAAGGAAAAAACCTGGACCCGCACGATAGAAATCCATTGTTGGTGTGCCAAGTTCAGCACGCATCCGTGTGAACGCTAAGACCAATATGAAGTGAACACTAAAGAAACCGAGTATTCCCCACCACGACATCCCTGCTTTAAGGCAGAATCCAAATACAACGGCAATGCTAATCAAAAACCCAAAAAACGCAGTGCGATATCCTATCGGTTCTCCTTCAGCATTTATGTTTGTCTGGACACCAATGATATTGCGAAACACTTTCCATAAATGCTTATGCGTAATCCAAAGCGCAAAGAAACAAAGACCAAAATACGCACCAAGTGATTGCATGTCAATGTGAGGATAACCGGGTGTTTGATTGAGTCCTGTCATTGAACCGAACACAAGCTGCATCTTCCAGAACAGATAAAATAACCAACACGATAACGACAAATCCAGTGGCATCAAGAAGCCGATACCGATGGCGTAGGGATTCAGATGGATCGGCGTTGACCCGATTGCATTGAGTGGCTTCTCTGTGAACATCCCTCCAATATCGTGGCGAATAGGGATTGCAGGTATATTTGGAAAAAGGAAATTCATGCCATTCAGTAAGTCTAGTCCAAATCCAATACCAAAACCGACCCATAGAAGTTTATTTCGATAGAATGTTGGTCCTTTGGTCATTTCAAAAGGCAGTAGGATTATTGGATAACTCAATTTTTCATGTTCAATCCACTGCTTCCTTAGAATAGCACTTAACATCATCATAGAAAAGGCAAGTGCCGAGAAGAAGAGCGTCCAGAACAGCACAGGTGTCAACCAAGCGCGTATATGAGCCAACTCAAACAGAGTTGAAGTGCCTTCATAATAACCTGTTAAGGCACGTCGATCCATCACAGCAATCCAATCAGGAATGTATCGGAAAAACAGCGATTGCCATTCGTTTTCAGGTGTGGCGAACCAACTTGCATGTCCAAGAATACACATCGTTGCCTGTAATAGATCATGACCACAAACAACGCATGCCAACGTCACCATCAGGTAGACCGTCAACATTTCTGCTTGTGTCAGCTGCCATTTTGGTGTAAAACGGGTGAGAAGTAGGTTACAGATAGCAATAAAGAAGAGCGTAAAGATGGCATTGAAGAGGATCGCCATCGTGGTGGGATATTGTGTTGTCCATACGGTCTCAGTTTGAACAACAAGATAGATATTGAGCGGAAGCGAAAGCAGCCCTAAAACAATGGCACGCCATGTGATGTTCTCAGTTATCGGATGTGAAGGTTTATCCATAACTGTATAATTCCATATTTCTTAAAACGCTCGCATAAACCCAAAATCAAACTTCGGTTTCAGGGAAGGAGAGAATGGAGGATCCAGTGGGAATGCGAGTTCAAGTCGAAAAACACCCGCATTACTAACTCTTGAAAGACCACCCCGTAGTTCAAAGCCAACACTCCGCTTCGGTTCAAGGATATCAAATGTCCGTGTCCCATTCCAAATATAGCCGACATCAGCAAAGATGGTTCCACCCAACACAAGTCCAAGTCGGATCGGACCTTTGACAAATGGACTGGCAATAAATGTTACTACTGTGGCAACTGCATCGTCAATTTTCTCAAAAACCATACCGCCAAAAATAGTGCGGGATTCCAATCTGAGTAACATCATTTTTTCACCACTAAACTGTCGATAATCATAGCCTCTTAACCCGCTGAACGAGCCAAGGATAACTTGACTTTCGCCGCTCAATCCAAACTGCATCTCTGTCTTAAATTGAACAACAAATGAGTGGTAAAAGTCAAAAAGACCATTCTTACGATACCCTTTTGCTACCGTATAGATATCATCACCTGAGTTAAATGTATCTTTAAAAAACAGCGTGGTATGTGCCTGTAGCACAGAACGTTCAAACCGATCAGTGAAGATTGAACGGATACCGACAATAGTCTCACTTAAGAATTTATCTCCTATTGTCCATCCTGACCGCGCTGCTGTGCCAAATATTGACTCTTTCCTATCTGATCCATACCAAGGAGTTGCGTACCCATAGGAGACATTGTATTCAGCACCAGTATTAAAGTCTTCAACGGGTCCCATCATTTTGAGAAATCTTGTTTTTCGGTGGTAGACTCTTTTACGTCCTACAATAATGCCGATTCTGTTGATATTTCTGTCTAACGGTGTTGCTGTAGAATCTTCCAATCTTTCCACTGCAACATATCTCGATCTTTGAGAACGTATCCATAGTCCAGTATATATCTGCTGATGCCTTTCACCAAAATATCGCATCATATCTCCTGAACCAATTTGGACATTTCGATTGAAGGTTGCTGTTTTCTCACCTGCTTCATACCACCTCACCCGATCCACACCTTCGGAAAGGACAAACCTTGTACTCCAACGACTCTTCAATGTATATTGCGGTCTATCTAATGAAACGACCCATGAGTCACCTTCGCGCTTTTGTATATATTCACCATCAATGTTCCAATATGAACTGAATAAGCGCGGCATCTTGTACTGCCATTTAAAATAACTACGTGCTTGTTCATCGATTTCATTGATCCGTTCATATCGCAATTGTGTGCCATGACCAGAACCGTTGAGATTAGTCTCTTGAATATTCAATAGAAACGTTGAACTATTCCTACCTATAGGAACATCAATTGCGCCTGTAATAGACCAATTTTCAGTAACACTTACACTTATTTTTACGGCTTCCAACTCCTCATCCCAAGAGGAGTCTATATGTGCGTCACTAATATACCTCTTTTGACGAATAATTCTTTCGCTTTCTTCTCTATCATCCTTCGTATATATTTCGCCAGTTTTGAAGAGGAGTTCTTGCAGAATTACAGCATCATGTGTTTTTCGGTTTCCCTCAAGTGTGATTTCTCCAACAACACCTTTATCAATCACAATACCAATATGAATTTCATTATCAACAAGTTTAACAGATTCACCTGTCTTATCAATTCGTGCATAAGTATATCCTTTATTCTTAAAATAGCGGACGATAGTGGAGAGATCCTGTTCCAAGACGTTTTCATCAAAATCACTACCAACTTTTGTCTGCATTAACTGTAGCATGTGCTTTTCATTTGATATTGAATAGGTATTCTTTTCTCTGATAACAATACTCTTGACCGTCCGCGCCTGATTGCCGTATACCGACTGTCCAATCAGTAGGAATAATAAACATGCTATGAGGCTGATGAACATTCCTTTAACGACAGTCCCATAAGTCAATCTATGTACCCCAAAAACATTGGCGGAAGTGGATAGGAATGGAGTTTTCATGATGCTTCACTCGGCGTAGACTTACTTGCCCGGTTAGATAAGAAACCTTCAAGGAGCAATAGACAGACGGTGATAATTAGCAATTCTCCCCAAATTTCTCTGCCATGCCTTCTGATGTCTAATTCTTCTGTATCCAACACTCCGGTTTCAGGCGTGATCTCAGTTTGTGCATCAACGCGTTGAGATGCTTGTTGGAATGATATTGGTGTCAAATCCGCTTCAGCTGCAGGTGTATTCACTGCAAAGAAATCTCTGTACAATCTATCTTGTGTCTTTACCTCTACTTGATAGATTCCCGGTTCTTTAGCTAATTCATAGCGCATCGTGCCATCTTCGGAAATTGGCACTGCAGTCATCGCATCGGATTCATTAGAATCAAGACGTTTTATCCAAGCACGTCCTCCCGGATTTTGAGGAAAACTTGCATTATATGTATCTCCAATGGTGATGTTCTTTTGTGCAGCATTATGCATGACAAAAAGTACACACTGTTGGATGAGTGGCAAAAAATAAGGATTTACAAGAAATTCGTTACTACTGTTTTGTTGTTGTAGACTACAGTTGAACAGCAATATATGGCTACTTCCAACGCGACTCTGAATTAGGAATGGAGTATCATCACCATAGCGCGCAATTATTGTCTTCTCGGAAGCTTGGGTTACAGACATACTCTGGTAAAACTGCGGACCGTATTGTCCCGAAAGGACGTTATCAGGAAAAATCTCAAAAATAGGATGTGTCTCATCATATTTACTGACTTTTTGCGGTATTTGCCATGTCATAGATTGACCGAACTGAACTGGCAGCCACGATTTATTACTGGTATCTGATGCAAATGCAATCACATGCTTTCCCTGTCGGATAAACTCGCGTAACTGCACATCTGATTCTGAGGACAACTTAGAAATATCCGCAATGAGAACGATGTCAAAGTCCTGAAGCGGATATGTTTCAAAAACCTCTGGCGTGCAATTACTCGGTTGTATCATTGATGACTTTACGAGTGCTCCCGTTGTCTGTTTAATAGCTAAAGGATTAAGAGCCAAGGATAGGTATTCTGCCTGTTCACTCACAACAAGCACCCGAATCTCACCCAATGCCTCATAAGCAAAATACCTACGATTGTCGGTATTCAACCGATCATCAGTCAACTCAAAGAAACCCGTATGCGTTCCTGGATTTGAAAAAGTATGTGTCATCTTTGTCATTATGGATTCATTTGCGTCAACAGATAAGGTCTGTGTTTTCTTTTTTTGATCATCTACAACATAAGTCAATGTCGTTTCTGCTATCGGTGTATCAGATTGATTGTATATCGTAGTATTAAGATGAAATGGCAATTCAACACCGATTAGTTGATGTGAAGGTGTTATTTCTTCAACATAAGTATTATGTGAAACACTCTTCCTAATCGGAAGTAATACAATTCGTGAGCCTGAGCGGTTAGGAAGAACACCCCATCCATCCCAACCATTGTTAGCAAAATCTGATACTATGTAAATTTCTTTGTTCTGTTGTTTAGATTCAGAGAGAATCTCGTGTGCGAGTTCAATGCTCGGTTGTACACTCGTTGCTCGAAAGGATGCTTTAGCATTTTGGATTGCAGTAATTACACTGTCTATGTCCGGTGTGAGTTGACGAAAAACAGGTTGTGGAATATCAGACATCAATATGAGTGATGCAGAGTCCCCGTGTCTTAATGAACGCAACACATCCGATGCGACATTCTTACCTTTTTCAAACCAGACACCATCCACATCTTCATATTGCATGCTATAAGAATTGTCTAACACGATGACTACATCAGTCTTGGCCCGTACTGCTGCGAGCGGTAATCCGAGCGTGAGAAAGGGACGCGCCAATGCCAGTGCAATCAAGGCAATAATTAGCATGCGTAGAAGAAGAATTAGAAGCTGCTTGAGCTGCACACGCCGCACATTTTGACGATGCGCAGCCACCAAAAACATGATGCTACTAAAATCTACGGTTACCGCCTGACGACGGCTCCAAAGATGTATGAGCAAAGGCACTGCAGCAGCGAATAAACCTAAGAGAAACAGTGGATTGAGAAATGCCAATCGATATTATCTCCTACTTGATACGGATTCCAATTTAGATTTACGCAAGATTAATTTCTCATTCTAAAATATCAATTTCAAGTTGATTCAGAGTTTTGTATACACCTTCAGTATACTCAACCATCGTACCGGATTCAAGCATACCACCTTGGAGTAGTATGTGATTAGCATCAGCAATCACTTGCCCAAAAGTTGGATCCATTTGAACCCATTCACCCACATACACTTCAGGCCAAAAGTGATAATAAAATGCGTCTCTTGCATAAACAAGTCCAGCGCATATTCGTGCAGGAATACCAACAGAACGAGCTAGTGCTATCAGTAGAACAGTATGCTCTGTGCAATCGCCTGAAAGAGTTTTTAACGTTGTCAGTGATGAACTGTAGCCACCACTTAAACCTTTTTCATCTATGGATTTATAGACCCATCTGCTTAACTTCTTTGCTGCACGCCATGAATTCGTTTCTCCATCTAATATTCTCAATGCCTGTGCATGAATATCTGGATGATCTGACTCTATAAATACTGTTGATGATAGATATTTTTCAAGTTCAGGACTTTGAATGGGTAGTTCAGGAGATTTTTCTTCATCTACCTCAGCCATCTCAATCTGAAGAGTGCCTGCCATTTCAGTATCCAGTTTGAGTGTTTGTTGATCATTTGACATGATAATATCTGTCAGACTACCTTCAGAATGTTGAACTTTGGCAATGAACTGATTTGCACCTTTTCTCGGATTCTTTCCAGAGGGAATAATACGAGTCCGCAGCACGATATCCAATTCTTCAATTTCACCAAGTGCGATTTTTCTATCAGTTTTCGTTGCGACAACGGATAACCCAGACATTTCAGTAGTGAATTTGTAAGTTATTCCTTCACGATCAACCATTAAACGAATGGTAATTCCACCCAACATATCAACTTTTGTATCAATTACATAAACCTGCTTATCTTCAGACTGATATGATAATTCTGATTCTTCTATTACACTCAATTCACAATTAACTATCTCTTGTATGTCCAAATTGAATGTTTGATATGCCAGGTGCTCCCCTGCTTTCAATCGGTTCTGGGAAAGTAGATTATCGACTGCGGCAGCATCTGAAATTGTATTTGGAGGAATAGCAACTTCTGCTTCCGTTTCTTCGCCATTTAATGTTGTTGTGATGTAAGCCACACCATCAATTATCTTGCCTTCAACCCGCTTCTCACCAGATTCATTAGAAGTCATGACAAAGTAACGCGGCATGAATTTCGCATCAGAATATTCTATTCTGTTGTTCTCCACTCGAAGGTCGTTTCCACCCCCTTTAAATTGCATTACCATGTCTGTTTTTGTCCGAAGCATCTGCTCACCTTGGTAAACTGTTTCGTCAATAAATTGATGAACATACCCAATTTTCATACCCATCATGGTTAAGTTATACCAATGTTCTTGAGGATATTTCGAATCCTTGTCTGTTTCCACCTTTTCACGCTCCACTGCTACACAGAATGAGGATATTGTAAAAAGCATTATGAAATATAGTGTGATTATCCGTAATAATTTCACGATGAATTCTCCATTTTTGTATTTTAAAGCACATTTTTCTTGAACGATTCTACATTCTCGTTGCCATTGCAACCGTATGTGTTTTTCGTTGTTTTATCTTGCAATAGTTCCCGAATATTTCCATAAAATTTTTTTTGATAAATTCGCGTAGTCCGGAAATCGTAACTACATATATTCTTCCATTAGGTTTTAGATACCGTTTTGCGTCACAGAAAAAAATATGCATAAGTTCTCTGCCAACATTAGCAGGGAGATTAGATGCAATCACATCAAATTGGGTATCTGGAAGATGACTAAATCCGTTGCTTAATTGAACGTGACAATTCTGTATATTGTTCTGTTTAGCATTTTTTTGTGCATACTCCACGGCGATGAAATCCTTATCCACCATATAGACTTCTGCATTTGATGCACATTTCGCCATCGTAATACCGATAACACCATAACCGCATCCAAGATCAAGATAGGTATCACCTTTGTTAATTTCCATATACTCAATCAATAGTTGCGTTCCAGCATCAATTGTCTTTGGTGAAAATAGTCCCCATGTTGTCGTAAAGGTTAAATCGTATCCACATAATGTAGCGTCAAAGGTTATCTCTGTTGGAATGTCTCTGTTCATATCTTGGAATCTACCTTATACCATTTCTAATAAAAAATAGTTCACTATGAGATTGTGAACTCAAACTAAGACAGAGAAGGTCCGAGGCGCAATGAATTACGCGACTACGAACACTTATTTTGATAATGACAAGTTATCAGTTAAAAATGGCATTACCACTTAATCAATACACCAAGAGTATCTCCCGGAGTATTCCACAACAAATCAAAGGCTGCTTTTGCATCTGTATAATCAAAACGGTGTGTAATCATATCACCCGTATGGATTTCTCTGTCCTGTATTTTTTGCAATGCGCGCGCCGCTAAATTGACGCGTGGTTCATCTGTTAGGGTGCCTGCAACTAAACGTTTGCTCATCATTTTAGATGAATGTAATGGCAGTGGTTTCTGTTGGTACAGGGCGATAAGTTGAACTATACCAAATTGCCGCACCATATCTTGTGCTTGTTCAAAAGACTTAACACCCGCATGTCCACCGACACAATCAATGACCAAATCTGCCCCTTTGCCATCTGTTAAGCGACGCACTGCCTGAACAGGGTCTTCCTCATCAGCGTTGATAGAAACATCAGCACCGAGTTTAGCAGATACCCCACAACGAAAAGCCAGCGCGTCCACAGTAATTATCTTTTCAGGTGAATAATTGCGGATAACCTGCATCATCAAACTACCTACTAAACCCTGTCCAAGAATAACCACGGTGTCACCCGACTTCACACCCGATGAATCTGCCCATGCAACGGCACTCGTCGCCAGAGGTAAAAATGTCCCTGCTTCAAAAGAAACTCCAGTCGGTAATTTAACAACTCTACCATCTGTCGGGTTAGGTTCCATTACCACATATTGTGCATGCGGTGCTACTGCCATCACTCTATCACCAAGTTCATAGTCAACAACCTGTTCACCTACAGCATCCACAGTGCCTGTTAGCGAATACCCCATGATTGACGGTGAAACCGCTTCTTCAAGGATGTATCGTCTAAAAAGTTCCGATCCACGACTAATTAGGGTGGTATCAGTCTTAACCCGTATCTGATTTTCGTTTACTTCAGGTGTTTCTACCTCCTCAAGTTGTATATTCCCAAAACCTTCAGGTTTTATTACTCGATACATATTTCACCTCCTCAAAATAACGAGACATTATCTCAAACAAATCCATGACTTTAGCGATGTAGACGTTCCACTAAATCTTGTTGTGTGATAGGCTTATTCAAATCCATTAAATAGATATGAAACGCATCACTCCTATCCGAAACAAAAGCAATATAGCGACCATCGGGAGAGAATGTAGGTTGTATTGACCTTCCAATGTCATTTGTAATCTGTCTTTCGTTTTTACCATTCACATCAACGAGATATATTTCCCAGTCCCCATATCTTGCAGACATAAATGCAATTGTCTTTCCATCAGGAGAAACTGAAGGAGTATAGCTGTCAAATCGGTTTGGATTAAAATGCCTCTCATTTTTTCCGTCTATATTGATAGTATACAGTTGGTTCACCTCGTCCCGTGAAGACACAAAAATAATTCGTTTGCCATCAGGAAAGAAACTTGGACTACCTTCATCCGTATCATTATAGGTAATACGTTTAGGTGTGATGTGTTTTGAAGTGAATTGGGTAAGATCAAGTTCACTTAATTCAAGTAGAAATAATTCTAAGTTCTCATCAACATTTGATTCGTAGACAACCTTGTTCCCTTCGCGTGAAGATTGTGGTACACGAGTACCGAAACTATTTGGGATTACATTACTTGTAGTTTTGCTGTGGATATGGGTTAGGTTTAAACCTGCGAAGATTGGGGTTGATCCGCTACTTTGTATTAGAAGTTTGATTTCACGAGTATCTTTAGGTTCACTACTATAGAAAATATAATCAGGTTTATGAAGAAATGCAGGAGAATTGTCATTAAAATCTGTTGAATATGTTACCCGTCGTGTAATTCGACCATTCAAATCCATCAAATAGATTTCGCCATTGTCAAGACGGAATGACACAAATGCAAGTTGTGTCCCATCTGGTGAAAAGACAGGAGAATAGTTGTCGGAATCTCCATTCGTTAGTTGTTTTGTTTTGTAGCTATCCCCTACAAGTTCGATGAATTTTTGTATAATTTTGGTGTTTTTCGCGCGCTTTTGCACTTCTTTAACTAAACGAAATGCCGAATCTCTATCTCCAATATGAAGATAAGTATATGCTAATTCAAGCTTTGCTTCATTAAGTTTTTCTGGTTCTGATGCATAGAGTTCTGTGGCATTTTCAAACTGCAGGACTGCTTCATTGTACCGTCCCAATTCGTTGTAGGATTTGCCAAGTAGCATAAGGATTTTGGGATTCTTCGGTTCGGTTTGTAAATAACCCTCCAATTTCTCTAATGCTGTTTGTGCATCACCACTATCCAGCAATTCTTCTATCTCTCTGAAATCGTCAGATTGACATCCAAGTAAGAGTGCAGACAATGAACAAAATAATATGAGTGATGTATATATTAGTTTTGTTCTAAACATATTAGGTTTAACAACTTTTGCAGTTGGTAATAGGATGAACGCGCAGAGGTCAGTCTCATTTGAGTCTGTGCTGCAGTTGTATATTGTGTTAGATTCCTCACCCCAACCTACAATATACTTCAGTTCGCTTATATCAAACTTATACAGGTTCTAAATCTCGGATGTTCTGTTTCTTTGATATGTCCTAATGTCTATTTCATGTTCAACACGCCAACCATCATAGACTGCATAGAACCAACATAATATTATTTGTATAAGTGCAGTAACTTTCAGAATCATAGACGGACGAAACCACAAGCTCTTTCCATCATCAAATGTCCAGAGTTGAATAGCATTTTGAACAGTCTCATCATCACTATCACCGGCAACAAATCCACTACTGGCATCTGATTCAAATCTGAAAAGATCGCTCAATTCTCTTACAGGATATGAATTGAGATAGATTAATACCACACCTGTCAAAAACAGGAAAAATATAATAAATGCTTTTATCAATCTATGTAAATATAACTGACCCAAACCTGGTATTATGCCAGACAATATCATAGCAGTATAAGAACGCGATGGGGACGCTTGCATTTGCTGGTTCGGATCTGATTGATATTGAGAAGCAGATTCATGCATGTTTTATGCTTCCCCTTGTGCAACAAGGTATACACCGATACATATTATAATCGCTCCGATAATACGAACTCTTGGAATAGATTCTTTAAAGAATAACCATGAGAGTGGGATCGCAAGGACATAACCTAAACTCAACATTGGATATGCGATACTAAGTTTTACACGGGAAAGAATAACAAGCCAAACGAAGGTAGTAAATCCGTATACAGAAATCCCACCTAAAACAAATGGATTAAAAATCACTTGTGTTAGTTTAGGAAAAAGTTCACGAAAACTGTTGATACGTCCAACTTCACTGACTCCTTGTTTGAGTAAGATTTGTCCAAACACTGTCAGCAAAACGTTAAATATTAAGAGTATATAGTCTTTCATAAGAGTATTATACCACAGATAGACAAGATTTTCAATTTGTATGTATTTTTGACAATATATTGACTAAACAACATATCTATGATACAATCATCTTCAGGTAGAGATAACACACCGACATTGGTTTTCTAACCCCTTAATAACCCATATAATGAAAAGAGCGGAGGAATATGAACAGAAAAACAGACAGCCCCAACGTCCTATTCATCATGTCCGATCAACATAGATATGACTATGTGGAAACAGATGAAAATGCTCCGAAAGCACTCAACACACCGAATCTGCGAAGATTAACAGAAATGGGAGTGAATTTTCCAAATTGCACCGTAAACGCGCCCGTCTGTGCACCATCCAGAATCGGACTAGCATCAGGAATACAGCCTTCGCGTCTCGGTTCACTCGCCAATGGTAGTTTCTTACCTGCCACCGTCCCAACCTATTACCAACAACTTCGCGATTACGGCTATCGTGTTGGATGTGTAGGAAAACTTGACTTGGCAAAACCTGATGGATATAACGGTCGTTATGGAGACCGTCCCCGCGCATATAGTTGGGGATTCACACATCCAGAAGAATGTGAAGGAAAGATGCATGCTGGTAGATCACCTACTCCCATCGGTCCCTATACGCATTATCTACAGGAAAAAGGACTATTAGAAAAATTTCATCAAGATTACCGAAATAGAAGTTCTTCAGGGGGTTGGATAAAAAACGGTTCTTACGATTCTGTGCTACCGACTGAGGATTTTGAAGATTCATATATCGGTAGGCGCGCAACTGAATTCATTCAAACCATACCTGATGATTTTCCGTGGCATTTATTTGTCAGTTTCGTCGGACCGCACGATCCGTTTGATCCACCAACGGAATACGGAGACAAGTATCGCCAAGCTGAAATGCCAGCACACATTAAAGACGATATGGAAGGAAAACCGGACTGGGTAAAAAAACGTGTCGTCAATGTCACACCTGAAGAAGTTAAAATCACACGTCAACAATATTGTGCTGCAACTGAACTGATAGACGATCAAATCGGCAACATGCTCAATGCCTTGGAAGAACGTGGCATGCTTGAAAATACCTACATCATCTACTCAAGTGACCATGGTGAAATGCTCGGAGACCACGGGTTATATACCAAGAGTTTAGCCTATGAAGCATCGCTACGGGTTCCTCTCATTGTAGCAGGTCCAGGAATAGGACCAAACCGCATCTCCAATACATTGGTTGAACTGAATGACTTAAATCCAACTATTTGCGAAATGGCGGGTGTCCCAGTGTTAGAAAACATTGATGGACAATCTATTGCCCCAGTCCTTCACAGAGAAACCGATACACACCGCAATGAAGCAGTCAGCAAACTGATCAACTTCACTTGTATTCGGACGCATACGCACAAGTTAATTGAAAGTCGGGACGGTTTCATTGAATTATACAATCTTGAAGACGATCCAGAAGAATTGAATAACATCGCTGAATCTAATAAGGAATTAGTTCAAGAGTTACGGTCAACGATGGAAAGTCGGTTTGGTCCGAGACTTGTAGAAAATAATAGAGATCCGATGAAATGTTAACAGGCGTTATCTTAGCAGGCGGAAAAAGTCGCCGGATGGGAGAAAATAAGGCATTTCTGCGCTTAGGAAACGACACACTCATCGGTCATGTAATTTCGTGCTTGAAGTCAATCACCGATGAACTACTGCTTATCACAAACAATCCTGATGAATATGCACATCTGGATATGGAAATGCATAACGACATCATACAAAATGTAGGCACATTAGGAGGTATTCATTCAGGGTTGACACATGCATCTCATGAAACTGTAATATGTGTCGGCTGCGATAGTCCATTCTTGAGACCAAATCTACTCAATTATCTTGTCTCTGAGTTAGAAAATTATGATGCAGCTATGCCATTAGATACTCATGATCGGCTTCAAACGCTCTGTGCAGTGTATTCAAAACGATGCATACCGATTATTGAAGGGATGTTGCAGCAATCTGAATTACGTGTCCACAAATTGCAAGAACATGCGAATGTGTTGTGTGTGCATCCAGAAGTGTGGAAATCGTATGATTTTGAGGGGATATCCTTCTTCAATGTCAACAGACCAGAGGATTATATAAAAGCACAATCTATCTATGAGAATATACAAAACTCAATAAGGTAATAAGCACATGAAACTATCTCGTCGCTCTTTTGCTATACTCATAGTGATCCTTATATCTATCCTTGCAGTTCTTGCCTTGACATTATTCGTCAGAAGGTTGATGAATCGTGATACAATAGAATTGACATTCCCTACATCAAATGTAAACTATTCCCAATGGCAGTTACCTGAAGGTGCCAAAGCACGTTTAGGTAAAGGCAGTATAAATGACATCAAATTCTCACCCGACGGTAATTCGTTTGCAGTGGCAACCACGATCGGCCTTTGGACGTATGATGCAAAGACGGGAACAGAAATTTCACTATTAAAAGGAGAAAGACAGAATGTTATAGGAGTAATGTTTTCATTGGATGGACGGACGCTTATTGGATCAAATTCAAAAGGAAGAATAATAGAATGGGATGTAGATACTGGTAAACTCCGAACCATTTTCTTTAATGAAAAAATCAAGCATTCAGCGTGTTTCTTCTCTGAGAATCGTCCTGAAATGATCGGTTTAGACAGGCCGCAGAATAAGATAGTCCATTGGTATTTTAATGAACGTTCAGAACCAGAACCGATCGAAATAAAGAATATAAATTTCGATTTTAAGGATGCACATAATCCAGTAATTAGTCTTTCACCTGATGGACGTTTTCTTGCATTAGCAGTGTCAACAAACAACCCAATGAGAAGATCTCCAATTCATTTATGGGACACGACAACTTCTAAGCTTCTGTTTACACTAACGGGACATGAACGGTCTATTGAATCCTTAGTTTTTTCGCCAGATAGTAAGACACTGGCAAGTGGTGATGATTTCCATACTATCAAGTTATGGGATATGAATACACAGGAATCACGGATATCATTCAAAGCACCTGTAAGTTTTTCCGCGCTTGCATTTTCACCGAATGGCAAAACCCTTGTTAGTGGTGGGCACGATGGGAGTATATATCTATGGGATGCAACAGCAAAACAACAAGGTTGGCTTGGAAAAGTAGGTCGTTTCTTACCCAAGAAAAGACTGACTCGACATAAACACACTATCTCAAACATAACATATTCACCTGATGGAAAAAGATTTCTTACAGGCAGCAAAGATGGAACAATTCGGGTTTGGGATGCTAACACTGGTCAACAGCAACTTACGTGTTCAGGACATGCATCAGAAGTCGATAATTTAGCCGTTTCGGATGAGAATAATGCTTTAATAACTGTGCATTCTTTCAATTATCAAATACAGAATTGGGACATCAATGTCGGTCATCACCTGACAGGGACATTCCTCAACTTGAAAAGCCCTCAGGCAATTTCATCAGATGCAAAGTATATTGTAATAAAGGATTGGAGTCCTGAAAATACTTATGAACTGTGGGATGCCTCCGAAAAAAGTAAGAGATTTACTTTAACTGGGATTGAAGTGCCCTTATATATGATACCAAATTTCGTTTTCTCTAATGATGGGAATAGATTGGCAACTGCAACTCAGAATGAACAAATCGTTAAGTTTCATATATGGAACATTCCGAAGCAGACAAAACCTTTATTGAAAAGGTTATCGACTAATGCCAAGACGATAGCACCAGTCTACACTCTTAATGAATCCACAGGTTCTCTTAGTACATTGGCACTATCACCGAAGGGGGACCTATTAGCAACTGGTGGCAAAGATGAGATAATTCACTTGTGGGACGTAGAGACGGGGACTAAACGGCATACACTAACTGGACAGAAAAATGCAATACGTAGGTTTACAAGACGTAGGTTAGTATTCTCACCAAGTGGAAAATTATTGGCAAGTATGATTGATGATGAAATTTATATCTGGCATGTGTTATCAGGTGAGCGAATATCTTCAGGTCATACGAATGAAGTTTGTGGGAGTCTACAGTTTTCTCCTGATGAGAGAAGCATTGTTTTTGGCGGATCTAACGGGACAATACAATTGCATGAAACACGGACATTCAACGTCTCAAACATACTCAAAGGACATACCGATTGGGTCAACGATTTAGCATTCTTTCCAGATGGTAAGACTTTAGCCACTGCAAGCAGAGATGGTACTGTCCTTCTGTGGGATTGGGAATATATCAAACAGAAGTTAGACCCTTAATATTTCTTAATATCTCCCCAGATCGTTGCCAGTTTGCCACGCGGTTCAACATCAAGCGTATCTGCTTCCAAATTATTAATATCATTTTCACTGAGAACTGCATTGTAGATTCGTGCATCTTCAACGCGTGCTACCACCCAACCGTGAGCTGTTCCAGCAATGAGAGCACGTGGACCGAAAAGTGCTTCTACATCCCCCTCTGTCCAAGATTTAATTGGTCCCTGTGTATAATCACCAATTATCTCTCCATTGCGGTATATCATTATCTTAGCATTACTGTTATCATCTTCGTATGAAATTGCCAATTGAATGAGTTTACCGGTCTCTTTTTCAGGTGTTCCGTGTGGATCGTTATGTGTACGCCTAAAGAAACTGCTACCTGCCATCCAGTGATTTGCATGCTTTTCAGCATATACAATAGCATCAAATGTGTCGGCACTGCTCTTATTTACTGCGATTGTCGCGCCCCTTGTGACATTGAGATCATCTAAATAGAGCCACGTGACTAAGGTTTTATCAGGCCCAATCTGTGGTCCTTTATATCCAGTTGTCAATCCCCATTCATTGTCACCTAAGTGCAATTTCCCATCATTAACTTTGGCACCCCTCAATTCAATATCACCAAAATGACCCGTAAGGTCTTCTAATTCAACACCTTTTTCGAATGTCCAGTGACCAATCAGATCATCTTGCTTTTCTCCCTGACTCAATGCTGGTAAAGTTAATCCAGTTATTAGAAATACAGTAAGGATATATGTGAAAAAACAACCCACGAATTTCATTGTTACTTCCTCCATAGCGAATTAGGTTTTAATTTCCTAACAATAATTGAGTAAAATTAAGCATAACACAAACAATTATCATATCTTCGGTGTCAAGACCCCGATGCTTTAGCACGGGGATGTAGACACCGCTAACACATTTATGAATCAATAAGACTTAACATTTTCGTGTATTTGTAGTATACTATATTCAGCATTACAGTTGTGGATATGACCTCTCGCTTGAGAGTGCCACCGCACCATTTGAAAGTGGTCTTGTAATGCAAAGGATATGTAATGCGAACCTACAAATACAAGGGACAAAAACATAAAAGAAATCGTCATTTGCAAAAAGACCTGCATATCATTGCCCATGTCCACAACCATTTTGTTGCGTTGTGGCAACGGCACTACAGGATATATGGACAATGCGAAGGTTACAAGCGACCGAGTGCATTTCGGATGATTAAGCATTTGACAAAACTGAAACGACTTGCTAAATATCAACACTGGACGATCCCATATTCTTGGTGTTTGCAAGAATGTATCCAACGCGTTGACAGAGGTTGGAAAAACTTCTTTGAAAGTAGAGCTAAGCGTCCGCCCAAATTTAGAAGTCGGTATAAATACAAATCTATGACCTTTGATGGAAGTCAAGTTAAAATAGAACCCATTGACAAAATATATGGCTGCCCCGTTGCGAAAATCCGTATCAATAGAAGATGGTATCGCTTCTGGTATAGTCGACCTATTGAAGGTAATATCAAACAGGTTACCGTTAAGAAAGACGCAGTAGGCGATTGGCATATCACTATCACAACAGATGCTGAAGGACTTGAGCCTGCACCTAAGACTGGTAAGACAGCAGGGTTTGACTTTGGACTCAAGGATTTTCTCACTTGTTCCGATGGCACGAAATATCAATCTCCTGAATTCTATAAGTCTGCTTCTAAACTGATAAAACGTGCGAGTCGTGCGTTGTCTCGGAAGCAAAAAGGCAGTAATAATCGCCAACGTGCAAGGAAACACTTGGCACGCGTGCATAGAAAAATCAATCGGCAACGCGAAGACCATCACTGGAAACTCGCTCTTGAACTTGTCCGAAAGTTTGATGTCTGTTTCTTTGAAGACCTGAATCTTGAAGGCATGAAACGTCTTTGGGGACGTAAAGTTTCTGACTATGCCTTTGGCGACTTCATGCAGAAAATCAAGTGGCAAGCACAGAAAAGATGCAAACGCGTTGAAACAATTAACAGATGGACACCTACAAGCAAAGTCTGTCATGCCTGCGGGCAAATCCAAATGTTCTTTGATCTGAGTATTCGCAATTGGTATTGTCATAAATGTCAAATCCAACATGACCGCGATATAAACGCTGCTATTAATATTCATAAGGTAGGGGCATCTACCTTTGGAGTAGAGGGGATCAGACTTGCTTTGGCAAGCACCCCTTGTTGATACCACAATCGCTTGTGTGATTCTTCAAAAGAATCACCGGAGCTTTAGCTCGGTGAGTATGTCAATAATGTCATCATTATTTGTATGTGTTTTACAACATCAAAAGACTTGAAAATTCCAATAAAATCTGGTAAAATTATGATGTATTCACAGTATATAAGGAGGAAATATATCAAATGGACATTAGAATAGAGTATTGCACTTCCTGAAACTATCAACCACGGGCAGCCAGTTTGGCAGAAGTCCTTGAAAAGAAATATAGTGGTCAGGTGAAGAAAGTTAAACTTGTGGAAAGCAGTGGCGGTGCTTTTGAAGTATATGTAAACGAGGAATTGCTCTTCTCCAAGCTTGAGCAACGCAAATTCCCATCCGAAGACCAAATCACCACTGCAATCGACAAAATATAAGTTTTGAAATGGGTATGACATTGAAAGTCATACCCATTTTCTTGTATATTATGTAGTCAGTGTTACCTACAGAAATAGTACCCACATTGGATTCTTACCCACCTCAATTGTATCAATTTCAGAGAGCATTCCCGTATCCCTATTGATCCGGTAAGTTGCCAATTTACCGGAGCCTTGTCCACCAGCAAATAGATAATTACCCGTTTCATCAATGTTGAATACACGTGGAGTGGGTTCGGTAGGTTGATGTCCTACTGTAGTTAATTTCCCATTCTCGTCATTGATAGAGAAAATCGCAATACTGTCATGCCCTCGATTTGAGACATAAAGAAACTTTGCATGTGGATCAATATGGATCTGAGCACAAGTATTGTTTTCAGTAAAATCGTCAGGAAGTGTGGAGAGTGATTGAAATTCCCATAACAAGCCAGGGGCATCATTCACTGTATAGTCGGGTGTACCAGCCTTTGGTATAGTGACATCTAGGTCACCTTTCTGAAGGTTGTAGGCGGATACACTTGATCCGTTTTCATTTGAGAAGTAAAAGATCGGTTTTGTAGGATGTTCACAGTAGTGGCGAGGACCAACAGGATCATCAGGATTATGATTCCCAAAGAAATTCTGTGTTAATTTGCCGTTTGATTCATCAAAATGAAACTGATAGATTGCGTTCCGTGGTACGGTGTGTGGCACAAAGGCAAATCTATTTGAAACATCAGTTTCAATATAGTGTGCATGCGGAGCAGTTTCGATAGTTTGGATCGCTCCTTCTTGCACGGTTTTATCCTCACCTATTGTATGAACGGTAACTTTTCCTGCACCATAGTATGCAGAGAGTAGATATTTTCCCGTGTTGTCGGTTGCTATGTAGCATGTGTCAGCATCAAGTTTGATAGTCCGTAATAGCGTCAGTTGTTTCGTTTCATCATCAATTTTGAAGGTTGCGATTTCTCGACTGGAACGGAGTCCAGCGTACAGATAGTTTCCACATGGTGAACGTGTCAATGGTCCAGGTGAACCGCTAACGTCAACATTCTCTTGGAATTCAATTGATCCATTGTTGACATCAAAAGTATAAATTGCGATTCTGTTTTCTCCTGCCATGGAGAGATAAAGGTGTGTTTGCATATTTTTCCTCTTATATGAATAGAAGCTTAATAGTCTACATAAACGGTACTGGTACTTTTATTTCTTTCCCTTTTTAAGGGTAGATTCAATCATAGCATGTGTTTTTTGTTCGCCACAGAGACTAAGAGCGATCTCGTGCTCAAGGTCATGTAGATACTGTCTCGTTACATATTGTGGTTTAGGTAGCATTCCACCACAAAACACATAAGCTAATTTCTCAGCAAGATACTGTTCATATTCGTTTATGGTATTTATTTGATGTAATTGTTGAAGGTGTTGCATTATTTGATTATATCCTTTTTCACCTAATACATACACCTGCTGTGGTTGTGATGGCGAATATCCATCATTCCACAGTGAAAGTGCCAATTGTTTAGCATCATTCAGATGATTGTCTCTATGTGTAGAAATTTGGTCAGACCTACGCAGATACCCATATTCTAATGCGTCATCAGCGTCTTTAGACACCTTGGATTGCCGAATTGTTTCATAGGTAGAAATGACAGGTTGTATTAACTCCTGAATTGATGCAGATGTCTGTTGTCCATCCAAACTGCGTAATACCATCTCCGTTGTTCCACCACCACATGGAATAAGTCCAACGCGCAACTCAACAAGTCCAAACTGACTGTTGTTTAATGCACAAACTGTATCTGCTCCAAATGCAAGTTCACAACCACCGCCTAACGCCATACCGTTTGTTGCTGCTACGACAGGTTTTGTTGACATACTTAGTCGAGTACATACATTTTGTAGATTTTTCACTGTGTTTGATATTGCATCCCAGTTGTTGCTTCTGGCACGTTCCAACAATTGTATTATGTTGAGGCCAACAGAGAAATGGTCAGCTTGAGTGCCTATTATCATACCTGAGAAATTGGTTTCTACCTCATGCAACGCAGTATTAAGAATCTCTATTGTAGTATCCTCAATAATGTTTAGTTTGCTATGTAGTTCAAAATAAGCAATACCATCGTTTATATCGTAGAGACTTGCTTGGTCGTTGTTGACGATAGCTTTTCGTTCTAAATTCTTGTTGGATGACATTTTATTTACCTAAGTAGTGAAAAATCAGGTTGAATGTGATGTATTGTTTACTCGTCAAATATGTATTCAATTTCTTCAAAAGAATCACGAGCAAACGTGAATATGAAAACCAACGGTTCGGTTCCTGTGCAACTGACAGTATGCTTTGAATTAGGTGGAATGAAGACTGTTGTTCCTGGTACAATTTCCCCTTCGCAATCGTCAATCTTCATATATCCCCTACCACTAATAACATAATATGTTTCTTCAGGTTCATGGTTATGAAGTAATAGTGAAGCATCAGGTGGCACTTCTGCGATGCCAGTGACGATTCCGCTACTTTGACAGCGATCACTTGAGATTAGTAGTTTCCAACGCACGGGACTTTTTGCTGTAATATTTGGGTCTTCCCAACTTCCCATTCCAGTTCTGATTGATCAATAATAATCGGTTTCAACATGAAGTGTGTTTCCTTGACAAAGAATAATAGTAACGAATGCGAATAATTCCAACTGACTTTTTATTAGTTCAGGTAAAATGTTGTAGAGACAATTAAATTGACAATCAAAAACCGATTAGGTTATTATACTGAAAAAGGAGAGTTATGACAATTCAAAAATTTCAACAACAGATTGAAGCAATCTATTTCAAAAAAGATGCTGAACGAGGTGTTCCATTAACATTCACATGGTTCGTAGAAGAGGTAGGTGAATTAGCAAAGGAGATTCGTAAAGAACCGCAAGATATGGATCGATTACGCGAAGAGTTTGCTGATGTTTTCGCTTGGTTATCTACCTTAGCAAGCCTTCTCGGCATTTCACTTGAGGATGCTGCAGAAATTTATGCTGAAGGATGTCCTAAATGCCATGCCACACCGTGTAGTTGTTAATTATAGATGTTGTATTGTTTTTTCCAAGATCGTGAGGGAGATGACTCACTATTAACTCTCATTCAGAAACCGTTCAAAGTTACCACCAAATAGGTTGTTGACATCACGTTCTATTTCTGAAGTTGAAAGAGTCCAACCAACGTCTATCAGAGATTGATATTTTTCTACCAAGACATCTGCAATGATCTTACGCGAGTGTTTCCATTTGTAAACCAGTTGATCTAATATTCTTGCGTCCGAATGTTGCGGAATCATACTCAGACCGAGCAACTCTATCCTCTCACGAGTTATCTCCTCAATAATACTGGGATTGTTCATAAACCACCAACAGCCGAATATCATCAAGTTTTTGAATTTGCGTCCGATGACACATAGTTCATGTTGGTTTTCTCGCGATAAGAGCGTTACAAGAAATTTATTCTCTTGATTTTCTCTAAGAAGATTTTCCAAGCTTGTGAGATCCGCTTTACCCGTACCATCACCTGCCATTCGGAGTTCAGGGTTTACTGCTCTTTTGACACCGATCATCAAGGCAAATGGTACATTGAATTCACGCGAGATAGGTAATATGCAATTATCAAACAGACGACCCAGTACACCGTAATTCGGATATTGAAAATCTGGAGGTAGTGAGACAGCCATGTATTTTGGATTCATCCGCTGGATCCACATCTCTAAGAACCTTCTAACTTCTTTATAGCCTTTCTCTGTTGAAAGATTCGGATCCACATCATAACCGAGTCCTCGGAGATGCTCATAAGCAGTTTCTTGATAACTGTTGATAAGCACATCCATCCGTAGTGCAGCTTCAAATCGTGTATCACCAACGTCACCTGAGTCCCACACTGGTGCTTCCAAAGGGTCAAAAGGATCATTTGTCATGACAACTTTTGATACATTGGAACTTTCGAACACTGTGTCAATGAAGTTCTCTTCAGACGTATCAGCAAAATATGTACGATAGTCATTGAGGTTGCGTGAACTGACATCCAAACCTAATTCGTTTAAAGTAGTAACAACACCGCGACATGCTTCACTGATTGGTGAGTTTTCTATGAAGAGAGTCTGCCAAATTAAGTCTGCCTGTTCTGATTTTGTCATTGCCCAAAATGCAGGATACGATACATCTGACTTGCGAAACACTTCTGCTATAAGATAGTGGTAGGTAAGGAGTTCATCAATCCCCCATAACAGAAGTTCACCAAAAGGCGGACTGAATAGATGTGTATGAATATCCAAGATTTTCTGATTATCAACTACATCTGAAACGACGGTTTTTAATTCATTTGATGTTTCTATATGATTAGGTTCGTTCATCCTTAGACTCCGAGTTAAGTTGATGTTGAATATAGTTTACGATTTCTTCAGGTGGGTGTTTTCCGAATCTTACGTAAATGCCGCGGAAGTTTTCAAGACGAGTGGGTTTAGCAAAAGGACTGAGAAATACGCCATTCTTGTCGATGTAATTACTTCGGAACGAAGACCACGGACGTTCAAGATTATAGCAACACGCACTGACGACGAGTTTATCTTGTCTGCAATGGTAATGAAAAGGTAAGAAGTATTTGTAAAGGGGACCAATTAACAGTAGTGCAGATAGAAAGACAATTACTATAGACTGGAATCCGATGTAGAGTATGACAAGGATTGAGGACAGAAATACCACTAAGATCACTGTCCGTTTCCAATTTTCAACAAGAGGGTGAACACACCAGGAGATTTCGTCAAAGTGTGAACGGTCAGACATAGATGTAGCAGAATCAACTTCATTAACAACCATGTGCTTTCATACCCTACTTACTCATCACCGGGTGTATCTTCAATTGTTGCTTTTGTATCTTCAGCCGTAGTTTCTTCTGCTGGTTGTTCCGTATCATCCTGTTTTACTTTAATTGCCCCTTTAGGATTTTCATCATCTGTTACAATATCTACGGCATCTCCGGTATCTGCAGCTTCTTGTTGCTGTTCCGCTTCTTCGTTGAGTGGTGTAAGCGCATTTGTGCCAGATTCACCGTAAAATTTCATTAAGAAAAGTGATATTACCATAAAACCGACAGCTACCCAAGTTGTAAGCTTACTCAGAAATGATGCAGCACCGTGTCCACCAAGGACAGACTGCATTTCTGCTCCACCGAAAGCACTTGATGAAAGTCCTTCACCCTTGCTGTCTTGTAAAAGAATGATCAAAGTTAATACGATACAGACTGGAACGAAAACAATAATTGCTATTGTTACAAAAACACCCATTAGATAATCCTCTCTAATTTCATTAAATGCTATTTAGTTAGACTACATTGCGTTTTTTACGATTTGCGCGAAAGATTCTGCTTGAAGGCTTGCCCCTCCAACAAGTGCACCATCTACATCAGGTTGTACCATGAGTTCAGCTGCGTTTTCAGGTTTAACACTACCGCCATATTGTATGCGTACTTGTGATGCAATCTCGTCAGAATAGGTCTCCTTCAATAAATTCCGAATATAGTTATGTACTTCTTGTGCTTGTTCAGGCGTTGCAGTTTTTCCAGTACCAATTGCCCATACCGGTTCATACGCAATTATACAAGACAACACCGCATCCGATGTTAAGTTCTCTACTGCTCCAGAAACGTGATCCTCTATAACAATTTCTGTACGTCCTGCTTCACGTTCTTCAAGTAGTTCACCGACACAGATTATCGGTTTCAAGTTGTGTGATAATACTGCATTTACTTTTTGGTTGACTTTTTCGTTTGTCTCATTGAAGTATTGTCGTCGTTCTGAATGTCCTACGATGATGTAATCACATCCTGCATCCTTCAACATTGGCACTGACACTTCACCTGTGAACGCTCCACTGTCTTCCCAGTAGACATCTTGTGCAGCAAGTGATATATTGCTGTCCTTAATGACATTGCTCACTGCATCAAGCGCAGTAAAAGGTGGTGCGACGACTATTTCAACATTGTTAGTTGTGGGAACTAAATCCTTTAATTCTGTAGTGAGTTCAACTGCTTCTGAAATAGTCTTGTTGAGTTTCCAATTTCCTGCAATTATCGGTGTTCGCATTGTCTTTCCCATTATAATACTCGTGATGCAAGTTCTACGAGACGGTTAGAGTACCCCCACTCGTTATCATACCATGAGAGAACTTTTACCAGTCCGTTTTCTATAACTTTTGTAAAAGGTGCATCAAGAATAGAGGAAAGTTTGTTTCCATTGAAGTCAGCAGAGACGAGATCAAGTTCAGAATATCCTAAAATGCCATTTAGGCTGTTCTCTGATGCATCTTTCAATGCAGTGTTTACTTCTTCCGCACTCGGTTTTTCATTGAGTTCAACTGTGAGATCCACAACTGAGACATTCGGTGTCGGTACACGGATAGCAAATCCATCTAACTTTCCGTTCAATTCTGGCAATACTTTACCGACTGCGACAGCAGCACCTGTAGTGGTTGGAATCATAGACAGTGTTGCTGCACGTGCTCGTCTCATATCTTTGTGTGGAAAATCGTGTACACGCTGATCTCCAGTATATGCGTGTATAGTAGTCATCAAACCACTTTCGACTTCAAAAATTTCATGCAGAACTTTTGCAACAGGGGCAAGACAGTTTGTAGTGCATGATGCATTCGAAATAATATGGTGTTCGTTTTTATTATATTTATCATCATTCACACCGATAACTATTGTGATGTCTTCTTCTTTTGCGGGTGCGGAAATAACTACTTTTTTTGCTCCGCCAGAAGTGATATGTTTTTCAGCATCTTCACGTGCTGTAAAGAAACCAGTGGATTCAATAACTACATCTACACCTAAATCACCCCAAGACAAATCAGCAGGATCGCGTTCAGCAAATGCCCTGATTTCATGTCCGTTGACAACCAACGCATTTTCTTTCGCAATAATGTTGTCAGCGAGTATCCCATGAATTGAATCATATTGGAGTAAATGTGCCAATGTTTCGGGATTTGTGAGATCGTTAATTGCCACGATTTCTATATCTAATGCCGGATTCAACAACGCAGCCCGAAACGCGTTCCGACCAATCCGACCAAAACCATTAATACCTACTTTAGTTGCCATAGACAGATAAATTCCTCATCATTGATACTCACGACGACTAAAGTCGTGTGCTTCTTTAGCACACGACTCGCCTATGTGATTCCTGCTTCCGTCTCTCGTGCCTCCCTCCTGAACCGCATGAGGTCTTATTTGGACTCCACAGGCGTAACTTCCCGTCTATCCGACGGTAGTTGGTCTAAGGTTTATTGCAGCGTTGATGTCTCTGTCTATAGAGACACCACATTGACTGCAATGATACGTTCTCTCTTTTAACGTCAAGTCCTCTTTTTTGTGTCCACAACTGCTACAAGTTTTTGACGATGCGAAGAACTGGTCTGCTTCGATTACAGGAATACCTCGTGCCGCTGCTTTCGTCTTGAGTTTAGAGAGAAAGCCACCTAATGCACTATCCGATAACGCCTTTGCCAGTTTCTTGTTCTTTAGCATATTGGTGACCTTTAGTGTTTCTATACCAATAGCACTTGCGTTATTGACAATATCAGTCGTTGCTTTGTGGTGGGCATCGTTTCGGACACAAGCAATCCGATAATGTCCCCTTTCAACTTTCCATTTCTGCTTAAACCAGTTTTTAGACTTTCGCACTTTGCGACTCCACTTGCGTTGTTCTCGTTTAAGTTTTCGCTCATAACGTTTGAGGGGTCTGGGATTATCATATTTGGTGCCATCTGAACAAGTTGCTAATGTCCTTATACCGACATCAATGCCAATCACAGGATGTGTTGAATTATCAACAACTTCGGTGTCCTCTGTGTCAACAGTGATGGATACAAACCATCTATGTGCCGTTCTTGAGATAGTCACCTTGATAAACTTCCCGACAAAACGTAACGCTTGACGCATTTTAATCCAACCGATTTTAGACAACTTAATACGTGTGCCTTCAACTCGGACAGATTGCTCATCTGTGGTATAGGATTGACGACAACCACGCTTCTTGAACTTCGGAAACTTCGCACGTTTGCCAATCCAATTCGCAATACTTTGCCCAAGATTGTTGATAGCATATAACGCAGCACGTTGGTCTTGAGCACGTGTCCAATCAAAACGTTTTTTCCTTTTATTGAAATTGACGTTAAGTGTCTGCCACGATTGAAAGGTGTCCTGATCTAATCCCGCTCTAAAATCTGCTAAAGCTTGATTATATGCAAAACGGGCATAGCCACATTGAGAGGCAAACCAACGACGCTGCTTAAAAGTCGGATCTAATGTTATCTTGTGGGTTTTGTATGGCATAATAATATTGGTTCTTGATAAGTTTCTGATTCCCGTTGTTGCGGTGTGTGGCAGTCAACAACCTCCCACACTGAACTAGTCCTATAACTATTACTCAAAATACCTCTAAATGTCAAGCGTTTTTGGATCCAAGCATAAATGCTTGGGATTGCCAGTCAATTCCCTTCATTAAGTCCATAAATCAATTATATTACTGATATAAAACCGTATAAATCCTTGTTAATTATACTCTAATATGTAACGAATTGCAAATCTGTTATATGTCAAGGGGGTGTAAAGTCTTCGGCATTAACGGCATAATTCATGGTAAGGGAACTCCGATTCCCGACAGTTCGCGATTCGGAGATCGCTCCTACAGGATGTCTGTGTATATTTTGTCAAGAACTTTACATACACCAAGTCATGCAGGTTTATTTTGATTTAAGGTCCTTCTTATCGTCACCCGATTTGTTTAAATCTCGGATTTGCACGGATGAGAAAGGTTTTCTCAAGTTTGATCGCTTTGAGGATGCTACGTTAAATGGGAGAGGGAATTATCCGTGTTATCTGAGTAATCCGTGGAAATCCGAGATTCAGAAATAAATTGGGGTACAACCCTCTAACAAATAATAGGAGGCAACTTGGGTATCTATAATAAAGCGTCAGCCAATTCCGTGAAATTGTCCACCGTGACATCGGGTTGAAAATGCGTTTTCTCATAAGGTAAATCGTAACGGTTAACATACGCGCCACGATATCCACAAGAACGCGCCCCCATAACATCAAATGAATTTGCTGATACCATCAAACAATCGGTCACTTCAAAACCTAACCTACGTGCTGCACAACGATACACTGCGGGATGTGGTTTGAATGCCCCCACAGATGTGACTGAGATTACATTGTCAAAATCCCATTTTAATCTTTGCATGACAAGATGATCTAAAAAATCTGGATCTCCGTTAGATAATACGACTAACTTGTATTCAGATTGCAAGCGTTCAAGCGCAGGTAATACCTCTGGAAATGGTGATAGATGCTGCCATCCATGCATAAACTCATCAACAGTATCATTTGAAGTATCAATTCCGTTTAGCCTAAGTGTCCAATGAAGTGCGCGCCGCGCCGTCTCCAGATATCCACTATGCCCAAGCATCAAGAGCGTATCCTGATATTGTTCAATCCGCTGTCTATATCGCCACTGTTTCCAAAAGGCATCAGCAGTTACCTTTTTAATATCACGGACATCTAAAGATTCATGGATGAATGGTATTAGACTTCCACCTAAATCTAATATTGTACCAAATAGGTCAAAGGTAAGTACTTTTGTGTTATTAGTTTTAGTCATAATATACCATAAATATCTATCACCACTTGTTGGAGGGGTGTGTCAACACGATTCTGTAAGACCTAAGTTGTGAATCGGTGTTAGAAACCCCTCCTACATAATGGTAAGATTCTCAAATTAAACCTGTTATCATAATTCCACCGTTCTACCGGTAGCCATTGCTTCAAATGCTGCGTCAATCACACGCATCTGATTGATGCAACTTTCTGGTGAAATTCGGTGCGGCTGTCCAGTTTTCAAACATTCGCACATATGTTCAAGCTGCATTGCAAACTGATTAACAGGCTCAATATCTATCACTTGATGACCTTCTCTGTTCTGTAGGACAATACTAACAGGAGAACCGCCATTGTTCCATGCGGCATCAATTCGTAGCATACCGCCGAGTCCTGTCATTTCAGCGTATTGACCACCCGCACAATTGAAACCTGTAGAAATCTGAGCAGTTTTCTCATCAGGGAACACTAAGAGTAGATAGGAAGCATCATCCACTTCCATTCCTGCTTGAGATGCTCCTGACACGCGAATCGGTTCTGCCCCGAACATGAACCGAGCATGGTGTATATTGTAACATGCCAAATCATATATACTACCACCACCCTTAGCTTTGTTGAACCGCCAATTTGCTTCTGGTTTACGAGTGTCAGGACCACCGCCACCACCACCGGTACAAAAGGTGCTGCGGAGTGTCATAAATTCACCGATTGCACCTGAATCGACTAATTCTTTTGCTTTGATATGCATCGGATGGTGCCGGAACTTAAACGCTTCTGCTACGAGGATTCCGTTGTCTTGTGCTGCCCCAACGAATGCCTCTGCTTCTTCAGATGTGGATGTGAAAGGTTTCTCACATAGAATAGCTTTCACTTGACGTGACTTTGAGATTTGAATTCCAACTTCAGCATGAAAAGCCCCCCACGTACATATTACAGCAATATCCAAATCCTCTTTTTCCAACATCTCATCCATATCGGTATAACGTTTTTCTTCAGGTACATCAAACTGCTCACCGAACCCTTTTACTGCACCTTCAGAGACATCACAGATAGCAGCCAATTCAGCACTTGGTGCATGTTGACAGGCGCCGCCATGTGCGCGGGCAATTCCGCCAGTTCCAACAAGTCCAACTTGGTATATTCCATTTTTTGGCATAAGTATTCCTCTCTTTATGGTATATGGGACTATAATGTTAGTGAATATCCATTTTCAACGATTGCTTCTTGTAAAAAACCGAATGGTAATTCACAAGGTCGGTCCACCCGTTTCCAACGTTCAACCGCCTCTGGACGGACAATTATCCGCCCTAACGGCATATCTAAAAATTCTTCTAATTTTTTAAGTGTTTCCTCTTGCTTTAACACAAAATCTTCAAAGCGGATTTGAATAATATGTTTCGGTTTTGGTGTAGCTTTCATCAACTGGTATTGATAGTACCAAGATATTGCGCGTCTTTCGTAGATATCATCAGTATGTTCATACTCTATACCAAAGTCACGTAGATTATCTGTTTTGTGACTACCCAATATACAATCTCTTGGATCCCGAATCCAATGAATATATTTTATATCAGGAAACATTCTTGTTATCCAAGGGTATACAAGTGTTGTCTCTGGTATCTTCCATCCTTTGTATGCTGATTTGTCCTGTAACACATCCTTAAGATATGTGTTGATGAGTTCCTCAAATTCGAGGTCAATGGACATTGTGAAAAGTGGATCGAAATTCCAAGATAATCCTCCTTTCCATTTGACGTGTTTTGCCATGACTCTACATGCGTCGTACATAGCAAAAGGTGGGATCTTATCTCCAGATGGATTCAGTTGACTTCCCATATAGACCCCGCTTGCATACAATGTATGTGAAATGGCACGCGTGCCAGAATGTCCTCGTCCTATCACTGTGATTATGGTTTCCATAGATTCTGATTCAATCCAACAAACTAAGAAATAACTTGCTTATCTCATTCATTTAATGATATAAATTAAAGTATATTCACTGAAGTTATCCTCCAAATAAACTATGTTCGTAAATAGTGGAGGAACACTGTCAGAAAACGTTATTTAATTTTAACAGAATTTTGATACAAAGAAAAGGATTTTTTTGAAAGTTGACTTTTCAATTTGAAAGGAACTAAATATGCAGAAGTTGTTTACAATATTGTTTTTATGTGTAATCGTATTTTCATCCTTGAGTTGTGATAACGTAAAAAGGGTTCTGACTCCTAAACCTGAACCGACTATAAAAATAGGTTTTATTGTTGCTGGTCAACGTGTGACTTATCCAAATGGTGCAGAGATGGCTGTAACAGAAATCAATCAGCAAGGTGGACTTTTTGGCATGCCTGTTGAACTGATAGGTCATATTAACACAGAGGCGGTGCTGGATGATTCTGTCCAACTCGCGGAAGAATTAATTGTTGAAGACGGTATCGTTGCACTGATTGGTCCAAATCGATCTTCACATGCTGCTGTCGTAGGACCGGTTGCACAGAAACATCGGATACCGATGGTGACGACAACTGCTACCAATCCTGCTGTTACACAAGCGGGTGATTTTGTTTTCATGGCATCCTTCACAGACAGTTTTCAAGGGGCAGTCATGGCACAATTTGCGAAAATGGAACTCGGTATTACTACTGCTGCGATCATAACACGTAAAGGGGATCTTTACACTGAGGGTATTTCAGAGTTTTTTGCTACAAACTTTGATATGCTTGGCGGGACTGTGGCTATACATGAATTCTATGAAGCAGACACTACAGACTTTACAGACCATCTAACGCGCATTTCCGAGATGCAACCAGATGCTCTCTTCACTGCAGGCTTTGTTCAAGATATTGCATCAATCACGCAACAAGCACGTGCAATACCGATGCAGAATTCTAATGGTGAACCGACTATATTTCTTGGCGCAGATTCTTGGGACAGCATTCTGTTATTTGATGATGAAAATGCAGAGATTGAAGGAAGTTACTTCAGTGGACACTTTTCACCGGATACTGATGAACCCAATGCACGCGCTTTTGTTGATACTTATGAATCTATCTATGGATCCACACCGACAGGTGGTGTTGCAGTCAGTTACGATGCAGTAAAATTGTTGTTTGAAGCGATAGAGAGAGCGGGAAGTTTGGACTCAGAAGCAATTCGTGATCAACTCGCTGTTACAGATAACTATGTCGGTGCCACAAACATTGCAAGCTATAACGAACTCCGTCAACCCACTAAGAGTGCAGTGATTTTCACAATCACAGATGGAGTAAAGCAATTCTATAAGCAGATTGATCCTTAAAGACAGTTGTGATGTCTGAACTAGTGGAGTGTCCATTCGGACATTGTAGGTCGGGTAGAGGGACGACACCCGACTTTACTGATGATAAATGGCTGCATGTCGGGTTTCGTGCCTCTACCCGACCTACAAGATTAATGTAGACGCTCCACTAGGATTAGTGATCTGAATACATTCTACTGGAGTGTATCTCTTCAAAGATAAGTAGACAAGATTAATGCTTCAGAATGCAGCTGAAATTCTCAGACTAATTGCTTCTTCACTTGTGCAGTGGGTATTGTATGGTCAACGGCTGTCTAAAGACTTCTCACCTAACCGTATACTTGTGGTAAAACTTGATCATATTGGTGATGTCCTATTAGCTACTCCCGCTTTTTCTAATCTTGGACAGGCATATCCAGATGCTGAACTTCACGTTCTTTGTGGAAAATGGAGTCGTATTATTCTTGAAAACCATCCCGATGTAGATAAGGTAATTGAGTATAATTCCCCTGCATTTTGTAGGTCTGAAGTGCCTACATCATTAAGTCAGACACGACAACTTTTAAAGCAATTGCGTCATCAAAATTATGATCTGTTAATAGAACTACGCGGAGATTGGCGTATTATCTGGTTTTCTTTCCTAAAGGTAAGTCCAAGACGTTTATGTCGTGCTTCCCTTCAGATAACAAATAAGTTAGGTTTTCAAAAGTTTAGCAGCAGACATGAATCAAGCAGAAATTTGGATGTCCTCAAGCAAGTTGGCATTCCAACACCTATACTCAACACTACGTTTTCTATATCTGAAGAAAACGAAGAATGGACATCCAAATTTCTTGGAGAACAAGATATAAAGTGTGAACTTCCTATAATCACAATTCATCCAGGATCCCCAATTAGTATAAAAAGGTGGCAACCAGAACGATTTGCCGAATTGGCGGATTGGTTGATTGTCCAGAAACAGGCACAGATTCTGTTTGTCGGTGTGCCAGATGAAATCCAGATAGTTACACAGATACAAGATTTGATGAAGAACAATTCCACTAATATTGTAGGAAAAACAACTATCCCACAGTTAGCATCTATTTTAAAGAATAGTCGTATGTTTATCGGTAATGATAGTGGACCTATGCATCTTGCTGCTGCTGTAGGCACACCAACGGTTGGACTTTACGGTCCAGGAGATCCGACAAGGTTTGGACCTGTAGGTGAGAAATGTGATGTAATTCAGAAGAAATATGATTGTCCTCCTTGCAAAGGTGATTCATGTAAATTTGGAGAAGAAGGTTGCATGGCAAAAATCCAAGTTAAAGATGTAATTGAGACAATTGAGAATTTGGGTATATAGGCTGATTTGTTTACATTAAAATAAAACCCGAAGATATTACCACCACGTATTTGCATGGCTTCTAATCTGGACACGCGTGTCCAGCCGATTTTGATAGCATATTTGAGTAGCGGTTCTTAGACTGCGGATCGTTCAGACAGAATCGTTTCCAAATGTCAATTAGAGTGATATAGTGTTGATACTTTTAGGCAATTGGTAATTTTTTCTGTACACGAATCTTGTCTATGACTGGATTTTTCCGATCAAAAAATTACCAATTTTACCAATTAGTAACTTAACGTAAATTGAGTAGATATTGGATATTTTGGTAAATTATTGAATTAATTCTACACCTTGCTAAGGCGAGGTTAGGCAACCTCGCCTACCGTTGATAGAAAGTGTAGATATAATTCTATGCTTCACCATGAATAAGAGTGGACACAGCAATAGTGGAGTGTCCATTCGGACAAGATTAGTGTAGACAGAACAATAGTTGTAATTTGGCAATAAATTGTAGGTATCAAATTAGGGGAGGGTACTAAAAAAGTGCCCCTCTGTAATTTTGACTAAATTGCGTAGGCATCGGGTTTATCGGATGTTTGCGTTTTTCAAAATTTTAGTACGCCCTATATTGAGAAACAGAGAAATGGATACAAAAATTACTTACCGTGAATTGTGGTTGAGCTTTCCGCAAGGATTGGCATATCATTAATTACGAAATCTTAAAACTAAATATCTCTGTGGAACAATAAAAAAGATGTTTACAAATTTACCTAAATCTGATATATTAAATCAACAATATACATTTTTGTGTGCCATAGTTGAGAAAGCTGCCCCATTTTGTGCAGCTTAAGATTTGAGATGCACAATATTGTGCAACAACTTATCACTTATAGTCCATACTATCGCATATACTTGAACTTCAGTTTTGGCATATAAATTGCATAGCATAGTAGTAGGTTTAGTATTATACTTTTTCAAATTATTTTAGTAGGTTGTATTAAAAACGATTCGTAACACTATTAGTATTAGTAGGTTGTATCAAAAACTAATAAGATACATTATTTATGAGGTGAAATAATGAGTGCAAAAAGAACATCAGCAGCATTAATGACTGCATTGCTGATTCACGGACTCCTTATTGCGATTGCGGGTCTCTATTTTGTGACGCAAACGCAGACATTTAAGGATTTAGTTGGGGTTGAAACACTTGAACCCCCAGACCCGCCGAAACCTAAAGTGCGGAAACCAATCGTTGAAAAGATTGTCAAGCCGATAGTACCGGTAGAAAGCACGGTAGTTATTGAACAGGTACAAGTTCAACCCCGTTTAACAACAGCATTTTCGCCAAAGGTAACTGAAAATGTAACCCAAACATCATTACAGTTTTCTAACCAAGCAGTGAAGGTTGATGCACCCATCAATCCAAATGTGCCGAAGGTAGTTAATCCGAATGCACCAATACCTGAGGTAGTTACACATACGGATCTTCCAGTGTCTGATGCACCAAGTGCTTTAGCATTTGCTGGACCCGCAGCGAGTGCGCCTTCCGCAGGTCCCACGAACATTGCTCGTGGTATTGCAGGAAGTCCAGTGCAGGTGAAAATGACATTTAAACGTCCCGCTGGCTTAGCAATGGTTGAAAACGTTGGTGTTGCCCGTGACGCGTTGGGTGATGTTGCTGAGAGCATCACACTTGGGAACGTTGAAGTTCCTCCATTACCCAAAGGCGAACCGGGTGGACGTGTCATCGGTAAAGGTCGTGACATTCGTGGCGTGCTTCGTTTCACACGGATTCGTCATACACTTTCTGACTGGTGGGCAGATTCTTCATCTTTGAACGCGCTTACCAAATGGCTCAACGAGAAAACCAAAATTAAAACAGATATGAACGTTGAAGGTGGTTCTCTCAAACTGACAGACGCAAACTTATATAAGACTCCACTTGCATTCTTGACAGGTCATGATCCCGCAATGGTGCGTTCACGTAACCTGCTCGGAAAACAGTATGGTGGTGGTAAAATGGATAGCAGATTTACCGAAGCTGAAGCCGCTGGTCTCCGTAAATACCTTGTTGAAAGAGGTGGATTCCTTGTCTTTGATGACTGCGGTGTGAATGCTCCTGCACAAGCAATGGTACGGTTGTTCATTTCACAGATGCGTTATGTCATGCCTGAATATCAGATTGAACGTGTTGACAACCAACACGAGATTTATGATAACTTCTATGAAATGGGTGGACCTCCGGTTGGATTTGATATTTTCTGGTGGGGAACAAGACCTCCGAGACGGAATTATCTTGAAGGATTCTCAGTTGGCGATAAATTGTCGGTCCTCGTCGTGCGTCGTGATTATATGTGCGCGATGGAATCTGTCAGTCTGCCAACACGTAGTGTCCACTATTCACCTGGTGTCTATCGCTTTATGACAAACGTTGTTGTTTATGCATTGACACACGGTAAGATTTCTGATTATTCTGGTTATGTTCCCGAAGATACTTTAGCACAGAAAGAACTTCCAACTCGGGCACCAGAAGCAGCCAAAATTGGCGCGACTGACTAACGACTTGCTTTCGTTAGTATTCAGTTCTAATTCAAATTTTTTGATAATCTCCCGATATAGACACTTGTGTCCTTATCGGGAGATTTTTGTATGGAATACAACAGTATTGAAGAATCAAAATCCTATAGAGATTCAAACAGTTTTCATGGTATTATATAGTAGATTTTGAAATTACTTGAACACTCTGCATCGGCGGGGTTAGGAAACCTCGCCTACCGTGGGTCGAAAGTGTCAACTTATATTTATAGTAGATTTTGAAATTACTTGAACACTCTGCATCGGCGGGGTTAGGAAACCTCGCCTACCGTGGGTCGAAAGTGTCAACTTATATTTATAATTCACTATATATCAATACAAATAAAAGAGGTAAAACATAAATTGAAACTCGGTGTATCTACATATTCCTATTGGCATTTCACTCCTGAACGAGTCCCTATTGAACACGTCATTGAAGAAGCAGCACGACTGGAACTGGATGGCATTGAAATCTTACATCAACAGATGGAATCAGAAGCAACTCCATATCTACAGAAACTCAAACGACATGCATTCATTCATGGACTTGATCTCTACGCGCTCTCAATTCATCAAGGTTTCGTTTCACCAGACGAACAAACACGGCAAAGAAATATCAATCACACTGTACACTGTATACGTTTAGCGCATGAACTTGGAATACCTTCAATACGACTGAATTCAGGACGGTGGGGAACTATTAAATCATTCACCGATCTGATGAAAACTGAAGGACAAGAACCATCGCTTCCTGATCATACGGAAGATGAAGCGTTTGATTGGGTTATTGCATCAATTGAAAAATGTCTACCTGATGCAGAAAGATATGGTGTTATTCTTGGACTTGAAAACCATTGGGGATTGACTTGTACACCAGAAGGCGTTAATCGTATCGTTTCTGCGATAGATTCAGAATGGTTGAAAGTTACCATGGATTGTGGGAATTTCCTCTCTAATCCGTATGAAAAACTGGAGCAGATAGCACCGGAAGCAGTGCTTGTTCATGCAAAAACATACTATGGCGAGGGAGAGTGGTATACGCTTGATCTTGATTATGGTCAGATAGGTGAGATACTGCGGAATGTCGGATTCAATGGCTATGTTTCCATTGAGTTTGAGGGTAAAGAGGATGCACATAACGGTGTTCCACAGAGTGTGGAGATGTTGCGTAACACCCTCAAGTTATAAGCCAATCAGATTTAGCATCTGAGTTCCAACAGATATTTATAGTCTAACTGGTTTCCCAAGGTGCGATTTCACCAACTTCCGGTGGTGCGGGAAAACGACTTGTAACATCCACAGGTTTTCCCAAATCAGATGATTCAAGCACTCGTTCACATATTTCTATCACATGACGCGCTTGCGCCCCATTGCACCTCGGGTTCCGGTCATTTCTTATTGCGTCTGCAAAATCGGCTACACCTTTCCCCCAGTCCAGCCCTGTATGTGATTTTGGTGGAGAAGATTCATCTTGCCATCCAGACTGCGGTGTGAACTTCTTAATACCGCGTCCATCATCATGTGCTTGTAGTGAGAAACCACCTTTTGTACCGTGTATCTCATACGGCGGAATCTGTGAAGTCACGGTGAAGCTATGATAGATGAAGCCGTGAGATCCTCCTGCTTGAGGAACGTCAAACTCAAGCACAGCAAACCCGTGATCTTTTTCTGTCACTTCAAATTCAGTACCTTGGCGTGGTCCTGTTGTTAAGACCCGCTTAGGAACAGCAACTCTTGCAAATCCATGCACTGTTTTTACAGGTCCAATCATTGTTGTCATAGCGGTTAGGGGATATGGTGCAACATCTCTGAATGGACCCGCATGCATCAAAAACGCATCTGCACTTGGATGCCAATGTTCCAAAGGTCCACCGAAGTTGCCAATCGCAGAAATCACATCGCCTATTTCTCCATCACGAATCCGTTTCCATACATTCTGTTGGACATATCCGAGAATCGCAGATGGAGCACATGCAAGTTTTAATCCCATATTCTCTGCTGTTTCCACAAGTTCATTTGCTTCATCAGTGGTGATTGAAATCGGTTTCTCAGAATAGACATGTTTTCCAGCTTTCAGAGCAGCCAACGACACGGGATAATGTGAGATATGTAGTGTTAAATTAACAATGGCTTCTACATTTGGATCGTTGAATACTGCTTCAAGAGATGGATAGACTTTGCCACCATCTCTCTCTGCAAGTGCTGACGCGCGTCCTTCGTCCTGATCATAAAAACCAACCAATTCAATATGGTCTGGATATGCTTGACAACGTGGTTGATATCCACCTGCTGCAATCATACCGCAACCGACAATCACTGTTCGCAAAGGTGTAATGTTAGACATATCATTCTCCTTGTTTATTCTCACCAAGTTTTGTTTTAGCATATCAAATTTTTCGTTTTATTCCAAACTTATTCTGTTTAGTATGTTTCTTTTTCCTTGACATCTGAGACATACACAAGGTAAAATTGAATGTAAAGGATGGAAAGAATGCGATTAACTTATCAGATAATCCTCATAAAATTGATTTTTGCATCTGTGACTATTTTCGGTTGTGGAACCCATAACGCTGCGAGAGTCCATGATTATAATCAGTTTGCTATAAGAACTGCACAGGCAGGACTTTGGAATGAAGCAATTTTCCGTTGGAAACAGGTCTTATCCATTGACCCGGATAATGCGGTCGCACATAACAATCTTGGAGTCGGATATGAGGCATTGGGGAAAATAGAAGAAGCAAAGGCAGCATATCAACGAGCCACTGAACTTGATCCTGATAGCAAACATTATAGGATAAATTACCGTAGATGTCGCCTACATATTCGCCGCAGCGAAACTGAAAGTAAAGAAACAGAATCTAAACCCTCTGAAAACTCTACAGCAGATTGATCTTAGGATCCCACTCATGTATAAGAATATATATATACCTCATCCATACTTTCATAGGATCTGGATTGCAATGCAGCGATACTCCACTACTTGCGTTATTGCTATATTTGCTTTAATGTTAAGTTCCTGTGGTAACAAAGTTACGCGCGTTCCAATTCCGGTAAAAGTAGAATCAGAAATTGACATCAACACATATTCAAATTTTGCAGTGCTTCCATTTGTCGCACAAACATCTTCATCAAAAATAGAGGATATACCTGTTGAAATAGGCGGCGAAATTGCCCAAATCTTAAGAAGTCAATTATCACGGCAGAAGCAATTTATGATTGTGGATAAACAGGAAACAAACCGACTTATGACAGGAGAGGAGATAGAAGAGGAAAAATGGTTGGATGATACCGAAAGATTGCGCGAATTAGGTGAGTATTTTGAAGTGAAAGGTATTATAGTAGGAAGTTATCTTTTTCATACAGACACACGTCCCAGGCGTTATTATGGCGAGAAATACTCACATCAACAACAACGGTATGTCATGGATTATACGGATTATATGCAGAAGACATATCTACTTTCACTCCGTGTGATGATACTTGATGTTGATGATGGAAAGATAATCTGGGATGAATCTTATCTGCAAAGAACTGCAGAAGCGCATTCTCTCGGTTCTTTAGTCTTTTCTCAAATGGCACCCAAAGAAACAACAATGCGAGAGTTAAGCAAACGTGCACTTGCTAAATTCACGCAGGATATATCACCACACTATGAACAAGAAGATAGATTTTTGATGCGGTAATACCTAAATACGGATTTGTCGTTAAAACAACTACTGGAGTGTCCATTCGGACATTGTAGGTCGGGTAGAGAAACGATACCCGACGCATATTGATGATAAATGGCTGCATGTCGGGTTTCGTGCCTCTACCCGACCTACAAGATTAGTGTAAACCGAACCTACCGTAGTGTGTAAATAATTATGATTTTTACTATAATTTTAGACGCGATGAGAAAACTTACATTAGGAAAAACACATGCATAGTAAAAGAAAATACACAACAAAATACAGCGGTCATCTTAAAAGAATCGTGCTTCTATTGCTCTATTTATGTTTCTGCACCCTCATAGCATCAAACGTAATTGCTCAAGGTTTTGGGAAAAACAAGATTACAACAAAACGTTTTGATTGGCACATACACCGAACTGAACACTTTGACATACATTACTATCCGAGCGAAGCGAAACTTGTGCCTGTGATGGCGGCTATTGCAGAAGAAGCTTATGAAAAACACAGTGAAGACTTTGAACACGAACTTGAAAATAGAACTCCTTTAATCCTTTATAAATCACATAAGGATTTTCAGGAAACTAATGTAATACTGATGGAATTACATGAAGGGATTGGAGGATTCGCTGAACTCTTCAAACATCGGATTGTTATTCCATTTACAGGTTCACTTGAGGCTTTTCGCGAGGTCATTTTCCATGAACTCATACATATATTTCAATTTGATATCCTCTATCAAAAACCTCATGCGAGCATTTATAGTGGGGAGTTTCTGTATGCCCCGCCAATTTGGTTTATAGAAGGTATGGCGGATTATTTTGCTCAAGATAACGATGCTATCGGCGAAATGGTTCTTAGAGATGCAAGTTTTAATGATAATATTTTACCACTGACAGAATTACAGAACTTCAACCGTCTTAGTTCACCTTATATCGGCTATAAAATGGGGCAGTTAGCTACTGAATACCTTGTACAGACTTACGGACGCGAAAATATCGCTGAAATCCTGCGTGGTCTACGACAGAGTAGAACAAAGAATATCGATCAAGTCTTCAAAGATGTGCTTGGAGTCAGTCTAAAGGAGTTTGACTTAGGCTATCGACAGATGTTACGAAAACGTTATTGGCCCCTGATCGAAGATAAGGATTTACCAAACATAGTTTCAAAAAAACTCACGGAAGACTCAAGATTCTCTCACAATATCAAACCCGTTTGGTCACCAAGTGGTGACCTAATTGCATATATCACTGCCAATGATGGTTTTTTAGAGATTGTTTTGATGTCTGCCAAGACCGGTGAAAAGTTGGACCGTATTACAAGACGTTTTTTCCGTAACAAATATGAAGAAATCAGGACAGATTCCAGTGGATATGATCAAAGTCTTGCTTGGTCACCTGATGGGGACCATATTGCTTTCATCGGTAAGCACAGAGACGCAAATTATCTCATTGAAGTCAATATTCTTACACATAAACTCACACAGTACATTTTGCTTGATTATGATAATGTTAATTCTCCAAATTATGATAGTAGTGGTAAACGTATCGTTTTCTCAGCATTAAAAGAGGGGCAAACAGATCTCTACATTTTAGAATTAGATACTGAAGCGATTAGTAGATTAACAATAGACCCATATAACGATACGCATCCTTCATGGCATCCCTCAGAAAATAAAATCATATATGCATCTGAACGCAACAGCAAGAATAGACTTGTTATAATTGACATTGATCAACTGACAGAACGAATTCTCACGGACAGTTCCTCAAATGCGATCAGTCCTGTATGGATGCCTGATGGGGAATCTGTGCTATTTTGTGATGATCGGATGGGAGTGTTTGATGCATATAAACTTGATACTACAAATATGCAGATGACGCGGCTCACTAATCTCATAACGGGTTGTTTCAATCCAACTTTTTCTCCTGACCAGAGACGTTTGCTGTTTAGTGCTTATGATAATGGAAAATACGATATTTGTGTTATGGAAACAGAGAATATACGAGATGAGAAAATAGAGAGTCCACCTTATGAAACACAGACAGTTCCTATCATTTTGGAAACAGACATTCCTGAACCAAATTATAGGATTGCTAAACGTAAGTATAGCACAAGGTCTTCCTTCCGACTTGATGCAATTTTCCCAGAGTTCAGTTATGGTGCAGATGGATTACTCCGTAGTCAAATTCAGTTGAGTGCAAGCGATATGTTGGGTAATCATCGCGTTGAGATGAGTGTGATCAATCAATCCAGTGGGTATCTTGTCCCTGATTTTATTGGACAGTATGGGTTCTTGACACATCGTGCAGATATCGGTGCAGTCGTGTATAACTACCATCAATACCATTTGCTTGGCTCAATCCGTAATCAACAAGGTGTCTTACAACGTATTACGGGGGCAGGTGGTTTTGTCAGTTATCCGTTTGATCGGTATCACCGTTTAGACTTACATTTTTCATTATATTCAACACCATTGTCTTACAATTTTCAGACGCGTGACCCCTTTGATTATTATGACCGTGGATTTCTATCTCTCGGTTCTATTGCATTTGTAAGTGACAACACGATGTGGCGTGAGTATGCTCCGTATAGAGGCACGCGATATCGTTTTCAAATTGAACGATCGTTCCCTACACTTGGAAGTCAGTTATCTCTTACCAATGCAATATTTGATTACCGAAATTATTTCGGCATAGGCAGACGTACAACCATTGCTACAAGGTTATTACTTGGTGGTAGCTTCGGTCCTGACAAATCACTTTTTTATCTTGGTGGCATTGATACATTACGTGGTTATAATTACGAAGACATGGCTGGTTCTCGTCTTGGATTGTTCAACATTGAGTTTCGAATTCCATTCATTGATGTCCTATATTTTGGATGGCCTGTGCGATGGTCAATCGGGGGTATCGGGGGTATCCTTTTCGCAGATATTGGTGGCACATGGGTAGATTACGAATACGGACCAGATAATCCTTATAAACTGTTTCATCGTGATGGATTACGGATTCAACTTGAAGACCTAAAAGGTTCTGTCGGTGTAGGATTAAGACTTCGACTTGGCATTTTCTCATTAGACTTTGCCGCCGCGAGACACACAGATTTGCGTAGCATAAAACCGGGTATCAAATATCATTTCGGTTTAGGTCAAGCATTTTAGAATAAAACCGATCATGTGATCTAACATATTGTGGTAAATTATTGAATTAATTCTATACAATGCTTAGGCGAGGTTAGGAAACCTCGCCTACCGTGGAAAGAAAGTGTAGATATTATTTCATACTTCACCATAAACATTGAGAGAAAGAGCTTTATTATCATTTCCAGAATAGGAGAAATTATGGAAAAACGACTAAAACGTTATATTATCTCTATAGGAATTTTAGCGGTACTCGGTGGTGTAATTGCAGCATGGGTCAACATATTCCCTGATTTACTATGGTTTGAAATGGTACAATATCCCAGCGTATACCTGAAGATACTTACAACAAAAATCTTCGTCGGAGTGAGCGTTGGAATTGTCTACCTCATAATCCTTTTGGTAAATCTATATATCATTTATCGGTTTACCCCAGCCCATCTCAGTCCCGCATTCCTTGGTGGAACAGAATTTACTGGTGGTGATAAAAGTACCCGTAAGATGATTTACGGAGGACTCACGGTACTTGCAGTTCTGTTTAGTGTACTAATGGGATATTCTGCGACTGAACAGTGGGAAGTTTTTTTACGTTATACACACGCAGAGAATCTAAATTTCCAATCCGCTACACCTATTGTAGTTGACGAAAATGTAGATTCTAATGAAATATCTGTACAAACATTGGAACTTGAAGCAAAACGTATACAAGTCGGTGATGAAGTAAGTATCTATATTGATGGAAATGATCCTATTGTTGCACAAGTCCAGAATGTGTTATTAAAGGAAGATGGGAAACCGATTGGACTCCAATTAGATCAGACAATTCAAGCAGAAATTGGACAGAAAGCGTATTTCAAATCGCTTGCACGAGATCCAATATTTGATAAGAATGTTGCGTATTATGTCTTCAAAATGCCGATGGAGAGATATATCATCGGCACATTGTTCGGTACTTTTCTATTAGTTACTATATTTGCGGTTATAATCTACTTTTTCCACGGATTAATCACAGGTGATACAAATCAATTTCGTTTTCGCCCTCCCGCCCGCGTGAAAACACATCTATTCATCTTAGTTGCATTAACACTACTATTTCGTGCATGGAACTACCTTTTTGTAATGTATGACCTCTTATACACGTCTAACGATATTGTAAGGGGTGGTGGTGGATTTGCAGCAATAAACGCCCGACTTCCCATCCTATGGATTATGTTGGTCATCACAGGAATTTGTGCTGCAGTATTTGTTATAAACATCTTCTTGAAACAAAATAAATATGCAATTACTGCACTCATAATTTTTATCGCTGCAGGATTCCTTGGTCAATTGTATCCAAGACTTATTCAGGTATGGCGGGTGGAACCTAATAAACAGGTATTAGAAGAACAATATATCAACTATAATATTAAAGCAACACTGAATGCTTACGGTTTAGAGAATAATACTGTAACCGAGCAAGAATACCCCATTACAGAAACACTTTCTTATGCTGATATAACGAGTCCCGAAAACGAACCTGTTCTGAATAGTATTAGACTGTGGGACTGGCGTCCATTACGCAGAACTTTCAGACAACTCCAAGAATTGCGTTCTCAGTACGATTTCTTTGATGTTGATATTGACAGATACTTAGTCAACGACAACATCCAGCAAGTGATGCTCTCGGCACGTGAACTCAATATTAACGAACTACCCGACGCTGTCAAGAACGATTGGTATAAACAGACCTATACATATACACACGGATATGGTGCTGTTGTCAGTCCTGTGAATGAAATTGACGATGGAAGTCCTAACATGTATATCAAGGGTTTACCGCCGATTGAATATGAAGATGAATGGCCGCACAGGTTCAATGCAGAACCAGGTCCCCGTATCTATTACGGAGAACGCACAGATAGGTATGCCATAGTGCATCCAAAACGCACTGAATCTCTACTTGAGTTTGACTATCCGCAAACAGGTCAACAATACGCGAATTACGCCTATCAAGGCACTGGTGGCATTGAACTCTCATCATTCTGGCGTAAATTTGTATATATGCTCAAGTTTAATAACGAAATCAAGTTTGTGCTTCCGGGTGAAATTGATTCATCAAGTAAAGTGTTATATGAACGTAACATTAAGAGACGTATTCACAAGATTGCGCCATTCTTACGATATGATGGTGATCCGTATGCAGTCATACATGAAGGAAGACTTGTCTGGATGATTGACGCGTATACAATCACGCATCGCTATCCATATTCGGTCTCAATGCAGAAATTCATTCAACGTAGAAGACTAGCAGGTTCTGTAACGCAACGTGATGGGAAACCGTGGGGAAACTATATACGTAATTCTGTAAAGGTTGTTGTTGATGCATACCACGGTTCGGTTGATTTTTACTTGATAGATCAGTTACAAGATCCTATCGTTGAATGTTATCGTAAGATATTCCCTGACCTTTTCAAGTCATTTGACGAAATGCCTGAAGACTTGCAATCTCATATACGTTATCCCACAACGATGTTCCTCATCCAGTCCCGTGTCTATCAAGATTACCACATGAAAGACCCAATTACATTCTATGCGAGTGAAGACCAGTGGGAAATTGGCACGGAAATGTATGACAATACGGACGCACAAACCCAACAGGTAACTACGCCGCAGCCTACCAGTCCACTTACGCCTCAAGTTAGAGTTGAGAGAAAATTGCCAAGTAATGTCCAACCTGTTGAGCCATACTATGTCATTCTCAAACTCCCTGGTGAAGAGAAATCGGAGTTTATGTTGATGCTTCCATACACACCACGAAACAAGCCGAATCTCATTGCATGGCTCGGCGCACGATGTGATTTACCACAATATGGACAACTGCTTGTCTATAGATTTCCTAAACAAGCATTGGTTCCCGGTCCGATGCAGGCTGAGATCTTTATTAGTCAACAACCAGAGATTTCACAGCAGATTAGTCTGTGGAACACTCAAGGGACTCGTGTACTCCGTGGTAACTTGTTGATCTTGCCGATGAATGACTCGCTTTTATATGTTGAACCGATCTATATTCAATCGGATGATGAGGATACTGCGATACCTGAACTACGCAGGGTGGTAGTTGGCTATAAGAAAATAGAAGACGACAATCCGCAAATTGTTTGGGGTGAAACGCTTGATGATGCCCTCAGAGAGATGTTCCTTAATAGAATCGGTTCACAAAACGAACCTTCTGTTGCTGATGTAACATTAGACACAACCGGTGATCCACAAGTGTCAACATCAGTACGCGGCTTGATTCAACAGGCGAACAGTTATTTCAACAATGCTCTGCAGGCACAACGTAGTGGCGATTGGGCTGAATATGGACGTAATCAACAGCTCTTAGAACAAACCTTGAAACAACTTGAAGAAAGTGCTCAAGAGTAATCAATTTATGGTAGATTCTTGAGTTAATTGGACATTTTGGATATGTAGGAGTGAACTCCGATTCCCGATTATCTCTGAGTTATATCGCGATTCGGAGATCGCTCCTATAGGTTTTGTAATCATATTTTGCCAGAAACTTTACACGTCTTAAAAAACAAAATCCCTTGACATCACCTATATTTTTTAATATACTAAATTTCACAAACGATACTGGGAGATAACACGATGCAGAAAAAAATACACGCTGCGCCGACAATAGTCTATCCGGAATCAGACGGAGAACCTATGGCTGAAACCGATCAGCACCGGAAGTTAATGATGGATTTCATCCTAATGCTTGAAGGCCATTATAAACACGATAAAGATGTTTACGTATCGGGAAACATACTGATGTATTACGTTGAAGGTAACCCTAAAAAATGTCTCTCACCTGATGTTTTCGTTGCATTCGGTGTAGAAAAGAAACTAAGACGAACATTCTTGATATGGGAAGAAGCGAATACACCTGATTTTGTATTAGAAGTAGCAAGTCCAAAGACTGTATCAAAAGATATTGGAGAGAAGAAGGAACTTTATGCTTCAGTTCTGTCGGTAAAAGAATATTACATATATGATCCGTTGGGTCAAATAATACCGAGTTTTGTCGGATATAAACTGATTGACGGTGAATATCAAGAAATTGCTTCAGTGAATGACCGGCTCCCTTCAGAAACTTTAGGTTTGGAGTTAGGTGAACATGCAGGCATGTTACGGCTATATGATCCAAACCGCTCGCAATGGTTGCAACCACCACAAGAACGCGTAGATGCTGCTGAAGCACGCGCTGAAATTGCTGAGAAAAAACTTGCTCATGCTTTAGCGGAGATTGAGCGACTACGCACACAAACATAATATGAACTTACAACCCGTATAGTTTAGAGAACACTGACATTTCAAGAAGGAGGTGAAACAGATGTCACTTGATTGGAAACCACGTCACAGAGATATGATAATCGGAGGGATACCTTGGCTTGCAAGAATATCCGATAAAGCAAATGCAAAACTTCAAGGCATCATCGGAGAATATATTTATCCGTGACCACAGGACAAAATGTTCCTGGAGGAACATAATATTTCAGCTGAAGATTTTGTTGAGATGGTAGAAAACAATCCGTCAGATGATGAAATGATTGCTGCAATGAATAAGTTAAGCAGCTAAATGTCATTTTTAAGTCACGGCAGTTTCTCGTTATCCGGTGGGTAATACTCCTGCCGGATACCCCATATATCAATAAATGAAATTTGCCCATATAATGCACTACATCTCACAATGGAGATAGTTACTTGGACTTGAAAGAATTACGTGAAGAAATAAACAATATAGACGAACAACTTTTACGATTACTTCAAGAACGCGCAGAGGTATCAAAGAAGGTAGGTTCCTTAAAAGCCGATACGGGTGGAGTCGTTCATGTCCCACATCGTGAGAATGAAATACTCGATCGTCTAAAAGCGTTGAATCATGGAATATATCCTTTAGAAGCGATAGAAAAGATTTGGACAGAAATTTTTCTTGCTTCACGTTCTGTGCAACACCCAAATCGGGTTGCGTTTCTTGGTCCGTCCGGTAGTTTCGGACACATGGCAAGTCTCTCCTTTTTTGGAGCTTATTCGGTAATGGTTCCTATTACTCCTCAAACCGATATTTTTACGGAAGTGGAAACAGAACGCGCTGATTTTGGAGTAGTTGCAATTCAGAACTCAGTCTTCGGGACTGTCCGTGATGTGTTGGAACGTTTTCAACATACCTCTCTAAATATTTGTGCGGAAATATACCAACCCATCAGACACCATCTCATCTCAAAGTCGCCGCTTAATGAGATAAAACGTATCTATTCTCATAGTCAACCATTCGCTCAATGCAGAATATGGATCAATAAGAACATGAAATCTATTGAGCAGGTTGAAGTGGTAAGTACATCTGATGCTGCTATGCGTGCAGCAGAGGAACCAAACACTGCAGCTATTGCAAGTAAGTTAGCCAGCGAGATATACGATGTACCTGTGATTGTTGATTCCATTATGGATGAACCGGATAATGCGACTCGGTTTCTTGTCATCGGTAACCAAGTTATAGGTAGCACAGGGAATGACTGTACGTCTATCTTTTTTGCAATCAGGGATAGGGTCGGAGCGTTGTATGAAATTCTGGGTGTGTTAAAGAAGCATGACCTTAGTCTCTGTTATATAGAATCACTTCCATCACGTAGTAGTCCTTGGGAATACATCTTTTTTGCTGATATTGAAGGACATCTTGACGATGACAACGTCCATTCCGTGCTTGACAATCTTGATGACTTGTGTAGAGATGTAAAGATACTCGGTTCCTACCCACGCGGCGCGAAATAAAGTCAATCCATCACTCAAATATAGTTTTGCTACTGAATAAATCCTTATCTCAAATAGAGAACAATGGCAAACACACTCACCGAAAGAATTCAACACCGCGCACATGAACTCGGTTTTGAACTTGTCGGTATTACACCTGCAGAACAGAGCCAGACTATCCAACGTTACCGGAAATGGATAGATAACGGATATGCAGGTGAAATGGGTTACCTTGAAAGACACTTGCCGCTCAAGGAAGATACCCGTCAACTACTCCAAGAAGCCAAATCAGTCATCAGTCTTGCGATGAACTATTACACGAAGGACCCGCCTGACAATCTTGTAAAAGATCCCTCACGAGGCCAAATCTCCCGATATGCATGGGGTGATGACTACCACGATATAATTCGAGAGCGACTTCTTGAACTTGTTGAATATATTAGAAACACTGCTGAGACCGAAATCAAGAGTCGTGTTTTTGTGGATTCAGGACCTGTTCTGGAACGGGAATTTGCTCAAAAAGCTAAACTCGGGTGGATAGGTAAAAACACAAACTTGATAAACTGGCGTTCAGGTTCATGGTATTTCCTTGCTGAAGTTCTTGTCAACCTTGAATTAGAATATGATACAAACGAACCACTTCGGGGAAGTTGCGGCACTTGTACATTATGTATTGAAGCGTGTCCTACAGATGCGATAGTTGAACCGAATTGGCTTGACTCAAGGCTATGTATCTCCTATTTGACAATTGAATTGAGAGATAGTATTCCAGTGGAACTTCGTCCACAAATGGGTAACTTGATTTTTGGGTGTGACATCTGCCAAGAGGTGTGTCCATGGAATAGCAAAGCAAACTCAACAACAGAACAAGCATTTCATCCGCGTGATGGCAATCTTACCCCGGAATTGCTGTCCCTTGTGAGCATGACGCAAAATGAGTTCAGTAGAAGGTTCAAAGGGAGTCCAATAAAACGAGCAAAACGGCGAGGATTCTTACGGAATGTTCTCATCGCCATTGGCAATTGGGGTTCTCAAACTGCAGTGCCTGCACTCAAAAAGGCATTACTTGACGATGAACCGTTGATTCGTGGACATGCTGCGTGGGCATTAGGACAAATCGGTGGAAAAAAAGCTAAGCAAACATTGGAAAATCAATTAACATGTGAAGTTGATCCAGATGTAATCTCTGAAGTTCAAGATGCACTCCAAGAATTCAACTAAATCTGTGCCTCCATAACATCTGCTCGGGTTTCACCTCTAATCTCTTCCCCTTCAGTTTTCTCCGAATATAAATGTGTCGTTAAGATTGCCCAGAGAGGTATCAATAGTGCAGAAACAAAGGTATTGACTGTATCTATCACTAATATTATCCAGAAGCTGGGAGTTTGAGACAAAGACATAGTAATATTCCCAACAGATACATTTATATCGTTAAAGTGAAAAGATATAGGTATTCCGTAAAACAGAGTAAAAATCTCACCTGATAAAAATGATTCGCGAATCGGTACTAATTCTGTTGATACGAACGATAGTATGAAAAATGTAAATGCTAAAGTCAGATTTAAAATTAGCGATGAAATCCAGGTCAGTAAAAACAATCTACCAAAAACCTTTAGCCATTTCCCACTAACCAATTCACTGCTTCGTTGGATGGTCCTTGCTGCAGTTAGGTTTTCTACCATAATCCCCTGGTGAACAAGACTCAATCGGACACCAAAATATATTAGAATAGAGAAGAATCCAATTATGCTGATAATGGATCCTAATAGTCCTGAAAGAACCACCATGAATATTATAAAAAAAAAGAAACCTAAAAAACCTAATAAACCTGTACAGAAAATTGTGCCTTTTCTATGATATGTCTGTTTCCAAATCTCTTGAAATGAAACATTGTTACCACGATATATCCTATATGTAGTTAGTACAAGCATTGACAAAGCAAACCATGCAAAGATAAAAAAAATAGAAGAAAACTGTATATTTAATGATTGCGTCAAATCTGTATATACAGTTAACCCGAATGAAGTACTCACTTCCCATGATGAGTTTGGAAAAACATAGCTAATTCCACAATAATACAATATGTCAATGAACAGACTGAGTACGAGAATTGGTATCATCAGTTTCAAGAAAAGACTGAAATGATTTTGATATAATCTTAATATGCTTCGAAAGAGTTCAGAAACACTTACATATTGACTTCTCTCTGATATAGTTATCATTTTCTATTCCTCGTGTTTTTCAGTACTAATGTGAACATTTTTAGTTGTATTTGATATTTTTAATTTATACACCTCTGCTAAAAATTTATCATAGTTTATAGCACCTTCACCCTCCATCTTTTCTGCAATCGGTCTGCCAATAGTCCTGGCAAGTTCTAAACGACGTATTGGAGATAACTCAGGACGACGATGGTATTCTTTTATCATGTCAAATTCAGCGTCTGTCACCAACAAGGGTTGTATCCACTCTGAATATAAATGTTCATCTGGTGAAATGTTGATAGGTGAGATAGATTGATTCAAATCAACATTTGTTTTTCGATTGGTTTTGACCACAAGTGTTCCTGCCGCCAGATCACCCAGTCGTTGCCAATTTCCGTTGATCAGCATTACTATCAGACCTGTCCCATAACAGAACGGGAGAAAATCAACAAGTCGCACAAGATTTCTGATTGCTGAGTCGCCAAAACTAATAGGATAACCACCTTCCTTAATAACACGTAACCCCAGAGCAAGTTTACCGGGAGATTGTCCATTGGTTGTGATTTCAAACACCATAAAGTATCCCCAAAACATAGCAAAGATTAATACGCCACCAATTGCGCCAAGCCAGTTCCCAAAAAACCCGCCAAGTTCTCTTAGAAAGTTGTAATTGACATAAATACCGATGAAGACAATGAGTCCGAGTAACAGTGTATCAAGCAGTGCAGCATAGAAACGCGATCCGATGCCTGCTTTCTGATAATTTATGCTGATTTGTTCTGGTGTTTCAACTGACAAATGGTCATTCATTACATTTTTATTCCCATCTTGCCCAAGCATTTGGCGTGATATACCCCTCTTCGGCATAAGGGTCTTCCCCCGAAACGACAACAACACCACGATAATTCCTTTGTCCTTTCCATCCAAGCCAAGAAGCAGTTGAACAGTAATGACTTACCAGTACGCGCCGATAGGTGTTACTTCTATTCTTCTTTGAACGATGCAACAGATAACCGTTGAAAAAGAGGACGTTTCCCGCTGTCATTTCAATTGGTATTTCATCTGAATCGTCAAAACCAGCCGCTTCATGACAACTGTCAAACTCATCGCGTTTATTGTGTGGATGCCTATCATAAATCACACCGGATCGATGACTGTTGGGTAGAACCCATATACATCCGTTATCAACAGTGGCATCGTCTAATGCAATCCACGCACCAACGAGTGATCGGTCGCGCGTGGGTATAGGGTGTTCGTCTTGATGCCACGGGTTACCTGTATGTCCTGGCACTTTACCTAACATCATTGACTGCATACACTTCACACCACCATCCCAGAAGGGGATGTGTGCACCGACAATCTCTTGTAGGATAGTACAGATTTTGGGATGTTCAACATACCTTCTGATGAGAGGACTAAAAGAATGTGGTTCACCGACACACATTATTCTGTCTAAGATCTCGGTTTCAGTTGCATCTTCTGGCATCGGTGGAATTGCGGTGCATTCATAATCACCCCGGAAGATTTTCAACATTTCCGATTTTAATGCATCACATTCGTCTGGTGTGATTACATCTGGTAGCATTAGATAACCATCATTGATATACCGTTCTGCCCAACCATTGTGTTTTTGTTGAGACACTGTTGGTTTCTCCTTTTAGCACATTTGGACGTATTAATCATGATACCACATCTTGATGAACAAGTCATATCAAAATTCAGGGTTATTTAGTTTTAATAATTTTCAATTGATGAACGTTACTGAGAGTTTATATCGTAGGTTGTTATATTGAAATGTGAAAAATATAGCAGAAAAACCGAAAACTATAGTAAAATTTACATTTAATGAAACATATTGTCCCAATTGCCTATTCATAGAATGTAAGAGGTGCAATGAATTGCGCGACTACAAACGCGTTTTTCTAAATGTAAAGTGTATTGTTAATTTCAAATTTCACTATAAATAACCCTGCCAATCTTCCTTTTAACTGAGGGGTGTGCATAAATATATGATGTGCCAACATTGACTGCGTCTCTCATCAAGTATTTCTTTATATATAATTGTCACATTTGTGGTAGTATAATCTATAGAGATGCTTTGATCTTGTGGACGGCACGCGGAGCGTGCCTACTACTTTTAAGACCATATTTGAGATTGCTTTTCTTTATGCACACTCCTCTTTTAACTTGTCATGAAGCATAAAGCATGGTAAACTAAAGAACTTTCTAAAAAAATGTATTTCCTGTACTCTTTAATGGCAATTCATTGGTTAGGTAATTGATAAAACACCTTCATTTAACTTGCAACGTGTATGCAGAATATGATAGACTCATGACAATTGCCACAGAAAAGCAAACTTTTAGCAAAGACTATCAAAAAGAAGATAGTTGATTAATTTGCTAAGATGCATTAAAATTCACATATTAAGTTAGAAATGTGGTAAACTTTATCGTAAAGTCACTCTATCAGTCCGAGGAGATGTCCACAATGTACGATAAGAAGAACCGGAGCAATACTGGCATAGGTCCTGATGATCATAAACTATTTTTTGAAGACGAAGATGAGGTGGAATATGATGATGTTGAGGATTTGCAAGAAGAATTGAGTTCTGGCTATTCTCTACAATTGGTGCATCAAATCATCTCAGATACACCGGTTGAAGACCAAAGACGGCGTATGCTTATAGAATTGCGTCGTGCGATCATCAACGATGAAGGGGAATTCCGTCAAAGAATCCGCGCTATTGAACAGGAAGCGATGCGTATCCATACTGAGATGGAAGAACAAATTGAAAAGCTTACGGCACCAGCAAACCGTATTGGAACTCTCCTTGCAGTCCCAGAAGACGACACAGCGCGCGTCACTGTTGGTGGGTCGGAGTATTATGCGAATATTGACCCGCAACTAGAAAAGGCTAACCTAAAGAAAGGTGTGAGTGTTCTGCTGAACGAAGCGTTCGTCGTGGTGGGTGATCTTGGTTATAACGAATCAGGACCAATTGCAACAATTGCCGATGTGCTGCCAGATGGAAGGCTTCGTGTCGGGTCTGAACCGAGTTTACAATCTGTTATTATTGAACGTGCTGCAGATTTAGTAGATGTGAAGTTGAAGTCAGGTGATGAAGTCCGACTTGATGGAAGTTTAAGAGTGGCACTTGAACGTATTGCTTCTAAAGAGCGGAACGACTACTCCCTTGAAGCAGTGCCCGAAATTCCATGGTCAAAAGTCGGTGGACTTGACGAAACCATTCAGCGGATTAAAGACACTATTGAACAACCGATTTTGCATCCGGAACTTTTTAAGAAGTTTCAGTATTCAGTGCCGAAAGGATTTCTGCTCCACGGTCCTCCAGGTTGTGGCAAAACACTTATTGGAAAAGCGACTGCTTACAACCTAACAGAACAACTCAAGACTGAAACAGGTGAAGAGATTGAAGGAACTTTTCTACACATTAAAGGTCCTGAAATCCTCAATATGTGGCTCGGTGAATCGGAACGTAAAGTGAGAGAAATCTTTCTGGCTGCGCGTGAAAAACGGGAAGAAGGTAAACTTTCATTTGTATTTATAGATGAAGCAGAGTCTATATTAGGGACACGTCGTGCTATGAGATCACATAGCATTTCCAACACATTAGTTCCGATGTTCTGTGCGGAAATGGACGGTATTGAGCCGTTACAAGAGGTCGTCATTATTCTGGCAACGAACCGACCTGACTTGATTGATCCCGCTATTCTCCGTCCTGGACGTATCGATAGAAAAATTAAAGTGACACGTCCGAATAAAGAAGCTGCGAAGGATATATTCAGTATCTACCTTACTCCTGATCTTCCAATTGAAACTGAACCTGGAGAAACAGCAGACCAAGAGGTAGTTGATAATTTGATAGCACAAGTCGCAGATGAAATGTTTCGCGAATCATCCGAAAACCGGTTCCTTGAAGTTGCACTCCGCAGTGGCAGACGCGATGTCCTTTACCGTGGTCATCTCTGTAGTGGTGCAATCATTGAGTCTGTCGTTCAAAGGGCAAAAGAAACGGCGATGAAACGTGCTATCGCAGCCCCTGATACAGATATAGGTATAACCATAGACGACCTATTAAACGCACTCCAAGCAGAATTTAGCGAAAATGATATTTTCCCACCGACTGAGGCTACAGAGGATTGGCTCAAACTATTAGATTATGATCCAGTGAATGTTGTCAAAGTTACTCCTATTCAGTCTGAAAAGAGGGAACCTCGTAAATCACCGAGTCCGGTTATTTAAAGATATTTTCAACGTGGCACTTCACACTTCTATCAGAATACCAAAGTAAACAGAAAGACACAAATAATGCACAGACTATTTGGAATTGAAACCGAATACGGTATAACCCTTGAGAATGCTGAGCAAATTGATCCTGTTAAGGAATCCATAGAGTTAATCAAGCATTATCAGTGTGACCACAAAATTTTACCGCAATGGGATTATGACGGTGAAGACCCGTTTCGGGATGAACGCGGGTTTCGAGCCAAACAGCTCAGCAACCATCCAGATGAAGTTGAAGAAGAGAAAAAAGATAAGGAACGATTTGCAGAGCAACCGGGGCGTTCCTTTCGTGAGATAAAAAGTGACCGCATTCTTATCAATGGTGCGCGTCTATATAATGACCATGCACATCCTGAATATTCAACACCAGAATGCCAAAACCTTTTTGACCTCGTCGCACACGACAAAGCGGGTGAACGCATACTTCAAGAATGTGCTGAAAGACGGAGCGAAGAACTCGGACAACGTGTCCTACTATACAAAAACAATACTGATTTTTATGGACATAGTTATGGATGCCACGACAACTACCTAATGGCACGTGAAGTACCCTTTGATTACCTGAAATCCAGTATTCTACCGTTTTTTGTTACACGGCAGATTTATGCTGGGGCAGGGAAAATAGGTATAGAAACAGAAGCAGGACTTGCAACCCCCGGACATTTTCAACTTACACAACGTGCTGACTTCTTTCACGTTGAAGCAAGTGTAGATACGATGCACAAACGTCCCATTGTCAACACTCGGGACGAGCCGCACGCTGATCCTGCGAAATATCGAAGACTACACGGTATCGTCGGAGACGCAAATATGTCCGAATACGCGACCGCTCTCAAAGTCGGAACGACTGCGCTTGTTATTGAATTAATAGAACAACGGCTTATTCCAAAATCGTTTGCAATCGCGAACCCGATTGATACTATCAAAATTATTTCGCATGATCAGACGTATCGTTGGATGATACAAAAAGTTGATGGAAAAATGATGAGTGCTATTGATCATCAACGTGAATATCTTGCACTGGCACAAAAACATCTTGCACATCTAAGTGATGAGACAGATTGGGTGTTGACAGAATGGGAACAAACGTTGAATGCTCTTGAAGATGATCCAATGCGTCTTACAGATCGCCTTGATTGGGTAGCGAAAAAATGGTTGTTGGAGACATTCGTGGAATCGGAGGGTATTGAATGGGATGACCTATGGCTGCAGAGCATTGATTTAGAATACCACAACATAAATCTTGAGGATGGTTTGTTCTATGGTCTACAGATGCAACGGATTATATCAGACGAACAGGTCCATACTGCTATGCACACGCCTCCACTTGACACACGGGCTTATTTCCGCGGCACGTCCTTAAACAAGTTTGAAGACGCAATCAGAACTGTACAGTGGGACAGCATTACCTTTGATATTGATGGCAAACCTGTTACAGTGAATATGAACTCACTCGCGAATCCTGAAATTGCTCAGAAATATAATGAAGCACTTGACTTATCCCCAAACCCCCAAACCCTCGTTGAAAAACTTGGATTGAACTAACCCATTTTATAAATGAGGCAGATTATAAAATTGCTTATATAAAGCAAATTAAGGAGAAATTCTGATGAAAGACCAGATTGTCTATTACCCCGAACGCAAACAGAAGCCGACAAAACCGTTTGAACCCGATGATGGTGGAGACGACAATAATGCACCGAAACGTCCAGACGTCAACAGACCGGACACTCAAGAACTGCTCAAACGTATGCGCCGTGTTGACAAAGACCAATCCCGGCGATACCGTCAGAGAACGGGGGAATAATGAACCATAAAGGTGACTTTCTCAGTTTGATAAAACACCCTGATATCTTGCATGACACACCTGAAATGGATAATCTCTCATCGGATGACAATATAAAGTTTACACATGTTTCAAAGCCGATGCGTGATGCGTTAGAGTTGCCATTGCAAGAAAAATCAACTTATGGTAAAACGTTGGAGATACCGGAAGCCACAACGGTTGTTGCTATGCGTTATAGCGAAGGTATCATCATCGCAGGGGATCGGCGTGCAACTGCGGGTACCTCTGTTATCCATGACCGTGCTGAGAAAGTCCTTCCAATTGATTCACATTCTGTGCTTGCAATCTCTGGTGCACCCGCAACGGCGTATGAGATTGCACGTGTTTTAAAACACTCTTTCCAATATTTCAGACGAAGCCAGCTACAAGAATTGAGTATTGAAGGTAAACTTCGTACACTTTCACGTCTTATCCGAGATAATCTTCCCATGGCACTGCAGGGAATTGGTGCGGTTATTCCGATTTTCGCTTTGTATGCACCACAAACTGACGAATCGGAGAATGGTGGTAAAATTTACTTCTATGACGCACTCGGTGCACATTTTGAGAATGTGGATTTCGCTACTACCGGTTCAGGTTCCATCTGGATACGTGGTGTCCTACGATACATTGACAGATGGGGTGAAACCCGATTAGAAGATATGGATCAACAACAAGCGACTATCACCATTTTAAGACTTCTTGACACCGCAAGCGAATATGACGCTGCAACCAGCGGCTACAACGCAAAAGCCGAGATTTTTCCGACTGTTAAAACCATAACACAACAGGGAGTAGAAACACTCTCTGATGATTTCCTAAAAGACTGTTACGTGGAGGCTACATAATGCGTGATCTGCCGTATCGTTGGATTGAAGCAATTCAGGACCGGCGCGACTATATTGAAGACCAACTCAGACTCGGGAGTCCTGTTGTCGGACTACCCTACGAACAAGGTTGCCTCCTATTGACTGTTACAAAAGGTGCCCAAAAAATATTTGAAGTTCATGACCGCATTGCACTCTCCGCAATCGGTCACCCCGCTGACATTGAACGTCTCCGAATGCTTGTAACAGACACCGCAAGCGTTCAAGCATTCCAAAGTGCTACCGAAGATGTAAACCTACACCGTTTAACCCATTATGTTTTAGCACATACCTTCAAACAAGCGTTTGAAGCAATTGTCGGTGAAGCATACATTATCAAAATGCTTCTCGTCGAAATCGGTAATGGTGATGAACAAACACAATTTACGCATATAAACTACGATGGGAACGTCAAAGTAGATCATGACTCTGCCGTGATTGGCGGCACCTTGGAAATTGAAAATTCAATGCAAGAATACCTGACTACTGCCCAAAATGGTAACAATAATGATCTTGCTTCTACACTGCAGTTAGCACTCAAAACATGGGCAGTCGGTAGGGTGTTAAGTCAACGTTCTGAAGAGGCAGAGGACGACACCGAAGTGCCTGATGAAGAGATAGAAGAAATAATAGATACCGAATTAGAGGATGGAGAAATTGAGGTGGGTATATTAGATGATACTCTACCCGCAGATACAAAGTTTCGTATCCTAACACAAGATGAGATTCAGGCAGCCCGCGATATAAGTTAAATGAGGAATAACCCATGTCACACAGAATAATGGGAATCGAAACTGAATTTGGGTGCATGATACAGCCGCCAACGGTGCAGACCCAACGTATTAAAGTATCTCCTGAAGGAGTCGCTGCGAATGTTAGGGACTATACCTTCAAAATACTTGAACTCGGCATCCCCGATCTCCATTATCGCGATTGGGGTGAACCACCCGGCAATGGAGGTTTTCTATTCAACGGGGGCCGACTATACATTGACATGGGACACCTTGAATATGCCACACCAGAATGTGCCAATCTTTTTGACCTCATCGCTTATGACAAAGCCATTGAACACGTCATCACTGCAATCCTGCAAGACACTAGTCGTTCTTCTCACGTCGCCTTCTACAAAAACAATATAGATCATTACACTGGTGCCACATTCGGATGCCACGAAAACTTTCAAGCACGTCGAGATGTTCCCTTTTATAGAATTGTTATTCCTACCTTACTGCCGTTCTTCGTAACGCGTCAAATTTTTGCTGGTGCGGGGAGAGTCGGTGGATATGATGATATCCTTGAATTCGGTGATGGACAATATAGCGTCGACGACTTTGTCGGATACCAAATATCACAAAGAGCAGACCATATCGTAACTGAAATCTATGAATGGATTCAATTTAGTCGTGCTATCATCAATACCCGAGACGAACCGCTTAGCGACTATACGAAATACCGCCGTCTACATCTCCTTGTCGGTGATACGAATATGTCTGAATATGCCATTGCTCTGAAGGTTGGCACTACTGCACTCGTCCTTGATGCTATTGAGAAACATTACGATATTTATGGCGAGAAACTTCCCATGCCCAATATTGATCTCCTTGACCCCATTGCTGCTATCAAACATATTTCACGTGATACTTCCCTTGAATGGGATATTGAGATGCAGAACGGTAGAGTTGTCACGGCTATTGATATTCAACGCGAATATGTGAACTTTGTCCGAGAGATGATAACTGACATGAACGAAACTGATGAATGGGTTCTCACCGAGTGGGAATCTGTGCTTGATGACCTTGAAGTAGATTGGACACGACTCACAACTCGGATTGATTGGGCAGCAAAAAAGTGGTTTCTTGAAGCATTAATTGAAGATGAAGAACTCTCCTGGGATGACCCGTGGCTCAAAAGCATTGATTTAGAATACCACAATATTGACCCCGATAGCGGTATCTTCTACGCACTTCAAAACGAAGGGTGTATCAGACGTGTTATCACAGACCAACAAATTAGTCATGCCATCAGCAACGCCCCTCTTGACACACGTGCAAGAGTTCGCGGGTATCTTATGCGAAACCTCAAAAAGCATAAAATGCAGTGTATAGTTGACTGGCACCATATCTATGCTGGACAAACCGAGTGTTTTGAAATGAAAGAACCTTTTGACACATCGGTACCTAAGGCACAAAGATGGGTCAAATCTCTCAGACTTCGACAGAGATTATAGGTTATAGTAAAACCATAATTATTTACACACGACGGTAGGTTCGGTTTCCCAGGATTGTTTAGTTTTAAAAACATTCCGTTATCAATTATGCCTGGCCAGTCCAGATATTCGTTGAGACTTGTGCTTGCTTTCAAACACCTTGTTGTGTCAGTGTAATCCCTAACTCATGAGAAACAACGGAGAGTCCAGGGCTTTTAGTTTCAATGTATAGAAGGTGGTTATCTTCATTTCCACCCTCATAACTTTCAGATAGACATAAGAGATAGACATAATGTCAACATACATAGCACATGGTGCACAAGATTCAATTATTTCAACTGAAGAGAAAAAGGCATTTATTCATGAGGCACTGCTCAAGTTGGGTGGCATACCCAAGAAAATACTGATAATTCCGCCTGATATAACGCGCTTGCATTCAAATGCTGGTGAACTCACTCGTATACTATATGAACTCTGGGACAGTGGAAATGGTCAGGTTTTTGACATACTTCCGGCTATCGGTACACATGCCCCAATGACGGGTGAACATATTGCTGAGATGTATGGGGAACTACCGAAGGCAGTTTACCATGAACATAATTGGCGATCTGGTTTGTTCACTTTCGGTGAAGTGCCATCTGAGTTTATCCGTGAAGTATCTGGTGGGAAACTGGATTATAGTATACCGGTAGCAATTAATCGTCACATCGTTGAAGGGGAATATGATCTGGTTATCTCTGTTGGACAGGTGATTCCGCATGAAGTTATCGGTATTGCTAACGGATTTAAGAATATACTTGTCGGAACAGGTGGGGTTGAAATGATAAATAAGACACATTTCCTCGGTGCTGTTGATGGCATGGAGAAGTTAATGGGTCGCACAGATACATCTGTTAGACGCGTACTGAATTATGCACATTCCCACTATCTGAAACAACTCGGAATTATCTATATCATGAGTGTTATGGATGTAGATATAGATGGTGAGCGAATTATGCGTGGACTATACATCGGCGATGATGCGCAGACATTTGAAATCGCAGCGGAATTGAGTAGAAATGTAAATATGACTTTTTTGGATGAACCTTTGAATAAAGCTGTGGTTTATTTGGATCCGCGTGAATTTAGAAGCACTTGGCTCGGAAACAAAGCGATTTATCGGACCCGTATGGTAATGGCTGACGATGGGGAGTTGATTATTATTGCCCCAGGAATACACGAATTTGGAGAGGATACCGAAATAGACAGACTAATTCGGAAGTACGGATATCGCGGAACACCTGCAACACTCAAAGCAGTTGAGGAAAATTCTGAGCTCAGAGAAAATCTTTCTGCTGCTGCCCATCTAATACATGGGAGTACTGAAGGACGATTCAAGGTTGTCTATGCCACAGAACATTTATCTCAACAAGAAATTGAATCTGTAGGTTATGAATGGATGCCATTGGAGAAAGTGTTGGAACTCTACAATCCAGAAACACTTGCAGATGGGTTCAATGATGGTGGATTCTATTATATTAGTGAACCGGGACAGGGATTGTGGGCATTGCGATCACAATTCAGCTAAGAGTAGTTGTAAGTTCCACAGTTCAGAATTAAAGCGTCTGACAAGAGAGATTCTTTAAAGACGAATTCAATTGATTTAGCAAGAACAATAAGATAAAATTGGACAACGATATTTAACAAATAAACACAAAAACAAACTTAGGAGATGCGATAATGGCAGGTAAAAATGGACAATTTACTCCCTCAAAAACAACAGACTCCACTTATCGTCCACGTTATGCTCCGACAACAGATACGGATATCTATTATCCAGAATCGGATGGGAAACCAATGGCTGAAACTGAACGTCATCGGGATTGTCTTATTTCGTCAATTCAGACGTTATCTTTACATTACATAGATGACAAAGACACCTGTGTATCAGGGAACATGATGATGTATTATGAAGAAGGAAATCCTCAAAAATCAATCTCACCTGATGTGTTTGTTGCGTTTGGTGTGGGTAAGAAAGAAAGACGCATTTACCAGATATGGAACGAAGGGAAACCACCTGACTTCGTGCTTGAGTTCTCAAGTCCAAATACATATCGTAAAGACCAAAATGAGAAAAAACATCTCTATGCGGAGATAGGAATTTTAGAATACTTCCTATACGACCCTGAAAGACGTTTGCTGCCTATTCCAATTTTGGGTTTTAGGTTGGTAGATGGTGAATATCTTCCTATTCAACCAGATGCTGATGGTCATGTTTATTCCGAGACATTGGATTTAGAGCTACGTTTGCGTGGTGAGGAATTCGGATTTTTTGATCTTAACAATGAGAAGTGGTTAGAAACGCCAGCAACTGTTGCAACGATAAGAGCAAAAGAAGCAGAAAATAGAGCAGAAGAAGCAGTAGTGGCTCGTTTACAGGCCGAGGCAGAATTGGCAGGACTCCGCGAAGAAATTAGTCGTTTGAAATCCGACACGTCAACATCATAAAATGAAACCGATGGAAGATTGTATGAAATCTTAGTAGAGACTAATTTGAATCTTTCAATATATCGGGAAGTTCGGTAAGACTGCGAATCGTCTCATGCCATCTGCCGTGCTGTGTGCCTTCTCGATCAATAAGAATAGGACGAATACCTACATCTCTTGCACCGACAATATCTGCTTCAAAAGTATCCCCTACGTGCACGGTTTCTTCCGCAGACACACCGACTGCATTTAAAGTATACTCAAAGATGTGTGAATCCGGTTTTGCTGACCGAACACGCGTATCGTGGGATGCGGTGATTACATCAAAATACTTTGCTATTCCCAAACGTTCTGCAAGCGGGTCTAAGGGTGTATCCCAATTTGAAACGATTGCTAATTTGTATCCTTCATCTTGCAATCGTTGAAGCGTTGGAATAGTGTCGTTGTATAGTGAGGCGACATTTGCAGCAAAGAGCGAGTGTCCTGCTTGAAGTAATTCCCATGCCATCTGGTCCGCATGTTCCTGAACACCAAGATTTCGTGTAAATTCGCAGTAACTTTCAACTATTTTATCCAACGTTTCTAATAATGAGTGATTTGTTGGATCAGTGTCAGAGGCCTCAGCAAACAGATGCTGAACTGCCTTAGCATATAGTTCCCAATCAATTTCAAACTGATATCTATCTGCAATTTTTTGAAGACTATCCTCCAACGGAAGTCCCCAAACACCTAATGTGTAATAAAAATCAAAGAATACTGCTTTTATCATATTTTTTTAAATTTATGGTTGAGTATATACAGTTGGATCGGATATACCTGCATCTTCAAATCCTTTTCTACGAAGATGACAACTATCGCATTTACCACATGCTCTACCCTCAGAATCCGGATCATAGCAACTCAGCGTAAGACTATAATCTACACCCAAAGATGTTCCAATCTGGATAATTTCTGCCTTTGTTTTCTCAATAAGAGGCGTGCAGATTCTTACTTTCGTCCTACCTTCAACACTTGTTTGTGTAGCAAGGTTTGCCAACTCTTCATAGGTTTGAATATATTCAGGACGACAGTCCGGGTATCCACTATAGTCAATAGCGTTAACACCTATGAAAATTGCATCGGCGGTAAGAACTTCAGACCACGCAAGTGCATAAGAGAGGAAAATCGTATTACGAGCAGGCACATAAGTTATAGGAATGCTATTACTTTGTTCAGTTTTTGATCGTTCTTTGGGAACTTCAATATTTGCAGTTAGAGCTGATCCACCAAATATACGAAGGTCTATGTCAATAATAGTGTGTTGTTTTGCATCAAATGATTTTGCGATATTTTGTGCGAATTTTAATTCCAGATTATTTCGTTGTCCATATCGAAAACTCATCACATAACAGTCATAACCTTCAGCAGTTGCGATTGCTAAGGTCGTGGTTGAATCTAACCCACCACTGAGTAGAACAACTGCTTTTGGTGATTTTTGATTAATGTTTGTTTTTTCTCTATTTGTAGTCAAAGCCTGCTTATCCTAAATCTATGTGGGATGGTGTAGAACCACCCATAAGCGTCAATTTAGCGTCCTTCCAGTACCGGTAGGTTCGGTTAGGAAACCGAACCATAAGCGTCAATTTAGTGATTTTTTGCTGCATTTTCAAGGTGTTCTAATGTTGTGTCTCTATTAGCACGTCTCTCAATGTAGCACCCATTTTGGAAAGCGTGTTTTATTTCATCAAAAGTTTGCCGAAAAGACATTATAGACTTGCGGAAACCTATTGCAAGTGTGCGTGCGAAGGTGCTAATAAGTTCTGCTGTTTTTGTTAGACTATGTTTTAGACATCGCCAACCGACCCTTAACATGATCCAGTGCCGCATAATTGCGACGATGAGTTTTGCATATAACTCACATAAGATTCTATATGGCTTGTCGCTACGGGAGGTATCAACTTTTCCAATGCTTTTGAAGCACTTGAACATCAACTCAACCTGCCATCGGATGCGTGCGACAGCACAAATCTGTTCAGCAGTCAGATGGTCTACTTTTATATTAGTAATGTAGATATTCCATCTTGCGAGCTGAAGTCGTTTGGGTGAAGGTTTCGTATACTTCCGCTTTGCACGATGTTTTATCTCCTTAATACGCTGTTGGGTTTCTGTTTCTGAAAGTCTTTGAACAACTAATCGTGCTTTGAGACGCTTGTTTTTACCTATAAAGATTTGTTTGTCCTTGAAGTTATTAGAACCCTTCTTGAGCCATTTTAGCAAACAAAAAGGGGCACCTGTTTCATCATAGAGAAAACACTGGACTTTGTAGCGTGATATCCAAAAGACGTTTGCATCGGAAAGTCTTTTGAAGGTATCAAGTGAATAATAGCCGAGGTCTGCGAGGCGCAAACTGCCGGCGGGTAGCATGTCAATCTGCTTTTCAATAGCACTATCAGCGGTGATACCATTGGTCAGTTCAAAGTGTTCAAAAGTGCCTGTGGCACTATCAAAACGCAGGTGGAGTTTCACGGCAGCTGTGTTCGGTTTATTCTTTTTGCTTCCACCTTCCCAAGTTTCGTGGAGCACATCAGGGAGTGTAATCCAAGAACTATCTTGTAAATAGACACCAGTGAACTTTTCAAGGAGCGGAAGCGTTTGCGGGTCGGCAGAAATAACCTTGGACGCAGTAGCATCAAGGATAACTTTCAGGGTCTCTGCTGCTTCAGATGTAAATCGTTGTTCAATGGCTTGTCGTGAGATTGAAATCCCCAGCACACCAGCGGTTTGCGCAAGTTGTGTATAGGTGGCATCTGGGTTTTCTAACCAAGTCCAAATGAGTATTTGAGCAAAACGACTACCGTTGAGTTTACAACTTCTTTTGACAAAACCTGTATTGAGAGCTGCATCATTGGCTATAGTTGTAAGAATATGTTGCATTTCTTTGGGAACTTGTGATAATGTATTCATTAGGAAACACCTCTTTGTAGACCATAATAAATCTATATCTACATTATATATGAGGTGTTTTCATTTTTACAGAAGTTTTATTTCATAATTTATACTTTCTCTGATTAAAAGTTGACACTTATCGGTCTTGGTGCATCCTTAAATTGACGCCTATGGTTCGGTTAGGAAACCGAACCTACCGTCCTGGGGAAACGCCTAATTTACACTAAATCTATGTGGAATGGTGTAGAACCACCCCACAACATTATATTGCATTATTCACTTTCAAATTCAAGTTTTGCAAAACGGAGAAAAATGCCGCCTCCCGGTCTTGCAAGAGGTCCGTTTATAGCTAAACAGGCAAGGACATGTTTCGCTCCGGGTTCAGCACTTTCGGATACAACCACCCGTTGTGGGGCATTGAATCCAGAAGCAGCACCACGTCCAGATTCACCGAAAGCTAAGTCAATTTCACCGTCAACCCAGACTTCACCGTAGTCATCAATACAAGTGTGAAACCACACTTTTGACCCGGTAACAGACTTTCCATCAACTTCTTCAGGAATTGTGACGGTAATCCGATACCATCCAAAACATAGTCCGGATAGAACGATTTCTTGGATATTCTCACAAACGTCCCAACCGGAATCGTCATAATCAGCATTTCGCGCTGGTGAATCTGACATCAGATTGACTAAGCCGCCATTTGGTTCACCTGGGACAAGTCCTTCTGCAAACCGCCATTCCGATTTGGTAAGTTCAAGGTGTTCAGCATTTTCTAAATCAAGTTCAACAATATTCATAGGTGTTCCTTTCTAATTGGTGATTTTATATTAAATAGTTTATAGGCTATACATGATGAACAAATGAGAAAAACTCCTGCGACAAGAAAAGGCAGATGAGTAGAAATTTTCAGCAAATACCCACTTGCGACGAAACCGAGAAGAAATCCGGTGCTCCAAGCTAAATGTGTTAGACCTACGCCGTGTCCCTTCTCTTGAGGAGTTGTAAATTCATTGATAAATCGTGGTATTGTAGTTGAAAGTGCCCAAGCAGCACCAGCACCGAGTATCCCAAACAATTCCAGTCCGAATAACGAGTTGTGAAAAAAGACTAATCCAAAAGCAAGAAGCGTAACGACTATATTTGCTACTAAAGCAGGAAGTCTATGCCCCTTTACATCACATATTTTACCAGTAACCAACTGACAAGCAAAGGCAAAAAGTAGACTCATTGCTCCATAATATCCAGTCGCTCTATTGCCACCAAGTTGATTTATCAGAATCGGCAGGAGTAGATTGACAGAACCCCAATAATAGGTTGGAAAAACGCGTAAGCCAATTAACATCCGAATGTTGGACTTGCGACAAAGGTTGATATATTTCCCTATGTTGAGTGTCGATTTCCAGATGCCTTTTTGATTCTGATCAACATTCTGGACATTCTGTCGCACACGCGGCAAATAAAGAATTGCACATAAAAACAGTAGTCCAGAAAATACAACTGAACTTACACCGAATATTTGGAAATTGATTCGATGAATGGTTTCACCTGCAATGGCATTCCCTAATGCACCCCCGACAGTACTACTGATGAAATAGAGACCTGTTGCAAAACCAAGTTTATTAGATGGTACAGCACTGATTAAATATGATTGTCCTCCTGCTGTTTTGAAACCTGAAGCGATCCCCTGATAACACAGAATACCCCATATAAACAGTGGTATTTGAGTTGTGAAGAGTGCTCCAATTACAACCGCACCGGACATGCCGATAAGTAACGTGGGTTTCCTTCCGAAGCGGTCGCTGAGTGTTCCTCCAATAAGTGCTGTAATTCCTCCGAGACTGATAGGTATTGCCCGTAAAATCCCAGCAAAAAACGCATCTTTCCCTAATTCTGATTCTGTATAAACCGGAAAGAAAAAGTGGACAGGAGCCGTAATCAGTCCGATTACAAATACGATGAGACAAAGAGATATAAATCCTCGAGTCAACATCAGAATATGCTGGAATAACTTGTCAAATTATGAACTACATAACACTTCAATTTCAACATAAAGTTTACGAAATCATTCGCAACAAACTATCCGACACATTTGGTGCAGCAGTTCCGAGTCCACAAGCACTTGTTGCCCTCATTACGGTACCAATTTCAGAGATAAGTTCTATAGATTTTGTATGCAGTGGTTCTGATAATAGTTCTGTAATTCTGTGTGTTCCGATACGACAAGGGAAACACTTACCGCAAGATTCATCGGCGAAAAACTCCATTGCGTTGTGTGCGATATCAAGCATATCACGTGTATCATCAAAAACCATTATTCCTGCTGCACCGAGCATTGAGCCTACCTTCTGAAAACTCGGTTCATCAATTGTAATGTCAAAATCACTTACCCCAATAAATCCGCCAGATAAACCTGCAGAAGTTATTGCTTGAAATTGCCTCCCATCCTTCGGTCCATCTGCCCAGTCATAAAGCAATGTTTCAAGTGGTAGTCCGAATGGCACTTCATAATTCCCTGGGTGTTGTATATCACCTGATAAACTGATGATTTTTGTACCCGCAAAATCTTCATGGTAACTCAAACTTTTGTACCATGCAGCTCCGTGTCGTATAATTTTCGTGGTGGCTGCAAGTGTTTCCACATTGTTTACGACAGTAGGTAGGTTTTCAAACCCATGCGTAACTGGATATGGCGGTCTGTTCCTTGGGAATGGGTGTTTACCTTCCAAACTATTTAACAATGAACCTTCTTCACCACAGACATAAGCACCAGCACCACGTCTAATATATATATGGAAATTGAACTGTTCTCCGAGAATACCATCGCCAACAAGACCTTCTGATTCTGCTTCCTTGATTGCTTGTTCAAGAATATTCAAAGTTTCAGGATACTCATATCTAAGATAGATGAAACCACGGGTTGCACCAGTAGCATAAGCCGCAAGTGTCATCCCTTCAATTACCATGTGAGGTGCATAATCAAGAATAACTCTGTCCTTGAAACAGCCTGGTTCCCCTTCATCTGCGTTGCATATAATGGTTTTTGGTTCACCCGGTGCATCCAATACCGATTCCCATTTTATACCTGTGGGAAATCCCGCACCACCTCTACCTGCAAGTTGACTTTCTTTTAATATATCAATTACTTCATTAGGTGTCAATGTTGTAACTGCAAGTTTTAATCCTTCATATCCACCAGTAGATTGATATCCTTCAACCGTATTTTGACCTGGTTCTCGTATATGTGCAAAAATACATTCTTCTTTTTCACCTGGGTATGGAGGTGGTAATGGAGTAGGTTGTACTGAGAGTGTGTCAACTTGCGTTCCTGTGAATACTTGATGTCCTTTTAGCACTGGAACAAAATCGTCACATCTTCCAGCACATGCCATTGGTGTTGCCCCTTCAGGCTTTAAAGTTTCAAGAATTTCCAAGCCTCCATTCAAACGACAGACAGGACCGGTGCATACACGCGGTGCTGATTGACCTGGGGCTTTGTCAGCAAAATGGTGATAAAAAGTTAGAGTGCCAAACAGTTCTGCAAGTGGAATCCGAAATCCAACTGCAATGTCCCGTAATGTTTCTTCTGAGATATATCCATCTCTGTCATGAAAAGCGTGTAATATACCGAGTAGTGGTGCAGGGGCATCACGCCATTTTTCAATCAGTTCACCATTTGTTGGCATCTATAACTCCACTGTGATTTCTTGTGAAATTGAAAATAATTTCTGAATATAAGATTACCAGATTTGATTGCTGTCGTCAACTTATTTGTTAACGTGAGTTTGATAGATTAATTCAATTGCCACTTCGGTTGGGTTGAGGAACGAAACCATAGGTGTCAGTTTAGCGTCCTTCCAGGGCTGGTAGGTTCGGTTAGGAAACCGAACCGGCTTTGTGCCAAATACCTTCATAGAGGTTCTCGCGTAGGATCCGGTTCGGTTAGGAAACCGAACCTACCAGTCTGGGGAAAACGCCTAATTTACACTAAATTGACGCCCATGGTTCGGTTAGGAAACCGAACCTACCGACTTGGAGCATTTAGCATTTGTAAAAAAACACAAGAAATACCGAAACCTAAATAATCCTGACTTTACATACTCTTGTATTGACTTACAATACATATCATGCAATAATATGAATATATCTTATCAAAGACTAAACAAAAATGGCAACAGTAAAACTTGAAAACATTACGAAACGTTTTGGTGAGCTCACAGCTTTAGACAACATCACACTTGATGTAAAAGACGAGGAATTTTTCGTCTTGCTGGGGCAGACCGGAGCAGGAAAAACAACGACACTCCGCTGTATCGCTGGATTAGACAAACCTGAAGAAGGTAGCATCTATTTAGACGATGTGCGTGTGAATGACAAAACCCCCGCAGAGCGCGATGTTGCGTTTGTGTTTCAATCACATATTCTTTATCCTCACTTATCTGTTTACGAGAATATGGCTTTCCCACTACATCCTCGTAAATTATCAGCACAAGAAATAGACAGTCGTGTGCGAGATATTGCTCAGATGTTACATATTGAACATCTTCTGATGCGAACGCCAAATCAGTTGAGTGGTGGCGAAACACAACGTGTAGGATTAGGTAGGGCAATGGTGCGACATCCACAGGTTTTTCTCATGGATGAACCGATTTCTAACCTTGATGCAAAATTACGTGCTGAAATGCGTGTTGAAATTAGATGGCGGCAACGTCAACTTGGAACGACTACCTTTTATGTAACGCATGATCAGGTGGAAGCGATGTCTATGGCAGATCGTATCGCAGTACTTGATTCTGGAAAGATTCAGCAGCTGGGTACACCCTCGGAGATATACAACCATCCAACTAATTTATTCGTAGCAGGATTTATCGGCAGCCCAAGTATGAACTGTATTCCGTGTAACATCTTTAGCAACAATGGAACATACCAAGTTAGATTGCCTGGTAATGGGAAAGAAGAACATACATTTGCCATCCGTGATGAAAAAATGGCAGAAACGTTAGGTGAAATAGATACAAATCAAGATTTGGTAATTGGGACACATCCTGAGGATGTGCTTGTTCATCAGGAGTTTATTGCTAATACTCTTGATTCTGATGTCAATACATTTAAAGCGGAAGTATACAGCGTTGAACCACTGGGTGCTGAAACGATTGTTGAGATTACGCTTGGAAAAGATAGTGATGGTTCACATACGATTATCAAATCTCGCACCTCACCCAGTTTTGAAGCAAAAATTGGGGAACATATCTATGTATCGTTTGTTCCTGACCGAATACACTTGTTTGATAAAGTTACAGGTAATACACTATTGACCAGATCTGATCTGTCCTCTAAACAATTATGAGTTGGCAATTAAGACTATTTAACCTTCTTCCAAATTATGTTAAGAAAATAGGATGTCTGTTTCTGCGGAAACTTGGACGTGATCCAGATGCTTGGTTGGAGGACTTTTTGAAAAAGCACAAAGGAGAGTGATGTGTGAACGGTGGAGATATACTTATTGAATGTCTGAAAGCACAAGGGGTTAATACGATTTTCGGGATGCCTGGGACTCAGAACATTCACATCTACGATTCGCTGCTGCGTCGCGGTTCTGGATCTATCAATCATTACCTTGTTAGACATGAATACTCAGCAAGCCTGATGGCAGATGGATTTGCACGTGCTACAGGTGATGTAGGTGTAGCCATTACTGTACCTGGACCTGGGGCAAGCAATGCGTCAACAGGGATTTTGGAGGCATACACCGATTGTGTTCCTGTGCTGTTGATTACAGGACAGAGTCATTCAGATACTTACAAGAGACATCCGAGTAAGATGTTTCACGGTTTAGACCAGATGCGCTTTTTTGAACCTATCACTAAGTATTGTGCTATTGCACGTACTACCACGGAGATTCCAATAGTCGTTGAGAACGCTTTTAAAGCAATGAGAAATGGTAGACCTGGACCGACAGTGTTGGAATTTCCGATGGATGTGACATCTGGTAATGCTAAGGTCAGAATCCCTCAACGTGTTGAACGAGATGAGTTGCCACCGCCCAACGATACATCTCTAAGTTCAGTTATAGATAAAATACGTAAGTCAAAATATCCTCTGATTTTTGCTGGTTCCGCTGTTATTCATGCAAATGCAAGAACTGAGTTACGGTTGCTTGCAGAGAAACTAAATGCCCCCGTCATAGTCTCCCGTTGTGCAAAGGGTGCCTTGTCGGAAGATCATCGGTTGTCACTTCAAATCTGTTATGGATATTTAGGTAAAGAAGCACTTAATAAGGCTGACTGTCTTATTGCTATTGGACCTCGGTTTACTTCAATAGATACGCGAAATTGGACTATGCAGATTCCTAACACATTGATTCAGATTGATGAAGATGAAAATGAGATAGGACAGGAATATCCTTGTGATATAGGTGTCGTAGGAGATTTAAAACTTACTTTGCAAGCACTCGTTGAGGATGTTTCCACAGACGATAACGGTTGGAATGAAGTGATGCCGAAACTACGTGCCAAGTTTGAATCACAACCACCTTTACCAATTATTCATGAACTTCAGGATGTTCTACCACGAAATACCATCTATTCTATAGATGTCCATTCACTTGGTTACGCCTCTTTCACTGATTTTCCAATCTATGACCCGCGGACATTACTTCATCCGAATATCGGTGTAGCATTGGGTTATTCCTATCCTGCTGCTATCGGTGCAAAGGTTGCATTTCCTGATCAACCCGTTGTCTGCTTTAGTGGTGATGGCGGATTTATGATGGGTGCAATGGAACTGGCTACTGCTGTGAAATACGGACTCAATGTTGTGGCTATAGTAGTGAATGATAATGAATTGTCTGCGATTAAAGGTTCTCAAATAGTGAATTTTGAGGGAAGGACCATTGACACAGAATTACATAATCCAGATTTCGTAGAATTTGCAAAATCATTTGGTGCTGAGGCATGGAGGGTTGAAAAATTGGAGGAATTTAAACCAACGTTATCTAAGGCACTCTCTACAGATAAACCTACTCTCATTGAAGTGATGATGCATGAGTATCAAGACAAACTAATTGATACTATAGGCTGGTTACATTCTGAACGACTCCGAAAAACGACATTTTAACATCATATTGGACTGAGTCCCAAGTATCAATACTCTCCGCGGGAGTTCCAACCGGGGTATTGCTCTTCCAATGCCTTAAGTGTCTGGGGTGAGTAATATGGATGACCCGCTGGTGGAAACCGAAATACCTCGCGTTCTTCTGCTGTCAAAGTGCCGATAAACTTTGAGAACGTTGGGTGTTTTCCTTTGTCGGTATAGTGCCGAAAGCCTTCCCAATAATGATCTGCACGACCTAAGCCGAATCCCCAAGTATAACGTTGTCCATCTTCACGGAGATAATCACTGGCAGAATGAAATGTATAATTGGAGAAGATACACAAGGTGCCACCTGTGCAAACAAGAGGTTCATATTTGGATGTGTCATCTCCATACTCAGTTGCAAGTAATCTCAGTGGAGCCTGATCTTCGCCTACGTCCTCAAGGTGTACCCAAAAGACAAGTTGCCCGAATTCTGGTGCAGATTCAGACTGTGGTAGTAATGAATTATTGCCATTATCAATATGCAGACCGCTTGCATCACTACCAACACCACCACCTTTGAATTCCGGATAGCGTGCGATCATGCACCCTGCACGGAAGTGAATGTGTTCTGTTTTGAACCACTTACGTGCAAAACTCCAGGCTTCATTATCCACGATCGCCTCTAACAGAACCATTTCAGACGATGGAAATTCAGTTAGAATTGCTCTACCATTCGGTGGATTATCTTTTATTTTTTCCCATGTAGGAAGTACACGACGTTGAGCAGCTTGCATCTCAGTGAGTTGCGTTCCAGAATAGTAATCTGGGACGATGATATAACCTTTAGTAGCAAATTCCTTAAGATGCGAATCGGTTAGTTTTCTTGGCATATCAACCTCCGTTGGAAAATATTGAGTTATATGAAAAAGACACTTAAAGAAAAATGCTGACGAACAGGTAATACCAAGTCCGTCAGCATAAATTAGAACTCCCCCAGACGGACTCGAACCGCCGACACGATGGTTAACAGCCATCTGCTCTACCAACTGAGCTATGAGGGAATATGACATACTACATTATTAATTATACATAATCAAAAACATAAATGCAAATAAAAATGTATATTTCCCTAATTTAGCAACCACAATTGATCTTTGTGCCTTCAACACCTTGTTCTCCATTGGTTTCGTAACCGTCACGTTTCCACCAATCTAATCCACCCATGAGTTCTTTGACTTTGAAGCCTAATTTTGACATATTCAAAGCACCCTTGGTAGAGGCGTTACACCCGATTCCATCACAATATGTGACATACAATTTAGATTTGTCAAGATTGTCTGTAGTTTCCTCACACATAGTTCTATGAGGAATATTGATTGCAGTTGGAATATGTTCAAGAGAATACGTTTCTGGTGAACGTGCATCTATAACAACAATATCTTCACCGTTATTGAGTGCTTCACTGAGATCCCAAGAATCGGTTTCATATTCCAACTTTGCAGTATAGAAATCAATATGATTCATGCCTTTTATCTAAGTCCTTTTATCCGTGCCCATGTAGTTGTCATTTTTTCTGTAGGAGAGACAGACAGTGCTTCTTCCAAACCGTTGTTCCTGATTTGATTTAGATCATCATCTGAAAGTGGTTCGTTGAAAACAGCGACCTCATCAAGGACACCGATAAAGCTCCAACCCGGATCTCTCCAAGACCCAAGTCGTATTTCAGCACCCAATTTCTCATCAGGTTTCCCAACTGCCTTTTCACCTACAAATTCTCCATCTACAAACAATTTGAGGGTATTCCCATCATAGGTCATTGCAACAAAATTCCACTCATCCATCACCCAGGTACCACCTCGTACGTTCGTTTGTGCTTGGTCCGCGTTGGCTGCAATACTTGCGTAATAATCATTTGGCTGTATTGTAGGATTATGCCAATCATGTTCAATAACACGTGTATTTGCATTTGGTGGATTTCCAGTTGGTTTTACCCATAGAAGATAAGTGAAACCGTTAAGATAATCATCAATTGTATTGCTACCGGGTATTTCAGCCCGATTAGCACCATTAAATTCTAAACCTTTTCCGATTTTTCCATCTGTCCATTTGGCACCGTGGATTTCTCCATCATTACCGTTAACAGATGTATCTTTGATTTCATTACCTTGTCCTTCGTCAAGAAGCCAGATGCCAACAATGGAATCAGGATCGATTGCAGCATCAATAGCAGTAGTTGAGATTATCATAATTGAGGAAAAACAAAGCAAAAGAAGTGATAAGTGTCTCATTCTAATGTTCTCCTTTGTAATTATCTGTTATATTCTTCCCATAGTGCTCTATAGAAATTCATCACTCTTACAGGATCAGAACTTCCAGCAATTTCTGCCAAAGTATAGCCATTATATCCAGACTCTTTCAGTGAGGTAAATAGTTCACGCCAAGGGTATTCTTTACGATGTAATTCTGTAATGTGAACCAATCCGATTTTACCTTTGACATAGTTGAAGTTTTTCTGTATTGATCCATCTTCGACTTCCCCGAAGTTAGAGTTCCAACACACATACACATTGTCATGGTCAGCAACATCAATAATTGTGCGGATGTGTCTGAGTTCAGAAGTTCCACCGCCGTGGACTTCTAAACGTATTTGCACTCCGATGTCATCAGCAAATTCACCACATTCACGTAATGCTAATCCTATTTGTTCTAAGGTTTTTTCTACAGGAACTTCACTTGGCAGCCCATTGGGACGCACCTTAACTCCCGGTGCTCCAACATCTGCTGCCAATTGAGAGTATTCTTTTGTTCCATCTATATTTTTCTGAACTGCATCCTGATCCGTTGAATGATAGTCAAAAGCAGATCCCAATCCTGCCAGTTCAATTGGGGAATCTTCGAACTGCTTTTTCACATCTGTTCGTTCATTTGAAGAGAGACTAACTTCAACACCGTGTGCATGGGTTGTACGTAATTCTACACCTTCAAAACCTGTCTCCGAACAGTTCTTAATAATTGTAGGAATATCCCAATCTTTTGCCATATTATATGTTACTAAACCAAGTTTCATAAATTCTCCTTATTCAAAAAGTTTCGTAACCGGACATGAGAACCCTTCAACAACATCTTCACCAGTAAGAATATCATTTTGTGTGAGTGTCTTTATATTTGTTTTTGATCGGAATACGGTTACTGTCTGTGCTACGGGTTCAATCACCCAAACAAGTCGCGTTCCTGATTCTAAATATGCGAGTGTTTTTTCATATACGTTCCAAAATATATCTGATGGCGAAATAACTTCAACTGCAAGATCAGGTGGTATTGGGAACCCTTTTGTTTCATCTTCTGGAACACGTGATGCTGCCACGTACGCAACATCTGGTTTCATTACACGTTCACCTACGAGAAATGAAGTTTCGGCTGTGTATACTTCACCTAATTGGTTTTTGTCAACAAAAGGGTCCAAATACCGAATTACTCTGACACTTATTTTCCCATGTAAAATTACGGCTGCAGCCATTGGAACTAATTCTCCATCTATGTATTCATAACCCTCAATATCATTTTCAAAAAATTCTTCCAATGTTACAGTGAAGTTATCTGGTAAAGGAGTGCTATGGTCATGTTCGATTATGTTTTGTGAGTTCACTTTCATTCCTCCACATTTTTGCATAGTGTCTCTGTCTTATTCAAAAAGTTGTGCTATCGGGCATGAAAAACCTTCAACCACATCTTCACCAGTGAGAGTGTCTTTCCGTGTGAGTAACTCAATGTCTGTTTCCGAACGATATACCGTCACGGTTTTCCCGAGTGGTTCAAATACCCAAACCATCTGTGTACCAGCTTCCAGATAAGCAAATGCTTTTTCAATGATACGTCTTGAGTAATCAGTCTGGGAAATAACCTCAACAGCAAGGTTTGGTGGAACAGGACACGCTCTACTCAGGTTATCTGGAATACAATCTCTAAAAAGAAATGCAACATCTGGTTTTAACACCCGTTCACCAACCTGGAATCCTGTGTCTGGTGTAACAACTATCCCGAGTTGATGTTCCTGCACATGCGTACCCAAATGCAAAAAGACTTTAGCGCAAATAATGCCGTGTTCCAACGATGCAGCTGGCATCTGTATGACTTCTCCTTTAACGTATTCATATCCCTCAAAATCACTCTCCAAGAATTCTTCCAATGTCATAGTGATATTTTCTGGTAGCATATCATCTTGTGAGAATACGCTTGAGTTATGTGAATTCATATTTATTCCTCCGCATTTCTATTCAAAAAGTTTCGCAACCGGACATGAGAACCCTTCAACCACATCTTCACCAGTAAGAATATCCTTATGTGTAAGCATCTTTATATCCGATTTTGATCGGTATACTGTTACTGTCTGTGCTATGGGTTCTATCACCCACACAAGTCGTGTTCCTGCTTCCAAATATGCAAGTGCTTTTTCTATTATATCATATTGAGAATCTGATGGTGAAGTCACTTCAACAGCTAAATCAGGAGGAATGGGTGCCCCTTGTCGTCTATTATCTGGCAACCGTTCATTTGAAACATACGCAAGATCTGGTTTTACTAGTCTATCTCCTAAATTAAAAGTTGTATCTGCAGGATACAGACGACCTAACTGTTTATCACGAATATAAGTCCCTAAAGGCAAAGTGAGACCCATGCTAATTTCACCATGCTCCATTGTTGGTGGTGACATCTGTTTCAATTCTCCATTAACAAATTCGTACCCCTTAATATCACTGTCAAAAAATTCCTCAAATGTCATATCAGAATCTATTAGATTGATGGATACATCTGTTTGGTCTGAGTTACTGTTTAAATGAGTCTGCATTTGACGACTCCTGTTGCTTATGTGTTATTTGGATTGCACTACACCTGTTTTTTTGCTATAATTTTCCACACTACACGATAAAGGAGAATATGAATATGGCTTATTCACTTGAAGACGAATTTGGTGACATAATTGGTAAAGCTCGTCGTGGACAAAACCTGTCTCAGAAAGAAACTGCCACTGCAGCGGGTCTATCAGAATCAGACTTATCCAGTATGGAACAGTATACCTTAAAACCGACTGAAGTGCAAGTATATAAACTTGCAGAAGTACTCAATCTTGATGGTGCAAAGCTACTCTCAATTGCGAATGAAGAATGGGAACCAGAACCTGTTCAACAATTTGATAATGATGTACTTGATGTGATTGCAGTGAGTGCACCTGTTGGTGGATGGCCTGTTAATGCATACCTACTGATATGTAAAGCTACTAATAATGCTGCCATCATTGATACTGCTGCAAGTCCTGATCTGATTTTGCGGGAGTTAGGCAAGCATAAGGTTAATCCTACTGCTATTCTATTGACACACTCACACAGTGACCATACTGATGGGTTACCAAGACTGCAAAGTGCAACGGGATGCACAACGTACATTCATAGAGAAGAACCGAAACCTAAAAGTGCTGGTAAGTTGCAACTACTTGCACATTCTGATGTTGTGAATGTCGGTGAACTGAAGGTGTCAGTCCTTGATACTCCGGGACATACGCCAGGTGGATGTAGTTTTCATACACATACTGCTGCTTTCGTAGGAGATGCGATTTTCGCAGGTTCAGTTGGTGGACCTAACATATCTCTTCAAGATGAAATAGATAGTGTCCGCGATAATATTCTTTCTTTACCTGATGATGTGAGACTATTCCCTGGACACGGTCCTACGACAACTGTTGGAGAAGAAAAGTCACACAACCCATTTTTCTAATTTCACTCCTATTTTTTCTGGTCAACTCATTATCTTATGCAGTATGAGGCTTGAATATTGCTCTCCTATTTAGTTCAACGATTTCTCTCCATCGGATTGTCACTTCTTGGAGTTTCTATCCTTGTATTTTTGATGGTACATCTTATTCCGGGTGATGCGGCTCTCACAATCGCTGGAGAACGCGCCACGCAAGAAGTGTTAGAACAAATCCGAGAGGATATTGGACTTGACAAACCGCTTTATTACCAATACGGAAAATTCTTATGGGACCTCCTCCACCTTGACTTAGGGAACTCCTTTAAAACAAAAGAACCCGTTGTTGACGAAATTAGGAGATATTTTCCCGCAACAGCAGAATTAACACTTGCTGCGATGATATTCTCAATAGTTTTCGGCATTACTGCAGGTATCATCGCTGCTGTCTTTCGTGGTAGGTTCTGGGACTATTTTTCCATGTCGGTATCCCTTGCTGGAATTTCAATGCCTATATTTTGGTTAGGATTGATGTTGATCCTACTATTTTCACATATTTTAGGCATATTACCTGCAACCGGACGATTAGACACTGTCTTGAGTTTGGATATTGAAACCCATACTGGTTTTTACCTAATAGATACATTGCTTGCAACGAACTTTACAGCATTTAAGAGTGCAGTTTCCCACCTAATCCTTCCAGCTATAACATTAGGAACAATTCCTTTAGCCATTATTGCTCGTATGACACGTTCAAGTATTCTTGAAGTGTTGAATCAACCGTATATTACCACTGCTTATGCGAAGGGATTATCCAAATGGAGAGTTATTATCAAACATGCGTTAAAAAATAGCATGGTACCAGTTCTTACGGTTATAGGACTTGAATTCGGTTATTTAATGGGAGGTGCAATTCTAACAGAACATATCTTTTCATGGCCTGGTCTGGGTTCATGGTTGCGCGATGCGGTTGAATCACGTGACGTACGTGCGGTGCAAGGTGGTGTCCTATTTGTTTCTGCGCTGTTTATGTTCGTCAATCTTATTGTGGATCTATTATATGCCTATTTTGATCCGCGTATCAGAGTAGGGGATGAAGCGGTATGAACACACATCCAATACCTACTGGTCAACCTAATGTATTACGCAAACTGCTACGTCATCGTTCAGCAACAATTGGTGCATCTATTATACTTTTTTTCTTTGTAATCGCTATTCTTGCACCACAAATTGCAACACACAAACCGAAGGCTACAGATGTTGAAAATCGTTTAATTGTATGGTCAGGTGAACACCTACTTGGAACAGATGGTGCAGGAAGGGATATATTTAGCCGTGTGCTTTACGGATCGCGTATATCCCTGAAAGTAGGCTTTATCGCAATGACCTTTTCACTTGGGTTTGGCACTTTGTTTGGAGCAATTGCTGGATACTATGGAGGATGGTTGGATAACAGCATAATGCGTTTGATGGATATGTTATTGGCAATGCCAAGTATCCTACTTGCAATGGTGATTGTCACGATTCTGGGTCAAAGTCTTACGAATGCGATTATCGCAGTCTCTATTGTCTATATTCCTCAGTATGCACGCATTTTACGTGCATCGGTTCTCAAAGTGCGTGAGTTAGATTATGTCACGTCTGCGAAGGTAATCGGTGCGAGTGATGGACGAATTTTGGTAACTACTGTATTGCCTAACTGCATTGCTCCGTTGATTGTGCAAGCAACTTTAGGTATCGGTGCTGCGATTTTAGATGCGGCTGGATTGAGTTTTCTTGGACTTGGTGCGGAGATAGGTGTTCCAGAATGGGGTGCGATGCTCAATGAAAACACAAAATTTATTCACAAAGCCCCATTGGCAGTTACTGCACCCGGTGTCGCTATTTTCCTTGTTGTTTTAGGGTTCAATCTACTTGGTGATGCCTTACGTGACGCACTTGACCCTCAACTTGATTGATGTGTGAAAACGAAAATGGTTTGTCGTTTGTCGGTAACACAGGTTTTCAATTTTGACAGCAATTAATTTCTACCTAATATATCTGATAATATTGCCCGTTGTAACTTAGTCTTATCGGGTTTTTCAATAATATGAACAACTATCTCATTCTCTGTCGGTGGTGTTTCAGAAACACCTTTCAATGTAGTCGTATTCGTAACTGCTTTACCTTTCTCTTCATACAACAGTGTTATTACTTCCCCTGATTTCCAGTGTTTGGCGATTTTTCTCAGTTCTTTCATGTTTCCAATTCGTGAACCATTGATTCCAACCACTTCAACATTTGTATTTTGACTTAAACTTGACTTTAGGACATTCATCACATATTGGGACGTTGGTAGTTCTTCAGAAGTTACCTGCAAGTCCAAACCTGCTTTCCCAAAATAGTCAGTGAGTGGAAGTCGTGCCTTTCCCTCAACATATTCTTGAAAAAATGGCAGGAAATCGTCTCCCGATACTTTATTAGTTATTTTAATGATGTCGCTCTGTGTGTATTCTACATCAATATCGTCAAACTGCTTATACATTAGCTGCATGACGTTATCTAAACTTTTCCTGTTTTTCTTATGTTCGCGGATCTCGTGATCCAATGCCAAAGCGATTAGCCTGCCACCATCATAACTCAGTCGGGTGTCTCTTGCATCTCCTATAGCATATTCATTTGAAACGGATAGGTAATTTTCACAAGCAGCTTCGATTCTATTCAAGTATTCGCGTTCTGTAAGGTATCCCAGATGAAGTGAAGCCATGTCAGAATAGTAGTCAGTAACACCTTCAACGAACCAATGTTCATGCCCACTAAATGCTTGTAATGCAGTAAGTCCATTCCAAATATGAAACACTTCATGACCAAGGAATGGTCCCCACAAATGTCTATTTGTTTCATCCAACCAATTATCCATAAGTATACTTACACTCCGAGTGATGCCCCGACCTTCTGACCCATTTTGATCATGTGTCTCATACGGATTGATAATAAATAGGACGTTTTCATCAGGTCCACCCTTAAGTATTTTTAGATATGTATTTAGATATTTTTCAACGGTATCATGTATCGTATTTTCATGAGGTTGGATTTCACCAGCAATAGCAAGTGTAACTTTTGACTTTCCCGATCTTGCGATTAACTCACTGTGTTGTCCAATGAGTATTAAGGAACTGATTAATTCAGATTGATTGGATACAGAGAATCTTTCGTTGCCTCTACTAATACTTTTCCACGGTGTTGAGACAAGCCATCCTTTCGGAATGTTAAACGAAACTCTAATATCACGGCTCGTCCCACCAACCATAAATAGTGCTTTTCCTGTCCAAAATGTTCTATCTTGCTTGTGGTCAGGTTCCATTGTCTGGTACCTGAGATGTTGTGGCCAACCTTGATTTTCTCTAAATGTTCTAATCCGTTGTGCGTGCTCTATTGAAACATCATAGGTCATTGTGAGTGGAGATGAATATCCGTCTCTAAATTTGAAATCCCAACTACCAGCCCCACCCGATTTGCTTGCTCTTCTTTTAGTGGAATCTTCCATCTTTATTGTATGACCGATAATATAAGCATCGTCTGAACTGGGACGTGGTCTGATTTTGTTACCTGTAACCTCTTCTGTTGTAAATTTACATTCTATATGTGCTTCTCCTGGTTTGTCAGCAGATACATTGACTACATAGTGTGCTTTTTTAAGTTGCGTTTCATGTCCGCTTCCTTCCTCAACTACTCGAACTTTTTCAGTCATCGGTGCTTTATGGTAGTCGTTCTGCCATGTATAAGTCCAAGTAGTATCAAGGTCCAGAGGAAAGTACTCATTGCTTTTTTCTGGCACCACAAATTCAGCTAATTCCGCTTCAGTGATAACACCGTTAGAATGCTCATATACCATTTTCACGATTCCGATGCCTTTTGCATACCAAATATAACGTGTCCCGTTTATCATAGCAATCCGTTGAAGTGTATCCTCGTTTGCGTTTGAGTCTGTAGTTGCACCTGATATTACAGATTTCTGTTTGAGACACTCTTGAAACTTACCAATGCCAATCTCAACCGTTTCATATCCAACCAATGTTGATTGAACGGTTGAAGAATACATACCTTCCTGTTCCCATGTGTTGCCTATTCTAAACGGATATTCAAGTAGTTTCGACCAGATAGAACTGAGATGGCTATCAAATATAGTTGTTGACCCTGGAACTAAATCTCGTCCTTTGTGATTCCCACCATAAGATGAACCACGCGAGCTTAATTCCAGAGACATACGATGTTTTGTTACTTCAAAACTACCGGATCCCATCTCTTCACCGTCTTCCGATGTAACTTCTACTTTAAGTGGATACCCTTCCCGTTGTGGTTTCCTGGGTTCAACTGTTATTGTGTCTATAAGTGGTTGTTTGTAAAAGTCATCCTGCCAACGATATGTCCAAGTCGTTCCAGATGTTAGTGGGAAATAATCCGCACTCTTATCTGCTATCTTGTAATCAATCAATTCAGCTTCAGTGACGATACCATTAGAGTGTTCATATCGTATTTTCACAATACCGACACCCTCAGCGAACCATAAGTGTCGCGTGCCATTTATCAAAGCAGTTTTTAATTCTGTATTGTGATAGACATCATTGAAAGTCACTACCGTTTTCTGTTTTAGGCACTGAGGAAAAGTTCCTCCTTTTACAGTTATGTCCTCATGTCCTTCGTTTGTAGTTTTTGATATCTTTCCTCTCCAATTTCCATATTTTTTATTAGATTCTTCAATTGTTGATGGATTATGGAAGAAGACACCTTCAATATTTGCGAACAATAGTAGCATAGACCAAGGTGTAAAATGTTCGTGTCGGTATGATGGAACTAATATAGAGAGAAAAGAATCTGTTCTTTGAACTCTTCCTATTGCTTCCCCAACATGGTCATACGTTCCTTTTCCTACCTCTGTACTGACAGTAATTGCTAAATCGCGTTTAACATTACGATTGATGTCATTAGTTGGATTACAAGAAATTAGAATGAAGAGGACTAAGAATAACGAATAGAAGTATTTCATATCAAGATCGTTTTGAAAATTATGTTAGAGTGTCCCATAGATCATTTGTAGTACGGGGTTTGTGATGAATATGTCTTGCTTTTTGTGATGAACATAGCAATAGATTAACCGGTAGGAATATCTTTTACCCAATCTCGATTTTCTTGATACCACTCAACAAGTGCGGTGATTCCTTCACGGAATGTTACTTCTGGTCGCCATCCCAACAGTTGCTTTGCTTTTTGGATGTTTGCCCATGTTGCACGCACATCAGCACGATGAAAAGGTTGATGTGAAAGAATCGCTTTCTTGCCAACAAGTTCTTCAATTAATCTAATCGTATCAATAAGGACAATAGGACTATCGGAACCGAGGTTAATGACTGAATATCCGAGTGGTTTCAAACCTGCTATAACACCGCGGGCAATATCTTCAACATAGGTATAATCACGAGAGGATTGCTTTCCATCTCCATATACGATAACAGGTTCTCCCTCACTTATCCACTTAACAAATCGGAACGCACTCATATCCGGTCGTCCTGCGGGTCCATAAACAGTAAAAAATCGGAAGATAGTTACATCTAAATCGTAGAGATGGTGATAACTGTGGCAGAGGGCTTCTGCGCCTTTTTTTGAGGCGGCATAGGGGGATAATGGTCCGTTAGTGTCGGCATCTTCGCTGAACGGAAGGGGATTTTTCGCTCCATACAAACTGGATGTGGATGCTAAAACAAATTTCTTTATGTCTTTAGCACGACACAACTCAAGTAAATTGAGAGTGCCAGTTATGTTGGTATCTATATAGACCCAAGGATTTTCAACAGACTGACGGACACCTGCACGTGCTGCAAGGTTAATCACAGCATCAAAAGATTCCTCAAATGTCTGTTCAAGAGCAGAACGATCACATAAATCTACGTTGTGAAAATTGAATTCTGATAACTCTTGAAGTTGTGCAAGTCGCCAATTTTTTACCGTTACATCATAAGCGTCGTTAATATTGTCTATACCTATAACGGTATGTCCATCTGCTATAAGGAATTCGGTAACTTTCCAACCAATGAATCCAGCACAGCCTGTGACCAGATATTTCATATCAACCCCTGTGTTTTTAAAATGAAACATCAAGTTCCATCAGTCTTGAAATCATCACACCGTTCACGAAATTGAGATAACTCAAATTTTACTTCCTCACATTTTGTATCCATTTCTGACTCCAGATCTACAAGTCTTTTTTGTTGTTGTGAGATCAAACTGTCAACCTTTTCTACCCTCTTTTTTGCATTGATGATATTGTCATATTTAGTGCTTGATTGACTACATAAAATCATCAAGTCACGATAATATTCCATTCCCTGTTCTAATTGTATTAGACCGCCACTGATATATGTAAGTTCATCACGATATCGTTCTAAATCTATAGAGGAAAAAGTCCGAGTAAATTTCTCAAACTGTTCACTTAATTCAGCAAGTTGAATCTGTTTTTCAGACCAGAGCAGCTTTCTTGCAATAGCATCCGCACTATCGTTGTCAATAATTGGAGCATTATCTTTTAGATTCTGTTGTAGTTGCTTATCAATGTGAGTTAATTCAGAGCGTAAACTTCTTACTTCCTGTTGATACCCCTCAAAATAAGTGCGAATAGATCGAAGTTGTTCGGATAATTCTTTATACTTCTGTTTGGATTTTTCAACTTCAATAATATAGGTAGGATAATGTATCTTTAGGTGTTTAGATATATCAGATTTCAATTGTCTAATTTTTTGTTTACTTGGTGGAAATCTTTCCAGACTCATGAGTCCGCATAGTGTGGTCATTGAACCGGTTAATGAGAGTAGCGATGAACCGATAAGAAAGATTATACTTTCTGCTGCATTTGCTAATCCCATCCATCCGAGCACACCGAAAAATGAGCCGCTGCCTATTAAAAGCATCGGATAAGATAAATATTTTTTGATTTCATTTTTCGTATCCATAACATCCTTCCTACTTAGACTCAAATGCACTTATTCTTTTCAAAAGTGATTTAGCGCGTTGACTTCAATTGAGTTTGAATTTGTTTTTTCAGTTCGGTGTATAATTCTGGTTTGAAATCCGCTTTCTTATGAAATACAATTTTTCCTTGCGGAGAAATCAGATATAGGTTAGGTTTCTTTTTCTCAGTATGGTATTTTTTGTGTATCTCACCTTTCCAATCGAATAAAAATTTTACAGGTGGCGGTTTTTTCTTTATTTGTGATCGGATGAACCGTTTTGGAATGAAACCTGGAACACTTCGCATATCTGCAATAATGAATGCGGTAACTTTCTCGTTTTCTTTAAAGTCCTTTTTGAATGCTTCTGCCCATTTATCATCTTCCTTCCGAATTTTCCTGTTTCCCAAAATCAAGAATACGATTTTTCCGCGCAACTTCTTTAAGGAATGTGTTTTCTCTTCAAAATCTTGAAGGGCAAATTCGGGTGCAAGTTCTCCAACTTTCGGTGGTTCTTCTTTCGCATGGATTGCGATGTTTGCTAATAGAAGGAAAATGAATAAAGACAATTGGATTTTCATGATGTCAACAGTTTATCATAAGAATCGGTTTGATGTCAAGTAGTGGTGAAAATAAACCTGGTATTCGGAAACATGATCTGGAAATTTTTAACGGTTTAAGTTATACTTTCTAAAATCTTTGTATTACAACATTGAAGGAGATTTTTTATGAAATATCTATTTTACTTATGTTCGTTAATTCTTATTTTATGTATAGGTATTATGTTTTTATCAAACTTTGCGTGGACTGACGGTCATATTCAAATTGTAGAAAAAGAACAAAAAATAATATTAAAAGGTGAAATATCCAAGGCACTGGGTCAATATGATGACACCTTAAAAGGTGCAGTAGAATATATCGCTTGTGGACCAACTGGGAAGGTATATGAAAGTATAATTACAACAGAAGCATCAGCGAAAGATGTCTATGAAGCAATAGAAAAACTCGGTATAGAGCCCGGTACACCTCCCGACTATGATGATGAAAAAGGGGGACATGTGCCACCAACAGGAACTAAGTTTCTTCTTTCTGTGGAATGGGAAAAAGATGGCAAAACAGTAAGTGTACGTGCTGAAGAATTGATCTACAATTTCAAGGCTGACAAACCGTTACCACCAGTAGCCTGGATTTATTCAGGTTCGCGAGTTATACCAGATTTAGATAGTGATGATGAAGATGCAATGATACCACACGCTTTTATGTCAAACCACATTGTTGCATTGAAACAAACGGATGGTTCCGCACTTTTTCAGAACCCGTTGCCAGAATCTGTTGAAGAGAATCTGTATAAAAAGAATGATGACATTATGCCCGAACTTGGCACACCAATTAGACTTGTCATTGAGGTTAACCGCAAAATGCAGTTATATGTGTTAATCAGTGGTAAGGTTCAAGGTGTTGGCTTTCGGAATTTTACGCGAACCAATGCTAAACAGATCGGTGTAAACGGTTATGCGAAGAATTTAGCAAATGGTAAAGTGGAGGTAGTAGCTGAAAGTGAAAAGTTGAAATTGAATGCATTGATTGAAAAACTGCGGCAAGGACCTCGTGCATCCAGGGTTGATGCCATTGAAATCAAGGAACGGAAATTCACGGGTGAATATGAAACATTCGGAGTCCGATATTAGGATATGAACGACACGCAGCAACCAGCTATTACAGGTATTCTGCTTGCAGCCGGACTTTCTTCAAGAATGGGACAACCCAAACAATTGCTCCCATTTGGTGAGAAGACCATTGTTGAAACTGTAGTTGACAATATGCTGAATTCTAAGTTTAGTAAGGTTGTTGTCGTGCTTGGTCATTACGCGGATAAGATTCAAGAGTTAATAGATGAATATCCTGTGACAACAGTAATTAATCCCGATTACCGTGAAGGTATGTTAACTTCTGCACAAGTAGGTATTAAATCGCTCAATCTTACAAAGGATGATAAGTATCTTAAAGAAGCAAAATATGCCGATAGTCTTGCATTCTCTATCATGTTAGTTGATCAACCCTTCATTACATCTACTCTAATTGATACTGTGATTGATGCTTATGTACAAACAGACAAAGGAATTGTTCTTCCGAGCTATCAATATAAACGCGGACATCCTGTAATCTTTCATCAGAAATATGCAGACGACATTTTAGCATTAGATGCAGATAGTGATGGAGTACGAACATTATATAAATTGCACAGTGAAGATATGCATTACATCAATGTGGATACAGATGCTGTCTTACGCGATATAGATTATAAAGAAGATTATGAAAACGCACTTAATGATTATCAATAAAATCAAAGGATATTTGTTCATTTAACACAATCGCTATGTTTGAATCAATAGAGAACGTCCAATCCTCCTGTGAAAAGCAGTCATACATCGCAGATAAGGGATTAGCAACAACGATCTATCTATCACATCATCTCAAGAAACCGATCTTTTTAGAAGGAGAACCGGGGGTTGGGAAAACAGAGGTAGCAAAAGTACTTGCTGATGCCACGGGTGGGAAGTTAATCCGATTACAGTGTTATGAAGGTTTGGATGTCAACAGTGCATTATATGAATGGAATTACACGCGACAGATTCTACAACTGAGAATTGATGAAGCACAAGGACGCGATAAGAATGAAATCGGAAGCGATCTATTCAGTGAGAAATTTCTTCTGAAACGACCGCTCCTTGAAGCGATTCAAGGAAATGGTAATGTCCCTCCCGTTTTACTCATTGATGAAGTTGATCGGAGTGATAGTGAATTTGAAGCATTTTTGCTTGAAATTCTGTCGGATTTTCAGATTACAATCCCCGAAATTGGAACAATACATGCAAAGCAGATTCCTTATGTCGTATTGACTTCTAATCGCACGCGAGAAGTGCACGAAGCACTCAAACGTCGTTGTCTATATCAATGGATAGATTATCCTACAGCTGAAAAGGAATTGGCTATTCTTCAAACGAAGTTACCACAGATAAATGAAAATCTTGCAAACCAATTATGTGAAATGATGCAACATTGGCGGCAAGGTGATTTCTACAAAAAACCTGGCATCGCTGAAACATTAGATTGGGGATTGGCAATCATGGCACTCGGAAAAACGCAATTGGATGAAGAGGTAATTGCTGAAACATTGGGGTGTGTCTTCAAGTACCAAGACGATATTCAACGTGCACGAGTAGTTGATATGGATGAGTTAGCTATACATTCAAATGAAACTAAAAACTAAACACCGACCAATTCAGAAGAAACTGTTAATTGGAATAGTGTATCCTTTACTCGTTGTTGCAGCGTTATGTACTATGATTCCTCTCCTCTGGTTAGTCAGTTCATCATTCAAGAATGCAGATGAGATCTTTGCTGTTCCAATTCGGTGGTTACCCAAATTACCTCCACGAATTACTTCTTCACCTTATATCGTATCCAATGCTTATCCTAAGATTAGAAAACCTAAGCCTGTTGACAAAGATATATGGAAAACACTTCAACCTGAGTTAGAAAATGTTATACGTGAAAAAGTGCAGCAACACATTGAAACTAAACCATTGTTCATAGATTCAAATATTATACAGGACTTACAAAATGAAATGACAAAAGGTATTTGGAAACAAACCGTCACAACATTACCGTTTGAAGTGTGGACTGAATCATCTGAGTCAATTGTTTCACAAGTGGAAAAAATGATCATTCCTGAAACTCTTGATACAATCTGGAATAATGTATATCGACAGATAGCAATAGAAACAGTTGAAATTGAGGATAACGAGTTTAATCGGTATAAGATGGACAACATCAACTGGGTTTCTCCAACACTTACTATTCAACAAGTTCAAGAATCTACTGGAGCCACACCCATGGCCTATCTAAGAAATGATTTTCAAGATGGATACAATTTCTTTTATACCACTCCATTTGAATCTCCTATTCCAATAGACCGCATTCGTCGTATAATACTGCCTGTTCGTGGAAATGCATCCTATCACCATCTTTCCTTATCAATATCATCAAATGCCACTATTTATCGGCCTACACGTCCTTTTGTCTTAGATAGTGCGTTACGAAAAGATTCTGTATGGCGACTCCACGGTATTCCAGGAGAATTAGAATCATCACAAATTACAATGCAGCAGTATGTTTCAAAGCAGGAGTTGACAAAGAGTGTAGCTCCAACACCTGACCGAGAAAATAGGTTGAGGCTAACAGTAAGCATTCACCGTCCATCATACCTATCAATTGTGTGGAATAAACTCACCACAAACTATCGTAAACTATGGAAAGCAGTTCCCTTCAATCGTTATTTTATCAATAGTGTTTTTATAGCGACTGCCTCAACATTGCTGGCTCTATTCTTCTGTTCACTTGGTGGATTCGCATTTGCAAAATACCAATTCCGTGGCAAGACGATATTATTCGGTATCATGCTTGCCTCAATGATGGTTCCGTTTCAGGTATTGCTTGTTCCACTATTTGGTTTGATGTATGATATCGGTTGGCTTAATAGTTACAATGCGATTATTTTCCCATTTTCTGTCGGTGCATTTGGCGTGTTTCTGATGCGACAGTTTATTGTTACAATTCCATCGGAACTTCTTGACGCAGCAAGAATGGACGGATGTTCTGAATTTGGCATCTACTATCGCATTGTATTACCGATTATCAAACCCGCACTCGGTGCATTGACTATCTATACCTTCTTGAGTTCTTGGAACGGTTATCTGTGGCCACTTATAGTTTTACGCGATGAAGCAAAATACACACTACCTATTGGTTTAGCAAATCTTATCGGTATCTATCGGCAGGATTACGGGATGTTAATGGCAGGAACACTGTTATCACTCCTACCAATCGTAATTCTATTTTTAGCAATGCAACGTGAATTTGTTCAAGGTATGACACTTGGAAGTGTAAAGGAGTAGACAAATGTCTGAATGGACAACGGTTACAAAAACTTCAAAGATTAAGGAAGGACGGGGAAAGTCCTTTACAGTTAACGGAAGACGTATTGCAATTCTCAATGAAAATGGTAAGTTCTGTGCTGTGGATAACACGTGTCCACATGCAATGGGTTCACTGGGACGTGGACGGATACGGAACGGGACGGTTGTTTGTCCGGTTCATGGATATACCTACAATACAGAGACTGGCGAGTGTTTGACAGATCCACGTCTTCGGATTAGGACTTACCCAGTTGTTGTAGAAGATGAGGAGATAAAAGTTCAAACCGATTTGGAATAGTCAGAATTTACAGAATAATATAAAGTTATACCATTTCTATAAATGTTTATCCCATTAACAATTTGTTAAGAATGTCTTGTAGGATGGCACAAACTGGCAGTTTGTGCTACAAAAATGCGGCGTTCTCTATTAGAAATGGTATTAGTTGAAACTTATCGCGTATATTTTCAGAATCGGCAGAGTTTTTGTACCAATTCAAGTTTTCATATCAGGTAACGTCTCTCTACACATTGTAGGGGCGGTTTTCTGTTTCCTGCAGTTGTTGATAGATTGAAAGATAGCGGGCACAGAGACTCACCCTACAAGCATTATTGAAAGATGGCGGGGCGCGGAGACCACGCACTATAAGGACTTATGAGGGATTTGTGCAAGAACTTTACACACCCTAACAGGTTTTCAATTCTCCCTTGAATTATGTTATAATAGCAAGTATCCACATTTCTGGACTTTCCAAAAAATGCTCTAAGGAAAAAGAAAAATGAATAACGAATTCATCTCAATCATGACAGATCGCATTATCCGTGACTTTGATCCGTTGCAGATTATCCTCTTCGGTTCACAAGCACGAGGGGATGCTGATCGGCATAGTGACATAGATTTGCTTATAGTTTTTGAGAAACTTGCAGATAAGGATAAGCGGAAAACGGCTGTTGACATCCGCGTCGCCTTGGCTGACTTACCCGTAGCGAAGGACATCGTTGTCACAACACCAGAAGAACTGGAACGTAACCGTACGCGGATCGGATCGGTGCTGCGCTATGCCCAACAAGAAGGAAAAATACTCTATGCAAACGACTGAGGTCTTTGCAGAAACGGTTTGTTGGCTGATGCTCGTTACCCGGGGAAGGTACCAGAACCTACGAAAGCAGAGGCAATTACGGCTGTTAAACACGCGCGAGTTGTTTGGACAGACGCATCTACAGAACTTGCGCAACACGGTTTTCATGATGAATCAATTGTATAAATAGTGTTCGTTTAAGGGGCTGTTGCCAAATTCCGTTCAGTCAGATTGCTGTCCAGCCATTTCTATTGTCAAATTAGGATCTATGATAATTAAAAACATTTCAACAAAAACCTGAAGGTATTTTTATTCATGCTATCGGACATTATCACAGATCAATGATAGATCAACACTATATTCTCATCGTTCCGAATTTAAAACTTGAATTTTTACACATATTGTATAGAATAGTTATAAGTTTCTTTTAATATTGTTGAATAGGGTTGTTTAGATTTCGGATTTTCTTACAAATGTTAACTCAAAATAAATGCCCTATATAATCAAACTGTAGATTTACCAAAAAATAATTGTTATCATAGGAGGGACAATGATGACTCAGACCTTTAGACTAATTTCATTTTTCACACTTTTCATAGTATTTGTGGCTATTGCAGGATGTACGACAGTTAGAGACGTAATGGATTCTGTTCAGACCGAAGATAATATGGGAGAAGAGATTCCAGTCAAGTTGGTTTTGTTAATTGATTACCCAGAAGGCGGGAAAGATGCTTATATTGCATGGGTTTTATCTGTTGTGGATATTCTTCAGGCTCCCGAAGAGGTTAATCGGATAAGGTCTTATGATAATCAAGACGAAACAATGAGTCCAAATCGACTCATTGAGTATGAATTTGATAGTTTTCTTGATGCAGCAACTTACCTGAATCGTCCAGAAATAGCGAAAATTATGGGTGACCTACCGAACCATACAAGCAAAGTCACAGTGAACACATTTATTCAACGTTCCGATTACGCGAAAGAAGAGGAAGGCAACTGGCCTGTTAGAGGTGTTTTGTTAATTGATTATCCACTTGGTGGAAAACAAGCATATCTGGATTGGGTTGATTCCGTTTCTTCTATAACAGTCGGACCGGATCAGTTGAAATCAATAGCATCTTATGACAATTACTATGGTGAATCCCCACACCGGTTGGTTGAGTTTGAGTTTGCTAATTCCGAAGATTCCACTACTTACGGGGAATTAGAAGATATTATGGCAATTGAAACTGAGCTTGATGTGCGCACAGGCAGCTGGACACAGCATACATTTGTGTTACGTTCAGATTATACCAAACAATAGCAGAGCAATTAATGGAAAATATGGTTTATAGTAGAATTCATAATTATTTACGGACTACGGTAGGTTCGGTTTCCTAACCGAACCGGTGTTTGTTCAGTTTCATAGTCAGGCAGAATGCGCTTATGGCATTCTGCCTTGGTTAGGAAACCGCATCTACCGAAGAGTGTGCACGTATTCTTACATTTCACTATAACTCATAAAGTTCTACCGTATACTCATTCATTTGAGCTCACGATATTGTTTAGTAGAGCAATACCATTCTTTGAAGATCTGCTGCCACGCGTTGTTACAGGAAATATTATGTTAAATGAACAGTTAACAATTGGTCAGTACCTTCTGAAAAAACTGAAGAGTTACGAAATCAATCACATTTTCGGTTTACCAGGCGATTATGTAGTGCAGTTCTTTGATTTGATTGAGCAGAGTCCTATTCAACAGATTGGCACAACGCGAGAAGAAACTGCTGGGTTCGCAGCAGATGCTTATGCAAGAACAAATGGCATGGGTGCTGCGTGTGTTACGTATGGTGTCGGTGGTTTATCTATGATAAACGCCGTAACCGCTGCATACGCTGAGAAATCTCCGCTTGTTGTGATTAGCGGAAGTCCAGGTATCAAAGAACGTACCGAGGGAGCTTTATTACACCATAAAGGGAAAGATTTTTTCACGCAGCAACGTATCTATGAAGAGATCACTGTCGCATCAACACTACTTGATGATCCTTTCACCGCCTTCAACGAAATTGACAGAGTGTTGGACGAAGTTTATTGGCACAAACGACCCGGATATATTGAATTACCACGCGATATGGTAGCGGCTCAAGGAGCAGTTCACCAACGTCCTTCAACGGGTAGACACCAGAGTGACGCTGAAACGTTGGATGCTGCCCTATCTAATGCGATTGACTTTATCAATCAATCCAACAATCCGGTCATTTTAGCTGGTGCTGAGCTGCATAGATACAGATTTCAGGATAAATTACTTCGTCTTGCCGAAGAAAAACAGATTCCAGTTGTAACAACGTTGTTGGGAAAATCGGTGATGCCAGAGGCACATCCGCTCTATTTGGGTATTTATGGCGGTGCAATGGGTAGAACGGAGATCACAACCCTTGTTGAAACCTCTGATTGTCTGATAATTCTCGGTGCATTTATGACCGATGTCAACCTTGGAATTTACACTGCAAACCTCGCGCGCAGTCGTAGTGTCTATGCTTCATCTGATAAAATAACCGTCTGTTACTCTACGTATGAAGATGTTACGTTAGCCGATTTTATGGATGGTTTGTGTTCTCCTCAACTTAAGAAACACCCCGAAGCAAATTTGGAATGGGTCTTGGAAGTAGCAGAACCGTTTGTTATGGAACCCGAGCAAGCATTAACTGTTAAACGTCTATTCCAACATCTCAATCAATTTCTGTGTGATGACTTGACAGTAATCCCCGATGTTGGTGACTGCCTTTGGGGTGCATCGGATTTACGTCTGCCAGAACACACCGACTTTATCTCTCAGGCATACTATACCTCAATGGGATTTGCAATTCCTGCTGCTGTTGGAGCACAACTCAGCAATCCTGATTCCAGGCCACTTGTTATTGTCGGTGATGGTGCTTTCCAAATGACAGGTACTGAACTATCTACGGCCATTCGCTACGGTCTGAACCCCATCGTCCTTGTTCTCAACAACTATGGATACGGAACCATCCGTCCTCTCGGTGAAGGACCTTTTAATGATATAGTAAATTGGCGTTACACTAATTTTCCAGAACTGTTAGGATCAGGACGCGCGTTTGCTGTTCGGACAGAAGGTGAATTTGACACTGCCATGAAATCTGCTCTTGCCGATACGAAACATTTTGTCTTGATTGAGGCAGAACTAGAAAAAACTGACATGTCACCCGCACTTATACGATTGGCTGAGAAAGTATCTCAACAAGTCTGAGTTTAATATAATGCAAGACGTATGTTTTATGTTTGTATTCCTTTACAGTTGACAAAAAAGACGAACATCGTTAAAATTGCAAGAAATCCTCAAGTCATAATACAGAGGATAAATTATCAATCTTCGGTGTCAAGACCCCGATGCTTTAGCACGGGGATGTAGACACCACTAAGGACTAAAACATGTGCAGGGTATCACTGACTGCCCAACGAAAGATTAGATGTAATACTACATCGTTAGCCATGCAAGTTGGTGGAGAGCATCCATATCATGCCAGTCGAATGTGAACTGGAATACGTGAGCGGGTTGATATGCAGCACATATCTGCGATATGCGTTACCAAAGTCGCTAAATAGCGAACTCTCAAAAGGAGCGAGTAAACATATTGTATAAAAGACCCCCAAGAGAAGTAAGTCATCTCTTGTTGTGTCGGGGTGTCTGGTAGGAAGGACAACAATGAACTGTTTCGGGTGAAGCAGTGCCACTTCACAAAAAAGAATCTTGCCATCTAAAGCAGGTGAAAATCTGTGACAGGTGAATGGGCGGGGCATCGTCCAGTGCAGTAGGTGATGGAAGACGGATAAAGGTAATATATTTTGCTGGCATTCGCATTCACTGTAGATCGCAGAATTTACCCAGTGCAGAGGGACAAAAGAATCCCCCTGCTTTAGTTGGGGGAGTATGTCAAATAAATGTATAGCATTAGAAAGGAAAACTTATGTTACAAACACCCCCAGAATCCGCTGTGATTCTCTTTGATGGAAAAGACCTTAGTAATTGGACAGGACGTGACGGTGAACCGAAATGGAAAGTCGAAGATGGCGCGATGATTGTTGAACCACGCACCGGTGACATTTCCAGTAAAGAAACTTTCACTGATCATTTCCTACATGTTGAATTTATGTGTCCTGATATGCCCGAAGCAAGTGGACAGGCAAAAGGTAATAGTGGCGTTTTTCTCCAAGGAAGGTATGAAATACAGGTACTCGATTCCTACGGTATTGATGTGCCGGGTAAAGGCGATTGTGGTGCCATATACAATCAATTCGCTCCTCTTGTTAACGCTTGTAATCCACCACTTCATTGGCAGTCTTATGACGTTATCTTCCGTGCTCCTCGCTTCAACGATGCTGGTGACATGATTGAAAACGTCAGAGTTACTGCCATACAGAATGGATTGGTAATTCTAAATAACGTCCAGTTACCCGGCATAGGTGGAGGTAGTGATTCCGATGCTGCGAAACCTGGTCCACTACGTCTACAAGACCACGGAAATTTAGTTCGGTATCAGAATATTTGGGCAGTACCGCTTCCACATGATGGTTCTGATCAATACTAGTGGAGTGTCCATTCTTATCTTGTAGGTCGGGTAGAGGGACGACACCCGCCTTTATTGATGATAAATGGCTGCATGTTGGGTTTCGTGCCTCTACCCGACCTACAAGATAAGTGTAGACAGAACATTAGTGCTTACCAAATTTCAAATTGTGTGAGTTGTTAGGTTTCAGTATGGAGGTACGTAATGCGTCAAGATGAATTGAGCCTTGAAACATACAAACAAGCCCGTAAGTTTTTGCAAATTGGCAACCGTGCTGCGAAAAGGGCACAAGAAGAGAACCGCAAGAAAGGGATTCCGAATGTGTATGATATTAACGGGCATCGTTACTACGAACTTCCGAACGGTGAATTGACGAAGGAAGATCCGTATCTGTTATCAAAAGAAGAGGAGACATATCCACTTGACAAAACAGAACCCTAAATAGTACAATGATTACTATTGAATATCAAAAGGGTAAGAGAGCCATGACACAACAAGAGTTTCACGAAGTCACCCAAGAGGTTATCACACCAGAAAAAGTCTCCATAACATTGGCAGAATTTCTTGAAAACGATATAGAGGGTTATGAATACGTTAAAGGAGAATTAGTGCCGATGTCACCAGCCACAAGAGCACATAGCAAGATTAGTGTGAATGTTATCCGACATTTAGACCAGCATGTGCGTCAGAATCAGTTAGGTGAGGTACATGTTGAGGCAACTTTTCGGGTCGGTGAACGCGGACTGAAACCCGATGTGGCGTTTGTTTCAAGTACCCGATTGGATGGAGACGAAAATAAAGGTTTTCTGGTCCCTCCCGACCTGGCGATTGAAGTTATTTCACCGACAGATGTACAGTCACGCGTTGTGGAAAAAGCGTTCGCCTATCTGAATGCTGGAACACGACTTGTCTGGATTCTTGAACCCCACTCCCAAACGGTGACAGTTTATCGTTCTGAAAGAGATATTGCACTGCTCACGTACGAAGACACACTCACGGGTGAAAATGTTGTGCCGGGATTTATCTGTCCAGTCTCACAACTCTTTCAGTAGTTGTGTCTTCTATTAATTTTTTAGATGTGAGAAGCATATAAAAAATAGGAACAAGAAATATTTTGCAAGATAAAATGGACTGGACAACTATTGCGTAATGTGTGGTAACTGGTCATAATGCAATGCATTGCGCGCTTATCAGGAGATTATAATGGCAAATCAATCATTACCAACTATACCACGACGACGATTAGGAAGAACTGAATTAAGTATCCCTGTTATCCCTTATGGCACACAAGGTTTCGGGAACAATTTTGGGCATGTATCAGATGAAGATGCAATTGACTTGATTAAGTACGCCGTCTCTATCGGTAGCAACCATTTTGACTGTGCCCGGTGTTATGGAGATTCATTAAGGAAACTTGGATTAGCAATGAAGGAGATTCCGCGTGAAGATGTCATCATAACAGCACGTCTCTGTTGCCATTCTGGTGCGGATTGGGGAGGTTATGGACAAGGAGAACCAAACTATTCTGCTGACCGAACAATTGCCGATCTTGAAGATCAACTAAAAATACTAAATATTGATTATCTTGACGGTATGTTGATACATGATCCAAGAGCAATTGATCCCACTCTTGAAAAGGGTGGAACGCTTGAAGGTTTACTCAAATGTAAAGAGCGTGGACTTGTCCGATTTGTCGGATATGGAATGCACCCGCACGATTTTCACTTAAAAGCTATCGCAACTGGAGATGTTGACCTTCTCTTGTGTTTTAACGATTACAATCTTGTCCGTCAATCTGTGAAGGACACAATCCTTCCCGCTGCGGCTGAAGCAGATATCGGTGTGATGAACGGTTGGTCAATTCTACGTGGTATCCTAACAGATGTTAACATTGATGATGAAATTGAACGCGGTCGATGGAAAAAAGAGGGTGATGTTGCAGCAGCATATCCAATTTGGGAATGGTGTGTTGAAGAAGGTATTAGTATACTTCAACTTGCCATCCAGTTCTGTTTGCGAGAAGAAAGGATTCATGGCAATAACATTGGCAGTCTGAATAAAGAACAATTAAATGCCAATGTAATCGCAGCAAGTACTCCAATTCCAGATGATGTCTGGGAGAAATACGAGGCAAAATTCGGTTCTCTAAATTAATTCCTCTAATATTTTGTGGGTTGTACGCGGAAGTGGATAATCCTTCAATTCATTGAGTTTTACCCACTTTGCGTCAATCGGTTCATTCAGTACTACCTCACCCGATTGATAATCGCATTCAAACACATCCACAACGATTTTAAAATGTGTGAATGCATGTTTCACTCGAGTGAGGTATTTTAGATTACGGACAGAAAGATTCACGACATCTGCCGTAAGACGTATACATGCTTGTTCGGCAGTTTCGTTCTCAGCGATCTGATCGTTGGGAAATTCCCAGAGACCACCAAGTAATCCTTCAAGAGGACGTTGTACGATAAGTACTTCTGATCCTTTGTAGATTACGCCAGCAATCATGTGATGTTCTGGTACTTTCTCACGTTTGAGTCTTATTGGAAATTCATCTTGTCGTGAAGTTTGAAACGCACCGCAAAATAAATTCACAGGACAGACAAGACAAGTGGGAGATTGAGGACGACAGACAGTCGCTCCCAATTCCATCATCGCTTGATTGAATTGCCCAGGTTCATTTTTATCTAATAGTGTGTCTGCCTTCTGCTGAAATAGTTTTGCTGACGAAGTATCGTTGATAGGTGCATCAATTAGCAACAACCTTGCTAAAACGCGTTTTATGTTCCCATCAACTGCAGCATAGGGTTCGTTAAAGGCAATACTATGGACTGCTGCGGCACTATAATCCCCAATGCCCGGTAATTTACGAAAGGTTGCATAGTCATTCGGTATTTTACCAGCATATTCCTGAATGATAATTTGTGCTGCTTTATGTAGGTTCCGTGCCCTTGCATAATACCCCAAACCTTCCCATACTTTTAGAACATCTTGTAAAGGTGCTTCGGCAAGGTGTTGAACATCGGGAAACTTCTTAATAAATCTTTCATAGTATGCAACTACCTTCTTTACCTGTGTTTGCTGAAGCATCACTTCAGAAACCCAAATCTTGTATGGGTCATCAATCCCGCGCCACGGCATTTCACGTTTATGTTTCTCAAACCATTTCAGCAAGGCATTACGGAACTCTTGATAGGATTCAGGTGTAGATAGTTTTGTCATTTTTAAGCATCTATTGCAATACGGAAACTCACATTATGACTCGAATTTGCTGGTTCCTTTGCAGCACGATTTGCACATCGCGCTGCATACTCACCGCGTGGTTGCCACGAACCTCCGCGTATCACTTTTCGTCTTCCATCAACTGCCCCCATTGGATTGTCAGCGGGTGCGTATTTATATGTTTCAATATGAAACCAATCGCTACACCAATCATAAGCGTTACCTGCCATATCATAGCAACCAAAAGGACTAATACCATCAGGATAACTACCAACTGGGACTAACTTCTTTATACCAGTTTCTGCTGTGTTCGTTCTATCTGCATCCCAGACATTGCCCCAAGGATACTCTCTTCCATCCGTGCCGCGCGCTGCTTTCTCCCATTCCGCTTCAGTTGGCAAACGATAATTAGCATCAGTCAGATTGTTGAGCCATTCCATGAAATTGTTAACATCATACCAACTTACACCTACAACAGGACAATCTTGCAAGTTAAAACGATCATCTCTCCAATACATAGGTTGTTGGTAATCTGTCTCCTTCACAAATTGAGCATATTGCATATTCGTTACATGATAGATGCCAATCGCATAAGAATCCAGCGTGACACTACGTTGTGGTTCTTCAGGGTCGGTTTTCCGCATTCCTGTCGGATACGTTCCCATCGTGAATGGTCCGGCTGGTATTTCTACCAATGGATAACTGAGTAAATCTATGTACATATTTTTAAAGGATTGAGAAAATGATGTATAGTGTTCTTTAGTATACCATATCTAGGTCAGTGATGCAATTACCGATAAACACATTTGGAGAATTCGTTTTGACACATCATAAATTGAGCTGCTATAATCAATTGCTAAGAAGATATCGTATTTAGAGTGGCAGAAGTTGCTGAATAATCTTGTATAGATCTTATACGCTTTCTAATAAAGAATAGTTCATTATGAGATTGTGAATTCAACCTAAGACAGAGAATATAAGAGGCGCAATGAATTGCGCGACTACGAACACCTATTTTGATAATGACAAGTTATCTTTTGGTAATGTTATACCATTTCTATAAATGTTTATCCCATTAACATTTGTTAAGAATGTCTTGAAGGACTGCACAAACTGGCAGTTTATGCTACAAAAATGCGGCGTTTTCTATTAGAAATGGTATTATTACAGAAAGAGAGGAAAGTCCAAATATGACAGGTGAAGAGAGATTTCAAGTAGACCTTGATGGTTATCTCGTAATTAAGAATGTATTAACTCAGGATGAAGTGGATGAGATGAACGCTTTTATTGACAAGGGTGAAATGGCAGGTCGTCCCAGTATTTGGGGTGAATCTTTCAAGAATCTGATTGATCATCCCAAAATATTACCTTATCTGATTGAACTGTTGGGACCTCATGTCCGTTTGGATCACGATTATGCAATTATTATGAATAAAGGTGAAAAAAGAGGTGGATTGCATGGTGGAGAAGATGGGGGTCATGCGCGTGGAAACGTAGGAGACCATTGGTATAAGTACCGAGACGGTGTTATACGAAATGGTCTGTGCGTGATGACCTATAACCTTGCCGATGCCCCTGAAGGTGGCGGTGGATTTGCATGTATACCAGCAAGTCACAAAAGTAATTTCGCACCAGAAATACCGAGAGATGTGCGAAGTTTTGAACGTTCTGCTCATTATGTCGTCCAACCAGCACTTGAAGCAGGCGACGTGCTGTTTTTCACTGAAGCACTCATACACGGCACAATGCCTTGGAAAGCAGACTACCAAAGACGTGCTTTATTATATAAATATAGTCCGGGACATTCTGCTTGGTCGAGCAATTACTATGACATCAGCAAATATGATGGATTGACTGATCAACAAAAACGTTTGCTCTTACCTCCATCCATCGGCAAGAGACCACGCGTTGTTGACTCAAATTGAAAATAGACATTGTTTATAGTGAAATCTATAATTACTTGCACACTCCACGGTAGATGTGGTTTTCTAACCGCATCTATGAGACTGAACAAATACCGGTTCGGTTAGGAAACCGAACCTACCGGCATGGAGTTATAACGTAATTCCCCTTAAATTGACGCCTATGGTTCGGTTAGGAAACCGAACCTACCGTCGTGTGTAAATAATTATGGTTTTTACTATAAAAGAGATCACTGGTAAAAACTTATGAATTTTGTATAAACTTAAAATGAAAGGTAGATATATCTCATGACAGGTGAAGAAAAATTTATGGTTGATCTTGAAGGTTATCTGATTATCAAGAATGTATTGACTGACGATGAAGTGTCAGAAATGAACAACTTTATTGACAAAGGTGGAATGCAAGGTCCACCAAGTGCTTGGGGTGAAGCGTTCAAGAAACTCATTGATCATCCTAAAATCCTTCCATATCTCATCGATTTGTTAGGTCCAAATGTACGTCTTGATCACGATTATCCGATCTTTATGAGCGGTAGTGAAAATCGTGGAGGTCTGCACGGGGGTGAGGATGGTGGTCGTCCGGGTGGTCCTGAAGGTGACCATTGGTATAAATACCGTGACGGTATTATGCGTAATGGGTTGTGTGTAATGACATATAATCTTGCAGATGCACCTGAGGGTGCTGGCGGATTTGCCTGTATTCCTGGAAGTCACAAAAGTAATTTTTTAAGAGAAATCCCACCTGAAGTACGAAACTTTTCACGTCCTACACACTATGTTCTCCAACCAGCACTTGAAGCGGGTGATGTGCTGTTTTTCACTGAAGCGCTCGTGCATGGAACTATGCCATGGAAAGCAGGACATCAACGGCGTGCACTTCTCTATAAATATAGTCCAGGTCATTCGGCATGGTCAGGAAATTATTATGACATTAGTAAATACGGAGAATTAACTGAACAACAAAAACGTATGCTTTTGCCCCCATCTATCGGTAGTAGACCGCGCGTTGTTGATAACAATTAACCACTGTTTGTAATGCAATATAAGCATTGAGTTCAGACAAATTTAAGGAATTGTCAATGCCAAAAACACAACTCACTGGGAAAGAAAGCGATTTTCTAAAGATTGTTGTTGCTGCCGCAGGACGTGGTGACCTCAATGCAGTGAAACATTTCTTAAAATATAGACCTGATTGGCTTCACACAGTCGGTTCACACGGACGAACGATGCTTTGGGAAGCAGCGTATCGTGGAAAATTAGAGGTGGTTAGATATCTGGTAGAACAAGGCGCGAATATGAATTTACCGGGTTGCCATCTGAGTCAACACGCACTTGAAATTACACCATACTGTGTTGCACGACACGAAGGACGCGATGATGTTGCAGATTTCCTTCAAAAGAATGGTGCAATAATTGATATTCATACTGCTGCATATCTCGGTGATTATGACACTGCCCAAGCACTACTTGATAACGATATTAATCTTGTAAACATGGGTTATCTTGACTCTGTAATGCTTCCTTCTGGTGAGCCGCATTCAGTTGAACATAGGTTTTCAGAATCTGCAACGTCTATCTCTTATGCCATCGTTGGTGGAAATATTCGCATAGTTGAACTACTGATTTCAATGGGTGCTGAAGTCAAACAATATAGTAAAGAATTACTTGATCATGCCGTATCAGTAGGTAGAGTTGACATCGTGAAGTTGTTATTTGAAAACGGTGCAGATTCAAATCAGGCACCACGTATCTACGATGACAATTCTGAAATGAGTGTTCTTCTCAAGTCTCATGGTGTTCCATCAAGAGATATAAATGCACCTTGTCACATGGGATGGCCTCCATTACCTTATGCATGTCGCGGGGATAAAGGTGAACACCCCGAAAGTGTATTAAGACTGCTCGAACTCGGAGCGGATATTGATGTCAAGAGTAGCAAAGGTAAAACAGCATTACATTGTGCTTCAAAAGCAGGATTTATCAAGGTCATTGATGTGCTTATAGATAATGGCGCGACTATTGATGCAGTAGATAATAAAGGTGAAACCCCTTTAATTGAAGCTATACGTTCAACAATAAAAAATGGTGAAAAACAACGTGGAGCAATAGAGAAATTGCTTCTCAATGGTGCAAATCCTAATTTCAAGACTAACAGAGGGACAACGCCACTACAAATAGCAACACAAAAACGGAGAATAGGTACGGAAGAAATAGTTAAACTGTTGAAAAAACACGGTGCAGTTTAAGTTCTTATTTCTGTTTAATTGTATTGGACTAAATTGTCCAAAACTTGGTGAGTATTGGGATTCACTTGGATATTTGAGACAAGGTAGAATAGGGAATTCACCCTCTCGTTTGTTCCATATAAGTACTTATGTTGATACATTACTTGCTGAAGTGGAACGGAATCCAAATCCATATATTGAATGAAATCCATCACCAAATATGGTTGTCATGACTGATAAATATATTCTCTCACATTCATGTTTGATACGGGAAGAAGCAAGCAATCTATTAAACAATGAAGGTTTGCTGTCACTCATGGAACAATATGGTACAACGCGCGTTATTGGGAGTTACACCTTAGATACAATGACATGGCGAGATATTGACATTAGTATGATATTACCAAATGAGCAGGATGTTGACTTGTTCTTTGATATCGGCTCAAAAATTGCGAATAAGTTCCAAATTACAAAGATGTCATTTTCGAACCATTATATTCGTAATTTTCCGGGATTTGACCATGGACTTTATTGGGGTATCTTACTTCTCTTCAATGAACAAGAATGGAAGATAGACCTATGGGGATATGGTGAAACAGATTTTAGAACACACATGGAAGAATTTGATATTTTACACAAGAACATTCAAAATGCTGACCGAACATCCATCCTACGTATAAAGCACACAATATCTCAACGTCCGGATTATCGCGGTGATGTGTATAATAGTATGGCTGTCTATCGCGCAGTAATTTCTGATAATGTCACAACTTTAGAAGAGTTCAACCGATGGATAGAAAGGAATTCCAATGTTAACACCTGAAGAAAAATGGTTTTTTGACCACCACGGATTCATTATTTTACGTAAGGTTGTCCCACCTGATGACATTCAGTTGATGATTGAATTGGGACATCGTTGGCACGATATGGCATTAGAGGAATTGCCTCCTCCATTGTCTTCTACATCACGGACAAACGATTATAATTCAACTATCGCACATTGGATTAACAATGTGCAATACGGTGATGCAGCCTTTCAACGACTTGTGCTTAACATTGAGATCATGCGTGTCGTCATAGCTCTCACGCGTGGATCACCTTGTCTCGTAGATTGTGCATTGACAAAAAACCATAAAACATCGGATGACATTCATTTTCATGGATCCGGACAGGATTACGGAGTGGAAGATGGAGAACCTTATGCAGGATTTATCAATGCAGGTACTTCATTAGTTGATGTACCTGAAGGAACAGGATTTGTTTGCCTTCCCGGCAGCCACAAACGCAACTTTGACCCACCTGAAAATCTCTCTATTTACGATGGTCCTCCTACCGTAATAAATGTCCCAGTCAATGCAGGAGACTGTGTTATATTCACTGAAGCTCTCTATCATGGAGCAAGAAGATGGACTGAGGACTATCCCCGTTTCACCGTTTTCAATAGATACATAGATAACGGTTCGCATGGTGGTTTGCCTAAAGAAGATCACAAACACCTGATAACCGATGAAGTGTATGAATTGGAGCAGCCTGCTGAACGCGGACATCAAAAAGAAGTAGTTCAACGAATTCTAAAAGACTTACAATTAGACAATACTATCCAATCATAAAATAATTTCAAGATATATTACCAAACGCACAATGCACAAACTTGTTCATTTTCTATACAGTAGTGTTCATTTTTGTACATTTTTTCCACTTACCTAACCAAGAATCTGTATATATCAAGTTCTTAGTTTTGGCATATTTATTGCTATACCTGTCAGTAAATGAGTTTAGACCTTAAATTGAATATAGATAATTCATTACAATAGGTGAAGCAAATGACAAACCGAACCTTTTCCTTCCTATGCACAGTAATATTTTCTATTTTGTGTTTCCAAGTTCCATTAAATGCAATTGTAACTGATGGTCTTGTGAGTTATTGGACATTTGACAAGTCACATATCAGAAACAACAAACTAAAAGATGTATGGGGTGATAATGACGGAATTAGTTTTGGAAAACCCAAAATTGTCCAGGGCAAAATAGGTGATGGATTAGAATTTGATGGCGATGAAAATTATCTCAATATGACGAATCTTGGAAAATTTGGTAGTCAACTCGGTTCATCTACATTTGAAGCATGGATCATTATTGGTCATAAGAATGATCGTATGATTCTTTTTACTGTACGTGACAAATGTATGGCATGGGAATTAAGTATAAAAAATGGTGATAAGGGAGCACTAGATTTTATATCCGACAGCATTTCTTATAAAGTCGGAATCGGAAATAGTTGTCATGGTATCTATAGATTACATGAACCTATAAATATTTCTGATGGTAACTGGCATCACTTTGTCTTTACAAATAACATTATAAATGTTGATAATATAAAAAAACTACAAAGCCTTATTTATATTGATGGTGATCCGATAAATTCTGATGCACATCAGTTAAGACAACCAGCAACATTTTTGCCTTTTGAAAATCCATTTTATCTCGGTGGTGGAGGACGACTTGGTGCACGGACACGGTTTTTCAAAGGCGTTATAGATGAAGTGCGTATTTACAATCGTGCCCTTACACACGAAGAAGTAATTAAAAACTATGAAACCAGAACGATATATAACGTTGAACCTACAAGAAAATTGCCAGTCATCTGGGGAATTTTAAAGTCAAAGCAATAGGATGCCAGCAAATGTGTAATAGAAAACTTGCCTACCGAATCCTATATTTTTCAACAGCATCCATATCCAATTGAATACCTAATCCCGGTTCATCTGACAGATGGATCGCACCGTTCTTTAGATTCATACTACCACCTGACAGATCATCAACCCGAATATGTGGTAGTTCGTCAATAGGCATTGAGCAGTTTGGTATGGTAGAAACCACGTGTGCAACAAAGGTTGAAGCAACGCAACAACCGAAAGCGAAACATTGCACCCAAATAGGAATTTCCACCGCTTCTGCAATAGCAGCACTCTTACGAAGTCCAGATAAATTGCCATGTGTGTTAATCGCATCCACGGCATCAGCCTGTATGTTCCGCAAAATCTCTTGTAGTCCGCCAATATGTCTGGCGACAGGGACATCTGTCCGTTTTCTAAGTTCAGCATACCATGACAAGTCTTCAAATTGAATTGGGTCTTCATAGACTTCAATGTTATATGGTAACAATTCTTCTGCTAATCGGATACCCGTTTCCAAATCACCAAATTCTGTGTTTGGGTCAACACGAAGTTGAAAATCGGGTCCACATGCTTCTTTCACTAACTTTGCTGTTTCAACAATAGTTGCTTTTCTTGCTTTGAGTTTATGAACACGGAAACCTAAGTTGGCAGCCCGTTCTGCCTCTGCAGCAGTGGCTTCAGGTGGCATCGGAGGTGACCAATAGGCAAGTTCAACACTGTCTCTATGTTGACGACCCATTAGTTTATGTGCAGGGACACCTAATGCCTGTCCAGCAATATCATAGAATGCTGATTGGAATGTGATGCCTTCATCGGCAATATCAAATTCCCAGAAGTTTTTACCAACATATCTCTCTGTAATTTGTTCTGCTTGTTCTGTAATATCACTATGGACAGCATTAGATTCACCTAAACCTGTAATGCCTTCATCTGTGTGTATCCAAACAAGTGTCGTTGGATACACCATACCTGAATGTTCCTCAATCGCAGGTATAAAGGGGATTGAAACCGTGCGATATTCAATTTTTGTAATTTTCATAAGGTGCAGCTCCTTTAAATTACTTGAAAATTCGGTTTAAGAATGTCCTTTACAGTTAGTTGAACACAGTTCACCAGATTAAAAATACTATCAGTGTTGAATAGATTATATGTCATGCCTTTTAATGTCAAGTAAGGATATTTTCTTGACTAAGGTATCCAAGGCACATTAGATAAATATCTTGTAAGTCCGTAACCCAGTAGCAGGACCAATAATTGCCCATATACTGCCAATGACATAATCACCCAAAATCAGACCTAAAAAGAGCGGTGCAACTTTACGATGTAACTTCAAACCACCATGACGTAAAATCAGATACTTCAAAAACCAAGCAACGAAAAAGGCAAACCAGAAATAATCCATCGCAAAACTTATCGCAAGTGCATACCCAGCAGGATGGAAGGGCCACCACAAGAAATGCATCCGCATATACATCATGACAAACGTCAACAATGCACCGATCCCCATAAAACCGATTCCAACAACATTCGGTTCAGATGGATTGTGCAGCCACCGTTGAAGTCTACCGAAGGATTCTCTACCGACCCATCCTTTGAATCCACCCGCTTTTGCTACTGCTCCATTTCGAAATGTGATGTCAAGATTTGCCCAAAAAGTTGCTATAATGCCTACCACAATCGCAATGAGCATCGCAACCCATAATCGTCTATTCCCCATACCAGTCGATTCAGCAAGTTTAAACGCTTCAATCTGATTCGGCATCGGATGATTGCGATAACCTCGATTGAACCAGTAGAACAGGGACATTATCGTGAGACTACTTGGATCAAACTGACGTGTTCCACCTACTGTTGCCAACATATCATGTGGGTTGACATAATAGATTTCATGTGGTGTGCCGAGTTCAGCGCGAACGCGAGTGATAGCAAATGAGAGAAGAAAATAGATACCGAAGAAAATGCCTGCTATCCATAAAGCCATCCCAGCGATATTGGCAAAGATACCAAGTGCAATAAGCGATCCGAGAATACCTAACAATGCAGCACGGTATGACATCGGTTCATTTGAGTCATCTATTTCAGTTCTGAATCCGAATGCCTTTTTCAACACTTCTATCAGATGACGACGGGTTACCCAAACTGCAAGTATGAATAACGCAACCCACGCACCGTAAGCCTGTTCATTCAAAGCAGGAAAATATCGCGTGCCAAGAGCAGCTGCTATTACAAATTCTGCCAACCGCACTACAAAGAAAAACCAACACGAGAAGGAAAGGTCTAATGGAAGGAAAAACGCTAACCCTACAGCAAATGGATATATGGAGATACGCGTCCCTCGTATCGCACTCCAAGGCCGTTCTGTAAAGATGTCTTGAAACACAGCTGTCCGTTTGATATAAGGTATAAGTGGAAACTGTGGAAACAGATAGTTAATACCGTTTATGATACCAATGACCACCGCTATCGTAAATCCAACCCACATCATTCTATTCTGCAACAAACTACTACCACCTGCTTCAGATAGGTGTAAAGGGAGTTGTATGATCGGATAAGCCAATTTCTCTTGTTCAGTCCAACGTTTACGAACAAGTGTGTTGATGCATAGCATCATAAACATCATTGTAAGGAAAAAGAGTCCCCAAAACAGTAACGGTTTTAACCACACAAAAAAGTTATGTTTGTTATAGAAACTGGCATCACCTTCATAAAACCCTTGTAGACTTTGTGGATCAGACACGGTAAGCCATGCAGGAAGATACCGAAAGAACAGTGTCTGCCATTCATTCTCATCTGTAGCAAAACGGAATGGATGCGCAATGCTACCGAACATATTCTGCATGGTGTCGTGACCAGCGAATGTGCAGGAGATTGCAACCATAATATAGATAGTCAGTAACTCACCTTGACGCAGCATGTATTGCGGTGCAATTCGTTTCAATGATACATTTGCGACAGTACACACAAACATTATGAATATAGGTTGAATAAACAGTGGAAGGCAAGATCCATCAAGTGAGTAGTATTTCACCTCAACGATTGTCATCCAGTAGACATTGATAGGAATGAGAAGGACACCTATGAGAAGGGAACGTCCTGTGATGTGCTTCGTTGAGGTATGATGACCATTTGTTGTCATTGAATAGAATGCTAACGGTAGGCTTTCACGATTTCTGAAATTACAACACGTCTGTTTTTCCAGTTCAAACGTGCAGGCGGGATAAGATAGATCCCATCAATCTGAATAGTATCTTGGTTTCGTATTTCACGAACAAGATCAAGTGTCAATTTCATACCGAGTTCGTTTCCAGCAGTATCGCCAAGGTCACGGAATTTATCCACAATTAATTGTGGAATGTATAGACCTAAATTATCACGTAGATAGGATGCACTACGGTAGCTTGTTAGTGGTAGGATTCCGTATAGTATCTTAATGCCGATACTCTCTGTAGCTTTCTGAGATCGCACAATGTCCTCAAAAGTCCATACAGGTTGTGTATAAGCAAATTTCGCGCCTGCTGTCACCTTATTCCGTAAATGCTTGACATGTGGATCAAGATTTTCAGCAATTGTGAAACCTCCACCGACATAAAATCCACACGGGTCGCCGATTGACGAACCGTCGGCAAGTTCACCTTGATTGAGTCTGGAGATGAGTTTCATCAATTGGACTGCTCCACGCACATCTGGCACGAGACTTGCAGATTCAAAAGGACCTGCCTTGGGATGATCGCCAGACAGAGCGACTATGCCGCGTATTCCCAATGCCTCTGCTTCCAATAGATGCGATTGCATGCTGATAAGGTTTCGCGATCGCGTTGTCCAATGAATAAGCGTTGGAATATGCGTTGCTTGTTGCAAACGAAATGCTGTGCCAACTGCACCGATGTTGACTGCTGCACCAGAGTTGTCTGTTACGTCAAAGAGATCGACCCCCATGGCAGCCAATACTTTTGCTTCTTTCAACAATGCACGTAATTGTGGAAATGTATTTGCACGTGCTTCCACACTTACAATTCGTTGACGCGTTTCAAATACTTGCTGAACAGGATTGTCTGTGCGTGCTTTGATAGATGGCGAACTCTTGGGAAGAACAAAAATACGTCTATGTCGCTTTACCGGTTTTTGATTTCCTACTGCTGCACGAATTTTTGTAATATACTCAGGTGTAGTGCCACAACACCCGCCGATCATATTTGCTCCAAGTCTTATCAACTTCTGAACATAGTCTGTAAAAACATCCGCATCAACGGTGTATGAAACAGCAATTTCACCCTGTTCAACCCTTGGGTTACCAGCATTGGGTTGCACGACAAGTGGTACACTGATAACAGGAGCAAGAAGTTCCATCGCTTGCACGAGGTCGTGGGGTCCTCTACAATTGATACCGACTACATGTGCACCGAGTTGTTCCAGTTCCTGAGCAAACACTCTCACATCTAAACCTGAACCGACTGTGCCACCAGATATACCACTAATCTCAACGATTACAGGCACGTCATAAGTAAGTGCTTGCTTTGTTGCAATCTGAGCCTGTTTCTGTGAGACAAAGGTCTCTAGTATTAACAGATCAACACCTTCATCTACAAGTGCATCCATCTGTTCTCTAAATAGATGACGTATCCTTTTGGTTGATGGTTCAATATCTACGTCAGTAGTATCCTCAGAGTTGAAGGATATTTCGCCAACAGAACCAGCTACAAACTGTGTATTTCCTGCAGCACTTCGTGCTAATCTCACACCAGCACGGTTAATCTCATCTACCTGATCACCAAATCCGTGTGTTGCCAATGCTTCTCTATTTGCTTGATATGTGTTGGTTTGTATGACATCAGCACCTGCATTGGCATAAGCAGTATGAACATTGACCACATCATCAACATATTCTTCAATGATATTACAAGCATCGACACATGGAAGTAATGCATTTATCCGTTTGCGTAATTCTGTTCCTATTGCACCATCACATACCAGTACTCGGTTTGACAAGGAATCAATGAAGTTGTTGTATGATTTGGGGTTTGTGGACATAGTGTAAGCAACCGTGTCTGAAGACGTTACATGAAACCCGTGCCTACTTGTGTAGACACGGGAATCTTAGGTAGATAATAGAATTTACTGATTGCAATAGAAAGACTCTATCTTATCGTCTCTCCAGCTTTTTCAATTGGGATAAAGTAATATCCGAAGATAATACACATCTCATCTTCGGAGGTAAGTCCGAATTGGAGTGGACCATCAATATCGTAATTGTTGTGGGTACACTGGAATTTTATACCATCGTCCACACCTAAAATTAGGGGTGTATCAAACAGTGTAATAGGTGCATCGTCGTAGGCTATACTACGGTGTAACAACTCACCTGTTGAGTCTTGGAAAATCTCAAACAATTCACCGTGTCTATGCATGTGTGATGTAAGCAGAAACACATGTAACTCCGTGTCAGGATCATGTCCACGACGTTCTAACTCATCTTCAACATACCAAGTCAATTTAGCAACCCGTGTTGTGTTGGGAGGAACGTTGATAGATCGGTTTGATACAAATATTTCAATTGCTTCGTATTTTACCTCTTCTTCGGGAATAGTATAGATATTGACATAGGTTTCACCAAGCAATGTTTCATCTCCAAGAAGATTGATATAGTGAGAATTCAAGTCAAAAACCGTATTCCCAGGCAGTCGCAATGCAACACCTTCTGGAAATGCAAAATTTGTGTCATCTGTTTGTGTGCCTACAACAAATAACCTATCAATCCCGAAATTACCCAATACTTGTGGATCATCAGGATCAAGTTCTCTGAATTCGTGTTCTGGATTGACACCAATACTTGTGTCTATACCTCTATCCAGAATTCCATTTTCAAGTCCTTCCTCTGTCAGCCGATATATGATGAAGTGATGACTACCCGAGGGATAGAAGATTTCAACCCTATTGATGAAAATATCTTCTTCTATCGGCAGACCGTTTTCATCCATAATTTGTGTTGCAAAGTAGACTTCTCGTTCTGTGCCAGGTTCAATTTTGAAGGGCGGTAGATAGAGTTGATATCCTTCACCAGGAGCAGGTGCTGGTGGTGGGTTGAATACCTCTTGCGGATCACGAAGTACGCCTAAGTCACCCACACCAGCGACCTTACTCTCACGGGGTGCACCTGCAGTAATCCATGTCCGTAATGCTTCTATTTTTCCATTATGTAGGGGGCCCATTTGAAATGGCATACGATTTCCGAAGTCTGGATTTTCAGATGCCATTAACTTTGTCAGTAGGAAACTGTTATCTGGATTACCGGGGTCAATTAGTTTCATACCCGCTGCTGCAGCAGCAGAATTCCGTGGTATCCTATTCACCAAATCCTGATATGACTGTCCATACGTTAGGTTTAGACTTGCAGCGTTCCCTGGAGGTGCATGACATGCACTATTCGCACAACTTTTATCAAAAATGTTGTCCTGAATGTCATGATAGGTTGAGTTGTCTCCTTGTTCGGTTTCACCAAAACGATTTGCCACGCGAACAAGGTCAAGTATATCAACCACACCATCCCGATTGACATCGGGATTCTTTGCAGAAGTACGATCTCCCGGCTGTCCAAATGCTCCAGCAACCAACACAAGATCCTGAATGTTAACTTGTCCATCATTATTGACATCTTCTAAAAGTGTGGAATCATCTCCGTGTCCAAATACAGAAACGGTAAATCCCACAATGAGCAAAACAGAGAACGTAGAAATAAACAATGTTTTATGCATTTTCAAATATATACCTCCAAGTGTATTTGTCATGAATTGTTCTTAAAAATCTTATTCCTTGAAATAAAACGATATTTCAACAATGTCCACGCAGCAAAAAATCCATCAGTGAAATAGCGGAGTTTTTTACCTTCCTTCTTGGTGCGCGGAAAATACGAGACAGGCACCTCAAGAATTGTATAACCACCACGCAATATCTTTGCTGTTACTTCTGGACAAAATTCAAATCCTTCACATGTTAAATTGAGCTCTTTTATCAAATTTGTAGAAAACGCTTTATAGCCAGTTGACTCATCTGTGATTCTGCATCCATAGAGTATATTTGTATAGATTGCTAAGATTCTATTAGCAATATAGTTGTGAAGACTCGCGTTTCCTCTCCCCTTTAGAAACCTTGAACCGTAAACCACTTCCACACTTTCATTTTCTAACAGTTCAACTAACTGCAATATATCATTCGGACAGAGTTCCATATCAGCATCCTGTATGACAACCGAACTGCCCTTGACATGCGTTATCCCACTTCGTATTGCATGACCTTTGCCTTTATTCACTTCATGATGAATTACAGTAATCTCACTATCAACACTTACTTTTTTAAGAAGAGCGTGTGTGTTATCTGTAGAACCATCATTAACAACGATAATCTGTTTCTGAATAGGTAATGCTTGCACATTTTCTAGTACCTGAAGGATCGTTTGTTCTTCGTTATATGCTGGAATGATAACAGATACTAACATTGTACATTACTTCGAAATAGTTTTCATTTATATTTGGTTATTAGAATAGAGATGCGGTATCATGCAGGTTGAGAACAATGATTGTATTATAGCAGAGATCTTACCATACCTCCATCAACTTGAATTGTTGTTCCTGTAATATAACTTGCGCGTTCAGAAGCGAGGAATACGACTAAGTTTGCGAATTCTTCTGGATCGCCAATTCTACCAAGTGGAATGTCAGCTGTCATTTTCTCAAGAGCTGCGTCAAAAGAGATACCCGCCTCTTCCGCTCGTACGGTGGCTAACTGCTTAATCCTATCTGTAAAAATAATACCGGGACAGACGTTGTTGACGAGAATTTTATCAGATGCAAGTTCATTAGCGAGCGTTTTTGCAAATCCAATGACTCCTGTACGCGCCATATTTGATAACATCAGACCATCTACAGGTTGTTTGACAGAGACAGATGTTAAATTGATAATGCGTCCACCACCGCGTTCGCGCATCGTTGGAACAACAGCACGACATAGGTTTATTGTACTCATTAAATTCAGTTGAACAGCACTCAAATAATCTTCTGCTGAAAGGTCATCAAATCTACCGGCTCTAGGTCCTCCAGCATTGTTGACCAAAATATCAATCCCTCCAAAATGTGATACTGTTTTTTCAATGAGGGATTCTACTTGTTTGGGTTGGCTTACATCAGTCGGTACTGCTAAGATTTCAGAACTTGTTTCTTTTCTTATTTCTTCAGCTGTTTCTTCCAAAGTGTCGCTATTTCTGGCACAGATTGTGACTTTTGCCCCTTCTTTCGCCAAACCAAGTGCGATTGCTCTTCCAAGTCCTTTGCTTGACGCGCCTACAACAGCAATTTTGTCTGTGAGTCCAAAATTCATAAGATATCTTTATGGTGAGAATTCCATTTATCCTTTCAATTTGTGATATGTCATTTCTTAATACAAGTATAACCTTTAATCCAAATTATGTCAAGATCTTTCAATGATGGTGCAGGGACATTTAGTTTTTCGGTTTTTCGTTCAATATTATACACAAAGCGTGAAAAGGTTCCTTCAAATGCAAGAACAGACCTTAAAGGGATGTTATGTTTTGGGTTGAAAATACGGTATCCTTAAAAACATTTTGCATTAATTGCATTATAATTTGGTGTTTTTGGAAAAATTTGATAACAAAAACCTTCGCGAAAAAGGAGTGTTGCATCCAGTTGTCACAAGAGGTTATTGCTGATCTGGCTGTGTTGCTAAGGTGCACTTCTATGAGTTTAGCATGTGAAGAAGCGGGTGTGAGCATCTCCTTACTCTTAGTAGAAATAGTTTAACAGAGATGATTAACGTTTAAAGAAAAAAACACACCAACTAATATTTATGAGATACGTTGTAATTTGCGTTGTGCGGGGTAAAGGTTTGTGCGGGATATTCAGTTTTAGGATTTTTGTTCAATATTATTCACAAATGTTAAATCCAGTATGGGTTTGGATTCCTATTTGTCTGAACCAGGATTTATAGGATTATGAGTTTGGCACTGCAAAGTTCATATTCTCAATTTGATGTTTATTGTCTGAATGGCACTTTGATGTTTCAGGCTCTTATCCTGGGGAATGGCAAAAGGCATTCGGACCGTTGATGCGTCCATCTGTCCATCCTGAAAATCCTGGTTCAGCCAAGCATCAATATATTCAGTGATGAGACCGATTCAGTGATTTAACAATCCGTTAACTTAAATAAGGACGAATCCCTAGAACTAAATATCCCTGATTACAATACCTTCGCCAATTATCCTGGGCTTAGATCGGTTTGCGTCCAATGAATAGCACCGATTGAACCCAGATGTTCAGTGATTTCCGCAATAACAATTGGTTCAGGTTTTTGCGGAAGTATTTTTAATGTTTCGTCTATATATTTCAGACCTCTATAGTGTGATTTCAGATCTATAACACCATAGTGTGTATTCTCACCACGAAACGTCCGAGTGAGTTTCGCACTGACTGATACCATAAACATTGATAGATTTGCTGCAGTGTTTACGGGTATTTTGTTGACATTCATAGCATCTTGTAAACCCCAATATTGTTTGGCATCCCGGAAGTTGAACTCGATTTGAAAACGAAGGGAATAATAGTCAATCATTTTCTCAGCTGCTAACGCTAAATCAGAGCTAAATAACAAGATGTGTGATTGTCGTTTCGTGGTTATATTTGTCTTGAGGATGCAAACAACATTGAGCAGTTCTGGGAACGTTTTATTACGTAGTTTCATTTGATACACATGGGTTCTGATATTTTGTTTTGTTTCGGTAGAGATAAGATATTTCGGGTTGATCTGTCGGGCGTGAACCGATCTCCGTAGATGGGTGGTCGGCCGGGGCCTCCCTGATGTGTTGTCGGTTCCCAATACAATGCTGCATCCGTGCGAAGTTTTGAAATGAGATGGAGACCACATTGTTGTGTCATTTGTAGTGCGTTATTGTGTCCAAAATATCCATCAAGCACTAAATACCGGAGTGGGATCAAATCTCTAACCTTTGCCAGGAAGGGCTTGATCATCATTTGAAGTTGCTTCAAAGTGCCGGTAATCACGACATCGGCTTTATTGCGGTTCGGACTTCGTTTTGGCCGCCCACGCGGGCGTTTCAAGGGTGTCTGTGGGGTATCGTGTTGTTTGGATGCTGAAGTCGTTGATACCGATGGTGTCCCGTCTCGGACGATTTGTTCTATAGCCATTGGATAAGAACACCGTTTTTTGACACTCACTATGGACAAGGCTAAGAATGACAAACTTGGAATCGTTTTGCCATGTATTGAAGAAAAGAAACGGGATAAACCATAGGTATGCTTGCCGGATTTTGATTTGATCGTTTCGTCGTCGGCGATGATATAGACACCTTCAGGATCAAAGAGATGTGTGTAATAAAACATCCAGAGGAGGGTTGTCCAAGGCAACACCTTGTTAAAGAAGCGTTGTTCCGTCCGGTAGCTACCACCTTGTAATGTCCAACGAGAGATGTTTAGCATTGTTACCCGTCCCGTCATCGCAAGCAGTGCGAATATAACTTGCGAAAGTTGGCGTAGTGTCGTTGTGGATAAATGTGTTCTAAAAACTGTAAAAAGTGCTATAATTACTTGCATGGGCGATTGTCCTTTCAAAGTTATTGATTGTTTTTTTATAACTTTAGGACATTTGCCCGATTTATTCAACTGTTTTTGGCGAAGGTATTGGATGTTAAAGTATTTGTTGTTACTCACAGTTGCCATATTTGGCTGTGTTATAGATATTCAGCCTCAACACTTTTCAACTTTTGCTCAAGATTACACGCAATCCAATTTACCTCAAGGTGCAAAAGCACGGCTCGGCAACGGAAATTTGAGAAAAGTATGTTTTTCACCGGATGGTAGTCAGCTTGCAGTTTCAAGTTCAATCGGTCTATGGTTTTATAATCCGATAACTGGCATAGCTGGCAAAAAGTTAGAATTGTTAAGAGAGTGTATCCTTTGTTTATCATCTGATCAATTCACCTATTCACCCGATGGCAGCACAATTGCAAGTGTGAGGAGTGTAACGGGGGCAGGAGATGTAGTCCATTTGTGGGATGTTGCTACAGGAGAAAAGAAAACGACCTTCACGGGGCACAAAATTCCACTTGTTGAAGCTTTGGCGTTTTCTCCTGCGGGTAATACAATTGCAGTGGGGGCATGGTATCAAGATAGTGCATTACGGCTATGGAATGCGCGAACAGGTCAATACAGAACTACACTTACTGGAAATACAAGCCTTATCCGTTGTATTGTGTATTCCCCTGAGGGTAATATGATCGTTGCTGGATGCCAAGATGGTACGATATGTTTGTGGGATGTGCAAACAGGAAAACATAAAACTACACTTACAGGACATAAAAAAAACGTTTGTTCTATTGACTATTCCCCGGATGGAAACATAATCGCGAGTGCGAGTGCAGATGAAACAGTGCGATTATGGGAGTCAGCAACAGGTGAACGTATAAGAACCTTAAAAACGGATAAACCTCTATTTTCACAAAAGAAAAACTCTTTTACTTCCATATCATATTCCCCTGATGAAGAAAAGATCGCTGCTGGAAGCCTCTGGAATGGTGAAGTACATATATGGGATGCACGCACAGGAAAACAGGAAACTGTATTCAAAGCACACTTAGGTAATATTACTTCTCTTGAATATTCCCCTAATACAAATATTATTGTCACTGGAAGTAAGGGGGATGGCACAGTGAAGTTATGGAATGCAATTACTTACAAAAACGAAGCTGTATTTACAGAACACACGCACATGACTAATTTTGCTTATTCTCCTGATGGAAATACCATTATAACTAATAATCATCAGTCTGAATTCAGAGTGTGGGACGCACAAACATTCAAAGAAAAAATATTTATAGTTAACAACAATGACAAATATAGACATGGGGGTATGTTTGCTCCTGTATCCTATTCTCCTGATGGAAAAACGATTGCGATGGCAGTCTCAGATTTTGTTGACGGTGGGGTTGTGATACGGGATATACGGAATCAAACATTGCTAAATGTTCTATTCCCAAATAACATTTACGAGATCTCTTCTATTGCATATTCCCCAGATGGAAATATGATTGCTACAGGTGGAGACTTATACGACAAAAACAAAGGTGCCGTGTATTTATGGCACGCACAGACAGGTATTTACAAAGTTATACAGAAAGGGCATAGTTTCGTAAATACCGTGGCATTTTCGCCAGATGGTAGAACAATCACGAGTGGCGACAAGGAAGGTATTATCAGGTCATGGGATGTTATAACTGGTGAAAACAAAGTTACACTCACTGGACATATAGGTGCGGCGGTCACTTCTATGGTATATTCACCCAATGGAAACACTATTGCTACGGGTAGTCTGGATAAGACAGTATGGTTATGGGATACGAACACAGGGGAACACTTGAGAACTCTCACGGGGCACAAGAGATATGTTTCTTGTATCGCATACTCACCTACTGGAAGCACCATCGCCAGTGCCAGTGCGGATAATACTATACGGTTGTGGGATACTAACACAGGAAATCAAAAAGGTAGTTTTATAGGATATGGACAGGTTACTTCTATGCTTTTTTCACCGGATGGGCAGACACTCGCAAGTATGGATCCGAGTGGAACAATACTGATTTGGGATATTATAGTGAATTATAAATATAAGTTGACACTTTTGACCCACGGTAGGCGAGGTTTCCTAACCTCGCCGATGCAGAGTGTTCAAGTAATTTCAAAATCTACTATAAAACAAATTTCAAGAAAGAAAAATAGCACAACTCACTAACAATGGAGGTATCATGCAGATGTTATATTTTTTCAATAAATAATGTTATCAATCACTATTCAAATTTACGACACTTTTCCAAAAGAGGAGAATAAAACGATGAATTGGGTTGAGTTTCAAGGCACAACTTTCAACTTAGATCAAGTTACGCATTTTGAAATAACGGGATCGACAGATAAATCAGAAATTAGAGCGAAGCTGAATATCTGGAATCGAGGTGGTTGGGTTACAAAGCAAGCCGATATAACAGTTGCAAAAGGCACCAAGCAGGAATGTGAGACGTGGCGTAATGAAATTATCGCTGGTCAGCACAATTTACCTTGTAAAGGACATCTCTATCCTATCCGTGAACATCTCAATACTATTGGGGCAGAGCTTAGGAAGATAACAGCCAGTATTGAAGGGCTATCTCAAAAGCAATAATGGGATGTTCCGCCCAATGTGCAAGTGGCGGCTGCGTCAACCGCAGAAAAAACAGCACACAAGTTTCATAGATAATCCTTATGAGACATCCTGCGGGGAGACGGAAAACCCTCACATCTAACAAGGAGTAAAAATGAACAACTTGAAAATACCTTATGCTTTCACTCAAAGTAAGAATATTGTCAGTCCACAGATAGCAAACAAACACGACAAATTCACTTGTCCACAATGTGATAATAAGGTCGTTTTAAGAAAAGGAGATATTAGACGACCTCATTTTGCACATAAAAAGGATACAGAGTGTTCTCTGGAGAGTGTTCAGCACATTATCGCAAAGGAAATGATTGTTTATGCATGCGAAAATCCGACAAACATGATACACCCACACCATGATCCTTTGTCTCCAACGGATGTTTTGATTTTTAGAAAGTGTCAAAAATGTGGAAATGGGGCTTATGGTAATATTTTGGTAGGAGATATTGGCGATATTGATGCCGTAAAGACTGAAGTGAGGGTAGGAAACTATAGAGTAGATGTTGCATTTATGAGTTGTGGCATACCGGAATATGCAATAGAAGTTGTGCATACACATAAAGTAGAAGATAGAAAATGGGATGATTTTGCAAAATGGACATTCCCGTGTATTGAAGTGAAATGCCAAGATGTGATTGACAGTTGGGAACACTCCCAAAAAGATATGCCATCTTTTAGAAATCTTCTTCTTAAACCTATTCAACACAACTTCAACAACAATCACATTCTTGAACAACGTTATCGGTATGATTGCCAACACTGCAATCCCGAATTGTTCAGTGAATTATGAAAAAAACGCAATCCCAAAACTACTTATTGAGAACCCTTTTTCTGAACCTTCAACACTTTAAAAGGCTTAGAACGGATGACACGGAACCGCGACAACTCAGACTCCCGATGTATACCGTCCATAAAAACGAACTATACGGAAAACAAGCAGGCATCTGTAAACTAACGGAATAAAACTTATGATAAACACTTCAACTGATCAAGTATTAAAAAATGAGGAATTTCAGAAATACTGGCTCACTCATGCCAACGCAAACTCGGTTTTTGAATGGCTAAGGGAGTATAAGCCTTACCTTTCTTATAAAAAAGAGATTCAAACAGTTTTGATTGAACGTGATGAACCTTTAATAAACTTGGGATTAGCATTATATGCAGAAGGGTTGTCAAAAGAGACTTCACTGAGTCTTTTTAGGAATGACGACAAGACAATAAAAAAGGCTGCATTGTCCAGCAGCATTCCTAAAAAGTTTTTGGTTTCTTGGGTTGAAAGTCCTGAAGTGTTAGGTGAGATACTAAATTCTTTTGATGAGGAATTATTGGAGTCTTTATTGTCAAATGAGTCTATCCCCGATGATTTGCTTGTGTCTCTATATAAAAGAGAAAAACATTTTAACAGTCTGACTGATGAACAATGGCTTACGGCAATAGCGTTTACTGCATCTAATCCTCGCATTAGCACCCCACTTGATGAACTACCTTGGGATGGATCTGTATGGCACTCATATACGGAGGTATTCACAGCTGGTTGGAAACTGTTTGAAACGATGCCGGTGAATAAAGACTCTGCAGCAGTCCTTTCTCATCTCGGAGAAAATCTAGTGCCAGACAAACCTCATGACATGGATGTGTTTGCAACAGCAAAAAGATGGGAAGCAGAAACCGAAGGAGAAATAGATGGTTTGCTGAATTCGTATGTGAAGTGCCGTTATGTCCTCGCAAAACTGATTGGATGCGGAGCATGGGCAGTAAAAGAGCGATTCGGAGAAGGTATTGGAACGGAATTTGAATCATTAAAAGATAACGATGATCTTGCTTTAAGACTATCATATTATAGTAGGTTCCGTGCACGCAAACCAGAGGAAGTAAGAAAAATGTTTGAAAAAGACAATGACAAATTCCTTAGTGTTGCCATATACAATACAAACCTCTATAGGAATGAAGATATTAGAGAGGAATTGAGAAAATGTTGTTGGGATTACGAAGACCCAAACGCACTAATGATTAATCCCGAATATTTCGATGCACAAGTTAATCGGCTTACAAAGGAGCATCCCGAATGGTTCCCTGATTTTGAAGGTGACATCTCTTTTGACGAAGTTGAGGATCCTTTATTACGAGCTGATAAACGTCTTGAGTATCTTCAACAACAGATAAAAATAATCTCGCAAAAACTAATTGAATATGAATCTGAAACTTATGAAGATCAACCGTCCCTGATAGATGACATGAAAACCGCAATAAATGATGTGAATTCTGACCTAAGAGAATCTAACCAACAACTTTCTGAAAAAATATCAAAAGTAATACGTTGGGGGTTATTAATGGGTTGTGTGATTATAGGATCTAACCAACAACTTTCTGAAAAAATATCAAAAGTAATACGTTGGGGGTTATTAATGGGTTGTGTGATTATAGGATTGTTACTTGGATTGTCTATTAAATTATAGGACGGACAAAGAGGTAACCAATGATGCGACTATTAGCACCGATTGAACCCAGAACAGACTTACAACTTACGGATGAGGATAAACTGCGTATTGGTATTGCGTGGGATGCCCTATCGCCCAACTCCAGACGTGCTTATCAGCAGGCGTGGCGTTCTATTTCAGATTGGTTATCCTCTAAAGACGTGACACTGAGAGACCTGACAGATGTACAATTAGCAGCTTACCTTTCCACATTAGACACACAAGGCGTTGCCCCAGCCACGCTCAGTATGTGTGTCGCAGCAGTGAAATGGTATTTTGTGAATGTGCGAGCCGTTGATGTCCAGTTCCCGATGAGTCAAAAGCGATTACGGACAATCCGCGGAGATGCAAAGGGTCGGGGCGGGGTCAAGTTAACGGCTTGACGTGGGCTGACGTTGAACGCGTGTGTGCATTTGCTGAAGCAGATAACACAATAGCGGGGCTTCGGGATAGTGCGATGATTAGGCTGATGTCTGACTGCTTGTTGCGTGTCTCTGAAGTTGTCGCTGTCAACTGTGGACATTTCAAACAGAATACTTTGGTTGTCCAGCGTTCCAAGACAGATCAAGACGGTTCTGGTGTAGCTTTGTATGTTACCAGTGATACACGTAAGGTGATTAGTCGGTATCAAGAGAAAACGGGTATTACTCGCGGTGCATTGTTCCGTCCAGTTCGTCGTGGTGGCCATATTCAACCGGGTAGGCTTGCGGATGTCTCTGCCAGACGGATCATCAAACAACGGACAGCTGATGCCGGTGTCGATGGATTTATATCGGGTCATTCGTTACGTGTAGGTTCTGCGGTCTCCCTCGCGAAAGCCGGTGCAACCGTTGTAGATTTACAAGTCGCTGGCAGGTGGAAAACTCACAGATGCCAACTCATTATGCCCGTGCTGAGATGGCTGAGCGCGGTGCAATTGCCAGATTCAAAGAGAAAGGTAAGGAGTAAATGAAACGAAAAATTAGAATATCGTTTTTATCGCTGATACTTTTGGGTCTTGTCGTCCTATATTTAGTGTCGCATTATACGGAAGAACCCAAAAAGTCTGAATTTGATAAAGTATATGACGCTGCAATTGAATTTAGGCGAAGGGGGCATGAATTTAGACGAAGCGAAAGCATACCACCAATGCCGGCTTATGAAGAGTTCCGTGATAATTTTTACAGATTGCAAGCATCTAAAAACATGTTAGAAGGCAACCCTATCTCAGCTGTAGCTGCATATAATGTCGTTATTCACTATAAACCAGATTCTGCAAGTGCATATTTAGGTCGTGGATTAGCAAGATGGGAACGCGAACACTACGATCTTGCTTTATTTGACTTACGTATGGCGAGAAAATTAGATAGAAACGATCCAGAATTATCAGCACAAGAGACAATAATGCTTGACACATATATTTCATCTTATCCAGGGAAACGCCCTAAAGTTGTGGACTAATCTGAGCGTGTCGGTTCTGCGGTGTCTCTTGCCAAAGCGGGTGCTTCGGTTATAGATTTACAGGTAGCAGGTCGTTGGAAAAACTCACAGATGCCCGCGCATTATGCACGGGCGGAGATGGCAGAACGGGGAGCGATTGCAAGGTTCAAAGAAAAACACGACAGTTAATTTGCGTTTTAGGACAATTGGCGAGGTATGAGCCAGTGGTCAATTGCGTAAAATAAAGTAAGGAGTAGAATATGAAAGTCACCAACGTTGACCGCGGCGTTTGCCCACCCATCCCTTCTGTTAATTTCCATCTGTGGACACCCTGCAATATGCACTGCAAATTCCGCTTTGCTATATTTGAAGATGTCAAGCGAGATATGAAACTCCCTAAAGGTCACTTGCCGAAGCAGGAATGTCTCTCGCTTATTGATAAGATTTCTGATGTCGGTTTTGAGAAGATCACTTTTGCGGGAGGGGAACCTCAGCTGTGCCCCTGGTTGCTGTCCCTGATTGTGAGGGCGAAAGGGCTTGGTATAGTTCTATCGTCACCAATGGCTCAGAAGTCACCGGAAAACGGAGAAAGTGCTTGGTCTTAAAAATGGGCGATCAGAAAATGATGACTCTGATATTAAAGTAGATTAGGTAGGGCATAGCGAAACCGGTAACGGGCAACACGCGCTGCGGACAACTCGTAAAATATATGTTGATGTTAGCCTTGTCAGATTTTATTGTGAAAGGAAAAATAGATGGCAGATACAATTCATGACTTAATAGAACGATTGAACAAACGGAAATCAGTAGGTGATTGGCAAGGGATTTATAAACAATTTCAACCAATAGAGGAATTACATCAAAATGAATTAATTTGGAATAATCATAAAGTTTTGAACGATGTCGCATTAGCATGTGCTAAATTATCAGAAACCGGTGCAATTCCGCGTGATATATTTAGAGATTCGGTGGCTAAGACTAAATTTTTGGAGCAGCAAGCGGAGTATAGAAAACACACTGAACAGATTAGAAAACGGTGTATTAAACTCAAACCGAATAACTCAGGTTATCGATCTAATTTAGCCTTTACATACTATCAGAACATAAATGAATTAACTAGTCAGTCAAGCAGGAAAGATGGAAATATAAGAGCAGAGATTGATAACTTTATTACTGCTGTAGAAGAAGCACTCACACTTGATCCAACGCGTGTCACTGATATGTATCGTAAAGGACGGATTTTAGTGAAAGTTCTTCCAGATCAAATTTTGTGGAGCAAGTCTTATGAAGATTTTGGTCACTCAGCAGAAAAATTAAAAAAGGTCTATGAAATACGAGAAAAAGGCATCCAAACTTTACGGAAAGCTATAAACGAATGGGAAAAGTTAGACCCTCATAATCCAAATGAGGAATCTACAAAGAAAAGATACCGGAAAGACTACATAAAATCACTTTATACACTCAGTCGAACTTCTTATGATAAAATTGTAAACGACTGGGATGAATCAGTGTACGCTCTAAATTTGTGTGACGATGTTCTGACTAACCAGCAAGTTGCTATCAATCAAGATGATATGCAAAATATTGAAGATGCAATACAGACAATTAAGAAATGTTGTAAAACAGACTGTTCTCCTAAACTTTTGCAAGATGTTAAACAAAATCAACAACGTATCGAAACAATAGCAGCTGTTAGTGGAGTATATGAAGGGGTTGATAAACTCTATAGAATTGGCAAAATCTTTTTCGCAAAATATTGGATACTCAGTGACTACGGTTCAAAGGACACTGACTCAGCACTTGAAGCCCGTCAATATGCGGAACATTACCTTCAAGCATCTTTGAAATGTGAGTGGTCCCCTCAAAAATCGAAACAAGATAAATCATACATCGCTGAGCGTCTCGCACGTGTTTTTATCAGTAAAGGGGAGTACGATCAAGCAATTTCTATTATAGAATCATATCATGAAGACAAGTTGAAATATAGAGGTAATTTGGAGTCTATTGATGAATATATACTCCACACATGGGCACTTGCGATGTTTAAATCTAGGCGAATCACAGAAACCCAGACAATCCTTGATATTGCGAAAAAATCCAGAAATAAGAAAGAACTTTGGAAAACATACTTTTTGAAAGGTTGTGCTTATCTTGAAGCAGACGAGTTGGAACGTGCCCAAGAAAACCTTATGTGTGCATATCAAGAAGCAGAACGAGTTGGAAAAAGGAATCTTGATTCTCTCTTTATAGCAAAAGCGTTTGTATCGTATAAATCTGGTAAAGTGCCTGATGCTATGAAATACTTGAAAGAGGCACAAAAGCTAAACCCATACAGAAGGACAATAAGTGAACGCATACAGAAATGGCAACAAAACGACAATTATAGCACTTAGATCCTACACTCCGCACTTGTTTTAATACATTCTTATAATAATTAGTGTAAACCCCTATCACACAAGGATTCGCACATAATAATGGAGATTATGAGTTCTATATTTTGAGACAAAACCCAACTTGCTATTTCATGATTTTAAATTGAAATTGTTTGCTAAATATAGGTCCCACACGGGTTTATCAAGTTATTATTGAAAAACGCAAATCAGAAGTGCGGAGTGTAGGTTAGATTGTTAGTTAACAGTAAAAATAACATAAAACAAGGAAATAATTCTTATGGAACACTATTCATTCTTCAACCATTATGAAAGGATTGAGGTATAAAAAATCAGAGGAGATACTCAGATGATAAATTACAAAGAAATAAATCAAAGAAACCGAGAAATAGCTACTAAAAATGCTACGCCAGAAGAAAATAAATTGAAAAAGAAGTATGGGAGAATATTTGAATCAGATCATTGCACGCAGCGTCTTGCTGAAAGGAATCTTGAAATTCGTAAAGATCGTGTCCGTAAAAGACTGATTGAATTAAATCGTTCGCCCGCTGCTTTGTTTGATGAAGAAAGAAAAACACTTATATTTATTGTTCCACATAAGAAAAAAGACTGGATAGCTGAAACAGTGTACGCAGTAAGTGGATTAGCGGATGCCAAACGCAAGGCGCAAAATGAGAACTATCAGTTTTTGGTATTCTAAATACAACGTGAGTTAGAAAAAAGATTTAGGGTTCTAGAGAAAGCGTTGCTGTCGGGACCCGTTTGCATTCCGGCAAGTTCAACGAGGGTTTCTTCTCCAAATAGGTATAAGCAATTAAGGCAGCCACCATGTTCACTTGGAAGTTGATAAAACTTCTATGCCACGTATGTTGAAGTTGTGTCTGTGTTTTTATTTCTTTTATACCCGATTCAATCAACATCCGTTTTTTCAGCAGGAGCGCATCAAAGTCTGATAAAGGGTGCGGTTTCATGTTCTTGCGAACCTTCGCAATGCCGATTTCCAATTTATCATTATCATCATCTGTGAGTTGTAGATCGGTAGTTTGCTTGATGTGAACCAATGTTTGCATTTTATTGTGTTATTGTTTCGGATGGAATTGGCGTTCCGATTGTCAATCAGAAAATGAAATGCGGGTATATATATCCCGCAGTGGCAATTCGCATTCAATGGAATTGAACTTCAGCATATCTTCCGGTGCTTCAAACGTCTTTCCTACCCACTGCGTCTCAATCAAACGATGGTGTTCAACACGCATCCTATCTTGTGATACAAGGATATATTCTCGCAAGGACACAAGTTCCTGATAATGTGCGAATTTTTCACCTCTGTCAAATGCCTCAGTTGATGGTGAAAGTACCTCTACGACAAGGATGGGGTTCAAGAGGGTATCGAAAACATTATCTTCAAAACGGGGTTTATCACACACAACAACGACATCTGGATAGAAATAAGAACCTGTCGGCTTCGTTTTAACGCGCATATCACCGCTGTAAACGAAGCAACCACGCTGTCTTAATTGGATGTTCAGTTCAGTGGTAATATCTACTGTGATAATGTTATGTGCGTTACTTGCCCCGGACCTTGCGAATATCTCACCGTAGATGTATTCGCTTTTATATTCTGTCCTGCGTTCTGCAGTGAGGTATTCCTCAGGTGAAATGTATTTTTCGGCTGCAACAGATGCCATGATTGCCTCCCTGAATGATAGTTATGTGTTCTGCATCCATTTTAGCACATAACGGGTAAAACCGCAACATTCGAGAATTACCGGGCTTGGTTAATATGAGCGAATGTTTTGAGTGGAATTAGAATTCTAATAAGTTTTGATAAGCCCGATTATACAAATCTATTTCGTCGTGAGTTTGTCGTAGAAAACGCGTCCGTCAAGTTATAAGTATCGGTTTTTAGATCGATAGGTGTTTTAGAAGAAACAATATCTTGCCATCTTCAATCTGCTTCTGATAGTCTTCTCCGTCCCGAAGCCAGTTCCGAAGTGTCTGATAAGTGATCCCACAATAGTCTGCGATGCGATACAGCGGAAGATTTGACATTTCCACAGTAGTCACGATTCGTTCTGAGACAGTCGGCGTGAGTTTCATAATAATGGTATTAACGCATAAAAACCACTAATGCATGGCAGCATTGAATTCTGTTTACACAATTATATTTTAGATACAGATATTGGGCAATACAGCGGATTATCTATATGGAGAGATGTGGCGGAACTCCGCCATCTGATGTTGTTACTTATTTGCGACATCCTCAAATTCACATTTTTATAATTTTGGTTTTTTATATGTTGTATTAGACATTATAATGATTTCGTTCCAAGTTTAGTTAACCTCTGTTATGTTATAGTGAATTATAAATATAAGTTGACACTTTCGTCCCATGGTAAGCGAGGTTTCCTAACCTCGCCTATGCAACGTGTTCAAGTAATTTCAAAATCAACTATAATTACAATCTTATAGATGGAGGTTATCTCATGTCGTTTTTGAAGATATTAAGGACAAACCTGATACATTTCTATCTCTCACTGGATATACTTTAAAAGAGTTTACAGAACTATTACCTCTTTTTTCTAAATGCTTTTTATAGTGAACATTGAAAATAATAATACAAAGTCCCTGTAGGAGCGATCTCCGAATCGCGATATAACTCAGTGATAATCGGGAATCAGAGTTTCCTCCTACATCTTGAAATGTCCTATTAATTCAAAAGTTTACTATAGATTATATGCAAACACATATCCTTGAAGGAAAACTGCGTAAAAAACGGAGATATAAACCCTATAAAAATAGTTGTTTTGCTTCACATGAAGATATGTTGGTATTTATATTACTTTACCTTCATGAAGCTCCGAAACAGGTTCTATTCGGCACCCTCTTTAGTATGGCTCAACCTCTTGCAAATAAATGGATTCACTTGCATTTACCGATATTGAACACCGCATTAGCAGAACTTAGAGAGCTGCCACCTCAGGACACAGTTCCCACATCTATGTGTGATACTTATGAGGTATCAAGTCAAAGTCAAGATAAGAATATTTTTTTTTCCAGGAAACGGTAGTTGTATTTCATACTTACGAATATCACCTTTCTCTGCAGAATAGTAAGCCTGAAAAAACTCAAAATCAGTTCTTTTGTTTTCCTTACACAATCTTTCAATAATCTTGAAAATTTTGATTTTATCCTCGGTAGATGTCCTTATCCCAAAAATAATGCCTTTCAGTGATTCAAAGTCGTAATTTAGTGTATGATCTGATTTTTCAATAACACCTCTAACATTATCATATAGAATTACGCGATATTCTTGTTCATATTCCCAATCTCTGTTCTTAGTGGTAATGTAGTGAAGAAAGTTGTTCCAATAGCCTTCTCGCCAAGTATCTTCCTTGCATTTATCTCCAATATGAGAGGCACATTCAGAAATATTACCTTTCTCATCTTTGTACCATGTTCCCATAATTTCAGATACTGTACTCACACCAATAGATCGAAAAAAGTCAATTTCTATTGGTTTATTTTCGTAAGTAACTTTTCGGATTGCGGTTTTCCAATACTTCATGGGTTTCCAATTGATATTTTCTTTAAAAATCAAACATGTTCCTCTATGACCATCCGCATACTTTGCCCAAACAGATAAGTTGGCGTAACTTTTCGTAAAACAAGCGGTCCACCACTTTGGAAAAGTCATATCTTTTAGGTTTTCTAAATATATCTTAGGAAAATCAAATTTCAGTAGTAGTTCATTTTTTCTTGAAACACTTGTCAAATCCTTACGATTATTGTATTGATACATGAACAGTATATTGTCATAACGGGTTTCAATTATCTGGAATATACCTTCAAGTTGCTTTTCGTTTTCGACTCCTTCAGTTAGTTCTGTAGATTTGAGAAGATTTTCCATGAATGTTTTAACAACTGTTTCATCAATTGGTTGAAATGCCTCTGTCTCTGGCATGATCCCATGGTCAATATGTGATTTTAGGATTTCATCTAAAAGGATCAAATGTATACCTTGAAGATAATATACGACTTCTCTATATCTGATTTTGCGTTCCGTATTCGCAAGTGTCTCAATAACATTTCGTATGTTTGGCAGATTGCTAAACCTATCCCAAATAGTATTAAACAAATCCTGTTCTTGAGGTGTTAGTGGTTTATCCCGATGTGCCGAGATGAAAATTCTATCTACATCTAATACTACAGAGTCACCAGCAATTCTGAACAAGCTAAAACTTCGGTGCAGACAAAAAGCATAATGTTTAAAGAAATTAGTCCAAACAATTTGATCTCCACACCACAAAACATCTCGGAAACCTTCCATAGGATCATTCAGTTCTTCTGGACTAGCAAAATAGATATTCTGCTTTTCAAGTTCTTGATATTCACCTAATAAAGCGTTTATGCTCCTGAATCTAAAGAATTCTGCCATTTTAATATAGTCTGTTGTCAACAGTATTTGCTGACTAACCATCCTCCACAATATAATCTCTGGAGGTTAAGTATACTTTAGTTTGGACAATTTTGAAATTGTGTTTATTGGGAAGCAAAAAATAGATAGACACTTATTCTGTTTAAGAAAATATGCGTTTGTAGTCGTGCAATTTGTTGTGCCTCTTACAAATTACACCCACTGCATACCATTCGCGCCTTCATAGCCTTGATTTGGGCATTCTGCGTTGAATCACCACATCATAAATGCCTAATAAAAGTATAAATCTAAATGTATTTGTGTATAGCACCAGCGGTGTAGAATGTGTATAGAAACGTACAACTCACACATACAGACAAAAAATCCCATAACATCACGCAATCCACCAAGCAAAAAGTATTAGCTCATACCCACACCTACGACCGCGTCAGCATTTCAACTATATCCTCTGGCAACTGAATTCCTGTTATCCGCTCAAAGTTTGCAACGGTTCCGAACGCGTTACAAAATCCTGAGGCGATATCTATACCAACTCTATTAGCATCGATTAAGTTTGATTTGAAAATATCCCATTCTCGTAGGTGTAACCAAGTTATCCCACGATAGATAAACGCCTTGTCACAATTGGGTTTAAGTTGTATCGCTTTGGTAAAATCTTCAATAGCTATATCCACATTACCTTTTTTCCCATAAGCCATGCCACGGTTGGTATAAGCCTCTACAATCTGGGGCTTAAGTTGTATTGCTTTGGTAAAATCTGCAATGGCTAGATCCAGTTCGTCTTTTTGATTATATAAAGTACCGCGATTGTTATATGCTTCTGCATAATCAGGCTTAAGTTGTATTGCTTTACTATAGTCTGTCATGGCTAAATTCATCTCACCTTTTTCATTGTATGAAGTTCCGCGACTGTAATACGGTTCTGCGAACTTGGGATTGAGTTGTATTGATTTGGTAAAGTCTGCAATAGCAGAATCTATATTTCCTTTTTGGTAATAAGCAAGTCCACGATTGTAAAATGTTTGGTCATCATCCTGCTTAAGTTGTATTGCTTTAGTAAAGTCTTCAATAGCAGCACTAATCTTACCTTTTTGTTTGTATAAAACACCTCGGTTGTAATAAGCAATAGCAAAATCCGGATTTAGTTCTATTGCCTTGGTAAAATCTTCAAAAGCGTCGTCAATCATATCTTTTTGGAAGTAAGCAGTCCCTCGGTTATAATGAGCAATGGTAAAATTGGGGTTAAGATGTATTGCTCTGTTAAAATCCGAGATAGCAAGATCAAGTTCTCCTTTGTCAAGGAAAGCATTCCCGCGATTACTATAGGCTAGAGGATAATTGGGATTGTGATGTATGGCTTTATTGAAATCCTTCATGGCTTTGTCATATTCATCGTTTTCTGCATAGGCCGCCCCACGATTACTATAGAAGTTGGGATAATTGGGATCAAGTTGAATTGCTTTGCAAAAGTACTCAATTGCGCGTTCAAATTCACCTTTGACACGGTATGCATTCCCGAGATTACTATAGACTGTAGCATGCTCAGGTTTGAGTTGCATCGCCTTAGTACAGTCTTTAATAGTCTGATCAAAATCACCCATTGCCCCGTAGGCAGCACCGCGATTATTGTAAGCATCAGCATAATTGGGTTTGAGAACTAAAGCACTATTGCAGTCCTCGACAGATTTGTCAAATTCACCCTTCTCAAGGTAAACAACACTACGATTGCTATATGCTGCTGCAATACTATTGGGACTGAGTTCAATCGCGCGCGAGTAAGCTTTTAACGCTTCGTCTATTTGATTCAACATCAGCATGAAGTTCCCGCGATGGAATGCTAATAAAGCAAGAGTTTCTATTTCCTCAGGTGTTACCGTAGACGAAGGTTGTTTCTGAGATTGCATTCCTTTAATGACCTTTCGGATACCATCTACTACGTTTTGCCAACCTTTGCTCTCAGGTTGCCACTCGTTAATTGGCTTGCCTTTGTCCGGTAGTGCTTGAAAATCGCTGAGTTGATGATTTTGCCAATCGCAGTGTTCAAGAATAATCGGAATCACACTTATGTTTGGATTTAACGCTGCAGTTAATTCTTTATTGCAATTTTCAGAGGCAAGACTATGCCGACAAGTAAGATAGAGTAGAATGTCCGAATCGGCGAGGTTGTTAAAAATTGCATCTCGCCATTTGTCTCCAGGTAGGATTTCGTTGTCATGCCAGATATCAATTAATCCGTTTTGCTTCAGGACAGCAAGGCTGGTTATCAATTCGTCCTTTGCTTCTGCATTTTTATGTGCATAGGTAATGAAAATCTTAAGTCCTTTGCTCATTCTTTTCCCTCCACAATCGCGATCTCATCGTCAGTTAACCCATATAAACCGTAAACCAGACAATCAATCTCATCTTCAAGGTCAGTAGTATCAGCCCCTGGGTCTGCCGCTTTCACTGCAATGATTTCATCAACCTTATTTTCAATTTCTGTGATAAGACCCTGATTTGCCTCAGTGATTAGTGGAACAAGAATTGGTTCTATTGCCTGTACGCTTACAATCACATCACCTGTGCCAGTTTTAGGTGCGTGGCTAAACAGCTGATAATGAGAGATAGGAGAATTTAACACTGCTGTAAGAAGTTTGATATTCTTACCTGTAGCAATACAAGTGCTATCAAGGCAATACACCGTGTGTTGTATATAGGCGAAGCGTAATATAGAACCTATCCGTTTCCATACTATTTTTTCCTCATCAAATTCTGTATAATAAGTGTTTGCACAACGTTGCAATGCGTACCATTCATATCGAATTCCTGTTTCTGATCTGTTCCTATTTGACAATCTATCTTGGTATTGCAATAAATGACTGAATATGGAAGGATAATTTTCCTCAAATGCATTCTCTGCTTCTAAGGATGAACCTGTAATCATGGAATCTTCATGTAATGGAAAATGCCAAGGTATAAACAGTAAATACATTTTTGTCCATTCCGCACGGTAGCGTTTAATATCTTTTCCACGCAGCAACGGTTTGATGATTTCTGCTGATCTCGGATCTTGTTCAATAAGTTCCTCACGTTTTGCTTCATCTATGATGAACGCTTCATTACAACCTGTTACAATCCCACGATAGATATTTATATCCCAATCCCTAAGCGGTGTTCCGACCTCCTCAATTTTGCGTTTCAAGTTCATTTCAGCAGATGAGAGTATCGCCCACGGTTCACCCTCTGTTGGCATTTCCATATCCACACCATTATCTTGTAGGTATAGGGAAATATTACTGGTCAGTCTGTCAAAATCTGCGCCAATCGTTGCAGCTCGGAAGGTCATAACACCATCATAAATTACCTTGTTTTGCATCAGTAGGATATTTGTGTCAACAGTGGCATCAAACACATCCGGTCCCATATCCAACAATTGAACGGGTTGGGTGTATAAGATGAAATAATCTCTCAACTTTTTGCCATATCCCGCGCGCATCCACTTGTTGGACGTTATGAAACAGAGATGTCCTGTTCCATTTAACAACTTATGTCCTTTTTCATAGAACAGACAATAAATGTCCCCCATCCTTGTGAAAGTGTCAAATCCGCACGGTTGATACAGATCTGCCAATCTGCCTCCGTCTCTTTGGAGTTGAATATAAGGCGGGTTACCGATGCAGATGTCAAACCCATCCGTGATCCCATACATCCATTCTGGATCAAACCAGTCCTCTTTTGCATTTTGGTCATAGGGTTTCCAACGGGCAATCTTGCGGGCATTTTCAAAGTCAGTCTCAAAGATTTTTTTATGTGTTTCAAACTTTTTCTGTTCCTTTTCTCGCAACTGTTCACGTTGTTCAGAGTTGCGGAGTGACGCAATTTTGGATTCTATTTCTGCTTGCCGATTTTGTATCCATTCCGTTCGTTGTCGCTCCAATTCTTTTTCCAATTGCGTGCGACATTTTTCTTCCTGCTTTTCAAGGTCGCGTTTTGTCCCACGGTTATTTGCAAGAAAAAACTTCTCACGAATCCTTTCAATTTCCTTTAATAATTGTTGGACAGTATCATCTTGGAATAATCCCTTTGTTTCGGATAAATTTATGCCTATCAGTGTATTCGCAGCAACAAACCTTGTCTCTAAATTTGGCAAGGGTTTGATACCGAAGTTTTCTGAGTCTGTGTCCTTCTCCTGCTCAATGGCAAGCGAGATAAAAAAGCGGAGTTTGGCTATTTGACACGCAATCGGTTGAATATCCACACCGAAGATGCTGTTTTGAATCAGGTATAACTTCCGTCCAAAGTCTGAATCTCGGTAACGTTTGAAAGTATCATCAATTTCGTGCAGTTCTTCACGGCGCGCGTCGTCATCCTGTGTGTCAAATGCCTCTGCAGCGCGTTTTGCTGCAAGTTCCTTCTGTAATGTTTCCCATCGGGTGTTACCTGGGTCAAGTCGTCGAAGTGCAAGTGTAAGTTTGTGTAACACCCCCATCGGAAACGCACCGGAACCGACCGCTGGGTCCAATATCTTGAGTTGAGAGATGGTCTTGACAATATCTGCAGATTCGCGGTCGTCAAACCATACGCTTGCATCATCACATACTTTCGCATAATCAAATAGATAGTGCAGCCGTTCCTCCCAAGCGATGTCATTGCTTTCGGTGGGTTGACACTTTTGAGAGAGTGATGCAACCAACACCTCGTCCACCATATAGTCAACGATGGCGCGTGGGGTGTAGAAGGAACCTGTCATCTTACGTGCTGTCTCTCCCGTTTCCGGGTTGATTGCAGCGAGTAGGTTTTCAAACACCCGACCCAACAGTTCAGGGTCAAGTGCAACCTCTTGATCTATCGGTGTGTTTTCTTCAACGGTGAATTTGTAATGGTCAAGTAGCGGAAGGAGACCACGGTCTTTGTCAAAAAAGAGGCTGTTCGGGATAGATAACTTATCATAATGCTTATCGGAGAAGCAGTCTATACGGTAACCTCCATCTTTTGTCGCATCAAAGGAGTCTAAACAATCAAACAAACCACCATTGATGAAGGGTGTTTTGGAGAAAAGATCTAAAAGTTTATCTGGATCGTCCATTTGATTCTTGTAGCGATATTTAGAGAAATTACGGTGATTATGATTGCCTCCCGTGCTAAACTTGCGTTTGTCAATCTCGGTGTTTAGTGTAGCGAAAAAGAGGTTTTGTAGCACGGCGCGATAGTAGGAATCACCTTTATCAAAGTCATCTTCTGTCAATAGGTCTTGGATTTGTGCTTTGCTGAATAATGCATCGGCGATCAATCCCTTTTCCTTGATAAACCAGATAAAGAGTAGACGTGTGATGAGTCGGATGACATGTTCTTCTCGTTTGATGACGCGGTTCTCATCTGTCGGGAATTTGACATTATCATCGTCAACTGCCCATTCATACCACGCAAATAGTTTACGATAGAATTTTTTGTTAAGTTCTTCCGTATCCAGTTTTGCGAGCCATGCAGCGAGTAGTCCGTCAAAGTTTTGCGGTTTTCTATTGTCGTTCATCCACTGGATACATTGGTCAAGTGAGAGTTCGGAGAGGATTTCCAAATGCGCGCGGTGTGGGTCTCGTTCTGTGTGATTGAGCCTGATGTCTTTGATAAGCGTGACCTGTCCTAACACATCACGAGCCGCGTCCGTTTCACTTGGACGGCGATCAGCAAATGCAATCGTTAGATGTTCTCCTGCACGGAATATAATCACTGTTGGGGCGAAAAGACGTTTGTTAATTTCACGTGTAAACTCCGCATATTTGGTACGGGAGTAGTGGTTGTCTTCTAATTCAACCGCGCAGAAAAGGAAACAGTGTGCATTCCCTTTATCAAATGCAGCAGGTTCAAGCAATGATAACTGTGGATTATTTACGATTTCGTCTTTAGTCAATTGGAAGATAATGTGTGCGGATTTGGCGTTTTCACGGAAATGTTGTTCTGTTTTGGTGTTTGGATTGGATGTTTGGAATTCGTTAAGGAAGTCGTCGACGGTTCCGGAGAGTTCCAGTGTCAGATCACTGTGGTAACCTATCGTTGCGAGGAGATCTTTTGATTTGTCTAATGGATCGCCGGTATGCATTGCTGCTAATGCGGATTTTATATCGTTTTGGTTCATATATTGTGTTCCTATAAAATGTTGTAATTATTGTCTGTAGGTCCGCGGTAGGTTCGGTTTCCTAACCGCATCTATGAGACTGAACAAACACCGGTTCGGTTAGGAAACCGAACCTACCGGCCCTGGAAGGACGCTAAATTGACGCCCATGGTTCGGTTAGGAAACCGAACCTACCGTAGTGTGTAAATAATTATTGTTTTTACTATAATCGGGAATCGGAGTTCCCTCCTACAATAAAAAGGACAATCACGCGATTACCAACCATGTCACCAATTTAAAATTACGACTGTCTTTCGGGGATTTGGATGCTGGTGTGAGTTTTGTGTCGCGTGGACTACCGCTCCTGATAGATGCCGTTTGTGTTTTTGTATGTGATCGGGTGATGTGCGAAATGACAGCATCTAAAAGATTATTGTAGTGCTCCATGTTTTCGCCAAACTCCGTCTTTTGGTCAAACTGCAGACATAAATGATCTATGACGTTCTCCTCGCCAACAGCAGTTGCCTCAAACAGATCCAACACTTGTTTGGCATTAAGACATCCGTAACGGATATCGCCACTGCTGCGGATATATACCGTATAATAAGGGTGAATAGGACTGGCAGTTTTTTCCTGTTTGTTTTCACTGGCATTTTCTAAACATAGAAAAAAGATCACACCTTTTTCAGTAGGATTACTTTCGTTATTCGTAACAGCATAAGCACCTTCGGGTGTCGCCTCAAGTTTTGTCTTGTTCCTTTCCAGATATTTCAGGAGTTGTGCAAAGAAATAATCCAACGTAAAATCGCTCATCACAACGCCATCGGACAGATCATCTATATCAAATGCTTCTTCACGAAGTCGCTTCAACTGGTCATCACGGAAATTGAGTTCCATCTGTGCCTGTTCGTAAGTCAATTCATTGAGTGGGTCATCATCACCGCTTGCGGTAGCATCCGCGAGTGCCATACGGGATTCAACACGGTTTCGGAGACTTAGATATACCTCCATATCTTCGGTGGGCCAGTAGTTAATCATCTTTATTTCTGTGTTGCGAGTGCCTATTCGGTCGATCCGTCCAAAACGTTGAATGATACGCACAGGATTCCAATGTATATCGTAGTTGATGACAGTATCGCAATCCTGAAGGTTTTGCCCTTCGGAGACGCAGTCCGTAGCAATGAGGAGATCGATGTTGTCGTCTGTATGATCCTTACGCAACCTCCCCCACGGTGCGAAGTTTGTGAGAATAGCATTGAAGTTGTTTTGACCGCAGGTTGTCTGCGTCTTGTCTCCCGAGACCATTGCCATCTCAAGTTTCAACTCCGAAGCAAGTTCTGACAAGTTTTCAAAAAGATATTCAGCGGTATCTTTGAAGGTGGTAAAGATGAGTAACTTCCGATTTAGGTTTCCTTTCTTGTCTTTCTTCGGATTTCGCAACTTTTTCCGAATATCGGCTTTAATCTGCTTCAGTTTTCCATCTCTTTCTGGTGTGATGGATCTAACTTTATCCCATGCTGCGGTTAAGGTCTGTTTATCTTTGAGAATGTCCTGTTTCCAACGTGTGCAATCCAATTCTTTTAGATGGTACGGATTTCTGGCGCGATTTATCAGAAATTCCTCATCATCTTCATCGTCATCGGGAAGTATATTAGCCTGTGCGTCCGGTATATGTTCGTTTTGTTCAAACCGTTCTATCTTTGCTAACATATCATCATGTTTATTGATAGTGCGTTCAAGCGTTTCGGAGAGCGAATGCGCCGAACTTTCAAGTCGTTTCAGGAAGTTCGTCTGCATCATACCGATAAGGAATTTCTCACGATCTTCCTGATTGAACCGCAATCGCTCTTTCTCATCCGCTAACCGTTGTTTCGCTGTATTACTGACAACATAACTGGAAGGTCTGTAGATGGATAATTCAAAATCACCTATCTGGTCAGCCAACGCCTTGTATGAGAGTTCACCTGTCAGGTCGGTATGTGGGTGTCGATTTATCGGGGGTCGTGGCTCCAGAAAGTTCCCGATCTTCTCTAAATCATCGGCATAGTATTTTTTGATAAGTTTACGTGAACGCGCAATAGAGACACCACCGAGTAGTTGAAAAAAGTCTGCCCCTAACGTATTGAACAACTCCGTCTTGTTTCTTGTAGCCTTTTCTTCCCACGTCTTGAACGCTTTCTGTGTCTGTCGTATTAGGTTACGGATATTACTAATGCCTAAAGTATTTCTGAAGACATCCTCGCGTTTTTCAGTCATCAGATATATCTGGTTGCGGAGATCGGTAAGTGAGGTATTGACTGGCGTTGCTGAAAGCATCAAGACTTTGGTTTTCGTGCCTTCCTTGATGACCTCTTCTAATAGACGGGAATACCGGGTATGTCGTAAATTGCCTTCGCTATCCTCACGTTGTTTGCTGTCGTTGCGGAAGTTGTGTGATTCATCAATTACGATGAGATCAAAACTACTCCAGTTGAAATTCTCCAAATGGACGCTACCGGATTCTCCTGTGTGCCGTGATAGATCCGTGTGTGATAGGACGGTGAAATTGAATTTATCGTCAAGGAATTCGTTTGTTTCTTGTGCATTGTATGCCGGATAGAGAGCCCAATTTTCTCTAAGTTTTTTCGGGCAGAGTACGAGCACGCGTTCATTTCGCAATTCAAAGAACTTGATAACTGCGAGTGCTGTGTATGTTTTTCCTAAACCGACACTATCAGCCAATATACACCCATTGTGCCGTAACAACCGAGCGATAACACTTTTCGCACCATCTTTTTGGAAGGCATACAACTTCTCCCATATTTTCATATCATAAAGATGGGCATCTTCAAGGGTCTGTTCATTCGTTTGTCGTGTCTCAATTTCTTCACGGAAAAGTTCGTAAAGCGTTTTGTAATAGATGAGTTCCGGTGGGTGATCTTGTCCTATCTGCCTCAGTTTTGCCAGTACTATATCTTTAACATCTTCAACGAGCTCATCATTATTCCAAAGTTGGTCAAACCATGCCTTCAGGTCAGTTCGGTCGCGATTACTATCCACCTCCAGGTTGAGTTCAATGTTACTGCTATTGGCACTCAGTCCGAGTCCATGCACGGTAAAGTTAGAACTGCCCAAGATGGCTCTGTCAACACCGTTATTATTGATATGATACATTTTCCCGTGAATCAGTTTTGATCCACGAGTAGAACGGATTTCTACCTTTTTGTTTTTTATCCATTTGGCACACGTTCTTGCAATCGGTTTTTGTCGGAGTTGCTGATTAAGAGCCAAACCTTCATCCGTAATCTCAAAGGCTTTTCTATCTTTATTATTTGGGTCCATCCGTTTGACGAAATCGGGATCACCGAAAAGAAAGCGGAGTTCATTTATCTCGTTGAGAGGGTGTTGCATTTTTTCGTAGGCATAGATAGTGAAATAAGCAGAAACGATAGAAAGCACAGAACCTGATTGGATTTCGCGCTCTAAAAAATCATGAACTGTGCCGCGAAGCAGGTTGTCTCGGATACCGGACTTTAGTGATCGGTCATTATCTGACATGATGAACCTTTATATTTTGTGAGTGTGCGTGCCGTTGGGATTATAGGTATCTACCAATTATGCGGGTAGGCTTGGACGGTGTCAATTGGACGTTTGTGGACTCAAAAGAGCATGTATCTGCCTTTTACAGAAGTGATTTTCATATTCTTCATGTCGCAGCTCTTCAACTGCACGTTGGACATCCTGATATACTTCTTCCTCGCTGATGTCTTTATTTTGCTCGTGGACGGTGCTCATCACTTCCAAAAGTTTGTTCCAGTCTTCTGGTGTGACTGATTTTTTTGGTGTGATTACCACACAATCCCCTTCTATCCTTGTATCTACAATATCGCCCTTCTTAAGTCCTAAACTCTCTCGGATTTGTTTCGGTATAGTAATCTGTCCACGCTCAAGAATTTTAGCGGCTGCCATGTTCTTGCTCCTTTTAGTGAATCAAAATATGTTTCATCCTCAGATATGTGGTGAATTAAATGTTTGTCATTCATATTCACCTTACTCTTAATATTCTGCAGAAATAGTCACACATCTAACGCAATTTCCTAAGCTGCTGTGTGAGAGCACTCCATTCGTCATCTGTCAATGTCATGGTCTGTGCTTCACGTAGGAACTGCTGTGCTGCTGGTTTTTCGCTAATAGCTTCCTTTATCAGTGTTGGCATCTTCCCAGTCATTGCGAGCAAATCATCAGGAGGCACACTAAGTACATCACATATCTTCACTATAGTGTCTGCTGCTGGCGGTGGCATACGATCATTTTCAATCTTACTGATGTAGGAAAAATCAACACCGACGGCTATTGCTAATTGACGTTGGGTAACATCTTTATTGCGTCTTATTTCTTTAAGCACTTGTCCAAATGTTTTGTTTTCCATTGTTTTTCACCATTCATAATGATTATACTATAGTATTGAGTTGAATATCAACACATTTTATTATAACACAGGGTTATTTAGTTTTAGGTGTTTTAGTCGTTTCTTATCACAAGTGAATTGACAACATTCGGATCGCCATTGGAAATAAAGAAGTTTGTGGGATTATCAGGGGGAACCTGCCGTCATCATTGGAGAGTGTCAAGATGATGTTGGATGATTTGAAGACGTTTAATTCTGGGTAATCAAGGATGTTCTCTATTCCGGCTATGCCGTTGTGCTGTTCTGATAGTAGATCATCGGTAATATCTACATCAAGTAGCTGGACGTGTAGATAAGGTGTTAGGTCTCTTTGAAAGACTACGTCTTGTAGTGTTGGCATAATATTTGTAGATTTATTATGGATTTGTATTTCTATTTGTCTGAACCAGGATTTACAGGATTAGTAGATTTACAGGATTGTGAGTTTGGCTCTCCAAAGTTCCTATTCCCAGTTTGACGTTTATTCTCTGGATGGCACTTTGATGTTTCAGATCATGCACGCCGGCTCCACGTAAAGCGGGTTGCGGTGTGGTGTTCGGTAGAAACACTTGATCGGGTAATTCTAATAATACTTTTCCCGCTACGACTTCAGAAATACGTATAGGCTGAGAGTTGTTCTCTTTTCCTGTCACGGCAAGTGTTATCTCAGTCACAGGCTGTTCAGGAAAAGAAGCAAATCCTTTTTTCTCAGGATACGCTTCAGCGGACACAATCACCGTGCTGTCCAGTGAGATTGTAGCCATTAAATGCAGTGATGAACCGATTCAGTGACTTCACAGTAAGTCCACCTCAATAATTACGACTCCTTATAACTATAGTATAGTTTGGACAGTTTTTTATAGACTTGAATAATAGTCTGGACAAGGAGCATCACAGTCATCGGACCTATTCCTTGAATGATACACCTGTCGCCCCGCTGGGGCTATAAATCGTTTGTTCACGATGTGCTGGACACATTTCGCCCCGCTGGGGCTGCTCATTTTGATATTCTCACACATTTTCGTCAAGTTATTATCCTATTGAAAACTCACAAAATGTTGAAAATGCTAGCAATATCAGTATGCAACCGAGAGAAATTGTCCAAACTATAGTTTATTTAGCACAACTCGTTAAAAATAAATGTAACTCATCATTTTTGTTTCTATCAATACACTAAGAATCTGACACGCAAAAATTGTATGTCCATGCATATTTTGCATCTTCATGCTACATTTTTTGCGTAATTGTGGTTGATAAGGAATTGGGACCGAATCAAGTTTAATTTTATACAAAAAATGTTTCATAATATATTTTGATTAATATTCTTATCTTGATAAACCTAATCAATACCTGTATTTGTAGCAAAATTCGCGTAAGAGAAGACATTCGGTATTAACGACTATATCACAAGAATTCAGCCAATTTAATTGTTTTGGCATGAGAATTGCTTAAATCGTTAATTATGATTCAGTAACGTGTCCTTGATTTTGTAGATGGATAAGCACTACCAATGATAAGAAGTGAATTTAACAATGCAGGAACATCACAATGCATCCTCTGAAAAGAATGATGACATTAGGTAAAATGTTTAGACTTTAGCGGAAACACTTTGTCTATTAAGGTGTTGTCGCTTTGCAATCACATCACACAACAGATTGGGATAGCAAACGGGGAGAAATAATAACAAGGAGCGATTTATTATGAAAACGACGTTCTGTTACATTTTTATATTCCTCACGATTGTAACGTTTTTGTTTGTGTCGGCTACTTTTGCGCAAGACGCGACACCAAGACCTATAGTGAAGCTTATCTACTTTTTGCCCAACGACCGTGAAGCGCAGCCGGACATAAATGGAAAGTTTGATACTTTAATAAAGGAAGTTCAGGAATTATTTGCCAATCAGATGGAGGCACACGGGTTCGGCAGAAAAACCTTTCTCTATGAAACCGATACCACAGGTAAAGCGGTTGTGTATCATGTCAACGGACGACAGTCAGATACGTATTATAATAATTTACAATACACGTTTGATATGTGGTCTGAAATAGAAGAAAAGTTTGACATGTCAAAGGACATCTATCTCGCGGCGATAGATATAAGCAGTGAAATACTGAACCGTGGTGAAGCGTGTGGTCTTGGCAGAGGCTGGAACGCTGCGGGACAGGCACTTGTGCCTGCCTCTGGTGACTGTTTTGATGTGGGTACGATTGCGCATGAACTCGGACATACCTTTGGCTTAAATCACGGTTTTTATAGTCGTGACATTGAAAACAAAACAGTCGTCTCTTTTAGTCATGATCGAATGCTCAACACATATTGGACTGCGCATTGGCTTGATGTTCATGATGCATTCAATCCGGCACGTATTCCTATTGATTTAGACAGGGTACAGGTGCCGACGGTTGAGATGTTGCCTCTGAGTGCGTTAGCGTCTCCGAATACGATACGGCTTCGTTTTGAAATAACGGGTTCTAATGGACTGCTGCATCAAGCCCAATTACTGAGACCGGCGAATTCTAACAGCCGATACCCTGATTTTGTTGCTGGGCAAACCTTAGTTTCAACCCGTGATAGCATTGTTGAGTTTGTCACGGTTGCATTGTTGCCCGAAGATCGCAATGTTTATCTGCAGCTGATTGATACGTCCGGTGTCATGACACGTACACAGAACTTTCCGATTGATATTACACCTTTCTTGCAGGCAGAGTCCGATTTCTACGAGACAACACGGTCTTTGGGGAAAGGTGGTGCTTCTGATATAGCGTATTCTCCTGATGGATTGCATTTTGCTGTTGCGGGTGATGGGATTACGTTCTACGATGCACAGACCCAGCACCCCGTTGATTTATTAGAAGGAGCAGAAGGGAGCATCAGTAGCATTGTGTTTAGTCCGGATGGACAATTCATTGCGGGTGGCTATTGGAAGTATAGCTATATATGGGATCTGAGCACAGGTGACATCGTACATACACGTTCAGGGAAGACTTACGTGCTTGACTTAGCGTTTTCTCCCGATGGTCAGTTGCTTGCGATTGCGGGTTCGGATGGTAGTATCCGTTTGTGGGATTTCGGCAGAAACATAATTCGTCACACACTCAAAGATAGTGTCGTGAGTATCAAGAGCGTAGCGTTTAGTCCTGATGGCCGGACGTTAGCAAGCGGTGGAGTGGACGACACCGTCCGTTTATGGGATGTTGACACGGGAGAAATCCTGCACACACTCAAGGAACATAAGGGCTGGGTTGAGAGTGTAGCGTTTAGTCCTGATGGCCGGACGTTAGCAAGCAGTGCGTTGGAAGACACCATCTATTTATGGGATGTTGGCACGGGTGAAATCCTGAACACATTTCATCATGACAGCTGGATTCATCGCGTGGAATTTAGCCCCAATGGCAAAATGCTTGCAAGCGCGGGTTCGGGCAGTATACGTTTATGGAATGTTCGCACAGGTGAAATACAACAAGAACTTGAAGGACATAAGTATTCGATCTTAGGCATGGTGTTTAGCCCGGATGGAAACGCACTTGCAAGTCTGAGTACGCAGGACAGTAAAATCTGTTTATGGGATGTGCACACAGGGGAATCGCGGCATACATTCAACGATTTTACAGCGGGTGGCATTGACATGATCATGTTTAGTCCAGATGGTCAGACGTTGGCAAGTAAGGAGGAGAACGTCATCCGTTTATGGGATGTTCGCACGAATAAAGTTCGACATACATTAGCAGGGATAGGACAACGGGTATCCTTTGCGTTTTCTCCGGATAGTCAGACAATTGCATGTGAGGTATGGCTGGATGAGAGTAGCATTTATTTATGGGATGTTGACACGGGCGAAATCCAACGTGGCATACCCGTATCAGATAATGAAACGGCGGGGAGCGTAGCATTTTCTCCCGATGGGCTGACGCTCGCGGGGGCGATTCAGTCAAAAACCAGTTCTCATGGGAGCATCCGTTTATGGGATGTGTACACAGGGCGCGTGCAATCAGAAAGTGACGTAGAGATTTTGACGGGTGGAGAAGTGTTCAGCCCAGATTTGCGGACGCTTGCAAGCGGGTTATGGGATGGTCGTATCCATTTATTTGATGTGCGCACCGGTAAAATCCGACACACACTCACAGGGCATCAGGACTCTGTTGATGACTTGGCGTTCAGTCCGGATGGCAAAATTCTTGCGAGTTCGGGGTCAGATACCACTATCCGTTTATGGGATGTGCACACCGGTAGACACCTTCATACACTGATAGGACATAGGAGTGTTAGTAATAGCGTTGCGTTTCATCCCAATAGCCAGACGTTGGCAAGTGGGCTTTCTCATGTCTATTTGTGGGATGTCAGGACAGGCACACACCGAAAAACGCTCAAGGTGTCTGGGGGAGCCTTGTATTTGGCGTTCAGTCCCGATGGACAGAAACTTGCAGGTGCCAGTCAGGGAAAGGTGAAGTTCTGGGACGCGTCAAGCGACCTGCCTTTGCCCGTGTCCTTGTCCAGTTTCCGTGCGGAACAGACAACCGGAGGCGTTGTGCTGAACTGGACAACAGAATCTGAACTGGACAATGCGGGTTTTTACATCTACCGCAGTCCAACCAAAGATGGTGAGTTTGAAGTTGTCACCCCAACTATGATTGCTGGAGCTGGCACAACGGCGGAACGCACTGAATATACATGGACGGACACCACAGCAAAGTCCAACACTGTCTATTATTATCGGATAGAAGATGTCTCGCATGCGGGTGTTCGTGAACAACTCTCGACTGTTCGGTTGAAAGGTCTGGTTTCTGCGAAGGATAAAATGTTGCTGAGTTGGAGCCAACTCAAACACGGTCACTAATGATTTTGAAGGACATACAGAGCTCATCTTGCGGAGGCGTGCCTAAATATCCGCCCTGGTTAAATTCAAGGTAACGAACGGCACACGGAGTGTGCCTACTACTTTGCAAACACAGCTTATCCTGCGCAAACCCCTCTTTTCCTGCGAATCTACAAATGCTGTAAATCCTGGTTTAGACAAGAATCAATGTATCCAATAAATGTAGTGATGAACTGATTCAGTGACTTCACACTAAGTCCACCTCAATAATTACGAATCCTTATAGCTATAATATGCTTTTGAATACGTAAAGCGGGTTGCGGTGTGGTGTTCGGTAGAAACACTTGATTGGGTAATTCTAATAATACTTTTCCCGCTACGACTTCAGAAATACGTACAGGCTGAGAGTTATCCTCTTTTTCCGTTACGGCAAGTGTTATCTCAGTCACAGGCTGTTCAGGAAAAGAAGCGAATCCTTTTTTCTCAGGATATGTCTCAGCGGACACAATCACCGTGCCGTCCAGTGAGATTGTCGCTTTCGCTACATTGGCGACACCGAACCAGACGCAATTGACTAACTGGGCAGTTGCACCTAATACCACCGTCAAGGAAGGGGTTGCACCTGTCAATTCTTGGATAGTCCTGCGATTCCCATCAATCTGGACATCGGAAGTATCACGGGTAGGATACATGTTGTCTGGATCCAGGAAAGCTGTTGCCATTAGCCACCCATCTGGACGTTTTGAGTTGAACACGTTCGTTCGCCTGTGCAAGTCGCGAAATACGTTAATTTGACGCAATTGATCATCAGACACTGCTGCTAAAGCCGTTTCCAGACGTTTGGATGCCTGTTGCGTATTGAGTATATTCCCTTCAGCCAATTGCCAACGGGCATTAGCACCGAGTGTTAGTTTGGAAGTCTCTTGTATTTTGTTTCCAAGCGTATCAAACTCTTTTCCCAGATTATCAGCGGACTGTTTGACCTGATCCGTGCTTTGACCAGTGCGTTTCAAATCGTTAATGAGTTGATCAAAATCCGAACCTGTCACATTCTCTGATTTTATGCGTAAACCAATTTCAACTGGCATGGCTTTATCCTAATTCCTTATCGTGCAGAGAAGCCTGAAACTTGCGATCCTGAAACTTCTCATCTAATTCCTGTTCATATCCAATTGCGAATATCACGTCATCAATCGCCATCGTTGGTAATGGAATTGCATCGGGAACGATGATGACACTCGGTGCAGATTTAGCACTAACTGATGGAGTAGGGGAATTTCTTGGGTTGTGGAGACTCACTGGAGATTTTGGAGGGGCAGCAGGACCTGTCGTTGTCGGCAATATCGCGGAGCTTTTTGGATTGGGGTATTCTGGATTCGCTTTAGGTGGAATTGGCTACTTAGCAGTCATTATCTTCCTTTGGTTAGTTCCTGAGACGCTACAAAGAGGATAAATTAGAGTGTATATTACGATCTAATTATTCTACTGATAAACAATTAATCCAACACTGAAATAGGTCTTCATTTGTAAAGTTGCTGAGGACGAAACCTACAAGATCTGGATCCTGTATTGCTAACCATAAGAGACCGTTGTTAACACCATATACACTGAAAAAACCGCGTATTTTTTTGCTATTAATGTGAACGGTTTTTTCAGCATACCTTTGATATCGATTCTGAAGATCTTCAATCCAAGGTTCTCCCCATTTTTCACCTGGTGCCAAATCCCAAAGATTTTGATGATATCCAAAATAAATTGAGTTTTGAAGGGCGGGAGATAGTTTGAACCTAAGATTGGTAGAAAAAGGATTTATCCCACATTTGCTCTGCAAATTTTGGTTTATGAGAGTGTCCAATGTGTTGCATTGCCAAGATAGAATTCCAAAATGTACGTAAGTAATCTGTTCAGCGTCAGGGTTTTCAAGGAGACCATCAAACAATAAGCGGATTTGATTGGTATCGGGTGGTTGTAATTTCCAAAACTCTTCAAGCGTCTCAAAATGTTTGTCTCTGGTGATTGTCTTAGTTAAATACGAAATATAGTTTTGTGAGGAAGTGAGAATTCGGAGGATATGAAAGTTTTCATCTAAAAGATTGCCTGGGAATTGTTGTCTGAGTTGGGAAAGTTCAGCAAATAATTTCGTATGTGTCACTTCAGGGAGTGGCAATATGATGACATTCTCTTCATCATAAATGTGATTCCAACGTTTCTGATCATCAGATTCCTCTCGAATTATCAATCGATCTGTCTGTTTTTCTGTGCAACTAAAAAATATTAACATACACATAAATAGAAAGAAGGTAAAAAGTCTTAGTGAGTAAAATTGCTTCATTTTTTTGATCTTTTTCTGCGTAGGAGATATTCATTCATCTGCGTAACGAATTGGGGGTCCTTGCTAAGAAGTATACTAATTCCCTCTTTAGGTTCAGATCGATCCAAGATTTCTTTAGCGCGGCTTAGCCTTGCCGGTGTAAACAGTTCATTGAAGTCAGTTTCTATCTGTGCATCAGAGATCTCGTCTTTTCGAGTAAATTCTTGGAACTCTTCAGTTAGCATCTTTTCAAATTCAACGAGTTCGTTATCACTCAGTGAATCTAAAAACAACTGAAAGCCTTTCTCAATGAGTGTTGTAGGTTCGTTTACTTTGTTTTGTTGTTTCACAACCAACTTTTCTTCGATATCCATTCCATCAGTTTGCAAAACATCTTCGGTATTCTGTGTTTCTAATGGAATCCTCTCTTGTAACGACAGTGAATTTTTTGCATACGCATCCTGATCATCAAGCATAGGTAGTGAATTTTCTGTTAGACGGTCACCGTTATCATCAATATAGATGATTTCATATCCTTCTGGATGGATGCCTTCATAGAAAAGTGTGTCTGCTAATGCATCATCTAGTTTTTCCCCGATTAATACAATTGCCATTTCCTTTCTTTTGACATAAATACGACCGGGTTTAGCTGGTAGAAACTTCCGTTTATCAGGTCCGGTAAAAAACCCTCCGTCTACCTCAGAATCCGCTTGTATTGCAGATCGAAATTGCTCGTATTCCCAAATTTTCCTCTCAATGAAAGCAGATTTAAATGTTTGCCAGTCATTGGTAGGTGGAAGTCCAAATATATCAGATGTCCACATCTGAACCTTCTGTGATTCAGACAAGAGAACATTCTGAATCACAGAAAACACAGAATATACCTATTCTCCAGGTGTGTAAGCCCTATAAATGTAACCGCTAGCATCTACCGAGATTCTATCATCATCCTCAGTAATTACATCAGCCGCTCTGACAGAATACCCCCCACTGTCATAGGATCCGTTTATCACAGTTCCATTTGCTTTTCCATATGCAGTGATTCTAATCCAGATAGGACCAGATTCACATTCAGACCTATCCCCAACCCTAGCATATGCAGAGGCATATCCAGAGTATACGGAGAATCGCGTTTCGCTTTGAAGGTCAACTACAGAAGGATATACATCGGCCTGTGCATAGGTCCATATTAATGTGTAGCACCACTGTGCCCAAAAGATCGGTGTTCACGTCACTGCTCCTGGTCCTCTCCATGTAAACGAAGATGATACTACAATAACCTTATAATTCTATTTTTTGCTATAGTTTGAACAGTGCTCTGGACAAGGAGCATCACAGTCATCATATTAACGAGATCTGTATCGTTTTGAGAGAAGACAGGCGGGCAGGGTAACCCTACCCCTACGATTTAGGTGAATCTGTTGGTTCTCCCTCGCTGAGAAGACAGGCGGGCAGGGTAACCCTGCCCCTACAACGACTGTTCTCAATTGCACATAGAACGGTTTTCAATAGAATATTTATATGTGTGGGGTGCGGGTTGACCGTGGCGTTGGTGTCAACGCGAGGATAGGAGTGATTTGGAATCTACCACATAACAACCAAGAATTGAAATGTCTGACTCTTCAACTTCAAGGACATCAAATGTAAACGTGGTTCGCAAGATTATACATTTATCAAACTTACGTTAAACAAAAAAAGTTTATAGAGAAGTGACTTGTACCCACTTTTCTATAAACTGTGGAAGGATTACTTCCGTGTTGCAGTAAAATCGTTATTGTGTGTTTGGTACTTCAGGGGTGCTGGATTTACCATTTCCGAACCGAGTACCAAGTCCAATTATCAATGAGAATTCATTAGCATCTTCATCTACATCATCTGCTACGAACACACGTTGATACTGCGCCTCTGTCCTTAGCACGAAAGCATGTCCTATACGCCACTGATAACCAAGACCGATTCCCAAGTTTGTCAAGGTCCTATCTTCGCCAAAAAAGAAACCGTCTTCATCACTAAGCATATTTATTGACACCCGCCCAAGGACGTAAGGATTAGACATTGTATGGCTCTGTAGAAAGTACGCTGCTCGACCACCGAGATAGAGTGTTGTTATGCTTTCGGTTTCCGATTCTCCAAAATACTCTGCAGAAACCGACATTCTTCCTAAACTGAATTCCGGTCCAATAGCAAACTGAGTGCTCGGAAACCAGGTGGCATAAAGCGCAGTTGGAGAAGAACCAATATATAAAAGTGAGGAAGGTATTTGAGTATAGGTAATACTGCTTGAGTAATCATCACTATCATCTTCAGGAACAATCCGAGATATACTGAATTGTGTTCCAAACTCAAAATCAGTGGCAAAAGCAGGAAATATAGACAAGACAAGTAAAGTAAGGAAAATAAAACCAGAAATTGGTAGAATCGATCCGATTTTCTTTGATTTACATCTAACGTTTTTCATTAAGAACTCCTCTTTATGGACTTCTGATCACAATATGCAATCAGGTTGTTTATAGAAGGGTGTTAACCTATACCCTTCTGTGTTTTGTGAAAATACTATTCGGAATTAGTTGTTTTGGACTTGAATAAAAATGTTTAAAGGAGTGTAATTAACCCTTGTGTAGACAGAGTTTATGTAGTATAATATTGGTAAGAAGTTAGGGGGTATTTACCCCTAACTGAAGACAAAAAAGTGAGTTGCTTTTCAGATGTTCTCGCTTATCCAACTATTGTATCAGAATCCATCAGAAAAAGCAACTCCGAATAAGGAGTAGACTGTCTGGAATCGGAGTTCTCTCCTACGTAAAATAACCTTGCATTTTTGCATTCAACAGAACAAGGATTGTGATATAATAAAGGATAAATTGAGAATGCAAAGATTTGGAGTGCAATTTGCTAACAGTTGAGGAACTACAATCTCTATTATCAGGATTTAAAGATGTAAGGATCCTTGTAATCGGTGATTTCTATCTGGATGCCTATTGGTATATAGACAAAACCCGTTCAACACTATCATTAGAAACACCATGGCATACGAATCCGGTGATTGACCAACGATATAGTCCGGGGGCAGCAGGAACTGTCACAAATAACTTAAAGGCATTGGGTGTAGGACAGGTCTATACCCTCGGTGTTATCGGAGAAGATGGTTTTGGACAAACTTTACTAAAAGAGTTAAATGAAAGTGGTTGTATTACAGATTATATGATTTCTGATCCTAAATGTGTAACACCGACATATTTGAAACCGATCCATCGTGGCTATGAAGATATAGAAAACGAAGGACCGCGTTTTGATATTGAAAACAGAAATCCAATGTCAGAAAAGGTAGAAAAAGAGATACTCAATTCATTATATGCATGTATCCCAAATGTAGATGGTATTATCATTGGAGATCAGATGGCACATGAGAATTACGGTGTCATCACTGAAAGAGTCCGTGAAGAATTGTGTATGTTAGCTGCATCATATCCAGAGAAGATGTTTCTCGCAGACTCAAGGAACCGTATTGGAAAATATCAGAACGTAATCATAAAACCGAATCGTTTTGAAGCACAACGAGCCCTTGATCCACATTGGGATGGAAAAAATGTCGATTTAATGAGTGCCAAAACTTGTGCGAAAAAACTTGCTGAGAAAACGCAAGATACAATATTCATAACACTTGGTGAAAATGGACTTCTTGTCAATCAGAACGATCAACTTACACATATTCCAGGAATAGAGATTGATGAAAAGATTGATCCTGTAGGTGCAGGAGATAGTGTTTCAGCAGGAATAGTATCAACACTTTGTAGTATGGGGAAAGAGAATGCAGTTGAAGCTGCTTATGTTGGAAACTTGGTTGCATCAATAACAATTACAAAAATTGGAACTACTGGCGTTGCCAACCCAGATGAGATTCTGGAAAGATATAGGAATCAGAATGAACGTATTTGAAGCCATTATGCAACGCAGGAGTTATCGTGGAGAATACGCGGATCGTCCAATTGAGGATGCTGACTTGAATCGTATAATTGAGGCAGCTCGTTGGACTCCTTCTCCCTTTAATGTACAACCGTGGGAATTACTAATTATCAAGGAATTTAAGGGAAAAGAAGTACTTGCAAATATGACTGAACAAGCCATTGTTGAACAGTTCAAAGATTCTCAGTTTTTGGACGATAATAGTAATTGGATGTGTATAGATGAAACGGAATGGAAAGAACGTGGGGATGGAGTTCTATTAACTGACCATGTCACATTACCAAAGATGTTACAGAATGCGCCAAAGAAACTAACTGGTAGTCTTTTAAAATCATTGTTAAAGAGAGCCAAATCATTGACAATATTGGGACATTTAGGTGCAGGAAAGTTGCCAGCAAATGAGATAGCAACCCAAGTGCGTGAAGCTCCTTTGTTAATATTAATTACGATGAATACACAAAGAAAACCCCCTGGCGAAGGTGCAAGCAGATGGATGTGGTTAAGTATGGGAATGTTGATTCAGAATATGCTTCTGGGAGCGACAGCCCTCGGAATTGGCGTGCAATTTGTCAGTGCTCCATTAGAAAGTGAAACGGATCGAGATAGCATACGCAAACACTTTAATATTCCGGAATACTATGAAGTCATGACACTATTAAGATTGGGGTATATGGATTTGGAGAAAGGGGAGTCTGTAAGATTGGAATCGGATGAATTTGTTCATTATGAAAAAAGAACTTAACGTTCATTACCTAATTTAAACATCATCAGATAGTTCATCATTATATGCAAAGAGGGCTGGTGTTCCTCCAGTATGTAGAAAGATTACAGTATCGTTTTTATCAAATTTGTTCTGTTTGATATGTTGAATTAAACAAGCCATCGCTTTGGCAGTATAGACTGGATCAAGAATAATTCCTTCTGTCCTTGCAACCAATTTAAGTGCCGAGATGCACTCTGGCGTGAGATAGCCGTATCCTTCTCCAATATAATCATCACTATTTTGTATATCTGTATTCAAGATATTTATATCAATCTCTAATAGTGATGCAGCTGAATTCGCAGCGTTGCTTATACGGTCATATTTCCCCTCCCAATGGATTGGAGCAATTCCGTAAGGTTTTAGTTTCATATCCAGAACTTTCGATCCTAACACCAATCCTGCTTGTGTACCACCGACCGATGCAGTGTATAGATAATCTGCCTCTATTCCCTTATGTTCTTGTTGCTCGTGTATTTCTGCGATACACCAAGTGAAAGCAACTGCTGCAAGTGCCGTTGAACGAGGTGAAGTAACGACATAAGGTTTTAAACCTTCTGACTTTAACTCCTCAGCAAGTTCAAGTTTAGATTCTTCTAATTCAGGACCAAACGGAAGGTCTACGATCTCTACATCAGCACCAAACAGATTATCCAAAAGAAGGTTGCCCTGGTTGGTACTCTTATGATCTCGTGCAAGGCGTAGGTAACAATTTAATCCGAGTTTATTGCAAGCTGCGGCAGCTTGTCGGCAATGATTGGATTGAGATGCTGCCCCATGAACGATTGTATCAGCACCTTGTGAAACTGCATCTCCAATTGTAAAAGTCAGTTGACGGACTTTGTTTCCACCCATAGCCAAACCAGAACAGTCTTCGCGCTTGATATAAATGCGTGGACCGCCAAGTTCGTCAGATAGACGCGGACACTCCTCAAGAGGCGTTGGAAAATGTCCTATATCAACTTGTGGGATTTTTGCAATTCTTTGTAGAAGAGCTTGTCGGGTAATCACGTGTTACTCCGCTTGAATCACAACGGCGTTCTGTACTATCCGTTTCCCACCCTTCAATTGTAAACCAGGTGTGACAACTTCAACGATGGTATCAGGATCAAAATCACTGCTGCATACATCTTTAAGTTCATGGATGTCTGGAGAAAACTTGGTTACCCCCGGCTCAATCGGCATTAGTTCATAGTCAACTAAATCAAGAAACCAGCTTAACCTTGTCTGTACTGATTTAAGCGTAGTAAATTCTGCGACTGTGGGAAATAATCTATCACGTACAAATTCCAATAGGAACTTTTTGAATGCCGGAATTCTGACTTTTTCCGCGTGTTTCTGTTCAAGTGTAGATAATTTTTCCGAGAAACGTTGTATGTAACTATCACAGTCTTTTTGGATGCGTTCCAAATCTTGATCAGAGGCGGCGTTTCTATCTGGAAACAGTGTGGGTGAAGGTGCATTTATACCTCTGGTGTGTTTCAAGGTTTGTTTGAGTTCCTTTTCAATCTCCTCAAGAGATATAGCGAGTGTTTTTTTAGTTGAATTTGCTTTCTTAGCATCCTTCTTCCAATCACTTATCTCATTGACCATAAGATTTAACAGAAAAACTGCTGCTTGTTGTTCATTTAACGCTTCTATATTCCAAGATTCAAGTGGAATACCATAACCATTGTTGTAGTCATTCTCTATTTTTTCCAAATCAGCATGAAATCTTTCGTGCAAATGTTTGTTTTGCTCCAAATAGAATTGCTTCTTATTTGCAAACGATAGTCCGAATGCTCCAGCCAAATTTCCAAAAAATCCCTGTTTCTGATGTTTAGTTCCTGTTAGTTGTACTGATTGCGTTGGAACAAATGTTGGTTTTTCCTTTGATGCGCTCTTAGGCAGAGATGGGACCTTAATTCTAAATTGTAGTTCAGTATTTACATCAGCAACAGGTCTATTGGTGCTATTCGTTTTACGGTTTCCATTTGTTGATGTATCAAGTGTCAATTCAGATAGTAACCGATCTTTTAAGTCAACCTGCTCCTTCATTTGAGAACCATTAGAAATACCCGCAGTGTTAATATTCTCAGTTGTTGTTGAGGAAGTATCTGTATCTTTCTGAGCTATTCCATTTTGCTCAAGATCATCTGCCTTTGTATCTGTTAGGTCTGTTTCAACGGAATCAGATATGTGCAAATTAGTTTGATCAGTTTTTGCCTCAATTATTGGATTATCGATGTCATCTGCATGAGAATCAGTTGTACTGTTTAGAGAATCTGTGTTGTTAATTAGAGTATCAGTTCCATCATTTTTGGTAAGTAAAGGGGTTTGCTGTTCCAATTCTGGCACAGATGCATTAGGAGTATTCTCCAAGTTACTGTTTTCCTGTATCTGCTTTAATTCTTCTATAATTTTATCTGTATATGTGGCAATCGGTTCATGATCGTCAACATAAAATGCTAATTTGTGCGATTGCATGACCTCTGATGGGACAATCACTTCTTGGGTTTGACCTGTTAACTGAAAGGTTGTCCAATTAACACGTCCACTTCTTGGCTGTTGTTGAAACATCACACGAAGTCGTTTACCTTCATCTGTTGTATTTAGAACACTCATAACGATATGAGGTCCGTTGTTGATAAAATTAATCTCTATGCCTCTAAAACTTCCCGATACACTGTTCGTTACCATCCGATTATCTCCTTTGACAGATTCTGATTATGCATATATTATTGGTCTTATCTGCGCGTTAACTATTAAACAGATTGAAAGCCATGACAAACGGTAATACTAACCTACCCAATTTTAATTATTTCCGTTCGGAGAAATAGCATGTAAACGTTGTAAGAACGACATCAAAATGTCTAACTTGCACTGAGGAAACATTTAATTTACTAAGTATTTATGTGAATAAACTATATTCCATTCTATGCATTTTAACGTTTACAATTATTACAGGGTTACATGGATGTTCAGTATACAAGGTTATATGCCATAGGTTGAAACACTAAGTCTTAGTAGACTTTTCACCTATCCTACCGTTGCAAAACCATTTTTTTCATTGTTGAAAACTCCTTAGTAGTCAACTTGTAAAAGTAGATTCCACTTGCGACTGGTTCCCCAAGTGCATTATTTCCATCCCAAAAGGCGATGTTTTTTCCTGATTGGTGAAATCCTAATGATTCTTGTAGAATTAGATGTCCATTAGAATCATAAATTGAGAGAGACACATCGGTAGGTGTGGCAAGTGTATAGGGAATCCAGGTTTCAGGATTGAAAGGGTTTGGATAGTTCTGTAGTACTTCATTTTTTTGTATTAACGAAATTTGTGTTGTCTGTTTTGCGTAATTTTTGGGATTTTCTTCAACTGCAAGGTTATTACGTTCGGTATTTATCCGAAAGATCTTGAGTTGGTGTTTGTCGGTAACATATAGGGCAGAATCCATTGATATAATGTCGGTAGGCGATTGAAATTGTGAATATCTTGTCAGACGTGTCATAGTCCGTGTGTCAATAATTTGGAGTGTATCGATGTCAAGTAGATATAGATAATTATCGCTTACTACAGCAGCAATAGGCAATTGCGTATCATTAAATTCATCAATTAATGAGAGTTGGTCAGGATTTTGCGTATCTATCTGAAGCACACCATTTTGATTGTCTAATACAAAAAGTCTCTTACTGTCAATAACTACATTTGTAGCAGAACCAACTGTTGCGAAAGAAGTTATGTGGCGCGGCTGGTTAGGTTCAGATATATCAAACACTTGAACACCGCCTTCAAGTGCTGCTATGTAGGCATGAGATTCATCATTGGTAATTCTGTATGCTGTACCTGGAACTGTCCGTTGTGAAACGATATGACTCTGCTCTGGAATTGAATTGTCTACAACAATAAGAGATCTAGTACATAGGTATACATAATTCTGGATCAATGCTAAATCCCATACCGGATGTTGCGTGCGAATATGTGTCAGGATTTCTCCTGTAACAATACTTACTACCGACAGACCTCTATCAGAACCGACATAGGCAAATTGGTCGAGTATTTTGATACATAATGCTCCTTGTTCACCTGGAATAGAACGGATTTCGTTAACAATTTTGCCCGTAAATGGTCCATCCATTTCCGCAATTCTTATACCACCAGTCCCGTTTGCTATAGCAACAGTTTTGTTTTCTCCATTGTCTATTACATCAAGGGCATAAGCAGTACCTTTAGCATTATAATGGTTTTCCCATATCGGTTTTTCTGGTAGTGAGACATCAAGCGTCTGTATCCCACCGATGCCATCTGCTATATGAGCGTATGTTTTCTTATCCTCAACTGAATATCGGAGGGCAATATCTTCGGCATTACCGATACTCGGATGTGATGAAATCACACGAGGTGTTTGGGTGTTATCCACATTTATAACAAGCAGTCCCGACTGTCTATCGGTTAAATACAGTAATCCTTGAAAGAAGTTAATTGAAGTCACATTACCAGGCGTATTAGCACGAGAAATGATATTTGTATCAAAAACATTTGCCATATTCACAACTTGTAGATCACCTGATGCAGCAAGGACAAATGTCCCTAGAACATGAAAATCTGGAATAAGTAACGGAACGGTGTTTGATATTGTGAATCCACCAAGGTTATCAGGTGTCAGAATGTATAGCCCCCTTGCATTATCACTAAGATATATTTTCCCTTCATCGCTTGTTGATACCTTTAGTGGAGTGCCATCCGTTTTAAAAGATTGGCGGGGCTGTGGTTTGTCGTTTTTTTCTAAATCCTGCTTGTTGAATATCAATAGACCGCGTAGGGCATCAAGGGCATATAGTTTCTCGTCAGCAAAATGTACATCCCTTGCATCATGAAATCCGCCCAATGATTTTATAATCCGTGGTGTGGATGGAGGATCAGCCTCAATCATCAGAACACCTGTTCTACCGTCTGCGACAAATATATGTTCTTCATCAAGAGTCAGTGCTTGTGCATGTCCTGGTGTGGCAATTTCTCCGATTAGAATTGGGGTAGGAGTCAATGAAAATATCTCTATGCCCCAACCACTGCTTGCGTAAGCAATATTGTCTCTTATCAAAATCTCATTGTAATTGCTGGAGAGATGTATTTGAGAGACAGGTTCAAGTTCAATAGATTGATTGGTCGGGGTTAAAGAGAATCCATTATTTTCGTTTGAATATATCGGTTGTGTGTTGCTTTGAGGATGATATGTATCTGTAAGTGGAAACCAATTTTCAATAGAGTGATTATAATTCCGTTGATGAGTCTGTATTAGTTTTTCAATGTCTATCGTAGTAATTGCGTCATCTTGTTTCGCAGTGTATTGAAAACTTTGTGGATACTCAGACGTGACGATTAAAAGGATCTCACCGTCGTGGTTTAGGTTGCCTATCTCTATTTTGTTGATTTGTTTGCTTTCTACTCCGTTCTCATCAAATATAGGTAAAACTGATTTGATAAATGGTTGGTTTCTATCTGGTGAAAAATAAGCAACATTTGCATATAGATATGCATCCTTGTTTGAAGTTAAGGTCAATTCAAATTTTGGCGGTAGGTTTCTAAAGAGTATATATCTTACGCCCCAACTATCAACATGTATGTTATCTGATGTCGTTGGATACTGAATCACCTGTGGTGTGCGATTAGTGACTTTACGATTTAGCAGATTTTGGTAGTTAAGATTCTTTCCATATTTTGAGTTGTTTAACCAATTTGCAGTTGCCCAATTGAGGAAGATAGAAATCAGATTCTCACTATCTGCTAAAGATGTATCAATCGCTGGTAAACCAAGTTTATCTTCATCTGCAAGTCTGCGAATGAAATTGATCCCGCCATGGTTCTCATATAGGTATAGCAGAAACATAAACGCAGCTCCGTAATATGAATCAAGCGTGTTAGCCGTTGTCAAAGAGATGCTTGGGTCAGCAAGATATCCATCTACAAAGATTGTATGAACATATCCATATATCCCCCATTCAGTGAAGGATGCGATTCCTTCTTCTAACCACCGTTGGTCTGATGTGCCACCGTTCTGATACCAGTTGATTAGATGTGCAAATTCGTGGGCAAGTATACTGTTGAAGGTAAGTCTGCTTCGTTGTTTATACTGAAATATATCCATATAAACAATGTCTCGTCTGTTACTTGTCGGATGCGTAGGATGAAGATCGGCAGGAGAAAAATATCCACCATAATTTTGTCCTGACTGATTCATACCTACATCATGGAATAATAAGGTTATTCTGTTGTCGCGATCTAAACCAGGTTGTGTTTCTGAACCGATCCAATGGTGAACTTTGGGATATATCTCTGTATCAAAAGTATCAGCGACATCTTTGGCTTGATTTTCAGTCAGCATATTTTTATAAGTGTCTTCAACGAAGATATAACAGTACTTTCCAACCGCAACACATGTTGCGTCAATTGATGCTTCCGGTATGTGTACAAAGAACCGATTGGTCTGACCTATTTCTGCGGGTGCAGCTTGTAAAGAAGAGATCCCAATGGTATTGATAATGTCTTCGTTATGTTCATGTGTAAAATTCTCACATAAGAGCGGAGTACCACATTTCCAAGGTTCTGCAAGTAAATCACACGTTATAAGACAGAACAATCCTATGAGAATGTAGAAACATATTCGTTTAATATGCCGAAGAAAAGAACTACGCATTGTTAGCTTCCTATAGAAAATGTTGATGACACAAAATAGTTTCTTGTCTATAATATCTCAAACTTAATCTTGAATTGATGATTCTGTTCCTATAACTATGAAACCATTTGAATACATAGAACATACTGCAGATGCGGGGATGCTTGTTAGGGGTGATTCTCTACATTCTCTCTTTACTAATGCAGCACAAGGATTATTTGAAATGATAGCTGTTATTGATTCAATTGATGAAACTACATCATTGGATGTTAAACTTGAATCCGATACGGTTGAAATGCTATTAGTTGCATGGTTAGATGAATTGATTTTCAAACATGAAACAGAAGAGATGTTCTTCAAGAGCGTTGAAATAACATCAATCAGTTCAACAGAATTAATCGCTAAGGTGTACGGTGAACCCACAGATTTTGACAAACATATCGTATATACTGAAATTAAAGCAGTAACATATCACCAATTATATGTCGTTCAAAACACAGACGGTGATTGGGAAGCACAAGTAATATTTGATTTATAATGCACAATAGTATTATATATTAGGCATACTTTTTGGATTATTCTTCATTGATTATGATTAATTGATTCACTTTACTATTCTTGAGTGTAGTCACAGTACCACTTTGCCAAGTAACCTCAATTTTTTCAACTATCGTATCGTCCTTCACCCCGAAAATTGCATTCAACTCACTTTGAGAACAATAACTTGACCCACTTTTTACAGTCTTTGTCTGTGTGCCAGTTGCAGAAGTTATACGGATACGTGAGCCAATTCCATTCCGATTACTTTTCTTTCCAACCAGTTTTATTTTCAACCAATTATTACGATTTCCACCGTCATTACGGTATAAATGTGCTGGACCGTTGGATGTAGTGACGAGTATATCAAGGTCTCCGTCGTTATCAATATCAGCATAAGCAGCCCCTCGTCCAACGATAGGCTTACCTAAATCATTGCCAACTTTGTCCAAGACATCTGCAAACTTACCATCTGACAAATTACGAAATAGATGCGGGGACTGTGCATAAGTAACTTCACTCTGAACACTGTTTATATCAGTTTCAACATGCCCATTTGCAGTAAAAATATCCTCATGTCCATCAAGGTCAAAATCGAAGAAAAAGCAACCGAATGTAAGCGTCAAAAGACTCGTATGACCAATTTGTGCTACAGGTGCATCGTCAATGAAGAAGCCACCATCGTTATGGTATAAATTCAACATTTCGTTGGAAAAATTACCTATGATAAGGCTTTCTCTACCAATACGGTCATAGTCAGCTGCATCAACACCCATTGCCCCTGTTGCTACACCACTTTCGTTATATGCCACCGCTGCCAACATACCTACTTCAATGAAAGTTCCATCCCCATTATTCTGATATAATTTGTTGGGTTGTGTATCGTTGGCTTCAAAAATATCGGGGAGACCATCTTGATTGTAATCAAGAATACATATCCCTAAGGATTTGCTGAACGGGTCGCTTATTCCTGCTTGGCGGGATACATCAACAAATGTTCCATTTCCCCGGTTGCGAAAGAGTTTACTTGACTGACCTTTGTAAGATTTGGGTGTACAGTAGGATTTGTTTTTGCCGTCAAGTGTGCAAAAAAGGTCTGTCTCAATTGTCCACTCAACATAATTCGCCACATATATATCAAGATGTCCATCTTGATTGTAATCAAGCCAAGCACAACTTGTGCCAAAACCGGGGTTGGTAATACCTGCTTTTTCAGTCACATCCAGAAATGTGCCATTCCCACTGTTTTGAAACAATCTATCTGCGTTAAGGCAACTCAGGTATATGTCATCATCTCCATCGTTATCGTAATCAGCAACAGCAACACCCATGCCATACATTGAATTATTCAAGCCAGAAGATGTGGTAACATCTGCGAAAGTTCCATCTCGATTATTCCTATAGAGTGCCGGTGTTTGCGATTTACCTGTTTTCTGATTCTCCCAATCCATTCCATTTACAAGAAGAATATCCTGCCATCCATCATTATTATAGTCAATGAAAGCACATCCTGACCCCATTGTTTCTGGCAGATATTTTTTACCGAATGCACCGTTATTGTGGATGAAAGTAATCCCTGCTTCTCTGGTGATATCAGTGAATTGTGGCAGTTGTTCTGCTGGAATATTCACTGTCAAGAGAAAGAAATAAACAAAGAAACAAAATGTCAGCATACGCTGCATTGTTGAATTAATATACGAATTGACATAAACATCAACGCGGTTTTTGACATGAACAGAACTGCAGATTTTATTTCCTTTTTCCATTTCTTACCGGTATGCAGGTGAGTATTTACTGATTTACTCACTTTATTTTGAGTTTTCCCCAAGTAGTAGTGAGTTTATCTTTCGGTGCAACATCAAAAGGTTTTCCAGGCCCACCATTTGGTATGTTATCACCAGTAATTTCAATATTATCAAATCTGGAGCGCGAACCGCCTATAACAAAACCTGCTTGTCCGCCACTTAATGGTGCTGGGTCTATCGCTTCAAACACTGTGTCGTCAATATGAAATGCAAGAGTCCCATCTTCTTTTACAATTGCCTTAAGATCATACCAGACTCCCTTTTCAACAACGAAATCAGATACTACCGATCCACCTCCAGGAACACCTTTAATGATCCTTGCAGTGTTGTGTATATAATCAATTATAAACACATACCGACTCTCTTCATCGCCTCTATCGTGTAGTGTTAAACCAAAGGATGATTGCTCTTCTCTATCCTCTTCCAACATGGCACGGCAGGATACACTATAGAATTCCCAATCTATGTCTCCAGTAAGCCATAAACTCCAAAAACCTTCAATGAATATTTCCCCAACTGCTTCTCCATCATTGATCCACCATTTTTCTAACTGTTTATCTTCATTGTAAACTTCCCATTCATTTGTTTTATTATCTTCAAAATCGTCTCGCCACGTTCCTGCAAATACTGATGAAATAAGAAGAATTGATAAACCTAACAGAATGAGAGAAAGTTTTGAGCGAATAGCCATTTTCATTATTTTTCCCTTTATTTAATCTACAATGCAGTTATCTTGTATATCTGAAAATTGACAAAAGTTACAATGTGAAAGGTTTTTATCAAATCTCTCTTGCTGCATTGCAGTAATTATTGTTGTCCATTTATCCGAAATCTCCTGAAAATCAGTCTCAGTATAACATACTGTATGATACTCATTCAAAGAAGTATTGAAATAATGGACTAAAACACTTTGTTGTTCCGGATACGATTTATGTAGTATAAGACCGATAAGTTCCTTTTCAGGTTCATAATATCTGGCTTCAAACTGTTTATCTGTAACAAAATTGACTCCATTCCAATGACCTGTATCATCTTTGAACATTCTGTCAATTCTACCTGAGATTATCTGTCCATTTATATTTGCATGTATGGAACGACTATTTCTTGTTTTAGACGACTTATGTATCATTTCTGCTATTTCAGAGTTCTGATAGTTCATTATGTGTTCCATAATCCGTTCCCTTTGTCCAGCAGTTAGTGTTTCATTATTTGTATCATGATAGTTCTCAAAAGCACGGTCAATTATACCGTGAAGGTAGTGTCTATCTTGACGTTGGTTAGCGCGAAAAAGAATATAACGTACAATATAATCTAATACTTCATCATTCCTGTCAGATTGTAATCTATCAAATGAAGGTATTCGTAACACATGCTCCAACTGGTATCGTAATGGACATCTGGAGTAGTTAGCAAGTTCAATAACTGAATAGGATAATTCAATAGAACCTTGTTGCAATGACTGTAATGAAAGTTCTGGAAAATCTTCATGATGTTCTTCATGTGATAGTTTGTCAGAAATTGTTGTTACATCAATTGTCTTAACAATTGGTATATTAAGTTGGACACGATTTTGTAGTGTGGTTTGATTAGCGTATTCATCAACTGCTACTTCTAAACTTGCATTCTCATCTTCCGTGTTTATACCAAGATGTTCATACAACCATTTCAATAAGTTGCCTGTCTTACCGTAGTGACTGAGTGCTCCAGAAAGCACAAGTTGATCTTTTGCGCGGGTTGCAGCAACATAAAGCAATCTCTTCTTTTCTGCTTCATCTTTATTTGCAGCACGATTCTTCATCATTTCTGCAATCTTAGGTTCAGATTTTGTGTAGTTTTCATCAGGTTTAAGAGGTCTAAATCCGATACCAACTTTTTCGTCAATAAACGGTTCTGATGTAGGACGTCCACTACGATGAAGGCAAGGGAGTATCACAACTGGAAATTGTTTACCTTTAGCAGAATGAACTGTCATTATTTCTACTAACCCACTTGTATTTTCTATGGGTGCTTGTCCTTCACGAGGTTCATCCGTAATTAGTATATCCAGAAAATTAATGAAATCCGCAAGAGTCTGACTGTTTTCTTCGCCATCATAGTGTCTTGCGAGGTCTAAAAGTTTCTGGTAGTTGGCATATCTTTGTTGTCCTTGTTGACCTAAATTCAATGTTCCAATTAGTCCTGTTTCATTAACAACAGTTTGAATCAGTTGATTCACTGGCATACGGTGTGCGGACTGAATCTGATTCCTGATAATCTCAATTGCTTCTCTTAAACGCACAGAAGGCGTTTGAAACCTTCTTACTTTTTCCCAGAAACTGTCACCTCTTTGAATTGAGATTTCATACAACTCAGTATCAGAAATACCGAAAGCAGGACCGCGTAATATTCCGACCAGTGAGGTGTGATTGTTGTCTGGATCATTAAGAAAGTGAAGGTAGTTCCAGATATCGTATATTTCTTGTCGTTGATAGAAACCAACGCCACCAGTGGTAAGATAGGGTATACCTGCGGAAATCAAAGCCTCTTCAAGATCAGGAAGATGTGATCTATTACGGATCAAAATTGCAATGTCCTCATAGTTTATTCCATCGGCAACCATAGTGTTTATGTGATGTGCTATGAGTCTATATTCACTAACTGGTGAATCACCACTATTGCCTAACAATATTTCTACGGATCCTTCACCGCTGTCCGTACGCGCTTTTGTCAATGCTTCAAAAGGTACATCGTATTCGGTCTGTGTGCCATCTCCCATTAAACTTTTAAAAAAGTGATTGACGAATCCAACTGGCTTTCGGAGAGATCGGAAGTTTTCCTTGAGTTGAATATTCTCTCCACCGTTTCCTTCAATAATCGTTCTTGTTTTATCAAAGATACGCACATCAGCACCACGAAACCCGAAAATGCTCTGTTTCGGGTCACCAACGATAAATAGATTGGCATCTTGAAGTTGATTTGTGAGCAACATAACTAATTCATACTGCACTTCGTTTGTATCTTGATATTCATCAATCATGAAATATTTATGCCGTTCAACCAATTTGTTTCGGATGGTCTCATTGGATTTTAGTAAGTCCCGTGTCATCAACTGCAAATCAGTGAAATCCAGTTTGCCTTGTGCAAGTTTGTTATTTTGATATTCGTTTTGTATTCCATTATATAGAGAAAGCAGGTGTTTTGTAGTCTTTAACATAAATAGATCGTCTGTTTCTGTATCTTCACTATCAATCTGTGGAGCAGATTTAATCTTTGTTGCTACCGATACTAAAATGTCAATTTCCTCTTGAAGTTCAGACACATCTACACGACTGCCTATGAAATCCCTTTTTGCGATGTTATCTCCTGAAGTGGTAATCAAAGGTGCAATCTCATTCAACAAGTTCCGAACGTCAGTAGAACGTGCATTTCTATCTGGTAACATTTCTAATTTAGATCCTAATATCCCAACTTCGGTGGTGTTTTTACCTGTTGCAACCTGTAAAACAGCAGATAGAGCATGAAGAAATTCATCAACATCAGTTTCAGATGGTAACTCCTCAAGAAACGCCTCTTTCCATTCTGCAGGTATTTCACCATTACTGCTACCTGCATAAACACTAACTAAGAGTTGATCAACGATGTCACGTTTATCTATCAGTATTGAAAAAAGATCTAACAATTTAGTACGATTTCCATATCTTTGGAGTGAATATCGTAATGCGTCGTGATGAATATGGTTTGGATCGGTGGCAATATCTCTCAAGTATTCTTGTATTGATTGATTAATTAGGAGTTTTTGGTCAATACCTTGTACGATACTGAAGTTTGCCGGAACTCCTGCTTGGAAAGGAAATTCTCTGAGTATATTTCCACAAAAGGAGTGTATTGTTGATATTGGTGCACTGTTCATCTGCTCAATATGCCTTGTCCGTATCTCTGCATTATCAACTTCATTTAATTTCTCAATAATTCTACCTTTCATTTCAGCAGCGGCTTTGTCAGTAAAAGTAATCGCAACAACCATTTCTGGTGTGATGTTTTCTTGCCTAAGTATTTCAAGATATCGGTCAACTAGAACGGTGGTCTTACCAGAGCCTGCCCCCGCTGTTACGCAGATGTGTCGATCTATATCTAATGCAAATTGTTGATTCGGTGTTAAGTTCATTGATTAATTTTTCGCAGTTGTGACTTAAATGAGGGGTGTGCATAAATATATTATGTGCCAACATTGGCTCCGTCTCTCATCAAGTATTTCTTTATATGGAATTGTCCTCGTTGTGGTAGTATAATCTATTGAGATGCTTTGATCTTGTGGACGGCACGCGGAGCGTGCCTACTACTTTTAAGACCATATTTGAGATTGATTTTCTTTATGCACACTCCTCACTTAAATGTATGCTTTTAGTTTTTTGGTAACGGTACAACGGATTCTGGAGACATTGATATGCTGACGGATTCTCCTTGTTTAACGGTATCTGTCCCAGGGTTATGTATAATGGCTCTTAGTTTCAGTGTATCTGCTATCCTCAGTTCATATTCTTCAGTTCTTCCCAGATATGTGATTGAACCGACTTTGGCAGTTAGTCTGTTCAAACTTGGACTTCCATTGATATGAATTGTCTCTGGACGAATAGAACAACTTACTTCTTGTCCAGGAGTCAAATTATGGTGAATACTTTCTGCATGAAGGACACCGACTTCAGTTTCAATCGTTGCTTTACCATCTGAGATTTCTTTGATATTACCAGATATAAAGTTTGTTTCTCCAACAAAACTTGCCACGAAAGGATCAGCAGGATGTTGGTAAATTTCTCTTGGTGTACCCACTTGAGTAAAGACACCATCTTTCATGATTGCCATACGGTCTGCCATTGATATTGCTTCTACTTGATCGTGGGTTACATAGATAGTTGTGATTTTCGTTCTGCGGTGGATTTCTTTGATTTCATCGCGCAGATTTTGACGTAATGCTGCATCCAAATTACTCAACGGTTCATCAAGTAGTAGTACACTTGGCTCAATAACCATCGCCCGTGCTAATGCTATCCGTTGTTGTTGCCCGCCAGAAAGTGTGTTAACCGGTCTGTCTCTAAATTCTGTCATTTCCACCATTTCAAGTACAGTATCTATTTTTTCATTCCGTATCGTTTTTTCAAGTTTTCGGAGCTGCAATCCATACTCAATATTTTCACTAACTGTCATGTGAGGCCACAACGCGTAATTTTGGAATACCATGCCCGTGTTACGTTGATGCGGCGGTACATTGATCATATCCAAATCATCAAACATAAGCTGCCCTGCATCAGGACGATAGAACCCAGCAATCACACGGAGCAACGTTGATTTCCCACAACCTGACGGACCTAAGAGAAAAAATAGTTCACCCGCTTCAATCGTCAAAGAAACATCATTAACTGCATAAGTCGTATCAAATGCTTTTGTAATATGGTTTAACTCTACACTAACTGACATATAAGTGACACCTAAATTACTTTTTCTTCATTCCTACAAAATGCAGGGTTATTTAGTTTTAATAATTTTCAATCAATGAACGTTACTGAGAGTTTATATCGTAGGTCGGGTAGAGGCACGAAACCCGACACGTTCAATGCTTGTCGGGTTTCGTGCCTCTACCCGACCTACAGGTGTTATATTGAAATGTGAAAAATATAGCAGAAAAACGGAAAACTAAATAACCCTATACAAAATGTATCCCACTATACAGAATATCTTTATTTACCAACATCCTTTACACACCGAAATCCGATTGTACTACCCGATGTGAGATGGTACCATCTATCAGCAACACGTAGATCTTCACTGCTACCACCCCATCCGCCGCCTCGCAATATACGAAAATTCTCATTTTCTGGGGCAGATTCTCTTCCATATTTAGGATTATTCTTTGATGACACGGAATAGAATTCAGCATTGTATTCGTCAAAGCACCATTCCCAAACATTACCTGCCATATCATATAGCCCGAATCCATTTGGTGAAAAACTACCGACAGGAGATGTCCATCTCCAAATATCTACACCTTCTTCACCACCAAAATTCACATCATTGCGTGTAATTGTATCACCAGATGGGAACTTTTTACCAATCAGATTGCCTCGGGCAGCATACTCCCATTCTGCCTCAGTCGGAAGACGTTTATTTGCCCATTTCGCATAAGCCATCGCATCAACCCATTTTATATTAACGACCGGATTATCTGGTTGATTGAACTTTTGGTCATGCCAAAGTGGTGGTGAAGAATAGCCTGTTGCAACAACAAACTGTTGGTACTTGGCATTGGTGACTTCGTAAATATCAATATAGAATGCATCAATATTCACTTCGTGCACAGGTAATTCATCCGCATCCCCTAAATCTTCATCAGAATTGCCCATTAAAAATGTACCAGATGGAATTAACTGCATCTCTGCATCATCAATATGCGATACGATTCTTTCTTCTAATTCCTTCGATACATCGGAAACTTGAGTACTATCCATACAAGCGTATAACAGAACAAATGAAATTATAAAAACATACTTCATTTTATCTTCGTTAAACATTTTCAATATCTGACGCAATGTCCGCTGCAGTTTGAAGCAAATCTTGTTGTTCTGACTCATATAGGGTCCGAAGATCAAATATCAACTGATCATTTTCAATACGACCGATGACCGGAACTTTTCCTTGTCTAAAGAGCTCGGAAAGTTTTGTTACCGATATTGTATTGGGTGTGAGTTCTATTGCAATACTCGGTAATGTCTCAACAGGAAGAGATCCGCTTCCTATTTCTGACTGTGATTCACACATATCAAGTGAAACACTATCTTTGAAAATATCTTTGAGTCTCTCTACCAATTGTTCCGCCTCAATAACTAATTCATCAGTTGTCCGAGTATATCGTTTCAACATTGGGAAATGGTCTGCTATTGCGTCTTGATTTAGATATGATTGTAATGTTGCTGCAAGTGCAGCGATAGTTAATTTATCTACCCTTAGTGCTCGCATCAGCGGGTTTTTTCGAATCTGATGTATCCATTTTTCTTTTCCAACAATAATCCCCGCCTGTGGTCCACCAAGTAATTTGTCTCCACTAAATGTAACGATGTCAACACCACTTTCGATTCTATCAGCGACAACCGGTTCCTTCGGAAGTCCATACTGAGATAGGTCAATCAAAGCACCACTCCCTAAATCTTCCATCGTTGGAATACCGCGTTCTGTGCCGAGTTCGGTCAATTCATGCATCTCCGGTGTTGACGTAAAACCCACAATTTTATAATTACTTGGATGTACCTTTAATAGTAGAGCAGTATTTTCGTTGATGGCTTCAGCATAATCTCGGAGATGTGTTCTATTTGTAGTGCCTATCTCTCTTAAAACGGCACCACTTGCTGCCATTACGTCAGGGATCCGAAATGCTCCGCCGATCTCAATTAACTCCCCGCGCGAAACAATTACTTCTTTATCTTTGGCAACTGTCTGTAAGGCAATTAATACAGCAGCAGCGTTGTTATTAACAACTGTGGATGCTTCACATCCGGTTAATTGTTTTAGAAGCGGTTCTGTTATTCTATCGCGGTGTCCACGTTTACCAGTCTCAAGGTCATATTCAAGATTGACATAATTCTGAGCTGCGTTTTGTAGACTATCACATGCAGATTGAGATAGCAATGCACGTCCAAGATTTGTATGTGTTACAGTGCCTGTTGCATTAATGACGGTACGTAGTGGAGAACGTGTAATTTCTTCAATTTCTTTTAATGCCAATGTAGCGTATTCAGATGGGGAAGGAAGTTGTTGAATAGTTTGTCCGCTTAAGATTTGTTCTCGGACAGAAGACACAACTGATCTTAAAGCAGTCGTAACAAGAGTTCGTGAATAGGATGAAATCAACTCCTGCATCTCCGGTAACAGCAAGAGTTTCTCAATTGATGGGAGTTCGCGCAGCGCGTTTTTATCGTATTTTTTTTCTGTCAATTCAGCACCCGATAATGTGAAAAATAAATTCCATATCTCATTTTTCTTATGATATTCATTTTATCAGATAGATTATCAGTTGTCAACAAAAGTGTCAGGAATATGGGTTATTTAGTTTTAGGTATTTTCCAAAATAGAGATTACTGAAAGTTAATCCCAGGCCGGTAGGTGCGGTTTCCTAACCGCACTGGAACCTACAAGAATAATGACTATGAAAGGTTTTTGCACAAATTCGGTGCGGTTAGGAAACCGCACCTACCGGCTTGGGGGATTTAGCATTTGTGAAAGAATACACAAGAAAAACTTAAGACTAAATAACCCTGTCAGGAATATGGGTTATTTAGTTTTAGGATTCTTGTTCAATATTATTCACAAAAAACTTTACACGTCTTCAGGATCACTTAGGTCGTGTAATATTCTTTGACATACTATTCTATAATATGTTATCATCTTCAAAACTTCGTTCGTAAAGTTCTATAGAAGGAATTACAGATGAAACAGAAGAGACAACCCCGCTCATTATTCAATGCCAAGCACCGGAAATCAATGATTGTATGGTATCTAATTCTACTCATTGGTATATTGGTTTTGGCTTGGAAAATGAAAGATATTATTTCACTTTTCGGTGTATAAGACAATCCCTTTTATAGTAGATTTTGAAATTGCTTGAACACTCTGCATCGGCGAGGTTAGGAAACCTCGCCTACCGTGGGGTGAAAGTGTCAACTTATATTTATAATTCACTATAAATAATCTACATCTATTAATAGGAGTATTGACAACCATGTCCAATTTTAGATCATTTAGGTTTAACTATCTCGCAACATTCGTGTTACTGCTATGTTTAACGGTAATTTGGAATTGCCAATCAACAGAACAGACTCAGGATCAACTCATCATTATTTCTCCGCATCCAGAAAGTATTGAGTCTGAATTTGGTAGTAATTTTGAAAGATGGTATGAGGAACAGACTGGAAGACCTGTGAAAACAGATTGGCGTGATGTCGGTGGTACATCTTCTAATTATCGTTTTATCGCAGACGAGTACAAACGTAAACCTGATGGAATTGGCATTGATATCTTCTTTGGTGGTGGCACTGACAGTTACCTCCGTTTAGCTGAAATGGATTTACTTACATCTTACAAAATACCCGATGAACAACTTAATCAGATACCGCAATCATATCATGGGATACCTGTCTACGATCCACAGTATAGGTGGTATGGAGCAGCCTTATCAAGTTTTGGTATTATGTATAATGACCAGTTACGCAAGATTGAGAAGCTGCCGGAAGCGAAAAAATGGGAGGATTTGGGTAATCCAGCATTGATTAATCAAATTGGTGCTGCGGATCCAAGAGAAAGCGGTAGCGCACACATGATGTATGAAATTATATTACAAACACATGGATGGGAAGACGGGTTTGCACTCCTAACAAAATTGGGTGGTAATGTAAAGAAGTTTTCAGCAGGATCAAACGTTATTCCAAGAGATGTCGGTACAGGTCAAGTTCTCTATGGATTGGCAATAGACTTTTATGCGTACAGTCAAATTGCAGCATTAGGTACAGAAACAATAAAGTATGTATTGCCATCCGATGGAACTGTGGTTAATCCAGATTCAATTGCAATACTCAAAGGTGCATCAAACATGTCGGTTGCGAAGAAATTCGTTGAGTTTGTCTTATCAGAGCAAGCACAAAAACTGTGGATGTTACGAGATAGTGATGCAGAGGGACCAGAATGGAAGGGTGGACTTAATCGCGCAAGCGTTCTCCCAGAGCTCTATGATATATTAGGGGATCGATGTGTTGTAACGAATCCTTTTGCTTTGGAAATATCACCGTTTCCTTATGATGCAGATAAAGGTGGCGCACGTTGGGACATTGTTAACGACCTATTTGGTATCCTCATCATTGACTCTCATACCGATCTTGTTGATGCATGGAAAGCAATAGCGAATTCCCAAGATGCGGAAAAACAAACTCTCGCAATTGCTGAATTAGTGAAAATGCCGGTTACAGAAGATGAGGCAATGAAAATGGCTGCATCAGAATGGAAAGATCAGGTCTATCGTAATGAGAAGATCAAAGAGTGGGGACAATTCGCGCAACAGAAGTATCAGAAAGCAAAAGAATTAGCGGAGTAATTAATACTTTGTCTGGTAGTGTTAATATGGAAATTGAGAAACCTAAAGAGAAATATGACCAATTGATTTCAGATGGTTATTGTGTCGTTGAGAATGTGCTTAAAGATGATATGATAGTCCATCTTCGTTCAGTTACAGATACACTGTTGGACGATCAGACAGAGGAGCAATTGGCGGCAACCCGATCATCTGGGAGTATGATCAGTATTTATATGCACTCTTTGTTTTCAGAATTAGTCGTCTACCCACGAACACTGCTTGCATTAGATGTTTTAGGCTTCCTGAGACCTAAATTCTCTTCAGGATATGTCATTAGCAAACCACCGAAGAGTCCACCGCTGTTTTGGCATCAGGATTGGTGGGGTTGGAACGATCCTTGTAGTTACACAGCACTCCCTCAACAACTTTTTCTGATGTATTATTTGGTTGATACAACACCTTATAACGGATGTCTACGTGTGATCAGAGGCTCACACTTAAAAAGACATCCACTCCATGATATTTTACCAAATGCACACGGTGCGGATCTACAGCGGGTAGAAAATCCTGACCATCCTGCTTTTCAACACTATCCAAGTGAAATTGACATTTCTGTCAATGCTGGTGATCTTGTTATCGGTGATTCTCGATTGCTTCACGCATCACACAGCAATCAATCGGATGAGAGACGTACAGTGATTACATTATGGTATCATCCATTTTTTGCATTGCTACCAGAAGCAATGCAAGCTCATATTGGTAGAATGCGGCAGAAAATACATTGGTCGGAGGAAGACTGGGACAGAATAGCGGAACTCAACCCAAATTATCAAGGTGACATTGAACCGATAGAGTGGAACAGAACACCTGGTCCGGAACTAAAATAGGTTCAAATAAAACAGCAAGAGTATCTCAGGAGATTAATATGTCCATTAGTCCTATTTTTTATGATTACACTTTTGGTGCTGAAGAACGTAAAGTTCTTGACAGAGATGGTCATTATGTGTTACCAGGTCTGTTAACAGATGACGCACAAGAGCAATTGACAGAATCGTTGTCTCTGATTCAATCGCTAATACCTAATAGTAAGGAAGGACATGAACCCAACCGATTTTCTGCCGAATATGATAGCTACCTTGAGAGTGTAATTGCACATCCACAAATGCTGGAACTTGCACGAAAAGTGCTTGGTGACGATATTCGATATGACCACTGCGTCAGTCTTAATAGACACGGAGGTAATGGTGGCATTGGTTGGCATAGCCATGGATATTCAGATGACGACCCAAGTTACGGTTTTGTACGCATCTTTTTCTATGTCAATGGATTTGAAGTAGATGATGGTGGCTTGAAAGCAGTACCTGGTAGTCATCTTTACCGAGATGGAAGAATTCATGGTGGAACTGATGCAGCATTACGAGAAGGTTGGTTGGCTGGAAAAATCCATAAAGAGACGGGTGAACCTTTAGAGGTTCAGGCTTTATCAGTCCCACCAGGAACAGTCATCTTAATGTGGACACATGCAGCACATGCAGTAACGCCAAGAAAACAGGAGAGCGATACACGGTGGACTGTTGTCTACGCCTATCGCAACCCCGGTAAACCTTCTCATGCCCGTTGGATTACACCCGAATTTGAGAAAAAGCCAATCCCCGGAACAGAAGGGTTAATGTCTCTATATTAGAGTAGTAGTTAGGTGTTTTTTATGGCACAGAAACCAATTTTTCAGGATTATACATTCGGAGATCAAGAACGAAAGGAATTAGATCATGATGGTCATTACGTACTACCTAAACTTCTTACTTCCGATGCTCAGGAACGATTGACAGAAGCGTTAACTCGGATTGAATCACTCATCCCAGGTGGTAAGAAAGGATATGAACCGAACAGATTTGCGGCAGAATATGATACTTATCTCGAAAGTCTTATCGCGCATCCACAAATGCTCAAACTTGCACGCCAAGTACTTGGTGAAGAGATACGTTATGACCACTGCGTTAGTCTCAATCGTCCAGGTGGTAATGGCGGCATCGGATGGCATAGTCACGGTTATTCAGAGGATGATCCCCACTACGGTTATGTTCGCATATTCTTCTATGTCAACGGATTTGAAGCGGATGACGGTGGTTTGAAGGCAGTGCCTGGAAGTCATCTTTACCGCGATCCTAAAATTCAGGCTGCAACAGATGAAGTCTTACAGGATGGTTGGTTGGTAGGGAAAACGCATCCAAAGACTGGTGAACCTTTGAAGATCCAAACGCTTTCAGTGCCAAAGAGAACAGTCGTCTTGATGTGGACACATGCAGCCCATGCAGTAACACCAAGAAAACAGGAAAGTGATACCAGGTGGACAGTTGTTTATGGATATTATAAACCGGGTAAAGACCCAGGTAAAAGATGGATTTCACCCGAATTTGAGCGAAAACAGTTCTCTGGAGCAGTAGATCTAATGGCACCCTATTGATGGAATAGACACACTACAATTATAGTAGATTTTAAGAATACTTGAACACTCTGCATCGGCGAGGTTAGGAAACCTCGCCTACCGTGGGACGAAAGTGTCAACTTGTATTCATAATTCACTATAATGTAATTTTTGATGTTAATTCATTACACATATCTTTGGAAACTACTATGTCACAAAACAAACCGCATATTCTATTACTCATCAACGATGAACACCGACCAGATATATTACCAATAGAAGGTGACACGGCTATCCGAACACCCACACTTTCTCGCTTTATGGATGAAGGGACCTACTTTCGCAATGCTTATACACCTTCACCAGTCTGTGTACCTGCACGACAAAGTTTTCTCTCCGGACTCTATCCACGGAATAGTGGATGTCTAAACTTCGGTGACCCTATGCCGACAGAGGTGCGAACTATTCCAGGTCAATTAGGAAACTATGGATATTATTCATGTTGTGCTGGCAAAATGCATTTTGTGGGAACTGATGTCATGCACGGATGGCATGAACGAATTGGTCGTGATATTATCGGTAACAATGGCTATCCCTATCCCGCTGTAAAAGATGAACACACTGCACAGATTGAACGTGAACCCGGAACAGGAATGAAACGAGATAAGTGTGCACAAGAGATACGGGATGCACAACCAGGGATAGGACATTGGATGCTACACGATCAATATAATGTGGACGGTGCCTTACTTTTTCTTGAAGAATATTTTGTCAACGCATCCTATGACCGACCGAAAGCAGCTCCGTTGTGTCTTGCTGTCAGTCTGATTGCTCCGCATTATCCATATCAATGTCCGCTTGACCTGTTCAATTACTACATGCAACGTGTTGAACCGATTATTGAAGAACCTAATGAGAAGTTCGATTATGCAGACTTTTTCCGTGTTAAAGTGGGTAAGGATGTTACTTACCGTCAAGCACACCGCGCCACTGCTGCATATTACGGTATGATTGAGTGGATGGATGCACAGTTTGGTAGAGTTATTGAGAAAATGGAACACCTGAATGTTCTTGATGACTTCATCGTTGTCTTTCTTTCTGACCACGGTGAAATGCTTGGAACAAAAGGACTGTGGGAGAAACAGAGTTATTTTGAACCTTCTGTCCGAGTCCCGTTGTCAATTTGGTATCCAAAGAAATTTGGACTTTCCCCAAAGATAATAGAACAAAATGTATCATTAGTAGATCTCTTTCCAACACTTTGTGATTTAGCTGAAATCCCTATGCCTGATGAGCTTGATGGATCATCACTTGTTCCTCTGATAGAAGGAAATGCAGATAATTGGAATGATACTGTTTATAGTGAACTCTGGCGTGCACAGAACGGTCCATCTGTCATGGTAAAAGATAGTGATATGAAGTATTTCCGCTTTGACAAGGATAAGGGATGGCAAGACCAGCTCTTTGACCTTGCCAACGATCCCAATGAGTGTAACAATCTCATAGACAATCCCAATTATGCTGAAGTTCTTTCAAAACTTCGTGCAAAATTGGATTCTTTACCACCTCCTCGGAAAAAGGATAATAAGAACACTTTCATTGACCCACATCAACGCATTCCTAAATAATCTATGCCTATTTTAGTCAATTACTGTCTTCATATAGATCATTTAGATCAATGAGTATAACTCCAGTATCGAATGCTCTTTGTTTTAGTGAATCAGTAAAACCGGAAGCCGAAAACAACATATAATTTGCTCTTTCTCTCCAGCGTTCAGGAAGTAAATCAACTTTTTCTATGAGTTTGTTGAGGACATTTTCACCGACAAGACTTTTCCACCACTTACACTCACCAAACCAGTTGCTATCATCTAAATTTTCCGTCATTATGTCTATTTCAAGATTTGATCCCCAATATGCACCAACCCGTTTCGGCGCATTTCTTATCTTTTCCTCCCAATGGAGTTCAACATATTGACGACAAACATCTTCAAAGATTTCTCCCATATATTGGGATAAATTAGGGGCAATCATCCGGTTGTATACCAAATCTGAATTTCCAGATTCTATAAGACTTCGAAAAGGTAAGACAAATCTATGCCAAAATTTAACATAGTTATCTGCTATTTTATACAGTCCTTTTTTACTTCTGTCAGGTGCACGTTCAGTCAACGGAACAACACGTTTTACTAAACCTAATTCTCGCAGAACACTCACGTATTTATTTGTACTTGTCGTGTTAAGTCCAACTCTTTGCGATATTTCGTTTAAACGGGTCATACCACTTGCTATCGCTTGTAATATACTCGCATAAGTTCTGGGTTCTCTGAGTTCTGTTCGTAACAAAAAATTAACCTCATCAAATAGGTAACCTTGAGGCGTGAGTAATTCATTTATCATGTTCTGCTCTATAGATTGATTATATTCTTCACGTAGATGTTCTGTATTTTCTAGAGTAAAGCGACTCAGATATGAAGGAACTCCTCCGAGTATACCAAATATCAGTGTTTTCTCACGAGATGAAAACTCTGGATAAAATCTTCCACAGTCACGGTAGGATAACGGTTGCAACTTAAGCTGACCGGTTCGCCTGCCATATAAAGGAGAACGTTCAGCTAAAACCTCACGTTCCATGAAACTGACGTGTGATCCACATAGAATCAAGAATAAATTACTATCTTTCCCATGTAAATCCCAAAACCTTTGGACTAATGAAGGTAGTGCTGAATTATCTTCACATAGATATTGGAATTCATCCAGGACTACGACTAATGGTTCTTCCTCAGCCTTTTGAGCAAAATAAACAAGAACAGATTCCCAATCGTTGAATGTCATATTCTGTAGCAACGGGTCTTTTATTACATGCAAAGCAACTTCCAATATTTGATTGAGATGATCACGTTCTTTCAATTGACTCGCAAGAAAATAGATACTACGTTTGTCTTTACAAAACTGCTTCAGAAGTTCAGTTTTGCCAATTCTTCGTCTTCCATACAACACAAAGAATTCTGCTCCTTTAGCACGATACATCTGTTCTAAATTGTTGAGTTCTTGTTTTCTGTTTATAAACATCACCTTTCCTCCTTTCTTGAATTATGGTGAAATAAAAAAATACGTGTGCACTTCTCGGTAGATGCGGTTTCCTAACCAATGCAGAATGCCATACGATGAATGCCTAAATGAAGATTAATTTATTAAACGGGTAATTCTCATTTACCCAAACCCGGTAGGTTTGGTTTCCTAACCGAACCGGCTTTGTGCCAAATACCTTCATAGAGGTTCTCGCACAGGTTCCGTGCGGTTAGGAAACCGCACCTACCGTCCTGGGGAAAACGCCTAATTTACACTAAATTGACGCCTATGGTTCGGTTTCCTAACCGAACCTACCGTCGTGTGTAAATAATTATGGTTTTAACTATAATTCAAAAGTTTACTATAATATACTTTAGAGTATTATACTTTAAATTATAATATTAATCAAACGAAATTCGTAAACTCATTATAAGATTTGCACATATTAATATATTATGGTAAATTACTTGACATACAAATTCATCGGTTAATATGGTCATTATTTCTACTAATTTCTGAGGAGGAGATATTCCAAAATGTTTTGGAAATACCAAAAATCAAAGATATTTTCGTCAATACAATTGTTCAAATGTCTGGTTGGATTGTTTGTGATCTTGATGTTGCTAACACAGTTTTCCCAGTTCACTGAAGCGAAGAAACTCCAATTTGATCGTGATATTCGTCCTATTTTATCTGATAAATGTTATGCATGTCACGGACCAGATCCAGCAGTACGACAAGCGAACCTACGTCTTGATATTAAAGAAGGTGCTTTTTCTGAACCAAGTGGTTACCCCATAATTGTACCGGGTAAACCTGAAGAAAGTGAATTGGTTCAGAGAATAACGCATGAAGACATAGATACACGAATGCCTCCACAGAACTCAAATCGTCAACCAACACAAGAACAGATAGATACGTTAATACAGTGGATTGCCGAAGGTGCAGAATGGGAAGAACATTGGGCATATATTCCTCCGAAACGGGGTGAACTTCCAGAAATAGAAAATCCTGATTGGGTCAAAAATCCGATTGATCAGTTTATATTATCTACATTGAACGCAGAAGGACTTGAACCAGCTGCAGAAGCAGATAAACGCACACTCAGTCGTCGTTTGCATTTTGATTTAACAGGGTTACTACCAACACCCGGTGAGGTTGATCAGTTCATAAGAGATGAAAGTCCAGATGCTTATGAGAATCTCATTAACCGTTTGCTATCTAAACCCCAGTTCGGTGAACGGATGGCAATCTACTGGCTCGATTTAGTGCGATATGCAGACACAAGTGGTTATCATTCCGATGAAAATGTGAGCGTATGGCCCTACCGTGATTATGTAATAAAAGCATTTAATGAGAATATGCCATTTAATCAATTTACAATAGAGAATCTGGCAGGGGATCAAATACCCAATGCAAGCCCTGAACAGAAGGTAGCATCTGGATATAATAGACTAATTCAAACAACTGCTGAAGGTGGCGCACAAGCGAAAGAATATCTCACAATCTATGCGGCTGATAGAGTACGCACAACAGCATCTGTTTGGTTAGGTGCTACACTCGGTTGTGCACAATGCCACGACCACAAATTTGATCCTTTTACAGCTAAAGATTTTTACAGTTTCGCTGCCTTCTTCGCAGATATTGAGGGTCCCGGAGTATATCGAGGTGGAAGCAAATGGGATCCTGTTGTGATGTTACCGTCTCAAGAGCAACAGGATGAATTAGATCAGATTGACGATGAATTAGTAAGGTTGCGAAAAGTCTTTAAGTTGTCATCTCCAGGTTTAAAGGCAGAGCAGACTAAGTGGGAGGAAGAGATACGTTCACTTCTCACTTCAACAGAACCTGCAGATTTCGCTTGGGTTGATGATGCACAGTCAAATGGAGGAAGAACAGAAGGTACATGGAAATTTGTTAATAAAACTGAAGCACCTGTTTTTAGCAAAGAAAAGTCACGAATACAAACTGCTGCACCAGATCAACTTGTTCAACATTCGTTCCACAATGCAAATCGGAAGGTCACACTTGCCGAAGGTGATATTCTATATGCTTATGTGTGGTTAGATCCTGAGAACACACCTCAGACAATTATGCTTCAATGGAACGATGGTAGTTGGGACCACCGTGCATTCTGGGGAGAAGACAAAATAGTGTATGGAGACATTGGAAGTGATACACCAGCGCATAAACCGATGGGTGATCTACCAGAATTGGGAAAATGGGTCCGTCTTGAAGTTGATCCGGCATTAGTCGGTTTGAAAGCAGGAAGTGTCCTGAATGGAATTGCATTCACACAATTTGGTGGAACTACCTATTGGGATGTCGCTGGTATTGAAACGACAGTTGGTGTAGTGACAAGGAATTCTCATGACGGTGCTGTTATTAATGCTATTCAAGTTGATCCGTTTGTCCGAACAACCAACCAAAGAAAACAGATTGAAGATTACTTCCGACAAATAGCACCAGCACTTGATGGTATCCGCACACAGATTTCGGATTTAGACAAACGTCAAAATGAGATCAGATCAAAAAGTCCATTCTCACTTACAACTATTTCAGTTCAGCCTCGAACAACCCGAATATTACCGAGAGGGAATTGGTTAGACGATTCTGGTGACATTGTTGAACCGATGATACCTGAATTTATGGGTGATTTCAATATAAAGAATCGTCGTCCGACACGACTTGATCTCGCAAATTGGGTTGTGTCAAGGAATAATCCTTTGACGGCACGTGCTTTTGTCAATCGTCTCTGGGCACTTTATTTTGGCACAGGTATCTCTCGCGTGCTTGATGACCTTGGAGCACAAGGTGAACCACCAGTCCATGCAGAACTCCTTGATTGGTTGGCAGTTGAGTTTATGGAAAGTGGATGGAATGTCAAACAGATGGTGAAACTGATTGTTTCTTCAAATACATATCGTCAGTCCTCAAAACCAAATGAGGTACTGCGCGAAAAAGACCCATACAATAGACTTATTGCACGACAATCGCGTTGGCGGCTTGATGCGGAAATCGTTCGTGACAACGCATTATTGTTAAGTGGACTTCTTGTTTCCAAAATTGGCGGACCAAGTGTTAGACCGTATCAACCCGTAGGATACTATTCAAACCTTAACTTCCCAAAACGAAGATATGTTCATGATAAAGGGGAGAGTCAGTATCGTCGCGGACTTTATACGCATTGGCAGCGAACTTTCTTACATCCGAGTATGATGGCATTTGATGCACCAAGCAGACAGGAATGCACTGCCGAAAGATCAACATCTAACACACCAATGCAGGCACTGACATTGTTGAATGATCCGACTTATGTTGAGGCAGCACGTGTTCTCGCGGCACGTATAATCCGTGAAGGTGGTGGCACTCCTACAGAGCGAATCAATTGGGCATATCGACACGCGTTATCACGGCTACCTCAACCGAAAGAGCTTGAGATTATGACGCAGTTATTTGAGAAACATAAAAGCGAATATACCGAAAATCCAGGCGTAGCAAACACATTAGCTGCTATAGGTGAAGCTCCCGCAACGCAAGGTGTTGAACCTATTGAATTGGCATCATGGACATCTGTTGCTCGTGTGATTTTAAATCTGCATGAGACGATTACGAGATATTAATTAGAATAACGACAGACCTTTAATCTATAACAGATTGAATGTATTCTTTACGATAACTATTGATTAGGCAAAGGAGGAATCAGTTGTATGTCAAACGGTATAAATGAAGAAACCAAACTACGTCTCACAAGACGCACATTTTTAGGCAAAACAGTCCGTGGTGTCGGGTCAGTTGCACTTGCTTCTCTACTCACACCGTCGTTGGTTGATGCAGCCCCAAAGATTGAGCGATGGCAAGGAATCATAACCGAACCTCATGTGCAACCAAAAGCAAAATGTGTGATACATCTTTGCATGGCTGGAGGACCTTCACATTTAGAGACATTAGACTATAAACCGAAACTTGCAGAAATGCATGGTAAACCGATGCCGCGATCCTACACAAAAGGACAACCGATTGCACAGCTACAAGGTCAGGCAAATGCACTTAAGTGTTTAGGACCAACACATGAATTTCAGAATTTTGGTGATTCTGGACAGGTGATGAGTTCAGCATTTCCTCACATTGGCAGCCTTGCAGATGATATCTGCATTGTGCGTTCTTTACGCACCGAACAGATAAATCATGACCCTGCACACACCTTCATGAACACAGGAACCGCAATTTCAGGAAGACCGAGTATGGGGTCATGGTTGTTATATGGTCTCGGTAGCGAGAATGAAAACCTTCCCGGTTTTGTTGTTCTTATCTCCTCTGGTGGTGGACAAGACCAACCGATTGCAACGCGCCAGTGGCACAGCGGATTTCTACCCGGACAATTCCAAGGTGTTCAGTTCAATTCAAAAGGTGATCCAGTTCACTATGTCTCAAATCCTGATGGCGTAAGTAAAGACCAGCAGGAAGATGTGGTAGGTGCAGTTCAAAGTTTGAACAGTATACTCAATGAAACAGTTGACGACCCAACGATTGCAACGCGTATCAATCAATATGAGATGGCGTTCCGTATGCAAACAAGTGTTCCTGAATTAACCGATATATCTAAAGAGCCACAGGAAATCCTTGATATGTATGGAGCAAAACCCGGAGATGGTTCATACGCATCCAACTGTTTACTTGCACGAAGATTAGCTGAACGGGGAGTTCGTTTTATTCAACTTTATCATAGAGGATGGGATCATCACGGTGGAATTCAAAACGCAATAAAAACAACTGCTGGGTATGTAGATAAAGCAACTGCAGCTCTCGTCAATGACCTGAAACAACGAGGAATGTTAGACGAAACCTTGGTTATATGGGGTGGAGAGTTTGGAAGGACTCCGATGGCACAAGGAAGTGGTCGTGACCACCACATTAAAGGCTTCTCCATGTGGATGGCTGGCGGTGGTGTTCAAGGTGGAATTAGCTACGGTAATACTGACGAACTTGGTTACAATGCTGTTGAAAATATCGTACATGTTCACGACTTCCACGCAACAATGCTTCATCTATTAGGTATAGACCATGAAAAACTGACTTATCGGTTCCAAGGTAGAGACTTCCGACTGACAGATGTTCATGGACATGTCGTCAAAGACATTTTAGCATAAGAGTTGTTGGCACTTATGTAAGAAGTACATTTTCAATGTCATAGCACCCAAACCTAAAGGATTGAGCTTGTGCTTCGTAGCAGTTAGCGTTGTTCTCCAAAGAGAACACCCGTCTCACGTCTGCTCCACAACGGGATCATAAGCAGCCCGTAATATGTTGATAGCAGCGTTTATATCTCTATCATGTTCTGAATTACATTGTGAACATGTCCACTGCCTATCATTGAGAGAAAGATTATTGTTTTTATCTCCGCAGTTGCTACAAGGTTTTGTTGTAGGTGTCCATTGTCCGATTTGCAGAAACTGTTTATCATGTTTGAAACATTTGAATGCCAACAATTGAATAAACTGGTAAAATCCGAGATCGGAGACTTTACGTCCCCACAATCGCTTCATACCGTCAAGGTTCAACGTTTCAGCAGCAATCGTATCAAACCTTCTGCACAAGTCTGTAGCAAGTTTCCATTGCCAGTCAAGCCGTTGGTTTGCTATCTTGATATGATGCCGGGCGAGTTCTCTAATAGCGCGACACCAATTGTTAGACCCTTTGACTTTACAACTCACAGCTTTATTCAGTTTGCGAAGATGTTTCAAGGATTGTTTCAAGAATTCTGGTGCTTGTATCTTTTCACCGTTGCTCAAAGTCAAAAATGTTTTCAATCCGAAGTCTATACCTACGCTCTCACCTGTTTGTCGCATAGGTTCGGTAGAAGTATCATCGGTGACAATGTAAAGCCAGTATTCACCGGCACTATCACGGAGTATTTGAACATAGCGGACAGTGCCGTGCCAGTCTCGGTGCTGATGAAAAGAAAACCAGCGACGATTGAATTTCAGAGATTGTGTGGAGACATTCCACGACTTGAAAGAGATAAGCACCCGTCCATTTTCAAGTTTATAGCCTGTTTGGAACTTCGCAGAACGATAACGATGTTTACGTTTGAATTTAGGAAGTCCGCCTTGACCAGCAAAGAAACGTTGATATGCAGCATCTATGCGAATAATCGCTGCATCCAAAGTGTCACGCGGTATCCAAGCCCAATGTTTCTTGGTTGTCTTGAGCAACTTCGTAAGATGCGGTTGCAGCCTATATCTACCAGCATATTTACCGTTTCTGCGATAATAACGCATTTCTAAACGCAGAAAGTGATTGTGCACATCAGCAAGATCATCAAACAGGTTGCCCAAGCGTTTGTTCTTAGAATGGTTGCGTATCTTGTATTTATAGGTTCGCATTGTTTTTCTCCAGCATTATTTACCAATACTACTGGCATGGTAGAGACCTCTCCAAGCGGAGAGGGTAGTATTCTCTACCAACAATGCTGAGAATAGTATAACAGATCTGACATGAGTTGTCAAGAAAAGGACAGGAGCGGGCATTCCTCCGAAACCTAAAGGATTGGGTTTCCTGCCCGAAACGTTGATGAAGAACACGCCGCTTCAACTTAAATTCTATACGAAGTCGGATTGTCCGCTTTGCGATGAGGCAAAATTAATATTGAAGAACGTCCAAGCGAAATTACCGTTTATTGCTGTTGAGGAAATTGACATTACGAAGAATCTTGGACTGTTTTCTAAATATAAACTGCTAATTCCAGTACTTGAAATGAATGGGAAGCAACTAAGCATGCACCGTATTAAGTTAAGTAAATTGATTTGGCAGCTAAGATGGTACCGTTTGCGATGTCATTTTAGTAATAAGTGAGGGAGGATTGTATGAATCATCCCAAACACATTGTTGCAGTCTCAGGATTAATCAGTCACCCAACAGATTTGGAGCACCTATGAAATATATCAAGAATGCTTGTTTACCAATGATTATAGTATTAATGTCTGTAGTCGTATTCGGATGTGAATATGTTGAGAAAGTGGTTGACACCGATGATGCAAGTATGTTGGATTCAACACCGTTAAAAGTAACGATGATTTATCCCAATGACTGCGTTGGATCTGCTGCTTACTGTGATGGTTTTCATATCGGTGTAAGAACTGCTGTCACTGAACTTGGGATAATGCTAACAGAATTGAACGGAAATGAAAACGATCCTGACGCAACTGAGATGTTGATGAGAGAAGCCGCCCAAAACTCTGATCTTGTAATAACAGCGGGTTATCAAATGGGAGATATTCTCAGACTTGTTGCTCCAGATTTTCCAGATGTGAAATTTGCTATCTTTGATGTCGTACTTGAAATGCCAAACGTAGCTGCTTTAAACTATAAATCAAATGAAGGATCCTTCCTTGTCGGAGCAATCGCAGCACTAAAATCAGAAACTGGAAAAATAGGTTATATCGGTGGTGCTGATGTTCCATTACTCCATGAATTTGAAGCCGGATATATTGCAGGTATTCGTGAAATTAATCCAATGGCTGATATTACTGTTGAATACATCAGTTTAGATGCTACAGGTTTCATTCAACCTGAGAAAGCGAAAGAGATCGCATTAGCACAATATGCAAGTGGTGTTGATGTCATATACACTGCAGCGGGTGGTTCAGGACAGGGAGTCCTTGAAGCAGCACAAGAAACACAGAACTTTATTATTTGGGTGGATTCCAACGGGAACGACCTTGCCCCTGGACTTGTTTTGACGAGTATGGCAAAAGAAATCCCTGTATCTGTTCAACGTATCATACAAGAGACCATTGATGGAAATTTCATGGCGGGAGTGCGTTACTTTGGATTAGAAGACGGTGGTGTCTATTATGCAGTTGATGAACACAACATGCCACTACTCTCAGAAGAAATTATAACGAAGGTAGAATCGTTAAAAGAAAAAATTATCAAGAGAGAAATTATCGTGCCAGACACAATTACTTTGCCGCGTGAATAAAAATGCAAGAAGGTTTCGTAATATATTCTAACAAACATTGACAGATTAAAAATTGGAGATAATAATGCTAGATCAGTATCCATATCCAGAGTACGAGGGAAGACGCAATATTGTAACAGGAATCATACTTACAATAATAACCTGTGGTCTATATAGTCTATATTGGCAATACAAACAGATGGAAACACTAAACGCTTGGCTTGGAAGAGAGGATTATTCTTTCATCTTATGGCTTTTACTCTCTTTCCTAACATGTGGTATTTTCGGATTATACTATGAATATAAGATGGCGACTGGTATCAATGAAATTCAGACGAACAAAGGCATGTACGTAGATATCAATTTACCGATTCTATGTGTTCTGTTAGCGTTATTCAGTGTAGGTATTGTTTCAATAGCAATTCAACAATATCACATCAATAAACTCTACGGTGACCATACTGATGGTTAATCACATTCTTATTGCTCGTATTTTTCTTATAGGATTGGCAGTAATTGGGATCTTTACAGCAGTCACTGCAAAAGCACCAGACGAAGTCTCATTGCTACCATGTGTATTTCACACTGTGACAGATGTTCCGTGTCCAGGGTGCGGTATGACACGCGCTTGTCTTTCCATTACGCACGGACATTTCACTGATGCGTGGCATTACCATCCACTCTCTTTTCTCCTCATAGGTTTAGCAATGGGTATCGCACTCTTTCCATCTCAGATAACAGATGTTTGGAACGGTCTATCCACAAGAACACGGAATTCTATTTCAATCTGTGGTATTGTTTTCTGTCTCTCAGTGTGGTTTATGAAGTTAAAGCCAATTATATGGTAACCCTATAGACAAAGTTTCTTTAGAAGATTAAAGTATTGTAATACCAATTCTAATAGATAAGGTGTCATTGTGAATTTGTAGATTTATCCTCAATTTGCTGAATGTAAGAGGCGCAATGAATTGCGCGACTACGAGCGTCTGTTTTGATAATGAGTAGTTTTTAATTAGAAGTGGTATAACATATAGATGCAAATCCAAAACCCATATCAAACATATAGCATTACGCAGAACATTGCTGTCAGTATTATTCTATCTCTGCTTACTTTGGGAATTTATTTACTGTATTGGCAATACAGGCAGATGAAAACACTGAATGCATGGTTGGGTAGGACAGAATACTATTTTTGGCGATGGATTTTTCTTTCATTCTTTACATGTGGAATTTACGGAGTATTTGAAGAATACAAAATGTCACAGAGCATTAACTGGGTTGAACATAAATACAATTTACAGGTGCATCGGCACTTACCCATAACAGCAGTTCTACTTACACTGTTCGGATTAGGTTTTGTCACAACTGCCATCCAACAACACTATATCAATAAATTTCATGATTACTATCTGTCTTTGATATCAAAATAATGAATTGCATTAGAATACACTATATTTGAGGCATATTGCAATCTACTTCCTCATCAGTATTGTACCCTTCTCCCCAACAATCCAGCCAGATTTTTTTGTGAAGAAAATATCCTGTAAATTGTGCGTGGTTGGCGATGGATAAGGGTTCCATGTGATACCACCATCATTGGTATGTAATATCATACCTTCTTCTCCAACTGCCCACCCATCTTTTTCATTACGAAATTCAACATCTCGTAGACTCTGTTTAAGAGGATTTGTCTGTCGGTCCCATGTTTCTCCACCATCAGCAGTATGCAAAATCAGACCATCTGTTCCCACAATCCAACCATTCATTGTATCCACAAAATGGACAGCAAATAAAGGTTGTTCTACTCTACTATCTTGACGTATCCACTGTTTACCACCGTCTTCTGTATGTAAGATTTCACCTTCTTGTCCAACAATCCATCCGTGGTCAGTGTCAACAAAAAACACACCCCACAGATGTATATCAGAAAATGTCTTGATCTTTTCCCATTTTCCACCACCGTTCTGTGTATGGAGAATTGTTCCAAGTCCTCCAACTGCCCAACCTTCTGTTTTCGTGACAAAATATAAGTCTAATATCCCAGAAGGTTTCTTTCCAACTGTGCGTTCTTGGTATTGAACACTCCATGAATTTCCACCACTTCCGGTATACGACACCTTACCTATACTTGCCAACCAACCATGCTTCGGAGATGTGAAGTTTACATGTGTATAATTAGTATCTGTTGATGTATCAGTTACTTTTTCATTTTTTGTTTCAGTCCAAGTTTTTCCACCATCGGTTGTAGACAGGATAGTATCATTTGTACCGACTGTCCAACCATGTTTATCATCTCCAAAATGAATTCCGTAGAGATGTGCTTCTGTTCCACTGTCTACCTTTTTCCACTCAACTTGGGTACTGTCCTGTGAACAACCCGATAAAACTAATAATGTGAATGATAGAAAGAGAAACCATTGTATTGTTTTCATGAGAGATCTCCAGATAAAATGATTGTGTTTTGATATGAATTGTGCTATATTACTCTAACTGATTTAATCTGAATTGTCAATGAATATGTTATCCTGATGAGTATTGTGCTATAGATGTGTTCTATGAGTTATGTAATCGGAATTGATGGCGGAGGAACAAAAACAGCAAGTATTTTAGCAACAGAAACTGGTGAAATTGTTGCAAAAGTTCAGGCAGGTCCATCAAACTATCACGTTGTTGGCATTGAACAGACACAAGCAGTTCTGCTTGAAATCATTACGGAACTATCCACTCATATTGATAACACCTCGTTTCAGTCTATTCCAGTATGCATAGGTATGGCTGGATTGGGACGAGAAGAAGATAGAATCGTTATCGGACAGATTTGCGATAAGATAGGAATAAATGAGGATCGTATTCTTACACATGACGCACATATTGCATTAGTTGGTGGAACAGGAAAACAAGCAGGTGTGATAGTAATTTCTGGAACAGGTTCGATTGTATATGGAATCAATGAGAGCGGTAAAGAGGTTCGTGCAAGTGGGTGGGGTTATCTACTCGGAGATGAAGGAAGTGGATACGATATTGCCCTAAAGGGATTACAATCTATCACACGCGCAGCAGACAAACGTGGACAATCGACTCTGTTAACGGACTTGATTCTGAAGAGACTTGAGCTGAATGCTCCAAACGAATTGATTCGGTGGACACACGCTGCAAGCAGAGATGAAATCGCACAATTGTCCGGATCGGTATTTGAAGCAGCAGAAATGAATGATGAGAGAGCAATTCAAATTGTAGATAACGCATTTAGTGAACTCGCTTGTGCAGTTGAGACGGTGACGGTACAATTGGATTTCACTCAGCAGTTTGATATAGTATTTACTGGAGGAATATTATTAAATCAATCACTTTTAGCGGATAAACTTCAAAGATGGATTGAGAAGATAATAATTGGAAGCAATGTTATTAAGCCGATACATGAACCAGCTTATGGTGCAGTTCTATTGGCAATGGAAAATAATAAACTAACTGAATAGTATACTACCTGATTGTGATAACAGAACAACGAAATCCAAATTCAACTGACATTGATTTAAGGTCAATCTCAGAAATCGTTCAGATTTTTCACGAGGAAGATCAAAAGGCAATAGATGCAGTTGCAGATGAATCAGAATCCATCTCACATGCAATTGAGATGATAGTCAAGACATTTCAAAATGGAGGTAGCCTCTTTTACATTGGTGCGGGGACAAGTGGGAGACTTGGTGTTTTGGACGCTTCTGAATGTCCACCTACCTTTAGTACACACCCAGAAATGGTACAAGGAATCATTGCAGGAGGGGATACGGCTTTGCGTAATGCAGTAGAAGGTGAAGAGGATAAACTAGATCGCGGTGCAAATGCAATTCTTGACTTTAAACTGACAGAGAAAGACATTCTCGTTGGCATAGCAACAAGTGGAAGAACTCCTTATGTTTTAGGTGCATTAAACCAAGCACATGCAATTGGAGTCAAAACTATATTTCTGTCGTGTGTTCCACCTGCAGAAGAATTAGAGGAGTATGTTGATCACTTCATCACCCCAATTGTTGGTCCTGAAATAATCACAGGGTCAACTCGTTTGAAAGCCGGAACTGCAACAAAATTAGTTCTAAATATGCTGACAACCGTTTCAATGGTGAAAATTGGAAAAGTATATAATAACCTTATGGTGGATGTGAATGCCACAAATTCAAAATTAGTTGAGCGGTGTATCAGAATTGTTCAAACTGTTACAGGTGTAGAAACCGCAATTGCACGAAAGACTTTGAATAAAGCTGAAGGTAATGCAAAGATAGCAATTGTAATGTTGGTTAAAGGAATCAACAAAGATGATGCAACTATACTCTTAGAAAAAAATCGGGGACTATTACGACCAATTTTAGATGGATAACTGTCAATCGTTTAATTCTAATCAATGATGTGTCCTTTGTAAATAAAGGGAGAAACTATATGGCTACGAATGTTACAAAAGTAGGTCTTGCCAAAACTGGAAGACGACGTTCTAATGTTTATGAAGCACTAAACAATATCCGTGATGACATCACACCGAAAGTGCGTGAACAAGTGTTGTTAAAGCCGAATTTCCTCTCCAGCACAAATCAACTTGCATCCTCACATGTTGATGTGATACGTGGTGCTATTGACTTTCTATTGAGCACTCCACAACGACCAAACGAGATTATCATCGCTGAGGGTGCTAATGAATCGTTTTCTGGTGAAGCATTTCAAATCTTTGGATATGATGCGCTACAAGCGGAGTATGATGTTCCTATCAGACTGGTTGATTTACATCAAGAAACTGAATGGGTGGAAACCACAGCGTTTCTTGCAGATCGGAAGTCAGATACTGTCCGGATGCCGAAGATCGTTCTTGATTGTCCCTGCACCATATCTGTTGCTATTGCAAAGACGCATGATGCTGGTGTTGTTACCCTTGCAATGAAAAACATGATTATGGGAACATTGCACAAAGAGGACCGCATTAAAATGCACGGTTATCATAGTCATGCAGATCGTGAGCTTCCGCGTGAAGCACAAAGCCTAAATATCAACCTACTTCGGTTATCACGTTATCTTAAGCCAGACATTGCTATTGTTGATGGAACTGTTGGATTACAAGGGAACGGTCCAGGTGGCACCAATTCAGTTCCTCTCGGAATTGCTATAGCAAGTGGTGATGTGTTCGCTGCAGATGCTGTCACATCAAAAGCAATGGGATTTGAACCTATGGAGATTGGATTGTTCAACTATGCCAATGAATTAGGTTACGGCACTGCGGATCTAAAGAATATAGACATCATCGGTGCTGATGTTGATACCGTTGCTATACCGTTTAAACCGCATGAAACTACAGACCTTCAATTCCAATGGCACGAAGATGAATCTTCAGAATATCTCGCAGCTGACTAATAGTATAAAGGAGTATTATGAAACGTATATTACAAGTATTGGTTCTATCGGTGTTCGTGCTTTCTTCTCCCACTTTTGCATGGTGGGGTGGTGGACATGACATCCTCACACAAGCCTCTATTAAAGCGTTACCTGACGAATTACCTGAATTTTTCAGGTCAGCATCAGGTGAAAGTATGATCACACATTGTGCTTATGATCCTGATGTGTCTAAGAATCGTGATATGGCACATGCTCGGATAGCAGAACACGGTGAACATTACTTTGATCTGGAACTCATCAAAGATAATCCTGTACCAGTTAATCGTGATGCATTCATCAAATTGTGTGCAGAGTTGAATCAGGATCCAGGCAAAGTTGGTTACCTACCCTATGCAGTAGCGGAATGGACAGAACGACTGGCTATCGCTTTTGCAGAATATCGCAAATGGCCTGATAATCCGATAATACAATACAAATGTTATGTATATGCGGGATTTCTCGGTCACTATGCACAAGACATGTGCCAACCTCTACACTTGACTGTACATTTTGATGGTATTGTTCAAAAGGACGGTTCAAAACTGCATAGTGGAATCCATGAGAAAGTAGATTCATCAATTGAGGTATTAAAACTTGATCCATCTGAACTTGCCAAGGATCAAAAAGTAGAGATGGTTGGTGACTTATTTCCAGCAATTGTCAAGCAGTTAAAAGAAGGCTTTAACTTGGTAGATAATGTATATGAACTTGTTGAACAATATGAGGCACTCAAAAAACCTTCCACAGAATTAATTGAGTTTACGAATGACCGCTCACGAGAGGGTGTGCGTTGGACAGCATCTCTCTATCTAACTGCATGGAAAATGTCGGAAAACATAAAATTACCGGGATGGCTTGAACGTTAAGTATAACTCTCAATTGTCGGTTTAATTAGATTGACATCTGAAAAATTATATGGTATTTTATTTTATATGGGAGAAAAAGTAGTTTTACCAGACATAAAACCAGATGCTGTTTTTGATTTAGGAGAACTCGGATGTGGTGACCTTATTATAGCACTATTAAAATCCATGAGAACTCTTGAGCAAGGGCAGATAGCACAAGTCCGCGCTTTGGATCCAGGTGCCCCTGTAGACATCGCGGCATGGTGTAACATGATAGGCAATGAACTTCTTGCAGATTGCTGCGGAGAAGACAATGCCTATTTTTATATTAAAAAAGGAGTATAAACATAATGGCGAAGTTAATGATAAGCATTACGCATGCAAAAGATAATACCGACAAAGCCACTGTCGGTTTTGTTGTTGCGAATGCTTCGGTTGCATCCGGTGTTGAAACAGTCATATTTCTTAGCACTGAAGGTGTACATCTATCACAGAGTGGTTACGCTGATGATATTCATGAAGAAAGTTTTGCACCACTAAAACAATTAATGTCTGATTTTGTTGAGGTGGGTGGAACAATTTGGGTATGTTCTCCATGCTTCAAGAAACGAAGTCTGGATGAAAATAACCTTGTTGAAAGTGCATTGATAGTTGGTGGTGCAAAGGCTGTTGAGTTCTTAACTACTGGTGCATCTTGCATTACCTATTGACATTGGGTTAAGGTGTTCCTGCAGTCTGTTGCAGTAATAGCCTATTGGGTTCGGTTGAATCCCAATTCTGACAAACATGTCTCCCTCCCAATGTAAATATGGTTGTTTACCAAAAGATCATTTGATATTTCTCACTTAGAGTAAACGAATACATAGGGAGGGTTTCATTATTAAGACCACTAATATTCTTCTCAATAAACCCACAACACCCTTGCCCACCTTCAAAATAAAACATATAATACAAAACAGACAAACGATAAAACAGATTTGCAAATACTTTCTATAGATAAAGTTAAGACAGAATCTATCTTTCACAAAGGAAATATATGCGAGAAGAAGATTTAAATGCCCCTGATTCTTTACAAACATCACATATATGTGAAGGTGGAAACCTTGACTGTGGTTCTGGTTTACTCTTGCTCATTCGTAAATCTATGGAAAAAGTTCCTGATGGAGAAGTCTTGGAAATACGTAGTACAGAAATCAGTGTCAAAGAGGATCTGCCAGCCTGGTGTCGGATGACAGAAAACCCATATCTCGGTTGGCGATCTGATCCTGAGCATAACAAATATTTCGTACAACGCGGTGAAGCCGAACAGGATGCAGATATTGCCTACGAACAAGCACGAGATTATCAGTGGAAGACGCGTATCCATTGGGATGGTGGTCTTCAGGCAAAGGTATTCTGTAGAAATCACTCATGGTCGGTTGGACAGCCTGCAAGTTTTGATGTACGTGATGAGGCACCCAGTGCAGTAGAATATGTTCTTGGTGCACTCGGTGCTTGTTTAGCGATGGGTTTTCAAATTCGTGCTTCACAACAGAAAATTCAGATAGATGAGCTAGAAATATCACTAAGTGGTCAGATAGATAACATCTTTGTTTTTCTTGGAACAGAGCAGGACGGACATAGCGGGTTTAAAGAGGTCAGCGGAACGATATACGTAGCATCGGATGCTGATGATGAAGTGTTAGAAAAACTTTGGCAGGAAACCATCACTGCTTCTCCTGTGACGAATACTTTGACGCGTGATGTTGATATAAATGTGGACTTGCGAGTGATATAAGTTAGTAAAACTAAGGAGGAACAATTATGACACAGCTACTTGAAAAAGTGCTTACTGAGGTATATAAATTGCCTCCCGAACAGCAAGATGCCATTGCAACCATCATTTTTGAAGAGCTTGAAGATGAACGGCGGTGGGAAAAGTCTTTTGCAGAATCGCAAGACCAACTCGCTCAACTTGCTGAAAAAGTGCGTACTGATATTAAGGCTGGTCGTGTGAAAAAAATGGAAGGAGTCCTGAAAAATGTATGACTTTGGAGAATTAAAGACAATTCCGTTACACAAAGTATTTAAACACGAAGAAAATGATTTTACACCGTGGCTTGCAGAACATATTGATAAATTAGGTGATGCACTTGGAATGGATCTTGAGGTCGTAGACAGAGAAGCACCAGTTGGGGATTTCTTTCTGGATCTGTTAGCTCAAGTTGAAGGGACTCCAAGAACTGTTGTGATTGAAAACCAGTTTAAGCGATCCAACCATGAACATCTGGGAAAACTGCTTACATACGCAGGTGGCAATGATGCGTCAGTAGTGGTATGGGTTTCAGAAAAAATTAGGGATGAACATCGCCAAGCTTTAGAATGGTTAAATCAGAGAACGGATACTGAGACTCAGTTCTTTGCTGTCGTGGTGGAACTTCTACAAATTGACAAGTCAAAACTTACCCCTGTTTTTAAGTTAGTTGTTTTTCCGAATGAATGGCAAAAGTATCAGAAACAGAAACGTCTAACAGATGTATCACCTAAGCAAGAAAAGTATAGGATCTTCTTTCAAGAACTTATTGATGAATTAAGAGATAAGTATAATTTTACCAAGAATTTTAGAAGTAATACAGGAGAAAACCGACGTACTGTTGCCTCAGGAACTTCGGGCATTGCATACAGAGTTTCATTTGCCCAAGGTGACAAAGCAAGGGTAGATTTAAGAATCTATCAAGGACAATGTGAGAAGCGAATCCCACTTTTTGATGTACTAAAGGATCGTGAGGAAGAAATTATTAGGAGGTTTGGAAGCAACCTTGAATGGCAACGTAATGCTGACAAGCAAGAGACATTCATAATCGTTTCTCGTGATGAATCAATTGAAGCCACTGAAGATGAATTAAAGGAAATTAGAGAATGGCATATCACGAACCTTTTAAAACTAATAGAGGTATTCCAACCAGAAATTGAGAGTGTATTGCTTTCACTCAATTCCAGCGAACAGGAAGATGATGTCTAACCAAGAATTGTGATACAAAGACCTCATACCATCAGTGAGCGAAGTAAACCATGACACCACAACCCATAAACATCCAAGTCAACCCTATCATCACTGCTGATGCGTTATTCAACTTCTATGAACGAAACAATATTTGCGAGGTCGGGTTCGGCAAAGAAGTCGCAGCACGGATTCTGGAACACCCACACCTAATCGTAGCTGCATACATAGAAAATCAACTTGTCGGACTTGCACGCGCTACTTTTGACGGTCTTTCCGCACACATCATGGAATTTTCAGTTGATGTCCACTATCAAGGAGATAATCTGAAATACAACAACGGATCGTTGATTGAATCAGATAATAGTAGATTAGGACTTCTGTTAGGTGAACGTTTATGTCATGAACTTGAAAAAATGGGCGCAACCTTCATCACGGGCTACATCGTTGAAAATTGTGAAGAGTCCTTTTTTCGCTCAATTGGTTTCAGAGAAAACGAAGGACATCTGGTCTATTACATTGACACGCGTCCTTATGTAACAGTGTCTTAACGAGGCATAGTGAGGCATAGTAATGAAGAAATACGAGTATAAAACGGTAAAGCTTGATGTTTCGATTAACGCAAAAGGATTGCTCGGAACTCCGGACCGAGATGTACCAGACTTGGAGAGTACACTTAATACTGAAGGAAAAGAAGGATGGAGACTTTGTGAAATCATCCTTCCGACATTTAGTGGTCGGTCAGATCAAGTGATCGTTATATTTGAAAGAGAGTTAGTAGAATAACCAGATAAGCAATTGCAGAAGCTTTGGCGTTTGCAAACATAACACATTAAATGAAAGTGAAGGAGATACGAACAATGGACAATTTACCACAGTTTCCGGTAACCGTCGTTGGCAGCATGCCTCGTTCAAGGACGGTATCACGGGCGATACGGAACAGAAATAAAGGGAACATCACAGACAACGAATTCACTGAAATTGCAGACAATGCAGTGATTGAAAGCCTAAAACTGCAAGAAGACAACGGTGTAGATATCGTCAGCGATGGAGAACAACGCCGCGATAACTTCTATTCTTTCATCACTGAATGCATTGACGGCATTCGATTGATGACACTTGCTGAAATGCTTGACTATGTTGAAGACAAAGCTGCTTTTGAACAATTGCTGAATGCATTAGATGTTCCTGCCTTTGCCTTAAAAAACCCAGTGGTTGATGGAAAACTAAAACGGACATCACCACTTGTCCTAAGCGATTTCCTTTTCCTTAAGGAACATACCAATAAACCGATCAAGGTCACCCTCCCAGGTCCCTACCTATTAACCAGATCAATGTGGGTGAAGAAACTCTCCTACGAATTCTATCCTGACAAAGAGTCCCTTGGTAACGATGTTGTTGATGTACTTCAACAAGAATTACAAGATTTACAGAATGCAGGTTGTGAATTTGTGCAATTTGATGAACCAGTCCTTACCGAAGTTGCATTTACTGGTCCACATGAAACACATTCGTTCATGTGTGCTGCCTTATCAGAGAAAAGCAGTCCAGAAGAAGAACTGAACTTTGCTGTAGAACTAATCAATCGTGTCGTTGAAGGTATAGATGGACAAATGAAAACTGCCCTACACGTTTGTAGAGGAAACTGGAGTCAACAGGAAGATGTCTTACTCCGTGGTTCTTATGATCTACTAATTCCATATTTTAGCAAGATGAACATTAATCAGTTTGTGTTAGAATATGCTACAGAACGAGCAGGTAGTATAGATGTTCTGAGTGAACTTCCTGAAGACAAAGAGATTGGACTGGGAGTCGTTGATCCGCGTACCATAGAGGTGGAATCTGTAGATTTTGTGTTGAACAAAGTAAGAGCACTCTTAAAACATCGGAAACCAGAACAGGTTTATCTGAATCCAGATTGTGGATTTGGCACATTTGCAGATCGCCCAGTAAATACTACGGACATCGCGACTCAGAAACTTCAAGTGATACAAAATGCAGCAGAGATTTTAAGGACAGAAATATAAGCATTATCATAAATTATCTCTATTTTAATCAGTGAGTTACATATCTGAGGGGGTGCATAAATATATTATGTGCCAACATTGGCAGCGTCTCTCATCAAGTATTTCTTTATATGTAATTGTTCCCTTTGTGGCAGCATAATCTATTGAGACGATTTGATCTTGTGGACGGCACGCGGAGCGTGCCTACTACTTTTAAGAGCATATTTGAGATTGATTTTCTTTATGCACACTCCTCACATATCTATAGGAATTGAAACCACAAAATATCCTTGCTTGTATTTCGCTTGTATTTCTGTTATAATGCCATGACTTGAAAACAATAGAAGTAAAAAATAGCAAACAAGCATAGTAAAGGAGACTGAGAACTTGATACATCTTTTTGGAGAAGATTATGATAGAATGCAGCTGCTTCACCACTTAGGAGACATTTCACAAGTGGCAGAGGCAAAGGTTTATCAACTAAATGATGGGAATGAAAAAGGCACAGACGCTATCGGTTTTAGAACCGGTTCTGGATTGAACTTCACTGTTCTACCGAATAGAGGTATGGACATATCTTTTGCAGATTTTAATGGAATTCCATTATGTTGGCGTTCAGGAACAGGAGATGTAGCAGCAACACATTATGAATCCCAGGGAGTGGGATGGTTACGCGGATTTTATGGCGGTTTATTAACAACATGTGGGATGACACAAGCAGGTGCCCCTAACAAAGATGGAGAAGATGAACTCGGATTGCACGGAAGAGTATCACATATTCCAGCCAAAAATGTTTGGGTAGATACACGATGGGAAGGCAATCGTTATATATTGTGGGCACAAGGGAAAGTAACAGAAACAACTGCCTTAGGAGAACATTTGTGTCGCACGCGTCGAATATGGACAGAATTAGGTTCAAAAAAGATTCACATTGAGGACATTGTTGAAAATCTTGGTTACAAAGAATGTCCTCTAATGTATCTCTTTCATATTAATGCCGGTTTTCCAATTCTTGCAGATAGATGCGAACTTATTGCCCCGACCTCGCAGGTAACACCACGAGATGAACACGCCAAAAAAAACCTTACAAATTATAACTTCGGGGAACCACCGACTGTAGACTTTCAAGAACAGGTTTACTATCATGAAATGGAACCGGATGTTGATAATCATATTCGTGTTGCTCTTGTAAACCGTGCGTTTAACGAGGATCAAGGAATAGGGATAGCTGTCCGTTACCACAAAACACAATTTCCTCACTTTGTGCAGTGGAAAATGTGTGGACAAGGTGCTTATGTGATGGGATTAGAACCATCAAACTGTAGAGTTGAAGGTAGAGCATCTGAACGTGAACGTGGTTCACTCCATCATATAGAACCAGGTGGACGTCGTCATTATGAAGTGGAAATAAGTGTATTGACTTCCAAAGACGAGATCAACAGAGTTCAAGAAAAAATCTCAAATTCAACGAATTAATGTTGTTGATTATTGATCAGCAAGGATAGGAGAATCCATGAAAAAGAATTTACAATTACTCAGTGTCATATTAATGTTTATGACATTTTTTGTTTATGTCGGATGCGTAACCGAAGCAATATCAGAACCACAAACAAATTTTGAATTTCTGAATGAGCAATACTCAAGCGGAACATACACATATATTGCTCTTAATGCAGAACTTAATGAATCAGAACATGCTCAAGTAGCAAATCAAAATGATGTTTCACCTTCACCTGATTTGCAAAAAGAAACTGAAAAATTAACGGCAGTAATACCAAAAGAAAGCGTCTTACATCTAATTCCCGATTCAGCAATGGGAGTAATCTATTGTCCGAGTCTATTGGAATTAGATGACAGGATTAATAATGTTGTTGCCGAACTTGTGCCACCAGCTGGTCAAAATTCAGAATTTCTTGCCCAATTCTTAGCAAGTACTATTGATCCAGGTTTTGAGACTTTAGTGGAATTAGAAGATATCGGTTTGGATTTAGATAGTGATTTTGCTATTTTCCTTACAAGTTTTGAACCAGCAAGTATTGGTGCGATAGTCCATTTAAGGGATCCAGACATAATTAAAGAGGTAATAGACACTGAGGCTGAGGATAGTGAACCTGTTGAATATAATGGTACTACCTATTGGAGTTCAGGTGAAGGCAGTTATGTAATCTTAGATGATATCCTTATATATGCGCAATTTCCTGAGGTATGTGAGAATGTAATTGATATAATAAATGGGAAATTAATGTCAATTACCCAGAATATGAATTACACTTCATTCTTAGCTACTATCATGAAAGGAACTGAACAAGTAGCAGCTTATTTCAACCTACAAACTGTCATGGAACCATTTATTGAGGGGTTTAGAGTAGAATCCCAAGATATAATAGATAGTATACAGAGTGATCCTGATTCTGCTGCGGTTGTGCCACTCGTTGAGGGTATGTCTGAATGGATTGCGGGATTCTTAACGGAGTTAAATTCAGTTAGTGTTTCACTCCAGATTGAAGATACCGATGTGATGCTCTCACAGAATCTGCATTTCAAAAAAGATGGAAAAATCGAACAAGCTTTGAATAAACTTGAACCAGATGATTTATCTCTCATCAATGATTTGCCAAATGAGGCATTTGCTTGTGGTGGATTTAATATAGATCTTGGAATTCTATTTGAAATGAATAAACACTTGCTTAATGCCATTTCAACAAGTGGATTGGATGATAGTGATGAAGACTTCACTGAGATAATTGAGCATCTCGAAACGATATTTCAGGATATTTTAGAGTTTAAAGAAACCTTTACAAACGAAATGAGTTTCTTAACCAACTACAATGAGAGTTTACTTCCAGAATATTTATATGTTATTGCGCTTAAAGATGAACAGAGACTCAAAACGTATATGAATGAAAGTTTTTTGACGCAGATAGAGAAAATTGTTAACTTGATTCAAGAGAATATTGAAGATGTTCCACAACTGAGTATGTTCAATGACATTCATTATGGCAATTCCATAGTTCATAATGACGTTGAGATTAAGAGCATTGTCTTCCCAAATTTCGGAGATGCTTTCATTGATGTTGACCCAAATGCTGCAATGATTTTGCCACAAGAGTGGCAATGGTCTTATGCATTTTCCGATAAACGCTTTTATTTTGGCATTGGTGGAGCACAACAGATACAGGCTGCCCTTGACAGTAAGGCAAAAATTGGTGAGAGTTTAGCTGAAAACATAAGCTTTCAGCATCTAATTGAGAAGTTAGGTACTGACAATAATATCCTTTATGGATTCTCACCGATTACAGTGGCAAACAGTATTATGTCTCTGATGTCAGAAATGGATCCAGATATAGCTGCAGGGATGCAGATGTTCACTGGTCTTTTAGCAGGTGTTGATGAGAACTATAGTATTGGTTTTTCTGCAAGAGTTCAAGATGGTGGTATTGGTGCAAAGTTAGTTATAACACTTGGTGACTTCAGACAACTGATTAATACAATTTTAATGTTTTCTGGTATGGATATGCAATAATGAGTTATATCAACTGGAAATTTTTATCTATTGAGATACATGAACGAAACACTAATTCAATTTTTATGTTTATTAAGCTGTGCAAAATATATCCGTATGGATATTAATTACTATTAAAGGGGAAAAAATGCACATTCATAATAAGTTAAGGAACTATTATTGCTTGAGTAAGAATAGGTATGGAAATCTCTTATGTATCGTAATTTTGATTTTCATATCAACATCCAATTACTTGACTGCCGATACAACCGAAAACACTGAGGTAATAGCTGAGGAGGAAGTTCAGAAGAAAAGTCCTATCAAAATTGGCGGGGCAATGCGGGTTAACTATGCATACGGCACTTACGGTGATGATGAGAATCCGCACCCACGAGGTGAAAAGATTGGAGATGTAGACCTTGAGATATTTAGATTAAATGCTGATATAGAGTATCAAAACATCATCGGAAGAGCTGAATTCCGTTGGTATGATAATTACAGTATGATTCACACAGGATGGTTAGGCTATAATTTAGGTGATCTAGGTACTGTAAAAGCAGGAATAGTTCGTGTTCCATTCGGACCGACAGCATACGGAGTTTCAACAAGTTGGTACTTTGACCAGCATTTTTACGTTGGACTCTCTGATGATCCAGATTTAGGTATAAGATGGGATACAAAGTTTAACGACTTAGGATTGTCTGTTGGTTATTCACTTATGGCTGAACCACAAGGATTTGGTGATAGTCTGAACAGTTCACGATATAGTTATGATGTCGTAAAGTGGGAAGAAATAACCGATGCTGATGGAAATGTGACATGGGGTGATAGTGAAAACGGCTACGATGAACAACATCAAATTAACCTCCGTGCGATTTACTCGCTTGCAGATAGCGCAGATATTGGAGCATCAGTTCAATTTGGGTTGTTAAAAGGCACAGCAGTTGGTGATGAAGATACTGGCAATCACTATGCACTTTCTGCTCACATGAAAAACTCCCTCGCTAACTTCACGCTCTATTCACAATTTACCTACTACACGCATAATATTTCAGATGATACCCAATGGAAAACAGGTGACTTGATTCCGATGGGTGCTTATGACTTTGCATGGCCAGTTGCTTCAACAGGAATGATTCCTGCAGTATCTCTGCGTTATGATGGAATTAGCACTGACGATATTTCATGGATAGACAGTGTAACTCCTTATGTTGAGTTGAGCACAATTCTCAAATCGGCAGATAACTATAACAATAGTACCCTGGTGACAATCGGCGCAAGTTGGACATTCTTAGGGGCTCTCTATGTTTATAGTGATTTTGGTCTATCCGATGGTAACTTCTTTGTTGGAAACACTGACGATAACTATAGTAACATCTTGACAGGTGTCAACCATGTCGGTGCAAACGGGAATAATGTGTGGCATTGGCGGTTGAATTTTAACTTCGGTTATTATTTCTAATTGGCAAACATACCAATCATAAAGGAGAATCTTGAAATGAACGAAGAAGGAAAACAACCCCAACAGATGCCACATCAAGTAGATGAAGGTAAGTACAAAAAACTGTTTGGTTTAGAGATATACCTTACACCCGTATTCGTGATTTCCAGTATAACTATTATTGCTTTTATCGTTGGCACTCTATTCTATATCCATCTTCAGGAAGGTAAGCTTCAGGATAAACTTCAGGAAATACGTCAGGAGATACTCAAAGAAGGTGAACTTCAGGAAAGCGAACTTCAGGTAAGACTCCAGGAAGTACTTCAAGATGATGATCTGCTGAAAATACTGAAAATACGTCCTAATGATGATTTTCAGGGGATACTTGAGGAAAAGGATCTTAAGAAAATCAGTCAAGAAATACTTCAGGATGGTAAATTTACACTTTTAGAGGAGAAAATTAAGGCAAAGGTACCAATACTCTTTAATGGTGCCCGAAAGTGGCTCACTACAAACCTTGACTGGTTGTTTATGATTTCCACTAACTTGATATTTCTCTTTTGTCTGTTTGTTGCCCTCTCACCATTTGGTAAAATACGTCTCGGTGGTGTAGATGCAAAACCCGAATACTCCTACATAACTTGGCTTGCGATGCTATTTGCTGCCGGAATCGGAATTGGACTTCTGTTTTTCGGTGTGTCAGAGCCAATGGAGTATCTGCAAAGACCTCCCCTCGGTATGACAGCTGGTACTGCGGAAGCTGCTAATATGGGTATAGCAACCACTGTCTTCCACTGGGGACTACAAGGGTGGGCGATCTACGGGATTGTTGGACTCGCTCTCGCATTTTTTGCATACAACCGTGGCTTGCCACTCCTCATTCGTTCTGCGTTTTATCCTATATTCGGTGACCGTATATGGGGTTGGCCTGGACACATCATTGATACATTTGCGATATTCGCAGGTATCTTTGGATTGGCAACCTCTCTTGGATTGGGGGTGAAGCAGGTAACAGCTGGGATGAACTATCTGTATGGAATTCCGTCAAACAACTTGACCATGATAATACTGATTGTAGTGATTACGACCATTGCCCTGATTTCAGTGATAACAGGCATTAACGTCGGTATTAAACGTCTCAGTCAGTTTAATGTAATCCTTGCGTTCATTTTGCTCTTGGCTATTTTTGTTCTCGGTCCAACACTCTACATATTCCGTAGTATTTTCACTGGTCTTGGCACCTATATCATGAAGATTGTGCCACTCAGCAACTGGATCGGACGCGAGGACACAGGGTTCTACCATGGATGGACGACATTCTACTGGGCATGGTGGATCGCTTGGGCTCCCTTCATAGGGACATTTATCGCTCGCATTTCAAAGGGACGTACGGTGCGCGAGTTCATGATATTTGTGCTTGTTATACCGACTCTCTTATGTTTATTGTGGTTCAGTGCTTTTGGAGGCACTGCACTTCATCAAAACATGGTTGACGGATATACAGAGGTCGCAGATGAGGTCGCTTTATATGAATATCCAATTGCACTCTTCAAAATGTTGGATGAACTACCGTTAACAATACTGCTTGGATCCGTAGCTATGTTATTGACTATTATCTTTTTCGTTACCTCGTCAGACTCTGGCTCTCTAATCATTGACATCATAGCTGCCGGGGGTAAGGTTGACGCACCAGTACCACAACGTGTGTTCTGGTGCACTGTTGAGGGGTTAGTGGCAATCGCGTTACTCCTTGGAGGAGGATTAAAGTCTTTACAAGCTGCATCACTTGCGACAGGTTTCCCATTTGCAATTGTACTGTTAGGTATGGGTGCTTGTGTATATGTTGGTCTGAGAGATGAAAAACGTAAGCTTGAGTTGGAAGATTGAAGTTTAATAGCATGGATGTTCTATACATCCATGCTTATTTCAATGTATGCCTTTAAATGCTTCAATGCAGTTCCATCATCCATAACTGCTTTTGTCCGTTTGAGTGCTTCATGTGGATCATGACAGATACCTAATAGGTAATCTATCATTGCGGTGTTGAGAAGGATTCTATCGTAGATTTGTCCCTTTTCACCAGACAATGCTGCTATACCCGCGTTTGCATAAGCTTTCGCAGAGACCTCCTGCGGTCTTGGATTTAAAGTATATTCAAATCCATAAGCTTTTGGATCAATGTCCAAAGCAAAGTCTTCACGTTCACGATTCATGTGTCGAAATCCTTGTGAATAGTTGACTGCCATCCTCTCTGGTGTAGAAGGTTTTCCAAGCCTCAGTGCGTAATGACTGGTGCCTTCTTCACCTTTTATTGCTACTGCGGCATGAAATCCCCTTTCTGCTGCCATTTGTAGCAACGGTTTTTCATAACCGATATGATAATATCCAAGAACCATATAATTCTTCTGACGTGCTGAAAAGAATTGTTGTGCCTTTTCAGTTGCAGCCCACGGTGGACGTTTCATTATATGCACGCGTAACTCCCGCAAACTATAAGCACCTGGTGAATATTCACGTTGACTGACATAACCGAATCCTATTGATTTGTCTGTAATCAACGATGCAGTCTGTTCTAATGATAAATCCGTTTTTGCTCCAAGTGCTTTCAATAACGTCTCCTCAGTAATTCCATTCTTTGGTGGCATTAAGTCCACACTATGTAAGAGAGAAGGTTCCCCTAACGCCGCACGTACTGCTGCTACAAATAGTGTTGGACGAAAATAGCGGGTTGCTCCGTCATACGGTTGTCCAAAGTGTGTAAGGTTCTCTACATCAATCGGACAGACATTTTCTGGGGCATAGAATGCATCAAGATATCCATGGACTTCTTCATAAGTTTCTCTATTCATGCGTTGACCAATAAGTGCAGCAGCTTTGAGTGCAGGTTTCACATTATCAGAAAGAATTGCCTCACACATCTGACGAGTTTCGGCATAACTTAGGTGTTTGGCTCTTAATATTTTCTCCAATGCAGTTACAACTATGGCTTCGTTCTGATTCCTTGGGATATATCCATTATCAGGATTAATTAGAAATTGAATCTCTTTGGGAAGAATTGGTAACAATGTTAGTTGATATTTCTGAAATGCTGCTTTCTCAGCAGGAGACCATTGCGTTGCTTCAGGAAAATATTTGCGTATTGTCATCGCCACGAAAAATGCACCCATTTGTGCTTCTGAAACTGCATCTTTTTCCTGCAAATTTCCATTTAACGATTCTAATATCGTTTCAAGAATTGTATCAGGTTGTGGTCCGTCATTTACCTTTTTCCCTAACGGACGGGTTTGGTGTGGTCCTGTGCAAACCCTTGCTTGTGCTTCAAGTAGTTCTTCGTTGGGGCCGGGATATTGCGGTGTATACATTATTTTTCCTCTATTATAGTTATCTGATTTGTCTAATATACCACATGAACTGAAATTTAGTCAAATTTGATATCTGATATACGGGGTTCTTTTCTCAAAATGCATCTTGAATACAATTCTATTCTTCTGTATAATGAACTCAAAGAATAGCATTGGTATTATACTATGAGCGATGTGCCAAAATCCCATCCACGATATATTTCTCTTGCATTACGAGATAAAATAGTAGAAGGTGTAGAATTAGGAATTACCTCTATCCATGGTCTTATTGCTCACGGACGCGGAGAGGCTTATGACTATCTATTATCTGAACAAACGCAACCTTTTGCAATAAACGCTATACGCGCTGCAGCCGCGATGTTATCATTTGCAAGACACCCAATGATCTCCGTAAATGGGAATGTTGCTGCATTAGTTCCTGATGATCTTGTTGAATTATCAAACCTTCTGAATACACCATTAGAGGTCAACATATTTCATACTGAATCTGGTCGCGAGGAGAAAATCAGGCAACATCTACTAAAACATGGTGCAGAACAAGTGCTTATGCCTACCACTGAAGCACAACTCTCATATATCGACTCCAATCGAAAATATGTGCATCCTGATGGTATATTCGTCGCAGATGTTGTCTTCGTGCCACTTGAAGACGGGGATCGATGCGAAGCACTACGAAAAATGGGAAAAGATGTAGTAACAATCGACCTGAACCCAATGTCAAGAACTGCACAGATGGCAAGTATAACAATAGTAGATAATGTAATCCGAGCATTACCACTGCTATGTGGAGAAATTAAGAAAACACCATCAAAGTCTGAAATGCAATCTGTCCTAAACCAATATCAAAACGACACAATTCTGTCTGAAGCATTACAACACATCCGTAGAGGTGCTAATGACTAATGGAAAGCAGAACCGTGTTAAGCCACATATCTTACTAATTGGTTTAATCCTTGTCGCCTTCAATAGTTACTGGTGTCTGATGGGAACAGAGGTGTGGCATTCCACACAGTTGACTATCGCATCACTGTTCTTCAATGCTGTTTTCACCCTCCTTGTTTTTGTCCTTCTAAACTTGTTATTTCAACGTTTCTTACCACGTCTCGCAATGTCACAAGCTGATTTACAAACGATATATGTAATGGTGGTGATGGTGACAACGCTTAGTGGACATACGATGATGGGATATCTCATTCCTGTCCTTGCCCACACTTTTCAGTTTGCGACACCTGAAAATGAATGGTTATCCCTTTTTGGAAATAACATACCTGATTGGATTGCAGTTAAAAGTCCAAAAGTCCTGGATGGATTCTACAATGGAGATTCTTCCCTATATAACCCCGCGGTCTTTAATGCTTGGATAACGCCAGTACTCGCGTGGTCAAGCTTTGTTATAGCATTATGGTTGACACTGTTAGCAGTAACCATCTTTCTTCGAAAGCAGTGGACAGAAAATGAACGTTTGAACTATCCCATTGTACAGCTCCCATTGGCACTAACCAGCAACCCAAAAAGATTCTTTAAGTCACCTTGGATGTGGTTGGGATTCGCAATTGCAGGCAGTGTGGAATTATTGAACGGATTGAGTTTTCTCTTTCCAGAAATACCCTCTCTTCCAATAAGGAACAAACACCTCGGGCAATTCACATCAAAACCGTGGAGTGCAATGGGACCTATTAACATTTCATTCTATCCATTCAGCATAGGTTTGATGTTCTTTACCCCACTCGATCTTTCGTTTTCTTGTTGGTTCTTTTGGGTTCTCACCCGTATCCAACTAATAGTAACGGATATGTTCGGTGCGCGAAACATCTATAATTTGGAACAGCAAACAGGTGCATGGATTGCATTTGGATGTATCCCTCTATGGATGGGTAGACGACATTATGGACGAATTATTCGTAAGATATTTGGTATAACCCAACGTCAAGGACTATCCCCACCAGATGATTCTGGAGAACCGATGCGTTACAGAACTGCAGCAATACTCTTTGGCGTTGGGATACTGTTTCTGTTCTTCTTCTGTTTTCAAATGGGGATGGCACTCTGGGCAATTGGGCTGTTTTTCATACTATACTTCCCAATGATATTGGGTATTACTCGAATCCGTGCTGAAATTGGTCCACCACTGCATCAACTTATCCTTGTAGATCCGGCAAGGACGATGGTTTTGGGGTTAGGAACACGTCGTTTAGGTTTGGGAAATCTAACCGGATTAACATTTCTGTATCCTTTTGTGCGATGTTTTCGCGCACATCCAACACCAAGTGAATTAGAAGCATTTCGACTGGCTGAACGCAGTCAAATCGGATACCGTCAACTACTCATCGGCATGATACTTGCGATTGTCTTCGGCATTTTGATAACGTTCTGGGCATATCTCCATGTATTATACGATATGGGAGCAGGAAGCAAGGCACGCGGATGGATCGTTTATATGGGTTGGGAGACATTCAATCGGTTACAGACTTGGCTTGTCAGTCCACGTGAGACAGCAGTACCCGAACTTAGTGTTATCGGTAGCAGCTTCATATTTACGATTTTCCTAATGGTGATGAAGATTAAGTTCTTGTGGTGGCCTCTTCATCCCGGTGGTTATGTGTTAGTCAGTGGCACAGGGATGGGACGATTGTGGTTTCCAATCTTTCTTAGTTGGTTAGCAAAAGCAACGGTCTTGAAGATAGGCGGGGTTAAACTATATCGGCAAGCAGTCCCATTCTTTTTGGGGTTGATTTTAGGTGATTATACGCTTGGGTGCGTTTGGAGTCTCATTGGGTTGGTGATGAAAATGCCAACTTATATAGTCTGGCATTGATGCCATTGGCTAACACGAATTTAGTCGATATCAGATAATAGAGAACCGACAGTTGTATTTTTCAAAGTTTCAACTTGATTGTTCTGAATATCTTGAAACATTTGAACCAATTCCGGTGAGGAATCAATTACGTCAGAAAAATGCTGTGTCAGATCTTCATCAACACATGCAATCAGAGCATCAAGAGTTATAGTGTCTAATGCGCGTGCTGGCAGAAACCCTTTTGTATCTCCTTCTACTTCATACACAAGATTTGCAGCTTTGAATCTATCATAGATGTTTTGTACAAGAGTTTCAGTTACTTTTGCTGTTGCAGCTATTTCTGAAGTCGAACAAGCTCCTTTGCCATTATAATAATGTTCCGCGGTAATCAGATATAACGTTATAATACCTGGAACATTGATTAACTCTTTACTGTCATTGCTCATCTTTATGAATGGTTCCCTAGACTTCAAGAATTGCTGAATTGCGTTTGTCACTTCAACACCTAACAGCACAACAATCCAGGATGCATAAATCCATATACCAAATATTAGTAGCAATGCAAATGTTCCGTAAATTTCACTATAATTGCTCCATACAATTCTAAAATAATTCGCGAAGACGATACGTGCTACTTGGAATAGGCTGCCAGCCACCAATCCACCAATTAAAGCAGCTTTCCAATATACAGTTGTATTCGGCAATGCGACATACATAAGTACAAACAAACAGTAGACTGAAATCCATGGAAATATGTTTGCAAAGACACCATTGGCTCCAGCAGAAAAAAGAAGCCAGATTACGAGAGGTCCTATCAATAATAGCATACAGAATACTAAATATTTCTGAATTGAACGGACAAAAGGTAAACGACGACTTCCCCAAATATGATTAAAATGATCTTCAATAGCCATAAATAGCATTGTAGAAGTTAATAGAAAAAACAGAAAACCCCCTACGCCAAGTCCAGCAAGATTCCTGTTGGCAAAGTCAGTAATCCCTGAGACAATTTCGTCTGCTCCATACCGGGGGAGAAAATTGTTTAATGATGCAATTAATGGTGAATTCTCGTTATTTACTACACCAAAGGTGTTTAATAGAAAAAGTGCTACAGCCGATAGCGGAACAAGACTAAGCAATGTCGTAAATGTAAGCGATGAAGCTTGATGAAGACACTTATGTCGTTTGAACTGACGAAAGACAGTCTGACAGAGGTCTTTGATGTTTTCTGGAAGTGTATGTAAAAAGTGTTTCAATTTCATCTGTTAATGTATAAATTCTTTGGAATATTATACCATTTCTCTTGGTTTCACAGTTTCTTTTTTCCTTCCTGCCCCTTATATTGCAGTTGATATAAACGATAATAGATGCCATTCTTCTGCAACAACTCGTTGTGTGATCCAGATTCTCGTATTTCACCTCGATGCAACACAATTATTTTATCCGCATTTTGGATCGTAGAAAGACGATGTGCAATTACCACAGAAGTCCTATCTTTCATCAACCGACCGAGTGCATCTTCAATCAAGATTTCAGTTTCCGTATCAACACTTGAGGTCGCTTCGTCAAGGATGAGGACACTCGGATCAGATGCCAATGCACGTGCAAAAGCAACTAACTGCTTTTGTCCAACTGATAAACCTACACCATCCTCTTTAAGTTCTGTATCATAGTTGTCCGGCATTTTTTGGACAAATCGGTCTAAATGTACATCTTTAGATGATTGCTTAATCTGTTGAGATGAGATAGATTCGTTTCTGAGACTAATATTATGTTCAATTGAATCGGAAAAAAGAAAGATATTTTGTTGTACAATGCTGATTGCCTTACGCAATTCCTCAAGATCCATTTTTCTAATGTCCACACCATCAATAAGTATCTCTCCTTTGTTGATATCATAGAATCTACAGAGAAGATTGATGATAGATGTTTTTCCTGCCCCAGTATGTCCCACAAGTGCAACCTTTTCTCCCGGTGCAACCTTGAACGACACATCTTTCAGAACATAATCCTCATCATTGTAAGCAAACCATACATTCCGAAATTCAATCTCACCTTTCAATGTCTCTATACCACTTTTGTCAACAGTGGATTCAATAGAAGGTTCGGTGTCAAGCAAATGGAATATTCGTTCTGATGATGCCATTGCATTTTGAAAGATAGTATATTTTTCACTCAGCTCACGAATAGGCCAGAATAAACGTTCCGCCAAACGTATAAATAGAACTAACACACCAAAGGATAATGTCTCCTGAACAAGCTGTCCACCACCATACCAGATTATCACTGCGATGGCAAGGGATGCCGTCACTTCAATCAACGGATGGAAAATAGAAAAATAGAAGATACTTTTTAGGTTTGCTGCGAGATATCTTCGATTCCGTTCATTAAACCGATGGTAACTTCGCATTTCTTGTGCGAACAACTTCATCGTTGTCATGCCAACAATATTTTCCTGTAAAAACGCATTGATACGTGCAAGTTGTTTGCGCTGTTCACGAAAAGCTCGACGCGAATAAATTTGGTAGACAAGTGTTGCAAAAAAGATAATCGGAATCACTGTGAACGTTACAAGTGCAACTTTCCAGCTATAAAGCAACATGACTACCATTATACCCAGTATACTCAACAGATTACCAAAGACTGTGATGACCCCCGCAGTAAAGAGTTCATTCAGAACCTGCACATCCCCCATCACACGTGTCATCAGTCTTCCCACTGGATTCTTGTCAAAATACTGCACATCTAAACGTTGTAAGTGTGAAAAGAGATTCTTCCTAAGATCGTGCATCACGTTTTGTCCGATCATCTGCATACGATATTCTTCAAAATATGAAAATACAAACTCGCCAAACAAGCTTAATATAAGCAAACCAGCAATTAGACCCAAACCATCCAATTCACCCGGGGTAATATACTCATCAATTCCTATCTGCAGGAGAATAGGTCCAACAAGACGCGATAGGGTCGTACCTATCATAAGAAAGGCGATAATGATCAACTGAAACTTGTAAGGTTTGAGGTAAGAGATGAGACGTTTCATCAATACTCGGTCATAAACCTTACCAAGATCATCCTCTTCATCGCTATATTCATATAGGTTACTACCCATACCAAACATATCTGTGTCCCTCTTTAAAGTTCTTCAAGTTCATCTTGTAGGAGTTGTGTTTCATAGATCCCCGCGTAAATACCATTCTGATCAAGCAACTGGTCATGTGTACCCGATTCGACAATACTCCCATCGTTCAACACGATGATATGATCTGCTGCTTTAACCGTGGATATTCGGTGAGAAATAATAATGGTCGTCCTGTCTTTCATAATTTCATCAAGTCTTTCAAGTATTGTATCTTCAGTTTGTGTATCTACATTTGCAAATGCATCATCAAGAATTAATATCTTAGGTTTTATGATAATAGCACGAGCAAGCGCGCTTCTTTGGCGTTGTCCACCTGAAATGGTAATCCCGCGTTCACCGAGAAACGTCCGCAAACCATCAGGAAATTCCTCAATTTGAGACAGTAGATCAGCATTGTGTGCTGCTTGTCTGATATCTTCATCATTCGGGTCTTCAACACCATAGGCGATATTATTCCGTAAGTAATCTGAAAACAAAAAAGGTTCCTGTTCTACGAAGCCAATATTTGATCGGAGAACGTTTAATGGTATATCTTGAATATCAATGCCATCAATAAAGATCGAGCCACGTTCAGCTTGACGAATTCGCGGAATAAGACTAACAAGTGTTGACTTTCCTGAACCTGTACCGCCAACAATAGCAAGTGTTTTACCTTGTTCTATCGTCAAATTAACGTTTCTTAACACATCGACTCCATCTGAATAAGCAAAATTTAGGTCTTTTATTTTTATTTCTCCATTGATACTTTTCACATTCCATTTGACATTATCGTCATCATCATAGATTTCAGGTTCTTCATTAAGGATTTCGTTCATACGATCCATAGATGCTGCACCACGTTCAAATGTGTTAACTATAAAACCGAGTGTGATTATTGGTCGTCTAAGCATCATTAGATATGCCAAGAATGCTACAAATTCACCCAGACTGATTACACCTTCAATTACGTGTATGCCACCCAACCATAAAAGCACTACACCACTGATACCAGGCAAAAAATTGAACAGTGGAAAGAAGAAGGACATAAATCGAATTTGGTTATGATTGCGATTGACAAAATCTTGATTTAGTTCATTGAAATGTTCTATCTCACTTGCTTCAAGTGTATATGCTTTAACAACACGAACACCGGACAAATTCTCTTGTACTTTGGTATTCATCGTTGAAAAACCTTCTTGAATTTTTTCATATAGTGTGTAAATATGCTTTCCAAGTAAACGTATAATTATTGCGAGAATAGGATAAGGTATCAAAGCAATAAGTGTCAGCGTTGGATCAATCCGTAACATGATGAACAGTGCTAAGCCAAAAAATACGATTGCATCAGCAGTATACATAATCGCACTGCTCAGAACCATCCGGATAGCATTCAGATCGCTCGTTGCCCGAGTCATCAAATCACCTGTTCTCACATTATCGTAATAGGTTGCGGAGAGTTTCTGGAGATGGAGGAAAAAGTCTGCGCGTAGATGGAATTCTGTCTGTCGTGCCACACCCTGTATGATACGTCGTTGTGCAAATCGCAAAACACCACCAACAAGTGCAACACCGAATATAAGCACTGCAAAAAACAGAGTACGACCTTCAATGACTGACAAGTTGGTGTCATTCATCGCTTCGTTCATCTCATCAATAAAGACTTGCAATATCTTAGGACTAATCAACAAGAGTCCATTCGTTATCAGCACAAGAATGAAGCTGAACAGAATCTGATAACGATAGCGTTTGACGTATTTTTTCAGACCAAGTAGACTACGAATGGTAAGAATCCTTTCCGCGATTAAATTTCATGCGGAGAGTTGTTAGATTTGATACTATATTATGACGTGTATTTATGTTCGGTGTTTAATCCAGATTACAAACCCACATTATGTATTTATTCATAAATCATGATGTCATATATCAAAAAGTGCATCCGACGCAACGTATATATGTAAATATTAAAAAATAAGATATACTTTGGAGGTGAATTATGAACGAAAGATTTGAACCACAGACTCATGAGGAAGTTGAAAAGGCATTAAAATATTTCAATAGTTTTCACGATGGGTATGTTGAGGGAATCGACATTAAGTTTGAAAACTACAAAGGATTCAATGAAAATGGTGAAGCAAGTGGGATTCGTAAAGCTGATATGACAATTATTCTCACTGTCAATGCATACCCTTATGGAAAAGATCATAACCAATTGGTACAAGTTGAATTCATAGATGTTAAATCTTTTGAAATCATTCATGAACGAGATGAAAGTGGATTGGGAGGACCAGATTGGGGTATTAGCAATGCACTTACAATGTCTGCTCCCGAACCGTATGAGCAAGATATCTTTTGGGATTTTTATTTCTTATGTGAAAACGCAAAATATGAAGTCACTTGTTCAAAATTAGTCTTTATCAATCTCGGATATATAATGAATAAAGTAGAAAGTGAGAAGTGAGACACTTAAAAACAGATTTTTTTGTAGATATCTATTCCTGAAATATGTTATTATTGTAAAATTGATTATGAAATTTTTGCCATTCATAAGGTATTGCCATACTCAAGCATTGGTGTTTGATGTAAATTTCACAGTGCGAAAGGAGCAACTATGCAACCTTTCTATTCTTTCTGTTTTCGTGTTCTCGTAATTTTGGTATTGTTAAGCTTTATAAATATCGGCTATGCAAATAAACTGAGTGATGAAGAAAAGATTGAATTTTATAACACTCAAGTAAAGCCAATTCTGACGAAAAACTGTTTCCAATGCCATGGTGGTGATGTTGAAGTACAGGGCGGACTTGAATTAACGAGTCGGGAAAAGATCCTTGAAGGCGGGCATTATGGACCTGCTGTATCGTTAGAAAATCCTACAGATAGTTTCTTGCTAGAGATGATAGGTGTAGGTCAAGATACTGCCCTAATGCCTCCGGAAGGTAAATTAGACGAATCCTCGCTTGAGATTTTAACAAAATGGATCAACATTGGACTTCCCTATCCTGCGAATGTAAGTGTTACTGAGCTAAAGCTTCAGACCGAATCTGATTATTGGGCATATCGTCCTGTAAAACGACCTGAAGTACCATCGGTACATTCTAAGGATTGGATCAGAAATCCAATTGATGCCTTCATTTTGGAAAAATTGGAGGAACAAGGTTTTAAACCTGCCCCACCCGCAAGCAAACTGACACTTATTCGGAGACTTTACTACGATCTCACTGGATTACCACCCTCACCAGAATCAGTAGATGCTTTTCTAAATAATACATCACCTGACGCTTATGAAAAACTCATCGATAAACTGCTGAAGTCACCACGATATGGTGAAAAATGGGGACGACATTGGCTGGATCTTGTTCGGTACGCAGAAACAAATGGTTATGAGCGTGATTCAGACAAACCATACGTCTGGCGATACAGAGATTATGTCATAAATGCATTTAATAATGATAAGCCTTATGATGAATTTATCAAAGAACAATTGGCAGGTGATGAACTTGATACCGTATCAACAGAGACAATCATTGCAACTGGCTATCATCGACTTGGCGTTTGGGATGATGAACCTGCAGATCGTAAACTCGCTCGGTACGATTATCTTGATGATATTGTCTCAACAACGGGCCAGGTGATGCTTGGTATGACAATTGGATGTGCGCGTTGCCATGACCATAAAATTGATCCGATTTCAACGCAAGATTATTACAGTTTTCTCTCGTTTTTTCATGACATTGTCCCTCATAACCGTGGACCGTTTACCGATATTGGTTCACCAGAACAACAGGCTGACCGTAATAGAAAACTCGCTGACAAACGACTTGCAGAACAAAGATTTCAAGATAAACTTTTTCCGATTAAAGAAAACATCAAAATTGAACTCGCAAAAATCCATCCAGACCCCATAGCACCAGACATAGGAACATCCCCAATTCGTGATTTATCATATCGCTTCTATCGTGATACGTACGATCAGTTTCCAAATGATTTTGATGTCATTGTACCATCCGCTGAAGGCAAACTATTCAACAATCTTATCTCACTTGCACCAGCGAGTCGAAAAAAGAACATTGGCTTAGTTTTTGAGGGAAAATTACAAGTTCAAGAAGATGCAACATATACTTTTCACATAATTCTTCAGGGTGAGTGTAGACTAATTCTAAACGGTTTTAAAATCGCTGATCTTATTGGTGAACGAGATGTAGAAATTACTCTCCCACAAGGTGAATCGTCGTTTCGTCTTGAGTATTTCAACAAAGAATTAGATAATCCACAACTTGCAGTTTTTTGGTCAGGACCAAACCTTGAGAAACAACCCCTTTCAACAAACACGGCAATCAATTTTGACAATTTACTAAAAACACACACCGAAAGTATAAACAACAACGCGCATCTAAAGACCTTGGTGGATAATTATAACGAGATAAAAAAACAACGAGACGATAAACGTCGTCAGCGTATACCCTACGAACATTATGCTTTGACAATTTCAGAGAGTGAGCAGACACCAACACACATTCTTCGACGTGGTAATCCACACCTTGTTGGACGCGAGGTTCAACCTGCATTTCCTACAGTGCTAAATCCGCCTATAGTTGACATATCATCCACGCCACAGGCTGCAAAATCTTCTGGAAAACGTCGCATCTTTGCTGAATGGATAGCAAGTGCAGAGAACCCATTGACTGCCCGTGTAATTGTCAATCGTATCTGGCAATACCACTTCGGACGCGGGATTATTCGGTCAACAAACGACTTTGGAAAGTTAGGAACACCACCGACACATCCTGAACTCCTCGACTGGCTTGCGTCAGAATTTATCGAGTCTGGATGGCGATTGAAAAAGATGCACAAGTTGATAATGACTTCCAACACATATCGTATGTCCTCGCAGAGCAACACAAAATATATTCAGCAGGATGCAAACAATGAACTTTTTTGGCGATTTAATATGCGCCGCTTGGCTGCGGAGGAAATACGGGATACAGTGCTTTGGATTACAGGGAAATTGAACTTGAAGATGGGAGGACCGAGTGTCTTTCCTGAAGTACCGAAAGAAGTGTTGGAAACGTCCTCAAGACCTGGGGCTGTTTGGGGAAAGTCACTCCCTGATGAGGCGAACAGGCGTAGTGTTTATGTGAAGGTTAAGCGTTCGTTGCTTGTACCAATTCTGAACCAATTTGACCAAGCGAACACCGATTCGACATGTCCTGTTCGTTTTTCGACAACTGTACCAACGCAATCGCTTACGATGCTCAATGGAAAGTTTATCAATGACCAAGCACTTGCATTTGCAAACAGAATGCGTTGGGAAGGAGGAATGACGGAACAAGACCGTGTGCAATTCGGACTTCAACTTGTATTATGTCGTGAACCCAAACCAGCTGAGATTGAACGTTCTTTGAAATTCATACAGGAACTCCAGCAGCATGAGAACGTGAGCCAAGAAATTGCACTTACTCGATTTGCGTTACTCGCATTGAATTTTAACGAGTTAATCTATATTGATTAATATGATCTGTTTCACATTTATAGTACCAATTCTAAAAAATAAAGTCGCATTAGAAGAGTTACGAGGTTTTGTGAATGTAAGAGGCGCAATGAATTGCGCGACTACGAACGCGTGTCTCTATAATGGTAAATTATCATTTAGAAATGGTATAATATATAGAATCTAAGATTGGAGACGAGAATATATGGACAATCGTTCTAAGATTAATAGAGAAACAAAGTCAACATCGAATTTTTGTGGTGAAACCCGTAGAGAATTTATTGGGAATATTGCGGGTGGTTTCGCATCGCTTGCCCTGACAAGCATCTTATCTTCTGACGGTTTTCTCAACTCACAGGTGTTCGCTGAAGACGGTGCTACCCCCTATGAAAACCCGCTTGCGCCAAAACCATCACACTTCACACCAAAGGCAAAACATGTGATTTTCCTATTCATGTATGGCGGTCCAAGCCATGTAGATACATTTGACTATAAACCGAAATTATTTGAACTAAACGATAAAACCGTCCAAGTCAAGACAAAAGGACGTGGTGGTGAAAGATCGCAAGGACGCATAGTCGGTCCCAAATGGAGTTTCAAACAGTACGGGGAATCGGGACAGTGGGTTTCTGGACTCTTTCCAAATATTGCAACTTGTGTTGATGATATTGCATTCATCAAATCTATGACTGCTGACTCACCTCTGCATGGTTCAGCAATGCTAATGATGAACGCAGGGCGAGTGTTAAGCGGACATCCATCGTTGGGATCTTGGGTAAATTATGGACTTGGTAGTGAGAACGAGAACCTTCCCGGTTATGTTGTAATGCTTGACCGGACAGGCGGTCCAATCAGCGGTGCGAAAAATTGGAGTAGCGGGTATATGCCTGCAGTCTTCCAAGGAACAGTTTTTCGTTCAGAAGGAGCACCGATCCTTAATTTGGAACGTCCTAACGACGTTAGCCAAAGTGAACAACGACGGTTACTTGATTATCTGCACAAATTTAACACCGCACATTTATCAAAACGGACTGATAACACCGATCTCGCGGCTCGAATTGCAAGTTATGAGTTAGCATTTAAGATGCAATCTGCAGCACCCGAAGCTGTTGAATTAGACAGCGAACCTGAACACATCAAAGCACTTTATGGAATCAATGAAAAAGAAACAGAGGAATATGGCACAAAATGTCTTTTAGCAAGACGATTGGTTGAGCGCGGTGTACGATTCATTCAACTTTACTCTGGCGGTGCCCATAATGATGCCAATTGGGACGCACACGGTGACATTGAACGAAATCATAACAAGCATGCTAAGGCTACAGATAAACCGATAGCGGGACTTCTAAGAGATCTTAAACAACGCGGTTTACTGGACGAAACGCTTGTTGTGTGGGGTGGTGAGTTCGGACGTCAACCAACTGCAGAATATGCTAAAGGCACAGGTCGTGACCACAACTCGTATGGCTTCACGATGTGGATGGCAGGCGGAGGTATCAAGGGTGGAATCAGTATTGGCGAAACTGATGAACTCGGTAGTGTTGCAGTCAAAAACCCGTTTCATGTCAGACATCTGCACGCAACAATCCTACATCAACTCGGAATAGATCCGAATCATCTCACTTATTTCCATAGTGGATTAGATCAAAAACTCGTAGGAGTTGAAGGGGCAGAACCGATTTGGCAGGTAATGAGTTAGACAAACCAATTTGAGATGTTATTTGAAAGTAATACCATTTCTATGAATGTTTATCCCATTAATATTTGTTAAGAATGTCTTGAAGGAGTACACAAACTGGCAGTTTGTGCTACAAGAATGCGAAGTTTTCTATTAGAAATGGTATAAGAAACTGCAATCTAATATTTCAATTTGAAACACACATTGTATATCGTCTTAATTTCTATTAAATCGGTTTCATTCCAATAGGCTTGAAACCGATTTTTTTTAACCGAATTTCAATAAATCATGAGAGTGTATATGTAATTAAACATTTTCAAGCACCAACATCTTCCATTTTGCTGTTGACTTTATCGTCTATTTCAGTGTATGATATACATATTTCATACATATTATAGGAGGAAACAGATTTGGCGGCAGACATAGGACTCATCGGATTAGCGGTGATGGGTGAAAACCTTGCATTAAATATGGAAAGCAAAGGCTTTAATGTGGCGGTTTTTAACAGAACCGTTTCACGAGTTGATGATTTTATTGCAGGTTCAGCAAATGGAAAAAATATTGTAGGCACCCACTCAATACCTGAATTTATAAAACAGTTAGAAACACCGCGTAAAATTATATTGATGGTGAAAGCAGGGGAACCGGTTGATGCATTCATTGAGTTACTTGTTCCTCACCTTTCAAAAGGTGACCTAATAATTGATGGAGGTAACTCCAATTTCAACGACACTATCCGACGACACACAGAATTGGATGAACAAGATATACTGTTTATCGGAACAGGCATTTCTGGTGGTGAAGAAGGTGCTTTAAAAGGACCAGCAATGATGCCAGGTGGTTCATCCAAGGCATATACGCTTGTAGAACCTATCTTTACAAAGATCGCCGCACAGGTTGAAGGAACACCATGTTGTTCATATATAGGACCGAACGGTGCTGGCCATTATGTCAAAATGGTGCATAACGGGATTGAATATGGTGATATGCAGTTGATTTGTGAAGCATACTCCTTAATGAAAAACATATTGGGAATGAATGCAGATGAAATGCATGAGGTATTTGACAAATGGAATCAAGGAGAACTTAATTCCTATCTCATTGAGATCACTGCTGACATATTTACACAACGCGATACCAACGGCACGCCATTTGTAGATGTTGTTCTGGACAAAGCAGGACAAAAAGGCACAGGTAAATGGACAAGCATTTCTGCATTAGACCTTGGAATTTCTGCACCAACTATCGCTGAAGCTGTTTTCGCACGTTGTATCTCTGCAATCAAAGATGAACGCGTGAATGCATCTGATGTTATTGACGGTCCATCAGGGACTTACGACGGCGACAGAGAAGCAGCACTTCAAGCTATCCACGATGCACTCTATGCTGCAAAAATATGCTCTTACGCACAAGGTTTCGCACTCATGCGTGAAGCAAGTACTGAATATGATTGGAATTTGGACCTCGGTAAAATTGCTTTAGGGTGGCGTGGCGGATGTATCATCCGTGCAAAATTCCTACATCGTATTGCAGAGGCGTATGAACGCAATCCAGATCTGTCTAACCTACTGCTTGACTCCTATTTCCGCGAGGTCATTGAGGATGCACAACCCCATTGGCGGAATGTGATTAGCACAGCAACGCAACTCGGTGTTCCAATACCTGCGTTCAGTTCCGCATTGGCATATTTTGATAGTTACCGCAGTAACAGACTTTCTGCAAACCTTATCCAAGCAATGCGCGATTATTTCGGAGCACATACATATCATAAATTGGATCCTGATGGAAACACAATAGTCGGAGAAGATGGAGACCCAACAGTTTTTCATACAGAATGGATGCTGGAAAACCGACCTGAAGTTGTTGTTGAATAAAGTATTAGGCACACTGCGTGTGCCGTAGACTAAGACACTTTTTAGGAGAATATATGGCTCAAAAACCACAACAAGAATTATACGATTTTGAACCCAAACACGACTTTTTTGTTGGAATTGATTCAGATGGGTGTGTTTTCAATAGTATGGAAGTAAAACACAACGATTGCTTCAGCGTAAACGTTGTGAAATACTTCGGTTTAGCATCCATTTCACGTCAAGTACATCAAGCATGGGATTTTGTCAATCTATATTCCACAATGCGTGGCACAAACCGCTTTAAAGCCGTCATTCTCGTCTTTGATTATTTGAGAGAGATGTCTCTTGTTAAAAAAATGGGATTAGACATACCACAACTACCACACTTGCGAGAATGGACTGAAACTGAAACAAAACTTGGCAATCCAGCACTACAGGACGCAATTGATACTGCTACAGGTGTAAGAAAGGATGAGTTCAGTCATGTCATGGAATGGAGTCTTGCGGTTAACGAAAGCGTTGCAGAAATTGTCTATAACCTGCCTCCATTTCCTGGTGTCCGAGAAGCATTACAAAGACTTCAAGGCAAAGCAGATGTGTTAGTTGTATCTGCTACACCTGATGAAGCACTTAAACGTGAATGGGATGAACATAATATAGACCAATATGTCGCGCTTATCGCAGGACAAGAGATGGGAACAAAAACGGAACATCTCACCATCACAACAAAAGACAAATATGCTGAAAACCACGTTTTGATGATCGGTGATTCACCGGGTGACTTGAAAGCCGGTCGCAGCGTAGATGCACTGTTTTTTCCTGTCAATCCAGGAGCTGAAGACACATCATGGGCACATTTCCTTGAAGAAGGAATAGACAGATTCTTTAACGGACAATATGCAGGTAAGTATGAGGACACTTTGCTAAGTCAGTATCAAGAATTGCTACCCGACACACCTCCTTGGTAGACAACAAACACACATGTATTGATGATGAGACCTAAGAATCAGGAGAATTCTTCTACGGTAGGCGGGGTCTCCTAACCTCTCCTATATAATGTGGCTGATTATAGTAAAAATCGTAATTATTTACACACTACGGTAGGTTCGGTTTCCTAACCGAACCGGTGTCTGTTCAGTCTCATAGATGCGGTTAGGAAACCGCATCTACCGGGAGCGTGCACGTATTTTTACATTTCACTATAAAACTAAGGTTTACGATAGAAAGGACATATATGAAGATATTATTACAACATAGAGTTGAAGGTGAACAGTTAGAACGATTAGAAAGTATTATTGGATCTGACCATACTTATGTCATGTCGAGTTCACGCGAGGAAATAGCAGAAGAAGGTAAAGATACGGACATTTTCTTCGGATTTTGTAGTGAGGATATTTTCCCGATCGTGCCAAATATCAAGTGGATCCAGGCATCCAGTGCAGGTATGGACAAACATATGTATCCTGCAATGCGTGAAAGCAATGTAATCTTGACAAACGCTGCTGGACTATATGGAACACACGTTGCTGACCAAGCCTTTGCGCTCTTACTCGGATTAACACGTGGCATACATCATTTCACTCGGAACCAAGATAACCGTAAATGGGGTGGTAGCAAATCCCCGATGATTGAGATAGAAGGTTTCAAGATGGGGATTGTCGGTTTAGGTGGAATCGGCATGCAGATGGCAAAACGTGCGAATGGGTTTGATATGTATATCATCGGTGTGGATGCATATCGTACCGAAAAACCTGATAGTGTTGACGAGCTTGTGCCGATGAGTAAACTCACTGAAACAATGGGACGGGTAGATGTTGTAATGATTGCATGTCCATTGACTGAAGAGACGCGTGGGTTGATAAATGCTGAAAACTTGTCAGCGATGCAGCCGACAGCATATTTGATTAACGTTGCCCGCGGTCCAATTGTCAAAGAGGATGATTTAATTGAAGTCTTGCAAGAAGGTAAAATTGCTGGAGCCGGATTAGATGTTACAGAGGTCGAACCCTTACCATCAGAGAGTCCTTTGTGGGATATGGATAATGTTATCATTACACCACACGCGGCTGGTGGTTCGCAACACCGCATGACACGTATCACAGAATTTTTCTTGGATAACCTTGAGCGATATCTAAATGGTGAAGACTTGAAGAATGTCGTGGATAAGGAGCTTGGGTTTTAGCAATAATTGTATAACGGTTATATCGGCATCGCCAATAATGTCTGAGAGGAAAATAGAGTGCGAAGGTTTGGAACACTAGGCCCCGTGAACCCTGAACAGCATTATATTGTCACTCGGACTGAGGAACTCACCGAGTTCATTCAACGCGTCAAAGAGGGACGTTATATCGTTATCTTTGCACCCCGGCAAACAGGCAAGACAACTTTTTTTTATGCTGCTATGGATATCCTCGCCACTGAGGAAACAAATTTCCTCCCTATTCACTTGGATTTTGAAGCGTATAAAAACCTCACTCCATCAGATTTTTATAGTAACCTCACCGAAGACATTCGCGAGGAAATAGAGGATATTTACCATAAACGTGGAGAAGTTCCCTCTGAGGCGTTAAGAGATTTTTTAGAAAACACAACCTTAACCGACAATGTTTCAATGCTCAGAGGTTTCAGGACATTGGCGAGGGTGTTAGAAAATCAACAAGTTGTCATCCTCATTGATGAGTTTGATGGCATTCCTCCAGCAATCGTGAATGATTTCTTGTATGCCCTCCGCCGCATCTATATCTCCAGGACTTCTCACCGATGTCCGCACAGCCTTGGCATTGTCGGTGTCAAGAGCATCGCGCAACTCAACTATGATCGATCTGTCTCCCCATTCAATATTCAGGACGATTTTGCTTTGTCCAATTTTACACTTTCGCATGTGCAAGAACTGTTCGGGCAATATACAGACGAGACGGGACAGACTTTCGAACATGAAGTAATTGAATCCATTCACAAACAAACGGGAGGGCAACCCTTTCTCGTCAACCGATTCGCACAGATACTCACGGAAGAGATGGACATTCCAATAACTGAAGCATTCACAATGACACATTTTTCACAAGCACATGGACAACTTTTGGATGAACGGAACACCAACCTAACACATTTGATAACCAATATCCGTCGAAACCCTCGCTTTGAAAGCTTTTTGATGCGAATCGTATTGTACGAGGAAGGGGTGTCTTTCACCCTACGTAATGAACTTATTAATGAACTTGCAACGTACGGAGTACTCACGAGAGGCACTGACAGAATGTGTAAAATTGCCAATCCAATTTACCTACATTGCATTCTACAAGCCTTCAAACCATTAGTCAACGGATTGGAACGCGATTACTTCCCAGAAGATACTGATAGGTTTCAGTACCTCACCGACACCGGACAGATTCAGATGGAACGGCTCCTTGATAACTTCCGAGACTTCATTGCTCGCGTAGGATTCAGGATCCTACAAGTCCCCGATACCCCGCAAGAATTTATCGGACAGCACTTGCTTTTTGCATATCTTGACCAATTTGTTACCAGCGTGAACGGGGTAATGTATATGGAAGTTCCAACCGGGCGCGGTAGGATGGATCTGATTATTTTTCAAAATCAGAGAAAATATGTCATTGAAACAAAGATATGGCGAAGTGACAGGTACTATATCAAAGGGAAGCAGCAACTCGCCGAGTATCTATCAACGGAAGGTGTAGCGGATGGCTACTACGTGGTATTCGATCATCGCGAGACACCAGAACCGCGCACAGAGACAGAAATGATAAATGAATTGATGATTCGGAGTTACGTTATTCCCGTGGTGCAAGAACGTCCTACAAGTGGTAATCTTGGTTAGATACTGTTACTCAACCTCAATCCGTACAGCACAGAACTTCAACTCTGGTTGTTTAGAAACAGGATCAAACGCTGAATTTGTCACATAATTTGCATTCGTCTCCGCGTGAAACAGATCACCCCAATGGAACGGAGTGAACAATAATCCACGGCGAATAGTATCAGTAACACGCGCACGCGCATAACATCTTCCCCTTCGTCCTACAATATATATCCACTCTCCATCTGTTATATTATTGTCAACAGCATCATCTGGATGTATTTCAACAAAAGGTTCTGGATCCTTTTTCGTGAGTTGTGGAACTTTACCCGTCCGTGTTCGTGTATGCCATTGACTCGCAACGCGACCTGTCGTCAATCCAAATGGATATTCTTCATCAGTAGTCTCATTAGGTGGTTTGTAGACAGGTGTTTTAAATTGCGCTCTACCAGATGGTGTGTAGAACTTCCTACGTGTATACCTACGAAGTGTTCCAGGATGTCGTGGATTCGGACAAGGCCAACGGAGTGATGTTGTCTTAAGTCGTTCATTCGTCATCCCCATCTGATCACAAGGTGTTCCTGCAGTCAACAATCGATATTCGTCCCATATTTCTTCGTGAGAATGAAAATCAAAGTCACGTTTGTATCCCATCACCTTCGCAATTTGAGAGAATATCCACCAATCAGGTTTTGCTTCACCCGGTGGTTCAAGGAATTTCTCACTTCGCACAACCAATCGTTCACTATTCGTCATAGTCCCGCGTTTTTCTCCCCACTGTGCCGCGGGGAATAGAACATCTGCATATTCTGCTGTTTCAGTCGGATAATAACAATCTTGAACAACCACTAAGTCCGCACGTTTTAGTCCCGCTTGAGAAACCTTTGTATCGGGCATACTCACGGCAGGATTAGTACATACAATCCACAAGGCATGTACATCACCTGCAGCGGCGGCTTCAAACATCGGAACTGCAGTCAACCCCGGTTCTGGATCAATGCTTCCCGGCGGAATTCGCCACGCACCTTCAAGATAGGCGCGATGCATATCGTTTGTCACAACTCGATAACCGGGCAACTGGTGAGATAGATAGCCTACCTCTCTACCACCCATCGCATTCGGTTGACCTGTTAGGGAAAATGGACCTGAACCACTTTTTCCTACCTCACCTAACTGAAGATGTAAATTGATAAGTGCGTTATTCTTTTCTACGCCGCTTGTGCTCTGATTTGTGCCTTGACAGTAAAAACTGAGTAACCGACTGCTTGGTTTTGAAAGAAATTCAACTATTTCATCAATACGACCGGGATGGATATCACAGATAGAAAGCAATGTCCCCTCGTCAAGGCATTCAAGTTGATGCTTATATGCACTATAGTTTTCTGTGTTTCTTTGAATAAAACGTTTGTCAACACGTCCATTATCAATAAGACGTTTCGCTATCAGTTGTAAGAAAGCAACATCACTTCCAGGTGCAAGTGGCACATGAACATCAGAAAACTCTGCAGTTTTAGTCCGTCGCGGGTCTACTGCAATAATACGGGTGTTAGGTTCTGATGCACGCCGTTTTCGTATCATCTGAAACAGAACAGGATGGTTAACTGCCATATTCGCACCGATAATCAGAAATACATCCGCATGTTGAATATCGTCATAACATGTCGGTGGACCATCTGAACCGAAAGCCTGCATATATCCAACTACGGCAGATGACATGCAGAGTCTACTATTTGTATCTATATTATTTGTCCGTAGAAAACCCTTGAACAATTTATTAAAAACGTAAGAAGTTTCTGTGTCCAATTGACCGGAACCGTAGAGTGCAAGCGCATCTTTACCATGTTCCAACCTAATTGCTTGTAGCCGGTTTGCTGTAAATGCAATAGCTTGTTCCCAAGAAACTTGACGTAGGTCTTCATCTTTATTTTCTCGAATCATCGGGTATGCCAGTCTACCGTCATGATTCTGAAACACCTGTTTGAGATGTGCACCTTTCGGACAAAGCATTCCGTAATTCGGTGCATCACTATCGTCGGCTGAGATTCTCGTAATTTTGTTTTCCTCTACCGTTGCACGGATAACACAGCCGACACCACAATAAGGACAAACGGCTTTTCCTGTTGAACTTTTCACTGAATTCTCCATAGTTTGAAAAATAGAGTAAGACTCTGTTTAATGTTGTGTTGCTACAATAATAGAGATAACATTAGATTGTTAGGCTGTTATATTCCCGCATCTGCATTGAGACGTTGTTTTTCTGCAAGTGCCGCAGCAAACGCTTTTTTCTCCGCATCCTGTACCTCAGGTGAGAACCTTACCAATAAAGTAGAAAATGAAGCAATAACTGCCATAATACCAAGGAAAAACAATGCTTGTTGTGTAGATATACTTTCCGCACGGAAAAGGAAACCTGCAGCGACAGCCCCCGCGTTTCCCCCTGCTCCAACAATTCCAGCAACCGCCCCCAATGCTTTTCTATTGATAAATGGGACAATGCCAAAGGTTGCACCTTCTGACATCTGAACAAAGAGACTGAACACAATCATCGTTCCAACTGCCACAATCAGAACTGACATTTGTGAGAATAACATAAGCATGATACCTTCACCCAAAAGAACAACAAAGAGGAACACAACACGCCCCTTCAATCCCATCTTTTTAGCAAAAAAATCCGAGAAAAAACCACCGACGGTACGCGCAAAGATATTCATCAGTCCGAACAAACCAGCAATCAGACCTGCAGTTTTTACATCTAAGTGGAAACGGTCATGATAGTAGAGTGCTGCCACATTATTAATTGTTAGTTCCACACCAAAACAGGCTGCATAAATAAAAAACAGTGCCCATACACGATAATCTTTAATAGCAAGTATGAATGATTCCATTCCTTTTCCTTCTGCCGGTTCAATCTTACCTTGTTTACGAAGTTCTCTATAATCTCCATCTGGGGCATCTTGGGTGCAGAAGTAATATACGAACCCCATCATAAATAAAGCAATTCCTGGAATAATCATTGCCAATCGCCATCCGAGAAATTCATTCACACCAAAACTCAGAACTGCTGTGAAAATGAGCGGCATGACCATCTGTGTTACACCACCACCTAAATTACCCCATCCCGCAGTTGTCGCGTTTGCTGTGCCAACACAATTTGGCGCGAACATCACAGATGTGTGATACTGTGTAATGACAAATCCTGCTCCTATCGCACCGATTGCTAAGCGGAAGAGCAGAAAGGTATGGTAATCCTGTGCAAGTCCAATACCCATTACTGGTATTGACCCCAGAATAAGAAGCCAAGTGTATGCTTTTCGTGCGCCAATACGATCACATAAAGGACCGATTAAGATACGAACCAAAACCGTTATTGCAACGGATGCAATGATTGTGTTTCCGATCTGAACTTGTGTTAGCATCAAGTCTTCGCGCACAATTGCCATAAGGGGTGCGATCCCAAACCATCCAAAAAACGCTAAGAAAAATGCGAACCATGTCGTATGAAAAGTACGCATCTGAACCGATTTCAGACTAAACAAATTGATCTGTGTTGATTTATTTTTTATATCCATTGTTTTTCTAATTTATTATCCTTTCTAATGATCAATCAAAGACATTTCAGAATATATACATTGATTGTTGAAACAGGTAACCGACCTATTGATTATTTTCTTGATAGATAAGGCACGAGACCTTCAAGAACTTGCGGTAAGTCATCACATGGAACATTTTCCAGTAATTTCGGTGCAACTTTCGAATTTGGACCAGAATCTCCTTTCACAAATACATCAACCGCATCGGTAACCACACCATCTATTTTGGTTTTCTTCCCAAGCAATCCAATATCAGCAGCGGCATGGTTACCACACCCGTTTGGACATCCTGACCAATGGACTGTCAGTGGTTGTGTGTTTCCAAGTTTAGCCTCTAAATGTCTAATTGCTTCCATTGCACGTTCTTTAGTTTCTATGAGGGAAAAGTGACAGTAATCAATACCTGTGCAACTTACCATACCACGCATGACTTCTGATGGATCATATCGTAATTGTTGAAGTAATGGTTCAGCAGTTAAATCTCCGATTTTCCCATCAGCAACATTAGGAATTATCAGATTTTGTCCTTGAGTTAAACGTATATCGCCGGTGCCATATTCATCAGAAATACGTGCGACTTCAGATAGTTGTGCAGTGCTAATTCTACCTACTGGCACCACAAGTCCAACATAGTTAAGGTTTTTTTCTTTCTGTGAGAAAATACCTGTATGGTCTGTTTTTGTCTTGCCACGCATATCCTTTCCTGCTGGTATGAGTGGTTTGGGAAAACGAGATTCTAATTCTTTCCTGAACTTCTCCACACCCCAATCTGCTATGAGAAAAGTCATCCGTGATTTGTTCCGAACTGTACGTGGACCGTGATCTCTGAAAATCAACGTAATTTCTGCACATAACGCTGCTGCATCTTCAGGTAAGACAAACACATCAAGCTCCTGTGCAGGAGTATAACCTCCAGAACCCATTTTGCCTCCGACCAATACATTAAAACCCTGCAATTCCCCGTTATCTACTTCTTTTATTGCTGGTATCAAGGCAATATCTTGTGAAGCGGCATGAGTGCAGTTGTCCAAGCAACCTGTAATTCCTACATTGAATTTTCGTGGAAGGTCTGTGAATTCCTTATTACCCGCAATAATATTTGTATACTTCTTTGCTACAGGTGAAGCATCAAATAGTTCATTCGGAGTAAATCCAGCGACAGGACACCCAGTTACGCCTCGGATATTGTCAAACCCTGTTTGTAACGAGTTTAATCCTACCTCATCAAGTTGATTCCAGATGTTCTGTACGTTCTCAATTGTAAAACCACGTAGTTGAATTTGTTGACGTGTTGTAAGATCAACAAATCCTGGACCGTGTTCATCACTTATGGATGCGATGGCACGAAACTGATCTGAATTGGAAATACCGCTTGTCATCCGAAGACGCATCATAAAAGCTCCGGGCGTCTGCCTACGGTAAAAGACACCGACATACTTGAGTCTATCACGTTCTGTGTCCGGTATAGATTCCCATCCATTCCTCACGTAGTATGGTATGTCGTCTACCACATCAAGACCGTTTTTCTGTCTTTTGAGTGCTTCAGCAGGATGAATTTTCGGTTTTCTCTTTTTTCTACTATTATCACTCTTCAACCTTGTTTTCTTCGTCTCAAGTTGATCCATCTTGATTCTCCTATTCCAGATTTATAGTTTCAATTAATGTTGTATCCAGAATTGTTCTTGTTACCATTTAATTGTTAAAACAAAAAAGCGTCCATCGGTAAAGCTGTGCTTTTGCCAAATGGACACCTATGTCCGTTTCCAAACCTACATGGGTTGGACTGCTTTAAATTTATCTATAAAATCAGTCGTGCTGTTCAACGTTGAACGCCGACTTACATTTTCTTTGTCAATACTTCCGCAACAGATAGAACATCTTGTGCGATTTCTGCAAGACGTTTTCTGCGATCCATTGCCATCTTTCTTAATGCCTGATAAGCTTCTGCCTCCGTAATACCGCGTTGTTGAGCAACGAATTCCTTGGCACGTTCAATGATTTTGCGTTCTGCAAGACTCGTTTTAGTCTTTTCAAGTTCTTGTAACAACTCTCTAAACCTTTTAAACCGAGCAATCGCTGCCTCAATAATCGTTTCCACCCGTTCTTTACTTAGTTCTCCAACAGCATACGCGGATACTCCCGCCAATGTTGCATTTTGAATCGTCTCTGAACGTTCATCCTGTGCAAACATTACAATCGGACATGGGTGTTCATTGTTAATAGATGCAACTTTGTGTAAAGTCTCATCACAAGGAACATCAACACATATTAGGATGATATCTGGATTCGTCTGTTTGACATGTTCTATAAGACCGTGTTCTAGAGACACTTGTGCGATTACATTGTACCTATTGGATTTAACCACAACATTCTTTAGCAGTTCTATTCTATCCAATTTGTTATCAACGACTAAAACACGTTGCGTCTCAGCGATTGCTTCCATGCTATTGAATTGAACCTTTCCAAATCCGCATATTACGGGAATAATGATTTGCAATTAGGTAGACATAGCAGGTATTGCAATATCAATGCCAAGTTCTGTGAAAAGAGAAAATATAAGCAGTTAGTATATTGTTCAATGTACAATATACTAACTGCTCAATCTTGTTGCCTATTTTTTAAGCAGAATAATCTTATTTTTTTGGCAATAAATGGGAAGCACTCATGTGAAATGATATATATGGTGGTTCAGGCACGGGTGAGACAAAAATATATGGGGTATGGCACCAACAACACCCAGTCATAGAAATTGATGCAGGTAATGTAATCAGTGACAATGGACAGGAAGTGTATAGCTTGCTCATAAAAACATTCAGAACCTGATATTTATGGGAATTCATCAAATATGTGTATGCTGGGTTGTTCCTTGCCATTAGAAAAATGGTAAAGTGGGGTTTCAACGCTGTTTTAGTGCATGATTTGACAGATACGATGTATACTTCAAACCGCTTTATGTTAGTCATGAAGAGGGACGCGGTCGAACATTGAATATATTGAGAAGTTCTGGTGTCCTACGATATTGAACGGTGACCTGACGATACCTGAACCAGAATAAAGTGTCATCTTTGCTGGTATAATAGCACAAATCCGTACGTGAAATACCCACGGCTGAAAAACACCGTGGGTATTTTCTTGAATATTATATTCTCGTTTATTATCGATTACTTTTCAACGCACCCCATGTGGTTGTTAACTTTGCCTTGGGGTCAACAGCAGTAGCAGCACTTTCTACAGCTTCAAGCGCACTGAACATTGGGTTAAGGTCGCCTGCACCAGTTTCTTCATTTCCTACAAAGTTGAAATCAAGTGTTTCATCAGTAACTTCAATACCATTGTAGGTCTTGATGTCAATTTCATCCCTACCGGGTGTGACATATAGTGCTTCAACGACTTCGTCTTCAATGAAAATATCAAAACCTCGGTTGTTTGGGGACCAATGCTCACCGACGAGATAGGTCACGTCAAAAAAGCCATTGCCAGTTTTGAATTGATACTTGACGGTGGCAGGGGATTGCGCCCAACTGACTGCATGGAAGAGGACTTCATCGTAACCTGCTTCTTGTGCTTGTGCCTTCGCGTCATCTGTTAGATTAGCGGATGCGGCAGTGCGTGGTTCGGTTTCAATCCATCCACCCCAGTCTTGGTCAGTTTTTTGTGCACCATACCACACACGTCCTTGTGAGTCAGTATAGTCATCCGCAGTACCACCACGGGCACGATATTCCTCAGCAGAGAGTAAGCACGGTAACAATGCAGCCGCAATAAACAGCGTTAAAGTCAAAATACTCAAAAATCTCATTTTTATCTCCATTAGGTTAGTCTTGGTGTTGCCCTTTAAGAGCACCCCAAGTTGTAGTTAGTTTCTGTTTTGGGTCAACATCTAATTTGGATGGAACAACTTCAATTCCACTGAACATTGCGTTAAGGTCACCTGCCCCAGTCTCTTTATTACCAGCGAAAACGAGACTCATTACTTTGTCCTTAACTTCAATGCCTTCGTAACGTTTAATGTCAATCTCATTATCACCTGGCGTGACATAGAGTGCTTCTACCACTTCGTCTTCAATGATTATATCAAATCCTCGGTTTTTCGGGGACCAATGCTCACCGACGAGATAGGTCACGTCAAAAAATCCTTTTCCAGTGTTCAAATCAACTTCAACGATTGCTGGAAATTGTGCCCAACTTACAGCATGGAAGATGACCTCATCATAACCTTCCTCTTTAGCTAACTTTTTTGCGTCTGCAGTAAGTACTGCCTCCGCTGCTGTCCGTGGTAGTAACGTAATCCAACCACCCCAGTCTTGTTTCTCTTTCTGTCCAGAGTACCATAAACGTCCATCCGCATCTTTATAATCATTATTTACACCGCCAATCACACGAATCTCTTCTGCAGGCATCGCATCGTGAATTAGCACTGTAATAAGTAATATACATAGGCAGATTATTAACTTTCTGTGCATTATATTCTCCTTTATTGGAAATTCTGTTTATATTCATTTACAGAATAATCAGAGTTACTCTGATTATTTCATTAGCATAAATATTGAAAGGAATCATACAAAATTACTTAAAAAATGTCAATAATTTTGTTTTATCTACTTCAAACTATGTTATTTCCTTTGCAATTCGTTATCTCAATCTACTTTTTCTGTTATTATAAGCATTTGATTCACAGCAATATTTGTTAGAGTTTGTTCAGTACCACTCGGCCATTTTAGAATAATCTTATCAACGATTTTATGGTTTCCAAGTCCAAATTCTACTTCAGGACTGTGTTGTGATAGGTAGCTGCTTCCAGAAGCGACTTCACGGATTTGATATGTATCACCAGTGATAACTTTGATGCGAGTACCAATCCCATCGCGGTTACTCTCTACACCGACAGTGCGTATATGCAACCAATTCAGTTTGTTTCCACCGTTATTTTGAAGTAACCGCGGTTTCTCACCACTATTTACGATAAATAGGTCTACATCTCCATCAGCATCATAGTCTGTAGCAGCGACTCCTCTGCCAACCCCCGGTGATTCAAACTGTCGGAGTCCAGCTTGTTCGGATATGTTGGTGAATGTGCCATCTCCATTATTCTGCATGAGAACGTCCTGTTGACCGTGATTTTCCCAAGTTGCAGGGTCAATATGACCTGCGGAGAAAAACAGATCTAAATCTGTGTCGTTGTCCATATCAAAAAATACCGTTCCCCAGCATGTCTTACCAAGTCCAGATTCAAAAACACCGCTTTTTGTGGATACATCAGTGAATGTACCATCTCCGTTATTTCTGTAGAGGACGTTGTTTTCATCAAGCCAGTTTGTAACGAATAGGTCTAAAGCACCATCATTGTCATAATCTCCCCAAGCAATACCCATCCCGCCACGAATATCTCCTGTGCGACTTCTTGCATTCGGTTGATTTGTATTCATAAACGTCATTTCACTATCGTTGCGATATAGGATGTTTTGATCCGAGTCGTTAGCGATATATATGTCTAAGTCATTGTCATTGTCATAGTCTGCTGCGGCGACACCGAGTGTCAAGTGAAACCCACCATTTGCTTTAGCAGAATCGGTAATATCAATAAAACTACCGTCACCTTTATTCAGATAAAGGACATTGTTTTGCCCAAAAAAATCGTAAGGGAAAAACACCTCATCTCCTTGAGGAACTTTGGTATATTCAATATAATTGCCAACATAAAGTTCAAGGAATCCATCTGTATCAAAATCTCCCCATGCAACCCCAGATCCAAACCCTTTATGTCCAATACCTCCTGCCCCTGATGTGAACTTTTTGAAAGTTGCATCTCCCATGTTTAAATAGAAGACGTTCTCCTTATAGTTTGTGACGTAAAGATCTGCATCACCGTCGTTGTCATAATCAGCAAAAGCACATCCCATTCCCCAACCAGTATCACCGACCCCTGCGATATCTGTCACATCTGTAAATGTGCCATCTCCGTTGTTTCGGTACAAAATGTTACTTGGTAGGACAGTATCCGGTTCAGGTCTGACTGCGGTGCTGTTTCCGATATAAAGATCAAGCGTTCCATTATTATCATAATCTCGCCATGCTGCACCAGAACCAACCAATGCTGGCACCACGTGATGGTCAATTCCACCTGCATGCTGAAAGTGGATACCTGCTGCTTCTGTAACATCTATGAACTGAATTTCAGCAGTATATCCATTACAGACAAGAAAAATGCAGAAGAAGAGTATACTTATGAATTTAAAGAACACACTATTCAAAACATCTCCTTACTCATAGCAGAATAGAATAGTTCAACAGAGATGATTTACGTTTAAAATGAAAAACAACTCGATAGGTATTTATGAAATACGATGTAGTATTACTTATCTATGCCCGCCCATATACAGGAATAGCAGCACCGTTGATAATGGAAGCATCATCTGATGTCAGGAAGGAGATTACTCTCGCAACATCATCAGTTTTCACCCAACGACTATGATCTTCATCAGGCATTGCTTCTCGATTCATGGGTGTATCCATTATACTCGGCATGATGCAGTTGACATTGATACCAGAATCCATTACCTCGGCAGCTAACGATTCTGTAAGGGTACGCACTCCACCTTTTGATACACAGTATGCACTCAAACCAGCCTCACCTTTCAAACCCGCACGCGCTGATACATTTACAATCTTACCAAAACTCCGTTCTACCATGTGTGGAAGAACCGCTTTGCAACATAGAAAAACAGATTTCAGATTTAGGTTCATCATAAAATCCCATCTGTCTTGTTCAAGTTCAGCAGCTGGAATTCCACCGACAAATCCACCAACAATATTTACTAATATATCAAGATGTCCGAATTGATTGATGAACGTTTCTATAGTTTGTTGTACCGCTTCCTCCTCAGTTACATTTGCAAAAAGAAAGGTCACTTCTTCATAGATTTCTGGATTATACTGCTTGAATCGTTCTACTTCATCATCAAAAAGATAAGTAACCGCAACATTGTCATCTTTTGCAAGGTAGGCTTTAGTAACTGCACTACCTAATATCCCCGTTCCACCAGTGATAAGAACATTTCGGTTCTGGTTCAACATATCAATCCTCCTACTCAGGCAGTATCAATTTAAATTCATCAAGGCTTTTAGCTCGTGCTGCCTCACGAAGTAGATACTTAAGTTGTTGAATGTCTTCAATGGTACCAAGAATTGGTTTCAAGGTTTGGACAGAATCAGACTCAAAATGCACCTCAAGAACTTCAAGTATCGCTTCAATTGTTGCTTCACGAACTCCTTGTGAGATTCCTTGTTGTATGAAGTGTTGAATGACAGTTGATTCTTGCATTGTTTCCTCCATTATTATTTCACGAATAATTTCGTACTCTAATATTATACCACTTATAATACCTAAATTGGTAAGATAATCCAGGGTTATTTAGTTTTAAGTATTTTCCAAAATAGAGATTTGCTAAAAGTTAATACCCAAGAAGGTAGGTGCGGTTTCCTAACCGCACCGGAACCCACAATAAAACTGACTATGAAAGGTTTTATCACAAATTCGGCAGAATACGCGTATGGTATTCTGCATTGGTTAGGAACCGCACCTACCGGCTTGGGACATTTAGCATTTGTGAAAAAAACATAAGATAAACCGAAAACCAAATAACCCTGCGTCTCCGATAAATTCTATTCATCACACAAACAATCCATGCTATACTATATAGTAAGACATGCGAATTCTGGAGGAACAATAATGAAGGAATCAGTTAGAAAATGGGATGGAACAATAACACGTTACCCTGATCCAGCAATTGAAGTTATTGACAGTCGGTTTGCTAAATACAAAATAGGTAATTCCGTTGTTGAACGCTTGTGGACAGGGGCAAGATGGTCAGAAGGACCTGTCTGGTTTGGGGATGGAGGCTATCTCTTATGGAGTGATATACCAAATAACCGTATTTTGAAATGGGAAGAAGCAAACGGGAAAGTCAGTGTCTATCGCAAACCATCAAATTATAGTAACGGTCATACCAGAGATCGGCAAGGAAGACTCATTAGTTGTGAACATGGCACGCGTCGTGTCACCCGGACTGAATATGATGGAACGGTAACCGTACTAATTGACATCTTCAACGGTAAAAGACTAAACGCACCGAATGATGTCGCTGTTCATCCTGATGGTAATATATGGTTCACAGACCCAGGATATGGTATTATGCTCAATTACGAAGGCCATATTGCGGAGTTTGATCTGCCAACGTCTGTATATCGTCTTGACCCAGATACAGGTGAAGCAACCGTAGTTACAGACGAACTGGAAAAACCAAACGGTATCTGTTTCTCTCCAAATTACGATAAACTGTATATAGTTGACACAGGAGTTACGCACAAAGAGGGTACACCCAGAAACATATATGTCTTTGATATAGAAAATGGAGATACTTTAGTCAACAAACGCACATTCTGCGATATGTCTCCAGGCATTGCTGATGGGATACGATGCGATATTGATGGAAATTTATGGGCAAGTGCAGGTTGGGTAGGTGACGGCTATGACGGTGTTCACATATTTTCCCCTGATGGCACACTGATTGGGAAAATACACCTACCAGAAATCTGTTCTAATCTGTGTTTCGGTGGTGTAAAGCGAAATAGACTCTTTATGACGGGGAGTCAATCTTTATATTCTGTATATGTAGAAGCCTTAGGACTCCCGCTCTTTTAGTCTGCAGCATTACCGGTAAGATTTATGAGTACTTTAGAACATATTGACTGCCCTATTTGTGAACAGAATGAGACGGAGTTGCTCTTTACCAAAGATTCATTATCTATACTAATCTGCCAAAAGTGTCGGCTGCGATATGTGAATCCTCGGATTGATCATCAATCACTTGAAAAAGGTTATGTTGAGACTTATTATCCACAAGAGAAAGTAGAACGTATTCATACGGATAGTATGGAATGGTTGCAGATGTCGGAACGTCTTTCAGAATTAGAGAAACTTCACGGTAGTAAAGCGAGACTCCTTGATGTAGGGTGTGGGATTGGAACGTTCCTTCACCTCGCGAGTGAACAAGGATGGGAGACACAAGGTATTGATCCATCAAAAAGTGGTTGTGATTTTGCTCAGAATGTACATAATCTGGATGTGCATTGTGGGGACATTTTTGATGCAGATTATCCTACTGCACATTTCAATGTAATCACTCTTTTCCATGTCTTGGAACATATCTCTGAACTGAACCCGTTTCTCAGTGAGTTGCGGCGCATTCTGAAACCTAAAACCAATAATGGAAATGCAGGCACATTAGTCATTGAAGTGCCAAACGGGGAAGGATTGCAGAGTAGACTTCATAAAGCGGATTGGCATTACGTTCATCCAAAAGATCATCTCTACTATTTCTCGGTGCGTTCATTATCAAAATTGCTACATAAACACGGATTTAATGACATCAAGATTGGAAAACCTAAGCGAGTAAGTCCAACAACTAATGGGTTATTTCCGATCCGTAAGGTATCAACCGCGTTACTTGTTAGGTTTAACTTAGGGACAGTCATCAGATTGTATGCAAGTTAGGAATTAGGTTTTTGGTAAGAATATGTCTGTATGACATCATTCATCAGCAGTTGCTTTGAGATTATCTCTATAGTTTTTGGATCCAAATTTCCTGATAGCCAATACTTGTTACCAGTACGGACAGTGTCAACGTCTGTTATACCAATATCATTTATGCCTTTGACAGTACTATCTCCGACTGCGTCAGTGACACCGGGTTTGAATTTCACTTCAATCGTCCAATCTTGACTTTGTAGATTATCACTTTTATAGGTATAGTCTTGTGTTATTGGATCAGCAAGCAGTTCAGTTGCTATGCGTTGAATTGATTGAGTATTCAGATCACCCTCAATCCAATAAACTGTAGCTGTTTTAACTGAAGTGACACCAGTAAGACCAAGATCAGATATATCTTCAACGATGCCATTTCCGATTGTGTCAGGCACTTCAGGTTTATAGAAAACTTCAACTTTCCAGTTCTTCATAAGGTCAATTCCAATAGTTTGGTATGATTGCATAGATTGACATGCAATCTATAGTGGATAAAAATATGATAAAAAAACAACTTCGTGTATTAGTATTTGGCGCACATCCCGATGATTGTGATATTAAAGCAGGAGGTATTGCTGCATTATACACACAACGTGGACATTCCGTAAAATTTGTTTCCGTTACAAACGGAGATGCAGGACATCATGAAATAGGTGGAGGACCTTTAGCAATACGTCGTAATGCCGAAGCACAAGCGGCAGCAGATATCATCGGTATTGATTACGAACTTCTTGACAATCACGATGGTGAACTGATGCCATCTTTGGAAAATCGCTATCAAATCATACGTAAAATACGCGAATTTAAGCCTGACCTGATCATGACACACCGTCCAAATGATTACCATCCGGACCATAGATATACATCCATGCTTGTTCAAGATGCAGCTTATATGGTGACTGTCCCCAATATATGTGCGCTTACACCCCACTTAGAGAAAAATCCTGTTATTGTCTACCTCAGTGATAGCTTCCAAAAACCAACTCCATTTTCTCCTGATGTCGTAGTTGACATAGATGATGTTGTCGAAAAGAAGATTGATATGTTACACTGCCACACATCACAGTTCTATGAATGGTTACCATACAACAGCGGAACGCTCAATGCAGTACCAGATAATGCTGTTGAACGTCGCAAATGGCTTGCTGAACGACTAAGAAATCGTTTTAGTTCAATTGCCAATAAGTATCGCAAAATGCTAATTGAACTTTATGGAGAACAAAAAGGGAACAGCATCCAATATGCAGAAGCATTTGAATCCTGTGAATACGGTGCATCTTTAACACAAGAAAATATACCAATCTTATTTCCATTTTTTCACTGATATGCAAATTGATTTGCAGAATCGCTGATTTTTGGTTATCCTATTATATGATTTGAGTATATTACAAATTAGGAGTTCATCTCTTTTAAATGCCAACAGACCAAGCAAACCCAAAGGTGCTTTTCTATATTGTCAGTGTGATTGGTTTAATTTTCGCAATTGTGATGGTTATTCTCTTTTTCAATGCTGCCCCCGCACGTTCAAATATAGATGTACACATTCAACCAACCGATAATCCTACATGTTTGAAATGCCATCTCAAAGGAGATGAAAAAACGCCTACGATGCCACATCTTAACCTTGGTAGGTGTACTTTGTGCCACGGATTAGCAAAGGAAAAGCCTGATTAGTTCTATCGGTTAATCAATTTTGCCTTAATTGCTACCCACTTAACATCATCCTCTGATTCATGCATGACCTGGATACATTCCATTCCGTTTTCTGTCAATACTTCCTGAATCACATCCTGTTCAGATTCTAATATACCAGAAAAGATGACATGTCCATTTGGTTCCATCCTTGCTGGACAGTATGGAATAATTGGTAGAATGGCTTTTGTTAGTATATTTCCAATAATAAGATCATATTTATTATCAACTGAACTTAGTCCATCCCCCTGAAACAAAGTAATCTGTTCTTTGATATGGTTTATCCTGAAATTTGCATTTGCAATCGGAATTGCGGAGCCATCAAGTTCTATGGCGTCCACCTGTTTTGCACCTAACTTCACAGCAGCGATAGCCAGAATCCCTGAACCCGTGCCGATATCAACGACATATTGATTTGGTTTGAGAGTTTGCTCCAACATTCTCAGGGACAATCTTGTTGTTGGGTGATAACCAGTACCAAATGCCATTCCCGGATCAAGACGAATGTGTATATTTGTGTCCTCAGGCGGGATGTCATACCAAGTCGGTGCGACCAGAAATCGGTTTCCTATCTTCTGTGGATGGTAGTCTGATTTCCATGCTTCTGCCCATTCTTCTGACGCAATCCGTTTTAAATCTATTTTGGCAGGATTAGGTTGAATTCCCCATTTTGGTAGTTCAGTAAGAAAGTCTTTTATTTGCTTTATTCTGTTATCAACACGGTCATCAAGTGGGAAATATGCGGTGAGAGATGTTGTGTTATTAGACGAATCTTTCAGTTCAACGCCGTGAGTACCCATTTCAAAAAGAAAGTTTCCCACTGCTTCAGATGCCTCATCAGAGGTAGTAATCGTAATTTGTGCCAAATTCATAAAAATTAGAAACGAGTGACAACTTGAGTTTGAAATGAAATATTCTCAATCTTTATCATCTATTAGGCTAAACAGTTTATCCCAAAATCCACCATTGCTAGAATCTGATGTGCCTTCATGCAGTTCATCAAAGTTCTCTAATAGTTTACGTTGTTCATCAGTAATATTCCTCGGTGTTTCAATACCCACATGTACCACAAGGTCACCAAAACTGGAACTACGATATTTTGGCATCCCTTTGCCTTGTATACGCAATTGGTCTCCATATTGTGTTCCCGCCGGAATAACCAATTGGTGTGATCCATCAATACCATTAACCTCAATAGTACATCCAAGTGCTGCCTGTACAAACGAAACTTTTGTTGAAGTAATTAGATCATTCCCACTCCGTTTAAATCTATCGTGTGGGGCAACATGAAGGACAACAAGGAGGTCTCCGGGAACACCTCCCGATGCTCCTACTTCTCCTTGTCCCTGTAGACGATACTCAAAACCGGTATCTACACCCTTGTCAATTTTTAGTTTAATCTCACGTTTAACTCTAACGCGTCCTTGTCCATTACAATTTCTACACGGTTTCTGTATCACTTCACCACTACCATGACAACGATGGCAAGTGCGTTGCAGCGTAAAGAATCCTTGTGATTGCGTCACTTGTCCACGTCCATAGCACTGCGGACAAGTATCAACAGTTGAACCTTTTTCCGCACCACTTCCATCACAATCAGGACATGATTCTACTCGTGGAACTTCAATTGCCACTTCTTTTCCACTATAGGCATCTTCAAGTGTAATCTCAAGATTTGTTTGCAGACTTCGACCTTGTCTGGTTCTACTTCTACGAAATCCACCAAACATCTCACCAAACACATCATTAATTATTTCGTCTATATTTATCCCTACACCATGTCCTGATGACATACCTTCTAAACCAGCATGACCATATTGATCATAACGTTGACGTTTTTCTGGAGTCAACAAGACATCGTAAGCTTCGGCTGCTTCAATAAACTTTGCTTCTGCTTCTTTGTCATCCGGATTTTTATCAGGATGATACTTGATTGCTAACTTTCGATATGCTTTCTTTATTTCGTCCTCGTTAGCATCTCTGCTCACATCTAGTATATCGTAATAATCCCGCTTTTGCATCATAGCATTTTCTACCTAAATTGAGATTACTCATCACTATTCTTGGTAGTGTTATCCTCTTGTTGTGTTTCAGTGTCTTCAGTTTCAGCTTCTTCTTTAGGTCTACCTTTTGAAACAATTACTTGTGCAGCACGAAGAATCTGATCGTGTAATTGGTAGCCACATCTAAATTCCTCAATTACCTCTCCTTCCGGGACATCATCTGATTCAGTTGCAAATACCGCTTCATGTTGATTAGGATCAAAAGGTCCACCAACTGCTTCTATTGTAGTGAGTCCATTTGTTTTCAACACATCTAACAGTTGTTTCTGAACTAACTGGACTCCATCACTGAAGTGTGTAACATCTGTAGATGTCTCGCTTTCATCTTTTTTATCCGATAGGCTCTTTATCGCTGCTTCAATACTATCTAATACTGGAATCAAACCTTCAACAAGGGTCTTATTGGCATATTTTAGCTGCTTCTGAGCATCTATTTCTATACGTTTTTTTGAATTTTCTGCTTCAGCGGCAGTACGAAGTAAACGTTCCCGTTCAGCTTGATACTGCTCACGTTCTATTTCTGCGACTGCTTCCAGTTTATTTTTAAAATCTTCCTTAAGTGCTTCAAGTTCTGCTTCAACAGTTTCTATTGTGCGTTCTTCTGTTTCATTAGATGTTTCTGTTTCTTCTTTTGATTCATCAATTAGAAAATCCGGTTTATCGTTTTCTTCCGTTTCTATTTCTATAACTACCTCATTTTCATTATTTTCAGACATGATGAATTACCTCTCTTTCGTTATTATTATCAATATAATACTGAGTACTGAATTTTGAGAATATCTCGTGTCAAGTTCATCCGTGTATTGCATCGGCAAATTGTTTCATAAAATGATAGGAGTGATTTTCTTCAAGGATATTACCAGTGACAATGAAATCTGCACCAGCATTAACTTTCTGAGAAGCCATTTGGGGGGATCGGATACCGCCACCAACTATCAGTGGTATATTAATTTGGGCATGAACCTTTGCAATTAAGTCGTCAGGCACAGGAAGTTCAGCACCACTTCCCGCTTCTAAGTAGACCATTTTCATTCCAAGGTATTGTGCTGCCAAAGCGTGTGTACCAGCAATATCTGGTTTATTACGCGGGATTGGTACAGTGCCACTCATAAATTCAACTGTAGTTCTATTACCACCATCAATCAACATATAACCTGTTGGAATTGGCTCCAGATTATACTGTTGTATCCACGGAGCAGCTTTGACCTGTTCACCAATAAGATAATTTGGGTTTCGACCACTAATTAAGCTCATATAAAGAATGGCATCTGCATAAGGTGTCAGATGCATAGAATCACCAGGGAACAGGATTATAGGTAGAGTTGTGGATGCTTTCAAGTGTTCTGCAATCGGACGAAGGTCATTGGTCAAAAGACTACCACCAAGTAAGATCGCATCAGCACCAGCTCGTTCAATCTCACAAGCAAGATTAGCACATCTCTCAATCTCATATACATCGGGATCAATGAGAACCAGATAACCAGCCTTCTTTTTTTGTATTACCCCGTGGAGGTATTGCAGAACACTTTCTGATGTCAAATGTCTGTATTCCTTATATTAACATATTTATTAACGTGAGTTCGATATATTAATTTCATCTATCATTGGCATTAGTCTGCAAACACGCTATGTTGCTAACAAAACTAAACAATTTTAACACTTTATAGTCAATTTGTCAAATTGAAGTTGTTCTGGATGGTGTGTAAAGTTCTTGGCACTAACTTCTTACCTAAACAGGAAATATTGAATTTGAACGATTGAAGAATTCTCCCTTCATTTCATTTTACATTGACTTTCAAAAAATAATCAGATACACTTAACTATTAATTATATCAAACACATCTGAAAGGAATATACAGAATAATGATACATTTGGGTTTGAAACCGAACCGTTTAATAATTGGAATATTGTGTATTGTTTTACTTTGTTTAACAATATCACCAGTTCACGCAAAGAAACGATCAAATGGACTTGCGATAACACTCCTAATATCTGGTATAGGTTTTCAGGTTGGTAGTACATTTTTGAACACTTCTGCAGAAAACAAATATGAAGAATATCTTTCTGCTACAACGCAAGCTGATATACAAAGCCTAAAAGATGAAACAGTTCTCAGAGAAAATGCAACGACAATCATGTCTCGTGTTGGGTATGGTTGTATTGGATTTGCTGTTTTATTTTCCATTATGAACCAATTTCATAATGCTACAGTTGATACTGCTTCAACATCGGACAATCCAGGAAATGCATTCCTGAATAATCAATATCCATTGAACATATCATCTTCACCCAGAACAACAAATAATCAGATTTACGGTAGGTCACAGTTATTTAGTGTTCAACCGAATTACGATTTTCAAACACAACGCGCAAGCCTACAATTTTTGTACCGTTTCTGATTCACAAGACAAATAATCTGTGGAGGAAAAAATGTTTTCATTGTGTTGTTTAAATAGAACTCAATCTAATTTTTCATATCAAATAAAAACAATCCTGTTCCTATTACCTTTGTTCTTAATAATAACGATGATAGGGGCATGCACAAATACTGAGGATTATGCCAATCCACTGGACTCAGAAAACTTGCGGACCTCTGGATCACCTGATGGATTGACGTTATTTCCAGGTGACAGAGAGGTGCGAATAACTTGGAATAAGATAGAATCTGAAGGTGTAAAATCGTACAAAATCTACCGTCGTACAGATAACAAATCAGATGAACCTTTTGAGTTAATCGGTACTGTGGATGCAACAGAAAGTGAATTTGTGGATAACCAAAATATAGAAAATGATCGTAAAGCTGCAGATGGAACAAATGTAGCTTATGAATATAGAATTTCCTATGTTGATATAAATGACGTTGAAACACCAAATCCAGAAAATCCACCAGACGTATCTGCAGACCCAATTCGTGTATGGCCGACAGTAATTGTAACGCCAAGCATAGCCCCACCACAGCCAGTTGTAACACTCGGAGAACCTGCTGATCTCAGAGTCAATCTATTTTGGGAAAACTATCCTTTTCCTAACGATTTTGATTCATTTCGAATATATATAGCATTTTATGAAGGTGTTGATGTTCCATTAAAATTTAGAGAAGCAATTGAACTCACACGAGAACAAAGCTTCTATGTTGATGGAAGTTTTCGTCACGATAATATTACCAAAGTTTACCGTATAGCTGCAGTGGATGAATTTGGTGTTGAAGGAATTACAGAAATTACTGCTACTTCACCGAATCTGCCTCCTGCACCTCCAGAAAATTTTCGAGCAAGTTATTTTGGTCGATCATTATTTAATAATAAATATGATGTGTTAATGACATGGGATGACAACAACAAAGAGAATGACCTCGTGGGATATCAGATATATTCCATAGATAAAGATGAAAATTACGTGCCACGGCGACTGTTGAAACCGGGTGAAACAAGTGTTACACTTTCTGGTGAAGACCCAATTGTTATCGGCGGTGAATTCTTCTTAAGAGTCTACTTCATCTCTGCATTCGATGACACGCCAACACTTGAAGGTGAACGAGACGAAAGTATTTTAGTGGAAGCACAAGCAATATATTGATAAACAAAATTTGAGATAAGATTAAAGGAATTATTATGTTCTATATAAAACGAATTGCAACTTTAGCATTATTTCTATTCACTGCATTAAATACAGTAATCTATGCCCAAACCCCACCCGTTTCACAACTGACAAGCATACAAACCGCTGAACCGTTAGGTAAAGGTGGTTCAATGACAACTTTCGGGTTGTTTCAGTATTCAAAACAGACATTAGAACCTGAAGAGACACAGACTGTCTTTATCGGTGGATTTGAACGACAGACACACGCTTCACTTGAAATAGAAACTTTCTTCATTCCTGTCCGGTTCACTTATGGATTGAGTAATCAAGTTGACCTTCATCTTGGTGCTACGCTCTCTGTAGGAAATGTCCACAAAGTGGTTGATGATTTTTACGATACGGCTGATGCAGATGTCAATCCAGCCCGTGTATATGACCAACCCTTAAATGAAGGATTAATTGGACTCAAATATAATCTCAAACCTGAAAAAAATGATGGTTTACCAAGTATCTCTATTGGTGCAGAATTCTTTTCCGGTTATACTGCTGATGATCGCCTTAATTCTAATGACGAATTTCTTGATCCTGATCCAATTGACGGATATCCATTTGCCGGTATAAACACTTATTTTGTAGGCACGCAGAGAGTTGGTGCAGCTATTAAATTACACGGTGGGGCGGGAGTACTCCTTTCATCAAAATCTGTCCGCACGTCAGACTCATTTAATTTTAGTTATTTCGGCGGTGGTGAAATCTCTATCGCAGATAATATGTGGTTTGCAGCAGATTACTCTCGTGAACTATTATATTCTGGGGTGAGTGTGTCAAACGTGATGGGTCTGGCATTCCGTTATGAAGTTTCCAGTACATTAGCATTTCAGATTGGAATAAACAACAATCCCGGTTTCCAGTTTAATCTCACACTTGGTGGCGAAAGATCTAAGGAAATGGAAGGCACTCAGTTGTTATTTTAGATCGTAGAGTCTATGATTGCTTTCTTTGCTTTTACTAACAACAATCTAATATGAGAGCAGTTATCCAGCGCGTCAAATCTGCAAGTGTGAAGGTTGATGGCGAACTTGTGTCGGAAATCGGTACAGGATTGCTGATATTCCTCGGCGTTGCCCATAACGACACTGAAACTGAATTACAATATATTGCCAACAAAGTTGCTAATTTGCGTATTTTTGAAGATTCAGATGGCAAAATGAACCTTTCCTTGCTTGATACAGGTGGTTCAGCACTGGTCGTATCTCAATTCACACTCTATGGAGATTGTCGGAAGGGGAGACGGCCAAGTTTTATTGGTGCTGCACGACCTGAAGTTGCCAATGCTTTATATGAACAGTTTATCTCTCTACTAAAAGAGTTGAACATTCCAACAGTAGGTGGCACTTTCCAAGCCATGATGGATGTTCAACTCATAAATGACGGACCTGTTACTATTCTATTAGATAGTGATAAACAGTTTTGATGTAACCAGAAACTAACTTTGAGAACATTGATGTGCTTAACTATCAACTTTTTCCTCGTTAAAACGAGGTGCCACCATGCGTAACATCCCAACATCCATTGGTGAATACCTACTCAAGAAACTCAAAAGTTACGACATAAAACACATCTTCGGCATTCCCGGGGATTATGTACTCCGATTCTACAAACTCATTGAGGAAAGCGATATACAACACATCGGTATGACCCGCGAAGATGCCGCAGGTTATGCAGCAGATGCCTACGCACGCACAAAAGGTATGGGAGCAGTCTGTATTACTTACTGTGTTGGTGGATTATCAACAGTAAACGCTATCGCGGGTGCTTATGCAGAAAAATCGCCTGTTGTTGTGATTAGCGGTGCACCGGGTATCAAAGAACGTGACAAAGATGCACTCCTTCACCATAAAGTCAGAGATTTCCATACGCAGCAACGAATATTTGACGAGATTACCGTTGCAACAGCACTCCTTGATGATCCTTTCACTGCATTCAACGAGATTGACCGTGTATTAGATGCTGTTTATCATTATAAACGTCCAGGATACATTGAACTCCCACGAGATATGGTAGATGTTCGTGGCACCCACTATAAAAGTCCATCAGACGGAAACCATTTAAGTGACCCTGATACATTAAATGCTGCTATTGAAGATGCAATCACCTTTATAAATCAGAGCAAGAATCCTGTTATTCTTGCAGGCGTAGAATTACATAGATTCGGTTTTCAGGACAAATTACTCAAACTCGTTGAGGAAAAGCGAATACCTGTGGTTGCCACGTTACTTGGTAAATCAGTTATTCCAGAATCACATCCTCTTTACTTAGGAATTTATGAGGGAGCAATGGGTAGAGAGGAGATAAGGGAGTTTGTTGAGAGTTCAGATTGTGTCATCATTCTCGGTGCGTTCATGACTGATGTGAACCTTGGAATATACACTGCAAACCTTGACCGTTCACGTTCAATCTATGCTACATCAGAAAAAATTAATGTCGGATTCCATACCTATGAAAATGTCCTGTTTGTAGATTTTATAGATGGTATCAATGCATCGAAACTCCGTCGGCGAAGAAAACCGAACTTAGATTGGGCAACCACTGAGACAACACCTTTTGAAGTTAATCCAAAAGCACAATTGACAGTTGAACGTCTATTTCAACATCTCAACGAATTCATTACTGATGAAATTACTGTGATAGCAGATGTTGGGGATAGCCTATTCGGTGCAGCTGAATTGCGAATACAACAACATACGAATTTCCTTAGTCCCGCATACTACACATCAATGGGATTTGCTGTTCCCGCATCTGTCGGCGCACAACTCGGCACACCGAATTCACGTCCACTCGTCATCGTCGGAGATGGTGCATTTCAAATGACAGGCACAGAACTCTCAACTGTCGTTCGCTACGGATTAAACCCAATCGTTCTTCTGCTAAACAATCACGGCTATGGAACAGAAAGACATCTCTTGGAAGGAGAATTCAACGATATTGGATGTTGGAACTATAGCAGCATTACATCACTTTTTGGTTCAGGCCGCGGGTTTCATGTTCATACCGAGGGTGAATTTGATGATGCTATGAAAACTGCACTAAACGAAACCCAACACTTCACGCTAATAGAGATTGAACTTGAGAAATTGGACAGATCCCCTGCCCTCGCCCGGTTAGCTGAACGGATGTCTGAAACTGTGTAATAATAGTCCACCTATTACAACGCATCAATTTTCCCTTGTAGGAAGTTAACACAAAATGGGACTTGTTCTTCAGACAAACCGTGTAACACGACAGCACCGTCATAACCAACTTCATTTAACAAACCGATATATTGATTGAAATCCAGTAGACCAGTACCTGCAGCAAGATTACCTGCATGACCATCTCGGTCTAAGTCCTTAGCATGGGCAAGTGCAATGTCATCACCAAGTAATGCGAATGCTTCGTCTAGAATTTCGCGCATCTTTGGTAACTCACCTTTATGAAATATGTTGGCACCATCCATAACAACTTTTAGGTACGGAGAACTCATCTCATCCAGTAAACGACGTGCCTTTTGTGCGGAGTCAATCACATTAGATATCTCAGGTTCAAATGCCAATGTCACACTGAATTCTTCAGCAATTTTCAATGCCTTTTGCATGGACTGCACAAGGTCTTGCCAAGCAGACTCAGAGTTATTATCAGGATGTGCCCGCCACATACTATGCGGATCCCGAGAACCAGTGCAGAGTGTAATCACAGATGTTCCAAGGGATTCACATTGGGAAGCGACATAACGTAACATTTGCAATCCAGCGTCACGTTTTTGAATATCAGGATCAATCATATTATATGTCCCCGAGAGTGCCACAATCTGTAACTGTCGTTCATCCATTTCTTGACGTACATCATTGACAGATATCGCGGGGTTAATATGGTATTGTAAATGGTAAATTCCATATTCAACCGTAGCATCCAATGTTTCTCCAAGTGTGTCACGTCGAATCGTTCCCTCCATAAGACCAATGTACATAACTATCTCCATATCAAATATTCAGGGTGTAAATGGTTTTGCGTGAAGTCATTGAAAAATAATCATAACTTGACCATAAATTAGATACATGATACCATATTTTCAATCATCATAGATGGAGGAATTTTGTGATAACTCCAGATGTCATCATCACTAAAACATGTAATGCAATTGATCTGATAATAGAATGCAGTATTGAATACAATGGACTATTCCCATCAATACTGAATGCAAAATCAGGTCGAATGCTTTTGGATAAGCCTTCAAAGATTCCAGGTCAACGAAATGGTGATCGTGCACATTTGGGATGCAATCTAATACATGATGAACCATTACTTGCCACGATGAATGTCCTTTCAGAAACTGAATCGAAATCAATATATAAGGATGCAGTGGATCGATATTTTGAGTACTTTGCACTGAATTGCACACAGACAGAGACCGGTCTATTCCCATGGGGAGAACATTCGTTTTGGCATTTGATTGAAGAACGTGTAGGATGTTCGCGCAATCCTGATGGTGGTTCAGCGATTCACGATCATCTTCGCAAGGTACCATTGTGGATGTGGGAAAAACTGAACACATTCAACGCCTCATGTGTCCAAAGTTTTGCTGATGGTCTGGATTATCATTGGACAGAGGGTGATGAGCTTGAATACATACGTCATGCGAACATTGACAAGAAGGAACATCTTATCCGCGGAGGTCGTTCATGTGATTTTCCCCGACATTCTGGCTTCTACATCTTTGATTTAGCATTCGCGTATACCAAGAATCAACGTTCTGAAACTCTACAACAGATACAGAAGTATACAGAATACTGGTGGGAGAAACGAGACGAACAAGGTTTATTGTGTATTGAAAGCCGTTCACCATTAGAAAATGAAAGGTTTTTCAATATAAATGCCCCAACGCAAACGCTTTCATTAGGAATTAGTCTTATTGAATCTGCGGCCTTGTTAGAATCTTACCTTCCAAATTTAGCAAGCAAGATGTGCCAATACGGGAGAGTTTATATTGAAGGTTTTCTTGCAGCTCCACATAATCTTGAGACTCGCGAGTTTGTGAGTTTATGCCAATGTGAAACAAATCAGGTTGTTGAGAGAATGTTGGCGTGGGGTAGCGTCTATGGTGCTGGAACTTCATGTGGAAGTGGCGTGCTTTCTCTCTGTGCATGGCGGTTGACACATGATCACAGATTGATGGATTATGCGCAGGCAGTTGGTAATACATATCTTGATGAGGAATTCCCTGTTGAACGTGTTCTCAGTGAAGGTTTTAAGATTCCAGTGACTGATATAGGGTTAGCACTTGAACTCTTTGCTGATCTATATGACATCACAGAAGAGTCAATCTGGTTAGAAGGTGGGATCAAACTTGCTGAAACTGCATTAGAAGTATATTTTAAAGAGAACCTACCGTTCGGTGCATCGGGAATTGACTGGTATGAATCACAGTTGTGTCCGGCGTTTTTAATTCACGGTTTAGCAAGGATTGCACTCATTCAGCACCACAAGATCTGTCCTCTTGAACCGAATTACAATGCCCGATGATTGACAAAATAAGTGAAGGTTTGTACATTTTCTATAGTAGTCAATAAAAAATAAGCAGAGATAATACATCTCTACAATAACAAGAAAGGAACATTATGGCACGAGTACCAATTGGTTTAGAACTATTTTCAGTCCGAAATGAGTTAGCTGATGATGCACGCGGCACGATTAAAGCTGTCGCAGAAATGGGATATGAAGGTGTAGAATTCGCTGGTCCCCCACAACATCCTGCAGAGGAGTTGAAAGGTTACCTTGACGAATTCGGAATAGTCTGCTGTGGATGGCATACACCATTCAACCTTGTACAAGAAGACTCACTTGCAGACACGATTGAATTCAATAAAATACTTGAGAATAGGTATGTCATTATTCCAGGAATACCGGGTGAACTACGTCAATCCCGCGCGGATTGGTTAAAATTAGCAGATTTTTTTAATGACCTCGCAGATAAGCTGGCACCACACGGAATGGTTACTGGATACCATAACCATCACGTAGAATTTTCACCGATGGATGGTGAAGTCCAATGGGATACCTTCTTTGGAAACACAAATGAAGGTGTTGTGATGCAGCTGGATATGGGAAATGCAATGTCAGGTGGTGCTGATCTCGTGGACATTTTGGAAAGATATCCAGGACGTTCTGGCACTGTCCATCTCAAACCTTATACAATCTCAGATGATGAATCTGAGAGACACGCTGGTTTTCGTCCCATTATTGGAGAAGACAGTGTTCCTTGGACTGAAATCTTTAATATCTGCGAAACCACCGGTGGCACAGAATGGTATATTGTGGAATATGAAAGTGATGCATTTCCACCTTTAGAAGCAGTAGAACGTTGTTTGAAAGCACTCAAGGAAATGGGTAAGTAGACTAAGATACTCCTTACAAATTCTTTGATACATTAATCAGGCTTGCTTTCATGAAGATTAATTTATTAAACGGGTAATTCTCATTTTCCCAAACCCGGTAGGTGCGGTTTCCTAACCGCACCGGACACCTCAAGGAAATTACCCAATTTATTTCTTAATCTTCATCTAAGCGCGCTAATACTCAATTTTAATGATTCTCAATTTGAAGTTAGATCAAAACAGATATATACTATGAGAACTTACTGTGCAAGCACATTACCATTCTCCCCATATCCATTAACAGAGTTTGTAGGTGAATTATCCGAGGGCGGTGTATCTGCAATTGAACTCTCACAAACCCATTTCTCAGATGTTGAAGCAGAAACAATCGGTACACTCCAAGAAGAGACTGGGTTATATTTCAAATCTTTACTGAGTACAGTTAAGATTGACGCGGTCGATGGATTTGAATCTCAAATCTCTATTCTTGACATTGCAAAAAGATTGTCTGTTCCAATAGTTAGCGTCGCAAGTGGTGGAACGGAAGATGCCACTGATAATGAGATTGATAAGATAATTGATCTGCTTAGAACACTCACAATAGAAGCGAAATCTCGTAATTTGATGCTCTCGTTATATGCACATGAAGGGAGTCTCGCGTTCAACCTTGAACGCACACAGCAAATCTTTGATGCAATATCTGAAGATAATTTTGGATTTTACTACAGTCCATTTCATTTTCATTTGGCAGGAGATGATCCTGTGATTGCACTAAGAACTTTGTCAGAACGGTTAAATAACGTCTATTTCAACTGCGGTGTCGATTCGGAGACTGGAAGCGAGCCGTTCTGGGCACCAGAAATGGATTTTCATGCTATCTGTAAGGAGATTCAAAGAATAGGTTACGAGCGGGAGATTATGTTGATTTATTTAGGACTCAAGGTGGAGTCACCCCAACCGATTGTAAAGGGTGTCTTAAACGCACGGGCTAAGTTAGAAATGTTTTTTGACGATTAATGAAATTCCTAATGCAACTTTAACTTTCAGAGTTGGTATTATTCTAAATCAGTAAGTTGCGGCATGACTTCATTCTTAAGCAGTTCCATAGAATGCACCCATTGCTCTCTTGGTTCCCATTCGTGTCCCATCGCCAACAATACACCAAATCCACCGACATCATCATAAAGTTGACGCAAACGATTAGCAACATGGTCAGGACTCCCAACAATCCACAAAGTATCCAACAGACCTTCTAAACATGATTCTACGTCGGGAATATCCGGTTTCATTTTGAATTTCTCCCAACCCCAAAGTCGAAACCAATAATCACGAAAATCACGTCCGAGAGTGCCTTCTATCGCCTCTTTTCTCGCTTGCTCATTCGTATCAGCAACATAAACTTCACGTGCGATTCGCCACGTTGACCGAGATGGAGTCAGACCAGTCTTTGCAGCACCTTCTTCTACCGCATCCCAATGCGTCTTAATCACGGATACTGGCGCAAGATTGATACTCATAGGAATCCATCCACGTTCACCAGCAAATATTAACGTGTCCGACTTGGTTGAAGAACCTGCCAATGCAATAGGTGGATGTGGTTTCTGATACGGCTTCATGTGAATACTTACAATATCTGGATGTCCACCAGGAATTTTAAACTCAAACGAATCGGTTTTATAATGACCCGGTTCCGGATCTGTCCATAGTTTCAAAACAGCATCAATACCTTCGCGTGTCGCTTTCCGTCTATCTGCAGATGCCATGAACATTTCTGCATCGCTTGGCGTTGAACTTGAGCCAACACCCCAATGGAAACGTCCGTGTGCCATGTGGTCCAACTGGGCAATTCGGTGTGCAACAACTGCAGGATTATGAATCGGCATACACGTTATACCCGTGCCAAATATAATATTCTCTGTCATAGCAAGTGCTTTTGCAATGAAGAGATCAGGCGATGGAATATTTTCCCAAGTAAACGTAAAATGTTCTCCTACATAAGCCTCGCTATAACCCAATCTATCTAAGGTCACCATCTGTTCAAGGTCATCGTCCAATGTCTTTGTGGTATTGCTTCCAGGTGGATGTAGTGGCATTGTGAAAAAACCGAGTTCCATAGATAAACTCCTTTATTGCCATAAATGTGTGGAGTAGTGATATGCTTTTAAAATGTTATATATTGCAGAATAGGTCTATTGACACAATTAACAGTGTGATGACAATATGTTTACGTGCTTTCAAGTTCTTGACAAGTTCAGTGGAATCTGATATTGTTTACAGATAGAAATAACTCTGTTCAAACGTTAGCATTAACCTCACTTTTTTTCAAGCATTTTACCCAGAAAGGATTTTTGCAAAATGAATACAATAAAGAAAAACTTGATTTTGGTCATACTATTGGCAGTGCTAAGTGTAGCATTATTTGGATGTGAAAGAGTTAATAAAGTAATCTCAGACAATACCACTCCTACGATGGAAACCCCCGTAAAAATTGGAGTCATCCAGCCTGCTCATAGTTATACCACATTTAGTCAAGGTGCGGAAACTGCTCGTATCCAGATTAATGAAAATGGCGGCGTATTAGGTATGCAGGTCGAATTCATATCACGAAATAATCAACCTGTAGCAGGAGAAGAGCCAACATCGGAATCAAGCATCAATGCCGCAAAAGAACTGATTGAAATGGAGAACGTATTTGCACTTCTCGGACCTGTCCGCTCAACGATGGCTGTAGAAGTAGGTCCAATAGCACAGCAAACTCAAAGACTCATGTTGCCCGGATCCAGTGGTTCAAGTGTACCAGAAACGGGTGATTATGTCTTTTTAATCACTGTACCTAATCCATTTCAAGGGAAAGTCATGGCAAGTTTTGCTATAAATTCTGAAGAAATTGGTGCACAAACTGCAGCAACAATCTATGAAGAAGGTGACAATTATTCTATTGATCTCGTTCAAGCCTTCGAGGCAGCATTTGCGGAAATTGGTGGACAAATCGTTCACAGCGGTTCTTATGCAACAGATGAAACTTCGTTTACTGAACTACTTGCTGATATACAAAGTGAAATGCCAGATGTCATCTTTTGTCCAGGTTCCCAACCAGAAGTGCCAAAGTTGATTAATGAGGCGAGTCAACTCGGACTCAACGCCACATTTCTCGGTGGTAGTGCTTGGGATGACAGAGAACGATTCCTCGGTATTTTAGAGGATAATATGGTTTTGGATGGTAGTTATTATCCGACCAATTTTTCTGTTGCTACTCAGGATGAAGATGTGCAGGAATTTGTCCAAGATTATATGGCTTTGTATGAAAGTCCACCTGATGGCATTGCAGCCTCCGGTTATGATGCTATGCGTCTCTTAGCCCGTGCGATTGAGACTGCAGGTTCACTTGATCCGGTTACTGTTCGTGATGCTTATGCAGCAGTCCAAAATTACAAAGGTGCGACATCTATATCCCATTATGATGAAAATCGACATCCGGTAAAAAGTCTTGCAATTCAGACAATCCAAAATGGGGAAGTTGAACATTACAAGGTTGTTGAACCGTAATATCATGGGTGAATGTGGAGATATGTTTATGAACAATGATACAATCCAGCTTGGAGTTGTAGGATGTGGATGGGCAGGTTGTAGAGCGATAGAATCTGCAAATGCAACATCACGACTCAACGTCAGTGCAATCGCAGATCGCGATCCAAATAGACTAAAACAAGCAGGTGATGACAATGCAGTTCCACACCGTTACAATGACTATCGTGAACTTCTTGACAATCCAGTTATTGATGCAGTTTATCTTGCTACATCTCCAGATGTCAGACTTCAACAAGTCTTGGATACTTTAGACTCAGGTAAACATGTCTTAGTCCAAAAACCACATGCTATCCGTGCGCAAGAAATATTAGAAATGGAATCAGCAGCAGAGAAGTCTGGTATGACACTCCAATTCTGTTACTTTATGCGGCACTTTCCACATAATCGCCAGATTCGTACTGCAATTCAAAACGGTGCCATTGGAACGCCATACCATGCACGTGTGTTTGGAAAATTCAACTTTATTCCTCCTCTTGACGAGAACAATAGATGGCTACATGTTTACGGTCAAAAGGGCGGTTCATTAGGTCAGCACTATTCACACGAACTTAATCTGACGTGGTGGTGGATGGGATGTCCAAAACCGATGTGGGCATTCGCTTCAAAGCATGTGTTGTACCCACAATATGAAGGTCCAGAAGGTGCATCTGAAGACTATTTCACAGGTATTCTCGGATGTGAAGATGGCAAAACAATTCAGATAGACTGTTCCCGCATGAGCCATTCTGATTCTGGGAGTGTTGTGGAACTCTACGGTACAACAGGGGCAATTACAAGCGGCGGTATCTCGCGTTTTAAAGATGGAGAATTTAGCCGAGAGTCGATTGAAGAACATATAGAAATTGACCACGGTGAACTTCCCGAAAATGTTCCTGTTTTCTTCTATGAACTCAATCATTTTGCTATGGCAATAGCGGGTGAAGTCGCTCCTGATGTGAACGCTTCTAATGCATTTACTTTTATGCAGATACTGGATGCTCTTTACGATAGTGCCAAGAGTGGCGAGAAAGTTTACATTTGACAAAATCACCTCTATCTGATAATCTATTCCAATATTCACATAGACTAACTAAGGAGACATTATATGTATAAAAGTGCGATGTTAGGGTGCGGCGGACGTGCAGGTGGTCACGCAAGTGCCTATCGCTTTGTTAAGAATGGAAAACTTGCAGCCGTCTGTGATATGAACGAGGAACGACTCAATGCCTACGGTGATAGATTTGAAATCTCTTCAAGATACACGGATTTGGATGAAATGCTCAATAAAGAGAAACCGGATCTACTACACATTGTCACCGCACCCGTTTTACGCGGTTCAAATGAAAGAATACGATACTCTCTGATGAAGCAAGCTTCTGACCACGGAGTGCCGGCAGCAATTGTAGAGAAACCGATTGCTGTTGAAAGCGATGATTGGAAGCAGATCGCTGGATTGGCAGAAGAAACGAATACAAAGTTTGTCGTCAACACACAACTCAACTTTCATCCCAAGAACCTTGAACTAAAACGCGATGTTGCAGATGGTAAGATTGGAGACATTAAGTTTATAGATGCAAGTGCACGAAGCACTCCTGTAGATCAAGGTCCACATGTGTTACAGTTAGTATCATCATATATTGATAATTCTCGTCCGACGCGTGTCTTAGGTCAAATCGCAGGGAGAGATCATTTAGATTCTGCTCAACCTTCTCCAATGCACGCTGCCGCACAGGTTTTATATGAAAATGGATTACACGTTTCTGTCGCATTTGGACAAGGAATGGGTACTATGGCATCTGATAATCAGGGAATTTATTGTCATAAACGTGTTTTTGTAGTCGGCACAGAAGGGTTTGTGCATTGGCGTTTTAGTAGTTGGGAACGTTCAACACACGATGGTGGATATGAGGGTGGTCCTCTCAACTATGGTGAACAAGATGTTGAGGCACAAGGCAACCTTACTGAAGCCGTCTTTGATTGGCTTGATGATGAGAAGAATGTACATCCAACACATCTCAAACAATCACTTGCAGAATTCAATCTACTCTTAGGTATTTATCAAAGTGGTATTACGAAGAATATGATAGATTTACCTTTTGATCCGCCTGATAATATATTTGATTCTCTCAGGGAGCAATTGTAGAACGATTTTTGATTTCTAATAAAAAAGAATTAGCGGTAGCAGTGAGTTTGTTTACACCTACCGCTAATTATTATTTATATGTACGTCCAGAATAGAATGATTAGGAGACACATCTATGTATAAGAGTGCCATATTGGGGTGTGGTGGTCGGGCACGTGGACATGCTGGTGCTTATCGTTTTGTTAAACATGGTAAACTCGCAGCCATCTGCGATATGAACGAAGAACGTCTGAACGATTTTGGTGATCGCTTTGATATCTCTGCACGCTATACCGATTTAGATGAGATGCTTGAAAGAGAAAAACCTGATCTTCTTCATATTGTCACTGCTCCACTATTACGCGGCACTAATCAATATATCCGTTATCCTCTGATGAAACAGGTATCTGACCACGGAGTCCCTGCTGCAATTGTTGAAAAACCGATTGCTGTTGATAGCGGTGACTGGAATCAGATTGCCGGATTAGCAGAAGTCACTCATACAAAATTTGTTGTCAACACACAACTGAACTTCCATCCGAAAAACATTGAACTAAAGCAAGATGTTGCAGATGGCAAAATTGGTGAGATTAGATTCATTGATGCAAGTGCTCGCAATACCGCTGTAAACCAAGGACCTCATGTAATTCAATTGGTATCATCATATATTGATAACGCTCGACCTGTGAGTGTACTTGGACAGATCTCAGGAGGAGATCGTTTAGATTCAGATGAACCATCACCTTTGCACGCAGCAGCACATGTTCTGTATGAAAATGGTCTTCACGTCTCCGTTGCTTTTGGCACAGAAATGGGTGCAAAAGTTTCCGATAGACCTGCGAATTTCAGACATAAACGTGTGTTTGTTGTAGGTACAAAAGGTTTTGTGCATTGGCGGTTCAGCAGTTGGGAACGCTCAACACAAATCACTGGTTATGAATCAGGTCATCTTAGTTACCCCGAGCAGGATGTCCAGGCACAAGGAAATCTTACGGATGCAGTATTTGATTGGTTGGACGATGAAAACAAAGTTCATCCAACACACCTAAAACAATCACTTGCTGAGTTTAATTTATTATTGGGAATGTACTATAGCGGCATCACCAATCAGATTATAGATTTACCTTTCAATCCACCAGATGGACTGATTGATTTACTTAGAGAAAAATTGTAAACTGACAAATATATCCAAAATTGGAAAATAAAACATACACATGATATAATTTCAAATAATATACATCATAGAGATAGGAGAAAGATGGCGAGTTTTGACACTGCATCTAAAAAACAGGTTGAAACAAATCCTCAAGATTTCGTAGACTTATGCTTTAAATTTGATACAACAGACATCAATGTTCTGGAGGTAATTATACCTGAACAACCTAAAGTGGAAATGCATCAAGCAGATACTCTTATTAAGGCACTACATGACGGTAGAGAAATTCTGATTCATTTTGAGTTTCAAACTACTGATAGTTATGATCCAGAGATGCCACTAAGGATGGCAGGCTATATTATCAGATCAATAGAAATCCATCGTCTTCCAGTATATTCCAATGTCATTTACTTAGGTCCTAATGCAGGGAGAAACGATCCTGGAATATTTGAATAAAATCTGGAAAATCACAACATATTCATTGAATATCAAGTCTTCCGTTTAAGTGAAGTTGATGGACAACAGATACTAGATCAGAAAAATGTAGGTTTAATACCATTCACACCGCTCATGAAACACGATCCAGAGATTAATGATGAGGAATGGCTTAGGAAGTGTATTCAGACAGCAGACAGTTTGGATGTTCGGAACAAAACGGAATATCTTGGAAGTCTTGTAATTTTGGGGAATTTAGTTCACGACTCACAAACTATTATCAATATCATAGGAGAGGAGACCATGCAACAGCCTCCAATTGTAGAATACGTAGCACCTCAAGCACGTGAACAGGGAAAACAGCAAGGTTTACAGCAAGGTGCTCAGGAAACAACGCGAAAACTCATTCTTGAAATACTTTCACTACGATTAGAAATCGATACTGAACATTCATTCAAGTCTGTACTGGAAAAGATTGAGGACCTGGAAATCCTTGAGAATTTGCATCGTGCTGCAATTGTTGTTGAAAATCTTGACGACTTCAGAAAAATATTGGATGAATACTCAGAATAATCGGTTAGGATTCCTAACCTCACCGAAATAAGGTGTATGAAATTCAGAACATACCGTAACATCATCATTGAATTTAAAAATCACAAAACATGATGGGAGTCTTTTCTATGTATAAAAGTGCGTTTTTAGGGTGTGGTGGTCGTGCACGTGCTCATGCAGATGCATACCGTTTCGTTAAAGGTGGTAGGATAGCTGCCATCTGCGACATGAATGAAGAACTGCTAAATCGATTCGGTGATGATCTTGATATTTCTTCGCGCTATACAGATTTAGACGAAATGATGGATAAGGAGAAACCTGATCTGCTCCATATTGTCACCGCACCAGTATTGCGTGGTACAAATCAACGTATCCGTTATCCTCTGATGAAACAAGCATCTGACCACGGTGTACCTGCTGCAATCGTTGAGAAACCGATTGCTGTAGAAAGCGAAGACTGGAAGCAGCTTGCAGGTTTAGCAGAAGAAACTCAAACGAAGTTTGTTGTCAATACACAACTCAATTTTCATCCAAAGAACTTAGAATTAAAGAGAGATGTGTCGGAAGGTAAAATCGGAGATATCAAGTTTATTGATGCAAGTGCCAGAAGCACACCCGTAGACCAAGCACCGCATGTCCTACAACTCGTGTCATCGTATATTGACAACTCTCGTCCTGTAAGAGTACTCGGACAGGTTTCTGGTGCTCAGGATTTGGACTCCACCCAACCCTCTCCAATGCACGCTGCTGCACAAGTTATATACGAGAACGGATTACATGTTTCACTTGCATTTGGTGCAAGTGTTGGTCAGAAAGTTCCGAGAGAACCTGATGGGGGTAATCATACGCACAAACGCGTTTTTGTTGTTGGGACGAAAGGTTTTGTGCATTGGCGATTTAGTAGTTGGGAACGGTCAACGCATGATGGTGGTTACGAGAATGGTCCGCTTGATTATGGGGAACAAGATGTGCAAGCACAAGGAAACTTAACAGAAGCTGTTTTTGATTGGTTAGATGATGAAAAGAACCAGCATCCCACACATCTCAAGCAATCCCTCGCTGAATTCAATCTGCTCTTAGGGATCTATTATAGCGGCGTTACGAATGAAGTTGTTGATCTCCCATTTGAACCTCCTGATGGATTAATTGATTTACTTAGAGAAAAGTTGTAGAATGAATAAACCAAACATATTGGTTTAGTGGTAGTAGTAGAGATACTCGCGCTACCGCTATCTATCACATATATGTGTAGACACATTTCACTACACATGGTATTAAACTATAGAAGGAGAAATTCTATGTATAAAAGTGCATTTTTAGGTTGTGGTGGTCGGGCACGTGCACATGCAAGTGCATACCGTTTTGTAAAAGGCGGTAAAATCGGTGCTATATGCGATATGAACGAAGAGTTACTCAATAAGTTCGGAGATGATTTTGATGTCTCTTCTCGCTACACAGATTTTGATGAAATGCTTGAGAAAGAGAAACCAGACCTGCTTCACATTGTCACCGCACCAGTTTTACGTGGAACCAATCAACGAATTCGTTATCCATTGATGAAGCAAGCATCAGATCATAATGTTCCTGCTGCAATCGTTGAAAAACCGATTGCCGTTGAAAGTGAAGACTGGAAACAGATTGCGGGATTGGCAGATGAAACGAATACGAAGTTTATTGTCAACACACAGCTTAACTTTCACCCCAGAAACCTTGAACTGAAACGAGATGTTGCAGATGGGAAAATCGGTGAGATCAAGTTTATTGATGCAAGTGCACGCAGCACCCCTGTTGATCAAGCACCGCATGTATTGCAGTTGGTATCATCATATATTGACAACTCACGTCCGACAAGAGTGTTAGGACAAATTGCGGGGAGAGAGCAGTTAGATTCCGCACAACCCTCTCCGATGCATGCTGCAGGACAGGCAATTTATGACAATGGTCTACATGTCTCTCTTGCGTTTGGCACGGGTATGGGGACGTTGGCATCCGACAGTGGTAGTACTGTTGCTCACAAACGCGTTTTCGTTGTTGGTACAAAAGGTTTTGTGCATTGGCGGTTCAGCAGTTGGGAACGTTCAACTCATGATGGCGGCTACGAAGGCGGACCCCTCAACTACGGTGAGCAGGACATTCAAGCACAAGGGAATCTCACTGAGGCTGCATTTGACTGGCTTGATGATGAGAAGAAAGAGCATCCAACACATCTCAAACAATCACTGGCAGAATTCAATTTGCTATTAGGCATTTACTACAGTGGAATAACCAATGAGATAATTGACCTACCATTTGATCCGCCGGATGGATTAATGGCTTCACTGAAGGAACATCTATAATATCTCTTGTTGCTACGCAATTGATAGTTTATACGGCAGTTGAGTATATATACACAACTGCCGTTAATTATTATAGTTCAAACAACACATAACCCTTTATAAATAGTTTAAGGAGATAATCAATGTATAAGACAGCGATATTAGGTTGTGGAGGTCGTGCACGTGCACATGCAGATGCATACCGTTTTGTAAAAGGTGGCAAACTTGCTGCCGTCTGTGATATGAACAAAGAACTACTCAACCGATTTGGAGACGATTTCAATATCTCATCTCGCTACACGGATTTAGATGAGATGCTTGAAAAAGAAAAACCTGATGTTCTCCACATTGTCACCGCGCCAGTTCTTCGCGGATCTAATGAACGTATCCGTTATCCGCTCATGAAACAAGCATCCGACCATGGCGTTCCAGCTGCAATCGTTGAGAAACCTATTGCTGTTGAAAGTGAAGACTGGAAACAGATCGCCGGTTTGGCAGAAGAGACAACAACCAAATTTGTTGTGAATACCCAATTGAACTTTCACCCACAAAACTTGGAACTAAAGAAAGATGTCGCAGATGGAAAAATCGGTGAAATCAAGTTTATAGATGCAAGTGCACGGAGCACACCTGTTGATCAAGGTCCACATGTCCTTCAGTTAGTGTCATCTTACATTGATAACTCTCGTCCGGTACGCGTATTGGGACAAATATCAGGTGGAGCACATTTAGATTCTGCGCAACCATCACCGCAATTCGCTGCCGCTCGTGTTCAATATGAAAACGGAATACATGTCTCAGTTGCGTTTGGCACAGCAATCGCACCTTCTGCATCCGATGATCAGACGGTTTTCTTCCACAAACGAGTCTTTGTAATCGGTGAAGATGGCTATGTTCATTGGCGATTTAGTAGTTGGGAACGATCCACAAGAGATGGAGGTTATGAAGGTGGACCACTCAGCTATGGAGAGCAAGATGTTATGGCACAAGGTAATCTCACGAATGCAGTCTTTGATTGGCTAGACGATGAAAAGAATGAACATCCAACACACCTAAAACAATCGTTGGCTGAATTCAATCTACTACTCGGCATATATTATAGTGGAATTACAAACGAAGTAGTAGAACTACCATTTGATCCACCTGACGGTCTCATGGATATGTTGAGGGAACGTCTATAACAAGTATGAGTCCATAGCCAATTGCTTATTTGGCTATGGATACTTATAGAAATGGTCAGAACTTCTATGCCGGTGTTGTTGATGTAGTTGTCCTTTGGAACGATGTGATATCGATTGAAGATTCTATGGATCCATTGTCAGTCAAGCCGAGTGGCAAACTCACAACTACTTGGAGCAGCATAAAGACTCATTACTAATATATGAAATCACATTTAGACATATTCGTCGAGAATGGTTATCTTGTTGTGCCTGCTGCACTGAACTCAGAAGATTTGGATCCATTAGTCAATATCATTGATGAAGTTGTTGACAAACGCACACGTGAAAAGTATAGTACTGGAACCATCACAACCGTATATGAAGATATGCCGTTTGATAAACGATGGTATGCTGTTCTTCAGGATTGTGGCAAAGAAAACGAGGTATTCGGGTGGCATACGTTTGTATATAGTGAAGCACTTTTCAACCTGATAACAAACCGAAAAGTGTTGGATATAATTGAAACACTGATTGGAAATGAGATTCAATTCAACGGTGATTTTTGGGTGCGTCCAAAATTACCCAATGAAAAACTTACGACCCTCCCGTGGCACCAAGACAGTGCCTACATGCCACACACTGAACACGATATGCACCTTACAGTATGGCTTCCATTAGTCGATGTGAAAACCGAAAACGGTGCATTGCAATTTTTGCCAAAAAGCCATAAAGAAGGACTAAAATCCTACCATCGCGTTGAAGGTGAGGCATTTGCTGTACCGGTTATCTCTCCCACTTCATCAAATATTGACATTGACACATTAGAGATGAATAAAGGTGATCTCCTGATTTTCAACAATCTTGTGTTTCACCGCTCTTTGCTGAACATTAGTGGGACGATACGTTGGTCTGTTGACTTTCGCTATAGCCGCACAGGTACATCGTTAGATGGACTTTGGCATGAGGCGATTGCCTGTCCTGTCCGAGAAAAGGACAATAAACAATGTCCGACATCATGGAAGGAATGGCAAAGACAATGGAATACAAGTCCGCACAAAAATCGATTCATATAATAGATTGGTTTGGAATCAATAAAATTCATTGCAGTTGTGTTAGCACATTCAATCAATTCTTTGATGATGATTGCTGTATTCTGCGACGTTGAAGTTCCATTGCATCGTTTTTCTCGGCATCACGGTTCTGTTGGTCTTGAATTCCAACAGCTGCTGGTGCTCCTGCAATCGGTTTAAAGACATATATACTTTCTACTTTCTCATCCTCATCTACAGTAAATTCAATTCCTCTTTTCCAGTACCAATGTCTAATTCCACCAAATTCATCTTCGTCAATTTCCTGTGCATCCGCAAATTCTCTTTCAACATTTTCAAGTGCACTTCCAATTCCATTACCCCCAGTTGTCTTGGCTTTATTTGGACGGTCCAAAAATAAACTGTCTACAAGACCGATGCCATCAACAAAACCTGAAAAACCTATGTCAGGATCCTCCCAATATGTAAAGATCCGAACTACTCCAATAGGACCATCCGCATCTCCATGAATTGCTTCAACTTTCTTGAACGGATCCCCTAATTTTACGCCAAATGCACCCTTACCTGGTACTATAAGGTTTAAGGGTGGATCCGGCACTGTATCAATTTCTCCATCAGTCGGATATCAACCGGATCGGGAGGAACAAATTCTTTATTTGTGACCGTTTTAACTCTTTTTACGGTTTTACTTACTCCATCACTGATATGCACTGTGACTTTAACTGATTCAACATCTTCAGGTGCTGTCCATTTTGCACTTGTGCCGGTAGATTCCAATATTTCACCATCTACTTCCCAAGTGTAACTAAGTGTATCTCCATCTTCGTCATGAGCAATCACCTTAAATTCAAGTACATCCCCTGGATTGAATTCTTCTGGGACTATAAAACTGTCAACTATAGGTGAACTATTAGCTGGTTCAGTATCTTCATCGTCAGTACCACAACCGATAAGATAGAATGTGAAAATGAAAAGCATTACTATGCTGAAAACGCTTATATGATGTTTCATTTGTTCTCCTCAATTTGTTATAGTATCATCTGTTTTTAGGACGACGTAACTCCGATAACGTTCAGGATGTATATCTCCTGATTCAACTGCTGTCTGAATAGCACAATCAGACTCTTTGACATGGGCACAGTCGTTGTATCTACATTTCCCAATAAACGGTTCCATCTCTGGGAAATAGTATTCAAGATATTCTGTATCAACACCCCACAAACCGACTTCTCGGATTCCGGGTGTGTCTGCAACTTCCCCTCCAATATCAAGTGTGAACAACTCAACCAATGTCGTTGTGTGTCTTCCTTTTCGTGTTTTTTCACCGACCTCACCTGTCCGTAATTCAAGATCAGGTTGAATAGCATTTAGAATACTTGATTTTCCTACCCCTGACGCACCTACTATTACACTGAATTTATCTTTTAAGACATTCTGTAAGGAATCAACACTTTCAGGTTTTTTGATACTCGTATAGAAGACTTTATATCCGAGTTTCTCATAGATTTCAAAAGTTGCGGTGATATGGTCACGCTGTGCTGAATCCATCAAGTCAATTTTATTTAAGCAGATTATGGCTTTCATTTCTCCTGCTTCCGCTAAAATAAGAAATCGATCTAACGTGCGAAAGTTGAGCGGTGGCATGCGTGCTGAAACAACCGCAACAACTTGGTCTGCATTTGCAACGATCAGTTGTTCTATTTCTTCTTGCCTTCCAGCGTATCGCCGTGAAAACTTTGTCTGTCGGGGAAGGATCTCCTCTACAACACCTTCTTCGTGATCAAGTTGAGAGAAAACAACACGATCACCGACTGCGACCGGATCCGCATATAGCCTCCGACCAGATTCAGACCGTCGTCTCTTCTTTAATGTGCCTCGCATTGTGCATCGTAGCACAAGCTCACCGTGCTGAACATCATAAAACCCTGCTCGTGCACGAATCACTCTGCCTTCTTCACTTCTGAGAATAAACGCCACCTCCAAATGTGATTCTCATGTATAACTCTTCATCGTTTTCAAAGCAGTTTCAATGTCAGCCTCAAAATCGTCAAATTTGCATTCACATGAGACCCGACCGTTGTATCCCGCATTCTTTAATGCGGCAAAGAACTCTGAAAAATCAAAATCATCGCTACCGGGATATGATCTTTTGACGGGTTCAGCAATATGGACATGTGCCAAATATGATGCCGCATCAACGATGTTCTGCATAGGTTCGTCCTCTTGCCAAACGTGATAGAGATCTGCCAATACCTTTATTCCATACCTATTGACCCGTTTCGCCATTGCAAGACCGTCAGCAACCGTCCGTAATATGTTCCCCTCTTTCATACAAATCGGTTCGATAGCAATTATCATATCGTTGTCTTCAGCATGATCTGCTGACATATCAAGGAATTCTGCGATCTGTGTTAATGCACGTTCTTCAGAATATCCATCTTCAACATTCCGAGAACCACTGCTACCGTATACGATAACTTTACCACCAATTTGTTTTGCTCTGCGACATGCATTTTCTACATACCGAGAAAGTCTTGTAAAATCCACGGAGTCCCCGACGACCCGAATATCTCTGGGAATAAAACCTGCATAAGCTTCAGGTTTTATAGGTGCATTAGTTACACGTTCTCTTATTTTTTCAAATTCTGTCTCATCTGCTTCGGGCATCAACGCACTTCTCACACCCAATTCAATATAATCATATCCGACTTCAGCAAGACGATTCACATTATCTAAACCTGTGCATATTCCAAACCGCATCAAACGCTCCTTATATTATTAGATGTAAAGCATATTCGCCAATCACAATTAATAATCTATCCAAATCTGGTTCCTCCTTATTTCCCAAATCGTCGTTTACGATGGCTATAGTCTCGTATTGCACGTAGAAAGTCAATCTTCCTAAATGAGGGCCAATAGGTATCGCAGAAATAAAATTCGGAATATACGCTCTGCCATAACAAAAATCCAGATAGCCGCACCTCTCCACTTGTCCGGATGATTAACTCAGGATCCGGAAGATTTGAGGTGTATAGATATGGTGCAATTGTATCAACACTTAATTCATCAGCAATTTGAAGGGCATCTTTTCCTTTTTGTATTTCCGCCTTTAAGTGTCCTCTGACTGCATCAATTATCTCCTCACGTCCTCCGTAGGCAACAGCGACATTCAGGATAAATTTGTCATAATCTTTAGTCGCTTCCTCTGCTTGACGAATTGCTTCTTGAAGACTTTGCGGTAGACGTTCAATCTGTCCCATTGCACGCACCTTAATTTTATTTTTGTGAAGTCCCTTGATTGTAACTAACTCACGCATTTTCCTTTCAATTAATCCCAAAATTCCTTCTACCTCATCATCAGCGCGGTTGAAGTTATCAAGAGAAAAAATCCATATTGAAAAGATTTCTACACCAAGTTCATCGCACCAGCTAAGTACTTCCTCAAGTTTATCTGCCCCTTCGTAATGTCCCTTAATCACATTATCTAACCCCGTTGCTTTAGCGTACCGTCTGTTTCCATCGAGAATAACACCGATATGACGTGGGATATTCCACGTACCTGCTTCTGCCTCCAGCTGTTTTTGATACGCTCTATAGAAACGTCTTTCCGCTTGATGTTTTAGATATTTGAAAGGATTCATTGATTTTCTTGAGATGGTGTTTCTTTATATTGTTCCTATAGTCAAATAGGTTTGTTTTAGGACTTTTGTTGTTATAGATTGTCACTATTTGTGAATATCTCAATTATACCACAATTACATTGTTAAGAAAAAGATAAAGTATAGGAGCAAGATTATTTAGTTTTCGGCTTTCTGTTTAATATTATTCACTAACGTTAAATGCCTCTGGCTACACACATAAAGGTGTTGACAAGCTACTCATAATACTGTAGACTACATAAAACTTGTATAACTATTGAATCTAAAACTACATGGAAATACAACAGACCCCGGCATTTAATCCTTCACAGATTCCTCCCCACGGGGTTACTATCAAATCTATCCTTATCGCTGCCATCCTCATACCGATCAACTGTTATTGGGTGATTGAGATGGAGGTAATCCGTTATTCAGGACATCCTGTCACGATTTCCCTCTTTTTCAATGTAATATTTTCTCTGTTTGTTATAATAGGTCTCAACCAACTGTTGAAACGAGTCCTCCCTCCTTTAGCATTAGCACAGAGTGAATTGGTAGTTGTCTATTTGATGCTTTCTATTGCATCCGGAATTACTGGTCACGATATGCTTGAGATATTAGTGCCGATGTTGGGACATGCGTTTCGCTTCGCAACTCCAGAGAATGAATGGCAGCAGCTGTTCCTTCCTTATCTACCGGAATGGCTTACTGTCCGTAACAGTGAATTACTACGGGGTTACTATGAAGGTGACTTACCGCTCTATACATATCAAACGCTACTCGGTTGGGCAACACCCGTTCTGTGGTGGACAGTCTTCATCGGTGTATTAGTATTTGGTATGCTCTGCATCAACATCATCATTAGAAAACAGTGGATAGAGTATGAAAAACTAAGCTACCCGATAATCCATCTTCCGCTTCAATTGACTGGTGCTGCCCATAACAACTTCTTTAAGAATAAGGTTATGTGGGTGGGATTCTGTATTGCAGGTGGTTTAGCCTTGTGGAATGGGTTAAGTTTCTTGTATCCTTTTTTTCCGGAGTTACCTACCCGGAATCGGAGTTACCGAATTTTCACTGACAGTCCTTGGAATGCGATGGGTAATATCCCTTTTTCACTATATCCATTTGCAATTGGACTCGGTTTTTTTATTCCTCTTGACCTTTCATTTTCCTGTTGGTTTTTCTTCTGGTATTGGCGGATATTGCGTGTCGTTGGAGCGATGTTCGGATTTAGAAGTCTACCAAGATTCCCATATCTTAACGAGCAAGCGTCTGGTGGGTATCTTGCATTGTGCGTTCTTGCTATTTGGGCAAGTAGACGACATCTGCTTTGGGTTGGGCGGATGATTTTTAGTAGAGACAACTCACAAGCAAAAGAGGGCCCACTTTCGTATAGAGGTGCAGTATTCGGATTGATCATGGCAATATTATTCTTGGTCGTATTTTGTTACTACGGTGGTGCAAACATCGGTATTATGTTTGTTTTCTTTGTAATTTATTATATGATTTCTATTGCTATCACACGCATGCGTGCTGAGTTAGGAACACCTGTTCACGATCTTCATTATGCGGGCCCTGATCAGATCCTAACAAGAGTTGTGGGTACCCGTAAGTTAGGCAGAGAAAACCTTGTGATGTTCTCACTGTTTTGGTTTATCAACCGTGCCTACCGCAGCCACCCGATGCCCCATCAATTGGAAGGTTTCAAGATAATAGAACGGACGAATATGTCAATGCGACGCATTGTTTTTGCATTGATGTTTGCAGCTGCATTAGGTTCTTTAGCAGGATTCTGGGCATTAATTGACCGAGGTTATCAGTTAGGTATGGAAGTTCGTGCCCCTTCACCATCCTTGAGTGCTTTCGGTATTGAACCTTACAGAAGACTCACAGGTTGGTTACAATCACCAACTGGGACACTTGTTCCTGAAACTGCTTTTACAGTGTTCGGGTATTTGATGACAACCTTTTTGATGCTATTTAGAATGCGGTTTGTTTGGTGGCCCTTTCATCCAGCAGGATTTGCCATTTCAACAAGTTGGGGTATGAACGTTACTTGGGGTTGTTTATTCATGAGTTGGCTTATCAAATTAATCATTCTAAAATATGGTGGACCCGTAAGGTATCGGAAGGTAGCCCCATTCTTTTTAGGTTTAATCCTTGGTGAGTTCACAATTGGAAGTATCTGGACAATTATCGGAATTATCGGTGGAATACCGACCTACGGGTTCTGGGTTTAAATCATATCTTTACGAGGATTAATAGCCAAATTTAGTGGTAATAACAGCAAAATAATACTACACAAACCAGTGATTATCCAATCCTTTTGAAGTGGAACGATACCAATTATAGAATGTATGAATTCAATATACATACCAGCCATATAAAGTCCAATTACCAGTATAAAAACAAATAATAGCCGAATGTTGACAAACATCCTTTTGAAGAGTGACTCCCACGGATAGCGCATACATTGGAAGTAGGAAACCACTTGTGTAAAGAAAAGCGTTGTGCATGTTGCTGATTGTGCCTCTAATAGATTAAATTCTTCCGATGTAAATGTAATTACTAAGAAATGTATAATTGTCATCAAACTGATAACAACACTTCTGCACACAATATCAAACACTGCAGTCTTCGGTAGTAAAGAAGTCGTTCTACTGGTATTGTAATGTTTAGAATCTACAAACAGTTTCTCATAGCCTAACCCGATGGCTGGCAGCAGTGTTGTCAAGAATTGCACCCAAACGACCTGTTTCAGTGAGAGTGGCATTTCATAATTAAACCCAGTGTGTAAGATCAAACCGAAAATCACTACTAAGAATTGAGCGATTGTGCAAGAAAGACACCACCGCAATGTTCCTGAAAGGTTTAGATATACTTCACGCGCATATATCATACATTCTTTTACTGACTTAAAACCTTTGTCAATTATCAGACAATCCGCGTGGTCTTGTGCGTAATGTGTTGCATATCTTGTATCAGCAAATGCGATATCCGCTGCAATCATTGCCCGTTGATCAATAGAACTTTGACCTAAATATCCTACCGAATTATCATGCCGCTTCAAACTGCGAACAATGTTACGTCTCTGTTCTTGCGTCGGTTGAGAATATGCGCTCAAATTTGGCACTTCACGATCAAACTCTTGTGTTGTAAGATTTATGAGTTCTTCTCTTGTTGCAACGGCGTTTCGGGTGTGTGCAAGTCCAAGTTCTCTTGCCAAATCTGTGGTTGTCTGTTCATCTACTTCGCTAATCAGAATGACCTTAATGCCGGTGTCAAGGAAAGACTTAATCACCGAAATAGTCTCTTTCTTATCTGTAGCAGAAAAACTGATGAACCCTAAAAAAGTTGATACTCCCTGAACTTCAGGAGGGGACAATGGCATTTCAGAATGTACAGAGGCTATACCGAAGACATGTTCTCTGGAGTTTTTCATGTATTTTAGGATTTCATTACAATTTTCAAATTGTTCGTAAGAAAACTCCGTTATTTCCCCATTAACAAGGATAGAATCACTTGCTTCCAAGACATCGCCTGCATCACCAACTATAATATTCAAATACTCATCATCCCCAGATTTAAATACATGAAGTTCAAATCCAAAGTTTGCAGTCCAAGGGTATTCTGTAACAAGCTGCATATTAGATTTTATAGTATTCAATTGGTATCCGAGTTTTTCCACAGCAGCATGTATAACTTGTTGATGTGATTGTTCTGTGTTATTCCTATCATAGTATCGTTCCCCAGATGTACCCAAACCGGCGGTCAATACCAAACCTGGGGCACCTTGCGGAATATGAAATCCAGGTGATATATTACTAACACGTTCACTTATTTCATCCGATGGATGTGATTCAAGTGATGTCAACCATTTTTCCCATGTTGACCGATTAACAATTTGTTCATCCACAAAGATATTGGAAATTGTCAGAGATTGTGTACTTACAATGCCTTGTTCATCAGAACAGAAAGCAGTGAGCCGGTTTAACTTCTCAAAATCTTTGCTATTTCGTAACACCAATCCTCTTTTGGTCAAGCCAAAAGATCTACGATCTATAATGGTATTCAATAGTAAAGATAAGTTATAGGGTGTCGCAGCTAAAGCAAATATCAACACGATTTGAACATATTGTATCCAATTGGTAGTGGGATTTAGCGAGGATTGTTGCCACCATGAGATTGCGACAGCAATTGTCCCGACGACCAGACCAGCAAATATCAATATGTCTTTACAAAACTTTAATTGGTTTTCATCACCAGTCATTTCTTTAGGCATCTGACGGTTTTCTGTATTTATCTTATACATTTCCATCTCATCAGCCGTTCTGACGACAATTGCATTCCCAACTCCTGCGTCAACAAAAGTACCACCAAAAACCATGTTTGTCTGTTGTTCAGGTGGGATACCAGTTTCAGTTATTTCTTTAACATCTTTTTTCGCAGCACCACTACTTCCAAACAAACTTGACTCATCAACAAATAGTCCATCCGCTTGTATTATTCGGGCATCAGCGGGAATATAGTTCCCCTGCCTAAGTACAAGAAGGTCCCCCGGAACAATGTCTGATGGATGACACTGTTCTTGCTTGCCTTGCCGGATTACAGATACTTTGTAGTTGAATTGCTTTTGAAGGTGTTTTTGTCTAATCTGAGAACTAATTGCCACAACTGTTGCCCACAATAGTGAAATAATTGCAATTGTACCAATGAGAATTGTACCATATAAGTCACCAGCAATACCGAAAAGTACTGAGGTAAGTACCAGTAATAATAATCTCCAGTTGAATACCTGCTCAAGATAAGATGACATATTCCAAGATTTGAATTTGGACATTGAGACATTTTCACCGTGTTCTACTCTTAACTTTTCAACTTCAGCGTGACTCAAGCCAGATTCTAAATCTGTATTGAACTGGTTCTGCAGAAAAGAAATTGTTTCTGCATAGAAATTAGACATATTTTTTCCTAACAATGCTTGTTTCTTATGATTTCAAATTATGATACTGTCATCTTATAGTGTTTGTAATTGAGAACATACCCTTAGAGAAATAACTGGTTCAATGTAATGTCATAAGCACATTCACCAAGCGCAATCCATTGCGTCTCGTACATTTACAACGACTAATAAACTCCTAATGCGACTTTAACTTTCAGAATTGGTATTATGTCCACACTTTTGCCCCATCCAGATCTGCACTCAATATCTTTATTTCACAACGGATGTCGTTATCACTAAATGCTTCCTGCATGCTAATACCAACTTCCTGCATGTTATCAATGCAGTAGGCCGCAATTGTTGGTCCCGCGCCACTTAATGCAGTGCTCAGAGCTCCTGCAGAAGTTGCTGCATCAACGACATCATTAAATCCAGGGATAATTCTGCTGCGATATGGTTGATGAAGTTTATCAGACATCGCAGTTGAAAGAATGTCTAATTTTCCAGATGCTATACTTGCCACAAGTAGTGAACTTCGACTTATGTTATATATAGCATCTGCAAATTCTACTTTTTTGGGTAAAATGTCACGCGCTTTCTGAGTAGACAATGTGAATTCAGGGATAGCGAGTACAATGTGTAAAGTAGGATCGCATGGTATCTTTATTGTATGGATATGGTCATTTTCTTGTACCGATATAACCAGACCTCCAAGCAAAGAAGCAGCAACATTGTCTGGATGCCCTTCAATTGCTGAGGCAAAATTGAGTAGTTCTGAACGAGAAAACGGATTACCACATAAAACATTTGCTGTTAACAACCCGCCAAGGATAGCAGTACCACTGCCGCCTAAACCCCGTATAGCAGGAATACCGTTAGCAATGTTCAATATTAAGCCATTAGGTAGTTGTTGTCCGCAACTTTGAAAAACGTATTCTACCGCACGAAAAGCAATGTGTTCCGTTGTGCTTGGTATCTTATCAACATCTACACCACTGACAATAACATCTGTTTCATTTTTTGTGATTTCCAATGAAACGGTGCTATAAAGTTGCAGTGCTAATCCCAGTACATCAAACCCGGGTCCAAGATTTGTTGTGCTTGCGGGAATTCGCGCTGTCGCTTTCTGAGACATTTTATATATCCTAAATCTGTCTACAACTTGGAAACAGCAGTTTGTATTCTGTTGAGGGCATCTTCTATATTTTCTAAAGAATTTGCATAAGAAAGTCTAAGATACCCATCACCGTACTTCCCAAATGCTGTGCCGGGTAATAACGCAACGCCTACCTCATTCATTATATAATCAGCAAGTTCTTCACATGAAAGTGGTAGTTTTGATACATTCGGAAAAACATAAAATGAACCGAGTGGTTTGACACAGGAAATACCGTCAATAGCATTTAATCCATCTACAATGACATCACGGCGTTTTCTAAACTCTGCTACCATCTGTGTTACGAACGTCTGAGGTCCTACCAATGCTTCTATACCTGCATATTGTGTGAAAGTGGCTGTGCATGAATTTGAGTTGATGGTCAATCGTGTTATCTTATCTGCAATCTCGCGAGGGGCAACACCGTATCCTAATCGCCAACCAGTCATAGCATAAGTCTTTGAATGTCCATCAATTAATATTGTCTTCTCTTTCAAACCTGGTAGGCTTATGATGCTTTGATGCGTTCCTTCATAGAGTAAACGCGAGTAAACTTCATCGGTAAGAATATAAAAGTTATGTTTCTGTGCAAGTTCTGCTATATCAGTTAGGTCAGATTCTGTTAGGATGCCACCGGTAGGATTTTGGGGAGAATTGAGGATCAATAGTTTTGTTCGGTCTGTGATTCTGTCTATAAGATCTTCAATTCGGAATCGAAAATCAACTTCTTCACGGAGTGGAAGAGGAATTGCTTTACCACCGATAAAATCAATCACTGATTCATAAACAGGAAAACCTGGTTCCGGATAGATTACTTCATCACCATCATCCACTAATGCTAAGATAGTAAAAAAGATGATCGGTTTTGCGCCAGGTGTTACTGTAACTTCGTCTGGGTGAATATCAATATTACGAGTTTCACCGATATGTTGTGCGACAACTTCACGGAATTCAGGTATTCCAGCGGATGGACAATAACCTGTGTGCCCATCTTTCATTGCCTTGAATGCTGCTTCACATACATTCATTGGGGTCGTAAAGTCAGGTTGACCAATTTCTAAATGTATAATGTCTTTACCTTGTGCTTCTAAACTCTTGGCTTTGGCTAACACCTCAAATGCCGATTCTGTTCCCAAGCGGCTCATACGCTTGGCGAATATAGGGCTGTCCAAAATGACCTCCTTTTCTTCTCACTATTTGTTTCAATATAGTGAGAATGCCCTTAAATTACAATTTTATATGATGATTGTAATTGTGTTTTGGGAATAGAGAAGTGTGTTGCATAACTGGTCTGATAGCACTACTCAATCGTATTAGACGCAAACAAGACTCGTTCAGTTTATGCGATTAACACCCATCTTCAATGTAACAAAATCTGATTCGGTTTATTCTTTCTTCATGATCAACCCTGTTGAACCTGCTAACCAAACATGATTGATGTTAAGAAAATGTGCCTTCATCATTTTCTGTTTTGTACTTTCAATAGTCCATGTCTGACCACCGTCGGTAGTAGTGATATAGACACCGACACCGAGTTCGCCGCCAACGGTAAGTCCAACTTTTTCACTTGCAAAATGGACACTACGGAGTGTCTCTTCAGTTCCACTTACCTGTTTCTTCCACGTTGCTCCACCGTCTTTTGTATGGAGAATAATACCGTTTTCACCGACTGCCCAACCTGTATCCTTATTTAGCATGTATATGTCTTCAAGAATATCTTCTTGACCAGTCTCTTGAGAAATCCACGTTTGTGCACCATCTTCGGTTTTCATGATAACGCTTTTCTGTGTTTTCTCGTTGGGGAAAACGCGTATGCCAGCAACAAATCCAGTCTTTTCATCAAGAAACTGAACTGAGTTAAACATAGTTGTCTCATCATCACCAATACCAGAACCGAGCTGTCCACCTTTTATGATTTTCCATTGTCGTCCGCCATTCTTCGTTGAAAGAATAGTTTCGTTCTCGCCAACTGCGTATCCAACTTTTTCATTGACAAAATTGACGTTTGTAAGTGCTAAACCAGGAACCTTACTGACTTGAAGTTCCCAATCTTTGCCGTTAGTTGTATTGGCGATTAAGCCATTTTGTCCTACTGCCCAACCGTGTTTTTCATCAAAAAAGTATAAATCAGTTAAATCAGATTCCAGCCTGAGTTCGGATCTATTCCAAGTTTTTCCGCCATTCAACGTAAATCCAATGAATCCTGGATTTTCATAATCTTCAAATGCAGCTGAACCTACAACCCACCCTGTTTTTTCACCAGTAAAAAAGATTGACATATAATCTCTGATAGCGGGATCATTTTCTTGCAAGACAAGCCACCCTGCCATAGCTGGTAAGGAAATCAATAAACTAAAAATAATAGTTAATGCAATTATGTGTGATGGAAATAAAACTGTCTTTAATCTTTTCATGCTTGCTCCTTTACAAATTGTTTTCTTAGATAAGAATATGAAATATAGTATACTTGTTATATTGTAATTAAGTCAATAGGTTGATAAGAAACACTCTATAATTTTATCTGTGTGAGATCGGTATTAACAACATAAGTGTCGGAGTCTCTTGTTAATAGGTTTTGTAAGTATTAACCTGTATAATACGAGTTTTAAACCCTCCAACAATTGGCATGATTCCTAAATTGCTACTTATGATGTGGTTAGGAAACCGCATCTACCGAGGCTTTGAAATGGCTGACTTATTTTGCTACAATTATTGTCCCTGTTGCAAAACTATCCCCAACTTGCAATTGATAGATATAAATACCACTCTCAACTACCTCACCGCTTTCATTCTTACCATCCCAACGAAGTTCGTCTTCATCAAGTTGTGCTGTTAGAGATTTTACAAGAACACCATTTAGGTTAAAGAGAAGTACATTGAATTCTCCTTCACTGTCTTCAATTGTCCGTTTTGGAAAAACTACGGTGTTAAAGTCAGAATCACCAGAAAGGGGAGTAAATGGATTTGGGAATGGTCTATCAAATACTCTAAGTCTTTTCTTCGTAGGTGCAGATTCATTTCCTGCCTCATCTATAGCCGTCACTGAATATGTAAATGTAAAACTACCTTTCGGTATTGTTCTTTGATCAAAGTACATATATTCCGATGATCCATTTGAGGTGTCATTAACAGTAATCTCACCTTCCATAAGCGGTTCAAGCGTCGTTGCTTCAGACGAACCGAACCATATCTTATACTTAGTAACATCACGACTGACACTAGCATTCCAAGTTAATTCTACACCTTCCATTTTTGCTTCAATTTTGATTGCGGTCGGGGGAAGCGGCGCAGCAGAATCTTCTGACACAACCACTTTCTGTTCAGTAGAACGCTCAGATTGTAAATATATAGACTTGTATGCAGCAATCTGATATGTATGTTCTCCTGGAGGAACATTGACATCCCGATATGTTGTAGCAGCACGGTTCTCTACATTAATTACGGTTTCAACGTCTCTATAAATAATGTATCCATTGACATCAGGGTCTTCTGATTTTTGCCAACGGAGTGTTACATCATTTTCACCGGTTGTATCGGCTGCAGCAGTGAAAGAAGTAACAGGTGCAGGCGGAACATTTGGAATGATCTGCAGTGTAAAATCGTCATTATTCAGTTTTGAATCTGCTTGTCCTGCACGTATAAATTCACCAATTGGTGTATCTTCATTATTACGTAATATGACTTTGAATTCTGCTAAAAAAATGGTGTTAGGTGTACGTGCATCAAATAAAATGTCATATATTGAATTTTGGAAATCTCTAATGTCCTGTGCAAGTTCCACACGTATGACATTTCCACCAGAAATGTTGACAGAAGCCAGTAGTTTTTCTCCATCGCGCGTGATGCCTTTAAAATCTGTTACGCTGGTTTGAAAACCTTTTGGCATCGTAATTTCAATAGTCTTGATTTCTTCACCGGGTTCTGCCAAAGACCTATCAATTGAAAGTGTAACAAGCAATGGCACAGTAGAACTTGCCGGGACAATTCCTTTGGTTTCTCCAACGACGTTAATCTCACCGATAGAAGTTACTGCACTATAGCTCTGTGGTACTACTATTATCCAGATGATGAAGAGAGTATTTAGGAGGGTATTTTTCATGGTATATATTCCTTTCTTTAGAACAAAAGATTAACTGAGAATCGTTGTGTTGTGTTGTCCTGTAGGTCTCCTGTCAGCAGCTGAAAACCGTAATCAAGCTGCAGTGCTGTACCACCTATCGGTATCTTGGCACTGCCACCAAGGTTGAGTGTGTTTGCTGAATTCCCACTAATTTTTATACTGTACCCACCTCGCACACCAATGGATGGATTCACCCACATTTCTACACCAATTCGTGTGTAGAGTTCACCATTGCGAGAAAGTATATCCACTGTTGCTAGGGTTTCTCGTAATATATTTGTAATAGCAGCACCCTGCACACTCATCTCAGCGATAGATTCCAGTTTGTAAGCAATACCTGTTCTGATACTCATTGGGACCGTATCCGTTTCTTCTTCAGAAATACTGACATCCGCAGGCACCAAATTCTCTAATGATAAACCGAGATTTAGGCTCTTCACCGGTTTTGCTAATAGACCTACATCGAGTGACACTGCCGAGCTTGATGTCTCAGTGAAATATGGGTTTGAAGCAACGAACTCGTTTTCTGAATCATAATTGGTACTGTAGTGCTTAATGTTTAACCCCAATCCCAATTGCTGAAATAGTTTGCGTGCATACGTTATCCGTATGGATTGTTCTTTATATATGTCTGAGCTTTCAGATAGGATACCTATATTTGCACCAAGTGTACCGATGGCTCCGATGGGAACAATTCCACTAATCCCAATGTAGTTAATCAATCCGCTAAATCGCTGAGAGTATGTTACCCCAATCTGACTCTCGTCAATATAAGCCAATCCTGCTGCATTATAGTTTGCAGCATTGCTATCATCCGCGAGGGCAACAAATGCACCACCAAGACCGAGGGGACGCGCCCCCACACCAATGTCATTAAATGCTGCATTGGCAGATGTTGTGGATATCGCTATTATTAACAGGAAAAAGCAACTTTTCAATTTTATACTTAACATTATTTCTCCTACGTGGCACCAGTCATTGGAACAAAACTAACTCCTGTGATAGATGTCGTTTCTACTTTACCAGAAACCTTCTTGATTAATAAGAGTTCTTGTATATTGGAACCAACTGGAATAACCATTCGTCCACCTTCATCAAGCTGCTGTGTTAGACGAAAAGGTATCCGATCTGGTGCTGCAGACACCAGCACGCCATCATAGGGTGCCTGTTCAATCCATCCAAAATGACCGTTACCCTGTTTTAGTTTTATGTTATGATAGTTGAGTGCAGCTAATCTTTTCTTCGCAATTTTTGCAAGTTCAGGTAGGATTTCAACCGAATAAACTTCATTGGCAACTTCTGCTAAAACAGCGGTTTGGTAGCCACAACCTGTTCCAATTTCAAGCACTTTAGATCCGCTATTCAATTTAAGCAATTCTGTCATCAATGCCACAATATAGGGTTGTGAAATCGTTTGTCCATACTCTATTGAAAGTGGTCTATCTTGATATGCTGATTTATGATATTCTGATGAAACAAACCGATGTCTCTCAATTTTTTCCATCGCAGCGAGAATATTCCGATCACGAACACCACGTCCTTTAATCTGTCTTCTAACCATATTCTGACGTGCTCTAACAAATGCATCAGAAGGTGACATCATAAGCTGCCTTGAATTCCACATTCATTTTAAACCTAAGATTATGCTCACATACCAACATTTATATCAAAGGGTGCTAACAGAAAAATCCGATGTTTTCTCAATATATCAATCAGATTTAAACTATCGTTTTGCCCAGTGGATTGAAGGATATTATGTATTTGTGATGTTCTATTTGTAGACATCATCTGGATGTTTCCCAATAATTGAATTAATGCTGATGGTCTTGGTAATCGGACAATCTCAACATGTCTATTCTCCAGTCCTGCTCTTATTTGCGCGATAGATAGTGCTTTACTGAGTCCACCCAGTTCGTCAACCAACCCGTTCTTTTTCGCTTGCTTTCCAGTCCAAATAAGTCCTTGTGCGACCTTTTCCACCTCAGTTCTGTTTAAGAGTCTTCTACCGCGAGTTACTTTAGCTACAAAATCATTGTATATCTCTTTAATTTGTTTTTTTATGATCGCTTGTTCTTCTGGTGGGTAATCTGAAAAATTACTATAAAAATCTGCATTTTTTCCTCGTTTTAATATCTCTCTGTGTATGCCAAGTTTTTCAAATAGTCCTTTATAACTATACTTCCCACCAATAACGCCTATAGAACCTGTTATTGTCCCAGGTTCAGCAACAATTACATCCGCGGGGGCAGCTATATAATATCCACCAGATGCAGCAATGTCCCCCATAGAAATGATAAGCGGTTTCTTTACAGTGAGTTCCACAAGTTCATTCCAAATAACATCTGCAGCAATGACCAGTCCGCCACCAGTATCAACCCTTAAGACCACGGCTTTGATTGAATCATCATAACGTGTATAGTTGACTGCACGAACAATCGTATCAGCACCCATCACTTTTGTACCTGTGAATGGGTCTGTAAAACTTTCTCCTGTCATCATCATACCTTCTGCTTCAATGACCGCGATTTTGGGTTTTGGTACAGACCATTCCTGTGGAAATAAACCACTTCTAATATAATCATTGACATCCACAAAATTAACATCTGTACCAGATAGTTTTTCTGCTCTATGATGCAAACCGTCTGAATATGTGATTTCATCAACAAGGTTATTTCTGATGGCTTCATTCGCAGTATATGGACCATTGTCTATCAACTGTTTCACGAAATCTTGTGTCCAACCACGCGCCGATGCAATTTCATTCGTCAATTGATCATACAGATCATCAAGGATAGCATTCATGTTTTCGAGATACGGTTCTGACATTTTACTTCGTGTAAATGCTTCTGTTGCAGATTTATACTCACCAATATTCTCAAGAAGCGCCCTGATTCCAATCTTATCCAACAAACCTTTATAGAACATGGGTTCGCTGCGTATTCCAATTAATCGCAAATCAGTACTCGGATGCATGAGAATAGAATCACATGCTGAAGCAACGATATATTCTCCAGAGGTGCAACCGGTGAGATAGGAGATGACAACTTTACCTGATTTCTTGAAATCCAAAATAGCATCACGGAATTCCTGATACCTACCCATGCCGTAGTTGCTACCGGAAATTTCTATGAGTGCCCCAGCAACATCTTTATCCCATTTCGCAATCCGTAATACGCTATCTACTTCCGCCAATTTCATTCTGACAAAATGACGTTTACGCATTATGGATTTTGTAATTGCGGCTGTAGAAAAATGGAAGTACCCCACTCCTGCATTTGATTTTCTACTTTCTTCATAGTAGTTTGCACTTCCAATACCATAGTTGCCGATATTAATGCCGAATCGAATATCAAAACTATTATCACTGTTATATGTTCCGCGAAACATTAATTCCCGAATTGGACGAATTTCCACACCATAGCTAAAGTCTAATCCAGGAATATCCTGTACTTTTCGCATATCTACAGACAACGTTGTTCGCCATGTTCCCGGCCGTAGTGCAATTCCTACATCATACGTTCTGCCTATCTTCTGATTCTCTATTTTGGGACGATTTAGATCCCTGCCAATCGCACCGATTGAGAAAAACCTGCGGCGATACATCATACCGACAGACACCGATTTGAATTTATCATACTCAGTGTCATCAGAGTTTATCCAACTATAAGAAGTTCCCCAATACAAGGAACTACCGAAATGTCGTCCTGCCGAGAGACTATAACGTGTGAAATCTATATCGTTTGGTGCGTTTGCGAATTCCATACCAAATCCACCACCCGGGGCAGATACAAAGAACGCATCATCACCTGGATAATCACTATGGTAAGTTCTTAGATAATATAAGTTGAGTGCGCGACTGGTTCCTAAGCCGGCGGGATTAAAAAATGTGGAAAGTGCATCATCGCTCATTGCTACTGAGTTCGTTGGGAGTTGGGTATGCACCTTTTGAGGATTCGCTGTAGCTTTAAAGGAAATCATGCTACAGAATAAAATGAAACAGAGAAATGTAGTTCGAAACTTCAATGAATTGTCCTTGTTGGTGTTGGATGGAATACATGTTAAAATAACATATATCCAATCAAATGACAAGAGAAATGTATCATTTAGATTTACGCGCATATTGAGGAAATAACACATCATGAATATCACTACATTGTTGTAGATGTTTCCTACGTGTCTCATCTGCTGTGTCAATCATAGTCGGAAAGAACATACCCGCACCTGTGTCAATATTGTATCCACCTGCTGAATGGACACTCAAATATTGGTTCAAAGTTTCCAAATCTTCTGTCGATGTGCAATGTTGTGTACAGTTCATCGTAAACATCCGTCGTCGTGTCCCACCACCAAAAGATGCATGGTAAGTATCGTGATTGAATATTACCACATCTCCTGGAGAACTTTCCAACGCAATACTGGTTGGGAAGTCCTCAGGTGGAACTCCAAATAAGGTTTCGGATTGATTTGGATCTATCTGTTGTGCCCTAACAAAATGTGCTGGATTCTGACTACCGGGTAAAATGCGTAAACATCCAGTATCTCGCGTCAATTCATCAAGGTAGAAAGCAACTTTAATGGAGAAGAGTCTGCCCCAACTTCCATCAGGATGCCACCCTGTATCACCTGCGTAATAGTTTCCATCTCCACCTGCATAGTTGAAATCTTCCCCGATGACACCGCCTATCAAACCCCTTATACGTTCATCATCAAGCAGTGTGCAGAGGCGAGGACGATGTTCTATAGGACCACCAAACATCGTACGTTGTGAACCATCATGGTTCTTTCCACCACCAAATTCTTGGATTGTAATTTCAAACTCTTCTGTTATCCACTCAATTTCACTTGATGAGAACATGTTTGAAATAAAAAGGAATCCAAATGTGTTAAAGTAATTGACCTGTTTCTCGGTTAATTTCATATAGACACCTTCAAAATTGTATGAAAAGGATAATTGTTAGATGTGAATACAATAGCAATTAGAATGTCGGTTGTCAAGATTAATCAGATAAATACACACATGAGTGAAGGGGTTTATGCTCCCGATTGTGAGAAGTTCTTTACCTCATATCTTCAAACATCATTGCATCAAATTGCTGATATACGGTATAATGTATCAATCATTAATGAGATATTCTTCTAAATATATGAGATACTATAAAGGCCAAGATATAAACAGCACAAACATCTTAAGGATGGTCGAATGAGCATACATTCAGATTATGACGATTTACAATCACATATACGCGATCTAAAAACACCTACAATTGAAACATGGAAAAACCAATATAGCGATAGAGATTACACCATTGAAATTACCAATTTAGAATTTACTACTGTCTGTCCAAAAACAGGATTACCAGACTTCGCAACAATCACTATTACCTATGTTCCAGACAAGTACTGCATTGAACTAAAATCATTGAAAGAGTATTTCGTATCCTTCAGAGATATAGGTATCTTTCATGAACATTTAGTAAATAAAGTTCTTGAGGATTTTGTGACTGCATGTCAACCGAGAACAGCAGAAATAGTCGGTGATTTTAACATACGCGGCGGGATGAAAACTATTGTTCAGACAAGTTATCTGAAAGAATAAAATCTATGTTGGTACCTTATGAAGTTTGATATTCAAATTCGGTAATGTAAACGTAGGGGTTGGGTTTCTCAACCCTCTGGACCTTTCTAAATCGCCCCTACGGATACCCTGAACGTCAAACTTCATTAGGTGAGGGAGTATGTCAGATTCAGTAAGTAGCTACTTAGTTCATATAGTAATAGACTGCGGTGCTTGTTCCAATGTGAGATTATGTTCCGTTGCCCATTGTGCAACTGCCCCGCCACCTCCACCGAGAAACTGTTTACCAAGGTCATCAACCTTATTCAATACATCTTCGTCTGGTTGTTGTCTGTCGTTGTAATACAATAAATATCCTTCAGGCTTTATCCAAGAATAATGATAACCGTATATTACTATTTTCGCTGTCTGATCCGTGAAGTTTAGTCCAGTGGTATGGTAAATTCGGTTTTCAAAAAAATACGCATCCCCTGCCCGGAGTAATGGTTCGGCATAAGGTTCAACAGGGTCAAGTTTACCTTCTGGAATACCCAAAGGTTCACCAGATACGTGGCTCTTTGGTATAAATAATGTTGCACCAGAATTTGGAACATTACAATCCGTTAGACAATATGCCACTTTCAAACCAACCCGTGGACAATCTCTGTGTCCAAGATCTAAATGTAAACCGACATCGCGGTGCCATCCACGATTCTCTGGTAGTTCGCGTGGCTGCGGACGTTTGTAGAGAAGGGCAGTATTGGTAATGTGGAGATTAGTACCCAGTAGTTGAATGACTAATGGAATCGCATGAGTCTGTGATGTCAATTCTGCGAATGCAGGTTCTTGAACCAACCCATCACGTATATGTACATATTGTGCATCTGTCTCTCGTTCTTTAACGATACGATCAGCCGCTTCAGTCAGACGTGCAACCATATCTTCGTCAAGCACTGAACGGACAATAAAAAACCCGTTTTCTTCAAATTCATTTCGTTGTGCATCTGTCAACTGAACAAAATTCACGTCTTCGTCTCCCTATGTTCTCATGAAGATTGAAATTCTATTAGTGTTGAGATATAGTATCATAGTCAGTTTATGATGTCCACAAAATATCACATCTATAGTGAACTTTGAGATTAACAATACACTTTACATTCACGTAAAACGCTCTTGTAATCGTGCAACTCATTCCACTTCTTACATTCATGGTAGTAGGCACGCTCCGCGTGCCGTCTATCTTTCAAATACCACCTTGAAACATCAACCTCTTATCCTGAAATCTACTAATCCTGCAAATCCTGGCTCAGACAAGAATTCGAGATTCAGAAAGAAGTCAATCATTATATTTTCCTTGACACCAAACACTTGTCAAATATAATGAAACATAGCAAAAACATAAAGGAACAGAATTTAATGCAAAAACCACAACCAAATTTACTCTACATCCATTCAGACCAACACAATCCCTATGTCACAGGATGCTACGGTGACAAATTGGTGCAAACGCCAAACTTAGACAGACTCGCATCAGAAGGGATAACATTTGAAAATGTCTACTGTCCGTCACCAATCTGCGTGCCATCCCGTATGTCTATGTTGAGCGGACGGTTTCCTTATGAAAACGAAGTTTGGACGAACAGCCACATACTAAACTCTGGGATTCCAACCTTCGCACACGCAATGGGAGCAGCAGGATATAAACCTGTTCTTATCGGACGAATGCATGCTTTGGGACCTGATCAACTGCATGGCTATTCAGACAGACTTGTAGGAGACCACGGACCGAATCATCCAGGAGGTCGTGGTATTGACCATGGCGAACTGTCAGGAACAGCAGGACCAGCGCGAGTGAGTCTACAGAAATCTGGGGCAGGACAAAGCGCATATCAGGTGCATGACGAAGATGTAACCGCTGCCACAGTAGATTATCTCAATCGACTTGGAGTTCAGAATAGAGCAGGACTGCTTGACGAACCATTCTCAATCTCTGTCGGATTTATGTTACCCCATCAACCCTTTGTAGCAAGGCAGGAAGATTATAAAATATATGATGGACGAATGACGATGCCTGCAAATCCTGAACCTTATTCTGAAAAATTACATCCATATTTCCAATGGTGGCGTGAAAAGTGTGGAATCAAAGAAGTATCAGATGAAGAGATTATACGGGCACGTACAGCATATTGGGCATTAGTTACGCGTATGGACATCATGATTGGACAAATCCTAACCGCACTTCAAGAAAATGGGTTAGATCAAAACACAATTATACTCTATTCTTCAGATCACGGTGAGCAGGTAGGAGAACATGGACTCTGGTGGAAACAGACTTTCTATGAACATTCAGTAAAAGTACCAGCAATTCTATCATGGCGTGGAAACCTACCAGAAGGTGTCCGTTGTGCCAGAGTGATAAGTGCGCTCGATTTAAATGCAACGATGCTTGATGCACTTGATGCACCACCGTTGCCAAATACTCGCGGCAGAAGTGTCCTACCTTTGTTCAATGGAAAAGACACACATTGGGAAGATATCGCATTCTCTGAATTTTGCACTGACGACGGGTGTTACCACAGGATGATTCGCAACGGAGATTGGAAATTAAATTACTATCATTTGCAACCTTCGCAACTCTATAATATATACGATGACCCGAATGAATTGCACGATAGAGCAGATGATCCAGATTGTCAGGACATTTTGTCAGAATTGACAGAAAAGGTATTGGATGGCTGGGACCCAGAAAAAATTGCCCTACAGATGCAAGCAAAACGTGAGGATACACGAATACTTGGTAATTGGACACGCAACACGCATCCACCTGACCAATACAGGTGGAATTTGTTACCCGAAATGGATTATTTAACCTAAGTTGCCACTTATCATTTGTTGGAGAGGTTTGTAACCCCGATTTATAAGGAGTGCCACCAAAATATGCAGAATTCCTTTGTTTCCTCGTTTGATAAAGTAATTTGATGATTATAGTGAAATGTAAAAACACGTGCACACTCCGCGGTAGATGCGGTTTCCTAACCGCATCTATGAGACTGAACAAACACCGGTTCGGTTAGGAAACCGAACCTACCGCAGTGTGTAAATAATTATGGTTTTTACTATAAAATTCAATATGTAGCAACTTAGGTTATTTAGATTGATAGATGCAAATAGATATTTTGGAGGACCTATCATGACATCTTTTGAGTTGAAGTCGGATGTACTGAAAGAATTTGGAAGTGAAAACACATGGAACAAGAAACCAATGACTGAACAACAACCCAATTGTGCACCACCTACCGTTGAAGGAAATCCTGAAGAAGGATCAATTGAAAATTACCCACAATGGGAACTGCCGAATGAGGCGAAAATGCGCTTGGGAAAAGGTGGACTTAGAGGAATTCAGTTCTCTCCTGATGGCAATCAACTCGCGGTAAGCAGTACAACCGGTGTGTGGATATACGATGTAGATACATGCGATGAAATTTCCTTATTCCCAGAAATACATGGAACATTTGTTTTTTCTAAAGATAGTCGTTTTCTTATAAAAGATGAAGGTGTATGGGAAATAGGTACAGGACGTAGAGTTTCACAACACGAGTCCCTTCCCGATGTTGGTGTAGCATGGTTTTTGAAAGACCATAATACGTTTGTAAGCATGGGAAAAGACAGAGACACAATAACCATTCTAAATATTGAGACCAGACAGACAACTACCACAGAAATTGGAGAAAGACCAGGTTATGCTCATCTTGAACACTATGCGCTAACAGAAGATAAAATGGCAATAGGCAGCAGAGATGGCAGGCTTGAGTTATTGGACATAAGAACTGGTAAGAAATTAATCACGATCAGAGAACAAACAGAGAAGACAGTTAATTTTCGTTTGGGGACGTCGGAAAAGAACCATTCTGTTGCGTTAGAATTCTCACCAGATGGGTCAATACTTGCAAGTGGAAATCTGGATGGAACGGTGCAAATGTGGGATACTACAAGTGGGGAAGAACTCATTATCCTAAATAGGAAAGTGGACAAAATGAGAATTTTGTTTCATACTCCGGATGACAAATTAATCACACATGAACCATGGTATAAGGAAAATATCAGTAGACCAACAGCATTAAAATTCTCACCAGATGGGAATATTCTTGCTATTGGAAATATTGATAGTTCTATTCAACTGTGGAACCTTGCTACAAGTGAATTTATCGCCACTTTTACGGGGCACACCAGTAATGTAAACAGATTAGCTTTTTCACCAGATGGGAACACGCTCGCAAGTGGAAGTACAGATGGTACTGTCCGATTTTGGAATATTAGGACGAAAGCACCTCGAAAAACCAGAATTACTGGGCACGAGTGGATAAGATCCGCGTCTTTCATGAAAAGTAATTCCAAACTTTCAAGTGTTTCATCGGATGGAATAGTCACTGTTTGGGATCTGGAAACTTTTCAAAAAACTACTAATAAAACGAAAAAGACGGTTGAGATGCCAAGACATTGGGGGACAGCTGCGACCCTTGTATTTTCAGCTGATGGAACAAAACTCAGGACTATGGGTTTAGAGGTACATTCGAGGAATTCTGACTCTGACAATTATGTACTTCGGATCACTGATGTCAACACTGGACGAGAGTTGGATTCTTTTCCACATGATAATGAAGATGTTTTTTCACCAGATGGGAAAACTATTGCCGGTAGTCGAGGAAATAGAATCTACATATTGAATATGGAAACCGGTGAAAAGCAGAAAATAATTACCTCAGATCATGATGAAGATTCCGATGATGACAAATCTTTTATTTATACTCTGGCATTCTCACCAGATAGCAAAAAGATTGTTAGTGGAAACGAGGGCGGACAGGTTCAGATGTGGGATGTGGAAACTGGAGATGAGCTATGTTCTTACTTTGAAGTGCAGCATACGGATGGTAATAGCTACCGAGAACGTATTTTAAATTTCGCTTTCTCGGCAGACGGTTCTCTACTTGCTGTGGGAAGTACGAAACGGATCCGTTTAATAGGAATAACGAAAGAAACATACTATTGGGATGTGTCCGATGATAATATAAGTTACGAAGGATTATTGTTTTCACCAGATGATTCCGTGCTTATTTGTGGTCATTTTGATGGTGTAATTCAATTACTGGATATTTCTACAGGAGACATACTCGCAACACTTGATAAGCATACATACAGGATTGAAACGTTGGCACTTTCACCTGATGGCAAAACGCTTATTAGTTTTGGAGGGGGTACAATTCTATTTTGGAATTGGGACAAAGTTATCGCAAATGCACGCAAAGAGAAGCAAGAACCTGAGTCTGAGAGGAAGCTTTCTACGGAAGAACAATCCAAAGAAAATGTGTTGCAATTTGTTGAGAAATCATCACCGATAGCGAAAAGTTCTAATCATCCTTTGACGTTAGCAGAGGTATATCTCGCAAACGAATGGTACGAAGAGGCATTGCAAAGGTACAACAGAAACCTATATATTACAACACCAGAAACTTTTCCATCACGTGAAGGAGACTTAAAGCTCATATCTTCACCAATCTTAGTACGCAAGTTGTTTGCACAGATTACCAGATCTTGCAAAAACGTTAAGGACAAAGATGGTTACATCAATATGTTGAATCAATTGATTGATATAGCACCTGATAGGATCAACATCCAGTTAAATTCATACATGATTTTGGCAAAATTCTATGCAGCAAATGGTATGTTTGAGAAGGCAAAAGAGCATATTCGGAAGACTGAATCCAGAATTGAAGACAGTCTCTCAGATAATTCAGATTTCTCTAAACATATTTACATTAGATTGGCAGAATACAATCGAGAATATGGTCAACTTGAAAAAGCAGAAAATTATATACAGAAATTTGAATCCATTCTTGAAAACAATTACTCTGACAGTCTGCAAAGCGAATTAAATGCAAACTTTGCTTTAGCAGAGTACTATCGTCAATTTGGTCTGTCTGATAAAGCAGAAAAGCATATACAGAAGACTGGACTTCTCACAGAAGATGTATGGAAGGTTCTCGGTCCATTTGATAATACAGACGGAATCGGCTACGATACAGCATACATTCCTGAAAACATCACGGAGATTGATCTGACAGCAAAATATGATGGACGAAATGGAAAGGTGAGTTGGAAACAGTTCATTGATGAAGAATTTGATGGTTATATTCATCTCGGTGAGGATAATGTTGAGTGGCATGTCTCTTATGCATTCACAACCGTTTATTCTCCTGATGAAAGGAAAGTTGAAATCCGATTTGATAGTGACGACCAAGGAAAAGTGTGGTTAAATGGGAAAGAAGCATTTTCACATACGAAAGCCTTTATGGCAATTGTTGATACATACACTATCCCTGTGACACTCAAACAAGGTAAAAACAGTATCCTCACGAAGGTGTGTAATGAAGAAGGTGGATGGGCATTTTTTATGCGAATTACTGACTCAGATGGCAAACCCTTTTCTGATTTGAAATTTGGGAATCTATAAGGAATTCGCTTGCCCGATTTACCTCAAAAACCTAAAGAACTACTGGTATAATAGGAGATAGATATGTCAAACAGTCCAATCCTAAAAGGTGAACCTTTCAGTGAAGAGAAAACAAAACAGATTGCAGAGCAATTCTTTCAAGATGGTTTTGTACATCTTCCAGGAATCCTCACTGAGGAAGAGGTAATCGCACTACGAGACAAAACAGATTCGTTTTTCGCCGATCCACAACTTGCCGACAGAACAAATCCACACCTTGCAGATGTCCGATATATCCAAATGGGTAGACATGCGGAGACAGGAGAAGAGTTACCCTTCATTCTACGAAACACGATTGAACTTGATCCAATTTTCCGAGATATGCTTCTCCGTGAACCGATCCTAAGTCTTGCTGAAGCAATCGTTGGACAAAACTGCAAATTTTGTGGACAGAATGTACTCAGAAATCTACCCGGTCTTTCCATAAGCAGCTGGCATGTAGACGGTTCTGTGCACTTCCCCGTTACTGAAGAGATGCCACGGCACGACCCACGACTGAGGATGCCTGTGATGTGGTTCACAGTGCAGATGGCACTAAATGACATAAATACGCTTGAGGAAGGACCAACGCAGTATGTGCGTGGGAGTCATTATTCTGGAAGAGGACCCAACAGTCAAGAAAATCCCGAATTTGAAGGAAACAAACCTGTTTCAATCTATTGCAAAGCAGGAGATATCTATCTACAAGACCCACAATGTTGGCATCGCGGTGCACCTAATACATCAAACAAAACGCGTTATATTATTCAATCTCAGTATGCTGCATATTGGGCATATTGGCGGTTCAGTCTGTGTAACGATGTCCCCGTACCTGATGATACTCTCCAAACTGCAGATAAACGTCTATTAAATCTATTAGGTCGCAGCCGTCCAAATGAATAATAGAGAATTAGGGGAAAATGTCATGTCAGAAACTCCGCTTTATTACAAGACTATATCACAAATAGCAGAATTACTCTCTTCCAAAAAGTTATCACCTGTTGAATTGACAAAGGTAATGCTTGATCGGATTGAACACCATGATGGTCATCTAAAAAGTTATGCTACTGTAACTGCTGAACAAGCAATGGCAGTAGCTCAACAAGCTGAGCAGGAAATTACTGCCGGTAACTACCGAGGTCCACTTCACGGTGTGCCTATTGGGGTAAAGGATCTATTGTTTACAAATGGCATTCGCACGATGGGTGGGGCTTATGTCATGGCAGCTCACATCCCTAAACACGACAGCACAGTTGTCAAAAAACTCAAGGATTCTGGTGCGGTTATACTCGGTAAATTGAACCTAACAGAAGGTGCAATGGGTGGATACCATCCAGAATTTGATATTCCCATAAACCCTTGGAATCCAGATAGATGGACAGGTTCATCTTCAAGTGGATCAGGTGTAGCAACCGCAGCGGGATTGTGCTCAGGTTCAATTGGAAGCGATACGGGTGGTTCAATCCGTTTTCCATCGGCAGCTTGTGGCATCGTAGGTTTAAAACCAACTTACGGTAGAGTGAGTAGATACGGTGTGTTGGAGCTTGCGTTATCTATGGATCATGTCGGTCCGATGACACGTAGTGTGGCAGATTCAGGGATCATACTTGAAGCAATCTCTGGTAGGGACAGAAATGATAAGTGGGCCCTAAGGGCTTCTGTACCGAATATGCTTGAAAAGATTGATCAGGGAATCAATGGTGTTCGTATCGGTTATGACGAAAACTACGCTACTAAGGATGTGGATGCAGAACTTGCTTTAGCGGTATCAGATGGTGTGAAACTATTACAAGAATTGGGCGCTGAGATAATTGATGTTGAAGTGCCAGATATAGATGAATATGTCTTGGCGTGGCCAACAATCTGTTCTTGGGAGGCTGTGAAAGCACATGTAAAGTGTTATCCTTCACATCGTGAGCATTACGGTCCTTGGTTCCAAGGATGGCTTGACATGGGAGCAAATGTTACACCAGCAGAATATGAAAAAGCACATAAATTACGAACTGAATGCACTAAACATTTCAGTCGTGTGTTTCAAGATATAGATGTGTTGGTATGTCCGTCAATGTCTGCCCCACCACATCCAGTTACACCGGAGATGTTGTATGGACCAATGGAACCAAGACCAGCAAAGTTTCAAAGATTTACTGTCCCGTTTAACTACAACGGCACCCCAACGTTATCTGTTCCGTGTGGCATGAACAGTGAAGGATTGCCATTGAGTATTCAGTTTATTGGCAAGGATTTGAGTGAACCGTTATTGTTACAAGTCGGTCACGCTTATGAAAATGCAACAACATGGCACACGCTACATCCAGATGTATAAGAAAGAACTGGTTCGTAGTCGCGCAATTCATTGCGCCTCTTAAATTACATTTCATTAGGGAATCCGTATCGAATTGGTATTATTTCTGCGGAAGATGATACCCATCTTTCGCAACACGAATTCTATGGAGGCTACCACCCGCGGTGATATAAAGTATCTTACTTGCATCACCACGACCAAAGGCAACATTGGTAGGCAATTCAGGTGTCTTAATATATGCCAATTCTGTTCCGTCTGGAGAATAGACACAGATACCAAACCGAGTGGCATCACGAACAGCAACATAAAGATTGCCTTCAACATCAACTTCAAATCCATCAGGTCCGTGTTCTGGATGATAATCAACGAGTGTTTCTCGGTATGTAGCAGTACCATCAGATGACAAATCATAAGCAAGGAGAGCCATGCGACCCGTATAGGTTGGCATTTCATCTGGCAACTCACGAAACGAACCGCTGTCATTACTACCGACATAAAGCGTTTTCTGGTCAGGTGATACCGCAATACCGTTAGGTTTCCCAGAATCAGCAATAAGGAGGTGCACAGAACCATCAAGGTCAATTCTATAAACACCCATAACAGGTTGTTCAACCGGTTCATTGCCAACGTAACGCGGATCAGTGAAATAGATTCGTCCCTGTTCATCTATCGTAAGGTCATTTGGGGAGTTGAATGGTCTGCCTTCGTATAGTCCAGCAATGATGTCGCTTTTACCCGTTTTCATATCGGTTCGGGTAATCCGTCTGCCACCGAAATCTGCACCTTCTGCAACAACCAATCGTCCGTGCGCATCAAACTTCATCCCGTTTGACATGCCACTCGGCGAACGGAATACAGTTGTCTCGTTAGTCGCAGGATCGTATCTCATAATATGTCCGGCTTGCATATCAGCTTGATGTGTGAAGGTGATGTCACTGAAAAAGACCGACCCATCTGGTGCAACGGTTGGTCCTTCAGTGAAATGTGCATTACCATAGACCTCTTCTAATTCTGATTCTGGAGGTAGTATTTCTATATTTTTTGATTTTGCCATTTTTGAATCCTTTATAACTTTTTTGGATTAGATTATCCCAAAGGATAGGGACCGTTCGATGCCTCACTTTGTCGGGCATGCGTATAAACAGCATCCTGAACTTCAAGTATTCGCACAGCATCAACAACAGATGGATCAAAGGAGTTGCCATCACGAATAGCATCAAATGCATTTGCCATAATCCCTTTTATTCTCGCACCGTGTGATATGTCCTCGCTGAACTGTACTCCTTCTGTGGTATGCACTTCAATCAGCGGTTCACCGTCTTTGCCATACTGTTCAAATACTGATGCCTTTGTACCGATAAATCGGAAGAAGTGATCACCACCACGTTTACCTGATGGATATGTATAACCTGATTCTATGATACCAGTGATACCGTTTTCTGTTCTTAATACACCAATTCCGTTATCTTCTACAACGCGACCATACATTGCGTTTGACATCACCGAACCGACAACCGTGATTTCCTGATCACCAACAAACTGGAGGAATGTATCAATACCGTGTGCAGCTTCAACTGCCCAACACCCGCCACCAGAAATGCTCGGATCGTTGTGCCAATAGGATGGTGTGGGATCATAACGTGTAGGAGGACCGTTGTTTAGTCTGCTGTTGTATAGTACAAGTTCACCTAAGCTGCCATCCTCAAGCAATTCTTTGACAACACTCACAATTCTGCTAACTCGATTCGGCAACACAAGCGCACTGATTACCCCATGCTCTTCGGATGCTTCTGCCACAGGACGTAGACTTTCTGCACTATCAGCAAACGGCTTATCAAGCAGATATGGAATACGTCTGTCAACACAAGCCTGCACGTGAGATGGCATCTCGGTATGCTTCCCTGCGACAAGTGCCGCGTCAGGTTTAGTAGCATCAAGACAGTTGTCAGCAGTATCAAATGCTGGTGATTGAAAGTGATGTGCTAACTGTTCGCGGGGTGAATGTTCAGCATCCATTACACCAACGATTTCGTGTCCGAGTGATTGTGCTGTTTGTGCCATACTCCGTCCGTGGTGGCTATAGGAAAGAACTGCTATTTTCAATTTGTACTCCGATATAGAATCATGAGTTTAGATATTACATATCATTATTTTGTATCTTCTTTAACAATTGGAACTATTGTATTCAATTTCTTTGCGACAAGTGCGTATAAACTCATACCTGCTTTCGCAGCTTCATCTGCTGCTTCTTAGTTATAGGAATCCATCATGGTAATACTGCAGCACTTGTATATCTGTGAGTGTCGGTTCACAGTCATAAGTTCGGTTGGTTTTGTCGTATTTCATTATCGTATACCCTATCCAATTCGGAATTAGTTTTGAATAAGGTTATCTTTTGACAGACCGAGTTTTTGATAGGATTCAGGAGTTGGAAAGATTTTACCGGGATTACAGAGTCCTGTTGGATTGAAGATGTCTTTTACATTTGACATCACCTGCAAATCTGCAGGACTGAAGATAAGTGGCATATAATCCAGCTTTTCAACGCCTATTCCGTGTTCCCCAGTGATAGTTCCTCCGACTTCCGCACAGACAGTTAGTATTTCTTTGTTCACATGTTCCACACGTTCACATTGGTCGGCATCACGTTCATCAAACAGTACAATCGGATGTATATTACCATCACCAGCATGGAATACATTTGCTATTGCAATCTGATATTTCTCTGAGATCTCAGATATTCGTCTTAACACCTTTGGTAACGTTGTGCGAGGCACGACACCATCTTGAGTAATGTAGTTCGGAGCAAGTCTACCGAATGAACCGAATGCGCTTTTGCGTGCTTTCCACAGTTCTTGACGTTCAGCATCATCTTTAGCATAGTTCACCTCACGCGCATTATGTTGATTGAATATTTCCAGAATCCTATCAGTCTGATTCTGCATGCCGGTTTCTATTCCGTCAAGTTCCACGATAAGGATTGCCTCAGCATCAAGTGGAAAACCGAACTGGAACGCCTCCTCCAATGCTTGGATAACAAGTGTATCCATCATTTCAAGGGCTGCTGGAATTATACCGGCACCGATTATCGTTGAAACAGCGTTAGATGCATCATCCATTCTGTCAAATACTGCAAGTGCAGTTTGATATGCTTGTGGATTCCGCGTAAGTCGGACTGTAGCTTTGGTCACGATACCAAAAGTTCCTTCGGATGCGATGAACAAGCCGCGTAGGTCATATCCAAGTGCCTCTTCAACTTCGCCACCTAACTCCATTATCTCACCATCAGGCATCACCACTTCCATCCCGATAATATGGTCAGAAGTAACACCGTATTTTAAAGTATGTGGACCACCTGAGTTTTCAGCGATGTTGCCACCGATGGTGCATGCCTTCTGGCTTGACGGGTCGGGTGCATAATGGTAACCTTGACTTTGTACAGCTTGAGACAGGAGAAGATTGACAACACCGGGTTCTACAACTGCTCTTTCGTTTTCAATATCAATTTCCAAGATGCGATCCATTCGGTTGAGAGCAATAATAATACCACCTTGAACAGAAAGCATACCTCCACTCAATCCCGTTCCTCCGCCTCGTGCGATGAAGGGTGTGTTGAATTTATTCGCTATTTTTACTATATCCGACACCTGTTGCGTAGTATCACCAAAAACGACTACATCCGGTAGTGCCTTGAATGAAGGTGCGGCATCACATTCATAAACTGACAGAGCAGTTGGGTCTGTTAAAACATTTCTTTTTCCGAGTATGTCAGTAAGTTCTTGAATGAGTTGTTCCTTATGGTCCATCATATTTTCCTTTTTCCAAATTATCTTGATATGCAGATTACCATATATTTGTTTGTTTGTCCAATTAGAATTGTGTGCGTAGTGTTGAAGTCTTTGGTATTTGTCTTAACCAGGCTTTTCGGTCTTGGAATCACTCCAAACAAATACTCCTTAGTTCGTTTGATGGTTCGTATTGCAAATCACAATATTCTTGACTTTTGAGGAGGTTTATGATAAAATTTTGTTTAGAAAAAAGGGTACCACCACATTAAGGAGACACGGATTTTTGCGTTCAAAGTTGTTATTTTCTATCCAAAAATAACTTAAAGCAAAACATACTGTTAAAAAAACATGGTTGAATTTTACGATACAACACTTCGCGATGGAAGCCAAGCAGAAGGAGTTGCCTTTTCTGTAGAAGATAAACTTATTATAATAGAAAAACTTGATAAATTAGGTATCCGCTACATTGAGGGTGGATATCCCGGTTCCAATCCCAAAGATATAGAGTTCTTCAAACGTGCCAAAGGTATGAGATTAGAAACAGCAACTATTGTACCATTCGGTAGTACTCGTTATCCCACCTTTGAACCTCATGAAGATCCCAATCTATTAGCATTGTTGGATACTGGTGCCAGAATAGTTACGATTTTTGGTAAGACATGGCGTTTGCATGCGACTGATGTCCTACGTGTTTCAGCGGAAGAGAACTTAAATATAATTGAGAGTTCTGTTCGGTATCTTGTGGAGAATGGACGCGAAGTCATATACGACGCCGAACACTTTTTTGATGGGTATGCTGATGACCCAGAATATGCTATTGAAACACTTCAGGCTGCTACTTCTGGCGGGGCAAAATGTTTAGTTTTATGCGATACAAATGGTGGCAGGTTGCCTATAGAAATACAAGAAGGTGTGAAAACTGCGATGTCTTCTTTTTCTTTACCAATCGGCATTCATGCACATAACGACGCAGGTATGGGGGCAGCAAACTCCGTTTTAGCAGTTCAAGCAGGAGCTAATCATGTTCAAGGAACATTCAACGGATATGGAGAACGTTGTGGAAACGCAAATCTTGCATCAATTATTCCTACGATCCAATTGAAACTGGGTATAGAATGTATCAGTGAAACGCAACTACAGTCAATTACAAGAGTATCCAGATTAGTAAGTGAGTTAGCGAACCTTCCACATGATGAACGACAGCCGTATGTTGGTCGTTCTGCGTTTGCGCACAAAGGTGGATTACACACAGATGCAATCCGAAAAAACCGTCTGACTTACGAACATATTGAACCAGAAAAAGTTGGGAATACACAACGTATTCTCGTCTCTGATCAAGCAGGTCGTGGAACTATCATGAAGAAGATTGAGAAGGAATATCCCGATTATGATAAGAACTCTCCACAGGTGTTAGAACTCTTTAATCGGTTGAAAGAGGCAGAGAGTGAAGGATATCAGTATGAAGCCGCGGAAGCATCGTTTGAGTTACTAACGCATAGCGTATTTAATGATTATGAATCGTTTTTTGAGCATCTCGGTTTCCGTGTAATTATTGAAAAGTTCTCAGACCTAACAATGCGTTCAGAAGCTACAGTTAAAATAACAACGCCAGATGATAGCACAACGCATACCGCAGCAGATGGTGATGGTCCGGTCAATGCATTGGATACTGCGTTAAGAAAGGCATTGGAGCAATATTATCCCGTATTGCAGAAAGTGCGATTGATAGATTACAAGGTTCGAGTTTTGGATACCAAAGCAGGTACTGGTTCAAAAGTGCGTGTCCTGATTGAAGCGGGGGATGGCAAAAATAGTTGGCGGACGGTCGGTGTTTCAGAGAATATCATCTCGGCAAGTTTTGAAGCACTGATTGATAGTTTTGAATATAAGCTGCATAAAGATAAACATTCAATCAGTTGAATTGGATGGATTTCCTCTAAACTTCCTTGACAGATATTTTCATATATGTTATACTAATTATAACATATATTGGAGGTGTGACATGGGAAAATTAGACAATATTGAGAAATCTGCCCAGAAACTGATTGTATTATGTCAGAAAGAGAAACCGACAAAGACTGATAAACAGAAGATGTTAGCACTTCATACTGATATCCTTGCAGGAATTGAAGGTCTTACGGAGTGTGAATTGTGTGGTGCTATTAGTGAAGTGATTGTTACTATGACATTGGCGGACGTTACGGCAAAATTATGTAAGGAATGTGGTGTTAAAGCGTTAGGTGTTGGTAAAATACAGAAATCTACGCCGCGTAAACGGACAAGATCCACTAAAACAGCGAAACCTACGACAAAAAAATCGGATAAGAAAGTAGAGGAACTTGAAACGCCTGCAGAATTACACGCTCGCGTAGAAGAACAGACAGGAATAAAGAAAACAGATGTTAAACGTCTCCATAAAATAATCGAGGATATTGCGACACCGATGAACCTTGAACATACTGTGACGTATGTTAAGCGTGAAGTTGAAAATGCGAAATTGAAAGTTGAGGAAAAGGCTTTGGAGAAGGCGGTTGAAATACTGACTGCTGCATAAATTTACATGGTATTATCTATGATATACAATGGCGAGGCACAGAGACCTCATAAGAGGCGCAATGAATTGCGCGACTACAAACGAGGTCTTCTTAATGTTAGATGGTCAATTTGAAATGGTATTAGTTTGTCTCTTTTAGAATGACACACCTAATTTGACACTACGTTCAGGATGATTGTCCATTTCAATGTATGCCTCAACGGAGTCTTCAAAAGGTACAACAGGGTCAATAATATCTTCACAGTCAAACCGACCTTCAGCGAGCCATTTCCAACAAGTTTCTCTGATACGTCCGAAGTTCCAACGTGGATGGTCACGGTTTGGATCGCTATTAGCACGTGCAAAGATTAGGTTTGGTATGTTGAAATGTGCAACAGCACCGAGGTCTAATCCACCAGTGCACTCTTTTGCCCAACCTGCCACGACGACTGTGCCTTCAAATGCGACACTCCGAATTGCATCGTCAAGAGCATTATAATTCGCACTTGTTTCAATTGCAACATCAAGACCTAATCCCCCTGTTGCTTCTTTCAGTACTTCACCGACATTACATGCAGTTGGATCTAAGACGAGATCGGCACCGGTCTTTTCTGCGACAGCGCGCCGTCTCTCAATGGGGTCAACACAAGCAATAAAATCAGCACCTGCTTCTTTCGCATATTGTTGTGTCACCAATCCGATTGCACCGAGACCGAAGACTGCGACACGGTCACCAACTCGCACCTGTCCATCACGGATAGCGGATAATGCAAAGTGTGCGGGGTCATAACAGACAGCATCTTTCCATGTCATCTTGTCTGTCATCTTTAGCACACCGTTCGCATTCCATGTATGTGTTTCTTTGAGGTGTCCGTGTCCTGCAACAAGTTCTCCTACTTCGCAGTTTTCAACATTTTCACCGATTTCTATTATCTTTCCAACACACATATTCCCGAGGCCGTGAGGGAATCCTGCCCCTCTATTTCCATAATACATGGTCATCTCGGTACCGCGTTTTGGTGCCCCGAATTCAATTTGGACACGGACGCTATTATCAGGAACAGGTCCATCTTCATAGTCTCTTAACACAGGTTGCCGCGGGGCAACTGCGACTAATTCTTTTGGCATATTTTCTCCTTAAAAGTAGTAGGCACACTCCGTGTGCCGTAAACATAATACAACGAATGAAAAGTAATAAGTATACTCTGTGTGCCGTGAATGAATGTTATGTCTCTTAATGTGGAATTCCTAACTGATGCATTCGTTTGTGTATCGCTTCGCGTGCTTCTTGGAAAGGGCGTGAGAGATATTCCAAATGATTGTCTTCACCGTGATGATGCGTTACTGTTCCCGGTTCATGATGTCTGGCGGATTGTTGAATGTAGGACAGTCCCCCTTCTATCAATGTTAGCATATAGTTTGCTGTTTCTGGATCGAACATCCACCATTCCTCTCCGACAGCGATATAAATTGGAGATGTATGTGCGATGATTCCACGTCTCCATCCATCGTGATGTGGAATTGCTTGTGCATAGTTCGGTCCACCGCATCGGGCAGCAATCCACGAATGTTTATCAACCTTCAGTTTTGCTTTGATAGATAGATTATGAGAACCGTTGCTTTCCTCCGTAGAAGCGACAACTCCTCCTGCTTGCACAATTTGCAAGGTATGAATAGGAAAGATAGAATCTGCTGATGCCTCTACTTCAACTGTGCCACCATTCCCCGGTAGGTTGATCGTGCTTCCGATGGGTTGACCGTTTACAGTCATACGAATTATCGGTCCACCGCTAAGGAAGGTGTTACCTGCACTCATATATTTGCACCAGTTCTCGTAGTTGAATTCTTCGTCATCGGGTATGTGAGTGTATGTTCTGTAGACACCTACAGGTACATCAGCAGTCATCTTATCTGTCCCACCGACCAGTGGTAATTTATATCCACAATTGAGGTAGCGATAGTATTCAATATGTCCATACATAGCGTTGGTAAGGTATTCAACAGCGTCTACGCGTTCCGTTGCAATGAGTGTTGCAGGTTCACAGTTTGGATTTGGAATGTGAGGCAAAACGACGGTGCCACCTTGTGCATGACATGCATCTGCCCAGTGAGATAGCGTGACCTCTAAGTTTCCACCGAGTTCTGCTTCACCAGGTCCATCTGAGCACCACGGTGAAACCTGTTCTTTTAATCCGAGAAGTGTGAGATGTCCAAGAACATGCTGTCTGTTCTCCTGCGTTGCATAGACGATGCTTTGACCATCAGCAGATGTTGTGGGTCTTCCGATGAATTCCTCAGTATTGGTAAAGAGATGTCCCCATTGAGATAGGAGCAGATTGACAACACCAAGGTCTTCACCTTGTGCTTCGGTATGTGCACCTTGTGTAGATAGGAAGTGGACGTGCGTATCACCGCTGAAGTAGCGTTCGGTGTTCATATTGCACCAACGTTTTATTCGCAGTGTCAACTCACGTTGTCCTGGTTTGATGCTGATGGTAGTGCGTATTGGCGTATATTCAAATCCTCGGGCAACATCGACGATAACATCGCCACGAGGTAACCATCCCTGACAAGTGCCATCAATATAGGCATAACTTATCTGTCCTAAACGCACATCTCCGCCAATATCTACGTGCCAAGTTCCCATGTTTGAATTTACATGTGCGTGGTGTCCATGTGGTGCGTACGGAACACCGTGCGGTGAACGGAAGTGGACGCGACAGGGGACAGGTTTGTTCGTCTCTTCGTCAATCACGGTGGTATGTACCCAGTTTCTACCGGTATCAATCACTTCCACTTTGACACGATCATTCGGTTGAACAATACCTTTATCTTGGAGTTCACCCCAGTTGACTTCACCGAGGGATTCACCTTGATTCTTTACTTCAACGGTTGCAGAAGGTGTGGCGGATATCTCAGTGTAGACTGGACTGCTTTTGTTGTTTTGGTATTCTCCCCAACCTTTGAAATCGTCATTGAGAAATGCATCAACTGGGTTCTCTGGTAAAGGATACGGATAGGTTGCGGTGCCGCGGTCAACATTGACTTCCATGTCAAAAGGTTTATCTGCATCCTCTGGTTGTGGGAGTGTGATTTTAACTTCACGGTTTGGATGACGTGGGATCGGGTCTTCATCAAGATGTCCAAGTGTGATTGCTGCAATGATAAACTTGCGCTCTTGTGGTTGAATCTCTATTGAAGTCACCTCAACATCAGGATGCGGGTTTTTCCAAATCCATAGGTAGTAGTTGCGAGGAACACATTGCAGTGCTTCTGTTTGTCGATTTCCTGCAGAACCCCACGGTCCTTGATGTCGTGCATGCAAACTTTCTTTTGTATCAGGGACAGCAATGAATGTCTGTTGTCCCCATCCTTGTGGTACGCTGCCGATCTCAAAACGTTCACGGATTGGCACACTTTCCTGTTCGCCATTTGCATAATGGAATACATAGTTAGCGATGCATTTTCCAATCGGTTCGCCTTCATGGATACGGGATTCAAGCAGCCGGTGTGCTATGATGATCCGCTTCGGTTTTGCATTCACAGGAATATTTATCGCGTCTACATTGACACCATCACCAAAACCCAAAAAACTCTTTTCACCTTCAGAGATGTGAAATGGGAGTCCATGGAATGTTTGTAGTCCTAATGTTGGTTTTGCGTTTGTGCCGATTATTTCTCCGTTGACGTTACACAGATCGGTGAGAGAGATTGGTTGATAGTCTTGCATAGCATATCTCATTGAAAATTTTAAGCGTGCTTACAAAGCGCGCCTACGTGAAGGTATTAAAGCGGAAATTCTATCGCTTTCCCCTGTTCAGAGGACATATAGAACGCCTGCATCAGTTCTGTCAGGTTTCGTCCATCTTGTATAGTGATTGTCATCGGTTCGTCGCGAAGGATTGCATTGATCCACTGCTGCAATGGAGATGGTGGTGCTGCAGGAGCATCCGATATGTATTTTGCCTTCTCTTCATCAGACAGTTTGCGCGTCTGAAAATGCATCTCACCGTGTCCTGCAGCAAAAGAACCTTCAGTACCGTATATCTCAAGCATATTCGGACCGGAACGGTGTGTCCATGCAACATCAATCACACCGAGTGCCTTGTTTGCAAACTCTACGACTGAAACACTATTATCATCAATGGGGAAGTTACCAGTGAAGTTGTTTATCTTAGCAATAGCACTTTTGGGTTCACCCATTAACCATCGTATGACATCAACACGGTGGCATCCTAAATCAAAGAGAGCACCACCACCTGCGCGATCAGGGTCTGCAAACCAAGCACTTGATCCACCGAACCATTTATCAAGGGCAGCGGAATGTGCTATCCGACCTCTGCCAAAAGTAATTTCTCCGAGAAGTCCATCATCAATTACTTTTTTTGCGAATAGTATCTCGCCATTCGCACGCGATGGCAGAGAAATCATGAACTTTATACCTGCTTTTTCAACTGCTTCAATAATCGGATCGCATTCTTCAACTGTGATTGCAAGTGCTTTCTCTGTGAAGATATGTTTGCCGGCTTCGGCAGCAGCAATCATCACACGAGGATGGTCTGATGTGATAGCATCAACAGCAACGGCATCAATATCGTCGCGGCTTAACATCTCATCAAGGTCTGTATAGAACGGTACTTCGTACTGTTCTGCTGCATCTTTGCCTCCGTATTCTTCCTCATCCCATACTGCGACGAGTTCTGTTTCAGGGTTTTCGTGAATTTGTCGTGCATATCCACCTGCGTGAACATGTGCCATACTAATTTTTCCAACTTTTATCATTTAATACTCCTATTTTAAAGTAAGTTTATTCTTCATCATGCTTTGTTTTCAGATTGATCTCATGACGATTACGTATTATCTGGTATTCTATATTCCCCTTAGTGTCCGGGCTCTGAGTTTTTGACAGATGGTTCTTCCAATTCTCCTGATGGTATATCAGAAATGATAAGGAAAGTGAACACAAATTTCTTAATTGTTCATAAGTACAAAGAGAAATGTTCTCATTCACTTATCTCATTAAGGATATGTTGAATTTGTGTCTTTAACATCGGAAGTTCAAATTGCACTACGTCCCAGATTATATTAGTATCTACATTAAAATATACGTGAGTTACTCTGTTTCTTAGACCTGCAATTTCGTTCCAGGCTATGTCTGTATTATCCTTTCGGATCGAATCTGGGAATTTTTTAACTGCTTCGCCGATGATTTGGAGGTTTCTGATGACCGCGTCAACCCGCATCTGATCCGTTTCAAATTCACTTTGTGAAACGTTTTCAACGTACGATGCAATACGTTCAGCATCCTCAACTACATCTTCGAGATATAAACTATAGATTCGTGACATACTCTATCTCTTTTTCAATATAAGGTTTTAGACGCGGTTTAATGGAGGTAGTAGTCATTAGATCAACGTCCTTCTTAAACAGGTCTTCAAGAAAAAGAGCCAATCCCATGTAGTCGCGAAGGGTCAGTCTTTCAAGTTCAACAATGATATCAATGTCGCTCTCGGTGGATGCTGTCCCTCGTACATAAGATCCGAACAAGCCGATTCGCTTGACACCGTATTTTTGCAAGGTTTTTCGATTGTCAACAAGACTCTGTTTAATTGATTCCTTGCTGAGAATCGTTTGATTTTTCATATTAACTCCCTAAATCCTTTTATCAATGGGACTGTAAGTAGCAATGTATAAGTTCTGCTGTTAGATTATACGACTAACAGAAGAACGGGTAGCAAAATGATTCAACCCTCGGAGGACTAATTTCACATTTGTGTGCCTATTATCAGGTATGATTTGATCGTTACCTGCATGCATCTGTACGAGAACGCTCTTTCGTGTCTTATTTGAACGGTTTGGCATTGAACCGTGCAATGTGAAATAACTAAAGAAAAGCACATCCCCCGGTTCAGCTTCTAAAACAGTTGCTTTCTCAATTGGGTACCGTTCTGTGATTTCTTCATTTTGTCCGCCACCCATCATTCCATCTGTGCGTCCCAATTCTTTGTGTGAACCCGGATAAACTCGGACACAACCCATCTCATCTGTTGCATCGGATACATAGACTATCGCAGCAATCATCGTATCTTTTTCAGAAGGAAAATACTGCCAATCTTGATGCATCGGAAATGGTGAACCTTTCTCTGGTGGTTTGCAGAAAAGTTTGGAATGATGCAGCATAATGTCAGGTCCAAGGATTTCCTCAGTTATGTCAAGAAACTTGTCATGCATGAATGCTTGTAACCACACACCAGAGAAGCTTTGGATGTTATGCGTGTGGATAATAATAGATTCGCCACCATCAAGTGCATCCATCAATCTACCACCCCAGCGTGCATTGATATTCTCATCACTTTTTACTAACTGGTCTACTACGCGGTCGAAGTCATTTTCCATCTCCTTTATCTCTTGTGGTGAATAGACTCCTTTTGCGAAATAGTAACCATTTTCGTGAAAAAATTGTCCAATGTCTGACATTACGATTTTGTAACCTCCAAATAGAGTTCAGCAAGCCAATTCGGCTTCAGTTCTTCAGAATTGTTCTTATCTTTGAAATCCTTTTGTATGAGATTTAGTGAGTTAAACACGGCAAACTTTCCATTTACAAGTATACCAAGTTTATCTGAGTTTGAAGTATTACTTGCATTTATATCACTAAGCCTAATCACATCTTCCAAACGATTGGTGGCAATAACGAGCGTTTTTCCCATCGTCTGTAGTTCACGGAGCAATTCTATCATCTCAATTTGCCCTTGGGGTTCAAGTTGAGCTAAGGGTTCATCAAGCAACCACAATTGTGGTTCATGAAGAAAGGTTTTAGCATACAATAGGCGATGGCGTTCACCAGCAGACAGTCCCCCAATTTGCTGATCAAGCAGATGTTGAATGTCCATCAATTCAAGAACTGCATCAATTGCTGCATTCTGTTCCATTTTATGAATCTTATATGCTGATGCGAAGAATTTAAGATAGTCTCGAACAGATAACTTAGGATAAGTTTCATTAGTAGTTGTGATATAACCGATTCGCGGACGCACATGCTTTAGGTTTGAAAATGCATCTATGTCAGATATTGAGACAGTGCCTGATGTTGGTTTTACTAACGTTGCTAAGATTTTGAGTAGCAGCGTTTTCCCCGCACCGTTTCTGCCAAGTAAGAATAGGGATTCTCCCGATGCAACTTGGAATGTAATATCAGTGAGAAACGGTTTGTTATTAAAGGATTTACAAAGTTCCTGGACATCAAGCAATTATATCCTCCAATGATGTAACTCTTCATGCTGAGTATATATTCCTGTATTTTTGACAGTATTAACTCAGGTCTACTTGGACAGGTCTACCAAGTTCAGCAGATTGCCATGCAGCCTCTGTTAACTGTATCACACGCAAGCCGTTTTCAACACCAATTGGATTCTCTGTGCGTTCACCACGTATGAGTTCAATGAAAGCGACATCTTTGTTTCCACCTTTTGGTAAATCAGATTCATCAACAGGTTCAGGTTTTCCACCCGATCCTTGACGCAATAACTTACCTGCGCGTAGAAAGAGTCCGCCGTCTTCCATCCAGATGGAAAAGTCTTCTTGCACACCCCCATGTGCATGCCCTACGATGCTGATATTACACAATGCCCCTGTATCAAATTTGATGGACATTGCGGTGAGTACATCTACTTCAATGTCTATGTTGTCTATCATAGCAAAGACGTTTTCAGGACTTGCTTCTAATACCCAAAGGAGGATATCAATCAGATGACTTCCAGAATCGTTGAGTTGGCCACCACCGCCAAGGAATGGATCTTGTCGCCATTTTCCCTGTTGATTTCGATACCAATTCTGCGATTGATGTGCTGCGACAAAGTTCACTTTGCCAAGTTCACCACTCTGGACTACTTGTCTACAGTATTGATATGTAGGACTCAAATGTCGTTGATAGCCGATCATCAGGTGTAGACCGGTTTCTTCAACCTTAGTCATCACCTGTTTAGCGTGGTCAACGGTGCATACCATTGGTTTTTCAGTATGTACGTGGCAACCCGCATCAAGCGCAGACATGATATGCTCAAAATGTAGACCATGGGGTGAACTAATGACGACTGCATCGGGTTTTAAGTCTGTTAACATTTCAACATGGTCAGAGAATGTGGGAACTGAATCGTCTAAACCGACGGTTTCTTTGAACGCTTTAAGTGCATTTTCACTTGGATCTGCAAGACCGACAATTTCAACATCCTCTACACCAGAGACACTCCGTCCGTGCCCGCGTGAGTTACCACCACATCCAATAAAACCAAATCTTAATTTCTGTTTTGCCATATATGTTCCTCATTTACTTTTTGATATAAGTTACCACGACTATATCCAAATTGCAACAATTAAATGAGAAATGTGACTATTTCTTATTCTTGCCAATCTTTGTCTTTTATAGTAAAATAAAAACAGATAGGCAATATTATGAAAGAACAATGGATTCAATAAGGAGATGTAATTACTATCTTTGGAATAATAATGCAAAATAGAATCTTGTGAAAACTAAAGGTATATTCATAACTGGAACTGGAACAGAAATTGGTAAAACAGTGATCGTTGGATGTCTGGCTGCAACATTGAAACAATCTGGGTTAAATGTTGGTGTGATGAAACCAATATGCTCAGGTGACAATTTTGATGCAAAATACTTGAAACACGCTGCACAGGTTGATGATCCGCTAAGTTTAATTAATCCAATCTACCTAAAATATCCGTTAGCACCATCAGTATCTGCAAGAATAGAAGGAAAAGAGATCGTCATCAATGATCTTGATAAAGCACTAAACGCACTATTTGATAAATATGATTTCTTAATAGTAGAAGGTGTAGGTGGAATTGCTGTGCCAATTATGGACGAATTTCTTGTGGCACATCTCATACATCACATAGAATTACCCATTTTGATTGTTGCGGATGTAGGTTTAGGAACGATAAATCACACGATGCTGACCGTTTCCTTTGCACGAGCATTTAAACTAAATATCGCAGGAATTGTGTTAAACCAACTTCATCCAGAAGAACTCGGACTTGCTGAACAAACTAATCCACAAGAGATTGAGAAATTAACGCAGATTCCTGTTATTGGTGTTGTTCCTTATGAAAAAAGATTGGACTCACCAAAACCTGATAGAAGTTTTATGGCAGACTTTTTCAGTCAACATGTAGATATCAGCAAAATAGAACATCTAATCAACATTGATCTTTGAATATAGCGGATGGGATATCATAAATTATGAAGAGTGCTATAGTTTTAGCAGCTGGATTAGGTCGAAAAGTTTGGCCCTATGGAGAATTCAGGCAGAAATGCACGATTCCTGTTGCAAATAAACCAATTATACGACAGATTGTTGAAAACCTTCTTGAAGTGGGTATCAACAGAATTATCGTAGTAGTTGGACATTATGCTCAACAGATTCGTGGTGCTGTTGCGGACATTTCAAATGTTGAATTTGTCACTCAAAATCCTCTAAATGGCACTACAGATGCTGTTTTAACAGCACTAAATAACTTTAATGAAGATAATTTTTTAGTAGTATATGGAGATATTGTAACCACATCTGATAATTTTCGTAACATTACAGAGGTTTTTTATCGTCAGGATGCAGAAGTTGCTGCATTAATTCATCCGCTAAACGATGAGGACGCAAGCAATTGGCTTTGCGCTAAGTTTTCTGATGGATGTCTAAGGGGTATTGAAGGACATCCGCGAGGTGGTTCACATCGTCTATGCGGAATCTATGCATTTAAATCTACTGCAAAACCTTATCTGTTAAGAAATCCTGGAATCGTCACACAAGTTCCTGTCGGTGGCATGCCACCACCCGAATCCGAAATTGCTCAATCTATACAACTCATGATTGAAGACGGTATAGAAGTATTAGCCGTGGAAACAACTGACTTTTTTGTTGACGTTGACAAACCTTGGCATGTATTGGAAGCAAATCATAGGTTAGTTGATCACCTTTCTAAACAAGTTGATACAGATCAAATTGCAGATGGGGCAAGAATATCTGATGGAGCGGAAATAAACGGGAAAGTTGTTTTAGGGAAAAACACAGTTATTGGTCCGCGGGTTGTCGTCAATGGAACACTCATTGCAGGATCAAATAACAACATCACAAATGGTGCAATCATACACGGTAATATACTGATAGGCAATCAGTGTCGTATCAGTGATTATTGTGATATAGGTAGCAGCACTATTGGAAATCGGTGTATCGTTGGACATGGTGCTGAAATGTCAGGAGTGATGTTCGACAAAGTCTATCTATATCACTATTGTGAAATGTCTGGTGTTTTTGGAAATGCAACGGATATAGGAGCTGCGACTGTATGTGGAACGCTAAGATTTGATGACCGTGACACCGCAATACAGGTTGAAGGTCGTTACGAAGTTCCATCTTATGGGGCAAATGCTACTTACATTGGTGATTACTGCAGAACAGGTGTAAATGCAATGATAATGCCTGGTAGGAGGATTGGTTCCTATAGTGTCGTTGGACCTGGCGTAATTCTATACGATGATGTTCCGAGTAAAACTATGGTGTTAGCAAAACAGGAACTGATTACAAAACCTTGGGGACCAGACATGTATGGATGGTGAGAAATAGATTACTACACTGCAAAGCGACTGTTAATCATGCAGTAGTTCTTTAAGTAGTGATAAGAGTTCTTCATTCTCGGCGGCCAGTTCATAAACTCGTTTCTTTTTATTTTCAAGGCTTTCGTTAGAATCTGATGTATTACCCGGTTCCCATAGGATTTCAAGATCTTTTGGGTTTAATCTATCATAAGTGATCTTCACAAGAGTATTTGGATAGGATTCAGGTATAAGCACGATCCAATCAATCGTTTCACCACGTTCAGAATACTGACGATCAACGGTTAGTTTGTGGTCTTGATACGGCACATTATTCTTAACCCACTGTTTACGACCCAGTGAGTCTATTTCAAAAGATCCTACCTCTAACCAATTGCGACCTGCTCCATTTGGTTTTGTTGTGACTTCAATGCGATGCATGTTTCTATTCTCCGTATATGAGTGAAATATTCTATTCTCAAATGTTGGTGAATTCATTGAATAACAAGTAAAGTTTAACATTTTGTGGGTTAAAATTCAAGTCAAATTTCGTTTGATACAGAGATATGTTATAGGAAAAAGTTGACATTAACTGTGTTGTGTGTTACACTCTATTTTAGTTCACACAATTCCATTTTCAAATCCTTCATTTCTCTATTCATTAGTGAATTAATTGTTTGAACATATTGTTATATTGATTTAGGATTGAAATAAATGCAAGTAGATATGAGATATGGTCATGGTACTGTTACGGTGGAGATTCCAGATAATAATTTAGCTGGGATTTTGGAAACTGTACCTTCGGTTCCATTAGATGATACTGATGGTGCTGTGCGAGATGCAATTTCACATCCTATTGCCTCACCTTCTTTAGCTAACCTTGCTGTAGGACGCGACTCTGCATGCATTGTAATTTCAGATATCACACGTCCTGTCCCAAACAAAATTATACTCCCACCTATTCTCAAGACTCTTGAAGAATCAGGTATTTCTCGTGATAAAATCACAATCCTTATCGCGACTGGTATTCATCGTCCCAATGAAGGCAAGGAACTTGAAGAGATGGTTGGACGTTTCATCATGGATTCCTACCGAATTGTCAACCATTTTTCACAAGAATCGGAGACACATACATATCTTGGGAAAACAAACAACGATACTCCAGTCTATATTGATAGCACTTATCTCGCAGCTGATTTGAAAATAGTTACTGGCTTGATTGAACCGCATTTGATGGCTGGTTATTCTGGTGGACGGAAAGCTGTCTGTCCTGGACTTGCATCGGTTGAAACAATGAAGATTATGCATGGTCCTGAGTTGATGGAACATCCAAAATCTGCTGTAGGTATTTTAGATGGAAATCCTTTTCACGAGGAAGCGACTGAAATAGCCTTAATGGCAGGTGTTGACTTTTGTCTGAATGTTGCTATTGACAAGAAACGGCAGATAACAGGTGTTTTCGCCGGCGATTTGGTTGAATCCCATCTTAAGGGGGCACAGTTTGTTGAAAGTCAGGCGAAAGTTACACTTCCTGCTCCCGTTGATGCGGTTGTTGTTTCAAGTGCTGGATACCCGTTGGATACTACCTTCTATCAGGCGATTAAAGGTCTACTAACTGCTGTTGAAATTGTTGAACAAGGAGGAAGTATTCTGCTTGTGGCTGAATGTAGTGAAGGAATAGGTAGCAAACCGTTTACTGACTTGCTCTTCAAGACTGATGATTTGACAGCATTTGTTGAAGGTCTGTATAATCCAGCTAATTTCGTCATTGACCAGTGGCAATTGGAGGAGTTGGCGAAAGTAGCGCGCAAAGCTGACATCTATTTTTATACAGATGGTATTCCGAATCATCAACGGTCAAAACTATTTGTTCATCCTTTGGATAATCCACAAGATGGAATTGACGACATATTAGAACGGTATGGTAATGATGTTCAGATTGCCGCAATACCTGAAGGTCCTTATGTATTAGCTAAGATTGAGGATAAAAGCGATCAAACGTAATTCAATAATAATTTATTGACAAAAGACAATATTGTTCCTTGAGAGAGACAAATGGAAAATGCAATCGTTAAACTCAGAGGTTATAAAGATGGTTTGCATCTTATTATCAAACCGAAAGTCTCTCTGAAAGATGTAGAGACAGCAATTCATGACTTAATAAATGGGATGAATCAACCCTTGGCGGGTACAACTGTCCATATTGACATGTCTACATCACCCTTAACCTCTGATGATCTAAAGGATTTAGAAACACATTTGACAGAACACTACGATCTGGTAGTTAGTGGTGTTAACATCCTTGATGAGACCGAAGAATCTCCGATTCTGGCTGCACCTGCAGTGCATAATATTCCGCAAGGACTTCCTGCTGACAATCAACAAGATTTTTCACATGCAGAGATTGTCCGGCAAACGATTCGCTCAGGTCAGACGACTTCTTCTTTAACTGGGAGTGTTATCATTTATGGTGATGTTAATCCTGGTGGTGAGGTAGTTGCATCTGGCGATATTGTAGTTCTTGGAGCGTTACGCGGCAATGCACATGCTGGGGCAAACGGGAGGTTATCATCTGTAATTATTGCTATGGAATTAGTTCCTTTGCAACTACAAATTGGTTCTTATGTGAACCGTCCACCATTAGGACAGAAACCGAGAGGATATCCAGAAATTGCACGTGTAGGTGCTGAAGATATTATCATTGTAGAAGAATTCATTAAATTCTAAATGAAGGAAGGTAGATTATGGGTAAAGTAATCGTGATTACTTCTGGAAAAGGGGGAGTAGGTAAGACTACCTCAACAGCAAATTTGGGAACCGCTTTAGCAATGATCGGCAAAACGGTGGTAATTATTGATGCTGATGTCGGGTTACGGAATCTTGATGTTGTTATGGGTTTAGAAAGTCGTGTTGTCTTTACATCAATGGATGTTATAGAAAAGAGATGTGATCTTGAAAAAGCCCTTGTAAAAGATAGAAGAGTTGATGATTTGATGTTGCTCGCAGCGTCACAACGAAATAGGAAAGATGATATTAAACCTGAACAGATGCAGGACGTCTGTGAAAGATTAAAAGAGGAGTATGATTTTGTTCTTGTAGACTCACCGGCAGGAATTGAACAGGGTTTTCACAATGCTGCCGCTGGTGCAGAAGAAGCAATCATAATCACTACACCAGATGTATCCGCAATCCGTGATGCAGATCGCATAATTGGATTGCTACAAAATCAAAACATAGATCCAATTAGTCTGATACTAAATAGGTTGTCGCCAACACTTGTGAAAAAAGGTAATATGATTAGTAAGAATGAAGTTATTGATATTCTGAACATTGATCTTCTCGGAGTTGTGCCTGAAGATGCCGGCGTTATCGCATCTACAAATCGCGGAGTGCCACTTGTTCATAATGAAGGTTCTCCCGGTGCTGATGCATACATGCGTATCGCCCGACGCATGATTGGTCAACGTATACCAATTCCTGATATGAGAGAAGAAAACTTTTTTTCCAATATATTGAACTGGTTCTCAAGAAATTAAAATAGAGGATATCATGGATTTTAAAAGTTTATTTACTCGTAAATCAAAATCAAGCAATATTGCAACGCAGCGACTCAAACTCATTCTCACACAAGATAGGTTTGATGTTACCGAGGATTCAATGAAAAAATTACAGTTTGAATTAACTGAAGTGTTGGCGAAATACTTTGAATTTACTATGAACTCTGTCAGTATGTCCATAAAACGAGAAGGGGATTCCTACATACTAATGGCAGATTTTCCATATCAAGAGGCGGCAAAACGTCGATAATTCTTCAGTTGAAACGTTTTGAATACTTATCTTCAGTACTTGTAGATTTAGAGTATTAATTCCCATATAGCCTTAGCTACTCCGTTTTCATCGTTTGATGTAGTCATATAGTCTGAACAGCCTTTAATCGCATCAACTGCGTTCTCCATTGCTATGCCAAATCCCGCAGTCTTAAGCAGACTCTCGTCGTTGTAACTATCACCGAAAGCAACAACAGTTTCCATCGGTATATTGTGTTGTTTTGCCAGTGCTGTAAGTGCTCTTCCTTTTGTCACTTCTGGATTCATGAATTCTATGTATTCTGGTTGTGTTTGTGTTACATAGAGTTTCTCTCCATATTTAGATTTAAATCTCTCAAGCAGCGGTAAAAGTTGTTCTGCAGGATGGATAATCAGAAGTTTAGTTGGAGATTTGTCAGACATCAAATTCAGGTCGTCTATAGGCGTTGCAGGAACACCTGTCCGGAATTCATACAGATCACTCCATTCATTCTTTTCTGCTACATAAAGTTCATCATTCCAGCAATAATTTAGATGTAAATTCTGTTCTATACAGTCATTTACAATCTGATTTGCATCTGTTGCTGATACAGGTGTATGATGATATATCTCGTTTGTAGTTGCATGTTTCACCATCCCACCATTGTATGAAATGATAGGATTTTTTAACCCAATCTTATCACTTATCGGCAAAATGGATCTATGCATTCTACCAGATACTAAAACGACAAGAATTTCATTTTCGGATAGTGCTATTAAGGCTTTACGATTTTCATCAGAGAGTTGGTGATGACTATTTAACAAAGTGCCATCTAAGTCAAATGCTGCCATACGGCATGGTATTTTCATATATTTTCTTTCTCAAGGGTATTTTTACCAAATTGCTTGTTCTGTGTCCCGGTCAAATAAATGGATGTGTTCATCATCAAAATCTAACGAGATTGTATCACCGATAGCAACTTGGAATGAAGGGTGTGTTCTAACTCTGAGTAGGATAGGTTCTTGCGTCTCCTGATTTGTACCGAGAAGCATGTCAAGGATATTTACTGATCCCAGCGGTTCAATCAGATGCACATCAGCAGAAATACTAACATCAGACGAGGATTCTTTGTTTGCAGTTATATGTTCTGGCCGCACGCCAAATACATATTTGTTGTCCTCTGCAGACTCATTCAATATTGACTGTTTTTCTAATGAAAGTGCAATAGATATAGCAGTATGGCTCAATTGCAGTGTGGTTGTCCCCTCCTGAGAAGTCACTTCTGCATCAAGCAAATTCATAGTCGGCATACCCATGAATCCTGCAACGAAAAGACTTTTTGGTTCATTGTAGACTTCATGCGGTGTTCCGATTTGTTGGAGAACTCCTTGATGTATTACTGCAATTCGGTCAGCAAGAGACATGGCTTCAACTTGGTCATGTGTGACAAATATCGTGGTAGCACCAATTTCGTGTTGCAATCGTTTGATTTCAGCACGTGTGTCAATACGGAGTTTGGCATCTAAGTTCGCCATCGGTTCATCAAGCAGATAAACTTTTGGCTGACGTACCATTGCCCGTCCGAGGGCAACCCGTTGCATCTCACCTCCACTCAACACACTCGGTTTACGATTCAATATGTCAGTAATCTGAAGAATTCCAGCAACCTTTTCTACCTGCGTATCTATCTCAGATTTTGCAACCTTCACTGCTTTTAGCGGAAATGCAATATTATCATATACACTCAGATGTGGATATAATGCATAGAACTGAAAAACAAAAGCAATATCCCTGTCCGAAGGTGATAGATCATTAACGCGATTGCCATCAATAAGAATATCACCTTGACTGGGATGCTCTAAACCCGCAATTAGTCTAAGTGTTGTCGTCTTACCGCAACCCGATGGGCCTAAAAATACGACAAACTCTTGGTCTTCTACCTGCAAGTTAAAATCTTTAACTGCGACAACTTCCCCGAATCGCTTTTCAATGTTCTCTAATCTGATTTGTGCCATTTATTCTAAACCGATGTGTTTATGGACTATGGTCTGTGTTGATAGGTGGTTCATCTTTTTCAATATACCGCTCAATTGTATTACGTGTAGCAGGACTGGTGCGAAAATCAGCGATCCAAGGTTGACGGAAATATGCTTGCTTTTCCTTTGGCAGTCCATTCAGAACGACAGGTGGAATACGTAGACGATGCCAATGCGTAGCAAGATGTGCATAAGCACTAAGTATTGCTATACGAGGGGTTTCACGTTGCCAAACTGGTCCTGCATGACAAAGGTTCTCTGTAAAGAATATGGCACTACCAGCAGGACACTCATAGGTCATTAAATATGGACTACGTTTGTCCTGCTCTAATGACATGTGGTCTGGGTGCATTGGGAAGTTTGATTTATGACTGCCGACAATAAAATGCGTCGCTCCATCATTTTTGGATATATCAGTCAATTCAAACACGACACGTACCATACCTGCATGAATCCTACCATTATTGACACGATAGCCAAAAATTGGATCTCCTTGCCGTGGTCCGCCACCGTGAAGACCGCCATGTTCCTGGCCTTTTTTGCGCCATACAGAAAATGTACTTTCCATACGGATGTCTGGACCGATGATTTCGTGCAGTACATCAATAACTTTGGGGTGATCAATCAGAACACTTGAGGGGCCACCTGGAATGGCACGGTGTTCTGGGGGAAGAGATTCCTTGTCATTTCTAATTCTGTCAAGTTGGTCAACAATGTCATTCACTTCATCCTTGCTTATAATCGCAGGACGCACAAGAAAACCAGTTAGGTCAAACCTAAATTTTTCTTCATCAGTCATAGTTTAACTCCAGTTCAGAAAAAAGTTAATAATCTATAATCGTATTTTTTTGAATGCTTCAATCTGAGCTGTAATTGCTCGCTCAGTAGGTAGCCGTTCAGCACTTGACGCACCATAGAATCCTACAACACCCTTAGTGTTTTCCAAGATGTATGTAGCGTCTTCAGGTTCAGCAATTGGACCTCCATGGCATATCACCAATATATCGGGATTCACCCCTTTTGCTGCGTCATGAATTGCTTGAACACGTTTTGCTGCATCTTCAAGAGTAAATGCGGTTTTCGCACCGATTGAACCTTTAGTCGTGAGACCCATGTGTGCAACAAGAATATCTGCACCCGCATCCGCCATCTGTTCTGCTTCAGACTCGTTGAATGCATACGGTGTAGTCAGTAGATTCATTTGGTGTGCAGTGCGTATCATCTCAACTTCCGGACCGTAACCCATATCGGTTTCCTCAAGTAATTGACGGAACGTCCCATCAATTAATCCTACCGTTGGGAAGTTCTGCACACCACTAAAACCAACTGCATCAATTTGGGTTAAGAAAATATCCATCAATCGGAACGGATCAGTACCACAGACACCAGCAAGAACGGGAGTATTTTTGACTACAGGGAGTACTTCACTTGCCATCTCAACGACGATCTGATTCGCATCTCCGTAAGGCATCATACCCGCAAGTGAGCCTCTTCCTGCCATACGAAATCTACCTGAGTTGTAGATGATTATTAAGTCTATACCTCCCGCTTCTTCACATTTTGCTGAGATACCTGTTCCTGCACCCGCACCGATGATTGGTTTGCCTGCATCAATGTTAGTGCGTAATTGGTTTAAAATAGTTTCACGTTTGAACTTCATTAAATGTATCCTTACATTCTGTATTATAGCAGTGACTTAACTATGCCCGATCATTGTTTAAATCGGGCATAGAAGGTTGTTTATGCGGTAAATGAATTATTCGGTTATTTCTTTAAATTTCCCCATGTTGTTGTAACTTTTCCTTCTGCAGAAACATCAAGCGTATCGTTGACAATTCTCTGGATTTCAGCAGCAGAAAGTGCGTAGTTTGCTAACATTAACTCATCCATTATCCCAACAAAAAAGCGCGGACAACACGCGTTGTTTTCTCCACCAAACCGTAATACTTTATCTGGTGAACTTCTACCAGTGCCTTTTTGAGGAATGACCTTACCATCGTGTTCTCCATTTATATAAAATCGTGCTTCATTTCCATCCCATGCAATTGCAACATGGGTCCACTCTTTTACCGTTAATTTGCCGTCAGAAATATGATAACCTTCATTATCGGTATCATAGAAATAATATGCAAGCTGACCTGCACCAGGTTCAATTTGTAGATAATATGTGTTTTTATAAAATATGGTATTCTTGTTCTCTTGCGGACCGACTGGAAATTCATCAATATAAACCCATGCCATCATTGTAATCGCCTTGTCTATATCTATTTCATTAGAGTGTTCGACCTCAATGTATTCGGCATCTCCAGCTGTGCCATCCATTTGTACAGCTTTACCGAGGATTCCATCAGTCCACTCAATATCACCATTTAATTCTCCAACTAAACCCGCAGTTGCATCTTTAGTTTGATTTCCAGCACCTTCGTCAAAATGCCAAACATATATCTTTTTACCAAGTTGGTCAACGTTACCTTTCCCACCAGCTGCATAGACAACTTGACAGAAAAACAGGATGAGAATAGTGCTTAGGATTAAAAATCTCTGAGATTTCATTACAATTCCTCCTGTAAATAAATCTTGATTCGTTGAAGACATTTAGAGACGATTGTATACACATTAGTTTTAGCGTTAAGTTAAATTATCTTTTTAAATTTGCCCAAGTGGTTGCCAATTTTTCTCTCGGTGACACATCAAAGAATACACCGTTGTTCATATCACTTTTTATTTCATCTTCTGTAAGGGCACGACTGTAAATCGCTACCTCATCAACAAGACATACCGTACCACCGAGTGGAGTTTGGGATTTACCTATTCTGAAGACAATATCAACACTGAAAAGTTCATTACCGGGTGGTTTCCATTCAGTGTCTAACTCACCATCAATATATTGACGTATCATATCTCCATCAAAGGTAGAAGAAACGTGATGCCATTCCATTAGCTCAGGTTTGATAGTCTGTTTATTACGAGAACCTTGCCAACCACCACCGACATTCATCCACGTTTCAATTTGCGGTGAACCGGTAGGATCAGAACTCCATTGGAGACAATAGCCTCCAGTATTGCCAGGCAGCCTGCGCCCCATTAGGTTAGAATCTGCTTGATCCTGTTCAGGGAGAAACCATGCTTGTATCGTGATTTCATCTGTGATATCAAGTTCAGGAACGGATTCTATTTCTACGTACTTCCCAGTATCAGTGAGATGTACACAACCACCAATCTTTCCATCTTCAGACCAAGTTGCTCCATGTAACACTGCTTCAAGGTCATTCCCACTTGCATCCATCGCTGTGTTACCATTTCCCTCATCAAAAGGAAGATACAACATCAAGTCTTTATCATCCTTTATTGCCCAAACATACGGACTCATGATTAGGACAATCAGTATTAAAACAATAGAACTCTTCATTTCTAACTCCTTTATAGTTGCCTTAGAACTTTGAAATCTCAATCTCTTTTGCCGTGATAAACTCAAGCAATGCAGGAACTCCTTCCTGCGTTTTTTGAATTCCACGTTGAATTGCTGGAATAATTTGGTCAGGTGTTTCAACACGTTCACCGTATCCACCGAATGCTTTTGCCATATCTGCGTAATGTCCAGATATATCAGTGCTGCGGTATTTCTCAGTGGACACTTGCATAATTGGTATCTCAATAGCCATTGAAAAATTGTTGAAAAGGACAGAGAGTATCGGTATTCTTTCCCGCACTGCAGTCTCAAAGTCCATTCCTGTGAATCCGATTGCTGCATCTCCCCACACATTCACACAGAGAGCATCCGGTTTTGCAAGTTTTGCACCCATTGCCAGTCCAAGGCCATATCCAAGTTGAGTTGTTTTACCCCATCCGATATATGATAACGGTGTTTCACATTGCCAGAAAGGGGAGAGTTGATCACGAGGACTCCCCGCATCATGTGTAATTATCGTATTTTTTACATCAACAGTATGTAACAGATCCCAAATTACACGATAAGGTGTCATTGGTGTTTCGTCTGATGTGAGTTTTGGCTTCCACTGTTGAAGCCATTCTGCTTTAATAGTGCTAATTTCATTTGCAACTTCTGTTGTTTTGCTTTCGGATGCACCATTTGAACGGTCCCTAACAGCCTCAACTAAACCATCTAAGATCAATCCTGCATCTCCGACAAGGGCAGATTCAACTGGCACATCTTTATTGATGTCAGCTGGATCTAATGTTGCATGGATAACACGTTTTCCTTCAGGGATTGAAACGCCGAAATGTGTTCTACTAAAACTACAACCAATACCGAACAGCAGATCACTCTTTTGAAGAAAATCGTGAACCGGTTTTGGAATAGAACGACCACCAGAACCGAGTGCTAACGGATGGGTTTCAGGAAAAGCACTTTTTCCACCCAAACTGGTTGTCACAGGTGCAGCGAGAAGTTCAGCGAGTTCTCTTAGTTTCTCCCATGCTTGTGCATAGTGGACACCTTGTCCGGCATAGATTACTGGACACTCAGCATTCAACAACGTTTCTGCAACAGAATCAATTTCTGCACTACTTGGACCGTATCGTACTATTGGAACAGGTGTCGGATCAAAAGGTTCGGGAATATCTTGCATCATGAGATCAGCCGGTATTTCTACAAGTGCGGGTCTCGGTCTACCGTTTCGCACTTGCGTAAATGCACGCCGCATCACTTCTGGCAATGCTTCTGGAATCGTAAGTTGTTCACATGACTTTGTCACATGTTTATAGTTCAATGCAGAACTGAAGTTAGGTTGAATCTGTGATAATGTCCTTGCATATCCCATCGGTAGAACAACTATCGGCGCGGAATCTCCATAGGCTTGTGCTACACCACCGAAGGCATTTTCTGAACCAGGACCACTCTGCATACAGAATACACCTATCTTTTGTCCAGATGTCATGCGGCTCAAAGCATCTGCCATGTGTAATCCTATGCGTTCCTGACGAACTATTATAGGACGGATATCAAGCTTGGCAGCTGCTTCAATAATATGGTTAACCGGATATGCGAATAGATATTCTACACCCTCAGTCTTTAGGACCTTGGCTATCGCATCAACAACTTTCATATATTTCTCCTAAGGTGTCCGTACCCTACGGGTTGGTTGGATTTCCTGCGTCCATGACAAGCGGAAAATGGTCTCCTGATAGTTTTTCACCATCATTGACAGTGACAAACCGTTTCATAACATGATTACCACTTTCATCGTATAATGTTTCACTGGTCATATAGTGAACGGCAATAGCACGTCTTGGTAGTCCACTGCTGTTGTCGTGGGAACCGTGCCATGTCAACGAATGATGGTAATGCACATATCCCTTTGGTACGGGGCAAAGTTCAACTTCCAGTTCGTATTCCTCAAATTTGTCAGGCATAGAATGAATATCTTTGACAGCATGTAAAAACGGAATCTGGTTACCCCAATGACATGACCCTGGAACCATCCGCATACAGCCATTGCCTTCATCTACATCGTCCAACGCGACCCACGCAGTTACCTGACTTGTTTTTGGAGTCAGAATTGGCCAGTAAGGAGAGTCCTGATGCCACATATTTACACCACCAATTTCTGCTGGTTTATATTGTATTTGATCGTGCCAGACACGCACCTCTGTAGCATCGGTGAGTTGTCCAATTTCTTCTATGACAATGGGATTATGTATGAGTTTTTGGTATGCTGGACTTGCTTCCCAAATATTGACTATTTGCCAGACAGGAGTTTCCTCCCTACCACCGAGGTTTGCAATATGAACAGGTTGAGGTATATCCTCTTTTTGGTAGTCATCAATCACACGCGCCAATTCTAAGCGCAATTCCTCAACCTCTTCATCATTTATGACATGACTGCCAAGGAGAAACCCCTTCTCACGAAAAGAGTCAACTTGGGATTGGTTTAGCATGTTGGTCTCCTAAAAGCTTTGATTCTTATGTTATGTCTTTGAATATGACTGCATTTTACGCAGTTGGATTTGTCGGCTTGCCAGATTCCATCACAATCGGGAAATGATCCCCAGACAATACATCTCCATCATTGACTGTAACAAAAGGTTTCATGAGATGATTTCCTTCCTCATGATATATGGTTTCGTTTGTCATATAATGAACTGCTATCGCGCGTCTCGGTCCGCCACTCGTGTTGTCATGCGAACCGTGCCATGTCAGTGAATGGTGGAAATGCACATGTCCTTTTGGCACTGGGCAAAGTTCGACCGACAGATCGTTATCTTCAAACTTGTCGTGCATTTTGTGGATGTCTCCGACAGAACCCAAGAACTTCATTTGCGGTCCCCATTTATATGACCCTGGTACCATCCGCATACATCCATTGCCTTCATCAATATCGTCTAATGCGACCCACGCTGTTACTTGGCTTGTTTTCGGCATAAGTATTCCCCACAGTGGTGAATCCTGATGCCACCCATTTTTGCCTCCGATCTCTGGCGGTTTGTATTGAATCTGGTCGTGCCATACACGTAGTTCTGTTGCTGAAGTAAGCTGCCCGATTTCTTCCACAATGGTGGGATTATATACCAGTTTGTGGTAGGCTGTACTTGCCTCCCATATATTAACAATTTGCATGACAGGATTTTTTACCTGTCTACCAAGGTTCGTAATACGTACGGGTTGTTTGACATCAGGTTTTTCGTAGTCATCAATAACGCGCGCTAACTCGTCACGCAATTCTTCAACTTGTTCATCAGAGAGGACACGGTTCCCGAGAAGAAAGCCTTTTTCAAGAAAAGTATCCACCTGTATTTGGGTAAGCATATATCTCTCCTAAAGGTAATATCTGTCGGCATTATAGCAATTAAGATTTTTTCTGTCAAATTAGAAAAAGTATTGTATGTAAAAGTATATACTAACATCCGACTAATCATTGTAGGCGGGGTCTCCGTGCCGCCTCTTTCTGGTTCAGACAATTACATTATTTTCCTGTCAAACGTTTCTTCAGCTCAACCCATTCCTCATCAGAGAGTTTCGGTGGATATGCAATTCTTTCACCTATGAGTGCTGAACGATAGGCAGCCATAATCAAATCAAAACCTAATAATGCATATTCAATCCGATTTAGATGGGGTTGATTTTCATCATCTAACCATGTAGCAACGGCTTGTGTAAATGCACGCTGTCCATATCGATCATCAATGCCAAAATTGGTTGCTTCTTCAAACGGATGCGACATACCTTCAAGATGATACCCCCATGACCCATTTTCACGCCACCACATACGACCTTTCGTTGCCCATAAATCAATGTTACAACGAGGATTGCTACCGGGAAAGTCAGAAGTGCCAAACGCTTTTCTGGCAGATTCAAAAAATACTCGCGCCCCATTTTCAAACGTATATTGAGCAATCATATCATCAGGACAATCAAGAATCGGATCTTGATATGTTTCACCACCTTGAACCGCTCCCCATACATGTGTAATAGGTATATCTTTTAGAGCAAATAGCACAAGATCCATTAAATGCGTCACCATATCCGTGATCATACATTCTGAGCAAGCACGGATAAAATGGATATCTCCAAGACTATCTTCCTCAAAAAATTCCAGCAGTTTTTCAGCAAAAGGTAGATATCTACGTTGATGATTGACAATGATTTTTATGCCTGTTTTCTCATGTGCTGCAGCAAGTAGTTCAGAATCACGAGGTCTAAGTGCAATCGGTTTTTCTATGACTAAAGCTTTAACGCCTGCATCCGCCGCAGGTTCAACCCATATATGCCGCGGCACTGTTGGAACTGTAACCGCATGAACAATGTCAGGTTTTTCAGTCTTTAACATCTCTTCGTAATCTGTATATCCCGTAACATTCAATTCATTCGCAGCATTCTTGAGTCTATTCTGATCAATTTCACAGATTGCGATGACCTTCATGTTTTCAATACCTTCATAACACTTTGCGTGATGCACACCACGTCTTCCCCCAACGATGGCTGTTCTATAGTTGTTCATAATATCCTCCTTTCAAATTTTCAGTAAGTTCATAAAGATAGTTATTATCATATTATATCAAAATATCACATTGCAGATTATTGAAAATTTCAGTGCCAATGAACTGCTGAGATTTGAATATCGTGCTTAGAAATCACGCTAACAATGCACCTTGGTGGCATTTGGTTGTCTCTACATAGACATAATATTTGACATATTGAAATGTCTATGATAAGATATAAAGACAATTAAATATTACAGAAAATTATCTCAGACAACAAACAAGGACATCCACATGGCAAAGACTGAACTCTCAATGATGGAACTTTACAAACAAGTGAAAAAACAGCATGAAGATGCTATCCTTCTTTGTCGTGTCGGTGATTTTTATGAAGCATTTTATGAGGATGCGGAGGTAATCTCACAACTCCTTGAGATTGCGCTAACCAAACGTAGCCACAAGAATCAGAAAACTCCACCACCACCAATGGCAGGAATACCACATCACGCACTTGATTCTTACCTTTACAAATTAGTTTCTGCTGGACATAAAGTTGCTATATTAGACCAAACAGAGGACGCGAAAGTTGCACGCGATGAGAACCGTCTTGTAAAACGCGATGTTGTCCGTATCGTCACCCCCGGCACTGTCACTGACCCTAAAGTCCTTGAACACAAATCTAACAACTTTCTTGTCTCTATTTATCACCAAAAAGAGACTTATGGAATTGCCGTTGTTGATCTCTCCACAGGTGAATTCAAAGTAACGCAACTCGCTGATCGTTCACGACTACTGGCAGAGATTCACCGATTTTCACCGAAAGAATTTCTATTTTCAGAATCCTATGAAGATGAAGAATTGATTGAACAACTGAAGATTGAACTGAAGGCTGTGATTAATTATCTTCCTGATTGGCGGTTTGACCACGATTCTGCCAGAACAGAACTGCTTGAACATTTCCAAACTGTTTCTCTTGATGGATTCGGTTGTGAACATCTCCCCATTGCTATCTGTGCAGCAGGTGCACTCATCTATTATCTGCATGAAACACAGAAACAGGAAGTTCAACATATCATCTCACTACACACATACACTTTATCAGATTTTATGGTGTTGGATGCAGATACACAACGTAATCTCGAACTGACAGCATCTATCCGAGATGGTTCTAAAAAAGGCACATTGCTTGAAGTGCTGGATCAGACTGTAACCTCTATGGGTGGTAGAAAGGTGCGACAGTGTCTATTACAACCGTTGCTAAATGAAGATGAAATACAGGAACGTTTAGAATCGGTTGATGAGCTCAAAACTGAGATAAACAGACAAGAAGAATTGCGTGATGCACTGGGTAAGATGTCTGATATAGAACGTCTCATCACACGTATCAGTCTGGGGTCAGTTAATGGACGAGATTTACATTCACTCAAGGATTCACTTTCACTGCTACCAGATGTTAAAGCACAACTTGAAAGTTGTGAATCCTCTCTATTATCATCACATAATGCAGAATTAAATCCAATGTCATCGTTAGTAGAAATGATTGAAAACGGGATTCATCCGGACCCACCAGCAACTATTCGTGATGGGGGTATGATTAATGACGGATATAACGATGAACTTGATGAATTACGGCAGATTGTTGGACAAGGCAGAGATTGGATGGCTGCTCTACAGGAAGAGGAAAGAAAACGAAGTGGTATTTCATCATTGAAAATCGGATTTAATCAAGTATTTGGTTACTATATTGAGGTGACAAAACCAAATCTTAACATGGTACCTGAACATTATCTCCGGAAACAAACTTTAACAAACTCCGAACGTTTCATAACACCAGAACTCAAAGAACAGGAGGCAAAAGTCCTAAACGCAGAAGATCGGGTACAGACACTTGAATATGATCTCTTTTGTGAAATACGTGACCAAGTAGCGGAACATACAGAGGAGATACAAAAAATCTCATCAGGCATTGCAATGATTGATGTTGTTGCATGTTTTGCATTTTGTGCCTCAAAATACAATTATGTCAAACCTACTGTAGTAGACAGTGAGGAGATAATTATACGTGATGGACGACATCCAGTAGTAGAGCAATTAAACATCCAAGAAGGTTTTGTCCCAAACGATACAAATTTGAACTGCGATGATGAACAACTACATATCATCACTGGACCAAATATGAGTGGGAAAAGTACTTATTTGCGTCAGACAGCACTGATTGTCCTGATGGCACAAATCGGTTGCTTTGTACCTGCATCTGCAGCAAAAATCGGTCTGGTAGATAGGATATTCACCCGTGTAGGGGCATCAGATAATCTCGTGATGGGACAAAGCACATTCCTCGTGGAGATGAACGAAACCGCGAATATCCTCAACAATGCAACAAGAAAAAGTCTTGTTATTCTGGATGAGGTAGGACGGGGGACGAGTACATTTGATGGACTCAGCATTGCATGGGCAGTATCAGAATATCTATTAGATGAGAAAAAAATTGGGGCAAAAACCTTATTCGCAACCCACTATCATGAACTTGTTGAAATGGCAAGCAAATACAAACGTGCCAAGAACTATAATGTCGCAGTGCATGAAGATGGACAGAAAGTAACCTTTCTCCGAAAAGTTGTACCAGGTGGTGCTGATCAGAGTTATGGGATTCACGTGGCAAGACTGGCTGGTCTACCCCAACCAGTGATCACTCGTGCACAACAGATTCTTGAAGTTCTTGAGCAACATAATCTCAGCGTTGAAGCAGGTGAATCCACTGAGAAACCACAGAAATCTGCACAGAAAATGCCACGATCCCAACGGCAGATTACACGAAAAACCTTGCAAAGCGATTCTCTGCAGATGGCACTATTCACACCAAAAACACACCCACTTGTGGAAGAATTACGAAACTTGGATCTCACTCAACTAACACCTCTTGATGCAGTGAATTTATTATATGATCTGAAGTCAAAAGTGGATGAGTCATGATTTGACAGAACTTTTAGGTGGTTCTGTAGGTGGATTACTCAACAGTGCCGATAAGAAACGCACACCTACAGAACATCAGTTTGCGATCTACAGAGTAACTTCCTTACCAGTCCGCGCACATTCATAGATAGCCATGTTGAGCTCAACAGAACGTCTACCTTCATAACCATCAACAGCAGGGGTAGCATCCTCGTTAACAACACGGATTGCATCTTGAATTACACTTCCGGGATAAGGCGGAAGTTCAATCTCAGGTTCTTCGCCTTCAGGGAACTGCCAAATTTCTGGACCAACGCCGACAATCCCTGTTTGACCGTGAATGTGAATCATTGTTACATTACCACCGGGATAGGTCGTAGTTGTTAGCACATGTCCCAATGCACCGTTTTCAAACTCCAAAATTGCGGAGGTCATATCTTCAGTTTCACAATTCTCATGATCGTAGACATCATAGTGGGCACCGATCACGCGTTTGACGGGTCCCATTAACCACAACATCAAGTCAATGGAGTGTACACCTTGGTTCATAATAGAACCGCCGCCATCTAATTCCCATGTGCCGTGCCAACCGACATAATAACTATCGGGACGTTTCCATTTCATACGAAGTTCACACAAGAGCGGTCTACCTAATGCTCCTTGATCCAAAGCAGCTTTGATACGTCTGTTCTGAGTACCATATCTTTCACTGAAGTCAACCAGCAGTTTTACATTGTTGTCTTCACATGTCTTGATAAGAGAATTGCAGTTCTCAACGCTGACATCCATCGGTTTCGTGGTAATTACATGCTTTCCCCGACGTGCAGCTTCTTCACCGAAATGTCCATGCAATCCACTGGGGGTCATAATCATTGCAACATCAATATCATCACGGTCAAACATTTCAAGGGCATCTTCGTGACTTTCACATTCAAACTTTTCTTCAGCAGCTTTACGTCGCTCTGGTTTTAGGTCTGCGACAGCGACAAGTTCAGCACCGTCTGTACCATGAATAACACCTGCACGATTCATACCCATACCTAAACCGACAACACCGAAACGTAGATTATTAGCCATTAAATTCACTCCTAATATTATGCAATAAACGGATTTCAGTCCAAAACATAACACCAGACAGATACAATCTGAATCTGGTTGTTAGAAATATAATTTCATATTGAGGGTATTATATCACAAACACATCTCTATGTGATAATAAAATGTGTATGTATAGATAAAGGAGGATTTAACCAGAACTATCCTGAAAAAAATCGCATTGACTTTGTAGACAACATGCTTCACAATCCGGTGTTTTCTGACACACTCTTGCTCCATGACGAACAATTAGCGCGTGATATTCGTTGAACAGGTTGACATCATGAGGGAGGTTGTCCATAAATAGAGTACGCAGTCTTTCATAGTGGAAGTTGCCTTCAACCCAACCTAACCGACTGATGAGTCTGTAGGTATAGGTATCAACAACAAAACTCGGTTTTTCCGCTGCATAGAGTATGATTGAATCTGCAGTTTCTGGACCAACGCCGTAAATAGAAAGTAATTCTTTTCGTAACTCCGGAACATCTTGTTCAAACATGACTGCCATTGGACGTTCAACGATATGGTTAACAAAAGCACGTACCTTCTTGGCTTTCATACGAAAATATCCGGATGGGTGAACTAATTTCTCCAACTCGTCTTGACTGATTGCATGGATCTGTTCTGGTGTAAATGCATCTGCAGCTTTGAGATTATCAAGTGCTTTCTCAACGTTCCGCCAAGCAGTTGCTTGTGTAAGGATAGCACCCAGTGCAACTTCAAATGGTGTATCAGCAGGCCACCATCTAAGGTTACCATGCTCAGCCTGAAGTTGCTGATATAGCTCAAGTAGTCTTTTGTCAAGATTTTCTACACAAACAATTCGCATATCTGTATAATTGGTAGTATTCCTGAATTCATAGTGAGGTTAAAAATGAAGATCAGTTTTAGCACAACCGTTGGCAGTGGTGCCTGGAGTCTTGAAGAATGCACAGAATGGGCAAAATCCAACGATTTTGACGCAATCCGACCAAATGCAAGCGGACTCTTTGATCCGAAGCAGATTATACAAACAGATGGAGAAGAAGTCAAGAGATATTTATCGCAGACGGACATTTTCGTCGCTGCATTAACAGCACATTCAAACTTGTTAGTTGATGATTTAGAAACACGTGAAAACGCACGGGATTCTCTCCTAAAAGCAATTGAAGCTGCCCATATCCTTGATATTCCAGTGGTTGTTACGTATGCTGGTAGTCCTGTAAGTTGGCATTTTTACGGGCAATTCTCTTCCGAACCCGGTAATCCAGGGGATCGTTCTATGGAACTCATTGACCGATTCAAAGAGATGTGGACACCTGTCGTCAAATTCGCTGAGGAAAAGAACGTGAAACTTGCTTTAGATTGTGCGGTGCGGATGGGAAACATCGCATGTAATCCAGAGATGTGGGAACGTATCCTTGACACAATTCCATCCGATTATCTCGGTTTATCTTGTGACCCATCACACTGGCTATGGATGGGGATTATGCCTGCTGAAGATGCAATTCGTATGTTTCAAGGAAAGTGGTATTATGCGGATGTAAAGGATTGTGAGATAAGTCCACGGATGTTGTTTCGGCAGGGGATAATCGGGAATTGGTGGTGGCAATACAGAGTTCCTGGTAGAGGACAATTGAATTGGGGAACAATTATCGGAGCATTGATGGAATCTGGATACGACTATGTTCTATGCGTTGAAAACGAAGATAGAGGCGCACCGGGATTAGAGGGTTTTGCAATAGGATGTAGACACCTTCGTCAATTCCTGCCAAATTCTTGAAATACCAGATGATATATGTTAATCTAATTAATAATGATGAAACAAATAAACCCCAAATCACATAAAATTGTAATACTTGCCGAAGGTTCGTTTGGCGTTCTTGAATCCAAGACTGCAACCGTATTAGTGCGGTATCTTCCAGATAACGTTGTCGCTGTGATTGATAGCACAAATACCAGTAAAGATGTCAGCGAAGTCATTAAAATTGGCGAAGGAATTCCTGTCGTCAAGAATCTGGCAGACGTGATGCATTTACAACCGACGATGTTGGCAATCGGAATTGCACCTCCTGGCGGTGAATTACCTACTGAATGGGAGGGAATTATTCGTGAAGCAATCAGTCGTGGATTGCACATTATGAGTGGTCTCCATCATTTCTTGAGTGAAAACGACGAATTTGTGGATTTAGCAGCGAAGAACAATGTGGTTCTGTGGGATGCAAGAAAGCCTCCTGAGAACCTTCCTGTTGCTACTTGCAAAGCCGCAGAAGTAGATGCAACCGTTATACTCACAGTCGGTTCGGATTGTAGGGTTGGGAAAATGCTATCTGGTATAGAGATTACCAAAGCAGCAAGGACACGTGGACTTAATGCTGAATTTTGTCCAACGGGACAGAACGGGATTATGGTGTGGGGATGGGGAATTGCAATTGATGCGGTAGTTTCTGATTTTACTGCAGGAGCAGCGGAAGAAATTGTTCTTGAAGGAGCAAGGAAACACGAACTGCTTATTGTTGAAGGACAAGGTGCGTTAGTACATCCGGGTTATTCAGGTGTGACGTTGAGTTTGCTACACGGCAGCATGCCTGATGCGATGATCTTTTGCCATCAACCCTCACGCGATACCGTTGCACGTTACACAGTACCTTTGCCTTCTCTGACCGAAATGGTTGCACAGTATGAGATGTTAGCTGCCCCTATCAAACCTGCAAGGGTAATTGGAATAGCGCTCAACTGTTTTGATCTATCAGAAGAGGAAACTGTCAAAGCAATTAAGGATATAGAAAAAGAATTAGGATTGCCAGCAACTGATGTCGTAAAGTATGGACCAGATAAATTGGTTGATGCAATTGCGAATTTGTAGTGTTTTATGTCTAAATCAAGCCAGAAATAATACCATTTCTAATAGAAAACGCCGCATTTTTGTACCACAAACTGCCAGTTTGTGCAGTCCTTCAAGACATTCTTAACAGATGATAATGGGATAAACATTTATAGAAATGGTATAACATGGTCACTATCGTGTAATCTTTCCAGTTAGTTTTAGGAGGCATACCATAAATGGTTACTAAGAAGTGGTTAGTGGAAACTGCAACAGCACAAACAATAAAGGTTGAACATGGTTTTGTTTGGTTTGGTAATAGAATACGAATATCGATTGATGACGAATTGATTTACGAAAGAAAACCGAAATTCGTGGATCTTGGAGATGAACATCGTTTCAAGATTGAAAACCAAGTTTGTATAGTCCGAATATTACCACGGACTTTCGATTTTCAATATGAACTGTGGATTGATGGCAAACTGCAATAACACAAAGATAGCAGTTAATATTGTGACCAACAAAGCATGGATTTATTGATTATAGTGAATGATAGAATTAAGTGAACATCTGCTTCGGAATTGTGGTGTTCGTAGTCGCGCAATTCATTGCGCCTCGGACATTCACTGGTAGGAGAGGAATCCTAACATTGCATGTTCACATCGTCAAATTAATTCTAAAATCTACTATATTTATTAACTACTTCTATTTCGTGCAGTAACTTCCCATGTCTCTCGGTAATATCCATCTGAATCTATCACATAGTAAAATGGATGCAACGCAACGGATGGACATATATGTGTTGGACAGACATATACTTCTTGTCCAATCTGTATCTGAGAAGTATCAGGAACATTTATCGCCCAATGTTCCTCATGTTGCATATCTACCTCGGTATCGTCAATATTCAGTATTGTGCCACGAACACCATCAGGATCGGCTGCGATAGCTTTGTGTCCCAAATCAAGTGTGAAGCGGGTTGAAGAGGGTATACTAATGACTCTACTTAATAACAAAGCAGCAGGAATGAAACCGAGGTCAGGAAAATGAGTCGCATAACCGTAGTCGTGAAAGACAAATGTACCGGGTGATGCTTCTACTCCTGGTGTCTTGGCATAGATTGGGAAAGTTGGTGTGCCTCCCATAACGACAAGAGGTACAGGGAGTCCCATCTTTGACAACATGTCTTGCATCTTTTCAACTTGATAAAGACTTTTTTTGCAGGCATTCGTACGAGCAATTACTTCTATATCATGGATATGTCCATCGTAGACATGCAAACCCCACGGTTCCAACCCATCGGACTGATCAATAGCTTCGTAAATCTTGACAGCATCATCGCCGACTGGCACACCTGTTCGTTTCATTCCCACATCAAGATCAAGCATGACTTTTACATTCAAACCGAGATTCTTTGCCGCTTCAGATAGTTGTGTAACTGCGTCTATATGATCAACGATTACCTTGAAATCTACATCTGGATATTGTTGTTGAATCGATAGAAATCTATTGATATTTGGACCTACCATCTGATATGCAATTACTATATCCTCAATACCGTTCTGTGCAAGCATTTCTGCTTCTCGTAAAGTTGCACATTTATGTTTGAGGATACCTGCTTCCCGTTCCATTTCAATGATCTCGGTAGTCTTGTGAGTTTTTGCATGGGGTCTTAGTTTGGATACATCACCATTAACCGTATTAATTGCATGTTCTATATTTTTTTGAACTAAATCACGATATACCACAAGAACAGGACTGGGTATGTCATTTACATTCTGTATATGGTATTTTTTATCCATTACTTACTCCTCAGAAGTGTCAGCCATTGATGTTATCAAGCGACCATTATACTTATTCATTGCAGTCTGGATTCCTTCATTTAGGTAAATTACAATCGCTTCTACTGAGCGATCCATCGTTTGTTCAATCGTAGTTTCTTCTTCTTTAGTAAATTCTGACAGCACATAATCTACAATGTCACATGTGGGTTCTCCAATACCGATCCGCAAACGTGGAAAATCTATAGTACCTAAGTGCCGGATAATAGACTGCATACCTTTTTGACCACCGTCACTTCCGTTCCTTCTTATTCTTATCATACCTATATCCAAATGCACATCATCATAAACAATCAGAAGGTCTGAAAGTTGGATATCAAATCTACGAACCAGAGCAGAGACTGCAGAACCGCTATTGTTCATATAGGTCATTGGCTTAGCAAAAATAATAGGTGTCTCTTGTAGATTCGTTTGCATGATCAGTGAATTACATATTGATGTTGCACGTTTGGTATGAGTAAAGCCACCAGATTGAGTCGAGAGAAACTTGTCGTAGAATCCATCTATGACTCTGAATCCGACATTGTGTTTCGTATTCTGATAGCGAAGACCTGGATTACCGAGTCCAACAATAAGTTTCACGATATGAACCTATCTTATCTTTATGTTAGTTTTACTCAAAACCGTAAGGGTTGAGATATGTTAATATGTCCTGAAAGTGTCTCTTGTTCTTTTCCATCAATCAGAATCTGAATATGTAGAACTTTTTTCGGAAATGCATCAAAAACAGTTTTTAGAATTGCAGATATAGTCAAAAATTCAGCGGTTGTCCCTCCAATTTGTCCAGAGGCAAGATGGTGAGAAAAATCCATATACGCAGTCTTCTGATTGTCAATGTATACTTGGTTTAGGATTGTTCCACGCGGAATAGGATTTCGGTAACTTGGTGGTGTTTCCTTAATAAGTGCCGTGATTATCTGTTTTAGACGTTCTGCTGTATCAAGTAATAGTCGTAATTCGACTTTTTTTGGGGTTAGTTCAGTTCCATCAGTTTCCAATAGAAATAGGTTGATCTGTTGTGATTCTGGCAAAGTATCTGTAGGGTTCGCAACATCTGGAAGTTTCGGTGGTGCATCCTGAATTATTGTTCGTTTTGAATGCGAAATTAGCAAGAGCGATATGGAAAGACATATTAAAATGACAACGAATGTGATACACCATGTAATAAAGAGTCTTGAATGTAGGATTTTTCTCAAAATATTCATGACCTTGCTCACACAACTCTATATTAATTCTATTGAATTTTTAATGAATGATTCTTGTATTTCAGACATGACAAATCAATTTGAATCTGTCGGGTCTTCTGCTGGTGTATCATTTGGAACTGAAGATGTATATATAGATACAGAATATATCTGTATTGCTCGGATTATTGCATTAGAGAGTTGTATAATATGTTCGGGGTTGGAAAGACGGGTCACATCATCAAGATTTGAGAGGTAACCAAGTTCTATTTGAACTGCTGGCATATATACATCTGAAAGAGAAATGAGGGGTAACTCTAATATTTTAACGGGTTCTTCTGAATGAAAGTTCAATTCTTTCTGCAAGACTTCAGCAAAATCTTTACTCTGTTTGAAGTAATTGTCCTGTGTTAGAATATTAAGACTTTCTTTTCCTAACAACGGAATTGGTCTCTGTCTGAACCGAATCAATCCGTTTGGATTGTTCAAATAAATCCGAATTCCTTGGTTCGATGGGGAATAAGACGCATTGCAGTGCAAACTCAGAAAAAGTTGTCCTTGATTCTGGTTTGATATTTGAACTCGGCGAATACGTTTTGTTACTGTATCTTCGCTACGAGTTAGAATAATTGAAAACCCATCTTGTTTTACTTGCTGTTTAATCTGTTTTGCAAGCGTGAGAACAATATCTTTTTCAAATAGACCGTTCTGACTTTGACATCCAAGGTCTTCTTCACCACCATGACCAGGATCGATAATGATTGTCAGTTCACGTTTTTCATCGGTTAGCTGTGGTTCCCAAACAGTCTTAGGTATAATTCTTATACGTTGAAGGTTGGTGTTGAATTGCACCTCTACATCATCTATTTTGGGGAGTATTTCAGTAAAAAAAGCGATTGGCAACATCGGTTGACCTTGAAGAACACGAGGAGGTACAGACATTGTATGTGTTTGTTTACCGGGGTCAATTGTAATAGAGGTCTTGCCTATGCCAATTTGAATTAATTTATCTTTAGTTTTTAAAGTAAGTTGTTTGCGAGGACGATGATATTCTGATTGTAAATTTGGATCTATAACTGATTTGAGTATATCAACAGGTAGGTAAGTTATTTCATTATGTTGAACGGATTCCTCTTCTGCAATTGTTTCCCCCTGTGCATTAACAAAACGCACGGTTGATGCTTGTGCAAAACCGTGCGTTACGAATGCTATAGAAATGAATAGAAGGAGTGTTGATGAATTAAATAAGCGTACCCACATATTTTAAACTATTCATCGTCGTCTTTACGTCGCCTGCGTGAAATTAGCTCAGGTTCAGTCCGTTCTTCTTCGGCATCATCAGATTTAGTATCTTCACCTTCTGCGCGTTCTTCACCTTCTTCACCTTCCTCACCTTCTTCGCCTTCCTCACCTTCTTCTACCTCAACAACTTCTTCCACAATTACGCGTGGTTGGCTTACAGACACGATCATACGTTGAAGTTCATCTAATAGCTCAATTTCCTCATCAAGTTCAATATCTTGAACATAGATTATATCACCAATATCCATATTAGTAACATCAACAGTGATTTCGTTAGGCATTATAGCAGGTAAACAATTAAGAGTGAGTACACGGAGTGGGAATTCAATAACACCACCCTCTTGCAGACCAATAGGTGTGCCGACTAATATTATTGGAACAGAAGAGGTAACAGGTTCATCTAAAGAAATGCGTATAAAATCGGCATGAAGTAGCATCTGTTTCTCAACAGGATCACGTTGTATTTCTTTAATGACAACTGGCTCTGAATTGCCTTCAGTTACTTCAATGTTAATGATGACGTTCTCACCATAGGCGCGTAGGAACTTTTTCAATGCGCGTTCATTAATTTTTAACGGGATTGTTTCCTGTTTACGACCATAAACAACTGCGGGTATATCACCAGCACGTCGTATTGCTCGCGCGCTCTGTTTTCCAAAAGTGTCTCTTTGTTGAACTTCTAAATTTGCTTGTTGCATTTTGTTCTTTTAAACCTTTTTGTGAAATATAAACAGGGCGGGTAGGATTCGAACCTACGCATGCAGATTCCAAAGACCTGTGCCTTACCGCTTGGCCACCGCCCTTCAATTATCAATACGAACTGATAGTATTAACCCGTCCATTTCCGCGCCATGCTATGCATTTCACTTCTTAGACGGTTTGCAGATTGCTTAAAAAGCAACCAAGGGCTATCTCCCAAAGCACTTCTGAATTATCAGAAATGCGCTTAATTGTTTGCGAATATCCTGTTTTATCGTGGTTTTTGATAAAATAGGCTTGGTTATCGCCTAAAAATACCGCAAACAATGTCTCATTATTGTAACATATATCAACAAAGTTATCAAGAAATATATAGATATTTAGATACTGTTACTCAACCCCAATTGGATTGGTAGTAGTAATCGTGCAAAAACTGACAATGTTTTTGAAGTGTGACCTGCATCGTTGTGCAGTTTCAATGTCACGCATGATTGCAAATATTGTAGCACCACTACCTGACATCAATGCACCACAGCAACCAGTCTGCGTAGATAACTGGGTTTTCAAATTCGCTAATTCAGGGTGTATGTGAAACACTTGTGGTTCCAAAACATTATACAAGTAGTTCGCAACACCAAACATATCAGCCTTTTCAACATATTTCCTGATAATTATACTTCCATTTTCTCGTTTTGTCAAGGGAATATGCAAATTATTGAATATGTCTGCAGTTGAGATAGTTATACCAGGGTTAATGAGAAGAAGAGGCAGATCAACGAGCGGTGATAAGGGTGTTAGAATATCTCCAATGCCTGTTCCAAAAGCTGCGCCACCGTTTAGACAGAAAGGAACATCAGCCCCTAATTTTGCACCTATTTCTAACAACTTTTGATAAGATAATCCCAATTGGAATAATTCATTTACTCCGTATAGGACAGCGGCAGCATCTGCACTTCCCCCTGCAAGCCCTGCGGCAACAGGTATTCGCTTGTTTATCTGTATCTCTAATCCTCCTATCCCACCAACTACATCGCGTATAAATTCTGCTGCACGAAATGCAATGTTTGTTGAATCGTTAGGGACATCAGGGTGATTGCATGAGATGGTAATACCTGTTTTTGATCGTTCGCGTAGAATTACCTCGTCGTGCAAACCAATTGAATGAAAAACCGTTTCAATGTTGTGGTATCCGTCCTCGCGCTTACTTAGTACATCCAGATATAGGTTGATTTTTGCATAGGCACGAAGTCTAAGTTCCTTCAGTTTATTCATTCTGGTTCGTCTTCATTTGAAATGGTTATAATCTCAAAATCGTCGGATAAGAATGGGTCTAAGTTAAATTTGCTGTCTTTTATATCTATGTGATGCTGAACTTGTTCTATTCTGACAACGACACGTGTCTGTTCTGGTGGCCGGATTATTTCAACCTTGTTAGCCCGTAAGATACCATCAACATCTCTATAATCAGCAAATGTAACTTGTTGTAGTACCCCGTTTTCGTTCTCAATTTTCCATTCTGTTACGTGTGGTTCATCTTCTTGAACTTTGAGCAAAATGGTCTCTTTGTAATCGGTTCCAACCCCCGGTCTAGTGACACGGATTATTTTTCCGTATTTCTCTAACTCTAATGATGCATTTCGTCCATCAAGAAAAGGATTGGCAAAGATAGCACTAAGAACGTCTGAAACACGTAGGTCTACACCAAAGATCTCTCTTAATATTCCATCGTTTAATTCACCGATGTATGTTTTTTGTTCATCAAGGAGCGTTAAAAGGAATTTTTCTTTATTTGCGATTGCTAATCCCTTGGTATCGTTGAATGCTCCTAATACATTGATTCTGAGTAGTTCCCCACCATCTGAAGTCTTTTTATACCATAACAGTTCGCGGAGTTCTTCAGGACTATTGTCAGCTTCCTGAATAGTTACCATCATCTTAGTGGATTTTAACGTTTCAGTTAGGTCATATCGTGCTTGTAGTGTTGCTAAATGTGGTTCAAAGTCGGACATTTCCATAGGGGACCATCTGACGTTTGTATTCTTTATACTGCAACCAAGATTGAATGTACATATACATAAGAACGAAATACCTAACAAAATTAGAATTCCATTATTCTGATGGTTTCTCATCTAATCATCGGGCAGGAGACCCCGCTGCTTTAGCACGGGGAGAAATGCCCGTTCCTATCTATATTGAAAGTTTAGTTTAGTTAACACCTTGAAATCTCTTTGTTTTGCACCCGTTGTCAATCGTTCCCCATCAATGCTATAGATTGAAAACAATCCTTTTGCGTTGACACCTGCTAATCTTGTCAATCCATATTTGATATGCTTGACAAGTGTGTTCTTGACCAATCCTTCTTTTAGCAAAGTGCCACCATATCGTGAACGGATACCCCCTTTTTTCGGTTGTTCTCTGTGTAGATTGCGTCTGGCTATCGGTATGGGTGATATACAGAATATATCTGTCGTATCTGGTATGCTATCACCGCCGACAGTATGATAAGCAAGACACCAACTATCCACACAATGTGTGTCAAAGGTTTCTGCTAACTTCTGTTTAGACTTTTTCAACCCAAGCCTATCACGGATTTCCTTTGTTTCGTATCCTTGGAGTGTTAGCAGGTGCCATCGCTTCTTGATTTCAGTATAGAACCACTGCTTACCAACTTCCAATGGACTAAAAGATTGATTCCACTTTTTAGCGCGTTTGATAGTCCGTGCTTTGATGTCTTCTACACATACATGACTAATAGGATAGAGTTTAGATAACCAATTAAGTACCCTTAACTTCCAATCCCATCTCGCACGCGTGCCAGCAGGTAGACGTTCTCTGTTAGCAAGTTTGTTTGTCCTATTTTTCCGATTAGGACACTTCCGTGAACGCCTACATCTACGAAGTTCACGTCTTTTTTCAACCTTTTTACCAACCTTGTTATGTGCGTCCGCTTGCACATTCAGATAAGTCCTTTTCTCTGATTTCACACTAAAGCCTTCTTTCTTACTACCAGGATCCACACCAACCACTATGTCTTGGAGTTCAGTGTCTGATGGATCAACATTGAGTCGGACGCAAAATATACCATTATTCCAAAAGGGTGTCGCTTTCCCTGTTTGTATCCAACGCCTCGCCCGTGAGGGTTTTGTAGGCATGAGAGGGTGTTGATTTTTGTCTACTACTGGAACTAAGATGTGTAAACCTCCGAAGAGTATATATTGCCCCATCCAGATCGGGTATTCGTAGAGGAATCGGACTTGGGGAGCATCCGAAACATACATTGGACTGCCACGTTCAGAACACCCGATATATGACTGTAGAAAATAGTTTAACTTGTGGAGTGAACGCTTGGCATGCGCTTCGCACAAGCCCCGATGCTTTAGCACGGGGTTATTGACTTAGTAGACCTCAGACATGGATTTTTCAACGAGATTCACTGCTTCCTCAACATGTGAATTGTTGATATTAAGAGGCGGTAGAAAACGGAGGACATAATCGTTGGTACATATTGTTACTAAGCCATTTTCAATGCATTTCGCTGCGAGTGGTTTTGCGTCCTCTTCCATTACAAGACCACGTAGCAATCCTTTCCCACGCACCTCTTTTATCGGATACTTATCTTTGAGTTCCATGAGACCACCTGCGAGATAGTTCCCCATTTTCACGGCATTTACTGCAAGGTTCTCATCTAATATAGTTCTTACTGTCGCAACTGCTGCGGCAGAGGATAAGAAATTTCCACCAAAAGTAGCTGCGTGTGTGCCAGGAACGAAACTCTCTGCAACATCGCGTTTGGCTAACATTACCCCGATAGGAACTCCACTTCCGAGTGCTTTTGCCATGGTAATTACGTCAGGTACTACACCGTAACTCTGGTAACCGAAAAATGTCCCTAATCTTCCCATCGCTGTTTGGACTTCGTCAAATATCAGCAGCAGGTTATTTTTATCACAGAGTTCACGTAATCCGTGTAGATATCCATCACTTGGGATATTAACCCCACCCTCTGACTGGATCGGTTCTACTAAGATAGCGCAGATTTTGTCGTTAATTGCAGATTCCGTTGCTTCTAAATCATCAAAAGGAACGTAGGTGAAACCTTCAAGCATCGGTTCAAATCCAACGTGATATTTTGTCTGTGCAGTGGCAGTAATGGTAGCCATTGTTCGTCCGTGAAACGAATTGTCCATTGTAATGATTTCGTAGGCATCTGTTCTACCCTTGTCTTTCGTATATTTCCGTGCCAATTTGATCGCCGCTTCATTCGCCTCAGCACCACTATTACAGAAGAAACATTGATCCATATCAGAATTATCAATGAGTAGTTTTGCTAATTCTGCTTGTGGTTGTATGTAATATAGGTTGGAGGTGTGGAGGATATTTCCTGCTTGCTCGCGTATTGCTGCAACAACCTTTGGATGTGCATGCCCTAATCCGTTAACTGCTAAGCCACCTAAGAAATCGAGATATTTCTTACCTTCTGCATCCCATAGATAGGGACCTTCACCTTTGACGAAGGCAAGACTTCTGTCTCCATAAGTGTTAATAATATATTCCGTTGCCATTTCTTTAATATCTGTTGTTGTCATTTATTTTCTCCATTAAAATATGTTGTACGAATAGTCGTTTACAAAAAGTTCAATGTTGACCTAAATTTTTTACCAATTTGTATAAGAACCATCCTCTCTTTGATAGCCGTGTGGAGGACTGAAATCTAATGTTGATACATTAGTAAGTGCGTCCTCGTTGAATTCAATGCCGAGTCCAGGGGATTCTGGAGGTAATAGGTAACCAGATTCAAAAGGCACTTGAACGGGAAAGACATCGGTAAGAGAAGACATGGGGGCGCGAGGAAGTTCCTGCACACCTACAAGTGATGATGCTAAACAAAGTTGTAGACAGGCTGCGGTAGAAACGGGTCCGAGTGGATTATGTGGTGCTAAATGAATGTAATGCGTTTCACACCATCCTGCGATCTTACGTGCTTCTGTCAATCCACCAGCAATACATAGGTCAACACGACAATAATCCAATAGGTCTTCTTCAATAACTTCCCTGAATTTCCATTTACTGTCATATTGTTCACCAACCGCAATGGGTACAGATGTTTGTTGGCGCAACCTTCTGAGACTTGCAGTGTTTTCACTTCGTAGAGGATCTTCAATAAAGAATGGATTGTATTGTTCAACTTTGGAACAAAAATCAAGGCTATCTGCAGGGTCCAGACGTGTATGTACATCTACGAGGATGTTTACTTCCTCTCCCAATGCTTCACGAACTGCTTGCACCTCTTCCAATCCAAATTGTACAGCACGTCGTGGTTCATAAGTGCCTGAACCTGTTCTATCAGCTAAACCCCATCGGACGAATTTCCATCCTGCTTCATAGGTCTGTTTACAACTTTCAACAAGTGCATCTAAATTTCCACCACCATTATGTGGATAACAGACGACTTTGTCTCTTGTTCGTCCCCCTAAGAGTTCATAGACAGGTACATTTAGTGCTTTTCCTTTGATGTCCCACAGTGCGATGTCAACAGCACTGACTGCTGCGGATTGAACAACACCACCAGGGAAAAATCCACCCCTGAACATAACTTGCCATAGGTGTTCAATCTGAAACGGATCTGTTCCGATGAGAATAGGATCAAAAGAACGGACTACTTCAGCTAATGCGATTGCCCGTCGTCTAATACCACCTTCACCGACACCGTATATTCCGGCATCAGTTTCCACTTTGACGAAAAAATGTCCAGATGCGGAAACAAATGTTTTTACTTTGGTTATTTTCATAAGAAACTCTCTATGTTGATGAGTTATGGTACATTACTGTTTTAGACAGCATCTAACGTTGGGGTATTGTTTTGACAATATACCGGACGGAATAGTGTTTTCCGTTTGAAAGACATCTCTTCAAGGTGCATTGGATGTGGTTCCCAACTGTGCCATTTGTTGCCAACTGTATTATAGCAGTTGAAAATAGCCACACGGTCTAATTCCTCATCAGTCCATTTTGCCCCAGTGTGTGTAATTGCTTCAGTGAAAATCAGAACTGATCCTGCAGGACAACTATAATCCTCCCATAGCGGTGAATTTCGGTCTGCCGTGGATTGTGGAGCTGGAAACGCCCCTTTATGGCTACCCGTTAGAAACATCGTTCCACCACCACCTTCCTTTACAGGGTTGAGTTCCCATACAACGCGGGTCAACCCACTATGTGCTTTATCATGGTGTAGATGATAAGTGTGTGAATTTCCGGGAAAGTTTAGCATTCCTCGTCCACCGTGAGGTCGGAAGTTATCGTGTCCATTCCCCCGTATTGTCAAGAAAGTGCCTTCAAAGCGGAAACCGTAACAATTATCATTGGCATAACCAGATGTTAGAAATTCATTCATAAAACCGAGAACGACTGGATGATCAGTCAACTTTTCCAGTGGTCCTCCGATAGATGAACGATGGTGTGCTGGTATAGATTCTGGATCCTGTTTAAGTTGATAACAGAATTCACGCATCTCTTTAGTTTCCGTTTCATTTAGCACACCGGGAAATAGTAACCAACCTCGTGTATCAAACAGAAATCGCTGGTCTTCCGTTAGTGGTACAGGTGGTAAATTGTCAGCATTTGTCGTTGGATTTGGCATAAGATATTCTCGCTATAGAATTAAACTATAATATGTGAGTGTTTAGCGTGCTTAAAAAGCGCGGCTACAAAGTCTGGGTTAATATGTACTACTTATTTTGTCCATATAAACGTTCGTCTTCCATTGATAACCATGAACCGTAATCACGTGGCATTTCTTTAAGTGGACCGAGACCGTTTTCTTCGCGCCATCGGATTAAGGGGTGTTCGCGATTCTGCTGCGGTAATTTTACACGCGTTCCATAAACTGCAGACTCAAAAACTGCCATTAAAATCTCCATAACATGACGACCTTCTTCGCCACTGCATTCATGTTCTCGCTTTTCGTCCAAAGCATTAACATATTCATCTACCATGCAATAATCGTCAGCATCTGCCCCTTTGTCACTATCAAAATGATCAGGATAGATCGGCGTGAGTCTCTCCCATTTGTCGTGTGTGCCATCAGGAACAAAGTGAGGGGTCGGTAACCACCATGCTCCTTTCAATTCAGACCAGAACAATCTTCCTTCGCTTCCATAGAGTTCTAAAACGTACGCATCACTACTGACGATAGGAAACCTTTGTTGAATGAGAGTACCAGTTACATTACCATCAAATTGTAGTGTTGAGGTAGTGTATTCTGCAGTGACTGTCCCCATACCTGCGGGTGATTGTAGGACATCTTCAGGTATAAGTTCGCGTCCGCCTGCTGTCGCTTGGGTAACAACACTTTTGCAATGACCACCAAATCGGAGCATATTGTTGACTACATGTGTGCCGATATTCATCAATCCGTAGCCAGCATAATATCCTTTTCCACATGCGTACATATAACGCAATTCACCAATTTTACCTTCGTCAAGGGAATTGGCAACAGCTTGTATTGTAGGACTTACACGTCTTTGATGATGGACAACAACACGTGCATTTTTCTGCTTCGCTTTTGCGATAACTGCATCTGCTTGAACTAAGTCTGCACATAAGGGTTTTTCGACTTCAATGTTTACGCCATGTTCAAGTACACGCATACAGAGCGGATAGTGCATTTCAGTTGCTGTGGGAATAGCAACGATGTCCGGCTTTGTCTGTGTAATCATCTCATCCAAATCTGTGAAATGAGTAGATACATTGACAATTTTTCCGAGTGCATCTAACCTGTCCTGAACGAGATCACAAAGTGCTACAATCTCTGTGCGGGGATGTGCATGATATGCCTTTGCCGCGGATGTGCCACGACTTCGACAGCCGAGTATTGCTACGCGATAGTTTGTCATTGGTGTCTCCAATGTTCCTTAATTAATTAAGTATTATACGATATTGTTGATGGCATGTCAAATGAAGGAGAGATTTGGGGTGTGTAATAATAGTTATGAGATACGCTGTAGTATGTTCTTGTTATTTTGTTGGTTTTGGTTGCGATGACATCGTAGGTTTTCATGTATTTTGTGTAACATCTGCAGCAAATTCATTGTGTTTATCTTGTCCTTCCATGGTTTGTCTCCTTCTTGAAAAGTTACGAAACTGTAAGAAATCTCTCACATACTGTAAGACAGGTAAATTGTCTATAAACGCAGTATATGTATGGGTTTATAGGTAGTGGTCTAAATTTCCGATGACAGTACATTTATTGATCTTATTCATTGGGAAGAGTGTATACACCCCAACGGACCTTAATAATCTCACCAATCTTGAGTAGTCGTGCGAGTTCATTATTTATTGATGTTGGATTACCTTCAATTGCCTCTGTTATATCAGATGCCTTTTTCTCACCCTCTGTAAGCAGTGATAGTATTTGCTCACGATAGGTTATGTGCGGTATATTCCCACCACGAAGTTGCTGTAATATACGGTTCGCTTGTCTGGAGGAACAACCTACAATCCGTTCGACTTTTTCTCTGCTGCAGTCTGCAGTTAGGTTGGCTCGTTCAGTTTCAAACTTTTGTCGTATAGCGATTGTTTCTGCGAGTTTGTCAAGATTACCTGCAATCTCGAAATCTTCCCAATCGAAAAGTAAAGTTTCGGGTCTATCGGTGATGTTTGGTATTTGAATACTATTAATCAGGACAACCTTTTTGTTCGGCAGGTGGCTCAATCCTATCTTTCCGAGAATATCTGTGATGGAGTGAGTAATTCTTTGTAAATACACGTGCTGAAGACGCGGGTCTTTGTGTTGTTGGAAATGTATATCAGTGTCATAGGATAGTGGTTTTTCATCATTTCCGTAAAGTATTTGTGCGTGTCTCCATGTTAAATTTGGTTGCCAAGATGGCGTTCCGACAAGCCATAGGACTTGTATATCTGTGTCGAAGGTTTCTAAACGAGCTGCGTTTTCGAAAGTCATTGCTACACACATGTTATCTTCTGATGTAAGGTCATTTAATTGGTCTATGATCGGCTGGTATGAGATAATTGCATGTTTAGTGTTCTTGCTTCTTTGGATTTCAGCACAGATACCTTGCATAAACCGTTTACCAATGTTTGTGAGTCCGAGAACATCCCAAGTGGTATCATGGTCTAACATCGTTTTGATCCAATGAATTCCAGTGCGAATTTGAAAAACTTGTGTTCCTTCTGCCCAAGGTGTAGGTTTTATTTTTTCCACCTTTATTTTTTCATTCTGGAATACTCTCTGTAAATCATGTTCAGAGACCGTTGGTGATATGACAAGAAGTTTTTTTATGTTTGGGTGAAGAATTGGCGGAACCCAGAAATTTAGGCAATTGTTGTACCACATCATTGGAGCGTCTGTATTCCGAGCGTAGTGTGCAAAGAATCGTTTGAGTTGATGCCACAATGTCCATTCCGGATTCTGATAGGTTGTGGGTATATCGTATATCTTCTCTGGTGTTGATATATCTAATATACCTAATCGTATTGCTTGTTCTATTGGGATTTGGACTTTGATGTCCTTGTTGGGTGTATAGTGTTCTATATCTATAGGAAGCACAGTACGTTCCAATGCTCTGAGTCTATCAGCGGCGGCATCGTTTATCGGGATATGTGCAGTGACATCGTTTTCAAACACGATTTTATATTGTGCAAGAACTGTTTTGTCTTTTTCATCGATTGTTCTTTCTTTAAGTATTCTGCAGTTCAAATTGACTTGACGCATCTGCTGAGTAATCTGTTCCTGATAAGGTAGAAATGCGTGCATCAGTGTGCGTATTCTTTGAACAAGTAGATCGTCGGGTCCACCTTTCATTTGTAGCGTATTGAGCAAAGCGCGTGTGAAGTTACCTAAAGGCTCTCCTTCCCAATCATTATTCCATTTCTTTAATGTAGATAAACCGACATAACAATTTATGAAGAGATCATCTGTACTCATATCGTCAATGATGCAGATTCGTTCTGAGTCGTTGCTGTGTCTTATGATATCCTCAACAAATCCGTAGCGTGCTGGATCTAAAAAGTGTTCTGGACTGGCAATAAGCTGAATGTTTGCGTTTTGTAGTATTTTGTATTGTGATAGGTATCCGTGTTGCTGACATGTTGTATATACAGGACACTGTAGGCAGATTGTCTGAGTGGGGTTCACACCTTTGTTTTTCAAAGTGCCGCATCGTTCAGCGTCTTCACATACATTTCCGTTTTTGAAAGGTGCTTTCATGCGTGTAGCAACGGGTATATCTTTTACCTCATTCCATAAATATCGGTATCGTCTCCACCTTATGACTGAAGGTATGTTTTGGTTCTGAAAATGTTCGGTTGCTCCATTTAATATACGTGTTTGTGAACTCAATATGATTGGAGAATGTTGAAGCAAAAGCGTTTCAACCGCGTAATTGTTTCTTTTTGCAGTATCCGCGGCGTTAATTCCAGCTATACTAATATCGTTTTCAAAAGCGTGTTGTATTTGTGAGATAGCATCAGCGGCTGTTATGGTTTGTTTCTCTTCTTTCTCCGACTTCTCCAGCACTTGATTGGGACGTTTAATGACTAATGGCGTGAGTCTACGATCACGAATTTCCTGGATCTGTGTAGACACTGGCAACCCGTTTTCGGGTATCTGTGGTAAGATTCCGGTATCGTCCCATATATCAGTAATTTGCGTATCTTCAGTCGGTACGCCGCTATTTGGGTTCGCTGCGCGTATCCATACGTTACTGCCATGTTCCCATAACAATACATCTGTGTCGGAACTTTCTGTATTGTGTTTCGTCCAATGGTGGATATTTTCTTCTTTACGGAGATATACGAATCCTCGAGCTAAAAGTGTTTCCTTGGCGAGATCCAATTTTTGTGAACTTAGTGAAAACGGTGAAACGATATTTGTCGGCAATAACTCAAGGTTTTCATCAGTTTTTTCTCTGGATGAGGGTTGGTGGAGAGCCTGTCGAAGGGTATTAATTGCTGCCAAGAATACCTCTTTTTCGATCACAGGTGGGTCCAGAAGGTTTCCGAACAGTATCTCGTAACGCGCATCCCATGCACTATGTCCTTCCTTTCCAAGTATTTCAAGGTATACTTCACGTTGATGTTGATTTTCAGGAGTTACTTTATCCTGATATACGTAAAAGCGATCTGTATGTGTATTTTGATGCAGATAATTCTCAATTCTGCATGTAAAACGTAGTCCACCGGATTTTGTGATTGTTAATAATGGGTTAGCAACGAAATTGACCAAAGTATCAACACATTCAAGCACCGTTTCTGGTGCATTGCAGATAGCCTGATATGTAAATTCCAAGTCGTGCCATGTGCTACCGTTTAGTTCTGAAGGCATGCCGGTATATACTTGAATACCCCAGGAAGTATGCCAGTTTCTGATATCCCAACTTTCTATTCCTTGTCGTTTCAAGAAACGGTCACCGCCGTAAGATTGTGGCATTCGGTCATAAGTTGGTGCCCCGCCTACGGGCATGAAGGATATATTTGCCCGTTCTAAATCGTGAAGCCTGATGGGTAGGCTGTGTGCACAATAGACTGTGTAGTGATTTAATATGCCTTTGTAGATGGCAGGTGTAACGACTGTTTTGCGTTGTCGTAGCGGGTCATTGTGTCGTTGATGGCAACGGCTGATAATATCTTTTGTTGAATTCATTTTGGAATGTCTCAATGCATGTATTATTTTAATCTCCATACTATCACAAAATAGGATTTTTTGCAAGGAATCTGTATAGTGGCAATTTAGGGACATTCTTTTTGTCTGAACCAGGATTTTCAGGATTATTAGATTTTCAGGATAATGTCAGAGGCGTAATGAATTGCGCAACTACGAATATTTTGACAGGCGGGTTAGCAACCCCTTCCTACAAGAGTTCCCATCTTTTTCATTTCATAAACTTTACGTATTTACAAAATATTATTTGCATTTAAATTAAAAACGTATATAATTTACATGTTAAGACATATTATAATAAGAGAATAATAAATTACAAAATAAAATACTTAATATGTATTTATAGCGAGGATATATTGATTAGATAAACATTTTTATTTGCTAATTGACATTTATTTATCTGTTTGCAGTAAATGTCAAAATTGAGGGGAGAAGCTTTTGAGATACCTAATTTCAGTCATTTGTTTATTGCTTGTTTGTATCGGAGTGAGAGGGGAGACAGAGATTTTGCCAGTAGCAGATCGGACATCTGAAGTGCGTGATGCTATTGTTGCAACAACTGGGGTAGATTCCGCTACGGAGGTTACCGCGACACATTTAGCGGAAATAACGAGTTTAAACCTTCGCAACAAAGCAATTACGGAATTGAAATTCGGTGACTTTTCTGGTTTGACAGGATTGACAAGTCTTAACTTGTATAATAATGAACTTAGTAGTCTACCCAATGGAATATTCGAAGGTTTAACCTCACTGACGAGTTTACGTTTGGGTAGCAATGCTGTGGATCCGTTACCGATTTCAGTCACAGTTGAAAAGGTCGGTGAGGATCAATTCAAAGTCGTAGTACCGACAGGTGCACCGTTTGATATTGTTGTGCCGATCAGTGCTGCTAACGCCACTGTTTCAGACGATGAAACGACACTCACGATTTCCAAAGGTAGTATAGATAGTAGTGCGTTGTTGACCCTCACACGTACCGCTGACACAACCGCCGCTGTAACCGTTAATATTGGGACCTTACCCAGTTTACCAACAGACCATTACGGCTATACCCTTACAAAACCTGATACATTACCGATTGAAGTTATCAGTGCTGTAACAGAAACCGATACTACCGATATAACAGAAACGACTGATACGACTGATACTTTAGAAACGCCAGAAAACAGTGCACCTGAATTTTCTGATGGTACTACCACGATCCGTTATATAGCAGAGAATACAGCTGCAGATTCTAATATTGGCAGTGCTGTCTCTGCCACAGATGCTGATGAGGATAATTTAACCTACAGTCTAAGTGGGATTGATGCCGCATCGTTTGATATAGATTCTACGACTGGACAGTTGAAGACAAAAGCACCATTAGATTATGAAACAAAACGCGTCTACACGGTAACTATTTCTGTATCCGATGATAGTCTGACAGATACAATTACTGTCATCATTGGTGTCATTGACGTGGTCGAAACTGTCTTGGTCTCTACAGTGCTACCTGTCAGTGATCGCACTGCACAAGTTCGTGACGCTATCGTTGCAGCGGTTTCGAGTGTGAACGATGCCGAAGACATTACCGACACACACCTTGCCGAAATCACCTCACTTGACTTTCGTTCCGCAGGGATTACCGAACTGAAAACAGGTGACTTTTCTGGGTTGACAGGTCTCACAAATCTAAACCTATACGGTAATATGTTGAACAGCCTACCAGTGGGTATCTTTGATGGTTTGACATCTCTCACAAATCTGCGTTTAGGTGGGAACCAGATTGACCCATTCCCGCTAAATGTTTCACTGCAACAAGTTGATGTAAATCAGTTCAAGGCGGTCATATTTGCTGGTGCACCCTTTGATGTTGAGTTATCGATCAATGGTGCAAGTATAACATCGACAACCATACCAAAAGGAAGTCTTGAAAGTGCTGTATTTACTGCTACTACCTCAGATGTAAATATCGGTGTATTGCCAACGTTACCTGCTAACCATTTCGGTTATATTCTCGCGAAATCTACTGTTTGCAACCGGACGATCCAGGTGAGTGATGCGATTGTAGAGGCCCTGCAAGGTATTGATGATTGCCGTAACGTATCGGATGTTCACCTTGCGACAATTACATCGCTGGACATGAGCGGTATGTCAGTTTCAACTCTCAATTCAGATGATTTCACAGGATTGCTGTCTCTTACATCTCTTAACTTGAGCAATAACCAATTGGATAGTCTGCCTGATGGTATATTTGTAGGTTTGACTTCTTTAACAACATTGGATTTGAGTGGTAACACCGTTGACCCACTTCCGTTCACCATTTCATTACAGAAAGTTGGCACAAACATGTTCAAAGCCAGCCTACCGAGTGGTGCACCATCAGATATAGTCTTACCGATCACCGTCACGAGTGGTAACCTTGCCGATAATGTGACTACCATAACGATTCCTGCTGGGAGTATTGAAAGTCTACCGCTAACGGTATTGCGCGCTTCTAACACGTTTGCTGCAGTCACCGTTGATATTGGTAGCCTCCCGATCCTACCCATTGGACATACAGGATATGCGTTTGCCAAATCTAACGACCTACCGATAGAGATTTTTGAAACTATAAATACGGCTCCTGTATTTGCTGATGGCACTGCGACCACACGTGAAGTGGATGAGAACACTGAAGCAGGTACAAATATTGGCACTGCTATTACGGCATCAGATGCAGAAAACAATACGCTCACTTATAGCCTCGGTGGCACAGATGCCAGCGCGTTTGATATAGATTCCAGCACAGGACAACTCAAAACGAAATCTGCACTTGATTATGAAGCAACAACTTTTTATGTGGTGACAATCACTGTCTCCGATGGAGTTTTATCGGACAGCATTAATGTAACGATCAATGTGGTTGATATAGATGAAGAGACTACTGAACCCCAAGATACTCAAGATGAAACAGAAACGAAGGACACTGACGTACCCAACAGAGCACCGACATTTACTGAAGGAAACACGACCACGCGTTCTGTAGCAGAAAACACAGCTTCGGGAGTGAATATCGGCACTGCTGTGGGTGCTACAGATGCGGATGAAGATGACACACTGACTTATAGTCTTAGTGGGACGGATGCCTCCTCTTTTGGCATAGATAGTTCCTCTGGACAGTTGCGGACCAGTGCAGCATTAGATTATGAAACGAAACGTTCCTATACGGTTATAATCTCTGTCTCTGATGGTAATAAAGGTACAGATACCATTACTGTAACCATCAAAATCACTGATGTAGATGAAACAACGAATAGTGCTCCAGAGTTCAGCGAAGGGAGTAGTGCCACGCGTTCTATTGATGAGAATACTGCTACTGATGTGAGTATTGGAACTGCTGTGGAGGCAACAGATGAGGATAATGACACGTTAACCTACAGTCTCGGTGGCACAGATGCATCGTCATTTAGTATTGATGACACAACTGGACAATTGAAAACCAGTGCTGCGTTGAACTATGAAACCAAAGCGTCTTATGCAGTCACGGTTTCTGTTTCAGATAGCAACGGTGGCAGTGCGAGTATAAATGTTACCATCAACGTGGTGGATGTTAATGAAGCACCCACGTTCACAGCAGGTACAAGCACGACTCGCTCCATAACAGAAAATACTGCAACGGGGGTAAACATTGGGAGTGCAGTCGCGGCGACTGATCCTGAAAATGATACGCTTACATACACATTGGATGGAGATGATAAAGCATCGTTTGACATTGAATCAACAACGGGTCAATTGAAAACGAAAGCATACCTTGATTATGAGACCAAATCGTCCTATTCGGTCACGGTTAAAGTTTCGGATAATAGTCTAACCGATTCGATTGCTGTGAGTATTTCTATTAGGGATTTAGATGAGACACCGTCTAACATTGCGCCGGAATTCTCTGATGGTACAGAGACGACTCGGAGTGTGGCAGAGAATACAACATCGGATGCAAACATCGGTGATCCGGTATCTGCTTCAGATGAGGATAGCGAAACGCTTGCATATCAACTGGGTGGCACGGACGCATCATCCTTTGCAATTGATGACAAAACAGGACAAATCAAGACAAGTGCATCCTTAAACTATGAAGACGACGACGCGTATGAAGTTACCGTAACTGTTTCGGATGGTAGCCTGACAGATACTATCAGCGTCACGATCAATGTGACGAATGTCAATGAAGCCCCGGTGTTTTCTGAAGGTGATAGTACCATACGTAGTGTTGCTGAAAACACTTCAGCAGGGACAGCGTTTGGAGCTGCTTTTTCGGTAACTGACCCAGATGCGAATACAACATTGACGTATACGTTTGGTGGTACGGATGCAGCGGCGTTTAGTTTCAATAGCAACACAAGACGATTGCAGACGAAAGCCGCGCTGGATTATGAAGATAAGAGCAGTTATCAGGTAACCTTGACTGTATCAGATGGTAGCCTAACGGATGTGATAACGGTGAATATCAGTGTCACAGACGAACAGGAAAATGTTGTCAGAGACCCTAACAGAGCACCAGTCTTCACAGAGGGTAGCAGTACCACGCGGTCTGTTGCTGAAAATACAGGTTCTGGAGTAGATATAGGGAATCCAATTGCGGCGACAGATCAGGATACCACCGATACATTAACATATACGCTTGGTGGCACGGATGCATCGTCGTTTGGCATTGATAGCACAACAGGTCAATTGCGAACAAGTGGAGACTTGGATTTTGAAAACAAAAACTCCTATTCCGTTAGCATCACCGTCTCTGATGGGGAACTCAGCGATTCAATTACGGTCACGATAACTGTAACGGATTTACCTGTATTTACCGATGGCAGTTCTGCCACGCGCGAGATTGCAGAAGACACGGCTTCTGGTGTCAACATCGGTGCCCCTGTCACAGCTATAGTAGTTGGTAATGACGAATTCATTTATCAGATTGGTGGCACGGATGCTTCATCGTTTAGCATTGACAGTGCTACGGGGCAAATCAAAACTGCTGCTGATCTTGATTTTGAAAATAAATCAACATATTCGGTGACGGTGAGAGTGGTCGGAGCGGATAATGAAACTGCTAATATTCAGGTAACAATCAAGGTAATAGATGCGAATGATGTGCCAACCTTCACTGAGGGTGCGACGACATCCCGTGCTGTTGATGAAAACAGTCCGATAGATACAAACATTGGACAACCTGTTTCTGCGACGGATCTGGAAGGTGACACAATCACATATACATTGAGAGGTCCAGATAGGACATCGTTTGATATTGATCATACCACAGGACAGATAACAATGAAGAACGCACTTGACCATGAAACGAAGTCAACCTACACCGTAAGAGTTGTTGCTACTGACACAAATAGTGGTAGTTCATCAATCACAGTGACTATTTCTGTCAGAGATGTCAACGATGCACCCACGTTTGTTGATGGTGAGAGTGCGACCCGTTCTGTTCCTGAGACTACTGCTGTAGATACAGCCATCGGTGGTCCAATTGCTGCGACTGACCAAGATGGGGATACCATTACCTATAGCCTTGGTGGGACAGATGCGGCATCATTTGATTTTGATACAAGCACAGGACAGTTGAAAACAAAGGATGAACTGGATGTTGACGCTGCAAACGCACAGACAACCTATAGCGTGACCGTTACAGCAACAGAAGATAGTGGTGAAGAGAATAATAGTACGACCATTCCCGTAACGATCAATGTTACAGCAGTAAATGAACGTCCCGTATTTACTACAGCACCTACGACTATTGATATAGACAACATAAATAATTTATCGGATGGAGATGCTATCGGTGATGCTTATGTAGCCGTGGATCCTGAGGGTGAGACGATCACATACAGTGTCGTTGTTGTTGGCGATCTATTTGATATTGATAGTGAAACGGGACAGCTGAAAGCTACAACAGAACTCATTGACGATAGAAGACTCTCCTATTCTTTTAGGGTATTTGCCTCTGTCGTTAGACAATCTTCATGGGTCGATGTGACTGTTAATGTTACCCGTGCTGAGCCGAACAATGCCCCCGTATTTGATGAAGGTGAAACGGCGAATCGTTCGGTTGGTGAGAATACACTCTCCAATACACCGATCGGTGACCCTGTGTCTGCAACGGATGCAGATGAAAATGACACATTAACTTACTCACTTGAAGACACGGACACAGATGCAGCTTCGTTTGACATCAATAGCAGCACGGGTCAATTAAAAACGAAGGATGAATTAGACTATGAAACGAAAAGCATATACACAGTGACAGTTAAAGTGACGGATGCCGCTGGGGCAACGGATACGATCATAGTTACGATCAATATAACCGACGAGTCTGGTGCCTTTGTTCCTGTTAGTGATCGCACACAGCAAATAAGAGATGCGATTCTTGATGCTATTACGGATGTAGATGATGCCGCGGATGTAACTGCTGAACACCTTGCAGCCATTACAAGCCTTTCCTATTCAGCACCAGGTATCAGTGACAGTATTTATGAACTTATGGGAGGTGATTTCAGCGGACTCACAGGACTAACTTCACTTTCATTAACAGGGAATATTTTCTTAGAGTCTCTTCCAGATAATATCTTTGACGACTTGACATCACTACAAAAACTTGATTTAGAAGTTAATGGCATTGATTCATTACAAGATAGTGTTTTTGACTCACTCACGCAATTAACGTCACTTGATATTAGTTATAACAGTTTAACCACCCTACCAGATGGCATATTTGACAGTCTCACTTTACTAACATCCCTTGATACTGAAGGAAATTATTTTGAAACTGTGCCTGATGTTATTGCAGATCTAACTTCTCTTGAGACTTTATCGCTGGCGGGAAACGATTTCACAGCATTACCTGATGGTCTCTTTGACGATATGTCAAGCTTAAAGGTTCTCAATCTTGGCGGTGGAGATATTGAAACATTTGCCTCAGATGACTTTGAGGGTCTTACTGCATTGGAGGAGATTAATTTAAGTTACAACGAAATCGCTTCCTTACCCGCAGGTTTATTTGATAGTTTGAGTGGTATAACTAACCTTCCATTGAATAATAATAAATTAACCACGGTCCCATCCAGTGTCTTTGATAATCTCACTGCACTAACAAATCTTAATCTAAGTGAAAACGGATTGGCATCTTTACCCTCAGATGCTTTTGATGGTTTATCTGCGTTAACCAATCTCACATTGTCGAATAACAAACTGACCACACTGCCATCCGGTATCTTCGATCCGTTAACCTCACTGGTAGCCATTAGCCTTGAACGTAACGAGTTGAGTTCGCTACCCGGAACCATTTTTCAAAAGCTAACTTCTCTCACAACACTCAACATGAGAAGCAATAAATTAACGACTTTTCCGAATGGTTTATTCGTCAACCTTACAGCGTTAAATTATCTCTACTTAAGCCAACAAGAAGCAGGAGAACTCGACCTTACGGTTACTTTAGAGAAAGTAGAAAACAATAAATTCAAAATCGTCATTCCAGCAGGTGCACCGTATCCTATGACTGCTCAGGTTTGGATAGTCAAAGGTTACGTTGGGGATGAAACTGGGCCGGATAGACCCGAACTTACAATTGCCAAAGGTAACACTGATAGTGAAACGATTACAATTGCACGCGATGACAAATTCGATTGGGATGAAGTCAGTGTGATATTGCAGACTGTTACAGATCCACCAAGTCATCATAGCGGTTATACATTAACGGATCCTCCAGCATTAGACGGTTTTAGTGAACCTGCTGGAGCACCATCAAATAAGCAACAAGTTCCCAAAGATACTGCATTCTTACCCAACTTCCCGAATCCATTTAACCCAGAGACATGGATACCGTATCAGTTGTCAGAGTCAGCGGATGTTATGTTGACAATCTACAATATGCGTGGTGTGGTGGTACGTGAGTTGGCAATTGGTCATCAAAATGCGGGTTTCTATACCAGCAGAAGCCGTGCGGCACATTGGGATGGAAGAAACAACATCGGGGAGAAGGTGGCAACAGGAGTCTACTTCGTCACTATCAGAGCAGGAGATTTTTATGCTACGCAAAAAATGTTGATACGAAAGTAAATTCTACAAAATGAAACAAGGGAAGGTTTCATGAGAATTAATAACTCAAACCGAACAATTTGTCTGTTGATAACTTTTCTAACATCTGTTCTATATCAATACATGTGTTTTGACATCTGGAATCAGGTTTATGCACATCCACATGGTGATGATTCACCCAGACTTCCAAGTCATGAATCTTATACGAATGTGGATGAGGGGGAAGCCATTGGGACACATTTAATAACAATAACAGCATCGCATCCAGGAGATGAACCAATGGAATATATGATTGATGCTTGGTATGGAAGAGACTCTGACGACTTTGCAATTGACCTTCGTAACGGTGCAGTGACAACAGTCACTGAATTGGATTATGAGGTAAAGAGAAAATATAAAGTTAAAATTCGGGTTATGGATCAGTATTTGAACCATGACTCTATGATTCTTATTATTCTGGTGAACAACCTAAACGAACATTCACCAGAATTTTCATCGGAGGGTCCGATCCGAATCACCATACCAGAAAGTCAAGAGGTCGGTAGTAATATTGGTGTTGTGATAAATGCCACAGATGGAGATGACATACATCTTGATGAAGGAAAGAATAGTTTGAAATATAGCCTTCAGGACACACCTGATAGCAATTATTTCTCTCTTATGGAATTTGATGGTAGTGCGCAATTAGTGTTATCTACTCGGCTTGATTTTGAAGCACCTGTTGATGAAGATGGCAATAATACATATTCATTCACGTTAGGTGTTGATGATAGTGATCATGAAAATGCATCAGACAGAAATAGCAATCCTGGAAATGTAGTCAATACGGATTCTATTGAAGTTATAGTTGAGGTCACTGATGTAGAACCTGAGAACAGTCCACCGTCATTTACGGAAGGTCTATCCACCTCACGATCAATTGCAGAAAACACAGGTGCTGATAGCAATATCGGCAATCCCATCTTAGCAACCGATCCCGATAGTAGTGATACGCTCATATATCAACTTGGCGGACACAATGCTGAATCCTTTCGGATTGATGAAAACACAGGACAGTTGTTGACCTTTGCAGCATTGGATTATCAAACACAGCAAAGCTACGAAATAGAGGTGATTGTAAGTGATAGCAGCTTATCTGTAACAATCCGAGTGACAATTCTGAGCAGAACGTACTGATGTAAGTGTTGTGCTGAAATGGACAACCGAATCGGAGGTAGACAACGCAGGTTTCCATATCTATCGCAGCGAAACAAAGAGTGGCGAATTCAGGATAGTCAACTCAAATATGGTCATAGGGTCAGGCACAACAGCAGAACGCACCGAATACACTTGGATAGACACCACCGCCAAGCCTAATACGGATTACTATTATCGTCTTGAGGATGTCTCGTATGCTGGAGATCAGACTCAGTTAGTTACCGTTCGCATGCATGGGTTTGTGTCTGCAAAAAGTAGGTCTATCTGTTCGTGGACAGAATTAAAATTCTGAGTACACAACAAGAGGAACAGTAGAAACAGTGGCCGAATCGCTAGACATTAATCGTAGAGAACTCAGAAAAGTAACCAAAACTATAACGAAAGGGATTTCACTTGAATAGAGATACTATCAGAATCAATCAGTCATCGTAAATAGCAGGAGCTGACAAGTCCAAAAATCGTGGCAACAACCGGGACATACTCCTCTTTTTGTTCCGGTTAACGCCACGAATGGTGCACTCGTTAAGCCGTTGGCACGCAGATATTCTGCCACCCGAGGCGGTACTAAACATTGGGATGAACTAGACTGCATTGATAAGAATCGCAACTGGTCCTTATTTTTACACCTTCATAGCAGCAGGTCAGAAGTTATTTAAAAATGATATGTCTATGGTCAACACCGAAAGGAATCTATTATGAAAATGAATACTATGAGAAGCAGTTGGACAAAATCGACTTTTATTGTCTTATGGACGATATTATTGACTCTGGGTGTATCAACGTATGCGGATGTGAGTGATCGCACAGCAGAGGTACGCGATGCAATCGTGACTGCTGCAGGTGTCAACACCGCAACAGACGTAACCAACACACATTTAGCAGAAATAACAAGTATTGACCTTAGAGGCAAAGGCATCACTGAACTGAAATCCGGTGATTTCGCAGGATTGACAGGTTTAACTAATCTGAATCTATACAACAATGAACTCAGCAGTTTGCCAAATGGTATCTTTGAGGGATTGACTGCTCTGACAAGCTTGCGATTAGGAAGCAACACCGTTGACCCTATTCCCATCACCGTTACGCTTGAAAAAGTTGGTGAGGATCAATTCAAAGCGATAGCACCAACAGGTGCACCTTTTAATATTCAAGTCCCAATCAGCGTTACAAATGCATCGCTCTCCGATAGTACAACAAGTCTGACGATCTCTATAGGTGCAACAGAAAGTGATGCGGTTACTGTTACCCGCACAGCAAACTCTACGGCGGCTGTCTCAGCAAATATTGGCACTTTACCCACTTTGCCACAAAACCATTACGGTTATGCGCTGACGACATCTGAGGGGTTACCACTTGAAGTTATCAGTGCTGTAATAGAAACTACTGATACTACCGATACAACTGATACTACCGATACAACTGATGTACAAGAAAACACTGCACCTACATTTACTGACGGAACAATCACTACCCGATCTGTCGTTGAAAATACGGATAATGGTATAAATATCGGAAGTCCTATCTCAGCATCAGATGTCAATAACGATCAATTGACATATACACTGAGCGGAATAGATGCCGGTTCATTTGATATTGAGAGTGCAACTGGTCAGCTTAAAACGAAGGCAGATTTGGATTACGAAACGAAACGCGTCTACGTCGTATCCGTTACGGCTTCCGATAACGAACTTACAGCAACCATTTCTGTGATTATTAGAGTTATTGATGTCAACGATACACCTATTACCTCGACTTTCCTACCTGTGAGTGAACGCACGCAAGAAGTGCAAGATGCGATTGTCGAAGCCATTTCGGGTGTGACCGATGCATCTGATGTGACCGCAGCACACCTTGCAGCCATTACCAGTCTGGATTTCCGTAATAGTAATATTGCATCACTTAAATCAGGAGATTTTTCTGGGTTGACAGGATTAACCAGTCTTAATCTATACGGTAACATGTTGAGCAGCCTACCGGTAGGAATCTTTCATGGTTTGACCTCTCTTACAAGTCTACGTTTAGGTGGTAACCAGATTGACCCATTCCCTTTGATTGTTTCATTGCAGCAAGTTGATGAGAATGCGTTCAATGCAATTATACCGACTGGTGCTCCTTATGACATTTTACTACCAATTGATGGTGGGAATACTGCAACAGTTACTATACCTAAAGGGTCTCTTGAAAGTGCGTCTTTCACAGCGACTGGTGCTGAAATTAGCATTGGCGAGTTGCCATCACTTCCAGCGAACCATTACGGCTATATCCTTGCCAAATCCAAAGTCTGCAACAGGACGTTACAAGTGAGTGATGCGATTGTTGAAGCTTTTGAGAATATAGAAGACTGTCGGAATATTAGTGAGTTTCACTTAGCAACTATTACATCTCTCGATCTGAATAATAGTTCCATAACCGACCTTGCTTCAGATGATTTTTCAGGTTTGTTGTCATTGACAACCCTCAACTTGAGCAATAACCAATTATCAGGACTTCCCAATGGTATATTTGTAGGTTTGACATCTCTATCGGTATTAGATTTGCGTGGCAACAGCGTTGATCCACTTCCGTTTACTGTATCATTACAAAAAATCGGTACAAACCAAATCATAGCTGTCCTACCGAGTGGTGCACCCACAGATATTGTCTTACCGATCACCGTCACAAGTGGTAACCTTGCCGATAATGTGACCACAATAACGATCCGTGCTGGGAGTGTGGAAAGTCAACCACTAACCGTCATTCGTACGCCTAACACTTATGATGCTGTCACTGTTGACATCGGTATTTTGCCAAGTCTGCCTACTGGTCATACTGGGTACGCGTTTTCCAAATCTCCTGAACTACCATTGGAGGTTTTCAGCAAGATTAATGTTGCTCCTGTGTTCACAGAAGGCACAACTGCGACGCGCACCATTCCAGAAAACACTGAAGCCGGTGTTGATATTGGCAGTGCAGTCTCGGCAACGGATGCAAACAGTGATGACCTAACATATAGTATGAGTGGGACAGATGCAACATCTTTTAATATTGACGCGAACACAGGTCAATTCAAAACCAAAGCAGCCCTTGACTATGAAACCAAATCATCATTTTCGGTAACTGTAACAGTATCAGATGGTAGTCTAACCGACACTATCACAGTCGCCATCAGTGTGACTGATGTAGATGAAAACCGCGCCCCTGTCTTCACAGAGGGTAGTAGTACCACACGAACCGTTGCAGAGAATACAGATTCCGGTGTAGACATTGGGAGTGCTGTGTCCGCTACCGATGATGATGAAGACACATTGACATACAGTCTTAGTGGAACTGACGCATCTTCATTTAGTATCAATAGTACTTCAGGACAGTTGCAAACATCAGCAGCACTGGATTATGAAACTAAGAGTTCATATTCGGTCACACTCACAGTTTCTGATGGTAGTCTTTCAGACTCTATAGATGTCACAATTAACATCACCGACATAGATGAAACAGCAGTAGTTGATGAAACAACAGATGTAAAAGATGATCCTCCAAATAACGCACCTGAATTCACAGAAGGTGACTCTGCCACACGTTCAATAGCTGAGAATACGGGTTCCGGTGTAGATATCGGAAGTACTGTGTCCGCCACCGATGCGGATAAAGACACACTAACCTATAGTCTTAGCGGTACAGATGCAGAATCTTTTAGTATCAATAGTACCAATGGACAGATAAGAACAAGTGCAGCTTTGGATTATGAAGATAAGTCGTCTTATACGGTAAAAGTAAATGTTTCTGATGGGAATGAAGGCAGTGATAGTATCACTGTCACAATCAATGTCTCCGATGTGGACAAGAGATCTGCCAACACTGCACCCGAGTTTACGGAAGGTAGTACTGCAACTCGTTCCATTGCAGAAAACACAGGTTCTGGTGTAGACATTGGGAGTGCTGTGTCTGCTACCGATGAGGATGAAGACACATTGACATACAGTCTTAGTGGAACTGATGCATCTTCATTTAGTATCAATAGCACGAATGGACAGATAAGAACAAGTGCATCACTTGATTATGAGACAAAGTCATCATATACGGTAACAGTAAATGTCTCCGATAGTGAAGGTGGAAGCGATAGCATCACTGTAACAATCAATCTCACCGATGTAGACGAAGCACCTACGAACAACTCACCTGAGTTTGCTTCAGATGACATCACGGTCTCAGTTCCTGAGAACACAGATGCAGACACTAATATAGGTAGTCCGGTCTCAGCAACAGACGATGACGATGACACGTTGACTTATAGTCTTGGTGGCACGGATGCCGCAGAATTTGACATTGATACTGAGACTGCACAATTGAAAACAAAATCGGAACTTAACTACGAATCCAAATCCGCATATACGGTGATTGTGAATGTCTCAGATGGTGAGGGAAGTAGTGATAGCGTAGAGGTTACAATCAACGTGTCAAACGTCAATGAGGCACCAGTGTTTAGTGCGGAAACCACGACGCGTTCCATTGCAGAAAACGTTAAAGCCAACATTAACATCGGTGCCGCAGTGTCCGCTACGGATGTAGATGCTAACACTACACTGACATATAGTCTCGGTGGTACGGATTCCGTTTCGTTTAGTATTGATGAAAAGACAGGACAACTCAAAACAAAAGCACCTCTTGATTTTGAAGATAAAGACTCATACACGGTCACTGTGTCCGTTACCGATGGTAGTTTGAGCGATTCTATTACAGTATCTATATCTGTGAGAGATTTAGACGAGACACCTTCAAATATCGCGCCTGTCTTCTCAGACGGAGAGGACACAACCCGATCTGTGCCAGAGAATACGGCAGAGGACACTGATATTGGTGAGGCAATCGCTGCAACAGACGAGGACAGCGAAACGCTTGCTTATCTACTCAGTGGTACGGATGCTTCTTCTTTCAGCATTGACGATGAAACAGGACAACTCAAAACAAGTGCTGCCCTGGACTATGAAGATAAGAATTCATATACGGTGACGGTCACCGTGTCGGATGGTAGCCTTGAAGACGAGATCACCGTCACAATCAATGTGTCAAACGTCAACGAAGCACCTGCATTCGAAGATGGTGAAAGCACGACACGACGCGTCGCTGAAAATACGGCTTCAGGTGTAGATTTCGGACGCGCTTTTGTTGCAACGGATCCAGATGAGAACACTACGTTAACATATACCCTTGAAGGTGATGATGCAGAATCGTTTGATTTCAATAGCACGACTAAAAGATTACAGACCAAAGCAGCCCTCGATTATGAGGATACGTCCTCCTATTCTGTAGCACTCAAGGTATCTGATGGTGAACTATCCGTTAGTATTGAGATTTCTATTATGGTTAGGGATGTAGATGAGAACCGTGCACCTGTGTTCGAAGAAGGCGCGGATACCACGCGTTCCGTTGCAGAAAATACTGGTTCCGGTGAAGACATCGGGGACGCGGTTACTGCCACAGATGCAGATGAAGATACACTAACATACACGCTCGGTGGCACAGATGAAACATCGTTTAGTATCAATAGCACAAACGGACAGTTGAGAACCAATGCAGCGTTAGATTTTGAAGAAAAGAAATCTTATTCTGTGGAAATTACTGTTTCTGATGACAATGGCGGCGAGGCAACCATAGAGGTTACAATCAATGTCACCGATGTAGACGAGAATACCGCACCAGAATTCTCTGAAGGGGAAACGGCAACACGTTCAGTTGCAGAGAATACCGGGACAGGGTTAGATATCGGGGATGCTGTGGAAGCCTCCGATGCTGACGAAGACGAATTGGAATATACGCTCGGTGGCACGAATGCAGCAGCGTTTAGTATCAATAGCACAAGCGGACAACTACGGACAAAGGATGCATTAGACTTTGAAACGAAAGACTCCTATACGGTGACGGTCACCGTATCCGATGGCAGCCTTGAGGACGAAATCACTGTTACAATTAACGTCACCGATGCGAACGATGCACCGAAATTCACGCAGACAAGTCCTATCACATTCTCTATAGCAGAGCATACTGCTGCGAATGTCAACATCGGCAGTCCTTTCCCTGCCACTGATCAGGATGGTGATGATTTTGAATACAGCATCGGTGGCACGGACGGTTCTTCATTTGACATTGATACCGACACTGGACAGATCAAAACGAAGGACGGACTTAATCACGAGGCAAGTGCTTCACATTCGGTAACCGTCACTGTCACAGATGACAGCGGTGAAAGCAATAACAGTGCTTCCATCAACGTCACGATTAATGTTACGGATGCGAACGATGCACCAACATTCTCCGAAACAAGTCCTGCCACACGCGCCATCGCTGAGAATACTGTTGCGGATACAAACATCGGAACGCCTGTAGCTGCTACGGATGAAGATGGCGATGACTTGGAATATAGCCTCGGTGGCACGGACGCTGATTCATTCAGTATTGATGATGAAACTGGACAGATAAAGACGAAGGACGCACTTGACTTTGAAGATGATGCCTCTTACTCGGTAACCGTCACTGCAACAGATGACAGTGGTGAGAGTAATAACAGTGCTACGATTGATGTCGACATCAATATCACGGATGTCACTGAAAACCGCCCACCAACATTCTCGGTCAATAGTTTCGACTACCGCATCTCAAATATTAACGATGTATCCGTCGGGGATAGTATTGGGGATGCACTCACTGCAACTGACCCTGATAACGATACATTGACATACAGTGTTAGTGGAAATGATGCAGCGAAGTTCGATATTGATAATTCAGGACAACTGAAAGTCACACAAGCACTCATTGACGATACAAAATCAAACTACTCCATCAAGGTTGTAGCCGATGATAGTAATGGTGGAAAAGCTGAAGTTTCGGGAACGGTCACTGCTGCTCTCAGAATTTCAATGCAAGTGGTTAACAACACACCTACATTTGACGAGACTGCCCCTGTCACCCGTTCAATCGCTGAAAATACCCCTGCCGATACCGATATTGGTGAACCTGTCTCTGCTTCAGATGATGACACAGACGACACATTGACATATAGCTTGGAAGGTACGGATGCGTCATCATTTAGTATTGTTACCACAAGCGGACAGTTGAAAACCAGTGCTCCATTGGATTATGAGAACAAGGATTCCTATTCAGTTACTGTTAAGGTAACAGATGACAGTGGTGTAAGTAATGCAAGTGCTACAATAGATGTCACCATCAATGTTACGGATGTAGACGAAGGTATCACACCTGTTAGCGAACGTACTGCAGGGGTGCGTGATGCAATTGTTGCGGCTGTTGATGGTGTTAATTCCGCTGACGATGTAACTGCGGAACACCTTGCTGCAATTACATCACTTAGCATTATAGGGGGTTATATATCGCGGGGTAATTGGTCGCCAAAATTAACCGCATTACAAGCTGGTGATTTTGATGGTCTCACTGGTCTGACGGAGCTTAGTCTTTTATTCAACGCATTGCCAACGTTACCCGACGGGATTTTTGATGGTCTCACTGCTCTTGAGTCTCTTGAACTTCCATTCAACGGTATGACATCTTTGCCTGATAATATCTTTGCAGAACTTTCCAATCTAACATATCTTGACTTAGGTGTAAATAATTTCACTACCCTCTCCAGTGGTATGTTTAATGGACTCTCTGCATTAGAACATCTGGATTTATACAACGATGAAGACCAAACCGATAGCCAATTAGCTTCGTTGCCAGTCGGTGTATTTGATGAACTCACTTCTCTTAAAAATATTCAATTGTGGGGTAACAAACTCACTACTTTACCTGCTGGGATATTTGACAAAAATACGAATTTGGAAGAGTTAATTATATATTACAACGGTTTAACTACTTTACCTGCTGGGATATTTGACAAAAACTCTGAACTGAAACATCTTGGTCTTCATATAAACAATTTAGCATCGTTACCAGCTGATATGTTTGACAATAATTCCAAACTTAACTATCTCAACTTACTGCAAAACGGTTTGAGTGCATTACCTGATGGGATTTTTGACGGACTAACAAATTTGAATCAATTGAACCTATCATCAAATGATTTAACTACATTGCCGTCTGGAATTTTCGAGAACAACACCAACCTTAGATATTTAAACATCGCAAGTAATAATATTAGTTCATTACCAGCCAATACTTTTAGTTCTTTGACCAAATTGACAAATCTTTACATGGGAGGTAACAATTTGTCAACCTTGCCGGATGGATTGTTTGTCGGTCTTACGAAACTTACAAGTTTTGAAGGTGGTGGGTTGACACTTAAAGTCAAATTGGAAAAGGTGGCAGATGGTCAATTCAAAGCAGTGTGTCCTGTAGGTGTTCCAAGCAAATTCCATATTCACCCACACCCAACCGTCACCAACGGCTATATTGACCCTGATGAGAGAACTGGTGCATTCGATACCGGTGAGGATTATTTTTATGATATTTTGATTAAAGTTGGTCAATCTGAAAGTGGTATTATTGACGTAATCCGAACCGCTGGAACGACTGATGCTGTTACTGTTAATCTCACTGACGTTAAGTCTCAGCGCGGTATATATAATCACGGTTATAATTTTGTAGTAGACACAGATAGTCTACCGATAGAAGTCATCCCTGCTGTTCCTCCTGGACCAAGCAACAGTATTGAGATACCTGACAATACGCAACTCCTATCAAATTATCCGAACCCATTCAATCCAGAGACGTGGATACCCTATCAGTTGTCCAAGCCCGCGGATGTTTCGTTGACGATTTACAATACGCGCGGTGTTGTGGTTCGTAAATTAGTGTTGGGACATCAAAAAGCAGGTTTTTACAAAGATCGAAGACAGGCAGCTTATTGGGATGGTAGAAACAGTAATGGTGAGAAGGTCGCAGCAGGGATCTATTTTATCACTTTCAACGCAGATGATTATACTTCTACTCGGAAAATGTTAATACGTAAATAGTTTCTATTACTAAAAGGTGGATTTTCTCCACAAAGAAAGGACAAAAAAATGTTGAACACAATCATTAGAAATGTAAAAGGTTACTTGCCAATTGCTTTGTCACTTATTTTAATACTAAACCTACAAGTTCCAAGTTTTTCAGAAATCACAGCAGTGAGTGACCGTACATCACAGGTTAGGGATGCAATTATTGCTGCAGCTGAAGTCAACACAGCTGATGAGGTAACCGATACCCACCTTGCTGCGATTACCGATCTCAATCTACGAGATGCCGGTATAACCGAACTCAAGACTGGAGATTTTTCTGGATTGACTGGCTTAACCAATCTGAATTTATACAACAATGAACTCAGCAGTTTGCCAAATGGTATCTTTGAGGGATTGACTGTTCTGACAAGCTTGCGATTAGGAAGCAACACCGTTGACCCTATTCCCATCACCGTTACGCTTGAAAAGGTTGGAGAGGATCAATTCAAAGCGGTTGCCCCTACAGGCGCGCCTTTTAGCATTCAAGTGCCAATCAGCGTTACAAATGCAACACTCTCGGATAATACAACAAGTCTGACGATCTCTATAGGTGCAACAGAAAGTGATGCGGTTACTGTTACCCGCACAGCAAACTCTACGGCGGCTGTCTCAGCAAATATTGGCACTTTACCCACTTTGCCACAAAACCATTACGGTTATGCGCTGACGACATCTGAGGGGTTACCACTTGAAGTTATCAGTACTGTAATAGAAACGACCGATACGACAGACACGACTGATACGACAGACACGACTGATACGACAGACACAACTGATACATCAGAAAACACTGCACCCACATTTACTGACGGAACAATCACTACCCGATCTGTCGTTGAAAATGCGGTTATAGGTGAAAGTATAGGTAATGCTATCTCGGCAACGGATGTAGATACCGATACGTTGACATACACACTGAGCGGAATAGATGCTGGTTCATTTGATATTGACAATACAACTGGACAGTTGAAAACGAAGGCTGATTTAGACTATGAAACAAAACGTGTTTATACGGTAACTGTCTCTGTCTCTGATGGCACTCTCACAGATACAATCACCGTTGTCATCAGCGTAGTTGACGTAGTAGAAACGACCTTGGTATCAACAGTGCTACCTATGAGTGATCGCACGCAACAGGTTCGGGATGCGATTGTTGCAGCCGTTTCTGGTGTAAGTGTTGCATCTGATGTGACCGCAGCACAACTTGCAGCCATTACAAGTCTGAATATACGTAATGCTGGTATTACGGAACTGAAAAGCGGTGATTTTTCCGGATTGACAGGATTAACCAACCTGAATCTATACGGTAATATGCTTAGCAGCCTGCCAATCGGCATATTTGATGGATTGACTTCTCTTACAAGCCTACGATTAGGTGGTAACTCCGTTGATCCGTTCCCATTGATGGTATCTTTACAACAAAGTGAGCTGAATCAGTTCATAGCGGTTATTATGACAGGGGCACCGTTTGATGTTGTGTTGCCACTCAATGGTGCAAGCATTACCTCTGTTACAATTCCTAAGGGAAGCCTTGAGAGCACGGCATTTACTGCTACTACATCAGATGTAAGTATTGGGTCATTGCCATCCTTACCTGCGAACCATTTCGGTTATATACTTGCGAAATCTAATGTTTGCAATCGGACACTCCAAGTGAGTGATGCGATTGTAGATGCACTGACAGGTATTGATGATTGCCGTAACGTATCGGATGTTCACCTTGCATCAATTACATCGCTGGACCTGAGTGGTATGTCAGTTTCAACACTCAAATCAGATGATTTCACAGGATTGCTGTCTCTTACATCCCTCAACTTGAGCAATAACCAATTGGCTGGGCTGCCTGCTGGTATCTTTGAAGGTCTACCATCCCTAACAACGTTGGATTTGAGTGGCAATTCAGTTGACCCATTCCCGCTTACTGTATCACTACAAAAAGTCGGTACAAACCAAATCAAAGCTGTCCTACCGAGTGGTGTCCCATCAGACACTGTCTTGCCGATAACTGTCACAAGCGGAAACCTTGCCGATAATGTGACTACAATAACGATCCTTGCTGGGAGTGTGGAAAGTCAACCGTTAACCGTCATTCGTACGCCTAACACCTATGATGCTGTCACTGTTGACATCGGTATTTTGCCAAGTCTGCCTACTGGTCATACTGGGTACGCGTTTGCCAAATCTACTGAACTACCATTGGAGGTTTTCAGCGAGATTAATGTTGCTCCTGTGTTCACAGAAGGCACAACTGCGACGCGCACCATTCCAGAAAACACTGAAGCCGGTGTTGATATTGGCAATGCTGTTTCGGCAACGGATGCAAACAATGATGACCTAACATATAGTATGAGTGGGACAGATGCAACATCTTTTAATATTGACGCGAACACAGGTCAATTCAAAACCAAAGCAGCCCTTGACTATGAAACCAAATCATCATTTTCGGTAACTGTAACAGTATCAGATGGTAGTCTAACCGACAGCATCACAGTCGCCATCAATGTGACTGATGTAGATGAAAACTGCGCCCCTGTCTTCACAGAGGGTAGTAGTACCACACGAACCGTTGCAGAGAATACAGATTCCGGTGTGGATATCGGTGATGCAGTCTCTGCGACTGATGAAGATGAGGATACACTCACATATAGTCTCGGTGGCACGGATACTGCGTCGTTTAGTATCAATACCACGAATGGACAGATAAGAACAAGTGCAGCTTTGGATTATGAAGATAAGTCGTCTTATACGGTAAAAGTAAATGTTTCTGATGGGAATGAAGGCAGTGATAGTATCACTGTCACAATCAATGTCACCGATGTGGACGAGAGATCTGCCAACACTGCACCCGAGTTTACGGAAGGTAGCACTGCAACTCGATCCATTGCAGAAAATACGGGTTCCGGTGTAGACATTGGGAGTGCTGTGTCCGCTACCGATGATGATGAAGACACATTGACATACAGTCTTAGTGGAACTGACGCATCTTCATTTAGTATCAATAGTACTTCAGGACAGTTGCAAACATCAGCAGCACTGGATTATGAAACTAAGAGCTCATATTCGGTCACACTCACAGTTTCTGATGGTAGTCTTTCAGACTCTATAGATGTCACAATCAACATCACCGACATAGATGAAACAGCAGTAGTTGATGAAACAACAGATGTAAAAGATGATCCTCCAAATAACGCCCCTGTCTTCACAGATGGTGAATCCGCTACACTTTCCATTGCAGAAAATACGGGTTCTGGTGTAGACATAGGAAGTGCAGTTGGTGCGACCGATGCCGACAAAGACACACTAACCTATAGTCTTGGTGGCACGGATGCAGATTCGTTTAGTATCAATAGTACAAATGGACAGATAAGAACAAGTGCAGCTTTGGATTATGAAGATAAGTCGTCTTATACGGTAAAAGTAAATGTTTCAGATGGCAAGAATGGCAGCGACAGCATCAGCGTCACAATCAATGTTACCGATGTAGACGAGAGACCTGCCAATACCGCACCTGAGTTTACGGAAGGTAGTACTGCAACTCGTTCCATTGCAGAAAATACAGGTTCTGGTGTGGACATTGGGAGTGCTGTGTCCGCCACCGATGACGATGAAGACACATTAACATATAGCCTTAGCGGAACAGACGCATCTTCATTTACAATCAATAGTAGTTCAGGTCAGATACGAACCAGTGCCTCACTTGACTATGAAACAAAGTTATCATATACGGTAACAGTCAATGTCTCCGATGGTGAAGGTGGCAGTGATAGCATCACTGTAACAGTCAATGTCACGGATGTGGACGAAGCACCGACAAACAACTCACCTGAGTTTGCTTCAGATGACATCACCGTCTCTGTTCCTGAGAACACAGATGCAGACACTAATATAGGAAGTCCTGTATCTGCGGAGGATGCGGACGATGACACACTGACTTTTGGTCTTGGTGGCACAGATGCTGCTGCATTTAACATTGATTCTGAGACAGGGCAGCTGCAAACGAAAGATGCCTTGGATTATGAGACTAAATCATCGTATACGGTGACAGTGAACGTATCTGATGGTCAAGGTGGGAGTGATAGCATTGATGTCACTATTGAAGTTTCAAATGTCAACGAGGCACCGTCGTTCATAGGTGGTGTTAGTACTACACGTACCATTGCAGAAAACGCTAAAGCCAACATTAACATCGGTGCCGCAGTGACCGCAACCGATGTAGATGCTAACACTACACTGACATATAGCCTCGGTGGTACAGATGCTGCTTCATTCGCTATTGATGAAAGGACAGGACAACTCAAAACAAAAGCAGCTTTGGATTTTGAAAATAAAGCCTCATACACGGTCACTGTGTCTGTTACCGATGGTAGTTTGAGCGATTCTATTACAGTATCTATATCTGTCAGAGACTTAGACGAAACACCGTCAAATATCGCACCTGTTTTTGAAGATGGAGAGGACACAACCCGATCTGTACCAGAGAATACGGCAGAAGACACTGATATTGGTGAGGCAATCGCTGCAACAGATGAAGACAGCGAAACGTTTGCTTATCTCCTCAGTGGCACAGATGCTTCTTCGTTTAGCATTGACGATGAAACAGGTCAACTCAAAACCAGCGGTACCCTGGATTATGAAAATAAGACATCTTATACGGTGACAGTCACTGTATCGGATGGTAGTCTTGAAGACGAGATCACCGTTACAATCAATGTGTCGAATGTCAATGAAGCACCCGTATTTGAGGATGGCGAAAATACTATACGTCGCATTGCTGAGAATACTGCTTCAGGAGTTGATTTCGGACATGCTTTTGTTGCAACGGATCCAGATGCGAACACGACCTTAACTTATAGCCTTGAAAGTGATGATGCTACATCCTTTGATTTCAATAGTACGACAAAGAGACTTCAAACGAAGGCAGCATTGGATTATGAGAATAAGTCCTCCTATTCTGTGACACTCAAGGTGTCTGATGGTGAGCTATCCGATAGTATTGCAATTACCATTATGGTTAGGGATGTAGATGAGAACCGTGCCCCTGTGTTTGAGGAAGGCTCAGAAACCACGCGTTCAGTTGCAGAGAATACTGGTTCTGGTGAAGACATTGGTGATGCAGTTACTGCCACAGATGAGGATGAAGATACATTAACATACGCGCTGAGTGGTACAGATGAAACATCGTTTAGTATCAATAGCACAAACGGACAGTTGAGAACCAATGCAGCATTAGATTTTGAATTAAAGAAATCTTATTCTGTGGAAATAACTGTATCCGATGACAATGGTGGCGAGGCAACCATAGATGTTACAATCAATGTCACTGATGTAGTCGAGAATAGTGCCCCTGAGTTTGCTGAAGGTTCAGAAACCACGCGTTCAGTAGAAGAGAATACCGGGTCTGGTTTAGATATTGGGACTGCTGTGGAAGCCTCTGATGCTGACGAAGACGAATTGGAATATACTCTCGGCGGGACGAATTCCGCGTCGTTTAATATCAATAGCACAAACGGACAACTCCGCACAAAGGATGAATTAGACTTTGAAACGAAGGACTCCTATACGGTGACGGTCAACGTTTCGGATGGCAGCCTTGAAGATGAAATTACTGTCACAATTAATGTCACAGATGCGAATGATGCGCCGAAATTCACACAGACAGGTTCCATCACATTCTCTATAGGAGAGCATGCTATCGCGGGTGTCAACATCGGCAGTCCTTTCCCTGCTACTGATCAGGATGGTGATGATTTTGAATACAGCATCGGTGGCACGGACGGTTCTAAATTTAACATTGATACTGACACTGGACAGATCAAAACGAAGGACGCACTTAATCACGAAGCAAGTGCTTCACATTCGGTAACCGTCACTGTCACAGATGACAGCGGTGAAAGCAATAACAGTGCTTCCATTGATGTCACGATTAATGTTTCGGATGAGAACGATGCACCAGCATTCACCGAAACAAGTCCTGTCACACGCGCCATCGCTGAGAATACTGTTGCGGATACAAACATCGGAACGCCTGTAGCTGCTACGGATGAAGATGGCGATGACTTGGAATACAGCCTCGGTGGAACGGACGGATCTTCATTTGACATTGATACCGACACAGGACAGATAAAAACGAAGGACGCACTTGACTTTGAAGATGATTCCTCTTACTCGGTAACCGTCACAGCAACGGATGACAGTGGTGAGAGTAATAACAGTGCTACGATTGATGTCGAGATCAATATTACAGATGTTGTTGAGAACCGCGCACCAACATTCTCGGTCACGAGTTTCACCTACCGAATCGCAGATATTGGCGATGTATCCGTCGGGGATAGTATTGGGGATGCACTCACTGCAACTGACCCTGATAACGACACTTTGACATACAGTGTTAGTGGTAATGATGCAGCGAAATTCGATATTGATAATTCAGGACAACTGAAAGTCACACAAGCACTCATTGACGATACAAAATCAAACTACTCCATCAAGGTTATAGCCGATGATAGTAATGGTGGAACAGCTGAAGTTTCGGGAACGGTCGAGGCTGCTCTCAGAATTTTATCGCAAACGGTTAACAACACACCTACATTTGACGAGACTGCCCCTGTCACCCGTTCAATCGCTGAAAACACGCCTACCAACACCAATATTGGCAATCCTGTTTCCGCTTCAGATGTTGATACAGATGACACCTTGACATATAGCTTGGAAGGCACAGATGCATCATCATTTAGTATTGTTAGCACAAGCGGACAGTTGAAAACCAGTGCTTCATTGAATTTTGAAACCAAGGATTCCTATTCAGTTACTGTCAAAGTTACCGATGATAGTGGTCTGAGTAATGCAAGTGCCACAATCGATGTCACCATCAATATTACCGATGTAGACGAAGGTTTCACACCTGTCAGACAACGTACAAGAAAGGTACGAGATGCAATTGCTGATCTTGTTGGTAAAAGAAATGTAGCGAATATAACAGCAGACGACCTTGCAGGAATAACAGGTACGCTAAATCTCTATAGTGAGGACATAAGTTCACTAAAATCTGGAGATTTTGATGGACTTACCAGTTTGACAAAGCTTTACTTGGCTAACAACAATATAGGAACATTACCTTCTGGTATTTTTGATGATCTTACATCACTCAAAGAACTTGATATGGATAATATGAATATCAAGAGTTATGATGCAGGGGTCTTTGCCAGTCTCACATCCCTCACAAAACTTGAGTTAAAACTAAACAATATAGGAACATTACCCGCTGGTATTTTTGATAACCTAACTTCACTGGTAACACTTGACTTAGGTCTCAACAAAATAACCTCATTACCTGAAAATATTTTTGAGAACCTAACTTCACTGGAAACACTGTATTTAGATGGTAACAAATTCGAGTCTATACCAGACAAAGTATTTGTCGGTCTTACCAGTCTCAACAAACTTGATATGGATGGCAACCCCGTTGATCCGATGCCACTGGAAATAACTTTTGAAATAATTGCAGTGGATCAGTTCAAAGTCGTCGCAGTTACCGGTGCACCGACTGACATCACAGTGGCACTGAGTGTCACCAATGGTTCCATCACTGGTGGTGCCACAAGTGCAACCATTTCACAGGGCAGTACAGATAGCGAGACATTTACTGTCACACGCGACGAAGGTACAACTGGGAATGTCACTGTAAGTTTGGGATCGTTTTCTTCTCTCCCCTGGAACCATTATGGTTATAGGCTGAGGAAAGGTCCAAATATAAATTTAATTAGGACTGAATATAATGCCCCAGTATTTAACGATGGTAGCAGTATCACCCTTTCAGTGAGGGAGATAACAGCTCCCGGTACAAATATCGGTGCTCCATTAACCGCAACAGATGCAGATGATCTTGATATACTCACATATAGCCTGGAAGGCACAGATGCCGCATCCTTTAGCATTGACACCACAAACGGGCAGCTCAAAACCAGTGCAGAATTAGATTTTGAAGATGAATCTTCATATTCCGTCACCGTCAAGGTAACTGATGACAGCAGTCATAGCGATAACAGTGATACTATTGATGTAACCATCAATATCCTTGACGCTACGGAGACATCCACACCTGTCAATCAACGCACACAACAAGTACGCGATAAACTCATCTCGGTAACAGGTATAAGCGATCCAGCATATATAGCAGCAGACGACCTGGCAGCTATTACTGGCACACTCGATTTCAAACAAAAGAATATTTCGAGTCTTCAAACTGGAGATTTTGATGATCTTACCGGTGTAACAGCAATTTCATTCGAAAATAACAGCTTGACAACGTTTCCTTCTGGTCTTTTCAATGAACTTACGTCAATAACTTCATTTAGAGCCGATGAGAATAACTTAACTAGTGTCCCCGCGGGGATTTTTGATAACAACACTTCGCTCAAGTCAATTGATCTCAGCGAGAACAATTTGAGCAGTCTACCTAATGGTATTTTTAATACACTCACTTCACTTGATGAAATTAACCTATCAAACAACAGTTTCAGTTCTATACCGGACGGGTTATTTCTCAACCTTTCGAGTCTTGACAGAGTTGACCTAAGAAACAACAGCGTTGATCCACTGCCACTTGATATAACTGCGGTGAAAGTCCAAGACGGTGAGTTCAAAGTCGTGGTAGCTGTTGGGGCACCTTTTGAAATAGAAGTACCTGTAAGTGTCTCAAACGCTACTATTAATAGCAGTGTAACAAGTGTTTCCATTTCACGAGGTAGCACAGATAGTGAAACACTTACGGCCACACGGAACTCTGGCTCTACAAGTAGAGTCAATGCATCTATTGACAGCCTACCAAGCCTGCCCTCAGGTCATTACGGATATAGTCTCATAAAAGGTCCAAACATAAATATTATACCTGGTACGAATAATCCGCCTGTGTTCAATGACGGTGTCAGTACAACCTTGAGTGTTGATGAAAAAAACAGGATAAATGCCAACCTTGGTAGTCGTTTTACAGCAACGGATGCAGACGAGGACACGTTGACCTATAGTCTGGAGGGGACGGATGCGGATTCGTTTAGTATTAACAGTGAAACCGGGCAGCTCAAAATAGCTGTTGTACTGGATTACGAAGAACAATCTTCATATTCCATAACCGTCAAGGTGACGGATGATAGTGGTTCAAGTAATGATAGTGCAACGCTTGCTGTCACAATTGAGGTCAACGACATAGATGAAACCCCACCTGACCCTCCTCTTAGTGAACGCACACAAAGAATCATATTTGGTAGTGATGATGGTGCTACTCTTCATGGTTCTATTATGTGGGCTCTTAAGGATAGATTTCCGAATCTTAGGCGAGATGACCTGCTAAATCATCATCTCTCATTTATTAGGAGATTGACATACATTGCCCATGGCGTGGGGAATCCAAACAGTGGTGATTTTAATGACCTTGTAAATTTGGTTCATTTAGAGTTCTCATTCTATAGTACTAATTTACCGGTAGGTATTTTTGATGATCTCGTTAATTTGACTGACCTTAAATTAGGTGAGAGCAACTTACTCAATTTCCATTCTGATATTTTCAAATATAATACCAAACTTCAGAGTCTTAATCTCAGTGGAAATAGTTTTAATGCAAATATAAATCTTGATGCTTTTAAACCACTTACCGCTCTAAGGAGACTCGAACTTTTCAATAACAATATTCTTAGGTTACCGGATGGGTTCTTTACAGTTCTCTCCAACCTGAGCTATCTTGGTCTGAGTCACAACAATGTTAGTTTTGGGACGTATATCAATGTCCCTATCCCCGTAACGCTCATAAAGACAGCAAATGGAAAGTTCAAGGTAAAAATACCCGCAGGAGCACCCAAGGAAGCAACTACAGTCGTTGCTGTTACGAATGGAAGTATCTCAGGTGATGTCACAAGTATTGTCATGGAAGCAGGTGAAGTGGAAAGTGATGAGTTCACCGTTACACGCACTGCAGGTACAACCGAGGCTGTTACGGTAGATATTAGTACATTACCAACGCTCTCCGGCTTTTCTGGCTGCAATTATACAAAATCCGATGATTTGCCGTTGACGGTGATTGATGCTATTCCTCCTGCACCCAGCAACATCCAGCCACCCGACAAGACTGTTCTCTTGTCCAATTTCCCCAACCCGTTCAATCCTGAAACGTGGATACCGTATCAGTTAGCGAAAGCATCGGATGTTACATTGACGATCTACAATATGCGTGGGGTTGTTGTACGTAAGTTAGTATTGGGACATCAAAAAGCAGGTTTCTACATGAATCGGAACCGTGCTGCTTATTGGGATGGTAGAAATAGTATTGGTGAGAAGGTAGCTGCAGGAGTCTATTTTGTCACATTCAAGGCAGGAGATTTCACGACTACGCGGAAGATGTTGATACGAAAGTAAGGAGTTTTTTCAGGGCTGAGTAAATAGTGCAGTTTGGAAATCGCATCATGGGTGGTCAATTTAGTGTCCTTCCAAGGGCCGGTAGGTTCGGTTAGGAAACCGAACCGGCTTTGTGCCAAATACCTTCATAGAGGTTCTCGCGTAGGATCCGGTTCGGTTAGGAAACCGAACCTACCGTCCTGGGGAAAACGCCTAATTTACACTAAATTGACGCCCATGGTTCGGTTAGGAAACCGAACCTACCGGTCCTGGTAATGAAAGTGGAGTTACTTGTGATTACGCAACTTTTGAATCAAAATTGTGTTATGACCGTTTTATTGGTTATTTTTCCTATTGGTATGAATTTTGGTATTTCAGCCGAAGTCGTCCCTGCAAGTGAACGCACAGCACAGGTGCGGGATGCTATCACATCTGCTGCGGGTGTCAATACTGCCGACCAATTGACCGAAGCACATCTGGCTGCAATAACTGAGCTCAATCTGAGAAATGCAGCTATTTCTGAACTGCAAACTGGTGATTTCTCAGGCTTGACAGGGTTGACAAATCTGAACCTATATGCCAACGAACTCAGACGTCTGCCGGTTGGTATTTTTGAAGGACTGGATGCCTTGACATCGCTACGATTAGGTGGCAATACGGTTGATCCGCTGCCACTTACTATCGGATTGGAGAAGGTCGCAGAAGGGAAGTTTAGGGCTGTTGTCCTGGAAGGTGCTCCATTTGATATTGTCCTGCCGATTAGCGTTTCCAACGGTATACTTATGGATAATGTCACGACGGTTACCATACCTATAGGGAGTATGGTTAGCGAGAGTATCACAGTCAATCGTCCACCCGATTCAAGATTGGATGCCACTGCGGACATCGGAAATCTACCGAACCTACCGCGCAACCACTACGGTTATGTGTTATCCAAATCTGAGACACTTCCGATTGTTGCTATTATTGGCAATGTCCCACCTGTGTTGCGGATGGTGCAAGTATCACGGTTTCTGTTGATGAGAATACGGCATCAGACACAAACATCGGTAATCCCATTACTGCAACAGATATGGACGCAAACGACACCCTTACATATACACTTGGAGGTATTGACGCAGAGGCGTTTGATATTGACCCTGAAACTGGACAACTTAAAACAAAAACAGCATTAGACTACGAAACAAAGTTCTTCTATTCAGTCACGCTCACCGCTTCCGATGGACTGCTCACAGATACTATCACAGTTACCATCAATGTCATTGATGTGTTAGACAACTTCGCCCCGACTTTCACTGATGGTGTTATCACTGTCCGCACAGTAACAGAGAATACGGCAGCAGGTGAAAACATTGGCACACCTATCACGGCTATAGATACAGTAGCAGATATGGACAATGCTCCCGACACACCAGACGACACCCTCACATACTCACTTGGTGGTATTGATGCAGATGCATTTGATATTGATACCGAAACTGGACAACTCAAAACGAAGACAGCTTTGGATTTTGAAAGGAAGCCGTTGTATCTTGTAAGTGTCACTGCATCAGATGGACAACTCACCGACACGATAACTGTCATTATCCGTCTGATAGACTTGGCGGACACAGAATTTGTCTCTGTATCACTACCTCTTAGCGAACGGACACCACAAGTGCGCGATGCAATAGTGGAAAACGTCGTAGTCGCTAACAATCTCATAGAGACACCTGCTATAGACGAGATAACCGATGCACAGATCGCGGCAATTTCAGCACTCAATCTTCGCGATACCGGTATCACAAGACTGAAGACTGGTGATTTTTCTGGTATGCCTAATCTCTCCGATATCAACCTTCACGGTAACAAACTAACAGGTCTGACTGCTGGTATATTTGAAGGTTTGACAGCACTTACAACACTGCGATTAGGCAATAATCTGCTTAATCCGATGCCGATTTTTGTTTCAATACAACAGGTTGACACAAACCAATTTCAAGTGATTGTGCCGACAGGTGCACCTTTTGATATTGTTGTACCGATTATCGTTACCGATGGCAATATCAGCGGAGATACAACAACGGTTACTGTGCAGAAAGGCACACTGAAGAGTGAAACTTTTACGATTGTACCCACAGGGGAAACACCGATTATGGATATAGGGAAGTTAGCCGATATTCCGCTAAATCATTACGGCTATGTTCTTGCCAGATCAACTGCGTGTAATCGCACACCCGAAGTGGTAACGGCGATTGAAGCGATGTATCCACTATTGATGCATTGTCAGAACGTGGCAGATGTTGATCTTGCTGTTATCACAAACCTCAATTTAGTTGATATGCGGATCAAATCACTCAGGACACATGACTTCTCTGGTATGCTGGCACTGACAACACTCTATCTCAACAATAACGAATTAGCACATCTACCAGAAGACATATTTGATGGTCTATTATCACTGAAAACAGTGAGTCTGCGGGGTAACAAACTGACATATCTGCCGGATGGTATTTTTGAAGGGTTTGTGTCATTGGAATCATTGGATCTCAGTGGAAACGCCGTTGATCCTTTAACACTGACTTTATCGTTAGAAAAGGTTGATGAAGACGGTTTCAAAGCGGTTATTCCCACAGGTGCGCCGTTTGATATATCGCTCACACTGACCACCACAAATGGAACTATATCTGATAGTATAGACACCATCACAATCCCACAAGGTAGTGTGGAAAGCGACACTTACACTGTCACCCGAACGCCAGACACGATTGATGCTGTTACCGTAGATATTAGTGAACTCCCACACATACCATCACTACATGCAGGCTACGAGTTAGTCAAATCAGATGCCTTGCCGCTTGAAATCTTTCCCCTAATCAATGTAGCACCTATATTCACACAAACCACGCCAACCACATACTCTGTTCCAGAAAACACAGAAGAAGGCATAAACATCGGCACAGCATTCACAGCACTTGATGCGAATAACGATAGGCTTACCTATACCCTGGGCGGAGAAGATGCTGATGCGTTTGAGGTTGATCCTGAAACGGGGCAATTGACAACGAAGGAAGACCTTGATTTTGAAACAAAGTCTACCTATACCGTTATCGTGTCCGCTACCGATGGTGATACTATTGCAAGCATTTCGGTGACGATCATAATAACTGATGTAAATGAAAATCGCGCATCGATGTTTACTGAGGGTAGCAGCACGACTCGGAATGTGGAGGAAAATACTGAAATAGGTGAAAATATCGGGGATCCCGTTGTTGCCACGGACCCTGATGACGACACTCTCACTTATAGCCTTGAAGGCACTGATGCTGCATTGTTTAGTATTGATAACACGACTGGACAATTGAGAACAGGATCTCCATTGGATTATGAAACAAAATCATCCTATTCAGTGAAGGTAACTGCTTTTGATGGAGAACTCACAGCAAATATTGATGTTATCATCAACGTTATTGATGTTGAGGAGAACCCACCTGTATTCGCCCAAGGCACAACCACAACTATTACCATCACAACGAAATTGGAAACAGAAGCGGCTATCGCTGCCACAGACGCGGATGGCGACACATTGACTTATTCGATCAGTGGCGACGATGCGGAACTGTTTGATATTGATCCCAACACCGGGGAATTGAAAGTCAAGGAAGGTGTAACTTTAGAACTAGGTGAGACTTATATGGTAACGGTAACTGTTTCTGATGGCACACACAACACCATCATTGATGTCAACATCAACATCTCCGATAAAGATGAGACCGTCGTAAATAAAGACGATGATAAACCTACGAATCAAGGCAGCGGTGAAACGGGTCAGAATGACGATGGAACACCTCAACGCGCCGGTGAAACGGATCAGGGTACGCAAACACCGAATAATGCACCCGTGTTCACAGAGGGCAGCACCACCACCCGATCTGTCGAAGAGAATACTGAAATAGGTGAAAACATCGGGGATGCCGTTACAGCAACAGATGCCGACAATGACACGTTGATTTATACACTTGGTGGTACAGATGCTGGTTCTTTCAGTGTTGACAATAACACAGGGCAGCTGCAAACCAGCATTGCTTTGGATTACGAAACACAATCAATCTATTCGGTGACGATTACCGTGACAGATGGGAAGGTCACAGATAGGATTGACGTTACGATAAACGTCACGGATATTGACGAAACAGCACAAACACAACCACCACCCCAGTCAAATCGCACACCCGTGTTCTCAGAAGGCACAAACACCAGACGTTCTGTGACAGAAAATACAACGGCAGGGACTAACATCGGGGATGCCGTTGTTGCCACGGATCCTGATGACGACACCCTTACCTATAGCCTTGCTGGCACTGACGATGCATTGTTTAGTATTGATAGCACGACTGGACAATTGAAAACAGAAGCACCACTGGATTATGAAACAAACAACTCTTACGCAGTCATCATCACTGCCTCTGATGGAGAACGCACCGCAAGTATTGATGTTGTCATTAATATTATTGATGTTGAGGAAAACCCACCTGTGTTCACCCAAGGCACAACCACGACTATCACCATCACAACAGAAGCGGAAACAGAAACAACAGAGGGAACCATCACTGCCACAGACCCGGATGGCGATACGTTGACTTATTCGCTCAGCGGTGACGATGCTGAATTGTTTGATATTGATCCCGAAACAGGAGAATTGGGAGTTAAAGAAGGTGTCACTTTAGACCCAGATAAGACTTATAAGGTAAGAGTAACTGTCTCTGATGGCACACACATCACCAGCATTGATGTCATCGTCAATATATCTGATAAAGATGAGACCGTCGTAAATAAAGACGATGATAAACCTACGAATCAAGGCAGCGGTGAAACGGGTCAGAATGACGATGGAACACCTCAACGCGCCGGTGAAACGGATCAGGGTACGCAAACACCGAATAATGCACCCGTGTTCACAGAAGGCACTACCGCAGTGCGTTACGTTGCTGAGAATACACAGGTGAGAACGAATGTCGGCACGCCTGTTTCTGCAACAGATCAGGATACTGGTGATACCTTAACCTATCGGATCGGTATCAATAGTGATGCTGCCGCGTTCACTATTGTTCCAAACACAGGACAACTCAGAACCGGTATTGTGCTTGATTATGAGACCAAAGCCAGTTATTTGATAACAGTGATTGTCTCCGATGAGGAGGCAAGCGATACTATTGGTATCACGATTAACGTTACAAATGACAACGATCCTCCAGTATTCACACCAGGGTATAGGACAAGCATAGATGTTGCTGAGACTGTGGCAATTGGCAGAGAGATCGGCACTTACACAGCGACAGATCAGGATACCAGTGACACCTTAATCTACAGTCTCAGTAGTAATAACAGCACGGATCATAATGCGTTTGAGATTGGTCGTGATGACGGTATACTGAAAACAAGTTCAACGTTGGATTATGAAACGAAAACCTTGTATGCGCTCATAATTTCTGTCTCTGATGGGAACAATGGTACTGACAGCATCACAGTGACGATAAATGTTACCGATGTACCCGAAATTATTGATCCGCCGATTAGCAGTCGAACACCAGCAGTTCGGGATGCTATCGTTGCTGCAGCTGGCGTAGCAACTGATGATGATGTAACACCAGAAGATCTGGCGAAAATCAGAGATTTGGACCTAAACAGACGCGACAGACGCGCAATCACATCGTTGAGTGCCGGCGATTTCAATGGACTCACCCGATTGAGAAAGCTTGATCTGGGTTATAATGATTTTACTTCTTTACCCGAAGGTATTTTTGATGAATTGCCTGCATTGGAAACGCTTTTTATGAGATACGGCAGCGTGAGTTCCTTGCCACCGGGTCTCTTTGATAACACTACTGCATTGGAACTACTTTCTTTGGACAATAACGATTTGAGTTCTTTACCGCCGGGTCTCTTTGACAACCTTACCAAATTGAGAATGCTTATATTGGCCAATAACGATTTAAGTGCCTTGCCGCCAGGTCTCTTTGACAACCTTACAAATTTGAAACAGCTTCTGCTGTACGATAACGATTTGAGTTCCTTGCCATCAGATATCTTTGACAACCTTACAAATTTGGAAGAACTTAGACTAGGCAATAACGATTTGAGTTCCTTACCATCAGATATCTTTGACGACCTTACAAATTTGGAAGAACTTAGACTAGGCAATAACGATTTGAGTTCTTTACCGCCGGGTCTCTTTGACAACCTTACAAATTTGGAAGAACTTAGACTAGGCAATAACGATTTAAGTTCCTTACCACCAGATATCTTTGATAACCTTGCTAAATTGGTATACCTTGATCTGGATCATAACGATTTGAGTTCCTTGCCATCAGGCATCTTTAATAATCTTGTTAAATTGCAATTACTTTATCTGGAGCATAACAGATTGAGTTCTTTACCACCGGGCACCTGTAACGGACTCTTCGATCTGCTAGGACTCTGGTTATTAGGTAACCTCGTAGACCCGATGCTGTTTACTGTATCGCTGGAGAAAGTTGAAGACGGGAAAGTCAAGGCAGTGATACCATTAGGTGCACCGTATGACGTTGTTGTATATATCAAGCTTGAGCATGGGACAAACCCTGATCCAAAAGTCCTCCGAATTTCCACAGGAATGAATGAAAGTAGTACTTTTACTGTTACGCGTACCCCCGGAACAACAGAAGCTGTCACTGTAGATATTTTCCATATAGTAGTTATCCCCGCCTATTATCATACCGGCTACAGATTCGTCAAACCTTCCACAGGCTTGCCGGTAGAAATCTACGCTGCTGATACCGGCGCGCCTTCCCTTAACAAAGATGCTACACCAAACACTACTGCTTTACTGTTGAATTATCCCAACCCGTTCAACCCTGAAACATGGCTACCGTATCAATTGTCCAAAGCATCGGATGTCACAATAACAATCTACAATATGCGTGGTGTCGTCGTGCGGCGGTTAGTGTTAGGACATCAGAAGGCAGGTTTCTACAGAAGTCGTAGCCGTGCTGCACATTGGGATGGTCGGAACGCAATCGGTGAAAAGGTTGCGGCAGGTGTGTATTTCTATACATTCAAAGCGGGTGATTGGACTGCGACGCGCAAGATGTTGATACGGAAGTAATTTGAACACGTTTGTCAAGGTTTTGCATACGATTACGGATTTGACAGGTTTTGCGTTTCAGTTTTACGGGTGGTCATTGGGTATTTATGAAGGGTTTCATAAAGCAACGGGACAGATGCAACAGACGGGGATGGTGGAGTGAATGCGGGTGTATGATGCGTCTGCCAAGGCCGGTGCGTCAGCATACAACCGTAGCAGTAGTGAAGTACCTGTGGCGTTGTCGTAGTGAAATGTAGTTACGTCTCATCATAGCCATGTGAAACGAAATGGAACGAGCAAGCTTCTGATGACAGATCGTCTGATATGAAGAGGGTGCGATTCTTGATTTGTTAGGGCATAACAATAGATGTCAGATCGTGGGGAGACTACTTTTGGCAGATTGCTTCCATGATATCGGTCCAGTGTTCAAATTTGTATACAGCATCTTGTTCCAATTTGATTTTTTCCTCTGACCAATTCAACCTTTCTTTGAAAACGGTGGGGATACCAGTACTTTTGTTGACAACAATAGTTGTTAAATAGGGTATGTCTAAATCTGACTCCTGTTGGTATTCAAAAAGCGTACACCATATAGATCCAAGTGGCCAACGCATCCAATGTCCTCTTCTATTTGAAGGAATATGTGTAACTCCAACTTTTTCAGCAAGTTGTCCATAGGAAATAGTCGGACGTGTGTTATCAGTAGCAAGTTGAATAAGAATTGGGAATACTTCACGGGCAACGCTGTGATAGTCTTTTTCATTTGAATGAAAGTTTAATGCGGAGCAAGGAGCTTCAAGTATCATTTGTTTATTTCCTTATTGCAATAAAAAGGTCAAGGCATTTGGAACTATGCCCATAGAATTGCGAAGTTATAGCTGTCAAAGATGGTTCGATTTTTAATTTGATATATATATTTAAAAGAGAACAAACAGTTGCGTTTACTATAGATTCGAATAACATAAGGAATATAAGTATAAAACAACCAATACCACAACCGATGGCTGCGGCTGTTCCATAAGAATCATTCCCTTTGGAATCTGTTTTTTTTCCTGATCGACATGGACAACAACTTTGGCACATTTTGCGTGACATCACCTTTGTCAACCTTTACGGTTACGTCATTCTGATTTGTTCTGTTATGTCTAGTTTTATTGTTCATGAATGTTGTTCACCTTTTATATAGAATACGATATGTTAAAATTACGCATTTGGGCAGGTGCCGTATGGCAAGTGCTTTGTTGGTGCAACGCCTTGCTTATTTGATTTATTTAAGAATACTCTAGATCCGTCCATACATGTTCTAAACAAAACATCTTCACCACATTCTGGGCATATCGTTGGTATTGTTACTGACATACAACCGCCACCATGGTTTACACATTTTCTAAAAAGGCTCTGTTTCTGTAAATAGAATTTAACTGATTTCAATATAATGCTCCTTGTATAAGTTGAGGTTTATCGTTTCGCTGTCAAATCCGAGTATAATGTTGATGTTGTCGCTTTCAAAGATGCTTCGGTTCTTGATTTGATGTATCATTTGCTATAATTTGCAATTATATCAATCTTCTACGCTCTGAAGTGCCAACGATCTTTTGTAGTGAAATCAAAAAATATGTGCACATTCTCGGTAGATGCGGTTTTCCAACCGCATCTATGTGACTGAACAAACACCAGTAGCGTTGGTGGTTTGCATTGTTCACTTGTACTTTGATGTTTATCACTTGTGTTATGTACCATAAGATGTCTAATACCAAATTGACGTGATTATTATTTTTTTGATAAAGTCAGCATTGCGAGGCACGGAGACCTCGCGCTACAAATCAGGTTAATTTGGTATAATGTAAGAGGGGCAATAAATTGCGCGACTACAAACATGTTTTTTGGTAATGTTAGACTGTCATTTAAAATGGTATTACATTACTCAATTTTGAAAGTTCCAGATTTTACTTCCTTATCAACATCTTCCGTGTTGCGGTGTATTTGCCAGCGGTGAGTGTGTAGAAATAGACATCACTTGCCACAGGTTCACCGAGCGTATTTCTACCATCCCAATATGCAGCGCGACTACGGTGACGATAGATTCCAACAGGCTGATGCCCCAAATCCAACTGTCGAATTAGTTTACCATCTGACGTATAGATAGCAATGCTAACATCAGCAGGAGTAGCTAACTGATAAGGTATCCACGTCTCTGGATTGAACGGGTTCGGATAGTTCGGTAGGAGTGCAGTCTCCTTTGGTGTCAACGTCTTCAACAGATTTTCCAGTGTAAAGATACCGCGTTGAAATGCCGGATCAGATAAGTTAACCTGCCGTGCATCCTGTAACCACTTTTCCACTGTGGCGCGTGTTGGTATGTTGTCAGCATTCAGAGTCCATAATGCTGGCGCAGCATTAGAAGTAGTGCCAAATGCAGAAGCAATAAGTGTCAAGTCAAGAATATTCACGACACCATCAGCGTTAACATCCGCTTTCTCGTCATACGCTACGAATGCTTTTGCAACCAGTATCAGATCAAGAATGTTAACACTCCCATCTTGGTTGATATCGTACTGACTATATTCAGGTTCACTATCAACTTCAAAACGGACGATTTCAGTAAAGTCTGCGAGAAGTTTATTTTTTGCCTTATCCGTAACAGTCATTTCCGCAATTCCCCAAGTCCCAGGGATACTGCCAACAGGTAAGATAATCGTCTTGTGGTATGTAGAATAGACAGTCGGGTTGTCTGAAAAATAGATTTTCTCAAAATCATCATGATAATGTCTAAAGGAGTACGTCACACCGTGCGGATCACGCAAATAGATTCCTGAATATGAATAGCCACTGATATTGTCCTTGACTCTAAAAGTAATATCTACTTGTGTTTCCCCATTTGGTTGTTCAGGATTTGTCGGTACTGCAGTCACTGTAATCCGGTTCAAATCAAGCACTGGCGGTGTGCTATCAGGGTTTATTGATTGGATCTCAATGGTGGTAGGTTTCTCATCCATTACCTCCTGTTCCTCTCTTAGAGTACCCTCTGCTCTCGTGAAGTAGACTCCCCTCTCGTTTAAACCTATATCTATCATACTAATATAATTAAGCACATAGTTCCCCGTCTGATAGTAATCAGGAATTATGAGATCAACAGTCGCTTCACCGGTTTCCTTATTATATGTCCCCTGTTTCTCATTCCTACGAGAGTAGGTCTCATCGTTTGTATCGTATGCATGTGCATATACTACTGCCACCTCATTTTCTTCTAGAATCTGCCAACGAGCCGTAAGAATTTGGTAGCGTCTCCCATCTTCCATACCGTCTGATAAAGAGAGTTTCATTGAGTTTTTGACGTAAATCGGCGGTTCATCGTCTGCCAAGGGATTGGTAACAAAGAGCTTCCATCCAAAATCAGTTTGTGATTGGTGGCGTTCATTGCCTTGTGAATCTGTGAGCGTAATCTGGTCCGGTCCCCAATAACCGTCTGCTGCGAAGCGCGAGATCGTCTTTTTACCTCGTAGAATATGAGACGCACCTACCTGAGATACACCATCGGAGCCGATTGGATCAAGCCAGATATCAAAAAAGGTGCCTGTTGAACTTATTATTCTGAGCTGAGACGCTTGAGCATCGTCATGTTCACCTGTCTTATGAAGTTCAAGTTCTACTATGATAGTTTTATCCTCCATCGGTTCACCAATCACCTGTATATCCACCCTGATAATCCGTCCTGGATATACAGCATCTGGATACAGATTGTAGACCTCAAACGTTAAATCTTCACGTATTTTTGAGATGTATCGGGTACCGTGCATAATCCTGTCTTGGATGAATTGATATTTTCCGGGTGACCGCGAGCGGAGTTTGTCCGGATTCACGATGTAAAAACTAATGGACTCCGCCATATCTTCGTTGGGGTTCTTAGCGTGTGCATAAGCGGACACAAACTCAGTTTGCTTAGTCGTTGACCATCCATCTTCATTGTCAGGATTTTCATACCAACCACCGAGTTCAATCCAATCCTGTCTGAGTTGCTCATCAAAAAGGTGGTCCCACAAAAAATGTGCTTTTTCGTGAAGGATCAACCGATTGATATAATCCGAGCCTTGTGCCTGAAAAGCGGATTCCATGAATTCAATATAACCGCTCGTCGTCCAAGCGACTGCAGGTGCACTCGGATAAAGGGGGTGCGGTGTGCCATCTAACCGTCTAACCAGATATTTAAGTCCTGCTATTTTATGCATGCCTTGTGGATATTCTTCAAACATCGTTGCAATTGCGATAAGTTCTTCGTTTTTGAATGTTGTGAATCTTCCTGCATCTTCACCTGTTGTGTTACTCGTCAGTTCGGTATAGTCCGGTACGTTTAAGCTGACAGCGTAGCGTTCCTGTAATATCCGTTCAAGTGCCTCTTTATCAGCACCGTTATCGGTTACAAACCGAACGACAGCCTGATGCAGCCGTTTGGAGAAATACCTGCCACGCACACCATCAATTTCTGCTAAAAGCGGATCTGCATACGTAAACGTTTCCGCTGCTATCGTTACAATTGTTTGTCTATTTATTAATTCAACCTTGATGTCATCTTGAACATGAGTATCTGTCAACCGCCACAAAGAAGTAGGCACTTCGTGGTTCCCATCGTAAGAGTAGTTGACATCCTGCGGTATTGTTTCAAACGTCTTTAGCAATCTGTATGCATGTCCAGCATCCCATTCAGAACCAAGATATACAGAATACTTCTGCATCAACCGTAAAGACGCGCTGTGTGATGGAACTTGTATGACTTCATCTAACATTACTACTTGGACAGGTTCAATGATAGTTGCACTTTCACTGCCTTCAGGTGTCTCGTTTATTTCCCAATTGAAATCAAAAGTGATACCTTGAGAAACCGAACCACAAAAAAGGATAAACGAAATTAGCGCGATTCTGAGGGGTCGCTGCATCTTTTCGTGAGCCAGATAGTTTTTGATTAACATGAGATATCTCCTATAAATAGTAAGTGTATTTGAGCAAATATGTAGTATTTTTTTATTTTCTTTCTTTTTTATAGTCACGTTATTGATTAAATTTCATATTATTATAACATATTAAGCCATATTTGACAATCATATTTATTTTTACATAATAAGATGTCTTAATATGTATATTACTAAAAGACCAAGTTGCTACTTACTGAATATTAACCATCAAATTACTTTATCAAACGGAGGAACAAAGGATTTCTGCTTAGTTTGGTATCACTTCTTATAAATCAGGGTTACAAACTGAAGTGTCATCGATCTTTTAGACCATAATTTCATAAAGTTAAGACAAGTTCCTATTCAAATTCAATAGGTGTTAAATAATACCATTTCTAACAGAGAATATCTCATTATGAGACTGTGAATTTAGACTTAAGTAAAGAATGCCCGAGGCGTAATGATTTGTGCTACAAGCGCGTTTTTCTTAAAATGATGTCTGCGTGAGATTAAAAGATCCTCACAAATCGTATATACTGCTACAATAGTTAATTCCATGGGTTTCTCATTGTAAAAATAATGTCAAACATCATAGAGAAAATCCTATGAATATAAAATCAATTTATAGGTAGCAACTTAGGTTAAAATATCAAAATAGATATAGATACATACAATATAACGGAGGAAAAATCAATGTTATTTAAAGTTAACAATAACCATCATCAGTCAGTAAAAAAAATAAGTATTCCTGTAATAATTTTACTTTCATTGATAGTGATTTATGGGTGTAATCCAACCCAAAGCGGAGATTTTATTAAATTGGATGCGCCACTTGAGGAGGTATTACCAAAACTGACTTTGGTTGCTCCTGGTGAAAATGATGAAAACGGAAAACCGATAGAATTTACGGTTGGTGATGACTATAGTGGAACAAGAGAGTTCTCAATAGGTAATGGTGAGTTACATGAGTTTCAGTATAATTTCTTCAAACAGCATGTAGTTGAAGGCAATAGGTATATATTTGCTGTGGTTTCTTATAATTGGGGTGGATCTGGAACTTTTTATTATCTAACCGCATTTGATAAAACAACTCTTAGAGGAGAAAAGCAATTTCTACTTGGAGATAGAGTAGTGATAAACAATGTAGCTTCGTACAAACTACCTGTAACATCTGATATCATTTCTATTAGCTACATGGTAAGAGAATCTGGAACAAGTATGAGTGAAAAGCCTGATAAGAGGATAGAACAAGACTTTACAATTCATCAAGGAAAACTCACGACTATAAAATTTGTTGATGCGCAGTAAAAGATGAACTAAGTTTTCATTGTATTTAGAGATTAAGGGTAATTGTTAAGTATGCATTACGGATAAAACTGATACATCGTTGTGTTTAGTATAACGTTCAAAATGCTCCAGGTAGTGCCCATAAGAAAATCACCGAGAACTAATCCAAGAAAGAATGGAACGACTCTTCTATAACTCCTTATGCCTCCATGTCGCAAGATCAACCATTTGAGAGTCAACGCTATAACTAACGGGATCCATAGGTCAGACATCTCTTGGTTACTTGCCATTACATAGCCGAGGGGGTGTAATGGTAACCAAAAAAATTTGACACGTAGGTAGGTCAATACCATCATGACAGAAAACCCAATCCCGATGAAGATTACGCCAATCCAATCTGTGTCAAGTGGATATGTTATCCAATTCGTAAGTCTGCTGAAGTATTGCCGACCATATCCGAGTGCCCACGGACCGTAATATCCAGAATCAGCACCGAATTGATAGTATAGATGTAGTTGCACCCAAAATGCAACAAGACCACCGACAACAGTTGCTATTAGAATGGTATACAACATTCTTCGTGGGTTAATGTGTGCTACCTCAGCTATTTTAAACGCTTCAAGTTGATGTGGCATCATCTGTGGACGGTAATCACGGTTGAAAAAGCAGACCGACATTGCTGTTAAGTTCTTTGCACCGAGACGGTGTGTACCGATAAATGTGTTTAGTATGTATCGTGGAGCTTGCCAGTGATAGGCGTGGACAAAGATACCAGATTCTGCACGGATGCGCGTTGTTACCAATGGTGTGATGAGAAAAAGCACTGCGAAAGCAATAGCCAACCATACTGCCATGCCAGCTTTGTATAGTAAGAAAGCGAATAGCAGAATTCCTCCAACAAATCCCCAAACTGCTACTCGATATGGCATGGGTTGATCAGACGATTGACCGGGTGGATCTCGTCCAAATCTGAGTGCGTTATGTATCACTGCCTTGAAATGTCTTTTGCCTGTCCACCAGAAGAAAAAGCATAAACCGATAAATGCACCAATAGTTTGTTCGTTGAGATACGGGAAGCGCGGAATGCTTTTCCATCCCACTGCATCAGCCAATGCAACTTCATTTCGATAGATAAAATAGAAAAAGGTTGTGGAGAACAGGACATCCAAAGGCATGAGGAACATAATACCGATTGCAAATGGATAGAAGGCTGTGATGATCGTTCCGTATAGGCTTAAGGGTGGTTCGCTGAATCGGAAAAAACGTCTTGTTACTGGTATATGTGGAATTACAGGATATAGATGGCTCAACCCGTTGAATAGGCTGATTCCTGCAGCGATTGAGAATCCTATCCACATCCGTTTGTTCCGAAAGAAAGCAGAAGTCGGATCTGCTAAAGCAAGTGGAAGTTGGATCACAGGAAAAGTCAATCGCTCGCGTTGTGTCCATTGCTGCCGTAAGATTGTGTTCAAGCAGAGATAAATAAAGGCTATCACTGTAAATAGCAATAGCCATGCCCCAACGACTGGTAACCACACACGTAAATGATGAGAAATATAAAGTGAAGAATCTCCTTGATAATACCCTTGTAATGCTTTTTTATCTGAGACTGTTAGCCATTGAGGTATATGATGCCAGAAAAGTGTTTGCCATTCATTTTCTTCTGAAGCAAACCAGAAACCGTGTCCAAGCACAGAGAGGACAGCCTGTAGTATATCACATCCTGCAAGCGTTGTTGCAAAACTCAGTGATACATAAAGAAATAATAGTTCACCTTGTTCAAGTGCATAATTGATTTTCAGGATACGAACCAATTGATTGAATATTAGAATTGCAATCAGAACAAAGATGACATTTGAAAAAGGAACTACCCAAGTAGGAAAGGTATATCGCACCAATTCCATTTGGATAAGGAAATAGCAGTTGACTGGAGCAATAACAACGAAAATGAGGACTGCGCGCCAAGTAAGAACACGCTGTTGTGTATGGGACATCAATCCAACTTATCTAATTCACATACAATTTTCTCAACCTACCATTGGGCATGTACAGGTTTCTCTAATGCTTTCTCATATAGATCTGACCACTCCTTTGTGCCATCGTCAAAGGTCAGTTCAAGTTTTGCTCCTTCAACATAAGCATCACCATTCCCCGCATTGAAATAACTCAAACCGTCACCAACCATGTGGATGCAATTTCCGTCAGGATAGACGGCGGTTTTTATAATCCGAGGATGTGGGTGAATGGTATATCCATCATCATCTAAATCTTCATCAGAGACGCGGTATTTTTCAATTGCTGCTTCGTCCACGACAACACCTAATCCTGGCGTATCAGGTACAGTATGACATCCTTCTGATACTTCTATGGGTTCTGTAATCAGATGATCACTGTAAAGATTTAGACATGTGATAGCTGGCCATGTAGCATGTGTTAGGACACAACCGAGATGTGCTGCCCAAGTCGTTGTCAATCCATTGCCAACAATTTGGAGCCAGAAAGGCATATCCGCAGCTGCACTCAGATATCCGTCATACATCGTCCGGGATTTACCACCACCGATCACAAATCCATCGCAGACCTCTTCCTTAATGCATGTGGTATAAGGTGGAGACCCAAAATGCATCGCAATTGGACAATCAACTTCTTGTCGTATCTGTTTGTTCCCTTCAACATCATTCTGTGGAATGGGTGATTCGAAAATTGCAACATTTGGATGTGCTGCGAGTTTCTGTAACAAAGGAATTGCTGTCTCTGCATCACGTAAGCAGGCATTTGGATCAAGATCCAAATTGTAGTCGTTTGGCACAACTTCTGCGACTGCCTCAACCTGCTGAATAATATCCCACCATGGACGCGGTTTATTCTTGAAACTGGTGTAACCTTTTGCGACAGAATCTGCTGCCTCTGCTGCCCACTTTTCTGGTGATGAGTCAATGCTCCACCAAGAGATTGGTACTTCGGCACGACATTTTGTGCCAAGGAGTTTATGGACAGGAACTTCTAAGATTTTACCGACGACATCAAAGAGTGCAATTTGTAGTCCAGCACCGAGAGAGTCATCGTTCATATATTCTGCTGGATTTTGTCCGAGCACACGTGCCACACTGCCATCACTTACGCGGCTATATGTGTAGTGGATAACGGTTTCACCCCACCCAATGTGTCCCGTATCTGTAGTAACTTTACACAATTCAAGGAGAGACCAATTGTAAACTGTTGAGACACTGGTAGTAGTTATTTCTTGTTGGCGCGGTGTGAATGGAACATCAACCAGGATGCGGTCAATATCTGTTACTTTCATGGGGTACTCCTATGACAGTAGTAGATTGGATTGAAAGATTGAATTTAAAACGTAATATAAATGTATCAATATTTCATAAAAGTGTCAAGAATATGAACTATACGGGACTCTGGAATATTGACTTATATGTCTAATGTTGTTATGATAATGCATTAGATTGAGAAAATGTAGTATTGTTAATTGAGGGGGTAACAAAAATAGGGCAAGATATAAAACTCGCCCCAAGATTGAATTTCAAACTAAAGAATTTAGTTGTTTTCTGCACCTTCGTTGATCCAATCTACAAAGAGCTGGATTTGGTCTGCATTTAGTGGTGGACCAAGGGGAGGCATACCTCCACCATCAATACGTTTTACAACGAGACTGTCTTCACCATCTCCTGCAACAAAGGCAAGTCCGTTGTTTCCACCTTTCTTGAAGTTGTCATAAGAAGTAAGGTCCAGACCACCAGAAGCAACATTGTCGTGGCAATTAGCAACTGCACAACTCTCAGCAAGGATTGGATTAATATCATCATTATAGGAAACGCCAGGTGCTGGAGGTGGATCAACGGGTTCAGGATCAACAACAGGATCTACAGGCTCAGTTTCTGTGACTTCATCACCTTCTCCGGTGACCATCTCAGTAGGAGAATCACCTTCGTCACCACAACCGGAAATTAATCCGGCAGAAACTAAGAGACTGATTGCAAATATCACAAATAACATTGTACGAACATGAATTAATTTTATATTTTCCAAACTATTTCCTCCTTAGAAAAACGGTTGTCATAGTAATATAATTAGAATAACAAGAATCGGAGAAGATTTCAAGATGAAAATAATGATAAACTCTGAGATCACATCTGAACAGAAACAACAGATAGAATCAATTTCTGATACATTGAATATAGTAACCCCTAAGAATTCCACTGAAGCGTTAGAAGAAATCGTTGACACTGACATTGTATTCGGTGGATTCAATCGAACACTTTTTGAAAAAGCTAAGCAATTGAAGTGGGTGCAAGTGTGGGCAGCTGGCGTAGACGGAATCCTGTTTCCAGAATTCGTTGAGAGCGATGTCGTTCTGACAAGTGCAAAGGGATATGTTGGGACACATCTTGCCGATCAGGCGTGGGCATTGATTTTGGGTCTACTTCGTGGTATTGGTCGATCAGTACGTGAACGGACGTGGGATAATAAGATGTCAATCCGTTTAGCTGCATGGGAACTTGGAGAACGGACACTGGGTATTGTTGGTCTGGGTGGTACGGGAATAGAAGTTGCACGCCGGGCACAAGGTTTTGAAATGCGTGTTATTGCTGTTGACCCAGAATCCGTAGATGCACCAACATTTGTTCATGAAGTATGGAAAATGGATAGATTAGATGATTTGTTATCACAATCCGATATTGTCTGTATCTGTGCACCATTGACACCTGTAACAGAATGTATGTTTAACGATGATGCATTTGGTAAAATGCAATCACACGCATTACTGATTAACGTTACTCGTGGTAAGATTGTAGATGGTCCAGCCCTTATTCGCGCATTGCATGAAGGACAAATAGGTGGTGCCGGTTTGGATGTTACACCTGTTGAACCACTTCCTGATGATAATCCTTTGTGGGATATGCCCAATGTAATTATTACACCCCACGTCGCGGGCGGTTCACCGATTCGGATGGATCGGACTGTATCACTGTTTTGTGATAACTTAGAACGATTTCTTGTTGGCAAACCGCTGCTTAGTGTGATAGACAAGCGGAAGGGATATTAGGTTTTATAGTGGTTTAACTTGGATCTGAAATCTTTACCAGCTGTTTTCCGATATTACCACCTTTGAGCATGCTGATAAACGCAGCTGGAGCATTTTCTATGCCGCCTTCAGCAATTGTTTCACGATATTTTAATTTACCTTGCTGCAGCCATTCAGCCATTTGAGCAAGTGCCTCAGTTTGTTTGTCAAAAAAATCGGAGACAAGGAAACCTTCAATACGCGCTCGTTTTGTAATCATATACCATAGAAAACGCGGACCTGTTTCCGGACTTTCTAAGTTGTATTGTGAAATCTGTCCACAGATAATAACACGTCCTTTTAACCTTAAGTTTGGAAAAACAGCGTCTGTAATTTTACCACCGACATTATCAAAATACACATCTATTCCATCAGGACATAGTTCCGCTAACTTTGCAGGATAATCATTGACATTCTTATAGTTGAAGGCTTCATCAAAACCGAGTTCGTTTGTGATATAAGCAATCTTTTCGTCTGAACCTGCTGCCCCGATCACACGACACCCTTTTATTTTAGCAATCTGTCCGACGACAGAACCTACAGCACCCGCTGCACCTGAGACGAATACAGTTTCTCCATCTTGAAGTTGACCTACTTCAAGTAACCCAAAATATGCTGTCAACCCTGGCATACCGAGAATGCCAATTCCCGTTGAGATCGGTGCGATTGAAGGATCAATCTTTCGCAAACCATCTCCACCAGAAATGCCGTATTCTTGCCAACCGATATGTGCGTTAACAATATCACCTACTTGAAAATCTGTATGTTTTGATTCCACTACCTGCGCGACCACACCACCAACCATGACTTCATTGAATTCAACGTTGGCAGCATAAGACCGCGCCTGATTCATTCGTCCACGCATATATGGATCCACTGAAAGGTAAATGGTTTTCACCAAGACTTGACCATCTTCTGGTGTTGGAATTGAGGTTTCAACAAGTTTAAAATCTGATTCTTTTGGATATCCAACGGGACGTGCGGCTAATGTTATTTGTTTATTCATTTTGACTCCTTTTATTGAATTGTACTCTATCTGTTCCACTAATTTCTATCAACTCATGATTGGGTGAATCCCAATTAAATACCTTTACAATTGGTACGATCACACGAACAGCCAGTCCGATACGTCTCTTATCAGAACGGTTTGCTTCAGAGTGGTGAAGTGTCCGTTCGTTAAAGAGAACAAATTCACCCGGTTGCATTTCAAGATTGACATGATTGCTTGCGTCAACATAGTCAAGATCTCCCATCTGTCCGAATGCCATATCTGATGTTGCTTTTACATGTGGAATTACTTTACGATGTGATCCCGGCACAATCTGTAGACAACTGTTCTCTAATGTGGCTGAATCAATCGCTATCCATGCGGAAATGATGATTGGGGGTTCAAGGGGCCAATAGTTGAAATCCTGATGCCACGGAATTTCTTTTGCCCCTGGTTCTTTGACGAAAAAATTAGTTCGCCAAAGCAAGAGATCAGGACCATAGAGTGAAGCCATACGGTCAACGATGGATGGATGTGTAGCAAGGTCGTGAATTAATGGATAATCAAGATGACGGTTATGGACTCTATTCTTATGGTCTGGTGCATCTGTTTCGAGTATTTTTACAATTTCTGGTTGTCGTTTGCGCATTTCTTCCGGACTGCAGAGTGTATAGGGACCAAGATACCCTTGATTCCGAAACTGATCTGCTTCCTCTGAACTCAATTTATAGTTATTATTTGACATATTGGCATCCTTTAATTATGATAGAATTGTTCCGTATTCTTGCCAACCGATATGTGCGTTGACAATATCACCTGCTTGACAATCTGTGTGTTTTGATTCTACTACCTGAGCGACCACACCACCAACCATCACTTCATTGAATTCAACGTTGGCAGCATAAGACCGCGCCTGATTCATTCGTCCACGCATATACGGATCCACTGAAAGGTAAATGATTTTCACCAAGACTTAACCATCTTCTGGGGTTGGAATTGGGTTTCAACAAGTTTAAAATCTGATTCTTTTGGATATCCAACGGGACGTGCGGCTAATGTTATTTGTCTATTCATCTTCACTCCTTTTATTGAATTGTACTTTATCTTCTCCACTTATTACTATTGGCTCGTGTTTGGGTGAATCCCATTTTAAGACTTTCACAATTGGTACGATCACACGAACAGCTAGTCCGATACGTCTCTTGTCAGAACGGTTTGCATCAGAGTGGTGTAATGTCCGTTCATTAAACAGAACAAATTCTCCCGGTTGCAACTCAAGATTCTCATAATTGCTTCCATCAACATAGTTAGGATCTCCCATTTGCCCAAATGCCATATCTGGAGTTGATTTAACGTGAGGTATTACTTTGCGATGTGATCCTGGCACAATCTGAAGACAACTGTTTTCTTTTGTAACCGGATCAATTGCGATCCATGCTGATATTATAAGTGGGGGTTCAAGGGGTACAGTAAAGAAATCTTGATGCCACGGAATCTCTTTTGCTCCAGGTTCTTTGATGAAAAACCGTGTTCTCCATAGCAACAGATCGGGTCCATAAAGAGATACCATGCGCTCAACGATAGATGGATGTGTAGCAAGGTCGTGAATTAATGGATAGTCAAGATGACGGTTATGGACTCTATTCTTATGATCTGGTGCATCTGTTTTGAGTATTTTTTCAACTTCTGGTTGTTGTTTGCGCATTTCTTCTGGACTGCAGAGAGTATAGGGGCCAAGGTAACCTTGATTCCGAAATTGATTTGCTTCCTCTGAACTCAATCTATAGTTGTTATTTGACATACTGGCATCCTTTAAATATGATAGAATTGTTCCGTGAATATACCAAACTCACGTAATTTATTTCGTAAAAACTCCATTTAATGTCCTTCTAATCGCAACTGTATCAGTTTTTCCTGATCCTGTTTTCGGTATTTTTTCAACAATAATAAACTTGTCTGGAATCCAGAATTTTGGAAAATCCTTAGACAGATGTTCTTTCAATATTTCTGATATATCAACGTTATCCTGATCTGATATTACAATAACTGCGACTGGTCTTTCACCCCATTTGTCATCAGAAATACCGACAACTGCACTATCCGTAACAATTGGATGTTTCAAAAGTGCAGTCTCTAATTCCTTAGGAGATATGAACTCTCCACCACTTTTGATAAGTGATTTCAATCTGTCAACAATCTTCATATATCCATCCTCATTGATTGTTGCCAGATCACCTGTTCGAAACCATCCGTCTTCAGTAAAACTATAGCCATCTATTCCGTTTTTAAAGTAACTACTCGCTGTCCATGGACTTTTTACCTGCACCTCTCCCACACAAATTCCATCATTAGGAAGTATATACTGATTCTCATCAACGATCCGTAGCTGAACACCTGGAATGGGTTGACCTTGTAATGCTTTAATCTTGTATTTTTCTTGGTCAGATAATTTATGATGTTTCTTCTTTAGTGTGGAAAATGTTCCTGTCGGAGACATTTCTGTCATTCCCCATGCATGCCTTATTTCTATATTAAGCTCTTTTTCAAATATTTCAATGAGATTCACTGGCATCGGTTCTCCACCTACGATTATTCGTTGTAGTGAAGGCACATCGTTTCTTCTTTTCAGTAATTCAGGTATTAGTTTTTTCCAAACAGTTGGCACACCTGCTGCAATAGTAACTTTGGTTTCTGCGATGAGATCAATAATATGTTGATTGATTGGATCGGTTAGTACGAGATCCGCACCAGCAAACATAGCAGCATAATGTAGTCCCCAACCCATTGCATGATACATTGGTACAAGTGGCATCACAACATCTGCTTCTGTTAGACCAAACACATCAGCTTGATTGACAGCCAAAGTATGTAATAGCATGGAACGATGAGTATAGAGAACTCCTTTCGGTTCGCCATTTGTACCACTTGTATAACATAATGCCATTGCCATATTTTCGTCTTGGATTTCTGTCGAGTAATTATCACTTGCATTGGATATCAACATCTCATATTCACATTTTGATTCAGTCTTAGAATTCTGTGAGTTGAATACGATAGAATGTAGACCCTCTATTTCATTGCGTAAGTTAGTAAATTTATCAAACATCATTCCATCAACAAATATGATTTTGTCATCTGCTTCTCTGATAATCTTTGAAAGTTGAATAGGTGAGAGTTTAATGTTGATAGGATGGATAATTGAACCTATAATTGGAATAGCAAAGGAAAGTTCTAAGTGTTGGTGATTATTGGATGAAAAAGTGCCTATAACTTCCCCTTGTTGTATACCTAATTCTGTGATCGCATCTGCTAACTTCATTGTACGGGAATAGAGGTTAGAATAGGTATAGTTGTGTATCTCTCCATTTGGTGAGAGAGAAAAGACATGCTTATCACCGTGTATCCGATTAACGTGTTCAATTATTAACGATATTGAAAGAGGATTGTCCATCATTGTGCCAAACATTTGTCAGTGTTATCTCACATTACAATGTATGATTTGTATTGAACTAACAAGAAACTATATTCATCTGCTAATAGTGTTTTTAGTTTAGCATACATTTTGAGATTCGTGCTACAATAAAATGAGTATAGGTGAATTATGAATGACATAAATTGATATGAAAGACACAGATTTTGTTACAGCATTATCAACATATAATCTTGATGGATTAAGAGCAGCACCCAAAACAGATGTCCATTCTCACGCTTTTCTTAGCACAAGATTGCAGAATTTGGAAGAATGGTTAGGACATTCTGTGCCGAGACCTCCTCGTATGATGAAAGGACTTAAGGGGATGATGGAGTATATTCTCGCAGTTTTAGCACCTCTCCAGAAATCCCGTGAAGGTTTTGAATTTGTTTCATCATCAGGCGTAAACGATGCCATAGAGGATGGTGTGGTCTACCTTGAAATGAGTTTTGATATTATGATGACAAGGTTTTATCCCGATGGATTAGTGGGTGTAAAAGCGTTTATTGAGGGGTTAGTTGATAGATTTAAACCACAAGTAAACTTACGACCTGAACTCGGTATTCCACGGACACATGTTAGCGATGCAAGTCTCATGAAGTTTGCACATGAAGCAGTGGAATTAGGCGTTTTTAAATCAATAGATCTGTATAGTTTTGAAGAAGCATGTGCTCCTGAAGAAGTAAAACCTTTATATGGTGCGGCGCGCGCAGCTGGAATGAAACTCAAAGCACATGTCGGTGAATTTGGAGACACAGAAGAGATACGGAGAACAGTTGAAATCCTTGACTTGGACGAGGTGCAACACGGAATCGCTGCAGCAGAATCGGTTGAAGTGATGCGGTGGTTATCTCAGAATCAGATACAATTAAATGTGTGTCCCACGAGTAACGTGATGTTGAGTGCAGTTCCTAACCTTGCTTCTCATCCTATTCGGATCCTGTATGATAACGGTGTAGCAGTCACGATTAATACAGACGATCTGATTATCTTTGGTCAAAGTGTATCTGAAGAATACCTGAATCTTTACAAAGCAGGAGTATTCAGTGCAAAAGAGTTAAACGATATTCGGTTAGCATCGCTATCTAAAACATAAAATAATACTCGGGTTAGAAACCCCTCCTACAAATAATAATAACTTATGATATGATAGAGGAGATATATGAAACTTAGTTTACAAGAGGTAGAAACATTCAAGAGTGAAGGGTATCTCAAGATAAATGAACGAGTTATTGATGACAATCATCTCACTGTGCTGCGTGAACATTATGACACGCTTTTTGCAGAGAGAAGAGGTACTACTGGAAAAGGAATGCGAAACCTTGCAGTTGTTGAAAATTCGGAAAATGATGATGCTACTGATCGCGCTGAAGAGATGTTGCAGATTATGGAGATGTGGCGATTAGATGAGGAGTATCAAAAGCTGCTCTACCACAAACCGTTATTAGATATAGCAGAGAGTTTGATTGGAACTGAAATCCAGTTATTTCATGATCAGGCACTCTATAAACCTGCTTATCATGGTGGAGAAGTTTTTTGGCATCAGGACAACGCATATTGGCAATGTGATCCTCCGAATCTTGTGAGTATCTGGATTGCACTTGATGATGCGGATGAGGAAAACGGTTGTATGAATGTAATTCCCGGTAGTCATTTAGAGGGATTGACCTCTCACGGACGTGCTAAGTCAGAAAAGGGTGAATTACCTGCGCTTTTGGAGGTCGATGCAGATGAGACTCGTGCTGTTGCGGTTCCAGTCAAAGCGGGATATGTCATGTTACATCACTGTATGACACTTCATCAAACTAATCCGAACAGATCACCACGAGACAGACGTGCAATGGTCATCCATTACATGTCCTCAGGTACAAAGAACCGAGATGGAGTAGTGATGGCTGACAATTTGACACTTCGTAGTTAGTAGTCTTAAGCAGGTTTGAATTAGATTAGTTTCCTCCTTTTTACGAATAATTAAAACTTCCACAACTTTCAACTTGACATCTGATATTCAGTATGATAAGTTAGATTTTACCCATAACTATACTCATTTAAGGGAGAAAGAATATGTTTGTAATAATTGCCCCAATTCAGATAAAAGAAGGTAAACGTGAAGAATTTATAGAAGCGATGTTAGACGATGCTCGGGGTTCAGTTCGTGATGAACCGGGTTGTTTAAGATTTGATGTGATACAAGATGGTTCTGATGAGAATCGGATTTGGCTTTATGAGGTGTATTTAGATGAGGATGCATTCAAAGCACATCTGGAAACACCACACTTCATCAAGTGGCGTGATACCGTTAAGGATTGGTTTGCAGAGAACGAATATAAAGGTGCTGGGGGTGGAAGTTACACAATATACCCTCCAGATGATGATTGGAAGTAGGTTCTTCTTATGATGAAAAGAATACTTATCTTTGTAATGTGCACGACAATTATGTTGACATTGCCTGTTGTCGTTGAAGCAATTAAGGACGATGCGATGGTACTTTATCTGTCATTCGATGAGGGTGACGGAAAAGATGTAGAGGATCTTAGTGGCAAAGGTAATGATGGTATCCTTGAAGGTGATGTAAAATGGATGCACAACGGCAAAATAAAGTCAGCAGTGTATTTTGATGAACAAGTTCAGCAAGGCGTGGTTGCAGTCAAAGCGTCAAATAGTCTGGCGATTACCAAGAGTTTTACGATGGGTGTATGGCTATACCCACAAAGTGTTGGTGAATATCGGAATATACGTGGACAGGCAGATCCTCATACATATTATTTGAGTCTGCATCAAGGCAAACCTTCAGTATGGATTGGAAGTGCTGGAGCAGGTGGAGGCACCTGGAATAGTGCTAAAAACATAATTTCACAGAATAGATGGTCACACGTTGCCGCAGTCTATGAGTTCAATAAAGAACTTCGGATTTATATAAACGGTGAACTTGATGAAACACACAAGTTGGAAGGAGAGATTCCTGTTTCTCAAGCAGACCACTGGTTTGGTAATCGGTTAGACGGCGCGTGGCCTTATAAGGGTATGCTTGATGAATTTGTTATCTATAACCGTGTTCTGACTAAAGCTGAGATCAAGCAGGATATGGATCAGGTTCTGAGTGTCTCTCCATTAGAGAAAGCAGCAACGACTTGGGGGATGCTCAAAATGCTCAATTGATAGTGCCAGAAGATAAGGATAAGTCAAATATTAGATCTACTCCAAAAATAAACTATCTCAAGAATAGAAAAACATGCAGAGAATTTTACGCTTTTCACTCTTGGATAGTATGCTAATACTGTAGGTAAAAAATACATAATTCAGTTGGTTGAGATAGGAGTATACGCATGAGTAACTTAAGATTCGCTTGCCATTTAATTCAGTTTGGCGGTGAGCAGAGAGATAATCCTGAAAAAGTATTGCGTGAAGTCGCAGAGGCTGGTTGGGAAGGTGTGGAAAGTGTCCCTATTGATGGTGCAGAAAATCTGATTGAAATGGCAACACTTGCTCGTAGTTTAGGGTTACACATCGTCAACGCAGGTGGTGCTGGACTTGATAGAGTAAGGTTCAACGTAACACTTGGAAATTACGCAGCAGAGGTCCCCGCACTGCGACGTAGTGAATGGGGTGGTGCTGATCCAAGTGATAGTGATATAGAAAATGGTGCGCGAACACTTGATGATATTCTTGCCTATTGTGATGCACACCAAATCAAAGGGTTCCATCACGCACATCTCGGCACATTGATTGAGACGGTTGAAGATGCAGAACGTCTATTATCCGTTGCTCCAAGTCTTTGGTTATTGTTTGATACAGGCCACATGCTTGCAGCAGGCAGCGATCCGATGAAGGTGTTTGATAGTGAACTCTTGCGTAATCGCATTGGACACGTGCATCTCAAAGACTGTCATGCAGATGAACCCGATACATGGAATTATAGAACCCAACGATTCGGTGAAAAGGCACGCTTTGCAGAACTTGGTGCAGGTAATCTTGGACTTGATGTTAAAGCAGTGCTTGAAGGACTTGAATCTGTTGAATATGATGGATGGGTTTCAGTAGAACTGGACCGTCCGTACCCGCCACGTCCACCTGCTGAAGCTGCGAAAGTAAATCGAGAATATCTGCGGAGTTTGGGTTATTGAATAATATAATGCTTGTTTAATCAGACCATAACATTATTCTCCAGATAAACCGGCAGCATGTCTACCAGCTGCAGGGTCACCCACAGCATAATAAGTTTCTGAATCTTGGTCAATATAGAGCATTGAAGGTGCAGCAATTGCTGAAGAGACTGCACTTACCTTGTGTCCGCGACCTGCAAGGTCTTCCCGGATATCTTCGTTGACACTATTGTTGATAGTCAGAGATCCTGGTCCTTTGAATGTCTGTTCGCGATTAGGATTTGGGTCAAACGAATCTTCATGATGTGCAGTTGCAAACCGAGGTGCCGTCACTGCATCTTCTGGTTTCATACCAAACTCAACATAATTAAGCAGTAAGTTCATCGTTGCTTGATCCTGCAAGTCCCCTCCAGCAACGCTGATTGCCAATATAGGTTTTCCATCCTTCAGAACAAGTGTTGGTGTCAAGGTAATTCTTGGACGTTTTCCCGCTTCAATACAATTCGGGTGTCCTTCTGTTGTGTTCAAACTACGTAGACGGTTGCCATAACTAACACCGGTAGTGCCAGTACCTCCTGCGTGGTACACGTTTGCACTCGGCGTAGCAGAAACAACGTTCCCCCATCGGTCAGCGACAACACAGGTTGTTGTTCCACCAACACCTGGACGAAATACTCCATTATCTTTTGTCGGTTTCATATTTTCTACATCACCTGGTCGTGCTTCATTGGATGCTTTTTCCATATCAATTAATGGTTTACGCATCTCAGTATAAGCATCCGAGAGCAATGTGGACATCGGTACATCAACAAATTCGGGATCAGCATAATACGCATCTCTATCCGCCATCGCTAACTTCAGTGCTTCTGTGACTACATGCACATAATCTGCGGATAGATGTCCGATAGATTTAAGGTCAAATCCTTCCAAGAGTCTCAATGCTTGACAAAGGTAGGGGCCTTGTGTCCATGTGCCACATTTACACACTGTGTATCCTTGATATTCCACGGTTATAGGGTCTTCAATTAATGTAACATGTGCTGCGAGGTCATTCCTTCGAAGAAACCCACCATTTTCAATGTAAAAGGCTTCTAATTCATCAGCAATGTCGCTGTTTACATCGTTTCGTCCATAAAATCTATCACTTGCTGCTTGAATTTTTTGCTCACGAGTTCCGGAAGTGTTTCTTTCTTCAGAGACTAATCTTCGTAGTGTAGCAGCTAAATCAGGATGCCATTCTGCATTTCCTTCGTCAAGGATTTTCAAGGTAGGTGAGACGATTTGCCCAAATGTCATTGTTCCATAGAGTTTGAGTGTTGTGGTACATAGGTCAACAACAGATGGCACAGGAGCCATTTTTACATCATAGTTTGGTATCTCGTTTTCTATATACCAGTCGATTGCTTTTTGAGAGAGAGGTGCGCGTCCCAGTCCAGACAATGATTTCACTTCATGTTTCTCTGCATCATAGATGAGCAGTGGCACCTCACCGCCAATTGAACACGCACCATGGTCAGTAACATTGAGAGCGAGTATCGTTGCAGTTGCTGCGTCCGCTGCGTTTCCACCTGCATCCAAGAGCTCAATTCCTGCTGCAACTGCCTTTGCACCACCTGCAGCAACAACACCTATTTTGCTTTCTGCATGCCATCCAATATCTTGTACTTCAATCATATTTGTATCCTTTCATTAATTTTTGAATACTCTGATTTAATTTTCTTCAAGATTATACAGATTCAGTTTCTATTGTTTTTGAATTGAGAAACCGCTCCATCCCCATCTGTTATAACCTGATTTGCCACGTGTATATATCACCTGGGTCAGTTGTTCATCAGTAATTGTGATATTATACCTTCTTTGAATTTTCTCATATCCATCAGAAATTTGCAATTGCTGTATTTTATGTTCGCCATTTGCAATTAGGTTTATCTCAATAGGTTCAGATTCTGTCGTATTGAAATAACATATAACTTCATAAATTCCGTTAGGAAGAACCAAACGGAAAACACCATCATCCTCACCTGTAATGCTGTCGGAATAAGGTTGAGTCCCTGCAGAACTACTAAGACCATCCTTTTCTGATTGTGTTAACCATCCGAATCTTTCATCTTCGTATACAGTATCTTTATAGATAGCAATGTGCCCAAGGGCAGTTTCTGCATCATGAGGTTGCATGTCAAATGCCAAACTATCTGATCCTATCCAAAGTGGATTGTCAGATGGAGTCGTTTTCCTACGATATAGACGGTTGTAGTCATTGGAATCAATTAGGTCATATTCTTGTTCCAATCCTTCAGTATCGTGAAATTCAGTTTTCCAAACGATGATATAGTCAACAGTCAAATCCTTATTTTTATATTGTAGCGGAAAGTGGTCTGTATTAGCTTCATAGTTATTAAGATATGCAATCCCCATATTTGTTGCTAACAGACACTCTAAATGTCCAAATGGTTCAACATACTTGGATTCAAAACCGAGCGAATCTGAGATTCCATTCCATTCACCTGGTATACTACTGAGAACAGCATGTCGTTCATCCATTCCATCTAACGAAAGTGCTTCAGATATATCACGATTCAACATGGCATAAGTGTGTACATTGAAACCAAGGTGCAAAAGGGCTAGGAAAATAATTGTTCCCGCAATTATATTATTCATATATCGATGTATGTTGACTGTAAAGAAGGGTAGTATTATGAGGAAGATGTATATATGAAAGCGGTCATTTATCCAACCCCCACTGTAACCAGACCAAGGAGAAATGAAATACATTCCAGATACAATAATTGCCAGGATCATAAATGCATCTGTTTTAGTGACAATACTTGACCAAAATTGTTGAGGGACAGTGTTCAATCCATTTTTATACAGTCGGATTCTATTGAGAACAGAGATTACAAATACTACTCCAAACACAAGCAATAGCATCTGTCCAATAAGTATGTGCTCATCACGAAAAGAAACTAATGATTTCATAGAGAAAAAATAATTGACAAGCCAACCTATACCTCTATAATCTCCATCACTTCCATGTGCTTTTACAAGATAAAGGTAGTAAGCCAACATTATACAATATGCTGGTATTAGGGAAATTATCAATCTCAGTGTAGGTTTGAAATTGTTAAATGCAAAGTTATATTTTGACATCTGTGCATCTGATATATTATTCTTGTCTGTTACTGAATGCATTGCATTGTAGACTGATGAAAGTAACGATAAGATTGTTAGAGAAATAAGGAGTAAAGCATAGGAATGGTAATGTGTAAAGTAAGTCAATATGAGCATTAGATATATGATTAGTATGTTATTCCAACGTAAATTGTCTTTGACTCTCCACCAATATCCAACAGTAAAGAAATATAACGATATACTGAGAACAAAGTTGTAAAATCCCATATGCAGCAGATAATTGTAGGCATAGAAGAATCCTATAAGGCCAAATAGTAGATTACTCTTCTGGACACATCTAAGGAAATAGAATAGAGAAATCGGTAAAAGCGCGATGCACAAAGTAATGACTATTTTTTCAGATATAATCGGCGGGAAGATGTACATTAAGCCTACCAACAAAACATGTGAAGTCCAATTGGGGAATAAAGTTGTGTTTAATTCGTAGACTTCACGAAGTCTATAGTTGTCGTGGTTGTGGTATTCTTTCAGTACATAAGCATTGTATATATGACTTGCCCCATCCTGTGTCGGAAAATACTGGAAAATCCATACAGGTAATAGGTGTATCAAAAATAATACTAAGACAACAGTCTTTCCAAGTGTAAGTCTATCTAACTTTTTCATAAAATAATATTGGGTGATTTACATTTCATCATGGTTTTGATATTTGTTCAACAAAGTAATATCATATATGGTCACTGAAGTCAAGAAATACTTCAGTGTATCAGGGTTATTTAGTTTAATAATTTTCAATTGATGAACGTTACTAAGAGTTTATATCGTAGGTCGGGTAGAGGCACGAAACCCGACACGTTCAATGCTTGTCGGGTTTCGTGCCTCTACCCGACCTACAGGTGTTATATTGAAATGTGAAAAATATAGCAGAAAAACCGAAAACTTAAATAACCCTGTCAGTGTATTTATAGCTAACATTGAAAATAATAATACAAAGTTCCTGTAGGAGCGATCTCCGAATCGCGATTTAACTCAGTGATAATCGGAAATCGGAGTTCCCGCCTACATCTCAAAATGTCCCATTAATTCAAAAGTTTACCATAGATTGATTTATCTGTGTTTTTTCTTGACATAATGTAGTATAGTGATTACACTGACATAGCAAATATAGACAACTAATTCGCACCTTATTGCATTTCTTAGTAAATCATGGAAATACCAAAAATATCAATTCTTGGTGACGATTCACAAGCAGGAACTTATGTGCTAAGAATTCGACTGAGCAAGAATACCAAACTAAAATTTGGTGGATTTAAGAAAGGAAAATTGATTTCATTACCTGCAGGTGATTATAGTTATGTGGGGTCTGCACTTTCTGAGAAAGGTTCAACTTCTCTTGCCAGAAGGCTTGTTAGACACGCTACAAGAACAAGTTCCAAACCACCTCATAGAATTCGAGATGACATGTTGAATCAGTTCCAAGCATGTGGGTTAGGACCTTCAAACCCATTACCAAAAAACGGTAAGAAATTGTTTTGGAACATAGACCATTTACTGGATTTAGAAATATCTGAGATAATAAATCTTATAGCAATTCGATCTCCTATACGATTGGAGAATACAATTGGTACTTTTCTTGAGAATAACAAGGATACAAAAATTATTGAAAAGGGTTTAGGGGCAAATGATTCTCCTAACAACACTTACATCTTACGTGTGAACTCCGACGATATGTGGTGGTTATCATTAGTGGATGATATACAAACCAACTTTTTATCAGATTTGACATAAAAGGATTTTATTATGACTGATACTCCAAATATTCTTTTTCTTTTAACTGATCAACAACGTTACGATTCATTGGGTTGTAATGGTGCAACTATATGTCAAACACCAGCAATAGACAGTGTGGCTGCTACAGGAATGCGTTTCACAAAAGCCTATACACCAATAGCACTCTGTTCACCTGCGCGTGGTTCTCTACTTACAGGTCTCTATCCTCATAATCATGGACAGTTATCTAATATGGGTAATTTCAATGCAGTATTTGGAGAACAGATTCTTGATAAACCCGCGTATCCACAATTATTAAAGGCAGCAGATTATGATGTTTCATGTATAGGTAAATGGCATCTTGCTAAACAAGGAGACACTGAGTTCTGGGGTTACGACAAGTGGCATCCGTATAGTGAATGGCATCAGTGGCTTCGTGATGATGGTATAGATTTTCGGATTGACCGAGATGCAGTGCAACCCTATGAATGGGGTGGAGAGGCACCGTTTTATGGTAGACTTCCACTTCCTGCTGAACGGACAATGGAGGCGTGGACGGCAGATAAGACCATTGAGTTAATTGATGGCTATCAGAATTCAGAAAAACCTTTTATGATTGCGGCGAATTTCTTCGGTCCACATTTTCCTTATGCTGTTCCAGAGCCTTATGATACGATGTATGACCCAGAATCTGTTGAACGTTGGGGAAACTTTGATGAACTGTTTATCAATAAACCACTGATTCAACAGAAAGAGATGTTGCGATGGAATGCAAGTCATTTGACTTGGGAAGATTGGCAGAAGGTGATAGCTGCATATTGGGGTTTCTGCACATTCATTGATGACCAAGTTCAACGGATCCTTGATTGCCTTGAACAGAACGGTTTATCAGAGAACACAATTGTCATTTTTTCAACTGACCATGGTGATATGCTTGGTAGTCATCGTCTCTTTAACAAAGGTTTTCACATGTATGAGGAGACTCATCACATACCGCTTGTCATGAGATGGCCTGGTATAACATCAGCGGGTTCTACATGTAATGAATTTGTTAATCTTGTTGATCTAATGCCAACATTTTTGGAAATAGGTGGCGCAGAAATACCGAATAATCTTGACGGTAGGTCAATTGTTCCTCTGCTCAGAGGGGACACTGTTGATGACTGGCCAGATGATGTCTTTGCAGAATTTCATGGCTATGAAGCAACACTTGCTACTGTGCGGATGGTGCGAACTGATTCCTGGAAATATGTGTATAATCCATATAGTGAAGATGAACTCTACGATATGAAGAGTGACCCACATGAACTCCATAACCTTGCAACACATCTTGGTTATAAACACGTGCTAAGACGTATGAAGGATCGTATGGTTAGATGGTTACGTGATACAAGAGACAACATTGTGATGGAGGGTGGATGGCAGAGCAATTCGTATGATCTGCTTGTGTCTGATAGAGAGCGGTAGTGCTCAACTGAACTTAGACCTTTTCAACAAAATCTGTTCCTTTCTGAAACCACTCACGCAAAATAGTATCTTCGTTGTATGTGCGTTTTGCTTGTCCGCCATTAGCTTGAGAAATATCTATTGTTGCAGAAACGATTTCATCACCGAAGAATCCTGCTTCCTTGATAACATTCCCGTTAGGATGTATTATTTTTGAGTTGCCATGAGAAGATCCTGGTGACTTAATATTATCAGGATTTGCAGGTGTGTTTGCCATCACAAGATAAATCCCGTTTTCAGTTGCGCGTGAAATTGGCATTGCTCGGTATGCCGAGAGTTTATATTCAGAAAGTAGACCCGATTCACAAGAACAGAAGAAACAGATTTGTGCACCCATCGCAGCCGGCAGTTTAACCAATTCAGGATAACGGACATCGTGACATATAATAAAGCAACAATCAACATCAACTAATCGGACAATTGGCAATTTTCCACGATTGTTTGTACACCACTTTTCTCCTGCCAGAAATGTCTTTCCATAACGGTATCTTAAAGAACCGTGTTGATCGAATATTGCTAAGTCGTTGTGCCAATTTTCACCATCATGATGTGCAGTTCCAACGATGACCGCTATTTTGTGTCTTCGAGCGGCTTCGGCAATTCTTGCTTCCGCTTCTTTGAACACTTGGGGTGATATCTGTTCCCAATATTTAGTCTCACAACAGTATCCGAACAAGCATCCTTCTGGAAATGCAGCAATCTGTATCTGATGTTCAGCACATTGCTCTATTTGCTGCAAAACTTTATCTGTACTTGACACTACATCTTTGCTTGTTAGCAATTGACATGCTGCGACTCTTATTTCATCTTTTGACATATATAATATTCCTATACCGTATCTATCTCTATCATTGTTGTTAAGGCTCATCTAATCTACAGCGTAACCCGTGTATGGACGAATATCGGGTGATCGAAATCCCAATACAATATGTTCTTTGGGGACTCCAAACCGTTCTAATTCTGGTGCTATACCTTCGGTGTTATCTTGTTGAATCCACAACTTACCATCAATAATATCAATCCGTACAACACAAGCATGAATCCTTTTTTGTTTCTGTACTCCTCTTGTCATCCAGAGAAACCGGTCAGTTTCCCTGTCAACGATTATCTCATCAGTTAGTTCATCATAGACATGAGGAGTTTCTGTAAATTCACGAAAGATTTGCATTATTATTTCTCGATATTTTTCTATTCGTTCCATTTGATAATCTCCTCCTCAGTGATTCTAAAGACAATTAGTTTCAAGTTGTTCTTACGGATAAGCATTTGTCCAAGCGACTCCTCAAAAACGGTTGCAAATATCTCTTCATGAACAGCAAGATACAATTTAAGCTGAGGTTCAAGCTCTTCTATGATATTGCGATACAGAATATATTGACCAAGAGCATTTTCAAGGTCAGAAAGATTGGATGGACTTACAAAACTCTTAACTTCAACTGCGATTTTTTGATTGTCTTTTTCAGCTGTCAATAATTTTTCCGCACCTAAATCCACATACAGAAAATTACTACCCCATTTTAATCTTAATGGATCGTGTGTAATTGTCCAACCATCTTTAACAAGTGCATTCTTAACCGTGTCGTGATAAATATCTTTTGCCGGCATTTTTAAACGTTCTCAAACTTAAAATAAACACTATTCAATTTGTATCTATCATAGTTGTATTTGAGTGCCAATTATAACATTGTTATAGTAGATTTTGAAATTACTTGAACACTCTGCGTCGGCGAGGTTAGGAAACCTCGCCTACCGTGGGTCGAAAGTGTCAACTTATATTTATAATGCATCTATAATATAAACTTTCTGCAATTTCTTTCACACTGTGAAATAACCTAAAATCTTTTGCATTTTTCAATTTAGATAAGGTATAATATATAGCATACCATAATTGTTTGCACTTGACAACTACATCTGATATACTATTTCTAAGTGCATTCCACTCAATAAGTATGATTAGAAGTAACATTCCAGAATACATTATTGATTAATGTAACCTTCCTTATTAACTACTACAAAGAACTGAGGAACAATCGTTTGGCAGAACAGAAAGCAACAAATATAACATGGCATGAAACCACTGTTACAGTGGAAGATAGAGAACAACTACTCAACCAGAAAGGTTGTGTAGTTTGGTTTACAGGACTTTCAGGTTCAGGAAAATCAACATTGGCAAACGCAGTGGCACACTTGTTACATGAACGTAGGCATCACACTTATGTGTTAGATGGTGACAATGTGCGACACGGATTGAACAAAAATTTAGGATTTTCTCCTGAGGATCGTGAAGAAAACATACGCAGAGTCGGTGAAGTCTCGAAACTATTCGTTGACGCAGGCACAGTTGTCATGACAGCCTTCATTTCACCCTACCGCGCTGATCGGGACCAAGCAAGAGAACTAATATCTGAAAATAGATTCGTTGAAGTTTATGTTGAATGTCCTCTTGATGTATGTGAAGAACGCGATCCGAAAGGGTTGTATAAGAAAGCCCGTTCAGGAGAGATCAAAGAATTTACTGGAATTAGTGCACCCTATGAAGCACCGAATAAACCTGAAGTGCTTGTGAATAGTGCCGATCTTTCAATTCTTGAATCAGCACAAAAGGTGATTTCATATCTTGAGACAATGAACTTAATCCCATCCGATAGATAAAGGTAAATTCTGATATTAAGTTAGTCAGATCTTAGATATAGGACGGACAACTGAGAATAATGGTAATTTACGGTGTTTTATGAAACTTATCCAATATCATTTGCCTAACTTAGGTAAGCGTGTCGGGGTTGTTACCCGCGAAAACAGTGTAATTGATGTAACCAGTGAAGAATCGAGGAGTGTGTTAGATGTGCTTAAACTTGCGCATAAAGAACGCGTGAGTTTAGGTGTATTGCTTGCAGATATACAGGAAAAGGTATCTGTCCCTCCACCGATGCGGTTTACAGCATTCCGAGAAACAGATAGTGTTTCAGCAGAAGACAACGGATTGACATTGGACAAGTTGAATGTAAATCCATCAGAAAAAAAACCACATCTATTGATGCCCATAGACCCTCCAGAAGTATGGGGATGTGGCGTTACCTATAAACGTAGTGCGGATATGCGTGATGACGATTCAGAACAAGATATCTATAGTCGTGTATATCATGCAGATAGACCAGAGATATTTTTTAAAGCGACACCATCTCGTTGTGTTGGACCGAATGGATACATTGGTATACGAAGCGACTCTGCATTGACTGCTACTGAACCAGAACTTGCTTATGTTCTCGGTGCTGAAGGTGAAATAGTCGGCTATACCTTATGTAATGATGTGTCCGCTTGGGACATTGAACGCGATAATCCGTTATATTTACCACAATCAAAGGTATTCTATGGATGTTGTGCTCTTGGACCGATGTTCGTTACTCCTTCTGAAGTAGATGATCCTTATAATTTGGAAATTAAATGTACTATTCTTCGTGAGGACAAAGAGATCTTTGCAGGTGCAGTAAATACATCGCAGATAAATTGGAAGTTTGAACAACTCACCGAATTTTTAATGCGAGATAACCCAATACCTTATGGGACTGTTGTCTCAACTGGTACAGGAATAATCGTTCCAAATGATTTACCACTGGCTCCGAACGATATTGTCAAGATAGAAATCCCAGGATTTGGCACACTTTCTAATCCTGTCCAACAACTTTAAGAGGTGGTGTATGTCCGATGTCGAGACGTATATCGGTAGACATAAAACGGAATTAGATACGCCTGCATTGTTGATTGATCTGGATATAATGGAATCGAATATCCAGAAAATGGCAGATTATTTTGCTACAGTAAACACAGAACTAAGACCACACGTCAAAACACATAAAACTCCAATTATTTCACATAAACAAATTGCTGCTGGAGCAATTGGTGTGACATGTGCCAAATTAGGAGAAGCAGAAGCAATTGTTCATTCAGGCATCAGAGATGTCTTAATTGCAAATCAGATTGTCGGTACACATAAAATAGCTCGACTTATAAACTTAGCAAAACATTCTGACATAATGATTGCAGTGGACAACGATGACAATGTTCATGCAATTTCCAAGGCAGCAGCAGAAAAAGGTGTTACGATTAGGGTTTTGGTTGAAGTCAATATCGGTATGGATCGGTGTGGTGTTGAACCTGGACCTGAAACACTTTCGTTGGTTAATATTATAGGTGAGAGTCCAAGCCTAAAGTTTGAAGGTTTGATGGGATATGAAGGACATACCGTTGCAAAACCGAATAAAACTGAACGTGTAGCTGCTACGAAATCAGCAATGCAACGTCTAATTGATACAAAACATCTCCTTGAAAAAAACGGTATCAATGTAGCCATAATGAGCGGTGGCGGAACTGGCACTTACGATATAACAGGCAGTATCCTTGAAATGACTGAGGTACAGGCTGGTTCTTATGTCTTTATGGATTCAACATATCGTAATGTTGAAGGTGTCGGTGAGAAATTTGGTTGTGCGTTAACAGTCTTAGCGACAGTTGTTAGTCGTCCAGAAAAAAACAGGATTATTGTAGATACTGGTCTAAAGGTGTTAACAAAAGAGTTTGGTATACCACAACCTGTTGGTTTGCAGGGTGTCGAAATGACCGGTCTTTCCGAAGAACATGGGAAAATGCATGTATCCAATGAAGATATTTCACTAAAACCGACAGATAAGCTTGAAATTTTACCGACACACTGTTGTACTAATGTTAACCTTCATGACAGGTTTTATGGTATTCGGAATGAAATCGTGGAGACAGTGTGGGAAATAGCAGCAAGAGGGAGATCACAATAATGATTTCAACAACGACAAATACTATTGAAGGTAGACAGATTGGACAATATCTTGGTTTGGTAACAGGTGAGGCGATCATGGGTGCAAACATATTCCGTGATTTTCTTGCTGGAATTACAGACATGATCGGTGGACGTTCTAATACTTATGAGGATAAACTCGCAGAAGCGCGTGAAACTGCCATCCGTGAAATGCAAGAAATAGCAAGTAATAAAGGTGCAGATGCTGTCGTAGGTATTGATATTGATTATCAAGTGCTTGGGTCCAGTAATGGAATGCTGATGGTAACTGCTACTGGAACTGGAACTGCAGTTAAATTAAGCTAATTTCATCATCAAGGATTTCTAAAGGAGGGAGTCTATGCACAAACTTAGTATAAAAAACCAACAGAATTTGAAACTAAAGACAAAATGGACGATAGGAATACTGCTTACAAATCTGTTTATATTTACACACCTGTACACGGATGCCTACATTGCAGCACGGTATACTATTCCGCAAATTGTCAATGAAAGTTCTAATATCGTGTTTGGCACAATTGAAGAGGTAAACACGCAACGAAAGACTGCCAATATTAAGGTAGAACATAACATTAAAGGACGAAGTGAATTTGATGTTATTAAAATTCGCTTTGATATATATAAAGGTGAAGCAGATCATAGGGGCGAACTTTCCCGTTTCTTGAAGAAGGATGAACAGATTGTTGTGTGTTACCTACAAGAAGATAGACGTATTGACGCGTTGGCACACACAAGGGGAAAATGGTTTCAACTGCAGCTAACGAAGGATCGTGAAAGAGGATGGGGTAGATGGGGGTTTACACACTTTGAGAAATACCTCAATCAAGACAAAGTTTCCAAACGTGACTCAACTAAAGATTTCCAAAAAGAATTACGGTCTATGTTGGATGGCAGAATGATGAACTTCCTACTTCTAAACAGAAAAGGATATGAAGAGGAACTTCATTTCATATCTGACCTTAATAGGATTGATGGTCAATATATAGCCTGTAAACAGACTACAGAACGTGAGTTGGATGGATTAAAGGATTTTGATATATTATGGCTTGGATACCGTGCAATTGATGATGGTAAATATCGCCTGAATAAGAACCATGAGAAGCGGATTAAAGATTATGTGAAGTCTGGCGGTGTTGTCATAGTTTCTGGACAGGATAGCGATCAGAATCGTCCTTGTGGTGTAGGTTGGTTGTCGGAGCCACTCAGAGGTATTGAAAGTAATATCAGAGACGATTTTAAACCGACTTCAAAAGCTGGCGATCTATTTAAGTCACCACACCAAATTCGTTCAGGAAAACTTGCACTTGATGATTCATGGAACGGTTGGAACGATAAATTTGAAGTGCTCGCTACGACCAATAACGGTAAAGAGATAGTCGTTGCAAAACTTAGATATGGAAAAGGGATGTATCTCATTACAAACCTTCGCAACGATAATAAGCAGAATACGAATAAGAATCGTCAATTACTTGAAAATCTTCTGCATTATACGGTAGAATTTCTAAAGTAGATCCATATTGTTGGAGTCACCCAAGTATGCGAAATATAGCAAAGATACTATCATTGAGTATCTTGTCTGTTATTGTCTGTTTTACTTCTACTGCTGAGGCAGTAATACCACAATTGATAGGACCTTTGACTGCATTACTTGCAATAATTCCGCAGATTCTTGCATTCGTTGGTATTGCTGTACTCACTTCACTTGTCTTTGCACGTGATACAACGAAGAGCATATATTACAAGATTAGAGGATTTTTTACAGTGAAAAGGACAATTGTATCTTTCATTAGTCTGTTTGTACTTATCGGTTTAGGAGTGCTCACCTTCTATTTAGTTGATAAAGGCGTTGATAATAATCCAACTCCGATAGATGTAAGTAGTGAAAAAACTGCAGAACAGAAAGCAAGAACAGGCAGTGCCTGGACAACCTTTAGAGGCAATGCTAACCGCACAGGACGAGTTGATGAACTTTCTGGTCCTATTGATGGGAACGCACTTTGGGTATTTAAGGCAAAGGGATCAAGAACGGTACAGTTCTTATCATCACCAGCCATCGTTGGAAATCGACTTTATATTGGTGCTGTTGCAGGATCAGTCTTCTCTGTTCGTGGTGCTACATTTTGTATTGACACAGATAAGAATGAAGTTGTGTGGGAGAAAGAGTCTGAGATTCCGATATTTTCATCTCCTGCAGTTGTTGCAGGTAGGGTCTACATAGGTGAAGGTTTTCATTTGGATAGTGGATGCAGACTAAGATGTCTGGATGCTAACACAGGTGAACCGATATGGAGTTTTACTACTGCAAGTCATGTAGAATCGACACCGTTCATAACAAAAGGTAGACTTTACTTCACTGCAGGGGCAGATGGCGTTTATTGTATTGACGCTCTTGCTGGTGAACAGATCTGGCATTATCCGGCAGTCCATGCCGATATGTCACCTTTCGTAAAAAATGATAAGGTCTATTTCGGTACTGGTTATGATGGATATACAATATATGCTGTAGATGCTGTTACTGGAGAAGAGATATGGTCAACCCCGATGCCGTATCCAGTGTGGGGAACTCCGAGTGGATATGAAAATCTTGTCTTTTTCGGTCTCGGAAGAGGGGATTTTTCTCAAAGTGCCCCTATTCCTGCTGGAAAGTTCGTTGCATTAGATGGTGAAACAGGTGACATTGTTTGGGAATATGAAGCAGGTGATGCTGTGCTGACAGCCGCTGTAGTGCACGACGGCTATGTTACCTTTGGATCACGAACTAATTTTGTTTACACACTTAATGCTTTGAATGGTGAAATCCATTGGAAAAAAAATCTCGGTTCACCCGTTTTGGCTTCACCAGCAGTAACGGACGAATCCGTCTATGTTGCAACGCAAGCGGGTCGTATCTATTCTTTAAGTGTTGAGGATGGACAGATTCAGTGGGAGTATGATTCAGATACTGACACGAATGGTGTGAAATTCCTATCCTCACCAGCAATCGCAAATGAAAAGTTATATATTGGTTCAGATGACAGATATATATTTTGTATAGGTAAGAAAGATACAGTTGAAATAATTGGTGATCGTTAATAATCTAATTAGTTTTCAAACAAATTTATTATTCATAAGTCAACCCTTTCAAGAGATAGTATATCATAGTCGCGCAATTCATTGCGCCTCTTACATTCCATTATTGAAGGGAAAATCATATAGAAATGGCATAACAAGGAGAAAGAAAATGAAGAAGGTTTTAATCGCAATTACACTATTGTTACTCATCACTGGCTTAACAGCAGATGCGCAGTGGCGGAGCGATACACATGATGAATATCATGCACTTCAACGTCCTGCAGAAATTACGATTGACGGTCAACTTGATGACGCAGAAGGTTGGGAAGGTGTCTTTGAGTCTGTAACTGGAGAAAATGGAGATCCTTTCTGTGAAGTAGAATTTGCTGGGAACGATGGCAAAATATATGTCTTCCGTGAATGGGATGGAGGAAATTGGGATGGTCGTGATGACCATAGAACCTGTTTTGGTATTGTCTGGGACGAAGAAAATATCTATCTTGCACTTGCCGTTACTGATGACGAGCATCAAAATGGTGGTGGTGCTTGGAATGGTGATAGTGCACAAATTGGATTCGTACCATCTGGTATGCGTAAGCCTGGGGCAGAATTATACTTGTATAATGCTGCTTTAAACAATGATGCAAACGGCCTTATATTTCATAATGAAGCGATATTCGGAGCTCAGGAATTAACTGAGGGTGATAATGTTGCAATAACTCGGAACGAAGACGACAAGGAAACCTACTACGAATATAGATTTTCAGCTGATGATTGGGATGTTGCTGGTGGTAAATTCAGTGCAGGTTATGAATTTGGTTTAGCTATTTGTGTCAATGATGGCGACAAAGACACTCCCGGTCAAAAAGGTTGGAGCGGCTGGTATACAGATTGTATCGTCAACGGTGCTAAACAACCAGAAAACACAGGTTTAGTCATTCTCACAGACGAACAACTCGCTGTTGAAGCAAAGAATAAGTTAACAACAACTTGGGGAAGATTAAAATCAACCCGTTGAAGTTTAATATCACTAACATTAAACTTTGAGTAGCGGATGTAACATCCGCTACGAAATTCAATGGTAGCACCTTGCTACCATTTTAAAATACATTACAACATCATTGTTGTAAATTAGAATTTCCACACATAAATGTGGATAATTAATACTAATACGAGGTAATTTTTGATGAAAAAGTATGTGTTTAAATTTACTGCTATATTCGTAGCAATTATGTTAATCGGAATCGGCGTTGCTGATGCACAGTGGCGTAGTCCAACACACGATGTATACAATGCACCAACAGGTGTTGATGTTGAAATTGATGGCAATCTTGACGAATGGAGCGGTGTCATGGATTCTGTCACAGGCACTGATGGCTCAACATTCTGTGGCGTCGAATTTGAAGGACAAGGCGGTGTAGTTAAAGTCTGGGAAGCCCATCAAGGTGGTACTTGGGATGGTCCCGACGATCACACAACTTGTTTTATGATCGTGTGGGATGAAGATAATGTTTATCTTGCCTTAAGCGTCACAGATGACGAGCATCAAAATGGTGGTGCAGCGTGGAACGGTGATAGCGTACAACTCAACGTTGTTCCAAGTGGTATTCGGGAATCTGGTCAGCCTTTCTTTCTCTATAATGTTGCATTAGCCGAGAATGGTGATCTTCTCTTACATAATGAACAGTTGAATGGTCTAACTGGACTTGTCAGTGGGGATGATGTTGCTATTACCAGAGACGAGGATTCCAAGACAACCAGCTATGAATTCAGGTTTACGCCAGCTAATTTTGGTCTGGATATATCACTTTCTGCAGGTCTTGAAATTGGTTTAGGAATCTGCGTGAATGATGGAGATGAAAACGCTCCTGGTCAAAAAGGTTGGAGTGGGTGGAATCCGCATACTGTTGTTCACAATAAAAATCCTGAAAAGACAGGTCTTGTGGTTTTAAGTGCTGATAATGTTACCCCTGTTGAACCAGAAGGCAAATTGGCATCTACTTGGGGTAGAATTAAGTCTGTACACTAACATGTTAGACTTATTCATTATAATTAATGGAACGTTATAGTGGTTCGATTGAACCACTATAACGGTATTAATATGTTTTCAATTAAGTTGGATGTTCCCAGTGAACTATCAACACCCCTTTCTTTATCGGGATACAATCGTGAGAAATTAACCGAAGAGGTAAGACACTTGTTGGCTGTTTCTCTGTTCAAGCGAAATGCCCTGTCTTTGGGACAAGCTGCTAAATTAGCTGAATTACATCTGTGGGATTTTATTCAGTTGTTAAATCAGCATGGTATTCCCATAGCTGAATTTGATGATGAAGAAATCCAAATTGAGTTGGAAAATAGTAAAACTCTGTTGCAACAAATAGGTTGATCAATGAAATACTTCAATCCGCAGGAGAAAAAACAATCTAGCAAAACAATCTTCAGTAATCTCTAGCAAATTTGGAAAGCCGCCAACTTTGGCGGCTTTTCTAATGTACAGTCTTTGCTACGAATGATCATGATGATCACTTTTGTTGTAATGCAACCGAAGTAGATCAACCCCAAAATCGTCCTCTATGTGTCTCCACACAGAATGAATATGATTAGCATTGTTCTGCGTGTTATCATATTCTACGAAGAAGAATGGTCCGTGAATACGGTAATAGTGCGGCATCCTACGTTCTTCGCCACCTGCCCAAGCAAAATGTATGTCGTTTACGCTGCTTTCGCGTAGTTTTCGTCTCTCAATAGCTGCAATTTCCCCTGGTAGTCTATCTATATATTCATGCACAACCTGTATCAAGAGATCGCGCTGATGCGTTTGCATGGTTTCAACCGATAGACCTTCAACTGCATCAAATTCTACTTTGGGTGCATTGCGAGTCAGAATATCAGATGGGGCATCTGCTTCTATAACCGCAATTGTTTTTTGATACGGTGTTAAGCTTGTTAAGAGTTGTCGGGCAAGGTCTTCCTCAGCATAGAGTACCCGTAAACCTTTGTTTTCTCCATCTGGTACCTCTGCTGGATTTGACCCGAAAAAGAATGGATTTGGTGAAATCAATTCTCTGTTGACCACCGTAAAGTTGAGAGAGACATGATGACCTTCAGCGCGCCATCCCCACGCACCGTTGCCTGTCGGATCGCCAAATATGGTGAAATAGTAGAATTCAGGATTTCGTTCAAGTCTTCCATCACCGTCTGTTTTCTCTATTTCTCCGAGTATTGTCTCCAAATTGATTATTGCCCGTGCTTTTTTATATCCATCAGGACTCAACCCACTTTCCATAAGTGCAAATGCTGCATCCTGTTGCTTGGCATTAAGTTCTTTTAAAGATACTCCCTGTCGTTCCCACATCTCAATGGGAATGTAATGCCATCGAAAACGTTCGTTCCCTTCAAATGGAAGATTTGTTTTTTCGCGCATTGCGGGGGATAGTACATCTAAGAAATTCGACGCTGCAAGCGTCATACGTTCAGCCGTTTCTGATGCTGGAATTACAATCGGTTTTGAATTTTCGTTTGCCACCTAAAATACCTCCGTTTGATTTTACATTCATTATTTTACCTAATTTGCTGTGCATATTCCACTAAATTTGACACATTTCCACCAAAAATGCATGAGATCTTATTGAACGTCTGATATTACTAAGTAATTATTGTATGATGGAACACAATTTTTGACACAAAAAAATAAATCCTGTAAACTTAACGAAACTTATTTGCGTTAAATGGTTAAGTTGTTCAAAAACTACATGAAAGTCTGGCAAATATTATGGACAAAATGATTGACGATGAAATGTTGGTAGCACAGTTCAAATCAGGTAGTCAGAAAGCTTTTGATGAATTAATGAAACGTTATGAACGTAGAATATTCGGATATCTTCTTCGTTCTGTCCGAAATTACGAAGATGCCGAAGAGTTAACGCTTGAAGTATTCTTCAAAGCATATCGTGCACTTGGTAAATGGGAGCCAAAGGCAAAGTTTTCCACTTGGCTATATACAATAGCCTCAAATCTCTCAATTGATTACCACCGGGCAAAATCTCGACAGCCTGTTTACATGTTGGAAGATGAAGAGGTAATAGAAAATAGGTTAGTTGCGACAGACATTGCGAGTAATCCTGAAAAGAATCTTGAAGACAAAGAACGAGGACGTATAATAAGAGAAGCTGTTGATGAACTCTCAGCAAAGCAAAAATCTGTATTTATGTTGGCACGGTATGAAGGTTTGCAGATTAAGGAAGTAGCTGAAACACTCGGAATGGCTGAAGGTACAGTCAAGATTCATTTACACCGTGCGATTAAAAAATTACAGACCATATTACGACCACTATTAGAGAATAATGAAATATAGGGGGGAAGTTAATGCCTAAATGTAAAATATCTGAAGCACAGGTCATAGATTATGTCTATGGTGAGTTAGAACACTCAGAATCTTATGATTTTGAGCATCACCTGACCACATGCAACAAGTGTACCAGAATGGTGTATTCCTATAGTCGTGTGCTTCACCTTGTTGATGATGCCGAGAACGAATTTCTACCGTATGCTATTGCTCCTCGCGATCTTGAGATGAAACTCTACAAACGTCTTGCGGACGCTCCACCGGAAAAAACATCGCTACTTACACGTATATCTAACTATTTTTCAAATATCATGATAGTAATGCAGCAACAGAAGGTGGCCAGTATCTGTATTTTTACTGTTGCTGCAATAGCAGTTGCGTTTTTTGTTGGTAATCCGTTCAGGCCTCCGACTTTAGATATGGAACGAATAAATTCAGCTGATGCACGTATTGAGCAATATAGACATCAAGATATTCAACGAAGTTTGGAAGATGTGTTACGTAAAAAACATCTTCGTCAATCTGATACGTGGGATACAGTGAGTCAACTCAATCGAGTTAAAGACCAAGCCCAAGGAACAGATTGGGTAAATATTGCCGACAATCAACTAAAAAGTGTTAATTCTGAGTTCTAATCATCAGTTATCATTTTGCCTCTAACATTAAGGAATATCGTGGGAAAATTGAAAGTATCCTTCCTATCCGTCATCATATATACATGTATATACTTGTTGATGTTGCCGTTTGTTTTATCATCTTTTGCGCAGCAGGACGACATTACCTCTCTAATAAAAGAACGTAGGTATCCCGAAGCAGTTGCGCAATTGAAAATACACTTAAAAACATCAACCGATGTTGACACACGCAGTCAGTCCTACCACCAACTTGGTGAGTTATACTATACCTATACACAGCAATATCCTGAAGCACTCAAGGCTTATGAGAGGATATTAGGGTTGAAAGACAAAGGGATACCGATTGCTGAAATATATCTTGCATACATTAAGGTCGGAGATGTGTATAGTCGTATGGGGAATTACGATCGGGCTGTCCAATATTTTCAGGCTCTTGTTGGCATGGCACCAGAAACACATTTTGTGCATGAGATAGGTTTGCGAAGAATCCGAGATATAGAAAATGCCTTAAAAAACTTAGAGAATCAGGAAGATGTAATTAAGACCTATAAAGGCACTCATTTAGCTGCGGTAGCACAATTTCAGATTGCAGAACTGTACCGATCTCATTCACAACTTAATCAACCTGAACTTGCAATTACTGCCTATCAAACACTGCTACATAGCCATCCCTACGAACAATTGGCAGCAGAATCACAATGGCGAATTGCACATATCAGACATACAGTCCTTCATCAATTTGCATTAGCGATTGATGCATACAAAAAAGTGGTCAAAAATTATCCAACGACAAACTTTGCTGCTGAGGCACTGTTTCATATCGGTAATCTACATCGTGAGAACTTAGAATATCAAAACGCGATCGATGTATACTCAACAATTACAGAGAAATATCCAAACTTCTGGAATTTACATGCCGTATATTATTGGACTGGCATCTGCCATGAACAAACACAGAATTACACCGAAGCACATAAAACACTTAATATCTTTATTAATATCTACCTACCAGAACTTGATCCAGTCTACTATGGACAAATTGCAATGTATGATAAGAGTTTGTCTGAAGTAACGGAATTGCTGACTCAAAAGATCAAGACGCTTTCAAATTTAATTCCGAAGCATGAATATGAAAAACTGGAAGAGTTAATGACTGAAGGCAGATATAATGAAGTATTAACTATTGCTAAAAATCTGATTGTAACATATCCGAATACACAATACTCAAAAAAGGTTGCGACTCAACTATCGTCTCTAAAACATCTCGCTGCAATAGAAAACCTTCAAGTCCATATATCAAACGATAGAATAAATGCTGCCGAAATGGCGAGGTCTCAACTACAAATTGCAACCATCTATGAACGTGAGCTCCTTAATTATTCTAAAGCCGTTGAGGCATACAATAAAGTAGTAAAGGAACACGGGCAATCACCTTATGCAGCTGAGGCACTCTACCGTATAAGTATAATCTATACGGATATACTGGAAAAGCCAAATTCAGCCATCAATTCATTCAATACTATCACTAAGAAATACCCAAACACCTTACAGGCGATGATGGCAACATTTCAGGTAGGAGAAATATTTAGAAAACTGCAACGGTATGATGAAGCCATAAAAGCATATCAGACAACAATCGCATATCCTGAGAGAGAAATTTATCTATCTGGTGGATACAAGGACAGTTATGCTGACAAAGCACAATTTCGGATTGGTAGGGTGCATTTTGAAGATCAACGATATACTGATGCTCGGTTCGCTTTTGAAGAGTTCATCAAGACCCGTACTGATTCTCCGCGTTTAGCAGCAGCCCTGATTTACTTGGCTGTTATGCATCAGGAAAGTGGAAATAAGGAACAGGCGTTAGAATATTATCAGCAAGCGGAGATGATTATTACAAACAATCATATTCAGAAACAGATGGTTGTTGATGAGGCAAGAAATATCGGATTTCAAAGTTCGGATGATGTCATAGAATTTTTACAAGAACGACAAAAACGTATAAAGACTGAATAAATACTGTGCGATGATATATTTTCATATAGACAGAATGATGGTAAATTGATATAATAATTGAGGACTCTATAGATTTCGTGATAATCATGAATATATAGAAAAGACCGCACTGATTGAATTGAGATAGTGGATTTTCATCTTGGAGGAATTGGTACTTGTCAGCAGAAATCCTTAATGGAACCCGTCTTGCACAACGAATACGTAGTGAAATACGGCGGGAATTGAAAAAAAAACCTTTTACTCCTGGACTTGCAGTCGTGCAGGTTGGTGATGATCCCGCATCCATCGTATATATCAAACACAAGCAGCGCGATTGTGAGAAAGTACATTTCCATTCTGAAGTACACCGACTTCCACCCAACATAACACAAAATGCTCTAATTGAAAAAGTAGAAGCGTTAAATCAGCGGAAGGACATTCACGGTATCTTAGTACAAATGCCCTTACCGGATACTCTTGATGAACAGACTATCATAGATGCAATCTCACCAGATAAGGATGCTGATGGATTAACTCCGTTCAATTTAGGTAACCTTTTCATCAATAGAGAATGTATTACACCATGCACACCAACGGGAATAATACATCTGATCGAAAAGACAGGTAGACAGATTGAAGGGAAACATGCTGTCTGTGTTGGTCGGAGTCATCTTGTAGGGAAACCCATCGGTATAATGCTTCTAAATCGAAATGCCACCGTTACATACTGTCATTCACGAACAAAGAATCTTGCAGAGATCTCTCGTCAAGCAGATATCCTTGTTGCTGCTGTTGGGCACGCGGAATTTATCACAGGTGATATGGTAAAAAGAGATGCGATCGTTATTGATGTTGGTATAAATTCGATTGGCGAGCGTCTAATAGGTGATGTCAAATTTGATGAAGTCAAAGAGATTGCCGGTTATATTACACCAGTACCAGGAGGAGTTGGTCCATTGACACGCGCAATGTTATTACAGAATACAATGACTTTAGCCAGTAGGCAGATAAGCAGCTAAGAGTATTTATTCTGTATGGAATTGTATCTTAGAGATATTTGAGTACGCAAACAGAATAGAAAGTTGGAGGTATTTTATGGCATTTCCCGGATTTGAATTGAATGATAAAGTGATGTTAATTACCGGTTCTGGCAAAGGTATTGGTAGAGGAATCGCCCTTGCTGCTGCGCAGATGGGGGCAAAGGTCATCTTGAACAGTCGAACTAAATCTGACCTTGATGAAGTTGCGGATGAAATCCGTGCTAATGGTGGTGAAGCAGAATCTGTTGTGTTTGATGTGAGTGATATGAAAGAAGTAGAAGAGGGTGCTAAAACTGCATTGGATGTCTGGGGAAGAGTTGATGTCCTTGTTAATAATGCAGGCACAAATCGTCCGAAACCAGCTCTGGAACTGACTGAAGAAGATTGGGATGCAATTTACGACCTAAACCTCAAAGGGTTATTCTTTTTGACACAAACACTTGTCAAACCGATGATTGAACGTGAAAGTGGAAAAATAATCAATATATCCTCAACTATGGGATTAGTTGGGGGACCGTTGCGTGTAGCATATTCTGGTAGTAAAGGAGGTGTAGTCCTATTAACAAAAGGTCTAGCAGTAGAATGGGCACCACACAATGTTACTGTCAACGCAGTAGCACCAGCTTTCACTCGAACACCGTTGGCAGATGTGTTGCTGCAACGCAAAGAATTCTATGAAGATGTCGTCCGTCGTATTCCGATGGGACGCGTTGGCGAGGTTGATGAAGTTGTTGGGGCTGTCCTATTCTTAGCATCAGATGCTGCAAATTGGGTTACTGGACAAACCATTGCAGTTGATGGTGGTTGGGTAGCATGGTAAAATTGAAATAACAATATGCCATAGCAAACCTTGCAAAAACCAGTTTTTGTAGGGTATAATTTTGATGTGATATTATAAAAATTTTTGATATTCTGACTACATTGGGATACAACATATAATTTTGTAAATAACAACAATTATTCAATAATATCATTAATTTAATTCTGTAATACAGAGAGAAATCTCTAAGGAGAAAAATAGTGAAACGTTTTTTTGTTTTAGCAGGAATTGCGATGTTAATCCTCTTCCAGATGGCTTGTTCATCTGATGAAGAACAAGCACAGATTGAGAATCCTGCTGTAATTGATGCAACAGAGGGTTCAACTGCTGCACCAATTGTTGGTGAAGTAGAACTCGAAAGTATGTATGAAGATGAAGTCCGTAGACTTGCAACCAAAACACCAATTGAAATCATCACTGCAATTGAAGGCACAAGTAAAGTCATAGTTGAAGCTGAATTCCGAAGAGTCCAATCATTTGGTGGATTCGGATTTCCACTCTATGAATGTGTGTTAACTGATGAAGCAGTTACAGCAATGGGTGGTCTTGCACAAGGTATGTCAGGAAGTCCAGTAGGAACGTCAGGTCGTGTATTCGGAGCACTTGCTTATGGTGATACCTGGGCAGCCGCGCCACATCGGTTCTGGGTAACACCGATTGATGCAATGGAAGGCACATTAGATCATATTCCATTCGGAGAATTCATCGGTCCACTTCCCGCTGCCCCTGGGGCAGTCGTAAATTCAACTTACACTGCAGTGGAAACTCCAATAACTATTACTGGACTTGGTGAAAATAGGTTACAAAGTTTGTCATCGCACCTATCCGACCCACGTTACAGCAATGTTGAAATATTTTCACGTGTCGGTGGTGCCCCTGGTGCCCCTCCGGCGAATGCACCCAAAAATCTATCCGCTGGAGATATGATCGGTGTTGGACTCGTTGTTGGAGATGTTGTTAATGCAATGGGATTTGGAACTGTTACACAAGTTTATGGAGACAGCTTCGTTGCATTTGGACATGACATGTTCCTTGATGGACAAGTTTCATTACCAGTTTATAGAGCAGTCGTAGATGGAATTGTTCCAAATACACGTATAGCATACAAGTCAGCTACTGCCTATGGTAACCCGATTGGAACGATTACTAAAGACTTGAGACCAGGTATTGTTGGTGAACTTGGTAAATTAGCACCTATGATACCAGTTACAGTCTCATATTCGCCAGTGAACAGCGCAGAACCCATTGTCAAGAAACATAAGGTTGCTTACGGACAAGAAGAGTTTATTTCAATTGTTGCAGCTACTACACTCGACGCTATTCGAATGGAAGTTAGTCCTGGAACTATTGAAGCAAACGTAGCAATAAGTTTCAAAGAAACAGATGAAGTCTATAGAGAATCTTTCCGTACAATTACAACCGATCCGTTTGAAGCAGTATTAGCAAATATGGAAGTCATCGTTCAATCATTTACACACTTATTTGCTAATGGTGCTGGTAGAGCAACTATTGATGAAATCCACATCTCTATGGCTGATCTACCTTTCATTCTTCACACTGAAATTACTGACATACATGTAGTTGGTGAAGTTAAGCAAGGTGAAGTTGCAACATTCGTTCTTGAAATGTTACCGCACTGGACTGCTGCAGGACAGAGCCGTAAAATGTATAGAGAAGTTCAACTATATATACCAGAGCATTTCATTCCTGGACCAGCAGAAATTTCAATGGCTGCTGCGAATGAATATGGATTTAATCCATTCGGAAATCCATTTGCTCCGTCACCAGAGAATTTAGACCAACTGATTGCACAACTCCATGATTTACAGTTTGATAAGGGATTGGTGTTGGCTACTCTTGCAACATTGGTAGAAGATGAAGTTGAACCAGAAGAAGGTTCAATTGAAGAATTATTTGAAGGATTTTTCGGAGAGTTTTTCGCAATTTTAATTGACGGTATAACTGATGGTATAATACCAGGAGATGGCGAACTGCCACCCGAAAATGGTGAAACGCCACCCGAAAATGGTGAAACGCCACCCGAAGACGAAGAAATAATTGATGTAATTGATGAAGAAGAAATGATGGAGGACTTGGTTCCAACACCACGTCCGATCCCGATTACAGGTACAGCATTGATTGTTCCCCGTTTTATTGTGACTGGAGATACAGTGATTGAAATCGAAGTATTACCTATTGTGGTTGAAACTGAAGAAACAGTTGAAACTGAAGTGGAATAATTTCCATTAATAACAGAAAGTCTGGACAGTTGCATTGAACTGTCCAGACTTTTTTGCTTATGTTCCTATTATAGAATATCTTACCTATTCACATTTAACTGCAGATTTATTTGCATAACATCTAACAATATTGATTATCAATTCAATATCTTTTCGTGCTGATTCAAGCGGAGTATAGCAGGTTACACCTTCAGTTATACATGCATGAAAATGTCGTAATTCTCTAACAAATGCACTTTCCCATTCAATTGTGGGATTTTTTGTGTAGGTGATTCCATCTGCATCTATTCCCTGAATTGTTACCTCAGACAAAATACCGCGTGAAAAACCTGTTGGATACGAAACCAATACGCGTTTTTCTCCACCGTAAATCTCTAATGTTTCCTTAAAGTCCCATAGTTCAGGTAAGTCTACCCATGTAGCAACACAACGTGCGCCATTAGGATAAGCAAATACTATATTTACTCCAGCACCTTCTGACCAAACTTCCGCACTGATAACTTCACTCGGTGATCCGAGCATGACACGTAAACTGTATATGTCGTGAATCATACTACCTGACAATAAATGAAATGCGCGTTCCACTTGTGGTGGAACATCTCCAATAGCATCTTTCCGTGCAGCTGCCCGTGCTGACTGAGCAAGTGCGAATGCGTTGGATGGCACATCGTCAAAACGTTCAACGTCAAATTGGCTTAGATGCAAACTATTGTTTGGATGTAAATGATTAATCTGGACAAACCGGAAGTCATGCATCGTATCTACTTCATGCTTTGCAAGTTGAAATGCAGGATCATGCACCTTCATATATCCTGCTTGAGCGACGGTACCAGACTTTCGTTGTGCATCAAGCATCGCATCAATCTCCTGTAGTGAAAAGCATACAGGTTTTTCAATGAAAACATGCTTTCCTGCTTCAAATGATGCAAGTGCAACTTCAGTTTTAGGGTCGCCATGACACAACAGGACTGCATCAACATCTGTTTCTAAGAGTTCCTTATAGTCAGAAACGAAATGTGGGATGTCAAATCTTTTTGCAGCTGCTTCTGCTGCTCCTTGAGACAAATCACATACGATAGATACTTCAAACTCTCTGTGTAGATGTTTGAGGTTAGGCAAATGTTGGACTTGTGCCACTGCACCACACCCAATAACACCAATCTTAATCCGACTCATTAGTAATTCCTCCAGTTCTAACTTATCCTATAACCTATCGTATCATATCCATATTTTTGATGCACTTCATTTCCAATCAATAGCATTTATAGTAGATTTTGAAATTACTTGAACACTCTGCATCGGCGAGGTTAGGAAACCTTGCCTACCGTGGGTCTCGGGTGCCAACTTATAGTTATAATTCACCTCTCATAGTCCGTGAAGCCCAAGTCTTTAGACTTGGGATATGAGGACTTTTCTTTGCTTTAGCCCAAATATATTTGACTATTAACTAAATATATGTTATTATATATAATATATATCTAATAAATGAATATATAGAATGTTAGAACTTAAAGAAAAACCCTCTACCTACAAATCAACTCATTCTTTAGTCTATAGTTGTGATTACCATGTGATTTGGTGCACAAAATATCGTCGTCCTGTGCTTGTCTCTCCTATTGCTGAACGGCTCAAAACACTGATCTATGAACAACAAGAGGTTTATGGGTATGAAGTGCACGCCTGTGAAGTGATGGATGACCATGTTCATATTCTGATGAGTAGTAGTCCCCAACTCGCTCCTGCATCTGTCGTTGGCAAGATCAAAGGTTGGACTTCTCGTGTGTTGCGTGATGAGTATCCCTCTCTGAAATCTCGTATTCCCTCGCTTTGGACGCGTTCTAGATTTATCGCCTCCACAGGGGGTATCACTTTAGAAGTGCTTCGCAAGTATGTAGAGAACCAGCGAGGTAAATAATGGTTTTAACGTTCAAATACCGCTTGTATCCGACACCTACGCAAGAAACCGAGTTATATCAATATCTTTCGCATTTGTGTGAGTTACACAACTCAGCGCGACTGAATCGTATGCGTGCGTATGAAGAAAAGAAACGTTCTGTAAGTTATGCTGAACAGTGTCGACTTCTGACACAAGCACGTGCAAAGTATGAAGACTTCGACATTGTGCCGCAAGAGTTTCAGAAACACGCACTTCAACGTGTGAACAAAGCTTTTGCGAACTTTTTCCGTCGTGTCAAACAAGGTGGTGAAAAACCGGGATTCCCACGCTATCGCAAACGTATCCGTTCTCTCACCTGGAGTCTACGTAAGAACAAAGCAGGCATTCGTCAAAATCCTATTCGTCCAACGAAGCACCGTTTAGATAGACTGATTGTGCCCAAACTCGGTGAAATCAAGATGCGGATGTCCCGTCCCATCCAAGGTGACCCGAAAGAGGTTACTATCGTGAAAAAAGCCTCCGGGTGGTATGCACATATCTCCTGCGACATTGGTGATACACCGAAAGTGGAACCGACCCGTGCTGTTGCCGTTGATGTCGGCACGAACCACTATTTGACGACATCTGAGGGTGAAAAAGTTGACAACCCGCGTTGGTATCGCAAAGCGGAGGGATTACTCCGCAAGCACGCTAAAGACCTTTCTCGTAAAAAGTTAGGTTCTCACCGTAGAAAGAAACAACAACACAAACTCGCTTTACATCAGGAGCGCACTGTAAACAGACGCAGAGACTTTATCGGTAAACTCGTTTACAAACTCTACCATCATAAGAAAAATAATGTCTTGGTAACCGAAAATCTAAATACTGCCAATATGGTTCAGAACAAACACCTCAGCAAGAGTATCAGCGATGCGTCTTGGGCACACTTCTTTGAGTGGTGTGGGAACATAGCCGAAAGAGACGGTTTCCATTTCTACCAAGTCGATCCAAAGAACACCTCGCAAACTTGCTCTTGCTGCGGACAGAAAGCACCGAAAAAAATATCGCTATCGGTGCGGACATTCAACTGCGGATATTGTGGACACTCGCTTGACCGAGACCACAACGCTGCAATAAACGGACTTTTTCGGGCAGCTGCTGCCCGTCGTGGAGAGCGGTGGGTTACCACCCTCTATGAAACGAGAAACAAGAACGAAGCAACAAAGGCTATGGAGAAGAAAATCATTCAGTTATCGCTGTTTGAACCTCTTAACAATCCTAATGCCTTTAGGCTTGGGTAGTTGAATATATCATATATACAATTTCATTTGACACCTGAATATAGTATATGATAATCTTATCAGGACGTTCCGTTCAAAACCCAATCCTTTAGGTTTGTGATGTCCAACGGAAACCGTTATGTTTGTTAATCAAAAACACTTGGCTTTATAGTTAAAATGTAGTATAATTCGGACATCTGCTGGTAGAGAATTACAACTTTGGCATTCCTTGCTAATGTTCTCTACCACTCCTTTGTAGCGGAATGAGCAGATGCAGAAAACCAAGACACTGCGAAAAACATGAAACATAAGCGAAAAGCCTTGAAAGATAGGAACGCTGATATATTCATAAGTTTTGACACTGTAACTGACAGTCAAAAGTATCGGTCGGCTTTGTAAGCAACAAAGTTTTCCGTAGAGTGCCTCATGACCCGCACCGCAGGTTTTGTAACCTGTGTTGTCCCAACAAGACATCATGTCTGGAGTGGGAAACCTCACACGGAACACATGTTCTAAAGTGAGGAAGATGACCCAATAGATTGACTTTGCAAGTGGCATAAATCTAAATCCTAAATTGCTCGGAGTAGGAACAAGAATCCCACTCCTTTAGGTGTAGGAGCGGTCAAGTAATCCGAATACAAATCTGTTTCAATGTGGCAGAATGAGAAATATCAAACTTGTACTTGAATATGATGGCACTAATTATCACGGATGGCAGAAGCAACCGGAACTTCCTACAATTCAGGATAAGGTTGAAGATGCCTTGGCACAGCTTACGAAAACTCCGATTCAGATTATCGGTGCTGGTAGGACAGATACTGGCGTGCACGCAGAAGGACAAGTGGCAAACTTCTTTACCGAATTATCAATTCCAACGATAGCCTTTCAAAAAGGACTTAACACCTTTTTACCACGAGATATTGTTGTTACAGATGTTGATGAAGTGCCAACAGATTTTCATGCAAGATTTAGTGCTAAGAGTCGACAATATAGGTATACTATTCTAAACAGAGACTATCCATCAGCACTGAGACGGCACACAGCATACTTGTTCTCATTACCAATTGCGGTTGATTCACTTGATGCGATTTGTCGCTGCATGAATGGTAAATTGGATTTTTCTTCCTTTCAAAAAACGGGAAGCGATAGATTGAATCCTGTGTGTGAGATTTTCGATGCAAGTTGCTATAGAACAGATGACTATGTCTTTTTTGAAATTGAAGCAGATTCGTTTTTGCGAGGAATGGTTCGTGCAATTGTTGGCACTGCATTGAAATGCATGAAGAAAGCAAACAGAAATGTAGAGGTAGCATGTAAGATGTTTCATGATATTATGGAGTTGAGGGATAGATCAATGGCAGGTCCATCAGCACCTGCACACGGGTTGTCACTTACCAGCGTTAAATATAACGAATAATTACGAGGTATTTATGAACTACACTCAAGTTTTGAATGAACTGGAAACTCTTGTCAACGAAACTTTCGGTCTTTGGGAACATAATCGTGTAGGATTCCAATGGAGACACTATACCTGGAATCATACAATGCGTGTGCGTGCAATGAGCATGGAACTTGGTAGACGCGAAGGTGGCGATGTCAAACTACTTGAAGTCGCAGGTACGTTACACGACATCACAAAACGATATGATGGTGTAATCTTGACTGATGACAACGGGAAACGTATCTTAGATCACAACGGATTTTGGTTAAACGAAACATTAACACCTGCTGGACAAAATGTAGTCACTGATCTATACAAGAAGCATAATCTACACGGTAAGGTTCACCATGAATCTGGTGCAGTGATTACTGAGAATATCTTGGGTATGTATGACTTCGAACCTGAATTTGTTGAGGCTGCAACTGCAGTTGTTCTGGCTCATTTGAAGCCTATGAACCTTACTGCTGAAAACTTCAAACTGTTATATGGAAACATTGAAAATCAGATTCTCTATGATGCTGATACAATGGATCCAAATATCGGTTATACAGGTTTTTTCCGTAATATTCATATACATGCATATTTTGCTATCCAACGCGGCAACTTCAATTTAGAAGAGTATGTACGAAATCTGCCTCGTTGGATAAATTCCAAACAGGAATTTGTGGATAAACTCCTAACTGAATCTGCTCGTGAAGTTGCACAAGCAAGGCAGGATCGGAATCAACAACTATTTAGTCAAATGGTGGCTGAATTAGAAGACATGGAAATAAACCGGAAATACGGATTACTCGGTATTATTGAGTATTTTGTTAGCGAGACAGAAGACCCACATTTTCTAAATCAACTTAAATACATGAAAGAAGAATGGTTGCCTCAACGACAACAGTGGATTGCTGAAGAGGAGAAAAGTGAATCAGAACGTGAAAGAGCCCAAAATGCCATCAACCGCGTGGACAATTTCCTAACATTACTTGAAAAAGAAGGAAGAGGAGAAATATAAGGAGAGTATTATATGAACTCACCAGCACTTGACCAACCGAGAGAAGTGGCAACAACACCAATAGCCATTCCTTATCCAGAGGATTTGTATAGTTTTGATACAGTTGCAAATAGTATATCTGGTAGTTTTTCATCAGTATCTGAAACAGAGATTCAATACTTTCATGATCATGGTTATCTGGTGATAAATGATGCATTCACTCATGACGAAATCCAAGATGCGTTAGATGGTATGGTCTATCTGATGGATGGAAATAATCCTGACTTTCGCGCAATCCAATATGAACCGAAACTCGCTAAGCAGAAAGATGAAATGGATGGAGATGAACGTCGTGATGCGATAAGAAAGATATTCAGTTTTGTTAATCATGAACCACGTTTGAACGCATTGGCTGCACATGCTGGACTTCTCGGTGTGTTAGAACGTATTATGGATGATACACCCGTGTTATTTCAAGATATGGCATTGGTCAAACCAAAGTTATTCGGTTCTGAGAAACCGTGGCATCAAGATTGTGCATACTTTAACTTGGAAGAAGGAACAACTGTTGTTGGTGTGTGGATTGCATTAGACGAAGCCACTGCTGAAAATGGATGCATGCATATCATCCCTGGCTCGCACAATGAAGGTCCAATGATACACTTCAAGAGGAGAGATTGGCAGATATGTGATACACACGTTCCGATTGCTCGGGATACAATGGTACCACTTCAACCGGGAGGATGTCTATTTTGGCACGGGTTGCTACATCATGGCAGTCCTGTAAATCAATCTTCACTTAGACGAAGAGCACTCCAATTTCACTATAAACCAGCAAGTAGCGGAGACATCTCAACGCAAGATCGGATGGATGTATATGGTAGTGAGGGAAAAGATGTAGAATGTTAAAAGGGTGGAAAATCCACCCTTGTAGTAATATCTATATTATGTGATTTGTACTATTTACTTCTGTTCTGGGAAAGGAGCACGAATATCGTAACGTCCCTCTTTAAACACGGGTAACTTACCACCTTCAACTAACAGATCAAGTGGGTTTGGACGGGTTGTGAGTGGAAATGTCACAACGCCTTGAATACGAACGGATTCATAAAATGCCATAAGGATTTCAATTGTACAGAGTCCATGTCTGCCAGCATTACGGTGTTCATCTACATCGCCTTCAATCCATGCTAACATCTCAGAAAACTGATTAGGTTCGCTTTGTCGAGGCTTAATAGTCTGCCATCCAGCGGCTTTACTATTTAGGACTTCAATCGTTCCACCTTCACCACGACGTAGTTGTCCATCATCACCGTAGACCGCATCACCACGCAAACCTGGACCTGGAAGATCACTTTCATAAATCCCACGGATACCGCCTTCAAAACAGATCTCAGCCATACAAAGGTCTTCTGTGCGAACTCTACGTTCCCAACGGTCGGTTTTTCGTTCCACCTGACCAATAAGCCATTGTGGATCAGGGTCTCCAAGAATAAATCGCATTTCGTCAATTTCATGAGTTCCACGATTTAACAGACCATGGCCATCACGACGTAGCATAGTTTGGGGTTGTCCGATCGCGCCTTCTTCTATCAGTCTTCGTGCTTCGCAATTCTGAGCACTGAAACGACGTTGATGTCCAACAACCAACTTAGTTCCGTTCTTATCACAAACATTCATCATGTCTTGTGCATCACCCACAGATGCAGCCATCGGTTTTTCGGTTATGACACCAATCACACCGTTTTCTGCTGCAGCGATTGTAGGTTCTGCCCGGACGCTCTGCCATGTAGTGATACTAACAATATCAAGTTCCTCTTTTTCACACATTTCCTCAAAATCAGTATAATGTGTTTTGAGAGATAGCTCATCTGCAAATTTAGCTGCAGATTCCGCACTTATATCAGAAGCGGTGACGACTTGTACATTATCAAAACCATTCCAACTTCTTGCATGTGCGCGACCCATGCCTCCACAACCAATTACGCCAACACGATATGTTTTATCTGCCATAAGTATTACCTCAAAATATGAAAATATGTTAACATTTTAATCAAAGTGTATCAAAAATTGATTTGCAATTCAATTCATTTCTTTGTTTAATAGAATATAGAAACTTACATGTGTCTATTTTGATACAATTACTAACCAGCATTTTCCCCAGTTTACTTATATTTGTAACAACCTTATAATTGGCATCGTTTATGCAAGAAATAAGTAAAGTATGTAATATTTCTACATAAACATAAACATATAAGGCAAAAGTAAGGAGAAAAAATGCAAAAGTTCATAATCAACGGCGGAAACAGACTTGAAGGGACTGTTAAGATAAGTGGTTCAAAAAATGCAGTCCTTCCCATCGCTGTAGCGGCAGCAATTCTCGGAGATGGTGTAAGTGTACTACATAATGTGCCGAATCTCACAGATGTAAAAACACTGAGTGCAGTACTTGAAGGACTTGGAGCATCAATCACACGAAAAAACGGTTCTCTCTATATTGAACCAATTAACCGAATGGAATACGAAGCACCCTACGACCTAGTGCGACAGATGCGGGCATCAATTTATGTATTAGGACCACTGGTTGCCAAGTTAGGTAGAGCAAAAGTCTCTTTCCCAGGTGGATGTGCCATCGGTCCGCGTCCAGTTGATTTACATATACGTGGTTTAGAGGGATTAGGAGCAGATGTAGATGTAAAGAAAGGATATATCTATGCACAGACTGACAAGTTAGTCGGTTGTGATATGAACCTTTCTGGACAATATGGTCCAAGTGTCGGGGCAACAGCAAATGTTATGATGGCTGCGACCTTAGCACAGGGTACAACTGTTCTACGCGGTGCAGCCCGTGAACCGCATATATCCGATCTCGCAACATTTTTGAATGCTATGGGGGCAGATATAAAAGGTATCGGTACTTCTAAGTTGACGATACGGGGTGTAAAGCAATTACATGGAACAGAACACACAGTGGTTTCTGATGATATTGAAGCAGGAACGTTTATGGTCGCTGGAGCTATCACAAATGGTGATGTCTTTGTTGAAGGAATAACACAAAAACAGATTCCTGCTATATCTGAGAAACTCATTGAAACGGGTGTGCAGTTAGATTGGAACGAAACGGGTGTGCGGGTCACGACACCAAAGCAACTCAAAGCCGTTGATGTGAAAACAGTCCCGTTCCCAGGGTTTCCAACTGATATGCAGGCACAGATTATGGGACTACTCAGTCTTGCGTCAGGTAAAAGTACAATAACGGAGAATGTTCACACTGATCGCTTTATTCACGCTGCAGAACTCAACAGAATGGGTGCTGATATAAAACTTGACGGACGCAAAGCAATAATCAATGGCGTGTCATATCTTAGTGGAGCACCTGTTATGGCATCCGATTTACGGGCTGGTGCAGTGCTTGTTGTAGCTGGATTGGCAGCATCTAGCGAAACTGTTGTTTCTCGTATCTATCACATTGACAGAGGATACGAAGCTATTGAGGACAAACTAAAAGGTCTTGGCGCAGACATTGTTAGATTGAATGATGAGTGAAACCACACAAGGAAACGGGACATTAACCTGATATGTTACGAATAGTTGAAATAGATACCCCAGAAAGCGCATCCTTTCTTACAAAACTGAATGATCGTGGAAAGTTGATGGATGAAAATATCCTGAGAACTGTGCGGAGAACAATCAGTGAAGTGCGGGAAGAAGGTGACAAAGCAGTTGCTCGCTATACTCGAAAATATGATGCCCCGCGTCTATCAACGAAGAGTTTAAAGGTACTGCCTCGGGAATTTAAACAAGCCTATTCCGATGTCAAATCTGATTATATAGATGCTATTGTCCATGCTAAGGAAAAAATAGAAAGTTTCCATAAGAAGCAGCTGCAATCATCTTGGTTATCCACCGAGGAAGATGGGGTTTTGTTAGGACAGCTTGTTCGTCCATTAAGACGTGTTGGTGTCTGTGTACCATCTGTGAGTCAACTATTGGTGTCATCACTCCTTATGAGTGTTATACCGGCTACCGTAGCAGGTGTAGAAGAAATTGCAGTATGTATGGGACCGATGCGGAATCGTCATATTGATCCACACATGCTGGTCGCTGCAGCAGAATGTGGAATTGATGAGATATACAAATGCGGCGGTGCTCAAGCAGTCGCTGCAATGGCTTATGGCACAGAGACAATTCCTCCAGTAGATAAAATTGCTGGTCCAGGAAACTTATTTGTTCAGATGGCGAAGAAAGAGGTCTTTGGTCAGGTTGGAATTGACAAATTAGCAGGTCCAAGTGAAATCCTTGTCATTGCCGATAGTGCTGCTGATCCTGATTTTGTCGCAGCAGATCTGATTTCACAAGCGGAACACGGGGCAGAATGTTCTGCAATTCTGATAACAACATCACGCGGATTCGCGGAGCAAGTTAAAGGAGCAGTAGAACTCCAAGCACAGACTCTCCCAAGACAATACGAATTGGTGAAAGCATTTGAAAATTATGGTGTTGCAATTATCGTCAATAATATAGAAGAAGCTGTGGACATTACAAACAAAATTGCCCCTGAACACGTAGAACTTCACATTGAAGATCCATTTGATTGGATTGGAGACATTCGGAACGCAGGTGCGATATTCATCGGTCCTTACTCACCCGAAGCAGTCGGTGATTATATTGCTGGACCCAATCATATTCTTCCTACAGGCAACGCTGCTCGTTATGCATCCTCGTTGAGTGTGGATGACTTTCTGAAAAAGACCAGTCTTATTTCCTATACAAAAACAGCATTAGACAAAGTTACACCAGATGTTGTAAAACTCGCTGAAGTAGAAGGATTAGAAGGTCATGCCGCTGCCATGAAAATTAGATTTGAAGACGATTAGCTTAAATGCCTCTTTGCAGTATTTCATTGTTTTTCCTTGCAAGGCAGAATTCTTATAAAGAAAACACAACAGAATGTATAATAATCTTTCTTTCTCCAAGAACGTCAAAGCCATATCAACATTTTCCATTGTTGGATATGATCCTGATAATGGAGATTTAGGTGTCGCAGTTCAATCAAAGTTTTTTGCTGTTGGAGCAGTAGTGCCTTGGGCAGAAGTAGGTGTCGGAGCAATTGCAACGCAATCTTGGGCAAATACAACCTATGGTCCGAGAGGTTTACAGTTGCTAAAGATCGGTTTGTCTGCGGAACAAGCATTGGAACATCTGATTAAAGATGATAATGGCAGAGAATCACGGCAAGTTGGTATCGTAGATGCTTCGGGTAATGTTACACACTTCACTGGTGAGGAATGCAACGATTGGGCAGGTGCATTTTCTGGTAAGCATTATGCTGCACAAGGAAATATCCTTACAGGTGAAGATGTTGTGAAAGCGATGGGAAAATCCTTTGAAGCAGCAGATGGTGAATTGGCAGACAAGCTCTTAGCTGCCTTATTTGCGGGGCAAGATGAGGGTGGTGACAAACGGGGTCAACAATCCGCTGCACTCCTTGTTGTCCGAAAAAACGGCGGGTATGGTGGATTTAATGACCGATATATTGACATACGCGTAGACGATGCAGCTAAACCTATAGAAGAACTGCAACGTCTCTTAAACATACATAAACAATTTTTCTCCCGTTGACCTTACACCGTGCTTAATTGGATAATAGACCTTCTATTTATTCTTGAAAATCGGTTCCATAATCCTTTAGGATTTGGTTAATATCCCTGAATTTATCGATAAAAAGAATAAAGAGAAAAGATAATACCTCGTAGGATTACGAGGTATTATCTTTTTAAATGCCTATCTATATTTGCATATCTAATATATATCGCTATTCTGATAATGAAGACAGGTCTCTCACTATCAGAAGTAATTGTATTTGCTAATAAGAATTTTGGTTTTACTTTTTCCAAAAATATGGTATTATCCTATACGTCACGCCTTCAACTTAGAATAAGATCCATTACAATTTTTTCAAGCCATAAATATATACCTAAAAAAATCTGAGGGAATAAAATGTTAAAACAGAAACAGTTCATCGCAGCGGTGTTGGTATGTTGTTTGTTGATAGGTGCATTTTTTGCATCTTTTTATGTAATTCAACTATCAAAATCATTGACTAATATGTTACCTACAGGGAAACCTTTAACAAGTTTTCAGCAATTTCATGTTATTGCGCACGATTTAGATGAAATGGGGGATCTTCAGGCAGAAAGTAAAGCACAATTGGGTAATGGGATGCGTTTAGCAGATTGGAACGATATTGTTGCATTTTATGAGTCGGGAGGTTCATTAGACGAATTTATTAAAGGGCTCAAGATGTCAATCAGAGAAGACATGCTTGATGTGTTTAATACCATAAAGAGGAATTCAGAAAGCAGTGTGCAAGAGAAAGGACAACAATTAATTCCGTATGCACCTGGTTCTGGTTATCGAATTTCATATCTTGGAGGACCAAGATATCAAGGTTCAAACAGACATTACTTTGTTGCAAGACATGATCACATCAAACCGCCCGGTTTCTTAGACCATGACAACCTAAATAATTACTTATTGACAGTCGGATCTTGGTTTGCACAAGGTGGATATGCACTCTGTTATGGAGAATTGGACGAGAATGTAAAAGACAAATCTTTAGCAAGTTATGACAATTTCCATGTCATTGGACATTCATTGAACGAAACGGAGGATCATAATGCTGAGTGTATAGCACAATTGGGTGATGGAGTGCGTTTAGCTGATTGGAGCGACATCCTTGAATATAATGATGCTGGTGGTGACTTAACAGATTTTATTATTGGACTAAAGATGTCGCTGAGAGATGATATGAAAGCGATGTTTGAGACTATGCAAAAAAGTGTTGAAAACGTTGATCCTGAAGTAGATCCACTTCAACCACCCGACTTACTTGACAACCAATATCACATTTCAAAAGATGGTAACTTGAGATGGCAAGGAAATAGACAGTATTTCGTAGGTAGACATGATCACCTAAAACCAAACGGCTTTTTAGATCATGATAACCTGAACAATTACCAGTTAACATTGGGTTCGTGGTATGGTAGAGGCGGATTTGCCCTCTGCTATGGTAATTTATTAGATATGCCTATTCCTTTGAGTAAAGGATTGAAGCCTACGATTCCAATTGTAGCATACCTTTTAGTTGGTTGTCTTATGTTGTTTGCTGCTTTCCTTTCTATGCATATATTAAGAATACCGAATTGGTTGATAGGAAGGAATGTGGAGGTTATCAAGGGAAGTATTGAGATGAAAAGTGATGAGATTGCAGGATTAGAGAAACTTCAAGCAAGCATTACAAAAGGAGAAGATGGTGAATCGGTTGACGATGTAGATACAGAATCTTAGGAAGGATTCAACAATTGTCTCCTATTAATCTTTATTTATTACAAGTGGGGGACGCTTGAAATTCGTGCGTATTTTGTTCGCAGCTAAAAGCACGGCAGGCATACGAATAATTCGACGTGCAAGTCGTTTTCTTCCCGGAAAGTCACTGATTATCAATCCTGTTAAGATTGTCAGTAACCCCTGTCCTGGTACACCAGGTACAGCAAGAAGTGCTCCAACGACTATAAGCAGGAAACCTATTAAGTTTTTCAGTGTAGAAACCATCACACGTAACACAGGATTTTTTATAGGGCGAATCTGCTTTGCGTCATTGAAATAGTCAGGTGGTATATATGTAATCATGGCTGCACATCCAACAATGCTGAGTACTAAACTTATGCCAGAAAAAATCAAAAAAAATAACCAGTGATTAGCAATTAGTTCCAATAAGAACGTAACCCAACCACTGATTACAATCCAACAAGATTCAAGTGCATTTATAAACCACAAAACATATAATCTCCTTCGACTTTCATCTTCGAGAAACGGCTCCACCATCTACAGTGATAATATCACCACTAATATAAGCTGCATCATCAGATGCAAGAAAAAGCACTGCGCCGATATAATCCCATACTGTTGCACTACGTTCAAGGGGAACGTCCGATGGTGCTGGTAACAGTTCTGGTAGACTTTCATCCACTGGTAAGTTGTGCGGTGCATTCATACCTGTGGGGGCACCACCTCCTGGTGCAACAGCATTCACAGTAATTCCATGTGGTCGTAGTTCCAATGACAGACTACGTGTCAATCGGTTTACGGCAGCTTTACTCACACAATAACTTAGAACACCAACATGCGATTCTTCTGCAAAAATAGAAGAATTATTGATAATCCTACCTCTGATATTTTGAGCAATCATGGCCTTTGCTGCAGCTTGTGCACATAATAAACACCCCTTTACATTAACATCCATAACTTTGTCATAGGCTTCTGGGGTCAACTCAAATAGGGTTTGTCTGTTAATTATGCCAGCGTTGTTGAATAGAATGTCAATCCGTCCATATTTCTCCAATGTTACATCAACGGTTGCTTGAACTTGTTGCGGATCTGTGACATCTAATGGTCTGGCAATTGCTTCTCCGCCTTCGGCTTTTATCTCTGAAGCGACAGCATCTGCACTTCTTCCGCCAGCAACTACAACGGATGCACCTTCGCGTGCAAATGCTATACAAGCAGCGCGTCCAATACCTAATGGACCTCCTCCACCAGTTATAATTGCAACTCTATCTTTAAAACGCATTTCTTTCCTCTATAATGACCTTTGTCAAGATACATTATACCATATTTTACAATAGATATGAAATGGAAAATGAATATATCTGACGGAAAGATTGAGTATTTTCGGGAGTAAATAGAACTCAACCATAGCATAGATACAAGAAAACGGTATTATGATGAATCAGACTTTGGCACTGGCAAGACATCTCTTTCAACTTCATGCACCTTATCTTGATAGGTCTGTCCCCTAACCCACATCACTGGTTGTCCTCTATACGTTCCATTACCTTTTGCCCATTCTGCTTGTGCACTCAAGTAGTGAATGACATAGCTTCTTCTAAATCGCAGACTGTGGTTATCTGTGCTTTTGTGTAATAAATAGCTATGAAACCAGACAACTGCACCGGGTTGTACTTCCACTGCCACAGCGTCTTCGTCCCGTGCGCCGCGAGCCAGTTTGAACTCTTTCTGTTGTGAACCTTCAAGGTCATCGTGTTCATGAATCTCATTTTTATGGCTACCGGGTATCACATAAAGGCACCCGTTATCTCGATCCGCTGCATCAATAGCAGTCCAAGTACCGATAGTTGTTTCAGTGTTAAACCTATTGCGAAAATAAAACATATCTTGATGCCACGGAAATCCAAGTCCAATCTTAGGTGCTTTCCATATAAAGAGATTGTTTATACCGAGTATATCGGGACCCATCATATCTACAATTGGGTCTGTTAAACGGGTATCCCTAACTCTTGATAGGAATTCTGGCACATAACAACTTGGATGGTGTATCTTATGCATCGCATATATTCCTTGTTCTTCGATTTTACCATCTCTAACAAGTGCGTTCTTATCAACATGTGCAGAGGGAAATGCACGTTTCCCATCCACAATGTCTTCAGCCACTTTACGTAAGGCATCATTTTCGTCATGTGAGAAGACATCTTGCCTGATGAGATAACCGTTGTCATTCCAAAATGAAAGTTCTTCTGAGGTTAATCCATAACCTCGTTTCTGTGCCGTATCACTTGCGTTCATTATTTCTCCTATATCAATCTTCATGTTGCTAATCTTGCAGCAATTGATTTGTTTTCCTAACTGCATTGATACTAACATCTTTTGCAAAATAAGTCAAATTATGTGTTCAAACTAACAACAGAGTCCTTGCACAAAAATCAGATATGTAATATGATATGAACATCATGATTCAAGGAGAAAAAGAATGAGTTTATTGGGTATAGATGTTGGTACAACAGGGTGCAAAGTTATAGCATTTCAAGAGGATGGAGAAATCCTTGCACATGCTTATGGTGAATATCCGCTAATTCATCCACAACTCGGGTGGTCAGAATTAGATGGGAATGTTGTTTGGGAGAAAGTATCAAATGGGATTCAGGAGGTAGCTTCTCAGACAAAATCAGATCCTATAGAAGCAATTAGTGTTGCGTCTCAAGGTGAAGCGGTGACCCCTGTGTTGGGGAACTGTGATGTCTTGGCAAATGCGATAACTACTTTTGATTCGCGCACAATAGGAATCTGCAATGAAATACTGCAGGATATAACTCCATTGGAAGTCATGCAAATCACAGGGATGCCACCGAGTGATATACATACGCTTGCAAAATTGGTGTGGATACAACGAAATCAACCTGAGATCTATAAAGAGGTCTGGAAGTTTTTTGGTTTTGAAGATTTTATTAATTTCAGACTGGGAGTCCAACCTGCAGTTGATTATTCACTTGCTGCACGTACCATGGCGTTTGACATAAATGACAAATCATGGTCAGATAGAATGCTCGGATTAGCGGATGTTGATGTAACTATTTTACCAGATACAGTGCCATCGGGAACAATAATTGGCGAAATTGGTAAAAAAGTGTCAGGTGAACTTAATCTGCCATCTGGCGTTGTGGTTGTTGCAGGTGGACATGATCAACCGTGTGGAGCGTTGGGTGCGGGTATAATTCGTGGTGGAGAAGTTATGGATGCAACAGGTACAGTGGAATGTATTGCACCTGCTTTTCCTGAACTGGTCGTCAACCAGCAGATGATAGATGGTAACTTTTCTTGCTATCCTCATGTCGTTGAAGGACTCTATGTTACATTGGGATTTGTATCAAGTGGCGGTGTTGTGCTCCGTTGGTTTCGTGACACCTTGGCACAAGCTGAAGTTGCACAAGCGGAGAAAACAGGACGCGATGTCTACGATATTTTACTTGAAGATATACCTGATGAACCGGGAACAGCGATGTTGCTTCCACACTTTACAGGTTCTGGGACACCACATCTGGATTTAGAATCGAAAGGGGCAATTGTTGGTTTATCACTCTCTACTTCAAAGGGGGAACTTGTTAAGGCAATACTTGAAGGGATTAGTTACGAAATAAAACAGAATCTCACAATGCTTCAAGATGCAGGTGTAGTCATAAATGAGGTGCGGGCAATTGGTGGTGGTGCGAAATCAGAAAAATGGTTACAACTCAAAGCGGATATGTTTGGTAAAAAGGTTATCGCCCTTGATATATCAGAGGGTGTGTGTCTTGGCACTGCTATTCTGGCAGGAACAGCAACAGGTAAATATAATACAATTGAAGAGGCAGTTGACTTGTTAGTCAAACCCCAAAAAGAATATTATCCACGTGAGGAGTTTGCACAACAATACGATGAAAAATTAAAGGTATATGAGCAAATCTATCCCGCACTCCGTGATATAAACGATCAATTGTAAGAAAAAGAATCCATGTTCGTGATGCTATGGGAAACTATGTTGTAGGAATAGACATCGGTGGAACTAAACTTGCAACTGTTGTTGCCGATGTATCTGGTGAAATCATCTCCAAAGTCCGTGAACCGACACAAGCAGACAAAGGTCCTGGGTATGCGCTTCAGTTGTTGATAGATATGGTTTACCGAACTATTCATCAAGCAGAATTGGAACTGAAAGATATATTAGCGATTGGTGTCAGTTGTGGTGGTCCGTTGGACACAAAAACTGGTATAGTCTATTCGCCACCAAATCTTCCCGGATGGGTGGCATTCCCACTAAAAGAAAGGTTAAAAAACGAATTTAGAATTCCTGTGATAATTGAAAATGATGCGAATGCTTGTGCACTTGCTGAATATCGGTTCGGTGGGGGTAGAGGTTACGAATCAGTTCTTTATATGACAATGAGTACTGGTATCGGTGGTGGCATTGTCCTCAATGGACAGATATATCACGGCGCAAATGACAGTGCAGGTGAAGTAGGACATCAGATACTTTTACCTGATGGACCGCACTGTGGTTGTGGTAAACGTGGATGTCTTGAGTCGTTGTGTTCTGGACCTGCTATTGCACGTCGTGCTAAAGAAGCGATTTTAAAAGAACCAAACTCTGTCCTCCTTGAACTTGCAGATGGAGATATAGATGCAGTAAAATCTGAACATGTGCTTTTAGCTGCAAGGAAAGGGGACACATTAGCTCTAAAGTTGATTGATGAAACTGCGTATTTTATGGGATGGGGTATCGCCAATCTTGTGAATATCCTGAATCCTGATATTGTATTATTAGGCACAATTGCAATCGCAGCTGGAGACCTGTTACTTGAACCTATAAGAAAAACAGTCTCATCATTTGCTATGGAACGGCCTGCTGAAGTAGTTACAATTATGCCTGCACAGTTAGGAGAATCTTTGGGTGACCTTGCAGCGGTCGCACTGGTAGTCTGATTTTTGTTGATTTTAGAATGAATTGGAGAAAAATCAAGTGGAGAGAATTCAGAAATATATTACACACCTTCAAGATGCTATAAACAAGTTGAATTTAGAAGATGTTCGGAAATCCATTGATTTAATCATGGAAGCATATCATGCTGACAAACAGATATTTGTAATAGGAAACGGTGGCAGTGCATCTACGGCATCTCATCTTGCCTGTGATTTAGGGAAAGGCACAAGTGTTGAAGGCAAAAAACGATTTCGGGTTATTAGTCTGACAGATAACGTAGCGACAATGACTGCTTGGTCTAACGATGTTTCTTATGAAGATGTATTTGTTGAACAACTCAAGAATCTTGTGAATGCTGACGATGTTGTGATCGGTATCAGCGCAAGTGGAAATTCTGAAAATGTAATCCGTGCAATGGAGCATGCCGTTAACACTGGATGCAAGACAGTTGGGTGGAGTGGATTTGGTGGTGGACGATTGGCAAAGATTTGTGATGTAAACGTTGTTGTTGATAGCAACGAGTATGGTCCAGTTGAAGATGTGCATCTTGTATTGAATCATGTTTTGCATGCTTGGATTAAAGAAGAGTTGATTGAGGGTCGTTCATAATTATCTAATGCAGTTGAAATAATCTCTATACGCACTTTACTAATAGGTATCTTGACACCCATGAACAATTAAGGTATACTTATATCTAAGTCCAGCAAATAAAAATCATCAATATACATAAGATAAAATATAAGGTCGCAACTGGGGTGATGGAAAATGAAGAAGCAAAGAAACCTACTAATGAACACACTCCTTTTATGCTGTTTACTTATTTTTGGTAGTGGTCTGTCAGCAGAAGAAGATACAGCCTTAGTCTATGTTTTGGACATTCGGGATGTGATAGGTGGTGGTGTCAGTAGTTACATCAGCAAAGGCGTTAATAGAGCAGAAAAAGCTAATGCAGACGTGATTATATTTGATGTGAATACGCCAGGTGGAAGTGTTAATGCTGCACTGAAAATTATCAGGGAAATCCAAGAAACAGAGATTCCAACTATTGCTTTTGTCAATAGGCGTGCTATTTCCGCTGGCGCGATGATATCTACTGCGTGTGATCAGATTGTGATGTCATCTGGTGCAACAATTGGAGATTCTCAACCCGTTGATGGAAGTGGTCAGGAAGCACCTGAGAAAATCGTTTCAGACCTTCGTGCTACAATTCGTTCAACAGCTGAACGCGCAGATAGAAACCCTGACATTGCTGAGACTATGGTAGACAAGCGGTTATACCTTGTCCGACTCAGAAATGGTGATATAATCAAATTGCGCGCAGATGAATATTTTGCTGAACAAGAAGCTGGCACACAAATGAAAGTGCTCTGTTCTGAGGGAGAGTTGCTGACTCTAACAACCCTTCAAGCCCTTGATTATGGATATGTGGATAGCCAAGCTGAAACATTATCCGATTTACTCGCACAACATCAAATTGTTGAAATTGATTTAAGATATAGAGATGATAAGAGTGATACTATTCTATCAGTACTTACGCAAGAAGGGATTCGAAATAAACAGGAAGACCTTGGCGTTGCCCAAGTAACGCCAATAAAATCTTTATCTGATGCCGAAGTTACGCGTTATGCGGTCTCCCTTGGAGATCGTTTAGTCTTCTTTATTACCAGTCCATATATCAGTGCATTGTTGTTATCATTAGGCGGACTTGGACTTTTTGTTGAAATTCGTACACCTGGCTTTGGTATTCCTGGGGCACTCGGTCTGTTATTTATCGGATTATTCTTCGGTGGACATATGTTGAATCAGATACCTCATACTTGGGTTCCATTGCTCTTTGTTGTTGGTTTAGCGTTAATTGTGTTAGAAGTTTTCGTTATCCCGGGTTTCGGCATAGCAGGAATTCTTGGTTTAATATCAATGTTTGGAAGTGTATTTTATGTGTTCTTTATGAGTACAGCGGATTTTAATATTGCGTTGTTGTGGCTTTCCATTTCAGTCATCCTTACTTCTGTCTTGGCAGTTGTTGCTACGATCTTTCTACCGAAAACGTCTCCGTTTCAACGTTTTGCGCTTGGGACAGTGATGAGTACTGAGGAAGGATATCATTCCGCGGGAGATGAGGATTTTCAGAGTTTTCTTGGAAAAACGGGTGTTGCCTTAACTCCATTACGACCAGCAGGGACTGTAAGAATTGATAATAAGAGATTAGATGTTGTAACAGTTGGTGATTTCATTGCACAAAACACATCTGTCAAGGTATCTGAGGTAGAAGGATCAAAGATATCTGTTGAAGCAGTTGAGGAATAAAGACATCATTTGTAAATAAGTGGAGGAAACAAAATATGTGGGTAGCAACTATACTTATCGCGCTTGGAATTCTATTAGTCTTTGTTGAAATCTTAATTCTCCCTGGTTTTGGAGCAGCAGGAATACCAGGATTAGTGATTTTCTGTGTTGGGATTGGAATGATTTGGGTAAATTCAGGATTTACGAAAGCAATTATATATGCCAGTGTTGCTCTTGTTTTTGTCATACCGATCTCAGTTATCGGTTTATCGCTTTTTCGTGATTCCTCTATAGGCAAAGGTTTTATCCTGAGTGCTTCAGAGAAGTCTGAGGATGGTTTTCAAGCAGCACCCAAAGAGTTAACTGCCCTTGTTGGTAAATCTGGTAAAGCAGTTTCCCCTTTGCGACCAGCAGGTGTTGGTTTGATAAACGGTCAACGTGTTGATATTGTTACACAAGGTGAATTTGTCGCGCCAGAAACTGAGGTAGAAGTGATTTTAGTTGAGGGGAGTCGTGTAGTCGTGCGTAGTTTGTAAGTTTATGATTGTGTTGTGTTTGAATTATAGAACGTTTCCTATTTTTAAAGGAGAAATGATATGGAAGATTTTACAGCTGCAGTTCCAATAGTTGCTGTCCTTGTTCTCATTGTTATCTTTATGTTCTTTTGGTTCGTCCCAGTGGGGTTATGGATTGCAGCTATTGCTGCGGGTGCTCCACTTCGTATTTCCGAACTAGTTGGAATGCGTTTGAGACGGGTCAATCCCAATATTATTGTTAAAGCGTTAATTAGTGGTTACAAAGCAGGTTTACCTGTTGTCACGACAGAATTGGAGGCGCATTATCTGGCTGGTGGGGATGTACTCAATGTGGTGAGTGCACTCATCGCTGCGGACAAAGCGAAGATTGATCTCACATTTCAAAGGTCATCCGCTATTGATCTTGCTGGTAGAGATGTATTTGAGGCAGTTCAAGTGAGTGTGAATCCGCGGGTGATCACGACATCTAAGATTAGTGCACTTGCACTTGACGGTGTTGAACTTATTGCTACCGTGAAAATCACAGTCCGAACAAATATCAACCGACTTGTTGGTGGTGCTGGTGAAGAAACTATCATCGCTCGTGTCGGTGAGGGTATTATTAGTGCCATAGGTGCTTCAGAAACTTATGAGGATGTACTTGAAAACCCGGATATAATTTCCAAAACAGTGCTGGATCGTGGACTTGATGCTGGAACGGCATTTGAGATTTTATCAATAGATATAGCTGATGTAAATGTTGGCAAAAATATCGGAGCAGAACTTCAAGCTGAGCAGGCGGAGGCTGACCTTGTAGTTGCACAGGCAAAAGCAGAAGAACGTCGTGCTCTTGCTGTCGCAACAAAACAAGAAATGACAGCCAATGTACAAGAACAACGTGCTAAAGTCGTTGAAGCAGAAGCGACAGTGCCACGTGCACTCGCATCTGCATTTCGTAGTGGTAATTTAGATATTACACCACAGAGAGAAGGAGAATAATAATGGAAACTGTAATAATAGCGATTATCGCTGTATGTATAGTACTGTTTTTGATTGTTATTGCATGGTTAGTTCCGCTTGGTTTATGGATAACCGCTATTGCCGCTGGAGTGAAAGTCGGTATATTTGACCTTGTTGCAATGCGTTTACGTCGTGTCCCACCGTCAGATATAGTAGGACCGCAAATTAACGCTACGAAAGCAGGGTTAACCTTGTCCCTTGATGATCTTGAAGCACATTACCTTGCAGGTGGACGCGTTGCGAGTGTTGTTGCTGCACTTATTGCAGCAGACAAAGCAAATATTGAGCTTGAGTTTGCCCAGGCAGCAGCAATTGACTTAGCAGGAAGGGATGTTCTACAGGCAGTGCAGGTTAGTGTTACACCTGAGATTATTGATATTCCAAGCCAAGAGGATCCGAACACTGGCATCACAGCAGTTGCGCGTGATGGCATCCAGTTGATTGTCAAAGCAAGAGTAACCGTAAGAGCAAATATAGATCGTCTTGTTGGTGGTGCTACAGAAGATACGATACGTGCCAGAGTTGGTGAAGGGATTATCACAACGATTGGGTCATCTACAAACCATAAACAGGTGTTAGAAAATCCTGTGCGTATTTCCGAAACAGTGCTTGAAAAAGGACTTGAAGCGGGAACGGCTTTTACCATTTTGTCTATTGATATTGCAGATATCAACGTTGGGGAGAACGTCGGCGCAAAATTGCAGACAGATCAGGCACAGGCAGAACTCAAGATTGCGCGTGCTAAAGCTGAAGAACGACGTGCTAAAGCTGAAGCGGAAGAGGAAGAGAATAAAGCTTATGTGGAAGAAATGACAGTGAAACTAATTGAAGCAGAAGCCGAAATTCCATTGTCTATTTCAGATTCTTTCAACTCTGAAAACATGAGTGTGATGGATTACTATACGCTTCGCAATATCCTTGCAGATACTGAGATGCGGCAATCTATTGCTTCCCCTGGAGGACAGAAAGATACTGATACAACACGGTCTTCTCACTCATTAGGTCTGTCATAATATCACTATAAGGAGAAAATGATGGATTTTCAGACGTTAATGTATATTGCTCTTGCGATTCTATTTTTGGTCTTTAGTGGTGCGCGTCGTCGTAAACCCCAAAGACGCGCTCCTGACACGAACCAAGATGTAAATGTTCCTCCTGCAACAAACACAGAAGGCAACGTTCCTTCAGAGATGAACGCAGAAGTTAACGTTCCTTCTGATAGTGAATTGGTGCTGCCACCGTTTATGCAGAATTTTGAAGGTTTAGATGTTGACGAAGGTGTTTTACAGGAAACTATAGAAAACGAGGTAGAGGAATTTCCAATGGTGACGGAACAAGTTGAACTTGAAACAGTTCAAGAACCGGAACCACAAGGTAGGCAAACTGTACCTCCTGTGCCTGTAGATTCTCCAACAAATTTACCTACGAAATCGTTACCCGTAACATCTCTGATTGATCTTTCTCCAGAAACTTTTCGGCAAGGTATTATTCTGTCTGAAATTCTTGGAAAACCTAAAGGGATACGAAATAGGAAATAGAAATTCATATCAACTTTTGTCCGTAGTCAATAGTAAATTATATGGCTACGGACATTTTTACTTATAAATAACTGTAATAGAAAAATAGAGATTGTATCAATGCGACTGTATATAATATTAATCGTTATTCTTTCACTACCGTTTACTTTGTCTATCAGTGCAAATGAACAATCGGATCATGATTCTGATGTGTTTGAAATACCTCCTTACGCACGTTTTCTCAAAGGGTTCAAAATTTGTTTGGATCCTGGACACGGTGGTCAAGGACATATTCCTGATTACAAACGTGGACCGACAGGATTACGTGAGGCAGAGATCAATCTTAAGGTTGCCTTCTATCTTCGTGAATTACTTGAGAAAGCTGAAGCAACTGTTATTTTGACTCGTGAAGATGACTCGTACGTCAGTTTAGCAAAACGAAGTGAGATATCGAACGAAAATGGTGCAGATTTCTTCATATCCATACATCATAATGGACTTGATGATAATCCAGAGGTTAACTATACTTCAACATGGTTTCACGGTGATGCAGATGAATCACGACCGAGTTTAGACCTCGCACGGTATATACAACAAGGTGTATCAGATGCGCTTCGTTTGCCGAAATCACCACCTACAGGACTTTATTCTGATAAACTCGTGGTTGCATCAGGTTTTGGTGTGCTACGGTTAACAAATTGTCCTGCTGTTGTATGTGAAGCATCATTTTACACCAACCCTGAAGAGGAAACTCGACTTAGAGATGATGATTACTTGAAAAATGAGGCTTATGGATATTTTCTCGGCATTGCACGCTATGTTGAAGGCGGTTTCCCAAGAGGGGTTCTGATAACACCGTTACAGGGATCTGTCATACAGACAAAGACACCGACAATCAAGCTACAAGTCCAAGATGGCATACATGAGCGGGGTGCCTGGATGCTCAGACGGCAACAGGTATATTCAAATACTATTCAAGTGAAGATAAATGATGTTCTGTTTCCATTCAACTATGATCGTGAAACGGATATTATCACAGTGAAAGTCAAAGAACCGTTGACGAACGGTATCCAATATGTTCAGACAGAGTTAGTAAATTACTATGGAAATCATAGTCTACCGAAACCAGAACAGTTCAAAGTCGCACCACCTGCTGCTGATATACAGATGGTTGCATGGACAGATATCCTTCCATCTGATGGGAAGAGTTATGTTGGTATTACAGTAACTGCTTACGACATAGATGGAAAGCCAATTGCAGAAGGGGAACTTATCAGAGCAAAGACAACCAATGGGAGATTGGTTGAAACTGAAAAACTCACACATGGTGGAATAGTATTATTCTATCTTTACGCACCAGATAAATCGGGTAATGCCATAGTTGATGTATCTTATGGACAAACCAGCAAGTTTGTTGAAATCAACTTTGCTGACATTCCCCATGGAATTGTGCAAGGACAAGTTACCGATGGCAGTTCGGAGATGCCGATTTCTGATGTTACAGTAACTATTGGACCTGAATTAACAGCAGTTACAGATAGAGAGGGACATTATTTCATAGAATCTGGGATGTCATTACAAAGTCCGTTTGATATTACAATTCATCTTTCAAAAGTCGGATTTTATCCCAAAACACAAAATATACAAATCGAACAGAACATGTCATCGGTATTCAATCACAAACTTCATGCTGTTGCAGATGGGGCATTTACAGATACCGTGATAGTCCTTGATACACGGATAAACACAGATAAAACCCACCAACTCATTACAATATTGAAAGAGATGCTTGAACTTGCTGGGGCAAAGACTTACCTTGTCCAAACACCTGGGTCAGAACTTACGACTAAAGAACGGATTGAGAAAGTGAATAATATCAAGGACGAGGGTTTTTATCTACAGATAAATCACTCTCCAATGATTGTAGGTAAAGACATGGTAGTTGCAAAACATAACCGAGGCAATCAGGACACAGAGACATTTCAAAAACGGATTCTGGAACAGTTCAATGAAAATCTTTATGGAACACCAATTGTTACGGTGCAGGACAGAGAAACACCAATTATACAACAGACAAACAAAATGGCGATGACACTTGACATACATTCATTAAATCATCCAAACTCTACGGTAATGCAGGAAGCCTCTGCCATCTTCATTGGTATATGGCTTTATTTAAAGGAAGAGACACAGATTGATTCAGAAAAGTTTGAACGTTTCATGGAACATTTTAACAAGACGCGAGGTAAATAAAGGTGCACATTGCCACGAAAATCACCAAATTACACTTGAAAAATCCTTTCAAGATTTCGCGTCGTGAAACTGATTCATATCGTGAGGTCGTATCTGTTGAGATTGATGGTGGTGTTGGTGAAGCGGCCCCAGCGAAGTTTTATGGAGAAACTGTGCAGACGGTTGTAGCAGCGATAGAAAAGCTAACACCATTACTTGATAGAAATCTTGATCATATCCATGATGTAATGGATGAGATTGAATCGGTTCTTGATGGTAATTACGCTGCAAAATCTGCTATTGATATGGCACTGCACGACAGATTAGGTAAGAAATTAGGGGTACCGCTTTACAAACTATGGGGATTGAATCCAGAGAAAACACCATGCACATCGTTTACTATCGGACTTGATGAACCTTCAGTGATGGCTGAAAAAGTATTACAGGCAGATGCGTATTCAATTCTAAAAGTCAAACTTGGTACGCCTAACGATATAGAGATTATTCAAGAAATCCGGAAAGTTACGGACAAACCGATTTATATTGATGCAAACACAGCATGGTCACCGAATGAAGCAGTTGACATAATAAATGAGTTGGCACAATTAAGAGTAGTATTAATTGAACAACCAACGAAGGTAGATGATATAGAAGGTCTAAGATATATCCGTGAGCACACGACCTTACCAATCATCGCGGATGAAAGTGTAAAACGTTCAAGTGACATTCCTAAATTGGTGGAAACTGTAGATGGGATAAATATAAAATTAGTAAAATGTGGTGGCATTTTAGAAGCCTTACGTATGATTCATGTAGCGCGTGCCTATGGAATGCTTGTGATGATTGGATGTATGATAGAGAGTTCACTCGGTATTACTGCTGCTGCGCATCTGACCCCACTTGTAGATTATGCAGATTTAGATGGAAATTTGTTAATTTCTAATGATCCTTATTCAGGTGTTGTAATAGGTAGAGGCAAGTTAGTGTTACCAGAGCGTCCGGGTGTTGGAATAATAACCAGTGAAAGGAGATAAAATCTATTCAAGACTATGAGTCTATGTATATATAAATTACTATGACACAAAATACAGAAAAGCGTCCAAACATTGACCACTCGTCACAGCGTGGACAATATGACGCTGTTTCAAAAAAATTAATTCAAGATAACCCTGAGGATTGGTTGCGGCAATGTGTAAAAGTAGCAAGTTCTGTGCCACAAAATGAACAACATCAAGCAGATTATCTTCAGGGGTATTTGGTTTTCGGTTTTTCTTGTCCTTTTTTCACAAATGCTAAATGTCCCAAGCCGCACCTACCGGCTTGGGATTAACTTTCAGTAATCTCTCTTCTGAAAATCCTTAAAACTAAATTTCCCCGCGTATTATTTTGAAGAACTTGACATTACGGTTTTAATAGGATAAACTTCTTATGGATTATTTCAACATATTTTTAGGAATGGTTACTATACAATTATGCATGAAGATGATAAGAAGACACATCATTTGACAGTTTCAAATCTATCTAAAGATTTTGGAGAAGTGGAAGTTTTACGTAATGTATCATTTGGTTTTCGTTCTGGTGAATCCATTGCAATCACCGGTCCGTCTGGTTCTGGCAAAAGCACACTATTACACATCATTGGCACATTAGAGAAACCCACAAAAGGACAAGTTGAAATAAATGGGAAGGATCCCTTTAATCTTTCAGAACCTGAATTGGCCCGCTATCGCAACAGTGTAATTGGTTTTGTATTTCAGGATCATCATTTACTACCACAATACTCCGTTCTTGAAAATGTTCTCATTCCCACACTTGCGTTTAAACCCGATCCCGATGCTACAAAGCAAGCACAAGAACTCATTAGACGGGTTGGCTTAATTGATAGGATATCACATCGTCCTGGTGAACTCTCTGGAGGTGAACGGCAACGCGTTGCAATTGCACGTGCTCTCATCAACCGCCCCAGCATATTACTCTGCGATGAACCGACAGGTAATTTAGACAACGTTACTTCAAAGAATATCGCAGATCTACTCTTTGAGATGCATAAATCAGAAAGTAATATATTGATTGTCGTCACGCACAATCTTGAACTTGCTTCTCGTTTTCAGACTAACCTTCGACTTGTTGATGGTATGTGTACAGTAGATTCCGTAGAAACGAACAACAATTGATAATTACAACCGTTCAGATAGGATATATTCTATGCGTAACATCTTGAAAACAGCAAAATACTATTGGAAAGTTCATCTTATTGTTGCGTTATGTACTGCAGTTGCAACAGGGGTACTTGCTGGGGCATTGATAGTTGGGGACTCCATGCAGGGTAGTTTACGAAATATCACATTAGAACGGTTAGGTAAAATCCAACATGCCGTAATCGCGGATCATTTTTTTTTACCAGAAATTATCAAACGACAAAATATGGAAGCTGCCATTCTTTTGAATGGGACGGTTGTCGCTGCCGATACTGACGCACGTGCATCAAAGGTTAATATTTATGGTGTTGAGGAAACCTTTCTTGATTTTTGGGATCAAACTTCTATACCAAATTTGAACAAACAAGTAAATCCGCCATTTGCCAATATTGTAATTAATGAAGCACTTCAGAAAGAACTCAATGTTCAGGTAGGTGACGCAATTCTCGTCAATTTTCCAAAAGCTGCGGAAATACATCCAGAATTTCTGTTGGGAACTCGTGATGCTGACGATATTATTCAAAGTCTACGTGTGATTGTAAGTGATATTATCTCAACCGAAAATGCTGGCAGATTTAGTATCCATCCTAATCAAAGTCTTCCACTTAATGCTTATATTTCACGCTCTATTCTGCAAAAAATCCTTGGACAAACTGGCAAAGTAAACGCTATGTTTACTGCAGATACAGAACCGATTTCCTCTGCTACACTTCATCTCACATTTAATACACTTGGTTTGAAGATCAAATCAGGCGAGAACCATTTTGATTTGCAGAGCAATCAGTACCTGCTTGAACCCAAACTATCTGAAGCAGCATTGACTGTTGCATCAACATATAGCATTCCTACAATCCCAACGTTTACCTACTTGGCAAATACAATAACCTCTTTAGATAATGGTAATGCCTCCAATATTGTCCCATATTCAACAATATTAGCATTACCGATTAGAAATAAGAAAATTGATAGACCATTTGACCAATATAATCCTGAACAGATAGAAGAGAATGATATTTTTCTCAATGAATGGACTGCAGACGATCTCGGGGTTAAGACAGGTGAAAAAATCAGTATCACATATTTCAGTGTTAATGCTGAAGAAGAGTACATTACAAGAAGTGCTTCATTTACGTTGAAAGGCATCGTTCCAATTGAAGGCGTTGCCGCTGATACAAACATAATACCGACATTTCCTGGAATTCATGATACAGCAGGTCTTTCAGATTGGGATCCACCATTTCCTTTTGATTACAACCGAGTGCGTGATAAGGACGAAGTCTATTGGGATGAATACAAGGCAACGCCAAAGGCATTTATACCATTGAGTACTGGACAAAACCTTTGGAAAAATCGGTTTGGTGACCTTACATCAATTCGGATGGCGGCTGCACCGGGTAAGGATATAGATGAAACGAAGACATTATTCGAATCAGAATTCCTAAAATTGATAAAACCTGAAGAAATCGGATACCAATTATTGTCACTTCGAGAAGAGGGATTGCAGTCTTCTAAGGGGTCAACAGATTTTGGTATGTTATTTAGTAGTCTGAGCATTCTTATTATTCTGGCTGCAGCGACTCTTGTTAGTACAACCTTCGGTATCGGTGTGGAACAACGTTCCAGTGAAATCGGAATACTACAAGCAGTTGGGTACAAACTTGCCAAAATTCGTAGACGTTTCCTTTTTGAAGGAATCTTTATCGCATGTATCGGTAGTGTAATAGGTTGTCTATTTGCGGTTGGTTATGCACAATTGATGATATTTGGATTAAAAACATGGTGGTTACCTGCTATAGGCACACCATTTATTGATCTCTATATTGGTAAATGGAGTTTATTGATCGGTATTTTTGCAACGCTTGTTATTGTGATCTATTTCATACGGCACGTTGTCAAAAGGCTTGGAAAAGCACCAACTATAGCATTACTATCGGGAGAAACTGATTTTACTGAGGTATCACGAAAAACCAAATCTCAGAGTTTACAGACCGAAATAGACAAGAAAACATCACTATATCTTGGTATATCCTTCGGTATTATTTCAGGTTATTTCTTAGGTACTGAGGGATGGGGTGGATTCATTTTTAGCCTATTTTTCATTTCTATACTATATCTTATTCTTAGCAGTAAGTTTGTTTCATACATAATGAATAACCTAAGTCCTACAATGCATCATCAAAGTAACATACAATTCAGATATAAAATAAAAGGTTGGACAGGACTAATAGGTATTGTCATTGGAACAATAGTCGGTTTTGTTGCTGCGATATTAGTTTTTTCTCTCAAAGGTTCACAGGTTTATGAATTTGTAGCAGTGATATTCAATCATCCCATTGTCAGATTGTTGGTTTCTGCAATTGCTATTCTCGGAGTCGGGACTTTTTTGTTTGATAGATGGTTAGGGGCACAAAGAGTTCCTAAACGTTTGAACCGGCTGAGATTTGGACTTAAAAATGCAGCGTGGCAACCGATGCATAGTAACAGTTCTGTAATTGTTATGAGTTTGGCTTGTTGTATTATAGTTGCTGTAGGTGTGAATAGACATGATGCACTACCAGAAACTGAATATGCTTTTGTAGCAGAGTCTTCACTACCATTATACCAGAATCTAAATTCACCTGAGGGTAGACTTGATCTCGGTTTCAATGAAGAAGATTCGGCATTAATTGCAAAGTCAGATATATTTCCATTTCGCGTATTACCGGGTGAAGATGTGAGTTGTCTCAATCTTTACAAACCTAATAAGCCGCAGATTTTAGGTGCACCATTTAGTATGAGAAACGAAGAACCATGGCGACCCCTATTCTCAGGAAATCCAGATCAGCAAAGAGTGTATGCAATCGGTGATGAAAATTCATTAAGATGGATTTTACATCACAATCCGAAAGATGATTTCATTATACAAGATGAGAACGGTGATTCGTTATTCTTGCAACTCAACACAATTAAGAACAGCCTTTTTCAGAGTCAATTGATTATCTCCGAATCCGATTTCATAAAGAACTTTCCAAGTCAAAGTGGGTATCAGTTTTTTCTCATCAAAACACCAGTTGAATTGCGAGAACAAACACAGCAAGTACTGGAGACTACATTAGAGGAATACGGTTTCGATGTGACTTCTGCTTCAGAACGACTTGCAAACTTCCGAGCAGTTGAAAATACGTATATCTCAACTTTTCAGAGTCTTGGTGGTTTAGGTGTGTTAATTGGAACTATAGGTATCGGTCTGGTATTGTTTAGAAACATCATTGAACGGAGAAGGCATTTGGCGACATTGCGTGCATTCGGTTTCCGTATGCAACTTCTATTTAAAATGTTACTACTTGAAAGTTGCTTCATTTTGGCGGTAGGTATGTTAATCGGTATTGCAGCAGGTATTGTCGCAATCATCAGTTCACAGGGACATCTACCTTCATTTCCGTGGATTTCATTAACGATTACCTTGTTATTGATATTCGTATTTGGTATAATTTCAAATTGTATTGCCGTTTCAGTGGCACTTAGAAGTCCATTATTATCAACCTTGAAATCGGAGTAGGATAGGATTAATCATCATTAATTCTGTGTCCAATAAAAAAATGAGACGTTATTATATACATGCTGCAGTAATTAATGCTGTTTTACTTCTGCTAACACTGATTGGATGTTCAGGTGACATTGAGACCGATACATCTTCTGCAATTCGTCATACTGAACAGGGATGGATATCATACAATTCAGGGAATTACACGCAAGCACTTCTCAATTTTGAAAGGGCATTGAATAGCGATCCTGAATATGCTGAGGCATATAATGGTGTAGGTTGGAGTCAACTAAGTCTGGCACTCACGTTTTCCTTAGCACAAGAGTCATTTCAAAATGCTGTTAGATACGATTCATCTAACGCAGATGCTTGGATTGGATTGGCAAATGTATTATATCTGCGAAACAAGGACAATTCTGATTTTACATCTGCTATACGTGCTATAGATAACGCATTGGATGCCGATGCACAATATCTTTATCGGCACGACTATCAATCCATTGTAGAAATCTATGCCTTAAAAGCTGCATGTTATTTCTATCTCGGTGAAACAGAATTCGCAAAAGAAGCACTTGAAAATGCCCGACAAATTGATACTGAAAACAAATCAGTTATCGCACTTCAAAATCTATTACAGGAATAATATTACATAGTAAACCATAGGAGGAAAATATGTCTCAAAACGTTATTACATCAACAGAATTAACTAACTTAACACCCCACCATAGCGGTAAAGTTAGGGATCTGTATGATCTTGGTGATGAATTTCTAATTATATCGACTGACAGATTGTCAGCATTTGATGTGGTTTTACCGAACGGTATCCCAGATAAAGGACGGGTTCTGACTGGATTGTCAGCATTTTGGTTTGACTACACCAAATCCGTTGTTGACAACCACGTGATTTCAACTGATGTGGAAGATTATCCTGAATCAGTGCAACCTGATGCGAAGCTTCTGAACGGACGTTCAATGCTTGTCCGTAAAGCCGATAGGGTTGATGTTGAATGCGTTGTGAGAGGTTATCTCGCAGGTTCTGGATGGGCATCCTATCAGAAATCAGGAGAAATTTGTGGGCAGAAACTTCCCGCGGGATTGCGCGAGTCGGATAAGTTACCTGAACTGCTTTTCACACCAACGACTAAGGCAGAACAAGGTGAACATGATGAACCGATAACAATTGATGAAATGAAGGATCAAGTTGGAACGGAACTCACGGATACATTAATTGACATCAGTTTCGCACTGTTCAGAGCTGCAAGCAAGTATGCCGAAGACTCAGGGATTATCCTATGTGATACTAAGTTTGAATTCGGACAATGCGATGGTGAGTTGATTCTAATTGACGAGGTATTCACACCCGATTCATCACGTTTTTGGCCTGCAGATTTGTATGAACCCGGCAAACCACAGCAAAGTTTTGATAAGCAATTCGTGCGAGATTACTTGTCAGAAATTGGTTGGAACAAACAGCCACCAGCACCAAATCTACCTGAAAATGTAATAACCAAAACAAGTGAGAAATATCGTGAGGCATATCGACTTATTGTCGGAGAAGAACTGCCAGATCTATAAAGGATACAATGTCTAAATTTCCATCATAGGTGTGCAAAAATTAGACATATAATATCTACACTTACTAAAATCATATCCTTTTTGTTAGCATAGAAATTGCTAATAAGGAAATATGCCTCCTTAGGTGAGTCGGAATAGCAGTCATATTTATGCACAACTGTTAGTTGTCATTGTGTTAGGTTAGAAACCCTGAGAATTCTAAACCGGCTGCATTTTTCCGACTCAATTTCTTTTACAGCTAAACCTTATATACATTTAATCCTTATCCAGCTCCAACAATCTTCCGTAGAGATTTGACTAACGACCCTTCTGACAACCATTTTGCAGTGACCCTCCATACACTTGTAGAATATGTAGGATAGACATGCATCATACCACCCAACTTCCGTAATGGAATTCCTTCTTGCATTGCCAGAACATACTCATGTATTACCTCGCCAGCACTTGTCCCAACAAGGTGTACACCTACAATCTTCCCACGCCATTTCGTTGCGATTACCTTTGAAAATCCCAGTGTTTCACCCTCCGCAACGGCTCTGTCAACGTCCTTTTGTTCTAACCTAAACACATCAACATCACCATATTGTGCGCGTGCCTGTAACTCTGTCAATCCACATCTTGCAATCTCTGGATCACAAAACGTAGTCCAAGGTACAACTGAATAATCTATCTTTTTAGGAAAAGGTAACAGGAAATTTCGTACGAGAAGTTGTGCCTGAAATGCTGCAACATGTGTAAATAGATAATGTCCAATCACATCTCCTGCAGCAAATATGTTTTTCACATGTGTCTGTAGTTGGTCATTTACAACAATACCGTTTTTACCAATCTTAACCCCGATATTTTCTAATCCTAAACCTTCTATATTTGGTGCACGACCTGCAGCAACCAGTATTTTGTCAAACACCTCTATGTTATCTTCGTTGGAATCTGGTAGTGAACTATGTAAGAACGATACTTTGACACCGTTTTCATGTTTCTCTACCATAGTTATTTCAGTATATAATCGTATGCAAATTCCGCCAGATGTCAGGTATTGTTGCATCTTTTCTGATACATCTGCATCCTCTTTTGTTAGGATACGGTCACTTCGTTGTGCTATAGTAACCTTGGAACCGAGTCGATGGAAAGCTTGTCCCAATTCTATCCCGATGGGGCCTGCGCCAATCACAAGCAATCTTTCTGGCAGTTCTTCTAATTCCCATACATTTTCACTGTCAAGATAACCACATTCATCCAAACCGGGTATCGGTGGTGCCAGTGGACGAGAACCGGTGGAAATTACATATCTCTTGCTTTTTAACTGTCTTGTCTGTCCATTTTCTTTATCTTCTACAACAAAGGTATCGCGTGATTCAAATTGTCCATCGCCAAAGATGACGTCAACCCCCATTTCTCTGAATCGTTCAGGGTTATCATGTTCATCTTCAATGACGTGTTGTGTACTTCGGACATAGTCCATAACTCTTTGCCAATTTGATTTCGTTTCATAGGTACTTATTCCATATTTATCTGCATTCTGTATGTAGTTTGCTACCTTCGCTGCTTTAAGTAATGCTTTAGAAGGCACACATCCTGTCCAAAGACAATCCCCTCCGATTCGGTGTTTCTCAATGAGTGCGGTCTTTTTTCCAAGCTTTGCGCCAGCAACTGCCAGCACAAGTCCCGCACTCCCGCCACCGATAATAGTCAAATCATAGTTTTCCACAGAAATATCCTCTCAGTTAGGATTCTATCGTCCTTTTCGTAGAACTTTGCCGGGAAGTTCACCCGTTACGTTGCCATTTTCAATAACTGCAACGCCATTGACAAATACCCAGTTGACACCAATAGGAGTTTGCACGGGATCAAACCATGTGGACCGATCTGCGACGGTATCTGGATCGAATACGACTATGTCGGCAGCAAGACCTTTTGCTATCTTACCACGATCAGATAGGCGGAATCTTTCTGCGGGGAATCCACTCATCTTGTATATTGCCTCTTTCATAGAAACCAACTTTCGTTCACGGACGAATTTACCGAGATATTGTACGAAACACCCGTAGCTACGGGGATGTGGATGTGGAATGTTATAGACACCATCACTAGCAATCATCATACGAGGGTGGGAAGCAGTTCGGTCTAATACCTTTTCATTTTCCTCAGGAGGCGTTGTCCACGGCATCATAAAGGTCTCAATTGCCAATTCATCTTTGATAAAATCATACGCGAATTCTTCATAAGATTTATCTTCACTTTCCGCTGCTTCTGATAGTAACTTGCCGATGTATCTGCCAGACTTGTTATAACCAACAATTTGATTCCCTTGTCCTAACTTTTGTTGGAGATATGGTAGTGATTTATTTTTAACATCACTGTTTTCCAAATTAGCTAACATATCATCGGGTGTGCCAGTTTGAAATTCCATCGGTAATAACATCGCAAGGTGTGTCATTCCTGCAGGATATAGATAAGATTCAAAGGTCAAATCTATATCTTCGCGATCAACCCGTTCAAGCACCTCTGCGGATTCAGAGTTGACTCTCTCATGTGAAATATGTACGGGGATCTCTGCTTGCTGAGCGATCTCTATAGTTTCCTCCCACGCAGCTTTACGTCCGATGAGTTGGTATCGGATATGTGCAGCGTATATGGCATCGTAACTTGCGGCAACCTTAGAGAGATAAACCAACTCGTTCAAATCAGCATTTGCAGAGGGTTGATAGTCGAGACCTAAACAGAGACAACATGCTCCTGCATCAAGCCATTCACGAGTGGTTTTTTCCATTAGTTTTAACTCATCCGAAGTTGCAGGTCGTGCATCCCATCCCATTGCACGAAGTCTTACTGCACAATGTGGCACTTGCGGGTATAGGTTTGCAGGTATATTCCCGTCAAATATACTGAGGTATTCGTCAGGTGTTTGCCAATTGAGTGCTACCTGCGCGTCTCCATAAGCAAATTGTGTATAGTGCCAGAATTCCTGTGCAAGTTGTGGCGACAACGGTGCCCAACCAAATCCATCCGGAGCAGCGAGATGTGTTGTGACACCTTGCATGAGCGGTGCATACTGATCACGTCCACCAAGCAAAGAGATTTCAGAATGCACATGAACATCTACAAACCCTGGACAAACAATTTGTCCATCAGCAGAAATACTTTGAGATGAATCAACATGACTGAGGTCACCAATATCTATAATTGTATCATTTTGTATTCCGATGTCTGCTACATAAGGTTCCTGTTTTCCTGTACCGTCAACTATAGTTCCATTTGTAATAATCGTGTCAAATGTCACATAGTCCTCCAAAATCGGTCAAGATATATCCATTTAGATTTGACGAATTATATCACACATCAATGCGGTATTCAACATCGTAGGTAATATGCCTGGTAATATAGGATGTAAAGTTTTTGTCACCTGTCTGAACCAGGCTGGACAGGATTATAGGGTTCACAGGATTACACCTCATCTATGTTGCATTCTCAATATAAAAAATGAGTCTGATAGTAGCAACAGAAAAACTTATTATGACAACAACACTTTGACTGCTCAAACTCTAATCCTGGAAATCTACTAATCCTGCAAATCCTGGTTCAGACAAAAAGGAATACAAACCCACAACCTGCCTAACGTATGTGAATAATATCAAATCAGACTTTAGTATAAAATTCATTTAGATTTGCATTTGTATTTTATTTCGTTCATAATATTTACAAGAAATATAGATATATGTTGAATTTCAGGGATTCATCACAAAATATCTATTTATAAAAATAAACTCATATTTAAATAACATTTCCTAAGGAGCAAATGTATGAAGATTTCTAATTATAGGTATTTATGGTATGCAGTCTTAATGATAGTTGGCTGTATATCAGTAATACCTTTGACAGCAAGTGCTGACTCATTGAAAGTGGTCGTTAAAGATCAGAATGAGAATGCGATATCGTCAGCAAAGGTAATAATTGGAGGAGAAGAGCAAACAACAGATGATAACGGTGCAGCTACATTCAGCGATGTAACAGGCGCACAGTCCGTTGAAATATCTGCCATCGGTTATGCCGCAAGACGTGTGAATATTAGTGCTGGACAGACAGAACTGACAATAATGCTTGCACCTATTCAAACTGTAGAGTCAGTCGTTGTAGTAGGTACACGGAGTATTGGTCGTCGTGCATTACAAGCACCTGTACCGATTGATGTAGTTGAAAGAGAACAACTGAGTCTTACTGGTCAATCCGAGACAGGCCGAATTATACAGATGTTAGTCCCATCATTCAATTTTTCAAGTTCATCTATTAGTGATGGAACAGATGCCTTACGACCTGCAACGCTGAGAGGCTTAGGTCCGGACCAGACATTAGTATTAATTAACGGTAAACGCCGGCATAAAAGCGCGTTGCTACATGTCAACACATCTGTAGGTCGTGGAACAGCAGGAACAGATTACAATGCCATCCCGTCATCTGCAATCAAACGAATTGAGGTGCTACGTGATGGAGCTGCTGCACAATACGGTTCTGATGCCATTGCAGGTGTCATTAACATTATTCTAAAGGATGATGTTGACACAGGTGATGCAAACTTGTATTGGGGGCAAACTTACGAAGGCGATGGTGATACGTGGAATGGAAATGCTAACTACGGTATGAGAGTAGGCACAGATGGATTTCTCAATCTGACTGCAGAATGGCGCGATAGATACCGCACAAACCGAGCAGGTCTTACGGGAACACGTCAATACGATTGGGTAGAAGAAGATCCTGGTAGAGCTGCAGACAACACAATTGAAATAACAGATGATGAAGGAAACGTAATTGAAGAAAAACCAGTATGGTTTGACTCCCGTGAGTATACATTTGACCGTCAAAACTTCCGTATCGGTGATGCAGATTCATCGCAAAAAGTTGGATTTTACAACTTTGGATTACCGATCATAGGAAATATGGAATTGTATTCCTTCGGAGGATATTCCACGCGTCAAAACAACAGTGCGGGTTTCTATCGAAGAGCAAACCAAGCAGAACGCACTGTCACAGATATCTATCCTGACGGTTTTCTACCAGAAATTAACACAGACATTGAAGATGTTTCACTTGCATTAGGTGCGGATTGGACACACGATGCAACAGATCTGAATGTTGATGTCAGTGTCAATCACGGTTTGAATACATTTGACTTTTTCATTTCTAACTCTATGAATGCATCTTATGGAGCAGCAAGTCCAATCTCTGCTGAAGCAGGAGGATTTGAACTTTCGCATACGGCATTTAACCTTGATGTTTCTTATCCGCTTGAGTATCAATCATCTCTCATCAACCTTGCAGGTGGTGTAGAATTTCGCCGTGAAGGCTACGGAATTCATGCAGGTGAAATGGTTTCATATATTGATGCCGGACTCGGTATTGATGGTGCAGCCGCAGGCATTCAGGTTTTTCCTGGATTCAAACCAGAAAACGAAGTGGATGAAAACAGAACGAATATCGCTGGATACCTTGACTTTGAGTCGTATCTAAGTGGACAACCCGGTAGTGGGGTACTTGTTGGTGCTGCTGTGCGTGGTGAACAGTACAGTGATTTTGGCACAACCCTTACAGGTAAAGCAACTGCACGCTATGATATAAATACTCAAATTGCTGTGCGTGCTGCAGGAAGTACTGGTTTCCGAGCACCCTCACTACAGCAACTCTACTTCAATAACATCAGCACACAATTCAAGCTTGATGAAGCATCTGGTGAACTTATACCGCTTGAAGTAGGAACATTCAGAAATGATAGCGATGCTGCCCGCGCTCTAGGTATTCCTGAATTAAAAGAGGAAACAGCATTTAATGTTTCTGGTGGTGTTGTCTTAAAACCTGTTGAGAAGTTATGGTTTACCGTTGATGGATTCCTTATTCAGATAGATGACCGTATTGTACTTAGTGGTACATTTAGTGCCGATGATGTTGAAGGTTTGGAGGAAGCTGGTGCGAATAGTGCACAGGTCTTCACAAATGTCGCACAAACACGGACGCAAGGTGTAGATGTTGCAGCTGGATATCTACATGCATTTGAAAATGAAACGCTTCTGAATTTGAAACTTGCATTCACATTCGCTGATACAGAAGTAATCGGTGATGTGGAAGCTCCTGAGATTCTGGTAAATCTTAAAGACACTCTTTTCCCATCACAAGAACGGTCGATGATAGAAGAATGGCAACCGAATACACGGATCAATTTCAGTGCTGATTATATCATTGGTGACCTAACGATTGGCGGAGCACTCCGTTACTTTGGTGAATACACAGTTCAAGAAGGAAGTGGAGATGATCCTGCAAGGCAAACTTACGGTGGAAAATGGCTAACTGATCTCCAAACCAACTATAAGTTAAATGAAGGCTTGTCTCTGACCATAGGTGCAAATAATCTCTTTGATCAAGTTCCTGATGAAAATAAAATTGGTCAATCACGTGGTGGTGAGTTGATTGATGGAGCGGGAACAGTCATTGTTGATTCTCCCGGTGTATTCACATATTCCAGAAGATCCGCACCTTTCGGTTTCAACGGTGGTCTTTACTACGCCAAGTTGAATTATAGTTTCTAATTAATTGAATTAGTCATTTGAAATCATTAGCGCGGTATTTTACCGCGCTTTTTTTATTGAATCATTATACTCAAAATGCTAAATTACTATCAATATGAAACAAGTTTTGAATAATAGGAGAAAATGATGTATCGAAAACTAACTATTAGCGGGTTAATGGTAGTAATTATATCATTAATCATCATTATCTATTCCCGTTCAGTTGAAAGTCAAGATGACATGGTAGAACGTGGTAAATACCTTGTTGATGCGGTTGCTGCATGTGGACATTGCCATACACCACGTGCAGGTGCAGACTACGATATGACCAAATACCTTGCTGGACATCCAGAAAACGACTCTTTTCCTAAGTATGATTTCAGTATGATGCAACAAGGGATTTTCCTTTTAGTATCGCCACAATTAAGTGCGTTCTCAGGACCGTTTGGTACAAGTTTCGCCACGAATTTAACACCTGATAAAGAAACTGGATTGGGAGAGTGGACAGAGAAGATGTTCATAGATGCTATGCGGACAGGACATCATCAAGGGAATAAAGACAATCGTAAGATATTTCCACCAATGCCTTCTAAGCATTATGCACAGATGACCGATACGGATCTTAAAGCCATTTGGGCATATCTCAAAACAATCAAAACTGTCAAAAACGATGTGAGTCCAGTATTAAACAGATTTGGCAGACCATATTAACTAACAAATATACAATTGGAGCATATAAACTATGGCATCATCTAATAAACAAGTTAAAGTTGCTGTTGTCGGGATGGGAATAGGTAGACCAAACGGAGCAGCATTGTCACGAAATACAAGAGGCAAAGTCGTTGCATTATGTGACCTTGACAAGAATCGAATGGAAGGTTTTGCAAAGGATTTGCCCGGTAAAGTCAAACTATATACTGATTATAAAGAGATGTGTAAAGCATCAGATATTGATGCAGTTTTTGTCGGAACACCGAATCAATGGCACGTTCCGATAGCATTAGAAGCGGTTCGAAACGGTAAGCACGTTATGGTTACTAAGCCGCTTGCTGATTCTGAAGAAGCTGCAGAAAAATTGGTTAAGGAAGCAGAATCTGCTGGAGTCGTCAACATGATGTCTCTTTCCACGCGGTTCGGTCATAGCTGCCAACATCTCGGAAAACTCTCACGCGATGACTATTTCGGAGAGATATACTATGCACGTGCACGAAGTGTCCGAAGAAGCGGCATCCCCGCGTGGAATCTTGGATTCATTCAGAAAGGCGGCGGTGCATTTAGAGATATGGGTGTTCACGTGCTTGATTCTGTCTGGTGGATAATGGGTATGCCCAAACCTATCTCTGTTCTCGGTGCTGCAGGTGCAAAGTTTGGACCGCGCGGGCTCGGTTATTGGAACAACGCAAAAGCACCAAAAGAAACTTATGAGAAATATGATTCTGATGATTATGCTGGCGGATTCATTACATTTGAAAATAGTGTTGGTCTACAAGTTGAAAGTTTCTGGGCATCACACCAACCTGGCGAGTTTCAGATAGAAATATTCGGAACCGAAGCAGGAGCAACTCTGAGTCCATTAAAAGCATACAGAACAAATGTGAAGGGTGATTTTGAAGATATTGATATAAAATTACTAAAAAGTAAATATAATGAAGCATGGGATGCAATTGCTGACCATTTTATTGCATGTATACTGGATGGTGCCGAATGTAAAGCACCTTTACGACACGGTCTCATTGTTCAAAGAATGATGGAAGGCTTACTCAAAAGTGGTGAAACTGGACGTGAGGTACATCTTGAGGTGGATTGAATATGAAGCTTGATTTGACAACATTACGCGATGATTTCAATCAAACAGGTTTTGCAATTGTTCCGAATCTTTTTAACAGAGACGAGGTGCAAGGACTGAAATTAGAATGTATTGATATTTTGGAGAAAGTTAGGAAAGAAACCGGATCGGTTGCTGGACACGGTGTTCACGTCGGTTTGGCAACACAAAGTTCAGTCTTTCAAGAAGCTATTGCAGATAAAAGGATACTTGATATTTTAGCTGAAATACTTTCACCAGATATTGAATTTTTGAGTGATAAAGTTGTTTTCAAGAGTGAATCGATGACCTTTGCTAGTCCGTGGCACCAAGATTGGCACTATTGGCACGGTGCACACAAATACTCCCTTTGGGTTGCTCTTGATGATGCGAATGTTGGAAATGGGTGTCTGAAGTTGTTTCCTGGTTCCCACAAATCTGCAATTGTTCACGATGGTGATGCGAGTGATGGTCACGGGTTTGGTAACCGATTAAAACCTGATGCTGTTGATGAAACCAAAGCTATCACTGCAGAATTGGAAGCAGGAGGAGCTGTCTTTTTTCATGACCTAACGCTCCATTCGAGTCACCCGAACCGTTCAGGGGCAGAAAGGTGGGTATGGATTCCAACTTATCGTGATGCGAAGGCAGAGGACAATGACTATCCGTGGGCAGTTGCCGCAAAGGTTGTTCGTGGAGAAAAGTGATCTTATATAATCTGATAGTCTTACACATCTGATAGAAATAGGAGAAAATATGTTCCGAAATCTAAGTACGGGTGCTATCGGCATCCGAGCGAATATGACTGAAGGGTTAGCATTAGCAAAAGAAGCAGGATTTGAAGGACTTGATCTGAATATTGGTGAAGCACATCAACTTGCAGAGGAACACTCAGTTGACTATGTAAAGGATATGTGGAATTCTGCTGGTATTGCTATGGGTGGTTGGGGGTTTGGTGTAAATTGGCGCGGCTCAGATGCTGATTATTATTCCGGTTTGGCGCAATTACCTGCGCGAGCTGAACTCGCTGCAGAACTCGGTTGCTTCCGCACAACGACAGTAGTTGGTCCAGCATCTAACGATATGACATTTCAAAAGAATTGGGATTTCTCTGTCAAGAGACTTCGCGGTGTAGCAGAAATCCTAAATGATTATGGACATTCAATCGGTTTGGAATTTATCGGACCTGCAACAAGCCGCAAAGGGGCAAAACATCTCTTTGCATATACAATGGATGCGATGTTAGGTCTCGCTGCTGCTATCGGAACAGGAAACGTTGGTTTACTGTTTGATACGTGGCACTGGTATACATGTCGTTCTACAGTTGACGATGTGCGTAAACTGTCTGCCTCTGATGTTGTGTATGTCCATATCAACGATGCCCCTGCAGGGATTGATCCAGATGAACAGATTGACAATATTAGATGTCTCCCAGCAGAAACAGGAGTAATTCCACTGACAGAATTGATGCAAATTCTAAATGACATTGGATACGATGGTCCTGTAACTCCCGAACCATTCAGTAAAAAGGTTGGTGAGATGGAACCGGCAGAAGCTGCGAAAACAACTGCGGACTCTCTCAATCAGGTGTGGCAAAACGCTGGACTATAAGCCAACAATCTTCAAAAGGTAAAATTGTGCAATTACTCAACAAAGAAAGCATTATTGCCATTACACATCTATGGGAAGGTGATCGGTTTGACGATGGTCGTCCCCGCGTGCCAGACGATATCCTTCAGAGGATGAAGGCAATCAGCATTGAACAAGCATGGGGTGTTCTAAATGGTAATGGATATAAATTCCAATTTGCTGGTGAATGGATGAATCTTCATCCTGATCGTATTCTTGTTGGTCGAGCAGTGACATGTGCTTTTGTTCCCATACGTCCAGATTTTAATGATGCTGTTTCGGCACAAGGTGAAAAGGATGGACGCGTTGGGGGACAAAACTCATGGGTTATTGACACACTTGTTAAGGATGATGTGATTGTCGTGGACCTGTTTGGTAAAGTAAAGGATGGCACTTTCGCTGGTGATAATCTTGGTAATTCCATCTATGCTAAAACTGGAACTGGGATGGTTATTGACGGTGGTATACGAGATTTAGATGGTATCTATGAACTACCTGATTTTGCGACGTTTGTACGCGGCGTTGATCCTACAGGTATAGCGAACGTAACACTCACTGGTATCAACATCCCTATCCGAATTGCTGAAGCGACTGTCCTGCCTGGAGATGTTGTTTTGGGTAGACGTGGGGGAATCATTTTTATTCCACCACACTTTACACAACAAGTTGTTGAACAAGGAGAAGAGGTACAACTCAGAGATCGGTTTGGACATCAACGACTAAGAGAAGGAATTTATACACCAGGTGAAATAGACAGGAAATGGTCTGAAGAGATTGAGAAAGATTTCGCGCAGTGGCGTGCTAATCAAGATTAGATTCTATTTGTACAATCCAGATAAAGGGTAAAATTCATATTGCGAGATTATTCCAATCTAATCAGACGATTACAACAATTAGACCTTCCACACAAGATCATAGGTGCTGTTGACGATAGTCCTATTTATCTCTTCCAACTTCAATCTCAGTCATGCCATCCCAAACAGATACTGATTACTGGTGGCGTGCATGGAGATGAACCAGCAAGTGTAGAAGCAGCGATATCGTTCCTGACACGCGACAACACTAATTTTCTAAATCATTTTTCCTTTGTTGTAATTCCGTGTATCAATCCTTACGGTTATATTCATGATATTCGAGAAAACAAGGATAATGTTGATATTAATCGTTCCTTTGAAACAGATGATGTGTTGGAGGTTACAATCGTCAAAGAAGCTATAAGTAATATGCACTTTACTATGACGATAGACTTTCATGAAGACTATGAGGCAAAAGGTTTTTACCTATATGAGGGGATACAAAATCAGCAGTATCTTGGTCCCCAAATTGCCAATGTTGTCAAACTAATAGGTCCGATAGACACTGAAGATTCTGGTGAAGATACAACGGCGGTTTCTCAAGGCGTATATAGAGTGGCATCAAAATGGGGTGCAAAAGGATTGGCACCTTATCTATTACATTATCATAGCGAACATGTCATCATTCCTGAGACACCGACTGTTTGGGAAATGGCTCAACGTGTTGCGCTTCATCTTGGTATCTTAGATACTGCATTAGACCATTACATAAAGGAAACATAGATGGAAACACAGTCCATGTTATCTAATGTAAATACTAACTCACGTCCATCAGAACTAAAAATTACTGATATGCGACTCGTCCGGACTCAAGTTGGCGGACCGATCTTGAAATTGGGTACTAATCAAGGTATACATGGACTGGGTGAAGTTCGTGATGGGGCAAGTCCAACTTATGCACTGATGCTCAAAAGTCGTATCTTAGGAGAAAACCCGTGTAATGTTGACAAGATCTTTCGTCAAATCAAGCAATTTGGTCATCATGCGCGTCAAGGTGGCGGTGTCTGTGGAATTGAAATGGCACTGATGGATCTGGCTGGTAAGGCTTATGGTGTACCGTGTTATCAACTTGCTGGTGGTAAATTCCGAGATAAAATCCGATGTTATAGTGATACACCATCACTGAAAAACCCGGAAGAAATGGGTAAGAAACTACAAGAACGGATAGACAGGGGATTTACATTTCTGAAAATGGATTTGGGTGTTGGATTGCTGCGAGGCATTCCTGGGACGGTCTCTGCTCCCGATGGTAATTTGGAGACAAATAGCCTGATGCATCCCTTCACAGGCATCCGGCTCACCGAAAAGGGAATTGGAATACTATGTGATTATGTGGAATCTGTACGTGACATAATCGGATATGAGATTCCACTTGCTGTAGACCATTTCGGACATATTGGAATAGAAGATTGTATCAGACTTGCAAAAGCATTGGAGAAATATAACCTTGCTTGGTTAGAGGACATGGTTCCTTGGCAATATACAGACCAATATGTTCGTTTATCAAATTCCTGTGCGACGCCAATTTGCACTGGTGAGGATATCTATTGTAAAGAGGATTTTATGCCGTTGTTTGAAAACCGTGCTATTGCGATCTGTCATCCTGACATTGCAACATCTGGCGGGATACTGGAAACTAAAAAGATTGGTGACCTCGCGGAAGCACATGGCATTGCAATGGCTCTCCACATGGCAGGGACCCCTGTTTGTGCTATGGCAAGTGTTCATTGTGCAGCGGCAACATCAAACTTTATGGTATTGGAAAATCACTCTGTAGATAATCCTTGGTGGGATGAAATGGTAACTGGATTACCGAATCCAATTATTCAAGACGGTTATATTGCTGTTCCTGAAACACCCGGATTGGGTATTGAACTGAATGAGGAAGTTATCAAGGAACATCTGCATACAAATGAAACTGGATATTTTGTGCCTACAACAGAATGGGATAATGAAAGATCACATGATAGGTTGTGGAGTTAGGAACTGAATGATGAAAGACGATCTTAGACAATCCAAACCGACAGAAATCAAACGACTACCTCATAGTTTGTCAATACAGTGGAAAGATGGACATCTGAGTGAACTTTCTTATAGGTTACTCAGAGAGAAATGTCCATGTGCACGATGTGATGCTGAAAAGCAGCAGGACGACCCTTTTCGGATGTTACCTACTGATGATTATTGGGAAAAACTGCATTTGGTTGGGATTCAACCTGTTGGAAGGTACGCTATTCAACTACAGTGGAGTGACGGACATAAAACAGGAATTTATACTTTCAAATTCTTACGTGAACTCATCGATTCAATGGACGATTAGGAGTATAGTGTATAAAGACCATCAAATTATATCAACTAATCATCCAACAACTTTAGTACTAAATAGCAATTTGGTGTTTTTTCTTTTGCACCAAGCGTCAGACTCAATTCTTTACATCTCCGCCAGTAGTCTGCATAGTCTATAGGTTCGAAATTGCGACGCACACCAATAAACGTTTTTTTACAACAAGCCAACTCTGCTCCGTTATTAATAGGATATCCCCATACACGGCAGATTACTGGCCGGTGTTCGTAAACAGTACAAACGCCTCCTACGAGCATAGGACATTCACCATAGGATTTACCTTTAATAACATCAATTGCTTTCATTCCTGCATCCTGAACCATTTTATCTGGAGAAAAACCTTTCTTCTCTAACACCTCAATTGTTCTCTGTGCTTTTTCACGAATATGTTGTCGTATAGGTTCGGGAAGTGCGTCAAGACCTGTTTTTAAATCACGCGCTTCTACTTCGCTGATGGGAATCGTTGATGTGTTTAGACAACATTGGAAACAGTTTGATGGACAAGGACCACGTCCATGTTCCTTCTGTAATCTTGCTATGTCTTGTGAAATCTCCTCCACAAGTTCGTGATAAGTTGCCATGACTTCTTCAGGTAAGGTTTCCAATTTATTCCTCCATTTTGACAACTGCCAAATCACAGATAGCATGTTGAAATACAACAATCTTGGCACCATTTTTCAATACTAACTTTATTTCATACGGACTAATCCAATCAATAATCCCTTGAAAAAACTCACCTTCGCGTAGTGTAACCTGGATAGCATTTCCATCCTGTCGGGCATGATTGACTGCCTCAGTATCAATGGAATATTGCTCATCATCTGTTTCAACCGGCTGCAGTTGCTTGTCTTTTACTTCATCTTTATATTCAAGTAGTGCAGTGACATTTTGGGCATCAATATCCTTATAGCAATACTTGATGTCAGACTTCTTTACAACTTCTTCACTATCATTACAATTAAGAGTAAATCCTGACAGTGTCATTTCTAAAACAGTGGCAGGAAAATTCACATGATTGTACATAGCAAAATACATCGGAGTTTCCTGATTTATCTGTTTGAGGATATAGAGGTCTCCGAAACTTAACTGCCTGGAAGTTTGTTCTTTTTCAGTATGTTCTCTATTGGAACGTAATCCCGATGTTTGCTTCTGAGAACTACTTTTCCAATCTGTGGGGGTATGTTTTGGATGCTCATCTTCATTCTTATTCACTGAATTGTCAGAAAATGCTTGCGTAGCATTACTGGCTTGATCTTGATTCTGAGCTTGGAATCCAGAATATCCTCTTGGAATTATTGTTTTGCCTTGTCGTAACCATCTTCTTTCAGTAGGGGTTAGCAAGACTTCCACATTCTTCGCTACTAATCCTTTATCTCCTTCAACGACATTATATTTAACGCGCTGACCAACACGTAGTTCCTCATAGTCGGCATATTTAATAGCGGAACTGTGTAAGAAAACATCCTCTTCACTGTTATCTTGTGCTATAAAACCGAATCCTTTATCTAAATTATAATATTTTATCCGTCCTGTAGGCATTATATGCTCCTGTGATTGTCTTCCGCTGACGCAAGTTTCTATACTGATTCACGTATTTCGTGAATGTCGTAAATAAAAAAGCAGAAGGCATGCATAAACTTATAACTAACAAAAACTACTTTTAAGAAAATCTCCTATTCACAATTTCCACAATGTATGATTACAATTATATATTTAGAAGAAAGAATAGTATTGCATACGAATTGGATGTTTCTTTTGACATAACATAACAATTTGTCTATAATCTTCAGCAGACTTTACAATATCATATTCACAATGACTTTCAATAGACATATCTAAATGAAAATAGTGTGTCTATTATAGTTACATTATAGTTAATCATATTATAATGTGTTTGTCAAGTATGAATTTATATTATAGTGAATTATAAATATAAGTTGACACTTTCGACCCACGGTAGGCGAGGTCTCCTAACCTCGCCGATGCAGAGTGTTCAAGTAATTTCAAAATGTACTATAAAGAAAAATGTCCAGATAATGGAAAGGAATACATTCATGACAACAGAATTAGCAGATCATATCCACTCAACGCGTATGGTTGATACGCATGAACACATGCGCCGAGAAGATGATTGGGTGAAGAATGGACCTGATATACTCCAGGATTTATTTGGTAATTATGTCCCCGCTGACCTACATACAGCGGGTGCTTCAGCAGAGGCGATGCAACACTTAATGGATTCATCAAAAGATATCAGGACACGTTTTGCGGGAATACGTGATGCTTGGCATGCCACACAATTCACCGGTTATGGTGAAGCGGTTAGTCTCATTGCAAAACATATCTACGCACTTGATGAACTGACAGGTGATTCCCTTGAAAAAGCACAAGACAAAGTAAAAACTATTCGTCAATCTGGGAAACGTCTTCATATCCTGCATGATATTGCGAAACTTGACCATATTCAAACAGATGACTTCAGTTGGCCGTGTCCACCAGACACCTCTGGACAAGATTTTTTCTTATATGATCTTTCTTGGGCAAATTTCTGTAATGGACAGGTGAATCCTGAAGCTATCCACTCTGAAACCGGTGTTGAAGTGAAAGACCTGGCAACTTTGAAAAAAGGCATAGATGCGATTTTCGCTAAACATGCCCCCTGTGCTATTGCTGTTAAATCCCAACACGCTTACAATCGTACACTTAAATGGATTGAACGTAGTGATAAGGATGCCTCTGTTGCACTCAATGCTGTGTTGACTAAACCCTCCGATCAGATTGATGAATCCACACGTTTATGTCTGGGAGATTGGTGTTGGGCACGTGGTGTAGAACTTACTATTGAACACAATCTTCCATTCAAAATCCACACTGGTTATTATGCAGGAAATAATAGGATGCCTGTCAGTCGTATTCCTGCGGGTAATATGTGTGCGCTGTTTTCTCGATATCTGGATGCTAAGTTTGTGCTGATGCACATTGCATATCCTTATAATGATGAATTAGTCGCCCTTGCAAAACACTATCGCAATATTTGGATAGACTTCTGTTGGGCATGGAGTATTGATCCATATAGTTCACGTGATTTTCTGCGGAGATGTATTCATGCCGTACCTTCCAACAAGTTATTTGCCTTTGGCGGGGACACGGGATGGCCTACAAGTGCTTATGCATATTCTATCCAAGCACGGAATGAAATTCAACGCGCACTTGAAGCAGAAATCGCAGATGGATACCTCACCGAGAAACAGGCGATGGCATTTGCCACACAGATTATGTATACAAATCAATATGAATGTTTTGACGTTCAAGGAACACGATCAAATATAGCACGGGTTGCTTGATATACAGATTATCCATTCTAATATAAAGAATCACATGGTATTATGAATCTTGCAATGCCTTTAGACTTTCGGTGTATGGTGGACGTGCAACTCCTTTTTCAGTGATAATCGCAGTAACTAAGGATGCAGGAGTGACATCAAAGGCAGGACTATAAACTTTTACTCCTTTTGGTGCTGTCAGTTTACCGAATCCTTCTGTTACTTCTTCGGCTGAACGTTGCTCAATTGGGATTTCTTCACCTGTCGCAAGCGCATAATCTAAAGTAGATGTCGGGGCAGCAACGTAAAAAGGTATGCCATGTGCTTCAGCAAGAATGGCAACGTTGTATGTACCAATCTTGTTAGCTGTGTCGCCATTAGCAGCAATTCTGTCAGCGCCAACGATTACGCACTGGATTTTTTCTTCTTTCATGACTTGTGCAGCCATATTATCACAAATAAGCGTAACATCAATCCCTGCCTGCATCAATTCCCATGTAGTGAGACGTGCTCCTTGCAATAAAGGACGTGTCTCATCAGCAAAAACACTAATCTTTTTACCTGCATCGTGAGCACTGAACATAACTGCTAATGCGGTACCATAGTCGGATGTTGCTAAACCACCCGCGTTGCAATGTGTTAATATCGTATCGTTCTCATTGAGTAATGCCATTCCATGCTGACCAATTGCACGGCACATCTGCTTGTCCTCTTCTATAATCAGCAGTGCTTCTGAAAGTAAAACATCTTTAAGCGTGGATATTGATAGATCTTTGTTTTCCTCTGCTATCTTTGAGATTCTGTCAAGTGCCCAAAACAGATTGACAGCTGTTGGTCGTGATGTTGCAAGATAATCTGTCGCCGATTTCAGTTCAGTTGCAAACTCATCGTAAGATTCAGCTTGTGAATTCCATATTCCGAGAACTGCACCTAACGCACCAGCGATGCCTATAGCGGGTGCACCTCGAACGCGTAATGATTTTATCGCTTCCCATATTGTTGGTAAATCATCACAATATATCTGCTTGAATTCGTTTGGTAACAGCGTTTGATCTATTAGTTTTATTCTGCCATCTTCCCATTCAATTGTTGAAATTGCCATTTTAGGATATGTTCTCCTCCTATGTGTAGTTAAAAATCATATCGGACAAGTTAAGTGTCCGAGTTCTTCAGTTAATCGTAGGTTCTCCGCATAGTTGACAGGACAATCTATGACAGAAGGAACACTTTGACTAAAAGCGTCTTTTAGTATTGGTACCAATTCATCACTACCTTCAACTCTATATCCCTTTGCGCCAAAGGCTTCGGCATATTTGACAAAATCAGGATTCGTGAAATCTATATGTGAAGGTCTGCCAAAACCGTTCATCTGTTTCCATTCAATTAATCCATAAGCCTCGTCATTGAATATGAGTGTTACGAATGGGACCTTTGTTCTTGTTGCTGTTTCAAGTTCCTGTGAGTTCATTAAGAATCCACCATCTCCACAGACAGCGAGACATTTGCGTTCAGGATGTATAAGTTTCGCGACAAAAGCACCTGGTACTGCTATTCCCATAGAAGCAAACCCGTTTGATATGATGCATGTGTTTGGTTGATAGCAGGGATACATACGTGCAATCCACATTTTATGTGCGCCAACATCTGAGATGAGAATATCGTCCTCACCAAGTACAGACCGAACATCACTTAAAATCTTTTGCGGCTTCATTGGAAACTCTTTGTCATCACGATGTTTTGAGAGTTGATCAAGAATTATTTTTCTCAATGTGTTGGATGCATATTCTGAATCTTTTGGATATATCTCTTGTGTCATTAAATGTCTGAGTCCCTGCCTGATATTACCTACCATCTCAACATCTGTGACATAAGAGGCATCGCTTTCGCTCTGTTGTGTGTCTATATGGATAAGTTTTTTATCGCGGTTTGGATTCCAAAGGCTCGGATGGTATTCAACAATATCATATCCAATTGCAATAACAAGGTCTGCCCGGTCAAATCCGCATGAAACAAAATCATGTGCCTGAAGTCCTACACTAAGCAGTGATAAGTGGTGTGTCCAAGGAATACTCCCCTTTCCCATGAATGTGTGTGCCACGGGTATATTCGTCATCTCAGCAAATTGAGTCAGAATACGAGATGCATTTTGTCTGACCACTCCGTTCCCTGCAAGAATGATCGGTTGCTTTGAATCATTGATCAACTGCGCTGCCTTTTGAAGACAGGAGTCAATGGGTTCTGTATCACTATGAAAATCGTGTCTCATCGGTTCTGCATCTATTTGCATCTTGGCAACATCTTCGGGCAAATCAATGTGTGTAGCACCTGGCTTTTCACTCGTTGCTAATTTGAATGCTTTACTAATTGATTCAGGAATAATTTCTGGGAGATGTATCAATGTATTCCACTTTGTCATAGGTTTGAAGACAGAAACCACATCCATGTATTGATGGGATTCCTTGTGCATCCTATCCAAACTTGCTTGCCCCGTAATTGCGACCAATGGTGCCCTGTCCATATTTGCATCAGCAACTCCAGTGACAAGGTTCATTGCACCAGGTCCAAGTGTGGCAAGACACACCCCTGCCCTACCTGTCAAACGTCCGTAAACATCTGCCATAAACGCTGCACCACGTTCATCACGGGTTTGTATAAATTGGATATCGGAGTCCAATAGAGCATCAAGCATGTCCATATTTTCCTCACCCGGTAATCCAAATATATATTCAACGTCTTCATTTTCCAAACATTTGACGGTCAATTCTGATGCTTTCATAATACTTCTCCTAAGAACAACATATATGTTGTTTTTGACATGGGAATTCAATACAATTACTATAACAGATTATATCTGATAATGCAATTTTAATACTTTTATAGTGAATTATAAATATAAGTTGACACTTTCGTCCCACGGTAGGCGAGGTTTCCTAACCTCGCCGATGCAGAGTGTTCAAATAATTTCAAAATCTACTATATCATTAAAACCATATTGTGTTTACAAAGTTTACTTTAACGGAAGAAAATATATTTTACAATCAACAAAGGACTAAAAATCCAAAAGGTTAGCATAGTATGAGGAAATTTTTCTTTTTTATACATACTTTTATCTTACTGTTATGTTCTCCCCAATGTATACATTTCTGCTATCCAGATATAAATTACAGTGCTTCACAATCCAATTCACATCAACTTAATCAAACACTCTTACCTAATTCTCCTCGTGAACTCATAGTCAGGTTAAATCCAAATTCTACGGATACTCAGCTTAGTAAATTCTGTAAAGCCTTAGGGGCAGAGTCTGTCAAACCCATATTCTCACCTGACACACCTGCTGGTAAACACTTAGCACTAAGTCGCATTTATCACATTGCATTTCCGATTAGCTTTTCATCAAAACAACTACAACGTAAGTTCTTAGCGCAGCCATTCGTAGAAGAAGTTGAAATGAATCGACTAAATCGTTTCTGTTCAGAGATAACCCCTAACGATGCGCGTTTTAGTGAACAGTGGAATCTGACATCAATGAATATGGCAACTGCATGGGGACTTGAAAGGGGAGAACCGTCAATTGTGGTAGCAGTTGTTGACAGCGGAATTCAGATAGACCATCCTGATATAGAGAACCAGTTGTGGCACAATTCCGGAGAGGTACCATCAAACGGTATTGATGATGATCACAATGGATATGTAGATGATCTGATCGGTTGGGATTTCAGTGATGCCCCGACACTAAATGGACATGGGGACTGGACAACACGTGACAACCAACCGAATGATGAGATTGGTCATGGAACTCAAGTATCTGGGATAATTGCTGCAGAAACAGATAACGGTATAGGCATTGCAGGAATTGCCCCGAATTGTCGTATCATGACTCTACGCGCAGGATTTCGTATTGGTGGAGGATCTTTTCTACAAAACGACGATGTAGCCGCTGCCATTGTCTACGCAGCTGACAACGGAGCTGACGTTATAAATTTAAGTCTTGGTGATACAGTCAATGCTTTTTTGATACGGGATGCTGTTGAATATGCATACAACCGAGGATGTCTTCTGATAGCTGCTGCAGGCAATTCCTCTGATCCGTTTTCATTATATCCAGCTGCACTACCGATTGTGATTTCTGTGGCAGCTTTAGATAGAGATTTGCAGTTGGGTGGTTCAAACTTTGGATCATCAATTGACATAGCTGCCCCTGGAGAGGATGTCCTGACAACTGATTTATTTGTGGACGGAATGTCAGGAGATGCTGGATACGGTTACAAATCTGGAACATCCATGGCAGCAGCACATGTGTCTGGTGTCGCAGCTTTATTGTTTTCAGCAAATCCTTCGTGTAGCAACTTACAAGTTCAGCAATGGTTAACACATACAAGTCAACAGCTGAGGATACCCCAACTGGTTGGCGCAGGCCTGATTGATGCTTATGGAGCATTGACTGCAATCGATGAACTCATAGCAAACATTGAACTTAAGCAGATTCATCAAGATAGCATGATCGAAATATCTGGGAGTGCAGGTGGAACAGGATTCTTACAATATTGGATAGATTACGGTATTTCTGAAACACCGGATCTTTGGTTTCCTATCTTATTACCACAAACAGATCCGAAATACAATACAGTTCTACATCAGTGGGGTATTTCTCAATTAGATGGCGGTATATACACGCTACGGCTATCTGTCAAATCAGAAAATGGGGGGACTGTGAGAGATAAAGCGGTTATTGAAGTACTTCATCAATTGCCAAGAATAATAAATCATGAAGGCTCTGAATGGTTATCAGGAAATCGATATGAATCTACAGTTATCTGGCGAACAGATGTCTTAACAACCGGAGCATTGGAAGTATATGACATGAGTGTGAAACAGACACCGTTACGGATAGCATTTTCAGATTCCGTGAATTTGCAGCATCTGATTAACATAACTGATTTGAAATTACCAGAAGGTGAATATCTTTACCAATTGAAATCGCGTAATCGTTCAGGCTTATTACGGACAGATGATAATGAAGGTCAATTCTTCAAGATTAGAATCAGTGATGAACAAATTGTCTCAACACATCTAAGTAAAGTTATTTCCGCAAGTCAAGAGTTACAAGTACTAGTTTCACCTATTGATATGAATGGTAATGGTAAGTTAGAACTCATCGCACGTGAAAAAAACACAGATACTCCACACATCTATGAATTTAGCGATACCGGATCCTTGAATAGAATAGAGACAATTGATAAATCCATTTCATTGCTATGGGCAGTAGCAGATGTTGATGGAGATGGACTTCTTGAAATCTTAGCAAACGAATCTGAAGAGACGTTCTTGCTTGAACAACCTGAAATTGGAAAATATCCAACAGATAAAACTTTGTTAGCTGATGGGTTATGGGGTGGCACAGTTGCCGATACAGATTTAGATGGAAAACATGAAATCATATCAAGACATGATGCATCAAATTCTATACGGATCTATGAATCAGATGGAGACAATAGTTATCCAAATGTTGCAATTCTTGACAATCCTACAGAAGGAAAAAACACTCTGTTCACCAGATTTGCTGTAAATGACTTTGATGCTGATGGAAGAATAGAAATATTGTCTGCAGATATTGACTCTGAACTGTTCATATATGAGAATATAGGTGATAATCTATACGAACATACTTGGACTGGTTCCTTATATAACGAAACACCATCGCTATTTACATCTGGCGACTTAAATGGCGATACTATACCTGAATTTGTCGTTGGTGGAAAAGTGTGGACAACTGAGTTCGATCTACCGCGTCAGCATTGGAATATATCTATCTTTACGACAGATGGAGATAATTCATATCACTTAGAATGGAATCAACGAATTCGTGAATTAAGAGATGGAACCAATGGAATGTCAATTGCTGATGCAAACAGTGACGGCTTGAACGAATTGTGTATTTCTGTTTCACCTAACTTTTATCTAATGCAACATGATGGATCATCTTACAGAACTATTTGGCATCATCCTGCAACGAATACCTTCAAACCAATTGTTACTGATATAGATAATGATGACAACAATGAACTGATGTTTAATACACAGTCCGGTTTCTCTGTATTTGATGATACTAATTCCAACGGCAATGTAATAACTGAATCGGATTCCAATCCAGTAGTACCAACATATACTCCCCGAGTGGTTTCAGCAATACATTCCCCTCCGAAACAACTGATAATTTCGTTTGACAAACAGATGGATATATCAGCTGCCAACGCATCTCTATATATCCTTTATAAATTTGAATCTACCGACAACGCAACACAGATTGATGTATTAGATAGTCATAACAAGCAATTTTATGTGCCGCAATCAGCTATACTTGATAGAACTCAAAAAAGGGTTGTGTTAACTTTTGAAGATGATGTCTTTGTCGAAGAATTCCGATATCAATTAGAAACAATTGGACTTTCTGATATACACGGTGCAAAAATATCAGAGGATGAAAACACGATATTGGTAGACTTTCAAGGAGAGACGCTCTCTGGAATGATTGTTTATCCAAATCCAGCAAGGGGAGATAGCATTACATTTGACAACTTGGCTGCAGATAGTCAGATTTCCATATATGATGTCGGTGGTAAATTAATTAAATCACTCGATTCATCAGAAACATTACATTCTGGGAATAGATGCAAACAGATATGGAAATTGGAGGGTGTTAGTAGTGGAGTCTATATATTTGTTGTTGAATCTGAATCTGAACGTAGAATTGGTAAAGTCACTGTATTACGTTAAGAAATTGTAATGCAAGAAGTTACTTCCTCAGAATTAGTCACTTTCGCAGAATGCGGTCATGAAGGAATGTTGGATTATACTTAGGCATATTTTGTGATTTAGTTTCATAAATATATGTTAACACTTTAATCATATTAGACCGTGAATTGCTCGTAGGTCGTAATTTGTCAATTAGGTCTTTTTTGACTACATTAATTGTCGAATCAGAATCCTTTGACTTTTGTGCGACTCTTGATAGGTGATAGTGTGCTGGAATATAATCGCTCTGTAGGCGGATTGCCTGTTTTAAAATATTCGTTCCTTTATGCAACCTTCCATTCTTAGCATAAATCCATCCCAATGTATCGTGATAAGATGACATATCTGGATTTATATTAACGGCAATATAAGCAAGTGCTTCAGACCGTCTGTCCTTTTGTTGGAAACCATCTGTGTACAACTGTGCAAGGTTACTATAAGCTTCTGCTTCAAACGGTGCCAATTTAATCGCTTCTTCAAATACCTGATGAGCTTTATGAAAGTTCCCAAGTCGTTTGTAGGCAGTTCCAAGTAAATTATATATCATATAATCTTCGGATATTCTTTTTTCATCGCTTTTATCTTGATATGCAGCTTCGGCAACAAAAGGTTGATATGTATTGCTTTTTCGTGAACTAAAATAGTATTCAAAAGATTCAGTTGCCGAAGCATATCGATGTTCTTGAAAATATGCATATCCTAAGTAGCTATATAACTCAACATCAATTGAGTCAACACCTCGCAAGAATTCAAGTGTTTCTATGGCACTGTTGTAATCCTCTTGTTGAATAAAGAAAATACCTGCATTGAAATATTTTTCAGGATTTTCCATATAGGCTATTGCTGGATTCGGACGATAAGGTGAACGCGGCTGACGTTGTACTTGTGAATATACAAGGGCAAATGTTGCAGCAGCGAGAAGGCTTAACAACACTACATAGAGGCGCGCACGTGAAACCCATCTCTTGGATAGGTATGCCGTTGGTCTAAGGACCAAATCGAATACACCAGGTTGGAATTGTTGCTCTTCTTGTTCATAAACCACAACAGAAGTATTAGGGACAAGGACGGGTAATGCTGGTGATGTTCCTGACATTAGCATACCTCTCGTACTTGATGTCAAATCCTCTAATGTCTCCTCATCTGTCGCCTTATCACTATCTGAACTTTCCCCAATTTCCTCCTGTTCAGGTATTTCTTCTTGTTCTGATTCTTCTTGTAGCATCATTTCTGTTCTTTGATCTTGTTCAACGTTTAGATCACTAACTGGGACATCTGCATTTTCAAATTCTTGTTCATCTTCATCCGGATTGCTTTCGATTTTATATGTTATGATCTCATCAGATTTCTGAGTTAAATGTTGTTGTTCATCTACAACTTCTACACTATTCTCATTCTGTTCCTGTTGTTCTTCCGTTTGTTGATCACTTTCTTCATCTGTAGGATATGATGGATCGATGACTTTCGGTTTTTCTACATCTATTTCCTGTGATGGTTGCTGTTCATCATGTGCATTGCTTGGTAATCTTGAAGTTATTTCATCAATACTCTTTTCAATCACCCGCCGTGTCAGTGGAGACAATGTAGTGCCAATTAGGTCTTGGAGAGCAGGGAGGGCAGCCAGGCTACCTATATTACCAAGCACCTCTATTTGTGTCCAGAGCGTAAGGTCGTTATCTTCTGATTTAATCGCTTCCAGAAGTGCTGTCGTAACATCTGATGGACTGTATTTCTCTAGAACGATTGCTGCCTCGCGACGCACTCCAGGGGCATCATCAGTTAATGCCTGAAGAATGTAGGATAGTGCTTCTTTACCACCTATCTTTGCAATCTCAATGACTGCAGCACGTCGAGTTGCCACGGGTTGAGATTTATCATTTATATTTTGAGAAAGTCTATCAAATGAAGTCATAATTAGATAAAATTACCGTTACCCTTTATTTTATGAAGGATAATTCTGGTTAAAGAGCAATGTTGAATGAGAGAATGTCCGGACATTTATCAAAAATCTGTGATTTTATAGTAAAAACCGTAATTATTTACACTACGGTAGGTTCGGCTTCCTAACCGAACCGGTGTTTGTTCAGTCTCATAGATGCGGTTAGCAAACTGCATCTACCGCGGAGTGTGCACGTATTTTTACATTTCACTATAATGCCTGATTTCTACTTTTATGTGTATACCTTACCAATAATTAAACGTATTCTGATTGTAAAAGATACATCATAAACGATGTATCGAATATTGACACGAGAGTGTTGTTGATGGAATTAGAAATAGGCTTTCAATGTCTATTAGGCATTTGGAATTTTGGCATGTGGTCATTGAGAGTTCGCCTGACAATTGTTGGTAGGCAGTTAGTGCCAAAAACGTTACACACCGCCATTTTAATTTGACTTGACATTTTGCTTAATTTTTTATATCATGATGTATATCAATTAATGTCTGGAGATATAAATGGTTGACAAATTGAAAGTGTTTTTCGTTGGCAAGGTAAAAGGATATTCCTTGAATAAATATCCTCCAATTTCACGTTTTATTTTGGTAGTGTTGCTCTTTTCTATAGGAACATTACCTTTTGTATTTCTACCTTTGCATGTTGATGCAGATTCACATTCAAAAGGCGGTACGCTGATATTTGGCCGCGGAGGTGATTCTGTTGGGTTAGACCCTGCTTTTGAGGTTGATGGTGAATCCTTTAAAGTTTGTGATAACATCTACGATACGCTCGTACAATACAAGTTAGAAAGCACGGAACTTGAGGAAAGGACAGAACTTGAACCGGCACTTGCTGAAAGTTGGAAAAGTTCAGATGATGGTTTGACATGGACATTTAATTTACGTAAAGGTGTTACTTTTCACGACGGCACACCATTTAATGCAGATGCTGTGCTGTTTTCATTGAATAGACAACATGACAAGACTCATCCCTTTCATGATGTTGGTGGGTCTTATGTCTATTGGGAAGATACAGGCTTGGCTAGCATCGTAGATAAGATAACGGCAGTTGATGCCTATACTGTACAAATTAAACTAAAAGAGGCTTATGCACCATTCATTTATACTATTGCAATCACCCCCTTTGCTATTGTAAGTCCAACTGCAGTGAAAAAATTTGGTGATAAGTTTTCAAACAATCCTGTTGGTACAGGTCCATTTATGTTTGAACGTTGGGATCGAAAAGATAAGGTCGTACTAAAGGCAAATGAAGACTATTGGGGCGGACGACCTAATATAGATCGAGTTATCTTTCGTTCTATTCCTGATAATGCTGTTCGTCTGATTGAGCTTCAGCAAGGAAACTTGCATATCATGGAATTCCCAAATCCTGACGATTTACAACAGATTCAGAATGATGATTCCATTGAATTGTTGTCACAAGCAGGAACGAATATCGGTTATTTGGCTTTAAATATGGAAAAACCACCGTTAGATAACAATAAGGTGCGGCTTGCTATAAACCATGCAATTAACAAGAAAGCAATTATTAAGCATTTATATCAGGGTCTCGGTATACCTGCGAAGAATCCGATACCACCAACGCTTTGGAGTTACGATGATTCAATTGATGACTTCGAATATAATCCTGAATTGTCAAAACAACTACTTGCTGAAGCAGGTTATGAAAACGGATTTGAGACAACACTGTGGGCACTACCAGTTCCACGTCCATATATTCCCGATGGACGCGCACTTGCTGAAGTTATCCAATCTGAACTTGATAATATTGGAATCAAAGCAAAAATAGTTACTTACGATTGGGGTACTTATCTTGAAAAGACGAAGAATGGTGAACACGATATGGCAATGTTAGGATGGAGTGCTGACCTTGGGGATCCGGATAACTTCTTCTACTTTTTATTAAGTAAAGCATCAGCAGAGAAACCTGCAGGTAATATCGCTTTCTACAAAAGTGATGAAATGCAAGAGATTTTAGAAAAGGCAAGATCTATCACTGATAGAGATGAACGCGTAGCACTCTATCAAGAAGCACAACATCTTTTTCACAAAGATGTGCCATGGGTGCCATTAGCACATGCTAAACAGGTTTTAGTAGTTAACAAAAAGGTGAAGAATCTCAAACTTCACCCGCTTAACTGGAAATACTTACGGAACATAACGATTGAGAGGTAGTATGAAAACAGCACAAATAATTATCGTTACATTGATTGTTTCATTCATTACTGTATTTGGAAGTTATGCACAAGACAGTGCAGCATCTGTTGATCTCAACAACGACGGTGTTGTAAATATACTTGATTTACAGATTGTTGCATCAAATTTTGGCAAGACAATTGATGCAACTCAGGACCCTAATCCCGATGTCAATAGTGATGGCATGGTTAACATCTTAGACCTTGTTAAAGTTGCAAGTCTGTTTAGTGATTCAGCTCCAGACAAGACATTGATATTTGGACGTGGTGGGGATTCTATTACACTTGATCCATCACTTGTACTTGATGGAGAATCCGCGAAAGTGTGTGATATGATTTTTGACACACTTGTTCAATACAAAGAGGATACAACTGACATTGAACCTGCTTTAGCAGAAATGTGGGATAATTCTGCTGACGGTTTAACATGGACATTCTACCTAAGACAAGGCGTTACATTTCACGATGGATCACCGTTTAATGCCAATGTTGCAGCCTATTCTCTGAACCGTCCTAATGTACAATCGGATAGTGTTTTCACTGAAATAATAAGTCATATCATAGCAATAGATGAATTCACATTAGAAATTCAACTATTTGCTCCTTATGCACCATTTCTTGCCTCAATTGCTTCAACCGAAAATTCTATCGTAAGTCAGGCTGCTGTCATGCATTATGGTAGCGATTTTGAGAATAACCCAGTAGGTACTGGTCCTTTTAAGTTTGTTCAATGGGATAGAAACGATCAAATTGTGCTTCAAGCTTCAGAAACACATTGGGCAGGGAAACCAGCAATTGATAGGTTTGTGTTCCGATCTATTCCCGATAATTTAGAACGATATATGGAACTTCAAGCGGGTAATCTCCATGTCATGGAATTCCCTAATCCAGATGTATTATCCGAGATTCGGAGCGATCCTATGCTTGATCTCTTGATGCAACCCAGTCTAAATGTTGGTTATTTGGCGATGAACATGGAAAAACCCCCATTTGACAATCTCAAAGTACGTCTTGCAATTAATCACGCGTTCAACAAAGCAGAGATTATTGAGGAATTGTATCAAGGCACTGGAATACCTGCGAAAAATCCTATTCCACCGACGCTTTGGAGTTATGATGATAGCATAGAAGCATATCCTTATGACCCGGAATATGCCAAACAACTCCTTGCTGAAGCTGGATATCCAGACGGTTTTGAGACAACATTGTGGGCTCTTCCAATACCGAGACCTTATATTCCAAACGGTCAAGCACTTGCTGAGATACTTCAGACACAACTGAGTGACATCGGTATAGAAGCAACTATTGTTACGCATGATTGGCGAACATACCTTGAAAAAACCGAACAGGGTGAACACGATATGGCAATGCTTGGTTGGAGTGCTTCAGCGGATCCAGACAACTTTCTCTATTATCTTTTGAGTAAGAATACTGCTGTGAAACCAGCACTAAATATTGCTTTCTACCGTAGTGATGAGATGCAAGATGTCTTAGACAGAGCACGCACAAGTACTGACCGTAATGAACGGATCGAACTCTATAAAGAAGCACAAGCCATTTTCCATAGAGATGTTCCTTGGGTGCCATTAGCACATGCACAAAGACTTTTGGCGATCAACAAAAAGGTACAGAATCTTAAACTTGCTCCTTCAGGATGGAAGTATCTTCGGAGTGCTATGCTCAGCATGGAATAATAGATTGACATTTCAATTTGATAAGTTGAGGAATATCAATGTTTGAAGACAAATTTCGTGTGGGTGTAACACGTGACTTCTTAAAACCTGATGGAAGTTCAGATTTAGATCACATTGCGGGACCACTGTTTGCTAAAGCAGATTTGGAATGGGAATATATAGACCATAACTCTGCCGATTTAAACGTTGAACATGTAATAGATTATGATGCCTTATTGGTGTTGGGATCACGTATTACAAAAAACACCTTTAGCGGTAATGACAGATTAACTATCATCGCAAGATTTGGCGTTGGATATGATAAGGTAGATGTACAAGCCTGCACTGATAACGGTGTTATACTTACAATCGCCCCGGATGGTGTCCGTAGACCCGTTGCAACCTCCATATTGACCTTTGTTCTCTCGTTGAGCCATCAACTACGGATAAAGGATCAACTCATCCGTTCAGGAAGATGGGAAGATACTAAAGACTATATGGGAATGGGTTTAGTCGGTAAAACCCTGGGGCTTATTGGTATGGGAAATATTGGGAAAGAGACATTTAAACTTGCAAAACCATTCGGCATGCACCATATTACATACGATCCATTCATCTCAGCAGCAGACGCAGCAGAAGTTGACACTGAAATCGTTGATTTGGAGACTTTGATGAAAACAGCAGATTTCGTCTGTGTCTGTTGTCCATTAAACGAACACACTCAGGGACTTGTTGATGCAAAATATATTGGCATGATGAAACCTACTGCTTACTTAATCAACACAGCACGTGGACCGATTGTAGACCAAAATGCACTCACAGATGCTCTACAGAATGGTCGTATTCAAGGTGCAGGACTTGATGTGTTTGAAAATGAACCCATTGACGAAAGCGATCCACTCCTAAGTTTAGACAATGTAATCCTTACGCCGCATAGTATCTGTTGGACAGATGAATGTTTTGAAGGTAATGGGAAAAGCGCGTGTGAGAGTATTATTGCTGTCGCATCGGGTAGATTACCAAACTATATTGTAAATAGAGATGCATTGGATAATCCGTTATTTGAAAAGAAAATAGCAAAATTCAATAGATCTGTATAAGCAATCTTCGGAACAACTTTCCGGTCATCTGTTGTGGCAGGTGTGAACTCAACACCTAAAAGTTCACCAGATATGTTGACACACAGATGAAGTTTGAACCCGCTGAATGCCATACGCGCATTCAACGTTGAAATAATTGAATCTTGTGCACCGTGTGCAATGTATATTGACATTATGTATATCTCTTATGTCTATCTGAAAGTTATGAGGGTGGAAGTGAAGATAACCACCCTCTTTATTGAAACTAATATGAGGATTTAATTTGTCCCCAGGTTGTGCTTAACTTATTCTGCGGTTCTACTGGCAATACCAAGTCGTCTACGGAATCACCAATAAAGAGATTGTCTATGTAAACCAGACCATAATTGCCAAACTTACCGGTCTTGTATTCGGCATCTTTAGCTTCTGTAGCCGGATCTACGTTATTAAAGGGTGTAGCGTCATCACGTTCCTTCAGTTTGAAGGTGAAGGAATCCCCGTCCAATGTGAGTTGCGCACGATACCAAACCTGTGGTTGGTTTTCTACCATACCATTTCCGATTAGGGGCCACCCGTTCTTACGTTTATAGAATTGGTAAATATTACCCCCTTGACGACGGTCACTCAAGTAGAACTGCTCACCATCTTTAAAACGAAAAACAACACCCATATAAAAATCATCTGGAAACATCATATCCCATTCAGCAACATAATCGTCCCAATCATCTTCACCACAAACATAGATAGATCCACCAGGACCATCATGACGTGAGGCATTGGATGCTTTATCGGATGTTTTCAACACTTTATTTCCAGCATCTTTGGGATCGGCAACAACTATTGCCTTCGTATTACCAGCAAACCCAATATCCCAGTTTTTCGGTTCCTGGTCTATTGAATCGCTCTCAAAATCGTCATGAAAAAGCAAATCTGCTGATGTATTCATTGAAACTAACATCGTCAATGTGAACAAAGCAATTAGTAAAAACAATAGCGAAAAACGCATATCTTTCTCCTATAAGCAAATTTAATTTTGGACTTGATATAAATGTAAATCTATTATATCATATAATGTATTATAGGACATTGTAAAAAGAGGATTACATGCGTATTTTGCACACTGCCGATTGGCATATCGGACAACGACTTCATGAACGTCAACGTCTTAATGAACATGAACAGTTTCTAACATGGTTACTTCAGATTATCAAAGAAAATAACATAGACCTACTCCTTGTTTCAGGTGATATTTTCGACACATCACTTCCTTCCGCAGAAGCAACCAACCTTTATTACCAATTTCTCTATAATCTATACAAGAATACTCAGACATATACGGTAATTATTGCAGGTAACCACGATTCTGCACGCCACTTAGAAGCACCCAAAGAATTTCTTAAAATGGGTCGTATTCATGTTGTAGGACAAGCAACTACACCAGAAGAATGCGTTGTCCAGATTCCCCCTGATGATCCCCAAGTTGCTGTTGCAGCTGTGCCATATCTATCAGAAAATGAACTCCCGCATGTCTCTTTTGAATCCGAGATAGAAAAGACTGAACGTTATCGTGAGAGACTTAAAGATCTTTATGCAAAGTGTGTATCCTACATGCCAACAGAACTTCCTAAAATATTGATGGGGCACCTGTTTGTGCACAACGGGCAAGAGACGAATTCTGAAAGGAATATCCAAATTGGGGGTGCATCAGCAATAAAGGCATCCGATTTTCCTGATGACGTTGATTATATCGCACTCGGTCATCTCCATAGACCACAAACTATCCAGGGCGTTGACATCCCAATCCGTTATTCTGGTTCACCTATTCCTCTAAGGTTTAATGAAGCGAAATATACCAAAAAAGTATTTCTTTTTGAGTTTTCTAACGATGCAGAGATACTAAACGATGAAGAGATTGAAATACCAATTTTCAGAAAGTTATGTACTGTTGAAGGGGATGAAACCTCTGTCCTTTCGGAGGTGATGATAAAAAAGTGGGAGGGCAAGTATATTCAGGTAAAATTGAAACTGGACTCTGTGCGAACTGGAATCAGTGATGAAATTCGACAAGCTTTCTACGAAAGTGGGGGTGAAGTACTGAGCGTTGAGATTGAGATGCCCGAAATGGAGAAAGGTAGCGACATTTCTGCTGAAGATATGAAGAAGCCTGAGGAAATCTTTGAACAATTCTACAAGGAAAAACATGGCGGTAAGCCACCTGATGATACCTTAAGACAAACGTTTAACGAATTACTCCAGATGGTTGAGGAATCCTAATGAAATTATGTAAAGTAAAAATAAAAAATCTAAATAGTTTTCGTGATGAGGTAGAACTTGATTTTGAAAAACCTCCGTTGAATGATACCCCGCTTGTGGCGATTACGGGGTCTACAGGTGCGGGGAAAACAACGTTGTTAGATGCAATTTGTGTTGCACTTTATGGTAAAACGCCTCGTTTAACAGGACGCGACACGCGAAATCCTAAACATCTCATCAGTCATGGTGAAAACGAGGCATTTGCTGAAGTCTATTTTGAGGTAAACAGAAAACGATACCATGCTACTTGGATAATTAGACGCAACTATTCTCCAAGAACACAACTATTTGATAGTTCCGGTGAGTTAATCACGACCAATGTTAGCCAAGAAATTGAATCTATTTTAGGACTGAACTTTGCTGCGTTCAATCAGTCTGTGATGTTAGCGCAAGGTCAGTTTGCAGCATTCTTGAAAGCAGGGAAAGACCACAGACGCACAATTCTGGAAGCAACTGCCGGTATCCATATCTACGACATACTTAGGCAGATATTACTTGACAAAGTCAGTGAAGCTGCGGCTGTTTATGACGAGATAGAGAGGAGATTAGATCAGATTCCGGAAGCCTCTCCTGAACTAATAGAGAAGGCAGAGAGAGAACTTGACAGTTTCAAAACAGAAGAAAAGACATTAGGTATAAGAAATCAACGCATTCAGGAGCAAAAAGATCACGAAAAAGATCGCAAAGATAACTTTGAAACACTCCAATCTTCTGAAGATAGACTCGGAGAACTCACCGATCAGCAACCGATGATCGATGAACTCAAATCGGAGCTTGAATACGCTGAACAGGCAAATAAACTTCGCGCAGAGAAACAAGCGTATGATACCGCAAAGTCGGAAAAAGAAACCGCATCGGAGGAGTTACAGAAGATTGAAACTGAGTTTGTGGAAGCCCAAAAGCAAGTAAAGACCAATCAGACCGATTTTAACATAAAAAAGGAAATATACACTACTGCCTCTACCGAACGAGATCAAAAGATAGGGATATACGCTGATGCAAAATCAGATGTGGAACGCGCAGCAGACCGACTTGCAGAGGTTGAGAAGCGTAACCCTGCATTAGAAAGTTTGAATCAGCAGATAAACAGATCATCAAGCCAGTTCAGTGGTAAACAAACTGAACAAGTCGAATTGCAGGAACAGATTGCGGCAGCAGAAGCCTTTTTAATTCAAAACCCTCTTCCATCGGATCGTCAGTCACGTCTTAACCGAACAAATGTTCTGCTGTCAGAACTCAACTCAAAACGCAAACAGCAAAAAGAAAAAGAAGATGCCCAGTCAGAGTATGAGTCACGAATAAGTGAGTTTGAAGAAAAGTTAAAAGAACTCTCTGATAACCAAGGAGAACTCCGTTCAAAAGAAGCAAATGTGGCAAATGATCTAAAACAAGTTGAAACCGAATCTAAGGCACTTCAAAGTACTGGCACTCTTGAAGATTGGCAGGACAGAAGAGATAGAGCAAGAAAGGCGCGACCAATAGCGCAGGAGTATGAAAATGCCTATAGACAACTCTGTGAGAAAAAAGAGAGTTTAGCGGAATTTCAGGGACATATAATTAAACTTGATAAATCTCTTGATGAACATGCGAAAAAACTTGAAATTCAGTCGCAGATCTGTAAACGAGCAGATGCAGAAGTTGAAAAATTAGAAGCAGAGAGGGACATTGCACTCTTAGCGGACCCTGTAAATCAACTCCGACATCAGCTTGAACCAGGACAACCGTGTCGTGTATGTGGTGCTACAGATCATCCTTATGCTGATAAAGTTCAGCATGAAAGCGAGGCGTTACTTGATAGTATTGAGAAAACATTAGACGATGCCAAAACAGAGGCGATAAATGTACAGAAACAGAAGCAAGAATTAGAACAGAATCAGGTGCGTCTCCAACAAGATAAATCTAACACCGCCAAACAAGTTGACGAGTGCATTGAAGAAATAGAAAACCTAAATACTGAAACCGCAGACCTCTACGCGAAATGGCAAGAACTCTATGAATCTTCAGACATCTCATCCAAATGGGTTGATGAAAGGTTTAATGAAGCAGACTCTGTCATTAAAAACCTTAACACTTTTCGTGACGCTTACATTCAAATATCCAATGAGTTAAATCAAGTCTCTCAAGAACTCGCAACTAGTGAACGTGAACATAAACGAGAAAGCAAACTGTTGAACGATAGAAAACAGGAATTGGAGACAGTAACAGATGAGATTGAAGGCTTGAAATTGGATATTTCTTCTATTGAGAAAGATTTTTGGACTTCAATGCCCGAAGTATTTCACGATTTTACTCCAGATGAAGCTGCCAAACGGTTTGATGATAAGATCGAAAAAGCAGCAACGCGTGAACAGGAACTTACCAGCAAAAACCACCGACTTAATATGCTTAACACCGAAATTCAGAGCAATCAACGTGAACTGTCAGGATTGCAAGAAAATCTGACTGAACTGCAAAATGAAATCAAACGCTATCAAAACGAAGCAGAAAAGATTTTGGAAGATGTACAGGAGAAAACTGATGGCTTAGAAACAGAAAATGAGATCAACGATGCTATTACTAAATTAGAAACGGATTTACAAGTGAAAAAAGATGAACGCGATGAAACCGAACAACAATTAGAAAAAAAACGCACACTATTAATTCAGAAAGAGACAAGTCAGAAAATTGGTAAAGAACAATTGATGAAGAAAAGTGAACATTTTGAAAAATCAAGGGACACTTACTTGAATAAATTGGACGAAGCAGGATTTGAATCGCCTGATGTGCACAACTCAGCATTCCGAGACAACACACAGATACAAGCACTAACCGAAAAAATCGATGCTCATAAAAACGAACAACAGCAGCTTGATTCTAAAATTATAGCGTTGCGGATGCAGTTTGTAGAAACGCCGTATGATACGGAGGTCCTAAAACAGATCACAACTTTAGCAGAAGAAATCGCAGCACAGAATCAAGAAATTCTGGGAAAAATCGCTGTACAAGAGGAGAAAATAAGAGAATTGAAAGATAATCTTCGAAAACGAGAGGACCTTGCTAGTGAAGAACACGCTGCTAAGACAGAATTAGAACGTTGGCAAAGATTAAAGGATACAATCAGCGCACACACTCTACGCGACTTTGCTTTAGAGATTATATTCAAACAGATGGGACTTTTAGCCAACCAACAATTGAAAAATCTCACTTCAGAGCGTTATCAGCTTAAAGTTGAAAGTATTGGCGATCTGACTGTCATAGACCGATGGAATGCAAATGAAGAACGACCTGTTGAAACCCTCTCTGGTGGTGAGTCATTCCTGACAAGCCTGGCGTTGGCACTGGCACTTTCAGAACTCAGTCAAGGTCGCGCACAAATCAATTCGCTCTTCCTTGATGAAGGATTTGGCACATTGGATGCTGAAACACTTGATATAGCAATCGCAGCTTTAGAAGGACTTCGTGTGCAAGGACGAAACATCTACATTATTAGCCACATTCAAGAATTAACAAGACGACTACCAGTCAGAATCAACGTAAAGAAAAAAGGTGATGGTAGTTCAACTATTGATATCAAAGGATAAAACAATATCTATCAGGTTGTTGACACAGCAGATAGAGAAACTTAGTGAATATATGGAGGAATCACATGATATTTGGTTTCATGTCGTCTGTCTGTCCACCATTGTCGGTGCCAGAATTGATTGACAAGGCAAAACATTATAACTATGAACATTTAGAACTCCGTGTAGAATGGGATCACGGACACGGTGTAGAATTGGATTCTTCACCACAACAACTCAGCGATGCAAAATCACAATTTGAAGATAGTGGGATTGCTTTATCTTGTATTGCAACGGGTGTGCGATTTATTGATCCGGATGCTCAAAAACGGCAGCAACAAGTCGACTTGCTAAAACGATATATTGATCTCTCAGAAAAGATGGGAGCACAAAATATCCGTATCTTCGGCGATCCTGTACCGAAAACACCAAATGAAGTCGATCAAACACTTGATTGGGAAGCTGATGGAATTAGGCAATGTGATGGGATAGCAGGTGAGGCAGGAGTAGCACTCTGTTTGGAAACTCACGGAAATCTATTGGCAAGTTACTTGGCAGAAGTGTTATATCGGGCAGAAGCGAAGAATACCTATGTGAATTGGCACGCAGGACACCACGTTCGACACGGACAACCAGTGGATGTAGCGTATGTACACCTTCGTAATAAAGTCCGTCATGCACACGTCAGTTTTGGGGACGAAGGTCCCATGCCTGACACTGAAAAAGACTCTCTAACACTTCTCGCAGAAGATAATTACACAGGTTTTATCTCTATTGAGGTGATTAATCCCAAGGATTCAGATGCTGTGTTGAAACGACATGCGGAACTATACAAGACACTATAAGTCTCAAAACAAAATGGTGTCTTAAGACTCAATTCCGGTAGATATGAAAACTAACATTTCTACCGGATATTCATTACACACTGAAGGATTCACCACAGCCACATGTGTTTTTAGCATTTGGATTAGAGATCTTAAATCCTGAATCCATAAGACCGTCATTGTAATCCAGCACCGAACCGGCAAGATAGAGAGAACTACGGGGATCAATATAGACCTTCAACCCATGAAATTCATACACCCTATCAGTTCCTTTCGCTTCTCCGAATTCAAGGCTATACTGAAAACCTGAGCAGCCACCACCGATCACCTGCATTCGTAAACCCAGTTCACTATCGGTGTCATTGTCATTGCCATTAATCAGTATAATTGCTTTTTGTGCCGCTGATTCCGTTACATTAATCATTGCTCTATCTCCTGTTATCTATTTAAGTTCACTAAAGCTTCTTTTAGAACTTCCTCTGCATATTCAGCATAACGTTGTTTGTCTACTGGCAATCCACCTAACGCATCCGATATATCTGCCGCTGTTATCTCAGATACATCAATAAGACGGTTATCCGATACTAATTCTGTAAGAACAGACCCACATGCAATTGCAGTCGGACAACCAAACGCACGGAACTTGGCATCCACAACTGAATCATTCAATATCTTTATGGTAAGTTTCAACATTTCCCCACTTGCAGCGGAACCAATAGTGGCTGAACCATCCGCATCAGCAATTGTGCCAACATTGCGTGGGTTTTCAAAGTGTTCTGTTACCTGTTGTGAATACATAACTTTTTCCTATTCAGTAGTTCAACATAACACCAAGAAACTCTATAATTTCATATTATACACCATTCTATTGTATTTGTCAAATCAAGTTGATTCAAGGATTCAAGTACATCACATTGTCTTGAAATAAAAAACAAAATGAGATAAACTAATCATGCATCTAAAGAACATCATACTTGAGGAGAATATGCAAGAACACAATACCCTAGTACCAGAAAGTGAAAGCAATGAATCCTTGCCATCTCTGCAACCGTTGAATCTCACCGACATCCTTGACGGGATGTTTTCACTCTATCGCAACAACTTTCAACTCTTTTTTAAGATCTGCCTTGTATATTTTGTAATCGGCTATGTGATTGATAAAATCGGTGTATATCTTGTTTTAAGAAATACGCTTGACGACGTTCTGGTAGGGATGTTTTTTGCTATAATCACTTCACTATTTCTGTCTCTGTTTGTCATAGGAGCAATAATATACGCAACTTCGCAAGTGTATTTAGGAAAGAACATAACTGTTGAGGCTGCCTTACAGCACTCATTGCGTCGTTATACTTCGTTCCTTGGTGGTTCTCTCCTATATATGTTGGTTATTACACTCTTATTTATAACCTGCATTGGAATACCATTTGCAATCTATTTGTTTGTAAGGTGGGGATTATATGGTCTTCCCATTATGATAGAGGAGAAACCAGTAGGTGCATCATTTCGTCGTAGTTCGGAATTAGTAAAAGGAAAATGGTGGCGGGTCTTCGGAATCATGTTAGCTATTATTCTCATCTTCTATATGCTATCAATAATTCTTTCTACTACATTTTCCATTATATTCATGCTTATTCCTGGTACCGGCGAAATGCCTTATGATGCGACCGCTCTTGAAACTATTTTATTTGTTCTTGCGCCAACGCCTGAAGATATTGGTTGGTTAACATATTTTATCCGCACCTTTTTTTCAATAGGTATCGCTGCACTGCTGCTACCGATTGCATCAATTGGTTCTACGCTCCTATATTATGACATGCGGATACGGAAAGAAGCCTTGGACCTGGAAATGCAGGTTACGGATAATCTTGAACAAATTCCAACTGAACATAACGAAGAATCATGACACTAAAAATTAATAGTAGTCTCATTATAATCTTTTGTCTGACTTGTCTGACCGTTTTGTTAGTTACGGCATCAGAGGAGCAGCTGTTTCGTGATGAGTTAGAGAAAAATACGGAAGCGGCAATATCTTATGAGAAATATCAAACCGAGTTAGATAAACTGCTTACTCCCAAACCAATTCAGAAATTTGAACTAAAGTATGTACTATTCCCATTGGGTATATTAGCAATTGGAATAGTTTTGATCATTTTTATCCGACAGATTCGGGTTAACTTGATAAGCGAAGTTAGCGAAAATGAAACGTTGATTGTTGAAGATGATGTGAGGACTGAAAAAGCTGCGCTTGCACACGCAGATACCGCAGAAGCATCAGACGACTTCCGCGGTGCACTCCGTTATCTCTATCTTTCCGCAGTTTTACACCTACAAGAACGCGGTATTTTACCGTATGATAAGAGCATGACGAATCGCGAGTATCTATACCAATCACAAGTTGACATCAACCTTCAGGAGACACTTGGTCCAGCAGTTACTGTCTTTGATGAGGTATGGTATGGACATAAACCTTGTGATGCCGAAACCGTTGCAAACTATCGTGATCTATTGCAAAAGGTGTATGTTAAAGGGTGACAATCAGTGAAAATTCACCGCGTTCCAATTTATCTCTTTCTTTTAATTATACTCTCATGTTCCCACCTCTCTTGTGATTCGTTAGTTCCAACAAGTGTTCTCCCAAAACTATTACGAAAATTAAAGTTTAGAGTCACAGAAATTACTGCACAATATCCTTCCCGTCTTAAGAACTACGATGTCTTATTCTTACAGGATCTTCTCAAAATTCCATCGGAATCAGAAATTCAGAATATGCAAGATTTTGTCAAAGGTGGTGGCACACTGATAGTAAGTGGAGGAAATCATAAAACAATGGCAGGACTTGTCGCTGCTTTTGGGTTGAAACTACAGAATCTACCGAATAGAATGGAGTACGCAAATAGATATCAAGAAGAACCTTTTTTTCATTTAAACGAAGTTAACAGAATACGACCCCGGACATATTTTGCTATTGAATCTGATAAACGAGACATGCTGGTACTATACGGATCCGAATATCAAGCAGTTGTAGCAACAATACAAGATGGAGAAGGACGTGCGTATTTCACTACTTCGGCATATCTATTTAATGAAAATGGATTGAAACATAGTGGAAATGCTGCACTGTTTTACAACCTTATGTCAACATTCCCTCGTAAAGCACACATCGGTCTGGCAGAAGGCAATTACTACGTACAAAGCATTGACCCTTCAAGTGCGTTCGTAAACTTTGTATTCAAAACACCATGGGGATTAGCATCAGTATATATCTGTTTGATTCTGTTCGTCTTCATGACATTGAGAGGAAGAAGATTCGGACAACCCTTAAATATAAGAGAGGACAATAGAAGGTTAAGCACCGAATATGTCTACGCGATGACTGCCTTATATCAAAAAGGCAACACACGTATGGATATACTAAAACATATTAAAGATAAATTCAGAGCAGACTTAGGAAATCGGTGGCGAGTGAATCCAAACCTAAGAACATCAGAGTTCTTAGAAGAATTGATTCAACGTGGTATTGATGATGAACAAGGAGAACTTACCAATCTAATCAGTGATTTAGAAGTCTCAGGAAATATATCGGAATCACAACTCGTGGATTTAGCAAAAAGAGTTTATACATACTGTACAAACACTAATATTTGAAGAACAATAAATAGGTGATCATTAAATTATGGAGAACACAGTACAAACAGTTTTTGAAAGAATAAAACAGGAAGCACAGAAAATTATCGTCGGTCAACACGAAATCTTTAAACTCGTGGTTGTCAGTCTTTTTTCAGGAGGACATGTCCTATTAGAGGGCGTACCGGGCACGGCAAAAACGTTAATCGCAAAGACTCTTGCAATGATTGTCTCTGGACAATTTAGTCGTGTCCAGTTCACACCAGACCTGATGCCATCAGACATTATTGGAACAAGTGTTTACGATTTGACTACAAATCAGTTTAATCTTAAGCACGGGCCCGTTTTCACGAATGTCCTACTTGCAGATGAAATCAACCGTTCTCCAGCAAAAACACAATCTGCACTCTTGGAATGTATGGAAGAACGACAAGTCAGTATTGATGGCGTGCGACACGAACTATCAACACCATTCATAGTGTTAGCAACACAAAATCCTATTGAATATGAGGGAACATATCCACTACCAGAAGCACAGTTGGATAGATTTATGTTTAAACTCAAAGTAGATTATCCTGGCACTGAATTAGAAACACAAATCTTGAGGAATTACCATCAAGGATTTAATGCTACTCGTTTGGATGAGGTCGGCATAGAAAGTGTGATTGACAGTGAGGCACTTACGGAATGTCAAAAGTCAATTCAAGCAGTCACCGTAGAGGATACTATATTTAACTATATCGTTGGTCTGGCAGAAGCATCACGCAGATCTAATGAGCTAATATTAGGTGGAAGTCCCCGCGCCTCAATAGCACTCTTATTAGCAAGTAAAACTTATGCAGCAATACAAGGACGAGACTATATTATACCTGATGATGTAAAATATTTAGCGGCACCTGTTTACCGTCATCGCATCCTGTTGAAACCAGAGGCAGAAATTGAAGGTTTGACCGCCGATGATGTCATTGATAGACTTCTTGCCGAAGTAGAAATCCCACGATAGATAATATGCATATTAGCAAACGATTCCTATTCTATTTATTTCCCGCAGCTATCCCCATTCTGCTGTATGCTGTCTCATCCAGTCTATTCTCATCCAGTCTATTGTATGTTAGTGGAGCATATCTGCTGTTGTTGTTCACCGTTGCAATCATAGATTATGTTACAAACCCTCTCTATACAAGTGTTCAAGTTAACAGATTGATGAATACAAAGTTCTCATTAGGCATGGAAAATGTAGTTACATTACACATTTTCAACCGATCACGACATAGCTTGAAGATAAGGCTTAAGGACGATTTTCCTACTGAATTCTTGTATGACGCAGTAATCCATGACTTGGAAGTTAATTCAATGCAAGAGGAAAGCATATCTTACAATCTCACACCGATGCGGAGAGGAATATATCTGTTTGGAGATATACATATTCGGTGTTTGGGTGTTATAGGTCTTGTCGTTCGACAGCACAAAGTATCAGCACAAACAGAAGTAAAAGTATATCCTAATCTCAATGCTATTAGACAGTACGAGTTATTGGTCAAACGTGGAATGCTTCACCGTATGGGATTAAAAAACTCACGACAATTTGGAGAAGGAACGGAGTTGGAAAGGTTGCGTGAATACCTACCTGATGACGATTTTAGACGTATTGATTGGAATGCTACCGCTAGACACAGAAAACCTATTGTTACTGAGTTTGAAACTGAACGGAGTCAAGATATAGTAATTATGTTGGATACCGGACGACTCATGGCATCTCCAATTCTATTGGATTCATTAGATACAACGGATACAGAAACGGTTTATCAAAAAGCGATGCTGAAATTAGATTACGCTATCAACACAACCCTAATGGCTGCTTATGTCTCAATATTGAAAGGAGACAAAATAGGTATGGTTGCATTTGCAGATACAGTTCACCAATACTTAGCTCCAAAACAGGGTAAAAAGCAGTTCCTTACAATGTTAGAGACGATTTATGCGTTGCCGGCACATCCGGTTGAACCTGACTTTGAAGCAGCATTCTCTTATCTCGCCTCAAAACAACGCAAACGGGCACTTATTATACTCTTCACAGATATCCTTGACAACGATTCAGCAGAAGGCATAGCAACTTATGTCTCGCAATTTTCCAAACATCATCTTGTTGTCTGTGTAACGTTGACAGATTCAGGGATTGTGGAATTAGCAGCACAAAAACCGTCAAATTCTAAGTCGGTTTATCAGAAAGCAATAGCAGAACGAATGCTGCAAGAAAAACAAGCGACATTAGAAATCTTGCGCAGACGCGGTGTTATAACAATAGATGTCCCCGCACATCAACTAACTATGGCTGTGGTGAATAAGTATTTAGAACTGAAGGCAAAATCAAGGCTATAACACTATTTCGGTTCGTAGTCGCGCAATTCATTGCGCCTCTTATATGAGATTCTATTTCATGAATTAGGAGATTTCATACCAAAAAGGTAGGTGAACAACAAAATTCCAGTCAATGCACCAAAGCCTATTTTTACAGCATTTGGAAGGTCAGAAGGAGACACAAAACCCTCAATGATTCCCGCAATAACAAGCAAGAACACACATCCGCCGAGTAACTTAATTGCCGTTTTCGCGCCATTAACTAAAGTCTGTTTTCTTGTCAAAGTTGTTGGTGCAATAAGGGAGTATCCTAACCTCATACCAGCACCACCAGCAATAAATATCGTCGTCAGTTCTATGTAGCCGTGCGGTGATACAAAGGACCACAATGCTAACGCGACCCCGTTAACATGGCACAATCCAGCAATGGCACCCAAAAATAACCCGTTAAACACAAGGATATATGCACTACCAACCATAAACATGATTCCCCCAGCGAAAGCCATGAAAGCCACGCGAATGTTGTTCGTCATGACATAGGAGGAGAGTAAATTTCTTGCTTCGGCAGATGTAGAATTCCATTTGTTTTGTCCTAATTCTTTGATATGAGTCACGTAACCTTCAGGGACAAGGCTTTCAGCGAATTCAGGGGATCTCAACGCACTCACATAAGCTCCCATATATGCAAGGGCGAACATCAGGAAAGCAGCACCGATAAAATAGAGATTTTCGCGGAAGACGGTAGGGAAACCAAAACGGAGAAATTCAAGAAGTGAACCACGTTTTAAGGGTGAAGTCTGGTATACAGTGGAATGTGCTCTTGATACTAACTCGTTCAGGTAAATTACACAACGATCCTGTGGAAAATCACGGCGTGCCACTGCTAAATCTGACGTTACACGACGATACAAATATCCAAGACGATTGAGTTCTTGGGCATTTGCATGACGAGACTTATTCAATAATTCCTCTAACTCATTCCAACTCTGTTGTCTTTTCTCAACAAATTCTGCAGACATTTATATTTTCCTGTTTATCAAGATATTTGTCATAAATACAAAACACACCACCTATTGAATAGCCTCTTATAAAATAACATTAGGATGTGCAAATGTCAAGTTAGGAGAATCAAGGTTATTTAATAACCCTGGAAGATTGGGTAGAGTCAATCATTTGAATGCCTCTGACACCCGACACTTTTATTGAACTTGATTGTTAATCAAGGTTGTGATAAAATACCGACAATGGAAGAAACACAAGAAATCTATACTCTTATTCATAAAGACAAAGAAACTGAAGCACGTGTCGGTGAAATTCGGACTGCACACGGGGTTGTGAATACCCCGATTTTTATGCCTGTTGGCACCCGTGGTACCGTGAAAGCATGCACCCCACAAACCCTAAAAGAACAGATTCAAGCTGAGATTATCCTCGCAAATACCTACCATCTTTATCTACGTCCCGGACACGAAATTGTCCAAGAAGCAGGTGGATTGCATCAGTTTATGGGGTGGGACAAGCCGATTTTAACCGATAGCGGTGGGTTTCAGGTTTTTAGTCTGGGACCGCTACGAAAGATAACGGAGGATGGGGTTACCTTCCGTTCCCCTATAGATGGCACAGAAAGGTTTATCAGTCCTGAACGTTCCATTGAAATTCAGAATGCACTCGGGGCAGATATTATCATGATTTTTGATGAATGTCCTGCTTTGCCAAATGAATATGAATATCTCAAAAACTCAATGGAGATGACGTTACGTTGGGCAGAACGGAGCAAAAAAGCACATCAGAATGCTAATCAGCTTTTGTTCGGAATTGTGCAGGGTGGTATGGAGCGTGACCTTCGTCAAGCAAGTGTTGAGGGGACGGTATCAATCGGTTTTCCGGGGTATGCAATCGGCGGATTGAGCGTAGGTGAAGAAAAGGATTTGATGAATGAGATGTTGGCATACACAGCACCACTCTTACCAGAAGATAAGCCACGTTACTTAATGGGTGTCGGAACACCTGAAGATTTAGTCAACGGTGTGCAGTGTGGTGTTGATATGTTCGATTGTGTGATGCCGACACGGAATGCACGCAACGGTTCACTCTTTACATCTGAAGGAATTGTCCGCATTAAGAATGCAAAATACACGCGTGATTTTAGTCCTCTGGATCCGGCATGTAGTTGCTATACCTGCCAAAATTTTACACGCGCTTATCTCCGACACCTGCATATTGAGAATGAGATACTCGGTTCACAGCTTCACACATTGCACAACTTACATTTTTATGTGAGTCTGATGCGCGGGATTCGACGTGCTATATGTGATGACAGTTTTGCAGCATTGTCAACTGATGAACCGAACATCGCAGCATTGGTGCAGTTAGGACAACCATAGGCATCAATTTAGGAGGAAGGACGCTATAACCCCAGGCCGGTAGGTTCGGTTTCCTAACCGCACGGAACCTGTGCGCGAACCTCTATGAAGGTATTTGGCACAAAACCGGTTCGGTTAGGAAACCGAACCTACCGGTACTTGGAAGGATGCTAAATTGACGCCTATGAATGGTGCAGTTAGGACAACCTACTGAGTTAGTTAGTACTTGAAAGTGATGTCACATCCCAAAGAAGTATTGTTCCATTGCCACTTCCACTTGCGAGTGTTTTCCCATCAGGACTGTATGCTACGCATGCAACACTTGACTTATGCCCTTCAAATAACGCAATCTGTTCTTTTGTAACGCTATCCCATATTCTCACTGTATTGTCAATACTTCCAGTAGCAATTGTTTTTCCATCACCGCTAAAGGCAATAGTTAAGACAGAACCTACATGCCCCTTAAGTATACCTTTTTGTTTTGTCGATAGATCCCACAGATGAACGTTTGCAACGTCACGCCATTCGCTGCTCCATCCGCGGTTGTTATTAGGACCACCGCTACTTGCGAGTGTGTTTCCATCAGGACTGAACACTACACAAAAAACGTTTGCTGGATGTCCCTTGAGTGTAGTTTTTAGTTGTCTTGTTGATACATCCCATAACTGGACCATACCGTCATGCCTTGAAACTCCGCTTGCGAGTGTTTTTCCATCGGGACTAAAAGCAATACTCTTAACTGTTGAGTAACCTTCTTCAGGTTTATGTCCTTCCAATGTTGTTTTCAGTTCTCCAGTTTCCGCATCCCACAAATATACGGAGTCGTCATCAACGCCTCCGCTGGTAGCAATCAGATTACCGTCAGGACTATATGCGACTGCTGAGATACTTGTAGTGGAAGATGAATCCAGCCGAGGAATTTCTATTTTTGTTTTCTGCTGTCCTGTCAAAATATCCCACACAAGTACAGTGTTATGATCATTTCCTGTGACAAATGTATTTCCATCCGGATTGAATACAATACTCTTCACATTCAGTCCATCCGTGTTGAAGACCGATCTTTGCTGGTTAGTATTTATATCCCATAACAACACTTGATTATCATTTCCACTTGCGATAATGTTACCATCAAGACTGAATGCAATACTCTCCACGATGCCTGTATGACCTGAGATTGCTGTTTTTTGTTCTCCCGTTGTTTTGTCGAAACATAACACTGTTCCATCCCCTCCCACGCCAACTAACGTGTTACTATCCGGACTAAATGCAACATGATACCACTCAGTCTGACCCTTGAGGAGTGTGGTTTGTGCGTTATACCTGCTACTGTGCCAACGATACTCTTCATTGAAATCCCACAATTTTATAGTTTTATCCAGGCTTGCACTTGCAAGAATACTTCCATCAGGACTGAGTGAGATATGAGTGACATTTGATCGATGTCCGGTGAGTTTCCCAGTATATACTCCAGTTGCCATATCCAAAATTTGAATACTCGTAACACCACCTAAAACTATTTTGCCACCGTCAGGACTAAACACCACAGAACTAACATGTTTCTCAGTTTTTATTATATCTTTTTGTTTCCCAGTTGCTACATCTAACAGATATATTTTTTTCATACCACCCCACCCGGCTATTATATCATCACCCGGAGAGAAAACTATTCCCAAGATACTGGAAGGCATACCATCGGAAACTGTTTTAAGTTCACCAGTTACCGCATCCCACACCCGTATTGTAGTATCCATACTTGAACTTGCAAGTATTTTGCCATCAGAACTGAACACTACACCTGTAACTGCACCCTTATGACCTATAAGAGTGTGTTTATGTAGTCCGGTCCCAGCGTCCCATAACATTACAGTATCGTCTATGCTACCACTGGCAATTGTAGTTCCATCGGGACTGAATGCGGCGGTAAGGACACTTCCTGTATGTCCAGTTAGAAGGCTTAATTCTTTGCCAGTATGTGCATCATATAGCCAAATCCCAGTTCCGCTGGCAACAGCAAGTCTATTTCCATCAGGAGAGTACGCCACTTCTCGTACACTACCCTTTCCAAGTCTGGCTTTCGCCCCTTTAGGCAAAGTCCATTGCGTATAATCCCCTTCATCAGATGAAACCTGATTAGATTCCTGTCCAGGACCATCACCTTTACCATTATCAGTATTTTGTCCTAACTGATTTCGGACATCCGGTTTCGCTTCCAAATTAAACACGATAGGTACATCAATCAGTTCTACCGTAGTTTCAGACTGTGCATCCAAACTATAAGGTTGTTGGAAATGTGCTAAGTATTGACTTCCTAATCCAAGCATTAGCACAATCAAAGCGATACTTGACGCGCCTATTACCCACGGAATAATAGGTTTACTGCCTGATGGTACGGTTGGTTTTATATCTTCAATCCTTTGCATTATATTGTCAGTAAGGTTTGGGGATAGTTTGAAGTTGCTAAGTGCCTCTCGTATCATCGGTTCCTCCTTTTTCAAACGTTGCCGGGCCCGGTGTAATCGGAGCTTAATCGCACTTGCAGATACTCCTAAAAAACGACTGATCTCTTCAACCGTCATTTCACCAAGATAGTGGAGTGTCATTACCGTGCGTTCACTCTCTTTGAGTTTCGCAAGTAGTTTTTTCACCACTTCGCGTTGTGTCTCAATTGTTGCTTTTGCTTGTTCTTCTGCAACATATCGTGAATATGCTTCTTCTATCTTCTCAACATCTGTCTCATCTAAAGGTTCAGTTTCAATGCGTTTCTTACGAAGCCACGCGCGGCACTGATTGGTTGCAATCACATAAAGCCATCCAGAAAACTGATTCGGATCTTTCAAAGTTGCCAGTTTCTGATAGACTTTGAGGAAGGTGTCTTGTGTGATCTCTTCCGCGATGTGGAAATCACCTACTTTCCGCCAAGCGAGTGCATGCACCTGCTTTTGGTATTTGTTCACTAAACTCACAAAAGCGTTCTCATCACCCACAAGGATTCGGTTTATTAGTTCAACGTCTTCATGCTTCATTATGCACCTCAAGAAAGTGATAGATTTGTTCCAGTTGCTTCAATATATAATGACGCGGGTTTAATGTGGAACGGTTACATAATTATTAAAGTTGTGGTTACTCTGAAAAGATCGGTAATCTAACCAACTAAATACTTAAAGACAGCGGATAAATTGTCGTCAGGTGAGTAGAGTTGTGAAACGTTTAGTTCGTTTTCTATGAGGATTTGAGGGAGGCGCGCATAAAAGGCATCCGGTTTTTCCGTTTCAATGATAACATCACCTGCTTCATCACCGAAGGTGACACTGAGAATATCATCATACGGGAGACAGACTTGTGCTAATCGACGGGGTTCATCAGCACTCAAATATACCTTATGTGGGTGTTCATCAATCAGTTCACGAATGTCGGAGATAGTGCCTTCTGCAAGAATTCTTCCTTGATGAATAAGCAAAATAGTTTCAGTTAAGGTTTCAATTTCATAGAGGATATGGCTTGAGACAACCATGCTGATACCTTGTTCAGCAAGTTTTTTAAGTAGATTCATCACATGTCTTCGACCGATGGGGTCAAGTCCGGTGAGTGGTTCGTCAAGGAACAGGAGTTCAGGTTCATGCACGAGTGCTTGTGCGAGTTTTATGCGCTGCCGCATCCCCTTGCTGTATGATCCAATCGGTTTATCTTTTGCGGAAATCATATCCACCGTTTCAAGTGCCTCTAAACTTCGTGGCTCCACATCTGTCTTCTCACATCCACTCAACGTCGCAAAGAAAGAGATAAACTCAAATCCTGTCATGAATTGATATGCCAATTCAATATCGGGACAGTAACCGACCCGTTTTGTGAGAAGATAATTATTCCAAACAGGTTGATTTAGGACAGATATTTCTCCCATATTCGGTTTGAGTTGTCCCGTCATTAATTTGAGCAGACTGGTTTTACCCGCACCGTTGGGACCGAGCAAACCTGTTATACCAGGGTGAATAGACAAGGTGACATCATTCACTCCCATGACTTCACCATACCATTTTGATAGGTTCTCTGTTTGTACGATTGCATTAGCATCCATTATTTTGTGTCCTACAATGCCGTTATGACATTTTATTTTTCTGACAGATTTTCAAAGTTTCTTCAAGGTTCTTGATACCTGCCGTGGTGCCGATCTGAGTAACACATGCGGCACCAGTCGCTGATGCCAATTCCGCAGTCGTTTTTAGGTCCCATCCTTTTACCGTTCCCGCAAGGAATCCAGCCACGTAAGCATCGCCAGCACCAGTCGCATCAACGATATTTACAGAATACGCGGGGACGAAAAGTTCCTCTTCAGGTGTTGAAACGTAACTACCCTGTTCTCCCATCTTGATACCAATAGTATGAATACCGTAGTTCCGTAAAAAATGTGAAATATCCCTTGGTTCAGATAAACCTGTTAGATGCTCTGCTTCGGTTAAACTCGGAAGAAATATGTCAACATAAGGCAAACACGGTTCCAACGTTTCCAACCACTTGCCTGTAGCGTCCCATGTGGTATCAAGTGAAGTTGTTATACCTAATCCTTTTGCTTTTTGAAGGACATTTGCCATCGGTTTGCCATCGAATTTTGGCATGACAAATGCACCTGCAATGTGTAGTATTTTAGTAGTTTTTATTATATCCCAATTGAGATCACCTTCGTTCAATTCACCGTTTGCACCGATAAAGTGGCAAAAACTTCTTTCACCATCAGAGGCGATTGAAACGAATGTAAAGGACGTGTTCGTGTTCGCCTCCCGTTGCATTCCTGTGGTGTTAACTTTGTTTTCCAAAAGTGTTTGTAGTATTAATTCTCCAAATTGATCATTACCGATTTTACCCATTGCACCGACAGAAACACCGAGCCGTGAGAGGGCAATCGCAGTATTGTTGGCACAACCACCAGCATGTATTTCAAGTTCGTCAAATAGGACTAATTTCCCTTTTTCTGGAAAGTTATCTATCGGTCTACCGAGTACATCGGAGACAAAAATTCCGAGCGATAGCACATCCATCTGTTTACTCTCTCCCATATCCTACCGTTATATCTTAAGATTACCTCTCTGTGTCTTTTCCATCCATATACATTATAACGAATATTTCATCATTTGTGTTGACATTTTCGTCTGCTGACATTATTGAATTCGCTGATGACACTCCTTGTAATTGAGATGTCCATCCAATTAGGACTTTGCGGTTTTGAACTTCAACATCTTTCAGCAAGTATTGAAGTAAACCTTCCTGTTGTAAGATTTTGGTGTATGCCACCCGTATCTCACTGAGACCTTCATAGAGTGGTAATTTTTCTATTGTTCTGCTTTGTGATTCCGATGGCCATTCGTTATTTTTTCCAAACGTAATTGTCCCCAAATAATTCGCTTTTTCACCAGAAATTTGCCACGCATTATCCAATTGTAATTCTTGTTGGGAGGCATCCAATGAGAAAAATGACTCCACTACATAAGTGCTGGGACTCCACGGTTCTATTAAAATTTCACGCAGTTGGTATGTTGAATCGTAAGACACCT